>NZ_CP170448.1:0-4840724 GCF_042466685.1 Vreelandella sp. F11 | reverse complement strand
TCATCTCACCATCGGTTGAAAACGGCCGACCATTGTAGCGCCCAAAGCCTCGGTTATCCACACGGGTTTAGCCTTCAATTCCCGGCTGTGGACAACTTAGCATGAGCCTATGGGAAAACCCTGTGGAGGAGCGGGGATAATCATTAAATATGTGTTTTACCCAAGGGTTAATCACATCTACCCAACACCTTGTGGACGGCTTATACGGGAGTTACACACAGATTTTTTATAATTATAATCCATTGAAAAATAATGCTTAATATAACTTATCCACAAATAGTATCCCCACTATTAATAACAACAGGTTTAGAACTACTAACTAGTAATAATAGTGACTTGATTAATGGCTACTCTCGGCATATCAAGCACGCTGGCTGAAGTGGAATAACACTTTTATGCAAGGAAAAATTGCACCCAGCAGAGGAAGTCTCTACAATTTCCGGTCTTGAATTGAATCTCCCCGGCTAGTTCCTCACTGGACCGGGCTTTTTGGAATTCACTTTCCGTCCTAAACCACGTGGGAATAACGAGTTATGAAACGCACTTTTCAACCTAGCGTTCTCAAGCGCAAGCGCGCGCATGGCTTCCGTGCTCGTATGGCAACCAAAAACGGTCGCGCCATCCTCGCACGTCGTCGTGCCAAGGGCCGTAAGCGTCTGAGCGCCTGATCTCAGATTGCGTGTGCCGCAGCAAGGCTTTCCCCGGCAATTACGGTTACTAAATGCTGGGGATTTTAGTCACGTGTTTGAGCAAGCCGACCTAAAAGTGCATGGCAAAGGTATGATGGCGTTAGTCCGCCTGAGTACTCGGGGACATCCCCGCCTTGGACTAGTGGTCAGCAAAAAAAATGTTAAACGCGCCGTAGATCGCAACCGTTTCAAGCGTCTGGTTAGAGAATCCGTTCGCCTTCGTCAACATCAACTACCCTCTGTGGATATAGTGGTGCTTGCACGACGCGGTGTTCAGGATATCGATAACGACACCTTGCATCGCCAGTTACACGGCATGTGGAAGCGACTTCAGCGTGACGCACAGGCGATGTCAGCAGAACCAACGCCTAAGCGTGACACGTGACCTTTGGCGCACCCCTCGCCGCTCGACCTCGGCCTGCCAACTGGCAGGCTTTCGTGTGTCAAGAGTCGAGTAAATGACACTGCGCCATTAGTATGTTCACCACCCAGCGGGCAGAACCCTCATGGACGTAAAACGACTTTTATTACTGATTCCACTAGCCGTACTCGCCTACTTGCTAGTCGTCCAGTGGAATCAGGATTACGGGCAGCCGAATTACGATTCAGTGCCTGAAACGACGCAACGCAGCAATTCCACATCTCCTGGCAATACTGAAGATGGAGAGGGCGGCTTAGCGGTGCCGAGCACGTCTTCACAGCAGAGTGCGGTAGGTGAAGGTATTCCGGATACCGAAAGCGAGACATCCAGCCGCGACTTTATTGCCGTGACCACTGACGTTCTCGATGTGCGTATTGATCCACACGGCGGCGACATTGTTTATGCCGCGTTACCGCAGCACAAGCTCTCCCTCGATTCAGACCGTAACTACGTGCTGTTATCGGATAACAGCAGTCGTAGCTACGTGGCTCGTTCAGGCCTTCAGCTCGATGGCCAAGCTAGCCGTATCGCATTCACACCTGAGAACTCAGAGTATCGTTTAGGCGATAACGATGACGAACTCAGCGTTGATCTAACCGCTGACGTTAACGGCGTTGAGGTGATTAAACGTCTCACCTTTAAGCGCGGTAGCTATGCGGTCAACGTCAATTACTACCTGGCCAATAACACCGATGCACCGGTGAGTGCGCGCTTTATCGGCCAGTTGGCACGCGATAATAGCCCTGATCCCTCAAGCGGTGTATCCATGGGCATGAGCTCCTATTTAGGGGCGGCCTACTCAACGCCAGATGCACGCTACGAGAAGATCGACTTCGACGATATTCAAAGCCATAAATTTGAAAACCGCGAAGCACAAGGTGGTTGGATAGCCATCATCCAGCACTACTTTGTGTCGGCATGGGCGCCCCAGCAGGATCAACAGAACCTTTACTACGTTACCACTGACTCCAGTAACCGTAACGTAGTGGCCTTTGCTGGCCCCACCAGCTCTATTGCAGCCGACAGTGAAGCGACGCTGGGCGCCACACTTTACATGGGGCCAAAGGTTCAAGATTACCTGGAGCAAGTCGCCCCCAACCTGAGACTGACTGTGGATTATGGCTGGCTGTGGTTTATTGCAAACCCGCTGTTTTGGCTACTGGATCACATCCACGACATTGTCGGTAACTGGGGTTGGTCGATTGTCCTGTTAACCGTTCTGGTTAAAACAGTGCTATTCCCGCTTTCTGCCAAAGCTTACAAATCCATGGGTCGGATGCGTAAACTCGGCCCGGAAATGCAACGCCTTAAAGAGATGTATGGCGACGACCGGCAAAAAATGTCGCAAGAGATGATGAAGTTCTACCAGAAGGAGAAGATCAATCCGCTGGGGGGCTGTCTACCTATTGTGATTCAAATGCCTGTTTTCATTGCTCTCTACTGGATGCTGCTGGAGTCGGTTGAATTGCGGCATGCGCCGTTTATCTTCTGGATTCAGGATCTATCGGTGAAGGATCCGTACTTCATTCTGCCAATTCTGATGGGCATTTCGATGTTCGTACAGCAGATGCTGAATCCAACACCGCCAGATCCAATGCAGGCGAAGATAATGAAGATGCTCCCCATCATCTTTACCTTCTTCTTCCTGTGGTTCCCGGCCGGTCTGGTCATCTACTGGGTGGTCAACAACATCATTTCGGTGGCGCAGCAGTATTACATTACGCGTAAAATCGAAAATGACCCGAGTATCGGCAAGGGCATGAAAACCAAATAGTCCGCTGCTTTAATTAGCGCCTCCAGACCCCCGCCTTGAGCGGGGGTCTGGCGTTTTAAGACCGAAAAATTCACACTAGGTCGATCAATTTCGTTACCTGCCAATTTTAAAAGAGATTCACCATGGCCGAACGCCTCTATACACCTGATACCATTGCGGCGCTAGCGACCCCCCCTGGACGCGGTGGCGTGGGTATCATCCGCGTCTCTGGGCCTGCCTGCCGCAAAATCGCTCAGGCCATGGTGGGGCATTGCCCTGCCCCGCGATACGCTCACTACGGCCCCTTCCAAGGCGCGGAAGGCAGCATTGATGAGGGCATCGCCCTGTTCTTCTCTGGCCCCCACTCGTTTACCGGCGAAGACGTACTGGAACTCCAGGGGCACGGCGGCCCGATTATTATGGATATGTTGCTGGAGCACTGCGTAGCACTGGGAGCTCGCCTGGCCCGGCCGGGTGAGTTTTCAGAACGGGCGTTTTTGAACGATAAGCTGGATCTGGCCCAGGCAGAAGCCATCGCAGACCTCATCGATGCCACATCACGCTCAGCGGCAGAGAACGCCGTACGCTCACTACAGGGCGAGTTTTCAAAGCGAGTCTCCACACTGGTGGAGCGATTGATAGAGCTACGCGTCTATGTGGAGGCGGCGATTGACTTTCCCGAAGAGGAGATCGACTTTCTAGCTGACGGCCATGTTGCCCAGCATTTAAGCAGCGTCCAGCAAGCGCTGAGCGACGTTCGTCAGTCAGCAGGCCAAGGCGCCCTGCTCCGTGAAGGGATGAGCGTGGTCATTGCCGGGCGACCCAATGCGGGTAAGTCGAGCCTGCTTAACGCTCTCACTGAGCAAGATACCGCC
Source organism: Vreelandella sp. F11 (assembly GCF_042466685.1). Taxonomy (NCBI): domain Bacteria; kingdom Pseudomonadati; phylum Pseudomonadota; class Gammaproteobacteria; order Oceanospirillales; family Halomonadaceae; genus Vreelandella; species Vreelandella sp. F11. Next base: position 4,836,986 of record NZ_CP170448.1, on the reverse strand, counting down.
ATTGTGACCGATATTGCAGGTACTACCCGGGATGTACTCCGTGAACATATTCATATTGACGGTATGCCGCTACATATCATCGACACCGCTGGGCTGCGCGATACGCCGGATGCGGTTGAGAAAATTGGTGTCGCACGTGCCTGGGCCGAGATAGAGAAAGCTGACCGGGTACTACTACTCGTTGATGCCAGCACCACGGCTTCCACCGACCCTATGGCTATTTGGCCCGAGTTCGTCGCTCGTCTCCCTGATCAGCAGCGCTTGACACTAGTGCGCAACAAGATTGATACCAGTGCAGAGCCCGCTGGTTTAGATTTATCCACAACACCACCAACCGTGCGCTTATCCGCCAAAACGGGCGAGGGTGTGGATAACTTAAAAGCGCATTTAAAAGAGGTGATGGGCTATACCGCGACGACGGAAGGTCGCTTCTCCGCGCGACGGCGACATCTGGATGCCCTAGATAGAGCAATGACGGCGCTTACCACCGGGCAGGCTCAACTAAGTGGCTACGGCGCTGGAGAGCTGCTGGCGGAAGATTTGCGTGATGCCCAACAGGCCTTAGGCGAGATCACCGGCGAATTCAGCGCCGATGATCTCTTGGGCGAGATTTTCGGCAGTTTTTGCATTGGCAAATAGGGCCGTTTCGTTACAACAACTACTCCCCCACCCACCACTCCGCCTGATAGCGACTCTTTGCAGCGAATAACGGGGTAATTTCCGTCATCGCCGCTGCCAGGCGTTCATCCAGCCCCCAGGGCGGATTAATCACCAGCATACCGCTGCCAAACATGCCGTGAGCCTGCTCGCCAGGTTCGCGCAGCAGCAGCTCGCTGCGCCATATTTTGCGAATTCCACTCTCTTTGAGGCTGCTTAGAAGCGTGCGATGATGGCCTGCTGGCAGCAGCGGATACCAAATCAATACCACCCCATGGCGCGCTTTATCCAGCGTATAAGCCACTGTTTCGGCAACTTCTTGATACTCCACTTTACGCTCGTAACTAGGATCGATAAGCACGCACAAGCGTGGTGATGTGACCGGCAGCATCGCTGTTAGGCCCTTCAAACCGTCACCAAACACACGTTGTGCATGTGGCGATAACCCTTGGGTGCTTAGCTGCTCATGCTCGCCGGGATGCAGTTCAAACAGCCGCAGCTGATCCTGCTCGCGTAGAAAATAACTCAGCCACCAAGGAGAGCCTGGATAGTGAGTCAGTGCCTCTGGCACAGGTTGAGCGCTTGATAGTGCTGCTTGCCACGCGTTAAGTAGCGAATCGCGAACCCCAGCACGGGCTTGCCACACCGGCCATATGCCCTCGCGGTACTCCTGCAAGCGTTGCGTCTCCTGGGCATTTAGCGGATAGAGTCCTCGCCCTGCGTGAGTATCGACATATGTAATGGCAGTTCTTTTACGTAATAAATACTCCATCACCGCATAAAGCGTTAGATGTTTATGTACATCGGCAAAATTACCGGCATGGTAGGCATGTTGATAAGAGAGCATGAAGACTCATCGACAAGTGAATGAAAAAAGCCCGCTATGTGAGCATAGCGGGCTTGGATAGGTAATAGCCAGTTAAGAGACTTATTATTAGCGCTGACCATCACCAGTGGGAGTTAGCGTAATTTCTACCCGGCGATTCTGAGCGCGGCCCTGCTCATTGTCATTACTAGCCACTGGCTGGGTAGCGCCATACCCAGTGGTGTTAAGACGCGAAGATGAAACGCCGTTCTGGGTTAAGTAGTTACCCACAGATTGAGCGCGTCGCTCCGACAAACGCTGGTTATAGCTCGCATCACCGGTGCTATCGGTATGACCTGCAATATTAACGCGGGTATCCTGATACTGGGTAAGAACATTAGCGACTTCATTAAGAGAGCTGCGTGCTTCGCTGGTAAGGTCGGCAGAATCAAAGCCAAAGGTCACGCCACTAGGCATATTAAGCACGATATCGTCGCCACGGCGATCGATCTCAATGCGCGAACCTTGCAGATTTTCACGCAACTGCTGCTCTTGACGGTCCATATAGACACCAATACCAGCACCGGCTGCAGCACCCACTGCGGCGCCGATCAATGCACGGTCGCGTCGGCTAGTACTACCATCGCCAGAAAGGGCACCCGCCGCGGCACCTACGGCGGCACCAATCCCAGTGCCCATCGCGGTACTGGAGCGCTGCGTTTGGCCACCATAAGGATCCGATGTGGCACAACCCGCCAGTAGAATAGCGGCCGCCAGCGGTGTCAGTAGTCGAGAAATACGCATTGCTCACTCCTTGTTTATATTCAAAAACACCTTTTTATTCATCGCTAATCAATCATCACTGATCAAGGTTAGCAACTCATTCAAGAATAATAGACCTTGAGGGGATGCACGCAGTTTTTCGGGCATTTGCATCAAAAGTCCTTTTTTCTCGGCGGATTGTAAACGCGCAAGTAACATTGCAGGAGCCTGCCCGGTGTTAGCTCTCCATGTATCCACAGCAACGCCATCAGTAAGCCGTAGTGCATTCATGGCGAACTCCAACGGCAGCTCATCGACGTTTATAAGCTGCTTACCCGCTATAAAGCCACGCAGATCGCCCGTGCGCTTTAAATAAGCGTCCGGTTGGCGAGTTTTCCAGCGCCGTTCAATGCGCCACTGGCCATTTTCGTCAATATAGCTAAGCTTGCCATGGGCACCCGCGCCAATCCCGAGGTAGTCACCAAACTGCCAGTAGTTAAGGTTATGGCGGCTTTGATGATTGGCACTAGCGTAAGCCGAAATCTCGTAACGCTTGAAGCCCGCCTGCTCCAATAGCTGATGCCCCTTATCCTGAATATCCCAAAGCGCCTCTTCCTCGGGAAGCACCGGAGGATGAGAGTGAAAAGCCGTATTTGGCTCAAGGGTCAATTGATACCAAGAGAGATGTTCAGGTGCCAATGCCAGCGCTTGGACAATATCATCCATCGCCAATTGAGGCGTTTGGTCGGGCAAACCGTGCATCAGATCGATATTAATGTTGGTAAAGCCCGCCTGGCGCGCCTGCGTGACCGCAGTGATCCCTTCATCACCGCTATGAATACGCCCTAATGCATGCAATTGATCGGGCTGAAAACTTTGAATACCCAGCGAGAGGCGATTAATGCCTGCTTTGCGGTAACCAATGAAACGCTCTTGCTCAGTGGTACCTGGGTTTGCCTCTAGGGTAATCTCTATATCATTGGCGAAGGGTAAACGGGCGTTGATCCCTTTTAATAATTGGTCATAAAAAACGGGTGACAGCAGGCTGGGTGTGCCCCCGCCGATAAAGATCGTCTGAATTTCCCGCCCAGCAGCGAGGAGTAGATCGTTATCCAGGTCTTGTAACAAAGCATCAAGATAAGCGGCTTCAGGTAAATCCCGAGGCGTAAAACCATGCGTCCCCGGCTCATGAGAATTGAAATCACAGTACGGGCATTTACGGACACACCAGGGTGTGTGGATGTACAGCGAGAGTGGCGGCAGCTTATCAGCCATGCGCCACCTTCAATAACTCCACCAAGCCTTGTAGCGCACGGCCACGATGACTAAGGCGATTCTTAGTGTCGCTAGGCAGTTCGGCAACACTCATACCCTGATCAGGTAACCAAAAAAGCGGATCATAGCCGAACCCCTCCTTCCCTCGGGGATGAGCAAGAATCTCTCCTTCCCAACTGCTCTGCACAATGACCGGCACTGGATCTTTCGGGTGACGCAAATAAACCAGCACGCACCAGTAACGACCGCTCCTCTGTCCTTCCGCATAGTCACTTAACGCGGATAACAACGTTTGATTATTTTTCTCATCGCTCCTGGGCTCACCGCCATACCGGGCGGAATAGATACCGGGGGCGCCGTTCAAAGCGTCCACTTCCAACCCGGAATCGTCAGCTAATGCCGGCAATCCACTAACGAGGCTCGCTTCACGAGCTTTTAACAGGGCATTTTCGACGAAGGTTAGCCCCGTCTCTTCAACCTCGGTGACACCAAAGTCTGCCTGGGGGCGAACATCGAAGCCCAAAGGTGAAAGTAATTGATTGAATTCTTTTAATTTTCCCGAATTTCCACTGGCAAGAACAAGGGTATTGACGGCGGTCATATGTAAACTCCTAACAGTAGAGAATCAGTTTACGCGCTCATCCACCGTATCAAAAGCCTTCAAAATGTTACCCAACGTATCTAAAAATACTTACTCAATATCCTGCTAATTAAACACGCTAATATCTGTTTTTAAAGAAATTAAAACGAATGAAAGAAAAAAAGTCCGACCTTTTAGAAATATTTTTACCATCTTTTTAATAACAAAACTTTACGTAACGTATCTTTTGGTCAACAATTCAAAGGTTACCTGCTCACTCTTTCTCTCCACGAGGGCTCCCCAATGTCGCAGGAAAAGTCTACCGGTACGGTGTATGTCGTGACCGAAAAAAGTCCTCAAGTACAGCTGTTCGCTGAGTACTTGAACAAACACACCGGATGCCAAATCAGTATTCACTCTCCTCACTCGGCGTTACCTATTTCTGCTACAGGTAACATGTTGATTCTTATAGATAGTGATCATATAGGGATTGATGCGCTGCCAGAGTGGCAAGATAAGTTACCCGATGCACTCACTAAAACACCTCTAGCTGCTTTCAATATTCACGATATGGATCACGCCCTGGAAGCGCTCTCGTGCGCTCAGCTAAAAGGGGTTTTTTATCGTAACGAAAGTCTTGAGGTCATCTGCAAAGGCATCCACGCGCTTTTGGAAGGGGAACTGTGGATGTCCCGCGACTTAATGGCGCGCTTGATCCTTTTCTATCGCAAATACCAAAGTAATGCTTTCCGCCCGGCCTGCGGACTTACTAACCGGGAAATGGAAATTATTTCGCTGCTTAGCGCAGGCTCATCCAATCAACAAATTGCTGAAAAGCTATTTGTAAGCGAACACACCGTTAAATCACATCTTTACAACATTTTTCGCAAGATTAACGTTCACAACCGTATTCAAGCGCTCAACTGGATTCATCAAAACTTGGGGCCAATTTTGCCCAATATAGAAACCGCACGCAGCCTTCAGCGACACCGGTAACGCTAAAGGGTAGAGGTAACTGCTATGTCATCAATAAACCGTTTAAGCATCGGCTTTTTAACCATAGCTGTATGGATTATGTCATTTACAGCATTGGCCAACGAACCGGCTGACCCTGCCGAGGCAATGCCCGCCAACGAACAAGAAGCGATTGACGCTATTAATCAGCTCTCTAGCCCTGATGGGCCTGAAGTGCGGGGCAGCACTAACGCCGGAAGTGAGCTAACTGGCGTGATGGTAGATAGAACAATCACCATGGCCGGTAAAACTTTTTATCGCGCCTTTAGCCAGCGGGCAATGGATAACCTGATTATTGGCAATGCCACTATCACTATCAATGAGCGCCCTGATGCGCGTTGGGGTAGCCAAATATGGGTGATGGAAGGCAATCGTATGTATTTCCGTACACAGCTCTCCCCCAGGATCAATGAAGCCGATCGTGCCGCTGGGGAAGCCGTGCAAACCGTCGAAGAAGCGCTGCTACGCCAACAACTAGCCGCTGCGCTTACCTCTGACAAAGACCTGGGAAAAGAGGAGCTACGTTAATGAAAAACATACTCAAAATAACAGCTAGCAGTGCCCTGGCAACTATCATCCTGGCAACTACGCTGCCCCTAAACGCAAACGCAGGAGAACTGATTTATACACCCATCAATCCCTCCTTTGGCGGGGATCCTTTCATGGGTAGCTATTTACTGGGTAAAGCGCAGTCCCAGGATACAAACACCGATCCTAATGCCAGGGGTATCGAGTCACTCTCATCGACCGAACGGCTTATTCAAAGTCTTGAGAGTCGCTTGATATCACAATTAATCAGTGATGTTGGGGCAGGTAATGTGGGAGAAGGATCGTTCGATAGTGGAGATTTTAGCGTTGTGGTGCGTGATGAAGGCGGGCAGCTAATAGTAAGAGTGATCGATAAAGTCACCGGTGATGTTACCAATATTAGCGTGGGCGGTTTATTTAACCCCTGAACTATTACCTGCTTTTTATACGAAGAAAAAACTAACGGGACTATCAATCAGCCTAATTACGGTTGCGCGTCATTCAGGGGAACATTATGAAAATTATCGCTTCGCTACTCATGGTTAGTTTGCTCAGCGGCTGTGCTGGTATGGTCGCGACATCTGAAAATTTAGAAGGGGCACAAGCAACGCTCACGCCCCGGGGGGCAACCTATCAAGACTTGGTCTCTTTACCCCCTCCAGCGGGGCGAATATTCGTTTCAGTTTATGACTTCCGCGATCAAACAGGTCAGTACCGCCCCGCACCCGCCAGCACGTTTTCAACCGCTGTAACACAAGGTGCTGCGGCGATGCTGACCGGAGCACTAGCAGACTCCGGCTGGTTTATACCGCTTGAACGAGTAGGGTTACAGAACTTACTTACCGAAAGACGCATTATTCGTGCGGAGTTCGAGCGCTTCGGTCAGCCAGATACATTGCCATCACTCCGTGCAGCCTCTGTGATGCTCGAAGGCGGCATTATCGCCTACGAATCAAACGTGCGCACCGGTGGTGCAGGTGCTGAGTATTTTGGCATTGGCGCCTCAGGGCAATACCAAGTTGACCAGGTAACGGTTAACTTACGCGCGGTTGAAATATCCACTGGTGAAGTACTGGCTAACGTAACCACAACAAAAACCATCTATTCAAAAGAAATGCGGGCGGGCGTTTATCGTTTTATCGACTTTCGACGTTTGCTAGAAGCCGAAGTGGGTCTTACCACTAATGAGCCAGTACAACTTGCTGTCATGTCAGCGATTGAATCAGCAGTTATACATTTAGTCGCGAGAGGTGTAGAGAGTAATCTCTGGAATCTGGGCAATAACGTTAATTTTCAAGATACCATTTTAGCAGACTATTTAGACGCCCCCGTGCCTATGCTGTAATCACCACAATTTTATCGGGGAGCTTTCATTAAATAAAAAAGCAAAAATATTAACCATAAAAAATCAATTAAAATTAACGGTCAGGATAATACCTGACCGTTTTTTAATAAAAAAGTTAAAAAATCGATTAGAAAACTCATCATTTAGCCCTTAATAAACACGGGAATTTACACAGCAAAAATAAGAAAATGTCTGATAGCGAAAATTTCGAATTGATTCAAACTGAACAATAGAAATACAAATTGATACAAAACGTTTCAGAGGGAAATATGATGAAACTGAAGTACACCACTACCAAGCGAGCTCTGTTGATGACAACAGTCTTGACGGCAACTCTTTCAGTTTCCTTAACAATCAATGCCGACAACAGCCGCGTTGAACAGTTTTCCAAGCAAACCGCTGCTCAAAGCAGTCAGGGTAACTACAGCATTATTGCGCAAATTGGTAACAATAATCGTACCAAAGTTTCGCAATCGGGTAGTTATCAAGCAGGGAATTTTTCCAGTATTTATCAACTAGGCAACTACAACACTGCGGCAGTCCATCAAGCAGGTGGTAATAACGTTAGTACTATCTCACAAATCGGTAGAAATCATAACGTGAATATTACCCAGTCAGGAAGCACATCAAGAGAGCTAAATTCTTCTGTGCGCCAACTTGGCAATCGTAGTGACATACAGATTTCACAATCGGGGAGTGGCTACCGTGGCATTAGTGTTGAACAACAATCGTTTTCAAGCAATGCACGCCCAGTCACCGTCGAAACCTACTGAGCAACAAACGTTGTCTCAGTAATAACTAAAGCAAGCATGACATAATGGGGAAACACCATGAAAACTCAAATCACCACTATCGCTGCCGCCGTTGCCTTTGCTATGAGTACTGCTGCTTTTGCACAGTATTCAGGTGGTAGTGACTCCACGATTTATCAAAGCGGTAATAACAATACAAACGATGTTACCCAGTGGGGATCACAAAACTCACGTATTTATCAACAAGGCAGCTATAACTCAGCAACAGTATCACAAGATGATGTCTCCGGTGTTGCTACAACACTACCTGGCCTTAATGACTCTGGTATAGAACAATTTGGTAGCGGCAACTCGGCCGACGTTACCCAATTAGGCACTAAGAATGACTCTACCGTTTATCAAGAGACCCTCTTTAACAGCGCGACTGTTGATCAAGAGGGTTATAAAAATGTTTCAGTAGTAGAGCAAATTGGTTTCTACAATGACGCTGACATCACCCAAAGTGGTAAATTTAATGATAGCTACGCCTACATTGAAGGATTTGCCAATGATGCGACTGTCAACCAAGATGGCGCTGGGAATAAGTCTGTAGTTGAGCAAAACGGTGCTTTCAATGATGCTGAAATCACACAGACTGGCTCATATAACGATAGCTATGCTTATATGGGTGGTAACCGCAATGACGCCGTTGTAAATCAAAATGGTTACTCTTTAGAGAGCACAATCCTAGCAAATGGTGATCACAACACCTATAACGTAGCTCAGTCTGGCTATGGCCACGACTCTTATATCGAAACTCATGGCAGCTATAACAACAATGCCGTTACGCAAAGCGGTGCTTTCTGGGGTCAGCATACCTCTAGCATCGTAACCTACGGCAATGGCAACGTTAACACTGTTAGCCAAGGCCACTAAGCAAAACGATGTTAAAATAAACATCGTGTGCTCATACAAACCGCCCCGAACTGGGGCGGTTTTTTTATTACCCTCTGCTAAAAGGGTATTAACGAATCATTAGCGTCAATGTCCCCCCTGCCCCCTGAGTCGATGAACGCGACCGGTTACTGCCTTTTTGAATATCAACCTCTAGCCGCTCATCGTCACTTAACAGTTTCACTGTTCCTTCAAGCTCTGTGCCAGTAAAAGTGTACTCAGCAGGTACTGTCCCGCTCTCTTCAACGTGCTCGGTGGTTTCGCCTTCGTGGGTAATCTTCCAGTGGGCGGAAAATTCTGCGCCTGGCGAACCGCTCATGGTGATATGGATCTGGGTCATGTCCTGCTCCTGAGGCGACTGTGCAGCCAGCGGCAAGCAGGCTAGCAGCCCTGCTGCGCAGATCACATATCGCCAAGCCGTTGGTAGTGTCATGAGTTTAGCTCTCAACTAACATAAGAGCCGCTCAAGGTGAGCGGCTCTTGCAGTATAGCGGGCTTTTAGTTACTTGCCGTTACATAACGGCAAAGGCTTTTTCTGCTGCATCAAGGGTGAACTGAATATCTTCCGGCGTGTGAGCACTGGACATAAAGCCCGCCTCAAAAGCCGATGGCGCCAAGTAAACACCGTGGTCAAGCATCGCACCAAAGAAACGGCGGAAGGCATCCGGATTACAGGCAGTGGCCTGGGCAAAGTTATCCACACGGCTTTGCGAGGTGAAGAAGAGTCCAAACATGCCACCCGCCGACTGTGTCATCATCGGTACCCTTGCCGCATTGGCACGCTCCTGAAGGCCTGTGCACAGGGTATTAACCCGCTGGGTAAGCGCATCGTGAAAACCCGGTACCTGCAACTTGGTCAGCAGAGCGATGCCTGCGGCCATCGCCAGCGGGTTACCCGACAATGTTCCCGCTTGGTAAACCGGCCCCAGGGGGGAGATGTTTTGCATTATCTCGCGCTTGCCACCAAAGGCGCCCACCGGCATGCCACCGCCGACAATTTTTCCCAAGCAGGTGAGATCGGGCACGATACCGTAGTGGGCTTGAGCACCGCCCATAGCCACGCGAAAACCGGTCATCACTTCGTCAAAAATAAGTACGCTGCCGTATTCATTACATACTCGACGCAGCGTTTCCAAAAAGCCCGGCTGGGGAGGAATACAGTTCATATTGCCGGCAACGGGTTCAACGATGATGCAGGCAATCTGATCACCGATTTCGCTAAAACACGCTTCGACCCCTTCAGGGTCGTTAAACGACAGGGTTATGGTATGTTCAGCCAGAGCGGCAGGTACACCCGGTGAGCTGGGCTCGCCATGGGTCAGCGCACCCGACCCTGCTTTTACCAGTAGCGAATCAGAGTGACCGTGGTAATTGCCTTCAAACTTAACGATCTTATCGCGACCGGTGGTGCCGCGTGCCAGACGTATCGCCGACATGGTGGCTTCGGTACCCGAGCTGGTCATACGCACCATATCCATGGAGGGGATCATCTCGCAGATCAAATCTGCCATGGTGGTTTCGACGGCGGTCGGGGTACCAAAGGACAGGCCGTTATCCAATCGTGCCCGCACCGCAGCCAGTACATCTTGGTCTGCATGTCCAGTGATCATAGGCCCCCAGGAGCCGACATAGTCCACGTAGCGATTGCCTTCAACGTCAAACAGAAAGGCACCTTGAGCACGCTCCATAAAGACCGGCGGGCGGTGTAACCCCTTAAACGCCCGGACGGGTGAGTTAACCCCACCGGGGATATGGCGACTGGCAAGGTCGAATAGTTCAGCTGATGTAGTCATGGCATCCTCTCGGTCAATGGCGTATTGAAGATCGAATCAAAAACGGACAGCCCGTGAAAATCGATGTGGCAAACACTGTCCGCTGGGCGGTTGAAAGCCTTGAGACAGACTCTGCCAAGTAAAGTGCTGCGCCTGCTCACAAGCTGTTGGTAAGCGCTCACCAACAGCAAGACGAGCGGCAATGGACGATGCAAGCGTACAGCCTGAGCCATGGAAGAGCTCGGGCAAACGCGGCCACTGCCATTGGCGAGTGGTGTCAGGCGAATGCAGGGTGTGCACAACCTGCTGGTCGTTACCGGGCAGCGGCTCATCGGTGGCAGTGACCAAAATGGCTTGGCACCCCTGTGACATCAGTACCACCGCGCGGGCCGTATCATCGAAAGGCGTATCGATATCAGGTGTCAGTTGGGCCAATTCAGCACGGTTGGGCGTTAAGATATCCACAAGCGGTAACAGGCGATCAATAAAGAGTTGTCGTAACCCGGGTGTGGATAACTCAGTTCCGCCACCGGCCTTAAAGACCGGATCAGCCACCACAGGGATGCCGGGAAAACGGCGAATAATTTGCTCCGCAGCGCGCAGGGTGGCTTCGTCAGCGAGTAGACCAATCTTAATCGCCGCGACCTGCATCTCACTAATGGCCTCGGCCATTTGGCGCATCGCGGTGGGCTCAGCAGGGATCACGCGAGTCACATTATGACAATTTTGTACCGTCAGCGCAGTGGGGATCGTTACCGCCCAACCACCGCAGGCCGCAATGGCTTCACTGTCAGCGATTAACCCAGCGCCACCCGTCGGGTCATGCCCGGCGAGCACCAAAACCACGGGGGGAAGCGGTCGGCGCATCAAAAGGGCTTCACAACGGCAAGCAGAATAATCGCCACGAGTGCAATCACCGGCGCTTCGTTAAACCAGCGGAAAAACACATGGCCTTTGGTACAACGATCCTGAGCGAACTGCTTCAAATAGATCAAACAGACGTGGTGATAGGCGATAAGCAGAACCACAAGCGCCAGCTTGGCATGCATCCAACCCTGGCTAAACCATTCGGGAACCAGGAAGAGCATCCAGCCCCCAAAAATCAGTACCGCAATCATCGATGGCGTCATGATGCCACGGTAAAGTTTACGCTCCATGGTTTTAAAGTAGCTGATGGCCTGTTCATCGCCGTTATCCCGCGCGGTGGCGTGGTACACATACAGCCGGGGTAAATAGAACAGCGCAGCGAACCAAGTCACTACGGCCATTAAGTGAATAGCCTTCACCCATAAGTACATTGTTGCTCCTTAAAGCGATGAATCCTTCTCGCGTGCGTCTAGGATTTTAAAATCAGGTCTTTAAAATAATGCCTTGAAAATTATCGTTTTACGCATCGGTGCCACGGGAATCGACGCCGCGTGGATCAGTGTAGTGGTAATAACGCTCGATGGCGCCACGGGTGATAATACCTGAAATACGCCGCTGCTTTGGGCGATAGCCATGAACTACGTAGAGCGCTCCCAGCGCGTCATCCTGCAGTTTTAGAAACGCTTCGGAAAGCGTCGCCTGTAAACCAATCGGCGCCAGCTCCAAACGCTGCCCAGGGATTTCCAGTAAATCAATTAGCTCATCCCCAGGCGGCTCCTCCCCCTGTAGCGCCTCATCGTGTTCAAGCAGCCAGCGCGCCAACTCAGCAGCTTTGAGCGCCAGCACCGGTTTTTGTTCGCTCGAACGCTCAATCACCAGCCATACAGGGTTAGTTTCGAGTAGCTGTCGGGCCTTTTCAGGGGTGATCATTCGCTCAGTGCGCACCAGTTGGCGCTCCATCACCGCTGGCACCGAAACCCGTGAGAGTGCCTGCATCAATGGCTGTTGAAGCGGATGCAGCCCGTAACGCACCGTGCTGATAAAAAACCCTTCACAACCGGTCAATTGACGCGACGTTAAACACGCCACCACCACCGCCAACATGCCAGGAAGCATAATACTCGGCGTATGGGTTAACTCCAAAAGCGCCATAAGCGCGGCCAGGGGTGCCTGTAGCACCGCCCCCATCATCGCAGCCATGCCTAGCATCGCGTAAATGCCCGGATCAGCGGCTTTATCTGGCCAAAGCCAGCCACCCAACAAACCAAACAGCGCGCCTGTGGCAGCGCCTATCACCAGCACAGGGCCAATAATACCGATAGGCACACCGCCTGCGACGGTTAACGCCGTAATCAGCAGCTTGATGATCATCAGCGCCAGCAGCACTTTAATTTCCAACTGATTATTGAGCGCTGCCGCTACGCTGTCATAGCCGATGCCTTGAACCTGGGGGAACCACCAGGCCACCACACCCGTCGCCACACCTACCAAGCCCAGCCGCATCCAGAGTGGCCACTGTATAATCCGCTGACTGCGAGAAATATGAATAAACAAGCCTGCGAGTAGGCCAATCACAAGCCCCGTCACGACAATCCACGGCAAATTGATCAATGAGCCTAGTGCTATCTCAGGGATACGGAAGGCGGGCTCGTTGCCATAAGCCAACTGCGCCACCAGTGCCCCCATGGTGGAGGCCAATATCACCGGCATGAAGCTCATCAAGGTGTACTCCATCATCACCACTTCCATAGCGAAGATGACACCCGCAATGGGGGTATTAAAGGAGGCTGAGATGGCGGCTGCAGTCCCGCATGCGACCAGCACCCTGAGACTATTATTGGGCAGGCGCATCTGCTGGCCAAGCCCGCTGGCCGCCGCGGCGCCCAAGTGAATCGCTGGCCCCTCACGGCCAGCGGAGAGGCCGCCCAGGACGGATATGACACCTACCCACCACTGGTTGAGCCAGTTGCGCAGGGGAAAACGGCCTTGGTGGTAGGTAAGCCGCTCGATCACATGGCCAACACCCAGCTTACGCGCCGCCGGTTTTTGCCTATACAGCAGCACTCCCACTAGCGTTACTGCCAGCATGGGCAACAGCGTGCGCAGCCACGGCGCCATGCTTTCAAACGCTTCTGGGTCTCCATTGGTCATGTAGAGCGCGGCGCCCGCTTCCAAAAGCAGCCGAAACGCTACCATCACAGCGCCGGTAATAACGCCCGAGACCAGCCCCAGCACACATAGCTGTGGAAGGGCGTCGACGTTGGCCAGCTGGCGACGAAAACTCTCTAAGGTAAAATCCGACAGGGAAAAACGCGCCACAGCGACCTTCCTGATGATGAGTTCTAGTGTTCTTATCTCTCTACTCTCTTGTGTATCATAGACTGCTAAGCTTCGACAGCGTGCAGCAATCCGCTTAGGCTGTAATATGTGAAAACCGTTTTGCGTAACCCGCAAGGAGTGATTTGTGATTAAGGTCGGCATTGTTGGCGGTACCGGTTACACCGGCGTTGAATTACTGCGGCTACTCGCCCAACACCCCCAGGTCAACGTCGCCATGATTACCTCGCGCTCGGAAACGGGCGTAAAGGTGTGCGATATGTACCCCAACCTGCGCGGCCATTACGACACCCTGGCGTTTAGCGAGCCGGATGCCAAACAGCTAGGAGCCATGGATGCGGTGTTTTTTGCCACCCCCCACGGCGTTGCCCACGCCCTGGCGGGAGAGTTACTCGAAAACGGCACACGAGTGATCGATCTGTCAGCCGACTTCCGGCTGCGCGATGCCGACGAATGGAGCCGCTGGTACGGCCAGGCCCACGGCGCACCAGAACTGTTGCAAGAGGCGGTTTACGGGCTGCCGGAAATGCACCGGGAGAAAATCAAAAACGCACGCTTAATTGCGGTACCCGGTTGCTATCCCACCAGCGTTCAGTTGGGCTACCTGCCGCTTTTGGAAGCGGGTTTGATCGACCCGGGCCAACTCATTGCTGACTGCAAATCCGGCGTTACCGGCGCAGGCCGAGGCGCTAAAGTAGGTTCACTACTTGCAGAGGCCAGCGAGTCGATGAAGGCCTATGGCGCCTCGGGCCACCGCCACCTGCCAGAAATTAGCCAAGGGCTTAAGGATATCCAGCAATCCACGGTGGGTTTAACCTTTGTACCCCACTTAACGCCGATGATTCGCGGAATACACTCCACCCTTTACGGCCAGCTAACCGCTGATCCCGGCGATCTGCAGGCACTCTTTGAGCAGCGCTATGCCAATGAACCCTTTGTCGATGTGATGCCTGCGGGAAGCCACCCTGAAACGCGCAGTGTCAAAGGTATTAACACCTGCCGCTTGGCGATCCACCGGCCTAACAATGGCAACACGGTGGTCGTGCTATCAGTGATCGATAACCTGGTCAAAGGCGCTTCGGGCCAAGCGATCCAAAACCTCAACCTGATGTTTGGTTTTGACGAGAGCACAGGACTCACCGCTCCAGCACTGATGCCTTAAACCAAACAAAACATCAGCATGCAGAGGGTACCTCAAAGGTTTCTTGACCAAGGTAGTTAACGTGGTGCGAGGGTCTTTTTCCAGGGCCGGAATAATGTTCCCGACAATTCCGGCATTTCCGCCATCCATGGCGGTCAGATGTCGAAAGTAGCGCCCCTGGTGGGGTTCACAGCGCCCTCGCGTAAACCTGTCCTCGCCGCCGAAGAGACCAGTGGCCTCCCTAACTAATTCCCAGCAATAGTTGACCAATTTGCTGGGAATTACCCATAATCACCCCCCAATGCCGATTTATTCGTTCTTAAAGCTCGCGGGAGGTACCCATGAGCGGTGCAGAAGCCTTTGTTCCTACCCCATTACTGCTCTCTGATAGCGCACGCAAACGTATTAATGCGCTGATTGCCGAAGAGAATAACCCATCCCTTAAACTGCGGGTCTACGTGACCGGTGGCGGCTGCTCAGGTTTTCAGTACGGTTTCGACTTTGCTGATAACGTCGCCGACGATGACACCGTTATTGAGTTTGGTAACGCTGCCCTAGTGGTTGATCCCCTCTCCTACCAATATTTGGTCGGCTCTACCGTCGACTACGAAGAGGGCCTGGCGGGCGCGCGTTTTCGCGTTCAAAACCCCAATGCCACCACCACTTGCGGCTGTGGCGCCTCCTTTATGGTCTAAACAGCGTTGGCTCACAGCGCGCCCCGCGACTTGACGCCCTGACGGTTTCTCGCCAAGGTTTATAGGTCAACAATGGCTTAAATAGCGGTTTATGAAGAGCATCAGACGGTGTAAACCGCTTTGCAACCCGCAAACAGCCACACAAATCACGGGGAAACTTATGAAAGTAGCACTACCTCTCAGCCTAACCAAAACAACGCTGGCGCTCGCACTGGGATTGGGCAGCGCCACTGCCGCCATGGCCCAAACGCCATCGGTGAACGTGGCCACTGACCCAAGCTTTGTGCCCTTTGAAATGATGGATCAAGAGACCGGCGAAATGGTTGGTTTCGATATGGATATCATCAACGAAGTTGCCGAACGGGCAGGTTTTGAAGTCAACCTCACCACCATGGAATTCTCGGGCATTATTCCCGCCGTGCAAACCGGCAGTCAGGAGATCGCCATTGCCGGTACTACCATCACCGAAGAGCGTGCGGAAGTCGTCGACTTTTCTGACCCCTATTACGACTCGGGCTTGAGAATTATCGTGCGTGCGGATAATGACGATGTTGAGACCCTTGAAGACCTAGAAGGCCTTAGCGTCGCCACTAAAATCGGCTCCACTAGCTACGACTTCCTTCAGCAAGAGCTAGGCGATGATGCTGACATCACTCCCTACCCCGCCACCGCCGATATGTACATGGCGCTGTTAGGCCGTAACGTCGACGCCGTGCTCTATGACGCACCTAACGTTGCCTACTTCTCGCAGACCCGTGGTGAAGGCCGTACCAAGGTCGTTGGCCCGCTTTACGAGGGCCAACAGTACGGTATTGTTTTCCACAAAGGCAGCGAATGGGTAGAGCCCACCAACGAAGCGCTCGCAGCGATGAAGGAAGACGGCACTTACGACGAGATCTACACCAAGTGGTTTGGTGAAGCGCCCAGCGAAGAGTGAGCGTAAAAGCTCAGCAATAGCGTAACGCCATTACAGGGCCGGGTGGCCACAACCCCCGGCCCTGCTGCGTTTCATATGTGTTTTTGCCATCTGTTTTTTTGTTTCAGGAGTCTACGCGTGGACGTCAATTTTCAGTTTGATTGGTCAGCGGCGATTGGGTCTATCCCTTACCTGCTGCCTGGTATTCCCTGGACGCTACTGATCTCGTTTGGCGGCTTGGCCATAGGTTTCTTTATAGGCATCTTCTTTGGACTGTTACGCATCAGCCCGCTACGCTGGTTGCGCTGGCCAGCCATTGTCTATGTCGAGGTGTTCCGTGGCACACCTATTCTGGTTCAGGTGCTTTTTATCTTTTACGGCTTACCGCAACTGTTGGGCGGCCCCATTAACGCTCTGGTCGCAGGCATTGCCGCCATTGCAGTGAATTCCGGCGCCTATATTTCGGAAATTGTCCGCGGCGGCGTCCAGTCGATTGAACGCGGCCAAGGTGAAGCTTCACTCTCACTTGGACTCTCCCGTACCCAGGCGTTTCGCTATGTTATCTGGCCCCAGGCGTTTCGGCGCATGATTCCTCCCCTGGGTAACCAGGGCATTATCAGCATCAAAGACACCTCACTTTTTTCAGTGATCGGCGTCGGTGAACTGGTACGTCAGGGACAAATCTACATCGCCACCACCTTCACCGCCCTTGAGGTCTACTTTATGGTCGCCCTGATGTATCTGGCGATCACCTGGACGCTCTCCATCATCCTGCGCCAACTTGAGCGCAGAGGCCTGGCAGGACAATAAGGACACGCGCAATGAACGAGACATTGAACAACACAATGCAACCAATTGTGCGTATGCAGCAGCTCAACAAGCACTTTGGCAACCTGCACGTACTCAACAATATTGATCTTACGATTGTGCCCGGTGAAGTGGTGGTGATTATCGGTGCCAGTGGCTCAGGAAAATCCACACTCATTCGCTGTATTAACGGCTTGGAAGAGTTCCAATCCGGCAGCCTGGTAGTCGATAACAATGAGCTGCTGCCCCATGGCAAGAGCACTAAAGCACTGCAAACTATCCGTACCGAAGTCGGCATGGTATTTCAGCAGTTCAACCTCTTTCCTCATCTCAGCGTGATCGACAACGTCACTCTGGCGCCAATGAAAGTGCGCGGTTTAAGCCGAGACGACGCGGTCAGCAACGCTAAGCGCCTGCTTGACCGGGTGGGAATCGCCGACCAAGCCGAAAAGTATCCCAGCCAGCTCTCAGGCGGCCAGCAGCAGCGTGTAGCGCTGGCTCGCGCCTTGGCTATGGAACCGCGCCTAATGCTGTTTGACGAGCCCACATCAGCGCTTGACCCGGAAATGATCGGTGAAGTACTGGATGCCATGCGTGAGCTGGCCAAAGAGGGCATGACCATGGTGATTGTCACCCATGAGATGGGCTTTGCCCGAGAGGTTGCCGACCGGGTGATTTTTATCCATAAAGGCGAGATTACTGAGCAGGGCCACCCGGAAAAGCTGTTCGATTCACCTCAACACGAACGCACTCAATCCTTCCTGGCGCGGGTGCTCAAACACTAAATTGCCCCCTTCCAAGCTATAAAATAGCTGCCTATTCACGCTGAATGACGCTTTTATACCGGCCTGTCGACACGACAGGCCATTTTTTTGCCTGTGGATAATTTTTTTTTACATTGATCAGCATTACCTCTGTCACGCCTACCATGAGAGTCTCTTAGCGTTAGCTCCACACCAAACGGTGGTTGTTCACACCTGCGGTAACAACCCAGGTACTGACCGGTGGATAAGCCGTGCTCAATGCCATCTGTGGATAAGGCGCTATTCCATCCACAGGCTTATCACCCTTTCTGCCCAGGCACTCCCGTCTTCAAACATGTAGAAGTCAACAATATAAGCTACTGAAATAATTTAAAATAATTCGCTTATACACAGAAATTGTCCACACTAGTAATTACAACATTTACAGAACTTCTCTTATTTTATATTTATGTTGTTATTAATAGAGGCTGTTTGGTGAATTGGGGTGTGGAAAAACCTGACGGTTACCCACAGGGGGTTTATACTTGCCGCCTCATTGATCTAAGGTGGCTGCGTCTAAACCGACTGCACTGGCCACATCATCCGTGCCGCTAGGCACAAGACGAGGTGTCTCTTGAATTACCCCGACCGCTTTGACGTGATTGTCATCGGCGGTGGCCATGCGGGAACTGAAGCCGCATTGGCCTCTGCTCGCATGGGCTGTCAGACCCTGCTGCTCACCCACAACATCGAAACCCTGGGCCAAATGTCGTGTAACCCCGCGATCGGCGGTATCGGCAAAAGTCACTTGGTCAAGGAAATTGATTCATTGGGCGGCGCCATGGGGCTTGCCACGGATTTGGGTGGCATCCAGTTTCGCGTGCTCAATGCCAGCAAAGGGCCCGCCGTTCGGGCAACCCGTGCCCAGGCTGACCGTATACGCTACAAATCAGCTATCCGCGGAATGCTGGAAAACCAGCCCAACTTGACGATTTTCCAGCAGGCCGCTGGCGATCTGATTGTGGATAACGACACCGTCCGGGGAGTTGTCACGGAAACCGGTATTCGTTTCCATGCTGACAGCGTCGTGCTGTGTACTGGCACGTTTTTGGGTGGCGTGATTCACATTGGTTTGGATCAAAGCAAGGGTGGCCGCGCCGGTGATCCGCCTTCTAACGCGCTGGCCGAACGGCTGCGCGCTTTGCCGTTTCGTGTTGACCGCCTAAAAACTGGCACGCCACCACGGATTGATGCCAAGACAGTGGATTTTTCTCAGTTGGAAGAGCAACCAGGTGATAGCCCGACGCCGGTGATGTCCTACCTGGGATCGCGGGAAATGCACCCTCAGCAAGTGAGTTGCCACATTGCTCACACCAATCAGCACACCCACGATCTAATTCTGGCCAACCTTGATCGTTCGCCGATGTACTCGGGTGTGATTGAAGGGATCGGCCCGCGTTACTGCCCATCAATTGAGGACAAGGTTCATCGCTTTGCCGATAAATCCAGCCACCAGGTGTTTATCGAACCGGAAGGACTGGATACTCACGAGCTCTACCCCAACGGTATTTCGACTTCGCTGCCCTTTGACGTGCAGATTCAGGTGGTCCGTTCCATCAAAGGCTTGGAAAGCGCCCATATCACCCGGCCTGGTTACGCCATTGAGTACGACTTTTTTGATCCACGGGACTTAAAACACTCGCTGGAAACCAAATTTATCCACAACCTGTTTTTTGCCGGCCAGATCAACGGCACCACCGGCTATGAAGAAGCCGGTGCGCAAGGTTTGCTGGCGGGCCTGAATGCCGCCCGTCGCTCTATGGAGCTGGATGTCTGGTATCCCCGCCGCGATGAAGCCTATCTTGGTGTACTCGTCGATGACCTGATTACCATGGGTACCAAAGAGCCCTATCGCATGTTTACTTCTCGTGCGGAGTACCGCTTGCTGCTACGGGAAGACAACGCCGATCTGCGCTTGACCGAAACAGGTCGTGAGCTGGGCCTGGTTAACGACGCTCGCTGGGCAGCGTTTAGCCAAAAACGCGAAGCTATTGAGCAAGAAACCGCGCGGCTGAGCACCCTGTGGATACAGCCGGGGAGCCCAGCGGCAGAACAAGTGGCGGAAAAAACCGGTGCACCCCTTACCCGCGAGTATCGGTTGAGCGATCTGCTAAAACGTCCTGAACTCAATTACAGCGATTTGACCAATCTGCCCGGTATCGAGGGCGCCCTGGTCACTGACCCGGCAGTCGCCGAGCAGGTACAGATTCAGGCTAAGTATCAAGGCTATATTGATCGCCAGCAGCATGAGATCGATAAGCTCAAGCGCCACGAAGCCACGCCACTGCCTGCGGAACTGGATTATTTGAAAGTGGAAGGCTTATCTAACGAAATTCGCCAAAAGCTGGCTGAAGCGCGGCCAGAAACGCTTGCCCATGCGGCACGGATTTCAGGCGTCACCCCGGCGGCCGTCTCTATTTTGCTGGTGCATCTAAAAAAGCGCCGATTAGTCGCTGCAGCTGAGGTAGTTAACGGATGAGTTCGTTGAACCCACTGTTGAAAACGCTACCTGCAAGCGTTGCACCACGGCTTGATCAAGGGCTTAGCCAGTTAGGCATCGCCGTTGACGAACATCAACGCGAACAGCTGCTAGGCTTATTGGCACTGTTGCACAAGTGGAACCGGGCTTATAACCTCACAGCGGTACGCGAGGTGGATGACATGGTGTCGCGCCACGTGTTGGATAGCGCCGCTGTGTTGCCCTATGTCCAGGGGCCACGGCTACTGGATGTAGGCGCGGGCCCCGGGCTTCCTGGCATCGTATTAGCGATATTAGCCCCCCAGCTTGATGTGACACTGCTGGATAGCAATGGCAAAAAGGTGCGCTTTCAGCGTCAGGCGGTAATGGAGCTCGGGCTTGAAAACGTAACTCCCGTACAGGCGCGGGTGGAACAGTTTGAAGCCGCCGCTTTTGATCAGGTGATTTCCCGAGCATTTGCCAGCTTGGTCGATTTTGTCACCTTGACCCGCCAGCTACCCAGCGCCGACGGCCAGTGGTTAGCCATGAAAGGGCCTGGGGCGGATGATGAACTGCGCGACCTGCCCGCCGGTATACGTTTACACCAGCGTCATTTGTTGGAAGTACCCTTTGAAGCAGCCCAGCGGCAGCTGCTGATCTTGGATGTTGAAAGCTAAATGTGAAAGCTGAATGTTGATTGAAAGCTGAACGTTGATTCTGACCCCCAGAAGGAGTTGAGCAAGTGAGCCAGATCATTGCCCTGACCAACCAAAAAGGCGGCGTGGGCAAGACCACCTCGGCCGTTAACCTGGCGGCCAGTCTCGCTGCGCTCGACCGTCGCGTACTGCTGGTGGATCTTGACCCCCAAGGCCATGCCAGCATGGGCAGCGGCATCGACAAATACGAGCTCGATAAAAGCGTGCTTGACGTTCTACTGGGCGAAGCAACGGCTGCTGAAACGATTGTCAAAAAGCTGGCGGTCAAGTACGACGTACTGCCGGGCAACGGTGATCTCACCGCCGCCGAAGTCGAGCTACTGGATCGCGATAAAAGCGAGAGCTGCTTAACTACCGCGCTTGCTTCGGTCTCGGATGCGTATGACGTAGTGCTGATCGACTGCCCGCCCTCTTTGAACATGCTAACCGTGAATGCATTAACGGCTTCCGATAGCGTGCTGATCCCTCTACAGTGTGAGTTCTACGCCCTGGAGGGGCTATCGGCACTACTCGATACCGTTGAACAAATTAAGCAAAATGTGAATCCTGATCTGGCCATTGCGGGCATTTTGCGCACCATGTACGACAAGCGCACCAGTTTAACGCGGGAAGTGGATAAGCAGTTGCGTGACTATTTTGGCGACATGCTGTTGAAAACGACCATTCCTCGCAACGTAAAAGTTGCCGAAGCGCCGAGCCACGGATTACCCGTAACGCAATATGCCCGGTTCTCCCGGGGTAGCCAGGCCTATCGTGTGTTGGCGAAAGAGATGATTCGTCGCCTAGCGTTATAAAATGAGGAAAAGCGAATGACGCGTAAACCCGCGCTGGGACGTGGCCTGGATGCCCTGATTGGTGCCGGTGCCCGTCGCCGTGACAGCTTAGAACTTGCCGGTAACGGCACCCCGTTGGAGCTTTCTGATGCCGCGCGTAGTGCTGCGGCCAGCGACGTTGCCGAGGATCGCCTTGAACGCTTGCCGTTAGGGCAATTAACGCGGGGTAAATATCAGCCGCGCCGGGATATTCAGCCCGAAGCGTTAGAAGAGCTGGCGGACTCCATTCGCGCCCAGGGCGTGATGCAGCCCATCGTCGTGCGCCCCATCGGCGTGGATCGCTACGAAATTATTGCCGGTGAGCGCCGCTGGCGGGCCGCTCAGCTTGCCGAGCTGGATGTTATTCCGGCAGTCATCCGGGAAGTCAGCGATGAAGTTGCTTTGGCGCTGGCGCTGATCGAAAACATTCAGCGTGAAAACCTCAACGCCATTGAAGAAGCCATGGCGCTTAAGCGCTTGGGCGAAGAGTTTGAGCTGACTCAGCAGCAGATAGCCGACGCAGTGGGTAAATCGCGCACCCAGGTGGCCAACCTGTTGCGTCTGCTGGCGCTAGACCCTGAAGTGCAAACCCTGCTCGAACGCGGCGACCTGGATATGGGCCACGCACGGGCGCTGTTAACGCTCAACAGCACCCAACAGCGGCAGGTGGCTCATGAGGTGGTCAACAATGACATGACGGTGCGGGCCACCGAAGCACTGGTGAAAAAAGTCCAAACCAGCCAAGCGCCAATCAAAACGCCTAGCCGGCAAAGCAAGCAACCCGATGTAGCTAAGCTTGAAACTCACCTTGGTGAGCTGCTCGGTGCACCTGTCTCCATTGACCATGGGCAAAAAGGCAAAGGTAAATTAACAATACGCTATACCAGCCTTGAAGAGTTGGACGGTATCTTAAATCATATTAAATAGCAGGCTATTCAATATCGCGTAAGAAGTGCACACGTTTTCCCTCTTTGGTCGCAAATAGGGCCCTTAACGGGCAAAATCGGTGCGAGTTCGGTTGAAGGTGTGATAGCGCTTCCCTATAATCGCGCAAGATTTGTGCAGGTTGCCTTGGTTTGTCTAGCTATTAGCTTGTCGAGGTATGGGTTTTCATTAGTGAGGCTGGGTATTTTTCCCAAGAGCTATGCAGCGATACGAAACCCAGCGACGAAAAACCTATATCATTCGACTGACGGTCGCACAGCTGATAATTACGTTTGTAGGTATGCTAGCAGCCTACTTAGCCGCAGACGTTGAAGGTGTCTCATCGGTATTTAAAGGAGCGTTGGTAGCCTTATTGCCGCACGCCTTTTTTATTCAGCGAATGGGGGGGGGTCAACCTAGGCGCCGAACACGAGGAGCGATGCACTTATTTCGTGCTGAAGCAGGTAAGTTTGGTTTGACGGTGGCACTGTTTGTAGCAGTGTTCGTGGCAGCGCCCCCTTCAAACCCCGCTTTATTTTTTTATGCTTACGTCGCGGTTGTTCTAACGCATTGGCTCACGCCTTGGCTGATGCCTAGAGATCGCACAACTAATTGAGGTGACATGTCCATGGCCGCAGGAAACGAAGTCTCTTCGACTTACTATATCCAGCACCACTTGCAGAACCTGACCTTTGGCAACCACCCCGAAAATGGCTGGTCGCTGGCACACTCTGCTGAAGAGGCCCGTGAAATGGGCTTTTGGGCCATTCACTTAGACACCATGGGCTGGTCTATCGCCATGGGTTTGCTATTTATCTGGGTTTTCCGCAAAGCCGGTAAAATGGCGACTACTGGGGTACCCGGTGGGCTACAAAATGCGGTAGAGATGGTCGTTGAGTTTATTGAGAACCTTACTCGCGCTACTTTCCATGGCAAAAACCCGATGATTGCGCCATTAGCGTTGACGCTGTTCGTGTGGATTTTGCTGATGAACACGCTGAAAATCATCCCAGTGGACTACTTCCCTGTGCTGTTCGCCAAGCTTGGCGTCGACTATATGAAGATTGTCCCGACCACTGACCCCAACGCCACACTGGGTATGGCGCTGGGTGTGTTTGGTCTGATTATTTATTACAGCATTAAGGTGAAAGGCGTAGGCGGTTTTGCCAGAGAGCTATCGTTAACGCCGTTCAATCACTGGGCGCTGATTCCTTTCAACCTAGTACTCGAAATCATTGGCTTGCTCGTGAAGCCGCTAGGTCTCGGTCTACGTCTTTTCGGCAACATGTTTGCCGGTGAAGTGATCTTTATTCTGATCGCCCTGCTGCCGTTCTGGGCTATCTGGCTATTGGATGTGCCGTGGGCCATCTTCCACATCTTGGTGGTCACTCTGCAGGCCTTCATTTTTACAACGCTATCGGTTGTATATCTGAGCGCTGCACACGAACACCATTAACCTAGCAATAACGTTTTCATTAACCCTCAACCCTTAACCAAAACTTAAACTCAGGAGCTTCATCATGGAAATGGTTTATCTTTCAGCTGCCATCATCATCGGTCTGGGCGCACTGGCTACCGGCATTGGCTTCGCTCTGTTGGGCGGCAAACTGCTTGAGTCAACTGCACGTCAGCCTGAACTGGGTGACCAACTGCAAACCAAAACCTTCATCATGGCCGGCCTGCTTGACGCCGTTCCGATGATCGGTGTTGGTATTGCGATGTACCTGATTTTCGTTGTTGCCGGTTAATGACAGCTCAGCCGGGCGCTAAGCGCTCGGTTTTGTTTCACTCCGGTCGCCACGAACTTGTCAGAGGTACATTCCTGTGAATATCAACATGACGCTAATCGGGCAGACGATCGCCTTCGCGATCTTTGTCTGGTTTTGCATAAAGTATGTGTGGCCTCCGATCAGCAACGCGCTTCATGAGCGTCAGAAGAAAATTGCTGATGGCTTGGACGCAGCCAGCCGTGCTAACCGTGATCTTGAGCTTGCTCAAGAGCGGGCAGAACAGACGCTGCGTGAAAGCAAGGAGCAAGCTTCTCAAATTCTTGAGCAGGCCAACAAGCGCTCTGCCCAGATGATTGAAGAAGCCCGCGAGCAAGCCCGTGCCGAAGGCGAACGCCTAGTAGCCAGCGCACGTTCAGAGATCGAGCAAGAAGTGAATCGTGCAAAAGACGAGCTTCGCGCCCAGGTCTCTTATCTCGCTGTTATGGGTGCCGAGCGTGTTCTTGAAGCTTCGGTCGACGAACAAGCCCATCGCAAGTTACTTGATGAGCTTGCTGCTGAACTGTAGGGAGGTGAATTATGGCGGAATTACTGACCGTCGCTCGTCCTTACGCTAAAGCAGCGTTTGAATACGCGCGTGATCATGAGGCGCTTGATCGCTGGTCACAGGCGCTGGGCTTTTTAAGCTTAGCCGTCGCTGACAGCGATGTTCGTCGTTTGCTGGGCAGTCCAAAACTCGAGAATGCACAAAAAGTATCGTTGTTAGCCGATATGACACCAGGCGAACAAGACGACGCTTTACAGCGTTTTTTAGATGTTTTGGCAGACCAAGGTCGTTTGATGTCACTTTCATCAATCGCTGCGGAGTTTGAGCACCTTCGTGCCGAACACGAGCAGCGTGTAGAAGTGAACGTCACCTCCGCTTACAAATTAGACAGTAAGCAGAAGACCAAGCTAGCGAACGCGCTCAAGAAACGTCTGAATCGCGAAATCTCCATTACTACTCAGGTGGACAAGTCGCTTATCGGCGGTGTCATCCTGCGTGCTGGCGACACCGTTATTGACGGGTCGGTACGTGGTCGTTTGAACCGCCTTTCCGAAGCGCTAACCGCTTGAGTCTGAGGGACATGGCATGCAGCAACTGAATCCTTCCGAGATCAGCGACATCATCAAGCAGCGAATTGAGAAGCTTGACGTCGCATCCGAAGCCCGTAATCAGGGCACCATTGTCACTGTTTCCGACGGTATCGTGAAAATTCACGGCCTCGAAGACGCGATGTTTGGTGAAATGATTGAATTCCCCAACAGTATTTTCGGCATGGTACTGAACCTGGAGCGCGACTCCGTAGGTGCCGTGGTACTGGGTGACTACCTGCAGCTTGAAGAGGGCATGACCGCCAAGTGTACCGGTCGTATTCTCGAAGTGCCGGTAGGGCCTGAACTGATTGGTCGCGTTGTCGATGCGCTGGGTAACCCCATCGATGGTAAAGGCGAGATTAACGCTAAAATGACCGACGCCGTTGAGAAAGTGGCGCCAGGCGTTATTACCCGTCAATCCGTTGATGAGCCGATTCAAACCGGTCTTAAGTCTATCGACGCCATGGTGCCGATTGGCCGTGGCCAGCGTGAGCTGATCATCGGTGACCGTCAGATCGGTAAATCCGCCATTGCCATTGATGCCATCATCAACCAGAAAGGCAAAGGCGTGACCTGTGTCTACGTCGCCATTGGTCAGAAGCAGTCGACCATTGCCAACGTGGTGCGCAAGCTTGAAGAGCATGGCGCTATGGAGCACACCATCGTGGTCGCCGCTGGCGCTGCGGATCCGGCGCCGATGCAGTTCCTGGCCGCCTACTCTGGCTGCACCATGGGCGAATACTTCCGTGACCGCGGCGAGAACTCGCTCATCGTGTATGACGACCTCTCCAAGCAGGCCGTTGCCTACCGTCAGGTATCGCTGCTGCTGCGTCGTCCGCCGGGCCGTGAAGCTTATCCCGGTGATGTATTCTACCTCCACTCGCGTCTGCTGGAGCGTGCAGCACGGGTTAACGCCGACTACGTCGAGAAGTTCACCAACGGTGAAGTGAAAGGCAAAACCGGTTCATTGACCGCGCTGCCGATCATCGAAACCCAGGGTGGTGACGTTTCTGCGTTCGTTCCGACCAATGTTATCTCGATCACCGACGGTCAGATCTTCCTGGAAACCAACCTGTTTAACTCCGGTATTCGTCCGGCGATCAACGCGGGTCTGTCGGTTTCCCGTGTGGGTGGTTCGGCGCAGACCAAGATCATCAAGAAGCTCGGCGGTAGCGTACGTCTAGCCTTGGCTCAGTACCGTGAACTGGCGGCGTTCTCGCAGTTTGCCTCTGATCTTGATGAAGCGACGCGTAAGCAGCTGGAGCACGGTCAGCGTGTAACCGAGCTGATGAAGCAGAACCAGTACTCGCCGATGTCGATCGCTGAAATGGCGCTGTCGCTCTATGCCGCCAACGAAGGCTTCCTGGACGACGTTGAAGTGGACAAAGTGTTGGATTTTGAGCGTGCGCTGCACGACTACATGAGATCTGAACACGCTGATCTGCTCGACAAGATCAACCAGACCGGCGACTACAACGGTGAGATTCAAGACAGCTTGAAGTCGGGTCTCGAGCAGTTCAAGGCGACTCAGAGCTGGTAATGTCTGGCCCGCCTGCGGGCGGGTTTGCATGCTTTCTGAGAGCCACGAACGAAGGGTAGATCGCTATGGCAGCTGCAAAAGAGATACGCACCCAGATCGGGAGCATTAAAAATACGCAGAAGATTACCAGCGCCATGGAAATGGTGGCTGCATCGAAAATGCGTAAAGCGCAAGATCTGATGAGAGCTAGTCAGCCTTACGCTAAGCAGATCCGTAATGTGGTCGGCCACATTGCCGACGCTAACCCCGAGTACAAGCACGACTATATGGTCGAGCGTAGCGAGGTTAAGCGCGTTGGTTACATCGTGGTTTCCACAGACCGTGGTCTGTGCGGTGGTTTAAACCATAACCTGTTCAAAGCCTTACTCAAACAGGCCAGCGAGTGGAAAAAACAGGGCGCTGAGCAGGATTTTTGCGCCTTGGGCGCTAAAGCCAGCACCTTTTTCCGCAACTACGGCGGCAATTTGGTGGCGGCGAAGAGTGGTTTAGGCGAAGCCCCGTCCGTTGAGGGGTTGATTGGCAGTATTAAGGTCATG
Organism: Vreelandella sp. F11; assembly: GCF_042466685.1. Taxonomy (NCBI): domain Bacteria; kingdom Pseudomonadati; phylum Pseudomonadota; class Gammaproteobacteria; order Oceanospirillales; family Halomonadaceae; genus Vreelandella; species Vreelandella sp. F11. The sequence goes on along the minus strand of NZ_CP170448.1, from coordinate 4,809,147 downwards.
CTCGAAGCGTACGATGAAGGACGTCTCGACCGGCTTTATGTGGTGCATAACGAGTTTGTTAACACCATGACGCAAAAGCCTGTGGTTCGTCAGCTTCTTCCACTGTCGCCTGATATGGGCGCAGACGCAGAGCAGGACGACGAAAACGCCCGTCCCGGAAGCTGGGACTACCTGTATGAACCGGATGCCAAGGCGCTGCTCGATAGCCTGCTGGTTCGTTTCATCGAATCGCAGGTGTATCAGGCGGTAGTGGAAAACGGCGCTTGTGAACAAGCTGCTCGAATGATCGCTATGAAAAGTGCCACTGACAACGCAGGCGGCCTGATCGACGATCTGGAGATGGTTTACAACAAGGCCCGTCAGGCCGCCATCACCCAGGAAATTTCTGAGATCGTCGGCGGCGCTGCTGCCGTATAACGCCTAGGGAGCCGACGCTATTAGCGGCTCCCGGCAGACAGGTTTCATTTGCAGGTTTTAGAGAGGAACCAAGATGAGCGGACGTATCGTACAAATCATCGGCGCGGTGATTGACGTAGAGTTTCCGCGGGACTCTGTGCCCAAGGTCTACGACGCGCTGAAGGTCTCCGATGTTGAGACCATCCTCGAAGTCCAGCAGCAGCTGGGCGACGGCGTGGTGCGCACCATCGCCATGGGCTCCACTGAGGGCTTGAAGCGTGGCATGGACGTGGCCAGCACAGGTGCCGCGATTTCCGTACCGGTAGGTAAGGAAACGCTGGGCCGTATTATGAACGTACTCGGCGAGCCGATTGACGAAGCGGGGCCGATCGGCGAGCAAGAGCGTATGCCGATCCACCGTAAAGCGCCTGGCTATGCCGACCAAGCGGCCTCTAACGAGCTGCTGGAAACCGGTATCAAGGTGATCGACTTGGTCTGCCCGTTCGCTAAGGGTGGTAAAGTGGGTCTGTTCGGCGGCGCCGGTGTCGGCAAAACCGTTAACATGATGGAGCTTATCCGCAACATCGCCACCGAGCACAGCGGCTACTCTGTATTCGCTGGTGTCGGTGAGCGTACGCGTGAGGGTAACGACTTCTATCACGAAATGACTGAATCCAACGTTATTGATAAGGTATCGCTGGTTTACGGTCAGATGAACGAACCCCCGGGTAACCGTCTGCGCGTAGCGCTGACTGGCCTGACCATCGCCGAGAAATTCCGTGATGAAGGCCGCGATGTTCTGCTGTTCGTCGATAACATCTACCGCTACACCTTGGCCGGTACCGAAGTATCGGCACTGCTGGGTCGTATGCCGTCAGCGGTAGGTTATCAGCCGACACTGGCTGAAGAGATGGGCGTTCTGCAGGAGCGTATTACCTCGACGAAAACCGGTTCAATCACTTCCGTACAGGCCGTTTACGTACCTGCGGATGACTTGACTGACCCGTCGCCGGCAACCACCTTCTCACACCTTGACGCCACCGTGGTACTGGCGCGTTCAATCGCCGAACTGGGTATCTACCCGGCGATCGACCCGCTGGACTCCACTTCGCGTCAGTTGGATCCGTTGGTCGTTGGTGAAGAGCACTATGCTACCGCGCGCGGTGTGCAAAACGTTCTTCAGCGCTACAAAGAGCTTAAGGATATTATTGCCATTCTGGGTATGGACGAGCTGTCTGATGAAGACAAGCTGGCCGTATCACGGGCACGTAAAATCCAGCGCTTCTTGTCGCAGCCGTTCTTCGTGGCGGAGGTATTCACCGGTTCACCAGGTAAGTATGTCTCACTGAAAGACACGATTAGTGGCTTCCAGGGCATTCTTGCTGGTGAATACGACGATATGCCGGAACAGGCCTTCTACATGGTCGGCTCCATCGACGAAGCCGTCGAGAAAGCCAACCAGATGAAGAAGTAATCCCGTCCATTAGGGGGATTCGCTATGGCGAATAGCTTTACTTGCAATATCGTCAGCGCTGAAGCATCCATTTTCTCAGGTACCGTTGAGCAGGTGATTGCTTCCGGGATGATGGGTGACCTGGGTATTCTACCCGGTCACGCTCCGCTGCTGACCGAGCTTCAGCCGGGGCCGGTTCGCGTGATTCATGATGATGGCAAGGAAGAGAACTTCTTTGTCTCAGGCGGATTCATGGAAGTCCAGCCGGATGTGGTGACGATACTAGCCGACGCCGCATCGCGTGCCAGTGACCTTAATGAAGCTGCTGCAGAAGAAGCGCGTCAGCAGGCGCTGAAAGCCTTTAATGAGAAGTCATCGGAGCTCGATTATACTCGGGCTGCCGCTGAACTTGCCGAAGCCGTTGCACAGCTGCGAACGATTCAGCAACTGCGTAAAAAGGCGGGTAAAGGCTAACAACCACGCATTTGGCGTGTGTCCAACGCCCCTTAGACCCGTACCAGGGTTTAAGGGGCGTTTTTTTGTTTGTCAGTATGATAAGTAAGTATATGGAATTTGTTAGTAGGTAGAATTAAGTCGGCAGTACGACGTCAGTTTGCGTGAAGGGGAGAGCTATGGCACTGAATGATGAAAGCCTACAGGAATTAAAAGCCGAGCTGCTCGACGAGTTGGCCAAGGAAGTACCGAGTAAAACGTTGCTCTCCTTGCGTTTGGCCGAAACCCGCTCTGCGGATATTGGCGAAATCCTCGAAGAGATGATTGAGGACGACGAAGAGCTGCCTGCGGCGCTCTCGCTGCTGGATATTCTCTCTGCTGAGCGTGCCGCTAACGTATTGGGCTATCTCCCAGGCGAGAGTCAGCTTGAGGTAGTTGGAAAACTGGATGATAGCCAGGTGCTCAAGCTGCTGGAAGAGATGGGCTCGGACGAACGTGCCGACCTGTTTAATCTGCTCAGTGAAGACCGCCGCGAAGCACTGCTGCGTCGCATGGCGCATCGCGAGCGTGAAGATCTAAAGCGGCTTGCCAGCTACGAAGAGGGCACCGCTGGCGCCATCATGACCTCTGACTATGTCTCCATAGCCAGTGGCATGACGGTGTCACAAGCGATGATGCGGGTACGCCAGACGGCGCCCGATGCGGAAACGGTCTACCAGCTGTATATTCTTGATAGCGACGGGCAATTGATCGGTACCATGTCGCTGCGTCAGCTTATGGTGGCACGCCCCGGTGCCATTGTTGATGACATCATGATCAAAGATGTCATCAGCACCCGGGTCGATAGTGCTCAGGAGGATGTCGCCCGAATTGTGGCGAAGTACGACCTGTTAGCGCTACCGGTGATTGATGCGGATGACCGTATGGTCGGCATCGTGACCCACGATGACGCCATGGACGTAGCCGAGTCCGAGGCCACCGAAGATTTTCACAAAGGGATGTCGATCGGCCAACTGGAAGATGGCGTAAGCCGCGTGAAGCTCTGGAGCCTATACCGTAAGCGGGTGTTTTGGCTGGTACTGCTGGTCTTTGCCAACCTGTTCTCGGGCGCCGGGATCGCCTACTTTGAAGATACCATTGCCGCTCAGGTGGCACTGGTGTTCTTTTTACCGCTGCTAATCGGCAGTGGCGGTAATGCCGGTGCACAGGCAGCCACGCTCATGGTGCGCGGTATGGCGACCGGTGACGTGGGTGTTAAAGACTGGGGGAAACTACTTGGCCGTGAGCTACTCGTGGCAGGCTCGCTGGGTATTACCATGGCGATTGCGGTAACGCCTATTGGGATCATGCGTGGCGGCGAGGCGCTAGCGATGGTAGTCGCCTTGAGTATGGTCACTATCGTGCTGTTTGGTAGCCTGTTGGGCATGTGCCTACCCTTTGTACTCGAGCGTTTTAAGGTCGACCCGGCAACCGCGTCGGCACCGCTGGTGACCACGCTGATTGATGCCTCTGGGGTAGTGATCTACTTCAGTATTGCCACCCTCATGCTATCCGGTCTGTAAACAGGCGGTTAAACCTAACGCATTGAGCTGCTTGCTGCGCGGGTAATAAACAGCACCTCTACGTGGCCAAGCCATTCGATATCGCTCGCCAGCGCTTTTAGCTGGCTGGCGAGACACTGGGGCGGCTGATGCACGGCGTCATCAATGATGAGCGATACGGAGACCTTGTCATCCAAGTAGTGCAACTGAAGTTCGTTCAGCGTTCGCCATACCGGATGCTTGTACCAGCGGGCATCCAGGGCAGCTTCAACTTCTGGTCGCAGCGGTAGGCCGGGCAGGCGGCTGGGATCACCTGCGCCAGCGTCGTCTTCAGGGTCAACGTGAAAGATCACATCGGTCAGTGCGGGGAATTCATGGCGTAGGCGGCGGCTCACTTCGTTGCCGATTTCGTGGGCTTCCGAGACGGTAATTTTTGGCCCCACCACCACATGCAAATCAACCATTACCCAGCCAGCCGATTGGCGGGTACGCAGGTCGTGGACGCTATCTACACCGGGTACGCTGCATGCAACGTCATGCATTTGATCCTGGACATCTTCCGGCAGAGCGGTATCGACTAGCTCGCGAGCAGACTCCCACAGTAAGTCCAAACCTACCTTGCCGACTAATAAACCTACGATGATAGCAGCCACAGCATCCAGCCAGCCTAAACCGAACTGGGCACCTACCAGTGCCACCAGCACTACGGCGGTGGAGAGCGCATCGCTGCGGGAGTGCCAGGCATTGGCCTCGAGTAACTTAGACTTTACCCGTTTGGCGACCCGCATGGTGTAGCGAAAAATCCACTCTTTGCTAAACAGCGCGATGACGGTAATCACGATTGCCAGCGCGCCTGGGGCGTTAACGTCGGTACCGCTAAACAGGCGATCCAGGCTCGACCAGGCAATCGCGCCTGCCACGAAAATCAGCACGCTTCCCAGTAGCAGCGTCGTCAGGGTTTCAATTCGACCGTGACCGTAGTGGTGGTCTTTATCGGGTTCCTGGCGCCCATAATGAATGGCCGCAAGAACAAAGCCGTCGGTGACTAAATCAGACAAGGAGTGAATGCCATCGGCGATCAACGCCGCTGAACCGACCATAAAACCGATGGTGACTTTGACGATGCTCAACAGGCCATCCAACCATGCACCTATATAGGTGACGCGTTTGGCTTCCTGGCTAAGTTGCGCTTGGTCGTGAACCACTGGCGTTTCGATGGTCTGAGTCATGGGTACCTTGCAAGGACGCACGCATTCAATAGATGCCTATTGTAGCGCACTCCTTATATCCTCTATAGCCTCCACTGCGTTCAAGCTGTGAAACGGCATTTTTGAGTGCCAGTGGCGGATAGTGTCAGTAAAAGCGTGCAAGCAAAAGCAGTGGCGGACAATGAATTAGCGGATGTGTATCCTTAAGCGCCATTGCAAACCATCAAATTGTTTTTATACACAGGATTTTTTTATGGATTGGCTCCAGGTGGTGGTGTTAGCGATTGTTCAGGGCATTTCAGAATTTTTACCCGTTTCAAGCTCTGCCCACCTGATTTTGGTGCCTGTTCTGACAGATTGGCAAGACCAAGGCTTAGCCTTTGATGTGGCACTACATTTAGGCAGTCTCTCCGCGGTCATCATCTATTTCAGGCACGAAATCTGGCAAATGATCACCAGCAGCCTGGCCGCCATCGGGGGGAAGGGCGTCAACGAGGATGCGCGGCTCGCCTTCTGGGTGACATTGGCCACTATCCCAGTGGGTATTATTGGTTTACTGCTGCACGATGTTATTTCTCACTATATGCGCTCTACGCTGATTATCGGCGTCAGTTTAATTGGTTTCGGTCTATTGTTGGGGTATGCCGACTGGCGTAAGCAGGGTACGCGAAGCGAGTATCAGCTGCGTTTAAGGGATGTACTGATTATTGGCGGCGCTCAAGCGTTGGCGCTGATCCCCGGCACGTCGCGCTCGGGGATTACCATTACCGCGGCGCTAATGGTGGGTATGAGCCGTGAGGGCGCTGCGCGTTTCTCTTTCTTACTGTCGATTCCGGTGATTGTGTTGGCCGGTGGTTTGGAAGCCATCGGTCTTGTTAATGCGCCGCAGTCTATCGATTGGGTCGCCATGCTAGTGGGTACGCTACTATCAGGAGTAAGCGCTTACTTGTGCATTCACTACTTCCTGGTAATTATAAAAAAATTGGGAATGCAGCCCTTTGTGATTTACCGCGTGCTGTTCGGCGCCTGGCTGCTGTGGTTCTTTCATTTTTAAGTGCGTCATTTTTAAGTGCTTCATTTTTAGGCAAGGCAACGATGAAAAAAATTAAACAGGAATTGTGTGCTGAACGCAGTACAAGGTGGCGACGTGCAGTGACCGTGATGGGCCTTCTGTTGGGCTTAGTGGTCAGTGTGGCCGGTTGCTCAGAGAGTGATCGGCCGCTGGAGCCTCCGGTACGCTTTGAAGGCAATATTTTTGGCACCTTCTATCAGGTGACCATTATGGATCCGCTCACTCAAGGCGAATCCCTTGAGCTGGAAGAGGGTTTCAAAGCAGAGCTGGAGAGCGTTGATCAGTCGATGTCCACCTACCGGGATGACTCTGAACTGATCGCGTTTAACGAGGCCCCGTTGGAGGAGTGGCAGCCGCTCTCTAATGAGCTGATTGAGGTGTTGGCGATCAGTCAGTCAGTGGCTGAAGCCAGCCATGGTGCTTTTGATATTACTGTAGGCGACCTGGTTAATCTTTGGAGCTTTGGCCCTGGCGCAAGGCCTGAAGAGGTGCCCGCTGATGATGTCCTGGCCGAGCAGCTTGCCCAGGTAGGGTTTGATGCAGTGGAGGTCGATACGCAAAATATGCAGGCACGGCGTACTCGCGATGTATTTGTCGACCTGTCTGGCGTCGCGAAAGGCCATGCTACCGACCGGGTAGCCGCATACCTGAATCAGCAGGGTATAGAGCACTACTTGGTTAATTTAGGCGGTGATCTGATTGCACGTGGGGTGCGTGATGAAGACGAACAGACGCCTTGGCGAATTGGCATTGAGGTACCCGAGGATGGTCAGCAGCGAGCCCAGCATATTATTCCACTAGAGAGTATGTCAGTGGCCACCTCGGGTGATTACCGCAACTATTTTGAAGTCGACGGCCAGCGTTTCTCGCACACTATTGATCCGCGTACGGGGCGGCCAGTGACTCATCAGCTTGCATCGGTGTCGGTATTCCATCCTTCCAATGCCTGGGCGGATGCCTGGGCGACTGCGCTACTGGTGGTAGGCGAACAGGACGCTATGCAGATGGCGATTGAAAATAATCTGAAGGTACTGATGTTGGTTCGGGATGACGAGCAGTGGCGTAGTATTGCCAGCCCTGAATTTGTTAACTACTTCGGTGAAACGTTGGTCGATGAGCTGGGCATAGAGCAATTTTCAGTTGCTCCATTAACAGCTACCACCTCCGACGACCAACCGGTAACAGGTGAATAACATGCAAGAACTGGATATTGTCATTCTCGCTGCGGGAAAAGGCACGCGGATGCACTCACAAATACCTAAAGTGCTTCACACCCTGGCGGGTAAGCCCATGGTTCAGCATGTGCTGGAGACAGCCTCTGGGTTGCAACCGGATCGCACCCATGTGGTGATTGGCCATGGCGCTGACCAGCTTCGCGAAGCGCTGGCAGAGCAGCCCGTAACGTTTGCCGTGCAGGCCGAGCAGAAGGGCACTGGGCATGCGGTGTCTCAAGCGCTTGAACGGTTGGGCAGTGGCAAGGTGCTAGTTCTGTACGGCGATGTGCCGCTGCTGCAGCGGGACTCCCTCAGTGAACTGTTAGCCTATGTGGATGAACAACACATGGGGCTGTTGACGGTAACGCTAGACGACCCCACTGGTTATGGGCGTATTGAGCGTAATGATGCAGGCGATGCGGTGGCGATTGTCGAACAAAAAGATGCCAGTCGTGCTCAACTCGACATCACTGAATGCAATACTGGCATCATGGCCATGACCAGCGCACAGCTTAAACGCTGGTTGCCACAGCTCTCAGACAATAATGCCCAGGGTGAGTACTACCTGACCGATGTGATAGCCCTGGCCGCAGCCGAAGGCATCAAGGTATGCACCGCCCAACCGGCTACCGCCGTGGAAGTGGAAGGCGTTAACAACAGAGCACAAATGGCCCGCTTGGAGCGCGTTTATCAACGCCAGTTGGCTGATAAGTTAATGGCTCAGGGGGTAGCCCTCGCCGACCCCGAACGGCTTGATGTACGTGGGCGTTTAACCTGTGGACACGATGTGTTTATTGATGTGGGCTGCGTATTTGAAGGCGAGGTTGAGCTAGGTGAAGGCGTGCGGGTTGGCCCTTACTGCGTGATTAAAAATAGCACCATTGGTGCGCAAAGCGCGATAGATACCCACAGCGTGATAGACGGCACCGTGGCAGCGGGCCTAAATCAGATCGGACCCTTTGCGCGGCTACGCCCCGGTACGCGCATGGCGGTAAAAGCCAAGGTCGGCAATTTTGTTGAAACCAAAAATGCCGACGTGGGTGAAGGTAGCAAAATCAATCACCTAAGCTACGTTGGTGATGCTCGCTTAGGACGTGACGTGAATGTGGGAGCAGGCACCATTACCTGTAATTACGACGGGGCGAATAAGCACCATACTGACATTGGCGATAATGCCTTTATCGGTTCTAACACTGCTTTGGTCGCGCCTGTTTCGGTAGGCAAAGGTGCCACCATTGGCGCGGGATCCACGATTGCCAAAGATGTCACCGACTACGCCTTGGCCGTCACCCGTGGCCGCCAGTTAGAAAAAATTGACTGGCTGCGCCCCAGCAAACGTATAGAGCCATAGCTCTAAAAACATAGCTTTTAAAAAACATAGCTCTAAAAAAACATAGTGCTAAGAATCATTAAAAAGCCGTATTCCTATCTCACCGCCAGGGTAATACCGTTTTAGGCGTTTTATAGGTTCGTAAAAACTCAGGAGAGTCGTTATGTGTGGCATTGTGGCCGCCGTTGCCCAGCGCAACGTCCAAGAAATTCTATTAGAAGGACTAAAACGCCTGGAGTATCGCGGCTACGATTCGGCCGGTATGACGGTGTTGAGTGAGGGTGTATTAACTCGTCATCGAGCGCTTGGTAAAGTGGCAGCGCTTGCGGCACGGTTGGATACTGCCTCACTACCGGGTTTTTCGGGCATTGCCCACACCCGCTGGGCAACCCACGGTAAACCCTCTGAGGCCAATGCACATCCGCATCACAGCAGTGATCAGGTTGCCGTGGTGCACAACGGTATTATTGAGAATTACGAGCCGATAAAAGAAGGCTTGCAGCGCAGTGGCTATGTTTTTAGCTCTGAAACTGATACCGAAGTGATTGCTCACTTACTCTCCGAAAAACTGGCTGACGGCCTAACGCTGTTTGATGCTACCCAGCAGATCGTTAACCGCTTAGGCGGTGCCTACGCGCTGGGAGTCATGTGTGCTCAACAGCCGAGCGTAGTGGTTGGCGCGCGCCAGGGTAGCCCGCTGGTGGTCGGTGTAGGTATTAATGAGGCCTTTTTAGCCTCTGACCCACTGGCATTGCTGCCGGTGACGGATCGCTTTATTTACCTTGAAGAGGGTGATCTGGTTGAGCTTCGCGATCAAGGGGCCATTCGCATCGTGGATCGCCAGGGTAACGACGTTGAGCGTCCTATCCATACCTTTGAGCACGGCGATGGCGCGGCCAGTAAGGGCGAGTACCGCCACTATATGCTCAAGGAGATTTTCGAGCAGCCAGCGGTGATTGAGGCAGCATTAGAGGGACGGCTGAGTGCTCAAAGTGTGTTAGTAGAGAGCTTTGGCCCGGATGCGCTGGCGCTTTTCCAGCGCACTCGCCACGTCCATATCATTGCCTGTGGCACCAGCTACCATGCGGGGCTGGTGGCGCGTTACTGGTTAGAGCGCTACGCGGGAGTGCCGGTGCAGGTCGAAGTGGCCTCCGAGTATCGCTACCGCCACCCAGTGGTGCCTGACGGTACGCTGTTTGTCACCCTCTCCCAGTCCGGCGAAACCGCCGATACGCTGGCCGCGCTGCGTTTTGCTAAAACCCTCAACTACATTGGCTCGCTGGCGATCTGCAACGTGCCCGGTAGTTCGCTAGTGCGTGAGTCTGATATTACTCTAATGACCCGCGCAGGCCCTGAAATTGGCGTGGCCTCCACTAAAGCCTTTACCACTCAGCTTATAGCGCTAATGCTGCTGACGCTTTCGGTCAGTAAAGCTAAAGACCAGGCCGACTACCCAGATATTATCGCGGCACTGCGCACGCTGCCCGAGGTGTGTCAGCGGGTGCTGGCGCTGGATGGCAACATCGAAGCGCTTTCCCAGGCGTTTGCGGAAAAACAGCACGCCTTGTTTTTAGGGCGTGGGGCTCACTATCCGATTGCCCTGGAAGGGGCGTTAAAGCTCAAAGAGATCTCCTATATCCATGCCGAGGCGTATCCCGCCGGGGAGTTAAAGCATGGCCCGCTGGCGCTGGTGGACAGCGAAATGCCGGTGATCTCGGTCGCCCCCAACGATGACTTGCTTGAAAAGCTAAAATCCAACCTTCAGGAAGTCCGTGCTCGCGGGGGCCAGCTGTTTGTATTTGCCGATGAGAGCGTGGGTATCGATACTCAGGAAGATGTTCGCGTATTGACCCTGCCGCATGTTCACGAAGCGCTTGCACCGCTGCTGTATACCCTGCCGCTACAGCTATTGAGCTACCACGTAGCAGTGCTCAAAGGCACCGATGTAGACCAGCCCCGTAACCTGGCCAAAAGCGTAACGGTAGAGTGATTTAGGCATCAGACTTTATATTGAGTTAAGCCAATAAAAATACTTTACAAGATGCGGCAATACGTCGCATCTTATGCGCAACCGTTGCGTTGCAGCATGTGGTTAGGGTGCTTATTATCGTGGCGGTCTTTCTCCCTCCTGATTGGATAACACTGCCATGAAACCACCAAACGTCCTCGTAACCCGGCATTATGCTAGCCGGGTCGCTTGGCTGTTGCTCGCCTGCACGCTTTTTGTCTTTCCTTCTCTCTCTTATGCCGCCGCCGGGCCCCTTGATCTTACTCTTTCGCTTGCCGGTATCTCTTCTGTCGTGATCTTCGTACTCGCCTATGCGTTGGTGATGAGTGAAGAGCTACTGCATATGCGTAAGTCTAAACCGGTACTGGTCGCGGCGGGGCTTATCTGGGCGCTAGTGGCCTGGGTCTACGTACAAGCGGGGATGCCGGAAGAGGCGGAAACCGCCTTCCGCGAAACGCTGCTTGAGTACGCTGAGCTGCTGCTGTTTTTGCTGGTGGCAATGACCTATATCAACGCCATGGAAGAGCGCCGTGTATTTGATGCGCTACGTTCTTGGCTAGTGCGCAAAGGCTTTAGCTATCGCACTCTGTTCTGGATTACCGGTGTCATGGCATTCGGTATTTCGGCGATCGCCAACAATATGACCACTGCCATGCTGATGTGCGCTGTAGTGCTCAAAGTGGCTGAGGGTGATAATAAGTTCATTGGGCTTTGCTGTGTCAACGTCGTGGTGGCTTCCAACGCAGGGGGCGCCTTTAGCCCGTTTGGTGATATCACCACGCTGATGGTATGGCAGGCGGGACAAGTACCGTTTGAAGGCTTCTTCGCGCTGCTGATCCCCGCGATAGTTAATTTCATGGTGCCTGCGGTGATCATGAACTTCTTTATTGTTAACCGCCAGCCTGCCTCCCTTAAGGAAAACGTCTGGCTCAAGCGGGGCGCTCGGCGCATTATCGTACTGTTTTTGATCACTGTAGCGATCTCGGTGCTGTGTCACTCGATTCTCTACCTGCCGCCTGCCATGGGCATGATGTTTGGTTTAGGCCTGCTGCAGTTCTTTGGCTACTACCTGCGCCGCAGCCTGCCACGTTCCCTTGAGCGCAAGCGGGAGCGCTACTCTCGCCGGGGTGATTGGAAGAAGCTGGAGCAGTTGGGTAGCGTGGTACCCTTCGATATTTTCAGCCGTATCGCCCGTTCCGAGTGGGATACGCTGCTGTTCTTCTACGGGGTTGTCATGTGTGTCGGTGGCCTGGGTTTTATGGGCTACCTCAGTCTGCTCTCCGAAACGCTTTACGGTAGTTGGAACCCAGTGTGGGCCAATGTGGTCTTGGGGCTTATCTCGGCGGTGGTGGACAACATCCCGGTGATGTTCGCGGTACTCTCCATGGCCCCGGATATGAGCGAGGGTAACTGGCTGCTAATAACGTTAACCGCAGGTGTGGGGGGGAGTTTGCTCTCCATGGGCTCTGCTGCAGGTGTTGCCCTTATGGGCCAGGCGCGCGGCATTTATACCTTTGCCGTTCACCTTCGCTGGGTACCCGCCATATTGTTAGGCTATGTCGCTAGCATTGCCGCACATCTTTGGATCAATGCTGGTTTGTTCTAGGCGATCTGTTTCCAAGAATAGTGTTACGTTAACAACTTAAACGCCCTTCACCGAGGAATCGGTGAAGGGCGTTGGCATTTTATGTATTCAGTATTTGAAAGCGATTAATTTAACAACCGTTAGCGGTGAGACGTTAAAGGTCGTGACCGGTAATGACCTGGCAAATGTCGGCGAAACTTTTCGCCATAGGCACTGGGTTAATCTCTTTACCCACCGCATTTTGGATATCGCTTGCTGAAATAATGCCGCGAATTCTAAGTTCGTGGTGATCATTTTGCTCAGTGATTAACAGGTGCTGATCGGTCACCGCTTCCATCGACAGTACCAGATCCTCAATGGTGAGCGAGGCCAACTGGGCGAGGGGCATGGCGCTAAGCTTGTGCCACGGCGTCATAATCATTTCGGCAGTTACCTCATTGCGGGTGAGGTTACGCTGCTGCATGGCGATGTTAATACGCCGAGTACCAATCACTTCTTTCGAGGTAATGATGCCGATACAGTGTGCTTGATGATCCATCACGAACAGCAGTCTTACGCCGCCATAACGCATCTTCAGGTGTGCTTCGTCGATGGGGGTATCGGCATCGACGGATTGAGGTATTACTTGGGAAAAGTCGGTCAGCACGGTCATGGCTGGGCTAGTAGGCTGTAGCCGACGCGCCGCAGGTTTGGCGAGTAGCGGCGCTGAACCGAGTTGAATTAAGGGTTTCGGTGAAAAGGTAACTTGGTTCATCAGGGGAACCTCCATATGGAGAAAAGGGGGAGCCGTGGGTATCTGGCTCACCATGCATCTCCACAGTTGCACGCAATTCTTATCGCAACCTTAAGGGAGGCGTAAACTGCCACTGAGTACACAAAGAAAGTGTTAGGGCCTGTTAAAGTTTCAGCGCGGCCGCGCGTGAAATGTCAACAGGCCCTAGTCCTCTCTTGGGCGCTGGAGATAAATTCGTACGCGCAAGCCTCGACTAGGAGCGTCGTCAAGCTGGAGGGTGCCACCGTGACGTGTCACCAATCGCTCAACAATGGAAAGCCCTAACCCTGAACCCGCGCTGGAACCCGCGCGTTGGAAGCGCTCAACCACTTTTTTGCGTTCACTAATCGGTATCCCCGGGCCCTGGTCATCCACCGTCAATTGAAAGCTATGTGGGGTCGTCGCTAGGGTGATGCTGATGACACTTTGGTTAGGCGAGTGTTGGATGGCATTACCGACCAGATTCTGTACCAGGGTTTCAATGGCACCGGGCTCTTCTAACATCGACCAATCTGCCTGCTCATCAGCATTTAACAGTAGCTGCTGTTCGCGCTCAGCGGCCAGCGGCGAAAGCTTTGCCAGTGTTTCACGCACTTCACTAAGCAAGTGGCTCGTGCGGTATTCAGGCTGCGTTTCCTCTTCAGGCTCCAGGCGAGCCAGTGTTAAGAGTTGCGTAACCAAGCGCGTGGCTCTTGCAACGCCGCCACGAAGGTGGTTGAGAGCCTCTTGACGATCTTCAAGATTATCGGCAGTCAGAGCATTTTGGGCGTGTAAATCAAGCACTGCTAAAGGGGTACGCAACTCATGGGCTGCATCGGCAATAAAGCGCTTCTCGCGCACGCGCATTATGCGGATTCGCTCTAACAGCCGATTGAGCGCGCCGGCGATAGTATCTAGTTCCTGGGGCAGTGGGCTAAGGGTGAGGGGGTGTAAATTATGCGGATTACGATTGCGAATTTGCTCGGCCATGCGCAACAGCGGTACCAAGCCCCAGCCAATAGACCACCACAGCAGGATGGTGAGTAGCGGCAAGCCAATCAGGTCGGGTAGTAATGTGCGCAACGCGACGGCTCTGATCAGTTCCCCGCGAACGTCTTTGCGCTCGCTCACTACCACGCGATTTAATGAATCCGGCACCTCAAGGACATACACTCGCCAATCGTGCTCCCCCACGGTGAGTGTTGAGTAGCCGACAGGCTGCTGAGCAAGAGGCGTTTCAGGGGCGCTCGCAGAGCGCAGTAGTAGACGATCGTCCTCCCACAGTTGGAAGGCTAATTTGCTTTCGTAGCGATGGCCCGCAAAGCGTTTGTCAGAATCGCGAGCGCGTTGTAATGCGCTCTCTAAGCTGTTAATTAACACATTGCGGTCGGTATCTGGCAGCGGCGCCTGTAACAAGCCTTCTAGCAGACGTGCATTCTGGGCTAAGCTGGCATCGTAAAGCTCTTCTATTTCATGGGCGGCATAACGGTAGCTGACAAAGCCTATGAACAGCATGCTTAGGCCAAATACCAGTAGCGATAGCCCCAGGGTACGTTGTCGAATTGATGTCATACGTCATCCTTTGACGGCTTATCCATGACATAGCCAATGCCACGCACCGTGCGAATGACCTCCGTGAATAGCTTGCGGCGTAAATGATGGATATGAACCTCAATGGCATTGCTCTCCACATCTTCATCCCAGCCGTAAACCAGCAGGGTTAATGTATCGCGGGTAAATACCCGGCCTGGGTGGCTCATAAACTCTTGCAGCAGCGTGAGCTCGCGTCGCGATAAACTGACATCTTGTCCTTGAAAGCTAACGGTTAAGGTATGCGGATCCAGGCGAATCCCACGGCAGCTGAGTATACTGCTGACTTGGCCCTGGCTACGCCTTAGCAAGGCGCGTAGCCGGGCTTTCAGCTCCGCCACTTCGAAAGGTTTGGTTAAATAGTCGTCGGCGCCCGCGTCTAGCCCCGCGATGCGGTCATCCACTGCATCGCGGGCAGTCAGTACCAGAATGGGCACTTGGCTGCCTTGGCGCCTGACAGCGTTCAATACCGCCATGCCATCCATGCGCGGCAGCCCCAGGTCGAGAATCACCGCATCAAAGGGTTCACCCTCTTTTAGCGCATTCAGCGCGGTAGCTCCGTCGCTAAGATGATCCACGGTGTAGTGCTCGGGCTTCAAGGCCAAGCGGATACCCGAGGCCAGGCTTGGGTCATCCTCTACCAGCAAAATGCGCATAGAGCTCCTTCCTATTGAAGTTCTGACAGCAATTGATGGATGTCGTCGCGGCGGCCACTGTCCGCCAGTTCGCGACCAGGACGGGGCGCTGCCAATAAGGCGTGCTCCAACGCTTGGCGTGCTTCTGCATCGCGACCCTGCTCATGTAAATAGTCGCCCCAGAAGTAGAGACTGTCGATACCTTCAGGATTAATCGCAAGGGCTCTTTGCAAATGCCACTCAGCTTTTTGTTCATCGCCAAAGCCGAGTGGCCAGCCGGGAACCTGATAATAGAGCGCACCCAGGCTGGTATAGGCTGAACCATCAAGCGCCAGCGGGTTCAATTCCAGCGCAATTTCAAGCTCCTTTTTAGCCTTTTTTACCAGCCCCAGCGCGCTCAGCCCGCCGCTGGCACCTGCTTCTGTTGAGCGGATAATACCGGCCCAGATATGCAGCTCGGCGGCGTCTGGGTAGCGTTCGACGAGCTGTTCAGCTTGGTCACCCAAGCGGCTGAAGGCTTCCGCCTGCTCGCCTGGTGGCAGCGTATAGTTAATTTCCGCCCAACGCTGCTGCAGCTGAGCAAGCGATGCGGCAGCCGTCGCGCTGTCACCGTCACTGGCGACGCCCTGAAGGCTAGCCAAGCCAATGGCGCTAGCCAATAGCGCAGTACGCAGCGTTTTGAAAGCTGGCATGATCATGAGGAAGACT
The DNA here is from genome assembly GCF_042466685.1 of Vreelandella sp. F11. Classification (NCBI taxonomy): domain Bacteria; kingdom Pseudomonadati; phylum Pseudomonadota; class Gammaproteobacteria; order Oceanospirillales; family Halomonadaceae; genus Vreelandella; species Vreelandella sp. F11. Next base: position 4,793,203 of record NZ_CP170448.1, on the reverse strand, counting down.
CCTTGGTGGCAACGAACCGGCGAATGACAGGCAGTTGACGTAACAGGGCGCGGTCAACAGCGCCTGGCCATAGTGTATTGAGAAGGGTAAAAAAACGTTCCGGCAGTCCAATCTGCAACTCCTCGCGCTGCTTCTCTACGGCGCTAACAATCGCTAGGGCGACGGCGTCAGGAGAGTCGACAGTGTTGCCCAGCGCTGCATTGAGCGCCTCGGTTTGTGCTGAGTTCATGGCAGTACGGGTTGCCCTGGGGGCGATATACATGACGCGCACGCGGGTATCGGCCAGCTCACGGCGTAACGCCTGGCTAAAACCGCGTAGCGCGAACTTGGTTGCACAGTAGGTAACCTGGCCTGGATAACCCAGTCGCCCAAAGGTCGAGCCAATGGTGATAATCGTTGCTTGGGAACAGGCCATCAGTTGAGGAAGTAGCGCATGAGTCAACTGCAGTGTGGCAGTCAGATTAATCGCTACCAACTCTTCGATATCGCTGTCGCTGGTGGAGTCGAAGAAGCCCTGCTGATTGCTGCCGGCGGCATTAATCAGCATGTTGCAGTCCGCCAACTGGGCTGCATTTATCAGGCGATTACGGTCGTCTGTGCTGGTCAAATCGGCACTAACGGCAGTGATGTGGTCGGGAAAACGGTCAGCCAGAGCCGTCAGCACCTCTTGCTTACGCCCACTGATCAGCAACTGTGCGCCGCGCTGTGCCAACACTTCAGCAAGAGCGTGACCGATGCCGCCGCTGGCACCGGTGATCAGCACCCGCTGTGCCGCCCACCCGCCAGGAAAAACTCGTTTGCTAGGCCAGTGCATGGCTAAGCTCCTCCACCGCACTGCTGCCTGAGCAACGCGCTTCTATACCTCTAAACATCGCGCCATACAGGCGATAGAACATGTTGGCGCTATCAATCACCACGGCGAGATCATCCTCGCCTAACTGGTTTATCTGCTCTTCGAAAAAGGCCAGATGACCAATATCCAGGCTGCCGTGGGAGGTAAGGTAGCGCACGGCGCTCTTAGGCAGCGACAGGCTGGCCTGGAGGTGCTCGGCGGCCTGGGTGGCAAGCGCTGTGCTGGTGCCTTCCAGTACCTGTACCATGCCGAAGAACGCTACTGGATTGCCATGCTCGACCGCGTCGCGAATCCAGGCCACCATTAATCGCGTGGCTGGGTCTGGCGTGGCAGTGGTTACGGCCTCAGCATCCCCCCCCGCAGCGCGGATATCGTCCAGAATCCACTGCTCGTGGCCGTGCTCCTCTTCGATGTACTCCACCAGCGCCGTGCGTAGCCAGTCGAGCCGGTCGGGAAGCCGTGCGCCGCAGGCCATCATTAGCGGCACAGTAAAACGGACGTGATGGTAGGCCTGACCGAGAAATTCGAGATACTCCTCCAGGGTGACACGGCCCGCCAAGGCACGGTTGACGATGGGGGTCGCCAGTAGCCAGGTACGTGCTTCATGGGTAGCGTCTTGCAGCTGTTGGTAAGCGGTCATGATATTGCTCCTTCTTGTGAGAGAGTCGCGGCAGCCGTTAGCCAGTGGCCATAAGCGGCTAGCAAGGCCTCGCGACGTAGGCGGCCATTGGCCGTAACTTGCTGGTTATTGGGGGTAAAGGGGGGCACGCGCTGCCACTCATGTACCTGGGCGTAGTCGGGCAAAGTGAGGTTTACTGCCTGAATGGCAGCATCAATCTGAGCATCGGTCAGTTGGGTCGTGGCGGGAACAATCAGCGCCCGGTTAGCAGGCAGGGTCTCGCCGTATACCATGGCCTGGGCAATGGCGGGCTGAGTGCAGAGCTCGCCCTCTACCCACTGCGGGTTGATGTTTCTGCCATAGGCTGTAATGAACACCTCCCGCTGACGACCGCTAAGGGTGATGGTATCGCCCTGCCACTGGCCGGTATCCCCGGTAGCGTGCCAATCACCGCTGGGAGGCTCACCGAGATAGCCCAGCATCAGGGCGCCCCTCACGTGTAGTTGGCCGTCTTGATCAATACGTACCTGAGCATGGGGCAATGGGCGGCCAACGCCGCAGCTTGGCTCTCCAGGGCGATTAAGGCACACCACCGAAGAGCACTCAGACAAACCGTAGCCTTCAAACACTGGCCAACCTCCCCCCTGAGCATGGGCGAGCAGGGTATTGGCTACCGGTGCCCCGCCCACCGCCACAAAGCTCAGACTATGGGGGGAGGTCGGAGCATGGCTAACTAACGCCTGCAGCAGCTGTGGCACCAGAATCATGCTGTTAGGCTGGTAGCGGGCGATAGATTCCAGGGCGATAGGAGCACTGAAGCCGCTGGCGCCCTGCCAGCCTAGTGAGGTCAAACTGGGTAGCACGCTGCATGCACCTAACCACAGTGGCAGATAGAGCCCACCGATGTTTTCGAGTAGAGTTGCGAGCGGCAGCATGGCCAGATGGCGGTGTATGGCGAGCGGTTCGACCACCGCCGCCAGGCTCTCGGTCACCGTTAGCAGCGCTGCATTATCCAGGCACACGCCCTTGGGGGAGCCACTGGTACCGGAGGTAAATGTAATTCGCGTGGTGCCTGTAGGTAACTGGGGCGGCAGTTCGACCTGGCGCTGGGCAATTACCGCATCACCAATGGGCTGAAAACCGTAGGCCTCTCCACCGTGGCCAATCCAGCTATCCAGGCCTGCCTGGTCAACGATATGGCGGCGCTGCTGGTCGCTGAAGAAGTCAGGAATAGGCACCGCGACACACGCTTCCATCATCAGTGCCAAATCCCATAGAGCCCACTCCAGCCCATTATCTAGCGCCAGTGCAACACGCCGTGCGCCAGCAGTGCGTAGCCGTTGGCGTCGCTGAGCAATGTGATGAATGACCGCGGTATACGAGAGACGCTGTTCGCCATCGCTAAGTGCGGTACGCTGGGGAGCATGGTTAGCGTGGTGGTCGAGGCGTACCATCAGCGCGTTAGGCAAGTCGAGCATGCATCATCTCCGCTGCCACCATGTCAGCCAGGATTGGCTGCGCTTGAAGTGTCTGCATGGCACTGCGTAGATCGCCTGCCATGACCCATGGGCGATGCTGGTAATAGCGCCCCCAAAGATGCGACTCTTCGCCCAGTCGGGTAGGGTCGGCAGGGGTGATAGGCTGTGGGGATAACCCTAGGCGGCGCAACCCGTTGGCAACCTCGGGAGTAGCGGTAAACAGTAGCCAGGCGATACCTTCAGTCGCCAATTGATGGGCCAGGAAGATAAACAGTTGGCGCTGCAAGCCGGGGCGCAGGCTAGCCAAGTTGCCTATTTCGGCAATCTCCCGACGGGCAAGTGTCTGCTGAAACCCATGGTTAATAACCTGTTCGGCCTTGCCATCCAGGTAGCGCTCCAGAAAGAGCGGCCCGCTGCTGGCAAGACGCAGTCCCACTGCCGCTTGCGGCTGTTCCGCTTGCCAGAGCCCAAACAGGCGCGGCAGAAAATGCTGGATATGAGCGCTGTGCTGCTGGGCAAAGCGTTGCTGAATCAGTTGCTGAAGCGCCGCTTGCTCCTGCCAATTGAGGGCCTCGTGCCAATTCAGCCTTGTTAGCGCTGTGGGGAGTGAACGTAGGCGAGCCATCGGATGATCTCCATCATGTTTTCCGACACTCTGGGCGGGATAACTTAACGGGAACTTAAGCTGGGTAAATATTTATCCCCGGTTTGACCGAGCATTAAATAGGTAACGTATTGATGACTTCAGCGCAGATAACGCCTCTTCAAACCGTGCAGTGCCCACCCTCCCAGCGTCGCGAGGCACTGTTAAAGCTTGCTGCTGCCCATGATCCCGCTCAGCAATCGGCCCTGAGCGCTGCCGTAAAGGCAATGTACAATCAGCCAGATACTCAGTGGGAAGGACTATGGGTAACGCTTGAGGCGGGGCAGGTAACGGCCGCTATCTGGGTACAACGTCTGCCCATGAATATGGCGCAGCTATGGCTACCAAAAACAGGGCTACCGCAAAAAGCGGCAGATCCCGCACCTTTACTGTTAGATACGGCTCGCCAGTGGGTGAAAACACAAAATATTCGTCTATGTCATCTGGAGCTTTCTTCCGAAGCCGCCGAAACGCAAGGGCTGTTACTTAAAAACGGTATGCAGCAGCTAGTCTGTTTGGAGTATTTAAACGCTAGCAACCACCGCCGCTTAGCGATGAATGGAGCGATGCCGCTGTCCCTGCAGCCGTTTGGCGAGCTTTCTCAGGCGGAGCAACTGAGTCTGTTGGCCGAAGTGGGAGAGGGTTCGCTGGATAGTCGCCCCCTACGCGACATACTTTCAATTAAGGAGTTATTAGCCGGGTTTTATCAGCAGGCTCCCCAAGCGCCACAGCACTGGTACTCCGTTAGTTTCCAAAATGTCGTAGTGGGAGTACTACTCCTGGCGCCTCGCCCGGCGTTGGGCCGCTGGGAACTAATGTTAATGGGGCTAACACCGAGTTGGCGCGGCATAGGCCTGGGCCGTTCGCTACTAAACACAGCCATGGAGCTTGCCCAGCAGGCTGGAGCAGCGGAAATAGTGCTGGGAGTTGATGACGTTAATTTACCAGCCAAGCGGCTCTATCAGCAGGCCGGTTTTGTGTGTTACGCCCAGCAGCGTTTATTAGCGTGGAAAGGTGGTGGAGAGAGGAGCGAAGAGCCAAAATAGGGCTTAGATAGTACCTATGGATCACATAAGCGCGCTTAGTAGCATTTTCTTGCGCTTTACGTTGCCGGTATACTAGTTCTATACGCACGTCTTGGCGTCTCGGCGGTGCATCATCGATGTTGGCGTTACCGCACATAGGGTTTGAGACAGCAGTTGAGACAGAGATTGATAAAAAACGTTTTATGACAATACTCAAGAGGTGGTGAGAGTGAAAGCTAAGCTGATCATGAGCGGGCTGGCGGCCCTCGGCTTCATGGCGGGCACATCCAGTGTTTATGCCCAAGATGACGCCGCACGTGATGCGATTGCCGAGCGTTTGGCGCCGGTAGGGCAACTCTGTTTACAAGGCCAAGACTGTGGTACCGCGGCGGCACCTCCTAGCGATAGCAGCAGTGGCGGTGATATCGACGGTGAGGGCATCTACGGCAATGTGTGTAGCGCTTGCCACGAATCGGGCGCTGCGGGAGCACCTATTCGTGGTGATGAAGAGGCCTGGGCTGAACGTGCTGAACAAGGCTTCGCCACGCTGCTAGACCACGCCATTAACGGTATTGGCGCCATGCCAGCCAAAGGCGGTAACCCCAACCTTTCCGATGAGGAAGTGGAAGCGGCGGTTGCCTATATGGTTGAGCCGGTGATGGAAGTACCCGAGTTGAGTAGTGGTGACGAAGCTGCTGCAGACGACGAAGCGTCTAGCGACGAAGGTGCCGCCGATGAGGCTGCTAGCGAAGAGACCGCTGCTGCTGAGGGCGAAGAAGCGGCAAGTGAAGAAGCAGTGGCTTCAAATGACGACGCAGCGAGTGAAGAGGGCGTGGCCGCCTCTGAAGAGACAAGTGGCGGTAGCGATTTAGACGGTGAAGCCCTATACGCAAGCTCTGGCTGCGCGGCTTGTCACGACAATGGTGTCGCTGGAGCCCCGACCAAAGGCGATTCAGAAGCTTGGGCGGCGCGTTTAGAGAAGGGGGCTGATGAGCTCTATGCCAGCGCCATTAACGGCATTGGCGCTATGCCAGCCAAAGGCGGCAATCCCAATCTTTCCGATGAAGAGGTGATGGCCGTTGTTGATTATTTAATGGCTGAAGCGCAGTAGCACTCATTCGTTTCATTTAGCAGCACTGATTTAGCTTGGTAAATTTATCCACAGGGTGTTTTAGTGATCGCCCTGTGGATATTTTTGTTTTAAAGCCTCATTTCTAAAACCTGCGTTTATAACTTCTGCTTAATCAGCCCAGTAGCGAGCGCAGCCCGGCAATGGCATCTTTGCCACGGGCCTGCTTCTTATCCGGATCCTCTTTATCTGCACGGCCTTCCCACTCCAAATCCTCACCAGGCAGCTCGTCTAAAAAGCGGCTGGGCGCACAGTCCATTAGTTCACCGTAGGCTTTACGCTGGCGGGCAAGGGTCAAGGTTAGCGTGCGCCGCGCACGGGTAATGCCCACATAGGCCAGCCGCCGCTCCTCCTCCACGGTGCCTACTTCGATGGCGTTGCGGTGGGGCAGCAGATCCTCCTCTAAGCCCATCAAATAGACATGGGGGAACTCCAACCCTTTGGAGGCATGCATGGTGAGTAGTTGCACGCGATCGGAGTCATCCTCTTCCGCCTGCTGCTCGAGAATATCGCGCAGCACCAGGCGTGAAATAGCCGCTTCCACGCTGTCGGTTTCGGTCTCTGTGGCGTCGGTACTCTCTTCAGGGTCGCGGTTAAGCGACTTCTCTAACTGGTCGATCAAAATCCATACATTAGCCATGCGGCGTTCGGCAACGGTGGGCGCGCTGGCGTTTTGATACAACCACGCTTCGTAATCCATATCCCGCAGCATGTCGCGTATGGCGGCAATGGCATCGCCCTGATCCATGCGTTTACGCACGCTGTCGAGAAAGTGGGTAAAGCGCGACAGCCGCTCCACGGCTCGGGTCGGTAATACCTGTTCCAACCCCAGCTCGTGGCAGGCGGCAAACAGTGATATCGAGCGCTCGGTGGCGTAGTTGGCAAGCTTCTCTACCGTGCCTGGGCCCACTTCACGGCGCGGCACGTTCACGATGCGCAAAAAAGCATTGTCGTCGGCGGGGTTAATTAGCAGACGCAGGTAAGCCATGGTGTCCTTGATCTCGTTGCGCGAGAAAAAAGATGTGCCGCCGGAGAGCTTGTAAGGAATCTGGTAGTGCTGCAGCTTAAGCTCCAGCAAACGGGCCTGGAAATTACCGCGATACAGCACTGCAAAGTCCCGCCATTCGGCCTTCTCTTTGATACGCCGGGTAAGCATCTCGCTGGCGACTCGCTCAGACTCGGCCTCTTCATGACGGTTCACGATTACCCGAATCGGCGCGCCGTCACCCATATCGGACCACAGGGTCTTTTCGTAAACGTGGGGGTTATTGGCGATCAGCGTGTTGGCGGCGCGCAGTATTGTGGCGGTAGAGCGGTAGTTCTGCTCTAGCTTGATGACTTTCAAGCGCGGGAAATCTTTCCCCAGGGTAATCAGGTTTTCAGGCCGGGCGCCACGCCAAGCGTAAATCGACTGGTCATCATCACCCACCACGGTAAAGGTGGAGCGCTCCGCCATCAGTAGCTTCACCAGCAGGTACTGGGAAACGTTGGTGTCCTGGTACTCATCCACCAGCATGTAGTGGATTTTGCGTCGCCAGCGCTCTAACGCCTCAGCATCGTTTTTTAGCAATACCACTGGCAGCAAAATCAGATCGTCAAAATCCACCGCGTTGTAAGCTTTAAGGTGGCGCACGTAGGCTTCGTACACCCGGGCAGCGAAGTGCTCATCGTCATCCGAGGCAAACGAGAGCGCATCGCTGGGCAGCACTAAGTCGTTCTTCCAAGTGGAGATTTTGCTCTGCACGGCGTTGATCTGTTCGGCGTCCACCTGGGCGTCTTTGTTCATCAAATCGCGCAGCAGCGCCTTGGCGTCTTCCGGGTCAAACAGGGAAAAGCCCGGTTTGTAGCCCAGGGTTTTCAGCTCGCCGCGAATAATGTTCAGCCCCAGGGTGTGGAAGGTGGAGACCGTTAGCCCATGGCCCTCTTTGCCGTGAAGCATCTGACCCACACGCTCTTTCATCTCACGGGCGGCCTTGTTGGTAAAGGTCACCGCGGCGATTTTACGCGCGCTCATCCCACACTCTTGAACCAGGTAGGCAATCTTGGTGGTGATCACGCTGGTTTTACCGGAGCCTGCACCCGCCAATACCAAGCAGGGGCCATCGATATAGCGCACCGCTTCCTGCTGGCGTGGGTTTAGCCCTTTAATGCGACTAAGAATGCTCTTGGGCGTTGGGGGCGTCATGGCGAAGATGATCCTCTGCGAGTGTTGCTAGGCGTTTTCGATTACAATCGGCGGCGCTTGGTCAATGCATAATGGGCGAACAATAGGCAGGTGGCGATGTTTGAAGTAGCGCTTTTTGAACCGCGCATGGCGCCCAATACGGGCAATATCATGCGCTTGGTGGCCAATAATGGCTGCCGTTTACACCTGATTGAGCCGCTGGGCTTCGACCTGGAAGAGAAGAAGCTACGTCGCGCCGGGCTGGATTACCGCGACCTGGACAACGTCACTCGCCACGCGGATTTTAGCGCCTTTCAAGCGGCGATGCAGGGGCGGTGTATCTGGGCGATCACCACCAAAGGTACGCGCACCTACAGCGATGCTGACTTTGCCCCAGGCGATGTACTGCTGTTCGGCTCGGAAACCGGCGGGCTTTCACCCCAGGTACACGAAGCGCTAGACGCTGAGCACAAACTGCGCCTGCCCATGCAGCCCAACAACCGTAGCCTGAACCTCTCCAACGCCGTGGCTATTGTGAGCTACGAGGCGTGGCGCCAGCAAGGTTTTGCTGGCGCAGGGCAAGCCTAATCAGTGAGTAATGCCGTAGCGGTCGCGATACGCTCTGATCGCTTCAGCGTAGGCAAGCATTTCACCTCCAGCGTGCTCTTCAAGGTAAGTGAGCACTTGCTCTAAGGTGACGATACTGACCACCGGCATGCCGTACTGAGCCTGGACTTCCTGAATAGCACTCTGCTCGCCCTGACCGCGCTCCTGGCGATCCAGGGCGATAATAACGCCCGCGGCATGGGCACCACTCTGTTCAATCAACGTCATCACTTCGCGAATCGCGGTGCCTGCAGTAATCACATCATCAATGATTAAAATATTACCTGTTAAGGGCGCACCCACGATATTGCCGCCTTCGCCGTGGGTTTTGGCCTCTTTACGGTTAAATGAGTAGGGCATATCCAGATCGTGATGATCGGCCAAGGCCGCCGCTGTAACGGCCGCCAGCGGAATACCTTTATAGGCTGGGCCAAACAGCACATCGGCGTTCAAATCGCTATCGACAATCGCCTGGGCGTAAAAACGACCCAGCTTGGCCAGCGCGCGGCCGGTCTGAAACAAGCCGGCGTTGAAAAAGTAGGGGCTAACACGGCCGGATTTAAGCGTAAACTCGCCAAACTTAAGCACGCCCTGCTCAATGGCAAAGGCAATGAAATCGCGCTGGTAGGGTTGTAGAGTGGTAGCCACGGTATTCCTCACTAGGCGGTAGGAAGCCTCTGATTAACTATTACGCTTGGCCATACGGCGTTAAAAATCGCCTCAAAATGCTCATTTACACCCCGTAAACTCCGCTTTTTCGTTGATTTTTGCCTTGTCTGGCCTGCGCTCATTACATTAATCAGAGGCTCCTTAGGTTTAAATCGGCACGAAAGCAACAATAAAAGTAGGGTAAATGGCAAGTTTTAGCTGCTGCCTTTACCCAAACGTCTAAACGTCGGGTATCATACAGCAGCGACGCAAAAGGGACGATTTATGAAAATTGCCAGCATCAATGTCAATGGTATTCGTGATGCCGTCGATCGTGGCTTCCTGGACTGGCTGGCTCAGCAGGATGTCGACGTGGTCTGCGTGCAGAACATCAAGGCAAAAAGTTTTGAACTGGGTGACCACATTCTCTATCCGGAAGGCTATGAAGGCTACTTCCTGGATGCCGAAGAGGATGGTTTCTCCGGTGTGGCACTCTATTGCCGCAAAATTCCCAAGGCGATTATGTATGGCCTGGGGTTTCCTCAGTGTGACCATGAAGGACGTTTTCTGCAGGCGGATTATGAACGCTTCAGTATCGTTTCTTTCTTGATGCCTGATGGAAGTGACCAAAAAGCCAAACAGTCATTTATGGATCAGTACCAAGAGTACCTGACGAAGATGTCGCGCAAACGTCGCGAATACATCCTCTGCGGTACTTGGCATATTGCCCATAAAACCGTCGATTTGGCCAACTGGTCGGACAATCAGCTCACTTCGGGTTTTCGCCCGGAAGAGCGCGCCTGGATGGATCAGGTGCTTGGCCCTACCGGGTTTATCGATACCTTCCGCGAAATCAACCGCGATGCAGGTGAATACACCTGGTGGCCGAAGCTTGACCAAGACGTACCCCGTGAGCGTCAGGAAGGCTGGCGGATCGACTATCAATTAGTCGGCCCCAACTTCCGCCGCCATGTGGTCGACGCGTGGATCGATTACGATGCGACCTTCTCAGAGTTTGCACCGCTAATCGTTGAGTACGACCTGGCGCTTTAAGCGTTAGGCAACGAACTTTTCCCGCGTCGCCTGTCACCCTTGCTGATTAGCCGGGGTGACAAACAACAGGCCAGCTAAGTGCTGGCCTGTTGTTTTTTTACGCTTTACACCTCACACCTCACTTTCATTACCCGCGAATATCCAGCGCTTCGCGCTGCTTCTCGCGCAGCTCATCACCGGCTTTTTCGGCCAGATCAAGCATTGCGTTCAGCTCCACACGGGTAAAGGCGCCGGCCTCGGCGGTACCCTGTACTTCGATTAGCTCGCCGCTTTCGGTCATTACCACATTTAGGTCAGTATCGGCTTTGCTGTCTTCCGGGTAGTCCAGATCCAGTACCGGCACGCCTTTATAAATGCCCACGGAAATGGCGCTTACCAGCTGCTTGAAAGGATCGCTTTTAATCTTCTTCTCGCGCTGCAAGTAACGGATCGCATCCATCAGCGCCACGCAGCCACCGGTGATCGCTGCGGTACGGGTACCGCCGTCGGCCTGGATCACGTCGCAATCCACGGTAATGGTGAACTCGCCCAGCTTCTTCAAATTAACCGCCGCGCGCAGGCTGCGGCCAATCAAACGCTGGATCTCCAGCGTACGGCCGCCTTGCTTACCGCGGGTCGCTTCACGGCCGCTCCGGGTGTGGGTCGCGCGGGGCAGCATGCCGTACTCAGCGGTGACCCAACCCTGATTCTTACCGCGTAGCCAGCGCGGTACACCGACTTCTACACTGGCATTGCACAGCACTTTGGTATCGCCAAACTCCACCAGCACCGAGCCTTCCGCATGGCGGGTATAGTCGCGAGTCAGGCGAATCTCACGGAGCTGGTCGGCTTCGCGGCCGCTGGGGCGCACAACATCAGGACGCTTAGCACTGCTCACAAATAGTACCTCTCAATTAACACGTAACAAGGAAAAGCCCTCCATTGTACACGTCTAGGCGTGCTCTGATGGGCCTATCGGGTAGACTGTTGGTAATGCTTTATACACCGTTACTCTTTATTAGGATGAGCCATGGCCACTTCCAGCCGCGTACACAGCATGACCGCCTTTGCCCGAATCGAGCAGGCAGCCCCGTTTGGCACGCTGCAGGTGGAGATTCGCTCGGTGAACCAGCGTTATTTAGAGCCTCACTTCCGCCTGCATGAAAGCCTGCGTGACTTAGAGCCGGTGCTGCGTGAAGCGCTACGCACCCGCTTGGCCCGTGGAAAAGTGGAGTGCAGCGTAAGGTTTGAGAGCGCCGAAACCGCCCAAGCCCCCGCCGTTAACAGCGTCCGCCTAGCCGCCGTTGCGGATGCGCTAACCGCCATTCAGCAGCAAGTGCCCAGCGCCGTGCCGCCCACCACACTTGCGCTTCTCAACCAGCCCGGTGTAATGGAAACCCAGCACCTTGACCAAGACGCCATAAAAGCCGCCGCCAAAACGCTGTTTGACCAAGCACTGGATGAACTAATTGACGCCCGCGCCCGTGAAGGGGAAAAGCTGGCTGAGATGATTACTACCCGCCTGGAAGCTGTAAGTGAACAGGTCGCTACCGTGCGCAGCCTGTTGCCACAGATTCTGGAGCGCCAACGCGCCCAGCTGTTGGAGCGCCTTGAGATCGCCAAAACTGAACTCGACCCTCAGCGTCTGGAAGCTGAACTGGTACTCGTGGCGCAAAAAGCCGACGTGGATGAAGAGCTGGATCGCCTAACGGCGCATATCGAAGAAGTTAGCCACCAGCTCGCCCAGAAAGGCCCCAAAGGCCGCCGGCTGGATTTCCTGATGCAGGAACTCAATCGCGAAGCTAACACCCTTTCATCAAAATCTGTGGTCGCTGAGACGACCCGCTGCGCGGTGGAGTTGAAGGTGCTGATTGAGCAGATGCGGGAGCAGATTCAGAATATTGAGTGATGCTTCCCGCTATTAAAAATCGCCGTTAACCGCTAGACAGACGAAAATCAGTATGAAGACGCTGCCAATGTTCGCGCAGTGCCTGCTTGTGGGGCTCATGCATTGGTAGCTCCGTCAGTGCTTGAGGCCATAAGGTGCGGGCTTTATCAAGGGTGTCATCCAAGTGAGGCTTGATTAAGCGCCAGGGAATATCGGCTTTTTTGGCCCACTGCTGAAAGCTTTCCATGGAGGTTTGATACCACACTTTTTGGCCCGCCAAATTGAGCGCAGTAGTACGTTCGTTTTCCATATATACGCTGGTAGTCACAATGTCGTAAGCGGGTGATAGCCTTGGCGTGTAGCGATCAGAGTACAAAAGGCTCCAGTTTTTTAAGTGAGCATCGCCATTGGCAAGCAAAATGTTTACCAGCAGGCGTCGGGCAAACTGCTGGACATCCGCAATAGCATCACCGGAAAACTGGTACAAAATACGGCCGATTTGATCATAGCTAGCCGAGCCATACTTTTCATGGGGATATTTCGCCAAGACTTGAGCAAAATCCTCCATATGAACGCGCTCGGTACCTTGCACGCCGCGCTGGCGATCAAAACGCTTGATAGCAAACGCCAGGGGGTCTTCTGGCAATTGGATAGCAGGCAGGTTGTCTAACGTATCAAGCGCGACCAAGCGTGTTTCCGGCATATCGATGCCTGCAAGGGACGCCAGTTTCATTGCCGAGAATTCGTTCAAGGGAACGTAAGCGTGCTGGGTGGAGGGCGTTTTGATAATCCACTCACCCAACTCCTCATTGCCATCATTAACGGCGCTATGGATCAGGTTGTAACGGCCATCTTTCTCCTTCATGGAGAACTTCATCTGTACGCCAGCCAACGAGAATTTATTACCAGGCATTAGTACCGACGGATATTCAATTGTTTCAGGCCGTGCGTGTGGCAACCGAGCCAGTACCTTCGCGGGGATGTTATCTGGCGAGAGTGGACGCGCGATGAGTGCGCCGGGGAGGTCAAGACCAAGCCATGCTAGAAGCGAGAACTCATGGTCAATATGGGTTTTCAAGCTATGCGCGAGCAGTTCACGCAGTGCACCTTCAGGCAGCAGATTAGATAACAGAGGATGCAACCGTTGGTGCTTCGACCAGTCTCTCGCTAAAATTTCCTCAGCGTTAGGGAAATTAGGATGCGTAATCAGGCTGAGCGTTGGACGCTCAGGGTTGTGGCGAAACTCATCATCGAACAGCAGGATATTCTTGCCATGGGAGTAACCCGCAAGATGACCCACCACGCTCTCATGCAGAGAAAGCTGCAGAATGCTCAAACGATCCATTTAGCTCCCTTCGTACGGTTAATCATCCTCTAGTAAGCCTTTCCATGGATTATCGATGACGCTATCGCGGGTATCTTCCTCACTGGGAGCCGCTGCGTCTGTTGTATGGCTCGCGAGTAGAGCCAACACGGCGTCGAGCTTCTCACGGGGGATCAGCATAATCTCGCTATTCAGCCCTTTAGCCACCAGCTCTAACGTGCTGAGGCGTGGGTTACCACTGGCTTCAAGGCGCTGATACTGCTGGCGCGACATTCCCACCCGCATCTGCATGTCACTCTGCTTGAAACCCAGCTCAACACGGCGCGTTTTGATCTGATCCAGTAGCGGCATAGTGATGTCGTCAAATAAGTTGCTTTTTAGTCTATGGCAACACATTAGTTGCTATTTTCTTTAAAAGCAATTTATAAGATGATATTTTGGCCAAACTTGAAGGCAGCAACGTGACCTTTCTGAGATTTCAGCGTCACCTTTAGGGCCAAGCCAAGACGCTCTACATGCTTTATTACTGCCACACACAAAAAAATGGTCAAAAAGTGATCACAGTAGCCCAATCGGTGTGACGATAGCAGTTCCCTATAGCGATCCCACAGCAGGGTTTCATTTGTATATTGAGGTAGGCCAGCTGTGGCAGTACTACAGTGAAGCAGGCGATGAGGTAGTTGATATTGCCTATCCGACCCTGCGTGATAGGATGCGTCGCGCCGAGAGTCTGGATCAACGTGAAGGTGGAAACGAGTGACATGAGAACAGGGGGGGATGGCTTTCAAGGTCAGCGGTTGAACCAACTGCGCATGGCCCAAAATCTGACCCTCGCGGAGCTGGGAGAGCAATTAGGGCGCTCTTCCAGCACGGTGTCGGCCTGGGAAAAAGGCACCCAGCTACCGGAGGCCGAGTCGTTTGAGCGCCTTTGTCACGTGTTTCAAGTATCGCGCATGTGGTTTTTGAAGCCTGTTCCTTCTACCGTTCAGGAAAGCCTGCGGCCTTATTTTTTCCGTTCTCAAGCCTCTGTTCACAAACAGGCGCGTGACAGACCACAGCTCTATTTAGTGTGGCTGCAAGAGAGGTCTGACTTCTTCCAGGATGCGATGGAGTGGCCAGAAGTCAATGTCCCGATGTTGGATGCAGACGACTGCCGGTTGATCAGCGATGAAGAAATAGAAGACATCGCCAGAGAGTGCAGAGAGGCTTGGAAGTTGGGTTCTGCGCCTATCCCAAACGTGATCCAAGTAATGGAAAATGCGGGGATTATTTGCACTCGCGCCACCCTGGGGCACGTCAAAATGGACGGTGTTTCCCATGTCTCCGTTTTGGATGGCCGACCCTATGTGCTAATCGCTGAAGACAAAGCCAATGCGATCCGTAACCGCTTTGACGCCGCGCACGAACTTGGGCATGTAGTGCTGCACTCCAAAATACCGGCCGCGCAATACGCTAAAAAAGAGCTTTATGATCTGCTCGAAGCGCAAGCGCTTTGCCAGTGCTTTCTTGATGCCGCCTGAGAGCTTTGCCCAAGAGGTCGTATGGCCAACGCTGGATAACCTGCTTTCACTCAAATCGCGCTGGAAAGTCTCGGTAGCATCAATGATTGTGCGCTGCCGTGATTTGTCATTGCTGACTGAACAGCTAGAGCTAAGGGTATGGAAAGGGCGCTCGGCACGCAAATGGACGAAAGGCGAGCCAGGCGATGATGCCCTCGATTTTGAGCAACCCAAGCTGATGATGCGTGGCGCGCACCTTCTGGTAGATAGCGGCATTTTTGAACGAACTGAGCTAGTTCACCAGACTGGCTTGCCGCCAGAGACGATTGAGATGCTGTGTAATTTACGCCCAGGTTACCTAAGCGTTCACCCTGACGCCGGAGATAACGTAGTGCCGCTCAAGCTCAAGCGTGAGACGGCAAGGTCTGGACGGTCGAGACGAGCGGATGTATTGCCATTCCCGCAGTAAGATGATCGTAGCGACTCGAAGAGGGGGCATGGCAGGTGTCCAATAGAACCATGCCCTGAGCATTTATGCCGTTTCTTGGGCCAGCAGCTCCTTGGCATCGGAAAAATACTGCTTACCTGCCCATATATCGGTACTGCCGACGACGTATACGCGCTTTTTAGCGCGCGTCACGGCGACGTTCAGCAAGTTGGGCTTGCTGGATGCCCACTCGGCGGCGCCGGGGTCTTCTGCGGATAGCCCCAGTACCATGATGACATTGTCTTCCTCCTTGCCCTGGAAGGTATGCACCGTACCCACGCGCTCTTTCAGCCACTCCCTCAGCGCGTCACGGTCGCCGAAAGCATTGGCATCAAGGTGTTTGGATAAGTGGTCTTGAAGGCCTTGGGCCACCGCTTTGAATGGGGAGATGATGTAGACGCTGGGCAGTTCATTTTTATCTTTCATATGCCGGTTCAACATGCGCGCGACCCGCTCGGCCTGTGCGGGGACAAAGTGCTTGCCTTCAAGGTCGCCCTCGACGTCAAACCAGCGACTGTCGCCTGGGCCGGGCGATAGAGTGTCGCTGCCGTGAAGCATTTTGTCGTTGTAGGCGATGCGATTGGCAATGCTAAACATCGGCTCATCGCAGCGCCGGTGCACGCGCAGCGGGCTGCCTACCCAGAATGCTTCAGAGATCTCGTTAGTGCCGTAAGGGTTGGCACGATCTGCCACGACTTGAACCGACGATACCGTGGGCGACCACTTGTACCAATCACGGTCAAATTCGCCCTTCGCCATCGCTTCGACCAGGCCTGCTGGTACGGTAAATACCGGCTCGATCTGGAGCGGGTCGCCTACGACTACTGCGCGCTTGGCTCGCCATAGTGCCCCAACCGCCTGTTGCGGCGTTGCTTGCCCGGCTTCATCGATAAACAGCCAGCCTATCTCACCTTCCTTGAGGGCTTTGAATTGATTGGCCACCGAAGCAAACGTAGATGACACCACTGGCACGATCATGAAAAGCATCTGCCACACGGCTTTGGCGGCTTCGCGATCCTGAACGCCGCCGTTGAGTACCGGCATGAGCGATTTCAACGTTGGCCAAAGCTTGTTGCCACCATCATAAGCGGCCACGAGCCAAGCTTCGTGTAGCTCAAATGCTCGTGCCGTTAGCTGCGAACGGGCCTGGTTTAACACGTAGCCGTGACCAAACGAGGTGCGTTGCACGTCGGGGGCTTCCAAATCCGGCGTGTCATCCGCTAATCGCACGTCGCGGTACTGCTCTTTCAGCGGGGCGCACTCGCGATGTTCTGCCTCCAGGCGACGTTCCAAGGAGTCCTGGCGCTGCTGGCTGACGGCCAGCTGCCGTTCGGCTCGCTGTACACGCTGCTTGATTTGCTTGATGCGTTCTCGATGTGCGCAGTAGCCGTTTAGCGGCCAGAAGGGCACCCGCTTGGCCTGCTGGTTGCTCAACCAAAGCGATAGCCGGGCGGCAACGCCTTTGTGGTGCTCGAGCTGACGTCGCGCGGCGTCGGTTTGTGCCTCCAGGCGTTTCAGTGCCTGCAAGCGTTCAAGGTCGGCTTGAATGGCCTGAACACTTTGATACGCTGCTTGGAAAGCACGCTGCGCCGCACGGAAATCCTGCTGGGTATCCCGCCCTTCGGCACGTGCCTTGAGCATAGGCACTAACGTTGAGTAGTCTGCCGCTTCGCCTTCCGCCACACATTGATCAATCTTCTTGAAAAAGACCCGCTCGCCAAACGTGTTGCGATTGCGCTTCTTGCCCAGTGATGTGGCGATCAGTCCCCAGCAATCTTTCTCTGGCGGAAGTGTTTTAACATGCAACTCAGTCCCCGCTTTTTGCGTGTGGGGGGCTGCGAGCTTCTGGCCCACCGGCTTCAAAAAGGCTAAGTCCCGATAGGCCTCGCCCAACGCCTTGGTTTGCGGCAATTCTCGCGTGACGTTCTCTACCGCCGCGTTGTTGCTGGAAGCCACCACCATTTCGAAGCCGGTCAGCTCGGGGATCAGCGTTTTAATAATGGTGTCGCCATCAATGTTGGCATGCAGATTCTCGCCGAACGCTGCCTCTGGTGACGAAAGAGAGGCCAGCACCTCGGCACGCTTGACCATGTTACGGGCAACTAGGTCGCGCAGCATGGTAGTCTTGCCGGTGCCAGGTGGGCCGTTAACGGAGTAAAGCCCGGTCTTTGCCAGCGTGTCATCGATAGTGTTGATGGCGAACTGTTGCATCAGACTCATTGAATGCTCGTCTTTATCCGGCCAACGGCCATCAGGCATGCGCTCGGGAGCCAATGTGCTCATCAGCAGCTCACGTCCTTCTGGTCGCAGAAGGTCTGGGTGGCGCTGGCTCTCCCCTGTCAGATAGCACGCCAGGGGCGAACCGGGGGCAAGCCCCTGAGTCTTCATATGTTTCATAACCGCTTCTAGGTCACGAATAAAGAAACTGTTGAGAATGGCGATCTCGTTGATCGACACCGCTGCGTCGCCTGACTCGGCAGACACTTCTGTCGCAACGGCAGCGTCGTGAGTTGGCGTTTCCAGCCGATGGGTAAGATCGCCCAGCGCAGACCACTCTAAAACCTCGCTCTGGGGCGGGTCTTCGGTGACGTTCTTGGTGGACGAAAACAGCTGCACGACCAACGCTGGCGACTCGCTTTCCGGCGCAAAGGTAGTCCAGCGCTGCATCGCCTTGAGGAGTTCGATCAGCTCGAACGTCGTGAGCTTGGGCGGTAGACCGTGCTCGCGTTTGAGGTTATCGGCCACGGTGAGAATCGTGGTGAGCCGCTCGCGAAACAGCTCCGTGGCCGTTTCAAACGCATCCAGCGTGGCATCATCCAGCGTGCCTTGCTGCAATGCGCCTAGCATCCAGGGGGCGGTCGATATCTCAAAACTTTCTTGATCGATGCAGCCATCTTCTTTCACCGCCACGCTCATCGAGCAGGTTAGCCCCTCATCGCGGCTGCGCTCCACCCAGGCGTCGGTTTTCTCTGGGTACGCTTCGCGGGCCACGCGGAAAATTTCGCTGCGCGCAAACACGCCCAGGTAGAGTTTGAAGCGATACGCTTTCCCGGGCCAGTACTCCTTACCTGCGCGCCTGACCTTTTCAGAGTCCAGCCACGGCAGGCAGGTCGGTGCTTCCAGCAACTCATCACTGCGGTAGTGAATGGCGCCCTTACCGTGGTCGATGCCCTTGAGCTCGGCGGATTCGAAAAACTCGACCTTGTGCCAGAACGAAAGTATGCGCTCGGCCTGTGTGGTTGAAGCCGTAGGGTGGGACGTCATGCCGTTGCCTTCTTCCTTGTACGTTTTGCTGGCGCTTTCGCCGCCCGTTCTGCCTTGATCCTCTCCAGTAACGCCTCGGCGCTGTTCTCGCCGCTGATCAGCTCGGGGTTATCCTTGCGCCACTGCTCGGTGAGCTCACCGCGAAACGCTTTGGCGAGGGTGGATTGGGTGAGGTTATTGACTCGCGCCAGGGCCTGATCGACCTGCTGCTCGATGCGGTCGGCGTGGGCGAAGAGTTGGTCGACTCGGCGGACGATTTCGGTTTGCTCAGCGAGTTTCGGTAACTTCAAAAGGCAGCTTTTTACATCGTTTTGATTGATGCTTGCTTGATTTACTGCAAGTTTGGCATTGGCCCTTAGCCGCTCCAGCCCGACTGGGCTTCTCAGAAATAGAGAGATAAAGCTGGGTTCTGCCAGCTCTCTCCTAAGGGACAGTCGCATGATATTGCTTTCAAATATGGCTGGTTCTATCAATTCAGAAACGAGTGCACTCTTTCCAAGATATTCGATGCTATTTACACGGTTAATCAGAATGTCACCCTGACGAACTCCCCATTTTTGAATCTCTAAAGGCTCCACTTGAACTCGTTTCAATCCTTCCCATTTAGCAATTAGGCCATCATAAAAGCTATCAATTCGAATAATTAAGCAACCAGAGCCATAAAGATTGTTTGGCTTGTAGATCCCATTCTGAGGGCCGTTTTCAATAAGATCTCCGAGAGATACTTGTTGCCATTTGTCATGAATTGAGTGTTTTTTGCGCCACTCCTCCGTCAACCGCCCACTCACCGCAGCTGCCAGCACGGATTGGCGGAATCGTTTGAGGATTTTGGGAATGCCATCAAGGCGGGCCTGGGTGTTTTCAACCTGAGTAAGGAGGGTGTCGAGTTTGTTGGCGATGACTTTTTGTTCGATGAGCGGGGGGAAAACAGTATCGAGCTCTTTTAAAAAAGCTCCAGATACTGCTTTGAATGTAGTTCCCGTTCCCTGCTGGCTCATCCACGGCTCAATGCAACGGAAATAATGAATCAGGAATTTTGGTTCGACATATTTTGCTTCTGCTCTAATCGCAGCCAGCCCGCGGCCAATAGCGGTTTTTTGATTTGCGACATTTGTCGGCCCGACAGGTGCTCGAACCGACAGCAGAATATCGCCGGATTCTGCAGTTTTCTTTGGAGCGGTACAAAACTTTCGTGCGGTGGGATGCAGCTTCCCAAAGTCAGCCTTTCCTTGGAAAAAAGCTATACCTTCTCCAAAATCATTTACGTCCGAACTTGACGGCGATTGGCCCATATTCAGGGTAGCAATCTCGACTAGCTTGACCTGCAACCAATTAGGAGGTGTTTGCGAAAACTCCATCACTTAACTTCCCCCAGCACTTCCTTTAAAAGCACCCGTTGCCCATCCGCTTCTTCCTCAGCGCCCAATTCCCGCATCAAGCTATCCAGTTCTCCCATCGCCTGAACCAACTCGCTCATCGCTTCGCTGGCTAGCACACTGGGCTCGGGCAGGTTGGCGGCATCCACGCTGTTCTTGTCCTTGAGCCAACTGATATCCAGCGAGTCGCCCTTGGTGTCACGAATCCACTCGCGGCTGAAGCAACGCCAGCGGGATTTGGCGAGGCGGTCGTCACTCACCCCCTGGTTTTCTTCCGAGGCCTCGGCATCGACGGCGATCTCGTCGGCGTTGAACGACCACTCGCCTTCCTGGCGTTCACTTTGGCCGTTAGAGCTATCGCCAAAAACCGCCTCGAATGGCTTCAGGTGCTGCTCGCCAAAAGGGGTGCGCTTGCCGAAGCTCGGCATATTGGTGCGCAGGTCATACACCCAGAGGTTCTCGGTGCAACCTTCTTCCTGGAGCTTATCCGTGGCGCTACCTTTGGTGAAGAACAGCACGTTGGTCTTCACACCCTGGGCGTAGAAGATGCCGGTGGGCAGGCGCAAAATGGTGTGCAGATTGCATTTATCCATCAGGTCGCGGCGCACCTCGGTGCCCACGCCCGCTTCAAACAGCACGTTATCCGGTAGTACCACGGCGGCGCGGCCACCGGGTTTCAAGTTGCGGTAGATGTGCTGCAGAAAGGCGAGCTGCTTGTTATTGGTCTTGAACGTCAGGTCGTCGCGAGTAATGCTGGCGTCGCCGCCTTTGCTGGTGCCAAAGGGCGGGTTGGCCAGTATTACATCGGCTTTGGCGAGGCTTGCGCCCGCTTGGCCCAGGGCGTTGCCGAGATGCACCACGCCTTCGTCATCGCCTTCCATGCCGTGTAGCAGGCAGTTCATTAACGCCAGGCGACGGGTGCCGGGCACCAGCTCAATGCCGACAAAGGCTTTGTTTTGCTGAAATAGCTGCTGCTGGGCGTCCAGGTCGGCGAGGTCGTCGGTGTGCTCTTTAATGTATTGGTCGGCAGCGGTCAAAAAGCCTGCCGTGCCCGCTGCTGGGTCTTGAATAAGTTCGCTGTGCTGGGGCTTGAGGTAGCGCACCATACTGTTGATCAGCGCGCGGGGCGTAAAGTACTGGCCCGCGCCGGATTTGGTTTCGTTGGCGTTCTTCTCCAACAGGCCTTCGTATAAATCGCCCAGGCCATCTTTTTGCGCGCTAAACCAGTCGATCTGATCCAGGGTTTTGATCATCTGCTCTAAATGGCGCGGCTCCCGTAGGCGGGTTTGCGCATCGGCGTACACGGCGCTGATCAGCGGGTCGGTATGAACCAAGCGGCCGGTGCCATCGCGGCCGCTGGAGAGGCTGAGCAGAATGCGCTTGTAGTCGTCCAGCAGGTTAATGCCGGATTTATTGTTCAGATCTGTCCAGCGACACCCTTCCGGCAGCGGGTGCTTCTTCAGGGTGCCCGCTTCGGTATTCTCATGCACCATCTTGATAAATAGCAGCAGCACCAGCTCGGTGACGTAGTCGGAGTAGTTGATGCCGTCATCACGCAGTACGTCACACAGGTTCCAGAGTTTTTGAACGATGTCGTTGTGGGTCATGAAGGCGCCTTTTAACCCGCTTTAAGAATGAGCGGAGAGATTAAATAAGTTGTCCGGCAAGGGCGTTGCGGACGGTATTGACCGAGATATTGTCTGATGCCTGAAGCACGGCTCTGGTAAATAGCACCGCGTAGGCTGCTGGCTGGGTGTGATGGCCAGCCAGTCGAGGGTGTAAACGGTTTTTTAGCTGCTGAGCGGTCTCATGGCCGATGACTCGTTCACCCAGTACCTCTAGCAGGGCTCCTTCAAGGCAGGTGGGCAACCAGAGGATAATCTGGTAGCCGTATTTTAAGGCCTTGTCGTGATCCTGCTGGGTAGGCGGCACATCGGCATCCAGCACAAGAAAGCGTTGGTCGAATGCCAGGTGTCCATATTTTCGGGTGGCATTGGTAATGATATTACCGGGCGAGCCCCCTGACTGCTTTTCTATCGTCGTCTTCACGTCTGAATAGTCGGATCGAAACAGCTGATGCATATGTTTGATAAAGGCTTGATCGTCTGGGCCTTCGCCGATAATCAACAGGGCTGTTTTACTTGCCTGACGATGGCGCCGCTGGGGAGTATGTTTCCTTGCCATGATCAGTTACAGCTCCGGGGTGGCGCCAAGGGCCCCGGCCATATATTTGGCATACAGATTATCGTCGGCACGCAACCCTGTCATATCGTCTAATCGCCAAGCTTCGCTGTTTTGGTTGCGTTTCTCGACCAAGTAGACCTGATGCTTTTGCAGCAGATTCAATACTTCTGGCGTGTGGCAGGTAAAGATCAACTGCGCTTGATGAGGATTAGTGTGGTCAAATTCAAACCACCCCAGTAGATGCGGTACCAAGTGCGGATGTAGGTCATTGTCGATTTCATCGATAACGGCAATGCCACCTTTGTGTAGGGCGTTCAAAATGGGCTGAAGCAGCACAAACGCAGACTGAGTGCCACTGGACTCCTCGAAGAAAGGCAGTTCAAACGCTTGGCCATCATCCGTTTTGTGCAGGCCAAAAGGGACAAACACGTTTTCTTCCTTACGTATCTCGACACTGCTTAAGCCGAGATCAAACGTACTCATGGCATCGGACATGCGCTGGAGCAATTCGGGGGCTTTCTGAAAATTGGCGGCGGCCCCTATCACCTCTCCGTGCTGAAAATGGCGGCGTCCCGTGCTGACCACATTGGTTTCAAAGCGGTCAAAAAACTCGATGAAGGGCTTCGCTTCAGCGATATCGTAGCTGTGGGCAGCGCTGATCAGTGACGTATTGCCACGCAGCTTCTCGGCTTGGGCTTTAGGAAACGGAAAGCCTTGTTGTTTAAAACTGTACCCTTGCTGTGTTTTTTCACGCTTGAATAAATAGCTGTATTGGGCACTCGTTCTTGCATAGAGTGCTTCGAAAATGACCTCTTTAGGCGTCAGTTCCAATTGGTAACGATAGTCGATGCCGCCCATCATAAACTCAAGCTCAAAGCGGCATGGTTCGTCAGCATGTAACCGATGGACAGCAAAGGGAATATCAAGATCAGGGTCGCTGCCTAGAAAAGACTTAGAGACAAACCAGCTCAGAAATGCCAACGGTTTAAGGAGTTGCGTTTTACCTGAGCCGTTGGCACCAACGACCGCAATGGCTTTGTTGTAGCGTTCGCCATTGATATCGATATCGTAGCCAGACGGCGTGGGTTTTTTGCCCAAGGCAAAGTCGATGACGGTATCATCGGCAAAGCTGTGGAAATTTCTGAAGCTCAGGTTTTTGATCATATTCTTCAATATTCAACAGAATTTTGTTGATTCTGCGCTTTTGGCGTTGTGGTATCAAGGAGGAATCAGCCGGTTTCTGGCCACATCGCTTCATTCAACTCGTCTAATACGCTATCCAACTGCTCCCCCAACACTTTCTCCAACTGTTTGGCGCCGCCCTGAAAGGCGGGAAGCTGGTTAACGGTGTCCCGGTCGAGAATCACTTCTTTGGTGAGCTGCTTGGCCAGCTTTCCTAGCCACTTGCGTTGGTTGGGCGTCCAGTCGTGCTGGGTGTAGAGGCGATCCATGGCATCGGCGACGCGCTGTTCAAACGGTTTTAACGGCTCGCCCAGGGCGGCGCGGCGGATATGGCCGATGATGCTGGCGGCAATATCCTGGTTGGTGTGGTTGCGCACGGCGCTTTGCAGGTTAGCTTCCGAGTAGCCGTGGTTATCCAGCAGCACTTTGACGTCTTTCAACTGTTGGCGGGTCAGGTCGCGGGGTTGGTTAACCACCACGGCTAAGGCAGCAGATTGGTTGATCTGCTCTTTGATAAACGCATTGAAGCTATCCAGGTAATCTTCCGGGCGTTTATGAACGCCGTAGCTCTGACTACGCTCGCGTATCTCATCATCGTGCTCGGAAATCACCGGCATACGTTCGCTGCCCACTAGGTGCTTCACCTCGGCTAGCTGGTGTATCAAGCCGCTATGCTGGCGAAGAAACTTGGATGCCTCCCTTGGCCCCAGCTTATGTAAATGTTCATGGAGCTTGTTCGGCTCCACGCCCCACAAGTTTTGTAAGTCATTAAGTTTTTGTTTTAGAGCGGGTTTGTTTTCCGCTTTGGTCTCGGCTTTGCGCAGTACGCGCATGACTTTCTGACTGAGCTGGCTTAACACGACATCGGCTTGGCTTTCGCCCTGCTGTTCGCCGGGGCTATTGAGCGCATTTTCCAACTGGTGCTCATCGGTCAATTCATCTACCAACTGCTCAAGGCTGATACTGGGGTCGCGCACCAGGGGTTTCATGGTGTTGACCTCCGCCAGAGCGGCGTAGATATCTACCGGGTCGTAGATGGTGAATACGGTCTTGCCAATCTCGTCACAGCGACGGGTAGCGCGGCCAATCATCTGCTCAAAAAGAATTCGCGAGCGCACCTGGCGCATAAACACCAAGTGGCAAATTTTGGGCACGTCGATGCCGGTGGTGAGTAGATCCACAGTAATCGCAATATTGGGGTAGCGCTCGTTTTTATAGCGGCGGATCAGTTGGTCGACCTTGTCGCTTTTGCCGGTGATTTTAGCCACCGCGGCTTGCTGATAGCTGCCGTTATAAAGCGCTTTGAAGGCATCATCCAATAGGCGTTTGACCATGTCCGCGTGGAGGTCGGTGGCGCAGAAAATCAGCGTTTTTTCGTCGCCAAAAGGGTCTAACTCTTCGGCCAACTGCTCACAGATCACGCGGTTGAAGTTTTCGTTGATGACCTGGCGATTGAAGGCGTCGACATCGAAGCGCAGCTCGTCTTCTAGCTCGGTGGTATCGACTTCGCCGGTTTGGGTGTTGACCATCTCGATGGGCTTACCTTTCTCAAACTCGATGCCTTCTTGAGTCAGTAGGGTTTCATAGCGAATCGGTGGCTCGTGGTCGATCAGCCAGTCGTCCGCCACCGCTTCCCGGTAGGAGTAGGTGTACACCGGCTTACCAAAAATCTCGCTGGTGTGCTTGGCCGGGGTGGCGGTGAGCGCGATTTTAACCGCATCAAAGTAGTCGAGCACCCGGCGGTAGCTGGAGAGGTACTGGCTAGCGTCGCGGATGGCCAGCTCGCCTTCAGTCATCTCCTGATCCAGCGTGTAGCCGCGGTGGGCTTCGTCGATAATGATGCAGTCGAATTGATCAATCGGCGGCGGCTGGTCGCTCATAAAAATGCGCTTCACCATGGCTTGCACGGTGGCGACCTGCACGCGGGTTTCCGCTTCTGCTGCCATATCGCCCAGTTCTGCCACGTTGTAGATCTTACTCAGGGTTTGGTTCTGCTCCAGTGGGGCTTCGTTGAAGGCATCAATCGCTTGATCACCAAGGGCGGTACGATCGACCAGAAACAGGATGCGATGAAAGCGTTCGGTTTTTAAAAACCGGTACATGAGGCCAATAATGGTGCGGGTCTTGCCAGTGCCCGTGGCCATGGCGAGCAGCGCAGCGCGGGTGCCGTGGGCCAAGGCGTGTTCCGTCGCCAGAATTGCTTTTTGCTGGTACTCCCTGAGCCGCAGGTAACCGAAAGGCTCTTGTTTGAGCAGCTTGTCGGCGTTTTCCATATCGCGTTCCAGCAGGTTTAATAGGCCACCGGGAGTATGAAAGTGGGGTAAAGCGCGACGGGTGTTGCTGGGGTCTCTTGTATCGCGAAACCAGGTGCCCGATTGCTCAGCAAGTTGCGGCAGATAGGGGCGTCCGTTGCAGGAGTACACAAAAGGTACTTTGAAGTGTCCTTCTTCATCAGCGGGCCATGCAATGGTTCGCCCTGCGAGTTCCCAGGCTCCGACCAGTGGTGGCTCAACCTTCAGGCCTTTGCTATAGCGCTCGGATTGATCAATCTTGCCCGCGACATTGGTGTTCTCTTTTTTGGCTTCTACGACGGCAATCGGCGTTAAGCCGCAAAACAGCACGTAGTCTGCTCGTTCCTTTGGGCCATGGGTTTGATGCGCTGGCTGAGTGGGCCATTCGGCAATAGCGCGGTAAGTGCCTTTCTCGGGGCGAGCGCCTTTTTGATAGGTCATCTCTTGGTTATCGGCTTCCCAGCCTGCTTCATTGAGCTGCTGGTCGATCAGTATGCGTGTTAGCTCTTCACTCAGTACTAATGTGTCGCTGGCTGCTTTGGTGTTACTGGCTACCTGCTGGCGCTGCTGATTAACGCTGCTTTCACCCTGGGCGGTGAGTTGCGTTTGCAGGGCGCGGATTTTGGCTTCGTAAGCCTGTTGCTGCTGGGCTAGTGCCTGTTCGTGGCTTCGTGCCTGTTTTGCCAGGGCGCGGGACTCTTCATCCATGGCCAAAGCCAGCGCCTCGTACTCCTGCTTCTCTTGCTCGACCAGCTGGCTAAGCTGCTGGCTACTATCCAGCGCTTTATTGGCGTGTTGAAGCTCGTGGCGGAGCTTTTCAATATCGCTTTGAAGTTGGCGCAGCTGTGCGCTGGGGTCGGCGGGCGGTACAAAAGGGCCGGGCTTGAAGGCGGTGCCTGCTTTACCAAACGAGCGGTGAAACCAGATAGCCAGTTCGCGGGCCAGCTTTAGGCCATCCATGGCTTCTTTGTGACGGGTACGAAACTGATGGGTGGCTTTATTGCCTTCAATACGCAGGGTGTGGAATAGTTCTTTTACCTGGGGTTCCAGGTGCAGCTCGCGGTTTAAGCGGTAGAGCAGATCTGCCTGGCTGGTTTGGTTATCAAACTCAACCCCAGAGAGCGCCGCCATATGCTGGGCCAGCGCTTCCCCCAATTGGCGCAGTTTGATCAAGGTGGTGTTGGGGTCGCTGACAAAGGCATGCTCAGCTGCGGCGGCCAGTTCGACAAATAGCGCGTCATGCTCTGCTAGAAAGCCAAAGTTGCTGGGAGGATAGGGCGATGTCATTAGATTTACTCTCCACATCTTTGCCAATTGGCTTTGTCGCGGCTGCTTCATCACCCCCATACTAATGAAATAGAGTGTGCTTAGCTAAGTCTACTTTTGGGGGTGTGCTATTGATCACTCATCGCCCAGTCCCTGCTGCTGAAGCTGTTCCACTGCCTGAGCCCGTTCACGCTCTAACTCGCGTTTGAGCTCATCTTCTGAGGGTAAATACGGCAGGTATTTCGCCGCAAACAGCTGCTTTTGTTCGGCCAGCACTGAGTACTTCACCACGGCTTCGCTTTTTTCACTGCACAGCACCAAGCCGATGGTGGGGTTATCGTCGCTGCCCTTGCGCTGCTCATCGTATAAGCGCACGTAGGTATCCATCTGGCCGATATCCTGATGCCTGAGCTTGCCGAGCTTTAGATCCACCAGTAAAAAGCATTTCAGTTTGAAGTTGTAGAACACCAGATCTATATAGAAATCCTCGTCATCAAAGCGGATGCGCTGCTGGCGCTCCACAAAGGCAAAGCCTTTGCCCAGCTCCAATAAAAACTGCTGCAGGTTGCTGATAATGGCCTGCTCTAGCTGGCTTTCCTGATAGGTTTTATCCTGCAGATTAAGAAAATCCAGAATGTAGGGATCACGCAGGTATTCTTTGGCGCTTTCCGCCAGTGGCTGAGTGTTTTGTTGGGCTTCTGCCGCCACTAGGGATTTATCCTGGCTGGCCAGGAGTCGCTCGTAGTAGAGGGTGCTAATCTGGCGCTCTAGAGCTCTGGCGCTCCAGCTTTGGTTGATGGCTTCTTGCAAATACCAGTCGCGAGCTTGGGGATTCTCCACTCGCAGGAGGGTGCGATAGTGAGTCCAGCTCAATTCGGTACGCACTGCGTTCCGTTTTGGAAAGCTTTGATAAAACTGGCGCATATTGCGTAGGTTGCGAACATCAAAGCCTTTGCCGAGCCGCTCGGTTAGCTGTTGCGAGAGCTGCTGTAGCTGCTGCTTACCATACTCGGCACGGCGATTACCTTGCTGTTCGTGCTCGACAATTAAACGGCCTATTTCCCAATAGCTTTGTACCATGGCCGTATTCACGGCTTGGCGTACCTGCCCACGGGCCTGCTCTATCTGTTGGGTAATCGCGTTAACCAGGCGACTAAAAGCGGTTGGGTTTTGCTCCGTCATAGGCTTACCCCCTGGCGTCATAGCGGAATGGCGGCTGGCTTAGGTCTAACAATATCAAATTTTGCCGATTTAAGGACGCCTCTCCATGCCCACCCTACGCCACCTCACCTTAATCTTGCTGCTCGGCGTGCTGGGTATGCTGCTGCCCATCAGCACCCAGGCAAACGAAGCCACTTGGCAAGCGCTTAAAGAGGATGGCTTGGTGATTCTAATGCGCCACTCCCTGGCGCCTGGCATTGGCGACCCGCCGGGCTTTGAGCGTGGCCGCTGCGAGACTCAGCGTAATCTTTCTGCGGCTGGGCGTACTCAGGCAGAAGCTGCTGGTCGCGCGTTTCGTGAGCGGGATATCCCCATTGCGGCGGTGTATTCATCAAGCTGGTGCCGGGCGTTGGATACCGCTGAACTAATGGCGTTAGGCAGTGTAGAACCTGTCCCCTGGCTGGATTCTTTCTTTCGCGGGCAGGGTGATCAGGCGCTAATTACCCAGACCGCCCAGGAACAGATTGCAGCATGGCAGGGGGAGGGCAACCTGCTGCTGGTCACCCACCAAGTGAATATCACTGCGCTGGTTGGCGGTGGTGTGGGCTCTGGCGAGATGATTGTGTTACGCCCAACGGGTGGTTCGTTTCAGGTCGTGGGGCGGCTTAGCGTTAGCGTTCAATAGTCTGTTGTTCAGTTGCCGTTTTTTCTGGCGGAATGAACCAGGTAAAAAGCCCACGTTAACTGGCTCGCTTATAGCCCCAGTAACTCCTCAACCGGCAAGTGGCTGGTCGCCTTCATTTCCCGCAGGGAAATATTCGAGCGGATACTCGATACCCCCGGCAGCTGGCGTAGTACTTTTTCCACGAAGCGGCTGTAGTCATCGAGGTCGCGGGCGATTACCTGCAAGAGAAAGTCCGCCTCGCCGGTGGTGTTATGACAGCTGAGTACCCGGGAGCTGGCCTGAATAATACGTTCAAACTCTGCAGTGGCCGCTTCGCTGTGCTGAGTGCAGGTGATCTGCACAAATGCCAGCACGTTACCGCCAAGCTTTCGCCGGTTCAGCGTGGCTTGGTAGCCTTCGATCACGCCCAGCTCCTCCAGGCGTTTATGGCGCCGCCAACAGGTGGCTTCGCTCATCCCCAGCCGCTCGGCCAGCTTGGCGATGGATAGCCGTCCATCGGCTTGAAGGCTATCGATGATGTGGGCGTCTACGTTATCCAGTGGGATCATTTGAAAATCTCTTTCATGTTTATGCGTATAAAAGAAAGAGTGATGCAAAATTGGCGTGTATGTCCATTGATTCGAAAAGTAATTTCAGGTGTGGTTGGTTATAGTTAAAAAAGATCAATACCGCGCAGGAGTCACCCATGAAAGCCGTTGTGTTTGAGCAGTTTTCCGCCCCGCCCAGCATCCAGCAGGTGCCCGACCCTTCACCAGCGCCTCATGGGGTGGTGGTCAAGGTGATGGCCAACGGAGTATGTCGCAGTGATTGGCACGGCTGGATGGGTCACGACCCAGATATCCGCCTGCCCCATGTACCCGGACACGAGCTTTCTGGGGTGGTGGAGGCGGTGGGCAAAGACGTGGCTAAGTGGCGGGTCGGTGACCGTGTAACGGTACCCTTCGTAGGCGGCTGTGGTACCTGTCCGGAGTGTAACGCAGGCCACCACCAGGTGTGCGATAGCCAGTTCCAGCCGGGGTTTACCCACTGGGGCTCCTTTGCCCAGTACGTGGGCATTCACTACGCTGACGTGAACCTGGTCGCCCTGCCCGACACCCTGGATTTTGCCACTGCCGCCAGCTTGGGGTGTCGGTTCGTGACCTCTTTCCGGGCAGTGGTGGATCAGGGCCGCGTCTCCGCCGGGCAGTGGGTAGCCGTGCACGGCTGCGGCGGTGTCGGGTTGTCGGCTATCATGATCGCCAGCGCGGCCGGTGCGAACGTGGTCGCGGTGGATATTTCCGATCAGGCCCTGGCCTTGGCGTGCCAGTTGGGGGCTGTGGCCACGGTGAATGCCACCCAGGTAGCCGATGTGGTCGAGGCCGTGGTCGAGATCACCCAAGGGGGCGCCCATCTCTCGCTGGATGCGCTAGGTCACCCAACGACCTGCTTTAACTCCATCAGCAATTTGCGTAAGCGTGGCAAGCATGTCCAGGTGGGACTGATGCTGGCGGATCACAGCACCCCCGCTGTACCGATGAGCAAGGTGATTGCCAACGAGCTGGAGATTCTGGGCAGTCATGGCATGCAGGCCCACCGTTATGACGCCATGCTGGCGATGATCCAGTCTGGCAAGCTGGCGCCTGAGAAGCTGATCGGCAAACGAATCAATCTTGAGCAGTCGATTGATGCGTTAATGAACATGGATAAGTTCGAAGGGGCGGGCGTGACGGTGGTGACCGAGTTTTGAGGGAACCGCTGAGACGTTTAATAACAATTTACTTCAACGAAACAGGGCAAATTATTCGCTCCTCATCCGCGGCTATAGGTTTTACGCTGGTCGGTATTGATAAGGAGTAAGTGATGCCATCAGATACTAACCAAGCAGTGCGTCGCGTAATCGCCCAGCACTCGGCCAAGCGCGATGATATTGGCGATTTAACCACTCGTCGGCCGCTACCGGGGCCTGGTTTGGAGCAGCTAGACCCCTTTCTGTTTCTTAATCACCATGGCCCTCAAACCTACCCGGCTAACAATCAGGGTCTACCGTTTGGCCCGCATCCGCACCGAGGCTTTGAAACGGTGACCTTTATTCTGGAAGGCTCGCTTGCCCATGCGGATAGCGCCAGACATCAAAGCGTGATCCATAAAGGTGGGGTTCAGTGGATGACCGCTGGCAGCGGCATTGTGCATGCGGAAATTTCGCCGGAGGAGTTTCTACGCGACGGTGGCCCGTTGGAGATTCTGCAGCTGTGGGTCAACCTGCCGTCGCACTTGAAAATGAGCGAGCCGCGCTACGTAGGGCTGCAACAAGAATCCATTCCCGCTATTAAGCTACCGGGTGGTGGTGAGCTAAACCTGATCGCCGGGGAGTGGCAGGGCGATACAGGCCCGATTGAAACGCTGACGGGGATATTTATGTCGACGTTGCGGCTGCCTGCCGGTAGCCATGCACAGCTACCGGTGGCACCGGGACGGCAGGTATTTCTTTACGTAGTAGACGGCGATGTCTCAGTAGGCGGCAAGCCAGTCAAGCCGCATCACCTGATTGAAGTAGATCGCGACGGCGATAGCCTCGACATTGAAGCCGGCAGCGACGCGCGCTTGCTGTTTGGCCACGGCGAGGTGATCGATGAGCCGGTCTACTCCCACGGCCCCTTTGTGATGAACACCCGCGAAGAGATCGTTCAGGCGGTCGAAGACTATCAGAACGGTAAGTTCGGCGGGCTGGATGCCTAGTATTTAAAGCGGCTCGCCGCGATAGTAGTGCCACAGAAACAGCGAACCCACGCTGCGCCAGGGCGACCAGTGCTCCACCAACTGGCGGGCTTGCTTAGGCGTGGGTTTGTTGTCCATGCCTTTTAAGCGGCCAAGCGCCACTCGCAGAGCAAGATCATCAGCGGGGAATATATCCGGGCGTTTTAGCGAGAACATTAGGTAGATCTCCGCACTCCAGCGGCCAAAGCCGCGCAGCTTGGTAATCGCGGCAATCGCCTCGTCGTCGCTTAGCTGTTCCAGCCCCGCGGCGCTAAAAGTGCCTGCCAACTCTGCTTCTGCCAGCCCTTTGGCATACTCGATTTTACGCCAGGAGAGCCCCGCATCGCGCAGCGCTTGATCCTCTACCTCCATCACTGCCTTGGCATGCAGCTCGGGCAGCAGTGTATTGACACGACCCATAATCGCACGGGCCGCTTCGGTGGATAGCTGTTGGCTAACGATGGTTGAGAAAAATGTCGCAAAACCCTGGTCGCGCTGGCGAGGCGAGGGCGCCCCCACTAGAGGCAGGGCACGGGCGATATCCGGGTCGGCCTTGGCAAGTGCCGCCATGGCGTGCTCAATGGCATCTAGGTTCATGAACGTCTCGGGTATTGAGAAATAAAAAAGCACACTAACAAAGCTAGAACACTAATGGGATTAAACCCATTTGGATGAGCCCCTTCGCCCGCTAACTTTTTAAACGCAGCGTGTTTCTACTTTCGTCTAATCCTGCGATCATTTAGCGCTAATCGAGATACCGACAGGGCGGTATCCCAAGGAGTTAAGCATGCAGGATTCGACAACATCGTTATCTCAAGATCAGGCGTCGTCTCAAGGGCTGGCGCGTAACCCGCGGTTGGCCGAGTTTGTGTTGGCGTTAGGTGGCTTTGGGATTGGCACCAGCGAGTTCGTTATTATGGGCTTGATGAACCGTGTGGCGGGTGATTTAGCGGTGACCGTGCCTCAAGTGGGTTATGCAATAAGCAGCTATGCCCTGGGCGTGGTGGTCGGCGCGCCGCTGATTTCAGCGCTGGCCGCACGAGTGCCAAGGCGGCTGCTATTAATTATCCTGATGCTGGTGTTTGCAGCGGGCAATATTGCCAGTGCCATGGCGCCGGGTTTCTGGTCGTTTGTGGGTCTGCGTTTTCTGGCTGGCCTGCCCCATGGCGCCTATTTTGGCATCGCGGCGCTAGTGGCCGCGGGCGCCGTACCGATAGACCAACGGGCGCGGGCTATCTCTCGCGTGATGATGGGTTTAACCGTGGCGATTTTGATTGGCGCACCGCTAGGCACCTGGACGGGCAATCTGTTTGGCTGGCAGATCGCCTTTGCAGGCGTTGGCGGCATTGCGTTGCTTACCGCCCTGTTGATTCGCCTATATGTACCGGTGCAGCCCGTTGATGACCTCGCAAGCCCGGTACGTGAGCTGACAGCGCTGCTTAAGCAGCGTGTCTTGGTTACGCTGGCGCTCGCCTGCATTGGCTGCGGCGGTATGTTCGCTATTTTTAGCTATGTGATGCCGACATTGACCCAGCAAGCAGGTATGAGCGAAGCCCTGGGGCCGTTGGTACTGGTGATCTTCGGCCTGGGCTCGATTGCCGGGAATTTAATCGGCGGGCGCATGGCGGATAAAAACCTGATGCGCGCGATTCCGACCATCCTGCTCTGGTGTGGGGTGGTTCAGGGACTGTTTTACTTTGCCGCCAATAACGTTTGGACAGGACTGCTGTTCGTCGGCCTAGTGGGTACCAGTATGGCGCTGGCGCCTTCTTTACAAACCCGCTTAATGGATGTGGCGGAAGATGCCCAAACCATGGCGGCCTCGCTTAACCACGCAGCCTTTAACGGTGCCAATGCGTTAGGCGCTTGGCTGGCGGGGTTGGCCATCAGTGCGGGCTTTAGCTGGTCCAGCACCGGCTTAGTAGGCGCTAGTTTGGCGCTCTGCGGGCTGGTGATTTTCGCCGGCGGGCGCTGGCTGGAAAAGCGCACCTATGGCGCCGTGACGCAGCGTGCCTGACGTTGCCTAGTTATCGAACAGTGATAATTAATATGGCTAAAACGTTGAATCCTTTCTACTGTGTAAGAGCAGAACCCCATAAGGAGATGATCATGCACATTCAGGTATTGAATTCGATGCGTATAGTGACACTTGGCGCGGTAATGGCGTTAACCATTGGCTTGGCAGGCTGCGGTACCTCCACTGGCGAGCGCGCGACGAGCGGCGCCGGTGTCGGTGCTGCCGTGGGAGCGGGTGCCGCCGCGGTAACGGGGGGGAGCGTCGTTCAAGGCGCTGTTATCGGCGGTGGCGTTGGTGCTGCCACCGGTGCCGCCACAGACGAAGATGACATCAACCTCGAATAAGTTGAGGTTGAGCGATTAACGACACAGCCGAAATCCGCGCATGCCCATATGAAAGTGATCGGCATGCGCGGCGTTGTAATCAGGGCCCAATACATTACCGAAGGTATCGCAGGCGCCATCCCGTGCGGCGCGTAAAAACTCCCCCACCTCGCCGTTATCATCCCAGTCATTAATCAGCGTAATACGTTGGCCGTTTTCAAATTGAAATCCCACGACATCCAACGCTTCGGCAGTAGCGTGTTCACTACGTCGTCCGGTTTCGCGTCCGTAAACATTACGACAGGCAAAACTACCCACGTGATTAACCTGACTTACTCGGCTGCCCATAATCTCCTCGGCGGCAGGCTGTAACGCATGGCGCTCATACATGACCCAGGCCAGTGCCATGGGGCAGGAAGCCACGAAGCTTTGGTTAAACGCGACATCGCTTGACTGCATGCGCACGACATTGGAAAGCGGACAACTCGCTGTGGGGTTGTAATCAGCTAGCGGCGTGTAGCGTAACTCGCCTTCGGGAGCGGTATCTAACGCAGCTAAACAGCCTGCCCGGTCATCCGCCAAGCGGCTTAGCTTAAGTTGCGTGACCGGAGTGATAGGGTCATCAATATGCAGCGGTGCCCAGGGCGCCCAGTGGCGAGGAATCTCTATGACGCCTTTTTGCAGGGCTACGCCCAAGCCAATCAAGGCTAAAATAAACAGCGTACTGCGCATGCCTACCTCCCTGTATGTCATCGCCAAACGCTACAGTCGTCGCGCTGGGTGTGCGATACTGCGCAGCTTTACTGCTCTGATGCAGTCGCTCAACTTGCTTTTACTTCTATTCCGCCACTTATTTTTCGCTAACTGAAGGGAAAGTACTTCATGTCCCAAGGTACGCTGTTTATCGTTTCTGCCCCGTCGGGTGCTGGCAAGACTAGCTTGGTGCGCGAGCTAATCGAAAGCCTGGATGGGATTCAAGTATCGGTGTCGCACACCACGCGTGCCAAGCGTGAGGGTGAGGTGGATGGCGTGAATTACCATTTTACCAATGTGGCCGAGTTTGAAGCGATGATCACGCGGGGTGAGTTCTTCGAGTATGCCAAAGTATTTGATAATTACTACGGCACCTCGCGCCAAGCGGTAGAGGTATTGCTGGCTGCGGGGCAGGACGTCATCCTCGAAATCGACTGGCAGGGCGCCCAGCAGGTGCGCGAGCAAATGCCGGATGCGGTGTCGATTTTTATTCTGCCGCCTTCCCGCAACGAGCTTGAGCGGCGCCTCGCTAGCCGCGGCACCGATGAGCATGCCATTATTGCCCGTCGCATGCGCGATGCGGTGAGTGAAATGTCCCATTACCATGAATATGATTACCTCGTTGTTAACGATGACTTCACCACAGCACTGCAGGAGTTACAGTCGCTGGTGATCAGCCGTCGCTTAAGCCTACCGGTAATGAGCGAGCGTCACGCGCCGCTGTTGGCTGCGCTCTTGTCACAGGCGCCTACGGTCGAGTAATCTATTCGGTTCTACCGTGTTTTTAATACGGCTTTAAATGCGTTTTTTCCGCTGGGTCGATGCCGTTTTCAACTTTTTAACGGCGTCGGCCCGGTTCCGTCATAACAGGAAGGCTCCCATGGCTCGCGTAACCGTTGAAGATTGTCTTGAAAATGTTGAAAACCGTTTCAAGCTGGTAATGATTTCCACCCAGCGGGCTCGCCAGCTGGCACGCGGCTCTCGTGATGCGCTGCTACCCTGGGAAAACGATAAACCGACGGTGATGGCGCTGCGTGAAATTGCCGCAGGCCTGGTCGACCACACTGTGCTCGACGAGCCCGTTGAAGCCGCTGTTCGTCCGCGCCCGGCGATGGCGCCTACTCATATCGACGACTAACGTTTTCAACGAAACCGATAGAGGCGCGGTAGATGTTCACCATTGATGACCTGGCCGATAGACTCGGCGGCTATTTACCCCCGGATGAGATCCAGCAGGTCAAACGCGCCTTTTACTACGCTGAGCAGGCCCACGACGGCCAGCGGCGGCGTTCCGGTGAGCCCTACGTTACCCACCCGCTCGCGGTGGCGAATATTCTTGCCAATATGCACATGGATCATCAAAGCCTGATGGCCGCCATGCTGCATGACGTTATCGAAGACACTGGCGTATCCAAAAAAGCCCTGGAGGCCCAGTTTGGTAAACCGGTGGCAGAGCTGGTGGATGGGGTCTCCAAACTTACCCAGATCACCTTTGAAGACAAAGCCGTTGCCCAGGCGGAAAACTTTCAGAAAATGGTGCTGGCGATGTCGCGGGACATTCGCGTCATCATCGTTAAGCTGGCCGACCGGCTGCACAATATGCGCACCCTGGGTGCCTTGCGCCCTGATAAGAAGCGCCGCATCGCCCGCGAAACCCTGGAGATATACGCCCGAATCGCCGGGCGGCTGGGCATCAATACGATTCGTATTGAGCTTGAGGATCTCTCCTTTCAAGCGATTCACCCTATGCGTGCGGAGCGTATCAAACGCGCCGTTGCCAGTGCGCGGGGGCATCGGCGCAGCGCTATGCGCGAAATACAGTCTTCGCTGCAAAAGAGCCTGGATGACGACGCGCTTAACGGCACGGTGGTAGGCCGCCAAAAGCATCTGCTGTCGATCTATAAAAAGATGCGCGATCAGCGTAAACCCTTTGCCGAAATTATGGACGTGTTTGGGTTTCGCATCATCACCGAAGACGTGGCCAGCTGTTACCGTATTCTGGGCGTAGTACATAACCTCTATAAGCCGGTGCCGGGCCGTTTTAAAGACTATATTGCGATCCCCAAAGCTAACGGTTACCAGAGCCTGCATACCACCCTGTTTGGTTCCCGGGGTATGCCTATTGAGGTACAGATACGCACCCGCGAAATGGAAGCGATGGCCAATAACGGCATCGCCGCCCACTGGCTTTACAAGGCGGGCCAGACCTCGCATCCGATTGCCGAAGGCAGTCACGCCCGCGCCCGCGCCTGGGTGAAAGGGCTGCTGGAAATGCAGCGTCACGCCGGCGACTCGCTGGAGTTTATCGAACACGTTAAAAACGACCTGTTTCCTGACGATATCTACGTGTTCACGCCTAAAGGCGACATTATGGAGCTCCCCCAGGGCGCGACCGTAATCGACTTCGCCTACTCCGTGCATACGGATATCGGCAATAACTGCATCGCCTGCCGTATTGATCGCCACTTGGCACCGCTTTCGACACGCTTAGAGAGTGGCCAGACACTGGAAATTATTACCGCTCCTGGTGCTAAGCCAAACCTTGCCTGGCTTAACTTTGTGACCACGGCAAAGGCGCGTTCGGCTATTCGTCACGCGCTAAAATATCAGCAGCAGACAGAAGCGATCATGCTGGGGCGGCGATTACTTAATAAAGCACTGGCGCCCTTCGATACCAGCCTGGAAGAGCTGGATGAGAGTGTCCTCAAGCGGGCCTTCAAAGAGCTGGATGTGACTTCCGAAGAGTCGCTATTGGAGTCGTTAGGGTTGGGTAATCGCATGACCCACGTGGTGGCTCGTCGCCTGGTGGATGCAGCCCATGGTGATGAAACCTATGAGCCTTCAGCAGGCGTTGACGGTAGCAAAGCCGTGATGATCAGCGGCAGCGAAGGCATGGTGGTCAACTTTGCGCGCTGTTGCCATCCACTCCCTGGCGATCCGGTGGTTGGCCACCTCTCCACGGGTAAAGGCTTGGTGGTGCATCGCGCTGAGTGTAAAAACGTGGTGGATAAGAACTTCGCCGATAAAAATGATCCGGATAAGCTCTTCGCGCTGGAGTGGTCGGACACTATTGATGAAGACTTCCCGGTTGCGTTGCGTATCGAGATTGAGAGCCGCCGCGGATTAGTCGCAGAGCTTGCCGGGCTGGTCACCGATGCCGATGCTAATATTGAACGGATTGGCATTGAAGAGCGTGATGCCCGCCTTTCCACCGTCAATCTGACCCTGTCGGTGAAAGGCCGCGTGCATTTGGCGCGTATTATTAAGCGTATCCGTAATCTTCCCAACGTTGGCAAGATAACCCGACTCGCCAATTAACGGCGTATATAACGATATGCCGATAAAAAATTGGCAGCGATCGCTATTTTTCAGTATCAAATAATTAAGTATTACCTACTACAGGAGCGAACCAACCTATGAGCAATAAAGCTGTTATCAACACCAGCAAAGCCCCCGCGGCTATTGGCCCTTACTCCCAGGCCATTAAAGCGGGCAACACAGTGTATCTCTCCGGCCAAATTCCGCTTGATCCCGCCACCATGGCGATTGTGTCTGAAGATTTTGAAGCCCAGGCGCGCCAGGTCTTCACCAATCTGCAAGCAGTGTGTGAAGAAGCGGCGGGCTCGCTAAGTGATATCGTTAAACTGAATCTGTATCTGGTGGATTTGGATAACTTTGCGATTGTTAACCAAGTCATGGAAGAGTTCTTCACCGCTCCTTTCCCCGCCCGCGCTGCCGTTGGCGTTAAAGCGCTGCCCAAAGGCAGCCAAGTGGAAGCGGAAGCGGTAATGGTTATCGGTGACTAGGTCGATTTAGGCTTTATTTAGCTCTAGAAAACCGCCCTCTTTTAGCACCTGTGCATAGCCTTCGCGGTAGCTGGGGAAGCGGAACTGATAGCCAGTGCTCAATATGCGCTGGTTATCACAGCGTTTACTAGTGCGCCGACGTAAAGGCGACTGCATGGTCTCAGTGGCCTCTACTTTGAGCTGCTCGGCCAGCCACATCATGACGTTATGCATGGTGACCGGTTCGCAGTCGCTACCCAGGTAGATATCCGCCAGCGTTTCACCGCGCTCCTGATAGCGAATCAGGTGCGCAATCATGCCGGTGCAGTCGTCGCGGTGAATGCGATTGGAGTAAACCACAGGCGTGATCGCGGCCACACGCCCTTCGGCCACCTGATGAATCAGCCGGTCGCGGCCTGGCCCATAAATGCCGGAAAAGCGAATCACCGTGCCGGGCAGGGAGTGATTGATTAGCGTCTGTTCGGCTTCGCGCATCAGTATGCCCGAGAAGCTCGTGGAGTCAGTGGGGCTCT
Organism: Vreelandella sp. F11; assembly: GCF_042466685.1. Classification (NCBI taxonomy): domain Bacteria; kingdom Pseudomonadati; phylum Pseudomonadota; class Gammaproteobacteria; order Oceanospirillales; family Halomonadaceae; genus Vreelandella; species Vreelandella sp. F11. Next base: position 4,754,255 of record NZ_CP170448.1, on the reverse strand, counting down.
CTTCATTGACTACTTCGCCCTCCTGCTGGCCGTGCACACTGGTCGAAGAAACAAAAAACACCCGGCGCGGAGGTGTTTTGTGCTGTTCCATCACGCCTAGCACGCGCTTTAAGCCTTCAGGGTAGGCGCTTTGATAGGCGCTCTCTTCGAAACGGTCAGCGCTGACGGTATAAACCACGTAGTCAGCTTGGGGCAGGCTTTTGGCAGCGGCGTCTTCAAGGCTATCCAGGTCTAACGCCAGCGGTTTAATGCCGGTGCCTTTTAAGGCTTCCACATTACGCCGTAGGCCTATCACCTCGTGTCCTTCCTCGAGTAACTCACGCCCAAGGTTGATCCCTATATCGCCACAGCCGATAATCAGTACGGTTAGCTTCACCGTGCTCACTCCTCTTGATTAATATTCCCTATTAGATGCAAAGTCTCTACTAGATATGAGATTGTCGGATAAGAAAACCGACGGCAGAGCTTGCTTGTCCTTTCCATCCCGCTGACTGCCACTTTGTTAGTCGCACGCTGCTACGAGAGGATGCCACTGGCACCGCTATGACTTTAACAGAACTTCGCTACATCGTAACCCTTGCCCAGGAGCGCCACTTTGGTCGCGCGGCAGAGCGCTGCCACGTTTCGCAGCCCACACTCTCGGTGGCGGTAAAAAAGCTGGAAGAAGAGCTCGAAACGCCGCTGTTTGAGCGATCCAAATCCACCGTACAGGTTACCCCGCTGGGTGAAAAGATCGTCGCTCAGGCCCAGCGTGTGCTGGAGCAGAGCAGTCTGATTTTTCAGCTCGCCAGTGCGGGCAAGGATCAGTTGGCCAACCCGCTGCGCATAGGGGCGATTTACACCATTGGGCCCTACCTGTTTCCCCATTTAGTGCCTGCCCTGGCGAACGCGGCCCCGCAAATGCCGCTGTATATTGAAGAGGGCATGACCGGAACGCTGCGCGGCAAGCTAAGAAGCGGCGAGCTGGATGTGATTATTGTCGCGTTGCCGTTTACCGAAACCGATGTAGTGACCAAGCCGATCTACGACGAAGCCTTTGAAGTGCTCATCCCCGCCAATCACCCTTGGGTCGAGCGGGAGGCGATCAATAAAGAGGACTTACTCGAAGAGCGCCTGCTGCTGCTTGGTGAAGGCCACTGCTTCCGCGATCAAATTCTGGAAGCCTGCCCGGCGATTACCCAAAAGCTCAACAGCCCCAACAATACGCTGATTGCGGAAGGCGGGTCGCTTGAGACCATTCGCCATATGGTGGCCTCTCGATTAGGTATCACGGTGCTGCCGCAGTCGGCTCTGGGTACCGACCAGTATGAAAATGCCATGCTGGCCAGCCGACCCTTTGTTGACCCAGCGCCCTCGCGCACCGTGGCGATCGCCTGGCGGGCAAGTTTTCCTCGCCCCAAGGCCATTGAGGCACTGATTCAGGCGATCAGCCACTGCCGTCAACCTGCCAAAGTTGTGAAAAGCGCCCCATGAGCGATCTTTCCGCGCCGATTACCGCGCTGAAGGGCGTAGGCGAAGCGCTGGCGCTAAAGCTTGGCCGGTTGGGTATCGAGCGGGTAAGCGACCTGTTGTTTCACCTGCCGCTACGTTATCAGGATCGCACCCGACTGACACCGATTGGCCTGCTGCGCGCGGGGCAGGAGGCGGTGATAGAGGGCGAAGTGACCGCCTGCGACGTGGTCAAAGGGCGCCGCCGCAGCCTGCTGGTGCGCCTGCGTGATGCTAGCGGTATTTTGAGCTTGCGCTTTTTTCACTTCTCACCGGCCCAGCAGCAACAGATGCGTCCTGGCGCCATGGTGCGCGCTTTTGGCGAAGCGCGGGCCGGGGCGACCGGTTTAGAGATCTACCACCCGGAATACCGGCTCAGTGGCGGTAGTGAGACCCCGGTGGAAGAGTACTTCACGCCGATTTACCCCACCACCGAAGGCTTGAACCAGCCGCGGCTACGCGCCCTGGCGCAGCAGGCGCTTGGTTTACTGGATGACGCCCCCGAGGCCTTGCCCGATGTAATACCCGATGCGCTTCTCACGCGCTTCCAACTGCCGGGCCTACACGCCAGCCTGCACTTGCTGCACCAGCCGCCTCCCGATGTGAATATAGAGCAGTTGACCAGCGGCCAGCACCCGGCCACTCGGCGGCTAGCGCTGGAGGAACTTCTCGCCCACCAATTGAGCCTGCGCGAAGTGCGCCTGCGTATTCAGGCGGATGGCGCACCGACGCTACCCTCCGGACGCAGTCTTCAGGCGCGCTTTTTGGCCCAACTGCCCTTTGCCTTAACCGGCGCACAGCGCCGCGTGCTGGAGGAGATCAGCCACGATTTAAGCCGACCGGCGCCGATGCTGCGGCTGATTCAAGGCGATGTCGGCTCGGGCAAAACCGTTGTCGCCGCCATGGCCGCGCTGAGCGCCCTGGCGGGCAACTGCCAGGCGGCGATCATGGCGCCGACGGAAATCCTTGCAGAGCAGCACTACCGGTCGTTTAAAGCCTGGTTTGAGCCGCTGGGCATCGAAGTGGCGTGGCTGGCGGGAAAGCTCAAAGGCAAAGCGCGGCTGGATGCCAAAGCGGCGATCGCCGATGGTCGCGCGCGCATGGTGGTGGGTACCCACGCGCTGTTTCAGGATGACGTTCACTTCCAGTGTTTAGGGCTGGCGATTATTGACGAGCAGCACCGCTTTGGCGTGCACCAACGCTTGGCGCTGCGCGAGAAGGGCGAGGCGGGCGGTCTGACGCCGCATCAGCTGATCATGACCGCTACGCCGATCCCCCGCACCCTAGCCATGAGCGCCTACGCGGATCTGGATGTGTCGGTCATCGACGAGCTGCCCCCCGGGCGTACGCCGGTAAAAACCGTGGTGGTGCCCGATGAGCGCCGCCCGGAAGTGGTGGAGCGCATTCGGCTAGCCTGCAGCGAAGGCCGCCAGGCCTACTGGGTGTGCACGCTGATCGATGAGTCCGAGGTACTGCAGTGTCAGGCCGCCGAAGTCACCCGCGACGAGCTCACCGTCGCCTTACCTGAGTTGGCGGTGGGCTTGGTTCACGGGCGCATGAAATCCAGCGAGAAAGCCGAAGTAATGACCGCCTTTAAAGAAGGAGAACTGGATCTACTGGTTGCCACCACAGTGATCGAAGTGGGCGTGGATGTACCCAACGCCAGCCTGATGATTATCGAAAACCCCGAGCGCCTAGGGCTTTCACAGCTTCACCAGCTTCGCGGCCGGGTAGGGCGCGGTAGCACGGAAAGCTTTTGCGTGCTGCTCTACCATCCGCCGCTGTCGAAAAGCTCCCGCCAGCGCTTGGCGGTCATGCGCGAAACCACCGACGGCTTCCGCATCGCCGAGAAAGACCTGGAAATCCGCGGCCCCGGCGAAGTCCTCGGCACCCGTCAAACCGGCCTTGCGCAGATGAAAATTGCCGACCTGGAGCGCGATGCCGACCTGCTAGAGCGGGTAACGGCCATGGCGCAAACGCTGCAGGGCAACCCTGACATCACCGCCGTATTGGTGCGCCGCTGGCTGGGGGAGGCTGGGGGGCGGTATGGGCAGGTTTAGGCGTTTGCGGTGGCGCTGCTTGGCGTGTGATCTTCGCTTCCCACCAACCGATTCGCCGCCTCGCCCAGCGGGGCGAGTTGCTCGGTAATAAGGCGTAACTGACTCTGGATAGGGCGATAAAGCGAAACCGCCTGTTCGTCTTCAGCTTTCACGTTTTGTTCATTTAGCTGGGCTAACAGTTCAGCGGCTTGATCCGCTAGTGGCTCAACCGGCTGGCGCTGGTTTAATTGCTCGGCGATTTGTCCCAGCAGCTCGCCAATACGTTTTGCTACCGGCACTAGCGTGGCGTCATCTTCATCGTCTGCTAACTGGTGGCGATGGGCGCCCAAGGCAGAGAGATGGCTGAGTAGGGTGTTGGAGAGCACCAGAAAGCGCAGCCCGTTGTCCGCGTCCAATTTTCGGTAGTGCCCCGGCTCATGGAGCATATTGGTAAGCAGGGTGGAGAGCGCTGCATCGGCGTTATGGGCATTGCGCCGTGCCAAACGGTAGGCTAAGTCGTCCTGCTTGCCTTCCTCGTATTGGTGAATAATTTCTTCAAGATAGCGGCGGTGGTTATTCAGTGCGTTGGCGGCCTCGCGGTAAAGCCTGCGTCCCTGCCAGTCGGGCAGAATAAAAAACACCGCTAAGCCCGCAATGAGCGAGCCAAGCAGGGTGTCGAGCAGCCGAGGCAGAATCAGGTCATAGCCGTCGCCTACCTGATTGAAACTGCACAGCACGAGCAGCGTGATGGACGCGGTGGCGATCACATAGTGCTTTTCGCGGTTGGCGAAGAAGGACACCCCCGCGGCCACGGCAATCATGCTCTGCACAAGCGGGTGCGGAAAGAGGCTGATCGACGCCCACCCTACTGTCAGGCCCAGTATCGTGCCCATTATCCGCTGTGACAAAAATCGCCGCGTGGTGGCAAAGTTGGGGCGGCAAACAAACAGCGTGGTTAGCAGAATCCAAAAGCCCTGCTCTGGGTCGATCCACTGAAGGAGGCCATAGCCGATCATCAGCGCGATAGAGAGCCGCGTCGCGTGTCGAAAGGTGGGGGAGCCGAGAGTAAAGTTCAGACGCACCCGCTTCCACGCTTCCAGCAAACTTGACGGCGAGCGGTCATATAGCGAACTGTCGCGCCGCTCATCGCTGACGCCGGGGTTATGGGCACTGGCCAACTGGCTTTCCAGCGTGGCCAGATTCTCTGCCAGCGCGCTCAGCGGGTAAAGCAGCGGGCGCCACTCGGGCTTGCCCCGATCACGTAGGTTCTCAATCGAGGCGTGTAGGTCGGCCAACGCCTCTTCGCTCTGCTGGTGGTCAAACGGGCGGTTGAGCAGCAGCGATTTCGCTAGCTGGCGGCAGGCGCGCCCCTGTTGATCCAGCAGCCGCTGACAGCGAAACAGCACATCGTGGTGGAAAAATGCTTTGCTGAGCGCGCTATAGGGGTAGTGGGTAGAGCTGGCGCGTTCGTGGATGTCCTGGGCAATAAAATAGATGCGCAGGTAGCGATTGAGTTTTTGGTCGCCACGCTGACCCTCTAAGCGCCGGAAAATCATCTCTTTGGCTTGATTGAGCGCATCGACCACTTTGCCGTTCTGGCGTGCCAAGGCCACCCGGCGCGCTTCCACATCGACACCGCGTACCGGTTCAAACAGCGCCGATTTCAGTATCAGAAACTCACCCAGCGCCTTGTACACCCTCGCCATGCTCTGCTTGACCGGCTGGCGCGAAAACAGTGCGCACCACACCACTGAAATTAGCCCGTACCACACCGCTCCCGCCAATAGCAGCAACTGGCGCGCAGCGACGTCTTCATCCACCCCGCCGTGCTGCTCGATGTTGATCATCGAGTAGATCGACAGTATCAGCGTACCAGAGGCAATAGTGGCGTAACGCTGGCCGATAGCGCCGAGCATAATCAGCGTAAAGGTGGAAAGTCCTAGGCCAATAACAAACAGCCACGGCCAGGGAAATAGCCACTGCACGATAAAGGACGCTGACGTAAAGCAGACCAGCGTTACCAGCAACGCTTGAAGGCGGCCTTGCCAACTGTCGTCGGTTTCAGACAGCGCACAGGCGATAATGCCTAGAAACAGCGGAATGACCAGCGCCACATCACCCATTAAACCGCTAAATAGCAACGCCCCGCTGAACGCTATAAAAACGCGCAGGCTGTAGGCGAATTTATCCAGTGTCCAAAGGCGTCGAAGCGGTAAAGATAGGGGCATAAAAGCTCTTATAGGTGTTTATTAGACTTTAGTATAAATGTGTGAGCGTTGGATGTCGCTACCTCAGCGCTCAACGGTTGAGTGTTCTAAAAAATAGCGCACTAAAGCCCTATGATTGAAACAGTAACCTTTCGATACTCGGGGTGACTCTAAAAAAAACAGGGACACTCCTATGGATCTCAAACTGCTGCTGGACTGGCGTCTTCACCTAACGGTGATCGTGACGTCGATGTTTGCCGAGTGGATCGGCATCGTACGTATCCCTCTTGGGCCTGGAACACTGCTATTACTACCACTGCTCTACGCCTTTGTGATTGGCGTTTTGTTTAACCCCCACCTTTTCTCGACAATGGGCAAGGTCATTCCCAAGCCGGTCAGCAACGCCGCCGGCCCGATCATCCTGATCGCCATCCTGCCGTTTATCGCCAAATTCGGTTCCACCATTGGCCCAGCGATCGAGCAGATCATAGCTGCCGGCCCTGCGCTGATTCTCCAGGAACTGGGCAATCTGGGCACCATGCTGATCGCGCTACCCTTTGCGGTATTAGTGCTCAAGATGGGCCGTGAAGCGATCGGTGCCACCTACTCTATCGCCCGTGAGCCCAATATTGCCATTATTTCAGACCGTTACGGGCTAAGAAGCCCTGAAGGTATTGGCATTATGGGCGTTTACGTCGTGGGCACCATGTTCGGTACGCTCTACTTTGCCTTAATGGCGGGCTATATCGCCTCGCTGGATATTCTCGATATTCGTGCCTTGGCCATGGCCTGCGGGGTGGGCAGCGGCAGTATGGTGGCGGCGTGTTCGGCTGCGTTGGCCGAAGCGGTACCCGCATCCAAAGACGAACTACTCGCCTTTGCCGGGGCAAGCAACCTGCTTACCTACGCTACCGGTCTGTATATCTCGCTATTTATCGCGCTACCGATCACCGAGTGGATGTACAAGCGCTTAAAAGGTTCGCGCCAGGAGGTTAGCCATGAAAACTCATGAGAGCCCGATCGATCAATTCGACGCTGAGGCGTTAAAAGAGCTACGCCCAGAAAATCAGCTGGGTAAAACCGCGTTGGTACTGGCAGCGGTGTGTGTGGCGGCGTGGTTTAGCAATATCGTCAACGGCTCGCCGCTGTTAGATGCGCTGCCGGGTATGCTGATTCTGTATGTGATGGTCATTATCGGTTTGGTGATTGGGCGATTTTGCCCTTTTTATCTACCCAGTGTGGCTTGGGTGTCGCTGGTGAGCATTATCGCAACGTTGCCCTTCTTCCCGGGTAATGGCTGGATCATCGCACGGCTAGCTGAGGTGGATTTCTTAGCGGTAGTGACGCCGGTATTGGCCTATGCCGGGCTGGCACTGACCGGCCGTGAGTTTGCCATGTTCAAGCAAACCGGCTGGAAGCTGGTAATTGTGGCCCTGTTGGTCTTCACCGGCACCTTTATTGGCTCTGCCGTTGTCGCCCACATGATGCTTTAAGGATAAGACGATGACTGCTTCAGTAGACTTACCGGATAGCGCAGAGCTCAAAGCGTGGCGCCATGATTTTCACCAGCACCCGGAAACGGCGTTTGAGGAGCACCGCACCAGCGCACGCATTGCCGAGTTGCTGACTGAGTGGGGCTTTGAAGTGACCACCGGTATTGCTGGCACGGGGGTGGTGGCCACTCTGGATGGACAACAGGGAGAAGGTAAAACGATCGGCCTACGGGCCGATATTGACGCCCTGGATATTCGCGAAGAGACGGCGCTGGCCTACGCCTCACAAACACCTGGCAAGATGCACGCCTGCGGCCACGATGGCCACACCACCATGCTGCTGGGCGCCGCCTGGGCGTTAAAGCAGCAGCCTGATTTTAAAGGGCGTGTGGTGTTTATCTTTCAACCTGCTGAAGAGAATGCCGGCGGCGGGCGGGTGATGGTCGAAGAGGGGCTGTTCGAGCGCTTCCCCATGGATGCGGTGTACGGCCTACACAACTGGCCGGGTCTGCCGGTAGGCGTTGCCGCGGTGCACGATACCGACGTGATGGCAGCCTTTGACATCTTTAGCCTAACGCTGACCGGCAAAGGCTGCCATGCGGCGATGCCGCACTTAGGTACTGATACGGTGTTGGCGAGCTGCCAACTGATCAGCCAGCTGCAAGGGCTGGTGAGTCGCGAAACACCCCCGGACAAATCTGCCGTGCTGAGTATTACCAGTATCAATGCGGGGGACACCTTCAACGTAATTCCCGAGCAGGTAGCGCTGCGTGGCACGCTGCGCTGCTTTGATATGACGCTAAAAGAGCATTTGGAGGCGCGCTTTAAGCAGGCGATTGCCAGCTTGGCGGAGTTTCATGGCTTGGCCGTTGAGCTGGATTACCAACGCTGCTATCCCGCCACTATCAATACCCCTGAAAACGCGCAGCACTGCGCCACGGTACTGGAGAGCATACTCGGTAGCGAGAATGTGATTCGTAACCCGCCGCCCAGCATGGCCTCTGAGGATTTCTCGTTTCTACTTACCGAGCGCCCTGGTGCCTATATCTGGATGGGCAACGGCGAGGCGTCTGCGTCGCTGCACAACCCGCGCTATGACTTTAACGATGAACTATTGCCGCTAGGCGCACGCTACTGGGTGGAGCTGGTAAGCGCACTGCTCGTCTAAATCAAACGTTAAACCTAAACAACCAGCGTTATTCGCTCTCTGATGCCCAATGGGTAGGGGAGCGTCTACGCCAAATATCAACACCGAACACGGCGCCACGTTACCCAAAAAGCGCTATAGGGAGTTTTAGGATGTCTTTAACCATTACGGTCATTGGGCTGGGGCAGATGGGCGGCAATATGGCGCTCACCCTCAAAGCAGCAGGGTTTGAAGTGACGGGTAGCGATCTATTTGAGCAGGCGCGGTCGCGCCTCGCTGCCCAGGGGGTACCAGTCGTGGCGCCCGAAGAACTTCCTGCAAGCGATGTGTACCTGCTGTCGCTGCCGACTTCCGCCCATGTGCGCGAGGTGATTGAGCAATCACCGGGCTTACTCAGCCTAGCGCCGAAAGGCAGTGTGATTGTGGATACGTCGACAAGTGATCCTCAGGTTAGTCGCGAACTGGCTGAAAGCGTCATCGCAGCGGGCCTTGAGTGGCTGGACGCCCCGGTCAGCGGCGGCCCAAAAGGCGCGGCCAGCGGCAAGCTTGGTATGTTGTTGGGCGGCGATGAAGCTACCATCAAGCGGGTGATGCCGATGCTGGAAGCGATGTCGGCCAAGCGCACCCGTGTGGGCGGCCCAGGCTGCGGCCATGTGGTGAAGCTGGCCAATAACTACCTGTGTGCGGCGCACTTGTTGACCACAGCAGAGGCAGTCGCCATGGCAGCCAAAGCAGGCGTTGAACCCGCCGCCTGTTTGGCGGGGCTCAATAGTGGCTCCGGACGCAGCGCGGTTAGCGAAGTGAATTTCCCCGAGTGGGTGCTAAGTGAACGTTTCGACTCAGGCTTTACCACCGGCTTGATGCGTAAAGACCTGCGTCTGGCGCGGGATGCCGCTGAGCAACTGGGTATTCCACTGCTGCTGTTACAAGCCGTTGTTGATGCCTGGCACGGGAACGCCGATCACCCCGCCGATAGTGACGACTTTAACCATATCACCACGCCGATTTTAGCACGTGCTACTCAAGCGGAGGGCAACCAATGAACGCACTCAGCCAACACGCTAGTGATCATCTTACCGAACTGCTCGAAGGTTTCGGGTTAGCCGCTGCCACGCCACTGAGTAACTGGGTTAATGGTGAATTAGTCGCGGGGGAAGGGGATGCGATCACCCTGACTAACCCGGCCACCGGCGAAACGCTGGTGAGTTATCGAGACGCAGGCGCTGGGTTGATTGAGCGTGCCGCCCAAGCGGCTGAGCGTGGGCAGCGCGAATGGATGGCGCTGACCGCCAGCGAGCGCGGTCGACGCATGAATGCCGCCATACGCGGTCTGGAGGGCCATGAAGAGGCGCTGGCGCAGTTGGAAAGTGTCGTTGCCGGTAAGCCGATTCGAGACTGCCGCGCTGAAGTCGGCAAAGTGCGCGAGATGTTCGAGTACTACGCGGGCTGGTGCGACAAACAGCATGGCGAAGTGATTCCGGTACCTACCTCGCACCTTAACTATGTGCGCCATGTGCCGTACGGCGTAGTGGGGCAAATTACTCCTTGGAATGCGCCGATGTTTACCTGCGCCTGGCAACTGGCCCCGGCCATTGCCGCAGGCAACGCCGCCGTATTGAAGCCCTCTGAGTTAACACCGTTCTCATCAGTGGTGATTGCCAAGTTACTTGAAAGCGGCGGGCTCCCTAAAGGGCTGATCAATATCGTCAACGGGCTGGGCAAAACGACCGGTGCGGCGCTGACCGATCACCTGGCCATTAGCAAGCTGGTGTTTGTGGGCTCGCCCCAGAGTGGCCGTATGATTGCCGAGGCGGGCGCACGGCGGCTGGTGCCCAGCGTTCTAGAGCTTGGGGGCAAGTCGGCTAATATCGTGTTTGCCGATGCCAAACTGGATGAAGCGGTGGCGGGTGCCCAGGCGGCCATTTTTGCCGCCGCTGGCCAGAGCTGTGTGGCAGGGTCGCGCTTATTGATTGAGCGCTCGGTGTTTGAGCAGGTCACCACCCGCTTGGCACGTGCAGCAGAGCAGATTCCAGTGGGCTTACCTAGCGACGAAGGCACCCGCATGGGGCCACTGCAGAACCACCGTCAGTTTGAGCAAGTGACGCGAATGATTGACGCCGCTGTCGCCGCGGGCGCGCGGCTCTTGACGGGTGGCAAGCGCCCAGCAGGGTTGCCAGATGAAGCCCAGGGCTACTTTATCGCGCCTACCGTGCTGGTTGATGTCACGCCGGATATGGAGATCACCCAGCAAGAAGTGTTTGGCCCGGTGCTGGTCGCCATGGCGTTTGACGATGAGAACCAGGCCATTCAACTCGCCAATGAGACGCGATTTGGCTTGGCGGGTGCGGTGTGGAGCCAAGATGTAGCGCGGGCGCATCGCGTCGCCGGGCAACTGCGTGCGGGTACGGTATGGATTAATAGCTACAAAGCGATCAGCGTCATGTCGCCGTTCGGCGGCTTTGGCGACAGCGGCTTTGGCCGCTCCAGCGGCCTGGATGGCCTGCGCGAATACACCGTGCCACAAAGCGTCTGGGTGGAAACCGCGCCCGAGGCCAGCGTCGCGTTTGGTTACGGCAGTGGTGTCGGTTGATTATCGAGCGGCACCTGAGGGTATTAGGCTAATCTGCTGGGGCGCTTCGCTCCGGCACTGTGAGGAGTTACTGCAATGAGCTTTGGTATTGATCATCCCTTAGTGGCGGTAGCCGATTTAGATGTGGCAGCCGAGCGCGCGACAGCACTGGGGTTTACCCTAAATCCGCGCCATAGCCATCCCTGGGGCACCGATAACCATCTGCTGTTTTTACGCCATAACTTCATTGAGTTGATTGGCATTGCTCATCCAGAGCTAACGGATTACCGCGATATTAATGGCTTTCAATTTGCGAAAGTGGTTGAGGCTCGATTAACCATAGGCGAAGGGATCGCCATGCTGGCATTAGAGAGTGAAGCTATGACGACGGATCATGCGCTGTTGTCTGCGCGTGGTTTTAAAGGCCACTCGCCTATTGAGTTTCGCCGACTGGCGCATCTCGACAGTGGCGATGTCGAGGTGGGCGTAGCATTAAATATTCTGCATAGCCCTGCACAGCCCTTTCTTACCCAATTTTTATGTCAGCAATTACGCCCTGAGCTGTTTCGCACCGATCCTACTCTTGAACAGCACGCGAATACGGCAACGTCGATAACCGATGTTTGGTATGTCTCAGATAATCCAGCCCATGATATAGATCACTTTCGGCATATTCATGGCGAAGATGCAGTGACTCCTCAGCGAGGTGGTTTCAAGATTCAAACGGAAAAGGGAAACTGCCATTTGCTAAGCTGCCAAGCCATCAGCGAGCACTTTGAAATATTAAGGGGTATCCCCGCGACACCTGCCAGAGCCGTGGCGTTGACGCTGGCTTGTCATGATATCGAGAGGGCTATTCAACACTGGAGTGAGCACGCTCTTCCATTTGTACGGCTCACTGAAAACGAGATCGATATACCGCCAGAAGTGTTAGGTGGAACCCTGCTACGCTTTTCCCAAATTTCTGCTTGAGGAAGCCAGCGATGGTCACAAATGCAGGCTTAGCCGCCAAAACCATTAACGCTCAACACGAAGCATTGTGGCAAGACGTTCGGTCGGCCGCGCTTGAAGCCTCGCACTCGCAGCCGATGCTCGCCGATTATTACCGCCACGCGGTGCTTGATCATTGCGATTTTTCTTCGGCACTAGCCGCTGTTATCGCGGAGACATTGGCGTCATCGCACATACCTTATGCGTCTGCACTGGCAGGCGTACGCGGTACTAGAAAGCCATCCGCTGATCGTCGAGTCTGCGCTGGCAGATCTTCAGGTATTGCTGCGAGAAGACGCGGCGATTCCAGAGCCTTTTACGCCGCTGCTGTATTTTTCGGGCTATCGCGCCTTGCAGTGCCATCGTATTAGTCATGCATGGTGGCAATCCGACCAAAAGAGCATGGCAAGCTATCTGCAATTTCGCAGTAGCAGTAAGTTTAGCGTCGATATTCACCCTGCAGCGCCTATCGGTAAAGGCATCTTTATCGACCATGGCGTAGGTATTGTGATTGGTGAAACAGCGATTGTGGAGGATGGTGTAACGCTTTTTCAGGGCGTCACATTAGGGGGTACGGGTAAGCTTAATGGTGATCGACACCCCAAAATACGGCGGAATGCTTTTTTGGGTGCAAACGCCGTTGTACTCGGCAATATTGAAATAGGTGAGGGCGCACGAATTGGCGCTGGGGCGATTGTCACAAAAAGCGTAACCGCTGGGGCGACGGTGGTGGGGCTGCCTGCGACTGCACGCTAATTCACATCGCGGAACGCCTGCATCCAGCGCTGCAAATGGCGCAGCAATAGTATGCATGCCTTAGGCTGTTGGCGGCCTACCCGGGTGACCATGTGGGCCTGGGAGCGCTGAAAAAGCGGATTATCTACCGGGCGCGCCACGAGTGTGCCGAGCTCTAGGTCGTGGGCGACAGCAAACGCGGGTAGCAGGGTAATGCCCATGCCACTGCGCACGTACTGTGCCAGCACCACCATAGAGTTAGTATTCATTGCCAGGCGCGGCGCAATCCGCGCTTGCTGAAAGGCCTGATCGACCATTTGGCGCACCCCGTGGCTGGCATCCCACATCGCCATGGGCTCGGCACTCAGTTGATCGAGAGAGAGCGGCGCAGGCTGGTTGGCCAAGGGATGGTCTGGCGACAAAATAGCCATCAGCGGCTGGGGGCTGGAGGCCCAGAAGCGAAGCTGAGGATGGGTGCGTTCATGGAACATTAGGCCGATATGGCTGTGATCATCGACCACGGCTTCAATAATGCCCGAGGTGCCGGCGATATGAATATCGAGCTGGATACCCGCGTAAAGCTGGGTGAACTCATGTAGCGGGGACGCTACTAAATCACTGACGAACCCTTCACCGACGGTGAGCGATATTCTACCGGTTTCCAGGCGCTGGTAGGATTCAAGTGACGCAATAAAGCCTTCATCAAGGGCACCGCGACGTTCGCAGTACTCAAGCAGCATTTCGCCTACCGGGGTAGGCGAAATGCCGTCACGCTGACGCTCCATCAGGGTGGCTCCCAGGGCTTCTTCCAGCAACACTATCTGCCGGCTAACCGCCGAGGGAGCTATGTCCAAGCGCGCCGCTGCGCGGCGCACTGAGCCAGACTCCAGGGTAACGCGAAAGTACACAAGGCGCTGATGAGGTATGTCCATCGTTAGTGAAGCGCTACAAGTACTTGAGTAGTTTTTGCAGCTTATTCATATCGGCGGAGTCACCCACCAAGCGCACGCTGCCGTCCATCATGCCGTCAAGAAAGGCTTGCTGAGTTGGCTTTTTGAGCACTTTCAATGCGGTATCCTGATCACGGAAACGCAGCTCAAGATCCAAGTCCACTGGCAATCCCTTACCGGTGCTGATGCTTTTCGGTGTCATCCGGTAGTGGCGGGAAATGCTTAGATCTTCCGTGGCAATACCCCAGTCCAGGCCGCGAATGCGTTCTAACTGTTCACGAAAGCGCGGTTTGCGGCGCAAGGCGCGTTTGAGCAGTACGCCCAGCAGCCACAGCGTCAGCTTGAGCTTCATTAGGAAACGGCGTCCTTAAGTCCTTTGCCTGGTTTAAAGGCAACGTTTTTGCTGGCCGGGATCTGCAGCGGAGCGCCGGTTTGTGGGTTTTTGCCGGTACGCGCTGCGCGCTCACGTACGGTGAAGGTGCCAAAACCAATCAGCGCGACATCTTCGCCCTTGGCACAACTGTTGGTGATTTCATCCAGAATAACGTTTAGCACTTGGCCTGCTTTATCTTTGGATAGGTCGGCACTTTCAGCGATGGCGGCAGCGAGTTCAGGTTTGCGCATAAGGAATCTCCCCTTGTTAATAAAAATCAAACAAATGCATGTTGTTGGGTGCGTAGCCGATTAGGTTAGCTTCTCTAGCCTAGTCGTGAACGCGACGAAAATCAGCCTAGCAGCGTAGGTGCTGCTCTGGAAAGCTCCACTTTCCTTCTCACGCAGCCACCTGTCAACGCAAAACCAATCAAACGTCCGTCTTTATTTTCAGCCAAGGCACTGATATCACCGCCTTCACCTTCAATTCGCCAGCGCTCCGGGGTGGTCGTTGGTGGGTAGGCAACCACCGGTAACAGCGGCGTTTTAACCACCACCGGCCAAGCGCCGAAGCTAACCGGCGTGGGTTTGCCTGAAAGGGTTGCTGCCAAAGCTTTAGCGCTGGCTTGCAGCGGCTGTACGTACATGGCATTAACGCCGTCCACGCAGGCTACATCGCCCAGAGCGTAGATATTGTGGTGCGATGTGCGTAATTGGCGATCAACGACGATGCCGCTAGGCGATACGCTTAAGCCAGCGGCCTCGGCAAGCGCCGTGCGGGGTATCAGACCGGTGGCCATTAGCACGAGATCAGCACTGACGCTGTCGCCGTTGTCCAAGCGCAATGCGATGTGATCACTGCTTTCGGCGGCTATTGAAACAATTGAACGGCCAAGGTGAAGTTGGATACCTGCTTCGCTAAAGGTGTCGCCTAGGGCAATGCCCAAGGGCGGTGGCAGCAAGCGAGGAAGCAGGGTTCCTTCGGGGGCGACAATGCTGACCGAATGGCCTCCGGCGTGGAGGTCGTTGGCAAATTCACAGCCAACCAGCCCAGCGCCAATGATTGCTACCCGGGATGGGCCGTGGCCCAACGCTTTATAGAAGCGGCGGTAGTCGTCTAGGTCATTGATCGTAAAGCAGCGTGACGCCACGCTGGGATCGAGAGTGAAGGGCACCCGTGGAGCAGCACCGGTGGCCAGTACCAGTGTGTCGTAGCCAAGCACAGTGGCATCTTCAAGAAAAACTTTTTGGTTATCCACATCCAGTGCGCTTACCTGGGTGTGGATAACCAGCTCGGCATTAAGCTCTTCGCCCAGTTCGCTGGCGCTCCGCTGGGCCAATTGGTCAGGCTCCAAGCCTTTGGCGAAGCCGGTGGAGAGTAACGGCTTGCTGTAGTCATCACCGCTGTCTGCGCTCACCAGCGTGATTGAGCGTGGGTCGCCCAGGCGGCGCAGCGCCCGCGCAAGGCCAACCCCTGCCATACCGGTGCCAATAATCACCAGCGCAGCGTGAAACGAAGGTTTTTGTGCTTGGGGTGCGGGCATGCAGACACCAAAAGAGTTGCTAAAGAAAAAATGACTAAAAAAAGGCTGCCAATAATGAGAGGCGCTCAACCGTTTTATGAAAAAAGTCGCTAAAACCAAAGCCTCCAATGCCTCATGTTACACTAGCCAGCCCGTTAATTGCCCAGGAGAACTCGGTGACGGCTGCTGCTTTTCGGCAAACTCCTCTATTTTCCCGCTGGCGCCCGATTGATGCGGCGCGCCCGGCGATGAGTGCTTCCTGGTGGCAGTGGGTTGCCTCCACCGACTCGTTAACTGCACGCTTAATGGCAGCGGGGGGAGATAAGCCGTTTCGTGTAAGGCTGCTACGCCAGGGCGTCGGCTGGCCGCAACAGGATGAGGCGCAGGCGCTGGGCATTGGTGCCAAACGGTACGCCTGGCTGCGGGAAGTAGCGCTCTGCTTGGATGAAACTCCCTGGGTGGTGGCACGCTCGGTCGCCCCGCTCACGCAGCTCAAGGGCCAGCGGTTGGAGCGTCTGGGTGAACGCTCACTAGGCAGTTGGCTATTTCGTCAGCCGGGTTTAATCCGTGGGTCATTAGAGGCGACGACGCAAGCGCCGACTTTCGCTAGCGTGAGCGGTATACAAGGAAACGCTGCTTGGGGCCGTCGCTCTGTTTTTTATTACGGCTGTAAGCACGGCTCTCTGTCGTTATTAGTTCAAGAGTACTTTTTGGGTGCAATGGCTGATGATCTTGGTCTGCCTTCGCGCTAGGCTAGCGCCTGCATCTTATTCTTCGTGAGGTAAGCATGGATCGTTCATTGTTGCGGCCAAAGGGGTGGGCTCGCGTGGCAGATTTTTTACAGCTGATGCGCTTGAATCGACCGATAGGTACATGGCTGTTGATGTGGCCGACGCTGTGGGCACTTTGGGTCGCTGCAGAAGGAGTACCCGGGCGAAATGTGCTGCTGATTTTCGTAGCCGGTGTTTACGTGATGCGTGCCGCGGGCTGTGTAGTCAACGATTATGCTGACCGTCACTTTGATGGCCATGTGAAACGTACCAAAAACCGTCCATTAGCCACGGGCCGCATCAGCGAAACCGAGGCGCAGCTGCTGTTTATTGCCCTGGTGGCCGCGGCCTTCATTCTGGTACTGCTCACCAACTGGTTTACGGTGCTGCTCTCGCTGGGCGGGGTACTGCTGGCGACTATTTATCCGTTTATGAAGCGCTATACCCACTTTCCCCAGTTGGTTTTGGGGGCGGCGTTTTCCTGGGCAATTCCAATGGCCTTTGGCGCCGTGCTGGGCTACTTGCCGCTGGAAGCATGGCTGCTATTCTGCGCCAATGTGTGCTGGACAGTGGCCTACGATACTCAGTACGCCATGGTCGATCGCGACGATGATTTAAAAATTGGCATTAAATCGACAGCGGTGCTGTTTGGAAATGCAGACCGTTTGATCATTGGCCTTCTCCAGTTAGCTACCCTGGGGTTGCTGGCATGGGTAGGCTGGCGGGTTGGTTTAGGTGGTTTCTTTTGGCTAGGGCTCGCGGCCATGGCGGCGACTTTCCTGCATCAACAGTGCTTGATTCGCCACCAGGAGCGGGATGCTTGCTTCCAGGCGTTTCTCAATAATCACTGGTCGGGGCTGCTGATTTTTGCCGGTATCGCGCTCAGTTGGTGGCCTGTGACGGGCTAATTTTTTTGAATGTCATATAATTGTCATCAAGTCATGGTGTTATCGTCACTGATATGTCATTGAACTGTTTATCTTTAAACTAGTTTTCATTGAGCTCGTTTACTTTGAACACCGTGAGGCTCTGGTATGACCGCCAAGACCGTTCTGATTGTCGATGATGAGGCGTCGATTCGCGAGATGATCGCGGTAGCGCTGGAAATGGCTGACTATCGCGTGCTCGAAGCGGATAACGCCCAGGATGCCCATGCCATGGTGGTCGACCACCAGCCTGATCTACTGCTGCTGGACTGGATGATGCCCGGCACTAGCGGAATTGAGCTGGCAAGGCGCTTAAAGCGTGAAGAAGCCACTGCCGAGATTCCCATTATTATGCTCACCGCGAAAGGCGAAGAGGATAATAAAATTCAAGGGCTTGAAGCCGGTGCCGATGACTATATCACCAAGCCTTTTTCACCCCGGGAACTGGTGGCTCGGCTAAAGGCGGTGCTGCGTCGTGCGACCCCGCGTGGCGTTGAAGACCCGATTGAAATCAACGGCCTGCTGCTTGATCCGGTGAGCCACCGGGTCAGCGCCGACGGCAAAGCGCTGGAAATGGGGCCCACCGAGTACCGATTGCTACAGTTTTTTATGACCCACCAAGAGCGCGCTTATACACGTAGCCAACTGCTTGACCAAGTATGGGGTGGCAATGTGTATGTCGAAGAGCGCACGGTCGACGTGCATATTCGCCGCTTGCGCAAAGCGCTGGGCGACGTGCATCAAAACCTGATTCAAACGGTTCGGGGTACCGGTTACCGTTTCTCTGCTCGGGTGTAAATGTGCGCCTATGGAGCCGTGAGCTGTGGCGGCTAGCGTGGCTGGCCACGCTGGGCACCTGTCTGGGCTGGTTATTGGGTTCAGCAGGGCTAGGGCTGTCGGCAGGGCTTGCAATATGCCTTTTTTATCATCTGCGGCAACTGCGAGAGCTTTACCTGTGGCTCACCCTCCACCCCCATGATGAGCCACCTGCTGCCAGCGGAATGTGGGGCGAGCTATTTGATCGCCTATACCGCTATCAAAAAAGTCAGCGCATTACCCAAAGCCGCCTGAGGGCTACTTTGGCACGTATCCAGGAGTCCTCTGAAGCAATGCGCGACAGTGTGGTCATGCTTGATCGCCATGGTGATTTAGAGTGGTGGAACAGCGCGGCCACCGCCATGTTAGGGCTACAAACTGCCCACGATAGGGGCCAACACATCACCAACCTGCTGCGTGATCCCAGTTTTATCAGCTACTTTAATGCGCGTAACTACAGTGAACCGTTAACGCTCACCTCGCCGATTGATGAGCGACGAATCCTGCAGTATCAAATTACCCTCTACGGCGACGACGAGCGCTTGGTCATGGCTCGCGATATTACCCGCTTACATCGTCTTGAGCAGATGCGGCGCGACTTCGTCGCCAACGTCTCCCACGAGCTGCGCACTCCTCTGACCGTGCTTTCCGGCTATTTAGAAACCTACAGTGATATCGCCGATCAGCTTCCTCCCCGCTTGGGTCGCAGTATCCAGCAGATGCAGGAGCAGACCCAACGTATGCAGAATTTGGTCAATGATTTATTGCTGCTCTCGCGGTTGGAGATTGACCAAGGCGGTCAAGATCATCACCCCTTGTCACTTGCGCCTCTGCTGCAAAGCGTTTGTGCTGATGCGCTAGCCCTGTCGCATCAACGGCATACCATCACCGTTGCGCTCGAGAGCGACGCCCGGTTATTAGGCAGTGAGCAGGAAATCCGTAGCGCCGTCTCTAATCTTGCCTTTAATGCGGTTCGCTACACGCCAGCAGGTAGCCAAATCACACTGCGCTGGAAAGCTGACGCTTCAGGCGGCGGCTATATCGATGTAGAAGATAACGGTGAAGGCATAGACCCTGTTCATATACCCCGCTTAACAGAACGCTTTTACCGGGTCGATAAAGGGCGCAGCACGGCGACCGGTGGCACGGGTTTAGGCTTGGCCATCGTTAAGCACGTGTTGTTGCGTCACGATGCGCAACTGCAAATTGAATCCCTCCCCGGCAAGGGCGCCCTGTTCCGCTGCGCCTTCCCCTCCTCGCGTCTGGTTTAATTTAGCAAGGGATCCGACGCACAACGTTTGTAGAAGTGTGCAATATTGGCATGCAAGGTTGGTAAAACTTACTCATGTGTCATTTTTATACAGCTTTAAGCGCAAATTAATGGCTTGGGTAGTATCTCTTTGGTATAGCGTTAATAATATAAGTTATTGATTTTATTTAATTTATATTTTTATTGAGACTTTTGGCATGCCATCTGCAAGTTGTTGAGTAAGGAAGACGACCGCAGGAAATGCTGGCTACTGGTTAGCCCTTCTTTCTTAACCAAGCGGTAACAAACAGCGATCGGAGGTGGAATATGATGTCCAAGGATTTACTCAAGAAAGCTGGCATTTTAGGTGTATCTTTTGGTCTGATGGCAAGCCCATTGGCTTTTGCACAAACAGATGAAAACACTGCAATTGATGAGAACCAAGGCATCACGGCTGATGAGCAGCCAATGGATGCACAGGGTACTGGTAGCTCTAGCAGCAGTGATAGCATGACTAACGATTTAACCCATGACGAAGGCGACGATGCTAGCGACATGGAGCCTCAATCCAGCAGTCACTCAAGCGATGCTGAATATGATGCAGATGATCTTGTTGAAGAAAATGGCGGTAGCTAAATCATTGATGACTTTTTAGATATCATTGAATGCTTTTTCATGGGATGAAGAAGTGATCAACAGGATGTTATAGATAAGGATGTTGTTCAGATTCACGGAAGAATCAATAGGAAATCAAAACGCTAGTCAGGGTAAATTCCAAGGTTGGAGTCCCGCACAAGGAGTGGAAGCTAGCGTTAGTCATTACCTATAATCAATTCTGATATCGGGCCCCGCAGTGCGGGGCCTAATTTTTTGCTGTCTGCTTTCTCTCCTCTGTTTTTTCCTTATTACTTCTGCCCCCTCGCCTTCACTGCCACACCTTTCCTATACTCTTTTCGTTTTTCTATAAACGCTAACGTCTAGCGGCCTATTAGCAGCTGTGCCTGGGTTGCTTTGATCAGTGTGTCATAAAGGCACAGACAATTTTGCGCATGTGTCATTAGTGCACATGTTATTAGCGTGCTTTTGTTTTTAGTGGCATATTATTGTGCACAATATAAATGGTTTAAGTTTATGATTTTTGGCTAATAATTTTTAAATTTATGAGCTTGGCACTGCATATGCATTACCAAGGCAGTGAAGCTAACCGCAGTGAGATATCAGCCAAAGTGCCCCTCTCACTTCACTTCAGCGGTATCAAATAGTCACCAGGAGTAAATAGTATGTTTAACGTATTTGTTAAAAAAGCAGCCGTTGTCGGTCTCTCTTTGGGTTTGCTGGCAAGCCCGCTTGCCTTTGCACATATCTCTATCAAAGCGAATCAAGATTTGACCGTTAATGATGAGCCGATTCAAGCTCAATCGCAGCGCACGAACGATCAAGCTGAGTTTAGCCCATCTGACTTGATGTACGACGAAGGTGATTATCCAAAGGTTATCAAGGCAGAGTCACACCGCACTAGCACTCAAGCAGACTTCACAGCGAAAGATTTAACCCAGGACGAGGGTGATGGAAACGTTTGGTAACAAAAGTTTGCAATTTTGAAGAAATATATTACGATGAGAGAGTGATCTAAACACGCCGACGCGTGTCACACCACAGGGATGCTCATCAATTCACGGAGTGAATCAAACGACAATCAGAGCGCTAGTCAGGGTTAAATTCCAAGGTTGGAGTCCCGCAAAAGGAAAGGAAGCTAGCGTTAGTCATTGTCCTAGTATTGTGTCCTTAGACCCTGCTGATGCGGGGTCTGATTTTTTGGGGATGCAAGGCTCTCTTGATGCTCCTCTCTTCGCTCAACGTGCTACTTACGCGTTGCTAGATTCATCCCTTCATCGCACGCTCTCAGCCCGTTCGCTGGAATACCGATGCTGGTTTTTGTATAAATATAGCGGCGCATGTGTAATTATTGCACAATTGTTCTTGGTAAAATAAGCTTGCGAGAGCTTATTTTTTGCACAATATTTCACCCATAAGATAATGATTTATTAGTATTTTTTATTTATTTGTGGGGTCTGGTATGCAGAGTGCTTTATTAATGATGTAGTGGCCGCTTTTACTACCATGAAGCGGTATAAAGAAATAATGAGGAGAGCGTCATGTTATCGAAAGAAATGGGTAAAAAACTCGCTGTCGTAGCGACTGCTTTTGGTCTACTCGCGAGCCCACTGGCAATGGCGAACTCATCAATTGAATTGAACAAAGACCGTTCCGCTGGTCAGAATGTGATCGATAAGCCAACGTCACATAAACCGTCGAACGCAGCTAATGCCTCGGCTAATGACTTGAATCGCGATGAAAGCGATAGTTTAGATTTCTCGCCATCAAGCAGCGCTTCTGATGCCGGAGCAAGAAATCATCGCGGTGAAAATATCCGCCCAGAAGATTTGACCCGGGATGAAGGCGATAGCACGGAGTGGTAAATAGTCAAATAAGTGTAACTGCTAATGTAAGCGTAACTCGCTAAAAACCCCGCTTCGGCGGGGTTTTTAGCGATGTGTTATAAGCAACCGACATCAGTGATGATGTCCCTCCGCGGCTTCGCTACCCTCTTGAGCGCTCTGTATCCAGACTTCAATGGCCACATCACCTTGCTCCGCAAAGGTGAGAGTGAGTGGGAATCGCTCCCCCTCCTTCAGCGGCTTGGTTAAACCAAGCAGCATTAAGTGAAAGCCGCCACCAGGGCGCATGGTATAAGTCTCCCCTGTCTGGATACGAATCTCATCCACATGCCGCATTTGCATCATGTCGTCGTTCATTTGCATATCGTGCAGTTCAACGCTGCTGCTTGCCGGGCTGCTCGCGCCGATAAGAGTAACCGTGTCAGAAAAGGCGGTGATATCTACATAGGCGGCGCCATTCTCGGCACCCGGAGGGGTCGGGGTGGCGAAGGGATGCGCGATACGCAGAGCGTCTGTTTGTACGTCGTGGGCGAGTGCCACCGTCGCCATTGAAATAAACATGGCGCCCATCAAGAGTACGCCAGCCAGCCGAGCCAAGGGTTTTAACATGCGGTGATTCCTTTATTGTTGGTTGAGTCCAGAATAGACAAGCAGAACGTAAAGGTAGCAAAGCAGGCGTAGCCTGGGTAATACACACTTTGTGCTTCTACTGCGACGTGATGCCGCGTGGGCCTTTTCGTGTGTCATTACATGCCGTCTCGGTAATGGTCATCCCAGAGCAGCACGGCACCGGCTACGGCACCGGGAATCAGAAACAGGTTGGCCAGTGGAATCCAGGTGATGAGCGTGACCAGTCCGCCAAAGCTAAGGCTTTGCCACCAGCGCTTAGCGAGTCGTTGACGCATATCGGTAAACGTCACCTTGTTGTTATCCATTGGGTAATCCAAATAGGTGATGGCCATTACCCAGGCAGAAAACAGCGCCCAGAGTAGTGGAGTAACTAAATTCACGCCGGGAATCCAACTGATCACAAACAGGCCCGCAGCTCGGGGCAGAATATAGGCGAGCTTAACAAATTCGCGACCCAGGGCATCAAGGGCTGTTTTGGTCAGATTTCGGTCATCCAGAGGCTCACGCCCCGTGGCTTGAATTTCAACTTTCGCGGCTAAGAAGCCGTAAAAAGGGGCTGCGATTAAGCTGGTCACCAGCGTGAAGGTAAAAAACACCACGACGAGCAGGCAAATCACAAACAGGGGCCAGATTAGCCACGCTAGCCAATCAAGCCAGGCAGGTACCATGCTCATCCAATGTGCTAACCAGCCATCGAAGCGGTTGAGCACAAAGCTGAACATGCTTACGTAAACAATTAGATTGACTAAAATCGGCAGGAAAATATAGCGGCGCATACCCGACTGATACACACAGCGTGTACCTCGGCTAAGCGCAGTGACAGCATCCAGCATGGTGGGGAGCTCCTCGTGATTCAAACGTCCAGACCGCTTAGCAGCCTGGACGTATTGCAGGAGGAAAGCCCTATCAGGTCAAGACTTTTTTAGTACCTTCGGATCCAGGTCGTCGGTGTCGCTATGGCGAATATCCAGTCCTTTGACGAGATAAACCACGTACTCCGCGAGGTTATCGGCGTGGTCACCCACCCGCTCCAGTGCGCGTAGTACCCACATGATGCTGAGCACTGATGTAATTGAGCGCGAGTCCTCCATCATAAAGGTCATTAGCGAACGCATAGCGCTGCTGTACTCGTCGTCAACCAGCTCATCTTCGCGCACGACCTGCATGGCCAGGTCGGTATCAAAGCGGGCAAAGGCGGTGAGCGCATCGCGAAGCATTTTACGCACGTGCTCGCTGATATGACGTACTTCCACCAAGCCTCGAATAGTACTGGTATTTTCACTTAGTAGCAGCGCGTTGCGGGCGATTTTGCTGGCTTCATCGCCAATGCGCTCAAGGTCTGAAGTAGCGCGAATGACGGCCAGCACCAGGCGTAGATCGGATGCTGCAGGCTGGCGGCGCGCCAGCACGCGGGTACATTCGTCGTCGATTTGCAGCTGCAGGTCGTTGACCTGACGATCATTGTCACGCACCTGCTCGGCTAAGCGAGTATCCCCCTCCAAGAGGGCAAAGACAGCATCCTGCACTTGTTTTTCCACCAGACCGCCCATGGCCATCAGGTGGGTCTTCAGCTCTTCCAGCTCCTGGTTGAACTGGCGAGAGATATGCTGGCTGTGAGAGTCGCTAGTAATATCCATGGAGCACTCCTGACGTTTTCGTCGCTAAGGCCTAGGTGATGCGGCCGGTGATGTAGTTTTCGGTACGTTGCAAACGGGGATTAGTGAAGACTTGATCGGTAGGCCCGTATTCAACAAGCTCACCTTGGTGCAAAAAGGCGGTGTAATCTGATACGCGTGCTGCTTGCTGCATATTGTGGGTAACCAGTATCAGCGTTAGCTCTGATTTGAGGTTACGGATTAACTCCTCAATTTTGAGGGTTGAAATCGGGTCGAGTGCTGACGCAGGTTCATCAAGCAGCAGCACGTCGGGCTGTACGGCTAAGGTGCGTGCGATCACCAGGCGCTGCTGCTGACCACCGGAAAGCTGCCAGGCGGAGCGGTGCAGGCGATCTTTCACTTCATCCCATAGGGCCGCGGAGGTTAATGCCCACTCAATAATGTCGTCCCTTTTGCGTTTAGGGAGGCGCTGTTGCAGTCGCAGGCCAAAGGCCACGTTTTCATAGATCGACATGGGGAAGGGGTTGGGTGTTTGAAATACCATCCCGACACGCCGTCGCAGCTCAGTCACATTCATTTGCGGGTCATGAATATCTTGCCCTTCCAGCGTAATTTTACCGCTGTGGGATACCGACTCATTAAGATCGTGCAAACGGTTAATGGCCCGTAACAGCGTCGACTTACCGCAACCCGACGGGCCGATGAAGGCCGTGACACGATGCCGTGGAATGCTGAGGGTCAACTCGCGCAACGCCTCTTTCCCCGCATAAGCGAGGTTAAAGTGATCGATGTTCAGGCAGCTATGCTCGGACGAAAAGTGCGCCACTGGTGCCTGAGAGGTATTGGCTGAATGTAATGACGCTAGCATTCGTTTCCCCGTTGACGCCTAAGATAATGACGCAGAAATATGGCAGTTAGGTTAAGCACCAGCACAATTAGCACTAAAAGTAGTGCTGTGGCGTAGACCAGCGGAATAGCGGCTTGTACATCTTCGCCGTGAAAGGCGGTATCAAATAAATGATAGCCAAGGTGCATGAACTTGCGCTCTAAATGTAGGTAAGGAAACTCACCATCGATGGGCATCTGCGGCGCCAGCTTGGCGACGCCGACGAGCATCAACGGTGCCACCTCGCCAGCTGCACGGGCAACCGCTAAAATGACCCCTGTTAGCATGGCGGGCGCCGCCATGGGCAGCACGATGCGGGTGAGCATCTCCAAGCGCGTAGCGCCGAGCGCCACGGCGCCTTCCCGCTGCGCCTCAGGGATCCTCGCCAGCCCTTCTTCTGTGGCCACTATCACCACCGGCAGGGTGAGTAGCGCCAGGGTAAGCGACGCCCATAGCAGGCCGCCGGTGCCAAAGGTGGGGGAGGGCAGTGTATCGCTGAAAAACCACTCATCCAGCGAACCGCCGATGCCGTAAACAAACACCCCCAAGCCAAATACCCCATACACAATTGACGGAACCCCGGCCAGATTGCGAACGCCAATACGTACCAGCCGGGTCAGCCGCCCCTGGTGAGCGATTTCATTGAGGTAAATGGCGGCTAGCACGCCAAAGGGCGTAACGATCACTGACATTAAGATCACCATCAGCACCGTGCCAAATATGGCGGGCCAGACGCCACCGTCGGTATTGGCTGCTCGTGGGCCCTCGCTTAAAAACCGCCACACTGCCTCCCCCCAGGCGCGCGTTTTCTGCCACCCGCTCATAGCATTGGGGGCTTGTGCGCTCACCACGCTGGCCAGTGGTTGGTGCAGGGTGCGGCCATCCACGGTGGTAAGCAGCAGCTGCCCTGCCTGACGTTGACTGGCGGGAAGCGCTAATAAAGCGGTTAACCGTTGCCAGGCTGCGTCCCCCTCCCAGCGCTGGCCGTGCTGCTCGATGGCCACTAAATGGCCTATAAAGTCGCCCCAGGGGCTACGATCAAGACGAATCAAGTCGTCTGGCTGGGCACGCTCTGCAATGTCATCGATTGCCACCCAACGCCAGCGAGCGCCCTCTATATCCTGGTTGCCAGTAAAGTAGAGGCGTTCATCCCCCGGCTGCTGCGGTAGCGCCACCTCACGTATGGATTGACCTGCAAACGTCTCGCCTGAGCTAAGGGTGACTTCTTCCAGCGTAGCGGGCCAGAAGTGCCCGAGCCCGCGCACTAGCAGTAGCGTTAATAGGGCGCCGAGCATTAGCAGGGAAAGCGCTACGCTGGCCGCACATAGCCAGGGCCACACCCCATTGGCCCAGCTAAAACGAGGGCGGCGAGAGGCCGCGTCGGTTGAAACAGAGGTCATAATGCCCCCCCTATCTGGCGGAAGCGGCGGCGCAGGCGTTGACGGACGACCTCGGCAAGGGTGTTGACCAGAAACGTGAAGATAAACAGCACCAGTGCGGCCAAAATCAGCAGATGATAGGTCTGGCCACCAGGAGACGCTTCAGGCAGCTCGATGGCGATAGCTGCGGCCATGGAGCGCATGCCCTCGAAGGGGCTGGTGCTGAACAGGGCGGTATTGCCGCTGGCCATCAGCACGATCATGGTTTCGCCCACCGCCCGGCCCGCACCGATCATTATCGCTGAAAAAATACCCGGACCCGCTGCCACCAGCGCCACCTTCCACAGCGCCTGCCAGCGGCTGGCCCCCAGCGCCTGGGCGCCCTCTATTAAGGTCGAGGGCACATCGGCCAGCGCGTCTTCCGCCAGTGAGTAGATACTGGGGATAACAGCAAAACCCATGGCAATACCAACAATCAGCGCATTCCGGGCGGCGTAATCCATGCCATAGCGCTGGTCGAGTAACTGGCGCAGATCACCGCCTAGCCACTGCTGCTCCAGCCACGGCGCGAGCCATAGCGCTATCGCCACCATGAAGATAAGCCAGGGCACTAGCCAAAGGCCTGCCCAGGAAAATGCTAATCGGCGGCGAAGGCGTGATTTGGCCAGTTGCCAGAGTAAACCGGCAAGCGCGGCGCTGAGCGGGAGCCAAATGATCAGCACTAACGCGCTGGCGAGGTGGCGCTCAACCCAAGGTGCCAAAATAAGCCCGGCAATAAAGCCCACCACCACACCGGGGATAGCCTCCATCATTTCGAGCGCGGGCTTGATCCGCGAGCGCAGCCGCGCTGACATAAACAGCGCAGAGTAGATAGCTGCACCCAAGGCGACGGGGATGGCGAACAGCAGTGCGGCTAACGCGGCTTTAAGGGTGCCCCATGCCAGGGGAGAGAGCTTTGCCAGCGCTAAAGTATCGCCGATCGCCAGTAGTGGCAGGGTTTCCCACACCAGAAAAACACCGATAGCCAGGATGGCCAGCAGCACGCCTATACCGCCAGCGGTAATCAAACCGGTGGCTATGCGGTCTTTCAGCGCTCTAAGCGGCTGTCGAGAAGAGGGTAACCGAGGTGGGGTCATGTGGATATCATGGCAAAACCGAGGTAATCATAGCGCTGACCAACATAGAGTGAACAAACAAGCAGCAGCAAAAAACAGTACATGGACAGATTCCCTACCCTAAGACAGTTATGTGTCATTTAGATGACAGTGGTTTACCACCTTTGCTGTTCGTTGAGGACACTAGAGGTTAACGGTACAAAGCCGGATGCGCGTGCAATCTGCTGGCCCTCATCGGACATAATCAATCGGAGCAGCGCCTGCTCGGCGGGAGGGAGCCGCTCTCCTGGTGGTAGGTTCACATAAAGGTAAAGATAGCGCGACAGCGGATAATCACCGCTCTGTATCGCCGCTTCGTTGGGGTGGATCGCAATGCCCTCATCGTTATAGAGGCTCAATGCATGCACGGCAGGGGTGAGGTGGTTAAACCCAGCGTAGCCCATCGCATTGGCTGATTCACCAACTGCGGCGACCACTGCCGAAGAACCGGGGTGTTCACTGATATCACTGCGAAAACGCCCGCCACATAAGGCCCGCTGTTGAAACAGCTCATGCGTGCCCGAGGCAAGATTTCGCCCATGCAGCGCAATGCTGCCAAATGACCAGTCTTGGGTCGCTGGCAGTTGCTCCCAGCGCCTGATCGGCGTCTCGCCACCGCAGGCCCGCGAGGTTGAGAAGATCGCATCCACCTGCTGACGGGTTAGTGTGCGTAGCGGATTGTGTCGGTGTACAACAACGATAAGCGCGTCACGGGCGATCTTCAATTCCAGCGGTGGGTAGCCATAGCGCTCGATAAAGTGATCGCGCTCTTCGCCGGTCATCGGGCGAGACATCGGGCCCAGCCGTGTGGTGCCTGCTACCAGCGCCGTGGGGGCACTGGCCGAACCGCTGGCTTGAAACTGCAGCTTTACCTCTGGGTAGCGGGTGGTGAGGGTTTCACCCCAGCGCAGCATTAGCCCTGCCATGGTGTCAGAGCCCACTGCGCCCAAAGTACCGCTGATAGCGGCGGGTTGCCCCCAGGTCAGGGAGGGGGACAACATCAGCGTAACAACCACCGCCCAGCGCAATAAAGTGTGCCGAACAGCGCAAGTTACCCTTCCATTATTGAAAAGAGTCGTCCAACGAGTATTCAAACGAGCGTCCTCTTATGGTTAACTGAAACTACTTCTTTGTGTTGCGATGCAGCAACAGACCTAAACAACGTGACTCTCTGCAACGTTTACAACAATAAACTGACTAAGCGACTAACTCATGACTCTCCTGGAAACCGATTTGGACGATGTACCCGCCCCTCAAGGCCAACTAACGTTAAAATTACTGGCTTCCCGCCAAGATACCAATTTTTATGGTGATATACCCGGTGGGTGGCTGGTCAATCAAATGGATCAAGCGGCCGAGCTGGCGGCCGGGCGTGAAGCGGGTGGGCGAACGGCGACCGTGGCGATTGAAGCCATGGATTTTTTAAGCCCGGTGCGCGTTGGCTCAATGATCAGCGTTTACACCCAGGTACAAGACATTGGCCATAGTTCAATCAAGATTGATGTGGAAGTGTGGGTGCGTCCTCCCCATGGGCAACGCCTAGAGGAGCGCCAAAAAGTCACCGAGGCGCGCTTTGTGATGGTAGCGCTGGACGATAATGGGCGCATTCGCGCGGTGCATAGCGACTAGTTAACTTCAAAATACCTGAGTTAAATAGCAAAAGGGCGCTTAGTGCGCCCTTTTGCCGTGCTTCGTTTACTTGCCTTAACCGTCGACGTTATCGCGGTTCTTAAGGTAGGCGTACTCACCCACATCGCTGAACGGGCGTAGCAGCTTCTGGAAAGCAGAATAAGATTCGTAAACACGGCGTGACTCTTCGTCGCTGTCGACCTGACGCTGAATCGCTTCCAGCGATGAAGTGTAAAGCGCTGCCATCACGTCCTCGGGGAAAGTGCGTAGCTGAACGCCATGCTCATCGACCAGTGTATCCAGCGCCTGGGCGTTGCGGAAGGCGAATTCGCTGATCATGGCCATGTTAGACGCCCGTGCGGCCTCGCGGATGACGTCCTGCAGGTCTTCCGGCAGTGCGTTCCAGGCATCCAGGTTGATCGTGCCTTCCAGTACCGCAGAGGGTTCGTTCCACGCTGAGGTGTAGTAGTAGTCAGCCACCTGGTGCAAACCAAACGCCAAGTCGTTGTAAGGCCCTACCCAGTCAGCGGCATCCAGTGCGCCGGTTTGTAGCGAGGTGAAAATTTCTGAACCTGGCATAGTAACCGTACTAACGCCGATGCTGTTCATCGCTTCACCCGCCAGACCCGGCAGGCGAAGTTTTAGCCCCTGCATATCCTCTAGCGAATTGATCTCTTTTTTGAACCAGCCTGCCATCTGTGCACCGGTATTGCCTACGGCGAACGGCTTCAGATTGTGATTGGCGTAGATCTCATCCCACAGCTCCTGGCCACCGCCATGATACAACCAGGCGTTCATTTCGGTGGTGGTCATACCGAACGGTACAGCGGTAAAAAACTGCGAAGCAGCGACTTTTCCGCGCCAGTAGTACGAGGCAGAGTGGCCCATTTCAGCGGTTCCGGCTGCTACGGCGTCGAATACTTCGAGGGCGGGCACCAGTTCACCCGCGCCGTGGACGCGGATCTGCATGCGGCCGTTAGAGAGCTGTTCTACCCGGCGGGCGAAATCATTCGCACCCGTACCCAGGGCAGGGAAATTTTTCGGCCACGAAGTGACCATGTCCCAAGTAATGGTTTCTTGTGCGCGTGCACTTGAGGTGGTGACAAAAGGGGCAGCAGCGACACCGGCGGCACCCAGGCCGACGGATTTGAGGAAGTTACGGCGTTGCATGGCGAGCAAAACTCCGGAAATTATAGGATTTTTTTGTCAGCGCGCAAAAAGGCGCAGTGTCCGTCCGCCAGTATGCGCTAAGCGGGTTTTAATCGGCAAGCTATTGACCCCAACACCCTTCGTTTGCGCTTTTAAAGTGGCGTTAGTTTGGCAAAGCCGAGCACCAGCCATTTGACCCCTTCGCCTTCAAAGCTGACCTGCACACGGGCGCGGGCACCTTCACCTTCCGCGTTAAGGATAATTCCTTCGCCAAATACGGGGTGCTCAACTCCCTGGCCGACATGGAGGCTAGGCATTTCGTCGCTGCCCTCGACGCTTTGCTGAGCAAAGGAGGTACGCGAGGCGGTAACCGGGCGGGAAATATGCCCGCGCAGGCGAACCTCTTCGAGCAGGTGTGGTGGCAGCTCGCGCAAAAAGCGCGATGGGCGTGGAAATACCTCTTTGCCGTGCAAGCGGCGGGTTTCGGCGTGGGTGAGGTAGAGCTTCTGCATGGCGCGGGTAACGCCGACGTAGCAGAGCCGCCGCTCCTCTTCGAGCCTGCCCGGCTCTTCAAGGGACATCTTGTGCGGAAACAGTCCCTCTTCCACACCGGCAATAAACACCACCGGGAACTCCAGACCTTTGGCGGAGTGCAGCGTCATCAACTGCACGCTATCTTCAAACTCCTCGGCTTCGTGGTCGCCAGCGTTAAGGGCGGCTTCGGAGAGAAACGCTTCCAACGCCGCCATGCCTTCGCCCGCCTCAGGTGCTTCAAACACATCGCCCTGGGTAAAGGCGCGGGCGGCAGTGACCAGCTCTTCCAGGTTTTCCACCCGCGCCTGGCCTTTCTCGCCGCGCTCACTTTTGTGGTGCTCGATCAAACCGGTATGCACTGTGACGTGGTCGATAATCTCGTGCAGTGCCATGCCGGAAGCATCGTTATCGAGCTGCTCGATCAGGTTGGCGAAGGTTTGCACGGCATTGGCTGCGCGGCCTTTCAAGGTGCCGTCGTTAATCGCATCGTGGAGCGCCTGCCATAGCGGAATGCCTTGTTCACGGGCGCGCAGGCGAACAATCTCTACCGTGCGTGTGCCGATGCCACGGGTGGGCACATTGATCACCCGCTCTAGTGAAGCGTCGTCATCGCGGTTGAGCATCAGGCGCAGGTAGGCCAGGGCATTTTTGATTTCCAAGCGCTCATAGAAGCGGTGGCCGCCGTAAATACGGTAGGGCATGCCTTGGCGAATCAGCGTCTCTTCCAGCAGTCGTGACTGGGCGTTTGAGCGGTAGAGAATGGCAATATCCCGTCGGTTGAAGCCTTCATCGACCTTCTCTTTGATAGTGTCGACGATATAACGGGCTTCTTCCAGGTCGTTAAACCCGGCATAGATCGAGATCGGCTCGCCTTCGATGCCATCAGTCCACAGGTTTTTACCCATGCGCTCGCTGTTGTGGCTGATCAGCGTATTGGCCGCTTCCAGAATGGCGCTGGTGGAGCGATAGTTCTGCTCCAGGCGTACGGTGTGGGTCTGCGGAAACTCCTGCTCAAAGCGGCTGATGTTCTCTACTTTGGCGCCGCGCCAGCCGTAGATCGACTGGTCATCATCACCCACGGCGGTCATCGGTGTCTTCATGCCGGTAAGTAGCTTTAGCCAGGCGTATTGCAGGGTATTGGTATCCTG
This sequence comes from Vreelandella sp. F11, assembly GCF_042466685.1. Lineage (NCBI taxonomy): Bacteria > Pseudomonadati > Pseudomonadota > Gammaproteobacteria > Oceanospirillales > Halomonadaceae > Vreelandella > Vreelandella sp. F11. The sequence continues at coordinate 4,722,397 of NZ_CP170448.1, read as the reverse complement.
AAACTCATCCACCAGCACGTGGCCAAAGCGCTCCTGATAATGTTTCAACAGCGCGGGGTTATCACGCAGTAGCTCCAGGCTTCTTAGCAGCAGCTCGCCAAAATCGACCAGACCGCCGCGCTCACAGGTGAGCTGGTAGCGCTCGTAGAGCTCGACCATCTGGCCCATGTAGGCATCGCCATCCACATTGACCTGGTGCGGGCGTAATCCCTCCTCTTTGCAGCCGGAGATAAAGTGCTGCACCTGGCGGGGCGGATAGCGTTCGTCGTCGATGGAGTAATCTTTTAGCAGCCGTTTGACCAGGCGGAGCTGATCGTCGGAATCGATGATCTGGAAGTGTTGCGGCAGTCGGGCGTCCTGCCAGTGGGTACGCAGCAGCCGGTGGGCGATAGAGTGAAAGGTGCCCACCCAGACATGGCGCATTGAGATGCTCAGTAGCGCCTCAAGGCGGGTGCGCATCTCCTTGGCGGCTTTGTTGGTAAAGGTGACGGCCAGCAGCGCGTAGGGCGACAATCCTTCCGCCTGCATCAGCCAGGCGATGCGATGCACCAGCACACGGGTTTTGCCAGAACCTGCGCCTGCGAGCACCAACAGATTACCTTGGGGGGCGCTCACTGCTTCGCGCTGGGCGGAGTTGAGCTGATCGAGAATCGCCGTGACGTCGTCCATAGTAGCCGCTGCCGGATCAAAAAATAGGCGGCTAGTCTAGCACAGCCAGGGAACTGGCTGTGTATACAGGTGTGGCAATCTTCTCGCCTCTGTGCGAGGGCAGGTTTCCGCGAGGGCGCTGTGAACCCATCCGTGGGCGCTACTTTTGACATCCCTGTCAAAAGACCCTCGCTTCAACCTGCCCTCGCACTCGGTATAGGCAAAGGCTAGGATTCTTCTGGAAAGCGCAGCGTATTAAGGCTCTTTTTAACCGCTTTAAGCTGCTCGGCGAGTTTCGGCCCGCGGGTTTTTGCCACGCCTACGGCAAGCACGTCGATGAGCACCAAATGGGCAATTCGCGAGCTAAGCGGGGTGTAAATTTCGGTGTCTTCATGAACATCGATATACAGCGGCAGGCTGACCTCTTCGGCCAGCGGTGAACCGCTGGGGCACAGGCCAATGACGGTCGCACCCGCTTCGCGAGCCAGGCGTACGCTGGCGACCAGCGCTTTGGTTCGACCGGTTTGTGAAATGGCCACCACCACATCGCCATCGTTCAAGGTCACCGCCGACATATTCTGCATATGCGGGTCGGCGTAGGCAGAAGTGGAAATCTGTAGGCGGAAAAACTTGTGCTGAGCATCAAAGGCTACAGCACCAGAGGCACCAAAGCCGTAGAACTCAACCCGGTTGGCCATTGCCAGGGCGTTGACTGCGCGGCCCAGGGCGTCGTTATCCAGCCGGTCGCGCACTGAGAGCAGCGTGCCCACCGTCGAGTCGAAGATGCTGTGGGAAAACTCAGCGACCGAGTCGCTATCGTTCATGGAGAACTGCGCGAACTGACTGCCGCTGGCCAGCATTTGTGCCAGCTGTAGCTTGAAGTCCTGAAAGCCATTGCACCCCAGCGCACGGCAAAAGCGCACCACGGTAGGTTCGCTAACGGTGGCTTCGGTGGCCAGATCCACAATGCGCATGTGGATGACCTCTTCGGGGTTGCGCAGTACAAACCGCGCCACTTTTTGTTCGGAGCGTCGAAAGTGCTCCATGCGGCGTCTCATTTCATCGAACAGGGCGCGACTCACGTTCAGCTCCTTGGGTGCTCAACCAGCAGGTAGTCAACAGTATGCCTTAATGAGTCCATCGGGCCACGAACTATTAGGCAGTGTTCTAGCAGCGTTTAAAGGTCGTTAGTCAGTTTTTTTAAGATTGGTCATCATTTTGTCAAGTAGGGTATAGTAATAATTGAAGTGCCGCACTGCATCATAACAGTCGTCACGGATGCAGGTGGACGAAGGCATATTCATCTGGAGGAACGTCGATTATGAGAAACGTCGAACGAATCACCTCGGTTAAAAGCGAATTGCTCGACATCTTCATGAGTATGGAAGTCGATGAGCATGCTCAGCGCCAGCGCAGCGCTGCCCAACGCAGCTTGAGAGCGCGGCGGGGTATTGAGCTTCATCGTGAGTTTCAAAAGTTATCGCGGGATATCGCCCCCTTGCCCGATGAAGATCGGCAAGAGAGCGAATTGCACTAAGTTTTAGGATGCCAAGAGATTAGGGGCGCAACTATATATCTGCGCAGAACCACGCTGCCCTGCCGGTTAATTAGCAGGGCCTTGGTGGCTCAGCTTAGATTAGCCCCGTTACGAACACAGCAATAACGCCAGCGGGCGCTACATAGCGCGCGATGATGTTCCATACGCTCACGCCAGTGGCTGAAAGTCCGAGTTCGGCTTCCACTGTTTCGCGCTTCAAACACCAAGCCACAAACACGATGGCACCCAAGCCTGTCAGCGGCAGAAGGATTTTGCTGGTAAAGGTATCCAGCAGGTCAAAAATATTAAGGCCTAAAAACAGCACCTCCGACCACACGTTGAATGAAAGCAGCGCTGCGACGCCTAATAGCCATACGGCGACGCCGCTAACCAAGGTCGATACGATGCGGCTCATGGATGTGCGCTCTTCCAGGGTTTCCACCACCGGCTCCAGCAGTGAAATCGCTGAAGTTAACGCAGCGAAGGTTAATAACAGGAAGAACATCAGCCCCAGAATCGTACCGCCCGCCATATTGCCGAATGCCAGCGGCAGCGTGACAAAGATCAAGCCAGGTCCTTCACCTGCGCTTAAGCCGTTAGCAAATACAATCGGGAAGATCGCTAAGCCCGCTAGCAGTGCAATAGCGGTGTCTAAAATGATCACGGTACGTGCTGTGCTGATCAGGTTAACGTCTTCACCCAGGTAGGAGCCGTAAGCCATCATGATGCCCATGCCCAGAGACAGGGTGAAGAAGGCTTGCCCCATGGCTGCTAATACCACACCACCGGTAAGCGCGCTCCAATCCGGGCGGAACATAAAGGCCAGCGCTTCGCCGAAATAGCCGCTGGCCATGCCATAGCCGACCAACACCAGCATTAGTACAATCAGCGCCGGCATCATTAGGCGAGCCGCGCTCTCCAAGCCTTTGGTGACCCCGCGTGCCACGATGCCAACGACGAGCACCATAAACGCAGTGTGCCATAACAGCAGGGTGGTAGGACTGCCCAGCATGCCTCCAAATAGCGCGCCGATGCTGTCAGCATCCTGGCCATTAAAGGTGCCGAGCACCGAGCTTAAGGTGTAGTTCAGCGACCAGCCGCCGATCACGCTGTAAAACGACAGAATTAAGAAGGCCGCCAACACGCCGCTAATACCGATTAGCGCCCAGGCGGGGGATTTGCCGTGATTAGCGGCCAACTCTGCCATGGTGTTGATAGGGTTTTTCTGACCGCGGCGGCCAATCATCCACTCTGCTACCAAAATGGGTAAGCCCACTAGCGCCACACAAGCTAAATAGACCAGCACAAATGCGGCACCGCCGCTGTCGCCCACCATGTAAGAGAAGCGCCAAATATTCCCTAGGCCAACCGCCGAGCCAGCGGCAGCCAGCACAAAAGTCATCTTTGATGACCATTGCGCATGTGCAAGTTTTGCCATGACACACCTTCTTTTAATCAGTTGTAATGAGTTTTTCGGTGCGATGCACCGTTTTTTCGGAAAAATGAGTCGTTGTCGGCATCTTTTTCCGAAAGTAAGCGCAATTTATCTGATAGACCGCAAGCATGCCAGTTAGCTGACCTAAAAAGGTGGGTTAAAACAGTTGGCTTTGCTTTTCACCCGCGAAGGGGCCAAGTGGGGGCAATGGCGACACTTCTCCTAGTGCGTTATAGAGTAAGCGGGCCATGTGGGGAGACTCGCGGTTATCCGCAGTATGCACAAATAAGAAAGGGGTTTTCCCCTGATTTATCCACAGCTTTAGGCGCTCTTTCCAGGCGGTGAAGTAGTTGCTATTAATCGTTTTGTCAATATGACCAATGAAACGAATGACAGGAAAATTTGCCGTGGAAAGCACGTGTAGCGGGAGTTTCGGCTTTTCTTGCTGGGCGTGGGCCAGGCCTAGATGGCCATTTGCCGGGGTGGAGAAGACGGGACGAACGTCAAGCATCACGCGGTTGGCCGAATAAGTTATCAACAGGCGGTTAAGAGCAGTCTCGGCGGCTCCCTTGTGGAAAAACTCGGGGTGGCGAACCTCTACCGCACAAGGCAAATGGACGGGCCAGGAAGCCAGTAGCGCTTCGAGTTGAGGAAGCTCTTGGGGCCCGAAATCTCTTGGTAACTGCACCATGGTGGGGCCAAGGCGATCATGCAGTGGTTCTAGCGCTGTTAAAAAAGCCCACGCATCTTCTAACCGCGTTAGCCGTTGGTCGTGGGTTACACTGGCAGGCAATTTAAAACAGAAGCGAAAGTGGGGAGGAGCCTGGCGCGCCCAGGAAGCAATGGTTTCCTGCTTTGGGGTGCCGCTATAAAAGGTCGTATTGCCCTCTACGCTGGAAAATACCGCCGCGTAATCGCTTAACAGCTCGGTTTTGGCATGGCGTGGGTAAAGGTTGCCAAGCCAGTCTTGATTGGCCCACATAGGCAAGCCTAGATAAAGAGGAAGCGTCATGAATGCCATGCCTATATCTATAAGAACAGCGCTAATGTAACAGTTTTAGCTGCCAGCCCGTTAAGCGCTTATGGTGGCTTATATGGCTTTTACGTGGCTACTATTACTATGCCAGCAGTGCAAGCCAGCAGGCGTTTGAGCAGGCTCTAGGGATTAGCTTAATCGATGCGATGGAGCTGTATGCCCAGTGCCAGCAAGCATGGCTGGAACGGACACTGGCGCAGTTGGCGGGTTGAGTGGTAGAACAGAGAGCTACGTCAATTTACCCACTAACGCTTAAGGTAGAAGAGAGTTATGAGTCAAGGAAAGGTACTGGTATTACATGGCCCCAATCTGAACTTGCTGGGTAGTCGTCAGCCAGAAATATATGGGTACGAGACGTTAGACGACGTGAACAACACTTTACGGGAGAAAGCGGTGATGGCTGACTGGGACATCACTTGCCTGCAGAGCAATCATGAAGGCGAACTAATCGATGCCATTCATGCCGCACGCCTTGATGGCACCCAAGCGATTATTATCAACCCCGCCGCCTATACACATACCTCAGTGGCCATTCTTGATGCCCTTAATGCCTTTGATGGCAAAGTGATTGAGGTGCATTTATCTAATGTGCACAAGCGGGAAACATTTAGGCATCACTCTTACGTCTCGCTGCGCGCTGATGGCGTCATTGCTGGCCTCGGGGTTCAAGGCTATCGAGCTGCGCTAGAGGCAGTGATGGTAGGGGCTAGTTAATATGCGCGCTTACTTGGGCCACTTTGTTTTGTAAAACAGGCAAGTAAACATTAATCAACGTATCAAGATCGACCCGAGCAGCGTTAGTGCTGATATTGATCGCGCCCATTAAATGCTGCTTGGCGTCATAGACAGGAACGGCAATGGAGCGCAAGCCGGAGTCAAGCTCTTGATCCGAAATCGCATAGCCCTGCTGCCGCGCTTTTACTATCTGGCTCCGTAGTTCGCTAACATCTGTCACCGTTTTGTCGGTGTATGACTCTAGAGCAACCGACGAAAGAAAGTGATCAAGATCCGTATCGCTAAGCTGAGCGAGTAACATGCGCCCCATGGAGGTATGAGCCGCTGGTAGCCGGGTGCCCACTGAAAGCGTAATCGCCATCAAGCGATGCTTTGCTGCCGAGCGGGCTACGTAGATAACATCATTGCCATCAAGTACACCAAGGGAGGACGACTCCCCGGTTTCAGCGGTAATGTCTTCGAGGTGTTGCTGAATAACATCGCGATAATTATTAGCCGATAAAAAGGCATAGCCGAGCTGTAGCACGCGGGGCGCCAATTCAAAGTAGCGTTGCTGTTTTCGTACGTACCCCAGTGCATGCAGAGTAAGCAAGAAACGTCTAGCTTTGGCTCTATTCATTCCCGTGCGCGCGGCGACTTCACTTAGTGTCATACGCGGGTGCTCATGATCGAATGCCTGGATAACTTCCAGGCCGCTAGCCAGCGCCGTCACAAAGTCGCGACTATCTTCACTCAGCATTTCTTCCTGCATTTTTACTACCCATTATCCTAAAACCTGAGGTAAAAGATTAACGTAAAAAAGTTCGCAGTGCGAACGTGTCTCGCTCTCCCAGCCAACAATCTCATCTCTTGCTACTAAAGTTGTGTTTTTTAAAGGGTTAGCAACAACGTAATCTCAAGCTGGACGCTACGAATACGTGTACGCCTTACGAACAATAATTAGGTATAAACAATCGCTTAGCAACGCACAGGAAGATAACAATGAATAAACTCCTTAGCGCATCATGTCTGGCTGCCTTCGGTAGCGCTTTGGCGCTGGGCCTTGCGGTCACCCCCGCCAGCGCCAATGAGTGGCCTACTGACGATATTCGTCTTGTCGTCCCCTACGCCCCAGGTGGCACCACGGATGTACTGTCCCGCCGGGTTGCGGATCTTCTTCAGCAAGAGCTTGATGCTAACGTGGTTGTGGAGAACCGCCCTGGAGCGGGTTCTACGGTGGGCACCGGTCGTCTTGCCCGCGGTGGGCGTGACGCCGACCATACGATTCTGATGGCATCACCCGGCCACACTATCGGTGCAGCTATTTATCCCGATCTTAGCTACGATCCTGTCGAAGATTTTGTCTTCCTGCAAAACATGATCGATATCCCCAATGTCATGGTGGTGCCTGCCGACAGCCCTTATGAAAGTGTCGTCGAGTTCGTTGAAGCCGCAAAGGAAGAGAACATGACCTTCAGCCACAGTGGCGTGGGCAGTTCCATCCATATGTCCGGTGAGCTCTTCAAGACGTTGACGGAGACCAATATGACGGCAGTGCCTTTTGCCGGCAGTGGTGCGGCGCTTCCTGCGCTATTGGGCGGCGATGTCGATGTCTCCTTTGAGAACATGCCGACCGTCCTGTCGCATATTCGCTCGGGTGACTTGCGCGCTCTGGCGGTTACCTCTGCTGAGCGGTCAGAGTATTTGCCTGATGTACCCACGCTATCGGAAGTGGGCGAGTATAACCTCGACCAGTTCGTCACAACGGCATGGTTTGGCTTAGTGGCACACAGTTCTTTCCCTGAAGAAGCGCAAAGCGTTATGCGGGATGCCCTTGCTAAGGTGATGGAACGTGAAGAGTTTTTGGACTTTGCTGATCAGCTGGGCGCCGAACCGGGTCAGGTGTCTGGCGAAGAGTTTAAGCAGTTTATCGCCGATGAAGTCGAACGTTGGCAGGGCGTTGCACAGCAGGCAGGTATTAGCCAGTAACTAGCTACTCTTCCGTTATAACAGAGAGGCGAGGGTCGCTACCCTCGCCTCTCTTGTTGCCCAGGAGAAGGCCGCGATGACACCCTCGGGTTCCAAGCGCAGAGTAAAAATAAAAGATACCAGCGACCTCATCAGCGGCATCGTATTGCTGGGGTTTGCCATAGTGCTGGTCTTTTATCTGGTACCCAACTATATAAACGAACCGCCGATCCTACAAAACCCAATGATGTCGCCGCGATGGCTGCCGACGATTATCGGCTGGCTGATCCTGCTGTTTTCGGTTCTGCTTATTCTTCAGGCCTTCATTGTGGAACAGAGAGCCGAGGAGGATGAGCGGGCGATTGAGAAAGGCTCTACGCGGCGTTTCGTGCTAATGGTGTTGTCACTGGTGATATATGTTGCCTTGTTTGAGGCGATGGGCGCCGTGTTCTGCGGTATTTTGGCAACACTCGTTCTTTTCGTAGCACACCCGGTTCGCACCTGGTGGGTATATAGCCTGGCATTTCTGTTTCCTATTATTGTGACGCTCTTATTTGTAGAAGTAATGAACGTGCCACTACCGATAATGCCGCTCGGTTTCTGATTCGCTACTTATTTTTCTGGGTGTCCTATGGAAAACTTTTCGGAAGTGGTTGGCATATTCTTTAGCCTGGATAACTTTCTGGCCATCGCCGTAGGTGTGGTGATCGGCGTGGTGGTGGGATCCATCCCTGGTTTAACCGCCACCATGGCGGTGGCCTTGGCACTCCCTTTTACCTTCTCCATGCAGCCAGTTGCCGCTATCCTGCTGTTGGTAGGCATCTATAAGGGTGGGATGTACGGTGGCTCGATTACTGCCATTCTAATCAGAACGCCGGGTTCGCCCGCTTCGGCCTGTACCTTGCTAGACGGCTATCCGATGGCTCAGCAGGGGCATGCAAAAAAAGCGCTAAAGGCTGCGCTTTACTCATCGGTCATTGCCGATTTTATCTCCAACATAGCGTTGATCTTTTTTGCCGCCTACTTGGCCAAAATTGCACTGAATTTCGGGGCTCCCGAATTTTTCTGGCTGATCTGTTTTTCTCTTACCATTATCATCTCGCTAGCCAGCGGCTCTATGATCAAGGGTTTGATGGCAGCGCTGCTAGGTATTTTGTTATCCATGGTAGGGCTGGATGAGGTCTTCGGTTCACAGCGGCTTACCTTCGATAACTACAACTTGATGGACAGCATCTCTTTTATCCCTCTATTGATTGGCCTCTTTGCTATTCCAGAGATTATCGAGTTTTATCGTAAGAAAGCGATCCCTCATATTAAAGCGAAGGCAAGTGGTGCTGGTTTGGCCTTCTCTGAGCTCAAGCGTTGTATGAAAAGTATTGTGCGCGGCAGCTTAATTGGCGTGATTATTGGCGCCATCCCCGGCACCGGGGCGACGGCGGCAGCGTTCATCTCCTACAGCGATGCCCGACGGCGCTCTCCTAACAGAGCAAATTTCGGCAAGGGCGAGGTAGAAGGGGTGGCAGCGGCTGAGGCCGGTAACAATGGCGTTGCCGGGGCGACGCTAATTCCGCTGTTATCGCTCGGTATTCCAGGGGATGTCATCACCGCCATCATCCTGGGGGCTTTTATGGTGCATGGGTTAACGCCTGGCCCGCTTATGTTCCAGGAAAATCTGTCGCTGATCTATGCACTGTTCCTGGGGATTATGTGCAGCTCGGTCATCCTGTTGGTGGTGGGTAACGTTGCCATTAAGTACTTCTCGTTAATTGCTGATATCCCCAAATCAATTCTCTTTCCTATCGTCTTGATGTTCTGTGTTTACGGCGCCTATGCGGTCAATAACGCCACGTTTGACGTGTGGCTGATGCTGGCTTTTGGGGTATTGGGATATATCTTCAATCGTGCCGCCATACCGGCGGCGCCGTTTCTGATTGGCTTCATTCTGGGGCCGATGTTCGAAGACAACCTGCGTCGTTCTCTGCTTATCGGCTCCAATGACCTGTCGATCTTCGTGCGTGGCCCGATTACCTGGGCCTTCATTGCGCTGACGGTGGGATCCATCGGCCTGGCGGTTTATCGCTTTGCCGCCTCCCGACGTGGCGCGCGGGATAGCACTGACGAGTCACGCCAAAACTGATTTAACCGACCGTCACTCCGCCGCAGACAAACAGCGTCTGGCCGGTAATGAAGCTGCTACGCTCGTCGCAGAAGAAACTTACCGCCTGGGCGACATCCTCGGGCTGGCCCATTCGGCCTAGCGGAATGTTATCGATAATGCGGCGGGCGCGCTCAGAGTCGGGCGGGTTGTTCTGCCAGAAGGCGCTGGTGGCGATAGGCCCAGGGGCGACGCAGTTAACGGTAATGCCGTGCTCTGCCAGTTCCAGTGCCCAGGTGCGGGCCATGGATTGCAGCGCGCCTTTGGTGGCGCTATAGATCGTTCGTGCTTCCTTGCCGAGTACCACACGGCTGGCATTCATGACGATACGCCCCGCTCCCTGTGCCTTCATGGCAGGTAGCATGGCTTGGGTGCAGATCAGCGCTGAGCGCACGTTCAGCTGCATTAATTTATCGAAGTCTTCAAGCGTTGCTTCTTCAAGCAGCGCAGGGGCAACAATACCCACGTTGTTGATTAGGCGGGTCACCGTATAGCGCTTGGCGATGTCTACCATCATCTGGCGTGTAGCGTCGGCGTCTGCAAGGTCGACCTGATAGGCGTCTGCTTGCAAAGAGGCCGCTTCTGGTTCAACGATATCCACTACGATAACGCGATAGCCGTCCTGCTGAAGACGCAGTGAGATGGCTTGGCCGATGTTTCTTGCGCCGCCGGTAACCAAGGCGTAGAGCGGTTGAGAAGAGTTGCTTTGATCAGAGGGTTGGCCCATTTTTATTGTCCTTATGTAAGGTAAGCCGTTGGTGTATCAGGATTTAAAACGTTAGTAATCCTAACAGTGACATTAATCCGATGATGAGGCTAAGGGTGAAAAAGGAAGCGATCGTCGCTACCAGCATTGCCGCAGCGCTAACGCCACCTAAACCATAGCGCTGGCCAAACAGGGGGTAAATACTGATCATCGGCGCGGCAGCAAACAGCAAGGCACCGGCCATATAAAGCGGATCAATGCCAGGAACAAAAGAGAAGGCGATGAAGATGAGCAGGGGGTGAATAAGCAGTTTGCCGATGACAATTTGAGCTACGTCGCTCGCCATACCTTTAACCTGCAAGCCAAACAGCGCGCCGCCGATCACAAACAGCGCCGCAGGGCCTGCCGCTTCGGCCAGCATATCGATGGCTTTAAACAGCGGCGCGGGAATATTGATGCCGGAAACGGCCAGGCAAATGCCGATCAGTAAGCCTAATAATACGGGGTTTTTGATGAGACTTAGGGCTGTCTGCTTAACTGTTTTCCATACGCTAGCACCTTGGTGGTTACCCATTTCGGCCAGAATCAGGGCTGCGGGAAGAACCAGCAGGTTTTCAACGAGCATATTGAGCGCTAACAGCACCGCCGCAGGCGAGCCGATGACCATGGCGGCCACGGGATAACCCACAAAGCCGCTATTGGCGGCCGACATGCCGAGCGCCTGCATGGCGCTGGCGTTCAGTGGTTGGCGCTGTAGTTTTAAGCAGAGCAGTAACCCCGCACCGAAAACGGCGATAGAGCCCAGGCCGTACGCCACCAGATAGTTGAGCTTGAAAACCTCTTCCAGAGGCTGCTGGGTGAGCGCGCGGATCACCAGCGCGGGCAGCGCGCAGTAGAGCACAAAGACGCCCACTCCCTGCACCTGTTCGCGCTGGATAATGCCACTCCATCTCGCTATATACCCTAAGCCAATGAGTAGGAATATAGGCGTCGTAATTCCCAGAATGGCGAGCATAGCGGCCCCTTAGCGCATGAAGGTAAACGGTCTTGTTCGAATGACGAATAATTGTACGCTATTTCTCTGGCGCTTTATGACCCTATATAAGCTGAATGCGTGACGAGCTGCTCGATATAATGCGTACGCAGCGGTATCACCTGCGGATCGATCTGTTCAGGAGCGATAAGGTTCGCGGTGAAAAAACGAAACGCATCCACGCCCTGGAACACAAATAGATCAACACCCGAAAGTGTTTTGGCGCCCGCCTGGTGTGCGGCGCTTAACAGCTCGGTGTGGGCGGGGATGTAGACCGCATCGAAGACCCAGTGCTGGGTGCCCAGCCCAGCGGTATCGATGGGGCAGCCGGGGTGGTTGATGTGACCAATGGGGGAGCAGTTGACCACGCCCTGCCAATGGGGCAGTTCTCGCTGCGCCTGCTCTGATGTGATGCATGCCGCGTTAATGCCCATGGCGTTAAGGTCGCGGCTGAGGCTCTCTGCCCGGGCACTGTCATGTTCAAGAATATGGATATGGCTAACGGCAAGTTCTCCCAGCGCGCAAGCCACTGCGCGGCCCACGCCACCGGCGCCAATCAGCAGTACCTCACCCGCGGACTGGTCGCCGAAAGAGTGGCGGTAGGCGCTGATAAAACCGGTGTAATCGGTATTTTCTGCGCGTAGACCGCTCTCATCGAACAGCAGCGTGTTGGCGGTGCCTACCCGGCGCACCCCTTCACCGCGAATATCGGCCAGCTGTGCGGCTCTCTCCTTAAATGGAAAGGTGACATTGGTGCCCCGGTAGCCCTCACTGCGCAGTGCTTGAATAGCGCTGGGAAAGTCAAAACCCGTCACCCCCAGGCTATCGACTAAATCGTAGCGTACCGGCACTCCCAATGATGCCCCCAAGCGCTCATGGAGATCGGGGGATTGTGATTTTGCGATACCCTCGCCTACCAGTCCCAGTTTGATCATGCTTGGCTCTCTCCCTTGTCTTGATGACGAGTGCTAATAGCCGCTTCCAAACGCTGTTGTGCGGTCACGCGCACAAAGGCATTCGGCGCGCCCAGCCCTTGGTAACCTTCACGCTGAACCAGCTCAAAGAAGAACGCCTGACGGCCGGGCTGGGTATACAACTGATGGAAGTCACCGTCGCTGTCCTGGTCAAAGAGGATGTGGTGCGCTTGCATCCATTGCAGGGTTTGCGCGGGTAGGTCGAAGCGCGCGGCCAGGTCGCGGTAGTAGTTGCCCGGAATCGGCAGCACCGGCGTGCCCGCCTGCTGGAGTGCTGCACTGGTGTCGCGCATGGCGTTGGTGCGCAGGGCGACGTGGTGGATCCCCGAGCCGCCGTACTGGCGCACGAAGCGGTTGCTGGCGGTGTCCGGCGAGGCGCTGGCGTTAAGCGCCAGGCGAAAGCGGCCATTGTAGTTCTGCAGCACCTGGCTCTGGATCAGCCCGCGGGGGTCGGTGACATCGAAGGAGGGTGTTGGCGCCAGCTGGAAAATAGCGCGGTACTGCAGCATCAGCGAGAGGTAGTCGTGGTAGGAGAGCGCCACGCTGATATGGTCGATATCCACCAGCGCCCCCTGAGGAACCGGCTGTACATCGACAGGGAACTCGCGATCCCAGGTGCGGCTTAGCTGCGAGTCGTCAATAATGTAGGAGAGGCTGCCATCCACATTGCGCAGCGCACTCATGCGGTGGCTGGCGCCCACTTCTTCAGGCTCGACAATAGCGTAGCCAAGTTTGTCTGCACGTTTAAACGCCTCATAGGCATTTGCCACACGCAGGCCAATCGCCGTTACTGCGGTGGCATCGCGTCCTGGCGTGCGGCCGGTAAAGCTCGATTCGGTATTGAGCACCAAGTTGACGTCGCCCGCGGCCCAGCGTTCGGCATTAAGTGTGTGGTGACGCCCTACGCAAGCCATACCCAGGGCGCTGAGCAGCTCCCGCAGCGACGCTAAATCCGCAGACTCAACGGCGATTTCCAGAAAGGCGACTGACTCGATTGGCTGCGGCGCGGGGATACCGCTGTCGCCCTGCATGCTACGCAGCAAATGGTAGGAGCGCAGCCCATCCCGAGCCGTCTGGTCGCTGTGCCCCATGCGGAAAACATCGTTAAAGATCTCGTGGGAGAGCGGGCCGTCGTAGCGGGTCTCTTCCAGCATGGCCATGAACTTATCCATCTGCAGCTCACCCTGGCCGGGGAAGCAGCGATAGTGGCGGCTCCACGACAGGTGATCCATGGAGAGACGCGGCGCATCGGCGGTCTGAACCAGAAAGATGCGATCCCCCGGAATGCGGCCAACGGTGCCCAGCTCCGTCTGGCGGGAGAAGATATGGAAGGTATCCAGTACCAGGCCGACATTGGGGTGGGCGGCGCGGCGCACCACTTCCCAGCTGTCCCGGTAGTCGTGAATATGGCGGCCCCAGGCCAGCGCCTCATAGGCCACGCGCAGGTGTCGCCGCGCGGCACGCTCGCCTAGCTCATAGTAGTCGTCGGCAGCGCGGCTTAACCCCGGTAGCGAATCAGGGTGGACGGTACTGCACGCCATCAGCAGATCTGTACCCAGCTCCTCCATCAGGTCGAACTTGTGCTCGGCTCGGTCAAAGGCCCGCACCCGGGCGCGCCCCTGCAGCCCTTCAAAATCACGAAACGGCTGCAGCGTGACCAGCTTTAAGCCGCGCGAGCGAATCAGCTCGCCCGCTTCACGCGGCGTGCCGGCGAAGGCGGTCAAGTCATTTTCAAACAGCTCAAGCCCCTCAAAGCCGGCCTGAGCGATGGCGTCTACCTTCTCTTCCAGCGAGCCGCTTAGGCAAACCGTGGCAATGGATGAGTACATGGCATCACGCTCCTTGCATTGAGAAATATCAGTAACCCGCCAGGCGCGGCAGGAAGGTGACCAGCGCGGGGACGAAAGTAATCAGCAGCAGAATCAAAAACTGCACGGCAAGCATCGGCAGAATGCGGCGGATAATCGGGCCCATACCCACACCGGAGACAGAGTCGGCGACAAACAGGCAGAGCCCCATGGGCGGCGTTATCAGCCCCATCATCAGGTTGAAGATCACCACGATGCCAAAGTGCAGCGGGTCGATACCCAGCGCCATGGCGATGGGATGAAGGATCGGTACCAATACCAGAATGGCCGCGATACCCTCCAGGAACAGCCCCACCACCAGTAGCAGGAGGATGACGGCAATCAGGAAGGTCCACTGGGTATCGATACTCATCAACGCCCACTCGGTGAGCATGTTGGGCACGCGCTCGAAGGTTAGTACCCAGTTGGCCGCCGCTACGGCGCCCATAATGACCATAATCACGGCGCTGTCGCGCATGGCCCGGGCGAAGATAGCGGGCAGGTTCACCAGTTTGATATTGCGGTAGAGCACCACGCCCAGAAGCAGCGCGTAGACCACGGCAAAGGCCGCCGCCTCTGTCGGGGTAACGATACCGGCAAGAATCGCCCCGACCACGAATACCGGCATGAGGGCGGGCAGCAAACCATGCAGAAGAGCATGGCGGCGTGACTGTTTTTTGGTTTGTGTCGCGCCCAGGTCGTCGGCGAAAAAGTAGACGTAGATGGAGAGCCCCAGCGCCAGCAAAAAGCCCGGCACGATACCGGCCAAAAAGAGCCCTGGCACCGACACACCAGAAACCGTGAGCGCGTAGATAATCACCGGAATACTCGGCGGAATGATTGGCCCGATGACCGAAGAGGCAGCCGTCAGCGCGGCAGCAAAATCGCGTGGATAGCCCTCTTTCTCCATCGACGGTATAAACACCCGCCCTAACGCGGAGGTATCGGCAATCGCCGAGCCGGAAAGACCGGCAAAAATCACCGAGGCCCAGATATTCACGTGCGCTAGCCCGGCTTTAAGACGGCCAACAATGGCGGTGGCCAGGTTTATAATCCGGTGAGTGATACCCGCTTCGTTCATCAGCTCGCCAGCCAGAATGAACAGCGGTATGGCCAGTAGCGGGAAAGACTCCATGCCGCCGAAAAACTGCTGGGAGACGATCCGTATGTGATAGGGCAAATCGCCGGTGCTCATCAGCACCGTCAGCGAACCGAGGATGGCAAAGGCAAACGGCACGCCAAGTAGCACAAGGGCTAAAAGCAGTATAAAAATCATGAGGAGACCTCCTCACTGGTGTGCTGGCTCAAACGCAGCGCGCCCATCACCAGCGCAGAGAAACTGAGCAGCCCACCACCGATGAGCATGGAAGCTTGAAACAGCCACATAGGCATGCCGGTGCTTGATGAGGTGCGGCCACCCCGTGCGGAGATAAACTCAACGGCTGATACCATCAAGCCAATGCCCACCACGAGCACCACCAAGTCGACGGCCACAGCCTGCCAGCGCACCCAGCGCGGCGGCAGTAAACGTCGAATAAGGTCAAAGCCGATGTGCTTGTCCTGCAGGTATGCCCAGGACATGCCAAACATCAGGCCGTAAATCATCAAATAGATGGCGGTGTCTTCTCCCCAGGTAATGGAGCCGCCATAGGTGTAGCGCGCAAAGGCATTGCCTGCGACCAACAGAAAAATCAGCACCATGGCAAGTCCTGCCAAGCTGCCATTGAACAGGATCAGACCTCGGTGTAAGCGGGCGAGGAGAGGAGACATAAGAGCACCTTCAATCGATAGTCAGGCACGCAGGGTCGCGAGTGGGCCATCTAAGGCCCACTCGCAAAGCGCTTTGTTCAGGCGGGGTTTAGAAGCGTGCGGACGCCTCTTCCACTGCGGAAGAGAGACGCTCGATCCACTCTGCATCATCGCCAAGCTCTTCGGTCAGGTACGCTTGAACCGGCGGCTGGGCGGCTTCGCGGAAGGCCTCCATCTGTTCAGCGGTAGGCTGGGTGATCTCCATGCCCTCGGCTGCCAGTTTGGTGATCCCCTCGGCTGAGTTGAACTGCTGGATGGCACGGCCGGTGGTGCCAGCGACCACGGCGGCGCGCTTCACCGCGGCTTGTTCCTCTTCGCTAAGCGACTGGAATATCTCATCGTTAATCAACAGGTGATCGACACCGTAAACGTGGCGATCCAGGGTCAAGTAATCCTGAAACTCATAGAAGTTGTTGCCGTAGATCACCGAAATGGGGTTCTCCTGGCCATCGACGACGCCGGTAGCAAGCGCTGTCGGTACTTCACCCCAGGCGATACCCTGAGGCTCACCACCCAAAGCGCTAACCATCTCCAGGTAGAGCGGAATGGTTTGCACGCGGAACTTCAGCCCCTGCATATCCTCAGGCGAATTGATCGGGCGCACGGAGTTGGTGAAGTGGCGGAAGCCCGTTTCGCCGTAAGCCAGCGTGCGTAGGCCGGTCTGTTGCAAGCAGTGCTCGGCCAGTGCGGTACCAAATTCGCCGTCCATTACCTGCCACGCTACTGGCGCTGACGGAAAGGTGTACGGGATATCCGTCACAGCAACCGCCGGGCAGAAATTGGCGTAGGCGCCGGAGACCATCGCAATGCTGATGGTGCCATCCTGGGCGCCTTCAATCAGCTCGGTTTCACCACCTAGCGCTCCAGCGGGGTAGACCTCCACGGTAAGATCAGTTTCGGCTTCCACCAGGTTTTTAAACACCTGACCCGCTGCGCCTTTTTTCGAAGTAGTCCAGTCATCTGGGTCAACGTGGGCGAAGCGAAGCGTTTGGGCGGAAGCATTTGCTGCGGCAATGAGGGTGGCGGCAGCGACGGCTGCCGTCAGCGTGCGCTTCATGGATATTTGTTTTACTGAAAACACTGGAGACATTGTTGTTGTCCTCTTATCGGGCCGTTGTCATGGGGTTTGAAAAAGCCATAAACGATGGCGTGCTTGGCCTTTTCATCCTGTCGTAATCAACAATGTACGAAATGGTACGTTCAGTCAAGCTGTGGCATACTAGACAAAAGACGACCACGACAATAAAAGGCACGCTCTATGACAGCCCCTTCGACCAAGACCAGCCCCCCTGCCACTCGGCGACGGCGCAAAAATGACCCCGAATCCGTGCGCGCCGATATTCTTGCGGTGGCTACCCGGGAATTCTCAGAAAAAGGCCTCTCTGGAGCCCGGATCGATGAGATCGCCGAGAAAACCCGCGCCTCCAAGCGGATGATTTACTACTACTTTAATGATAAAGAGACGCTCTACCTGCACACCCTGGAAGCCGCCTACCAGAAAGTGCGCCTGCAGGAGGCTGAGCTGGATCTTGACCACCTGGCCCCGCTTGAGGCGCTTAGTCGGCTGGTGCGGTTTACCTTTTGTCATCACGCCAAAAACCCTGACTTTATTCGCCTGGTAATGATCGAAAATATTCACCATGGCCGCTTTTTGGCGCAGTCAGCGTTGATTCAATCACTCAATGCTGGGGTGATTGATGTGCTCACCAACGTTTATAGCCGCGGTGTCGAGGAGGGGTGTTTTCGCGAAGGCCTGGATCCTCGGGAACTGCACTGGCTGATTAGCGCGCTGTCTTTTTTCAATGTCTCAAACCAGCACACTTTTTCGCGGATTTTTGATTGGCACCAAGCCGCGCCTGAGAATCAGCAAAAATTAGAGGAGCATGTTACCGACATGGTGCTGCGTTACGTGTGCCCTGACTAGCCACGCCTTAATTGCGTGCAAAAGACCGCTCATGTGGATCCGCAAGCGTACCTTTCAAAGTAAGGTGACGTTTGTGAGTTCACACCTACCTAGTTAACGTATAGTTCGAATAGCGAACATGTGTACAAATTTTGTCTTGAGCCCTGCTTATAAGCTATTTTTGAGCTCTGGACAGCGTTAATAGGAAGCCTACCGCCATGCCCTCTGCATTTTTAAAGCACCCTTTCATGAGTCAGCGCGCTGTCGCTGAGTGTGACGACGACGCTATGGTGCGTGCCATGCTGGTCTTTGAGTTGGCTCTGGCCGAGGTTCAGGAAGCCAGCGGAGCCGTACCTGGTGGTGTTAGCCAGCAAATGCGAGAGCAGCTTGAGCACGCCCACTTGTCTGCTGCTGAGATCGCCGAGGGTATCGCCAGCGGTGGCAATGTAGCGATTCCCTTCGTTAAACAGAGCCGTGCGCTGCTCGCCGATGAGCACAAACGCTACTGGCACCAAGGTGCAACGAGCCAAGACGTAGTCGACTCCGCGCTGATGCTGCTGCTTAAGCCACGCTTGGCGGCGCTAGATGAGTTATTGCTGCGCTGTCGATCGGCGGCGTTAAAACTAATGGACACCCACATCGACACGCCCATGGTGGGGCGCACTCTGATGCAGCAGGCGCTTCCTATTACCTTTGGCGTCAAGGTCGCTCACTGGGCCATCGGCCTGGAGCAGAGCCGCCGCCGTTTAGGTGAGGTGGAGCTGCCCGTGCAGTTTGGTGGCGCGGTGGGGGTGCACTCGGGCTGGGACACCCTAGGGCTTGAGTGGATGGATGCGCTTGCCGAGCGTTTAGGCTTGGCAGTACCGGTGCTGCCCTGGCATACCGACCGCTACCCGATTCATGCCCTTGGCACGGCGTTAGATGCTGTCGCTGGGGCTATTGAAAAAATCGCCCTGGATGTAGCGCTGCTGACACAAACCGAAGTCGGTGAAGTGGCGGAACCCTCCGCGCCAGGGATGGGGGAGTCATCCTCCATGCCCCATAAGCGTAACCCGGTACGCAGCGCGCTGATTCGTGGCGCCGCGCGGCAGGTGCATGGCCACACCAGCGTGTTGATCAATGCTGCCGCCCAGCCCCTAGAGCGCGGCTTGGGGGAGTGGCACGCGGAGTGGGCGCCGTTGCTGGAGAGCGCTCTGCTGGTAGAGGGCGCGCTTGAGCAATTGGTCGTGCTGCTGGAGGGGCTTGAGGTGTACCCCGACAACATGTTGCGCAACCTGGCGGCCACTGGCGGCGGCATTATGGCCGAGCCTGTGGCACGGTTGCTGGCGCCTACGCTAGGGGGGGAGAGAGCCAAAGCGGTTAGCGCGGAAGCGGCAGAAACCTCGCGCCGGGAAGCACGGCCCTATTCAGAGGTGCTTGCCGAGCATCCTGATGTGAAAGGAAACGTAGACACTGATGCACTGTGTAATGCCTGTGACCCTGCTTTATACCTTGGTAGCAGCGCAGTCCAGGTGACGCGTGCCAAAAAATGGCTGGAAGCGCGTTAAGTCTATTTAAAAACAAAACGTTATGTTCAGCTTTGGAGTAGATAGTGGGTTCGGCAGGGGAGTTTGGTGGTTGCTGATGCGTTTGACCCCATTAGCGTTCAGCAGTAGATTGTTCGTATAGAGGATCTATGTTCGCTTAACGAACATTCTGCTAACCGTTAAGAGGCACCCATCATGGCCGAGTTTCTCAGCTTGCATGACGCGGTAGCGCGCTACGTCGAAGACGGCGCCACTGTGGCCATGGAAGGTTTTACCCACCTGATTCCGTTTGCCGCCGGTCACGAAGTGATCCGCCAGAAAAAGCGTGATTTGACGCTGATCCGCATGACCCCGGATATCATCTACGACCAGATGATTGGCGCGGGCTGCGCAAAAAAGGTGATCTTCTCCTGGGGCGGTAACCCCGGCGTGGGTTCACTGCACCGCCTGCGTGATGCGGTTGAGAAAGGCTGGCCGCGCAAGATCGAGATACTTGAGCACAGCCACGCCGCCATGGCCTGCGCGTTTGAAGCGGGTGCAGCCGGTCTTCCGCTGGCAGTTTTTCGCGGCTATATCGGTAGCGAACTGCCCAGCGTGAACGATCAAATCAAATTCATCGAGTGCCCGTTTACCGGTGAGCGCCTAGCCGCTGTACCCTCAGTGCGCCCGGATGTCTCGATCATTCACGCCCAGCGGGCGGATCGTCAGGGTAACGTTCTGGTAGAAGGTATCGTGGGCGTACAGAAAGAGGCGGTACTGGCGGCCAAACACAGTATCGTCACGGTGGAGGAGATCGTCGATGACCTCAACGCCCATCCTAACGCCTGTGTAATTCCCAGCTGGGCCATCAGCGCCATCTCGGTAGCCGAGAAAGGCGCATTGCCCTCCTATACCCACGGCTACTACGGCCGCAGCAACCGCTTCTACAAGGAGTGGGATGCCATCGCCCGGGATCGTGACACCTTTACCCAGTGGCTCGACGACAACGTCTTTAACGCCGTCCAAAATCATGCAGGGGAGAACAGCTAATGAGTCTCGAATATACCTCTTCTGAAATGATGTCGGTGACCGCTGCGCGGGCGCTGGAAAATGGCATGACCTGCTTTGTGGGCATCGGGCTGCCCTCTGAAGCCGCCAACCTGGCACGTCTGACCCACGCCCCGGATGTGGTGCTGATTTATGAGTCTGGCACGCTGCAAACCAAACCCGATACGCTGCCGCTCTCCATCGGCGACGGTGAACTGTGTGAATCAGCGCTGACCACCGTGGCAGTGCCCGAAATGTTCCGCTACTGGCTGCAGGGCGGCAAAGTTAGCGTAGGCTTTTTAGGCACCGCACAAATCGACCGCTTTGCTAACCTTAACACCACGCTGATCGGCGATTATAAAGCGCCTAAAGTGCGCCTGCCGGGCGGCGGCGGTGCGCCGGAAATTGCCACCAACGCGGGTGAAGTCTTTATCACTCTGAAGCACTCCAAGCGCGCCTTTGTGAAAGATGTCGACTTTGTCACCACGCTTGGCTTTGGCCGCGACGGCAAAGGCCGCGCCAACGTGCCCAATATCGGTAAGGGCCCCACCCGGGTAATTACCGACCTGTGCGTGATGAAGCCCGACCCGGAGACCAAAGAGCTGGTGGTGGTATCGCTGCACCCTGGTGTGAGCCGTGAAGATGTTATTGATGCCACTGGTTGGGAGATTCGCTTTGCCGAGCAGCTTGAGAGCACCCCAGAGCCCAGCGAAAACGAGCTGACGATTTTGCGTGAGCTGAAAGCACGCACTGAGCGGGCCCACGCGGACGCATAAAGGAGCTATTGATGAGTGATGTTGTGATGCAAGACGTCTTTCTATGTCATCCCCGCCGCACCGCCGTGGGACGTTTTGGTGGCACCCTGGCCAGCGTACGCCCCGATGATTTCGCCGCGACGATTTTTAAAGCCGTACTGGCAGAAGCGCCGGATCTCGACCCTGCTGCGATTGAAGAAGTCTTTATGGGCTGCGCCAATCAGGCCGGTGAAGATAACCGCAATGTGGCACGGATGTCGTCGCTGCTGGCAGGCATTCCTACCTCCGTGCCCGGCACGACCATGAACCGCCTGTGTGGCTCGGGTATGGACGCAGTGGGTACGGCGTTTCGTGCCATTAAAGCCGGTGAGATGGCGCTGGCGCTGGCAGGTGGTGTGGAGTCCATGTCACGTGCTCCCTACGTGATGGGCAAGGCCGATAGCGCCTTCGCCCGCAGTCAAAAGATTGAAGACACCACCATTGGCTGGCGCTTGGTCAACCCGCTGATGAAGAAAACCTACGGCATTGATTCCATGCCGGAAACGGCAGAAAACGTCGCCGAGCAGTTCGCTATCTCCCGGGAAGATCAGGACGCCTTTGCACTGCGCTCCCAGCAGAAGGCCGCTGCCGCTCAAAAGGCGGGGCGTTTTGCCCAGGAAATCACTGCCATTGAGATTCCCCGCCGTAAGCAGGAACCGCTGATCTTTGACCAGGATGAGCACCTGCGGGAAACCACGCTGGAAAAACTGGCCGGTTTACCCACTCCTTTCCGGGAGGGCGGCAGCGTTACCGCAGGCAATGCCTCTGGCGTCAACGACGGCGCGGCAGCCATGCTGGTGGCCAGTGAGGCGGCAGTTAAGCAGCATGGCCTAACGCCGATGGCAAAAATTATCGGCATGGCCACCGCTGGCGTTGAGCCACGTATTATGGGCTATGGCCCGGTACCGGCGGTGCAGAAACTGCTCAAGCGCACCGGCATCTCGATGGAGGAGATTGATGTATTTGAGTTCAACGAAGCGTTTGCCGCCCAGGCGCTGGCCTGTATGCGCGACTTGGGCCTTAAAGACGATGACCCCCGCGTGAACCCCAACGGCGGCGCGATTGCCCTTGGCCACCCGCTAGGCATGTCCGGTGCGCGTCTGTTAATGACCGCCGCTCATGAGCTGCAAAACAGCGGCAAGCGCTACGCGCTATGTACCATGTGCGTGGGTGTGGGCCAGGGCATTGCCACTCTGATTGAACGCGTTTAACGGAGACCGTCATGGCATTTCATACCATTAACGGCCGCAGTGTGGCTTACCGCCTGCTCGGCGCAGAAGTGAACCCGCTGGTCGTACTGGCGCACCCGTTGGGCATGAGCCAGGCAGTATGGGATGACGTGATTCCCGCACTGCTGCCCCGCTATCGGGTGCTGACCTGGGATCTCCCCGGCCACGGTGCCAGCCAGGCGGTCAGTGGTAAGCAGATCACCCCCGCTGATTTAGCCGCTGAGGCTCTGGCATTGGTAGAACTTGCGGGCGCGCAGCGCTTCCACTTTGCCGGGACTTCCATTGGTGGCATTGTCGGCCAGCAGTTGATTGCCGAGCATAGCGATCGCCTGTTCTCCGCTACGCTGACCAACACCGGCGCAGTGATCGGCAACCCAGATCTCTGGAATACCCGTGCAGGGCGAGTGCGCCAGGAGGGCTTGGCGGCCATGTCTGAAGAGATTGTACCGCGCTGGTTTGCACCCAAGGCGTTTGAAGTAAGCCCCGCGCTGAAAGCGGGCTGGTGCACCCAGATGGGCCGTGGCGACGATGAGTCCTACGCCCAGCTGTGTGAAATGCTTGGCCGCGATACCTTTACCGGAAAGCTCTCAGGTAAGAAAACTAAGTTGCAGCTATTTGGCGGCAGTGACGATATGGCCACGCCGCCCGCCACGTTGGAAGCCCTGTCTGCGGAACTCGACGGCGCACCTTTGGAGATATTTGACGGTGTGGGTCACGTGCCTTCGGTAGAAGCCCCGGCGCAATTTGCTGAAAAACTACTCGCCGTATTGGCGACTGATTTAGGCGACGTGGCCAATCACGGCGTGGCTTATACCACTGGCTTGGAGACTCGCAAACAGGTATTAGGCGAGGAGCACGTAGCGCGCTCCACCGCTAACGCCAACAGCCTGGATGCGCCCTTCCAGCAGATGATTACACGTCTGGCTTGGGGCGAGCTGTGGTCCAACGACGACCTAACCCGCCGCGAACGCAGCATGATCACCACCGGCATTCTCGCCGCCCTCGGCCGTGAAGAGCTAACGCTGCACTTAAAAACCGCCAAGCGTATTGGACTGTCTGAGGCCGAGCTGCGTCAGGTGCTGATGCACGTAGCGATTTACGGCGGCGTACCAGCGGCCAATCACGCCTTTGCCCTCGCTAAAGAGCTGGGCTGGGGCGAGTAGCGAATCACAATAATTGATGAGAGGTAAGGGCGATGACCCACGACAATAAGCGCTTTGTGGCCCGTGACCGTAACTGGCATCCGCCCGCCTATGCGCCGGGCTATAAAACCTCGGTGGCACGTTCACCACAGCAGGCGTTGGTGAGTATGCAGCAACCGACTGTGTCTGAACTGACCGGTCCGGATTTTAGCCACCTGCGCATGGGGCCTCATGATAACGATCTGCTGCTGAACTTCCGCCAGGATGCGAGCCAGGGTGGGTTACCCCAAGGCGAGCGGATTATGATGTTTGGCCGAGTCGTCGACCAGTTTGGCAAGCCGATACCGCACACCCTGGTTGAGATGTGGCAGGCCAACGCCGGTGGGCGCTACCGGCATAAGAACGATAAGTACCTGGCACCGCTAGACCCTAACTTTGGCGGTGTAGGGCGCTGTTTGACCGATGAGCAGGGGATGTACCGCTTCCGTACCATCAAGCCCGGCCCCTACCCGTGGCCCAATGACATGAATAGCTGGCGGCCGGCGCATATTCACGTCTCGGTAACTGGGCCCTCAATCTCCACTCGGTTAATCACTCAGATGTACTTTGAAGGCGACCCGCTGATCCCGCTTTGCCCAATCGTGCACACACTGAAAGACCCTCTTGCGGTTGAGACGATGATTGGGCGGCTGGATATGGCTCATAGTAAGCCGATGGACTTCCTCGCCTATCGTTTTGATGTGGTCGTACGCGGTGAGCTGCAAACCTTCTTCGAAAATCAATAAGGGCGGGGGATACATCATGAATCAGCCTAATAGCCAGCCGACCAGCGACCTGATGCTACGGGAAACCGCCTCGCAAACCGCAGGCCCCTACGTACATATTGGCCTTGCCCTTGCGGCAGCGGGCAACCCGGTGCGCGACGAAGAGATCTGGAACGAGATGGCCAAGCCTGAAGCCGAGGGCGAGCATATCGAAGTCGTCGGCACCGTTATCGACGGCAACGGCGACCTAGTGCGCGATGCCTTCGTAGAGGCGTGGCAAGCGGATGCGAACGGCCACTACCAAGCCGATTACGACCTGAGCAAACCGTTCAATAGCTTTGGCCGCACCGCGACCACCTTTGATCACGGCAGCGAGTGGTCGCTAACCACCATCAAATCCGGTGCAGTGAAGCACCCCAGCGGCCAGCCAATGGCGCCGCACATTAACCTCACGCTATTTGCCCGCGGGGTGAATATTCACCTACAAACACGGCTCTACTTCGATGACGAAGCTGAAGCGAACGCCCAGTGCCCGGTGCTGACGCGCATTGAGTCACCGGCGCGACGCCAAACGCTGATTGCCAAGCGCGAAGAGGTGGATGGCAAGGTGCGCTACCGGCTGGATATCCGACTACAGGGTGAAGGCGAGACGGTGTTTTTTGATTTTTGAGTAGTTGTTCTCGCCCTACAAAAGCGCTGTGACATTGTCATGGCGCTTTTTTTGTGTGGCTGTTGAGATGATCAAGCTAAGTCGTCAGTGCTATTGGATGGGGCTTGTCGCAGTGGTTTTTAGCAGTCGTGGGTATCAGACTCTAAGCAGCAACCTGATGTTTAAATGGCTCTGGAAGGAAATTTTTTTGTAAGCTATTTCGGAAAGTTTTGTAAGAAATATCTTACAAATATGCAATAGGTAATAAGCAACTTTAATTCAAGTTATTGATTATATTTGGTTAATGTCGATTTTTTTGGCTATTGAGTAATCGGTCAGCATCCCAGCCATCGCCACGGCACCTCTGCACACGGTTGCGCCTTCATGGTATCTCGCTACGCTAAGCCCCTCTTATTAGCAATGGTCGATCCAAGGAAAGAGGCGATGGCGAACGGCAACGGTTTGTCTTTTACGCTCACACTACCCGGCGTAGACGATGTCGCCGTGGTGGATTTTACCCACCGTGAGTCCCTTTCAAGCCCCTTTGAGCTAACGCTCAACTTTGCCAGCCGCAATGGTCAACTCAATGCCGCCGAGCTACTGGATCGTGACGCCACGCTCACTGTTTGGCACAGTGGAGAAGCGCTGCGCCAAATCCATGGCATTATCAGCGAATTTTCCCAGGGCGATCGCGGTCATCGCCGCACCTTCTACTCCTTAGTGCTACGTCCCGCCCTTTGGCGTCTTTCGCTGCGGCACAACTCGCGTATTTTCCAACAAGTCACGCCCATCGCGATTATCACCACCCTCTGCCAGGAGCGCGGCATTAGCGACATAACGTTTGATGTTACGCGCGAGCCAGTCGAACGTGAATATTGTGTTCAGTATCGCGAGACCGACCTCGCCTTTGTCGAACGCCTCGCGGCTGAAGAGGGGCTATTTTACTACCATACCTTTGAAGCAGGATCCCACCGCCTGGTCTTTAGCGACGATCCTAAAATGCTCAGCACTCTCGGTGAACGCACCTACCACAGCCGTGCCGGGGGAACACCGCCTACCCGTCATGTGCGTAAACTGCGCCAGACTGCGCGAGTGGCCAGTTCCTCTGCCATGCTCAAGGACTACACCTTCAAGAACCCTGGCTATGCGCAGTTGCATGAGCATCAGGGCCGCGATATTGAGCAGCACGGCCAGCGCGCCGACTATGAACACTACGACTACCCAGGGCGCTATAAGCGGGACGCTTCCGGCAAGCCGTTTACCCGCACACGGCTTGAATACCTGCGCCGCGAAGCCATCACGGCACATGCCGAGAGTGACCTACCCGAGCTTGCTCCAGGGGCGCGCTTTACCCTCACCGACCACGACGCGGATGCCCTTAACCGCGACTGGCAGCTTATCGAGGTCACCCATTACGGTGAACAGCCCCAAGCGCTGGAAGAGGACAGTATCTCCAGTAGCGATAAGGGCGGGATGACCCGCTACCACAACACCCTGGTGCTGGGGCTTGGTGACACGGCCTGGCGGGCAACCCCTAATCCCAAACCGCGCGTGGACGGCCCTCAGGTGGCGTTTGTGGTGGGGCCGTCAGGGGAAGAGATTTACTGTGACGAGTATGGCCGGGTCAAGGTGCAGTTTCCTTGGGATCGCTACGCGGAGCCAAATGAAAAAGCCAGTTGCTGGGTGCGGGTATCCCAAGGTTGGGCAGGGGTGGGCTACGGAAGCATCGCCATACCGCGGATAGGGCATGAGGTCACAGTTTCGTTCCTTGAAGGCGATCCGGACCAGCCGCTGATTACCGGGCGTACCTACCATGCCGTGAATACGCCACCGTATCTCCTCCCAGAGCACAAAACCCGCACCACGATCAAAACCCAGACCCACCAAGGCGAAGGCTTTAACGAACTGTGTTTTGAAGATAAGGCCGGGGAAGAGTTTATCTACATGCATGCCCAGAAGAATATGGAGCTGCATGTCCTCAACTCCCGCCAGAAGCGGGTCGAGTTCGACGACACCGCCACCATTGGCAATAACTCCCACTTGGCGGTCGCCAAGGATCGCGTCGAAACCATCGACGGCAATCGCGATATCACCGTGCACACTA
The DNA here is from genome assembly GCF_042466685.1 of Vreelandella sp. F11. NCBI lineage: Bacteria > Pseudomonadati > Pseudomonadota > Gammaproteobacteria > Oceanospirillales > Halomonadaceae > Vreelandella > Vreelandella sp. F11. Next base: position 4,695,398 of record NZ_CP170448.1, on the reverse strand, counting down.
ACCACACCGAACAGGTGGACGGTGATCGCGGGCTAACGGTCGGCGGCAGCTACCAGACCCACGCCAATGGCGATATTACTTTCAAAGCCGATGGCGAGCTGATACTTGATGCCAGCAAAATCACCCTGGTCGCCGGTGGTGCTGCGCTGGTGGTCGGCGGTGGCAGCGTGGATGTCACCCCGGTACTTAATGTCGGCTCGGCATCGCCCAGTGCGGCGGCGCTGCCCAGCATACCCGCCGTGCTGGAAGCCGCCGCAGGGGAGGGCAGCCCGTTTGTCTCCCACTGCCCGCTCGAAGGGGAATAACCCATGGCCATGGCCGACTACTGGCTCGCCCGCTGCCATGTGATGGCCTACTCCCCCAGTGCCCGGCGCTGGGAAGAGGCCGCTGATGAAGCTGTCACTGTGGCCGCGGTGCTGGCCGAAGACGCTGATCAGGTCAGGGCGCTGCTACAGCAGCAGTGCCACGATGACGGCCTGGGATTAATACGCCTGGATGCTATTGAAACCCTGCTTCAGCGCTGCCGCCGAGAAGGTATCGCCCACGGGCTGGTGGAACTGGCCCACACCACCTCGTCGCAACGCCCGGTGGCGTATGGCGAGATGCTGCCCCTGTTGCCGGAACCCGCGCCTGAACCTGAACCAGCAGCGGTTCTCCCGCCGGTGAATTATCAAGAGACCGTCTGGCAAGCGCTGTTTGCCCCCCATCAGCCACCGTTATGGGCGGTCATCGACGGTGTTAACTGCCGCGAAGCAGTGCAGCGCCTTAGCCAAGCCGATGACCAGCACACCTGTCTCTACGCCTCCACGGACATCGCCACCCAGGCCAACGCCCCGTGGCTTGTGCGTATTGACGCCGATAGCGAGATTCGCACCTGGCTGGAAGGCCTGCCCCAGGATCAGCACTGGGGGATATTGCTGCAATCCAACGCCACCCTAAAGCAACTGCGCAGCCACCTGCGCAAGTTCACCATGCTGTGGACCCCCGCCAACGACCAGGCCCCGGTCTACTTCCGCTTCTACGACCCCCGGGTGGCGCTAGACATGAGCCAAGCCCTGGAACCCTGGAACCCTGGAAGCTGGCCGCTTTTATGGCGCCACTCGAAACGGTGATAGTGCCTGCCTCGCCCTTAATGGTATTTCCCACTGAACTGGCACTAACCCCTGAGATTGAGCTCGACGCCGATGCCAGTGAAGTGAAAGGGCGCCTGATACGCATCGGCCTTAGCGACGATGCCCGTGCCGCCAACGGCCAGGGGCGGCAGTTTGCGATAGGGAAAGAAGAGTTTGTGTCTTTTGGCCAACTCCAAAACAGGCGAGCCAAACTGTATATGGCGCGTGAGCTATGGGGGTACTATCCCTCGCTCTCAATGGATGATGTATTGGCCTCTATTGAAAGGGCATACCACTTTGGAAAACAGCATGGTATGACATCGAAAAAACAGACCAAGACGTTAGCAAAGTGTGTTCTAGCACTTGGTAACGAATTTACTCAGAACTATCCAGATGTTGTCAATGTATTGAACGATGCCAGTAAGCTCGCTTGGCAAAAACGCCAATGGATTGAGCAGTGGCTACCGGGCGCACGCCTACAGCATGATTTTATGCAGCGGCAAGCGGCCTCACGTGAACGCGATATAACGTGGCGTCAAGACGCTTCTTCACTAGGGAATGCTCCATGACATACAACCCGACAGCAGAAGACCTGTTATATATCTTAGCGTCGGATGGTGACCGCTTCTCGGAAGGTGAGCGCCGGACGGTGGAAAATGAAATCACAAAAGCCCTTCAACGAAGAGGCGATAACGGCGCGAGTGCCGCCGAGAGACCTGTGATGGACGCCTGGGCTAACCGCTGGGTTGAGCTGGGTGGTAACAATGGTCAGCCAATTACGGGAAGTCTTTTGCCTCCAGAGCCTGGTGATGGTGACACGCTTGATCCTGACTTTGCGGCAGCATGTGTTGAGTGTCGTTCCAACGAACCCTGCTGCTTCATTTCAGGCACTATTTCGGATAGCAGCGACAGCTCACGAAAGGTTACCTGGCCCCCCGAACGTATTGAAGCTGGACCTCAGCCCCGCTTTGCGACCACTCTCTTAGTCATCGCAAAGGAGCAGGAAGGCATGCATTTAGTCGCTAAGGTGCAAGCGAAATGGGAGGGGCAAGGGTGCCAAGCAGGACATCTTGATCGTCCTCGACTGACTACAAGTGGTTTGGTAGATGGCCGTCAGCAGATTGAAGAGCAAGAAGTGGAAGTAGCCACTGGCTATTATCACGCTCTCAATATGACACTGGCATTGAAAAAATATGTGCCGGAAAACGTGTTGCATGCGCTATTTGCTATGGATGCGATGCTTGCTATTGCTTCTACTGTAAGAGGGGGCGAGGGAGCATCTTTTGCACCCATGCAGTGCCTTACTGATCCTCCCATGGGCATGCGCTGCCTCGTGGTTCCCATACCCTACTCCAAGCTGGATGGAAAACTTGAGTTGGCTAGTCATATCGGGTTTACGACCGCTGGCGTAACGGCCTCAGCCGAGGCCAAAGGTAGCCTGAAGGGACAGTTTGCCTCTTATGAAATATCGGCTCAAGGTACCGCAGGCGGCTCGGCCAATACGGGGCAGGCGCTGGATAGCGGAGGCGAAGCGCCTGGCCTAATTGGCATTATGGCCCGCATCATTGGCACATTGGATCGCTATGTTGCGGATGGCGATCAACAACGTCGCAGATTAGACAGAACTAAATATGCCTCGGGGGTGCGGTTGACTAAGTCACTTACCTTTGAGCCAAAAGGGTTTGAGCTGGAAGCTAAAACTGGATCACCAGACCTGCAATTCTCTATCACCAGCCTAAGGTCTGTATTCAGTATTGGTATTTCGGGGAAAATTGATTTCATAGATGCTCTGGCGATGGCGTTTACTGGTCCAGGGGCTTCTGCCATTCGTGAGGCGCGAGCACGTATGGCAGCCGGTGAGCACATCACAGCCACGCTCGATGCCTACCTTGAAGTAGCAGCCACCGGTAGTCTGACCCATTCGATTGATAGCGGCATGAGCATCATTCTTCCAGCAAATGGTGATCTTGATGTTGTGAATAATGCTATCCAGCAACAGTTTGGCGGAGAACTCAGAATCAATGGCAAAGCTGAACTGGCCATAGAGGTAGAAGCTAAAGCATGGATATTCAGTGCCCGTGCCGGAGCCAGTGGTTCTTTGCATACATCTTGGTGCTGGGCCGTGCGTAACCAAGATGGCGAACGCCAGTGCAGCTATGAGTTTGAGGGCGTGGTGCTTACTCTAACAGCTTATGGTGAAATCAGGGTTCGAAATAGAGATAGTAGCGTTAGGCAAACAGGCCCAATTATCGGCAATGAGTCTAATACAGAAACTCAGGTCGCTGATTTATTCGAACATGTAGAACAACATATTAACGATTCACGTGACGAGGCGGAGGAAATTGCCCAACAACGTGGAGAGCCCCCCAAGGAGGGGCAGTCTTATACTATTTGGCGACCTCAGGAGCCACAATGGCAAGCTTACTAATACGTTTTTCTGTACTGGTATTTCTTACTACTTTTTGGCAAGGACATGTTATGGCTGATAATTTTGAAAATCGCTACAACGTCTATATTCATACTGAGGGAAGCGCGTGGTCTTTACGAGTTAATGATATTTTTGTACGCGATAATGACAAGGTGGCCTATGCAGATTACTCACCCAACATTGGACTGAATCTACGTCAAGGGGAAAATACGCTGTCACTGCTTTTCTCGCCCGTAACGGGGCAAAATCCTGAAACGGGCGAATACAATTACGCTTTGCATGATGGTGTCACAATTGACATTGCCATTGGCCGTAATCAATGGACAACAGGCGAACGCGAGCGCATTCATTTAGTGCGCATGCGTTACAACGAAGAAGAAAGTCAATTTGAACACCTGGAACAAACAGCGGGAGGAGAGGAGCGGATATTAAATCAACCGCATCTTCGTAGTGATGGTCGTCCACAATTGTCCGAGTTTGAGAACATCATTTTTGGCGGAGGGTGGGCTCTAGATGGCTACCGACTGGATATCACCTTTATCGTTGACGACCCCATTCCACCCTTCCACTGGAAAAATGAAGCGGTTGAACTCGAAGACACACCTGAACTACGGAGTGAGCTTCGTGATGCCTATCGCCATATCCATGGGTTGATTAGTCGCAATGATACGGAGGCTATTTTTCGTGCAGTTGAGCCAGTTTGGAGGCGGACGAGTTACATGCTAACTGAGCAAACTTCCGCACGAGATTTTATTGAAAATACCGAAAATGGATTGGCAGCTTTTGAGAGAGTAGGTCCCAATGGTGAAGAACTAGTGCCGCTTTATTGGGAAGAAAAACCGCAAGAGGATCAACTAGAGTTCCTTGCTAATAATCGCCTAGTACGTATTCGTCCTACCCCTATCCTCTGGGAGTACCCGCCGAGTGGTAGTGAAAACTACACTAGTTTCCCTGTAGTGTTTTATAAATCTCGCGATGGTCAGTGGCATATCGCTGACGTGGCAACGGGCATATGAAACCCATCGCCCGCAAAGGCGACCTTCACCGCTGTCCCCTTTCCGGCCACGGCACCACGGAAATTGTCTCCGGTTCGCCCTCTAACGTAGAGGGCCAGCCCGTGGCGCGGGTGGGGGATAAAACCGGCTGCGACGCCACCATTATCGAAGGTTCCAGCCACTCCAATCACGATGGTAGGCCCACCGCCTACCTGGGCTGCAAAACGGATCACGGCGGCGAGATTATTACGGCGTCGAGCAGTGCCAAGGTTCAGCCGTAGCGCTTAGGCGGAACGATGGAGTTACAAGGAGAGATATCTTGAAAGGAGTCGTTAGTCGGTTAGTGGTAGGCGCCTCATTTGGAAAATACAGCACTTGGGGCCTCGTTTGTCTCGTCATCGCTTGCTTGGTCAGCCTATCGACCAGCGCCATGGCGCAGCCAATTGATCGCCAGTACTGGGTGAATATTCATACCCAAGGTGCCGCGTGGACGTTAAGAATTAATGATATAAATGTGCGCTCTCATAAATTGACAGAGCAGTACTCTATTTCGTACCCGATTAGCACGAGCCTAAGGGAAGGGCAAAATACGGTGTCGTTCATTTATGCACCGTTAATAGAGCAGGATCCTGAAACGGGCGAGTTTATCCAAGGGCCCAAATCGACTTTTTATGTCGATGTCTCCATTGAGGCGATCAATACTAGCACCCAGCAGAAGGAACGCATTAATACGCTGCAGCTGCGTTACGATATGGATACTGGTGAGCTGGTAGATTTCCCCAACAATCCTGCCAATCCGCTTGGCGAGACGATACATCAAACCGAACATCTGCGTACACGTGGGGAGTTTCAGGTTAACTCGCCAGACAGATTAGTCATTGATAATGGTGATTTACTGGCTGCTGAACGGGTCGATATGAGCTTCCGCTTACTGGATACCATTCCCGATTTTCACTGGGTGAATGAGGCCACGCCGCTGCAAGATACCCCACGACTTCGCCATGAGTTACGCCAAGCCTATGAGCGGTTACATCGCCTATTTGAAGAAGGTAAGACTGACGCAATCTTACGTGAAGGTGAGGCAATGTGGGATCGCGCTGGGCTACTAATGGCTGGGGGGAAAAACGCCAGAGAATATACAGAATCTCTCCCTATCGCCTCACAGCTTGCAGGTCTCCGTGAGGAGCCTGGTTCTCCGCAGCTAGAGCCGTTGCGCCTTGCTGACGATCCTGCTGGTGATAGTTTAGAATTTATGGGTAATGGGCGTTTAGTTCGCATCTTACCCACCCCAATCCGCTGGTCATACCCCAATGAGCCTGATCGATTCCATCGACTGCCAGTTGTGTTTTATCGCACAGCATCAGGCGATTGGCGTCTCGCAACGGTTGCTTCATGAAACCCATCGCTCGCAAAGGCGACCTCCACCGCTGCCCCATACCCGGCCACGGCACCACGGAAATTGTCACCGGTTCGCCCTCTCAAGTAGAGGGCCAGCCCGTGGCGCGGGTGGGTGATAAAACCGGCTGCGGCGCTACCATTATCGAAGGTTCCAGCCACTCCAACCACGATGGTAAGCCCACTGCGTACCTGGGCTGCAAAACCGATCATGGTGGCGAGATTATTACCGCGTCGAGCAGTGCCAAGGTGCAGCCTTAGTGCATCACGTCAGTTGAAGGTATATAACAGCATGAAAAAATGGGTGGCTTACTTTTGGATTGTTGCGCTGATGCTGATTAGTGCGCCTTCCATGGGACAAGAAGTAGAGTACCACTTCGGCGTACGCTGGTCTGTGAATGGAGTTCCTAGCTCGTTACGCATTCATAACATCATGTTGAATTTTTCAGGGACACCGAGCCATTTAGATACACGATTGCCAATTTCCCAGTATATTAAGAATGGTAAGAATACAATTAATTTAAATTCATGGCCACTTGAATATGAACCCGATAGTGAGTTGAAGGTTTCATTGCTTTACTGGCAGCCCGGTAAAAATCCTAATACCGAAGCCAGCACTGCCTTTGAAGTAGTTATGATGCCTGGAGAAGATAATGCTGATCCTGAAGTTGTCTTTCTAGACCCTGGAGCGCCGTTGCAGCCGCTGCAGAATGATATTCGCTTTAACCGCTATGAAGAATACGACACGCTAGAAGTCAATTTTAACAACCGTCAGTCAATGCCCACTTGGTGCTGGGAGGAAGGCGACGTATTAAGAGACAGTAATGCTACACGTGATAGCCTAGCCCGTGAATATCGCCGACTATATGCCCTATTTGAAGCACAAGATAACAATGCGCTAATGGACGCATCGAAAACCATGATTGAAGAGCTTGCTTTAGCTTCAGGAGAATCCGAAGCCTACGTGCGCCAGCGAGCAAGTTTCACCATGTTCTTTGATAATCCTAACCTTTTCCAGCTTGATCCTTTTCCAGAAGAGCCGATGACATTGAATTTGGGAGCGGATAATCGTGTGGCCTGGCTTACCCGTGAGGGGGTAGCGGCGCCGATTCGATTTGGGCATGCAGGAAGTGATGAACACGTCTCAAACGTAAGACTCTACTTTATTCAACGCGATGGTCAGTGGGAAATCTGCCGATGAAACCCGTTGCCCATAAAGGTGACCTTCACCGCTGCCCCATACCCGGCCACGCCACCACCGAAATTGTCTCCGGTTCGCCCTCTCAAGTAGAGGGCCAGCCCGTGGCGCGGGTGGGTGATAAAACCGGCTGCGGCGCTACTATTATCGAAGGTTCCAGCCACTCCAACCATGATGGAAAGCCTACGGCCTACCTGGGCTGCAAAAAGGATCACGGCGGTGAGATTATTACGGCGTCGAGCAGTGCCAAGGTTCAGCCTTAGTGCATCACGTCAGTTGAAGGTATATAACAGCATGAAAAAATGGGTGGCTTACTTTTGGATTGTTGCGCTGACGCTGATTAGCGTGCCCTTAATTGCACAGGAAACCGAGTACCAGTTTGGCGTACGCTGGAGCGTTAATGGATTAGCATCCTCAGTGGACATGCAAGAGATAATGCTCAATTTCTCAGGAGTGCCGGGACATCAGAATACGATGCTGCCAGCATCACAATATATACGTAATGGTCGTAATGAAATTCAATTTTATGCCTGGCCAGTGCCCTCTGACAAACCATTTGACGAGCAGCATGAGTTGCGCCTCTCCATGGAGTATTGGGGGCCAGGGCAAAATCCCAATACTGAAGCCAAAACCGCCTTCGAGGTTGTTATACAACCTGGTCTGGAAGGTTTTAAACCAGAAGTTACTAACGTAGATGATCAAGCTCCATTGCGTGTGGTGGCTAGTGCCATTCATTGGGATGATGACTATTTCAGACTGGAGGTGCCTTTTAATAACCGACAGCCGATGCCCACTTGGTGCTGGGAAGAGGGCGACGTATTAAGCGACAGTGACGCTACCCGCGATAGCCTGGCCCGTGAATATCGCCGACTATATACACTCTTTGAGGCCCAAGATAACAATGCGCTAATAGACGCATCGAAAACCATGATTGAAGAGCTTGCTTTAGCTTCAGGAGAATCCGAAGCCTACGTGCGCCAGCGAGCAAGTTTCACCATGTTCTTTGATAATCCTAACCTTTTCCAGCTAGATCCTTTTCCAGAAGAGCCGATGACATTGAATTTGAGAGCGGATAATCGTGTGGCCTGGCTTACCCGTGAGGGGGTAGCAGCGCCGATTCGATTTGGGCATGCAGGAAGTGATGAACAAGTCTCAAACGTAAGACTCTACTTTATTCAACGCGATGGTCAGTGGGAAATCTGCCGATGAAACCCGTTGCCCGTAAAGGCGACCTCCACCGTTGCCCCATTCCCGGCCACGGCACCACGGAAATTGTCACCGGTTCGCCCTCTAACGTAGAGGGCCAGCCCGTGGCGCGGGTGGGTGATAAAACCGGCTGCGGCGCCACCATCATCGAAGGTTCCAGCCACTCCAATCACGATGGTAAGCCCACCGCGTACTTGGGCTGCAAAACCGATCATGGTGGCGAGATTATTACGGCGTCGAGCAGTGCAAAGGTTCAGCCGTAGCGCTTATGCGGAATAACAGTTGTGGAAGGAGTCAGGAATTGAACGGAGTCGTTGAGCGGTTAGTGGTAGATGCACCATTTGGGGAATGTGGTGCTTATCCATTGAGTTAATGCTAAGTAGGTAAGAATTCTGAGTGTAAGAACAATAGGCAGCCTATGTTGGCTGCCCTTTTGTGATGAGGTTCAAGGAATCGCTAAACCTGACAGCTTTGCTGTAAATCCATCGCGGTATTATAGATTTCATTGGCAGCGCCGCCAATCTCCTCCAAGTAATCATCAATGGTTTGCTGGAGCACAGGGCCCCATTCGGGATCTTCCAGGGCGTCTTCAATGACCACAAACTCATGCCCCGCTTCAACGGCTTCTTCACGCCCTTGGCGTATCATCTCGTCGTAAACCTCTGCGGCGCGCAGCGACCACTCCAAGCCGCTGTGGTCATCGATTACTTGCTGCAAATCGGCCGGCAGGCTGTCGTAACTGCGCTGGCTCATGGTGGCGAACAGGGAAAGGTCATACAGGGGGACTTCGGTGTGGTACTGCGCCAGTTCGTTCAGCCGGAAGGTCTTCATGCCTTCCCAGTTGAAACTGAGGCCGTCGACGACACCACGCTGCATGGAGGTAAACACATCCGGCGCTGGCATACCCACCGCCTGGGCGCCAAGGCGTTCGAACATATCACCCACCACTGGCGTGGGGCGGCGTAGGCGAAGCCCCTCAAGATCCGCCGGTGTTTCAATCAGCTGGTTTTTGGTGTGTAGGTAACCTGGGCCGGTAGTAAACAGGAACAGGGGGCGTGTGTCGGCGTATTCCTGTTCAAAGTATCCCTGATCGTAAAGCGACTGGAGTATGCAGGCCCCTTGGCGGGCGCTTGCTGATACCCCCGGCAGCTCGACGACTTGTGTGAGTGGGAAGCGGCCCGCCGTATAACCTTGGGCAGAGGCGCCAATATCGGCGATACCGCTGACAGCGCTTTCGTAGGTTTGAGCCGATTTCGCTAGTGTCTGGCTGGGGAAAACTTCTACTGTCAGTTGCCCATCTGACGCCTCCTCGACGCTTTCAGCCCAGGCTTGAAACAGCTCCCGGTCTATCATGGAGCCACCGGGCCAGACGTGCGCAACCCGCAGTGTGGTGCTGGCTTCCACGGCGGGGGCCACGAATGAAACGGCGAACACGCCAAACAGAGTCGCCTTGGCTAGATGTGTGGGTAGTTTATTCATTGTCGTTATCCTGATGGCTCGTCAACGGGGTACGTTTTTGTAACTGTTTTTATGTTTATTTAAAGATCCAACACAAGGGTTTTGCTCTTGGCTCTGGAGCAGCAGGGTGTGAACTGGTCGTTGGCTGCGTGCTCATCGTCATCCAGGTATAAATCTCGATGGTCGGGTTCGCCTTCGAGCACACGGGTGAGGCAGGTGCCACAGACCCCCTGCTCGCAGGAGACCATGATATCGATGCCATTTTCAGCCAGTACTTGGTAGACGGTTTTATCGGCGGGCACGGTAAAGGCGGCACCGCTGCTGGCGATGCGCACCTCGAAACTGCCGTCGTCTTCGCTGGCTGTCTCTGCGCCTGCAAAGTACTCTGTGTGCAGTTGGTCGGCTGGCCAGCCGCACTGTTTACCTGTTGATAGGACGGCGTTAATAAATCCGCTAGGGCCGCAGACGTAAACCTGTGCATCGGCCTCGGGCTCACTAAGCAGCTTTTCCAGATCGAGGGTTGGGGACGCGGTGTCATCGTCCAGGTAGAAGTATGCTCTATCGGCGAAACCTGATGTGTTGATACGCTCACGAAAGGCCATGCGCTCGGCGGAGCGGGCGCAGTAGTGCAGCTCGAAATCCGCCTCGGTGCGCGCCAATCGCTCCGCCATACACAGCAGCGGGGTGATGCCGATCCCGCCCGCCAGCAGGTAAGTGCGCTTTGCGGGTTTAAGCGGGAAGTGGTTTTTGGGCGCGCTGATGAGGAGCAGGTTGCCTACTTTAATCTCATCGTGCATGGCGATGGAGCCTCCTCTGGAGGCCTCATCACGCAACACGCCGATCAAATAGCGATCCCGCTCTTCAGAGTGGTTGCACAGCGAGTATTGCCGGATTACCCCCTCTTTCACCTGCACATCAATGTGGGCGCCGGCGCTAAAGGGGGGCAGCGGTCGACCGTGTGGGTCGGCAAGCTCGAAGGTGGCAATGCCGAGCGCCTCCTCATGGCGAGCTTTTACCTCGACAATAAGCGATAGAGAGGGGTGGCTCATACTTTAGCCTCCTCAGTTAGTGCTGACTGCTCCTTTGCCTGCTCTTCTGCCAATATTCGATCGATAATCCGGCGGGCTTGCACGCCGCCGCCATCAATGTTGAGTTTAAGTAGTTGCCGTTCGGGGTAGAGCAGCAGGTTGCGCTGTTGGGCTTCGAGCATCTCAAGATCTTCTTCGAAGATCTTGCCCTGGCCCTCGCGGATCTTGTCGGTGAGCTCGTGATCTTCCGGCTTGAAGTTGCGGGCCATGCCCCAGAAGTACCAGATAGAGGTGTCGCTCTCAGGAGTGATAAAGTCGACCACGATGCTGGACGCTCTCACATCCGCCGGCGCTTTTGCGCCGCCATTGCCTGCGTGAGCCACACCGACGTCGATGTGCACATGGCTGGGGGGCGTAAAGCGGCAAATTTGCCAGCGGTCGACGGGGACGTCATCGGCAAGCCCGTTACCCCTGAGGGCAGCCTGCCAGAAAGGCGGTGCGGGTATGTTCTCCATTTCACGGCTGGTGACCACCTCATCGCCGTTAACCGTCGTTTCCGGTGCGGCTTCCTCTATCTCTGGCTGGCCGATGCTGGAGGCGTGCACATAGGTCTCATGGGTAAGATCCATGAGGTTATCGATCATCAGGCGATATTCACACTGAATATGGTAGAGGCCGCCGCCATATGCCCAGTCGGGGTTGTTGGCCCAGTGCAGCTCGGGAATCAGATCGGCGTCCGCTTTCTCGGGGTCGCCGGGCCAGATCCAGATAAAGCCATGGCGCTCTTCAACGGGGTAGGCGCGATTGCTGGGAAAGCCGCGAACCCGCTGGCCGGGCATGCTGTCGCACTTACCGCTGCAGTTCATTTCAAGGCCGTGGTAGCCGCACACCAGCTTGCCATCACGTACAAAGCCCAAGGAGAGCGGCGCGCCACGGTGGGGGCAAAAGTCCTCCACGGCGGCCACGCGATTTTCGTCACCGCGGAAGAAAACTAGTTGCTTATTGCAAATAGTTCGCCCAAGCGGTTTCTCGGTAAGCTCTTCTGGGGTGCAGGCGACGTACCAGGTATTTAAAGGAAAGGGGGCTTGTTGAGTCACGGTAAACTCCTTTTTGGTTTAGTGTTGTAATTATGCCTATTGGATCCAAAGTAAAGGCTAGGAAGGTTTTTGTCGTCAACCTATACTTTCGTAGAGCTCGCCAACTAATTGCAAAACAGTGTTGATATGAGAGAACAAATAAATGAGTAACAACGATAAAAGTGTCGTCAGTCGGCTGCGTAAATTGATCAGTGAGGGTGCATACGCTCCAGGGGAGCGCCTTGGTGAAGTCGCGGTTGCGGAGCAGCTGGGGGTTTCTAGAACGCCGGTAAGACTGGCTTTTCGCACTCTGGAGCAGGAGGGGTTGCTGCAACAGGCGGGCAAGCGCGGGTTTATGGTGCGTCAGTTTACCCAGGCGGATGTGCACTGCGCGGTTGAGGTTCGCGGGGTGCTGGAGGGACTAGCCGCGAGGCGACTTGCGGAGCAAGGGCTGTCGCCTAGCGTCGATAAGGAATTGAAGTTTTGGATCCAAAAAGGAAAAAAACTAATCGCCAAAGGGTATCTTGTAGAGTCCGATATCAATCAATGGAGTGAGCTTAATGCTCACTTCCACAGCATTATCATTCACTCCATCGGTAGCGGTGTCGTGGCGGATGCCATTGCAAGGAATAATCACCTACCCTTCGCTGCCGCCGACTCAATCATCATCGATAGCGATGAGCTAGAGCGAGAATTTAAAAAGCTGCAGTTAGCGCAGTTTCATCATGAGCTTATATTTCAGTCACTTAAGAAGAGGGAGGGGGCGAGGGCAGAAATGTTGATGCGTGAGCATGCGCTGATTGGACTGCGTTACCCTGAGTTGCTGGCCGAATCCGAATAAAATACTCGGCAATTTAGTTGTAATGTGTAATTAAACCAAAGTAGTAATGGTGTAAAGTTATTTATATTCAATTGCTTATATAAAACTGAAGATGCATAGCCTCCATTTTAATTGACAGATGGAGGTTTTTTTCGCAGCTTTGGTACGTAGTGCGGATCAGAGTTCGCATTAAGAACAATTACAACTAACCACTACGACCAAAGCAGAGACAAACAATGAAAATTAACCACTTTGTTGCATGCGCCCTTCTCGCTCCCTGTGCGTTTGCTACCCAGGCCCATGCGCTTGATGTGGTAGAAGCCGGACAGCCTATCGTGACCGGTGAGCCAAGCCGTGTAGGCCCACCCTGGAATCATCGATCAACGATGAATATTCCAGGCACCAAAACCGATATCGCCTTTGGCGGGTACGTTAAACTCGATGCGTTTTATGACTTCGACTACGACCTGGGCACATCAACGGATCCTTACGCCGTTATGAACCCAGGCAATCGAACCGATGGTCGCACCAGCTTTACGGCCTATGAATCCCGCCTGAATTTCCGTACCCACACCGCGACTGACTATGGGCGTTTAACCACTTACTTCGAAGGGCATTTTGTTCCCGATGGTAAGTTCGGACTGCGCCATGCGTATGGCGAGCTGAACGGTTTTCTCGCCGGACAAACATGGTCAAATTTTATGAGTTTCGTGGGCGGGACACGCACCCTAGCGCTAGGGGATCCTAAGGGCTACGCCTTTGAGAGGCAGGCTCAGTTGCGCTACACGCAGCCTGTCGGGGAAGGAAGCTTATCTGTTGCCTTGGAAAACCCCACCACGGTCATTGCCCGCAATGATGCTTCCGTAGCTGATGGGGAGAGCCAGCTGCCAGATTTGACGCTGCGCTATGAATATAAGCGTTTATTTGCGCTCTCCGGGATAGCGCGTCAGCTTTCGACCAATAACATCACCAATACCATTGATGATGAAGTCACCGGCTACGGGGTGCAGGCGCAGTTCAATTTGCCCTTTAATACCTCAACCAGCTTGCGCGGCAGTGCCACCTACGGTGAGGGTATTGGTAACTATATGGGCAACCCTGGCAATGTAGGGCACCGCAACGCACCTGATGTCTATGTGCAGGGTAACAATCTTGAAGCTATTGAAACCCAAGCGTTTGGTCTCTCGCTTAATCACTACTGGACGGATAGCTGGTTCAGTTCTGTGGGCGTTTCGCGGCTTGAGCAAGACTTGCCTGCAGGCTATGGCGACCATTTCGAAACGCTCGACTATGGGTTTGCCAATGTGATTTGGGATGTTACCGACCGCATGTCAGTCGGTCTTGAGTACCAGCATGCTGATATCGAGCAGGTGAATGGGGTGTCCAATGATGCGAGTCGCCTTCAGGCGAGTGCCACCTTCCAATTCTAGCGCTCTACGCGTTGCAGTGAGGTGACTGTGTAAGTGCTTTAGTGCTATTTCGATCATGTTCTAGGCTGGCACTTTGCCAGCCTTTTTTGGTCTCGTATGGCTGCCTAAAAGTATCGTATGGCTGCCTAAAAGTACCGCGGTTAAGGCGCTGGGTTCGCAGAGGGTAGGATGATGCGTGGATCCTGGGGTGGCTCAGCGTATAGGCACACCACGAGATCCGAGTAGCGCTCGCGAACTAGGCGCTGATTCACCGAGCCCTTATCGGTCAGTTCGCCACGATCAACGGAAAGCAGTTGATCGAGCAGTAATAGGCGCTCTAAACGCATGGAGCTTGACTGGCCGCGGCAGTGGGTTGCCAGGCGTTGGGCGAACCACTGATGCAGGCTGGCGTCTGTGGCCAGAGCGTCAAGAGGGGTGCCCACTTTGCCAAGCTGGTGCTCACAGGCAGGCAGGTTCAACACGACGATGCCCGTCAGGTAGTCGCGCCCTTCGCCGACTACCACGATGTCCTGTACCAGCGGGGCAAAGTATTCCACAAGGTGTAGGCGCAGGGTGCCCACATTGACCCAGGTGCCGGTCACCAGCTTGAAGTTCTCGCTTAGCCGGCCGTCAAAGATGAGCCCGCGCTCGGGGTGGTCGGGGTCAATTAGGCGCATAGCATCCCCGGTGCAGTAGTAACCTTCGTGGTCAAACGCCTCACTGGTTCGCTGTGTGTCGCGCCAGTAACCTGGTGTGATGTTGAGACCCTTAAGTCGCGCCTCCCACTTATCGTCCGTCGCCACCAGCTTCAGCGTCATGCCTGGCACGGGCTTCCCGATCAGGCCCGGTGTGTCGCTGGGCTCTTCGGTGCAAAAAGCCAGGCATGCTTCGGTGGAGCCCAGCCCCGTCAACATGGGAACGGCGGCTCCGCGCGTCTGCTTGCCTAACGCTTCCAGGGCGGTGCGCACATGGGCGGGTAGCACGGCGCCCCCGAAGTGCAGCATTTCCAGGTCGCGGAAAAAGGCCTCGCGCAGGGAGCCATCGTTGCGCAAATGCTCGACCAGCGCCTCGAACCCCTTGGGGACATTGCAGTAAAACGTGGGCGAAACCTCGCGCAGGTTCTCGATGGTTCGCTGAACTCCCTGAGCGGTGGGGTTGCCATCATCAATATATAAAGCGCCCCCGTTGTGGATCGCCATCCCCAAAATCGTATTGCCGCCGAAAGTGTGGTGCCAGGGCAGCCAGTCGACTAAAACCGGGGTATGTTGCTCTAGAAAGCTCAGCCGTTTCGCTAGCATGGCTTGATTGCTACACAGCATACGGTGGGTATTGATCACCGCTTTGGGCATGCCCGTCGACCCTGAGGTAAACAGTAGTTTGGCGATAGTGTCAGGCGTTACGCGGGCGTGGGCATTCTCCACCGCGACAGTCGCTGGCGTCGCGGCGAGTGAATCAAAGGGCAGGGCTCGCAGAGTTGGCACCTTGGCCACACAGGTGACGCCATCATCGCAAACCGCCGCCAGTGCCCGGCTAAAGCGCGCCTCCTCATCGACAAATAGCATCCCCGGGGTCACCAGTTCCACCACATGCAGCAGCTTAACGAAATCTTCTGATAGCAGCGCGTAAGAGGGCGACACCGGCACGTAGGGAATACCCACATGCATGGCAGCACAGGCAAGCAGTGCATGCTCAATGCTATTTCCCGACAGCACCATCAGCGGCCGCTCCGTCGACAGGCCATGATCAATCAGTGCTTGTGCCAGGCGGATCACTTGTGGCATTGCTTCACCAAAGGCTAGCGTTCGCCACCTGTGCTGGCCCTTTTCGCGCTCGGCCAAAAGGGTATTCATGGGTGTTTTGTTTGCCCAATGGGCAAGGCGCTGGGTCATGCTGTGTGGGTAAGAGGGGACATCGCCTCCGTGTAATCGGAACTCTTGTAAGGTGTCAGTCAGCGGAGGAGGGAGGGACATGAATAGCTCCATAGCGAAAAATCTTGGTTTTGTTGTGTGCTGTCATCTTGGCGAATATAGTTATAGTTGTTAACTAGATGATTAGCTAGGATGCTGATTTAAGACCATAGTTGTAATTATTTAAATGAGACAGGAATTAACGCATGGCCATATCTAAAAAGAGCACTTCTATTCAGCAAGTTGAGCCTGACGAAAAAGAGCCGACTTCTGTCGCTGGTCTGGTGCTTGAAAATCGCCTTGGTTACGCCTTGAGAAGAGCACAGCTGGCTGTTTTTAAAAATTTTAATGAGGCCATGCAGGAGTATGAGATACGCCCTGCCCAGTTCTCTTCGCTCGTAGTGATTGAAGGGTATCCCGGTATCACCCAGACCACTTTAGCCAAGGTGCTGGACATTGATCCGCCCAGAATCGTTAGCTTAATTAATAATCTTGAGGAGAGAGGGCTGGCTTTACGGGTGCGCTGTAAGCGAGATAAGCGCTCCCACGGGATTTTTCTTAGCAAAAAAGGTGAAGCCTTAACCGAGCAGCTAAAAGAGCTGGCTGAGCAGAGTGATATCAATGCAACTCAATCACTTAGTGATATTGAACGGCGTCAGCTGCTGTCTCTGCTAGTGAAAATATACGCACCGGAAACCAGCGAGGAATAAAACTTTAGACGTATTTTTGTCGGCAACGCTTGCATGCTCTCTCAAAGGCAATTAATTATATTAAGTAACTAGTTTGGTTGTGATGTTCTCGCGGTGTATAGCGCAAGGTAGGTTTCAGCCATACAGCGAACTCCAAAAACAAGAGACGAAACGATGAGCAGCTTAGCGACGGTACCGACAATCGGCACTGCATTGATGCGCCGTAGCCTTGAGATACCCTGTAGGGTTGCCGCGATAAGCGGCGGATTAATGATCACAGCACTCGCTATCATCACCGTCGTTAGCATTCTTGGTCGGTGGGTAGCCAGTGCACCAGTGTTAAGCGATATAACCATGCTGGCGTGGGTGGGCCCCATCACTGGTGATTATGAGCTGGTGGAAATGGGCACTGCCATTGCCGTTTTTCTGTTTTTACCTTACTGCCATCTTCGCGGTGGGCATGTCACGGTGGATCTACTGGTCATGCACGCGCCGGCCATGGTTCAACGCCTGCTCGCCGTTGTCGCCGAAACGCTCTTTCTGGTAGTGGCAGGGTTAATGACCTGGCGCCTCTATCACGGCTTGCTCGATAAACGTCGCTATATGGAAACCAGCATGCTGCTGGATATACCGCTCTGGTGGGGGTATATCGGCGGCCTGGTGGGTTTCGCGCTATTGACACTGGTTTGTCTCTATCGTACCTGCGACGCGTTTACTTACGACCCGACACAGCCCGGTTCGAATCAAAATAGCGCGACTCAAAGCAGTTCGGCTCAAGACGGTTCGACACAAGAAAGTTCCGCCCAAGGAGATCTGTGATGACACCTCTCACCTTGGGCGCTAGCGGCTTTGTGGTACTGCTGTTCATGATGGCGACGCGTATTCCTATCGGCTTGGCCATGCTGGTGGTGGGTGCCGTGGGGATGATGCTGATCACCGGCCCGATGGGAATTTTAAATGGCTTAAAGTCACTTCCTTACGAACACTTTTCCAGCCATACGCTATCCATCATTCCGCTGTTCCTGCTGATGGGGCAGTTCGCGGCGAGAGCCGGTCTTTCCCGGGCCATGTTCCAGGCGGCCAACGACTGGCTGGGCCACCGTCGCGGTGGGCTAGCGATGTCGACGATTGGCGCCTGCGGCGCTTTTGGAGCTATTTGCGGCTCCTCGCTGGCGACTGCCGCGACCATGACCCAGGTGGCGCTGCCCGAGATGGAACGCCAGGGCTACCGCGGCAGCCTGGCAACCGGTGCCTTGGCCGCAGGTGGCACCCTGGGGATTTTGATTCCCCCCTCGGTGGTGCTGGTTATCTACGCCATTCTGGCCGAACAGAACATTAACGAAATGTTTGCCGCTGCCCTGGTGCCGGGCTTGTTAGCGGTGTTCAGCTACATGTTGGCCATCTCGCTTTATGTGCGCTTTTTTCCTGACAGTGCGCCGAGTAAGGTAAAAGCCTCCCGCGGCGAGCGCTGGCGCTCACTGTTGGAGGTGTGGCCAGGAGCGGCGATCTTTATCGTGGTCATTGGGGGCATCTATACCGGCATCTTTACGCCTACTGAAGCCGCCGCTGTCGGTGCGGTCTCCACCGGCGCACTGGCAATAACGCGAGGCGGGCTGCGCTGGAACGGCCTGCGGGACTGCGTCCTTGAAA
Source organism: Vreelandella sp. F11 (assembly GCF_042466685.1). Classification (NCBI taxonomy): domain Bacteria; kingdom Pseudomonadati; phylum Pseudomonadota; class Gammaproteobacteria; order Oceanospirillales; family Halomonadaceae; genus Vreelandella; species Vreelandella sp. F11. The sequence continues at coordinate 4,677,027 of NZ_CP170448.1, read as the reverse complement.
CCGCGGTGACCTCGGCGATGATCTTCTTCATCGTACTGGGCGCCAGTGTGTTCAATAGCTTCCTTGCTTTGACTCAGCTACCCCAGATTACCGCTGGTTGGATTGTGGGGCTCGAGATCAGTCCCTGGGTGGTTCTGGCGGGCATTCTGTTCTGCTATTTGGTGCTCGGCTGCTTTATGGACAGCCTCTCGATGATCCTGCTTACCGTGCCTATCTTTCTGCCCATCGTCACCGGGATGGACTTCGGCATGCCCGCAACGGATGTGGCGATATGGTTCGGTATTTTAGCGCTGGTGGTCGTCGAGGTTGGCATGATCACGCCGCCGGTGGGGCTGAACATCTTCATTATCCACTCCATGGCTCCCCGCATTCCTTTAACGGAAACCTTTAAAGGCATCCTGCCTTTTTTAGCGGCCGATCTTATTCGCATTATTTTGCTGGTGCTCTTCCCCGCCATCTCGCTTGGCTTCGTTTACTTAATCAATTGACCAAGGGAGTTGGACATGTCCCAAGAGGCGACTCAACGAATGCCGACAGCAACTTTTATCGCGCGCTTAACGGTTGACGTCGATGCCCCGCTGGAGCTGGGTGAAAACGCTCAAGGCAAGCGTCGCTTCATTGCCATCAACGGCGGTCAAGTGTGTGGTGAACGGTTGAAGGGCGTGGTACTGCCTGGCGGTGGCGATTGGCAGACCCTGCGTACCGATGGGGTGGCCGAACTGCATGCCTGCTACTTTCTAGAAACCGATAGTGGCGAGCGCATCGAAGTGGAGAACACCGGATTTCGGCATGGTTCGGCTGAGGTTATGCAGCGCCTTCAGCGCGGGGAGCCCGTTGCTCCTAATGAGTATTACTTTTACACCACGCCGCGCTTTTATACCTCCAGCCCGGACTACGCCTGGCTAACACGCACGATCTTTATCGGCGCTGCCGAGCGTACCCGTGAGAACGTTTTGATTGATTTATTCGCGGTGAATTAAGGCTCCGTGCTCAGTCGTTTAGCCATTGGCCACGGCAAACATAACAAACACAACGAGGTACTTTTTATGACACAGCAAGCAACCCCAAAGCTACGCCAGCGTTTAGTCGCCTTTGCCATCTCCATACCTCTTGTCTTGGGCGTTGGGCAGGCCAGCGCCCAGGAGGCCGAGTATACGCTTAGGCTGCATCATTTCTTCCCATCTTCAGCGCCCGTTCACCAGGAGTATTTTATTCCCTGGAAAGAGGCCATTGAGGAGGAGTCCAACGGGCGCTTGGAGGTTGAGCTCTACCCCTCAATGCAGCTGGGCGGTACGCCCCCGTCGCTCTATGACCAAGCGAAAGATGGCCAGGTGGACATTATCTGGACCGTGTTGGGCTACAACGCCGGTCGCTTCCCTAGGGCAGAGGTCTTCGACTTGCCGTTTATACCCACCACTGGTGCTGCGACAAGCCAGGCCGCCCATGAGTATGCAATGACGTACATGCAGGATGAGTTAGAGGGCGTCTATCCCATCGCCGTCCATACCCATAGCCCAGGGGCGCTGCACACCAAAGAGACGCGCATCGAATCGCTCGACGACATAGAGGGGCTCAAGATGCGCGGCCCCAGCCGGTTGGTGAATCGCTATCTAGCCAAGTTGGGCGCTGAGCCTATTGGTATGCCGGTCGCCCAGGCACTGGAGGCGCTATCACGGGGTGTTCTGGATGGAACGGTGATCCCTTTTGAAGCGATTACCGCCATGGGGTTAGCGGATATTACCACCGAACATACGGTCTTCAGCGGTGATCATGCGCTCTATACCACGATGATGATCGTCGCCATGAACCAGCGTAAATACGACGCGCTGCCTGCCGATCTACAAGCGATTATCGACGCTCACTCCGGCATCCAAGAGGCCCGCAAAATAGGTCAGATCATGGATGACGCTGACCAGGTGCAGATCCAGGCCATTCAGGATGGCGAACAGCCCGGCACGATTACCCAGCTAGATAGTGAAGAGACTGCCCGTTGGCAAGCCGTGGGACAGGAAGTGGCTGAGGAGTGGATCGCCGATGCCGAAGAGAAAGGGCTCGATGGTGAAGCGCTATATAACGACGCCCGACAGTTAATCGACAAGTTCACCGCTGAGTAGGCGCTTAACCATTAACGTTTGAATAAGCCGTTTGATAAAACCCAAGGAGCAAGAGATGAGTAACTACCAAGATCGCTGGCAAACCGTAAAAGTTAACGTCGAAGAGGGCATTGCCTGGGTGACGTTGAATCGCCCTGAAAAGCGCAACGCCATGAGCCCAACGCTTAACCGTGAAATGATCGATGTGCTGGAGACCATCGAACTGGATCAAGAGGCCCACGTGTTGGTATTGACAGGCGAAGGCGAATCCTTTTCGGCCGGTATGGATCTTAAAGAGTACTTCCGCGAGATTGATGCCAGCCCCGAGATCGTGCAAGTCAAGGTGCGCCGGGATGCCTCTACCTGGCAGTGGAAGCTGCTGCGCCACTACGCCAAGCCCACCATCGCGATGGTCAATGGTTGGTGCTTTGGCGGGGCTTTCTCGCCATTAGTGGCCTGTGACTTGGCGATTGCCGCCGATGAGTCGGTGTTTGGTCTCTCCGAAATCAACTGGGGTATCCCTCCCGGTAACCTGGTGAGTAAAGCCATGGCCGATACCGTGGGCCACCGGGAAGCGCTCTACTACATCATGACCGGGGAAACCTTTACCGGCACCCAGGCAGCCAAGATGGGGCTGGTTAATAGAAGTGTGCCGCTCTCCAAGCTACGCGAAGCCACCCGCGAGTTAGCCGCTACGCTGCGTGATAAGAACCCCGTTGTGCTGCGTGCCGCCAAGATCGGCTTCAAAATGAGCCGCGAACTGACCTGGGAGCAGAACGAAGAGTATCTCTACGCCAAGCTTGATCAGGCGCAGCATCTTGATCCTGAGCAGGGTCGCGCCCAAGGGCTTAAACAGTTCCTTGATGACAAGAGCATCAAGCCGGGGTTGGAGAGCTACCAGCGGTAAGGGCTTTATACCAATATTCGACCACCCTTTTGAGGAGAGTCAGATCATGGATCTTAATCTTTTAATTGGTAGTGAGCAGTGTGCTGCTCGCCAAGGCGCGACCTTTACTCGAACTAACCCTCTCACCGGTGATGTTGTCACCCAGGCTGCGGCGGCATCCGCTGGCGATGCGGTTCGGGCGGTTGAAGCGGCTGCACAGGCATTACCTGCCTGGTCAGCGACGGGCCCCGGCGAAAAGCGCGCCAAGCTGCTTAAGGCGGCAGAGGTTATGGAAGCGCGCCAAGCCGACTTTATCGAACGCATGGTAGATGAAACCGGCGCTACGCCAGGCTGGGCAGGCTTTAACGTCATGGTCGCCGCCAGCATTCTGCGTGAGGCAGCGTCGCTGACCACGCAGGTAGGCGGCGAGGTTATACCCTCCAACGTACCCGGCAGTTTAGCGATGGGCGTGCGGGTTCCCTGTGGCGTGGTGGTAGGGATCGCTCCCTGGAACGCGCCGATTATTCTGGGCACCCGTGCCATTGCAACACCGCTGGCGTGTGGCAATACAGTGATTCTTAAGGCCTCGGAACAGTGCCCCGCCACGCATCATCTGATTGGCGAAGTGCTGATCGAGGCTGGTTTGGGCGATGGCATCGTTAATGTGGTGACCAATGCGCCCCCTCAGGCTGCCGAGGTCGTCGAGGCGCTAATCGAGCATCAAGCCGTACGGCGTATCAACTTCACCGGCTCTACCCAGGTGGGGCGCATCATTGCCGAAAAAGCAGCGCGTCATCTTAAGCCGGTCTTGCTGGAGCTAGGCGGTAAAGCGCCGTTCGTGGTGCTTGAAGATGCCGACCTGGATGCTGCCGTAGAGGCCGCGGCCTTTGGCGCCTTCTTCAATCAGGGCCAGATCTGTATGTCCACCGAGCGGCTGATCGTGGTGGACGCGGTCGCCGACGCCTTCGTCGAAAAACTGGCCCGCAAGGCTGAAACGCTGCGCGCGGGCGACCCTCGTGGTGAAGGTAACGCGCTGGGTACGCTGATCAATCGCGAATCGGGCGAAAAACTCAACGCCCTGCTGGACGACGCCCAACAGCATGGCGCTCGTTTAGCCTGTGGTGGCAAGGCCGAAGGCGTCATTATGCAGCCCACTGTGGTGGATGGTGTTACGAAGGCGATGCGTCTGTATGGCGAAGAGTCGTTTGGCCCGGTAGTCGCAATGATGCGCGTTAAGGATGAAGAGAAAGCCCTGCGCGTGGCCAACGATAGCGAATATGGCCTTTCAGCCGCTGTGTTCAGCCGCGACACCGCCCGGGCGATGCAGTTTGCCCAGCGTATTGAGTCGGGTATTTGCCACATCAACGCCCCCACCGTGCACGACGAGCCCCAGATGCCCTTTGGCGGCGTTAAATCGAGCGGCTATGGACGCTTTGGCGGTAAGGCCGGGATTGAGGAGTTCACTGACCTGCGCTGGATAACCATGCAGCTTGGCCCGCGCCATTACCCCATTTAGATAAGCGCCTGACACTATTTCTTTTAATAAGGCTATAAGTAAGGAGGTTACTACAATGACAATAAAACCCACACTCGCCAGCCTCGCGTTGTTAAGCGGCCTACTCCTTAGCGGTAGTGGCTACGCCCAAGACACGGTGACTCTGCGTTTGCACCACTTTGCTGCCCCTACCACGCCAGTGCAGACCGAGTATCTGGAGCCTTGGGCTAAGCGACTCGAAGAGCAGTCCGAAGGGGCTATCAAGGTGGAAATCTTCCCTGCCATGCAGCTAGGTGGGTCGGCTCCCTCGCTCTATGACCAGGCCAAGGACGGGGTAGTCGATATTGCCTGGACGCTGCTCAGCTATACGCCGAATCGCTTCCCCGAGTCTGAAGCATTCGATCAACCCTTCCTGCCCACAACGGGGGAAGCGACCAGCATGGCCGCCCACGAGTTTGCGACAACGCATATGCAAGACGCCTTCGAGGGTGTTTACCCCATCGCCGTATTCGCGCATACGCCGGGTAAAATCCATACCAGAGATGCGTCTATAGAGAGTGCCGACGATCTGAAAGGATTAGCCATGCGCGCGCCCTCAAAGACCATGAATCGTTACCTTGGCCTTCTCGGCGCTCAAGCGGTGGGCATGCCGATGCCGCAAATTCCAGAAGCGATTTCCCGTGGGGTGATCGATGGGCTGACGCTGCCATTCGAGAGTGCGGCGGCATTGGGTGTGTTGGATATCGCCCAAAACCACACCTTTTTCGAGGGTGAGCAGGGTTTATACACGGCGATGATGGTGCTGGGCTTAAACCAAGCGAGCTATGATGCACTTTCGCCGGAACTGAAACAGGTGATTGATGATAATGCCGGGCTTCAAGAAGCGCAGCGTATCGGCCAGGTCATGGATCAAGCGGAAGAGAAGGCGATTGAAGCTATTGAAGCGAGTGGTGAAGGTGAAATGTTCTACATCGATCAAGACTCACTGGCGCCCTGGCAGGCGGCGGCTGAGACGGCCACGGCTCAGTGGATTGACGACATGGGTAACCGAGGCTTTGATGGTCAACTGCTCTATGATGAGGCGACCCGATTGGTAGAGGAGTATACCGAGCAGACAATGTAGCCAGTATTTGCTCTTATCAGTAAGCCGTCTTCGTACTAGTGAAGGCGGCTTTTTATTTTTGTATCGGGAGATGGCTAATCGCGTGGTTTTTCGGCAATTCGACTATAGTCGTGAAGCGATATTGGAAAAGTCCAATTTTTTGATGCTATTTTGCTTTTGGGACGGGGTAGCAGGCTGGAACAGTGGTTACCTGTGATCGTGCGGGTTTAAAGGCTCGCTGTGGCGCTTAAACATAGACGAATGTCGATTAGCCTTACGCCTGATAGTGGACTAATGTGGTTGCTTAAAGCGAACTAGTATTCGCTATGCGAACTTACAATAGTCCAAGAAAAGTCCTGGAGGCTCCCATGAAAATTTCCCTATCCCGGTGTGTGTTGGCAGCGGCGATTGCTGGCCTGGCCATTAGCTCTGCCCAGGCAGAGACCACCCTGCGTATGGCTCACTTTTGGCCTGGCCCTTCAGGCGTTAATCAGGATGTTTTGCAGGCATGGGCCGACACCATTGCCGAAGAGTCCAATGGCGATCTCACTATTCAAATGTTTCCCGCCGGTACCTTAGCCAAACCGGACTCCATTTATGAAGCCGCGGCCAATGGTATTGCCGATATTGGTGCCACTGCCCAGGGCTATACGGCCGGTCGCTTCCCGCTCTCACAGATCGTTGAGCTGCCCGGGGTAGCGAGTACGGCAACGCAGGGCGCCTGCGTACTGCAAACACTTTTTGATGATGGCCATTTGGATAGCGAATACGAAGATACTCGCCCGCTATTTATGTTTACCACGGGCCCTGGTGGTATTCACACCATCGACACCGACGTAAAAACGCCTGCTGATCTCGAAGGGCTGCGCATCCGTCGCCCCACCGCGGTGGCGGGCGAAATGCTTGAAAATATGGGCGCAAGCCCGGTGGGCATGCCAGCCCCCGATATTTATACCTCCATGCAGCGCGGCGTTATTGATGGCCTGAGCTTCCCCTGGGAAGGCTTAAAAGGCTTCCGTATCAACGAACTCGTCAACTATCACACCGAAGTGCCGTTCTACACGCTGATCTTTGTGGCGACTATGAATCAGCGCAGCTACGACAGCCTGACCCCCGAGCAGCAGGCGGTGATCGATAATAACTCCGGTATGAAATGGGCTGAAAACGCTGGTGCGGTATTTGATCGTCTCGACGTTGAAGGCAAGCAAGAGGCTGCCGACGCGGGCCATACCATTCGCGAAATCGAAAATCCGCTGGAGCATCCAGACTGGCAGGAGCCGCTTGAAACAGGCATCGAAAATTACCTGACGCAGCTGGAAGAGCGCGGTCTTGATCAGGCGCGCGATGTCTATCAGGCGGCATTGGCAGCCAGTGAGTCTTGCAGCGCCCAATAGGGGTAATGTGTCATGCAGTCTACTCTTTACCGGGCCAGCCATTGGCTGGCCCTTATTTGTCGCTTGGTGGCCGGGGTCGCTTTGATTGGCCTGCTGGCGGTTACCATTGCTGATGTCAGCACACGCTATCTTTCCCGGTTGACGGAGGGCGCGATTGCGCTGCGCGTATCGGGGAGCGTGGAGTTGGTTAGCTACTTGATGCTGTTCGCGCTATTGGCAGCGATGGCGGCTAATGTCGAAAAAAGCCAAGTGGTGGTGGAGGCGTTCTCACATCGCTTACCGCAAACAATCAAAAATCGCGTGCAAGGCGTCTTTTTGCTCGGTTTTATGGCGCTGGGGCTAATCCTGTTTGTGGGTTTACTGGATTCTGCTGCTGCCGCTACGCGGCACGGGGAAATAACCCAAGACCTGCGATTGCCCATGGGGCCGATTTACCAGTTGGCGGCAGTGCTTAGTTTGCTATTGGGGATACGCAGCTTTATTCACGCCTTGCTAGGCATGATTTATGCGGCGGGTGAGGAGGCGGCTCATGGGGAGTGAAGCGATTGGAGCCATTGGGCTAGGGCTTTTATTGGTACTGATGATTCTGCGTGTGCCGGTCGCCTTGACCATGCTGATTGTCGGGGTCGTGGGGTTTGCCCAAGTCATAAGCTGGGACGCAGCCGTTGCACAATTAAAAACCGTTCCGGTTGAGGTGCTCTCTAACTACAGCTTCAGCGCCGTGCCCATGTTTATTTTAATGGGCGTGCTGGCTGCTCACTCGGGGATGGCCGGTAAGCTGTTTGATTCAACTCGTATTATTTGCGGTGGCTGGAAGGGCGGCCTGGCAATTGCGGCGGTGGGCTCTTGCGGCATCTTCTCCGCTATCTCCGGTTCATCGCTGGCGACGGCGAGTACCATGACCCGGGTGGCGCTGCCGGAGATGGAGCGCTATGGCTATAACCGTGGCTTAGCCACCGGTGCGCTGGCTGCTGGCGGCACGCTGGGCATTATGATTCCGCCCAGCATCGCGCTGCTGATTTACGCCATCCTTACCGAACAGTCCGTTGGTGATATGTTTATGGCGGGGCTAATCCCTGGCCTGCTGGGGCTGGTGATGTATTCACTGACCATTACGGTAGTCATGTACCTGCGCCCTTCCCTAGCCGTAGCGGGCGAACCCACTGCCTGGAAAGAGAAGCTGCTCTCGCTGACCGGTTTAGTGCCCTTCTTTGGCGTTTTCCTGGTGATGATTTTAGGTATCTATTTTGGTGCCTTTACACCGACGGAAGGGGCCAGTGTCGGTGCGTTCGCCACGCTGCTCTACGCCTTGGCAAAAGGCATGCGCGGTGCCCAGCTATGGCACAGCGTACAAGAGACATTGGCGCTCTCTGCGGTGGTGTTCTTTATGCTGGTGGGGGCTGAAACGCTGGGTTACTTCATCTCAGTGTCGCGAATTTCGTTCTCTATCACTGACCTGCTCTACGGTATGGATCTCACGCCCATCGTCGTAGTGCTGTGCATCCTGGCACTCTACTTTGTGCTGGGCATGTTTATGGATTCTATCGCGATGCTGGTGATCACCGTGCCGGTGGTTTACCCGATTATTCAGGCCATGGGCATCGACCCGGTATGGTTCGGTATTCTTACCGTGCTGACGGTAGAGCTGGGGCTAATGACCCCGCCGGTGGGGATGAATGTGTTCGTGATTAAAGCGATGGCGCCGCATGTCGGGCTGGGGGAGATTTTCAAGGGCGTGACACCTTTTGTCGTGTCTGACTTGCTCCGCTTGACACTCTTAATCCTCTTTCCGGTGCTCTCGACCTTCTTTTTGCTCTAAGAAGTGTTAACGCCCTTGCGATTGACGCAGCCGAAACTCCCGCGGTGAAAACGTGGTATTACGCTTAAAAAAGCGCGTGAAGTAGGCCGGTTCAGAGAAGCCTAAGCTGTCGGAGACCTGGCCAATGGTCATATTGGTATAGGTGAGCTGGCGCTTGGCTTCCAGTAGCAGGCGTTCGTGTAGCAACTGCAGGGCGCTGCGTCCGGCGAGCTGGCGGCAGAGCAGGTTCAGGTGCGCGCTACTCACCCCTATCTGCTCGGCTAACTGCTCAATACTTGGCTGCTCGCGATAGTGGGCTTCGATCAGCGCTTGATAGTGCTCTAAATGCTGTCGTCCTTTGTCACTTTGGCGGGGGCCATAGCGTTTTGCCATGCGGCCTGCATAAGCACAAAGACGCGATAGCTCGACTACCAAGGCTTGGATAAGCGCTTCGAGTAGGCTGTTGCGTCCAGGGGCCGGTTGGCGGTACTCCTGGTCGATCTGGGTCACCAGCGTGGCAATTCTGTCGGTCTGGTTTGGCTGGAGCAGCGGATAGAAGTCGGCTTTTTTTAGCGTACTGCTCTCACCCATTAGTGCATGTAAGTGGTCGGCCAGCGGTTTGGCCAGGGTGATAATGTGTCCTTCCACATCCGGTGAAAAGAGAAAGCCGTGAATAGCCATCGCGGGCACAACGATAGCGCTGGGGCTCTGCAGCTGATGGCTTGTTCCCTCCAGTTCCAACTCAACGCTACCGTGAGAAACAAATAGAATATGCACGAGATCAGCGTGGCGATGGGGCCGGATACGCCAGTCATGTAGCTGGCTGCGCTCGGGGATCGACTCACAGTGGAGCAAGTCGGGCGTGGGCCAGTGCTGCGTCTCGCCATACAGCTTAAATACTGGAACGGACGTTGCCGACGAGGCTGGCATCACCGGTATCTCCTATACGACTAAGGTGGGGTAATAAAGCGCTAAATGTCCAATAATTGATCTAGATCATGCCTTATTATGCGGCTTGTTTCATTGAAAAATACAAGTCATATGTTTTAGATAATGACAATGATGAGGCATCCCCTATGAAAACGCAGGTCGCGATTATTGGCTCAGGCCCTTCTGGCCTACTGCTGGGTCAGCTACTGCATCGCCAAGGCATTGATAACGTGATTGTTGAGCGGCGTAGCGGTGAGTATGTATTAAGCCGTATCCGCGCGGGTGTGCTTGAACAGGGCATGGTGAACTTACTGCGCGAAGCGGGGGTTGACCAGCGGATGGATGAAGAGGGCTTACCCCATGACGGTTTTGAGCTTGTTTTCGACAACCGCCGCGTGCGGGTCGCACTCGATGAGCTGACCGGCGGCAGCAGAGTGATGGTATACGGCCAAACCGAGGTGACGCGGGATCTGATGGAGGCCCGCGCCGCCGCTGGCGCGACAACGCTCTACGAGGCGGAAAACGTTCGGCCCCACGACCTGGAGAGCGACAGCCCCTACCTCACCTTTGAACATAACGGTGAAACGGTCAGGCTTGAGTGCGACTACATCGCCGGGTGCGATGGTTACCATGGCGTCTCCCGTCAGGCGATCCCTCAAGAGCGAATCAAGGAATTTGAGAAAATTTATCCGTTTGGCTGGTTGGGCTTGCTATCGGATACCCCGCCGGTCTCGGATGAATTGATCTATGCGAGCCATAAGCGTGGCTTTAGTCTGTGCAGCATGCGTTCCGCCACCCGCAGCCGTTACTACCTTCAAGTACCCTTGGATGAAAAGGTAGAAGATTGGTCGGACGAGCGTTTTTGGCAAGAGCTGAAGCGCCGCCTGCCTGACGACGTTGCCGCAAAGCTGGTGACTGGGCCTTCGATTGAGAAGAGCATCGCTCCGCTGCGCAGCTATGTGGTCGAACCCATGCAGTACGGGCGGCTGTTCCTGGTCGGCGATGCGGCGCATATTGTACCGCCCACCGGGGCTAAAGGGCTTAACCTGGCCGCCAGCGACGTCAATACGCTCTATCGGCTAATGGTGAAGGTCTACCAGGAAGGCCGTACGGATTTGATCGAGCGCTACTCGCAAACCTGCCTGAAGCGCATCTGGAAGGCGGAGCGCTTCTCCTGGTGGATGACCTCCATGCTGCACAACTTCTCTGAGGAGGAAGATTTCAACAGCCGCATGCAGTTGGCCGAGTTGGACTACGTCACCAGCTCACAAGCGGGGCTGACGACTATCGCGGAAAACTATGTGGGTTTGCCCTACGAATCGCTGGAGTAGTCTCTAACCTTTCTCCATTGATCTTCCTTGCCCAGGCTGATGCTTGGGCTTTTTTTCGCCTTTTCACCATGATTTGAATTTGACGCTAGTAAATATCTGGCCTATCTTGTTCGTATGACAAATTAATATTCGCTATGCGAACATAAGGAGGTTTACATGTCCCAGCCCTGTATTATCTGTGTCGCCATTACCGGCAGTCTGCCACGCAAAGAGAACAATCCTGCCGTACCGATTACGTTGGAGGAACAGATCGAAAGTACCCAGGCGGCGTTTGAAGCAGGAGCCTCTATTGCTCACTGCCATGTGCGCAACGAGGATCAAACGCCTTCATCCGACCCAGAAAAGTTTGGCCGCCTGATGGAAGGGCTTAAGAAGCACTGCCCCGGTATGATTATTCAGCTCTCCACCGGCGGGCGTTCCGGGGCAGGAGAAGCCCGGGGTGGGATGCTCCCGCTGAAGCCTGATATGGCCAGCCTCTCGGTGGGCTCCAATAATTTCCCCAATCGTGTGTACGAGAATCCACCGCAGTTGGTGGAGTGGCTGGCCGATGAGATGCTCAAGTACGGCGTCAAGCCTGAGATCGAAGCGTTTGATCTGTCGCATATCCACCAGGCAGTGAGTCTTTCCAAGCAAGGCAAGCTAAAGACGCCGCTCTATGTGCAGTTTGTCATGGGCGTCAAGAATGCGATGCCAGCAGACAAGCCAACGTTTGATTTCTATATCGAGACGCTCAAGCGGCTGGCGCCAGATGCGCAGTGGTGCGGTGCGGGCATTGGAGCCAATCAATACCTGCTTAACGAGTGGTCGATTGCTGCAGGCGGTCATACGCGTACCGGGCTTGAGGATAACGTTCGCCTGGATAGCGAAACGCTGGCGCCTTCCAACGCGGCGTTGGTCGAGCGCACCGTCGCCCTATGCGAAAGGTATGAGCGGCCGGTGGCTACCTGGCAGCAGGCCCGTGAGATGCTTGGGTTATAACAGTACAAAACCGACAAGTAATAAGCAGGAGTAAAGAGATGACGAATATCACTGTCGTGGGTGATGCGCCAGAAATAGACGAGATCAAACGGGTTGTACAACTCTATGTGGATGGCTTTCAAGGCGGTATAGAAAAGCTTCAGGAAGCCTTTCATAAAGAGGCGTGGATTTTTGCTCTGGACGCTGAGGGCGCCTTGGCAACTGACCTGATCAGCGATCGCTTTGAGCGCTGGGCGAATAGCCAGCGAGCGGTGAAGAGTCGTTTTATTGCCATCACCCAGGCCGGAGAGGTCGCCAGCGTGCTGCTAGGTTTTGATAATAGCGAAAACCTTGAGGACTCTTGGGTCGATGTGATTGCCCTGCTCAAGATCCAAGGCGCCTGGAAAATCACCAATAAGACTGCTGCCCACAGTACGCGCGCGGCGTGGGCCAAGCCCAGCGCCTAGGGCCTGCTGACGTTGGTTCTATTCAGGTCGGTTCTATTCAGAGAACATTGAAAACATAAGCCCTCTTAACCAACGGTTGCCGGGATCTTGATGAAAGCGACGGTGCCAGAAGAGATTGATGGAAATCTCTGGAAAGGCTAGCGGGTGCTCACGAACAATAAGCCCAAATCGTTCACACGTCGCCTCGGCCAGCTTACCCGTCACTGTCACCACTAAATCGCTGCTGCTGACAATGTAGGGAACAGCAGCGAAATGCGGCAGCGTTAATCTCACCGGGCGCTTAATACCAGCATTTGCTAGCTGCTCTTCTACTACTCCGTGGCCGGTTCCCTGGGCAACGACAACAGCGTGATGGGCTGAGCGAAACTCCTCTAAGCCGAATTCACCCGTGGCGAGTGGGTGGTCATGGCGCATAAGGCAGACATAGCGCTGCACAAATAGACGCTGCTGATAAAAGCCAGCGCCAAGCTGTGGAATCAGCCCAACGGCTAGATCGATCTGACCCTCTTCCATCTCATATTTCAGCCCATTGTTGGGGCTGCGAGCGGTGTGGAGTGAGATTCCTGGTGCTGTTTGAGAAAAGTGCTGCAACAAGCGTGGTAGAAAAATGATCTCACCAATATCGGTCATGTTGAGATTAAAGGTGCGCTCACTCAGGGCTGGGTTGAAATCATCACGCAGGTTCAGGGTGTCATTCACTCTGGCTAATGCGTCCGCAATGCCGGGGTGAAGCTGGCTGGCGCGAGGCGTTGGCTGGAGCCCTTGCGAAGTGCGTTCGAAGAGCTCATCACCCAATAAAAGGCGCAAACGCTTTAACGCATGGCTGACCGCAGGCTGCGTAATACCAAGACGTAGTGCGACCCGCTGCGTGTTCTGCTCCTGATAGAGCAGGTCAAACACAACCAGCAAGTTCAGGTCGATATCGGCAAGTTTGACCATCAGGATGCGCTCTGTTGGGAGTTCGACAATAGTCTATTGTCGTCGCAGGAAGTGACTTCATCTCTTTGATTCATATTGTTATTAGCACCGTTTATAGTTCAAATGAAAGGGACTGTGTGGTGGACGTTGTTTCATCCTAATAGCGTTAGGGGCAGAGCGTGAAGCTCACCATGATAACGATAAACCCCCGAGCGGAGTGGAACATGCCAGCTAAACCTACACAGCAAAAACGTCTCTCGATTGGTATTGTCGGTGGCGGTATCGGTGGCGTAGCCTTCGCCGTCGCGCTATCTCGGGACAACGGTCTTGATGTTCAACTTTTCGAAGCCGCCCCCCAGTTCTCAGAAATTGGCGCCGGGGTCTCCTTTGGCCCCAACGCGGTGAAAGCCATTCAACTGCTGGGGTTGGAAGAGGCTTATCAGCGTATTGCCGACTCCTCACCAGCCCCCTTTGAAGATGTGTGGTTTGAGTGGCGGCGGGGTAGTGATGATGGCTACTTAACCGCCAGTTTAGCCCCTGGGGTGGGCCAATCTTCAGTACACCGTGCCGATTTTCTGGATGCCATTGTCGCCAATCTACCAGAAGGCATCGCCCAATTCGGTAAGCGCTGTGTCGAGGTTAAGCAAGCTACCGATAGTGCCACCGTCTGCTTTGACGACGGCACGCACTTTACCGGCGATGTGATTATCGGCTTTGACGGCATCAAGTCCGCGGTGCGCCGTCATGTTCTGCCCCCAAAGAAGTACGGCGAGATATCCCCGTTCTGGAGTGGTACCTACGCTTACCGCGGCATGATCCCAACTAACCAGTTGGAGGCTGCCCTGGAAGCAAAGGGCAGAGAGAAGCGCCTAGCGCTGGTGCCCCAGATGTACCTAGGCAAAGACCGACACATTCTGACCTTCCCGGTTAAACAGTCGCAACTGGTTAACGTGGTTGCCTTTATCACCGACCGCCCAACGCCTAATCCTGCACTACCTGAAGGTGAAGAGTGGGTACAAACCGTCACCCAACAGGAGATGCTGGACGTCTTTGAAGACTGGAGCCCAGCTTGCCAGGCAATTCTTGAATGCATTTCTGAGCCAACCCGCTGGGCGCTGCATGAGCTACCGGAGCTGGCCCACTACCACCGTGATCGTGTGCTGATTGTCGGCGATGCTGCCCACGCATTAGTACCCCACCAGGGGGCTGGGGCCGGTCAGGCACTTGAAGATGCCTATGTGCTCGCCACTCTGCTGACGGATGCCAGTTGCCACCGACGCAACGTAAGCGATGTGCTAGCCGCTTTTGAACAGGTGCGCCATGCACGTACCTGCAAGGTGCAGCGCACTTCTCATGAGGCAGGCGACGTATACGAGTATGCGGGTATGGGTATTGGCAGTGATGAGACCAAACTCATCGAGAACCTGGAAAACCGCTTTGATTGGCTCTGGAACCATGATCCTCGTGACGATGTAAGAGCGGCACGACAGGTAATGGAAGCGCTAACCCATTAGCTTATAGCCACACAGGGTTAACTAACTGCCACTGTTAATGATCAATTCAGCCGCGCAGCTCCCTTAATAGTTAGTCGCAGAGTTTGTGCGCTGAAGACATCGCTATAGTTTGCCGTTGGTTATTCATCTACTGTTGGATAAACCGTCATCTAAACGGGACTATCTTCTTCAAGTTGTTAATAAATATAAAAATATTAGTTCGATAAAGAAGATAAGTAGAGGGTGCGTCAGCTAAATGATGATTGCTATTAGATAAAAACTAAGCTCTCACCACCCGGTCGTGATACCTCCACGGTATGGCTAAGCACCTAAACAATATTGGTTCCCTCTTGCTCACGCAATCAAACTGACATCAAGTCAACGATTGCCAGACGCTGGAGCCTGCATGTCAACCGTCATCCAACATATTGAGACGCTGCTGGTCGACCTACCGACCATCCGTCCTCACAAACTCTCCATGACCACGATGGCCTGCCAAACCATGGTGATTGTGCGCATGCGCCACTCCGACGGTATCGAAGGGCTCGGCGAAGGCACCACCATTGGCGGCTTGGCCTACGGCCCAGAAAGCCCGGAGAGCATTAAGCGCAATATTGATACTTACCTAGCCCCCCTGCTGGTCGGCCAGCCTTCCAACAATGTTCACCAGTTGCGCGCTCGGCTTCACCGCCATGCTCGCGGCAATATGATCGCCAAATCTGCCTTAGAAACGGCTCTGTTGGATGCTCAGGGCAAACGCTTGGGATTGAGCGTCGCCGAGCTGCTGGGCGGCGCACGCCAGGATCACTTGCCTGTGCTATGGACGCTAGCCAGCGGTGATACCGCCAAAGATATTGATGAGGCCATGCTGCGCTTAGAGCAGCGTCGGCACTGCGACTTCAAGTTAAAAATTGGTGCTAACCCTGTGGATCAGGACGTGCGCCATGTGGCGGCGATCAAGGAAGCGCTGGGTGATCGCGCCAGTGTGCGCGTTGATGTTAATCAGGCCTGGGATGAGTCGACCGCGGTGCGCGGTATTCAGGCGCTGCAAGATGCCGGCATTGAGTTAATCGAGCAGCCCATCCACGCCCGCGAACACGCCGGGTTAGTTCGCTTGGCTAACCGCTTCAATGTGCCAATGCTCGCCGATGAGGCGGTGCAAGATGCCCGCGATGGACTGGATCTCGTCTGCGGCGGCTTCAATGGTGCCTTTGCCCTGAAGATCGCTAAATCCGGCGGTATTTACGGGGTACTAGAGCTAGCCCACGTCGCCCAAGCGGCTGGAATTGGCCTATATGGCGGCACCCTGCTAGAGGGCACCATTGGCACGGCTGCCTCTCTACACGCCTGGGCGACGTTGCCGGAAATGGCCTGGGGTACGGAAATGTTCGGCCCACTGCTGCTGAAAGACGACATCGTCGTTGAGCCCCTCAACTACACCGAGTTTGGGGTGGAGTTGCCGCAAGGGGCTGGGCTCGGCATCACCTTAGATGAAGATAAGTTGGCGCACTACTCACGTAAGTAAAAGCCGCAGTAAATAAAGCCATCGCTTGTGATCGCCCGCGATGAAAGAGGAGAGCCATATGCTGTTTCAAGTAGAAATGACCGTTAAGTTGCCGCCCGACATGCCCACAGAGCAAGCGGCCAAGATTAAGTCGACTGAAAAGGCGTATTCCCAAGACCTACAGCGTCAGGGTAAATGGCGTCACTTGTGGCGAGTGGCGGGCAGTTACTCGAATGTCAGTATTTTTGACGTTAAAGATAACGCCGAGCTGCAAGAAGTCGTCAGTAACCTTCCGCTATTCCCTTATATGGACATCAGCGTCAAGCCACTCTGTCGTCATCCTTCTTCTGTGCGTGATGATGACACTTAATTACTTATAGAACGCGCCAGTTCTTTTATAAAACAACAGCCTATAAAAAAAGAGGTTTCACCATGACCGTGAAGATATTCGATACTCCCGAAGTCCAAGAATTTGTCAAAACCGTGGCCGGCTTTGATCAGTCAGGCGGGAATGACCGCGCCAAGCAGATCGTTCACCGCCTGGTCGGCGACCTGTTTAAGCTGATCGACGACTTTGATGTCACCGAGGAAGAGTACTGGGCGGGCGTTAACCTGCTCAATGCCCTGGGTAGCCAAACCCAGTTTGGCTTGCTCTCGCCCGGTCTCGGCTTTGACCACTTCCTCGATATGCGCCAAGACGCCATCGACGCCGAAGCCAAGCGCACCGGCGGCACACCGCGCACCATCGAAGGCCCGCTCTACGTGGCCGGTGCCCCGGAAGCGGAAGGCTTCGCCCGCATGGACGACGGCAGTGATCCCAATGCCGAGGTGATGTGGCTGACCGGTCAGGTGCGAGATGTCGACGGTACCCCGATTCCCGGCGCCAAGGTTGAAATCTGGCACTGCAACTCCAAGGGCGGCTACTCCTTTTTTGATCCCTCCCAGGATGAGTACAACATGCGCCGCACGATCTATGCGGACAGCGAAGGGCGCTATACTGCGCGCAGCATTATTCCCTCCGGCTACGGCGTGCCCGAAGGTGCTCCCACCGATGTGGTACTCAAGTCCCTGGGCCGCCACGGCGAACGCCCGGCGCATATTCACTACTTCGTCTCCGCTCCAGGCCACCAGCACCTGACCACCCAGATCAACCTGGCAGGCGACCCCTACACCTTTGACGACTTCGCCTTTGCCACCCGGGAAGAGCTGGTGGTGCCCGCCGATCGGATTGAAGATCCGGCCGAGATTGCCAAGCGTGACCTGGACGGCCCGTTCTCCCACGTGGTGTTCGATGTGGAGCTGGCCCCCACAGCGGCGCCTGAGCTTCAGGTGCGTCACGCCCGCCCCCGGGCAAAGGAGGACGAGCAGGATCTAGCCAGCCAACTCGCCGGTACCGCCAAAGTTTAAGTCTAATAACTTCGCGCTGACGCTTGCCGTCGACCACTGTCCGGTGCGTCAGTGCTACCCCAGGTTATGCCAAAGCATTGAGGAGAGAGATCATGACCACACAGCTTGATCAGCTCGAAGCCCGCGTGCGCGGTGCTGTACAAGATGACCCTGACAACGGCATTTTCCGCTGCCACCGCAGCATGTTCACTGACCCCGCCTTCTTCGAACTGGAGCTAAAGCACATCTTCGAAGGCAACTGGCTATTCCTGGCCCACGAGAGCCAGGTCGCTGAGCCTGGTGACTACATGACCGTCACCATGGGACGCCAGCCGGTGCTCATCACCCGCGACAAGCAGGGCGAACTTCACGGCCTGATTAATGCCTGCGCCCACCGCGGCGCCACGCTATGCCGTCGTAAGCGCGGCAACAAAGGCACCTTCACCTGCCCGTTCCACGGTTGGACGTTCAAAAACGACGGTCAGCTGCTCAAAGCCAAAAACGAGAAGAACGGCGCCTACCCGGATAACTTTAAACAGGACGGCTCCCACAACCTCAAGCGCTTGCCCCGCTTTGAGAACTACAAAGGCTTCTTGTTCGGCAGTCTGAGCGATGATGTACAACCGCTCGAACAACACCTGGGTGAAACCACCAAGATCATCGACAACATCGTTGACCAAGCGCCTGAAGGTCTGGAGATCCTGCGCGGCACCTCCTCGTACACTTACACCGGCAACTGGAAGCTGCAGGCCGAAAACGGCGCCGACGGCTACCACGTCAGCTCCGTACACTGGAACTATGCCTCCACCATGGAGCGCCGCAACTACGACGCGGGCGGCACCAAAGCGGTGGACGCCGACGGCTGGTCGAAGAGCAAAGGCGGCTTCTACTCCTACGAAAACGGCCACATGATGTTGTGGACTCGGCTGCTTAACCCGGAAGTGCGCCCGGTCTACCAGCATAAAGACTGGATCCAGGAACAGTTAGGTGAAGCGCGCGCCGACTCCATCGTCAACCAGACCCGCAACCTCTGCCTCTACCCCAACGTCTACCTGATGGATCAGTTCTCCACCCAAATCCGCGTGATCCGCCCCATCGCCGTGGACAAAACCGAAGTCACGATTTACTGCTTCGCGCCCAAAGGCGAAGCCGCCGAAGATCGGCGTGTGCGTATCCGCCAGTACGAAGACTTCTTCAACGTCTCCGGCATGGGCACGCCCGATGACCTGGAAGAGTTCCGCGCCTGCCAGGAGGGTTACAACGGCGCCCTGGCCGAATGGAACGACCTCTCCCGCGGGGCCCAACAGTGGATCGAAGGCGCCGATGAAACGGCCCAAGCCATCGACATGAAGCCCCTGCTCAGCGGCGCCTCGCCGGAAGACGAAGGGCTCTACGTGCTGCACCACAAGCACTGGGTCGACGAAATGCTGCGCGCCATCGACAAAGAGCGCAGCCAGTTTATCGCCACCGCGTCCACCTAAGCGTCCAGAGTCAAAAGAGAGGAGAGAAGTGCCATGAGCATTAGCTATCACGATATCCAAGCTTTCCTGTACCGCGAAGCGCGGCTGCTGGACGACCGCCAGTGGGATGAGTGGCTCACGCTGTACCGCAAAGACGCTGAGTTCTGGATGCCCGCCTGGGACGATGATGACCAGTTGACTCGCGACCCGCACAGCGAAATCTCGCTGATCTACTATCCCAACCGGGAAGGGTTGGAAGACCGGGTGTACCGGATCAAGACCGAGCGTAGCGGTGCAAGCACGCCCGAGCCGCGCACCACCCACCAGGTGACCAATCTGGAGATCCTTTCCCAAGACGGTGACACGGTGGAGCTGCGGTTTAACTGGCACACGCTGAACCACCGCTACAAGAAGACCGACAGCTTCTTCGGCACCTGCTTCTACACCCTGGATGTGTCAGGTGAGACCCCGTTGATCACAAGAAAAGTCGTGCAGTTGAATAACGACTATATCCATCAGGTTATCGACGTGTACCACGTGTGACCTGAGGAGAGAGGAGAGTTAATCATGAGTTATACCATTGCCCTCAACTTCGAAGATGGCGTCACCCGCTTCATCGGCTGTAAAGAGGGAGAGACCGTTCTCGACGCTGCTTACCGGCAAAAAGTTAACCTACCGATGGACTGCTCTGACGGCGTATGTGGCACCTGCAAAGGCCACTGCGAACAGGGCGAATTCGATATGGGTGACGAGTATCTGGAGGATGCGCTTTCCGATGAGGAGGCAGCTGAAGGCCAAGTGCTTACGTGCCAGATGGTGCCTTCTTCGGATTGCGTTATTCAAGTGCCAGTGGCATCCACGCTATGTAAAACACAGGTGGGCAAGGTTGAGGGTACGGTAGCGGCGGTGGAGCAGCTCTCCGAGGATAGCATCGAGCTGGCCGTCGATTTAGCGCAGGAGAACCTCGCTTTTTTACCGGGTCAGTACATCCATATCGATGTGCCCGGTACCGAGGTGCACCGCTCCTACTCTTTCAGCTCGCTGCCGGGGGATAAGCGCGCCACCTTTTTGATCCGCAACATTCCCAATGGGGTTATGAGCGGCTATTTGACCGAGAGGGCGGCGGTGGGCGAAAAGCTTACTCTGACCGGCCCGCTGGGGAGCTTCTATCTGCGTGAAGTGACACGCCCGGTGCTGATGCTTGCTGGCGGCACGGGGCTGGCTCCGTTTCTCTCCATGTTGGCGCAATTGGCCGAAAAGGGCTGTGATGCACCGATTCATATGATTTATGGCGTCAATAAAGATGACCATCTGGTCAAAACCGACGCGTTGGATGCTTTTGCAGAAAAGCTCCCTGGTTTTACCTACGCCACTGTGGTGGTCGACGAAGCAAGCGAACATCCACGCAAAGGGTATGTAACGCATCACATGGGCGCCGAGGTGATGCATAACGGCGATGTGGACGTTTATCTGTGTGGCCCACCCCCGATGGTGGATGCGGTGCTGAAGTACTTCGACGCTGAAGGCATCGAGCCCCAGAGCTTCCACTATGAGAAGTTCACCCCTAATCAAGTGGGAGAAGCCGCATGAGTTACTCAGCCGTTAACAGTGCGCGTTTTCAAAAACGGGTAATGGTGGTCACTGGAGCTGCCCAAGGGATTGGGCAGCGTGTTGCCGAGCGTGCCGCCGCCGAAGGTGCCCGCTTGGTACTGGTCGATCGAGCTGACCAAATCCACGAGGTTGTCGCTGAAATAAGCACGCAAGGGCGGGACGTGATTGCGGTACAAGCCGATCTGGAAA
Source organism: Vreelandella sp. F11 (assembly GCF_042466685.1). Lineage (NCBI taxonomy): Bacteria > Pseudomonadati > Pseudomonadota > Gammaproteobacteria > Oceanospirillales > Halomonadaceae > Vreelandella > Vreelandella sp. F11. The sequence continues at coordinate 4,656,013 of NZ_CP170448.1, read as the reverse complement.
CATGGAAAGGTGCGGAACAAGTGATGCAGGAGACGCTGGCTCACTTTGGTCGTATCGACATTCTGGTGAACAACGTTGGAGGCGCGATTAACTTCAAGCCATTTACCGAGTTTAGCGAAGCCCAAATCGCCGCAGAGATCAACCGCTCCCTAATGCCTACGCTCTGGTGCTGCCGCGCCGCACTACCCACCATGGTGGAGCAGGGCAGAGGTGTCATCGTCAATGTCTCTTCAGCGGCTACCCGGGGTATTCACCGCATTCCGTACTCGGCAGCCAAAGGTGGCATCAACGCGCTAACCGCATCGCTGGCATTTGAGTATGCCGAGTATGGTATCCGGGTAGTCGCCACGGCGCCTGGGGGTACCGAAGCCCCGCCAAGGAAAATTTCGCGAGGAACGCCTACGCCAAGTAACGAGACAGAGCAGGCGTGGTTTCAGGCGCATATCGATCAGACCAAGCAGAGCTGTTTAATGAGCCGCTACGGCACCCTGGATGAAATGGTCGCACCTATTCTATTCCTTGCGTCCGATGAGGCCAGCTATATCACCGGGAGCGTACTGCCCGTGGCAGGCGGAGACCTTGGCTAACAGTAGATGAAACCAATAAATCTAAATAAGCGTTAATTATAACTTTAAGCATAATAATACCCCTGGAGAAAACCGTGAAACATATTGAGAAAGGCGTCAGCCTAAGGCATGCGCCCCGCGATTTCCTGCGCGACCTCAATGCCGACAACGCCAGTACTGGCCTAGTGGCGGGAATCTTAGGGCTCAGCGTTGGGGTCGTTCACATTAGCGCCGGCACCTCAGCCGGCCTCGACTCCTCCTTCATCATGATTTGGGTGATCAGCTACCTGATGATCAATGGTCTATTCGGGCTATTTATGCCAGCCTACTACCGATTGCCGCTACCGATGGCCAACTCGATCCCCGGTGCGCTGATGTTCGCAGCGGTCATTCCTGTGATTGGCCTGGAGGCTGCATTAGGCGCAAGCTTGATTGCCGGAGTGATTACGTTGGTCGCTGGGGTGACTGGCGTGATGGGTATCGTTATGCGTTTGATACCGATGCCGATAGTGATGGGCATGGTGGGTGGTATGCTGCTTAGTTTTGGTCTCAATATGGTTAATCCGTTGGAGAGCGCTATCGTGCCTGCCTCCATCATGATCCTGGCTTTCTTCATCTCCGCACGCCTTTTTCGTAAAATTCCCCCTCTGGTTGTCGCGATGCTGGCGGGAATTCTTTACCTGATAGCGACCGGCGTCGATCTGTCAGGTATCGAGGCAACGATTCGGTTTCCCGAGTTCATTCTCCCTGAATTCACGTTAGGCGCTTTCCTAACCTACGGTTTACCACTTGCCATCATCTTGGTAGGCATGGAAACGCCCGCGGGCGTCGGCCTGGTAAAGGGGATGGGCTACAAAGAAGTACCCGCCAATGCGATCACCTCAGTGGGCGGTTTAGGTACCATGGTGTCGGCGTTTTTCAATCTGCACAGTACCTGTATTGCCGCGCCCATGACCGGTGTCTGCGCCTCACCGGAAGCCGGGGCTCATGATAAACGCTGGGTAGCGGCGGTGATTGCCGGGGCTATCTTTGTGGTTGCCGCCCCTTTCTACGGTTATGTGGTTAGCCTACTGGAAGCCACGCCGCGCTACTTTATCGCCATTATTGCCGGGCTGGCACTTATGCGCGTGATCACCTCGTCAATGGCTATCGCCTTTTCAGGTAAGAAGCATGAGATAGGCGCGCTGTTTGCCTTTTTAATTGCTGCATCCGGAATTCAGATTCTTGGGATAGGCGCCACGTTCTGGGCATTAGTGCTGGGCGTGATTGTGTCGGCCATCTTTGAAACTAAAGACTTCGAGTTTATTTTTACCCGTGAAATAGCCAAAAAGAGCGGCTGATCTCACGTATCTGCTTCCGCTTTACCGTCGCTATCCTCCTTGACCCGCCTCTGCTTATGCAGTGCGGGTTTTTTTCCATTGCGCATCTGGCTCTCCCTTTATCCTTTTGTCTTAAGTTGGGCGTAATGGCTACTACTTTTGAGAGGGGCAGATGAGTGTTCTTCCTCACAAAAACCACTTTATCGGTTTAAAGCCTGAGTTAATGAGGAGTTCAGCTGAAAGTTATTAGCATATTTAACATTAGTATTTTATATTTTTTCTTTATAAATAGAAGGTTAGCTGTTTTTGCTGATTGTATTTAGGGAGGGAATATTCAACATAACTCCCCTCTGAGATACCTATCAAGTATGGAAAGGAACTCAAACGATATTGGTCTGGAAGTCACGGCATGGTCGATATTAGTGGCGAACATAAAAACAACTGTCGTCTTTAGGCCCTTGATAGGCACTTACTCCTCAAAACGTACTGCCACTATCGCCGGGCTCCAAGACAACAAGAAAACCAACGATAGGGTTTCACCATGACCGTGAAGATCTTCGACACCCCCGAAGTACAAGACTTCATCAAAACCGTTGCTGGCTTTGACAAAGCTGGCGGTAATGACCGCGCCAAGCAAATCGTCCATCGACTGGTCGGCGACCTGTTCAAGCTAATCGATGACTTCGATGTCACCGAGGAGGAGTATTGGGCGGCGGTTAACCTGCTCAATGCCCTGGGTAGCCAGACCCAGTTCGGCTTGCTCTCGCCTGGTCTCGGTTTTGATCACTTCCTCGATATGCGCCAGGACGCTATCGACGCCGAAGCCAAGCGCGCCGGCGGCACGCCGCGCACTATTGAAGGCCCGCTCTACGTGGCCGGTGCCCCGGAAGCCGAAGGCTTTGCCCGTCTGGACGACGGCCAGGACAACAATGGTGAGACTATGTGGTTGACCGGCCAAGTGCGCGACGTGAACGGCACGCCGATTGCCGGTGCCAAGGTCGAGATCTGGCACGCCAACTCTAAAGGCTGCTACTCCTTCTTTGACCCCTCGCAACCCGAGTACAACCTGCGCCGCACGATCTATGCGGACAGCGACGGCCGCTACACCGCGCGCAGCATTATCCCCTCCGGCTACGGCGTACCTGAAGGCGCTCCCACCGACGTGGTGCTCAAGTCCCTGGGCCGCCACGGCGAACGCCCGGCGCATATTCACTACTTCGTCTCCGCTCCAGGCCACCAGCACCTGACCACCCAGATCAACCTGGCAGGCGACCCCTACACCTTTGACGACTTCGCCTTTGCCACTCGGGAAGAGCTGGTGGTGCCCGCCGAGCGCATTGAAGACCCGGCCGAGATCGCCAAGCGCGACCTGGACGGCCCGTTCTCCCACGTAGTGTTCGACGTGGAGCTGGCTCCAACCGACGCCGCCGAGCTGCAAGTGCGTCACGCCCGCCCACGGGCTAAAGAAGACGAGCAGGATCTTGCCAGCCAACTCGCCGGTACTGCCAAGGTTTGATTGGTTGAGCGTCCTTCCGTTAGGAGCGTCGGAGGAGATCGAGTCGTGCAATTGAACAACGACTATATCCATCAGGTTATCGACGTGTATCACGTTTAATCGGCACTGACGTGACAGGGATGCCGCTGAGTTTGATAACGCCTTTGGCGATATTGGATAACAAAACAAATTAACAACAACTGAACCCTGGTGAAAATAGAATGAAAATTTTTAAAAAGACCTCGCTAGCGACACTCCTCAGCGCTACTGCCATGCTGTCAGTCGGCAGTGCCATCGCTAATGAAGATCCGGTGAAACTTGGTTTGATGCTTCCCTATTCAGGTACCTACACTGCCCTTGGAGAGGCCATCACGAATGGTTTGAAATTGGCCATTGAGGAAGAGGGTGGCCAGTTGGGTGGCCGCGATGTTGAATACATTGAGCTAGACTCGGAAGCAGATCCATCTAAAGCGCCTCAAAACATGAGCCGTTTGGTCAATGGCGATGATGTGGATTTCGTCATTGGCCCCGTTCATTCGGGCGTTGCCATGGGCATGCTGCGAGTAGCTAAACAGACTGGCGCTATCACCATTATTCCCAATGCAGGGTTGGGGGCCGCCACTAATGAACTGTGCATGCCAAACGTTTTCCGAACCTCGTTCAGCATGTGGCAGGACAGCTATCCCATGGGTAAAGTAGCTTACGATCAAGGGCATCGTAAGATTGTTACCATTACTTGGGATTACGCCGGTGGTAAGGAAGACCTCACTGGTTTTGAAGAGGCGTTTACCGCAGAAGGCGGCGAAATCGTCGAGCAAATTTTAGTACCCTTCCCCAGTACGGAATTTCAAAGTTACCTGACGCAGATTGCCAGTCTTGAGCCTGACGCGGTTTACACCTTCTTTGCGGGCGGCGGCGGCGTCAGCTTTGTACGGGATTATGCCGCAGCCGGTCTAAAAGAGAGCATACCGCTGCTAGGATCGGGATTTCTTACCGAAGGTAATTTGGCAGCATTAGGCGATGCAGGCGAAGGCGTGATGACTACGCTGCACTACGCTGAGACCCTCGAAAATGATGCTAACCAATCCTTCCTTTCAGCCTATGAAAATGCCTACGGTGAAATGCCGGATACCTATGCCGTACAGGGTTACGATACGGGCATGATGCTAGTGCAAGCGCTGAATGTATTAGGGGGCGATACCTCTGATCAAGAGCGCCTGATAGATGTATTAGCCAATGTTGAATTGGCAAGCCCGCGTGGGCCTTTAAGCTTCTCTGACTCCCACCACCCTATCCAAAATGTTTACCTTCGTGAGATCCGCGACGGCAAGCATGAAGTCATTAGTATCGCTGCCGAGAATCTCGAAGTACCCGATGAAGCCTGCCAGATGTAACCACATCTATAGGCACTCTGGGGCGAGCATGGCTCGCCCCTCACTCAGATTCTCGGAGGGATCTTATGGATCTCGCATTTTTCAGCGTACAGCTCCTTAACGGCCTGCAGTACGGCTTACTGCTGTTTTTGATTGCCAGCGGTTTGACGTTGATTTTCGGCATTATGGGCATCATTAACTTGGCCCACGGCGCTATGTATATGATTGGAGCCTATTTGGCTTACGACCTTACCCTGCGTTTGGGCAATTTTTGGCTGGCCATTCTGGCGGCCATTCCCATCGCTATTGCACTGGGACTCATCATTGAGCGGCTGTTTCTGGATACCCTCTACAAGCGGGATCACCTCTATCAAGTATTGCTAACCTTCGGGTTAATTTTAGTGCTCAACGAAGCGCAGCGGATTATTTGGGGAGGCGATGTGCACCGTGTTGCAGTGCCTGCACCGTTCGACGCCAGTATTCAGTTGACGGATAACTTGCAGTACTCGGTTTACCGCCTATTTGTGATGGGCGTCTGCCTAGCATTGGCGGGGGCGATCTATTGGGTGATGCGCCATACGCGACTGGGCATCATTATTCGCGCGGGAGCGGTTAACCGCGACATGGTGGAAGGGTTGGGAATCAATGTCCGTACCCTCTTTACGCTCATCTTTAGCGTAGGAGTGGCACTTACCGCTTTCGCGGGGATGATCGCGGCACCGCTCACCTCCATTGCGCCAGGCATGGGCGATAGCATCCTCATCACTTGCTTTGTAGTCGTCGTTATCGGCGGTATTGGCTCCATTAAGGGGGCCTTTTGGGGCGCCATTATTATTGGTATGGCCACCACCTTTGGAGCGGTACTCATCCCTAGCCTTGCCAGCATGGTGGTCTACCTAATTATGGCGGCGGTGCTGCTGGTGAAACCGCGCGGCCTTTTCGCGTGAGGAGAGTAAGCAATGTTACATAGATATCCCAAGCGCGTTGGACTCATCATGTTGGTATTAACGGCGTTGGTAGCCGCTTTTCCTCTCTGGGGAGAAGCCGTCTTCGGCGGTCAAGCCAATTTCATGTTGGAGAAACTAACCCTGATGCTGATTCTGGCCCTGTTTGCCATGAGCTTGGATCTATTGGTAGGCATCGTGGGACTGGTCAGTCTGGGACATGCGCTCTTCTTCGGTTTGGGGGCCTACACTCTGGCGTTAGCCAGCCCTGACTTTAGTCCGGCATCAATGTGGTGGATGTTGCCTCTTGTAATGGGCGTCTCTGCCTGTGTGGGATTAGTGATAGGCATCTTAGTGATCCGCACTAAAGGCATCTTCTTCATCATGACCACTCTGGCATTTGGCCAGATGCTTTACTACTTCATTAGTACGTCCCAGTTTGCGGGAGGAACCGACGGTGTTTTTATCATGTTCCGGCCGAGCTTGGCGTTAGGAGAGCGTACGCTGGTAGACCTTGATAACCCTTACAGCTTCTTTTATTTCTGTTTGGGAATGCTGCTCCTGGGCTACCTCTTTTTACGCTGGCTCACTCGGTCCTACTTCGGCCAAGTGCTCGACGGTATTCATGACAATGAGCATCGTATGCAGGCGTTAGGTTATGCCACTAGCGGCTACAAATTGGTGGCCTTTGTTATCGCGGGAGTGATGGCAGCGATTGCTGGTATGTTGGCGGCGATGCAGTACGGCTTCGCTAATCCGGCTCAGCTTGGCTGGCACACCTCGGGCGAAGTGCTAATGATGCTGATTTTAGGCGGCATGGGCACTATCTTTGGCCCCATTTTAGGCGCCTTCGCCTACGAAATTCTGCTCTATACCTACGAACATGCCACTACACACTGGCCCATCCTGATGGGGCTGACCATTATCGTTGCAGTACTGGTGCTTCCTCGCGGAATTGCAGGCTTGATTATCGCGCCGCCCAGGCATCGTAAGCGCCAAGTAGCCTCTAAAGTCACCTCAGACCATGGGAAGACGTCGTTGGCTATCTCCGCTCAACCCGTTACCCCGCGCAAGGAGAGCTAAATTATGAGTGACGACATTATCTTAGCTACCCACGGTTTGACCCGGCGCTTTGGTGGATTAGTGGCGGTTAACGAGGTGGACTTTGATGTTAAGGCCCATGAGATCCATGCCATTTTAGGCCCCAATGGCGCGGGTAAGAGTACGCTGATCAACCTGCTCTCTGGCGAGATTCCTCCTTCTGAAGGTCAGGTGCTCTATCGCGGTCAGCCGATTCAGGGTAAAAGCGCTCGGCAGACTGCCCGCCAGGGCATTGGCCGCAGCCACCAGAAAACCAATATCTTCCCTCGTCTCAGTTGCCTGCAGAATTGTGAGCTGTCCGCGCGTATCCATATGGGTGGTGTGTTTGGCAGTTGGCGTTCGCGACAAACCGCCCGGAAGGTGAACGATCGCGCTCAGGAGGTGCTGGATACCTGCCAATTGAGTCACCGTGCGCATACGAAAGCCTCAGATATGAGCTATGGCGAACAGCGCCAACTGCAGATCGCGATGGTGTTGGCGACAGCACCGTCGCTGATGCTGCTCGACGAGCCGATGGCGGGTATGGGGCGTGAAGAGACCGCTCAAGTCACCGAGCTGCTCGCCAGTTTGACGGATCGCTACACCCTGGTACTGATTGAACACGACATGGATTCGGTCTTTCGCTTGGCTGACCGCATTACCGTCATGGTTGATGGCTGCGTGTTGGAGAGTGGCCCGACCGAGCAGATACGCACAAGCGAAAAGGTACGCGATGTTTATCTGGGGCGTCATGAAGAGGGGGTCGCGGCATGAACTCAGAACAAGCCAATACACCATTGATTGACGCCCAGGGGCTGCACACTTACTACGGTGAGAGCCATATTTTGCACGGGGTGGATTTGACTCTCATGCCTGGCGAAACGTTGAGTCTGCTGGGCCGTAACGGTATGGGCAAGACCACGACGCTAAAGTCGATACTAGGGTTTGTCCCACCGCGGCGCGGCGAGGTGTTTATTAAGGGCGTCTCGGCGACCAAGCGGCGCCCCTGGCAACTGATTCGCCAAGGGATTGGCTACGTGCCGGAGGGACGCGGTATTTTTCCAGGCGTCAGTGTACGTGAGCATCTAATTATGGCTGCACGTCCCAATGAGCGGGGGGAGTCCCCCTGGACGCTAGAGCGCGTTCTGGATACGTTCCCGCGGCTGGGCCAACGTATCAATCATGATGGCTCCTTTCTCTCAGGTGGCGAGCAGCAGATGCTTTCTATTGGCCGTGCGCTGACGACCAACCCCGATCTGATCATCCTTGATGAAGCGACCGAAGGCCTTGCTCCGCTGATTCGCGATGAGATTTGGAAGATCATAGGTGAGATCAAAGCGACCGGGATTTCTACCATTATCGTCGATAAAAATATCGATAACATTCTGAAGATAGCAGAAAAACACCTGCTACTGGTCAAGGGGGAAGTGGTCTATAGCGGTGATTCTCAAGGCCTAAAAGATAACCCTTCAATTCTTGAAACCCACCTCGGCGTTGCTTGATACAGCTCCGGCTAGCAGATGCTTGCCGGAGCCGTTGGCTACTCGTTAAATACTGACACGGGGAAGTGTGTTGCATGCAATTTTACAAGCAATTGCAAAAGCTATCTCAAAAAGACTTATTGATGTCGATTCCGGCGATCACAGCTGGCTTTGTAGCGGTGTTGGTCTCTTATTCCGGCCCTCTCGCCATCTTTTTTCAGGCGGCCCAAAGCGCCGAAATATCGAATGCGATGATGACATCGTGGGTTTGGGCCATCTCTATCGGTGCAGCAGTCTCGGGTATTTTGTTAAGCCTATGGCTAAAGGTGCCGGTAGTGACGGCCTGGTCAGCGCCTGGTACGGCGCTATTAGTGGCCCTGTTCCCAGGGTTGTCACTCAATGAAGCGGTGGGGGCCTATTTGAGTGCAGCGATGATCATTTTTGTGATCGGTGTTACCGGCTCTTTTGACCGAATTATTCAGATGATTCCACCAGGTATTGCCAGCGCGATGATGGCGGGTATTCTCTTCCAGTTTGGGGTGGGTGTCTTCGTCTCACTGGAGAGCGTGCCAGCGTTGGCGATTGGTATGCTTATCGCTTATCTCCTATTTAAGCGGTTAACTCCACGCTACAGTCTGGTGCTGCTATTAGTGGTTGGCATTGTGTTGGCTGTCATTTTAGAAGGCGCAAACTTAGAGGGCGTTTCAGTCCAGCTTGCCCAACCACAGTTTATCCGCCCTGAATGGACCTGGAATGCAACCTTGAGTCTAGCCATACCGCTGGTACTCGTCAGCCTCACCGGGCAGTTTCTACCAGGTATGGCAATCATGCGGAGTTCCGGATACAGCACGGCGGCCAAACCAATTGTCACCGTGGCGAGTTTAACGTCTTTTTTTACTGCCTTTTTTGGGGGGATTACTACGGTGATCGCAGCGATTACCGCGGCCATCTGTACCAGTAAGGAAGCCCACGAAGATCCCGACAAGCGTTATGTGGCGGGGGTAGCGAACGGAGTGTTCTACCTGATTGGTGGCATCTTTGCGGGCACTATTGTGTCTCTATTCACCTCGTTGCCGGGGGAGTTTGTAGCGGTGCTTGCGGGGCTCGCGCTCATTGGTGCTATTGCCAGCAACATCAGTGCGTTTGCTGTCGAAAAGAGCCATCTGGAAGCCTCTGTGATTACCTTTATTGCCACCGCATCGGGCGTTAGCTTTTTAGGCTTAGGCTCCGCCTTTTGGGGAGTGGTCGTTGGAGCGCTTGCTTACAACCTACTGCATCGACGCTTTGAACCGAACCGTTAGGGGTAGCGGCCAGAGCGACGATTCTCAACGAGTACTTCTAAGATAGCATTGGCTTCCTGCATAAGCGGGGAGGGCTTTTCGCCTCGTCGACGGCTGCAGACAACGGGTGAAGTGATGGACTTATCAGCCAAGGGCACATAGCAAATGCCATCCCGTTGAACGCGCTTAACCTGCTCCGGAACCAGCGTAATACCAATGCCGGAAGCGACAAGACTTAGTGCCGTCTGAACCTCGTTTGCTTCTTGTACCACCTCCACCTTCAAGCCTTGACGACGGAAAATGCCAAGTACCATATCGGCAAGACTGGGACGTGGTTTTGCGGGAAACAGGATGAGAGGGTAGCGGGCCAGCTCTTCGCAGCTAGGGGTGGTTCCCTCTAGCGGATGGCCGCTTGAGAGTGCTGCAATTAATGGCTCATCGAAGAGAATCTCTTGCTCGACGTCGGGGTCATCAATACGTAAACGCCCGAACCCCATGTCGATGCGGCCTGCCTTAAGCGCTTGAATTTGTTGTACCGTTGTAAGCTCTGCTAGCGAGAGCTCTACATTATCCATTCGGCGTAGATCACGTACGAGCATTGGCAACTGCCCGTAAAAAACGGACGGTACAAAGCCAATGCCGAACAGCGCACGTTTGCTGCGTGCCATGTGGCGTGTCGCTTCAATGGTGACCTCAACTTTCTCTAATATCTGCAGAGCATGCTGCTGAAAAAACACACCTGACGGCGTTAGGCGCAAGCCTCTAGAGCTTCGTTCGAATAACTCCGCGCCTACTTCTTGTTCTAGCTGCTTGATTTGGCGTGATAGAGGTGGCTGCGACATATGCAAGCGTTCGGCAGCGCAAGTGAAATTAAGCTCTTCGGCAACAATGCAAAAGTACCTCAGGTGGCGTAGTTCCATGATACCTCCAAGGTATGAGTGGCTACTTAAATAATAGTTGTTTTGTAATTCTGAAAATTTCAAGCTGGTTAGTATTCTCAAGCAGCAAAACATTTTTTAACCAACCCAGTTAGGCCTTACAAAGCTATCAGGGTTTATGCGTGAGAAAGCAAAATAACGTGTAAGACTTTAGTAATGATAGAGAAAATAGATAGAGGTGAACGCACCATGTATACCCGTATTCTCGTACCTATCGATGGCTCTGAGCACGCTAAGCAAGCTCTATCAGTCGCTTGTAAGTTATTAGATGAAAAGGCCTCTACGCTTTATTTACTGCATGTACCTGAAACGCTCTCATATACCACCACGCTGGTATGGGGTATTGGAGCTGTTAATGCCGAAGCTAATCTTGCTGAACGGGAGAAAGCAGGCGAACAGTTGCTGCGGCAAGCGGCTAAGTCAGCGCAAGAGCAAGGTGCTCAGCGAATTGAAGAGCTACTTACCCGGGGTGATCCTGTCCGAGTGATTTTAGACACTGCGAATATGGTTGATATCGATACGATTGTGATGGGGAGCCGCGGATTAAGCGACTTGGCGGGTGTTGTGATTGGCAGCGTTTCACACAAAATAGGCCACTCTGCCAAGTGTCGTGTGATTACGGTGAGTGAGTAAAGAGCGATGCCGATAACTGTTCGCACATCACTCTGCATGGTTTCCACCCTGAACAAATTTACTTGCCGCCTAACGCGCCGTCGCCCATGCTTTTATTTGAATAGAATCGCTTTGGGTGTGGTTAACAGGAAAACGTTAGGGGCGACGAAGAAATGGCAAAATTCTTCCAGGAATTCCGTGAGTTTGCGGTAAAAGGCAACGTCGTCGATATGGCGGTGGGGATCATTATCGGAGGGGCGTTTACGCTGATTGTGCAGAGCCTGGTGGCGGATGTGATGAATCCGCTGATTGGCTTGCTGGTGGGGGGTGTGGATTTTTCCAACCTGTTTGTGGTGTTACGCCAAGGGGCGGTGGGCGGCCCTTATGCGACGCTGGCGGATGCCCAGGCGGCAGGGGCGGTAACGTTAAATGTGGGGCTGTTTATCAATGCAGTGGTGAGCTTTACGATTGTCGCCTTTGTGGTCTTCTTATTGGTGCGCACCATCAACCGTTTAAAGCGTGAAGAGGCGGTGGCGCCTGCGAGTCCTACGGAGCAGCCGTGCCCTTACTGCCTAATGGTGGTACCGATCAAAGCCACCCGCTGTGGTCACTGCACAGCAACTCTTCCTTCGCCAACAGTGGCTGAAACGGCGGATGAGACTACCACCCCACCGCACATGCCAGCAGCTAAACCCTGACCCACTAAAAAGGGCGCCTATAAAGGCGCCCTTAAAGGTAGAACCAGACGTACCACTACGCGCTTTTCTTAATGGTTTTGCTATCTTTTTGCTTACTGTCAGGCTTCTTGCTGTCGTTGGCATCGCTGGGTTGCGGTAGCGACGGCAGCGATTTAGCCAGCATTTCGACACTGTGACGGTAGTAGAGCTGACTCTTATTATGCTCGCCCAGGCTGGCATAGAGGCGCGCAAGCTCCGCACACACTTCGCCATTGGGGCGCTGACGCTGGCTGGCTTCAAAATACTCTAGTGCCTTTTGCCACTGGCCGATGCGCAGCGAGAGGCGGCCGCAAGCGAGCAGCAGCTCTGGGTCGTTAGGGCGCTCCTGCAGCCATTTTTCGGCTTTAACGAGTTGGCGAGCAGCGTCCACGTTCAGCAGGCCGTAGCGTTTCACCAAACGCGCATCCCAATGGTGATCGAGCGAATGGTTGAGCAAGCGTTCGGCAATCGGCTCTTCGTTGGCTTGTATCAGCGCTTCGCTGTAAAGCACGATCAGCTCGGTATTGCCACGCAGGTAGTCCGGCATATCCGCCCACAGGCCGCGCACACGCTCAATGTTGGTGGGGTTTTGCGCTTCAAACACGATGAGTTCGCGGTAGGCTTTAAACTCGAGCTGCTCACGCTCTTGCTGGGTAATGAGCTTCTGCGCCGCCAGGCGGGGAATCAAACGCCGTAAGCCTTCCCAGTCGTTGACGCTTAAATGCACCTGCTTGAGTAGCTTGAGCACCTGCGGGTGGTTGGAGAGCTTCTTATCCAGGCGATTAAGAATCGCCAGCGCTTCTTCCGGCTGCTGACGCTCAATCATCATTTGCGCTTGCATCAGGCCAACGGCCGTATCGGCACCGTCGGTGGTTAGCTGTGCCTGATTCAGGTGCTCCTGGGATTTCACGTGATGGCCCTGGTAATGGGCCGCCAGCGCGGCAGATAGGTAGTTGACCAGCGGTGTGCTGGAGTCATCGGCGGCATTAACCAGGGTTTTTTCGGCTTTTTTCCAGCGCCCTTCGGTCAGTGCTACCAGGCCACGCACGGTGCGCTGCATGGCGCGACGGTTACGGGCGCGACTGTTCCAGCTACGAAAACGCCCCATGGGGCGAATAATGCCGCTGAGCAAACGCAGCACGAAGTGTAGGACGATAAAGGCGGCAAACAGCAGTACCAGACCAAACCAAAACGATGTCTGGACGGAGGAGTCACCCACGCGGATCAGCCAGTAGCCGGGCACCGACATCATCAGATGCCCAAACAGGGCCCCGACGGCGAGGCCTGCGACAATGAGGAGAACAAGCTTTCTCATGAATCACCTCCGCTTTGGCCACGCGTCTCATAGCGGTTGTCGATAAAGCGAGCAAGTGCCTGCTGTGAAGCGCTGATGTCCGGCAGCTCTGGTTTTACCTCTGCTTGCTTAAGCTCTTCAAGGCGCGCAATAACACTTTGGGTCTCTTCGCGAGTGGTGTCGTAGTAGTCATTCAGCAGCTGTAGTGCTTTGTCGATACTCGCGTCATAAAGCTCTTTCTCTTCGTTGAGCAGGGCCAGTTGGGTCTGTTCGAGCACTAAACGCAGGCTTTGACGCAGGTAAGACTCTTGCTCTGGCGTAATCAACGCTTCCAGGGCTTCATCGTGATGGCGAACGACCACCAGGTCTTTAAGCTCTTCACCAAAGCGCGCCAGCTGGCGCTGGAAAGTGCCGGTCGGCGGCTCTTCGATGCTGGAGGAGACAGCCTGTTCTTCGATCTCCTGGGAGAGGCGCAGGCTGGAAATGCGCTCCTGCTGAGCATTGAGCGCTAAATAGAGACCAGTGCGGTCAACCTGAGGCACAGCGTCCAGGGCAGCTAGCTCATTGGCAATCGCTTCGCGAACGGGGGTCAGCGCTGGGTTATCAGCATCAGCTAGGCGTGCATCGGCAGTACGCAGCAGGGCGGCGGCGCCATCAACATCGCCCTCTAACTGCAGGCGCTGATTGGCGAGGCGCAGCAGATAGGCTGCTTCAGCATGCAGCCACTCGCGCTCGTCGGTGTCCTGCTCTTGAGAGAGTTGATCCAGCACTTGGCCCAGGGTCTCATCGACATCGCTGCGGTAGCTTTCAAATTCGCTACGTAGATCGCTTAGCGCGCTCTGCAGGGCTTCATCGCGCTCGGCTTCGCCGCTGTCCAGGCGTGATTCCAAATCGCTAACCGCTTGTTGTGAGGCGCTACCTTCAGCCTGTTGCGCTACTTCGTCAAGGCGCTGCTGCTGGCTCTCAAGGCGCTGCCCGCCTTGCCAGGCGATGAACGCCAAGGCAATCGCCAGAATAATCACCAGGGCAATCGCGAGGCCGCCACTTTTACCGCCACCACTCTTGCCTCCACCGTTCTGGACACTGCCACTGCCACTGCCACTGCCACTGCCTTTGGGGCCGGTGGGCGGCGTGGTGCCCGTCGACGATTTGTCGCTGGCCGGCTTGGACGCGGTGGAACTTGAAGAAGAAGGGCTTTGTTGCGCTGCACTTGATGACGGTGAGGCCGTGCTGCTGGAGGTCGTGGCCTCCGCTGGCTTAGCCGTGGTGCTGCTAGCAGCGGTTGAGCTCGCAGAGCCCTTTCCACGCCGCCGCGACCGACTATTTTTAGCACCACTCTGAGCAGGTGTTGTTGAGCTCGGCGGTGTGGTCGGCGTGCTGGGCTCAGTCGCGTCGGTCGTGGAAGCTGCTGTGTCGGTCGCTTTAGGGACGCCTTGGGAGGCATCGGCGGACGTCGGTTGTACATCGTCCTGATCGTTTACTTGTTTGCTCATGTGTCGCTAGCCCTTAGTAAGTTCCTTGATCGACATCGGCACCCTGTGGGTCGCAGGTCTCCAACGCCGCTATCAATGCAGCTGGCGTAGCTCCGGACGCCACCTTGAGGTCACGAAAACCCAGTATGCCAGCCAGTGTAGCCAAACGGCGACTGGAAACGATTAGCGGTTGGTTCAAGGCCGCCTGATTACACCATTTTGCCAGATGTTCCAGCAGTTCGCTGCTGGTGACGATCAACGCCCGATAATTACCTGAAGAAAGACGCGTTTGCAGAGCAGGTGCAAGGGGGTGATACGTGCGGCGATACACCGCCACGCGAGTCACCTTTGCCCCCCGCTCGGCAAGCGATTCCGCGAGCAGTGAACGGCCACCCTCGCCTGCCACCAGCAGAATACGCTGGTGCGCTAACCGCTGCAGTGAGGCAAGCGCAAGCAGTGCTTCGCTGGTATCTTCGCCGACACTGGGCGATGGCACATGAACGCGTACACCCAACTGATCATAGAGCGTCGCCGCGGTGGCGCTGCCAACGCTGTAGTAGTCAATGCCAATGGGCAGTTGTGGCCAGTAGCGATCCAGCGCTTCGCTTAAACATACCGCCGCAAAGGGGCTGATGACGATTATCTTATGGTACTGATCTATATCCAGCCAGATTTGTCGCATGTCGGGATTTTCTGGCAAGACTTCAAGCTGCATCACATTAAGTGATTCAACGCTCTCGCCCTTTTCGCGAAGGGCAGCGGCCAGCGCTTCACCGCGCTCGCCTGGGCGGCAGATCAATACCGGTTGGCTCATAGGGTACGGCCGTAAACCTCAGCCAGAATATCGCCAGCGCCCTGATCCAGCAGCTCTTCGGCAATCCGGATGCCCAGCGCTTCCGGTTCATGCATAGAACCACGCCCTTCGGCGCGCAGCACTTCGGTGCCCTCTGGGTTGCCCACTAAGCCGCGTAGCCACAGGGTTTCATTGTCAATATCCAGCACCGCGTGGCCCGCGATGGGTACCTGGCAGCCGCCCTCTAAGCGCGTGTTCATGGCCCGTTCGGCGCGTACGCGGGTTGCGGTGTCTGCGTCGTCAAGCGGGGCTAGTAACGCAATCAGCTCGGGATCATGCAGGCGGCACTCGATGCCTAAGGCGCCCTGGCCGCAGGCGGGCAGGCACACTTCCGGTGGCAGTGCCTGGGCAATCCGCTCATTCAAGCCCAACCGCTTAAGGCCCGAGGTCGCCAGGATGATGGCGTCAAATTCGCCTGCGTCTAATTTACTTAGCCGCGTTTGCACGTTGCCGCGCAGATTAAGAATTTGCAGGTCGGGGCGGGCTTCACGCATCTGCAGCCCACGGCGTAGACTGGCAGTGCCAATCCGTGCCCCTTCGGGAAGCTCATCAATGCTGGCGTAGTGGTTGGATACAAACGCATCGGTAGGGTCGGCGCCTTCGAGAATGACCGATAGGCCCAGTCCTTCGGGAAAGTGCATGGGCACATCTTTCATCGAGTGGACGGCAATATCGGCACGGCCATCGAGCATGGCGTCTTCCAGCTCTTTAACGAACAACCCTTTACCGCCAATTTTTGAAAGCGGTGTATCGAGAATTTTGTCGCCCTTGGTAGACAGTGCCACAAGCTCGACCTCAAGGCCGTCGTGGGCCGCCATTAAGCGGTCGCGAACGTACTCAGCCTGCCACATGGCCAATTGACTTTTACGCGTGGCAATGCGCAGTTTGGTGATGGATAGCACGTTATTCTCCCTATACCGCAGACACGGCGAGTCAAGCTATGATAAGTGTCATCATAAAGCACCGAGCGCCACAGTAAAAATAACGGAACTAATTATGCTCCCGTCACGTGTTTTATCCGTTCTCTAGGAAATCCTATGTCTTTAGTGTTACCCCACGGCCAGCTTGACCAGTTTTTCCTGCTTTCACGGGATCTGTTCTGCTGTATCGACTTTGAAGGCACGCTGCTGCAAGTCAATCCAGCCTTCGAGACGCTGCTGGGGTACTCGTCTGAAAAATTGATCGGGCGTGCCTGCGGCGTCGTTATAGATCCCCTTGACCATCCCGTGATTGAGGGAGCTTTACAGCGACTGCATCAAGGCGGAAAGGTCGCCCCCTTCGAAGTGCGTGCTGTCTCCGCAACCGGCAAGCAGCACTGGCTGGAGGTCACGGCTTCATTTGGGGAGGGCGTGATTTACGTGATCGCCCGGGTTATTACGCGGCGTAAGGCAGCCGATGAGCAACTGCAGCGCAACCAACGGCTGTTTAAAATTGCCGGTGAAACCGCGCTGATTGGTGGTTGGTATGTCGACATGGTGGACGGCAAGTTTATCTGGTCGGATGAGCTTAGCCAGATTCACGGCATGCCCGCTGGATTTCAGCCCAGCGTTGAGGAGGCGTTTTCCTTCTATGCTCCTGAGTCACGGGAACGCCTGATGGCGGCGTTCAATGCCTGTTGTGAGGACGGCATTAGTTTTGATGGCGAGTTTGAGGTGATTACCCGCCAAGGGAAGCATCTTTGGGTGCGGGCCATTGGTAAAGCAGTGCGTGATGACGAGGGCCGCATTATTCAGGTACAGGGGGCGTCTCAGGATATTACCGAGCAAAAGCAGCTGCGCGAAAACCTCACCCAGCTTGCGCACCGGCTCACAATGACGCTGGATAGCATCACCGACAGTTTTTTTACCCTCGATACAGAGTGGCGTTTTACTTACGTGAATCGGGAAGCAGAGCGTATTTTGAAGCGCCCCGGGGGTGAGTTGCTAGGCCAGCCTATTTGGCAGAGTTTTCCTGACGCCGAGGGCAGCAGGTTTCAAAAAGAGTATCAACGCGCCGCGAGCGAACAAGTAGCGGTGCATTTTGAAGCCTTCAATCCCCGGCTCAATAGTTGGCTTGAGGTGCACGTTTACCCTTCTACTGAGGGGCTTGCGGTCTATTTCCGCGACATTAACGAGCGCAAAGCGACCGAGCATCAGTTGAAACTGCTGGAGCGTAGCGTTGAGTCAAGCACCAATGGCGTCATTATTGTCGATGCGCAGCGTGCTGATTGGCCAATTGTGTATGTCAACGCCGCTTTTGAGAGGATTACCGGCTATTCGCGCAGCCAGGCACTGGAGCGCAACTGCCGTTTTCTGCAGGGTGAAGAGACCGATCCCGCCACTATCAATCAGCTAAAGGTAGGGATTGCTGAACAGCGTGAAGTGCACGTGGTGATCCGCAACTATCGGCGTGATGGCACGGAGTTTTGGAACGACCTGTACATTTCACCCGTTCTAGATGAGGACGGCCAGGTGACCCACTTTATTGGCGTCCAGAACGACATATCGGCGCAGCGCGAATATCAGGCCCAGCTCGCCCACAACGCCCATCATGATGCGCTGACGGGGCTGCCCAACCGGCTGCTGCTAGGTCAGCGTTTGGAAGAGGGGTGTGTGGTCGCGCGCCGCTACCAGCGCTACATAGCCGTGCTGTTTATTGACCTGGACGATTTCAAACCGATCAACGATACCCTCGGCCATGAAGTGGGCGACTTTATTTTAGTCGAGGTCGCCAAGCGGCTGGAAAATGAATTGCGCCCCTGGGACACCGTGGCGCGCTTTGGGAGCGATGAGTTCGTTGTGCTGCTGCCGGATCTGGCCCACCAAGATGATGTGATACAAGTGGTCGAACGAGTGCTTCAGGGCCTTTCGCCCCCTTATTGGTACCGCGACAGTGAGCTTCGCATCACCGCCAGTATCGGGATTGCCATCAACGACGGCACCATAGACAACCCCCGCCAGCTTATCCAGCAGGCGGATTTGGCCATGTATAAAGCCAAGCGGCGCGGGCGTAATACCTACCACTGGTATACCGAAGACTTGAATCGCAAAGTGAGCGAAAGGGTGAGCTTACGCAGCGCACTACAGCAAGCCATTGAACAGCAGCAGTTCGAACTGCATTACCAGCCGCAAATCCATGCGCCCAGTGGTCGCGTGGTGGGGGTGGAAGCACTGATCCGCTGGCAGCACCCTGAGCGCGGCAATATTCCGCCCTCTGATTTTATCAGCCTTGCCGAGGATACTGGTCAGATCATACCTATCAGCGAGTGGGTGCTGGCCACCGCTTGTCGCGATGCCCAGCAGCTTAATGGCCTAGGGTTGGGTGAGATCACCATGGCGGTCAATATCTCGCCGATGCAGTTTCAACGTCCCGGCTTTTTCGCCTCCATTGAGCAGGTGCTGGCGAGCAGTGGTTTAAGGCCAGCGCTATTGGAGCTAGAGCTCACCGAAAGCGTCCTGATGGAGAGTGCCGAGCAAGCCATCCAGGCGTTAAAGCATTTGCGTGCCCTGGGGGTTCAGATAGCGTTAGACGACTTTGGCACCGGCTTCTCTAGTCTCAGCTACTTAAAGCGGCTGCCGATTAATCGCATCAAGATTGACCGCTCCTTTGTGCGCGACGTGATCTCTGACCGCCACGATGCTGCGATTATCGAAGGTGTAGTCGCTATGGCGGGAAAGATGGGACTTGAGGTTTTGGTCGAAGGCGTCGAGACGGCAGAGCAGTTTGGCTACCTGCTAAAGCGCCACTGTGACTACTATCAAGGCTATTTCTTTGCTCGCCCCATGCCCCTCGGTGCCCTGCGCGAGTTTTTGCACCAACCCCCTGCCGTCATAACGTCTCTCTGTTAGCTGACGCATAAGTAAAAACGGCGTGCCGCTGACCGGGGCGACTCTGGTACACTTTCTGCTAACGACTCCTTTGTTTTGCTAGCAGGATATATCTTCGATGAGCCAAGCCACGAATCAGTCTTGGGGCGGTCGCTTTAGCGAGCCCACCGATGCCTTTGTTGCACGCTTCACCGCGTCGGTTAATTTCGACCAGCGTCTGGCCCCCCAGGACATCCAGGGTTCCATCGCCCACGCCACCATGCTTGCTCGGGTAGGCGTGCTTACCGATGATGAGCGCGATGCGATTATTAACGGCCTGAATGAGATACAGGGCGAAATCGAGCGCGGCGAATTTAACTGGTCAGTGCCGCTTGAAGATGTGCATATGAACATCGAAGCGCGGCTGACCGAAAAGATCGGCATTACCGGCAAAAAGCTCCACACCGGACGCTCGCGTAACGATCAGGTCGCCACCGATATTCGTCTGTTTATGCGCGATGAGATCGATGTTATCGAAGTGGAGCTGAAACGTCTGCGCGAAGGCATGATCGAGCTGGCTGACCGTGAAGCCGAGACCATTATGCCCGGCTTTACCCATCTGCAAACCGCCCAGCCGGTCACTTTTGGCCACCACATTCTGGCTTGGCAGGAGATGCTGGCTCGCGACCATGAGCGCCTGCTGGACTGCCGCAAGCGCGTCAACGTCATGCCGCTGGGTGCCGCGGCGCTGGCCGGCACTACCTATCCCATCGACCGCCACGTCACCGCAGAGCTTTTGGGCTTTGACCGCCCCACGGAAAACTCCCTGGACGCAGTCTCGGATCGTGACTTCGCTATTGAATTCACCAGCTTTGCCAGCATCCTATTGATGCACCTGTCGCGCATGAGCGAAGAGCTGGTGCTGTGGACCAGCGCCCAGTTCAACTTTATCGACCTGCCCGACCGCTTCTGCACCGGCTCATCCATCATGCCGCAGAAGAAAAACCCTGACGTGCCGGAACTGGTGCGCGGCAAAACCGGTCGTGTTTATGGCCACCTGATGTCGCTGTTAACGCTGATGAAATCGCAGCCGTTGGCCTACAACAAAGACAACCAGGAAGATAAAGAGCCGCTGTTCGATGCCGTGGATACCGTGCGCGACTGCCTGAAAGCCTTCGCCGATATGGTGCCCGCTATTGAGCCCAAAAAAGCCAGCATGTATGAAGCGGCGCGGCGTGGTTTCTCCACCGCGACGGACTTGGCTGACTACTTGGTGCGCAAAGGCGTGGCCTTTCGTGACGCCCACGAAATCGTCGGCCAGTCGGTGGCTTATGGCCTAAAAAGCGAAAAAGACCTGTCTGAAATGAGCCTGGAAGAGCTTCAGCAGTTCTCCGCTACCATCGAGCAGGACGTTTTCGAGGTATTAACTCTGGAAGGCTCTGTCGCCGCCCGGAACCATATTGGTGGCACTGCACCCAACCAGGTGCGGGCGGCCGCCCAGCGGGCGCGTGAGGCGTTGGCCGCGCTCAAGGCGGGCGCATGAAAACGCTGGCAATCATCGCCCTTTCGGCGCTGCTGTTAACCGCGGTTACTGCCTGTGGGCAAAAGGGGCCGCTTTATCTGCCGGACAATGCACCCGCTGACGAGCAATCTACCCAGCCCTCTGAATAGATAGCCGCAGGCCCAGGAGAAGGGGAGAGCCCTATGGATTATTTTAATTACCGCGATGGCGTGCTATACGCCGAAGATGTGCCGCTGTCACGGATTGCCGACGAGTTCGGCACGCCCTGCTACGTCTACTCAAAAGCGACCTTTGAGCGCCACTTTCGTGCCTACACCGAAGCACTGGGCGGCCATCCTCACTTGATCTGTTACGCGGTGAAGGCCAACTCCAATCTGGCTGTGCTAGGCCTGTTAGCCAAGCTGGGTGCGGGGTTCGATATCGTCTCCATCGGCGAGCTTGAACGGGTGCTGAAGGCGGGGGGCGACCCGGTGAAGGTGGTCTTTTCCGGGGTTGCCAAGCAGCCCCATGAAATGGCCCGAGCGCTGGAAGTGGGCATTAAGTGCTTTAACGTTGAGTCGCGCCCTGAGCTCGAGCGCTTGAATCGCGTCGCTGGCGAGCTGGGTAAAGTGGCACCGGTCTCGTTGCGGGTTAATCCGGACGTGGATGCGGGTACTCATCCGTATATCTCCACCGGTTTGAAGGATAACAAGTTTGGTATTCCGGTGGATGAAGCGCTGGCTGTTTATGAGCTGGCCGCAAGCCTGCCCAATGTGCAAGTGAAGGGGCTCGACTGTCACATCGGTTCCCAGCTTACTGAAACGGCGCCGTTTTTGGATGCCCTTGAACGCTTGTTGGTACTCATGGAGCGGCTGCGCGAGCGAGGCATCGAAATCGAGCACCTCGATTTAGGCGGTGGTTTAGGCGTGCCATATCGTGACGAAAAGCCGCCCCAGCCGTTCGATTACGCCAGCCAACTGCTGGCGCGGCTTTCGCGCTGGGAGGGCGGCGAGCAGTTGACGCTGCTGTTCGAGCCAGGCCGTTCGATAGCCGCCAATGCGGGCGTTATGCTCACTCGGGTGGAGTTCTTAAAGCCCGGAGAGACCAAAAACTTTGCCATTGTCGATGCGGCCATGAACGACCTGATTCGTCCGGCGCTGTACCAGGCCTGGCAGGCAATTGTGCCGGTGGATACCCGCCAATCCCGGGAGAGTGCCTTCTACGACGTGGTGGGCCCCGTTTGCGAAACCGGTGACTTTCTGGGCAAAGAGCGCGAGCTGGCAATTGCCGAAGGTGATCTGCTGGCGGTGCGCTCGGCGGGGGCCTACGGGTTCGTCATGGCCTCGAACTACAACAGCCGCCCGCGGGCCGCTGAGCTAATGGTCGATGGCGACAACTGCCACGTGGTGCGCGCACGGGAAACCGTCGCTAGCCTGTGGGCAGGTGAAGCGCTGCTGCCCGAAGGGGGGCGCTGATGCTGTTACACTTCACCAAAATGCATGGCCTGGGCAATGACTTCGTCATGGTGGATCTGGTCACTCAGCGCGCACGGTTGGACGAGGCCCAAATCCGCACGCTGGCAGACCGGCGTTTCGGCATTGGCTTTGATCAGCTGTTGGTTGTTGAACCGCCTCGCGATCCCGAGATGGATTTTCGCTACCGCATTTACAATGCCGACGGCAGTGAAGTGGAGAACTGTGGCAACGGCGCGCGCTGTTTTGCCCGCTTCGTGCGCGATCAGCGGCTAACCCATAAGCATGAAATTCATGTGGAAACCGCCGGTGGCCCCTTGGTACTCACCGTTCAGCACGACGGCATGGTGCGGGTGGATATGGGCCGGCCACGGTTTACTCCTCTGGCGCTGCCGTTCGATGCCCCTGGGGATCAACCATTGCATCAGCTCGAAGTGGGGGATGAAACGCTGCGGATTGGCGTGGTCTCCATGGGCAACCCCCATGCGGTGCTGCAGGTCGACAGCGTGGACGATGCCCCGGTCGAACGCCTTGGGCCATTGGTAGAGGCGCATCCCCGTTTCCCTAAGCGTGTTAACGTAGGCTTTATGCAGGTACTCTCGCCAAGTGAAATTCGCTTGCGCGTTTATGAGCGCGGCAGCGGCGAAACGCTGGCCTGCGGCACCGGTGCCTGCGCCGCAGTGGCCAGCGGCATTCGCCAGGGGCTGCTGAAAAGCCCTGTAAAAGTCCATTTACCCGGTGGAGAACTCAGCATTGAGTGGCCTGACCCAGAAGGGGCGCTAACGATGGTGGGGCCAGCTACACGCGTCTTCGATGGCCGCGTAGCACTTAATTAATTCGAGGAGAACGGCGATGTCACAAGCCCCCGAACCCCGCAAAACGCTCGAGCCTGATCAAGTGGCGTTCTGGCTGGCGCGCCATCCCGATTTTTTCGTCGGCCGTGAAGGGTTGCTTCAGCAACTGCAGGTGCCTCACCCGCATATCGATGGGGCGGTATCGCTGCTAGAGCGCCTAGTGCTGGATCTGCGTAAGCGTGCGGAAACCGCCGAGGGGCGCCTGGAACACCTGCTGGAGACGGCTCGGCATAACGAGTCCCAGTACCGTCGGCTGCGGGAAACATTGATAGCGCTGGTGGAAGCTCCAGACCGCGATGCGCTGGCGCAAGCATTGGCCACCCAACTGAGCGAGCGCTTTGAGACCCCGGCCATGGCGCTGTGGTGTCCCTCCACGTTAAGCGATAGTGAGCCGACGCCGCCCCAGCCGCCCCGGCATGTGCTGGATCAGCACGCCAGCGCTCGCCTGTCGGCGTTGCTGGATGGCCGAACCAGCCGCTGCGTTAAGCTTAGCGTCAGCGACTGGAAGTGCCTGCTACCCCATGTCAAAGCGCCCCGCAAAGCGGGCTCGTGCGCGATTTCACGGCTCTCGGCGGGTGACCCCATGGGCTATTTGCTGCTCGCTAGCCCCAGCCCCGACGCTTACCGCGCCAGTATGGACACGCTGTTTACCGAGTACTTGGGCGATATCGTCGCGCGCCTGCTGGTACGCCTGGGCGATGACTGACCCCTGCTTGTCGGAATCAGCCTTAGCCCAGCGTGTTGAGGCATTTTTGAACGCTCTGGCGAGCCATGCAAGTCCAGCCACCGTTGAGGCGTACCGGCATGACCTGGCGGCGTTGTGTACCTTCACCGAGCGTCGCGAGGTGACCGACCCTGCGGCGTTAGATACTGCACTATTACGGGCGTTTTTGGGCTCAGAGCGCAGCCGGGGCTTGGCGCCCAGGAGTCTGGCCCGGCGGCGGGCGGCGCTTTCCCAGTTCGCCGACTATCTGGTCAAACAGGGTGTACTGGTTGATAACCCGGTGGGTTTATTGCGTACGCCAAAGCAGCCCAGCCATCTGCCGCGCCCGGTGGATGTTGACGCCCTGGCGCGCTTCCTCGATACCCCCCACGACGGCTCACCGTTGGGCGTGCGGGATCAAGCCATTCTTGAGCTGTTTTACTCCAGCGGTCTGCGCTTGGCGGAGCTGGCGGCGCTCGATTTGGGCGATTTGCAAAACAGCCGGGTCAGGGTAATGGGCAAAGGCGCTAAACCTCGCCAGGTGCCGGTAGGGCGCCGCGCCCAGCAGGCGCTGGCCGAATGGCTCGGGTGTCGCGCTGCGCTGGCCCCCATGGCTGAGCAGGCGCTGTTTGTGGGCCAGCGCGGGCAGCGGTTAGGTCATCGCGCCATTCAAAAGCGTTTAGCGCAGTTGTCTGTTGCCCGTGGCTTGCCCGAACACCTGCATCCCCACCGTTTGCGCCACTCCTTTGCCAGCCACCTGCTGGAATCAAGCCAGGATCTGCGCGCCGTGCAAGAACTGCTGGGGCACGCCAATCTGTCGACCACGCAAATTTACACCCGGCTTGACTGGCAGCATCTGGCGACTAGCTACGATGCCGCACACCCCCGGGCCAAGCGAGGCCCCAACGACCCTACGAATAGCCCCAGGAGCAAGCCATGACGATGTTAAAGGCGATTACCTTCGATCTCGACGATACGTTATGGGATAACCACGGTGTGATGGCGCGCACCGAAGAGGGGCACTACCGTTGGTTACTGGAGGCGTTGGATACATGGCGGGCAGCACGCCAGGAAGCAACCTTGGGGCTATCCCATGAAGAGGGCGGGCTGGATTATCTCCAGCGTCGTCAACAGCTGGCCAGTGAGGTGCCAGAACGTCGCGGGGATTTCACCTGGCTGCGTTTGCGCGCCTTGGAGGCCCAGTTAGAAGACGCAGGTTTGCACCGCAGTGCTGCGTTAATGTGGGCATCCGCGGCGATGAATGAGTTCCACCGCCTACGCGTGCAGGTCACGCCTCACCCCGAAGCGGCCGGTTTGCTGGCTGCCCTGGCGGAACGCTATCAGTTGGCGGCGATCACCAACGGCAATATTCATCTTAAACGACAGCCGCTGGCAGCCTACTTTCCGGTTGCCATTGCCGCGGGCGAGATATTGGCGCCCAAACCTGACCCTACGCCGTTCCTCACCGCACTGTCGCAACTCAACGTGGCCCCCGAGCGCGCCATGCATGTGGGTGATTCGTGGCTGGAGGACGTGCTGCCCGCCCAGCAGTTGGGCATGCATGCGGTATGGATTTCTCCCTCAGAGGATCAACCACTGCCGCCACGGGTGTATCGCATAGCTCATATTAAAGAATTGCCCAGCGTGCTTGAGAAGCTATAGCTCAGCGGAGCAATAGCGACATCACTCAGGGGGGGTATACAGCCACTGGTTGAGCTTCTGGGATAGCGTATCGACGCCGTCGCGCTTGAGTGAAGAGAACAGTTGAACGGAGACCAGGTCTTCCCACTCTTTCAACCGTGAGCGCACTTTCTGCAAGGCAGCACTGGCCGGGCCTCGCTTCAGTTTGTCGGCTTTGGTGAGCAAAATATGCACCGGCATACCGCGCTGGTCGGCATAGTCGAGCATCATTTGGTCGAACTCGGTAAGCGGGTGGCGCACATCCATTAGCAGTACTAAGCCGCGCAGGCTAAAGCGGTTGCGTAAGTACTCGGCTAGATGTTTTTGCCACTCCAGTTTGACCGCCTCTGGTACCTTGGCGTAGCCATAGCCGGGGAGATCGACCAAGCGCCGCGCTTCGTCGTTCATCACGCTGAAAAAGTTGATCAGTTGGGTGCGCCCCGGCGTTCGAGAGGTGCGCGCTAACGCATTTTGTTGCGTTAATGCATTGATAGCACTTGATTTGCCCGCGTTTGAACGCCCGGCAAAAGCGACTTCGGCACCGGTGTCATCCGGGCACAGGGCCAGGGTGGGGGCGCTAATAAGAAAACTTGCCGTCGGGTAGTTCAGCCGAGGAACTGGGCTATCATGGGAGGTAGTCATGGGGTTAATCCTGAAAAACGAACATAAAAACGGCCTACTCTGCGTACGATCAACTCATTATCGCCTCACCATCAGGTAAAGTAGAACGCATAATAGCGACTCATGATAAAGAAGTGAGAGCGGTACCGCGACGAATTACCCCTAAAGCAGGTAAGTACTTGCATTCCCGCCGCTGGGGTGATTCGTTATAATGCAAGCGGTTTATATCTGCGACCTGGGGCGCTAGTGTACCATCGCGATACGTTGTTGGTATTAGCGAAGGTTGGTATTGGCGGAGCTAACCCTGGTAACTTGTGAAGCCTGGGAAGCGCCCAGGGTGCGTACCAGTCAAACATAAAACGGCATAGTGGAATAGCAATGAGAAAGTTACTGGCAAGCCTAGCAATTACCATGGGCGCCGTTGGCATCGCCCACGCACAAACGGACTACCAAGCCGATGCAGACGCATCTGCAGGCCAGGAAATGGCCCAAACTTGCGCCGCCTGCCATGGGCAGCAGGGCATTAGCCCGTCGGGCGCTTTCCCTAACCTGGCCGGTCAGCAGATGTCCTATCTGGCAAAACAGATCATGGATATCCGCGACGGCAATCGCATGGTTCCCCAAATGGCCGGTCAAGTTGATGACTACTCTGACCAAGACGCTTGGGACGTAGCGGCACACTTTGCACGCCAGGATGCCAACCTGGGTCAAACCAGTGATGAGGACGCTGAATTACTGGCGCGCGGTGAAGAGCTTTACCGCGCTGGTGATATGTCGAAAGGCATTCCCGCCTGTGCAGCTTGCCACACTCCAACCGGGGTAGGTATCGGTAGTGCTGTTTACCCGGGGCTTTCTGGCCAGCATGCGGAGTACACCGTTTCAACGCTTCAGGATTTCGCTGCGGGTGATCGTAACAATAGCCCCAATAACATCATGGGCGATATCGCTTCAAAAATGAGCGACAACGATATGGAAGCCGTGGCTAATTACGTGCTGGGTTTGAACTAAGGTTGTCAATAAGCGCGTTTAAAACCAGCAATCGATAGCCTAAACACTTCCTTATGCCGTTTGCGGGCCCTCACTAGGCAACGTTCGCTAGCTGAGGGAACCCGCTGGCTTATCAACGGTCTCACTCCTCGCTTACCCACGGAGAAACTTACACGATGTCTAATATGTTCAAAACGCTAATGGTTGCAGTGGCAGGTTTGGGGCTTTCTGCGGTGGTAAGTGCCCAGGAAGTGGTGGAAGGCCAGCACTATGAGCTGCTTGAATCGCCGGTGGAGACCCAGGTTGAGGACGGGCAAATTGAAGTCACCGAAATATTCTGGTTTGGCTGCCCGCACTGCTATCGTTTGCAAACGCCGATTAACGAGTGGTACGAGACGCTGGAAGATGACGTGAGTGTCGTCAAGATGCCTGCCACTATGGGCGGTGATTGGAATACTCACGCCACAGCGTTTTACGCGGCGGAGTCGCTGGGCATCGAAGATAAACTCCATGCCGACTTCTTTAACGCCATCCATCAGGAAAATCAGTCGCTCACCGAGCCAGATGAGATCGCTGCTTTCTTCGCCAACTATGGTGTCAGTGAAGAAGAAGCCAAGCAGGCGCTGACCGACTTTGGTGTACGCAGTGAAGTGAATGATGCCAATAATCGTATGCGCAAAATGAAGTTAATGGGCGTGCCGGCCATTGTGATTGATGGTCGCTATCTGGTAACGCCGAGCTCTGCCGGCAGCCTGGATAACATGCCGAAGATCGCTGAGGCGTTGGTCGAGCAGGTGCGTGAAGAGCGCGCAGAATAACCGTGTTGCGCGAAGCCAGAGAGCGTGACGAAGCAGCCATAAATGGCCCACGCTCGACGCTGTTTGAAGATGGGCACTTGCGTCTGTTGACCTTTAATTTGCAAGTGGGGATCCAGACATCGGCGTATCATCACTACCTCACGCGCAGCTGGCAGCACCTTCTGCCTCATCCGCGTCGCCAGAAGCGGCTGGATGTAATGGGGGAGGTGCTGAGCAAGTATGACGTGGTCGGTCTTCAAGAGGTCGATGGCGGTAGTTTTCGCTCAAGCCGCGTCAACCAGGTGGAGTACCTCGCTGCCAAAGCGGGGTTTCCCCATCACGTTCAGCAGCTCAACCGTAATCTGGGCCGTATTGCTCAGCACAGTAACGGTTTACTCTCACGGCTGGTGCCCAGCCAAGTAGAAGAGCACCGTTTGCCGGGAGCGATGCCTGGTCGCGGTGCGATACATGCACGCTTTGGCGAAGGGCCTGATGCGCTGCACATATTTGTTGCTCACTTGGCACTTAGTCATCGAGGTCGGGTGCGTCAGCTCAATTATTTAAGCGAGATTATCCAGCCGCTGCGCCACGTTGTAGTGATGGGAGATCTCAACTGTACTCCTGACCAACTGCATGCTCATGAGCGTTTTAGTGCGTCGCTACCGCTGCATCCGGTTAAACCTCTGTTAAGTTACCCCTCCTGGCAGCCGCGCCATGCACTGGATCATATCCTGTTGTCGCAGTCGTTAGAGGCTGCGGAGGTGCGTGTACTTGATCATCTTTTTTCTGATCACCTGCCGATCGCTGTGGATCTACCCTTGCCAGAGGCCTGTTTAGCGGCAATTCGCCCAAGCGTTTAATAATAAGCACTCTGTGCAGCGCGAGGGCGCTGCATTGTGCGCGTATATGCGCTATTGTCTGGAGCGCTGACTCCCCTTAGCCGTTTTACGCGAGACACTCCCATGTCGGACACAACACAACTACCTGCGTTTATTGGTGCGCTGGACCGCGCTTCAGAGTGGTTCGGGCGTACCCTTGCGTGGCTGATCATCATAATGATGTTGATTCAGTTCGCGATTGTACTGCTGCGTTACGCCTTCAGTGTGAACAGCATCTTTATGCAAGAGCTCGTAATGTATATGCACGCGACTGTCTTTATGCTCGCTGCCGCCTATACCTTTCGCCACGACGGTCACGTGCGGGTGGATATCTTCTATCGAGGTATGACGCCGCGCCGTCAGGCGTTAATCAATGTGGTAGGCATTATTACCCTACTGATTCCAGTAATGATCTTCATTATCGCTTCCAGCCTGGGTTACGTTGCTAACTCCTGGCGTATTCTGGAAACCTCCTCTGATTACGGCGGTATTCCGGCCGTCTATGCACTGAAAACCTTAATACCGCTGTTTGCCGTGCTAATGATCGTGCAAGGCGTGATTGAGATTGTGCGCAATGGCTATGTGATGGCCGGGCGGATAGTGCCGTCTGCTGCCGGTGGCAACCATCTTGAGGAGCGTGTTTGATGCTGGAATTCATGCCGATTATTTTATTTGCCGTTATATGCATAGTGCTGATGTTCGGCTTTCCCGTAGCGCTCTCGCTGGCGGGCACGGCGCTGCTGTTTGCCGGTATGGGGCTGGGTCTGGAAGCCATTGGTATCAACGCCAACTTTGATAGTGGCTATCTTGCCGCCTTACCCAACCGACTCTACGGCATTATGACCAACCAAACGCTGTTGGCGGTGCCACTGTTTGTTTTAATGGGTGTGTTGCTGGAAAAATCCAAAGTGGCCGAGACGCTGCTGGACGCCATGGCGCTGCTGTTTGGCTCATTGCGTGGTGGCTTGGGTATTTCGGTAACCCTGGTGGGCATGCTGATGGCTGCCTCTACCGGCATCGTTGGGGCCACTGTGGTCACCATGGGGCTGATGTCGCTTCCCACCATGCTAAAGCGTGGCTACAGCACCTCGTTGGCAACCGGCACTATCTGCGCCACCGGCACGCTGGGTCAGATTATTCCGCCCTCCATTGCCCTGGTACTGCTCGGTGACGTGCTGTCATCGGCGTATCAGCAAGCGCAGCTGGATATGGGGATCTTCAGCCCTAAAACCGTCTCCGTGGGTGATCTGTTTATGGGCGCGCTGGTGCCTGGGTTGCTGCTGGTCGTGATGTATATGATTTACGTGGCCCTGGTGGCCTGGCTGCGCCCGCACATGGCGCCTGCTGCCGACCGTGAAGAGTTAATGGCCGAACTGGGCCATACCTCGGGGATTGGTATGCTGCTGCTCAAAGGCCTGGTACCGCCCGTGGTGTTGATTGTGGCGGTGCTGGGCTCGATCCTAAGCGGTTTTGCCACCCCCACAGAGGCCTCTGCGGTGGGCGCCTTTGGTGCTTTAGTATTGGCATTGGCCTATCGTCAGCTTGACTGGGCGACCCTCAAAGACGTACTGCGCTCGACTACCCACGTCACCACCATGGTGTTTTTGATCCTGATCGGTGCGGCACTGTTTTCGCTGGTGTTTCGTGCCTACGGCGGCGAGCATATGGTGACTGAATTGTTCGAGGCAATGCCTGGCGGGGTGGTCGGCGCGACGATTATCGTTATGCTGGTGATCTTCCTGCTCGGCTTTATTCTCGACTTTATCGAAATCACCTTTGTGGTAGTGCCTATTGTCGGGCCGATTCTGCTCGCCATGGGGCTTGATCCTATTTGGCTGGGCATCATGATCGCGATCAACCTGCAAACGTCATTCTTAACGCCGCCGTTTGGCTTCGCGCTGTTCTACTTGCGCGGTGTGGCGCCGCCGTCGGTCTCTACGTCAGCTATTTACCGCGGTGTTATCCCGTTTATCCTCATGCAGCTAGGAATGTTGCTCATGCTGAGCTTCTTCCCGCAGCTGGCGACGTGGCTTCCCGACCAGTTTTAACGAACGGGGCGTTGGTTGAAAAACATCGCAGCTATCAACGGATATATGTGGCAATCTAATTAAAAAGCAGTTAGCAGCCGTTAATGGCCTGCCGTAAACCGCCTAGTGTTCTTCGCTAGGCGGAGTATTCCCTACTCAATAATAGTAATAATAGAAAGTAAGAGGGTTCTTGTATGAAAGCCAAAACGCTCCCCGTCGCCATCGCCATGACGACCGCACTCTCCGCCAGCTTGCTGGTGGTTTCTAGCTTCGATAACCAAGCCCAGGCCCAGGAGGAAGAGTTCCGTTGGAAAATGGTCACCTCCTGGCCGAAGAATTTCCCAGGTGTTGGTCAAGGCCCTGAGCGCCTATCGCAGTTGGTCGACGAAATGTCGAATGGCCGTCTGACCATTGAAGTCTTCGGTGCCGGTCAGCTAGTACCCGGATTCGAGGTGTTTGATGCCGTTTCTGACGGCACTGCTGAACTGGGTCACTCTGCCTCCTACTACTGGAAGGGCAAGGCCCCTGCTGCACAGTTCTTTGCCGCCGTGCCGTTTGGTATGAACGCCCAAGAGATGAACGCCTGGCTAAGCTATGGCGGTGGTATGGAGCTGTGGAACGAGCTCTACGATGACTTCGGCGTTGACGTAATGGTCGCGGGTGCCTCAGGCGTGCAGATGGGCGGCTGGTACAACAAAGAGATCAACTCCGTTGACGATTTGAACGGCCTGAAAATGCGTATGCCCGGCTTGGGTGGCGAAGTAATGAGCCGCATGGGGGTGGCGATTGTCAATATGCCTGGCGGCGAGATATTTACCTCGCTGCAGTCGGGTGCGATTGACGCAACAGAGTGGATTGGTCCCTATAACGACCTGGCATTTGGTCTGCATCAAGCCGCCGACTATTACTACTATCCAGGCTGGCACGAGCCCACGGTGATGTTCGAGGCGATTGTTAACGAAGAGGCTTACGCGGAGCTGCCCGCGGATCTACAGGCGATCCTGCGTAGTGCTATTAGCGACATCAACCAAAGCGTCCTGGATGAGTACACCGCGCGTAACAACGATGCGCTGGAAACACTGGTCAACGAGCACGATGTTGAGCTACGCCGCATCCCTGACGATGTACTCGCTCAAGCCCGCGAGCATTCGGCTGATGTTGTTGCAGAGTTGGCGGAATCGAGCGAGCTGGCTACGCGTATCTATGACTCTTATCAAGCGTTCCAGGAAAAAGTTGAGGATTACCACGCCATTTCCGAGCAGGCGTACTATAACGCCCGCAACCCGGAAGGCGACACCGCTCAATAGTCTGCCGTGCTCACGCACACGAACGCAATGGCCGCCTTCGGGCGGCTTTTGTGTGGCTGGCAGGTACGTTTCGGCAGCATAAGGCGCCCAGCTTGGGTATCCTAGTGGGTATCGTAAAAGCAGGCGCACAGTGGCGTTTGTTGCCGATTTTGCCGTGAAGGAGCCCCATGTCTACCGATTCCCATCTTCGCAATGTGCTTACCATCGCAGGTTCCGACCCTTCCGGTGGTGCTGGTCTACAGGGCGATTTGAAAACCTTTTCAGCCCTCGGTGTTTACGGCACCAACGTGATTACCGCGGTGATTGCCCAAAACACCTGCGGCGTGGCCTCGGTGTACCCTGTCGCTCCCCAGGCCATTCGCGAGCAGTTGGAACACCTGCTGGATGATGTGGCGATAGACGCGGTCAAAATCGGCATGGTGGCCAGCCGTGAGGTTGCTGAGGTGATCGCCGACGTACTGCGTCAGCGCAGGCCACGCTGGATTGTGCTCGACCCAGTGATGGTCGCTAAGAGTGGCGATATTCTGGTCGACGATGAAGGCATTCGTGCCGTACGCGATGTTCTCGTGCCCTTGGCCGATGTGATAACCCCCAATCTGCCGGAGGCCGCGGTACTGCTCGACACACCCTCACCCACCAGTTTAGACGCCATGGAGTCGATGCTGCCGGGCTTGACGCAGTTAGGCGCACCCTATGTGGTGCTGAAAGGTGGCCATCTGCGCGGGGCCACCTGCCCGGATCTGCTGGCAACCCCCACTACCCATGAGTGGTTGCCCGCCTCGCGTATCGATACCAACAATTTACACGGCACCGGTTGTGCGCTCTCTTCGGCGATTGCCGCCTGCCTGGCGAAGTTACCCGTGGATGCCGGTACGGATGCCCCGGTCACCGCCATCAGCGATGCCAAGCAGTGGCTGCACGCGGCGTTAGAAGCGAGCGTGCGCTTAAGCGTGGGTAAAGGCCGTGGCCCGGTGCACCATTTTCACGCTTGGTGGTGATGGGTGTACCGCTTTGAGGCATTTGGGCAATCGGTAACTTGCGAGAAAGCGCATTGCACACCATGCTAAGGAGTGTTTGCTTAACGGCTTGTAAGGCTGGGTTGCTCAGCCGAGGAGCGTTTCGCCATGCCTCGTACGATCTTGTTTGCCACCGATCTTTCTGCTGACAACCGCGCTGCGTTTGCACGAGCTTTACGACTGGCCTATGCCCGAGGTGTTCAGCTAGATGTGCTGCACGTACTGGATCCCTATCTACCCCGGCGTGTGCTGCGCGATGTCGAGAGTGCGGTGGTGGAAGACATTACCGCCATGTTGACAGATCTGCGCGAAGACTATGCTCTGGAAGCGCCGAAAACGCTGATCCAGACCGTGACCGGCTCGCCTCACGTTGAAATCGTCCGCGAAGCCCATGAGCGCAACGCCGAGCTGATTGTACTGGGTATGCACCGCAAACGTGGGCAAAAAGATCTGCTGTCGGGCACCACTGCCATGCGCGTGTTGCGCAGCGCGCCTTGCCCGGTGGTGGTCTCTTCTCACCAGCCCACCCAGCCCTGGCAGCATATTCTGGTACCTATCGATTTTTCGCTGACGGCGCGGCATACCTTGAAAGAGGCATTGATCCTCTTTCCTGAAGCGACGCTTACCCTGCTGCATGCCTGGACACTGCCCGGTGAACGTGAACTGGGTTCACAGGCTTATTACGCCCACTGGCGGGAGCATGAGGTGCTGCGACTGCGCGAGCAGTTGGATAACGAAATTGATAGCCTGATGGGAGAGCTTGCAGGTGTTCCCGATGTTGAGTTGGTGCTAGAGCAAGGCGCGCCCTGCGACGTACTGCAGGCGTATATGAAGCGCCACTCGCCGGATCTGGTGATGATCGGCAGTCGTGGGCAGCCCCATCACACCAGCCAGCTAACTGAGATGCTGCTATGTGAACCGCACTGCGATCTAATGCTCTGCCGCGCCTGGTAAACAGCGAAATTCAATAACAGTATTGTGCTGGCAATAATAAATGTTGTACGGAACCCTTATTTCCCGTATCGGTATGTATAGATACGATGATATGAGGAGGTTCTATGTACACACATATATTGGGTGCTAGGCGCGCTGTTCAATTGTCACTGCTGTTAGCGGGGCTCTCGCTAATGCACTCGGCGATGGCCAGCAGTGTGACCGAAAAAGGCGAAACCTTTGAGCGCACGGTAGAGGAGCACGGCCAGCGCTATCGACTAATCGGGAGCGGTGTGTTTCGTTATATGATCTGGACAGCCTATGCTGGCGCCTATTACCAGCTTGAGGGAGAAACCCAGCCGCAGCCGTTGAGCGACGTACCACGGCGTCTGGAGCTTGCTTATTTTCACGCCATCGACGCTCCCGACTTCGCGGAAGCCACCACAGAAACGCTGCAAAAGAGCCTTACCGCCTATGAATTTTCCCAGTTGGAAGCAGAGGTTGAGGCATTTAACCAAAGCTACCAGGATGTCGAGCCGCAAGATCGCTATGTGCTGAGTTGGGACGGTGACACGCTGCGCCTGGCGCTAAACGGCGACACGCTATATGAGGGAGATAACGCAGAACTGGCTAGCGCCATGTTTGGTATCTGGCTAGGGGAACGGCCTTTGGGTGAAGATTTCCGCGATGCGCTGCTGGGGAAAAATTAACAAGTGGTCGTTATAATGGCCGTTTGTTAGCTGGGAGAGGCGTTGTGAAGGCACTGATTCAGCGCGTGAGGCGTGCTAGCGTAGAAGTGGAAGGCGAGATTGTTGGCAGTATCGATCACGGGCTGCTGGCGCTGGTGGGGGTGGAGAAGCACGATGACGTGGCCGCTGTAGAAAAGCTGCTGCATAAACTGCTCCACTACCGGGTTTTCAGCGATGCCGAAGGCAAAATGAATAAAAACCTGCAGCAGGTGAACGGCGGCTTGCTGCTGGTCTCTCAGTTCACCCTGGCGGCAGATACCCACAAGGGGCTGCGCCCTAGCTTCTCCAGCGCCGCGCCACCCGCCCAAGGCGAGGAGTTGTTTAACGTGCTGGTGGCACAGGCCCGAACGGCTTGGCCAAACGTGGCCACCGGTGAATTTGGCGCCGATATGCAGGTGGCATTGATCAACGATGGCCCAGTAACGTTTTTGCTGGAAAGCTAGATCGGTGTTTGAGTACTAGAGTACTAGTTGGCAGCTTCCTCGCTGGCGAGCAGTTCTGCTTCCATTGCTTCCAACGCCTCTTCGGCGCTAAGCCACTGCCGTTCTGACTCGTCTAATCGCGCTTTAATCTCCGCTTGCTGGCTAAGCGTCTTGGTGAGTTCGGCTTTGCGGGTGCTGTCTGTGTAAAGCTCAGGGTCTGCCAGTACTTGCTCTACCTGATCAAGTTCCTGCTGGGCCTTTTCCATGGTTTTTTCGGCCTGATCGCGCTGCTTTTTCAGCGGGCGTAGCTTTTCGCGCAGCTCGGCGGCCGCTTTGCGTGACGCCTTACGCGCTTCACGGCTGTCGCCGCTGGGTTGCAGGCCCTGGCGCTCGGCTTTT
Source organism: Vreelandella sp. F11 (assembly GCF_042466685.1). Taxonomy (NCBI): domain Bacteria; kingdom Pseudomonadati; phylum Pseudomonadota; class Gammaproteobacteria; order Oceanospirillales; family Halomonadaceae; genus Vreelandella; species Vreelandella sp. F11. Next base: position 4,620,459 of record NZ_CP170448.1, on the reverse strand, counting down.
TCGCCGCGAGAATCCCGGCGACTCTCTTCCAGGCGCGCTTTGAGCCAAACCCGATAGTCTTCCAAATCGCCATCGAAGGGCTCGACGCGGTTATCCGCCACCTTCCAAAACTCATCGACCGTGGCGCGCAGCAGGTGACGGTCGTGGGAAACCAGAATCACCGTGCCTTCAAAGCTGGCCAGTGCCTGGGTCAGCGCCTCGCGCATCTCTAAATCCAGATGGTTGGTAGGCTCATCGAGTAGCAGCAGGTTGGGTTTCTGCCAGGCGACGAGCGCCAGCGCCAAGCGGGCTTTCTCACCCCCGGAGTAGTTGGCGACGGTGCCGAAGGCATCATCGCCCTTAAAACCAAAACCGCCCAGGAAGTTGCGGATATCCTGATCACTGGCGGTGGGGGAAAGGCGTTGGACGTGCACAAAGGGCGTTGATGTAACATCCAGCCCTTCAAGCTGATGCTGAGCGAAGTAACCAATCGCCAAGTGCTCTCCGGGTATCCGCTTGCCATTAAGCAGTTCCAGTTTCCCGGTAAGCGACTTAATCAGTGTCGATTTACCCGCCCCGTTTGGGCCCAGAAGACCAATGCGGCTGCCGGGCAGTAAGGTAACGTTGACCTTATCCAGCTGCACATTGTCATCACCCCCATTTTCACCGGGATAACCCAACTGGGCCTGATCCAGCACCAGCAGCGGGTGGGACGTTTTATCGGCGGCGGGCAGCGTGAAATGGAAGGGGGAATCGACATGGGCAACGGCAATATCCTCCATCCGCTCGAGCATTTTTACCCGACTCTGTGCCTGCTTCGCCTTAGTCGCCTTGGCTTTGAAGCGAGCGATAAAGCGCTCGATCTCCTCTCGACGAGCCTGCTGTTTGGCGGCTTCAGCCTGCTGCAGGGCGAGCTTTTCGGCGCGGGTGCGTTCAAACTGGGAGTAATTGCCGCGGTATAGTTCCAGGGTTTGGTGATGCATATGCACGATGTGGTCGCACACCGCATCCAAAAAGTCGCGGTCGTGTGAGATCAGCAGCAGGGTGCCGGGGTAGCGGGTCAGCCACTGCTCCAGCCACAGCAGGGCATCCAGATCCAGGTGGTTGGTGGGCTCATCCAGCAGCAGCAGGTCGGAAGGCATAAATAGCGTACGGGCAAGGTTTACCCGCATCCGCCAGCCGCCGGAAAACGCCGAGAGCGGGCGTGAGAGATCCGCCTGGACAAAGCCCAGCCCCACCAGCAGTTGCGCTGCGCGTGACTCTGCGCGGTAGCCATCCAGGGTTTCAATCAAACCGTGCAGTTCAGCTTCGCGATGCGCCTCCCCGGCCTCACGGGCGGCAAGTAAGTCAGCCTCAGCCTGGCGTAGCGCCAAGTCGCCATCGAGTACATACTCGATAATCGGGCGGTCAAGGGCGTCAACTTCCTGGGCCATATGCGCAATGCGCTGGCCACCGCTCATCTCGACGTCGCCCTGGTCAGGCGCAAGCTCGCCGAGCAGCAGTTTGAACAGGCTCGATTTACCGGCGCCGTTTGCCCCGATAATCCCGGCCTTCACTCCGTTGTTCAGGGTGACGTCCGCGTTGTCGAGTAGCGTTTGCGTGCCGCGTTGCAGGGCGACTTGGCGCAGTGCGATCATGCCTTCTCCCGAAGAAAGTGGGTCATTTGATGCGAGATGCTATGACGCTTGATTCTACCCGATTGCAGCGCTTACAGCAGACACCCTTATGGGATTTTGCACTGACGCTGTATGCCAAGCCTGGCGTTGAGGCCGCCTGCCTGACGCTTCAAGATGATGCTGGGCTGGACGTTTGCGAGGTGCTGTTTCATTGCTGGCTCTATTCGTCCGGGTTGGAAGCCATTCCCGCTGCACTGAAACGTGAGCGTGAGCAGCGCCGCTTGTGGCAGTGCAGTGTGACGGCGGTTTTGCGTGGATTACGCCGCGACCTAAAAGCCATGGCGGCGACGAGTGAGTCCATGAAAGCGCTGCGCTCAACCATCAAACAGGCAGAATTGATGGCTGAGCGTGAGAACCTTCAACGTTGGCAAATGTGGGCTTTGGAAGCGTCCGACAATAAGGAACGTGTCGCAAACGTTGCCGAAAAGACGTCAGATGCGTCTAAATGGCTGCGAAAACAGCTTGTTATTAGCCCGCATGATAGTCTCTCTGAGAATCGCTTAAAACAGCCACCTACGTGGCTTAAGTCGCTACAAACGCTTACTTGCCAGCTTGACCCTTACCAAGGAGCGCGCTAGCCTGAATTTAAGCTGTTTTTGAAATACCTAGCGTTTTTCGTCCGCTAGCAGGCAGTGTGAATTGCTGTATGGATTGCATGACTACCTGTTAGTGCACACTGGGATACGGGTTAATAAACCCCGGTTGGCGAATAAAGTGTCGCGTTGGGAAATGCGATACTGACCTCACTGTTAAAACATTGAATTTTAACAGTGGGGTTCTCAAAACTAGGTTTTTGCGCATTCGTACAGCGCGCTTACCACTGCAAGGGGAACACCGCATGAAGGCAAGCAAATCCGTTTCTACTCGTTCTGTAACGACAAAGTTATTGACCACAGCCAGTGTAGGCGCACTGCTGTTTGGCCTCAGCGCCGCTGCTCAAGCAGATAACTGGCGCTATGCTCACGAGGAGTATGAAGGCGACGTTCAAGACGTCTTTGCCTATGCTTTTAAAGAGTATATTGAAGAGAACTCAGACCACACCGTACAAGTTTACCGCTTTGGTGAACTGGGCGAGTCTGACGACATTATGGAGCAGACCCAGAACGGCATTCTACAGTTCGTCAACCAGTCGCCTGGCTTTACTGGTGCCCTAATCCCTGAAGCGCAAATCTTCTTCATCCCTTATCTGCTACCTACCGACGAAGAGACTGTACTGACGTTCTTCGACGAGAGTAAAGCAATCAACGAGATGTTTCCTGAGCTTTATGCCGAGCAAGGTCTAGAGCTGCTGAAGATGTATCCGGAAGGCGAAATGGTCGTGACCACCGACGAGCCGATCAGCTCGCCGGAAGATATGAATAATAAGAAAATTCGTACCATGACCAACCCACTGTTGTCGGAAACTTACGACGCCTTTGGCGCAACGCCGACGCCGCTGCCGTGGGGCGAAGTATATGGTGGCCTACAAACGGGCATCATTGATGGTCAAGAGAACCCGATCTTCTGGATCGAATCTGGCGGTCTGTATGAGGTCTCTCCGCATCTGACGTTTACTGGCCACGGTTGGTTCACCACCGCCATGATGGCCAATCAGGACTTCTACGAAGGGCTGTCTGAAGAAGATCAGGAGCTAGTGCAAGAAGCCTCTGAAGCCGCCTATGACCACACCATTGAGCATATCAAAGGCTTGGCTGAAGAGTCGCTAGAGAAGATTCAGGCAGCGTCTGATGAAGTGACGGTGACACGTCTCGATGAAGAGCAAATTCAAGCCTTCCGTGATCGTGCCCCGCAGGTTGAAGAAGCCTTCCTGGAAATGACCGGTGAGAAAGGTCAGGAGCTACTTGAGCAGTTTAAAGCTGACCTTGAAGCCGTGACTAACGAGTAAGCACCTTTTTAGCCACACTGGCGTAAGGGTGATGATCAAGGGGCAGCACAAGCTGCCCCTTTTTGTTTTGCTCAGTAAGGCGTAAGTCCTGCGGGCTGTTTTAACAACGTAACCGTGTGTTACGTACATCAAGCGTTGAATCACCGGCGGCTGCATACCGTTACGCTAGAATTAACGCTTCGACAGTGGCACGAAGTGGATGTGGACTAGATAACACTGAAATAACGCTGTGTTTATTGTGCCGACGGCACTTAACTGATGCCGTTAGAGCCGTTCAAAAGGAGTCCGGCCATGACCGATGATGAGATGGAAAAGAGTTACCGCTCCGGTTTGCCGGGGGTACTGGGCGTGATCGACACTGCAATTAGCAAAATAGAAGCCGTGATACTCGCGATGGGTGTTTTGCTAATGGCGCTGAATACGGTCACCAATGTGGTTGCCCGCTTTGTATTTGGCAACAGCATTATGTTTTCCGGTGAGCTAAACCGCATTTTAATCATCATGATTACCTTCGCGGGGATCGGCTATGCCGCGCGCCATGGCCGCCATATACGTATGTCGGCTATTTATGATGCGTTGCCGGTAGGCGGACGCAAAGTACTGATGATTTTTATTGCGCTGTTCACCTCGCTGGTGATGTTTTTCCTGCTCTACTATTCGATTGTTTATATTCTTGATCTGCAAAGTAAAGGCCGCGTGCTGCCCTCCCTGGGCTTACCGGTGTGGATCATTTACCTATGGGTGCCGATGGGTTTTTTAATCACCGGTATTCAATACCTGCTGACTGCCGTTAAAAACGTTACATCCCACGATGTCTATCTTTCGACGGGCGTGGTGGATGGTTATAAAGACACTGAAACAGAAGTCTAATGCGGGGCACTGCACCCTAGGGGAACAGCTATGACGACAATAATGGTCACCACCATGATTGCCCTGCTGCTGCTGGGCTTTCCAATGATGATTCCGCTGATTACCGCTGCGGTAATTGGCTTCTATATGATGTTTAACGGCTTCGGCCAGATGGATACGCTGATCCAGCAGATGATGGCGGGTATACGACCAGCCTCGTTAATTGCTGTGCCCATGTTTATCCTTGCTGCCGATATTATGACCCGCGGGCAGTCCGCTAACCGTTTGATTGATATGGTCATGGCGTTTATTGGTCATATTAAAGGCGGCTTGGCGGTAAGCACGGCGGCTTCGTGTACGCTGTTCGGTGCTGTATCCGGTTCTACTCAGGCGACCGTGGTGGCGGTTGGCTCACCGCTGCGTCCTAAAATGCTTAAAGCGGGCTACTCAGACTCTTTTACGTTGGCGCTGATTATCAATTCCAGCGACATCGCGTTTTTGATCCCCCCCAGTATCGGCATGATTATTTATGGGGTGATCTCGGGTACTTCCATCGGTGAGCTGTTTATTGCCGGGATTGGGCCAGGGTTAATGATCCTGCTTATGTTCTCGATTTACTGCATCATCTACGCCATCGTTAAAGATGTGCCTACGGAAGCAAAATCGACCTGGAGAGATCGTGCAGTGGCGGTTCAGCAGGCGCTTTGGCCGCTTGGCTTTCCGGTCATTATTGTTGGTGGTATTTACGGTGGTGTCTTTAGCCCGACGGAAGCCGCTGCGGCCTGTGTGCTGTATGCCATATTGCTTGAGTTTGTGGTCTTCCGCTCGCTGAAGATGAACGATATCTATGCCATCGCCAAATCCACCGGGTTGATTACTGCTGTGGTGTTTATCCTGGTCGCAGTGGGTAACGGCTTCTCGTGGATCATTTCGTTTGCTCAGATCCCACAAATGATCCTGGAGGCGGTGGGGGTTAATGAAGCAGGCCCCACGGGAGTGTTAATTGCCATCTGTATCGCCTTCTTTGTGGCCTGTATGTTTGTCGATCCGATTGTGGTCATTCTGGTACTAACGCCTATTTTTACCCCTGCCATTGAGGCCACTGGGCTCGATCCGGTACTGGTGGGTATTTTGATCACGCTGCAAGTGGCAATAGGTTCGGCAACCCCGCCCTTCGGGTGCGATATTTTCACCGCGATTGCAATTTTCAAGCGCCCCTACTGGGATGTGATCAAAGGTACTCCACCGTTTATTTTCATGCTGATTTTAGCCGCCGCTCTTCTGATCATGTTCCCGCAAATTGCGCTGTTCCTGCGCGATGTTGCCTTCCGCTAAACAGCCACAAGGAGTACGCGAATGTTTAATCGCATTTTAGTCCCGGTGGATGGTTCTAAAGGCGCCCTGAGGGCGCTGGAAAAAGCGGTGGGTTTGCAAATGCTAACCGGCGCTGAGCTCTATCTGCTGTGCGTGTTTAAGCATCACAGCCTGCTGGAGGCCTCGCTCTCTATGGTACGGCCTAATCAGTTGGATATTCCTGACGACGCGTTAAAAGAGTACGCCACCGAGATCGCTGTGCATGCAAAATCCCATGCTATTGAACTGGGTGCGGACAGTGCCCGTGTGCGCGCTTTTGTGAAAGGCGGGCGGCCTTCGCGCATTATTGTGCGTTTTGCCCGTAAGCGGGAGTGCGATCTGATCGTGATTGGCGCTCAGGGCACCAATGGCGAGAAGAACCCGCTGTTGGGCAGCGTTTCTCAACGAGTGGCGGGAGCGGCGCACTGCCCCACCCTGGTGGTCTAAAGCCGCTAAACCTCTCTCTCATTTTGTGGTCTTATTGACACCCACCACCTCGAAGATGCAGCTCGGGGCGGTGGGTGTTAGTCTTTGCGTAACACTGATTGGCGTTCGGCGCCGCTATAAAAAGGATCTTTCATGAAACAACTGCTCTCTACTACGGCTCTGACAGGTTTGCTTTTGGTTGCCCCTTTTGCCGCGGCAGCGCCCGAAACCGATGAACAGCGCTTGGCTTACAGCCTGGGTGTCACTCTGGGTGAAAGCATGCAGGCGGATATCGAAGACCTCGACTTGGATGCATTTCACGAGGGTATGAGCGACGTCTTTGAAGACAACGACTTGGCGCTCAGTGAAGAAGAGATGACCGAAGCGTTGATGGCCTTCCAGGAGCAGTCAATGCAAGCGCGTGAAGCAGAAGCTGAAGAGATTGCGCAGATGAATCTCGAAGAGGGTGAAGCCTTCCTGGCTGAAAATGCTGAGCGCGACGAAGTGTCTGTCACTGACTCAGGTCTCCAGTATGAAGTGCTTGAAACTGGCGACGGCGCCACGCCTGGCCCTGAAGACACCGTCGAAGTGAACTACGAAGGTATGCTGTTGGATGGCACTGTATTTGATAGCTCTTTTGAGCGTGGAGAATCCGTCAGCTTCCAAACCAACCAAGTGATCGAAGGTTGGCAGGAAGCGCTGCAGATGATGAGCGTTGGTGATAGCTGGATGCTGTATATCCCAGCGGATCTTGCTTACGGTGAGAATGGTCAGGGGCCTATTGGGCCTAACGAAGTGCTGACCTTCCGCGTTGAACTGTTGGGCGTCGAATAAGCGATGATCTCAACCCCCTCCACTAACCTGCGTTCTCTCGCCCAGTCACTGGTTTGCTTAGGTCTGTGCACGCCGCTGCTAGCGCAGGCCGAGACGGACAGTGAGCCTGAGGATTTGCCCGCCCTGAGTGCTGCGAGTGAGCAGGCCAGCGTAGTGGGGGTATCGTCGGGCGGCTATATGGCGACCCAACTGGCGGTGGCTTGGCCCGAGCGGTTTAGTGGTCTGGGTGTGTTGGCGGCGGGGCCTTGGAGCTGTGCGCAGGGGTCGCTGAGCCTAGCGCTTAATCAGTGCATGATGACCCGTCGTGGTATGCCTTCGCTGGATGAGCTGGAGGCACGCCGCCAGCGCTATCTTGGGCTTGAACAGGTAGGTAGCAGTGAGGCGCTTAGCCAGCTTAGGGCCTACTTATGGCACGGCGAAGAGGATGAAGTGGTTGAGCCAAAGCTCGGCGACCTGCTTGCAGAGCAGTGGCAGCAGTGGCTTGCTTCGCCTGATCAGCTGCGCGTTGCGCGCAGTGAAAATGCGGGGCATGGCTGGCCGATACAGTTACCCAGTGAAGCTGCCCCCGGGCCCCATGAGTGGGGTGATTGTCGTCAGGGAGGCGGTAGTTTTTTGTTGTCCTGCGATGAGGATATTGCCGGAGAAATGCTGGATTGGCTCTATCCCGAACGAGAAGCCTCGGGCGCTAGTGAGCAAGAGGCAGGGCAAGGTGGTGAATTGGTCGCGTTTGATCAGTCAGAGTTTGCGGTAAAGGGCCTAGCGGACACCGGCTATGTGTTTATACCCGAAGGCTGTGAAGCGGGCGAGTGCCCGGTCACGCTGGCGCTGCACGGCTGTCAAATGAACGCAGAGGCCATCGGCGATACGTTTATACGCTACACCGGGCTCAATGCCTGGTCGGCAGCGCATCAACAAATCGTGCTCTATCCTCAGGCAGAAAGCAGTATGGCGAACCCGCAGGGCTGCTGGGACTGGTGGGGGGTTGCCGAAAGCACCTGGCAGTTAAGCCCCCTGCACGATACCCGTGATGGCACCCAAATCGGGGCGCTGATGGCGATGTTGGATCGCTTGCAGTCAGCACCTGAACAAGCCGATTAAGAGGCGCCGCTTAGCCGTCTAGTTCGCTCTCTAATGCGGAAACCAGGCCATGCGGGGTCGGTGAGTAGAGTACTCGCTGAAGAATATCGCCCTCGCGATTCACCAAAAAAAGCGAGGCGCTGTGGTCAATGGTGTAGTCCATTGCTGACCCCGGCGCTTCGACTTTCCGCCAGATCACCCCATAGCGTGAGGCGACATCCCCAAGCTGCTCCTGGCTGCCCACTGCACCGATAAACGCCTCGCCGAAAAAGCCCATGTACTCCTGCATGCGCTCAATCGTGTCGCGTTCGGGGTCGACGGTGATCATTACCGGCACTACACGCTCGCGCTGCTCCTCAGAGAGCTGGGCCAGGGCTTGGCGTTTAACCGACTGGGTCATGGGGCAGATGTCGGGGCAGTAGGTATAGCCAAACGAAACAATCGCGATTTGATCGTCGTCCAGCTGGGTCAATGAAAAATCACCCTGAGTAGAGGGTAAGTCTACCGGGCCTCCTACGGGTTCGCCATCTTGAGGGGCAAAGGCATACTGATAGAGGCCAATGCCGCTGGCTATGAGTAAAACAGCGACCAACCCGGCGCCTAGCCATAAGGGTTTCCGTGCCATATGCGTTAACTCCGAATCACGTCAAAATCGAACCAGCTGCCTACCTTGCCTTCTGCGGTTTGCAGTATGACACGCGCTCGCCAGGGCATAACGCTTTGCGTACAAATTCCCACTTGGCCTTGACCTTGAAAGCGGCCGGGCGCATCGGCGCTAAGGGCAAAACGGTGTAGCCCTAAATCCATATCTCGACCAATAAAATCTACTTCAACCTGTGTGGCCGCTACACCATCGACTTCCACTTCCAGCGGCAGTATCTCCAGTGCATCAATCCGTCCATTTGCCTGCACGTTGAACGTAATGCGGCCCACATCACCCAAGGTGGCGGTGCAGGGCGCTGCATGCAGGTTACAGCTTGATGTGGGCGGAAACCATGTCACATCGCTATCGCGATGAAGCCAATGGGCAAAGGCGTACCATGCGCAGGCCGCCAGCGCCAAGCCAGTGACCAGTATCAGTACTCTTAAGACGGGGAAGCCCGCCGGGTGAGCAGGTTTTGATATCATCTTCATGGCAGAATAATCGCTACGCAAGCCGCAGGGGCGGGGTGTTATAGCCATGGTAACAGCAATCGCGTCGATATCGCTGTGCTGGGATGTCGCAGGCAAAAGGGACGTAAATGGAGAGTATCACTGGCGCTTTAGGCCCACTATTTCTATTGATCTTACTCGGTGCCGTGCTTGGCTATTGGCGTTGGCCTAGCGACACCTTCTGGCCGCACATGGAGCGGCTGATCTACTTTGTGCTGTTTCCTGCCATGCTGGTGGAAACCCTGGCCACCGCAGATGTAAGCCAGGTACCGGTTGGGCGCTTGGCGCTGGTGTTACTGGGCGCGATGGCGCTGTTTGGCTTGCTGCTCTGGCGCTTACGTGGCTGGCTACAGCTAACGCCCGCGGCGTTTACGTCGGTATTCCAAGGCGCGGTACGTTTTAATACCTATGTGGGCGTTGCTGGCGCCGCCGCGCTACACGGCAGCTTAGGAGCGACCACCGCAGCCGTCGCCGTGGCACTAATGGTGCCAGTGGTTAACGTGATGTGTGTGGCCAGCTTTGTGGCGGCTGGCACTCTAGGCGGTGCTAGCGTAGGTAAAAGTGCCATGGCGCTGATTAAAAATCCGCTGATTCTTGCTTGCTTGGCGGGCATTGGTCTGAACCTGTCAGACGTTGGTTTGCCCGGCTGGAGTCAAGATACGGTGGCGCTGCTGGGGCGTGCGGCGTTGCCATTAGGTTTGGTGGCCGTCGGTGTGGCGCTGCGCCCGGCGGCGCTGCTGCGTCTTGACCGCGGCGTGCTGGCCACTAATAGCGTTAAACTGCTGCTTATGCCCGCGCTGGTATTGGCATTAACCTGGATACTACAGCTGGATCCGGTAAGCCGCGACGTAGCGCTGCTGTTTGCCGCACTCCCTACGGCTACCTCTGCGTATATCCTCGCCCGCCAACTGGGCGGCGATGCCGAGCTGATGGCCGCGATCATTACCGGACAAACCCTATTAGCCATGCTTACCCTGCCGTTTTGGCTGCAACTGGTAAGCTGACGGGGGGACTGATAAATCTAAATATAAAATATTCGTATTAGTGTTGACGAGGTAAATGAGAACTATTACAGTGTGATTGTCAGCGTTTAATGAGACGCTGGCAACCACGACAGCTGTTGATTTAAGAATCAGCGCCAGTTTCCTGTCATGGTTTCTCCCTCTCATTGCTAGTCACGGTCTTTTGCCGCTCCATTGGAGCGGCTTTCTTTTTTTATGGTACCCATTTTTATTCACCTCCTGTGGGGGCGATTGCGTTGTTCGCTTTCGACAAACGGTAATAAAAAATATTCGTATTTGTATTGACGGGGTAAATGAGAACTATTACAGTGTGATTGTCAGCGTTTAATGAGACGCTGGCAACCACGACAGCTGTTGATTTAAGAATCAGCGCCAGTTTCCTGTCATGGTTTCTCCCTCTCATTGCTAGTCACGGTCTTTTTGCCGCTCCACTGGAGCGGCTTTCTTTTTTCTAGCGTCTGCTAGAGCCCCGCCATCTACACGTTTTTTCGACGACTACTCTACACGCTTAGAGCTATTGTCTAATTAAGGCGATAACGGCTGCACGGAAGCAGGCTGACATGGCGTCATTGCTGAGGGGCGTTTTGGCGTCTACGTTTTATAAGTAGCCGCTAAAAGTGTTACTTGACATGGATACTAACGGAGGAGTTTGCCATGAACGATACACAAGATCTTTTCCCGACTCGCTTGGAACGAAAGTTGGGAATGTTTAAGCGTATTGATCCCGTGGTATATGGCGATGAGTCACAGCTTGCGAATGGCCCCTTAAGCAAATCAGAAATTGATGAGTACGAAAGAAAGGGGTTTCTGTCGTTTGAAGGATTTTTTGACGCTGATGATATGCAGGTTTTTCTTAAAGAACTGCGCGAGTATGAAGACGATGCTGATCTGAAACTTTCAGAAGGCACCATTCTTGAACCTGGGCGTGAAGAGATTCGCACCATTTTCGGCATCCATGATGTTTCAAAACGCTTTCAGCGCTTGACCCAGGATCCCAAGCTATTGGCGATTGTTAAGCAGCTGCTGGGCAGCGATGTATATATTCATCAGTCACGGATTAACTATAAACCAGGTTTTAAAGGCAAAGGGTTTGAGTGGCACTCCGACTTTGAAACATGGCATAGCGAAGACGGCATGCCACGTATGCGTGCGTTAAGTTGCTCCATCGTACTCACTGACAACGGTGAATTTAACGGCCCATTAATGTTGATCCCGGGCTCCCATCATTATTTTGTTCCGTGTGTTGGACGAACGCCGGAAAATAACTATAAAGAGTCGCTGAAAAGCCAAGAGGTGGGCGTGCCCCCAGCCAGTAGCCTCCGCGAGCTCATGTTAGAAAACGATATCGAAGCGCCTAAGGGGCCTGCCGGATCGCTGGTGATTTTTGAATGCAACACCATGCACGGCTCGAATATCAATATGTCTTGCTGGCCGAGAAGTAATCTATTCTTTGTTTACAATAGCGTTGAAAACACGCTACACGACCCTTACTGCGGTAACCGGCCCAGGCCTGAGTTTCTGGCCAATCGTTCGGATTGGGAGCCGCTAAAGCCGCTTAAGGAGTAGTGCCAAAGCGCTGCGCCGTATTAAAGCGCTACGACCAGAGCTTACGTTCTCGCCCCAATGTGGCAGAACACCACGTTTGGCGCTTTTTTGATGTGGCGCGTGGGGGTAATGGCTTACGAAGTGTTTGACCAAAGGCGTTGAGGGAGAACGTGACTTCATGAAGGGGCGCCTCAACGCCACCCCATGTAAAATAGATGCGCACCGCTATTTTTGACTCAGTGTTTCATCCAGGCATTTAAGTCATCTAAAAACGCTAAGCACTGGCTAAGTTGATCAATTTCAATAAACTCATCGGGCTTGTGGGCTTGGCGAATAGAGCCGGGCCCAAGAATTACCGAGGGGATGTCGCCATCGATCTCGAAAACCCCACCTTCAGACCCATAAGAGACCTTGCCACCACGCTCGGGAAGAATGGGTTCAAGCTTTTTAAACATATCTTTGTTAGTGGCGTCCCCCATGGCGGGGTAGGCAAATAGCTCTTGCCACTCAATGACGGAATCGGCTGATTGGCGCTGCATTTCGGGGAGTAGGGCAGCCTCTATATCGCGGATCAGTGCTTGAATGTCCGTGGCGGCTGCTTCCTGATCAATGCTGCGTAGCTCAAAGATAAAGCTGCAGGTATCAGGGGTCACGTTGGTCGCCACACCGCCTTCTATCATGGTGGTCAACGCTGTGGCGTGGGGAACGGTAAAGTCGTGGTCGAAAGGGCCTTCTTGCTCATATCGTCGTGATCGTTCGGCGATCATGGTGATGATCCGCGAGGCATACTCCACCGCATTAACATGCTGGGGTGAAAACGATGAGTGGCCCCCTTCACCGCGCACCGTGACCCGCATCGCGATCTTGCCTTTCTGACCGTTGATCAGCTTCATTTCGCTGGGTTCGCCGATAATGGCCAGTGCCGGTGGCACCTTGAGCTTGGCTAGGTAGCGTGCGATAGCGGGAGCACCCAGGCAACCCACTTCCTCATCATGAGAGAAGCAGAAATAGAACGGGCGCTGTAGCTCGCCGCTGGCAAACGCCGGTGTAGCTGCCATAACGCAGGCTGCAAAGCCTTTCATATCGCAGGTGCCACGCCCAAACAAGCGACTGTCGCGCTGCTCCAGTTTGAAAGGGTTGCTTTGCCAGTTCTTCGGATTGGCGGGGACGACGTCGGTATGGCCTGAGAGGACGATGCCAGGTACGTCTGCTGGGCCTAGCCGGGCGACTAAATTGGCCTTTTCGCCGCTCTCATCGGGTAGCACCGCTACCTCAGCGCCCAGACTGGCAAAGTACTCCTCCATATGCTGAATAAGTTCAAGGTTGGAGTACGCACTGGTTGTGTCGTAAGCGATCAGGTCTGCGAGGTGCGAGACCGCGTCTTTCAACTGCGGGTGAGCGTTAGGCGTAGCACTAGCTTGCATAGCGTTAAATCCTTGGCAATAAGGGAAACTGTGGCTCAGGCTTTGGCCTTCTTAAGCTGCTGACGAATTGTTACGACCACCACAAATATCGCCAACGAAGCGAATAGCCAGGTAATAGGCGACGAGACCAGAATGCTGGGATCACCACGAGAGAGCGCAAGGGCACGACGCAGGTTCTCTTCCAGCATCGGGCCGAGAATGAAGGCGATTAAAAAGGGCGCGGCGGGAATGGCGAACAGGAACATGAAAAAGCCAAATATGCCCATCGCCAGCAGTACGATGACGTCATACATACTGTTGGAGATCGAAAAAATACCGAAGACGCATAGCGCAAGCACGATTGGCGCCATCAACCCCGGGGGAATCCGCGAGATATGCGAGAAAAAGCGCATGGTTGCTTTACCCGCACCAAATAGCAGAACAGAGGAGAACAGCATGCCAATAAACAGCATGTAAACCTCATTAAGGTTGTTCTCAAACAGCATCGGGCCTGGGGTCATGCCGTGAATCATGAAGGCGCCCAGCATCACGCCCGTGATCACATCGCCCGGTACGCCCAGCGCTAACAGTGGGATCATGGTGGAGCCACAGCAACCATTGTTAGCGGACTCGGATGCTGCGATCCCTTCTAGTTCGCCCTTACCAAAGTTCTCGCGGTTCTTTGAGCTACGCTGTGCTTCGCCGTAGGAAGAGAACGCCGCTGCCGAGGGGCCAATACCGGGAATGGCCCCCATCACCACACCAATCATGCTGCCTTTAAGCATTGTCTTTAAGGATCGGCGCAGCTCATCTCGCGTTACCCGGTTATCGCCCAACTGCATGGGCTTATGGCTTTGGGTGTGACGGAAAACAATAATCTTAAGCAGCTCAGGAATGGCAAACAGACCGATGAGCACAGGCGCAACGGCAAGGCCGCTCTGCATATCCACGGTGAGATCAAAGCGGAACGAGCCGTACATATCTTCGCCCACTGTGGCTAACAGTAGCCCTAAGCAGGCTGATACAAGCCCCAGCAGCAGTGAACGCCCTGACACCCCAGCCACGGTGGTGAGTGCGAAAATCATCAGCATAAAGTATTCGGGTGGCCCGATACGCAGTGCCAGGAGTGCCAGTGGCGCGGCAATAAAAATCAGTGAGAGATTGGAGATAAAATCCCCGGTACAGGACGAATAGAGCGCCATGTTAAGGGCTTTGCCTGCCTTGCCCTGTTGGGCCAGTGGGTAGCCGTCAAGGGTGGTACAGGCGGCCGAAGCAGTACCTGGCGTCTTGATCAATATCGCCGAGACCGACCCGCCATAGGTGGAGCCTTTGTAGAGCGCAACGAGCAGTAAAATACTCGGGATCGGCTGCATATAAAATGTAAAGGGTAGCGCCAGGGTCACCGCCATGGTGCCGGTCATGCCGGGTATAGCGCCGATAATCACGCCACCCCAGATACCGGCGGCCATAATCAAAAAATTCTCAAGGGTGGCAACCGCCTGAAAGGCAACCAGCAGGTCGTTGAGCATAGTGGTCACTCCTATACGCGGTAGGTTAAATACCGATCGCCTTGAAAAGGCTGCCGACAGGGAAACGCGTATTGAGTGCGCTGGAGAAAAACAGGTAGAGAACCAGTGGGAGCGCGACGGCCACAATGGCTGCCACCACTTTGTGGCGCCAATAACCGGTCAGTATCAGCATCGCCATTAACAGCAGAATGCTTGATAGCAAAAAACCGAGCAGCATCACTGAGCCGATAAATAGCGCAAAGGCAAGTACCGTCCAGCCGAAGCGGGTGAGTAGTGTGGCAAGCGGCGTATCGCCACGTATTGAGCGGGCGTCTTCAGGGTCGGCGATGGCTTCGGTTTTGCGTGAAAACGTCAGCCCAACGAGCAGTATGCCCAATGCCATGCCGAGCATGGAAACCGTGCGTGGCCACATATCAGGCGGTGGCGCAAACCCGGGAATAAAGCGCGGGCGGGGTACATAGGCGGGGATCAGTACGAACAGAACGATACCGAACAGCACCGTAATGACTAAACCGCGTGTTATACCCATGTCCCCTCCCGGGATTAACTGTTGTATGCAGTAATAATGAAGTGTTTAACGCTGCTTTATTCCAGGTAGCCAAACTGTTCTGCCAAGGTGCGATAGAACTCGTACTGCTCTTTTGCGTAGGTCTCCATATCGACGCTACCGATGGTGGAAATTGAGCCACGATCATCAGCACGGCTGAGCCACGTCTCATCCTCAGCCACCTGTTCCATCACTTCGGCCCAAGTGTTAACCACTTCTTCGGGTAGGTCAGGCGGGCCATACAGCGCGCTCCACCCCATCACTTGGCCAGCCAACTCATAACCCAGCTCTTCAGCAGTCGGCACGTCCGGGAGTGCTTCCATGCGCTCGGGTGAGAACACCATTAACGGGCGCATATCACCGCTCTCAATATGCGGCATTAGCGAAGCAGCAGCGATGGCGAGAAAATCAACATGCCCACCCAGTAGCGCCGTTGCGAGTTCACCACCCCCACGGTAGGGAATCAGCGTGGCCGCCGTCAGCGGATCCATTTCTGCGTCAGCCAGCAGTGACTGCACGGTAAAGCCATCAATGGCGGTGGCGCCGGAGGCGGCATAGCTCATCGCGCCAGGGTCGTTTTCAATGCCCTCCAGCAAATCCTCAACGCTTTCATAGGGAGAGTCTTCAGCCACGGCAAGAATCATCGGCGTAGCTTCGAGCGGGCTGATAAAGGTGTACTCATCCCAATCAACACTGCTGTTTTCGTTGACCGCCGGTGACAGCGCCATACCGACGCGGGCTAATAGCAAGGTGTAACCATCGGGGTCAGCCTGTACGACATCACGAGCGCCAGTCATTCCCCCTGCGCCGGCTTGGTTGACGACCGTGACGGGCTGTCCTAAATATTCGCGAGCCGACTCCGCTAGGGCACGACCGGCCAGATCGGAAGCGCCGCCGGGGCCATAGGGAACTACCAGCGTGACGGGTTCGGAAGGATAGCTCTGAGCATAGGCAGTGGAGGCAGCGAGCAGCGTAGCTGCCGCTAAGCTTAAGGTGAGTTTCATACTTGTCTCCGCAGTGGTATTTGCATGGCTGTTATTAAATAGCTGCTAGTGAAGGGCCGTTATTGAAGGATTGAGTAACGAGCATTAATTGGATTCAGCACTTTCAACATAGACAGCTATGAAATTTGTTGCAACAATTCAATTTAGTATGCGTTTTAGTTCTAGTGGTGGGCGAAAGTTGCAAGCTTGTTGTTTATAAAGCGTGTTTTTAACTGCCGGTTGTTTCGTTAAATAAGGCTAAAGCGAGTTTAAACTAATGAAAATAAAAGAAATTGAAGCGTTTGATGCCTTTATGAAACATGGCACTACAAAAGCGGCTGCAGAAACGTTAGGGATCAGCCAATCAATGGTCAGTCGTTTGCTCATCGGGCTAGAGGATGAGCTGGGATTTGCGTTGTTCAAACGTGCCCGTAATCAGCTTTCGCCAACCTCAGAAGCGTTTTTATACCACGCGTCCGTTTTACGGTTGATGGCGAGTATTCGAGATACTCAAAAAGATGCGGATGCTATTGCTAATAACCAATTAGGCAGTGTCGTCGTGGCGGCACAACCCATTTTTTGCGATACCTTTTTACTCGATGTCATTAAGCGATTTAAACAAAATCACCCTAATGTAGGCGTTCGGGTCATCGATGCCGGGTTGCAAGAGTTGCTTAAAATGATCGACAACAATACCTGTGATGTGGCGCTGGGAATAACGCTTGAAGCCGACACTTATGGAGCAACGGTGAGTACGCTTGCACGCTGTTCTGCCAGGTGCATCATGCAGCGTACGCACCCCCTCGCTAGGCAAGATGTGGTGGCGCTTACCAGCTTACAAAACCAGACATTCGTAGAGCTGATGGCGGATAGTCCTCTGCGTGCACGCGTGGATTACATTATGCAGACAGTGAATATAAAGCGGCATATTGCTGTTGAAATGCGCCATATGCGGGGTGTGTGTGCATTAGTTGATCGCGGGCTTGGGGTTGCAGTGATTGATCCCATTGCAGAACTGCTGTTGCAGGGAACAGCCGTTGTATCAAAGCCTATGGAGCCAACGATTGAGTGGGAAATTGCCTTACTTAAATCTAAACACAAGCCGTTAAGTAACGTGGCCGAATCTTTCTGCGAAGAGATATACGCAGAAATCGCCAGCTTGCATCAAATGGGTATTTTAAGATCGCTTACTCATTAAAAGCAGATGCTTAAACCTAATAGTCGTCTGGATGCAGCTATTCTAGGCTCTGTCTGAAAACTGGCTGCGCTCGGCCATACGGCGTTAAAAATCGGCTCAAAGTACTCATTTACAACACGTAAACTCCGTCTTTTCGCCGATTTTTGCCTTGTCTGGCCTTCGCTCGCCGACTTTTCAGACAAAGCCTAGGTAAATGCGAAAGACGCCCGCTCAGAATTGATGCTGAGCGTAGCGCCTAACACTGCAACAACTCCTCTCTGCCAATCTAGCTGGCTGACACTCTACTCTTCCCGACGATAGATCAAATCCCACACACCGTGGCCAAGTTTTTCGCCGCGGGCTTCAAACTTGGTCAATGGGCGGAACGCCGGGCGCGGTACATAGGGAGCGGTTTCCGCGCTGGCAATGTTGGCATAGCCGGGGGCTGCTTCCATGACTTCCGCCATCCACTCCGCGTAGGCTTCCCAGTCGGTGGCCAGATGGAAAGTACCGCCGGGCATTAGCCGAGTGCGGATCAGCTCAACAAAGGCAGGTTGCACGATGCGCCGTTTGTGGTGTTTCTTCTTCGGCCAGGGGTCGGGGAAGAACAGCTGTAGGGTTGTTAGCGAGCCTTCGGGCAGGCACTGCTCTAGCACCGCCAGGGCATCTTCGCGGTACACGCGCAGGTTGGTGAGGCCGCGTTTATCGACTTCATCGAGCAGTTTGCCAACGCCAGGGGCGTGCACTTCAATGCCGATAAAGTCGGTGTCTGGATGAGTCTCGGCCTGTTCTATCAGCGAGTTACCCATGCCAAAGCCGATTTCTACGACCCGCGGTGCCTGGCGGCCAAACAGGGCGTCCAAGTCTTGGCGGCCGTCTGCGATGGTCAGGCCAAAACGCGGCCAAATATCTTCTAAGCCACGGTTTTGCGCCTGGGTCATACGGCCCGCGCGGATCACATAGCTTTTAATACCGCGGCGATGCAGCGGTGCATCCGTACCTTCCGGCCCTGTGGTGGTCTTGCTTTCGGGGTCGGCGTGACGTTCGGGTACGCTATCGTTGGTGTCAGTCATGAGGTCTCGAATCAATTAACCGTTAATACGGCCAGCGAAAGGTGAAGAGGGATCAGCGGACTGGCGGCGCGGCATACGGCCGGCTAAAAACGCATCACGTCCGGCCTCCACGGCCAACTTCATGGCGTTGGCCATGCGTAGCGGGTCGCGGGCGTGGGCAATAGCGGTATTCAGCAGCACGCCGTCGCAACCGAGCTCCATTGCCATGGCCGCGTCTGATGCCGTGCCAATGCCTGCATCTACCAGCACCGGTACGCTGCTCTGCTCAACAATCAAGCGCACGTTGTGCGGGTTTTGAATGCCGTGGCCAGAACCGATCAACGAGCCCAGCGGCATGATGGCGCAGCAGCCCATGGCTTCTAGTTCGCGTGCCACAATAGGGTCGTCGCTGGTGTACACCATGACGTCAAAACCATCGGCCAGCAGCGTTTCCGCAGCTTTGAGCGTCTCGACCACATTGGGGTAGAGCGTGTGGTCATCGCCGAGCACTTCCAGTTTGACCAGGTTGTGGCCATCAAGCAGTTCCCGGGCCAAGCGACAGGTACGCACGGCATCTTTAGCGTTATAGCACCCAGCGGTATTGGGCAGCAGGGTGTAGCGCTCAGGTGAAATAACGTCGAGCAGGTTGGGCGCATCGGCGTCCTGGCCTAAATTGGTACGGCGAACGGCAAAGGTGACGATTTCAGCGCCGCTTTGGGCAATGGCGGCGCCGGTCTCGGTAAAGTCTTTGTACTTGCCTGTGCCCACCAGCAGGCGCGAGTGAAAATCGCGCCCGGCAATGGTTAACGGTGTATCGGTTAGCGGTTCATGAGTTAACTGGGTCATAGTATTTCCTCTAGCCGCCGCCAATCGCGTGGACAACTTCTACGTGGTCGCCATCGACCAAGCGAGTGTCGGCGTGTTGGCTGCGGGGGACGATCTCTTCGTTAATTTCGACGGCGATACGACGACCACTAAGGCCCAGCTGTTCAACTAAGTCAGCGGCGGTGAGGCCGGTGGACAGCGTATGGGGTTCACCGTTTAGACGTATCTGGATAGACATAAATAGGCGCGTCTCATTCGTCGTGGCAGTTCGTGCTCTAAGGTATTCTCTATTGTAGCGGTTTCGCGCCACGCAAGGTAAGCCGTAGCAGCAATAGTGTGATGGATAGCAACCATAATCGGAGCAGGAGAGCAGCGTGCAACGGATGGATAAAGTGTGGTGGTGCGTAGCGGCGCTGTCAGGCGCCATGATGGTGATGCTGGGCGCCTACGCAGCCCACGGCCTGGCGGCGCGCACGACCCAGGTCATGGTAAGTGCCGTGGAAACCGGCGTGCGTTACCAGGCGTGGCATACCCTTGCCGTAATGATCGTACTGGTATGGCGCCAGGTGCAGCCAATTTCCGGTCAGCGCTGGGTGCTGTCACTATGGGCGCTCGGCGTGACGTGCTTTTCAGGTTCGCTCTATTTAATGGCGCTGGCGGGGCTAAGTCTGGGTATTGTCACGCCCATTGGCGGACTGCTACTGATGGCAGGCTGGCTGGCGCTTGGGGTGGTGGTTGTGAAAGCACGCTAGGGTGCGCGTTCTCACCTTGTTTCAGGCGTTAACGCTTAAGGTTTATTGAGTGCGCTCGTTTTCGGCGAACACTATGTCCTCTGGCGCGTCGATATCGATAAGTATGCCGTCATCTTGGAGGGCATACTCCCGGTACTGCGCCGTATGGCGATGAATAACGCCTTTGGCACCGTCATCGCCGCTTAGTGCTTGAAGGGCTGGCCAGAGTGCGCGACCGAAAATAACCGGATGGCCTGGTTGGCCCTTGAAGCAGGGCCTCACGATGGTGTCGTGAGTGGCTAGCCGCTGTAATGCCCTCAATGTGCCTTGCTGAATCCAGGGCATATCGCCTAATAAAATGGCTACTGCCTCGACGCTGTTAAGACGGGCGTCGCGGCTAAGGGCGCTCACCGCTTCGGCGAGACTTGCCCCCAACCCAAGATGCGCCTGACCAAGCCGGATCAGGGGCGTGTTGTCTGCAAGGCCTAGTAACGTTGCCTCATCCTCTTCGCGTATCGCCACGCGCAGCAGAGGGAAGGCTTGCTCCGCATTCGTGACTGAAGCTGTCAACAGCGAGCGTCCGTCGGCTAAGGGGGCGCAGCGCTTGTCATCCTCACCAAATCGACGCGAGTTGCCCGCCGCCATCACCAAGGCGACGACATGACTAGAGCTCATGGAGTGTTTTTCCGTGCTGCACACGTACGATATCCGCCATAATCGAGAGGGCAATTTCCGCAGGGGTTTTGCTTCCTAATGCTAGACCAATCGGCATATGCAGGCGCTCGACCTGCTCTTCGGTCAGCCCACCTGAGCGAATCAGCCGCTTCATCCGTTCCGCAGAGGTACGCCTTGAGCCCATCACGCCTATGTAAAACGCGGGCGTGCGTACCGCTTCCATCATGGCTAAGTCATCAATGCGAGGGTCATGGCTGAGCGCAACAATGGCGGTGGCGTCGTGGCAGCCGTTGGCGGCCAGATATAGGGAAGGCAGTTGCGTCTTGACCGTGACCCCTGGAACATCAAACGCTTGGCAGGCGGTTTCATCGGGGTCGCAGACAATCACCTCAAACCCTAACGTGGCAGCAAACGAGGCGCAGGCGCTGGAAACGGCCGAAATACCAGCGATGATTAGCCGCCGCGCAGGTGTAAGCCGCATGCTTACCCGATCTGGTGCGCCCTCTTCACTGGGCCAAATCACACGAGGCCCCAGCGTGGCATCGTCGGTAAAGTAGCGGGAGCCCGTATGAATATCGACGTGGCGCATAAGCGGGCGCTGGCCTTCAAGCGTCGCTTTCAGCGTGCCAAGGTGCTCCCGTATCTCCGGCGTGGCGGGTAGGCGCTCAACCAGCACCTCTAGAATGCCGCCGCAGGGCAGCGTGATATGCCTGGCCTGTGTATTGTCTGTATCGCCATAGCGTATAACGACCGCAGGGTTTTCAAACTGCCCCTCCGCTAGGCGCTTAATGAAATCATCCTCCACACAGCCGCCAGAAAGCGACCCCAGGTGGCTGCCGTCCCTGATTACCGCCATCCAGGCACCAGGGGCGCGGGGCGATGAGCCAAACGTGGCGAGCACGGTGCACAGCCAGACCGTTTCACCCTCCCGTGACCAGGTAAGCGCTTGATCGATAACCTGCAAATCCAAATGCTGCATTTCAAACGATTCCAGTAGTGAGCAAGCGGCATCCACTGCCTCTCTTGCGTGGATAGACGTGTCATAGCGTAGCGCACCTGACGCATCTAGAGGCTTTGTTTTACTGGGTTTGGTGAGAGATTTGGGCTGCTTGGGGGAATCGTGACTATGCTAAAGGTCTTATGGCACTAAATAAGCGATAGCAACGCGCAAGGAAGGCATATAGCAATGAACTCCTCTAATAACGTCGAAAGATACCCCAAGACCGTGAGCCCTGATAGCAGCACCTTTTCACTGACCGTCAATGGCGAAAGCCATACGTTAACGCTGGATAACCGCACAACGCTGCTGGATGCCCTGCGTGAGCATCTAAAGCTTACAGGCACCAAGAAAGGCTGTGACCACGGTCAATGTGGTGCCTGCACGGTGCTGGTGAATGGCGAGCGCATCAACGCCTGCTTGTCCCTTGCGGTGATGCATGAAGGCGATGATGTTGCGACTATCGAAGGGATGGGAGAGGTCGACCATCTTGATCCCATGCAGCAAGCCTTTGTCGATCATGACGCTTTCCAGTGCGGCTACTGCACACCGGGGCAGATCTGCTCGGCCAAGGCAGTGCTTGAGGAGATCCAGGCGGGGCTGCCAAGCCACGTTACCAACGATCTGGATGCGCCTATCGAGATAAGCGATGCGGAAATCCGTGAGCGCATGTCGGGCAACCTTTGCCGCTGTGGTGCCTACGCCAACATTCTTAAGGCTATTAACCAGGTGGCGGAGGCACGCTCATGAAAGCTTTTTCTTATGAACGCGTCAGCGACCCGGCCCAGGCGGCAGCGCGTGCGGCGGAAGTACCCGGCGCCAAGTTTATTGCAGGCGGCACTAACCTGCTGGACTTGATGAAGCATGAGATCGAAATTCCCGAGCATCTGATCGACGTATCGGGCACGGGCCTTGACGCTATTACCCCGACGGATGAGGGCGGTCTGCGCATTGGTGCGCTGGTCAGCAATGCCGCGCTCTCGGCGGATGCCCGGATCCGCAAGGACTACGCGGTGTTGAGTCGGGCACTTGTCTCTGGCGCATCGGGCCAACTGCGCAATAAAGCCACGACCGGCGGCAACCTTTTACAGCGCACCCGCTGCCCCTATTTTTATGACACCGGCATGCCCTGCAACAAACGTTCGCCTGGGGCAGGCTGTGCAGCACTGGGTGATGGCGCAACGTCGCGTCAACTGGGCGTCATCGGCACGTCAGACGCGTGTATTGCCACGCACCCTTCGGACATGGCCGTTGCGATGCGCGTGCTGGATGCCGAAGTAGAAACCGTGACCTCATCAGGTGAAACGCGCCGCCTGACGCTGGATGAGTTCTACCAGCTGCCCGGCGATACCCCGGAGATAGAGAACGCGCTGCAAGCAGGCGAAATGATTACCGCCGTGCGCCTGCCGCCCCCCGTTGAGGGCCGCCATGCCTACTACAAGGTGCGCGATCGGGCCTCTTACGCCTTTGCGCTGGTATCCGTTGCGCTGATTAAAGCCCCCGATGGCACCGGACGTGTGGCACTAGGTGGCGTAGCGCCCAAGCCTTGGCGCCGTGCTGAAGCCGATGCGCTGTTACCGCAGGGCGCCTCTGCCGTCATGGTCCGCTTACTGGATGGCGCTCGTCCAACGCATGAGAACGCCTACAAGCTTACCCTCGCAGAGCGCACGCTCGCCGCGCTGCTGGCTCAGGAGTAACCCATGGATTTTAATCAATCAACGGAAGATAACCTGTTTGACCGTGCCCGTATTATCGGCAAGCCGCATGTACGAGTCGACGGGCTCCTTAAGGTAACCGGAAGCGCGCCCTACGCTTACGAGCGGCATGATGTGGTGGCCAACCAACTGGTGGGCTTTCCCTTGGGCGCAACGATTGCCCGGGGCAAAATCACCCATATGGACGCCTCGGCCGCCCGCGCCGCGCCCGGCGTAGCCGCCGTTATCACCACTCTAGAGTTTGAGCCGCTGGCGCGTGCCGACAGCAATGTGGCCCACCTGTTCGGCGGCGCCACCGTTGAGCACTACCACCAAGCGATTGCTGTAGTGGTCGCCGATACTCTGGAGCAGGCGCGTGGTGCGGCGTCCTTGATCAAGGTGCGCTACGAAGAGACGCCGGGCGTGTTCGATCTTGAAGATGCCTGGGCACGCTTACAGAATACCGGCGAGCTGGCCGCCAATGTAGGCGATGTGGAGGCGGCGTTTGATGCCGCACCGGTGGCGCTGGATGAAACCTACCGCACTGCTTCGCAAAGCCACGCCATGATGGAGCCCCACGCTTCTATCGTGGACTGGTCGGATGGCGGTCAGATGACGGTATGGACATCGAATCAGATGATCGAATGGACACGCCAGGCGCTCGCTACCACCTTCGAGATCGACGCTGGCAGGATCCGCCTGGAAAGCCCTTACGTGGGCGGCGGCTTTGGCGGCAAGCTATGGCTGCGCGCTGACGCGGTGCTGGCGGCACTTGGCTCGCGGGAAACCGGTCGGCCGGTCAAGGTGGCCTTGCCGCGCCCGATGATCTTCAACAACGCCACCCACCGCTCCGGCACTATTCAGCGACTGCGTATCGCGGCCGGATCAGATGGCAAAATCACCGTCTTCGATCACGCCGCCGTTTCCCATACGCTGCCCGGCGGCAGTGGTGAAGATGCGGTCAATCAAACTCGCTGCTTCTACGCGGGCGAAAACCGTCGCGTAGCGCACCATCCTATTGATATGGGCCTGCCTGAATCGGCGGATATGCGTGCCCCTGGGGAAGCCTCGGGGCTGGCGGTGCTCGAGATCGCCATGGACGAGATGGCGGAGAAGCTTGGCATGGATCCGGTGGAATTTAGGATTCTCAACGACACCCAGGTCAATCCTGAAGAGCCATCGAAGCCCTTCAGCGAACGCCACTTTGTGGAGTGCCTGCGTAAGGGCGCCGACACCTTCGGCTGGGCTGAACGTAACCTTAAACCGGGCGGCAGGCGCGAAGGCCAATGGCTGATTGGCCACGGTATGGCCGGTGCTTATCGCGGCGCGCCCACCCTGGCTTCGGGCGCACGGGTGCGCTTGCAGAACGGCCGCCTGATCGTGGAAACCGATATGACCGATATCGGTACCGGTTCCTACACGATCCTGACCCAGACAGCCGCAGAAACCATGGGCATGGAGATACAGGACGTAGAGGTGCGCCTGGGCAATAGCGCCTACCCAACCTCCTCCGGCTCAGGCGGGCAGTTTGGAGCAGCAAGCTCTACCGCTGGCGTTTATGCCGCCTGTGTAGCGCTTCAGGCGCAGATCGCCAAGCGCCTAAACGTTGACGAGGCGCGCTTTGAACATGGCCGCGTTGTCGCCGGACAGATAGATCTGGCGCTGGCCGACGTGGCCGATGGCGAAGAGGTCGTGGCTGAAGATTCGATCAACTTTGGCGACTTCAAGGATAAGCTGGAGATTGGCACTTTCGCAGCACACTTTGTTGAGGTGGCTGTGCATGCCTATACCGGTGAAACCCGCGTTCGGCGTATGCTGGCCGTGTGCGATGCAGGACGCATTCTCAACCCCATCACGGCGCGCAGCCAGGTGCTTGGCGGTATGACCATGGGCGTGGGGGCTGCCTTGACCGAGGGCATGAGCGTGGATACCGAGCGCGGATTCTTCGTCAACCACGACCTGGCAGGCTACGAAGTGGCGGTGCATGCGGATATTCCCGAGCAAGAGGTCATCTTTTTAGATACCACCGATGCTGCTTCAACGCCCCTAAAAGCAAAAGGGGTGGGTGAACTGGGTATCTGTGGCGTAGCCGCCGCGGTTGCCAACGCGATCTACAATGCCACTGGAGTTCGGGTGCGCGAATACCCGATGACGTTGGATCGAATAATTGCGCAGTTACCCGCCGCGTAAAACCTCGGGGATGTGGCGGCTAGACTGAACTCTATGCCGAGGGTCGAAAGCATTTGAACCCTCGGCTCGACCCTAAGCCTTTTTTATGCCACGCGTTGCTCTGCCATTTTGCTATTTATGACAACAACATCCGCAGCGGCATCCACAGCCCCATGGCGATCATAACCAGGTTTTCGGTTAGTGATACGAAACCTAGCGGCACATTGCTGTTACCGCCGACGCAGGCGCATTTAAGCTCACGTTTGTCGATATACACGGCTTTAAACACGGAGACCGCCCCCACCGTACCGACAAACAGCGCCAGCGGCGCGGCCAGCCAAATCAACGCCCCGGCTAGCATTAAAATACCAGCAAGCGTCTCGGCGTAGGGGTAAAAATAGCTGTAGGGCACGTAGCGTTGAGCTAACAGGTCGTAATTCAAAAACATACTGCTGAAGCTTTCGACGTCTTGCAGCTTCTGCAAACCTAGCAGCACCATCGCCGTAGCAACGGCAAACTCCGGCATGCGCGCTGTGAACAGTGTGCCTTGGGTCGCCCAGCTAATCGCTAAGCCTACCAGCAGCGCGGTGGCAAATATGGCAATCACTGGCCGATAAGTGGTTTCTTTTGCATTGGGAACACTCATTCCCAGATGCTCACGCAGCTCTTCGTAGCCGCCGATGCGTTGGTCACCGATGAACACCTGAGGCGTAGTGTCGACATTTTCCTGTTGCTTGAACGCGTCGATCTCATCGCGGGACGTTAAGGTGTGGTCGTCGACCTTAAAGCCTTTGCGTTTGAGTAGATCAACGGTCTTCAGACCAAACGGGCACATATGCTCGGCGGTTTTCATCCGGTAAACCCGCGCGCTTTGCTGTGTTGATGATGCCATGGCAACCTCCCTCTTTTTGCCTTATCAAGGCTATAAGCCTAGTGCATGTAGCGTAGTACCTGGGGTTGCCTATAGGTCAAGTATTTGTATATTTCCCACCGCCGAATAAATCAGGTAGTGGCATTGGCAACGAGGGATTAGGCTAAAAAATATAAAACAACCAAAGTGCCAACGCCTGCCATACCTATCGCGTCCAGCGTATCTAAAACCTCGCTCTCTTCAGGATGGAGAAGGTTACACATAGTTGTTCTTGCACTGCTTAACCTCAATAACTGGGAGGTGCTGCTGACCCCGATACTGAAAATAGCGATAATGATTTCGATGGTCTCTATCCCAAATAGCACAAGGAAAATGGTTAACAAGGTAGTTAAAAATAGGCATAGCCGAAAAGAAAACCATTGCCAGTCCATGAGACCCTTATTATCAAGCGACATCCAACTATCAGAAGTGATATTTTTTGTTGATAAGAGCGATATGTACATTCCGATGCACCCGAATCTTGATGAGGTTGAACCTATCTTGTCACCGAATACTTAACGAACAGTTATGTGCTTTCATTCATTAGCTGGCGTACGTATGGGTTGTATTAGGGGAAGGTGTTAGGCACTGTTTTGGTTGGCCTGCTGCCGAGTTCGCATGAACGGGTGTCGTTGAGGCTCGACCCTCAAGATTAGCTTGTATGGCTTCTACTATGGTGCTGACCTCTGGACGCCACAGGATCGTGTCATAGGGTTCTCGTGGTACGAAGGCGAGTGATTTTTTCTGACGTACCAGGGAAATGGTGGCGACATCGAGTGCTGCTGCTAAGTGCATCGGCCCTGAGTCGGGTGTCACGAGTAAACGCGCACGCTCTAAAACCGCAGCAAAGTGACGGATAGGAAGCGGTGGGCATAAGCTGCCATACCGCGATGACATCAAGCGCTGCTCAATCGGTGCTAGAAGCCTAAACTCCTCCGGCCCAAGGAAAACGACATAACGTATTTTGCAGGCTTCCATGGCATCGATGAGCATTAGCCAAAATGCCAACGGCCAACGTTTGTTTTGATGCCCGCCTACGAAGATCGCAATAAAGTCTGTATCTGATGAGTGGTCGCTATGCAGACTGAATAGCTGTCGTATCTTCGTTATGGCCTGAAAGCGTTCCTGCTCCGTTAGCTGGAGCAGTGGCCGATTACGGCAAGTAACGCCGAGCGGGCGTGTCAAATTGACGATGGCATCATAGGCGTGTGATGACTTACCTTCAGCCTCAATGCTGTACCACCGCTGGTGACCTTTGCGCGACCCCATGCTGTACCGCGCCCCTATTAACCGGGTCACTATAAAGCCGCTCGTTGATCCTCCGCTCACTTGTACCGCCAGGTCATAGCGTTGTGCTCGTAAGCGGCGTAATAGTGTCACGCACTGCCAGGGGCGGAGAATGGCGTCTCTCGACAGTAAATGGAAATGGTCAACAGGACGTTGCTGCAACAGTGGCCATGTTTTATCAGTCGCTAAATAGTCTATGCGCGCGGAAGGAAAACGTTCACGAAAAGCATCGATGGCAGGGGTGCTGATTAGCGCGTTGCCCAGACGGAAATTGGGGCGAATAATTAAAATTTTCTCTATGCCGACAAGGCTATCGATGGTTTCTGGTGCAGGCGGTTTGAGGATATACCGCATGACTCCCAGTAAAAATCGCTTCATTCTTTTTTCTAAAAAGCGGGCCACTATTTTTAAATAAGAGTTTGTTCTAATAAGTGTTAGTAAGTGCATGCTCTGACGCTCTGTTCAGTTAATAGACAATGGTCTGCCTACGGCAGCGTTAATGCAGATTCAAAATGACTGCCATTGAAGGCGCTGCTTTGGCTTTGCCCATGGCGAAAGAGGCAGATTGAGCCTAAATAACTTAAAGAAGAGTTAAGCTGCCTAAGAGGTTTGCAAAAAAGAGGGGCTGGCTTACTGGTTGAGTTCAGATGCGTATGCGTTGTGGGGTATTAAATTGCCGTGTTTAAGAAAAGCTTAAGTTTTGATGGCGAAGATAGTGGTTTGTAGATTGAGGGAGCAGCATGCGCGCACTGCTAATCGAAGATGATCCCTTGCTTGGGGATGGCATTAAAACGGCGCTGGAGCGTGAGGGGTACACGGTCGATTGGTTTATGCTTGGCCGCGAGGCTATCCGCGCTATCGGCAGCGAGACCTTCAGTGTGATTATTTTGGATCTTGGTCTGCCTGATATGGACGGCATGCAGGTACTCCAGTTACTCCGTCAGCAATCCACCCTACCTATTCTGATTTTGACCGCCCGCGATGCGATGGAAGACCGTATTGGCGGTTTAGATGCGGGGGCAGATGACTATGTGCTCAAGCCTTTCAATTTGCAGGAGCTGCTCGCCCGTTTGCGTGTCGTAATGCGACGCGCTGAGGGGCGGGCCTCGCAGATATTGACGCTGGGGGCGCTGAGTATTGATGAGGCTCGTCATGTGGTGAGTTGGCGGGGTAAAGACGTAAAGTTGGGCCGACGGGAGTATGCCTTATTGTTAGAGCTAGCCAGACATCCCGACAGGGTGCTATCTCGTCCTCGTTTAGAAAATTTGCTTTATGGCTGGGGCGAAGAGGTAGAGTCCAATGCGGTGGAAGTTCACATTCATCACCTGCGTAAAAAGCTTGAAAAGCGTCTGATCATTAATGTGCGCGGGATTGGCTACCGGTTGGATAGCCAAGCGCAATGAGATCGATACGACACTATCTGCTTCGCACGCTAGCCATTACCTTGGTTATCGCTGGGGGCATTGCGGTTACCGCAGCTTACTTAATTACCGATCACGAGCTGGAAGAGATTCTCGATACTCAGCTCAGTCTGCATAGTCGGATTGTGGCTGGCCAACTCGACCCACACGCGACCATTGACGACTACGCTCGCCTTGCCTCGCGCATGGGCCTCCCAGGCCATCCGACACAGCTATATCGCGACGGTAACGCAGTGCCCGTGAACAGCTCTGAATCAGGTTCCAAGCTTTACCACGAGGAGGAGCTTAAATTAGTGCTGGGTTTTTGGAATGCAGATGGCTCACCCAGGGTGTTAGGGGGCAAATGGCATGATGCCGGGCCTTTCCCCGCGCCTTTAGAAGAGGGGTTTCGCTGGGAAAGCTACGATGGTCATCGTTGGCGGGTGTTCAGCATGTTCGACGTTGCCAGCGATACCTGGATCCGCATGGGGCTGCAAGGTTCGTTTCATGATGAAGTGGTGGAGCGCATCACCTGGAACAATTTATTGCCGATGCTCTTTTTGCTGCCACTCCTCCTTTGGCTGATGAGCCGCATCATTCGGCGGGGAATTGCGCCCATCCAAGCGCTTTCCAGCCAGGTGCAAGGCCGCTCCGCCCACGACCTAAGTAAAATCGATAACCCGGTTCCTCAAGAGCTTAATGAATTACGCCAATCGCTAAACGACTTTATCGCCCGGTTAAAAGCAACGTTAGAGCGCGAGCGGCGCTTTACCGCCGATGCAGCCCATGAGTTACGCACGCCTTTGGCAGCGCTGAGAATCCACCTGGATAACGCTCAGGCAGGGGGAGAACAATCATTACAAAAGGCGTATGTTGGTGTGGAACGGCTTCAGCGGGTAGTAGAACAACTGCTTATTTTGGCGCGTTTGGATCAAGTTGCCACAACCTCACCGGCAACTATCGATCTTTACCCGATTATTGCTGAATTGGTAGCCGAACTGTGGCCACTCGCTGAAGAGCGAGATCAGCACTTGAGGCTAACAGGGTTAACCCGGCTGGAGGTTCGCGCCGACGAAGTCGAGGTGGGCATTCTCTTTCGTAACCTACTGGATAACGCCTTACGCTATACCCTGGAAGGCGGTCATATAGAGGTAGAGTTGACCCTTCGGGAGGGGGCGCCTCAACTTATTGTGAGAGATACTGGCCCCGGACTGCCTGAGGCACTATTGGATAAAGTCACAGAGCGCTTTAGGCGCGCGTCTGGTCAGGGCACTACTGGCAGCGGATTGGGTTTGTCGATTGTTTCGGAGTTGGCTCAGCGCCAGGATGCACGCCTTACACTTAGTAACCGCATGCCCAATGGGCTAGCGGTAAGCGTTACGTGGGAACAAAACCAGCAACAAGCTCACTGATTAGCTTGCTTGGCTTGTCTTCGGATCAAGACCTCGAATCTAACGGCACTTCCACCGTTAGATGCACCAGAGAACCGCACTGTTGTTGAATGCTCTGCCGGTAAATGTCAGGCGATTCTGGGGTGCCCGGCAACAGTGCGGCAATCGCTGCATGGAGGTTGGGCCAATCGATCCAATTTGTAAGCTCGCCCCTGCGCAGGCTGCGAAGGGGCAGTCGCACTTATCTTCGTTAAAACATCAGCTTCACACCAGCAACGACCCCCGCGTCTTCCGTGTTATCGCCACTAGCACGGGAGAGATCCGCCGTGTCGCCATACTCTTTCTCCCAATAAGCACCGACGTAGGGGGCGAAGCGGCGGGTGACTTCATAGCCTAGCCGCAGGCCAGCACGAACCGAGTTAAGCCCTTCACCGACGCCAAATTCTTCCACTTCACTGGCGGCCACGGCGATTTCGGTGCGTGGCTGTAGGTAGAGCCGCTGTGTGAGTCGCAGATCGTATTCGCCCTCAAAACTGGCAGCCACGTCGCCATCTTCACTCACTTGCATGGCAACGTCGGTTTCAATGCCGTAGGGCATCACACCTTGCAGGCCGACCACTCCATAGGTGCGTTCGGCGTGGTCATCGGAGAACACACCGCCTTGATAACCGATACCCCCTTGTAACTCCCAAAAATCTGCCACTAGGCGGCTATAGAGTAGTTCCAGGGACTCGAACTCAGCATCTTCGCCGTCGCCCTGGACGTTTTCGCCCTCTGACTTCAGGTAAACGCGGTTGATATCACCGCCGTACCAGCCTTGAAAGTCCCATACCACGGCGTCTTGGCCTTTGTCGGGAACGGTGTATTCAAGCCGGTCGAACAGCCCCATGCCCATGTTGTGTTCCATCGTGGGCGCTGGCCAGTTGTCTGGAGCCGCATAGCCATCTTCGGCCTGAGCGGTAGTAGCGGCGGCCACGGCGAGGGCCACGCTGGCGAGGGTTAAGTAGTGCTTGTTTTTCATACTGCCTCCTTAAGAAACCTGAACAACGCGGAACATGCCGGCATCCATGTGATAGAGAAGGTGGCAGTGGAACGCCCAGCTGCCCTCGGCGTCTGCGGTGATCAGCGCAGACACGCGCTCGCCGGGCTTCACATTCAGGGTGTGTTTGCGCGGAATCAATTCACCCTGGCCGTTTTCCAGCTCCATCCACATGCCGTGGAGGTGAATGGGGTGCTCCATCATGGTGTCGTTGACGAGGATGAGGCGCAGCCGCTCATCTTTCACAAAGTGAATAGGGCCGGTCACTTCGCTAAACTTTTTGCCATCAAACGACCACATGTAGCGTTCCATGTTGCCGGTCAGGTGCAGTTCAAGCTCACGGCCTGGTTCGCGGCGGTCAGGCCATGGCGTGAAGGCTTTAAGATCGCGGTAGACGAGTACTCGACGTTCGTTGGGGTCGATGCCTATGCCTGCCTGGTCGTAGCGAGAACCGGGCTGGGCTTCACCAGCAACGAGCAAACCATTTTCGCCGATTTTCGCCTGCTCCCCCGGCATGCCGCCCATATTAGAGTGATCCATGCCCTCCATACCGGCATCGTCACTGCTCATTCCTGGCATATTGGAGTGATCCATACCTTCCATATTTGACATGCCTGAGTGATCCATCCCTGCCATATTGGAATGATCCATACCGCCCATACCGTGGGCAGCCATGGCTTCCATGCCGCGGTCGGCAATTTGACGTCGTTCAGGAATGTCGGCCTGCATGCCTTCACGCGGTGCCAGGGTAGCGCGGGCGTAGCCGCTGCGATCCATGGACTCGGCGAAGATGGTGTATGCCCGGTCGTCTTCAGGTGAAACAAGCACATCGTAGGTTTCCGCTACGCCAATACGGAATTCATCAACGGGAACGGGTTGCACCGGCTGGCCATCAGCGGCTACCACGGTCATTTTCAGGCCGGGTATACGGACATCGAAGAATGACATGGCTGAGCCGTTAATCACGCGTAGCCGTATCCGCTCTCCTGCCTTGAACAGCGCGTTCCAGTTTTCCTGGGAGGAGTGGCCGTTGAGCAGGTAGGTATAAGTGCTGCCAGTGACATCGGCGATATCCCGGGAGCTCATACGCATTTGGGCCCACATGCCGCGCATTTCGGCGGTTTGTGCGAAACCTTTTTCGCGAACATCGGCGAAGAAGTCAGCAATCGTGCGCTCTTGGAAGTTGTAGTAGCCTTCCATGGTTTTCAGATTACGGAACACCGACATGGGGTCTTCAAAGGTCCAGTCGGTGAGCAGTAGCACGTGCTCTCGGTCGTAGCGGAATGGCTCGCGTTCGGCGGCGTCAATAATTAACGGCCCCGCATGGCCAAGCTGTTCCTGCATACCTGAGTGGCTGTGGTACCAGTAGGTACCGTTCTGACGAACAGGAAAGCGATAGGTAAAGGTTTCACCAGGGGCGATACCTGCAAAGCTAACCCCAGGCACGCCATCCATTTCCGGCGGTAGGATGAGGCCATGCCAGTGGATAGAGGTGGGCTCATCCAGCAGGTTAGTGACGCGAAGCACGGCGTCCTGCCCCTCTTGCAAGCGAATCATCGGGCCTGGGCTGGTGCCATTGATGGTGATGGGCGTCGCCTCTTGACCATCAATGGGGTGTGACTCGCGGCGAATGGCTAGCGATACCTCGGGGCCTTCTTCGACGCCCTGCGCATAAACATTGGTGCGGCCCCAGGGGTTTGCCCAGGCGGGGGTTAGTCCCATTGCGGCAGCGGAACCTAAGCCTAAGGCAGCGCCGCCTTTTAGGATCTGTCGGCGAGAGAGCGGGTGAGAAATGATGCTTGAGCGTGCCATGTAGAACTCCCATCAATGATGAATGGCACCATCTTGATGGAAGAAGCTGAAACAAAGCTGAATAGTGATTAATTAGCCATTTCACCCGCCAGTGGCAGGATAATCGTAACGCGCAAGCCCCCCCGTGGGCTGCGTTCAAAATGCGAGTGTCCTGAGTAGCGGCCAATTAGTTGCGCAAGAATCGAAAGGCCTAAGCCATAGCCGGGACGGCGTTCATCCAGCCGTGTGCCGCGCTCACCCAAACGCGAAAGATCCCCTTCTGCAACGCCGAGGCCGTCATCATCAATGGTGAGCGTGAGTGTGTTGGCGGAGACGGCAATATCGCAATGAACGCGCCTACTCGCCCATTTGCCAGCGTTATCGAGCACGATGCCTACTATTTCAGAAAAGTCGTGAGCCTCAATAGGCACTTGGTCTTTCTCGCCTGCCGAGTGGGTGAGGTTGAACATACGCTCAGGGTAAAGGCTTCGGAACATCTCTATGAGCCGTGAACTGTCTCGCGTGACGTTGGCCATTCGACCCGCGTTAGGGCCTGCAATACGCGAACGACGCAGCTCCGCATCTAACTGGGCGTTAATAGCCTCAATACGGCTGAGCAGTTTCTGCCGCCGGTTTTCATCAATAGGCCGGTTGCCGCGCAGTACTTGGGTAACCGCTGCCAACGGAGTTTTTAAGGCATGGGAAAGGTTGGCGAATGACTCTCGAGAGCGCTGTAGACGCAGGTCGATGTCGTCCATAAAGCGGTTAAGCTGTGCGACCAGAGCGTCCAGCTCGGCTGGCGCGGTTAGCGAAAGGCGCTCGCGCTCCCCCGCTTGCAGTTCGGCCAATTGCCCACGGAGCTGCCATAAAGGCGTCAGGCTACGGTTAACGGCCAGCATGTTGAGCGTGATTAGCATTACTAAAAGCCCTGCGGCAATGCCGCCTACCCACCAGTGCAGCGTGGCCAGGCCCGCTTCAACCTGGGAAAAATCCTCCCCCACCAGTAAAACGCCGTTAGAACCCTGCCACTCAAAATGGCGGCGGTAGACCAGCAAGTGCTGATCGCCCTGTTTAACATCTAAAAGAGCATCGCCGTTTTCTTCCAGCAGCGGCGCCAACTGTTGCTGCCATTGGGGATTAGAGGCGCTCACCGAGCCGTTTAGGCGCAGCACGTATAAATGGTGAAAGACTTGATAGCCACGGCTAACCGAGTCAAGCGCGGCAGGCATGGCGGCTTCACCTTGCTCAAGCTGGGTGACGGCATGGTCGGCTTCGCGCTGGAGACGCTCACCCAAGAAATCCCGAGCAAGGTTCTGCAGCAATATTCCATGTAGTAGCCAGGTCGTCATCACCACGAATAGCGCCACGCCACCTAGCCAGGCGAGTAGTCGAAAACGTAAGCTGCGCCGATCAATGTGAAGCAAAGTAATACCCCTGACCGCGGCGAGTTTGGATAATTGATTTGCCTAGATAACGGCGCAGACGAGCGACATAGACTTCGACCAGGTTGGGCGCGGCAGCATCCTGCTCCAAGGCATACAGCTGCTCTAGTAGCTGCTCTTTAGAATGAATGCGATCCGGATGCAGCATTAAATAGCGCAGTAGTCGAAACTCAGTCGCCGTGAGCGAGCGCCACGCTTCCCCTTCTTTGCAAACCCGTTGGCCTGCCCCATCCAACGATACGCCGTTAAGCGTGACCACCTGCGATAACTGACCAGACTGCCTACGTAGTAGGGCCTTCAAGCGGGCCATGAGTTCGGCTTCATGGAAGGGTTTGGTCAGATAATCATCGGCTCCTGTTTCAAGACCAATGACTTTATCTTCCCAGGTGTCGCGGGCCGTCAGAATCAAAATAGGGGTGGCGCGTTTTTGCTTGCGCCACTGGGCGAGCAGATCCAGCCCCGAGCCATCGGGCAAGCCGATATCCAAGATAGCCAGCTCGTAATGCTCGGTTGCCATAAGCGACTTGGCCGCTTTCAATGAAGCGGCCAAATCAACCAGGTAACCGTTGTCTTTAAGACTCTCTGCCAAGCTTTCTGCTAGCAGGTCATCATCTTCGAGTAGCAACAGTTTCATGGGTAAACATCAGGTTAGAAAGAAAAATTGCCGTACATGCCGGATTCGTAATGGCCGGGGATGTTACAGGCATACTCTAGCTGGTTAGCATTATCAGGAACACTCCATAGTAGAGTCCCTGTCTCACCAGGCGCAATGGTGACGCCTGCCATGCTCATGTTGGCCATATCGTGGCTTTCACCGTGTGCCATATTAGACATATCGTGGTCACCATTGGCCATATCTAGCATCATTTGACGATGCTCTTCCTGGGCTTCTTTACTGCCAATCACAAATTCATGCTCTAAATTGCCGGTGTTGGTGATTTCAAATCTAACCACCTCCCCAGCAGCCAGTTCTAGCTCTTCAGGGTCGAACCACATATCGCCAGCCTCAAGGCTGATCGTGCGGTCAACGTCAGCCTCGGTTAGGTTATTGCCACCACCGCCGTGGCCGGGTGCAGCCAGCGCCGCGCCCGTGATCAGACTTAATGAAAGAGCAAACAAAGACGTTGTGAAAAGAGTGTAGCGCATGGTCATTTACCTCAGAGGTTATTGTCACCCGTTCTTTATACGGTGTTAACCTGAAACGAGCCTGAACCCAGCGGTCAAAACATGATCTTTAGCAACCTTACTGTTGTCCGCAAGGTTGCAAGGCTTGACCTGAGGGTAGCCCCAGGGTTGTAAGCTTAAAGCGTTATTGCTAGCTGACTTGGTAGGAGGCTTACCATGATGAACGCAGATTGTTTTGCTTTTATGAGCTCGATGGGGTGGTTGGCTTGGTTAATGCCGCTAACTTTTTTACTGTTGATAGGGCTGGTTATTGCCTCGCTGGGCAAGTATTTGTTTAGCCACACACCTCAAGGAGACCGCTCATGAAGCGTTTTACCGCTACGGTTTTATCTAGTGCTTTACTCCTAGGAGCCGCCGCGGCTCAAGCTGCGTTGCCGGATGAAGCCACGCTGTACAAGAATCCGCAGTGCGGCTGCTGTGACGAGTACGCCCGCCACCTTGAAGAGCAGGGTGTGGATGTAACGATCGTTGATGACGTTGAGCTAAGTGAGATCAAACAGCAGGCAGGCGTCCCCTATGGTTTAGGGTCGTGCCATACCATCGAAATAGGCGACTACTGGATTGAAGGCCATGTGCCGATGGAAGCGGTTACCAAGCTGTTTGAAGAGCAACCCGACATCGATGGCATTGGCCTGGCGGGGATGCCCATCGGTACGCCGGGTATGCCGGGGCCTCAGAGCGAGCCCTATAACGTTTACGCCTTTAGCGACCAGCAAGATGAGCCGTTTATGACCTTGGCGCCTTAACTGACGTTTGCTTCAAATCTTATCCGGCAACGCATAGCTGGCGGTGACATGCACCACCGGGCGCGTTTCGTCGCTGGCTGAGAATAGCTGTACTTCGCCTACTGCTAAGCGGCGGCCAAGTTTAATCAGCTTGGCGTGGGCGATAATATCGTGATC
This sequence comes from Vreelandella sp. F11, assembly GCF_042466685.1. NCBI lineage: Bacteria > Pseudomonadati > Pseudomonadota > Gammaproteobacteria > Oceanospirillales > Halomonadaceae > Vreelandella > Vreelandella sp. F11. Next base: position 4,583,532 of record NZ_CP170448.1, on the reverse strand, counting down.
ACCGGACGCCGCGCGGAGGAAGTGGCAGTTTAAGTCGCTGGTCACGGCCATGGGCTCGGGGCCAATCTGCGCCAAAATAGCCACGTACATAGCCACATCTGCAAAGCCCATCATGGTGGGCCCGGAAACCCGCGGGCCGGGGCGTAAATGCTCGTTGCCTATCTTCAGGCGTAGGGTGGCCGTCATGTCGCCCACGCTCTCTATCTTGCCCATCCGCTGGGGAAACACTTCATCCAGAAAGTGTTCGATTTGCTCGGCGGTCATTACGGTCATTGTTGTTTTCCTTTATAAAAAAGCCCCGAGGCATAAGCCTCGAGGCTGATTAAACCATAAAACGAATTTACTATGCCTTAAGCACCTGGGCTTTATGCACCTGACGCCACTCGTGAAGGAGCGGCTCGGTGTAGCCGGAAGGCTGTACGCGGCCTTTGAAGATCAGGTCGGAGGCGGCTTTGAAAGCGGTGGAGCCTTCAAAATCGGCGCTCATGGCGGTGTAGGTCGGGTCGCCTGCATTCTGCTCATCGACCACTTTGGCCATGCGCTTAAGGGTCTCTTCCACCCGTGGCGCATCGACAATGCCATGCAGCAGCCAGTTGGCAATGTGCTGACTGGAGATACGCAGCGTGGCGCGGTCTTCCATCAAGCCGACGTTGTGGATATCCGGCACTTTTGAACAGCCCACACCGTGCTCTACCCAGCGAACTACGTAGCCGAGAATACCCTGGCAGTTGTTATCCAACTCCTGCTGTTTCTCTTCATCCGACCAGTTGGCGTTTTCCGCCACCGGCACGGTGAGTAGGTCGTCCAGATAGTCGGGCTCGCCCAACGCTTCCAGCTCGCGTTGAACGTCGGTGACGTTGACCTGATGGTAGTGCAGGGCGTGCAGCGCAGCCGCCGTAGGAGAGGGCACCCAAGCGGTGTTGGCACCGGCTTTCGGGTGACCGATTTTCTGCTCCAGCATGCTGTGCATCAGGTCTGGCATGGCCCACATGCCTTTACCGATCTGCGCACGACCACGCAGGCCACAGGCAAGACCCACTTGTACGTTGCTCTTCTCATAGGCCTGAATCCATGCGGCGCCTTTCATATCGCCCTTGCGCACCATGGGGCCCGCTTCCATGGCGGTATGCATTTCGTCGCCGGTACGGTCGAGGAAGCCGGTATTGATAAATGCCACCCGTGAAGCGGCCTCGGCAATACACGCCTTGAGATTAACGGTGGTACGGCGCTCTTCGTCCATGATGCCCATTTTCAGGGTATCGCGGCTCATGCCCAGAATGTCTTCGACGCGACCAAACAGTTCGTTGGCGAAAGCGACTTCTTTAGGGCCGTGCATTTTCGGTTTAACGATATACACAGAGCCAGTGCGCGAGTTGCGCGGCTGGTCGGCGTCTTTCTTCAGGTCGTGCAGTGCCAGCAGCGAGGTGACCACCGCATCCAGAATACCTTCCGGCAGCTCGTTGCCGTTCTCATCCAAAATCGCCGGTGTGGTCATTAAGTGACCCACATTGCGCACGAACATCAGCGAACGGCCGGGTAGCGTGACACTGCTGCCATCGGTGGTTTGCCAGGTGCGGTCGGCGTTCAGCTTGCGGGTAAAGGTTTTGCCGCCTTTTTCGATCTTCTCTTCCAGATCGCCCTTCATCAGGCCCAACCAGTTGCTGTAAACACCCACTTTGTCTTCTGAATCCACCGCAGCAACGGAGTCTTCGCAATCCATAATGGCGGTCAATGCAGCCTCCACCACCACATCTTTAACGCCTGCCGGGTCGGTTTTGCCGATAGAGTCATTAGGGTCGATCTGGATTTCCAGGTGCAGGCCGTTGTTGCCCAGCAGAATTGCATCGGGTTTAGCCGCTTCGCCGCTAAAGCCAATCAGCTTGCCGGAATCCTTAAGGCCGGTTTCACGACCACCTTCCAGCGTCACCACCAGGTGCTCATCACGAATGGTGTAGTTCACCGCATCACGGTGCGAACCCGTCGCCAACGGTGCCGCGCGATCAAGTACGCCACGGGCGTAGGCGATCACTTTGGCGCCGCGCTTCGGGTTGAAGCTGGAGCCTTTCTCTGCGCCATCCTCTTCGGAAATCGCATCGGTGCCGTACAGGGCGTCGTAAAGGCTGCCCCAGCGCGCGTTCGCCGCGTTCAATGCATAGCGTGCATTGCTCACCGGTACCACCAGCTGAGGCCCCGCCTGAACGGCTACTTCACGGTCAACGTTGGCGGTGGTCGCTTTAACGTTAGCCGGCGCTTCTGCCAGGTAGCCGACCTCTTTCAGGAAGCGGCGGTATCCCGGCATATCGGTGACTGGGCCGGGGTTTTCCCGGTGCCATGCATCTAGTTTTTCTTGCAGCGTGTCGCGCTCTTCGAGCAATTGACGATTTTTAGGGGTCAAATCATGAAACAGGGCATCCACACCGGCCCAAAAGGCGTTTTCATCAACACCTGTTCCCGGTAGCGCCTGCTCATTTATAAAACGATCTAGATCGGCTGCCACCTGTAAACGGTGGCGCGTGATACGCTCGCTCATGGGGTTTCTCCTGTGGGGACGCCAGTGGGTAATGTATTTGCTACGGTCAGCGTAAAATGTATTTATGGAAAATAATTCCACACCTGGCCGGGCATGTAAACAGCGTAGACCCTAATGCGCTAAAATGCTCGACCAAATGACTAGGCATTTGGTTCTGGAAGCGCGAAACATCTGCCGTGCCTAGGTCAAAGGACAATGGCGTTATGGAGAAACATCGATGAGTGATTTCCAACATCTGGAAGGCTTGTTTCGCCACGCCTCGGGCGATACCGCCCTTAGCCGTCTGTTGCCAGGGGAAGTATTGGCAAACGCCATGCAAGACTATTTCCACCACTATGGCTTAGAAGCACTGCTGTTAGATACCAGTGAAGTGCATGCAGGCTTTATCGATACGGGGCGTTTTGCGCTGTGGTGCCAAGTTTGGAGCCCCCCGCAGCCGGTAGGCACTGCCTTTGTGGTACACGGCTATTTCGATCATATGGGGTTATATCGCCATTTGCTTGAGCGCCTGCTGGCTAAGGGGTGGCGGGTGGTGCTGTGGGATCTCCCCGGCCACGGCCTGTCCAGTGGAGCGCGGGCAGCAATAGAAGATTTCGATGATTATCAGCACTGCCTGGCTCATTTGCAGATGACCCTAAAGAGCCAAGGCATGGCGCCTGAGCCGTGGTTAGGGGTGGGCCAGAGCACCGGTGGGGCAATCCTGGCTACCGATGCACTCACCCGCCGTGAGGCGTCCGGCTGGTCAGGTTTGGTGCTGCTGGCGCCTCTGGTGCGGCCTTGGGGGTGGAGCCAAACCAGCTGGCTGCACTTGATCGCCAGCCCGTTTGTAAAAGAGTTGCCGCGCAAATATCGGCCTAACTCTACCGATGAGCAGTTCACCGAGTTTCTACGCGAAGGTGACCCACTGCAGCCCGAGCGTTTGAGCGTTGCCTGGGTGAGCGCTATGCGCCGCTGGATGCCGCGCCTGCTGGCCCAGGAGCCCAACCCGCTGCCTACCTTGATTCTTCAGGGCGAGCAGGACTTGACCGTCGATTGGGAGTGGAATTTGGCGATTCTGGCGAAGAAGTTTCCCAATGCTGAAATTCACCGCCACCCGGAAGCTCGCCACCACTTGGTAAACGAGGCAGATCCCATCCGTGAAGTGCTGTTTGAAGCGCTGGATAACTTTGTAGATGGGTTTGTCGAGAGTGCTCGCAAATAGGTTTCGTAAAATATATCGGTGATAGACCTCTCGAAGCGTTATGGGCACAGAATAAACGCCGCTGAGCATTTATTCTGTGCTTTACCTACCTATGTTCACACTCACCTTACTGGGTATTCAGGAAGTCCTCCACATCGAGCAGTATCAGCTCATTATCATCGGCTTGCCCCTGCTGGCGGCCAATCGAGAACGGGTAGTTATTGTCGTTGGCGACCACGATGGTGCGCTCATCGACACGATCGACGTTCTCAATGGTCACAAAGGGAAAGTTAAAGGTGCCGTTGATCGTTCCTCGCGGTGCAAGGCCCTCTGGATCCTGGATGTCCATCAAGTCGATATAGGCGATTTTCTCAAGCACACCCTGTTCGTCCGTACGTTCGAGGTCGATGAGATAGATGCGTTTGAACTCGGCGGGATTCTCTGCCCACGCTTCTCGCGGATCGCCCTGGCGACTATCACGCTCGATGATTAAGCCGCGAGTTCCGCCAATCAGATTGAAATCGCCAATCGCATGATCCGCGGACGCCAAGGGATAGTAGCGGGTTGTATCGCTCCATTCGCCGGTTTCAGCATCGAGCTCGAACATTCTTAATACGGGAGTGCCATCAATGGTTTCTGGGGCATTGGCGCTGCTGTCCCAGACTGGCTTTTCCAGCAAGGGGTAAAGGGTTGTTTGGTCTTCGGAGAGCGCCATGCCCTCATAACCGCCGGAGCGAAACACGACCACATCATCAGCGAGAGACTCGCCAGGGTTCGGGGGGAGGGCAAAGGCATTGTCGGGGGAGCGCATCAGCGTACCACCAGGCTTGGTGGCTAACACTTGCAGCACTTCGCCCGCATTGTCGACCTGGATAATCCAAGGGCCGAACTCATCGCCAATCCAGTAGCTATCGCCCACCGGCTGTATCGATTCAATATCGAAATCAGCGCCGGTTAAAAAGCGACCAGGCGTTGCTTCATTCATAATCGGGAAGGGCACCTTGCGGTTGGGATCCGATAGTTGAATGGTTTCCTCGACGATGACACGCCCAGTGTCCCAGTCACTCTTTATGATGTTAAACATCAGAATGACGTCGGAGGAGTTCGCTTTGGAGCCAAAGCCGTTATCGGTCAACACCAGGAAGCGGTCATCGCCAAGTGAGCGAATACCGGAAAATCCCTGCAGCGGCTGACTGGGAAAGGGTAGCGCCAACCCCGTGGATTGCACGTTGGTATAGAGCTGCTCAACGCGGCCCTCTTGACCGGTAAAACGACCTGAGACGTTGTAGTGCTCAGCGGCACCGGCAGGCGCCGTCACAAAGGTGCTGCCGGGTAGCTGGGCATGGCCGGACAATGTGGCGGGAAAGCTCTGCTGGGCGTTTGCCGCACTGGTAAACGCAAAGGCGAGTAGAGCAGTCGCTAGTAACGGCTTTGTCATCACTATTTCACCATTTAGGAAGAGAAATTAGAGCAGGTGCAGCATTTGCTAATTTTCAACCGTAATAGTGATAGTTGAATGACAAAGTGCAGACGTTTTAATGGCAGCAGGGTGGCACGTCGAGTCTGGCCCTGAGTAGTAAAATACGCCTTGCTCAACAGGTGTAAATATTAATAAATGGTGTGGCTTTCAAATACATTATTCAAAGAGGAAATGACAATGGGATCATCGGTCAAAAAGGTACTGGTATTTGCGGGCAGTGCCCGAGAAGCGTCACTGAATAAGCAGCTAGCCAAGCTCGCCGCCAAGCGTATTGGGGCGCTTGGCGGGGTAGCCACCTTTATCGATTTAAAGGATTACCCCTGCCCGCTGTTTGATGAAGATATCGAAGCTCAGGGCATGCCGGAGAATGTGCTGAAGCTGCGTGAGCTTCTGGCGGATCACCAAGCAGTGATGATCGCTTCGCCGGAGTACAACGGCTTTATCACGCCGCTGCTGAAAAACACATTGGATTGGCTGTCACGACCCTATCAGGATACGCCGGGGCTCGGGTTGTTTGCCGGTAAGTGGGCCGCGTTGGTGGGAGCATCACCCGGTGGGCTAGGCGGTATCCGCGCGCTGCCGCTAGGTCAGCAGTTGCTTGCCAATCTTGGTTTAATCGTATTGCCCCAGCCGCTATCGCTGCCGAAGGCAGGCAGCGCGTTTAACGATTCAGGCGCATTAAATGACGCTGCTACCGGCGAGAAGCTCGACGCCCTCTGCCAACGGCTTGTCGATGTAATGGCGAATAACCACCCTTAGGCACCTTTCAACATCCGATCCAACTGCCGGTAGCCAATTGCTTCAATCAGGTGCGGTTGGGTGGGCTTGGGTTCGCCCTGAAGGTCGGCAAGGGTCAGGGCTACGCGCAGTACGCGGTGATAGGCGCGGGCGGAGAGCTTGAGCTTTTCGAGTACGCCCGCGAGCCAGGCGCGCTCTTCATCGTTAAGCGCGCAGGCGGCTTCCAGGGCTTTGCCGCTAAGTTGGCTGTTGAGCGCCCCGCGGGCCATTTGGCGCTCCCGAGCGGCCATTACCCGTTCACGCACGGCTTCGGACGACTCGCCTTGAGTTTGTGCGGTGAGCTGCTCTGGCGGCAGCGCGGGAACCTCCACTTGCAGATCGATCCGGTCTAGCAGTGGTCCGGAAAGCCGCGCTTGGTAACGCTGGATTTGGCTGGCAGTGCACTGGCAGCGTTGGCGCGGGTCACCCAAGTGGCCGCAGGGGCAAGGGTTCATGGCAGCGACGAGCTGGAATTGAGCTGGGTAACGGCGCTCATGGCTGGCGCGGGCTAAATGGATCTCTCCCGTTTCTAGCGGTTGGCGCAAAACCTCTAGCACATGGCGGGAAAACTCCGGTAGTTCATCCAAAAACAGCACGCCGTGGTGGGCGAGTGAAATTTCGCCGGGTTTGGGTTTTGAGCCGCCACCCACCAAAGCGGCGGCGCTGGCGCTGTGATGGGGTTGGCGGAAGGGCCGCTTACCCCAGTCGGCTTCCAGCGGTAGCCCGCAGACCGAACGCACGGCGGCCACTTCCAGCGCATCTTCTTCGGAAAGCGGCGGCAAAATACCGGGCAGCCGACTGGCCAGCATGGTTTTGCCGGTGCCGGGAGGGCCTGCGAATAGCAGATTGTGGCCTCCGGCCGCAGCGACTTCCAGCGCCCGGCGGGCCTGCTGCTGGCCGCGCACATCGGCGAGATCATCTACTGGGGCAGTGGTTTTCACCGAGGCACTGAGCTTGTGCGGCGGGATCTTCTCTTGGTCGAGTAGGTGAGCGACGACTTGCCAGAGCGTATCGGCGGGTAGTACCGGCAGATCCCCCGCCAGTGCTGCTTCATCGGCGCAGTCGCGGGGAATAATCAGCGCTTTCTTTGCTCGTCGTGTGGCAAGGGCAAAGGGCAGTATGCCCGGCACCGCGCGCAGTTTGCCGTCCAGGGCCAGCTCACCAGCGCACTCCATGCCTTCTAACGCTTCCACCGGAATTTGCCCGGAGGCGGCTAGGATGCCCAGTGCAATGGGCAGATCAAAACGGCCTCCCTCTTTGGGAAGATCAGCGGGGGCAAGGTTTAAGGTAATACGGCGGGTATTGGGAAAATCAAAGCCTGCATTGACTAGCGCACTGCGCACCCGTTCGCGGCTCTCTTTTACCGCCGTTTCCGGCAAACCCACTAGCGTTAGGCCCGGCAAGCCGTTAGCCAGATGCACCTCAACATGCACCGCCGGTGCATCTAAACCTACGCCCGCTCGCGTGGCTACAATGGCTAGCGTCATGCTCTTCCCTCGCTGCGTTTAGGTAAAAACTCCAACCTGAATGTAAGCGAAATCTACTTTATCTTAAGTGCTTAACCTATCGTAATTAAGAACGCTTTGGTAGCGTCGTGGTCTTCTAACTTCTGACCTAGCGACTAATCGAAGGGGATTCCAGTGCCGTCGTTAGCTGTCGGGCAAAACGCTGGGCGGAAGGAAGCGCGCCGAAGCTCCAGGCGGGGGGCAGATGGACTAGATTATCGTGTTTTACGCTGGGGAGTTGTTGCCATAGGCCGCTTTTTGCTAACTGCTCATCGACTCCGGCGGGCAGCGGGTCGATGACAACTAGTGTTGCATCTGGATAGCGTGCCAGCGCTTCAATCCCCACCAGTGCGAACCCCCAGGCGTTAGTGGCTTGATCCCAGGCATTGGGCAACTCAAGCTGCTCCAGCACGGCGTTGTACAAGCTGTTCTCCCCAAACACGCGCACGTGGCGGGCATCCATAAACTGCACCATCAGCAGCGGGGAGATTTCAGACTGTGAGAGGGGGCGGGATTCGCGCAGGCGGGTCATCAAGGCTTGGCTCTCTTCTATAAGCTGCTCAGCCTGGGGCTGGTGCTCGGTTAACTCGCCTAGTTGGCGGGTCAGCGTTTGCATTTCTTGCCAGGTATCGGTGCCGGGGGAGTAGAGCGAAAACAAAGTGACCGGCGCAATTTTCTCCAAGCGCGGCGTTAAACCCGCGAACATGGGCGAAATCAGCGTTTGCTCTGGTGGCACCTGAGCCAGCAGTTCCATATTGGGCTGGGTGCGCAGGCCCATATCGGTGGCACTATCGGGAATAGGTGGCTCGCCTACCCAGGCATGGTAGTCACTCTGCTGGGCGACACTGCTCACCGGCGCATCAATCGCCAACAGCGTTTCGGCGATCGTCCAGTCCACCGTGGCCCACTGAGCCTGAGCGGTCGACAGGTGCAGCATACAAACGGCAAATAGCCCGCAGCGGGCGAGCAAAGAGAACAGGTTGGTGTGGCGCATGGTGGTGAGAGGCCATCCAGAAAATAAGGGCTGTATTTAAACGATAATATTTATTGTTTGCAAACCTACACCCCAGAAAAAATGCCCAGGCGGAGTGGCCTGGGCGGGAGGGAACACGTTTACTTAATGGTGCTTAGCATAAGAGCCTAGAAATGGGGCTTAGAATAGGCTCTTAGCGCCATCGCTAGAAACGGTAGTGAACGCTCGCGGTCACGCCGCGCTCCGCACCGAAGTAGCAATACTCAAGCGAGTTGCAGGAGGCCACATAATCTTTATCGAGCAGGTTGCTTACGTTTAAGCGTGTTTCGACCCCTTTAACACCGACGTGGCCCAGGTCGTAACCAATGGTGGCATCGACCAGGGTGTAGTCGGGCACAGTTTCGGTATTGGCCCGGTCAGCGGCGATATCTGCGTAGTGGCGGACGCCGACCCCCATATCCACGCCGTTCAGCCAGCCGTCGTTGGCCTGGTAGTGGCCCCAGAGCTGCACTTGGTGCCGTGGGGAGTAAATGGCGTTATTACCCTGGTTGCCGTCGTCGCTTTTGGCATAGGTGATATCGGTGAAGCTGTAGCCTGCCTGAACCGAGAGGGTATCCGTTAGCTGGGTTTGCGCTTCCAGCTCCAGCCCTTGGGATTCGATCTCCCCCACGGCGCGGTATGGATCGGTGGGTTGCTCTTTGGTGGCGACGTTCTCCTGGCGGATGTGGAACAACGCGGCGCTGTATTGGCTGGCGCTGTCGTTTGGTTGGAATTTAACGCCGGTTTCCCACTGTTCCCCTTCCATCGGGGATAGCAGGTCACCGTTCTCATCCACGAAGCTGGTGGGGGTGAAGGCGGTGGAGTAGCTTAGGTAGGGAGCCACGCCGTTATCAAACAGGTAGACCACCCCGGCGCGGCCACTGAACTGGGTGTCGCTGAGGGAACTGGTGTTACCGCTATCGCGGTCGGTATTGTCGATATTCACCCAGTCGTAGCGGCCGCCCAGAGTGAAGCGCCAGTTATCGAGGGCTATCTGATCCTGCAGGTACACCCCGGTCTGGTCGATCTTATGGCGTTCGCGCACCGGGGCGTAAAACTCGATGGGGTCGCTGCCATATACAGGGTTAAATGCATTAATCGACGGGAAATACCCCGTGGGCCACGAAACGTCATTCTCCCGCTGCTGATAATCCACCCCGAACAGCAGCGTATGATCCATAAAGCCGCTGCTGATGTTGGCTTCTAACTGGTTGTCGAGCGTCCAGGCTTCCAGTGACTCATCGCTGCCGGAGTAGTAGCGGGTGAGTTCGTCAGATTCCGGTGATACCCAGCCAAAGCCGTAAACCTGATTGAGTACCACGTCTGAATTGAGATAGCGCATTAACTGGCGGCCAGTTACCTGGTCGTTAAAGCGGTGTTCCAGAGTGTAGCCGACCATGCGCTGGGTACGTTCGTAGGTATCGTACTCCTCTTCACCATCATAAAAGTTATTGCTGATCTTGCGGCCATTGTGGGCGACTACAGCGCCTTCATAGGGTACGCCAGAGTGGTATCCGCCTTCCGGCTCATCCTGCAGATACGCTTCCACGGTTAGGCTGGTGGCGTCGGTAATATCCCAGGTGAGGCGGGGCGCAATGGCGTAGCGCTCCTCTTCTGCTGGACCAAACTGTGTATCCGCGGCGCGGGCAATCCCGGTCAGGCGAAAGGCCACCCGCTGCTCTGCGCCAATAGGCCCGGTGAGGTCAAACGCGGCGCTGCGCTGGTTGTTATTGCCGACCCGGAAACGCAGTTCGCCGCCCTGCTCAAACTCGGGACGCTTGCTGTTCAGGGCCACCACCCCGCCAGGAGAAGCGCGCCCATAGAGCACAGAGGCGGGCCCGCGTACCACTTCAATACTCTCCAAGAACCAAGGATCAATGCGCATACTGCTATGGGAGTTGGCATCGCCCATTACCTTTAGGCCATCCAGGAAGGTATTGCTCAAGCTGCCGTCAGAAAACCCGCGAAGCACCAAATAGTCGAAACGGTTGGAGGCGCCCACCTGGTTGCTGTAGACACCCGGCGTGTAGTCGGTGGCGCGTTGCACGGTGCTTACACCGCGGCTATCCATCTGCTCGCGGGTAATGGTGGAAACGCTCTGGGGGATTTCGATAGTCGGCGTTTCTACCTTGGTGGCGGCCTGCTGGGCGGTGACTGTGACCGTTTCCAGTTCGGTACTTTCCTGAGCGTACAGCGGGGAAACGGCCAGCGCTGCGATAACGGCGGCGCTGATGGGAGAGCGCAAAAAGTGTGGCGAGCGTAGCAAGTGGTGATGGGGGATGGGCATGGGGAGTACCTGCAATAAGAATCAATTAACTAATGTGTTAATGAGAATTATTGCGCTTATTTGCCTGTGAAAGGTATGTGCAGTGATAAAAGGCGTATGCGCACTGCCAAAAAGCGTCAAACAGAGGAACTTACTGCTGCTACAGCAACGCAGCGACCTTAGTGGCGGTTGTGAACCTCATGGGGCGCGATACCAAAGGCGCGCTTAAAGGCGGTGGCAAAATTGGTGGCGTGTCGATAACCACAGGCGTGAGCGGTTTGCTGCACGCTATACCCTTTGCGCAAGTACGCCTGAGCTTGGGTCAGACGGCAGCGGCGTAGATAGTCGAATATTGAGCAGCCGTAGCAGCGCTGAAACTTGCTGCGTAGGCTGCTGGGGCTCATGGCCGCATTGCGGGCCATCTGCTCCAGCCGATACGCCTGGCAGGGATACTCTTCGAGCTGCTGGCGCAAACGTTCCAGACGTTGGTGATCGCGATGGGAGAGCCCCTGCGGTTGGCCTACTGCTTGCTCTTTTTCTCTGGGCTCGAGGCAGGCGTCGGGCAGCCCGTGAGCGAGCAACTGGAGCGCTAGGCCCTGCCATAATAGGCGCTGCCGCTCTGCTGGCCAGTTCGACGCCAGTGCCGCTTCAAGACTATGGCGAAGAAGCGGCGGCACCTGCCAGGTATGGAGTACCGGCGTTGACGGTGGGGCCACGTTGGTAGGCGAGAAAGAGAGAGACCCGCTGTCAGCGAGAATTGAGAGGTTGAGGATGCGCAAACGCTGTGGTGCGGGCTGGAAGACCTCAAGCCCGGTCTGCTCGTTGAAATGGGCACTGAAAGCGTCGCCGGCCTGCAACTGAAACGACTGCTGCCCTAGGCCGACTTGGATATGGCCCTCGAGTATCACGCTGAGAAACCATGGCGCAGCGCGCCGGGAGGTGGAAGCGTAAGCGTGCAGCACGTCAAGATCCGAGTGTGTCACGCGCAGTGTGGGGTCTATCTCGACGTCCATCACCTGCCCACGGGCAACGCAAGGCGCTGGCTGGGAGCGGTCGGGCGCTTCGGGAAAGCGGTAGTCGATCCCGAAGCGCTGACCGATAGCCAACAGGTCATGGGCGGTCAGTGGTACGCCAGATGGCGTTATTGAGCCGAGTGTAGCCATCCCCGTTACCTCACCCTTGAGCGGTTGTCAGCGAGTAGCGAACTAGCACTCAGTACTCCATCGACCAGTTCAGGGTGTAAGTGCGCCCGCGACCCTGGTAGTCGTAGAGGTATTCCGGGCCGTAGTAGGGCGAGTAGAACATCGCGGCTCGCTGGCCCCAAACGGTGGAGTACTGGTCATCCAGCAGGTTCTGCACGCCCAGGCTTAGGGTGCCAAAGTCGGTGTCTTGGCTGAGCGATAGGTCGAGGGTGGTATTGCCGTCGATCTCCCGGTCTGCATCATCCTTCAGGTCGAAGTTATGGTTGGCTTGCAAGCGAGCCGAGCGAACATAATCTGTCCAGCCGATAAAGGCGGTGGCGGAAGAGAGCGATGCATAGCGGGCGTCACGCTTCTCCCAGTTGCCCTGGTCGTTCTCCTGCTCGGAGCGAACCAGGTGCAGAGTACCCCCGGCTTCCAGGCCATTATCGAAATAACGGGTCACGGCGCTTTCCAGTCCGAAGTCGCGCTTCTTCTCATCGACGACGCTGACGCTTAGATCCTCGGCGTTCTCCACTGCTTTGTCCGACCAGGCGTAGTAAAGCGCCGTTTGGGCCGTCCAGTTACCCCCTTGGTAGCGCCAGCCTAGCTCTACCTGATCCGTCTCAATGGCAGACAAGGGGTTATTAGCGACACTCACATCGGGGCTCTTGCCGTAATATTTGGCGGGATCCGGCAGCTCGAATCCCTGGCTGAACTGCAGCCAGTTCTGGTGGCCGTTGCGGTAATCATAGAGGGCGCTGGCATTGAACAGGGTCGCTTCGTAGTCATTTTCGCCGCCAGGAATCCCCTGAAACTCATCCACTTCGACGTCCATGTGCTGCTGGCGCACACCGGCAGAAAGCTTGAGCGCCTGAGTGGCCTGCCAGTCGCCCTGCACAAAGCCTGACAGCCCATCCACCTGATAGCCTGGGTAACGGGGTTCAACGCCCGATGCCTGTTGAACCAGGCCGCCAGAGGTGTCTGAGATGTCGGTGTCGAACAGCATCTGGCTGGCATCGAAGGTTTCTCGATCCATATCGATGCCGTAGGTCAGCGAAACGTCGTCACCCAGGCGTGACTCAAACAGCGCCTTGATGCCGCTTAAGTCGGTGTTTTGTTGCGAGGCGCGAAACTGCAGGCCGTCGTCGACAGGGTAGGGAAAGGCCTGGAAACTGGACTCCTCCTCGCGGTGAAACGCCTGCAGGTAGAAATTTTGCCCCCACAGGTTGGCGTGGTGATAGTTAATGTTAACGAGTTTTCGGTCGGTTTCCGGGTCGCGCTGAGAGCGGTAACCGTCGCGAATTTCGGCGTCATTTAAGTTGGGCGTAGCGGCGTCGAGGTTGGGAAAATAAACGCCGCGATCACCTTCGAAGCCTGAACGGTAGAGCTGGGCACTCAGCTCCAGGCTCTGTTCGTCGGTTAAGCGGAAGGATAGGTTGCCCAGCACATCAATGCTGCGGTTGTCCTGCAGGTCGGTTTGGGCGATATCGGGGAAGATCTCTTGGCCGCTACCGTCATAGTGGCGGCCGTTATCGCCAATGGCGGTGCCCAGGTAGCCTTGAACAAACTCATTTCCACCGCTGATCGATTGCGAGAGGCGGCGATCCATATCATCGCTGTTATTGAAGCCAGTGGTGATGCCTGCTTCCGTCCTCCAGTTCAGGCCTTCTTCACCCTTGCGGGTAATAATATTGATCAAGCCCCCTGTAGCGCCGCCGCCATACAGGCTGCTGGCGCCGGAAAGTACTTCCACACGCTCAATATTGAAGGGATCAATGGCATCGAACTGACGGGAAAGGCCACGGGAACTATTCAGCGATACACCGTCGATCAGTACTTGTACACCACGGCCGCGCATATTTTGCCCATAATTGGTGCGCCCTTGCGGTGCCAGATCTAGCCCTGGCACCAGGCGTCCTAATGCTGTCTTGAGGTCTGCACCATTGCGGGTCTGTTGTTGCAGCATCTCTTTGTCAATGACCCATACCGCACCGGGAATTTGGCTGATCTGGGTGGGCGTACGTGATCCCACGACCACCATGGTGTCGCCGGCGTCTGCCTCGGAGGAGGTAGTTTGGGCGAAAATGCTGTTGGAGAAACCCATTAAAAGGCCGGTGCCAATCAGCGCAGCAGTTGAAGAGGGTAGCTTGTGAAAAGGCGGTTTTAACAATGGCAGCGCGTACATGGTGAACAATCCGCGAACAGTGAGGAGTTAGGAGGCGGAGAGTATCACCACGAAACATAAAGTCAACGATAGTGATTCGTGTTTATTTTGAGATTGTTAGTGCTGATAATTGCAGCAATAGGCCACTGCCCTATTGCTGCTTAAGAAGTTAAAGCGTTAAGCGGGCTTATTATTCTCCTCTGTATCGGTATCGGTATCTGGCTCGGGAGTGGGCACCGGCGGCACTTCTGCTTCCACCGGCGTGGCAGTGGAGGCCGTTGACGTTTCTACGGCGGCTTCAAGGTTGGCGACCTGACGCTCTAATGCCTCTACCCGTGACCGAGTGCGCTGCAGTACGTCCATTAAAATGTCGAAATCTTCCCGTGAAACCAGCTCCAGGCGATCAAAGGCGCCACGCACGACTTGCTGCACGCCCTTTTGAATATCTTCCGGCGCCTGGGAGGCGTTTTGTAAACGGTCGCCAATTTGCTGGGCCAGTCGGCTAATGCGGTCTTGAGGCACCATCGCGCTCTCTCCTTAATAACTCGCTAAATGAATATTTCAAAAGTTGCTTACCGGTAAGGATACGCAACAGTCGGCGAATTCGCATGCGCCGAGTGAATTTCCTGTTGATCGCGTGGCTTGCATCGAAATGGAGCGGGCTACTTTTGCTTGCGCTCTTTTTTGGTGCAATAGCGGTGGCGCATTAATCGACTTTGCTCAGGTTTAGCTCTGCAGGGCGCTTAGTTGTCAGGTAATCGGCTGACTTATAAGAAAAAAAGGTCAGCTGGCACAGTATGCGCATTATCGGTTCAGGTGCTTATTCTGGCGGCTGTGCCGCTACCAATCTAGCAGGACTTATCCAGCAGGGGAGATCCGGGATGAAACTCATCACCGCTATCATCAAGCCATTTAAGCTCGACGACGTTCGTGAGGCATTAGCCGACAACGGCGTTCAGGGCATTACGGTCACTGAAGTTAAAGGTTTTGGCCGTCAGAAAGGGCATACCGAGTTGTATCGTGGCGCTGAATACGTCGTCGATTTTCTACCCAAGGTAAAAGTGGAAGTGGCCGTAGATGACGCCCGTTTAGAGAGCGTATTGGATGCGATCTGTAGTGCGGCTAACAGCGGCAAGATCGGTGACGGCAAGGTGTTTGTGACACCGCTTGAAGACGTTATTCGGATTCGGACTGGCGAACGCGGTGCCGACGCCGTTTAACGCTGTTTTTCGGATCATTTCTATAGTTCAACGGGGAACTTACAATGAATGAGTTGACTGATCTGAGCTACGCGCTCGATACGTTCTACTTTCTAATCTGCGGTGTGCTCGTCATGTGGATGGCGGCAGGCTTCTCCATGTTAGAAGCGGGCTTAGTACGCTCTAAAAACACCGCTGAAATCCTGACCAAGAATATCGCGCTGTTCGCCATTGCCTGCACCATGTATTTGCTGGTGGGCTACTACATCATGTACTCCAGCAGTGCCGGTGGCTTCCTGCCTAATCTGGGCTTCTTGATTGGTGCGGAAAACAGCGTTGATGCAGTGACTGCTGGGGGTGATGACGCACCTTACTACTCCATGCGCTCAGATTTCTTCTTCCAGGTTGTATTCGTAGCAACGGCCATGTCGATTGTGTCGGGTGCTGTGGCTGAGCGTATGAAACTGTGGGCCTTCCTGGCCTTCGCTGTCGTCATGACCGCGTTTATCTATCCGGTGTCTGGCTACTGGACTTGGGGTGGCGGCTGGTTGTCTGAAGTGGGCTACTCTGACTATGCGGGTTCAGGCATTGTGCACCTTGCCGGTGCGGCGGCTGCGCTAGCGGGTGTGATCGTGCTAGGCCCCCGTAAAGGCAAATACGGTAAAGATGGTTCTATCCACGCTATTCCCGGTGCCAACATGCCGCTGGCAACGCTGGGTACCTTCATTCTGTGGATGGGCTGGTTCGGCTTCAATGGCGGTTCCGAGCTCAAACTGGCGGCCGTCGATTCTGCAAACAACGTGGCGCAAGTGTTTGTGAATACCAACGCTGCGGCGGCAGGTGGTGTTATTGCAGCACTAATTCTGGCCAAACTGTGGTTCCGTAAAGCAGACCTAACCATGGCGCTGAACGGTGCGCTGGCGGGCTTAGTCGCTATTACCGCTGATCCGCTTTCTCCGACTGCCCTAGGCGCGACCATTATCGGTGCGATTGGTGGCATCATCGTCGTGGCAGCCATCGTCACCCTTGATAAAGTGAAGCTGGATGATCCTGTCGGTGCGATCTCGGTTCACGGCGTTGTCGGTATCTGGGGTGTGCTGGCAGTACCGTTGAATAACGACGGTGCATCATTCGGTGCTCAGATCATCGGTATCGCCGGTATCTTTGGTTGGGTCTTCCTGGCAAGCCTTGTGGTCTGGCTAATCCTGAAAGCCATTATGGGTATTCGGGTTAGCGAAGAAGAAGAGTATGAAGGCGTCGATATCGCAGAGTGTGGTCTTGAAGCCTACCCCGAATTTGGTGTCAAAAAGTAATTTAGAAAGTAATTTGATGCTGACCTAGTGAGCTGGCGTGCTCCTTCTGGCCTCCCCTTAGTGGGAGGCTTTTTTATTCTCTGCCGATAGCGGTGTATGCTGGTAGTTAGCGGTCATCGGTTGCGCATACGCAGCCGTTCAACCCGACTCCATCACGGCCACCCAGTTAGAGGATATGGTAATGAAATTGATCACAGCGATTATCAAGCCGTTTAAGCTCGACGATGTGCGCGAGTCACTCTCCGATATCGGCGTTCAAGGTATTACGGTGACGGAAGTGAAAGGCTTTGGTCGCCAGAAAGGGCATACTGAGCTGTATCGCGGCGCTGAGTATGTGGTGGACTTCCTGCCCAAGGTGAAGCTGGAAGTTGCCGTGGACGACGATATGGCCGAGCAGGTGATTGATGCCATCACCCAGGTGGCGAACACGGGTAAAATCGGTGACGGCAAAATCTTTGTGATGCAGCTAGAGCAGGTGATCCGTATCCGTACTGGTGAAACCGGTAAAGACGCGGTTTAGGTTTGTGAGGGGTGAGGTGTGAAGGGTGAGGTGTGAGTAGTGCCTAGTAGACAAAGCCCCTGGGGAGTGCATCCACAGGGGCCTTAATCATAAGGTGATGGTGACCATTGCCTATTCACCTCACCTCTCACTTCTCACCCCTCACTTCTCAACAAAGGCACGCTCAATCACATAGTCCCCCGGCTCACCCATGCGCGGCGAGATGTTCAGGCCCAGCTCGTCGAGCAGTGCGCTGGTATCGTCAAGCATAGCGGGGCTACCGCAGATCATTGCGCGGTCTTGGCGCGGGTCGATGGGCGGTAGTCCGGTATCTTCAAACAGCTTACCCGTACGAATATGGTCGGTCAGGCGCCCCATGGTATGGAACTCTTCACGCGTAACGGTCGGGTAGTAGACCAGCTTTTCAGCGATATCTTCACCCAGGTATTCATGAGCTGGCAGCTCTTTGGTAATAAAGTCGGCATAGGCGAGCTCAGAGACTTCCCGTACACCGTGAACCAGCACCACCTTTTCGAAGCGCTCGTATACTTCAGGATCCTGGATCAAACTCATAAACGGTGCCAAGCCGGTACCGGTAGAGAGCATGTAGAGGTTACGGCCCGGCAGTAGGTCATCGCATACCAGCGTGCCCGTGGGCTTGCGGCTGACCATAATCTGATCGCCTACTTTCAGGTGCTGAAGGCGTGAAGTGAGCGGGCCGTCGGGTACTTTAATGCTGAAGAACTCAAGGTGGTCTTCGTAGTTGGGGCTGGCAATGGAGTAAGCGCGCATCAGCGGCTTGCCATTCACTTCCAAACCAATCATCACAAACTGACCGGTTTTGAAACGCAGGCTGCGCTCGCGGGTGGTGCGGAAGCTGAACAGGGTATCGTTCCAGTGATGAACGCTAAGCACTTCTTCCAGAGCAAACTTACTCATGCCGTTTTCTCCATTAGTCGATGCTGGCGCTAGTCCGCATCGGTCATATTCTTAAAAAGAATAAAAATGATTAAATATGTTGCCAGCAAGTCTAAGCAATGCGTGGTATATCTGTTAAGCGAATTATATTGATAACGGTTATCTGAAAAATAGATATAGATCAAATATAGGTCAGACGCTATGCACTACACCCTGCGGCAGTTGGAAGTCTTTGTGGCGGTTGCTCAGCATGAGAGCGTCTCCCATGCGGCGCGTGCACTGGCCATGTCTCAGTCGGCGACCAGCACGGCGCTTGCGGAGCTTGAGCGGCAGTTCGACTGCCAACTACTGGATCGGATCGGGAAACGCCTAAAACTCAACGCACTCGGTTTTCAGCTATTGCCCAAAGCGGTGGCGCTTCTTGACCGTGGTGAAGAGATTGAAGAGCTTCTGCGCGGTCAAAAAGGAGTTGGCACGCTTGATGTAGGCGCTACGCTAACTATCGGTAACTATTTGGCGACACTGCTCATTAGCGATTTTATGCAGCGTCATCCGGGGAGTCGTGTGCGGTTAGCGGTACGCAATACCCGCCATATTATCGAAGGCGTGCGCCAGCACTCGCTGGATTTAGGCTTGATCGAGGGACAGTGCGACGATGACATGATCATCAGCCAGCCCTGGGTCGAAGATGAGCTGTGCGTGTTTTGCTCGCCGCGGCACCCACTGGCAGGCCGCGAGCATCTTGAGCTTGAGCAATTGCTGCGTGAAGACTGGATAATGCGTGAAGAGGGATCCGGTACGCGTATGACTCTGGAGCACGCCGCCCGCCACCGCCGCAGCCGTTTTAACACCCTGCTGGAGCTAGAGCATACGGAAGGTATTAAGCGTGCCGTGGAGTCGGGGTTGGGGATCGGCTGTGTCTCGCGCCTGGCGCTGCGTGATGCCTTCCGGCGGGGTAGCTTGGTGCCGCTGCCCACGCCGGAGTTGGATCTAAAGCGTCAGTTCACGTTTATTTGGCACCGGCATAAATACCTCACCACCGGCGTGCGCGAATTCCTGCGTCTGTGCCGTGAAATGACTGCCGGGGCCAAGCGCAGTGATGATATAGCGCTACCGCCGATTCCTTAATTCCTCAGAACGATGGCAACGCTTGGGTGGACTTTAACGTGAGCGGAGCCGGTGGGTTTTGAGACAGCTTGAAGCTGCCTATGGTGACCGCTAAATGGTCGGCCTGCTCTTTCAACTGCTCAGCAGCGGTCGTGGACTCTTCCACCATGGCCGCGTTCTCCTGAGTCATGCGATCCAGCTCTGCAACAGCGATGTTGACTTGATTAATGCCCTCGCTTTGCTCGCTGGTGGCCGCATTGATCTCTTCGAGGACATCGGTCACACGGGTAATGTGCGCGACGATATCCTGCATGGTGGCGCCAGCGTTGCGCACGAGCGTGGTGCCGTTATTGACCTTGCTTTGGGAATCTTCAATCAGTTTCTGGATATCGTTGGCCGCTTCACTGCTGCGCCCGGCCAGCTTACGTACCTCATCGGCCACCACGGCAAAGCCGCGACCATGCTCACCCGCCCGGGCGGCTTCCACTGAGGCGTTGAGCGCCAGCAGGTTGGTCTGGAACGAGATGCTGTTCATTAAGGTGACGATTTCACCGATCTTATCCGACGCGTGAGTAATGTCTTCCATGGTGGTCACGACGTTTGCGACAACCTTCCCGCCTTCGTTGGCGACCTCTGAGGCGGTCTGAGAAAGCTTGTTGGCTTCTTTGGCGGACGCCGCCGTGTGTTGAACCGTACTGGTAATCTCTTCAATCGAAGCAGACGTTTGCTGCAGGCTAGCGGCGGCGTTATCGGTGCGACGGGATAAATCCTGGCCACCCATCGCGATCTCATTGGCAGCGTGGTGAACCGACTCGCTGCTGGTGCGTACATCGATTAATACCGCTTCCATTTTGCTCACGAAGCGGTTGAAGGCGCCGCTTATCTGGGCTACTTCATCGCGGCCTTGCTCCGGTAGTCGGCGGGTCAGGTCGCCCTCGCCGCTAGCGATGTCATCTAGGGCATCCCGTGCCCGTTCGAGACCGGCGAAGGTTCGTTTGAGCCATAGGCTGAGCAACAGAGCCGTCACGGCGATAATAACCAGCAGCGTGATCAGTGAAGAGTGGAGAATGGCGCGCAGGCCGGCAGTCGCTTCATATTCATCTAGCGCCACGCCAAGTTCCCAATCGGTACCGGCGATGGGGGAGGCCGATAGCCGTTTGGTTTGGCCGTCGACCTGGATAGGCTCCCAGGCGTCTCTTGTAGCGCTCAACCGTTCGAGAACGGCAGGGGTCAAGGTCTCGCTGACCTGGCTCAAGGGTTTGAGCGTCAGCGCTGTATCAGGATGCGCGATCAGCGTCTCGCCGCCACTGCTCAGAAAAGCGAAACTCGAGGGCGTTGGTTGAATAGCGTTGACCTGATTGACCAGATTATCGATCGCTACATCTCCGCCGACCACGCCATACAGGCGACCCTCACGCTTGACCGGTGTAGCGAAGGTAACCACCAAGCGATTGCTGTTGGCATCCACATAGGGCAGCGAGACGATAGTGCTATCCTCATCCATAGCTGCCTGGTACCAGTCGCGCTGGCGTGGGTCATAGTCATTGGGTGGTATCCAGCCATCGGAAGAAAGATGGCTGCCATCGGTTTGGCCATAAAAGGCCGCTATGAATCCGCCTGAATCGGCTAACTGTTTTAGCGGCTCAAGAGGAGCATTATCGAGCACGGGCGCGCGAGCAGCTTCCAACATAGCGGCACGGGCAGATACCCATTCCTCAATGGCCAGGGCGTTACCCTGTACGATGGAGGCCTGTTGCCGAGTTATCTGCTGCTCATTGTGAGCCTGCAAGGTCAGATAGCTGACGGAGGCGTTGATGATCAGAGCCAGCGTGATGACCACCAACGTGATCATCAGGATGCGCAAGCGTAGGGACGACAGCATTAAGAAAGTCTCGCTATTCAGGGAAAATAAGGTCAGACGTTGACCGCTTGGTAAGTAATATCTGCTGTCATGCTATCGGCACCGATAGATACGACTTTAGGCGTATGCGTCAGTTCGTGTAGCTAGAGGTTCGCAAGGGAAAAGATACGCGCTGGAGTAAACCGAATTAACGTGGGATGGATAACGGAGTAGGGGCCTCAAAAAGAGGCCCCTATAGGTAGGATATAGCGCTACCACCGATTCCTTAATCCCTCAAAAAGATGGCAACGCTTGGGTGGACTTTAACGTTAGCGGAGCCGGTGGGTGTTGAGCCAGTTTGAAACTGCCTATGGTGACCGCTAAATGGTCGGCCTGCTCTTTCAACTGCTCGGCAGCGGTCGTGGACTCTTCCACCATGGCCGCGTTCTCCTGGGTCATA
Organism: Vreelandella sp. F11; assembly: GCF_042466685.1. NCBI lineage: Bacteria > Pseudomonadati > Pseudomonadota > Gammaproteobacteria > Oceanospirillales > Halomonadaceae > Vreelandella > Vreelandella sp. F11. The sequence goes on along the minus strand of NZ_CP170448.1, from coordinate 4,562,101 downwards.
CGATCCAGCTCGGCAACAGCGATGTTGACTTGTTTGATACCTTCGCTTTGCTCGCTGGTGGCGGCGTTGATCTCCTCCAGAACATCGGTCACACGAGTAATATGCGCCACGATCTCCTGCATGGTAGACCCTGCATTGCGCACCAACGTGGTGCCGTTATTGACCTTGCTTTGGGAGTCCTCAATCAGTTTTTGGATATCGTTGGCCGCTTCGCTACTGCGCCCAGCCAGCTTGCGCACCTCGTCCGCCACTACGGCAAAACCGCGACCATGCTCACCCGCCCGGGCCGCTTCCACTGAGGCGTTAAGCGCCAGCAGATTGGTCTGGAACGAGATGCTGTTCATAAGCGTGACAATTTCACCGATCTTATCCGATGCCTGGGTAATGTCTTCCATGGTAGTGACCACATTCGCCACGACTTGCCCGCCTTCTCTGGCTACTTCTGAGGCGGTCTGAGACAGTTTATTGGCTTCTTTGGCCGAAGCCGCCGTGTGTTGAACCGTGCTGGTGATTTCCTCGATCGAGGCAGAGGTCTGCTGCAGGCTAGCGGCGGCATTATCGGTTCGGCGGGACAAGTCCTGGCCCCCCATGGCGATCTCATTGGCCGCATGGTGAACGGACTCACTGCTGGTGCGTACGTCAACCAGTACATCGTGGATCTTGACTGCAAAGGCATTGAACTGAATCGCTAGCTCTGCTCCTTCGTCGCGTCCACGCACCGGCAGCCGCTGGGTTAAATCGCCATCCCCAGAGGCGATTTCGCGCATGCGATCGGCCAGTTGCTTCAGCGGGCGGGAGATACTGCTACCCAGTAGCCAACTGGCAATCAGGCCCAGAAAGGCGATAACCAGACCCATGCCAATCATACCGAGTGTTGCTGTTTCGCGCTGGCTTTCCATTTGCGCTTGCAAGTCATTGAGGCCGGCAAGCACGGCGCTTTCCGGCAGGCGAATCATCAATACCCAGGGGTTACCACTCTCATCGATGGAAAAGGGCCAGTAAAGTTCGGTCATGCCCTGCTCCGTGTCGAGCCTACGCACTCTCTCTCCCTGCTGCGCCTGAGCGATGCCAGCCTGGAGGTTAGAGTCGAGAACGTTTTCAACATTCTTACCTAGCAGGTCAGGCGAGCTGGTATAGGCCGCCAAAGCACCTTGAGAGGCGATCAGACCGATTTCTCCAGCGCCGTCGTAGAGCGACTGATTGGCCTCTTCCAGCAGCCCCTGAATAAATTCAACAGACAGGTCAACGCCGGCGCTACCGCGAAACTCATCGTCTACCAGGATGGGCGCATTAAACGAAGTAACCAGTAATATCTCGCCGTTATAATCGTATAGGTGTGGGTCGACAACACAGCTACGCTTCGTTTCTTTGGTGCATAGATAGTACTCCCCGCGCCGAATGCCATCGGCATCGCGCTCCTGGTTTTCCATGTCGCTACCCAGCGCCAAGACTTCAATAGCGCCGCTTTCGGTGCGGTACCACCACGGCATAAAGCGGCCATCGGGGCCATAGCCTTGGTCTTCACGCCCCGTATAGAGCGCATCATTACCAAAGGCATTGGGCTCCCAACCAATAAAAGCGTCAAGCAGTCCGCTATTATCCACTACCGTTTGACGCACAAGCATCGAAAGCTCGCGGCGGCTCATGCTCATTAAAGGCCGCCCGTTTTCGTCCTCCTGGCCTAACATGGCATTGGTGTTGGCTAGGCTAGTGGCAAGCGTCAGAGCGTGTTCGAGCTCTCCTTTGATTTCTTCGGTTTGGGCTGAGGCGATCGCCGTAAGACGCGCTTCGATGTTGCGTTCGAGTAATTCCTTCGTCTGATTTTCAACCAGTGCCTGGGGAGCGCGCGTTGGCAATCACCGAATAGATGACCAGTGCAGCAACCACCAGCAGGATACAGCCACCGACCAGCGTGGCAATGAGGGTGCGGACGGACTTAAAGTTCATTGTCGTTGATCTCTTTAGGCTAGGTAACCGCATACTGTGGAAGGGAAGTGGGCGCCATAAGACGGCCATCCTGGGGCACTGAACTGCTTGACAGAGTGAAAGCCCCCACGGTGCTAGCCAAGTGGTCAGCCTGTTCTTTCAATTGCTCAGCAGCGGTAGTGGACTCCTCCACCATGGCAGCATTCTCCTGAGTCATGCGATCAAGCTCGGCAACGGCAATATTGACTTGATTAATGCCATCACTCTGCTCGCTGGTGGCCGCGTTGATTTCCTCCAATACATCGGTTACACGGGTAATGTGCGCCACGATATCCTGCATGGTGGCGCCAGCATTGCGTACGAGCGTGGTGCCGTTATTCACCTTGCTCTGTGAATCCTCAATCAGTTTCTGGATGTCGTTGGCTGCTTCGCTACTACGTCCGGCCAGTTTGCGTACCTCGTCAGCTACCACGGCAAAGCCACGGCCATGTTCACCTGCCCGAGCGGCTTCCACTGAGGCATTAAGCGCCAGCAGGTTGGTCTGAAATGAAATGCTGTTCATTAACGTCACAATGTCGCCAATTTTGTCAGACGCTTGGGTAATGTCTTCCATGGTGGTGACCACATTCGCCACGACTTTTCCGCCTTCGTTCGCTACTTCAGAGGCAGTTTGGGAAAGCTTATTGGCCTCTTTTGCGGATGCTGCCGTGTGTTGAACCGTGCTGGTGATTTCCTCTATCGATGCAGAGGTCTGCTGTAGGCTAGCGGCAGCGTTGTCCGTACGGCGGGATAAGTCCTGACCACCCATGGCAATTTCGTTAGCCGCGTGGTGAACGGATTCACTACTTGAGCGCACATCAATTAAGACGGCTTCCATTTTGCTTACAAATCGGTTGAATGCTTTGGCAATTTGAGTGACCTCATCGTTGCCCTCTTCAGGCAACCGCCGGGTTAAGTCACCTTCGCCAGAGGCGATGTTATTCATCGCGTCGCGTGCCACTAGCAAACGCCGCAGCAGCAAAGTAAGCAGCAGGCCAAACAAGACAGCAGTGACGGCAGCGACAACCAGTAGTGTCACAATTGAGGTGGTGGCGATAGCTCGTAGGCCTGCGGTGGCTTCAGCTTCATCCATGGCAACGACTAACTGCCAGCCGCTGTCACCACCCACATGGCTGCCCATGAGTAGCTTATCGCTGTTTTGCAGCGAAAGTGCTTGGGGCTCATCTGCTTGGGTGATTTGGTTTAGACGGGTGTGAGTCAGGTCATTGCTCAACCGCGTTGAAGGTTCAAGCGTTAATTGCGCGTCGGGGTGGGCAACCAGGGTGCCGTCGTCAGTGGTGAGAAAGGCAAAGCTTGACTCTGTGGGGGCGATACCACTGACGATCTCAATAACATCAGTGATCGCAATGTCAGCCCCGATCACGGCGGCCAGCTGTCCATTACGATAAAAGGGGCGTGCAAAGGTAACGATCAGCCCGCCTGATTGCGCATCTACATAAGGTGCCGTGATAACCGTGTCCCGGGCCTCGTTTGCGCCTTTGTACCAGGGCCGCTGGCGAGGATCGTAATCACTGGGGGGCTGCCATCCATCGGAGAAAATAGCGTCTGGCGTGGAGGGATAGGCAATGTAGGTGCTCATGAAGCTGCCTGAAGCAGCCAACTGGCGCAGTGCGGCAAGTGGGGCATCGCTATTAACTGCATCTTCCATACTGGCGAGCATGGTATAGCGTGCGCTAAACCATTCATTAATTGCCTGTGTATTTCCTTTCACTACGGCGCTGAGGTTCTGGCTTACTTGTTGGTTATTATGGTGTTTAACGGTGCTATAGCTGGCAACACCATTAATGACTAGGGCAAGGGTAATGAGGGCCAAGGCGGCAAGTAGGATTCGGGCTCTTAAGGATGCAAGCATAGTCGCTCTCTGGGTCGAAGTTTGTATCAGCGCGTTGTGACCGCACAAGATAAAAGGGAGACCCTTCAGCTATCGACGAGAGCGACTTTTCCTTTAGCTATAAGGTTTAATTATCGTTTAACAGCCTAGCGTAGGTCGCTAACAGCATGTTGGATGTCGTCCAATGAGGCTTTGCTGAGGTCTTTCGAGAGGGAGTGAATAACAAGCTTTTGAGTTGGGCCATCAAGCTTTTCACGCAGCAGACCCAAAAATTTAGGCGGCGCCACCATAATGAGTTTTTCCATACTGTTGCCTACTCGAGCATTGTAAAGTCGCTGAGCGACCTCCTTCGCAAACAGCTCGTTTTCGTGCTTAGTTGCCGTTCCCTCTTCGCCAGCCGAGCGGGAGGTAGTGGACATCGACTCGTGCACATCGCCACGACCATCTGTAACCAAGTCACCTTCGTGTAGGCGTCCTTCAGCGTGAACCAAACTCTCTTTCTCCGCTAGCGTTAAAGCATCACGGGTAAAAATACGTGCGCGAGCGGCGTCGGCTACCACGATATAGGTTGTCATCGCTGTGCATACTCCATGTCGTTGATGGTCATCTAACCATGGCAAGCGTTAGGCAATAGGTCAAACGCTTACCATGGTTTAAACACAGTGGGTCAAAGCACTTTGCTGCGCAGAAGGCTGGTGATTGCTTCACCGATCAGCACCAGTACGATGATCGCCATTAAAATGGTGGCTACGGTGGGCCAGGCGAAGGTGTCAATCGCGCCCTGCAAAATAACGCCGATACCCCCGGCGCCCACTAGCCCAAGCACCGTCGATTCGCGGATATTGATATCCCAGCGCAAGATGACGATCGCAAAAAACGCAGGCATGACTTGAGGCACAATCGCGTAGGCGACCACTTTGGCCTTGGAAGCGCCGGTGGCTTCCATGGCCTCTACAGGGCGTCGATCAATCTCTTCAATCGCTTCTCCCATCAGCTTGCCGATAAAGCCAATGGAGCGAAAAACGATAGCGAGAATGCCTGCCAATACGCCGGGGCCAAAAATGGCCACGAACAGCAGTGCCCAAATGATCGTATTCACCGACCGGCTTGAGACCAAAATAAACCGGCCCAGCCACAGGCAGGCGCGGTTGGGCGTAGTGTTTTGGGCAGCCATATACGCCACTGGCAAGGCGAGAAAAATTGTGAGGAACGTTGCCAGGGTGGCGATATGCACGGTTTCCATCAGGGCATTGAGAATGCCACTCAGCCCGGCTGCGCTTGGCGGCCACATGCGGGCCCCGAGACCGGATATCTGGTTGGGTGCATCCCAAACCCAGGGCCAGAAAATATCAATATCGCGTACCGCCCAAACCACTACCATCAACGTAGCTAGCAAAACGCCGTAACGGATCAGGCGCTGTTTGCGGTCATAGCGTTGCCAAACCCGGTCGGCAAGCTGCTGTGCGTGATCTACCATATTTTTTTCCTTACCCAGCCGCTAATACCTTCGCTGAGCAAAATGACCGCGATGATAATGAGCAGAATTGCGAAGGCAAAATCGTAGTCATAGCGTCCAAAGGCGTTCATTAGCGTGCCGCCAATACCGCCTGCCCCGACAATCCCGACCACTGCAGAAGCGCGCAGGTTGCTGTCTAGCTGGTACATGGAGAGCCCTACTTGGCGTGGCAGTATCTGTGGGAAAACGGCATAAAACAGAATTGCCACATACCCCGCACCAGCGGCTTTCATCGCCTCTACCTGTCCCCAATCAATCTCTTCTATCTCTTCGGCCAGCAGCTTTCCTACAAAGCCAATCGAGTAGAGGGTAAGGGTCAAAATGCCCGCCAGCGGGCCAAATCCCACCGCGGCAACAAACAGGATCGCTACGATCACCGGGTGAAAGCTGCGTGAAACGATGATCACAGCGCGGCCCACAATATAGATGGGCAGAGGAGCGATATTGCGGGCCGCCATCACGGCAAATGGGACCGACAAAAAGACACCCAGTAGGGTAGCCAAAATGGCGATTTGGAAGCTCTCTTTAAAGCCTGTCAGCAGCAGCTCGTAGCGCTCTAAGTTGGGCGGAAAGCCACCGCTAAAAATACGCGCTGCCCGGGGCAAACCTTCCGAGATACGCGCCCAGTTAAAGGGTAATGAGCCGAAGGCCCAGACCAAATAGACCGCCGCGACGATGATTATCCCGTAGCGTAGCAGCGGGTTCGCGATAAATGGCGGCTTTCTCCAGGTGCGGGGCGTCGTTGAAGAGGCCTCAGGCGGAGTCATGGGAGCGCTCCTCCGCAGACGGTTCGGTAATCGCATCGTCCGGTGCTTCAATGCCGCCGTAGATAGCGTCTAACGCATCTTTATTAAAGTCGGCAGGTAAACCATCAAAGATCATCTTGCCGTGGCGTAGGCCCACGATGCGTTCGGTGTAGGTTTTGGCCTGGGCAACGTTGTGGATATTGATCAACACCGGCAGCGATAGCTCGCTGGCCAGGCTTTGCAGCAGAATCATAATCTGCTCCGAAGTACGTGGGTCAAGCGAGGCGGTTGGCTCATCGGCAAGCAGCACCTCAGGCTCCTGCATGAGTGCACGCACAACGCCTACCCGCTGGCGCTCACCACCGGAGAGCTCATCAGCACGCTTGTTAGCGTAGTGGGCAATGCCCACCCGCTCCATCAGCACAAAGGCGCGCTCAACATCATCCTGGGGGTAGCGGCGGGAGATCGCCTGATAGAGATTGACGTAACCCAGCCGCCCGGCCAACACGTTCTCCATCACAGTTAAACGATCCAGCAGGTTAAAGCCCTGGAATACCATACCGATCTTGCGCCGCGCACGGCGCAATTCAGCACCTTTCAGGTTGACCAGTTCATTACCATTGAGCTTGATAGAGCCGGATGTCGGTTCTACCAAGCGATTGATACATCGCAACATGGTGCTTTTACCCGCACCCGAGGCACCTACGATAGAAACAACGCTGTTTCCCTCTACCTTGAGGTCAAGCCCTTTCAGCACGGCTTCATCGTGGCCATAGCGTTTGACCAGATTGGTAATTTCCAGCATGTGTCCGCTTCCATCGTCGAGACAATAACCGCACCGCCGGCGGCGGTGCGCTACGTTTACTCTTCCAAATTTTCGGGCGTATAGCTCACGTTATTGGCCGCTTGGATGGTACGAATCACCTTCCAGTTATCCTGGTAGTTGATGGGGATGAATTTTTCGACGCCCTCAAACTCTTCGCCTAGCTCGGTGCCGATAAAATCAAAGCTGAAGAAGGCTTCTTCAATTTTTTCGACCAGATCGGGGTGCAGGTTGTGCGCGTAATTGTACGAGGTGGTGGGGAAACGATCGGACTCAAATATCAGGCGCACGTCCTCTTCATCGTAAAGTCCGCGCGCCGCCATCCGCTCGACTACTTCGGAAGCGACCGGAGCCGCATCGTAGTCTTTAGCCACGACGCCCAGCATGGATTGGTCGTGGCTGCCCGAGTAGACCACTTCGTAATCTTCATCGGGAGTGATGCCGAGCTCAGGAAGCAGGGCGCGGGGCGCTAAGTTACCCGAGTTAGAGGTGGGGGAGGTGTGGGCGACGCGTTTACCTTTAAGGTCTTCAACGGCATGAATATCGGAGTCAACGTGGGTAAACAGTTGCAGGGTGTAACCAAATTGGCCGTCATCGGATCCCATTAATGCAAACGGCACGGCACCGGCCAAATTCACCGCAAAGGGTGTGGGGCCAGTGGAGAAACCGGCGATATGTAGCCGTCCGCTGCGCATGGCTTCAACTTGAGCCGCATTGGACTGTACCGCGAAGAAGCGTACATCCCTCTCGGTAACTTCTGATAAGTGATCGATAAAGGGCTGCCAGATATCTGAATAGATCGCCGGGTCTTCCACGGGCGTGTAAGCAAAAATGAGCGTATCAGGGTTGGCCCACTCAGACTCATCGGTGGGGCGATCGGCGACCATATCGCCATCTTCATCGCAGTAAATGGCATCCAGGTCGCCGCGTTCACACTCAGCGTGTGCCTGGGTCGATAGCAGGGCAAACGGTATCAGAGAGAGAGCGGTGAGCATTGCAAGGGGGCGCTTGCGGAAGAGCGAAGTTGCCATGGTAAGCCTCTTTTGTGCGTTATTGTTGTGTTCTTGCTATGGGTAAAGCACTTTTCTCTTCACTGCGTTTTGGCACTATCGAAAACGGGAAATGTTTCGTAAGTGGACATTCCGCGTGAAGAATGATTATTTTCGAAAATAGACACCTTCAATCTAGGGTTTGTGACGAACTTATGTCAAATACTTTACAGCCGCTCTCCGACCATTGGCGTAACTGCTACTTATTAATGCGCCATGGCCATAGCCAGGCCAATCAGCAGGGGGTAATTGTCAGCTCACCAGAGCGAGGGATAGAAAACTTCGGTCTTTCCGAGTATGGCGAGCAACAACTTGCCCAGCTCGTTGCCGATTGGCAGTGGCCTGTGCCGTCCCGCGTGGTGCATTCAGATTTTTTGCGCACTCGCCAAACTGCCGCTTATGTGGCCGCTAGGTTCGGATTAGTGCCCAGCGTGGATACGCGCTTGCGAGAGCGCCATTTTGGCGAATTAGAGGGGCAGGGAGACGATCGTTATCCCAGTATATGGGCTTTGGATGCCGAGGATGCCGAACATCGTCACTATCAGGTAGAGACGTTAAGTGGGGTGGCTAGCCGTATGCAGGCGGTGATAGCGGCGTGGGAACAGCAGGTTAGCGGTGAAACCATCCTGTTGGTGAGTCACGGCGACCCGCTACAGATTTTGTTAACGGCGCTGGCTAACAAGCCCCTTACCCAGCACCGTGAACAGCCCGCATTACTCCCCGCGAGCGTTACCCAAATAGGCGGTTAGGCGTTCTCGGCAGCAGGCGGTATCCAGGCAATCATATCGACTTCTACATCGGCGCCGCCCGCCAAGCCGGTCACCCCGATGCAGGTGCGGGTGGGCAACGGCTGGGGGAAGTAGCTGGCGTAGACCTTATTGACCTCGTCAAAGTGGCCCATATTGGTGATAAACACCCGCGACTGAACCACGTACTCGAAGGCGCTGCCAACTTCTTCCAACACAATCGCCAGGTTCTGCATCACCCGATGGGTTTGCTCGGTAAAGGTACCCAGCAGCATTTCGTTGGTTTCTGGCACTGTGGGCATCTGTCCGGTAATAAATACCAGGTCACCGACGCGGCAGGCGTGTGAGAAAGGCGCAATAGGCTGCGGCGCGCGGTCAATAAATAGCTTTTCCATTTTTTGTCTCTGTTGCGAAGATGGGCCTCAAACGAGGCCCATGATTGCTGACTTGTCCACAGCTGTTGTGTTGCTGGGGCTGTGGATTAATGGCCAAGAATCTGGCTTAAGAAGAGCTTAGTCCGCTCAGACTGCGGGTTGTTGAAGAACGGCTCCGGTGCATTCTCTTCAATGATTTGCCCCTGATCCATAAAGATTACCCGGTCAGCCACTTTCTTGGCGAAGCCCATTTCGTGGGTGACACAGATCATCGTCATGCCCTCTTCCGCCAGCTCCACCATCACGTCCAGCACCTCCTTGATCATCTCAGGATCAAGGGCAGAGGTGGGCTCATCAAACAGCATCACATCCGGATGCATACAGAGTGAGCGGGCAATCGCCACGCGCTGCTGCTGACCACCCGAAAGCTGCCCTGGGTATTTAGTCGCCTGTTCGGCAATGCGCACCCGCTCCAGGTACTCCATCGCCAGCGCTTCGGCCTCTTTGCGGGGTTTCTTTTGTACCCACATCGGTGCGATACAGCAGTTTTCCAGCACCGTTAAGTGAGGAAACAGGTTGAAGTGCTGAAACACCATGCCGACACTGCGGCGGATCTGTTCAATGCGCTTAACGTCTTGTGTCAGCGGTATACCACCGACCACGATTTCACCTTTTTGGTGCTCTTCAAGATGGTTAATGCAGCGAATCAGCGTTGATTTACCTGAGCCCGAAGGCCCGCAAACCACGATACGTTCACCGCGTTTTACTTCCAGGTAGATATCCCGCAGTACGTGAAAGTCGCCGTACCACTTGTTTACGTTGCGCATCTCGACCATCAGGTCAGAAGTACTGGTGTCAGAGGTGTTGGTGGCTGCTTGTGTCATGTTGATATCCTACTGAAAACGTAATGAGATGCGGCGTCAGTGTTTATGGCCGGTGTTTAGCTTGCGCTCTAAGTACTGGCTGTAGCGCGACATGCTGAAACAGAAAATCCAGAACACGAACGCGGCAAATACATACCCTTCTATCGAGAAGCCCAGCCAGCGCGAGTCGGAAAGCGCCGCTTGCACAATGCCCAGCAGGTCAAACAGCCCGATGATCATGACCAGGGTGGTGTCTTTAAACAGCGAGATAAAGGTGTTGACGATACCGGGAATCATCATTTTTAGCGCCTGAGGCATGACGATCAGCCCCATGCGTTTCCAATAAGTCATGCCCAGTGCCGCAGCCGCTTCATCCTGCCCTTTGGGGATCGCCTGTAAACCACCGCGTATCACTTCGGCCATGTAGGCGCTTTGGAACAGCGTAAGGCCAATCAAGGCGCGTACAAGGCGATCCACGCTAAGTTCTGACGGCAGAAACAGCGGGAGCATCACCGAGGCCATAAACAGAATGGTGATCAGTGGCACGCCGCGCCAAAACTCAATAAAGATCACGCAGAACGTTTTGACGATAGGCATGTTCGAACGTCGCCCAAGGGCGAGTACGATGCCGATAGGAAGCGCACCAATCATCCCTACGCTTGCCAGTAGCAGCGTCAGCATCAATCCGCCCCAGCGGTGGGTGGAAACCCGGGGTAGATCAAAATAGCCGCCGTGTAGCAGCACGTAGGCAATCACGGGGAAGATCAGCAGGGCAAACAGTGCCATCCAACGCTTGAACGGCAGCCGTGGAATGACCATCCAGGCAATAATGCCTGCAAACATGGCGAACACGATATTGGCGCGCCAGTACTCACTACTTGGATAGAGGCCGTACATAAATTGGGAAAAGCGTGCGTTAACGAATACCCAGCAGGCGCCCGCCCGGGTACAGTCTTCGCGGCTATCGCCTACCCAGTTGGCATCAATGAATGCCCATTGAACCGTTGGTACCACGAGTAGATACAGCACGTAGAGGCCCAACAGCGTAAAAATGCTATTGATGGGGCCATTGAACAGATTGCCACGTAGCCAGGCAATCGGGCCGATGGTGCCTTTCGGAGCCGGCTGCTGAGGTATGGTTTCTTTATTGTGAATCATGGGGTCGCCTCCGGCCTAGCGTTCGACCAGCGCAACGCGAGCGTTGAACCAGTTCATGAACATGGACACCAGCAAGCTGATGATCAAATAAACCGCCATGGTCATGGCAATTACTTCGATTGCCTGACCGGTCTGGTTGAGCGTGGTGCCGGCAAAAACCGATACCAGGTCGGGGTAGCCGATGGCGGTGGCCAGGGATGAGTTTTTAATCAGGTTCAGGTATTGGCTGGTGAGCGGCGGGATGATGACGCGCATGGCTTGTGGGATCACGACGAGGCGTAGAACCAGGTTGCGTGGCAAGCTCAATGCTTGGGCGGCTTCCGTTTGGCCGTGGGGGATGGCTTGGATGCCTGAGCGCACAATCTCCGCAATGAAGGAGGCCGTATAGATAGATAGCGCCAGCCATAGAGCCAAAAACTCAGGGATAATGGTGATGCCTCCGCCAAAGTTAAAGCCGCGAAGTACCGGCATCTCCCAGGTGACCGGTACACCGGTGGCTACTAATACCAGCAGCGGCAGGCCAAAAATAATCACCACCGACATCCAGAACACTGGCAAGCGCTTGCCGGTGGCTTCGTGGCGGCGCTTGTTCCAAATGACCAGCGCAATGCTAGCGATGATTGCCACCACAAAGGTCGCAGGAATTAGCCCAAAGCCTGACTCGAAAAGCGGTTGCGGCAGGTAGAGCCCGCGAACATTTAGGAAGATGGCTTCACCAAATGCCATGCTCTCTCTGGCGCTGGGTAGCGTCCGCAGTACTGCAAAGTACCAGAAGAAAATTTGCAGCAGCAGCGGGATGTTACGAAAGGTTTCAATATAAGCGTTGGCTAGTTTTGCGATCAGCCAGTTGGGCGATAACCGCGCGATACCGACGATAAAGCCAATAATCGAAGCGGCTAATACGCCTAGGCCGCCTACTAGTAGCGTGTTGAGCAAGCCGATTATGAAGGTGCGGCCGTAGGTGCTCTGGGAGGAGTACTCGATTAAACTTTGACCAATACCAAAGCCGGCTGTATTGCCCAGGAAGCCGAAGCCTGTCGTGATGCCGCGGGCGTTCAGGTTGGCTTGGGTATTGCCGATAATATAGATCAGGAAAGCCGCCACAACGGCGACTAAAATGAGCTGGAAAATAAGTGCGCGCTTTGCGCGGTCTCGCCAAAACGGCGGCTTTTGGCCGACGGGGCGAGCGTTAGGTCTTACAGACATGGGTGGCGTCTCCGCAATACGGAAGGTCAATCAAATGGCCCGCCCATACTCTCGGAACAGATACGTGAGAGAGGGCGGGCCGGGGTCAAGCGAGACGCTTAGCGAATCGGGGGAGCGTACTGGAAGCCACCGTCGTTCCACAGGGCGTTAACACCGCGCTCAATTTCAAGCGGAGAGTCCATACCCACGTTACGTTCAAAGCTTTCAGCGTAGTTACCAACTTGGCTAATAATGTTGTAAGCCCAGTCTGCTTCAAGGCCCATGCCTTCACCGTAGTTACCGTCTTGGCCTAGCAGGCGAGCAACATCGGGGTTTTCAGAGTTCAGCATCTCTTCTGCGTTTTCGCTGGTGACGCCGTACTCTTCGGCGTTAATCATGGCGAACAGTGACCACTTCACGATATTGAACCAAAGGTCGTCGCCTTGACGAACCACGGGGCCCAGCGGCTCTTTGGAGATCACTTCAGACAGGATCATGGACGCTTCAGGGTCGTCTAGCTGAATACGCAGTGCGGCTAGCTGAGAGGTATCAGAGGTCAGAACATCACAGCGGCCTGCTTGATAACCACCCACTGTTTGCTCAGAAGTATCAAATACGATCGGATTGAATTCCATGTCGTTAGCACGGAAGTAGTCAGCAAGGTTCAGCTCGGTAGTAGTACCCGATTGAATACAGATGGATGCACCGTCGAGCTCATCGGCACCGGTAATACCCAGGTCACGGGAAACCATGAAGCCCTGGCCGTCGTAAAAGTTAACCCCGGTGAAGTTTAGGCCCAGGGTGGTGTCACGGGTCGTTGTCCAGGTGGTGTTACGAGAAAGTACATCAACCTCACCCGACTGCAGGGCGGTAAAGCGTTCAACCGCATTGAGGGAAATGTAGTTAACCGCATCTGCATCGCCAAGAACCGCTGCCGCCACTGCACGGCAAACATCAACGTCCAGGCCTTGCCAGTTACCGTCGTCATCCGGCGCTGAGAAGCCTGGCAGACCATCACTCACACCACACTGAACGGCGCCACGCTCAATGGTATCTTCCAAGGTGTCGGCTTGCGCAGTTGCCATTCCCGCCAGGCTAAGTGAGCCAGCAGACGCCAGCAGCACTAGGTGTTTTTTATTGAACATTTAGTTTCCCTCGAAGTTCTTGAAATTGATTATTGAAATCAGTCATTGAAATAGTTGTGCATGCCGTAGCATGTAACTAAACCTAGCAAGGAAGATGCCAACAAGGGTACAGGCGTTAATTCAGCGCTTTTCAACGCTACTCAACGAATTCGAGACGAAGGTCTAGGTGCAAGAAAGGCAAGCGCCCACTCCAGCTTGCACCTTTGTGGGGCAAGTCGAAATGGGCGGTGAGGAAAAGGTGGGCAAAACGGCCGAGGGTTTACTCGGCTGCAAAGGTCTTGCGCATAAATGGTGGTAGAGCGAGGGCGCCACGGTGGGCTTCAACGCTGTAGTACTCAAGGGGCAGGCCGTGGCTGGCGGCTGCCTGCTCGCGGAACGTATTCACATCGGTGGCTTTACCCGCCAGTGTCACGCTCCACCAACCTGATGGATAAACCGGCTGCGGGAAGGGCAAAGTAGCAACACTGTCGAAACCCGCTTCAAGCATATCGTGGCGTAACTCACGAATGATCGAACCCGTGTGGTAAAGCGGTGATTCGCTCTGCTGCACCATGACGCCGCCGCTTTTCAAAATACGGTGGCAGCGCTTGAGAAAGTCGGTTTTGAACAGCCCTTCAGCAGGCCCAACCGGGTCGGTGGAGTCGATAATCAGCACATCAATGCTCTCATCCGGTGCATCGTCCACCCACTTGACGCCATCGGCGAACAGCAACTCGGCGCGGGGGTCGTTATTCGCTTCTACCAACGACGGAAAAAAGCGCTCAGACGCCTTGGTAACTTCCTCATCAATATCAATTTGGGTGACTTTCTCAACCCCGGGATGGCGCAGCACTTCTTTTAAGGTGCCGCAGTCGCCACCACCGATAATCACCACCCGCTTGGGATCTTGATGGGTGAACAGCGCCGGATGTGCAATCATCTCGTGGTAGAGGAAATTATCGCGATCGGTCAGCATCACGCAGCCATCCAGCACCATGAGGTTGCCGTAGGTCTCGGTGGCGTAGACCTCCAGATGCTGGTACTCGCTCTGCACATCCAGCAACTTTGCAGAGATCTTCAGTGAGAAGGCGCTGCCGTGGCTATCAAAGACTTCGGTAAACCACTGGTCGTCGCGTAAATCGCTCATCAATTGGCTCCTGAGTGCTGTGCGTTTGAGTGCGTTGGGATATCGCGGTGATACTGCGGGCTGAGTTCGTGCAGCGCCTCCATAAAAGCAGTGACGTTATCGGGATTGGTAAACTGGCTGATACCGTGACCCAGATTAAACACGTGGCCAGGGCCGTGGCCGTAGCTCTCCAGCACCCGAGCCACTTCGGCGCGGATAGCCGAGGGGCGAGCAAACAGCACGTTAGGATCCAGGTTCCCTTGCAGCGCTACTTTGTGACCAACACGAGCGCGCGCATCAGAAAGTTCGGTTGACCAGTCGATACCCAGCGCGTCGGCACCGGCGCAGGCGATATGCTCAAGCCACTGGCCGCCGTTTTTAGTGAACAGAATGACCGGTACGTGGCGTCCGTCGTGTTCGCGGATTAGGCCGGAAACGATCTGCTCCATATAGCGCAGCGAGAACTCAAGGTAAGCCGGAGTCGAGAGCGCACCGCCCCAGGTATCAAAAATCTGCACCGCCTGCGCACCCGCACGAATTTGGGCATTCAGGTAGTCAGTCACCGCATGGGCCAGCGTATCCAGCAACTGGTGCATGGTATCCGGGGTATCGTAGAGCATGGTTTTTAGATGGCGGAAGTCTTTGCTGGAACCGCCCTCCACCATGTAGGTTGCCAGGGTCCAGGGGCTGCCGGAGAAGCCGATCAGCGGCATGCGACCGTTCAGCTCGCGGCGTATAGTCGACACTGCACGCATTACGTAATCCAGGTCGCGCTCGGCATCTGGAACGCTCAGTGCGGCAACTTCTTCTGGGGTGCGCACGGTTTTACGAAATTTAGGGCCTTCGCCGGTTTCGAAGTACAGGCCAAGCCCCATGGCATCGGGAATGGTTAAGATATCTGAAAACAGAATAGCCGCGTCCAGCGGGTAGCGTTCCAAGGGCTGCAGGGTGACTTCGCAGGCCAGGTCATGGTTGCGACATAGATCCATAAAGCTGCCTGCATCGGCGCGGCTGGTACGGTACTCCGGCAGGTAGCGGCCCGCCTGTCGCATCATCCACACCGGGGTGCGATCCACAGGCTGCCGCGCTAATGCACGAAGAAAACGATCATTTTGTAACGGTGTAGTGGTCATAGAACTTGCTCTTAAGAAATTTGCCCACATTGTACTCGGTGTAAGTACTTGGGAACGTATGCAGGCAATTGTACTTGAAGATAAGTGCCAGGGCGGTGTACTCGGTGGCAAAAAATCGTCGCACTCCGTCAATTTTTCTCGCCTAACTAATCGATTTAAGCCGCTTTGCCAGCGTGAGGCGGGCGCCGCTTCCTGGTAGAATAGCTGCCCACTTTGCCAACACTCGTTTGGTTAATCCGCGAGGTATCCTGTGACCATTCGCTTCATAGCCGCTTCCCAGCTGCCAACGCCCTGGGCAACATTCACCATGCATGGCTTCGAAGATGAAGCCACCGGCAAGGATCATATCGCCTTAACGCTGGGTGATGTGACCGGTGATGAGCCTGTACTGGGGCGGGTGCATTCCGAGTGCTTGACCGGCGATGCGCTCTTTTCCATGCGCTGCGACTGCGGCTACCAACTGCAGGAAGCGCTTAAACGTATTGCGGAAGAGGGCCGGGGCGTACTGTTTTATCTGCGCCAAGAAGGGCGTGGCATCGGCCTATTGAACAAAATTCGTGCTTACCATCTGCAGGATCAGGGCGCCGACACGGTTGAAGCCAACGAGCAGCTCGGTTTCGGCGCTGATATGCGCCGCTACGACCTGTGCGTGCCGATGCTCAACCATTTGGGCATAACGTCGCTAAGGTTAATGACCAACAACCCGCGTAAGGTGGATGCACTCACCCGGGATGGGGTAAATGTCGTAGAGCGCCTGCCGATCACCACCGGCCTTAACCCCCATAATGAGCAGTATCTATCCACCAAAGCGGGCAAGCTCGGTCATATGATGGCGCTAGACGACTTTACCCACGCAAGCGATGTGGATATTGAGCGCAAGGGGTGATATGAGTGAGGCATGAGATGTCAGGAGAGCCTCAGAATGAAAGCTGTACGTGACCAATCTGAAGTATCTGCTGAAGAGCAGGGCGAATTCAGCGTTGTTGAAGAGTGGCTGCACAGTATCACCCACGGTATTGGTGCTGTGCTTAGCCTGGTGGGAATGACCGTACTGCTGGTGGCTGCAAGTGTTGCTGCCCATATCGACCCGTGGAAAATTGTCAGCCTGAGCCTGTACGGCACCACCTTAGTCCTGCTGTATACCGCTTCGACCCTTTACCACGGCATCCCTCACCAGCGCTGGAAGCAGCGCTTTCAGTTACTAGATCACTGTGCGATTTATCTACTCATCGCAGGAACGTACACACCCTTTTTACTCGTCAACATGCGCGGCACTACGGGCTGGATTTTGTTTACCGCGGTGTGGTCGCTGGCACTGGTGGGTATTGCCTGCATACTGCTATGGCCCCAGCGCTTTTCGATATTGCGCGTGGTGATTTACCTGCTTATGGGGTGGATGATCGTGCTGGCGTCAGGCGAAATGGCCGCGAGTCTCTCAACGACGGGTATTGCCCTGCTTGCCGCGGGAGGAATCACCTACACACTAGGCGTGATTTTCTACGCCGTGCGCGCTATCCCCTACAACCATGCGATCTGGCATCTGTTTGTGGTTGCCGGAAGCGTCTGCCACTACTTTGCCGTTTATAGTGCCGTTTTGCCCCACGTTTCGACTGCCTAGTGGTTATTAGTCTTGGATGCAACTCATCAGTGCAGCATCTGCCTTTTTAGATTTGCCTACCTATTAGCTGGCTTTTTAACGGGTCGAAAATTCCTGTAAGTCGTAGAATCCCTCTGTAAACTAAGCCACTAACTTAAGTTTTAAGATCTTAAGCCGAAAGTAGTATTAGGGTTAGATGCTGACCTGGACGTATTTAACGCCGAATGGCCTGAAAAACCACAGCGGGTTCGCATAGCGATGTCTATTGCCACACCCAAAACGACATTCAACAAGATTTTCCAACAAGAGGATTGTCATGAGCACTGTTAACAACGCCCACGACACGACCATGCCGTCGGTACTGGGCAAAAAAGACAGTACTGATGAGATGGTGCACCGCATAGGCCACTTAACGCGACTGCTGCGGGACAGCATGAAAGAGCTGGGCTTAGATCAGCAGATTAGCCAGGCGGCGCAAGCAATTCCGGATGCCAATGACCGGCTCAACTATGTTGCCTCCATGACAGAGCAGGCAGCAGAGCGGGCATTAAATGCCGTTGAACGTGCTCAACCAGTGCAAGACGGTCTTGAGGAAGAGGGCGCTGCACTTAATAAGCGCTGGCAGTTAGCAGCAGCCAAACTTGCGGCGGTAGAGGGCGATCCTAAGCTTGTCGAAGATACCCAAGACTTTTTGAGCAGCAAGCTTCCCAGCGCAACCGGGGCTACTCAAAAAGAGCTGCTCGAAATCATGATGGCTCAGGATTTTCAGGATCTCACCGGCCAGGTGATCAAGAAAATGATGGAGGTCATCAAGCTCATCGAAGAGCAGCTTGTTCAGGTGCTGGTCGATAATGTTCCCCACGTTACCGACGGCGTTAAGGTAGAAGATGACCGTGATGAGCATGCCAGACTGCGTAACGGACCGCAGGTGAACCAAAATAAGGCGGATGTGGTGGCAGGGCAGGATCAAGTAGACGATTTGCTAGATGACCTAGGCTTTTAAGCCAAGCCAAGCCAAGCCAAGCCAAGCCAAGCTAGTTAAAAACCGTTGCCATGCGTTGCCAGCAACGGTTTTGAAAGCGTTTAGATATCGATTAACTCTTTGCCGCTGCCTGCTCTTTTTCAATTGCTCTAGCCATCGCGGCGCGCTGAATATGGCGCTCGCGATAGGCCATTAGCGGCTCGGGTAAGCGGTGCTTCATGCTGATAGCCCACGATAAGGTATGGGCTAAAAACAGATCCGCAAGGGTAAAAGTACTCCCCACCAGGTTCTCTTGACCGTTGTAGCGACGCTCTAGTGCGCTTAACGCACGCTGAAACTCCCAGGCGCAGGTCGGCAGCACAGCTGTAATGCGTTTATCTTCGGGCAGGGCAAATTTATGTTTGGCCTGATTCCACAGTGGCTGCTCAATTTCTGTGACAATAAAGCTGAGCCACTGGTCGACCTGAGCGCGGGCGGCGGGATCGCTGGGCAGCAGCGTACCATCGCCATACTGCTCCGCCAGGTAACGGCAAATCGGCGCCGATTCAAAGAGAGTGAGCTCGCCATCCTCAATTACCGGCACCTTGCCGTCCGGGTGGCGCGCCAAATGTTCGGCTGTTTGACCCTCACCTTTATCCAACGCTACGTGTTGGCATTGATACTCAAGGCCTAACTCTTCAAGCGTCCACGCTGCCCGTAGCGAGCGGGAGTGGGGGAAAGTGTATAGCGTGATCATGGCGTGCTCCTGGCGAAAAATCGATGCTTTAATCTAGCGGGCGTGAACGTCGCTGTCGATTATCTAGATGCTATCTATTAGAGCCACCTCTAAGCGCTACCCCGCGCCTCACGGATCCGCTCGTAAGCGTTACCGATTTCGCTGGTACGCGCTTGGGCGACATCGCGCATGCTTTCGGGGAGGCCTTTGCCGGCGAGTTTGTCAGGATGGTTTTGGCTCATTAGGCGGCGGTAGGCTTTTTTGATCTCTGCATCGCTGGCATCTTCCGAAACCCCGAGTACGCGGTAAGCGTCTTTGAGGGCCTCTTCGCTGGCGCCCTGGGAGTTAGCGGCGGCACCATGGAGCATCGCTTCGATCTGCTGGACTTCCGCATCGCTACAGCCTACACCCCGGGCAACGCGCAGTATCATTTCGTGCTCGGCGGGATGAAGCACACCGTCTGCCGCTATGGCGGTTAGCTGCACTTGGATAAACACCTGGCGCAAAACCGGCTGGCGCTGGGTGAGGCGGTTTACGTTGGCCAACTCGGCGTCCAGATTAAAGTCATCGGCGCGGCCACGTTCGAAGGCGGCGCGGGCCTTGGCACGCTGTTCGCCCTGAAGATGCATCTGGTCAAAAAGCTTTTCAGCGATGTCCAGCTCGCCGTCGGTCACCTTGCCGTCGGCTTGGCACAGGCAACCCATCACCGAGAAGATCGACTCCAGAAAGCCTTCCTGGATGCGCATTCGGGCGATATTCAGGCGTCGGCTAAGGCGTTTGCCTAGCCACCAGCCCAGGCCACCGCCAATCAGGAGGCCCACCGGGCCACCAAACGCAAGGCCAATCAAGGCGAAGATAATAATCAGAAATAGCATGTTGGTCTCAAAAGTAATGTGAAAGTAATGGCTTACGGAAGTCGGGCGCGAATAGCCTGCTCAATACCATCGCTATCCAGCTGGCAGTCGGCAAGCAGTTGCGCCGGTGTGCCGTGCTCCACAAAAGCGTCCGGTAAACCGAGGTTGAGCACTTCCACCTGAACGCCTTCGGCGTGGAGTAGTTCATTGACAGCGCTGCCTGCACCACCGGCAACCACGTTCTCCTCCAGGGTCACCAGCAGTTCGTGCTCGTCGGCGGCGTGGAGCACCGCATCGCGATCCAGCGGTTTGATAGAGCGCATATTGATGTGGGTCGCATTGAGTCGTTCGGCGACTTCAGCGGCGGCGCTATTGAGGCTGCCAAAGGCGAGTAGTGCAATACGCACCCCGTCGTTGGCGGCATGGCGGCGTACTTCCGCTTTACCTATGGGCAGTGGCTCAAGGTGCGCGGGAATCTCCACACCTGGGCCGGTGCCGCGGGGGTAGCGCACAGCGGCGGGGCCGGGGTGGTGATAGGCGGCACTCAACATGGCGCGGCACTCGGCTTCATCCGCCGGTGCCAGAATCACCATGCCGGGCACACAGCGCAGGAAAGAGAGATCCATACTGCCGTGATGCGTGGGGCCGTCTTCGCCCACCAAGCCCGCGCGATCAATGGCGAAGGTAACATCCAGATTCTGCACCGCGACGTCGTGAATCAACTGGTCATAGCCGCGCTGCAGAAAGGTGGAGTAGATCGCGACCACCGGTTTCATGCCTTCGCAGGCCATACCCGCAGCCAGGGTGACTGCGTGCTGCTCGGCAATCGCTACATCAAAATAGCGCTCTGGGTACTCTTTTGAGAAGCGAATCAGGTCGGAGCCTTCGCGCATGGCGGGGGTAATGCCCATCAGGCGCGGGTCAGCGTCTGCCATATCGCAGAGCCAGTCGCTGAACACGTTGCAGTACTTTTTCTTGGCCGGGGGGGGGGGCACCACCGGTTTCTTGGTCGCCGTCGTATTGGCTAATGTGCTGGGCTTCTCCAGCTTGGTAATGGCGTGGTAGCCAATCTGATCCGCTTCGGCGGGCAGAAAGCCTTTGCCTTTGACTGTTTTGATATGCAGAAACTGGGGGCCGTCCAGGTCGCGCAGGTTTTCAAGCGTCTGGGTGAGCGCGTCCAGGTCATGGCCATCAATGGGGCCAACGTAGTTAAAGCCCATCTCTTCAAACAGCGTGGCGGGGCTGACCATCCCTTTCATATGCTCTTCAGTGCGCCGGGCCAGCTCCAGTGCGCCGGGCAGGTGCGAAAGCACTTTTTTGCTCTCTTCGCGTATTTTCAAGTACGGCTTGCTGGAGAGCACACGGGCTAGGTAGGTCGCCATGCCGCCGACGTTCTCGGAAATCGACATCTCGTTGTCGTTGAGAATCACTAGCAGGTTGGCATCTACGTGGCCCGCATGGGCCAGGGCTTCAAAGGCCATGCCAGCGGTGAGCGCACCGTCGCCAATAATGGCGCACACACGGCGCTTATCGCCCTGTGCCTTGGCTGCCAGCGCCATCCCCAGCGCCGCTGAAATCGACGTGCTGGAGTGGCCGACGCCAAAGGTGTCGTACTCGGACTCAGCGCGGCGGGGAAACGCCGCCAAGCCGCCGTGCTGGCGAATACTCAGCATCATCTCCCGGCGTCCGGTGAGAATCTTATGCGGGTAAGCCTGATGGCCAACATCCCAGACGAGACGGTCGTGGGGCGTATGGAAGGCGTGGTGTAGCGCAACGCTCAGCTCGACCACGCCGAGCCCGGCGCCAAAGTGGCCGCCGGATACACCCACGCTATAGAGCAGGTAGGCGCGCAGCTCGTCGGCCAGTTGGGCGAGTTGCTTGGCGTTCATGGCCCGCAGCGCGGCGGGGTGCTCAAAGGAGTCGAGCAGCGGCGTCGTTGGGCGCTCGCGGGGGATTTCGTCGAACAGCTTCATGGGCATCTTTAGTGGTCGCGCTCGATCATATAGTGGGCTAAGTCGGCCAGCGGTGCAGCACGTTCGCCCAGTGGGGCGAGCGCGGCAATGGCCTCGTCAATCAGACTGTGCGCTTTGCGTTGAGCACCTTCTAACCCCAGCAGGCTGGGGTAGGTGGGCTTGGCGCGTGCGGCATCGGCGCCTGACGTTTTGCCTAGGGTAACGGTATCGCCGGTCACATCCAGGATGTCGTCGTGAATCTGAAAGGCTAGCCCAATGGCGCGGGCGTAGCGAGTCAGCGCCGTTAGACGGGGGTCGGAGTCTTCAACGGCAACCAGACCGCCCAAGCGCACAGCGGCAACAATAAGGGCGCCCGTTTTATGCGCATGCATATGGGCCAGGGCATCGACGTCCGGGTGGCCGCCGACGGCGTCTAAATCCAGCGCCTGCCCCGCCACCATGCCATCACGTCCAGAGGCGGAAGCCAGGGTGTGCACCAGATGGCCCAGCCGTGGATGAGCGTTGCTTGCCAGTACTTCAAACGCCAGCGCCTGCAAGGCGTCGCCGGCCAGAATCGCGCTCGCTTCATCAAAGGCTTTATGCACCGTGGGCTGACCACGACGCAGGTCGTCGTCATCCATGGCGGGTAAATCATCATGGATCAACGAGTAGGCGTGAATTAACTCGATGGCCGCGGCAGGGGCGTCCAGAGCGCTCTCTTCAGCACCTAGCGCGTGACCGGCCATATACACCAGCAGTGGGCGCAGGCGTTTGCCACCGGCCAGCAGGCCATGGCGCATGGCGGCTTCAAGCCTTGGCGCTACCGCTGGGCGGCTATCAAACAGTGCCGCTAGCGTAGCGTCTACGCGGGCATTGCTGGTTTGGCGCAGGGTGGCAAGCTGGCTAGGCTGCATGGCTACCATGGGGGCGTCTCCTTGCTCTCATCCTCGGCCGCATCCTTGGGGTCGTCGGGGCCAGCGAAGGGCGCTACATTTAAGCGCCCTTCGCTGTCTTCACTTAGCGCCCGCACTTTAAGTTCGGCGCTATCCAGGCGCTGCTGGGCATCGCGGGTTAGCCGCACGCCCTGTTCAAACGCGGTCAGTGCATCTTCCAATGAGAGCTCGCCTGACTCAAGACGTTCAACGATAGATTCGAGTTGCTCAACCGTCGCGGCAAAGTCCTGCGGGGGTGGTGTCGTGTCGCTCATTGGGGGTGCCTACAAACCGGTATGTTTTTAAATAAGCTGAAATAAGCCCACAGTATACACCGAGGCTGGGGGGCGGCGTCTGCCCTCTTCAGTGCAGCTTGTTGCGGGACTTGCGATCTATTCATC
Source organism: Vreelandella sp. F11 (assembly GCF_042466685.1). Lineage (NCBI taxonomy): Bacteria > Pseudomonadati > Pseudomonadota > Gammaproteobacteria > Oceanospirillales > Halomonadaceae > Vreelandella > Vreelandella sp. F11. The sequence continues at coordinate 4,539,008 of NZ_CP170448.1, read as the reverse complement.
GTCTGCACGCAGACTTTTCATCATTCGCACCCGGCCTGAACGGTGCGGGTTGTGCTACGATATGCGCCTCCCGTGAACCGATACACGGCGCATGCCGCCGACCATAGAGGTTGATTCAGCCATGGCCAAAACGTCCCTGGACAAGAGCAAGATCAAGATCCTGCTACTCGAGGGCGTCCACCAAAGTGCGGTGGACAATTTTCACAACGCCGGTTATGAAAATATCGAGCATCTGCCTACATCCCTTGATGAAGACGCGCTGATCGACAAGATCCGCGATGTTCACTTCATCGGTATTCGCTCCCGCACCCAGCTAACTGAGCGAGTGTTCGAAGCGGCTGAAAAACTGGTCGGCGTTGGCTGTTTCTGTATTGGCACCAATCAGGTTGATCTGACTGCCGCCCTTGCTCGCGGCATCGCGGTATTTAACGCACCTTACTCCAATACCCGTTCGGTGGCCGAGCTGGTGCTGGCAGAAGCGATTATGCTGCTGCGCGGAATCCCTGAGAAAAACGCCCGCGCCCACCAGGGAGGCTGGCTGAAGTCAGCGAAGAACTCCCATGAAGCACGGGGTAAAACCCTGGGCATCGTGGGCTACGGCAGCATCGGTGCACAGCTTTCGGTACTGGCCGAATCGCTGGGCTTTAACGTCATTTACTATGATGTCATCGCCAAACTGGGTATGGGTAATGCAAGCCAGGTGGCTAACTTGGAAGAGCTGCTGGGTCGCGCCGATGTGATCAGTCTGCACGTGCCTGATCTGGCCTCTACCCGCTGGATGATCGGCGCCAAAGAGATTGCTGCCATGAAGCCTGGCGCAATCTTTATCAACGCCTCCCGGGGTAGCGTCGTTGAAATCGAACCGCTGGCCGAAGCGCTTAAAGCGGGCAATCTCAACGGCGCGGCGGTCGACGTCTTCCCGGTCGAGCCAAAAGGCAACGACGAAGAGTTTGAGAGCCCGCTACGTGGCTTGGAGAATGTGATTCTGACCCCGCATATCGGTGGCTCTACTCTGGAAGCTCAGGAGAACATCGGTATCGAAGTGTCAGAAAAACTGATCACTTACTCCGATAACGGCACCACCGTGACCTCGGTCAACTTCCCTGAAGTCGCGCTGCCCGCTCACCCGGATAAGCACCGTCTGCTGCACATTCACGACAACGTGCCGGGTGTGCTGTCGCAGATCAACCGCGTGTTGTCTGAAAATGACATCAACATCTCCGGTCAGTACCTGCAAACCAATGAAAAAGTCGGCTATGTGGTCATTGACGTAGATAAAGCTTACGGCCCTCAGGCGCTGGAAGCATTAAAACAGGTGGAGCATACGCTGAAGATTCGCGCTCTTTATTCGGCGCAGAATAGCTAAAACGTAGCGTCAGCGGTACAAAACGGCCCCTCATTGTAGGGGCCGTTTTAGTCTGCTTTTCTTCAGAGTATTGATGAAGTTTGCCAGAAAGCCGTGGTTGCCGCTACCACAGTGCTGCACGCTTTAGGGAATCTCGCGCCGATAGAGTGAATAGCCTGCTACCCGCCAGCGTTCGCCCGTGCGGGTGTCGTAGTAGCCCCCTTGGGCGCTACGGCCTTCATCCTCTATCCGCCAGTCAGCGCCGCCATCGTAGCTAACCGCAGTCACGTCTTTGCCCAGCAGGCTGCCTTCGTTAACGCCATCAAACAACAATCCTTCTTCCGGCGTGATATAGAGGGCATAGCCTACCAGATCACTGTCGAACTCATGCAGCTCAGTGAGTTGATCACCATTCCAGTGCCAGATCGAAGTAGGGTGATGTACCAACTGCTCTTTGGGCATTAAGGAGGTGGGCCTTCCTTTACGGGCGAGAATGTAGACCTCACCTTGCTCATTCGCGGCAATATCGTTTACACCGTAATCGCCTACCGCTACTTCAAAGCGTGGCTCGGTTTCTCCCCACGGCAGTGCGTAGATAACGCTTTCGCCTCGCGCTTGATCGAAGAACGCCATACGCAGCACGTTATCCTGACCGAGGGCGACTAAATCGAAACGCTTTCTTTCGTTTTCCGGATCACGCGATTCCGCTGGCACAGGAATCTCTTCCCAGTGTTCACCGCCATCCTCGGTACGCCATACGTGTGGTCCCCAGCCAATCAGATAGCCTCGCTGAGCATCAAGAAACCGAAATGTCGAAATATTTTGATCTTCGGGCCAACGTAATTTTTCCCAGGACTCGCCTTGGTCGGTAGATTTAAATAGCTGGGTGAGTTGCGGCGTGTAGCGCTCGCCTGGTGCAGGATTCATGTGATAGTCCATCCACCCTGTTGCGAGGTAGAGGGTATTCCAATCAGGGGAGAGCCACCAGTCGGCCTGTTGAGCAGGCTCCTCAAAGCGCCGTTCAACGCCTTGCTCAAGCGAGCCACTAAGGATGCGTACCGTGCGGCGATTGGCTCTTTCACTGACATTACCCATCCACGCTTCTGTAGGTTCTGCCCTGTTGGGATCGCTACGCTCTTCTCGTGGCTTAAATGTTATTTCTGGGTTTGTGAGCTTCATTGACAAGATTTGCTCATTGCGCATCCGAAAATCCCCTGGCCCGTAGGGAGTGTCTTCCTTCATAAAATCGTTACTAACACGCTCCCACATACCGCCACTCCCTATTACGTACCCTGCTACCAAAATGACCACAGTTGCTATTGCCCAACGAGATCGTTGCATAGTTGCTCCTAGCGTAGTTTCTGCATCAAGCGCGAGAGCGCCTGTTCGACAGCACTGACTCCTTCACTAGCACCGTTATAGATGGCTTCAGAAACCGCCTGCGGAGCGTTCGAAACTGCATCCCAGGCACCTTTGGCCTTGTCCCGGACTACCTCGATACCGCTGTCAACAGCCTGGTTCCACGTCTCCTCATCCAGCCATTCTTCAGCATTGGGCTGGGTGCCAATTCGCATCAGATCAGTGATCGGCAAGTCAGCAAGGCCCGCATCAAGATAGGCTGGCACATGGGTATTAAAAGCAAAGGTTTTGAAGGTGATGGGATCGACCTCCAGTTCATATTGTGTGACTTCCATCTGCACGGTACGGTTGGGGTAGCGGCGGCAGACTACCGTGATTTCATTGCCCTTCATATTGTCTTTAAGGCCATCTTCTATATGGCTCTGCAACAAGTAACGGGCGTCTTCTAGCCACGTTTTCCCAGCGTCGCTTAAACGAGGTTGAAGCCGCTCCCCATAGGTATAACAATAATAGTAGCCATAGCTGATGTAATAATCTGGCGGCAGGTGACCACAGCCGATATGGCGCATCATAAAATTGGCGTGCCGTGACCAGTGAGAATGGGCGCTATCCGGTGCAATCATTTCATCACGGTTCGCCAGAAAACGGAGGAATACGTCAACATTATCAAAAGGGTTCCAGGTGGTGGCCCAGGCTTTAAGAGCTTCCCAGCTTGCAACGCCGCTTTTATCAATAAACTCATCATGGAGAGGGCGATAATACCACTCACAGTTGCCTAAAAAGGCCTCGTTGGCTGGTGGCACGTGCTTGTTACAAATCTGAAGATTAACGGCGACAGGCTGTGTGTCGTCTGTAGTGGTATAGGCCGCATCAGCAGCACCTAGAACATCATCATTTGTAGACACGTTTAGTCCCCCAAAATATCGATATGCAAGCGGCCAGGTACATCGCTTTCGGTCAGCCCTGTCTCTCCCAATTCGTTTGTGCGCCCTTCTTTAACGACACCACCTTGAGCATCAGTAATGCGATAGCGCATATTGGCAGCGGGTATATCCGTGCCATTCCATTTAGCGACGAATGCTTGGTTATAGTTGCCAACGCCACTTTCGCTACCACGGGGCCGCAAAGGATCCAACACCGCCTGACCACTCCCCACCCCAGGGCTACCGCCAGAGTTGAACTTGACCTGAGCACCAACGATAGTAATCCCGCTGGGGTCGAGCTTAACGAAGCTGCCCCCGGCCTTGAGGGTGATCTCTGCTCCGGCATCAATCACCGTTTTGCTGCCTGATTTTTGATGCACTTCCTGTCCCGCTTCCAGCAGGTGTGCTCTGCCAATCTTTTCATGGCGAGTGCCGTCGATCATCAGGTGGTCGTCGCCATCCACCTTGGTGTGGCGGTTGTTATGCACCGTGTGGTGATCGTCGTTATCGATCTCGCTGATGCGGTCGTTATGCACCTTGAGGTGACTGTCGTGCTGGATCTCTTCGGTGCGGTCGTTAAGCGTTAATAGCTCCAGGTCTTTCTGGGCGTGGAGCCAGATCTGCTCTTCGCCTGCTTCGTCTTCAAAGCGCAGCTCGTTAAAGCCTTCGGCCTTGTGGCTTTGGGTACGGATGACGGTGCGGGTTTTGTGTTCCGGCAGCGGGTAAGGCGCCGTATTCACCGCGTGGTAGGTGCGCCCGGTGACCAGCGGCTGATCGGGGTCGCCCTCTAAAAACGAGATAATCACTTCATGACCAATACGCGGAATGGCGATACTGCCGTAGCCGCCACCTGCCCAGCCCTGGGCAACCCGCACCCAGCAGCTGGCGGTGTCGTTGGGTTCTGCGTAGCGATCCCAGGGGAACTGTACCTTGACCCGGCCGTGTTCGTCGCAGTGGATCTCTTCGCCTTCGGGGCCGACAACAAAAGCGACCTGGGGACCATCGACCCGGGGTTTGGGATTGGCGGTGGCGCGCCAGGGCGTATCGCCGGGGATAAGAGTGACCTGGTTGTAATAACGCGTCATGCCGCTCGCATCACTGTGCGTCATTCCATCCTCTTCCAGCGCCTGGGGTTGCTCGCCGAAGTGATGCACTTCAATGGCTTGCCAGTCGCGATTCAGGCTATCGCTGTCATGATCCATCAACGTAAAGCGCAGGCCGGGGGCCAGTTCGGGGAGGTCGCTTTCGGCGCTGGCGGTCATCGCTTCGCGGCGTAGCTGCTCCAGGCGAATACGGGTAAACGGTTGGCCGGAGGCGTCCTGCTTATAGCGGCCAGGGTAGTCGTAGTGTTCGTAGTCCGCGTTTTGACCATGGGCTTCTACGTCGCGCCCCAGGTGGTCATGCAACTGCGCATAAGCGGGGTTTTTAAAGCTGTACTCTTTCAGCGTGGCGGACGCGGTCGCCACACGGGCGGTATGGCTGAGTTTGCGCACATGGCGGCTGGGGGCGGTGCCGCCTGCACGGCTGTGGTAAGTGCGTTCGCCGAGGTTGGTCAGTACCTGCGGGTCGTCGGCGAAGATCAGCCGATGGCTACCCTCTGCAAATTCATGGAAGTAAAACAGGCCCTCTTCGGCGGCCAGGCGCTCGATAAAGGTGAGGTCGGTTTCACGGTACTGGACGCAGTACTCACGCTCGGCTAGGTCGCGGTTTACCGAAAATCCCACATCGGTAATCCCCCGCTCATCGCACAGGGTATTAATGATGGTGAGCGGATCGACCTTTTGGAAAATACGCGAGTTCTGACGCAGTGAAAGCCGCCAGAGCGCTGGGCGCAGCACCAGCGAGTAGAAGGTACGGCGATGGCCGCGGTCACCCTGACCAAACTCGCTGACGATACCGTGCACTCGGCGCAGCGGTTCGCCATCCTGCCAGATAGTCAGTTCCGCCTCACGATCCAGCAGCTCCGCGGCGTCCAGGCTGCCATCGCGGCTGGCAAGGTTAAGCGCCAGCTCGAAAGGTTGGGAGAGCGCTTCACGGTGGGTGAAATCAATTACTGCGATCTCGTCAACGCCGGGTAGGGTCAGGGTAAACTGCAGGCCCGTGTTGTCCGCCATCGCTCCGCTCCTTGAAACGTTATGTGTTAAATGAGAGACGAGTGAGGATAGCGAAAAAAAAGCGAAATTAAACCAATTTAGCCCGCATGGCGGGCAAGTTACATGAATCACTTACAAAATTTTAAGAGATTTCTTACAAAGGAGGGGGTTGTGTTTTTGGTTTTGGGTGTGGTAATTACGCTCTTTCGCGGGTAGGTTGCACTGGTATTGAGTAGTAGCTCAGTAGTGTACTTGCCGTTGATAGGCTGCTCGGGCGGTTGGCTGCCCTTTAATGTAAGGGCAGTTTTGGTTCTTGGGTGGGTGGGCAAATGCTAGACCAAATCAAACAACAACACTTCGCCCGCTTCTTTCCCCGTGAGGCTGATCGACTCTTCCGGCGTAAACGCCGCGGCGTCGCCTGCGCTTAGCGTCTCGCCGTTAACCTCCATTTCGCCGTTCACTACATGCAGCCAAGCGTAGCGGGAAGGTGGTGCTGTTGCCTGTTCGCCAGGATTAAACAAACCCGCATATAGGTTGACATCCTGGTTGATGCTCACTGACCCTTCGCGACCTTCTTCAGAAGCCACTAAACGCCATTGCCCTTGGCGTTCAGCGACAGGGAAGGCCTTTTGCTCGTAGCTGGGCTTGATGCCGAGCTGCTTGGGTTCGATCCAGATCTGCAGGAAGTGCAGCTCATTCTCCTTGGAGTGATTGAACTCGCTGTGTAGCACCCCGGTACCCGCCGACATGCGCTGTACATCGCCTGGGCGCATCACCTCGCCATTGCCCATGTTGTCCTTGTGCTCCATTTCACCTTCCAGCACATAGGAGATAATCTCCATATCCCGGTGCGGGTGGGCGCCAAAGCCATGGCCGCCCGCAACGCGATCCTCATTGATCACGCGCAGGGCGCGAAAGCCCATATGGTTGCGATCAACGTAGTTGGCAAACGAAAAGGTATGGAAAGAGCGCAGCCAGCCGTGGTCGGCATAGCCCCGCTCGTTGGAACGACGAATAATCATGCTGTACTCCGCAGGTTGCGTTAAGGTAATAGTGACAATATACGCCTTGTTGACCCTCCGTGGGGTGAAGCTTTCAGCACGTTCCTGTCGAATAAATCGACGTATTAAATAAGGTCGCTACCGCTAAACTTTCGATTAACTTTCAAGTAAAATCCTGCCCTCATTTAACCCGGTCCGCCCTTTGCGAGGGCGACTACCTGGAGCAAGAGCATGTCTGAGTTTAACGATACCCCGCCCATTGTGGTCGCGGCGCTGTATAAATTCGTCACCCTGAACGACTTCGAAGCGCTGCGTGAGCCGCTGCGCCAAACCATGCTGAATAACGGTGTCAAAGGCACCTTGCTGCTCGCCAAAGAGGGCATTAACGGTACGGTGGCGGGTAGCCGCGAAGGCATCGACGCCCTGCTGACATGGCTCACCGCTGACCCACGCCTGACGGATATTGACCATAAAGAGTCCTATTGCGACGAAACGCCTTTCTACCGCACCAAGGTCAAACTCAAAAAAGAGATCGTCACCCTCGGCGTGCCGGATATCGACCCTAACGATACCGTGGGTACTTATGTCGAGCCGGAAAACTGGAACGACATCATCGCCGACCCTGAAGTGCTGGTGATCGATACCCGCAATGATTACGAAGTGGCGATTGGCAGCTTTGAGCGGGCGATCGATCCTAAAACCACCACTTTTCGCGAGTTTCCCGAGTACGTGCGCGAGCACTACGACCCAGAAAAGCATAAGAAAGTGGCCATGTTTTGCACCGGCGGCATCCGCTGTGAAAAAGCCTCCAGCTTTATGCTTAAAGAGGGCTTTGAAGAGGTCTATCACCTGAAAGGTGGCGTGCTGAACTACCTGGAGAAAGTCCCCGAAGAGCAGTCGCTGTGGCGCGGTGAGTGTTTTGTGTTCGACAACCGGGTGACGGTTCGCCACGACTTAAGCAAAGGCGAGTTCGAGCAGTGCCACGCCTGCCGCATGCCGATCTCTGCCGAAGATATGCAGTCTTCTGCTTACGAGCCGGGGATTAGCTGCCCACACTGCATCGACTCTTTGCCGGAGAAGACCCGCGCCGCCGCTCGCGAACGCCAACGCCAAATCGATCTAGCCAAACAGCGCGGCGAGCCGCATCCCCTAGGCCGCGATACCCGGCTAATGAAAAAATAAGCGAGGGCACGGTAGGCAGGGGTCTTGGATAAGCCTTGTGGGCTAGACTGATGGGCAAAGTTGCTCAATACCAGGAGTTCACCATGCCCATCACCTCTGACCGACGCTCTTCTGAGGGATCTTTTCCTGAAGCTCCATCGTCAACGGCTTCCCTTCTGCAACGCCTTGATCATCAAGGCGTCACCACGCTAACCATGAGTACACCGGAGCGCTTTAATGCGCTCTCGGAAGCCATGCTGGAAGCACTTCATGACGCCCTGACCGAGATTGCTGACGATAGCAGCGTGCGCTGTGTTGTCCTCGCGGCGGAAGGGAAAGCCTTTTGCGCTGGGCATGACCTGAAGCAGATGCGCGCCAACCCCGATAAAGCCTACTACCAAACGCTGTTTGCCCGCTGTAGCGACGTGATGCAGGCGATTGTACACCTGCCCGTGCCAGTGATTGCCAAAGTGCAGGGCATCGCCACCGCTGCAGGCTGCCAACTGGTGGCGAGCTGTGACTTGGCCGTCGCTGCGCGCAGCGCTCGCTTTGCTGTTTCTGGGATCAACGTGGGGCTGTTTTGCTCCACCCCGGCGGTAGCACTCTCCCGCAACGTGGCATCTAAGCGCGCCATGGAGATGCTGCTGACCGGGGAGTTTATCGGCGCTGAGCAGGCTGCCGAGTGGGGCCTGATTAACCGCGTGGCAGACGACAATGCGCTGGACGCGGCCACGGACGCGCTGACCGCCAGCATCTGCGCCAAAAGTGCCATTGCCGTGCGCACCGGAAAAGCCATGTTTACCCGTCAACTCGCCATGCCGCTCGACGAAGCCTACGCCTTTGCCGGGGAAACCATGGCCTGCAATATGTTGGCCGAGGATGTGGGCGAGGGGATCGATGCGTTTATTGCCAAGCGGCCACCGCGCTGGCGGAATCGCTGAGGTGCTATCTCTGACGTGCCATCGCCGAATGAATGGAATTCGTTTCCGTAAACGCGACAATTGCCCTGTTGTCACGTTATCCTGACGCCCTTTGTGTTTTTCGTGACCGCCCTGAGCAGGGGCGCTTTGCGTAAGTAGGAGCGCTTTTGGGAGCGTTTTTTTGAGAGCGTCCTTTAGGAGAGAGCTAGGTGAGTGAAGCCAAACGCAGGACGGTCGGTCGTCCGGCGAGTACCGCCAAAGCTAGCGGCGGCCATAGCCAGTCGCTGGTACGTGGCTTAACGCTGCTGGAACATCTCGCAGCCAGCCCACTTGGGCTAGCCCTTTCAGAAGTGGCAGAGATGGCCGAGTTAGCCCCGTCTACCACCCACCGCTTGCTACAAGCCTTGCAGAGCCAGGGGTTTGTCACCCAGGAGAACGAACAGGGGCTGTGGCGAATCGATGTTAAAACCTTTCGTATCGGCAATAGCTTTCTTGAAGCCCGCGACGTGGTGGCCACAAGTCGTCCCTTTCTGCGCCGTTTAACCACAGAAACCGGTGAAACGGCCAACTTAGGTATCCGTGATGGCGCCACGGCGGTGTTTCTGGCGCAGCACGAGTCACCGCAGATGATGCGCATGATCACCCGCTTAGGCTCCCGTGCGCCGCTGCACGCCTCGGGGGTAGGTAAAGCACTGCTGGCGTGGATGCCTGATGATGAACGGACTCAGTTGCTGAATGGGCACGAACTTGCAAGAGTGACCGCTAATACGCTCTATCAAGCCGACACACTGAAAAAGGAAACAGAGCAAATCCGCGCTCAGGGCTTTGCCTGCGACCGGGAAGAGCATGCCGTTGGCCTGCACTGCGTGGCCGCTTGTGTGTTTGATGAGCACGGCGCGCCGTTGGCAGCCATTTCGGTGTCAGGCCCGGTGGCGCGCATCCCGGAGGCTCGCTTACTCACCCTGGGAGCGCTGGTTCGCCAAACGGCCGATGAAATTACCCAGCAGTTGGGTGGGCAGGTGCCGCGTTAACCTAGGTCGTTGAACGAATGTTAAGTCTGTTTTTGGTCGCGCTGGCCAGCGCCACGCTGATTCCCGGTGGATCGGAAGTGTGGCTGGCGCGGCTGTGGTGTCTCGGTGAGCCGCCGCTGGCGCTGTGGTTGGTGGCCACGGCGGGCAATACGATCGGTAGCATGGTCAACGTGGCGATGGGCCGCTATGCGCGTCAGTTTCAAGACCGCCGTTGGTTTCCCGCATCGCCGCGTAGCTTGGCGCGCGCGGAAGGCTGGTACCACCGCTTTGGCGAGCTGAGCCTGCTGATTTCCTGGGCACCGATTGTTGGTGACCCCCTCACTGTACTGGCTGGCGTTTTTCGGCTGCCCTGGTGGCGGGCACTGGCCTGGACTGTGGTCGCTAAAGGTGCGCGTTATGGCGTGGTGTTACTGCTGGCGCAGCAGTGGCTAGTACCGCTTTGCCAGTGAAGCGTTTTATTAATCAAGTCATGTTACCCTGTACAACTTTTTAACAAGCTGTGCGGGCAGTGTAGAGTATAAGCAACATCAGTTGCCTTACGTTAGCTTGCGTAAAACCAGGCAGCCGTTAGATTGAACACAACACTCACCCAAAAGGAGGTTCAGGTGTGAAGCCACTTCGTTTATTACCCTGGCTAGGTGTCTGGCTGCTGGCAATGATTGCCTTGATAGCGACGCCAGCAATGGCGCAGAGCGCGCCAAGTGAGTCGGCCAGTGCCGATGGTGCAGCATCGTCTGAAGAGGCGGCGCCGACGTCCTACGAGGCGCTGGCCAGCCTGTTGGAAGATGAGCAGTCGCGACAAGAGTTGATTGAGATGCTGCGCAATCAAGCCTCGTCGCTGCCCGCTGGCGTTGCCAATGAGCTCTCTCCGGAAGCGGCGGCCCAAGGTAGTGAGATTGCACCAGAGGATGTTTCCCTGCCACGCCAGTTAGCAGAGCTCACCAGTCGTGTGGTTAGCGATGTGGGGGGCCAGTTCGAGCAAGTGGTGGGCATTGTTGGCGGTCTGTTTTCCGGGCAAGAGGCGGACAGTGTCTTTGATATGGCCGCGTTCACCAGTGCGGCGATTAATCTAGGTATGGTGATTGTCGCCACCTTTGCACTATTTATGATCGTGCGACGGTTGGCTAAGCCACTATTTACCAAAATCAGTGGCTGGTCGCTGAATGGCAGTAACTTAACGCCGGTGTTGCGCTTGATTGCCTGTGTGGCCATTGCGGCGGTCATCGATGTGTTGCTGGTCGGCTTGGCCTATGTGGGTGGCAACCTATTGGCCACGTTTGCGATTGGTGAAGCCGGTGAGCTATCTACCCGCGCCTCGCTCTTTTTGAATGCATTCTTGATTATTGAGCTGCTCAAAGCCGCGGTGCGGATGTTGTTCTCTTCGCGCTACGAAGGGCTGCGGCTACTGCCTATCTCTGCCCAGGAAGCCTCCTACTGGAACCGCTGGCTAGCGCGGCTGATCGGCATGGTCGGTTATGGCCTGATGGTGATAGTCCCGCTGGTTAACTTCTACGTGTCGGCTTCGCTGGGTCAAGCGGTCGGTACGCTGATCATGGTGCTGGCATTTATCTACGCCGTGGTCGTGGTGCTTAAGAACCGCACCCGCCTGCGCGATAACCTGAACGAGATGGCGGCAAAATCGACGCTCACCGCCAGCCGCGTTTCGCTACAGCTATTTGCCCGTACTTGGCATCTGTTTGCGCTGCTGTACTTCTTGATGGTGTTTGTACTGACCTTGACGCGCCCTGGCGATGCATTGCCGTTTGTGATGTTTGCCACGCTGAAGTCATTGGCGGCGATTGTTGTTGGGCTATTGGTATCGTCGTTTCTTACCCAAACCATTGGCCGCCGGATTACCCTGTCCGACGACTTGCGGCGCAAATTGCCCCTGCTTGAGAAGCGCTTGAACAGCTACGTGCCCAATGCACTTCGCGTGCTGCGCACGATTATTCTGATCGTGGTCATCATGATGGTGCTGAATGCATGGGGCGCCTTTGACCTCGCCGCCTGGTACGCCTCTGAACGCGGTGCCAACCTGGTTGGCAACCTGACCAGCGTGGCGGTGATTTTGATTGTGGCGCTAGCCGTTTGGCTAGGTTTGGCGAGCCTTATTGAGCACAAGCTCAACCCGGAAACCGGCCACGGAGAACCGTCGGCGCGGGCGAAAACGCTGCTCAGCCTATTTCGTAATGCACTGGCAATCGCCATGGTGACCATTACCGGCATGATCGTGCTGTCGGAAATCGGCATCAATATCGGCCCGCTGATTGCCGGTGCCGGTGTACTGGGTCTGGCGATTGGTTTTGGCGCCCAGAAACTGGTGCAGGACGTTATCACCGGTGTATTCATTCAGATAGAGAATGCCATGAACACCGGGGATGTGGTGACGGTAGGTGGCATAACAGGTACCGCAGAACGGCTCAGTATCCGCTCTGTAGGGATCCGCGATCTATCCGGTACTTACCATATCGTACCGTTCTCCAGCGTGGATACCGTATCTAACTATATGCGTGAGTACGGCAACCATGTGGGCGAATACGGCATTGCCTATCGTGAAAGTATAGATGATGCCATTGCACAACTTCAGTTGGCTTTTGAGGATCTGAAAGCCAGTGAAGAGCATGGCTTTAAGCTACTGGCGGATCTCACCGTGGCCGGTGTGACGGCTCTGGCGGACAGCTCGGTGAATATCCGTGTGGTGATTAAAACCACGCCGGGGGATCAGTGGGCCGTGGGCCGTGCCTACAATCGCTTGGTGAAAATGCGCTTTGATGAGGCGGGTATCGAAATACCCTTCCCGCATACCACGCTCTACTTCGGGCAAGATAAGACAGGTTCTGCGCCGCCCGCTAATCTGCGTATCATGCAGCAAGCCTTTACAATCGACGGTAGTCCGGCAGGGCAACCCAAGTCAGGTGACGTTACAACGGATGACAGGTTTGATCCTCGACTCAATCAGACAACCCCTGATACGGTCGATCACCAAAAACCTGACCATGATGACGTCGATGAGACTTAAGCCGTTATCGATGCGAATCGTTGCAGGGGCCGCCTTCGGGCGGCCTCTCTGCGTTTTAGGGCTTTATTTCATAGGCATAATTTTCAGAGTGCCGTCCTTCCAGGTTGATCGACTCCCCGCCATCGACAAACAGAATCTGCCCCGCCACAAAGGGGTTGTCCAATAAGTAGTGCAAAGCTTGTACAAGGTGGTTCGGGGCGCCCTGACTTTTCAGCGGAATGCCTTCAATACGCCACTTAATATAGTCGCTGGTACGCTGGGAGGTAGGCAGTATCACACCAGGGGCGATGCCGTTAATGCGGATGCGCGGAGAGAACTCCAATGCTGCCATACGGGTCATCTCCGCCAGGCTTTTTTTCGAGAGCAGATACGCTGCGTAAGGGTATTGGTGATAGGCCACTTTATTATCAATGATATTGATCACCTGGCCCTCTTTAACCTCTTTGGCAAAGTGGCGAGTGAGCAGCAGAGGGGTAAACATATTGACCCTGAACTGGGCTTCCAACATCGCAAGCTCGGTCGTCGCAATCGGCGCTGATTCATAGGTAGAGGCGCTGTTCAGCAGCAGGTTAAGCCCAGGGAAGCGCTGCTTGGCCGACTGGATTAAGGCGTTTAAATCGTCGTTTAAAAAATCGCAGGAGAATATTGCACACTCCCGCCCCTTGGCACGGATACCCCTGGCGACCTCTTCGGCCTCCTCTCGCGAGCGATTAACGTGTAGAGCAATGTCGTAGCCCGCATCGGCCAGAGCTTCGGAGAAGTAGCGACCCAAGCGGGTGGCGCCGCCGGTTACCAGAGCTGCTTGATGGTACATAGAGCGTTCCCTACTGTTTTATTGGTATGGGAAGACTCTCTGCGTGAGTGAAACGTTTGTCAATAACTTATACACAGCTTGCACGAAGCGCTAGCTTAGGAGTAGAAGTAGAAGTGTCCTACTCCCAGGATGCTCTACGAGACGTCACGTTTAACAGGATGTCGCTATGCCTCCAACGACGCTATCTGCCGCCCACACTGCTCCGTTCCATGAGTGCTTGATCTCGCTAGGCTCTAATATCGATCCTGACCACTATGTGGTTCAGGCGCTTGATATCATTAGTCGCGAATGCAATCTGCTAGCCCGCTCCAAAACGATTCGCACCCGCCCGGTGGGGTACCAGCATCAGCCCGACTTTCTTAATGCCGCGCTATTGGTGAGCACGCCGCTTGAGCGTGAGGCCTTTCGGGCTTATCTCAAAGGGGTGGAGGATCGCTTGGGCCGCGTGCGGGGGGCGATCAAGTCAGGCCCACGCACCATGGATTTAGATATTGTGGCCTGGGATGGGGAGGTGGTCGATGAGGGTTACTATCGACACGATTATGTGAAAAAACCTGTCAATGAAGTGTTAGCGAGCAGTGGCCGCACCCTCTTAGCTCAAAAGCGTTAATGGTTTTTGCTTCTAGGCCGATAGTAACCTTGAGGCCGCCAATCAGTTGGGCAGGCTAATTTCCCCGGAGGCGTGCGTTGCTCAGCCTGAATACCAATGCGATGTCGCTTATCGTGCAGAATAATCTGCGCGGCAGTCAGCAATCCATGCAGACCGCCATGCAGCGCCTCTCTTCTGGGCTGCGTATCAATAGCGCGAAGGATGACGCCGCTGGTCAAGCGATTGCCAACCGCATGACGGCGCAAATCAAAGGTATGACCCAGGCGATCCGCAACACCAATGATGGCATCTCCATGGTGCAGACGGCGGAAGGCTCGCTCAACCAGATCAACGACAACCTGCAGCGAATTCGTGAGCTGAGTGTACAAGCGGCTAACGGCACTAATTCGTCTAATGATCTTGACGCTATTCAAACCGAGATTGGTCAACGCTTGGAAGAGATTGACCGCATCGCCGGGAAAAGTAGCTTCAATGGCATTGGGCTGTTTAACGACACGAAATCACTGAACATTCAAGTGGGGGCTAACGCTGGCGATACCATTGCCGTTCGCTTTGAAGCCATGAATTTAACAGGGTTGGGTCTGGATGGTTTGGACGTGACTGAGGATGTCAGTGGGACGGATAAACCGATAGATAGAGTGGATGAGGCGATTAAGCGGTTAGATCGTCAGCGCAGTTATTTGGGTGCCGTGCAGAACCGCTTCGAAGGCGTCATTGACGGCCTCAATAACAGCATTGTTAACACCTCCGATGCACGGTCACGTATTCAGGATGCCGATTACGCTAAGGAAGTTTCCAACCTTATGCGCGCGCAGATTTTGCAGCAGGCCGGTATCGCTATGCTGGCCCAGGCCAACCAGCAGCCGCAGATGATTTTGCGCCTGCTGGAAGGGCTATAAGGCCAGAGCCGTAGCGTGCTGTTTTAGTCAATAATGCCCTGTTCCCGAGCCATGGCGTAGGCTGCCTTGGGGCCATCCCAAAGCGAGGGCAATAGAATGAACGACACCGGGATAGCGGTTATCACAATAAATTGTTGAAGGGCCGAGATTTGGCCAGCGCCCATATATAAAAGTACGGCGGCCATAATCGCCATGGCGATTCCCCAGAAGGCGCGTATATAAGGGCTTGGATCGTCGTGCCCAGCCCCCACAACCGCAATGGCGTAGCTCATCGAGTCACCGGTGGTGGCGACGAATATCGTTGTTAGCACTAAAATAGCTAGCGTCATCCAGGCGCCGCCCGGTAGTGCCTGGGCAACCGTCAAGGTGGCGACGTCAAACTGGAAATTATTCAGCGCCTCGCTTAGCTCAATAGCGCCCGTCATTTGGAAGTAGATACCTGAGCCACCAAGCAGGGTAAACCATACAGTGGTCGCAATGGGAGCGAGAACGGCCACGGCGACGATCATCTCGCGAATGCTGCGGCCGCGGGAAATCCGCGCTACAAAAATCGCTACCAGTGGGCCAAAACCGATAAACCAAGCGAAGAAGAAGACCGTCCACCACTGCATCCACGATGCAGGAGCGGTTTCTGCTGTGGTGGTTGCCATAGGTAAGAAGTCACTAATATAGACCCCCATACTTGAAAGATAGCTATTGAACAAAAATAGAGTAGGGCCAAACACCATAATGACGGCTCCCACTGCGAGCGCCAGGAACACATTGAAACGGCTAAGCAACTGCATGCCTTTGTGGACGCCGCTCATGGCCGAAAGCACGTACATACTGGCTAACACCGCTAATATGACCAGTTTACTGGTGTAGCTGTTGGGTAAGCCCAATACTTCATGCAGGCCAAAACTGACCTGTGTCGCTAAAAAACCAATAGGGCCGACTGTGCCAGCGACAACCGCGATGACACAGCAGGCATCAATAATTCCACCCAGGGGGCCGCGCATCAGCCGCTCTCCCAATAGCGGATAGAGCAGGGTGCGTGGTTGTAACGGCTGGCCTTTCACATAGTGAGCATGGGCAAGCACAATAGCGGTGAGCGACCCCAATACCGCCCAGCCAATAAACCCCCAGTGCGTAAACGACTGCGCCAAGGCGTTAGGAACGGCTTCCGGGGTGCCCGCTTCGCTACTAAAAGCGGGCGGCGTGACAATAAAATGGTAAATCGGCTCTCCGGCAGCAAAAAATACCCCGCCGCCCGCAAGTAATGTACACAAAATAATCGAGAGCCACTTAAACGTGCTCATTTCTGGTGCATCTAAATTGCCAATTTTGGCTTTGGCGGCAGGTGTGACCGCCAATCCCATCGCGATAAAGAAAGTGAGTAGTAGAAGTAGCTGGAAGTAACTACCCAAGGCTAATGCCGTCCAAGCGAAGCCTTTGCTGATAGAGTCAGCTACCAGCGTTACGTCATAAAGCGATAGTGCAAGGAAAGCGACGATAAAGCCGATGCTCAAGATTAAAACGACAGGATCGCCGAGCGAAAGCCGCCCAGAACCGTTAACGTTAGGGGCTTCGCCGTTAGGGGCGGGGTGATTCATGGTGAATACCTTGTAGGGGCAGGGCTGGCAAAACAGCAGCCTATCAACGCCTTTTGTTAAGCGGCGCAGTGCTGATTAAGTAGTGCTGATTAGCATGCCAAATAACAGATAAAAAAAAGCGCCATTCAATGAATGGCGCAAGGACAGGAAACTGAACATAGTATACCGCCAATTTAGACTAACGTCTAACATGATTTATCTTGGTGCGCTGCCGGGTGCAAATGCACCATCATAGCGAAATGTGGCCGGCGTCGAGAGCTTAGAAGTTGTCTAATAAATTGATAAGACAATAAAAAATTAAAAATGGCAGCATTGCTGCATGCTAAAGCATATTTTGTATACAAGGTATGCTGACCATGATGACGCCCGCTTCGACACTACGCTCCCTTACTGCAATTCCCGGTTTTTCTACAGTTTTCTCTCCTGCGCGACTGCTCACTGGCTGCGCGGCAGCATGGGTCTTACTACCGGCTGTCAGCCATGCCGACGACACCCAGATACGCTTTCAACTGGACTGGCGCTTTGAGGGCCCCTCCGCACCATTTTTAATGGCCGCTGAGAAGGGCTACTTTGCCGAAGAGGGGCTAGACGTTCAGATTGACTCTGGCAGTGGTTCCGCAGGGGCAATTAACCGGGTGGCATCCGGGGCCTATGAAATGGGCTTTGGCGATCTTAATGCGCTGGTCGAGTTTCTCGCTGAAAACCCCGATGGGCCCGGCATTCAGGGCGTCTATATCGTCTACGATGGCACCCCCGCGGCAGTGTTTGGCCGCAAAGACCGCGGGATCGAGAACCCGGCGGATTTGGCCGGTAAAACCATCGCCGCCCCCACCTTTGATACCGGCTACCGTGCCTGGGGCGTGTTTGCCGCTGCCAATGATCTGGACGCCGACGCGGTGGAGTGGCAAAACGTCGACCCCACCCTGCGTGAAACGCTGTTAACCCGGGGCGATGTGGATGCGATCACCGGCTTCTACTTCACCAGCCTGCTCAATCTTGAGGAGCGCGGCATGAGTGAAGAGGAGCTGACCATTATGCCATTCCCCGACTACGGCGTGCCGTTATACGGCAACGCCATCATCGCCAGCGAAGCATTCGCCGAAGCTAATCCAGAAGCCGTGAAGGGCTTTCTGCGCGCCTTCAACCGTGCTCTCGGCGACACCATTGCCGACCCCGAGGCCGCTATTGAGTATGTTAAAAACCGTGACGGTCTGATCGATGTGGAGATGGAGACCCGGCGCTTGAAACTGGCACTGGATAGCGTGGTGGATACCCCCGATGCCCGTGAGCATGGCGTAGGCGGCGTAGATGAAGCGCGTTTGGCTCAAGCCATTCAACTGGTCGCCGACGCCTATGACTTGCCCTCTGTGCCTTCGCCAGATCAGGTGTTTAACTCAAGCTACTTACCTACTCAGGAAGAGCGCAGGCTGTTTTCGGCAGAGGGTGAATAAGCATGTCGGCAGCCTTTGTCACTTTTGATGACGTGAGCCTGGCCTACGATGGGTCGGGCAACGCCATTGAAGATATCAACCTGAGTATCCATGAAGGCGAGTTCGTCGCGTTCGTAGGGCCGTCCGGCTGCGGTAAGTCGACCTTTATGAAGCTCTGCACCGGTTTGCATGCGCCCACCACTGGTGCCGTACGTGTGGATGGAGAGCCAGTGACCGGGCCACTGAAAATCTCAGGTATGGCGTTTCAAAACGCCAACCTGCTGCCCTGGCGCACTACGTTGGATAACGTCCTGCTGCCGCTGGAGATCGTCAAACCTTACCGCCATCAGTTTCGTAAACGGCGTGAAGAGTTTGTCGGCTGGGCGCGCAAGTTGCTCAAGACCGTGGGGCTGGACGGCTACGAAGACCAATACCCATGGCAGCTTTCCGGCGGTATGCAGCAGCGGGCCTCGATCTGCCGGGCGCTGATTCACC
This sequence comes from Vreelandella sp. F11, assembly GCF_042466685.1. Classification (NCBI taxonomy): domain Bacteria; kingdom Pseudomonadati; phylum Pseudomonadota; class Gammaproteobacteria; order Oceanospirillales; family Halomonadaceae; genus Vreelandella; species Vreelandella sp. F11. Next base: position 4,520,316 of record NZ_CP170448.1, on the reverse strand, counting down.
AGCCGCGTTTGCTAATGCTGGATGAGCCGTTCGGAGCGCTGGATGCCTTTACCCGCGAAGAGTTGTGGTGCGTGCTTCGCGACCTATGGGAAGCGCAACGCTTTACGGTAGTACTGGTGACCCACGACCTGCGCGAGGCAGCGTTTCTGGCGGATACGGTTTATATCATGAGTCGTCGTCCCGGCCGGGTAATTGAGCGGCGTTCCATCGAAATGGCGCGCCCTCGTGCGCTGGAAACCACTTATGAAAAACCCTTTATTGATCTGGTGCAGGCACTGCGTGCTCAGATTGGTGAAGTACGCAGTACTTAATGAAAGGCGCGCTCATGTCAAAAAATAATCCCTTAATTGAACGGCTGGCGCCGTGGATCGCCGTGGTCGCTCTGATCATTATCTGGGAAGTCACGGTGCGGGTGTTTGATGTGCCCAGCTTTATCTTCCCTAGTGCCTTGGAGACGGCTCGGGCGTTGGTGACCTATTCCGGGCCTATCGCCATGCACTCCTGGCAAACCTTCTGGACAACGCTGATTGGCTTTGGCCTGGGGGTTGCCGTGGGGCTGGTGTTGGGCTTTATTATCGGCTCTTCGCGCTTTCTGTATAACGCCTGCTACCCGCTGCTGGTGGGCTTTAATGCCATCCCCAAAGTGGCTTTTGTGCCCATCCTGGTTGTCTGGTTTGGGATCGGTTCAGTGCCGGCTATTCTCACCGCCTTTTTGATCTGCTTTTTCCCCATTGTGGTCAACGTGGCGACCGGTTTAGCCACGCTGGAGCCTGAGATGGAAGACGTACTACGTGTGCTGGGCGCGCGGCGTATGGATGTGTTGTTAAAAGTAGGCCTGCCGCGCTCGCTGCCCTACTTCTTTGCCTCACTGAAGGTCGCCATTACCCTGGCGTTCGTGGGCACGGTGGTGTCAGAAACCGTCGCCTCCAATCAGGGTATTGGCTACCTGATGATGAGTGCCGGTTCGCAAATGCGTATGGGGCTGGTCTTTGCGGGGCTGCTGGTGATCAGCGCCATGGCCATGGTGATGTACGAACTGTTTGCGCAACTGGAGAAACGCATGACCGGGTGGGCGCACCGGGGGCAGAATCGCTAAGCCAATAGGGGACTTACCAACGGTAGAGCAAAGACGCGCTGGTGGTCGTATCGGTGCGCACATTGGTGTCGTCAGGTGGCTGTGAGTTGTGCTTGATTTCGTGAGATAAGCGCAGCGATAGCTTTGAGTTGAGCCGTGCTGTAAGCGCTGTCAGCGACCGAGAGGTGGTGTTTTGGTCGGTATACTCCACCGACATTTCCTGCTGAATATCGGCGTAGTCCGAAAACCCCCAGCGATAGTCCAGCGCGGTGTAAGTCACCATTAAGCGTTCATCATCGTACTCGCGCAGCCGGTCATGACGATAACCCGGGCCCGCTTCCAGCGACAGCGTATGGGTGTCGTTCTCCAGGATCTGGCGCCCGTAGCCGCCAATCGCGGAGAGCTGCTGATCGTAACCGGCAAAACGATCCTTCTCCCAGCGGGCAAAGCCAAAGAGATAGTGCGGACCATCCAGTTCATAGCGTTCGCGTCCCGACACCAGGTACTGCTCGGCACTGGTCTCGTCATCCTTGGTAACGTTACGCACTTCTCCACGCAGCGAGTAGGTGAAGTTGCCGGTTAGCCAGGTCAGTAGCGTTTTACCAATCAGCGTCTGGCTGTTGGTGTTGCCTGAAAGGTGGGTAAAACCCAGCTCAGCATCGCCACTAAACACCGGGGCATCATCAGGCGGAGGGGGAGGGCCATAAAACGGGTTGGCATACGCCGCGGTTAACCACAGGGGCCAGCAGGCCAGCAAGAGCATCCATCGAACGATCGCCACAACATCCCTCCTTGGTTTCGGCATTACGCCATTATATCAGCGAACGATGACTTTAGGGTGACGGCAATTACGCCGTTGGTTAGCGCGTGCCATAATGGTGCGGTCACGCATTTCGAGTCTACTTATGAGCGCTTCTCGCCCCCGAACGTTAGCCGACCTGCAGCGCTGGCGACGCACCCGCGCAAGGCGCAGCTGGTACAAACGCAGTTTTCGCCTGCAGGTAATGCTGTTAGTCGGGTTGCTGCTGGCAGGCATGCTACTGGCACAGGGTACGTATCTCAATCACCGTAAGGCGGAAATTATTAGCCAGCAGATGGGTGAGCGAGCACTGGCGGTGGCCAAAACGGTGGCCTCGATGCCGCAAATAATCAATGCCTTTGCGATCCCCGACCCCTCTTTCATTATTCAGCCCCTGGCGGAGCGCGTTCGCCATGAAACAGGGGCGCGCTATGTTGTCGTGGGCAACGCGCGAAGTATTCGCTACTCCCACCCTCTGCCGGAGCGGATTGGTCAGCCAATGGTGGGGGGCGATAATGATCAGGCGCTGATCCATGGCCAGTTTTATGTCTCTGAGGCGACCGGGTCATTGGGTACCGCCATTCGTGGCAAAGCGCCTATCTGGGACGAAGAGGGCAATATCATCGGCCTGGTGTCCGTAGGCTTTATGATGGATCGTGTGGCCATGGACGTCGCGCGCTATAACAGCTTTGGCTGGATGCTGGTGGCGCTGATGATCTGTCTCGGCTTTGCCGGTGCCTACTGGTTATCGCAGCACCTCAAAAAGGTCATTTTAGGCCTGGAACCCTACGAAATAGCCCGCTTGGCCATGGAGAAAGAGGCCATTTTACAGTCGATCCACGAGGGCATCCTGGCGGTTAACCGCGAAGGGCATATTACCCTGGTGAATCAGCAGGCGCGGCGCTTTCTCAACTTGGACGATGAGCATGTGCTGCTAGGGCAGCCCATCCGAGAGATCGTGCCTAATTCGCGACTTCTCGAGGTGCTCCGGCGCGGCGAGCAGGAGTTCGACCAGGAGATGTGGTTGGGCGATCACCCGGTGGTGGTCAACCGCGTGCCGATACTGCACGAAGGCGAGATTGAGGGGGCGGTGGCCACTTTCCGCAGCCGTCGCGAGATCGTCGATCTCTCCCATGCGCTGACCCAAGCCAGCCGTGACGTGGATATGCTGCGCGCCCAGGCCCACGAGTTCTCCAATAAGCTCTACACCATCTCTGGGTTGCTGCAGTTAGAGCGTATCGAGGAGGCCTTGGCGCTGATCCATCAGGAGACCGAGCGTGCACAGGCGCAGATGAGCTTTTTAATACGCAACGTGGCCGACGCCGTGCTTAGCGGTACGCTACTGGGTAAACTGACCCGCGCGCGGGAACTGGGCGTGGCGCTGGAAATTGATGAGCAGAGCTCACTCTCCTGTCCACTAACGCCGACCGGTCAAGAAGTGATGATGAGCGTAGTGGGTAACTTGCTGGACAACGCCTGCCACGCAGCGCTGAATGGGCCGAGTAAAGCGCCCAAAGTACGCCTGTTTTTTACTGATTTAGGCGAGCAGCTGTTGATCGAAGTGGAGGACAACGGGCCCGGAGTACCTGCCCAGTTCGCCGAGACGATTTTCCAGGAAGGCTTTTCGACCAAGACGGGCAAACACCAGGGCATTGGCCTGGCGCTGGTGGCCAGGCTCTGCCGCCAGCACGGCGGAGCCGTGACCCTGGAAGAGAGTGAGCTGGGCGGCGCATGCTTTATCGCGGTCTTAGACCGCTCGCTGTGCCAAAAGCAGCCTTAAAAACAGTCTCAAAAACAATCTTAAAAACAGTGACCACGACGGCTAGGGGGAAGGCAATGGCTGATGGAGAGTACGGCATTTTGGTCGTTGAAGACGATTTTCGCATTGCCGATATCCACAGGGCTTTTATTGAGCAGAGCGATGGCTTTTATGTAGTGGGCATGGCGCGTAACGGTAGTGAAGCCAAGGCTCTCATGGCGGAGCAGTCCGCCAGCATCCATTTGATTTTGCTCGACGCCTATCTTCCCGACGTTGAAGGCTTGGAGCTGCTATGGGCTATTCGTCGCGACTATGTGCATGTGGATATCGTCATGGTTACCGCTGCCCGTGAAGTTGAAACCATTAGCGAGGCGCTGCGCGGCGGGGTGTTCGACTACCTTATCAAACCCATTGAAGCCGCGCGGATGACGCAAATGTTGACCCGCTTTCGCCTTGAGCGTGAAGCCTTGGCCAACCGGGCCGAGATGAATCAGGATGAATTGGATTCCGTGTTGGCGCGCCTGAAGCCCGGTGAGCCGTTGCGTGCTAACAACCAAACGTTGTCTCAAGCCCTGCCCAAAGGTATTGATCGGCTGACGCTGCGCCGGGTGATTGATGCCCTGGCCGACGCCCCCGACTCTCTCACCGCCATGCAGATGGCACGCACCATGGGCGCCAGCCGCTCAACCGCCCGCCGCTATTTAGAGTTTTTAGTTGCCGAGCAGGCAGTCAGTGCCGAGCTGGGCTATGGTGATGTAGGGCGGCCTGAGCGTCGCTATCGCTTGTTAGAAACGGCACACAAGTGGCTTGAATCACTTTAATTAAGCCAGCGTGAACAAAATGAACAAAATGCCCATAAAGAATTTTTTGTCTTTTATGAGCACAAGCTTGTCGGTCAGGGGCAGGGTCTTCTAACGTTCGCGGCGTGCAGTCTCACAATAAGAAGCGCTACATAGCAACCTCATCACACAACAACACTGATACGTGGAGAACGCCATCATGACGTCGCTTACCCTCAAGCGTTTATCTGTATTTGCTCTTCCCATCGCTGCCTTAGCAGGCATGAGCACCGCCGCACAGGCGCAAGAGTGGACACCGGAACGCTCCATCGAATTCGTCGCACCGGCTAACCCAGGCGGCGGTTGGGATACCCTGGTTCGCACCATGTCCCGGGTTATTCAGCAAGAAGAGCTGGCCGACGAAAGCTTCGCTGCGATCAACGTACCTGGCGGCGGCGGTGCTGTAGCCTGGGCGCAAATCGCTCGCGATAGCGGCAACCCGCATAAGCTGTTTGCCACCAGCCCGCCGATGATTCTGGTGCCGCTGGCAGGCGCCTCGCGCTATGACCACACCGACTTTACCCCGGTTGCGCGGATCAACACCGACTACTCGATCATTCTGGTGGCAGCGGACTCCGAGTATCAGAACCTCGAAGACCTGCTCAATGCGCTGAAAGAGAATCCCAACCTGAGCGTGGGCGGCGGCAGTGCGCCGGGCTCCATGGATCATATCGCTATTGCAGGCTTAGCCTCAGCAGCCGGGATGGAAGCCTCGGCAGTCAACTACATCCCCTTCTCGGGCGGTGGCGATGCTATGACTAACCTGATGGGCGGCCATATCGAAGCCGTGGTCGGCGGTGCCGGTGAAGCGGTGGGCCAACTGGGCGAAGGCAGCCAACTGCGGGCGCTGGGCGTCTCTTCTGAAGAGCGTTTGGGCGGCGGTTTGAGCGAAGTACCGACGTATCAAGAGCAGGGCTTCGACTACACTTTCGATATCTGGCGCGGCGTGATGGGCGCTCCTGATATGCCTGAAGAAGCAGTCGCCTACTATGAAGATCTGTTCGCCGAAATGTTGGAAACCGATGCATGGCGTGAAGCGAGCGACCAACTGGGCTGGATTGACGCCTACCAAGACAGCGAAGAATTTGGCGCCTTCCTGGATCAGCAGCAAGAGCAGTTCAGCGATGTGCTGAGCGAGCTTGGTCTACTGCGCCAGTAATCCCCACTCCTGTATCACCCAGTCGCCCAAGCGCGGCTGGGGTCTCCCGCAGTTAACGTTACCATGATGAGTGAACGTTAACTGCGGGAGGCGTGTTGGCTCTTTCGGAGAGACTCCTATGACTCGTTTAAATACCAATCAGTGGTTAGCACTGGTATTTGCGATATTAGCTGCAGGCTATATCGCGATGGCGTGGCAAATCCCCACTTTTCCTCTGCCGCGTCCGGTCGACTCTGACCTCTTTCCTAAAGTATTGGGCTTCTCGCTGCTGATCCTGTCGGTGTTTCTCTTTTTCGAGAAACCCACACCGATTGCCGGCGCCGATGAAGTCGACGAAGAGGCGCAGAGCGGGCCGCTACTACTGACGCCCTGGGCCCGGGTCATCGTGACCTCGCTGGCGATTGCCGCCTATGCGTTATTGCTGGTGCCGCTGGGTTTTGTCCTCGCCTCCACGCTGCTCTGCGTTGGGCTGACGGCCTACTACGGCTACCGCCGCCATGGGGTCAACCTCGCTACATCGTTAGGGGTAGTGCTGGCGCTTTACCTGACCATGACGCGGGTGATGGATGTTTACCTACCCACTGGCGTGCTGCCTTTCTAAATAAAGCCGTGTTAGCAGGTCTTTCAGCTAACAGAGTTTAAGAGAGTAATTCCCATGGATGCCTTCAATAATCTGATGTACGGCTTTGGCATCGCGCTTGAGCCTATCAATATTGCCTACGTGTTTGCCGGCGTATTTGCTGGCACCATTATCGGCATGCTGCCGGGCCTTGGCCCGATCAGTGCCCTTGCCCTAATGATTCCTATCACCTTTGCCATGGAGCCCTCGTCGGGTTTGATTCTGATGGCTGGGGTTTACTACGGCGCCATCTTCGGTGGCTCTACTTCCTCGATTCTGCTTAACGCACCCGGCGTGGCGGGTACCGTGGCGACCTCCTTTGACGGCTACCCGATGGCCAAGAAAGGCCTGGCGGGTAAAGCGCTGGCGATTGCCGCCTACTCCTCGTTTGTGGGCGGCACGGTATCGGTTATCTTCCTGATGTTGGTCGCCCCGCTGCTTTCCAAAGTCGCCGTTAGCTTTGGCCCAGCAGAGTATTTTGCGCTGATGGTGCTGGGCCTGACTGCGGTGGTCTCACTGTCTGATAAATCGCTGATCAAGGGGCTGATAGCTGCCGTGGTCGGGGTGATTATCTCGATCGTGGGTATCGATATGCAGACCGGTACCGAGCGCTTTACTTTCGGCTCCGTTCAGCTCCTTGACGGTATCGACTTCCTGGTGGTGGCGCTGGGGATTTTTGCCCTCGCCGAGGTGTTTTATATGCTGCTGCGCGGCGGTGGTGGCAAAGAGGCGCCGCGTAATGTGATTGGCTCGCTGAAACTGACCCGTAGCGAAGTCAAAGAGATCGCTGGCCCGGTTGGCCGCAGCTCGGTGTTGGGCTTCTTTACCGGCGTTCTGCCGGGTGCTGGCGCGACCATCGGCTCGTTCCTGGGTTACAGCATGGAAAAACGCATTGCCAAAGATGGCGACACTTTTGGAACCGGCAATATTAAAGGCGTTGCGGCGCCAGAGGCGGCCAACAACGCTGCCTGTACCGGCTCCTTTGTGCCGCTGTTGACGCTGGGTGTGCCGGGTTCGGGTACTACTGCAGTACTGCTGGGCGCACTGCTGGTGATGGGGGTCAATCCCGGCCCAATGATGCTTACAGAGCGTCCAGACGTGTTCTGGGGCGTGGTTGCCAGTATGTATATCGGCAATATCTTCCTGCTGGTGCTTAACCTGCCGCTGATTCCGCTGATCGCCAAGATTCTTGATCTGCCCAAGCCGCTACTGCTGTCGCTGATTCTGATCTTCTGCATGATCGGCGTCTACGGCATGAGCTTCAGCGTGTTTGACCTGCTGCTGCTATTGGGCTTTGGCCTGGTAGGTCTGGGTATGCGGCTGTTTGGTTTCCCGGCGGCGCCGCTGATTCTGGCCCTGATTCTGGGCAATATTATGGAAGAGTCCATGCGCCGCGCGCTACAGATCTCCGGTGGCGACTGGATGACCTTCATCGACAAGCCTATCTCGCTTGGTCTGCTGGTGGTGGCCGTGCTATCGCTAGGCCTGCCGCTACTCAAGAAACGCCGTAAGAAAATTCCACCCGATGTGGCGGTTTAACACTATCACTTGAAGGGTGAATAGCGAGGAGCCTTGGTAATGCCAAGGCTCCTTTTTTATGCCCGTTTTGCCTGATGTCAAAGCGTCGCTTTGTAGCTAATGCGTAAGTATGAAGTTACTGGTCTGTGTTCAAAAAGCTCAGCACTGAGTCTCAAGTGCTTAGTTGGTGCACTGTTCCTTATTGGTGCATTGAGAGGGTGCTTTAGCCGCTTGGTTGTGCTTTATTTTGGTGCGCTGAGTGAATGTCGAAATTTCCTGATGATGATTAAGTGGCTGATTAAATAGCTATAAGGCGACTTTGTGCCAATCTGGCGCACCCCTTGCAAGAGTTATTGGCTAGTGGACGTATTGGGGAGCTAACACAACAACCCCACGTGCGAAGCCCATCATCAAGCCCCAATCATAAGGGGTGCAAGGAGATAAACAATGAACACTCTCAAACGCTCGACACACCCGCGACCATTCCTTTCACGTGGCCGTTTCGCGACGGCTCTGCTCACTGCCGCCGTTATGGGCGCCAGCTCTCAGGCCATCGCCCAGGATGATGACCCGATTAAAGTCGGCATCCTGCACTCCCTCTCTGGCACCATGGCGATCAGCGAAACCGTGCTCAAAGACACCGTCGAGATGCTGATCGAACAGCAGAACGAAGCGGGTGGCTTGCTGGGTCGCCAGCTAGAAGCCGTGGTCGTTGACCCCGCCTCTAACTGGCCGCTGTTTGCTGAGCGCGCCCGTGAGCTGCTAGCGCAAGAAGAAGTCGATGTTATTTTTGGCAACTGGACATCGGTATCGCGTAAAGCAGTGCTGCCCGTCGTCGAAGAGCTCAACGGCCTGCTGTTCTACCCGGTGCAGTATGAAGGCGAAGAGTCCTCGGAAAACGTCTTCTACACCGGTGCAGCGCCTAACCAGCAGGCGATTCCTGCGGTTGAATACCTGATCAATGAAGTGGGTATCGAGCGCTTTGCGCTGGTGGGTACCGACTATGTCTATCCGCGTACCACCAACCGTATCCTTGAGGCCTTCCTCAAGGACGAACACGGCATCGCAGATGAAGACATCATGGTTAACTACACGCCGTTCGGCCATTCGGATTGGCAGAATATCGTGTCTGAAATAAGCCGTTTCGGCCAAGAGGGCAAACCTACCGCGGTGATCTCGACCATCAACGGCGACGCCAATGTGCCTTTCTATACCGAACTCTCCAACCAGGGCATCGATGCGGCTGATATCCCCGTTATTGCTTTCTCCGTAGGCGAACAGGAACTGACCGGTATCGATACCGGCCCGCTGGTCGGCCACCTGGCCGCCTGGAACTACTTCATGAGCGTTGATACGGACGAGAACTACGACTTTATCGATGCCTGGATCGACTACACCGGCGACGATATGGCCGTCACCAACGACCCAATGGAAGCGCACTACATTGGCTTCAATATGTGGGCCGAAGCGGTTCGCAAAGCGGGCACGACAGATGTCGATACGGTGAAAGATGCCATTATCGGTGTGACCGTGCCTAACCTTTCCGGCGGCTATGCAGCCATGATGCCCAACCACCACATCACCAAGCCGGTGCTGATCGGTGAGATTCAGGACAACGGCCAGTTCGATATCGTTTGGCAGACGCCCTCTACCGTGGCCGGCGACGCCTGGTCTGACTACCTGCCTGGCTCCCGTGATCTGATTGCCGATTGGCGCAAGCCGATGGAGTGCGGCAACTTTAACGTCGTTAACGGCTCGTGCGGTGGCAGCACCGCAGCAGAAGAAGCCGAAGCGGCGCTCGCTGAGTAACGAATAACACCCCCTTGCCGCGCAGTGTTTCGATGGTTGGCGCGGCAAGGAGCACGCTATCTTTCCCTCTTAGATAACCAAAGGAAGAACCCCATGAGGCGTTTCCTTTCCTTGGCGCTGCTCTGTTTCCTGCTGTTGGGTATGACCCTTACAGCACAGGCACAATCAACAGACGCCGCCAGCAGTTCCACTAATGATACGGCCGCGCTTGAGCTGTTAGAGGCGCTGGACGTTGAGTCTTATACCGCCAAAGGCGAAGCCATTACCGCTATTCTGCAAAGCGACGACGAGCGCGCCCGTGATTGGCTGCAGGCCTTACTGGATGGACGCCTGCAGCGCACCGAAGAGGGCCGCTTCGTACTGGTACTCGAGAACCGGGGCCGCGACTGGCCGGTGGCCGATGTACTGACCGGCGAGGCGTTGGGAGAGATGTCCCGGCGCGACCTGGAGCGTATCGGCATTAATAACAACCTGCGTAATCAGCTGCGCAGTGCGATTGCCGTGGTTGACCTCTATTCGCCCAACGTGGAACGCCGCCGCTCTTCGGCAGAGCGGTTATTGGGTGAAGTTGACGAAGAGCTTGCCCAGCCGCTGAGTGAACTGATAAATGAAGAGGAGGATAGCCAGGTGGTACGCCGGCTCTCCCAGGCATTAGCGATCTATCAAGTGGAGAACGGTGAGCTTGAAGGGGTAGAAACGCTCCAGGGTAGCCTACACCCTCGGGCACGAGTCGCGCTTAGCCGTGCGGCTAACGGTGATGACCCGGTTGTCGCCGATGCGGCCACCGCGGCGCTGATCAGTATTGAACAAAATCTTAAAATCAACCGAGGCTTGGAAACCCTCTATTTCGGTTTAAGCCTCGGCTCGGTATTAGTGCTGGCGGCGATAGGCCTAGCCATCACCTTTGGGGTCATGGGCGTCATTAACATGGCCCATGGAGAGCTGATTATGCTGGGCGCCTACACCACCTGGGCGATGCAGCAGCTGCTGCCAGGCCAGCCCGGTTTGGCACTGATTCTGTCGATCCCTGCAGGCTTTATGGTGGCGGCACTGGCGGGTATCGCCATTGAACGAAGTATGATCCAGTTCCTCAAAGGCCGCCCGCTGGAAACCCTGCTGGCCACCTTTGGCGTCAGCCTGATTCTGCAGCAACTCGTGCGAACCGGCATTTCGCCGCTTAACCGCACGGTGATCACCCCCGAGTGGATGAGCGGCTCATTAGTGATTAACGACGCGCTTTCGTTAACGCTCAATCGAATGTACGTACTGGGTTTTGCGCTGGTGGTTTTTGCCGGTTTGATGCTGGTAATGCGACGTACCCGGCTGGGGCTTGAGGTGCGCGCCGTTACCCAGAACCGCGCCATGGCCCGTTCCATGGGTATTCGCGCCACCCGTGTCGATATCATGACCTTTGCCCTGGGCTCCGGTGTCGCTGGCCTTGCTGGTGTTGCCCTCTCCCAGCTCACTAACGTTGGCCCCAACCTGGGGCAGAACTACATCATCGACTCCTTCATGGTGGTGGTGTTCGGCGGCGTGGGTAATCTATGGGGCACGCTGGTGGCTGGCCTATCGCTTGGTGTTATCAACCAGGTACTTGAGCCTTGGGCAGGTGCAGTGTTGGCCAAAATTATCGTGCTGGTCTTTATCATCCTATTCATTCAAAAACGCCCGCGTGGACTCTTCCCGCAGAAGGGCCGGGCTGCGGAGGGCTAAGCGATGTCATTAACGACCGAATCATCGACCAATTTTTGGCTAACACGCCCATTCAGCGAACGCTCGACGCAGATTTTTCTTGGCGTTTTAGTCGCCGCGCTGGCACTGGTGACGCTGCTACACGTGGCGGTGCCGCCGGAAAACCCGCTGCATATTGGCGCCTATACGGTCAATCTGTTCGGTAAATACCTAAGCTACGCGCTGCTCGCCGTGGCGGTGGATCTGGTGTGGGGCTATCTGGGTATTTTAAGCCTTGGCCACGGCGCCTTTTTTGCCATTGGCGGCTACGCCATGGGCATGTATTTGATGCGCCAGATTGGCGATCGTGGCACCTATGGACACCCGGTACTGCCCGACTTTATGGTATTCCTGAACTGGGACAGCCTGCCGTGGTTCTGGCAGGGCTTCGATATGGCCTGGTTTGCGTTTGCCATGGTACTGCTGGCTCCGGGGCTGCTGGCGCTGGTGTTTGGCTTTTTGGCGTTCCGTTCGCGAGTCACCGGGGTGTATCTATCGATCATTACCCAGGCGCTGACGTTTGCCCTGATGCTGGCATTTTTCCGCAACGAAATGGGCTTTGGCGGCAATAACGGCCTGACCGATTTCCGCGAAATTGTCGGCTTTGACCTGCGCAGTGACGCCACCCGTTTGGGGCTTTTTCTGGCCACCGGCATTGCCCTGGCGTTGGGGTTTATCCTCTGCCGAGCCATTGTCACCAGCAAACTGGGCCGGGTCAGCGTGGCCACTCGTGACGCCGAAGCGCGTACGCGCTTTCTCGGCTATCGGGTCGAACGCTTTCAGCTGTTTGTGTTTGTGGTTTCAGCCATGCTGGCCGGTTTGGCGGGGGCGCTCTATGTACCCCAGGTGGGGATTATCAACCCCAGCGAGTTCTCGCCAATTTTCTCCATTGAGATTGTGCTGTGGGTAGCACTCGGCGGTCGCGCCACGCTGTATGGCGCGGTGATAGGCGCCATTTTAGTTAACTACGCCAAAACCATCTTTACCGGTGTCATGCCCGATGCCTGGCTATTTGCCTTGGGCGCGATGTTCGTGCTGGTCACAGTGTTTCTGCCCAAAGGCGTGGCGGGGCTGTTTCACTATCTCAAGCGTCGCAAGCGCGAAGATAATACAGCCACACCCAGCACGCCCAAGGAGGCCTCCGCATGAGTTTGCTGCAATCGCTGACCCAGCGTGACCGGGTGTTCGATTTTATGGTGCCCCAGGCATCAAAGGTGGACGTCCGCCATGGGCCGATTCTGTATATGGAGGATGTCACCGTCAGCTTTGATGGTTTTAAAGCCATCAATAATCTTAATCTAACCATTGATGACGGCGAGCTGCGCTGCATTATCGGCCCTAACGGGGCGGGCAAAACCACCATGATGGATATCATCACCGGCAAAACCCGCCCCAACAGCGGCAGCGTATGGTTTGGCAGTCGCCATAATCTGCTGCATATGAACGAACCCGATATCGCCAGCCTGGGCATTGGCCGCAAGTTTCAAAAGCCCACGGTGTTTGAAGCGCTGTCGGTGTTTGAAAATCTTGAGCTGGCCATGGCCGCCGACAAGCGGATCTTCCCTACGCTGACTGCCCGTATGACCGGCGAGATCAAAGACCGCATCGACGAAGTGCTGGAAACCATCGGCCTTACAGCGCTGCGCCATCAGCCTGCGGGGATTCTCTCTCACGGCCAGAAGCAGTGGCTGGAGATTGGCATGCTGCTAATGCAGCGCCCACGCCTGCTGTTGGTGGATGAGCCGGTAGCGGGGATGACCGAGCAGGAGATGGAGCGCACCGCCGAGCTACTGACAGGCCTCGCCGGTAAGCAGTCCGTGGTCGTGGTCGAGCACGATATGGGCTTTGTGCGCTCAATCGCTCGTCAGGTAACGGTGTTGCACCAGGGCAGCGTGCTGGCGGAAGGCACCATGGATCAAGTCTCCAACGACCCCAAAGTGGTCGAGGTCTACCTGGGTGCTGACGACGAGGAGGCCGCCTGATGCTTGCGATTGAACAACTCAACCAGTTTTACGGCGAGAGCCACACGCTGTGGGATCTTGACCTTGAAGTGCCCACCGGTCAGTGCACCTGTGTGATGGGGCGCAACGGCGTGGGCAAAACCACGCTACTGAAAGCCGTGATGGGTGAGGTGGCGGTGAAAAGCGGCGAGTTGCGCTATGCCACTGAAGCAGGTGACATCGAGCTCACCAAAAAGGCCGTTGAGGCCCGTTCCCGGCTGGGCATTGGCTATGTGCCTCAGGGGCGGCAGATTTTCCCGCTACTGACCGTGGAAGAGAACCTGCGCACCGGTCTTGCCGCGCGCAGCGACGGACTGAAGAAAATCCCCGAGCGGGTCTACGAGCTGTTCCCCGTACTCAAAGAGATGAAATACCGCCGTGGCGGCGACCTTTCCGGCGGCCAGCAGCAACAGCTGGCGATTGGCCGCGCGCTGGTCATCGAGCCTAAGCTACTAATTCTTGATGAACCGGGGGAGGGGATTCAGCCCAACATCGTGGCGCAAATCGGTCAGGTAATCCGCCAGCTGATCAAAGAGGATGGCCTAACGGTGCTGCTGGTAGAGCAGAAACTACCTTTTGCCCGCAAGTATGCCGACCGCTTCGTGATCATGGATCGCGGCCGTCCGGTGGCCAAAGGGGAGATCAGCGAGCTCTCCAATGAGCTGATCAAGCAGCATCTGACGGTTTAAGTTATCCACACCCGGTTCAAAGTCTTGGATCGGGTAGAAATGGCAGTGCCTCGGCTGACGCGACGATTTGATCGAATAAGGGGTGTGCCGGGTTGAGCATGTAATTGAGCTCTCTCGGCACGACCACGCTCGGCACTGCCAGTGCCAGACTTTGGCCAGACGCCAGCCAGCCATCACCCAGTTCGGCGGTCTCTGCGGGCGCGGGTGCTTCCCGCCAGTTTTCAGGTAAATCTTCGGCGCCAACGCTGAGAATGCTCTCGGCGGGTAGCGTCAGGTGCAGCAGCGTATAGGCATTAAGCAGCCGATAGCTTTCCAGATTCACCATAATTTCCAGTAGCGCCAGCGATTCAGCGCTTGCCACATACACACAGGCATTGCCTGGGCTGTTCCAGCGCCCACCGTAAAGCCGTGCGCCTTCGCCATCAAACGCTGTCTCCTGAAACTTGCGCTTCACCAGCCGGTAAGCGGTGACCTCGCTCATACCGAGACCCCGTGCTCCAGCCGCCCGATCAAGTTAAGCACCGTTTGATACTCCGCCGAGGTTGCGCTCATTTCGACGGGACGGCGCCCACCTAGCCCGGCATTAGGCTTGAGCAGCCAAGCGCGTGCGCCATCGGCGTCGCCTTCAAACAGGTCCAGCGCCGCTTTAAAGAGCTCAGCAAAGCGATACAGCCGATCGCTTTCCGCCATCTTGAAACGGCCCGTTTTGGCGCGGCGGCTCAACGTGGCAGGGGGAATGTCCACATAGCTCGCCAGTGCTTTCTGCTCAATACCTGACACTTTGGCAAGCTGAGGGTAAACCCGGTACTCCACGCCTTCATGCAATAACTCATGCAGCTTTCGGCCACGGGCAGGCAGGCCAATTTGTTGCCAGAAACCGAACGCCAAGGCTTTGGGTGGTTGGTACTGAGTGAAATGGACATCCATGGCGTTTTCCTCATTTGATACTTTAAAGTGCTATCAATTGATATACATGATGCATTTGCCGGCGTCAAGTGATGCACATAGCAGAGAAGGTATCTGGCGGGCTAATCGCTAAAACCCTGTTCTGTGTTCGGTTGCAGGCGATTTTTTGCCTGTAACATTGATTGATTTAGCAATAAGAAGCAGGTGGGGTATGCGCTATAAAGATAAATATCAGCTCGCCGCCGAGTGGCAGACGCTTCTGGAGCGTACGCCTAAGCCGTTGCGGCAAGCCGTCGAAACGTTGGTAGAGCAGCACTGCCAAAACTTTGCTAACCACTTTTACAGCGTAATGCTGGAAGACCCGCACGCCTCGCTATTTCTCTCCAACGACCAAGTGGAGCAGCGTTTAAACCCCTCTATGCAGCGGTGGCTGAAGGCCATGTTCGCCGTCGAGCACGCTGATTTCGAGTCCCTGGTTGAGCAGCAGGAAAAAGTGGGGCAAGTGCATGCCCGTATCGAAATTCCGGTTAACTTGGTACTTAACGGAGCACGGCAACTGAAGCAGGCGTTTTATGAGCAGATCAACGCCACGCTTAAAAGCCCGCTATCACCGGGGGATGCCGCGGTGTATGTCTCTGACCATATCGATATGGCCATGGAAATTATGAGCCACGCCTACTCAGTGGCCAGTGACCGTAATGCGCGCACCGAAGAGGCATACAAGTTGTTTTCACTTACTCAGAGCATTGGTGATGAGCGTGAACGCCAGCGTTCGGCGTTGCTGAACTGGGAAAACGCACTGATGTTTGCCGTCGCCGCCCAGCAGAATATCGCCACACTGCCGCGGTTATCCAATTCCGATTTTGGTCTGTGGTACTTCCATAAAGCGTGCCATGCGTTTGAGGGCGTGCCGGAGATTGCCACTATTTCGCGCCATATTCAGCAAGTGGATCGTGAGTGGCTGGAAGTTCTGCTTCATGAAGATCCTAGTCAGCGGCTCAGAGCGCTTGGTGAGATTCGTGACGCCGCTCGCACGGTGTTGATGCTACTCGATAATGTGTTGGAGCGCGCCTCCGGGTTAGATGCCGGTCGCGACAGCTTAACCCGGCTGCTCAACCGCAAGTTTTTGTCGGTGGTGCTTAGCCGCGAAATTGAAATCGCCCGCCACTCGGAGCACAGTTTTGCGCTATTGATGGTGGATATCGATCACTTCAAGTCGATCAATGATACCCATGGGCACGACGCTGGCGATAACGTGCTGCAGCAGGTGGCGAGCCTACTTGATCGCTCTACCCGTGGGGGAGATTATGTATTTCGAATGGGCGGCGAAGAGTTTTTGATTGTGCTGGTCAATACCGACCATGATGGCAGTCGGTTATTTGCTGAGCGTTTGCGTCAGTCGGTGGCTAAAGAGCCAATGCTCGCTGGCGCCGATACGCTGCTAAATGTGACGATTAGCGTGGGAGTCACACTCCACGACGGCCACCCCGACTATCACCACGCCTTACAGCGGGCCGACCAGGCGCTTTATCAAGCGAAGCGCAGCGGGCGGGATCGAGTGGTGGTGCAGTGATGTTGCTGAAGGTATGCAGCGAACATTAATGCGTCTTTCTGGTGCGTATCGTATTTGTCTGTTCTTTTTTGGTGCGTTATGTGCGCGATAAGTACGCGCTAGGCGCGCGTTATGTGACCTATTGCGACGATCCAAGCCCTCCCGCGGCCGCAAAATAGGTTTTTCACCATTTTGGCGCATTAATTGCAGTGGTTAGTGAAAAGCTCACTGTAAGGAAGCGATAGCCACCCATGATTCTGAGCGATATCGCCAACCCCCGCATCGCCTCTGGCCACCGCTTCGATGCTGGCCGCCGCTGGGCAGCTTCGTTAGCGCTCACCTTCGCCCATCGCGACGGCGCCACACGCATGGTGCAGGCGCGCCATCAGGGGCCACTGCGGGTGCAGCGCCCTTTCTACCCGGAAGGGCGCGGTGAGGCTTGCCATGTCTATGTGCTACATCCGCCGGGTGGGTTAGTCAGCGGCGATGCGCTCACCATTAGCGCCCACGTTGAGCGCGGCGCTCATGCACTGCTGACGACCCCAGCCGCCAATAAACTCTATAAAGCTGACAGCCAGGGCGTCGCCTGGGCGCAGCACACCCGGTTAAGTGTGGAAGACGGCGGCACCCTTGAGTGGCTGCCCCAGGAGACCATCGCCTTTGATGGCTCTAAAGGCGAGCAGCGCACCCAGATCGACCTTCACGGCAGCGCCCGCTGCCTGGGCTGGGAAGTGATGGCACTGGGTCGCCCGGCCAGCGACTTACCCTATGTTTCCGGACGCATTGAGCAGCACTTCCGCTTAACCCTGGATGGCAAGCCGCTGTGGCTAGAGCGCCAACCGCTAGACCCACTACACCCTCGCTTTGCCGGGCGCTGGGGGCAGGGCGGTGCCACAGTGCAGGCCACGCTCTGGGCGGTGGAGGTTGCCGACGCACCTGCGGCTATTGAGGCCCTGCGTGAAGCCCTACCGGATAACCCGCGCTGGGCAGTCACCGTGCGCCACGGCGTACTACTGCTGCGCTATCTAGGCAACTCGCGCAACGAAGCCTGGGCGCTGTGTGAACAAGCCTGGCAACTGCTGCGCCCCCGGTGGATTGAGCGCGCCGCGCATACACCACGAATTTGGCTAACTTAATTCGTATCACTGTGATGCATTGCTGGAGACATATTCCATGGAATTAACCCCAAGAGACAAAGACAAACTGCTGCTGTTCTCCGCCGCCCAACTGGCGGAGCGCCGCAAGGCGCGTGGTTTAAAACTCAATTACCCGGAAGCGGTGGCGCTAATCAGCTTTGAGATTATGGAAGGCGCCCGGGATGGCCGCAGCGTGGCCGATCTGATGAGCTATGGCCGCGAGATCCTAAGCCGTGACGACGTGATGGAAGGCGTCGCCGAAATGGTCGACGAAGTGCAGGTGGAAGCCACCTTCCCGGATGGCACCAAGCTGGTCACTGTCCATACGCCGATTGTGTGAGGGGTTAAGGGTGAGGAGTGAGGGGTTAATTGTGAGTGGTGAGTGGTTTTACTCCTCACATCTTACTCCTTACACCTCACAACAAAACGAAGGAGCAACCAGATGATTCCTGGTGAGTATCAGTTAAAAGAAGGTGATATCGAGCTTTGTGTGGGGCGTGAGCGGATTAGCGTGGAAGTGGCCAATACCGGCGACCGCCCGATCCAGATTGGCTCCCACTACCACTTTGCCGAAGCCAACCCGGCACTGGTGTTTGATCGCGACAAAACCCGAGGCTTTCGCTTGGACGTGGCCGCAGGCACGGCGATTCGCTTTGAGCCTGGCCAAACCCGTGAAGTCACGCTGATTCCTTTTGTCGGCAAGCGCGAAATTTACGGTTTCCGCGGCGATGTGATGGGTGCGCTGGATGGAGGTAAACAATGAAACCGACCAATAAGATCAGTCGGCAAGCCTACGCCGATATGTACGGCCCCACGGTGGGCGACCGCGTGCGCCTGGGCGATACCGAGCTGTGGATTGAAGTCGAGAAAGACGCCACCCATTACGGCGATGAAGTGAAGTTCGGCGGTGGCAAAGTGATTCGCGACGGCATGGGCCAAAGCCAGCGGGCCGACGACACGGTGATGGATACCGTGATCACCAATGCGCTGATCCTAGACTGGTGGGGTATCGTTAAAGCCGATGTGGGCATTCAAAACGGCCGCATCGCCGCGATTGGCAAAGCCGGTAACCCGGACACCCAGCCAGATGTTGAGATTGTGATTGGCCCCGGCACCGAAATCATCTCCGGCGAAGGTAAGATTCTGACCGCGGGCGGCATCGACTCGCACATCCACTTTATCTGCCCTCAGCAGGTGGAAGAGGCGCTGATGAGCGGCGTCACCACCATGCTCGGCGGCGGTACCGGCCCGGCGACAGGCTCCAACGCCACCACCTGCACCCCCGGCCCCTGGCACATTGGCAAGATGCTGCAAGCGGTGGACGATATGCCCATGAACATCGGCTTTCTAGGCAAAGGGAACGCCAGCCTGCCCGAGTCTCTGGAGCTCCAGCTCCAAGCGGGCGCCATGGGTCTCAAACTGCACGAAGATTGGGGCACCACGCCTGCCTCGATCAATAACTGCCTTAACGTGGCAGACGCCTACGATGTGCAAGTGGCGATCCACACCGACACCCTGAACGAATCGGGCTTTGTGGAAGACACCCTGGCCGCATTCAAAGAGCGCTGCATTCACACCTACCACACCGAAGGTGCGGGCGGTGGGCACGCGCCGGATATCCTCACCGCTTGCTCGAAAGCCTACGTGCTGCCGTCATCCACCAACCCGACGCGGCCCTATACGGTCAACACCATCGACGAACACCTCGATATGCTGATGGTGTGCCACCATCTCGACCCCAATATCCCCGAAGACGTGGCCTTCGCCGACTCACGCATTCGCCGGGAAACCATCGCCGCCGAGGATATCCTCCACGACCTGGGCGTGATCTCGATGATCGCCTCGGACTCACAGGCCATGGGGCGGGTCGGTGAAGTGGTCTGCCGCACCTGGCAAACCGCCCATAAAATGAAGATCCAGCGCGGCCTGCTGCCGGAAGACGAAGCCCTGGGCGCCGATAATTTCCGCGCCAAACGCTATATCGCTAAGTACACCATTAACCCGGCGATTACCCATGGGATTGCCCATGAAGTGGGCTCCATCGAAGTCGGTAAATTGGCGGATCTGGTGCTGTGGAAACCGGCCTTCTTTGGCGTTAAGCCAGCGATGATGATCAAAGGCGGCATGATTGCGGCGGCGCCCATGGGTGACCCCAACGCTTCGATTCCTACGCCGCAGCCGGTGCATTACCGCTATATGTTTGGCGCTTTAGGCCGTGCGGCGAGCCAAACCCGGCTCAGCTTTGTTAGTCAGGCTGCGTTGGATGCGGGGATTAAAGAGACGCTGGGGCTGAACAGCGAGCTAGCGGCGTGTAAAAACGTGCGCCAGGTGCGCAAGCAGGATATGAAGCTGAATGATGCCTGCCCCGATTTGACCGTCGACCCGCAAACCTACGAGGTGCGCTGCGATGGCGAAATTTTAACCTGCGAGCCCGCTACCGAGCTACCGCTGGCGCAGCGTTATCATTTGTTTTAATTGAGGCTATTTCACGTAGGTAGAGGTGACGGGGGTAGGCCGTAGAGAGGGTCTTTTGCCATGGATGGCAAAAGTAGCGTACAGGGAGGTATTCACAGCGCCCTCTCGTAGGCCTACCCCCGGCACAGCCGCATAGATAGCGAAAGGATGATACCAATGCTCAAACTCATAGAACGTTTAGGGCCGATAGACGAGAGCGCGGCGAGCGACACACTTACGCTGCCCTTTGAGCTACGCATTCGTGGGCGCTTAAAAGCGCAAAGCGATAGCGGCCGCGAGTTGGGGCTATTTCTTGATCGCGGCCCGGTGCTGCGCAGCGGCGAAGGTCTAAAAGCCGAAAGCGGCGAAGTGGTGCGTGTCTGCGCCGCCGTAGAACCGGTGGTGACCGCGCGAGTGAGTACTGGCTTACCATTGGCACGATTGGCCTACCATCTTGGTAATCGCCACGTTCAGCTGGCGCTGGGTGAAGACGAAAAGGGCGCTTGGGTGCGCTTCCCACCGGATCACGTGCTGGAAGAGCTCGCTGTGCTATTGGGCGCTGAACTGGAGCACCATGAGGATACCTTTGACCCGGAACCGGGCGCCTATAATCAGATAGGCGGCGGTGGCCACTCACACGGTCATTCGCATGGCCATTCCCACGGGCACGGCCATTCCCACGACCACGATCACTCCCATAACCATTCGCACGCCCATGAGCATCACCATGCCCACTGAACTCGCCGCGCTAGAAAGCCAAAGTGACGAGCTGGCGCTGCTAGGGCTGATGCAGTTGGTGAGCCCCGCACTACCGATTGGCGCCTTTGCCTTCTCCCAAGGCTTAGAGAGCGCTTTTGAGCTGGACTGGGTGCGCGACGAAGCCAGCCTTGCCGAGTGGCTAAATGGTGTTCTGGAAGATGGCCTAACTCGCTGCGAGCTACCGGTGCTGGCGCGGTTGCTTGAAGCATTAGGGCAGGCGGATAGTCAATCAATCGCCGCATGGGATGAGTGGCTGGCCGCTACTCGGGAAACCGCCGAGCTCGCCGCCGAAGATAGCAGGCTGGGCGCCTCGCTAAAACGCCTACTGGGCAGCTTGAACCTATTACCCAACGAGCAACTGCTGCCAAGTGAGGACTTACTACCGCCCTTGCTGCCAGAGAATCCAGGCTATGTAACGCTGTTTGCTTACACCGCCCACGCCCGCGGCGTGTCTGTTCGCCAAACCCTGCTGGGCTTTGCCTGGGCCTGGCTGGAGAACCAACTGGCGGTGGCCTGTAAAGCCTTGCCGCTTGGCCACACCGCTGCCCAGCGTGTGATCGAACAACTGCGCCCAGCGCTAGTGGATGCCGTTAATCAGGCGTTGGCGCTTGAGGATGAAGAACTAGGCCCGGTGCTACCCGGCTTGGCTCTGGCCAGTGCGCTACACGAAACTCAGTATTCACGCTTATTTAGAAGTTAACGGGTTTAGAAGACAAAGAGCTTAGAAGTTAACCAGCTTATCGATTGAGGAGAGAAAAATGACTCACTGTTTACGCGTTGGCGTGGGTGGCCCGGTTGGTTCCGGCAAAACCGCACTGCTCAAGCAGCTCTGTTTAGCGCTGCGGGACTACTACGATATCGCCGTGGTCACCAACGACATCTACACCCGAGAAGATGCCGATTTCCTGCTCAAGCACGACGCCTTACCGGCGGATCGTATTTTAGGCGTGGAAACCGGCGGCTGCCCGCATACCGCTATTCGCGAAGACGCCTCCATGAACCTGGCCGCCATCGATGAGCTACAGGGGCGCCATCCCAAGCTGGAGCTGGTGATGGTGGAGTCGGGTGGTGATAACCTCTCGGCCACGTTTAGCCCTGAGCTTTCCGACCTGACGCTCTATGTGATTGACGTTTCCGCCGGGGACAAAATCCCCCGCAAAGGAGGGCCCGGCATCACCAAATCAGACTTGCTGATTATCAACAAAATCGATATTGCCGAGCAGGTGCACGCCTCGCTTGAGGTGATGGAGCGCGACTCTAAAAAGATGCGCGGCGAGCGGCCCTTCGTGTTTACCAACCTCTATGATGGCGTAGGGCTTGAGGAGATCATCCGCTTTATTCTCGATAAAGGGATGCTGGATGAGCGGCGCCCGCAGGCCGAAGCGACCGCTAGCTAACGTCATTCGACCCGCGTAATCGGCTGCCGGCTGGGGTCGACGTGCCATGGCAGGCCAAGGCGGGTATTACGTTCCAGTTCGGCAATCACCTGGGCGCCCAACAGTAAAATGATGGCGCCCACTTCAAGGCTAATCAGTACGATTACCAGGGCGGCCAGCGAGCCGTAGACAGCGTTCACAAACGACAGGTTGGCGAAATAGTAAACCAGTAACAGCCGAACTCCCTCCCACATCAGTGCCGCGACGAAGCCGCCTACGATTGCACGGCGTAACGCGATGCGCACCACCGGCAGCACTTTGTAGATAGCGCTGAAGAGTAGAAAAACACCGATGAAGCTGGCTAGGTTAAGCACTGGTTCAGACAGCCCCGCCAATGGCAGTTCTCGGTCGAAAATGGCCATGACCAGCGCATTCAGCGAGCTGGCCAGGGTCACCACCAGGGTGAGCACCATCAGCGCCGCCCCCAGCACCACCATAAAGGCGTAGGGCAACATCACCGACACCCAGACGCTGCGCTTGATATGCGGGCTATCTGGCGCGTGGAAAATGATTGCCAGAGCATCTTCCAGCATACGAAAAGCGAAGGAGCTGAAGAGAAGCAGGATAGGAAAACTCAGAATGCCGATCACGTCTCGCGACTCCAGCAGGCTGCGAACGGCTTCCAGCAATACCTCCGCGTGGGCAGGCGCCATATGGCGTGCCTGTACGGCCAGCACATTGAGCAGATGCTGCTGATCCACTACCTGGGTTAACAGCACAACGAGCACGGCAAAAAGCGGCACGATAGAGAGCAAAATGTTGTAGCCCACCCCGCCGGCCAGCAGGACGCCGTGATTTTTCAAAAAATTGCGTAAAACGCGCCAAGCAAAGTGAGCCAACCGAGGGAGCAGGAGCAAGACAGCGCTAACAAAGGGGTGGTTTCGAACCATGCTGGCTATTCTCCTTGCACATTAGGCCCTGTCGCCATGATACGCTGATGGCGATAGTTAGTAACAAAAGCCCGTACTAAGGGCAAATAACAAGAGCAAATAACAAGGAAGTCACGAAGCGGCTGATCTGACGTCAGGTGAGGGCAGTAAGAAGTGGGAAGGAGTAAAAAAGCGGGAATGAACGAGCCAGAAATTAACTGACCGCCCTACAAACAAAAAGGTCGCCCTGACCAGGCGGTAGGGAGGTCAGGGCAACCGAAGATTGTGGTTTAGCATCGTGCTAAAACGGGCCATCCCTGGCCACCACACCTCCACCTTGGACGTTTATTGCATGCATAACCTTAACTTAGGTTATGAACCTAATTATTAATTGCTAATTGTTTGAATATTAAGTTAAAAAAACCAAAAGCTGGTTAAAGTTTGCTCATTTTAGGTCGATAAGGCCCTTATAACTATTAAAAAATCTTCACTCAAGACTGACTCTGGAACTTGCTCACAAATGACCACTTCTACTGCTCCCAAACGAGCCCTTGGTTTACAGACCAAGGTGCTGATGCTTGTACTGCTCCCCCTTCTGTTAGTGACGGTTGCGCTGGTCGGCTTTAAAGCCTATAGCAACATCCAAGACACCCGTAACGTACTGGCAGAACAGCGTGAAATGCTTATTGAAGAGCGCCGCCATGGGGTACGCAATATTGTCCAGATGGCGACTTCTGCCATTGAGCCCATTTACGAACAAGCCGGCGCCAACGATGAGGCCGCCAAGCAGCGGGTAGCTGAGCTGGTGCGTTCCATGCGCTTTGAAGACAACAACTACATATTCATCTATGACTATGACGGTAACAATATCGTCACGGCGCCGGCACCGGAGCGTGAAGGCACCAATATGATTGATGCACAAACCCCTGATGGCACCTACCTGATTCGCGAGATCATTAAGGTCGCCCAGAGTGGCGGTGGCTTCTACAGCTATATGTGGGATTACCCAGGTACCGACAGAATTGAACCCAAGCACTCCTTCGTTGACCGCCTTGAAAAATGGGGCTGGCTCATTGGTGCTGGGGTTTACGTTACCGATGCTGACGATGCCATTGCCGAACTTGAAGCCGCGGCTGCGGCCGATTTGCGTCAAGGTATTATATTTGCCTCCCTTTTGGGGCTGGGTCTCTTTATCGTGATTGCGCTGATTGCGTATGGTTTGGTGCGTCGCACGCTGGGGCCAATCAAGCGCACAACCGCGGCGATGCAAGACATTGCCCAGGGACGCGGTGATTTAACCCGTCGCTTGGCAGTTGAAAGCAGCGATGAAATTGGCGAGCTTGGCGTTCAGTTCAATGCCTTTGTAGCGCGGATGCAGGATACACTGCGCGATGTACGCCGCAGTACGCTTAGCGTGCACCAGGCGGCGGGGGAGATCTCACAAAGCTCAGATGAGCTTGCCACCCGTACCGAGCAGGCGGCGGCTAATCTCCAGGAAACCTCGGCTTCCATGGAAGAGATCACCTCGACGGTCAACCACAGCGCGGACAATGCCCAGCAGGCCAATACGCTGGTGCTTTCCACCGCTGACGTGGCCCGCGAAGGTGAAACCGCAATGGGGCAGGTTGAGACCACCATGCAGGATATCAACGACTCCGCATCGCGCATCAGCGACATCATCACCATGATTGACTCGATTGCCTTCCAAACCAATATTCTGGCGCTTAACGCTTCGGTGGAAGCCGCACGGGCGGGAGAGCATGGCCGTGGGTTTGCCGTGGTGGCGGAGGAAGTTCGCACCCTGGCTAGCCGCTCAAGCGATGCTTCCAAAGAGATTCGTGCCCTTATCGATACGTCCGTTCAGCATACTGAATCGGGCGCGAAGCTGGTGCGTAGTGCGGGCGACACCATGCGCGAGATTGTCTCTAGCGTGGCGAAAGTCACCGATGTGATCGGTGAGATCACCGCGGGCGCTAAAGAGCAGAGCAGCGGTATCGGCCAGATCAACACCGCCGTGGCTGAAATGGACACCATGACCCAGCAGAACGCCGCCATGGTAGAAGAGTCGACCACCGCCGCTGCCAATATGCGCCGCCATGCAGAGCATCTGAATCAGCTAATCAACTCCTTTGTGCTAGGCGAAGATGAGCCACAGCATCAGGCGCTAGCCTCTCCGGCGCCTCAGCAGCGTGGCAGCGATAGCGCCATGAAGCGTCCTGCGCTTTCATCCCACGCCTCATCACAGCCCTCTTCAAAGCCCTCTTCAAAGCCCGCACCGGCGAAGCATGCCGCAGATGAGTGGGAAGAGTTCTAACGCTGATGATCAGTGCTGGTGATATCAGCACTTATGAACGATGGGTATAAAAACGGGGCTTGCCAGATGGTAAGCCCCATTGCGTTAACGCCGGTGATGTTTATCCGGTATGGCGCTTGGCCAGTCTTTCCGCCAGCAAGGTGACGGCGCGCTTTGCCAGTGGTGAAAGCGCGGTATCCTCGCGCTCCAGTGTGGCGACCAGGCGATGCTTCATAGAGCGTGCCCAGAAGGTCTCCAAGTGGCGGCAGGTGGCCGCAGCGGCCGTTTCTTCATCGCGACCGCCGCCCAGGTTAGCGGCGATCTGGTTGGTCATGTGAATCAGTTGAGTATCTTGGTGCGACGACATTGCGTGCCTCCTTAGCCATGGGCCATCGCCACCGACGTGGGGCGATGGTAAATCAGGTGGCGGCCGGGCCGCGCAAAGCCTGCCAGTAGCAGCCCCGCTGTCTGGGCCTGCTCCACCGCCAGCGCCGTGGCCGCTGAGACCGCCACCAGGGCGCCAATACCGGCACTGGCACACTTGTGCACCATCTCGTAGCTGGCACGGCTGGTGACCAGTGCGAACCCTTCGCCGAGGGGAAGGGCCTCGCGGGCAAGGGCCTCGCGGGCAAGGGCACCAATCAATTTGTCCAGCGCGTTATGGCGACCAACATCCTCGCGGAGCCGTTGGATGCGCCCCTGGGCATCGCACCAGGCGGCGCCGTGGCTTGCGCCAGTGGCTGACTGCAGGGGCTGGTGGGCGGCCAGTTCCTGCAGCGAGCGCTGAATGGCGGCATCGCTAAGTGATGGCGCCATGACAGAGGGGATCGGACGAATGGCCTGCTCCAGAGCTTCGGTGCCGCACAGGCCGCAGCCGGTGCGTCCTGTCAGGCTGCGCCGCCGCTGTTTGAGCTCAGCCATCCGCTGACTGGCAATGGTGAGGTGAACGGTTAGGCCTTGGGGCGCTTCGTGAATATCGAGGTCGTAGCACTCATCGGCATTTGCCAGGATTCCTTCGGAAAGGCTGAAGCCGAGGGCAAAATCCTCAAGGTCGGCGGGGCTTGCCATCATCACTGCATGGGAGATGCCGTTGTAGACCAGTGCCACCGGCCTTTCCAGGGCCAGTAGATCCTCCTGAGTATCGGTGTACCAGCCGTTAGCGCCACGGCGCACCTCCACCGGCTGGCGTGCTACCGCATCGCGGGTGTGGTGGGTGC
The DNA here is from genome assembly GCF_042466685.1 of Vreelandella sp. F11. Taxonomy (NCBI): domain Bacteria; kingdom Pseudomonadati; phylum Pseudomonadota; class Gammaproteobacteria; order Oceanospirillales; family Halomonadaceae; genus Vreelandella; species Vreelandella sp. F11. The sequence continues at coordinate 4,493,697 of NZ_CP170448.1, read as the reverse complement.
TCATGGCGCCTCCTGATGAGCGTTGGCCAGGTGGTCACGCTGGATCAGGTCGAACGTGCTAAAGCGCTGCTGCCAGGCGGAGGGTTGGCTGACTTTTTCCACCTGCACCGCCGTGACCTTGTACTCCGGGCAGTTGGTGGCCCAGTCCGAGTTGTCCGTGGTGATGACGTTGGCGCCGCTGCCAGGATGGTGGAAGGTGGTGTAGACCACTCCTGGCTGCATGCGCTCGCTGAGCCGCGCGCGCAGTACTGTCTGGCCCGAGCGACTGGTGATGCCCAGCCAGTCACCGTCACGCACGCCGCGCAGTTCCGCATCTGATGGGTGCAGTTCCAACACATCTTCATCGTGCCAGCGCTGGTTGTCGGTACGCCGGGTCTGGGCGCCCACGTTGTACTGGCTGAGAATCCGCCCGGTGGTCAGCAGCAGCGGGAAGCGGCGGTTAGCGCGCTCTTCCGTGGCCACGTACTCGGTAATCGCAAAGCGCCCCAGGCCAATGGGGAAGTCAACCTCGTGCATGGTCGGCATGCCCAGCGGGTACTCGGCGTTGCAGGGCCACTGCAGGCTGCCGCGCTCCTCCAGCTTGGCGTAGCTGACGCCCGCAAAGCTTGGCGTCAACTGGGCGATCTCGTCCATGATCTCGGACGGATGGGTGTAGTGCATCGGGTAGCCCAGCGCGTTGGCCAGATCCTGGGTGACTTGCCAGTCCTCCTTGCCGGCCACCGGGGGCGTCACCTTGCGTACCCGGTTGATGCGCCGCTCGGCGTTGGTGAAGGTGCCGTTCTTCTCCAGGAAGCTTGAACCGGGCAGCAGCACGTGGGCGAACTTGGCCGTTTCGTTGAGGAAAATGTCCTGCACGATCAGGCAGTCCAGCGACGTGAGCGCCGCCTCGACGTGCTGGGTGTTGGGGTCGGACTGGGCGATATCTTCGCCCTGCACGTAAAGCGCTTTAAAGGTGCCTTCGATGGCAGCGTCGAACATGTTGGGAATGCGCAGCCCCGGCTCGTCGTCGAGCTTGACGCCCCACACGGACTCAAAGCGGCCCCGGGCGATGGGGTCGGCCACGTGTTGGTAGCCCGGCAGCTCGTGGGGGAAAGAGCCCATGTCACAGGAGCCCTGGACGTTGTTCTGGCCGCGCAGCGGGTTCACGCCTACGCCCTCTCGGCCAATATTGCCGGTGGCCAGGGCCAGGTTGGCAATGCCCATCACCATGGTGGAGCCCTGGCTGTGCTCGGTGACGCCCAGGCCGTAGTAGATGGCACCGTTGCCCGCCGTGGCGTAGGTGCGCGCTGCCTGACGCACGGCCTCGGCGGCAACGCCAGTAATGGCTTCGCTGGCCTCCGGGGAGTGGCGCGGTTCGCTGATAAAGTCGCGCCAGGCACGGGACGCTTCGGTGTCGCAGCGCTTGGCGATGAATTCCTTGTCCTCTAGGCCTTCGGTCACCACCACGTGGCCTAGCGCGTTGACCAGCGCCACGTTGGTGCCCGGGCGCAGCGGCAGGTGCTGGGCCTCGCCCAGGTGGGGTGTTTTCAACAGGTCGATGCGGCGTGGGTCGGCGACGATCAGCTTCGCCCCCTGGCGCAGGCGCTTGCGCATCAGCGAGCCGAACACCGGGTGGGCGTCGGTGGGGTTGGCGCCAATCACGATGATCGCATCAGCCTTCATCACTGAATCAAACGTCTGGGTTCCCGCCGACTCGCCCAGCGTGGTCTTCAGCCCGTAGCCAGTGGGCGAGTGGCAGACCCGCGCGCAGGTGTCGGTGTTGTTGTTGCCAAACGCCGCGCGGATCAGCTTCTGCACCAGGTAGGTCTCTTCGTTGGTGCAGCGCGAGGAAGTAATGCCGCCGATGCTCTCGCGACCGTGCTCGGCCTGAATCGCTTTCAGGCGGCTGGCGGCAAAGGTGATAGCTTCTTCCCAACTGACTTCCCGCCAGGGCTGGTCGATGCTGTCGCGAATCATCGGCGTGGTCAGGCGATCCGGGTGGGTGGCGTAGCCGAAGGCAAAGCGCCCCTTGACGCAGGAGTGGCCGTGGTTAGCGTCGCCGCCCTTGTAGGGCACCATGCGTACCAGTTGGTCCCCCTTCATCTGGGCTTCAAACGAGCAGCCCACGCCGCAGTAGGCGCAGGTGGTCACCACACTGCGATCCGGCACGCCGTGGTCGATCACGCTTTTTTCCATCAGCGTGGCCGTGGGGCAGGCCTGCACACAGGCGCCGCAGGAGACGCAGTCCGAGTCCATGAAGGCGTCGTTCTGGCCCGCCGACACTTTGGAGTCGAACCCGCGGCCGTCAATGGTTAGCGCGAAGGTGCCCTGGACTTCGTCGCAGGCGCGCACGCAGCGCGAGCAGAGGATGCACTTGCTGGCATCGAAGGTGAAGTAGGGGTTGGATTCGTCCTTAACGGCGTCCAGATGGTTCTCGCCCGTAAAGCCGTAGCGCACTTCACGCAGCCCCACGCTACCGGCCATATCCTGCAGTTCGCAGTCGCCGTTGGCGGGGCAGGTGAGGCAGTCCAGCGGGTGGTCGGAGATGTAGAGCTCCATCACGTTACGGCGCAGCTTGGCCAGCCGCTCGTTCTGGGTGGTCACCTTCATGCCTTCCACCACCGGCGTGGTGCAGGAGGCAGGCAGGCCGCGGCGGCCTTCGATCTCCACCGCGCAGAGGCGGCAGGAGCCAAACGGCTCAAGGCTGTCGGTGGCGCACAGCTTGGGAATGTTGATATCCGCCAGTGCCGCCGCGCGCAGTACCGAGGTGCCCTCCGGCACACTGATCGTCACGCCGTCGATAGCAAGGCTCACCGAGGCAGCGCCGACGGCCTGGGTAGGGAAGGGGGTACCGAGGTCTTTGCCGTGCTCGATCTGCTTGGCATGCTGCTTGGGGTCAAAATGTTCGATCATGATCTGTCTCCGTTCGCCGCCCGCTGGAAGTCGCCGGGGAAGTGTTTCAACGCGCTCTGTACCGGGAAGGGGGTCATGCCGCCCATGGCGCAGAGCGAGCCATCCACCATCGTTTCGCAGAGGTCGTGGAGTAGAGTGAGGTTGGCCTCGCGATTGTCATTGGCGCGAATGCGGTCAATCACCTCCACGCCCCGGGTCGAGCCGATTCGGCAGGGCGTACACTTGCCGCAGGACTCCACCTTGCAGAACTCCATCGAGAAGCGTGCCTGTTCGGCCATATCGACGCTGTCGTCGAACATCACCACGCCGCCGTGGCCGACGCCTGCGCCCACCTCGGCGAAGGTTTCGTAATCCAGCGGCATGTCCCATTGGCTTTCGGGCAGGTAGGCGCAAAGCGGCCCGCCCACCTGGACAGCACGCAAAGGCTTGCCGGTGAGCGTGCCGCCGCCGAACTCCTTCATCAGCGTGCGCAAGGTGGTGCCAAAGGCGAGCTCCACCAGACCGCCACGCTTGACGTTGCCCGCCAGTTGGAGGGCCAGCGTGCCCCGCGAGCGGCCCATGCCGTGATTGGCGTAGGCCTCGGCGCCTTCGGCCAGAATGAACGGTACGGCGGCCAGTGAGAGCACGTTATTGACCACCGTAGGGCGACCAAACAGCCCCTCGATGGCGGGCAGCGGCGGCTTGAAGCGCACCAGGCCGCGCTTGCCTTCAAGGCTTTCGAGTAGTGAGGTTTCTTCGCCACAGATATAGGCCCCGGCGCCGAGGCGTACTTCCAGGTGGAAGGTACGGCCACTGTCGCGGAGGTTGTCGCCGAGATACCCGGCGGACTCGGCGCGGCGAATGGCCTCGTCGAGGATCTCTTTCGCCAGCGGGTACTCCGAACGCAGGTAGATATAGCCTTGGGTGGCGCCCACCGCGAGCCCGGCGATAGTCATGCCTTCGATCAGCATATAAGGGTCGCACTCCATCGCCAGCCGGTCGGCGAAGGTGCCGGAATCGCCCTCGTCGGCGTTGCAGACGATATATTTCTGGTCGGCGGGCGTGTCGAGCACGGTCTGCCACTTGATGCCGGTCGGGAAGGCGGCCCCGCCGCGCCCGCGCAGGCCGGAGGCTTTGACTTCCTCGACGATATCCTGGGGCTCGCGTTGCAGGGCTGCCTCCAGGCCGCAAAAACCGCTATGGGCGCGATAGTCATCAATCGACAGCGGATCAGTGATGCCAATACGCGCGAAGGTCAGGCGCTGCTGACGAGCGAGGTAGTCAATCTCTTCCGTGGGGCCCAGTGCCAGGGGATGGCTGACGCTACCTTCGAGCAAGCCGCTGTCGAGCAGCGCCGCTACATCCCCCGGCGTTACCGGGCCGTAGGCGAAGCGCCCAATGGGGGTTTCAACTTCCACCAGCGGCTCAAGCCAGGCAAGACCGCGGGAGCCGTTGCGTACCAGGGTGATTGACTGACCGCGTGCGGCGGCCTCTCTTATCAGTCGGCTAGCGATCACATCGGCACCCAGCGAAAGTGCGGTGGTATCGCGGGGGACAAAAACACGAATGCTCATCCCATCACCTCCAGCGGCCGGGTTTGTAGCTCATCCATCAATTCATCGAAGGCTTCCGGGGTAACGCGGCCGCGTATGCTGTCGTCCACGCGGATCGACGGGCCGCAGGCGCAGTTGCCCAGGCAGTAAACGGCTTCGAGGGTGATTTCGTGATCGGCCGTGGTCTGGTGGTAGTCGACCCCCAAACGCGCCCTGGCGTGGGCTTCGAGCTGGCGCGCCCCTACCGACTGACACGCCTCGGCGCGGCAGATCTGTACCACGTGGCGCCCCGGCGGCGTGGTGCGAAAGTGGTGGTAGAAGCTGATGACACCGTGCACTTCGGCACGTGTCTGGTGGAGGGCATCGGCGATGATGGGTACCGCTGCCTCAGGGATGAAGCCGATGCGATCCTGAAGGGCGTGGAGGATCGGCAGTAGGGCGCCGGGCTTGTGTTTCAGAGCGTCGACCTCGGACTGAATTGCCTGCGGCGCCCACTCCTGGGAATGGTTCATGATGCCCTCCTCACGACTGCTTATTATGTTTTAAATATGCACTGCTTTTCATATTTAAAAAGACGTGCATCACGGTTAAGACAACGCTAGCATCAAGTTATCGACTTAAAAATATGAAATAGTGTGCCTATGAAGCGGATCAAGGTAACGCCCACCTGGTGCTTTAGCGATGAAGAGGGGCACCGTCTCGATCCCAACCTTCTGCGCTTGCTGGGGGCGGTGCATCGTCATGGCAAGTTGACCCATGCCGCCGAAGAGGTAGGCATTTCCTATCGCCATGCGTGGAATTTACTGCGCCAGGGCGGGGAGTTTTTTGGTGTTTCCCTGGTTGCCTTGGCGCGTGGGCGAGGGGCGCAATTATCACCGCTGGGTGAAAAGCTGCTGTGGGCCGAACAACGCGCCACCGCCCGGTTAAGCCCACAGCTTGATAGCCTGAGCTCAGAGCTGAATCTTGCCATTCAGCAGCACCAGGAAGGCGTGCACCCGGTACTGCGCCTCCACGCCAGCCACGGTTTTGCGATAGAGCTGCTGCCGCAGCATCTGGGCGAGCTACCGCTTTACCTGCAGTACTGTAGTTCTATGGAGGCACTGACGGCCCTTAACCGTAATGGCTGTGACCTGGCGGGCTGCCATCTGCCCAGAGGCGCCGTAGGGGAAAAGGCTAGGCGTAAATACCGCCGACTACTAAAGCCCCGTTCTCATCGGCTGATAGGGTTTATCGCCCGCCAACAGGGGCTAATGGTGGCGCCGGGTAACCCTTTGGGTATTGATGGCGTTGCGGCGCTGGCCAATAGGCCGGTGACGTTTATCAACCGTCAGGCGTCGTCGGGAACCCGGGAACTGCTGGACAGCCTGCTGGCCGAGGCCGGTATTTCAGCAGCCAACGTCAACGGTTACGAGATTGAGGAGTACACCCACTCGGCGGTAGCGGCCTATGTGGCGGCGGGAATGGCGGATGTAGGGTTTGGTGTCGAGGCGGCCGCGCAGCGGTTTGAGCTTGATTTTGTGCCGCTGGCCACGGAAGACTACTTGCTGGCCTGTCATCACCGCTCCCTGAAAGAGCCTAAATTTGACGAATTCTTGCAGGTATTGCGCGGCGCTTCCTTTCAAGAGGCGGTGCAGGGTCTGCCGGGCTACTCCCCCAGCCAGTGCGGCAGCGTTATCGATATCGCCAGCTTTTTATAAGGTAGGGAGGCATCAAGGTCATAGGTTAGGAGGTAAATAAACGGCCGGCTCTTTAGCTAAAGAGCCGGCCGTATCTCAAGGCCGGGGCCGAATTGCGGGCTTTTTCAATAATTAGTGAACCAAAGAATAATATTGGGGAAAAGTGTGAACATCCCCACTGCTCCTAATAAAATCAGCCAATAAGGCAGCGACGCTTTTGCTGCGGCGGTTAAATCTACCTCATTTTTGGAGATAGAGGATAAGACGAAAAGATTGAGGCCTACAGGGGGAGTGATCATGCCTATCTCTATTAGCAGAGTGACAATGATACCAAACCAAATGGGGTCAAATCCTAAGCTCGTGATCATCGGGAAGGTAATAGGAAGCGTCATCAATAACAGTGATATGCCATCGAAAAAGCACCCTAAAACAATGTAGACAACAACGATCATCAGTAATATGCCATAAGGGCCTAGGCCAAAGTTACCAATGGTTTCTACCGCTGCGCGTGGAATGCCTAATAAGCTCACTGCTTGAGAAAGGATAACCGTTCCAATCAGGATCATGCCGATAGCCGTAAACATGATAGAGGCATGCTTAAACGCTAGCCAAAGACGCTTTAAATTTAAATCTCCCCAGGTCAAACCAAGAACGATGCTGGCTACCACGCCAAGCGCTGCCGACTCCGTTGGCGTTGCTATACCCATGTAAATCGTACCGAGCACGAAGAAGATGAGTATGGGGAGAGGCCAAATCTCTTTTAACCCGTTTAAAACATGTGAGCGGGTTGCGTTCTCTTTGAATATTGGCGTGACAGGTTCGCCGATTTTAGAGCGTATGATAATCCAAGTGGAGAAGGCTAAAGCAATCAGCAATCCCGGCAGCATGCCCGCGATAAAGAGCTTCCCGATGGAAACATTTTGCGTTGCGCCATAAATGATAAGCGCCAGGCTTGGGGGAATTAACAAACCAAGCGTCCCTCCAGCCGCGAGCGTGCCGACCACAACGCTTGGATTGTACCCTCTGTTTTTAAGCTCCGGGTAGCCCACTGCCCCTATGGCCGCTGCCGTAGAGGTGCTGGAGCCACTCACTGCACCAAACAGCGTGCAAACGGCAATATTGGTATGCAGTAATTGGCCCGGGACGCGGGCAAACAGAGGAGTAAGGCCATTATAGACGCGTTTGGAGACGCCGCTTGCCAGCAGTATTTCACCCAGGAATATAAATAATGGGACTGCACTTAAGGTGAAGTCTGTCAGCATGTTCCACGTGGCGTTAATGGCTAAGGGCGTTGCTCCGTTTGCCTGAAAATAGAGCAGCAGTATGCCTGTCAGCCCTAACGCGGCCCCCAAGATGGCTCCACTGGTCAGAAATATAACCAAGCTTCCACTTAATAATAGCCAGCTCATTAAATGACATCCTCTGTTAAGGTGGCGTCGGCTGCTGGCTGCTTCAGGCCATGCGTGATCTGAACTAACATGCAGAGCACCATCGATAACGGCATAATCGCCATCCACGGCCAGAGCAGAATGCCGCTAATGTCCGTGCGTGAATTAAGCGAAAACGAGAAGTTCATGAAATTCCAGGACTCATAGGCAAAAATAGAGCAGAAGGTAAGTAGTGTTATAACACCAATAAAATCCATTACCTTGGCGATACCTAACGGTACTAAATTGATGAGTATTTCAATTCGAATATGGCGTCCCTGATTAAGTACATGAGGCAGGCAAAGAAAGGTGAGTGATAAGAAGAGAAGACCGGCGAGTTCATCTGAAAAGCGTAGGGGGCGCCCGCCCAGATAACGCATTAATGTACTGATGAATATCAGTGCGGTCATGCTAACACCGCTCGCTACGCCAAGAAGAAAAGAGCCATAGGCCACTTTATGAATAACCCTGTTAATGTTCACAATCATTTTTTATGCTCCAAAAAAGAGCCAATGTAAAAATTGGCTCTTTTTCTAGCTATCTAATTATTGATTATCTGAAAGCGCTTGAGTAACCGTGTTGTAGTAACGCTCGCCATCTTCGCCCGACTCTTCAGCCATGGTTTGCCATGCACTCCAAGCAGCCGTTACAAAGGTGTCAAGATCCTCATCAGAGAATGCCGGTAGCATGGTAATGCCAAGTTCCTCACGCTCTTGACGTGCCTGCGCTTCACGATCCGGGTCGACTGCGGATTCACTGGTTGCTTCCCAGATTTCTTGGCCTGCCTCTTCTAATGCCTGACGCTGGTTATCATTTAAGCCGGAAAGCGCTTTTTCACTGATGCCAAATAACCATGGTGAGGCTGCCCAAGGGTGCAAATACGCTTCGTATTCAGTCACTTCTTGTAACGAAACGGTGGGCGCAACGGTTGATAGGTAGTAGGCACAATCGACAACGCCTGTCTGGAGTGCCATATACATATCGTTTTGTGGAATGACCTGGGCAGAAATACCCAGTAAATCAAAGGTATCGACCAAGTGCCTCGACCAGACACGCACCTTTTTGTCCTTGAGTTCTTCGAGGGTGTTAACCGGCTCCTTGCAGTGCAAACCGACATCAAATATAGGGGCAACCACGCCGCCTACTATTTGAATGTTCCAGTCTGCAAAGCCTTCCTCATAGAGTTCTCTAATAACGCTCAGAATCTCAGTGTGCTGTGATGATTCGGTAATCGCGCCTTGGGCATAAACTGACGAAAGGGAGGGCGCAGCGCGGGTATAATACTCTCCGTACAGCAGTGCCATATCGACCATGCCCTGCTGGAGTATTCTTAGCATGTCGGCTTCTTTTAATCCTAACGCGCCTGCATGATAGACCTCGACTTCCAGTTCCCCTTCTGATTTTTCTTTGACCAGCTGAGCAAATCTATCAATCTGCGCTGCTTCAGGCCTAGACTGAGCTAAGCCGCTATGAAAAGTTAAAGTGATATTATCTGCTTGTACATGTTGAATGGTAGCGAGGGAGCCGAGAAGAGAAATGCCAAACACTATTTTTTTGCTTTTTAAGTTATGCATTGTGGATGTCTCATTGGAGTAGGTGGGCATTTCATCTTGCGGCAGGAGTCGTTGCTAAAAGAGTTATGTTTGCGACATTTTTTGCCTGATAGGCGACATGGGAAAATGATTAATGAACTTTTTTAATACCGATAATTAATTGTTTTTAGTTTTGTTGGTCAAATAGTAAAACAGTTTCTCAGGATAAGTGACCCTTTGGCGCATTTTTTGCACTGTTTAAAGCGGAGCGGGTATTGTGATGCCAAGAGCTTCCATCTTGGTGAGTTTTAAATAAAAGCTAGGCTTTGTACGAAAAGTCGGCGAGCGAAGGTCAGGCAAGGCAAAAAACGGCGAAAAAGCGGAGTTTGCGGGGTGTAAATGAGCATTTTGAGCCGTTTTTTAACGCCGCATGGCCGAGCGCAGTCAGTTTTCGTACAAAGCCTAAGTGGCACCCTTGAATGGGGAGATGGAAAATGAGAGATGGTTTTATTAGTAAATTAAAGAATAAAAACATGGCTTACCTGCACTCAGATCCTTCGAGGGAATCATCTGTAAGGGTTAAGCGGGTGGCCTTCATACTGCTAGACCATTTCTCCATGATGTCTTTTACCGGCGCAGTCGATGCTTTAGTTACCACGAACTTGATGAAATCGAATACTGTTTATGAAGTCTTAGTCGTTGCTGCTCAAGATAGAAGCGTGCTGTCGGATTTAGGGATTGGCATTGAAGCGGACGTAGCGCTATCGGCATTCGATCTCAGTCAGTATCAAGTGGATACGCTTATTGTATGTGGTGGGCTGCGTGTAAGGCCTCAGCCCATGCCCATCCTGCGAACGAGGTTAAAACAGGCAGATAGTCAAGGCGTGGTGCTGGGTGGGCTATGGAATGGTGCTTATTTTCTTGCCGAAGCAGGGCTATTGAGTGGCTATCAATGTGCCTACCACCCCGATGGAAGGGCAATGATGGCAGAGGAGTTTCTAGATGTATCGGTCTCTAAGCGTAGTTTCATCGTTGACCGCAATCGCTTGAGTTGTGCGGGTGCGAGTAGCTCCCTAAGCATGATGATCGAAATTGTCAGAAGTGATTGTGGTAATGATGTGGCCTGGGCTGTTGAAGAGATGTTGAGTTGTGATAAAGCCATTGAGGCGCCGGACATCTCGACGATCAGCGTTGATCAAAACGGTACGCTACCTGAAGCGCTACAAACGGCTTTGCAGCTCATGAAAAATAATATCGAAGAGCCCTTATTGATGTCTGAGATTGCTAAGTGGGTCAACATATCCAGGCGCCAACTGGAGCGACTATTTTGTCATCATGTGAATGCCAGCCCATCCCGGTACTATATGGAGTTGCGTTTAACGCGTGCTCGGCAGCTGTTACAGCAGTCCAATAAGCCTATAGCCGAGGTGGCTGTCGCAACGGGTTTTGTCAGCATTTCTCACTTCCGGAACTGTTTTTATCAGCTCTTCGAAATGACGCCCACTCAGTTTAGAAAGTTGTGCCAAGTTGGCAGCACGTATGAGTAAAGGGTGGATAGACCTAAATGAAAAAACAAAAGGAGCGCGAAGGCTCCTTTTGATAGTAACGGCGGGAATCTGAATTAACCCCCCGACCAGCCCAGCATAATCGGCACATAAACCACTAACAGCAGCACCCCAATCAGCCCCAGCAGGTAAGGGATGATGGCGCGGGTAATGCGCTCCAGCGGCAGTTGCGTAATCGAAGAGGCCACGTAAAGGTTAATCGCCACCGGCGGGGTAATCATGCCGATGGAGAGCCCCACCACGATAATCAAGCCAAAGTGGATCGGGTCAATCCCCAACTGCAGCACTAACGGCAGTAGCACCGGGGTGAGAATAATCAGCGCACTGGCGGTTTCAATGAATACCCCGGTGAGCAGAATAATCCCCACGATCAGCAGCATAATCACGTAGGGGTTGGTGGAGAGCGACAGCACGGCCTGGGCAATCGCCCCCGGCACTTGCCAGCTAGACAGCGTCCAGCTCAGCACCGCCGACATCGCAATCACCAGCATAATCACTGCGGTGGTCATCGCCGAGCGGATCAGCAGCTTGTAAATCTGAGGCAGATTAAGGTCGCGATAGACAAACAGCGACACCAGCATGGCGTAGTTCACCGCCACTACCGCAGCCTCAGAAGGTGTGAAGATTCCCGAGAAGATACCCCCAAGGATAATCACCGGCGTCATCAAGCCCCAGCTGGCGTCTTTAAAGGTCACCCAGATGGTCGAAAGCGACAGCGGCGTACCCTTGGGGTACTGGCGCTTATAGGCCTGAGCAATAGCGATAGCCATTAACCCTAAGCCCATCGCCAACCCCGGTAAAAAGCCGTTTAGAAACAGCTTGGAAACCGACTGCTGGGCGATTACCGCGTAGATAATCATCGGCACTGAAGGTGGAATCACCACCCCAATGGTGCCGCTGGCGGCGATTAAGCTGGCCGCCGAGGCCGGGTCGTAGCCTTTGCGCTTAAGCTCGGGCACTAGGCTGGAACCCACCGCGGCGGTCGTTGCCGCGCCAGAGCCGGAGATAGCCGCAAAGAACATCCCCGCCATCACCGAGACCACCGAGAGCCCGCCGCGCATAAAACCGACCAGTGAATCCGCAAAGCTGACCAGCTTTTCGCTTACCTTGCCCTGGGCCATTAAATCCCCGGCGAGGATAAACATCGGGATAGCGACCAGAGCAAAGGAGTTAATGCCCTGGAACATCTGTTGGGTGACCACCATCAGCGGCACGCCGGACTGATGCAGGGCGTAGAGCGTACTGGCGCCAATGGCAAAGGCAATCGGCACGCCCAGCAGCATAAACAGGAAGAACAGCCCAAACAGCAGCAGGGTCATAGCGACTCCTCCTGGGGCTGGGACGTCTCGCCGTTAAGCAGCAGCTCAATGATATCCACCACTGCATACCAGGCCATTATCGCCGCACAGATAGGCATCACCGCGTAGACGTAGGTCATTGAGAGCCGTAGCGAGGCGGATTTCTGAAAGCTCTGCACCTGCATATAGCGGTAGCCGATCACGATCAGCGCGATCATAAACGCCAGCACGATCAGCAGGGCGGCAATGCGAGCGATTTGGCGCAGTCGGCCGGGTAAAGCATCGACCACAAAGGTCACTGCGATGTGCCGCCCGCGCTGGAATGCCAGCGTGCCCGCTAAAAAGGTGATCCACACCAGCAGAAAGCGGGCGACTTCTTCCGTCCAGCCCACGGCGGTAAATAGCACCCGGGAGACAATTTGCAGGGTAATCACCCCAATCAGTGCCGCCATGCCCGCAAACACCACGGGCTGCAGGAGGGCGTCCAGAAAGCGTTCAGTACGCTGTAGCAACGTTACCAATGGATGCGTGTGAGTGGGCACTTACTTCACTTCCTCCTGGATGCGTTGCAGGTAGTCGCCGAACTGGTCACCGTACTTCTCATACACCGGGGCAACGGCTTCCTGGAAGGCGGCGATATCGGGGGACTCGTTAATTTCCATGCCTGCCTCAGCCAGTTCGGCTAACTGCTCGGCTTCCATAATGGCGTTCTGTTCCCGGGCATAGGCAGAGGCTTCGCTGGCGGCATCCAGCACGATCTCCTGAACCTCCTCTTGCAGGCCGTTCCAGGCGGGTAAGCTCATAATGAAAATCGCTGGCGCATAGATATGCCGCGTCATGGTGAGGTAGTCCTGGGTTTCCGCCAGGTTAAAGGCATGGATGGCGTTAACCGGGTTCTCCTGGCCATCAATCGTGCCTTGCTGTAGCGCGGTCAGCGCTTCTGTCCAGGCCATGGGCACGGCATTGGCGCCGAGTTCACGGAACGTATCCACATACACCTCGTTCTCGATAACCCGCAGTGTCAGGCCGTCGAGATCCTCGGGCGCATTGATCGCTTGCTGACTGTTGGTGATATTGCGAAAGCCGCGCTCTGCAAAGGCCAGCCCTTTCAGGTTCACATCCTCTAACTTGGCCAGTATCTCCTGGCCGATCTCGCCATCCAACACGGCGTAGGCGGATTCAGCGCTTGGAAAGAGGAACGGCAGTTCAAACACCGAGAACTCATCAACGAAGTTGGCTACCGGCCCGTTGGTGATCACGCCCATATCGACGGTGCCGATCTGCATCCCTTCCAGAAGTGTGCGCTCATCGCCCAGGGAAGCGTTGGGGAAAATCTCTACCGACACCGCGCCGTCGGTCTGTTCGCTAACCAACTGCTGAAAGCGTTCGGCGGCGATATGGTAAGTATCTTCTGTATTTACCACGGTCGCTAAGCGCAGGTTAATAGGGGTAATTTCCTCTGCCTGGGCCATTAGCGGTAAACCCAGCAGGCCAGCGCATAGCAAGGTTAGGTTTAACTGTTTGAATTTACTTGTATAACAGGATGCGGCGTGAGCGGTAAAACGGGCGCGATTGTTCACATTATCTCCTAGTGGTGGCTATTCTTATTATCTTGGTGGGCTTCATCTATACCACATCGAACTAACAGGGCAAATTACTTATTTTTATTCCACTATTCGCAATAATAATCCAAAAAATCTTTATAGATCTTAGGCTTGAGTGATTTAAAGGTTAGCGATAGCCTGCAAGCATTGACGATTGATTAACTGCCTTGGAAAGCGATGGTAAGTCTTGCTAGCCATGTTCTTACTAACCAATAGCCATGGCGACGCCAGCTAAAACAGGAATAACCAATGGATAAGTTGCTTAACGACCTAGTGGCGGTAGTCGGCCCAGAAAACGTGTTGCTCGGTGACGATGTCTCCCAGCGTAGCGTCGACTGGTTTACCGGGGCGCCCTGTCGTGCCAAGGCCATTGTCAGGCCCCGCAACACCGACCAGCTCAGCAAAGTGATGGCCCTGTGTTACCAGGCCGACCAGTTGGTGGTGACCCATGGCGGCATGACCGGCATCGTGCACGGCGGCGAAGCCAGCCCAGAAGAGCTAGTCGTTTCTCTGGAACTGATGAACCAGATCGAAGAGGTCGACCTGGTTGGCTCTACCATTCAGGTTCAGGCCGGGGTAACGCTCCAGCGTGTGCAGGAAGCCGCGGCGGAGATCGATATGCAGTTTCCGCTTGATCTTGGCGCCCGGGGGTCGTGCACCATTGGCGGCAATATCGCCACCAACGCGGGCGGCATACGGGTCATTCGCTACGGCATGATGCGCCAGCAAGTGCTGGGGTTGGAAGCCGTGCTTAGCGACGGCACCGTGGTCAGTTCGATGAACAAAATGCTCAAGAACAACGCTGGCTACGACCTCAAACAGCTCTTTATCGGTAGCGAAGGCACCCTGGGCATCGTCACCCGCGCCGTGCTCCGGCTACAGCCGCATATGCCCAGCGAACAAACCGCACTGGTGGCGGTGCCCTCCTTCGATGCCTTGACCCAGCTGTTACGCAGGCTCTCACAACAGCTCGCCAATAGCCTGAGCGCCTTCGAGGCGTTGTGGAATAGCCACTACAAGCTGGTGACTACCGAGAGTGGCAAGTACGCGCCCCTGTTGGCCGATGACTCGCCTTTCTACGCAATTATCGAAACCCTGGGCTTGGATGACACCCAGGATGCGGAACACTTCGCCGAGCTACTGGAAAAGGCCATGGAGGACGACTTGATCACTGATGCCGTGCTAGCCAAGTCCGGCACCCAGCGCCAGGGCATCTGGGCGATTAGGGAAGATATCGAAGTGCTGGTGCACCAACTGAAGCCGATGTTCTCCTATGATATCAGCCTGCCGATTCCGCATATGGACGCCTATGTCGATACTCTGGAGCAAAGCCTCAAGGCGCAGTTTCCGCAAACAGGAAAAATGATCGTGTTCGGCCATCTCGGCGATGGCAACCTGCACATCATGATCACGGTGCGCGACGACAGCCCGCAAAGCCGCCGCCAGGTCGAGAAGTTGGTCTACTCCCCGCTACAAGAGTACGGCGGATCGATCTCTGCCGAACACGGCATTGGTCTCGAAAAGCGCGACTACCTGAGTATTTCCCGCTCCAGCGAAGAGATCGCTTTAATGAAGCGCATGAAAATCGCTCTTGATCCCAAGCTACTGTTGAACCGTGGCAAAGTCGTGACGGTGGAGTGAGTGTGGCGGTTTGATTAAGGGCCGCCCAGGGTTGAGGGAGCTGGTGTTATCAGCTCCCTGGTGAGTTGCCGCAACCAGTGGATGCCCGCATCGTGATCCTTCCTTTCATCCCAGCACAGGCAGACTTTGAACGCTGGGACGTCCAGGGGCAGGGCGTAGAACTTCAGGCTATTGTTGCGGCAAATGACCCTGGCGGCGCTCTCTGTCACCACGCAGAGCAGCGTTGTGGAGGCCAATATTTCCTGCAGCGGATTGATGTAGGGCGTCTTGGCGACGATTTTCCGCTCCAATCCCAACTCCCGCAGCTTTTCATTGATGAGCAGCGGGCTGTCCTCGCGATGGGATAAAGCGACTTGCGGGGAGTTTAAAAACGCCTCAAGGCTAATGGTGTTGCCTTCGCCATGAAAAGTAGCATCGCCCACACAGCCAATCACATCGTCAAACAGGTACTCATGATGAGCGGTGAGGGGTAGGGTTTCGAGCTGCACCACCGCTAGATCAATATCGTGCTCTTGCAGCACCTGCTGGGCGCCTTCCGCGCTAGCGATGCGCGTGGAGAGCATGTTGAAGCAGATATCTGGAGCGTGTTCCAAACAGTGCTGAATCAACTTGGGTTGCAGCTGTTGGCTGACATAGTCCACCAGGCTGACACGAAACTCCCGCTTCGATGTGGCGGGGGAGAACTCGCTGTTGCTGTGCACCGCCTGATCAAGATAGAACAGCCCCTTGGCCACCGCGGCATCCATCTGCCGGGCAAGCGGGGTGGGTTGCATGCCGTCCAGCGTCTT
This sequence comes from Vreelandella sp. F11, assembly GCF_042466685.1. Taxonomy (NCBI): domain Bacteria; kingdom Pseudomonadati; phylum Pseudomonadota; class Gammaproteobacteria; order Oceanospirillales; family Halomonadaceae; genus Vreelandella; species Vreelandella sp. F11. The sequence continues at coordinate 4,477,742 of NZ_CP170448.1, read as the reverse complement.
GATGAACAGCGGGTCGTCCATTAACAAGCGCAGCTTTTTCAGCGAGTGGCTGACCGCCGGTTGCGTCAGGCAGAGCGCCTCGGCGGTCAGCGTCAAACTCCGTTTCCAATAAAGCGTGTGAAAGACCAATAGTAAATTGAGATTTATCTTATTGAGTCTGTTCGCCAGCTTCATATGGGTGGTGTCAGCCATCAGGCGTGTCTCTTGTAGCAGGCGAGTTACTTGAGCGCCTCCTGAATGCGCGGTAGGTAATCACCGAACTGCTCGCCATACTTCTCGTACACTGGCGCAACAGCCGCCTGGAAGGCTTCCATATCCGGCGTATCGTTGATCTCCATGCCTGCATCGCGCAGGGCCTGCAACTGTTCGCTCTCCATCTCGGCGTTTACCTGGCGCTCATGCTCCGCCGCTTCCTGGGCTGCCGCTAGCAATACTTCCTGGGCATTTTCTGGCAGTTGGTTCCAGGCGGGCATACCCATCACAAAAATCGCCGGGGCGTAGGTGTGGCGGGAGAGGGTCATGTAGTTCTGGGTTTCATCCAGGTTGAACGAGTGAATCACGTTCACCGGGTTCTCCTGGCCGTCGATGGTGCCCTGCTGCATGGCGGTGAGCGCTTCTGTCCACGCCATGGGAATGGCGTTGGCGCCCAGCTCGCGGAAGGTATCGGTGTAGACCGGGTTCTCCATCACGCGGATACGCAGGCCATCCAGGTCTTCCGGCGAGTTCACCGCCCGCTCGCTGTTGGTCAGGTTGCGGAAACCGCGCTCGGCGTAGGCCATGCCTTTCAGGTTCACTTCGGAAAGCTTATCAAGCAGCTCCTGGCCAATGGGGCCATCGAGCACTTCGTAAGCGGCTTCCGGGGAGGGGAACAAGAACGGCAGCTCAAACACCGCCATCTCTTCCACAAAGTTGGCCACCGGGCCGTTGGTGATCACGCCCATATCCACGGTGCCGATCTGCATGCCTTCCAGCAGCGTACGCTCGTCACCCAAGGTGGCGTTGGGGTAAATCTCGATATCTACCTTGCCGTCGGTGCGCTCTTCCACCAGCTCTTCAAATTTGGTGGCGGCGATATGGAAACCATCCTGCTCGTTGACCACGTGGGCCAAGCGCAGGGTGACAGGATCCATATCAGCAAAATCAGCGGCGTTCGCGGCGCTTACCAGCGCCAGGGAGATGCCCAGTGCCAGCGTGCTACGTGCAAATGTTTTCATATTATTGTGTTCCCAGTGTACTAAGGTGCAGAAGTGCTCCCAAAGCATGCACCACACCAGGGAAAACGGTCAATTGACTAAAGGTACTCTAGCGCCATACGGCTGGACACAGCGCCCCTGCACAGTTACGATACGCACCCACAAGCGCCCGTAGCTCAGTTGGATAGAGTATCGGCCTCCGAAGCCGAGGGTCGCAGGTTCAAATCCTGCCGGGCGCGCCAAACATCAGAAAAGGAGACTGCGAGAAATCGTGGGCTCTTTTTTTGTTTGTATGCTGAATTTTTTTCAAAGCGAAACGATAAGCGCAGACCGTACTTTCTATTCACAAGCATATACATCTATATTGTGTTATATCAATTTCATTGATTAATTAAAATTTTCTTTATCGTCTAGGCACGTATAGTAATAATCTATGTCTAGATAAATTGATTGCGTGGCATCTGAAAGTTGCTCAAGATAATGAGTGCTATGAAAATTAGCATTTGTGCTATAAGGCTCTCCTAAGTTTTTCCATGTTCTTTCCAGAAAATCATTGAACAATTCAGTCCCTGTTAATAAGATGACCCAATGCCTGGGGCGAGAATTGACTGGTTCTCTAGCCCAAGATACGAATTCTATAAGACGTTTTTTTTCTTCTTTTGAGAACGAGTCTTTTAAAACACTAATTACTATTATTGATTCAGGAATGATACTTGCAGATTTTTTTAATTTATCAAGGTCATTGTCCTTGATTATATCTTCTCCAAAGGACTTAGCTTCTCCGATAATCAATCTTGGCTCACCGTTAATATCAAACCCTCTTTCTTCAGGTATCCATATGGCAAAATCAATTTCTGTTTTTTGTTTTTCGCATACTAATTCTAGAGCAGTCGAGTAACTTTTCGGCGTATCATGCCCCATCATGTTAATAAAAAATTTTATAGTTAGCAGTGAAGCATATGCTCCTTGAGCATAATCAGGTACGGCGAATGGGCCAATTACACGATATTTCCAGTTTTTATTATGCTGTCTCAGGTTTCCTTGAGGGAATTTATAATGCTTAAGGCATCTAAGGCAGCGAAGGTCGTATGAAACCTCGTCTAAGCTATGCCAGTTTTTAGCTCCACAATGATCACATTCGGATTCAATCCCTACTTTTATTACATTGCATCTGATGTAGTGAGAAAGTTCCGCTAGTCGATATGATCCATTGCTTTTCCTCCTTTTTATCATGGCTTGCCAATCGTCTATAAATGAAGAACGGCCGCTAAAATCTTCTTCAATTACATCTCCAGAACTATTTATGGTGCGCTTTCTAGTGCTTGAGGCATGTTTGTTAATGAATTGAATAGATTCTTTGTCATTAAATAAATAGAGTCCGTTAATCCCACCTAAACTGTCTATTACTTGTTTTGCTATGCGTCCTGCTTCTGAGCAACGTGTATCTATACCAAACTTTTTAAACCAACTCGAAAAAGCATCTTCATGTTTTATGAATGAGACAAACTCATTTTCAGATTTGTGATCTTGAAGAAATACCCAGCCTTCGCGCCCACAGGCAAGTTCATTTATACCTTGATTTGGCCAAGATCTATCCAAAGTGTTAAATGGTAAGCTGAGAGCAATATTGGATCCTTCGTACGGCGATGAGATTTTAGCTACATTTGCCCAACGATTGCTTGACCCGCTGAATCTTTGTGCGAAAGTAGGCGCTAATGTCTTAAAAACGCCTAGTGATGAGCCTTCTTTAAGTTCTATTATTTGATCTGATTCTTCAGAGGTGATTTTTGCTTTTTCAGGGTGTTTAAAAAAATGGTTACGATAATTTACTTCCCAGATGCTTGTGTGCCAATTTTTCACGATATAAGAATTATTTTGCAAGCTATTAAAGTGTGGAAGAATTTCTTCTTTGGCTTGACTTTCTGAAATTGAGCGTGATTTTTGAATGGTGACACGATGAGTTATATTGCTGTTCTCTTTTGAGATAATGTAGTTATTGTTGATGAATTTTCTTATAGGATCGGCTAAGTAAGACATCCATTTGATGGGTACTGGAAAAATTGGTGCTGGCTGTATTCTTAAATTCCAAAGATCAATAATGTCTTTGCTGTTTGAAGGGTTGAAAACGTAAATTATTGGATCATCCTGCCAAGTTCTAAAAACTTCGAAGTGCTTGTTAGTCACTGTAAATGGGGTTTCACATTTTCCGCCATAAACTTTTAGCCACAGCTCAGGGTTCAGTTTTTCTTCAACGGGTTTATAAACTTCATAAAATTGACTTTTTAAATAATGAACTTGTTCAAGTTTAGGATAGCATCCAATGCATATCTCAGAGAATAAATCTTCTTGTGAAGAATAAATGGCTGGTAATTCATCGCGTAACATGAATCTTCGCTCTGAAATATAGATGTCCTCAAGTATGTCGAATACGGACTGTCCGAATTGAGGCTCAAATTCACCTCTAAATTCGTTTTCAAAAAAATCATCCAGTAAAATAGATTTCTTATTCAATAGGCCTTTTTGGAAGGATTCAAGTCCTGTTTTTTTTAGTAATCCTTCTTCGGCTTCAACATAAACATCAGGATCAAAAAATCTGATATAACCTTGTGCTACATCTTTTCCTTTCATTGATATTCGTTGACTATCCAACCACTCTTTTGGTGTTTTGGTATAAACGGGGATGATTGGATTATAGAGGCCACCCCATAGGCAGGCGTTAATGCGCATTATTTTACGTAAAGATTTTTTATCGGAAGGATTGACGAGAAAACCAATTCTAGTCGGTCTCAACCGAATCTGCGCCCTTAATTCTGTTTTTCTTGTGCTCATAGGTGTAGTTAAAATTCCTTAAAAATTTAGCAGTCCAATAACCGTCTAGGGCGATTATGTTTTGGCCACCGCAAGTAGTTACTTTGTCGACACATTAGCTTTGGGTACTTAACTGCTAATGACAATATGTTTGCCTAGTGATTTTCCATTACGACACATGCTAGCGCACTCCATTCTTAACTTAGCCTAGCATAAGCGGCTAAAGCTGGCTGAGGCTCGTAAGCTTTTCTTTTCAACGTTCCTTCGTGGCCTGTTGATTAGGATTCGTAACATTTTCCGGCGTTGGTGGGCGTGCAGCAGGCTCAGTTTTGATTAGATGGGAACTGGTGGGCAGAGACAAAGTGCCGAGCAAGCAAGAACCCCGCATAAGCTCTTGAAAGCCAAGAGGCGAGATTATGTACTTATGGTCATCACACTGTTAGCTGCCAGTATGAGGGATGAGGGTGAGAGGAGGCTAAATGCTAGATCAAGCACTAGCCTTAAGCCGACATAAAGTCGTTCCAGCGCCTTACCAAATCGTTATGCTCGTCCATGACGGCATTCCACACGGCGATGCGGTTCATTCTTGTCTGGTAGTCTCCGCCTTCGCGGATTTCGCCTCGATGAATCAGATCAGAGGTGCCATCGGGGCCATGACGGCGCCGGGCTATCCAGAGATCCACCAGTTGAGGTAGTCATAAGCCGCATCTAGCGGGCGACCAATCGGTAATACATCAAATTAAGCAAGTCTAAGGTAAGCGTGCCGTAAACAGTGAAGGCGCTTCATAGGAAGCGCCCTCATGGTAACGGTAAAGAGGGTGCGTTACTTAAAACTCGACGGTCGCCGAAAGCTTGAAGGTTCGCGGTTCGCCTTGAATCAAATAATTCGCAAAGGACGTCGAGGCGCCTGACCAGTAATTTTCGTCGGTCACGTTGTCGATGCCTGCGCGCCAGATCCAATCAGCGCCACCGACCGGCGTGGTGTAGCGCAGGCCAAGATCTAGGCGTGTCCAGGAATCCAACTCCAAGTCGTTGGCTACATCGGCGTACTGTGAGCCTGTGTGCAGGACGCGACCAGTGGCAGTGAGACGCTCGACGAAGGGCGTGTCCCATTCGCCACCAAGCACAAAACGATACTCAGGAACGCCCGTGGCGTCATTTCCTTCGTTGCCATCCTGTGTTTTGGTGAGTTCGGCATCTATCCAGGTCGCGCTGCTGAACAGGCGCACTCCTGTCGTCGGCTCACCGTAAAGGCTTAGCTCCAGGCCGCGATTACGCTGCTCGTTATCCAGGTTGCCGACGCCATCGACGACCGCTGCAGAGGGTAGCTCGATCTGGAACAGGCTAATGCCACCGCCTAGGTTGCCGTAGTCGAACTTAGCGCCCACCTCGTGCTGCTCGGCATGGGCAATGCCCAAGTGCTGCCCAAAGTTTAGCGCTGTGGTGTCGGTGACCGTGCCGCCATCCTGCAATGCTTCGACGTAGTTGGCGTAGAGCGAGATATTATCCGTGGTCTTGAACACCGCGCCGACGGCGGGGGTTACCCGACGGTCGGCATAGCGATTGCTGCTGTCGTCGTTAGGACGTTCGTCGATCTCGAGTTCCTGATAGCGTGCGCCCAGTGTCAGCAACAGTCGGTCATCGATGAATCCAAGCGTATCGCTCAGTGTGACCCCTTGGGAGCGTGTGCGCGTCACGCTACCCCCCACGAAAGGGGTGCCATCCGGGCGAGATAAATCGACAGGGTTGTAGATGTTGGTCGTGCCTGCCGCGAGGAAATTCCAGTCCGTGTCGAACTTGCGATAGGCGCTGGAGTAGCCAACGGTGATGTCATGGCTGACCGGGCCGGTCAACACATAGCCACGCAGCCCCGCCTGGCTTGCGACGTTGTCGATGTGATTGTTGGTCTCGAAGTCGTTGACCCTGGCGTTACCCGCGTCATCGGTAAGGCGCGGAGTCGCCGACACGATGCCTTCGAGCGTGCGGTTACCCCCCAAGGCCGCGAAAGCGGTCCAGGTGTTGGTGAGGTCATATTCGCCTCTAACCATGCCGAAATTGGTTTCTAGCTCGGTTCCACCGAAAGAGGGGGTGTAGTTCAACGAGGAGTCCGGCGCCGCGGGCACCTGAGTGGCTGCGCCGGTGTTGACGCTTGAACGGCCACCATCCAGGGTGAGCTTTTGATGGCCGATATCGAACAATATCCGGCCTCGATCGCCACGGTAGTCGAGCCCAACGACGGCTGAGGTATCGCGCTGGGATTCGTCATCAATGGCGGTGTCACCACGGCCGCGCATGGCACTTACCCGCGCCCCCCATTGCTTTTGATCACCATAACGCTGGCTAGCATCGACGCCCACTTCGCCGTAGCCATCGGAGCGGTAGCCACTGGAGAGATTGAGCATGGGGTCATCCCCCGCATGCTTGGGCTCGATGTTGATGGTGCCACCAATGCCGCCGCTCCCGCCGATGGGAATGCCTGACGTAAAGGCGCTGGCGCCTTTGAAGACTTCGACGCGCTCGGCAAGGTTGCTGTTGATGATTTGTCGTGGCAGTACACCGTAGAGGCCGCCATAAGCCACGTCGTCACCGGTCAGGTTAAAGCCGCGCACCTTGTACGCTTCGCCATAGATGCCAAAGCCCAGCCCTACCGATACCGAGGCATCGTTCTGAAGCGTATCGCCCAGTGTCTGGGATTGCTGATTCTCCATCAACTCACTGGTATAACTGATGACGTTGAAAGGCACGTCCATCGCGTCCTTTTCACCGATCAGGCCCACGCGGCCCCCTGCCGCGATTTGGCCACCGGCGAAGGCCGGAGGTGGCGTATCTCCATAGGTCGGTACGGAGCCCGTGACGGTGACGGTATCCAGAGACTGATTGTCAGCACTCGTCTGCGCCCAGGCGCTCACGGGTATGATACCTATCGCGATCAGCGTCAGTGCGCGCAGAAGCCGTGCTTTGCGGCACTTAGCCGCTGTGCTGGAGGTGTTCCCAAGAGACATAGTGTCGATCCTGTCGTTTTTACAGCAGCACCCAGCCGCCGCGTTTTTATGAAGTCGATATAAGAAAGCGGAGGGCTTGGCTGTCGTGCCATGATCACCTTTCCGGTAAGGATTTATATGATAAACAAAATGAGATGTATTAACATATGCAGATGACATTTTTCCGTACTTCCTTGCAAAAAATGCGCATTGACGTCTCAATGTGATCCCTTTTTTCTGATGCTCTCGCTGCTATGTGCTATCGGTCGATGCTCTCTTTCTTGACTCGCTGCTGTTTAACGGCCGCTTGCTTGCTGCCCTTGTCGAGTGCCCACGCGCAGTGGGCCACTATCAACTGGACCATTGCCGAAACGCTACTGGCCATTGACGCGCCGTTGAGTGGTACCGCTCAACAAAATGGCTACCATGAGTGGGTAGGGGAGCCAAGGATCCCCGACGGCGTTACAGATCTTGGTCTGCGATCACAGCCCAACCTCGAACTCATGGCGCAATCGCCACCGACGCAAACGTTCATTTCGCCGATGTTCGCCAGTTTGACGGAGCGTCTGGAGAGAATCGCCCCGGTCACGTCGTTCTCCCCCTATTCACCCGGCACCCATACGTGGCAAGAGATACAAACACTCACCCGTCAGCTAGGTGAGTTGACCGGCCATCGGCTGCAGGCAGCGCAGCTAATCAACGAAACGCATGCGTTGATGGACACGCTTGGCCAACAGCGCCCCGATGTACCGCCGCTGCTGATGGTGCAATTCATGGATGCCCGTCATGTCAGGGTGTTTGGCGACAACAGTCTGTATAACGCCGTGCTTGAACGAATCAATTTGACCAATGCTTGGGATCGGCCCACCAACGCCTGGGGATTTTCACTCGTGGGTATCGAAGCGCTCTACGACTATCCTGAAGCCACGCTGGCCGTTGTCGAGCCGCTGCCCGCTGGGGTCGAAGAATCCTTGGCGAAAAGTGGTTTATGGCAACACTTACCCAGCGTTAAAAACGCCACTCTGTTGCGCTTACCACCGGTATGGAGTTTTGGCGCGCTGCCTTCCGCTCAACGCTTTGCTCGGGAGCTGGTTTCTGCGCTGTCGTCTCGCCCCCCTTTGAGTAAGCGATTGAGCGTTTATCCCTATTCCCGATAAGATTGGGTGCTATTCCATATTTTACTTAACATTGTTAGTAAAGTAGGTAGAGACGCCCGCAGGCGAGATAGCCCTCTGTTGGTGTCGCCATACCCACCTTGATGTTGCACTGTTTGAGGGCAACTATGGCGGGCGATCAACCGCTTTTTTAAGATAGATCACAATTTTAGGGGCCAAGAACTAGGCGTTACTCTTTTCTGTATGCAATCTTCGTTGGCCAGCCCGGCTCCTAGTGGTTGCAATAGTGGCTGAAGTAGCGGCTGCAAATAGCCTCCGAAACGAGATTCGTCGGCTCAACTTTTGCCGGGCGAGCCATATTGCAAAAAAGAACCTGCGATTCCTCGCAAGTCCTTTTTGGGGCGTGACCAAATGGCGCGCCTCATCTCCAGTGATCAAGCTTGAGCTTTCCTTTTCTCAAAGTCGATATTAAAGCTATAATGCGCAAGATATATGTTTAAGCTTTATCTTAAATTTTTGAAAAAATATAGGAATGTAGACTATGGCGTCGGTACTGAGTGATTATCTCAAAAAAGAACAGATGTTGAAGCAGCTACAAGAAGAGCTGCAAGCGCTGGAAAATAACAGTGAGCTAAAAACAGAGCTTGAATTCAAAGAAAGACTGCAAGCGCTAATGACGGAACATGGAAAATTAGCGCGCGACGTATGTGAAATGCTTGACCCCACTTACCGCTCCAAACCAGCCAAAGCTGGCAAGGTAAGCACGAGCAGTACAGATGGTCGTAAAAAGCGCCCGTTAAAGGTATACAAGAACCCACACACAGGCGAAGTGGTGGAAACCCGTGGCGGGAATCATAAAGTCATTCAAGAGTGGAAAGCAGAGTTTGGTAATGAAGAAGTAGTCAGTTGGGTTGTGAAAGAAATCGCGTAATAAAACTGATGTTTACTTCGGGGTGATAATGCCAGCCTTGGCAAAATAGCCTCTTAAAACGCTCACTGAGCCTGCTCAGTGAGCGAAAAATCATCTAAGCGCTGTGTTTCATTGTTTTATTAAGCTGAATCTAATTTTTTGATAAAGCTTCCCTCAGGCTAGGCACTTCTACTCTGCTAAGGCCGCCCAATCTCTAAGCTTTCACTGCTATGAGGCGCTCATATGTCGCAGTGGGCTAGCAATAAATTCATTCTTTTTATGCAGAGTTGATATTGGATCGACTTGATTTCCTATCGTTTCTGCTCGGTGCATTCCAATTTGGAATGCATTGAGCGTTTTTTTTCGTTTGTGAACCGTTGCGTGAGTTTGCTTTGATAGTGTCATTCACACGAAATGACAGGAGGCGTCACGGCAATGGATCTTCCCCACGTAAGTGCCGCGCTGGGTGTCATACACCCGATTTGTATTGCGCGTGGGCGCAATGCTGAAGTTTGGGATGAAGCAGGGCAGCGCTATATCGATTTTATCGGCGGCATTGGCGTACTGAATCTTGGTCATTGCCACCCGGCGGTGGTGGAAGCCGTTAAAGCCCAAGTCGAGACCTTGATGCACTCTGCCTTTAATGCGCTGCCGCATCGTGGTTATTTAGCGGTGACGGAGGCGCTGAATCAGTTCGTACCAGTGTCGTATCCGTTGTCGTGCATGTTGGCGAACAGTGGCGCAGAGGCCACCGAAAATGCGCTTAAAGTTGCCCGTGGCGTGACGGGGCGGCAAGCGGTTATTGCTTTTGATGATGCTTTCCATGGTCGGACGCTGGCAGCGTTAAACCTGAATGGCAAAGTTAAACCCTACAAATCGGGATTAGGCGCCTTGCCGGGGCCGGTTTATCACCTGCCTTTTCCCAGCCAGGACAGCGGTGTGACGGCCGAACAGGCGCTGGCTGCGCTGGAGAGGCTGTTTGACGTTGAACTACCCGCCGATGAAGTCGCTAGCATTATCGTTGAGCCCATTCAGGGCGAAGGTGGCTTTCGTTTACTCTGCCCGCAGTTTGCCAAAGCGCTGCGAGACGTTTGCGATAAACACAACATCTTGTTGATTTGTGACGAGATTCAGTCTGGCTTTGGGCGCACTGGTCAGCGATTTGGCTTTACCCATTTGGGTATCGAACCGGATCTCTTGCTAATGGGGAAAAGCATGGCGGCAGGCCTGCCGCTGGCCGCAGTGGTAGGTCGGCGTGAAGTCATGGATGCGCTGCCCAAAGGGGCTTTGGGCGGCACCTACTCGGGTAATGCGGTGGCCTGCGCGGCTGCACTGGCCGTGATGGATGTCATGCAGGAGGAGGCGCTAAGTGCATGGTCAGATGCACAGGAAGCGGCGATTGTCAGTGCTTATCAACGCTGGAAAGCAAGCGAGCGCTTCCCCATGGTGGGGACGATAACAGGCATTGGCGCTATGCGCGGCATCGTCTTTGAAGACACTGAACACGCAACGGGGGCGGAGCACTTAGCTAACCTGTTGGTAGCCGCTCGCGATGCCGGTGTTTTACTAATGCCCAGTGGTCGTAAACGTAATATCTTACGCTTATTGCCGCCTTTGACCGCCGAGCCAGAGATTATGGCAGAGGGATTAGGGTTAATTGAGCAGGCGCTGAAGACGCTTAAGGCATGATCGGCAGAACCATTGAGTGATTCATCGGCAACTGACTAGGCTTTGTCTGAAAACTGACTGCGCTCGACCATACGGCGTTAAAAATCGGCTCAAAGTACTCATTTACAACACGTAAACTCCGTCTTTTCGCCGATTTTTGCCTTGTCTGGCCTTCGCTCGCCGACTTTTCAGACAAAGCCTAGCCAGCTATTTTTTAACAATACGCTATAGAGAGTCATACAATGACCCAGAAAGACCTTCTTTCCACCAATGACGTTCGCGACCGTTTCTCCAAGGCCATGTCGGCCATGTATCAAACAGAAGTGCCGCAGTACGGCACGCTGCTTGAACTGGTGGAAAGCGTTAACCAGGAAACCCTTAGCCAGCAGCCTGAACTGCACCGTCGGCTGGAAGCCCAGGGCGAGCTGGCACGTTTGAGCGTCGAACGCCACGGGGCGATACGTGTGGGAACAGCTGACGAACTTTCCATGCTGCGCCGTCTGTTTGCCGTCATGGGTATGTACCCGGTGGGTTATTACGACCTCTCTGAAGCGGGGGTGCCGGTTCACTCAACGGCCTTCCGGCCCATTGATGACGACGCCCTGGCGATGAACCCTTTCCGGGTGTTTACCTCGCTCCTACGTCTAGAACTCATTGAGAGTGAGGCGCTGCGCCAGCGTTCAGAAGAGATTCTGACGAAGCGCGATATTTTTACCCCGGGCGCCCGCGAGCTCATCGAACGTCATGAAACCCAGGGGGGATTAACCCGCGAGGAAGCCGACCAGTTTGTCACGGAAGCCTTGGAAACCTTCCGCTGGCACCAGGATGCCACGGTCGATCTGGAGACGTATCAAGCGTTACACGACGAGCACCGGTTGATTGCTGATGTGGTGTGCTTCCGCGGGCCGCATATCAACCACCTGACGCCGCGTACCTTGAATATCGACGAAGTGCAGCGCCGCATGCCGGAGATGGGCATGAACCCAAAAGCCGTCATCGAAGGGCCGCCGCCCCGCAGGTGCCCCATTTTGCTGCGCCAAACCAGCTTTAAGGCATTAGAAGAGTCGATTCGCTTTGCCGGTGACGCCCAAGGTACCCATACCGCACGTTTTGGTGAAATCGAGCAGCGCGGTATGGCGCTGACGCCGAAAGGCCGCGCGCTGTATGACCAGTTGCTCAACGAAGGCCGTAAACAAACCGCTGGGCTTGATAACGACGCGCACCAACGGGTCATGAAAGACGTCTTTGCCAAGCTTCCTGATAATGACGAGACCATGCGCCGGGAGGGCCTGGCGTACTTTCACTACCATCTGACAGCCGCCGGTCAGGCTGCTAAAGGGAGTGCCGGTCACGATATTGAGGCGTTGATCGAACAAGGCCTGGTGGAAGCCCAGCCCATTACCTATGAGGACTTTCTACCGGTCAGCGCGGCGGGCATTTTCCAATCGAACCTGGGGGGAGGGCAGAACGAGGCCTATGCGGGTAACGCTAATCGTGATGCCTTCGAAGAGGCGCTGGGGGCGCGGGTCACCGATGAGCTATCGCTCTATGCCGAGCGCGAAAACGCTTCCAAAGCTAAGGTGATAGCAACGCTCAAAGGTGAAGTGCTCGTTTAGAAGCTGCATGCAGCACAAGGATGTGCTGCAGTGTCTTTAAGTTAAAGGATGGCATTTAGACAATAAGCTAAACACAAAAACGTGCGCATGCGGTTAATTCGCGGCGCACGTTTTTATTTAAAGAATCGTAAGTAGTGACACTCTTATTAAATCAGCACCCGTAGACACTGGCCTGCATGATATAGCGAGAAGCCGCTCTCATAGGCACAGCTCCATAACGGGCGAGCTTTAATGGGTTTAGGCTGCGATAACGGCAGAGGGAGCAGGCTGTCATCGCCCTTGGCAATATAGTGAGCAAACCCCTCGCCCACCACGGTGCCGGTGGTAACACCGCGCCCGTTGTAACCGGTGGCTGACAATATTCCGGGGGCCGGTTCAAAAATACGTAAGGTGTGGTCAGGGGTAAAGGCGACCTTGCCCGTCCAGGTGTATTGCCAGCGAACGCTGCCAAGTACAGGAAAGTAGTGGTGCTGTATCGTATCGGCCCAACGGGTCAGGTAGCTCAGCGGCTTGCCTTCGCCTTTGCCCAGGCTGCCTAGTAACAGGCGACCTTCCTTATCGCGCCGGATGCTGCTCAGCACGGTGCGCGTGTCCCAGGCACCTTGCTTGCCTGGAAGTATCGCCTCGGCGGCTGCGCCAGTAAGCGGCTCCGACGCCAGTTGATAGTAATACCCGGTAAAAAAGTGCTGGCGGACTTGATTCCAGTCATCTTCGCTATAAGCGTTGGTGGCCATCACCACTCTGTTCGCGGTCACGCTACCGTTTGCGGTCAACACGCGCCATCGATCCCCTTTTCGCTCGATCCCGGTTACCGCGCTTTGGCAGTAAAGCATGGCGCCCAAGTTGGCCGCCGTGCGCGCAAGTCCTCGCGTATAGGCGCACGGGTTGATAGTGCCCGCACGCTCATCAAGAAGTGCTGCCTGTATCTGGGACGTGCCGGTCGCACGCTCGCATGCCTCTCCTTCCAAGAGCGTCACCGGCGCCCCACGGTGTTGCAATTGATCGCGACGTCGTGCGAGCTCCTGGCAGCCTTTGGCGTTATGGCCAAGATGCAGCGTGCCTGTTCGGGTGGCATCGCACGCGATCCCATGGCGTTCGATGAGGTCGAAGACTTTTGACGGTGCGCCGCCCAGCACCGTGTTGGCCCGCTCACCGTTCTCTTTACCCAGCGCGGCCACAATGTCATCGGGGGGTATCCACAGCCCGGCATTGACCAGACCCACATTGCGTCCTGAACCGCCACTGGGAATATCCCCCGCCTCCAGCAAGGTTGCTTGGATACCTTGCTCGGCCAGGTGCAATGCGGTGGAGAGACCCGTAATTCCGCCGCCCACCACACACACATCGACCTCTTCATGGTTGGCTAAAGCGGGATAGTCTTGAGGCGTTTCAGCACTCGTTTCGGGCCAAAGGCAGCGCTCGGAGAGGGTCGTTGGCATTTTAATGCCTCCTTAAAAAGAAGCGCAGGCCGGCCCAAGGCCGACCTTAGGTGGCTATGAAGTCGCTTGAGAGGTTGGAGCAGCGTGCGGCGCTTCAGTCGCGTATGTTTCAGGCTGATCAGGTTCGTCGCGGGGAATAAAGCGGCCGGTGAGTGCCCAAAGCAGTCCGAATAGCGGCGATAGCCAGCAGGCAAAGGCGAAAGGTGCATAAGCCAGTGTGGGTACACCGATGGTCGATGACACAAACCCACCGCCCATGTTCCAGGGAATCAATGGGGAAGAGAGCGTGCCGTTGTCTTCGATTGAGCGCGACAGCGTACAGGTTTTGTAGCCCATGGCCTGATACTGACCTTTTAGCAGACGGCCGGGTAAAACCAGCGTTGTATACACATCGCCGATAATCGTGCTCACCGCGAGCGTCGTGCCAGAGCTTGTCGCCACCAGGCTGAAGCGACCTTTAATCAGCCGCATTAGCTGCTTGATGATTGCATCCACAGTGCCATACGCCTCCAACATCCCAGCGAACCCCAACGCAAAAAAAGTCAAGGTGACCACCCAGGTCATGGAGAGCACGCCACCACTGCTTAAAAGTGCATCAATCGCCGAATTGCCGGTATCGCTGCTAAAACCATTCTGCATCGCATCGAATACCGCGTGTAAGGATTCACCTTGAACACCGATGGCCACCAAGCCGCCTATGGCCGCGCCGGTAAAGATGGTGGGAAAGGGGGGAAACTTGAACAGTGCTAGGCCAATCACGACAACGGGTGGGATCAGGGTGATCCAGGAAAGTGTAAAGGTGTCATCAAGGGCCTGGCGAAAGGTGGCAATATCCGTGCTGCGCTCGAATTGACCGCCGTAGTCAGCGCCCAACCACACATAAAGCATCAGCGCTATTAGCATCGCGGGCACTGTGGTCGCCATCATGCTGCGTATATGGCTCCATAGATCCGTTTCACAGACCGCCGGTGTTAAATTGGTCGTCTCTGATAAGGGCGACATTTTATCGCCAAAGAAGGCGCCTGAAACGAGCGCCCCGCCCGTTAGGTGCATGGGAATGCCCAACCCCTCCCCGATGCCCATCAGGGCAAGCCCGAGTGTCCCGACCGTCCCCCAGGATGTGCCCGTCGCGAGAGATACCAGGGCACTAATCACACAAGTAGCGACGAGGAAATAGGAGGGGGAGACCAGCTGAAAACCATAATACATCAGCGTGGGCACTGTGCCGGAAAGGATCCAGGTGCCAATCACCATGCCGACCGCCAAGAGAATAAAAATGGCGGGCATGCCGAGCTTGACCACCTCCAGCATAGAGGCTTCCATTTTTTCCCAGGGGACGCCCCGTATACGCCCGCATATGGCGCAAATCATAATGCCGAAAGCTAACGGAATATGGGGAGTAAAGTCAGAGAAAATAAAAAACTGCAGTATAAGAATGGCGGTAGTGGCCAGCAGCGGTAGTAGCGCCATCGCGAGGCCCGGCGTCGGGCCGATTTGGACATCGTCACGCATACATCACCTTCTTTTTTGTGTTGTTCGTAAGGGCTCCTTACTAAAGAGCCCTTGCTTGATGGAGAAGGGTTAGTCGAATTTAATGCCTTGGGCTAATGGGAGTTCGCGGGAGTAGTTCACGGTGTTGGTTTGGCGACGCATATAGCTTTTCCAGACGTCAGACCCTGACTCACGGCCGCCGCCAGTCTCTTTCTCGCCGCCAAAGGCGCCGCCAATTTCAGCGCCGCTGGGGCCGATGTTGATGTTAGCGATGCCGCAGTCACTGCCGACGGCGGAGACGAAGGTTTCAGCCTCACGCACATCGGTCGTAAAGATGCAGGAGGATAGCCCCTGGGGAACGTCATTATTGGTGGCAATGGCCTCATCCAGCGCTTGATAGGTGAGCACATAGAGAATGGGCGCAAAGGTTTCGTGCTTGACCAGCGAATTTTGCTCGGTTACCTCAACAATGGCGGGTTCCACATAGTAGCCATCATCGTTATTGGCAACGTCGACGCGTTTACCCCCGAAGACATTCGCCCCCTGCTCACGCGCTTTGTCCAATACGCTCTGCATGGCGTCGAAGGCTTGGTGATCGATCAAGGGGCCTACCAGATTGCCTTCCAGCGGGTTGCCAATGCTCACCCCTTGGTAAGCCTTTTTCAGCCGCGCCAACACGTCATCCTTGATGGACTCATGAACGATCAAGCGACGAAGCGTGGTGCAGCGCTGGCCTGCCGTACCGACCGCGGAGAAGAGAATGGCGCGCGTCGCCATGTCCAGATCGGCACTCGGTGCCAAAATCATCGCATTGTTGCCGCCCAGCTCGAGAATGCTACGACCAAAGCGCGACGCCACTTTGGGGCCTACTTCGCGACCCATACGGGTGCTGCCAGTGGCACTGATAAGCGCCACGCGTGGGTCATCCACTAACTGTTCGCCCGCTGCCCGTTCGCCAATAATCACCTGGCTCAAATGCTTGGGCGCTTCATCACCGAACGCCTCTATCGCGCGATCCAATAATGCTTGGCAGGCGAGTGCCGTTAACGGGGTTTTTTCAGAAGGCTTCCATAGCAGGCTATTGCCACATACCAGTGCCAGGGCGGAGTTCCATGCCCAGGGAGCAACGGGGAAGTTGAACGCGGTAATCAGGCCAATCGGGCCTAATGGGTGCCAACTTTCCCGCATATGGTGGCCGGGGCGCTCGGAAGCAATGGTCAGGCCAAACAACTGGCGAGATTGGCCAACGGCGAGATCGCAAATATCGATCATTTCCTGAACTTCGCCCAGGCCTTCCGGAAGGATTTTGCCGCACTCCCAGGTGACCAACTCACTCAATGATTGTTTATGTTCGCGCAGTTGCTCGCCAAACAGGCGAACCAATTCACCGCGACGGGGCGCTGGTACACGCTTCCAGGCTGAAAAAGCTTTTTCTGCATTCGCGATAGCGGTATCCACTTCGCTGCTGGAGGTGGTTGTCAGACGGCCAATCTCGCTGCCATCAATGGGGGTGGTGACAACAAGGTCACCGCCTTGATACTGCTCTTTCGCGACGCCCATTTTTTCCATCAGGGAATGAATCATTGCTTCACCAAATGTTGAGTTGTGAGTAAATTGGTTTCAGGGCCAGTATTGCTAGGGTATTGGTGAGCCATCAAACGATGTTTATGAAAAACATCATTCCTTTATTTCATAAGGTGAGCTGGGATGCGACGTCGACATTTGCCTTCATTAACCGGCTTGCACTGTTTTGAAGCAGCTGCACGTCATCTCAGTTTCACCCGTGCAGCGGATGAGCTAAGCCTGACCCAGAGCGCCGTGAGCAAGCAGGTCTCTCATCTGGAAGCGACGCTGCAACATCCGCTATTCAGGCGGGTAAGAAAGCGGTTGCATCTAACGCCAGAAGGGGCGGTTTACTTGAGTGAAGCGCGCAAAATCCTGGCTCAGGTGGAGATGTCGACGCGCTATATGCAGTCCTATGGTGTGGAATCCGATGTATTGAATGTTGCCACCTTGCCCACTTTTGGAGCGCGTTGGCTCATCCCCCGATTGAATGGTTTTCGTTTTAAACACCCAAGCATTAACCTCAATATTTCGAATCGGGCCGAGCCGTTTGACATGCAAAAGGAGCGCATTGAGATTGCCTTCTTTTTTGGCCATGGGGTATGGCCGCGTGCCGAATGCGTCAAGTTACTGGATGAGGAAGTCGTGCCTGTCTGTGCGCCTGGCGTGATGGAGCAAACGAACGTCAATGACCCGCTCGCGCTCACCAGGCTGATCCTGTTGCAGGTATCGACGCGCCCGGAAGCCTGGCATGACTGGTTTGAAGCCCAGAACCTATATACCGAGCACAGTTACCACGGGCCAAGGTTTGATACTTTTTATATGGCACTAAGAGCCGCGCGAGCAGGGTGTGGTGTCGCATTAGTGCCGAAATTTCTTGCTCAAGAGGAGCTTGATGAGGGGAAGCTGGTTATTCCCTGGCCGTTCTCACTCAACAGCCAGGATGCTTACTACATGGCTTACCCAGAACATATGGCTGATTTACATAAAGTTAAATCCTTTATCGAATGGATAAAGGCACGACTGTAGTTTTCTTTCGTCTGCATTCGCAGGCGGCGCGTCGTTTAACTCGACTATCAACACGCTAACTTAAACAATGCTCTAGGAGTTGTATCAAGAATGTGGTGGCGATCATCAGCATCGCTAATCCACTCACTGAGCCATCTATAGGTATCCGGGTATGTATGTAAATCTTCATGCCGTGTCCACGGCCAGTCACTGCCCCACACCAGCCGATCACGCCCAAGATAAGCTAATAAAGCCTGGACATGGGGTTTGAGGTTAATCACGGGGGAGCGATAGGGGGCTGAAAGCTTCACCCAAGTACGTTCTGCCTGTCCGGCCGCAAGCAGCAGACGACACCCTGGATCCTCCATTGGGTTGGCATCGACAGGAAGTCCGATATGATCGATGACGAGCTTCACGCCATGCGCATGCAACGCCGGAAAAATGTCAGGCAACCGGTTGCCTTCCAGGTGTAACTCAAGATGCCAGTCCATGACCTTGAGATGATCCAGAAAGTCTATCCATTGAGGATCATTGAGGTTTGGCAATGCACTGCGCCCCTCAATGAGGTTCCACCGCACGCCCACAATGCCTGCAGCATCAAGAGCGGCTATTTCCTCGCGCGTTGTCTCCTTGGCGAGCTGAACGACTCCGCGATAGGAGTAATCAAGCTTGGCAAGCATTTCAAGCAGCTGCCGGTTGTCATTGCCCAGAAAACTTGGTTGCACCAATACGCCACCGCTTAATTGGCAGTTTGCAAGGTTTTCTTGCCAATCAACAAGTGGAGCGGGTCGGGAGGGGCTGTAGTTAGATCCTTTGACGTTGCTAACAGGCCCGTAAGCATGCGCATGACAATCAAAACCTAATTTCACTTTTGTCCCCTCATAACGGTTGCCTGGAGATTTCGCATCGATCGCTTTATTATACATAAGTCTAGTTCTCTAGAGAACTGGTTGACTGGAAGTATACACGGGTCTTCAATGACCTCAAGAAATCAAGATAACCACTGGGTGACCCTATGCGAGCCAGATTCACTGCTAATACGGACGGAAGATTACCTCTGTATGCCAAACTCCGCGATCAATTAGGCTCAAGGATCGCCAATGGTGAGTGGAAACCAGGTGATATGCTCCCCTCGGAGAACCGGTTAGCCGAAGAGTATGGCGTTGCGTTGGCAACGATGCGGATGGCTATGAAGCAGCTAGTTGATGAGGGGCTGCTGGATCGGCGGCGAGGTACCGGCACTTTTGTTAAGCAACCCGCCTTCCGCGCCGATCTGTTTCGTTTTTTCCATGTTCATGATGTGGAAGACCCCGATGTCCCTGTTATTCCGGAAAGTCGAATTCTTAGTTGCCAGGAAGTTCCCCTTCCCCCCGAGGTACAGAAAGCCTTTGGTGAGGACTCAGCCAGCCACTGTATAAAGCTGGAACGCGTTCGCCTTTGGTCAGGCGAACCGCTGCTGTTTGAAGAGGTTTATCTACGTCTACCCGATTTCGAAGAGCTCTTATCGCTAAACCCAAAAACGATGGGCCCTTTGTTGTATCCCGTATTTCTAGAGAAATTCGGGATTTTAATCTCGTCAGCCACTGACGAGCTCTCGTTCGGCATGGCTACCGAGACCAGCGCCAAGCAATTGGAACTAGCGCCTGAGGCCCCGGTTGCTGTCATCCAGCGTATTGCCCGCAACCCCGCAGGCAGAGTCATCGAGTTTCGCCGAGTCCACGGACGACCTGAACGGTTCCGCTACCGTGTCACGCTCGGCGATCAACCCGCATGAGATCACTTTTGATGCACGCCTGAACACCCTGCACTCCTAGAGAAAGGTATCTAACAATGAAAACATTACAACTGACATCGGTTGTTGCTCTATCAGCGTTGACCGCTATGCCTCTCATGGCTGACGACTACCCGAATCGTCCCATCGAAATCGTCGTACCGGCACCCGCTGGCGGTGGCACTGACAACGTTGCACGCATGCTTAACCAATACCTTCAGGAAGAGTTAGGCGAGTCACTGGCCGTGCTGAATGTTGCTGGCGGAGGTGGTGCTATTGGGGTCAACCAGATTGCCCGTGCCAGGCCCGATGGCTACACACTGCTGTCTACCTGGAATAGCCCTATTACCACCGTGCCGCATATGCAGCGTGTTCAGTACTCCTACGCGACATTGACCCCCATCACCAGCACTTCGCAGAGCGCCTACACCATGTGTGTAGCTCCCGACTTTCCCGCTGAAACGGGTGAGGAGTTCCTGGCCGAGCTACAGAGTAATCCCGGTCAATATACCTACGGCAATGACGGGGTCGGTGGCACCATGCGCTTGGCAGCAGAGCGTATCTTCGAAGCCTATGACATTGAGGCGCGTCCTATCCCATTTGGCGGCGCTGGCGAGACCCTGCAAAACTTCCTGGGTGGGCATGTGGATATCTACGGTGGCTCCATCACACCCGTGCTTCCCTATGTGGAGGATGGCAAGGCGAAGTGCCTACTCGTCACCTCAGCCGACGATAACGAGGCCCTTCCTCAGGCGTCAGGCCTGGCAGCACTCGGCCACCCTGAACTGGAAACCGTGCTATGGCGCATGATGCTGGCACCGGAGGGCATGGATGAGCAGCGCGTTAATGTCATCGCCGATGCCGTCGCTAAAGCCGTCGAACATCCTGAGTTCCAAACGTTCCTGGCATCTCAAGGCGAGACGCTGAATCTGGTACGCGGTGAAGAGCTGCGTGAGCGTTTGCATCAGGAAACCGAAGCGATTGGTGAGACACTCGAAAAGCTTGGGCTTAAGAAAAACTAATTCATCGCGTAATGGACGGTAACTTGCTCATGAACTTCAGAGATATTATCTCTGGCATCGCCTTCCTCATCCTTGGCTGCACGGTGGTCTGGGTGGGGAGTGGCTTTGATGCTGGCGCCGCTTACGTGCCTATGGGGGTGGGTATTCTGATGTGCCTGTTCTCACTTCCTCTGATACTTAAAGGCGCTGTGCAGGCATTAGCAGCAGGGGAGACGGGCACTGTGAAATCACCCCTAATCGACCATCCTGGACGGTTTATGGCAACCGTTGCTTGTTGCCTGATCTATTACCTGGCTATGCCAACCGTGGGTTTTTACTCCACTAGCACCCTGTTCATCGTTCTCCTGGCCCTGGTGCTGGGTGAAAGGCGCCCTGTTGTGGTTCTAGGTATCACTGTGGGCTTCATCGCCCTCTTATACGGGTTGTTTGCGATAGTATTGAAGCGGCCCTTGCCCGTCGAATTTTTCCTGGTTTCCTAAATAGGGTGGCACGCTATGTTTGATTCCTTATTCAACGCCTTGCCCGTGGCCCTGCAGTTTGGTTCCTTGGTCAGTCTTTTCGTCGGTACACTGGTGGGGATTTTGATCGGTGCGCTACCTGGCCTTAATCCGGTCATGGCCATTGCGCTTATGCTGCCACTGACATACGGGTTCGATCCTGTGATTGCGCTAGGGCTGGTAGCCGGTATCTACAATGGCTCAATGTATGGTGGCGCCATTCCGGCCATCTTACTAAAAATCCCAGGCACGCCAGCGGCCATTGCAACGACATTCGACGGTTACCCGATGACCCGCAATGGGCAGGGCGGGCTGGCGCTCAAGACGGCGTGCTGGTCGTCAGCGGTGGGTGGAATTATCAGCGCCATAGCGTTGATGACGTTAGCGCCTCTGTTGGCTCAGGTAACGCTGGCTTTTGGGCCTACTGAGTACTTCTGGGTGGCCGTTTTCGGTCTTGTAAGCATCGCCGTATTGGTGGGCAGTGATATCAGCAAAGGCATGCTCAGCGCCCTGTTGGGCGTTATTATCGGCCTTGTAGGCGTTGACACCATCAGTGGAGCGGAACGCTATACGTTCGATTCGCTTTATTTAAGTGGGGGCTTCGACCTGATCATCGTACTCATCGGCCTCTACGCGATTCCTCCAGTGCTGGAAATGGCCGAGAAGCGCAACGCGACCTACTACGATGCGGGAAGCTTCAAAGTCGATGCGAGTGGGAATGCGCTGACATTGATACGTCAGCACTGGCGCACGTGGACACGCTCATCGCTGATAGGGGTAAGCGTAGGCATTTTGCCAGGTGCTGGTGGTAATTTAGCGGCTTTGTTGAGTTATAACGAAGCGAAGCGCAAGTCTACGAACCCCGAATCTTTCGGCACGGGCAATCCAGTGGGGGTAGCCGCTGCTGAATCGGGCAACAGTGCCGACAATGCTTCGGCGATGATCCCATCTCTAACACTAGGGATTCCTGGCAATCTGGTCGCTGCCCTAGTGCTGGGTGCGCTGATGATTCATGGCCTTCAGCCCGGCCCGCAACTGTTTACGAAGTCGCCTGATGTGGTCTTCGGTTTCATGTGGCAGATGTTAATAACGGCGATGCTGCTCCTGTTACTGGGCGGCATGGTGGCTACCCGACTGTTTGCTCAGGTCTTGCGCATGCCGACCGCCCTGTTGGTTCCCACCACCTTGGTGCTAATGGCGGTGGGGGGGTACACCGTCAAAGGTAACATGATGGATCTATATGTCATGTTAGCTTTTGGCTTGATCGGCTATCTACTCCATCGACTTGCCTTCCCGCTTGCGCCAGTAGTGCTGGGGGTGCTGTTAGGGCCAATGGCGGAACAGAACTTACGCTTGGCAATGCTGCTCTCCCAAGACGACGTGGGCTCCCTCTTTACTCGTCCTATCTCGCAAGGGATTATCGCGCTACTGCTGCTGGTCGTATTTTCACAGGTTTGGAAAATGCTACGGAAAGGGCGTCAGGGTTAACGGCGTTACGAAAGGGATTCCACAGATTTATTGTCGAACTTTGTGGGCGGTAGTCAGGCAAACATTCCTAGCTGACTGCCGGTATCGATCATAACCGCTAACGACGGCGTCTTTTGATCTGATACATATGGCTGTCTGCATGGCTTAGCAGGGTGTCTGCATCCTTTCCATCGTCTGGATAACAGGCCACGCCGATGCTGCAGGAGGGCATTTCCAGTGCGCCGAATTCAGCGCTTAGCGGTTCGTTCATAGCCAGACGAATCTGTTCTACCTTCTCACTCACAGCATCGACTGTCTGGATGTCTGTTAACAGCACCGTGAACTCATCACCGCCCATGCGCGCCACGGTGTCTGTTTCGCGTACACAGCATTCCAATCGTCTTGCTACCGTGCAGAGGATCCTGTCTCCCACGGCGTGCCCGTGGGTATCATTGATGCCTTTGAAGTCATTGATGTCCAGAAACAGCAGCGCCAGACTGCTCTGGTAGCGATGCGCTGCACTCAGGCCTGACATCAGCCGATCATAAAAGAGCGCTCGGTTGGTCAGTTGTGTCAGCGGGTCATGATGGGCGAGATGGCGCAGTTCCTCCTCAGCTTTCATCAGTGCGGTAACGTTGCGAGCAACACCGACCCGCACTTCCTCTTCCTCGTACCAGCGGGCCGACCACAGGATATGCACGGTGCCACCGTCTTTACGAACATAGCGGTTGCGGAAATCCACGTGGGGCTTTCCCTCCATTACTCGGATAATCGAGTCCCGTGTGGCCGCTAAGTCGTCAGGGTGCATGTAGTCAGTGATCAGGGTGCCGATCAATTCGCTGGGAAGGTAGCCGAGCAGCGACTCACAGGCATCACTCACAAAGATGATCTGATTGTCTTTATCGACCACGAAAACAGTGTCCAGCATCAGGTGAATCAGTTTGGGGTAGAGCGCTTGCAGATCGACGGCCATAGGCTGGATTCATCCGTTTAGCATTTTTCGACTATAGAGCAAACTTGAAGGGGTGTGATAGCCATTATCCCGAAAACCGCTTCGGAAATTGACCGCCTACCTGCATTGCTCATTACCACTATGGCGACGACAATGAACTGAGCTCACATCTATAACGCAACAAGCGGCCATGGAGTAGTCAGTATGAAGACCTTGTCGAACATGGGGTTTGCTATCTTTGGTGCCGCGCTGGTTGCGATTAGTTATGGGCTGGCGCGTTTTACGTTTGGTCTGTTTGTGCCCTCCATCAGCGCCGAACTGGATCTCACTTCCTACCTGATCGGTATCATCGGGGCGCTACCCTTCATTAGCTTTGTGCTCGCTACACTGGTCGCACCGCTTGCCGCAGACCGGCTCGGTGCGCGTAACCTGGCAGTGCTCTCAGGTGGTTTCGGAGTGGGTGGACTGGGGCTGATCAGTCAGGCATCTGATGCACTCTCTCTGGGTGTGGGAGTGTTTATCTGCGGTATTTGCACCGGGTTGATGATGCCCGCGCTCACTGCGGCGATGCAGGCGCTGGTAAGCCGGGCCATGCATGGGCGTGTGAGCTCAATTATGAATGCTGGTACCAGTGTCGGTATTATCGTGGCGGTGCCGACGGTGGTGTTCCTGGCGGATGCCTGGCGCCTGACCTATACGATCTTTGCTGTGCTGACCGTCATGGGGGTTATCGCGGCCTGGTACTTTATCCCTTCGGTATCACGCGTGGTGCCAGCCAATGCAGCGCCGCCGCCGCCCATTACCCGGTTGCAGTGGTCGCGGCTCGTCCGGCTTTCGCTGTTTGCCTTCGCCATGGGCTTTGTTTCTGCTCCCTACTGGCTTTTTGCCCCCGACCTGGCGGTGACCCTCGGCGCGCTGCCCCCTAATCAAACCGGCTGGCTATGGTTTGCGGTCGGTATCGCGGGGCTGGGTGGGGCCGTCGTGAGTGACCTCGCTGATCGCAATAACCCGCCCATCACCCAGGCACTGATGTTGATGATGCTCTCTGCAAGCCTGGTGCTGCTGGCCGCTAGCCCAAGCCAGTTAGCGTTGGCGATGTTTTCCGCAATGGTGTTCGGGCTTGCCTACATGAGCCTAACGGGGCTCTACCTGATGACCGGCATCCGGCTACTGCCGGGGCGGCTTTCGATGGGGCCGGTGCTGCCTTTTTTGGCCTGTGCGCTTGGGCAGGCAGTGGGTTCCCCGGTGGTTGGTGTGTTGGTCGATGGATTTGGCTATGCGGATGCCTTTGCGATCTTCTCCGTTATTGGCATCCTGGTCGCGATTTTGTCGCCCATTTATCCCGGCCATATCGATTACTGGGCCGAGGAGGAGCCGCAGCCACTACCGGCGGAAGATACCGGCCTTCAGGCCGCCTACGATCACCAATTGCTGGACGAAGATGGCGAACCCATTGAGGCCGCCAGCGAAGAGACCGAAACGGCCTAGCAATTGCGCTGGGTGGCAAAGCGAAGCCGGTGGCAGCCAACCAGCGGCCGCACAGCGGTGCACTCGGGGGGCTTGACGGTTAAGAGCTTCTCAAACGATGAGAAGGTGCCAGAGTAGGCGCCACTCTCGAGCCTGGGGAGCTCTCTGGATCATAAGCGAACTCTTTTTGCTCGCTTATGATGTGAGCGAATAGTTGTGAATTTTTGTTCGAATCCAGCATGGCTATCCATTTATTAGCTGGAGCATAATAAAAAGCATAGTTTAATGGCTATTGTATTAAGATTGTCTATACCCAATGAATAAGTTGCCTGCTAAGTCTTCAACGACAGGTATGGCGTCAAGTTTGTCACAGTCGCCTGTTAAGCAGTCTCCCGTTTTAATGTCAAACGCCGCCCCATGCGCACTGCATAGAAAACGGTGGCCATCTGATGAAATGATACTGTCCGACCGATAGTTTAAAGGTAAGTATTGGTGAGGGCAGGCATTGACGTAGCAAGAAATCGTGCCATTTATGCGTGTTGCAATGACCGGGAAAGATCCATTGCTGCTTATTATTTCCAAGCAGCGTGCTTTGCCTTCTGGTATAGCGCTGGAAGGACAAATAATAGCCCCCTCTTGGGGGGCATTCGCATAGTTACGCCAAGCGTCGTACACAGTGTGACCTTTTACTCTTCAGCGTTACTTTGCAACACGCCGCGATTAATCTGATCCTCTTCGATGGACTCGAAAAGTGCTTTAAAATTGCCCTCTCCAAAACCATCATCGCCTTTGCGCTGAATAAACTCGAAGAAGATGGGGCCAATAACCGTTTTTGAGAAAATTTGTAGCAAAATTCGGGTTTCGCCACCGCCCACGACGCCTTCACCATCGATCAAAATGCCACGGCTACGCAGTTTGTCGAGGGGTTCCTGGTGGTCTTTAACGCGCTCTAGAGACTTTTCGTAATAGATGCTCGGCGGGCCAGGCATAAATTCGAGACCTGCATCAGCGATTAAGTCAGTGCCGGAGTAGATGTCGTTTGTGGCAATGGCGATATGCTGAATGCCTTCGCCGTTATATTCGCGCAAGTACTCTTCAATCTGGCTGTGATCGTCGGCACTTTCGTTAATGGGTATGCGAATTTTACCATCTGGAGAAGTCAATGCACGGCTGGTAAGACCTGTCATTTTACCGGTGATATCAAAGTAGCGTATTTCGCGGAAGTTAAAGGTGTCATGGTAAAACTTATACCATGTGTCCATATTGCCGCGAATAACGTTATGAGTGAGGTGATCAAGATAGTAAAAACCAAACCCCTTAGGATTAGGATCTACCTCATCGAACCACTCAAATTCGTTTGAATAACAGCTGCCTTTTTCGCCATACGTATCAATAAAGTAAAGCAGCGAACCGCCTATGCCAATAACCGCAGGCGCATCGATGGACTTATTACCTGTGAACTCTTCTGCACCCAAGTCGACGGCACGTTTTAGCGCATGCTGAGCATCAACGACGCGCCAAGCCATTGCTGGAGCACAGGGGCCGTGCGCCTCAATAAATGCTGACGCATGCGAGTTAGGCTCACTGTTAAGCAGGTAGTTGATATCGCCTTGACGATAAACGGTGATCGACTTGTCACGATGTTTTGCAACGGGCACGAACCCCATTTGCCGAAATAAACTATCTAGTTTTTCCGGCTCGGGGTGTGCAAATTCAACGAATTCAAAGCCATCTGTGCCCGCTGGGTTTGCATCACTGATGGTTGCTTTGGGTGCGTCATGAGGGAAGGGGCCCATCGCTGTCTCTCCTTTATTGTCTTGTTGGGTGACAAGTTCAGTATAGGGAAGAGGCGGTACAATTAGGTTGCAAACTAACCTAAGATGCAGCCAAATAGTGCATAGAATGTGCGTAATGGGAGTGCTGTATGCACGGAATTTCCTTGGATCGTTATGATCTTGCAATTTTGTCAGAGTTACAAAAGAACTCGGCCCTCACTAATTCAGAATTGGGAGAGCGTGTCAGCCTGTCTCCCTCGCAGTGCTCTCGACGCAAAGCACGGCTAGAAGCCGAAGGTGTCATTAAGGGGTATTCGGCTAGGCTCGATGCCACCAGCCTGGGGTTTGGGTTGCGTGCCATTACCAGAGTTAATCTCAAAGCTCATGGTGAAAGCATGGATGGTGATTTTGTGACGTTACTGACGAAGCATGCCATGGTTCGTGAGGCCTATTCTGTGTCGGGAGACGCAGACTATGTGTTACATATCATCGCCAAGGATCTAACAGCATTTTCGGACTTTATTCATCATCATTTATTACCTCATCCTAATGTCACCCAGGTTCGCTCAGAAATAATACTGCGTAGTATGAAAGAGGAGCAGGGGCTGCCAGTGAGTGGTGGCTAAGTAACTGAGTTGGTTGTGTGCCGTGAGGACTCTATGCGTCTTAAATTTAACTGCCAGAATCGGGTCGGTATCCTGCGCGATATAGTGGCCCAATTTGCTAGCCCGCGAATGCGCCACCAAACGTCATGAAGCAATTCCAGAAACAAGTTCTACATTAGGTTCTGCATAGCGTAGTTAAAGCGCTCCCCTCCGCCGTTGATGGGAGCGCTCTACGTTAATAGGATACGTTGATGGCCGCACGTGGGTTGTCGTGATGTGAAGCTAAGGCATCAAAGGCCTTTGCGTTGGGGCATAATTTGCGGCACTCATCAAGCTTGGCGCTCGCTCGCATGGCTTTCCAACAATCTCCAACGGCTGCGCATGCATTGCAGTTGTCACGCAGTACCACATAGTCGGCATGATTAATCAGGCCGCTCTCTTGAAGCGTATCCTCCTGAAGACCAAAGCGTTGCAACATTACTGGCATCAAGGTTCTGGCTGGACTGAAATGCGCCGTTGGGCCTGCCGCCAGTTGCTTTGCTATTTCCTGCTCAAAGCGTGGTTCTAGTGGTCTCCCCAGGTCATTGATAAGCGCATCATAGCTGGCGCTTGCTTCATGCTTCAGCTTGTGGGCTAACGTCGCGGTTGACGATGCATAGCAGCGTTCTGTTAGGCGTTCCCACCAAGAGGTGGTGTCTGTGTTTTGTGTAGTACCCATAGTAATACTCCCCCAGGGGGTCTTGATGAAAACATCAGTATCAGCCTGGGAGAGATGCACTATCTTGACGGGGATCAATTTGGTTTCAAGTGAAACGTAAAAATTGAATTAACCGGCTCAGTGGCTAACGACACTCTGTTCAATACCTTCTTCAGCCGCCTCAATGGCTAGCTGTTCATAAAAGAAGGCAAGCGCTGCTGGCGCGTCAACATTGCGGCTCTTTACCGACTCACTCCAGGCATCCTGCAAGTTGCTAGCGACACCCCGTAGGTGATCAATGTCTTGTTCCGAGGCTTGAGTAAAGGTCGCGCCATTTGCTTCACCAAACTCAACGCCGCGTTGGTCGGATACATCCATCATGTAGCCAAACAAGCGTGAAAGTCGCTCACCCGATACGCTTTCAATCGCCGCGCGGTCTTCGTCTGATACTTGATCCCAGAACATGGGGTTCATCACAATTGCAAAGCTACCGCGGTAGAAGCCGCCGTCTACGGTGAGGGTATGCGGGGCTACTTCGGCAACGCGAAAGCTGCGCAAGCTTTCAAGCGTTAGCATCGCACCGTCAACAACCCCCTGAGAGGCGGCCTCGTAGGTGCCAGTGGGTGGGATGGCAACGCCGGTCACGGACATGGCCTCGGCTAAACCACTCATCACTCCTCCACCCACGCGCAGGCGTTTGCCCGCAAGCTCATCGATTGAGCTAATTTGATCACGGGTAAATATTTGGCCAGGGCCATGCACGCCCATCGCAACCACATCGACGCCGCGATGCTCATTGGCTTGCTGCAGATATTCTTGATGGGTATGCCAATACGCAGCGGAAGCATCTTCTGAGGAGAACTCCTCAAACGTAGGGAATTCAGGCAGCTGCGTTGCTAGAAAACGGCCCGCCATATGGGCGTGAAAAATCCAGCTGGCATCCGCAATACCATCCGCAACGATCTCCATTTGTGCCGGCGGAGGCCCCATATCATGTACTACTTCTACCGTGACACGATCCTCGGTGGCTTCTTCAATCCACGCCTTCCAGGTCGGCCAAACAATGGTGTTAACGCCATGGTTAGGGCCGCCCCACGTGCTGACGGTGATCGTTGCCTGCGCAAGTGCAGACATACTGAACACCATGCTTGAAACAGCCATAGCAGCTACTAGCAAGCGAGTTGATTTATTCATATTGAAACTCCAGAGCCGACGCTATTAGCGTCTATGTTGTTATTGGTAAAAGTTGTTATTGGTAACGCCTATTCCCAAGCAAGGGCGTCTTCCTGGGGAAGCGTAAATCACACTGGTTACCTTGCCTCTGAATAGTTTCAATGGCAACTAATTTTAGAGAGCTTGGCGCTCTATTTACGCCTTAAGTTTTAAGGCGTAGCGCTTGGTGAAAGTGAGCCATGCTGCCTGACTCAGCGAATTGGGATAGCAGTCTCTTCTTTGATATTGCGTAGCACGAAGTTGGAGTTGACCTGGGAAATGCCCTCCAGGGTGAAGAGTTTTTCATTCAGGAACCGGTCATAAGCGGCCATGTCTTCGATCACCACGCGCAGGACGAAGTCGGCGTTGCCGGTGGTGGCATAGCACTGTAGTACCTCTGGGTATTGCAGGATGCGTTTTTCAAACTCAACGGTATTGTCGATGTGATGGCGAACCAGCGTCACCATGACCAGTGCCGATAGCGGCTGGCCCACCAGGCTGGGCTCCACTAGCGCAGCAAAACGACGAATCACACCACTCTCTTCCAAGGCTTTGACGCGTCGCCAGCAGGCAGCGGGGGATAGCCCGATCTGTTCGGCGAGCTCATTGTTGGTAATGCGCCCCTGTTGCTGAAGCAGGGTAAGAATGCGCTGGTCATGCCTGTCTAAGGTGATTTCTTTGGTCGTTTCTTTCATGATGCCATTTCTTTTATTTGTGATTTGTTGAATATCATTGCGTCAAAACTAAAAAAATGAAAGTAATGATCAATAACCAGACGTTCGAAGAGTTAATTAGCAAGCACCTTTAGTGCGCTGTTGGCTAGACTCAAGCGTATTACAACCATAACTCTTCGACCGTACTGGTGAACGCTCATGACCACCCCCTCAATCGCTGAGCAGGCGGGTTCTATTAACCAGCCTCTCGATATTGCCCTTGATGACTATCAGTTGGCCGACCGCTATAGCCGTGGCGTAGGCC
Source organism: Vreelandella sp. F11 (assembly GCF_042466685.1). NCBI lineage: Bacteria > Pseudomonadati > Pseudomonadota > Gammaproteobacteria > Oceanospirillales > Halomonadaceae > Vreelandella > Vreelandella sp. F11. The sequence goes on along the minus strand of NZ_CP170448.1, from coordinate 4,447,507 downwards.
GTATTTTTCTCACTGGCACCCAAGCCTTGGTACGCATCGCCTTACGCCAAGCCGAGCTTGATCGCCGCAATGGCCGCCATACGGCAGGGCTGATCAGCGGCTATCGTGGCTCTCCCCTGGGCGGTGTAGACCAAGAGATTTGGCGGGCGAAAGCCGCCGTGGAAGCGCATCACATCGACTTTGTCCCTGCGATCAACGAAGACCTGGCCGCTACCATGATGCTGGGCTGCCAACAGGTAGAAACGGATCCTGACCGTCAAGTCGAGGGTGTTTTCGGCATGTGGTACGGCAAAGGGCCGGGCGTTGACCGCGCGGGCGATGCGTTAAAACACGGTAATGCCTATGGCAGCTCTCCCACCGGCGGTGTGCTGGTGGTCGCGGGTGATGACCATGGCTGTGTGTCGTCCTCTATGCCACACCAGTCTGATGTCGCCTTTATGGCGTGGTTTATGCCGGTGGTAAGCCCTGCATCGTTGGCGGAGTATGAACGCTTTGGTCTATGGGGCTATGCGCTTTCACGCTTCTCGGGTTGTTGGGTGGGTTTTAAAGCCGTGTCTGAAACCGTAGAGAGTGGTGCTTCAGTCGAGGTGCCTCCCTTGCCCGACTATGTAACGCCCGACTTCGAGATGCCGGAGGGCGGGCTGCACTATCGCTGGCCCGATTTGCCGGGGCCACAACTCGAGACCCGCATTGAGCATAAGCTGGCCGCCGTGCAGGCGTTTGCCACGGCTAATCCGATTGATCAGTATCTCTTTCGTCAAGAGCAGGCGACCTTTGGGCTGGTTACCACAGGCAAGGGACACCTGGACTTGCTTGAGGCGCTGCGTTTATTGGGACTGGATGAAGCGAAGCTGCGTGATCTCGGGATAGAAATATATAAAGTTGGGATGGTATGGCCACTCCATCGTCCCGGCATCCTTGAGTTTATTCATGGCAAGCGTGAGGTGCTGGTCATTGAAGAGAAACGCGGCATTATCGAAAGTCAGTTGAAGGAGTACATGTCGGAACCCGACCATCCAGGCGAGGTAATCGTTACCGGCAAGCAGGATGAAACCGGCAAGCCGCTGATCCCTTATGTTGGCGAGCTGAGCCCGCGTCTCTTGGCAGGTTTCGTGGCAGAGCGCCTTACGCGCTTTTTCGAGATTGATTTTAGCGACAAGCTGGCAACCGTTGATGCTTGCCAAGCGGGCGTTAAGGAACTCGGCGGTGTACGCCGCATGCCCTATTTCTGCTCCGGCTGCCCACACAACAGCTCAACTAAGGTGCCTGAAGGCAGCAAAGCCCTGGCGGGTATTGGTTGCCACTTTATGGCTTCGTGGATGGATCGCAGCACTGAATCATTAATTCAAATGGGTGGCGAGGGTGTTAACTGGGTAGGTAAAAGCCGCTTTACGGGTAACGGTCATATTTTCCAAAACTTGGGCGAAGGCACCTGGTTTCACTCGGGCTCCATGGCGGTGCGCCAGGCGGTGGCTGCCAACGTCAATATTACCTACAAGATTCTGTTTAACGACGCGGTGGCCATGACGGGTGGTCAGCCTGTTGATGGGCAAATCAATGTCCCCATGATTGCCCGGCAATCGCTAGATGAAGGCGTGCGCAGGGTCATGGTGGTTAGCGATGAACCCGAAAAATACCGGGGACATGAAAAGGAGTTCCCTAAAGAGGTCTCCTTCCACGGCCGCGAAGAGATGGATACGCTGCAGCGTGAACTGCGCGAGATTCCCGGCTGCACCGTGTTGATTTATGACCAGGTATGCGCGGCGGAGAAGCGTCGCCGCCGCAAGCGTGGTTTGATGGAAGATCCCGCCCGCCGGGTGTTTATCAATCATCATGTTTGCGAAGGTTGTGGTGATTGTTCTATTCAGTCCAACTGCTTATCGGTGGTGCCCCGGGAGACCGAACTAGGCCGCAAGCGCAAAATCGATCAGTCGTCCTGTAACAAGGATATGTCCTGCGTCAGTGGTTTTTGCCCCAGTTTTGTCACTGTTGAAGGTGGCGAGCTGCGTAAAGGCCAGGGTGTTGCGGCGGATAACGCCTTTTGGCAGCGTATAGCGCATTTGCCTAACCCCGCCATTGCTCCTTTGGCTGCCCCTTATGACCTACTGGTGGGTGGCGTTGGTGGCACGGGGGTGGTAACAGTCGGGCAGCTGATCACGATGGCGGCACACCTGGAAGGCAAGGGCTCCAGCGTGCTCGACTTTATGGGATTCGCTCAAAAAGGCGGGGCGGTACTTAGCTATGTTCGCTTGGCTGCGCAGCCCAACGAGCTGAATCAAGTACGTATCGAAGCGGGGCAGGCCGATGCCGTCATTGCCTGTGACATGGTCGTGGCCAGTTCGCAGAAAGCGCTGAATGTGCTTCAGCCCACCACCCGTATTGTCGCCAATCTGGCGGAGCTAGCCACCGCGGATTATGTTCTTTACCGCGACGCGGATATGCAGCCCAGCAAACGCCTTAATATGTTGCGTGAAGCGGTAGGAGACGAGCGCTTTGCATCGCTGGATGCCAACCGCCTGGCTGAACAGCTGCTAGGGGATACGGTATTTTCCAATATGATGATGTTGGGGTTTGCCTGGCAGCAAGGGTTGGTGCCGCTCTCTGAACCTGCGCTGCAGCGTGCCTTGGAGCTTAACGGCGTCGCCGTGGAAAAGAACCGCCAGGCATTTGCCTGGGGGCGCTTGGCAGCGGTGGAACCTGACTATCTTCAGCGACACCTTGATACGATGCCACTGTCCACGAATGCCACTCTGGATGATGTGGTCGCGCGCAATCGTCGCCACCTGGAGCGCTATCAGAACCGTGCCTGGGCTGAGCGTTATGTCGCCCAGGTGACGAAAGTTCGCGAAGCAGAGGAACCGCTAAACGATGGTGAAGCATTGAGTGAAGCCGTCGCCCATCAGCTCTATCGCTTGATGGCGTATAAAGATGAGTACGAAGTGGCGCGCCTTTACACCCAGAGCGATTTCCTGGATGAAGTGAAAGCAACGTTTTCGGGGGATTACCAGCTAACCTTCCACTTGGCGCCGCCGCTTATAGGTGGTCGTAAGGATACGCAAGGGCGTCCAGTAAAGCGTCGCTTCGGCCCCTGGATGCTGAAGGCAATGGGGGCGTTGGCCAAGATGCGTGGTTTGCGTAATACGGCCCTCGATCCTTTCCGCTTCAGCGCTGATCGGAAACTCGACCGCGCCTTACTGGCTGATTACGAGGAGCTTATCGATGAGTTAGTGGCGCGTCTTGATGGCACTAATCATGGGACTGCCTTGGCGCTGGCTAAGCTGCCGGAAGAGATTCGTGGCTTCGGGCCTGTTCGCGAAGCGGCCGCCGAGAAAGCCAATGAGCGCCGCGAGAAGCTGCTGATGGAGCTACGCCAAGGTCGTTCGAAAACCATCGCTGTCGAAGCCGCCTGAGGCTGCCCGCCAAGCGAAATGCAGGCCGCGCAATGCGCGGCCTGTTCAGGAGGGTTTAGCTGGCGTCAGGCTGCGCCTGGGGTGCTGCCTTTTGGAAGGCTGGCAGTGTCCGACAGTTGGCGGCGATGCGCTGGAGCGTCGGGTACGCTGATAAATCGCACTCGAAGCGTTCGGCGTTATACACCTGGGGAACTAAGCAGATATCCGCAAGTGTTGGGGTGTCACCATGGCAAAAATCACCGCTGCTGGGGGCAGTCGAGAGCGTTGCTTCCATGGCTGTGAAACCCTCAGCAATCCAGTGGCGATACCAGGCTAGCTTAGCCGCCTCATCTACCCCCAGCTCACCGACGAGATACTTGAGCACCCGTAGGTTGTTGAGTGGGTGAACTTCACAAGCCACCATCTGCGCGAGGGCGCGAACCTGAGCGCGGGCTAATGCATCTGCCGGTAGCAGCGCGGGTTCGGGATACACTTCATCGAGATACTCGCAGATAGCCAGCGACTGGTTAATCACGCAACTGTCATTTAGCACCAGGCTGGGCACCAATCCCTGAGAGTTGCGCGTTAAATGATCGCCACTGCGCTGCTCACCTTTGACCAGATTGACCGGCACCTGGTCGTAGTCAAGGCCCTTCAGGTTTAAGGCGATACGTACCCGATAAGCAGCCGACGAACGGAAATAGCCGTACAGCGTCGTCATGTTGCTTTCCTTATGTTGCCTGGCTTTATTTGGGCGGGTACTTCACGACTTGTTGATCGATCGTACCAAAGATGTTGTTGCCATCGCGGTCGAACATCTCGATGCGAACCCGGTCGCCAAAGCGCATAAAGGGGGTTTTTACCTGGCCGTACAGTATCTGCTCCACCATACGCACTTCAGCTAGGCAGCTATAGCCTACGCCGCCGTCAGCCACTGGCTTTCCAGGGCCGCCATCGGGGTCGGGATTGGAAACAGTGCCCGAGCCAATAACGGCGCCCGCGCCGAGATAGCGGGTCTTCGCCGCATGGGCCACCAGCTGTGGGAAGCTGAAAATCATATCGGGCCCGGCTTCAGGCTCGCCAAACTTCTCGCCATTGAGGTGCACGGTCAGCGGCAGGTGCACCTTGCCATCCTGCCAGGCGTCGCCCAGTTCATCGGGGGTCACCGCAATGGGCGAGAACGAAGAGGCGGGCTTGGCTTGGAAAAAGCCGAAGCCCTTTGCGAGCTCGCCGGGAATCAGGCCACGCAGGCTCACATCGTTGACCAGCATCACGAGCTTAATGTGCTTGGCGGCTTGCTCGGGCGTGACTGCCATCGGGACGTCATCGGTGATAACGGCAATCTCACCTTCAAAGTCGATGCCATGCTCTTCGCTCACCGCCTCGATATCGTCGGTGGGTGCCAGGAAGCAGTCGCTACCGCCCTGATACATTAACGGATCTGTCCAGAAGGTTTCAGGCATCTCGGCATTACGTGCCTGGCGTACCAGCTGGACATGGTTCAGATAGGCGGAGCCGTCAGCCCACTGATAGGCGCGCGGTAAAGGGGAGTGCAACGCACGCTGATCAAGCTTAAAAGCACCTTCAGCACTGCCACTGTTAAGTTGTGCATAGCGCTCTTCAAGCTGAGGGTTAACTGCATCCCAGCTCTCAAGGGCAGCCTGAAGTGTGGGCGCAATATCCACAGCGCTCACCGCCCGGGAGAGGTCGCGGGAGACAATGATAAGTTCTCCGTCGCGGCCCTGCTTAAGTGTTGCCAGTTTCATAGTGATTCAATCCTTGTCGTCAGAGGGGTATAGGGTTCAGGGCTGGCTTGGGTTGAAGTGGGAGCGCAGCGTTGACCAAACATCCACATAGTCACGTTGACGGAAGTCAGCATTCAGAGCCGCAGGGGTTGGGTGAAAGAAGTAACGGCTCTCAAACATGAAGGCCAGTGTGTCGCCTATGAAGTGGGGCTTAAGCTCAGCGTTGGAGGCTTTCTCAAATGTCTCAGCATCGGGGCCGTGGGGCGACATTGAGTTATGTAGACTGGCGCCGCCAGGTGTGAAGCCTTCCGCTTTGGCATCGTACTCGCCGTGTATCAGCCCCATAAACTCGCTCATTAGGTTGCGATGGAACCAGGGGGGCCTAAAGGTATTCTCGGCAACCATCCAGCGTGGCGGAAAAATTACAAAATCAAGATTCGCCATTCCCGGTGTATCGGAGGGGGACGACAAGACGGTGAAGATTGACGGATCCGGATGATCGAAGCTCACCGTGTTGATGGTGTTAAAGTTGGCGAGATTATATTTATAAGGCGCGCAGTTGCCGTGCCACGCCACCACATCTAACGGCGAATGGTCGAGTTTGCTCTCCCAGAAACGACCAGAGAACTTAGCCACTAGGCGGTAGTCGCCCTCCAAATCTTCATAGGCCGCCACGGGGCTTTGGAAGTCTCGCGGGTTGGCTAAACCGTTAGACCCGATGGGGCCGAGGCCTGGTAGCTCTAAAGGACTACCATAGTTCTCGCAAATATATCCCCGCGCAGCATCAACCCCCTGAGCTCTACGCACTTGGAATTTTACCCCGCGTGGAATAACGGCAATCTCACCATTCTCGATCTCGATGTCACCAAATTCGGTACGTAGACGAATGGCGCCCAGTTGAGGAACAAACAGCAGCTCTCCGTCAGCGTTGTAGAAAAATCGCTCGGTCATGTCTTCATTAAAGGTGTAGACATGCACGCCTACGCCAGCCTGGGTACCCGCATCGCCGTTGACGGCAATGGTAAATAAGCCGTCGATAAAATCAGTCGGCTCACTCGGTAGAGAAACGGGGTCCCAGCGCATTTGATTGGGATCAGCCGCTGGTTTATCTAATGGAGCGGTGTGTACCTTGTGATTTTCGAGTGGCTGATACGCGCTTTGAACGACAGAAGGGCGAATACGGTAAAGCCAGCTACGGAAATTTTGATGACGTGGCGCTGTAAATGCAGAGCCGGTTAGTTGCTCTGCATATAACCCATAAGCGCACTTCTGAGGGGAGTTTTGCCCAATCGGCAATGCTCCTGGGAGTGCTTCAGTTGAAAAGTGATTATGAAAACCGCTCTGATATTGCAGTTGTTCAGTCATTGTTAAGTCCTGCGTTATTTGAACGTTATAGTGAACAATGTATGTCGGCTACTTATCGCCCACTAACCCTGCATGGGAAATTGCCTCTTCAAGCACCCGTTGATCGCCAATGTGGTTAGCAAGCAACAGGATTAGGCGTGCATTGATGCGTTCGCTCTCGGCTTCGCTGCGGTCACGATGCAGCGCCGTTAGTGCGGCGTAAAAGGCGTCCGGATCAGTGAAGTTTGGATTCAGCTCAAGCCTAGGCATGGCAGCTTTCCTGGAAGGTAGTGTCAGCGGCACCCGCAAGATAAACGCCTAGCGCGCGGTCTAATGCGTCTTCAACCCTACGGGCAGTGATGGCGTGCCAGCGGGCAGCAACGTGTTGGTCAGGGCGAATAAGGTACCCGCCACCTGCTTTCAGGCCATATCGTTGCGCCACTAGCCCTTCGGAATCGTCCACGATGGTTGTGCGCGGTAGAGCGCTAAGCACATCCGGCGCTGGGCCCACGACCACCATGCTTAAATCAGTGCAACGGCCTAATAGCTCTTTAAGCGGCGCGGCAAGCGTGTCGGCGTGCACACCACCCATACGGCCGTCGAGTAACAGTACAAAGCCAGCGCCAAATTGATTGAGTAGCCAGGCGTTCTCTTCTCTCAATCGAATGGGAGCGTCCTTGGCCGGGCTGCCGGGGCGCAGTTCGCTCGGGCCTCCATTAACATCGAATGTATTGAGCGGTGAGGTGTCATAGCGGCATGGCATGGAGAGGCGACCACTGTTGACCAAGCTGCGCGCAAAGGCATGTTGCTCAGCCAGTTCCAGCGTCACATCGCGGAACACTTGGCTAATATGGCTCTTCGGGGTAATAAAATCAGTGGCGCGGGTCGAGTTAAGGATGTTCTCTGCCGCGCCACATTGGCGCTCGGTGTTATAGGTGGACAACAGTGCCTTGGGTGCTTGCTGTTTGAGTACCCGAGCCAGTTTCCACACTAAGTTGTCGACGCCCTGCAGGGCACCATTGGCGCCCCGGGCACCAAAGGGTGATACCTGATGCGCCGCGTCGCCCATAAATATCACGCTGTTATGAATGAAATTATCCATCTTGCGGCAGCGGAAGGTGTAGACACTGGCCCACTCAAGCTCAAACTCCACGTCTTTCCCCAGCATTGCCTGTACGCGTGGCCGAATGTTCTCTTCTTTCTTCTCTTCTTCCGGGTCGGCATCACAGCCTAATTGAAAGTCGATACGCCAAACATTATCGGGCTCTTTGTGCAGCAGCACTGACTGGTTGGGGTGGAAGGGGGGATCAAACCAGAACCAGCGCTCTGTTGGGAAGTCTGCCTTCATCACCACATCAGCAATCAGGAAGCGATCCTGAAATACCTGGCCTTTGCACTCAAGGCCCAGCATGTCGCGGATCCGGCTGTTAGCGCCATCGGAAACGAGGAGATAGTCACAGGTCAGCTGGTAATCACCATCCTGGGTCGAGACGTTGATGGTAGTGCTGTCGGGCTGAGCATCAACGTCAATGACCTTATGTTTCCAACGAAGATCAATGTGTTCGGCAAAGTCGTGAGCGCGGTTGACCAGAAACTCTTCAAAGTAGTACTGCTGTAAGTTAATAAAGGCGGGAATGCGGTGGCCATCTTCGGGCAGTAGGTTGAAGTCATAGACCTCACGATTCTGAAAGAAAACGCGGCCACGCTGCCAGGTGACGCCTTTTTCAAGCATCGGGTCAACACAGCCCAAACGATCGACAATTTCCAGCGAGCGCTTGGCAAAGCACAGCGCTCGTGAGCCCACGCTAACGGTATTGTTATCGTCCAGAACAAGCGAATTAACGCCTTGGTGAGCCAAATCGATAGCGGCGGCGAGGCCGCTAGGTCCAGCGCCGACAATTACCACAGGGTAATGGCAAGCATCTTGAACATCGAGTTCAGACGGGCGTCGGTAAGGATAGACAGGATTTTTATAGGTTGTTGGCATCTATTGCTCCCCCCTCAGCGTCGGGTGCGTTAAACCCGACTACTGGGCATGATCAGTGGGTGTCACGGGCGGCACTTACTGATTTTCGACGGCGTCCTGCAGCGAGTGCCACATAGCGGTATCGCGCTCTGCCGTCCAGATGCGGGGATCCGGGTATTCACCGCCAGCTTCGTCGTAGCAGCGAGTGATATCGAAAGGCACGCAGTGATCAAAGATGACCCAGTGACCATACTTGGGCTTGAGTAACGCATAGGTCTCCGCGTAGCACTCGGCGAGAGACTTACCCGCCGCTTTGCCCGCTTTGACACTGCCATACATATCATTCAAAAAGTCGCGGGTGCCCTGAATGGCTTCCTGGCACTGTTCAACAGTTTGCAGTGCATCGCCACGGCCGGGCACTAGCTTTTGGGGCTGCATGGCCTGTAGGCGATCCAGCGTGGAAGGCCAGTCCTCGTGGTAGGCGTCACCGGTGTAAGGGGTGGCGCCATACTCAACGAGATCACCGGAAAACATCACTTTTTCCTTAGGTAACCAGACGATGGTGTCGCCCTTGGTATGCCCGCTACCTAGATGAATGATCTGTACTTCACGCTCACCCATGTACACCGTTAGCTTTTCCTGGAAGACAATGTTTGGCCAGGTTAGTCCAGGCACAGAGTCCACTCCCTTGAACAGGCGAGGGAAACGGCCGACTTCAGATTCATAGTCCTGCTGGCCACGTTCAACAATCAGGTCATAGGTGCTCTGGCTAGCGTAGATATTCTCCGCATCGTAGGCGGAAGCACCGAGAACACGTACGGCATGGTAGTGGGTCATGACCACATGCTTAATCGGTAGGTCGGTTACCTCGCGGATACGGCGGATGACGTCCTGAGCCATGATAGGCGTTGCTTGGGTATCGATGACCATTACGCTGTCATCGCCAATAACTATGCCCGTATTAGGGTCGCCTTCAGCCGTGTAAGCATAGAGCCCCTCTGCCAGTTTGGTGAAGCTGATCTGCTTCTCTTGAGTGTCGGCATGGGACGCGAATTTCTTACTCATGGTATCTCCGGTGCTATCAGGGTGGTTCAGGTGTTATTGGATTGTTGTATGTCAGGAGAATAGTTTCTAATGAAACTAAATGTCCAGTTATCTACAGATCAATCACTCCTGTTTCTGCACGGGATTAGCAATAATGCCCAATAAATCAGATGATTATTGCAAGTCTATACTTAAGTATAATAATTAAAATCGATAAATTGGTTGCAAGAGAGAGTACCTGTCGGCACTGTTTCACCTTGTTCAGATAGGGTGAAACTAAGCTTGATGACGCCCTTATATGTTGAGGAGCAGTAAGTGACGAGGTGCTCTTGGGGCAAGCTAAGAGTGTTATTGGATGGAGCGAGGATGACTCTCTAGCGCTGGGTGGTCAGTATGATGTGGTCAGTACGATAGATGCGTTGCTGGTGCCCACATTCCCAGCTATCGTGCTGATTTTTCATTACCACCCCAGATAAATGGCGGCTCTAGGAGAAACAGAATGACGGTGGATAAAGTCGGCGGTGATGCATCTCTGGAGTCTTCAGCCAGGGCAGAGCTCGATCTCAATCAATTTTTACCCTATCAGCTTAACCGTCTGGCTGATCGGGTCAGTCAGGCGCTAGAAAAGCTTTATGCCGACTCCTATCAACTCAACATCGCCCAGTGGCGTGTGCTTGCGTGGCTCAGCCACTGTGATGACTTAACCGCTAAAAAGGTTTGTGCTTACACCAATATGGATAAAGCTCGTGTGTCTCGAGCTATTCAGTCGCTGGAAGAGCGTGGGCTGATAAACCGCACACCATCACAGCAAGATCAGCGACTACATGACTTACAGCTGACAGAGGCCGGGCAAGCGCTACTTAATGAGTTAGTACCAGAAGCACAGGCGTGGGAAGCCAATCTGGTGTCGACCCTAAGCGTTGGTGAATATCGTGATTTGCTCAATACCATGCGCAAGCTTGAACGGCAGTTGGAGAGAATTGGCTAAAGGCTCGATACAAGTGACTCATCCTCTGGCGATAGGTGTTAAGCCTTATCTGCTCAATGGCGCGTCATTAGTGTCTAGGGTGATGTGATTTATGTAACAAAAAAATTGGTGAAAAATTATTTCCCTGTGGCCATTGGGAATGACTCTAGGAATCTATTTTTTAGATTAACCGTTTGTAATTTAACAAAAAATAAAAATTACTACTTAAGTATTAGCATCTTTTAGTCGATGGATCGTTGCGCGATCCACGCATCTGCAGGCATTGTGATGGATAACGTGATTCAGATATTTTTTTTATAGCAATAATAAAGTATCACGTTTGACGCTCCCCGTTCGTGACGACCAGAGGCAAGAAAAGTGAATAAAACAACAAACCTGATGATCGGCGCTATCGCTGCTGCGACGCTTAGTACCACCACTTTAGCGCAAACCACTATCAACGTGAGTACCTGGGCTGGCCCTAATCACGGCATCAACACCATGGTATGGCCAACGTGGAAAGCGTGGATTGAAGAAGCGACAGAAGGTCGCGTAACCGTAGACGTGATACATGACATGGGGCCTCCAGCTTCCCAAATGGAAATGGTCGCCGATGGTATCGCAGACGCTACCTGGGTGTTTCATGGCTATAACGCGGGGCGCTTTCTGGCCACTCAGTTACCTGAGTTCCCTACCTTCGAAGACTTCTCGTCGGAGAACGCCTCTGCGGCTTACTGGCATACGCATCAGGAGCACTTAGCGCAAGCTGATGAGCATCGTGGCGTTGATGTGGTGGCTGCGGGTGTGCACGGCCCAGGTTGGATCTTTAGTCGTGAGCAGTACCAAACCCTTGCCGATCTAGAGAGCGAGCGCATTCGCGTTGGTGGCGGGGTGATGGGAGACCTCTCTAATGCCCTCAACCTGACCGGTGTGGCTCTGCCGCCAACTGGGGTCTATGAAGCTGGCTCTCAGGGCGTTATTGATGGCGCTATGCTGGTGCCTGAAGGTCTTAGAAGCTTTCGGGTAGCCGAGGTATTTCCCTATACCTTGACGGTGGATGGGGGCTTTTATCGAGGCAGCTTCACCATCGTGGTTAATCCGAGTATCTGGGATGAGATGTCTGCAGAGGATCGTGCCGCTGTGGAAGACGTCTCGGGTGAGCGCCTGTCGCGACTATTCGGCTACATGATGGATGTATCCGATGAGCGGGGTGTCGAGTTCGCCAAAGAGCAGGGCCATACCTTTACGGCTCTTGGCGACGAAGATCTTGAGACGCTGCGTGGTATCAGTAATGACCTCGTTGACACCTGGTCTGAGAACGTGAGTGAGCGTGGGGTCGATGCGCAAGCGGCGCTTGAGTACTTCCACCAACAGCTTGAAGAAGCTGCTACACAAGAGAGCGTGGCATCCTTAGTGCCACAATCATAATTACCCTTCGCCAAGTGGAGGGCGACTATGCAGATCCTGACGACTCGCTGGTCAAATGTCGGTAGGGTCATGCAGCTGGCGCTGGAGGGGGTGGCGGGTGCCACCCTCTTTGCCTTGATGCTGCTGACGACTGCTGACGTAGTAGGCCGTTATTTCTTTAATCTACCTATCCTTGGAACCGTCGAGTTGACTCAGCAGATGCTGGCCGCTGTGGTGTTCCTGTCACTGCCAGTAGCCTGCTGGCGTGAAGAGCACGTTAGCGTGGATCTCTTGGATGCCGTATTCCCTGCGCGCTGGATATGGCTGCGCCAGATGATCGTCAATCTGGTTATCGCAGTGGCTTTATGGGTGATCGCGACACGGGTTTGGGCGCTGGGCGTGCGTGCTTTCGAGTGGGGCGATGTCACTGAGTTTCTACGTATTCCCGATGGTTACCTTATCTACCTGATTGCCATCATGCTGTTTCTTTCCGCTCTACTCACCCTCGGTCGAGCGGTGAGTTACCTGCTAGAAGGCGTGGGTGTGATTAAGTGTGGTGGCCCAGTCAGCCAGGGAGATAAGCATGACTGAAGCACTTTATGGGTTTGCAGCGCTGTTGTTATTGGTATTCCTGCGCATGCCTCTGGCGTTTGCCATGGGAATCGTGGGCTTTGTGGGCTTCTACTACCTGACCGGTAACTGGAACGCGGCTGAAGCCATGGCGTCGCGGCGGGTGGTCGACACCGCTAGGGACTACGGTCTGTCGGTGATACCCCTGTTTATCTTGATGGGTAACTTGGTGTCCCATGCGGGTCTGTCAGATGCGCTATTCCGAGCCTCGAATGGTTTCCTTGGACACCGTAAGGGCGGTCAGGCGATGGCCACCATTGTGGCTTGTGGAGGGTTTAGTGCTATTTGTGGGTCGAGCCTTGCGACCTGCGCTACCATGGGGCGGGTTGCCATGCCCCAGATGCGCAAGTATGGCTACAAGGATTCCCTGGCGGCAGCCTCCATTGCCGCAGGCGGAACCCTTGGGATACTGATTCCTCCCAGCGTGATGCTGGTGATCTACGGCATCATCACTGAGACCAGCATTCGTGAACTGTTTGCAGCGGGCTTTATTCCCGGCATGCTGGGCATTGTGATGTATCTTGGCGCGGTTAAGTGGGTTCTGTGGCGTGATCCCAGCGCTGGGCCAGCGGCCGAAAAAGTACCCTGGAATGAGCGCCTTTCGGCGCTAAAAAATGTCGGGAGTACCTTAGCGCTGTTCGTATTGGTTATCGGCGGTATCTATTTGGGTATATTCACCCCAACTGAAGCGGCGGGTATTGGCGCAATGGGTGCCTTTGTGATTGCGCTGCTCAAGCGTGCTTTGACGCCGACGATACTCATGAATGTCCTTATGGACACTGTGCGTACAACAGCGATGCTGTTTGCGGTGGTTTTGACGGCGCTCATCTTTGCTAATTTCATTAACCGTGCGGGGCTTCCCGATGATCTCCTGGCATTGGTCACCGGGCTGAACGTAGCTCCCTTCGTGGTTATTCTCGTCATCCTGGCCATATACGTACTGCTCGGCTGTGTATTCGAAAGCATGTCAATGATGCTGCTGACCGTGCCAGTCTTCTTCCCCGTCGTGGCGGGGCTTGGCTATGATTTGGTGTGGTTCGGCATACTGGTCGTTATCGTCATCGAGATCAGTTTGATAACGCCCCCTGTCGGTATGAACGTATTCGTACTACGTGCCGTATTACCGGACGTATCAACAGGCACTATCTTCCGCGGCGTCACCCCTTTCTGGGTAGCGGGTACCCTACGCGCACTGCTCGTGCTTATATTCCCAGCGATCGTGCTTTTTCTGCCGCAGTTGCTGTATTAAAACGACGCTATTAGTAAGGTTCTATTAAGTAACGTGCTTGCTAAGCAAGCAGGTGACAGGGTAAGCACCCTGTCACCTGTTGTTTTGTCGCCTTGAGGCACCCACAACAGCGGCCCAGCGCGAAGGCTAAGTAGTTTCGCAACCACCCTGGCACCGCTGCGCGCTGCTTTTGCGGGTGCGCTTCGCTTACCACGCACTACATGTGTTGGCTGAGGCGTTACTGCTGCTTCGCGACCAGCGTTAGAATGTCGTAGCTGGCGACCAGTTCATCGTTTTGATTGGTCACCGCTACGTCCCACATCACCACCCCTTGTGGGTGCCCATCGGGAGATGTCCGGCCCTGATCAATCTTGCGCTTGCAGGTTAGGCGGGCGCGGATAGTGTCGCCGACCAATACCGGTGTAATAAAGCGCAGGGTATCCAGGCCGTAGTTAGCCAGTACGGGCCCTTCGCCTGGGTAAACGAATAGACCCGCAGCAGCCGACAGCACAAAGTAGCCATGGGCGATACGCTGGCCGAATTGGGTCTCTTTGGCGGCAATGTCGTCGAAGTGCATATAGAAGTGGTCGCCGGAGAGGCAGCCAAAATTGACGATGTCAGCTTCGGTGACGGTACGGCGATGGGTTAACAATGATTCCCCAACCTGGAGGTCGTCAAAATGGCGACGGAACGGGTGGACGTCAGTCTCGATCACCTTGGCGCCACGCACATATTCCCTTGTTACTGCCGCGACCATGGTCGGCGAGCCCTGAATAGCGGTGCGCTGTAGATAGTGGTGAACCGCACGAATGCCGCCCAGCTCTTCGCCACCGCCTGCGCGGCCGGGCCCGCCATGCTTGAGCATCGGTAGTGGCGAGCCGTGACCAGTGGATTCCTTTGCTGCCTGGGCATCCAGGATCTGCAGGCGGCCGTGCTGGGCGGCCAGGACGGGTATCATTTCAGCCGCAATGGCCGGGTCTTTGGTGGTCAGTGTGGTGACCAGGCTACCCTTGCCTTTGGCGGCGATGGCCAGCGCTTCGTCGATGCCGCGGTAGGGCATTAGGGTGGCGACGGGGCCGAAGGCTTCAATGTCGTGAGCGCCGCCGTCGTGTAATGGATTGCGGTTGATCAGCAAGTGGGGAGCGATAAACGCGCCGTGCTCAACACCCTGGCCGACAGGCTTGAAGCTGCCCTCTCTGCCGAAGACGCACTCACTGGTCTCTAGCAGTTGTTCAATGGCATGATTAACGTCTCTCAATTGGTCACGGGAAGAGAGCGCGCCCATGCGTACGCCTTCTTCATAAGGGTCGCCGACGACAATACCGGAAAGGCGTTCTTTGATCATGTCCGCCAATGTATCCAGATGCTCGGCGGGCACTAACACCCGCCGAATGGCGGTACATTTCTGGCCTGCCTTGGCGGTCATCTCCTTGACCACTTCCTTGGCAAAGATCTCGAACTCTTCATCTTCCGGGCTAACATCCGGGGCCATGATGGCGCTGTTGAGTGAGTCCGCCTCGGCGTTGAACGGGATGCTTTTCGCCATGATGTTAGGGTGGCTTTTCAGCTTCAGGGCGGTGCTTGCCGAGCCGGTAAAGGTGACAAAGTCCTGTTCTTCCAAGTGATCCAGTAAATCACCGGTTCCGCCGATAATCAGCTGCAGCGCTCCTTCCGGTAGCAGGCCAGCGTCGTTGATGACGCGCACGGCAGCTTCGGTCAGGTAGCTAGTGGCGGTGGCTGGTTTGAAGATACACGGCATGCCTGCCAAAAAGGCGGGTGCGAACTTCTCCAGCATGCCCCAAATGGGGAAGTTGAACGCATTAATATGGACAGAAACGCCGCGACGGGGCACCAAGATGTGGGTGCCGTTGAAGTGGTTGTCCTTGCCTAATTGGGTGACCGGGCCTTCGTGGGCCACGTTGCCGGAGGGCAGTTCCTTGCGGCCAGTGGAGGCGTAGGTAAACAGGGTGCCGAAGCCACCGTCAATGTCGATCCAGGAGTCGGCCTTGGTGCAGCCGGTGTGGTGGGAGATGGCATAGAGCTCACGCTTACGCTCTTGGATATAGGCGGCCAGCGCTTTAAGAGTGGCGGCACGTTGCTGGAAATCCAGTGCCAGCATATTTTTTACACCGGTGTTGCGGGCATACGCCACCGCTTCACGGAAGTTGATCTCTTCTTGGTGGGTATGCGCAACGGTTGTGCCGTTAATGGCGCTAATCAGTGCTTTGGACTCGGTCTTTCCGAACCACTGGCCTGCGATGTAACTCTGTAGGACTGACATTGAGCGTTCTCCCGCAAAACATAGACTAAGCCGACGCGGTCGCCGGCTTGGAAGTAGGTGGGTTAGGGTTTATACCTCGTCATAGTCAAGCACCACCCTGTCGCTGATCGGATAGCACTGGCAGGACAGCACGTAGCCGGCATCGATTTCGTAATCTTCCAGAGCATAATTGGCGTCCATTTCCACCTCGCCTTCGATGACTTTTGACTTGCAGGTGGAGCACACCCCAGCCTTACATGAGAAAGGTATATCCGCGCCGTGGTCGTTACCTGCGTCCAGAATGCTCTGGGTATTGCGGGGCAGGTCGTATTCAATGGTGCGGCCGTCGATGATCACTTTGATGTGCGAGGTTTCTGCTTTCACCTGAGCCGCTTTCGTCGCCTGGCGGCGCTTGGCGCCTGCTGTCGGTAGCCCAGTAGTGAACAGCTCAAAGTGCACTTTTTCCTTCGGCATTCCATGTTGGGTCAGCACATCACGCACGATCTCAGTCATTTCGTGGGGGCCACAGATAAACGCGGCGTCGAGCTTGGGTACGTCTACCCAGCGGTCAAACAGGGCGTTGCACTTATCGGCATCGATCCGGCCATTGTAAAGATCAATTTCCTGCTGCTCGCGGCTGAACACATAAATGATGTTGAGGCGCTCCAGGTAACGATCCTTGAGATCTTGAAGGCGCTCGCGAAACAGCGTGCCCGTGGTGGAACGGTTGCCATAGATGACGGTAAAACGACTCTTCGGCTCGCTCTCCAGGGTGGTAGAAACAATCGACATGATCGGTGTGACGCCACTGCCAGCGGTTACCGCCAAATAGTGCCCTTCACGGCTGGGGTCGAGCGGCACGAAGAACTTGCCCTGGGGCGGCATTACTTCCAGGCTGTCGCCGGGCTGCAAGTGCTGGTTGGCAAAGGTGGAGAAATTGCCGCCCGGCACCAGCTTGACGGCGACTCTCAGCTCATGTTCGTGGACACCGGTGCAGATCGAGTAGGAGCGGCGAATATCTTCACCTTCGATATCGCGGCGTAGCGTCAGATACTGCCCTTGGGTAAAGCGGAAGGCGTCCAGCAGGTCGTCGGGAATGTCGAAGGCAATGGAAACGGCATCATGGGTTTCCTTGCGTACATCCTTGACGGTCAAGGCGTGAAATCGGCTCATGGGAAATGGTCTCGTCGTTTTACAGACACTTGAAATAGTCGAAAGGCTCCAGGCAATCGCGGCAGCGGTAAAGCGCCTTGCAAGCCGTAGAGCCGAATTCGCTGACGCGCTCGGTAGCGGTGCTGCCACATAAAGGGCAGGGCACGACTGGATCAGACTGGCCCGTCAGGCTGCGCTTGCTAGCACTTCCTACCGGCGGCGCGATGCCGTAAGCACGCAGCTTTTCGCGACCGGTCTCTGAAAGCCAATCGGTAGTCCAGGCGGGTGACAGGCGGCGCTGGATCAGTGGGTCTACGTAGCCAGCGGCTACCAGCGCTTCATGGATATGCTGTTCGATAACTTCCGTGGCCGGGCAGCCGGAGTAGGTAGGGGTCACATTGACCACCAGCCGTCCATCAAGCCAAGCGATATCGCGCACAATGCCCAGTTCAACCACGCTGACCACCGGCACTTCCGGGTCGGGCACTTCCTGTAGTACAGCCAGCACGGCGTTGACATCGCCTTCGTCACCAGCGGGCGGCAGCCCACTGCGGTCGCTGCCGATCAAGTCGCTGGAAGGCCAGTCATCGTTAGGTCTGTTATTGATAGCCGCAGACGGATGGTTACCAGGCGGTCGCATCGGGATATGCCCTCGGCAGATATTGCATTTCCGCCAACAGAAAGCCCAGGTGCTCGGTGTGATGGCCGACTTTGCCGCCGGTATACATCCAGGCGTCGTAGGAAGGCCGCTCCAGCGTGGCTTCTTCAAGCACCCCTTCCACGGTGGCTTTCCAGCGAGTGGCAACAGTTTCCAGGTCAGGCGCGATGCCAGCTTCTAACATGGCCAGATCAATCTCGTCGCCCTGCAGTAGCTCACCGGTGAACTGCCATAGGTTGTCGAGCGCGCGCTGCATGCGGGTGTGGCTCTCCTCTGTGCCATCGCCCAGGCGAATCACCCATTCAGAGGAGCGGCGTAAGTGGTACGTTGCTTCTTTGAACGACTTGGCGGCCACTTCAGCAATGCGCGGGTCGCTGGAGTAAGACAGCCCATCAAGCAGGTGAACGTGCCATGCATCGAACAGGAACTGGCGCCCCATGATGTCGGCGAAGTCACCGTTGGGCTGCTCGACGAGCAACAGGTTGCGGAAGTCCTGGGCATCGCGGCGAAAGGCCAAATAATCGGCATCATGAACCTGGCCTTCTGGTTCAGCAGCCATCTGTTCAGCGGCATAGCCCAGCCAGTTGCGGGCCTGACCGAAGAGGTCGAGGCCCACGTTCATTAAGGCCAGTTCCTCTTCCAGCGCGGGTGCCTTGCCGCACAGTTGTGCGTGGCGCTGGCCGAGTACCAAGTCGTTATCGCCAAGGCGTAGCAGGTAATCGATCAACGGGGGGTGTGTTTTTTGAGCTGTGTTTTTCTGAGCCGAGCTTCGATGAGCCGCGCTTTGATGAGATATGTTTTGCATCGCTGCCTCCCTTACATGTGGCCGACTTCTTTCGGCAGTTTGTAGAAGGATGCGTGGCGATAGACCTTGTCGTTAGACGGGTCAAACAGCGGCTCTTTCTCATCGGGAGAAGAGGCGGTGATTTCGCTGGCCGGAACCACCCAGATGCTCACCCCTTCGTTGCGACGGGTATATAGCTCGCGGGCGTTTTCGATGGCCATGCGGCGATCGGCGGCGTGTACGCTACCAACGTGCTTGTGATTAAGGCCGTGCTTGCTGCGTATAAAAACTTCGAAGAGGGGCCAGTCAGCCATGAGGAAAGCCTCTGTGGTCAAAGGAGCCCCGTGTCGCAGGGCTCTCGATTGTTTTAAGAATCAAAAATCAGGCCTTAAGAATCAGGCCGCTCGGCGTTGTCGTTTAGCGGCATGAGCCACGGCGGCTTCACGCACCCAGGCACCGTTATCGATGGCGTTACGGCGTGCCTCTACACGTTCGCGGTTGCAGGGGCCGTTACCCTTCACCACGTCGAAGAACTCCTGCCAATCGATTTCACCGAACTCGTAGTGGCCGGTCTCTTGGTTATATTTGAGATCCGGGTCAGGTGCGGTGCAGCCCAGCAGCTCCAGCTGCGGTACGGTTTGGTCGAGGAAGCGCTGGCGCAGCTCATCGTTGCTGTGGCGCTTGATCTTCCAGGCCATCGACTGGGCACTGTTAGGAGAGTTTTCGTCGGACGGGCCGAACATCATCAGTGCTGGCCACCAGAAGCGGTTAATAGAGTCCTGCACCATGGCTTTCTGGTCGTCGGTGCCCTCTTGCATCATGGTCAGCAGGATTTGATAACCCTGGCGCTGATGGAAACTCTCTTCCTTACACACACGAATCATGGCGCGCGCGTAGGGGCCGTAGGAGGTGCGTTGAAGCGGCACCTGGTTGACGATGGCTGCGCCGTCGACTAACCAGCCGACGGTACCCATGTCTGCCCAGTTGAGTGTTGGGTAGTTGAAGATACTGGAGTACTTGGCGCGACCGTCGTGGAGCTTGTCGATCTCTTCATCGCGGTTGGCACCCAGGGTTTCCATTGCGCTATAAAGGTATAAGCCGTGACCCGCCTCATCCTGAATCTTGGCCATTAGCTGCAACTTGCGCTTAAGGGTTGGCGCACGTGTCAGCCAGTTGCCTTCCGGCAGCATACCGACGATCTCGGAGTGGGCGTGTTGAGAGATCTGACGGATCAACGTCTTGCGGTAGGCGTCCGGCATCCAATTTTTGGGTTCTATTTTAATTTCATCATTGATGCGCTCCTGGAACTGGCGTTCCTCAGGATCCATCTCATCAAGCGTTTTGAGTTTGTTAGTACCGGTTTCAACGAGCTGCGCGTACATATAGACCTCCGCGGCATCGGTATGTCAGGGTCATGGAGTGCTGCTTATCTTTACTCAAGTATAGTGACACGAAATATTTTATCAATACCTATTATTATGTGTCACTTTTAGACTTTATGATGACAGGACTAGCCAGTAGGCTAGGTGTGGAGAGGGAAAGTGCTTATAAATAAGTGATTCTGAATAGGCTGTGTTTCTTTTCTGGATTGACTGTTTAGCAATCAAAAGGCCCTTTCAGGAGTGCCTGAAGGGGCCTGTGGCATCGACGGTCATTGGCTGCGCGGGTGGCTAGCATCGACCGAGGCAGGGCGCTGTCTCAGCGCAGATCCTTGACGCGCCTCGCCTTGCCCATCGAACGCATGACGCTCTCTACGGGGCTCACTTCCACCTGGGTGCTGATGCCAATGTAGGTCTTGATGGCATGCTGTAGCTGTTTAGCGGCTTCTTCACAAGCCACGGGGTCTCGGGCGATGTCATGATGACTCGCCTCGACACGCACCAGCACCATGTCCATGTTGCCTTGGCGAGTCACTTCGATCTCATAGTGAGGGGAAAGCGTCCCGATCTTGAGCAGTTGCTCCTCGATTTGGGTGGGGAAGACATTAACCCCGCGAATGATCAGCATGTCGTCGCTGCGGCCAGTAATCTTGTCGATGCGTCGCATGGGGCGCGCGGTGCCCGGCAGCAGGCGGGTCAGATCGCGGGTGCGGTAGCGAATAACCGGCAGGCCTTCTTTAGTAAGGGTGGTGAACACCAGCTCGCCGTACTCGCCGTCCGGTAGGACGTCACCGCTGACTGGGTCGATGATCTCGGGATAGAAATGATCTTCCCAGATGGTCGGGCCATCTTTGGTCTCCAGGCACTCCATTCCTACGCCCGGGCCCATCACTTCCGATAGGCCATAGATATCCAATGCGTCGATACCCAGGCGCTTCTCAAGAGCAGTACGCATGCTGTCGGTCCAAGGTTCGGCGCCGAAGATGCCAGTACGCAAGGGCAGCGTATGCGGGTCGATGCCTTGGCGCTCCATTTCGTCCGCGATGTTGAGCATATACGAGGGGGTGACCATGATGATGTCCGGCTCGAAATCACGGATCAATTGAACCTGTTTCTCGGTCTGGCCGCCCGACATGGGGATCACCGCGCAGCCCAGGCGTTCGGCACCGTAATGCGCGCCCAGCCCACCTGTGAACAGGCCGTAACCGTAGGCTACATGCACCTTGTCATTGCGGCTGCCGCCAGCGGCACGGATCGAGCGCGCCATTACATCGGACCACACATCAATATCGTTCTGGGTGTAACCCACTACCGTAGGCTGCCCGGTGGTGCCGCTGGAGGCATGGATGCGAACGATCTCGCTCATCGGCGTGGCCAACATGCCGAACGGGTAGTTGTCGCGCAAATCAGCCTTGGTGGTAAAAGGCAGTTTGGCGAGATCCGCCAGCGTCTGGATATCGTCGGGATGTACCTCGGCTTTATCGAAAGATTGGCGGTAGAACGGCACATTGTCGTAAGCGTGTTTCAGACTCCACTTCAGGCGCTTGAGTTGAGTGGCGCGCAGCTCGTCGACGCTGGCAGTTTCCAAGGGGTCGAGAGTTGCGGTGTCGATAGGCGTAGCGGGCTGATTCATCAGGGGGCTCCGGTCAAGCAAGTTGTTATTGGGTGAGTGCCTAAATGCGCCATGGGCTAGAGAGTGTTTTTAGTTATGGGCTTATAAGCGCTCAATGATCAGGGCGTCTTTCACTGGTTATCTCCGGCAGCGGTGTCTTCCAGGCGGCGTACGCTGCCGCGAATTTTGTAAGAGCGCCCGCGGAACAAGGCGATGGTGTTGCCGTGCTGATTGCGCAATGTAATGTCGTAAATGCCGGTACGCCCGCGGCGGCTGCGCTCCTCGGCGGTGGCGGAGATCTCGTCGCCCAACTGGCCGGGGCCTAGATAGTCGATACTGCAACCAGCAGCGACGGTGGCTTCATCGTAGCTGTTGCAAGCAAATGCGAAGGCTGAGTCAGCCAGGGCAAACAGAAATCCGCCATGGCAGTTGCCGTGCCCCTGCACCATGTCCTGACGCACGGTCATGGTCAGTTCAGCGAAGCCGGGAGCCACTCGAGTAATGCGCATCCCCAGCCCTTGGCTGGCGTGGTCGCGGGAAAACATTGCATCGGCGCAGGCTTCAGCCAGCTGTTGCGGGGTCAGTTGGGTATCACTCATGAAAGCTTTCCTCGCTCAGGGCTTTGCGACGCAGTAGAAACGAGCTGCGATAGCGCTCTTCGCCGTAGCTCTGCTGTAGATGCGTAAGGGTGCGGTGAACGAAGGGCAGGCCCAGTGAGTCTGCCCAGGCCAAGGGGCCGCGGGGGTAGTTGACGCCAGCCTGCATGGCCAGGTCGCCATCCTGAGCACTGCAGACACCCTGCAGTACGGCGTCGGCAGCTTCATTGGCGAGCATGGCCACGGTGCGTAGTACCACCAGCCCTGGGGTGTCGGTTAGCCAAGCCACGTCCATCCCCAAGCGTTGGAAGAACGCCGCTGCCAGTTGGCGTGTTTCGGGCGATGTGGTGTGACTGGCAGTAAGTGCGATAGCGCTGGCGTTGTGGTAGTCCAGGCACAGGTCGAACAGTACTAGGGCGTCGAGCCCTTCATTAACCGCGCGCTCTGCGGCGCATCGCCCGTCGCTAAGGGCCAGCACCAGATCGCCCAGATATAAGCGAGGCGTGCCGTCTGGCTGTAGTGATTCGCGACGAACTACGTCGAGCCCGGCTTCCTGAGCGCGCTCCACCAGTGGCGCAAGGGTGCTGTTGGCGCCCAGTACGACAAGTGCTGGTAGTTCCACGTTTGCTGGTACTGCAAACTTAGGCTGTGGTTTCGCAGCGTTTTCAACAGCATAGTCAAAAAAGCCTTGGCCGGATTTACGCCCCAGGCGTCCGGCTTCCACCAGCGCCTGCTGTACCAGCGAAGGTTCGAAACGGGTATCACCGTAGTAGGCGTCGAACACCGAGCGGGTCACCGCGTAATTAACGTCATGACCGATCAGATCCATTAGCTCGAAAGGCCCCATGCGGAACCCTCCGGCCTGACGCAGCAGCGCATCTATCGTGGCGGCATCGCTGGCACCCTCCTGCAGCAGACGTAGCCCTTCGGCATAGAATGGCCGTGCCACGCGGTTAACAATGAACCCAGGGGTGGAGCGGGCGTGCACCGCCACCTTGCCCCAGGCGATGGCGGTGTCGAAAAGGGAGTCGGCAACCTCGGTGGCGGTTGCCAGGCCAGACACCACTTCCACCAGCTTCATTACTGGTGCGGGGTTGAAAAAGTGTAGCCCCGCCATGCGTTCAGGGCGTTCAAGGTTGGCGGCAATGGAGGTAATCGATAGCGACGAGGTATTACTGGCGAGCAAGGTATCCGGTGAGCATAACGCTTCGAGCTGAGCAAACACCTGACGTTTAATCTCAAGGTTCTCGACGATAGCTTCGATAACCAAACGGCTGTCGGCCAAGGCATCGATAGCGTCGGCAGGCTGCAGGCGAGCGATAAAGTTATCCATATCGTCTTGGGTCATTTTGCCCTTGGCGACGCGCTGTTCCAACTGGCGGCGAATATTGTCAATACCCGCTTTGGCGGCACCCGGTTGATTGTCATGGAGAATCACCGAGTGGCCAGCCTGGGCGGCAACCTGAGCGATACCGGCACCCATGGCACCAGCACCGATCACACCAATAACGGCGGACGTGGCAAGAGCCGACATATCACTCTCCCTTGAAGGTGGGACGACGTTTTTCCATAAAGGCGCTGACGCCTTCGCGGTAGTCGTCGGAGCGCCCTGCAAGGCGTTGCAGATCGCGCTCCAGGTCGAGCTGTTCGTTGAAGCTGTTATCGCTACTGGCATGCAGGGCGCGTTTAATAAGTGCCAAGCCACGCGTCGGCTGGGTGGCCAAGTGGCGAGCCATGCTCATGGCTTCTTCTTGAAGCGCCTCATCGTCGACGCAGCGCCAGATCATGCCCCACTGTTCGGCGGTCTCGGCGGGCAGCTTGTCGCCAAGCATCGCCAGACCCTTGGCGCGGGCCATGCCCACTAGGTTAGGTAATGTCCAGGTGCCGCCGGAGTCTGGAATCAAGCCGATCTTACAGAAGGCCTGAATAAAGCTTGCCGAGCGCGCGGCCAGTACGATGTCGCAGGCCAGAGCGATGTTGGCACCGGCACCTGCGGCCACGCCGTTCACCGCACAAATGGTCGGGAATGGCATGTCTTTAAGGGCGCGCAGCATAGGGTTGTAACGTTTCTCAAGCGACTCGCCGAGGTCGGGGGCTTCTGCGCCGGGCGCGACGCTACGGTCGGAAAGATCCTGGCCGGCGCAGAAGCCTCGACCGCTGCCGGTCAGCAGCAAAGCGCGAACGCTTGAATCCTGGCGCACGGCTTTTAGCGCCTTGCTCATCTCGGCATGCATCTCAGTATTGAAGCTATTCAGGCTTTCGGGGCGATTCAGCGTGATACAGGCGACGCCGTCTTCCACGCTGTAAAGCAGGGGCGCTTGGCTCATGGGTAATGTCCTTGTGTCAGTGCCCTTGAAAAGTGGCAGGTCGTTTTTCTTGGAAGGCGCGAATGCCCTCTTCGCGGTCGGCGGTGCCCGCCAGCAAGGTGAACGCATGGCGTTCAAAGCGCAGGCCGGTGGCCAGGTCGGTATCCATCGCCTTGTGTAACGATTCCCGTGCCAAGCGCACTGCCAGCGGTGCCTTGGAGGCAATGCGTGTTGCAATAGCCATGGCGCGCTCTAGCGTTAATTCGGGCTGGGTAATCTCGCTAATCAGGCCAGCTTCGAGCGCGCGGCGAGCGGAAATCGGATCGCCGGTAAGCACCATCTGGGTAGCCAGTGACTTACCCACCGCTCTAAGCAAGCGTTGGGTACCGCCTGCGCCGGGCATGATGCCCAGGTTAATTTCCGGCTGACCAAACAAGGCGTTTTCACCGGCAATGATGATGTCGGCATGCATGGCCAGTTCGCAGCCACCGCCCAGGGCATAGCCATTGACGGCGGCAATGATCGGTTTGCGGAAACGGGTGATGGTAGCCCAGTGATGCTGGCGAGGATCTTCCAGCATGCCGACCAAGTCGCGTTCAGCCATTTCGTTAATATCCGCACCGGCGGCGAACGCTTTCGCATTGCCGGTGATCACCACGGCGCGAACGTTGTCGTCACTATCAGCGTTGCTCAAGGTGTCGGCGAGCTCGCCGAGAAGCTGCGTATTAAGCGCATTCAGTGCTTCTGGGCGATTCAGCGTGATGCATAAAACGCCTTCCTGGGGAGGGGTTATTTTTAGAGTAGTGGGCATCTTTACCTCAGTTCGGCCTGTGGTGCACAGGATGAATATCTGTCGAGTATAGATTTATTTTGATACGCATCAATATTGTCTGGCTGTTGTTAATGTGTCGCTTAACGTTGTTTTAGATGGTTTATGCCTTGTTAACAATGGCTTGTATTCATTTTTTTGAATGAAAGATAGTTATTAGACCATGGTATGAAAGGTGGGTGCGTGGATCAAAAAGCGACCTTTAGCCAGTATGCATCGAGTTTTTTGATAGTAACGCGCCAGCTCTTAAGTAAGCGGTGACTGGGAAAGCGTTTGATGTTTTGTTACGGAAAATATAGTCTTCATATCTATAGCGTATCAGAATAATAAGTGAGTGCAGGAGCGCCCCATGACGCAATCAGCGCAGCAGATGTTCGACCTTCATCGTGAGATTCTGGATCAGGCTGTCGACGCCATTTCTAGCCGTAATTTTTGGACGCCCTATCCAGAAAGCATGCGGAAATACCCCGAGGATGCCCTTAATGCGGCGCCGTCGGCATTCGAATCACTACTCAATCAGCCATTTACACTTAATGGTGTTGGCAGCACCCAGAAAGTGGGTGGCGAAGTGTCACCTTATGGTTTTGAGCTCGGCATTACTTATGACCAGCCAAACCCCGATGATCTGATAGCGGCCATGCAAGTAGCAATGCGTGACTGGCGGGATGCCGGGGCTGAAGCGCGCGTGGGGGTGTGTCTGGAAGTCCTGTCGCGTCTTAATGCCATGAGTCCAGAGATCGCCCAGGCAGTGATGCATACCAGCGGCCAGGGGCCGATGATGGCGTTTCAGGCCGGTGGTCCGCATGCTCAGGATCGCGGTCTTGAAGCCGTGGCGTACGCCTGGCAGGCAATGGCTCAGATTCCCGCTACCGCGAAATGGGTCAAGCCCCAGGGCAAGCATGATCCCATCGCCATGGATAAGCGTTTTCACATCGTGCCGCGGGGTATCTCGTTGGTAGTGGCCTGTTCTACTTTTCCCACCTGGAATACTTATCCTGGCTTGTTTGCCAGTTTGGCGACGGGCAACCCGGTCATTCTTAAGTCGCACCCTGGCGCTATTTTGCCTGTGGCGATGACCGCACGGGTTGTTCAACAGGTACTGGAGGAAGCAGGCTTTGACCCTTGTCTGGTTAGCCTGGTACCCGACACTGTCGATGCGCCGCTCACCAAGACGTTGGCGCTTGACCCTGCGGTCAAACTGATCGATTTCACCGGCTCGAACGCCTTTGGTGACTGGCTGACAGAGAACGCCAACCAGGCCCAGGTATTCACCGAGAAAGCCGGTATCAACACGGTTATTATCGACAGCGTGGATAACCTTAAAGCGGTCACGGCGAATCTTGCCTTCTCGCTGAGCCTTTATTCCGGGCAGATGTGCACGACCCCTCAAGCTATTTATGTGCCCAGGAACGGTATTGAAACAGCGGATGGCCATTTGAGTTTTGATGACGTGGCGGCAGCGCTTGCGAAAGCCGTCCAAGCGTTTCTGAACGACAACGACCGAGCCTGCACGGTACTAGGGGCCCTCCAGTCGCGGGAGACTCAGGCACGGATTGATGAGTGCCGTGGCTTGGGCGAAATAGCGTTGGATAGCGAGCCGCGAGCGCACGCTCAGTTCTCCAACGCCCGTATTCATACGCCGCTTATCCTCAAGGTGAATGCAGAGCAGAAGGCTGCCTATAGTGAGGAGCGCTTCGGGCCCATCAGCTTTGTTATCGCGACTGAGAACACAGCGCATAGCATTGAACTGGCACGTGACGTTATTCGGGAAAAAGGCGCGATAACCCTAGGTGGCTATACGACTGATGAGGCAGTGGCCGAGCAGTTCGAAGAGCTGGCGATGGACGTGGCGACGCCGCTCTCGTTGAACCTGGATGGGGGAATATTCGTCAACCAGTCGGCTGCTTTCAGTGACTTTCACGCCACAGGCGGTAATCCGGCGGCCAATGCTTCCCTATGTAACCAAGCCTTTGTCGCCAGCCGATTCGTGGTGGTGCAAAGCCGTCGCCACAGCCAATCAAACTAACGGAGAACGTTATGCCTTGCTATCGACTTGAAGGAGTGACGCCGGTGGTGCACCCGACCGCCTATGTCCATCCTACTGCGGTGTTAATTGGCGACGTCATCGTGGGCCCCAACTGTTATGTAGGCCCCGGCGCGGTGATGCGTGGTGATTTCGGGCGGCTGGTGCTGGAAGAGGGGTCTAACCTTCAGGATACCTGTGTGATGCACGGCTTCCCAGGCTGCGTCACCAAGGTTGAGAAGGATGGCCATATCGGCCACGGCGCGGTACTGCATGGCTGCGTGATTGGGCGTGATGCCATGGTGGGTATGAACGCCGTAGTGATGGATGGCGCCAACATTGCTGAGAGGTCTATCGTTGCGGCAGCAGCCTTCGTTAAGGCGGGCTTCGAGTGTGAGCCTCAGTCGCTGGTGATGGGGTCACCTGCAAAGGTCAAGCGTGCGCTAAGTGATGAGGAGTTTGCCTGGAAGCAGCAGGGCACTCAAGAGTATCAGCGTTTAGTGACCCGTTGCCGTGACAGCTTAGAACTTTGTGAACCGCTGGCAGAACTCGATGCTGATCGTCCCACCTTGCTGGCTGGTGATACTCAGCCTAAACAACAGACGCTGGATCAGTCGCCACAGCTATAAGGTGCGTTATGCCCGATGTGACGGCTGATTAAGCAGTCTCGTTAGACGTTCAATCCAGCCCGCCGAAGCGCTGGTAGAAGCTGGGGCCGGGGGCGGGTAGTGGGCCCTCGGCGTTTTCCAGATGTTGATCCAGCCAGCGTTCTGCACGTTCGTAGAGCAAACGATAAAGGTTGCGGCAGAGCTGATGGGCGTAGCGTCCTTCCCACGCTGTGGGGAGTAGTTCCTCAGGCAGTAGGGGATCGCGTAATTGAACCTTGCGATACTCGTGAATAAGCAAAGTGCGGGCAATGAAGCACTCTTCTTGGCCCAAATGGTTCTCTGTGTTGAGCGCGTTCCAAAGGGGGCGAAACTTAACCAGAAAACGTTGGTAGAGCTCGGCTAATTCGTCGAGATTCCAGCTCTCTCTGACCTGGAGTCGCAGCGGTTTGCTGGTCATGGGCTCCATGGCCTGAGTTTGCATAACGATTGTGTCGTCTGCCGCATCCAGTTCTTGCAAGGCCGCCATGGCTTCTGCGCATGACAGCGTAGGGTGTGCCAGCACGCCCTGTGCAAAACTACCAAAACCCAGCCATTCGAGCTCGTCACGAATCTGCTGGCGTCGGTCTGGGGGAAGCTGTGTCAGCAATGCCAATGTCCACTGGCCCGACCAGGGAAGTTGGGCGCCGTGATAGACACGCTTGAAGGCTTGTTCGAAACGACGCCGACCAGGGCCACTCAACCGATAGTAGCTACGACGACCAATCTTCTCTCCCCGTAGCCAGGTTTCATTGGTCAGCCGGTAAACCGATGTACGCACCAGCCGCTCATTGATACCGATGGGCTCCACCAGTTTCGATAGACTGCCTAACCAAACGGTACCGCCCCGCGGAACGATAGAGTCGCCATAGACGGTAATAATCAATGAACCGGCGCGAATTGGTCGACGCTTTTGGAAGTCATCAATAAGCGTAGCGACGCAGTCTTTAGCTGACGACATGGTGAAAGTCGATTTCCTTTGCGGTGAGGTTGTCGCTAAAAACGACAGAAAATTTTACGAATACAAAAGATTATCGTATCACGTTTTTTTGTTGTTTGGCCTGAATGGATCCTCTCTTGATAGGAAGTCGCTGCACCCACTTCCTGGCTTAATGGCGTCTATGGACGCTGTAATGCTTTGCCAATTCAGATCTTAAGGTAAAAACGTCCAGTGTGTGCATTCTCACTGGAAGAATTGTGAAAAGTACCATGGCTATGACTAATAGCAGGGATGGTACGTTTAATGCGATAAAGAGCCGCTTAGATATCGTCTTCCTAAGGGTATGTGAAAGATGAGAGCGCCCTGAACAAACTCCCTTTATGTGAAATAAGTGGGCGAAGATAATAGCTGACTTAATCATGAGCTAGCGGAGCCAGCTCACTTTCTAGCGCGCTTTATCGGTGAAACTGTTTTTCGCGTTCGGGCTGCCAATAAATAGCATCAATGCGGAGCCGTGCTTCGGTATTGTTGGGTAGCGGCCATTCGATGATGTCGCCCACTTTTAGGCCGATCAATGCCGCGCCAATGGGCGCCATGACCGAAATGCCATCCGCTACGCTTTCCAGGGAGTGCGGGTAGACCAGGGTTCGAATCATCTTAAGCCCGCGGGTGAGGTCGGTGAAGCGAACCTGGCTATTCATGCTGACCACGTCATCTGGAATATCCTCAGGGTCGCAGACTTCACCTCGTGCTAACTCTTCCTCAAGTAGCTGAGCCACCGCCATGTCTTTATCGGATGCATTGTCGATCAAGCGCTGGAGGCGTTCGGCATCAAGACGATTAATAATAATAGCAGGACGTTGTCCCATGATTACTCTCCTTAGAAAGCAATAAGTTTAAACCAATAAAAAACAGCCCTTCCCCAATAAAGGAAGGACTGTGTGCTTTTGCAGTATAAGCGATTTATAAGATAAAGACGATCAGGTGACCCCTTGTTCAATCATGGCGTCAGCCACCTTTCTGAAGCCTGCAATATTGGCGCCCAGTACCAAATTGGTTTTATCACCAAACTCCTCGGCGGTGTCGGCGCACTGGCGGTGAATATTGGCCATAATCTGTTTTAATTTCTGGTCGACTTTTTCCAGCGGCCACTGCTCCATGCTGCTATTTTGCGCCATCTCTAACTGGCTGGTAGCGACGCCTCCAGCATTGGCGGCCTTGCCTGGGCCATAGGCAATCTTAGCGTCTAGAAACAGATCGACGGCCTCTTTGGTAGAGGGCATGTTGGCACCTTCACTAATACATTCTATGCCATTCGCGAGCAGGCTCTCCGCATCACTTGCAGTCAGTTCATTCTGCGTCGCGCAGGGGAACGCAACATCGGCTTGAATACGCCATACGGCATTCCCGCCCTGGGGGTAGTCACGTGCAGAAATGTAGTGCGCTTCAGGGTGCTCATGTAAGTAGGCCTCTAACGAGGTGCGCTGCACTTCTTTGAGCTGTTTGAGTAAGCCTAAATCAATACCGTTTTCATCGTGAATGGTGCCACGTGAATCGCTACAGGTGATGGGTCTAGCCCCCAGTTCGTATAACTTCTCAATGGTGTAGATGGCAACATTGCCAGCGCCGGAAACGAGGCAGGTCTTGTCGCGCAGCTCTTCTCCGCGGGTAGCGAGCATGTTTTGTGCAAAGTACACCGCGCCGTAGCCGGTGGCCTCTTTACGGCCAAGCGAGCCTCCCCAGTTAAGCCCTTTGCCGGTGAGCACGCCTTCATAGTGGCCGGTGAGCCGCTTGTACTGACCAAAGAGATAACCAATTTCCCGCGTACCGACGCCGATATCGCCTGCAGGTACATCGCAGTGAGGGCCAATATGGCGGTAGAGCTCGCTCATGAATGCCTGGCAAAAGCGCATGATCTCATTGTCTGATTTTCCCTTGGGGTCAAAATCGGCGCCGCCTTTACCGCCACCGATCGGCAAACCGGTTAGCGCATTTTTGAAGATTTGCTCAAAGCCGAGAAACTTGATGGTGCCCGAGGTAACGCTGGGGTGGAAGCGTAAGCCGCCCTTGTAAGGACCAAGGGCAGAGTTGAACTGCACGCGATAGCCTTTGTTGACCCGTACCTTGCCAGCATCATCTACCCAGCTGATCCGGAACATGATTTGCCGTTCGGGCTCGACTATTCGTTCAATAATGCTGTGCTGATGATAGTAATCACTCTGCTCAAGAAGCGGGCGCAGGCATTCGAGCACCTCTTCGGTGGCTTGATAAAATTCTGACTGTGCAGGGCTGCTTTTATTAAGTCGCGTTAGCGTATCGTGAACGTAGGGCATCGGGGCATGTCATCATAGTTATTCAACAGAGTAGTGGCTGGCCAGGGCGTTAGAATATTTAACTGACAGCTTGCTTCTGTGCATAGCCTATGCCGGTTCGGTATGGGCAAATAGAGCGGGGAATTTAGACTAAAGTAGGCGATAGAAACATTCGATCCGCTTATTTTTAGAAAACTGATAAACGATGTATAAACGTTTAGGGTGGGTGATTAACAGACGTGTTGATTGTATGAACTATAGCTAACTTAGCAGAAGCGCTTTATCGATCCCTATAAACTCACTGGCTGCATTGATGAGCGACGCTGCGGTCAGTTGAGGTACACCATAAACTTCGACTTTTTTGCCATGCTTCGCACGGATTTTTTGGACGAGTAGATCGAAGTCGCCATCGCCGGATACCAGCACGATCACATCTGCCTGTTCGGCATACTCCATGGCATCAAGTGCGATACCCACATCCCAGTCGCCTTTTGCGGAGCCGTCTGACCGCTGAATAAAAGGCTTCAGTTTTACCTTAAAGCCAATCGCTCTGAGTATGTTTTGAAACTCACGCTGCTTTTGGTCGCCTCGATCGATGGCGTAGCAGACTGCTTTCACAACTTCTCTGCCAGCGGTTGCCTGGGCCCAAAACGCGTTGTAGTCGAAATTTCTGCCATACGCTTCTCGCACGGTGTAATAAACATTTTGCACATCAATCAATATGGCAACCTTTGTCATCTATAAGCCTTTATGAATGGATACGTGGGGACAGTGTGTTTAGACGCGACGTCCGGCGATATCTGCCAGTCTACCACTCAGCTTGTGGGTGGCCCTTCACTATTCTGTTGATGAGCCAGGGCGGGGGAGGCGGCGTTGAGTGATCATTTTTGTATAACTATTGGTAGCTTTTGTATGAGTTTTTGGTTTTTAATGGCAAACCATGTTTACCTATGTGACTCATCGTCGTTTAAAGATAAAAGGTGTTCTAAAAGATGACTTCCTCCAATTCCCATGCTGAGCTTCAAGCATCGACATCGTCGGAAATTTTTCCTCGTACTGTGATGCTGGCAGGTAATGACCCCGAGGCGACGCGGCGGGAGATCGAAGCGTATTTTACCGCCACCTTTGACCGCTATGAGTCGCTGTTTACGACGCTTGTAAGCGAAGAAGCCTACGTTAGAAAGCCCATTGCGCTGCGGCACCCGCTGATTTTTTATCTTGGGCACACTGCGACGTTCTTCGTTAATAAGCTGGTGCTGGCAAAGCTCTTGCCGGAGCGTATAGATGCCAACATGGAGTCCATTTTCGCCGTAGGCGTCGATGAAATGAGCTGGGATGATCTCAATGAAGCTCACTACTCCTGGCCGTCGGTCAGCGAAGTGATGGACTACCGCGCCAAGGTGCGTGTAGCAGTGTTGAAACTGATCCGTGAGCTGCCCATTGCACTACCTATTGGTTGGGATAGCCCCTTCTGGCCTATCATGATGGGCATTGAGCATGAGCGTATTCACCTTGAAACGTCTTCGGTATTGATTCGTCAGCAGTCACTTGATCTGGTGACGCCTCAAGCCGCCTGGGCGCCCAGCCGCACTACGGGTGAGCCGCCTGAGAACACACTGATCACGGTGCCTCAAGGTGAGGTGATCCTGGGTAAGTCTGTTGACGACCCCTGGTATGGCTGGGACAACGAGTACGGCCATCATCGTGCCGCAGTGGAAGAGTTCAAAGCCAGCCAGTTCCTGGTTAGCAATAATGAGTTTCTCGAATTTGTTGAAGCCGGTGGCTACTTAACCGATGCCTTCTGGTCGGAAGAAGGATTGGGCTGGCGCAACTTCGCCAAGGCGACCCATCCCACCTTCTGGGTGTGGAAAAATGAGTGGTTTTTGCGCCTGATGACCGAAGAAGTTGAGATGCCCTGGGATTGGCCGGTGGAGGTCAATTTCCACGAAGCCAAAGCCTTCTGTCACTGGAAAAGCCAGCAGACGGGGCAGCCCGTGCGCATGCCGACGGAAGATGAGTGGCATCGTTTAGCAGAAGAGGCGGGTGTCTCCGAGCTTGAAAGTGACAGCCCTGCCAACGCCAATCTGCATTTGGATCACGGCGCCTCCTCTTGCCCGGTCACGCGGTTCCAGCACGGCCAGTGGTTTGATGTGGTGGGCAACGTCTGGCAGTGGGTGGAAACACCGACCTACCCATTTCCTGGGTTCAAGGTGCATCCCCTCTACGATGATTTCACAACGCCGACTTTCGACAACCAGCACAACCTGATTAAGGGCGGCTCCTGGATCTCCTGCGGGAATGAAACCCGGCTTAGCGCCCGCTACGCATTCCGCCGCCACTTCTTCCAGCATGCGGGTTTCCGCTACGTCGTCTCGGATGCGGAAGTCACCCTGCCCAGTGCCTATTACGAAAGCAATGCCCGCATGGCGGAGTACGCGGAATTCCATTATGGCGATGAGTGGTTTGGGGTTGCCAACTTCCCGCAGGCCTTGGCCAACAAGGCACTAGCCGCCATGGCTGGTCGTCAGAAGAAACGCGCTCTGGATTTGGGCTGTGCCAGTGGGCGCGGTAGCTTTGAGCTGGCCCGCGAGTTTGAGCACGTCGATGGCGTGGACTTTTCGGCCAACTTTATCCGCCAGGGCGTGGAGATGGCGGAGCAGAAAGTGCTGCGTTATACCCGCACCGAAGAGGGCGAACTGGTTAGCTATCAGGAGCGCACCCTGGTCAGTATGGGGCTGGAAGAAGCGGCCGACCGCGTTAGCTTCCACCAGGGCGATGCGTGCAACCTCAAACCGCAGTTCAGTGATTACGATTTAGTGCTGGCCGCGAACCTGATCGACCGGCTGTACAAGCCTGCCCAGTTCCTGCAAACCATTCATCAGCGCATCAATGCTGGTGGCATACTGATGATTGCGTCGCCCTATACTTGGTTGGAAGAGTATACGCCGATGGAGGAGTGGATCGGTGGCTTCAAGAAAAATGGTGAAAACTTCAGCACCCTGGATGGCTTGAAGGAGCTGCTTGAGCCCCACTTCAGGATGATCAGCGATCCGGAGAAAGTGCCTTTTGTGATCCGCGAGACCATGCATAAATACCAGCATAGCCTCTCGGAGGTCACCCTGTGGGAGCGTCGCTCTTAACGAGGTGTTCAAAGCTGGTTTTCAACGCTAGATGTTACTGACACAGCCCCTGATGGCCGGTTAATCGAAGTGAGTTCGGTTAACTGGCCAGCTCCCAGGGTCGTGTGGCGATTAGAGAAGGATGGAAAGTCTCCAGCGCACAACGGCTCAGACTAGCATCGACGGTTTAAATAGCTCCGTTCGATCTATAGATTTACCTGACAGCATGAACTCTCCCATCCCCCGGTAGTGCAGTGACTCCTCCTCATCTGCTGAAGGCGCTACGTGGGCTTTCACGACTTCAAAGATAAACAGGTTGTAGCGTTCAACCATGGCGTCATCGTGCAATCGGCACTCAAAAGATGCGTAGCACTCCTCTATCCGAGGCGCACCGACCTGTTCTGACTTGCATGGGGTCAGCTTAAACGCCTTGAACTTGTCGACCTCGCTCCCGGAGCAGTTCCCGATACCTACAACAGTATCCACAAGCGACGCCGAGGGAATATTGATCACGCATTCCCCGCTATGGCGCACAAGGTCGTGGGAGTGATTGCCTGCAGCAATAACGCACCCAATAAGCGAGGGAGAGAACGCCATGACCATGTGCCACCCCATGGTCATGATGTTGGTTTGCGCTTGCCATTGCGATGAGACCAGCACAATCGGGCCAGGCTCAAGAAAGTGCCTGACGTTGGAGACAGGAAAATCCTTCTTCGCTATCGGGCGTGGCATAAATAACCTCCGATTGGATTAGTTAGGCAGCAGGACGGCGCATCACGGTCATCAACACACCCGCGCCGATTAAACTACCGGCCCCGCAGCGGTGCAACAGGCGGCGAAACCTGGCGGACATCAGTTGTCGGCTAGTGGTCGATAACAGTGTGTAGCCAAGATCTGAGATGATACCTATCACAAGAAAGGTGGTGAAAAGAATCGCCAACTGGGGCGCCAACGGCTGGGTCTGGTTAATAAACTGCGGCATGAAAGCCATAAAAAATAGAATGCTTTTGGGGTTTAGCAGCGTCACCCAAAAGGCCTTGGCGGTGCCTTGCTTGACGTTTGCCCCAGAGGCTTCCAGGTCATTCAATTGGCCGGATTCTCGCCACATCTTGATGCCTAGATAAAGCAGATAGAGAACCCCTAGCCATTTAACCATGGCGAATAGCTCCGCCGACGCCATCAGCAGGGCGCCTACGCCAGCAAACGAAAGTGACATCGCCACCAAATCGCCCAAGAAAAGCCGGGTAGCATCGCTAAAGCGGCCTTGCGTCCCTGGTTGATGCCGGTCATGACCAGCAGAGCAACCGCGGGGCCGGGGGATGCGATCACCAAAAACGAAGCCAGCACAAACGACAGCCAAAGCTCAATTGACATAGCGCTACCCGCCCTATTGTTGAATTATTAACACTATCTTGCCATATAGTGGTAAGCACTGGAGCGCCGTGTGGCAACTCTATCCGCTGATTGACTGCGTCATACATTGAGATAATGCTTCGCTTTTGACACTGGAGCATCTTGGTGTGACACACCCGCTAAAGGCTAACCGGATGCCACCGATTATTTGATAACCCGCAATTGGACGATGATATAGCCAGCAATTGGACGCTGGTATAGCCCTCAATTGGACGCTACCAGATAAAAGTTATGGATGCCTCTTATCTACCCCGGGTAATTCGTGGTCGAGTCGCTCGCGGATACGCCGGTGGTGTGTTGGCTAGGGTTAAAGGTTTCGGATGCGACCTCAAGCGTTGCATTTGCGACTGATCGCCAGATCTGCGTGATAGTGTTGTCGCTTTCCGTCCTGTTCATGCCAATATACGACCAAAGAGCAATGCCCCTCCTGCACGAGCCAGTATTCACGACAGTAAGGGGGAAACTAAAATACGCCAGCGACGCCTATACTAATAAGAAAAAGATGATGCTTAAAAGGTGACGGAGGGTAAGACCATGACATCAAATCAAGCAAAAGACCCGACAGCAAAGACTGATCGGGCGGGTGAACCGCAAACCCTTGGCTTTCTACTGCTAGATAATTTCACACTGATTTCTCTGGCCTCCGCGATAGACCCTTTGCGGATGGCTAATCAACTGGCTGGGCGCGAGCTGTATCGCTGGTACACCCTGACCCAAGACGGTCTGCCCGTGCGCGCCAGTGATGGGCTGCAGGTGACGCCTGACGCATCAATGCATACCCCTCTCTCGCTTGAGTGGGTAGTCGTTTGCGGTGGGGTAGGCCCTCATCACAGTGTCACCCGCGAGCACGTGCGCTGGCTGCAGTCTCAGTCGCGCCAGCTAAAACGATTAGGCTCGGTCTGTACGGGCAGTTGGGCGCTGGGCCAGGCGGGGCTGCTTGATCACTATCAAACCAGCGTGCACTGGGAGTGCCTGGCCTCCATGCAGGAGGCGTTCCCCAACGTCATTCTGACCCCGCATCTTTTCTCTATTGATCGTGATCGATTCACCGCCTCTGGCGGCACCGCACCGTTGGATATGATGCTAAATCTGATTGCTCACGACCATGGACGTGAGCTTTCGGCAGGTATCTCCGAGATGTTTATCTACGAGCGTGTGCGCAACGAGCAGGATCAGCAGCGTGTACCGCTTAAACACGTGCTGGGTACGACTCAGCCCAAGCTGCTAGAGATTGTGGCGTTGATGGAGTCCAACCTTGAGGAGCCGATCGAGCTCGATGAGCTGGCAAAGTATGTGGATGTTTCACGGCGTCAGTTAGAACGGTTATTTCAGCGCTATCTTCTCTGCTCTCCGTCCCGCTATTACCTCAAGCTACGCTTGGTGCGTGCCCGTCAATTGCTCAAGCAAACGCCTCTCTCGATTATCGAAATTGCGTCCGTTTGCGGCTTTGTCTCTACGCCCCATTTTTCCAAGTGTTATCGTGAATACTTTGGTGTACCGCCGAGAAATGAGCGCTTGGGGGTGCATGACCGTCAAGGAAGTAACCCTGCTAAGTCGCCATCGTTAATTCAGCGATGGGGGGGCGAGCCTTACAAAAGCGAACCTCTTTCGAGTGCCCAGCAGGCGCTTGCCCATGCCCAGGGTGAGCCTACCTTTGCCAGCGTGCCGCTACTGCGCTGATAGGTAATTCGTCACCACTATTCCAAACCTGCTGTCCACCTCCGGGCAGCAGGTTTTTTAGTAGCTGCTATCTCTAAACTACTCCTCCTCCTCTGCAAAGGTTAGCGGGTGCGTGGGTAGTGGTCGTGTTCACGACACTATGACGCTTTTGGAATTTCCGCCGTCGTTTCCAAGAGCAGTCCAATCCAACGTCAGCGCTATGCTCGCTACATTAACCAATGTTGGAGCATAGCTATGACCCCCTCTGAACTGCACAATGACGCTATTGTCATTGATGGTCTGATCATCGCCAAATGGAATCGTGAGCTGCTTGAGGACATGCGTCGCGGTGGTCTTACTGCGGCTAACTGCACCGTCTCCGTGTGGGAGGGGTTTCAGGCCACGGTCGATAATATCGTCAAGTCCAACCAACTGATGGCGGAGTGTAGTGACCTGGTGCGTCCGGTTCGTACCACCGCTGACATCACGCGGGCGAAAGAGGAGGGCAAGACCGGCATCATCTTTGGCTTTCAGAATGCCCATGCTTTCGAAGACCAAATTGGTTACGTAGAGATCTTCAAGCAGTTGGGCGTGGGCATCGTGCAGATGTGCTACAACACCCAGAACCTAGTGGGTACGGGCTGTTACGAGCGCGATGGTGGCCTCTCTGGCTTTGGTCGCGAAATTGTTGCCGAGATGAACCGCGTCGGCATTATGTGCGACCTCTCTCACGTCGGCGCCAAGACCTCCGAAGAGGTCATTCTCGAGTCCAAAAAGCCAGTCTGCTACTCACACTGCCTGCCCTCCGGTCTCAAAGAGCATCCGCGTAATAAATCCGATCAAGAGCTGAAGTTCATTGCCGACCACGGCGGCTTCGTGGGTGTCACCATGTTTGCGCCGTTCCTCAAAAAGGGCATCGACTCGACTATCGAAGATTACTGCGAGGCGATTGAGTACGTCATGAATATCGTCGGTGAAGACGCTATCGGCATCGGTACCGATTTCACCCAGGGGCACGATCAGGAGTTCTTCGAGTGGCTGACCCATGACAAGGGCTACGCCCGTCGTTTGACCGATTTCGGCAAGATCATCAATCCCAAAGGTATCCGCACCATTGGTGAGTTCCCCAATCTTACCGAGGCCCTCCTCAAGCGTGGCATGAGCGAAACCCAGGTGCGTAAGATCATGGGCGAGAACTGGGTGCGTGTGCTCAAGGATGTCTGGGGGAGCTGATGAGCCCTACTCACGCGGCTTTACCGGCGATAGGCCTACGAGGGGGCGCTGTGAATCCTTCCATGGACGCTACTTTTGCCATACATGGCAAAAGACCCCCTCTACGGCCTATCCCCGGCGCCGCTCGCCTTGCAGAACGGCTGCTTAGCTACTCCATAACAATCAAGATTTGAGGAATACAACCGTGACCAAACTGGCCCCCGCACTGCCCATCGAAGTGGATAGCGAAACAGGCGTCTGGACGAGCGACGCCCTGCCGATGCTGTATGTACCACGGCACTTTTTTATCAATAACCACGTGGCCGTCGAAGAGGCGCTGGGTGCCGAGAAGTATGCCGAAATTCTCTATCACGCCGGCTACAAAAGTGCTTGGCACTGGTGTGAAAAAGAGGCCGAATGCCACGGCATCGAAGGTGTGGCCGTCTTCGAACACTATATGAATCGTCTCTCTCAGCGCGGCTGGGGGCTTTTCCTGACTGAGCAGATCGATCTCGAATCGGGTACGGCTCAGGTGCGTCTCGAACACAGCGCTTTCGTTTACCAATTGGGCAAGACCGGTAAAAAAGAGGAGTACATGTTCACCGGCTGGTTCGCCGGCGCCATGGATCAAATCCTCGCCGCACGCGGGAGCTCCCTGCGCACTGTGGCCGAGCAGACCCAGAGTGCCGCCGAAGAGGGCTGTGACATCGGCCTCTTTACCGTCCAGCCGCTGACTGACGCCGCCCGCTAGCCAGGGGGAGAGGAGAGACAAACATGGCATTCGACGCAATTTTCGAGCCGATCGATATCGGCAAGCTGACCATCCGCAACCGTGTGGTCAGCACCGCTCACGCCGAGGTGCATGCCACCGACGGCGGTATGACCACTGAGCGCTACGTCAGGTACTACGAGGAGAAGGCCAAAGGCGGTTGTGGCCTGTGTATCTGCGGTGGCTCATCGGTGGTCTCCATCGATAGCCCGCAGGGTTGGTGGAGCTCGGTAAACCTCTCTACCGACCGCATCATTCCGCATTTTCAAAATCTGGCAGACGCTGTGCATAAGCATGGCGGCAAGATTATGATCCAGATTACCCACATGGGGCGCCGCTCCCGCTGGGACGGTTTTGACTGGTCGACGCTGGTTTCACCCTCCGGTATCCGTGAGCCGGTGCACCGCTCTACCTGTAAGACCATTGAAGTCGAGGAGATCTGGCGCATCATTGGTGACTTCGCCCAGGCCGCGCGTCGAGCGAAAGAGGGCGGGCTCGACGGTGTTGAGCTCTCTGCCGTTCACCAACATTTGATTGACCAGTTCTGGAGCCCACGGGTTAATAAGCGCGAAGACGAGTGGGGCGGAAGCTTCGAAAATCGCATGCGCTTCGGTATGGAAGTGCTCAAGGCGGTGCGCGACGAAGTGGGTGACGACTTCTGCGTCGGCATGCGGATCTGCGGCGACGAGTTCCATCCGGATGGCCTCTCCCACGACGATATGAAGCAGATCGCCGCCTACTACGATGCCACCGGCAAAGTCGACTTCTTCGGCGTCATCGGCTCCGGTTGTGACACCCACAACACCTTGGCCAACGTCATTCCTAATATGTCCTACCCGCCAGAGCCTTTCTTGCACCTGGCGGCGGGGATCAAGGAAGTGGTGAACGTGCCGGTGATCCACGCCCAGAACATCAAGGATCCCAACCAGGCCCAGCGTATTCTCGAAGGGGGCTACGTCGACCTGGTGGGCATGACCCGGGCACATATTGCCGACCCGCACCTGATCGCCAAGATCAAGATGGGCCAGATCGACCAGATTAAACAGTGCGTGGGCGCTAACTACTGCATCGACCGCCAGTATCAGGGCCTTGATGTGCTGTGTATCCAAAACGCCGCCACGTCCCGTGAGTACATGGGGCTGCCCCATATCATCGAGAAGAGCGAGGGCGCCAAGCGCAAAGTCGTGGTGGTCGGCGGTGGCCCTGGCGGTATGGAAGCAGCCCGTGTCGCTGCTGAGCGCGGCCACGATGTCACCCTGTTTGAAGCGGCTGACGCTTTAGGTGGACAGATCACCATTGCCGCCCAGGCGCCGCAGCGCGATCAGATCGCTGGTATCACCCGCTGGTACCAGCTGGAACTAGTGCGGCTAAAAGTCGACCTGCGCCTGGGCACTCGCGCTGATGAGGCAACGCTACTCGACCTGCGTCCGGATATCGTTGTGCTTGCCACCGGCGGTCAGCCCTTCCTGAGCCAGCACCCCGAGTGGGGCTACTCGGATAATCCCGAAGAGAGCCTGGTGGTCAGCACCTGGGACATCCTCTCCGGCAAGGTAGCACCCGGCAAGAACGTGCTGATCTATGATGCCATCTGCGAATTCTCCGGCGTTTCGGCGGCGGATTTTCTGGCCGACAAGGGCGCCAAAGTGGAGATCGTCACCGACGATATCAAGCCCGGTGCAGCGGTGGGAGGTACCACCTTCCCCACCTACTACCGCAGCCTCTATGAGAAGGAGGTGATCATGTCCTCCGACCTGATGCTGCACAAAGTCTATCGCGAGGGCGATGGCCTGGTGGCGGTGCTCGAAAACGAGTACACCGGTGCTTTGGAAGAGCGTGTGGTGGATCAGGTGGTGGTGGAGAACGGCGTGCGGCCCGATGAGGCGCTCTACTACACCCTCAAGGAGCAGTCCCGCAACAAAGGGCAGGTGGATCTGGAAGCACTCTACGCGATTCAGCCGCAGCCCTGCCTGGTTGATGAGAGCGGCGAGTCAGGAGATGGCTTCCTGCTGTTCCGCCTGGGCGACTGCACGGCACCGCGTAACACCCATGCGGCCATCTACGACGCCCTGCGAATCTGCAAGGACTTTTGACTTAGGCGAAAGCCAACAATAATGCGGGGCGCCAGAGCAGCCCCGCCGCCGAAGCCAATGGTACCAAAGATGAGGTGAGCACCATGCTCGAAACGCTCTTGCCGATACTGATTTTTAGCGCTTTGGCCCTGGCAGTCATCGGCGCCGTGCGGCGTATGCGCCTGTGGCGCCAGGGGCGCCCCTCGCGGGTTAACTTGCTGAAGGGGTTGGCGGCCATGCCGCGTCGCTATTTGGTGGATCTGCACCATGTGGTGGGGCGCGACAAAATGATCTCCAACACCCACGTGGCCACCGCCGGTGGCTTCGTTGCTGCCGCCGTGCTAATGATTTTGGTGCATGGCCTTGGCATCGCGAACCCCCTGCTAGGCGGATTGTTACTGCTGGCCAGTACCTCCATGTTTGTCGGCAGCCTCTTCGTGGCGCGCCGACGCATTAATCCGCCCGCTCGGCTCTCCAAGGGGCCCTGGATGCGCCTGCCCAAGAGTTTGATGGCGTTTTCGCTAGGTGTTTTCCTGATCACCCTACCCACGGTGAACCTACTGCCCGGAAGCCTGCTTGAAGGCAGTGGTAGCTGGCTGTTGGCGCTGGTGTTGGCGGGCGTCGTGGCCTGGGGCCTGGGGGAGATGTTCTTCGGCATGACCTGGGGCGGGCCCATGAAGCACGCCTT
Source organism: Vreelandella sp. F11 (assembly GCF_042466685.1). Classification (NCBI taxonomy): domain Bacteria; kingdom Pseudomonadati; phylum Pseudomonadota; class Gammaproteobacteria; order Oceanospirillales; family Halomonadaceae; genus Vreelandella; species Vreelandella sp. F11. The sequence goes on along the minus strand of NZ_CP170448.1, from coordinate 4,405,363 downwards.
CGCTGGCGCCTTGCATCTCGCTTTCCATCGCCGCGCCGAGCGCTTCTCCACGAAAAAAGGCGGCGCTGGCCGCTCAACGGGTCTCAAGGCGCTGAACCTAGAAGACGAGGCGGCGCCCCTGGGCGTGGAAAAGCCCGCCGACTTTACCTGGAACCAACTGCTGGGCTTTGATGCCTGTGTGCAGTGTGGTCGCTGCGAGGCAGTGTGCCCGGCCTTTGCTGCGGGTCAGCCGCTCAATCCTAAGAAGCTGATTCAGGACATGGTGGTGGGTATGGCCGGGGGCAGCGATGCCGCCTATGCCGGTTCCTCTTACCCTGGCAAACCGGTAGGTGAGCACGCAGGTTCTCCTCATGGGCCCATCGTGGCGCTGGAAGGAAAAGCGTTGGTCGACGCCGATACCCTATGGTCGTGTACGACCTGCCGAGCCTGCGTGGAAGAGTGCCCGATGATGATTGAGCACGTGGATGCGATTGTCGATATGCGCCGCCACTTGACCCTGGAGCGTGGCAAAACGCCCAACAAAGGCGCCGAAGTGCTCGATAATCTGATAGCCACCGACAATCCCGGCGGTTTCGACCCTGGCTCGCGGCTCAACTGGGCGGCGGATCTTAACCTGCCGCTCATGGCAGATCTTAGGCAGGTCGATGTGCTGTTGTGGCTGGGGGATGGGGCCTTTGATATGCGCAACCAGCGCACCTTGCGCGCACTGGTCAAAGTGCTGCGCGCCGCTGAAGTCGATTTCGCGGTATTGGGTACTGAAGAGCGCGATAGCGGCGATGTGGCACGGCGTCTGGGGGATGAAGCGACGTTCCAGTCCCTGGCGAAGCGCAATATTGCCACCCTGGCCAAGTATCGCTTCTTGCAGATTGTTACCTGCGATCCCCACAGCTTTCACGTGCTGGGCAATGAGTACGGCGAACTGGGCGGACATTACGAGGTACGTCACCACAGCACCTTTATCGCCGAACTGTATGATGCCGGTCGGTTGACCTTTGCCCCTTGGAAAGGCGGCAGCGTCACCTATCACGACCCGTGTTACCTGGGGCGCTATAACGGTGAATTTGATGCCCCTCGCAACGTACTTAAAGCGCTGGGCATTGAGGTCAAGGAGATGGAGCGCTCCGGCTTCCGCTCGCGCTGCTGCGGCGGCGGCGGCGGGGCACCGATTACCGATATTCCCGGCAAGCAGCGGATTCCCGATATGCGCATGAACGACGTCAAAGAGAGCGGCGCCGAACTGGTCGCGGTGGGCTGCCCACAGTGCACCGCTATGCTGGAAGGTGTGGTGGATGCCAGTGCCGAGGTACGCGACATTGCCGAGCTGGTGGCCGATGCTCTGGTAGAGCGTCCCGCTGATGACGCGACTGGCGGATCCCAGCGGCCTGCTGCAACGACGACGGCTGAGGAGGTGATCGTATGAGCGAGATTATACGTCGCGATCCGCGTCGCGAGTGGATCGCCCGGAATCGTCTGCACCCCGAGTACGCCAGCGTGGTTGCGGCTCTTGGTGGAAACACGGGCGGCGGAGCGGTTAGCGAATGGCTGGGGCCCAACGGCGTGGTGCGCAAGAATCCACGTGCCATCGGTTTTATCGGCCCCAATGGCGTCAAACGAATCGACCGAAGCGGTCTCCAGCAGGGCGGTCAGTCCGCGGCGACCGCTACGGCGGCCCGCGATAGCCGCCGCACGGTGACCATCGACCAGCCAGCCTTCCTGGTGGCCGTTGTGCCTGACATGACCGGTGGGCGCCTTTCCAGTCATGACAAGGATCTGCTGGGGCTGGCACGGCGCTTGGCGGATGCCGACGCCGAGCAGCCCGGTGCCGTGGTGGCGATTCTGTTTGGTGAACATAAGGAAGAAGCGCTGGGCGAAGCCGGGATCGATCGCGTCGTGCATCTTGATGATGAGTTTTACGCGGGGTTTGCCCCTGAGACGCGCTTAGCGGCCTTAAGCGCCGTGGAGCGGGAGATGGCGCCGCGCTTCTGGCTACTGCCCGACTCACCGCTGGGCGGTGCCGATCTGGGGCGGCGCCTGGCCGTGCGTCTGGGTGAGCGCGCGGCTACTGGCGTTTGGCAGATCGAGGCTGACAATGATGCGCCGCTGGGTTGGCGCTGCACGGCTCGTGGTGGTGCCGGGAGCCTGGATATTCAACGCCCGCTGCCGCGGGTGGCGCTGGCATTGGCCGAGTGCGCCGAGCCGGTGGACGAGACGCGCCATGCGGCGGAGCATCTGAGCCTGGCGGCGTCGATACCTTCCACGCTATCGCGGATCGAAGATTTGGGCCAAGTGGCCGTGGATCCTGCAGGCGTGGCGCTGGCCGAAGCGGAGTTCATCCTCTCTGGCGGCAACGGCGTCAAAGAGTGGGATGACTTCCATCACGCCGCGAAAGTGCTCGGCGCTACAGAAGGGGCGTCCCGTGTCGCGGTGGACGACGGCTTTATGGCCCGTGACCGTCAGGTAGGCGCGACGGGTACCTGGGTGACTGCCCGAGTGTATATGGCGGTGGGTATTTCAGGCGCCATCCAGCATCTTCAGGGCATTCAGCGCTGTGACAAGGTGGTGGCGATCAATCTCGATCCGGGTTGCGACATGATCAAGCGCGCCGATCTGGCGGTGATTGGCGACAGTACGCAAATCCTTGCCGCGTTAGTGGCCATGGTGGAGCAGCAGCGAGGAGAGCAGCGTGATGCAGCCTGATCTAAAGCAACAACAGCAACAACAGCAGGGAATCGACGTGGCAGTGCTGGTCTCCATAGGCCGTCACCCGACAACCGGTCGCGCACGGCGCGCCGAACAGGATGCCCGGGGCCTGGAGCTAGCGCTGGCCATGGAGGCCGAACTGCCGGGCACTCGGATTAGCGTACTGCATGCGGGCCCCCAGGCGGATGACAGCGAATCGGCGCTACGCGGCTACCTGGGCATGGGGCTTGAATCCATGACCTTGCTCGAACAGCCTGAGGGTAGCGATGCTATTCTGGCCCTGGTGGAGCACTTGGCCGCTACCTCGCCCCAGCTAGTGATCACCGGTGCCCGGGCAGAGCGCGGTGAAGGCTCTGGGCTTTTGCCCTATGCATTGGCAGAACATCTCGGCTGGCCATTGGTGAATAGCTTGGCATCGATAGAAAAGGTGGAAAATGGCGTGGTAACGCTGCTTCAGGCGTTGCCACGGGGCCAGCGTCGCCGTCTCAAGGTGCGTCTGCCCGCGATCATCAGCGTGGATGAAGCAGCGCCGGCGGCGCGTCAAAGCGCCTTCGGCCCGGCGCGTCGCGCCACCTTTGCGGTCACGCCGACGACCCCTGAAGCCGACAGCGAGCTGGCCCAGTGGCAACTTGCCCCCGCGCGTAAACGGCCTAAACGTCTGAAAATCGTTAAAGCTGCCTCGGCTCGGGATCGCTTCAAGGCGGCAGCGGCCAAGTCCGAGGGCAAAGGTGGGCAGGTGCTCACCGATGTGACCCCCGAGCAAGGCGCCGAGGCGATCTACAAGTTGCTCAAGGAGGAAGAAGTGCTGCGCTGAAACGCATGACGCCTCTAATCATCGTTCAAGCCCGCTTCCCTGCGGGCTTTTTGTTGGGCGATGATCCACGCGACGCATTGGCTATTTGCCAACAAAACCCGGATAAAGCTGAAGGCGCTGTCTCTCCAGACGCAAGCCTATCCAGGCATGCACTACCAGCACCAGGATAACCACACCACCACCGAGCAGCGTCGAGGTCGTGGGTGTCTCACCTAATAACCACCACACCCACAGCGTGCCCAGCGCGGTTTCGACCAGATAGAACAGTGCCACTTCAGTAGAGGGTAGATAGCGGGTGGCGCTGTTGATCAGCACCGTCGCCAAAGGCATCTGCACCAGCCCCATTAGTGCCAGTACGCCATAGCGCTGGGCATCCAGATCCAGCGGCGAGGCCATGGGCAGGGCAACCGCCGCAGAGAGCAGCCCACCACCGGCAACCACCGTCATAGGGTCAATCGCTGGAAAACGCCGCAGCAGGGTCAGGTTGCCGCCGATAGCTGCCGCGGCCGCCAAGGCATAGAGGTTGCCTATCAGCATCCCCATGGCCCCCTCGCCCATGAACACCAGGCCCATGCCCAGCATGCAGATGGCAATGGCCACCAGTGTACGCAGTGCGACTTTTTCACCCAGGAAAATCCTTGAAAACAGCGCAGCAAACAGCGGCGCGGTGCTGAGGATCACGACCACGTTGGCCACGTTAGCGTTCATGACCGCCAGCACAAAAAGGCTGGAGATCAGACCCAGCAGTATGGCTGAGGCTAGCGAGGAAAAGGGTTGGCTTCGCAGCGTCGCCAGCCGTTTGCCTGCCCAGCATAAAAGCCCCAGCACGCAGAACATCAATAAACCGCGCCAGAATACGATGGTCCAGCCGTCGGTGGCGGCCAGGCGAATCAACAGACCGTCGAAGCTTAGGCAGACCACACCGAGTATTACGATAAGCAGGCCGCGTTGGTAGGAACTTAGCTGCATGGTTTTGTCTCCAGGTCAGCAAAAAAACTAACCGCCCGCCGGGTAGGCGAGCGGTTGAGTGGTTAGTAACAGGCCAATGATCGTTGGCCCTCTCGGGTTGGGGCTCGGCGCTTAACGATTATCTGCCATAACCGTGCTCGCCGTGGCGGCTTTCTGATGAGGACGAACCAGCCAGTAGCCTACGGCCCCGGCGATAAACAGCATGCTGCCGCAACCTATCGCCAGCAGGTAAGCTCCTTGAACCGCACCGGAAGAGAGCGTGAAGCGCTCGGCAAGTCCGGCTAACGTCGCCGCGTACTGTTGCCACAAAAACAGCCCGATGGCGGCCCCAGAGAGCATGGTGCATATCGCGATCCAACGGGTGCCCGATACCCAACCGCTCATCGCGCTGGCATCAAACTCATGCAGGAAAGCCCGGTATGCGGTCTCGGCCTGACTTACACGCGTCATTTTTGACGCCAGCGTAATCGCCACCAGCGCCATCAGCGTACTCAGCAGTACCGGATGCAGATAAACTGGCAGGCTGAGCCACTCGGCCTGCACCATCAGCGAGAGAGCGACATTGCCGACAAAGCCCACGGCCAAGCCCCAGCTCGCGCCCGCGGCGGTGATCTTGCGGCTCCAGATGCTCATCAACGCCACCGGGCCCCAGGAGGAGGCAAACAGGGTGGCAGCAAACCACACCACCGACATCACCGCCGGTGGTTGGAACAGCGCGAGCAGTAGTGCTATCAGACCCGCGCCGAGCACCGCCATGCGACTCTTGCGCATGGCCGATTTCTCGTCGGTTGAGACGGGCAGGATATCGTTGGAGAGGCTAAAGCCAATGATCGACAGAAACGTCGAGCAGGACGAGAGCCCGGCAGCGAACACCCCGGTCAGAATAACCACCCCAAGCCAGGTAGGCAGCACGTTGAGCGCCACCCAGATCATGGAGCGTTCAGGGTCGAGCTGCGGGTCATAAAGGTTGATTGCCGCGCCAGTCATCATCATTAGCGCGTAGAAAACGGCAAGTGCCACGGCGGTCAACATGGCCGAGCGCATTACCACGTGCTCGTTGCGGGCCATCAGGTAGCGGCTGGATTGCCAGGGGCTTGCCGCCAGCACTGCCGCCCAAACCAGGCCCAGCGTCAGGCCCCAGATAAGCGCCTCGCCAGGGGAAGAGAAGCTGGCTTCCGGCCCTTCGATCACCCCATGCCACAGCGCAATGCCGGGTTTGTCCGTCTGGATTAATAGCCCTTCAACGGCCCCGCTCCAGCCGCCTAAATCCTGGATGACATACAGCGAGCCGCCCACTGCGGCCAGCGAGAAAATCACGAACATGATGGTATCGGTCAGCATGACCCCCGGAGAGCCGGAGTAGAGGATAAAGCCGGTGTAGGTCGCCCATACCAGTACCAAGCCCACCCAGTAGGGCATGCCGGTCAGCTCCGAAAACATGATGCCCGCGCCTTGCATCACGCCTAGCAGATACGCACCGAGGCCGATAATCGTTGTGAGCCCGGCAATGGCCTGCACCCGACGCGAGGCAAAGCGTTTGCCGAAAAACTCCGGCACGGTACGTGCCCCGCTGCGGCGCAGGTAGCGGCCAAACACCAGCGCACCCAGCAGGCAGCCCGAGGTGCTCACCGCCGCAAAGATCAGCATGACAAACGGATAGCCCTGATAGGCAAAGCCCGTCTCGCCGAGAAAGGCGCTGGTGCTTAAATAGCTGGCCACCAGGGTGCCGAGAATGAAAAAGGTGGGGGCATTGCGGCCAGCGACCAGATAGTCATCCAGCCCCTTGACGCGCCGTCCGGCCAGATGGCCGATGATAAAATAGCCGACCAGACTCAGCAGTATTGCGATGGTGTAGATCATGGAAATAGCCGTGGAGTTGTTGACGTTGTTTAGCTATGGTGCAGCGCTTTACCTGCCTTCTCATTGCCATTAGCGGCACACAGTGCCGGAATCACGACACCATATCCGTAAACCAAAAGGGGCTCCATGGCATTGGCGCCCCCGAAAGCAACAGATGCTTGATTGGATTAGCTAGCGATTTTGGGCATCGCGTTGCTCTGCTGCCACTCTTTGTGAAGGCCCTTGTAGAGGCTGAAACACATCAGCAGGAGCACCAGGGTAAAGGGGAGACCGGTGGCTACCGCGCCCGCCTGCAGCGCCGTAAGGGCTGTGCTTCCCCCCCCGTAGAGCAGTACGCCGGCAATGACCCCTTCCAGCGTGGCCCAGAAGACGCGCTGGCTCCTGGGCGCATCGGTCTTGCCGCCTGCGGTAATGTTGTCGATGACCAGTGAGCCGGAGTCCGACGAAGTAATAAAGAAAACCAGCACCAGAATAATCGCCAGCGTCGAGGTGATACTGGTCATGGGGAGCTGTTCCAGCATATGGAACATGGCAAGCGAAACGTCGCCGATGCCGTTAGCCAGCTCACCCACACCGTTTTCAGCCTGATAAAGCGCCGTGCCGCCAAAGGTGCTCATCCACACCAGTGTGACCAGCGTGGGCACCAGCAGTACGGCGATTAGAAACTCACGAACGGTGCGTCCCCGCGATACACGAGCGATAAACATGCCGACGAACGGCGACCAGGAGATCCACCACGCCCAGTAGAAGATGGTCCAGCCGTGGTACCAAGTGTCATCCTCGCGGCCAATCCAGTTCGACAGTGGCAGCAGGTGGCTGGCGTAGTCCAGCGCTGTAGTGCCAATTCCCGTCAGAATCATCAGGGTTGGACCCGCCACGACCACGAAAAGCAGCAACGCCGCCGCGATGACCATATTGATATTCGAGAACAGCTTCACACCACCGTCGATACCCCGCCATACTGAGATCAGCGCAATCACCGTGACCACCACGATGATTGCCAGCTGGGTGCCGATGGTATTAGGGACATCGAAAAGGTAAGCGAGGCCGCCAGCGGCTTGGGTAGCGCCAAAGCCAAGTGAGGTGGCCAAGCCGAAGATGGTGGCCAGCACGGCGAGGATGTCGATGACATGGCCTGCCCAGCCACGGGTGCGCTCGCCCAGAATGGGGTAAAAGGCGGAGCGAAGGGTCAGCGGTAAACCTTTGTTATAGGAAAAGAATGCCAGGGACAGCGCCACCACGGCATAGATGGCCCAGGGGTGCAGTCCCCAGTGAAACATGGTCGCTCCCATGGCGGCGCTGGCGCCCTCCGGCGTCCCCGCCGGCGTATTCAGGGGCGTTCCATACCAGTCGGTGTAGTAGGCCACGGGCTCAGCAACGCTCCAGAACATCAAGCCGATTCCCATGCCCGCTGCAAACAGCATGGCGAACCAGGAGGTGCGCGAATATTCCGGTTTTGCATCCTTGCCGCCTAACCGAATCCGCCCGAGTGGCAAGCAGATCAGTACGAGGCAGAACACCACAAAAATATTGCCAGCAATCATAAACAGCCAGTCGAAGTGTTCAATCGACCAGTTTTTGGCAAGCCCTAAGTGCGTATTAGCTGCGTCTGGATAGACCAGCGCGTAGATAATGAACAGCAGGATAGCGAGGGCGGATAGGGGGAAAACGGGGTTGTGGAAGTCCAACCCCAATATCTGCGTATTGTCCTGTCCAGGCGACAGGACGGGGTCGTCGTTGTTGTTCATCGCGTTTCCTTGTTGGTTCTTGTTGGGCGTCGGACAGGCGGAGCATCGCCGACATTAGGAATTGTTGGGCCTGCTCGAAAAGAGAAGTGTCGTGAAAGCGACCTCCACCTATTCGTCCTGACTGTCATGTCTCGAATAGGCATGTGGATGCCTTTTTGGAGTAAGTCCTGGGGCGCTGAAGGGATAGTGTGAGGAAGCGCCATTCACTACATTGAGTAGAACAACAAACAACGACAGGAGTCAGCCATGAGTGCAGCCAATCGCGGAGTGGTCTATAAAGGCCCGGGTGAAGTCGCCGTCGAATCCATTGCCTATCCCGAGCTTGCGCTAGGCAATCGCAAATGCGAGCACGGTGTCATCCTCAAGGTCGTGACCACCAACATCTGTGGCAGCGACCAGCATATGGTGCGGGGGCGTACTACTGCGCCCGCAGGCCTAGTGCTGGGCCACGAAATCACCGGGCTCGTGATCGAGGCCGGTCGCGACGTCGAGTTCATCAGGCCGGGCGATCTGGTCTCGGTGCCGTTCAACATTGCTTGCGGCCGCTGCCGCAACTGTAAAGAGGGCCGCACCGGTATCTGCCTCAACGTCAATCCATCTCGCCCTGGCGCCGCCTATGGCTATGTGGATATGGGCGGCTGGGTCGGCGGCCAGACCGAATATGTCATGGTTCCCTACGCTGACTTTAACCTGTTGAAGTTCCCGGATGCCGATCAGGCCATGGAGAAGATCAAGGATCTGACCCTGCTCTCCGATATCTTCCCCACTGGCTTCCACGGCTGCGTGACTGCTGGTGTCGGCCCTGGTAGCACCGTCTATATTGCTGGTGCTGGCCCGGTGGGGCTGGCAGCTGCGGTTTCCGCTCAACTGCTGGGTGCGGCCTGCGTGATCGTTGGCGATATGATCGAAGAGCGCCTGGCCCAGGCCCGCAGCTTTGGTTGTGAGACCATCGACCTGACCCAGGACGGTGACATGGCCGACAAGATCGAGGTGATTCTTGGCGAGCGTGAGGTCGATGCCTTTGTCGACTGTGTTGGCTTTGAGGCGCACGCCTGTGGCTGCAATCACGGCAAAGAAGCGCCTGCGACGGTGTTGAACTCGGCGATGTCGTTGACCCGAGCCGGTGGTCAGATCGGCATTCCGGGCCTGTACGTGACCGAAGACCCCGGCGCGGAAGATGATGCTGCCAAGCAGGGCGCGCTGAGCATGCGTTTTGGCCTCGGCTGGGCCAAGTCTCACAGTTTCCATACGGGGCAGTGCCCGGTGATGAAGTACCATCGCCCGCTGATGCAGGCTATTCTGTTCGGCAAGGTCAATATTGCCGATGCGGTCAATGTCCAGATGATTAACCTGGATCAGGCGCCCCAGGGCTACGCCGACTTCGATGGCGGTGCGGCTAAGAAATTCGTTATTGATCCCCATGGCAGCGTGGCTTAATAGTGTATTAACTCAGTAAAGGCCCTGCCCCAAACGAAGGGCAGGTCAGTGCGACCCTAGACGGCGCCCCGCGGGGTGCCGTCTTCGTTCATTCGGCATAAAGCCGATCAAGATAATAATGAGTACCCCATGACCGTCCAGACCGTGATCCCCAAGCGCCGCTTCCGCGGCAAGCCCCGCGGCCGTGAACTCGACCCCCGACTTCTTGAGGAGTTGCGTGAGCTGCTGGGCGACGAACGCCAGGACGCCACGCTGCGCCGCCGCGACCTACTGATTGAACACCTGCATGCCCTTCAGGATAACCGTGGGCATCTGCTGCTGACGGAGCTACGTGCCCTGGCGGCTTACATGAACCTGCCCATGGCGGCCGTTTACGAGACCGCCACTTTCTACGCCCACTTCGATGTCATTCACGACGACCAACTGCCGCCGCCCGCGGTAACAATCCGCGTCTGTGACTCTTTAACCTGCCAGTTGGCCGGTGCCGAGGCGCTTAAGGCACAGTTGGAAGCAAACGTGGATATCGAGCAGGTGCGGGTACTGCGCGCTCCTTGCATGGGGCGCTGCGACACGGCGCCGGTGGCGGAAGTGGGGCACTATCATGTGCCGTTCGCTACTCAGGAGCGTATCGCGTCGGTGATCGAGGAAGCACACTTTCATCCTGACCCCGTCGATTGGCAGCGACTGGACGACTATCGCCGCGAGGGCGGTTTCGCGCTACTGCGAGCCTGTCGCGAGGGCGAGGTCACGGTGGAAGCGCTGATGGAGGCGATGCAGCAGGCCAATCTGCGCGGCTTGGGTGGCGCGGGTTTCCCTACCTTCAAAAAATGGACGTTCGTGCGCCAAGAAGCTGGCCCCCGTTACTGCGCTATCAATGCCGACGAGGGCGAGCCTGGTACCTTCAAGGATCGCTATTACCTAGAAAATTCACCCCACCAGTTTCTTGAAGGCGCCTTGGTCAGCGCCTGGGCGGTAGAGGCCGAGGCGCTGTATATCTATCTGCGCGATGAGTACCCGGCGTTACACGGCGTACTGCGCGAGGCCATTAGCGAACTGGAGGCTGCGGGCCTGGTGGCGCCGGGTTACGTTGTGCTGCGCCGCGGCGCGGGCGCCTATATCTGCGGTGAAGAGTCGGCAATGATCGAGTCTTTAGAAGGCAAGCCGGGTAAACCCCGCCATCGCCCACCGTTTGTGGCCCAGAAGGGGCTCTTTGACCGGCCAACGCTGGTCAATAACGTCGAGACCGTCTACTGGATCCCCATGATCTGGCAGCGTGGCGCGGAGGCTTTCGCAAGCCAGGGTCGCCATGGCCGTGTAGGGTTACGTAGTTTCTCTGTCTCGGGTCGGGTCAAGCAGCCCGGTGTGTATTTGGCGCCCGCGGGGATAACCCTTCAGGAGTTAATTGACGAGTATTGCGACGGCATGGCCGACGGCCACCGCCTGGCGGCCTACCTGCCCGGCGGCGCCTCCGGCGGCATTCTGCCCGCTGCCAAGGCCGATATTCCCCTCGATTTCGACACCCTTCAGGAGCACGGCTGTTTTATCGGTTCCGCAGCGGTGATCGTACTCTCTGATCAGGACGATCTGCGCGGGGTGGCTACCAACCTATTGGCCTTTTTTGCCGATGAGTCCTGTGGCCAATGCACGCCCTGCCGGGTGGGCACGGAAAAAATGCTCACCCTGCTCGAGCGCAATGAGTGGGATGCTGGGCTGATGACGCAGCTCTCCCAGGTGATGATAGATGCCTCTATTTGCGGACTCGGCCAGGCGGCACCTAACCCGGTGCTGGGGCTGTTGAAGGATTTCCGCGGCGAGCTGGCCGCCCAGAACGTAATCGTCAAGGGGTAGGGGGATGAACATGAGCATGAGCGAACAAAACCCAGGCACAAGCTTTACCCTGACGCTTGATGGCGTTGAGGTGAGTGCAACCCCTGGTGAAAGCCTCTGGCAGGTGGCCAAGCGCGCCGGCGAGACCATTCCCCATCTCTGTTTTAAGGACACAAGCGGTTATCGCGCCGACGGCAACTGCCGCGCCTGTATGGTGGAAATCGAGGGCGAGCGCACCCTGGCCGCCAGCTGTCTCCGCGAGGCAGCCCCCGGCATGGTGGTCAAAAGCGCCAACTCCGAACGGGCGCATACCGCCCGCAAGATGGTCATGGAGATGCTGTTGGTCGACCAGCCGGAGCGGGAAGAGAGCCCCGATCGCGCCAGCCATTTCTGGGCCATGGCCGACCAGTTGGCCATTGATGCCACGGCGGTGCGCCGTAAACTGCCCAGGCGCGAAGAGCGCGAGGCGCCCACCGTGCACCATGTGGCGTCCCGGGCGGAAAGCCTGGAACAAGACAGCAGCCACTCCGCCATGCGCGTCAACCTTGACGCCTGCATCGAGTGCAATCTGTGTGTGCGTGCCTGCCGCGAGGTTCAGGTCAACGACGTGATCGGCCTGGCCCACCGTGGTGCGGCGTCCAAGATCGTGTTTGATTTCGACGATCCCATGGGCGAGAGCACCTGCGTGGCCTGTGGCGAGTGCGTTCAAGCTTGCCCAACCGGTGCGCTGATGCCCGCCACTGTGGTGGATGACGAAGGACGGGGTGATTCGTCTGTGGCTGACCGCAAGGTCGATTCGGTATGTCCCTACTGCGGAGTGGGTTGTCAGCTCACCTACCATATCAAGAATGACCAGATCCTTTACGTGGAGGGCCGCGATGGCCCCTCTAACGAAAACCGGCTGTGTGTTAAAGGCCGCTTCGGCTATGACTATCCGCGCCATCCATCCCGACTAATCGCTCCGCTGATTCGCCGCGAAGGTGTCGCTAAAGGGATTGATCCAGACTTCGACCCTGCCAAGCCGTTGACCCATTTCCGAGAGGCCAGTTGGGACGAAGCTCTGGATGTTGCTGCCAGCGGGCTTGTCGATCTTAAAGCAGCCCATGGCCCTGATGCCCTGGCCGGGTTCGGCAGCGCCAAGTGCTCCAATGAAGAGGCGTGGCTGTTCCAGAAACTGGTGCGTACCGGCTTCGGCTCCAACCATGTGGATCACTGCACCCGCTTGTGCCACGCCAGCTCCGTGGCGGCACTCATGGAGTGTATTGGCTCAGGTTCGGTCACCGCCTCCTTTATGCAGGCCAGCCAAGCTGACATGGTGATTCTTACCGGCTGTAATCCGGCTGTGAACCACCCGGTGGCGGCCACCTTCTTCAAGCAGGCCGCCAAGCGTGGCACCAAGATCGTGATCCTCGATCCCCGCGGTCAGGCGTTGGATGCCTATGCCCACCTGAGCGTGCGTTTTTCACCGGGTGCCGACGTGGCGCTGTTTAACGCCATCCTCAATGTGATCATCAGCGAAGAGCTGTATGACATGACCTATATCGCCGAGCATACCGAAGGCTTTGAAGCCTTGAAAACGCATACGGTGGATATGACCCCCGAAGCGATGAGCGGCCTGTGCGGTGTTGAGCCCGAGACCATCCGCGAAGTGGCCAGGCTTTATGCCAACGCCGAACGGGCGATGATTTTCTGGGGCATGGGCATTTCCCAGCACACCCACGGCACCGATAACGCCCGCTGTCTGATCTCGCTGGCGTTAGCCTGCGGCCAGACCGGGCGCCCCGGCACCGGCCTGCACCCTTTGCGGGGGCAGAACAACGTTCAGGGCGCGTCCGATGCGGGCCTGATTCCCATGGTGATGCCGGACTACCAGCCCGTTAGCGATGCCCAGGTACGCAGTGCCTTCGAAGAGCTGTGGAATACAAAACTGGATCCCACACCCGGCCTCACCGTGGTGGAGATCATGGATGCCATCACCGCTGGCACCATCCGCGGCATGTATATCCAGGGTGAAAACCCGGCGATGTCTGACCCGGATTTGGCCCACGCCCGGGCCGCTCTGGCCAAGCTGGAGCATCTGGTGGTGCAGGATCTGTTTGTCACTGAGACCGCCCAGTTCGCCGATGTCATCCTGCCTGCCTCTGCCTGGCCCGAGAAAAACGGCACCGTCACCAACACTAATCGGCAAGTGCAGATGGGGCGTGCGGCGCTGCCGCTGCCGGGCCTGGCCAAGCCGGACTGGTGGATCATTCAGGAGATTGCCAAACGTTTTGGCCTGGGCTGGGATTACCAGCATCCGCGGGACGTCTTCGCCGAGATGAAGCAAGGCATGGCCTCTCTCGACCATATTTCCTGGGAGCGTCTGGAGCGCGAGCAATCGGTAACCTACCCCTGCCCGGCGGAGGACGCGCCTGGGCACGACGTGGTCTTCAGCGATGCTTTCCCGACAATCAGCGGCCGGGCGAAATTCGCGCCCACGCGCCCGCTGCCACCGGATGAACCGGTCGATAATGACTACCCGACGGTACTGACCACCGGGCGCCAGCTAGAGCACTGGCATACCGGTTCGATGACCCGGCGCGCCAAAGTGCTTGATGACCTGGAACCGGAAGCCGTAGCCAGCCTGGCCCCCGCTGAGTTTATTCGACTGGGGATAGCGCCGGGCGATGATCTGACGATCGTCACACGGCGAGGATCCATTACCCTCAAGGCGAGGACGGATCCGGGTATGCCTGAGGGTATGGTCTTCGTACCCTTCTGTTACGAGGAAGCAGCGGCGAACTTGTTAACCAACCCTGCGTTGGATCCTTATGGCAAGATTCCGGAGTTCAAGTATGCCGCTTGCCGGTTGAGCCGCAGTGCTACCCTTCAAGAGGAGGAGTCGCTAAGCGTCTAAAAACACTTGACCACTACAGCCTGGCCCGCATTAGCGGGCCAGGCTTTTTTTATAATCCTGAGAACCTCAACCCTGAGCTAGATGAAGCGTCGGGGTATCGTAGCCTAAATTCTCAAGCACCCGAGTGGCGTACCAGTCGACAAAATCGATAACACCAAACTCATAAGTTTCAGAGTAAGGGCCGGGTTGGTAAGCCTTGGAGTTAATTCCGCGCTGGTTCTCTTCTGCCAGTTGGCGATCCTGGTCGTTGGTGGCATCCCATACGCGGCGCAGCTGTTCAGGGTCGTAGTCAACGCCTTCTACCGCGTCCTTGTGAACCAGCCACTTGGTGGTCACCACGGTTTGCTGCGGGCCAAGGGGGAGTACGCGGAACACCACCGCGTGATCGCCCATGAAGTGATTCCAGGAGTTGGGCAGGTGCAGGATACGCAGCGAGCCCATATCAGCGTTGGGTAAGCGGCCCATTAGCTTCTTACAGCCGGGCTTACCGTCCATTGTCATGGAGACAATGCCATCTAGCAGTGGCGTGCGGGTCAGACGATTGCGTTTGCCAAAGCGCTTCAACTGATAGGGCACTTTCGCCTCATCCCAATCCGCTTGTTTACATGCCACCAGTTCCTTATAGGCGGGCGTTGCGCGCGGATCGTCGGTGTCATCAAACTCCTGCAAAGAGTTCAGAAGCTCAGGGTGCGCACCGTTGCAGTGGTAACACTCGCGGTTATTTTCGATGACCAGCTTCCAGTTGGCTTGCTCGACGATACTGGACTCGGTGGCGACCTTAACGTTGTCCATCTGGTAGGGCTCAAGATAGTGCTCGAGCGTTTCCAGAAAGTCATCCATGGGGGTCGGGTTGTCGCTTAAATTGATAAAGATGAAACCGCCAGCGGTACAAATGCTGACCGGCTTGAGGCCAAACTGATCAAGGTTGAAATCAGTGCCCATATCGCTGCCAGCAAACAGCAAGCGACCATCAAGCTCGTAAGTCCACTGATGATACGGACATACCAGTTTTGCCACTTTGCCCTTATCCTTTACGCAAAGTCGCGAACCGCGGTGGCGGCAGACATTGTGAAAGGCATGAATGGTGCCTTCTCCACCGCGTACGATGACAATGGGATTGTCACCGATATCCAGGGTCATGAAGTTACCCTTGGTGGGGATCTCGCATGTCATTCCTGCGAACAGCCACTCTTTCTCAAACACCTCTTGCATATCAATTGCAAACAGGCGGGCATCGTTATAAAACGGCTGCGGAAGCGAAAAGCTGCGCTCCCTCGTTTGCAGCATATTGGCCGTTGACTCCCGGGCCGCGACGAGCGGGTCATCCATTGTGTTTAACACGTACTTTTGCATACCAGTATCCTCGTAAACCACCGCTTTCCCCTCTAGGGCTGCGAGTCGGCCGTTAGTCAAGATTGTTTATCTTGTTGTTCTGTTGCGTAACCTGGCGTTTTATTCAAATGTGGTCTGACGTCAGTGACAGATTGTGTTGCAGGCTACACCCTGCCAGTTATCTGCCCGCGACATTAGGTGGCGTAGTGGCGACTAAAAAAGAGGTTTCTAAACGATAAAGAGTGGCACGAGGTAAGTGCGCGTCGTTGTCAGGTAAGTCGGCTAGCAGGCGCATCCCCAGAATGCATCTCAACGGTACTGACCGTATAGCGATTACGGTTCGGTGATGCATAGTGATAACGGCTGGTCAGGCAGAGGCGATAATGACAACCAATTTCTTCAATCCGGTCACGACCCAAACCTGGACCAACGGCCGCCACCAGGTACGTTGTGTTAAGGTCATCCAGGAAACCCAGGATGTGCGCACGTTCTGTTTTATGGCCGAGCAGCCTGTACTGTTCTTCTTCAAGCCCGGTCAGTTCGTGACGCTGGAGCTTGAGATTGACCATCAGCCGATCATGCGCTCCTATACGATTTCCAGCTCCCCTTCGATCCCTTACAGCTTTTCCATCACCGTTAAGCAAGTACCTGGGGGAAAGGTATCCAACTGGCTGCATGCGAACCTGAAAGTGGGTGATGAACTGGTCGTGCACGGCCCGGTAGGCAACTTCAACTCCATCGATTTTCCTGCCGAAAAAGTACTGTTTCTCTCTGGCGGTGTCGGCATCACGCCCTTGATGTCCATGACCCGCTGGCTGTTTGATACTAATGCCACTGTGGACGTTGAGTTCATACACAGCGCTCGTGCTCCCCGTGATGTGATTTATCATCGCGAGCTGGTGCATATGTTTTCGCGCATTCCTGAGTTCAAGCTGCATATCATATGCGAGAGCAAGGAGGACATTGGTGAGGCCTGGGCCGGCTACCGTGGCTACCTCACCCAGCCGCTGTTCGAACTCATTGTGCCGGACTTCATGGAAAGGGAGATATTCTGCTGCGGCCCGACCCCCTACATGAACGCCATCAAAAATATTCTTCGTGCCAACAACTTCAACATGGATCACTACCATGAGGAGTCGTTTGGCGCGACGCCGGTTGAGGTGCGTGAAGATGTCCTTGAGCTGGCTGAGCAGGCGGAAGTCGAAGCTGAAAATGTCGATACCAGCGAATTGCACAGCATCGAGTTTGCCTCTTCAGGGAAGAGTGTGCGTATTCAGCCGGGTGAGACGGTTCATGCGGCGGCAGCCAAGCTGGGTCTGCATATTCCCAAGGCCTGTGGTATGGGGATTTGCGGTACTTGCCGTGTAGAGCTCAAATCGGGTGAGGTGGAAATGGAGCATAACGGCGGTATCACGGATGAGGATGTCGAAGAAGGCTATATCCTGTCTTGCTGCAGCCGTCCTAAAGGAGATCTGGTGGTGGATTTCTAGCGCTGGCAGCCATTTTAATCCCTGTCGCAAAACGCCCTTTATGGTGATGGCCGTAAAGGGCGTTTTGGTTTTAGTGATAACCAATAAACCTCCATCTTGGACAGTACTGGTCGCTAATAAGTAAGCATTCACCATTGGTTATACCCGGCTGGGATGGGGCTTTTTCGGCGGCTTTTCCGGTGCTTTCTCGTCAGCAGCAACCTAAATGTAGCCGATGTCGCAAATGCATCGAGTGGTGACGTCGGCAAGCATCTTGGGCTCGGAAACCAACGATAGTATCGCGGTAACAACGCGTTGATAGGGACTTTGGTTGAGAGCGACCTGGGTTTATCAGCATTAAAGGTATGTCAGCACTTAATAAGAAAGTGACTCATGAGGAGGCGTTAATGCTTCACAATAATTTTTCCCCCAATGCACGTTTGGCCAGTTACGACACCTTGCTTGCTGAAGCAATTGCTGAAGAAACGGTTCGCCAAGAAGCACATATTGAATTAATCGCCTCCGAAAATTACACCAGCAAACTTGTTATGGAAGCGCAAGGTACACAGCTGACCAATAAGTATGCAGAAGGCTATCCAGGTCGCCGTTACTACGGTGGCTGTGAGTTCGTCGACAAGGTTGAAGCCTTGGCCATTGAACGAGCCTGCCATCTTTTTAGTGCCAATTATGCCAATGTGCAGCCGCACTCCGGTGCCCAGGCCAATGCCGCTGTGTTTATGGCCCTGGTATCGCCGGGCGATACCGTATTGGGTATGAGTCTTGCCCACGGCGGTCACTTAACCCATGGTGCTGCCCCCAATTTCTCGGGTAAGCACTACAACGCCGTGCAGTATGGCCTCAAGCCGGAAACCGGCGAGATCGATTACGAAGAAGTCGAGCGCTTGGCTCGCGAGCACCAGCCGAAGATGATCATCGCGGGCTTCTCCGCTTACTCTCGCGTGGTGGACTGGCGACGTTTTCGCGCTATTGCCGATGAGGTAGGCGCCTGGTTGATGGTCGATATGGCCCACGTCGCTGGATTAGTGGCCGCTGGGCTCTATCCAAGCCCGCTTCCCTTCGCTCATGTGGTCACCACCACCACCCATAAAACGCTGCGCGGCCCACGGGGTGGTTTGATTCTCTCCGCCCATGGCGACGAAGCGCTGTATAAAAAGCTTAATGGCGCGGTTTTCCCAGGCCAGCAGGGCGGCCCGTTGATGCATGTGATTGCCGCCAAAGCGGTAGCGTTCAAGGAGGCCATGAACCAGGAGTTTGTGCGCTACCAGCAGCAGGTGATCGATAACGCCCAGGCCATGGCCAAAGTGTTTATGGAGCGCGGCTATGACGTGGTGTCCGGTGGCACCGACGACCACCTCTTTTTGGTTTCGCTTATCCGCCAGGGCATTACCGGTAAAGATGCGGATGCTGCACTTGGCCGCGCACATATCACGGTGAATAAAAACACGGTGCCCAACGACCCGCAAAGCCCCTTTGTGACGTCTGGCCTGCGTATTGGCACCCCCGCGGTCACCACGCGCGGCTTCGATGCCGACGAGTGCAGCGAGCTGGCTGGCTGGATCTGCGACATCTTAGACGAATTGGCGGCAGGCAAAGACACGACTGCCATTGAAGCCGAGGTGCAGGCCAAAGTGACCGACGTGTGTGCCCAGCACCCTGTTTACGCTGAGTCCGCCGCTGAAACCGTCGAATCCATTGCTTGAATTGGCTTGCCGGCAGGGCCCGGCGCTGCTGAACTGAGGAGACACCTATGCAACGCTATTCCGGCTTCGGCCTGGTCAAGCACGCGCTGAGCCACCACGAAAACTGGGAGCGTCAGTGGCGTAATCCCACGCCCAAGAAGCAGTACGATGTGATCATCGTCGGCGGTGGTGGTCATGGCTTGGCCACGGCTTACTACCTGGCCAAAGAGTTCGGCGTCAAGAATGTCGCAGTGATCGAAAAAGGCTGGCTGGGCGGTGGTAATACCGCCCGTAATACCACCATCGTGCGTTCCAACTATCTCTGGGACGAATCGGCCGCTCTCTATGAGCACGCCATGAAACTGTGGGAAGGGCTTTCCCAGGATCTAAACTACAACGTCATGTTCTCCCAGCGCGGCGTTCTTAACCTGGGGCATACTCTGCAGGACATGCGCGATATCCAGCGTCGGGTGAATGCCAATCGGCTGAATGGTATTGACGGCGAAGTATTAGATGCCAAAGGGGTGCAGGAGCTGGTGCCGATCATGGACTGCTCCAAGAACGCTCGCTATCCGGTAATGGGGGCTTCCTGGCAACCGCGTGCTGGCGTGGCTCGCCACGATGCGGTGGCCTGGGGCTACGCCCGCGGTGCCGATGCCCATGGTGTGGATATTCTGCAGCAGACCGAAGTCACCGGCTTCAAGATTCGTGACGGCCAGATCTACGGCGTCCACACCAATCGTGGCGATATTGAAGCCAAAACCGTCGGTTGTGTGACTGCCGGTAACTCCAGCGTGCTGGCCAAGATGGGCGGCTTTAACTTGCCGTTAGAGTCCCATCCGCTGCAAGCCTTGGTGTCTGAACCGATCAAACCCATTCTCGATACGGTGGTGATGTCGAACCAGGTGCATGGCTACATCAGCCAGTCCGATAAGGGCGACCTGGTAATCGGTGCGGGCATCGACGGCTACAACGGCTATGGTCAACGCGGCAGCTACCCCACCGTAGAGCACACGCTTCAGGCGATCGTCGAGATGTTCCCGATCTTCTCTCGGGTGCGCATGAACCGTCAGTGGGGCGGTATTGTTGATACCTGCCCGGATGCCTGCCCGATTATCTCCAAAACGCCGGTGAAGGGTCTGTACTTCAACTGCGGCTGGGGTACCGGCGGCTTCAAAGCCACACCAGGGTCGGGGCATGTGTTCGCTGCCAGCCTGGCCAAGGGGGAGATGCACCCCATTGCCGAGCCGTTCTCCATGTTCCGCTTCCATAGCGGCGCACTGATCGACGAACACGGCGCTGCCGGCGTTGCCCACTAGGGTTCATACGAGAGGAGAATTCGCATGTTCTATATCTATTGTCCCTACTGTGGCGAACACCGTGAGGAAGAGGAGTTCCACCCCAAGGGCCAGGCGCATATTGAGCGCCCCAAGGAGCCCGAGGCGTGTAGCGACGAAGAGTGGGGTGACTACCTGTTCTTCCGTGACAACCCTCGTGGTGTTCACCATGAAATGTGGGTGCATGCGGTGGGTTGCCGCAAGTTTTTCAACGTGACGCGTCACACCGTGAGCTACGAGATTCTCGAGACTTACAAAATGGGTGAGCAGCCGTCGATTACCGCCGACAGCCAGAATCAGACTCGCGAGGCGGCCGCGGTCAGCCAACAAGAAGGAGTGCGGGCATGAGCCAGTCTAAGCAACAAGTGTACCGCCTTAACACAGGCGGCCGTATTGATCGCTCCCGCACGTTGAGCTTTACCTTTAACGGCCAGCGTTACCAAGGCCACCCCGGGGATACCCTGGCCTCGGCGCTGCTGGCTAACGGCGTGGATATCGTTAACCGCAGCTTTAAATACTCGCGCCCCCGCGGCATCGTCGCTGCTGGCGCCGAAGAGCCCAATGCCATCGTGCAGCTGGGCAGCAGCGAGGCTGGCCAGGTGCCCAACGTGCGCGCTACCCAGCAGGCGCTGTATGAGGGGCTGACCGTCAGTAGCACCAACGGTTGGCCAAACGTCCAGCGCGACCTGATGGGGCTGATCGGCAAGCTGGGGGGGCAGTTTATGCCGCCTGGCTTCTACTACAAGACCTTTATGGCCCCGGCCTCGATGTGGCTGACCTACGAAAAATATATCCGTAAGGCGGCGGGCCTGGGCCGCAGCCCCATGGAAGCCGATCCGGACAGCTATGATCACTTCAATCAGCACTGCGATGTGCTGGTCGTCGGCGCAGGCGCCGCGGGACTGGCGGCAGCGCTGGCCGCCGCGCGCAGCGGCGCTCGGGTGATCGTTGCCGATGAGCAGGACGAAATGGGCGGCTCGCTGCTGGCCAGTCGTGAAACCCTGGAAGGCAAGCCCGCAGACCAGTGGGTTGTCCGGGTGCTGGATGAGCTGGCCGGTTGCGAAAACGTCACGCTGCTGCCGCGCACCACGGCTAACGGTTATCACGACCACAATTTTGTGACGCTGCATGAGCGGCGTACCGAGCACCTAAGCGATACGGCGCCAGTGGAAAATGGCCACCGTCAGGTACGTGCCCGTTTACATCGGGTACGTGCTGGTCAGGTGATTCTGTGCACGGGCGCCCATGAGCGGCCACTGGTCTATGCAGGTAACGATGTTCCGGGCAACCTGCTTGCGGGCGCTGTATCGACCTATATCCGCCGCTACGGCGTGGCGCCGGGCCGCAAACTGGTGCTCTCCACCAGTAACGACTATGGCTACCGCGCTGCCCTGGACTGGAAAGAGGCTGGCTGTAAGGTAGTGGCGATCGTGGATGCACGCGAAGCACCGGCAGGTGACTGGGTGGATGCCGCCCGCGCCCAAGGCATCGACATCATTACCGGCAGTGCTGTAATCGAGGCGAAAGGCAGCAATCGGGTCACCGCTGCACGGGTCGCCAAGATCGATATTGACGCTTTCAAAGTGAGCGGCTCGGTTCAGGAGCTGGCTTGTGACACCATCGCCAGCTCTGGCGGTTATAGCCCGGTGATTCACCTGGCGTCCCACACCGGGGCGCGGCCTACCTGGCGCGACGATATTATTGGCTTCGTGCCGGGGCTAGTGAAAGGCGTTCAGGCCTGTGGCGGTGCCAACGGCTGCTATGCGCTGGGTGACGTACTTGCGGAAGGTGTCGAGGCAGGCATCAAAGCAGCGGCTGCCATGGGGCATGCCGTTCAGACGGTGACGCTGCCCAGCGCCGAGCGCCTTCAACAGGGGCCTGCGGTAGCACTGTTTCAAGTGCCCCATGAGAAACCCACCCTGCGTGGCCCCAAGCAGTTCGTCGACCTGCAGAACGACGTCACCGCGGCGGGTATCGAGCTGGCGACCCGGGAGGGCTTCGAGTCCATCGAGCACATCAAGCGCTATACCGCGATGGGCTTCGGTACGGATCAGGGCAAGCTGGGTAACATCAACGGCATGGCAATTGCCGCCCGCTGCCTGGGTCGCTCCATTCCTGAGGTGGGTACCACGGTGTTCCGTCCTAACTACACCCCGGTCACTTTCGGCGCCATTGTGGGTCGCCACTGCCGTGACCTGTTCGACCCCGAACGCTACACCGCTCTTCACCAGTGGCACGTAGAGCGTGGCGCCGAGTTCGAGGATGTAGGTCAGTGGAAGCGTCCCTGGTACTACCCACAGAAGGTGAATGGCAAGACCGAGACGATGCATGAAGCGGTTGCCCGCGAGTGTCTGGCGGTGCGCGAGAAGGTCGGTATCCTCGATGCCTCAACGCTTGGCAAGATCGATATCCAGGGGCCGGATGCGCGTGAATTCCTGGCCCGGGTCTACACCAACAAGTGGGAGAAACTGGCAGTCGGCAAGTGCCGTTACGGCCTGATGTGTAAAGACGATGGCATGGTCACCGACGACGGTGTGACCAGTTGCCTGGCTGAAAACCACTTTTTGATGACCACCACTACCGGTGGCGCTGCAGCGATTCTGGAATGGCTGGAGCTATGGCATCAGACCGAGTGGCCGGAACTGGATGTCTACTTCTCTTCGGTGACTGACCACTGGGCCACCATGACCATCACTGGCCCAGAAGCGCGCAAGCTGCTCGCTGAGATCAGTGATCTCGATCTTGACCGCGATAGCTTCAAGTTCATGGATTGGCGATCCGGGAAAGTGGCGGGAGTGCCTGCACGGGTCTTCCGTATCTCCTTTACCGGCGAGCTGACCTTCGAGATCAACGTGCAAGCCAACTATGCCATGCACGTGTGGCAAACCCTGTTCAAGCATGGCGAGAAGTACGGCTTGACGCCCTATGGCACCGAAACCATGCACGTTCTGCGGGCTGAAAAGGGCTTTATTATCGTGGGTCAGGAAACCGACGGCTCGGTGACGCCAGAAGACTTAGGCATGCAGTGGTGCGTAGGCTACGACAAGCCCTACTCGTGGATTGGCAAGCGGGCCCTGACACGCAGTGACACCAAGCGTGAGAACCGCAAGCAACTGGTGGGGCTCAGGCCGAAAGACCCGAAGGTGATCCTCGAAGAGGGCGCTCAGATCGTGCTTGATCCCAAGCATGCGATTCCTATGCCGATGGTGGGGCATGTTACCTCCAGCTACTACAGCCCCATTCTGGATTCAGGGTTTGCGCTAGCGGTGGTTAAGGGTGGCCATCAGAAGTTGGGCGAAACGGTTTACCTGCCCATGGCAGACGGCCAGACCCATGAAGCTGAAATCGTCAGCACTGTTTTCTACGACCCCAAGGGAGAGCGCCAGCATGTCTAACGCGGCTACTTTCGACACCCGTACTGATACCGCGATCCCGGTAGAGTCCCCGTTGGCCTACAGCTACCGTCACAGTGGCGCGCCTCGGGGCAGTGGTTACCGGCTTAAGCTACGCGAGCGGGCAATGCAGGGGCATCTGATCCTGCGTGGTGGCGCCATCGTGCTTGCTGAGGCGGTGCGCGAGGTACTGGGGATCAGCCTGCCTGGCAAACCCCAGGCGCTGGTGCTCGATGCCAGCAGTGAGCGTTCCATTCAGTGGCTCTCCCCAGATGAGTGGCTGGTGATTGTGCCCGGTGGCGAGGAGTTCCCGCTGGAGACGCAGCTGCGTGAGCGTCTGGGAGATGCCCACTTTGCCATTAGCGACGTTAGTGGTGGACAAACAGTGCTGGAGCTTTCCGGCGAGGCAGCCCGTGAGCTGTTGATGAAAACGGTGATCTACGATGTTCACCCCAGTAATTTCCCGGTGGGGAAAGGCGTCACTACCGTTTTTGCCAAGGCGACCACTATCCTTCGTCGCCCTAGTGAAGAGCGCTGGGAGCTAGTGGTGCGGCGCAGCTTTGCCGACTACTGCTATCGCTGGTTACTGGATGCCGGGTCAGAGTACGGCGTTAACGTAGAACAATAAGTGGGCAGGCCGGAACACTGTTTCGGCCGCTACGATCTTTCGCGACGATCTGCCGCTACTAGAGATGCACTATGAGCCGAATGAGTGATACCTGGATACTTGCCGCCCAATGCCCGAGTCGCTTGGGAACGGTGGACGTCGTCACGCGCTTTCTAAAAGAGCAGCAGTGCTATATCACTGAACTCAACTCTTTCGATGATCGGCTGGGCGGACGCTTTTTCATTCGCGCTGAGTTTCGCCCAGAGCAAGATGAATTTCATGAAGAGCGCTTTCACGCCGATTTTGCAGCGCGGGCGAGCGAATTCGACATGCAGTTTGAACTGACGGCGCCGGGCAAACGCACCGGCACCGTGATTATGGTCTCCAAGGCCGATCACTGCTTGAATGATCTTCTCTACCGTTATCGGACGGGCCAGCTTCCGCTGGATATCAAAGCAGTGATTTCCAATCATCCCGATCTGGAGCCGTTGGCAGCCTGGCACGATTTGCCCTACCACTACCTGCCGATCACGCCCGAGACGAAATTGCAGCAGGAAGCGCAGATACGCGAAATCATCGCGGATACCAACGCTGAACTGGTGGTGCTGGCAAGGTATATGCAAGTGCTTTCGCCCTCCATGTGTGAGCTATTAGCTGGCCGGGCCATCAATATTCACCATTCGCTGCTGCCCGGTTTTAAAGGCGCCAAGCCTTATCATCAGGCCTATGAGAAAGGGGTTAAGCTAGTCGGCGCCACGGCCCACTACATTAATAACGACCTTGATGAAGGGCCGATTATTGCCCAAGGGGTCGAGCCTGTGGATCACACCCACTACCCAGAGGATCTGGTTGCCAAGGGACGGGATATCGAGTGCCTGACGCTGGCGAGAGCGATTAGCTACCACTTGGAACGCCGCGTGTTCTTTTATTCAGGACGTACGGTGGTGTTTGGTAACTAAGGTTTTTGGCTTATAGCGGTTAACGATAAACACACACAGTTCGAGCGCGCTTTTATAACTGGGCTACTGTCGCCGCTAAGCGTTTTTCAGTGCGCTAGGTAGCCTTAGTTATGCATAAAAAAATATGCTAATGCGTGCTTAAAAATTTCGGTTTATAAAAATAAAAAAATCATCATAAAAGATAGCTTCGTTTTATTTGTCACCACATCAATAACTTATTAAAACTTTCAGGCACCGCCTGATTTTCCCCTGTTTATACGTCAAGAGGTGCTCCAATGCCTATCAGTGTTTTCGACCTTTTTAAGATTGGAGTAGGCCCCTCCAGTTCCCACACCGTCGGGCCTATGCAGGCGGCTTTTAAATATGTCACCACCCTGCGCGAAAACCGCCTGCTCGATGAGGTAGGGCATCTTGAGGTGCATCTATATGGTTCGCTATCAGCGACAGGGGTAGGTCATGCTACTGATCACGCGATTATTATGGGCTTAATGGGTGAACGCCCTAGCACAATAGATCCCTCGATTATTGAGCCAGCCATTCAGGCGCTTAAAGAGAGCCAGTCATTACAGCTTGGCCGCCAAAAAGCAGTGACGTTTGTGTGGGAGAGTGACCTCTATTTTCATGAAGAGAGTTTGCCGCACCACCCTAATGCCATGAAACTGGCGGCTTTTACGCACCAGGGCGACTTGGTGTATGAAAATACCTATTACTCGGTGGGCGGTGGCTTTGTGGTTGAACAGTCCCAGGTGGATATGCCGCTGGACGATTTGGGTGGCGTTACCATCCCTTATAATTTTGATACGGCAGACGAGCTCTTGGCGCTATGTAAAAAAGAGCAGCTAAGTGTCAGCCAACTGATGCTGGAGAACGAGAAAGTCTGGCGGACGGAGGAGGAGGTCAGAAACGAACTGTGGCGTATCTGGCAGGTGATGTGTGAATGCATCGACAATGGGCTAACCCACGAAGGGATACTGCCGGGCGGGTTAAAAGTTAAACGCAGGGCCAAGCTGCTTCACCAGCGTCTTCAAGCAGCAGAGCAGAATGAGTGCCTGATAGCCTCGACGTTCTCAGCGATGGAGTGGGTGAATATCTTTGCCCTCGCCGTCAATGAAGAGAATGCCGCAGGCGGGCGCATGGTCACGGCCCCCACCAACGGCGCCGCGGGCATTATCCCCGCTGTCTTGCACTACTATATGAAGTTTCAGCCCAACGCCTGCGAGAAAAACGTGGTGGATTTTTTGCTGGCGGCAGGCGCCATTGGCATTCTCTGCAAGAAAAATGCTTCGATCTCCGGCGCTGAAGTGGGCTGCCAAGGAGAAGTCGGGTCTGCATGTGCCATGGCAGCAGCGGGCCTGGCGGATGTGATGGGCGGTACACCCGAACAAGTCGAGCATGCGGCCGAAATCGGCCTGGAGCACAATTTAGGATTAACCTGTGACCCTGTTGGGGGGCTGGTTCAGGTTCCCTGTATTGAGCGCAACGCCATTGCAACGGTAAAGGCGATCAATGCCGCTCAAATGGCCCTACGCGGCGATGGTACTCACTTTATCTCGTTGGATAAGGTGATTCGTACCATGCGGGATACCGGCAGAGACATGCTGGATAAGTACAAAGAGACATCCAAAGGTGGATTAGCCGTGAATGCTATTGAGTGTTAAAAATCACCGGCTTGATTAGTTAAAAACGCCGGATCTCCGCTGAGGCAGGAGTCCGGCGTTTTCTATTTGAGCAATGGGTGCAAAAGAGGTCGTCATAACCTCCATCAGTTTAGCCAGGGCTTTCCAGCACAATGAGATAGCTGGCTAAACTGATGGTGGTGGCCCAAACAGTAATATCAAAGGATAGAGTAAAGGCAAACTGCACCCCGTCAGGTCAATGTCCTTAATTCCAAGCATGGTACTTCCTTCGAAGACCGCTACTGTCCTAACTAGATAGTGGGCAGGTATGGCCGCTGTGTGGCTTCATCGGAATAGTCTATCGTTTGTTGTGCTGCATAACAGGCTCAGCTTTTTATTAAAAACCATATCAGTTGCTTTGGTATCCGGGTTGGAATAGCGGTTTAAAAGAGGCTTAATAACCTGCCCAAGGTTTCCATGCCGCGCTCGCTGGATTGCGTCCAGGGGTGGCCATAGCTCAGCCGCACACAGTGGCGAAACTGCTGGGTCGCCGAAAAAATCGGGCCTGGCGCTAAGCTGACGCCGTGGTCGAGCGCGGTATTAAATAGCCGCAGCGAATCCACTTCTTCAGGAAACTCCACCCATAGGAAATAGCCCCCTGCGGGGCGGGTAATGCGGGTGTCGGTAGGAAAATAGCGATCCGCCGCCGCCAGCATACTGCCTTGTTGGGCTTCCAGAGCATGGCGTAGCTTACGCAAATGGCGGTCGTAACCGCCGTGCTGCAAATAGTCAGCAATGGCTGCTTGGGCGGGTACGGAAGGTGAAATGGTGGTCATCAGCTTTAGCCTCGAGATAGCCTGTGCATAGCGGCCGCCCGCTACCCAACCAACCCGATAGCCCGGTGCTAGGCACTTTGAGAAGGAGCTGCAGTGAATCACCAAGCCCTCATCATCAAAGGCTTTGACCGGTGCAGGTGGCGCACTACCAAAATACAACTCGGCATATACGTCATCTTCTAACATGGGTACCTGGTGCTGCTTTAACAGCTGATAAAGGGCTTGTTTGCGCTCTCTGCTCAGGCTGGCGCCGATGGGGTTCTGTAAATGGCTCATAAACCAGCAGGCTTTGATCGGTAGCGTCTCTAGTCGCTCTGCCAGCACTTTAAGATCGATGCCCTCTCGCGGATGAACCGGTATTTCCACCGCGCGTAGTTTCAATCGTTCTAATACCTGCAGGCTGGCATAAAACGCCGGGGATTCTATCGCCACCAGGTCGCCCGGCTGAGTTACACACTGCAGCGCTAGATTAAGTCCCTCCATTGCACCATTGGTAATCACCAGCTCTTCCATCGGCAGTTGAATGCCACCCAGCATGTAGCGCAGGGCAATCTGCCGACACAAGTCGGTGTGCCCGGTGGTCATATCAGCCACCACCTGCTGGGGCGAAAGCTCGCGCAACCCCCGTGTCATGCTAGTGGCCAGGCGAGAAAGCGGAAACAGCTCGGGGCTGGGAAAAGCCGAGCCGAAGGGCACCGTTCGGTCATCCTGAAGCGAGCCAAGCACCGAGAACACCAGCTCGCTGACTTCTACCTCCGCCGGGTCGGTGGGCTGCAGTGTCACGCGTGGTTCTTCCAGCAAACGCCGGGCGTGTTCACGAACAAAATACCCCGAGCGCGCCCTTGCTGTGATAAGTCCTTGGTTTTCCAGTAAGTAGTAAGCCTGGAATACCGTAGAAGGGCTGATGCCATGATGTCGGCTGGCTTGGCGCACTGAAGGAATGCGCTCCCCAGGGCCAAGCACGCCCTGGCGAATCAGCGTGGCTATCTCATCGGCAAACTGTTCGTAGCGTTTCATGGGATAAACCGTCGGTGCGTTAAGTGGAGCCTCGGTGTGCTCACCCATATTGTTAGCTGACACGGTGCGGCTCTCTGGTGTCGGAAAGCGTCACTGTGCGCTATATGAGGGAGGTAAAACAGAATCAAAAATAGTAATAAAAAGCATATCAGAAAGTCAGGGTATGAGTCATAGGGGAGATCTGATACGGCTTCTTTTTCTAAAACTGCGCCTGTTTGTGATTCTGCTCACTAGGCATAGTAGCGCCTAAATCAGTCGCTCTCTTAAAAAAGCATGATCACCTACTTAGCGGCGCCCCTCGACCGTATAGACCTCTACTCCCTCTTTTCTGGATATCGGTATGACGCAACGCATCCCACTGCAAGACCTGACCACTGAGGCAGCGGTTGAACACCATACGCCCCCACCTAAGACGCCTAGTGCTAAGTCTCCCAGCAGCAAGCCACCGAAGCTGGGGCATATTTATGTGCGAGAAATAGGCGGCTTTTTTCAGTGTATTCGGCGCCACTCAAACTGGCTGCTGATGGCGCTCTATTTCGGTTTGCCGTGGATCAATTGGGGCGACCGACCGCTGGTGTGGTTTGATCTCTCTGCCCAGGAGTTCCACCTGTTTGCGGCGACGTTTTATCCCCAAGACTTTATCTTGCTCACCTGGATCCTGGTGATCTGTGCTTTTGGTCTGTTTTTGATCACGGTGGTCGCTGGGCGAATATGGTGTGGCTATAGCTGCCCACAAAGCGTGTGGACGTTTCTATTTATCTGGTTTGAGCATCGCTTAGAGGGGCCACGCCACCGACGCATACGCCGCGACCAAGCGCCTCGCAAGTTCGATACGCTATGGCGTAAAACCGCCAAACATAGCGCTTGGCTGCTGATTGCGATGGCTACGGGCGTGGCCTTTGTCGGCTACTTCACGCCAATCAGGGCATTGTTGGTGGATGTCGTTAGTCTGGACGCGCACCCCTTGGCACTCTTCTGGATCGGTTTTTTTACTCTGTTTACCTACTTGAATGCCGGTTGGCTCCGCCATCAGGTATGCCTGCATATGTGCCCCTATGCGCGCTTCCAGTCGGCGATGTTTGACGCTAATACGCTGATTGTTTCCTACGATGCCGCCCGCGGTGAGCCGCGCCTCCACCATGCTCAAAAAGGCGTTAAGGCAACGCGAACCGGCGACTGTATCGACTGCGAACTCTGCGTTCAGGTGTGCCCCACCGGCATCGATATTCGCGATGGGCTGCAGTACGAGTGTATTGGTTGCGCGGCGTGCATAGATGCTTGCGATAGCGTGATGGCGCGGATCGATCAACCGCTTGGCCTGATTCGTTACACCACCGAGCGCGCGTTGGCAGGTAAAACGCCCCGCTTTTGGCGTCCTCAGTTATTTGCCTATGCGGCGGCGCTACTCGCCATGGTGGTGTTGCTTATTGGCTTCTTAAATGCCCGTGTGCCTCTTGATGTCGATATTGCACGGGATCGACAAGCGCTGTTTGAAAGCACAGCAGAAGGTCGACTGATCAATTACTACAACGTGACACTGCGTAATCAAGATGGCCAAACACATCGCTATGCGGTATCGGCTACAGGGCTGCCAGGGCTTCGCCTGGGGGGAATGGACACCATTGAGGTAGCGGCTTTTGAAACGCGCAGCCTGCGGTTAGCCCTCACCGCCGATGCGGATGACCTGACACAGCCTAGCCATCCTATCGAACTGCATATCACCGCCTTAGATGATCCATCGATAGCGAGCATCAGTGAAACGCGGTTCCTGGGGCCTTCTGGGAAGTAACGGCTGTAAGTAGGGTTTTAGTCCCGGATAGTTAATCATCCTGAAGACCAAGAACCATTTGTTAACCATCACCTGACGTTTCATCAGTCCACATAGCGCGCTTATTTCTGCATTGTTAATTCATGATAGGTCAGCGAAATATCATTGCTGGCCAACAATGAAGAGCAACAACAATCAATAAGTGCGCTGAGGTCATTATGTCTTCCCCGTTTGAAAATATCCGTGTTGTTGATGCTACCCACGTATTGGCGGGCCCTTTCGCTACCTACCAGATGGCGGTGCTGGGCGCCGATGTGATCAAGGTGGAGTCACCCAGCGACCCGGATCAAGCGCGCATGCAAGGGTCTGACCGGGCGCTTAATGATCAAGGGCTGGGCACCGCCTTTATGTCCCAAGCCAGCAATAAAAAAGCCGTGGCGATCGACTTTAAACATCCCCAAGGGCGTGAGGCGCTAAAGAAGCTACTCGCCACCGCAGATGTGTTTGTCGAAAACTATCGGCCTGGGGCATTAGAAAAGTTGGGGCTGGGTTACGACGACCTGAAACTACTCAACCCTAAGCTGATTTACTGTTCCATCTCCGCCTTTGGCAGCACCGGCCCGCGCCGGGAGCTCACTGCTTATGATAATGTTATTCAAGCCTATTCGGGCATGATGGCCATGACTGGCGACCACCATACTGGCCCGCTTAAAAGCGGCGCGCCAGTGGTGGATTATGCTACCGGCACCACGGCCGCGTTTGCCATCTCAACGGCTCTGTTCCAGCGTGAGCGCGATGGTGGCAAAGGGCAATTTGTGGATGTCTCCATGTCAGATACGGCGTTGATGCTTGCCAGTCCCTATTTAACGGCGTTGCTGTGGAATGGCAAAAAGCCAGAGCCCAAAGGCAATACCTTTCCCTTCGCCACCATTGGCTGCTACCACGCATCTGACCAGCCGTTAATGATCGCTGCCTCTAACTTGACCCAGCAAAAGCGTTTGTGGACGGCCCTAGGCCGAGAGGACATGATCAAACAGAACAATAATCAACGCCTGGATAGCCACGCTGAAGAAGCCAAGGTGATCGCCGAGATCATTAGCACCATGACTGCCGACTACTGGGAGGCGTTTTTGCAGAAACGCCGGATTCCTGCCTCACGCATTAGGCGGCTCGAAGAAACACTTGATGATCCCCATGTTCATTCCAGAGGCGTCTTGCACGCTCAGCCGCTAAGCCCAGACCGAGAGCAAGTGCTCACTGTTCCGGTATCAGCGTTTTGCATGTCCGAGGGCACCCGTGGCATTACGTCACCACCGCAAAAAGTGGGCGCGCAAACCGCCGAGGTACTGATGAGCTTGGGTTATTCAAAGCAGGAGTTAGCGGCACTGATCGCCGATGGCGCAATCAGCGGGCCTATAGAGAGCGGCGTTGGAGTAGCTACCAACCCGGGAGGTCGACCTTGAACACCTCTATAACTAACCCGCTTGAACGTCTGGCCCAGGCGGCTTATCAATGGAATGTCCGCCCGTTGGGCGATGAGATTGATTGGGCGGCTCGTCGGGCACTGCTTGACTGGTTCGCCACCACACTGCCGGGGTGCAGCCAAGCGCCTGCCACGCTGCTATCGGATGCGTTTGCCACCACGCGTGGGGAGGGCAGCGCGGTATGTTATGTGGATGGTCACCTGGGGTCACCACGTTATGCTGCTTTGTTGAATGCTACGGCGAGCCACACCGTTGAGTTTGACGACATCTTCAAGGATGGCGGCTACCACCCCGGTAGCTCAACGATTGCGGCGGCTTTGGCGGTAGCACAAGATATTCAGGCATCTCGAGAACAGCTTCATCGCGCCATTATTGGCGGCTATGAAGTGGGCTGCCGTATTGCACTTGCCATCCAGCCCAGCCATTACCGCTTCTGGCACACCTCCGCCACGGTAGGCACCATGGGTGCGGCGGTTTCAACCGCGATGCTGCTCGGCGCCACTTCAGAGCAGATTGCCCACGCTATAGCGCTGGCCAGTAGCTTTGCCGGTGGGCATCAGCAGAACTTACAGGGTGAAGGCATGGCCAAACCGCTGCACGCAGGCCACGCCGCCGATGCAGGGTTAATGGCGGGCATGGCAGCGGCAAAAGGGGTCACCGCATCGCTAGATAGCCTACATGCCAGCAATGGATTTGCAGCTGCTACCAGCGACTCCACGGGTAATTGGGCCGCGGCGCTTGAGGGGCTTGATGAGTGGACGCCGATCACTCGCATGACGGTGAAAAACCATGGCTGCTGTGGGCATATTTTTCCCGCCCTGGATGGCTTGAAAGCGCTGCAAGCCTCCGCGCCCATTACAGCGGAGAGCATTGAATCCATCCATATCGAAGGCTACGGCGCGACCTACTCGATGTGCAATCGTCCTACCCCTTCCTCTGCCCAAGAGGCGCGCTTCAGTATTCAGTACTGTATTGCCGCTTACTTGGTGCTGGGCAAGGTTAGGCTGCAAGCCTTCGAGCCGCCGGTGCTGGAAGATGCTCGTATCCGCGCGTTAATGCCCAAGGTGAGCGTCGCAGAGCGCGCCGATATTGCCGCCCGTTATCCCCGCCAACGCATGGCCAATATTAGGGTCACCACCGCCGATGGCAATACCTACCAGCACCTACAGGAAACTCGTAAAGGGGATCCAGAGGATCCCATGAGCGACGCTGAACTGCTTGAAAAGTATCAGGAGTTAGCAAGCGCCTCACTTCCACCTTCTGCACTTCAATCACTGCAAGAGGTTGTGATGTCGAGTAACGAGCTGCCTGGTTCGGTTGCGATTTTTGATGCAAGAGATGACAGACAATAAGTTAACCAACCCCCAATTTATCGTTGGTGGTCGGTAATGCTCGCTTATGCCAGCATCTAATAAGTGATATGGATCATCAAACTTATAAAAGTAATAAATAATGAGGTAGAGAAATGTTTAACCATAAAAAGAAACTCGCAACTATTTTGTTGTCGAGCATTGCCGCCGCTTCATTGGTACCCGTAAGTACTATAGCCACTGCTGATGATAGCGAATGGCCCCAAGATACCGTCCGCATCATTATGCACACTAAAGCGGGTGGTTCCGCCGATGTGTTTATGCGCACGCTTGCCGAGTCGTTGGAGCCTCAGATCGGCCAATCTATTGCGATTATCAATTCGCCCGGCGGCGGCGGTGCTAGCCAGATGTCGCGAGTACGTTCTGCAGAACCCGATGGCCTGACGCTTGCTGTGAATACCCTTTCACACTTCACTGGCATGCTAACGAATTTGGAAGGCGTGTTCTCCATTGATGACTTTAGCTGGATTGCGACGGCGCAGTCTGATCCCAACTTGATCTGGACGCGTACCGACTCACCGATAAGTGATCTGGATGATTTGATTAACGAAGCTAAACAGCGTGATGGAAAAGTAACCGTTGGCGGGTTTGGGCCGCAAGGCTCTACGCAGCATATCGGCATGAGCATGTTGGAGAATGTCGCCGATGTGGAGTTTGAGTGGGTGCCCTTTAATGCCACACCCGACATTGTTGCGGCCGTATTGGGCGGCCATATTGATGTGGGGATGTCCAACTTAAGTGGCGCCCAGGCTTATTTTGACGCGGGCCGCTTAAAAGGGCTCGGCGTGCATGGTGAGGAGCGGTTAGAGAGCCTTCCTGATGTGGCTACCTTTGCAGAGCAAGGGTATGACGTCGACTCAAGCTGGGTGCAAGTGAGAGGCATATTTGGCCCCGCCGGTATGCCCATGGAGCTGCAGCAGCAAATTGCCGATGCGTTCCACGAGGCGATGAAAACCGACCACTACCAAGCCTATGCGCGTAGCGCTGGGGTAACAGACTCTTGGATGGGCCCTGAAGAGTATACCGAGTTCGCTTATCAAATTAGTGAGGTCGCTCAGCAAGAGTTAGATAAATAAAATTACGGTTATTGATGTGCTTTAATGCGGCGAAACTCCTCGCCGCATTTTAGTGATTTTATTTACTTCTTGAAATTTTATATCCCACCTTCGCTATAACAATTTAATAGGCAGGCCCTTATTTTTCGTCAATGGAAGATATAAAGCATTGTTGTCAAAATAATTGTTAGCGCTTTATTTCGTAAAACGAATTTTTTCTAATAGCCCGCAAATAATAAAGTATTAGAGGATCTGGTTATGAACCAAGAATCATTAGTGTCTTATTCGTTCGAAAATGGCATTGTCCTGCTCACCCTAAACCGCCCCGATAAACGCAATGCCATGAGCGACGCCATGCGCGCCGAATTGGTCGATCATCTGCAGGCTATTCGTACAGATCGCTCGATACGCGCCCTGGTACTCACCGGAAGCGGTAAAGGATTCTGCGCGGGTGGCGATATCGCCGGTATGAAAACCCGCATGGAAGCCGATCCTGCCACCGTTGGCTTTAATGGCTGGGAGCGCCAGCAGGGCGTTCACTATGCGGCGAGTCTATTGCTTAACTTACCTATTCCCACAGTGGCAGCGGTGAACGGCGCGGCCGCTGGTTTGGGGGCGGATTTAGCGCTCTCCTGTGATTTCGTGATTGCCTCTAACTATGCCCACTTTACCTGGGCCTATATTGCCCGCGGACTGATTCCAGACGGCGGTGGCATGTATTTCCTGCCACGCCGGGTAGGGCTAGCACGCGCTAAAGCGCTGATCTTTAGCGGTCGACGAGTCAATGCGGATGAGGCGCTGCAGCTCGGGATTGTAGATCAGCGCTGTAGTGCTGATGAATTGCTTAGCGCCGCCCATACCATGGCGGCTGAGATGAGCAGCGGCTCACGCACGGCGGTGGCACTGACCAAATCGATTATCAACAAAAGCTACGAAATGTCTGAAAGCCAAGTGTTCGCCGAAGGCAGTAAAGCCCAGGGCATCTGCTACACCTCCGAAGAGCACCGTGCCTCGGTACAGGCATTCCTTGATCGTATGAAGGAGGCTCAACAATGAGCCAGATCCACGCCCTCCTGAACCCTAAAAGCATTGCCGTTATCGGTGCCTCCGCCGACCCTAAAAAAACCTCCGGGTTGCCCGTCTCTTATTTGCTTAAGCACGGTTTTAAAGGCCCGATTTACCCGGTTAACCCGAAAGCCACCGAGATTCAGGGGCTGACCTGTTACCCCAGCGTCGAAGCACTGCCCGAAGCGCCCGATGTAGGGCTTGTGCTGCTGAATGCCAAACGCAGTATCGACGCAGTGCGCTCCCTGGCCAAGATGGGCTGCCAAGCGGCGGTAGTATTGGCCAGTGGCTATGCCGAGGCTGGCGAGGAAGGCCTGGCGCTGCAGGATGAGCTAAAAGAGGCCGCAGGCTCCATGCGACTCCTCGGCCCCAATACCATCGGGTTGGTTAATTTATCGGCGGGCATTCCGCTCTCTGCCAGCGGTGCGTTGGAAGTGAGCGAATTGCCCAAGGGGAGTGTCGCGGTGGTTTCCCAAAGTGGCGGCATTCTGGGCGCGCTTCTGTCGCGGGCCGCTGGGCGGGGCATTGGTTTATCGTCGCTGATTGCCACCAGTAATGAGGTGGATCTGGAAGTCAGCGATTTTGTTGACTACCTGGTTGATGATCCGAACACCAAGGTGATTGCGCTCTACCTGGAGAGCGTTCGTCACCCGGCGCGTTTCCGTGAGGTTGCCCTGCGCGCGCGGGCGGCGGACAAGCCGCTAGTGGTATTCAAAATTGGCCGTTCCGAAGCCGGTGCCAGCGCAGCAAGCTCTCACACCGGTGCCTTGGCGGGTGAAGATCGGGTTTACGATGCCTTCTTCCGTGAGTTAGGGGTGATTCGGGTAAACACCTTTGACGAGTTCTTGGACGTGCCCGCGGTACTCGTTGCTGGCCGCCAGCTGGCCGGGCGTCGGGTTGCGGTGCTGACCTCAACCGGGGGCGCCGGTACGCTGATTGCCGATAGCCTCGGCGTCAACGGCTTTGATACGCCCGCGCCGGATCACGCTACCGCAGAAAAACTGCGCGCCTTGCAGGGCGATACGCCGACCGCGCTAGACCGTAACCCCATCGACGTGACGCTGGCGGGGCTGCAGCCCGACTTGCTGCGCCAAGCTATTCGTATACTGCTGGAAAGCGATAGCTACGACGCCTTGATCGTGATTATTGGCTCCTCCGGGTTGGCGATGCCCGACCTTGTCGTGGGGGCAATCAGCGACAGCCTGGCGACCAACAATAAGCCACTCCTGGCTTACGTTAGCCCCTACGCCCCAGGTACGCTGCAGCGCTTGAATCACGCCTCAATCCCTGGCTTTAGCTCACCGGAGAGCTGCAGCGCGGTGCTGGAAGCGCTGCACTTTATCGGCAGGCCTTTGCTTGGCGGCGGTGAGTCGCCCCAGGTAGTACTACCCGATTTAAGTGCCTTGCCTAAGGGGTCAATTGACGAGGCCACGGCGAAACAGCTGTTCGCCCAGGCAGGCATTAGCGTACCGCCCAGCCGGGTGGTGCACAGCCGCGAAGAGGCGGAGCGCGCGGCCAAAGAGCTGAACGCCCCCGTGGTGCTCAAGGTGATGGATGCCAGCCTGCTGCACAAAAGCGATATTGGTGGCGTTGCACTGCATTTAAATGCCGAGACTATTGGTCAGCGGTTTGATCAGATGGTGAGCGACGTTGAAGCCCACGTGGCGCACCGCCCTGATACCTTCCTGGTGGAAGCCATGGTAGCGGGTGGGCATGAGCTGATCCTCGGTGCTAACCGTGATGCGTTGGGAACGGCCATCTTGCTGGGGGCAGGCGGCGTCACGGCGGAATTGTTCAAGGATACCACCATACGTTTGCTGCCAGAGCGAGGCGGCCTGACTCTGGAGCAGGCACGGGAAATGATGCAGCAGCTAACGACTTGGCCGCTCCTCGATGGCTATCGCGGTGCGCCACGGCGTGATACCGAAGCGCTTGCCCAAGCCATTGTTGCCTTCTCAGCCTTGGCCGCTGGGTTAGGCGATCGCCTGACCACTGCTGAAATTAATCCGCTGTTTGTGATGCCGGAAGGCCAAGGTGTTGTGGCCGCTGATGCGGTACTGGTGCTGGAGGATGGCGTGGAAGGAGGTGGCACTCATGGCTGACTCTCCCATCACTTCACCCACCACGGGCCGCGTTCATCTTAGCCAGGAAGGGCAAATTGCCATTATCACCCTTGATAACCCGCCGGTGAATAGCAGCAACGACGCGGTGCGCCGAGGCATTTTGGCCGCGCTGGACAAGATTGATACACAGCAGAGTCGCGCCGTGGTGCTGATGGGCAAAGGCCCGAACCTAATGGCGGGGGCCGACCTGCGCGAGTTGGAACATGAGCCAACAGAACCGACGCTGCCCCAGGTCACCGCCGCGCTCAGCGCGTTTCCACTGCCGGTGATTGCGGTGATCAGCGGCCATACCCTGGGTGGCGGCCTGGAACTGGCGCTGGCCTGCGATAGCCGCATCGCCACGCCCACCGCGCTGCTGGGCCTGCCCGAAGTTTCAGTAGGCGTCATACCGGGGGCTGGTGGCACCCAGCGTTTGCCACGGGTGGTAGGCCTGCCCATGGCGCTGGATATGATCGTTTCCGGTAAGCCGATTGCGGCGCTCGAAGCCCATAAGGCCGGATTAGTCGACGAACTCCTCCGCTCCACAGAGGGCGAAGCATCGGATACCGAGGTATTCGATCAGGTTCTGGCTTACGCCAACCGCTACCGAGGTGGCAAACAGCCACTAGCAGAACGCGATGTGCCCCCTGCGGATGAGCAAGCACTACAAGCCCAGGTCAACAAGCTGCTGGCACGTGCCCGCGGCTTACCTGCCGCCCCGGTCGCTGCCGAGATAGTAATGAAGGCAGCCACGCTCAACTTTAGCGCCGCGATTGCCGAAGAGCGGGCTCAGTTTCTTGCGTTGCGTGGCAGCGAACCTGCCCAGGCGCTGCGTTATCTGTTTTTCGCCGAACGTGAAAAACCCTTTGAGCCCACTCATCCCGTTAAGGCAGCGCCGGTATTGCGTATCTCGGTAGTGGGCGCAGGCACCATGGGTAGTGGTATTGCCCTTTGTGCGCTTAAGGCCGGATATAGCGTCGATCTCTTGGAGCTAAACGATCATGCGCTTGAAGCGGGGGTGGCGCGGATTACCCAGGCGTTGGATGAAGGGGTTAAACGCCAGCGGTTAACCCAGGCACAGCGGGATGATGCGCTATCTCGGCTGAATCCTACTCAGCAGTTACCCGAGGTGGCCGGTACTGACCTGGTGATCGAGGCTATTGTGGAAGATTTGGCCATCAAGCGCTCGCTGTTTGCTGATTTGGCCAAGTGGGTTAGCGAAAGTACGCTGCTGGCCAGTAATACCTCCTATCTGGATATTGATCAGATTGCCGCGGGTATTCCCCACCCAGGGCGTGTACTAGGGCTGCATTTTTTCAGCCCGGCCGACCGCATGCCACTAATGGAGATCGTGGGCTGCCAAACCACCAGCGAGCAGACCTTGAGCACCGCCGTGAGCGTCGCTCGGCAGTTAAAAAAGAAGGCCATTGTCGTCGCCAATTCATGGGGCTTTGTGGGCAATCGGCTCTACGCCGCCTATCGGCGCCAGTGTGAATTTATGCTCAAAGAGGGGGCCAGCCCCGAGCAAGTCGATGCTGCGCTTGAAGCCTACGGCTTCGCCATGGGGCCGTTTAAAGTGGCGGATATGTCCGGATTGGATATCGCCTGGAAAATGCGCCAGCAAACCGCCGATACCCGCCACCTTAGGCGCTACGTGGGGATACCCGATCTGCTCTGCGAAGCGGGCCGTTTCGGGCGTAAAACCGGCAGTGGCTACTACCGCTATGACGACGAGGCAATGCAACCGGCTTCAGACCCGAAAGTCGCCCAACTAATCGAGCGCTACCGGGAAGAGCACGCCATTACGCCTAAGGCGTTTAGCGAGCAGGAGATCCAGCAGCGCGCGGAGCTTGCCTTGATCAATGAAGCTCTGCTGTTGCTGGAAGAGGGCGTTTGCCAGCGGCCTGCGGATATTGATATTGCCTTGGTCAATGGTTACGGCTTTCCCCGCTGGCGGGGCGGCCCGCTGTTTATTGCCCGGCAGATGAGCGGTAGCCAACTGGAAAGCGAGCTGGACAAATTAGCCGACGTAAGTGGTAAAGGCCACCAGCGTACCCATCGACAGGCCTTTTAGGTGTCGATCATCCTTTAGTCGTGTTTCAGCCTAATAGTAGCGGTGGTCAAGCCTGATAAATGGTCAGTTTCTCTTTTGTCCGCCCTGCGCCATGATTGGAAAAAATGTGGCGCTAGAAACAGAAGTTGAAACAACAGTTAAAAACAGTACCTGGAAAAGCAGTATTAATAAAATAAGTGTGATGGCGTTTTTAATGCTACGCCAATCATTAACTACAAGAAATATGGAGGCCGCCAGTGAGTATTAAAAATGCCGATGCAGAAGCGCCTGAAGTGGAAAATAAGACACTTACAGTACGAAAAAAATGGCTGGAACTAGCGGTATATTTTGTGCTGCTGGCAGCGACCGCTTTATATGCGAATGACGCACTTAAGCTGCCCAGCTATAGCTCTTCAGGCATTGGAGCCAGCGGATTTCCGCTGTTAGTCGCCACGCTGATTGGGATTTCATTACTGCTTTTAATTATAGTGAGTTTTTTAAGTAAGCCCAGCCAGGAAAGCGACTCATTAGTTGAGATTAGCCGGCCAGTGCAAGTGTTGCTATCGATGATGGTGATGGTCGCTGTGGTACTGGCGCTGGAGTGGGTGGGGCTAATCGTGGGTATTACACTGCTGGCTTTTTTATTAATGAAACTGGGAGGGGAGAACCGTTACTCGCTACTGCTAACGCTGCCACCCTTATTGGCTTTAGGCATTTACGCCATCTTTGTACTGGTGCTCGGCGTCTATTTCGATTGAGGTTTGAACATGATTGATAATCTTTTAATAGGGCTGAATGCCTTTGCCGACCCCATGGTGCTTGTTGGCCTTATCGCGGGTGCTTTTATCGGTTACTTGATTGGCGCTATTCCCGGTTTAGGGCCTAGCCTAGGGATCGCACTGATGATTCCCTTTACTTACAGTATGGATCCGCTTGTCTCTATCGTCATGCTGGTCGCGCTGTTTGCCGCTGCCGAGTATGGCGGCGCCATTTCGGGCATCTTGCTTAACTCCCCTGGCACGGCAGCAGCGGTGGCGACCACCTGGGACGGCTACCCCCTTACCAAGCAGGGTAAAACCGGTATTGCGCTGAATATTTCCATTATTTCCTCAGGTATCGGTATCTTTGTTAGTACCATTCTGCTGTTTTTTACCGCCGTACCGCTCTCTGAGTATGCGCTGAATTTTGGCCCATCGGCCTATTTTGCGCTTGCCCTGCTGGGGTTGAGCCTGGTGTCGAGCTTCTCTTCCGGTTCAATGCTGAAAGGGGCTTTGGCGATGGGGCTTGGCCTTGCATTAGCCACCGTCGGGCTGGATAGTCAAACCGGTGTTCCGCGCTTTAGCTACCATCCCGATTTTTTTGAAGGTCTGCCGTTAGTACCTGTCTTGCTCGGCCTGTTTGCCCTCTCAGAAGTGCTCTTTATGATTGAGGCGGGAGCAAGCCATAAAGTAAAGAATCAGCCCATGAGCGGTATTTTAGAGGTGCCCTTCAAAACCTTTTATAAGATGAAATATCTGTTTTTACGTAGCTCATTAATCGGTTATTTTGTGGGCGTTATACCGGGCGCTGGGGCGTCAATTGGTTCCTTCATCTCCTACGCGGTGGCCAAGCGTTTTTCAAAGCAGCCGGAGCGGTTTGGTAACGGCAGCTATGAAGGCATTGCGGCATCGGAAACGGCCAATAATGCCTCGGTTTCGGGCTCTCTGTCACCGTTGCTCGCGCTGGGTATTCCGGGCTCCGCGACTACCGCCATTATGATCGGCGCGCTAATGATCCATGGGGTACAGCCGGGCCCATTGCTGTTTACCACTAATCCTGAAATTCCCTATACGGTGTTTGTGTCACTCTGGTTGAGTGTGCCGATCATGGTCTTTATTGGCCTTGCGGGGGCGCGGTTCTGGGCCAAAGTGGCCGACATTCCCCGCCCGGCGATTGCCGCCATTGTGGCGTCGATTAGCTTGGTTGGGGCTTATGCTTCAACAAGCTCCATGTTCCCGGTCTACGTGGCGCTGACCTTTGGGGTAGTCGGCTATGTGCTGCGCAAAGCGAATATTCCCTTGGCGCCAGTCATTTTGGCCCTGGTATTAGGCGATATGTTGGAGACCAACCTGCGACGGGCGCTGTCCATTTCCAATGGTGATGTGACGACTTTGGTTGCTAATCCGCTTAGTGCAACATTGTTGGCTATCGCGGCACTGTCGTTCTTACTCCCGGCGCTGGGTATGTTTCGTAAAAAAGTGAAAGGGTATCGGGCCCACTAAAACCTAATTGGAGCTTGGCGATGTGATTGACCATGAGCATTAGTGACAGGGAGGTCGGCATGCCGTTCAAAGGGTGTCATGAATAAAGCGTTTGCTTGCATATGTCTAAGCTTAGGCACCGCCTTTGTCGTGCAAACGATGTTACTGGTGGCGGTGCCGCTCGCGGCCATTGAGCTGGGCGCGACACCGTTAATACTAGGCTTGATCGTCAGTGCTCCTTACGTATTACCGCTACTGTTAGCGCTCCCGTTTGGCTCACTGGTGGCACGCTTGGGCAGCCCTCGCACTCTTCAGATAGGGGCCGTGGCCATGGTGATCGGTGCTGGCTTATTGGCAGTCGTGCCAGGCTTTAAGGGGTTAATGGCCGGGCAGTTGGTGATTGGCTTGGCGCAGCTGCTGATGATCATTTCAGCCCAAACGGCAATCACGTACCTGGGGCAGGGCACGGTACTGGAAAAGTATTTTGGCTGGTACACCACCTATTTATCGATTGGGCAGATGGTGGGGCCGCTGCTGGCGGGCTGGATCATTGATCATCGAGGTGGCCCAGGTGCCGCGTTCTATGGCGCTTTCGTTGCCTCTTTTGTGGCGCTGGTGGCCTTTTTTATGGCCAACCGGCGTACCTCCCATAGCGATCAACCCCGCGATGGCTTGCTGGTCAGTGCCGGGCAGCAGTGGCAACTGCTGAAAACCTCCCAGGGGGTGAAGCTATCGCTGATTATCTCCCTGGCGGCCATGCTGGCGCTGGGGGCTCACGGCAGCTACTTTCCGGTTTATCTTGAGAGCCTGGCGCTCTCGGGCACCGTCATTGGGCTGTTGGTCAGCCTGCGTGCACTTGCCTCTATGGCGGTTAGGCCGTTTACCAGTGCCATTGTCGCTCTGCTTCACGGCCGTTACGCCACCATGTCGCTCACGTTGCTGTTCATGGCGCTGGGGCTAATGCTGGTGGGGGTGACGGGGAATGTCTACTGGCTATGCCTGTTTTCCATTCTGGTGGGGCTGGGCGTAGGGCTCTCTCAGCCGCTTTCCATGGTGGTTATCGCAGAATCCGTACCGGAGCGTCAGCGCGCCCACGCCTTAGCGGTGCGCTTGATGGCTAATCGGGCCATGCAGTTTGCCGCACCGCTGCTATTGGGGATTGTGACTCAGCTTGGCGGCTTTACACTGGCGTATTTCGCCTGCGGGATGCTGCTTTTATTGCATTGGCTGCTTTTTCAACGCCTTAGAAGGCAGCAAGTTCAGTAAGCGTTCCTTAGCTTGGCTGGCCCA
Organism: Vreelandella sp. F11; assembly: GCF_042466685.1. Taxonomy (NCBI): domain Bacteria; kingdom Pseudomonadati; phylum Pseudomonadota; class Gammaproteobacteria; order Oceanospirillales; family Halomonadaceae; genus Vreelandella; species Vreelandella sp. F11. The sequence goes on along the minus strand of NZ_CP170448.1, from coordinate 4,362,420 downwards.
AGGGGTGGCCAATCAGATCCTTCATCCACTCTAGAAACTTGATCAGGGCATCAGAAGGGCGGGCGTCTTTGGGCCATGTCAGATAGTACGCCTCGCCGGTGCGGCATACCGTGTCTGATAGCGCCACAAAGCTGCCTTCCTGCAGTTGGCGCTCGACAAATACCTTAATGGCGATGGCGGCGCCAATATTCATCGACGCCGCTTCATAGGCGAGCGCTGAGTTGTCGAACTTCATGCCCGCTTCTGCATCCATGCCCTCTAAACCACTTTCCGCCAGCCATGTCTTCCAGTCGTCTGGGCGCGCCATGGAGTGTAGCCGACGCACCTTGGCAATATCGTTTTTAGCCAACCCCTCGGCTTCCCATAAAGCGGCGGAAACAATGGGAATCAGCTCGATATCCACCAGCTTTTCAGCATGTAGTCCTGGCCAGTCACCATGCCCGGAGCGGATGGCGGCATCGACGCTCTGTGTTTGGAAATCAACCGGCTTTAACGACGATGACAGCTTGACCTCAAGCAGCGGATTTCTGTTATGAAAATCGGCCAGCCTTGGAATCAACCAACGCTGCGAGAAAGTGGTGTAGGACTGGATCGAGAGCACATCACGCTTATTTCGACGTGATACTTTGCGCGAGGCATTTTCGAGCTCGCGGAAAGCGTTTTTAACCCCCGCGTAGAGCTCTGCGCCCTCCTGGGTAAGTTCAATACCGCGATGCAAGCGGTTAAACAGCGCTACCCCAAGGTAATCCTCTAATACTTTCACTTGGCGGCTAACCGCTACCTGGGATACATGCAGTTCGTCTGCCGCACGGGTTAGGCTGCGAAGGCGGGCGGCTACCTCAAACGCTCTGAGCGGATTGAGGGGGAGTAGTGGATGGCTCATAGGGTTACCAACGGTGCCGCTGACAGCTGACGTGTGGGTGAGTACTGCTGCATAACAATACAGTAACACTCTGATAGCAACCCTTTGATATTAACCTAATGACTGGTGTGAATCGAGGCTGGCTGATGAGTGATAGGTAGGCGTTGGACGCTGAACAGTTGATCTGATCCGCCTTTTTAGCAGCTTTCTGAGCCTATACAGATGAACGGTGTACAGGCATAGTCACAATGTTAGTTTGAAGGCTAACAAGTTTTTCGCTTGAACAGGTGCGTTTTCATTTAAAAGGTGTCTATTAATATGTTGATATATATTGTCTTTTTGATGATCTTTGTGGGCGTGACCGCTGCTCTGTATCAGGTGTATGAAATTCATTACAACATCAACGTTGGCAACGATAAAAAGTTGTCGAAGGCTGATAAAAGCCACTTACAAGCGCTTTCTGAACAAGCCAAAACCGCCACGCAAACCCGTGCCCGGTCAGATTTTGATCAAGCGGCAGCCAATACCTTGAGCCCTAATCTCGACCGGGATATCGCGCTGAAGGTGTTTGCTGAAGAGGAAAAAGGCGTCTACGCGATCCCGTTGTTGCGGCGTAAAGCGCGGCTGCGTTTTAACGGCGCAAGCTGTGTGAGTAAAAACAGTACGAGTATAAACAGCGTAAAAGTGCATCACTTGCCGTTTTGGAAAACAACGCTGCCGCGTACCAATATACGCGCAGCGTTGATTACACTGGTTATTTTGAACTGTTTTCTGGTTCAGCTACTGGCTGCCATGAGTGTTTATACGCTGGGTTATCCAGTCTCGACGCCTTGGCTGGCTTGGCTAAACGACCCCATGGCAGTCATGCTGCTGATTTATGCCTTTATCGTTACGTCACTGCTTATTACGAAGTTTGATAGATATATGCACGACCTCTATCAACTCGGCCAGCTGTTTCAGAAAAAAACTGTTTAGCCGTCAGTGCAGCGCGTAATCTCATCGGCCAACTGCGCCAGCAGCGCATCGTAGAGGTCAGCATCCAGCGTCAGGCCCACGCCCAGGGGATCAATGACACCGATATAAGCCGACGTATCCCCGAAAACGTTATTGACCATCTGCGGATTGAACTGGGGTTCACTAAACACACACTGGATATTTTCATCATTCACCAGCGTTTGCAGCTTCTCGATACGCGCAGGGCTAGGTGAAGAGGCATCGCCAATGGAGATGGCGCCAGCCGCGTGCACATTAAAGGCCTCCTCAAAGTACTGGTAAGCATCATGGAAAACAATAAAGCGTGTGTCGGCGCTGCTGGCCAAACGATCCTGGATATGCTCCTGAAGAGTGGTTAACTCCTCTTTGCCCTGGGCGGCGTTATCGCGATAGTACGCGGCGTTATCAGGGTCGATCTCACTTAGCTGCTCGGCGATGGCATCAAGCCAGCGGCGTGCATTGGCCGGATCCAGCCAAGCATGCGGATTCATACCGGTATGGCTGTGATCATGGCCATGGTGATCGTGATGGTCATGATGGTCATGATTGTGGCCACTTTCGTCATGACTCTCTTTATGACTCTCTTCATGGTGGTGCTCGTGATCGTGATCATGTCCATGGTGATGAGCGTGGTCATGTCCGTGTTCATCAGCATCATTTAGCGCAAAGGTCGCGCCTTCACGGTATTCCAATGCCGTGATCCCGGGTACATCCATTAGCTCAAGATGGAGTGCATCGCCAGCCAGGTTCTCAATAGACCCTGATAGCCAGGGTGTGAGCGCGTCGCTTACCCATATGACCAGGTCAGCATCATCGAGCGATTGCGCTTCAGAAGGCCGTAGCGAATAGCCGTGGGGTGACGCGCCGGGCTGAATAAACAGCCGAGGATCGCCGCGCTCCCCCATCACCTTGGCGACAAGCGAATAGACGGGCGGAATATCCACCGCAACACGCGGCACGTCTGCGGCGGCAACAAGGGGGAAAGCCGCCAGTAGCGGCCAAGATAAACGGGCTAAACGGTTGTTCATGGGGTTCTCCTGATAAAAGTGACTGTTAAACGCAATAGTGAGCCAAGACTCGCCTATATTTATCTTGTATGTTATAACATAACAAATACACCAAGAGTGAATGTTAACCATGCGGCTTGCTCACCCTCCTGATAGCGATGCGATTCTGAGCGTTCGCCAACTGAGCGTTCGCTTCGGTGGACAGCAGGTTCTTGAGAACATCAATCTCGACTTACATCGAGAGCAGGTGGTGACGCTGATTGGCCCCAACGGCTCGGGAAAATCCACGCTGGTGAAAACGCTGATCGGTGCGGTCACGCCGACCTCGGGGCAGGTGTCCATCGCACCCCAGCAGCGCATCGGCTATGTGCCGCAGCGGCTGCACTTGGATCCCACCTTGCCCATGACGGTCAAGCGCTTTATCAACTTGCCGCGCCGCCATGCAAATCGCGATGTACACAAGGCGCTGGAAGATGCCGGTGCCGAGGCGCTGATTCATGCGGCCATGAGCGAACTGTCGGGCGGCCAGTTTCAGCGCGTGCTGCTCGCCCGGGCGCTGCTGGTAAAGCCCGATATTTTGATTCTCGATGAGGCGACCCAAGGGCTCGACCACCGCGGTACCGCTGCGTTCTATCAGCATATTGAAAGCGTGCGCCACACCTACGGCTGCGCTGTGTTGATGGTCAGTCATGATCTCCACGTGGTGATGCGCACCGCCGATCACGTGCTGTGCCTGAACCGGGTTATTTGTTGCGAAGGTGAACCCGAGCACGTTGCCTCATCACCGGATTATCAAGCGCTGTTTGGTGACCAGACCGCCCAGACATTGGCGCTCTACCGCCACCATCATCAGGAGGCGGCCAATGTTGGATGACTTTATGTGGCGTGCGCTGTTTGCCGGGGTGCTGGTGGCGATGGCGGCTGCTCCGTTGGGGTGTTTCGTGGTGTGGCGGCGCATGGCCTACTTCGGTGATGCGACAGCGCATGCCGCCATTCTGGGCGTCGCATTAGCGCTGTTACTGAACGTCTCCATCTTCCTGGGGGTGCTGACGGTCGCCCTGGTGATGGCAGGCTGTGTGTCGCTACTTAGCGGGCGCGGCTATGCCATGGATACTCTGCTCGGGGTCATGGCGCACTCTGCCTTGGCGGTTGGCCTGGTGGCAGTGTCGTTTCTTGCCGGGGTGCGTATTGACCTCAATGCCTATCTGTTTGGCGATATTTTGGCCGTCGGGAAAAGCGATCTCTGGATCATCGGCGGCGGTGTAGCGCTGGTGCTAATACTGCTTTTTTGGCGCTGGTCATCCCTATTGACCGCGACGCTAAGCGACGAGCTTGCTCATGCCAGCGGCCTCCAGCCACGCCGCGAACAGCTGGTGCTCACCCTGGCGCTGGCGCTGGTCGTCGCCGTGGCGCTAAAAGTGGTGGGCGTACTGCTGATTGCCGCTTTGCTGATTATTCCAGCGGCCACGGCGCGCCCATTTTGCCGCACGCCAGAAGTCATGGCGATGGTGGCCGCTGGGGTCGCCATGCTGGCGGTGACCGCGGGGCTGAGAACCGCTTATGTGATGGACACGCCGACTGGCCCGACGATTGTCACGCTCGCCGCTGTGCTGTTTACCCTGGCGACGGTCACGACACAAAGCTGGCGCCTCTTTCGTCAGCGAATCCAATGACGGCTATCTCAACAACGCTTATGGAGTCATTTATGTCTTCGCTACCTGCCCCCCAGTGGACGTTGCCAGACCATGCCGCCGGTGATAATGATATCAGCGTGCTGCCGCGCATCTTTGAAGACGCTATTAACATCGCGATTTTCCAGCGCCCACTGCCTGCCGATATCGCCTTCAGCGCCCAGGCTCAGTGCCAAACGGATCGCGCCTGGCAATATAGCTGGCTTGGCCATCCTGATGAAACCTTCGCCGCTGACCTGCGCCGACACCTGCCCGCCCCGGATGCGGCGACCCCGCTGGTTGAGGATATGGCGACGATTGCCGAAGCGATCGCCTTTCTGTTTGACACCCAGACCGTCGGCATTCGCTTGCGCCTGTTGAACAGCGCCATGTGCCCGCGCTTTCACTGCGACAACCTCCCGGTGCGCATGGTCACTACCTATTTCGGGCCGGGCAGTGAATGGCTGCCAGAGTACGCTATTAACCGTGAAGGCCTGGGCGCGCCGCACCCTGACCGACCCGATATCGCAATCGACACCCGCGCTATTCAGCGCCTTTCACCAGGGGACATCGCGTTAATCAAAGGAAGCGGCTGGGTAGGCTGCGAAGAGCGGGGGTTAGTGCATAGAAGTCCCGCGTTGGATGGCGAAGGTAAGCGGCTGCTGATGAGCATTGATCCCGCTTAGTCGTTGATATAGCGATTTGCTTATTCCCACCGTGGAGACGATATGACTACCGCCGCCTTAGAACAGGCAGTGACTATCACCCTGTCGGATGGCGCCAAGCGTCATTTTGACCACCCGGTAAGCGTCGCCGAGGTAGCGCACGCCATTGGCCCTGGGCTGGCGAAACAGACCCTGGCCGGTAAGCTCGATGGTCGCCTGGTCGATGCCTGCGAAGTAATTGATCACGATGCCCAGCTGCAGATCATTACCCCCAAGGATGATGAAGGGCTTGAGATTACCCGCCACTCCTGCGCTCACCTAGTCGGTCATGCCGTCAAGCAGCTTTACCCCAGCGCCATGATGGTGATTGGCCCGGTTATCGACGATGGTTTTTACTACGATATCGCCTATGAGCGCCCTTTTACCCCCAGCGATCTCGCCGCCATCGAAACGCGGATGCATGCGTTGATCGCCCAGGAGTATGAGGTGGTAAAGCGCATGACGCCGCGGGATGAGGCGGCCGAGCTGTTCAAGGCGCGCGGTGAGACCTACAAGCAGCGCCTTATCGCAGAGATGCCCGCGGACGTCACCAGCGTGGGGCTGTATATCCACCAAGAGTATGTGGATATGTGCCGTGGCCCCCATGTGCCCAACACGCGTTTTCTGAAAGCGTTCAAACTGACCAAGCTGGCCGGTGCCTACTGGCGGGGCGATGCCAACAACGAGCAGCTGCAGCGTATTTACGGCACCGCCTGGGCGGATAAAAAGCAGCTAAAGGCGTACTTGCAGCGCCTTGAAGAGGCAGAAAAACGCGACCACCGGCGTTTAGGCCGTGGCCTAGACCTGTTCCACTTTCAGGAGGATGCCCCCGGCGCGGTGTTCTGGCACCCCCGTGGCTGGGTTGTTTTCCAGGAGCTGATTGCCTATATGCGCCGTCGCCAGCAGGCGGCGGGCTACGTGGAGGTTAACTCCCCCGATGTGATGGACCGAAGCCTGTGGGAAATCTCCGGCCACTGGCACAACTACCGCGAGCATATGTTCACCACCGAGACGGAAGATGGCCGCTCGCTGGCGCTCAAGCCGATGAACTGCCCCGGCAGTGTGCTGCTTTACCGTCACGGCTTAAAAAGCTACCGCGACCTGCCCATCCGCATGGGCGAATTTGGCAAGGTACACCGCTACGAGCCCTCCGGCGCACTCCATGGGTTGCTGCGGGTGCGCCACTTTACCCAGGACGACGCGCATATCTACTGCACCCCCGGCCAGATGGATGCCGAATGCCGTGATGTGGTGGCCCTGGTGCTGGATATCTACCGCCAGTTCGGCTTTGAGGATGTGCGCATCAAGCTCTCTACCCGGCCGGAAAATCGCATGGGCGACGATGCCAGCTGGGATTTGCTGGAAGGCGCGCTGGAGCAGGCGTTAACGGGCATGGGCCTGACCTATCAGCTCAACCCCGGTGAAGGGGCTTTTTACGGCCCTAAACTTGAGTTTGTGCTACGCGACGCCATTGGCCGCGACTGGCAGTGCGGCACGCTCCAGGTGGATATGAACCTGCCCGAGCGCTTCGGCATTGAGTATGTGGCTGAAGACGGCCAGCGCAAGCGCCCCGTGATGCTGCACCGCGCGCTGTTTGGCTCGCTGGAGCGCTTTATCGGCATTCTGGTTGAACACTACGCGGGCAAGCTACCGGCTTGGTTGTCGCCGGTTCAGGCGGTGGTGCTGTCGATCACCGACGAGCATGCCGCTTATGCCCAGGATGTGGCGCAGCTACTCAACGGGGCAGGCGTGCGCAGCGAGGTGGATGTACGCAACGAGAAAATAGGTTACAAAATTCGCGAACAGACCCTCCAGCGTATTCCCTTTTTGCTGGTAGCGGGTGCCAAAGAGCGTGAGGCAGGCAGTATTGCCCTGCGCACTCGAGAGGGCGAAGACCTGGGCGTACTGCCTATTAAGCAAGCCGTATCGCTACTGTTAGAGCATGTTCAAACGCCGGACGCCTTTGAGTGCCGTGCTGCTCAACAGCGTCTGCTTGAACGGCTGACAACGGTTGAGCATAACGGGCGACATTGCTGACTTTTATGTTACGTTATAACGTGCAATTTAGGGCGAGATCAATCTATGCAAGACCTAGGCATAAAAGCCAAAGAACAGCGTGTTGCTGCTGATAAAGCGTGGGCAGAGAAGCTACTGGGCATGCCCGCCAGCGATTATATGAATGACGAGCAACTGAGGTTTTTCCAGCAGCGCCTGTTGGCCGAACGTGACGAGATTGAAACGCACTTAAAAGAGATGAAGGACGTCATCGCTTCTCATGAGCGCGATAGCGACGAATCGGATCAAGCCTCGTTTGAGGAGGAGTTGCGCCTGGCATTGCGGCAAGCGGATCGCGAGAGCCGCCTGCTTAACAACATAGCGTCAGCCTTAAAACGCATTGAGAAAGGCGACTATGGCTACTGCGAAGAGACCGGCGAGCCTATTGGCCTAGCCCGGCTGATGTTTAGGCCCACCGCGAAGCTCTGCATTGAGGCAAAAGAGCGTCAGGAGCAACAAGAGCATCACTATCGCAAAGCGAGGTGGGAGTAAGGCGTTATGCAGGAACCGTCATTAATACCGGTCAATCTACTGACAGGCTTCTTAGGCAGCGGCAAAACCACGCTACTCAATCGCTGGGTTCACCAAACTTCCATGCACAACACTCTGGTGGTAATCAATGAGTTTGGTGCCATTGGGTTGGATCACCAGTTGATTACCCACAGCGATGAGCAAGCAGTGATCGAAATGAGTAGCGGCTGTTTATGTTGCACACTGCGTGGCGATTTGAGTCGCACCCTGCAGCAAGCGCTTGAAGACCTGGAAGCACAAGATAAACCCTTGCCTGTTCGGGTGGTGATTGAGACCACGGGGCTAGCGGAGCCAACCTCTCTGCTGCAACTGCTGATGACGGATCACTGGCTGGCGCACCGTTTCAAGCTGGACAGCGTGGTGTGCTGCGTTGATGCCGCCAATGGGCTGGCGACCCTGGACGCCCACCCGGAGTCGCAACAGCAAATCGTGGTAGCCGACAAATTGCTTATGACCAAAACCGACCTGGCAAGCGAAGAGAGTGTTTCCCAACTGGCGAATCGACTGGCCAAGTTGAATCCCGCCGCTGAGCAGTGGCAGGTGATTAACGGCGAACTCTCGGCGGATTTGCTAGTGGGGGCGGGGCTGTACGCTGGCGATAAGAGGGGCTTCCAGGTGGAGCAGTGGCTCAAAGCGGGCAGCTACGCCTTGCACCAGGCAGACACTCATCCGGCTGCTTTTTCTGCGCCGTCGAAAAACTCGCCATTGAGTCCGCATCAGCCTAGTGGTTCCCCTCATAGCGACGGCATTAACGCTTTCTGTTTTAGCGTTGATGACCCGATTGCGCCTGAGACCTTGGAGGGCTGGCTGGATGTGTTGATGTCGCTAATGGGTGACAAAATGCTGCGCATTAAAGCCATTGTGCACCTCACTGACCGGGAGACGCCGCTAGCGCTGCATGGTGTGCAGCACATTTTTCACCCGCCTGCGCCCCTGCCAGCCAACAGTGTGGGCGACCGGGTATCACGCTTTGTGTTTATTACCCAAAACGTAGCGCCCGAAACCGTAGCCGAGCTGTACAACTTTTTCCACTCCTCCCAAGAGGTAACCCAATGACCGTTTTAACCTTACCCGATGTCGCCAGCCAAACTACCCGCTTAACAAGCACATTGACCTGGGTGGGGATGGAGGGCATGGCGCTGCCTATCCGGCTAGGGACGAGCGGTGTAAACGCCACCGTTGCGGCAGGGGTAAGCCTTGAGGATCCCGAGGCGCGGGGTATTCATATGTCGCGTCTTTACCTGGCGCTGCAGCCGTTAGAGGAAGCGCCGCTGACGCTCCTAGCGGTTAAAGAGGTATTGAAAAGCTTTATCGCCAGTCAAGAAGGTCTTTCCCAGCATGCGTATTTGACCGTAGAGGGCGAGCTGCCGCTTAAGCGGCAAGCCCTGATTAGCCCGCTCGCCGGATGGAAAAGCTACCCCTTCACACTGCGTTGCCAATTAACCCCTGATGGTTTTCAGGTCGACCTGGGACTGACGGTGGGCTACTCGTCCACCTGTCCCTGCTCGGCGGCGCTGGCGCGGCAGCTGATTCAACAGGCCTTTGAGGAGGATTTTTCGGAAATTCCGTTAACCAAATCGGCGGTATCGGCATGGCTGGGCAGCGAAGAGGGCATATTAGCCACGCCCCACAGTCAGCGCAGCTTTGTCGAGTGCTCGCTGCGTTTAGCCGAGGGCGAAAACGATGAACTACCCATTGCAGATTGGTTGGAGAGTTCGATTGATCGTATCGAAGCGGCGCTAGGCACCGCACTGCAAACCGCTGTGAAGCGCATTGATGAGCAAGCGTTTGCTCTTGCTAACGGGCAAAACCTGATGTTCTGCGAAGACGCGGCAAGGAGGGTCGATAAAGCCCTGCGGCAAGCACCGGGCGTAACCGGTTTTCAGCTCAAGGTAGTGCATGCTGAAAGCCTGCACGCCCATGACGCGGTAGCGCGCAGCGAGTGTAATTGGTAAACGTGTTGGGGTCGCTTGTTACTAGACGCTAAACGATTATTGGCCTTCCGAGCGGCGCTTGTTTAGGATCAGTAACGAACCTCAATAAAAACTAGCGAGCCGCCCTTATGAAGCCAGAAACCATTGCCCTCCACCAGGGCTATTCGCCCGATTCACAAAACGCCGTGGCGGTGCCGATTCATCAAACCACGTCGTTTTCATTCGATAACGCGCAGCACGCGGCGGATCTGTTTGATCTTAAAGTGGAAGGAAACATTTACTCGCGCATTATGAACCCGACCTGTGCGGTGTTGGAGCAGCGAGTAGCCGCGTTGGAAGGCGGTATAGCCGGGCTAGCGGTGGCATCGGGAATGGCAGCGATCACCTATGCGATCCAGACCATTGCCGAAGCGGGCGATAACATTGTCTCGATCAGCGAGCTGTATGGCGGTACTTACAATCTGTTTGCCCACACCTTGCCGCGCCAAGGCATTCAGGTGCGTTTTGCCGACAAAGACGATATTGACGGCATCGAAGCGCTGATCGATGAACGAACCAAGGCGGTTTTCTGCGAAAGCGTTGGTAACCCCTCGGGTGGCGTGGTCGACCTAGCAAAGCTTGCTGAGGCAGCCCATCGTCATGGGGTGCCGGTGATTGTCGATAACACCACGGCGACGCCGTTCTTATGTCGGCCGATTGAGCATGGGGCTGATATTGTTGTTCACTCGGCCACTAAATATATCGGCGGCCACGGCACCACAGTCGGCGGTGTGATTGTTGATTCGGGTACTTTTCCCTGGGCTAAGCATGCCAATCGCTTTCCGCTCCTCAATGAGCCGGATGTTTCTTACCACGGCGTAAGTTATACCCGCGATGTGGGCGATGCGGCCTTTATTGCTCGCGCTCGGGTAGTGCCACTGCGTAATATGGGCGCTGCGCTGTCTGCCCAGGCGGCCTGGAACCTGCTTCAGGGGCTGGAAACGCTGTCTCTACGCATCGAGCGTATCTGCGCCAACGCCTTGGCCGTTGCCAAGCACCTGGAAAGCCACCCGTTGGTCACCTGGGTGCATTACGCTGGCTTGGAAAACCACCCGGATCACGCACTGGCCCAGCGTTATATGAACGGCCATGCCTCGGGAATTCTTAGCTTTGGCATTGAAGGTGGCCAGGCCGCCGGTGAGCGTTTCTACGATGCGCTGGCGCTGATCCTGCGCCTGGTGAATATCGGCGATGCCAAGAGCTGCTCTTCCATTCCGGCGTCCACCACGCACCGCCAACTGAACGAGCAGGAGCTAAAAGCCGCGGGTGTCACACCGGATATGGTGCGCCTGTCGATCGGCATTGAGCATATCGATGATCTGTTGGCGGATATTGATCAAGCGCTAGCAGCGTCTCAAGGATAGTGCTTTTGCTTGCCCCGCGTATGAACTCAACGGCGGCGGGGCCTTTGGCATCAAACGCCTTTAGAGGCTGCCAACGTATACAAAAACTCTAACCCCAGCGTCGCGGCGGCAAGCGAGGTAATGTCGCCGTGATCATAAGCAGGGTTTACTTCCACCACGTCCATGCCAACCAGCTCCATACCCACCATGCCGCGAATCACTTTCAGCATCAGGTCGGTGGACATGCCGCCGCATACCGGAGTGCCGGTGCCAGGGGCATAGGCGGGGTCGAGGCCATCAATATCCAAGGTGACGTAGGCTGGGCGATAACCCACGCGGACACGGATACGCTCTAGTACGGCAGCGGGGCCGTTATCGTTTACCCAGTCAGCATCCAGCACTTCGTAGGGGTGGTTGTGGCGGTCGTAGCTGGTGCGAATGCCAATTTGCAGCGAGTGCTCAGGCACGACCAGCCCTTCTTTTAGAGCATGGTGAAAAATAGTGCCGTGGTCGAAGCGTGTGCCTTGCTCGTAGGTATCGGTGTGGGCGTCAAAATGGATCAGCGCCAGCGGGCCGTGCTCACGGGCGTGGGCGCGCAGCAGCGGTAAGCTGATGTAGTGGTCGCCGCCCAGAGTGAGCATCTTTTTACCCGCTTTTAACCAGCGGTTGGCGTGGGTTTCCAAGTTGTCGACCAGGCTCTCCGGCTCGCCATAGGCGTAATTTACGTTGCCTGCATCGCACACCTTAAGGCGATCTTCCAAGGCGAAGTCCCATGGCCAGCGCTTGCCTTCCCATATCAGGTTGGCGGTACTTTGGCGAATCGCATTTGGCCCCATACGGGTGCCTGCACGGCCAGAGCAAGCAAGGTCAAAAGGCACACCACTCACTACCACGTCGGCGTCGGTTTGCTTAGGATCCGTTGCTTGTGCTACGCCCATAAAAGTAGCAATCACATCGCCATAAAGGCTGGGCATGGTTTGTGCAGACATCGCTTGTGGGTGGGTCACCGGTGTGCTTCTCCTTACGTGCTGGATGAACGCTGTTAGTCGCTGGTGGGCGAATGAGCGGCAGACAATAAGCAATTTCTGGCGATAAATTAAATGAATGTTTAGAATTTAATCATTCGTGATATGAATAATGAGAATCCATGCGCTCGCTACGCCATTTCGACCTCAACCTGCTGCTGGTATTTGAAGCGCTGATGCGCGAGCGTCACGTTACCCGCGCGGCAGAACAGCTGCATCTAAGCCAGCCAGCGTTAAGCCATGCGCTTAAACGCCTTCGTGAAGCGCTGGATGACCCACTGCTGGTGCGCACCGAAAACGGTATGCAGCCAACCCCCCGTGCGCTGGCGCTTTTACCCGTCGTACAGCAGGCGCTGGGGCAGCTAAGGGAAGGTCTTGCGCCCCCCGCGATATTTTTGCCTGCCAAAAGCAAGCGGCGCTTTACGCTGGCCACCACGGACTACTTTGAAGAGGTCATGTACCCCCCCTTTCTTAGCCAATTGTTGAGTTATGCACCGGGCATTAGCTTTTCAATTGAGCTGATTACCCCGGATGTGTTGAGTGAGGGGTTGGAACAGCGCCAAGTGGATATGGTGGTGGGGCTGGATAGCCAAAGCGCGCTGCCTGGCGGCGTTGTTCAGACATCCTGGATGGATGAGGAGTTGGTCTGCTTGGCTGCTACCCATAATGATCGCGTAGGCAATGCGCTCAATATTGGTCAGTTTGCTGATGCACTCCATGTGGAGCTGGCGGATATTAGCGGCCTACGCCCCAGCAATATCGATAGTTGTCTGGTGCAGCACGGCTTTACCCGTCGGGTAATTTCTAAAAACCTCAACTATATCGCCGCGGCTCAGGTAGTGGCGCTAACGGAAGCGATCATGACGCTGCCACGTCAAATGGCTGAGCGCTTTGTCATGATGCTGCCGGTGCGTATGGTGGAGCCACCCAAAGAGCTCCCCACACTGAAAATGACGTTGATTCAGCATGGGCTGTTTGCCAACGATCCTGCGCTCATCTGGCTAACTCAATCACTGATCGAGTTCGCCGACACATTCCAGCAGCAAGCCTCTTCAGGGGAACTGCGCCCCAATTGATGGTTGGAAGTTGCTTCAATAAAGGCGGGTGACTTAGTAGAGTGTTAGCAAAGACGCAGTAAGCGGGATTTAGCTAAACCACAGGCAACCATAATAATGATAGCAACGTATAAACTCCTGATTGCCGACGATCACCCCCTGGTACGTGATGCTATGGCGCGGGTGATCCGTGAAGCTTACGCAGATGCTGAGGTTATCGAGGTGGAAGACTTTGATGCGGCTCTCGCCCATGCCCAGCAAGATCCTGATCTTGACCTGATATTGCTAGATTTAAATATGCCTGGCATGAACGGGTTAACGGGACTTTTACAGCTGCGTAACGAGCACCCTACGATTCCGGTGGTGATTGTTTCTGCGGAAGAGAATAAGCAGATTATTCTTCAGGCGGTCTCTTGTGGTGCAGCGGGGTTTATCCCCAAATCACTGCCCCGTGATCAGATGCGCCACGCCATTGCCCAGGTACTGGAAGGCAATATCTTCCTACCCGCCGATGCTATGCGCGCGCCGGATAGTATTCATAAGCGTCGCCACCAGGAGCAGGGTTTTACGGCGGAACAGCTGCGCCAACTAACCCGCAAACAACTGCAGGTGTTGGAACACATGACCCGCGGTGAATCTAACAAGATGATTGCCTATCACCTCAATATCGCGGAAACCACGGTTAAAGCCCATGTTTCGGCGATCTTGCGCAAGCTGGGGGTGACCAGCCGCGTACAAGCAATTTTATCGGCCAACGATATCGATTTTTCTCAGTTCCTCAAGCGCTGACTCGCCTCAATCGTTGACAAGATAGTGGCCAGCGCTATCTAACCAGTGGGTTTGCCAGTGACCGTGGGTGTTTATCTGCGTGAGTAAATCGGTAAGCGCCTGTGAATCGATGCTTGGCTGCCCAAGCCGATGCAGTGGCTGATCGGTGCCTGACAAGAGGCTTTGCCACTGGATAATCAGCGCGGCAAGGGGCGTTTCCGGCGGTGTTAGCGAACGTTTAAGCGGGTTTGGCGCCTGCAGGACATCATTCGCCGTTTGCCACAAGGCATGGGTGATGGAGAGTAGCTTTTCCCCTACCGGTTCAGCGTCTTCACTGGTTTGCACCACATAGCCAAGTGAGCAGGGTGTGCCGTCGCCTCTGCGTACCGCTGCCACATACCCCAAGTGATGGTCATACCGCGCCTGCTGAAAAAATGCCCCGCTATGGTGCTGCTCAACAAGTGCTAATAGCCAGCGCTGGGTGGGCGTGCCCGGTAAGCTCAGTGTGCGCATGATGGCTGTGCTGGCTGGCCCATTAATAGAAGGCGTCTGCGCAGAACGTGTTGCTATGCGGCTAGCCAAATCTGCCAGTGCGTGGCAAACAGCGTCTGCATCGGTTGCATGGGAGACCCATACCGCAGGCGTGGCAGGCAGCGGGGTTAAGCGCTGTAACAACCGCTGAGCCAGAAGCCCCTGGGGAGCAATCGCCGTATTAACATTCGCTTCTTTCAGCAAGGTTTGCATGGCAACGGCCGCTCCCTCACCCACGGTTATCACCCAACTGCCCTGTGCTAGTTGCATGTGGTGGCATATCACGCCTCTGCGGGCGCACCGCTTGGCAGCCAGTGGGGCGGGGAGAAACATTGCGTTGGGAATAAAGCAGGCTGCCCAGGTGGTACCGGCAAGTGAGGCGAAATCATCGCTGACACCATACTGGCCGCACCAGCGCTGCACCTTGGGGGTGGCCGCCAATTGTGCCGCATCGCCAGCATGCGGGAGCGTTGTTGGCGCGCTATAAACTAGCCAGTGGGGAGCATGCGAGCGGGCCTTGTGAGGGAAATCTTGTTGAGTCGCTGTATGTGCAGCAAGCCGCTGTGCCAGTGCTTGCTGGCGCGCATAGACAAACCACGCCGACGCCAGTTGCACGTTACCGGCAGGCGGCTGCCAAACGGGGCGGTGATCAATAGGGGCCGTCGCGAGCAGGGCTACCAGGCGTTCACTGAGAGAATCGGCAAGCACTTCCAGGCGTTCCTGCGCCGCGGTACCGGTTAGTGCCAAGCTGAAGGCGTCTGTAGCCCCGGTTGGGGCGGCAGTCGCGTGGTAGTCGATAATCGAGTCAGCTAACTGATCCACCAGATCGCCTTGGTTTAACGAATCAGCAAGGTCGCTAAGGGCGCTAAACTGATGACGTGAAACGGACGAGGGTAGCGGCCACAATAGCTCAACGGCGTTGGCCGTCCCGACCACCTTCACGCGGGGTAGGCCGCCCCAGCGGGGCGTAATGGCAAGCGCCGAAGCGTTGGGCGGTAGCGGGTTAAACCGCGTTGCCATGCGTTGAATAAGGCGGGTCATCGCTTCTGCCGCCCAGGGGCTGATAAGCGCAATGCTAACGCGGCCGCCGTGGTAGTGGTCGCGGTGAAACGCGGTCAGTGCCTCATAAAGCAACCCAGTGTTCTGGCCCAGCGTTTGTGCGTTGCCGTGGCGGCAGCCTGCACCAATATGCTGCGGGTCACTGAGCGTGGCGATGGCCGATAGCCGCTGCATTGCCGAACTGTGCTGGCGAGCCTGCCATTCGGCGTCAATGGCGGCGACTTCAGTGCGAATGGTCGGCGACGAGATAGTGGGCGTGGCCACCTGGCTGGCAACAGCGAGAGCCGCTGTTTCTAGGCTATCTGCCGGTATCGAGAAATGCACATCGGTGACGTAGTCATCGGTGTGGGCGTTCAGGCTGCCCTGGTGGTGGGCAAACCAAGTGAGCAGGCTGGTGTTAGAGGAGCTTGTGAGTGGTGCGGTGGTGAGCACGTGCTCCAGTAAGTGGGCCAGGCCTGGCAGGGCGGGTGGCTCATCCAAATAGCCCGCTGCAATCGTGATGCTGACGTGAGCGTGGGTTAAGTGGGGCGCGTGGGCCAGCACGCCTTGCACTCCGCTAGGCAGGGATAAACAGGTCTGTGGGAAGCGCAGGTTAGCCATTGAGCAGGCTACGTAGTAGTGCGCGCAGTTTGCCGGGGCGTACCGGCTTGTTTAACTGCGGAACGCCGGCATGGCGTAACCGCCTTTGCCAGTGGTCAGAGCGGTCGGCACTGATAATGGCTGCGGGTAAGTGCGGGTCGTGCCAGTGGTGGCGAAGCTGTCGAATGGCCTCCAACCCTGTCACGTTATCGTCTAAGTGCAGGTCGACCAGCAGCATATCCGGCGCCTCCAGGCAGGCTTTGGCGGCCTCCACATCCAGCGCGGTATCGCAACTGATCTGCCATTCACTTAGCAACAGCGCCATGCCTTCAAGAATGGCGGGTTCGTTATCCAGGATCAGTACGCGCACTCCTTCGAACTCGGCGTCAGCAGAAAACGGCGCGCTGGGGGCGGGCGCTTGGCTAAAGGAAATGCCCCTGGTACGGGGCACCCTAACCGCAAAACAGGAGCCTTGGCCGGGTGCAGAGCGCACAGAAAGCGGGTGCTCAAGGCACTGGCTAATCCGCTCCACAATCGCAAGCCCCAGGCCAACGCCCTGGCGATCACGCGCGCGGGTGGCGTTGAGTTGATGAAACTCGCGGAAAATAAGCTGGTAGTCGCTTTCGGGAATACCAATACCGCTATCGACGACGTGTATGGCCAGGCTGTCGTCACTGTGGCGTCGCACGCCTAGGCAAATGCCGCCACGCTGAGTATAGCGGCAAGCGTTAGCTAGAAAGTTGCGCACAATACGGCTGAGTAGATGAGGGTCGCTGGTCACCGCCTGATGACAGGGCACATAGCGCAGCGTTAACCCTTTCCGTTGCGCCACGGGGGCAAACTCGTCAGCGAGATGGCTAAGAATATCGTCGAGTTTAAAGTGGCGCAGTTGCGGCTGTACCTGGCCGTGATCCAGTTTTGAAATATCCAATAGATCGGAAAGAATCGCTTCGGCGCCTTCCAGCGAGTTTTGCACCCTCTCAACCAGCGCTAGATTATCGCTGTCGTTCAACCGCTCCTGTAGTGAGGCCATCAACAAGCGTGCAGCGTTCATGGGTTGCAGCAGGTCATGGCTAGCGGCGGCCAGGTAGCGGTCTTTGCTGTGGTTGGCAAACTCGGCAGCGTCGCGCGCGCTTCTAAGCTCCTCGTTGAGTCGTTCAAGTGCCTGGGTGCGGTCAGCTACCCGGGCTTCCAAGTGGGCGTTGAGTGTTTCCAAGTGCTGGCGGGCGCGCTCACGCTCGGTAATATCCGCCACAAAGCCTTCGATCAGGTCTTCGTCTCCGGCAAGTTCGGCGGGCTTTTTGATCAGCGTAATGGCGACGGGAACCTGACGACCAGAGGCCCCCTGCAGCAAGGTGGTTTGGCCTGTTACGTGCCCTTGAATGAGCAGCAGGTCGCGCAGCTGTTGCCCAGTAGTCGCGTTAACAAACAGCGCGTCAAAGCGCGCACAGCGCTCCAGCGTATGCGTCACGCTAGGGTCGTCCAGCATGGCGGCAAGGGCCGGGTTGGCGGCGCGCAATTTACCGGAGAGCGATGCCTGAAAAATACCGTGTAGCGCGTTTTCAAACAGCCATTTATAGCGGTTGCGCTCAACTTCAAGCTCTTCTAGACGCGCGGATAGCTCGCGATAGTAGCTTTTGCGCGCCGACTGCTGACCCAGCCCGAGCAGATCGCTGACCGAAAAGCCCGAGGGATCGTTGGCTTTTTTCATAGCGCCTCTTCGTATACCACCGCTACATCCCGTGAGTTGGAACGGCGCGGGTTGGTCAAAATACAGGGGTCGCTCAGCGCGTGGTTGGTGAGAAATGGCACGTCGCTGCGTGAGACGCCCATCTTGCCAAGCGTGCCGCCCAGGCCAACCGCATGTTTTAAATCGACTAAATACCGAAACAGCGCTTGTTTGGTCTGCTGCTGTGACATCCCCCGGCAGTCGATACCGACGGCTTCGGCGACCCGCTTAAAACGCTCGGGGGCGGCTTCGTAGTTATAGGCCACCACGTGCTCTAACAGCATAGCGTTGCACAAACCGTGGGGAAGATCCAAGAAGCCGCCCAAACTATGTGACATCGCGTGTACTGCGCCCAAAATCGCGTTTGAGAACGCCAGGCCCGCTTGCATGCTGCCCAGCATTACCTGAGCGCGCAGTTCGCCATCGGTGGGGTTCGCCACCAGCGCCTCAAGATGGCTACTGATCAAGCGCATGGCTTCCAGGGCGTGGGCGTCGGTGAGCGGCCCGCTGCCGGTTGAAACGAAGGCTTCAATGGCATGCACTAACGCGTCGACCCCGGTGCACGCGGTCAGGTAGGGTGACATGGTCATGGTGACTTCAGGATCGATCAGCGACACATCCGGCACGACAGCCTTGCTGATAATCGAGAATTTCATGCGCCGCTGCTGGTCGGAAATAATCGCAAACTGGGAAATATCCGCCGAGGTGCCCGCCGTTGAAGGAATAAAAATCAGCGGAGGAATCGGCACGCGAATCGTATCAACGCCTTCAAAATCGAGAATGTGCCCGCCGTGGGCCGTGACGATCCCAATCCCCTTGGCGCAGTCCATCGGGCTGCCACCGCCTATCGCCACAATCGCCTTGCAGCCGGTTTCACGATAGATTTCGGCACCGGCCATAATCTCATCTACCCGTGGGTTGGGGGATACGGCGGTAAAACGCTCAACGGCAATGTTGGCTTCCAGCAGTTTGGCTTCAATATCGCTCACCCAGCCTGCCAGCAGTACGCCCGGGTCAGAGACCAGCAGTACCTTTTCTGCCCCGAAAGTAGTGACGTAGTTGCCTGCAGCGTGGCGCGCCCCGTCGCCAAAAATAATTTCAGGCGCGACAAACTTACGAAGTTGCGTGAGTGGCGAAGTCATGGGGCGGTCTCGTTTATAATTGTTAACCATTATCTTAAGCACCTTAGGGGATTGTTGCGCTACGACCTTGGTGCCGTCGTTAGGGGGCAAGTCATCCTTATTGATAAAAGGACAGCTCGCGCGCCAGCATGGTTTGGCGCGCCTGAGGGTGGCGAATGCCGTGGCGTTCGTTATCGAATAGCAGTGTTTGCGCCTGGCCTCCCTGCTGTTCGATATGCCGCGCCATGGCGTGGGTCTGCGCCGGTACTACCACGGCATCTTTGCCACCCTGGATAAACAGTGCCCGCAAAGGGCGCTGGCAATGGGGAACTTTATAGGTCGGGCTGCGCTGGGCGAGCAGAGACTCGTCACCGATTAGCCAGCCCAGGTATCCAGACTCAAAACGATGTGTTTTTGCTGATAGCGATAACGCATCGGTTACCCCGTACAGGCTGGTGGCCGCAGCAAACAGTGGCGTGGCGACCAGGGCATTGAGGGCGGTAAACCCACCAGCGCTTTGGCCACGGATAAAGCAGCGCGCTGTATCTATCGCAAAGCGGGCGCAGGCGGCGTTAACCAGGGCGATCACATCGTCAGTATCGCTGATGCCCCACTGGCCCGCTAAACACTCGCGGTAACGGCGGCCAAAGTTGCCGCTGCCGCGTGGGTTGATATCCAGCACATGGAAGCCCTGCTGCTGCCAGTAGGCCACCAGCGGGTCGTAAACAGGGTAAGTGGCGGCGGTTGGCCCGCCGTGAGCGCGTACAATCAGCGGCGCAGTGTGGTTAGCTGAGGCTGAATAGAAAAAACCGTGAACTGTTTCGCCTTCGTTGCCAACGGGGGCTTCCAGCCATTGCGCAGTGGCGGCATTTTTGGCCACCAGGCTACCTGCTACGTTATCCACAACGTTACCCGCTAGGCAGCGGTGTGGACAACTTTCGGTAAAACGTATCAGCTGGGGGCCGCTGGTAGCGCTTTGCACTATGGCGTAGTCGCCGTGCCTTGCCAACGTGATGCTTACCACGCGACCTGGGGTCGGTAGCAGGGCTGCCACCTGCTCGCCGGAGCGGCGGTAAAGCTGAGCCGCCCCTTGGTGGAGTTGGCAGTAAACCTGCCGATTGTCCCGCCAAGCGTGCTGGCGCTCACCTAGCTGCCACGGTGTGGTGATGTGATCCACCGGGGCGCTGCTCAGACAAAGGGAAGTGGCCAAGCTAACCTGCCAGGGTTGCCACCAACCCGCGTGATCGCTCATGCAAATCAGCGCGTTATGGGGGCCAAACTGCGGTTGGCTAAGCGCTGCGCCGAAGTCCCAGCGCTCAAAGGCTTCAAGCCTACCGTTAGCCGCCATCTGTGCGAGATGCAACTGGCTACGCTGCCAGGGCATATGAGGCAGTGACCAGCTCACCCACGCTAAATAGTTACCGTCATCGCTTAATATCGGCGCGCCGTAGAAGTCGGCGCCTTCTGCCAATACCTGCCGATGGCTGGCAGTGAGGGCGATCAGACGCTGACCATGGGTATCTTCCTCAACCGCTAATACACGCTGGCGCTTAGGGTCTGCGCACAGCCCTCCGTAGGCTGTTTGTGGTCGCTTCTGCCAGCAGTGGCTGGCGCCATGGTGGTCGAGGTGCATAATGGCTTGGTCGTGCTGGCGCACCCATACGACGCCGCCTAGCAGTGGCGTATAGCTGCCGCCGCCGTACTGGTTCACCCGGCTGCCCACAGCGTCCTCTATCAAACATTGCGGCGCCTCGTTGCTGTCAGCCGTCCATCGCCAAAGCTGCATGCCGCCCGTTTGCGGGCAGCGAGCCAGCCAGTAAACGGCCTGGGTGTCGCTATGCAGCTCGGCCAGGGGGTCGGTGGGTTCGGCAGCATCTGCCAGGGTAAGCGGCATAGGTGTGTGCTCCTTATTGTGGGGCGCCCCACAGCAGCCGTGCTTCATAGTGAGGATAAAGCTGCATCACGCTACGGGTAAACTCATATTCAGTGAGCGCAATGGTGTTAAAGGCGTCAGGAATCTCGATGGCCAAGGCATGGTTGGCTCCCAGCCCTTCGCTAGCCGCGTTACTGAGATGCTGGTCTAGCCATGCGAGGTAGTGAGCGGTTTGCTCTAAAACAGTGTTGGGCGGCGCGCTGGGGCCATGGCCGGGCACGGCGATGCGGGCGTTGAGGTCACGTAGCTCGTTAAGCTCTGCCTGCCACTGTTGCAAGCCAGGGCTATGAGCCGTAGCGGCAGCACGCTGGTAGAAGCCCATATCGCCCAAAAACAGTACCCCGGTGGAATGATCCATAATGACCAGGTCACCACCACTGTGGCCGCGCATGGCGTATAGCGTGAGTGGGTAGCTTCCCAGCGTTACCTCGCCTGCCTCAATCGTGTCGGGCAGGGCAATATGCGAGCGCGCCAAGCTGCGCCCGGTCAGCCGCTCTACGTTATCGATCAGTGCTTCTCGATCCCGGGCCATCAGCCTACGAGTGCTGGCTAAGGTGAGGTGCTCTGCCTCGCCGAAGGCGGCATTACCGAAAAAGTGATCAGGGTGGTGGTGGGTATTCAAAACCCAGCGTACGGGGTGGGAGGTGTGCTGTGCAATCACTGTTTTGAGTGCTTCGCCAAAGCGTGGGGTGCTGCCGCTGTCAATAAGAATGGTGCCGTTGGGGGTAGCAATAAATGCTTGGTTGCCGATATGGCCGCAGTTGCTGGTGGAAAGCTCTTCTCTTAAGCCTTCCACCATCCAGGTGTTCTCTGCAATTGGCTGGGCCGTGAGCGGACGTTCGCAGAACATAACCGGCTCGTTGGCCGCTAACGATGTGGTTAGTAGCGACGCTATGCTCGCTAGTAAGCGCATTTTCATGGCTGCAGACCAATAGAGAAGCGGTTGCCGTTGTTGTCCTGGGCGCCAATCACATAGCCCTCTGGGGAGGGGCGCATATGCAGCCCTAGGGTAGGGTTGGCGCTCACCGAGGCTTCGATTTCCAGCGCGGCCACTTGCTGACCCTGTTGATCCAGCAGCTCAAATGACTGTACGTAAAAAGCGGGTTGGCTGGGGATTAAGCCGCTGTCCATGGGGTGAGAAAGGCGCACCCGCAGGCGCTGTTCGCTCTCATTGGCAAACAGCCGACCCTGCAGCTCGCCGAAGGTGTTTTCCCAGTCGTTGTCGGCGCCGGCAATACCCGGCGTGGTACAGCCGCCGCCTTCTGCTTCAATGTAGGTGCCGCCCACATGCCAGGTATCCCCCTGCTTCACTGCTACGCGTACTGCGGAAGCTTGTTCCAAGCGAATATTTAACGAAAGCTTGGCTAGGCCATGGCTCATCGGTGCGTAGTGAAACAGGCGGGGAATAGGATTGAGATCCACCCAGGCGATAATGTCGGTTATCGGCTCGCCGCTGGTTTCTAATCCGCTGGCGTCTAACTCAATGGGCACTTGGCCTGAGTCTTCGGCGAAACTTGGCGCGCTAACGATGACCCGCTCATCAAACACCACAGGGGCGTCGCCCAAAAAGCGCTCGCGGTACACAGGCCACATAAAGGAATCAAGCGGATCCTGTTCAGCGGTGTTCACGGCGGCCAACACGGTGGAGGGCAACATAAATATTAGCCAGATAAACGCTGCGAGGAGTGCCGTGAAAGCCGCGGCGAGCCGTTGTAACGTGATGATGGGCGTTGGGGTTGCCATAGTGCCTCCCAGTTAGGGCTTACTGTCCGGTAGTTTCTATGCTGACCGTTTCTAACCAGGTGCGAATGGCCCATAGCCCTTCTTGGCTGACGTAGTCGGACATGCGCGGCATGAGTACACGGCCGTTGCGCTCGGATCCGTTCGTGACCAGCTCTTTGAACCACTCATCGCCCCATGGGCCGTTCTCCAGCTCGCGCAGGTCGGGGGCGATGCCGCCGGATTTCGCTTCCAGGCCGTGGCAAGCGGCGCAGTTGCTGTTGTAAGCGCGGGCGCCAATATCCACGGCTAGATCATGTTGGGGGTGATCACGGTAAGGGTTCTCTTCCCGCCATTCGTCACCTAGGCGCTCAAGATCTTTAATATCAACGGCTTGAGGGGTCACGCTGCCATGGGGCCATGCCAGTGGTGCAGCGAGCAAAGCCACAAGGGCGATAGCACCTGCTTGGCCTATGGATGTTTTTGTAGAGCCTGTTTTTGAGCCTGCTTTTGAGATTGTTTGTGAGATTGTTTGTGAGATTGTTTTTGTAAGCGTTGTCATGGATTAGCTCCTCAGGGGATCAATGTATCGTCACTTGAGTGAGCATAGGCAGGCACACATGCCGAACCTATAGCACCTTAGGTATCGCTAGCCTCATCCTTTGGAAGTAGTGCTAATTCAGGATGCGAACGCGACTGGAGGGGTAGATGGGTTTTTGATCTGGGCTTCTAAGCTGAGCTTAGTCTTGCTGGCACCACGCAAGCAGCAGCTTGGCCGCTTTGCAGCCATTGCATTGTGATCATTACTCGGATGGAAAACCCATGACATACGCTATCAATAACAACACGTCAGCCCGCAAAATTTCGTGGCCCTTTCGCCTGCGTACCCTCACCGCCGCCGTTGCTTATGCCTCTGCCCTAGGTGTTGGAGGCGTTGCACTGACAGCCCACGCCAGCGAGGTGACCTGGGACGATATTCTCAATGACCATAACACCACTGAAACGGTGTTGATGTACGGCATGGGCGTGAAAGCCCAGCGCTACAGCCCGCTTGATCAAATTAACGCAGACAATGTAGAGATGCTGACCCCTGCATGGTCTCACTCCTTTGGCGATGAAATGCAGCGTGGCCAGGAGTCACAGGCGCTGATCCATGAAGGCGTTATCTATGTTACCGGCTCCTATTCACGTATTTTTGCCATTGATGCACGTACTGGAAAGAGGCTGTGGTCTTATAATCATCGACTGCCCAGCGATATTCGCCCCTGCTGTGACGTCGTGAACCGCGGCGCGGCTATTTACGGCGACAAGGTGTTCTTCGGTACGCTGGATGCGGGGATTGTGGCGCTGAATAAAGATACCGGTGAAGTAGTGTGGCGCGAACGCTTTGGTGACCACCGCGCGGGTTATACCATGACGGGCGCACCAACGATTGTAGAAGATAGCGAAACGGGTCGCGTATTGCTGATTCATGGCTCTTCAGGGGATGAGTTCGGCATTGTGGGTAAGCTCTATGCCCGTGACCCTGATACCGGTGAAGAGATTTGGATGCGCCCCTTTGTTGAAGGCCATATGGGGCGTTTAAACGGTGAGGAGAGCACTCCGACGGGAGATGCCAGCGCGCCCTCCTGGCCCGATGACCCAGACAGCGAAACCGGCAAAGTACAAGCCTGGAGCCAAGGTGGCGGTGCGCCATGGCAGAGCGCCAGCTTCGACCCTGATACCAATACCATTATCATTGGTGCGGGTAACCCGGCCCCCTGGAACGGGTGGGCACGCACCTCTGAAGATGGCGACCCGTCTGACTACGACAGCCTCTATACCTCTGGTCAATTGGGTATCGACCCTTCGACCGGCGAAGTGAAGTGGTTCTATCAGCACACGCCCAACGACACCTGGGACTTCTCAGGCAATAACGAGATCGTGCTGTTCGAATACGAAGATGAAAACGGCCAAACGGTCAACGCCGGTGCCCACGCCGACCGTAATGGCTTCTTCTATGTCACTGACCGCACTAACGGCGAGCTCATCAACGCCTTCCCATTTGTCGATAACATCTCTTGGGCGACCCATATCGATCTGGAAACCGGTCGCCCGGTTGAGGCTGAAGGCCAGCGTCCACCGCGTTTGGAAGAAGGGCAAACCCGCTCTGAACCCGTTGAAGTGTCACCGCCGTTTTTAGGCGGTAAAAACTGGAACCCCATGGCGTATAGCCAGGATACAGGGCTGTTCTACGTACCTGGCAACCACTGGAAAGAAGACTACTGGACAGAAGAAGTCGAGTACGTGGAAGGTGCCGCTTACTTGGGTATGGGCTTCCGTATTAAGCGTATGTACGACGACCATGTGGGTATTCTGCGCGCCATAGACCCGGTGACCGGCGAGTACGCTTGGGAGCATAAAGAGCCTATGCCGCTATGGGCCGGCGTGTTAGCTACTCACGGTGATTTGGTGTTTACCGGTACGGGTGATGGCTACTTCAAAGCCTTCCATGCTGAAACCGGGGAAGAGCTTTGGAAGTTCCAGGTCGGCACCGGCATTATTTCACCACCGGTTACCTGGGAAATGGACGGTGAGCAGTACATCGGTGTCACTGCAGGTTATGGCGGCGCAGTTCCGCTTTGGGGCGGTGACATGGCTGAACTGACGCGACCGATTGCCCAGGGCGGTTCGTTCTGGGTCTTCAAGTTGCCGTCCTTCGTTAAAGAGTTGGCTAACCGTTAAGTTATTAACCCCTCTTGGGCGGCCTTTGCCGCCCTTTTTTGAATCAAGATAACGGTCATGGAGAGAACAATAATGATAACGCGTAATAGTGTGCCTTTATGGCGCCGCCAAACAACGGCGGTTTTGCTCTGCCTTAGCGCGATAGGCAGTGTCGTTGCCGACGACTATGTTGAAGCGTACCAACCGCCAGTACATAACGGCTGCGAGCTGGTGCCCGGCGCTCAGTGCGTCAATATGGACTTATCCGGCGGTGACTTTGCTAACCTTGATTTGCAAGGCGCTAACTTTGCGGGCAGCAACTTAGACGGCTCGGATTTCCGCCATAGCAATCTACGCAGCGTCGATTTTGAAGGTGCATCGCTGCGCCACGCTAACCTTAATCGCGCGCGTATGCCCAACACCCACCTGCGTGGTGCCGATCTTTCCCATGCCAGTTTGGTTGGGGTGGATAGCTGGAGTATTTATGCCCAGGGGGCGACGTTTGATCATGCTGACCTGACTGGGGCCAATTTGGAATTTGCCCGGCTGTCTGGGGCCAGTATGCAGGGAGCGAAGCTGATGGGCAGCAACCTGGAAATGGCCTGGATGAATAAGGTTAACCTAATAGGGGCGGATCTGCGCGATGCTAACCTGCAAGAAGTCAAAATGAACATTGCCCGTCTTAACGATGCCGATATGACCGGTGCGCGTATCCACTACGGTAACTTCCAAATGGCCCAAATGGAGGGATGTACCGCCTGCCCGTTTGATTGGGAGTGATGCCATCATGCCGACACAACACCCGGCGTACTCTGTGCGCCGCTATATCATTTGTTTGGCGTGGATAAGTGGAATAGTTAGCGGCGTGGCGGGCGCTGACGTGCCTGCAGCGGCGTTTAACCAACAAGGCTATCGGTTACCGCCATTTAAAGCCCCTGTCACTGCACCGCTACCTGGGGTGACCACGTTAGATGACGATACTTTTCAAGCGCTGCTGGACTCGTCGTCGGTCATCCTGGTGGATGTCTACGCGTTAACCTGGCATGACGGCCTTTTTCTGCAGGATACGCCTCACTTAACGATCCCCGGCAGTATTTGGCTGCCTAACGTGGGTGCACCTGCTTTGGAAGATGAGTGGCGTGATTACTTCACGCAAGCACTCGATGCGCAGCGTGAGAACGCTGAGGCAGCGCCGTTGGCGTTCTTTTGCCGCAGCGACTGCTGGCTTTCCTGGAATGCTGCCCGACGCGCTGAGGCAATGGGCTATGAAGAGCTCTATTGGTACCCCAATGGGGTGGATGGCTGGCAAGCGAGCGGTCATTCATTAGCCGCTGTTTGCCCGCAACTGCCTGCCCATGCTGAGCGAGCCACCTGCGAGCCTTAATGGGGTTATTCCCGATAAATGGATTTATTGCCGATAAATCAGCTCGGGCGTTTGGCGGGGCGAAGGCGCCGCTGAACCACCCTGGCTCTGTAACTGCTTTGTTTGCAACTGCTTTGATTGGCGGGCATTGCGGGGAATCAGGGGGGCTTGCTCTGGCGCGCTTTGGGCGTTTTCTGCGATCAGGCTCTCTAGCAACCCATGCTGGGGAGAGTGCTGGCAAACGGGGTCGGTAGCGTTCATATCGCCGGTTAACAAATACGCTTGGCAACGGCAGCCGCCATGGTCTTTATCGCGCTCGTCGCACTGCTGGCAGAGTGTGGGCATCCACTGGGTGCCGCGAAAACGGTTAAAGGCATCGCTTTGGTACCAAATATCCTGCAGCGACGTCTCTTTTACGTTGGGAAACGCCATCGGCAGTTCCCTGGCGCTATGGCAGGGCAACACGGCGCCATCCGGGGCAACGGTCATAAAAATGCTGCCCCAGCCGCCCATGCATGCCTTAGGCGCTTGTTCAAAGTAGTCCGGCACCACAAACAACAACGACATATCGCGGCCCCTTGCCGCCAGGGTTTCCCGCCAGCGGTTGGTTTCCGCCTCGGCACGTACCAGCTGTTCCCGGGTAGGCATCAACGCTTGACGGTTTAAAAACGCCCAGCCGTAATACTGGCAGTTGGCCAGCTCAACAGCATCTGCACCGAGTTCATCACAGAGGGCAATCAGCTCGCCAATTTGATCGATATTGTGCCGATGCAGCACCACGTTCAATACCATGGGGTAGCCAGCGGCTTTGACGGCTTTTGCCATTGCCAGCTTGTTGGCATGGGCCTTGGCAGAGCCGGCCAGCGCCTGGGCCAGTTCGGGGTCGGCAGCCTGCAGGCTAATCTGAATATGATCCAGGCCTGCTTCTGCCAGAGCGTCTACCCGCTGGGCAGTAAGGCCCACGCCGGAGGTTAGCAGGTTGGTATAAAAGCCCAGCGTGCGTGC
The DNA here is from genome assembly GCF_042466685.1 of Vreelandella sp. F11. Classification (NCBI taxonomy): domain Bacteria; kingdom Pseudomonadati; phylum Pseudomonadota; class Gammaproteobacteria; order Oceanospirillales; family Halomonadaceae; genus Vreelandella; species Vreelandella sp. F11. Next base: position 4,334,692 of record NZ_CP170448.1, on the reverse strand, counting down.
TTCGCGTACCAGCGCTTCCAGATCCTGGCGAATCAGCGGCTCGCCGCCGGAAAAACCCAACTGAGCCGCCCCCATGGCCCGGGCCTGGCGCAGCACGCTAAACCACGCTTCGCTATCCAGCTCGTTTTGGTAGCGGGTAAAGGCCAGCGGGTTAGAGCAGTAGGCGCACTGCAGCGGGCAGCGGTAGGTAAGTTCTGCCAGCAGCCATAAAGGTGGTGAGGTCGCTTCAGCAGTGCTTTGATTCACCCCGTTTGTATCAGCCACAGTGAACCTCCTTCGCGGCTAGCCAGCCGTTGGTACGTGCTTCCTCGATAAACTGCACGACGTCGTCTGCTAGGGTCTCCGCGCCTGGGTAGCGCCGCTGCAGGGTAGCGATAATGTCGGCGACGGATTGGTGGCCATCAACCTGTTCAAGAATCGCTCCGGCAGTCGTGCTGAGCTTGACCATACCTTCGGGGTAAAGAATGACGTGGCAGCCCTGAATGGCTTCCCACTGTAACCGCCAGCCGCGTCGCAGTTGGTAAATGTCTTGCTGTGCCATGTTGAATTCCCCCAACGCTCGTCAATCAAGGTCTAGTAAAGTGAGTGCTCAAGCCCACGGTGATACACCGCTTCACGGGTAACGGTATGGTAAGGCGGACGGCCTAACTGATAGGCCATGGTCATGGCATCCAACATGCTCCACAGCACATCGAGCTTGAATTGCAGGATGTTCAGCGCACGTTGCTGCAGCGCCACCGTCGTACACACGCTTAAGGCGATTTCCAGGCCGTGCTCGACGTCTCGGCGGGCTTCGCTAAGGCGCTTGCGAAAGTAGCGATAGCCCTGCTCGTTAATCCACGGGTAGTGCTGGGGCCAGGTATCCAGGCGGTTTTGGTGGGCAAGCGGCGCAAACAGCTCGGTAAGCGATGAGATCGCGGCCTCCTGCCAGGGCGCGCGGGCGACGAAGTGGCGGTAGGCATCGACGGCAAAGCGCACGCCGGGTAACACGCGCTCCTGGGAAAGCAGTGTATGGCGGTGTAATCCCACGGCTTCACCGAGGGCCAGCCAGGCTTCAATCCCACCCTCATCGCCAGCGTGGCCGTCGTGGTCTAGCAGGCGCTGCACCCATTGCCTGCGGATGGCTGCATCCGGGCAGTTGGCCAGTAGCGCGGCATCTTTTTGGGGAATCATTAGCTGGTAGTAAAAGCGGTTAGCCACCCAGCCCTGCAATTGTTCTCGGCTAAGTTCGCCGTTGGCCATCGCCTGCTGAAAAGGGTGGTTAAGGTGGTAGTACTGCCCTTTACTCATCAGCGCTTCACGGAACGCCTCCCGATTGAGCGGGGTGTCAGAAGCACAGGGCGTTATTGCGGTTAGCGCCATGATCAATCTCCTAATATTGGCGACAGGGTTATAGCGTGAGCTGCATACCGTCGTAGGCTGTTTCGATGCCTGCGTCCTGAACTGTTTTTGCCGCCTCGCTGGAGCGGTCTAAAATCGGGTTGGTGTTGTTGATATGAATCAAAATGCGCCGCGTGCTGCTGGGCAGGTCGTTAAGTAGCTCACACATGCCGCCATTGCCATGGAGCGCTAGGTGCCCCATCTGTTGGCCTGTCGAAGTGCCAACGCCGAGTGCCTGCATTTCGTCGTCTTCCCACAAGGTGCCGTCCACCATCACCACATCGGCGGCATGTAAGAAGCGCATGGCCAGCGGTGTGGGATTGCCAAGCCCCGGGGCATAGCACAGCGACTTACCGCTGCGGCGGTCGACAATATACAGCCCTAAATTATCACCACAGGAAGTAGCCCCGCGCCGTGGTGAATAGGGTGGGGCATTGCTGTGTAGCGCAAAGGCAGTAAGCGCGATATCCGGCAGGAAGGGAATCGAAAACTCGACCACCTCCTGATGATCTTCCAAGCCAACCGGCTGCCAGCGCAGCCCGCCCCAGTGCTCGAGCATCGGAAACAGTGGAAACCCAGTAGATAAATCGTTATGTACATTGGGCGTGCACCATACATCCAGTGGGCAGCCCTCTCTTAAAGAAAGTAGCCCGGTGACGTGGTCGATCTGGGCATCCACCAGCAGTACGCCTCGAATACCGCTGCCACGCAGTGCGTTAGGCCATAGCTCCGGGTTGGCGTTGAGTTGGGCGCGAATGTCAGGGGAGGCGTTGCAGAGCAACCACCGTTTGCCATCAATGCTTAACGCAATGGTTGATTGAGTGCGTGGTTGATGGTCGCTGCTGCCTTGGCGAGCGCGGAAGCAGTTCGGGCAGTTGCAATTCCACTGGGGGAAGCCGCCACCTGCGGCAGCCCCAAGAACGATAACCTGCATAGGCTGGACTCTTAAGTTGGTGCTGCGGTGAAAGCCCCTGCCTAGTATGAGCGGGTTGATATAGACAGGGGGCACGACTCAGTAAGTAGAAGTTAGCGGGTAGAGATATAGAGCGTTACTTCAAAGCCAAGGCGCATATCTTGATAGGTCGGTTTCGTCCACATAAGTCACTCTCCTGCGTTGTTAAGCATGTTGTCGTGAGTGGTATTGCAACGGTCGTTACAAGTGCTACTACACATGTTGGTGCGGGTACCATCAGCGGTTAAGCGTTATTGCCATGCCCGCTTCTTCAGTAAAGCACTGGTAGAGCCAATTGCCTGTGGTACTTTGGAAGTAGTTTTCTCGCTCTTTTTGGTGGGGCTTGAAGCCTCAATCAGCCCATGTTGTAGTTAAACAACCCAGTTGAATCAAAGGTTGAATAGTATCTGGTAGCCGCCCCGTTAGATCCTAGACGGCTAACAGGTGCTATGACTAACGTCGAAAATGGGCAGTGCCCAATCTCTGCATGGCGGCGCTGTAGGAAGGTAACAGCAGCAGAAAAAAATAAAGGAGAACACGAGTGAAAATAGGTGCACCGAAAGAGAGTGCCCGGGGGGAAGCGCGTGTTGCGCTAACCCCCGAGAGCGCCAAGCAGATCCAGAAGCTAGGCCACGAGTGCTTAGTAGAATCCGGCGCTGGTCTGGCGGCGGGCTTCAATGACGACACTTATCGTGATGCGGGCGTTACCGTGGTGGAAGGAGCGGATGCGCTCTGGAACGACGCCGAGGTGGTCATTAAAGTCCGCGAGCCCTCTGATGCAGAAGCCGAGAGGCTGCGCAAAGGCCAAACCCTGATTGCCTTCTTCTGGCCAGCGCAAAACGAAGCGCTGCTGGAGAAGTGTAAGGCCCAGGGCGCCACCGTGATTGCCATGGATATGGTGCCGCGTATCTCCCGAGCGCAGAAGATGGACGCACTCTCCTCCATGGCCAATATCGCCGGTTACCGGGCGGTGATTGAAGCGGGCAACAACTTTGGCCGCTTCTTTACCGGCCAGGTAACGGCGGCAGGTAAAGTGCCCCCCGCGAAGGTACTGGTGATCGGTGCAGGGGTGGCAGGCTTGGCGGCGATCGGCACCGCCACTAGCCTGGGCGCCGTAGTGCGCGCCTTTGATGTACGCCCCGAGGTCTCTGAACAGATCGAGTCTATGGGTGCCGAGTTCCTGTTTCTCGATTTCGAAGATAGCCAGGATGGTTCTGAAAGCGGTGGTTACGCCTCGCCTTCGAGCCCTGAGTTCCGTGAGAAGCAGCTTGAGTGCTTCCGCGAGCAGGCCCCTGATGTGGATATCGTCATTACCACCGCGCTAATTCCTGGCCGTCCTGCGCCCAAGCTGTGGCTGGAAGATATGGTTGAGGCCATGAAGCCAGGGTCGGTGGTTATTGACTTAGCTGCCGAGAAGGGCGGCAACTGCGATCTCACCAAACCGGATGAGCGGGTAGTCAGTGATAACGGAGTAGTGGTGGTCGGCTATACCGACTTCCCCTCGCGCATGGCTACGCAATCATCGCTGCTCTATGCCACCAATATCCGCCATATGTTGACTGATCTAACCCCCGAGAAAGACGGGGTGATCAACCATAATATGGAAGACGATGTGATCCGTGGCGCCACGGTGACTCACGAGGGTGAAATAACTTTCCCGCCGCCGCCGCCCAAAGTCAAAGCGATTGCGGCTGCTAAGCCGAAGAAGAAAGAGAAGGAGCCCACGCCAGAGGAGAAAAAAGCCGCTGAGCTCGCCACCTTTAAAGCACAAACCAAGCGCCAGGTGGGACTATTGGCCGTCGGTGGCGCGCTGATGCTGCTGTTGGGGCAAGTGGCTCCGGTGTCGTTTATGCAGCACTTTATTGTCTTTGTGCTGGCCTGCTTTATCGGCTTCCAGGTGATCTGGAACGTCAGCCACTCGCTGCATACACCGCTGATGGCGGTCACTAACGCCATTTCGGGCATCATTATTCTGGGGGCGATTCTGCAGATTGGCTCCGGCAGTGCCATCGTGGGCGTGCTGGCATCAATCTCGGTGCTTATCGCGTCAATCAATATCGTGGGTGGCTTCCTGGTGACACGCCGGATGCTGGCCATGTTCCAAAAATCCTAAGCGGCGGAGAGACGATATGTTAGGTCAAGGATTCGTATCTGCCGCGGCGATCGCGGCAAGCGTACTGTTTATTCTGTCGCTGGGCGGCTTGAGTAACCAGGAAAAAGCCAAGCGGGCCGTGTGGTACGGCATTGTGGGTATGGCGCTGGCGGTGTTTTTTACCTCATTAGGGCCGGGTATCGGTGGCTACTGGTGGCTGATCCCGATGATGGTCATTGGTGCCGGTATCGGCGTCTACGTGGCGGGCAAGGTCGAGATGACCGAAATGCCGCAACTCGTGGCAGCGCTGCACAGCTTTGTTGGCTTGGCCGCGGTGTTTGTGGCCTGGAGCGCGGATTTAGAGCGCCGCCGGGTACTGGCGGCACAAGCAGCCGATGGCGCTATGCAGGAGTTTTCTGCGTTTGCCGCGCTGGTCGCCACCAAAGCCCCCGATGAGCTGATGTTCCTGCAAGTCGAGGTAGTGCTGGGCATCTTTATCGGTGCGGTGACGTTCACCGGCTCGGTGATTGCCTTCGGCAAGCTCGCTGGCAAGGTCGATGGCAAGCCACGTCAGTTGCCTGGCGGGCATATGCTGAATGCCGGGGCGGCAGTTCTGTCGCTGCTGCTGGCGATTCTCTACCTGAACGGTGCAGGCTTCTGGACGCTGATTGTGCTGGCTCTGCTTGCCTTCTTTATCGGCTATCACCTGATCATGGGCATTGGCGGTGCCGATATGCCCGTGGTGGTCTCCATGCTCAACAGCTACTCCGGCTGGGCAGCGGCCGCTATCGGCTTCACGCTCTCCAACGATTTGTTGATTGTCACCGGCGCGTTGGTGGGCTCCTCCGGTGCGATTCTCTCTTACATCATGTGTAAGGCGATGAACCGCAACTTCGTCAATGTGATTCTAGGTGGCTTTGGTGGCAGCCAAGGGCCGGCGGCAGAGATTGAAGGCGAGCAGGTGGCCATCGACGCCGGTGGTGTAGCCAGCGCTCTGAACGATGCGGATAGCGTCATCATCGTGCCGGGTTACGGCATGGCGGTGGCCCAGGCGCAAACCGCAGTGAGCGATCTGGTGCGTAAACTGCGTGCAGCGGGCAAGACCGTGCGCTTCGGTATTCACCCGGTCGCGGGCCGCTTGCCAGGGCATATGAACGTACTACTGGCAGAAGCTAAGGTGCCTTACGATATCGTGCTGGAAATGGATGAAATCAATGACGATTTCGCCACCACCGACGTGGTGATCGTGATTGGCTCCAACGATATCGTGAACCCTGCGGCCGAAGAAGACCCCAACAGCCCCATCGCCGGTATGCCGGTGTTGAAGGTGTGGGAGGCCAAGCAGGTGTTTGTCAGCAAGCGCGGCCAGGGAACTGGCTACTCCGGTATCGAAAATCCGCTGTTCTTCAAGGACAACACGCGCATGTTCTACGGCGATGCCCGGGATAGCTTAAATGCGCTGCTGCCGCTGATTGATTAGGTGAGGGCAAGCTAACTAAAGACGAATGATTAAGAGAGATTGAGCACTGAGCCCGCGATTATTCGCGGGCTTTTTTTTGTCTGGAGCTATCTATCCCTAGCTGCATGCTTTCGGCACTCCTGCTATGGTCGGATAACGCCTTCACTGTTGAGCAATTGCTACCATGAATCAACGCCCTAACCCCCGGGTGCTGCTGCGCCTGTTGGGACTGCTTCGCCCTTACAAAACTCGCTTAGCGTTAGCGGGGTTAGCGTTGCTGATGGCCTCAGGTAGCGTACTGCTGCTGGGTAATGGGCTGCGGTTGGTGATTGATCAGGGCTTTTTGGCCTCGGATGAACAGGCACTGGCCCAATCGCTAGGTTTGATGCTGGCCGTGGTTACGGTGCTGGCGTTTGCTTCCGCGCTGCGCTACTACCAGGTGACCTGGATTGGTGAGCGCCTGGCCGCTGACCTGCGCCAGCGGGTGTTTGATCATTTACTTACCTTGGAGCCAAGCTTTTTCGAAAGTGCCAGCGATGGCCGCGCCGCGGGGGAGATCGCCTCACGGCTGACAGCGGACACCAGCGTACTGCAGAGCCTGTTTGGCTCCTCGGTATCGCTGGCGCTGCGTAATCTGTTCATGCTGGTGGGGGCCGTGGTGCTCATGCTGGTCACCCAGCCGTGGCTCTCGGCGATGGTATTGATAGGTATCCCCGCCACGCTCTTGCCTATCGTGTGGTACGGCCGCCGGGTGCGGCGGCTTTCCCGCACCAGTCAGGATCGCGTGGCCGAACTGGGCCGCTATGCTGAGGAGGCGCTAAGCGGCATTCGAACCCTCCAGGCGTTTACCCATGAAGCGGCGGATAAAACCCACTATGGCCAGCGCGTGGAGCAGGCGTTCAGCAGCGCCGTGGAGCGTACCCAGCAGCGGGCCTGGTTGACCGGTATCGCCATGCTGGTGGTGTTTACGGCCGTGGGCTTAATGCTCTGGCAGGGTGGTCAGGCGGTGTTAGACGGCACCATGAGTGCGGGTGAGCTATCGGCATTTATTTTTTATGCCGTGCTGGCGGCGGGGGCTATTGCCACCTTGGCTGAAGTCGCGGGTGATGTGCAGCGTGCAGCAGGGGCGGCGGAGCGCTTATTGGAGCTGCTCGATACGCAGCCCGCTATCCAGTCGCCGGCGACTCCCCAGGCCCTACCCAACCCTTTGCGTGGTGAGATTACCCTGGAGAGCGTCACCTTTACCTACCCTGGGCGGGAAACAGCAGCGCTCGAAGGATTTGATCTGCATATTCAGCCAGGGGAGCGGGTGGCCATCGTCGGGCCGTCAGGGGCGGGTAAGAGCACGCTTTTGGCACTGTTGCTGCGCTTTTATGACCCCAGCCAGGGGCGCATTACCTTGGATGATAGGGATGTCCGTACGCTAGATCTTGCTGCCTTGCGCGGCGCCATGGGGCTGGTAGCCCAGGAGCCAGTGCTGTTTAGTGGCTCGGTGGCCGAAAATCTGCGTTACGGAGATGCGAAAGCGGATATCGATAGATTGCGCACTGCCGCTCAGGACGCCAGTGCCCTCGACTTTATCGACGCACTGCCCCAAGGCTTTGACACCCTCCTAGGCCCCGGAGGGGTACAGCTCTCCGGTGGACAGCGTCAGCGGCTCGCTATTGCTCGAGCGCTGCTCAAAAATCCTGCTGTACTGCTGTTGGACGAAGCGACGAGTGCTTTGGATGCAGAGAGCGAGCGGCTGGTACAGCAGGCGCTTGATCGGTTGATGGTGGGCCGCACCAGTATCGTGATCGCCCACCGGCTGGCGACTGTTATTGCCGCTGACCGCTTGCTGGTGCTGGATGGTGGGAAGCTAGTCGCGGCGGGCACCCACGCGGAATTGATCACCACCAGCGCGCTCTATCGTCATTTAGCAGCGTTGCAGTTTGGCGGTGAAACGTAATAAAACGGTTCTTTTAACGATGGGAAACCCTATGTCGAGCTTCTTTCAGCGCCTTAACGCCGTAAACGCCCCTTCGATTGGTCTGGGCTGTATGAACCTCTCCCACGGTTACGGCAGCATCGTGCCGGAAAGCGCAGCCCTACGGGCGCTGGATGAGGCTTTTGATATGGGCTATCGCCATTTCGACACCGCTACGCTGTATGGCGCCACGGCTAATGAGAAAGTGGTCGGGCGCGCCATGGAAGGCAAGCGGCACCAGCTCTTTCTGGCCAGTAAATGTGGCATGGCCATGGATCCTGAGTCGGGCAAGCGGGTGATTGATGGTCGCCCGGAAACCCTGCGCAAGCAGTGCGAAGCAAGCCTTGCGCGCCTGCGTACCGACCATTTGGATCTCTACTACCTGCACCGCTTGGATCGCCAAATCCCCATCGAAGAGAGCGTGGGGGCGCTGGGGCGCTTGGCGGAAGAGGGCAAGATAGGTGGTGTGGGGCTATCCGAAATATCAGCGATCACGCTGCGCCGCGCGGTGGCTGAGTACCCTATTGCTGCGGTGCAGTCAGAGTACTCGCTGTGGACGCGCAATCCTGAAATTGCGTTGATTCAGGCGTGTCGAGAATTGGATGTTGCTCTGGTAGCGTTTAGCCCGCTGGGGCGTGGTTTCTTAACTGGCGCTATCAAAGACCCGGCGCGCCTAGAAGAGGGCGATATGCGCCGACAGATGCCGCGCTTTAGTGCCGACAACTACCCGCAAAATTTAAAACTATTTGAACGCCTGGCGGTGCTGGCGCAGGCCTTGAACGTTACGCCAGGGCAACTTGCGTTGGCGTGGCTGAAGGCTCAGGGGCAGGACATTATCCCTATTCCTGGTACCCGCTCGACTGGTCATATGCGTGAAAACTTAGCGGCAGAGACACTGCACCTTGATGTCACTACCTTGTCTCAGTTGAGTGCCATGATGACTCCAGGCCAAGTGGCAGGTGCGCGCTACAGTGAGGCGCAGCAAGCGGACATCGATACGGAAGAGTTTGAGTCACGGTAGTGCACGCAAAGTAGCGATGTATAAAAGCTATTAGATCGGTCGCTAAAAGTAAATTGTGCCTATGAAGGTTGTGGGCTAAAAATGTACCAAGTGAGAGAAGCGTTCTGTGTTCACACGTTGCTGTTTGAGCACGGCTGTTTGAGCACGCAGATAAGGACGCTCACCGTCAGTTGACTTGGTAGCTCAAGATGAATGCAACCAAGACAAAAGCAGCTAGCACAAAATGAAGTGAGAGGGAGAGAGCTATGAGTGGTAAATGTCCTGTAATGCATGGTGGCAATACCTCCACGGGCACGTCGAATAAAGACTGGTGGCCGGAAGGGATTAACCTGGATATCCTGCACCAGCAAGACCGCAAATCAAACCCGATGGATGCTGATTTTGACTATCGGGAAGAGGTCAGAAAGCTCGATTTCGACGCGCTCAAGCAGGACGTCCATGCGCTGATGACCGACAGTCAGTCCTGGTGGCCGGCGGATTGGGGCCACTACGGTGGGCTGATGATCCGCATGGCATGGCACTCTGCTGGCACCTACCGTCTTGCTGACGGTCGTGGCGGCGGTGGTACCGGTAACCAGCGTTTTGCACCACTCAACTCCTGGCCGGATAACGTCAGCCTCGATAAGGCGCGTCGTCTACTGTGGCCGATCAAGAAGAAGTACGGCAACAAGATCAGCTGGGCCGACCTAATGATCCTGGCCGGTACCGTTGCCTACGAATCCATGGGCCTACCCGCCTACGGATTCTCATTTGGCCGTGTGGATATCTGGGAACCCGAAAAAGATATCTACTGGGGCGATGAGAAAGAGTGGCTAGCGCCTTCTGATGAGCGCTATGGCGATGTTGAAAAGCCGGAAACCATGGAAAACCCGCTGGCAGCCGTACAGATGGGCCTTATCTACGTTAACCCCGAAGGTGTTAACGGTGTGCCCGACCCGCTGAAGACCGGACAACAGATACGCGAAACCTTCGCCCGCATGGCGATGAACGACGAAGAGACCGCGGCGCTCACCGCCGGTGGCCACACCGTAGGTAAGTGCCACGGTAATGGCGATGCGGCAGCACTGGCGGCTGAACCAGAAGCCTCTGACGTTGAAAACCAGGGCTTCGGTTGGGGTAACCCGTCCATGGGTGGCAAGGCGAGCAATGCGGTGACATCCGGCATTGAAGGCGCCTGGACCACTCACCCCACTAAGTTCGACATGGGCTATTTCGACCTGCTGTTTGGCCATGAGTGGGAATTGCGCAAAAGCCCTGCCGGTGCCCACCAGTGGGAACCGATCGATATTAAGGAAGAGGACAAGCCGGTTGACGCCAGCGACCCCTCTATTCGCCATAATCCGATCATGACCGATGCGGATATGGCCATGAAGATGGATCCAACCTACCGGGCGATCTGTGAAAAATTCATGGCAGATCCAGAGTACTTCAAGAAAACCTTCGCCAAAGCGTGGTTCAAGCTGACCCACCGTGACCTAGGCCCGAAAGCGCGCTACATCGGCCCTGAAGTGCCTGCTGAAGACCTGATCTGGCAGGATCCCATTCCGGCTGGCAACACCGATTACAGCGAAGAAGTGGTTAAGCAGAAAATCGCTGAGGCTGGCCTGAGCATCAGCGATATGGTTAGCACTGCTTGGGACAGCGCACGTACTTACCGTGGTTCGGATATGCGCGGCGGTGCCAACGGTGCCCGCATTCGTTTGGCGCCCCAGAAGGATTGGGAAGGCAACGAGCCTGCGCGTCTCTCCAGTGTATTAGCAGTGTATGAGAAGATCTCTGCCGACACCGGCGCCAGCCTTGCCGACGTGATCGTTCTGGCCGGTAGTTTCGCCATTGAGAAAGCCGCCAAAGCCGCAGGTTATGACGTTCGTGTACCTTTCCTGAAAGGGCGTGGCGATGCCTCTGCCGAAATGACTGATGGTGAGTCATTTGAGCCGCTAGAGCCGCTGGCGGATGGTTTCCGTAACTGGCAGAAGAAGGAGTACGTGGTCAAGCCGGAAGAACTGCTGCTAGATCGCGCCCAACTGATGGGGCTGACAGGGCCAGAAATGGTCGTGCTACTGGGCGGTATGCGTGTGCTCGGCACCAACTACGGCGGCACCAAGCACGGTGTATTTACCGACCGTGAAGGCCAGTTGACCAATGACTTCTTCGTCAACCTGACCGATATGGGCAACAGCTGGAAGCCGGTGGGCAGTAACACCTATGAGATTCGCGACCGCCAAACCGACGCCGTTAAGTGGACTGCTTCTCGCGTTGACCTGATATTCGGCTCGAACTCGCTGTTGCGCTCCTACGCAGAAGTCTACGCCCAGGACGACAACGATGAGAAATTCGTTAAAGACTTCGTTGCCGCCTGGACTAAAGTGATGAACGCAGATCGCTTTGACATCGCGTAACTACCTCGCACGATAGTGCTAGCAAGTAAACCCGCATCAATGATGCGGGTTTTTTATTAGGCGCTCACTAAAAGGCACCCAAGCGGGTGCCTTTTAGCCTTATTGGTTAGGGGGGAGTTAGAACTCTTCCCACTCCGCTACGGCATGCTTTTGCGGTGCAGCCTGGGGTTGGCGGCTAGGCGTTTGAGGTAATGCAGTGCCTGTTGCTGCACGCTGTTTGTGTGTTGTGGTGTAGGGCAGCGCGGTGGCTGAAGCGCCACCTTCATTAAGCACAAACTCACTCATCAATTGATCGAGACTGCGTGCGTTGTCGCGCATGTTCGTGGCAAGTGTGGCGCTCTGACTGACCATGGCAGCATTCTGCTGGGTCATCATATCCATCTCTGCCACGGCCGTGTTGACCTGTTGAATGCCAGCGGTTTGCTCTCGCGCACCGGCTGCAATCTCTGCGATCACATCCGACACCTGCGTAACGCTGTGGCGAATCTCATTCATACGTTCAGCCGCCGCCTTGACGATATCGCTGCCTTCTTTTGAGTGGCTAACGGACATATCAATCAGCGCACGAATATCATGCGCCGCGGATGCGGAGCGACTGGCGAGTGTGCGAACTTCGCTCGCTACAACAGCAAAGCCACGGCCCTGCTCGCCGGCGCGGGCAGCCTCTACTGACGCATTGAGTGCCAATATATTGGTTTGAAATGCAATCGAGTCAATCAAACCAATAATGTTGCTTATCTTATTGGCTGACTCGCTGATAGCGGCCATCTTGGCTTCCATTTGAGTCATGGACTCGGTGCCGCGCTCTGAGGCACTGGCGGCTTCTAGCGCCAGACTATTTGCCTGCTCGGAGGCCTGGGACGTATGCGCTACCGTGGAATGAATTTGTTCCATTGAGGCGGAGGTTTCCTGGAGATTAGCCGCCGCTTGTTCGGTACGCGATGAAAGCTCATGGGTACCATCCGCCATGTCGCTGGCATCGGATAGTACCGTGCGAGCGTTTTGGCGCACTTCCTGAAGGGTAGACTGCATACGCTCCACAAAGGCATTAAAGCCGTGGGCGAGATCGCCGATTTCGTCCTGGGTTTTGGCTTCCAATCGGCGTGTCAAATCGCCTTTTCCTTTGGCAATATCGGCCATGGCGCTAGCGGTATGCTTGATCGGTGCGAGGGAGCGTCGCGCCGCATAGGCAACCACAACCAACAATAAGATCAGCAGTAGCCCACCGGCCAGCAGCAGCGACTGCAGTAGACTGTTCGTCACGGTCGTAAAGGCGGTGATGGGCACGGTGACTCCGACCACCCAGGAAGTGCCTTCCACTGGGCTCCACATGAGCATGGTCTGCTCGCCACTGGGCATGGTTATTTCACCGGAGCCCGCCGTGCCGCTGAGTATCTGCTGACTTAGCGCATCCAGCCCTTGATAGCCCTGCTGGTCGGCATCGGTGTAATTGAGCGACATGCGGTACTCTTCAACCGGATGCGCAATGACCTGCCCTTGGCTGTCGATTAACCAGCCGTAGCTGCCTTCGCCCACATTAATATCGGAGGTGATATCAGAGACCGCGGCCATGGAAACGGTCATGCCCAGCAATCCCGCTCGATTGCCGCGTTCATCGAATACCGTATCAGCAACAATAGCCGTTGGCAGGCCGCTCACCATGGAGATAACCGGATCACTTAGCAGGCTATCCTGGGTGCCGTCAGTGACTAAGGCTTTGAAATAAGGACGTTCGGCTATCTGCAAGTTGACCCCCGCGTGGGTTAGCGTCGCGCCTGAAGCGTCAGTAAAGAACAGTGATTCGATGGTGCCACCCGGCGGATAGCGCTTTTCGAGCCATTCGCGGTGCGACGCAAGCGGCACGTCTTCGACCAAGCGTTCATCCTTAGCCAGCACCGATATCCAATTGCGGTACCCTGTAATCCATCGGCTGATCTCATCGGCCCGTGCTTCTACTTGCCGTTTACCGGCATTATCGATTAACGCAGGAATGGCCTGGTTAAGCTGTTGATTGACGACAAAACCTAAAATGATGGCTACCGCTAAGAGAGGAAGAGCGACCGCGACCAGCAGTTTCTGCGTCAGTGAGAGACGAGAAATTTTTTTCATTTGTTGCCTCGAAGTGTTGGCCAGAAGCAGATCACGAGGATATGGGTGAGTGTCATTTTCTGGCTGTTTTATGGTTCCCTGGGAGTTATATTGCTACCGCTAATCATTAGCGGTGCATGATGCGCTTGCTTTCATTTTTTTAATATTTTTAATCTAATATAGTAATGCTAAGCTAATATTTTTTCTGACTTTTAATGTAATTTTTGTTTGGGTGGTATGTGGCGTTTATGTATCTTTTGTATTTTTTTAGTGATTCGACTAAATCATCGGGGTAATCAACATCAGTGCACACGCCTGGATCATCGAGAGAGGCATGAATAACACGGTTTCTATGCTTTTTGATGACAGTGTTCGCGCCATTTATATTTTCTAAATGTGCTAATTATTTCCAAAAATTTCTACCAAAAACAACAGTATGACCAGGTTTTCCTTGATGTAATGGTTTTACGATGCACTCTGGTGTGGCCTTCTCTGTTAGTTTGCAACATGTTTCTTGGCTTACCCAGGGGAGATCGGCCAACCTTATGGCTGCTGCTCGGTAGTGATGCGTATTTTCATCGTTGCAGAGTTGTCTGAATGCATCGCTAACACTATAACCCAGGCCTAAATGACTGCGCGAACTAACAATTGTAGAAGATTCCACAGAGAGCTCGAAAAACTCGAGGTTGTCTTCAGGTTTAATGACAATCCTAATATTGGAAAAGTGTTTCTGAATAGCCAATAAAGTGGCGTTTAAGAGTGTTTTTCCGCTATTCAATTGCGCTATTTGTTTATCGCTGCCAAAGCGGCTTGATTGGCCTGCCGCCATCACGATAACGATAATGTCGCTACAAGGCATGACGCTCTTTTCCTCGGTAAAGGCGAACAATATCGGCCATCACGGCTAGGGCGATCTCTGCGGGTGTTTTGCTACCCAGGTTGAGGCCAATGGGCATGACAATTCGGGCTAACTGGGTTTCCGTCAGGCCGCCGGAGCATTGCAAACGTTCGGCACGCTGTTGCGAGGTTTGCTGAGAGCCCATAACCCCAATGTAAAACGCCTCCGTACGGACTGCTTCGATCATGGCTAAATCGTCAATGCGCGGGTCATGGGTCAGGGCGACAACGGCGGTATTGGCGTGGCAGCCGCCAGAGGCGATAAACACGGAGGGCAGTACCGCCTGCACTTCCACGCCCGCGACAGCAAAATTTTGCCTAGCCTCGTCTCTGGGGTCGCAGACAATCACCTCAAAGCCCAGCGTTTGGGCAAACAGGGCACATGGCGCAGAGATCGCGGAGATCCCCGCGATGATCAGCCTTAGCGCAGGGCCTATGCGAATATTGACGCTAGCTGTATCAAAAGTAACGGTGGGCTCGGTGTTACTCGATGGGTTAAAGCGCTTGCCGCTGCCATCCAACTTGATACAGCGGGTTAGCGGTTGGCGACCCAGTAACGTGGCATGCATCACTTCTAAGTGAGTGAGGTTTTCGGTGTTTGGTGCTAGCCGCTCAACCAGTACCTCAAGGCTGCCCCCGCAAGGTAAGCGGATAGCCGTTGAGCTATCTTCACCACCATAGCGTACCCGTACCACCGGTTCGTCAAATTCCCCATTTTGGAGCCGGGCGATGAAGTCTTCTTCGACACATCCTCCTGATAGCGAGCCAACGTATTCGCCTGATTGACAGGTGACCAGCATGGCGCCTGGCTCTCTGGGGGATGAGCCAAAGGTTTTCAGAACAGTGCAGAGCCAAACGGTCAGCCCCTGGTTGGCCCATTTAAGCGCGCGTTCAATCACCTGTAGGTCGAGGTGGTGCATTAAAAGACGGCCTCCAACGACTGCTTAAGATACTCTTTTAATACGTCGCGCACTGTTTCCGGGGTAAAGGGAGGGTGTGTAAAGCGAACCCCCGTAGCATCGAAGAGGGCGTTGGCAATCGCAGGAGCGCCAGGCAGCGAGGCGGATTCGCCAACGCCTAATGGTGGCAGTTCGGGGCGATCAAGCAGCATAACGTCTATGGGAGGAAGCTCCGAAAAGCGCAGAATAGGGTATCCGCCCCACTCTTTGCTGGTGGGCAAGCCATCCTCAAAGGTGACTCGTTCCTTTAATGTGCGACTGAGCATCTGGATCACATTGCCGTGTACCTGATGGCGCACTCCGGCAGGGTTTACCATAAGACCGGCATCCTGGCCTACATATAGCTGCTCGATAACGATACGGCCGCTCTTCACATTGACCTTTAGCTCAATTACCCAAGCGGCGAGTGCCGCGCCAAAGCCCGGAAATTTACTATGCACGTATTGGGCATAAGCGAAGCCGCGGCCATAGCGCCAATCGCCATCGCTGGGTGGATTGGCATTGGCAATGCAGGGCGCCCAATTCGCACGTTTGATGAGTGCTTGGACAAGCTCGCAGGCGCGCTCATCAGCTAGGTAACGCAGCCGATAGGCGACAGGATCTTCCCCCGCTAAATAGGCAAGTTCATCGATATAGCTTTCGTGGGCGAAAGTATTGGGCAGCGCGGAGACACCGCGTAGCCAGGAGGCGCGCACCAGGGTAGGTACATCTTCACAGATAATCTGCCGATGGGGGTAGTGGTAGGGCGGTACCGATGTTCGGTCGCCCATCTCAAAGGGGATATCGATAGGTGAAGAAGCGCCGGTTAGTAGTAGCGCCAGGGTGGGGGCACTATTAGAGGGGTAACGCGTGCTGAAGCGGTAGCCTGCTGGGCTGCCATCGGTATTCAAGCCGCCCTGGATAGCCATGTATTGAGCTGCCCCCTTGGGTTCCCAGGTGTGCTCCTGTTCGCGGGTTAATTGCACGCGCACCGGGTGGCCTACCGCCTGGGAAAGCAGCACCGCATCGGCGCCAACGTCGTCAGCGCAGTTGCGTCCATAGCAGCCTGATGTCTCCATGCGGGTAATCGTAATGACACTCTCATCCAGGCCGGTAAGCCGGGCGAGATCGGCTCGCAGGCTATGGGGGTTCTGGGTGCCTGACCAAAGGTGTACGGCGTCTTTCTTGGCATTGGCGACCGAGCAAGAGGGGCCTATGGAACCATGTAGTTGGAAAGGCCATATATAGGTGCGATTGAGCTGATGATTCGCTGTTGCAAGGGCGCTATCTAGATCTCCCTCTTCAAGCAGTATGCGCTGCTTGCTGGGCAGGTCGAGCAGGGCTTTCTCGATATTATCCAGCTGGGGCAGGCCTGGGGTGGGGCGCCACTCAACCTTAAGCTGCCTTGCAGCCTCAGCAGCCTGCTCTTCTCGCTCGGCTACGACGCCCACGAAGTCGCCTATGACGACGACTTTAATCACCCCTGGCAAATGCGCCACGGAGCTTTCGTCGACGGCCACCAAGCTGGTACCCATAAAACTACCGCGATCATGCCCTACATAAGGTGGACGTATTACCCGTCCGTGCAGCATGCCCGGTAAGCGAAAGTCGTGGACAAAAGTTAATTTGCCAGTGGTTTTGTCAGGGATATCCACACGGGAGGTAGATCGCCCCACCAGTGTGTAATCACTGATGGGCTTGAGGGGCGCGCTGTCAGCTAACTTCAATGCATGCCGAGCGCCAGCGAGCAGCTCGCCATAGCTAATTGGCGGAAGATGCTTATCGTTGGTATGTATATACCCGTCTTGGCAGTGAAGTGTTTCGCGCTCAACATTCAGGTGGCGAGCCCTCAGCGTTAGCAGGTACTCCCGAGCTTGTGCCGCGGCTCTACGCAGTGGCTCAGCGGTGATTTGTATGGTCGCGCTGGCAATTGTTGGCCCTTGATTGGGTACATCAAAGGGGTTGCCCAGCACCATGGTGACGTTGTCGAAAGCCACGCTCAACTCTTCAGCGACAATTTGCGCCAGCGCCGTGCGTATACCTGTGCCCAAATCCACGTGCCCGTTGAATGCGAGGATATGACCGTCACTCAGTATAGCAATGAATATCTCGGGTTCATGTGGGGTGAAATCAGAGTGTGTACCTGGTTGTCC
This sequence comes from Vreelandella sp. F11, assembly GCF_042466685.1. Classification (NCBI taxonomy): domain Bacteria; kingdom Pseudomonadati; phylum Pseudomonadota; class Gammaproteobacteria; order Oceanospirillales; family Halomonadaceae; genus Vreelandella; species Vreelandella sp. F11. The sequence goes on along the minus strand of NZ_CP170448.1, from coordinate 4,317,347 downwards.
CGGCGCAGGCTTGGGGGGCGCAACAGGATCCCGGTAGATCACCAGTAGCTCCGACTCGTGAAGCAACGACTGCCTTGTATAGTCTGATTTCACAGCCATGATGCACCTCCCGAGCTATCTCTGAGCTTCATGTGTTTGTGTCAATTTGTGCTGATCGTTGAGCCAAAATTAAGGTAAAATTATAGCGTATACGCCATAAAAGCATGCTGGATTGATCCAGCGCAAGCAGTAATTCATACGTTGATGCATCATCGTGATAACCAGTGCCATACTTGATTTGCGATGTCGCCAATATTTAAGGATAGGTAATGACAACGGATAGTGCGCTCAATCACTCGTCTTCTGGCGAGCACCCTACGCCGACAGAGCAGGGGTATGATTTTTCCGAACAGGTAGGCCATCTACTACGCAAGGCCTATCAGCGGCATACGGCTATTTTTCAGCGCTACAGCAGCGACAAGCAGTTAACCGCCATTCAGTTTGTCACGCTGTGTACAGTGATGGAGCGTGGGCCTAGTTCACTTACCGATATCGTCAATGCCACCGCGATTGATCCTGCCACCATCCGTGGGGTTATTAAGCGCCTCAAAGCACGCGAATGGATTGCTTTAACAACCGATCCTAATGATCAGCGCAAAGTCATGGTGGTGATCACCGAGTCCGGTGCTGCCCTGGTAGAGGAAATGGTGCCCAGTGCCAAGCAGATCAGTGATCAGACCATGAAGAACCTTAATCCAGCGGAACGCGTTGCCCTGATGCACCTGCTGGAAAAAATGAATGCGGATGGATGATGCCATGAGAGTGGAGGGTTCCACTTTCATGGCAAGTGGCTTGCTAGCGCTCCTCTAAGTAGCTCAGTGCTTCATCCAGACCTATCACATCACCATACTTGCTATCGATATCAAACAGGTTGGCTTCATGGGGAGCTGGGTGGCGGTCGCCCACGCAGTCTCTAATCACCATCACGCGAAAGCCATATTGCAGGCCATCCACAGCGGTGGCGCGAATGCAGCCGCTGGTGGAGCAGCCGGTAATGATCAGCGTGTCGACGCCCATGGCGACCAGTGTGGAAGCCAGAGAGGTGCCAAAGAAGGCGCTGGCATACTGCTTGGTCATTACCAGCTCATCTTCACGGGGGGCCACCTCGGGGCAGAACTCCGCGTAAGGGTTGCCCGCCACCATCGCCCGCATGACCGGTGCCTTCTTGACCCAGATGCCGCCATCGATCTGATCCGGGGCGTGATACAGAATGTTGGTGTGGATAACAGGCGTACCTGTACGCCGCGCGGTGTTTAATAGCGGCGGCATATTGGCCACGGCGTCCACCACACCCTGGGCAAATAGCGGCGAGCCGGGGGTGGTGTAGCCCTGCATAAAATCAACTACCAGCAACACGGGTTTTTTACCAAAACCAATGCGCCCATCCCAGACGCCTTTGTAGTTGTTATCTAAGCTGTCATCTAAAGAGCTGTCACCAGCACCGCTGCTGCTGGTTGCCTGGCTGGGTTTCGTCATGGCGCTACCTCCTAATAAGCCCCTGATAAGAGTGCACCCGCACCTGGGACAATAGGCTCCAGGTCGAGCGCCTTAAGCATGGCGTAGGTGGTCGCGATAGCCGCGGTCACCACTGGTTTGCCGGTCAGGGCTTCGACTTTGGCGACAGCCGGTAACGACGGCATTTGCACACAGGCTGACAGCACAATGGCATCGACATTAGTTAAGTCGAGACTAGCAACAATCTCAGGGAGGTTGGCGGGGTCGTGGCGAGCAACGTCCAGATTGTTGGGAATCTCAAGCGCCCGGTAGTCGAGTACTTCAACACCTTCCTGGCGGATATAGTCCACCACCATTTCGGTCAGCGGCTTCATGTAGGGGGCCACCACCACCACACGTTTGGCTTTCATCACACCCAGAGCATCAACCAGGGCACCGGCGCTGGTGACCACCGGCGTGTCGCAGCCGTTCTCTTTGGTGCGGCTGCGTAGCCGCTGTTGGGATTCACGGTGGTAGCCGGGGCCCATGGCCATGATGGCTACCAGGCAGGCGTAGCCCATGACATCCACTGCCGCGTCAGATAGCTCCAAGGCACAGCGGTCAGACTCCGCATCCATGGCCGCCAACTCATCCTTGCTGACGGTCTTCATGCGCATACGGCTGGAGTGGAAGGTAAAACGTTCTGGGCGAATTAACTGCCGCGCTGCCAGCATCGCGGGGATCTCAGTCTCCATGGTGATGTTGGAGCTGGGGACGATCTGGCCGATTCGGTATGTCTTGGTCATGGCATTTTGGGGGATAGCACTGTGGGTCATGATCATTGGCCTTTGTTAGAGTTGTCTGCCCAGGAAGTCTTCAAAGGCGGCAAAAAAGCCATCGAAGTCATCCCAGGGAATCATATGGCCCGCTTGTTCGGCGGTGGAAATGCGAATCGCCGGTAGCAGTGAGCGTATTTCGGCGCGATCTTCGTCTTGGATAACCCCGCCCTTACCCGCACACATCAGCAGCGTGGGCACCTCGATGCTTGGGAAATCCCGGTGGATATCGACGCTGTGAAACTCTTCAAACGCCTGAACGATGGCGGGCTCAAAGCAAGTGTGCAGCCACTCGGCGCGCAGCCGTAGCTGCTCGTCGCTCCAGGTGGGGCAGTAGTGGCGCATGGTCTCGATATCGGCACCCCGTGTGCAGTCGCGAATCGAATCCACGTACCAGGGCAGCTTGCTGGGGTACTCACGTCGTCCTGGCCCTGAAACCGGTGGGTCGATCAGTACCAGTTTGTCGATGCCCTTGGCGCCGCGACTCATGGCGCGTAGCGCAAAGCGCGCCCCCATGGAGTGGCCGGCTAGGATGACATTGCTTAGACCCAGTGCATCGATAAAGGCGATCACATCGTCGGCGCAGGTGTCAGTGTCATAATCGAGCTCGGGCCCGGTAGACGACAAGCCGCGCCCTCGGACATCCAACACATAAGTGTCGAAATGCTGACCGAGCCGCTCGGCCACAAAACGCCAGGTGATGGCCGGGCTGGTAATGCCCGGTATCAGTACCATCGGCTGGCGCGAAGTCTCGGCGCTGTCGGCAAAGCGCAGGTAGTGCTGACGAATACCATTGGCGTGCACGTTGGCGCCATAGAGATAGGTGCTGCTCATGCTGGGCTCCCTTGACTGGTTGGTTGCTTCAGCGGTACTTCAAAGGGGTCATAGGCGAATACCCAGGCCGGGTCTTCGTCTTCCCGTAACCAGGTATTGTCGTGGGAAACCTGCTGAACCCGCGAGGCGCGTTCAAAACGGTTGGTGCGGTAAAGTTCGAATGCCTGCTGGTAGTGCTCGGCGCCCACTTCCTCCAGGCAGCGCACTAGCATGGCAGCATCCTCAATGGCCATAGCGGCGCCCTGGGCCATATGTGGCTTCATCGGGTGGCAGGCATCGCCCAGCAGCACTAGCCGGTTTTCATGCCACAGGGGTAGCGGGTTGCGCTCCAACAGCGGCCACTTGGTAACGCTTTCAGTGCAGTCGATTAGCGCTTGTACGGTGGGGTGGTACCCCTCGAATGCTTTGCGCATCTCTTCCCGTGAGCTGTCGACGAAGGAAGTGCCGTGGCTCCAATCGGGTTCAGGCACGCCGGTCACGTAGTAGTACTCCTTCTCGTCGCCGGTCACGAAGTACACCATCATGTGCCGGTCTTCCGACCACCACTTCACGCAGGCTTCGAAATCCAGGTCGTATGCTTTGAGTTTTTCCGCCGAGATAATCGCCCGATGAGCGACCCAGCCACTGTAAATAGGCGCTTCAGGGCCAAGCAGCTTCTCGCGTAGGCGCGAGTTAACGCCATCAGCGCCGATCACCAAATCTGCCTCTTCGGTTGAGCCATCGGCGAAGGTCATGACCACCTTGTCGCCGCTGTCATCCACATCGACCAGGCGCTTATCGAAAAAGAGATTGTCCTGGTCGAGCGTGCTGACCATCAGTTCGTGCAGATCTCCACGGTGTACGGTGATGTAGGCCGCGCCATAGTTTTCGCGAGCAAACTCGCCTAGCGGGATACGTGACTGATACTCGCCGGTCATACCGTTGCGGCTGAACCAGTAATCGGGGTGTGAGCCCATGGCATTGAGCTTCTCTTCGATACCAATGCGGCGCATTACTTTCATCACGTTGGGGCCAAGGTGAATGCCTGCCCCAAGGCGCGCAAACGCTGGTGCTTGTTCGTACACCTTGGTGGGGTAACCCGCTTGCTGCAGTAGTGCACCTGCAGCGGCGCCGCCAAGGCCCGCGCCAATAACGGCGATGGTGGGTTTGTTGTTCATATCCTGGTTTCCTCGCTGTTTTATTCGCCTATCACTCGTTTCTGAATGCGTTCGTGAATGCTATAAAACAACGTATACACCATTTATTTTTTGGTCAAGAATTAGTTTTGAAATTATTTTTTAATGGTAATAATGCGGTATTTTTAAATAAATATATGAATTTAATGATTTTATTGTTGTTTTTTGGGTTTTGTGTAAAAACTTGAAAAACGCATCGATTGAGTGCTATACGTTTATTAGGCTTGTTTTTATAGCGTACGCACCTTTAATGCTCGATGGGCATTAGCTCTGCACTTAGCTGGTGCAAGTGAATTGGCCGTATGTGAAAGGTAGATGAAAATAGGCGGGTTTAAGGTGCTACGAAGCGTGTTTGGCAGGCAGAGTTTATTAGTAATATCTAAGTCATATCCAAGCCCTATTCAGAGCAAGAGGGCGGGCTTAACAATAACGATGATGATCCCCTATGACGCTAAAGCTAACTATCAATGGGCAAGAACGCGAGCTGGCCGTGCCGCCGCAGACACCATTGCTCAATGTGTTGCGTAACGACCTGGCGCTCAATGGACCCAAGTATGGGTGTGGTTTGGGCGAGTGTGGGGCATGCAGCGTATTGATTGATGGCATGGCAGCACGCACCTGCGTGCTGCCCGTGTCCGCTGCCGTTGGCCATGAGGTAACCACCCTTGATGGTCTTTCCCAGGGCGGTGAGCTTGACCCTGTACAACAAGCCTTTATCGATGCTCAGGCAGCCCAGTGTGGCTACTGTTTGAACGGCATGATCATCACTGTGCGTGCGCTGCTAAATCATAATACTCAGCCCTCTGCGCAGCAGATTCGCACCGCTTTAGAGCATAACCTCTGCCGATGTGGCACCCATGTTGAAATTCTGCAGGCAGCGGAGCGTGCCGTGATCCTTAACGCGGCCGCGTTGCAGGAGGCTTCTCATGAGTGAAGGGTCGATGCTCCATGGCCAGCAAAAACAGGCCGGCATCCCCGCGCTGCTAGCGCAGGCACGTTTTGGTGTCGTTGTGCGTCCTCCTTACTACCGGTGGAATGGTGAGTGTTTTGAGAGTGATCGCTTAGTTGGCGTCGATAGCAGCAGCATTGCCTCACTATCAGGATCTATTGAAGTAGTGGTGGAAGGGAATTTTGTGGGGGTGGTGGCCGATAGTTTGGCCTTGGCGACCGATGCCGCTAAGCAGCTGAAGGTTGAGTGGCAGGCCGTTCACCAAGCGCCTGAAAAAGCGCCTGATAGCGATCAAGCGCCCTTTGAATCGCCTCTTGTTAAGTCTAGCCCGTCATACACGCATTCGAACCATGCGTATGGATGGCCGAGTCGCATGCGCTGGGGCAATAACCCTAGCTGGGTAATTGCCGATTGCCGCGATCAACAATTGAGTGTGTGGGGGCAAACCGTCACCCCAGCGGCGCTTAAACAGGATCTAAGCCGGTTAACCTCGCTGGATATTAGCCTGATTGAGCTTTACAGCGCCGATGGTGAACACGCCTCAAATCAGGCCTCGGGGCTGGGGCGCCATTGCGGCGATGATGCTGCCGTGGATGCAGCCTTGATGTCTCGGGCTGTGGGCGGCCCCGTCGCCGTGTGGCTGGATGCCCTCTACGCTAAGGATGTTCAGGCATTGGGCCAAGCGCAGCGAATTAGCCTAAACGCTGATATTGCCAGTAGTGGTGAGATAGCCCGTTATCACTATCAGCAGACCAATCTCACGGGTGAGGTGGCTGCCGTCGGGTTGTTGTTAAGCGGCAGGGTCACGATAACGACGTCTAGCGCTGAGGCCACCGTCGACGAGCAAGGCGCAACGCCGTTCTCGCCCTATGTATTTCGCGATCAATACCTTGCTGCACGCTCCCAGCCAGCCTCGCTCTCCACCAATTCCACCTTGATGGGGATACAGCAGACGTTTGCGCGGGAATCCTTTTTAGATGAGGTTGCCCGCGAGAGTGATCAAGACCCTGTCGCGCTGCGACTTCGCCATCTTGACGATCCGCGTGGTATTGAGCTGATTGAGTCCGTTGCTAAACGGGCCGAGTGGCAAGGGGCATTCAATCCATCAGCAAACTCTTTACCCCAGGATCTATTGCGTGGCCGGGGCTTTGCCTATTCTCAACTGCCTGATCGGAATCAGCGCGTAGAGTCGGGAGTGCGCTCTGCCTGGATTGCCGATGTGGAGGTCAATCGTGTTACCGGCGATGTTCAGCTTACCCGTTTGGTAGTTGGTCAAGACGTCGGCTCTGATGTGGATACTGATCGTCTTCAGCAAACGCTACAGGCCCGGGTCTTGGGTGAAGCGCGCCCCCTTTTGGGGCGGGCGCCCAGTTTCGACGAGTGGGGTGACGGCAGTCGTACGCTGACTAAAAGTGAATCTTCAGCAGGATTACCAACCACCGCTTCTTCGCCAAGCCCTGTTGAGGAAGGTGTTAATCAAACCGTCGGTGAAGACGTATTAACCGGTGCGGAGCTATCGCCGGGTGTTGCGGTAATAGCCAATGCGCTTTTTGATGCCACCGGCCTGCGTTTTCGCCAACCACCGTTTACCGCCAAGCGCGTGCGCCAGGCACTCGAAGCCTCGTCCTCAGAGGAAGCCAGGCTCCCAATTAAATTTAAACAGACGCGACCCCTGAAGCGTCGCTGGTTAGCCGCTGCAGCGTTCACCACCATTGCGGGCACAGCGGCCATTGCATGGCCGTGGAAAGGGGCCATTGCACCTGTCTCTCGGCCAGCCGCCAATCTTTACTCCGCCGAGACCATTGAGCGCGGGCGACTCGTTGCGGCTGCAGGTGACTGCGCGGCGTGTCATACCACAGAAGGTGGCGTGACCAATGCCGGTGGGCGTGGGTTTGAGACCCCTTTCGGTACGCTCTACAGCACTAACATTACGCCGGATGAGGCGACGGGAATTGGTCAGTGGTCTTACGCAGCCTTTGAGCGCGCCATGCGCCACGGTATTAGCCGTGATGGCAGCCACCTTTATCCCGCGTTCCCCTACACAGCGTTTGCCAAGACCAGTGATGCTGATTTACAGGCGCTTTACGCCTACTTAATGGCTCAGCCCCCCGTGTCGACTGAAAAAAAAGCCAATGCGCTCACTTTTCCCTTCAGTGTGCGCAGCTTAATGGCAGGCTGGAATACGCTTTATCACGATGCAACGCCATTCCAGCCTGACCCCATGCAAAGCGAGCTGTATAACCGGGGAGCCTACCTTGCCGAAGGGTTAGGCCACTGCAGCGCCTGCCATAGCCCCCGCAATGCCATGGGGGCTGAGAAAAATGGCGAGGCGTATTTTGCTGGTGCCTTTGTAGATGGTTGGGAAGCACCACCGCTCAACAACCTGTCGCGTGCGCCCATCCCATGGAGTGAAACATCGCTTTACGACTATCTGCGCCACGGCGAATCTGAGCTTCACGGCGTTGCCTCTGGGCCTATGGCCCCAGTGGTAGCGGGGCTGGCAGAGCTACCTGAATACGATGTGCGGGCCATTGCTCACTATGTTGCTGCACAGATGCAGGCACCCACGGGTAATAGCGAGGCAACCATGGCGGGCGCTGAGCAGCGAGTGGCCAGTGCCGCGGTCAGCTCACCGGGGATGGAAGCAGGCGAGCGACTATTCGAGGGCGCCTGTGCGGCTTGTCATGTGGAGACCGGCGTGCCGAGTTTTTCACGTGCCAGTACCAATCTGGCGTTGAATACCAACCTGCATAGTGATCATCCCGATAACGTCCTTCAGTCAATTCTTGGCGGTGTTCATGCAGATCATGTGCCTGGCATTGGCAGTATGCCGGGCTTTGCTGACAGCTTTAGCAATACCCAGATCGCTGATTTAGCGACCTATCTCCGAGCGCGTTTTGCACCGGACAAAGCGCCTTGGCAACAAGTAAAACAACGAAGCGAAGATTTACGCCAGCCTCACCACAACAACTCACACTCTTCTCCCTGACGGAATAAAACGAGGTGGACTATGAAACGCAGTAAATGGATATGGCTAGTATGGGCAGTTGTCTTGCTGAGCTATTTAGTGCCTTACACCCTATTGAGCGGGGTGACACTTTGGTATGGCAGCTTCCTGTTTTGGGCAGTTGCCGGACTAGTCGTCATTGCGCTGAACGTGTTTATCACTAAAGATTTTGAGGAGCACAGCAATGACTGAGTCACTCATCTGGTGGTCGATTGCCATCTACTTATTAATCGCGATTGGAATTGCGATTATGTCCCGCCAAGGCCCTTCAGAAAGCATGTCCGGCTACTTTTTGGGCAACCGACAAATGAACGGCTTTGTCTCGGCGCTGAGTTACAGTGCCACTACCTATAGCGCCTTTATGATGGTGGGCTTGGCAGGCCTTACCTATGCAGGCGGCGTTGGTGCGCTGGGCTTTGAAATTATCTACTTTGCCGGTGTTTCGCTGGTGGCTATTTTCGGGCCCAAGTTTTGGGCCGTCGGCAAGAAATTTGGCTTTGTGACGCCAAGCGAAATGCTCGGCCACCGCTACAATAGCAAGCATGTGGCCATGGCCGTTTCCATTGCCAGCTGTATCTTCCTGATTCCTTATTCAGCGGTTCAGCTCGCCGGCGTTGGTTACCTGTTGCAAGGCATTACCGATGGGGCGATAACCTTTACCACCGGTGTGGTGCTGGCAACCGTGATTGCTATCTTCTTCTCCTATATTGCCGGTATTCGTTCGGTAATGTGGACCGACTCTCTTCAGGCGATCATGATGATTGTCGCCTCAACGCTGGTGGCTTTCCTGGTGATCCAGGGGTTGGGGGGCTTTGGCGCGCTATTCGATACGCTGGCAACGGAACATCCGCAGTCGCTAACGGTGCCTGGTTCTGGGCTGTTCAGCTTTGTCACTTTCCTAGGGCTTACGATTCCCTGGTTCTTCTTTAGCCTCTCAAATCCGCAAGTGAGCCAGCGCTTGTTTATGCCCTCTTCGTTGCGCTCCATGCGCCATATGCTGATTGGCTTCCTGGTGTTTGGTTTCATCTACACCATGGTCTCAGTACTGTGGGGCTTCTCCGCCTTGGCCGCTTTCCCGAGCCTTGAACGCGCGGATTTAGCCACGCCCACCCTGTTGGCCTCGGAGTTTGTGCCGCCGGTACTCGGGGTGATTGTGATGATCGGCATTATGGCGGCCGCCGTTTCCACTATCGATTCGATCATGCTCACCCTGGCCTCCATGGTCTCCCGTGATGTCTATGCCAACGTTAAACCTAACGTTAGTGAAAAGCGCCAACTGCTGGTGGGTAAGTTTGTCGTGCCAGTGATAGCGCTAATGGCGCTGGCCTTTGCCGAACTGCAGCTTGACCTTATTGCGGTGCTGTCGGTGGCTGCCTCTTCGGGGCTGGTTGCCATGGTGCCTGCGCTTATCGGTGCCTTCTATTGGAAGCGCGGTACTGGCGTCGGTGCACTGGTCAGCGTGGTGGGCACCAGCGCCTTTGTGCTGTTGATGTATGCCACCGGTAACTCGCTGTTGGGCCTGCCCGCTGGCGTATGGGGCATTGTGGTCGCTAGTGTGCTGTTTGTTGGCGTTAGCCTTATGACCAAACCTCATCAAGCCTCTTCGGACGCCTTCTTTACCGCCATCACTGAAGAGCTGGGTAAAAAGCGCCGTACTACCACCGATCAAGCGACGAAAGAGGCGGCTGTCTAATTGATGTTCCGCTTTGACCGATAACACCATAGAGCGCTTGGTGTGCCCACCGGCGAGCACGAGCGCTCTCAGCTAACACTTCCCGGTACGTTATGGCTGTGCTTTCGCCTGGGGAGTTAGGAGACTTTATGGACCACGCAAGCTTTGCTGAAATTTGCCTCCACCAGCTAAAAATGTCCGGCGTACACGAAGGCGAAAAACTCGTCGTGCTGACCCAGGGCAGCGAACGCCTCGATTATGCGGATGCCTTTATGGCGGCGGGGCAGCGTTTAGGCGCCAATATGTACCACATGCGCTTACCCGCTCCGCTACCCACAGGTGGCTGGGCCGTGGGGGCAACGGGGCTTGCCAGTATGCCCGATGCGGTGGAAGCGCTTAAAAACTGCGATATGCTGATCGATTGTATTTTTCTGCTGTTCTCTCCCGAACAAATGGCGATTCAAGCCGCAGGTACGCGCATACTAACGGCGGTTGAGCCGCCGGAACTGCTGGCCAGAATGCTGCCCACTAAGGAGTTAAGGGAAAAGGTCGAACTGGCCGCCGCGCTGCTCGAAAAAGCCAAAGTGATGCGCATCACCTCGCCCCACGGCACGGATGTCACCTACCAACTGAATACGTATGAGACGGTTGCAGAATATGCCTGTACCGACGAACCGGGGCGCTGGGATCACTGGCCCTCTGGCTTTGTGTTCACCGGCGGTGATGACGATGGTGTTGATGGCACTATCGTGGTGGCACCGGGCGATATTCTGCTACCCCAGAACATGTATGTCAGAGAACCGATTACCTACACCATTGAGAAGGGCTGGATTACTGACATACGGGGTGGGCTGGATGCAGAGCTGGTGAAATCCTATATGGATAGCTTTAACGACCCGCGCGGCATGGGGATGAGCCACGTGGGCTGGGGCATGAACCCCAATGCCAAGTGGCACCGTATGGTGCCGGGCGAGTTCCCTGGGGGTATGGGGATGGAGCCGCGCAGTTTCTACGGCAATGTGATGTTCTCAACCGGCCCGAACAGCGAACTGGGCGGGTCTAACGATACCGCCTGCCACCTGGATATCCCCATGCGCAACTGCTCGCTGTTTCTCGATGACGAGCCTATCGTGATTGATGGCGATATCGTCGTTAAAGAGCTGCAGATGGCTAGAAACTAACGCGCTTGAGGCAAGAGATACTGCTAAAGCCCCAGATTCGGGGCTTTTTTACTTTAACGCCAAACCATTAACTGCTTACGGTAATCATCCTGCGCTTGGCTGGCGCTGGCAGGGGTTAACCAAACCTTGGTGCCAGGCAAACACTGGGCTAGCGTAGCGCAGGCGGTGGGTGTGAGGGCGCCTAAGCGTGGATAACCGCCAATGGTCTGGCGGTCATTCATTAGCACGATGGGTTGACCGTCTGGCGGAACCTGTACCGCTCCAAAAGGGATCCCTTCGGAAATAATTCCTGTGAGTGAGCCGTGTAGGGCTGGGCCGGTGAGCCGAACGCCCATGCGGTCAGCGCGGTTATCCACTGTCCACGGCTGGTTGAATGCCTGAAACAGCGCGCGACCGCTAAACGAGGCGATTTGAGAACCGAGCACGATAGGTAAGCGACAGCCCGAAGCGGGCATCTGCGGGCCTTGGCCTTCAGGAATACGGCGTAGCGCGGGGGCGATGCTTGTCCAGGTCAAGCGGTCACCGACTTGCAACGGCTTGCCATCTTCATGCAGGCCGCCCAACTGCTCGCGGGCAGTGCAGGCGCGGCTGCCCAGCACTTCCGGGGCATTCAACCCGCCTGGAAAGGCCAAATAGGCGCGCAGGCCTTGGCGCGGCTGGCGAAACACCAAGCGCTGGCCGGGCAGTAGCTTAAAGCTGGTATTGGGCGTGAGTGGCTTGTCATCCAGTTGGGCATCTAAATCGGCGCCCGTTAGCGCTAGGCGCACTTCGCACTCGGTTTCAAAGCTCAGGCCGCCGCCCATGACGATTTCCAGCGCGGCGCTGTTTAAGGCGTTGCCCAGCAGCCAGTTGGCCCAGCGAAACGCGATCCAGTCGGCAGCCCCTCCTTGGGTAACGCCTAAGTGGCCAACGCCGAATCGCCCGGCATCTTGGATCAGTGCCAGCGGGCCTGCTTGTTTAACCACCATGCCTTTTTGCGCTTCCTTCGTCGCGACGTGGCTCATGGCCGCTCCTCCAAGGGCGTGGTATCGCCACCATCGGCTTCAAACTCTTCCCGGGAGATCGCTCTAAAGCGTACCTTATCGCCAGGGCGGAAAAGAGGCTCACCACGTTTGGCATGCTCGAATAGTGGCACGTTGGTGCGACCCAGAATATTCCAGCCTCCTGGCGAGAGCAGCGGATAAATCGCGGTTTGGCGATCGGCAATGCCCACGCTACCGGCGGCGACTTTGCGGCGTGGGGTCTTCAAGCGTGGCGTAGCGAGAGATTCGTCTACCAAGCCCATAAAGCCGTAGCCGGGGGCAAAGCCCAGCGCGAATACGCAGTAGTCGTGGTTGCAGTGCTGCTTGATTAGCTCTTCCACACGGATGCCAGCGCGCTTGGCGACCAGGGGCAACTCGGGGCCTACGCTTTCGTCGTACCACACCGGAATATCGTGCAGTTCACCGGCTTGAGTATCCACAGGGGTAAGGCCTGAAAGCGCCTTGTTAATAAGTTGCAGGGCCTCAGCGTGGTTCAACTGCTGGCAGTCGTAATGGAGTAAAAGCGTGGTGTAAGAGGGCACTAGATCAATGAGGACTGAACCGAACGCACTGCGCAACTTTTGATCGGCGGCAATCACCCAGGCCATATTGGTTTCGTCGATGGCGTCGAACAGACGCACCATCAGGGCATCCATGGCGGCGGTTTCAACACGTACTTTAGTGCGTCTCTCAATAGTGGCTTTCACGCCGGCTCCAGCGCCTGAAAGGCCTCGCGAATAGCGCGTACGGCGGCTACTGACTCGGGGTTGTCGCCGTGAACGCACAGCGTATCGCAGGGTAAATGCAGCGTTGTGCCGTCGAGTGCAGTGAGCGGTTCGCCTTTGGCCAGCTTGATGGCTTGATTGACGATGGTGTGCTGGTCGTGGTGCACAGCGTTAGGCAGGCGTCGTGAGGCCAAGTGGCCGTTGCCATCATAAGCGCGATCGGCAAAGGTCTCGAACCAGAGGGTAATGCCCATTTTGGTGGCCAGCTCGCGGTGCGGCTCGGGGTCGGCGGTGGACATAATCATTAACGGCAGGCTGGCATCGTAAGCCCGCACCGCGCGCATCACGCCCTCCAGCAGCGCCGGATTGGCGGCCATGTCGTTGTACAGCGCACCGTGCGGTTTGATATAGCTCAGCTGGGTGCCTTCGGCTTGGCATATGCCCGCTAATGCACCCACTTGGTAGAGCACCATATCTTCCGCTTCTTCCGGCGAGCAGGCCATTGAGCGGCGGCCAAAGCCCATCAAATCCGGGTAACCCGGGTGCGCGCCAATGCGAACACCATTTTGAACCGCTAACTTGACGGTGCGGCGCATGACATGGGGGTCGGAGGCATGGAAGCCGCAGGCGATGTTGGCGCAGTCGACGTAAGGCATCGCGTCGGCATCCAGGCCGAGGTGCCAGTTGCCGAAACTTTCGCCCATATCGCAATTAAGCAGGGGGATGGCCATAGCGACTCCTGTGTCGATGCAGTGGGTATCTTTGATTGGTTAGCGCTGAATTGTCGTTCACCACCAATATATGAACATGGCTTGCTCAGTGCCAATCGTTTTTGGCGATACTAACTATCGGGCACTCCTATCATGTTGTTATTTATTGGAAAAAGGGTTGACGCTTGGGCACGATACGCTTATCACATTAAGAGCGTGGCGTGATAATAGCGTTGGTGACATAGCGCTGCTGGAAGTGGTCTTAAAGTTGCATAGTAGGCATGAGCGTTAGCACTGGGCAGGCCCCTTGTCAGTGTCATTACAACAGCTTTTTTACCCCAATTAAGTCATTGGCAGGCGAGTCACTATGCTCGATTTTAAGGAACTTGAGGCGTTCGTGTGGGCTGTGAGGCTCGGCTCCTTCCGTAAGGCGGCGACCCGACTACACCTTACTCAGCCCTCTGTGTCTGAGCGTATCTCGCGTTTGGAAGCCACGGTAGGAGAGCTGCTGCTGGAGCGTGCCGCCCGGCCTGTTCAGCCGACTATGCGAGGCCGCGAGTTCTTTGTACATGCAGAGCGGATGCTGCACCAGCGTGACGAGGCGATGAAGCTTTTCGATGACGAAGAGGCGTTTTCTGCACCATTGCGGCTCGGCACGATTGAAACCATCGCCCATAGCTGGTTTCCCGAATTTATGCGCCGTTTAACCGAGCGGTATCCGCGTTTGACCATCGAGCTCACAGTGGATTACTCGCCGGTGCTCAATGAGCGGCTACTGGGCAACGAACTGGACATTGTATTGGCGATGAATGGTTATTCACCGCAAAAGCAGATCGAGTACGAGGCCTTGAGTCCTTATGAAATGGGCATGTTTGTCTCTCCCCGGCACGTCAAGGTGCTGAGCGAGAGTGCCGACACTTGGGGCAAGCAGTTGCCGTTTATTTCATTTGGTAAGCAGGCTCGCCCCTATGCAGAGTTGGTGAGTTATTTGGCAGAGCAGGGAGTCGCTAATCCTCGTATCCATAGCGTCAGTACGTTAATGACCATTGTACGCATGACCACCGAAGGGCTGGGGATTGGCGCGCTGCCCGTTGCCACCGTGCTGGATGAGTGGCAGCGGGGGGAGCTCTACCGTCTCTCGCTACCGGTGCCGTTACCGGCCATGCACTATGATGTGATATGGCGCAACGCTAACCACCCGCGCTTTTGTCGCGGCGTTGCCCGCTTGGCCCAGCAGTGTGCCTGCAGCTATGCCCAGGCGCGCCGTGCCGATATGACAACAACACTTTTCTCCGGGCGCTGGGTTACCGCCAGCGCCTCCTCTGGTACCACCGAAGCAACACACTATTAGCACCATACTATTAATAGAAATAAGAGGGTTCTCACGATGCGCAAGACAATAACGACTTCATTGCTCCTAGCGACCGCCTGCGGTTTAACGGTGACGGCTCATGCTGCGGAATGGACGATGGCCACGCCTTACGGTGATGCCAGCTTTCATACTCAAAACAACAAGCAGTTCGCTGAGGACGTGGCCGAAGCGACCGATGGCGAGTTAACCATTACCGTACATAGCGGTGGTTCGTTGGTATCGCATGGTGAAATCAAGCCGTCGGTTCGCCGTGGCACCATCGATGCGGGTGAAGTATTCCTCTCCGTTCTTTCTAACGATGATCCCATTTTCGAAGTGGATACCCTGCCCGGTGTGGCGGGCAGCTACGACGACGCCTACGCGCTGTGGGAAGCCACCAAGCCGATGATCACCGAGCTGTTTGCCTATGAAGGGCTGATTCCGCTCTATGCCGTCGCTTGGCCTGCGCAAGGTATCTATACCTCGGAACCCCTTACCGACCCCGAGCAGTTTGAAGGCTTGCGCGTTCGCGCACCTAACATCAATACCCAGCGTTTTGTCGATAACCTGGGCGGCAGCCCCACCGAAACCGAAGAGTCAGACATCCCTACCGCATTTAGCACAGGGCGTGTGGATGCCATGATCACTTCAAGCTCCACGGGTAACTCCATGGCGGCGTGGGATTACGTGACTGATTACACCGACGCTAACCTATGGCTGCCCAAAAATATCGTCTTCATTAGCCAACGCAGTTTCGATGGCCTGGATGAAGCGACCCAAGAAGCCCTGATGGAAGCCGCCGCTGAGGCTGAAAAACGTGGTTGGGAGATGAGCCGCGAAGATAACGATGCCAGCCTGGCTGCACTGCAAGAGAACGGTATCTCGGTTTCTGAGCCTAATGAAGCCGTTTCAGCGGCGCTTCAAGCAGCCGGTGATGAGTTGTTTGAAGATTGGCAGTCGCGTGCTGACGACGAAGCCAAACAGGCGCTGGAAAGCTACCGCGAGCAACGCGACAGCTAAACGCTGCTGTCATGGCTCTTATAGCGGGGGTGGCAACGCCTCCGCTGCTTTTCTCGCGTGCTTTTTCCCATGTCCTTTTTCCCACGTGCTTCGTGAGGCTGCGAACATGACGTTTAAATTCGACAAGCTCTATCGCCTGGGTGCCTGGGGTGCAGCGACCTGCATGGTTGCCATTTGCGCGCTGATAGCGCTTCAGGTGACCTTTCGTCTGATTGATGCCCTGCTGGTGCTCGTGGGCCTGAGCCGCCTGGGGCTGAGTATTACCGGCGTTTCAGAAATTGCGTCGTATCTATTGGTGGGAGCGACCTTTCTGGGCTTGGCCTACACCTTTGTGCATCACGCCCACATCCGTGTAACGCTGTTGATTACCCGGCTACCGTCGGCCATCCGTGTGTGGTTTGAAGTGTTTTGTCTCATCATCGCCCTGGCGCTCAGCCTAATGCTCAGTTACGGCCTAATCGGGTTGGCGAGGGAGAGCCTGCAATATAACGATGTCTCCTCAGGGTTTGTGTCGATTCCACTTTGGATTCCTCAGCTTGTGCTTGTGACCAGCGTAGGGCTGCTGTGCTTGGCGCTGGCTGAAGCCTTGTTTATGGCGGTTCGCATTGCCATTCGTGATCCAGGGAGCTTTCGCGAAGCGACGGCCCCAGATGAAAGCGAGGGCCACTAATATGACAATCTTCACCCCATCAGTTGTAACGACATCTCTGTTAACAGCGCATCTGCCCCCTAAATCGGAGAGATCCTCGTGCTGCTACTAAGTCTCGCCACTATATTTACCCTCGTGTTGCTGCTGGGTAGCGGGGTGTGGATCGCCTTCGCGCTGATCGGTACTGCCTGGGTAGCATTGGAATTCTTTAGCTCTTTCTCGCCAGTCTCTATTTTAGCTTCCGATTTCTGGGGAGCCAGCTACGGTTGGGATCTCACTGCGCTACCCATGTTTATCTGGATGGGGGAGATTCTGTTTCGCTCCGGGCTAGCGGATAATATGTTTCGTGGCCTGTCGCCCTGGTTAAACCGCCTGCCGGGTCGCTTACTACATACCAATATTATTGGCAGCGGCATGTTTGCTGCGGTTTGCGGCTCTTCGGCTGCTACCTGTGCCACGGTGGGCAAAATGACCTTGCCAGAGCTTGAGCGGCGGGGCTATGACAGTAATATGGCGATTGGCACTTTAGCCAGCGCCTCCACTTTGGGGCTTTTGATACCACCCTCCATTGTTTTGATCGTCTACGGCGTAGTCACCGAGCAATCGATCTCCAGGCTGTTTATGGCCGGTATTGGTCCGGGACTGATGATTCTGGCCATGTTTATGAGCTATCTCATTTTGTGGGCGTTGCTCAAAGGCAACCGCGAAGGGCTGACCGGCGAAGATGAATCCGGCATGAGCTTTGCCGAAAAGCTGCGTAACACCTGGTCGTTAGTGCCTATTCTGCTGTTAATTGGCGGGATTATCTTTTCGATCTATGGCGGGTTGGCGTCGCCCACCGAGGCCGCGGCGGTCGGCGTGGTGCTGTCGATTGTCATTGCGCGTTTTAATGGCCACTTTGATCGCGACATTTTTAAAAGCTCGCTGTTTGCCGCCGTGCGCACCGCCTGCATGATCGCTTTTATTATCGCCGGTGCCTCGTTTTTGACCTCTGCCATGGGGTTTACCCAGGTGCCCATGAAGCTAGCCCAGGCGATTGGTGAAATGGGGCTATCGCCCACCATGCTGCTGATCGCACTTACCTTACTGCTACTGGTGATGGGCTGTTTTCTCGACGGTATCTCGCTGATTCTACTCGTCACCGCGATTATCATGCCGTTGGTGAGTGCTGCCGGTTTCGACCTGATTTGGTTTGGTATTTATCTGGTCGTGGTGGTCGAAATGTCGCAGATTACCCCGCCTGTGGGCTTCAACCTGTTCGTGATCCAAGGACTGACCGGAAAAGACATATTGACCATTACCAAAGCCACACTACCGTTCTTTCTATTGATGCTGTTAGCGATTGCCTTAATGCATATTTTCCCGGGAATCGCACTCTATCTACCTGAGGCAATGACCCGTTAAGGCGCTTATATAAGCGGAAGCTCAAACGGAAAACGCGCTGGCCGAGCGCTTAATGGCAAGCATGGTCAGCGGGTTAAGATTTGGTACGGGATTGTTTATTGAGCTTTTTGAAAGAGATGTCTTTGTTGAAACCATCCGGGGCGCTATACCCTTTGCGTAGCATTGTGAGTGCTTTGGATTGAGCTTCCCTTCGGCTACTGAGTACCAGCGTATGGTTTAGCAAGAGTTGCTGAGCATTTTCCAGCAGCTCTTTAGGGTCAATAGCCGCAGGGGTGTCTATCATTAGTGTTTTGGCGATCAACGCCATTTTGGGTTGAACTTCCTGTAGTACGCTTTCAAAGGAGAGAGAGGGTATGTCCGCTGTTGTACTCAAATCGTATAAGAGGGCGGCAAGATGCTCTTCGGGTGTGCTTGATAGGCAGGCATCCGCCGTGGGGCCGGATAGGCGGACACACATTTCCATCAAACTATCGCCGGTATTATCGCTTGTTCTCGTGCTTCTATAGGGGGCATGACTAAAGCGTATGGTGTTGATCAGCGTAGCCGGGAGCCCCCATTTAGCGGCTAGCCAAGCCCCTATAATAGTGTGGTCACAGCCAAAGTAGCGCTGCTCTTCCACAACAAGGTGGGCATGTGGAATCGCACTATCGATGTATAGCTCGTCTACTTGTTCAGGGTATGTCGCACTCAGCGCCAATATACCAATATCCTGTAACAGCGCTGCCGTAAACGCACTACCTGCCTGTTGAGGACACACTTGTTCAGCAAGCTGGCGCGCTATGAGTGCAGACATGATCGATCGCTGCCAAATATGCGCATGCTGCGGCCCTTTGCTGGGGTGCTGAAAAAGATTGAAGCTCAATACCACCGTTAATGTGGCATCTAGCCCTAAACGCTGGATAGCCTCCAGGCACGTTTGTGTCGAATTGGCGGAGCGTGTGTGGTGAACGCTATTGGCGAGCGATATTAAACGAGCGGTTAAGGCTGGATCATGCTCAATGGTGTCGGCAACATCGTTGATAGTCGCTTTTGAAGATTGCGTTAACCTGAGGATGCGCAGTGCGATTGAGGGAAGCGAAGGTAAGCGCTGGCACTTGAGAAAGTCGCTGATTAGGAAACCAGGCAGTGCTTCCGTTAGCATTACATACAGTGCTTCATCCTTGGTCGATGTTTTAGTCACGTTATCTCCTGCGCACTTTATAGCGTAGCCGCCAGTCATCATGAGGTGATGTCCTAATTTTACCATATACCCAGCGAGTCTTGACGTTGTTATAGTTGGAAAAGCGCGGTTTATGCGTTGTATGTAGGTCGCTAGATATACTTTATGAGGTGAGAGGCAGGTGCCCTAACTGCTCCAGAATTAAAAAAGTGAGTGCAACAATGCACACAAAGAACGACGCGGCCGATATATTTCGCCAGTTGGCAGAAGGTGTAGGGAACAGCGGGAGCCCCCGCTTTTATGCAACGCTGGTGGAGCGCTTAGCAACAATATTAGGCGTCGATCATGTGATAGTCGCCGATGTCACTCAATTGCATCGGGCTGAGACGCTGGCTGTCTGGTCAAATGGGGGCTTACTCAGCAATATTACCTATTCGCTGACAGGTACCCCTTGCGAGACCGCGTTGGGGCGCGAGTGCTGCCTCTATGCGCGTGATGTTCAGTCACGCTTTCCTGAAGATAAACTGCTTTGTGAACTGGGCGCCGAGAGTTATTTGGGGCGAGCGCTCTATGCGTCGGATGGCGCGCTGATAGGTCTGCTGGCGGTACTCAAAAACTCGCCCATGCAGTTGGGGGGATTAGCCAATGAAATACTCCACATCGCCGCCGCCCAGGCGGGAGCCGAGCTGGATAGGCAAAAGGCGGAGCAGGCATTAAGAAAAAGCGAAGAGGCTGCACGGGAAAGCGAGCGCCGCTTGGACACCCTGCTCAATCATCTACCGGGTATGGCCTATCGCTGTCTGAATGACCGCAACTGGACGATGCAACTGGTGAGCCAAGGGGCCGAAACGCTGACGGGCTACCGGCCTGATGAATTGCAGGATAATCGGCTGATCAGTTTTGCCGACCTGATTCATCCTGAGGAACAGGATAAGCTCTTTCATGAGGTGCAGTCGGCTATTGCCAATAGGCGCCCTTACCGTGTGATCTACCAGCTGCGCCACCGCAACGGTGGCTACCGCTGGATGTGGGAGCAAGGCCAGGCCGTTTTGGATGAGGCGGGAGAAATCGTTTGCTTAGAAGGCTTTATCTCTGATGTGACCGACCAGCAAGAGTCTCAGCGGGTGCAAAACGCTGTGGTAGAAGTGGCTTCTACGGTCACTACCCAGGTGGGAGATGGCTATTTTCAGCAGTTGATTGCTACCTTGGTGAAAGTGCTGGAAGCTGACGCTGGCTTCATTGCGCTGCTGCATACCTCCCCCCAGGGCGATGAAAGTGTCTATGGGCAGGCGACGACCGTGAGCATGGTCGTTGAAGGCGTGCAGCGAGATAAGCATACCTTTGCACTGCGAGGCTCACCCTGCGAGCAGGTAGTGCTGGAGCGTGAAGCGGTCATGCATGACGGCCCGCCGCTGATGTTGCCAGGCACATTGCTACCGACCAGGGCATGGATTGGGCGGAGCTTGGATAACGCCAATGGCGAAGCCATCGGCGTAATGATGGTGTTTTACCGCCAGCCACTGACAACGAATGCGTTCGCCACCTCGGTGCTACAAATCCTCTCTACCGGAGCTGCGGCAGAACTAGAGCGCCGCCGCGACCATCGTCACATGCATCAGCTAGCGTATACCGACGGCACCACCGGTTTACCAAACCGCGTCCGTTTCATGGAGTTGTTAGCGCAGATGTGGAAAGAGGCACAGCAAGGTGCGCATGGGCTTTCGCTGTTGCTATTGGATATTCGCCGTTTTAAAGAAGTTAATGATCTTCATGGCCACCAGGTGGGGGATCAACTGCTGGTGAAAGTGGCTGAACGTCTAGAGCAGGTTAGCCGATCATACGGCTCGCTGGCGCGTTTATCAGGTGATGAGTTTGCCCTGCTGGTGGTTCATCCCGTCGCGAGTGATATCGGTCACCTTGTCGAGCAGCTACGCTTAGCGGTAAAGCCGCCACTTGATCTGGAGCGGCGGGTCTTCCACCTTGATGTCAGCATCGGTTTTGCTCATTACCCTCAGGATGTGGCCGAGGCGGGCGAACTATTTAATGCGGCCAGCATCGCCTTACATCACGCTAAGCGTTGTGAAAAAAGTATCTGCCCCTATACCCAAACTATGCACCATGCATTGCATCGGCGCCAACGGATGACGGAGCGACTCAACGCCGCTATCAGTGAACACCAGTTAGCGCTCTACTTTCAGCCCCAGGTGGAGCTTGCCAGTGGTCGGTTGACCGGCGCAGAAGCTCTGTGCCGTTGGTACGACGCCGAGTGGGGCTGGGTGAGTCCCGGTGAATTTATTCCCCTGGCCGAAGAGCGCGGCTTGATTCGCGCCCTTGGTGATTGGGTGCTGGAGGAGTCAGCTAGGCAGTTAATGGAGTGGCATAATCAGCCTGGAGGCGGGCTGCCTGGGAGGCTATCGATCAATATTTCCGCGCAACAGTTTGCCGACCCAGAACTCACCAGCCACATTGCGCAACTCACCGCGGGCGTTTCACCGAGTGCTATCGCCCTTGAGCTGACCGAAAGCGATTTTATGCGCGATCCAGATCAGGCCGTTGAGATTACCCACACTATGCGCCAAGCGGGCTATGCACTCTCTATCGATGATTTTGGCACCGGCTACTCATCGCTCTCCTACCTACGGCGCTTCGCCGCCGACGCGCTGAAAATTGATATCTCCTTTGTGCGCGAAATGCTCGAAAACAAAAATGATCGTGCCATTGTGCAGACCATCATCGCCATGGCAAAAGCGCTAGAGATGAAAACCGTGGCCGAAGGTGTTGAAACCCGCGACCAAGCAAATTTACTGGCTGAGATGGGCTGTAATGAAGCCCAAGGGTACTGGTTTGGCCGCCCGCTACCGGCGGATGAGTTTGCGGCGCAGTGGTTGACTACTTAGTCCTCTATTATTGCTAGGCTGTTATCGCGCTGTGTACCAAAAGAACCGCGTCGTGATACCAGCGTCATCGTCTTGTCATCACCTTTGGCATACCCTACGCGCCGCCAACCCGCGATGAAAGGAGTGCCCAATGCGCCTGGCCCTGTTTGATCTTGACGATACACTCCTGGATGGAGACTGCAGCGACCGCTGGAATTTATGGATGATAGAGCAAGGTTGGATCAGCGATGCCGAAGCCTTTGTGACTCGTGCCGAAAAGATGCATCTGGCCTATCACGCGGGCAAGCTGAAACTTGAAGAGTATCTGGCCATGACCCTGGCGCCGCTGCGCGGGCGCCGGGTGAAAGATGTGCAAAAAGAGGTTGAGCGGTTTGTCGCCACCCACCTGCAGCCGCGTATTTTTGAACAGGCCTGGGCCTGTCTGGAAGAACACCGCCAGGCAGGGGATACCCTGTTGCTGATTTCCGCCTCGTCGCGTCACCTGGTCGAGCCGATTGCCACCACCCTGGGGATTGAACACGTGCTGGCGGTTGAGCTCAGCGTGGAGCACGGCATCAATGAAGACACGCGCTATACCGGCGGCAGCGAAGGCATCTTTTCCTATCGTGGCGGTAAGGTGCTGCGCTTGAAACAGTGGCTGGCCGAGCAGCAGATCACCCCTAGCCACACTACCTTCTACTCAGACTCCCGCAATGATTTACCGCTACTGCAATATGTCGATTGCCCCGTGGCAGTTAACCCTGACCCGGTACTGGCCGAGGTGGCTAGCGTTGAAGGGTGGCGGCGCTTAGACTGGCGGACGTCCTCAAGCGCTTCGTCGCCTAACGCTCTGCCAGGAAAATCGGCGCATGTCTGATGTGAATATTAAGTTAACCCTGTTTCAGCTCGCCTCGCAAACTTGCGATGGTTTGGAAGTTACTCTCCGACCATCGTCCGAAAGCCGTCCTTGCTGGGCGCTGGACAGTAACGCCTGCAAGGAAGCGCATTGAGTTCCACTGCTCTCGCTCTCGTACTGGTCTCGGTGTGCATGCATGCTGGATGGAACGTGTTGGGCAAGCGTAACGCGCCGTCGTTGGCCGCTTTTGCCTTGGCTTATGGCGCCGGCGGGGCGGTGATGCTGCCGCTGGTGTTGCTTGGGCCGCCGCTCACAGCGTTACCAAGTGCCTTCTGGGGCTGGCTGGCGCTTTCGGGATTATGCCAAATGCTCTATATGGGCGGCCTGGCCTGGGCCTATGCGCGGGGTGACGTTAGTGTGCTTTACCCCATCGCCCGGGCACTGCCGGTGGTGCTGGTGCCGCTGGTATCTATTGCGCTCTTGGGCAGCCGCGTGCTGGATCGCTGGGACGGCCTTGGCATGGTGCTAGTGGTGGCAGGCGCCCTCTGCCTGCCGCTTAGCCACCCAGAGGCGCGCAGGCTCTCTACTTATCTCACCCCGGCCATGGGGTTTGCGCTGCTGGCCGCGGCGGGCACGGTGGGTTATTCGCTAATCGATAAGCAGGCACTGGGGCTGATGCAGGGAGCAGGGCATAGCGGGTTAACCGCCGGGGCGGTATTCATGGTGCTGCAAGCGTTGATGACGCTAACCTGGGCGATACCCCTGTTGGCAATGCTCCCGGCAGAGCGCCGCCGCCTGCCTGCACTGCGCCAGCAGGGACTTGCCATGCTAGTCGCCACCGGACTGATGATGACCTGCACTTACGGCCTGGTATTAATCGCCCTGGCGCTCACCGACGAGGTGAGTTACGTGGTGGCACTACGCCAACTCTCTATCCCGGTGGGTGTATTGATGGGCGTGCTATGGCTAAAAGAACCAGCCTCTAGAGCGAAAGCTTTAGGCACGCTGGTGATGTTGGCGGGGCTGGTGCTGGTGGCACTTTAGGTCAGCGATAATTATTTCAGCGCCTGCCAAATCAGATTAAAGCCGACCAAGAACATGGCCAGTATCACCAAACGGTAAAACAGCGTTTCGTTGACGCGGCTTTGCAGCCAGAGGCCGTTGCGCACGCCGATCCAGGCGATGGGCACCAGCAGCAGCGACGCCCAGGCGCTGGTGACGTTGATCTCGCCAAGCCACATATAGGGCGCTAGCTTGATGACGTTGACTACGGCAAAGGTCACTGCGCAGGTGGCTATAAAGGTCTCTTTCGATAGTTTGCGCGGCAGTAGATACACGTTTAGCGGCGGCGCGCCGGCATGGGCCATAAAGCTGGTAAAGCCGCATACGCTTGCCGCTGGCAATGCCCAGCGGGTGGAGATCGGTTTCTTGGCAACGGGTTTGAGGAGCATGTAAGCGGCGAACAACAGGGTGATCACGCCGAGCGTTAGGCGCAAGCCCTGTTCGCTCAAACTACCAAACAGCAGCGTCCCTACCGTTACGCCGATAAATAGTCCCGGCACAAAGCGCCAGACCTCAGTGACGTCCTGCTTGCCCCACCATGCCTTCACCGCAAACACATCCATCACCAATAGTAGTGGCAATAGTAGCCCGGCTGCCTGGGCGGGGCTGATTGCCAGCGCCATTAGCGGTACCGATAGCGTACCAAAACCACCCGCAAAGCCACCTTTTGAAACGCCGGTTAGGTAAACGGAAAAGGCAATTAACAACCAGGCGATGACGGAGTAGTCGGGGAGCATAGGGCCTCTATGGTCTTGTATTAAAGGTGATGCACAAAAAAGCCCCGCATTAGCGGGGCCAGTTAGCATAGCATTAGATAACCGTTAGCGGGCGAAGTGTCGATCTATCAAGCGTTCATCAGCCACTCGTGGTCGGGGTCGTTGTGGAATTGCCACGCCCGCTTGGGCCCTGCCATCACATTTAAGTAGTAGAGTGAGTAGCCATGCGCCGCGCCCACTGGGTGGTAGCCTTTGGGCACCAACACACAGCAACCGTTCTCTACCGCCATGGTTTCATCAAGGCTGCGGTCATCGGTGTAAACGCGCTGGAAGGCGAAACCTTGGGCAGGGTTAATGCGGTGGTAGTAAGTCTCTTCCAGTAGTGTTTCGTGGGGTAAGTTATCCACATCGTGTTTGTGGGGTGGGTAGCTCGACCAGTTGCCCGCGGGTGTGAATACTTCGACGACTAGCAGGCTATCGGCGGGCTCCGTCTCCGGCAGGATGTCGTGCACATGGCGGGTATTGGTGCCCTGGCCACGGGTGCTCTGCTTAATATGGTCAGGCGCGATTAGCCTGGGGGCGTGATTACCATGCCCAGGGGCGGCGCACACCGCTAGTTCTAAATCCGTTGCCGCTTCCACCGCGTAGCTAACCCCATTGGGCAGATAAACCGCGTAGGGCGGGATTTGCTCAAAGATATCCATGCGCTCGCCGATATCATCAAAGCGGTGCTCGCCGCAGCTCACCGTGGCGCGCCCGGTGAGCAGCACCAGACAGACTTCCTGGTTATCGCTGCTGGCCTCCAGGCGCTGGCCCTTGGCGAGTTTATGCACCCGAAAGCCAACGTGCGTCCAGCCAGCCGATTCAGGGGTAACGTCAATCACGGTGCCTTGGGCATCTGGGGCGGTGGGGCGTACCAGTAGTGAAGCCATATATCGCTCCTTCTGATGGCTAGCTGCTCGGTTGGCAGCTAGTCGTTGTTGATATGAAAGGTCTACACAGACCCGTCTGCGTCTGTTTAGACCGAGGCGTCGAGCAGGATTTTGCGACCTTCACGCAGTGAACGCTCCGCTGCATCGGCTAAGCGCAACGCCTCTAGGCCATCTTGGGCACCTGCGAGTGGCGCACTCTTCTCTTGCCAGGCGGCGACAAAGTCGCCAATTTCAAGTTGGTAGGCTTGGGCGTAGCGCTCCAGGAAGAACCACTTGGGTTTATCCTCCACTTGGCCGGCTTCACCCGTAAAACGCAGCCGGGTATCGCTCTCGTTCTGAGCTTGCAGCATGCCCAGGCTGCCAAAGGCTTCGATACGCTGATCGTAGCCGTAGCTGGCGCGCCGTGAGTTGCTGATTTGGCACAGCTTGCCACTGGCGGTGGTCAGGGTGACCATGGCGGTATCCACATCACCTGCTTCACCAATCGCTGGGTCGATGATGCTACTGCCGACGGCAAAGACACTTTCAATAGGCTCATCAAGCAACCAGCGAGCCATATCAAGATCATGAATCATCATGTCGCGGAACAGACCGCCGGACTCAGCCACATACTCAGCAGGCGGGGGAGAGGGGTCGCGGCTAATAATCGTCAGCGTTTCAAGTGCGCCAATACGCCCTTCGATAATCGCTTTTTTCAATGCCGCAAACTGTGGGTCGTGGCGACGGTTAAAGCCTAACGCGCAGGTCACCGGGTGTTCGCTAAGTACCTGCAGGGCATCGCGCGTGCGCGCTAAATCCAGGGCGATAGGTTTTTCGCATAGAACCGCCTTGCCTGCACGGGCGGCACGCTCCAGATACTCCGCATGAGTAGGCGTGCTTGAGGCGATCAACACGGCATCAATCTCATCATCTGCGAAGATTTCATCCACAGAGGCTGCTCGGCTAGCGTACTGCTTGGCCAGAGCTTCTGCGGCAGGCTGATGAAAATCAGCCACGGCAACCAGTGTCACGTTGGGGTGTGAATAAATGGCCTGGGCATGCACCTTGCCGATGCGTCCAGCGCCGATAAGCGCGAGTTTCATAAGCACTCCTATTTTGTTGTTGCTGTTGGCTTGGTGTTTATGTCTTACGTTTTTTAGTTGAGGCTTTTTCCAGGGCTTTGTCCCGGGATTTGTCTTGCCGCACGCCCAGGGCAATTGCCAAGGCTTGGGTTAAGCAGAGCGATGCGGTCAAGCCGCGAAAACTTTTCACTTCAGCTTCGTTAACCACGAAAGCAACATCCGCGAAACGCGCCAGTGGGCTAAGGCTTGAATCGGTAATCACCACAATGGGTAGACCGCGCTGATGGGCGTCTTCGCAGGCTTTTTGGCTCTCTTCGGCATAGGGAGAGAAGCTGATGGTCAGCAGGGCGTCGTGTTGGCTCATCGCGCGCAGTTGCTCGCCGTACATTCCCCCCAAACCACTGACCAGCAGCGCAGGTTTATCCACATGCGCCAGGGCATAGGTCATGTAGCTGGCGACCATGAAGCTACGTCGTGCGCCCATCACATGAATCGCATGGGCCTGCTCAAAAATATCGAGCGCCTTCTCTAGGCTCTCTGGATTGATACGGCTGGGAAGCTGCTCCAAAACAGCGCGATTGGCATCGGCGAACTCCCACAACAGCTGGGTGCTATCCGGGGTTTCCCCAGTAGCGCTGCGCACCGCGCGAATGCGCTCGGTGTAATTAGGTAGTTCGTCGACCAGGCGGCTGCGAAACAGCTGCTGCATTTCGGAAAAACCCTTAAAGCCCAGGCTATTGGCCAAGCGAATTAAGGTGGATGGAGTGACATCCGCCTGCTCGGCAATTTTAGCCACGGTCGCTAAAGCAACTTCTTGAGGGTGATCAAGCATAAAGCGTGCTGTTTGCTGCAAACGTTTGCTTAAAGTGGCGTACTCGGCGGTGATCAGCGTTTCCAGCTCACGGTAGCTTTGGGGTGGCTGCGGCATACAAATTCCTTAGCGTTAACTCATGTACCACTCATTCACTCATGCACGACTGGGCAGTAGCACTAAGCAAAGTGGCTGGCTGTTATGCAGTCTAGTTGATTGGAATAAATATTCCATTTATACCAAAGTATAGAATAAATAATTTGCAGTAATTGCTATTTGGAATCTATATTCCATAGCGCCAAGGCATTTAATGCCACTTCCCTACCAACAACGATAACGTTAAGAGGAATTATTTATGGCACGTCTAACTCAATGGCTTCTAGCCTCTGCCGCCGCTACGGCATTAATGGCAGGTGCCGCACAAGCACAAGAACCGCAGCAAGACGCGAGCCGCTTTGTCATGGTGACCCATGGCGTCCCCTCTGATCCTTTCTGGTCAGTAGTGAAGAACGGCGCCGAGGCAGCCGCTGATCTTGTAGGTGCCGAGCTTGAATACCGTGCACCGTCTACCTTCGATATGGCCAAGATGCAGCAACTCGTTCAGGCAGCGGTAGCCTCTAACCCCGACGGTTTAATCCTCTCTTTTACTGACGAAAATGCCTTGGGCAGCGTGGTTCAGAATGCAGTCGATAACGGCATTCCTGTCATCACCATTAACTCCGGTGGCGACGTTGCAAGAGATTATGGTGCTCGGTTGCACATCGGGCAGAGTGAGTACGAAGCGGGCAAGCAGGCTGCTGAACGCATGCAAGAAATGGGCGTCGAGAAAGGCGTCTGCGTTAACCATGAACAAGGCAACCAGGGACTTGATCAGCGCTGTGATGGCTTTGTCGAGGGCTTTGACGGCAATGCTGAGCAGCTAGCGACCACCTACGACCCCACCAATATTCGCAATGCCATTATCGCTTACCTCAATGAGAACAGCGATGTACGTGGTGTGCTGACCTTGGGAGCATTAGCCGCTGAGCCAATGATTCAAGCCATGCGCGAGCAGGGCGCTACCGATATGTTCACCCTCGGTACCTTTGATCTTTCACCCGGCATTCTGGAAGCCTTGGATGCGGGTGAGCTGGACTTCGCGATCGATCAACAGCAGTACATGCAGGGCTACTTGCCCGTTATGTTCCTGGATCAGTTCGTTAAGAACGGACTGCTACCCGCAGGGGATGTGGCTACCGGCCCTGGGTTTGTCACTCAGGAAAACGCAGCACAGGTCATTGAGCTGAGTAGCCAGGGCATCCGTTGATAACGAGCTAATCGGAAAAGGCTCGGCGGTGTCGAGCCTTGGGAGTCGATCGTCATGAGTTCCACTGAAACGAAACCATCGGTTGCGCCAGCAGCGGCTGATCAAGATGAGCGTATCCAGAGAGTCTCTTTCTGGAAAAAAGCGCTTAATCGCCCGGAGTTGGGGGCGTTAGCCGGTGCGGTATTGGTGCTTGCCTTCTTTATAGCGGCTTCTAGCGGCACTGGAATGTTTACCCCAGCAGGCATTATCAATTTTCTTGAAGTCGCCGCCCAGCTCGGCATTATCGCCACGGCAGCTGCGCTGCTAATGATTGGTGGTGAGTTTGATCTTTCGATTGGTTCAATGATCGGTTTGGCAGGCATTCTGATCGCCATCCCCGCGGTGGAGTATGGCTGGCCACTGTGGGCTGCCATTTTATTGGCGTTCGCCTGTGCGGGGCTGGTGGGCTGGATTAACGGTAATCTGGTCAATAAAACGGGGTTGCCATCATTTATCGTGACCCTGGGTTTCCTGTTTATTTTGCGTGGCTTAGCTATCGGTACTAGCCGGTTGTTGACGGGACGTACTCAGGTGGGGGGAGTGCAGGATCATATTCCCGGCGATTGGTTCGCAGCGCTTTTCTCTGGAGAAGTCGCTACGGGACTATTTAGTTGGATGGCGGAAAATGGCTGGATGGCGACCAACTTTGCTGGCAACCCCACGGTCACTGGTATTCCCGTCTCGATTGTCTGGTGGCTGGGTTTAACGGCTGTAGCGACTTGGGTGCTGCTATGTACGCCTTACGGCAACTGGATTTTCGCCAGCGGTGGCGATGCCAATGCGGCGCGAAATTCGGGTGTCCCCGTTCAGCGCGTCAAGATATCGCTTTTCATGTTTACCGCTTTCTCCGCCACCATCTTTGCCTGCATACAGGTGATGGATACTGGTTCGGCGGACACCATTCGTGGCCTGCTAAAAGAGTTGGAGGCCATTATCGCAGTGGTGATTGGCGGCGCTTTGCTAACCGGTGGCTACGGTTCCGCCATTGGCGCGGCGTTGGGTGCGCTGATCTTCGGCATGGTGCAAATGGGCATCTTTTACACCGGTGTTAACACCGATTGGTTCCAGGTCTTCCTGGGCGTGATGCTGCTGGTGGCCGTGCTGTTCAACAATTACATGCGCAAGAAGGCGATGGAGGCTAAATAACATGACCACTCGTACGCCAATGATTGAAATGCGCAGTGTCAGCAAACACTTCGGCAGTGTAATCGCCTTAAGTGATATCTCAATGCAGGTCTATTCCGGTGAGGTCATGTGCCTGCTGGGGGATAACGGTGCTGGCAAGTCAACATTGATTAAAACTCTTTCTGGTGTTCACCAGCCCACCCATGGCGAGATGCTACTGGATGGCAAACCCGCCCGTTTCAAGTCCCCTGCTTACGCACTCGACGCCGGTATCGCCACCGTTTTTCAGGATCTGGCGATGGTGCCGTTGATGTCGATTACCCGTAACTTTTTTATGGGCCGCGAGCCGACAGTGGGCTGGGGGCCTTTAAAGCGGATTGATTGGAAGTATGCCGACCGGGTTGCCAAAGAGGAAATGGCCAAAATCGGCATTGATGTACGCGACCCAAGCCAGCCGGTGGGCACGCTTTCCGGTGGCGAACGTCAGTGTGTGGCCATTGCCCGTGCCGTCTACTTTGGCGCCAAAGTACTGATTTTGGATGAGCCAACATCAGCCCTAGGGGTCAAGCAAGCCTCCGTTGTACTGCGCTACATCGCCAAAGCCCGCGCCGATGGCCTTGCGGTCATTTTTATCACCCACAACGTCCACCACGCTTACCCCGTGGCTGATGCATTCACTCTACTGTCACGCGGCGGCAGTTTGGGCTCCTTCCGCAAAGAAGAAGTCAGCCGCGAAGAAGTGCTCAATATGATGGCGGGTGGCGCTGAGCTTGAAAGCCTGGATGCGGAGCTTGCGGAATTCCAGCGGGACGATAAAGCCAAAAAGGCCAACTTAGCCGCTCAAGACACTCAGCCTGCCGATGCAACAAGCAGCAGCGAGCAACCTTCACCGCGAACTGCGAGCGGCTACTAAGGAGCCATGATGAATAGACCAATCTCGTCGTCTCCATTCACATTGGCCGTATGCGCTGAAATGGTGTTCCGTGATTTACCCGTCCTGGAACGCGTTAAGCGTATTTCTGATTTAGGTTTTCAGGTCGAAATCTGGGACTGGACTAAGCACGATATCGAGGCACTGGCCAATAGTGGTGCAACATTTTCGTCTATGACCGGCTATGTCACCGGCACCCTGGCGGATGCCGCTGGGGCCGATGAGTTACTGCAAACCGCTGCAGAGTCGGTTGAAGTTGCCAAGCGCTTGGGCATTCCACGCCTTAACCTGCACGGCACGGGGTTGGATGGGCAAGGCCTTCCCGTGAAAACTTGCCAACAAATGACCGGTGCTATGTGGCTCAAAGCACGAGACACACTGAATCGGCTGGCAGATCTCGGCGAGCAGCACGGTGTCACCTTCGTGCTTGAAAACCTTAATACCGAGGTTGACCACCCCGGCGTGCCGTTTGCCAGAGCGGAGGACGTACTAGCGCTGGTGGAGAGTATCGACCGGCCTAGCCTGCGCATCATGCTAGACGTTTATCACGCCCAAATTGGCGAAGGTAATCTGATTGAATTGATTCGCCGCTGTGGGCCTTACATCGGAGAAGTGCAGGTGGCTGATGTGCCGGGGCGCTGCGAGCCAGGAACAGGTGAAATTAACTACCCCGCCATCGCCAAAGCGCTTAACAACATAGGCTACCGCGGCACCATAGGGCTGGAAGGCTGGGCCTCTGGCGACGACGGTCTCGCTCTTGACCGATTCCGTGCTGCCTTCTCATTTTAGCCACCCAAGACGCTTTTACGCCCAGAGTCATCTTTTGTCCGATACCACGAAGTTATAACGTGGGGAGACGTTTATGCTGAACAACAATATGCAACACCGACCGCTTGATCTTATTTGTCTGGGGCGCGTGGCGGTTGACCTCTACGCTGAGCAAATTGGCAGCCGTTTAGAAGACGTAGCGAGCTTTGCCAAGTACCTGGGCGGCAGTTCGGGCAACATGGCCTACGGTACCGCGCGGCTAGGGCTGAAGTCCGCCATGCTCTCGCGGGTGGGCGACGAGCAGATGGGCAACTTTGTACGCGAGGAACTGGAGCGGGTGGGGGTAGATACCACCGCGCTACAAACCGACCCCGAGCGCCACACCGGCCTGGTACTGCTGGCGCTAAAAGACCGCGAAAGCTTTCCGCTGCTGTTTTACCGTCGCGACTGCGCCGATATGGGCATCGATGCTGACGCCATCGACCCTGAGTTCATTGCCCGCTCAAAGGCATTGGCGATTACCGGCACCCATCTTTCTACTGATACGACTCGCCGGGCCTGCCGCAAAGCACTGGACGCCGCTGCCCATTATGGCGTGAAGCGAGTGCTGGATATCGACTACCGCCCCGTGCTGTGGGGGCTGACCAATCCTGGCGATGGCGAAACCCGCTTTATCGCCGATGACAAGGTGACCACCGATTTGCAGCGCTGGCTGCCGGATTTCGACCTGATTGTGGGCACCGAAGAGGAGTTTCATATTGCCGGAGGCAGTACGGACACCCTGGCGGCCCTGCGTGCAGTGCGAGAGGTTAGCGAGGCTACCCTGGTATGCAAGCTCGGGCCCATGGGCTGCGTGGTGTTTGAAGGCGCTATTCCTGACCGCATCGAAGACGGTGTTTTGGTCAAAGGCGTGCAAGTCGAAGTGCTTAATGTGCTGGGTGCCGGTGATGCCTTTATGAGCGGGCTGCTGCGGGGCTGGTTACGCGGCGAGCCGTGGCAGACCAGCGCCGCCTATGCCAACGCCTGCGGCGCGCTGGTGGTGTCCCGGCACGGCTGTGCCCCGGCCATGCCCACCGAAGACGAGTTATTTGATTATCTCGACAGGCGTGATGAGGCTCTCCGCCCGGATATCGATCAACGGTTGAACCATTTACATCGGGTCACCACCCGCGTGCCGACCCAATGGCCAGAAGTGCTGGGGTTGGCATTTGACCACCGCCGCCAGCTCACCGATATGGCCCGCGAAGAGCATGCCGACAGTGCCCGGCTACCGGCACTCAAAAAACTCCTGGTCACCGCCGCCGAAGAGGGCGCAAAGCTGGGTGGTATTCCCACTCCCGCGATTCTGGTAGATGACGTGCTGGGTCAGGAAGCGCTTAATCAAGCCAGCGGCAAAGGCTGGTGGATTGGTCGACCGGTAGAGCTGCCAGGCTCACGCCCGCTGCGCTTCCAGCATGGCGATGACTTAGGTGCCTGCCTACGCAACTGGCCTAGAGAACAAATCATCAAATGCCTGGTGTTTTACCATCCCGACGACGAGATTGCGCTGCGCCTGGAGCAGGAAGAGCGTCTGCGCCAGCTCTATCAGGCGGCCTGTGCTTATGGGCTGGAGTTGTTGGTTGAAGTCATTCCCCCTGCCAATATGCCCAGCGATGACACTACGCTGCCACGCAGCCTGCAGCGGCTCTATAACCTGGGCATTCGCCCCGACTGGTGGAAGCTTCCCGCCATGTCAGATGCTGCCTGGCAGGCGGTGGGTGAGACGATTGAGCGCGAGGATACCTACTGCCGAGGGGTGGTTCTGCTCGGACTGGACGCCCCTATGGACGACATGAAACGCGGCTTTGAAGAGGCTGCTAAACACCCTTGCTGTAAAGGGTTTACCGTCGGACGCACGCTATTTGCCAGCGCCAGTCGCGACTGGCTGGCGGGGAGTATCGACGATTCCAGCTTGGTAGAGCGGGTCGCCCAAAACTATGCCGAACTGATAACGGCGTGGCGGCAATTAAGGCAGGCGCAGCCGCAAACGCTGGCCCATACCGAGGAGGCGTAAGATGAGCACCATTCGACTCACCATGGCTCAAGCACTGGTCAAGTACCTTGCCGCTCAGCGTATTGAGATCAATGGCCAAGAAGTGGCGCTGTTTGAAGGCGTGTTTGCGATTTTTGGTCATGGCAACGTGGCGGGGTTAGGCGAAGCGCTTTACCACGTGCAAGACGAATTGCCGACCTTTCGTGCCCATAACGAACAGTCCATGGCCCACGCGGCGATTGCCTTTGCCAAAGCCAATGGCCGCCAGCGCTTAATGGCCGTGACCAGCTCGATTGGCCCAGGGGCTACCAATATGGTCACCGCCGCAGCGCTCGCTCACGCCAACCGCTTGCCGATCCTGCTGCTGCCGGGGGACACCTTTGCCACCCGCGAACCCGACCCGGTTCTCCAGCAGGTGGAGCATTTCGGCGACCCTACGATTAGCGTCAACGACTGCTTCCGTCCCGTGTCGCGCTACTTTGACCGTATCAGCCGCCCAGAGCAGCTACTCACCAGCTTGCCTCAGGCGATGGCTACTCTGCTAGACCCTGAGCACTGCGGCCCGGCGACCTTGGCGCTGCCCCAGGATGTTCAGACGTTTGCCTACGATTACCCCGAAGCCTTTTTTGAACCCAAGGTGCATCGTATTCGCCGCCCGCCGCCGGAGGCTTATGAGCTCCGTCAAGTAATCGGCGCGCTTCAACAGGCCAAACGCCCGCTGATCATTGCCGGCGGCGGCGTGCATTACGCCACTGCATGCGACGTCCTGGCCGAGTTTGCCAAAGTACGGGGCATCCCGGTAGCTGAAACCCAGGCGGGTAAAGGCGCGCTGGCGGATAGCCACCCCTGTGCGGTGGGTGCCATTGGCGTCACCGGCAGCGCAGCCGCGAATCAGTTGGCGGAGCAGGCGGATGTCATCCTCGCCATAGGCACACGTCTGCAGGACTTTACCACTGGCTCCCGAGCGCTATTTGAAAGCGATCATAAAACGCTCATCGCCCTTAACGTTGGGCGTTTCGATAGCGTTAAGCATCTGGCACTGCCGTTGACCTGCGATGCTTTGACAGGACTTGAGCAGCTTGATGACGCATTAGGCGATTGGTGCGGCAGCAATGAATGGCGCGAGCAGACCGATACGCTCAAGCGTGAATGGGCTGAGGCAGTACATCGTGTAACCGCCGATCAAGGGCTGTCGCTGCCCACCGATGCCCAGGTGATCGGTGCGGTCAACCGCCAGGCCGGTAACGACACCACTGTGGTCTGCGCGGCGGGTGGCTTGCCCGGCGAGCTGCATAAGCTCTGGCAGTGCTCGGGCCCTGGCAGCTATCACGTGGAGTATGGTTTCTCCTGCATGGGCTATGAAATTGCCGGTGGGATGGGCGTCAAGATGGCCAAGCCCGAGCGAGAAGTGGTGGTGATGGTGGGCGATGGTAGCTACCTGATGCACAACTCGGAGCTGGCGACATCGGTGATGTTGGGCCACAAGCTGATCGTCGTGGTGTTGGATAACCGCGGCTATGGCTGTATCAACCGCTTGCAGCAGGCCACCGGCGGCGCCGGATTCAACAACCTGCTGCAGGATTGTCGCACTGTCGAGGCTGGCGCCCCCAAAACCGATTTTGCTGCTCACGCCAAAGCCCTGGGCTGTGAGTCTGAATCGGTGAGCGGCATTGCCGAACTGGAACAGGCGCTGGTGCGCGCTCGCGCCGCCCAATCAACCTACGTGATTGCCCTGGATACCGACCCGTTACCCAGCACCCAAGAAGGCGGTGCCTGGTGGGACGTGGCCGTGCCCGAGGTTTCCGAGCGTGAAGAAGTCAATACTGCTTACCAAGGGTATCGCGAGGCCAAGCAGCGCCAACGCCATTAATGCCAACAAACATGCTCACAAGGAATACGCCATGCCAACGGTTACTTTAGGTATTAATCCGCTCACCTGGACGAACGATGACTTGCCCAGCCTGGGTGGCGATACGCCACTGGAAACCTGCCTGCAAGAAGGGCGCGAAGCGGGCTTTAGCGGCTTTGAGCTGGGGAATAAATTCCCCCGCACGCCTGACGCCTTGAACCAGGTGCTGGGTGCTCATGATCTGGCGCTGATTTCAGGCTGGTACTCCGCACACCTGCTGGAGCGTAGCCCAGAAGAAGAGATTGACGCCATTCAAGACCACATGAACCTGCTTAAGCAGTGTGGCGCCAAGGTCATGGTGCTGTGCGAAGTCACCCACTGTGTACACGGTGACCAGCAACGCCCGCTCTCCCAACGTCCGCATCTTTCTGAGCAAGAGTGGCAGCGCCTGCTGCATGGCCTGGATGTGGTCGGCGACTATCTGAAATCTCAGGGCATTCAACTGGTGTATCACCACCATCTGGGCACGGTGATTGAGAGCCAAGCCGACGTAGAGCGCTTAATGGACAACACCGGCGAAGGCGTGGGACTGCTGCTCGATTTTGGTCATCTGCGCGGCGCTGGCGGCGACCCGCTCGCCATCGCCAAACGCTACAGCCAGCGTATCCACCATGTGCACTGCAAAGACCTGCGCTTCCCGGTGCTGGACGCAGTGCGCAACCGTGACAAAAGCTTTTTAAACGGCGTGCTGGACGGCCTGTTTACTGTGCCCGGGGATGGCGATGTGGCGTTTCTTCCCGCCTTAACTCACCTGTGCGAGCAGGGTTATCAAGGCTGGTTGGTGGTGGAAGCCGAACAAGACCCCGAAGTCGCCCACCCCTTGACTTACGCCCGTATGGGCTACCGCAACTTACGCCAACTTGCCGAGCAGGCGGGTTTTAACGTTGCCAGCTAAATAGCGCCAGCGCCGCACTTGAATCAGGAGTTTGTATGAAGACGATATCCCACTATCTCAATGGTCAGTTCTCTGCCGGTCAGAGCCAGCGCACTTCGCCGGTTTACAACCCGGCCACCGGTGAACAGAGCGCCCAGGTGTCACTGGCCTCTGCCTCCGAGACCCGCGAAGCGGTGCGTATCGCCGATGAGGCCTTTGTCGCCTGGTCAAAAACCTCGCCGCTGAAACGCGCGCGTATTCTGTTCAAGTTCAAAGCGCTGGTCGAGGAGCACACCGATGAGCTGGCGCGGCTGATATCCAGCGAACACGGTAAGGTGTTTTCTGACGCTAAAGGCGAAGTGACTCGCGGCCTGGAAGTGGTCGAATTTGCCTGTGGCATTCCTCACCTGCAGAAGGGCGAGCACTCCATGAACGTGGGTAGCGGTGTCGATAGCTACTCGATGATGCAGCCGCTGGGCGTCTGTGCGGGTATCTCGCCGTTTAACTTCCCCGCCATGGTACCCATGTGGATGTTCCCCATCGCGCTGGCCTGCGGCAACACCTTTGTAATGAAGCCTTCTGAAAAAGATCCCTCCACGCCGCTGCGCCTAGCTGAGCTGTTAAGCGAAGCGGGCCTGCCAGATGGCGTCTTTAATGTCGTTAACGGCGATAAAGAAGCCGTGGATGTGCTCCTCACCGATGAGCGTGTCCAGGCAGTCAGCTTTGTGGGCTCCACGCCCATCGCCGAGTACATCTACGCCACTGCCTCCGCCCATGGCAAGCGCGTTCAAGCCCTGGGTGGGGCTAAAAACCATATGGTGATCATGCCCGATGCGGATCTTGATCAAGCCGTGGGGGCGCTGATGGGCGCGGCCTATGGCTCGGCAGGCGAGCGTTGTATGGCGATTTCCGTCGCGGTACCCGTGGGCGAAGAAACCGCCAACCGCCTGCGGGAAAAGCTGGTGGCCGAACTGGATAAACTCACGGTCGGGCCTGGCCTGGTCGATGGCCCAGACAACGATATGGGGCCGTTGATCACCCGCGAGCACCGCGACAAAGTGGCGGGTTATATCCAAACCGGTGTCGATGAAGGCGCCGAGCTTGTTGTGGATGGCCGTCAGACAAGCATCGATGGCGCAGGTGATGGCTACTTTATTGGCGGGACACTATTTGATCATGTGATGCCTAAGATGCGCATTCACTCTGAAGAAATTTTCGGCCCGGTGTTGGCGATTGCCCGCGTGGCGAGTTTCGACGAAGCGGTCAGCATGATCAACGCCCATGAATATGGCAACGGCACGGCAATCTTTACCCGTGATGGCGACGCAGCCCGTCAGTACTGCGAGCAGATTCAGGTAGGCATGGTAGGTGTCAATGTCCCCATCCCGGTACCCATGGCGTTCCACAGCTTCGGTGGCTGGAAACGCTCACTGTTTGGCCCGCTGCATATGCACGGTCCCGACGGCGTACGCTTCTACACCCGCATGAAAACCATCACTCAGCGCTGGCCCAGTGGTATTCGTGAAGAGACCAACCACTTCACCATGCCGACCATGTAAACAGTTTAATAGCGGCTCACTAGTTAACGCCGGGCCCAGCCCGGCGTTATTGTTTTAAAATAGGGATAATCACAATGAAAACCCTCAAGATTGGCCTAATTGGCACCGGCTTTATGGGCAAAGCCCACGCCATTGCCTTTAACGCGGCGTCCAGCGTTTTTGAACTGCCCGCCAAGCCCGTTTGCGAACTGTTGGCGGATGTTGATCTTGCTACGGCAGAGAGCCGGGCGCGGGCCTGGGGCTTTGCCCGCGCCACCGACGATTGGCGTGCCCTGGTGGCAGACAGTGACGTGGACGTGGTGGATATCTGCGCGCCCAATTTTCTGCATAAAGAGATGGCGCTGGCCGCCATTACCGCGGGCAAACATGTTTACGCTGAAAAGCCGCTGGCGCTAAGCAGCGCCGATGCCGACGAGATGGTCATGGCGGCTGAAAAGGCGGGCGTCAAAACCCTGGTGGGCTTTAACTATATTCGCAATTCCGCCACCCAGCTGGCCCGCCAGATTGTTGCCAGCGGTGAAATTGGTGAGCTGATTCACTTTCGTGGCCGGCACAATGAGGATTATCTGCTCGACCCAGCAAAGCCCCACGACTGGCATACACAGCGGGCAACAGCGGGTGCCGGTGCATTAGGCGATGTAGGGTCGCATATTCTCAATATGGCCGAGTTCTTGACCGGGCAGCGCATTACCGAGGCGTGCGGTCAGTTACAGACCGTTATCGCCTCGCGACCCAAGGTTGACGGCAGCGGCATGGCCGCAGTGGAAAACGACGATCAGGCCCAGGCCATGCTGCGCTTTGACCGGGGGTTAATCGGTAATATCGAAACGTCTCGGGTAGCCGCTGGCCGCAAGATGGGCTTGGCCTACACGCTAACGGGCACCAAAGGCGCCATTGTGTTTGACCAGGAACGCATGAGCGAGCTGCAGCTCTATCGCCATGGTGATGCTCCAGGGAGGCGCGGCTTTACCACCTTGTTTACAGGCCCCGAACACCCTGACTATGCCTCATTTAGTCCCGCGCCAGGCCATGGCTTGGGCTATAACGATCAGAAAATTATCGAGGTGCGTGATCTGGTCGAAGGCATTATTAACGACCGCCCCCTCTACCCTGATTTTCGAGAAGCGGCCCGGGTTAATCGCTTGATTGAGGCTATTGAAACATCAGATAAGACGGGGCAGTGGGTGGCGGTATAGTCGTGGTTACTTGACCAAGTGCGGGCGCTGTTTTCCAAAGAACCCAGCGCCTGCCGGGAATGAAGAGGTCACAGAATAATCAGCGTCGCGAGCCCCAGAAACGACAAAAAGCCGACCACATCGGTAACGGTTGTCAAAATTACCGCACCGGATAACGCGGGATCAATCTGCAGTTTTTTCAATACCATGGGAATCAATACGCCGGATAAGTTGGCGAGGCTCATATTGATAAAGATGGCCAGGGTGATCACCAGCGTAATCATGGCGTCGCCAAACCAGAGATGGGAAATTAAGCCCACCACTAACGCCCAAACCAGGCCGTTACTCATACCTACCCACATCTCTTTGTTATACAGCCAGCGAACGTTGTTACCCGCCAGTTGGCCCAGCGCCAGGCCGCGTATGACCACGGTGAGCGTTTGACTACCGGCAATGCCGCCCATGCTTGCTACCACCGGCATCAAAATGGCCAGGGCTACAATTTGATCCAACACGGCTTCAAATTGGCCGATCACGAACGCGGCTAAAAAAGCTGTTAACAAATTAATGCCCAGCCAAATACCACGGCTTTTCGCGCTTCGGGTAATTGGCGTAAAGACTTCCTCTTCATTACTGACGCCTGACATGTGCTTCAATGTCATGTCAGCATCTTCTTGGGTAATTTCTAAAACATCGGCAGAGTTTAGTTGCCCTACTAATATTCCATCGCTATCGCAAACGGGCACAAAGTGAAGCTCTTTTGAGCGCAGTAATGCTGCTGCATCACTAACTTTCATTTGATCATTGAGGGTGAAAAAATCATCCATATAATCATCAACCACGGCATCTTGTGGTTGTTTGATTAAATCAATCAGGGTCAAAGTGCCGAGTAAACGCTTATCCTTATCGGTAATCATGATCTGCTGTGACTCATCGTCAAGCAAGTGATGAATGCGGATATAGCGCTGCACGGCTTCTAACGATACGCCCTGTTTTACATTGACCGTTTCAGGATCCATGTAACGGCCGACTACGTCATCTTCATAGGCATGAAGATTTTCAACCTGGGCGCGAATATCCTGATCCAGGCTGGCGTAAACGCTGGTTTTTATAGCATCGTCAGCAACATCCAGTACTTCCGCAACTTCTTGAGCATCCAAACCTTTAACAATTTGCTCTACGTCGCTGGCCGATAAATCCTCGATATAGTCAGCACGGATATCTTCATCAACTTCGGCAAGCACCTCACCGATTACATCGTCAGGTACGTATTCCCAAAGGAAGTCACGTGTTTTGGCCGGAAAGGATTCAAGTGTTCGCGCAATGTCTAAAATATCGAGTTCAGTGAAGAACGCTTGTAGAGCCGCTGTGTCAGAAGTGTCTAACAGCTTTTGTAGATAGAGTAGCTGCTCTTCGTTATTGCTATATTTTTCATCATCGCGCATAGCGTCCGTCCTTTTTGGAAACTAGGTGTTCATGGCAATAAAATTGCAAACTCTCGGCGGCTCGCTTTGGTGAGTTTATAGGCTGGCTTGGTTGAAAGCCACGCGAACACCGTAGACTAGGCGTTGGTGAGCGGAGACGGAGGGCACATCACTACCTATCATTTCATCGGCGGCTTCGGCCCAGGTCAGCGTGCCGTGTGTGAAGCCAAGCGGCGCTAGCGCGCGGCCAATCCACTGGGTGCCGGTGAAACGTTGCGTCTCACCGTTGTGGTCAATGAGCAAACTAGTAGCGTTACCCTGGTGCAAGCGCACGATGTACCACCCCAAATCGAGTCCATGTACCTCAACCTCGGGGAGCGGCGCGGAACAGTGCGCAAGATCGTCAAGGGTAATGTGTGCGGGAAGTGTTGAAGACATGGCGTATCCTCATAAGTGAATATCCTATACGCCAAGCCTAAAGGGTGTGCTCTATTTGTACAGCAGTAACCGTCTGAGTGGCCCTATTTATTAAGCGCTGGATCAGACGGTTAGAGATAGGTGTTGTACTACTTAACCATTACGAAATAGGAAGCTATAGGCATTTAATGCAGGTACGCCGCCCAGGTGGGCGTAGAGCACCTTGGAGCCCGCGGGAAATTCACCGTTGCGCACCCTATCGATCATGCCGTGCATGGATTTGCCTTCGTAAACCGGGTCGGTGAGGACGCCTTCCAGACGGGCGCATAGGCGAATGGCTTCCAGCGTGCCTTCGTTGGGCAAGCCATACTCCGGGCCGCCGTAGCGGGTATCCAGAATCACATCGTCATCGCTAATACCGCCTTCCAATTCCACCAGCTCGGCCGTATTGCGTGCAATGCGCAGGATCTGTTCGCGGGTTTGCTCAGGCTTGGCAGAGGCGTCAATGCCAATCACTCGCTGGGCACGGCCATCAGCGGCAAAGCCCACCACCATGCCCGCCTGGGTGCTGCCGGTGACCGAGCACACCACAATATAGTCAAAGGTGAAGCCTAGCTCTTTCTCCTGCTGGCGCACCTCTTCGGCAAAGCCCACAAAGCCTAAACCGCCGTAAGGGTGCTCGGAACAGCCCGCGGGAATCGGGAAGGGCTTGCCGCCGCGCTGGCGCACATCCTCCATGGCCTGTTCCCAGCTGGGGCGGATGCCAATATCGAACCCCGCGTCGTCCAGGCGCACATCGGCACCCATGATGCGCGACATCTCGATATTACCCACCCGGTCATACACCGCGTCGGAGTAGTTGACCCAGTTCTCCTGTACCAGCACACACTGCATGCCCAAATGAGCGGCAACGGCGGCAACCTGGCGGGTCTGGTTGGATTGAATACCACCAATGGATACCAGCGTATCGCAGCCCTGTTCCAGCGCTTCTGGAATCAAATACTCAAGCTTGCGGGTTTTATTACCGCCAAAGGCCAAGCCGCTGTTGCAGTCTTCGCGCTTGGCGTAGAGCTCTACTTCACCGCCTAAATGTTCGCTTAGCCGCTTGAGCGGCGTAATGGGAGAGGGGCCAAAGGTGAGTGGGTAACGGGGGAAGCGTTTGAGGTTCATAACAAGCTCCTGCTGCTCAGAGTTTGAGTGCGGTGTATATAAAGTTGCTAGGCGAGGGTCTGTGTGAACAGTTGGCGTGCTCTCTGCTATTAATAGTAAGTGCTCGCCGATATTTTTGTGTTGCAAAGTTGCCTGCTTGTAAGCAATAAAAAATGCTATAAAAGGTAAATTATGTCCTTAAATAGTGTTTAAAAGTGATTGAGGTAAATAATGGTGCGTTCAAAAGCGGTGCGGACGGGCGCTGAGCCTGATGACCAGTGGGCCGAGCTAGACCGTACAGACCGGCGCATTCTCAAACTGCTTCAGGACGACGCCACGCTCTCCAATGTGGCACTGGCGGAGCAGGTGAACTTGAGTCCAGCGGCCTGCTTGAGAAGAGTCGAAAAGCTCAAGCGGGACGGGGTGATTAGCCGTGTGGTGGCACATTTAGACCCGGAGCAGCTCCAGGCGGGGATGGTGGTATTAATTGGCGTGGTGCTGGATCGCTCGACGCCGGAATCCTTCGCCGCCTTTGAAGAGGCGGCCCAGAAGGTATCTGGCTGTATGGAGTGCCACGTGGTCACCGGTGAGTTTGACTACTTTATGCTGGTGCGCACTCGGGACAGCCAAAGCTTCAACAGGCTGCACGCCGAACAGTTACTCTACCTGCCCGGCGTGCGCCAGATCCGCTCGTTTATGGGGCTGCGACAGGTGGTCTCTACCCATAAGGTGTTGGTTTAATCTTTTGGAAAGCGCGCTTCCAGCTCGGCCACTTGCTCCTGCGTTAGCCCCCGCGGGTTCTCGCCCCGCAGCAATAGGTAAAGCTTGGCGGTCTCTTCCAGCTCTTCAGTGGCATACACCGCCGCTTCGAGGTTTTTCCCCGCAACCACTGGGCCGTGGTTGGCCAGCAGTACCGCGCTATGCTTGCCGGCCAACCCCCGCAGTGCATCGCCCAGTTTTGGGTCGCCGGGAATGTGATATGGCACCATCGGCAGCTTCCCTACCCGCATCACATAGTAAGCGGTGAGTGGTGGTATGCAGTCGCAGGGATTCACTTCGGGCAGGCAAGAGACCGCCACCGAGTGAGTGGAGTGCAGATGCACAATCGCACCGGATTGCGGACGCTCTTCGTACATCGCCATATGCAAAAACTGCTCTTTGGTAGGCTTATCGCCACTCAGCAGTTGGCCGCTGTTATCAAGATGAGAAATCCGCGCAGGATCCAGCCGCCCCAGGCAGGCGTTGGTGGGTGTCATCAGCCAGCCGCCATCGTCTAGCCGCACGCTGATATTGCCGCTGGAGCCCATGGTCAGGCCGCGGTCAAATAGCGATTTCCCCAGCGTGCTGATCTGCTCCCGCATACTGTTCTGAGAATGGCGATGCAAGTGGATGCTCATGCCAACACCTCAAACGCCCGGGTAAAGAAGTCGACGCCGCCGAAATTACCAGACTTCAGCGCAAGCGACAATGGTGCCTCGCGTACCGCCAGTGGGGCTTGAGTCCAAGGTACGCCTGGATCAATCTGCTCACCAATCCGTAGGGTAGTAATGCCGAGTGCTGAGACCACCGCGCCGGAAGTTTCACCCCCGGCGACCAGCAAGCGGCCCACGCCTT
The DNA here is from genome assembly GCF_042466685.1 of Vreelandella sp. F11. Classification (NCBI taxonomy): domain Bacteria; kingdom Pseudomonadati; phylum Pseudomonadota; class Gammaproteobacteria; order Oceanospirillales; family Halomonadaceae; genus Vreelandella; species Vreelandella sp. F11. Next base: position 4,273,544 of record NZ_CP170448.1, on the reverse strand, counting down.
CGTTGACCAGCGTGACAGCCAGTTGGCTCAAAGCCTCTTCGACTAGATGACCTGCACGTTCCACGCCCAGTTCGGCTTGTGCGGCTTTCACTCTCTCTGGATCCGCTGAGGCGTAGATCAATACCGGAGCGTTGCTGGATAAACGCTCCAGAGCAAAGGCCAGCGCTTGCTCCCACTGCTTGTCTCCTTCACTTAGCGATAACGGATCCAGGGCAAAGCCACCGTCGGGGTGCTTGGCCAAAAAATCCGCCACCTGGGCCAGCGTCGCCCGGGAGCAACTGCCGGAGAGTACCAGCGCACCGCCTGAAGCAGGAGATAAACGGCCCGGCTCAGTGATCCTTTCTAGCCAGCCCTGGGCACGGTATTGAGCAGGCAGCGCCTGCCCCAGACCAGACCCACCTGTGACTAACGGCATCAAGACGGTAGCGTCGGCCAGCACGTCCAAATCCTGCTCATTCAAGGAGTCACAGATCACATGGCGCATGCCGTGCTCGGCCAGTGATAATAAATGCGCACGGGTGGCCTCCGCCCCTTTAGCTAGTATGGCGCGATTGGCTAAGCCCACCGGGTGTGGTGTTTGGCGAGAGAGTACACGGACTAAATCCGCGTCTTGCATGGGGGTTAGCGGGTGGTGCTGCATGCCGCTGTCGTTCAGTAAGCGATCACCGACAAATAGATGGCCTTGGTAAACCGTACGGCCGTTAATCGGGAAAGCGGGCACCATCACCGTTTGATGCGCTCCTAGCGCTTCCAGCAGCGCATCCGTAACCGGGCCGATATTGCCCTGGTCGGTGGAATCAAAAGTGGAGCAGTACTTGAAGAACAACTGCCGGGCCTCCTGCTGGCGAAGCCACTCAAGGGCGGCCAGAGAGTCCGCCACGGCTTCGTCCACCGTGCAGGAGCGCGATTTCAGCGCCACGACCACCGCATCGATATCAGTGAGGTCGATCTCTTGCTGGGGGACGCCAATCACCTGCAGACAGCGCATACCGCCGCGCACCAGGTTATTTGCAAGATCCGTGGCCCCAGTGAAGTCGTCGGCAATAGCGCCTAATACAATTGTCATACGTTGCATCCGTTGTCAGGGTTCAGGGAGTGGCGGCTTTCATGCGAGCGCGTTTAATCAGTGGCGAGATAATCGTCACTGCCAACAGTAGTGCTGCAATGGCCAGTAAGGTGGCGCTGATGGGGCGGGTAAAGAAGATCGATATATCTCCCTGAGACATCGACAACGCACGGCGCAGCTCGCTCTCTGCAATGGGGCCTAGTACTAGGCCTAGGATGATCGAAACCAGCGGGAATTTTAGTTTTTCCAGCAGGTAGCCCATGACGCCAAAGCCAAGCATCAACCACACATCAAACATGGAGTTGCGCACCGAGTAGGTGCCCACGATGCAACACATAATAATGATCGGGCCGAGCGCCGAGTAGGGCACATTCAATAGCTTGGTGAACAGGGTGATAAATGGCTTGGAGAACAACAAAATCATAAAGTTGACGATAAACAGACCCGCGAACACGGCATAGATTAGGCTGCTGTGGGTCATCATGAACATTGGGCCAGGCTGCAGGCCGTGCATGATAAATGCCCCAAGAATTACCGCCGTGGTACCACTGCCCGGAATGCCGAGGGCAAACAGCGGTACTAAGGCGCCCATGGCAGCGGCATTGTTCGCCGACTCTGGCGCTGCAATACCTTCCGGGGCCCCTTTGCCAAATTTCTCGGGATGCTTAGACCAACGCACTGTTTCGCTATAGCTCACCATGGCGGCGGTACTAGCGCCAATGCCCGGTAAGATGCCAATGATTACGCCAATAATAGAAGAGCGCGTAAGCGTTGTGCCGATTTGGCGCAAGATAGGTAGATCAAAGATTTTAACTTTTACTTTCGTAATCGGCTGATGGCTGTCTTGATCTAGGGAGCGTTTCATCACTTCAGAAATGGCGAACAGCCCCACGATCATCGGTATCAGTCCCACCCCTTCCATAAGGTTCAGGTTATCGAAGGTATAGCGGCTGGTGCCGGTCAGTGGGTCAATACCAACGGTGGCGATAAACAAGCCAAGAGTAGCGCCAATCAGTCCGTAGATCAGGCGCCCACCTAAAGACGCCACCACGGTTAAACCTAGGACGGCAAGGGCAAAATACTCAGGAGAAGAAAATTTCAGCGCCACCTTCGCCAGCATAGGAGTAAAAATAATCAACGCAATAGTACCCACCAAGCCCCCAATCGCAGAGCTCAGCACACCAATGCCCAGTGCTTTACCTGCCTGGCCCTGCTGGGTCATCGGGTAGCCATCGAAGGCAGTCATTACCGCCTCTGGCGTCCCAGGGGCACGGTAGAGAATAGCGGTGATCAAACCAGAAAAAACAGTCGCGCCATAGATGGCAGTCAGCAACATAAAGGCCGTAGTGGAGTCCATGCCATAGGTAACGGGTAGCAGGATAACCACCAGAATAACGCCGCTGATGCCGGGTAACGCACCACCGATAAATCCGATAAAAACGGCTGAAGTAAGTAGTAGCAGGTTGAGTGGCTGCATCACTACAGCCAGCCCGCCTAGAAAATTCTCTAGCATCATCAACTCCGAAACAGGTAGCAGTAGCGGTTATCGGCAAGCTTCTTAACAACAAGTGTCATAGCGGGATGCCAAGCAGCATGACGAAGACACCCTGCATCAGCAGCGTGGCAACCACCACGGTAATTAGAATTGCGCGCCAGGAGCGAGCCCCAAGCAGCAGCGTACCTACCAACGTGAAAGCGATACTGGCGATTAAGAAGCCCACCATGCCGATTAACCAGGTGTAAATAATGGTGGCGGCAATCAGCCACCAGTGGCGCGTGGACGCTAGAGTAAAGCGTTGAGCTGTGACTGGATCGTTCTGAGGAAGAGGCTTTTCTTCCGATTCATCGTCATAAATTGTGCCCCGTCTTGCATCACGCCAAGTGATCAGTAGGAGTGCGCTACCCAACCCAAGAAGCGCAATTACAAGCGTCAGAGGCCATACGCGAGGGCCGATAAAGGTAGAAACCTCAGCGGAACTGGGAAACTGCAGTGTGGGCACTAAACTGACCAGTGCTAGCAACACCACCGCGAATGCGAAGAGAGAAATCCTGGCGTGCATGATAAACCCCGAAGGGAATGTGGCAGGGCCTACCTGATAAAAATAGTCCCAGCCAGTGAGTTAAAAAGCAGGCAAATTTATTGCCTGCCTTCACTTAGCACTTAATTCGATTTTTATTGATCGTTATTAAGTAGGCGCGAATAGAGTTCATAGTTATTTTCCAGGCGCTGACGATATTCGTCGCTGCCCATCCAGCCTTCACGATAAGTAAGGTTTACTCGCTCGGCGTATGTCTGGTACTCCTCAGAGTCGTAAACCTTTTTGAAAGTATCTTCTAAGCGTTTCAGAAGCGGTTCAGGTGTATCGGCATGGACAAAAATTGCACGGTCGTTGCCATCGGTTAGATCCCACTCGTATTCAGCTGTCGTTGGAACATCAGGATAATCGGCCAAACGCTCATCGCTGAATACCAGTATTGGCATCATTTGGCCCGCGTCCATATAACTCAGCAAAGGGCTAAGTGACGTGGTGGTCGCGTCGATATTGTTGCCCAGAACATTAGCGGTGGCATTGCCTGTGCTGTCGTAAGGAATGAAATTCATATCCAGGCCGGATGCATCACGCAACGACAGAAATGAAACGTGGTCAGGGCTAGCGGTGTGGGTGCCGCCCACAGTGACCTCGCCTGGGTTTTCCTTAGCGTATTCCAAGAACGACTCAAAATCCGGGTAGCGCTCTGGATTAACAAATAGTGCCATTACATCTGACTGCATCCGTGCCACGGGCGTGAGTTGATCTAAGCCGATTGGGTTTTGTCCTGCTGCTAAAGACGTCACTAAGGTGGTGGAAGCGAAATCAAGGGTATGGCCGTCAGCTGCGCCAGTAGCGGTGCGCTGGTGCGCTAATGCACCAGAGGCGGAGGGCAGGTTAATAACGGTAATATTTGCGCCGCCCAGGGCTTCTTCAAACATTGGGCGAACCACGCGAGCGAAGTTATCCGTGCCGCCACCAGCGCCTGCCGCTACCAAAAACTGGATAGTCTTTGTCGGATAATCCGCTGCATCATCGGCGTTGACAGTTGTGGCGACGCTAACCAGCGCGACGCAGAGCGTTGCCATTTTGAGAGTGGGTTTAGTGAGCATAGTGTTTCTCCTATCTGATTGTTATTGCTTTTAATTCCCGTTAGGGAAGTTTAATTTAGCGCGCTGTCGATAGCGGCTTTAGGAACTAAGGTATTTTGTTGAAACAACTGATCCTGCTTTTCACGAAGCTGTTTTAAGGTTGATTCAGGCAGTGCCACATCCGCTAAGGTAATGGGCTGATTGGGGGCAATGTCTCGGATCACTTGAGCGCCTGGCAGTAGATAAAAAGGCACTTTTGCTTCTGGTGCTAGCGCCGCGGCGGGATGCAGCTCTGGACGTAGCCCTTCGATGTGCCTGTGGTGGCCGCGCATTTCGAGGTGCTGGCCCGCTTTCATGTGCTGGGTTGCCCGCGCTGTTAGGTCGAACCTGGGTTTCGTAGCGTGACCACCGCCGGAGGTTTGACCATTGATGACCACATCGAGAAGTGAAATCGGTGCTTCTAAGCCAAGCAGGTGTCGGGGTAGGTAAATCATCGCGCTATTGCCGCTGTGGCTCAGTACATGGCCTTTATCCCGCAGTAGAGTCCATACATGTGGGTCTTCACAGCGCACGACCACAAAAACGCCTCCTGCAAAGCTCAGCTCGTCTGGTTGGCGTAGGCAATTAAACACTTCCAAGCGCTCAAGCCCTTGCAGTACCCCACCTTGGCTCTGAATGTCCAAAAGGGTAGGTACTTCCGCTGTGCGCAGCACCATGGCATGAAATTCAGGGCGATCAGGACGTAGCCCCGTGGCATTGGCCACGTTGACCATTTCGCACAGATCAGGCACTGAGATTTGTGGAATCGCAGCAAGTAGCTTGCTACGCGCTTCCACCACATCGCGTTCGCGGCCTGCCGGTAATTCCCAAAGTCCGCTCAAGCCAGGGGCAGGAAAGGCGGTACCGTTGCAAGTAACGGTCTCGTTTGCCTCATCCCAGATGAAGTCGTATTCGCTGCTTTTACCTGCTGCAATAATCTCAAAACCAAGGGTGTGGGCCCAAGTAAGTAGGCCAATAAGCAGGCTAGGCTGGTCACCATCCAACGGAGTGAATAGGCGACCCTGTTGATAGGCAAGGCTAGTCAAATAGGGGCCAACCACAGATTCCGTCTCTTTGGTGGCAATGCCAACGTGTTTACCTGCGAGCAGAGCGGCTTCTGCATAGCGCGCTCCTGCGTCAGGTATGCCAGTAGATTCCACTAAAATATCGAAAGGCAGGGCTTGAATTGTTTCAAAGGCAGCCGTGGCGATAAACATCCCTTCTTGCCACGCTTTTTCAGCGTCACTTTTAGAATGGCATACCATTATCTGAGCATCAGAAATGCCTGCATGCCGCAACGCTTCGGCTGCTTTTTCAGGATTAATGTCGATTGCAATACGTGCTGATAGTTTTTCCATTTGGCGCGCTTGTCGCAAAACGCCACGCCCAAAGTCACCAGCGCCCGCGATGCAGGCCTCAACAACCTTGCCTTTTTCAAAATGTTGTAAGTAGTTCATAAGGTGTTGGTATTCCCTTTACTGGTAAAACTGCTGCGATGACATTTTCTATCGTCATGGCGCTAAAGAGGTGAGCCTTTCAGAAATCCTATGTATGAAATGTAGTGGTATACCATTTTGAGGGTCAATTGGCTGATGTTAATACTTTGGTATTGAGTAGGTCTTTTTTTTATTTATAGTATTGATAAATATGGATTTAAAAAATGATCGTTTTAACGTAATTTGTTTGAAAGGATTTTTTTGGTATGCCATTCTTGGCGTTCACTTACTATGTGAACATGCCAATGGAAGAAGTCGCTCAGCCAAATCAGCCCGGACTTGTGGAGAAAGTCGCGAATTATTTACGTGAACATATCGTGATGGACCATTTTCAGCCTGGCCAACGTTTGCCTGAGCGAACTTTGGCGGTTGAACTTCAAGTATCGCGTACACCGTTACGGGAGGCGCTGAAAATTCTAGCTGCGGAAGGGCTGGTGGTGATATCGCCAAACCGGGGTGCCGTGGTGGCGGATGTAAGTCCCGCCGATATGAAAGAGAAAGCGTATGTCTTGAGTGTGCTTGAGCAGGCCGCAGCAGAGCTAACGTGCGCCAACGCCAGTGATGATGATATTGCGGAGTTGCAGGCGCTTCACTATGAGATGAAGGCTTCATTCTTACGACGTGACCGGCAGAACTATTTTCGCCTAAACCAAGATATCCACAACCGGATTGTGGCACTGTCGGGAAATGCGACGCTGATTGATATGCACGCCAACCTCAGCCGTCAGCTATATCGTGTCCGCTACCTTTCAAATCAAAAAAATGAAAAGTGGGCAACGGCGATGGAAGAGCACGAAGCTATTCTTGCTGCTTTGGAAGCGCGGGATGGTAAACGTGTGGGGCACGAGCTACGTAATCATCTGGGCAAGACGTGGGTTAAGTATGCTAATGGGGAACCGTTGGCTTAGCACTGTTCGCTATACAGTACGTTTATTCGTTGAGAGCCCTACTGATGAACTCCAAAAACCGGTAGTCGTTGGCATGGGCAATATTTATACGCATTGAGTTGGCATCGGTACTGTCGGGACGCAGTGAAAAAATAGCGCCTGGGGCAATAAAAATACCTTTCTCAGAGGCGCGTTTAGCCAGCTCAGTGGTGTTGATATGGGGTGGCAGTTTGGCCCATAAATAGTAGCCACCGCCGGGGCCAATCACATCATGAACGCCTATTTGTTCCAATACTCTTGCCGCCGTAGCACTAGCTTTAGCCACTCTCTCGCGCAGTTGTGCGAGGTGGCGTCGGTAGCGGCCTCTGGCTAATAGCTCATGCACGATCATCTCATTGAAAGTTGAAGTGTTTACGACAGTGAGCATCTTAATATCGACCAGGGCGCGAATGATCGATCTGCCTCCAGCGATATAGCCACAGCGCAAGCCGGTGGAGAGCGTTTTGGAAAAAGTGCCTACGTAAATAACTCTTTCTAATCCATCAAGTGCAGCTAGGTGGGCGCTGCCTTTGGGCAGAATGTCAGCGAACACGTCATCTTCTACTAGGGTGACACCATAGTGGTCGGCGAGCTTTAGCAGGCGATGCATATTACTCAGCGACATGGTGCTACCGGTAGGGTTATGGGCATTGGGTTGCAAGAAGAAAAGCCTAGGTCGGTACTGCTTGGCTTTTCTCTCAAACTCTTCTAGGTCGGGGCCATCGATCGTGCGTGGAACGCCCACCAGTTTCGCTTTAGCGAGACGAAGCTTTCCAAACAGTGGATAGTAGCCCGGTGTTTCAACCAGAACACTCTCTCCTGCGGCTACTAAGTGGCGAATGATTAAGTCGAAGGCATGATTAGCACCAAAGGTCATCATGACTTGATCCTGTGATGCGTGGATGGAGCGCCCGGCCAATGTCATGGCTAAACTCTCGCGCAGTGGAGAGTATCCCTGGGGCATGCCGTATTCGACATCGCTCATTTCATCAGGTAAGCCAGTTCGTCGCCTTATTAGACGCGTTAGCTCCGCTCCACCCATCCAGTTGGCAGGCGCTCGGCCGTCGCCCACGCGTACCGCAAAATTTCCTACTAACTGCTCGCGAAGAAGCGAAACGCTATCCACCGCCTCTGAAAGATCGTGAGTAGGCTCATCAATAGGTGATGGGCGAGGGCGAGAAACAAAAAAGCCTGCGCCCTGACGAGCGCTCAAATGGCCAAGTGCTACCAACTGGTCATAAGCATCAATCACGGTATTTTTCGATACGCCAAATTGTTTAGCGGCTTCTCTGATGGAAGCCACTCGGGTACCAGGCGAGAGGCGCCCCTCTTCAATGGCTTTTAGAAGAACGGTGGCTACCTGATTAGATTTTGACATGAATATCTCTCAATGGCGGTGGAACTGTACCTGTTATTTTATAGGTACAGTACTTCATACACTTTGCACCACTGTACCTTACTCAGCGCCTTGTCTTTCCACAAGCTAGGGCCAGCCTACTTGGGTATACAACACTAATAATGATCTCCACGGAGAATGGGCATGCCAAATAAAATAAATTCTTACCTAACTGTTTGGGACGATACGGTGACCGGCAGAGACCTGCTGCTTGCCTTAGTAATTTCCACTCCTCTCACACTAGGTGGTTTCATTCTTACCCCTGGGCCAGCGCCAATGCCTCTAATAGTGGGCTTATGCGGCGCCCTGCTGGGGTTTGTTATTAATGCGGTTTGTTTACGCCCGAAACGACGCCTCGACACTGATGGGGAGGCGTAATCATGGACGCTCTATTACTTCTGCAGATGTTAATGGCTGCCTTAATTGGTGTGGTGGTTTATACCGCGATTGGTGTGGCGCCAGGTACCGATGAGACCGCTGTACTTGCCCCGGTGACGTTAGCGCTGGTAGTGGCAGGTCTTCCCCTGCCAGTGGTATTGGCGTTCTTTATGGCTGCTATCGTAGCCAAAAAGCTTACCGACTCAATACCCGTTTCAGTGGCGGGGATACCCGGTGGTGTGATGTCAGCCCCCATGGTTGAGCACGCAATGATACTGAAGCGTGAAGGGCACGCCACGTTGGCAATTCGCAAAATGGCGTCGGGTTCGGTTATCGGCACCCTCGTTGCCATTCCCGTCAGCTTGCTACTGGCTTTCCTGCTAACACCCCTGGCGGATGTGCTAAGCCAGTACGCTAGCCAAATATTTTTTGTCGGCGCGATATTTCTGGCGTTAATGAGCCGCGAAAAAGTGATCAGCATAATCAGTATCGTGATCTTAGCTGCGCTGATACAGGCGCTGCGCCACTTCTACTGGGGAATGGGGGTAATCCCTGAAGGTCAGGTGGTATTCATTTCGTTCTTTCTGGGTATCACGATAGGGCCGATGATCTTCAATTTGGCACAGCTAACCGTGCGCGAAGAGCGTAAAAAAATGGCTACCGGTGAACCTAAAGCGATCAAAATCTATGCTGCCGATGATAGTGATGATAAGAGCCGCTTCCCTAACCCTTTTCGTATTTTGACCCGGCAAGAAGCTATTTCGGCAACCGCCAGCTCGGTGCTCGGTTCGGCCACTTTCTTTATGAGCCCGGTGGGAATCACCATTTTCCTGGGCGAAGTAATGTCCAGTTGGGTGAAGGGTACCGTCGAAAAAGCCAGTCGTGCGCTTTCTTCAATGGATGCGGTCACCAATGCCGCTTATATCGCAGGCATTCTGATTCCACTGGCGGCGTTAGGTATCCCCATGAGCCCCATGGCGATAGGGCCAGGTAACGCCTTCTTTAATGCGCCGCCAGTACTTACGCTGGAGCAGAATGCTCACCACTTAATGAGCTTTGGTGAAATCGCTGTTGCCAGCATTTTGGGCGCTGGGGTGGCGCTGTTGATTACGTATCCCATCGCTGTTCGCTATGCCCGGCACATTTGCGTGTTTGTTTTTCAGCGTATTCCTCATGAGGCCTTCCTGGCGATGTTCTTCTCGCTGGTCGTGCTGTTGGCTTATATGGATGCAGGTGTAATGGGCATTCTGGGAGTCGCGGTGTTAGCACTTGTGGCGGGGCTACTAAACCGCTGGGGCGTGAACTATGGGGTGCAGTTTATGACTCTTTATGCCGCCCCTTGGCTAATGGGCTGGTTGGCTTGAACACTCCCTTTTTAAGTGACGCTACACCAATATTTTATTCATTGTAGGTAACGGTTATGACAATAAATTCATCGCGGATTCCAGGATTTTACCAACTATCACCACGTGAGCGGTTGCGTAAAGTGGCCGCTTTAAGTGGCTTAGATGCGACAGGGGAAGCCCATTTGGCAGACACCGGTAACCTGCCAGCAGAAACAGCCGATAGCATGATCGAGAATGTTATCGGCACTTTAAACATACCGATTGGCGTTGCCACTAATTTAATGATTGATGGTGAAGAGCCGCTGGTGCCCATGGCAACCGAAGAGTCATCGGTGGTCGCTGCCGTATGTAATGCGGCGCGGCAGTGTCGTGCATCAGGTGGCTTTTATACGGATACCTCTTCCCCGATTATGATTGCTCAGGTTCAGTTACTAGGTGTCGCTAATCCTGATTTTGCCCGTCTGCGTTTATTAGAAGCCCGCGACGAGATTAAACGTATTTGTGATGCGACAGATCCGGTGCTGTTAGAGCACGGTGGTGGTTTCCAGGATATAGAGGTGCGCGTTCTTGAAGACATGGTCATTGTGCATCTACTGGTGGATGTGCGCGATGCCATGGGTGCCAATGCGGTGAACTCGATGGCTGAAGCGGTAGCGCCGTCGTTAGCAGCGTGGTCGGGAGGCGAGAGTCGTTTGCGCATTTTGTCCAACCTGGCTGACCGTCGTTTGGCAAGAGTCAGAGCGACCTGGCATCTTGACCAAATAGGCGGGGAGTCGGTGCGCGACGGTATATTGGCGGCTTACCGCTTTGCAGACTTAGATCCCTATAGAGCAGCTACTCATAATAAAGGGGTGATGAACGGCGTGAGTGCGGTGGTGTTGGCGACGGGTAATGATACTCGCGCAGTAGAAGCAGGGGCTCATGCCTATGCAGCTCGTACCGGACGCTACCGTTCACTTACCCACTGGGAGGCAGATCACGATGGAAACCTCACGGGTGCCCTTGAGATGCCCATGCCAGTGGGATTAATCGGCGGCGCCACTCGAGCGCACCCTACTGCACGACGGTGTCTTGAAATTCTAGGTGTGAGCAGCGCTGATCGCTTAGCGCGAATCATTGTCGCCGTTGGTTTAGCGCAGAACTTTGCAGCGTTAAAAGCGTTAGCCACGACAGGGATTCAAAAAGGGCATATGGCGCTCCACGCTAAAAATATCGCCTTGATGGCAGGAGCAGAAGGGGCAGAAGTTGGCCTGGTAGCCGAAGCACTTGTGAAGCAGGGTAGCGTGCGTGTTGATCTAGCGCAGGTGGAGTTAGCGAAGCTACGATATAAACCTGAATAAAACGGCTTGAATCCACAGCGCGAGCACTGCCAAGCTTTACTCATTAGAAGACGAAGGCTCTGGCCGAGTAGCCAGCCAAACGGCAATCAGCATTAGTAGAGCGATCACGCCCCAGCGTGTCCAGCCGGGGCCGAGTGACCAGCCGGTAATCAGCGCACTCAACGCGATCATGCTAACGGCGGCCAGCTTGGCACGCCGGGGGATGGCACGCTCCTGCTCCCAGGTGACCAGCAGCGGGCCGACATAGTGGCGGGAGCGAATCCAGGCCTCAAAGCGCGGCGAGCCTTTGGAGGCGCAGTAAACCGCCATCAGCATAAACACAGTGGTGGGCAGCAGAGGCAGAAAAATGCCCAGTACACCGATGCTAAAACTAACTCCTGCCAGCACCACCCACATGAGGCGGATCAGTCTCATTCCTGCTCCTAAATTGGCGACCTGTGCAAATGACAACGTGCTGCATGGATTAAGTATGAACACATTGAGGCGCGCCGTCAGCAGTGGTGACCTAGCATGAAGGTCACTTTAGATCGCCATTAAGGCGCCACGATTTCGGCGATATCGACCCCCAAGCGTTCGCTGGCCAATGCGGCCCCGCTAGTCAGCCATCCAATCAGCAGCGCTGCCAGCGAGCGTCGTATCAGGCGGGATGCTTTCATGCCACCGCCTCTTGCTCGCCGAGTTCATCCAGCAACTGCCGCCAGTCCCGGCGCTCAGCGCGGCCTTCCTGGCGCTCTGCATAAAGCTGTAGCACCAGCGAGCCTTGGGCATCGAAGGCCTCAATGCTGGTCACGCCGCCGTCGCGGTTGGGCTTGCTGACTTGCCAAACCTGGTCAATTGCGGCGTCATCAAGGTGCAGAGTGAAATGCTCGCCAAACAGGTTCAGCCAACCACGGGCGCGCTGTGGAGCGGGCAGTGTGCCGGTATGAATCTGCACGCAGCCGGGACTGGCGACAAACAGCATCAGCGGCAGCCCGCGCTGGCTGGCTTGCTGAAGCACCATCTCCAGTGCGTGCGTAGGTAACGCCTGGGTATAGCGGCCTTCCATTAGTTGGTTGGCCTCAATGCGCTCCAGGCGGTGGCGCTGGAGAAGGGCAAAGAACTGGTGCACATCGCGCATCGCGGCCCACTCGCTGGTAAGGGAAGGTATTTCGGGGAGTGGGCGCTTGAGACGGGGCATGCTCTGGGTAAACGCCGGCGTGTCCCGCGTTCCCAAGGCTGCCAGTGCGCCCCAAGGGCGCGGCAGCGGGTTTTCCAGAGCAAAGCATTTATGCACGGCGCAGCCATGCTGGTTAAATATCTGCAGGCTCCAGCGCCACTTCGGCTCTTCTGCGTTGCTGGAAGGTACAGGGTCGCGGATCAAGCAGGCCCAGTGCCAGTGGGTGTAGAGCAAGCGTAGATCCAGGCCGCCGGGGTTGAGCAGCAAGCCAGTTTGCGGCCCGCCGCTGAGTTCAGGATAATCGCCGGTCTGTTCCAGCACGGCCAGCCGGGAGCGGGTCAACGCCTTCACCCGTCCCAACTGGGGCAGGTAGGCGGCAAGCTCGTTGGGCGTAAGCGGCAGCGTCAATACATCGCGGCCCAAACGAGCGGCTTGGAGTTCACCTTCACTGATCGCTAAGCGTTCGGCAATCTCAATGGCAGGAAGGCGTGGCTTTGCGGCGCGCGCCGCGTCAAGGGCTTCGATAATGGCGATCTGTTGGGAGGAAGTCATGACGCACCTCTTTTATGGTTCACTGGCTGGGTGCGATGGGCTACCTGGCTGGCGTTGCTGTATAAATCTTTAAATGAATCAGGGCTTGAAGTGTTAACAGCGTTAAGCGTTGAGGATTAGCTTGCCGCTTTTAGTGCGGCGCAACACATAGCGGCGCTGTTCATGGTGAATCACCAGTTGGCCTGAGCTACCAAGCAATTCGCTGCTATCTACTTCGCGGGGCGCTGAGGCTGACGTATCCCTCTGGGGCGTATCCCCCTGGCGAGTGCCCTTATCGGCGAGCTGCATGAGAGGATAACTCCTGTGTTAATGATAACTATTAGCGTTAATTTAGCAGAGTTGCCGGTATCTCTCAATAGGATTTGGGGAGTTGGGGCGCCTAGCCCAATGTTCTTCATCTAAATGCAGCCACGTCGTCATCGTGTTGTCATTTAGCTTCTTTAGTGTCTCCTAACGTTCAATTGTTGGCCTACAAACGATCAGGGGGAGACCACAATGAGTAAAGAGATCGAAGATCATCGCCTGTTTAACCACAGCGGCAATCAACCTTTCGCGGAAGTATTGGCGCACCATGTATCCCGGCGCGATGTGATGCGCGGTGGTTTGAGCATGGCGGCTGCCTCGATGCTTAGCTTTGGCGGTGCTGCTCAAGCGCTTGCCTCCAGCGGAGCCCAAAAAACACCCCTGACACTGGCGTTTGAGGCGGTTCAAGGATCACTTACTGATGCTGTGGTGGTGCCAGAAGGTTACGTGGCCCAAGTCCTGGTGCCCTGGGGGACGCCGTTAAGCGCTGGCGACAGTTGGCAGCCTGACCAGCCAATGACCGCCGAGCGCCAAGCCTCGAGTGTGGGCATGCACCACGACGGCATGGCCGGTTTTGCCCTGGATACCGACAACGCCTCACGGCGTTTTGTGCTGGCGCTCAACAATGAGTATATCGACCAGTCGGCACTCTGGGCGCCCCAGGGCGGCCCCACCAATGCGGATGAGGGCCAGCGTCCGGCCGAGGAGTCACGCACCGAAATCAATGCTCACGGTGTCACCCTTGTCGAGGTGGAAAAAGACGCCAGCGGCCAATGGGCGCATGTGCCGGGCTCCCTCTATAACCGCCGCTTTACCAGCGCAACGGAAATGGATCTGGCTGGCCCCGTGGCGGGCAGTGACTACGTCAAAACGCGCTTTTCGCCTGAGGGTACCCAAACCCGTGGTACCAACAATAACTGCGGTAACGGGGTAACGCCCTGGGGCACTTATATAGCCTGTGAAGAGAACTGGCCCGATATCTTTGTGAACCGCGGCGAACGCTTCCAGGACGATGCGCGGATTGGTATTCCCACCGATAAAAGCCGCTATGGTTGGGATACTTCGGCAGGTGATGCCTCAGAACAGAATGACGAATTTGCTCGCTTCGATATTACCCCGCGCGGCGAGCGTGCCGAAGATGATTATCGTAACGAAGCACGCACGTTCGGCTACCAGGTGGAAGTGGATCCCTATAGTGATGCATTGGCGGTTAAGCGTACGGCACTCGGCCGTTTCCGCCATGAAGGGTGTTGGTTAGGGAAGCTGGAAGCCGGTCAGCCAGTGGTTTACTACTCGGGGCACGATGCCCGCAACGAGTATGTATACAAATACGTCTCCGACGCTGCCTGGGATTCCGCCGATGCCAACCGCCCCGGTGAAGCGTACGATCGTCTTGCCATTGGCAACAAATATTTGGATAACGGCACCCTCTATGTGGCCCGTTTCCATGCTGACGGCAGCGGCGAATGGCTGCCGCTAACGCCTAGCACCCAAACGCGCGATGGTCGCACACTGGCGGCGGCGTTGGGGCTAGCCGACGACGATGCGGCAGGTATCATCATCAACACCTGTGATGCAGCAGATTTGTTGGGTGCCACGCCAATGGATCGTCCTGAGTGGGCTTCCGTCGATCCTGCATCCGGTGAGGTGTATCTCACCCTCACCAATAACACACAGCGTACCGCTGAAGAGACAGCCCCAACCTACACTAATGACGGTGAGCACCTGGAACAAGCAGGTGTTGGTTACGATTTAGCGCCCACCAATGCCGCCAACCCTCGCGCCAATAACGAAGCGGGGCATATTATTCGCTGGCGGGAAAGCCGGCTGCCCAATGCCTTTACTTGGGAAGTGTTTGTGTTTGGTGCTGCCGCTGATGATACAGATAATCACTCGGGCTTGACCGAAATGAACCAGTTTGCCAGCCCAGATGGGCTTTGGTTTGACGAGCGCGATGATGGTCAGGGCATTCTTTGGATTCAGACCGATAACGGCTACGAAGGCATCACGGAGTACACCAACGACCAGTTGCTTGCAGTAGTCCCCAATGGGCTGGACGATATCCAGGGAACCGGCCCGGTGGTCAACAGCAGCAACCAGCAACAGCTTAAGCGCTTTGCGGTGGGGCCGAACGGCTGCGAAGTGACAGGTATCTTTGCCACGCCGGATAAAACCGCGCTGTTCATTAATATTCAGCACCCAGGTAACTGGCCAGCGGATGATAACGCACTGGTACAAGACGCCACCGTTGCCGCTAGCGGCCAAGTCCGCCCGCGGGCATCGACTGTGGTGATTCAGAAGCGTGACGGTGGGCCGGTAGGCGTTTAAAAGCCAGGCTTTAACACCAGGCTTAAATACGCAGTAGCAAGCCTATACAAGCGTCGAACCTCTCCCAGGTTCGACGCTTTTTTTGATGCTAGCGTTGCGGTACATGGCATTTTTTCTGCCGAGCCTTTAACGCCTGAATGGCATCGACCTTTAGTGGCAGCTGGTTGGCCCAGAGAATATCTTCGCGGCAATGTCCAATATCCTGCAACACCTGTTCGTCGTAAGCCAGGAGCGGCAAGATATGGCGTCGAAATAGCCGCCGACGCTGGTAGCGCCACCAACGCATATCGACCGCTCTAATCAGCCCCATTGGCGGCATGGCAGGCATGTAAAACTGCAATTGTGGCGGCTTGGGCGGCGGCGCCAACTGGCTGGCCTTTTCCCAGGCGTTATGGGCATGTTGGGTAGGATTTTCGAACTTCATCGCGCACCTCCATCGTCACCTCCGCTTTACACTAAGCGGTGCCTACCCACCGACTGGGCAGGTGTGAACTGTGATTAATAAGTAGGAGGGTCGCGACCTCTGGTTATCAGCTTGGTGCTTTACCTTGGATCAATCAAACGAAAAGAACTACACTGTGGGTTAAGATTTTCTGAAAGGTGGGTGTGATGAATCAACTCTCTACCATAGCGCCCAGCCGGGCCGCCTTGCCGCTACTGGATAGCGAGGTACTGCGCACCTTTGTGACGATTGCTGAGAGCGGCAGCTTTACCCGCGCCGCCCAGCAGCTGTTTCGCACTCCTTCCGCCCTGAGCATGCAGATCAAACGCCTGGAAGAGATCCTCGGCCAAACGCTGTTTGTGCGCGAGGCGCGGCATGTCCGCCTGACGGCCGAGGGGGAAGTGCTGTTGGGCTATGGTCGTCGGCTGCTTAAACTCAACGCGGAAGCCGTGACCCAGTTTTTAGTCCCTACCATAGAGGGGCGCGTGGGGCTGGGGATAACCGACGACGTGGTGGGGCGTATCCTGCCCACTGTATTGGCTCAATTTGCCCGCTCGCACCCGGCGGTGCAGGTTGATGTCGAGGTGGGGCGCAGCAAAGACCTGCTCGCCAGGTTGGACGAGGGTGAGCTTGATCTAGCCCTGGTGATGGCTGGAGGGCCTGGTCAGGCGGCGCGGGGGGAGATTGTCCACAACGAACCGCTGGTGTGGGCGGGCCGTGAGGATGGCGTTGCTGTGCAGCGAACGCCACTGCCTGTGACCCTGGCCCAGCAGGGGTGTGCGTGGCGTCGAATTACCCTCAATGCCCTTGATCAAGCGGGGATTGCATACCGAATTGCCTACTCCTGCGACCACTGTGCCGGGCAGGAGGCCGCCATGTTGGCCGACTTGGCCGTGACGGCTTTCCCCAAAAGCTTGGTTCGCCCGCCACTCAAGCGCCTCCATAACGAATCGCTGCCCCCATTAGGCGATTACCAAGTGGCACTGGTAAAGCGCCCAGGCAGTGGTGATGCCAGCGAGGTGTTGGCCGAGCGGGTGATCGAAGCATTTCGGGAGGGATGAGGTGCAATCTATTAGTGGCAAATAGGGTAGCTAACCCTCCATCAAAGTGCGCAACGGAAGCTGCTCTTTATTGATAGGCGTCTTGATAACGATATAGCTGAAGTACTTTTCAATGCCGATTTCGTCTTCAATAAGTGCCTCCATCACGCCTTGATAATGGGCAATACTGCGCGCTATAAAGCGCAGTAAATAGTCATAGCCGCCACTAATAAGGTGGCACTCCATCACTTCATCAACCTGGCGAATTTTCTGTTCAAAGCGCAGAAAATCTTCCCGGTGGTGATCCGACAGGGTGACCTCTGTAAAAACGGTCACGCTCTCCATCATTTTCGATAGATTGAGGCGGGCTTGAAACGAAGTGATATAGCCAGCGGCTTCTAGTCGCTTGACGCGCTGTAGGCAGGGACTGGGCGATAGCCCGACAGCATCGGCCAAATGGACATTGGTCATTCTGCCATCTGCTTGTAGCTGAACAAGAATATTGATGTCGATACGGTCAAGACGGACGCTAGCCACCATGCAAAGTCCTTTGCTTGTTAGGGGGGGCGTTAGACAACGCCCCGTTGATTTGAACTCATACCTTTGTCTAAAGCAATTCGCCGCGTAGAGCAAGCTGATGCTGATAAATAAAATCGCTGAGTGAGACACACGACGGGCTATGGGGCTGATCCGCTTTGGCATTTCGAGTGATAAGGCAGTGCCCCCCCCGACTACTCTTCGCAGCTGGGCCTGCCGTTAGGAGCAGAACCTCTCTTTCTGCCTCCATCTCCCGAAGTTTGGCTCGCGCAGCCACAAAGCTGCCGGTGGTGAGCCGCTCATTCGCTGAAAGGCCTATGCGCTGGTTAAACGTAAAGAACTCCTGCTCATTGAGGGACGTCACGACTCTGAGTTGATAGAACTTGCGCAGATAGTGGATAGCCCCAGGGGCATCTTCATAAAGTGAGCCAAAGCCAAGTGAGCTGGCAAACTCAATCCCTTCTTGCCAATCCACCTCCAGCCCCCAGCGGTTGGCCAGGGCGCGATAGACAGTACAGTGAGCCGAAACTGCGCCCATCTGCTCATCCGTGAGTTCATGCAGCGCCTGTACATAGTCTGCTAATACCTGCTCCTGTGAGGGAGGTGTTGGCAGCATCGCTAAAAGTGGCGATAGGCCCCGCGCAATATCTCTATCGCGATCGATCAGCACGCCATGGGCATCCATGCATAGCGTCGTATAGTCGGTCAATTGCATGACGTCCTGCTCTCCTGGCATCGGCGATGAATTAGTGAGTGGTGTTCGATAAGGCGTTGTCCAACATCGCCACTGCTTCGTCGATGTGTTCGTCGCTGGTATTCAGTGGTGCCAGGAAGCGAATGACATTGCGATGAACACCGCACTTGATCACCAGCAAGCCCGCTGCACGGCAGTGATCGATGACCTGTTGCACCAGGGCAGCGTCTTCAGGTGTGGCCCGCGGGCCGTTGAGAAGCTCGATGGCAAGCATGGGGCCTTGCCCGCGTACTTCGGCAATCAAAGGGTGCTTGGCCTGCAACTGGCGCAATCCTGTTTCCAGGCGTTTGCCCATGGCGATACCACGTTCAAGCAGTTGCTCATCGGCAAAAATATTCAGCACCGCCAGTGCCGCCGCACAGCTAAGCGCGCTGCCGCCATAGGTGCCGCCGAGCCCGCCCGGCGCGGGAGCTTGCATCATCTCGGTACGTCCAACCACGCCCGAGATCGGCAAGCCTCCGCCCAGGCTCTTAGCGACAGTGACCAGGTCTGGCTGGATATGGCTGTGTTCAAAACCAAACATCTTGCCCGTGCGCCCGAAGCCGGTCTGAATTTCATCGGCGATGAGCACAATGCCGTGGCGTTCGGTCAAGGCGCGAAGGGCCTGCATAAACTCGACCGGCGCAGGCAGGAAGCCACCATCACCCTGCACCGGCTCGATCAGGATAGCGGCGACCTGCTCGGGAACGACTTCCGTGGCGAACAGCGTATCCAGCTCGGCAAGGACGTCCTCACTGCTGACGCCACGCAGCGCATCCGGGTAGCTCACGTGGTGGACAGCGGGGGCAAAGGGGCCAAAATTTTGTCGATAGGGCTGGCTCATGCCAGTGAGCGTGGTGCCCAACAGTGTGCGTCCATGAAAGCCGCCGCGAAAGGCAATCACGTTGGGGCGGCCCGTGTGGGAACGGGCAATTTTGATGGCGTTCTCCACCGCTTCAGCACCGGAGGTAAAGAGCACGCTTTGGTAGGCGTTGCCATCGCCGACCAACTGGGCCAGCTTGTTCGCGAGTTCTATATAACCAGGGTAAGCAGCCACCTGGAAACTCATATGGGAAATACGTTCCACCTGGGCCTGAACCGCCGCCACCACCCGCGGGTGATTGTGACCGACATTGAGCACGCCGATACCCCCCACAAAATCCAAATAGCGATTGCCGTCGACGTCATAGGCTTCGCTGCCGCGGGCATGAGAAATGACAATAGGGTGGGCGTTCACCACACCGCGGGGAATGCACTGCTCGCGCTGGCTTAGCATGGCGTGGGAAGGGTGGGCGTCGGTCTTCATCTGCGGGCTCCTTAAACATATTCACGGTTATAGTCACTATGTTCATGTTGTGGTGTGTTGGCGCCGCTTTTAGATAGAACGAGAGAACGAGCGCCAATACCCATACGTTCTTGAGCTTACCGTTGTTAGCAAGCTAAATACGCTTGGCATGGTGCCGGTAACCGCGTAATCCTTCGTATTTACCAGCCTGCGCAGCATCATCCACTGTCATGGGGGAGCGCAGTGTAATCTGCGCCTTGAGAGCGGATTTAGGCCCATGGCTTCGCTTCACCACTGCCAAAACGGTATCCGATGCCTCTCAAACCACCGTAGGATGACGTTTTAGCTAAGGAGACGCGCTATGGCACTGCTGTATAAATCTGACCCGGTGCGCGGGGCCCGGTGGAAAGAACTCTTTGCCCAACACGCGCCGGATATTGAGTTCCGCCAGTGGCCCGATATTGGCGACCCTAACGAGATCCGCTATTTGTTGGCGTGGATGCCCCCAGAAAACATCATGGCGTGCCTGCCCTCCCTTGAAGTGCTGTTTGCCACCTCTGCGGGTGTCGATCAGTTTGATTTTGACGCACTGCCTCCAGAGCTGCCGGTCGTGCGGATGCTCGACCCTGCCATTGAGAGTGGGATGATTGAGTACGCCACCTTTGCAACGCTATGGCTGCACCGCCGCATGGGCGACTATGTTCGCCAGCAGCGCGAGGGAAAATGGCAGGCGCATATGCTTGTGCCGACTGAAAAACGACGTATCGGCATCCTCGGTTTAGGCCAGCTTGGCTGCGCCATCGCCACCCATCTGGCAGGTTACGGTTTTGACGTGCACGGTTGGTCGCGTTCGCCAAAACAGGTGGCGAATGTTCACTGCCACAGTGGCCAGGAAGCGCTGGATGGGTTCCTTGCTGAAAGCGATATTGTGATCTGCGTGTTGCCGCTGACCGACGCCACCCGCGGTATTCTCAATAGCGACCTTTTTGCGCGTATGCCCGAAGGCGCGGCCCTGATCAACATCGGCCGTGGCGAGCACCTGGTTGACCACGACCTGACGCAAGCCCTCGACGAGGGGCATCTGAGTGCGGCGGTACTGGACGTATTGAGCGAAGAGCCGCCTGCTGACGATCACCCCTTCTGGCGGGACGAGCGCATTTTACTGACCCCCCACGTGGCTGCGATGACCCAGCCGGATAGCGCTTTCCCGGTTCTACTGGACAACCTGCGTCGTTATCAACGTGGTGAACCAATGGTTGGCCGTGTCGATCTGCAGCGTGGTTACTAGCATAGCGTTTCCCACTCGCTCGCTCTGTATCGGCGAGCGAGTGGGGTATGTCGGCGTTCGTTAAGTCCGCGTTAGTTCAGACCGCCCATATGGAACGCTTTCTCTTCCAGGTACTCATCCAGGCCTTGATGGGCGCCTTCGCGGCCCAGGCCAGACTGTTTCATGCCACCAAACGGCGCGACTTCCATGGAAATGGAGCCGGTGTTGAGGCCGACCATGCCGAACTCCAGCGCTTCGCCGACCCGCCAGGCCCGGCGCACGCTTTCGGTGAAGAAGTAGGCGGCGAGCCCAAAGGGCGTGGCGTTGGCAATACGAATAGCTTCTTCTTCGCTGTCAAATTGCATGATGGGGGCGACGGGGCCAAAGGTCTCCTCCTGGGTGACCAGCATGGCTTCGGTGACTTTGGTGAGCAGTACCGGCGCCACAAAGCGATCCTGACCACTGGGTACATCGCCGAGCACCCGTTCAGCACCATGGGATAAGGCGTCATCGAGATGGCGGGCGACTTTGCTCACGGCCTGGTCATTGATCAGTGGGCCGATCGTGGTGCCTTCCTGCATGCCGTCGCCACAGCGCAACGCCTCGATTTCGGTCGCCAGGCGGGCCACAAAGCGGTCATGGATGCCGGATTGAACCAGAATGCGGTTGGCGCAAACGCAGGTCTGACCGGCATTACGGAACTTGCTCGCCATCGCCCCGGCCACCGCCAGTTCCAGGTCGGCATCGTCAAACACGATCAGCGGGGCATTGCCGCCCAGCTCCAGGCTGAGGCGCTTAATGTCGTCAGCACTCTGGCGCATCAGCAGGCTGCCCACCCGGGTCGAACCGGTGAACGAGAGCTTGCGCACGGTGGGGTTTGAGGTCAGTTCGCCGCCAATCCCTTCGGGCAGCCCGGTGACGATATTCACCACCCCGGGGGGGAAACCCGCACGCTCTGCAAGTACTGCCAAGGCCAGTGCTGACAGTGGCGTCAGCTCCGAGGGTTTGATCACAATCGGGCATCCGGCTGCCAGCGCCGGCGCGCACTTGCGGGTAATCATGGCGATGGGGAAGTTCCAGGGCGTAATCGCCCCGCACACGCCCACCGGCTGTTTGAGGATCACAATGCGGCGATCCGCGCTGGGGGAGGGGATGGTCTCGCCGTAGGCACGGCGTGCCTCTTCCGCAAACCACTTGATAAAACTTGCGCCGTACTGAACCTCTCCTCGTGATTCGGCCAGCGGTTTCCCCTGTTCCAGGGTCATCAATACCGCCAGATCCTCACTGTTTTCCAGGATTAGGGCATGCCAGCGCTCCAGCAGTGCTGCGCGCGCTGCCGCTGTTTGCGCACGCCAAGCTGGCCACGCCGCTTCGGCGGCCTCGATTGCCCGGCGGGTTTCGTTGGCACCCATGCTGGGTATGCTAGCCAGCGCTTCGCCGCTGGCGGGGTTGGTGACAGTCAGCGTGGCCGCATCGTCGGCGTCGCACCACTGTGCGTTGATAAAGGCCTGCTCGCGTAGCAGGTCACGGTCATTGAGGGACAGCGTCGGCATGCTTTTCTCCTTGTCATTAATAGGGCTAGGTCATCAATAGCGCTAGTGATTAAACGGGCGCGGTTGACGGCTGCGTATGGGTCGACCATTGGCACCCCTCCAGCCAGCCAGGCTTTAGTTCAGGCACCGAGCCGATTAGCTTGCGGGTGTAGTCGTGCTGTGGCTGGTTGAGCACCGTGCTGCAGGGGCCGAATTCCACACACTCCCCCTGGTAAAGCACCATGACGTCGTCGCACAGCGAGCGCACCGTCGAGATATCGTGGCTGATAAACAGGTAGGCAACGCCCAGTTCACGGCGCAGTTCGGCCAGCAGCTCGAGAATCGCAGCGCCCACCACGGTATCCAGCGCCGAGGTCACCTCGTCGCAGAGGATCAGGTCGGGTTCCGCGGCCAGCGCCCGGGCGAGGTTGACGCGCTGCTTCTGGCCACCCGATAGCCCGCTGGGCTTGCGGTCGAGCAGCGTGCGCGGCAGTTTGACCAAGTCCATCAACTCTTCGACCCGCCGCTGTCGGGCATCGCGACTCATCTGAAAATAGGTTTCCAGCGGCCGGTTGAGTAGCCGCCTAACCGAGTGGGCGGGGTTGAGCGCATTGTCGGCGCTCTGGAAAACGATCTGGATACGCCGAAACTGGTCGGGGGTGCGGCCACGCAGCGTCGGCGGTAGCTCACGGCAATTGAACTGAACTTCCCCCCGTGACGGTGCCACCAGGCCAGCGACTGCACGGGCAAGCGTTGATTTGCCCGACCCGGATTCACCAATCACGCCTAACGCTTGGCCGCGATCAATGCGCAGTTGGATATGATCCAGCACGACATTATTCGGCAGCCCATTACGATCACAGCGCCCATAGCCCACTTGAAGATCATCAATGCGCAACAATTCGTCGTCGCTTGATGGAAGGCCAGAGGGCACGCGGGTCTCCGGACGCGCCGCTGCCAATAAGCTACGCGTGTAGGCATGGCCGGGATTGTCCAGGATTTGCCCAATGGGCCCTTGCTCCTGCTCCTCCCCGGCCTGTAGCACCAGCACGTGATCGGCAATCTGCGCCACCACGGCAAGGTCATGGGAGACATACAGCGCCGTGGTACCCCGCTCGCGCATAACGCGCTTGAAAGCCCGCAGCACATCGACCTGGGTGGTCACATCCAGTGCGGTGGTCGGTTCATCCAGAATCACCAGCGCGGGGTCGGTAATCAGGGCCATGGCGGCCATAAGGCGCTGTAGTTGGCCGCCGGAGACCTGGTGGGGGTAGCGGTCGCCGATATGTTCTGGGTCGGGCATGGCCAGCTCGCCAAACAGCTGAATGGCTTTCTGCTGCGCTTGCTGTCGATCCATCACGCCATGGATAAGTGCGCCTTCGATGACCTGATCCATCAGGCGGCGCGAGGGGTTGAAGGCGGCCGCGGCGCTTTGGGCAATGTAGGTCACCCGGTGGCCGCGCAACGCGCGGGTTTCCACGGCGGAGAGGGTGAGTATGTCAGTCTCCCCCAGCTGCACGCTGCCCCCGGCGATCCGACAGCCGCGCCGGGCGTAACCCATCATGGCCAGCGCAATGGTGGTCTTGCCGGAACCGGATTCACCGATCAGTGCCATCACTTCGCCGGGCTTAAGCGCAAAATTGATCTGGCTGACGATCGTGCGCTCCTCCTCACCAGGCGGGGTCGCACAGATATCAAGATCGCGTACGATCAGCGATTCACCTTGCATGGCATCACTCCTTCTGGTTATCGCGGCTGTTCGAGAGGCTGTCGATCAACAGGTTGGCACCGACGGTTAATGAGCCAATCGCCAGGGCTGGGGCAATCACTGCCAACGCCCCCTGGCTAAGACCACCGATGTTTTCACGCACCAGGGAGCCCAGGTCGGCGACCGGCGGCTGCACGCCTAAGCCCAGAAAGCTCATGCCGCTGAGCAGCAGTACGATAAACACAAAGCGCATGCCCATATCGGTGAGCACGGGCTGGATCATATTGGGGAAAATTTCCACGGCGGCGATATACAGCCGTCCCTCTCCACGAGTACGGGCGACTTGAACGTACTCCAGGGTGGCGAGATTTTTGGCCAGGCTATGGGCAATACGGAAAGAGCCTGGCGCGTAGCTGAGTACCGCCGCCAGAATCAGCAGTGGGATAGAGGTGCCAAAGGCGGAGACCATGACCAGTGCCATCATTTTGCTGGGGATCGAGATCAGCGTATCGAATACCCGCCGAACGCTCTCCTCGAGCCAGCGCGGCAGCAGCACCGTCAACATGCCAAAGCCCGCGCCAACCAGGGTTGACAATAACGCGGCCACTAGCGCCAGTCCCACGGTGTAGCGCGCCCCGGTGAGCATGCGACTGAGCATATCGCGGCCCATATAGTCGGTGCCCAGCAGGTGGGCTGTGCTCGCGCCGCCGTATATCTGATCAGAGACAAAAGCCCCCATGGGATAGGGCGCGAAAAGTGGCCCAAACAGCGCCACTAACAGCCAGAAGCTGAACAAGCTGAAACCGATCCAGCGGGTGAGTTGCCACCCTGAACGATTGCGCTGTTTAGGTACCGCTATCGGCAGGCGGCTTCTTGGCGAGACATAGGAATGCCGTTTGCCCTTGCTAGCAGGCATTGTCTTGGTGTCGTTCATCGGTTTCGCAGCCTCGGGTTGGAGAGGATCGCACACAGGTCGGCCAGCATGACCAGCAGCAGATAAGCGCCGCAAAAGATCATGGCGCAGGCCTGTACCAGGGCGAGATCGCGGTTGGAAACCGCATCGACCATTAAGCTGGCGATGCCTGGATAGTTGAAGATGGTTTCAACGATGATCACCCCGCCCAGCAGGTAGGAGAGGCTAAGCGCTACCGCATTGGCAATCGGGCCGACGGCGTTAGGCAGCGCATGGCGCAGGACACGCCGCATCGGTGGGACGCCTTTGAGCCGTGCCATCTCCACATACGCGCTGTCGAGCTGATCGATTAAGGCCGCCCGCGTCATACGTGCCATCTGTGCAATTAATACGCTGCAAAGAGTGAGCACTGGCATGGCGTACACTTTCATAAAGGCGCCCAAACTGTCGACGGTGGACACGTAGGAGAGTGCCGGTAACCAGCCGAGTTGCACGGCGAAAATCAGTACCGCCAGGGTGGCGACTAGAAACTCGGGTACCGCCACCATCGACAGGGTGATCAGGTTCAGGGTGCGGTCAAGCACGCCACCCCGGCGCATGGCGGCGGCGATACCCATAGTCAGCGCCACAGGGACTGAGATAGCGGTGGTAATCGCGGCTAGCAGTAACGAATTGGGGAGCCGGTCATTGACCAGCTGTATGACATCCACGCCATTACTGGCGGAGCGGCCAAGGTCGCCGGTGGCAAAGCCGCTTAGCCACTGCCAGTAGCGCAGCAAGGGCGGCTGATTAAGGCCTAGCTGGGCACGCAGCACCTCTACCTGTTCCGGCGTGGCAAACTGCCCCAGCACCTGCTGGGCGGTGTCCCCTGGCAGCAGCGAGGTAATCGCAAAGATCACCAGCGATACCATCAGCAGGGTAATAAGACTGGAGGCTAAGCGACCTAGTACCAGTCCAAAGAGTGAGTCGCGCATCTTTCTTCTCCGGCTCAAGAGCCATGTTCGTCATCACCAAGCGTCGTTAGCCGCTTTTGTGAAATGCCCATGGCTCGTGATCACAGTAGGGAGAGCAGGAACTAGGAGCCTGTCCGGCTTGGCCGATCGTCGCGAGAAGCACGGATTTTGAGCCAAATTTATCGATCGATTGAGGCGAATAGCGCGCTATTTAACGAAATCGATCGAATAAAGTTGGCCAAAATACCGGGATTCGCAGTAGATCAGTGTTAAGTCGGACAGGCTCCTAACCTTTCCACCAGATATGCTCGGCGAACATATAGCCCATGAAACTGCCCAGGGGGACGGTACGATCCATGCCACCAATGCGGGAATCGAAGCTTTCAATGCTGCTTAGGAAGACGGGGATGCCGATGCCGCCCTCTTCATGGATCATGGTCTGCATGTCGGCGTACATCTGCTTACGGGTGGCCAAATCCGGCTCTCCCCGCGAGGCAATCAACAATTGATCAAACTGCTCGTTGTGCCAGCCGGATTCGTTCCAGGCTGCGCTGGAGAGGAAAAACTGCGAAAGCAAAATATTCGCCGTGGGGCGGGGATTGATATTGCCGAACCCCAGCGGGTGTTTCATCCAGTGGTTAGACCAGTAGCCGTCAGAGGGAACCCGGTTGATATTAAGGTTGAGCCCTGCCTGAGCCGCGGACTGCTGGAGAAGCACGGCCATATCTTCCGACGAGGAAGCTGCTGGAGACGCTACTAATGGTACGGTTGCGCCTGCCAGGCCTGCCTTGGCAAGCAAGGAGGCCGCCCGCTCTGGGTCGTACTCTCGCTGGGGTAGCCCATCGAAGTAGTAGGGGGAGCTGGAGATAATCGGTTGGTCGTTGGCGATCTCGCCATAACCGCGCAGGGCGACACGTTTGATCTGCTCACGATCAAAGAGGTACTTCATCGCCTCGCGGAATTCGGGGCGGCTGGTGGGCTGCTGGTCAAAGCGCATGACCAGGTCGGTGTAGTTACCGGCGTTCGTCGCTTTTACCTGGTAGCCGTCACTGGTTTTCAAGCGCTCTGCGGAGTTGCCACTGACTTCATTGATCATCTGCACATCGCCAGAGAGCAGTGCATTGACCCGTGATGATTCGTCGCTAATCCCCACCACCTCAATGGCATCCAGATAGGGGTGGCCATTACGCCAGTAGTTCTCATTACGAACGCCGATTGAACGCACGCCGGGGGTAAACTCCTGGCACTTAAAGGCGCCGGTTCCCAGCCCTTTCGAGAAGTCGGTCGTGCCGTCTGCCACAATCACTAGGTGCGAAACGGCCAGGATAGAGGGCAACTCGATATTGGGAGAGGAGAGGTTGAATTCGACGCGGTGATCATCCAGTGCCCTGATACTGTCGATTTGTTCGACCATGGAGGCGACCTTTGAACCGGTCGCGGGATCCTGATGGCGCATGATCGAAAAGATCACATCCTGGGGTGTCAGCGGTTTGCCATCGTGGAAGGTGACGCCGCGCCGCAGGGTAAAGATCCAGTGGCTGCCGTTATCGGTATTCTCAAACGACTCCGCCAGGCAGGGCTGGGGCGTCAGATCTTCATCGTACTGGGTCAGGCCATTATAAAACATGTAGGCGCGGACATAGTCGATGGCCGTCGCTCCTAAGGCGGGATCCAGGGTATCTTTTGTGGATGCCGAGTGTGCCGCTATGCGGATACGGCCGCCGTACTGGGGGGGTGCGCTTTCGCTATCCGCCGCCCAGGCTGAAGAGAAACCGGGAAAGGCGCCAGACGCAGCGGCAAAGACACCCGCCGCGCCAATAACTTTCATGGCCTCGCGTCGAGACAGCCCGCGCCGCATGGCGTTGTAAACCTGCATGCTTTGTTCGGGAGAAACAAACAGATCATCAGGATTTTTTTCACGTGTCATAAGCCTTCTCCTTACTGCGATTAAGTGTTTTTGTGAGTCTGGCAGCGCGTGCTTAGCTTTTTTTATAGCCATTTCTGTTAGTGGCTGTTTTTTGTTAATAGCTGTTTTGGTTAGTCGCTCTCTTGGTGAGTCTTGTTTGCAATGTGCGGGCTAGGATGGTGGCTTAATGCAATCGGTCCTGTAGTCGGTACCAACTGCCCACCAGGGGTAAAAACCACGGTTTGCCAAAATGGCCGGGGATAGCTGGCCACTTGGTATCCTGCCAAGGATGGTTTTGGCGGTTGCCCAGGATGACGTCGGCCATTACATGCCCCATGTGCACCGACATCTGTACCCCATGGCCGCTATAGCCCATGGCGTAGTACATACCTTTGTGCTGTCCTGCATGGGGAAACCGGTCTTTGCTCATATCGACCAAACCACCCCAGCAGTAGTCGAGCCGTATCCCTTTAAGTTGGGGAAAGGCCTCTTCCAGGCCGCTGCGCAGTATCTCGCCGCTTTTGGCATCCGATTGGCTACCAGACATGGCAAAGCGTGCCCGCCCGCCAAACAGCAGTCGGTTATCGGCGGTCAGGCGGAAGTAGTGTCCGACGATACGGCTGGTAACATAGGAGCGTCGCTGGGGCAGCAGTTGGGCACACTGGGCGGCTGAAAGCGGTTCGGTGACGACGATAAAACTGCCCACCGGCACCAGGCGGCGGCGAAACCAACTCAGCGGCCCTGTTTGTGAAGCACCGGTGGCCAGCAGCACGTTTTCGGCGCTAATATCGCCGCTGGGCGTGCCTAATCGATACCCTGAGGTTTCGCGGGTGACGCGAGTCATCGGCGTACGTTCAAAAATATGCGCGCCATGCCTGGCCGCTGCTTCGGCCAAGCCGACGCCGAAGCGCCCCATATGCATCTGGCCGCCGTTACGCTGTAGCAGCCCGCCATGGTAGAGCTTTGAATCGACCTCCTCTCTAACGGCGGCGGCAGAGAGCATCTCTACGTCGCTATCCACATCACGGCGAATGGCGTCGCAGGTGCGCGCGAGCTTGTCGTAGTGTTCCGGTTTAGCCGCCAGCTTCAGCTTGCCGTGGCGCAGGTAGTCGCAGTCGATTGTCTCTTCGGCCATCACCTGCTCGACGCTGGAGACCGCCTCGGCGTAGGTGGTGTAGTGGGCAATCGCCTGCTCACGGCCAAGCTGCTCGACCAGGCTGGCGTAGTCTTGGGCCACGCCGGTATTGCACTGACCGCCGTTGCGCCCGGAGGCTTCACCAATGATTTGGCCCGCCTCCAGAAGCGCTACGCGGGCACCGCTCCGGGCCAGCGTGCGGGCAGCCGATAGTCCGGTAAAGCCGCCGCCCACCACCGCCACATCGTAGTGCTCTTGGGTGAGGGCCTGCTGACCGCCGCCAAAGGCGGGAGCCGTGGAGAGCCAATAGGAGTTGAGTTGCATGGGCGACTCCTGCACGGTTCGCGAAATAGTCAGTTTAAAGGCCAACTAGCGCGGGTAAGTCGCGGATGTCGTTAATTTTGGTCGCCCCGTAGCCGTCGCAATAGGGCTCGTGGTTACGCGCCACAAACGCCTTATTTTTGATGCCCATCAGGTGGGCTGAGATAAGGTCGTAGCGGAAGCTTGAGGAGACGTTCAACAGCTCTTCGGGGTGGCAGTCCAGGCTGTCGATCATGGCTTCGAAGGCGGCTAGACGTGGCTTGTAGACTTTGAACGTATCGGCAGTAAAAACCTTGTGAAAGGGCACCTCAAGCTTTTGCACGTTTGACATGATTTGACTGTCATCGGCATTGGAGTAAATCACCAGAGGGATTTTGTCGGCAATTTTCGCCAGCCCCTCAATCACGTCCGGGTGTGGGCCCCAGGTAGGGACGGCGTTGTAATAGAGCATGCCTTCGTTGTCGCGGTATTCGATACCCCAACGTTTGCAGGTGCGCTCCAGCGCCGCGCAGAGAACCTCCGCATAGGGCTTCCACTCGCCGAGCACTTCGTCGTAACGGTAGGCGCCAAAATCCTGCACAAAGCGCTCCATGCGCTCGGCATCAGGGATGCGATCAGCGAAAATTTCGCGGGTCATGCGCCCCATTTGGAAGTTGGTGAGTGTGCCGTAACAATCAAAGGTGATGTACTTAGGGCGCATAATCTCGCTCATGGTGTTTGATCCTCATTTGTCATGATTGGGGTAATGGGAGAGTCTTTAGCGCAGCGACTCATTTCATTACAGCACTCTTGAGCAGGCGCCAGACGCTGAAAGTGCGCGCCCGGCTAACACAAACCGCCTTTTTTTGGGATTGATGCAGCATAGAATGCGGCAGCCCGTTCACATCATTTCTGGCTGGCGGATACGGCTGCCATCGGAGAAGCGTTTGATGTGGTAAGGCGTGGGGTCGACCACGGGCGTTGCATTGGTCGCCATATCCGCCGCCAGCCTGCCCGCACCAGGCCCAATACCAAAGCCGTGGCCGCTACAGCCAGCGGCGACGATAAATCCGGGGATACTCTCAACCGGGGAGATGATCGGTATCATATCTGGGGTGGTATCGATCATCCCGGCCCAGGCGCGGGCAATATGGACACCTTTTAGTGCGGGGTACTCTGCCTGCAGGGCAGCCAGGGCGGCCCGTGCCTGGGGCAGGTCAGGGGACGGGTCAAGCACGCGCTGACGCTCAAACGGCGATACCTGATCAAACTGCCAACTGCCCGCTGCCTCTGGCCCGTTAAAGAAAGACGCACCGATGCGTATCTGCAGCTTCTTGGCTAATTTACTGCGGTAGGCAGCGTAGAATTTGCTCGCGTAGCGTAGCCCTTGGGGGCTGATTTCCACCCGGCCCAGCCCTGAAAGCGCCAAGGTGTAGCTGCCATCCAGGCGGCGGCGCAGCGCGACCTTGGGGGTGATCAGACAGCCCGGTGTGACCTCTGGTGCGGCGGTGGTTTGAAGCGCGGTGCCCATGATATTGGCCGAGGGTAGCTCAACGCCGTGGCGACGGCAGAAGCGAGAACTCCAGGCCCCGCCTGCACAGATGACCGTCGAGGCTTTGATCAATCCGTGCTCCGTCCAAACGCCACTCACTCGCCCGTCGTGCAGATCCAGGCCGCGCACGGCACAGTTTTGGTGAAGGTAGGTGCCGTTCTCACGGGCACCAGTGGCGATGGCCGAGCAGGCCATCGAAGGTTCGGCTTGGGCATCGCTGGGTGACCAGACGCCGCCAATACAGGTTGAGGTGGTGCCCGGGGCGCGCTTGCGGGCTTCTCCGGCGCTCAACATATGGCTGATAAAACCTCGTTCCTGGGCCTGTTGCCCCCAGGCTTCCCACTTGGCAAGGGTCGCTTGGCTATCCGTGGTGTAAACGATACCGTTGCGCCGAAACCCCACGTCGCGGCCTATCTCTTGGGAGAACGCCTCCCAGCGGTCAAGGCTATACATGGCCAGCGGCAGTTCGAACATATCGCGATTCTGCTGGCGCACCCAGCCCCAGTTGCGGCTTGACTGCTCGCCGCCGATAAGCCCCTTCTCCAGCAGCGCAACCGACACTCCTTGGCGCGCCAGTTCATAGGCGGCGGTTGTCCCCACAATACCGCCACCGATCACCACCACATCCACCTGCTCGGGAAGGGCCGGGCTATCGTGCACGGCATCCACATTGATAAACATGCTGCTACCTCTAGTTGGTAGATAAAGTCACCATACAATACGCGGTGTCACTCACTGGTTGAGATCAATCAATACGCTCTTATGCTGCAGGCAGGCGTCAAAGGCAGCACGGCCCAGGTCCCGGCCCACCCCTGAGCGTTTGTAGCCGCCAGTGGGCAGAATGTAATCGTTACTGCGACCGTAACGGTTCACCCATACCGTGCCTGCCGAGAGTTTTCTTACCGTGCGCAGCGCACGCCCCAGGTCAGCGGTATGAACGCCCGCAGCCAAACCGTAAACATCGTGCTCGGCCAGCGCTAAGGCTTCTTCTTCAGTTTCGAAGGTTTGAATCGTTAGCACCGGGCCAAAGATTTCTTCCTCAACGGCAGGGTTGTGGCGGTCGTTTGTATGCAGCAGGGTGGGCTGGTAAAAGTGGCCGTTATCATTTCGCTCAAAGCGCTCTCCGCCACTCAGCAGCTCAGCGCCCGCTTCACGGGAACGCGCCACAATGGATTCAATGCGGGTCAACTGGGTAGCGGAAATAATTGGCGAAAACCAGCCGCCTGCCTGCCAGGTGTGACCAGGGGTGAGGTTTTTGAAAAGCTCACTAAGCCGCTCAACCATAGGCTCAAGCAGTTCCCGTTGGATCA
This sequence comes from Vreelandella sp. F11, assembly GCF_042466685.1. NCBI lineage: Bacteria > Pseudomonadati > Pseudomonadota > Gammaproteobacteria > Oceanospirillales > Halomonadaceae > Vreelandella > Vreelandella sp. F11. The sequence goes on along the minus strand of NZ_CP170448.1, from coordinate 4,241,484 downwards.
ATAGCCGTGAGCCGGCGACGCACACTTGCCCGGCGTTGCCGGTAATGGCGGCGGCAAGGGTTTTGGCGGTGCGATCAATATCCGGGATATCGGCAAACACCAGTTGGGGGCTCTTGCCGCCGAGCTCTAAAGTCACCGGTTTGGGGCCAGTTTCAGCACAGGCGCCCATGATGGTGCGACCGGTCACCGTTGAGCCGGTGAAGGTGACCTTGGCCACATAGGGGTGGCGGCATAGCGCATCGCCAGTGACCGGTCCGTTGCCTTGAATGACGTTGAAAACCCCTGGCGGCATGCCCGCCTCAATGGCTAGCTCGGCCAGCCGCACGGCGGTGAAAGGGGTCATCTCGGAGGGTTTGAGCACCACCGTGTTGCCTGCGGCCAAAGCGGGGGCGACTTTCCAGCAGGTCATGCTGAGGGGGAAATTCCAGGGTGCGATCGCGCCAACGACGCCCAGCGGCTCGGCAATCTGCATACCCAGGTGGTCGTGGGCGGTCGCCGCTACTTCGCCGCCGTGCTTGTCGGCGAATTCCGCAAAGAAGCGAATACCCTCGGCGGTGTAGGGCACATCCCAGGCCCGGGTCTGATCAATCGGCCGGGTGGAACCAAGCGATTCCAGCGGGGCGAGATAGTCAATATCGGCTTCAATCAGGTCTGCCCAGCGGCGCATAATACGTGCCCGCTCCCGCGGCGCACAGCGTGACCAGTCACCGCGCATAAACGCCTGGTGGGCACTGGTGACGGCATCATCGATGCGACTGGCATCGGCCAGGGGCAGCTCGGCATAGACGGCCCCGTCGGAGGGGCGGGATACGCTCAGCGCGCTGGGGTCAGTTACGCGCTGGCCCTGAATAAAGTGCGCACAGGGCAAGGCAATGCGGGCAGGATCGAAACTTGGCATGAGAGTCCTTGAAGTTAGTTCAGTAACGTTTTCGTTTAGCTACCATCCTAGGTCGGATGCCCCAGCATGGGGTGCTGAGTACAGGGTGCTTGGGCGCAGGGGATGCGCTCACCTATAGCCGCGACGGTTAAATCTGCTGAATTGCACCAAACGCCCTTTTTCGGCGTGGCACAGCGCCTCCCTGAGTGCCAAAGTAGCGGCAAACCGAACAACATCAGCTCAAGGAAAATAGTGCGATGACTGACTCCCTTTCGATGTCTGCTTCTTTAGCTAGCGCTCCCGCCCGCTTTGAAAGTGAGAACTTAACGTGGCGAACAATGACCGTTAACGATCTGGAGGCAGCGCATCGCCTGTCCTTCAACCTCGGCTGGCCTCATCGTGTTGACGATTGGCGCCAGATGCTTGAGGTGGGTGAGGGCGTCGTGCTGGAAAGCGTCGACGAACTGGTAGGCACTGGGCTCTGCTTTAATCAAGGGGCTGTGGCCACCCTAGGGCTGGTGGTTATTAGCGACGATTGGCAGGGCCTCGGGCTCGGGCGCGAGATGATGGCACGGCTGATGGCCCTGGCGGGCCCACGAACGCTGATGTTGGTCGCCACGAAAGCGGGCCAGCCGCTGTACCAAAAACTGGGCTTTGAACCGTGCAATCGCATCTGCCAATACCAAGGAGTGGTCACCGGCGCACCGCCTGCGCCGCGTGAGCCGGGTTTACGTCCGATGGCGGCAAGCGATCAGGCGGCACTGATCGCGCTCTCACCCGACAGTCCGGCTCATGCGGTGGCCGTTCAATCGGCTAATAGAGGGGTGGTGATTGAAAAGGGAGGCGTGATTGAAGGGTTTGCGCTGAAGCGTACCTATGGGCGCGGCGAGCATATTGGCCCCATTCTGGCGCGCAGTGCCGAACAGGCGCAGGCGCTGGTGTTGGCGCTGCTGACGGATGCGGAGGGTGATTTTATACGCATTGATTTAGTCGATCCCGGCGACGATAGCTGGCTGACGGCGTTAGGGCTCACCTGTGTCGATCAAATTACCCGCATGCGCTGTGGCGAGGCTGTCGAGGAGGAACCGTTAACGCGCTTTGGCATGCTGACCCAGGCGCTGGGCTAACGGTGGAGGCAGCTTATGAACGCGAATATCGTGGATGCCGCGAATGCCCTCGCTCCTCAGCTCTCTGCCCAGCGACGTGACTTTCACCGCTACCCCGAGCAGGGGTGGACGGAGTTTCGTACCGCCAGCCTTGTGGCTGAACGGCTTAGTCAGTTGGGGTTCAGCGTTCAGTTGGGGCAAGCGGTGGTGAGTGAACGCGCACGTATGGGCGTGCCGGATGCACAAACCCTGAACGACGCCTTGGCGCGTGCACGCACTCAGGGCGCTGTTGAGCGCTGGCTGCCTGCCCTGGAAGGGGGCTTTACCGGCGTTGTGGGTACGCTGGATACGCAGCGCCCGGGGCCGACCCAGGCATTCCGTTTTGACCTTGATGCCCTGCCAATCGTTGAGTCCAACGAGGGTGATCACCGTCCTTACCAAGCGGGCTTTCACTCGCTCAACCAAGGTTCCATGCACGCCTGCGGCCATGATGGCCATACCACCATTGGGTTGGGGGTGGCAGAGCTGCTGAGCCAATTTTCCAGCCAGCTGTGCGGCAAAATAAAGTTGATTTTCCAGCCCGCCGAAGAGGGCGTGCGGGGCGCCCAGTCGATGGTCGAGGCGGGTGTCGTCGATGACGTTGACAGGTTGGTCGCCACACATTTGGGCCTTGGGCACCCTAGCGGCCAGGTGATATGCGCCGCCGATGGCTTTCTTGCCACCACCAAGCTGGATGTTCATTTTTCAGGCAAGGCGGCCCATGCCGGCGGGCAGCCGGAGATTGGCCACAATGCGTTACTGGCTGCCGCCCAGGCGACGCTTGGTTTGCATGCCATTGCCCCACATAGCCAAGGCGCCGCGCGACTTAATGTTGGTCAGCTGCATGCCGGGAGTGGGCGCAATATTATTGCTGATAGCGCGCTATTAACGCTGGAGACCCGAGGTGCCACTGCGGCCATAAACAGCTATATGGAAAGCCGTGCGTTTGAGGTGCTCAAAGGGGCTGCCGCTATGCAGGGAGTAAGCATCTCTACCGAGCGCGTCGGCGCTGCCAGTGCCTGCGCGGCCAGCCCTGATCTGGTAGAGAAAATTGCCGCTTGCCTCGCGGATTACCCTGGCATCACCCAGTTAGTGAGGCGCGATGTGACGCCCTCGGGCTCAGAAGATGCCACCTCGCTAATGGCCAGGGTGATGGAGCGTGGTGGCCAGGCAACCTACATGATTTTCGGTGCGGATCTTGCGGCTGGCCATCATCACGCCTGCTTTGACTTTGATGAGACAGTGATGCCACTGGCAGTTGGCGCATTGATGCAGATAGCGCTTGATCCTTGATTTGCTGAAGGGTATATCAAAACACCTCGCTAAGCGGCTATTGCGCATAGCGAGGTGTTGTCGAAGCGCAGTGATAGCCAGCTCCGTCTTGGATTAGGCAACCTCCCTTTCAACCTCGCCAGGAATCAAGAAGCCGCGCAGGATTTTTTCCATTCGCTGCCTTGCGTCAGCATGCTCAAGGTCAAGAAAATGTCCTGCATTAGGCACGACTTCGAACTCGCATTTCGGCATATAGTCGTCGACGGTCAGGATGTCTTCCGGCGTTGTGTACTCATCCAGTTTGCCATTCACGAACAGCGTCGGTATCTCAATATTACCCAGTAGCTGCTCGTAGTCGGTGTCGTTCATGGAGAGTATTTGCTCAATATGAAAGCAGACCTGTTGAAGCTCTTGATCATCTAACCGTGAGAGGTGCCGGTAATTGATATATTTTAATAAGCGGGGTAAGTATTTGCCCACTTCTTCATTAAGCAGGTTAGCCGCGGTTTTGACATCGCCAATTTGAATATAATGGCGAGCACCAATGATATAGCGCAGCATGCCGTCATTAAGCTGAGTGGAAAATGAGGCTAACACTGCTCTTTTAATTGATGAGGGGGATTGCGCCAATGCCATCATAGCGGCATAGCCTCCCCAAGAAACGGAAAGTAACGACGTTGGTTGGTAACGTTCAATCAGGTCTAGAAGGATATTGACTTCATCCTCCTTGGTAATGATGCCACCCACAGGGTTATGCGCTTTCGACTGGCCAGCGAATGGCAAGTCAAACAGGATGACATTTAACCCGTCACTCAAATATTTGACACAGTTGGTAAAAGAGGCGGTGGTGGCTAACGCGCCGTTGACCATAATAATACTTTCAGTATTTTGTGGCTGTTGATAGATTTCTACATGCACGCAATGATTGCCTATTTTAACGAATTCGGTGTCGGCTTTCATGATGTTTTCCTTGCAGTAATTGGGTCAGTTAATGCGAGTTCTATTAATGTGAGCTCTATGCGCGTGCATGTCTGCGTAATTGATTCTGAACCGCTCAAGTTCATTAGCTGTCACAAGTGTGCAATTTTTTTAGTATTTCTTTATTTGTGTTTACCTGATTGTTATAGGTATAGGCGGCTGCGTATGTAGGATATTGCTGACAGCATTTGTAAGAGATTCGCTATATTTATGTAAGAAATGTCTTATGAGTAATTTTTTAATACACAGTTGTTACGTAGTGTGTGGTCAAGTGAGATTGGATTAATTAACATTGTTAAATATGACTGATGGTTTTGCAGCGATGATCGATAAGTTCAGCAAAAAGGTGAAAGAGTAAATAGGTGGAAAAGTAAATAGGTGAGGGTCACGGGAAGAGGGTCATGGGAAGAGGGGCGGGGAAATAGAAAAAAGAGGTAACCCCTCACCTATCTCCAGTGAGGGGGGGCATAACGACTTTAAGTTGTGGCTCAATCAATACGCGACGCAGAAACGCTGATTGATGTGTCGTGGTTTTTCCAACTCATCGATCATGGCGATAGCATAATCCTGCACGGAAATACGACTATTACCTTCGCTATCGGTGAGTAGCGTATCGCCGCCAAGCTGGAAACTACCCGTGCGCTCGCCGGGGAAAATCTCGGCGGCGGGGGAGAGAAACGTCCACGCTTGCGCCGTTTGCCCGCGCAGCGTTTCAAGGGCCGTTTTCGCGCCTTCCGCCGTGGCCCGGTGCTCTGCTGGGAAGCCCGGTGCCTCTAACAAAAGCTTACCTGGCGCTACTTCAAGTGTGGCCGCGCCACCTACTAACAGTAATCTAGGCACAGAGGCGTGTTGAGAGGCGGCCAAAATCGAATTAAAGCCTTTGAGATAGTAGTCGTAAACGTTCTCCTGGGCATGGCCGCTAAAGGCGCTGATAACAACTTCAAAACCGCGGAGCTGCTCGGTAAGTGCCTCGGTATTTAACACATCGCTTTTAACAGTAGTGACATTCTCCTGTGCTGCCACCCGTTCAGGGCGAGTCACTAACGCCGTCACGTGATGGCCGCGGGAGAGCGCTTCGGTTAACAGGGCGGAGCCAATAAATCCGCTAGCGCCAATCAGTGCAATCTTCATCGTAGTACTCCTTCAGTGGGTAGTCGCTGTATTGTCGTACGCGTTATTGATTTGAAAAATAGCGGTTAACGTAATTTACTGTTGTTGATTTCATGACAATAGGGCGTTAAATGACCACCGCCAGCGAGTTCGATTTAAACGCTTTACCGATCTTTATCGCCCTGGTGGAGGCAGGTAGCTTTACCAAAGCGGCGGAGCGTCTAGGCTGCACGAAAACCCGGGTAAGCCTGCAAATTCGCCAGTTGGAGACGCGCCTGGGCGTAACGCTGTTCCTTCGCACCACGCGACGGGTTCAACTTACCCAGTCTGGCGATGCGCTTTATCATCAATGTCAGCCGCTATTAACAGAGCTACAGGGGACGCTTGCCAGTGCCGTGAGTGACACCCAACAGTTGCATGGCGAACTGCGTATCACGGCACCTGAAGATTACGCCGCCGGGGTATTGAGCGAAGCTGTAGTGGCGTTCAGCCGCTTGCACCCAGCGCTGCATATAGAGCTACGCAGCGGCGACCAGATAAGCGATATGGTGCAGGAGGGTATCGACTTGGCGTTTCGTTTAGGCTGGTTAAAAGACTCCACCCTGCGTGCCCGTCGGCTAGGCGCCTTTCGGCAACAGGTGGTGGCTGCGCCTGATTACTTGAAACGCCACGGCACGCCCTCGCACCCATCGGCGCTGCAAACCCATGCATGGATCGCCTTTGCACCGTTAAGAGCGCCATTAACCTGGGCTTTTCAGCGACGGGATGAGCGGTGTGAGGTGCAAATGAGCGCGGGGTTGGCAGCCAACTCAACGGTGAGTTTAGTTGCGCTAATGGTCGCTGGCGGTGGTTTCTCAGTATTGCCGGATATTACCGCGGCACCTGAGATAGCCGCCGGGCGTTTAGTGAGTGTGCTTGATGAGTGGGCTCTGCCTGAAGGCGGCGTTTATGCGGTGTATCCACCAGGGCGGCACATAACCGCCAAAGCGCGCGCCTTTATGGCCTTTTTTGACGCCTGGTTATAAGCCAGCACTAAGTACTACCGCCGGTTTGGAGCGTAAAGCCCACATCGTGCTGGCGGCGGTAGACGTTTTGGCCGCTTAGCCGCCGAATGAGTTCTTTGGCGGCTAAGCGGCCCATCTCTTCTCTGGGTGAGAGAATGGTGGTGAGCTGAGGGGTTACGTGCTGACCAAGGGGCAGACCGTTAAACCCGGCAATGGCGATATCCCCTGGCACGTTTAGCCCTTGACGTTGAGCAGCCAGCAGGGCACCTGCCGCCAGGTCGTCGTTGGCAAAGTGAATGGCTTGGGTATGAGGGTATTGCGCAAGCACTTGGGCCAGCCCTTCCGCGCCTGCCTGCAGGCTGCCCAGGGTATCTAGTTCCAGTAGTGGCGCGTCGATCCCTTTCTCCTTTAGCACCGCTTTATGTCCATCAAAACGCATGCTGGCGCGATAATCCTGCGACAGCCGGGCGCCCACATAAACAATATGGCGGTAGCCTTTGTCGAGCAGATGGCCGGCCATACAGCGGCCTGCCGCCACGTGATCCAGCCCAACGTTAAGATCCATGCCTTTGCCCAACTCCATCACCTCCATAATGGGGTGATCCCAGTTGGCCAGCAGCGTATGGCATGCCTTGTTATGGCGCAGCCCGGCGGTGACCAGTGCAGAGCATGACCAGCCCAGAAAAGTACGCACCAACTGATACTCGCGATCTAGATCGTAGTCGGTGTTACCCAGCAGTATCTGATAGCCCTCGGCTTCCAGCGTCTCCTGCAGCCCCTTGATGACCTCCACAAACACGCTATTGATCAGTGACGGCACAATCACCGCAATCAGCCGCGAGCGGGAAGAGGCCAGACTACCGGCTACCAAGTTGGGAACGTAGCCCAGTTTCTCTACGGCTTGTAGAACACTCAGACGTGCGCTATCGCTGACCTTATCAGGGTAGTTCAGTGCTCGAGATGCGGTAATCGGTGATACCCCTGCCGCTTGCGCCACTTGGCTGAGCGTGACTTGGTCGGAGCTTCGGCGCTGCCTTGCAGGACTTGGAGAGGCAGCGTTGGGCGAGTCTTTAGACATTGGTCGCACGTCCCTGATTTTCAGCTTGTCGTAACGGCAACAGTAATCTAAAACGAATGGTAGCGCTATCATGACAGCGCTACCATTTCCCTGATAATGATGGATAAAGGAAAGACAAGGAAAGAGAAAAGCACCGCGACGATAGCAAGACACACAACAGCAATACACAACAACAGCGAGGTGTCGGCTGGTGAGTCAACACGATAAGCAATCACTTCAAGTAGGTCTTATTGGCCTGGGCGCCATGGGCATGGGTACGGCCACCGCTTTGCTCAAGCAGGGATTTAATGTGACCGGGTGTGATATTTCCGCTGGGGCACGCGATGCCTTCGCGGCAGCAGGGGGGCAAAGCGTAGCCACTCCTGCTGAGCTAGCTCACTGCCATATCGTGTTGGTGGTTGTCGTTAACGGAGCGCAGGTTGAGCAAGTAATGTTCGGTGAGCAGGGGGTGGTAAGTCACTTGGCCCGGGGCAGTCTGATCATACAGTGCGCCACGGTGGCGCCCAGTCAGGCGAAACAGCTTGGTGAGCGTGTGGCGGCAGAGGGTTTGCTGCTGCTGGATGCGCCGATTAGCGGCGGTGCTGCTAAAGCCAAAAGTGGTGAACTATCGGTGATGGCCTCTGGGGCAACGGAGGCATTTACCTACGCCGAAGCGGTGCTAAACGCCATGGCTGCCAAGGTTTATCGCCTTGGCGATGCGCCTGGCGTTGGCTCAAGTATGAAGCTGGTCAATCAACTGCTGGCAGGTGTGCATATCGCCACCGCCGCTGAAGCCATGGCGCTGGGCATTCGATTGGGGCTCGACCCAGAGGTTATTTATGACGTCATTACCCACTCGGCAGGCAACTCCTGGATGTTCGAAAATCGCGTGCCGCATATCCTGAGTGGTGACTACACGCCGCTTTCGGCGGTGGATATTTTCGTCAAAGATCTCAATATCGTGCATCAAACCGGCCGCGAGCTGGCGTTGGCAACACCGGTAGCGTCTAGCGCTCTGCAGCAGTTTACCGCTGCCAGCGGTGCAGGTTTTGGTCGCGAAGATGACTCTGCGGTGATCAAGGTTTATCAGCGGCTATCGGGCATCGCGTTGCCAGAAGCTGCCAACGACGCCCAGGGAGCCTAATAAAATGGGAATGGGAGCGAGCATCGTACTGGGCGCCATTGCCGATGATTTCACTGGGGCGACCGATCTTGCCAATAACCTGGTGCGCGGTGGCATGCGCTGCCTGCAGGTGATTGGCGTGCCGCAAGAAGAGATCGACCTCGCTGATATCGATGCGGTGGTCGTGGCGCTCAAATCCCGCTCCTGCCCGGTAGAGGGAGCAGTTAATGATTCGCTCGCTGCGTTAGATTGGCTGCAAAAGCAGGGTGCCCGGCAGCTGTTCTTCAAGTACTGCTCCACCTTTGATTCTACCGATCAGGGCAATATCGGCCCGGTGGCGGATGCGCTTCTCGAAGCCCTTGGATATAGCCAAACCGTGATGGTGCCTGCGTTTCCGATTAATGGCCGCACGGTCTACCAGGGCCATCTGTTTGTGGGCGACCGCTTGCTCAACGACAGCGGTATGCAGCACCACCCACTGACCCCCATGCAGGACGCGGATCTCGTGCGAGTACTCTCCCGCCAAACGCCGCACTCGGTGGGCTTAGCCAACCGCACGGTGCTGGTTCAAGGCGCAGACGCGACCCGTACTCACTTAATGATGTTGGCAGATCAGGGGGTTCGCCATGTTATTTGTGATTCCTTGGACGAGCAGGATTTGGAGATTCTGGCTGAAGCTACCGTTGCGATGCCTTTAGTTACAGGCGGTTCTGGTTTGGGGCAGGCGCTGCCCGCTCAGTACCGTGCCCAGGGCTGGCTAGACACGATCAGTGAGCCGGGGCGTTTATCGCCTGCTACGGGCGGAGCGCTGGTGCTCTCCGGCAGTTGCTCCCAGGCCACGCTGGCCCAGGTGAAGGATTTTCTGGCCAAGCACCCTGATGGTGGCTTCGCCCTTGATCCCTTGGCGTTGGCCGAAGGAGGAAAACAGCAGGAGCTGGCGCTGGCATTCGCTCGGCAGCGGCTATCTGCTCAGGCGCCGGTATTACTTTACGCATCGGCTGTTCCCGACAAGGTGGGGGCAGCCCAGCAAGCCTTGGGGGTAGAGCGTGCAGGCGCGCTGGTGGAAGAGGCGCTGAGCCAGTTGGCTGTCAAGCTTGTAGATGAAGGCGTTGGCCGGCTGCTGGTCGCCGGGGGGGAAACGTCAGGTGCAGTAGTCTCGGCGTTGGGCATTACCACCCTGCGCATTGGTGCGCAGATCGACCCTGGCGTGCCCTGGACGCAAACCCCAATGGCGGGTCGCGAAGCGCCGCTTTCTCTGGCGCTGAAATCTGGCAACTTTGGTGGCGTCGACTTCTTTACCCGGGCGTTTGAGGTGCTGGTATGAGCATCCACTTACATCGCCATCCCCAGAACAGTTTGCGGGAACAGATCAGCGCTCTAGGGAAATCGCTGTTTGATCGCGGCCTGACCATGGGCTCCAGCGGCAATATCAGCGTGCGGCTAGACGATGGCGGCTGGCTGATGACACCCACCAACGCCTGCTTGGGGCGGCTGGATCCTGCGCGGATATCCCATCTTGATAACAACGGCCAGCTGCTGAGTGGCGATAAGCCCACCAAAGAGCAGTTTTTGCACATGGCAATGTACGAAGAGCGCCCTCAGTCCGGTGCGATTGTTCACCTGCACTCCACTCACTCGGTGGCGGTCTCTTGCCTGCCCGATGTGAATCCCTGTGACTGTATACCACCACTCACTGCCTACTACGTGATGCGGGTGGGCAAGCTACCGCTGGTGCCGTACCACATTCCCGGCGACCCAAAACTGGGCGATGCAGTGCGGGGATTAGCGGGGCAGCATAGCGCGGTGCTGCTGGCCAACCACGGCCCAGTGGTGGCGGGGAAAACCCTCGAGGCAGCGGTATATGCCACCGAAGAATTGGAAGAGACCGCCAAGCTTTACCTGCTGTTAAGGGGCGAAAACCCGCGAGGGCTAACGCCGGAACAGGTGGCGGAGCTGGAAGCACGCTTTCCACGGGATTAACGACACACTTAACAAGGTCGTACTTAACAACAAGAGCATCACGATGATTCGATTAGCCGCCAACCTCAGCATGCTGTTTAACGAGCACGCCTTTATGGATCGCTTTGCCGCCGCTGCGAAGGCGGGCTTTAAAGGCGTTGAGTACCTGTTTCCCTATGCGTTTTCTCCGGAAGAGCTGCATCAGGCACTGCAAGAAGCTCAGCTGGTGCAAGTGCTGTTTAATCTGCCTCCAGGCGATTGGGATGCAGGTGAGCGAGGCTTGGCAAGTTTGCCGGGTCGAGAAGGGGAGTTTCGTGACTCGGTGGTTGAAGGGCTACGTTACGCTGAAGCGCTCAACTGCCCTCGGGTGCATGCCATGGCGGGACTGCTCCCGGAAGATGCCGATGCTGCGACCCAGGCTGAACACCACGCCATTTATATTCGCAATTTGCGCTTTGCTGCGAGTGAAGCGGCCAAGGTTGGCCGGGACATACTGATCGAACCGATTAATACGCGCGATATGCCCGGCTTTTTTCTCTCTCGCCAGGCCCAGGCCATGGCGGTATTGGAAGAAGTAGGGGCAGAAAATCTAAAGCTACAGTTTGATATTTACCACTGCCAAATTATGGATGGCGACCTGATTCGCCACCTTGAACGTCAGTTCAGCGCCATTGGGCATATTCAAGTCGCAGGCGTCCCCGGGCGCCATGAGCCTGACGTGGGGGAGGTGCACTATCCCGCCATCTTCGAGCGCTTAAGCGCACTGGGCTATGACGGCTGGGTCGGCGGCGAGTATCGACCCGAGGCCGGCACTCGCGCGGGGCTGGGATGGGGCGAGGCATGGGGCCTAACCACCCACTGATCCAACTGAATGAACAATAACAACACCATAACAGGATCCTCACGATGCATATTGTCATTACCGGTGCTGCTGGGTTTCTCGGCCAGCGTTTAGTCAAGCAACTGCTTGAGCGTGGTGAGCTTCAACAGCAACCAATTACCCGGTTAACGCTACTTGACCAAGTGGAAGCGCCGCAGCCCGCGGCGGGAAGCGTTGCTGTGACATCAGTGGCGCTGGATATTACCCAACCCGGCGCGCTGGATAGCGTGTTAAAGCAGCGGCCCGACGTTATTTATCACTTAGCCGCGGTCGTCAGCTCCGCGGCGGAAGCCGATTTAGAGCTTGGCATGCGGGTTAATTTCGATGCCACCCGGGCGCTGCTGGAAGGCTGCCGGGAGCAGCAACTCACCAATACCCGCTTGATTATGGCCAGTTCCGTGGCGGCTTATGGCGGTGAGTTGCCGGAGGTGCTGGATGATATGACGGCACTCCATCCGCAAAACTCCTATGGCGCCCAGAAAGCCATGTGCGAGCTGCTCATCAATGATTACAGCCGCCGAGGGCTTATCGATGGCCTAGTGCTGCGCCTGCCGACGATCGTGATTCGCCCCGGCCGGCCTAATGCCGCGGCCTCAAGCTTTGCTTCCAGTATTCTGCGTGAGCCACTCAAGGGCGAAGAGGCGGTTTGCCCGGTGCCTACCGAGCTGCCGATGTTTGTGATGTCACCGGGCAGAGTGGTGGCGGCGCTGATTCATGGTGCGGAGGTGCCACGCGAAGCTCTGGCGCCTTTTCGTGCCTTTATGCTGCCGGGTATTACCGTCACGGTGGCCGATATGCTGGCAGCACTGCGGGATGTGGCCGGCGAGAAAGCGTTTGCGCTGGTACGCCATGAGCCTGACCCGCGGATTGAAGCCATTGTGGCGAGCTGGCCGGCGCGTTTTGACACCGCGAAAGCCAAACAGCTTGGTTTTGTTGGCGATGACAACTTTAAACAGATTATTGATGCATTCGTTACTGAACCGTCGTGAGTTCCGGTCTGCCGCATGCGGCAGACAACAGCCTGGGGCGACGCTAGCAATAGCGCGTGTCGCTCCACACTCCACCCTCACAACAACATAAAGAGGGCACTTCAATGACTAAGCAACACTCTACAACGACACCCACAATTACACGCCATGCTCTGGTGGCGGCGATTAGCGGTATTGCTACCGTCGGACTTGCACTACAAGCCCATGCGGCGACGGAAGTGAACCTGGGGCACACTCTTTCTGACAGCTCCCACTACTCAGTGGGCGCCGACGCCTTTAAAGAGGCGCTGGAGCGTTTGTCGGATGGCGAGTTCACGGTGACCGAGCACACCTCGGGGTCGCTGGGCGGCGAGCGGGAGATGATCGAAGGGTTGCAAATTGGCACCGTCGATGTGGTGATTACCTCCACCGGCCCGCTGGGTAACTTCGTTCCTGAAACCTATGTGCTCGACCTGCCTTTCCTGTTCGAAAACTACGACCAGGCGCGCTGCGTGCTGGATAGTGAGCTTGGCGACGAACTACTGGAAAAAATGGGTGATCACGATTTGATCGGCCTGGCGTGGACAGAAAATGGCTTTCGTCACCTGACCAATAGCCAGCGAGAAATCGCCACACCGGCAGATGCCGAGGGCCTGCGCGTGCGCACCATGGAGAATGCGGTGCATCAGGAAGCATTTCGCCAAATGGGGGCCCGGCCAACGCCTATGGCTTTCCCGGAACTGTTCACCGCACTTCAGCAAGGCACCGTCGATGGTCAGGAGAACCCAATTACCGTCATCGTGGCGACTAATTTCTGGGAAGTTCAGGATTACCTATCGCTAACCGGACACGTCTATTCGCCGGCCATCGTACTGGGGTCACCCATTCTGCTCGACGGCTTAAGTGACGAAGAGCGTGGGTGGTTTAAGGAAGCCGCTGTCGCATCTGCTGAAGCAACCCGTGAAGAGGTCTCGCGGCTAGAGCGTGAAGGTGTGGCGCTGCTGGAAGAGAACGGTATGACGGTAAAGACCGACATTGATGTTGCTCCTTTCCAGGAAGCGGTTCAGCCCGCCTATGAGATATTTACCTCTGAGTACGGAACCGAAATGCTGGAGCGCATTCAGGACAAAGCCAGCAGCTGCTGAGTGCTTCTTTCTCCCCGGCCTTCGGCGTTGCTGGAGGCCGCTTTGGCATGGTGATCTCTTATGCTAGCGGTATTTCTTCGTTTTGAGCATCAGTTAACCCGGCTTGCGATGCTGATCGCTGTGGCGATGCTGGCGATATCGGTGACCCTCAGCTTTTATCAGGTGCTCACCCGCTTTGTGTTTAACGCCCCCTCTACCTGGACGGAGGTCGCCTCCCGCGCCGCCATGATCTGGTGCGTATTTATGGCCGCTGCCGCCACCTTCCGGGGCGGTTACATGATGGCGGTGGAAGTCGTTTATAAAGTGGTGCCTGCACGTTTTCTTACCCTTTTAGAGGTGCTCATTGTGGTGTGCTGCCTGCTGGTGCTTGGGGTGCTTATCCATTACGGCATCCAAATGACGATGCGGGTGAGCAATCAAACCATGTCGGGAATGAATATTTCGATGTCTTGGGCCTATGCGGCGATTCCCACGGGTTCAAGTTTTGCCATTGTGGCTGTTGCGGCTCGGCTTTTAGCGCAGCTCAGTGGACGTGAAAAGGTAGGGCCAGAGAATAGCGAAATTACCCCTGAAAAGGCGTTGGTTGAAGATGGCCACCTCCCTAAAGGAGGGGCGCAGTCATGAATATGGTTATTGGCCTCTCGCTGATCATTCTATTCACCTTCGGCGTGCCGATCGCGATTTCGATCATCCTGGCATCGATTATCGGTATCGAATTCTTCACGCGTCTGCCGCTGTTGTTGGTACCGCAGCAGATGTTTATCGGTATCGATAAATTCCCGCTGATGGCGATCCCGTTTTTTATTCTTGCCGGGAATTTGATGGCCGCAGGGGGCATTTCCCAGCGCTTGGTGGACTTAGCCAAATCTATCGTGGGGAAGGTGCAGGGTGGCTTGGCGATGTCCTGCGTGCTGACCTGCATGATGTTTGCGGCGGTGTCAGGCTCCAGTGTGGCCACCACCTTCGCGATTGGCGCCATCCTGATTCCGGCGATGGTGAAACATGGCTACCCTAAGCCCTTGGCTGCCTCCATTCAGGCGTCATCCGCTGAGCTGGGCGTGCTTATACCCCCGTCGATTCCTCTCATTCTGTATGGCGTGAGCACCGATACGTCCATTGGTCAGTTGTTCCTTGCCGGCATTGGCCCCGGCATTTTGATTGGCAGCGCGCTGATACTCTTTCTCTACCTGTTCTGCAAAGTGCGCGGGTACGGCAAGGACGACTATAAAGACAGCACCGGCTTTATGATATCGGTAAAGCGCGCCTGGGTGGCGATGCTGATGCCGGTGGTCGTGATTGGCGGTATCTATGGCGGGATATTTACCCCCACCGAAGCCTCCGCCGTGGCGGTATTTTTTGCCCTGCTCGTCGGCGGTTTCTACTATCGCGAGCTGAAGCTAGATGACCTATGGCCGATTATGCGCCAGAGCGTTGTCTCTACCGCTGCGGTCATGCTGATCATCGCCGCCGCCTCGCTGTTTAGCTTTCTGCTCAGTCGAACGGGGCTGCCCGCGCAAATTGCCACTCTGGTCACCAATACCATCAATGACCCGCTGATGTTTCTGCTGGTGGTCAATGCGCTGCTGCTGGTTGTCGGTATGTTTATTGAAACCTCCGCCGCCATTCTGGTGTTGGCGCCGATTTTGACCCCGATTGCAATGCAGTTCGGTATCCACCCCGTCCATTTTGGGCTGGTGATGGTGGTTAATCTGGCGCTTGGCATGATCACGCCGCCGCTAGGCGTAAACCTCTTTGCTGCCTGTGCGGTTGCCAAAATCTCGATCGATCAAATGCTGCCATGGCTGGTGCGCTTTGTGCTGGTGGTGCTGGCCTGCCTAATGGCGATTACCTATATGCCGTGGATTTCCATGGGGCTGGTGACTGCTTTTTACGGCTAATCCCGCCGTTTTTAACGGCAATAGAACAATCATAATAAGAGGAGTGCGATATGCCAGATGCATTAACGTTGCCACCTCAGCAGGCGCTGGTGGCTGGAGAGTGGGTGAACACCACCGCGACGCTTCAGGTGGAAGCCCCGGCCAGTGGTGAACCGCTGACTCGTATTGCCCGTTGCCAAGGAGACGATGTAGAGGCAGCGGTACAAGCTGCACGACGGGCCTTTTCTGGCCAGCTAGGTGAGTGGGCCCGGTGGTCTGCGAGGCAGCGCAGCGAATGGTTGCTACGCTTTGCAAATATTATCGAGGCGCACCATGAGCAACTGGCACAGCTTGAGTGTGCTGATACCGGGAAGCCCATGACTCAAGCCAGAGGCGATATTGGTGCTTGCGCACGCTACTTTCGCTTTTATGGCGGGGCGGCGGATAAACTTCACGGTGAAACCATCCCCTTTGAGACCGACTTCGCGGTAATGACCCTGCGTGAGCCCTACGGCGTGTGTGCGCAAATTATTCCCTGGAATTACCCTTCGCAGATCTTCGGGCGCTGCGTTGCGGCGGCGCTGGCCGCAGGTAATACCGTTGTGCTCAAGCCCGCAGAGGATGCCTGTTTGAGCGTATTGCGTTTAGCGCAACTGGCAGTGGATCATGGCCTTCCGGCGGGTGCTCTCAACGTAGTGCCAGGGCTTGGCGCTGAAGCGGGCGCTGCCCTTGCTGCCCACCCCAACATTGATCACCTCTCCTTTACCGGCTCGCCAGAGACCGGCACCCATGTCGCCCAGGCGGCCGCGCAGCACCATGTGCCCGTCACCCTGGAACTTGGCGGTAAGTCTCCCCAATTAGTGTTTGCTGATGCGGATCTCGATACAGCGCTTCCTGCGGTGGTGCGCGGCATTATCCAGAATGCCGGGCAGACCTGCTCCGCAGGCAGCCGCCTGCTGGTGCAGCGGGAGATCGCTGAGAGCGTAGTCGCTAACCTCAGCGAACGCTTCGCTGCCCTGCGCTGCGACGCAGGCGAAGCGGACGCTGACTGTGGCCCACTGATCAATGCGCGTCAAAAAGCCAAGCTGGAAGCGCGCTTGGCCGCCGCCGAAGCCGACGGTATCCACGTGGCGGCAAAAGGCCAGTTAGCGGTGAGCGCGCCAAGTGGCGGCCACTTCGTCATGCCCCAATTACTCACCGATATTCCTGAGGGGCATGAAGTGCTTCACGAGGAGCTTTTTGGCCCAGTGCTGGTGGTGCAGGTGTTTGAGGATGAAGCCGAAGCGCTGGCGCTGGCTAATGCCACCGATTTTGGCCTCTGTGCCGGTATTTGGACACGGGATGGTGGTCGCCAGCTCCGTTTGGCTAAAGGTATTCGCAGTGGCCAGGTATTTATCAACAACTACGGCGCCGCCGGTGGCATAGAGCTACCTTTTGGTGGCGTTGGTCGCTCCGGCCATGGCAGAGAGAAAGGCTTTGAAGGTCTGCGTAGCTATACCCGAATTAAGACGGTTGCTATTAAGCACGACTAATCACCATTAATGGAGCAATGACAATGACAACATCACGCCAAGTAGGCATCGTCGGCGTAGGCCTTATGGGGCATGGGATTGCCAGCAGCCTGCTGCGCGCAGGCCACCAAGTCAGCTTTCTTAATCACTCGGGCAACCAGCCCGTAGATGACCTGCTGGCCGCCGGTGCCACCGCGTTGAATTCAGGCCGAGAGGTAGCACAGAGCGCTGAGGTAGTGATTCTGTGCGTGACCGGCTCACCCCAAGTAGAAGCGGTGCTATTTGAACCTAACGGCGTTTTGGAAGGGCTAACGCCCGGTAGTATTGTCGTGGACTGCTCCACTGCCTTGCCCAGCTCAACAGAAAACGTCGCTGCCAGAGTCACAGAGGCGGGTGGGCGCTTTATGGATGCGGCCATGACGCGCACCCCAAAAGAGGCGGCGGAAGGGCGGCTCAACTTGATCGTCGGCGCGCCGAAGGCGCTGTTTGATGAAACGCTGCCACTATTGGAAGGCTTTGCCGAAAACATTGCCCATGCGGGCGAGGTAGGCGCAGGGCATACCCTTAAACTGCTGCACAACTTTGTCTCTTTGGGATTTTCGGCAGTCTTGGCCGAGGCTACAGCGGCATCTCGTAAAGCGGGTATTAGTGATAGCGCATTGCTGGAGGTATTAGGGGCTGGAGGCGGAGGTGGCGTCGTGCTCGAACGGCTGCGCCCCTATATCGCTGATAATGATCCTTCAGGCTTTAAGTTTAGCGTTGCCAATGCCAGCAAAGACCTGGGCTACTACCATACGATGACCGAAGATCTCGCCGTAGAGGGAGGTATCGCTGAAGCCGTCCGCAACCTGTATCAATCGGTAGAGGATCAAAATTTGCCAATACCCGCGCTAATCGGTGTGCTAGAGCGGCGTTAAAACAGGTCGTGACTTTTTTCAATGGGCTGTGTTTGGCCTAGGTATTCCCATACGCCGCCAAAAACACATCCACGGCGCTACTGACCTGGTGATGCAGCTCTTCATCGCTGGGGAGGTGGCGAACGCCCATGCGGACTTCTGTGACCAGCATGCCTTGCCACATACTGCACAGGTGGTTGGCGGCAAGCGTGGGTACGCCAAGCGTTAAATGCCCGGTCTGGGCTAGCCCCTCCAATCTCTCCTGCAGCCACTGCTTAGTGGCCCAAGGGCCTGCCTCAAAAAAAGCCTGTAGCAACTCAGGGTGCTGCTCTCCCTGAGTATTCATCACCCGCTCAACCGCCAAGACATGGGGCTCCAACAGAAAGTGCACTAAGCTCATGCCGACGTCGATCAGTGATTGGCGAACCCCCTCGTGGGTATCGGGCAGCTTATCTAACCCCCTGCGGATGGTTTCAGTTTCACGACGGATCACACTGCCAAACAGTGCCTCTTTGGTCACAAAGTGGCCGTAGACTGTGACTTTGGAAACACCCGCTTCTCGGGCAACGGCTTCCATCGTTACCCCCTCTAAGCCGTAGCGAAAAAACAGACACGCCGCCGCATCCATCATGGCATCTCGTTTAGCCATATCCTTGGGTCGGCCAGCGCGGCGCTTTGGTTCAGGCGATGTATGTTGTGGCTCTGTCATCCGGTGCAATCCATGCCCATTGAGTAAATAAATATTGAACGTGAGCGTACAAATATTATAGTGAACGGTATCGTTCAAGAATAAACCATTTCGAGGCCAACATGGGCACTCCTCTAAAAACTTCCTGGAACCACCGGTTTCGCGGCATGCTGGCAGCGCTGTTGATGGTAGGTGCCACACTGGCGACGGTGTTTTTTCTATCCAGTCAGCACAGCAGTGCTCAGCAGGCCCGCCAGCAAGGCGCTGATAACTCCCTGCTACAGGTGGCGACCGAGGCCCTGGAGCAAGCCGAACAACTGCAACGCGATGTACGCTTAACCGGACGTGTGGTGGCGCGCCAGTCGGTATCACTAGCGTTTGAACCCGCGGGCCGGGTCAGTGCTGTGTCAGCAGACAGAGGCGATGCGGTTGAACAGGGGGATGTGCTTGCCACGCTGGATACCCGCCGCCTGGAAAGCCGCTTAGCGGAGGTAGCCGCGCGCAGCGAAGAAGCGCGCGCTAGTCTTGCCCTGGCTCAGCGCCAGGAGGAGCGTGAAGCGCAGCTCAACCAGAATAACTTTGCCAGCCGCACGGCGCTGGATCAGGCCCGGACAGATCGACTGACTCTCCAGGCTCGCTTGGCGGCGCTGGCAGCTGAGCGCGATAGCCTTACCGCCGATTTGGATGACAGTACGCTGAAAGCGCCCTTTGCCGGACGAGTGATTGAGCGCCATGTCAGTGTCGGTAGCCTGGTGAGTAGCGGTACTACCGCTTTCGATCTTATCGATATCGGGCAGTTAGAAGCGCACCTTGGCCTACCCGCCGCGCTGGCCGCGACGTTTACTCCAAATGAGGCCGTTGAGCTGAACGTCAATGGCGAGGAGGTCAACGGGGTGGTGCGTGCCCGGCTCCCCCAGGTTGATAGCGACAGCCGTACCCAGACGCTGGTGGTAGCGCTGGAAGCCCCAGACCACGCCGTGCCCGGCGATCTGGCAGAGTTGCGCTATACCATCACAGAGCCCGCAAGCGGCTACTGGGTGCCGTTGGATTCCCTGCAAGCCGCTGACCGTGGCCTGTGGAACGTACTGGTGGCTGAGCCGCTAGAGAACGATCACTACCGTGTGGCCCAGGCCAGCGTGGAACTGCTGCATAGCGAAGGCGACCAAGCCTTTGTACGCGGCACACTGGCGCCGGGCATGCGGCTGATTACCAGTGGCACCCACCGTGTAACGCCAGGTCAGCAGGTCACGCTAAGCGAGGAAGTGGCCTATGAAGCGCCTTGAGTGGTTATTTAACCGTCGACTGTTAGCGCTAGCCCTTGGCCTTCTCGTTGTCGCCGGGCTATCGGCCATTCAAACGTTGCCACGCGCGGAAGACCCCCATTTGGTGGCGCGCATGGCCACTGTTCTCGCGCCTTTCCCTGGCGCGACCCCAGAGCAGGTCGAAGCCTTGGTGGCGCGACCCATTGAGGATGAACTACGCACTATCGCTGAGATTAACGTGCTGGAATCCACCTCACGCCAGGGCATTGCAGTGATTAGCCTTGAGCTTGAGGACGAAGTGACTAACGTGACGCCGGTGTGGAGTCGCGTGCGCGACAAACTGGCCGATGTCGCCCCTACACTGCCTGACGGCGTGCAAACGCCGGAGCTGCTGGATGATCGCGGTTACGCATTTAGCATCGTGGCCGCACTGCGCTGGACGCTGGATTCCCCACCCAACCCCCAACTGATGGAGCGCTACGCTGAACGCTTGGAAGCAGCGTTTAGAAACGTTCCGGGCACGGAGTATACCCACCGCTTCGGTGTGGCGGGGGAGCAGGTAGAAGTAAAGGTTGACCCGCTTGAGCTGAACGCCTTGGGGCTCTCCGTCGGGCAGTTAGCGACCACCATTGAGGCAAGCGATGGTCGGCGTACCGCAGGTGAAGTGGTGTCCGACGGTCACCGGCTAACGGTGGGTTTAAGCGGCGAGTTCGATGCGCTCGATAGGCTACGCGATATAGAAGTAGCGACTCGTCAAGGGCAAACCGTCAGGCTTGGCGAGTTAGCCGAGCTACGCCGCGGCGTGCAAGACCCGCCAGCGGCGGTGGCAATGCTAAACGGCGAACGCGCGGTGTTTGTGGGTGCACGCATGGCCCCTGGCCAGCGTATTGATAGCTGGGTGGAAAAAGCGCAAGAGCAGTTGGCGGTATTTGCCGATGAGTTGCCTGTCGGTATCGCGGTTGAAGAGGTTTTTGAGCAGGCCAGTTACACCAACCAGCGCTTAAGTGACGTGGCAGGCAGCCTGTTGATGGGGCTAGTGCTGGTGGTGGCGATCCTGTTCCTCACCATGGGGTGGCGCTCGGCGGTGACGGTGGGATTGGCGATTCCCGCCACGGCCCTGCTCACCCTGGCGCTCTTCAAGCCGCTGGGTATCGATATCCACCAGATGAGCATTACCGGCATTATCGTGGCGCTGGGGCTGATGGTCGATAACGCCATTGTGATGACCAACGCCCTGCGCGAGCGTTTTTTAAACGGCGATTCAGCGCTTGCCGCTACCCGGGACACACTGCGCCACTTAGCGGTGCCGCTGCTGGCCAGCACCTTAACCACTATATTGGCGTTTATGCCGATTGTGCTGATGCCAGGCCCTGCGGGGGAGTTCGTAGGGCCCCTGGCCATGGCGGTGATGGTCGCACTGGTAAGTTCGTATCTGGTTTCGTTGCTGCTGGTGCCCGCGCTGTCACCCATGCTGTTAGCCAGGGTCGCTGATAAACCTCCAACGCCTCGAAATAACGGCGTCAGTGGGATGCTCAAGCGCGGCTTCCGCCGCACGGTACGCAGCGCGCTGCGTCACCCCTGGGCCGCCATGATCATCACCCTGTGCGTACCAGTGGGTGGCATGGCGTTGATGCCTACGCTGGACGTGGCGTTTTTTCCTCCCGCAGACCGCGACCAGTTTCACATCGAGGTGCGCCTGCCTCCCGCCAGCAGTATGGCCAACAGCGAAGCACTGGCGCATGAAGTCGAGGCGATGATTCGTGAGCTGCCGGGCATTACCCGCGTTTCGGCGTTTGTCGGTGAAAGCGCACCGATGATGTACTACAACGTGCTCACCAATGAGGATAACAACCCAGCGTTTTTGCACTTGGTGGTGGACACGGCATCTTTACAGACCACGAATCAACGAGTGCCCGCTTTGCAGCAGGCGCTTGATCAGCGTTTCCCCCAGGCCCAAAGCGTGGTGCGCAAGTATGAGCAGGGCCCACCCTTTAAAGCGCCGATTGAACTTCGTGTCTATGGTGATGATCTAGCGGTGCTCTCTTCGCTGGGGCTTGAATTGGCGGGCCTAATGCACCAACTGCCTCAGGTGACTCACGTGCGGGCGGGCATGCAGCGTGATTTGCCCCGGTTAACCTTGGATATCGATCACACTGCACTGAGTGATGCGGGGCTAACGCCGCAGCGGCTAGCGGAACAAGTGGGGGCCGCCCTCTCGGGGCAATCGGCAGGCATGCTGCTGGAAGACACCCAGCAACTGCCGGTGCGGGTGCGCTACGCCGATGAGTGGCGCACTAACGCCGAACAGCTGGCGGCGCTGCGCTTGGTCAGCGACCAAGTGGCTGAGGGTCTGCCACTGGCAGCGGTGGCAGAGGTGTCGCTCACGCCTGCCTGGAGCGTGATTACCCGGCGTAACGCGGAACGGGTACAGTTGGTACAAGGCTACCTGGTGGCTGATGCTCTGCCAGCGGTCTCTATGGCCCAGTTGGATGACAAACTTCAGGCGGCGCTGGCGTCGGGGGCGTTTAAATTGCCTTCAGGTTACCGTATCGAAACCGGTGGCGAAGCCGCCGAGCGTGATGAAGCCGTGGGCCAGTTGCTCGCCTCGGTGGTGTTGCTGGTCATCGCCATGGTGGCCACCGTGGTGCTGGCCTTTAATTCCTTCCGGAGGGCCGCCATTGTGTTTATTGCCGGAGCACAAGCGATGGGCATGGGCATCGTGGCACTGCTGCTAAGCGGGCATGCGTTTGGCTTTGTGATTATCGTCGGCATTATGGGGCTGGTGGGGGTGGCGATTAATGCCACCATTATCATTATTGCCGCCTTTGATGACGATGAAGCCGCCCGTCGAGGTGATATCGATGCCATGCTGGCGGTGATCAGTGGCCCCACCAGTCGACATATCGTTTCGACCACGATTACCACTTTTGCGGGTCTAATACCGCTGATGGTGGCTTCAGGAGGTCTTTGGCCACCATTCGCGCAAACGGTTGGTTTTGGACTACTCTTAGCGACGCTAGTGTCGTTTTTCTTTACCCCAGCGCTTTACCGGCTCTGGATATCACGGCCAACTGACGTTTAGCACCGTGACCTCACGACTATTTTACAAGGATGAGTAAATAGCATGTATCAGCACTATGCGAGACCAGGGCAGGACGCCGATGGTGAGGAGCCCGGCCACGCGGTGGCCATTCTCAGCGTTCAAGGAAGCTCGCCTGGAATTCATATTGTCGACGTTAATACCGACTATCAGCGGCTCTGGGGTGGCAGCCGTGAAGAGTGGCTGGGTGCAGCGCCTATTATCGTTCAGCAAGAGGCAGCCAACCGGCAAATTTTTGACCAGTTGCACGATGCGCTGAATCCCTTGCTCAATGATGCGGAAAATTTTTTTGAGGGTATTGGAGGGCTGGAAGTCAATCGCCGCCATGATGGGACGCGTCGCTATGTTGAATGGCGAATTACGGCGATGGGTGTGCGCCACAATGACACCATTACTCTCGTGTTAACCCAGCGTAATGTAACCGAGCAAATGGAAAAAGAGGCGCAGCTTGAACGGCTAGCAACCACCGATATGCTTACGGGGCTGGTGAATAGGTCACAGTTTGATGCAGTACTGAAAAGCGAGGTCAACCGCCAATGCCGCTACGCTCGACCACTCTCTTTAATCATGCTGGATATCGATTTCTTTAAAAACATTAACGATGGCTATGGCCACGATGTCGGTGACCAAGTGCTGGTCGAGCTTGCCCATTTGCTTAAGCGCAATCTACGTAAAGCGGATTGTTGCGCACGCTGGGGTGGTGAAGAGTTTATGTTATTAGCCCCTGAAACCTCCCTTGAGCAGGCCGTGCGGCTCGCAGAAAAAGTCCGCGCCGCCGTTAAACATGCTGACTTTCCTATTCAAGGCGGCGTTACGGCCAGTTTTGGTGTTGTGGAGGTTTATGCGCAAGAATCGATCAAGAACGTCATGAAGCGAGTGGATAACGCCCTTTACCTCGCGAAAGAGGAAGGGCGTGATCAAGTTTCAACGGGTGGCTTATTGCCTTCTGTTAAGCAAGCTTAATCTTGGTCGCGATCAATCGCGAACGCTGACCAAGCCTGACGAACGGTCATAATTTCCAAGCGATTGATGTTGATATGGTCGGGCAGGGTCGCCAGGTAGTATAGCTGCTCGGCGATATCTTCCGCTTGAAGTGGCGTTGTGCCTCGGTAAAGCGCATCCGAAGCGGCCTGGTTGCCTTTGGTTCTAACCAGTGTGAACTCGGTTTCGGCCATGCCGGGCGCTAGATCGGTGACGCGCACGCCAGTACCTAACAGATCGCAGCGCAGGTTATAGCTGAACTGTTGAACGAACGCTTTTGATGCCCCATACACATGCCCGCCCGGATAGGGCCACTGTCCCGCCACCGAGCCGAGATTGAGAATGCTCGCCCCTTTACCGGTTTTCAGCAGTAGCGGCAGCGCCGCGTGTGTCACATTGACCAAGCCCGTTATATTGGTATCGATCATGGTGTGCCAATCTTCCAGCGCTACCTTTTGTGCCGGTTCCGGCGCCAGGGCCAACCCCGCGTTGTTGATCAAACAGGTGAGCGGTAGAAACTCCTCAGGCAGTCCACTAATCGCCGCTGTCACTGCGTCGCTGTCACGGACATCCAGCGCCAGTGTCAGCACGGGCACCTGCCCAGAGAGTTCCTCCTCAAGGGCTTTGAGGCGCTCAACGCGTCGCCCGGTTAAAATCAACGACCAGCCTGCTTTGGCAAACCGCTGGGCCGCCGCTTTACCAAATCCTGACGTCGCTCCGGTAATAAGTACGCTAGGCATTGCAGTTTCTCCACGTTATTCAAATGATTAAAAGGCGATGGGACGAGTTCTGACATCACTGTAAGTAACGCTGGTTCAAGCCTTTAGAGCCAGTTAGTGCCTGTCACTGTGACATCACTCGTCTGTCCCTCTGGTATGTAACGACTGGCCCTACAGCCTATCCGGTTGACTCACTAGGCTGGCAAGCACGCTATTTGTTAACGGATTAATCAGGGTGCCTGCTATGAATACCAACATTGCCGCTTCACATCCACCCGTAAGCGGTGTGGATAATACTTATGTACACACCTTGGATCGTCAGTATGTGTTCCACTCCTGGGCACAGCAAGGCAGTTTAGACCCCATGGTGATCGCGGGGGCTGAAGGGTGTCGCGTATGGGACTATGTGGGGCGCTCGTATTTGGATTTTAGCAGTCAATTAGTCAATACCAATATTGGCCATCAGCACCCCAAGGTAGTGAGCGCGATTCAAGCTCAGGCCGAAAGCCTGTGTACCATTGCCCCGGCCCATGCCAATTTAGCCCGCGGCGAGGCTGCTAAGCGCATTATCGCCAAAGCGCCCACGGGTTTTAGTAAGGTGTTTTTCACCAATGCGGGGGCCGATGCCAATGAAAACGCTATTCGCATGGCGCGGCTGTATACCGGGCGAAGCAAAATACTATCCGCCTACCGCTCCTATCACGGCAATACCGGTTCAGCGATTGCCGCCACCGGCGACTGGCGACGGGTGCCCAACGAGTATGCTAGTGGCCACGTGCACTTCTTCAACCCTTATCTCTATCGCAGCGAGTTCTGGGCGCGGGATGAAGAGGAGGAGTGCGAGCGGGCGTTGCAACATCTACGTCGGGTGATTGAGTGCGAAGGTGCTAACGCGGTCGCGGCCATCCTGCTGGAAACCATCCCGGGTACCGCTGGCGTACTGTTACCCCCGAAGGCGTATCTTCAGGGCGTTCGAGAACTCGCCGATGAGTTCGGCATTGTGCTGATTCTCGATGAAGTAATGGCCGGTTTCGGTCGCACGGGTCGCTGGTTCGCCTTTGAACATTACGACATGGCGCCGGACTTAATCGTCTTCGCCAAAGGGGTTAACTCAGGCTATGTGCCCGCCGGGGGCGTGATTATCTCTGAACCCATCTCACGCTATTTCGATGACCACTTTTTTGTCGGTGGCCTAACGTATTCCGGTCACCCGCTGGCAATGGCGGCGATAGTTGCAACTTTGGATGCAATGGAAGCAGAGGGCGTGGTTGAAAACGCTGACGCGATGGGTAATGGCCCGTTAGCCGCAGGCTTGCAACAGCTTACCGAGCGATACGCCATCATTGGTGATTGGCGGGGGGTTGGTGTGTTTCACGCTTTGGAGCTGGTCAGCGACCCGGTTTACAAAACGCCACTACCAGGGGCGGAGGTGTTGAAACTCAAGCAGCAATTAATGGAAAACGGGCTGCTGGTCTTTACCGTTGAGAACCGCATCCATGTGGTGCCGCCGTGTATTGTGACGGCTGCTGAAGTGGAGGAGGGGTTAGCCATCCTGGATCGCGTATTGAAAAACTATACGGCATCACGCTAGATGGGGGGTTAAGTGCTTAGGGCGTTATCGTAGGCTAGGCCCAGGCGCTGTATGCCTGGGTCGATACGCTCCCTCTCGATGGCGCCAAACCCTAGCCGGAAAAAGCGCCGCGGCGGGGCGGCATCGAAGAAGTGCTGGAAGCCGGGTTCGATCAGCACACCCCGCTGGGCGGCATGCCAGGCTAGACGTTGGGTATCAATGCTAGCATCCGCTTCCATCCAGAAGGCGCTGGAGCGACGGCTGCTGTGACTGAGGCAGCCGGGCAATGCCTGATCAATGGCAATCCGCATGGCGTCCCGGCGTTGGTCGATCTCCTCCACATGAAGTTTGAGGTAGCGCTCGTAATAGCCTTGCGAAATAAACTGCGCCAACTGGTGCTGTAACGCAGCGGGTGGGTGGCGGTACATCATACGCCGCAGCGCCCGCAGCTCGTCGATCACCTCAGCATCGGCCACGACATAACCCATGCGCAGCCCGGGTGAGAGTGCTTTGGATAAGCTGCCCATATAGATAATTCGCGCGCTCTGGGCACTGGCTTTGAGCGCGGGCAGCGCGAACTGGTCGCCGTGAATCTCGGCGTCGTAGTCATCCTCAATGACGATTTGGTCGCGGTGGGGGAGTTGGGCCAGCAGGGCCTCCCGTCGCTCGCGGCTCATGGTGACGCCCGTGGGGACCTGGTGGCTAGGCATGACGTACAGATAGTCACACTGCTGAGATCCCTCAAGGCACATGCCATCCGCATCCACGGTTTGAAACTGCAGGCTGGCGCCGCGGTGAGAAAACACGTTCATCGCCTCGCGGTAACCGGGGGATTCCAGAGCCACGCGAGTGCCCCGATGGCAGAGCAGTTGTGCAATCAAATAGAGTGCATTCTGCGTTCCCATGGTGATCAGAATCTCTTCTGAGCGAGCAAAAATCCCCCTGCGCGGCAAAATATGTTTACGCAGTTGCTCAATTAGCAAAGGGTCGTCCTGATCAATACGATCTCGCAGCCACGGTTTATCGCGCTGTGAGCTTAGTAAACGCCGAGAAACATCGCGCCACTGGGCTAACGGAAAAAGGCGTGTATCTAATTGGCCATAAATAAACGGATACGCATACTCCGACCAATTACCGGGCTTGAGAATCCCTTGGTAGTTAGTAGGGCGCTGAGTAATGCGTTTGTGCCAGTTTGGTGCACTTACCGCGTCGTTATGGGTGTCGGTTAGCGCTGATAGTGATGAATCAAGCGTTGAGGGAGGGTCGTTATAATCAGGGTGTAAATAGTAGCCGCTACGGGGGCGGCTTATTAGATAGCCATCCTCGACCAGCTTTTCATAAACAATCGCCACCGTATTACGTGAAATACCCAACTGTTGCGAAAGTTTGCGGCAGGAGGGCAGCGCATCCTCGCTGGGTAAACTGCCCATACGAATGGCTTCTAACAGCGTTTTGCGTAGCTGCTCTTGCAGGCACGTGCCAGCGTTAGGGTCGACCTCAAGGCACAGCGTTGTCATGCACATCCCCTCTACAAAATCCTGGCCGTATAGCCCATTCACTCAAGCATCTCTCCTTAAACAAAGCATCTTTCGTGCCAGCTCTCATATCGGCAATG
Source organism: Vreelandella sp. F11 (assembly GCF_042466685.1). NCBI lineage: Bacteria > Pseudomonadati > Pseudomonadota > Gammaproteobacteria > Oceanospirillales > Halomonadaceae > Vreelandella > Vreelandella sp. F11. The sequence goes on along the minus strand of NZ_CP170448.1, from coordinate 4,213,747 downwards.
GGGTGCGGTAACTGTCCTTTTAATTTGCGCTAACTGGCTCTAATCGCTGAGAGGATAAAAATCTAGGGTGAAGTCAGCTTCTGCGTGTCGCCGAAACGTTTGCAGCCACACTGGATGTAGAAACAGGCGAGTGATTTTTTGAAGCGTATTTTTCTATAACGAGTTTTTCTAAAACCTAGGGAATATCGGACGATGAAAAAAATAACGGCCTTAGCCTCCGCAATAAGCATCGGCGCACTTGCTTTAAGTGCTTCACTGACGGTTTCCGCTGCGGATTTAGATGAAATAGAGAGCCGCGGCTATATGAGCGTGGCCACTGAAGATAACTACGCCCCGTTCAACTTTATGAGCGGCAGCGACCCCGATGGCTTTATCAAAGACATCTTGATTGAGCTGGAAGACTACGCTGACTTTGAAGTCCGCCAGGATATTCTGCCGTGGACAGGGCTTTTGGCATCGGTTTCGTCGGGCCAGTACGACATGGCACTCACCGGTGCATCAGTGACCGATGAACGCCTGCGGGTATTTAACTACGCGCCGCCGTTTGCCTCGGCTCAGCACTTTTACATCAAGCGGGCAGGCGATGACCGTATCAACAGCGTTGAAGATTTAAGCGGTATGACGCTAGGTGTTCAGGCGGGCAGTGCACTGCTTTCGCGGCTGCCCGAGTTGGAAGTCATGCTGGAAGAGAGCGGTGGCGAGCTGGGCGATGTAATGGAGTATGAGGCCTATCCAGAAATCTATGCGGATCTCGCCAATGGTCGTGTCGATTACGTAATTAACTCTATCGTGCCGGTGAATGACCTGATCCGGGAGCGCTCTGACGTATTTGAGGCGGGCCAAGCCGTTTCCGGCCCAGGCTTCGTGGCCTGGCCAATGCCTAAAGACAGTCCAGAGTTGCTGGCCTATATCACCGACTTTATGAGCCATCTGCGCGATTCCGGCCGCCTGGCCGAGCTGCAGGAAAAGTGGTTTGGCGAGTCCTTTGATGACCTACCGACAACACCGATAACCTCAGTAGAAGAGTTCCACGAAATGGCCGGTATGTAAGCCATCACCTTCGCCTGCCGCCCAGGAGCGTTATCTGGGCGGCTGTTATTTCATCAAGCGAATCAGGGGGTGAGTGAGCATGGACAGTAGCGCATGGGGACTTCTCATTCAGGGTGCCTGGACAACGCTGTGGATATCCGGCATCTCCATTGCCATCGGTGTGGTAATGGGACTACTAATCGCTTTGCTAAGGGTGGCCAAAATCCCTGTTCTGCATCAGTTGCTAGGCGTTTACATCAGCCTGGCGAGGGCCACGCCGCTGGTGACGCTGGTGCTGTTTATCTTCTTAACCGCGCCGACCATGGGCGTAAACCTCAACCGCAATGTGGCCGGTATTATCGCGCTAACCCTCAATACTACCGCTTTTAATGCTGAAATTTGGCGCTCTGCATTTAACAACTTCTCCAAAGAGCAGCGTGAAGCGGCGCTGGCGATTGGCATGACCCCATGGGTCTATTTCCGCCGCATTATGCTCCCACAAATTACCATTACCAGCCTGCCGGGCCTGGTCAACGAGATGTCGTTTCTGATTAAAGGCAGTCCGGCCATTGCGGTCATCGGTGTGGTCGATCTGACCCGCGTGACCAACCGCATTTCAGCGGTTACCTACGACCCACTGCCACCCATTTTAGCGGCTGCGGCGCTGTATATGCTGATTATCAGTCTGTTGGTGTGGTTTCAACGCGTGGCCGAGCGTAAAGCTAGCCGACTGGCCGTCTAAGGTGGTCGTTATAGGAAGCCATTATGAGCAACTGGGAAATTCTTTGGTCATCTTACGATGTGTTTTTAAGTGGTTTTTATAACACCTTAAAACTGTTTGGTTTATCCGCCGTGCTAGCTTTTTTAATGGGTAGCAGTATGGTGTTTTTGTTGGAAGGATCTCGCCCGCGGTTGAAGATTCCGCTACGGATTTTTATCGATGGCATGCGCATGCTGCCGTTTTTGATCCTGGCGTATCTGCTCTATTACGGTTTACCCAGTGCAGGCATTCGTATGAGCGCCTGGACGGCCGGGATTATTGCCCTGGTGATTTACCACGGCGCCTACTTTGCAGAAATTCTACGCGGCTGTCGCGCTACCTTCGCCCAAGGGCAAGTAGAGGCCGCCATCGCCCAAGGGTTTTCTCAACCCAAAATGTTTCTGCGTATTATCTTGCCGCAACTGATATTAAAAACCCGCGGTTTGCTGGGCAATCAACTGATTATCCTGCTCAAAGACACTGCGTTTTTGGTGATTATCACCGTGCGCGAACTCACTGCGGCGGCAAGCAGTTTGTCGAGCACCTACTTCATTCCCATGGAAGCGTTCATCGTGGTGATCGGCTTCTACTGGCTGATCAGCATTGGTTTAGAACTGTTTATCAAAATGATTGGCCGTTTTGGCGCCAAGCGAGGATTCGAAAATGCCTGAGACCGCCGCTGTTAGTATCCGTAACCTCTCCAAAAGCTTCGATGGCATTGAGGTGCTGCGGGATGTATCGCTGGAAGTGCAACCCGGTGAAGTGGTGAGCATCTTAGGCTCATCGGGCTCGGGTAAATCGACCCTGTTACGCTGCATAAACTGGCTCGAACAGCCTGACCGCGGCGACATTCGTATTGACGGTGACCGCATCGGTGTTAGCGATACCGGCAAACCGATGTCGCGCCGTGAGCTGGCGGGTATGCGCGCGCGCTTAGGCATGGTTTTTCAGGGCTTTAACCTCTGGCCTCATTTAAGCGTGCTGCGCAATGTCACCGAAGCGCCTATTTACGTGCAGGGCGTTAGTAAGGCGGAAGCTGAGGAGCGTGCCATGGCGCTGCTCGAAAAAGTCGGCATGGCCGATAAGCGCGAACAGTACCCCTACACACTGTCGGGCGGGCAGAAACAGCGGGTAGCGATTGCCCGGGCACTCGCCATGCAGCCCAAGGTGATGCTGTTCGATGAGCCCACTTCAGCCCTCGACCCCGAGCTGGTCGGTGAAGTGCTTGGAGTCATTAAAGACCTCTCCAAAGAGGGCTACACCATGGTGCTGGTAACCCACGAGATGGAGTTCGCTCGGGCGGTCTCCGATCAAGTGGTGTTCCTCGATAAAGGCATCATTATCGAAAAATCTCACCCCAGTGAGTTCTTTGAGAATCCTAAAACCGACCGAGTACGGCGCTTTCTGGAACTTGAAGCGCCTGCGGTGTGAGCACACTGAATCTGGCGCTGGCTAGATCATTACCCCAACTGCCTTCGCCAGCGGTTCTCAATGGTATCCAGCTCTGCCGGGCCGTAGTGGGCATGATCATGCAGTCCGTAGTAGGCCCATAATTGATCGCCATAATCGAAGTGCCACCACTCGCTGGGCAGGTTGGTGAAGCCTTGTTGATGCAGGGTGTGATAGAGCAGGCGGCGGTTATCCCGTGCCTTCTCTTGCTGCGGAGTAGGTGTTTCCAGCGTTTCGAAATAGTCGCTATGGGAGGAGGGAATCGCTTCATCGAACAGGGTGCCCATATCCAGCGGTAGGCCGTCGGCATCACAGAGCGTGACATCGACAGCGCCGCCGGTGAGGTGTGGGCTTGGGGCTAAAGGGTCGCGGCTGGGTACCGATACGAATTCTCTTGTACGCTCCAATAGCTCCGCTTCGCTGAGATCTGGATGGTGGTGGTGGATGGCTTCATTAAGGGTATCAAACAAGTACTGCTGCACCCGCCATGGCCGCCAGCCATCCAGTACGATCAACCCGATGCCCTCGGGTAAGCTTCGTGCTGCAGCGAGTAACGCCCGATAAACCCCCTCACGTACAAAACACTCCGGTACCGCACCAGGAATGCCCAGTCGCGCATAGGCGGGGAATACGCTGACTGGTGCCGGGGCTAGGCTCATGGGTACCAGGCGCTCACCGTTATCTTCAATAGATGCACGGCGTAACTGCTCCCAGCAGGGGGCTGGGTGGCTGGGTATCGGCGGCAAAGCCTTCAAGAGTGTGTTCAAAGGCATCATGTTATCCAAAGAGGGTGTTATCAAAATTGAGTCGGCAGCCATAGCGTCAGTGATGGAAAAAAGATTAATAGAATAAGCACCGCAATCGCCGTCAGCACAAAGGGCCAAATGGTTCTGAACAGTGACACTATCTCTAGTCGACTGACCGCGGCAGCCACAAACACACAGGCGCCCAAGGGTGGCGTGATTAACGCAATGGTAATGTTCAGTGTGATGATGACGCCCAGGTGAATGGGGTCGATACCCGCCATCAAGGCCACTGGCGCAAAGATTGGCGTCAGTAGCATCAACGCCGACACCTCTTCCATAAACATGCCCGTTATAAAGGTGATAGCACTCAGTAGCAGTAGAATCAGTACGGCGTTATCTATGTAAGGAGACAGTAGCGAGACAAATTGCGCGGGCACCTGCGCGTAAGAGAGCAGCCAGCTAATCGTCGCTGAGGCTGCCATGATTAGAAAAATCGCTGACGTTAAGCGCGCCGTATCGAGGATGGCCTGCCAGCACTCTTTAAGACGTAACCCGCCCAGCACAAAGCCACACAGGGCTACGTACAGCGCTGTTAATGCGCCCGACTCTGTCGGCGTCACAAAGCCCAGCACGATACCTGCAACGATAATGAAGGGAGCGATAAGCGCAGGCAGGGCGGCTACGAAGGCTATTCCAAGTTGGCCGATTGAGGGTAACTGGCCGCTTTTGGGTAACCGATGGCGCCAGGCATACCAGGCGTTCATGCCCATAAAGGCCATACCTAGCAGCAGACCCGGCACGACGCCCGCCAGAAATAGATCACCGACTGAGGTGTTGGTCAGTGAGGCATAAAGGATCATAAAGATACTGGGGGGAATAATCGGGCCGATCAGCGAACTGCCAGCGGTCAACCCAGCGGCAAAGGCCCGTGAGTAGCCCTCCTTCTCCATGGCAGGTACTAAAAGCGACCCCAATGCCGAGGTGTCCGCCACCGCTGAGCCGTTGACGCCTGCGAAGAATACGCTTGAAACCACATTGACGTGGCCCATGCCGCCCCGCAAATGCCCTACTATCAGGCGGGCGAAGCCCATCAAGCGCTCCGTTAAGCCGCTGACGTTCATCAGGTTGCCGGCGAAGATAAATAACGGAATAGCCATCAATGAGAAAACGTTGATACCACTGAAAAATTGCTGGGGCAGCATACGTGGAATCATCGAAGGGTCGACAAACAGAAAGCCCACTATCGCCGTGGTCAGTAGCGCGATGAAAAGAGGAAGCCCAAGCAAAACGTGGCCAAGGAACACCGCCAGCATGGTCACAATCATAAAGAGTCCTCAACGGTCTTGAGCGGCGCAGGGCCATAAAGAAGCACGTGCCAGGCCAGTAACAAAAAGCCAGCGGGTAGTGAGAGCAGTGGCACCGTGCGGCTAATGCCAAGCCCAGAGGTGGTAAACATGCTGACCGAGAGCGCATAGCGATAGCTGACCCATGCTCCTCCTAGGGCAATCAGCAAGGTGAGCAGCCACTGGTACACATTGAGCAAACGAGCGAAGGGGGCGGGCAGCAGCTTCTCTAACAGCCCAACGCGCATATGCCCTCCTTCCGACCAGACGGCCCCTGCCGCAAGCATCACCGTGGCGATGATCAAGAAGCGCGACAGCTCATCTGTCCAAATAGGGGCGCCGCCGGCGATATAGCGGGAAAACACACCAAATAGAATCGCCGCAACATTGAGGGATAACAGCGCGCCCGCAAGCGTAAGGGTAACAGGGCGGCTGATTGCTAAAAGACGGGTTCGAAGCGTATTGAACATGGCAGCCTTCCATGAAGCACAGAAACGTTAAGCACTAGAACATTAAGTACGGGAGATAGGGGCCAGTAAGGTGCCAGCCCCTGTTGTTGCCATCGTTGCAATGGTTACAACGGTGTTAACAGCCGTTAGTCGAGCAGTTCGCTCATGCCTGCATCTTCTAATGCCATATCGATCCAGCGTTGCTCGATATCACGCTCACCGAGCCACTCAAGGTAAGCAGGCTGGCCGATTTCGCGGAAGGCGGCGAGCTCCTCTTCAGAAGGGCGAATCACTTCCATACCTTGTTCTTCCAGATAGGCAATGCGTGCCTCGACCTGCTCTTCGTTATGCTCACGGGCATTGTGATTGGCTTCGGTGACGGCCTCCATAAAGGCGCTACGAAGTTCATCATCCCAACCCGCGATCATTTCGCTGTTGCCTACCAGGAATTGGTCGGAGTACTGGATATTGGCGAGGGTCAGGTAGTCCTGCACTTCGTAAAGGCTGCCTAGGATGATATACATCGGCGGGTTCATTTGGCCGTCAGCCACCCCGGTGCGCAGTGCCATGTAGGTTTCTGTCCAGGGAATAGGCGTGCCGGAGGCACCGAAGGCCTCATAGAGAGCGACCTGGCTAGGATCCATGGCGCGGAAGCGGAGACCTTCGAAGTCGTCAGGATGGCTGATCGGCCTTTCGTTATTGGTGAACGCTAAGAAGCCCCCCTCTTCGACAACCGCCAGCATATCGATACCCGCACGCTCCTGCAGGGTACTGCTGACTTCCTGCCAATACGCTCCTTCATCGAAGAAGCTACGCGCCGCCGCAAAATCGTCGAACAGAAACGGAATAGCGCTAACAAAGATTTCATCAACCAGAGGAGAGACACCCGCAAATGACGCCACATTGAGCATCGGCGTGCTCATGGTCTGCTCCATGCGCTCCTGCTCTTCGCCCAGCATGCTATTCGGATAGAGCTCAAGCTGGATCTCACCGTCAGTTTTTTCGTCTACCAACGTTTTAAGGTTCTCTGCAAAGACGTGAACCGCATTCTTTTCGGGATCTGGGGCACCGTTGTAACTCAGATTAATGGTGGTGGCTGCAAGAGTGTTCCCTGCCATCATGGCAGAGCCAATCAGGCAAGCCGAGATGAGTCGTTTGGGTGAAAAGTGCTGAGTAAACATCGTAAGTCTCCTGGTTTATTGTCGTGAGCTACGGGGCGCTATGGGCGAGTTATTGGATTTATAAGGAGTGCCTACTAGAAGACTATGTATTGAGGTGTTGACTATGCAATACCTAAACTGTGGCTTTTATTGCAACAGTCGCGGTGCATCGGCGGAGAAAAAGCGCATGCCTTTGTGCAAATGATCGATACAGGTGGTTGAAGCGACCGGGAGCTCCTGCCCTTTCAGGCTAACAATTTGTGCCCGCGTACCGTTCATCACCGGGTACTGCATGGGGAGTGTGAAGATCTCACCGCGCTCAATCTCATCCGCTACGGTGAGCTCAGGCATAAACGTAACGCCGATGCCTGAGCGCACGAAATTCTTTAACACCGAAACAGAATTGGTATGCAGGCGCGCTTCAAGATGAATGCGCTCCTGGTGGGCCACCATATTGACCATTTGCCGCATACCGAAAGGGTTATCCATTAACGCAAGGGGCCAATCCTTGAGGTCATGCAATGTCACAGGGCGATCTAGCTCGCTGAGCGGATGATTGGGTGGCACGATGACATCCAGTGGCTGGCGTGTTTCCACGTGGCAGAAAAGTTGCGGGTCTACCGGCGGTGCATAAAGTAGCGCTATATCCACTTCGCGATCTTTGAGTAACGACATCGCTTCGTTGACGCCCGCCATGCGAATTTCGACATTGATACCTGAAAACGCTGACATAAAAGTGCCTAACGGTGCGGCGATCAGGTCAGCGATAAACCCTTCTCCCACGGCAATGCGAACTTCCCCTTTCGCTAGGCTCTGAAGGGCCATGAGCTGGGATAGTACGGCCTCTTCTGATGCTCGCTGGGCATGAAAATGGTGCACCAGAAGCTGGCCCGCTGCAGTAGCACGCATCCCCCTTCCGTGCCGCTCACATAGCTGGGTATCCAACTCTTCTTCGAGCGCTTTTAATTGGCGGCTAACGGCAGAGGCGTCAACATTGAGGTGGGCGGCGGCGCGCCTGAGCGAGCCGCGGCGAATCACTTCATTGAGGTAGGTTAATGCACGCTGGTTAAGCATAAAACACGCCTATGTTGGAGTGTTTTATATCTTACCGGAAGCCTGCCCGAACTTGTTATGGTTGGGACTAGCTAAGCGACTGGGTGGCTTGCTGAGAGTGGATGTTTTTATCCTCTACCGCATCCGCCAGCATATCTGCGGTGATGGCGGAGAGTGTCCAGCCCAGGTGGCCGTGGCCGGTGTTGTAGAACACGGTGGGCAGTTTGCCGGGGCCGACTTTGGGCAACATATTGGGCAGCATCGGGCGTAGCCCAGCCCAGGGCACCACGCGGCGAGTGCTGACCGCGGGGAAACACTCTTCCACCCAGCGAATCAGCGGGCGGATGCGGTTGTCGCGGATATCGCGATTAAAGCCGTTAAACTCGGCGGTTCCAGCGACGCGGAAGCGGTCATCGCCCAGACGGCTGGTGACCAGCTTGGTTTCATCATCCAACAGGCTAACGGTGGGGGCGGCCTGTTGAGAGGCGGCATCGTCAAGTTGCACGGTAATCGAGTAGCCTTTGACCGGGTAGATATTGACCCGGTCGCCAAGCTTGGCGGCCAAGGCGCGGCTGCCTACGCCTGCACATACCACCACGCTATCAAAGGTTTCGCGCACCGGTTCACTGCCGAGATCGGTTAGATCATCGGCAGTGATCCAGGTGTGCTGTTCGTCCGCGCCAATATCCTGCACGTTGTGACCATAGTTAAGCGTGACGCCGCGGCGTTCGGCGGCTTGCGCCAGTCCATGGGTAAACTTATGGATATCGCCGGTGGCATCGCTTTCAGTATAGAAGCCGCCGTAGTAGTTGCCCGCCAGGGTGGGTTCGATGGCACGCATCTCATTGGGAGTCACTGCCCTGCGCTCCAGGCCGCCTTTGCTTAGCAGCTTGGAGACCTTGGCGGCGTGCTCATAGCCTGCCTTGTCGCGGTAGATATGCAGGATACCTTTCTGTTTTAAATCGAAATCGATCTGCTCATCCTGCGCCCATTGAAATAGGTGCTCGCGGGCGGCAATGGCCAGCCGTGCGGTCTCCGTGGTGTTGGCGGAATAGCGGGGGATCGAGGCGATAAATTCGCCAAACCAACTGAGCTTGTGCCAGCTTGGGCGGGGGTTAACCAGCAGCGGAGCGTCGTTTTTAAGCATCCAGCGCAGGCCTTTGACCACCGTCGGCCAGTGGTTCCACACTTCAGCGTTAGACGCCGAGAGCTGCCCGCCGTTGGCAAACGAGGTTTCCATCGCTGCATAGCGGTGCTTTTCAAAGACGGTGACATCATAGCCACGTTTGGCCAGGGCGTAGGCGCTGGTGATGCCGGTAATACCACCACCGATAACGGCAATGCGTAGCATAACTCTCTCCAGATTGTATGAGCGTCGGGGATCCCGCCTAACGGCGTAGCTGCTGCTGGGCGTACCCCTTCCGTCATGGAACCTGAGAGATTCACGCATCCTTTGGGTGCGCTTGCTCCTTCGGTGGGCTGAGTGACGCAGTCATCAGCCGCTCTTCGGAAAGTGATGGTGATAGCGGTCCGGTTGCCTGAGAGTTTCCGGGGCTGTTGCTCCTTCGGCGCTGGCGTCATCGACTATTGATGCGCCAAGCTCTCCCGTTATCACGATGCTGCTTATTGTTTTACAGGATTCGTTTTAACGCGTTTAGTTTTAGCATGAAAGTCGACCATGGTCGTGAACGCTTATTCCACAGGTCGAGCACGCTGGATGATCGCCGCGCAATCCAGCCCGGTAGGCAGCGTGCCTGTATTGAGGCCACTGCGGTCGGTAAGACGACCAGCGCAGAATGCATCGGCTACATAAGCGGGGGCGTGCTGAACCAGCAGGGCGCCTTGTAGCGCTAGAGCCATACCGTCCGCCAACTGGCGGGCGCGGTACTGGAGCGCTTGGGTATCCTGTATCTGCCGCTGTAATTGGAGGATAAAGCGGTCAAGATGCCCATTGACGCCCTGCGCTTTGGCAAGCTCGGCGAAGTAGGCGTCGAGCACTTCGGGCTGTTTTTCAATCGCGCGCAGGATATCCAAACACTGCACATTTCCGCTGCCTTCCCAAATGGCGTTGATGGGCGACTCGCGAAACAGGCGCGCCATTATGTGGGTCTCCATGACGCCGCTTCCGCCAATCACCTCCATTGCTTCGTAAGCGTGGTGGGTCGTGCGCTTACAGATCCAGTACTTGCCGACGGGGGTGGCAATTCGCGAAAGTAGGCGCTCATGCTCGTTGTCCTGATGATCCATGGCTCGGGCCATGCGCAGCATTAAGGTGGTGGCGGCTTCGCTCTCAATGGCCAGGTCAGCGAGCACGTTTTGCATCAGTGGCTGTTCGCTTAAGCGCGCCCCGAAGGCATGGCGATGAGAGGCGTGGTGGATCGCCTGGGCGATGGCCTGGCGCATTCCGGCAGCTGAGCCAATCATGCAGTCATAGCGGGTCATGGCGACCATCTCGATGATGGTGCGCACACCGCGGCCTTCATCGCCTACCATCCAGGCAAAGGCGCCCCGAAGCTCCGTCTCGCTAGAGGCATTCGATACGTTGCCCATTTTGCGCTTTAGCTGCTGGATGTGGAGTGGATTCTTGCTGCCATCGGGCCGCCAGCGAGGCAGCAAAAAACAGCTCAAGCCGCCGGGTGCCTGGGCGAGCACCAGAAAGGCGTCGCACATGGGGGCAGAGACAAACCACTTATGCCCCACCAGCTCGTAGGTTTCTCCGGGCCCACCCTGGCCTATCGGGTAAGCGCGGGTGGTGTTCAGGCGCACATCGGAGCCGCCCTGTTTTTCGGTCATTGCCATGCCGAGAGTGAGACCCTGTTTCTCGAAATAGGGCACGTTGCGCGAATCGTAATGTGGCGCGGTGATTTTATCACCCCAGCTTTCAAGTAGGCTGGGCTGATGGCGAAGGGCGGGCAGGGCAGCAAAGGTCATGGTGATTGGGCAGCCATGACCGGCTTCTACCTGGGTCTGTAAAAAGTAGTTGGCGGCACGATTAACATGCGCACCGGGTTGAGGGTTTCGCCAGGGGCTGGCGTGTAGACCATGCTCTATCGCCGTTTGCATAAGCCGATGATAGGCGGGATGGAACTCAATCAAATCGACCCGATAGCCTTGCCGGTCGTGGGTCACTAGCAGGGGGGAGTAACGGTTGGCCTCAACCCCCAAGGCAATCGCCTCGGCGGAGCCCGCCCACTGGCCAAATGTCTTGAGCGAGGCATCGTCGTCAGACCCGCTTTCCCGTTTAACGCCTTCCTGAAGCGCGCGATCAGTTGTGTAGCTGTTGTAGTTTCCAAGTGTCGGCGGCTGGTTTTCCACTTGGTGGGTGCTAGCTTGAAGTTGATCAGCCAATGGGTAGTAGTGGGTCATGATAAGCACCTGGCGCGTAACGACGGTAATGGTGATTATTTAAGGGCTCTTATATTTCGGAGTGTTTAAGTGAGCGTAGTTGTTTGATGGGAAAGTCGCTAAACACTGGGAGCGAAGTGGTTAGCGATGTGACCTGCTTTGCTCAGTCAGCGTATTTAACCGACAATGTCGCTCATCCTTCTCAGTCTTGGGTACTATCAATGCAAGCAAACGCGATGCAGGCAAATGGCTTTTTTGACGAAATTGGCGAAACTATCGGCGAAGCGATCCGCGTGGTGGTGGAGTTTCTGTTAGGCATTTTCACCAACTTCTTCGGTGCGTTCGGCGATTTCATTGATGGCCTGACGCGTTCGCTGGGGATCAACGATTCCTTTTTCAGCATTGCCGTCTTAGTGATCGGGCTGCTGATCCTGTGGGGCGGTTTGCGCGCGTTTCTGCGCGGCTCGCTGCTAGGCGGTATTGTGCGTACCGTGTTGGGGCTGTTTATTCTTTCCTGGTTGATGATGTAGAGAAGTCTCTTTAGCTCAGAGTAAACTCTCCTGAGTCAGTTTCATCAGGAGCATGACAGATTGTCATTTGCTTATTTGGTGCATTTTGGCATCATTTGCACTCATTTTGTGCAAAGCGAGTGCAATGAAAACTTATCTTGGCAAGATGCGGGGGCAGCCAGTTAAGCGTGCCTGGGTAGGCTGGCAGGATGCTTTTTGGTCATGGCTCGGGGCCTTTACCGGTATGGCGGTCATTTGCTGGTTAAGCTCGGCGTGGCTGTCACAACAACTGCTGATCGTAGGCTCCTTCGGCGCAACCTCAGTGCTCATCTATGCGGCACCTGAAAGTCCTTTTGCTCAGCCCAGCCATGTACTGTTTGGCAGCGTGCTCTCCGCGGGTATTGGCGTTGCTTGCTACCAACTACTGGGGGCGACACCGCTCTCAATGGCCCTGGCCGTCTCGCTGTCGGTACTGGGTATGCAGCTAACCCATACGGTTCACCCACCGGGCGCCGCAGCGGCGCTGATTGCGGTAGGTGGAGGTGCCAGCGTTCATCAACTGGGGTGGTGGTATCCTCTTTTGCCAATCGGCGCGGGTAGTGTAGTGATGCTGGTCATCGCCATATTGGTCAATAACCTTGCCCGTCACCGCCGCTATCCACGCTACTGGTAATGTTAAAATTGGCTCAACTGCTTTTCCAGGGCAAAGATATGGGCATCTTTGGCGCCTAGCTCCCGCAGCGCCACGGCCAGATTGACCAGGTAGTCGCGGTTGGGGCCGCTGGGTCCATGGGCATTGGCAATTTGCTGGGCGATTTCATCAAGCGGTGCGTCGCCCAAAAAGGCCGGATTGTCTTCACTGGCCAGATAAATAAGCCCTTCACTCTGTTCGGTTCCGCTGCTCTTCTCAGCAACAGACGTCTTCTCATCAACGAACGTCAGCGCTACTTTTTCTCGCAAATAGCCGTTCTTCTCACGCACATCCAGCGGGGCGAGCACTTCCGGAGTGATGCGGTAGGCCATACCGTGGCAAATCGAACCCTCGGCGCGAACCAGCGTCGCTACCCGCCCAGGCGCTTCAGGGGTGCCACGGTGGTCGTGGGAGCCCTGCCAAAACCGCCGCTCCCAGCCGTGTATATACGCCGGGCGACGCTCTAAGTAGGCAAAATCCGCCTTCCAAATCAGCGAGCCGTAGCCAAATAGCCAAATAGCGGCATGGCCCTCAAAGAAGTTTCTTTGCTGGTTAAGAGCAGTGGTATCAAGCATGGTTATCAAGCAACATATCGTCATCAAATAGCATCGTGGGCTACACCCGTTGTAAAGCAGCCATCTTACCATGCCACTGGTGATTACTGACCCGACAGCTCACTCAACCCAATTAGTAGAGGCAAGCATGCGCGCGATATTTCTGGTGGATAACGGCTCGTTACGAGCGCAGGCGACGCTGAACTTACGTCGCGTGGCGGCTGCGCTTAGCAAGCTTATCGGTGAAACCGTGCAGGCGGCTTCGCTGCTGCACTCCAATAAGATTCCGGCCGACGAGATCGATGGTATCCCTGCCACTACCCTTGGCCCCGCCGCTGAACGCAGCGCCGAGCAGGGGGCAACGGAGATCATTATCCTGCCGTTCTTTTTCGGGCCAAGCAAAGCACTCACGGGTTACTTGCCTGAACGCATGGCGACCATGCAGGAGCGTTTTCCCCACGTTAAGGTGCGTGTCGCCCAGCCCTTGGTGGATGAATTCGGGAGTAATGACCTGCGATTAGCCCATCTGCTGGCCGACAACGTGCGCGACAAGCTTCGACCAGGTGCTAAACCCCACGTAGCGTTGGTAGATCACGGCAGCCCCATCCCTGAAGTCACCGCCGTACGTAACCGCCTAGCGGGGCAACTTAGCGTGCTGCTTGGCGATGACGTTGCCTGTGTTGCCGCTGCCTCCATGGAGCGCCGCGAGGGCGAGGAGTACCGCTTTAACGAGCCACTGCTGGAAAACTTGCTGGCGCTGCCGGAGTTCAAGACAGGCCCGGTTATCTTGGCGATGCTGTTTCTTTCGCCGGGGCGCCACGCCGGGGAGGGCGGCGATATTGCGGAAATATGCGCCGCCGCTGAAAAACAGGATCCAGGGCTTTCCGTTACCACGACCCAACTGGTGGGGGAGCACCAAGGCGTCGTCGATATTTTACACTCGCGATTTCGCCAAGCGATTGATGATGAACGCTTTCTACTCGATATCCCGGCAATCAGTTGATGTGACTAAAGTCTGATGGGTGAATACCCGTTCAATAGCGCGTAGAATCGCGAGCCTTTCTATTTACTGTAAAGCTGTCGTTACAGATATGCTAACCGGGGCTCTTTTTTTGTGATCGCAACCGCCAATATCACCATGCAGTTTGGGGCCAAGCCCCTGTTTGAAAATGTCTCCGTTAAATTCAATAACGGCAACCGCTACGGCCTGATCGGTGCGAACGGCTGCGGCAAATCCACCTTTATGAAAATTCTTGGTGGCGATCTGGAGCCCTCTTCCGGTCAGGTGATGCTGGATAGCAATACCCGGCTGGGTAAGCTACGTCAGGATCAGTTTGCGTTTGAAAACGAGCGTGTTATCGATACCGTGATCATGGGCAATGTAGAGCTGTGGTCGGTGGCTGCCGAGCGCGAACGCATTTACTCCCTGGCCGAGATGAGCGAAGAGGATGGCATGGCCGTCGCCGATCTTGAAGTCCGCTTTGCAGAGCTGGATGGCTACACCGCTGAGTCCCGCGCGGGTGAGTTATTGCTGGGCCTGGGGATTCCCATTGAGCAACACACCGGCCCAATGAGCGAAGTCTCACCGGGTTGGAAGCTACGGGTGCTGCTGGCTCAGGCGCTGTTCTCAGACCCGGACGTGCTGCTACTGGATGAGCCTACCAACCACCTGGATATCAACACTATCCGCTGGCTGGAAGATATTCTTAAAGCGCGCAGCAGCACCATGATCATCATCTCCCACGACCGTCACTTCCTGAACAGCGTCTGCACCCATATGGCGGATCTGGATTACGGTGAAATTACCCTGTTCCCGGGTAACTACGATGATTACATGACCGCCGCCACTGCGGTTCGTGAGCGCCAGCACTCGGACAACGCCAAGAAAAAGGCCCAGATTGCCGAGCTGCAGCAGTTCGTAAGCCGCTTTTCTGCCAACGCCTCGAAGGCCAAGCAGGCCACGTCTCGGGCGCGTCAAATCGATAAAATCAAGCTGGAAGACATCAAGCCTTCCAGTCGGGTAAGCCCTTTTATCCGTTTTGATCAAGCCAAGAAAATCCACCGCAACGCCGTTAACGTGGATGGCATTACCAAGAGCTATGAGGGCGACAAGCCGCTGTTCGAGCGCCTCTCCATGACCGTAGAAGCCGGCGAGCGGATTGCCATTATCGGCCCCAACGGCATTGGTAAAACCACGTTGCTGAAAACCCTGGCGGGCGAGCTGCACCCGGATGCTGGCGAAGTGAAGTGGACCGAAGCCGCCGAGGTGGGTGTTTTTGCACAAGATCACAGCGATGATTTTGCCGTCGATGCCACACTATTTGAGTGGATGTCGGCATGGACGCAGGGGGGCGAGCAAGTAGTTCGCGGTGCTCTGGGGCGGATGCTGTTCTCCAGCGATGATATTGGCAAATCGGTGAAGGTAATTTCCGGTGGCGAGCAGGGGCGCATGTTGTTCGGTAAGTTAATCCTCACTCAGCCCAACGTAATGCTGATGGATGAACCGACGAACCACCTGGATATGGAGTCTATCGAGGCGCTGAATCTGGCCCTGGAGAACTACCCCGGCACGCTGCTGTTTGTGAGCCATGACCGCGAGTTCGTTTCATCGCTAGCCACGCGTATTATTGATATGCAGCCCGATGGCATTGTCGATTTTAGCGGCAGCTACGATGACTACCTGCGCAGCCAGGGGGTGGTGTAAGTCTATAGGTACAAGAAATACCGCTAAGGCTACTCACCAATGATCTGGGCGTAGGTTTCTTCGGTTGCCGCTTTATGCTCGGTATCCAGTACATTGGCATTGAATAGCGCCGCCGCTTCCTTGGCGAGTTCAACAAAAACAACCATTTGCTGGTTTCGGCGTTTACGTAAAGGAGGCTTGACGATGAGGCTGATCCCTTTGATCATTTCGCTGCCGCGCTCATCTCTGAAGAGATCCGGCAGCTCGCCCGGTAAAAAGGCATTGGCAATAGTAATGGGGTTAGCGGGCTGCTGCCCGTTGATTAAGAAGACTTTTTTGAGCGGCTCATAATGAGCGTCTTTCTCACGTAACCACTCGCTGAGTTGCTTATCAGAACGCTCACTGGGCTGATCAAAAATAATAAAGAGTGAGTGCTGTTTCACACTGCTCGTGCGCTTGGCCGAGGTGTATGGCTCGGGCTGTTCTGGAGGGCTATTCGCTTGAGTCGGTGCTGGGTTAGCGGCTCTCTCTTTCGCTGCGCGCCGTCGGCGCCGCCAGGGCACAATGACATAAATAAATATCGCCGTTGCCATTGCGCCCAATACCAGCGATATGAAGGCGAGTACTATTATAGTGGTGGTGCGATCCATACTCTCATAACCCTTTGTTTTTAATCAGCGCTCAGGCTTTATTTAGCCGCAAAATAGTGGCGTTGAGGGCTAGCGCAAGTGCTACCCAGAGCCAGTAGGGCACCATAAGCCACGCGGCTAGGGTGTTTACCTGGAAAAACAGTGCGATGGCAATCGTAATTAATGCCAGCAACGCCATGATATCTACCAGCGCTGCGACAATTTGCTTGCGCCCAAAGAACAGCCATGACCACATGGCATTGACCATAAGCTGCAGTGCGTAAGCCACTAAGCTTGCCGAGCGCCATGCTGAGTCATCCGCCATATAGATACGCCATGCGGCGATAGCCATCAATAGATACAGTATGCCCCAAGCGATAGGAAAAGCGATATTCGGAGGAGTCCAACTTGGCTTACTGAGTTCGCGGTACCAACCATCAGGTCGAAAGCGCGCACCGGTCATGGCGGCAGCGCCGACGAGCAGTAGAGACACCAGCAGCGCTAACAGCGAACCAAGCATTCATCACCTGTGTGTTCAAACGAAAGAATCAATAGCCTAGCAGCATTTTTACTGTAAGCAGATATAAAAAAAGCATCACTTAAGTGATGCTTTTCCAACGTAAGGGAGTCGCAGCAATAATAGTGTGCTGTTTAACTCATACGGTCATAGCCATTATCCATAAACGGATAATCGGTGTAGCCTTTCTCGTCGCCGCCGTAGAAGGTTTCGTGGTTGGGCTCGGTGAGCGGGGCGTTCACACGGAAGCGCTCGGGTAAATCAGGGTTAGCGATATACGGACGGCCAAAAGCAACGGCGTCGGCAGTGTTATCACCGATACGCGCTTCTGCAAGCGTGGCATCGTAGTTCCCGCAGTAGATCAGGCTGCCGCTGAAGCGCTCACGCATCTGCTCACGGAAACCGTCAGGGAAGGTGATATCGCCACCGGCCCAGTTGGGCTCGTTCAGGTGCAGATAGGCAAGACCGCGCTTTGAAAGCTGCTCGGCCATGTAGAACGCCATGGCTTCCGGCTCGTCGTCGGTCAAACCGAACAGCTCGATGAACGGTGTCATGCGGATGCCAACCCGGTCAGCGCCATAGACGTCAATCACGGCGTCGACGACTTCCAGCGGGAAGCGAGCACGGTTTTCCAGCGAACCGCCGTACTGGTCGGTACGCTTATTGGTGCCAGTCGCCAGGAACTGGTTAAGCAGGTAAGCGTTCGCCGCGTGGACTTCGACCATATCGAAACCAGCGCGCTTGGCGCGAATGGCCGCCTGGCGGTAATCTTCGACAATGCCGGGGATCTCGTCAGTTTCCAGTGCACGTGGCGTGCTGGTAGGGTGCTGACCTGCGGTGCCGTCTTCAAACTCGACGAAACACTGGGCACCTTCGCCTTTCAGCGCACTCGGCGCAACGGGCTGTTGGCCATCAGGTTGAACCATTTCGTGGGAAACACGCCCAACGTGCCACAGTTGCAAGGCAATACGGCCACCCTTTGCGTGTACCGCGTTAACGACGCCTTTCCAGCCAGCTTCCTGCGCATCCGTCCAAATACCGGGTGTATACACATAGCCACGGGCGGTGGGGGAGATGTTGGTGGCTTCGCTAATGATTAGCCCCGCTCCTGCGCGCTGGCCGTAGTAAGCTTCCTGCATCTTGCCCGGCACACTATCTGGCGTACGCGAACGGGTCAGCGGCGCCATAATGACGCGGTTAGGGATTGATAGGCTGCCCAGTTGGAGGGGAGTAAATAGTGTTTCGAAAGCCATCAATTAAGCTCCTTTTGAATGCTTCGATGAAATAGTACGCACCAGAATAGACCAGTTTACTAGTTAGTGCCAGCCAGATATTTTTAAACGTATTTATGCGCTAGATAACCTTTTATGTGGCATCCAAACTCGCGATCTCTCTGGTACTCTTGCTGCTTATTACCCAGGATGTTGTTGATAGCATGTTAAAAAACGCCCCTCAGCGCCGCCCTTATCAGGTGGCGGAAACCATTAAATGCTGGATCGTGGATAGGCACCTGAAGCCGGGTGACCGGCTACCTAGCGAGTCGGAGCTGATGGAGACCCTGCAGGTGTCGAAAGGGACAGTGCGCGAGAGTACCCGAGTACTGGAAGCCCAGGGGTTGGTCGAAACCCGCACAGGGCCCGGAGGCGGCGCATTCGTTCGTGAGATGAGTGAGGCCAAAGCGGTATCGCTACTAAGCAATTACCTGTTTTTCAAAGAGATATCAATCAAGGATATCTACCAGATACGCTTGGCGTTAGAGCCTGAATTGGCCGCTTCGTTAGCCGGTAAAGTGGCTGCCAGTGATATGGTGCGTTTACGTGAAAGCCTGCATAGTTACGCAGACCCTGCGGACGATAGTGAGACTGAGCGTCAGCAACACCTTGATTCGCTGCATTTCCACCTAATGCTCGCTGAACTGGCCGGTGGCAATCAACTGCTGACATTTATTATCCGCTTCACCATCCAGGTGCTCTCAGATCTGACGATTTATCACCGTCTCTATGAGCCAGTTACCCACGATTTAGGACAGACTGGCTGTCGTTATCATGCAGAAATTTTGGATGCCATTGAGCTTGGCGATGCCGAAAGTGCCTATAACATCATGCGCGAGCATATGCTCGATGCCCAACAAGTGATGAATCAGCAGGAGGCTCAGGTACGCCGAGGCTTTTTACCTGAGCCACTAGCGTAACGGGCTGAGGGCGGAAAACGCTATGGACGTGGCAGCTGCTGTAAAAATGCCATGATCACTCGCGTCGCGACTTCGCCGTCTTCGGCGGTAATAGCTTCGTCTGGGTGGTGGCTAAGCCCATCTTTACAGCGTACAAACAGCATGCCGATATCGGTTAATGCCTGCATCGCTAAGCCATCATGCCCAGCGCCGCTAAACATTCGCTCTGCCGGTTGGCCAACCTGGGTGCAGGCCTTTTCGAGGGCTGTCATCATCCAGTCGGCACAGGCCACCGCATCGGCGCTGTAGGTGTTTTCAATATTAATGGTTAATCCCCGGTGTTTCGCCACTGTCTCCAACGCTGCTGTTACGGCTTCCCTTCCATATTGGCGAGTAGCCGACTCTGGAGAGCGTAACTCTACCGTGAACGTTACCTGGGCGGGGATCACATTGACCGCGTTGGGATGGACATCGAGCCTGCCCACCACGCCGACCAACTCATCGGTATTCTGCAGTACGCTATCGATGGCAAGCACCATTTCCGCCGCGCCGACTAGCGCGTCATGACGTATGCCCATCGGTGTAGTGCCTGCGTGTCCGGCCTTGCCGCTTAGCGTGATTTGGTGGCGTTCAATGCCTGTTAAAGCCGTAACGATCCCCACGGCATGATCGCGCTGTTCCAGGATTGGCCCTTGTTCAATATGTACTTCTAAAAATCCCAAGGTGTTGGCAGGGTCGCGGGCGGTAGCGGGGATATCCTCAGGTGTGCAACCGAAGGCTATTAATGCCTCTCGCAGAGAGATTCCCTCGGCATCCTGGGCTTCCAGTTGGTCAGGTGTCACGCTCCCAGCCAGCGCTTTACTGCCGACCAGCGTGGTAGGGAAGCGAACGCCCTCTTCGTCGCCAAACGCGACCACTTCTATCCCGAAGGGCAGCGTCACGCCTTCGCGTTTAAGTGCCTCCAAGGCCAATAGCGGTAGGGCCACGCCCAGCATGCCATCATATTTGCCCCCTTCTATCACTGAATCTTGATGAGACCCCATAATGAAGGTTTTCTCACCTGCTTGAGCTTTGGGGCAGCGACCCACAAGATTGCCAGCGGCATCCAGTTGGGGAGTAAGCCCAGCGTGTTCCATCCAGCGACTGATTAACGGCAGTACCTGACGATGCGCCTGGGAGCAGAACAGTCGCGTGACGCCGGGGCCTGGCTCAGAGTATTGGGCAGCTTCGTCCAGGCGGTCAATTAATGCCCTCCCCAGCTCGCCTTGGTTATAAGCAGTGTGAGCAACCGTGTTGGTCATAAACTCTCCAATAGGTGCTGGCAGAGGGGCCAGCAAAAGAGTAGAAATGCTTTTAGCGCAGCGGCAGTTGACGCCAAAAGGCTTGAAAGTTCTCGGCCATAAACTCATCGACTAACGCCCGCAATGCGCCGACGACGTCTTCCGACCAGTCGACGCGCAAATCGATGGGGGCTTGCTGAAACGACTCGATACGCAGTGCGGCTGAGCGTACACCGCGTTTATCGCCACCCGCTGATAGAGCAGCATCAAGAGCATCAATCAGATGCGTAAGCAGATGTTGGTCGTGATGAATAGGGAAGCGGGGCGACTCGTCGCGCTGAATGGCAGCGCTGCTATTAGTGGCGCTAAGGCGTAAAAAATGCTCTGCAAAAATCCTCACGACCTCGGTGCTCTGCAGCATATTCCCAGCGGCAGCGACGCTAGGGAAGCAGGTTTCAGCCACTTCCGGCACATTCTCTGCACCTGAGTGTGCTGATGTGCGGCCCTGAGAATCCATCACCAAACATTGGCGGAACCCTGAGTCGCTATCCTCGCTAACGGCGGCGCGAAGCGCCTGCCGGGCGCGGGCGCCCTTGGCAAGTGCTTCATATATCCGAGCTGGGTACCACGGGTTGGTAAAGCGCCCTTGGGTGACGCATGCCCCAGTGCCTCGCCAGCAGTGATGCACATAGCCTCCCACCGCCACTCCGCCTGTAGCGGTGATGGCCGCGACGGTGCCTGTGGCAGGATTGCAATGAACGAGAGAAAGCGTCATCGAGGTTTCCTCTATTGTTCAGTAACCCACCAAGTGGCCAATCACCAATCCTACCCAGGCTAATACATACACCAACGCCATAAAGGGCATAATCGCCTTCAACCACTGGGCGTATGAGACGCGACCCAGCGCCAGCATGGCAAGTGTGCCGCCAGACGTGGGAACAATCAGGTTCGTTAAGCCGTCGCCAACTTGGAATGCAGTGATCATCAGTTGACGGCTCATTCCCACAAGATCCGCCACGGGAATCAGAATGGGCATTGTCACCAGTGCCTGACCGGAACCGGAAGGTATGAAGAGGTTGATAATACCCTGCACCACACTGGCCATAATTGCGGAAAATATTGACGGAATGCCGTCGATCATGGCGCTCAGCGAGTTAACGATGGTGTCGATAATCACTGCTTGCTCAAGGATGACCTGAATTGAGGCTGCCACCCCGATCACCAGCGCGCCTGCGGTTACACTGGCAGCACCCTCCATCATCTGTTTAACAATACCGTTCGCCGATAGGCCGTTTAAGGCGCCAATGATGATTGCCAGGAGCAGGAAAGTGCCCGCAATTTCATTGATATACCAACCGCGAGTGAACACGCCAATGAGCATAGCGACCAGGCCGCCCACAAAGACGACCATGGTGAGAATGTTGCGTTTGGAAAGATGGTATTCGTTAAGCGGTTTGCTCAACGCTTCCGCATTATCCGGCTCTTCAAACTCCATTTTGACGACGCGTTTGCAGATATACAGCGAGAGCAGTGCCAGTGACGAAAGCACCAGCAACGTACGCAGCCAAGCGCCAGAGAAGGTCGGCAGTTCCGCGATCCCTTGCGCAACCCCCACGGTATAGGGATTGATGGGCGAGAGTGCAAAACCGATCCCAATACCACCAACGGCCATAGCGGTACCCACCAAACTGGAGCAGCCAATGGCGCTGGCGATGAGTACCGCAATGGGGACTAATGCAATGTTGTTTTCAAACCCGACGGCGACACCAAAAAAGCCGTAGATAAAGGTGCCGACGACGATAATCACGTTACGCCGCTCAACGCCAACACGATTAACCGCTACGCCGATCGCGTTCTCTAACGCGCCGGTCTTTTGCAGAATATGAAACAGACCACCGGCGATAAAGACGATAAATAGATACTGCGAGGCGGAGATAAGCCCTTCAGGAATCGCCACAAAAATATTGAAGAGTGGGATGTTGGCAACGTCTTCCAAGTAGGCAAAAGAGCCCGGCACCACCACCGTTCGGCCATCTTGGGTAACTCGTTCAAATTCACCAGCGGGGATAATGAAGGTCAGAAAATAGGTAGCAACCAGAATAATAAAGATTAGTACCATGGGGTCGGGAACCGCCTGATACCACTTTTTACGCGAGCCAGAGGCTGCCGCGGTTTGTTGTTCAGCCATGAGGATACCCTTTCTTGTGATGTGTCTCAGCGTTGACGCTCGTTGGCGCCTCACCTTGAATTTATCATGATAAATAGCAGGGTCAAGCAAGGCTGAATTTTCAAACGGCAGGAACGCGCCGATTAGACCGATTTGGAGGCCTTAATCGCACGCTTGTTTGTGGAAAAGGGAATTAATGTCGTTGCCAAGGCCAACGCCGCTTGGCGGGAGTGTCGATCTGCTGCAGTGCGCTTGAAAGTGGCAGCATAATGGCACCCAGTTGGCGATAGCAGACTGCACTGCTGAGTACGCCTGGGCACTGTTTGAGTAGCAGCTCGCACTGCTGGGAGGCGATATAGAGCTGTTCGGTGACGGCTGGGGCAAACAGCGGCTTGGACTGTTGGCAGCAGCGAGTAAGCTCCCGCGATAGCATGGAAAGCATGCTGGTATCGAGCCAGCAGGGCAGCGGGTCTTCCAGGCGGCCAGCAATAGAGTGCTGAACCGCTTCAAAAGAGGTGCGCAAAAATATCAACGTTTGGCGAAGTTGGCGCTGCTCACTGGTCATAGTACTTACCTTTACCTCAAGTGATCGTCACCTCATATAGATGAGAGAGCTAAAAATAGTGTTTCTCATTTGCATCTGTGATGACGATAGCGCTACTCCATCGAGCTGTCAATACTGTGACTATAAGGCGCAAGATCCTATGAGCGCGCCTCAAACAGCTGCCAGTCGTTATTGGTCAGCGGTTTGGCTCCGCTTTCAGTCACTACCACAGTGTCGCTTATGCCAACGCCCCACTGGCCGGGCACACGTAGGCAGAGCGGCAGGTGAAACACCATATTGGCTTCGAAGGTGCGGTTCTGACCTTTGGCGATAAAGCCGGTGCCCTCCACCCAGCTAGGTGGAAACTGCGCGCCCACGGCGTAGCCAAATACACCGGAGAAGAAATACTGGTCGCGCTGGGGGGCGAGTAGTGAATCAGCCGCCTGGGCAGCGGCATCAAAGGTGTTGCCAGGCCGCATGGCGTCGCACAGCGCTTCAAAAATTGAGCGGCACAGATCCCGGGTGGCGGAGAGCGCTGGGCTTGGTACGCCTGTCACCGCGGTGCGCATCATGGGGGCTGTATAGCGTTGATAAGCAGCGCCAAACTCTAAAAAGACCGGCTCATTAGCCTGAATGACACGCCGTTTATGGTTGACGTGAATCACGCCAATGCGGTGGCCGCTGGTCACAATGGGCTGCAGGCTCATAAACTCGCTGCCATTTTCGAGCAACGCTTTGGCACCTGCGGCGGCAATGTCGTTATCCGTCATGCCGGGGCGAATGCTCTGTATGGCGATCTCTAAACCTAGGGCGGTTATGCGCGCGCTCTCTTGTAACATCTCCAGTTCAGCAGGGCTTTTAATAATTTTGATGGCATCGACTAACGCACCTGCCTCGCTAAAACGTTCACGGCCAATGGTTTGCATCAGCGCATCAATGACGCCAAAGCGTAGCCCGCTGCTCCAACCATCAATACCGATTTTTTGACAGGGAGTAAGTAGATCTGCCAATGGGGTAATGATTTCATCGAGGTTTTCCCAGCGATAGCCGATGATCTCATCAACCTGAGCGGTAACGACTGCCGCACCGGTTTCAATCGAGGCGACTTGAAGTACTAACCGCTCTTGAGTGCAGACCAGACAGGCGTGCACCGAGACTTCAAAGGTGTGATAGCCGGTGAGGTAATTGATATCGGCGGGGTCGGTGAGAAGCAGCGCATCGAACGCTTGTTGTTCCATGTCATGGCGCACTTTATCCAGGCGCGCCTGATATTCGACGGCGGGAAAGGGCAGTTCACTCTGGGCGAGCGTTTCCGCAAGGGCTTTGCGGTAGTGATGATAATCCATAGCGGCCTCCATTGATGGCTATGGACAGTATAGGCATCTGCCGGAAGCTCGCTTTGCTCTTCCTCAACGCTAACGAGTGAGTAGGAAGACCCCTTGTAGTAAGTAGAAGACCCCAATACCGGTGACGATCCAACGTGTCCAGGTGCGGAAGTTGGCATCGGTGAGACGGTGTAAAATGCGGTTGCCGGTGTGGGTACCAAAGATCGCAAACGGCGCCGCTAGCAGCACAATGCCCCACTCTCCGGCATTAAGCGCCATGGCGGCACCCAGGTAGAAGATGATCTTAATGCTGTGCGCCACCACCTGAATCATCGCCTTGGTGGCGACTACCTGACGTCGATCCATGCGAGAGCGCACAAAGAAAATATCGATCAATGGCCCGGAAACCCCCGCCGCTATTGTCAAACCGCCGGAGGCGATCCCACAGCACAGCGCGTGGCTGGCGCGGTTGGCGTCCAGATGAAACCAGCGCTTGGGTATCCACACCAGAATCGGCATTAGGCCAATCAAAATCGATACGCTGGCGGCATTAGGGCTGTAGTTAAACAGCAGCAGTAAGCCCGCGGCACTCAGTACGCCAAGCGTCATAAAAGCGACAATACGCCAGACAATAAAGCGCCGCGATAGCCACGCTCGTGATCCATTCGCGGTGAGTTGGATAACGCCGTGCACCGCCATGGCCGTGCCTGCGGGAAAGATCAGCAGCAGAAACCACAGCAGTACCAAACCGCCCGCCATGCCAAACACACCCGACAGCATCGAGGTGAAAAACACCACGCTCACAAAAGCAATGCCTATCCATAGGCTCATACTGTTCTTCCTTGCTCTTTTTTACTCTTTCTTAACGACGGCAAAACGGCCAGACCTGATAAAACTTGCGGCACTGAAACTCCGCTTCGCAGCTGTTGAGCTGGGCTTGGTAGCGATTAGCGCGAGCGGCTACTTGTCTCCCTGCGCTTAATACGTGGGACTTACCGCGATAAGTTCCACGTTGGTAGCCGCCCGCGCCTTCATGATAGGCGTAGTAGAGATGCTCAGGATTGGTTAGCGATATGCCCGCCTGCTGCTGGGAGCGGCGGTTGTACCAACCAATAAAATCCGTGGCGTGCTTCATATGGGTACGCCGGGCAAACAGGCTGCCCGCTTGATCCTCATACTCTTCCCAAACCGGGTCTTGGGCCTGGGCGTAGCCTTTAGCAGAAGAGGGGCGGGGGCCGGGGATAAAGCCTAGATAGTACTTGCGATCAGGACGGATATGACTGCGAAACGATGACTCCTGTTGAATAAACGCCATCTGGGTGGCGATCGGTGTGCCCCACTTTTCCTGCGACTCCCGGGCGTAGTCGTACCAACTAGGCTGCTCGCGGAAGATCTCGCAGATATTGCTTTGATCCTGGGGTGGGTTGGGCGCAAAGGTGGCACAACCCGAGAGCAGGAGCACAAGACTTAATGAGGCCCAGAGGCGCAGCCTAGCGAAAGCAGCCGAAGAGGGGGCGATGAAATTATCAACAGGGTGATGCATAAAAGTCCTTGTGTATAAACCATTCAAAGCTTGTGGATAAGGTGTTGAGAAACACTTCCTACCTTACCTGTGCGCTATTAATAACGCCTAGCGCAGCAGTGCTTCCAGGCTGCGACGCAGGCGCTGTGCTTCACGCACCAGCGTTTCCCCTGATAGCATGCCGACGCCCATTACTAAGCCGACGCGCGGATCGGTTGGTGCACACACTGGGCTTAATGGACGCACAATTAAATGCTCTTTCAGCAGTGACTGAGCGATTCCCACATCGTTAACGCCCGGTTCAAACTCGACGCAAAGGCTGATGGCGCTGCTGGGCGGTGAAACGCTGCGCACTAGCGGTAATGAGCGAAGCTGATCATGTAGCACCTGTTGGCGCCCCAGGTAGTCGCGCTGAATGCGTCGACACCAGACGTCCAGATCACCATCAAAAATAAACTGTGCCAGCACCGCCTGATCCAGCATGCGTCCTTCGCGGAAGAGTTCACTGCGCAGGCGGTTCATTGGCCCCGCTAAATGGTGCGGCACGACTAAGTAGCCTAAGCGCAGGCCTGGAAACATCATCTTGGAAAAAGAGCCCACCAGCAAGTGGCGCTCCGAGTGCGGATAGAAGAGCAGGTTAGAATGGTCGTCGCGGTTAAACTCGTAATCATCTTCGACAATATATGCGGGCGCTAAGGCATCGCATAAGCGCTGTTTATCCGCCGCGCGGGTAGGCACGCTGAGCGGGTAGTGGTGCGAGCCGGTCAGGTAGGCCAATTGCACCGAGGTAGAAACAGGTGGAAGGCGGTGTCCCTGTCCTGGCAGCCACGCCACCGGTTCGATTTCCAAACCAGCGGCGGTAAAGACATTGCGCGCCCCCCAGTAGCAGGGCGACTCCATAGCCACGGTATCGCCAACATCAGCCAGCGCCACGGCGCATAGCTCAATGCCGTTATGGGTACCGTCGGTGATGATGATCTGCTCCGTGTCGCAGCTAATATTGCGCCAGCGCGCCAAAAAATCGCGGATGGCGCGCTTTAACGGCCCGTAGCCACCGGTGGAGTAGGAGAGCAGCAGGGCGTTCTGCGGCACCGTCACACTGGCGTAGAGCTGCCGCCATTTTCGCATCGGGAACTGGGCGATATCAGGAATACCGGGCACGAAGGCGCCGCTTTGAACTGCGCTAGCGCCAGGGCCATCCAGTACCCGCTGGGCACGTTGAGAGAGCTGCGCATTGCCACGCAGGGGAGAGTTTGGTGTCACGGGGCGGCTCGTCCAGGTGCCTTGGCCGTGTGCGGTTTTAAGCAGTGCCTCTTCGAGTAGCGTATGAATTGCCAGTGCCAGGGTTTGACGGGCAACGCCCAAGGCATCCGCCAACTGCCGGTGAGAGGGCAGCCGCAGTCCGGAAGGCCACTGCTGGGTGATGGCCTGGCGCAATGCTTGCTCTATACGCACCTGCTTACTCAACCGTTCCGGCTGGAGTGCATAAAGTTGTACAAGTTGGTGCACGACCTCCTTGCGATCCATCTGGACACCCCTTAATCCCGCTTAACCCTCTAACCGCGGGCACTTAGACGAAAGCCGTATGAAAATAATGCACCCTTTCGGTGCGTATAAAAAGTGGTCTAGTTAAACACAAAAGTGGTGCATTCGTGTTTTCTCTCTCGCCTGCTAGCTTGTGGCTATCCTGTGTTTAGCAACACCGTTTAAAACGCGCCTGCTTGAAGCGAGACGGCTAAAACAGGATCAGGATACTGCGCCCCTGAGCGCCTACGACAACATCCAATAACTCGCAGGACATTTCAAATGACCACACCCTCATCAGAACAGGAAGGGCTCGTCCGGGTATTGGCCCGTGGCGATGTACTAGCGCTGGCTTTCGGCGCGATGATCGGCTGGGGCTGGATTGTACTCACCGGAACCGCCATTCAATCCGCAGGCAGTCTAGGCGCCATTATAGCCTTTATTATCGGCGGCTTAGCGATTGTCTTGGTCGGGCTCACCTATGCAGAGCTTGCCGCTGCAATGCCCAAAGTGGGTGGCGAGCACGTTTACAGCTACCGTGCTTTAGGCCACTTGCCCTCTTTTTTGTGCACTTGGGCGATTATTTTGGGCTACTTAAGCGTAGTGGCCTTTGAAGCCGTCGCCCTGCCCACGGTGATTGAACACCTGGCACCCAACTACGCCGTTGGCCACCTCTGGACGATTGCCGGTTGGGAAGTGAAAGCCACCTGGGTCGCGGTAGGCGTCGGCGGTTCGCTGGTCATGATGATCATCAACTACTTCGGCGTGACCACCGCGGCGTTGCTGCAAAAAGTGGTTACCGGGTTAATTCTGCTGGTGGGGGTGATGTTTGTCACCGGTTCGCTGTTTGAAGGCGAAACCATCAATATGATGCCGCTGTTCACTCAAGCCGATAGCGGCGTGTTCGCAGGCATAGTGGCGGTACTGGTAATGGTGCCGTTCCTGTTTGTGGGCTTTGACGTTATTCCCCAGGCGGCGGAAGAGATCAACCTGCCCTACAAAGCCATCGGCAAGGTACTGATGATGTCGGTGATCCTGGCGGTGGTGTGGTACGCGCTGATCATTCTGGCCACCAGCCTGGCGTTGAATAGCGATGAGCTGGCGGCAAGCTCGCTTAGCGTGCCGGACGCCATGGGCAGCCTGTTTAATGCCGAGTGGGCCAGCAACTTAATGGTCATGGCGGGTATTGCGGGGATCATTACTAGCTGGAACGCCTTCTATATTGGCGGCTCCCGGGCAATCTATGCCCTGGCCAAAGCAGGCATGCTGCCTGCGCCGTTCGCCAAGCTGCACCCTCGCTACAGAACCCCGACCAATGCCATCTTTATGATGGGCTTTCTCTCCTGCTTGGCACCCTTCTTTGGCCGCCCGGCGCTGGTATGGATCGTTAATGCGGGGGGCTTAGGCATCGTGTTGGCCTACCTGTTTGTCGCCATCTCCTTTGTCGTGCTGCGGGTGCGTGAGCCGGATATGCCCCGCCCATTCAAAGTGAATAACGGCAAGCTGTGCGGCATCCTTGCGATCATCCTCTCTTTCGGTATGGCGTGCCTCTACCTGCCCGGTAGCCCGGCGGCGCTGAGCGTCGCGGAGTGGACTATTTTTGCCGGTTGGGCGGCGCTGGGCATCGTGCTGTACCTGCATGCGTTGCGCACTTACGGGCGCGAATATAGCGACCGTCACATGAAAGTGGATCTGTAAGCCTCTTAACACGTTACCCAGGAGCAATGTATGAGCTTTATTGAACAGTGGTTGCACGATGGCGTCGCGGGCCTGATTGGCGATGAGTGGCGCGCAGGGAAACAGACATTTGCGGTCGATAATCCCGCCACCGGCGAAACGATTGCCCGCGTAGCCGATATGGACGGGGATGATGCCCGTGATGCGGTGGCCGCCGCTTATAATGCTGGTGCCGCTTGGCGCGCTACGCCGGTGAAGCAACGCTCAGCGCTGCTGCGCCGTTGGTTTGAACTGATCATTGAGCACGCCGATGACCTGGCCCGCCTGATGACCTTGGAGCAGGGCAAGCCGCTGGCGGAAGCCAAGGGTGAAGTGATCTACGGCGCCTCGTTTATCGAGTTCTTCGCTGAAGAAGCCAAGCGCATGGCGGGTGAAACCCTGCCCAGCCACGGTGCCGACAAGCGCCTGCTAGTGCTGCGCGAGCCGGTGGGTGTGGTGGCGGCAATTACCCCCTGGAACTTCCCTCTGGCGATGATTACCCGTAAGTGCGCCCCGGCCTTGGCCGCGGGCTGCACCGTGGTGATCAAGCCCGCTGAAGCGACGCCGCTCACCGCGCTGGCGGCCGCTTACCTTGCACTGGAGGCAGGCCTGCCTGCGGGCACCATCAACGTGATTACCGCTTCAAAACCGGCAGCGGTAGGTGAGGTACTCACCACCGATCCACGGGTGCGCAAAGTGTCGTTTACCGGCTCAACGCCGGTGGGCAAACACCTGCTGGCCCAGTGTGCCAGCACTGTGAAGAAAACCGCCATGGAACTGGGCGGCAACGCGCCGTTTATCGTCTTTGATGACGCCGATGTGGATGCCGCCGTTGATGGCGCCATTGCCTCCAAATTCCGCAACGCCGGACAAACCTGCGTCTGCACCAACCGCTTCCTGGTGCAGGATGGCATTTACGACGCGTTCGTCAGCAAGCTGACCGAGCGAGTGAACGCGCTAAAAGTAGGCGATGGCCTAGCGGAAGGCAGCATCATCGGCCCGCTGATCAACCAAGCAGCGGTGGATAAAGTGCAGCGCCATGTGGAAGACGCGGTAAACCAAGGCGCACGGCTACTGTGCGGTGGTAAGCCCCACGCTGCGGGTGAGCGCTTCTTCACCCCCACGGTGCTGGCGGATGTCACTACCAAGATGGCGGTGGCCGACGAAGAGACCTTCGGCCCGGTGGCGCCGGTGTTCCGCTTCTATCGCGATGAAGAAGCCATCCAGATGGCTAACGATACGCCCTTTGGTTTGGCAGCCTACTTCTACGCCACCGACTACCGCCGGATCTGGCACACCATGGAGCAGTTGGAGTACGGCATGGTCGGCGTGAATGAAGGGCTGATCTCCACCGAGCTTGCGCCGTTTGGCGGCGTGAAAGAGTCCGGGCTGGGCCGCGAAGGCTCTCACCACGGTCTTGATGAATTTACTGAACTGAAATACGTCTGCGTTGGCGGCTTATAAAGAGAGCGATGATGACTAACCAAGAATTGAACGAACTAAAAAACCGCTACGTGGCCAACGGTGCTGCCACGCCAACCACCCAGTTTGCCGAGCGCGCTGAAAATGCCGAACTGTGGGATGCCGACGGCAACCGCTGGATCGACTTCGCGGGCGGTATTGGCGTACTCAACCTGGGCCATCGCCACCCGAAAATCGTCGCTGCGGTAGAAGCGCAGCTCAAGAAAGTTATGCACACCAGCGCCGCGGTGATCTCCTACGCGCCCTATGTGCAGCTGTGCCAAAAGCTCTGCGAACTAAGCCCGGTGCGCGGCCCTGAGCGTAAGGCGATGCTGGTCAACACCGGTGCCGAAGCGCTGGAAAACGCCGTGAAAATTGCCCGCGCCGCCACTGGCCGCACCGGCATCATCACCTTCGACGGCGCCTTCCACGGCCGCACCATGATGACCCTGGCGATGACCGGCAAGGTGTTGCCCTACAAGAACGACTTCGGCCCGATGCCGGGCGACGTGTTCCGCGCACCGTTCCCCAACCCGCTGCATGGCATCAGCGAAGAGGCGTCTTTGAATGCCATTCGTACGCTGTTCAAAACCGATATCGCACCGCACCGCACGGCGGCCATCGTGATTGAGCCGGTACAGGGCGAAGGCGGGTTCTACATCGCCTCACCGGACTACCTTAAAGCGCTGCGCGCACTGTGTGACGAGCACGGCATTCTGCTGATCGCCGACGAAGTGCAGTCCGGTTTTGCCCGTACCGGCAAGCTGTTTGCCCTCGAACATAGCGGTATCGAGGCGGATATTCTGACCACCGCCAAGAGCCTGGCCAACGGCATGCCGCTCTCGGCTGTTGTGGGTAGCGCCAAGGTCATGGACGCCTCCGGCCCCAACTCGCTAGGCGGCACCTACAGCGGCAACCCACTCTCCTGCGCGGCAGCGCTGGCGGTGATTGAGGTGATCGAAGAGGAAGATATCCTGGCCCGCAGCGAGCAAATGGGCAAGATGCTGGCCGAGCGCTTCGCGGTATGGGAAGAGCGCTTTCCCGCCGTGGCCCATGGCCGCCAGCTAGGCGCCATGGCAGCGTTTGAACTGCTTGATAGCGACGGCAAGCCAGATACTCAGATGACCGGCGCGCTCTGTGCCAAAGCCCGTGAGAAAGGATTGATCCTGCTCTCTTGCGGTTTCTACGGCAATAGCATACGCATTCTGGTGCCGTTAACCGTCTCTTCTGCGGTGTTGGAAGAGGGCTTGAGTATTATTGAGCAGTCGCTGGAAGCGCTTAGCTAAAATCGTCTAAGCAACACTAAGCCCGCCCTCGTCAGACAGCAAAAGCTGCTGGCGTTGGGCGGGTTTTTTGTGGGTGTTGAAATCTCATACCTAAGATAAACAGCCGTGCTAAGAACTTATGCTAAGCTGGGTTTGGTAGAGTGATAGCCCAAGGCTTAGGCGTTGGGAAATCCAGTAAGAGTGCGAAATTTTGATATGTAACCTGATGAAAAAATAATAAATATAAGAATCAAAGGGTTAAAGGGGTATAGAAGTGCGCCATTATTCGGATAATCATATTGGCGTGTTCGTATAATCATAAGACGTGTTGTCAAATTTCTGTTAAATTTCAAAATCTTATCATTATAAGGGTGTCATTATGTCGGATCACGTATTAATTACACTAGCAAAGAGAAAACCATACGAAGTCGTACCAAATATGCCTGAGGGATGTAGCTACGACTATGATAGAGGCCTTTGGACGAAATCAAATGAAGTTTTAGTGTCGCATAGCTCTGAATTTGGTGTGCAGATTACCAAGAAGTGTGATGTTGAAACCGGTGAGGATCAAAAAGGAGAATGAATAAGCTTTGTTTGATTCTTTGCAGCAAGTATGACTTTTCTGTTGATCTTGTCATTCAGGAGCTAGAGAAGACAGGGATTGATTATATCCGCCTGAATAAGGAAGATCTGTCTAACTATTTGATAAATATTGATCCCGTAAAAAAAGTATTGACGGTAAAAGGTCATGGAAAGAATAGAACTGTGTCTAATATTACCTCAGTTTGGTTTAGGCAGCCGGTTTTCATTAGGAATGCCCCTGCATATCCACTTTCTCTGGAAGAACAGCTTGTTAGATCTCAATGGGCTGCATTTCTAAGAGGTCTTATTGTGTTCGAAGATGCTATTTGGATGAATTGGCCATCTAGCACTTATTCTGCTGAATCAAAACCATATCAGTTGATGCTAGCCTCTAAAGTAGGTTTTATGGTTCCTAAGACGATGATTGGCAATGATTCTAGCTATTTTGAAAAATTTGATGAAGAGATAATTGTAAAATCTTTGGACACTGTTCTTCTTCGTGAAGGTGAAGATTGTTTATTTACATATACGTCAAACATAACTGCCAAAGAGTTGAACGAAGAAAATACAAAGATAGCTCCATTAACAGTGCAGGAATACGTTTACCCTAAAACTGATATCAGAGTCACTGTTGTTGGAGAAAAGCTGCATGCAGTCAAAATCACATCGGCTGGTCGCGGTATCGATAACGACTGGAGGCTGCTTAAAAAAGAGGAAATTGAGTATATCGATATTGGTTTGCCGAAACTTATAAGTAGGTACTGTAAGGATATCGTTAGCGAAATGGGGTTGAAGTTTGGTGCAATCGATCTAATCGAAAGCAATGGAAATTACTATTTTATCGAAATTAACCCTACAGGCGAATGGGGGTGGCTTTCGACAGAAAAGCGGCCAATTGAGAAAGATATAGCTAATGTTTTGGCCGGGTGAGTCTAATGCGCTTCATTCATATAACCCAAGAAGTATTGCCATTCCTTCATCTGAAAGGAATATATGATAAAAAGCTACAGGACGCAGACAAGGTGCTTAACGATAAGTACTCCTATTATTTTAAGCTTGAAGAGGAAGTCATATCTAATCGCCTTAAAGAAGAACACCAACGTTCACAAAAAATTGATGATAAAACTTCGAAGTTTACACTAGGTTTGAGCATCTGTTTAACAGTTCTAGGCGTTTCGGCAACAGTCGTAGCAAAATTGCTCCCAGCTCATGAGTTGAAATATTTGGTTGTTGTGTTTCTCAGTATATGTTCTCTCTATATGCTTCTAGGCGGTATTATTTCGCTGGGAGCGTTTAAGCTAATGCCAACCTATGGATATGGAACGTTATATGAGTACCGTAAGTCAAAAAATGGCACATCTGAGATAGTTAAAGCACTAATTGGTCAAGAAAACATAAATTTAGTGAAGCAAGTGCGGAATCAAGTTGCCTATCTGTGTATTAGGAATGGGTTCGTAATGCTTTTGACGTCATTATTAATTTTGTCGTCGATACTGACTCATAGCGCATACTCAAACATTTCTCAGAAAGAAGAATCAACTAAAACCGTTTCAAACAACGAAAGTGTTAGCATGGTAATCAAATGTGAAAAGCCGATGCAGGTCGCTCCGTCCCTTCGAGGCTACATCGGGCTGTCGCTGCGTTGCAGCGTCAACCGATGATCGACCCATTAGGCACTTTCCTGCCAACTTTGTACGAACATGATGGTCGCTCTTCAAACAAGACGCAGGGTGGGTAAAGTCTGGGGCATTATTGAAGCAGTTCACTAAAAATATCTGCAGTCTGGCGAACTAAAAGGGGCCTTTTCGTAGCGCAAATACATAGCCAGATTTTCCAATACAGCTATTCCTTCTGTCGAAGAAACTAGTGATGTCTAGCCAAGCATAACCACTACCCATCCCCCACCCCGCCCTCGTCAAACAGCGAAAGCTGTTGGCGATTGGCGGGTTTTGCTTTTTTAGCGCGCTGAGCGGGCGGCCGGCGCTGGCTAGCAAGCTTATTCACAATGGCCTGGCTGGCGTCTCTGGCGTCTCTGGCGTCCGGGGTGCGGCGAAGCTCATACAGCATCTTCTTCCAGTGGCGCGCCTCACACTCAAAGTCGTTGGGTAGTGGGTAGTGCTCGCCAGGCTGAAAACCGAATCGTTGTCGCAGACTTTCCGGCAGCGCCCAAGGCTTAGCGCGCCACTCCTGGGGCAGTGGCGTTAGTTCTGGCACCCATCGGGCGACAAACTCGCCGCTAGGGTCATTATCCTCCGCCTGTTTGATGGGGTTATACACCCGCAGCGCGTTGGTGCCCGTAGCACCTGCCTGCATCTGCACCTGGGGGTAGTGAATGCCGGGCTCGAAGTCGGTAAAAAGCCGCGCCAAGTGCAGGGCAGGTTCGTACCAGTGCAGCCCAAGGCCAAAGGTGGCGTGAGAGAGCAGCATCGCGCGCATACGAAAGTTGATCCAGCCGGTGGCGATCAGGCTGCGCATACAGGCATCCACTAACGGCACGCCGGTTTGGCCACGCTTCCAGGCGATCAGATTGGGGTGTTCAGGGTCGCGCTCCCGCAGGCCGCGCAACGCTGGGTGCAGCGTTTGATACTCGATGCTTGGTTCACTTTCGAGCTTCTGAATAAAGTGGCAGTGCCAGTGAAGCCGGGAGGCGAAGGCGCGCAGCGAGCGCGACCAAGCGGTGTCTTCCGAATGCTTTTTCCGTTGGCGGCGCAGTGACTGCACTACTTCGCGCATGGAGAGGGTGCCCCAGGCCAAATGGGGCGAAAGCCGCGAGCCAAACTCCCAGGCCAGCAGCGGTTTAGATAGCGAGCCGCGATAGCGCCGCCCGCGCTGGGCAATAAAGCTACGCCACAGGGCGCGGCCTTCGCTACGCCCGCCTGGCTGCCGCTCGGGGCAAGGCGTGGTATCAAACCCTAGCGTCAGGCTGTGAAGCTGTTCAACGTCAATGTGATGAAAGTCTTGCCACCCCTCGGCCGCTTGAGCGTTTTGTGGGGCTGAGAAGGTAGGAGCGGTCATTAACGCTTCCCACTGTTTTTCCCATGCATCGCGCTCTGCCACCCGGGATTTCAGGCCGCGTATTACGCCGTGCTGGCGTGTTTCATGCCATGGCGCGCCTTGCTGTTGGCACCATGCCTTGACGCTAAGATCGCGGGCAAAGCTCCAGGCGTTGCCGGTCTCTTCATGCGAGTGAAGGGCAAACTCCCCATAGCGTGCTTTCAAAGCGGTTAATAAATCGACAATATCGCCTTGCCAAATGCACAGTGGCAGGCCCAATGTTTCCAATGCGTTTGAAAGGTCTATCAGTGAGTCCGCGGCAAACTGCCAGTGGCGCAGGGCACTATCCGGCGCTTGCCACTGGCCGGGTTCAATGGCAAATACGGGCAGTACTGGGCCTGCCATGGCGGCGTTGGCAAGCGGCGCATGATCATGAATACGTAAATCGCGTTTGAACCAAACAATCTGGATAGGTGCCTTAGCCATGCCGTACCTTGCGGTTGAGGGCTATTCGCCGCTAAGTCTATTCGCCACTGAAATGTGACGTTACCATCAAGCTACCGTTTGCCAAATCAACCCAACAGAGCCAACCCAGCAGGATCAACTCTGCAGGAACAAACCCGTAGGAGAGTAATGATGTATATCGCCATGAACCGTTTTCGAATTGCCCCAGGCCGCGAAGAGGATTTTTTAGAGGTGTGGCGTAACCGCGATTCTCACCTGGATGAAGTGCCGGGCTTTAAGCAATTTAAAATGCTGCAGGGTGAAAGCCAGGAAGATCACACCGTGTTTATCTCCCACAGCGTGTGGGAGTCGGAAGAAGCCTTTCGCGACTGGACCAAGTCAGACGCGTTCCGCAAAGCTCACGCCAATGCTAAATCTCCCGAAGGTATTTATCTTGGCCCACCCAAGTTTGAAGGTTATGAAGTGGTGCTTTAAGCCATAGCCAATAACGTTTGCGCTGGACAACAAGCAAGTGATGCACGTGTTATCCAGGCGACAAAGCGTTATAAGTTCATCACTACCATCACGCCAATAAGCGCCGCCGCGCAGCCCGCTACTATCCATTTGAGCGAGGAACCTGCAGCGGTCGCTTTTTCGTTCTCTATTTCGGTCATCAGGGTGTTGAGGCGCATGCCGAAGATAAACTTGGCTTTGAGATATTGATTACTGACCCGTATCCCTTGATACCAATGGTCGGGGAAGTCGATAAGAGACGCGGGAATCACCAACCTCTCATAGCGCTCTGCAAGCAGCATACTCTTTGACTCCATGCTGATTAGTTCGTTGCGGCGAGGAATCAGTGGGGAGACATCTGATTCGGGTATCTCTTCGAACGCCAACGGCATACAGACGTAGTTGCTTTCATTTGGCCCCAGTAAAAGCACCGGCACTCCGTTTTCACCGCACTGAAAGCGTGCCAAACAGGGAAACCGTTCATCCGTGTAATCAGGCTGAAAAGGCCCATAGCTGTTGATAATGAAGCCAGGTAGTAACCCTTGGAGATCTGTACTAAAGAGTGTCTTTACGAAGCTGCGTCCATGCTGAAAGAAGTTCCAGGCAAGATGATTGACGATACGCTCGCGTAGTTTCTCGCTGGCGAGGTGGGTACCTGTGTTATCGGGTAGTTCCTTATTGGCTTTGCATAGAGAAGCTTCGACCCAGTCTGGACTGAAGACGGCATTAAATCCTAAAGGCGTTGTGAAACGGATTTGTATTTCCCAGCGCTCGGGGCTGTCGGTAGGCTCGTCACCATGCTTGGAATCTTTGGTGATCGTCAGAACAATGTCGTTGGCAGCCGGCACAATATTTTTATCGACCATGGCACGCAGCACGTTGAAGGCGCCGTGGTTGTCTGCTCCCAGCAGACTGTTCTGATAGGGAGATTCCGGCACGTGTGGCGTTGCAGGCTTTTCCTCCCAACCCATTAGCGGTGGCACCCTTATATGCTCGAAAAAGGCCTTAGCGCTGGAGGATAGCTCGCTTAGTGCCTTCGCATTTTCGGGTAGTTCAGGAAAGTGAGGGTTGTTCCAATCTAGTTGGTCATCGAATACGTATAGCGACTTAATCTCGCTTGGTTCCTGGGTAGAAGTGTACTCGAGTTCGATATCGCGCCAGTGCTGAACAGCACCGTAGGGTAAGGTTTCAGCGCCACCCTCAGGTTCGAAAAAGAAGGCATCGGCCTCGTATATGACTTCGTTGCCCCCATCATCTTTCAGGATCGCCGTTATGCCGAATAGCTGCATTAAGGCTCCCCCAATCGTCAGACGATCTTCCTTGTCGATGAGTTGTATGCTCAAGTTGTAAAGATGGGCGTTGCGAGCTAGCTCGGCGAGGGGCAGCGCCTTGATGAGGAGATCACTACCATCAGCAAATTTTGCGTTAGTTAAAAAACGTTGTAGGGTTTCTTGGTCGTTGGCTGCAATGTATCGAGCTTCATTCTCTCCTTGTAGCAACGCTGGAGCTTCTTGTCCCGACTCATGGCGATGAAAGGCAACATAAAGTTCATAATTGGCCCAGCTCAGCAATCTACGTTTGTCTTTTTTTATAAGGTCTTGCTTAAATTTAGTGAAAGAGAGCTGTGTAGAAATTTCAGACGTCATATTTCATCATCCTTGATATGGAAGGCATATTGTCAACAAGTGTTGCAAAAGTTAGTGCCGAAGAGTGGCAACTGAGGCAGACACTCGTACGGTTGGCGTATTT
Organism: Vreelandella sp. F11; assembly: GCF_042466685.1. Classification (NCBI taxonomy): domain Bacteria; kingdom Pseudomonadati; phylum Pseudomonadota; class Gammaproteobacteria; order Oceanospirillales; family Halomonadaceae; genus Vreelandella; species Vreelandella sp. F11. The sequence continues at coordinate 4,175,574 of NZ_CP170448.1, read as the reverse complement.
AGAGCGGCTTAGTTTACCTAAGTAAGCTGGGATTTTCCCTGCACCTGATTTCATGGTCGCCAGAGTGTGGATCTGTTTTGAGCTAGGCGGCTGTTAAGTGCTAACTAAGACTTAAAACAGCGCCAAGCCAATAGACAGCAGCACGCTGTAAAGCAGGGTTGAAATGGCTGTTTTCTTCAGCATGCCGGTCAGAATCTCGCCATCACGGCTAAGGTTTAATGTTCTGGCGGCATCAGAAAGCGGTTTGGCCACCAGCAGGCAGCTCCACCCTAACAGCGGTACCGGCAGGGCAACCAAATAGATCAAGGTAAGCAGCAGCGTCATGCCCAGCAGCGCCCAGTGGTAGTTAATCGCGTTAGCGCGCCCTAGCCGCACCGCCAGGGTGATCTTGCCGTTACGTGCATCACTTTCAATATCGCGCACGTTATTCACATTGAGCACGGCGGTCGCCAGTAGCCCGCATGCGGCGGCGGGGAGCAACGGCAGCCAGCTTAAGTGCTGTACGTGGAGGTAGTAGGTGCCCAACACACCGAGCAGTCCGAAAAACACAAAGACCGCAATATCACCTAGCCCTCGGTAGCCATACGGTGTTCCGCCTAGCCCAACGGTGTAGGTGACTGCTGCCAATAGCGCAGCCGCCCCTAGCAGTATAAAGGTGAGAATCTGCCCCCACTGGTTTCCGAAGGCGGCAAGCAGTAATAACAGCCCCAATAACGCGGCAGTGAGGGCCGCAACCACCATTCCTTTGCGCATTGTTTCGGCGCTAAGCAAACCAGACGAGACCGCCCGTGCAGGGCCTATGCGCTGATCATCATCGGCGCCGGATGCGGCATCACCGTAATCGTTGGCTAGATTAGACAGCACTTGGAGCGCAATGGCGGTCAGCAGGGCGAGCACAAGCACCGCACCATTAAAGGCATCCACGCTCGCTGCTAGCCCAGTACCCAAAAGAATAGAAGCGCATGCCAGCGGTAGCGTGCGAGGGCGTGCGGCTAACAGCCATGCTTGGTAGTAGCGGCGCTTACTGTTTTGTTCCATTACGTCGATATTCCTGTTGACCATTGTCATTTAATAAACATTCGGCAATGTATGATTAACTGCTAAAAAGTAGATCTACGTCAAAATATGCCGCGTCATCTTGTCCCACACTGCAAGCACCCCTTGAGTAGGAGTTTACGCGATGATTGGCGACTTATTTAGACATAACAAATATATGGCGGTAGTTTGGTTACTGCTACGGCTCTATTTAGGTATCACTTGGCTGACGCTTGGCATCGGAAAGATAACCGGTGGTTTTAATGCTGAAGGCTTTCTAAGCAATGCCGTGGCCAATCCCGTGATGCGAGAAGGAAGCGCGGTTTACCCTAATTATGTCGCCTTCCTTGAGAATTTCGCGCTGCCCTATGCGGATGTTATTAACGTCATTATACCGCTAGGGGAGGTGTTGGTTGGCCTGGGTTTAATCGTTGGTGTGTTGACCTCGTTTGCTGCGTTTTTCGCCATTGTGATGAACATGTCCTTTTTGATGGCGGGCACGGTGTCTACCAATCCATGGATGATTGCACTGACGTTCTTTTTGCTGGTAGCAGGCGCCAATGCCGGTCGGCTTGGCGGCGATCGCTGGGTGCTACCCTATATCAAGAAGAAGCTAGGCTTAAGGTACCCAGCGGTCGCCAGCAGGTAATTGAAAAGGCTGGCCTAACAGGCGAACTATGCACTCTAACCCTATTGAAGCCCTCAGGCATCAGCTTGCTACGCTTTGTGATGCCGCCCAGAAAGGGGTTATCCGCTTAAGTACCCCGTGTCAGGTGAACGACATGATGGGGTGGCTAAACATGCAGCGCGTTTATCCCCGTCTCTACTGGCAATCACGTGATGTGGGTGCCGTTGAGTATGCGACGCTGGGGGCTGTTAACGCCTTTGAATCTCTAGCGGCATTGAAGGCTGATCTTGTTGCGCTGAACGATATTGGCGGCCATCAGCCCGACTTTTTTGGCGGCATGGCCTTTGACCCTGGCACGCCGGGTTGGGAGCACTTTCCAGCCTGCCACTTTTTGCTGCCGCGCATCGAGCTGAAACGTCACCAAGGAGTCGCGACGCTGTCACTGAATCTACGTTTCGATGACCGCTTCCCCAGTGCCGAAATTGCCCAGGCTCATGCCTGTTTAGACGCCTTGGCAGCAGAGCAGCCGCTGCCTCGCCTGCACCCTCTGGTTTACCAGCGTGAAGACCGCCCCTCCCAACAGGAGTGGGCGGCTTGGGTGGGGCTGGTGACGAACCCCGACCACCTAGTGCATACGCCCAAGGTGGTGCTTTCTCGTGAAACACGGCTGACCACACCGCAACCCCCCAATCCCTGGGCGCTGTTGTCACGCTGGCAGTCGGGCGCTGTCGACTGCTTTCACTTTGGCGTCCAATTGACACCGAGCGAGGCATTCATTGGCTGCCCTCCCGAGCAGCTATATAAGCGTAAAGGCAGGCACTTAACCACCGAGGCGCTAGCGGGTACAACACGCCGTGGTCGTGATGCCGCACAAGACCAAGCGCTTGCCGCTGAGCTACTGGGTGATAAGAAAAACACGCTGGAAAACCAGTGCGTTTATCAGCAACTCCTGACCCAGCTGGAGCTGCTTTCTTCACAAGTCCAAATGGGCGAGGCGCATATTGTTAAGCTGCGCTCGGTGCAGCATATTCGCCGACTGATCCACGCCGAATTACACCATAGCGTCACCGACCACTCTTTGCTCTCCTCACTGCCACCGACGCCGGCGGTGGGCGGCGTTCCTCGCGAGTCAGCGCTAGCGTTTATTCGTCAGCATGAGCGCCATCAACGCGGTTGGTACTCCGGGGTGTTCGGGAGAATCAGCCACGCCAGTAGCGACCTCGCCGTGACTATTCGCTGCGCCCATATCGATTCAGAAATGATCCGGCTCTATGCCGGTGCGGGCATCGTGGCGGGCTCCCAGCCGGACGAAGAGTGGCGGGAGCTGGATACTAAAATCGCCGATATTATGTCGCTGCTAGGGATGGGATAACACATATGACAGCTTCTACATCGAGCGGTTTTGCGCAAGCGCATGCCACCTTTAATCATGTGTGGGCGGCGCTGATTTTGGAAGAACTCCACCGCTTAGGCGTGCGCGATGTGGTGCTGGCGCCCGGCTCTCGCTCATCGCCGTTGACCATGGTCGCCAGCGAGCATGCCGGGCTACGCTGCCACTGCCATTTTGACGAGCGGGGGCTGGGGTTTATGGCACTGGGTATTGCCCGGGGCAGTCATCGCCCCGTGGTGGTGATTACGACTTCTGGCACCGCCGTGGCGAATCTCTACCCGGCGGTGGTAGAAGCCAACCTGCTCGGTGTGCCGCTGATTGTGCTCTCTGCCGACCGCCCCATTGAGCTGCTGGATAACGGTAGCAACCAGGCCATTGACCAACGGGATATCTTCTCCCGCCACACGACTGTTCACCACGACCTGCCAACGCCAGATGCTGAGATAAAAGCAGCGTTTCTCCTCAGCACGATTGATCAAGCGGTTGATCAGCAGCGCCGCACCCCTGGCCCCATCCATATCAACTGCCGTTACCGCGAGCCTCTTTACCCCGGCGAATGCGTGGTGGATGCCAGTGACTATCTCGCCCCGCTGGGGCGCTGGCTGAAGGATTCCGCGCCTTGGAGTGATTGGTCATGGGGTGTTGGACAGGCAAGCGCCACCATTCCAGCGCTTAGTGATGTATGGGAAGCATTTGCCCAGCAGCGCGGAATTATCGTCGCGGGTAGCATTGATGACCCGCAACAGGCGCAGCAAGTGGTAGCGCTCTCCAAGCAACTGGGCTGGCCGCTACTGGCGGATGTGCAGAGCCAGGTGCGTTTTGATCCTCATAACCTGATCCATTTTGATTTGGCGCTCCATGACGAACGCTTTAGCGCGGAACTGGCTAAGGCAGAGGTGGTGCTGCAGTTTGGTGGACGGTTAATTTCCAAGCGACTCACGCAGTTTATTGCCCAACAGCCCTGGCAGGATGTCTGGCTGGTTGATCCGCTGCCCCTACGGCTTGATCCTGATTACTGCGTTAAGCGCCGTTTGATAAGCTCGCCCGCGGATTTTATAGCTGGCTTGCCGAACATTTCCGAACAAACGCCTTGGCATCAGTTGGATAGCCTTCAGCGCCGCACCAGCCAGTTTGTAGAAGGGCAGTGCGCGGCCTTCTCAGAGCTGGGTGTTTGTCACCAGCTAGCGCAACTGGCGGAAGGGCAGCTATTTATCGGCAACAGCCTGCCTGCACGGTTAATGAATATGCTGGGAGCGCATCGCCAAACGCCGCTGCGGGTATTGGCCAATCGCGGCGCCTCCGGTATCGATGGCTTAATCGCCACGGCCTACGGCGTCAGCTGCACATGCTCAGAACCCACTACCATTGTGCTGGGAGATACCAGCGCACTGCATGATCTCAATAGCCTCGCGCTGTTAAAGCAGGCGGCTCAGCCGCTGGTGGTGGTTATTCTCAATAATGATGGCGGCAGTATTTTTCATATGCTGCCGGTGCCCAAAGAGGGGGAGCTGCTGGAGCGCTATTATCGCCAGCCACATGGGCTTAACTTCGAGTATGCCGCCAAGATGTTTGGGCTTGGCTACTCGGCGCCCAGCTCACTGGAAGCCTTCGCAGCGGCTTATACCCAGGCGTTAGAGTCGGGCGTTACGTTGATCGAGGTGAACGTGCCCCACCAGCAGGTCGCCGATGATCTCAAGTCGCTTGGCGCAGCGGTTCGAGGGGCGTCGCGTGAGCTGTAAACCTCACAAGCAGGCGCCGACCCTGATACTGCTCCACGGTTTGTTGGGCGATCGACAGGACTGGGGTGAGGTCATCGCTGGCTTGGCAGGTATTAACTGCCTCGCGCTGGATTTGCCCGGCCACGGCCAGTATCACCAGGAGCAGGTAGCCTCTTTTGAAGCGTTTCACCACTGGCTTGGCGATACGCTGATAAGCCACGGTGTAAGCCGTTACTGCCTGCTGGGCTATTCCCTGGGAGGGCGCTTGGCGCTGTACCATGCCAGCCGCCAACCGCCGGGGCTGGAAGCGCTTTGGCTGGAGAGCGCTCACCCTGGGCTACCCGCCAGTGAGTGTCCTGGCCGTATTGCTCATGATGAACGCTGGGCGCGACGCTTTGAGCAAGAGCCGTTGGAAGACGTACTTATCGATTGGTATCAGCAGCCGGTGTTTGTCGATCTCACGGAGGCCCAGCGGCTTCGGCAGATTCAACGCCGCTTAGCGAATCGAGGGCCAGCCGTCGCCCAAATGCTGCGGTCAACATCCTTGGGGCATCAGCCTTTGCTTTGGCAGTGGCTGGAAAGTGCTTCGCTACCGGTCAGCTATTTTTCAGGTCGTCGGGACACCAAGTTCCACACTCTGGCGACGCAACTAACAAGGATGGCCCCGCGCCTGCGCCATATCACGCTGGAGGGGGGCCACAATCTTCATGCTGAGCAACCGGGGATGATTGCTCAGCAGCTCAATGCCTGGTACCGCGCGCTAGGCTAATGTTTATCAGCTAATCACCATTAACCAGGGCAGGCCGATCGCGAGCCAAACCACCAGGAAAAGCAGCCCGAAGATGGCTCCTAGCCGCCAGAACAGTGCGCTCGGCAGGTAGCCACTGCCGTAGTAAACCGGGCTGGGCCCAGTGCCGTAAGGGGTGAGAATACCCATAAAGCCGAGGGTGGGGAGTAGCAGCAGGATAAACATCTGCATATCCAGCCCGGCAATGCCCGATGCCGCCGCCAGAATCACCGGTAGCAGGGCGGTAACGTGGGCCGTTACGCTGGCAAAGAAGTAGTGCAGTAGGTAGAAGATAACCACCAGTGCCACCATGGCCATCAGCGGATTGAAGTGGCTTAACTGCCCGCCGACCACACCGCCAAACCAGTTAACGAATCCCACCTGGCTGAGACCACCCGCGAGCGCCACCAGAGTGGCAAACCATACAAAGGTATTCCAGGCGGCTCGGTTATCGAGAATATCGCTCCAGGTCACAATGCCGGTTAACAGCATGCCGCAGATCACCAGTAGGCCCACCAGCGATCCAGAGATAATGTCGCCTGCGAAAATCCATAGCAGCAGGGCGGTGACCACCATCATGACCAGCATGATTTCATGGCGGGTCAGTGCCCCCAGTTTGGTTAGCTCCTGGCCCGCCCAGTCGGAAATTTCACTGCCCGCTTTCACTTCGGGGGCGCATAGCCAGTAGCTCAACAGCGGCACCAACAGAAGCAGCAGAATGCCCGCCGGTGCTACCGCCATAAACCACTGCCCCCAGTTGATATGGATACCAGTGGCGCTTTCGGTTAGCGCGATGGCCAGTAAGTTAGGGGCCAGGGCGGTCAAAAACAGCGAGCTAGTTACGCAGGTAGACGCAAGTGCTGTCCACATCAAAAAGCTACCCATGCGCTTCATACTGGGGTCATTGGGGTGCGAATCGTAAAGCGGTGGCAGGTTGCGAATCACTGGGAAGATCGTGCCCGCACTGCGCGCCGTATTGGAGGGCGTAAAGGGGGCCAGAATGCCATCAGCAATCATCACCGCGTAGCCAAGGGTCAAGGTACGCTTCCCCATTGCCTTGACCAACCAGAGCGATATCCGCCTACCCAGGCCGGTTTTTTCATACCCCAAGGCAAACATAAAGGCACCAAAAATCAGCCATACCGTCGAGTTGGTAAAGCCCGACACCGCCCATGAAAAGGCCTGGTTAGCGGCATTAAACCCACCAGCTGCCAGTTGTTCCGGAGAGAACAGCACCCACCTTGAAAGCAGCGCCACCAGGGTGACGCCGATTAGGCCCACCACCGCGCCCGGTAGCGGTTCAAGAATCAAGCCCACTACGCAGCCGAGGAAAACGGCGAAAAAATACCACGCATGAGGGGCAAGCCCCGGGGGCGTGGGTATCAGCGCGACGATGATAGCGACTGCAAGCGGCGCTAATAGTTTCCATCGCGGTGAGGGTTGAGCATTCGTCATCATGCGGCACCTCTCTTTAGTTTTCTTGAGTCTGGTTGGGCTTCTTTTATTGCTTGGTATTGCCTGGCGGATAGCTATCTGCCTTGCAGTGAGTGGCTTGAAGAGTAGGTGCTTCAACGTGGGGGGAACAGCAATACCGACTCGATTTTCCACTTGCTTGACGCACGTCAATAGTTCTTTGGACTAATGAGCAGGGCCTGCCAAGGGCGTGGTAAGTTGAAGTAATGAAAGGGCACCGAAGAGTGCCGCCGGTACCACCTTTGACTTGGCTAATGGAAGGGATTGTCATGCAGCAGCGAGATTTCGATATCGTCATTGTCGGTGGGGGTGGCGCAGGCTTACGTGCTGCTATTGGCGCTGCCGAGCAGGCCAAAACCCAGGGCACCCCTCAGCGTATTGCGCTGCTCTCCAAGGTGTACCCCATGCGCTCGCACACCGTGGCGGCTGAAGGCGGGGCGGCTGCTGTGACCAGTGCCGAGGATACTCACCAGGCGCATTTTGACGACACGGTGTCGGGTGGCGACTGGCTGGTTGAGCAGGGCGTTGTCGACTACTTTGTTCACCATGCTTACCAAGAGCTGGTACAGATGGAGCGCTGGGGCTGCCCCTGGAGCCGTAAGGACGATGGACAGGTGCAGGTGCGCCGCTTTGGCGGTATGAAAACCGCCCGCACCTGGTTCGCCGCTGATAAAACCGGCTTCCATATGCTTCACACCCTGTTCCAGACCTCGTTGAAATATCCTGAGATCGAGCGTTTCGACGAATACTTCGTGCTCGACCTGGCGGTACACGAAGGCGCTGTGATTGGCGTGATTGCGCTACAAATCGCCACTGGCGAGTTAACCGTGCTGCGTGCCAAAGCGGTGATTCTGGCTACCGGCGGTGCAGGGCGTTTATTCCGTTTTAACACCAATGCGGGCATTGTCACCGGCGACGGTATGGCGATGGCCTACCGGCACGGTGTGGCGCTGCGGGACATGGAGTTTGTTCAGTATCACCCCACCGGCTTACCTGGCTCCGGCATTTTGATTACCGAAGCGTGCCGGGGCGAAGGTGGCATTCTGCTTAATAAAGATGGCTATCGCTATCTACAGGATTACGGTCTTGGCCCGGAAACACCGCTTGGCAAGCCGGAGAACAAGTACATGGAACTGGGCCCGCGGGACAAGCTCTCCCAGGCTTTTTGGCAGGAGCAGCAGGCGGGCCGCACCGGTAAGTTTGGCGACAGCGACGTGGTCTATCTTGATCTGCGCCACTTGGGTGAAAAATACATTCTGGAGCGCCTGCCGTTTATCTGCGAGCTGGCCAAATCCTATATCAACGTCGATCCAGTCAAAGAGCCAGTGCCCATTCGCCCGGCGGTGCACTACACCATGGGCGGTATTGAAACCAACCCTCAGTGCGAAACCTCCATTGCCGGGCTCTACGCCGCCGGGGAGTGTGCCTCGGTGGGCCTGCATGGCGCCAACCGACTGGGCTCTAACTCGCTAACTGAGCTGTTGGTCTTCGGCCGCCTGGCGGGTGAGCAGGCAAGTAAGCGCGCAGCGCAAACCGAGTGGGCGGATGAGCGCCTGCTGGAAGCCCAGGGTGACCGCCAGCAAGCCAAACTGCTGCGGCTATGTGATGGCACCGGCAGTGAGGAGAGCTGGGTGGAACTCAAGCACGCCATGGTGCAGGCTATGGAGAGCGGCTGCGGGATTTATCGCACCGAAGAGGGCATGCGTCATTCGCTGGATACCATGCGCCAACTGCGTGCGCGCTTTAACAAGGTTCGCGTTAACGATACCAGCAAGATTTTTAATACCGAGCTACTTGAGTGTTTGGAGTTGGAGTGTGGCCTGGATATTGCCGAAGCCTCTTGTTTGGGCGCGCTTGAGCGCCGTGAGTCCCGCGGCGCCCACCAGCGCTTGGATGAAGGCATGCAGAAGCGCGATGACGTTAACTACCTCAAGCATAGCCAGGTATTCTACCGAGGCGAAGCTCATGCTGAGCTGCGCTGGCAGGACGTCGATGTACGATTCTCCGCCCCGGCGGAGCGGGCTTATGGCGATGCGGGCAAGGGAGAAAAGGCATGAGTACCGATCAGATCACTGCCAAGCGTGAGAGTACTAATAGCTCCAGTACTAATAAGACCAGTACTAACAACGCCAGAACCAAACACATCAGCGTCAAACGCTACCTGCCGGACACCTCGACTGAGACGTACTGGCAGGAGTATGACCTGCCGGTGGACGACAGCACTTCGCTGCTGGATGCTCTCAACCATATCAAGGAGCAGCTTGATAGCACGCTGAGTTATCGCTGGTCCTGCCGTATGGCGATCTGTGGCTCCTGCGGGGTGATGGTGAACGGCATTCCCAAGCTGGGCTGCAAAACCTTTCTGCGCGATTACGAGGGCGATATTCGTATTGAGCCGCTGGCCCACTTCCCGGTGCAGCGGGATCTGGTGGTGGATATGGAGATCTTTCTTGAGCACCTGGCGGCGGTGAAGCCCTATCTGATCGATGACAACCCAGTAAAATCCTACGACCCCACAGCGCCGGAAACCTACCAGCAGTCACCTGAACAGCTCGCTCGCTATAAGCAGTTCGCTAACTGCATTAATTGTGGTCTCTGCTACTCCGCTTGCCCCCAATTCGGGCTTAATCCGGAGTTCCTTGGTCCGGCGGCATTAACGCTGGCTCACCGTTACAACCTGGACAGCCGCGACCACGGCAAAAAACAGCGCATGGCCGAGCTTAACCGCCACGACGGCGTATGGAGCTGTACCTTTGTGGGCTTCTGCTCAAAGGTGTGTCCCAAACACGTTGACCCCGCCGCCGCAGTAAATCAGGGCAAGGTCGAGGCTGCTAAACATACGCTTATTGCGTTGTTTAAAGGGTAGGCTGAGGAGAACGAATATGAATAAATCATCATCGCAACGCCTGCCGCCGCTGAAACGCAACTGGTGGCTAAAACACCGCTTTTTCAAGCTTTATATGCTGCGTGAAGCCACGGTGCTACCGCTGGTGTTTTTTACGCTCTGTTTACTCGCCGGTATGGTTGCTCTGTTGCAAGGGGAGGAGAACTGGCAGGGGTGGATCGCCTTTATGGGCTCGCCCATTGTCTTGCTGCTGAACCTTGTCGCATTGGCTGCCAGCCTGTTCCACGCCGCCACTTTCTTTGTGCTATTCCCACGGGTAATGCCGCTGCGTATCGCCGGGCATAGCTTGCCTGATCAGGCCATCGTCGCCGGGCAGTGGGCGGGAGTCGTAGCGGTCGCGCTGCTATTTTTCTGGCTATTGGGAAGGGGGGCATGAATATGAACAAGCACGATGTTCAGCATAAACAAGCTTTTGATGAACCGCTTTGGTGGGGACTTTTCAGCGCGGGCGGCGTCTGTTTCGCTGTTTTACTGCCCGCCGTTATTCTGTTTATCGCCGTTCTACTGCCCCTGGGCTTGCTGCCTGCCGAGGCGCTGAGCTACGAGCGGGCATCAGCGCTGCTGTTTAGCGTGCCTGGCTTTCTGTTTGTCGGCGCAGTGGTGTGTTTGCCGCTATTCCACGCCGCCCACCGCCTGCGCCATGGGATGTTTGATATCAGCGTGGGCAGTGACGCACTTAACAAAAAACTGATGTACGGTGGGGCTGCGCTGTTAAGCATTGTGGCGCTGGGCTTAGTCGTTACAGGTATGCTGGGTTAAACGATTCACTGTAAACACCCCATCCCTGATAAAGAAAACTAACTAAAAAACCTGGCAAAGAAAAAGAGAGTGGCATGATTAACGGACTTACTGAATCAGAACTCTATGCGCCGGTAGAGTGGCAGGATTGCTCCGATGGCTATCAGGATATTTTGTATCACACCACTGCCGATGGCATTGCGCGTATCACCATCAACCGCCCCGAGGTGCGCAACGCCTTTCGCCCGTTAACGGTGAGCGAGATGGCTCAAGCGCTTAATCGCGCCCGCCACGACAGCGCCGTTGGCGCGATTATTCTCACCGGTGCTGGCGATAAAGCGTTCTGTTCCGGCGGTGATCAGCGCATCCGTGGCGACTACGGTGGCTACCAGGATGAAGAGGGCACTCACCACCTTAACGTACTGGATTTCCAGCGTGATATTCGCACCTGCCCGAAGCCGATTATCGCGATGGTGGCGGGCTACGCCATTGGCGGTGGCCACGTGCTGCATATGATGTGCGACCTGACCATCGCCGCCGATAACGCTATTTTTGGCCAGACCGGCCCTAAAGTCGGCTCCTTTGATGGCGGCTACGGCGCCTCCTATATGGCGCGTATTGTGGGTCAGAAAAAGGCGCGAGAGATCTGGTTTCTATGCCGCCAGTACGATGCCGCCAAAGCTCAGGAAATGGGGTTGGTCAACCACGTAGTGCCGCTCGAAGAGCTGGAAAAAGAGAGCGTGCGCTGGTGTCGGGAGATGCTGCAGCATAGCCCCATGGCGCTGCGCTGCCTGAAAGCCGCACTCAATGCTGACTGCGACGGACAGGCCGGGCTTCAAGAGCTGGCGGGTAACGCCACCATGCTCTACTACATGACCGAAGAGGGCCAGGAGGGGCGCAACGCCTTTAACGAGAAGCGCCGCCCGGATTTCACCCGCTATCCGCGCAACCCATAATGCAACTGGCGCTTTATCGCTACTCGCTACCGCTACGCCAGCCGTTGATGTTTAAAGGCCAGCGGCTGGTCAGCAGAGAAGGGTTGCTCGTGACGATCAACGGCCAGTGGGGCGAGATAGCCCCGCTGCCTGGCTTCTCAATGGAAACCCTGGCGGAAGCAGAAGCTGAAAGCCTGGCCTGCCTTGCTGCCATTAAGCGCGGCGAGAAAGCCACGCCAACGTTACCCTCAGTGCAGTTTGGTTTCGACTGCGCCCAGCGCCAATGGCCTGCAAATCTGCCCGCGCTTTTGCCCCCCTATCCACTGCTTCAAGGGGCGCCTGCGGCGCTGATTGCCAACCTTGATAATATCTTAGCCGGTTGGGAGGCGTTGCCGCCAAATCGAATCAAACTCAAGGTGGCACGCTACGCCATGAAAGAGGAGCTGGCGCTGATTAACCAGCTTGCTACTCGGCTACCTGCCACCCAACTAATTCTGGATGCCAACGGCGGCTGGACGCGGGAAGAGGCTCAGTATGTCTGTGCATGTCTTCCCCTTGAGCATATCGACTACCTGGAAGAGCCCTGCGCTGCTTTTGCTGACAGCATTGCCGTGGCTGAGGCAACGGGAGTCTCCATCGCTCTGGACGAAACGCTATCCCGCGGGGAAGCATGGCACTATCACCCGCAGCTTAAAGCTCTGGTGATCAAACCCACCTTGATTGGCTCGCTAAGTGCCTGCGAAGCGCTCGTTAAACGGGCGAGAGTGGACAGCCTTCGCGTGGTGATCTCCTCCAGCTTTGAATCTGATCTGGGTCTTGGGCTGTTGAGTCGGCTGGCCAGTGAGTGGGCGCCCCATGAGCCGCCGGGACTGGATACGGATCATTGGCTCACCGAGCGCGTTACCACTGCCACGGGCGAAGTGAAGACTAACTCGCTGCACTGCCTTGATCTGAATACTGAGTGTTCCTATCTTTAACTCCTAGCCGCTAAAGGGATATCAGTTCCACACGTGTGTTCTCAGGCTCAGTTTTATTAATATCATTATTTACTGCACAAGATCATCCTGGTATGTTAAATAATAATCATTTCAAATTGAATGGACTAAGTTTGTTTGAACCGTCTATCGGTTTAAATAGGACGCTTATACCGCCATGGAACAAGCCAAATTGGGCGATCAGGTTGCCTGCCGCTGTAATGGCGGCCCTCACCGCATTGTTAGTGCAGCCTCTACCACCTTTGTTGATGGGTTACCCGCTGCCCGCGTTGGTGACCGTAGCTCCTGCGGTGCCAGCATCGTCAGCGGCCTCGACTGGTATCCCATTGAAGGTGCCGCGGCCGCTATTCACGGCAGCGAGACCTCATGCGGCGGGGTGGTGATTGCGGCTGCTAGTGCGATCACTGGCCAACCGAGAGGTGGCGCAAGCACCACATCACTCCCTACTGTTCAGCCGCCGCGCTACAACCGTCGAATGGTGTTTCGTGACGAATTCGGCGCGCCTCTGGCTCATGAACCCTACCGACTGGTGCTTGAAGGTGGTGATACAAAAGAGGGGCAAACCAACGCCGAGGGTGAAGCCGAACTTATGGATTCAGACCTTGCCGCCAAGGTGGTCGATATTCTGATCAGAGGGAATTGATATGGCCGAGTGGCAACGTATAGCGCAAACCGTCACCACCCCAGCCACGCTGGATGATCCCTTCATTGTTACGGTTCCCTGCCCGCACAGAGATCAAGCGCTGGAAGTCGCTGCCTGGATCGTCGAGGAAATTCAGATCAATGTAGAATCCGCTGCTGCTCAGCGCATAAAGCAGCAGAATGCTTACAGCGCTCAGGAGGCAATGGAGCGTTGGCGGAGGGAAGGTGAAACGTTAAATAGCATCCAACGCCTTGCCCGTGATATGGCAAGGCCTGATTTCATGAAGATCGAACGAAATGCCCGAAGGGCGGCAATTGCTGGTTGGACTTGGCTGGTGAGGCCAAATGGCGTGTGGGATCATAAACAGTACTTTCAAGAAGGTGGTGAGAAGTATGACGAATTTAACAGCACGGGGGTCTCAGCTTATCCTTGGCACCACAAATACCGAGGGTATGAGTACTATTATGACATTTGGTCTAATATTCACTACGGTTACGTTGGTCGCTACCTAGGTTTCTCTGAAGATAGTTTGTTGGACGGTGCCGGGCTAGCGCAGCTCGGAAGCGATATTGCAAATCGCAGCATTCCAACTGATCGAGTTGATACTAATGGCATTGGATTCCGTCGCTTTGACGATGTAACCGACTACCTTTCTGTCCGTTTGGGAATATCATTGTTTGAGAGTTTTTCTCCGCACCAGCTAACGGCTTCTGTTCTAATGAATGAGATTTCTCACGTAGATTATCCAACCGAAAGAGACTCAAAAATTCCCCATGATTGTCAGAAAGCAAGGAGTCGATAAAGCTAATGCCATTTTATCGCCGTAAAATATTTCTCGTTCCGATCATTATCATTGCTACTTTTGTAATTTGGCAGAATTATATATTTTCAACAATGGATTATCGGCCAGATCCAAATCTCACAGAGCCAACTGAAGCTATTTTTGAGTTCATAATTCAAAATGATATAGGGCGCGTTTTTATAAAGAATGGAAAGGCCGAAGCCTTTGTGCTTGATGGATGGCATTGGAAGACCGTTGAGCTGAGAGAGAGGCTTCCAGTGTCTATTATAGAGAGCATAGAAGAATCAAAAATTAATATAAAACATGCAAGTTTTAAACGCCTTTGTCGATCAAAGTGCTATTTGAATGCTGTTTTTTATATTAACAGACCTTTTGAAGCCGCATTTCTTCCAATTTATACGCCTTGGTGGTATCTGCAATATGCGCCAAGCGGAGGGATTGAGGCAGAAGTAGTACCTTCTATAGAAGACGCCATTAAAGAGAAAAGAGATTCTAATAACCTACAGAATGGGTATTTTTTTTGCGAACCCTCAGAATTGGAGCACTGGTATCTGTGCACGGGTCTTCATGCAAGTTAACGTCGTGTTAAACTAGTTTGATTGCAAAATGAATAGAGTTAGCAAGGACAGCGCTGCATGCTAGACATCTGCCCCATTCACAACTGGGCCAAATCGGCGCCTGAGCATATTGCGGTAGAGGCTGGCTCGGTGATTCTTAACTACCGAACCCTCAATCGCCGGGTAGCCTCTTTAGCGCAGCAGCTTGCGCGCGCAGGTTTTGTGCCCGGTGATCGCTTAGTGGTGCCCGCCAAAGGCTCGCTTGAGTCTTTGCTGCTGGCGTGGGCCTGCCTGCGGGCAGGGGTTGTTTTTTGTCCGCTGAATCCTGCGTTTCCTATTGCCCAGCAGCTCAATCTGGCCAAACGCTTGCAGGCTGGGCGGGTTTGCCAAACGGAAAGCGACCATCATTACCCTGCCGAGCTCACACCGGTTAGCCTCGATTTTTGGGGGGAAGCCGATGTGAAAGAGCCACCGGTGCTGGATGGCAACCAGCTGTGCAACACGATTTTTACTTCCGGCTCCAGCGGCACGCTGAAGACGGTGCTGCACCGTGTGGGCAATCATTTGGCTTCTGCACGCGGCTCGGCTTCGTTGATTCCCGTTGACCAAAGCAGTGGCTGGCTACTGTCGCTGCCGCTGTTCCATATCGGCGGCTACGCGATCCCGTTTCGCGTCTTTCTTGCCGGTGGGCGGATGATCCTAGACGATGCCCCCCAGTCACTGGCGGAGCGTCTTGAACAGCAGGCGATTAGCCATCTTTCCCTGGTGCCCACTCAACTGTGGCGGTTGTTGAAAGCAGGCTTTACGCCCCAGCGCACCCAGTTGCGCGAGCTACTATTGGGCGGTGCGGCGATTCCCGCGCCGCTGGTGGCGCAGATGACCTCACTGGGGCTAACGCCGAAGGTTAGCTATGGGCTCTCCGAGATGGCCAGTCAGGTCTGTACTGGTATTCCCACTGCGCCCGGTGTGGTCGGGAAACCGCTGCCGGGCAGGGAGGTTAGGGTCGTTGATGGCGAAATCCAACTGCGCGGCGAGACCCTGTTCTGCGGCTATTTGAATGATGGCGTGGTTGATCCAGCCCTCAATGACGAAGGCTGGTTTGCTACCCGCGACAAGGGCCACTTCAATGCGGAAGGGGCGCTGGTGGTGGAAGGGCGGCTCGATAACGGCTTTATTTCCGGTGGCGAGAATATCCAGCCGGAAAGTATCGAGCAGCGCTTAGTCGACCATCCTGGCGTTGCCCAGGCGCTCGTGGTAGCGGTGCCCCACCTCGAGTGGGGCGAGCGCCCGGTGGCATTTATCGATTGGCACGGGGAGGCCGCAACCGAGCAGGCGCTAAATGCTTGGGTGCGTGAGGCGCTGCCCGGCTTTATGGTGCCCGATGCCTGGTTGCCCTGGCCGCCAGGGGTAGGCTTTAAACCGTCCCGCAAGCAGTTCGCTGAGCTGGCGCGGGCGCAGTTGGCCAACAAGTAGCCATGCGACCTATTGGTGGTGGCCTCTTAGGTATCTATTCTTCTATACCAGCGGCATTAGCATCACGTGAAGTGGTACGTTACAGCCAGCGTGAACATGCTCAGGTGTGGTGCTCTCAATCTCGTCGTGGCGAATGCCATCCTTGCAGGGGGGGGGCCTAAATGCCGATGGGCTTGGAAGATGGCGATACCGGCGCCCGGCGCAATGGCCGGGTCGGCTTGTAGCAACAAAGCTGGCCCTGTAATCTACCAGCGCCAAAAATCAGCAAGGATAGCTCCAGCATGCAGGAGGCGCGTGACACCGAAGTAGAGCCTAGCCCAACCATTCGCGCCCGCGTTACAAGCGCGTTTAGGCAAGCCGGAACAAGGCTGTGCGCTGAGATTTGCACGCCGCGCTTCATCGGCGCCTCGGTAGCTGCACTGGTCTGGCTGACTGTTTTGCTTGGTTTCGGTCTATTCATCTCTCACGGGCGCCAAAATACTCTAGCTGACCAGGATTTTAAGCCCTTTCAACTGCCCTCAGCGCAGGACACACAGGTGATTCTGCCCACCGAGCTTGGTGGTACGCTGGAGCCTGCCGCTGGCTTTGAAGGCTACCCATACACAAGCGGGGGAGATGGGCGTCATTGGTTCAATCTGCTCTTGCCCGCCAACGACGTGCCAGGACTGACCATGGACGCACCTGTCGGCCTGGAAAACCTTCGCCTGCTTGCGCAGGATGGTAGTCTGCTATGCGCTCCCAACGTGCAGTTGCAGCTATCCGCAGATCCCAGCAGCGTAGGCGTTAAAGCCGACCTTGACCTGTCGCAGCAAAGCACCCGCTACTGGATGCCATCGGCGACAGGGTACCGGTTGGAGGTGCGGTGGGATCAGCGCTTCCAGGACTGTCCCTATGAGCAGCCAGCGTCGGTACTGGCTGATGTTGTACAGCGCCAGACGACCTCAACGGAGCCGCGTCGGTTGGAGCTCACCGACGAACCGCATAAACTGCAAGCTGGCAGCAGCTCAATGACCGCAAAACCCGGTGCCCTGCCTTGGGAATGGTGGGTCGAGATCGCCAACTCGGGTCAGCAACGCTGGCAGTTTACTGCTGCCGAGCCTCCTGCTCATCAAGGCTGGCGCGCTAAACGTTACCCATCTTCATCACTTTGGAATGCTGCTCGCAATCAACCCAGCCCCGACCCGATCGCTGAACGTTATCAGCTGCGCTTCAATGCTGCAGTGCCCGCAGAACTGCCGGTAACGCTGCTGAATACAGAAGAGGTGCGCGTTGCCGATGTGCGTTTTTCAACTGAACGGGATCAGCGCACCAGGGCCTCGATACCGCCGACCTGGCACCTGCCTTTGCAGCATACGGACACAGACCTGACTCTTGACTTGCCCATGCACGCCCAGGACTTCGAGTACCATGAGCTCTTTCTCCCCATCGCCATGAGCTACACCTGTGAACTCCAGGTTGTGGAGGCTGATCTGCCGCTGCAATGGCGCCCGGTAGAACGCCTGTTTGTCTACTCCATAGGCCGCTATGACGAAGAAGTGGAGGACTATCGGCAACGCCTGTCCGCCGAGCCGTACTCGCGCTACGCCAAGCTGCCCGAGGCGTATCTCGGCCGTGTGCGTTGGGAACTGCAAAGCATGGATGGCGAGCAGCGCTTCTTTCACGACCTTGAGGTGACGAGCGAGTTGCGTTGTCCTGCCGGAGTAACCTGGCAGCCCTTAACCTACCAGCAGAGTGAATTGCCATGGTTGGTGCCGCTGGAGGCGTTGCCCGAGGCCAGCGTGGATCCTGCCCAACCCGCGCGCGAGTTCTTTGGTCGCTTTCGCTTTCTCGATGCCAATGGAGAGGCATTGATGCCCATGGCGCGAGCCGCAGACCTGACAGACCCCGCCCTGGAGTCCTTTGTGTTTCCTGAGAGCCAGCTCAAGTTTCATGGCGAAGTAACACGTATAGAACAGTTGCAGATAGACGACTCCACGGCGCATTCGCAACGCTGGAGCTACCGTTTCATGTCCTTGGAGGCTTACTGACATGCGGCATATTGCATTGGCGCTGCTGTTTGCAGCCCCCGCTTGGACAATGGCGAGTATCTCCCCCTCGCTGCTGGATGAACTGGCGCCGCCGCCATTGGATGCGGATGGCTGCGCGCTGAGCGAAAAAGGCATTCACAAGGTGCGCAATGAAGCGGGCGATCTGGTCGAATGCGGGCAGTACATCGATGACGCCAGAGAGGGCTATTGGGTGCTCAGGGCCGACACCGACTCACGCTGGCAGGGCTGGTTTCATAAAGGCAAAGAGCAGGGAACCTGGCTGGCCACTTCGCCCTCTGAACAACTGCTGGGCGTAGCGCGTTATGACAATAATGGCCAGCGCCATGGTGTCTCTTATGAGCTGGAATCCGATGGCCGTCTGATCCGGCACTACGTGCATGCATATGGCAGCACACTGAGCAGGTGTGGCATGTGGGTAGGACAATGTTAGCGCTATTGGCTGCACCCGATTCGGTGCTCTGGGTATCGCTCGCCCTGTTGGCTGCGGGCTATGTTTTCTGGTTGCTGGGACGTTGCTACTCGTGGGGCGCAATCGCCATGGCAGCAGCTCTGGCCTGCGGCGTACTGGCTATTCTTGCCAGCAGCCACTATCTGCTGTTCATATGGGCCCCGCAGCTAAGCGCGGGCCTGCCCGGGCTGCTGTTGGGGTTGCCGCTGGTCTATGGGGCGAGCCTGGGATTACTGACGCTCCAAGGCAGACGTTCTCGGCTGAGCGCCTTACTGGTACTGGTGAGTGTTTGCTCTGCGCTAATACTATGGGATGGGCAGCGCCTGTGGCCCGCGATTTTTCATGGTCTCAAGGCCACTGCGCTGGACTATCCGCCACTCGTCCTGCATACCCCTGAAGATCTCGGCGAGTACGTGCCACCGGCCGGAACCCCGCTCATCTTCAAGCCGACCAGAAATGAACTGTCTTGTGGTCTGTTCGCGAATCCCGAGCCATCAAGGCCGGCGCTATCCTACAGTACCTCCTGCCGGGACTTTTACTGGGGCCAAGCCATGGCTTCTATTGATTACTCGGCCTACGCAGATCTGCCTACGCTGTATGCATTAGAGGAGCTCTGGGAAGAAGAGTCCCCAGGGCGACTGTCATTGGGGGTGTTGTATAGTAATTTGGATGACCTGATCATTACCGACCTCCAGCGTCTTTGCCCGCAAAGCGACGACTGCCTGTCCACCAAGCAGATGATCACCTCGTTACTGGGTGTGCCAAGCTGGACGGCACTCACGGAAGACGAACCGACGGCCACTGCGTCTTTGCCGCTGTCGCTTAGAACGCTCGATTACATCGATCGGAGAGAGCTGCTGCGCACGCTGGACGAGGACGTTCGCGCGCAGCTGGAAAGACGCGTGGCCGGGATAGTTGCGGTCTACGCCGATGCTCAGGCACGCAGCCTCGCCTTACGGGACATGGTACCGTACACCCCCTGGTCAGGATTCAAACCGCTGTCGAAGGGCAACAGTGCAGGCCAATGGCCCGAGTTGAGAGATATCGCGGATGAGCTTGCCATAGAGGTACCGGATGTCGGCACCCTGAGTCGATTGCAGAGAGCCGTGCTCATTGCTGTCGAATCACGTTCTGACGGCGGTGTGCGGTTGGTCTACCACACTGCCGTAGGGCTGCAATCTACAGCCGCTTTGCTGGCTTTCATTGCACCATTGGTATGGCTGTTCATCGTCATGTTAGCGCTGCTGCGACGTAGCCCAAGGCTAATGCGCCAGCGCACTGGCTCCGAGCCAGCCACCCCGCATGGCGTGAGCGCTCAGTAGCATTTATCGATGGCCATATCGGAACAAGTGTTAAGTGCCTGGATATGCAAGCACTGCCCGACTTTATCATGGCCAATACGATCCTCAGAAGTAGGCTTTAAACCCTCCCGCACACAGTTTGCAGAACTGGCGCGGGCGCAGTTGGTCAATAAGTAGCTAACACATGTGGTTATGCCATTCCCGGTGGTGTTAATGGTGGCAAATAGCGCTCAAGCAACTGAGCGGCATGCAGCACTTTTAGATCTTGGTATTTGCCTGCTACAAGGTGCAAACCTACTGGCAGGCCTTGGTTATCCAGCCCACAAGGCATTGAGGCTGCTGGTTGCTGAGTGAGATTGAAGGGGTAGCTAAATGGCGTCCAGTCCATCCAGTCTTTATAGCGCTCGCCTGGCGGCACGTTGTGGTCCGCGGCAAAAGGCGCAATGGGTATTGTAGGCGTGACCAGCAAATCATAGCGCTGATGAAACGCCGCCATCTGCGCCGTTAATTCACTGCGCTCACGCCGGGCGGCGAGGTAGGCGGAAAGCGATACATCTTGCCCGCGCCGTGCGATATCCAGAAACCCAGGGTCGAGTGCCGCCTGCTGTTGTTCGTTGAGTTTTTCGAGCGCTTGGGTGGCGCCCGCAAACCACAGCGTATTAAAGGTTTTAAGCGGATCGCTAAAGCCAGGATCAATTCGCTCTACCGTCGCGCCCAATGCTTCTAAATGGGCGACGGCTTCCTCAACTCGCTGGGCAATATCAGGCGCTACGTCTACATAGCCAAGGTCAGCACTAAAGGCGATGCGCCAGTCCTTCAGGCTAGCCGGTGGCGGCGTGAGCCAATCTGGCCCTCTGGGATTGCCTGAGTAACCATCCCGAGTATCGGGCTGCGCC
Source organism: Vreelandella sp. F11 (assembly GCF_042466685.1). Lineage (NCBI taxonomy): Bacteria > Pseudomonadati > Pseudomonadota > Gammaproteobacteria > Oceanospirillales > Halomonadaceae > Vreelandella > Vreelandella sp. F11. The sequence continues at coordinate 4,154,802 of NZ_CP170448.1, read as the reverse complement.
ATTACGCTCAACATCAGCGCGCTGTCGGCTGCGGTGCGGGTCATGGGGCCTAGATGAGAGAGCGTACTCATGGTGCTGGCGGGCCACTGGGGCACCCAGCCGAAGGTGGGTTTAATACCGAACGTGCCGGTAAAGCTGCACGGAATACGGATGGAGCCGCCCGCATCGCTGCCCTGATGCAGCAGGCCAAGGTTAAGCGTCGCGGCTGCCCCCGCGCCGCCTGATGATCCCCCTGGCGTTAGTTCAGTATTCCAGGGGTTGCGGGTAATGCCATGCAGCGGGTTGTCGGTAACGCCTTTCCAACCAAACTCAGGCGAGGTGGTCTTGCCGATCACGATGGCCCCGGCGTTGCGCAGGTGGCGGCTGATCGGGGCGTCTACCTCCCAAGGGCCCTCGGCAGAGGTAGTGGTCGATCCAAGGCGTGTCGGTAAACCTTTAGTTAAAGTCAGATCTTTAATGGTAATGGGGATGCCATCCAGCGGGCCGCAGGGTGTGCCTGCTTGCCAGCGCCGCGCTGATTCTATGGCGAGACGTCGCGCCTCTACATCGTTAACGCAGGTAAATGCATTGACCTTAGGGTTATCCCGTTCAATTCGCGTCAAGCAATCCTTGACGAGTGACGCCGGCGAGAGTGAGCCCTCGCCGAAACGGGCCAATGCCTGAACGGCCGTTAGTGTTTCAAAGGTTTCGGGCATGATTATTCACCACCCTCAACACCGGCCGCTTCAAGCATGGCGTGCAGTAGCACATTACAGCCTGCGTGTACGTGCTCAGGCTTCGCGCTTTCAATCTCGTTATGGCTAATGCCATCTTTGCAGGGAATAAATATCATCGCGGCGGGTGCCACACGGCCAACAAACATTGCATCGTGGCCTGCGCCGCTGATGATATCCATGTGTGACAGCTGAAGCTTTTCAGCTGCTTGGCGCACGCTAACCACGCACGCTTGATTGAAATGCTCAGGTGCAAAATCCGCGGTGGGGGTTAGCTCGTATTCAAGCCCGTGGCGTTGGCAAATTTCTTCAACGGCATTGGCAACGGCTTGGCCCATTGCGATAAGGGCCTCTGGCTCCCAGTGGCGCATATCCAAGGTCATTTTGACCTGGCCGGGAATCACGTTGCGTGAACCTGGGTGCAGCGTCATGCAACCCACTGTGCCGCGCCCGTGGGGTTGGTGCTCATGGGCAATTCGGTTGAGTGCTTGAGTGACTTCTGCGGCTCCCATCATGGCATCCCGGCGAAGGTTCATCGGGGTGGGGCCCGCATGGGCTTCAAGCCCTGTCAGGGTTAAATCGAACCACTTCTGGCCAAGCCCGCCGATGACCACGCCAATCGTGGTGTCGGTGTCTTCGAGAATAGGGCCCTGCTCAATGTGTGGCTCAAAATAGGCTTTGATCTCGTCGGGGGAGACCGCATCACTACCGCGGTAATGAATGGCATCGAGGGCATCGCTTACCGTGACGCCCTCGGCGTCGGTGCGCGCTAGCATGGCGTCAAATTCCAGCACGCCACTAAATACGCCTGAACCCATCATGCAAGGCGGGAAACGGCAGCCCTCTTCGTTCGTCCAGGCGACAACTTCAATAGGCGATTGGGTAGTGATGTTGTGCTGGTTAAGGGTGCGAATCACTTCCAACCCTGAGAGCACGCCAAAGCAGCCGTCATACTTACCACCGGTGGGCTGACTGTCCAAGTGGCTGCCCGCCATGACCGTTTTGGCGTTGGGGTCGCTGCCTTCCCGGCGGGCAAAGATATTGCCGATATTATCAATCCGAATCGTGCAGCCCTCGGCGCGGCACCACTGGATAAACAGGTCGCGGCCTTGACGTTCTAAATCGGTGAGCGCTTGGCGATTGACCCCGCCTTTAGGCGTGGCGCCTAGTTTGGCCATTTCCATCAGCGACTCCCAAAGGCGGTCGCTGTCGGTATGTAGGTCGTTGATATGATTGGTTGGTGTAACGTAGGTATTCATTTCACTCTCCTCGCAAGATTAAACGGATGCATTCTCCGTTGGTAGGTCATGTAGCTTGGAACGGTGATTCTGAAGATTGGGTGAATCGTTGCTGATCAGCATCTGCGCGGCCATTTGCGCTTCCAGTGCGCTCATATGGTGCTCGGCATCGGCCATGTGCTCGGCCATTACCTGACGCACTCGCTGGGTATCTTCAGCGCGGTAGGCATCCACCAACTGGCGGTGGTAGTCCTGATTGGCGTGGTCGAATTGCTTACGCTCTGGGACGTACGCCTTTTTGATCACCACCAAATCGCGCAGCATGTCATTTAAGAACTGGCACATAAACGCGAGCAACGGATTCGGGCAGGCGCGGGCCAATAGCTGGTGAAACTCCAGCTCTAAAAAACGCTGGTGTCGGTGATCCTCTTCATCACTCGCGCAGCAAGCGCAGGCCGACATATTGGCTTCCAACTGCTGTAAGTCGTGCTCGGTGAGCCTTCCCACCACGGATGCCGCAAGCTCTACTTCCAGCAGTTTGCGCAACTGGTAAACCTGCTTGCCATCCAGTTGTTGGAAATGCAGAAAGTTACGCAGCATGCGGCTGGCGGGCTCCATGCCTGGCTGATTAATGACCGCCCCGCCTTTAGGCCCGGTTTTTAACGTGACTAGCCCCTCAACCTCAAGAATCTTAAGCGCTTCGCGCACGGTAGCCTTGGCGCTACCGTAAAGCTCCATCAGCGCTTTTTCGTTCGGCAGCCGGTCGCCTTCCCCCAAAGACTCGGCGGCAATCCAGCGCTTGATATCGTCGCTGATCAGCTCGGCGAGTTTGGGTCGGCGCCTTGAGGCTGAACCAGAGGTTGAAACTGTCTTTGAAACAGGGGCTTGAGCCATCAACCCACTCCTTATTTGTTGTTAGCGGTGCTGGTCGTTTCGTAGCCATAGGCGGGTAAACGCTCAGGGTGGTACTCGGCATCGTACTCATAGCGCGCTTGAGTAAAACGTTCCACTACTGCTGTATCGCGGCGGTGCAGCGCATGGCTTAGGCCAACAAATAGCGCAGCGTTAAGCAATAGGCCCCAAATACCTGCATGGTAGCCAAAGGGAGCGCTTAGTGGGCCAAAGGTCATCAGCAGCACGCAGGCAACGCCTGCCCACAAACCAGCGAGCGCAGCGGTAGGGTGGGCTTTTTTCCAAGTGATAGCACCGATGGTAGGAATCACCAGCTGTGCAGTGCCCGCCAGCGCAGCAATACCAATGGTGACCAGTACGCCGGGTACGGTAAGCGCCATGATATAAGCCGCCAGAGAGAAGCCCACCAGCGATAAACGACCGATATAAACAATACGTGCCTGGCTTGCTTCACGGTTCACATAGCGTTTGTAGATATCCATTGTGACCACAGTAGAAACCGCGTGAATCTGCGAGTTGGCCGTGGACATCGCAGCCGAAGCGCCTGCTGCCATAATCAGCGAGGCAAGCAGGTAAGGCGCATATTCCATCAACATAATGGGCAGAATTTGATCGGGGTTTTCCACATTGGGTTCGAGTATCACGCCGGAGTAGCCAGATAGCACTGACCCCACATAGGCAAAGGCGGCTAAGCCGAGTAAAAAGGGCATTAAGTTGAATAGCTTACCGTGTTTGACTGAGTACATGCGCAGCCAGATTTGCGGGCCCATAAAGGCGCCAATCGCGGTAATCGCAAACAGCGAGAACCACATGGGGTAGCCCATGGTGCCGTTAGGTCCAGGCATGGTGAGATGGTCAGGGGAGGTTTGCTGAAGCTGGCTAAAGAGAGCGGTTGGCCCGCCTACCTGGGTGGAAATATAGTAACCGGCATAGAGCATGCCGAAGAACAGCAGGGCGCCATAAATAACGTCGGTCCAGGCGATGGCACGGATGCCGCCAATCCATACGTAGATAATAATGATGAAGTAGAACAGCAGTGCAGCGAGCCAAAACGGAATCAACCCACCAGAGGCGACTTCGATTAAATAGGCGCCGCCAGTTAGCTGGATCTGCAAATAAGGGATGGTGAAAATCAGCGTGATAGCGGCAACGGTAATGCGTAGCGCCTCGCTGTTATAGAAGTCACCAATTAAATCCGAAGGTGTTAAATAATTGAATCGCTTGCCTAAAAACCAAACCCGCTTACCAATCCAGTAGTACATAAAACCAAACAGCAGGTTCCAGGCGAGCGCGGTAAGAAATACTGGCCCATTGGTATAAAAGGTGGCGTTAGAGCCCAGGAACGCAAAGGCACTCCACCAGGTTGCTGCCACGGTGAAAAACACCGCAATACTGCCCATCGCGCGGCCTTGAACGAAAAAATCTTCGCTGGTTTCTTGCGATTGACGTGCTGATAAAACCCCCACCAGCAAGGGAATAATCATAAACGCTGCAATAATTAATAAACTACCGGTCATGGTCAGTCCCCTTGCTATGGCTGTTTAGTGGTATGAGCAGTGGTTGGTGCGGGGCTGCCCCAGTTGGTGAAATAGGCCACCAAAAACAGCGCCGTTAATACAAACCACCACAACAAGTTCCAAACTAAAAGAAAGGGGAGTCCCATCACCATGGGCTCTATGCGGTTAGCCAGCATAACGATGGGACTTTCCAGCATAATAAAACTGAAAAGCATGCCGCCATAAATCGACAGCTTTAAGGGGGTAAAATATTTCATCGCGCGTTAGCCCTTTGTTTATGTTGATCTGTTTATGTTGAATTTGTGAGCAGAGATTCCAGTACGCGTCGACCCACCACGGAGCTACTTGAAAGCAACGTTATCGGTGCCGAGCACTGTTTGGGCGTGTTCCACTGATTTGTTGTATTTATTCGTATAAATATAATGATTAGGTGTTTTTTTATCAGGCGTCAAGGCCAAGGGGTAAGCGAGGCGGCACTTATACGTATAGATTCTCTAACGTGAACAAAAGAAAAGTGTAATTTTATAAACGTGTTCGGTGGCGCATGCTGAGGTCATGCCTCATACGATGGAGCTGGACACCATGTTTGGAATAAAAAGCAAAACGACACCTAAAACCTCGCGTACCTCATCATCAGATACGTCGTCTAAAACAGCGCTAAACCAGCACTATTGGATGCCGTTCAGCGCCAACCGCGACTTCCATGCCAATCCGCGCGTGATCGCCGGGGCGGAAGGGCGTTACTACATTGATGATCAGGGCCGTAAGCTATTCGATTCGCTCTCCGGCCTATGGACCTGCGGCGCGGGCCACAACCGCGAAGAGATCCAAAAAGCCGTGGCGGCGCAGCTCGGCAGCCTCGACTTTGCTCCCGGCTTTCAGCTTGGCCATCCACTGGCGTTCAAGCTGGCAGAAAAGGTCGCTAGCCTAACGCCTACCGGATTGGATCATGTGTTCTTCACCAACTCCGGTTCAGAAGCCGCCGACACCTCGGTCAAAATGGCCAAGGCTTACTGGCGTTTAAAAGGGAAGCCTGAGAAGACCCGCATGATCGGCCGTGCCAAGGGCTATCATGGGGTGAATATTGGCGGCACCAGTCTGGGCGGTATCGGGGGTAACCGTAAACACTACGGCCAATTGCTGGACGTAACGCATCTTCCCCACACCCTTCAGGCGGGCCACGCCTACACCCGTGGACAGGCGGAAACCGGTACAGAGCTGGCCGATGCGCTGCTTGATCAAATCGCGCTGCATGATGCCTCTACCATTGCAGCGGTGATTGTCGAGCCGATGTCCGGCTCTGCAGGGGTTATTGTGCCGCCCAAAGGCTATCTGGATCGGCTGCGCGAGATCTGTACTGCCCACGATATTCTGCTGATTTTTGACGAAGTGATCACCGCCTTTGGCCGCAGTGGTGCGACTACTGGCGCCGAAGCGTTTGGCGTAACGCCAGATATCATGAACGTGGCGAAACAGATCACCAACGGCGCTATCCCGATGGGCGCAGTGATCGCCTCTAGTGAGATTTTCGACACCTTTATGCACGCCGGTGGCCCCCAGCATGCCGTCGAGTTCTCCCACGGTTACACCTACAGCGCCCACCCGGTGGCCTGCGCTGCGGGGCTAGCGGCCCTTGAAATGATGGAGCGTGAAAACTTCCCCGCTCAGGTTAGCGCCATTGCGCCCAGCTTCGAGCAGAAGCTGCACGCGCTAAAAGGCCGCAACCACATTGTCGATATTCGCAACTACGGCTTGGCTGGCGCTATTCAGCTAACGCCTCGAGACGGCGACCCCATTATCCGGCCAAGAGATGCCCACATGGCACTCTGGGAAGCGGGGTTCTACGTGCGCTACGGCGGCGACACGTTACAGTTTGGCCCTCCGTTTGGCACCACTGAGGCTGAGCTAGAGCGGCTTTTTGACGCGGTGGCGTCCACCTTGGATTCGTTGGCATAAGTGACTGATCTAAATTTCAGAGAGTTTAAATATGAGTAATGTTTCCCACCTGATTAACGGTGAATTAGTGCAAAGCCAGCGCACGCTGGACGTGACCAACCCTTCAACGGGTAAAGTGATTCGCCAAGTGGCGGATGCCAATGCAGCCGATGTAGAGCGTGCCATTGCCGCTGCTCAGGCGGCATTTCCCGCCTGGCGCGATACCCCGCCCGCCAAGCGCGCCCAGGTGATGTACCGCTTTAAGCAGTTGCTCGAAGATAACGCTAACCGCCTGGTGCAACTGGTTAGCGAAGAGCATGGCAAAACCCCGGAAGATGCCATGGGCGAACTTAAGCGCGGTATCGAAAACGTTGAGTACGCCTGCGGCGTGCCGGAACTGCTCAAAGGCGAGTACTCCCACAACGTAGGGCCAGGTATTGATGCGTGGTCTAACTTTCAGCCGTTAGGCGTGGTGGCGGGCATTACGCCGTTTAACTTCCCCGCCATGGTACCGCTGTGGATGTACCCGATGGCAATCGCCTGCGGTAACACCTTCATCCTCAAGCCTTCAGAGAAAGATCCTTCAGCGGCGATGGCGGTAGCTGAACTGCTGCAAGAAGCGGGGCTGCCCAAAGGCGTGATGAATGTGATTCACGGCGGACGCGAAGCCGTGGAAACGCTGCTGGATGCCAAGGCTGTAAAAGCTATTTCCTTTGTTGGGTCAACGCCGGTCGCGGAAGCGATCTATAGCCGGGGCTCTGCTGCAGGCAAGCGCGTTCAGGCTTTGGGTGGGGCGAAGAATCACGCCGTGGTGCTGCCTGATGCCGATTTAGAGAACGCCGCCAATACGCTAATGGGGGCAGCGTTTGGTAGCTGCGGCGAGCGCTGCATGGCGATCTCAGTGGCGGTGTGCGTCGGTGATGAAACGGCCAATCGCTTAGTCGAAACCATGCTGCCTAAAATCGCTCAGTTGAAAGTCGGCCCCGGCACTAAAAAAGACCTGGATATGGGCCCGCTAGTAACCGCCGAGCACCGTGCTAAAGTGCTCAGTTTTATCGAAGATGGTGTTAATGCCGGGGCAACGTTGGTCGCCGATGGCCGTGATCTGCAAGTCGCTGGTTACGAGGAGGGCTACTTCGTGGGTGGCTGCTTGTTCGATAACGTCACCGCCGAGATGCGCATCTATCAAGAAGAGATCTTTGGACCGGTGCTCTGTGTCATGCGGGTCGCTAGCCTGGACGATGCCATGCAACTGATTAACGACCACGAATATGGCAATGGCACTTGCCTATTTACCCGTGATGGCGAAGCCGCCCGCCGCTTTACCGATGGCGTTGAAGTGGGCATGGTGGGGGTCAATGTGCCGCTGCCGGTACCGGTGGCCTACCACAGCTTTGGCGGTTGGAAGCGCTCGCTGTTTGGTGATCTTCACGCCTACGGTCCTGACTCAGTGCGTTTCTATACCCGCCGCAAAGCGGTTTCCCAGCGCTGGCCGTCGGTTAGCGAAGCGACCCGAGCGGAGTTCTCGTTCCCCGCCAATCAAAGTTGACGTCCTAGGGTAAATAGGAGATCTTCTCAGCACCGTCGCACTGCGACGGTGCTTTTTTTAGGCTTTGTACGAAAAGTCGGCGAGCGAAGGCGCTGGCAGTTTTCGTACAAAGCCCAGTGCCTATCTTCGATGTAAGGAACGAGTGCAGCGTGGCAAGAACCCAGGATGAAATTCGCCAGACCAACGTTAAGAAGATTCTCTTAGCCGCGGAGCAGCTATTTGCCGAAAAAGGCTACGCCGGTGCCTCTATGGGGGAAATCGCCCAGATGGCTGAACTTCCCAAGTCCAACGTGCACTACTACTTCTCCACCAAAAAAGCCTTGTACCAGGATGTGTTACTGGAGCTTTTAGAGGTCTGGAAGCAAGATGCGCTCTGCTTCGAGCTCTACGATGACCCCCGCGTCGTGCTTTCCACCTATATTCGCGCCAAGATGAACCACTCCCGCAATCGTGCCCACGGCTCGAAAGTATGGGCGGCCGAGGTGATGCAGGGCGCCCCGATTCTGAAAGAGCGCCTACGCGACAACCTTTACGAATGGGCCAAGCTCAAAGAGTCGAAAATTCGCGAGTGGGTCGAGTCAGGCCAAATCAACCCCGTCGAGCCCTCTTACCTGCTCTATATGATCTGGGCATCCACTCAGCACTACGCCGACTTCGACTACCAGATCTATCTGCTCAACGACGACCAACCGCTTGACGACTTACAGTTTGAGAAAGCCGTGCAATCGGTCACCTCGGTGATATTGCGCGGGATTGGGCTGACGGCTTAATCTACCTAAGTGTTCTAGCTGATCTGAAGAAGGGTTTAACGATGGACAATTTCGGACAGCCTGTAATTGGTGTTGGCGCTATTGTTGTCCGACCTGACGGAGCAGTGCTGCTTGGCTATCGCGATAAACCCGGTGAATCGCCAAGCTGGTGTTTGCCGGGTGGACATGTTGATGCAGGAGAGTCATTTAAGGCGGCGGCTATTCGCGAAGTTGCTGAAGAGACGGGGATTTCCAAGCTGCAGCGTCCAAAACTGCTGGCGATTACCCAAAACTTGAATAGTGCAGCCTCTATAGTGACAGGGGCAGTACTCGCCAACGTGGAGCAGGAGGCTGACGCATTAGTGCTTGAGCCGGAAGTATTCACTCAATGGCGCTGGTTCCGTCCCGGTACACTTCCCACGCCGCTATTCCCGGCCAGCCAGGCGGTACTTGCACACTGGCAGGGCCTTGAGCCGCCCGCCGGCTGGTTGACGTACCCCATCGTTCCAGTAGCGTAAATCTCGCTATGTAGAGCGCAAGCTTTCCATCGGCACAGACGTATCAAACTTATGCCGCTTACGCGACAGTAGTGTGCGGAACTTGCGCAGGTTGTCATCGCCATAGAGCACACGGTCGCAGAAGCGGTCGTATTCATCTAAATCCGCCACCGTCACAATCAATACAAAATCACACTCTCCGGTCACCTGATAACACTGCTTCACTTCTGGGGCGCTTAGCGTGGATGTTAAAAACCGCTGGTAGAGTGATTTGTTATCCCGCTCCATCGTCACCTCCACCACCATATGCAGGCACTGGCCAAGGGCGTTAGGGTTGAGCAGCGCCACCTCCCGTTCGATGATCCCCGCGTCGCGTAATCGTTTAACCCGCTTTAAACAGGCAGAGGGAGAGAGCCCTATCTCATCCGCTAACGCTTGATTACTCAGACTGGCGTCACGCTGCAGCTGGTTAAGGATTCGCCGATCAATGGCATCCATGAAATAAAATTCTCTTTAGTTGCCTATAAAGAACGAATAGTGATTGTTAGTGCGGTATTGAAAAGAAGATTCTGCACTGCCTCCTTTACCATAACGATTATTCAGGCGATGGCAATGGAGAACTAAATGCGTAAGTGCATTTATCACCTATCGAATAGTTTATGTAGCGTTCTTAAAGACGCACTGCGGGTATATGTGACACTACTCAAAATCCTGATCCCGGCGCTGCTCATCGTCAAAGGGTTAGAATGGTTGGGGATTGTCGATGGGTTGGGAGCAGTGCTGGCTCCCTTAATGAGCTTACTCGGCCTGCCCGAGCAGTTGGGCGTTGTATGGGCGGCGGCGCTCTTTACCAACTTGTACACCGCCATTGCAGTGTTTTTTCAAGTAGCCGGTGATGTGCCCTTGAGTGGCGAGCAAGTAACGGTGTTGGGGGCGTTGATGCTGGTAGGACACTCGATTCCTGTTGAGGGGGCCGTTGCCAAGCGGGCGGGGGTGCCCTGGTGGGCCACGTTAGTCCTGCGTGTCGGTGGGGCTTTGCTGTTCGCTTGGTTGTTACACTGTTTTTACTCAACGTTTGATTTACTGCAGGCACCGGTAGAGCTGATATGGCAGCCAAACCTTTCATCAAAGCCCACGCTAAGCGGTTGGGCAGTGGCACAGCTTGAAACATTAGCACTTATTTTTGTGATTATTTTAGCGCTTATCCTGCTGTTAAAACTTCTGAAAAAACTTGGCCTGGAGCGCTGGATTCATCTTGTTTTGCTGCCACTACTCAAGCTATTAGGCATTGGCCGTTCGGCCGCTAATGTAACGGTGATTGGGTTCACGCTAGGGCTAAGCTATGGCGCCGGGCTGCTGATCCGTGACGTGCAAAACGGTGTGCTTAGCAAGCGAGAAAGCACGCTTGCGCTATGCTTTCTCGGCCTCTGCCATAGCGTTATAGAAGACACGCTGCTGATCTTAATGCTCGGGGCCGACGTGGCGGGCGTCTTGTGGGCACGGCTGCTGTTTGCCGTTGTGGTTGTCGCGGTGATTGCCCGTTGGCCTGGGCTCATCGCTCGGTTAGATGAGCGAAAGCGACAGTAAACGCCTTAGCCAAGTGTTCTTGGTTTGAACAGCGATTCGACGTTGATGATCAGTCCTAATTGCCCAAAATGCCGAATTTTGTAAGACATTCGCTATTGGTTTTGTAAGAGATCTCTTAAAAATCGATGACTGAATTGATTTTTTGAGCGGATGCTGTAGGTTTTCCTGGCTTTGCTAACAGAGCAATGCGTTGTACGAGCAATAAAATAAATGGCGTCGAGTGAAGACTGCTTTTTATCGAAGAGCCCTTTCTCAGAAAAATGGAAAGGGGTAATGACTCATGGCGCCATTCAGTAGTGATGGCGTTTATATTTAGCTTTACTGGGCTTCAGGCGCATGCCTCTATTTATCTCTATTATCACTACTTTTCCTACCGTCATTTTTACAATTTTGCTAAGTGTCGCCGTTATTTACTGGCTAATTTCGCTATCAGGGTTAGTCGATAGCGATGCCGTAGAGGGCGATGGTGGCGCGTTAGATTTTGGCGGCTTACTGGCAACGCTGGGCTTACACGGCGTTCCCCTGCCGCTGGTGATTACACTGTTGGCATTGACCGGCTGGCTGTTTAGCTACTTCGCAACGCTGCTGTTGGGCATACGACTTAACCCAGGTGCGTTGTTGTGGCTGTTTAATGGCGTCGTGCTGATCCTGGGGTTTGTGATTGCCACTATCACAACTTCCTTACTCATTCGCCCTTTACGGCCCCTCTTCCGCCCCGCTCAACACCTGCCAATTGAGCAGCGTCTGACAGGTAAGCAATGCACCGTTCGTTCGGCAGTGGTGGACAAAGAGAAAGGTCGCGCTGATGCCCATATCGATGGTGACCATCTTATTTTACAAGTGCGAAGCGACTCAGCGTTGGTGCGGGGTGAGCGAGCCATCATCATTCAGTACTTGATTAATGAAGATGCGTACTGGGTGGTATCTGAGAAAGATTTTGAAGCCGGCTTAGCCGATTAATTGCCTTGCTGCAGGAGATAAAGATGGATTTGTCGTGGATCATGCCACTACTGGTTAGCATCAGTGTGATTGTTATTGCACTGCTTGTAATACTGTCACTGTTTAAAGCCTTTTATCGGAAGATCGACCAGGGGCAGGCATTGATCGTCAATGACCTTTCCACGACCCCCAAGGTTTACTTTACCGGTGCCATGGTGCTACCCGTTGTTCACCGTTCGGAAACCATGAAGATCTCGGTGATCACCCTGGAGTTGAACCGTACCGGGAAAGAGGGATTGATCTGCCGTGACAACCTTCGTGCTGACATTAGCGTGGCGTTTTACCTGCGTGTCAATGCCACTGCCGAGGATGTCTTGCGGGTTGCTAAATCCGTTGGCGTAGGCCGTGCCTCCGATCGCGATGCCGTTAATGAACTGTTTAACGCCAAGTTCAGCGAAGCATTGAAGACCGTCGGTAAAAAGATGGACTTTATGCAGCTCTTCGAAGAGCGACAACAGTTCCGTGACGCCATCGTTGAGACCATTGGCCAAGACCTCAATGGCTATATTCTCGAAGACGTGGCCATTGATTATTTAGAGCAAACGCCGAAAAGCTCGCTGGATCCGAATAATATTCTGGATTCAGAAGGTATCAAATGCATTACCGAGATTACCGCTCGCCACAATGTTGAAACCAACCGCTTGGAACGCGACCAAGAGCTGGAGATTCAGCGCAAGAATGTCTCCGCTCGTGAAGCTGCGTTAGAGCTTGAGCGAACTCAGGCCGATGCCGAAGCGCGGCAGCGTCGTGAGATTGAAAGCCTGCAATCGCGTGAGCAGTCCGAAGCCGAGCAGGTGCTCCAGCAAGAGCGTGCGAAAAGCGAAGCCGCCCGGATTAAAACCGACGAAGAGCTGGCGATTGCCGAAGAGAACAAACAGCGCCAGATCGAAATGGCCACCAAGGCCCGCGAGCGAGCGGTACAGATCGAAGAGGTGCGGATTCGTCAGGCCAAAGAGCTTGAGGACGTTAATCGTGAGCGTGCGGTAGAAATTGAACGCATCGGCATGGAAAAAGCGCTGGAAGAAGAGCGCAAGGAAATTGCCGAAATTACCAGCCAGCGTATTGCGGTTGAGCGCAGCGTGGCTGAAGAAGAAGAGAATATTAACGATGTGCGCAACCGCGCTGAAGCGGAGCGCCAGAAGGTCACTCGCCTGACCGCAGCTCAAGCCGAAGCCGAAGAGCGCAAGCTCAAAGAAGTGCGTGCAGCGGAAGCTGTTTTCGAGCGCTCCAAGCTGGAAGCGGAAGAGGCGGTTATTCGCGCCCAAGCCGACCTGGACGCCGCAGAGAAGAAATCCGCCGCAGAAGAGAAGCAGGCGCGCGGCCAGCAAGCTCTTGCCGCGGCAGACGGCTTAGCCGAAGCGCAAGTGCTCGAAGCGCGTGCTCACGCCCAGCGTAGCGAAGGCTTTGCCCAGGCTGAGGTTAAAACGGCCAATGCGAAAGCCGATGAAGATGCTGGCTTGGCGGAAGTGCGTATTCTTGAGCAGCGCCTTGAAGCTGAGGCGATGGGCGAAGAGAAACTGGGTACCGCAAAAGCACAAGCCCGGGAAGCGATGGCCAAAGCCGAAGCCAATGGCTTGGTCGAGAAGCTGCGCGCTTACGACAATATGTCCGAAGAGGCGCGCCACTTCGAAGAGTTCCGCATGAACCTGGAAGTCCACGAAAAAGAAGTCATGGCGCAAATCGAAGCCCAGCGCATCGGTATGCTCGAAAATGGCAAAGTAATGGCTGCCGCAATGCACAATGCCAAGTTTGAGCTGATTGGTGGCGACAGTGATGTGTTTGAAAAACTCACCGCTGGTCTAGGCTACGGTAAAGCAGTGCAGGGCGTGCTCGATAAGTCGCCAGCACTGCAAGCTACCTTGGCGGGCTTGGCGAATCGTGCCCTGAACGCTGACGCTGGCAAAGCCTCCGAATCTGCCTAAAGGGCAGGGTGACTCTCTAAGCAGAGAGTCACTTTCCCTCCTATGCAGAGAGTCTCGGCCTATGTCGTTCCAAGCGGCCGGTGACACCTTTCCAAGACCGCAATCGTTACCCCATTGCGGTCTTTGCTATTTCTAGTGAGCACTTTTTCAGGATGACTACTATGTCGAAGGAGCACTCTTCGGTTGAAAATATCGTCAGAGAAAGCACCGCATTCGAGACGATACAGCGGCGCTTGAGAACCCAGGGCGGCGAGCTGGGCACTTCGATTGGTAAGCTGAACGAAGCCCGCGCGGATGTTTTTGGTAGCAGTAGTATGGCGCTGTTGGGCAGGGCCCGGGTACGTACCGAAAATAACGCCATTGCCCGCGATATGGTGCGCATTGGCGAGCAAATCCTGTTTGGCTTTAATGTGCAATTGGGGTTGCGCAAAGAGCTTGAGGCGAGCGATATCTTTGCGCTTTATCACCTCAAAGACGACGAAGAGGGGCTTGAGTTAAGCGAAGCGCCGATGGCGGATAGCTTTCTCACCGAGAGCCGCTTTGTTCAGGATTTCAAAGAACTCCAGAAATACTACAGTCACGCTACGCTGGTTCAACTGGTCACACTGAACAACAAGCTGCTGATCGCTTTTCAAATAGGTGAAAAACTTAGCGACCTGCGTGTCTTCCGCTGGGAATTAGCCGCGAGCGGCGAGGTGAGCCGCTATATCGATAATCGCGGCGAGCGCGATCTGGTATTCCCCGACCGTTTCGCCTTCCCCTGGCAGACAGCAGGTCGGGATATGCAGGAGCAAGGCCGTGCTCCCCACCTGAATATCCTCGATACCGTCTTCGTTGATAACCTGCGCGGCAACATTACCTTCAAGATCGAGAACAACACCAGCAGCGGCGAGGGGGTATTTGCCGATCCGGTGGAGTCAGACTCCCAGTCGCTGGACGATGCCAGCTTTGAATACGCTGATCTTGGTGCCGTCATCCTGATTCGTATTCTGCCCTTTAATGAGTCGCAGTGGCGCTACTACCTTTTCAATCGCGCTGAACAACACGTTAAACGCGTTGATGCCATGGCGGGTTCGGTGGTTGAGCTGCCGGAAAACCACGGCCTGATTTTCCCTTCAGGCTACTATTTAAATACCGGGGAGTTGACCACCTACGAAGTGCCCGAGGAAGATCTGCGTTTCAAGCGCATGGTGCGCTCGCCAAACGGTGAAGATGTTCTGTATGTCTTCTACGCGCCGCAAACCGGGCAGGTGGTGCTTTACCGTTATAACTTGATTCGCAAGCAGGTCGATACCCCCATGGTGGGGCATGGGGCGGCGATACTTGAAAACGGCCATCTGGCGATTTTTTATGCCGAAGATGAGCCTACACTGGTTCACCCCATCCAGGTATGGGCGACTCCCTTTATGTCGGAGCGCTTTCATGCCCAGGATGAGGTGCGCAACGATACGCCACTAGGGCGGATCGGCAATCCTGACCTGGTGCGCGGCATTGCCGAGCTCAATAGCATTGTGCAGCTCGCTAACGAGCAGCAGGCGTCCGAGCGTCACTTTAACGCCATTATTCGTCGAGTCGACCGCACGCTGAACCAGTTCCACTGGATTGGTGAAGCTGACTTTAAAACCATTCACGCCGCGCTTGAACAGCTAAAGCACACCGCTGAACTGATGCTCGATGAGTATGAGAAAGTCCAGGCGATTCGTGCCCAGACAGCCCAGGCGCTAGACGAGGTTGAGAAACAGCAGGCGGCGCTGCTGCGGGAGCTCAAGCCCAGTAGTTGGAAAACCCCCGACTTATTCGTTACCTACCTAAAACACTTACGCGACCATCGTGGCCGACTGATGGCGCTGCGTGAGCGCCGCTACCTGGATGAAGAGCGCCTGCAAACGTTAGAGCAAGCGCTGGATAAAGCGGAACAATCGCTGACCCAGCAGACCTTTAGCTTTCTTGCTCAGCCAGAAGCGCTGGATGGCTATCGGGAAACCCTGGCGACGTTGAAAGAGCAGGTGGGCGAGGCGGAGAATCGCCAGCAGTTGGCAGAGTGCGTAGGGCGTTACCGCGAATTGACGGCGGGCCTGGATATGATCCAAGGGCTGCTGTCGTCGATGCCCGGCGGTGATGCTATCGAGCAAACGCGGATCACCGAAAATATCTCCAGCATCTACGCCTCGATTAATCAGCAGCGCTCCGAGGCTGAGGTCCGTCTAAGAGAGCAGGGGAGCGCCGAGGCTCAGGCGCAGTTTGCGGCCCAGATTCGCCTGTTTGAGCAGAGCCTGGCCAACGGTGTCGGCGCGCTGCGCGAGCCCGATGACTGCGATCAGTTAATGACCCGTATGCTCGATCAGCTCCAGGAGCTGGAGAGTCAGTTCGGTGAATTTGATGAATTTTTGACCACTATTCTTGAGCAGCGTGAAAGTGCCCACGAAAGCATCGAAGCACGTCGCCAGCAGTTGCAGGATGAGCGTCAACGCCGCGTCTCTACCCTAACCGACGCCAGTCAGCGAATCCTGGCCAATGTGGAACGGCGCACGGAACGCTTTGAAACCCTGGAGGAGCTGCATAGCTTCTTCGCGGCGGATGCCATGGTGGGCAAAGTGCGTAGCATGGTCGATGAGCTACGCGCAATGGGCGGCAACCTGGAGGCGGACGATATCGCCGGGCGGCTTCGCTCCTCCCAAGATGCCGCCATGCGTAGCGTGCGCGACCGTTCCGATATCTATGAATCCGGTGGCGATGTTATTCGCTTAGGGCCGCGCCACCGTTTCAGCGTCAACCAGCAGCATCTCGACTTAACCCTGGTGCCGCGCCAAGAGCGCATCATGCTGCACCTGACGGGCACCCAGTATTACGAGCCGCTGGAAGATGAGCGGCTGACCGAACTGCAAGATTACTGGGGGATGCTGCTGCCTTCGGAAAGTCCCGCTGTTTATCGCGCCGAGTACCTTGCCTACCGCTTTATGGGCGAGCTGGCGCAGCCCGGTGCCAAGCCCATTAATGTGGAAGATTTCAGCGAACTGCAGCGTCAGATAGCCAATTTTGCCTCGCCGCGCTATCGCGAAAGCTACGAAAAAGGCATCCACGACCACGACGCTGCGTTAATCGTACGCACCCTTTGGCCGGCTCGCCAAAGTGCTGGCTTGCTAGGCTTTGGGCCGCTGCCCCGGGCGCTGGCAATGCTGTTCTGGGCCGACCTTATTCATGATGAAGAGGCGACCCGCAACCTGCGTGCCCGCTGCCTGTCGGCGGGTATTCTGTGCCGCATTATGAATAATGAGGATCTGCTCAACGCCTTGATCCAGGAAGTACAACCGCAGCTGGCTGCTTTTGTAGCGGCACAACAGATCAACTGCTCGGTGAGTGAGATAAGCAGTGCCACTGATTTTCTGGTGCGCCAGTTGGCGGAAGAGGGCGAACGTTTTCCGGTCACCCAATACGCCGCCAGCCTGGTAGAGAGCTTTACCACCTCCATGCAGCAGCAGGGCCACTACACCCACTTCCAAGAGGCCTTGGCAGTGGTGGCGGGTAACCCCGGCGCCCGCTGGGTGATCACTTCCCACTGGCTGCAGGCTCACGCGGGGCAAGCCAAGCAAGAGGCGTTGCTACACTACCTGCCTGAAGCGATTGCTATGCTCAATACGGCTGACCGGTTAAGTACCGCCACCCATAATGTCGAGCTAGCCTTCACCGTCACCGGTTTGCTGGGGCAGCACGGGCGCTTAGAACAGCAGGAGTTATCGCTTCAGCTCGACGACTTTCAGGAGCGGTTGCGCCACCATGAGCAGGTCGTTATACGCGACTGGACGGCACTGCAAGAGCGTCGTCAGCTCATTCTACGCGAGCAGCGGGAGCGGTTGCGGCTCGAAGAGTACCTGCCGAAGCCACTCAACTCCTTTGTACGCAATAAGCTAATTACCGAAAGCTACCTGCCCATTATTGGCGATAACCTGGCCAAGCAGATGGGCACGGTAGGTGATACGCGGCGAACGGATAATAGCGGTTTGCTAATGATGATCTCCCCGCCCGGCTACGGTAAAACCACCCTGATGGAGTATGTGGCGAACCGCCTGGGGCTGATCTTTATGAAGATTAACTGCCCCAGCCTTGGTCACGATGTGACCTCGCTGGATCCTGAGGCCGCCACGCACTCCACTGCCCGGGCCGAACTGATCAAGTTGAATCTGGCGTTTGAAATGGGCAACAACGTCATGCTCTATCTGGATGATATCCAGCATACGCATCCGGAGTTTCTGCAGAAGTTTATCTCGCTATGCGACGGCAGCCGACGGGTAGACGGTATCTGGAACGGACGCACCAAGACCTACGATATGCGTGGTAAGCGCTTCTGTATCGCCATGGCGGGTAACCCCTACACCGAAAGCGGCGACGTGTTCAAAGTGCCTGACATGCTGGCCAACCGCGCCGATGTTTATAACCTGGGCGATGTGTTGAGTGGTATGGAGGAGGTGTTTGCGCTCTCTTACATCGAGAACGCCATGAGCGCCAATACGGTGCTTGCCTCTTTGGCAACGCGGGGCATGGACGATTTCTACCGCTTTGTAGATATCGCCATGGGTCGCGAGGTGCCGAGCACCGACTTTGAGCACGACTATAGTGCCGCAGAGCGCGAAGAGATCGTCGCGGTGCTGAAGAATATGTTTAAAGCCCGTGAAGTGGTGCTGCGCGTGAATCAGCAGTATATCGCCTCCAGCGCCCAGGCCGACGAGTACCGCACCGAGCCCTCTTTCCGGTTGCAGGGCAGCTACCGCAATATGAATCGGTTGGCGGAGAAGATGTCGCCAATCCTCAGCGACGACGAGCTTGAAGCGATCATAGATGATCACTACGTCGGTGAAGCGCAGTTGTTAACCCAGGGGGCCGAAGAGAACCTACTCAAGCTGAAAGAGCTGAGAGGCACCTTGAGCGAGGAAGAAAAACAGCGCTGGGCAGAGATCAAGCGTGAGTTCCAACGTCGGCAGCTAACCGGAGGCAACGAAGAGACCGGTGCCTTGGTGGTTCGCCAGCTAAGCTTAATTGCGGAAGGCATTGGGCAATGGGGGAAGGTAAGGCCTGAGGAGAGTTAATGTCGTCTGAAGAGCAGTCTTCACTCTTATCTATTTGGTTTATTGATCAATAAAAGGCGTTTGAGTAAGGAGTTTTAATATGAGTGGAAAACCAGCAGCACGTATTACTGATCCTACCGCGTGCCCTGTGCCAGGACACGGCACAAACCCATTGGTAGACGGCTCGCTGGATGTTTTTTACGACGGGCTGTCTGCGGCAAGGCTAGGTGACAAATCTGCTTGTGGAAGCCCGATTACCCAAGCGGTTGCTTCCTCTGTGCTAATCAATGGAAAACCCGCCGCTACCCTGGGCAGTGTCGGCGCCCACGGCAATAACGTTATCAGTGGCTCGGGAACGGTCATCATTGGTGACGTTGCTATCGGCGGCGCATCTCCGGTGCGAACATTAACCACGGATGACAAAGGAATGGGATCCGGGAGTAATCATAAGGCGGAACCCAATGCTAGCCGAGCCGATGGGCTGGGCAAAGAAACAAACCATGTGGCTTCTGCTCAATCATCGCCACAATCCTTGGTTAATGGCGACAATAGCTCTAGTGAGCAAGTCTTGAGAGAGGAGCAGCAACCACCTGTCGTTAATATGGCAGAGGATAGGTGGGAGAGCATTGTCAACGATACACCAGCGATATTTGAGATTGCCGACAACCCGCATGCTTCTGGGCAAGAACCATGGTATGCATTGGATGCATTCGAAGAAGTTAATGAGAACGAGCAAGCATTTGAGGCGGTTGCTAGAGAGGTGGGCATAGAGTCTAGGTTGTTGAAGGCCATCGCGCACATTGAAACAACGCATGGTTATTACGATAGGATTCATCCCCGGAATACATCATTCCGACCCATGAACATAAACTATGAATATTGGAAGCCCATCGCGGATGAGGCGGGCTTCACACGGTATGAGGTGGTCAATTATCCATACCCCAACATCTACGTTGCTGCAGTCCTGCTGAAAAGGATTCAGGCTAGGGTTGTACCTTCCAGCATCGAGAAGGTTGCAAGTATCTACAATGCTCTTGGTGCAGAACATGTAAATGATTATGGTGCCCGAGTGCAGTCAATTTACGATCAAAAACTATGGGAAGGTGGAGGTGAATAAAAAACGGATCAAAGTGATATATCTACTTGCTTCGATTGCTCTTGCCTTGATCATTGCATCACTGATGGTTTACGTAGCACTTGATCATAATCCTCAAGGAGAGTTCTGCGCGTACACAACCGACATGTCTTCCTGCGATTACCAGTACGGGCCTATCGCTTCTGTATTTCTAGGATGGCTGTTTGCATCCCTGTTTTTCTTCGGGATTCCGGCGGTTCTGGTGTGGATCATTAGTCGATGCATTGGCTTTTTCAGGATATTGATAAAGCGATAGCCTTGGGACTATAACCATTTGATGGGATTACCTCGATACCGAGGTAATCCTCTTTCATTTTATGAATACCCCTGACCTAGCATCTGCCTAAAGCACTTAATCAATAGCGGAGAAAGGATTTTCTGCCATTAAGAAAGCGCGTAAATCGGCTTTTTGAGCGTGGTTATGTAGCCACTCGCGCATGTCACAGGCTTTTTGGTAGTCAGCATCACCAAACTTGCTGCGATAAAGATTTTCAAAGGTTTCACTGGTTTTTTCCTGGCGAATCCGCTTTTGCCAAGCGTCTGTCAGTATGCTGTTCAAATTGCCTGCAAGTCCTTCCGCAACCAGCATTTCCCACTCACCTTTATTTAGCCAAACACCCCCAACGCGGGCGCTATAGTCGATTCGGTGGGCATTATCTTTGGTAATGCGAAACTTACTCATAATGCCGCCGGTCACTGGGCAAATAAGCGCGCCTGCGGTGTCTTCAGCTTCAATGCTCTCGACACCAATATCCTCAAATACGTGTTCGGGGTGACGCTCTTTCCAGCTGATGTAATCTTCAATCAAGATCCAATTGCCGCCACAGTTGTTGCAAGTATGGCTGCGGAAAAGAGCATCAATAAAGCTGGGGACTAAGTTCCCTTGTTGGCATGCGGTACATTTCATCGGCGCGTTCCTGCTGTTAAGTCCATGATATCTTTCTCATGTATGAAAGTTGTCACAAACATTAATTAAGAGCAAGTTGTTGCGCTGGGAAATTAATACTTAAAACTTAACCGATGCTTGCAAGCTAACTTCCAGCGGGTCGCCGACTACTACCCGGGTGCTGCCACCGCTTGAGGGGTAGTAAGTGGTGTCGAACAGGTTCTTGGCGTTGAGCTGTAGGTGCAGGTTGTCGCCCAGCCAAGGAGTATCCCAGCCGATAAACGCATCCGCGACGGTGTAGGCGTCTAACTGGAAGCTGTTGTCAGCGTCGCCTTCGCGCTCGCCCACATAGCGTACCCCGCCACCCAGGCGCCAATTGCCCAGTTCAGGCACGGTGGTCAGGTCGTGCGCCAGGTAGAGGCTGGCGGTGTGGCGTGCGGCGTTGGTCAGCCGGTTACCCTGGGTGCCTTCGGTATCTTTGAGCACTTCGGTGTCGGTATAGGCGTACGCGCCCAGTAGCGATAACTGATCGGTCAACTGGCCGGAAACCGTTAGTTCCACACCTTGGGAGCCCGCTTCGCCTACCGTGCGGGTCACGCCGTTGTCGGAGACGGCCACATTCTCCTTGCGGATATCGAACAGCGCAGCGGCCAACGAGAACTGGTCATTCCACAGATGTTTGACGCCGATTTCGCTGCCCATGCTGTGTTCAGGGGCCTGCGCCTGACCAGTATCGCTGTCGGCGCCATTAGGCACAAAGGCTTCGCTGTAGCTGGCGTAAATGGACGTCTCTGGGCTCAGGCGATGCAGGAGGCTGACTGACGGTAGGAAGATATCGTCGCTAATATCGGTTTCAGTGACAAAGTCCTGACCACGGCCGCCAAACTGCTCGTAGTGGGTGTAGCGCCCGCCTAGCCCCAGCGTCCAGCGGTCATTGAAGTGCCAGCGGTCATTGAGGTAAACGCCGGTGGTATTGATCTCATCCAAGCGGTTGCTGCGCGAAGTGTTAAGGCTATCGCTATCCAGATTCAGGCCACCGTAGCTTATGTCATAAATATTTTGATCAGGCACCGCCGTGCCACGATACACCTCGGCCAGATAGTCGCGGCGGCGTTCGTGATCAATCCCCACGGTGAGGTCGTGGCGCATACCTGCCAGAGTGGCGGTGCCGGTGGTGTCCCAGGCGGTATACTGCACACGGCGGTCAAAGCCGATATTGGCATCGGCACGCCGGGTGAGTGCGCCGGTGTCTTCGTTCACGCGCAGCACCCGCGGCTGGCCATCGCTGTACTGGCGGCGGTTCCAGCCGTAGGTCAAGCGTGTCGACCAATCGTTGTTGATATCCTGCTCCCACCAGGCGGTGACGGCTTCGTCGTGACCGAATACCCGTGACCAGGGTTCGTCGAAACGGCGGTCGTTGGGCACCTTGGCGGGCTCACCGTCGACAATCACCGTGCCGCGATCCAGGTCTAAGTCGTAGTCGCGATACTCATAGGAGATCTGTGCACGGCTATCGCTGCCTTCCCAGCGCAGCGAAGGGGCCACAATCGTGCGTCGGTTATTACCGAAGGCGCGAAAGGAGTCTTCATCTTCATGATGGACGATAAAGCGGAACGCCAGGCCGCTATCGGCAAGCGGGCCGGTGATATCCACGCTGGCATTGCCACCGCCCAGGGAGGTGGCTTCGGCGCTGATCTCGCGCTGCCACTGGTACTCAGGGCGTTTGGTC
The DNA here is from genome assembly GCF_042466685.1 of Vreelandella sp. F11. Classification (NCBI taxonomy): domain Bacteria; kingdom Pseudomonadati; phylum Pseudomonadota; class Gammaproteobacteria; order Oceanospirillales; family Halomonadaceae; genus Vreelandella; species Vreelandella sp. F11. Next base: position 4,132,374 of record NZ_CP170448.1, on the reverse strand, counting down.
GCCAGGTTGATCACCCCGCCAGGATCCTGCTGGCCTTGAAAGAGCGACGCTGGCCCCTTGAGTACATCGACATGATCCACCGTTGCCATGGAGAAGGTGCCCCGCGGCTGGCGAATGCCGTCGATGAGAATCGAACCATCGCTATTGCTGCCGAAACCGCGTTTAATAAAGCCGTCCTCGGTGCCGCCCATATTGTTGCCTTCGGTCACCCCTGCGACCATCGCCATCGCCTCGGTGAGGCTGTCGATATTATGATCGGCCATTACCTGGGCAGTGACGGTTTCCACCGTGCGGGCTTCTTCCAGAAACGACACCGGCTGTTTGCTGGCCAAACGGGAGCGCTGGGCCCGATAGCTCTGTGGGGCCACGTCCGTGAGCCGATCTGAGGTGACGATCACTGTTTCTGAGACCGTTTCTGAGACTGTTTCTGAAGCGGGCTCGTTGGCTTGCTGCGCGAAGGCATAGGGCAGCGGGTTCAGCAGTAGCAGCGGCGAAAACAGTGCAAGGGTTCGGGAGCGGAGCATGGGGGAGCGATCCTTTTTGTCGTCAGTGGGTGGAGTGAGCAAGCGTTATTGAGCGTTGAGTGCGCCCCAGAAGTGCCCCGGGCGGCTTAGCGCTGGCGGGGTGGGTAGCAGTGCGTCGAAGGTGGCGGCCGGGTCGAGATCATAGAAGCGTTCGGGGTAGAGCCACTGGGCGATGCGTTCCAGCGCTACAATGGCAAAGGGGCCTTGGTGGAAGCCGTGCCAGAGCGCGTAGAACTGCCCTTGCTGAACGGCGTCGAGATGCTGCCAGCCGGGCAGTTCGTGACTAAGCGAGCGCAGGTCTTGGGCAATCTCCGCATCGCTGATCCCAAGCCCCACGCGGATGCCATCGCCTGCTGCCCACTGCCCCGCGGTATTGATAACGACCTCGGGCGGGTGGCTAAGCACCCACTCGTTGCTGAGCGTCGCCGATGCGCCAGGGGCTAAGGCATCGGCAATATTATCGCCACCGGCCCGGGCCACTAAGTCGGCTAGCCCGTTGCGTAGATTGGTGCGGCAGCAGTCAATTTTTACCCCAGGGGCAACATTGATGAGGACGGTGGGGGCGTCGGCGGGCCGCTCAGCCAACCCCCGGTCAATACGCGCCAAGCGCTGTTCAATCAGGGCAATCATCGCGCTGGCCCTGGGCGTTGCGTTTAATGCCTGGCCTAAAAGGGCAAGGCTTTTGGGCGTGTTCTCCAGCGGATGACGGTTAAAGTCGATAAACAGGTAGGCAATACCCAGGTCGTCTAGCAGGCGTGCCAGCGGGGAGCCTTCTACGCTACCCACGCGGGAGAGGTCGAACAGCACCAGATCCGGGGCCAGATTCAGCAGTGCTTCGCTATCCAGCTGAGGTGTCGGCGCGCTGGACAGCGTGGGCAGTTGGGCAAGTGCAGGCCACTGAGAGGCAAAGCGTTGCGCCATGGCGGGGTCAAACACGGCCAGCGGATAAGCCCAGCCCGCCAAGTGCGGGATTGGGTCATCCAGTAGCGATGCCAAGGCATACAGCTGGCGCGGCTGGGTTAGAAACAGCCGAGTCGGCGGTGCTGAAAGGGTCACTTGGCGGCCAGCTAAATCGGTGACCTGTTTAGGGAAACCCTCTGCTGGCTCACCCGCCAGGCATGCTGCAGCGCTTAACAAACTCATCCAGCACAGCAAATTAATAGCCAAGCGGCGCATGTCGGTATCCTAGTGGGTATTCGCGGAGAGATGGCTGACGCGATCGCTTAGCACCACCGGCCGCCCCAGCGAGCAGTGCTCTACTCGCGCCTCGACCCCATAGGCGGTGTGCAGTACGTCGGGTGTAATCACGTCGTGTGGGTCGCCTGCGGCCAGCAATCCGCCGTTACCAAACAGCAGCACTTGGTCGCAGAAACGCAGGGCCAAGTTGATGTCGTGAATCGCCATCAGGCAGACCGCCTGACGCTCTGCTATCACGGCGCGCACGGTATCGATCAGCGCCAACTGCCAGCGCAGATCCAGCGCGCTGGTGGGTTCATCCAGCAGTAACAGCTCGGGTTGGCGGGCAATCGCCTGGGCCAGGCCGACCATCTGACGCTGACCTCCGGAGAGCTCGCTCAACGGGCGCAGGGCGAGCGTACGAATGGCCAGAGCATCGAAAACCCGCTCGATTAACGTGTCTATTTCTACCCGGCTGAGATCGGGGCGAACAGCACGGCAGGCGCTCAGCACCGCTTCGTAGGCCACTAACGTTGTGGCTTGAGGGAGCGTTTGTGGTAGATAGCCCACATGACGCATGCGCGCTGCGCCGCTGAGGGTGGCAAGGTCGATATCGTTAAGCTGCATTTGCCCGCTGGCAGGCTGCAAGCCCGCGATGGCCTTTAGCAGGGTTGATTTACCCACCGCATTGGGCCCCAGCACCGCGACCAGCGAACCGGGTGGCAGGGTGGGTAGATTTAGCTGCTCGAAGACGCGTCGTTTGCGGTAGCCCGTCGTGACGTTGCTGAGTGTAAAACCTGCCTTCATCGTGCTCGCCCCTGCAGCATGATCAACGCCATAAAGAAGGGAATGCCCACCAGCGAGGTCACCAGACCCACCGGCAACACCAGCCCATCAACCAGTGTTTTACTGGCGATAGAAGCAAGTGACAGCACCAGCGCCCCGGCCAGAGCGCTGCCGGGCAGGTAAAAGCGGTGATCCTCACCCAACGCTAGGCGCGCCATATGCGGGCCAACCAGCCCAATAAAGCCAATGGTGCCCACAAACGCCACCGCGGCTGCGGCGAGTAGGCTCACTCTAAGCAGCGAGATAAGCCGCAACCGCTCAACCGCAATGCCGAAGCTGCGCGCGTGTTCATCCCCTGAGCGTAGCGCCGTCATTGCCCAGGCGCTGCGCAGCGAGAAGGGCAGGCAAACGGCCAAGACCGCCGCCACAATAGCTACTGTCTCCCAGGAGGCGCGGGACAGGCTGCCCATTGTCCAGAACACTAACTGCTGCAGAGCATCGGGGCTGGCAATCAACTGCAAAAGCGCGACCAGTGCGTTGAGTACAAACACCAGCGCAATACCAAACAGCACAATAATCTCGCGGCTGGCCCCGTAAAGGCGCGACAGTGCATTGATGGTCAAAATCGATGCTGCCGCAAATACGAACGCCATTAAGGCGGTGGCATAGTGGGCGTTCAGACCAAACAAGGTGAGGTTAAAGACAATTACCAGCGAAGCGCCCAGGGTAGCCGCCGCGCCCACGCCCAGGGTAAACGGGCTGGCCAGTGGGTTATTCAGCACCGTTTGCATCTCTGCCCCCGCCAGGCCTAGGGTAGCGCCTACCAGCGCTGCCATAAGTGCCGCAGGCATACGTATTTCCCACACAATGGCTTGCTGAATCGGCCCTTGGGCCTGGGAGTCAACAATCAGAGCGATCAGTTTGCCAAGGGGAATATGCGCAGGGCCACTGGCAATATCAGCCAGCAGAGAGATAATCAAAGCCAAGGCTAAACTTGCGACAATCAGCAAACGGATAACGATAAAGCGCCGATAGGAGGAGGCCAACGGAGCTGCAAGCGGCGGTGAGGCGGGCATTGTAAAAAGTGTTTCCAGGTGAGAACACAAGGTTAAAGGATTTAGTCTTATTTGCGACTAAAACTCATTCGTCATTGTATTTTCATCCTTTAGTCGTAGCCTTGTCAACTGCAGGGAAACCTAGCGCCATCAGATTGCGGCGGTGCTTCCCCTATGCTCTATTGAAGGGCTAGGCTCTGTCTGAAAACTGGCTGCGCTCGACCATACGGCGTTAAAAATCGGCTCGTGCGCGAGTCCGATCCGTCTTTTCGCCGATTTTTGCCTTGTCTGGCCTTCGCTCGCCGACTTTTCAGATAAAGCCTAGGCTTTATGACAACGATAGGCTTCATTTCAGCACTATTTGGCATACACTTACTTTTTGTTACATAAATATAAAGGAGTTCATCATGACCGATATCGCCGCTTTGCTTGGCAGTGACGCCGATAGCTTGCTTAATCACACGTGCCAGGGGGTACCACGGAATAGCTTGCACCTACCGGGCCCAGATTTTGTTGACCGTGTCATGGTGGATAGCGACCGCAGCCCAGCGGTGTTACGCAGTATGCAGAGCTTTTTTAATCATGGCCGCTTGGCAGGTACCGGTTACCTTAGCTTGCTGCCGGTGGATCAGGGCATTGAGCACTCAGCGGGTGCTTCCTTCGCACCCAATCCGCGCTACTTTGACCCCGCCAACATCGTGGAGCTGGCACTTGAAGGGGGCTGTAACGGCGTCGCATCGACGCTTGGGGTTCTCTCTTCCGTGGCGCGGCGCTATGCCCACAAGATCCCGATGATGCTCAAGTTGAACCACAATGAGACGTTGAGCTACCCAGCGATATATGACCAAACACTATTTGCCGATGTGGAGCAGGCCCACGATATGGGCTGCGTGGCGGTGGGGGCGACCATTTACTTTGGCTCCCACGAGAGCCGTCGGCAAATTATGGAGATCAGCGAAGCCTTCGAGCGCGCTCACCAATTGGGAATGGTCACAGTGCTGTGGGCCTATCTGCGCAACCCGGCCTTCAAACAGGACGGTACCGATTACCATGCCTCAGCCGACCTCACCAGCCAGGCGAACCATATGGCTGCAACCCTTAAAGCAGATATCGTCAAACAGAAGCTGCCTGAGAATAACGGCGGCTACAACGCGGTTGGTTTCGGGCATACCCACGATAATGTTTATAGCAAGCTGACATCTGATCACCCCATTGACCTGGCCCGCTATCAGGTAGCTAACTGCTTTATGGGCCGTGCTGGTTTGATCAACTCCGGCGGGGGCTCCAAGGGGCACTCTGATCTTGGCGAAGCTGTTCGCACGGCGGTGATCAATAAACGTGCCGGTGGTATGGGCTTAATCTCAGGGCGTAAGGCCTTCCAAAAGCCAATGCAGGAAGGCGTTGAGCTGCTGCATGCGATTCAGGATGTCTACCTCTCTACCGACGTGACGGTTGCTTGAACGCTGTGAGCATCGGTTTTTAAAGCGGTCTTGATGTGCTGTCCTTGGCAGGTTTAAAAGTCCAAAAAAATTGCCATCCAGACCCTTGAAAATCGATTGAGCGCTCCTATTTTGCAAACTGTAGAGGCTGCTTCGGTGGAGTGGATAAGAGGCCGCCTCTTATCGCAAGTCTCACAGTCTGCTTAACGTAGGAGGTGTTCGATATGTTCGATGATCTCAAGCGTTTTGAAACCGGTTCGCCTCGTCAGTTTGACTGGTTTAGTCAACTGCTGGATGGCTTCTTCCCCGACGGCAACGCGATGGATATTCGCGCGGTGCCGCGAGGTAGTTTTCCCATGATCAACGTGGCGCGTAGCGATGACACCGTGCGTGTCTACGTATTTGCTGCGGGGCTGGCACCTTCGGATCTGACCATTGATATTCAAGACAATGTGCTGACGCTGCGTGGCAAACGTGATGCTGTGAAGGGAAGTAATGAGGACGGCAGTACGCGCCCGGTATTTCGCCGTGAACGCGCCAGCGGTGAGTTCGTGCGCGCTATTGCGCTCCCCGACGGTTTAGATGCCGAGCGGGCAGAGGCTCGCCATGCCCATGGTGTGTTCGAAATCGTGCTGCCTAAACGGGAAGAGCTCAAGCCGCGGCGTATTGATGTTCAGGCGGCGTAAATCATGTTTGTTAACCTTGATCAGGAGGTATAAACCATGAATAACGTTGTTCGTTCATCCAACCACTCCCCGCTTCAGCAGCGTGGCAATGATCAGCGACGCAGAGAAACGCTACTGCCAGCGGTGGATATTATCGAGGAGTCCAATGCTCTTAAGCTGGTGGCAGATATGCCTGGCGTTACCCACGAAACGCTGAAAGTAGAGCTCGACAACAATGTGTTGAGCCTGGAAGGTGAGATAGCGCTGAATATGCCAGAAGGGCTAAGCGCACTGCATGCCGAGGTAAGTGGCCAGCGCTTCGCACGGCGTTTTAGCCTCAGTCACGAGGTTGATGGTGATGCTATTACTGCCACTATTGTTAATGGCGTGTTGACGCTAACGCTGCCCAAGAAAGATAGCCACCGCACGCGCCGTATTGAGGTGCAGGCGGCATAACAGTTAGCTACAGATGACTATCAGGCCGAGTGTCCGCGATACCGTGGGCACTCTTTTTTTGTCTTGTTAGCTATTGCTTTAGATAAAGCGTGCCCTTCCCCACCACCACAGCGTTACCGCCAACCTTTACATAACCGGGCTTAATCTCGCCATTGGCGGCGGTATAGATAACGCTGGGCCGCCCCATATCCACACCCTGATGAATCTTGCACTGCAATACGCTTGGCTGGAGTGATGCTAAATAACCGGTTAAGGCGGCTGCGGCGCTGCCGGTAGCGGGGTCTTCGCAAATACTGGCATGCATACAGAACATGCGGCTTTTAATCACCGTTTCTGTCTCGCCTTGTTGTTCAATCACATACAGGTAAATCTGGACGGCACTGCTAGACATAACAGCACTTGCCCAAGTCGTCGTCGAAATATGCACGCTCTCTAACGCTGCCACGTCAGCGAGTTCGATTAAATGAAAGGGCAGCCCGAAGGAGGCAATCACCGGATCGCCAATCACCTGATGGATGTCCAATCCCAGCAGCTCAACGGCAGTGATGCGGTCAATAGTGCTGTCGGTGACCATGGCGGGCTGGGCGGTCTTAAACGTTGCCCTATCATATTCGTAATTAACCACTAGCTCGCCTATGGGAGGCTTTAACACAACGCCTTGCTCGCGGTTCACTAAATTCAGTCCCGCTAGCAGATGCGCAGTGCCTACCGTGGGGTGGCCTGCAAAAGGGAGTTCACGAGTAGGCGTAAAGATCCGCATCGGGTAGTGATTTGGTTCAGTGGCGGAACTTAAAAACACCGTTTCGGCTAGGTTAAGCTCATTGGCCAGCGTCTGCATGGTACTGGTTGCCAAGCCATCGGCATCCAGAAACACCGCCAATGGGTTGCCGGTAAACGGCTGATCGGTAAAGACGTCGAGTAGATAATACTCAGCGGTTTTCATAAGACCTCTCATCTAGTGGTGTATGCTTCCAAAACGCTTTATGACCCTCTTTGAGCGCCTGTGTACGGTTAATACCGATATCTTCAAGAAGCCTGTCATCCAGTGATAGCAGTTGACGGCGGCTACGGCGGTAGTGACGATACTGGCGCAGTTGATAGCTTAACTGGTAGCGAAGCTGAGTAAGGCTGAAGCGTGGCATGGCGGCTCTCCTTGAATGCTAAGTGCCTAACCAGATTACTCAGTGCGACTGTTTGAATACAGATATAGGATTTATTATTTTCAGGATACAGAAGGGCGTGTTATACCTCTGTATGGTCGCTGGAAAGGGCATCTGTATTGTTATCGGACTGTGGGTGGGAGGGTATTATGACGCGCTATGAAGAAGTCGCTACCATTTTGCGGGAACGTATCGAGCACGGTATTTACCGCGTGGGTGACCGCCTACCGTCTATCCGGGCGGTGTGCCAGGAGCTAGACGTTAGTATTTCAACGGCCCAGGAAGCCTATCGGCAACTGATAGATGTAGCGTTGATTGAGTCGCGGCCTAAATCGGGCTACTTCGTGCTACCCAGTCGCGTGCCATCGGTGTTGCCATCGGTCTCTCGGCCTGCCCAGCGCCCGCTGGATATTTCTCAATGGGATCAAGTGCTGGAGCTTGTCGCGACCCAGCGTGATGATGTGCGGCTGCTTTTGGGGCGAGGCATACCGAATTTTGAATATGAGACGCTGCGACCGCTGTCTAAAATCCTTGCTGGCCTGCATCGCAGCAATGACCTGCACGGGTTCAACTACGACAAGTTGAGCGGTAGCCCCGAACTGCGCCAGCAGGTGGCACGGCTGGCGATTAATTCTGGCTGTTTGCTGCACCCGGACGACATCATGGTGACCACCGGCTGTCAGGAGGCGCTCGCTATTGCGCTGCGCACGCTTACCCAGCCTGGCGATGTGGTGGCTGTGGACTCGCCCAGCTTTTACGGCACCATGCAGATACTCAAGGCCAACGGCTTAAAAGCCCTGGAGATACCCACCGACCCACAGACGGGTATCAGTCTGGAAGCCCTGGAGTTGGCGTTGGAGCAGTGGCCGATCCGCGCGATACAGGTCACGCCCACCTACAACAACCCGTTGGGCTACACCATGAGTGAGGCACGCAAGCGGGCACTGTTTCAGCTCGCCCAGCGTTTTGATGTGGCGATTATCGAAGACGATATTTATGGCGATTTGTCGTTTACTCTGCCCAGGCCGCGCACCGTAAAATCCTTCGACGACGACGGGCGAGTGATGCTGTGCAGCGGCTTTTCCAAAACCGTGGGGCCAGGGCTGCGGGTGGGTTGGCTGGCGCCGGGCCGCTACCGCGATCAGGCACTGCATATGAAGTATGTCTCCACCGGTGCCTCCGCCACGCTGCCGCAGCTGGCCATAGCGGAATTCGTCGCCAAAGGCCACTACGAGCGCCACGTCCGCTATGCCACCCGCCAATATCAGCGTCAGCGCGATATCATGATCAGTTGGGTGCAGCGTTACTTCCCTAAGGATGCGGGGATCAGCTACCCCCAAGGCAGTTTTTTGCTATGGGTAGAGCTACCCGCCGCCGTGGATTGCGTACGCCTTAACCAACGCTTGGCGCAGCATGCTATCCACGTAGCGCCGGGGTCGCTTTTTTCCGCCTCGGGTAAGTTTCGTCAATGCCTACGCCTTAACTATGCGTTCACGTTAACACCCAGCATCGAAGACGCCGTGCGTACCGTGGGGGAGTTTGCTTCCGAGATGGTGGAGGAAGCGCAGGCGCATTCGGCAAGTATTATCTAAGTTCACGTCTAGACCGCAACCTTGAGCATTTATTCTTATTCATATTAGATCATGGGAATTCACCCTCTATTTTCGAGGTACCCATGCGTCGTCATGCTCTCACCTATCGCGCGTTCGGACAGCCGCTTGAAACATTGAACATGGAAACCGCGAACGTTCCACGCTGTGAGGGTAAGCTCAGGGTGAGGATGTTATGTGCCCCAGTTAACCCATCTGACTTGATTCCCATCTCCGGTGCTTATTCTCACCGCATAAAGCTCCCCGCTGTCGCTGGTTACGAAGGGGTTGGCCGGGTTATTTATGCCCCGCGAAAATACGCCCACTTGATCGGAAAGCGAGTTCTCCCATTACGAGGCGATGGCACTTGGCAGACCATTTTGGATTGTGATCCTGCTCTCGCAGTGCCCGTCCCAGATGCTATTCCTGATGTGGTCGCAGCACGTGCCTACATTAACCCTTTAGCTGCCCTAACAATGCTTGAGACTTGGCCTGTAAGGGGGAAGCGTGTTCTTCTAAGTGGAGCTGGGTCGAATTGCGCTGATTATCTTGGAGCATGGGCATATCATCACGGCGCCAGGGAAGTTGCTGGCATATACCGCTCCGAGAGTCGAGTTGCCCGCTTGGAACAGCTCGGTATCAAACCGGTGTCGATTCGAGATGCGTCGAAGATCTCGGATGTTGCGCTGGAGTCTGAGTTGGTATTTGATTCTTTGGGCGGCCCAGTGGCATCGAATATCCTGCAGTTAATGGCGCCTGGCGCGATGTTTTTTGCCTATGGATTATTGACTGGGCAGGCCATTCAGTTGGATACCAAACCTAGGGCTCACTATAGAAGGTTTCATCTACGCGACAGTTTAGCCAGGATGTCTGCCGAGGTTTGGCAGCATAAGTTCTCCCATATCTGGCGACTTTTGAGCGAGGTAGATATGCCAAATTATCAAGTATTTCCTAGCCAAGATTGGCGGCAAGCGGTCGAGAGGGCACTTTGCCCAAGCGGCCAGAAGGTGCTTCTGGACTTCACACTTGCATGATTAGCTTCCAACCTCAGCGGTCGCCTTAAAGAGGATGGGCGCGTCTTTACAGTGTGAGATTGCCGGGACGCACATTCAACTGCTCCAGACGCTGCTTCAAGAGGCCCGGGAAGCGGGTATACCAGGTCTGATTGAGGGGAGAGGGGTGAGGCAGTGGGTAGAGTGTAAAGGCCTGTTCTTCACCCCGATCATCCTCCAGCGTCACTTCGATACTGCTCTCAAAGCGATTCTCACTCTTCCAGAAGCTCTCCAGGCGCGCACGCTCCTCCTTTGAACGACCAATGCCAAACCACAGGAAAGCCTCGCGTCCCAGCGTGATCAGCGTCCGCCCCTCCCAGCGCGAGATCAGAACTTCGTTCATCAGGCCGTGAAAGTGGCGCTTGACCTTCATTGACCACGCCTTATTGCCGACGGGCTTGTAGGGAACGGTGTTGATCCAGAAAAAGTGTTCTCCTACGGCACGCGAGGCCTCGAAGTCCGGCATCTCCTCGTCATACAGGTGTGCGTAAAGTGCCTTTCGAATCAGTTGCCCGCCAGCGCCGATAAAGGGCTCGCCATGGCGTACCTCATCGCGCCCCGGGTCGCGCCCGAAAAAGCCAATGCGCAAGTTCGGCTTGCCAAGACCGATGATCGGCTCCAGAGGATCGCGCTCAAAGCGTTTGTAGACCTCGATATCGATTCCTTCGATCTCTGCCGCCAGCGCTCTGAACTTCTCCTGTTGCCGCGGGGTCAGTGACATCTTCCATGCTCCTTGGTGATGTTAGGCAGCGAGTTCAATAAAAGCACTCTTGCGCCGTACGCCAGAGACACATACCGGCAAAGTAAACAGATGCGATGCCCCATCCCCATAGCGCCCAGGTGGCGTGCTCAGGGCTTGAGAGTACCAACGACGTTGTACACGCGCACCACACTAGCGTGATGGCGATATTGAACGGCATGAACAAGCGCACCCGGAAAGGGTGAAGGAACTTCATCTTAGTGACGGTAAGGATGGCCAGAAAGACGATAGCGGCAAAGGTGATGAACGGTGGGAAATCGAGAATATAGAAATAGGCGGCGGCGATGTTCCAGGCGGCAGGAAAGCCAACAAAGTAATTATCCTGGCTTTTCATATCGACATTGCAGAAACAGAACATCGATGACAGCAGAATGATAAATACGGATAGCAGCCCTAAATAGGGTGGCAATTCAACGAAGTAGTAGATGAACAGGGCAGGAATAAAGGCCCAGGTCAGGTAATCAATGACCATATCAAGCGTTGAGCCATCGAAATGGGGCAGTATGGCTTTCACTTCATACTTACGTGCTAGCGTGCCATCGACCCCATCTATCATCATTGCGGCACCTAGCCAGAGCAGGCAAGCAACGGGATTATCATCGACCAGTGCGAGTAGCGCCATCGTGCCGAGCAGCACTCCGCTGGCAGTAAATACGTGGACGCTCCATGCCTTGCAAATCGATGCGCGGGATTCTGCCTGCGAAGAGAGCGGTTGAGCCACATTAACCCCATTGGGAACGTGGTGTCCCCGTGCTGTTCGGTTTATAGATGAGTGCTTAAAGAACCATACCTTACTACAAGAAGATGCCCAGATAATACGCAGGTAGGCCATCTGTCTATGGCGTCTTCGTTTGCCAAGCATGCAAGAAGTATAGTGCCTCACGCCTTTTTTGTTACACCGGTCGCTGAAACCGCTGTCTTGCCTTTTCGACCCGCTCGCGGGTGATGCAGCTTGGCGAGTGATCATTGAGCAGTCCCATCGCCTGCATAAAAGCAAAAGCGGTTGTTGGGCCAACGAATTTCCAGCCGCGCTTTTTCAGCTCTTTGGAGAGTGCGATGGATTCAGGCGAGGTGGTCTGGGTTTGCGGAGCGGCGAGTGAATCAGCGTCTGGCTCGTAACGCCAGAAGAAGGCAGCCAGAGAACCTTCCTGTTCCACCATTGCTTGTGCCCGCTGGGCATTATTAATGACGGCTTCAATTTTACCTCGGTGGCGAATAATCCCCGCGTCTTGCAGCAAGCGTTGCACGTCATCTTCGCTAAAGTGGGCAATCTGATGAAAATCGAAATGGTGAAAAGCGGTGCGGAAGTTCTCACGTTTATTGAGAATGGTGCGCCAGCTCAGGCCAGACTGAAAACTCTCTAAGCAAAGCTTCTCAAATAGCCGCTGATCATTGTCTACCGGGAAGCCCCACTCGTTATCGTGGTAGGGTAGAAACTCCGGCGCGCCGCCACACCATTGGCAGCGAGAGTGTCCATCGGGGGCGATAAATGCGGGCATGGCAACCTCTCCGTTTCTGTTACACATACTGTATTTCATTGGCGATACGTTGTTTACTGAATGTTGAAAAACTCAGGTTAGAAAGTAGGCAGTTTATTCAGTAATGCATGCCAGGAGGCTACACAGTGACCACGATTCGTTTAGCTACCATTAACGATCTTGATGCTTTAACAACTCTGCTGGATGGCTATCGCCAGTTTTATCAGCAGCCGAGTGACCTTGATGCGGCACGTACTTTTCTGCGCCAGCGCTTTGGTCAGGCCGATTCGCGCGTCTTGGTCAGTGAAGGCGCTGATGGGAAGCTGACCGGTTTTGTGCAGCTATACCCAGGCGTTTCCACGGTGGGCTTGAATGCGCGCTGGACGCTCAATGATCTGTTTGTGCTGCCAGAGTGTCGCGATACGGGCACGGGCAGGGCGTTAATGGAAGCCGCCACCCAGCTTGCCCACGATCACGGCGTAGCACGCTTGATATTAATGACCCAGGTAGAGAACGAGTGTGCCCAGCACCTTTATGAATCATTGGGCTGGCAGCGTAATACTGCTTTTTACGGCTATTTGCTGGACGTTAAATAATACTGCGCATAGATGCGTGCTTAAGTGGCGTTCTCCGGCAACTTACACACATCCACCCATTCGGCATTGACCAGCTCGGCCAGGCGCTTGGGGCTTAGACGCACGGCGCTGTTGGGCGAGCCTGCGGCGGGCAGCACTTCATCAAAAGCGTGGAGCGATTCATCGCAGTACACCGGCAGGTCAGTGGCGAGGCCAAAGGGGCAAACGCCGCCTATGGGGTGGCTGGTGAGTTCCATGACCGTCTCGGCGTCGAGCATTTTGGCCTTGCCGCCGAAGGTATCGCGAATTTTGCGGTTGTCGATACGCGCATCGCCACTGGCGACAATGAGTAGCGGTTTTTCACCGACTTTGAACGCTAGGGTTTTGGCAATTTGCCCTGGCACTACGCCGTGGGCGTCAGCGGCGAGCTGAACGGTAGCTGTGCTGGTTTCAAGTACTTCGATGTTTACATCCGGCGCGTGCTCGGCAAAAAACTGACGAACGGTTTCGATGCCCATCTTGGATTTCCTCGGTCATTAACATTCGTCGGTAACATTAGACGCTTAAATGACTAATCTAACGTGCCTTTGGTGGATTAGCCAAGCCACTGGGGCGTGGTGATTTTGGCAGGCTCACGCTGCATGATGATCTCGCCGTGGCGTACGGAAAGCAGCACTTCGCCTTGAGTGCGCAGCACGCTGTAGTCATCCTCGCCCTCCAGCAGATTGAAGCTGGCGGGTTTGCCGACCTCGATGCCGTAACGCGCTTCAATATTGAGCGTGCGGGCGCTGTTGTCGGTAATCAGTGAGAGCGCCTGGCTGAAGTCCTGATAGCCCATCATCTGGCAGATATGCAGGCCAAAATCCAACGTTCGCAACAGCTTGCCATTTCCCAGGGAGTACCAGGGATCAAAGATGGAGTCCTCGGCAAAGCAGACGTTAATGCCCGCTGCGTTGAGCTCCTTAACACGCGTCACGCCGCGCCGTTTCGGGTAAGTGTCAAAGCGCCCTTGCAGGTGAATGCTTTCGGTAGGGCAGGAGACAAAGTTAATACCCGAACGCTTGAGCAGCAGAAACAGCTTGGAGCAGTAGGCGTTGTCGTAGGAGTGCATCGCCGTGGTGTGGCTGGCGGTGACACGGCTGCCTAAGTCGTTAAACAGTGCTTCGCAGGCCAATACTTCGAGAAATCGCGAATTGGGGTCATCAATCTCGTCACAGTGCACATCCACCAGGCGGTCGTACTTGATCGCCAGTTCGATTACCCGTTTCATGGAGGCCACTCCCAGCTCGCGGGTGTATTCGAAGTGGGGAATGCCACCTACCACATCGGCGCCAATTTCCAGCGCCTCTTCCATAAGCCTGTCACCGCCGGGGTAGGAGAGCAGGCCATCTTGAGGGAAGGCCACCACCTGAATGTCGATTTTATCTTTTAATTCATCGCGCAAGGCGCACAGGGTTTTAAGGCCAATCAGGCTTGGGTCGCTGGTATCTGCGTGGGTGCGCACAAACTGCACGCCATTGCCGATCAACAAGTTAAGCGTTTTCAGTACTCGCTCGCGAATATCCGCTTCGGTGAGCATAGGCTTACGCTCGCCCCAGCGCTCAATGCCTTCAAACAGCGTGCCGCTCTGGTTCCAGCTAGGCTCGCCCGCCGTAAGGGCAGCGTCCAAATGAATATGGGGCTCAATAAAGGGCGCGCAAACGAGCTTGGCGCCCGCATCAATCTGCCCCTCAATGGCTGTTTGCGGGGCATCTTGGGCGGTAATAGCAGTGAACCTACCGTTCTCAATCTCAAGTCGGTAAAGCTCAGGGCGCTGGCGTAGGCGGGCGTTGATAATTTGCATGCTCATATAAAACAGGGGCTCACTTATTGTTTGGCAGTAGAGGGAAGCGTATCGCTTAGCGTAGCGTGGTTTAAACGAAGTAACACGGCGTAGCTGCCCGCTGCCACTATCACACCCACCAACGGAGGCAGTAACGGGGAGAGGTAAGCCGCCCCGGCGCCCAGCGCATAGGCAGCTAACCCTCGCCGGTTGAAGTCGGGTAGTCGTGCTTTATCCAATGCGGGATAGCGGCCTTTATGCTTAAGCCAGAAGTCCGCCATGATCACCCCGCCCATGGGGGGTATAAAGGTGCCGAGTAACACCAGAAACGGGATGAGTAGGTTATACATGCCCCCTACCGCCAGCACGGTGCCAATCGCTGCGCCGCCTACGGTAACCAGCCGACGCTTTTCGGTACGCAGCAAATTGCAGCCCGCCACGGCGAAGTTGTAGATGGTGTTGTCCTGGGTCGTCCAGATATTCAGAAACAGCATCAGCACGGCGATAGAGACAAACCCTTGAGCGATCAGCACATCGACGATATCCGCCTGCTGGTAAATCATGGTACCCAGTGCGCCGGTCAGTACCATTAAGCCGTTACCGACAAAAAAAGCCGCCAGGGTGGAGATGACGGCAATTTTCGGGGTCTTGGCGAAGCGGCTCCAGTTGGTGGCTTGGGTGCCGCCGCTGATAAAGGTGCCAATGATGACGGTAATCGCCGCCGCTACACTCATGCTTTCCGTGGGCGTTTGCTGGCTCAGCCCCGCGAAGCCGCGCACATCCACCAGCCCTGTAAATAGGCTTATCAGAATAAACATCATCATGGCGGGAACGGCAAAGCGTGAAAGCCAGTCCATGCCCTTGTAGCCAATCATGGCGGTCACGCAGAAACCAAACCCAAACAGCACCATTAAGGGGATTTCCAGCCACTCAGGCATCCCTGTGGTGCGTACTAACACTAGTGCAATCGTGGCGGTGCCCCAGGCGTACCAGCCGATCTGGGTAAAGCCAAGAATAAAGTCGGAAAGTTTGCTGCCTTTTTCGCCGAAGCAGAAGCGCCCCATCAGCACCGAATTGAGCCCGCTTTGACAAGCGATATAAGCAAGTGCCGCCGCATACATCCCCAGCAGCAAGTTGCCAATCACGATGACCCATAGCAGTTGGCCAATCGGAAAGGCTTGGCCTAACGTGCCGCCCGCCCACATGGTGGCGGTGAAAAACGTAAATCCAAGCAGTACTGCCGAGGTAGAAAGCAGGCCCTTGCGGGCGCTGGTAGGGACTTCACTAAGGGGATAATCTGACGTCTGCATCACGCTCTCCTAGCATAAATAAGCGAACCTGTTAGCTGTTTATAAAGCAAGAGATATGCCAAAAGGGTAGGTGGTTAAGCATGATTAATCTTGTCATTTTTTTAAGACATATCAACTCATTTTAATGATACTTTAGTAAATAAAACCTAACTGTTTGTGTACGCTTGCCGCATAAAACAGTTAGGTCAAAAAGCTCGCTTGTTAAAGAAATGATCGCTCACTGCGATTAAGCCTAGATAGGCCCGCTGCAGCTATAGCCATGAAGGAACCGGAGTAGATGCCAGAACCCCAGTATAGGAGTGTTTCACTGCCTGCGGCTAAACTTCCTTGGCATCATACCCTGGTGGGTAAGGTGGTGATGTTTATGCTGCTGGGCGTGCTGTTTGCGTATCTAACGGGGGCACTGTCGGGTGTTTTTATGGTTGAACGCGGGGCACGGGAGCAGTGGTCGCGCGAAGCGCAGGTCAATGCTCAGATAGTGAGCGCGACGATTAGGCGTATTTATACATCCGTGGCAGTTAAGACAGATGGTACTGGTCAAGTCACACATATCATTTCCCAGCGCCCGATTGGCGATGAAGAGTCGGTTCTGGAAACTGGGTTTAGCCCAATTGATGTATTGGCGCTGGCAAGTGCTCAAACGCGTAACAATGTATGGCTGTTCGCGAAGGCATCAGAGGGAGCTCTTACCGTAGTGGCAGATGCACTTAATACACCATCAGACACCCCTGACCACTTGACGGTCGATACATGGCATACAGCATCGGATGCCGCTGATTTTTATGTTGGATTTGCCAGCATTGGTGGAGAAGAGCATTTTATTAGTTCGCTGCCCATTGTTACTCCCGATGGCCAACTGTTAGGTACTCTAGTCGCCACTATAGGCCAGGAAGAAGGGTTGTATCAGATGCGTAACGATCTGATCAGAAAAGCATTTATGGCGCTGCTGGTGGTGTTGATCGCAACAGCGCTGTTAGTCACTATTTTAATGCGTCAGTTATTTACCCCTGTGCCGGTATTAATTAGATCGCTCACCGAAATTGCTAAAAATCATACCGCTGATAGGACGCCTTATACTGACCGAAACGATGAAATTGGCCGGATGGCAAAGGCCATAGATGCGCTTCGTAAAAAAGTCATTGAGCGTGAACACTTACTTGAAGTTAAAGACGAAGCGCTCCGCTTTCAGCACCTTGCTCATCATGATGAGCTGACCAAGTTGCCCAATCGCGTGCAGCTCAATAATGCGTTGAAAACAGCGGTGAACTCATTGCTTCAAGGCGACGTATTTAATGTCATGCTGTTTGATCTTGACCATTTTAAAGCAGTGAACGATAGCCTTGGTCACGCGGCGGGTGATGCTCTGTTAGTTGAAGTCAGTCAGCGAGTGCAGGGGCTGCTTACCCACAATGATTTGGTGGCGCGCCTTGGTGGCGATGAGTTTGCCATCATTCAACGCGTTGTGCGTAGCGCTACCAACGAGGCAAAAGCACTCGCAGAAGCAATTGTCGCTACCCTGCGTGAGCCGTATCAGTTTGATAGCCAGGAAATTAACATTGGTGTGAGTGTTGGCATTGCTACCGCGCCTGCGGATGGCCGCAATAGCCATGACCTGCTACGTCACGCAGATCTGGCGCTCTATGCGGCCAAGGCGAGAGGGCGCGACCGCTATATGCTCTATGAGCCAGGGATGACAATGGATTCTGGGATCACCGAATAAAGGTAAACCTATGAAGTGGCTAGTAGCGGTATTACTGAGTAGTGCGATGTGGCATTGTGCCGCCGCTAGTGATGAGCGGGTAGCCTCTTCACCGACTTTGTCGCGTATTGCCTCGACTGGCGAGATTGCTGTTGGCCATCGCACCAGCGAAGTCCCCTTCTCCTACCTGGTCAACGACCAACCGACAGGCTACGCGATTGACCTGTGCCTAAACGTGATCAAAGGCCTGGGGGAAACATTGGGCCTAGATGAGCTCAAGGTAACTTATGTGCCGGTAACGCCGGCCAATCGATTTATATTAGTGCGTAATGGCGATGTGGATATCGAGTGCGGGGTAACCACCAATACCCCTGAACGTCGTCGCCAAGCCGCTTTTTCGTACCCTCATTTTCTGACCGCAACGCGTTATGTATCCCTCGCTGAACAGCATATGGACAGCCTGCAGGATCTGGCGGGGCGCAGCGTGGTATCAACCACGGGCACTATCAATATTGCCCAGCTTAACGAGCTTAATCGCACCGAGGGGCTCAATATATCGGTGATGCTCAGTCGTAATCATGAAGAAGCCTTTGATATGGTAGCTTCAGGGCAGGCATCCGCGTTTGTGATGGATGAGATTCTGCTGGCAGGGTTAGTGTCATCGGCCACTGATCCTGCCGCCTTTCATATCTCTCAGGCAACACTGAGTTGTGCCGAGCCCTATGGATTAATGATGCCGCCTGATGACCCTGTTTTTGTTGAGCTGGTCAATAAGGAGCTGCGCAACATTTATCAGAGTGACACTATCCACTCTCTGTATGAAAAATGGTTTTTACAGCCGCTCCCTCCCGACAACCGGGTATTGAATTTGCCTCTAGCGCCGGCGCTTGCTGCTATTTTCGCCAACCCTGAGCAGTACACAGAGTAGAGGGGGTGTGTTATGCGCCGAAGTTTATTGCTTGGGTGGTGTAGTTTACTGGTAATGATGTCTGGTGGAGAGGTAGCCCAGGCAGAGACGCCTATTGATTCACTTGAACGCATAGAATCAACCGGCGTGTTAAGGGTTGGCTATGGTGATACGGCGCCATTCTCTTATTTAGATGATCAGGGTAACGTCGTCGGTTACTCTATCGATATCTGTCAACGCTTAGCGAAACAACTGCAAGTGCAACTGGGGCTGCCTTCTCTTGAGATCGCCTATGTATATCGTACACCCAGTAACCGGGTGCAACTGCTCAATAGCGGCGATATCGATATTGAGTGTAATGCCAGTACTAATACCCAAGAGCGACGGCAGAGCGCGCAGTTTGCGCTCAGCCATTTCTTTGTCTCGGTACATTATGTGGCCCTGAAAGAGAATGGGTTTACCACCTTGGAGGACTTGGCCGGACGAAGCGTGAGCGTTGCTAGGGGCACCGTCAATGTCAGTCAGATCAACCAGGTCAATCGAGAACGGCAACTGAACTTGTCGGTCGTGCCAGTCGAGACATTGCAGGAAGCGTTTGACTTAGTCGCTGATGGGCGCGTAGCGGCCTTCGCGATGGATGATATATTGCTGAGCACAATGATTGCTGAGTCCCAACACCCCGACGCATACGCGCTTTCCGAAGAAGCCATTACGTCGACAGAGCCACTCGGTTTTTTAATGCGATTGGGCGACGACGCCTTTGCAACTGAGGTGAATAAGGCTCTTGAGCATATTTATACCAGTCCGGAAATGCCGCTGCTTTACGAACGATGGTTTCAGCAACCTATTCCTGGCAAAGACATTACGCTTAATGTACCGATGAGCACCGTACTGGCTGAGCACTTTAGCGCTCCTCGCGATATGACTGTAGATTAAGCGTGTTAAGAGCACTAACTTAAAAGAGTATAACTCATTAATTTAGAAGTAAGATTTAAATACCTTTACTTGCCAGAACGTTAATATAGGCGCCAGGCTCATACGGCTTGAGAGTTAAATAAGCCACGCATTAATGTTTCGACGATACCCTCGCTGTCATCGGGCAGGGAGTACTCCTCAGGGTCTTGTAGCCAGTCAAAGCAGATTCCAATCAAAAACCCATGAAGCTGGCGGCGGGCGCTAGCCGGTGTGATGCCTTTGCGTAGGGCGCCAGCTATTCGGGCTTCTTCAAACAACTGCTCTATCTGCAGTTCGACATGCTCAGAAAGACGCGTGATCATGCAGATTCGAGGATGTTCCTCTTCCAGCTTCTCACAGCGGTGCAGCACAATCGTCGCCGCCCGCTGCAGCGGTATGTTATAGCAAATGGTTGCCAGTAGACCTTGGGCGATAGCGCGAAGGCAGTCTACCGGCGAATCTCCGAGCCGTTGAACGGCATCACCCACTATTTCGTCAAGGGGAACGCGCACTCGCTCCAGCAGCGCATCAAAAAGTGCTGCTTTATCTTCAAAGTGCCAATAAATGGCCCCTCGTGTCACGCCTGCTGCCTGGGCGATATGAGCCAAGGTGGTGCGTGAAACGCCTTGGGCTAGAAAGGTGGTCTCTGCCGCGTCCAGAATGGTTTCTCGGGTACGTTCAGCGTCGGCCTTACGACGGGACATAGCGGCTCCTATTAATAAAAGTAGCGTTATTTTGGCAGTGATGGATAGCAAAGTCGCCAGTTGGTGATTATTATATATCTCACTGACATTCGTGAAT
This sequence comes from Vreelandella sp. F11, assembly GCF_042466685.1. NCBI lineage: Bacteria > Pseudomonadati > Pseudomonadota > Gammaproteobacteria > Oceanospirillales > Halomonadaceae > Vreelandella > Vreelandella sp. F11. The sequence goes on along the minus strand of NZ_CP170448.1, from coordinate 4,112,166 downwards.
GTCAGTGAGATATATAATACCCCACTTCGGTTTTTCTACGTCAGTTTTGGAAAGCGGTATAGACCCCCAAGGAGCATCCCGTGGCCGTTACTCTTCTCCGTTCATTGCCCATCCTGCTGGCTCTGCTCGTGCTAACGGGTTGCGAGCAACCCCAGGCGCAGTCAACTGAGCCAACGCGCCCCGTCAAGTTGCTGACGTTGCAGTCGGCAAATACCGCCGCCTTGCGGCAGTTTCCGGCGCGGGTGGAAGCCTCTACGCGCAGCAATTTGTCCTTTCGGATGGCAGGGGAGCTGCTGGAACTCAATGTCAGCCCCGGCCAACAGGTGAGCGAGGGCGAGGTGATCGCGCGGATTGATGGTCGTAATGCGCAAAGCGAACTGGACAGCGCCCGCTCGCGATTGCAGTTAGCCGAGGCAACGCTGGAGCGCATGCGCTATACCCTGCAGCGCGGGGCGGTCAGTCAATCCCAGTTTGATGAGTCGGAGAGTGAGTGGCGAGCCGCCCGAGCCACCTTTGAGCAGGCCCAAGAGCAGGTCGAGCATACAAAACTACGCGCCCCTTACGATGGTGTGATTGCCCAAGTGCCTGTGGATAATCGCCAGATAGTCCAAGTTCAGGAAACTGTCGCGGTGATCCAGCAGCCAGGGCAGCTAGACGTGGTGTTTCATCTGCCCGAGCAGATCGTGCAGCGTATACCACGCAGCAATGGAACGCCCTTCGGTGATGCGCTGGCGTTCGAAGTGCGCTTTGGCAATAGTGACAAGCCCTATCTCGCCCAGCTTGCCTCTTACACCACCCAAGCCAGCGCGCAGAGCTTGGCGTATGAAGTCACCCTTACGCTTCCCCAGCCGGACGATATCACCCTGTTGGATGGCATGAGCGCCAACGTGCGCTTGGACTTGAGTTCGCTGCAAACCGACACTAGCACCCCGCTGTGGCACCTGCCCGCGGAGGCGGTGAGCTATGCTGGTGATGATCCCGACCAGGCCCAGGTATGGCGGTTCGTCGAGCCGGAAAACGTTGAAGCAGTGACGGTGGAGGTTGGTCAATTAACCTCAAACGGCCTTGAAGTCAGCGGAGAGTTGGCAGCGGGGGATCGCATCGTGGCCGCTGGTGCCCACCGTTTAACCGCGGACACCCAGGTGACGCCGTGGGAAAAGGAGCAGGGGCTTTAATATGGTCGACTACTTCCTACGCCACCGCGCGGCCAGCTATTTAATGACGGTGGTGCTGCTGGCGGGCGGCGCGCTATCGTTTTTAGGCATGGGGCAACTGGAGTTCCCCGAATTTACCATTCGCAATGCGTTGATCACCACGCAGTATCCCGGAGCGACGCCTGAAGAGGTCGAACAGGAAGTCACCTCGACCCTGGAAGAGTCAATCCAGGAGATGTCATCGATTAAGCGTGTTAGTTCGGTAAGCTCTGATGGCCTCTCGCAGATTACCGTCGAGCTTGAAAGCACGGTACAAAATGAAGAGCTTCAGCAACTGTGGGACTCGCTGCGCCGTAAAGTACAGGATGCCCAAGCTGCGCTCCCGCCGGGGGCGAGTCAATCCCGCGTAAACGACGACTTTGGCGATGTATTTGGCTTTATGGTCAACCTGACCGGCGATGGGTATAGCATGCCGGATTTGGCTGACCACGCTGATTTTCTCAAGCGCGAACTTGCGCTTGTGAAGGGCGTTGCGAAAGTGTCATTAAGCGGTGAGCACGAAGAGCGCATCTATATCGAAGTTGATCGCGAACGTCTTCGTGCGCTTAATATTCCGCTTGCTCGTCTGCAGCAACTGCTTGAGACCCAAAATGCCGTGGCAGACTCAGGGCATCTTAAACAGGATGGCCGCCGTTTTCGTATCACGCCCACGGGGAGTGCCGCGAATATTGAAGATCTGCGCGCGCTGATTGTCAGCGAGGGGGACGGCGAGCTGGTGCGGCTGAGCGATATTGCCGATGTGAGCCGTGAGCTAGCGGAGCAGCCCCAGCAGCTTTACCGCGATATGGGCAGGCCGGCGATCTCCCTGGGCGTCTCGTTTGAAAGCGGCGTCAATGTGGTCGAGGTGGGAGAACGGCTAGAGCAGAGTTTGGATGAACTGCAAAGCCGCACGCCGCTGGGCATGGAGCTAAACGTCGTTTACAACCAGCCCCAGGTGGTCGATGACGCGGTATCCGGTTTCCTGGTCAGCTTGATCCAGGCGGTGGCCATCGTCATCGTGGTGCTGATGCTGTTTATGGGATGGCGCAGCGGGCTGTTAATGGGCTTTATTCTGCTGATCACCATTATCGGCACCTTTATGTTGATGCGCTTTCACGGGCTGCAGCTGGAGAAAATCTCGCTGGGGGCACTGATTATCGCCCTCGGGATGCTGGTGGATAACGCCATTGTGGTCACCGAAGGCATGTTGGTGGGGCTAAAGCGCGGCAACACTATTCGTGATTCAGCGCACCAAGTGATTCGCCAAAACGCTTGGCCCCTGCTGGCGGCCACGCTGATCGCGATTGCCGCCTTTGCGCCCATCGGTTTATCGCCCGACACCACCGGTGAGTTCATAGGCTCGCTATTCTTCGTGCTGCTCTACTCACTGCTGCTGAGCTGGATCACGGCGCTGACGTTAACACCCTTCTACTTCAAGCTGTTTTTCCGCAACGTTGCCCCCGGCGATGGTCAGGAGGATCCCTACAAAGGCGTGGTTTACCGTTTTGTAGGTCGTGTGATTATCATCGGTATTCGCTGGCGCTGGCTAACCTTGGTACTGATGATGGCCGTATTGGCGGGTGCCGTGATTGGCTTTGGTTCGGTTAAAAATGCCTTTTTCCCAGCCTCCAATACGCCTATCTTTTTTGTCGATTACCGCACGCCGGAAGGCACTGATATTCTCGAAACCCAGCGCCGCGTTAGCGAGCTGGAAGAGCGCGTGATGGAGATGGACGGCATTCGCCACCTGACGACTACCGTAGGCGGTGGGGCGCAGCGCTTCACGCTCACCTACTCACCGGAAGACCGCTACGCAAGCTATGCACAGTTGATTGTCGAAACCGATGATAAGGCGATTCAGCACGACCGCATGGCCGACGTCGAGCAGGTGCTTAAGCACGATCATAGCGATATCGACTATAAAATCGCCCCACTGGAAGTGGGGCCCGCCCCCAAAGCCAAGCTAGAAGCACGTTTCTACGGCAGTGACCCGGCAGTGCTACGTCAGTTAGGTGATCAGGTTGAAGCCATGTTCCGCGATACGCCGAATATGACCAGCGTGCGCACCAGCTGGCGTAACCGCGTGCAGGCGATTGAGCCTGTGTTTCTTGAGGATACCGCGCGCAGACTGGGTGTCTCACGTGAAGATCTGGCCAGCACCCTTGCTCTCAGCACTAGCGGCAGCCAGGTGGGGGTTTACCGCGATGGCAGCGACCTGATTCCGATAGTGGCTCGGGCGATCCCCGAACAGCGCCACGACGTAGACAATTTAGGCTCGTTGAACGTATGGAGTGAAGAGCAAGGCCGTTACATTACGGCCGATCAAGTGATCCGCACTATCACCACCCAGGTAGCGGATCCTCTTATTATGCGCCGCAATCGTGAACGCATGCTGGCGGTGTACGGCGAGCCTGACCCGTTAAGCGGGGTGACCGCCGCCAGCGTATTGGCCGAGATTCGCCCAAGGGTGGAAGCGTTAGATCTACCCGCGGGCTATCGGCTGGAGTGGGGCGGTGAGTACGAGACCGCAGGCGAAGCGCAGAGTGGGCTATTTGCCTCGCTGCCCCTGGGTATCGTGATGATGTTTATTCTCACCGTGGTGCTATTCAATAACTTCCGCCAGCCGCTGGCAATCTGGTCGCTGGTACCGCTGACGATTATTGGCGTAGTGGGGGCGCTGTTGCTTACCGGGTTGCCCTTCTCCTTTATGGCGCTGCTAGGCACGCTAAGTTTGATCGGTATGGTGATTAAAAATGCCATCGTGCTGGTGGAGGAGATCAACGTTCAGTTGCCGCTACACCAAGACCGCTACCACGCGGTGGTGCGAGCAGCCGTCAGCCGGGTTCGCCCGGTCGCTATGGCTGCGCTAACCACCATGCTGGGGATGATTCCGCTGATCAGTGATGCCTTCTTTGCCAGTATGGCGGTGGCGTTGATCGGTGGCCTCGGCGTAGCCACGCTGTTAACCCTGGTAGTACTGCCGGTAGTTTACTGCGTGCTCTACCGGATACGCATACACCCGGATAAATAACACCCTACACTGGATTGCTTTTTCCCCCACCTAACCGCCGTGGCTTAGCGAAGTCACGGCGGTGAAATGGTTGAGTTTTAATTAGACTAAAGTTGAAGGTCTATTAGCCGATAAAGATAAAGTTTTAAATAGGAATCAAACGGTTAATTTGATTTAGTCTAAAATCGCTGGAATGTCTCTAGCTAGATTACATGAATTACCAATAACTAATCTAACCCCCTGGAGCAGTCCCGCAAATGAATCGCATTCTTAACAATGTTTCGATTAAAATGAGCTTAACGCTTGTTTTGGTCATTTTTTCACTGCTGATAATCATTATTGCCTTTCTCGGTTATCGAGCAGGCGTAGAGGGTAGTTCGTCGCTTAACGAGGTTGACCGTGCAGCAGACCAAATGCGGTCAGTTAATCGGGGGCAGCTTTCCATTGCGAATGCACAGCTTTTTTACGTAAATAGCTATGTCGCGGCTTATGAAGGTGATACGCGCGCAGCGCGTGATTATCTGACTGAAGCCCAGAGTATGCAGCAGTCAGCTCAGGCATACTTTTCCAGATTTGAATCCATCGCTATTCAGACGCCCCTGGTGGAAACCTTGCTGGCCAGTTTTCAGAGCTTGACGGAACAGGGGTTGATGCCCCAAGAAGCAGCGTTGTCAGCTGGTGATGAGGAGCAGTTTCGCAATGCAAGGGAGACGGCCAGCGAGTTAAATCAGCAATTCATAGAGGCGGGAACGGCCTATAACGATTACATGGCTGCACAAAATAGGATAATGGTGGACGATTATGAAAGTGACATGCAGCTCCTCACTTATATTGATATTGCGGTACTTATAATTGCCGCGTTAATCGTGCTATTTGTTCGCATTGCCATGGTGGGAGCGATTGTCAAACCGCTAAACGAAGCGGTCGCGCATTTTGAGCGTATTGCGCAAAACGACCTGTCGCACCGGATTAGAGAACGCGGCTGTAACGAGATAGGCAAACTGTTCAGCGCCATGCAGCATATGCAGAGCGGTTTAGTCAAAACGGTCTCGGAAGTGCGCGATAGCAGCGGCTCTATCCATATCGGGGCGCGTGAAATTGCCAGTGGCAACGCGGATCTATCATCGCGCACTGAACAGCAGGCGTCTTCTCTGCAGGAGACGGCCGCCAGCATGGAGCAGTTAACCGCCACCGTTAAGCAGAATGCCGATAACGCCCGTCAGGCCAGCCAGTTGGCAAACGATGCCTCAAGCACGGCCAGCAACGGTGGTGAAGTGGTTGAAAAAGTCATTACCACCATGCACGGTATTAATGGTAGTTCGCAAAAAGTGGCGGATATTATTACCGTTATCGACTCTATCGCTTTCCAAACCAATATCCTGGCGCTGAATGCCTCCGTGGAAGCAGCGCGGGCAGGTGAACAAGGGCGTGGCTTTGCCGTCGTAGCCAGCGAAGTGCGAAACCTGGCGAGCCGCAGTGCGGATGCCGCGAAAGAGATCAAAGCATTGATCGAAGCGTCGTCCAGCCAAGTAAAAGAGGGCTCGGCATTAGTCGAGAGCGCTGGGGAAACCATGCGTGAGGTGGTCGCTTCGGTGCGCCGCGTGACGGATATCATGGATGAAATTTCCGCGGCATCCCAGGAGCAGAGCTCGGGTATTGAGCAGGTCAATCAGGCGGTCGCCCAGATGGATGAGGTGACCCAGCAGAACGCGGCGCTGGTTCAGCAGGCTTCCTCAGCGGCAAGCTCGTTGGAAGAGCAGGCGGCGCGGCTTGAAAGCGTTGTCTCGGCTTTTCGTTTAGCAGAAGGCGAGAGCCGCACGCAGCATGCGCCTTTAACCTCACCACAGCGCTCTTTACAGGGTGCTTCGCAGCGCTCGTCACAACACTCATCACAACAACAGCCTGCCCTACTGCGGCCTGCGCCACGTAGCCAGCAAATGAGCAGCGTCGACCAGGAGTGGGAGTCTTTTTAAGCCTGAGTCTCGATTAGTTTTAATAGCTCAATCATTTAGCAATGCAACTACCGTTGCTGCGCAACAAACGCTGAATAGACTTAAAGTAAAACCTAGCGCGCGGATGAGAAATCATCCGCGCGAATCTTTATAAGTCATTAATTTGTATAGAAAGTAGTTAGCGTGAAAACAGTTCAATTGTTAAAAAGTATGAACTCAATGTTTTAGGTTGAGTGGGGGTTGTAATATCAGCTCATCCAAAAGGTAGCTGATTACTCCTTTTAACTTAGGGTTAGATGAGCTCCCTCCCTTAACTTAAAGCAAAATCGAAGCGTGGTCGCTTCGAAATCGAGGTTATCCATCTATGAACCGACTGCTTAGTAATATCTCAGTGAAGATGAGTTTGACTCTCATGCTCACTATTTTTTCAGTGTTAATACTAATAATTTCTTTTCTCAGTCATCAGTCTGGGAAAAAGGGGGGAGACTCCCTTGAGGAGCTAGATAACATTACAATGCATCAAATGCTGCCTCTCAACCGTACCCAGCGGTCGGTTGCCTATACGCAGCTATTTTATTTGAATAGTTTAGACGCGGAACACGAAGGCAATACTGGTGTAGCGAGTGATTACTTAGCCCAAGCGACTACGTTTCAAACGGCTGCCCAGGAGTTCTTTGCAACTTTTGAGTCATACGACCCACGTGCTACTCAGGCCGAGTTGGCTGAAGCGGTGATTACTTCCTTTAATAACCTTATGCAGCAAGGACTGATCCCTCAGGGCGAAGCGTTAGAAGCAGGTGATGAGGCTGGTTTTCGCACTGCACAAGCACGAACTAGTGCTTTGAATCAGCAGTTTATGGACGCGAGCATAGCTTTCAATGAATTCTTGGTTGAGCGCGGTGACCAATTGGTTACCGGTTATGAAAACGATATGCAACTCATCACTTACATTGATATCGCTGTACTCTTAATTGCAGCGTTAACGGTTTTATTTGTTCGCATTGCCATGGTCAGCTCAATTGTAAAACCGTTAAATGAGGCGGTAACCCACTTTGAACGTATTGCCCAAAATGATCTTTCAGGGAAAGTTAGTGATCGTGGCCGTAATGAGATTGGTAAGCTGTTTATCGCCATGCAGCATATGCAGAGTGGCTTAGCCAAGACGGTGTCAGAAGTGCGCGATAGCAGTGGCTCTATCCATATCGGCGCGCGTGAAATTGCCAGTGGCAATGCGGATCTATCGTCGCGTACCGAGCAGCAGGCTGCCTCGTTACAAGAGACCGCTGCTAGTATGGAGCAGTTAACCGCTACCGTTAAGCAGAATGCCGATAACGCCCGTCAGGCTAGCCAGTTAGCAAACGATGCCTCAAGCACGGCAACTAACGGCGGTGAAGTGGTTGAGCAGGTGATCACCACTATGCACGGCATCTCGAGCAGCTCACAAAAAGTGACGGATATTATTACCGTTATTGACTCTATCGCCTTCCAAACCAATATCCTGGCGCTGAATGCCTCGGTGGAAGCAGCGCGGGCAGGTGAACAAGGGCGTGGCTTTGCCGTGGTGGCCAGCGAAGTGCGTAACCTGGCGAGCCGCAGTGCGGATGCCGCGAAAGAGATCAAAGCACTGATTGAGGCGTCATCAACCCAGGTAAAAGAGGGCTCAGCATTAGTCGAAAGCGCTGGGGAAACCATGCGTGAGGTGGTTGCTTCGGTGCGTCGTGTGACCGATATCATGGATGAAATCTCTGCGGCCTCTCAGGAGCAGAGCTCGGGTATTGAGCAGGTCAACCAGGCGGTCGCCCAGATGGATGAAGTAACCCAGCAGAACGCAGCCCTGGTGCAAGAGGCCTCTTCTGCAGCAAGCTCACTGGAAGAGCAGGCGGCACGGCTTGAAAGCGTTGTCTCAGCCTTCCGTTTATCGGAAGGAGAGAGCCGGACGCAGCATGCCCCGTTAGCTGCCCCCCAACAAAAGTCGCCAGCGCTTATGCGGCCAGCGACTCGTAGCCAAGCCAGTAGCAAAACCACGGCGAGTGCTGAAGATGATTGGGAAGCTTTCTAAGCTAACGTGTTCCACCGCTTAGATTTCTCGATACTTATATTACCCGATACTTAGGCAGCATTACCCCCTCTTCAGGAGGGGGTAATGGTTTAGCGAGCGCCTAGTTAATTGACGGGCTTAGTGCCGCATTAACCTCTTCAACCTGAAGCGCCAGGCTCTGCAGGCCACCGCCAGAGAGGTACCAGAGCGCAGGCGTTAGTATAACGACCTGAGCATTTTCCGCACCGGCGTTTGAAAGGGTTTGGGTTAACGCATCGGCATCAGCGGGTTCATCGCCGATCGCGGCACTGCGGTCAATAACCAGGACAATTTCTGGATCAATTTCAGCAATGGCTTCAGCGGACAGCGGTGTGAAAGTACGAGTCCCGCGGGTTTCTGATGCCACGCTATCAGGCATTTCCAGTGCCGCTATACCCAGTACATCATGCACCACCGGGTGATGGTTTAACATCAGGTTGCCACCGTTATGCGTCACTACCAGGGTGCTGGGAGCGTTACTCAAGGCTTCGCGCTGAGTTTCTATGGCGTTATGTAGGATTTCAAGCGCTTCTTCCGCTTCAGCTTCTGCGCCAGTCTGACTGGCTAGTTCGCGCACATTAGCGTCAAAAGCGACAAGGTAATCGTCGCCTTGCAGGCTAGTGTTTAGCAAAGGGGCAATATCGCCGAGCTCTTCTTCCCAGTCGCCCTGGCGGCCGGTGTAGAGAATCACACTAGGCTCGCTTTCGCTTAGGGCTTCCATATCCGGCGAGCGAAGGCCGCCGATATCGGTATAGGTTTCTGCTGAGTACTGTTCCAGATAGTCCGGCAGGCTGGATTTGGGCACGCCCACTACCTGCTCGCTTAAACCTAATGCATCTAATGTATCCAAGCTGCCTAAATCGAAGGTGGCGATACGCTGGTCGGCGCTCGCGGCCGCGCTGGCCAGAAGTAGCGTTGCGGTGAGGGTTGTAATAGCGGTTGTGTTGATAGTAGCGTGCTTCATTGGGCTTCCTTTTATGAGAAAATATTCTATATGCGACATTTTCTCATTTTCTCAAGGAAGTTGCCTCTTGTCGCTATTTGATCATGGAACAGCATGTTGCGCAGAACGCGACCGCCCTCATTGACTGAGGGCGGAGCTACTGTGAGAGATTGTTTAAAATGACGTTTAAGAGGCAACCCGGAATGGATTACGCGGGTCGTTATCCCAGGCTAGGAAAGGTTGGCCAGTCTCTTGAGGCACCATGGTGATGCAGTTCTCTACCGGGCAGGTGATCTGGCACAGGTTGCAGCCCACGCACTCCTCTTCAATTACCTCATAGCGGCGCGCGCCGTCCTGCTCGGTGAGTTTGGCAATCGACTGGTGGGAAGTATCCTCGCAGGCGATATAGCAGCGGCCGCACTCAATGCACAGATCCTGGTCGATCTTGGCGATGGTCTTGAAGTTGATATCCAGGTGTTTCCAGTCGGTGGTTTGCGGTATCGCCTTACGGGAAAACGCCTCAATGGAGTCGTAGCCCTTCTCCGCCATCCAGCGGGAGAGGCCATCTTTCATCTCTTCCACAATGCGAAAACCATTGAGCATTGCCGCGGTGCATACCTGCACGCTGCCTGAACCGAGGGCAATAAACTCCGCCGCATCCCGCCAGGTGGAGATGCCGCCAATACCTGAAATGGGCAGCGTCGGCGTTGCCGGGTCGCGAGCAATTTCCGCCACCATATTCATGGCAATAGGCTTAACGGCGCTGCCACAGTAGCCGCCGTGGGTGCTTTGATGGCCCACAGTGGGTTTGGCGACCATATTGTCCAGGTCGATACTGGTGATCGAGTTGATAGTGTTGATCAGCGATACGGCATCGGCGCCACCCCGCAGCGCTGCCTGGGCGCCGACGCGAATATCGGTAATGTTAGGGGTGAGTTTTACAATCACGGGCTTGGAGTAGTGCTTCTTACACCAGTAGGTGACTTTTTCGATAAGGTCAGGGTTTTGGCCCACCGCTGCCCCCATGCCGCGCTCCGGCATGCCGTGGGGGCAGCCTAGGTTGAGCTCAATGCCATCTGCCCCGGTAGCTTCTACCAGCGGCAGAATATAGGCCCAGGCTTCCTCGTTGCAGGGCACCATAATGGAGACGATCAGCGCGCGGTCGGGCCAATCTTTTTTCACCTGGGTGATCTCTTTAAGATTGATCTCCAGGGAACGGTCGGTAATCAGCTCAATATTATTAAAGCCAATCACCTCGCGGTTCTTGCCGTAGTGGGCAGAGTAACGTGAGGAGACGTTAACGGCCGCTGGCTCTTCGCCAAGGGTTTTCCATACCACGCCGCCCCAGCCCGCCTCATAGGCGCGTACCACGTTATAGGCTTTATCGGTGGGTGGGGCAGAGGCGAGCCAGAACGGATTGGGGGCTTTGATACCGGCGAAATTTACAGACAGATCAACGCCGTTGACCACGCTATCGCCGCTGTTTTTCTTACCTGGGAAAGAGAGAGGTGTGGTGTTCATGCGGCCTCCTGCTTGGCGGCGAGCGCTTGGTGAATGGCGTGGGCCGCCAGCTTGCCGTGTTGCACGGCTTGTACGGTGAGATCCTGGCCGGGTTTGACGCAGTCGCCGCCAGCGTACACATTGGGCAGTGAGGTTTGGAACATCTCATCAACGTGAATGCGTTCGCCGTCGCGGGCGAGCTCAGCGGCGGTGGCATCGCTTAGGCTTGCGCCTGCGAAGCCCTGGCCGATGGCGGTGAAAATGGCGTCGGCGGCGATCTCAAAGGTTTCCCCCGTGGGCGTTAATCGCCCTGCTTGATCTGACGTCTTGGAAAAGCGCATTCCTGCCACTCGCCCTTGCGCATCCAGCAGAATCTCGTCAGGTTGCGCCCAGGTGACCATGCGTACACCGTTAGCCTTGGCGATCTCCTGCTCGTGGTCGGTAGCCGACATGGCCTCAACGCCACGGCGGTAGACCAACGTGACGTCGGTGGCTCCTAAGCGCGCCATTTGGGTGGCCATATCAATGGCGGTGTTGCCTGCACCAATCACAATGCAGCGTTTGGCGACGGTTAGCCTGCCCAGATCATCAGCTTGGCGCAGGGTTTTGATGTAATCCACAGCGGGCATAAGACCCGGCGCATCTTCGCCTGTTAGCCCCAACGCGCGGCTGGTACCTAGCCCCAAACCGAGGAATACGCTGTCGTACTGCTTGTGCAGGGTAGCGAGTTCAAGATTGTCGCCAAGACGCTGCTCGTACTGAATGTCGATGCCGCCGATCTCAAGCAAGAATTCCACTTCCTTGCGAGCAAAGTCGTCGGTCATCTTGTAGCGAGCAATGCCATACTCGTTGAGCCCGCCGGGCTTTTGTTCCGCTTCAAAAATGGTTACCTGGTGGCCTAACATCGCCAACCGATGAGCGCAGGAGAGCCCTGCAGGCCCGGCGCCGACCACGGCGATATGTCGGCCACTGCTCGCGGCACGCTTAAAGGGGTGGCTATCGAACTGCATATTATCGGTGGAGTGGCGCTGTAACAGGCCAATCAGCACCGGCTGGCACTCGGCATCGTGATTACGCACGCAGCTGCGTTCGCAGAGAATCTCGGTGGGGCACACCCGGGCGCAACTGCCGCCAAGGATATTGGCCTCCAGAATGGTTTCCGCCGCGCCGTTGATGTTGTTCTCGCTGATCTGGCGAATAAAGCTCGGAATATCAATATCCGATGGGCAGGCTTCGACGCAGGGCGCGTCATAGCAGTAAAGGCAGCGCTGGCTTTCGATGATCGCCTGACGCTGGGTTAACGGTGGATGAAGATCGCTAAAGTTGCTTGCCAGCGTTGCTGGGTCGTATGTGCCGACCTCTTTTGCGCTGGGTAGATGGTTCAATTGGCTAGTCACGGTAGAGCCTCCACTGTTCTTATAGAAACAACAGTTATTAAGCGCCGGTTATCGTTTAACGGCGACTGGGGCATTAAGCTCGGCACGCTTGGCGAGCAACTCGAACACCCCGGGGTAGGCGGGGCGCTCTAAATAACGGCCTGCTCCGCGCTCGGCGCGTAGGTCACCGTCGCGCCATACCCACTTGCCCTGGCTAATGGTGTGGCGGGCGATACCGCGCACCGTTTTGCCCTCGAAGATATTAAAGTCGACGTTTTGATGGTGGGTTTTGGCGGAAATCGTTCGGGTGCCGTTGGGATCCCAGACCACGATATCGGCATCGGAACCGACCTGAATCGCACCCTTGCGCGGATAGAGATTAAAAATCTTGGCGGTGTTGGTGGAGGTTACGGCGACAAACTCCTGGGCCGAGAGCTTGCCGGTGTTGACGCCTTCGTCCCAGATCACCGCTAGGCGGTCTTCCACCCCGGCGGTGCCGTTGGGGATCTTGGTAAAGTCATCTTTACCGGCGGCTTTTTGCTCTTCACAGAAGCAGCAGTGGTCGGTGGCGGTGGTCTGCAAGTTGCCGGACTGCAGGCCCTGCCACAGCGCCTCTTGATGGCCTTTGGGGCGGAAGGGGGGGCTCATTACGTGAGCTGCCGCGGTAGCCCAATCGGGGTGCTGATAAACGCTATCATCAATCACCAAATGTCCCGCCAAGCACTCGCCAAACACCGGGTGTCCCTGCTGGCGGGCGTAGGCGATTTCATCCACCGCGTCTTTGGTCGAAACGTGTACCAAATACACCGGCGCGCCGAGAGTAGTCGCAATACGAATGGCACGGCTGGCCGCCTCGCCTTCCACCTGGGGCGGACGGGAGAGCGGGTGCGCTTCCGGCCCGGTAATGCCCTGAGCAAGCAGTTTTTGCTGCATGTGGTAGACCAGCTCGCCGTTTTCAGCGTGAACGGTGGGCACCGCGCCCAGCTCCAGGCAGCGTGAGAAGCTCTCCACCAGAATGTCATCGGTGGCCATGATGGCGCCTTTGTAGGCCATAAAGTGCTTAAAGCTGTTAACGCCGTGATCGCGTACCAGGGTGCCCATTTCTTCTTTAACGCTTTCGTCCCACCAGGTGATGGCGACATGGAAGGCGAAGTCGGTGGCGGCTTTTTCCGCCCAGCCCTGCCAGGTCTCAAAGGCTTCCAGCAATGACTGGCCTGGGCTGGGGATGACGAAATCGATAATCGTCGTAGTGCCACCTGCCATGGCGGCGGCAGTGCCGGTGTAGAAATCTTCACTGGCCACCGCGCCCATAAAGGGCATCTGCATATGTGTATGCGGGTCGATACCGCCGGGCATTACCAGTTGGTCGCTGGCATCGACAATCTCGCAGCCCTCGGGGATCTCTAGGTCGATGCCGATAGCGTGGATTTTACCGTCGATGCACAGTACGTCAGCGCGATAAGTATCTGCATGGGTGACCACCGTGCCGCCCTTGATCAATAGGCTCATTGTTCGCTCCTGTTAGCTTGTTTCGTCAACGGGATTATTCGCCGTCTGTAAGGCGGGTATAGGTTTCCGGGCGGCGATCGCGGAAGAACTGCCAGTTGTTGCGCACCTCGCGAACCATGTCCAAATCGATCTCGTGAACCAGCAGCTCGTCCTCGGTTTCGCTGGCCTGAGCTTCGATTTTGCCGCGAGGGTTAACGATGTAGCTGGAGCCATAAAAATCGCCGATATTCCACGGTGCCTCGGTGCCTACGCGGTTGATGGCAGCGATAAAGCAGCCGTTGGCGGCGGCTGAGGCGGGTTGCTCCAGCTCCCAAAGATATTGGGAAAGCCCGGCCACAGTGGCGGAAGGGTTAAAAATTACTTCGGCGCCGTTGAGCGCCAGCGCCCGCCAGCCTTCTGGGAAGTGGCGGTCGTAGCAGATATACACGCCGATTTTGCCGTAGGCGGTATCGAATACCGGCCAGTTGGATTGCCCCGGCTTAAAGAAGAATTTCTCCCAAAAACCAGCCACTTGAGGGATATGGGTTTTGTGGTATTTGCCCAGGTAGCTGCCGTCGGCGTCGAACACTGCGGCGGTGTTGTAGTAAATGCCGGTCTCGGTCTCTTCATAGACCGGTACGATAATCACCATACGGTGCTCAGCAGCGAGCTTCTGCATCATTAGGCAGGTAGGGCCTTCCGGTACCCGCTCGGCGGCGGCATACCACTTGCCATCCTGGCTGGGGCAAAAGTAGGGCTGGTTAAACACTTCTTGGAAGCAAAGCACCTGCACGCCCTGATCAGCTGCTTGCTGAATCATTGGCAGATGTGCCTCGTTCATGGCGTCGCGGATAGCTTCGGGTTCAAGATCGGTGCTGGTTTTCAGGCCCATCTGAATCAACCCGATTTTCATCTTCTGCATGAGAGGCTCCCTCTGATTGTTGATATATGGAGTATGTTTGTAGTGTTCTTGAAACTAGTTTTATAAAGCTGACGAAATAGACAGCTTTTGTTGAAAGTAGCGCTGGGTGGGTAGTTTTAGCAAGTGTTTAGAGGAGATTTGTTAATTTGTATTTAACTATTTGAGTTTGCTTGTTTTTATTGTTCTATGTGGCACTGTTCACTTTTTTGGTGAACCTTTGCACTGTTTTGGGTTGTATTTTAATTCGTTTAAAATCAATTGATTGATACATTTTTTAAGGCTGTATTTCGTTTTTTGTTGTTTAAAGTTGGTGCAAATATTTTTTTTGATCTAGCTTTGTTTAGTTGGTTTTCGTTTGATGTGGGGAAAATATAAAGATAACAAGCTAACAATAATATTGTTGTCCAGAAAGGCAGCTTTTTTAATCAATGAGTTAACTGCTCTGCTTTTTTAAGTAGGCACGCTTATTGCTTGTTTTCTAAAAGCTAAGGTTTTTAAGAGCTTTGGTTTCTAAGAACTGTGGTGTCTAAAAGCCATGATTTCTAAGCGCCTTTTTGAAAAGCTCCACTGACCGTGGGAGCTAGGCAGCGCAATAACGCAATGCTGAGGAGATAAAAAATGACCGAAACAACCTCTCAGATGGTGGATCGAGGCGGACTCATAGAGCTTGATGTAGGGGACGATGTACGCCAAAGCGCGCGCTTTAATGAGGATATTGCGCCGACCCAGGCCAGCGAGCGAACCTGGAGCAAGTGGAATATTGCGGCGCTGTGGGTAGGCATGTCGATCTGCGTGCCCACCTACACCCTCGGCGGGGTATTAACCGCCTACTTTGGGCTGAGCGTGGGGGAGGCGCTGTTCGCCATTCTCTTGGCTAACGTGATCGTGTTGATACCACTTACGTTAAACGCTTTTCCTGGAACCAAGTTCGGTATTCCCTTCCCGGTCGTGCTGCGCTCATCGTTCGGTATTTTAGGCTCC
Source organism: Vreelandella sp. F11 (assembly GCF_042466685.1). Lineage (NCBI taxonomy): Bacteria > Pseudomonadati > Pseudomonadota > Gammaproteobacteria > Oceanospirillales > Halomonadaceae > Vreelandella > Vreelandella sp. F11. The sequence continues at coordinate 4,096,724 of NZ_CP170448.1, read as the reverse complement.
AACGTACCCTGCTTGGTGCGAGCGTTGGTTGGCTGTGGCTGGTTTGGCATCCAAACCATGTTTGGCGGGCTGGCTATTCACTTGCTGCTGTCTGAATTGATTCCCGCTTGGGCTGCGCTTGGCGGCATCGGAGAAGTGATCGGCTTTTTTGTCTTCGGCGCGATGAACCTCTATGTGGTGATTCGTGGGGCAGAGTCGATTAAATGGCTGGAGACGCTGGCGGCGCCGCTGCTGCTTGCCGTGGGTATTGGACTGATGGTGTGGGCATGGCCGCATATGTCGATGACCGAGCTATTGGCCCAGCCACCGTCGCGGCCTGAAGGGGCCTCGGTATATGGATACTTCTTTGCAGGCTTGACCGCCATGGTCGGGTTTTGGGCGACGCTATCGTTGAATATCCCTGATTTTAGCCGTTTTGCGAAAAGCCAAAAAGATCAGATCGTCGGCCAGGTGATTGGGTTACCGATGACGATGTTTTTCTTTGCAGCTCTTGGTGTAGTACTCACCGCAGCATCTGAATCGCTGGTAGGGCAAACCATTGCGGATCCGGTCAATTTGATTGGGATGATCGACAGTCCTTTTTGGGTGGTGCTAGCGATGCTGCTGATTATCATCGCAACTCTCTCTACGAATACCGCCGCTAATATTGTCTCTCCCACCAACGATTTCCAGAACATTGCGCCTAAGTTGATTAACCAGACCCGCGGCGTACTTTTAACGGGGGCTGTAGGCGTGCTATTGATGGGCTACGACCTGCTACAAAAAGCGGGCATTATTCCGTCAGGTGTTTCTCTTGAGCAGATGTACTCCAACTGGCTGTTGGGTTACTCCAGTCTGCTGGGCCCCATAGCAGGCATCATGGCGGTAGATTACTTTCTGATCAAAAAACAGCGTTTGGATGTGCCGAGCCTGTACATGGATAGCCATGCCTACCCTGCGGTGAATATCGCCGGTTTCATCGCCTTCGGTGTGCCGGTGGCGCTTACTTTACTATCGCTGTTAACTGGCACCATGAACTGGTTCTATGACTACGGTTGGTTCACCGGCTCGGCGCTGGGGGCCATCTTTTATTTTGTCGCCAGCCAAGTGCTGGTGTCATCGCCTCAAGTGGGGCCTGCGCCGGTAATGGCCAATGAGGCAGCCGAGCAGCGTTAAACCGTTTAGGCCCGGCTTCGTGCCGGGTTTTCTATCTTAGCTGCTCTTGATGAAACGCAAGAAGGCATCAACAACACGGTTGGGGCGGCGATCATGGCGGGTAATCAGTACAAAGGGGATGCGGTAGTGCTGGGTGGCGGTATGCAGCGCCCGCATTTTGCCCGCGGCCACCCACTGTGCTGCGACATGCTCAGGAAGAAAGCCGATAAAGCGCCCGGTCAGAATCAAAAAAGCGGCGCCTTCTCGGTCGGATGCCGAAGCACGCAGTCTGAGCACATCATGCGCTTGGCGCGCCTCAACCGGCAGCGGATAGCGGGGTGAAATAGCTGCGTGCTGGGCGATATCCTCACCACTGAGCATGTCATCATGCGCATTAAACAGCGGATGGCCTGTCGCGCAGTAAAGATAGGATGGCTCATCATACAGGTGCCGTGATTCTAAACTGGTGGGCAGGTTCACCGCAGGCACGACGCCGACGTGCAAGTGGCCATCCATGACGCCACGAATGACCGCGTCAGAAGGCTCCATATGAATATGCAGTGTTACCTCATGCTCCGGCGCGCTAAGTTCCGCTAATGCATTGGTGACATGCATGGCGGGTAGCGTCACCAGGTTGTCAGTAATGCCGATATTGAGCTCGCCTTTGATCGTTTGATGCAGCGCATTAACGTCGCTTTTAAACGTTTCAAGCGCGGTGAGTAGCGTTAACCCTGCCTGATAAATCTCTTTACCCTCCTCGGTTAAACTAAATCCGCCACGCCCCCGCTGGCAGAGCGAAAACCCCAGCCGGCCCTCTAAATCGTTCATGTGTTGGCTAATCGCCGAGCGGCTAATGCCCAGCGTGGTTTCTGCCGCGGTAAAGCCACCACACTCAACGACTGTCTTGAAAATACGGATTAGCCGTATCTCGTAGTCACTCATTTGGCCTAGCGATGCCATAACAATTCCCTGGTAGTTGTCTATCAACGCGTACCGTCACGCTTTTCAGTGTATTAACGGTGATAAAAACTGATATACATCCTAAAAGCGCCGCGGCACTATCGGACAAAGCGACGTGTCAGCGTGCGCTATGTATGGTCTGTGGTTACTTTTTACACTGTATCAGGTGTCCCGATGGGTTACCTGTATAAGGCTTCTGCGCGATGTCTGCTACCTCCAATGATGTAAACGATGATGTATTGAAAGCCACCAAGACTTACCGCCAGCAGCGCCGCCATGTGATTGCGCTATATCTGTTAGCACTGTGCGTTATGGTGGTGCTGTTTAGTTGGCTGCTAAGCGAACAGCGTAAGCAGGAAATTGAGGCCGCCGAGGTGCGGATTACCGCCCGCGCCAACGTGGTTACTGAGTGGGCAAAAGGGGTATTTGCACAAAGCGGCCAAGCGCTGTTTGGGCTTAAGGAGTTGCTGGTACTGCAAGGGATGCCCGATAGAGACAACACCCAGGCGCTTCAACGTTCGTTAGAAAATTTGACCCGTTATATTCCCATGGTGGATGAGATCGCTGTTTTGGATTCTGATGGACGCGTGCTGGCTAGTGGCCTCGGTAACCGACAACCAAACACTGACATCAGCGATACCGTGTTTTTTAATGCTTTTAAGCACGCGGGGGAAGAGGAGCTGATTACTCCGCTTTACTGGTCTGCCAGCGACCAACGTTACTATTTGTACCATGGCCGACGATTGGAGACCTCCACCGGCGAGTTTGCAGGCGTGGTGATCTCCAGCATTGTGCCCGAAGTATTTGCCGACTCGCTGGAGCAGATGAGTGTCTACGACGGTGAAAGCATTGCCCTGGTCGACCCCAGCCTAAAATTTATTGCCCGCTACCCGAGACCGGAGGCGAAATTTACCACTGGCAGTCAAATTGAAAGTCCAGAAACGACCGAGTGGCTCGCTCGTGGTGAGTCTACTTGGTCAATCAATTTTGAGTCACCTATCGATGGCCGTAAGCGATTGTTTCGTATGCTCCGGGTGGGTGAGTACCCGATGCTGGCCGTGGTCGGTGTTGATCTTCACGGCTTGCTGTCTGCTTGGCGGCAACGTGCTGTGATTTTGACGCTGGTAATGGCAGTGATTGCCCTGTTGGGCGCTTGGGGCGTGCGCCACTACCTGAACCGTTTAGCATTGGCGGATCAACTGCGTCAGCGCATTGAAGAGCGTGAACAAGCCCGTGCCGAGGCTCAAATCGCCGCTGCCGCCTTCCAAACCCACTTAGGTATTCTAATCACCGATTCACGGGGCACCATACTCAAGGTTAATGAGACCTTTAGCCGCATTACCGGCTATAGCGAAGCCGAGATAGTGGGCAACAACCCCCGCATGTTTAGTTCAGGCCTACAAAACGCTGCCTTTTACCGTCGGTTATGGAAGCGTGTCATCACAACCGGTAACTGGGAAGGTGAGATATGGAATCAGCGTAAAAATGGAGAACTGTTTCCCGAGTGGCTAACTATAAGCGCGGTGCATAGCGTTGAGGGCGCATTAACTCACTTCGTGGCCACCATGAGCGATATCAGCGAGCGTAAAGCAGCTGAGCAGGAGATTCATCAGCTTGCGTTTTATGACACCTTAACCGGATTAGCCAACCGGCGGCTGTTTATGGATCGCCTGGGAACTGCCCTTAAGGAGCTTCAGCGCCATCAGCGTTGCGGCGCGCTACTATTTATCGATATCGATAACTTTAAGCAAATCAATGACACTCTGGGACACTACGCAGGAGACCAGGTGCTACAGAGCATTGCTAGGCGGCTTGGGAAGATGTTGCGCGATACCGATACCTTAGCGCGACTGGGGAGCGATGAATTTGCGGTATTAATTGAGGGCGTTGATAGTAATTATGCTCAAACCACTCGGCTGGCAGAGCGTATCGCGCATAAGTTGCTGGCAGCCGTTAACGAGCCCATCACCCTGGCCGAAGAGAGCATCAAGGTAACGGGGAGTATTGGTATTGCGATTATGGCGAGCAATGAGTACGGCGCTGATGACTATCTGCAGCAGGTGGATATGGCGCTCTTTCAGGCTAAGAGCAACGGCCGCCATGGGGTGTGCTTTTTTGATCCTTCAATGCAGGCAGCGCTACTGGCCCATGTAAAGTTAGAGTCAGATCTGCGCCAAGCCCAGGCCAGTCAGCAGTGGCAGCTCTATTATCAACCCCAGGTGGATCACCATGGCAGGATTACCGGCGTGGAGGCGCTGCTGCGCTGGAATCATCCTGAACGGGGCCTGGTTTCTCCAGGCGATTTTATTCCGCTGCTGGAAAGCAATGAGCTGATAAACGATGTGGGCGAATGGGTATTGGAAGATGCCTGCTACCAATTAGCGCGCTGGGCGCAGCACCCCCGGCTAAGAAAATTGACTATCTCGGTTAATATTAGCCCACTACAGTTTCGCGATGAGCACTTTCTGGCCCGCGTAGAGGGGGTATTCGCGCGCACCCAGGCGCCTCTTCAGCAGTTAAAGCTGGAAGTGACAGAGTCACTGTTTGTGGAAGCGCGAGATGATGCGAGGGATAAAATGCTTGCCCTTAAAGAGCGCGGTGTGCGCTTCTCGCTGGATGATTTCGGCACTGGCTACTCGTCACTGGCTTATTTGGCGCAACTGCCGCTTGATCAGCTTAAAATCGACCAATCCTTTGTGCAGCAGGTGCTGGAAAGTCAGGCCAATGCGGCGATTGTCGAGAGTACCATTGCCCTGGCAGAGAGTCTTAATCTTGAGGTCATTGCAGAAGGCGTAGAGACGAAAGCGCAGCAGGCGTGGCTACTAGCCCATGACTGCCACGCTTATCAAGGCTATCTCTTTGGGCGTCCGGTCACTGCTGCGGCCGTTGAGAGATTGATTATTGAAGATTAAGCCAGTGTTAGCGAGTAGAGCCGAGTTTCTATATCGATAGTGGGGGCAGTATCGGGAAGGATGACTTCCAGCCGGGAGTCTTGCCGCCATGCGCTGGTTTCGATGCTTAACGCGCCGTCAGCGCGATTAAGGCGTTTCCAGCCGCTATCAGTATGGAACACCCCTTTAATGCGCGCTTGCTGAGGCAGTTCTCCCAAACAGTTGGCTAGGCGATCCAGGTCGAAGCGCTCGCTTGGGTGCCAACGCAACCCCGTACTGGTGTAACCCAGCGAGGAGCCGGTTTCATATTGGGGCTTGCCGGGCGGGGGTGGAAAATCAAAAAATGTGCCCTCCAGGCTGGGTGTTGCCGCTAACTGTTGATGGCTGGCAGGCACGCTAATATCACTTGCTTCGGCGTTGCCGCTCTGTATCAATAGTGACATGGGCAGTTCGCCTAGCGTGGCTTCCTGTACCCATTTGCGCGGCGGCCAGCGCTCAGCCACGAAAGCGTGGGCAGCGCTGTGCTGTTCGGGCGTACTCTGGTCAAGCATGGTGAGGGCCACGGCGTCGGCCATGTCGAGCTGGTCACGAAAGGTGTCGTGCTGCCGAGCGCGAGGGTCATCTAACCGGCGTGGATCGAGGGTGGCAATAATATCGCGCACCTCAACCACCTCATGGAAAGCGTCACCACGCAGTAGATCCAGCAGACCGGCCGGGTGGCCAAGGCCAGAGGGCTCGATGATGACCCGGTCAGGTTTGCTGCGTGCCAGTAGGTTAACGAGCGCCGCTTGCAGCACAAAGGCGAGCTGGCAGCAGAGGCAGCCGCCGGGCAGGCCCTTGATGACCACATCGTCACGGGAGTCGAACATGGCTTGGTCGATGCCGATCTGGCCAAACTCGTTAACCAGGATGGCCCACTTTTCATCCACAGGCTTCTGTTTTATCAGGCTGTGGATAAGCGTGGTTTTGCCGCTGCCGAGAAAGCCGGTAATGATATGCACCGGCACTTTTGCCAACCGTTCTGACGCTGCCAACGTCTAGCCCCCCGTCATATTCATAAAGCGTACTACCTGCACATCGCCATCTGTGGTGAAGTGGTGGCGCTCGGGCTTAAGCGGCAGGGCGTTGATGATTGCCTCTTTCAGCACCTGCATATTGCCTGGGTGGCGGCGCAGCACGGCGCGCAGATCTACCGAGTGCTCGTTGCCTAGGCAGAGCAGCAACCGACCCTCAACCGTCACGCGTACCCGGTTGCAGGTGTCGCAAAAATTGTGACTATGGGGCGAAATAAACCCAACCCGGCTATCGCTATCCGCCATTTTGAAGTAGCGGGACGGCCCAGGAGTCGTTTCGGTCGTGGGAATCAGCGGATAGCGGGACTCAATCAGTGCCTGGACATCATCGCTGGAATAAAAGGTTTCCGCCCGTGAGTGGTCGGAGACATCGCCCAGCGGCATCTCTTCGATAAAGCTAATATCGAGATTTTCCTGACGGGCAAAGGTAACCAGGTCGATCACTTCGTCGTCGTTACGGCCTTTCAAGATCACTGCATTGAGCTTGATGCGCTTAAAACCCGCTTCCTGGGCGGCGTGGATGCCGTCGATCACTTTGGCTAAATCGCCGGTGCGGGTGAGCTGCTTAAAGTGCTCCGCATCCAGGGAATCCAGGCTGATATTCAGTCGCCGCAGGCCGCTGGCGTAAAGCTGCTTGGCGTGCTTGCGCAGGCTGGCGCCGTTGGTGGTCATGGTGAAGTCGTTAAGGCCTGGCATGGCGCCGATCTCATCGACCAGTTGCTCAATGCCGCGACGAACGAGCGGCTCGCCTCCGGTCAGGCGAATCTTCTCGACCCCTAGCTCGGTAAAGGCACGGGCGACCATGGCGATCTCTTCCAGTGTGAGCACCTGGGCGCGGGGCAGGAAGGTCATCTCCTCGCTCATGCAGTACACGCAGCGGAAATCGCAGCGATCGGTGACCGAGATACGCACATAGCTAATGCGCCGACCAAAGTCATCGATCAGTTGCTGGTCAGCTTGTGCTTGGGTGGGGTGCTGTTGGCCAGATTGTTGTTGCGCGGATCGTTGCTCGCTCATAGCCATCCCGTTAGTGGTTGTATGCTGACTACCTCGCCTGGTTGGGCGCCGTTTTGGTCATCGGCAAGCTCAATCAAACAGTTAGCAGCCACCATCGAGGTTAAAATGCCCGAACCCTGGGCGCCGGTGCTGCGCACGTGTAGCTGCCCTTGCTCATCAGTATGGTAGATGCCACGTATAAAATCAGTGCGTTTGAAGCGGCTTTTTAACGCGTTATCGGCAATCGCATGAAAGCGATGGGGCAACAATACAGGTTGTCCATTCAACTGATCCAGCAGCGGCTTTACAAACTGTAGAAAGGTTACCATGACCGCCACCGGATTGCCGGGTAAGCCAACAAACGGTGTGCGCGTAGCACCTAGCCAGCCGCAAACCATAGGTCGCCCAGGGCGCAGCGCTACCCGCCAGAAGGCCAAGCGGCCCAGTTGCTCTAATGCTTCGCGGGTAAAATCCGCCTGGCCCACCGATACGCCGCCGCTGGTGATCACCAGATCGCTCTGCTGGGCGGCGTTCTCCAGGGCCGCTTTTGTCGCGCTTAAGTCGTCCGGCAGAATGCCCAGGTCAATCACCTCGGCTCCCTGTTCGGTTAGCAGGCCCATTAGCGTAAAGCGGTTGGCGTCATAAATGCCTGCCTTGGGTAACGGCTCGCCAGGCGCAGTGACTTCGTTGCCGGTGGAGAAGATCGCTACTTTGGGACGACGGCAAACGGTCACTTCGGCATAACCCAAGGAGGCTAAAAGCCCCAGAGACGCCGCATCAAGCCGTGCCCCCTCAGGCAGAGCCGTGTCACCAATGGCTATATCTTCACCGGCCTGGCGAACGTGTTGGCCGTGTTTGAGAAGTTCGGGCGACTCAATGATCACATGCGCTGGCTGCTCATCTAGCGATTCGCGCAACTGTTCACTCATCACCACTGTATCGGTGCCCGGCGGTAAGGGGGCGCCGGTGGTGATGCGTACACAGTGCCCGGCAGGCACCAACTCACGGCGGCACTGCCCGGCCAACACCTCACCGGCCAGCGGCCAATGGGCTTGCTTGGCCCCAACGCCTTTTATAGGCAAGGCTAGCGCCACGCCATCCATGGCCGCATTGGTGTTTTGCGGCACGTTAATGGGGGCCTGAACGGCTACTGCCAAGCGGCGGCCGTGGGCCTGCGCCAAAGAGATACTTTCGCTGCCCAGCAGGCGTTCAATCAGGGTGGCGAGCGCTTGGCGCGCTTCGTCCACGCTAATCATCTGTTCGCCCAGGTCAAAGCAGGAGAGGGTCATTTCACCTCCTTGCTCGGAGAGCTCATGACTACCTTCTCCAGGCGCAGCTTCTCCTCTTCGGTATTGAGATTGGCAAAGGCGTCGGGGCAGTCCGACATATCGACCTTGCACCAGTCGTGGCGGGCGTACCAGCGGTCAATTTTGCGCTCGCCCCCGGCAAGGGTCTCGGCCAAGTCATCGGCCAGTGACGTGCGCAGCAGGGCAACCACCGGGTGCAGCCGTTCGCCATCAAAGGCCACGGCGATGTCATGCTCGCCGTTCTCTGAGGCAATGCCTGCCACCATGCGGGCGACTAAATCATCGGGCAGGGCGGGGGAGTCGCAGGGAGCCACTAACAGCCAGGGGGTTTTTGCTGCGCGCAGGCCACTATAGATACCCATCAGCGGGCCTTTAAAGCCATCTTCAGCATCAGCAATGACCCGATCAGCGAAAAAGCGGTAGGCGTCGGCATTGCGGTTGGCGTTAATCACCAGCTCGGCCACCTGGCCTTCAAGGCGCTTGACCACATGGCCGACGAGCGGCAGGCCTGCAAACGGTTCGAGCCCCTTGTCGCGGCCGCCCATTCGGCGCCCTTCGCCGCCAGCGAGAATCATGCCAGTGAGGTCGTGAGTGGGGATCATGAGTTTGCCTTCGTTGAGGAACGATATTCTTGCGAAGAACGGGCATGGGATGGCCGAGACGGGATCGCGTCCAGCGCTAAACGGTTTTGGGTATTGATCGCCTGGAAGTGACGGCCTTTGGCGCGGGCAATCAGCATCACCCCAAAACGCTCGGCCAGTTCAACGCCTTTCTGGGTGACACCCGAGCGCGATACCAGCACGCTAATACCCATTTGGGCCACTTTCAGCACCATCTCAGACGTCAGCCGCCCGGTAGTGTAGAAAATATCCGCATTGCCACTGTCTGCCTGCTGCAGCCATTGGCGTCCCGCCAAAGTATCCACCGCGTTATGCCGACCGACGTCTTCAACAAAATCAAGCACCTCGGTTTGATAGCAGAGCGCACAGCCATGCACTGCACCCGCACTGCGATAGGTCTCATTATAGGCATTAAGATTTTGCAGCAGTTGATAAAGCGTGGATTGTGCCAACGGGGTATCCGGCAGTGTCGTGAGGGCGGTTTGGTCGAGCAGTTTACCAAAGACCGTGCCCTGGCCGCAGCCGGTGGTCACCGTGCGGGTGCTTAGCCGAGCTTCCAGATCCTCGGGCAGATGGCGGGTAATCACCACCGCCGCTTCGACGTCCCAGTCGACCTGCACTGCCTGTAAATCGTTGGCTGCGCGCAGTAGCCCCTGATTGCGCAGGTAGCCCACCACTAAGGCTTCCGGATCGTCGCCCAGTGTCATTAGCGTGACAATTTCACGTTTATTGAGGTAGACCGTCAACGCTCTTTCAGCGGCGATCGCCTGCTGGCGGGCATCGCCATACTCATCAACGATGCTGATCTCGGTGGTGGCAGGCAAGCGGGCTCGGCTTATCTGAAGAGCGGGCTCAAGGGCGGGCATGGCTAATCCTCGCAAAACAGTTCTCGCAAAACGACAGGGTTGACGATGATGGCGCCGTGGAGGCTTACTTGTCTACCTATTCAAGCGCTATCCGTTTATGGCAAAAGGTCTGATGTTATGAGTGATAACCTACGCCCAGTCAGTATTGCCTTGATTGCCGAAGCCAAGCAGGTGGGACGCTTTAGCCTAACCCAGTGGCGCATTGCTGAACTTGCGCTGTCTGATCAGGGCGAACATGTGCTTAACCTACAGCTGTCGATGACCGAGCGTGCTGCCTACCGCTTTAACTTAACCTCCGCCACCCCACGGCTATTTGTGCGGGCTGGGTTCACCGGGCAACCCCCACAACCTGATGCCATCACCGCCAGCCAGGATGTGGCGGCGGGATGGATGGATGGCGAACAGCAGGTGCTTGAAGCGCCAATGCCCATGGCGATTCAGGTCTGGATTGAGAGCTATCTCGCGCGCCACGGTGAAGCACCGTTGGAAATGCGCAAGAAGAAACGCAAAGGGGCGGGGCGCGGCAAAGAGACGCCCACCAAGGAGCAGCCAGAATGAGTCGTTTAGAGCGCTGGTCGCGGCTGAAGCGTAATGTGCCAACGCAAAAAGACGTGCCGCCCGCGGACGCACCCACAAGTGATGAAACGGCCACGGAGTCGAGTGCAGCGGCTTATAACGAGACCGAGCAGACGCAACAGGCAACTGACACACCGCAAGCGCCAGAACGGGAACCAGAGCCTGGCAGCCTCGACCACACCTTGCCTGACCCAACGACATTGGAAGCAGGCAGCGACTTTAGCGCTTTTATGGCGCCTGGGGTAAGCGGCCCTTTACGCCGGCAGGCCCTGAAGCGGCTGTGGGCCACGGGTAACTACAACGTTCGGGATGGTCTGGACGACTACGATGCTGACTACAACAAACTGTTGAAGCCCATGAGCTCGGAGCTCGCCAGCACACTACGCCGTTGGACACATAAAGTGGAAGAGGTCGTTGATAAGTCACTGGAGCACGCCGAACCCGAGTCTCCACAAGCGCTGACAGCCGACGAGCAGACACATGAGGAAGCAGTTACATTAGAGAAAGCGTCTTCAGTGTCTTGCGCTGACAGCGACAACACTGTAAAAAATTCGCCGCTAGACGACCAGTCTGATTATTTATCTGGTACTAAGACGAAAACATGAGATCAACGTTAGGTCTATAGAAATCAACAGTTTAGTGGCTAAAGAGCTTCCCAGCGTTGGCAGCGTTGACGGTAATCAGGTTGGCAAATTATGGATTTCGCCATAGGCTGAACTTAGCGTCAACGCATTGTTATGCCACAATAGTTAAATAATATAACTCAAAATTATAATAAGAATTATTCACCTGACCGTGAGAGCGCATGAACCAACGAATCCAACTGGCGTCCCTAGACGACCAGCGCAATGCCGAGGCTCGGGAGACGGTACGCCAGCGTATCTCTTGGCCCGCGAACCTGACGCCTGCCAACGTGACCTATCACAGCCGCGGTCATGCGCTGCTGCTCGGCAGTGAGCGCGCTACACGGCAAGCTGCACGTATTCTGCAAGTGCGTGGTTTGGCTTCCTTGACACTGCTCTTCACCGCGCCCAACAGCGTAGATGTTGACGAAGAGGTTAATGATAGCGACTTGTTCGCTGCGACCGAGATCCTCTCTACTCAGTCGCTAACTAATGCCCAGGCCGAAAAGCTGCACATTAGCGGCCATTTGGGTAAGTTCAAAGCGGTAATTGGTGGTGATGAGCCGCTTGATCTTGCCCGTGCGTTGATTCAGCGAGAGGCGTTCGATCTCATCCTGGATTTAAATACCTCTCCTTGCCTACCCGTTGAGTTACCCCCGCCAGGTTATGTGGTGATGCAGTGGCACAACGTTGAACAACGCAGTGATACCCTTGACGATTTTGTAGGGCTAGTGGGCGAATTCGACAAGCCGCGCTACTTCCAGGTCAACAGCGACTTATGTGCCCACTCCACCAGTGGCAATATTGGCTGCACCCGCTGTTTGGACGTCTGCCCGGCAGATGCCATCTCCAGCATCAAGGGGCGGGTTGAGTCGCATATCGAGATTGATCCGTTTCTCTGCCAAGGCGTCGGCAGTTGCACCAGCGCCTGCCCCACCGGCGCTATCGAGTTCCGCCTGCCCGAAACCCGCCGCCAGCAGGATACGCTCTCCGCGTGGCTTGGCGCCTACCGCGAAGCGGGTGGCCAAGCGCCGGTGCTGCGCTTTATTACCCATGATTCACAGGACGCTGAGCGCGCCGCGGGTGTCGTACCCGCCGGCCATGTCATTGACGCGCCGCTAGAAGAGCTTGGTGCAGCGGGGCATGACCAGTGGCTAACCGCCCTAGCCGCTGGCGCCGCCGAAGTGCGTATCCAGCTTCACCCCAATATGCCTGCCCGCTTGAGCGCTTTTTTGACCGATCAGGTTGCCCAAGCTCATGCGTTGTTGGGCGCCTTGGGCCATGATCGCGCCCGGGTAAAGCTGATCGAGATTGCCGATGATGCAGGGCGTGATGCGCTACCGGCGCTCACGCCATTGACAGAGGCGCCGCTGAGCCTACCTGAGCCAGAAAAGCGTGCACGTTTGAACCGTGTGCTGGCGCGCCTGGCCGAGTTGGGCAAGCCCAGCGGCGAGCGGGCTGAAGTGCCGGTGGGCGCTGCCTATGGTGCAATTCAGGTCGATAGCGATGCCTGCACACTGTGCCACGCCTGTGTCAGCAACTGCCCGACCCCGGCGCTGAAGTCGGGTGGCAAAACACCCGCGCTGAGCTTCCTGGAAGCGGAGTGTGTGCAGTGCGGCTTGTGCGAGCAGGCTTGCCCAGAAGATGCGATTACCCTGATGCCTGGCTTTTTGGCATCCAGTGCCCGCGAAACGCGCCACATCTGTCACGAAGAGGCGGCGTTTGAGTGCATTAGCTGTGGTAAGCCGTTTGCCACCGTCAGCACGGTAGCGACCATTAAACAGAAACTGGCTAACCACCCTTACTTTGCCGGTGATGCGATGATCCGGCTGGAAATGTGCGAAGACTGCCGGGTTAAAGATGTTTGGAAAACCATGATTCGCGATCCTGACGCGCAACTGAAGGTATAAGCCGATGACGGATGCACTGCCTACGCTCAAAGAAGCCGATGCGCTACGCGCCGATATCTACCGGCTGTTAGCCACGCTGCTGCGCCAAGCACCGGATCCAGAGCTGCTGAGTTGGCTGGCTGAACTGGCCATCGAGCAAGATGGCAGTCGCCTAGCTGAGTGCTGGCAGGCGTTGGCAGTCGCCGCCAAGGGAGCGGATGCTGAGCGGTTGCAGCGAGCGCACTTTCGCCATTTGGTCGGGGTGATCCAGGGCGAGGTAGTGCCCTACGCCTCCTGGTACCGCAATGGTGAATTAATGGAAGCGGCGCTGGTGGCGCTGCGCCAAGACCTTAAAGTGCTCGGTTTTGAGCGCAGTGAGCATACCCGTGACCCGGAAGATCATCTGGCCGCCCTGTGTGAAGTGATGGCGATGCTGATTGACGCCGAAAGTTCGGAGCAGGGCTATTTCTTTAGTCAACATTTAGCCCCCTGGGCGGCCCGTTGTTTTGCCGACCTGGGGCAGGTAGACACCGCTTTCTATGCAGCGCTGGGGCAGTTGGGTGGCGCTTTTATGGAGAGTGAACAGGCTCGCTTGAGGGTTGATGCGGGCTATACGCCAGTGCGTATTGTTGAGCCGTAACGCAGGCTGCATAAAAGAAACAGCAAAAAAGCAAAAACAGCATAAAAAGACCCGCATAAAAAAAGCATGCAAGAGGAGAAACCCATGCAACCGTCACACAACGCTGAGCGCCGCCGGTTTATGAAAACCGTTGGGTTGGGAACCGCCGCTGCTGGCGCCGCGGCGGCAGTCGGTCATGTCACTCTGGCACAGGCTGACACTGCCCCGGTGAAAAACGAAAAACCAACGGTTAACTACCGTGAGACTGATCACGTCCGTGCTTATTACGCCTCGCTGCGTGACTGACGGCGGAATGCCAGGAGATTTGCCATGCGCTTAACTCGCAAAACAGACACCCCCAAGGCCTCCGGGCTGGGTATTTCCCGTCGCCAATTCCTCAAACGCAGCGGTGCAGCCACTGGCGGAATGGCCGCCGTTGGCTTTATGAGTGCGCCGATGATGCAGCGCTCAGAAGCCGCCGACAAAACACCCGTGCTGGACTCACCGGTCGAGACCAAACGCACCATCTGCTCTCACTGTTCAGTAGGTTGTGGCGTGTATGCCGAAGTTCAAGAGGGCATTTGGACTAAGCAGGAACCTGCTTTTGATCACCCTATCAATCGGGGTGCGCACTGTGCGAAAGGCGCTTCGCTGCGCCAGCACGGTCACTCCACGCGGCGCCTCAAGTACCCGATGAAGCTAGTCGCGGGTGAGTGGGAGCGCATGAGCTGGGATGACGCCATTAACGAGATCGGCGACAAACTGCTAGAGCTGCGCGAAGAGCACGGCCCGGATAGCGTTTACTGGCTAGGCTCGGCGAAGTTCAGCAACGAGCAGGCGTATTTAATGCGTAAGCTCGCCTCGCTGTGGGGCACCAACAATACCGACCACCAGGCGCGTATCTGCCACTCCACTACCGTGGCGGGCGTGGCGAATACCTGGGGTTATGGAGCGATGACCAACTCGCTCAACGATATGCATAACAGCAAGGCGATTCTGTTCATTGGCTCTAACCCCAGTGAAGCCCACCCGGTGGCGATGCAGCATATCCTGATCGCCAAAGAGCGCAACAATTGCGACATCATCGTCGCCGACCCGCGCTTTACCCGTACTGCCGCCAAAGCCAACAAATATGTACGTCTGCGTCCCGGTTCGGACGTCGCCTATATTTGGGGCTTGTTGTGGCACATTTTTGAAAATGGCTGGGAAGACAACGAGTACATCAATCAGCGCGTTTACGGTATGGATGAAGTGCGCGCTGAAGTCGCCAACTTCCCGCCCAGCGTTGTAGAGGAAGTCACCGGCGTTCCCGAAGCCGAGATGTTTGATGTCGCCAAACGCCTCTCCGACAACCGGCCTGGCTGTGTGGTCTGGTGTATGGGCGGCACCCAGCACACCACCGGTAACAACAATACCCGCGCTTACTGCATTCTTGAGCTGGCGCTGGGGAATATCGGTGTGGCGGGCGGCGGCGCTAATATCCTGCGCGGCCACGATAACGTACAGGGCGCAACTGACCTTGGCCTTGGCTGTGACTCTTTGCCGGGTTACTACGGCTTGGCGGAAGGCGCCTGGCAGCACTGGGCGCAGGTGTGGGATCTCGACTATGAGTGGCTTAAAGGCCGCTATGACGATACCGAGTATGCCGATGGTAAGCCGATGTACACCGCCGGTATTACGGTGTCGCGCTGGGTCGATGGCGTGCTTGAGGAGGACGAGAACATCTCCCAGCGTACCGCGCTGAAAGCAATGTTCTACTGGGGCCATGCGGTTAACTCCCAGACCCGCGGCGTCGAGATGCAAAAAGCCATGCAGAAGCTAGAGATGATGGTCATCGTTGACCCTTATCCCACCGTTGCTTCAGTGATGCACGACCGCAGCGATGGCGTCTATCTGCTGCCAGCGGCCACCCAGTTCGAAACCACAGGCAGTGTTACCGCGACTAACCGTTCGATTCAGTGGCGTGACCGCGTGATTGAGCCGCTGTTTGAGTCCAAGCCCGACCACGAAATCATGTACCTGTTTGCCCGTAAGCTGGGCTTCGGTAATGAGCTGGTTAAGAACTATCAGATGAACGGTGACGAGCCGCTCATCGACGATATTCTGCGCGAAATCAACAGCGGTATGTGGACGGTAGGTTACACCGGGCAAAGCCCCGAGCGCCTCAAAGAGCACCAGAAAAACTGGCACACGTTCAGCTTCGAGAACCTGCGTGCAGAGGGTGGCCCGGCGGATGGTGACTACTACGGCTTGCCGTGGCCCTGCTGGGGCACGCCTGAGTTTAATCACCCGGGCTCGCCTAATCTTTACGACACCAGCGTGCCGGTGATGGAAGGCGGCATGGGCTTCCGTGCCCGCTTCGGTATCGAGCGTGACGGCGTCAACCTTCTGGCGGAAGGTTCAGCGCCGGTGGGTGGTGATATCGACGACGGCTATCCGGAGTTCAACGACCAGTTGCTTAAAGATCTCGGCTGGTGGGACGACCTGACCGCCGAAGAGAAGCAGGCGGCGGAAGGCAAAAACTGGAAAACCGACCTCTCGGGCGGTATCCAGCGTGTCACCATTGAGCATGGCTGTGCGCCCTACGGCAACGCCAAGGCACGCGCCGTGGTTTGGACTTTCCCCGACCAGGTGCCGAAGCACCGTGAGCCACTCTACACCACGCGGCGCGATTTGGTTGAACGCTTCCCTACTTGGGACGACTTCGACTCCATCATGCGTCTGCCGACCATGTACAAAACCATTCAGGATCGCGACAACAGCGGTGAGTATCCAATCATTCTCACCTCTGGGCGACTGGTGGAGTATGAAGGCGGCGGTGAAGAGACGCGCTCCATGTCGTGGCTCGCCGAGCTTCAGCAGGAGATGTTTGTCGAGATCAACCCGGCGGACGCCAACGACCTGAGTATCAAAGATGGCGACGATGTCTGGGTGGAAGGCGCTGAAGGTGGCCGTGTCAAAGTCAAAGCGCTGGTCACTCCACGTGTTGACCGTAACGTGGCGTTTATGCCGTTCCACTTTGGCGGCATGTTCCAGGGCGAGAGCCTGCGCGACCGTTACCCGGATGGGTCGGATCCGTACATCATTGGTGAGGCGGCCAATACCGCGACCACTTATGGTTACGACCCGGTGACACTGATGCAAGAGACCAAGTGCACCATTTGCCGCATTGAGCGGGCGTAAGCTTAGAAAAAAGTCGCGACCGACCTGACAGCACGACGGTGCGGGAGCCATCCCGCACCGGCATGAGGAGAACACCATGGCTCAAATGAAATTTATGTGTGACGCCGAGCGCTGCATCGAATGCAACGGCTGCGTCACCGCGTGTAAAAATGCCAACGATGTTGAGTGGGGCATTCAGCGCCGCCGCGTGGTCACGCTCAACGACGGTGAAGCCAGCGAAATGTCTATCTCAGTGGCCTGTATGCACTGTGACGACGCACCCTGTATGGCGGTTTGCCCGACTGACTGCTTCTACAAAACCGATGACGGTA
The DNA here is from genome assembly GCF_042466685.1 of Vreelandella sp. F11. Lineage (NCBI taxonomy): Bacteria > Pseudomonadati > Pseudomonadota > Gammaproteobacteria > Oceanospirillales > Halomonadaceae > Vreelandella > Vreelandella sp. F11. Next base: position 4,079,676 of record NZ_CP170448.1, on the reverse strand, counting down.
TTGTGCTGCACGATAAGGATCTCTGCATCGGCTGTGGCTACTGCCTCTACGCCTGTCCGTTTGGCGCCCCGCAGTTTCCCCAACAGGATGCCTTTGGTGAACGTGGCAAGATGGACAAATGCACCTTCTGCGCGGGCGGCCCGGCCGAAAGCAAAGAAGAGGAGTACCAGAAGTACGGCTCCAATCGCATTGCTGAAGGGAAACTACCGCTCTGTGCTGAGATGTGCTCGACCAAAGCACTGCTGGCCGGTGATGCCCAAGACGTGGCTGATATCTTCCGCCAGCGCGTTGTCCATCGCGGCCACAAAGATGGCGCCTGGTCCAATAACCCTCAGGCCAGTGCCGACAACCTAGCCTATGATGCTGCCCATAAAGGGTAAGGAGGCGTGTCATGAACCTGTTGACTGCACAGGCGCCCGGCAGGGCGCCGCACTCAGGTAAAGGGCTCGCCCTGAGCATTTGGCGCTTTATGTTGGTGACGCTTGCTCTGGTGCTCAGCCTCGGCTTCACGCAAGTGGCCGTTGCCCAAGCGGATCCTGACCGTGAGATGACCACTGCTGCCCCCGGCATTACCGCCGACCAGTGGCGCCAGGTGCGCAGTGGAGAAACCGGGCCCAACTACCGCGATTCACGCGCTGACAGTAACTACAGCCTGATCAATTCAAGTGGTGAAACCTGGCGGCAGATTCGCAACCGCTGGGTATCACCCTTTGGCTTGATTGCGGTATTTGGCATGGCGGCGCTGATCGCGCTGTTCTACTTCATTGTCGGGCGTAAGGAGCTTGAGCAACCGCGCACGGGTCGCCTGCTTTTGCGTTGGACGCTCATGAAGCGCGCGCTGCACTGGACGGTAGCGACGCTCTTTATTGTGCTGGCGCTGACTGGAATGACGCTGCTGTTCGGTAAGTTCGTGTTCCGTCCCCTGTTTGGTGATGGGGTTTGGGCATGGATGATTGCGGCGACAAAAGTGCTGCATAACTACCTGGGGCCGATCTTTGGCATTCTGTTAGTGATCCTGCTGGTCAGCTTGATCAAAGACAATATTCCCAAGAAACACGATCTCGTCTGGTTTAAGAAAGGCGGCGGTATGATTGGCAAAAAGCATGTGGATGCAGGCTTTGCCAACGGTGGCGAAAAAGCCTGGTACTGGCTGTTAGCGACGGTGGGCATCCTCGTGGTCGCCAGCGGTTTTGTGCTCGACTTCCCCAATTTTGACCAGAGCCGTGACACCATGCAGTGGGCCAATATTATTCACGCTGTGGGGGCCTTGGGGCTTACGGCGGTTTCCCTCGGGCATATCTATATCGGCACACTGGGTACTGAAGGTGCGCTAGAGGGTATGACCACGGGCTATGTGGATGAGACCTGGGCCAAAGAGCACCACAATCTTTGGTACGAAGAGGTCAAAGACCAAACGCTAACGGAAGAAGAGGTGGCCGCTCGTAAGTCGTCTGGCGGCAGCAGTGAACCGTCGGCAACGCGCACCAGTTAATAAGCACTTAATGGTCGCTAAGACACCGCCTTTAGGCGGTGTCTTTTGTTATGCTTCACCTTAAGTTATTCAATAACCCAAGCCATGTATGAGAGGAACGGTTATGTCAGCGTTTGATGAGTTAGACCCAACCACGCGCACCGAGCTTGAAGCCGCCGCGTTTCGGCGTTTGCTACAGCATCTGGACGATAACAAAGATGTCCAGAATATCGATCTGATGATTCTGGCGGACTTCTGCCGCAACTGCTTATCGAAATGGCTGGTTAGCGCCGCTGAAGCGCGGGATGAAAGCCTCAGCTACGAAGAGGCGCGTGAGTACGTTTACGGTATGCCTTACAGCGAATGGAAAGAGCTTTACCAGCCCCCCGCCACGCCGGAGCAGATGGCCGCTTGGGAAGCGCATCACGCCAAAAAGAAAGCAGCCAAACAAGGGTGATGTCGATGAGTGAGCCAATGGTGCCCCTCAACATAGCCGTCCTCACTGTCTCTGATACCCGCACGGAAGAGACGGATCGCAGCGGTCAGGCGTTGGTCGAGCGGCTAACCAGCGCCGGTCATACTCTCGTTGAAAAGCGCATAGTGCCTGACGATGTCTACCGCATTCGTGCGGTGGTCGCCAACTGGATCGCCGATACGGAAGTACAGGTAGTGATCACCACCGGCGGCACCGGCTTTACTGGCCGCGACTCCACGCCGGAAGCCATCTCGGTGCTGTTGGATAAGCGTATTGAAGGCTTTGGTGAACGCTTTCGCCAGCTCAGCGGTGAGGAAATTGGCAGCTCGACCATTCAGAGCCGCTGCCTCGGCGGCTTAGCAAACGCCACGGTAGTGTTCTGCCTGCCCGGCTCAACCGGCGCCTGCCGCACCGGGTGGGACGGCATTCTGGCCGAGCAGTTGGATAGCCGTCACAAACCCTGCAACTTCGCCAACCTGGTTATCCCAGGCCGGGGGCAGCATGGCTGATTTGCAGCCGATATCCGCCGCGCTTGAAGCGCTACTGGCAGACGTCAGCGCCCTCGATACAGAGTGTGTTCCACTGGAAGTGGCCGGGGGGCGTGTGTTGGCCGAGGCCGTCACCGCGCAGTTGGACGTGCCGCCGTTCGATAATAGCGCCATGGACGGCTACGTTTTGCGTGCCTCCGATGCCGGGCAGTGGCTGCCGGTAAGTCAACGCATTGCTGCTGGTACCCAGGCTGAAGCGCTTGCGCCAGGCAGTTGTGCGCGTATTTTTACCGGCGGGGAGATTCCCGCTGGCGCCGACTGCGTGGTGATGCAGGAGCGTGTAGAGATCGATGGTGAGCGTGCGCTAATGCCTGCGGATATTCCAGCGGGTGATAACGTTCGTCGCCAGGGGCGTGATGTGAAAAGCGGCTCTGTGTTGTTAAATGCCGGTGAGCGGCTCGAAGCGGCGGCTCTTGGCCACTTGGCAGGTCAAGGTGTTACCTATGTGAGTGTGCGCCGTCGGCCCCGGGTAGCGCTGCTCTCGACGGGCGATGAGATTATCGATCCGGGCACCCCGCTCAAGCCTGGGCAGCTGTACAACTCAAACCGACCGATGCTTAGGCGCCTGTTAGAGAACTTTGGCGCGGAAGTGGTGAGTACCGTTAGCGTACCGGATGATTACACCCGCACCGTGGCACTGTTAACGGCCGCTGCTGCTGAGGCAGACTTGGTGGTGACCACTGGCGGTGTCAGCGTCGGCGAAGAGGATCATGTCAAGGCCGCGCTGGAAGCGATTGGTCAGCTCGATATGTGGAAGCTGGCGATCCGTCCTGGTAAGCCGCTAGCACTGGGTCGTTTGCCGCGCGATGATGGCAGTCAGGCACGGTTTATCGGTCTGCCAGGCAATCCGGTCTCGGGGTTTGTTGGTGCATGGCTATTTGTGCGCCCCTTGCTGGGCACCATGCTGGGCTGTCCGGCGCTAACATCACTGCCAGCGGTGACCGCGCAAGCTGGGTTTGCTACCTCTACCGGCCCGCGTGAGCACTATATGCGTGTAACGCTTCAGTTCACGCCTAACGGCATAACGGCGACGGCCTTTGATGACCAGAATTCCGGCGTGCTTTCATCCTGTATTAACGCCGATGCTTTTGCAGTGATTCCGGCCAATAGCGACGTCACGGTGGGCGATAACATCCGCTGTTTATGGTTGGCTGGCTAAGCGTGGGGGCATGAGAAAGCTAAGGATTAAGCTTGCGGGCATCGAGTAGCAGTACTAGCTGCTGCTGGTCGAAGGTTAAGCCGCATAGCGCCGTTGAAAAACGGCGAGAAAGCAGCAGTTTAGGTAGCGGGTAGAGCGTATTGGCCGACAGTTGCTGAAGCATAATGTCACCGCTGACGCCGAGTTGCCAAGTGCTGTTTTTCTCACTAGTGGTTGCTTGTGCGTCGCGCAGGGTGAGCCAGCGACTAGGCGGGGAGGCGTGGTCGCTGCTTTCGTAGAGCAGTGTTTGAGCATTGGCAGTGAGCGTTGTCGTGGGATGATCGGTCATGGCAAGCACATGGCATGCTTCCAGGGCCGCTCGGTAAGGCCCTACGCCAAACAGCACCAAGGCGACCTTGGGCTGCTCATTATGGTCTCTCTGTTGGAGCACTTTAGCCCAGCCCCTGTTGGTAGGCATCGAACAGTGCCTCTGGGTCAAGCAGGGCAAGCGCATGGCGCTCATCTATCTGCCATAGTGCACTGACATAAGGGCGCAGCGCGGGATGAAGCGTTTCAGGAGGCGCTTGCAGCATACTTTGGGCAACCTCACAGACATCGTCAAGTTGCTCAATACGTACGCCACTCGTCATCCCCGCCGCACGGACTAATAAAATCATACCCTGGGGGGTGCCTTCCTGCTTGGGTAAACCGAGCAGTTGATGCAAGCTAACAACGGACTCAATTTTGCCCCGCAGGTGCAGCACGCCCTCGGTAGAGGTGGGCAGCCCAGGGACATAATAGACGGGCTGATCGCTGGGTAAAATTTCACTCACCGCGCTGCCGGGTAGCGCAAACTGCTGGTCATTGAGCCGAAAGAGCACTAACTGCTGGGTGGGCTCATCAACATCCACCACGGTCTCGAGGTCGTCACTTGCCGCTAACGCCTCCTCCAGGGTCTGGGTGGTGAACGGCCGGTCATTCGCTTCGCCGTCACGTGGATATTCAGCGCTCATCGGCTAGCTCCGTTGATATCACTATCTGATTGCGCCCTTGGTGTTTAGCCCGGTAGAGCGCTTGGTCAGCGCTTAAACGCAGCGACTCGGTAGAGAGCTGCGCGGGGAAGCGGCTGATGCCTGCACTGAAAGTACAGCGAAAGCGAACGTCACCGGCGTGAAAATCAACCAGCGCAAAATCCTCACGCAGGCTGTCGATTAATGCAGCGGCTTTCTCTGCGCTGATGCCTTTCAGCAGCACAACAAACTCTTCACCGCCGTAGCGGCCAATAATATCAGATAACCGCAGGCGGCTTTTTAATAGCCTCGCCAAGGTAATAATCACCTGATCGCCCGCCAAGTGGCCGTGGGTGTCGTTAACCTCTTTAAAGTGATCGATATCGATCATCACCATGGCGTGCTGGCTATTATCACGGTGGGCCTGGGCGAGGGTTTTATTGATCAGCTCGGTGGTGGTGCTATGGTTATACAGCCCGGTCATGCTATCGCGGGTCATCAATGAGCGCAGCAGACGCAGGCGCTCGGCGCGCAGACGCACAGCAGAGACGAGCTCTTCGGGCTGCACGGGTTTGGTAAGAAAAGCTTCAACGCCTGCAGACATGGCGGTAATCTGCTTTTGGCTGTCGGTTTCACTGGAGAGATAGATAATCGGTAGCCCCAGGTATTCTGGCTGTTGACGAATAATCGTCGCCAGCTCTTCCCCCGAACACACCGGCATATAGACATCGACCAGCACTAAATCGGGGCTAAAACGCTCCATTGCCGTGAGCGCATCGGCGGGATGATGCACTTGGTGAACACTCATACCGCTCTCTTCAAGCAGCAAGGCGTGGTAGGCAGCCGCTTCGGGCTCATCATCCACCACCAACACCTTCAACGGCTCTTCCTCCGCTGGTGCAGTGAGTTCATCCACGGCTAACATCAGATCCAGCGGTTTCACCGGCTTGGTGAAGTAACCACCGCAGCCTGCACGAACGGCACTCAGGCGCGAATGAAAGTCGCTGTGGGCCGACAGAACGATGGCGGGAAGTGGTTGGCCGGTGAGTTTGTTCAAGCTGGTCAGGGTTTCAGTTCCTGCTGTCTGGCCCTGGGGGAACTGCACATCCATGATCACCGCGTCCGGGCGACGAGTGAGCACGGCGTTAAAAAATGTTTCAGTATCGATAAACTGAACAACGTCATGACCGAAGCAGCGTAAGTGATGGATCAATTGATCGACCTGCTCTGGCTCATCGTCGCACAGGTAAATTAACCGCTGGCGCTGATTGCGCAGCGGCTCCATTTGACTGGTAAGTTCGAAGCTGTTGACGGCCGCCAGCGCCTGCTGTTGGCCGTGATGGGAGCGCAGGTGCTGCTGTTCGCGTCCCAACTGGCGCAGCAGTTGGCTAATAAACGTATCGATATCGTCACGGGTGGGGACGGTAGTGAGCGCCTCCTCCGCTTGATCCGCTAGCAGGGCAAGCCGCTCAAACCCCAGCGACCTCCCGGTGCCTTTCAAGCTATGAAAGAAGCGGTGCAACTCCGGCGCGAGTCGCGCCTGCTCTTCGCTCGTTGTACGGCTCTGCTGCCACAGCTCGGCGGTTTGCGCTAAGCGGGACGGAAGCTGCTCAATAAAACGCTCACGTAGCTGATTGAGCTTATCGTGTAGCGTAGGGGCGGGCTTAGACATCAAACTACCTACGTAAGTGATCGAAAGCGGCGATCCATTCCATGATTAATCCCTTTCATCGCATCGAGCGTTGCTTAGCCTTTGAGTGCCAGTGTCTGTCTCACCGCAGCCTCAAGGTTCCAAGCCAGTTCGGCATCTTTACGTAAACTGGCGTTTAAGCCTGGTGTCTGTTCTAGCGTTGCATCTGGGGTGTCGCCGGTGAGTAAAATAAACGGCAGGTGATTATCTTGTTCGCGCAACATCTCTAACAGCGCTAATCCGCTGACAAGGGGCATGTGCATATCGCTGACGATCAGTTGGATATCGCTATGCGCGTCTAACTGCTCGACGGCCTCCATCGCGTCATTGGCCAGCAAGGTGTGATGGCCCTGAGACTCAAGCAGTGCCGCCGTCATTTCCCCGGCAAGCGGATCGTCGTCTACGACCAGGATATGCATTCCATGACCTCATGGTTGTTGTGGCATTTATAGGGGTAGCAGTAACGCTTGCCATTAGCCCAGTAGGGCCTGGAGCGTCTCTACTAAATTGTTTTGGTCAAAACTACCTTTGACGATATAGGCGTCGGCACCGACTTCAATCCCGCGCCGCCGATCAGCCTCTTTTTCCCGCGAGGTAATAATGATAATCGGCCGGTAACGATAAACTTCATTTTCGCGCAGTCGGGTAGTCAGCGCAAAGCCATCCATCACCGGCATTTCAACGTCGGTTAGTACCGCATCAAACGGCTCCGCCAGCGCTTTGGCTAACCCATCGCGGCCATTTTCGGCCAGCGTGACGTGGTAGCCCCACGCTTCGAGCACATCTTTTTCTATTTCACGGGTATTCAGTGAGTCGTCGACGACCAAAATGCGCTTCGCGAGCGTGGGAGAAGTGTGCTCATGGCTTGGACGCTGGGCAGTGTGCCGGGTGGCTTCCAGTAAGGCGGGCACATGTAGCAGGCTTACCAGCGCATTGCGGCCCATTGAAACCATACCCGAGACCAAGGGTAGATAACGTAGATGCACGGGGAGTGGCTTGATGACCATATCACGCTCATCAATCAATGAATCAATAATCAGGGCGAGCTTCTGGTGCCGCTGATGGACGACCAACAGTAGGGTTTTATTCGTCATGGAAGTCGTCACGGGAAGCCCGAGTAGCTGGGCAAGCGATACTACCGGTACAAATTCGTTGCGTAAAACTAGCGTGCGCTGCCCGGCGGCATCAATGAAGGAGTGTGATGAACACTCTACCAGCTCAGATACGTAAGGCGCGGTTACTCCCAAGTTGACGCCGCCGACGCTGACCAGCAGCACCCGCATCATCGCCAGCGAAAGCGGCAGGCGCAGGGTAAAGCGGGTACCGTTGCCGCGTTCGCTGGCTAGCTGCAGGTCGCCGTTTAGCTCATCTACCACGGAGCGCTTGACCACGTCCATACCCACGCCCCGCCCAGAGAAGTCGGTAATCATGCTCTTGGTAGAGAAACCGGGCAGGAATATAAGCTCCAGCGTCTCCTGTTCGCTTAGTGCATTGAGCTGCTCTTCGCTGATCAGTTGTTTGGCGAGCGCTTTTTGGCGCACCACGTCCAGTGCGATCCCCGCGCCATCATCACGCATTTCAACCACCACCCAATCAGCGTCCTGCCACGCTTCAATCATCAGTTGCCCGCGGGGAGGTTTGCCCGCTGCCTGTCGCTCGGCGAGTGACTCTAAACCGTGATCCAGGGCGTTACGCAGCAGGTGAATGAGTGGATCCGACAGGCGATCAATCATCTGACGATCAAGCTCTATTTCGCTGCCTCGCACGCGGCAGTCGACCTGTTTGCCGAGTGACTGGGCCAGCTCTCGGGACATATGCGCGAGGGGATCAAACACGACGCTGAGCGGCAGCATGCGCATTTGCAGCGCCCGATCGTGTAGGTCGCTCATCAGCGAGTCATGGCTTAAAACGCTCTCTTTCAGCTCCCGGTGAAAGGCGTGAAAGGGCGCCTGCTGCTCGGCAGGGAGTGTGGTACTTAGCTCACGTGCTTGGTCGACTAATGCATGTAAGTGGTGGTGGCCGGAAAGCACCTCTCCCATCAAGCGAATAACATCGTCCAGGCGATCCAAGCGAACCCGCACAGTATCGCTAAGGCGTAGTTCGCTCTCGGTCACCAGCGCAGCGGAGGAGGGGGGCATCGAGGAGGCAGAGAAGGGCGCAAGTGTCGTTGGCGGGCTGGGCGGGGTGATAGCCTGACCGTGGGCAGCATTTTCAAGGGCACTACACAGTGCCTCGTCAGCCGCGGGCAAGTCATCACCCGTCGCCCCTTCCGCTAACCGGCTGATCAAATCTGCCAGCCCATCAACCGCCTGGTTGAGCAGACTGGTCACCACTGGCGTTGCGGTTAAGGTGCCGTCGCGCAGGGCGCTGAGCAGCTCTTCGGTGCTATGTGCCAGGGCGGTAATGGGCACCAGCTTAAGCATCCGAGATGAGCCCTTCAGCGTATGTGCTGCGCGAAACAGCTCATTGACCTGTTCGCGATCAGCGTGACCCTGCTCCAGCGCGCTAACGCCTTCGCGCAGCCGGGGAAGGTGGTCGGCCGCTTCTTCCACAAAGCGCTGTATAAAGCGGCGAATATCCAGCGCCATATTAATCCACTCCCTGGGTAGTGCTGGTCGATGCCAACGTGAGGTTCGCCGCCTCTAAATAACGTTCGGCTAGAAAACGCGCATCGCCTGGTGGTAACGGTGAGGTGATCGTCTCTAGCCCTCCAGCAGAGGTGGGTGTGGAGGTTAGCAAACGAACGACCGCGGCATAGCGCTGCCTGCGCTGTGATGGCTCGTCGCTCAGTTCGCCCTGGCGATAAAGTTCAGCTAAGTAGAAGTGCGCGGGCCAGCACTCTGGAGCGACGTAAGTGGCCCGCTTGAAGTAGTCGTAGGCTAATTGGGGCAACTGCTGCCAGCGGGCCACTAACCCCGCGAGAACCAGCGCATCGATCGACCACGGCTGTTGTTTAAGCAGCGCTGCTAGCAACTTAGCGGCGTCGTCAAAGGCATTTTGATTGAGCAAGCGATGGGCGGTTTGCAGCTGTTGTATGATGCTGTCGGTTTGTGTGTTTTGCATCGCTTGCTCAGATGGCGCATTGGTCGCTAAATCAGTACTACTGGCTAGCTCTTTGCTCGCGCTATCACCTTCACTATTGTCATCTGGCGTGGCGCACAGCGCGACGACGTGAGAGTGATCTGTTGGCACGGCTGCGGGTTGCTCTGCCCGGCGAAAGTAAAAGATGCCCTGGGCTTCGACCAGTTCAAATACGCCGAGATCGTTACCCAGGGTTTCGGTGACACCGCAGAGTAAAATACCGTTCGGGGCTAGCAATTGGCTTAGCTGCTGATGAATATGGTGTCGCGTCTGCTTATCAAAGTAGATGGAGACATTGCGAAACAGAATCACGTCAAAAGGGCCGCCGGGACTGTTTTCATTGGCGTTTAAAAGGTTAAACGGTCGAAAGGTGACCCATTGGCGCAGTGATTCGTGAAGCTTATAGCGGCCCTGATAAGGGCTGAAATACCGCTCTTTAAAGGCCGGTGATAGAGCGCGAAATGCCATGCCTCCATACACTGCATGGCGTGCCTTAGCCAGAATTTGATGATCCAGGTCACCGCCGGTAAGCGTAAATAGCGTTTTGGCCTGCTCTCCAAAGCGCTCAAACAGCATCATCGCCAGGCTATAGGGCTCTTCGCCGGATGAGCAGCCTGCGCTGAAGATGGATAGAGGGGGCTTCTGGGTCGCTAGGCGTTCGGGTAAATAGGTGCTAACCAGCCAGTTCAGAGCCTCCGGCTCGCGGCAAAAATAGGTTTCATTCACCGTTAACTGGCTAACAAACCGATCGAATAGCGCGGGATCGCTGGTTAGCTGTTTAAGAAGCGCAGTGGTGTCGGTGAGCCCCGTTGATGCTTGTAAGCTGGCGACTGCCCGGAATAGCCGGGCTTCTGCCAAGCCCTCCAGGTGTAAACCGCAGCGCTGATGCACCAGCGCTTTAAAGGGGGCAAAGTCGCTCATGCCAGCGGTTCCGGTCGGCTATCCAAGTAGCCGCGAACATCGCGCAGTAGCCGATCCGGAAGGCTATCAAGGGGCAATTCATACTGAATGACGCCGGCATTAACGGCTTCCTGATTCATGCCGTAAATAACCGAGCTGGCTTCATCTTGCGCGAACGTGGTGCCGCCTGCCTGATAGATAGCCCGCATGCCATTAACGCCATCGCGGCCCATGCCGGTTAAAATAATGCCAATTGCATCATGACCATAGACCTCCGCAACACTCTGCAGCAGTACATCGCAACTGGGGTGGTAGAGGGACGTCTCTGGGCTAGGCTTAAGTTGGAAACGGTGGCGTGGAGACACGCATAAATCACGCTCGGAAGGTGATAAGTAAATGTGCCCAGGGCGCAACTGCTCGCCCTCCTGCCCCACACTGACCGGCATGGCACACAACGATGCCAGCCATTGTGCCATGCCATCAATAAACCCATGGCTGATATGCTGGGCGATCACAATTGGCGCTGGAAAAGCGGCAGGTAGCGTTCGCAGCAGGCGCACTAAGGCTTGTGGGCCACCGGTGGAGCAGGCAATGGCGACGACGTACTGAAAGTCTCGCGGCACTCCCTTTGGCGCGGTGGGCAGGGGAGGCAAGGGGATGACTGGGGGGGACGTGGTGACACGTCGGCGTAGGCGAGTGATCACCGCGACACCGGCTAATAAGCGTACACGCTCCACAAGGCGTTCGGCGTCTGCCCCCTCTAACGTGGGTTTAGGCATTACTTCCAACGCGCCCACCTCTAGGGCTTGATAGGCCGTTTGCGCATCAGAGCGGTCGCTGACCACCAGGATGGGCACCCCTTTGCTGTACATGATCTCTTCGATAGCGGACAAACCGTCCATCACTGGCATGTTGAGATCCATGGTGATCAGCTGCGGCGCAAGGCGCTTGGCTAGCTCCACCGCTTCGCGTCCATTGGTGGCTTCACCCACGATCTCAATATCATCGTCCCGGCTGAGGATATCGCGTAGCACGTCGCGGGCTACTTGGCTGTCGTCGGCAATGACTACCCGAATTACACTCATCCGGTATCCTTATCAGCGATCTTTATTTGTTAGGGTGAACTCCTGCACCAGCGCGTTAAGCTCAGCCGACATATGGATCATGTCCTGGCTGATGTCAGTAATGCTGCGCACCGAGTGTGCGTTACGTGAGCTGGCCGTATCGATATCGCGCAGCGCCATCACCACCTGGCCACTGGCCGTTTTTTGCTGCTGTGTGGAGAGCGATATCTGCTGGGCCGCGCTGCTGGTTTGACTCGCTGCCTTAAGCAGCGCTTCCAGATCCTGAGCCGTGCTTATGCTTGCTTCTACGCCCTGCTCGATTGAGGAGGCGCCTTTTTCAGAGGCCACTACTAAGCGATTAATCGCCGTCTGGATATCATCGGTATGCGCCTCAATCTCTTGGGTAGAGTCGGTCACGCTATCAGCCAAACGACGTATCTCGCTGGCGACAACCGAAAAACGCCGACCTGACTCCCCTGCGCTAGAGGCTTCCAAAGCCGCATTGAACGCAATCAGTTTGGTCTGAGCGGCCAGCGTGTTGATCAGTTCCATTACCTTATTGATCTGTTTGGATTTTGCACCCAGTGTCATGATCTCGGTCAGGCTCTGCTCGCTGTCGCTACGGATGTCCTGCATTTTTGACTGTAGCAACTGCATGGCCGCACTGCCTTTACGGCTGCGCTCCAGCGTTTGATTTGCCACGTCGACCACCGACTGGGAGTGGTCGGCGATTTGGGTGGACGAGGTCGAGAGTTCTTCCATGGTGGAAGTGATCTCAGCTACCGAAGAGGCCATCTCTTCGACCGCTGCGGCCATGGTTTGGCTCGCTTCATGGTCAATATCGCTACCTTGCACGCCCGAAAGACCAGCGGTTTTTCCCAGCCGGTCGGCAACTTGGGTGAGTGCCTGAGCGTTTCTAGCCACCGCCGCAATAGCGCGGGAGAGCCGCTCGAGGAGTTCGTTGGTTTGATTGGCCAGGTCGCCAAGCTCGGCTTTGTCGTCGGTGCTGACCCGACGTGAAAGATCCAGGCTGTAGGTAATGTCTTTTAGCTGGCGCTGGAAATCAACCAGCGGGCGGATGAGGCTGCCGGTAAGCGGGTAAAGCACCAGTAGGCCGGCGAGAAGAATAAGCAGACCGATACCGCTGGACTCCAGGAAGCGCTCACGGGTAGACGCCAGGTACGCCTCTTTATCGACTTCGACCATCAGGTAGCGCTGCAGCTCGGGTAGCCAGCGCGTACTAATCAACAGAGTCTGGCCGTCGCGCTCAATCTCTTGTACCTGTAGCTGTTCGTCACGCAACAGGCTCTGCGATGTCTGCTCGGGTAAGGGCTCTGCCGTTGTCTCATCAATAGGGGCTGATTCACCACTACGGTTAGCTTCGCCGCTGCGCACAAGTAGATCTCCCTCAGCGCTTAGCAGCGAAGCGTGACCGGTGTCACCTAAGCGAAAGTCATCAATCAAGCTGGCCATTTGGGAAAGATCCAGTCCTGCGCCAGCCACTACCAGCGGTCGACCATTGGCGGCATTGACCGAGCTGCGGTAATTGACATAAACAAAAGCATCATCGGGAGAGAAGGTGTCGCTATCTAAATTCAGCTCGTAAGCGTTGCCGCTGTCAGTAAAATTGTAGTACCAGTCGTCTTCGCTGCCGGGCGGTTGGATTGTTCGCTGAAGAAATTCACCGTTGCGCAGTTGGAAATAGTAACCCCGCCCCTGATATTGGGCGGCAATAAACAGTAGCTCGGTGTCTAATTGCGCCATAAGGCGAGCTAAATAGCTGGCGATATCGTTTTGTCGCTCTTCGGGCAGACCGTCGCGAACCCACTGCTCAATAAAGTAGCTATTGGCCAGGCTTTCGGAAATGGCGAGATCCTGGCTGAGGTTCAGGTTTATATGCGCGGCCAGCCCTTCGACCTGTGCCGGTAGCTCTTGATTAAGCAGGTTATCCAGCCGCGCCTGGCTGTTGGAGCGCGCTTGAAGATAGAGCGCCAGGAGCATTGCCAGTGCTAAGACGATCCCAAAGGAGAGAAATAGCCGAAGCCGTAAAGGTAGGGATTTCCAGCGCGCTATCATGTTCGCCGTTGCTCCAAAGTAAACGTGGCCCTAGCGACGCTGCTCAAAAGCGCTCAGGGTGAGAAGTGGAGTGATACTTACCACTCTACTTAGGGTAGTGGCAATGATTTCAGCTCTTTTTGTGAGGGCTGTCCAGCCTGGATAAGCGTTTTTGGGTACTTGCGTTTACACGATCGCGTGGGGTACGAAGCAGGAGGAGTCTTTGGTAATGCGGCCAACGTCTTCGCGAATGCCCATGCCGCAGGCACGGTCGCCCACCACCCAACTGCCGATTAGCGCATGGTTGTTACCAAAACGCGGCATAGGGTGATACGCCTGGCGAATCCAGGGGCTGTCGGTGTAGGGGCCGTCCACCGCTTCGCGCTGACCGGCTGGGGTAATCAGCTCCACGTTGCTGCCTTCCCGGGAGAAGAACGGTTTACGCACCCAGCCCGCTGGCAGCGGTGGGCTACTGGTATTCTCGAAAAATGCCGGTAGTAGATTGGGGTGGCCCTCAAAGTGCTCCCATAACAGGGGTAGAATACCCTTGTTCGATAGCACTGCTTTCCAGGGGGGCTCAAACCAGTGGGTGTTTAGCTGCGGGATAACCTCGCCGAAGGCGTCGTCGGCCATCTCTTCCCAGGGGTAGAGCTTGAACAGCGCATGGATAGCATGGTTATCCAGATCAACAAAGTGTTCCGCCCCGGGATGGATGCCAATATCTTCCATATAGATAAACGGTGCCTTGAGACCCGCTTGCACCGCTACATCCTGCAAGTAGTGCACGGTGGCACGCTCTTCGGCGTTATCTTTAATGCAGGAGAAATAGAGCGTACGGGCGTCAATGCGGTCGCCAAGGTGCGCCATGGCATTGATCAGGCGCTCCTGTATCGAATTGTACTGATCCGCATGGCGGGGCAGGATGCCCTGGGCGATGGCCTGTTCAAGCCATACCCACTGAAAAAAGCCCGCTTCATATAGCGAAGTGGGGGTATCGTAGTTGAGCTCTAGTAGTTTCGCCGGGCCGTCGCCAGAGTAGGCAAAATCCATCCGCCCGTAGAGGTGCGGTTGGCCTGACTTCCACGAATTATGGATGCTGTCCCACATATGCTCTGGCAAAGCCAGGCGCTGCATCAGTGCATTGGAGTGGCAGATCTTATCAACCAACTCCATGCACATCTCATGCACTTCTTCGGTAGGCGCTTCGATATCCCGCTCTACCTGCTCTAGGGTGAACTGGTAGTAGGCGTCCTCTTTCCAGTAGGGCTCCCCGTCGATGGTATGAAAATGGAAGCCCAGCTCGTGGGCGAGGGCTTTCCAGTTGCTTCGTTCAGGGATATCGATACGCAGCATAGTAACCTTTGCTGGCGGCTTAAGAGCCCCAGCCACCTCGTGCAGAGGAGCGTGACCCAAAACCGCTGCGCTGAGATGTGGCTTGGCGGTTCTGAACCACTGAGCTACGCATGGCATCGTTACGCTGGGTGACGCGCTGAGTCGCCTGGTTAGAGGCCGTGTTCCAGTTGCCCTGGTTTTGACGGTTGCGATACACCGGCTCCTGGTACACCCGTTCAAAGGAGCGGCCACGGTTGGTATTGGACATCATGCTGCCGACCATATAGCCCATCATAGCGGGCATAAACCAGCTGCCGCCGGTGCTTCCGGTTGCGGCTTGGGACTGCTCATCGGTAGGGGCAGTACACGCGCCTTCACCATTCTCAGCTTCACACTCTTCAAGCGTGCTATAGCGCGGCACCTCTTTCAGAGATGCTTCATAGGCGTCTTCACAGGCGCTGCGGGTATAGACATTCTCTGCAACGCAATCCTCAACGCTTTGAAAGCTGCGCGGCTGGTCGAACTCTATATCGGTGATTTGCTCTTCCTGGGGTGGCTGACCACAGGCGGTAAGGCCAAAGGCACTAGCGCCCATCATCGCCAGTGACAAGCGCCCGCTACGCTTGCGGCGTGGCAAATGTGGGGTGTGATCGTGTTTAGACATACAGGCTCTCCTTTACCACGTCGTCGTTACCAAGTCATCGAAGCGGCGTTGAGTAAGCCGACTGCCACGGCCACGCTGGCCATCAAAATGCCGTAGGCCTGGTGGCCTTCGGTGATGTGCTGAGAGAGGCTTTCACCCTGTTTACGCAGAAACAGCTTAACGGCGAAGAAGGTTGCCAACTGGACGATAAAGGCCACTACGCCCCAGAGCACAAAATCGATAAAGTTGATCGAGTGGGCCATCGCGCTATATAGCGGAATAGTAAAGCCTAAAATAGAGCCGCCGTAGGCGGAGGCCGCGGCCGCGTTACCTTCACGAATCAGTGTCCACTCGTGGTGTGGGGTAATACGGCTGTAGCAGTACATAAAGGCGGCAAGCAGTAGGATCGCCGTCACTAGA
This sequence comes from Vreelandella sp. F11, assembly GCF_042466685.1. Taxonomy (NCBI): domain Bacteria; kingdom Pseudomonadati; phylum Pseudomonadota; class Gammaproteobacteria; order Oceanospirillales; family Halomonadaceae; genus Vreelandella; species Vreelandella sp. F11. The sequence goes on along the minus strand of NZ_CP170448.1, from coordinate 4,063,849 downwards.
TAAGCAAGAAATGACGGCAGGCCGTAAAGATAATTCACCATGGTGGCAGTTTCCTTGTATAGCTCTTAAGTTAGCTCTTAAGTTAGCGTTAAAAACAGCTGACAGATTACATTGCGTCGATATCAACGGAGGCTACGTCCACCCCTACGTTGTTCACCACCATAAAGCTGCCTTCGCCATCGTTTTCAGCGCTCAGCAGCAAGTACTCCATGCGCTCGGCGCCTTCGATGGTGCGCTCGTAAAGCATCGCGTGATGAGTCACTTGCCGGGTAGCCACGCTCTCGGTGGTCATTACCTGCTCTTCAAAAACGACGGGCGGTGACCACAGACTGTCTCCGTTACCCCATACCCGCTGGTAGGTGCAGCTGCGCGCCTCGTCACTGGTCGAGGTCAGCGTTACGGTCTGCGCGCCGATGCTGTCGGGCAGTTTGGCGTCACCGTTGATCAACTTATCAAACTCTGCATCCGAGAGATGGGCGACACGGTAAAAGTCGAACAGCTTATATTCAAGCACCTGACCATGCTCGATATTGGCCTGCAGCCAAGTGTCGTTATCCAGATAGAAACGCACCAATTGCGCCCCTTGGCCCAGATCGACATGCCCCACGGCAGCAATATGGTGGTAGGCGTCGTCGTCCCAGCGAAACAGCGCGTCGGAGTGGGCGCGCAGGCCAATCAGCTTGATATTGACGCGCCCATCCAGGCGTAGGCCCTCAAGGTCTTCCTGGCTGATGCCCATAGGCAGGCCCGCAGCTACCGGACGGCCTGTATTGGGCTCGGGCGGCTTTTCCGTGGTAGCGCGAAAAAGTGCCTTGAGGGTGTTAAACATGGCCTGGCTCCCTAATAAAGTTAAACGCTGACTTGCTCTTAACGCTTATTCCTGTGCGGCGTTTTTCTTCGCTTTCAGGCGCGCTAACACGTCGTCTGCTTTGCGATTCTGGCCACCTACGCCGGCTGCTTTCAGGCGGGCTTCAAGCGAGCTACCGCTCTCTTCTGCCGCCATATCGTCAGCCGCCTGCATTTGCGCTGAATTAAGCTGCTGGCGCTCTTTAATGCGCTCCAGGGATTCCATGGCGCTGCTCATGGCGCTGTTCTGACCTGAGTGGCGAGCGGCCACGGCGGATTGGGCTTTCTGCGCCGACTCAGTCGCTTTCACGACGCTCACCTGCTGTTTGAGCTGGCGGAGCTGGTTGTCTGTGCCGCGAATAGCACCGCGCAGTTTCTCAATGCTAGCGTCGTACTCACTAATAATGGCGCGCTCCGCTTCCAGGTCATCCTGTAGCGCCACCATGCGCTCAGCGACTTCCACCGCCAGCGCTTCTTCGCCTTTATCCAGCGCGGCCTCAGCGCTTTTTTCCAGCTCGGCAATTTTACTTTCCAGCGTGTCGGCTTTATTACTGTTCAACTGGCGCTGGCCCATCAGGCGGGTAAGTTCAGTTTTAGACTGACTTAAGTGAGTCTCTGAGTCGCGAATTTCCTGGTCTAAAATGCGTAGCGCCTGGGAGTCCACCACTGCTTGACCGGTTTCATTCGCTTTGCCACGCAGGGCTGTCATGATTTTGCTTAACATAAGAAATTTCTCTTAAAAAAGACTGTAAAGTGCCACATAACAGGTGGCATTGACCATTTAACTAACGTTAGGCGAAATGGCTCTGAATCAGTTCGGCGACATCCATGGCCGCACTGGCCGTGGCGTGCAGCTCGGCGCAAATTGACTCAAGTTTCGAGTCGCCAAACAGTTGCCCGTAAGCTACATAGAAGTCGTGACCATCGATCTCGACAATGCCCACGGAGGCCAGCGGTAGCGCAATGCCCTGACGCAGCAGTACTTCGTTGAGCTCTGTGGTGTTTTTAACGCTCTCCACGGCAACGATAGGCGCCATGGCGACCCACTCATTTTCGCTGCGCGAGAGGGTAATCGGCAAGTTGCCGTAATCGTTAAGCTCCCAGATCAGGGTCTGATTCGTCTCATCCAGGCTGATAGTGCCCTCAGGCCACTCAAGGGGCGCATCTCCAGCGCTGTTGTGCGCTGGCTGACTGACTAACTCATATAGCTCGGTGGCGGTGATGCCGTTGTTAACGGTAGGCGTAGTCAAGGCAATCTGCTCCATCGTTTGTTAAGTGTTCTTACCTTAACATTTCGTAGAGCAAATGGTTCCTTTTCGCAAAAAAATGCCCCGTATGCTGCGGGGCAGTAAAACTTGGCAGAATTGTGCTTGCACCTTGGATAGTTAGGAGGTTCGGTAAGTGTCGTTGAACCGCTTGCGCAGTTCATTTTTCTGTACTTTGCCCATCGTATTGCGCGGCAGTTCATCGACAAAGAAGACCCGCTTGGGCTGCTTGTACTTAGCCAAGCGGCCATCTAAATGATTAATCACTTTAGCCTCTTCAAGTGTGACGCCTGGTTGGCGCACGACAACGGCGGTAACGCCTTCACCAAAATCAGGGTGGGGGAGGCCGATCACGGCGGATTCGGCCACTTGATCAAGCTCGTCGATCACCTGCTCCACCTCTTTGGGGTAGACGTTGTAGCCGCCGGAAATCACCAGGTCTTTGTCACGACCGACGATATGCACGTAGCCCTGGTCGTCTACCAGGGCGAGATCGCCGGTAATGAAAAAGCCGTCGTCTAACAGCTCCTCACGGGTTTTTTCAGGCATTTGCCAGTAGCCGATAAACACATTTGGGCCGCGAATCTGCAGCATGCCAATCTCACCGCGTGGCACCTCAGCGCCAGTTTCTCGGTCGGTAATACGCATCTCCACGCCGGGTAGTGGCATACCCACGGTGCCTGCCCGCCGTGCCCCCTCATAGGGGTTGGAGAGGTTCATATTGGTTTCGGTCATACCGTAGCGCTCAAGAATCGCATGGCCCGTTTTGGCTTCAAATGCCTCGTGGGTTTCGGCGGTAAGCGGGGCAGAGCCGGAAACGAACAGCCGCATATTGGCGGTAGCTTCTGGGGTCAGTCGTTCGTCCTGCACCAGACGGGTATAGAAAGTGGGAACGCCCATCATCACGCTGCCACGGGGCAGCTCGTCAAAAATCACATCGGCATCGAACTTAGGCAGGAAGAGCATGCTGGCGCCCGCCATCAGGGTGACATTGCAGGCGACGAACAGGCCGTGGGTGTGGAAGATCGGCAGTGCATGGATCAACCGATCATCAGCGCTGAAGTGCCACGCTTTGGCCAGGGTGTCGGCGTTAGAGGCTAGGTTTTTGTGCGTCAGCATGGCGCCTTTGGAGCGCCCGGTGGTGCCCGAGGTGTAAAGGATCGCAGCCAGGTCACGCTCGCCAAGCGCGACGATATCTTCTCGTGGGGTTGCCGCTTGGGCGGTTTCCATCAGGCTGCCATCCGCGGCGCTGCCCAGGGTGGCCACCGCCGGGCAGCCGGTCTCAGCAGCAAGCGCCTGGGCCTCATCTAGCAATTTAGGGCGGCAAACAAACAGCGCGGGCTCTGCGTCGTTTAAAAAGTAGCGTATCTCATCGCCGGTGTAGCCGGTATTTAAGGGCAGATAGACGCCGCCGATTCGCAGGCAGGCCAGGTAAAGCAAAATGGCTTCAGGGCTTTTGTCCACCTGCACGGCAACGCGGTCGCCTTGCTTAACGCCTAGCTGGGTTAGTGCACCGGCAAGCTGCGCACTGATGGTTAGCGCATCGGCGTAGCGATAGCGGCGGCCGTCGCGGGTGGTAATAAAATCGGCCTCTGCGCGTTCGCGCATTTTGGCAGCAAAGGTTTCAAATAGGTTGTGGCTCATTTGGTGGTCTCTCCTTTGGCCAGCTTGCGGGCGCGTTTGGCGAGGTCACGCACCTCATTTGAGCAAGCAACGGTTGCCTTGGCGGTATAGTTTTCGTGATTGCGCTCGATATCGTCCAGCACATAGAGGTAGTTGACCATCAGCCCGGCGGCTTGTTTAAGGCCCTTCTCGGAGATATCGCCCAACCAGTTAATACGGTGTAGTTCGGCGCCGTTGCCGAGGTGAAAGCGAGCCACCGGGTTGAGTGGCAGGCCGTGGCGGTTCTTCTCTTCGACCAGATAGCGCGCGGCCAGCGGACGAATAATGGCTTTGAGCTCCTCTTCGCGGGGTTTGTCCTGATGCCAGCCCGGTGTTTCAAGCCCTTTGAGTGGCTTACGCAGTGACGCGGGAAGCTGCTCATCATCACGCTGCCCCTGAAGCCACTGGGCAAAACCAGGCACCGGCGAGAGGGTGACGAAGTATTTAAGCTGCGGCAGTTCCTGAGAGAGTTCTTGCACTACCTGCTTGATCAAAAAATTACCGAAGGAGATACCGCGCAGGCCGGTCTGGCAGTTGCTGATACCAAAGAACGCCGCTGTATCGGCATCTTCGGGGTCGTCGATACCTTTTTTGCTATAGCTGCTTTCGCCAGAAAGGATGGGCTGAATACGGCTTGGCAGACCCTTATGCAGGGCCACCTCCACAAAGATCAGTGGTTCGTCGCCAATCGCCGGGTGGAAAAAGGCAAAGCAGCGCCGATCACGGGCATCCAGCCGCCGACGCAGGTCGTCCCAATCCTGAATTTCATGCACCGCTTCGTAGCGGATGATCTTCTCTAAAATCGACGCGGGCGTGTTCCAGTCAATGCGCTTGAGCATCAAAAATCCGCGGTTGAACCAGGAGCCGAACAGATGGGCGAAATCGTCATCAATGGCCGCCAGCTCGGGCTGTTCACGCAGCAACGCCAGCAGGTCTTCACGCATTTTAACCAGCTCATAGGTGCCGTCGCTGGCCAGGTTTAAACGCCGGAAAAGCTCCTGCCTGCGTGGCTCGCAGGCTTCAAACAGGCGCTGTAGCGATTGGTTGTCGCGAACCTCTTGATACGCCAGATAAGCCGCGTCAATGGGGCCGGGCTCGGCTGCAAAGTCAGCCGTCAGGCGGGCAAAGAAGTGGCTCTTCTCAGCCGCCGAAAGGCGTTGGTAAATCGCCAGGGCGCGGCTTGCCAGCGCAATGCTGGAGGCTTCGCCATCGCTTTCCAGCAGCTTGTGGCAGGCGTTAATCAACTGCCCATGGTCGGGCATTAAGGTTTCGGGATGGCGGCGCCGCAACAGCGCATCACGCTGGGTGATATTGTTGAACAGCTCCTGCAAAAACAGCATATTCATGATCGAACTCCTTAACCCATGATCAAGTTAGGTAGCCAGAGCGCGATGCCCGGGAAGAGACACAGCAGCAAGATACCCAGCACCATGCACAGCGCGTAGGGCAAGCTTCCCATCAGAATGTCGCGCAGCGAAATATCCGGCGCGATGCCTTTAATAATGAACAGGTTGAGGCCCACCGGCGGCGTAATCAGGCCAATCTCAAGGTTGATAGTCAAAATCACCGCAAACCAGTAAGGGTCGAAGTTAGCCGCCAGAATAATGGGTAGCAGAATCGGCGCGGTCATCACGATCACGGCCACGGGCGGCAGGAAGAAACCCGCCACTAGCAGGAAGAGATTAATCACCCCCATCAGTGCCCATCGGTTGATCTCCAGATCAGCAATCGCGGCGGCCACGGTTTGGGTAATAAACATGGAGGAGAGTGCATAGGCGAACACTTCGGCGGTGGCGATCACCAGCATGATCATCACGCTTTCCCGCAACGAGTCGCGCATAATCAGTTTGATCGGTCCCAACTGCCACATACGGTAGATCAGAATAGCCAGCGCCAGACAGAGGAATGCACCCACGCCCGCCGCCTCTGAAGGTGTTGCCACCCCGCCATAAAGGGCAAACAGGATGCCCGCGACCACGCCCAGGAAAGGCAGAACACGGACGAGCGCTTTCAGGTTGGTATCAACATTCTGTTTAACGTTCTGTTTGAGTCGTTCGACGGACTCCGCCATCGGGTTGTTATAGCCACCGGCCAGCTTGCAGGCGATCATCGTCCAGATCATAAACAGGCCCGCGAGCATAAAGCCTGGCACTACCCCGGCAATAAACAGTCGACCAATAGAGGTTTCGGTGGAGATGCCATAGATAATCATGGTGACCGAGGGCGGAATCAGAATGCCCAGGGTGCCACCCGCGGCAATACAGCCCGCCGCTACGCCATCCGGATAGCCGCGCATACGCATTTCGGGTATGCCCATTTTGCCAATCGCTGCACAAGTGGCGGGGGACGAACCCGAGAGCGCAGCAAAGATAGAGCAAGCGCCGATATTGGAAACCGCCAAGCCGCCGGGCAGCTTGCCCATCCAGAGATCCAGCGAGCGATACAGGTCGCGCCCGGTGGGGGAGGAGGCCACCGCGGCGCCCATCAGAATAAACATCGGAATGGCGACAAAACCAAACTCGGCGATGCGGTCAAAAAAGGTTTCCCCGAAGTAGGTGAGCTCGGATAGGCCACGGTCATAGATCAGTGCCAGCAGCGATACACCGCCTAGGGCAAAAGCGATAGGGGTGCCAATAGCCATCAGCGCAATCAGCGCGATGGCGACAATAATGCCTAAGGTAATGGGATCCATGCTTAGCTCTCCCCACGCAGAATTTCAGCCACATACTGCAGCGACAGCAGGGTGGCGCCGACGGCCATGGGCAGCAGGGCGGGCCACAGCGGTGGATTCCAGACGGAACCCGTAGTCCACCCGCCGTGGAGCGCCTCAAAGACATACACCCAACTGGCGTATGCCAGGGCAGCACAAAAACCCAACCCAAACAGCGAAGCGATCAAACGCATGATGGTGCGGGAAATGCCGCCCAGCGCATCGGGAACAATAGTGATGGCAACATGGCCACCGGTCATCAGCACATAGGGGCTGCCCATTAACATTGCCGCCGTTACCGAAAATATGGTGAATTCGGTCTGCCAACTGGTGCTCATTCCGAGTAAGTAGCGAATAAAGACCATCTGGCAGATCACTAACACGCCAGCGATAAACATGGCGCAGGCCAAATAGGCGGAAAGTCGCGAGAGCTTATCCATGACGCGAATGTAGCTGCCAATGATCCCCCCGCGTGCCAGGGCATTGTGAGTCGTTACAGGTGCCATATTTCCCTCGTCAAGCCGGTTATCTCGCCAAGCTAAGCAAGCATCAGTAGAAGGCGACCACCCCGGTTGGAGTGGCCGAGCCGTTAGGCAATTAGCGGTTGCTTACTCGACGGCCAGCGCCGCATCGATAATGGCTTGGCCGTTGGGAACGTTCTCGGCAAAGTTTTTGTAGGAAGTCTCCCGGGCAATCTCAAGCCAGGCGTTGTAGTCCTCTTCGCTCATGCTGACGACCTCGACGCCGTTCTCCTCGTAAAGATCGACCATCTCCTGATCGATGGCAGCGGCCTCTTCAGCAAAAAACGCTTCTGCCGCTTCACCGGCTTCCATCAGCGCCGCTTGCTGCTCTTCGTTAAGCCCCTGCCATACCTGCTCGGAGATCAGAATCGGCTCGTACATGAACCACAGTGCGAAGTCGCCCGGTTCGGTCAGACACTCGACCTGCTCGTAGAGGCGGAAGGAGATAAACGACATAGACGATGTATTGGCGGCGTCCAGTACACCGGTTTGCATGGCGGTGTAAACCTCAGAGGAGGGCATTGATGCGATCGAAGCTCCGGCGGCTTCCAGCATCTCTTCAAAGGCGGGCCCAGCAGCACGCAGGTTCTGACCCTCTACAGTATCGGGGGAGGTAATGCAGCGCTCGCTAGAGGCGAAACCACCGGACAGCCACGCATCTGAGAGCACCCGAGCGCCACCGTCCAGAATCACCGCTTTGATCATCTCCATGTATTCGGAGTCGTTTAGGCGCTGCGCATGCGCCTGGTTGCGTACTAAGCCAGGCATCAGCGTAGCAGAGAACTCGGGGTGCCGACCGCTGGCATAGTCCAGCGGTAGCGAGGTGATATCCAGGCGCCCTCGGGCCAGGGCGCCCCACTGTTCACGCGCTTTGAACAGCGATTGGCCGGGATAGACTTCGATGGTCAGTCCCACATCCGCTTCGGCCACGTGGCGGGCCATCATTTGTACCATTTCATCGCGAACATCGCCCTGGCCTCCAGGAAATTGGTGGGACGCGCGCAGCACGGTATCGGCGGAAGCGTGGGAAGCCGCAATGGCGAGACCAAGGGCGGCGGCAGTAGAGATCAAATAGCGTTGCATGTGGCGTCTCCAACAGTTGTTGTTGTGTGTTTGGATGAGCTTTATATGTTTATCAGCTAGGCTGATATATATATCAATAGGCGCTACGTATGCTAATGTCAACTATATGACAGTATTAAACGGCTAAGATGGGCCGCGATCCACGGAGGTAAAACATGACGGGCACAAAGCGATCCAATGCTCAGCGTTTAAGAGATTCTCTTGAGGATGACATCATCAATGGCCGCCGTTTACCGGGAGAGCGGCTGGATCCAGAAGCCTTGGGTCGTGAGTTTGAGGTCTCGCGTACCCCGGTGCGCGAAGCCTTTCAGCAACTGGTCGCCAGTGGCTTGGTGACCGTTTCGCCTAAGAAGGGCACCTTCGTTGCGAAAGTGGGCATTGATCAACTGATCGAGATGTTCGAGGTAATGGCGGAACTTGAAGGCATGTGTGGCCGTCTGGCGGCACGGCGGATCACCGAGCAGGAACTGGCCGCATTAAAAGAAGCCCACCAGCGCTGCGAAGCGGCGGCGCTGGCCGGTGATAGCGACGAGTACTACTACGAAAATGAAGGGTTTCACGACTGTATCTACACCGCTAGCCACAACACTTTTTTGGCCAGCGAAGCGCGCCAACTTAAACAACGTTTAAAGCCTTATCGGCGCCTGCAACTCCAGGTGCGTCAGCGGGTAAATAACTCCCTCAGCGAGCACCAAACCATTGTGGAAGCCATTGAACAGGGTGATTCCATCGCGGCGCAGCAAGCCCTAAGCGATCATGTGTTGATTCAAGGTGAGCGCTTTAGCGACTTCGTTTCCAGTGTACGCCGCATGGAGGCACCGCTAGAAAAAACGGGCTAATTCCGGCCCCTATAAAGTGAATTGATCGGACAGCGAATTTATCGGTATGTCCGTATCAGTGGGGTAATCGTCCTTGCCGACATAAGCCGCAGCGCTGACACTCTCTCTAATGCTTCGATTCCCCCTTAGCGGAGAGAGACTGTGACTCGCCATGTTGCTCTATTTGCCTATCCCAACTGCCAACTGCTGGATGTCAGCGGCCCCTGGCAGGTGTTTGCCAGCGCCAATGCGCTAAGCCCCCAGCCGCTCTACCAGCTGACTCTGGTCGCCGATGCCGTTGGCCCGGTTGCCACCAATGGCGGCTTAGCCGTGCACGCTACGCACACCTACCATCAACTGGCTAATTTACTGCCCCTGGATACGCTTTTGGTGGCGGGGGGCAGTGGCGTGATGCAGCAGCGTGACATAGCCGCTGTGAAACAGGCGCTTTGTGACGTCGCCCCAGCGGTGCGGCGGCTTGGGTCAATCTGCTCCGGGGCATTTTTGTTAGCCGCTACAGGGTTGCTGGATGGCTGCCGTGTTACCACCCACTGGCGCCATGCGCCTCAACTGGCGGATGAGTACCCCGCATTAAGCGTTGAGCCCGATGCGCTCTATGTCGAAAGCAGTGGTCGCTACACCAGCGCCGGTGTCACGGCGGGCATCGATTTGGCGCTTTCGCTGGTAGAGGCGGATCACGGTGCTGATCTAGCCGGTCGAGTGGCCCGTGAGCTAGTGGTATTTTTACAGCGACCAGGTGGACAGTCCCAGTTCAGCGAGATACTGCGGCACCAACAAGAGGCGGGGCCACTGCGCCGCTTGCTGGATCAACTGCACGCCGATCCCAGTGTGGAGCATGGGATTGAGAGTATGGCGGATATGATGGCGGTCTCTCCACGCCATTTAACCCGGCTATTTAGACGCTACTTAAATACCACCCCCGGCGCTTACCTCACCCAACTACGCCTTGAGCAAGCGCGTCTGGCGCTGCTCAACGGTCGCGAACAGCTCTCCCTTGAGCGCCTGGCACAACGCTGGCGGCTGGGTGGGGCGGAGCAACTGCGCCGCCAGTTTCAGCGCTATTACGGCGTATCGCCCTCGGTCTATCGCCAACGCTTTGCGTCTTCCCACACTGATCCACTTCAGGAGCGTCTCTCATGCCTTTAACCGTCACCCTGCTATCACTTTGCCAAGCGTTGCTGGTCACCGGCAACGTCTTGCTGATCGCAGTGTCACCGCTAATCGGGGCCTCTTTGGCTCCTAGCGCGTCATGGTCAACCGCGCCGGTGGCCACCCAGTGGCTGGGGTTGATGTGTGCCACCATACCTGCCTCGTTAATCATGGCCAGGCTGGGGCGTAAACGTGGCTTTGTGCTGGGCAATATCGTCGGATTGGTGGGCGCACTGACGGCCGTACAGGCGCTGATCGGTGAGCATTTTGGGCTATTTCTGCTGGCCACCTGGTTGATTGGTATCGGCATTGGGTTTGGCCAGCTCTATCGCTTTGCCGCGGTGGAGGCTGCTCCCGCGCAGCTGCGCGACCGGGCGATTGGCTTGGTAATGGGGGGCGGTGTGCTAGCAGCGTTCGCCGGGCCGTGGTTGTCTAGGGTGAGTCGTGAGTTGGGGGAGGTGCCATTTCTGGGCAGCTTTATGGGGTTAGCCGTGATCTACGCACTGGCGCTAGTGGTGCTGATGCTGACACGGCTACCGCCTGCATCCCGTACCCACGGCGAAGGCAGCGCACTGCCTCTGGGTAAGATACTCCGCCAGCCTGGATTTATTGTGGCGGTGAGCGCGGCGATGGTCGGGTACGGCGTGATGAACCTGGCCATGACCGCCACGCCGCTTGCCATGGCGGGGGCTGGGCACCACTTTAACCACGTTTCCATGACCATTCAGTGGCATGTGGTGGCGATGTTTTTACCTTCGTTCTTTACCGGCCATTTGGCCACCCGTTTCGGCGCCAAGCAGGTCATTGTGGCAGGCTGCCTGCTGTTGGTAGCAAGTGCTTTGGTCGCCCAGTGGGGTATCGGTTTAGCCGGCTTCAACGTGGCGTTGATTCTGTTGGGCTTGGGTTGGAACTTTACCTTTCTGCCTGCCACAGGGCTGCTCACCGAGAGCTACCGCCCAGTGGATAAAGCGCGCACCCAGGCCGCCAACGAGTTTTTAGTCTTTGGCACCGCCGCTATCACTGCATTGCTCGCCGGCCCCTTGGTCAGCGGTTTAGGATGGGCGACGCTTAACCTACTGCTGATCCCCGTCGCACTGGTGCCCTTGATAGTGCTGGTGTGGCAGCAGCGAGCCAGACCGGCAAGCGCTTAAAAATCCCCTGGCGCGCACTGCAGGCAAGTAAGCCCGAGTGCGCGCCACTGGGCGACCACGGCGTCACGGTCGTCCAGCACCAGCCAAGGTGCAAAGCCGTCGCTGCGCATTTGCTTGAGCAGTGCGGCTTTTACCTCTTCATCATCCACATGATCATCGCCTTCAGGGCGCAGGTACATGGCATCAAAGGGGATGGTGTGGCGCTCTAACCAGCGCTGGGTGTGCCCACGGTGGCTATCCGGACGGCCGCTGCAAATCACGATCTGCTGGCCTTGAGCCTTCAGAATCTTAACCAGTTTGGCCACTGCTTCGATCACCGGCGCTTCGGCCATATGGGCAAAGAAGGGTTCCCACTGTTTTTGGCTGCCCAGCACCCAGTCGCTGACTTGGTGAGGGTGAAACTCGGCTAAGGTACCGTCAACATCGACAATGACTGCGGACATGCAAAACTCCCTAAACAGGAAAGGTGACTAAACGTGAATGAGTAGAGAAACGCTGGGCAGTGCAGAGACGATCGCCTAGTAGCCCCTGCCAGGCGTTTAATTCGTTATCGCTAAAGCGGGTAAATAGCGGCACCACTTGGGTGGCGCCTAGCTGATCGGCAAGCGCCACCAGATGTGAGGCACGCAGGTGTACATTCCAGCGCTGCCAGCTTATTTCACCCGCGGCTAACTGGGCGCGGCGATCAGGGGTTAGATAACCGGTGTGGAGCAGTTGGTGATTGGACCACTGTGCCGGGGTATCGTTGCGGTCACACATCAACTGAAGGGTTGGCGGGCAAGCGTTTTGCCGTGCTAACAGCAAGCGAATCGAGTGGTCGAGCCCAGGCCGACGCAGTGTTGCAGGCAGAGCCAAGAGCGCGGCCAGGTTGTCGCGAATCACCGGGTCGATAGCGAGTGTTAACTGTCGCCGATCCGCCTCTTCCGCCAGCCAGAGTGCCATTTCCAGGGCGCGACCGGTCTCCGGCACCGGAAACGCCAGCGGCTGATCAAGGCGTTCACTAATAGCCTGAACACAATACGCTTGGGGCTGGTCGTAGCTGCCGTAGGAGGCATCCAGCAGCGCAATACGTGCTGGTGGTGGCGTATCAAACGGAAAAAGGCGTGATTCAAAACAGGCGTCGCCGCTATAGAAAATGCCGCCTCCCACCGCTAAATGTAGCCACACACCGCCTAGGGAGTGCCCCGCCTGGCCGGTCGTGACGGTGATGCCTTCCACCTCTAGCGCGCCGCGCTCGGGCAGGGGGTGCCAAGCGCGGTTGGGAGGCAGTGCCTTGGCCACCAGCGGTGTGCAGTACAGTGGCACGTCCTCCGCCAGTTCGGCCACGCCGCCGATATGGTCAATATGGTCGTGGCTAATCAGTACGGCATCCACATCCAGGTTGTTCGCCCAAGTCATGGTGTCATCCGGGTGGAGTGCACCGCCTGCATCCAGCAGTAGGCGTTTTCCCTGGGCTTCTACCACTATCGCAGCAGGCCCTTTGGCGCCTAAACCACTGAGAATCTCGATAGTGACACTCATTGGTCGGGCTCCAGACACCAGCCCTGGTGAAGACTGACGGCAACCTGGCTGCCCAGTGCAGGCGCGCTGTGATGGTAGGCCAACAGCGTTTCACCGCTGGGCAGGCGCAGCGTTAGCTCATAGCGCTCGCCGCGGAAAATCACGCTCTCCACCAGGGCGGCAAGCTGGTTATCAGTGGGAGCTGCGGAGGATGCGGGTGCTGCGCTGATCTGGATATGCTCAGGGCGCACCAGCACGCTTTGGGTGCGCTCGGACGCGATGGCGTTGAGACCGCGCATCAGGGTAGCGCCCTCAAGGCACTTCCCAGGGTGACCGGCGGCGACCTTTAATTGGCTGCCCTGGCCGATAAAACCCGCTACCCAGGCGGTTCGCGGCTGCCGATAAAGCGTTTCGGGGGCGCCCCACTGAACCAGCTTACCCGCTTTCATCACGGCGATTTTATCCGCTAGCGCCATGGCTTCGGTTTGGTCGTGGGTGACGTAAACCAAGGTGGCGCCGGTACGCCGATGAAAATCGCGGAAACTGTGCTCCATGGTGGCGCGCAGGTGACGGTCAAGGTTGGCCAGCGGTTCATCCAGCAGCACCACCGAGGGATCGCTCACCAAACAACGTGCCAAGGCGACGCGCTGGCGCTGACCACCGCTGAGCGCCTGGGGCATGCGGTCAGCGTAGGCATCAAGCTCCACCAGGGCCAGGGCCTGATTAACCTTTTGGTGATACGCCGCCCCGCGCAGGCCGCGCAGTTTGACCGGGTAGCCCACGTTGTCCGCCACGCTCATATGCGGCCATAGCGCGTAGGACTGGAACACCATGGCCATATTGCGCTGCTCAGGGGGCATATGGGTATCAGCGCTTGCCAGGGTTCGATTGGCTAATTGAATCGTACCGTTGTTGACCGTCTCAAACCCCGCCAACATGCGCAGCATGGTGGTTTTGCCACAGCCGCTGGGGCCGAGCAGGGCGACAAACTCACCTGGATTGATCGTCAGCGACAGCGCCTCAACGGCCGTCTGCTCGCCAAAGCGTTTGGTAACACGGTCAATTGTTAGCCCAGCTGTGCTTAACTCTGATATACCTAGCTCGGATGTGCCTAGCTCTGCCATGGAATGACTCCTTTGGGTAATCGCGGTGCCAGTAAACTGAGCGTCAGCATCAGCGAGGCGACCATGACCACCACCAGCACTGATACCGCAGAGGCCAGTACGCTTTCGCCGCCTTCGTCGAGGTTGAAAATCAGTACGCCGAGGGTTTCGTTACCGGCGCTCCATAGCAGCGCTGACACGGTGAGTTCGTTAACCGCGAGTAGAAATACCAGCAGACCACCTGCGAACAGGGCGGGTGCTACTAGGGGTAAGATAATGCTGCCCAGGCGCCGCCAGGGGCCTGCACCCGCGAGCTGTGCCGCCTCTTCAAGAGAAGGATCCAGCTGCGCCAAGCTGGCCGCGACAGGCTTGACGCAGACCACCAGAAAGCGCGCCAGGTAAGCGATAAAAATCAGCCCCAGGGTGCCGTAGAGCGCCACATTGATAATCGGCAGCGGGCGAACAAAGAGCAGGATGCAGGCAATCGCCAACACCACGCCGGGCAGTGCATACGGGATCTCGATAGCGCTAAGAACCACGCCCCGCCAGCGCTCCGGTAAGCGCTGTAGCCGGTAAGCCAATGGCAGGCTCAGCAGCATGAGCGCCACGGCTGCGCTGCCCGCCAGCCACAGGCTGTTGTTAACCGCACGCCATGTTGCCCCTTGGCGACCCACTACTTCGGCATAAGCGTTTAGGGTGGCGGTCTCGGCGTTTAACGGCACGCCCATGGCGGGCACCAGCGAACTGATCACCAGGGCGAGCAGGGGCGCGACCAGAATAATCAGTAAGATCCCGACTAGCGTGGCGGTCACCAGCGAGCGCCAACGGCCTAGGGTAAAGTCGTGACAGCGGCCACTGTGGCCACCCAGCCCAAAGCGGCTGCGGTTCATCAACTGCTGCTGCAGCGCCACCCCGGCCAGCGCCAGCAACCCAATCAGCAAGGAGAGCGCAGCCATCTCTGCCAGCACACCGGTGCCGAAGTTGGCCATACGTTGATAGATCAGCGTGGGCAGCACGTAATAGCCAGCGGGAATGCCCAGCATGGCGGGAATGCCGAAGTTGCCAAGACTCGAGATAAACGCCATCGCGCCCCCGGCGATCAAGCCGCTACGGGTCACGGGGAGAATAATGTGACCCCATACCTGGGTCTGTTTGGCGCCGCTAATGCGGGCGGCCTCTATAAGCTCTCGGGGGAGTGAAAGCAGGCTGGTGCGCAGCGTCAGAAACACCAGTGGTGCGCTCTGGATGCCCAGCAGTAAAGCGATACCTTCAGCGGAGTAGAGCAGTTGCGGGCTGCCTAGTGGCGGTGCCATGCCAATACTCTTCAGCAGCGGGCTGGCCGGGCCAAAGAGCTGCAGCCAGCTCAAGGCGGTGACCTGGGGCGGAATCATCATCGGCAGCATAAAGCAGAACACCAGCCACGCTTTGCCACGAATATTGGTGAGCGTGATGGCAAAGGCGAATAGGCTGCCCAGCACCAGGGCGATCAGCATGCCAAGCCCCGAGGTATAAAGGCTATGCCAGAGTGCTCGCCAAGTGCTGGCGCTGTTGAGCACCTGCCACAGCGGCGATTGGCGGCCCTGGGCAAGGTCGCTCAACGCCTCAATCAGCAGGCGCAGGCTGGGCGCTAGGCTGAGCAGCACAATGGCGATCAGCAGGCTTGAAAGCAGCCAGCGGTGCTGGCTGCCGTACTTGTTGTCGCTGCCGTTATTGTCATAGTCGAGAGCGGGCGTCATGGTTACCCGCCGAATAGATCGCTAAAGCGCTGTTTAAGCTCGGCTTCCTGAGTCAGTGCCTGCTCGGTATCAACTGGCATCAAGTGAATGCTAGCGCGCTCGGGGAAGCCTTCCGGTGGGGCAACGTCGTTATGGGCAGGCAGATAACCCTGCTGGCTGACCAGCTCCTGGCCCTGCTGGGAAAGCACGAAATTAACAAATTTCTGAGCGGCATCGACATTCTCTGCGCCCTGCATAATAGCGACCGGTTCGGTCACCGCGCTCACGCCCTCTTCAGGAAATACGAATTCGACCGGCGAGCCTTTGGCAGCTTCACGAATTGGCAGAAAGTCCACCACGATGCCGTAGGGCTTGGTGCCAGCTGCTACGGCGTTAAAAACGCCGCCGTTCCCACCCTGGGCTTCGGTGTGGTTTTCGTGGAGCGCCTCGTAATATTCCAAGCCAAGATCAGGGTGGGCACTCATCGCCGCCATATGGATCAGCGCTGCGCCGGAGTAAAGCGGACTTGGCATCGTGACCATGCCTTCATAGTCAGGCCCCAGCAGGTCTTGCCAGCTCTGCGGCTGATGCTCGGCGCCGGTGTTATAGACAATCCCGGTAGTGATCAGCTTGGTGCCGTAGTAGTAGCCTTCTGGGTCATACAGCTCGGCGTCATAGCTATTACGCTCATCGCTTAAGTAGGCCTGCAGGTGACCTTCTTGTTTGAGCGACTCCATCGTCATGCTGTCGGCAATCAGCAGCACATCGGGGTTGCTAACGCCTGCCGAAAGCTCCGAACGTAGCCGGGTCATTAAGCGTGTCGTACCGTCGCGTACCCACTCCACTTCAATATCGGGATAGGCCGCTTCAAAGGCATCCACGGTCTGCTGGGCATCGCTATTGGGCTGGCTGGTGTAGAGGGTCAGCGTTTCGTTGGCCGCTACCTGAGCGGAAAGGGAAAAACTGGCTACCGCAATGGCCGCAGTAAGGGCAGATACCGGGATAGATGACAGGGAGCGCTTCAACATGGGTAAATCTCCAGTGAGTGAACCCCACCTAAGTTACTGTCATCTGCTTACAACAAAGTGACACTATGCTTTCGTTCAACATTTTGTGGCTTTCGTTTGCCGTACTTTTTGCTTTCGTTGTGCTGAGAGGGGCTATGCGCCAGTTCGAACGTCGACAACAGCTGTTACAGCGAATCCACTCACATGGGCGCCAGTCGGTAGACAGTCTGGCAACTGATTTTGGGGTGTCTGTGCAGACCCTGCGTGGGGATATTCGCCACCTAGCTGATAAGGGCTTGGTGCTGCGCCGCCAAGGTGAGGTGCTGCCCTTTCCCGAGCAGGAGAATATCGGCTACGACCAGCGTCAGATCGTCAACGTGGCGGGTAAACGGCAGATTGCGGCTCGGGCAGCGAGCTTGGTGCAGGATCATCAGGCGCTATTTCTAGGCACGGGAACTACGGTTGAGCAGTTGGCCGATGCGCTGAGTGGGAAGCAGGGCTTGCATATCATGACCAATAACCTGCATGCGCTGATTAAGCTGTGCCAGCTGAAGTGTGAGTTAGTGGTCGCGGGAGGGCGCGTTCGTCGTCGTGACCAGGACGTGATCGGCGGCGATGCCTGGCGGTTTTTTCAACGCTACCGTGCCGATGTGGGCATTGTGTCGGTGGGGGGAATGGATAGCCATGGCCAGCTTTATGACTACAACGACGACGAAGTCATGGCCCGTGAGGCGTTGTTGGCCCATGCCGGTTATCGAGTGTTGGTACTGGATAAAACCAAGTTCGACCTGCCACTGCGCTGCGCTGCAGGCCAACTAGGGGATTATGATGCCGTGGTCACCGATGTGCCGCTGCCTGACAGACTACGCAGCCCACTGGCTGCCCAAGGCGTACGGTTTTTGGGGTAAAGGTTCGCTTGACTGGTTGCTGCTATGCTTAGAGATTATGACTGGTATAGCGAGGGAAACAACCATGGCAGGCGGATGGGCAAAAGATGGCGCCGAGCAAGAGCAGATGGAGAGCACGTTAGAAGATGCGGTGCAGCGAGCTCGTAGTCAGTTGCCCCGTGGTGAGAGTCTTGATGTTTGCGAAGAGTGTGGCGACCCGATTCCCGAAGCGCGCCGCAAGGCCATTCCGGGGGTACGGCTTTGTGTGATCTGTCAAAGTGAACAGGACAAACAGCAGTCGGCCTTCAGTGGCTATAACCGTCGCGGTAGTAAAGATAGCCAACTGCGTTGAACGCCGGTTTCTAGGCGTCGTGGTCGGTGTCAGGTAGCTGCTTAAAATAGACAAAGCGGTGAAGACGAATCGCCGGACGAATTAATAGCTGTAAGCTACCAACCACAAATAACCATACGCCAACGGTTTGTACGGCACCTTGGTAAAAAAAGCAGACACTGCCGATCGTAAACCAGATGCCCAGCATGAAATCGTTGATCATGCTAAGCACCTCATAGCGCTGGTGCACAACGAGTTCGCGATGGCCAATGGTAAATGTCCAGTCGTGGGTTGCGGGGTCTTGCTCGCGCTGCATGGCTTACCTCCTTGTTCAGTAGCCGCTACCATATTATCAACAAAATTAAGGCGCTCGCTTTCATGGCGGCGTCTTTTTTTAATGACTGATTAATTAAAGGGCATGATATTTTACGTTTAAAGTAGTAACGGTATTCATTTTAACCAAACGTTACTATGGCACACTATAGTCGTATGCGGATGGAGTACTTGGTTTCTGGTAGCTGTTAGAGCTGTATAAAATCCCTGATAGTGTGGTGAGGCATTGAGGGCAAGTAATGATCAATGACGCGTTGCTGAAAGCCGTCGAAGATGGATTAGGGAAAGGCGCTTGGCGGTTGCGTTTTGCTGATGATGTAGAAGCACGCTTTGAAGCAGATACTCAGCGCCAGCGTAGTCGCCAGATGGTAGTGTCGGGGCTGATATCGGCAGTCATCTACTGCCTGTTTTTGATTAACGACTACAGCTTCCGACCGGATACTTTTACTTCGGCGCTTACGTTAAGGGTTGCGGTGATGCTGCCTTTCGGCTTACCTATTCTTTGGTTGGTCTACCGTGGCGTCTCCCCAGCGTTACGGGAGACTTTGATGGCGAGTACGGTTATCGTTGCTACGGTAATCTCTTGTATGATTTTTGCGAGTTCCACCGCTCCTTACTCTTATCTGGATGTCTTCTCCTTTGGGCTTATTTTGCTGGTGGGGAACATTGTTTATTCACTGCGCTTTAGCTACGCCGTATGTTCATCCGCAATAAGTGTTTTAATAATTCTGACCTTTGTCTTGCCATATGAGCCAATGCCAGCAGAAGCAAAACGGTTGGCTATATTCACGCTTATGGCTGTGGCAGTATTTAGTCTTGCCGCGAACTACCGCTTCGAGCGTAGCGAGCGGACCGCCTACCTACATGTATTGAAAGAGAAGCTCCGTGCAGGCTACTACTTAAAAGATAATAAAAAGTTGACTCGCATGTCGGTTACCGACTCTTTAACCACTCTGGCCAATCGACGCCAGTTCGATACGGTGTTCCCCGTCCGGTGGCAAGAGGCCGCCGACAAAGGGCTTTGCTTAGGACTTATGGTGATCGATATCGACCACTTCAAAGCGTACAACGACTATTATGGGCATCCCCAAGGCGATGTCTGTTTACGTCGGGTAGCGAAGGCCATGCAGGCCAACAGCCGCGATACTGACTTAGTGGTGCGCTTTGGCGGCGAAGAGTTTGTGGTGTTAATGGTCAATGCAACCCCTGATGCTTTAGAGCCAGCGGCGGAGCGGATCAGGCGCAGCGTGGAAGGCTTGCAGATCCCTAACCCCGGTGCCTCGGCGGAGAGCGTGGTCACGGTGAGTATCGGAGTAGCGGTACTTTGGCCAGGTGTTGGCCTTGCCCCCACCGAGTTATTATCCCAAGCAGATGCAGCGCTTTACGAAGCCAAGCGGCAAGGCCGCAACCGTATATGGGTGGCTAACTCAGAGGATTCACTCTCCGGCGATAACGCTAATGGTGGATTAGGTATATCAGCTCAGTAGCCGTTCACCATGCCTTTAAACGTTTTGTGAGGAATGACTTTTGGAGATTGATCAAGATTACCGCGCGCTCACCGTCGACACTCTTTCCCAGCGGCTTGGTGGTGTTGAGGCAGTGGCTAGTCGAGTGGGCGGTGAACCTGCCAGTTGGGAAATTCGCGAGGTGGGTGACGGCAACCTCAATCTGGTGTTTATTGTCTCCGGCAGCCACGGCAGCGTAGTGGTAAAACAGGCACTCCCCTATGTGAGAATGGTGGGAGAGAGTTGGCCGCTACCTATCTATCGCGCCCACTTTGAGTACTACGCCTTGGTGCGACAGGCCAAGCGAGCGCCGGGGATTGCCCCTGAAGTCTACTACTTCGACAAGCCCCAGGCGCTGATTGTGATGGAGTACCTCTACCCGCACAGAATCCTGCGCCGTAAGCTGATCGATGGAGAGCGCGTTGAGCAGCTTGGCGAAACCATTGGCCAATTCTGCGCCCGTACGGCGTTCCGTGGCTCGGAGCTTTCGCTGAGCAGCCCTGAGAAAAAGGCGGATGTAGGGCTGTTTTCCGGCAATGTTGCGATTCCCGCTATTACCGAATCGCTGGTATTTACCGACCCCTATTACGGCGCCGAAATGAATCACCACACACCGGAGCTTTCGCCAGTGGTGGATGAGCTACGCCGCAATGCACGGTTAAAAGCCAAAGTGCAGCGGCTGTTGATGAAATTCACCGCTAACACTGAAACCATGCTGCACGGTGATCTGCACTCTGGTTCCATCATGGCCACCGATACTGACGTCCGGGTGATCGACCCTGAGTTCTCTCAGTACGGCCCTATGGCGTTTGACCTAGGCATGGCAGTCGCTAACTTTCTGATGGCCTACTTCAGCCAGCCAGCGCATCGCTCGGAAGAGGAGCTTGAGTCGTATCAGGCATGGGTTTTGGAGGTTATTGAGGCGTGCTTTAGCAGCTTTGATGCCGAGTTCCGTCACCTATGGCAAACCGAACGTACCGGTATTCTGTTTCCGAAAGCCCTATTTGAAGAGCAGGGCAATAGCGCCGATGACGCCTGCGATGCACTGCTTGACGAGATCCGCCTGGATGCCCTGGCCTACTGCGGGATTGAAATGCACCGCCGGGTGCTATCCCTTGCTCACAACGCCGACTTCGAAGAGATCGAAGACACCGCCCTGCGCGCCAAGCTTGAAGCGCGCAACGTGCTGATGGGGCAAGCACTGATTATGGAACCGGAGACTTATAGCGATCTTACCGCTCTAACGGATCTTGCCAGAATGTATAACCAGCAAGAGGTGCTGTAAGCGCTTAACCATAGCTCGGCGTAACCTTCGGCACCGCTGCGCGCTGCTTCCGCGGGTGCGCTGACGCTTACGCCGCGCAACAAAGAGCCCAACTCAGCTATCGCCTAAGCCCCGTAGCGCGGCGTAACGAATCTCGCGAGGAACGAGCGTATGAGGCACCCGCGACGGCGGCGCAAGCCGCCTGGATGATGCCTCCGTGCCTGATCCGGCCTCGGCGTCACCTTTGGCACCGCTAGCGCGCTGCTTCGCGGGGGCGCTGGCGCTTACGCCGCGCTACAACTGCTTTCCACCTTTGCTCCTCCTTGCGATTCACCCCTTACGATTCCCCCCTTACGCCTCACCGCTTACAACTGATCCAAGCGATCAAATTTCCCGGCGATATCGCTTTCAGTCCAGTGCGGTACCCAACCTTCCACGTTGTCGAAGAAACGTAACGCAGTAAATTCCGGCGCTGGGCCCATATCGAACCAGTGGGGTGTGTTGGCGGGTACGCTGATCAGATCATTACGGGTACACAGTACCTGATACACCTTGTCATCAATGTGCAGGCAGAACAGTCCTTGTCCTTTGACGAAAAAACGTACTTCATCTTCGTGGTGGCGATGCTCGTTTAAGAACTTTTGGCGCATGGCGTCTTTGTCTGGGTGCGTGGGCACCATATGCAATACATCGACAGTTTGATAGCCGCCCATGGCTTTGACACGGTCGATGTCGTCTTGATAAAGCGCCAAAATATCTTCCTGGGTGGCGTCGTCGGCAATTTCGCCTGGCGCTGCCCAGCGCTCAAACAACACGCCCACCTTGTTTAGCTCAGTGGTAATCTGGTCGCCGTCGGTGGTGTCGATCAGGGCATCGTTCGGGTTCTGATCAGCAAATACTTTTAGTTGCGACATCGTAGGGTCTCCTAAAGCGCAATTTCATCAAAGCGAGTAACGCAAGCATGGGGGTTTCCAGGCTGGGTGCCTTCGCGCACCAGCTGCAGCGTTTGCATACCCGCCTGCTTGGCGGCGTCCAGCTCTTCAACCACATCAGACAAGAACAGCACTGCATCCGCCGGTAGGTCAAGCTCAGCAACAATGCGCTGATAGGCGGTGGCTTCGCGCTTATGGCCGATATGAGTATCAAAGTAGCCGCTAAATAGCGGAGTCAGGTCGCCCTCATCGCTATAGCCGAATAGCAGTTTTTGCGCCTGAACAGAGCCAGAAGAGTATACGTACAGTGC
Source organism: Vreelandella sp. F11 (assembly GCF_042466685.1). NCBI lineage: Bacteria > Pseudomonadati > Pseudomonadota > Gammaproteobacteria > Oceanospirillales > Halomonadaceae > Vreelandella > Vreelandella sp. F11. Next base: position 4,041,735 of record NZ_CP170448.1, on the reverse strand, counting down.
CTTACCTGACTCTTTCCAGTGACGCAGGGCGGGAGCCACGTCGCTATACAAATGGCCTGTAAAGTCACCGCGCTGGTAACCATCAGCCCACATCATGCCCTGCAAGGCTTTTAGCGGCGTAACCTTTTGGTCGGTCTCGATCCAGTGCAGTAGTTGGGCAATGACGGCGTCCAACGAGGCATCAGGCTCGCCCATTTCACGACGTACAGCATTGATCTGTTCGGCAACGGCTGGGGTATCTGCATTAGCGCGGAGAAAGTCAGGCAACTGACGGTGAGCGTAAGGAAACAGCACCTTATGGACGAAGTTAATGTCCGTGGTGGTGCCTTCAATATCGGTCACAATGGCGCGAACAGTTGGATTGCTCATTTAAGACTACTCATTTTTAAGACCATCGGCTCTCTTCAAGAACACAGGCGAGTAAAAACTCAATCGCTTCAAGGTGGCGGCGACAGCTGGCGATGCTATCACCTACGGCGTAAATGCCGTGGCCTGCAACCAAAAAGCCCCAGGGCATTGGCCAGCCGCTGCGTACGTGCTCGGCCAGTTCTTCCATATCCTGGGAGTTGGGCACCACCGGCACATGGATGGTAGCCTCGTGGGTCACGTTGCCCGCTAAGGCTTTTTGCATTTCAAAGCCGTTGAGCTCTATGCCCTTAGGAAATCGCCGCGACAGCACCGTGCTGGCCACGGTGTGAGTGTGCAGCACGCAGTTAATCGATGCGTCTAAGCGATAGAGTGCAGCATGCAGGTCGCTTTCCGCGCTAGGTTTTCCATCGCCGGAAAGCACCTTGCCATCCAGGTTGCAGAGCAAGAGATCATCGCCCTGAATGCGGGTTTTATCCCGCCCTGAAGCGGTGACAAGATAGCCATCCTCTGTACGGGCGGAAAAGTTGCCACCCGTGGCGGGCGTCCAGCCCTGCTGGGCCGCCCAGGAAATAGCCGCCAGCAGTTCAGTTTGTAACGTCATCATAGGATCTGCATCGCCTCTTCTAGTGGCAGCCATTCTATATGATAAGCTTCGCGGCTGATAAGCCGTGTAGCTGTTCTGATCAAGTGCTCAAGGAGTCCATCGATGCCTCATCTTCAATCACGCAGTTTGCGGATCTATGCCGACCACCTTGAGTATTTGGATCAAACCCAACTGCCCCAGGCGGAGCAGTGGGTGCGCTGTGACTCGCCAGAAGATTGGCAGGTGGCGGTTAAAAGCTTAGCGATTCGCGGCGCGCCGCTGATTGGCTTAAGCGCTGCCTTTGTACTGGCGCACTACGCTGCACGCCATCCAGAAAGTGATTGGCAGTTGGTAAGTGATCGCTTACGCGCCACACGCCCCACGGCAGTTAACTTAATGTACTGCCTGGATGCCATGGAAGCCTGCTTTGGTCAAGGTGCCGGTGCCCTGGCTGAACGTGCTGCCGCATTGTTTGCCGAAGACCGGGCGCTGTGCCAGCAAATGGCCGAGCGGGGCGCTGACTTGTTGCAAACGGGTGACCGCGTGCTCACTCACTGCAACACCGGGGCACTGGCCACCGCAGGCGTGGGCACAGCTATTGGCGCGCTGGCAGTGGCCAAGCAGCGTGGCGTTGAACTGCACGTGTACGTAGATGAAACCCGCCCGCTGCTCCAAGGCGGTCGTTTAACCGCCTGGGAAATGGCTGACCTAGGCATTCCCTACCAATTGATTGCCGACAGCATGGCGGCCAGCCTGATGGCGGCGGGAAAGGTAGATAAAGTGATGGTAGGCGCCGACCGTATATGTGCCAACGGCGACTTCGCCAATAAGGTGGGCACTTACATGCTGGCGGTGATCGCTCACTACCACCAGGTGCCGTTCTATGTGGTTGCTCCCTACACTACGGTTGATCCCGCTTGTGCCACTGGTGCCGAGATTCCTATTGAACAGCGTGACCCCGCCGAGATCCGCGGCGCTGCGGGTGCCTTTGGTGAGGTTACCTGGGCACCCGACAACGCCCCGGTATGGAACCCGGCCTTTGACGTCACTCCCGCCAAGCTCGTGACGGCTTGGGTATTGGATACCGGCGTATTTGATGCCGCCGCCATTGATCGAGGCGAGCATTTTCTAGGGCGAAGTTAACCCTTTGCGGCCATGGACGCCTGCACACAGTGCAGAATAGGGTAATCAATGCGCCCCTCCAGCGCTTCGAACACCACTTTCAGCCCTTGATCTGGGTATTGCGCAAAGGTTGCGCGGATTTGTTCTAAGGTCGCGGGATCCAGGTTGACCACCTCTTCAAGCGCCAGGTCGCCACTTTGAATCACATCACCCAAATGGCGGTAAACAGTGTTGGCTGCAAGGTTGCGCTGCTGAGCGATTTCCTCTGGCGTTAATCCCTGGCGCAGCAGTGCTGCGGACTCCAAGGCGCTACTGCCCGCGAGTGGGGTATCGTGATGGGTTTCCCCATGCGCCAGGATAACGTCCAGAAAACCCTCGCCGTAATCTTCCAGCTTACGTGCACCAATACCCGAGATCGCGCCCAGTGCCGCCAGACTCTGGGGTTTCTGTTCGACCATTTCGGCCAGGGTAGCGTCGTGGAAGATCACATAGGCAGGCACGCCCTGGGCCGCGGCCAGCTCTCGACGGTGCTGGCGCAGGGCTTCCCATAGCTCCCCATGAGGCAGCGTGGTCGAGCCCGCTTTGCTGCCCCGACGGGTGGCCTTGGTCTTGCTTGGTTTGCGCAGGGTAAGCGTGTGTTCGCCGCGCAGCACTGGCTTGGCGTTGGCAGTGAGCTGAATGCCGCCGTGGCCCTCCATATCCACACTTAAATAGCCGCTGGCAATCAGCTGGCGAAAGAGCGCTTTCCACTCGTTAGCCGAGAGTTCTTTGCCAATACCGAAGGTGCTTATGCGGTCGTGGCCAAAACGGGTGATCCGCTCGTTATGTTTACCTAGTAGTACATCCACCAGATAGGTCACGCCGAAGCGCTGCTCGGTGCGGTAGACGCACGACAGCGCCTTCTGCGCCGCCACGGTGGCCTCCCAGGTCTCGGGCGGGGTCAGGCAGTTATCGCAATTGCCGCAGGGCGAATTCAGATGATCGCCAAAGTAATGAAGCAGCGCCTGGCGGCGGCAGCTGATGATTTCGCAAAGCCCCAGCATGGCGTCGAGTTTCTGCTGCTCAATGCGCTTTTGCTGGTCGGCAGCGCTGGAGTCCTGCTGCATCTGACGCAGCGTGATCACGTCCTGAAGCCCGTAGGCCATCCAGGCATCGGCGGGCAGTCCATCGCGCCCGGCGCGGCCGGTTTCCTGGTAGTAGGCTTCAATGCTCTTGGGCAGGTTAAGGTGGGCGACAAAGCGCACGTCCGGTTTGTCGATGCCCATGCCAAAGGCGATGGTGGCCACCACGACCACACCATCCTCACGCAGAAAACGGGTCTGGTGGTGCTGGCGCTGCTCGGGGGGCAGCCCGGCGTGGTAGGGCAGCGCGGTTAGCCCCTGACGTTCCAGCCAGGCGGCGGTCTCCTCCACCTTGCGCCGGGAAAGGCAGTAGACGATACCCGCCTCGCCGTCGTGGTGCTCGCGGATAAAGCGCAGCAGCTGTTCCTTGGCGTTACCCTGATTTTCGGCGATATGGTAGCGGATGTTGGGCCGGTCAAAGCCGCTGTTGTAAAGCGCCGCCTCCTGGAGCTGCAGATGCTCCATGATATCGCCTCGGGTGGGCACATCGGCGGTGGCGGTTAGGGCAATGCGCGGCACCTGGGGAAAGCGCTGATGCAGATGGGAGAGCTGGCGATACTCGGGGCGAAAATCGTGGCCCCACTGGGAAACACAGTGGGCTTCATCAATGGCGAACAGCGCAATCTTGGTCTGCTCCAGCAACACCTGCATACGCGCCGTGGCCAGCCGTTCCGGCGCCACATATAAAAGATCCAGCTCGCCCGCTCGCAGGCGGTTTTCCACTTCGACCGCCTCATGGTAATCAAGACTGGAGTTAAGGTAGGCCGCCCTGACCCCGTTTTGCTGAAGTGCCGCCACCTGATCCTGCATCAGCGCGATCAGCGGCGATACCACAATCGCGGTGCCTTCGCGCAAGAGTGCCGGGATCTGATAGCACAGCGACTTGCCACCGCCGGTGGGCATCAGTACCAGCGCATCCCCCCCAGCCATTACATGCTCGATGATCGCCTGCTGGGGGCCGCGAAAGCTGTCGTAGCCAAATACCGCCTGCAGCACCTTGAGGGCTTCCGGGTGGGTGTCGCCGTGCATCAATGCTCTCCCGTGTCGTGTGCTTAAGAAAGAATTGTGCACGAAAAACGGGAAGGGCGTCAGCCTAGCGAATCCCGGCCCTTAAAAACGACTGCACGAACTGGCGCTGGAAGAGCAAAAAGGCAATGAGCAGTGGGGCGATACTTAACAGCGTGGCGGCGCTAACGGTGGCCCAGTTGACGCCGGTTTCGGGCGCGGAAAAAACACCCAGACCTACGGTTAACGGGCGGCTCTCTACCGAGTTGGTGACCACTAGCGGCCAGATAAAGTTATTCCAGTGGTGGCTGATCGAGACCAGGCCATAAGCTAAATAGGTAGGCTTAGCCAGCGGCACGTAAACCTTCCACAAAATTTCCAGCCAGTTGCAGCCTTCTATTCGGGCGGCGTCTTCAAGCTCACGGGGGATGGTTTTAAACGTTTGGCGCAGCAGAAAAATACCCAGGGCACTGGCGACATAAGGCAGGCCAATCCCGGTGATGGTGTTGATCAATCCCAGCTCGCTTGCAATGCGGTAGTTCTCCACAATCAGTACTTCGGGAAACACAAACAGCTGAATCAGCACCAGCATAAACAAAACGTTCTTGCCGGGAATCGGAAAGCGCGCAAAGGCAAATGCCGCCAGGGTACAGACGATAAACTGACCGATCACCACCCCGGTCACCAGCGCAAAGGTGTTCAGGTAGTAGCGGGCAAAGGGGGCCTGTGACCAGGCGTTAGTGAAGTTTTCCAGCGTCAGCGGGGCGAATAGAGAAAAATTCACCATAAACTCGCTAGGATGGAAGGCCGCCCAAAAGGCGTACAGCAGCGGGAAAATCCAAATGATCGCCAGCAGCCATGCCGCCACGGTTTCAAGCGACGGAATAGCGGTGTAACGAGAGCGGGGCGCAGTGGTCGTGGAGGTGTTCATTGATAGTGCGTCCTGCGGTCTAAAATCGTGAACTTCAGCGTGGCCACTACCGCCAGTACCACCAGAATGACCACCGTAATGGTCGCCGCCGTGGTGCGGTCAAAGAACGAGAAGGCGTTCTCGTAGACGTAATAAAGCAGCAGGTTGGTGGCGTTGTTGGGCCCACCCTTGGTCAAAATAAACAGGTGATCGACGACGCGCACCGAATTAATCAGCGCATTGATCAGCACAAAGAGCGTGGTGGGCATCAGCAGCGGAAAGGTGACCCGCCAGAAGAAACTCCAGCGACCGGTGCCTTCTAAAATGGCAGCCTCTTTTAGCTCGGGTGGCATACTTTGCAGCGCCGCCAGATAGAAAATCATAAAAAAGCCGGCTTCTTTCCATACCGACATCACGATCACCGAGCTTAACGCAATGTTTGGATCGCCCAGCCAGTTCACCCCGGAAAAGCCCAACATGCCGAGCAGTTTATTGAATAGGCCAATCTGCGGCGCGTAGAAAAACATCCAGATATTGGCCGCGGCAATCATGGGTAGAATCGTCGGCGTAAAGTAGGCCATGCGCACAAAGCCCCGCCCGCGAAGCTTGCCGTTGACGAACAGTGCCATGCCCAAGGCCAGCGCGATAGACGTAGGAATCGTACCGACGGCGTAGATTAAGTTGTTACGGGCTACTGTCCAAAACGTCGGGTCGTCGAACAACACCTGATAATTTTCAAGGCCTACGAATTCAGTGGGAGCACCGCGAAAGCCGGGTAAAAACAGGCTGTTAATGACCGTTGTCACGGTCGGTAAATAAGCAAACGTCGTCAGCAGCAGCGCAGCGGGGAGCAGTAGAAGCGCGCCGTAGAGCTGCATTTTGCGGTGGTTAGTGAATGACATAGAGGCGTACCGCACGTTGGAAAAGCCGGGGCCTGCCCCGGCGTACAGTAAAATGGCTAACAATTAGCGAGCGTAGCGGCGCAACACGCTGTCGGCTTCTTGCTGCGCCTGGCTAAGTGCTTCTTGCGGCGTCATTTGACCGGTTAGTGCGGCTTGCACGGCGTTATCCAAAGCGCGGCGAATGCGGCCACCCTGATAGGTGGAAAGCTCCGCCGTGCCGTGTTCAAGCTGGTCGCGGGCAACCGCGGCGGGTGGGAATTCTTCCACATAGCCTTGTAGCGCGTCGGTTTCGTAGGCGGCGGGGCTAACGCCCATGTAGCCGGTCTCAATCGACCAGGCAGCGGCTCGCTCGGGAGCGGTCATCCAGCGAATAAAGGTCATCGCCGCACGCTGCTCTTCTTCCGTCGTATCTTCAAAAATGTAGAAGTTGCCGCCGCCGGTAGGGCTGCCGCGCTGGGTTTTCATCGGCAGCATAGCCACGCCAAAATCAAAATTGGCTTCGTTGCGTACGGCGGTCAGGTTGCCCGTGGTGTGCCACATCATCGCCGTGGACTCTTCAAGGAAGTTCTGGCGCAGGGTGCCCCACTCGATGGTGCCGTCGGGCATGGCATCGTGCTCGGTGGCCAGTGACACCCAGTACTCCAGCGCTTCAACCGCTGCGGGGTCGTCGAAGTAGACCTCGGTGCCATCTTCACTCATTAGCCGGTGGCCGTTCTGAAAGGCAAAGGCTTGGAACATCCAGTAGGGGTAGCCAGTCGACGGCACCATAACGCCCCACTGCTCGCCATTGGAGGCTTCGCGCACGGTCGCCGCCATCTCGGCCATCTCTTCCCAGTTTTCCGGGGGTGTTTCGGGGTCTAGGCCAGCGGCTTCAAAGGCGTCCTTGTTCCAGAACAGTACGATGGTGGAGCGCTGGAAGGGGATGCCGTAGGTTTTGCCATCCAGTTGGCCATTTTCCATCAGCCCTGGGTAGAAGCCATCGAGCCATTCGCGCTCTTCATCGGTTTCGACCAGGTCGTCAAAGGCGACAATAGCGTTCTGCTCAATCAGTTCGTAAAGGTCGATTGAGAACATGACCGACAGCTGAGGCGTATCACCGGCTTCCATCGCCGACATGGCGCGCACGCGGGTGTCGTCGTAGTTACCGGCGTAGATCGCTTCTACATTGATATCGGGGTGTTCGCTTTCAAACTCCTCCACCAGATTATCAACGACATCGGTGAGTGCACCGCCCACCGAGACCGGATAGTACATGGTCAGATCGACGCTATCCGCGTTTACCTGGGCGGCGCTTAGCAAGCCCGCTGCCAGGGCGGTCATTGCAAAAGGTATCCGCGTACGCATAAGAGACTCCACAAGTGTCAGGACTGAATCAAGGTTGAAAAGCGATCAGTGTTGGAAAGAGCCCACCGCCGGTGGACGAGGAATGCTGGGGATTGGCGGAGCGAAATCACTTAGTGGCATGTCATCGCGCCGTAGGCCGTTAGCATCGAAAAGGTGTATGTTCTTGGACGTCCAATAGAGGCTGCATGGCTGACCGCTCAATAGCGGTTTGCCGCTTAGGCGAACCCTCAGGGTATGGGAGCCCACCTCAACATAGGCAATGGTATCTGCCCCCAAGTACTCTTCACTTAATACCTTGGCGGGTACGCCGGGCGACGCTGCTGGCCGTAACTCAATGTCTTCTGGGCGCACGCCCAGGTGTCCCCCGGCGGCCTCAAATGGGGCTACGGGTGTGCTTGGCTCGCCTTCAATGACAGCGCCATTCTCACCGGCCACCAATGGCAATAGATTCATCGCAGGACTACCAATAAAACTGGCGGCGAAGGCGCTGGCGGGACGGTTATAAAGTTCGTCGGGCGTACCGTCCTGCACGATTTTGCCGTGCTGCATCAGAATCACACGATCGCCCATGCTCATGGCTTCCACCTGGTCGTGGGTGACGTAAATCACCGTCATATTCAGGCGGCTTTGCAGCGCTTTGATTTCCCGGCGCATGTCGCTGCGCAGCCGGGCGTCCAGGTTGGATAGCGGTTCATCCATCAGGCAGATAGGGTGTTCGGAAATAACCGAGCGCGCCAAAGCAACCCGCTGGCGTTGGCCGCCGGAAAGCTGGGCAGGTTTGCGATCTAGGTAATCGGTTAAATCAACCAGTTCGGCCACTTTGGCTAGCCGCTCGCGCTGCTCGGCTTTGGGTACCTTGCGGCTGCGCAGGCCAAACACGATATTGTCAGCCACACTCAAATGCGGAAACAGCGCGTAGGACTGAAACACCATGCTCAGCCCACGGTCGCCGGGCGGCAGCCGCGTGACGTCGCGTTCGCCAATATGAATTTGGCCGTCGCTGGCTTCTTCCAAGCCTGCAATCATGCGAAGCGTGGTGGATTTACCGCAGCCTGAAGGGCCCAGCAGAATGACAAACTGCCCTGGGGTCACATCAAACGAGATACCATCGACAGCCGCAGAGGCGCCCCAACGTTTAGTGACGCCCTCTAAGCGTATTCGCGATTGGTTTGACATAGCACACACATCACCGGCTGTTGGTTGTTATTGGTTCAGCTTGTGTTGAAGGTGTTGCCGTTTCATGACACTTACATGGATGGTTGATGACAGCCGTTGTGTCAAGCAGAGAATCACTTGGCGACCTTAATGCCATAGCGCTGAAGCCTGCGCACCACGCTGGATTGGCTGATGCCCAGCCGCTCGGCAATGGCGTAGGTGCTGGGATGAGTGGTGCACAGCGCCTCAAGCGTTTCCCGCTTCAGCCGCGCTAGGTATTGCTTGAGGGTTTCTGTTTTTGAACTAATGTCCAGGCTTCTGAAATTACTGGCTCAGGGAACTTAGTTATCTTTTGACCATCTTCGTGAGTTTGGTAAGATTTCTGCCCCTTTTCCATGCAAATTTTTAGGCACCATCCAAAAATCATATGCTCATGTAACAAATTGATATTGTTTGATTGGCAGAAGTCATCAACTGTTCTGTAAACATGGTTAATATCAGGTAAAGAATGAGTTGAGATTATTTCACTTAACTCATCAAGGCGCCTTTCGTTCTTTTCAAATCTTTGCTTGGTTTCTCTCTCAAGCCTTTCTCGTTCATCAATTTCGTCAAGAAGAAGCATTACCGCCTTTCGAACATCAGACGACTCAGTTGAGATTGGGGGAGGGTAAGTTCCATGTTTCTGAATGGAAGGCAGTACTTCATGAAAAACCCAGCGTTGAAAATTTTTACAGGCGGGGCTGCTGTCCCGAAGAATTATCCGGAATAATCCGGGCTGCGTAATATATTGAGCGTCTTGTTGGTTTTTGCTGCCTTCAATTGAGTGGCATTCGTCGGGGTCTAGAGCGTTAATAATTGCTCTCGTCAGCCCTGCTAGTCCTTCACCTCTTCCTCCATAGGCTAGCTGGGTATTTTGATCGGCAAGAAACTTCACAACATCAGCCAGACAGAACATCACTTCATTACCATTGTGTATGGTTCTGATTTGATGGCCGCTTTCTGGATATGCCAAGATTAGGCTAGTCTCTGACATTAATATTATCCTGTGTATAAGCTTCGCTATGACCGAGAGTGGTTTGTTCTTAAGTAAACGTACCTCAATGTGTGTAGGTTGAAAAGCATACGGTTTTATCTAGGATCCACTGCGTCCTCTTCTCCGCTAATTTGAGCAAAGCGCTAATATTTGAGTTGCGAAGGCTTACCTATCTAGTTGACGTTGTAATAGTACTCAAACCATAGCGCTGAAGCCTGCGCACCACGCTGGATTGGCTGATGCCCAGTCGTTCGGCAATGGCGTAGGTGCTGGGAAGTGTGTTGCAAAGCTCTTCAAGGGTTTCACGCTCCAGCCGCGCTAGGTACTGCTTGAGGGTTTCCTGAGGTTCGAGTGCTGTTATCGGCTTTGCTGGCGAGGCGCTCGGCAAACTGGCGCGGTGCTGTTCGGCGTGAGAGAGTGCGGTGGGCTCCTCGATTTGATCGGTGGGGCTGGAAAGCCAGGCTCTTTCTAGCCAATTTTCCAGCTCGCGGACGTTACCTGGCCATTCGCTGCCCATCAAGGTCGACCAAACGCGGGTATCAAGTATTTTTTGCCGCCCATAGCGCTGGTTGAGCCGGTTTAAACACGCTTCAACCAGATCGGGGATATCCTCCCGGCGGTCACGCAGCGGCGGCAGGGTGACCGGGATCACATTGAGGCGGTAGTAAAGATCCAGACGGAAAAGTCCGGCCTCTACTTGCTTGCCCAAATCCTGGTTGGTCGCCACGACCAAGCGAAAATTGACTTTGCGTGAGCGAGTGTCACCTAGCCGGGTCAAACTACCGTCCTGAATCACCTTGAGCAGTTTGGTTTGCATTAGCAGCGGCAGCTCGCCTATTTCATCCAGAAACAGCGTACCGCCCTCGGCCTGCTCTAACAGGCCAGCTTTTCCCTGCCGCGCGGCACCGCTAAAGGCACCGGGCTGGTAGCCAAACATCTCGGACTCAAACAGATTCTCGGGTATCGCCGCACAGTTAACGTCAATAAACGGGCCATCGCAGCGCTGGCTCCAGCGATGTAGCTGTTTGGCAAAAGCGGTTTTACCCACGCCAGACTCACCCAGCATCAACACATTGGCATCTGAAGGGGCTACGCGCTTAAGCAGCAGCGCGATTTCGCGCATCACGCTGCTGCGTACCTGCAAATTGTCCAGAGCATCATCTAGCGCTTGCTCCTCCGCATCTGGGGCTGCCTGGCTGCGCTTTAAGTGTTCGCTAAAGCGTTTTTGCAGTAGGGCATATTCGTCCTGCAGTAACTGCAAGTCAGTTAAATCCCGGGAGCGGCTGATAATGCGCTCCAGCTTGCCGTCGACGAACACCGGGTAGGCTTCAGCAATCACCCGGCGGCCTGTTCCGGTTACCTGCATAAGCTGTGCGGGCCTGCGGGTGCGCATCACTTCCATGGTGATGGAGGGCTTGAGTACTCCGGCCGCTTGCAGTTGCTGCACACTGCTGGAGAGCAGCTCTTCTCTGGATACCCCGTAAACCGCTTCGGCGCCAGGGCTGATGTCCACTATCTGCCCATCGCCACTGACGATAAAGAAGTGGTCGTTTGCGGTTGCCACAATGGTCTGCAGCACGCGTTTGTCTATTTCACTCACTCGAATTCACTCATCTGATGCACCCGCGGCATTAGCCTGCTAATCGAACCATTTTTGAATTATCGATGCAGTATTGAATTGCTAGGTCGTCAATTTAATGCATTTTTGCATCAAATGGCTAGCAAAGTGCCTTTCCTGGCGGTTGTGACGACTTGGCACGCTCTGTGCAATGTCTATTGATAGGCAAGCCGCGCTCGCATTGCGATTCAATAATTTCAAATAACGTCTAGGTTCAAATAACGTCTAGGAGAGAACTATGTCGGAGTTTAATCAGCCCTTGGGTGGCAATACCATGCCGCGCTTTGCAGGCCCCGCCACCATGATGCGTCTGCCTACGCAGGAGACGGCCGAGGGTTTGGATGCGGCATTTATAGGCATTCCCATGGATATTGGCACTTCAAACCGCCCAGGTACACGGCTCGGGCCACGCCAGATCCGCGATGAGTCGCGCATGCTGCGTCCTTACAACATGGCGACGCGCGCCGCGCCCTTTGAAAGCCTGCAGGTGGCCGATATTGGCGATGTACCCATCAATACCTTCCATCTGCCGAAAAGCGTCGACATCATTACCGCCTTCTACGATGACGTGCTGAAACATAACTGTATTCCGCTGACCCTGGGCGGTGAACATACGCTCACACTGCCCATCCTTCGCGCCATGGCCAAAAAGCACGGCCCGGTGGGGCTGATCCATATCGATGCCCACGCCGATGTTAACGAGCATATGTTCGGCGAGCCAATTGCACATGGTACGCCGTTTCGTCGTGCTCAGGAGGAGGGCTTATTAGCCCATGGCAAAGTCGTGCAAATTGGCTTGCGCGGAACCGGCTATGCGGCAGAAGACTTTGACTGGTGTCGTGATCAGGGCTTCCGTGTTGTGCCTGCTGAAGAGTGCTGGTACCGCTCGCTGGCACCGCTGATGGAGCAAGTTCGCGAACAGATGGGCGATATCCCGGTGTACATCAGTTTCGATATCGACGGCCTGGATCCTTCTGTTGCCCCTGGTACCGGTACGGTGGAGATGGGTGGATTGACCTCTAGTCAAGGGCTGGAAATTGTACGCGGCGCTGCAGGCTTAAATATTGTCGGCTGTGATCTGGTCGAAGTATCTCCGCCTTATGACCCCAGTGGTAACACTGCACTAATGGGTGCCACGCTGCTGTATGAAATGCTCTGCGTACTGCCAGGTGTTAAACACAGCGAGTGATGCTGACCAAAAGAGCTATCAAAGAAATAGCGACTAAATAAAACAGTACTGACCTAACCACGCCGCCAGTCCACCTCCAATAATCACTTCCAATGGGTGAACCCTATGTCGTATAGCAACGTTAAGTCGGAACAGCCGATCCCGTCGGCACCGATACCTCCCGCGCATTTACTAAAATTTCTCTTCCCTTCCATCATTGGTGTATTGCTGTTCTTGGTGCCCTTCCAGGTCGGGGACTCTATCAATATCGGCATGGGGATGATGGCCGATGGCTTGCAAACACTGCTGGGATCCGCGTTACCCGCGATTGCAGTGGTGATTCTTTGCCTCTCGGTGGTGGTGACGCTATACGTCAAGTTAGCGAAACCCTCCTGGGCACAAAGCGGCCCCTTTCAAGATATGTTCGATGTAGGCGCGATTTGGGTAGCCATGCGTGTGTTAGGCGCCATTTTCGTCATCATGACCTTTTTTCAGTTTGGCCCTGAGTTCGTCACCGCCTCGTTTACCGGTGAGGTGATGCTCAATGACTTGGCGCCAGTGCTGCTGACGTTCTTCTTTTTTGCAGCGCTACTGCTACCGTTTTTGGTTGAATTCGGCTTTATGGAGTTTATCGGCACCATGGTGCGCAAGCCGTTTCGGTTTATCTTTAATCTGCCGGGACGCAGCGCCATTGATGCCACCGCCTCATGGATGGGCTCGGGCACCGTTGGTGTGCTGATCACCGCCCAGCAGTACGAGCAGGGCTACTACAACGGCCGCGAAGCCTCGGTGATCGCGACCAACTTTTCAGTCGCCTCTATCGCTTTCAGCCTGTTAGTGACTAACTTTGTCGAGATTAACCACCTATTTGTGCAGTTCTACTTCACGGTGGTGGTATCGGGTTTGATCGCTGCGGTAATTGTGTCGCGGATTCCGCCGCTGTCACGTAAATCCAACGACTACTATGAGCCGGTCGGGTGTCAGTTGAGCGAAGAGCGTAGCGAAAATGTAGGCCTGTTCCGCTATAGCCTGTTGCAAGCGACACGCCGTGCAGGGAGTGCGCCAGGGCCGCGGAAGTTAGCCCGTCTAGCGCTACTCAACGTGATTGATATTTTCCTGACACTACTGCCGCTGGTGTTTGCGATTGGTACCGTGGCGCTGATTTTAGCCGAGTTTACCCCGCTATTTACCTGGCTTTCCTACCCCATGGTGCCGGTGCTGGAACTACTGCGTATCCCTGAGGCACAAGCGGCCGCACCAGCGACGCTGGTGGGCTTTGCCGATATGTTTTTACCGGCGGTGCTGGCGACCAACATTGAAAGCGAGCTGACCCGCTTTGTGATTGCCTGCCTCTCCATGACGCAGCTGGTGTATATGTCAGAAATCGGTGCGCTGCTACTCAAGTCGAAGATTCCTATCAAGTTCTGGGAGCTGGCGGTAGTGTTCTTACTGCGCACCGCGATTACGCTGCCGATCATCGCCTTTATGGCCCATACGTTTTTCTTCTAAGGGGGCTGTGATGACCTGCGCTGAATTACTGATTAAATTGCTACGTGATACCTATGGCGTACGCGCGCTGTTCGGTATTCCCGGCGTGCACACGGTAGAGCTTTATCGCGGGCTGGAAGGCAGCGAAGTGCAGCACGTCACTCCACGCCATGAGCAGGGCGCGGGGTTTATGGCCGACGGCTATGCCCGCGCCAGCGGCCAGCCGGGTGTTTGCCTGATTATCACCGGCCCGGGGATGACCAATATCGCCACCGCCATGGGCCAAGCCCTGGCGGACTCGATCCCCATGCTGGTGATCTCCAGCGTAAACCGCCGCGATACGCTGGGTTTGGGCCAAGGACGACTGCACGAAATGCCCAGCCAGCAGCAGATGATCAGCGGTGTGGCGCGCTTTAGCCACACGCTGCTGGACGCCAACACCTTGCCCGAGTTGCTGGCCCGCGCTTTTGCTATCTTCAACGGGTCACGGCCAGGCCCGGTGCATATCGAAATCCCCATCGACCTGTTTAATGCGCAGGTCAAGGTGCCGATTAGCTGGCATGCGCCAACGCTTTACCGGGCAGCGCCTGATCCAGAAGGGCTTGCTGAGGCAGCACGTTTGTTACGTGCTGCGCAGCAGCCTTTAGTGCTATTAGGTGGCGGCTGTGTTTCAGCGCCAGAGGCCGCAAAGGCATTGGTAGAAAAACTTGATGCTCCCACGGTCACCACCATAAACGCCAAAGGGCTGCTAGGTCGCGACCACCCGCTGGATTTGGGTGCTAACGCGGCGCTACCCGCCGTTCGCGAGTTGGCAGCCAACGCCGATGTGATTTTGGCAGTAGGTACCGAGCTGGGCGAGACAGACTACGACGTCGTGTTTGACGGTGGTTTTCATCTTAATGGCACGCTGATCCGGATTGATCTTGACCCTGAACAGTTAATGCGCAATCAGCGTACGACGTTGGGGCTGGTGGGCGATGCCGGGCGAAGCCTTGCACTTCTGTTAGCTCACTTCCCAGACACAATGCAACGTAACGGCGTTGAGCGAACGGCTAACGCCTTGAACGCGCTAAATCTGCAAAACGATCCTGCTTTTAGTGACTTTGTGCCGCTCTACAACACCCTGGCTGAATACCTGCCCGAGGCGATTTTGGTGGGTGATTCTACCGCGCCGGTGTATGCCGGGAATCATCTGGTCAGCCAACCCGCGCCACGGCGGTACTTCAATGCCTCAACGGGCTACGGCACCTTGGGTTATGGGCTGCCCGCGGCGCTGGGTGCTCAGTTGAGTCGCCCTGATCTTCCGGTGGTGGCCTTGGTAGGCGATGGCGGCGTGATGTTTACCCTCTCCGAGCTTGCAACGGCTGTCGAAGAGCGTCTGCCAATCGTCATCGTGCTTTGGCACAACGCCGGTTACGAAGAGATTCGCCGCTATATGGATGCTAACGGCGTGGCGCGTTTAGGCGTGGATATTCAAGCGCCTAATTTCCTCACCCTGGCCGAAGGCTTTGGCTGCCCCGGCATGCTGGTAGAAAGTCCCGCCGAGTTGGCTAAAGCGCTCGCCAACCGCGAAATTAACGGGCCGTTACTGATCGAAATTGACGCCGCTGCGTGGCAGCGGGCGTGCGCATTTTCTGACTAGGATATTTCCATGCAGTCACTCAGCGAGCAGTTAATTAACAAGCAGTTTATCAACAACCAGTGGGTCGCCTCATCGGGGATCCGCCTACTTGATGTGATGAATCCCTATAGCGAAGAGCGTATTGCTCAGGTCACTGCGGGCGACGCTGCAGATGTCGATGCCGCGGTAAAAGCCGCCCAGCAGGCGCAGCCCGCTTGGCAAGCACTGGGCGGAACCGCACGGGCTAAATATCTCGATGGGTTTGCCGATGCACTGGACGCTCGCCGGGATTCGATTATCACGCTTTCGGCGACCAATAACGGTAAGCCACTGGCAGAGGCGGAGATCGATCTAGACGATGCGATTGCCTGCTATCGCTACTACGCCGGCCAGGCCAGGGCGCTGGATGCCCGGCAGGGCGAGCTGGTCAGCGTGGAGATGGAGGGCGTTGAGGCACGTACCTATCACGACCCTGTCGGCGTGGTAGGGTTGATTGCGCCTTGGAATTTCCCGCTGGTGACCAGTGCCTGGAAACTGGCGCCCGCCTTGGCGGCAGGCTGTACTGCCGTGCTCAAACCGTCGGAAGTGACGCCGCTCCCCGAGCTGGTGCTGGCCGAGATAGCCCTAGAGATTAACCTGCCCCCTGGCGTGCTGAATCTGCTTAATGGTGATGGAGAAGGTATCGGTGCGCCGCTGACCAATCATCCCGGCGTAGATAAAATCTCCTTCACGGGCAGTAATCGCGTTGGCGAAACGGTCATGCAAGCGGCTGCCGCCCGAACGGCCAGCGTGTCATTGGAACTCGGCGGTAAATCCCCGATTTTGGTGATGGAAGACGCCGACCCCGCCCAGGCCGCCGACTGGGTAATGGCCGGTATCTACTTCAACGCTGGGCAAATCTGCTCAGCGACTTCACGGTTGCTAGTGCACGAAAGTGTAGCGGAAGCGCTCTATGCGGCACTTGCCGAACGTATGGATGCGCTGGCGCTGGGCGACCCGCTTGCAGAAGGCACTGACTTAGGGCCACTGACCAGCGCTAAACAGCGCGACGCGGTACAGCGCTATTTGGATATTGCCCAACAGGAAGGACTAACAGCAGTGCGCGACAAGCGACACCGCACGCTGCCAGAGAAGGGCTACTTTCTAGCGCCCACGCTTTACCGTGATGTGCCAGTAGAGAGCCGCTTATGGCAGGAAGAGATTTTTGGCCCAGTGCTGTGTGGGCGCAGCGTGGCAAGCGAAGCGGAAGCTATTAAACTCGCCAACGATAGCGCCTATGGTCTGGCGGCAACGGTAATCAGCGGCGATCCAGAGCGAGCCAAGCGCATTGGGCGCCAACTGAAGGCGGGCAGCATCTGGTACAACAGCGAGCAGTTAGTGCTACCAGAAACCGGCTGGGGAGGCTTCAAGCGTAGCGGTATTGGGCGTGAATTGGGCCCGTGGGGGCTAAGTGCTTATCTGGAAGTAAAGCATGTGATTGGGCCTGCCTAACGATTAGACGTGAGCTTTAGGCATGAACTTGTGGCATCGCATAACGCCGGGTCGATTTCCCGGCTTTTACCACCTGCCCCGGCACGTCCGATGAGGTCGGGAAAGTTAGAAGATTCATAAATCCTCATTGAAGTCATGGCGTAACATCTCAATAACAAATATTAATCATACTCGCCCCGACAAAAATGCCAGTGCTCCTGCTCCAAAGGCTCACAAAAGAAATATCCACTACTAACCCTTTCTTTAATGGCTTCAGAGATAGAGGGAACGAACTCCTCAGACCAGCCCATCGGATTAAGTTGCATATGTTCTGTTAATCTATTTTGACGATATTCTGGGCTTACTATCTCTTGTAGGTGGCCGTCGGGGTTGTACTGAATGTAGCGGTAAGGCCCAGGTACAAACTCATCTTGTAGGTCAAAATAAAAATAGGCAGTGAAATAGCATTTATCGTCGCATTTGTATAAAAATAATACATGCTCTATACCCTTATTCACGCGAGCTATATCGGCGGTAAGTCGATCGATGAAGGGTTCGCTTCGCAGTGACTCTGGCCACACTGCTCCGTTGCTTATCTCTATGCCACTTAAGTTGTTTTGTAGCATAAAGGTTTGGGCCTGATCGGTAATTTCGGTAAAGGCTTGGGTTTGTTTCAGGCTAGGCCGATAGTTTTCTATCACCCAAAAATAACTCCACCATGCGAGTAAACTGACAATAATCACAAGCGGTATGATGACGGCTTTACGTCGATAGATTGGCATTATCGGCCTGCTCTTGGGCTATTTTGTAATTCAACTACGCATCTTTCATCGTTTCTGTTGGCAGGTCGCCTACAACGGTTCCTAACCCCTTGGCATGTATGGGGTATTTTAGATTCTTCTACAATAGGGTAATCGACCTGAGCAATCTCATTCATCAACAGAGGGCCCGTTAACTCTTGCGGGGCAAAACGCTCGAACAATGAGATGCCTAGGCGAACAGAAAGATGATCTGTGACATCATCAAAGCGCCGTTGGCCCTCACCATTGAGATCGCTGCGATCAATTGGCGATCTGCTAGGTTTTATAAAATCGTCGATACGCTGCGCTAAGCCAGCGCCATCTAATAAAGCGTCTTCGGAAAAGCCGATGTAACGGCCAACGTAACCATAGTGAATATTGGACCAAATATCGTAATAATACTCGTAACCTTTGTATTTATGGTGGTGTCGTCTAGTCGTTATCCCTAAGGTTGCAAACTTTCTTCCCCGCTCAGGATCCACCGTTGGGTCAAAATATTGTTTGTGATCCCATACTCCGTTCGGTCTTACTAACTGAGCCCAGCTAATGAGTGCAGCCCGGCGGGCATGCCGTTCGGTTTGCATAAAATTCGGCCTTGCCATGTTTCGGGCAAGACGCTGAACACTGTTTAGAGTCTCGGCTTCCCGTTGCCAGCGAGCCATTGCCTCTTGAGCGCTGTAGGCATTCTGCCGTTTTATGCGCTGGCCGTCTTCGGATTCTACGTTGGTCTGAATTTCCTCAACTATCCACTCAGCGATCTCAGGTGCTTGGTCTTTATGTAAGCAAGGCACAGTGACGATAAAAGGATCATCCAGCGTTGCTGGGGTGGTGACTGTCTGCGCTATACGTTGCCACTCGGCCATTTCATTTATTCCTAATCAGAATATCGACCATCTTGGCGGCAAGGTCTGAATCCATCAGTTCGGCTTCACCCTCGGCGTTGGTCTGCCCCTCTTTGGTATCGCCACCTTCTAACACAAGCTGATAAGGTTCATGAGCAAGAGGAGCGCCGTATTCGTCGCGAAACACTACGCGACGGTTGTAGCGCGGCGGTTGAATAGCAGGAGGTGATGAAGCGTTTGTGCCTCCCCTTGGTTGGCCGGTGATAGCTGTGGAGGCCGCAATAACGACCCCGCCGCAGGAGGTTTTACTACCGTGAATAGCCGCAGCGGCGCCTTCAATGGGGTACCAATCAAGGCCGGTGACGATAGTGGCACCGCAGGAGCTGCGGTCACCAACACGTGCGACGGGCAGACCGTCAACAAAGGTGGCCGAAGCCGCACTAACAATGCGGTGAGGGCCTCCGTTACAGGGGCAGGCAACCTGATCGCTCAGTTTGGCTTGTTCCATGGCGGTATAATCGTCCTAATTAAACCGATAGAAAGAAGCTGGCTTAACTGCTTGCCAGTTAATTGAACTGATTGTCATTCAAGATATCAGGATGGCCTTGTGCAGTAAATAATGATGTTAATAAAACTGAGGCTTCGTAAATGTGAGTTCGTTTGAAGCAACCGAGATGATAATTACGTTGCTTGTTGTGCTGGCATCGCATAACGCCGGGTCGATTTCCCGGCTTTGACTACCTGCCCCGGCACATCGTGGCCGATAAGGTCGGGGAGGGTGGCGGCGATCTCCAGTAGTGCGTCCAAGTCGACGCCGGTATCCACGCCCATGGCTTCAAACATATGCACTAAATCTTCGGTGCACACATTGCCGCTGGCGCCGGGGGCGAAGGGGCAGCCGCCCAGCCCACCTAATGAAGTATCAAAGCGGGTGATGCCCGCCTGCCACGCCGCTAGTGCATTGGCTAAGCCCATGCCGCGGGTGTTGTGGAAGTGCAGGGTAAATGGTGTTCCAGGCCAGCGTTCAAGCACGGCTTCACATAGGTGTTTGACCTGGGCAGGGTTGGCCATGCCGGTGGTGTCGCAGAGTGTGATGCCCTGAATGCCAAGGGCAATAAGCTTTTCAACAAGCTCTACTACCCGCGTTTCGGGTATCTCGCCTTCGAAGGGGCAGCCAAAGGCGGTAGAGAGCGAGGCGTTGATAAACACGTCGCTGCCTTTGCTGACCTCCAAGATCGCCGCAAACTGCTCTAGGGATTGTTCCGGCGTCATGCGCAGGTTGGCCAGCCCATGGCTGTTGCTGGCTGACATCACCAGATTGATTTCATCCACTTGGCAGGCAAGCGCCCGCTCGGTGCCTTTTACGTTGGGTACCAGCACCGTGATATCGACCCCTTCTCGACGCTGGATGCCGGTCACCACTTCAGCAGCATCGCGCAGGTTGGGAATCGCTTTCGGTGAAGTGAACGAAGTTGCTTCGATTCGCCGTAGGCCTGTGGTGGAGAGTGCGTCTATCCAGCGGATTTTCTCTTCCGTCGGCACAAAGCGCGCCTCAATCTGCAGGCCGTCCCGGGGAGCAACTTCGTTGATCTCTATCTTGGCGGGGCATGGTGATAACTGGTTCATAACTAACTCCCTAAATAATGCCCGCTTGGCGTAGTTTGGCGCGAGTTTCGTGGTCAATGCCCAGCTCGTCCAACACATCGTCGGTATGCTGGCCAAGCGCCGGGCCGCCGTCGCCAAGTCGCCCGGGGGTAGCGCTAAGCTTAGGCAGCACGCCGGGGACTTTGAGCGGTTTGCCGTTGGGGCGGGTAAAGGTTTGGATCATCTCGCGGGCTAAGTAGTGGGGGTCATGGGCGATATCTTCTGCAGTGTAGGGATAGCCTGCAGGAACGCGGGCTTCATCCAGGGCCTGCAGAATGGCATCCCTAGGGCGATCTTCCGTCCAGGCCTGAATCGCCGCATCAATCATCTCTGCTTGCTGGCTGCGCCCATCGTTGTGAGCCAGTGCCGGGTCGTTGGCGAGATCATCACGACCAATCACGCCCATTAAGCGCTTGAAGATGCTGTCGCCGTTACCGGCAATTAGCACGTAATCGCCATCCTGGCAGCGATAGGCGTTGGAAGGGGTAATGCCGGGCAGGGCGCTGCCGCTGGGTTCGCGCACCTGGCCGCTGGCATCGAACTCCGGCAGCAGGCTCTCCATCATGGCAAATACCGACTCATACAGCGCCACGTCGATCTCTTGGCCCAGGCCGCTGCGGTTGCGCTCCTGAAGAGCGAGTAGTGTACCGATGACGGCGTAAAGTGCGGAAAGCGAGTCGCCGATGCTCACCCCCACGCGTACCGAAGGCTCTCCCGGCTGGCCGGTGAGGTAACGCAGCCCTCCCATGGCTTCGCCAATCACCCCAAAGCCGGGCTTGTCGCGGTAAGGCCCGGTTTGCCCGTAGCCGGAAATATGCACCATGATCAGTCGTGGATTGAGTGTGGAGAGCGCTTCCCAGCCAAGCCCCCAGTCATCCAGCGTACCGGGGCGGAAGTTCTCCACCACCACGTCGGCCTCGGCGGCGAGCTTGCGCACCAGGTCTTGGCCCTCTTCGCTACGTAAATCCAGCGCCACAGAGCGCTTGTTGCGGGTTTGCACATGCCACCACAGCGAGGTGCCATCCTCTATCATTCGCCATTTGCGAAGTGGGTCGCCGGTGCCTGGCGGCTCAATTTTAATCACGTCGGCACCGAATTCGCCCAGCAGCTTGGTGGCGAATGGCCCCGCAATCAGTTGGCCAAGCTCTAGAACTTTTAAGCCCTTTAGCGGAAGCTGGCGCGCTTCGGAAGCATTCATTAAGGCTCTCTCTTATCATTGGATTATCACTATGTTGCCAGCATGCTTGAGCTTACTAGAGGGGACAATTAGGCAATGGGTAACAAAGGGTTCGTGGCTGGCGAAGGTGTGGGCTACCATAGTGAGCCTGCTTTAAAGGAGTCCGTTACATGCGCCGCTTCGATTTCGTCACCCTTAAACTGTTTATCTCCGTGGCGGATGAGGGGCGTCTGACGGCGGCTGCCGAGCGCGAACATTTGGCGCTTGCCGCGGTGAGCAAACGTATTAGCGACCTGGAAGCGCTGGTGGGTACAACGCTGCTCTATCGTCGCCCTCGAGGCGTGGAGTTGACCCCCGCAGGCCAAGCATTTCTGCATCATGCTCGGCGTATTATGGATAACATTGAACGTCTTAACGCAGAGCTTAGCGAATATGGTGAGGGCGTGCGCGGCCATGTGCGCATTCACTCCAATACCTCGGCAATTATTGCCTTTCTACCTCAGGATCTCAGCGCTTTTTCACGCCTCTATCCGGAAATTAAAATTGATCTACAGGAGCGGGTTAGCAGTGAAATCATTGCCGCGGTTCGCGATGGGCTAACCGACATTGGTATTTTCGCCGGGCATGTGGCGGCTCCCGACCTGCAGCAGCTCTCCTATCGGCATGATCGGTTAGTCCTCATGACGCCCATTGATCATCCTTTGGCTGAGCGTGAAAGCATCGCCTTTAACGAAGCGCTGGCGTTTGATTTTATTGGCTTACAGCAGGACGCTTCGCTGCAATCGCTATTGAATGAACAGGCCAACCTGGCCGGCAAAGCGCTGCATATGCGCATTCAGGTACGCAGCTTCGACGCTATTTGCCGCATGATTCACCATGGCATGGGCGTGGGGGTACTTCCCGAGCAGACCATCTACCGTGATCTGGGGGATTTGCAGCTCAAAAGCATTCCGCTCAGCGACCCATGGGCTCAGCGGGAGTTGGTCATTGGCATGCGCCGTTACGCCACGCTTCCGGTTACAGCTCGGCATTTAGTCGACCACCTCACTCAACATCGTCGGAATGGGAGCATACTCTAAAGCCAAGCCATCGTATTTGACGAAGCCAGCCTTCTCGAACGTCGATTTGAGACACTGGGCAGCTTGTTTCAAGATCAAACCAGCATCACACCCAATAACGACAACCGTAGAGAGTCCTCCCATGCGGAAACAACTACTTGCCACGCTGGCGACCCTAGGCATGCTAACGACGGCGCCGTTCGTCTTGGCTAACCCCATCGAAATTCAAGTCAACAACACTATGAGCGAAGGCGGTTCGGAAAGCGCCGCCGTTGAACGCTTTGCTGAATATTTAGAGGAGCAGGCACCAGGCCGCTTTGAAGTGCGTCCTTTTTTAGCCGGTTCTCTGGGCGGTGAGAACGCCGTGTTGGAACTGTTGAACCTGGGCCAAACCCAGCTCTCCATTACCGGTGGTAACTGGCGCCAGCAGTACGCGCCTGAATACGACGCCATTACGGTTCCCTTTGTGTTCACCACCTGGGATGAAGTAGACGCCTATATGGAGAGCCCTTCCGGCCAAGCGCTGGTGGAGAAAGCAGAAAGCCAGGGCGGCCTGAAATATTTTGGTTTGCAGCACCGTGGCCCCCGCCATATGACGGCGAATAAGGAGATTCACACACCGGAGGATCTGGAAGGTTTTCGCCTGCGCCTGCCTTCGCTGCCGGTATGGCTGGAAGTGTGGGAAGAGATCGGCGCTCAGGTAGTGAACGTGCCTGCGCCAGAGATTTATCTCGCCATGCAGACCGGTCAGGTAGATGGCCATGAGAACTCGCTCTCCTCCCCCTACACCCGTCGCCTATGGGAAGTACAGGACTACCTGATTATGACCAGCCACGTACAGTTTCCGTGGAGCTGGGTGGCCAGTTCGCGCTGGTGGGATGGCTTAGAAGCTGATGATCAGGCATTGATTGAAGAGGCGATCGACATAGCTCGTCAATACGGTTCAGAGCAAGAGCGTGAACTTGACGAGTTCTATCTAGAAGCACTTCAGGATGAAGGGATGACCGTCATTGAGCCGGATGTGACGCCTTTCCGCGAAGCGGCGTTACCGGCCATCGATCGTGTCATGGCTGACATGGCCGACGGTGTACGTGAAGACGCGCTGGGTAACGACAGCGAGTAACACGCGCTGGACAGAAATCACGGCGGCCCATTGGGCCGTCGTTGTTTTACAAGTCAAATAAGTCCTCATAGACGACCAAAAAGACGTTAGCTAAGGAGTTTTCCTGTGGAAGACGCGGTAGCGCCCGATAAGGGTCTGGATCGAATTGCTTTCTATACGCTGCGCGGCGTTACTCGTCTTTGCGACGGGGTGGGCGTGGCGCTTATAGCGGCTATTCTGCTGTTGATCGTAGCGGCCGTGATTGCCCGTGACCTACTGGGGCTAGGTATGCCCTGGACTGAAGAAGTGTCGTCAATGCTGGCGATTTACGCAATTGGTTTTGGCTCATTATCGGCGTGGGTGCGCAGCGAGCATCTGGTGGTAGACCTGTTTAGCCACAAGCTCTCAGGGCTGGGTAAAAATATCCAATATCGGCTCGCTGCGCTGATTTCTTGCGGTTTTCTTCTGCTCGCTGCCTGGGGCTCGTGGATCATGTCAGATATGAGTGCCAATAATAAAACGGTCTCGTTAAGCATCAGTTTTAGTTACCTCTACTACGGTGTTTTCTTCAGCTTTGCGGGCATGGCGCTGATTGCTCTGTGGCAATGCTTGCGTGGCCCAGTAGCGTGGTTGGACGCACCCCATAAAGAGGAGGCCTCTCAGCCATGACCGAACTTCTGATTTTTGTCGGTGGCCTCTTAGTGCTAATGGCGATTGGCTTGCCGGTGGTCGTCGCTATTGGCGTCACCTCGTTTATCGCCTTGGTATTTACCGGGACTGGCGGTTTGCCTGTCGAGCTTTTGCCGCTACGTATGGTGCAAACGCTCAATAATTTTACGCTGCTGGCGATTCCGCTGTTTATTCTGGCCGCCAATATTATGAATATCGGCTCCACCACTACGCGGATCTTTGACTTTGCCACCGCCTTGGTGGGCTTTACCAAGGGGGGCCTGGGCCACGCTAACGTGGTCGCCAGCTCTATCTTTGCCACCATGTCAGGCACTGCCGTGGCCGACGCTGCCGGGCTGGGTAGCATCGAAATCAAGGCCATGAAAGAGCGTGGCTATGCACTGGATTACTCTACCGGCATTACCGCCGCCTCCAGCGTTATCGGGCCGATTCTGCCGCCCAGCATCGCACTAGTCGTCTATGGCTGGCTGGCCAATGTAAGTATTGGCGGGCTGTTTATGGCGGGGCTGCTGCCGGGTGTTTTGATGGCGCTGCTGCTAATGGGCATGACCGTGCTGCTCGGTGCCACTGGCAAGGTGGTAATGCCAAAGCCAACCCCCTTTGATGCCTGTGAAGTGGCCCGCACTGGTAAGCGTGCCATTCTGCCGTTGATGATGCCGGCGATTATTGTCGGTGGCATTTGGGGCGGCTTTTTCACGCCGACGGAAGCCGGTGCGATTGCGTCGCTTTACGCGGTTATTCTGGGTGGTTTGATCTATCGGGATTTGAACTGGCGAGATCTCTACAGTGCCTTCCGTCGCACCCTGATGTTTAGCGCGGTGATCCTGCTGATTATTGCGGTTTCCAGCTTTTATGGCTGGATACTGGTGCGTATGGGAATTCCTCAAGCCTTGGCAGGCCAAGTCGCCAGCATCGATATGCCAACGTTTGCCCTGCTGCTCTGCTTCGCGCTGTTCTTTCTGCTGATCGGCTGCTTTATGTCGGTGATCGAAAGCATCCTGATTTTCACCCCGATTGTGGTGCCCGCAGCACTCAGTGCCGGGTTAGACCCCGTTCACTTTGGTATCGTGATGGTGATTACACTCTCGGTGGGGGTGATTACGCCGCCCTTCGGCACCGTGCTGTTTTTAATGGTGGGCATTACCCGGTTGCGCTACGGTCAGGTCGTTACGGCGATCATGCCGTTCTTACTGCCGATTATTGCCACCATTTTGTTACTAATCGCTGTGCCGGGATTGGCGACCTGGTTGCCGGGTATCATGGGGTATTGATTAAGGCGTAACTGGTAGAAAGCCCCGAGGGGCTTTTCCGCGGGGAAAGTGGGCGTTGTTATTGCTCCTCTGCAGGCAAAACCCTCCCTGGGTTCATCAGCCCTTTAGGGTCAAATAACGCTTTAACACCGCTGATCAACTCCCGCTCAAGTGGCGATAGCCGCGCTAAGTAAGGCGCTTGCTTGGTGCGGCCAATGCCGTGCTCGGCGCTGATGCTGCCGCAGAAGTCGTCAAGCACGTCAAATAGCCGCTCCTCCAGGTCATGCAAATGCGCTCTCTTGTCGCTGTCCGCCAGTGATACGGGCGGCAGGATATTGAAGTGCAGATTGCCGTCGCCCACATGGCCGTAGGCAATGATCTCGCAATCGGGGGAGGCGGCCATGACGACCTCGCTCGCACGGGTAACGAAGTCGGGTATCGCCGAGATAGGCACCGAGATATCGGTACGCAGATGCTCTCCGCGTCGCCGCTGGCCTTCCAGCATACTTTCGCGGAACTGCCACAGCTGGGCGGACTGGGTGTTGCTGGAGGCCAGCGCGCCATCCAGTACTAGCTCGCGCGCCATGCCGGTTTCCAGCAGCTGTTCCAACATCGAGCCTAAATCTACTGGCCCCGTGGCCGCGACTTCCATCAGCACGTACCAGGGGTAGGCGCTCTCCATCGGGTCGCGCAGCTCAGGTGTGGCCTCAATAGCAAGCTCGATGCAGCGGCGGGGAATCAGCTCAAAAGCGGTCAACAGATCGCAGCAGTCGCGGCGCGCCAAACCGTAAAGATCAATCACCGCCTGAACGGAAGGCAGGCCAAGCAGTGCGGTTCGGTTCTGGGTAGGGCGCGGTGAGAGTTTGAGTACCGCGCCAGTGACGATACCCAGGGTGCCTTCGCTGCCTAGGAACAGCTGTTGAAGGTCGTAGCCGCGGTTGTCCTTATGCAACGCGTTCAGGCTCTCCCAGACGCGCCCATCGGGCAGCACCACTTCAAGCCCCAGCACCAGCTCGCGCATCATGCCGTAGCGCAGTACGTTAAGCCCTCCCGCGTTGGTGGCAATATTGCCGCCGATTTGACAGCTGCCTTGGGCGCCTAGGGAGAGCGGAAAGTCGCAGTCATGATCAAACGCCGCCAACTTCACGTTCTCAAGAATACAGCCCGCGTCTACCGTGATGGTGAAGTTAACCGGGTCAATCGCGCGCACGCTGTTTAAGCGCTCCAAGCTGATCACCAGTTCCTGGCCGTTTGCGGCGGGCAAAGCGCCTGCCACCAAACCGCTATGGCCACCCTGGGGCGTCATGGCGACGCCTTGCTCATAGCAGCGCTTAACGACTTCGGCGACGTCCAAGGTACTGGCCGGGCGGGCCACCGCCAGCGGCATGCCTAATGTATCGCCCGCCCAGTCGCTGACGTAGCGGGCCATGGCCTCCGGCTCGCGCAGCAGACCGCGTTCGCCGAGCAGGCTGGTGAGTTCATCTAAAAAGGTGGTGGTGTCGATCATTAACTCTCTTCCTGCCAGGCCGCACCTTCCGGAAAGCGGTGCTTTGCTTGGGAATCAGTATGCATGGCAATGCTGTAACCCGGCGCCTCGGGCACCTGATAGCGGCCACGGTTGATGACCACCGGGTCGATAAAGTGCTCGTGAAGGTGATCCACATACTCAAGCACACGGCCCTCAAGGCTGCCGGATACTGCGATGTAGTCGAACAGTGAGATATGCTGGGTGTATTCGCAAAGCCCAACGCCACCGCCGTGAGGGCAGATCGGTACGCCGAATTTTGCGGCCATAAGCACCACTAAAATAACTTCGTTGAGTCCACCCAGGCGTGCCGCATCGAGCTGACAATAGTCGATGGCATCGGCCTGGAAGAACTGCTTAAACATCACTTTGTTATGGCAGTGCTCGCCGGTGGCAACGCCGATAGGCGCGACGCGATGACGTATCTCGGCGTGGCCGAGAATATCGTCAGGGCTGGTGGGTTCTTCGATCCATAGCGGATCGAATTCCGCCAGACGGCGCATTTTGGTGACCGTTTCGTCGACTTCCCATACCTGGTTGGCGTCCATCATTAGCACATTGTCCCAGCCGATCTCATCGCGGAGCAGCGCCGCGCGGCGGGCGTCCTCTTCGAGATCACCGCCAATTTTCTGTTTAAAGTGTGTCCAGCCTTCCGCCAGCGCTTCCCGGGCCAGGCTGCGCACTTTATCGTCGCTGTAGCCCAGCCAGCCTGCGGAGGTGGTGTAGGCGGGGTAGCCATCGCGGCGCATTTCGGTTTCCCGGGCTGCTTTGCCGGAGGATTGGCGACGCAGCAAACAGATCGCTTCTTCGGGCGTTAACGCATCGGTGACAAAGCGGAAGTCGAGACAGCGCACCAGCTGTTCGGGCGTCAGATCCACCAGCAGCTTCCAGACCGGTTTGCCCTCTTTTTTCGCCCACATATCCCACACGGCATTGACGATGGCGGCGGTGGCTAGATGGATCGCGCCTTTATCCGGGCCAATCCAACGTAATTGGCTGTCGCCGGTAATTTCCCGCCAGAAGGTACCCATATTGTCAGTAATTGAGGCAAGCGTTCGCCCTTCAATCAGCGGTGACAGCGACTGCAAGGCGGTGACGACAATCTCGTTGCCGCGACCAATGGTAAAGGTCAGGCCGTGCCCCTCAGGGCTACCGTCATCGGTGTGCAGGATAACGTAGGCGGCGGAGTAGTCCGGCGCGGCGTTCATGGCATCTGAGCCATCCAGCGAGCGCGAAGTAGGGAAACGAATATCCTGAATCTCGACGCGAGTAATGGTTGTCATTGTGCTCTCCTTGGCGTTGAGGCGGGTGGCGTATTGATTGATAAGAGGAGTATTAACGGCGTGCCAAGTGGCGCATCAGCTCGCGAATACCGTAGGTCCAGGGCGGCAACTGATCGCTCCTGCTTACCTTATTGACCAGGGCGCCCAGGGCCGGGGTGGCGATAGTGACGCGGTCATTCATATGATGAGTGAAACCTTGGCCTTTACCGTCGCGATCCTGAATCGGCGAGAACATAGTGCCGAGGAACAGCATAAAGCCGTCCGGGTATTGGTGGTGGTCGCCGATGGTTTGGCTGACCAGATCCAGCGGGTCGCGGCTGATTTCGCGCATATCGCTCTCGCCCTGAAGCAGAAAGTCGTCGTCTTCACCCTCTATACGCAGCGATACCTGACAGTTGCGCACGCTGTCGATATCGAAGTGGTCATCAAAGAGACGAATGAAGGGGCCAATAGAGCAGGATGCGTTGTTGTCTTTCGCCTTGCCGAGCAACAGCGCGCTGCGCCCCTCAACGTCGCGCAGGTTGACGTCGTTACCTAGGGTCGCGCCACGCACCTGACCACGGCTATCGACTGCCAGGACAATTTCCGGCTCGGGGTTATTCCACTGCGAAGACGGGTGTAAGCCCACCGGGGTTCCAAAACCTACCGAGGAGAGCGGCTGGGCTTTGGTAAATACCTCCGCGTCGGGGCCGATACCAACTTCCATATATTGCGACCAGCCGCCGCGGGCCTGTAGTGCTTTTTTAAGCGCCATCGCTTCTTCAGAACCCGGTGCAATCTTGGAAAGATCGCTGCCGATCAGTGCCTGCAAGTCGTCACGCAACTCGTCAGCACGGGCGGGATCGCCACCCGCTTGCTCCTCAATCACGCGCTCCATCAGGCTGACCGCAAAAGTGACGCCGCATGCTTTAACCGCCTGCACATCGCAAGGGGCGAGCAGGTAGGGCGCTTGCGCCGGAGACGCCTGGGAATTAGCCAAGAGTGTTTCCAAACTGCCCAGCGGCTTACCTTCAGCGCGTTTGACTACCTCTAGAAGGTCGTCGCGTTCAAGCAGGTCGGCCATGGTCGGGCCAAACTCGGTGATGTCGATGACTTGGCCATCGTGCACGGTAACCAGTGCGGGGCCAGCATGCGGGCTATCCAGCCATACACGGCCAACCAGCAGCGCGTTATCCAGGTCATTGGGAACGGCGTCAGTAACGGAAAGTGGGTTCATGCGTGCCTCCTGTAGTAATCATGGAACAGTGATAATGGAACAGTCATAAGTGAGTCTTTAAAAATGGTGCACGACTGGCGGTTGGTGCGCCATCGCCTATCCTGTTATGGATATCGTGTTGTATGACAGGTATGCCAGTTCATGCCTTACTCTAGCGCACCGCTCTATTTCGGGTCGATAGGTAAATCTGTCTAGATGACGGCGACTTCACCGAGCACGGCGTTCAACAATAAAAGCAAAAAAGCATTAAGGAGAATTTCATGTTAGACGAGTGGAAAGGCAAGCGAGTATTGATTACCGGGGCTAGCCGCGGAATCGGCGCCGCCGTGGCTAAGCAGTTGGGCGCGCTAGGGGCCCACGTGGCGGTGCACTATCACAGCAGTGAAGCGCCCGCCGAAGCGGTGGCGCAGGCTATTCGTGATGCAGGCGGCAACGCCTTTACCCTTAAAGCGGATGTCAGTCACACCAGTGAAACCCAAAAGCTTGTTGACGATGCTGCCGAGCGGTTAGGCGGTTTGGATCTGTTGATCAATAACGCGGGGGACATGATGGGCCGTGTTGGCTTGGATGAGATGGACGATGACCAATATGACCGGGTCATGGATCTTAATGTGCGCTCGGTGATCATGGCCAGCCGCGCAGCGCTGCCGCATTTTCGCCGCGCAGGGGGCGGGAATATTATTCACACCACGTCGATTGCCGCGCGCAACGGTGGCGGGGGTGGTGCCGGGTTATACGCCTCTGCCAAGGGGTTTGTAAGTACGATAACCCGCAATATGGCCAAGGAACTAGCGGGCGACAATATCCGCGTTAATGCCGTGGCACCCGGCACGATTGCAACTGACTTTCATGACCGCCACTCCAGTGAGGCGCATTTAGCCGCTGCTCGGGCTTCGATTCCCATGGGGCGCTTGGGCACGGCAGAAGAGTGCGTGGGTGCCTATGTGTTTCTTGGCACCGACACGCTGAGTGGCTATGTCAACGGCCAGATTATTGAGGTCAACGGCGGGCAGCTAATGCCATGAACACATTAACTGCCGATTATGCATCAAAGCAGTGTTATGAAATTGCCATCACCATGGGTGACCCCGCTGGCATCGGCCCGGAGATCATTTGCCGTGCGTTGAGTACGATGTCCGCCGCTGAACGAGCCATGGCCATGGTGATCGGCGACCCAGCTATTTATCATCGTGCGGCAGCAAGCGTCGGGGTCGAGCTCGACTTTGTGCCGTTGGAACAGATAGAAAGCGGTCAGGACAGTGTGGCCGTTGGGGTGGTCGAAGTGCCCGCAGGGGTAGAGATTCCCGATGGTCAAATCAGCGCCGGTGCAGGCGATATGGCGTTTCGCTGCGTTCAGAAAGCCGTTGAGCTGGTGCAGGCGGGGCGTGCGCAAGTGATTGTCACCGCCCCGTTGAATAAGGCGGCGCTGCACGAAGCGGGGCACCATTACGATGGCCACACCGGTATGCTCGCCTCGCTGACCGGTGCGCCCTCGTCGTTTATGCTGCTGGCGTCGGAGACGCTCTCTACCCTGCATGTTTCCACTCACGTATCGCTGCGCGACGCGATCGATAGAGTCACCCCAGAGCGCATTATCGCCACCGTGGAGGCAGGGCACGCGCACTTGGTAGCGCTAGGTATGCAGGCGCCGCGTATTGCCGTGGCCGGGCTCAATCCGCACTGCGGCGAAGGAGGGATTTTCGGTGACGAGGATAGCCGCTGTATCGCCCCGGCGGTGGAACGCTTGCGCGAGCGCGGTTTCGATGTGAGCGGGCCGATCTCGGCGGATACGGTGTTTTACCGCGCGTCGAAAGGCGAGTTCGATTTGGTCATCGCCCAGTATCACGACCAGGGCCATATTCCCGTCAAGCTGATCGCCTTTGATACCACGGTCAATGTCAGCCTCGGCTTGCCACTTCAGCGCACGTCTGTGGATCACGGCACCGCCTTCGACATTGCCTGGCAGGGCAAAGCCGATGCCACCAATATGGGGGCTGCGATTGCCTATGCCCGGCGGCTAGCCAGAGGCGCCAAGGCATGAGCGGTTGCCGATTGGCGATTATTGCCGATGATCTATCCGGGGCACTGGATACCGCGGCACCGTTTGCCGCGCGGGGTGGTGATGCCCGCGTGGTGATTAGTTTGGAGGCGTTAGCGGCGACGCTGGAAGCGTGGCAAGGCCAGTGGCCAGACGTAATCGCCGTGAACACTGAATCCCGTCATCTAAAGGCCGAGGAGGCGGCGCTTCGGGTGAGAGAGGCAGTTCGATTATTAACGCGCGCCACCCCAAAACAGTGGTTTAAAAAAATCGACTCAACCCTGCGGGGGCAGGTGATTGCAGAGTGCACGGCAGTGAGAGAAGCGCTTAGCCTACCTTTGCTGCTGGCGCCTGCGGTGCCGGCGCAGGGGCGAACTGTGCGTGATGCCCAGGTGTGGGTAGATGGGATTCCTCTTGCAGACACTGCCTACCAACAGGATGCGCGATCGGCGCCGCAGGTTGGCCCGATTGATCAGGCCTTTGCCGCTCATGGAGTGCCGCTGAAGCACCATCGGCCTGGGAGAGGAGCACCCTTTCCAAGTGCTGACTGCATCGTCGATACCGAGAGCGACGAAGAGCTCTCAGCCCTCTATAACGAATTAATAGCTGCTGGCGAAAGCCGCGTGATGATAGGAGCGGCGGGGCTGGCAACGGCTATCGCTCAGCGCAGCTTTGGGCCTCCTGATGCGCAATTTCGTGCGCTGAGTAACGTTGCCGCGGTGCTCTACGCCGTAGGCTCTAGAAGCCCTCGCGCTGCTGAACAGCTTGAGCAGCTGTGTCAACAGTGGCCTGACTTAGTCGTTATAAAAGCGTGCAGAAGATCCGTTGATGCCTCCTTGGCTACCCATGATTTACGTGTCTGCGTGGTAGTACCAGGCTGCAAGGAGGGCACTCTCACGGCGAGTGAGGTGGCGCAAGCAATGGCTGTTCAGGTAGCGAGTATTATCTCAACGCGGAACGCAGATGAGAGTCTGCTGTTTTTAACTGGCGGTGATATCGCCATGGCGGTGCTTAGTCAGCAGGGTGTGCATTATATCGTCGTTGAGGCTGAGTGGTCGCCGGGCGTAGCCCTGGGCTATTTGGATGGGGATCCTGCTCGCAGAGTGATGACTAAAGCGGGCGGCTTTGGCGACCCGCCGCTATTGGTGCGTTTACACTATCAGCTCGGTTCCAGGCTTGAATCTACATAAGCACTACTAAAATCCTTAGCTGGAGAGTTGCGCGATTGCAGGCGACCAACTAGGTTTGAAGCTGGTGGTATGATACGTATACAGCACTATGATCGGTTACGTTGGCGGCCACCGCTTAAATAATAACCAATAAATCACAATAAACAGCAGCACATCACAGTAACCAACAACAAATCTAATGGTTATGAGGAGTACACGATGAGCCATAAAAGCCCGCAACATCCCCGTATGTCCCACTTGCTAACCGCCACGCTGATCGCTGCAGGCATCGGTTTTGCAGGTGCCGTTCACGCTGCCGAAAACCTCCGCTTTGCCCATGTTTATGAAACGTCTGAGCCGTTCCACAAATGGGCGCTATGGGCCGCCGATGAGATCGAAGAGCGTACCGACGGTCGCTATACCATGCAGGTGCACCCCGCCTCTTCGTTAGGCAAAGAGGAGGATATTAACGAAGGGCTTGAACTGGGCACCGTGGACGTTATTTATACCGGCACCCAGTTTGCTGGCCGCTCCTATGGGCCCATTGGTATCGCGGGTGCTGCCTATATGTTCCGTGATTTCGATCACTGGCAGGCCTTTGCTGACAGCGACCTGTTCCAAGAGATTGCCCAGGGCTACCAGGATCAGACCGGCAACGTACCGATGGCGCTCAACTATTACGGTGAGCGCCATGTCACTTCCAATGAGGCGGTCAACGAGCCTGCTGATATGGAGGGCCTGAAAATACGCGTGCCCAACGCGCCGATGTACATGATGATGCCGGAAGCCGTTGGCGCCAATCCCACCCCCATCGCCTTTGATGAGGTCTACCTAGCCTTGCAGCAGGGCGTGGTGGATGCCCAGGAAAACCCACTGCCGACCATTCGCGCCAAGGCCTTTCATGAGGTTCAGGACTACATCAACCTAACCGGTCATATTACCGACTCGTTAATCACTATTGTGGGCGGGCCACGCTGGAACCAGCTTTCAGAAGAGGATCGTGAGATATTCCGCGAGGTTTTCCAGGAAGCCGCCGAGAACAACACCCAGGATATTCTCAAATCCGAGGAAGAACTGGTGGCGTGGTTCGAGGAGCAGGGTAACACGGTCAATGAAGTGGATCGTGAGCTCTTCCGTGAGGCGGTTATGCCTGCTCATAACGGCGATGCTGCCACCTGGGATGAGGAAACCTACGAACGTCTCCAGGCTATCGGCCAATAATCCAACCCTTTGATAACACTCCGCTCCTTTGAGCGGAGTGTTTGGAGTGTTGTGCCATGAGTGACACACGCGAAGACGTCCCGTCTGTCGTTGATCCAATGGTCGATTTTGAATCCGCCTTTGATGACACCCCATTCAGGATGAGTGATTACCGGATTGAAGATTTGGCGACCCTAATACTGTTCTGGGCGCTGATTTTAGTGGTATTCGCCCAGTTCTTTAGCCGCTATGTAATGGGTGACTCAATCGGCTGGACAGAAGAGATCGCCCGCTACCTGCTGATTGGGGTGGGGTTTATGGGCAGTGTCATGGCCGCCCGCAATGGCAGCCATATTATGGTGGAGTTCTTCTACCACTATATGCCTGCGTGGCAAGCGCTTTTGCTGGAGCGTCTAGTAAACCTTCTAAGTCTTACTTTCTATATAGCGATGGCGTGGGTGACCTATCAGCTGGCATCGCGCACCAATAGTTTGATGGTGTCTATCGATCTGCCCAAAAGCATCATCTATTTCACCGTGTGTGGGGCGTTTGTATTGATGGCGGTGCGTACCGTTCAACGGCTCTATCTCAAGTATCAACACCGTAACGATGATGTTTAAAGAGTGCTTTTCACTCCGCCATTTTTATTAAGAGGCCTGCTATGTCTCGATTAACTGTGATGCGCTGGCAAAAGCCACTCGTGTCGCCGCTGCTGGCGGCCCTTGCGGTGCTTGGTTGCGTGATTTTGCCGCTGATGGGCTACCATCTTGCGTTTCTGTTTTTCGCGCTCTTTACCATGCTGGTACTCGGCGTACCCATCGCTATTAGTCTGGCGGGCGCCTGCTTGATGTTTGTGCTGATCACCGGACAAGTGCCCAATATTGTGGTTGCCCACCGCATGATTAATGGTATTGACAGCTTTCCACTGCTGGCGATTCCCTTTTTTATCTTTGCCGGTAGTTTGATGAACAACGGCGGGATTACTGAGCGCATTTTCAATTTTGCCAAGGCGTTAATGGGTTGGATGCGTGGCGGGCTTGGGCACGTTAATGTTGGCGCCAGCATCGTATTCTCTGGGATGTCCGGTGCGGCGGTGGCGGATGCCGGTGGCCTTGGCATGATCGAAGTAAAAGCCATGAAAGACGCCGGTTATGATGAAGAGTTTGCGGTAGGCATTACCGCCGCGTCATCAACTATCGGGCCAATCATTCCGCCTAGTCTGCCGATGGTGATTTACGGCGTGATGGCCTCCGCCTCGGTGGGCCAGCTGTTCGCAGCGGGGCTGGTTCCTGGGCTGCTCATGGGCGCCATGCTGATGCTGATGATCTTTATTATCTCGCGTCGGCGCGGCTATCAGCGCGATGCGGTGTTCTCGATGGGGGTGCTAGGCCATACCTTTAAGCGGGCTTTCTTATCGCTAATGACGCCGGTCATTATCGTTGGCGGTATTATTAGTGGGGCTTTTACACCCACCGAGGCGGCAGTGGCCGCGGTGTTCTACGCGCTGCTACTGGGCGTGGTGGTTTATCGCACGCTGACTTGGCGCAAGCTTTTGAAAGTCAGCATGGAAACCATCGAGACCACCGCCGTCATTCTGTTCATTGTCTCTTCAGCGTCGATCTTTGCCTGGATTCTCACCAGTAATCAGGTCACTCAGAACGTGATTGCCCTAATGGGCCCCTTTGCCGACAGCAAGCTTGCGGTGCTGATGATGGCAAACATTGTGCTGATTATCGTTGGCTGTTTTATGGAAACCATCGCCGCGATCACTATTTTAGTGCCCGTTTTGCTGCCGATGGCGGTTGCCGTAGGCGTAGACCCGGTGCATTTTGGGGTGATTATGGTGCTCAACCTGATGATAGGGTTGCTGACCCCGCCGGTGGGCATGGTGCTCTACGTGCTCTCTCGGGTCTCCAATGTCAGCTTTGAGCGCTGCATGCGCGGCACCATGCCGTTTCTTATCCCCTTGGTAGTCTGCCTACTCTTGGTCACCTTTATTCCGGCGATCTCTATGTGGCTACCCACACTGATTTATCGTTAAGCAGTGTCGAGAACGGTTTAATATTAAGACCAGGAGTACGTGGCCCATGACTGATCCGTCACCAGAGTTTCGCGTTGCGCGCGAAGACCTTCATCGCTTTATGCAAGCTGCACTTGGGGCTGCGGGAGCTGATCAGGCATCGGCAGAGGCCGTAACCCGCGCCCTGGTCACAGCCTCGCGGATGGGCACCGACAGCCACGGCTTGCGCCTGCTGCCCCACTATTTGCAGGCGCTCAAAGGCGGGCGTATCAACGGGGCGCCTAACATGCGATTTCAACAGCGCTTGGCCGCAACGGGGTTTTTAGACGCGGACGATGGGCTAGGCCACCTGGCGGGTTATACCGCGATGGAACACGCCATGGAAATGGCGGCAGAGGTCGGTATAGGTGCTGTCGCTGTAGGTAACTCTTCTCACTTTGGTGCAGCGGGCTGCTATGCCTTAGCGGCGGCTGAACGCGGTTATCTGGGAATGGCGTTTTGTAACTCCGACCCCTTCGTGCTGCTGCATGAGGGCGCCAAGCCTTTTCATGGCACCAACCCCATCGCCTTTGCAGCACCCGTGGCGGGTGAGGCGCCGTATCTGCTGGATATGGCCACCAGTGCGGTACCCTGGAACCGTGTACAGCAGTACGGCGCCATTGGTCGTGAACTGCCGGATCAGGTAGCCGCCGATGCCAACGGGCAGGTAAGCCGCGTTCCCAGCGAGGTGGCAGCTCTGCTGCCGTTAGGCGGCAGTGCCTTCGGTTTTAAAGGCGCCGCGCTGGGCGGCATGGTGGAAATCCTAAGCTCAATGCTATCGGGTATGCAGCACGGCTTTAAACTGCTCCCCATGGGCGGGCCAGATATGGCCACGCCGCGTGGAGTAGGGCATTTTTTCCTGGCCATGAACCCCGATGCGTTTGTAGACGAAGGTACTTTCGCGCGCGGGTTAGCTGAGTACTTGGCCGACCTTCGTGCCCAGCCTGCCGCCGAGGGGGCAGAGGTGCTAGCACCGGGTGATCGCGAATGGCGCTGCCAGAGCGAACGCGATACCGAAGGCATCCCGCTCGATTCCGCCAATCAGTTAGCCTATGCCGAGATTGCTAAACAGTATCAAATAGCGCCGCTCACTCAACTCTGTTAAAACCGGTTTGAAGGATAATGGCTAAAAATGCAGTAAAATGGCGGAAAATTCCAGGTTAACCAGGGGTGACTGCCTATGAGCAGATACCGGATCGAGCGAAAAACGCTGTCCGAACAGGTCGCTGAGCAGCTCGAGGCGGAGATCCTCGAAGGGCGGCTAAGTGAAAATGATCAACTGCCTTCAGAGAGGGAGTTGATGGAGCAGTTTGGTGTTGGCAGGCCAGCGGTGCGCGAAGCGCTGTTCCATCTTCAGCAACTTGGGCTAATTGCCATCAACAGCGGCACCCGTGCCAGGGTGATTCGCCCCACTGCCGAAGCGGTGATGGCCAGGCTCTCCGGGGTGACCCGGCAACTGCTTTCCAAGCCCGATGGCCAGCAATACTTTCAAGAAGCGCGGGCTATGTTTGAAATTTCATTGGCGCGCTATGCCGCGCGTAATGCCAGTGAGGAAGATTTGGCCAGATTGCGCGATGCGTTGGCCGATAATCGCGATGCTATTGGGGACGAGGCGCGCTTTAAACGCTCTGACAATGATTTCCATGGGGTGCTGGCAAGCATTGGCCGCAACCCCATTTTTGATGCCATGCATTTGGCGCTATCGGAATGGCTGGACGACCGACGTGCCCAGGTGTTGCAACAAAAGGACGAGGATAAAGCTGCCACCGCCGCGCATACCGAAATCATTGAGGCCATTGAGTCGCGTGACCCCGATGCAGCCGAAGCGGCGATGCGACGCCACCTCGACCGCCACTATGGCACCTACATGCAGCTCAAGAAGCGCCTAGCGCCTGATTGATCCGGCGTATTTTGCTGCTAGAGAGACACGCCTCGCTTCCAGGGAATAAAGTCGTACTGAGCAAGCGACACCGCACGCGGCCGGTAACGTCCAACTGGCCGCTGTCACTGGCAATGGCTGGCTCATGGCAAGGCCCCAGTGGTGGGTTAGCGAGGTTTCTCCGCCTTTTGAATCAGCGCTGCTGATCAGCTACGACGGTCTGGTGCTGCTCACCGAGCCCTTGGATACCCAGGCGCATGCGCTGGCCGGGTTTTAGGTAAACCGGCGGCTGTTGGCCCATACCGACACCGGGCGGCGTGCCGGTGGAGATCACATCGCCCGGCTGTAGGCTCATAAAGCGGCTTAAGTAGCTGACCAGAAAAGGAATCTGATAGACCATGGTGCGGGTGTTGCCATCCTGGTAGCGCTTGCCATCCACCTCAAGCCACATGTCGAGCTGGTGGGGGTCTGCCACCTCGTCGGGGGTGACTAGCCACGGGCCTAGGGGGCCGAAGGTATCGCAGCCCTTGCCTTTGTCCCAGGTGCCGCTGCGTTCGAGCTGAAAGGCGCGTTCGGAAACATCATTGACCACGCAAAAACCAGCGACGTGCTGCATAGCATCGGATTCGTCGATGTAGCGTCCGGCTTTGCCGATCACCACGCCAAGCTCTACTTCCCAATCGGTTTTCTCGGAATCGCGGGGAATGATCACCTGGTCATTCGGGCCGCAGATGGCGCTGGTCCATTTATTGAAGATCACCGGCTCCGGGGGAACCTGCGCACCGGTTTCGGCGGCATGATCCGAGTAATTCAGGCCAATACAGATGAACTTGCCCACACCCGCAACGCAGGGGCCAATGCGCGTCTCCGCGGGTATCTCCGGCAGGCTGGCGGCATCCAGCGCAGCAAGCCCTTCGAGGATGCGGCGGTCAAGAGATTCACCGGACAGGTCGGTGATATGAGCCGACAGGTCGCGGATTACCCCATTGTCATCCATCAGGCCGGGCTTTTCATGGCCGCACGGGCCGAAGCGTAATAGTTTCATTGGTCGGTTCCTTGGTTTACATGATCAGATCAGCCAGCCACCGTCGATAATCTGGGCGGTGCCGGTGGTATAGGCGGACTCATCGGCGGCCAGGTAGGTGGCAAGGGCGGCAATTTCTTCCGGGCTGCCAAGACGTCCCTGAGGCTGTCTGGCGATAAATTCGGCGTAGACATCCTCATCTTTTCGCCCCTGCCGCTTGGCTTGTTCGCCAATGCGCTGGCGCAGCGAGGGCGAGTCCACTGTGCCTGGGCAGATGGCGTTGCAGCGAATTCCCTGGCCAATATAGTCGGCGGCCACCGACTTGGTCAGGCCGAGTACTGCGGCCTTGGTGGTGCCGTAGGCGCAGCGGTTGGGCACTCCTTTGAGGCTAGAGGCCACCGAGGCCATGTTGATAATACTGCCGCCGCCACTATCGAGCATGGCAGGCAGAAAGGCGCGAATCATGCGCATCATCGCCATCACGTTCAGTGATAGCGAGAGCTCCCAGTCATCGTCGCAGCCATCCAGCAGCGAGCCATTAGCCACGTAACCGGCGCAGTTAAAAAGTATGTCGATGGCGCCTAGCTCGGCGGCCAGCCCCTTGATGGCGGACTCATCCAGTACGTCGAGTCGGCGCGTGGTGATGCCATTGACGTTGGCCAGTTGGTCGAGGCTTTGGGTATTGATGTCGGTGGCAATGACCTGAGCGCCCTCTGCGGCGAAGTGCAGCGCTGTGGCCCGGCCAATGCCTTGGCCTGCAGCAGTGATCAGTGCCGTCTTGTCTTTAAGTCGCATGGCGGTTCCCGGTGCTATTGTTATTGATTCAGTACGGTTGTTAACCCGGTACTGCTATTGATCCGGTGATGATCGCTTGTTGGTTGCTAGGTTGATAATGAACAGTTATGTGGTATGACAGGATGCTAGCATGATGTTTGGCTAAGTATGGCCTAGTTGCTGACAGTTGCCAATATTCTGGGGGACATAATGAAACGCAAAAGGGACAGCCGTGGCTGTCCCTGTCAATGCTTTTGAGTATTTTCTGTTAAGCGGTGAATGAAGGGAAAGGACTCAACGCTGAAGGTGGTTACTCCGTCATTGATGATTCAGCAATGCGCTGAAACTCAGCCACTAGGTCTTCACCAATGCGCGGCGCCCACTCTTCGTAAACCGGCTGCACGGCTTCCTGGAAAGCGGCAATCTGCTCGTCATCAAGACGGGTAATTTGCATGCCGCGCTCTTCAAGTTGATCCCGCGCCCAGTCGTCGTACTCGCTGGAAAGCTGGATTTCGTAATCCGCTGCCTGCAGCGCGGCGTCCTGAATCAGCTCCTGATACTCGGGGTCGAGGCGATCCCAGGTACGCTGCGAGATCATCTTGATGAAAGGGGTGTAGACATGGCGGGTTTCTGAGCCGTAGTCCTGCACTTCATGGAAATTGGAGGTCAGAATGGTGCTCCAGGGGTTCTCCTGGCCATCAACAACGCCCTGTTCCATGGCGGAGAAGAGTTCACCAAAGGCCATGGGGGTCGGATTGGCGCCCAGGGCTTCCCAAATCGCCAGGTGCACCGGGTTCTCCATGGTGCGAATCGACAGGCCACGAACGTCTAGGCCTGCCACATCTTCTGGAGAAGAGACTTCCCGAGCGCTATTGGAGAGCTGGCGGAAGCCGTTTTCAGAGAATGCCAGGGCTTTCAGACCGGTGCCATCGAAGGCGTCGAGCATCTCCTGGGCAGCATCGCTACGCATGGCCTCGACAGCCGCCTCTCGGGTAGGTAGTAGGAAGGGGAGGTCGAAAACCGCTAACTCTTCAACATAGCCGGTGGCGGGAGAAGACGACGGGTAAGTCATATCCAGCGTCCCGGTCTGCAGCATCTCCATCATCTGCACGTCGTCGCCAAGCTGGCTGTTGGGGAAGATGTTGACGGTAATACGGCCTTCACTGCGCTGGTCAAGAATATCCGCGAAGTACTGGCTGGAGATGTACTGAGGCGAGCTTTCCGCTAAGCCAAGCCCCATGCGCAGTGTAACGCTGCCATGATCGCCCACCGTCTCGCCTTCGATTTCAGGCGGGTCGGAAAGGTCGGGCGTTTGCCCGTAAGCGATGCCTGAGCTGAGCAGCGTGGCGCCGGTCAATAGTAAGGTGCGTTTCCAAAGATGGTGCATAGTCGTCACTCTCCTGGGATGCAGCAGGTCGCTATGCAAAGGTATGCAAAGGGTATCTTAGCAGCGAACTGCAGCGTGGTTACTGTTGTTGTTGTGGGTAAGCTATTGTTGTGTGTAGCAGCACTCACTCTTAGAGGATGCCGTACCGCAAACCGCCAAGGTGAATGTCTAACGTTTTTCCTATATGTTCAACATATACTTTTGTATGTATCGACGTTAGAGCGAAGAAAGCGTACCGTCGTGACCAATCTCTCTTTTACTCTTACAACCTTACTCTAGGCGTGGAGTGGCACCATGGCCAATTTTCAGCGAATAACTCCTGAGCAGTTGCGTTCACGCTACTGGTTCGATAACCCAGACCACCCCGGCACCACGGCGCTGTGCATTGAGCGCTACCTGAATTACGGTATTACTTTGGATGAACTGACCAGTGGCAAGCCAATTATTGGTATCTGTCAGTCAGGTTCAGATCTAACGCCATGTAACCGCCACCATATTGACCTGGTTAAACGGGTGAAAGACGGCATTCGTGCGGCGGGCGGGGTACCGTTTGAATTCCCCATGCACCCTATTCACGAGAACGTACGGCGCCCCACCGCCGCGCTGGATCGTAATCTTGCCTACTTAGGCATCGTCGAAGTGCTGCACGGCTACCCGTTAGATGGCGTCGTATTGACCACCGGTTGTGATAAAACCACCCCTGCGGCGCTGATGGCGGCGGCAACGGTGAATATTCCGGCGATTGTGCTCTCCGGCGGGCCAATGCTCAACGGCTGGCGGGGCGCTGAGCGGGTCGGCTCGGGGACAATTATCTGGGAGCTTCGCAAGCGGCTGGCAGCGGGAGATATCGACTACGCGGAGTTCCTCTCTCGCGCTAGCGACTCGGCCCCCTCGATTGGCCACTGCAACACCATGGGCACCGCTTCCACCATGAACTCCATGGCGGAAGTGCTGGGCATGAGCCTGCCGGGGTCGGCGGTGATTCCCGCCCCCTATAAAGAGCGCGCCATGGTGGCCTACGATACCGGCACGCGGATTGTCGATATGGTTTGGGAAGACCTGCGCCCGCTGGATATCCTGACCCGTGACGCCTTTGAAAATGCCATCGTCGCATGTTCGGCCCTGGGCGGCTCCTCTAACGCGCCTGTGCATATCAATGCCATCGCCCGCCATGCGGGCATTGAATTGGATAACGACGACTGGCAGCGCCTGGGTCATGAAATCCCTTTGCTTGCCAACGTAATGCCCGCCGGTGCTTTCCTGTGCGAAGAGTTCTACCGCGCCGGTGGTGTGCCCGCGATCCTCCATGAGCTACACACCGCCGGTAAGCTGCACAGCGATGCACTGACGGTGAATGGCTGCTCCATCGGCGATAATCTGCAAGGTCGTGAAACCCAAGACTCTGATGTGATCTGCCGCTATAGCGACC
This sequence comes from Vreelandella sp. F11, assembly GCF_042466685.1. Lineage (NCBI taxonomy): Bacteria > Pseudomonadati > Pseudomonadota > Gammaproteobacteria > Oceanospirillales > Halomonadaceae > Vreelandella > Vreelandella sp. F11. The sequence goes on along the minus strand of NZ_CP170448.1, from coordinate 3,999,280 downwards.
CGCTGGTGGAGCACGCGGGCTTCCTCAACCTCAAGGGTAATCTATTCGATTCGGCGCTGATGAAAACCAGCGTGATCTCCCGGGATTTCCGCGAGCGCTTCCTGAATGACCCCAATGACCCAGAAGCCTTTGAAGGCAAGGTGGTGGTGTTTGATGGCTCAGAAGATTACCACGCCCGCATTGATGACCCGGCGCTCAACATCGACGCCCGTACCATTCTGGTAATGCGCGGCGCTGGCCCGGTAGGCCACCCTGGCGGTGCCGAAGTGGTCAATATGCAGCCGCCGGAGGCGCTTATCAAACAGGGCATCGAATCGCTGCCGTGCCTGGGCGATGGCCGCCAGTCGGGTACTTCCGGCTCACCGTCGATTCTCAATGCCTCCCCGGAAGCGGCTACCGGCGGTGGTTTGGCGCTGCTGGAGAGCGGCGACCGGCTGCGGGTCGATCTTAAACGCGGTGAGGTACAGCTGCTGATTGACGCCAGCGAACTGGAAGCGCGCCGCGAGCGTTTAGCCCAGCAGGGCGGCTACCGTTACCCCGGCCACCAGACCCCTTGGCAGGAGATCCAGCGCAGTATGGTCGAGCCGCTGGATCGCGGCATGACATTGGAACCCGCCACCAAGTACCGCGATGTGGCTCGCCAGCATCCGCCCCGGGATAATCACTGAAGGGGCCGAGCACTAAGATGAGTCGTTTAAGTACTTTGTCCCATCGCCAGCAGGGCCTGCTGCTCACCGCGGGTGGCGCGATCATTATGGCGCCGGATGCCCTGTTGATTAAGGTCGCCAACCTGCCCGATGCAGAGATCCTGATGTGGCGTGGCTTTCTTTCTGGGTTAGGTTTTCTACTGATCGCCCTAATGCGCTATGGCCGTGGCACGCTGGCAGCCTATCGCCGCTGCGGCTGGACAGGCATCGCCGTGGCGCTGCTGTTCAGCCTGACCACCTGTGGCTTCGTGCTGGGCAACCAGTACACCAAAGCGGGCAACGTACTGATGATACTGGCTAGTTCGCCACTGATCGCGGCTGTGCTCTCCTGGATTATCCTCAAGGAGCAACTGCCAAGGCGTACCTGGTTAGCGATATTGCTGTGTATGACAGGTGTTGCTCTGATCGCCCTCGATGACGCGGGCGCAGGCTCTTGGGTCGGCAACGCTTTCGCTTTGATGGCGGCAACCACCCTGGCGATTAACTTTACCCTCTGCCGTACGCGGCCGGGGGTGGATATGAGCCCCATGCTGGTGTTTAACGGCCTTATTGTGGGCAGCACAGCGGGGCTGTTTTGGCTGGCGGGCAGCGAACCAACCCTGCCTGCAGCCAACCAGCTTGCTGTCGTTATCCTGCTCTGCCTGATTATTGTGCCCTGCGGCGTGACGCTGCTGCAGCGCGGGCCGCTCTATCTGCCCTCCGCGGAAGTAGGTTTGCTGATACTGCTGGAAGTGGTGCTGGGTACGCTGTTGGCCTGGTGGATACTGGCAGAGCAGCCCGCGCCAATGGCCATGGTCGGCGGCGCACTGGTGCTGGGCACGCTGAGTGCTAAGGGCCTCTATGAACGGCGGCTTGAAATGAGGATGCGCGCTAGGCTCGAAGCTACCCCGTCGGTAACAGTCGACCGGTCAAGTACGGTATGATTGACAGGAATTGAAATAGGGCCTTATCGCAGTGACGTCATCTCCCAGTAAGCCAGCCGCTCGCCCCAGTATCGCTGAACATCTCGCCGAGGAGATCTTTGGTGGACGCTATCACCCCGGTGACTTAGTACCCCGGGAAATGGATCTATGCGAACGTTTCGCCATTAACCGCTCGGCGGTGCGTAGCGACCTGCGCCAACTGGTCGATGCCGGTATTATCGAACGTATCTCCGGGCACGGCTCCAAGGTGCGCGAGTACTCAGAGTGGCATATTCTTGATGCTCAGGTAACCGACTGGCTGACCCGCTATGCGGCGCCCAACCCGGATATTCAACGCGAAATTCTCGCCTTCCGCCTGGACGTGGAACCCTATGTGGCGATGACCGCCGCCAAGCGGGCCAAGGCGCGTGATTTAGTCGCCATCGAAGAAGCCTTTGAAGGGCTAGGGCAGAATCTGCGCAATGCCACCTGCGAAGAGGAGCGGCGCCTACATAGTGAGTGCGATGTCGCTTTCCACGAGGCGATCTTCAAGGCGACCCACAATATTGTCTGGGCGCAGCTATCACATATCCTACGCCCTTCCATCTACATGCTGATCTCCATGTCCAACGAGAACGCCCCGGATCCTGAAGAGAGCCTGGAGCGCCACCGTCAACTGATGGAGAGTATCCGTCTACGCCGCCCCCGTGAGGCGTTTTTAGCCTCCCAAGCGGTGCTCGCAGGTACTGCCGCGGCGCTAGGGCTTGAGCACAGCGTTAGTTCATTAGGGCGCAGCGTTGAGTTGCCCCATACCGCCCCCTAACTCCTCTTTTCAATGGCAAATACAAAGGCAAGCGTATGTCTGACTTCAACCTCGGCTTAGTGGGCGTAGGTAAAATCGTCCGCGACCAACACCTTCCGGCGATAGCCGCCACCCCGAACTGCGAACTTGTCGCCACGGCGGATCCTTACGCGGAACTACCCGATGTGCCGGCCTATCAGAATCTTGATGCGATGCTAGACGCTCACCCGGAAATCACCGCCGTCTCTATTTGCACGCCAACACATCTGCGCTACTCCCAGGCGCGGGCCGCACTGATGCGCGGCAAGCACGTGTTGCTTGAAAAGCCGCCGGGGGCGACGCTTAGCGAAGTGGAGGACTTGATTGCCACCGCGGCCAAGCAGGGCGTTAGCCTGTTTGCCGCCTGGCATTCGCGGTTTGCTCCCGGCGTGGAGCAGGCTCGGCAGTGGCTAGCCGAACGGCAGGTGCAGCGGGTGGAGATCGAGTGGAAAGAGGATGTGCGGGTATGGCATCCCGGCCAGGCCTGGATCTGGCAGCCCGGTGGCATGGGGGTTTTTGATCCCGGTATTAATGCGCTGTCGATTGCGACTGAAATCCTGCCCCAACCGTTCTTTCTGCAACAGGCGCAGCTGTTGGTGCCGAGCAACGCGCAAACCCCGATTGCCGCGGATCTTACTTTTACCGACCCAGAAGGCGCGTCCATTGAGGCCGCGTTTGACTTTCGCCAGAGTGGCTCTCCCACCTGGGATATGCATATCGACACCGATAAAGGCCGTTTAAGTCTTACTCAGGGTGGCTGCCGATTGGTCATCGATGATGAACTGATCATTGAAGACGAAGAGCGGGAGTACCAAGGCCTCTACGCGCGCTTTGGCGAACTGATCGCAAAAAAACGCAGCGAGGTGGATGTTGCCCCGCTGCGCCAGGTCGCCGATGCGTTTCTATACGGCCATCGTGAGGCTACCGAAGCGTTTATCGAGTGAAGGCTTTATATGGAAATATAAGGTAGCCACGAAGCTATTTTAGTGGCCTCAATCGGATACGATCTTATTTCGCCTTATACAGCTGTCGTAAGCTTGGGGAACGAAGCTATCTTCCCCCACGTCGTCTCGAGCAAACGTAAGAAACTCGCAAAGCGGTGGCAGCATATGGAGGGCTAGCTGATAGGCGTTTAACGTTTCAGTCAGGTAGCGCATATCTTTTTCAGCATTACCAAGACTGAACTGTAACTTCGTGCACTCCTTCTGCAGTACCCACTCCATAACGGGAGCGAGCATCGCGCTGTTGGCTCCCCCTTGTGAGCAGATTTTCAGGAGTTTGTCTTGTGAAACGTCCATGCCAGCCGCCATAGTGGCCGCCTCACTAACTAGAGCAGCAGCCCCTAACGAGAGAAAATTATTAATCAGTTTCAGTTTGTGTGCTGAACCAACCTTACCCACATGAAAAATATTTTCCGCGAAACTTTTCATGACCGGCGTAATACGCGCCACTGTGGAGGCATCGCCACCCACCATGACATTTAGTCGTCCATCTCTGGCTTCACGAGGTGTTCGTGCTAAAGGCGCGTCAACGAGTATCACACCTTGGTGTTCTACGGTTTTCGCAAGGCGCTCAGTTGATTCGGGATGAGCCGTAGAGCAGTCGACAATAATAAGCCCATCATGGCTTCCAACCATTAAACCGTCAGCCCCGCTGACGATTTCTCTAACCTGTTCGGATGTCTTAACGCAGATAAAAACAATATCGCTATTTCTTGCCATCTCTGAGGGAGTGCTAACTTCCGTCGCGCCTTCCTGGCATAGCGCTTCAAGGGGGGATCGATTCCTATGGGCCATAACCGTTAGTGGATAATCGTTACGCACGATATGTCTGGCCATTTCTTTGCCCATTAAGCCGAGCCCAATGAATCCGATGCGTTCTTGTTTCATAGTCGCCTCTGATGAGAGTTGGTTCACCACACCTGAAATATCGCCCACTAGACTCATGCATGAGTGGCTGTTATTGCAGCGCCCGAGGGAAAGTAACCCCCAGACGTTCCGACCAATCGGCTAGAGCTTCGGGAACACCGTCTGGAAGAGGCACGCCCTCCTGCGCATAACGCTTATGGAGGGCAAGCCCACGCTCGCCAGGAATCCGTACTGGAGGGCTACCTTCCGCAACAGGGTTGTTACGGCAGGCATCCACCAAAGCGCCGGTTTCGCGTTTGAAGGCGTCAAGCCCACCAAAGGCTTCTGGATCCATGATCTGCACCATAACAGAGGCACCCCATTGTGAAGGTGCCTGCACACGGCCAAACCCAGCGAGCCCAGACGTTAAGGCTTCCACCATTAGCCCCAGTGCATAACCCTTATGGCCATGGTCAAGCCCACCAATTGGCATGATGCTCCCCTTAGGATCATCGAACAGCACGGTAGGTTGGTCGGTCGCATTGCCCTGGTGATCCTTAAGCCACGGATATGGCAGTTGGCTGTTTTGTTTGTGAAGTCGGCCGACCATGCCATTAGTGGTAATGGATGTGCTGACATCTAACAGAACCGGGCCTGAAGTCGTCGGGTAGCCCACAGCGATAGGGTTAGGGGTGTGGGTCGCTTGCAAACCGCCATACGGGGCAACCGATTTAGTCGCCGGATCGGATGATTCGATCACCACCACGAGGTCTTGATCAGTGGCACGTTTCAGATAGGCCGCCAAGCAGGCGATATGATTTGAGCATCGAATCACGACTGTCCCCGTGCCGCAGGAGCGAGCCATCAAGTCGGCGGTTTCCATTGCTTTAATGATCAACCAGGGGCCGGGAAGATAACGACCATCCCATGTCTGCACGGCAGCGCGTTTGGAGATTACCTCATACTCACCTGACACAGGCATCCGGCCAGACTGAATCTCGCCAAGGTAAGGGGATAGTAGCTGAAGCCCGTGAGTCGTGTGCCCCATCAAATCGCCTTCGACGAGTATCTCGGCAACTGCTTGAGCCTTTTCTTCATCGAGCCCGGCTGCCACAAGTAAAGCGGTGCTGAATTGAGTGATTTCCTGAACGTCGTAATGGTGGCTCATTGTATTTATTCTCCTAAATTTGTTGTTGTCAGGCTCTCTTAGTCATTGCGCCGTCTGAGTTGATTGATTAAGGCGCTATGGTCTAACTCGCCATCCCCTTGATCGACGAGCTCTTCAAAAAGTGTGTTGACCAACGACGAAACCGGTAGTTTAAGATGTAGCGTGTCGGCAAAAGCCATCGCGGTCTGGGTATCTTTCAATTGCCATTTCGCTGGTCCACCCGGGGTAAAGTTTTCCTGAATCATACGTTGCCCGTGTATACGCAAAATGGTCGAGTCAGCAAACCCACCTTCAAGCGCACTGAGCATTCGCTCTGGGTTTGCCCCACCCTGTTCTGCCAATAGTATGGCTTCTGCCACGGTAGCAATGGTGTTGGCCACAATCATTTGATTGGCGAGCTTAGCCAGTTCCCCGCTACCTGCAGGGCCAACATGGACGGGCCTGCCGAGAGATAAGAGAGTGGGTTCTACTGCCTTAAAACTTACGGCATCGCCGCCCACCATAATGGCCAGCGTGCCGTCGATCGCTCCCTGCTCACCGCCAGAAACCGGCGCATCAAGGTAATTAATCTGACTCTTGGCGGCTTCTTCTGCTTGACGGCGAGCGGTTTCGACAGGTATTGAACTCATGACAATAAGTGTGGTGTCGCGCTGCATGGCATTGAGCAGACCGTTAGGGCCCAGCAGCATTTCATCACACACAGGCCCAGAGCTAAGCATAACGATAACGACATCGCTTTCGGCAACGGCTTCTTCGGGCTTTTCTACGAGTGTGGCACCCACCGACTCTAAACGGTTGGCTTTGCTTTTTGTTCTATTCCAGACAAGCACTTGGTGTCCTGCATGTGCCAAGCGTGCTGCCATCGGCGCACCCATAATGCCCGTGCCAATAAATCCGATAGTACGTGACGTTGTCATTATTCGTTCCTCTATCTAGATGAGCCCGTCAAGGCTTCCCGTAATCCTTGCTTAGCAGGTCGATACATTGCTTCAATTGAAGAGATGGGGCATCCACGTTCGTTATTTGTTGTTAGCGCAGGTAAAGCGGTATATCGATATCACCTGATTCTCGGAAGTTAATCAGCCGGTCGAGCACCTTGGATTCTGAACGCTCTAAATGGGTTGCCAGGGCTTTGCCTGCTTGCGCAGGTTGTTGCAGGCGAATTTTTTCAAATATCCATAAATGTTCATCGAAGAAAGGGTCTTGATCGGGAAGCTTTAGTACTCGTCCAAGCAGGTGTTTACTGACTAATAAGATAGGATGCGTGCGCCGGAGCATATTCATGACCTCCTGGTTATCACCTAAACTAACGGCGGTATGATGGAGATCATTTTCTAACTCATCTAGTAGCTCCCCTTTTATATCCGGATAGCTCTCAGCAGCGTGTTTGAGTTTGGTGATATAGCCTTTAATGGCACTTTCTGGCATATGTTGTGTGGCCCGCGCAATCATATAAGGCTCTAATTGGCGACGTGCTTCATAAAGATTATGTAACCGCTGATCATTAAGAGGCACCACGCTCCAGCTATTATATTTAATCTTCTCGACTAAACCGATAGACTGTAAATAGAGCAAGATTTGATGAGTGACCGTGCGGCTGACATTAAGCGTTTTGGAAAGCTGCAGCTCATTGAGTTCAAACGCACCCTTAATCGAACATAAAACGATGTCATGTTCAACGCTGTCGATATGCGCCCGCCAAGAAACGATACGATCTACTTTTGGGGCATGGCCGAGTTGTTTGAAATCATGCTCACTGAGCGCACGTCGCACTACCTCACCTGGCGATGCGCCTACTAAATAGCCGCGCCCCTCGAAACGGCAGATATACTGCTCTTCGTGCAACCGGCTTAATGTTTGCCGAACGGGCGAGCGGCTAATACCAAACAGCTCAGCTATATTTCCCTCAAGCAGTACTAAACCGGGTTCAAGACGTTTCCCAACAATACTCTGCTTAAGAGCCGTGTAGAGTTGGTCGCGCAGCGTTTGTGTCATAGTCAGTTAATTGCTCTTTAATGGGAGTTTAGGTGACGGCACCTACCAGCCATGGAACGAATTCATTATTACCGTAACCCAGTGATTCGCTGGCGCTCATATCGCCTGAAGCGATGGCAATAATGCGCTCAAAAATCTGCTCTCCAACACTCTCTACACTGTCAGTGCCATCAACAATAACGCCACAGTTTATATCCATGTCTTCATGCATTTTCTCATACATGGAGGTATTCGTTGCGAGCTTAAGGCAGGGGGCGGGTTTGAAGCCTGAGACTGAACCTCGTCCAGTGGTAAAGCAGACTACGTTAGAACCGGAGGCGATTTGACCCGTGACCGAAATCGGGTCATAGCCAGGGCTATCCATAAAGTTAAAACCGCGCGTTGTCATCTTCTCAGCATACAGCAGCACGTCGTTAAGACTCGACGTTCCACCTTTAGCTACTGCGCCCAATGATTTCTCAAGGATAGTTGATAGCCCACCCGCTTTATTGCCTGGGGAAGGGTTGTTGTTTAGCTCAGCGCCATTTATCTCAGTGTAATGTTTCCACCAGGTGATCCGGTCGAGTAGTTTCTGTGCGACGCTCTCATTAATGGAGCGGTCTATCAGGAGGTTTTCAGCGCCATAGATTTCGGGGGTTTCGGCGAGTATAACGCTGCCACCATGTTGCACGATAAGGTCGGCGGCATGGCCCAAAGCTGGGTTCGCGGTAATACCTGAGTAGCCGTCTGACCCGCCACACTGCAAGGCAACCACTAAGTGCTCAAGGGGCGCAGGTGCACGCTGCTGTTGGCCGTGTTGGGTGGCCATTTGCATGATGTGATCACAGGCCGTTTTGATGCTAGTGCGTGTCCCTCCCGCGTCTTGAATATTAAAGTAAGCCAGCCGCGAGGCATCTTCCAACCCCTTTCTTTTGACTAATGTTTTGACCTGGTTGGTCTCACAACCCAGGCCAATGATGAGTACAAAAGCAAAGTTGGGGTGCTGGGCATACCCCGCGATAACACGCTCAAGAAAGGCAAAACCTTCTGAGTCAGTATTCATGGCGCAACCAGAACCATGGGTAATGGCCACTACACCATCGAACCCCATTTGGCTTAATTCCCCAGACTGATTGAGCACGTCCGCAGCGGCTTTAGCCACCGTGGCAGAACAGTTCACGGTAGAGAGAATACCAATATAGTTACGCGTTCCCACGCTACCATCAGCCCGTTGGTAGCCCTGAAACGTCCGTGAATGGCTAACGGTGACGGTTTTTTGATGGGGCTGAAAATCTTCTAAAGAAGAGCTGAGTTCAATCATGGTGAGGTTGTGGGTGTGCACATGCTCACCAGGATTAATATCCCGTGCAGCCAGCCCAATCAGTTGGCCATATTTAAAAACGGCCTCGCCATTTTTGATATGTGTGAGCGCAACTTTATGTCCCGCATCAATATTTTCTTGAGCAAGCGTGCCCTGTTTATCAATGGGAATATCTTTTGGAACTGCTTTTGAGGCAACGCCTACGTTATCCCGCGGATTGAGATGAATAATAACTGACGGGGAATTAATGAGATTCATCGTTTACCTCAAGCTGATTATTGGGCTTTTGTTGCAAGGGCCAGGCGCAAGCTTAAAAGCGATCATTGTGGGTGCACTCTAGCAAGTCGGCCGCGTACGTCGATTAGACTATTGTTCTATATAATGTTCATTGAGCGCAATGGTCATCTAGTCTAGATTGCTTTCATACACCCGGCCCACAATGCTAATTGCCGATCGCACTCAGTTGGAAGGCCAGCTCACCATTACGCTGCAGGACAGCAATCCCCTGAAGGTAATCCGCTTGGTGGATGGGCAGCGTGAGCAACCCCATATTTGAGCCGCCGTTCACAGTTTTGCTAGGCGTTTTTGTAAAGGCCTTGGCAGCTGCAAAATACATTACTAGACTGTTGTAATGCAGTCATACTGTATGACACCTTGAGTGAAGAGATTGCTGGGTTCACGAGCAAAACAATAATGAGAAATGACAATGCCCCACATAATCAATTATTTAACAAAAATTCAGTTCGGTGAAAGCACTATTGCTGAATTAGCCAATGAGCTGCAATTGCTGAAGATAAAACGACCGTTGTTTGTGACTGATAAGGGGCTCAGTGCTACCCCTCTTATCACACACGTTATTGAGTCTGCTCAGCTTGATGATGGCGCATGTGTGTTCGATGATACGCCGTCCAACCCTACGGAAGTAGCGGTGGAGCAAGCGCTTACTTACCTGCGTGAAAGCAAATGTGACGGCATTATTGCCGTTGGCGGTGGTTCCAGCATTGATTTAGCTAAAGCGGTCGCCTTACTTTTTAATCATCCTGGGCCGTTACGCCAATACGCTGCGATTGAAGGCGGCGTAACAAAAATTAAAGCCGATGTGCTGCCATTAATAGCAATACCGACAACGGCAGGAACCGGTAGTGAGGTGGGAAGAGCCTCATTGATTACCATGAAAGACAACCGCAAACTTGGCTTTCTCTCTCCTTACCTGATTCCTTCGGTCGCTATTTGTGACCCTCGTTTGACGCTAGGTCTACCACCTTTTTTGACCGCCGCCACGGGTATGGATGCGATTGCTCACTGCGTTGAAACCTTTTTAAGCCCCAAAGTGAATCCTCCGGCTGAAGCGATTGCTTTGGATGGGCTGACGCGCGCTAGCAAACATCTAGTAGAGGCAGTTGAAAACGGCGAAAACTTAACGGCGAGAAATGAAATGATGATGGCGGCCCTTGAAGGCGCCATGGCTTTTCAGAAAGGGCTGGGAGCAGTGCACTCCTTATCTCATGCATTAGGCGGCCTGCACGAACTAAAACTTCATCACGGTACGCTCAATGCTGTGTTGATGCCGACTGTTCTAAGGTTTAACCACCCCGGCTGTGAGGAAAAATATGCTTGCCTCAAAGACGCGATGGGTCTCAATCCTAGCGACGATTTAGCTGAAGCATTTGAAAAGCTCAATGTGAAATTGGGAATGCCTGCTAGCTTGAGCGAAATGGGCGTCATGGAAGAGCACTTGGATCAACTAGCTCAGTGGGCATTGGAAGATCATTCCACGGCGACCAATCCGCGCGCGCCCTCTAAGGAAGACTTTTATAACATGCTCAAAGAAGCTTTCTGATAAATAGAGTTCTGTCCACTTAATAGTGCGTAAAGGAGGCTTTTGATAAGAAAAACGTAAAGTAATAAAGCATGCAGTTCAAAAAAAGATAATCAATTGTAAGCAATACATTACTAAAGGAAAATGAATATGATAATTACAAACCATTCCCTTAAAACTATTTTTGCTTCAAGTATAGCAGCAGCTGTTATGACAGCGTCTGGCTCTGCCCTTGCGGATTACCCTGAACGCCCCCTTACGTTGATTGTGCCTTGGGCTGCTGGTGGTGGCACTGATGCGACGGCGCGAACTATCGCTCGTGCTCTGGAAGAAGAGCTGGGGCAGAACGTCAATGTTGTCAACCGAACAGGGGGCAGTGGCGTTGTTGGTCATACCGCCATGATTAATGCTGAGCCGGATGGTTATACGATTGGCTTGGCTACTGGCGAAGTTAACATGATGCATTGGTTGGGTTTAACGAACCTTACGTATGAAGACTTTACGCCTATTGCTCAAATCAACTATGACTTTCCAGGCATACAGGTAGCAGCAGACTCCCCTTATGAAACCCTTGAAGAGCTCCTTGAAGCGATACGCTCTGAGCCTAAAGGCACGTTTACTGCTTCGGGTACTGGCCAAGGCGGTGTGTGGCATCTAGCTTTTGCTGGCTTTTTGATGGATCAAGGTATTCCCGCCGACCAAGTGACTTGGATTCCTAGTGAAGGAGCAGCACCAGCGATGACTGAGCTGGTTTCTGGGGGGATTGATATTGTACCAAGCTCGGTGCCTGAAGCCCGCTCAATGATCGAGGCCGGTCGCGTTAAGAGCTTTGCGGTAATGTCTCCAGAGCGTATCCCCAGCTTTCCTGATGTGCCCACCACTAATGAAGTAATCGGCAGTAGCTATCAAGTAGGTGAGTGGCGCGGAATCGCCGGTCCTCAAGGTATGGATCCGGACGTGGTGGCAACGCTCGAATCAGCCCTTGAAGCCGCCTACAACAGTGATACGTATCAGGAGTTCATGAATCAGCAAGGTTTTGGTACTGAATGGCGCAACGCTGAAGAGTTTGGCCAGCTTATGCAAGATATGGACGACGTTTTCGGTGAAATCGTCGAACAGGTGGGGCTGGCTAACTAATAGGCTTGCTCTCTTCTCTTGCCTGTCGGGGAAAGAGAGACCCGCTCGAAAGTCACTGACCGTAACGCGATCGCACTAAAGAGAAGTTGGTTTTAGCGGTAACGGTCAGTGACTGTGTTGCCTGGGTCTATGGTGTGAGTCATCGCTATTGACTGTCAGGTGCAGGAGTGAATAACCGTCCACGTCTCTAGAGGAGCCAAAGGATGCAGGTACCTACCAACACATTCAAGCAGGCGTTGACCCAGCAAGCCCCGATGTGGGGCTGCTGGGCCGGATTTGCCACGGGTTACGCCACCGAAATCGTTGCCAGCACAGGATTCGATTGGTTATTGATCGATGGTGAGCATGCACCTAACACGCTCCCTTCCATCCTGGCCCAGCTACAGGCGGTAGCCCCTTATTCGACGGCGCCGGTGGTTCGTAGCGTTAATCAGGATCCGGCGCTGATCAAGCAGTTGCTCGACATCGGTGCACAAACGCTGATGATACCGATGGTGGAGAGCGGTGATCAGGCGGCCGCGCTGGTGCGGGCAACCCGCTATCCTCCGCACGGGATACGCGGCGTTGGCGGTGGGGTCGTGCGTGCTACACGCTGGGATGGCGTGGACGACTACTTGAACAAAGCACATGAGTCCCTTTGCCTGATCGTCCAGGTGGAGTCCCCCAAAGGCGTCGATCAGGTAGAGGCTATCACAGCAACCGAAGGTGTAGACGCCGTGTTTATTGGGCCAGCAGATCTTTCGGTTGGAATGGGCTATCCCGGAAATCCGACCCATCCCAACGTTCAACGCGCCATCGAAAGGATCATTCGAACGGCACTCGACGCGGGCAAACCGGTAGGAATTTTAGCACCGGTCGAAGAGGACGCCCGCCGCTACCAGAAGCTTGGCTGCCAGTTTATTGCCGTCGGAATCGATATCAGCCTGCTTCGACAAGGAGCACTTGCCACCATTGGCCGATACAAGGAGCAGCCCGCTGAGCGCCCATCAAGAACTTATTAAGCCTGTTATTTGGCTGGGCGGATATTGATGCCGTAAGTATGAAAAACGTGTGACAAGAACAACTAAACAGACGGTAAATATTTAAGGATTTTCATCATGAACAAGATCAGTGCCAGATTCCAAATCCTTCGTTACTCGCTTTTGACAGCGATAATCGCGTTAGTGTCTACCTCGGCTTTTGCCGATTACCCCGAACGTCCTCTTACCTTGATCGTGCCCTGGGCTGCCGGCGGGGGAACGGATGCAACGGCACGCACCATTGCTCGGGCCTTGGAAGAGCAATTGGGGCAAAACGTCAACGTGGTGAATCGCACCGGCGGTAGTGGTGTCGTGGGCCATACCGCCATGCTCAACGCGGCACCTGATGGCTATACCATCGGCTTGGCCACCGTCGAGGTCAATACCATGCACTGGCTGGGGTTGACGGATCTGACGTACGAAGATCTTACCCCCATCGCGCAAATCAACTACGACTCTCCCGGCATCCAGGTAGCCACCGACGGAGCGTTTGAAAGTCTTAATGCGATGATGGAAGCCATTCGTACTGAGCCTAAAGGCAGCCTCACCGCGTCGGGAACCGGGCAGGGTGGCATCTGGCATCTCGCCTTTGCGGGCTTTTTGATGGATCAGGATATTCCTGCCGATCAGGTTATCTGGATCCCCAGCGAAGGCTCGGCGCCCGCGATGACAGAGTTGGCATCTGGAGGGATTGATATTGTTTCTACGTCGGTGCCTGAGGCTCGTTCGATGATTGAGGCGGGACGTGTAAAAAGCTTTGCCGTCATGGCCCCAGAGCGTCTTTCAGCCTTCCCAGATATTCCTACTACCAACGAACTTGTGGGTAGTGACTACCAAGTCGGTGCGTGGCGAGGAATCGTTGGTCCTCAAGGAATGGACGCAGAGGTTGTCGCAACGCTTGAGTCAGCGCTCGAGGCTGCTTATCAAAGTGACACGTACCAGGATTTCATGGAACAGCGAGGGTTTGGAACCGTGTGGCGTAACGCGGAAGAGTTCGGCCAGCTGATGCAAGAGATGGATACGGTGCTAGGCGAAATCGTCGAACAAGTTGGCTTGGCTAACTAAGGAGTGACCATGAGGGATTTGTTTACCGGGTTAGCGTTTGTTATTGCCGGGATCGCAACGATCGTCACGGCCCAGAAATTTCCGACGCTACCCAGCCTTCAGTATGGGCCCTCGCTTTTCCCTTCAATTGTTGGAGCGGGATTTTGTCTCGGGGGTGCGCTCCTGGCGGCAAATACATTATGGAATAGAAAAAGGGTGTTGGCTCCACAAGCATCGACGGAGGCCACTACCCTGAAAGAGCCCTCCTCAGGAAAATCCGGTTTGGCAATGCTGCTACCGCCCATCGCCATTGTCTTTTACATCTTCGCCAGCGGCTACCTGGGTGCGATGATTACGATGGCGGTCATCATGTTTGTCCTGATGATCATGAGAAAAACTGTCCCCTGGGTGGCGCTAGTTGCCTCGTTACTAGTGGCTCTAGCGATCTATTTCATTTTTTCACACTACTTGCTTATTCCATTGCCGCAAGGAGTTCTTCTAGAGGGACGTCTGCCATGGATATTCTGATGAATGGAGTCGGCCTGGTTTTGAATTTTGAGACCCTGTTGGTCATCTTGCTGGCGTCGCTTTTCGGCATATTTGTTGGTGCCGTGCCGGGGCTTACGGCAACGATGGCCGTTGCCCTACTGGTGCCTTTGACATTCTATATGGACACCATTCCCGCCATCGCCGCCATTGTCACAACGTCGGCCATGGCGATCTTTGCTGGCGATATACCCGGTACTTACCTGAACATACCCGGTACACCTGCCTCTGCTGCCTATGTCGGGGAATCGTATGCACTAGCCAAGAAGGGAAGGGCACGCGAGGCGTTGGGCATCAACCTTGCCTGCTCTGTCTTTGGCGGTATTTTCGGCACTCTCGTCTTGATCGTGGTGGCGCAGTCGCTTGCTGAAGTCGCGTTGCAATTCAGTGCCTTTGAATACTTCTGGCTGGCAATACTGGGGTTGAGCTGCTCAATATTCATCTCCGTCGGCTCCCGAATAAAAGCTTTTCTATCGCTGCTCTTTGGCATTTTGCTATCGACGGTCGGTCTGGACATGATGAGCGGCGCGCCGCGTTTCACCTTCGGCGTGCCCGATCTAATGGCGGGCATCAACTTCATTCCGGTCATGATCGGCATGTTCGCACTCAATGAACTGATGAGCTATTACGGCTCCAAGTCCGAGAAAAAGACCATCAGCGTTGTCGATCAGGACAGCGTGTTTCACAACGTGCCTGGTCACATGAAGCGTTACTGGCGCAACATGGTGCGTGGCAGCTCGATAGGTACACTGATTGGGGCATTGCCCGGCGCGGGAGCCGATATCGCGGCCTGGATCTCCTACGGCGTGGGTAAGGGACGATCCAAGGAAAAAGAGAAATATGGTACGGGTAATATCGAAGGCATCGTGGATGCTAGTTCCGCCAATAACTCGGGTATCAGCGGTGCATGGGTACCTGCGCTTGTGTTCGGCATCCCAGGTGATTCCATTACGGCTATCGTTATTGGCGTTTTGTACATGAAGGGAATGAACCCCGGTCCGACTATCTTTATGGATGGCAGTGGCTTGATCTACGCGCTGTTCATCGTGTTCATCCTGGCCAACCTGATGATGCTGCCTATCGGATACATTGCGATTCGGCTTTCCAAGCTCTTTATCCTCACGCCCAGTCGAATACTTATGCCGGTTATACTCTGTTTTTGTGTGGTAGGCGCCTTTGCCATCAACAACAGTATCGTCGATGTCTGGCTGATGTTGATTGTAGGACTAGTAGCCTATGTTCTGGCAGTCAATGACTTCCCCATGGCGCCGGCCATACTGGGGCTGGTGCTAGGATCCGTGGTCGAGAACAACTTTATGAGCGCAATGCTGCGTACAGGGGGAGATCTGACGAGCTTCTTTGCACGTCCGATCAGTGCAGGCCTGGGTATCGCCGTGATACTCCTGTGGTGTTCACCGCTTCTGATCAAAGCGTATCGTTACCTGCAGACAAAGTCTCAGCACTCTTCGGCGTAATGAGCTTTGAGGGGCATTCAAGTGTCAGGACTGTGGACTGAATACCCCATCGAACTGTTCGAACAAGTAGGATGCAAGTCGCCAAGCAAGGGAGCAGTGGCTTAGCGGCATATCAGCTAGGTACAAAAAAACGCAACGAAGTATGGGATCCTCGCTGCGTTTGAATTACTAAGGGTTCGGTGTCAGCACTATCTCAAAGCTGGCGGCATGACCTTCAAAACGATGTTTATTCACGCTTGCCATCGACCAGGCGTGATACCCCATAGGGGTTACCGTCGCGGATCGCCTCGGGCAGTAACCCTTCCGGCAGCGCCTGGTAGCACACCGGGCGCAGGAAGCGGAAAATCGCCGCACTGCCCACCGAGGTCGTGCGGGAGTCCGACGTTGCAGGGTAAGGGCCGCCGTGCACCATGGCGTGGCACACTTCCACCCCGGTTGGCCAGCCGTTGGCCAGAATGCGCCCCGCTTTGCGCTCCAGGGTGGGCAGCAGCTGCTTGGCGGTCGCCAAATCGCCGTCATCCATCTGTAGCGTAATGGTGAGCTGACCTTCGAGCTGGGCAGCCACCTTCGCCACTTCCTGGGCGTCAGTACAGGCGATGACCAGCGACGTCGAACCAAACACTTCTTCTTGGAGGGCGGGCTCGTTGAGGAACGCCTCGGCCTGGGTAACGAACAGTCCTGCTTGGCAAGGGTTAGCCGTTTCACCGGCTTGGCCACGAGCCACTTCGGTGACGTTGGCGTGGTGGGCGAGTCGGTCAACACCCTGCTGGTAAGCGTCGTGAATGCCCGGTGTCAGCATGGTCTGGGCTGCGCTGCCTTTAACCGCTTCTCCGGCCGCTTCAACAAAGGCATCCAGCTCTGGGCCCTGAACCGCAATCACCAGCCCGGGGTTGGTGCAGAACTGCCCAGCACCCATGTTGAGTGAGCCAACAAAGCCTTCAGCGATGGCTTTGCCACGAGTTTTGAGCGCTTCCGACAGCAGGAACACCGGGTTGATGGAACTCATCTCGGCATAGACCGGGATCGGCTGCGGCCGCGCTTGGGCAGTTGCCATGAGGGCGGTGCCGCCGCTGCGTGAACCGGTGAAACCCACTGCTTGAATACGCGGGTCAGCCACCAGCGCCTGCCCGATTTCGCGGCCCGAGCCAAACAGTAGTGAGAAAACACCCTCAGGCAGCTCGCACTTGGCAACGGCGCGTTGAATAGCACGGCCTACTAACTCGGAGGTGCCGGGGTGGGCGGAGTGGCCCTTAACGACCACCGGGCAGCCTGCGGCCAGTGCCGATGCGGTATCACCACCGGCCACGCTGAAGGCGAGTGGGAAGTTGCTGGCGCCAAACACGGCCACCGGGCCCAGGGCAATATGCCGCTGGCGCAGATCGGCGCGGGGCAGGGGTTCACGATCAGGCAGGGCGGGATCGATACGCACATCGAGCCACTCGCCGGCCCTTACCACGTTGGCGAACAAGCGTAGCTGACCGCAGGTGCGGCCGCGTTCGCCCTCTAAGCGCGGGCGCGGTAGGCCGGTTTCGGCCATGGCGCGCTCAATCAACTCATCACCGATCCCTTCGATCTCGGCGGCGATGGTTTCGAGGAATACAGCGCGCTCTTCAAGCGACGTTTCGCGGTAAGTGGCGTACGCCGCTTCGGCAAGTTCACAGGCTTGCTCGACCTCGGCCTTGCTGCCGCCAGGGTAGGCGGGTGCAAGTGTTTCGCCGGTGGCGGGATTCACTGCATTAATGTTGGCCTGTTGGCCGCTGATGGCCTGCTGGCCGATGAGTAGTTTGCCTTCCAGAGTCATACAACCTCCTGTTGGTGTAAAAATTCAGGTGTTAAAGCGGTTTCACGCTGATGGCCGGTGCGTCTGCTTCCACCCGGAGCGGGTTGCGCAGGGCGCGACCAAACTCGCTGATCTGGATCTCAAAACGATCGCCTTCGCGCACCTTAATGCCGTCGGCGAAGCTCAGCGTTGCGGTGCCGAAAAAGTGCACATGCACATCGCCGGGGCGACGGAAGCCTGGGTATTTGAAGTGGTGATACTCCAGGTTAGCTAGGCTGTGGGCCATATTGGCCTCGCCGGTGAGAAAGGGCTTCTCCCAAACCGCTTCGCCACTGCGCTGGATACGGCTGGTGCCCTCCAAGTGCGCGGGCAGCTCGCCAATCAATAGCTCGGGCCCAAAGCTGCAGGCGCGTAGCTTTGAGTGAGCTAGCCAGAGGTAGTTGAAGCGCTCGGTGACGTGGTCAGAGAACTCGTTACCCAAAGCATAGCCGACGCGCCAGGGTTGGCCATCGTTGCCAATCACATAAAGCCCTGCCAGCTCAGGCTCCTCGCCTGCATCTTCAGCAAAGGCGGGGGAGGGGATCTCGGCTTCCGGTGCCACTACGCACTGGCCATCGCCCTTGTAGAACCACTCCGGCTGAGCGCCTGGCCGGCCTGCGTCGGGTTTGCCGCCCTCCACGCCCAGCTTGAACATGCGCATGGAGTCGGTCATATCCTCTTCAGCCGCTTGCGCTTTGGCGTGCATCGCCGAGCGGGTATCGGCACTGCCCAGGTGAGTGAGGCCAGTGCCGGTCACCAGGCAGTGGGCCGGGTCGCTATGCGTCAGCGGTGGCAGCAGGCGCTTGGCGTCGACCAGCGCTTGGTAATCAAGGCGGGTGTCGGTTAGCGCTTCCGTCACTATCTCGCTGAGCGGCTTACCGGCGCTAATCGCCCGGCTGGCCAGGGTGTAGGTGTCGCCGTCGAGCAGTCTGACCTGCTCTTCGCTCTCGACCAGCGCGGCGCGAACCTGGCCGTCGTGGTCACATTGAATCAGGCGCATGGTGATCTCCTTATGAAGCCCAGTTTAGACGTTATCAGAGTGGCCAAATGGCCAGTTGCGGCCAGATCAATAGCGCCGCGAGTATGCACAGCTGAATGGCCATAAAGGGTAGTACAGAGAGGTAGATATCCTTCAGGCTGATATCCGGCGGTGCCACGCTTTTAAGGTAGAAGGCGGCGGGCCCGAAGGGCGGTGACAGGAACGACACCTGCATATTCACGGCGAACAGGATGCCAAACCAGATGGGGTCGAAACCGAGTTGAATAACGATGGGCAGAAAGATCGGCAGGGCCAGCATGGCGATCCCGATCCAGTCGAGAAATAGCCCCAATACCAGCATAATCGCCATCATTACCAGGATAATTACAATCGGCGCGACGTCGAGCCCGAGAATCAAACTCGACACAAAGCGGTTGCCCCCCATCAGGTTGTAGACGCCTACTAGGGCGGCGGCACCGATGCCGATCCAGATGATCATGCCACAGGTGTTCATGGTCTGACCCAAGCTATGGTGCAGCATGCTGGGGGTGAACTCGCCACGCACAATGGTGGCGAGCAGTACGCCGAAGACGCCCATGGCTGCGGCCTCGGTGACCGAAGCGATGCCGCCGTAGATCGTGCCCAGCACGAGAAAGGCAATTAGCCCTGGTAGCAGAATGGCTTTAACGGCGTCCAGCTTACTGGCAAAAGGATTGTCCTGAGTGTCTTTATCCAGCGGCGGGCCCAGCGCGGGATTCTTCAGGCAGCGCACCAGCACGTAGGCGATATAGGAGCCCATCAGGATGATGGCTGGGGTAACGGCAGCAGCGAACAGGTCGGCAATCGATACACTGGCGATCAGGCCATAGATAATCAACACGATGGACGGCGGCATCATGGTGCCCAGGGCGCCCCCAGCGCATACCACGCCAATGGAGAGGCGCTTGTCGTAGCCCAGGCGGAGCATTTGCGGCAGCGCCAGAATCCCCAGTAGCACGATCTCCCCGCCGATAATGCCCGAAAGGGCGGCCAGGAAAAACGCCACTACGATGGTCTGCACCGCCACGCCACCCGGCAGGCGGCCAGCAAAAACGCGCATGGCGTTGAACAGATCCTTGGCGATGCCGGAGCGATCCAGCAGTGACGCCATCAATACGAACATGGGCACTGCCACCAGCGAATACTCGGTGATAAACCCGTAGACACGGCTGGTGACCAGTGGCAGTGCCGCCTCGCCGAACCAGCCGAAGGTGAAGGCCATGGCCACCAAACCGGTGATAAACGCCAGCGGCAGACCGGTGACCAGCAGCGCGAAAATTGCCCCTACCATGAGGATCGTAGCGGTTGAAATATCCATCAGCGCGCCTCCTCGGTGCGGGGCTTCGCCTTGAGCGACTGCCACAGATGCAATGAGGCTTGCAGGGTCATCAACACCAGGGCGAACAGAATCATGCCCTTGACCATAGCGGGAAAGGGCGGGTTCCAGGAGGTGCCGGAGCGCTCCAGCGACCACTCGCCGAGCGGGTTATGCGACGCTCCCCAGAACATATGAAAAGCGGCATAGCTCATCGTCAGGCAGAAAATCAGAGTAAGCAGGTCGTTGAAACGATCCATCCAGCACTTCAGCCTGGGCCCGGCACTGTCGTAGAGCACCTTGACGCGGATATGGCTATTGCGCGCCATGGCCGCTGGGCCGCCCAGCACAAAGATAACCGCGATCAGAAACACTACGGTTTCGTGTACCCAGGAGGTGGGGTTGTTGAAACCGTAGCGCATAAAGACCTCGACGACGCTGATCCCCATTGCCACCAGCACCAGCCAGGAAACGGCACGACCACCCCGTGCAATCAAGCGGTCTAAGGCATTGCGTTCAGGGGCTATCTCCTCAACCGTTTCGAGAATCTCGGGAAGGTCGTGGGTAGGAGGAGAGCGGTATTGATTGTCAGGTGTTTTTTGAGACATGGCGCGACTCTACGCGCATCGCTCGGGGGCTCCCGAGCGATGCGCTGGTTAGGTTAATAAGGCCTAGTTGAGAGCAAAAAGTTAAAGCAGATTGCGCGAGCGCAAAAAGGCGGTCGCCGAGTCATAAATCTTCTGGGTCATCTCATTTCTTCCGGCCCACTCTTGCCACTCTTGCTCAGCCGCGGCGCGGAACTTACGGCGCTCCTCTGCAGGCAGGTCGAAGGGGTGCACGTCGGGGTCATCCTGAAGCCGTTGCAGGGTCTCGATATCCTGCTCCTTGAGGCGGGCAATTAGGTCGTAGGCCATGCCGTCAAAGGCGGTATTTAGGGTTGTCTGTAGCTCCTCGGGCAGGCCATCCCAGATGTCTTTATTGATCGATACGGCGATCATGGGCATGGAGTGAAAGCCAGGGTAGAGCGGGTAGGGGGCGAAAGCGTGCAGGCCCATGGCGTCGTTATTCGAGAGTACCGTGGAGTCCGCAGCGTCGATCACGCCTTTTTCCAGCCCGGTATACACCTCAGAGCCTGGCAGGTTAACTGGCGTGGCACCAATGCGCTCGAAGATGTTGTAGACCATGCCTTGGGGGGCGCGAATCTTTAGCCCTTCAAAATCGGCGATGGATTCGATGGGCACCGTAGAAGGCACCGACTCCAGCGGGAAGGTAGCTGCGCTGATCAAATGCGCGCCGTAGGGCTCGACCAGTTCGTTGTAGAGCTCTTCACCGCCGCCGTACTTCATGTACTCCAGGAAGTCGTAGGGGTTCTGCCAAGCGCCGACAAGGTTGCCGAGCATGCCAAAAGCGGGATCCTGGCCAGAGAAGTAGCTAGGGTCGGTCATATGACCCTGCAGAATCCCGGAGCTCACGGCGGTCAACGTTTCGGTCGGGCCCACCACGGAGTTAATCGGCATTACCTCGATCTCGACGCGACCATCGGTCATCGCCGTGATTCGCTCGGCCCACTCCTGCTTGATCTTAAAGCTGGGTTCGCCCGAGGTTTCTGAAGCCTGAAATTTCCATTCATACTCGGCCGCCTGGGCCGTTGAAAGGCCTAGCAGCAGTGCTGAGCCAGTGAGTAGAAAGCTGTACTTGGATTTGAGCATGGCACTATTCCTCAAGGTTATTGTTGTGAAAAACGTTGTGAAAAGCGGTGTGGAGGACGTTGTTATGAACATCGCAGTGAACATGGTGATGCAACGGAGCAATTAACCATGCGGGAAGGTAATGTTGAACATTAAGAGTAATTGTTCAACATATACTTTTGTATGGTCATGGGGTTGGCGGGGGAGTTTACTCTTTTGCGCATTTGGTTAAGAAATCATGCTTTCGATCAGCTCGTCAGCCGCCATCGAACTAAAACAATGCCTTAATAACAATGCGTTAATTGGACTGGGCAATGATGTCGCGCAGGGTGCTCATTAACGCGGCGGCACCGGGAGAAAGGCGTTGGTGGCGCAAGCTCACCAGTCCGTAGGGTTGAACACTTAGCGTCTCGCTGAAGGGCAGAAGATGAAAACGTTGCGGCGGGCAGAGTAGATCAGCGGCTTCCCGTGTGGTCACCGTAATGGTGTCGGATTTATCCACCAGTGCCAGCGAGAGCAGCAGATCGGCGGTGTCAATGATCTGGCGGGGCGGCGCGACCTGATGGTGTAAAAACAGGCTATCCACCCGCTGGCGCATCAGCGCACCGGCAGGCTGCAGCGACCAGGGGTAGCTCGTCATATCCGCAAGGTTCAGCGTTTTCTTAAAGGATAATGGATGCCCTTGGCGGCATACAAAGCAAAGTTCCTCCTCACCGATTTCTTCAAATACGAAATGCTCGGCATCGACGCCTGCGGGAATACGGGTAATCGCGAAATCCAACTCGCCTTCGAGCAGACGCGGCACCAGCACCTTGCTGACATCCACATCCACGCTGATTTTTAACCCCGGCCGGTCGCGGTGCACCCGCTCAATCGCGCTGGTAAGCAGTGTGACCGCCGGAGCCATTACCGTACCGACTGCTACCGTGCCCGCATTGCCTTCGCCGAGGGCGCTCAACTCCTCACCGGTATGACGTAGCGCTGAAAGCATGCTGTGGGCGTGGCGGATCATAATCTCGCCGTACCAGTTAGGCGTTAGCCCCCGGGGGTGGCGATCAAACAGGCGAATACCCAGATTGGCTTCCAGATCGCTGAGCAGTTTTGATGCGGCGGGCTGGCTCATATTGAGCTGGGCCGCAGCGCGATGCAGGTTGCGCTGCTCATCCAGCGCTAAAAATAGCTGAAAATGGCGCAACTTTAGTCGCACGTCTAAAAACCAGTTCTCACCGAGAACGCCCATAGAATAAGCCTTGAGTTGTTATTGATACTAAGAAGTATATCGATAGTGAGGTATTTGTATATTGGTTGGTTATGCCAGACATGGCTACTGTAGTCTCTGTATCGGTGATAACGCCCTAAGTTAACTGCACCGACCTAACAACAATAAGCTAGCAACATAAAGTACGCCTCCAGGAGGAAGCTCATGCCTCTCATGTATAGCCAACGATTACAAAAGGGTTCGCCACTGATGTTCGCTGCCATTGTCGCAGCGCTGTTGGCAAACGCTGCGCAAGCTCAGAGTAGTTCTGACACCGAAGCGGGCAGTGGTGCCGATAGCGGAATACAGACATCGGTATTTGGCCACTTGCCCGATGGCCGTCAGGTCGATGTCTATCAATTTACCAACGCCAACGGCATCGAACTGCGGGTGACCAACTACGGCGGCATCATCCTGTCGCTGAAGACCCCCAACGTGGATGGCGAATTTGACGATATCGCGCTGGGTTTCGACTCTTTGGAAGCGTATCTCTCTGATGAGTATCACCAGGCAAATCCCTATTTCGGCGCCATCATTGGGCGTTACGGCAATCGTATTGCGAATGGCCAGTTCTCCCTTGATGGTGAAAGCTATTCACTGGCCACCAATGATGGCAGCAATCATCTTCACGGCGGCGATCAAGGGTTCGATAAAGTGCTGTGGCAAGCCGAACCATTTGAAAACGAAGCAGGCTCTGGTTTGGTATTGCGCTATACCAGCGAGGATGGCGAAGAGGGCTACCCCGGTAGATTAGAGACCGAGGTGACCTATACGTTGACCGATAACGACGAGCTTATGGTCGATTACCTGGCCGTGACCGATAAGGCCACACCCATCAACCTCACCCAACATAGCTATTTCAATCTAAAGGGCGAAGGTAGTGACACCATTCTCGATCATCTGCTAATGATCAACGCCCCTGAATTTACCCCGGTTAACGACAGCCTCATTCCCACCGGCGAGATTCGCTCGGTAGACGGCACACCGTTCGACTTTACCCAGGCGACGACGATTGGCGAGCGGATTGATCAGGAGAACGAGCAGCTCGGTTTTGGCGGCGGTTACGACCACAACTTTGTGCTGGCCCGGGATAACGCGTCAGCGGATGAACTGGTGCTGGCTGCCAAGGTGTGGGAGCCCGAGAGTGGCCGCATGGTGGAGATCACCACCACTGAGCCCGCGATACAGTTCTATTCCGGCAACTTCCTTAACGGTGATCTGACCGGCAAACAGGGCCAAGCCTACGGGCACCGCTCTGGCTTTGCGCTGGAAACCCAGCACTATCCCGATTCACCCAACCAAGGGGCATTTCCCAGCACCATTTTAGAACCCGGTGACACCTATCGTTCGCGCACGGTTTACCGTTTCTCAGCGCAACAAGATATGGGTTCGTAAGCCTGGTTCTTAACACCGGTTCTTAACTCCCTGTGGTTTGGGAATAAAAGCTGAAATAGCAATAAAAGCTGAAGTAGCAATCAAAACAGCGCTAAAAATCGTAGGAGTATAACAATGAGATTGACTAAGACATTTGCCCGTTTAGCTCTCGGCAGCGCGATTATGCTGGCCTCACTGGGAACCGTACAGGCCCAGGAAGACGAAGTGAAGATCGGCTTTATCGTTAAAAAGCCCGAGCAGGCATGGTTCATTAACGAACAGCAGGCTGCTACCGAGGTAGGCGAAGAGCTCGGCTTCGAAGTGGTGCGCCTCGGCGGTGAGGATGGTCAGGAGGTACTCAGCGCCATTGATAACCTTTATGCCCAGGGTGCCGAAGGCTTTGTGATTTGCCCGCCGGATGTGCGTTTGGGGCCCGCAATCATGAACCGTGCCAACCAGTACGGTATGAAAGTAGTCACTGTGGACGACCAGTTTGTTAACTCCAGCGGTGAACCCATGGAGGGCGTGCCGCACCTGGGGATGTCGGGCACCAAGATTGGCCGACAAGTTGGCGAAGCCATTGCCGCCGAAATGGAAGCCCGTGGTTGGAACCCCGAAGAGGTGGCCGCATTGCGCATCACCAACAACGAACTACCTACCGCCGTTGAGCGTACCGATGGCGCCACCGAGGCGCTGTTAGCGGCAGGCTTCCCGGAAGACAATATTTTTGATGCGCCCCAGCAGAGCACTGATACCAGCGGGGCTTTCTCCGCCGCATCGCCGGTGCTTTCCCAGCGTGGCGATTATGAGCACTGGGTGATCTATGCCCTTAACGAAGAGAGCGTGCTGGGTGGTGTTAGGGCTACCGAGCAGTATGGCTTAGCGCCGGAAGATGTGATCGGCGTGGGTATCAATGGCTCCGGCGCCGCCTTTGCCGAGTTTTCTCGGGATAACCCCACTGGCTTTCACGGCACGGTAGCGGTCAGTTCCACCATGCACGGCCGTCAGACCGCCGAAGACCTCTACCGCTGGATTAGCGAGGATCAAGAGCCTCCCGCCAACACCGAAACCTCCGGCACGTTAATGACGCGCGACAACTGGGAAGAAGTACGCGCAGCGCTCGGTCTATAAAGCGCTTGGTTGGCAATAAAAGAGGCCTGTAACGGGCTCGCTGTTACAGGCCATCTGCGGAGTATTCAAGCATGTCTGATGCTTATTTACGGTTCGACGGAATTAGCGTCGTGTTCCCCGGGGTGCGCGCGCTGGATGGGGTGAGCTTTGCCGCCCACGCCGGTGAAGTGCATGCGTTAATGGGCGAGAACGGCGCGGGTAAGTCCACCCTGCTCAAGGTGCTCAGTGGCGTTAACCGTGTCGCCGAAGGCGCACTGTGGATTGATGGTCAGCGCCACGTCTTCAGCAACGCCCGGGAGGCGCTGCGGGAAGGCATCGCGATTATCTACCAGGAGTTGACGCTCTCGCCCAATATGTCGGTGGCTGAAAACCTGCTGCTGGGCCAACTGCCTACGCGGCAGGGGTTTGTTAATCGCCGCGAGTTAAAGCAAAAGGCTTTGGCGATTCTGGCTGATCTTGGCGAGGGGGAGATCCACCCCTCAACCAAGGTGCGCGAGCTCTCCATCGGCCAGCAGCAGATGATTGAGATTGGCCGTGCGCTGCTGCGCGACGCCAAGGTGATCGCTTTTGACGAACCTACCAGCAGCCTCTCCATTCAGGAGATTCGTCAGCTAAAGCGCATCGTCCAACGTCTGCGCGACGAGGGGCGCGTGGTGCTCTACGTGACCCACCGTATGGAGGAAGTATTCGAGATGTGCGACGCGGTCACCATCTTCCGCGACGGGCAGCACATCCGTACCCATGAGGACATGTCTGAGCTGAACCATGACCTGTTAGTCAGTGAAATGGTCGGCCGCGATATCGACGATGTTTACGGCTACCGGGCGCGTGAGCAGGGTGAAACTGTCTTGAACGTAGAGGGGATTCAGGGGCGCGGCTTAAAAGCCCCGGTGAGTTTTTCAGTGAAACGCGGTGAGGTTTTTGGGCTGTTTGGTTTGGTGGGCGCCGGGCGTAGTGAGTTGCTGCGTTTGGTCTGCGGCGTCGAATCACCCAAAGCCGGCAGCGTGACCTTTAACGGCAAGTCTCGGCACTTTAAAAGCCCGGGTGAGGCAATTCGTGCCGGTATTGCCATGTGCCCGGAGGATCGCAAGTCTCAGGGGATCTTTCCGGTGGCCAGCGTGGCCGACAACCTCAATATTAGCTGTCGGCGCTTTTTTAAACGTTGGGGCGTTTTCCGCCACCCCGGTCGCGAACGGCGCAATGCCGAAGCCTATATCCAGCAACTCAGCGTTAAAACTCCCGGCCCGCGAACGCCGATTGGCAAGCTCTCCGGGGGCAATCAGCAGAAAGTGATTCTGGCCCGCTGGCTCGCTGAAGAGATTGACCTGTTCGTGATGGACGAGCCGACCCGAGGGATTGATGTAGGCGCACGCCGAGATATTTACTCGCTGCTCTACGACCTAGCGGAACAGGGCAAAAGCGTGGTGGTGATCTCCAGTGATCTGGCGGAAGTCAGCTCCATCTGTGACCGCATCGCCGTGATGCGCGACGGGGAACTGGTGGAAGTAGTGTCGCGGGAGTCGGCTACGCCGGAACGTCTACTGGGGCTGGCACTACCCGCCTAAGTCAGTTTTTTACACGCTATTGGCTCTTAAAAGAAGAAGCTCAGGACAAACACCATGACAACGAACAACGCAACCCAAGGTGAGACGACACCTGCCCGCCCAGCGGGGCGCCAGGGACTGATAAAACCGCTGCGCACGCTGCTGGATACCTCGGGACTGATCGCGATTTTTCTGCTCCTGTTTATCGCTCTAGCGGTACTCATCCCTGATTTTCTGACCGGCCGCAATATGGTCGGGCTGTTGCTCTCGATCACCCTGATCGGCAGTTTGGCCACCACCATGATGCTGGTGCTGGCCCTGGGGGAGGTGGATCTATCGGTGGCCTCCACGGTGGCCTTCGCAGGGGTGGTTGCAGCGGTGGTGACCTCCAGTACCGGTAGCGTCTTTATCGGCGTGATAGGAGGCATTGTCGCCGGGGGCGCGGTGGGTGCCTTTAATGGCCTGGTGATTGCCAAGTTTGGCATTAACTCTTTAATAGCCACTCTTGCGGCAATGGAGTTTGTGCGCGGTCTGGCCTACATCACCTCCGGCGGCGACGCGGTGATGATTACCGTGCCGGGCTTCTTTGATCTGGGCAGCGCCTCCTTCCTCGGCCTAACCCTGCCGGTATGGACGATGCTGGCCTGCTTTGTGATCTTTGGCGTGATACTCAATATGACCGCCTTTGGGCGCAACGTTTTGGCTACCGGCGGTAACTCGGAAGCCGCCGCTCTGGCCGGGGTTAATGTCCGCCGCCTAAAGATTATTGTTTTTGGCCTCCAGGGCGTAGTGGCAGGGGTCGTAGGTGTACTGCTGGCTTCGCGGATGGGGCTGGGTGACCCCAATACCTCCATGGGCCTGGAGCTGGCGGTCATTTCTGCCTGTGTACTGGGTGGCGTGGCGCTATCCGGTGGCGTGGCCACCATTACCGGCGTGGTGGTCGGGGTGCTGATTATGGGCTGCGTGCAGAATGCTATGGGGCTGCTTAACGTCCCCACTTTTTACCAATACCTGGTGCGTGGCGCGATTCTGCTGCTGGCGGTGATGTTTGACCGCTGGAAACAGACCCGCCGTCAACGAGCCTAACGCTTAAAGCGTTACTCCTTTATTTGTTTGCTACTTTTTTCCGATTTGTACGGAGGCTTTGTTATGTCTGATCGCCAGCGCCCATTACGCTCTGCCCAGTGGTTCGGCACCGCCGATAAAAACGGCTTTATGTACCGCAGTTGGATGAAAAACCAGGGTATTCCTGACCATGAGTTTCAGGGCAAGCCGATTATCGGTATCTGCAACACCTGGTCGGAGTTGACGCCCTGCAATGCGCATTTCCGCAAGCTGGCGGAGCACGTGAAACAGGGCGTATTGGAGGCGGGTGGCTACCCGGTGGAGTTCCCAGTGTTCTCCAACGGTGAATCCAACCTGCGCCCCACCGCGATGTTCACCCGTAACCTGGCGAGCATGGACGTGGAGGAGGCCATTCGCGGCAATCCCATCGATGCCGTAGTGCTGCTGGTGGGCTGCGACAAGACCACCCCGGCGCTACTGATGGGCGCGGCGAGCTGTGATATTCCCACCATCGTGGTCACCGGCGGGCCGATGCTCAACGGCAAGCACAAGGGCAAGGATATTGGTTCCGGCACCGTGGTGTGGAAGCTCTCCGAGCAGGTCAAAGCCGGTGAAATATCACTCCACGACTTTATGGCCGCCGAAGCGGGCATGTCCCGCTCCGCGGGCACCTGCAACACCATGGGCACCGCCTCCACCATGGCCTGCATGGCCGAATCGCTAGGCACCTCGCTGCCGCACAATGCGGCGATTCCTGCGGTGGACTCCCGCCGCTACGTGCTGGCCCACCTTTCGGGTAACCGGATCGTCGAGATGGTCAATGAAGACCTGCGACTCTCCAAAATCCTCACCAAGGAAGCCTTCGATAACGCCATCCGCACCAACGCCGCTATCGGCGGCTCCACCAACGCGGTGATCCACCTTAAGGCGATTGCCGGGCGCATCGGTGTGGACCTCACCCTGGACGACTGGAGCCGGGTAGGCCGCGGCACCCCGACGGTGGTGGATCTGCAGCCCTCGGGACGTTTTCTAATGGAGGAGTTCTACTACGCTGGAGGGCTGCCCGCGGTACTCAGGCGCCTGGGCGAGGCCGACCGGCTGCCCTTCAAGAACGCCTTAACTGTCAACGGCAAAACACTTTGGGAAAACGTCCAAGACGCCCCGCTGTATAACGACGAGGTGATCCGTCCGCTGGATAATCCGCTCACCGCGGATGGCGGTATCTGCGTGGTGCGCGGCAACCTGGCCCCCAACGGTGCGGTGCTTAAGCCCTCGGCGGCGACGGCGGAGCTGATGCAGCACCGCGGCCGAGCGGTGGTATTCGAGGACTTTGACGACTACAAAGCACGCATCAACGACCCAGACCTGGACGTGGAAGCCAACGATGTTCTGGTGATGAAACACTGTGGCCCCCGCGGTTATCACGGTATGGCGGAGGTAGGCAATATGGGCCTGCCGCCCAAAATCCTCGCCCAGGGGATTACCGATATGGTGCGCATTTCTGATGCGCGCATGAGCGGCACTGCCTACGGCACCGTGGTGCTGCACGTCGCCCCGGAAGCCGCCGCTGGTGGCCCGCTGGCCGCGGTGCGTAACGGTGACTGGATTGAACTTGACTGCGAAAGTGGTCGACTGCATTTGGAGGTCAGCGATGAAGAGCTGGCGTCGCGTCTGGCGGAAAGCGACCCCACCGCCGCCTCAACGCTGATCGCCAGCCAGGGCGGCTACCGTCAGTTGTACATCGAGCGTGTACTCCAAGCAGACGAAGGCTGCGACTTCGACTTTCTGGTCGGCTGCCGAGGCGCTGATGTGCCGCGTCATTCGCACTGATTGGTTACCCGGTGCTAATGATTATTCGCCCCAAGCTTGGTTAAGCTTCTCTAGCAGTTTGGCTTTCGAGCAGCGTCTCGCCATCGGTGGCGTTCAGCGCTATCGCGATACCGCCCATGCAGGTCATGTCGCGATCCCAGGCGCAGCTTTCGATGCGGGTGGAGCCCATTAGTTCGGCCACTAGGGCTTCGTCGATGGCGCCATGCATGGCGGTCTGCATAGCGTCAAAGCCGCGTATGCCGGAACCGGTAATGAGCACTAAATCGGGGTTGAACAGCGCCAGCACATTGGCGATACCGATCCCCAGTGCGCGGCCTGCCTCTGCATAGATTTCCTGAGCCACCGGGTCTCCTTGTAACGCAAGCTGGGTTAGCGCCTGCATCTGCTGCTCAGAGGGGTGTGCGCTATCGCCGGAGGGGAGTTCTAGGTGCTCGGCGGCGGCGCGATAGAGCGCGTAGTCACTGGTGTAAGCTTCAATGCACCCCCGTCGCCCGCAGGCGCAAAGGGCGCCGTCGGGCTGATATTTGCTATGCCCAAACTCGGCTGCCGAGCCATTGGCGCCGAGATAAGGCACGCCGTTAATCAACACCGACATGCCGATACCGTAGCCCAGCATAATCACCACTAAGTTGGGGCAGTCTGCATAGGCGGGCTGAGCCGCCAGCACGCTGGCGATACAGTTGGCATCATTCTCGAGCAGCACGCTGCAGTGAAAGCGCTCCGCTAATCGCGCCGATATCGGGGCGTTACGAAAGCTTAAAGCGGGTGACCAGATGATCGTACCGCTTTGCGACGACACCACCCCCTGTACCGCCAAACAGATCCCCGCCAAGCGCTGAAACCCCGTCAACTGTTGAGTGCAAACAGCGCTGATCTTCTCCTCCAGCAGTGCTTCCAGATCGTCGGCGCTCAACGTCAAGGTGTTCACTGCATGGTGCTCGCTATGGTGTATCTGGCCCGCAAAATCGCCCACTACCAACTGGATCTCATTGATCGACAGCTTGATACACACCACGCAGGCGGCAGTGGGGTCGAGTCCAATCAAGGTTTTTGGTCGACCGCGCCCGTTGGGGCGGGGGGCTTCAGGCGGGCGTTCAGTGATCAATCCCTGCTGGAGTAACTCGGCGCTGATCGAGGTGACGGTGGCAGAGCTAATGCCATTGATTGCCCCCAGGTCGATGCGCGCCACCGGTCCTTGGTCACGCAGAGTGCGGATCACCGCGAGGGTGTTGTCGAGGCGGCTGGTATCAGTCGACGGAAGGGCCATAGGGTCGCCGTTATAGTTCGTGTTGAAAAAAGGCTGTCATGCCAATTGTCTTGCGCACTCATCCTGGGGCGTTAACGCGATTGTCAAAATACGACCTAAGTTGCATATGCAAGTATTTATTTTAGCGCCTAAAGTAAATCAAGCATCATCCTAACGCAATCGATGCTGATAAGCCCCACACAATAACAACAGACATTTTCAGGTGGCCCCATGCTGTTATCAGCGCGCAAACTCTGCCGCTCCTTTGGTGACAACCAAGTGTTATTCGACGTTGATCTCGACCTGCAGGCGGGGGAAGTGCACGCCCTGCTGGGTGAGAACGGCGCCGGTAAATCGACGCTGGTAAAAATTCTTGCTGGGTATCTTCGGCCTACCTCGGGTGAGGTGCTTCTCGACGGCGAACAACGATACTACCGCTCTAGCGGCGAGGCGGAAGCCGACGGGGTGGTCATGATCCACCAGGAGCTAGCGCTGGCGGAGCAGCTAAGCGTGGAGGAGAACATTTTCCTGGGTCGCGAGCTGCGGCGTGGGCTTTTCCTGGATCGGCGTGCCATGCGGGAACGCAGCCGGGCTGCACTGGCGGAGCTTGAAACCCACGTGGATCCTCGCGCTCGGGTGAAGGATTTGAGCACCTCTGACCAGCAGATGGTAGAAATCGCCAAGGCCATCACACGCGACGTGCGCGTGCTGATTATGGATGAACCTACTGCCACCCTGACCGAAAACGAAGTGAAGGTGCTGTTCGCACTCATTGACCGTTTGCGCCAGCGGGGCGTGGCAATTCTGTATATCTCCCACAAACTGCGTGAAATTGAGCAGATTGCCGACTGCGTGACGGTATTGCGCGACGGCCATTTGGTCGATAGCGGCCCCATGGCCGGGCGCAGCAAAGAGGAGCTGGCGCGGCTGATGGTGGGGCGTGAGATTACTGAGATGTACCCACCGCGTACACAGCTGGCTGAGGATGCGCCGGCGGTACTGGAAGCGCGGGACTTCGTGGTGCCCGGTGCCGTGAAGCTGGCCAGCTTTACCCTACGGCGGGGCGAAGTGTTGGGATTTGGCGGCATCGTGGGCGCCGGACGCACCGCGCTGATCGAAGCGGTGCTGGGCCTTCGCGGCAAAAGCGCAGGCCAAGTACTGCGCAACGGTCAGCCGGTGGAGCTGCGCCACCTGCGTGATGCGGTGCATCAGCAGATTGCCTATTTGACGGAGGATCGTAAAGGCAAAGGCCTGGTGCTCAATATGGATCTGCGCTCTAACGTTACCCTGCTCAATTTACGCGCTCACTGCCACCCGCTGATTGACCGCCGCCGTGAAGAGCAGGCCTTCCAGCAGGCTATCCAGCGTTTTGATATCCGCCTGCGAACGGCGGTGCGCACTGCCGCCGAGCTCTCCGGTGGTAACCAGCAGAAGCTGCTACTCGCCAAGGTAATGTCCATCGACCCCGAAATCGTGATTATCAACGAGCCGACCCGGGGCATCGATGTGGGCACCAAGCACCAGATCTATCACTTTATCCATGAACTGACCGAAGCAGGCTGCTCGGTAATCTTGATCTCTTCAGAGATGGGCGAGCTGATTGGGCTTTCCCACCGGGTAGCGGTGATGTGCGCGGGGGTACTCACCGGGGTGCTTGAAGGCGAGCAGATTAATGAGCACGAAATCATGCAGTACGCATCCGGTATTAAGGGAGTAGGGGTCGATGAGCAGCGTTATGGCTAATAACAAAACTACGAATAAAGCAGCTAACCCAACCACTCAGAAAAAGGGCTTCTCCATAGCCCTTAAAATAGACCTTAAAACCTGGGGGCCTTTCGTCGCGCTGCTTGCCCTGGCACTGCTGGGTGTGCTGATTAATCCGGCTTTTCTGGGGCTGGACAATCTCTCGAACATGCTTACCCGCAGTGCCTTTATCGGCATTATCGCCATCGGCGCTACCTTTGTGATTACCGCCGGCGGGTTGGATCTTTCGGTCGGGGCAATGGCGGCCTTTATTGCCGGGGTAATGATCATTCTGATGAACAGCCTTGTGGAGCAGTTTGGCGCGGGGCTGACCACCGTGCTGTTCGGCGTGGGCGCCTCACTGCTACTCGGGCTGTGCGCTGGTTTTATCAACGGCATGGTGACCACCAAAGGCAAAATCGAAGCCTTTATCGTCACCCTTGGCACCATGGGGATTTACCGCTCGTTGGTCACTTACCTCGCCGATGGCGGCACCCTGACACTGGATTGGGCGGTGCGCGATATCTATCGCCCGGTCTATTACGGCAGCTTTCTAGGCATCACCATTCCGGTTTGGGTGTTTCTGGCGGTCGCCATTATTGGCTATATCCTCCTCAACTACACCCGCTTCGGACGCTACTGCTTTGCCATCGGCTCCAATGAAAAAGTCGCCGAATATAGCGCCATTCACGTGGATCGTATCAAGACCATGACCTACATGCTGCAGGGCGTGTGCGTGGCGTTGGCGACGATTATCTATGTGCCTCGGCTGGGCTCTGCTTCAGGGGCTACCGGGGTGCTCTGGGAGTTAGAGGCAATTGCCGCGGTGATCATCGGTGGCACCATGCTCAAGGGCGGCCACGGGCGCATCTGGGGCACGGTGGTAGGCGCCATCATGCTCACCATGATCGGCAATATTCTCAATTTGACCGACGCTATCTCTAATTATCTCAACGGTACGGTGCAAGGGATCATCATTATTGTGGCGGTCTACCTGCAGCGTGCGTCGTGGCGAAAAGCAGCGCCTTAAGGCACTGAAACGAATGTAAAAACCTAGGAAACGTCCGCAGTATCAACCCTTAGTAACTCGCAACACAGCAATGACAAACAGCAAAACAATTACAAACACGAAAGGAGCATCACGATGCGAATCCTCAAAACAGCAGTAGCGACCTGCGTTACTACCGCCGCAATAGGCCTTTCCGGCGCCGCCGTTGCCCAGGAAGTCACCATCGGTGTATCCATTCCCGCCGCCACCCACGGCTGGACGGGCGGGGTCAATTACCACGCTGAAGAGGCCAAAAAACGCCTTGAGGCACTCTATCCCGATATCGAAATCACCATCTCCACCGCGGGCACGGCAGGTGAGCAGGCCAATGATCTGGAAGACCTGGTATCGCTACGCAACATCGACGCGCTGGTGGTGCTGCCGTTTGAATCTGGCCCGCTAACTGACCCGGTGCGGCGCGTTAAAGAGTCGGGGGTTTTTGTGACGGTGGTGGATCGTGGCCTGACCGAAGAGGGTATCGAAGATCTCTACGTGGCGGGCAACAACCATGAGTTAGGCCGCGTGTCCGGCGAGTACATCCGTGAGCGTTTGGACGATGAAGGCGACATTGTGGTGCTGCGCGGCATTCCCACCGTGATTGACGACGAACGGGTGCAAGGCTTCCAAGAGGCCATCGAAGGCTCTGACGTTAATATCCTCGATATGCAGCACGCTAACTGGAACCGCGACGATGGCTTTGAAGTGATGCAGGACTACCTGTCGCGCTTCGAAAAAATCGACGCCGTCTGGGCCCAGGATGACGATATCGCCCTCGGCGTCAT
The DNA here is from genome assembly GCF_042466685.1 of Vreelandella sp. F11. Lineage (NCBI taxonomy): Bacteria > Pseudomonadati > Pseudomonadota > Gammaproteobacteria > Oceanospirillales > Halomonadaceae > Vreelandella > Vreelandella sp. F11. The sequence goes on along the minus strand of NZ_CP170448.1, from coordinate 3,964,619 downwards.
CGAAGCGGTGCGCCAGGCGGATCGCGAAGATGAGCTATTTATCGTCGGCGGCGCGGGTATGAAGGACATTATCAAGCGGGTCATGGACGGCGATGAGCTGGTGCCGGTAGACGTGCTCTACCCGCCCGCCATGATCGCCACGGCCATGGATCTGACCGTGCAACACTTTGTCTCCAACGGCCCGGTGCTGGGCGAGTACATTCTGGGTTCACCGCTGATCACCCAAGAGAACGCTGAGCAGTACTACTTCCCCGATTCGCCGTTCTGATTGCGTAGTGATTAATAGGCGCGGGTAAAAGCATCACTCCTTCCCGCGCCTACCCAAGCACTCCATCCAAACAATATTGAGAGAGTCCTATGAACACAATCAAAGGGCCAGCACTCTTTCTCGCCCAATTTGCCGGTGACGAAGCCCCGTTTAACACTCTTGAGAGCATTGCCGCCTGGGCGGCGGGGCTAGGCTATGAGGGCGTGCAGATTCCCAGTTGGGATGCGCGCATGATCGATCTAAAACGCGCCGCCGAGAGCCGTACTTACTGTGATGAGATCAAAGGCACCCTGGCCGAGCACGGCTTAACGCTCACCGAGCTTTCTACCCACTTGCAGGGCCAACTGGTCGCCGTGCACCCCGCTTATGATGAGATGTTCGATGGCTTTGCAGCACCGGAGGTGCGCGGTAATCCCAACGCACGCCAAGCGTGGGCCGTTGAGCAGCTAATGTTGGCTGCCAAGGCATCGCAGAACCTGGGACTCACCGACCACGGCACCTTCTCCGGATCCCTGGCGTGGCCATTTATCTACCCTTGGCCCCAGCGCCCTGCGGGCTTGATCGACACTGCGTTTGACGAGCTGGCCAAACGCTGGCGCCCGATTCTGGACGCCTTTGACGAAGCCGGGGTAAATCTCTGCTACGAAATCCATCCCGGCGAGGATCTCCACGACGGCATCACCTTCGAGATGTTCCTTGAGCGGGTCGGCAATCACCCCCGCTGCCACATTCTTTATGACCCCAGCCACCTGATTCTGCAGCAGCTCGACTACCGCGGCTTTCTGGATGTGTACCGCGATCACATCCAGATGTTCCACGTTAAGGACGCCGAGTTTAACCCTAGCCCCAAACAGGGCGTTTATTCGGGCTATCAGTCGTGGACGGAGCGTGCTGGCCGTTTCCGCTCCCTGGGCGATGGCCAAATCGACTTTAAGTCGATCTTCTCCTGGATGGCGGCCAACGACTACCACGGCTGGGCGGTACTGGAGTGGGAGTGCTGCCTGAAGCACCCGGAAGTCGGCGCCCGTGAAGGTGCGACCTTTATCCGCGACCACATTATTGAAGTTACCGAGCGGGCGTTTGATGACTTTGCTGACGGTGGATCTGACCAAGCAGCCAATCGACGCATTCTGGGTCTTTAAGCACGGGACTCAACTAGACGACAGGACAACACGACATGAGCACTCAACACGACACCCCGCGTCGGCTCCGCCTGGGTATGGTCGGCGGCGGCCAGGGCGCTTTTATTGGTGGGGTACACCGCATCGCCGCCCGGCTGGATGACCATTTTGAGCTGGTGGCCGGGGCCTTTGCTTCTGACCCCGAGCGCAGCCGAGCCGCCGCGGCGGAACTACACGTCGCCGAAGATCGCGCTTACCCCGACTACCAAACCATGGCTGAGGCGGAGCGCAAGCGGTCGGATGCCATCGACGTGGTCGCCATCGTGACCCCCAATCATGTCCATTTCGACGCGGCGCGAACCTTTCTTGAAGCGGGCTTTCATGTGATCTGCGATAAGCCGATGACGATCACCCTGGAAGAGGCGCAAACCCTCGCCGAGCTAGTGGAACGCACGGGGCTGTTTTTCGGCTTAACCCATAACTACTCGGGCTATTCGCTGATCCGTCAGGCGCGAGAAATGGTCGCCAGCGGCGAGCTTGGCGAGCTGCGCGTGGTGCAGGTGGAGTACCCGCAGGACTGGCTCTCTACCCGGCTGGAAGAGAGTGGTGTGAAACAGGCCGAGTGGCGCACCGACCCCAAACGCAGCGGCCCGGCGGGTTGCTTGGGCGATATTGGCACCCACGCCTACCACCTGGCGCGCTATGTCACTGGTCTGGAGCTGAAATCCCTCGCCGCCGATATGCACACCTTTGTGGAGGGCCGCGCGCTGGATGACAACGTGCATATGCTACTGCGCTTTAAGGGCGGTGCCCGGGGCATGCTGTGGTCGAGCCAGGTCGCGCCGGGAAACGAAAATGGTCTACAACTGCGCGTTTATGGAAGCAAAGGTGGCCTTACTTGGCGCCAGGAAACCCCTAACCAGTTACTGCACTCACCGCTAGGAGAGCCCACGCGCATCTTAACTCGCAATGGCCCAGGTTTAGGTGAAGCTGCGATGGCAGCAGCGCGCATCCCCGCGGGACATCCAGAAGGCTATCTCGAAGCCTTTGCCCAGCTTTACCGCGATTTCGCGGTGCAAATCCACGCCCATCAAAACGCTGGAAACCTTGATGCGCTTGCCGTGCCCACGCCGGGTGTGGCCGACGGCGTTGACGGCCTGAGATTTATCACTCGTGCGCTGGCTTCGTCCGCTGCTGGCGGGCAGTGGGTGGATGTCTAGAACACGCTAAAACACGCAAAAGAGAGAGGTGGGAAACCCTATGAACCAGCACTCAGCGCGCTATGAAAGCCTTGAGCAGCGTGTGGTCTTTATTACCGGCGGTGGCAGCGGCATTGGCGCCGCGCTCACCCGTGCCTTTCATCATCAGGGCGCGCGGGTGGTGTTTGTCGATATCAACGACGCCGCCAGCGAGGCGCTGGTCGCTGAACTCAGCGGCGAGCCTGGCGAGGCACCTCGTTATCACCACTGCGACATTCGTGATGTGGCCAGCCTACAGCAGGTCATCGCCGAGACCGGCCGGGAGATCGGGCCGATTCATACCCTGGTCAACAATGCCGCCAACGATGATCGCCACTCCTGGCGGGAGGTAGATGTGGCCTATTGGGATGAGCGTATGTCGCTCAACCTGCGGCCGATGTTTTTTGCTGCCCAGGCGGCGGCTGAACAGATGATTGAGGCGGGCGGTGGCTCGATTATCAATTTTGGCTCGGTCAGCGTGCAGATGGCGCTGGGGGGACTACCCGCTTATGTCACCGCCAAAGCGGCGGCGCACGGCCTGACCCGCAGCCTGGCCCGGGAGCTGGGTGAGCATAACATTCGCGTTAATACCCTGGTGCCCGGTTCGGTGATAACCGAGCGTCAGCTTGAAAAGTGGATTAGCCCCGAGGATGAAGTCGCTATCCAACAACGCCAGTGCCTAAAAATGCGCCTGGAAGCCGAACATATCGCCCCTGCTGTGCTGTTTTTAGCCAGCGCCGAAAGCCAGGCGATTACCGGCCAGGAGCTGGCGGTAGACGCCGGCTGGGCCTGAGTCCGATAACGTTGAAATAATATTAGGAGAATATTATGCAGGTAGCTAACAATGACAACGTGTCCTGTTCACGTCCGCGCCACTTAGTACTCGCCGTTGCGGTTGCTGCTGCCTTGGGTTCAGTCGCTGCGGCGGCTGATACCACGGTGACAGTGTTAAGAATTGAGAGCAGCAGCGCTGAAAAAGAGTACTACAACGATGTGGTCGCCGAGTTTGAGGCGCAAAACCCCGATATTAACGTTGAGTTCGAGTACCTGGCCAACGAGGCCTACAAAACGCGCCTGCCCACCATGCTGCAGTCCAGTCAGCGCCCGGATATCTATTACACCTGGGGCGGCGAAGGGCTGCGCGATCAGGTGGATGCTGGGTTTGTCCGCGACTTAACCGAGCCGATGCGCGATGGCTGGCAGGATATTTACCCCGCGTCAGCGGTGCGCGCCTTTACCCTGGATGATCGTGTCTATGGCGCACCGCTCTACGCCACAGTGGTGGGTATCTGGGCGAACACTGCGCTCACGGAGCAGGCAGGGGTCGATGTAGAAGCGATCAACACCTGGGAGGATTTTGAAAACGCCGTGGTGGCGCTGCGGGAAGAGGGCATAACGCCGCTGGTAGTCGGTGGTCAGGATGGCTGGCCGCTGCACTTTTATTGGGGCTCTTTAGTCACCCGCCTGGCCGGTGGCGAGGGCATCGAAGCGGCCAAAAGCGGTGACAACGGCGGCTTTAATGGCGAACCCTTTGTACGCGCCGGTGAAATGCTGCAGTCGTTGGTTGAGCTTGATCCTTTTCAGTCCGGCTTTATGGCCACTTCCTATGAGCGCGCCAGCGGCATGTTTGGCGATGGCGAAGCTGCCTTCCACGTGATGGGTGACTGGGACTACCTCCCTTCCAAACAGCGCTCGGTGAGCGGAGAGGGTGTTCTGGATGATGACTTACGATTTATTCCTTTCCCCGAGGTCGATGGTGGTGAGGGCAACGCACAGAGCTTTGGCGGCATGAACGGTTTTGCGGTCACACGCGATGCGCCCGACGAAGCGGTAGAGTTCCTGCGCTTTCTACTCAATGCGGAGAATCAGCGTAAAGCGGCTGCCACGGGCATCTTTGTGCCGGTCGCCGAGGGCTCCGCCGAAGCGCTTGAAACCCCCTATGCGCGCCGCGTCGCAGAGATTCTTGATGAGTCCGAGTTCCATCAGGTGTTCCTGGATCAAGCGCTGGGCACATCAGTTGGCGCGACGATTAACGATATCAGCGGTGACTTGGCCCAAGGCGTTATCACGCCGGAAGAGGCCGCCGCTCAAGTCGAAGAAGCTTGGCAGTTTAGATGATCTCCCCGCTAAAAGAGCACGCGCGTTTTCGCTCGTGCTCCCCCATGTCCTGTCTCGGAGTTTGCCATGACCACGCTTGACCGAACCGCCGTGCCGCGGAGAGGGAATGCTGACCGGGTGAAGAAAGGCTTGGTGAGCGGTAAGTTCACCGCGCTGCTTATTCTGCTGCCTCCGGCGTTAATTCTGTTTTCGCTGTTCGTCATTCTGCCGCTCGCGGATGCTATTTATTACAGTGGCTTTTCTTGGAATGGCTATGGCGCGCCCAGTGACTTTGTCGGCGCGCAAAATTATCAGCGTCTGCTGGATCACTCGGTGTTTCATACTGCGCTGTGGAATACCGCTAAGCTTATTCTGGTCTCGCTACTGATCCAGATGCCCCTGGCGCTGGGGCTGGCGCTGTTGGTGTACCGTAAAACACCCACTAATACCCTGTTTAGGTTGGTATTTTTCCTGCCCTATATTCTGGCGGAAGTGGCTGCCGGGCTTATCTGGAGCTTTGTTTTCGACGGTGACTACGGCATTACCAGCTCGCTGCTGCATGCCATGGGGCAGGAGTCGGTGTATGTGTTGGCCAATCACCAGTGGGCGTTTCCAGCGATTATGACCGTGATCGTTTGGAAGTACTTTGGCTTCCATATGATGATCTATATTGCCGCCCTGCAGAGCGTGCCCAAGGATCTTGTCGAGGCCGCCAAGCTGGAAGGGGCGAAACCCAGACAGGTTGCTCTCTTTGTGCAAATTCCGCTGATTAAGCACGCCCTCGTCGTCAGTGGTTTCTTTGCCATTATCGGCTCGCTACAGATTTTCGACATTATTATCCCGATGACCAACGGTGGCCCCTCCAACTCGACCCACACCATCGTTACCTACCTCTACAGCTTCGGCCTCTCACGGCTCAATATTGGCTTCGGTAGCGCCGCTGCGGTGGTGCTGTTTGTGCTCGCTATCGGGATCGCCTTCTTCTACCAACGCACCACGGCCAAGGGGAGTAAGGCATGAAAAGTATCACTACCCGAAACACTCTGCGCGTGATCATCCTGATTGTGGTGGCAAGTGTTGTTATTGGCCCGCTGTTAGCGGCGTTCTTCGGTGGCTTTAAGGGCAATTCTGAGCTGCGTACCAATCCGCTGTGGCTGCCCGACAGTTGGGATGCGGGCAATTACATCGGCATCCTGCTGGATGGCAACTTCTGGCGCTACTTGGGGAACTCGTTTTTCATCTCGCTAATGACGGTGTTCTTAACCCTGGTGGTGGGGGCCGCTGCGGCTTACGTGTTTTCGCAGATCCGCTTCTTCGGCGCCAAGATGATCCTCTCCTACCTGCTCCTGGGGCTGATGTTTCCCTTCGCAGCAGCCATTTTGCCGCTGTTTATCAAGGTGCGGGACTTGGGTCTGCTGGATACCTATTGGGCGGTGATTCTGCCCCAGACGGCGTTTGGTTTGTCGTTAGCCATCCTGCTGTTTAAGGCCTTCTTCGACCAACTGCCTAAAGAGCTGTTTGAAGCAGCCTATGTGGATGGATGCAGCTATTTACGCTTCTTCTGGTCGTTCACGCTGCCGCTCTCGACCCCCATTCTGGCCACCGTGGGGGTGTTTGTGTTTGTGCAGAGCTGGAATAACTTCCTGCTGCCGTTGGTGGTGTTAAACGACCGCTCTATCTACACCTGGCCGCTTGGCATGATGCAGTTCCAAGGCGAGTACCTGACCCAGTGGAACATGATTCTGGCCTTCGTGACCTTGACCATCATTCCGGCAGTTATCTTCTTTCTCGCCGCCCAGAAATACATTGTGGCTGGCCTGACCGGCGGCTCTGTTAAAGGATAAAGGAGGATCCCTAATGAACGATGTTATTTACAATCCGATTCTGGCCGGGTTCAACCCCGACCCCTCGATTTGCCGGGTAGGCGACGACTACTACCTGGCCACATCGACCTTTGAGTGGTACCCCGGCGTTCAGATCCACCACTCCCGCGACCTGGCTAACTGGGAGCTGATTACACGGCCATTGAGCCGGGCCAGCCAGTTGGATATGCGCGGCAATCCGGACTCCTGCGGGATCTGGGCGCCCTGTTTGAGCTACGCCGACGGCCTGTTTTGGCTGGTCTACACCGATATGAAGCGTTACGAGGGTAACTTTAAGGATGGCCATAACTACCTGGTCACTGCCCCGCATATAGATGGCCCCTGGAGCGATCCGGTCTATCTCAATTCAAGTGGTTTTGATCCTTCATTGTTTCACGATGACGATGGCCGCAAGTGGCTGATTAACCTGCAGTGGGATTATCGCCAGCGGGAAGGACGGGATCGTTTCGGCGGCATTGTGCTGCAAGAGTACGATGTGGAGCAGCGCCGCTTAGTCGGCGAGATCACCACTATTTTCACCGGTACCGAACTGAAACTGACTGAAGGGCCGCACCTTTATCGGCGCGATGGCTGGTACCACCTGCTGGTGGCCGAGGGTGGCACGGGCTACCAGCATGCGGTCACCATGGCGCGTTCAAAAACGCTAATGGGCCCCTACGAGGTACACCCTCAAAATCCTCTCCTGACGGCTAGCCATGACCCCGATAACCCACTTCAGCGAGCGGGCCATGCGGATCTGGTCGATAGCCCTGAAGGTGACACCTACTTGGTGCATTTATGTGGCCGCCCCTTGCCGGGAACCCGGCTTTCACCGCTGGGGCGTGAGACCGCTATTCAGCGGGTGGCGTGGGGGGCTGATGGCTGGCTACGGCTCGATCATGGGGGCAATACCCCGGCGTTAAAGGTCGCCGTGAGCGGGGTAACGCAAAAGCCCCCTGTGCCGGAGGAGCACTACGATTTTGAAACAGACACGCTGCCTGCCGACTTTCAGTGGCTGCGTACCCCTTATCCTGATCGGCTCTTTTCGCTTACCGAGCGGCCCGGCTACTTGCGCTTGTTTGGCCGTGAGTCGGTCGGTTCCTGGTTTGAGCAGGCGTTAGTCGCCCGGCGCCAGGACAACATCCACTGCAGTGCCGAAACGACCCTTGAATTTGAACCTGAGGATATTCAGCAGTTTGCCGGGCTGATCGCCTACTACAACCGCTTCAAATTCCATTACCTGGCGGTGACCCTGAATGACACCGGCGACAAGGCGCTGAGCGTTATCAGTTGCCTGGATGATTGGCCTAACGGGAATCTGGAGATAGCTGATGCGTGCGTGCGCCTTGCCCCTGGCGCCACGATTCGGCTCGGGCTGGATATCCACGCCCGGGAGCTGCGCTTTCGCTATGCCCAAGGTGGTGAGGCGTGGCAGACGATCGGCCCCGTGCTGGACGCTGGCCTGCTCTCAGACGAAGGCAGCGGTCGCGCCCATGGCTACTTTACCGGCACCTTTTTAGGGATGGCCGCCCACGACATTAGTGGACGCGGCACTCCCGCTGATTTCCAGGCGTTTTGCTATCGCCGCGCCCCTCTTTCAGAGACGAGATAAGCTCATGGCTGAAGTAACACTACGCAACATCGAAAAGACGTTTCATGGCAAAACCACGGTAATCCCTGATCTGAATCTGCATGTCGAAGATGGCTCTTTCACCGTGCTGGTTGGGCCTTCTGGCTGCGGAAAATCCACTTTGCTGCGCATGATTGCAGGCCTGGAGACTGTGACCCAGGGCTCGATCACTATCGGCGGGAAAGACGTTACCACTGCGGAGCCGAGCGACCGGGATATTGCCATGGTGTTCCAGTCCTACGCGCTCTATCCGCACATGACGGTCGCCCGCAATATCGACTTTGGCATGCGGCTAGCCAAGGTACCCACCAAAGAGCGCGAAGCCAAAGTGGCCGAGGCCGCTCGCTTGCTCAATCTTGAAGATCTGCTGGAGCGTAAACCTGCTGAGCTCTCCGGCGGGCAGCGCCAGCGGGTGGCGATAGGGCGTGCCATTGTGCGCAGCCCCGGCGTGTTTCTGTTCGACGAGCCGCTCTCCAACCTGGATGCCTCGCTGCGCAACCGCATGCGGGTCGAGTTGGCCGAACTGCATCAACGGCTCGAGACCACCATGGTGTATGTCACCCACGATCAGGTCGAGGCGATGACCCTTGCCGACTGCATTGTGGTGATGAACGCCGGTCAGATTGAGCAAATGGGCAAGCCCATGGCGCTTTATCAGCGTCCTGAAACGCTGTTTGTGGCGGGTTTTATTGGCTCGCCGAAAATGAACTTAATCGAAGGGCCGCTAGCAGCGGCCTATGGCGCCACCACCCTAGGCATCCGGCCCGAGCATCTAGAGGTAAGTCGTGAACAGGGCGAGTGGAAAGGGCGTGTGCGGTTCATTGAGAAGCTCGGCGCTGACGCCTTCGCCTATGTGGACAGCGAGCAGGCCGGCCCGCTCACCGTGCGTCTCTCCGGCGATGCCGAGCTGAGTAATGGCGACACGCTGTTCATTACTCCCCAGCAGGCCCAGCTCCATGCGTTCGATGCCGGCGGACAGCGGCTGCCTGACGACGCGGTTCGCCAACGCTCAACCAGTATCGAGAGCACGCTACACCATTAGCTATTACCCATTTCCCAGCCATCAATAGGCACAAAAACGCTCAATAACAAAGCCAAGGAACTCGACAATGACACAACAACGAACGCTTAGCCGCTCATCCTATATTCTGGTGATTTGCTGTATTGCCGCCATCGGCGGTTTCCTGTTCGGCTTCGACAGCGGCGTGATCAACGGTACCGTTGATGGCCTGCAGACCACTTTTAACTCGGATAGCGCGGGCACGGGGTTCAATGTCGCCTCTATGCTACTGGGCTGTGCGATAGGCGCCTTCTTTGCCGGTCGCCTGGCGGATCGCTTTGGCCGCCGCACGCTGCTGATCGTGGCCGCGGTATTTTTCCTGATTAGTGCCTGGGGGTCAGGCGTTGCCGGTAGTTCGATGGAGTTTGTGGTGTACCGCATTCTCGGTGGCCTTGCCGTAGGCGCCGCCAGCGTGATGACCCCGGCTTATATCAGTGAAGTCGCGCCATCGGCCTATCGTGGGCGTTTGGCTACGATCCAGCAGGTAGCGATCATCTCTGGTTTGTTCTTTGCCTTTCTGAGCAACTATGTCTTGGCTTATGTCGCGGGTTCAGCAACCACCGAACTATGGTTTGGTTTCGCAACCTGGCGCTGGATGTTCTGGATTGAGCTGATACCGGCTGCCGTTTTCCTGGTGGCACTGCTGTTTATTCCGGAAAGCCCGCGCTATCTGATCAGCACCGGCAAGCAGGGGGAAGCCCGCCGGGTGCTGGGGTTAGTGATGCCTGAGCGGGATGTCAGCAGCAAAATTGATGAAATTAACGCCACTCTGGATCAGGATCACAAGCCACGGTTGAGTGATGTGATTAACCGCAGCACCGGCAAGATGCACGCTATCGTCTGGGTGGGGATTGGCTTGGCGGTCTTCCAGCAATTAGTGGGTATTAATGTCGTCTTCTACTACGGCGCGGTGCTGTGGCAGTCGGTAGGTTTCTCCGAAGGCGATGCGCTGCTGATCAACGTGATCTCTGGCGCCGTAAGTATTGGCGCTTGCCTATTGGCCATTGCGCTGATCGACAAAATTGGCCGCAAGCCGCTGCTTTGGGGTGGTTCGGTGGGCATGGCAGCGACGCTGGCATGCCTCTCCTATGCGTTCTCTACCGCGTCGATGGTGGATGGAAGCCTACAGCTATCCAGTGACATGGGCGTATTTGCGCTGCTATGCGCCAACCTCTATGTACTGTTCTTCAACGCCTCTTGGGGGCCGGTGATGTGGGTCATGCTGGGCGAGATGTTCCCCAATCAGATGCGCGGTTCGGGGCTGGCGATTGCAGGGCTTTTCCAGTGGCTGGCCAACTTCGGTATTACCATGACCTTCCCGATCATGCTGGCCTCTATCGGGCTATTCGGGGCTTACGGCTTCTATGCCATCAGTGCCGTTGCGTCGATCTTCTTCGTTATTTACTTCGTCAAAGAGACACGCGGTAAAGAGTTGGAGGCGATGGCCTACGAATAAGCCACTATGTTGCCCCGATGGCCTGATCAATCGGGGGGCATGTGCCTATTTTAAACAGTTTAATCCTAGTTTTTGTTAATAAAATCAATAGGTTGGCACATGTTTAAAACATATAAGCAATTGTTTAATAATGACTTTTATTAGCCACTGGCACAGGCTGGCACGGGCAGTGCAATGAAGTAAGTAAGAGTGGCACAGGTAGGATGACCTGGCGCTCTTACACGTTAAACCCAGTGCGATGCTCGCACAGATGTTTATGTAGCAATGTTTGATAGGAGCAGTATCATGATGAAGACGGAATCTCTCAAGAAACTTGGCATCCTAGGTGTATCATTTGGCCTAATGGCCAGCCCACTTGCATTTGCTCAAGTGGACAGCAGCGACGAGTACGAACCGACCCCGCAAGAAGAAACGACGCAGGATGATCAAGGCACCTACAACAGCTACGACACTGAGCAAGATAAAGGTTCGGATGTAGGTACTGAGTACGAAGAGGAAGAGCAAGAATTCACTTACGAAGAAGAGGAAGAGGAGCAAGAAGTACCCGCCACCGATGAAGAGGAGGATGATTCTGGGTGGTAATTGCAACTTTTTAAGGAATAACTTTTCTCGGGCTCAAGGATGAGCCAACGGATGCCCCGCCAACTGCGGGGCATCTTTATGTGTGGCCGTTAACACTATCAACCCAAGCGGACGATATAATTTCACGCTAAAGTGTTAAGCACCTTTATGCTTAACCAATGCCTACGGTGCCCACAAGGATGTCTCGATGCCTTTGAACTGGAAGGAAGTTCCCCAACTGCCCAAGGCGGAAGGCCGCATAGAGGCGATAGATTTAGCCCGGGGCCTAGCCATCGGTCTAATGATTATAAGCCATGCGGTCAGTGGGTTGGTGGGGATTCGCAATGTGCCCGACTGGGGCATGGTACCGATCCATTTCCTGACCAAATTCTCTTCGTCGCTGTTTATCCTGGTGTTTGGCATCGCGCTGGCCGTGGCGTTTCTTTCTCATACCCAAAGCGACGATTGGCCTAAACGCCGTTTAAAGCTGTGGCTACGCGCTGTAGAAGTGTGGTTCTGGTACAAAGCGCTGCTCGTTATTGAAATGCTGCCGTTCTATCCGCCCAGCGAAATTGTCGATGCGCTGCTCTATGGGCGCTTTGCGATTTGGGTCGAAATCTTAGGCTTCTACGCCATTGCGCTGTTATGGGTGCCGCTGATTTTGCCACTTTGGGCGCGGGCGCCGCTGTGGAGCCGACTAGCCACGATTGGCGTGTTAATCGCGCTGACCGTTTGGCTGCAGAGCCTTACCTTCGGTGGCAACGATATTCTGAAGGCGCTACTAGTAGATCACGAAGACCACTACACCTGGGGGCAGATAAGCCGTGCCCCCATGATTTTAGCGGGCCTTTTGATTGGTGAAGCTTTGCTGCGCTGCTACTTTGAGCCCGCTATGCGGCGGCGCCTGGTGTTGACCCTGCTAGGGCTGGGTGCGCTAATGGTCGCCGGATTTTATGGCTTGGCAGTTGCCAGTGGTGATGTGCATGCGGCGATGCTGGCGGTGGCGAACAATGTTGGCAAACACCCGCCAGGGCTAGCATTTATGCTGTTTAGCCTGGGCGGTGCGCTGGTGCTATTGGCTCTCGCGCTTGCCGGTGGCGCCAAAGCGGCAAAGGTTTTAATGCCGCTGACGATTGTTGGCTCTAACGCCCTCATGGCGTTTATCTTCCATATTGTGATGATCTTCTTAGTGCTGCGCTTTCTATGGGAAGGCGAAGGGATGTACACCTATCCACAGGCACTTGGCGTGGGCGGGTTGTTGATACTTGGTGCCGCGGGGTGGATTTGGTTGACCCGCTGGATGGCTAGACACCGATAATCACTACTTATATTGCTGGAGCTTACGATTTGCGACACTGGATTCAACGTGGGCTGGTTGCCATAGCGCTGTTCATAGCGCTGCCTGTCCATGCAGAGGGCTACGATACAAATTGGTACTATGAGGTAGATAAGCAGAGCACCTGGCAGGGAGACTTAACCGCACGTCTACAGGCTATCGAGGGGGTGTTTGAGGGCGAATTGGGCGTTTATGTGCAGAACCTTGACAGTGGCGAGGCCTACTCCTGGCGCGCCGACGACCCTTGGTACTTAGCCTCGCTGATTAAAATACCGGTGGCGGCACAGGTGCTCGCTGAACGCCAGGCGGGCACCTTAACGCTGGACGAACGGCTAACGCTTGCTCAAAGCGATTTTGTTGATGGCGCAGGCCCCACCAACTGGCACGACCCCGGTACGCCAATCTCCATTCGTTACCTAATGGAGCAGATGATTACCGTCAGTGATAACACCGCCTCCGATATGTTGATTGACCGTGTGGGACTGGAAGCGGTCAATCAACGCGCCCGAACCATGATCGCGGCAAGTGGGGGCAACCCCGATGACATTGGCCCTATCTCTAAATTGGTCGGCGTGCGCCAGGGGGTTTACGGCGAGCTGCACCCGGATGCCCGCGCACTGGGCGGAATGGATTTTATCGCCCTGCGCCAGCATCCGGTCAGCCAGCGCGGGCAAGCGCTAGCCCGCGCCCTGGGTGTCAACGCGGATACCTTTACTCAGCCGGATTACGACCACGCTTTCGATGCTTACGAAGCCACCGGTGAGAATGTAGGAACACTTAGAGCTTACGGTGATCTGTTGGCTAGCTTGCGCTCTGTCCCACGTGGACGTGCCATGGAGGCGTTAGACGCCGAGCAGCGGCAGGCACTTTTGGAAATTATGCAGCGAACCAGTTCCGGCAAACAGCGTCTTAAAGCTGGCCTCGGAAGCGGCATAAGCTTTGCCCACAAAACCGGCACTCAGCAGCGGCGGAGCTGCGATGCAGGGGTTGCCGAACGTGGCAACGCCGATAGTGCAACACAAGGGACGTGGGTGATTGTCAGCTGTACTCACGGCCCTGTTGCGGTGAGTGCCCACGAACGAGCCTTGACCCGCGTAGGTGAAGCGTTGCGCTATAGCGGTGCTCTCGGCAAGCCGTGATAAACTATTGCCCTTTTAAAAGTGACACCCCAGATAGAACATCATCGAAAGAACATCAAACTCGTCAGGAGAAAGTTATGACACGCGCCAGCGCCCGCCACATTTTGGTCAGCAGTGAAGAGCAGTGCCTTGCACTGAAAGAAGAGATCCAAAACGGCCGTGACTTTGCGGAAGTCGCCAAAGAGCACTCTAGCTGCCCATCCAGCCGTCAAGGCGGCGATCTGGGTAGTTTTGGCCCCGGCCAAATGGTGCCCGAGTTCGATAAAGTCGTTTTCAGCGGTGAAGTAGGCCAGGTACACGGCCCGGTGAAAACCCAGTTTGGCTACCACCTGCTGGAAATTACCGAACGCTCTTAACTTTTCCACCAGCCGCTCTTAATTCTGCCTAAAAGGCCGTCAAGCGCCGCGACCATGGTGTTTAAACTATCGAGTCGCGGCGTGAGGAGTACGCCTTGAACGACCCAATTATTGCCATTAACGGGCTGAATAAAACCTACGAAGGTGGCTTTCAGGCGTTAACGCACATTGATTTAACCATTCAGCGTGGCGAGATCTTTGCTCTGCTTGGCCCCAACGGGGCAGGTAAGACCACGTTGATCAGCGTGGTGTGCGGTTTGGTCAATCCAACCGCTGGCCATGTGCTGGTAGATGGTTTCGACAATATTACCCACTACCGCCAGGCCAGGGAGCGCATTGGGCTAGTGCCCCAAGAGCTAACCAACGAAGCGTTTGAAACCGTCTGGAATACCGTCAGTTTCAGCCGCGGCTTGTTTGGCAAGGCGCCCAACCCAGCGCATATCGAAAAAGTGCTCAAGTCGCTGGCGCTTTGGGATAAGCGCAACAACCGCTTGATGACACTCTCGGGTGGCATGAAGCGGCGTGTGCTAATCGCCAAAGCGCTCTCCCACGAGCCGCGCATACTGTTTCTGGATGAGCCCACCGCAGGGGTCGACGTTGAGCTGCGCCGGGAGATGTGGGAGGTGGTGCGGCAACTGCGCGATAACGGTGTGACCATTATTTTAACTACCCACTACATTGAAGAAGCCGAAGAGATGGCTGACCGCATCGGCGTTATCAATCGCGGTGAGCTGGTGTTGGTGGAAGAGAAGGCCGCGTTGATGAGCAAGCTGGGCAGTAAGCAGCTGACGCTTAATCTGCACAACCCGTTAACAGAGATGCCCGCCACACTGCAGCGCTTTGAGCTGAGTCTTGCGGCGGAGGGGTATGAGTTGATTTATACCTACGACGGCAGCCAGGAGGAGGACGGGCACGCGATTTCAGAACTGTTAACGGCCTTAGAGCGGGAAGGCATCACCTTTAAAGACCTGAATACCCGGCAGAGTTCGCTTGAAGATATCTTTGTCGACCTGGTTAATCCTAAGGAGCGTGCATGAACCTTCACCCTGTTCGCGCTATCTACATGGCGGAAATGGCCCGCACGCGCCGTACGCTGCTGCAAAGTATTGTCTCGCCGGTGATCTCTACATCACTCTACTTTGTGGTCTTTGGTGCCGCGATTGGCTCACGCATCAGTGAGGTCAACGGTGTTAGCTACGGCGCCTTTATTGTACCGGGGCTGATTATGTTGATGCTGTTGACCCAGAGCGTCTCAAACGCCTCTTTCGGCATCTTTTTTCCCAAGTTTTCCGGCAGTATTTATGAGCTGCTTTCGGCGCCTATCTCGCATTTAGAGATTGTGATTGGCTACGTAGGCGCAGCGGCCTCGAAATCGATTCTGCTGGGGCTGATTATTCTGGCAACCTCGGGCTTTTTTGTACCGCTGGAGATCGCCCACCCGTTTTGGATGCTGTTCTTTCTGGTGCTAACGGCTGTCACCTTTAGCCTACTGGGCTTTATTATCGGGATTTGGGCCGACGGCTTTGACCGCCTGCAGCTGGTGCCGCTGTTAGTGATTACCCCGCTGACCTTTTTGGGTGGCAGCTTCTACTCTATCGATATGCTGCCGCCGTTCTGGCAAACCCTCACCCTGGCAAACCCGGTGGTGTATCTGGTGAGCGGCTTTCGCTGGAGCTTTTACGGCATCAGCGACGTTAGCCTGGCGGCGAGTGTGGGCATGATTGCACTATTTCTAGTTGCTTGCCTGGGTACTATCGGCTGGATTTTCCGTACCGGTTATCGCCTCAAACCCTGATTGCCATCCAGCTCGCTATTCACCCTTCACCCCTCACTCTTCACCATGGAGCGCTAGTAAACCCTTATGCCGTTAATGCAAAGTATTGTGCACCGCCTTGACCCGACGCTTGACGGTGAGCGTTTGACGCTAACCGCCGCCCCCGCCCCTTCGCCCAGTGACGACCCGGTGATGGCGAGCCTGGTGGGTGCGCTCAACGACACCTACAATACCAAGCCCAAAGGCTGGGGGCGCTTTGCTGAAGAGGGTGAGCAGGCCGGGCCGCTAGCCGTATGGCTACGCGACTATCTTGCCGGTGAGCAGAGCTTTGCTGAGCTGTCAGTGGCGCTGGCTGGACGGCTCGCCAAACAGCTTCAAGAGCAGCTGTCAGTGAGTGGTTACTTAGTGATCAGCCACCAGCGTCAGGGCGATACCGAAACGCTGTTGATGGCTTTGGTGCACCAGCGGGAAGGGATCGGCATTAACGATGATCACCACGCGGTGCCCGCTGCTCAGCTCAATACCAGCCAGCTCACTCTGGCGGCGCGCATTAACCTCACTCAGTGGCAGAGCGATGCGCCCAATGCGCAGTATGTGTCGTTCTTAAAAGATCGTGGCGGTAAAAAACTCGCCGAAGGCTTGGTCGCGCTGCTGGGGATGGAGGAGGGCGTCGATGCCCCGGCGGAAACCCGTACGCTGCTCAAAGCGTTTAGCGACTACGTCGAGAAAGAGGATTATGACGACGAGGTGAGTCGTGAAAAAACCGATACGCTGGTGGATTACGCCAACGAACAGTTGCGCCGTGGCGAGCCGATGACCCTGGAAGAGCTTTCTGGGTTGGTAGACGAACAGCAGCCGAAAGCCTTTTATGAGCATATACGTAACGCCGATTACGGGCTCTCGCCAGAGATCCCTCCCGATAAACGCACCTTAAGCCAGTTCCGTCGTTTTACCGGGCGCGCCGGCGGCGTCTCCATTAGTTTTGATTCGCACTTGCTGGGCTCAAGCATCGAGTACGATGCCACTCAGGATCGTCTGATTATCAAGCAAGTGCCCAAGCAGTTAAGAGAGCAGCTTACCAAGAAGGATTGAGGTAAGGACGGATGCTGTAGCTACCTAGGAGCCCCCTATGCTGAATGCCATTACTGATTTCTTCCAGCGCACGCTGGCGCACCCTGAACAGCGTGAAAACCAAGCGCTGACCCTGGAGCTCGCTACCGCCGCACTGCTATGTGAAATCATCCGCGCCGACTACGACACCAGCGAAGAAGAGCTTGCCGCCCTGCGTACTATGCTCACCGAGCGCTACCGGCTAAGTGCGAGCGATGTGGAAGAGCTGATGACACTTGCCCAGGCGGAGGTGGACGAGGCGGTCGACCACTACCAGTTCGTAAGCCTGATTAAAGAGCACTATGATTACGGCCAGCGCTGTGAGTTGGTCGCGCAAATGTGGCAGTTGGCCTGGGCCGACGGCAATGTCGATCCCTTAGAGGAGCATCGAATTCGCCGCTTGGCGGACTTACTTTACGTTAGCCACAGCGATTTTATCCGTACCAAACTGCAGGTAGAGGAGCGCAATAACCACGATGCATAATCGCAACGAAGACTCGAATTTAATGGATTTAATCAGCTCGATAGAGCAAATGGAGCAGGAGGCTTCTCGAGTTAGCGTTGACGATGTGGTTCATGCCGTGGGTAGGCGATCGTTTGGGCCGCTACTGTTGGTCGCTGGGCTAATTACGCTCGCTCCCATCATTGGTGATATACCCGGCATGCCGACGTTGATGGCTGCACTGGTACTGCTGGTTTCTGTGCAACTGCTGGCTGGAAGTGAAGCATTCTGGTTGCCTCGTTGGTTGCTTAAGCGTTCGCTTTCCCGGCAAAAATTCGATAAAGCCATTCATGTGATGAAAAAGCCAGCTCGCTGGATTGATGGACTATTGCGGGTGCGCTTACCATGGCTGACGGGCTATATCGGTATTCGCGTGACTGCCGTCGTTTGTTTATTGATCGCGCTGGCAATGCCGCCGATGGAGTTTATTCCCTTTTCGGCCAACGGTGCTGGGCTGGCGCTGACGCTACTGGGGCTAGGCTTGGTTGCCCGCGATGGCATTGCGCTGTTGCTGGGGTTTGCGCTATTCGGCGCCACCTGCGCCTTCATCACGATGAGTCTGATATAAAAGATCTTGTGAGGTTGCGTCACGCGGCATAAGCGTTATCGCACCCGCTACTTGGGCTATGCTACGCATCCTTTTCGGCTAACAAACCTTCTACCAAGCTATTTAACCGCTGCTGGAACTGCCCGCCCGGCGAGGGTGGGGTAGGGTCTGAAGTGATCACTACGGTTATCTCACGCTCGGGAATAACGAACAGCGCCTGGCCGCCGTACCCGCGCCCGTAGTAAACATCTTCGCCCGCCAACTGGGTAATAAACCAACCGTAGCCATATCCGTCGCCAGTCCAGCGTGACTCACCCCGCGGCTGCCATGATTCTTCTACCCAGCCCTCCGGCAGAACGCGCTGTTCGTCTCCTGCCTCATTAAACACGATGCCATCATTCCGATACAGCTCGCCCACCTCTATCAGTGCTCGCGGCGAGAGCTGCATATCATTGCCGCCAAAATAGATCCCTTGCGGGTCGCGTAGCCAGGGGCGAATAGTGATATTGAGCGGTTCCCCCAATAGGCGCTGGGCAAGGGCGTGAGTCGACTCGCCGCTGGCGTGGGTGAGTGCAGCTGAAAGCAGGTGGCTGGTGCCGGTGGAGTAGAGCATCCGCCCACCGGGTTCATCCACAAAAGGGCGGGTAATGGCATCATTCACCCAGTTAGCGCTGGCGACCCAGGCGCTGTAATTGCCGCCTGAGGTTCGTTCTAGCCCTGCCTGCTGGGCGAGTAGATGCGCTACGGTAATTTCATTAACACGCGGGTCGATGCCACTTGGCAGATGATCGCCAAATAGCGTCTCCATAGGTTGTTCAGCGGATTCAATGATTCCCGCTTCAATTGCTGCCCCGGTAATGGCAGCCAGCACGGTTTTGGACAGCGACTTAACGTTGGCAGGCGAGGCCACCCCCGGCCCACCCTGGTGAAGCTCGTGGATAATTTCGCCATCGTAAGCGACTACCACGCTGTGTACGCGGTTTAGTTGGCTAGTTTGCTGGTCTAGCGTCTGGAGTGCGTTTGCAGAAGGTTCATTGGCGGCTGCATAGGCTGTGGGTAACAACGAAGTAACAGCAAACGAAACAAGCAAAGCAGTAGCGCGCATCGCAACACCTTCGGTATAAGTGGCAAAGGTTCGAGGTTTAGAAGTAGCAGAGGTTCCACAACCGATACTCGCTAGAAGTAAGATCAGGTAGTGCTTTCTGAGCCTGGAGTCATATCTCTGTGAACTTAAAGGTCATATTTGATATTTTATAACCATTTTTTGGTGTATAGTAGGTTATAAATGAGCCATTATTTAGAGGTTTTCTATGGCCCTGACTCACTCTCTACTTGCTCCCGGCGAATTATCTCAGCAGGTCGGTGCTAATGCTCGAGAAGCTCGATTGGCCAAGAATCTTTCCCGTAAAACCTTGGCGCAGATGGCAGGCGTTTCCGAGTCCACCATTAAACGATTCGAATCCAATGGGCAAATAACCCTCGACGGCCTAGTGCTCATTGCCACAGCGCTGGGCGCCACACACCAAATTGCCGAGCTCTTCCAGCAGGAGCGCCCTATATCACTTGAAGAGATCAAGCAGACAGGGCGTGTCCGGGGGCGAAAATGAAGCGTATCAACACTGTCGAGGTGCTGCTAGCAGGTAATCCTGTGGGGGAGCTGGTCGCTAGCCGGCAGGGCATCTACTTTGCCTACCACCCCCATTGGGTGGCGGAAGGCTTCAATTTGTCGCCTCTGAACATGGATTTTACTACCCAACCACAAAAGGCGCCGGATCCACTTCTTTTTGCTGGTCTACCGGGAGCATTTGCTGACTCGTTGCCAGATGGCTGGGGAATGTTGCTCATGGATCGCTATTTCCTTGCTGAGTATGGAAAAGACCGAAGAGATATTTCCCCTCTCGATCGGCTAGCTTATATGGCCGACAGAGGGATGGGGGCATTAGAGTACCACCCCGCTATTGAGCGCACCGCTGACGAAGATGATATTGACCTAGGCCAACTCTATCAGGCATCTAACGCTGTCTACGAAGGGGAAACCGCACCTACTCTAGATACCCTGCGCCTGGCCGGTGGCTCTCCGGGCGGTGCTCGGCCCAAGGTGGCCGTTGCTTTATCCCCAGATGGTAAGCAGTGCAGCACATCTTTCAAACGCCTTCCTGCGAGCTACCAGCACTGGCTAGTGAAATTTCGTGCGCCAACCGAGCACCGTGATACCGGCGCCATCGAGTATGCCTACTCGATGTTGGCAGAGCGCGCTGGGGTGAAAATGGCCGCAAGCAAGCTGATTGAGATTAACTCCCCAGCGGGAAACGAGCGTTTCTTTGCTACACAGCGCTTTGACCGCGATTGTAATCGCAAAATTCATATGATGACGGCTAGCGGCATTCTCTATGCTGATTACAGTGCTCCATCGCTGGACTATATAGATCTGCTCAAAGCAACCAACGCTTTTACTCGACACGCAGAAGACGTTGAACGCATGGCCAGGTTGATGGTGTTCAACGCCCTGACTCACAATCATGATGACCACGCAAAGAACTTCGCCTTTCTGTATGATCAAGGGCAATGGACGTTAGCGCCAGCGTATGACTTGACCTACGCCCCTGTCCGGGGCTACGCAGATGAGCATACAACATCTTTCAGTGGGGCAGGCTTGGCTACTCGTAAAAAGCTCAATCAGGTTTGCGCTTCCTTCAGGTACTTACATCCAGATCTGTATATTGAGCAAACTCTTGATGCTCTTTCCGAATGGTCGTCCCTTTGTCGTGAATTAGACATCAATGCTAAGCAGCAGCAAATAATTCAGCGAGCATTCGATGAGAACCGTCAACGCCTTGAAACACGCTAGCAATACGACCATAGGGTTCCGCCATGTGCTAACAGAGAAATGCAGCGATATTACGCAAAAACTGAAAAAGCCTGCTAGGCTAGGAGTGTCGATTCATGGGCAAGCAAGCCTTTGATTTCCCTAAAACGCAATAAGCAAGGAGCGCCCTATGCGTAATATTATTTACATTATTGGTCTTATCGTGGTTGTGCTGTTCATTCTTTCGATGCTCGGCCTGCGCTAACATCTAGGCACTGGTTTCAAAAAACATGCCAATAAAAAACCGCCCGAAGCGTTTGCTTGCGGGCGGTTTTTATTATGAGCATCTTTGATGAGCTGCTGTGTTCAGCAATGTTTGGCAACAGCTTACCTAAGCGCAATCAGCAGCCCCCTGGCCGAACATGTCAAACATTATGTCACGGCCAAGGCGAGTCAAAACAAAGCGACCATACTCATTGAAAGTGGCGGCTTCACTGGCTTCCATTACCTGTTGGCAGGTTGCCCAGGTGGGCGTTGCGGCACACAGTGTGAGCAATTCACGGTGGGCTAAACCGCGCTGGGGTAAGGTAATGGTTTCCAGGACATGGCCGTTGTCGTAGAGCAGCTCAGCGGCAATTGATAAGCATTGACGAAGGCTACGCTGAACGTTCGCAGTCGTCGACAGCCCATTTGTCGAGGGGGCAGCGTGTTCTTTCGTAGGCTCGGGAGTCATCATGTGTTCTCCAGCGGTCAGCACCAAATCGGGCTTGTTGCAGCGCATTATAAACCAAGGTCGATGTTAGACCAAGGTCTATCATTTGGTGTTGCTCTACCGTTATTGAACTCATCAACGCTAAGCCAATGTGCTACGCTCGTCGTCACGTATTTTAGCGAGTCAATAAGTCATGCATATCAGTGTATTCGGAACCGGTTATGTCGGCCTTGTGGCAGGCGCTTGTTTAGCCGATGTAGGCCATCAAGTCACCTGTATGGATGTTAATGCTGAGCGGATTGAACAGCTTAATGGCGGCGACGTACCCATTTTTGAGCCAGGGCTAAGCACCATCGTTGCCCACAACATAGCGGCAGGCCGATTACGCTTTACCACCGATGCTGCTAAAGCGGTAGCCAGTGGTGAACTGCTATTTATCGCGGTGGGAACGCCGCCCGATGAAGATGGCAGTGCCGATCTTCGCTATGTGCTAGAGGTGGCGCGCACGATCGGCCAGCATATGGATAGCTATAAGCTGGTCATTGATAAATCTACTGTGCCCGTGGGTACTGCCGAGAAAGTCCACGCCGTGATCAGTGATGTACTTCAACAGCGCGGCGAATCACTCGCGTTTGACGTCTGTTCGAACCCAGAGTTTATGAAAGAAGGTGCCGCGATTGAGGACTTTACCCGCGGCGCGCGGATTATCGTCGGCACCGAAAGCGAACGCGTGAAATCACGTATGCAAGAGTGCTACGCCCCCTACAATCGCAACCACGAAAAACTGATGTTTATGAGCGTGCGGGCCGCCGAACTCACCAAATACGCCGCCAACGCCATGCTCGCCACCAAAATCAGCTTTATGAACGAGATCGCCAACCTTGCGGAACGGCTTGAAGTGGATGTGGAGGACGTACGGCGTGGTATTGGCAGCGACCCCCGTATTGGTTACCACTTTATCTACCCAGGCTGTGGTTACGGCGGTTCCTGTTTTCCCAAAGATGTCCAGGCGCTAGAGCGTGCTGCGCGTCAGCTAGGCTATACGCCGGAACTGCTCAGCGCCGTCGAGTCAGTGAATTTACGCCAAAAGCAAACGTTGTTCACAAAATTGCAAGATTACTTAGGCAATCTAAGTGGTAAGACCATCGCTGTGTGGGGCTTGGCCTTTAAACCCAACACGGATGATATGCGTGAAGCCCCTAGCCGCACGTTAATGGAAGCGCTCTGGCAAGCAGGTGCCAAGGTGCAGGCGTTTGACCCTGAGGCAATAGCGGAGTGTCGGCGCATTTATGGCGAACGGGATGACCTAATGCTGGCAGGCGACCGGATCCAGGCAGTCAAAGGCGCAGATGCCCTAGTGATCTGCACCGAATGGAAAGAGTTTCGCAGTGTCGATTTCACGTGGTTAGCCGATCAACTGGCTGAAAAAGTCGTCATCGATGGGCGTAATTTGTACACGCCAAGTGCGGTTGAAGAAGCGGGTTTGCGGTACATAGGGGTGGGGCGAAAGAGCGATTAAGAGATGTACCTATCATCGCGATTTTACTGATTAATTTTTGTTTGTATTACTAAAAGTTACTTGGAATTACGTCTTAATACGAAAAAAAGAGGAGAATATTTAAGTTATTCTTCACCTCGCCGAGGTTTTGAGGTAGTTGTATTAAAAACAGTGTTACGCAGGGCTGCGCAGCAAAGGCGGTTACTGAAGGCAGCAAGCGTAGCTACATGTATTCAAAAAAGGCTTTGGTTTATGGCTGCTATTACATCACTAGGCATCGGTTCTGGCTTGGATCTTAACGGCTTGCTGGAGCAATTAAAAACGGCAGAACAAGCGAAGCTTGAGCCCATTGCGCAGCAGATTAAGTCTGAGCAAACGCAGATATCCGCCTATGGTCAGCTTAAAAGTGCGCTTGAGCAGTTTCAAAGCTCTGCTGAGGCCCTCAACGATGGTTCGTCATTCGAAAGCTTGACAACCAATGTCGAGGGCAGCGCCGTTGGTGCTGTTAGCAGTAATGAGGCTCAGCCAGGCCAGTACGAAGTCGAGGTCAATCAGTTAGCTACCGCCAGTAGCTTGGTGACGGAGCGCCTCGAAACAGCAGTGGAAAGTATAGTGACGGGCGAACAGTCTTTAGATTTTACTATCGCTGATGGCAACCTGACCACGATTACTATCCCCGACGGCAGCTCTCTTGAAGATATGCGTGACGCCATTAATGAGCAGAGCGATGGCCGCTTAAACGCCTCAATTATCAATGATGGCGAAGGTTATAGGCTTTCCGTTAATGCCACTGATACCGGCGCAGACGCGAGCATTGAAAGCACTAATTTTTCTGACATTCTAGCCGCTGGTGTCGCAACCTCCGATGCACAAGTGGTTCAAGCAGGCCAGGATGCGGCGTTTAACGTCAATGGAATCGATATCGTTAGCCCCACCAATCAAGTGGAAGGTGCAATTCAGGGCGTTACCTTGAATCTTGCTGAGGCTGGCACGACGAGCACTGTAACCGTGGAGCAGGATGACGAAGCTATTCGCGAACAGGTCACCGCTTTTGTTGATGATTTCAACACGCTCAAAGAGACCATCACGACTTTGACAGCCTTTGACCCAGAGACGGGTCAGGCGGCAGGATTGAATGCCGATGCAACCACTCGCGCGGTTGAAAGAGAGATTCGCCAAACAATCAGTGCGGTTGTAGGCGGAGATGGCTTTAACGTGTTATCCGATATTGGTATTTCACTTCAAGTGGATGGCAAGCTGGAGATTGATGAAGATAAGTTAAATAACATTGTTGCTACTCAGCCAGACCAGTTAGCCAGTTTCTTTGCTGGCAATAGCGAGGAGGGTGGTATGGCAGGCCAAATAGCTTCAGCGCTTGAGGGCCTTGTGGGTACAGGTGGTCGGCTTGAAAGCGCCGTTAGCTCATCTGAAAGCCGTGTTAGTTCATTAGAAGACCGTTTTGCGAGCACTGAAAACCGTATCGAACAAACCGTTGAGCGTTATCGCACGCAGTTTCAAGCAATGGACGGTATGGTCGCGCAAATGAATCAAACTAGCGCCTATTTGACCCAGCAGTTTGCAGTACTGGGGCAGCAAAACCAAAATTAAGCAGATAAGCTTGCTAAAATAATGGCTTACAAAAATGCTCAGCACAACGTGCTGGGCATTTTTTTTGCAATGCCTTAAAAACAGATTAAAAAAGGCGCTACCTCTAAAGTTTGTTCCTCCGCAGCCGATAAACTATCTAGATACCTTTATCTACTACTTATAAGGAACTGAGTCATGGCTTCGATAACTGCACTTGGTGTGGGCTCTGGGCTGGATTTGAATGGTTTGGTTGAACAGCTTAAAGCGGCCGAAAAGCAAAAGCTTGTCCCCATTTTACAGCAGCAAAGTGCTCAGAAAACCAAAATTTCAGCTTATGGGCGCCTTGAATCAGCAATGGATCGCGTGCAAACCTCCATCGCTAAGCTTAATGATGCTTCTACGTTTAAGCAGCAAAAAAGTACCGTGACGGGCGATGGCGTGTTGGCTACCGCAGGTGAAACCGCTAATGCAGGACGCTATGAAGTAACCGTTACCCAACTGGCCCGCTCAGGCAGCGCTGCTTCCAACAGTGTGGCGCTAGATCAAGAGCTAACCGCAACCGATACGACGCTGACGCTTAACTTCGGTGCTGGCACAACGCAAACCAGTGCCACCGTTGATATCGCAGCAGGCAGTACGTTGGCGGATGTTCGTGACCAAATTAACGCGGACAAAGAGTCTGGCGTCACTGCTTCTATCGTTAATGACGGCACTGGATACCGTTTAGCGCTGAGTTCAAAAGAGACAGGCCAAGATGCGTCACTGGAGGGCTTCTCAGGCTTGGCATCGCTGACCATGGATGCAGCTACCCAGCGTTCAGGCCAGGACGCTGAGCTGAACGTTAATGGTATTGCTATCACCAGTAAAACCAACCGCGTTGAAGAGGCAATTCAAGGCGTAACGCTTGACCTCACGGCGGCATCTGGTGATCCCGTTACGCTTGTAATTGAGCGTGATGAGGCTTCGCTGAAAGAAGCAATTAATGACTTCGTTAAAAACTACAACGAAATGAAGTCCACCGTTGGTCGAATGACTGCCTATAACGGCGAAGGCGAAACATCAGGCGAGCTGGTGGGTGACCGCACCGTTCGAACCATTGAAGACCGCCTACGTCGGGATATTACAGACAACCTCGGCACAGGCGATATTACACGCCTTTCTCAACTGGGTATTGCCATTGATGAGAAGGGTCGACTTAAGGTCGATGAAGATAAGTTGGACGATGCAGTCGCCAACAACCCTGAGGGCCTAGCTACCTTTTTTGCAGGTGACACCAAAGAGGGCGGCTTTGCAGGGCGGCTAAATGCAACGCTTGTAGCCATCACTGCTGAAGATGGCATTATTCAGAGCTCGGTGACTAGCGCTGAACAGCGGGTTGATAGTCTGGATGTACGCAAGCTGCGTATGGAGGCAAGTATCGAGCGAAGCACCGAGCGTTACCGTAAGCAGTTTGGGCAATTGGATGGCTTGATAGCTCAGATGAACTCCATGAGTAGCTACCTCTCTCAGCAGTTCAGTATGCTGGGTAACATGCAGAAAAGTAATTAAGAACGTAGTCGGTAAGGCAGTTGGGGCAATAGTTGAAAAAGCTACAGTAATTTACAGAAAAAAGAGTAATCTTTTCTAAAGAAATGGGCGGGGCTGCCGTTATTTATAATAACGGCGACGCAAGCGCCGCTAAGCAGGCCAAAAGGCCAGTTAAATTTCGAGGAACACTAACATGTCTGTAATCAACACTAACATTACTGCCCTGATCGGCCAGAATAACCTGTCCAACTCACAGTCAATGCTGGCCAAAGCGCAAGAGCGCTTGTCTTCTGGTCTGCGCATTAACAGTGCTTCTGACGATGCTGCTGGTCAAGCCATCGCCAACAAAATGACTGCTCAGATTCGCGGTATGGATCAAGCTAGCCGTAATGCTAGCGACGGCATCTCTCTGGTTCAGACCATGGAAGGCGGTCTTGACCAAATCAACGACAACCTGCAGCGTATCCGTGAGCTAGCGGTACAGGGTGCCAACGACACCAACGCCGCAGAAGATCGCGATGCGATTGTTACCGAGATCAACGAGCGTCTTGCTGAAATCGATCGCGTAGCTGGCAGCAACAACTTTAACGGCACTAACCTGCTGAACGTTAGTGGTGGTGGTTCTCTTAGTATTCAGGTTGGTTCAAATACTGAAGCTGAAGACGTTATTACTGTTACCACCCTTGATGCAACGGTTGAAGGTTTGGCGTTAGATGGTGCTAGCGGTGGTGTTATAACCGCAGCGGCTGGTACTACCCCATCAACTTTTGAGCTCACAGGTACCAGTGGTGGTGGTGCTGCTACTCAGGCCCATACTGATTTTCAGGCGTTAGTTGATGCCGTTGATACAGCTACTGAAACCCTGGATACCAACCGTGCTACCTTGGGTGCTACGCTCAACCGCTTTGACTCAGTAATTGATAACCTGGCGACGACGTCTACCAATCTTTCTGAAGCCCGCTCACGTATCGAAGACGCTGATTACGCAGTTGAAGTGTCTAACATGACACGTGCTAACATTCTTCAGCAGGCCGGTACTTCCATGCTGGCACAGGCGAACCAGACGCCGCAGTCTGTATTGTCTCTGCTGGGCTAATCGTTTAGCTAGTGATGTGCACAACAGAAAGTAACGACGGGGCCAATAGGCCCCGTTTTTATTTGGGAAGGTTGTACATGTATATGAAGCAAAATGTTGGGAGCGGTTTCATTACATTCAAGAGTGTGCAGAAAAGTAATTAAGGAAGTTACAGTAATTTACATAAAAAGAGCGGTTTTTTCCTAAAGAAGTGGGCGGGGCTGCCGTTACTTATAATAACGGCGACGCAAGCGCCGCTAAGCAGGCCATAAGGCCAGTTAAATTTCGAGGAGCACTAACATGTCTGTAATCAACACTAACATTACTGCCCTGATCGGCCAGAACAACCTGTCCAATTCACAGTCAATGCTGGCCAAGGCGCAAGAGCGTCTATCTTCTGGCCTGCGTATTAACAGCGCTTCTGACGATGCTGCTGGTCAAGCCATCGCCAACAAAATGACGGCTCAGATCCGCGGTATGGATCAAGCTAGCCGTAATGCTAGCGACGGTATCTCCCTGGTTCAGACTATGGAAGGCGGTCTTGACCAAATCAACGACAACCTTCAGCGTATCCGTGAGCTAGCGGTACAGGGCGCCAACGACACCAACGCCGCAGAAGATCGTGATGCGATCGTTACCGAGATCAACGAGCGTCTGGCTGAAATCGATCGCGTAGCTGGCAGCAATAACTTTAACGGCACTAACCTCCTGAACGTCAGCGGTGGTGGTTCGCTGAGCATCCAGGTTGGCTCTAATACCGAAGCTGAAGACGTTATTACCGTCACTACGCTTGATGCAAGTGTGACTGGGCTTGAATTAGACGACGCCAGCGGTGGTGTGATTGCGGCTGGTGCTAATGGAATGGAGTTCACTCTATCCAGTGGCGGCAGCGCAGCGCATACCGATTTCCAATCTCTAGTTGATGCTGTTGATACTGCTACCGAGACTCTGGATACCAACCGCGCTACCTTGGGTGCTACCCTTAACCGTTTCGACTCTGTAATCGATAACCTGGCGACGACGTCTACCAATCTCTCGGAAGCCCGCTCACGTATCGAAGACGCTGATTACGCTGTTGAAGTGTCTAACATGACACGTGCTAACATTCTTCAGCAAGCCGGTACTTCCATGCTGGCACAGGCGAACCAGACGCCGCAGTCTGTACTTTCTCTGCTGGGCTAATCGTTTAGCTAGCAATGCACAACAGAAAGTAACGACGGGGCCCAATCGGGCCCCGTTTTCTTGCGTGGGAGTCTGATAATTTCGGCGATGCTCTGATTCTGGCGCCCGCTTTGGATTTAGTAGTCGAGAGTTCCTTATAAGTAAAATCTCAATTTATGGCTTACTCTAACCTCTGCGCGGCACTGATCGTGTGAACACATACGCAAATAGAGGCGCATTCGTGCCTTTGGTGACTGGACGAGCACGGTAAACTAAGTAAATTGCCATTTTTCTCTGTGAGCCGCTTCATGGTCAAGACCTCCTCTACCCCTGCTACTCAAAAACGCAAACCTCGCCTGCTTTGGGCTAATCCTTCTTGTTTATTGGATACCTCCAGCGGTGCCAGTATGACCGTGCGCCAAATGCTGTTACAGCTTTCGGCCCGCGGCTATGAGATTCAGGTGTTGGGGGCAACTGTTTTTGATAACCCTAAAGGAATGGGGCGGCTCAAGGAGCAATATCCAAACCTTAATGCGAACCTCCATCAATTGATTGAAGCCGAAGATGGCCCGCTGAACCATCAATTGGTGGTTAGCTATAGTCACAACCGCAACCATTTTACAGCGCATGAAGAAGGGCTCTGGTACAGCCAGTACCTCTATATGCTGGATGCATTTAAGCCAGACATTGTCTGGTATTACGGTGGCCAAACGCTGGATATGTTAATTGCCGCTGAAGCGCGTGACCGGGGGATCCCAGTCGCTTTCTATCTCGCCAATGGCAACTATAAAGCATCAAATTGGTGCCGTGACATCGATTTGATTCTTACCGATAGTCAGGCCACGGCAGATATGTACCGTCAAACGGTAGGCTATGTCGCCAAGCCTGTGGGCAAGTTCATCGCCCCTGAAAACTTTGTCGCCGATCATCATGAGCGAAATCGATTGCTGTTTGTTAACCCCAGCTGGCAAAAGGGGGCTAGCGTATTTGTACAGTTAGCGGAAAAGCTGGAGCGCGAAAGGCCTGATATTGAGCTTGAAGTGGTAGAAGCCCGTGCAGACTGGCCCGCCGTGCTACGGGAAACCACTAAGCGAATGGGCGAGCATCGTAACTCATTAAGTAATGTTGTAGTGACCCCTAATACCAGTAATATGCGAGGCCCTTACAGCCGTGCTCGTGTGGTGGTAGCGCCTAGCCTTTGGTGGGAAAGCTCCGGGCGTATGCTGGCCGAGGCCATGCTAAACGGCATCCCTGCTCTAATTACCAACCGCGGTGGCATGCCCGAAATGGTTGGCAATGCAGGCATCGCTTTTGATTTCCCGGATGAGTGCTATAAAGAGCCCTATCAACACCTCCTCAGCGAAGAAGAGCTTCAACCGCTTATTAATGCGGTCATCAGTTTTTTTGATGACGAAGACCTTTATCAGGACTATGTAAATCGCGCTTGGCAAGTAGGCAAAGAAAAGCACCACTTAGATCGCGCTACAGAGCGTCTAGTTACCGCGCTTACACCGTTGGTGAACTTGCGCGCTGGGAATAAAGATTTCACTATAACTCAGAAGAAACGCCACCGTCAGCGCCTAGCTGGTCGAGCAACCAAGCCAACGTTCAAAGTCGATAAATCTATTCAACAGTTAGTTGGCACTGTAACGAACGCCAAACCGGGTGAAGAATCTCAAGCGCCACGTCTATATTTGATTAATGACTTTACTTGGCAGTTCAAAGGCAAAGTGATGGTGCTCGACAATCGGGGCAGCTTAATTAAAAGTGGCCTTGCCGAACAGATGGCGGCTACTAAAGCTTTTGGTATAGTTGCGTTTGACCCCGCTAGCGAATTAAAAAACGCCAAGCAGTATGAAGGCAACGAATATATTCAGTTATTCCAGCATGCCCTGCTCGGTGATGGAAGCACAGCTATACTTCATGCCTGTGTATCCCCGGAAATGACCAGTACGCTTTCTCCGCTACCGGCTGACAAGCTACCCAAACGCCATCAGTTGGGCGCCAAGCCGTTAGCTGAATTGCCGATTAGCTCGATAGCCATAGATAGCATTGAGGGCTTAGGCAATCTTGATTGGCTAATTCTTGATGAGTTAAGCGATGCTATGGCCGTGCTGGAGAGTGGTAAAAAGGCACTGGCGAGCACAATGCTGATTCAGGTGCGAGTGCCTTTCCAGCTCACTCATGAGAAACAGCCTAGCTTTGCTGAACTGCAGCACTGGGCCAGCCGAAATGGTTTTCGCTTTTATCGCTTCCACAATATTCGCCACTACAGCCATTTGCCAGAAGAGTTGAACGCCCGTGCACCTTGTGCTAGTGAGCAGGAAAGCGCCGATGTGCTATTCCTACCCTCCCTCGAGCGTATGGCGACTCTGAGTGATGAGAATAAAACCAAACTGGCATTTATTCTGAGTGCCGTGTTTGCTGCGCACGATGTGGCGTTTGAGCTTCTGGCGAATGTTAGCCAGGAGAAGGCGCTGGAGTTTCTTGAAGCGCAAGAGCTTTTGCCTAAAGCGCCAGTAACAAAAACACAGGTGCCACCACCGGCAGGACCATTGATCCCACAAAGTGAGCATGTCAAAGGCGAACCAGTAGTGACTGTTTTGTGTCCTACCTATAATCATGCTCCTTATATTGAAGATACCTTAAAGGGTTTTGTATCACAAAAAACCAATTTTCCGTTTGAAGTTATCGTGATCGATGACGCATCGACTGATGGTACGCAAAGTATTATCAAAAAATATGCAGAAGAATACCCAGAATTAATATATCCCATTCTTAATGAATTTAACTTGAAATCCCAAAATAAAACAATAGCAAGCGATTTGAAAGAAATGGTTCGTGGAAAGTATATGGCCCACTGTGAGGGGGATGACTACTGGGTTGATGAAAATCAGTTGCAGTTGCAGCATGATTTCATGGAGAAAAACCCAGAGTACTCCGTCTGTTATCATAACGCATTTGTTTTGAAAGATGGTGAGGTAGTTAGCTGGTCTAAGCTACCGGAAAATGAAAAGAGAGACTTTTCTCAGGAAGATCTTTTATTAAATAATTGTTTCTTGCTAACTATGACAAGATTTGTGAGGAAGGAAATATATTTTTCAGCACCTATTCCTGAGAATCCTAGAATAGGTAATGGAGATAATTTAACAATTACACGGCTAGGCTTAGCTGGCAAAGGGAAGTACTTGGATAATATTAAGCCAACAGCTTATCGTCTTCATAATAATTCAGCATGGTCGAGCAAAAGCTCGCTTGATAAGTCGCTTATGTTAAGTAATTCGCTTAATTGGATCGGCGTGTTTCATGAGCGAGAAGGTAGAAGTAAGGTGGCTGATTTTTATTATCGTAAAGCAAAAGCTACGGCTGACATTAGCTATATAAAAAATAAGTCTGGATATAATGAATTGTCGAGTATGCCTGATAGGTTAGGGGTGGAGAAACCTTGCGATATTCTAGAGTTTTCTTCGCTCAATGATTTGATTTTTAAAGGTAGTAATAATGCGGTTAAGAGTGCAAATGGCGATAAAAACACCTTTGTTCTAGATGTAGATGGCATACGTTTAAATGCTCGCGATAGACATTATAAAATGGTTGTAATTAGTGATTTTTCAGGTTTTTTAGGAAACCCTGAAAAACTTGCGCGTGAAGTAATGAGGATATCCGCTTCCGTTGCAATAGCTACTAGTGATGCTGAGCATGAAATCGTGCGTGATAGAATAAAAAAAGTATTTGCACGCAACGCAAAGAAAACGGATCTATTGGATAGTGGTTCCATAGTTTTCTACGTATTTGAGAAAGTTAAATATGTTTAATGATAAATCAGTGTTGATTACCGGTGGAACCGGTTCATTTGGCCATACTTTTGTACCCATGCTACTTGCACGCTTCGATCCCCGTCGAGTAATTATTTTCTCCCGTGACGAGATGAAACAGTGGGAAATGGCGAAAAAATTTGAGGGCGATCCACGTGTACGCTTTTTTATAGGTGATGTGCGTGACCGTGACCGTCTTTATCGCGCATTGGATGATGTTGACTATGTCGTGCATGCAGCCGCGACCAAGATCGTCCCCACCGCTGAATACAACCCGTTTGAATGTATTAAGACCAATGTTATCGGTGCTATGAATCTGGTAGACGCTTGCATCGATAAGGGCGTGAAAAAATTGGTAGCGCTTTCAACCGATAAAGCGAGCAGCCCAATTAATCTGTATGGTGCTACTAAATTGACGTCTGATAAGCTTTTCGTTGCAGGCAACCACTATGCCGGTCATAACTCCACGCGTTTTTCTGTGGTTCGCTATGGCAATGTGATGGGGTCGCGTGGCTCGGTAATTCCGTTCTTTATGTCGATTATGGACAAAGGAGTGTTACCAATTACCGACGAACGTATGACACGCTTCATGATCTCCTTGGAGGAAGGCGTCGAGCTGGTATGGCACGCCTTTGAGGATATGGAAGGAGGCGAGATCTACGTCAAGAAAATTCCTTCGATGAAAGTCACCGACTTGGCGCGAGTGATTGCTCCAGAGGCCAAGCTGGAAGTGGTGGGCATTCGCCCTGGTGAAAAGCTACACGAACAAATGATCAGCGCCGAAGATGCCTACTATACTTACGAATATCCTGAGCACTTTAAGATTCTTCCGCAGATCAACAGTTGGGATAAGGATGCCAACCGAATTAAAGACGGCAAGCGTGTGCCGGACGGCTTCGTTTACTCAAGTAATAATAACAGCGAATGGATGACAGATTCTGAGTTGCGAGCCTGGATCCTTCAGAATCGCGAGAAAATTGGAGCCATCTAATGATTCCCTATGGTCGTCAGGAGATTACTCAAGATGATATCGATTCGGTGGTTGCTGTATTGCAGTCCGACTTCCTCACTCAGGGGCCGCAGGTACCACGATTTGAGCAAATAGTTTCACAGCACGTAGGGGCCAAACATGCGTTAGCAGTGAACAGTGCCACGTCGGCGTTGCATATTGCGTGTCTTTCGCTAGGGTTGGGAGAAGGTGATTGGCTCTGGACTACGCCGATCACTTTTGTCGCCTCAGCCAATTGTGGCCTTTACTGTGGTGCCCGGGTTGATTTTGTGGATATTAACCCGAAAACCTACAATCTTTGCTCTCAAGTCCTTGAAGAAAAACTAGAAAAGGCCAAGCAGGAAAACCGCTTGCCGAAAATACTTGTGGCAGTCCATCTTTGCGGCCAGCCTTGTGATATGGAAGCGATCTACAATCTGAGCCAACGCTTTGGTTTCAGCATCATTGAAGACGCTTCTCATGCCATTGGTGGGAAGTATAAAAGCGAATTTATAGGTAGTGGGTGCTACAGTGACATTACCATCTTCAGCTTTCACCCGGTCAAAATTGTCACCACTGCTGAAGGTGGAATGGCGCTGACTAATGATGACGAGCTGGCCAGCCGTATGAACTTATTGCGCAGCCATGGCGTTACCCGCGACCAGAACCTCATGACACATGAGCCGGATGGCCCCTGGTATTACCAGCAGGTGGAGCTAGGCTACAATTATCGCATGACCGAGCTGCAGGCTGCGTTGGGCATCACCCAGATGAACCGGCTGGATGCGTTTGTTGCCCGTCGCCATGAGCTGGCCAAGCGATACGATGAGCTCTTGCGAAATCTGCCGGTAATAACACCGTGGCAGCACCCAGACAGTTACTCGGGCCTCCACCTATATGTGATTCGCCTACAGCTGGACGCAATTAAAAAAACACACCGTCAGGTGTTTGAGTCTCTGAGAGAGCAAGGCATCGGTGTGAACCTCCACTATATCCCTGTGCATACCCAGCCTTATTACAAGGAGATGGGTTTTGAACCGGACGCGTACCAGCAAGCAATGCAATACTACCGTGAAGCCATCAGCCTACCAATGTTCCAGGGACTGGAGGATCAGGAGCAGGACGACGTAGTGCAGGCACTGAAAACAGCTTTGGAAATTGGAAGGGATTCATGAGCCAAGTTGCGATCATCCCCGCCCGTGGCGGCAGTAAACGTATTCCACGCAAAAACGTTAAAGAATTCTGTGGCAAACCGATGATTGCTTGGTCGATTGAAGCTGCAAAAGCCAGTGGCTGTTTCGACAAAATCATTGTGTCCACAGACGACCGTGAAATCGCCGAAGCAGCCGAACATTGGGGAGCAGAAGTTCCATTTCTGCGTCCAAATGAGCTGGCCGATGACTATACTGGTACGCTTCCGGTGATTCGCCATGCAGTTCAATGGCTCAGTGAGCATGAAGTAACGGTAGCTTATGCCTGTTGCGTCTACGCAACGGCACCTTTCGTCACCTCAGAAGACCTCCTGCGTGGGTGGGAATTAATTCAAAAAAGCGATGCTAGCTTTGTTTTTTCGGTAACCAGCTATGCTTTTCCGGTTCAGCGGGCTATTCGTATTACAGAAGAAGGCCGAGTTGCTATGTTTTACCCAGAGCACTTTCAGACGCGATCTCAAGACTTGGAAGACGCCTGGCACGATGCGGGACAATTTTACTGGGGCAAAGCTGAAGCGTGGTTGGAAGAAAAATCTATCTTTAGCGCAGATTCGGTGCCGTTACAGCTACCTCGCCATCGCGTACAGGATATCGATACATCTGAAGACTGGGCTCGTGCTGAGTGGCTTTTTAAAGCAATGCAGGCAGAAACAGAGGCTCAATGAAATTTGCATTCCGCGCCGATGCCTCTGTCCAGATCGGCACTGGCCATGTTATGCGCTGCCTGACCCTGGCTGAAGAGCTGCGTCGACAGGGCCATCAGTGCCTGTTTATTTGTAGAAACCATGAAGGTCATCTGGCTGACCTGATCACGCAAAAGGGGTTTGAGCTTCACTTGCTGCAGTCACCAGAGCGATTAGAAACGTTGTCAAAAAATGTAATAGTGCCTGCTCATGCCAATTGGCTGAGCGTTCCATGGCAGACCGACGCAAACCAAACCCATGAAGTGCTTTCCAGCTACAACGCCGATTGGTTGATTGTTGACCATTAT
Source organism: Vreelandella sp. F11 (assembly GCF_042466685.1). Taxonomy (NCBI): domain Bacteria; kingdom Pseudomonadati; phylum Pseudomonadota; class Gammaproteobacteria; order Oceanospirillales; family Halomonadaceae; genus Vreelandella; species Vreelandella sp. F11. The sequence continues at coordinate 3,929,191 of NZ_CP170448.1, read as the reverse complement.
GCACTCGATGCTAATTGGGAGCGTCAATTAGCTGAAGTCGTTGGGCAGATTATGGTTATTGATGACTTGGCAGATCGGGAACATGAGTGTGCTGTTTTACTGGATCAAAACCTGGGCCACGAACCGATAGATTACGAAGCGCTGATCCCTTCGACCTGCATGAAACTGATCGGGCCACCGTTTGCGCTACTTCGTCCCGAGTTTGCAGAGCTAAGGCCAGCCAGTCTTGAGCGTAGGCACTCACCGGAAATCAAACGTATTTTAATTTCGTTGGGTGGTGTAGACCAGGCCAACGTCACCGGTCAAGTGCTCGAAGCGCTTTCAAACAGCACCCTCTCACCAAAGACCGAGCTGGATATCGTGATGGGGGGGGCTGCTCCCCATCTTGAAGCTGTAAAAAAACAGGCTTCTAAGCTTCATTTTCAGGCAACGGTAAGTGTTAGCGTTAGTGATATGGCAGAACGGATGTGTGCCGCTGATTTTTCAATTGGTGGGGCTGGTAGTACATCATGGGAACGAAGTTGCCTGGGCTTGCCTTCCATAATTTTGGTGATTGCCGACAACCAAAAGGAGGTAGCAAAGCAACTGGGCCAAATGAAAGCTGCCATAGTGCTTGAGTGTTGTGATTTGCCTAACTATTTGACGCTGAACATAGGTAATCTTTTGAATGATATCCATTATATGCGCAGCCTAGCATTGAATGCATCTTGTGTAACAGATGGTGTTGGCGTGGCTAGAGTTATGGAAAAGCTATTGTCGAGGGGGTCGAATGAGTGAGTTTGGTAAACTTAGAGTTATTGTTGAAAATGATCTTGAGCTGATGCGCTCCTGGCGAAATATACCGAACGTACGTGCCAATATGTATACTCAACACGAGATTACTCAAGAGGAACACTTAGCCTGGTGGCAAAGAGTAAACAATAGTTGTGAGAATCTATATCTCATGTATGAACTTAATTCTCTACCTGCCGGGGTTGTTTACTTTAACAAAATAGACCGCTCAAGTAATAATGCGGCTTGGGGGTTTTATGCTGCTCCCAATGCACCACGAGGGACAGGGACAAAAATGGAGTTTTTAGCACTTGACTACGCTTTTAAAAAGCTAGGACTCCATAAGCTTTATTGTGAGGTTCTGGAGTATAACTCGCCTGTTATTAAGCTTCATGGTAAATTTGGTTTTAAACAAGAGGGTATATTTAAACAGCAGTTCAGATGTGATGAGAAATATCTTAACGTTTATAGGCTCGGCATCCTATGCGACGAGTGGGAACTCAGCCGCGATATTATGGAATCGAAAATTAATTCTTTTTATAAGTGAGAGTTTAGTATTAACTGTGCGTAGTGGATAAGCAGCTCTAGATGATTTTTCTTAATGATTAAGTAGGTATATAAAATCTGAGATTTTATAGCATTAGTCCATGTTGGCAGGCAATTGTATGGTGAAAAAATTTTACATTATCGCTAGTTGTAAAGAATGGCATAGACACTGTTTTGTATCTTTAGAAAAAGATATATCAGTTGATTGGGTATGGGTGTCATCTCCTGAAGAGTTATTGGGAGCGCTGCAACAAGAAAAACCAAGATATATTTTCTTTCTCCACTGGAATTGGTTAGTCCCAGAAAAAATTTGGAAAAGCAACGAATGCGTGTGTTTCCATATGACTGATGTGCCATATGGTCGAGGGGGAAGCCCTCTTCAGAATTTAATAGTTCGGGGCCATACAGAAACTACGCTTACAGCACTGCGTATGGTTCAAGAAATGGATGCGGGGCCGGTGTACGCCAAGCGCCGTTTCTCACTTGAGGGAACGGCCCATGAAATTTATCTACGGGCTGGTGAGCTGAGTTTCGATTTGATCCGATGGATGATAAAGAATGAGCCACAGCCAGAGCCCCAGAAAGGCGAATCGGTAATATTCAAACGCCGGACACCTGAGCAGAGCTTGCTGCCTGTATTTGGCTCCGTCAAAAATCTTTATAATCATATCCGCATGTTAGATGCTCCAACTTATCCGAAGGCCTATTTGGAACATGGTGAGTTTATACTTGAGTTCTCCGGTGCTAATACTTGTGAAGGCGAGCTTACAGCTACCGTAAGGATTCGCAAAAAAATCAAAGCAGGGGACAACATGAACATAAGTATTGATGGTGTAACAATTGGTCCGGAACACCCGCCTTACATTATTGCCGAACTCTCGGCCAACCATAATGGTTCCTTGGATAGAGCCTTTGAAACAATCAAGGAAGCAAAACGACGGGGTGCTTCAGCGATAAAGTTACAAACTTATACAGCGGATACGATGACTATCGACAGCGACCGCCCAGAGTTCCTGATTAAAGGCGGGCCATGGGATGGCTATAAGCTTTACGACCTTTACAGGTGGGCACAAACCCCTTTCGAATGGCATAAAGCCATGTTCGATTATGCTCATGAACTTGGAATCACTGTTTTCTCGACACCATTCGACGAGAGCGCTGTAGATCTGTTGGAAGAGCTGAACGCTCCAGCATATAAAATTGCCTCATTTGAGCTTACGGATCTCCCGCTAGTGGAGTATGTTGCAAAAACCGGAAAGCCGATGATTATGTCGACTGGAATGGCTACAGAAAATGAAATCGGAGAGGCGGTTACAGCCGCTCGTAACGCAGGCTGCAAGGAACTGGTTTTACTGCATTGTATTAGCAGCTATCCGGCCCCTATGGAACAGGCAAATGTCGCCCAACTGGTAGAATTAGGGCGTCGATTTAATGCCGTACCAGGTTTGTCGGACCATACGTTGGGCACTACGGCCTCGGTTGCTGCCGTATCACTTGGTGCCTGCCTGATAGAAAAGCATTTTATTTTGAACCGAAATGATGGCGGGCCAGATAGCGGCTTTTCTATTGAACCACAAGAGCTCGAAAGATTGTGCACCGATACTCGTGACGCTTGGGCGGCTGTCGGTAAGCCTAGTTATAATCGCCAAGAGGCGGAACAAGCGAATAAAATTTTCCGCCGTTCGATTTACTTTATGCGGGACATGAAAGCTGGCGAAGTGGTCGAGGATAAGGACATTCGCCGTATTCGCCCCGGTATTGGCTTAGAGCCAAAGCACTTCAATACATTGGTTGGCAAAACACTAAAAATAGATGTTAACCGTGGAACGCCTACAAGCTGGGAATTATTCGATGAATAAAACCATCCTTGTCGTAGCTGCCCACACCGACGATGAAGCGCTGGGTTGTGGCGGTACTATTGCTAAGCACGTTGCACAAGGCGATATAGTCTACGCTGCGTTCTTGGCAGATGGTGTAACTTCTCGGACTGAAGCATCCGAAGAAGATCTGGATGCGCGTAATACGGCAGCCTCCAAAGCTCTTCATATACTTGGTATTAAGAAAAGCTTTATGCTTGGTTTTCCCGATAATAGGCTGGACAGTGTCCCGTTGCTTGATATCGTCCAGAAGCTAGAAACGATTTTTGCCGAAGTAGAACCGCATGTAGTTTACACTCACCACAACGGTGACTTGAATGTAGACCATCGAGTTACTCATCAGGCTGTGCTCACTGCCTGTAGACCCTTACCAGATGCTTCCGTCAAAGAAATTTATGCCTTTGAAGTACTGTCTTCTACTGAATGGTACACTCCGGGTATTGCTCCTTTTATTCCTAATGTTTTTGTCGATATTTCAGAATATCTTGATACGAAGCTTAAAGCACTCGAAGCCTATAAACTGGAAATGCGAAATGAGCCACACGCTAGATCAATCCTGAATTCCAAAAGGCACAGCGAGTGCCGTGGAGCTTCGGTAGGTGTTGGAGCAGCAGAGGCATTTACATTAATTCGTATTATAAAATAAGGCATTATCTTTGAAGTAGCTGTCATGTCAATTAGGCAAGACAGCTACTTGATATTTAGATACTTAATCTAAGAGCATTTACTGTTAAGAATATCCGGATAGTTTTCAAAAGAAGCCAACCCTGTATGGTGAAGAAAGTCTAAGCTTGGGCCATGTTTTAAGTTATAGTATCCATAAGGTGTTGTGTTTTCTTTGTCTTTTGTTTTTATTTCGTTTTCTAGAAGGTGTTTTAGCTGCTCAATATTTGTTGGCTCATAAACAGCATCAAGTCCTTTATAGATAGGGTTTCCTAAAGTAATGCTCGGTATGCTAGAGCGTGTTGCCTCAATTCCTACCGTGGATAAAAAGCTAACCACCTTCGATGACTGATTAATTAAATCATATGAATCTATTTTAGAATAGCTTGGGATTAATACGACATTTTTACCAGAAAGGTTATGCCAATAATTATAGTCTTTTATACATATATTTCCTTGGTTCGGGTGAAGTCTAATAACTAAAGTGTATTTTTTTTGGGTTGCTACCCATGTTATTAACCATTCAATTGCTTTGCGTTGGTTCTCAAAAATATCAGACAAATTGATTCTCGGATCCAATGAAGCAAATTCATCTTCACTCGAAGAAAAAAAGGAGATAATGGGCTTTTTTATGTCCAACTTTTCTGAAAAATTTTGAGTAAATTGATTTTTTTTGTTTTCGTAAAAGAAAGATTGCCCTATGTTTTCCTTTTCAGCATCATTCGTATCTTCCCATAAGCTTTTGACAATGTGTGTAGTGGCAAGAAAGTCGTGAATTCTAGGCTTTTGTATCCTTAAGTTTTTCCAGCTGTTCATTCTTTCATAATAGAGTAAGTTACAGCCAATTTTCTCACAAAAGAGTGATTGAGGGTATGTGTTATAATGTCTTCCATTGTATATGTATATAGTATCGTTAACTTGTATTTCTTTTAAAGCAATCAATTGAAAACTTTCAAGAAAGAGAATGCTTTGTTGAGCGTAAGAGTTTAATTCGTTACTTATTTGTTTTAAATCAGGCTCCGTGCATCTATATTTTGATATTAAGCTTGAGGCAATTCCAATGCCAATGTTGATGTCGTTGTATTCAATTTTTTGAAGTTCCTCTATGTTGTTAATTTTATTAATAATCGCTTCTGATTTTTCTTCTATTTTACTATTGAGGTTAATCTCTTGGTTGATTCTGTATATACCACTTTTTATGTCGAGTTCTTCTGAAAGAAAGCTTTTCAGGGCTGGGATTTTTTTAGCATCACGAGCTCCCACTAGTACTATGGGAGTTGGGTTTTCATTCTTTGTTACTTTTAGGTGGTAAAGAAGTTCTAAAAACGTACCTAGAACCTGATAGTTTTTTAAATCACTGCAGTAGACATAATTCATTTTTTAGTATCCAAGATGTTTTTTGAAGTATTTTGCGGTTTTATTTAGACTTGTTTTTGACTTCCAATCATATTGCTGTTCAGCTTTTTCTGCGGAAATTACCAAGTTGTTAGGTTCTTCATTTTCTATTGATTCTGTAAGGATCATGTCTTCCGTTTTACCTAGTTCCTGTGCTACGGTTTTCATTGTTTCTAATAAGCTAAAATTTTTATTAGGAGCTATATTTACTACTTCGTAAACACTGCTTGAAGAGTAGTTGGTGAAATGATCTATAGCGTCTACAGCATCATGAAAATCAATTTTACTGATTAAGCGATTGGGTGTGCTAAGAGTAATAGTTTTATTTTTCAATAGGCTTACTATCATTGAAGAGTATGCTTCATGGCTCAGGTTGCTGTCAAAAGGAGCAATAACCGAAGCAAGCCTTAGTACGGTGAATCTTGTTTCGTTCGATAGCTTAGTGATGCTTTTTATGTGATCTTCGACGGTTACCTTAGCGCGTGCGTAGTTATTCTGAGGGTTGGTTTTACAATCTTCAGTAAATTTTCCATTTGATGTAAATCCATATACGCTCTGTGACGATATAAAAATAAACTGATCTACTGCACTTTGAGCAGCTTGTGTGGCTAGTTCAAAGCTATTAACGATGGAAGAGTGTATTTCGCTGTCAGTGCTGTTGGGCCTAGCAAAGCCTAAATGAACAATAGTGTCAAAATTTGAAAGATTGATTTTTCCTGATTTTAAATCGGTTATTGAATAACCCTTTTTGTTATCTATGAGTTCCTTTTCTTGTGTGTAAAGTCTTGAAACGCTGTGTCCTTGGTCTGATAGTTGTTTAAGTAGGTAACTTCCAATCATCCCAGTTGATCCAGTCAGAAGAATATTTTTTTGAACAGAATCTTCTTTTTTTATAGATATTACTCTAGACTGTAGTACTTTTTTGCTAGCAACCTGCCTGATTCCTAGATATTTATTAGAAAGCTTTAGTTTTTTTATTTTTATGCTGTAAATTAATGTGAATATGCAAAATTCGACCTCATTGAAGCCAAGCTTAGCTCTTAAGCCCGTAATGCCGGTAAATCTAGGGTTGATTTCAAAAGCTTTAAATCCGTGGTCAGTTATTCTTCCTTGAATATTGATAGGGCCAAATGCTTTTAGCCTTTTGAGAGAAGAGGTTATTGCTTTGATGAAACCAGACAGTTCTGTTGTAGTATAGGGTTGTATCTCAATAGGTACGCCACCTTTAAGTGTGTTATATGTGGCACAGTGCTCAACAAGATCAGAGTTTCTGTCGAAAAGCAACTGTAATGATATTTCGGATACCTGTAAGTTATTTCCTTTTCTAAGCTGTTTGATGAAAGCGTTATAGCTTGGATCCTGCCCTCGCGGCACTGCGATTTCTTGGTAAATATAACCAGGCTCAAATTCTATCTTTTCAAGATCATCGCGAGTTGTAATAATCTCAATGCCTTTAGATGCAAATCCTTGCTCAGGCTTGGCTATCAGTGGGAAAAACTCATCTTTAATATCTATAGCTTTGTATGTTTTAACGAAGTAGTTGGCAGCTTCATGAAAGTTTTCGGCGTAAGTAGATTTATGGCGGCAAATTAATACTAGCTCATAAGGGGAAGAGAGTACTTTGACACCTATATTTGTTAGTTTTTCATGATTCTTAGCAAGAAGCAGTGCTTCGTCATCATGCCCGGGTATAAGGATTTGTATTTCATGTTTTTTAATGATTTTTTCAATTTCGATTATGTATTGATCGTCATAGTAACTAGGGATTATTGCATATTTGTCGCAATCAAATGCCCCATAAGCTAACGGATTGTTGCCTAGGCCTATTAGACTAACTTTTTCCCTGAAGAATTTGCAAGAGTCGACTACAGACTGCCCCACACCACTTCCTATGGAGCAAATTCCAATAGTAATTTTTTTCATTTGAATGTCATTTAGCTAGTGGGTTTTGAATTATGGAAACTATTTTTGATAGAGATTTTTTCTCTATTTCTGGAAAGATAGGTAAACATATGACCTTACTAGAGATTGACTTGGAAATTTTTAGATGATTTCTTTTAGATGTGCTATTGTATTGAGTCGTGTCGCTAATTAAAGGGTAGAAGTACCTCCGTGCATGTATGTTATTTTCTTTTAGTAAAAAATAAAGCTGATCCCTGCTTAGAGGGTAGTTGTTCTCAATTAGTATAGGAAAGTAAGAGAAATTATGCTTCTCTAAATTTGATGGTTGCAATAAGCTAATGTCTGGCTCTTTGCTAAGCGCGTCTCTGTAAAAATTATCCACTGATTTCCGTTTGTCGAGTGCATTATCGATATGTTTGAGTTGGAGTAGTCCAAATGCGGCATTGACCTCGCTCATTTTTCCATTGATGCCAGCCGCAACAATCGTTACTTCGTCAACTATGCCAAAGTTTTTTAGATTGTTGATATGTTGCTTCGTTTTTTTGTCAGGACAGATAATGGCACCGCCTTCAAAGGTGTTGAAAACTTTAGTTGCGTGGAAGCTGACTGCACTTAAATCACCATGCCTTAGTATGCTGCCACCGGCATCTTGAACGCCAAAAGCATGGGCCGCGTCATAAATAACTTTTAAGTTATATTTGTCGGCAATTTCCTGTATAGCCTTTACATCACAAGGATTGCCGTAGCAATGGACGGGCATAATCGCCGTTGTACGAGGAGTAATCGCAGCTTCAATTTTGCTAGGATCAATATTGAAAGTATTAGGATTAATATCAACAAAAACAGGTGTAATGCCGTTCCACGTTAAAGCATGTGCTGTTGCGACAAATGAGAAGGGAGTTGTAATAACTTCACCTGTAATCCTCAATGCCTGTAATGCAGTGAGAAGCGCTATCGTTCCATTATTGAAAAGCGCGATCTCAGGCACGCCCAAATATTCACACAATGCGTCTTCCAGCTGTTGGTGCATCGGCCCGTTATTGGTAAGGCGTTTACTGTCCCAAATCTCTTCTAAATAGGGAATAAATTCCTCTAACGGTGGAAGATATGGTTCTGTTACATAAATTGGTTTGTCGCTCATACATCTTCCAGTAAATGTTGTAAGTCGTTATCATGACCGATTTTTGTAATAATTTTTCAAATTTGGCTTATGCTTTTAGATCTGTCGAGCTTGATTAATGGATATCTCTTCAAAATCAGGTTGTCTTATATGCTTACCGCCTTCCTATCGTTTCAATAGATTGGACAAAAGACCATGTCGTTGTTGCTATATCCAGTCAGGAAAAATTAAGGCACAACAATTCTACATGAATACCGCTTCGTGCCTGGTATGCTTGGTTAATGTCTATCATGCGCCGATACTGTTCAATGGTGCTGTATGGGTATATCGGCAATTTCCTAGGCTTCTTAACCCATGGCATTTGCCTAGCGCAGTTTCTGAGCATGCTTGATGTCATGCCTTATCAAAGGATGTCTGCTCTGATCATACTGTTCGTGTGAAATAGGAATGTGAAAAATGGTGATGTTAAAGGTTATGTTGCCATAAGTGCTTTGATGGCAAATAGGCGAAAAGGCCTTATATTAAGGCCTATGCCGAGCATTAGCATACAGGGCGAGGGCGACCACCTGTCGTTGAATGCCACTCAGGCGCGTAGCACCGTTACGTGAAAGGCTTAGCTTGTGACGTAAGCTGTTCTCTGGCGGTTATGCATTGTGTTCTTTCCGCTGGAGTGGTCTGCTCTTCGTCATCAAGTGCTTCTTTTCTTTGCTAAATTCTCCTTTGATCTAATTTAATTGAGATCCTCAGAGGGCGATCACTGACTGTGAGTACGTACACCAGAGAGTTCGAAAGTTCCTGTTCAAAGGTTTACAGCTTGCCATAGTGATGATTTGCATACCTTTACCTGGGGAGGTTGCTTTTGCTATCCCTCTACCACTAATGACTTAGCTCACTAAAATTGATCTTCCCAGCGTTTGCTCGATAATGAATAGTTATCTTCGGCACTCGCTCCCTTGCGGGTGCCCAAATTTTACGTTCATCATTGGGCGGGAAGACACCCCATGGATCCGCAAAAACTAGCGGTAACCTTAGCGATTGCTGCAGGCTGGTTGAGTTTCAACAGCTTGGTCATTTACATGTATTTTCTATTAGGGGGCAGAGGTGTACTTGAAGGGGGAATGTGGCGTGGCGGAGAGTGGCTAAGGCTTGGGCAGGCAGTGCCAGCCGATGAGAGCAGTGAAATCCCCGCTGAGCCCCCTGCTGTTGCTAAACAGATGAATACCTCCTCTACGTTACCCGAGAGCGAAGATAGCGTAGAGGAGGTGGCACCTGTGCCGGTAGAGGAGAGCACTCATGTGCTGTTTGTGATGTTTGACCAGCCGGATAGTGCACTCAACAAAAAGCTGCTCTCTAGCCTACAAAAGTGGGAAGCGCACTACGATGCCGCATTCCAGGTTTACAGCGTGCCAGGTGTTACACCGCAAAACCCATTGCGGATTGCCAATGCCTACCCGCCTGGCGTAATGCCCTCCCCAGAGGCTTTCCTGCAAGATGAGCACTTAATTGGGGGCGTGAGCGTGATCCTCAAAAAGCCCAAGCGCAGGCGCGGGTTTGATAAGGTGCAGTTGGAGAAGCTCGTGACGTTTACACAGGAGTTGGCTGCGTTAGGCGGAAGCGTGCTAGATGCCGAGCGCCAAATGGCTACCCCTAAAACGTTCCTAGCCATCCGGCAGAAGTAGCCCGACACCCCTCTGTAGCTACATATTCAATAAAAGAATAAAAATTAATTTTAATATTCTTTTGTATGCTTTTTTCGTAGGGGTAAAATAGCTGCCATCAATGCCTCATGACTATTCGTGTGGTTATTCGTATCGTCGCACTACCGACCAACGAGGAAACAGACTTATGCCACTACCCCGTAAGCTTAACCTAACCCTGGCCGCCCTTTCATTGAGCGTTGCCAGTGGGCTGTTTGCCATCTCCGCGCAAGCCGACACGCTCCGAGTCGGTATGTCCGGTGGTTACTTTCCCTTTACTTTCGTTGAGCAAGACGAGCTAAAAGGCTTTGAAGTAGATGTTATGAGCGCCGTGGGTGAGATCACTGGCGATGACATTGAGTTTGTCACCGCGAGCTTCTCAGGCTTGGCGGGGATGCTGGAGTCTGGGCGTATCGATACCATTGCTAACCAGATTACGATCACCCCGGAGCGTGAAGCGAAGTATGTGTTCACTTCGCCTTACGTGTACGACGGTGCTCAGGTCGTGGTGCGGGCGGGTAATGATTCTGTTCAGGGTGTGGAGGATTTATCCGGCAAAAGCGTTGCGGTAAACCTGGGCTCCAACTACGAGCAGCTACTGCGTGAACAACCGAACGCAGATGAAATCGACATTCGCACCTACGAGTCCAACATTGAGCAAGATGTGGCGCTAGGCCGTGTTGAGGCATTTGTAATGGATCGCGTCAGCGCTACGCAGGTGATTAAAGAGAAAGGCTTACCATTGGAGCTGGCTGGCCAGCCGTTCTCAACCATTGAGAATGCGCTGCCGTTTCGTGATGACGAGGCGGGCCGTGAGCAGCGTGACCGCGTTGATGCAGCCCTTAATGAGCTGCGTGAAAGCGGTGAACTGCAAAAGATATCTGAAAAGTGGTTTGATACCGATATCACTCAGCCGTAACCGCTGGGTCTATACGCTTCAGGCGGCCGTGGCATTGCCATGGCCGTTTGCTTATCTGCAATTTGGCTATGCTTTATGACCATGTTGAATGACCATGCTTAACCTTGAGTATATGTGGGGGCTGTTGCCAGTTTTGCTGCGCTATCTGCCGCTCACAATTCAGATGGCGACAATTGCCATGTTCTTTGCGCTGATTATCGCCTGCCTGTTGGCCGTGGTGCGGGTCTCGCAAGTGCCTGTGTTGAATGGCGTGGCGCTGCTGTTTATCTCTTTTTTTCGCGGTACGCCGCTGTTGGTACAGCTGTTTTTGTTTTATTACGGCTTGCCCCAATTGATTAATGCGCTCATTTCCATTAACGGTGTGACTGCTGCGGTGTTAGGGCTAACGTTACACTTTTCAGCCTACATGGCCGAGTCTATCCGCGCTGCTATTGTGGGCATTGACCGTAGCCAGACGGAAGCCGCACTCTCCATCGGCATGACACAGTCGCAACTGATGCGCCGTATCATTCTGCCCCAGGCGACCCGCGTGGCAACGCCGACACTGATGAACTATTTCATCGACATGATCAAGGCGACCTCGCTGGCCTTTACGCTTGGGGTGACCGAGTTGATGGGCGCTACCCAAAAAGAGGCTGCGGGCAGCTTCCTCTATTTAGAAGCATTCCTGCTGGTGGCGCTGATTTATTGGGCGATTGTGGAAGTGCTCTCTTGGGGGCAGCGTCGGTTAGAAATTTACCTGAATAAGGCCTACCAACGATGATTTCGCTGCAGGGCATTACCAAGCGTTTCAGTGACCATACGGTATTCAAAGATATCGATTTGAGCCTTTCTCAAGGTGAGATCATTGTCATCATCGGCCCTTCCGGTACAGGTAAATCGACGCTGCTGCGCTGTATTAACTTCCTTGAGCGTCCTGATGCTGGCCGTTTGCAGGTAGGGGATCTGAGTGTCGATACCCAGAATGCCAGCCGTGCGGATATTCTCGCGCTGCGCCGGCGTACTGCGTTTGTGTTTCAGAACTACGGCTTGTTCGCTAACAAAACCGCGCTGGAGAATATCAGCGAGGGTATGATCGTGGTGGACAAAATGCCCAAAGCCAAGGCCCACGCCCGCGCTAGAGAGATTCTCGAACGCATCGGCTTGGCGGATAAAGCGGATGCTTACCCCGCTTCACTCTCTGGCGGTCAGCAGCAGCGGGTGGGTATCGGTCGAGCAATGGCGGCCAATGCCGATGTGATTCTGTTTGATGAACCGACGTCATCCCTTGATCCTCAGTGGGTCGAGGAGGTGCTGAGCCTGATGAAGCAGTTAGCAGTAGAACGCCAAACGATGATCGTCGTCACCCACGAAATGCAGTTCGCCCGGGATGTGGCAGACCGAGTGGTGTTTATGGATGAAGGCGGTATCGTCGAGCAGGCCCCGCCCGAGGAGCTGTTCACTGCACCAAAAGACGAGCGTACGCGTCATTTCTTACGCAAAATTTTAGCGCCCACAGGGCATGCGGTGCCCTAAGCCAGCCCGAGAGCCATTAAGCGTCTTGTACTCATTGACAACTGCTAGCAAGCACGCTTAGTGCGTGATAGACTATGCCATCCTCTCAGACAAGTCCCGTGGGCGGGCAGCTTATTTAGACTGCCTGCTGCACATTTTGGTAGGATGTTACGCCTGCCAAATCAATTGGTTGTTGCGGAAACGTCGTGCTGTGACAGCGCAGCCGACGAATACATATTTAATTTCGTTGCCGTCTTATCGGCGACCTTTATTCTCCAAGGAGATACCCTGTGGCGAACAGCAAGCAAGCTCGCAAGCGCGCCCGCCAGGCCGAGAACCGTCGTGTCCTGAAATCCAGCCAGCGCAGCATGGTTCGCACCTACATCAAGCGTGTAGTGAAAGCGATCAGCACCGGCGACCACGCCAAGGCAATGGAAGAGTTCAAGGCGATGCAGCCGGTCGTTGACCGTATTGCAGACAAAGACGTGCTGTCTAAGAAGAAAGCAGCTCGCCTGAAGAGCCGTTTGAACAAGCGTATTAAGGCACTGGCGGCGTAAGCCGGCAGGCGCCATAAAAAAACCGGCTGCGGCCGGTTTTTTTGTGTCTGGATGTTCTCTTTGGATGGCCTTTTCTGGATAGCTTATGACGGCGAAGAAAGCACCCAATATCTCTCCTGATACCGCAATCGCCCGGCGTGGGCTAATGCGTTCGGGCCTTGTGGTGAGTGCCATGACCATGCTGTCGAGGGTGATGGGGCTGGCGCGCGATGTTGTCGTTGCGACTTTGCTCGGGGCAGGGGATGGCGCCGATGCGTTCTTTGTGGCGTTTAAAATCCCCAATTTTCTGCGCCGTCTGTTTGCCGAGGGGGCCTTCAATCAAGCCTTTGTGCCGGTACTTTCAGAGTACTCTACCCAGCGCAGCCGGGAGGAGATACGCGCACTGCTGAATGCCACTGCCGGTAGCTTAACAGCGGTACTGGCGTTGATGACTGCCGTGGCCATGCTGTGTGCGCCGTGGCTAATTTGGGTGTTTGCTCCCGGTTTTGGCAGTGACCCGGAGAAGTTGGCGCTGACCGCCGACATGCTGCGCTTAACGTTTCCCTATTTGTTGCTGATCTCGCTCACCGCCTTTTCTGGCAGCGTACTGAATACCTGGAACCGCTTTGCGGTACCCGCGTTTACCCCGGTGCTGCTGAATCTTTCGCTGATTGGTGCGGCGCTATTTTTAATGCCACTAATGGAAGAGCCCGCCATGGCGCTGGCTTGGGGTGTTCTGATCGCCGGGGCCGCCCAGTTGGTTTTTCAGGTGCCGTTTTTACTGCGCCTAGGCTTGATGCCCACACCCTGGCCTAATTTTGCCCATGAGGGTGTGCGGCGCATACTAAAGCTTATGGGGCCTGCGCTGTTTGGGGTATCGGTATCACAAATTAACCTACTGCTGGATACCGTTTTGGCATCACTGCTGGCGGCGGGCAGTGTGTCGTGGCTCTACTACTCGGATCGTTTGGTCGAGCTACCCTTGGGGGTGTTCGGGGTGGCCATTGGGACGGTGATTCTGCCCGCGCTCTCTAAACGCCATGCCGACCAATCCAAAGAGCACTTTGCGGCGATGCTCGATTGGGCTATCCGCATTGTATTGCTGTTAGGCTTACCCGCAGCGCTAGCGCTGGCAGTGTTGGCTGAGCCGCTATTGATTACGCTGTTCCATTACGGAGCGATGACCGATAACGACATCCAGATGGCGGCCATGAGCCTGCGTGCTTATGCCTTCGGTTTGGTAGCCTTCATGTTGATCAAAGTATTGGCGCCGGGCTTTTTTGCTCGCCAAGACACCAAGACGCCTGTAAAGGTAGGCATTATCGCCATGGTCGCTAATATGGTGTTTAACCTACTGCTGATTTGGCCACTGGTCCATGCCGGGTTGGCGTTAGCCACCGCGCTTTCTGCGTTTTTAAACGCGGGCTTGCTGGGCTATCTGCTCTATAAGCAACAAGTATTGGTCTTTCAGCCAGGCTGGAAGCGCTATGCGGTGCAGCTAATAGGCGGTAGCGGACTAATGTGTGCGGCACTCTACTTTGTCGCGCCTGACTGGCAGGCGTGGCTGACCTTTGGGCTTTGGCAGCGGATAGGCTGGGTTTCAGGGTTGGTGATGTTGGGTGGCTCGCTCTATTTTGCTTGGCTGGCGGCACTGGGTTTGCGCCTTCGTCATTTTAAAATGCAATCGTAACTGCACCCCGCCGGGCGTGTTCGTTATAATCAGAGGCTTTATACCCTCCAACGGCTGAGGTGCCATGCGCGTCATTCGAGGTCTGCACAATTTGAAAGCGGCTCATCGAGGCTGCGTTGCCACCATCGGTAATTTCGATGGTGTGCATCGCGGTCATCAAGCCATTCTGCAGCAGTGCCGTGAGCATGCAGCGCGCTGGAGTGTGCCGCTGACGGTGGTCGTTTTCGAGCCCCAGCCGCGGGAGTTCTTTGCCGGTGAGCAAGCGCCGCCACGCTTAACCCGGCTGCGCGAGAAGGTGCGGTTACTGCGCGATTTTGGCGCTGAGCAAGTGCTGGTTTTGCCGTTTAACGATGCGCTACGCAGCCTCACTGGTCGCGAGTTTATTGATCAGGTGTTGATTGAGGGGTTAGGCGTTAAGCACTTGGTAGTGGGCGATGATTTCCGCTTTGGCTGTGATCGCCGTGGTGACTTTGCGCTGCTGGCGGAGGTCGGGGGAGAGCAGGGCTTCGGCGTTGAGCACACCCGCACCTTTACCGTGGATGATGAGCGGGTTTCCAGCACGCGGGTGCGTACGTTGCTTGCCAGCGGTAACTTTTCGGCCGCTGCGCGATTGTTGGGCCGCGCCTATTCGTTAGATGGCCGCGTGGTGCGTGACCAGCAACTGGGGCGCACCATTGGCGTACCGACTGCCAACTTGCCGCTGATGCCTCAGCCATTAACGCTGCGGGGGGTCTTCGCGGTAATGGCTGAGCTAGAAGATGGCCAGCGTTACCCGGCGGTGGCAAATGTGGGCTTCCGTCCCACTGTCGGATCGGCAAGGCCAACGCTTGAGGTGCACCTGCTGGATTTCAACGCTGACCTCTATGGCCAACGCATGACGGTATTCCCCTGCGCACGTCTACGGGGCGAAGTGAAGTTTGACGGTCTTGAAGCGCTGAAAGCGCAAATTGAACGAGACCAGGCCCGCGCTCGCCACTATTTTGCGGCGATGGAGGGTAAGCAAGACTACTCTCTTCCGCTGGCCTCGGCCCCGCTCGGGCGTGATACGATTTCTTCTGATTCTTCTTCGGCGCATGACGCCGCCGATACTGACAACGGCTGACAGACCATGGATTACAAGCACACGCTGAATTTGCCTGAAACTGATTTCCCCATGCGCGGTATGCTGCCGAAGCAGGAGCCGGGGCGGGTTTCCCAGTGGCAGGATATGAACATTTACCAGCGCCTGCGCGAAGCGCGCGCGGGGGCGCCGCTGTTTGTGCTGCACGATGGCCCTCCCTACGCCAATGGCAGCATCCATATTGGTCACGCCGTTAATAAAATTCTTAAAGATATTATCGTTAAGTCAAAAAACTTAGCTGGTTTCGATGCGCCCTACGTACCGGGTTGGGACTGCCACGGCTTGCCTATTGAGCACAAAGTAGAAACCACTCACGGCAAGCACTTGGCGCCGGAACACGCCCGTGAGCTTTGCCGTGAATACGCTGGTGCCCAGGTTGAAACACAGCTGGCCGATTTTGTTCGTTTGGGCATTATTGGCGATTGGGATCACCCATATCGCACCATGGATTTCGCCAACGAAGCGAGCGAGATTCGTGCCTTGGCTGAGATGGTCGACGCGGGCTACGTTTTCAAAGGGTTGAAGCCCGTTAACTGGTGCTTTGACTGTGGTTCGGCCCTGGCAGAAGCCGAAGTAGAGTATGCCGATAAGAAGTCCGATGCCATCGATGTCGCTTTCCCGGTAGAAGATACTGAGAAGCTTGCCGCTGCGTTTGGTTTAAGCGAACTGGCCAAGCCTGCGGCCGTGGTTATCTGGACGACCACGCCGTGGACTATTCCCGCCAACCAGGCGCTTAACGTTCATCCAGAGTTTACCTATGCCCTGGTTGATACCGGTGAGCGTTTACTACTGCTGGCAGAAGAGCTGGTGGAGAGCTGTTTAGAGCGCTTTGGCCTTCAAGGCGATGTTATTGCCACGACCCAGGGCAAACAACTCGACCTGATCAATTTCCGCCACCCGTTCTATGATCGGCTCTCGCCGGTTTATCTGGCAGAGTACGTCGAGTCAGAAGTGGGTAGCACCGGTATCGTTCACTCCGCACCCTCTTATGGCATGGATGACTTTATCACCTGCCGCGAGCATGGCATGGAGTTCGACGACATGCTCAACCCGGTGCAAGGGAATGGTGTTTACGTTGACGATCTGCCGTTCTTTGGCGGTCAGATGATTTGGAAAGCCAATCCCCATATTGTCGAAAAACTGCGCGAAGTAGGTGCGCTGATGGCGCATATCCCGATCAAACATAGCTACATGCACTGCTGGCGCCACAAAACGCCGGTGATCTACCGTGCCACAGCGCAGTGGTTTGTGGGCATGGATATCAAAGGCAAAGATGGCAAAACGCTGCGTGAACGTGCCCTTGAAGGCATCGAGGCCACGGCGTTTACGCCTGCCTGGGGCCAGGCGCGCCTACATAGCATGATCGCCAACCGCCCAGACTGGTGTATCTCCCGCCAGCGTAACTGGGGCGTGCCGATTCCGTTCTTCTTACATAAGCAAACCGGCGAGCTGCATCCGCGTACCGTTGGGCTAATGGAAGAGGCGGCCAAGCGGGTTGAGCAAGAGGGCATCGACGCTTGGTTCAAACTCGACCCGGCAGAGCTGTTGGGCGCGGAAGCAGCGGATTACGATAAAGTTACCGACACTCTTGATGTTTGGTTCGACTCCGGCACTACCCATCGCCATGTGCTGCGCGGATCACACCCTCATGGACACGAAAGCGGCCCGCGGGCGGATCTGTACCTGGAAGGCTCTGACCAACACCGCGGCTGGTTCCACTCCTCGCTGCTGACGGGGTCGGCCATTGACGGTCATCCGCCGTATCGTCAACTGCTTACCCACGGCTTTACCGTCGACTCCCAGGGCCGCAAGCAGTCCAAATCGTTGGGGAACGTCGTCGCGCCCCAGGAAGTGATGGATAAGCTGGGTGGCGATATTTTGCGTCTCTGGGTGGCCTCCACCGACTACTCAGGCGAAATGGCCGTCTCCGACGAAATTTTGAAGCGCACCTCCGACGTCTATCGGCGGATTCGTAACACCGCGCGCTTCCTGCTTTCGAACCTTAACGGCTTCGACCCAGAGCAGAACCAGGTAGCGTTTGGCGATATGCTGGCGCTGGATCAGTGGGTGGTGGATCGTGCTCACCAACTACAAGCGCGGATCGAAAAAGCCTACGAGGAGTACCGCTTCCTGGATGTCTATCAACAGGTGCACGGCTTCTGCGCCCGGGAGCTGGGTGGCTTCTATTTAGATGTGATTAAAGACCGCCAATACACCACGCAAACCGACTCCCTGGCGCGGCGCAGTGCGCAAACCGCGCTCTACCATGTGGTGGAAGCGCTGAGCCGCTGGATTGCGCCTATCCTCTCCTTTACCGCTGAGGAGATTCACGAGAATATCCCCGGTAAGCGTGGCGACAGCGTGTTGCTGGAGACCTACTACACTGGCCTTGGCAGTCTGGACGACAACGCTGAGCTGGGTCGTGCCTTCTGGGAGCAGGTGCTGGAGGTCAAGCACTCGGTCAACAAGTGCTTGGAAGACGCCCGTAATGCCAAAGTCATTAAAGGCAGCTTGGCAGCCGAGGTCACGCTGTATGTTAGCGACGAGCTGCAAGCGACGCTGGCTAAACTGGGCGATGAGCTGCGTTTTGTGATGCTAACCAGTGAAGTGACGCTTAAGCCCCTGGCTGCTGCGAGTGATGCAGAAGCGACTGAGCTAGAAGGCCTAAAAGTTGCTGTCAAAGACAGCGCCAACACCAAGTGTGAGCGTTGCTGGCACCATCGCCCTGACGTAGGCACTCATGCTGATCATCCGGATCTATGTGGACGCTGTATCAGTAACCTCCCCGAAGGCAGCGGTGAGATTCGCTACTATGCCTAATGATAAAAACGCGCCTAACGATACAAACACGCCTGACGCAAGTGTGCGGCCGACGATGCAGCGGCCGCTACGCTGGCTATGGCTAGCCGTGGCGGTGATCGTGTTAGATTTGGCCACTAAATATGTGGCCAGTAGTCAGTTGGGCTACGCTCAGCCGGTCGAAGTGTTGCCGTTCTTTAACCTGACGCTGCTGCACAACACTGGCGCGGCGTTCAGCTTTTTAGCCACTCATCCCGGCTGGCAGCGCTGGTTCTTTGCGTTGATTGCTGTGGGAGCCAGTGTTGCGTTGACGTTGTGGCTTTCGCGCATCAAACACGATGAAAAGCTGTTGGCGATAGCGCTGCCGCTGATTATTGGTGGTGCGTTGGGAAATCTCTACGACCGCTTGGTGCATGGCTATGTGGTCGACTTTTTATCGTTTCACGTTGCCGGTTGGTACTACCCCGCGTTTAACGTGGCAGATATTGCAATTACTCTGGGCGCGGTCGCGTTAATCTGGGAATCCATTATGGGTGAGCGGCGGCGCAAAAAAGCAGCTAACGCTGCCCATTAATCGAACGTTGAGAGCAACTGACTATTGAGAACTGCGATGAGCGACTACCTAATCGATGAAGGCATGGAAGTGACGCTGCACTTCACCTTAAAGCTGGAGGATGGCACTTTGGTGGACTCCACCAAAGACAAAGCGCCCGCCACGTTTGAGTTTGGCGACGGCAATTTGCCACCCGGTTTTGAGCATCCTATTAAAGGGTTGGCCGCGGGGCAGGAGGGGGCTTTTCAGATAACCCCAGAGCATGCGTTCGGACAGCATAACCCGCAAAATATTCAGACCCTGAAACGTGCTGATTTTGGCGATGAAGCGCCAGAAGTTGGTATGGTGATGTCATTTGCTGACAAAGCGGGAACGGAATTGCCAGGTGTGGTCAAAACCATTGACGGTGATCGCATTGAAGTGGACTTCAATCACCCGCTGGCAGGGCGTACCCTGACGTTTGAAGTCGAAGTGCTCGACGTCAAGCCGGTGACAACGCATTAATTCACTAAGCGATGCTGCTTACGCATCAAGGCGCTACTATGCAACCGACGCAACCGACTCAACCCCAGCCCATTCAGATCAAGTTAGCCAATCCGCGTGGCTTTTGTGCCGGTGTGGATCGCGCGATCGATATCGTTAATCGCGCGCTGGATGTGTTTGGCCCGCCGATTTACGTGCGCCATGAGGTCGTGCATAACCGCTTTGTGGTCGAAACGTTGCGCGCCCGTGGGGCAGTGTTTGTTGAAGAGCTGGATGAAGTGCCGGACGATGTCATCGTTATCTTCTCCGCCCACGGTGTTTCCCGTGCGGTACAAGCTGATGCTGAGCGGCGTGGGTTGAAGGTATTCGATGCTACCTGCCCGCTCGTCACTAAAGTGCACCTGGAAGTATTGCGCTACGCCAAGCGTGGTCAGGAGTGCATTCTCATTGGCCATGAAGGCCACCCGGAAGTGGAAGGTACCATGGGGCGTTACGACACCTCTCACGGCGGGCGTATCTATCTGGTCGAGGACGAGAAAGACGTCGCCAAGCTGGAGGTGAGTGATCCCACCAAGCTGGCCTTTGTAACCCAAACCACGCTGTCGATGGATGACACCGCCAAGGTGATCGATGCGCTGCGTGAGAAGTTTTCTGACATCCAGGGGCCGCGCAATGACGACATTTGCTACGCCACGCAGAACCGCCAGGATGCGGTACGCGAGCTAGCCGCCCAAAGCGATCTACTGCTGGTGGTGGGCAGCCCCAATAGCTCTAACTCCAACCGGTTGCGAGAGCTTTCGGAAAGAATGGGCACGCCTGCGCACTTGATCGATAATGCTGACCAGATCGACCCGCAGTGGCTTGAAAATGTGGCCCGCGTGGGGGTAACTGCAGGTGCCAGCGCCCCAGAAGTGTTGGTGAAAGGCGTGATTGCCAAACTGCAAACCATGGGCGCTGACTTACCCGAAGAGCTACAGGGCCGTGAAGAGACCATTACCTTCTCTATGCCGAAAGAGCTGCGTGAAAAGGTAATCGCCAGCAGTTGATCATGGGCGCTGTAATGCAATACGTATTAGTTTGCGACATACTTAAACAGTATGAGCCAACTAGTACGGGAGCGAAGCAGCGTGTCTTATGTTTCTCACTCTTTCTCTGGCCGTTCTTTGCTGAAGGGGCAGCGTGGCTTTACCCTCATTGAATTAATGATTGTGCTGGTGATCATCGGCATCGTCGCCGCCTTTGCTTACCCCAACTATACCCGCTATGCGCAGAAATCAGTGCGAACCGACGCCCATGCGGGTCTTATGCAGGCCGCTTCCGAGCTTGAGCGCTGTTATACGCGCTCTTACAGCTATAGCGATTGTCCTATCAGCAACGCCTCTCCCGAAAACAACTATGCGATTGCGGTAAAAGTTAGCGGTAGCGGCTATTTATTGACCGCCAGTACCCTTCAGAATGACGGCTGCGAAGATGATATTACGCTAAATTCAAGTGGCGAAGGGTTGCCCGATGCTTGCTGGTAAACAGGCAAAGCAGCGAGGCTTTAGCTTAATAGAGGCTTTGATCGCATTGCTGGTGCTTTCCATCGGCCTGATCGGCATTGCCGCCATGCAGCTTAAAGCGCTGCAAAGTGCGAATACTGGCTACCAGCGTTCAGTAGCAAGTGTTGCGGCCGTAGATGCGCAAGAGCGGCTTTGGGCGGAGCTGGCAAAAGATGGCGTGGATAGCTGCGCAGATATTGCTATTGAGACTGCTTGGAAGACCCAGTGGTTTGCCAATAGTGATTCGAATCCTTTGCGGAGTGTGAATGCGCAAGAGAGCAAAATCGTATCAAACGGTTGTGAATTTACCATTGAGATAGACCTGGGTAGCCGAGCCGGCGAGACCGAATCAGATGTATTCACCTATAGGGTTCGCCTGCCAGAGCTAGAGGGAGGCTAATGATGCCAGATATGCAAAAGGGTTTTACCCTCGTTGAGCTGATGGTAGCGATAGCGATAGGTACAGTGATTATCTTAGCGGCTGGACAGCTTTTTTTAACCTCTTTTCAAACGTTTAAGATCGTTGACAAGGTCAGTCGCAAACAAGAGACATTGATTTTTGCGGTGAGTACCCTGACTGCTGCAGGACGCCTAGGGAATATTGGTGACTACGCTATTGTGTCCGATGGACGTCGCTCTGACAGCGGGACGAACTATTATTGTGTGTTGCAAGATGAGGTTCAAAACCAGCCTGTCTTAGATCTTGCTCAAGTTGATGATGAGGCCGGTTGCCCGACGCTTGCTGAATCCAATGGCGATGGCGTATCTCATTTAATCACGCTGCTCATTGGCGATTGCCGAGAGAGCGTAAATATGACGTGCGATGAAATCACCTTGACTATCAGTGAGCGGAATAAAGTAATCTCATTACGAGAGCCTGCTTCATGAAACAGCAGCAAGGTGTGGCGTTAGTGATTGTTATGGCTCTGCTCGCCGGTGCGTTGATGCTAGGCATGTCAGGGATGCGGAGCGCGTTGATTGATGAGCGTTTAGCAGGTAATTATCGCGCCTCTGTACAGGCTCAAATGAGCGCAGAAAGCATGTTGTCGGTGTTTAGAAGCATGGCTTCTCGGCGCCAGTTATTAGAAGGCATCTTTAACGCTACTTATACTGAAAGTGATTTTTTAAATGATGTAACTCGCGTCGAGGGATTCGAATCCTTTGATCAGTTGAGCGTCACGTTTGATGTGATCGGTGATGAAGTGACTATTACAACGCGTGATATGAGTACGAATAGCAGCATTGAGAGCACATCGGTTGCCGTGTATCAACGAGCCAGCCAAACCAGTGGGGCAGAAGACTAAGCAGTTGTGAGGGGCATCGCGTAAATGCCTGGGATGCCATTCGCCACATGGCATGCAGCACGTTATCATAGCGGTATTTGCTTAAGAGCCTGAAAACCATGAGTCAGCCTTCGAAAACCCGCGTCCTTACTGGTATTACCACCACCGGCACGCCCCATTTGGGCAACTATATAGGCGCTATCAAGCCCGCCATCGAGGCAAGCCAGAATCCTGATGTTCAGTCGTTCTATTTTATGGCTGACTATCACGCGCTCATCAAGTGCCCAGACCCCAAGCGGGTGCAGCAGTCTCGCCTGGAAATTGCCGCGACTTGGTTGGCGATGGGGCTGGATACCGATAATGCGATTTTCTATCGTCAGTCGGATATTTCAGAAATCCCTGAGCTCACCTGGATGCTTTCTTGTGTGTGCGCCAAGGGGTTGATGAATCGTGCTCATGCCTACAAAGCAGCGGTGGCTGAAAACGAAGAGGCGGAAAACCAGGATCCTGATAAAGGCATCACCATGGGGCTATTTGGCTACCCCGTGCTGATGGCGGCGGATATTTTAATGTTTAACGCCAATAAAGTGCCGGTCGGGCGTGACCAGATTCAGCATATCGAGATGGCCCGCGATATCGCCGGACGTTTTAATCATTTGTACAAAGGCCAGCACTTCACGCTTCCTGAGGCCGTGGTAGATGACAAAATACAGCTGCTCAATGGCTTGGATGGGCGCAAGATGTCCAAAAGCTACGACAATACCATTCCGCTGTTTGTGACTGAGAAGAAGCTACAGAAGCTGGTACGTAAGATTAAGACCAACTCGCTGGAACCCGGTGAGCCCAAGGATCCTGACACCTGCACGCTGTACCAGATCTATTCAGCCTTTGCGACAGCGGAAGAGACCGCCAGCCTGCGTGAGCAGTACGAGAACGGTATTGGTTGGGGCGCGGCTAAGGATCTGGTGTTTGAGTACTTGAACGCCCACTTGAGCGAGCCGCGTGAACGCTATAATGCCCTAATGGAAGACCCCGCCCATATTGAGGCGGTGCTACAAAAAGGCGCCGAGCGAGCCCGTGAAGAAGCCGCTGTAACAATGGATCGTTTACGGACAGCCGTTGGTTTAGGTCGGTTTGTTTAATCCCTGAGCCACGTTGCACGACCAGTAGCGAAACATCTGCCACAAGAAGCAGAAACGACGAAGCCCCTTCCGGTTGGAAGGGGCTTCGTTTGTTTTAGGCCTTCCTGTTCAGGCTTGGCCTAGGCTAATAGCAATCGCTTAGCCTTCGATCGGGGCGCGCCAGTCGTCGG
This sequence comes from Vreelandella sp. F11, assembly GCF_042466685.1. Taxonomy (NCBI): domain Bacteria; kingdom Pseudomonadati; phylum Pseudomonadota; class Gammaproteobacteria; order Oceanospirillales; family Halomonadaceae; genus Vreelandella; species Vreelandella sp. F11. Next base: position 3,905,490 of record NZ_CP170448.1, on the reverse strand, counting down.
AACCAGAGGTGCCGGCAACAGTGTGTTCCCAATCAATCTTACGGTAAGCCAGTGACACATCCATCAACTGGGTGAATTCAGATTTTTGGATGTCTTGGGCGTGGGGCATACGCAGATTGATGTCAACGATGGTGGCATCGGTCAGCGTGGTGGTGAAGAAGTGCTCCTGCTTACCTTCTACAGACGTGCGGTACCACTTCAGCTCAACATTGGGCAGCATTTCACCCGATGCAAGTGCGTTGTACATCAGCGGTACTGCTTTGTTCAGAGCAACGGTGAAGATGAAGGGCTTGTGAGCACGTTGACCGGACGGCTGACCAGACTGCGGGTCAGTGGGGACGGTAACGACATGCTTGAATTCCTGCACCAGCATTTGGTCTTCATGACCTTCAACGTAGATGTTGCCTACGGAGTCAGGGGTAAAAGCGCCTGAAGTGATGTTGCCCTGAGTTTGGCCTTCGATGCTGATATAACATGGTGTTGGCATGGGCTGCTCCTTGACTGAAATATTAAGAGTTGTCACGTGACTCCCTAAGTAAAGCAATGGCTATGCCATTATATTTTTTGTCTTTTTTTTCAAAGGCTTAGTTTTTATAGCGCTGAATTATTAATTTTTATTAGGCAATTTATGGCCTCGCCTAGGCAACTCATTGCTTGCTTGGCAATGGGTTGCTTGATTTTTTTGATGTTAAATTTGATAAGTCTGAGGGGGGTAACGAAATCTGGTTTTTGGTTTTATTTTGTAAGGTTAATGTACTAGTTGTTATTTTTTTACCTTTAAAAATACATTTGAGCGCTTTGTTTTTTTAACGATGATTAGCTTTGTCAAAATCATTTGTACGTTATTTCTGTCAAAAAATGTAAGAGATTGCCGATAGAATTTGTAAGAAATATCTTACAAATTTTAATTAGTTATTTAATTTAAATTAGCAATGACGTTATCTCCGAGTAAATTCTGCAAAATGGCCGCCAAATGATATTAAGTTGAATTCGTGCTTTTGGGGTGATGACCAATAGGCGTCTTTTGTTCAAGTAAGTTGGAGTTGGCGTCGCACTATGTAATTCGGTACCTTCCCGGGATTGAGAACTATTCACGGTTACATTGATACACTTCTCTCTCCAAGGCTAACTATCATGGCTAAGCAAGGAACTGTTGCTCCCAAGGAGCGCATCAATATCAAGTATGTGCCAGCGACTGGCGATCAGCAGGCTGATACTGAACTGCCACTGAAATTGTTGGTGGTAGGCGACTTTAAAGGCGGTGAGGAAGAGACCCCCATTGAAGAGCGACAGTCCGTTTCTGTTGATAAGAACAACTTTCAGTCGGTAATGCGCGAGGCGGGGTTGAGCCTACAAACTGCTGTGCCTAATCGTCTTGATGAGAGCGATGAGCCCTCAGACATCGCTGTCAATCTTGATTTTAAATCGCTGGAGGATTTCTCTCCTGATGCGGTTGCCAAGCAGGTGCCCGAGCTACGCAAGTTGGTTGAGTTGCGCGAAGCACTGGTAGCTTTGAAGGGACCGCTGGGTAACGTGCCCGCTTTCCGTGATCGGCTGCAGAAGCTGTTAGAAAATGACGAAGCTCGCCAGCAGTTGCTGAATGAGCTGGCATTGTTGGATGCAGATAAAGAGCAGTAATTCTTCAGTGTTAGCAGCGTTTTTTTATTGCAAATCAGCGAATTCGAGGCACAGCAATGAGTAAGACAGCAAAGCAATCGAGCACAGCGACAGAGACTGAAAAGGATGTTTCGTTGCTTGATCAAGTGATGGCGCAAACACGTATGGCGCCAGCCGATGAAGGTTACGATGTTGCCAAACAGGGCGTGGCGGCTTTTATAGCAGAGCTACTCAATGATGGCGAGGCGGCTCCAAAGGTCAACAAGTCACTTGTGGATAATATGATTGTTGAGCTGGATAGGAAGATTAGCCATCAAGTAGATGAGGTCTTGCATGAGCCGAATTTTCAGCAGTTGGAGTCGGCTTGGCGTGGTTTGAAGCTGCTGGTTGATCGGACTGATTTCCGTGAAAACATTAAGCTTGATGTGCTGCACGCCACCAAGGAAGAGTTGCTGGAAGATTTTGAGTTTGCACCTGAAATTAGCCAGAGCGGGCTTTACCATCATGTCTACAACGCAGGCTATGGTCAGTTTGGCGGAGAGCCGGTAGCGGGCATTATTGGCCACTACGATTTCTCGCCCTCCACACCTGATATGAAGCTGCTTCAGCATACGGCAGCGGTTGGTGCTATGGCGCATGCACCCTTTATGTCTTCAGTTGCTCCCTCTTTCTTCGGTATTGAAAGTTTTGAAGAGTTGCCGAATATCAAAGATTTCAAGGCTATTTTTGAAGGGCCTAAATATGCTCGTTGGCGCAGCCTTCGTGAGTCTGAAGACGCGCGATATCTTGGGCTAACGGCCCCGCGCTTCTTGCTGCGGACGCCTTATGATCCAATAGAAAACCCGATCAAAAGCTTTAACTACCGCGAAGACGTTAGTGAAAACCACGAGCATTATTTATGGGGTAATACCTCTTATTTGCTGGCGGAGCGTCTTACGGACAGCTTTGCCAAGTACCGTTGGTGCCCCAATATTATTGGCCCACAGAGTGGTGGTGCAGTCGAAAACTTGCCGGTGCATACCTACGAAGCATTTGGCCAACTGCAGGCAAAAATTCCTACCGAGGTATTAATTACTGACCGGCGTGAATTTGAGATGGCTGAGGAAGGGTTCATCTCATTGACCATGCGTAAGGGCAGTGATAATGCGGCCTTCTTCTCCGCCAACTCTGTTCAAAAGCCCAAGGTTTTTCCAAATACTGCAGAAGGGAAAGCGGCTGAAACCAACTTCAAGCTGGGTACTCAGCTTCCTTACATGTTCATCATTAATCGCTTGGCGCACTACGTCAAAGTGCTTCAGCGCGAACAAATAGGTTCGTGGAAAGAGCGTCAGGATCTTGAGCGTGAACTTAATGCTTGGATTCGTCAGTACGTCGCCGATCAAGAAAATCCCCCCGCAGATGTCAGAAGCCGCCGCCCGCTACGCGCAGCTTCTATTCAGGTGTCTGATGTCGAAGGTGATCCAGGCTGGTATCAGGTGTCCATGGCGGTTCGTCCGCACTTTAAATACATGGGCGCCAACTTCGAACTCTCGCTTGTTGGCCGCCTCGACAAAGAATAAGGGAAAGCAGTGATGGCAACGGAGAGCGGAGGGTTATTGGGGGGGGCGCCGCTAGGAGGTCGCTTGTTTGAAAGGCTTGCCGCTCCCCACCAACCCGTGTTGCGAAAAGAAGCCAACGAGTTGGTGGACGTTGTTGAGTCGATCAAACGCCACTTAGTTGACTTGCTGAACAGCCATCCTGGTAACAGCGCCTGTGCGCCTGAGCTCGGCTTGCTCGACTTCAACGATGCCACGATTGGTGTTCTGGATCTGGAGCGCAATATTCAACGCGCGATTTGTCAGTGTATTGAGCGCTATGAGCCGCGGGTCAAACGGGTGGACGTTGAGTCATTGCCTAATCATGGTGACCCGTTGCAACTGCGCTTTCAGGTGCATGCCACCGTCGCTTTAGGCAGAGAAAACACCCAAGCGACTATCGATTTGTTGCTTAACAACAAGCGTTATCAGTGTCTCAACTGATATGCCTGAGAGGCACGAATGCTGAATCGCCACTATCGTGACGAGCTCAATTTTTTAAAGCGCCAAGGGCGGGAGTTTGCCGATGCAAACCCCGGCTTAAGCCGCTTCTTGTCCGAGCGCAGCACGGATCCTGACGTAGAGCGGTTATTGGAAGGGTTTGCCTTTCTCACCGGGCGTATGCGTGAAAAAGTCGAGGATGAGTTTCCCGAGCTTACGCACTCGCTAATCAGCATGCTGTGGCCGAATTATTTGCGGCCTGTACCCAGCATGACGGTGGTTCAATTTACGCCTAGCTGGTACTCCCTTAGTCAGCAGCAACGGGTTGAGCGTGGAACGGAACTTGCCAGTGAGCCGATAGAGGGCACGCCGTGCCTGTTCAGAACTTGCCACGATGTATCACTCTATCCATTGGCGCCGATAGGGGTGGACGCGCGCCATACGCGGGAGTCCTCAATCGTAGAGCTGGCGATGGAAGTGCGTAGCGACCAACCGCTGAATGCCATGGGTATCGACTCGCTGCGCTTGCATCTGGGCGGTGACGGTTACACCGCACGTACACTCTATTTATGGATGAGCCACTATCTTTCCCGGCTGGAGTTGGAAATTGATGGTCAGAGCCAGCGCCTACCTGCTGATGCGCTAAAGGCTGTTGGGTATGAGCGTGATCAAGCGCTCCTTCCTTACCCGCAGAATGTGCATCAGGGGTATCGCATTTTGCAGGAGTACCTCTGTTTTCCAGAGGCTTTCCATTTTTTTGATATTTTAGGGCTCGGCCACTATTTGCCTGCTGACACAGCGAGCAACGTCACGCTGCGCTTTGTATTTTCACGTACCTTGCCAACCGATGCACGGGTGAAGGATGAGCATCTGGCGCTTTACTGTACGCCGGCGATCAACCTTTTCGAGCATGATGCTGAACCTATTGATTTGAGTGGTGAGCGCAGCGAGTACCGAATACGGCCCAATAGCCGCGCCCCTTCGCACTTTGAAATTTTTAGCGTTGATGAGGTGTTGGGAACGCTGGAAGGTGGGCGTACTGAGTGGCAAGAAAAGCCACGCCGCTATGTTCCTTTTGAGAGTTTTCAGCATCAAATTGAGCGTGACCGGGGCAGGGAGTCCCTCTACTACCGTGTTCGAGTGCGTGACAGCCTGCGCAGCGATGGTTTTGATCACGACATCGCCTTTGTTCGGGGGGATGAGCGCGCCTGTCTTGGTCGTCGCGAAACGGTTTCTCTGCAACTGACCTGCAGTAATCGTGAGTTACCAGAGCAGCTAACGATAGGCGATTTGTGCGTGGCAACGGAGGAAAGCCCTGCTTACGCTACCTTCCGCAATATTACACGGCCGACCCCGGTGCTCCGCCCTGCACTCGATGATGGGCTGCTATGGATATTAATCTCAAATTTGTCGCTTAACTACCTCTCCTTGCTCGAGCGTGATGCACTGTGCTCGGTACTGCGCGCCTATGATTTCCGAGCATTAGTGGACAGGCAAGCAGAACGGGTTGCGCAAAAAAGGCTAGCCGGCATTCTTGAAATTGATACTCAGTCTGTTGATCGCCTGCGCAAAGGCTTGCCCGTGCGTGGGCTGCGCTCGGTAATGACATTGGATCAAGAAGCTTTTGGTGATGAGGGCAGCCTCTACCTGTTTGGCAGTGTGCTGGCGCGCTTCTTCTCGCTGTACGCAAGCATTAACTCTTTTCACGAATTGCATGTCATTAACCGCCATAACCAAGAGCGCTATCAATGGACCTTACAGGTGGGGCAGCAGCCCCTGATGTAGCGCTGGCACCGGTCATTCGGGGGGCGCGGCGTTACGAATTTTATCAACTAGTAGAGCTTCTGCACCGTCATCATGGCGATGATTTAGAGCAGCGGCATGGCGGTAGCGTGCCCTCATTTCAGCGCGTGCGCTATACCGCTTCTGCGTCGTTGGGCTTTCCGGGTAGCGATGTGCTTGCCCTGAGTGAAACCCAAGTCGGCCAGTACGAGATGGAAGTCAGTTTCCTGGGATTACAGGGCGCGCAATCGCCATTACCCGGTTATTACCTGGAAACCTTGGCGCATAACGCCGCTCATCAAGAAGGGGCCGCGGGTGATTTCCTCGACTTCTTTAACCATCGACTCTTAACGCTCGTGCATCGTAGCTGGCGAAAATATCGCCACTACGTTCGCTATCAAAACGATGCGAAAGATGGTTTTTCTGCTGCGATATTTGCTTTGGTTGGGCTCGCAGACAGCGATCTGCGCGGTGAAACACCGATCAACTGGAGCAAAATGCTCGCTTATGCGGGCCTCTTGGCTGGACGGTCGCGCTCGCCTGATGTGGTTAGCGGCATTGTTGGACACTGTTTCGACTTAGCCCAGGTACAGATTGAAGAGTGGGTGCAGCGCTGGGTGGAGATTCCTCTGGATCAGCGCAGTTGTATGGGGGTCTCGGGGATGACACTTGGCGGCGACATGGTCGCAGGCGAGCGTGTTGCGGATGTGAATGGCAAATTTGCGTTGTGCCTGCGCGGTTTAAGCCTAGCGCGATTTAGAGATTTTCTACCTGATGGTGAAGAGCATAGTCCCCTTAAAACGCTGGTGAGTTTTGTACTACGAGAGCCTTTGGCCTATGACCTCGAACTTGAATTGCTGGATAGCGAGGTAAAGCCCATGCGTTTGGGGGATGCCGGGTCATGCCAGCTTGGCTGGACCACCTTTGTTGATCCAGAGAGCGACGGCAACACCACGCGCCGTCGTGTACGCATTCAGATGACGAGTTAATCCATGCATTCCAATCAACTAGACGCCATCACCTTGGTTGTCATCAACAGTGAGCAGCTCGAAGGGCGCTCGACCAGCAGCTTTGTCTTCCATAACGAAGGGGGCACGCTGGGAAGTGGCCGACAAGACAACTGGTTACTGCAAGATCATAGCGGACGAATTAGGCCCAGCCATGCCGAAATCACCAAAATCGATGGCAAGTTCTGCCTGGTAGATCTAAGTGGACACACCTTTATTAACCGGACGACGCTTCCAATTGGGCGGCATCGAAAGGTTGCGCTACGCGATGGTGATGAGCTGATGATTGGCGAGTATCGCTTGAAGGTACATCTCGGTGATCGTCACGCATGGCAGCCAGGTGTGCACTCGCTGGCCACGCTAATTGACGAAGAGCATGACGAGGTCACGACCCAAGGCGCTGTTTGGTCAGCAGGGGGTGGGCATACCTTCAATCATGAAGCAGAAAAAGGCGACCCAATGGAAGCCTTAGGAGGAGCAGTGCCAGGCTCGACCGCGCATGACCCGATGGTGGCGTTAGACCACGAAGAGAAGTCGTCGGACACCATGGAACCGCTTGAGGCCATGTCGCTCTCATATCGCCAGCAAGCGTATCAAGGGAATGCTGGTCAAGGACATAAATTCCAAGAGCCAGCATATGCAAATAATCGGGGGCAGTGGCAGCAACAAGAGCGCCATGAGGAAGCCTTAACCCTCCCCGATATCAGAACACCGAAAGGCACAACAACGCAGAGGAGCAACGGTATGGATGAGCGGCAGATAAACGATTTGGAGCGCTCTGTTGGGGAGCAACTGGAAGATCGCTGGCAAAAGCCAACTACGCAATCGCTTGGTCATGTGGGTGCAGACCCTCTGTTAAGAGGGTTAGGCCTTGATTTACCCTTCCGCGATAGCGAGGAGCAGCAAGCATTTCTAGAAGAGGCGGGGCACACCCTACGCGCGACTATAGATGGCTTGCGCTTACTTCAGCAGGCGCAGAACGATAGTAAGTACCCACTTAGAGACCGCCGTTTACAGCCGATTGAAGATAATCCTCTGCGCCTTGGTCAATCTTATAACGAGACCGCTGAGACCCTCTTTTCTGCCCAGCGTAGCCCGGTACATTTATCAGCACCTGAGGCGGTAGCAGAGTGCTTGCGCCACCAGGGACAGCATCAAGCCGCCGTGGAGGAAGCCATTGGTCATGCATTGGGCGCCATACTGGATGCGTTCTCCCCTGATGCACTGCTCAAGCGTTTCCATGCATACCGTGGTGCGGGTAATCGTATTGAAGACGAAGGTGGCTGGGCTTGGGAAATGTACCACTACTACTACCGAGAGCTTAACTCGGGTCGTCAACAAGGCTTTCAAAAACTGTTTTGGGAAGTCTTTGAACAAGCCTATGACCAATCGGTACGTCGCCAGCAGCGGGAGGAGGCATGAACGTGCACAGCATGGCCCGGCTTGCCTGGCTGCTTTGCATCATTCTGCTGCTAGCAGGCTGTGCCTCGACCCGTGAAGCCACGGGCAAAGCATGGCAGGTAATGCGCGACCCCTCTATTCCTGTCGGCTACCCCGAAGATCAGCCCACCACAGTTGACTTAAGCATGATTGCTGAGCCAAACGTCAATACCAATGTGGATGGTGAAGGTACGCCGCTGCGTTTTCAGGTACTGCAGTTAAAAGATGACTCCATGTTGATGGCCGCTGATCTAGGTCAACTGAGCAGTGATTTAGAGGAAGCGCTGGGTACCAATTACCTCACCCACGATGACTTTACCCTGCTGCCTGGGCAGTGGAAGTTTTATGAGCCTTTCGACATTGACGAAGAGACGCGATACATCGGGCTGATTGCTTTCTACGCAACGCCCAACGAGGCCGAGTGGAAGAAAGTCGTTAAGGTGAAGAGTCGTGGCGAGCACTACCACTTACTGGTTCACCTCCGGGATAGTGAAGTAGAACTAAGGAAGGAGGAGTAATGGCTAGCCGAAATCGTGTGGTGTGGAGCGAAGGGCTATTTATTAAGCCTCAGCACTTCCAGCAGCAGCAGCGTAGTGTTGAAGGACTGATAGATGCACGACTCAAAGGGATTAGCCACTATTTATATGGCTTCCATACACTGGAGTTGAATAGTGAGTTTCTAAGCTTTGGGCGTATTGCCATTAGCCGTGCCAGCGGTGTTATGCCGGATGGCGTCGCCTTTGAACTACCGGCCGATGATATCGAACCTAGCCCGCTAGAAATTAGCGACGCCAGCATTACCAATCAGGTGGTCTACCTGGGCCTGCCGTTGGCCACAGACGGGGTGGGCGAGGTGCGCTGGCCGGGCGACGAACTACCTGCAAGGTATCGCCTCTCCTCACGTAGCGTACGTGACCTTCACTCCCGCGATGGCGCTACGGCGGAGCTTGAGGTGGCGCGGGTTTCTCCACGCTTACTGTTAGAGAGCGATGACCGCAGCGGTTACGCCTGCCTTTCTGTGGCACGTATTATTGAGCGTCGCCCAGATGGCAGCTTAGTGCTTGATGAGCAATTCTTGCCCACGCTGCTTAACGTTCAAGCGGCTCCTGGGTTGCAGCGGTTTGTGGGCGAGATGGCCGGTTTAATGCGAGAGCGGGCGCGCAATATCGCTCAGCGCCTCTCTACGCCGCATCAAGCCGGTGTGGCCGACGTCTCTGATTTTATGTTGCTGCAGCTCCTTAATCGTGCCCAGCCCCGTTTTCAGCATCTGGCACGGCTGGGGCAGCTCCACCCCGAGCGGCTTTACGACACCATGCATGAAGTAGCCTGTGAACTGGTGACCTTTACCGATGAGTCGCGGCTGCCGCCCGAATGCCCCGCTTACGATCATGACCACCCCGAGCGTGCTTTCCGACCGCTGATGAAGATGTTGCGTCAGGCACTTTCTACCGTACTTGAACCACGCGCTGTCGCCATTCAACTACAGGCGCGCCGATTTGGTCTGCTGGTGGCACCGCTTTCTGACGTTAGCCTGATTGAGTCTGCGGAGTTCATCCTGGCCGTTAGGGCCGACATGCCTAACGAGCGCTTGCGCAAACTCTTTTTGCAACAAACCAAAGTGGCAAGCGTCGAGCGTATCCGCGATCTCATCAGCCTACAGCTCCCCGGTGTGCCGCTTGAACCTTTACCGGTCGCACCTCGCGAGCTGCCTTACCACGCCGGCTACAGCTACTTCCAGTTGGATCGCCAGAGCGAAGCGTGGGGAATGCTCAACGGGGCCAGCGGGTTTGCCTTCCATGTCGCCGGTGAATTTCCAGGGCTGGAAATGCAGTTCTGGGCCATTAGGAGTTAAGCCATGCAGCATCTTGCAAACGAAGATCAACGCTCTGTACGACCACGTGGCGCAAGCGACAAAGTCCGTCATGAAGATCTGATTAATGAGCATGGCCTGGAACATCTCATCCATAGCCATGCCGAGCAATTGGATGCCGATGAAGACTACTGGTTTCGTCTGCGTGGCCACAATCTTAACCCACTGGTGGATGCTGCTAGCAGCCTGCTTGGCATGGTGGTGCGTGTGCGTCAGCTTGATAGCGCAGGCGATGTTGAGCGCCTTTATCGGCAGGTAGTCGACGAGATCGCTGCTATCGAAATTGAGCTAACTGAGCAGGGCTATGACCGGGCCACTCTTCTCGCTTACCGATACGTCCTTTGCTCCTTTATTGATGAAGCCGTCATGGGGATGCCGTGGGGTCGACAGAGTAAGTGGGCCGAGCACTCGCTGCTAACACGTTTTCATAATGAAACCTGGGGCGGCGAAAAAGTGTTCTCCATTCTCTCGCGTCTACAGCAAGAGCCCCAGCGCTACCGTGACATGTTGGCATTTATTTATCTCTGTCTGTGCCTTGGTTTTGAGGGCCGTTACCGTGTGATGTCCCACGGGCGCGATGAGTACGAGCAAATTGTCAGGGCGTTGGGGGACCAATTAGCCACGCTTGATCAGCCACCTGAGGACGCGCTCACCCAACCGCTGCGTAATGTCGTAAAAGGCCGCCAAGGCATGCGTAGCGGATTTCCTATATGGGGAATATTTACCCTATTTGGGATCGCCATGGTGGCTGTGTATCTGGGCTTTTCCTGGTCGCTTGATCAGCAAGCCGAACAGATTACCTCGCTTCTTAACCAAATTTACCGTTAGGAGATCCCATGCTCAGGGTAGAGCTACCGGCGCTTATTAGTCGACTAAATGAAATTGCTCGCCAAGGTCTGGAGCAGGCTGCCGTACTGTGCGCCGAACAGCAAGCACCCGAGGTGACCACCGGGCACCTAATGCTGGCGCTGGTCGACCAGCCGCTGTGTGATGTGCGCCTGCTGCTGGAAACGCTTGATATTGATGCCGAGGAACTGCGCGCAAAAATAGCTGAAGAGAGTCGCCCACCGCGTGATCTTGAGGTATCGACACCCAGCTTTTCACCGCTATTAGTCGAGCTGCTCCAGGATGCCTGGTTGCTGGCAACCACCGAGTATGGTCATCAAGCGCTGCGCAGCGGCGTGCTTTTCACAGCGCTACTGCACAATGCCCCTCGCTACTTGGGGCCGAAGAGCGTGGCGTTACTGGAAGATATCAATCGCGAAAATTTACGCCGTCACTTAGAGCGCTTAACAGCAGATTCAGCAGAAGCACCCAGGGAGAGTGCGGGCGCTAGCCAGCGCCAGGCTACCCATCCTGCTGGCGATGACAGTGCGCTGGCACGTTTTGCCAGCTCGTTGACGGAGCAAGCCCGCAATGGTGAGCTAGACCCTGTCCTGGGACGCGACCCGGAGATCGATCAAATGCTCGATATCCTGGGGCGTCGGCGCAAAAACAACCCCATCGTGATTGGCGATGCGGGGGTGGGTAAAAGTGCCGTAGTAGAAGGCTTAGCCGCCCGTATTGTGGCCGGCCAAGTGCCCACGGCGCTGGCAGATGTTGAGCTGCTTACCCTTGATTTGGGCGCTCTGCAAGCCGGTGCTGCGGTGAAAGGCGAATTTGAAAAACGCCTGAAAGCCGTGATCGACGAAGTCAAAAACGCCCCGCGCCCTACGCTGCTGTTCATCGATGAAGCGCACACGCTGATCGGTGCGGGCAACCAGGAAGGCGGCGGTGACGCGGCCAACTTGCTCAAGCCCGCCTTGGCACGGGGTGAGCTGCGTACCATCGCCGCCACCACCTGGCGGGAGTACAAAAAGTACTTCGAAAAAGACCCGGCGCTGTCGCGGCGCTTCCAGCCGATTGCGCTTTCCGAGCCAAGCGTTGAGCAGGCTCTGGTGATTCTACGCGGCCTACGCGATGTGTATGAACGCGCCCACGGTGTGCTGATTGGCGATAGCGGCCTGCGTGCAGCTGCCGCGCTTTCTGCCCGCTATTTGGCCGGTCGGCAGTTGCCCGATAAAGCCATTGATGTGCTGGACACCGCCTGTACCCGGCTGGCGCAAGCTCTAGATACGCCCCCGCGTAAGCTCAGTCATCTTCAGAGTGAACATATCGCCGCACTGCGCGAGCGCGACCAGGTTGAACGTGAACGACTATTGGGGCGCGAGCCCGATAGCGAGCTCCACCAAGACTTAACCGAACGCTTAGCCAAGCTGGAAGAGGAGTTGGCAAGCCTGGAAGCCGCCTGGCAAGCGCAGCGGGAATGCGTTGATGCCATTGTGGCGCTACATCGCCAACTGCTGGAAGCAACGGATGCCGATGCCGTGGATCAGCTTCCCGAGGGGGTTCATCAAGCGCTCGCCGAACGGGAGCAGCAGCTGGCTCAACTGCAAGAGGCATTTGCCCTGGTCAATCCCAGCGTGGAAGAAGCCCAAATCGCCCAGGTGATTGGTGACTGGACTGGCGTGCCGGTTGAGCGCATGACCAGCGACGAGCTAACGCGACTCACCGAACTGCCCACGCATCTGGATGCGCTAATCCAGGGGCAGGGCAGCGCCATTGAGCGCATCCATCGCCACTTGCTAACCGCGCGTGCGGATCTCCGTCGCCCTGGGCGGCCATTGGGTGCATTTCTGCTGGTAGGCCCCAGCGGCGTAGGTAAAACCGAAACCGTGGTGCAAATTGCCGACCAGCTGTATGGCGGCCGTCAATTCCTCACCACGATCAATATGTCGGAATACCAAGAGAAGCATACGGTTTCACGCCTGATTGGTTCACCACCGGGGTACGTCGGGTTTGGTGAAGGCGGGCTACTCACCGAAGCGATCCGGCAACGCCCCTATTCGGTGGTGCTGCTGGACGAAGTCGAAAAAGCCCATCCCGATGTGCTGAACCTCTTCTATCAAGCATTTGATAAAGGCGAATTGGCCGATGGAGAAGGGCGCGTTATCGATTGCAAAAACGTACTGTTCTTCCTGACCTCTAACTTGGGTTACGAAGCTATCGTCAGCTATGGAGATGACCCAGCGGCGCTCGATGCGGCGCTCTATCCGGTGCTGGCTGAATTCTTCAAGCCGGCGCTATTGGCGCGTATGGAAGTGGTGCCTTACCTGCCGCTGGACGGCGATACCCTGCGCGACATCGTCAAGGCCAAGTTGGAAGCTCTAGCAACACGCATCCGCGAGCGCCATCGTCAGGCCGAGGTAGTGCTTGATGACAGCCTGGCCGAGGCGATTTGCAAACGGGCGACGCGGAGTGAAAACGGCGCCCGTATGCTGGAGTCGGTGATTGATGGTGAACTGCTGCCGCCGCTCTCCCGTGCGCTGCTTGAGCGCATGGCACGTCGTGAGCAGGTGAGTCGAGTCGTGTTAGGTGTGGATGCTGAACAGGGCTCATTCACCGCGGAGGTTGCGTGACGACATGACACTTCAAGCCCTAGACACTTTCGCTGCAAACACTGCGTGTTCACTCTCCCCGCTTGCCGCGATGCCTATTGCGTTAACCCTGGTGGAGAGCGAAAGCACGGAAACGCTGCGTAAACGGGCAGCCCAGGTGTTATGCGATGGATTAGGTCTTGATTGCTCTGAGTGTCTGTATGTTGATGGAAGTGGTCGTTGGTTGGGCCGCGATGGCAATGCGGCACAGTTTGATTGTAGCGATTTTAGTCATCCTTATGCCCATGTCATCCGCAGTGGTAAAGCGCTCACATTAAGCGTGGGTGATGCCCGTACGCGCTTGGATCATGCTGGGTTTCAAGACCAGATTGCTCAATTGGCGACAAAGAAGCGCCTTCAAATAAGACCGCTGCGTGCCCAGGATGGTGAGAAAGAGTGGCTGGGTGTGCTGTTGATGGTGGGTGAAGGAAGCTGCATTAGCACCCTGAACGATAATCCCGGTATGGCGGCGTTTGAGGAATTGCTATGCCGGTTATGGGCGCGTTTGTCGCGGGAGCAGGGCGAACGGCATCGGTCGCGGGCGCTGCGAGACTCGCTAGTCAAGCTTAACGATGGTGCCCGTCGGCAAGCGTTGGCCGACCAATTAGCGCAGGAACTGCTGGGAAACTCGAAGGCCATGCAAGGACTGCGGCGTCAAGTAGTGCGAGCGGCGGAAACCAACTTGGCGGTGTTATTACAAGGGGAAACGGGAACCGGGAAGGATCGGGTGGCGCGTGCGCTCCATCTGCTCTCGGGGCGTGCGAAAGGCCCTTTCATGGCGATTAACTGCGCCGCTATCCCTGAAGCGTTACTTGAGTCCGAGCTGTTTGGCCATGCCAAAGGGGCATTCTCAGGCGCAGACCAGCCCCAGGAAGGACTTATTAGTCAAGCTGACGGCGGTACGCTGTTTCTGGATGAAATTGGTGACATGCCGCTAGCGCTGCAAGCCAAGCTGCTCAGAGTGTTGGAGAGTGGTCGTTACCGTCCGCTAGGCGCTAGTGAAGAGCGCTGTGCGGATTTACGATTAGTGGCCGCCACCCATCAGCCGCTACGCGAGCATATTCGTGCGCAGAACTTTCGTGCTGATCTCTACTACCGACTGGGCCAATTTCCGCTCACCCTGCCACCGCTTGCAGAGCGACGCGACGACATTGCCCAGTTGGCGCAAGCGTTCATTGCCGATTTTTGCGCACGTGAAGCGCGTGACGATATGGGCATTACGCCGGCAGCACTGCGCTTACTCCAGCAGCGTAACTACCCCGGTAATGTTCGTGAGTTAAAAAACCTGATCGACTATGCCTGTGCCATGACGCCCCAGGGTGGGGATATTGATGCTTATCTAATACCAGGGGAGCAAGAGAGCGACGCTCAAATGGCACCCAATTCGCCGGTAAGTAGCACCTTGCTCCCTTTACCCAATGATATCGATGACCTGCGCCAAGCGCTTCGCGATGTTGAAACCGCCATCATCCGCCAACGGTTAATGCATTTTGGTGGCAATCGCGCCCAAGCCGCTGCAAGCCTTGGCTTACCGAAGCGAACACTGGCCCATAAATGTCAGCTGCTAGAACTGGATACCAAATGAGAGTGACGTTACAAATTCGCCAGTGGTCATGCTGGGGACTGCTTATCATCGCTGTTCTGGGGAGTTCGGATGCTTTAGCAGACGAGCACCAAGCAATGCTTGAGAACGCTTTGGCATGTGCTGATGAGCCCTCTCGATTAGAGCGTTTGAGCTGTTATGACGACATATTTAAAACAGCGACCTCGTCGGCTGATGAGCGAGAGCTGTCCGATTTATGGTACGCCATTGAACGCCAGGAGAGGGGGCGCGATGGCGATGATTTAGGCGTCATCGTTCAACACGAAGGGGATGATGTGTTGATGAGCGTCCCTGCTCTGGGAACCACACCGCCACGCCCCATTATGGTGATGGCGTGTGAAAAGCAGATCACCCGTTTTCAACTGCATTTGCCCGAGCCTATCGACAATGCCCGTGTTGATTTACAGCTTCGCACCAATAGCGCCAACGTCAATCAGCAGTGGCGGGTTCGTGACGGCGGTCATGTCATCAATGGCGGCCGGGGGTTGCCCGCCATTGAAACGCTTCGCCAACTGCTGGGGGCCAATGACGTCTCTCTTAGTAGCGATGTGCCGAGTCTAGATGGGCTGCGTTTTGATATTACCGATCTCCGCCAGCTCATTCAGCCGCTACGCGAAGTATGTCGTTGGTAAGGGAAAACACTATGCGCATTACAGCTGAAGCTCACCTTGACCCATTATTGGCACCACTGGCTGGTAACGAAAAAGGCCAGCCGGTGGGTGAACCGCTTGAAGAGTCGAACGACTACCTGGCACTTGATGCTGAAATGATGAAGGTCGGTTCGTTGCAGCACGCTAGCGTCGCCTGGGAAACGGCTGAAACCCTGGCTATTCAAATGTTTAGTCAGCGTGGCAAAGACTTGAAAGTGTTAGGTCATTTACTGCACTGCTTGCAGCACGATGGTAACGGTGTGCGCTTTGCGCTTTCACTGCGCTTACTAAGGCGCGCGCTGGAGCAGCCCTGGTGGGAGCATGCCTACCCCTTTAATGGCCCGCGTGGGGCCAAACTGCGCCCGCGGCTATTTCAGCAATTTACCCAGCGTAGTGTGAAGCTCGCCGCCGGGCTTGATTTTCATAACGCTGAAGATGAGTACGAGGCCTGCCAAACCGCACTCACCGAGCTACAGGCGCGAGTAGAGCAGGACTCATTACCCGCAGACGCGTTGAGTGAACTAAGCCGTCAATTAGAGGCTAAGCGCCCGACCCAGTCGTCCTCTTCAGTGAGTGGTAGTAACGCTGCTCAACAGCAAGAGCGACCCCAAGCCGCCGGTAGCCATGAAGCTCCTCAAGAGGCCTCTGCATACACTTCAAACCAAGCGCCCGCAAAAGCGCCAGAGCTGCGTCTAGAGGCGGGCAATGAACGCTCTAACCGGCAAGCACTACTCAAAATGGCCGATTTTTTGAGCGAGCAGTCACCGGGTGAGCCGCTTGCTTATCGGCTTCGTCGCTACGCTGTCTGGAGCGCGATACAGGCGCTACCAGCGGCTAAAGGGGAGGGTAAAACAGAATTAGCCCCGGTGTCGGCAGACCGTATTGCCGACTACCGCGAAGCACTTGCGCGAGGTGGCGACGGCGAGCTCTGGCAGCGGATAGAAAATAGCTTAGCGGTAAGCCCTTACTGGCTGGAAGGACACCGACTAAGCGCGGGCCTTGCCAAACAGCTTGGCCATCCACGCTGTGCGGAGGCGATTCGCGATGAAGCGCAACGTTTTGTCGAACGGCTTCCTGGTATCGAAGCCCTGACATTCAACAACGGCACAAGGTTTGTCGACGATGAAACCCAACGTTGGCTATATAGCAGCGCTTCAGGGGGCAGTGGTGCCGCGAGTAATGGCAGCGATGCGTGGCAGATGGGACTCGAGGAGGCTCGCGACGCGTTAGAGAACGGTGATATTGGCGCTGCGTTAAAAGTGCTTGATCAAGGATTAAGCACCTCCCGTTCACCCCGCGAAAGCACTTATTGGCGATTAGCCAGTGCCGACCTATTGCACGAAACCGGGCTAGAAAGCCTCGCGCAGCAGCACTACCACACCCTGCATCAGAGCGTGACCGAGCTGGCATTAGAGCAGTGGGAGCCGGCGCTGGTATCACGCCTTAAAGCAGCGGTTAAAGAGACGCACTCATAATGTTCATCATTAAAGGGACGAGGGACAAAGGCTAATGTGGTCAACATTAAAATCAAAGCTAAGCCGCTGGGTGCCAGGCATGTCGCGGGCACAATCAGTTCAAAATCGTGCCCAGGCGCATGGTAATAAGGCCAAAGGGCTATTGCGGCTTTCAACGCTGCTATGGGCAGTACTGCTCATCGTGCTACTGATCGCGATTTGGTGGCTGGGGCCCGGCTGGGAGGTGCGAGGTGTCATGCCGCTCGCGCCGTTAACCAATCGCCTGCTAGCCACGCTGGTGGTGGTCACCGTGATCGCCGTGGTATGGGGGGTACGCTTGGCACGGCGCCTTCGAGCGCTGGATGAAGAGCGGCAGCAAGAGGACGCACGCCAGCAAGACCCTATTATGTCGCAAGTCGAGCGTCAGGAAGCCTCGCTTAACAGTGTATTGAGTGAAATTACCGAGAGCCTGGGCGGCGGTAATAGTAGCCGCTACCGCCTGCCCTGGTACTTGGTCATGGGGGTAGAGAACGCGGGCAAAACCAGCTTGATTAATCGCTCGGGCCAAAACTTCGCGCTTACCCATGTGATGAAGGCATCCGGCCAAAGCAGCAAGCAAGGACAGCTAGGTTTTGACTGGTGGATTGGCGATAAAGCGGTGTTGATCGACCCCGATGGAGAGCTGTTGACACAAGGCGCTATGGAGGGAGGCGAGCCTCAAGCGTTGCAGAGCAGATTGTGGGATCACTTTGTTGATTGGTTAGAGCGCAATCGCGCCCAGCGCCCGCTGGATGGTGTGGTGCTGGTGCTGGATCTCGCCCGTTTAAGCCATGCCCAAGTGGCGGTACGTAAGGGCTATGCTGCGCTGCTACGTAGCCGCTTGCGAGAGCTGATGGAGCGCCACGGTACCCGGCTGCCGGTTTACGTGACGTTTAGCAAAATGGATTTGCTGCACGGCTTTGATGACTTCTTTCGTCACTACTCCCGCGAGGCCCGCCGTGCGCCGCTTGGGTTTACTTTTAGCCCGGCCTCGATGGAGACACCAGGTAAGTGGGAATCGGAGTTTGAAGCTGACTATGACGCCATGCTGGCGCGTTTGAATCAGCTGATGCCGACGATGCTGTCGGAATGCCGTGACCGTGAAGAGCGTGAGTCTGTGTTCCGCTTCGTGCGTCAATTGGCGGGGCTACGCGATGTGCTGTTCGGCTTCTTGACCGAGGCCTTATCGAGTGACCGCTTCTCGACCGCTGCGATGGTTCGCGGTACTTACTTTACGTCTGTGTATCAGCAGGGCGTTCCCGAAGATCCCTTTGTCGATGCCGCTGCCCGACGTTATGGCATGGATGACAGCGTTCAGCCTGCTCATCGGGCTACTCGCAGCGCGCTCTACTTCACCGAAGAATTATTTGAAAAAGTCATTTACCCCGAAGCAGGGCTGGCGGGTGATAACGCCAGAGTTACCCAGCGTCGTCGCCGTGCCCGCAATATCAGCTTAGCCGCGTGCTTGATTATGGGCATAGGCTTGGTGGGGGGCTGGGCACACTTCTATCAAAAGAACAGCGTGTCCCTGGCCGCCGTCGAAGAGCGTGCAGAAACGTTTTTAGCCACCCAGCCCGAGGCGTTTCAAAGTGATGACCCCAGTGGCTATGAGTTTTTAGAGCCGTTAGATAGGCTGCGTTATGCGCTGGAAACGTTCTCCGAATACCGCTCGCACACGCCTTACCTTGCAGATATGGGGTTGTACCAGGGCCATATCATTGGTGCTCAGATTGAGCGCGCTTACCTCGCCATGCTTGAGCATCAATTCCTGCCCGCTTTGATGATCGGCATAATGGACGATATGAATCGCGCCGAAGAGGGTAGCAACGAGAAACTGGCGCTGCTGCGTGTGCTGCGCATGATGTCGGACGCCAGCGGTCGTCAACCAGAGCGAGTAGAGCGCTTTATGGCCCAGCGCTGGCAAGGCTACTTCCCTCAGCAGGGCGAGGTTCAGGAGCGCCTCTTAACCCATCTGGACTATGCCTTGGCGCATAGTGATATAGAGGGGCATATTGCAGAAGGGCAACAGCGACCCGCTCAGGCGATGGCGCCACTGCGCGGCAGCTTGAACGCAGCTCAGGAAGAGCTTTCACGCCAACCCATTGATGAGCGTGTATACGCTGCCTTAAAAGCCGCCGGTGACCGCCAGGGTGAACCGTTGGATTTACGCCGTAGCGTGGGCACCTTGTTTGATACCGTGTTTATGGCGCGAAACGATGACCCTGAGCATGTTCGTCTGCCCCACCTGGTTACCCGAGATGGCTTTGAGAACTACTTTTTACAAGAGCTGGAGCGGGCCACAGAGCTGGCATTGATTGATGTGTGGGTACTGGGGCAGCGCGATAATATCAACTTTAGTGAGGCTGATAAGGAGCAGTTGCAAACGGCGCTGCGCGAACACTATGTCAGTGACTACCATGTCAGCTGGCGTGACGCCCTGCGCGATACCCAACTCGTCCCTCTGCCGGATATCCATCAAGCCATCGTGGTGGCCGACGCCCTGGTGGGGGCGCAGCGCCCGCTTGATCGGCTATTGGCAGCCGTTGAGCGCAATACCAGTCTTTATCCTGAACTACCTGTTGATGATGAGCAGGCACGCAAAGCGCTGCAACAGTCCCAGCGTTACCAGCTTGCGCTAGCCATTGAGCAGCCCTTTACGCCGATTAATCAGCTTAGGCAGGAGCGTAACGACAACCCCTCATCACTGGCGGAGATCAAGACCGCGGTGACGGCGTTGCGTGACTACTTGCTTGAGATTGAGGAGTCGAGTGATGCCGGCCGTGCTGCTTTCATCAATGTGCGAGACCGGCTCTCGCTACGCGGTGATGACCCGATCTATAACCTACAGCGCATTGCTGACAACACCCCCGAGCCGGTAGGCAGCATGTTGCACGACTTGGCCGATCAGAGCTGGCAACTGATGATGGCGAGCGCAACGCGCCACTTGGAGCACCGCTGGTTAGACGACGTTGTAGGGCCTTATCAGGAGCGTTTGGCGGGACGTTATCCGCTCGCTCCCAATGCCAGCCGTGAAGTGGCGTTAAGCGACTTTGAAGACTTCTTTGCCCCAGAAGGCACGTTGGACACCTTTTATGAGGAGAGCTTAAAACCCTTTATTGAAGGCGCCCCGGAGTACTTAGTGGATGCCGAGGGTAACTCACTGCTGCGCGATAGCCTGTACATGGCGATACAGCAGGCCGAACAGATCCGCCTCGCCTACTTTAGCCGCGACGGCGCGTTGGATGTGGAGTTTGCCCTTGAGCCGGTTAGCCTAAGCCCCGATAAGCGGCGCAGTGTCATTAGTGTGGATGGCCAACTGATCGAATACGCCCACAGTGCCAGTCAGCGTGTTTCGATGATTTGGCCGAATACGCTGCGCGGCGGAACGGAAAGCCGCGTCACCATGGTACCCAGTGAGATTAACCGCTCTCCACGCAGCGTAAGCCAAGATGGCCCCTGGGCGTGGTTCCGGTTATTGGAACAAGCCGATATCACCAGTATTAGTGAACGAGAGCTGGAGCTGCGCTTCAATGTAGACGGCGGCACGATGCGCTATCGCCTGTTTGCCAGCGGCGCGCCGAACCCCTTTACGCGCCCACTGGCATCGGGGTTCCAACTGCCGTCAGCACTCTACGCAGAACGAGGTGGCAATGCTGACCAAACTTAAGCGTCTATTTAGTTCGGACTCGTCCCAGCCTGCTGCGCGTCAGAGGCGACACGCAGCAAAGCGTTCCCGTCCATTAGAAGACGCACGCGAAGAGGATATCGATAATTTTATCGAGGCCGTCTACCGCGCCGACGCTAAGGGGCACTCTCCTTGGGTACTCCGTGACAGCAGCGTGCTGGAAACCCTGCGCCGGGCGCTGGAATTCACCGTTCATCGCGGCCTGTGGCTGCAGCGGGAAGAGGGGCAGGTAGCCCACTGGCAGGGGCGTTTGTTGGCCCTACGCCATGGGGAAGGGCCGCCGCTCGGCATGGTACTCGCCTGTCGGCCAGATGATGAAGCGGCTTGGCAACTGCGCTTTTTCTACATCGGTCAGGAGTGGAAAGGCAGTGGTCACGGCACACGGCTGCTGATGGCGGTGCGTCGTAGCCTGAATGGTGTGCCGCTGCAAACACGCCTGCCACTCGCCTGCCACTCGGCAATTGATAGTCTTGAAGCGGCAGGTTTTAGCCGACAATTCGTAGACGCTTTTGATGTTGCCAGCTATGAAGCGCCCGCCAAGTGGGATGAATAGGTGGGATGAGTAAGCGGAACCGCAATAAAGGAGTATGAACAATGGGCCAGAAGTTTGTATTAGTGGGTGATATGGGCACCGACCACGATGGCTTTCCAGCGACACCGGTCACGGCAGGCAGTGGCACGGTGATGATGGACGGCAAGCCGGTTGCCCGCGTGGGAGACCCCCTGGCGCCGCATGATAAACCCAAACATCCGCCTCACCCACGTGCCATCGCGCAGGGTTCAAGCACGATTTTAATCGACGGCAAACCGGCTGCCCTCACGGGCCACTCGGTGGATTGCGGCGGTGTAGTGATTGGCTCTGGTTCAGGGGAGGGAAGTTGATATGACCACGGGGCTACAATTCACGTTAACACTCCCCGGCGTTGAGGATATCGCGGTGATCGACTTCACTCATCGCGAAGTGCTCTCCCAACCCTTTGAGCTGGTGCTCAATCTAGCCAGCCGTGATGGCAGCCTGGACGCCGCGGAGCTGCTGGATCGTGAGGCGGAACTGACTATCTGGCAGGATGGCGAACCGCTGCGCCGAGTGCACGGTATCGTCAGCGAGTTTGGCCAGGGTGACCGCGGCCATCGCCGTACCTTCTACTCGCTGGTGCTGCGCCCAGCGCTCTGGCGGCTTTCACTGCGTCAGAACTCGCGTATTTTCCAAAAGGTCGATCCGCTCACCATCATTAATACCCTGTGCGATGAGCGGGGGATTACCGATGTGGGATTTTCGGTAAACCGCGACCTAGCCGAGCGTGAGTACTGCGTCCAGTACCGTGAAACCGACCTCACCTTTATCGAGCGCCTGGCCGCCGAAGAGGGCCTGTTTTACTTCCATGAATTTGCAGAGGGTAGCCATCGGCTGATCTTCGCCGACGACCCGCAGGTACTGACCAACCTCGGCGAACGCACTTACCACAGCCGTGCAGGCGGCACCGCCCCCAGCCGCCATGTGCGCAAACTCAGCCATACCGCCCGTGTGGCGACCGCGTCCGCCACGCTGAAAGAGTACAGCTTTAAAAACCCCGCTTATGCGCAGTTGCATGACCACCTGGGGCGCGACGTAGAAGCCCATGGTCAAAACGCGGACTACGAACACTACGACTACCCTGGCCGCTATAAGCAGGACGCCTCCGGCCAACCGTTTACCCGTATTCGCCTGGAGCAGCTACGCCGCGAAGCGATGACCGCCAGCGCCGAAAGCGACCTCCCCGAACTGGCCCCCGGCCTGCGCTTTACGTTGATGGATCATGACAGCGATAGCCTGAATCGCGACTGGCAAGCCATTGAAGTGCATCACTTCGGCGAGCAACCCCAGGCGCTGGAAGAGGATGGAATGACGCACAGTGATGCGAGCGGCATGACGCGTTATTACAACCAGGTCACTCTTATCCCCGGCGATACGCCCTGGCGCGCCACCGCCAATCCCAAACCCCGGGTCGATGGTCCCCAGGTCGCTTTTGTTGTCGGCCCCGAAGGCGAAGAGATCCACTGCGACGAACACGGCCGGGTCAAGGTACAGTTCCCCTGGGATCGCTACGCAGAACCCAACGACACCGCCAGCTGCTGGGTGCGGGTTGCCCAGGGCTGGGCAGGTGGCGGCTACGGCAGTATCGCCATTCCGCGTATTGGTCATGAAGTGATTATCTCGTTTTTAGAGGGCGACCCCGATCAGCCGCTGGTCACCGGGCGCACCTACCACGCGGTGAATACGGCGCCTTACCCGCTGCCGGAACACAAAACCCGCACCGTCATCCGTACCCAAAGCCACAAGGCCGAAGGCTTTAACGAGCTGCGCTTTGAAGACGAAGCAGGCGAAGAGCAGATCTGGCTCCACGCCCAGAAAGACCTGGAGCTATTAACGCTTAACGACCGCACCGAAGAGATCCGCAACGACAGCCACCTCAAGGTGCACAACGACCGCATCAGCGAGATCGACAACGACGATCACCACACCGTACATAACAACCGCCACACCCAAGTAGATGGCGACGACCACCTGATGATCGATGGCACCCGCCATGAGAAAGTCGGCCAGGCGCAGTTACTGGAAGCAGGGCAAGAAATTCATCACAAAGCGGGCATGAAGGTGGTGATCGAAGCAGGTGCGGAAATCACCCTAAAAGCAGGCGGCAGCTTCCTGAAAATAGACCCCAGCGGCGTCACCATCGTCGGCCCGCAGGTCAAGATTAACTCTGGGGGGAGTCCCGGTTCGGGGAGCGGGCAGGCGGTGGAAAGCCCTTTACTAGCAGGGCGTGCGACGGCGGAGGTGCATGAAGATGCCACTATGGGGCCTATTGTGGGGCATCGCTTAGAGCAGGCAATGGTCGAGCATCAACCATTAGTAGAGCTTTGCCAGAAACCGTCGAATGGTGGGCCGTGCCCGCTAGGTAAAGATTGCCCATGTGACGAAGGAGGAACAGCAGCATGAGTGAGCTGCTGCCTGCTTCACGTATAGAGGACGTTGAACCTACCCACGCATTGCCTTGCTGGCTGGTGGTAGATCGTTATCCAGAAACGTTAGAGCGCATCTACCAGTTAGAGCCATCGCCTCAACTGGCGTATTTATTCCACGAAACTAAATACGCATCCCTAGAGGAATACAGCCCTCTGGTTGTTCGTATTGAGCGAGGAAGTGCGCTTTGGCATGCCTATTCGCAACAGCAGGATGCCGCTGTTAGCCAAGGCGTTTTGATAATGAGCGAGGAAACTGAGCAAGCCGTACTTAAACATCTTCGTCAGCGTCTCGAAATTCACTTCTATGGACATCGAAAAGCGTTATTTCGCTTTTATGATCCTTGTATTGCGGGCGTGTTTTTTAGCGTGGATTCGGCGATTGATAGATGGCTCGGCCCGCTGGAAAGGGTTGTTTGGTTCGGTGGCACCTGGGTTCAGATAGCAGAGCATGGAAAACGCTGGTACAGCTGTGTGGGGCAGCCACACCAGCAGCGAACAGAAGAGCAGTGCAAAGATGAGGAACCTTACAAGCTTTCACCATCGCAGGAAAAAGCGATGGAAAACTTTGTATTAGTTCAGGCCGTCTGGCGTAAATGGACTAAGCAAAAGAGAGCCAGGGAGTCTTCAGAAGAAAATATTACCTACTTTGCCCAACGAGTGTTGGCAGCTATGCGGCTTGAGCCTCCCCCCGAACATTTGCAAAAAGTGCTAGAGATTTTCCTAACTTTAACGCCCGGCGAATGGCTAGCAGGCGTAAGTAAGTTGCCAGCGGTTAATCGGCTGCAGGAAATCGAGCGGCGTGCAGAGAATAATTCCCAGTCAAAGACCAGGAGTTTCACCGTATGAGTGGTGTATTGGGTAACCCGGCCTGTGAGGGTGAAAAGCTATTTATTCAGGTAATGGGTAAAGATCATCCGGAAGGGCATGAGATCGTTATCGTCAATCAGCATAGCGGCGAACCCCTAGACGATTTTGGCGAGGCAGAAACAGAAGAGCTTTCCGATCCAACAAGTGTCCTGCACAAATGGTGTTGGCAAGGTCTACAGCGTGTGGATGCACAGCTCCATATTGCCACTGAAGCAGGCGAGCCAATCAAGCTGCCCCTGTTGAAGTGGCTTTATAAAAATGAGCGCAAGCCCCGTTATCAAGACAATATCATCCAACCAGTAATGCCTATGGCATTGTTTCAAGAGGTGACTGGCGATACGCGGCATGCTTTACCTCTACGCTCTGGCTATCTCTATATTTACTTTGAAGAGACGTTATGGCGTGAGCTGGAGGTAAGCGCCAATGATGAGGAGAGCAAATTAGAATTTCGTGATATCCATGTGGCGGAGCATCGCAATGAGCAGGGACAATATCAACAGGATCGTCGGCCTGCTGTTGGTGTTCCGCTAGAGGAAGTCTGGCTTCCGTACCGCCAGGAAGAGCGGGCCATTGATGGTCAACTGCGCGTTGCCTTTTCTGAAGTGCAGTTGTCTGCCGCCCGTTTAAATTACTTAGAAACAGATCAACAGGCGCTTTTAACGCGGTGCCAATCAATTAATTTATCGAGTAGCAACAATTTTCCCTCTTTAGGTATGCTCTACCTGCTTGAAGGAGACAGCGAACAGCGTTTGCGTTTACCTTTCTTAGAAGAAAATATTGCTTTTCCGAGCCAGCTGACCAGTGACCTTGAAGGCAGTTTGCTGCAACAGTTACGCGATCAAGCGACTCAAGAGCTGGAGGTATTTGACGCGGGGGGAGAACAGGCACGCGCATCGGCTGATGCTGAAATGGCGCGTGATCAAGGCCAGTCTTCATCTCCGCTCTATCTGCAGTCGTCCGCACGGTTGGCAGCTCTTAGCGCGCGTTTGCAACAAGAAGGCGAGGATGAAGAAGCTGACAGTATCTGGCAGGAGTCGCTGGGGAGTACCTCCAGCTGCTTAAGTGATATAGCAGAGCGCAATATTCCTGGATTAGTGATTCAAGACACGCTGTTTGAATTGCGCCATGCCATGCGCGGAACCCAATCCAGCTTAGGGTATCTACAGCAAATTCCATCACTAGCGGCAGAAGATGAGCTTTATGAATGTGCTGCGTTGGTCAATCAAACGATTCTGAAACAGCAGAACAGTTCAGGAGAAACCAACCCCCTCAACCGATTTGCTGATAAAGCCGACTTAAGTGATACGGGGGAGCTTCATCGCATTTTACGTGGCTCCCACAGAGCGCTGGCACGCTACCAGTTTGATGCTTACCAGCAACGGCTTTCTTCTCTTCTACTCAGCCGCCCAGGCACAGCGGTACTTGCCGATCTTTTAAGCCTTGAGGGGCACGATTACATTGGGGCATATTCGCTTACCCTTGACTTGCTGGAAGGCTTGCGTGAAAGCGCAGAGCGGGCTGATTCGCTGAATGACTCAACGCCCACCGCACTATCACGTGCGCAGCAGCTATTGGTCAATATTCTAAGTGACAATAGCAATTACGCGCTGCATGCCATGCTGTTCCCTAGCGATGAAAGCACCCCCTTAAACGCGCCGCTATCGTTACCAGAAGAGCCGGAAGAGGATGAAAACCGAGGCGACGGCCTAATCAGGCTGAAGGCGATATCAGAACAGCACCTGCTTGACCCGCCCACAGAAGATGATGATGTACAGCTATTGGAAACTGCATGGCTGGCAGCGTTAGCCAGTGATGGCGGAGAAACCTTGTTAAGCTCTGAGCTAAAACGCTGGGGCGGAGTAGTCGATTTACTGTTCGGGCGGTTGGCTGAGCAAGTGGAAGTGCTGTTTGATCAAAGTGCTCAACAGGCCATGATGCTGCCTGTTGCACGATTAGCGCGCGTCGGTTTTCCAGAGCTGTATGGCCAATTGACAGCTACCCGCGGCGTTATACGTGAAGATATTGTGATTCTCGGGGTGAAAGACAATGCGGGCCAGCTACATAACGGCTTAACGGCCCAGGAACGTGCTGCTACCCAGCAGGGGGCGCAAGCACAGGCACGGCAAAGTTTTGAAAGCGCGGTGCGTGATGCGTCGGGTAAAACACTGACCCCAAGCCAGGCGCGGCGTTTGGCCTCCGCGGCAGAAGCTGCCGGGCAGCAACACCTCACCGTGCTGGTGGCAGAAGCAGATTCGAAAGCAGTACAGTTATCGCGACGAGCACGGCATCAACTGAGCTTCTCCAAAGCAACTGAAAGTTTGCGATTGCCCTATTTAATTTCGGCGTTTGAACTTTTTAATTTAAGGCAGGAGTATAAGTCTCTTATTAGCTCTTCTAACCTTAGAAGTTCAATGGGATTTGGAAGTGCCGCTATCGATATTACAATAGCCTCTTTAAAAGCTTTGGAGTTCTATGGTGAAAGGCACCAAAAGCTGCATAGGATCCGTTCGCGCGCCATTAGCCGCCACATTAACTTAGGAGAGGCGCTTATACGTTCTCAGTCTAGTGTATTAGCGACTCTAGGCACACAGCTAAAAGGCACTATAGCCATTGTCAATTTTGCAGGTGTACTTGCTGGTGCCGCTAGTTCAGCACTGCTGGCTTGGGATGCCTGGAATCGATTCCAGCATGGCAACATAGGCGCGGGTATCGCACTAAGCATAGCGTCTATAAGTAGCTTAGTGGTCGCCGGCAGCGCGCTATTTAAAACCAGCCCGTTATGGTTGGGGCTAGGGCCGGTGGGCTGGGTTGCGCTAGGTCTCTCTCTGGCCGCAACTTTAATTGCAATCAAGTTAACGGATAACGATATTGAGGAGTGGCTGCGGCTGGGGCCCTTTGGCACCAATAGCCGCTACGATTGGCGCAATGACCCGGCAGATGCGTTTGAGCGGTTGGTGAGCCTGTTTGCCAATATTCGTATCCGCGTAGAGCCTATTGGTGCAATGACCGCCGAAATGGTTGCTGCCGATGGCGAGCAGCGGCCTGCCATTGGCATCCTCAGTCAGCCGCCTTCCCCTACCCACGCTGAAAACCTGATTGCCGAGCAGGCCGCCAGCCGTTTTTCTGGCCCCATCGCCAACACGCGGGTGGTGGTCAACAGTAACCTGCCTGGTTTGGCGCCTGGTTGGGAGCAGATCGCCCACTTCAGGTTTGAGCAAACCACCGAATACAAACATGAATTCCGTAAGGATGGGTACTCTCAGTGGATAGAGGACGGTAAAGAACTGGGCGATGTAGTACAGCCGTTATTTGAACGTAGCACAACGGATGGCCGTGAATACTATCTTTATACCCCTGCGACTACTACCCAGCCGGGGTCATGGCGGAGTCGTGAGCAGCGTACCCAACATAAACTAAAAGTACGTGTGCAGTGGCAGCGCCAAAACGAAAATCAAAATAGCGTCGAGCTACCGCGAATGTTACCAGCGCCTAAGCCGACCCAAACGGCCAGCGGGAATCCATTAATCCCAGACTTTACCCGTACAGAGCAACCCTATTGGGCCGATGAAACGACCCATCAGGATAACGAGAGTGCGAATGACTGATTTGACACCCATTACCTACGCTGAAACCGCGCATACCTCAGAGAAATTTTTATGGCCGCGCCCAGAGCCTTGCCACCACGGCAAGCGCTTTCGCTTAACCGCGGCTTCTGGGCAGCGGCTTGCGCCAAGAAATCCTACCATCAGTATACCTCCGGTTGCTAAAGGGCTAAAATTAATCCCCCCAGCACAGTTACGAGCTATTGAAAGTCAGCCAGATTTTTCACCCCGCCCTAAAGGCTATCAACAATATCCGATAAGGATGGATGAAGAGTGCTTGCGTTATTCAAGTCAAACTAAGTTAGGTTTTATTTTTGGAGTTGTTCGTGCATTAGGAATGGTTGGTTTCTTTTTGGCATTATTTGCTGCTTTTGTTAGTGTGGTAGCAATATTTTTTGCATCACAATCACCTCAAAGCAATTTTAATTATAATGAAATGCTATCTGATTTGATCCCAGTATATATATATATACTGGGGGTTTGTTTGTTAATGTGGGGAGGCGTAAGACTAATCTACCGCTCGTTTCCTAACTTTGCCGCTGGTTTCCAGCCTGGCCCTATGTGGGAGTTAAATCGGCGAACGGGCATGGTCACAGTCTTTGCTAATTCTGCTAAGAAAAGCACCGCTTGGAAGGTAGCCTATGAATTACCCTTCCATGAATTTGATTGTTACCTGCAAAGCTCGCCGACTTCCCAGGGCATTGCTCAATACAACCTAAGCCTAGTGCACTACAGCGTTGAGGCCCATGTTGCGCTAGTGGGCATGTTTGGGGTTACCAGCCGCCTGGATCAATTGGCTGCCTGGGACATGGTTCAGCACTATATGGATACATCACAGCCTTTACCTGACATACCCGTTTTTGAAATGTATCGCTCTCTGGATCCTACAACAGTCGAAGTGGACAAAGAGACAGGACGCCCCCCACGTTTTTGGCGGGATATGGATGATACAACCTTCAACCAGAAAATAACGGAATTGCAGGATCGTCTATCGGCGTTTTATTACGGTTAAGTTTCTTTTGCTCATCAATGACAGAGCGGTGGCCTGATGTTATTTAACCGCTCTGTCTAGATGCTGATCTGCCTTTACATCATAACGATGCTCAATGACTGATTTGACACCCATTACTTACGCTGACACCGCGCATACTTCTGAGAAGTTTTTATGGCCGCGTTCAGAGCCTTGCCACCACGGCAAACGCTTTCGCTTATCAGCGGCTTCAGGTCAACAGCTGCCGTATCGCCATCCGTCTGAGCCGTTGTTTCCGGCTAGCGAGCTTGTTAATACTCGGCCTAAACGGTTGCGCGAGCTAGAGCAAATGCCTAATCACTCGCCCCGACCAGTTGACCGGCCAGAGCATCCGCTACGCTGGGATGAGGAATGCCTTCGTTATACGAGTCAAACAAAAATAAATTTTATAATTGGTGCTTTACGTGCTTTAGGAATGGTTGGTTTTTTTTTAGGTTTATTTGTTTTATGCGCTTCACTGTCTCTAACTCTTTTTTTTCCTTCTCAAGGTATAAATTTAAAAGAAGAGTTGATTCTGGATTTTTTAACTAATGGAGCAATCATAGGATTTTTTTATTTCTCTGGGGGGGGAGTATTATTTATCGCTTGTTTCCTAGCTTTACTTCAGGCTATCAGCCTAGCCCCATGTGGGAACTTAATCGCCGCACAGGCATGGTTAAAGTATTTACCAACTCAGCCAAGAAAAGTACTGCCTGGAAGGTGGCGCATGAACTTCCTTTTCATGAGTTTGATTGTTACCTGCAAAGCTCTCCCTCGTCGCAAGGTATTGCGCAATATAACTTGAGCCTGGTGCACTACAGTGTTGAGGCCCATGTCGCACTGGTGGGTATGTTTGGAGTCACCAGCCGCCTGGATCAATTGTCTGCCTGGGACATGCTTCAGCGTTTTATGGATACTTCTCAGCCCTTACCAGACTCCCCCCAGTGGGAGCAGTTTCGTCCGCTCGACCCAGCCACTCTTGAATGGGACAAAGAAACAGGGCGGCCACCCCGTTATTGGCGGGATATGGATGATGAAACGTTCAACCAGAAAATAGTGGAGCTGCAGGATCATCTCTCGGAATTTTATTACGGTTAAGCTTCTTTTACTCATCAATGGCAGAGCGGCGGCCTGATGTTATTTAACCGCTCTGTCTAGATGCTGATCTGCCTTTACATCATAACGATGCTCAATGACTGATTTGACACCCATTACCTACGCTGACACCGCACATACCTCTGAGAAATTTTTATGGCCGCGTTCAGAGCCTTGTCACCACGGCAAGCGCTTTCGCTTATCCGCGGCCTCAGGACAGCTGCTGACCTACCGGCATCCTTCAGAGCCGCTGTTTCCTGCTCGAGAGCTTGTTAATACGCGTCCTGAGCGGTTACGCGAGCTAGAGACGATGACTAATCACTCCCCTCGGCCAACTGATCGGCCGGAGCATCCGCTACGCTGGGATGAAGAGTGTTTGCGTTATACAAGTCAAACTAAAATAGATTTCTTTATCGGAGTTGTTCGCGGCTTAGGGATGGTAAGTTTTTTTGCTCTTATTCCTATATCAATTTTTGTGGTTTTTTATGGTTTTTTTGAGAGGGGGAGTTTTGAGGCAGAATTTTGGAAGTTTAGCAGTTGGAGAGTTCCTATATTCTTTGTTATTTTTTCTTTGTTTACTTGGGGTGGGGCTAACCTAATCTATCGCTTATTTCCTAAATATACGGCTGGCTATCAACCAGGCCCTATGTGGGAGTTAAATCGACGTACGGGCATGGTCACAGTCTTTGCTAATTCTGCCAAGAAAAGCACCGCCTGGAAGGTGGCGCATGAACTTCCTTTCCATGAGTTCGATTGTTATATACAAAGCTCCCCGACTTCCCAGGGCATTGCACAATACAACCTAAGCCTTGTGCACTACAGCGTTGAGGCCCATGTGGCGCTAGTGGGTATGTTCGGGGTCACCAGTCGCCTGGATCAATTGGCTGCCTGGGACATGCTACAGCGCTTTATGGATACTTCTCAGCCCTTGCCAGACTCCCCCCAGTGGGAGCAGTTTCGTCCGCTAGACCCGACCACCCTGGAGTGGGACAAAGAAACAGGACGCCCACCCCGCTTTTGGCGGGATATGGATGATGAAACGTTCAATCAGAAGATAGTGGAACTGCAAGATCGCCTCTCAGCGTTTTATTACGGTTAAGCTTCTTTTATACATTTGTGGCAGGGCGGTGAACTGATGTTATATAACCGCTCTGTCTACATGCTGATTTGCCTTTATATCATAACGATGCTCAATGACTGATTTGACACCCATTACCTACGCTGACACCGCACATACCTCTGAGAAATTTTTATGGCCGCGCTCTGAGCCTTGCCACCACGGCAAGCGCTTTCGCTTATCCGCGGCTTCGGGGCAGCGGCTGATCTATCGCCACCCAACCGAAGCCTTATTTCCAGCTCGAGAGCTGGTGGATACGCCACCTAAACGATTGCGCGAGCTCGAACAGATGCCAAATCACTCGCCTCGGCCAAGTGATCGCGCTGAACATCCGCTACGGTGGGACGAAGAGTGTTTGCGCTACACGAGCCAGACTAAGGTCAATTTTATTATTGGGGTAATCCGCCTATTTAGTCTGTTTGGCCTACTTCTTTTTATGCCTATTTTTTTTCTTGTCTCTATTTACACATCATATTTGTCTGCGCAATATGAACCTGGGAATATTATCCTTAACGTTATAACAAATTTTGATTTGTTTTTCTTTCTAAGTGTTTTTTCTTTCTTCTTGGCAGGATGGGCAGGTGCACAATTACTGTATCGATTGTTTCCAAACTACACTTCTGGCTACCAGCCTGGCCCTATGTGGGAGCTAAATCGACGTACGGGTATGGTCACAGTCTTTGCCAATTCTGCGAAGAAAAGCACCGCTTGGAAGGTGGCCCATGTCTTGCCCTTCCATGAGTTCGATTGTTATATACAAAGCTCCCCGACTTCCCAGGGCATTGCACAATACAACCTAAGCCTTGTGCACTACAGCGTGGAGGCCCATGTGGCGCTAGTGGGCATGTTTGGGGTCACCAGCCGCCTGGATCAATTGGCTGCCTGGGACATGCTGCAACGCTTTATGGATACTTCTCAGCCCTTGCCAGACTCCCCCCAGTGGGAACAGTTTCGTCTGCTAGACCCGACCACCCTGAAGTGGGACAAACAAACAGGGCGACCACCCCGTTATTGGCGGGATATGGATGATGAAACGTTCAATCAGAAAATAGTGGAGCTGCAGAATCGCCTCTCGGCGTTTTATTTCGGTTAAGCTTCTATTCATCAATGGTAGAGCGGCGGATGAGTATTATTAAGCTGCTCTGCTTACATGGTGATCTGCCTTCACATGATAACGATGTATTAATGACTGATTTGACACCCATTACCTACGCTGACACCGCACATACCTCTGAGAAATTTTTATGGCCGCGCCCAGAGCCTTGCCACCACGGCAAGCGCTTTCGCTTATCCGCAGCTTCGGGACAGCGGCTGACCTATCGTCACCCAACGGAAGTCTTATTTCCAGCTCGAGAGCTGGTGGATATGCCGCCTAAACGATTGCGTGAGTTGGAGCAGATGCCTAAACACTCGCCCCGGCCAGTTGACCGGCCAGGGCATCCGCTGCGCTGGGATGAGGAATGCCTTCGTTATACGAGTCAAACAAAAATAAATTTTATAATTGGTGCTTTACGTGCTTTAGGAATGGTTGGTTTTTTTTTAGGTTTATTTGTTTTATGCGCTTCACTGTCTCTAACTCTTTTTTTTCCTTCTCAAGGTATAAATTTAAAAGAAGAGTTGATTCTGGATTTTTTAACTAATGGAGCAATCATAGGATTTTTTTATTTCTCTGGGGGGGGAGTATTATTTATCGCTTGTTTCCTAGCTTTACTTCAGGCTATCAGCCTAGCCCCATGTGGGAACTTAATCGCCGCACAGGCATGGTTAAAGTATTTACCAACTCAGCCAAGAAAAGTACTGCCTGGAAGGTGGCGCATGAACTTCCTTTTCATGAGTTTGATTGTTACCTGCAAAGCTCTCCCTCGTCGCAAGGTATTGCGCAATATAACTTGAGCCTGGTGCACTACAGTGTTGAGGCCCATGTCGCGCTGGTGGGGATGTTCGGGGTCACCAGTCGCCTGGATCAATTGGCTTCCTGGGATATGGTACAGCGCTTTATGGATACTTCTCAGCCCTTGCCAGATTCCCCTCAGTGGGAACAGTTCCGTCCGCTCGACCCGACCACCCTTGAATGGGACAAAGAAACAGGGCGGCCACCCCGTTATTGGCGGGATATGGATAATGAAACGTTCAATCAGAAAATAGTGGAGCTGCAGGATCGGCTTTCTGAATTTTATTTTGGGTAATACAAATATATTGAATGCTCTGTAATCGGTTTACTTAAGGTGGCTCACATTGATGCCAACTTGGAGCGCTTGGCAAGCTCTATACCAAGGTGTGTATAGAGCTTCTCGGGGCAATAGCCGATGGCGAGCAGCGGCCAGCCATTGGCATCCTTAGCCAGTCACCTTCCCCTACTCACGCTGAAAACTTGATTGCCGAGCAGGCCGCCCGTCGTTTTTCTGGCCCTATCGCCAACATGCGGGTGGTCGTCAACAGTAACTTGCCCGGTTTGGCGCCCGGTTGGGAGCAGATTGCCCTCTTCCGCTTTGAGCAAATCACCGAATACAAGCATGAATTCCGTAAGGATGGGTACTCTCAGTGGATGAAGGACGGTACAGAACTGGGCGATGTGGTGCAGCCGTTATTTGAGCGCAGCACGACGGATGGCCGTGAATACTATCTCTATACACCGGCAACCACTACCCAGCCGGGGTCATGGCGGAGCCCAGAGCGCCGTACCCAGCATAAGTTAAAAGTGCGCGTACAGTGGCAGCGCCAAAGCGAACGTCAAAATAGCGTCGAGTTACCGCGAATGTTACCCGCGCCCAAACCGACCCAAACGGCCAGCGGGAATCCATTAATCCCAGACTTTACCCGTACAGAACAACCCTATTGGGCCGATGAAACGACCCATCAGGATAACGAGAGTGCGAATGACTGATTTGACACCCATTACCTATGCTGACACCGCGCATACTTCTGAGAAGTTTTTATGGCCGCGTTCAGAGCCTTGCCACCACGGCAAGCGCTTTCGCTTATCCGCGGCTTCGCGGCAGCGGCTTGCGCCAAGAAATCCTACTATCAGTATACCTCCTGTTGCGAAAGGGCTTGAGTTAATTACTCCTGCACAGTTACGAAATATTGAAAGTCAGTCGGATTTCTCACCTCGCCCAAAAGGCTATCAGCAATATCCGATAAGGATGGATGAAGAGTGCTTGCGTTACTCAAGCCAGACTAAGTTAAATTTTATTGTCGGGGTTGTTCGTGGCCTTGGAATGGTAGGTTTTTTTCTTTTTCTATTTGTAGCTATTGTAGGGAATATTCTAGTTTTTTTTGTCTCATATGCTGAACAAGGAAGAGACTTCAAAGAATTTTTCTTCATGTCTATAAAGATTTTTTCTATAGCACTACCCGTATGTTTATTGATGTGGGGAGGGGGGAATCTTATTTATCGAATGTTTCCTAATTTTTCTGCAGGTTACCAACCGGGCCCAATGTGGGAGTTAAATCGACGTACGGGGATGGTCACAGTCTTTGCAAATCCTGCTAAGAAAAGCACCGCCTGGAAGGTAGCCTATGAATTACCCTTCCATGAGTTTGATTGTTATATACAAAGCTCGCCGACGTCCCAGGGCATTGCTCAATACAACCTAAGCCTTGTGCACTACAGCGTTGAGGCCCATGTTGCGCTAGTGGGCATGTTTGGGGTTACCAACCGCATGGAACAATTGGCTGCCTGGGATATGGTTCAGCACTATATGGATACATCACAGCCTTTACCTGACATACCCGTTTTTGAAATGTATCGCTCTCTGGATCCTACAACAGTCGAAGTGGACAAAGAGACAGGACGCCCCCCCCGTTTTTGGCGGGATATGGATGATGAAACGTTCAATCAGAAGATAGTGGAGCTGCAAGATCGCCTCTCGGCGTTTTATTACGGTTAAGCTTCTTTTATACATTTGTGGCAGGGCGGTGAACTGATGTTATATAACCGCTCTGTCTACATGCTGATTTGCCTTTATATCATAACGATGCTCAATGACTGATTTGACACCCATCACCTACGCTGACACCGCACATACCTCTGAGAAATTTTTATGGCCGCGTTCAGAGACTTGTCACCACGGCAAGCGCTTTCGCTTATCCGCAGCTTCGGGACAGCGGCTGACCTATCGCCACCCAACGGAAGC
Organism: Vreelandella sp. F11; assembly: GCF_042466685.1. Classification (NCBI taxonomy): domain Bacteria; kingdom Pseudomonadati; phylum Pseudomonadota; class Gammaproteobacteria; order Oceanospirillales; family Halomonadaceae; genus Vreelandella; species Vreelandella sp. F11. The sequence goes on along the minus strand of NZ_CP170448.1, from coordinate 3,870,023 downwards.
CTTATTTCCAGCTCGAGAGCTGGTGGATACGCCACCTAAACGATTGCGCGAGCTCGAGCAGATGCCCAATCACTCGCCTCGACCAAGTGATCGCCCCGAACATCCGCTACGGTGGGATGAAGAGTGTTTGCGATATACGAGTCAAACGAAGATTAATTTTTTTATTGGAGTTATTCGTGGTTTAGGTATGGTTGGTTTTTTTTTGGTGCTGTTTGGAGCTGTTGTTAGTCTAATTGCAATATACTTTGCTTCAAAATCGCCTCAAAGTGATTTTAATTATAATGAAATGCTATCTGATTTGATCCCAGTATATATGTATATACTGGCTTTTTGTTTATCAATGTGGGGAGGGGCAAACCTACTTTATCGTTTTTTCCCCAACTATACTTCTGGCTACCAGCCAGGCCCTATGTGGGAGTTAAATCGGCGCACAGGCATGGTGAAAGTATATGCCAATTCAGCCAAGAAAAGCACCGCCTGGAAGGTTGCCCATGAATTACCTTTCCATGAGTTTGATTGTTATATACAAAGCTCGCCGACTTCCCAGGGCATTGCTCAATACAACCTAAGCCTGGTGCACTACAGCGTTGAGGCCCATGTCGCGCTAGTGGGTATGTTCGGGGTAACCAGTCGCCTGGATCAATTGGCTGCCTGGGACATGCTGCAACGCTTTATGGATACTTCTCAGCCCTTGCCAGACTCCCCCCAGTGGGAGCAGTTTCGTCCGCTAGACCCGACCACCCTGGAGTGGGACAAAGAAACAGGACGCCCACCCCGCTTTTGGCGGGATATGGATGATGAAACGTTCAATCAGAAGATAGTGGAGCTGCAGGATCGGCTCTCGGCGTTTTATTACGGTTGAGCTTCTTTTACTCATCAATGGTAGGGCGGTGGAGTGATGTTATTTAACCGCTCTGCCTTCACATTATAACGATGTACTAATGACTGATTTGACACCCATTGCCTACGCTGACACCGCGCATGCCTCTGAGAAGTTTTTATAGCCACGTTCACAGCCCCTTGCGATTCAAGAAGAAGGCGACTCGCCTTGGGAGGGGCATATACCATCGGCATTGCCAACCGCCGCCTTCATCGGCGGTTGGTGGTATACACTGGGTTGGTATCTCTACCACCTGCTCACTTTCTGGACGCTGCCGGGTTATCTGGCCGAGTTTGGACATGGCTACTAAGGCTCTACGGCAAAAAGTTACTGCCTGCTGAAATGGTGGAGTGGTCGAAACCGCTGCCCAAAGAGCAGTGGGCCAAGCCGGTAAAGAGCTTATAACGCTCTCTGAAGAGCTTAGTCACATTCTCCAACAAGACCTTGATTTGCCCATTGAGAAAGTGTTTGCCGAAGCCTACCGTCGGCAGTGTATGAAAGGCTGAGGTCTGTTGGGCTCTGTCCTCATGTATAAACAGAAAATTCAATGCGATAGCGAGGATATATTAGTGAAAAAATTCGATGTTTATGAGCACTCTGCCCATGGTGCAAGGGCAGTCAAACAGGGAATCAACTGGCCAGCTTTCTTCTTCTGTTGGATCTGGGCCATGGTGAAAAAGATGTGGGGAATAGGGTTTGTTCTGCTCGGTCTATTGGTGGTATTCGTCAGTATGGAAGAGTTCTTCTATTACTACGCGAATATGGGAGGTGTGTACTTCATGTGGGCAATGCAACTGGTCGTGTTCCTGTTCGCTGGAGCGAAGGGGAATGACTGGCGTAGAAGCTATCTTCGCAAGCGTGGATTTCAGTACATCAAAAGCGTAGAAGCGACTAACCAGGATGCTGCAATAATCTCGGTGAAGCAAACCGACTCGACCGTATGAAACAGTAGGAGGCCAGTCCTAATCTCGGCAGCGCTGATGATGGGATACTCTGGGAATGCCAAGTTATATAGGATGCTTTTCCAGTATGGAAAACATCGAGATAACCAATACCTAAATGCTATATATAAAGTAGTGTTAAATAAAAATTGAGTAGTAAAGAAGAGAAGCCTGTGTTTAAAGACTTGGCTTTCGAGTGCCCCGCATGTACCGTATGTTTCTGCGATGAGTCACAGTGGACTACTGAACTTTTGAAAACTGATATGGCCATTTGCCCGCTTTGTGAGAGCGATCTATTGATCGGAGTAGAAGGTATGGGGCGACTAACCAACACTATAAAAAGAGCGGTTAGGCAAAGTTATGTTTTTTTATGGTACCCTGCATTATTATAGGACTTGTCGTGTTTTTCTGCTTCGGCGGGCTCGGCTTTATGCTTTATGTGCCCGTCGGACTTTTGGCTTTTTCTTTACTGAAAATGCTGTTTGATAATCAGCCGGATCTGACGGTAAGCCTGAAATCAGCCACATAACTGAAACCTATCTATTCAACCGACAGTTGAGTGCTTGGCACCATTTTAAGGGGCGTTTGCGTGTTTCCATTAAGTTTTAAAAAGTCTTTTGACCTTGAGTTTATTCAATCACTGTATGAACGATTAGCGTGCCATGATGACTCTGTAAAGCTAATACTCAGAACAAAGAGTGGGCGACAGACCGATGACCCCAGCAAAGCCGGCATTGGAGAAATTCGCAATGCCCGCAACAAGCAGTTGTTTGGGATGAGCGCGAAGGAAGGAATTGTCCACACGAAGCATGCGGGGGCACTCCAAGCCCCTCTGTTTGACTTTCTGAAGGAGCGGGACATTCACCAGCAGGAGGTCAGTCCGGATATCGGCGTCGCCTGTGTGCTTCTTTATGTTGTTTTGGTCGCCGGCGGTGGGTTGCTATATACCACTCACAATAATGCCGAGTTTCTCTACCCCTATATCCTGGCCTGCGTGATCTTCGTTCTCTCTGGACTAGCGTTGATATCTTATGCCTATAAGTCTGACCAGAAGAAGTGGTTCATCCCCTCTATGCTACTCCTCGCTATTGGTGCCTTACCCACTGCCCCTTCGAGCCTGCTGGCATTACCGATGATCAATTATCTGGGGCGGGCCAAGCTACAAAAAATACTTAACCAGGGCGAGGCAGATACAAAGACAATCCATACGTAGCCTCATGCATGCAGCCACCAATACCAAGCCCGCTCATGAGCTGTCGTGCCTCCCGCTTTGCATTGACGGTTGCCATAACCCTGGAAAGGTGAGGATATGTGCTTTATTCAATCCAAGCGGGCTATATCGTCCAAATGCTCTGTAAGTATGTGGACGCATGCACCAACGGCTAAGCAGCAGATTCACTCCAAGAGTAGGTGTCTGAGAGGTTTAGTTGATATTCCATAAGGATATAAGAACCTTTAAATAAAGAATTTCCCGCACTCTACAGCTATCGTTAGGCTTATAACTATTGTCCATGTCTTCCAAAAGCGCCTGTTTGTTAACAGGCGCTTTTGGTGTTGCTAAAGGTGAATATATGTCTACAACGACGGTTGCTGCGCCGCAGAGCTATCGCGTGCCGCTGATCGCCACAGCGGCGATTGTGCTGGGCGCGTTATTAATAGGTGTAGTGTTTGACGCCAATATTGGTCTGCTGATGATTGTCGGTGGGCTGTTTGGCATGGTGCTGTATCACGCGGCGTTTGGTTTTACCTCAGCGTGGCGGGTGTTTATTACTGAGCGGCGGGGGCGTGGCCTGCGTGCGCAGATGGTGATGCTGGCCATCGCCGTGGTGCTGTTTTTCCCTGCCCTGGGGGCGGGCACACTGTTTGGTAACGAGGTGTCAGGCTTTGTGGCGCCGATTGGTCTCTCCGTGCTGGTGGGGGCATTCCTGTTTGGGGTGGGCATGCAGTTGGGCGGCGGCTGTGCTTCGGGCACGCTGTTTACCGCGGGCGGCGGTAACGCGCGTATGTTGATTACGCTGGTGTTCTTTATCGTCGGCTCGGTGATTGGCTCCGCGCATTTTGCCTGGTGGCAGAGCTTGCCTGCCTTTCATCCGGTATCGCTGGTTAACGTCGCCGGGGTTAGTGGGGGGATCGCCATTAGCCTGGTGCTGTTTGCTGCTATTGCGGCGTTTACCTGGGTGATGGAGAAACGTCGTCACGGTCAGTTAGAGCAGGCGCCCATGGTCGATAAACAGGGTTATGAGCGTTGGCTGACGGGGCCTTGGCCGTTAGTGGCGGGCGCGGTAGCGCTGGCGCTGCTCAACTTCGCCACCTTGGCGCTGGCAGGCCGCCCGTGGGGAATTACCTCCGCGTTTGCGCTGTGGGGGGCTAAAGGCTTTGAGCTAGTGGGCGGCGATGTCAGCCAGTGGCGCTATTGGCAGGCGCCGGGCAATGCCGCGGCCCTTGAAGCTAGCGTATGGAGCGATATCACGACGGTCATGAACGTGGGCATTATGCTGGGCGCGCTGGCTGCCGCCAGCTTGGCGGGGCGCTTTGCGCCTAACTTCAAAATCCCGTTGAAATCTATCTTAGCCGCGGTCATTGGCGGCCTTCTACTGGGCTATGGGGCGCGCTTGGCGTATGGCTGCAACATTGGCGCTTACTTCAGCGGTATTGCCTCTGGCAGCCTGCACGGCTGGGTATGGCTGGTAGCGGCATTTGCGGGCAACATGGTTGGCGTTAAGCTGCGGCCGTTCTTCTTCGCTGGCGTAGAGGGGCGCAAACCCACCGCTAAAACGAGTTAAGACATCATTAATAGCGTTGTTTGCGGAATAGCGAATAGCGTCATTACGCCTCGGTTTAGTCGTCCTAAATCGGGGTGTTTTTTTATCAACATGGTCGCTCTCTTCCACCTTTGTCGCAGGAGCATGTTACATTACGCTCAAACGCCGCGAACGCCCGATGTTGCTGCATTGCAGCAGTGATTGACATAAAAAAGAGAGTGCTTATGACTACTCAGAGTAGACGCCCCCTATACCTTCCTTACGCCGGTCCTTCTTTGCTCGAAATGCCGCTATTGAACAAAGGCAGCGCGTTTACTCAGGAGGAACGCTTGGCGTTCAACCTGATTGGTTTGCTACCGCAAAAGGTGGAAACCATAGAGGATCAGTTGGAGCGTGCCTATCGCCAGTACCAGCAGTGCCATAGCAGTCTTGAGAAGCACATCCATCTTCGCGCCATTCAAGATGACAACGAAACGCTCTATTTCCGCTTGGTCTCCCAGCACCTTGAAGAGATGCTGCCGATTATTTATACCCCTACGGTGGGGCAGGCGTGTCAGGAATTCTCCAACATTTACCGTAATCACCGCGGCCTGTTTATTAGCTACCCTGACCGCGAGCATATGGATGACATCCTGCGCAGTGCCACCAAAGATAACGTCAAAGTGATCGTGGTGACGGACGGTGAGCGTATTCTTGGTCTGGGTGATCAGGGGATCGGGGGTATGGGCATCCCGATTGGTAAATTGGCGCTATATACCGCTTGTGGCGGTATTAGCCCCGCCTACACGCTGCCGATCATGATTGATGTAGGCACTAACAACAAAGCATTGCTGGATGACCCCATGTACATGGGGTGGCGCCACGAGCGAGTAGGGCAGGAAGAGTACGATGCGTTCATGGCGGAATTTATCGCTGCTGTGAAGCGCCGCTGGCCTAACGTGCTGCTGCAATTTGAGGACTTTGCCCAGGCCAACGCGGTGCCGCTATTAGAGCGCTATCGCAATGAACTTTGCTGCTTCAATGATGATGTGCAGGGCACCGCCTCTGTGGTGGTCGGTACCTTGATGGCCGCTTGCCAGGCCCGGGAAGAGACCATTGCCCAGCAGCGGGTGGTGTTTGTAGGTGGCGGCTCGGCGGGGTGTGGAATTGCCGAGCAGGTGGTTGTTGCCATGGAAGCAGAGGGCTTGACCGAAAGCGAAGCTCGGGCGCGTATTTACATTGTTGATCGCGAGGGGTTGATGACCAGCGATCAAGCGTGGCAGCGCGACTTCCAGCGTCGCTTAGCCCACGACCCTTCGCTGGTCGCCGGGTGGAGTGGCCAGGGCCTGGAAGAGACGATCGCGCAAATCAAACCGACGGTATTGATCGGCGTTTGCGGCCAGCGCGGTATCTTTACCGAACAGGTGGTGCGCACCATGCACGCAGGCTGTGAGCACCCGGTCATCATGCCGCTCTCTAACCCTACTTCACAGGCAGAAGCGGTGCCAGAGGACGTTATTCGCTGGACCGATGGCCAAGCCCTGGTCGCCACAGGTAGCCCCTTTGCGCCGGTAGTTTATAACGGCCGCACCTACCCGATTGCTCAGTGCAACAATGCTTATATCTTCCCAGGCATTGGCTTGGGCGTGATTGCCGCTAGTGCCAGCCGCGTCACCGACGAGATGCTGATGAGTGCCTCGCGGGCGCTGGCCCGTGAAGCGCCGCTGGTTAAAGAGGGCAAGGGTGCTTTGCTACCGCCGCTGTCGCGTATTCGCGATATCAGCAAGTCGATTGCCTTTGAAGTGGCAGCCCAGGCACAGCAAAATGGCGTGGCGTTAAAAACCAGTGGCACAACGCTGCGCGAGCTGATCGAAAAAGCGTCCTGGTCGCCGGATTACCGTACGTATCGTCGCCGCGCTTTTTAAGCGATTGGCTAAAAAAAAAGCCCCCACCGAGGTGGGGGCATGCAAGCATTGGTAGGTTTTACCCTTTAGGCTGCGCCGATCATCTTGCGCAGCACGTAGTGAAGGATACCACCGTGACGGTAGTAAGCCAGCTCGTTTACCGTATCAATTCGGCACTTGGCATCAACGCTACGTTCCCCGTCGGCATTTTTGATCACGACATTGACCGTGCCACCTGGCGTCAGGTCGCTTAAGCCGGAGATCGAAATCTCTTCGTCGCCGGTTAATCCCAACGTTTGACGGCTTTCGCCTTCGGCAAACTGAAGCGGTACAACGCCCATACCGATCAGGTTAGAGCGGTGAATGCGCTCAAAGGATTCGGCGATGACTGCGCGAACCCCTAGCAAACGGGTGCCTTTGGCCGCCCAGTCCCGTGAGGAGCCGGTGCCGTACTCTTTACCGGCGATCACCACCAGCGGTTTACCCTCCTCTTTGTACTTCATGGCCGCATCGTAAATAGCCATCTGCTCGCCGCTGGGTACGTGGCGTGTCTCACCGCCGACCACACCATCGAGCATCTCGTTTTTGATCCGTACATTGGCGAAGGTGCCGCGCATCATGACTTCATGGTTACCCCGGCGTGAGCCGTAGGAGTTGAAGTCGACCGGCTTGACGCCGTGCTCTTGCAGATAGCGCCCGGCAGGGCTGTCAGGCTTGATAGCACCGGCGGGAGAGATATGGTCGGTGGTCACCGAATCGCCCAGCATGGCGAGTACCCGGGCGCTGTGCACATCTTCGATGGCATCCGGCTCCCGGCCCATGCCTTCAAAGAAGGGCGGGTGCTGAATGTAGGTGGATTCAGGCCACTGATAGACCTTGCTTTCTGACACGTCGATGGCCTTCCAGACATCATCACCCTCAAACACTGCGCCGTACTCTTTACGGAACATCGCGGTGTTGACCTGCTCGACGGCGCTGGCAATCTCGGCCTGGCTGGGCCAGATATCTTTCAGGTAGACCGGTTCGCCGTTGCTATCTTTGCCCAGCGGTTCCGTGGTCAGATCAAGCTGAACATTACCGGCCAGGGCGTAAGCCACTACCAGGGGCGGCGAGGCGAGCCAGTTGGTTTTGACCAGCGGATGGACGCGGCCCTCAAAGTTACGGTTACCGGAGAGCACTGAAGCCACGGCAAGGTCGCCGCTGTTGATCGCTTTTTCGATCTCATCAGGCAGTGGGCCGGAGTTACCGATACAGGTGGTGCAGCCATAGCCGACCAGGTTGAAGCCCAGTGCGTCCAAGTCATCGTTTAATTTAGCGGCTTCCAGGTAATCGGTGACTACTTTAGAACCCGGTGCGAGTGAGGTTTTCACCCAGGGCTTGGTGGTCAAACCCTTTTCACGCGCTTTGCGGGCCAGCAGCCCGGCGGCCATCATGACGCTGGGATTGGAGGTATTGGTACACGAGGTAATCGCCGCAATCACCACCGCGCCAGGGTCAAGGCTGAAGTCCTGGTCATCCAGCTTAACGGCTTGGCTGGTGTCATGCTCGAAGCTGCGCTCCACGCCCACGGCGGTTTGGCCGCCTTCAGAGGAGAGTTTCCCCTTGGCGCTGGCATCCGCGTTGACATCTTCCTGCATAAATTTGTCAAAGGCCGCCGCCATGTCTTTAAGCGCCACGCGATCCTGCGGACGTTTAGGCCCGGCCAGGCTGGCCTCTACTTCGGACATGTCCAGTTCCAGAGCGTCGGTAAAGATCGGCTCATCATTGGGTTCACGCCACAGTCCTTGGGCTTTGCTATAGGCTTCCACCAGCGCGACTTGCTCATCTTCACGCCCGGTTAGGCGCATATAGTTGAGGGTTTCTTCATCCACCGGGAAGAAGCCACAAGTGGCGCCGTACTCGGGGGCCATATTGGCGATCGTGGCACGATCCGCCAGGGGTAGGTCTTTTAAACCGTCGCCGTAGAACTCAACAAACTTACCCACTACGCCTTTTTTACGCAGCATCTCGGTAACGGTGAGTACCAGGTCAGTGGCGGTAATGCCTTCGCGTAGCTTGCCGGTTAGCTTGAAGCCAATCACTTCAGGAATCAGCATCGACACCGGCTGCCCGAGCATGGCCGCTTCGGCTTCGATGCCGCCTACGCCCCAACCCAGTACGCCCAGACCGTTGATCATGGTGGTGTGGGAGTCAGTGCCAACGAGGGTATCCGGGTAGGCAAAGGTCTTACCGTCTTCGTCCTTGGTCCATACCGTTCTGCCCAGGTACTCCAGGTTGACCTGGTGGCAAATGCCGGTGCCGGGGGGCACCACGCTAAAGTTATCAAACGCCTGCTGACCCCAGCGCAGAAACTCGTAGCGCTCGCGGTTACGCTGCATTTCAATATCGACGTTCTCTTGGAACGCTGCCGGGTTGCCGAACTTATCGACCATTACCGAGTGGTCAATGACCAGGTCGACGGGGGAGAGCGGATTGATCTTCGCAGGGTCTTCGCCCAGTTTTTCTACCGCGGCGCGCATGGAGGCTAAATCTACCACGCCGGGCACACCAGTAAAGTCCTGCATGAGTACCCGCGCCGGGCGGTAGCCGATTTCACGGCTGGATTTGCCTTCGGTCTGCCAGTCGACCAGGGCCTGCATATCTTCTTGATCTACGCTTTCGTCATCGGCGAAACGCAGCTGGTTTTCGAGTAGAATTTTGAGCGTCTTGGGAAGCCGGTCAATGCTGCCCAGGGTCTCGGCCGCTTGGGGCAGGCTGTAGTAGTGATACGTTTTACTGCCAACCTCTAAGGTGCTTAGCGTATCGGGTGTCTTGCTCATGTCTCTCTCCTCTGGTTGCTGAGCGCTGGTCTCAGCGTGACGGTCACGATCTTCCTTTAGTCTGAGTTACCCCCAGTATGGCGTTAATTTAGTAATAACACATGGGTGTTTGATTAGAGCCTTTCAAGGTTTCTTCGCCTAATAGCGTAGACGAAACCTTGCAATCGCTTGTACTTGGCGCCATTTCAGGCAGACTCTTTGCCAAATCACAGCTATCGATAAAGCTATCAGTCAGATATTTACAAGGTGGTGTCATGGAAACTCGTCATGAGCGTTTGATTATTCTTGGTTCCGGCCCCGCGGGCTATACGGCGGCGGTATATGCCGCTCGGGCCAACCTGAAGCCGCTACTGATTACCGGTATTCAGGCGGGTGGCCAACTGACCACCACAACCGATGTGGATAACTGGCCGGGTGACGCTGAAGGCGTCCAAGGGCCGGAATTGATGGAGCGTATGAAGCAGCACGCCGAACGTTTCAATACAGAGGTGCTGTTTGATCACATCAATGAGGTTAGCTTAGGCGAAAAACCGTTTACGTTAAAAGGTGATAGTGGCGTTTATACCTGCGATGCGCTGATTGTGGCTACCGGCGCCAGTGCGCGTTACCTGGGGCTGCCTACTGAGCAGCAGTTTATGGGCCAAGGGGTATCGGCCTGCGCTACCTGCGATGGTTTTTTCTACCGCAATCAGGAAGTCATTGTAGTGGGCGGCGGTAATACCGCCGTGGAAGAGGCGCTCTATCTCTCTAACATCGCTTCCAAAGTGACCCTGGTACACCGCCGTGACACGCTGCGGGCGGAAAAAATCCTCCAGGATAAGCTATTCGAGAAAGTCGAGGCAGGCAAAATCGCCCTTGAGTGGTTCCAGGAAGTCGAAGAAGTGCTTGGCGATAACTCTGGTGTTACGGGCGTGCGGGTTAAATCCACTCAAGATGGTTCCAGCAAAGAGATCCATGCGCCTGGGCTATTTATTGCCATTGGTCATAGTCCCAACACAGGAATCTTTGCTGGCCAGTTGGACATGAACGGCGGCTATATCAAAGTGCACTCCGGCCTTGAAGGCAATGCAACCGCTACCAGCGTCCCCGGCGTTTTTGCCTGCGGCGATGTGATGGATCACATCTATCGGCAGGCGATTACCTCGGCGGGCAGCGGCTGCATGGCAGCGCTGGATGCTGAGCGCTATTTAGACGGTATTGCCGGATAAGTGCGAACTGTTTTGAAGCGCCTAACAATCGATAGGCGCTTCATCTATTCGTAAACGGCCCAACTGGCTGAGTACAAGTCTCTTCCCCTGAGACCCCTCTGCGCCGTTGCTGGAGCAAATAGCAAAACTGCCGTTATAACCGCTGGTATAGCCCAACGAGCTGTAACGGATGCGCGACCAGCCCCGGTTGTAAGTCACTTGTATACCTTGTTGCGCGGGCACGATGCGTAAAATATCGTCTTTGGTGATATTGTCGGTTTTATCGCCTGCCACGATCATTAGCTCGCCACTCCAATCATTAGCACAGGCCTTGCGGTTCTCAGCGGCAGGGCAGAGCGTCAATTGGCGGCGCTGACTAATCGCCGTATTACGCGCTAACGAAAACGCGCTCTGGAATCGATTGACCTCGCTGGTCTGTGCGGTACGCTCCGCCAATGCTTGAAAACTGGGCACTCCCCAGGCGGCCATAATACCCAGCAGTAGCAGGGTGACCAGTAGCTCAAGCAGCGTAAATCCGCCTGCAAGGGTCGTGTGCGTCTTGACGTGAAAACTGCTCATCGCCTCTCCTCACTTGACCTTGTTATCGCCCGCGCTATGCTCACTCCCCTTTACCAGTTGCGAACACAGTGTCGTTAATAGGTCATCCTAGGCGACGCTACGCTTTTTTTATGTAAGCCAAAACGGACAATGTTGTGAGAGATTTCTTAATTATTGGCGGCGGCGTGATCGGTATGATGACCGCGCTGCAACTGGCCGATGCCGGTCAGCAGGTCACGCTGGTCGATCGTGGTGAGTGCGGTAAAGAGGCCTCCTGGGCGGGGGGCGGTATCGTTTCGCCGCTCTATCCCTGGCGCTACGACACCGCAGTCTCGCAACTCTCCCGCTGGTCGGAAGGCGTTTACCCCTCTTTGGCTCTGCGCTTGCTGGAAGAGACCGGTATCGACCCCGAATATCGCCAAAAGGGGCTGCTCTACCTAAATGTGGACGATGGCGACAAAGCGCTGCAATGGGCGCGCCAGTTGGGTAAGCCCTTAGAGCGGGTAGGGGCTGATTTCGTCCACACTAAAGAGCCTGGGGTGGCAATGGCTGACGACAGCGCACTGTGGATGCCGACACTGGGTAGCGTGCGCAATCCGCGCTTAGCCAAGGCGCTTAAGGCGCGGTTAGCCGCGATGCCCCAGGTCACGCTGAAAGAGCAGTGCGAGGTCAGTGGTTTTATTCAACAGGGCGGCCAAGTAAAAGGCGTAGAGACCTCTCAAGGGCCGTTGACGGCTGAACGCATTATTGTTTGCGGCGGTGCCTGGGCGGCGCAGCTCGTGTCGCAGTTGAATGTGCAGTTGCCGGTAAGGCCCGTAAAAGGGCAGATGATCGCTTACCAAGCACCCAAAGGGTTGGTGCAGCGCGTGGTGTTAAAAGATGGGCGCTATATTATTCCGCGTGCAGATGGCCTCCTATTGGTGGGTTCTACGCTGGAAGAGGTGGGTTTTGACAAGCGCACCGATGAGGCGGCATTGGCGTCGCTAAAACAGAGCGCTGAAACCATCCTGCCCGCTTTGGCAACGTGCCCGGTAGCGCACCAATGGGCCGGATTGCGACCTGGATCCCCTGCGGGCATTCCCTTTATTGGCGCGCTGCCTGAGTCGCCTAATGTCTTCGTCAATGCCGGGCACTATCGCAACGGCTTGGTGTTGGCGCCTGCCTCGACCCATTTGCTGGTGGATCAACTACTGGGGCGTGAGCCACTGATTGACCCCGCGCCATACCAACTACCCCAGAGCGGCTAATACAGGCTTAAGACCTGTACACGCTTAAGGTGTGCCGTCCTTGTCCTGCTGCTCCTGCAAAAAGCGGTCGCGATGGGCGCTGGAGCAGAACCACTGCTCCTGGTCACGCAGTGCTTCGTCTTCAGGAACGTGTACTTCACACCAGCGGCAGCGCACCATTTTGCCACCCTCGTGACGGTTCACTTTGCTATGCTGCGCTTCATGCTCAAGCTTACGTTGCCGGTAGATGCCGTAGAGTTTTAAACCGGCATAGAATACAACGGCGAAGATAATCAGCCGAATGATCAAGAGGTTCATCCTTTTGTGTCTCCCGAAGTAGGGATATAAGCGTTTGAGTGCCGCGCAGCCTTTGCCAGTTGGCGGCCCTTGCGGGACAATACGACTATGACGGTGTAATCCGATTTTAAAGATTCTCAAGAGATTTTGACGCCCATGCAAGACTTAACGCTGGTAATGGCCCAACTCGATCCTCTGGTCGGGGATATTCCCGGCAACGCCGCACGTGCGATTGAAGCCGTTCGCGAAGCCAGGATTGAGCATGGGGCGGATATTGTTGTCTTTCCTGAGCTTTTTTTGTCGGGCTACCCGCCTGAAGATCTGCTGTTGCGCCCCTCAATGGAAACCCGCCTGCGCGAAGCCCGTGCGCTAATGGCATCGAAGGTCGCCAGCGATGTGCTGGTGATCATTGGCTATCCCGGCGTGCGGGAAGGGCGTTGCTACAACCTGGCGGGCCTGCTCTACAACGGCCAGTGGGAAGCTGAGTACGCCAAGCAGGCGCTGCCTAACTATCAAGTGTTTGACGAGCAGCGCTACTTTACGCCCGGCACTGAGACACTCGTTTATGAGCATAAAGGCGCCAAGCTGGGTATCGTGATCTGCGAAGACCTGTGGGATGGCGCGCCGGTTAAGGCCGCCGCGCAAGCGGGGGCTGAGGTGTTGGTCTCCTTGCATGCCTCTCCCTATCATCAGGACAAGCCCGCGGAACGGCTGCGCCTGTTGGAGGAGCACGCTCAGGATACGCAGCTTCCCATTGTGTATGTGAACACCATCGGTGGTCAGGATGAGCTGGTGTTTGATGGCGGATCCTGTTGCGTTAACGCCAGCGGAGAGCTGCAAGTGCTGGCGCCCTACTGGCAGGCGGGTCTGATGCCGGTTCAGCTACTCCAAACCAGCGCCACGGTTTGGGAGCCCCAGCCCGGCGAGATTGACCCCGAAGTAGAACCGGAAGAGAGCCTGTATTGTGCATTAGTCACCGGGCTGCGCGATTACGTCAATAAGAGCGGTTTTGAGGGCGTGGTGTTGGGGCTTTCCGGCGGTATCGACTCCGCGCTTTCGCTGGCCATTGCGGTTGACGCACTGGGCCCACAACGGGTGCAGGCGGTGATGATGCCTTACCACTACACCGCGGATATCTCCAAGCAGGACGCTGCAGAGCAGGCCAAGATGCTCGGTGTGCATTACGAAGTTATGCCGATCGAGCCTATGGTAGAAGCCTTTATGGGCACACTGGCGGAGAGCTTCGCGGGCACTGAGCGCGATACTACCGAAGAGAATCTGCAGTCGCGCTGTCGCGGCGTGCTGCTAATGGCGATCTCCAATAAAAAAGGCTTGATGGTACTCACCACCGGTAACAAGAGCGAAATGGCGGTGGGCTACGCCACGCTGTATGGCGATATGGTGGGCGGGTTTAATGCCATTAAAGACGTGTATAAAACCTGGGTCTACCGCTTGGCTCGCTGGCGCAATACCCAATCCCCGGCTATCCCTGCGCGGGTCATTGAGCGCCCACCCAGCGCGGAGCTGGCGCCCGATCAGCAGGATAGCGACTCGCTGCCTGATTACGATGTGCTCGATGCAATTCTATTAAGCTATATCGAGGGCGACATGAGCGCTGAAGCGATCATTGCCGGTGGCTTTGACGCTGAAGACGTTTATAAAGTAGTGAAGCTAGTTGACCGCTGTGAATATAAGCGTCGCCAAGCGCCCATTGGCGTACGGGTTACTCCGCGAGGCTTTGGGCGTGACCGCCGCTACCCCATCGTCAATGGCTGGCAGCCCGGCGAGTGAACGAGATTTCTCTTAACGCGGCTATGACGGCCAGATAAAAAAACTCCCCTGAAAAGGGGAGTTTTTTTCATTGTGCATCCACGGCAGTCAGACCCTGGCCGTTTTAATTTAGAAGCTTTCCCACTCGGGAGCTTCCTGCTGACGTTTAACGGCGGGGAGGGCGTGTGCGTTCGTAGAATGACTGCGTGCAGGTGCCAAGGGGGCATGCGACGGCTGGGCGTTTTTGGAGGAGTTGGGTAATTTGAAGACCTCCATGGAGTGCAGCAGCGAGTGAGCGTTTTGACGCAGACTGTTAGCTGCGGTAGCGCTTTCATGGACTAGGGCTGCGTTCTGCTGGGTGACCTGATCCATCTCGGTCACTGCTCGACCCACTTCCTGCACACCGGTGCTCTGCTCGGCGCTGGCGTGGCTGATCTCCTGCATAATGCTGGTTACCCGCTCAATAGCCGCGACGATCTGCTCGGTCGATTTGCTGGCTTCTTCGGCGCGCTCGTTGCCATGGGTGACCCGTTCGAGGTTGCTAGAAATAAGGTCGTTGATCTCTTTTGCGGCATCGGCACTGCGCTGGGCAAGTTTACGCACTTCTTCTGCGACTACCGCAAAGCCACGGCCATGCTCCCCAGCCCGGGCAGCTTCGACCGAGGCATTAAGTGCCAGAATGTTGGTTTGAAAGGCAATTGCATCAATAGTAGAGATAATGCCGGCAATTTCCTGAGAGCTCTTATTAAGATCGTTCATGGTGGCAACCACCTGATTGACCGCTGCGCCGCCTTGTTTGGCTGTGTTAGAGGCGCTGGAGGCCTCTTTGCTTGCCTGCTCGGAGTTATCGGCGTTGAGCTTGACGGTGCTGTTAAGCTGCTCCATTGCCGAGGCGGTTTCGGCTAGCGCGCTGGCCTGCTGCTCAGTACGCGAGGAGAGGTCGTTATTGCCTTCAGCAATTTGCTCGCTGTTGCTGGCCACCGCTTCTGCCGAGGCGCGCACCTGAGTCACAATGGTTTGTAGCTGCTGCGCCATGGCTACCTGTGACGCCATAATGCTGCGGGTATCGCCCTTCTTGAGCTTACCCTGGCTGGTTAACTCGCCGCGACCAATGGCTTCTGCGAAGGCTTTGACTTCGTAGGGCTCGGCACCCAATTCACGTAGCAGCTGGCGGGATAGAAACACCGCGATCAAACCGCCTACCAGCAACGCAAACAGTGTTAGCCCCAGCATTTGCATTTGGAAGCCGGAAGCGGTGTCACGGGCTGTGGCGGTGGTGATATCGTTCAACTGCTGCTGCAGGTTGATAAACTGATTAATGCGGTTAAGCCACTCGGCATAGGCAGGGCCTGCCTGCTCGAGTAGTAAGGCTTCTGCGTCGGCAAACCTTTCTGCTTGGCGGGCGGCAATGACTTGCTGTGTCAGTTCGAGGGTCGTAGCGCCCTGGGCGTCGATGCTGGCAAGAATCGTTTGCTCTTCTTGACCGCTAGGGTGCTCGTTAGTCACTTGGTGCTCGCCTTCCGACGCTATGACGTAATCGCTGCTAAGGCTCTCCATTTCGATGAGTAACGCATCTACTCTGCTATCGTCCTGGGTAAGCACGACATCGCGCAGGGCAATAGCGCGATCATGCACGCTGCCACGCATATCCACTGCAAACCCCAGCTTGGTACCGTTTACATCGTTGATGGTGGTTAAGTCGCGGTCAATTTGATTGACTTGGTAAATACCTATAGCTGTTAAAAGAATCAGCAGCCCAAGCAGGGCAGCAAAACCGAGCGTTAAACGCGTACTAATTTTGGTGTTGCTGGAACGGGCGTTAAGAAGTGACATTGAGTGCTCCCTTAGGTGCCGTTAAGGCACTTTATTATGCTAGACGGGCTCATCATATATTTGTGTATAGTTTTTGTATAGGAAATACTGACTACGTGTATAGTATTTTTAGTTACGTTTTGTTTTCTCTATTAGAATCAAATGTTTGTTAATTGTTGAATAAAAAAACCACGCCGTGGCGTGGTTTTCTAGGTACATGTTGTACAGCTTTCAGCGAATGATAGCTCGCAGTGGTTTAATCATTTTGGCCTAGATGTTTAGGAACGAAGCGACTACCCTGCAACTGCTCGTGATCAGGCGCGTTTTCTCGCAGCACGGCGAGGACTTCATTGGCGCGATCCTCCATGTCAAGGCCTTGATAACCTTCCACCATGGTGGCCAAGGCATCCCGGGTGGCGCTGGATTCGGGGTAGTTTTCGATCACCCAGCGGCCGCGTTCAACGGCTGCTAAGTAAGCGCCACGGCGTAGGTAGTAATCGGCGACATGGAGCTCATGGCGAGCCATTAGCTCACGCAGATAGACGATTCGCTGCTGGGCGTCAGCGGCGTATTCGCTCTGGGGGTAGCGCTGGATCAGTTCGCGGAAGTCGTTGTAAGCATCCCGTGAAGCCCCTAAGTCGCGTTTGGAAATGTCGATCAGGCGCAGCCGCTCTAGACTAAAGCGGCCCGCTTGCCAAGCGGAGAGGCCGCGCAAATAGTAGGCGTAGTC
Organism: Vreelandella sp. F11; assembly: GCF_042466685.1. Taxonomy (NCBI): domain Bacteria; kingdom Pseudomonadati; phylum Pseudomonadota; class Gammaproteobacteria; order Oceanospirillales; family Halomonadaceae; genus Vreelandella; species Vreelandella sp. F11. The sequence goes on along the minus strand of NZ_CP170448.1, from coordinate 3,853,158 downwards.
CACTTGCGGGTGGTCAGGATGTAGGCGAATAAAGCGGCTGGCAGCGGCTCGAGCCTCTTCCCAGTCGCTGTTTTCATAGTAGGCATAGATCAGCTCAAGCTGAGCCTGCTCGGCATGGGCACCAAACGGATAGCGGGTGTCGAGTGCTTCCAAACGCTCTATCGCAATCGGGTAACGGTTGCTGTCTAGGGCTGTGCGGGCCAGCTCATAGAGCTCACGCTCCTGCACCCCAGCAAATTCATCGTCTTCTTCTTCGCTAGAGTTATTGCTCGCACAGCCCGCTAGAAGGGCAAGGCTTAGGGCTAGAGCACCAAAGCGGTTGGCAGCTGAAAAAACGCGCATCATCATCCTCGTTGCAAACAAGCCTCGATCACCAAAAAGCGGCGATGGCCATAAGTAGAAATGGTAGAATAGGTCTCAGTCCGCCCACTATAAAACACCTCGGCTCAAAACGCAGGCTTAGCGACGTTTCGTTAGGTGTCGTCAAAGGTGGCCGCTAAGGTTTTTTGCGTCTTAAAGAGGATTTTCATGTCTCGAATAGTTGAAGACACGCAGCGCGTGCCCGCGACGTTAGCCGGTGCACGGTTAGACCAAGCGGCGGCTGAGTTGTTCAGTGATTACTCCCGGGAGCGCTTAAAAGCGTGGATTAACGCGGGTGAATTGACGGTGGATGGCGCTCAAGCCAAGCCTAAAGCCAAGCTGCATGGCCATGAAGTGTTGGCGCTTCAGGCGACCATCGAGGACGATACCCGCTTTGAAGCCCAGGACATCGCGCTGGATATCGTTTACGAAGACGACACGGTGATGGTGATCAACAAAGCGGCCGGTATGGTGGTGCATCCCGCTGCCGGTAACCCGGACGGCACGCTGTTAAATGCGTTGCTGCATCACCAGCCGTCGCTTGCCGAAGTGCCTCGGGCTGGCATTGTTCACCGCTTGGATAAAGACACCACAGGCTTGATGATGGTGGCGAAAACGCTGCCCGCCCAAACGGCCCTGGTTGAACAACTGCAGGCGCGCAGCGTGTCACGCCAGTACGACGCTGTGGTGATTGGTAAACCGGTGTCGGGGAGCACTATCGATGCGCCCATTGGCCGCCACCCCAAAGACCGTAAACGCCAGGCAGTTACCGCTTCGGGTAAGCCTGCCATTACTCATTTTCGCGTGGTTGAGCGCTTTCGTGCCCACACCCATGTGCGTTGCAAGTTGGAAACCGGGCGCACTCACCAAATTCGTGTGCATATGGCCCATGCCCGTTATCCATTAATTGGTGACCCCATGTACGGCGGGCGCGCCAAGCTGCCGCCGGGCGCCGCTGAGCCGCTGAAAGAGATCCTGCGCGAATTCCCCCGCCAGGCCCTGCATGCGCGTAAGTTGATTTTCAAGCACCCGGTGAGTGGCGAAACATTAACTTTTCAAGCAGACCTCCCTGATGATTTGTTAATGTTGTTGGATTACTTACGGGAAGATAATGAGACCATGCGATGAGCGATGCCATTAATTTACGGCCAACGCTTTTAGTGCCCGACTGGCCTGCGCCATCCAATGTGCGTGCCTTTGTGACAACCCGGGAGTCGGGGCCTAGCCAGGGTGATTTCGCCGCTTTTAACCCTGCTTCCCATGTGGGTGATAATGCTGATCATGTGGCGTTGTGTCGGCGTTTGCTGCAAAAGGAGCTTGGCGATGAGCGCCCTCTGCTATGGTTGAACCAGACCCACGGCGCTCGCGTGCAGCAGTTGTATCAGCCTGATGCTGCCGATGCAGATGCATCCATCGCTACTTCCAATGAGTACGCCTGTGTAGTGCTGACGGCAGACTGTCTGCCGGTGATGTTCTGCAATCGCGCGGGTACCCAGGTGGCGGTGGCTCATGCCGGCTGGCGCGGTCTCGCGGGCGGCGTGCTTGAGGCAACCATTGCCGCCATGAATACGAATCCTGATGACATCTTGGTGTGGTTAGGCCCCGCTATTTCCAATGCGCAATTTGAGGTTGGGCCGGAGGTTTACGGCGCCTTTGTTGCCGTTCATCCAGATACCGCTGATGCTTTCGACCATAGCCCCTATCGACTCGGCCATTACATGGCTGATCTCTATAGGCTGGCGCGCTTTCGCTTAGAGGCACTGGGCGTCAATCACATAAGCGGCGGCCACTTCTGTACCGCCTGCGAGTCGCGTTTCTACTCCTTCCGCCGTGATGGCGGTAAAACCGGAAGAATGGCCAGCGTGATCTGGATCAATTAATGTGAATTAAGGCTTCCATAAATCAGCGGTTTGCACCGCCACCTCTTGAAAAGCATGGAACTGACGCCATTTAACTTGTCAAGCTAATAGTGATTTAGCATGTCTAATGAAACGTTATCGGGTCACGCGGTGCGTCCAAACGCACGGCTACCCCAGGAGGAGTTCCATGCGTTTTGATAAATTTACCGCCAAGCTTCAAAGTGCGATTGCGGAGGCGCAGTCGCTGGCCGTGGGTCGCGGCCATAATCAGCTAGACCCAGCGCACTTGCTGCTGGCGCTGCTTGACACCAAAGACACCGGCATCAAAGCCCTGATCGAAAAAGCCGAGGGCAACCCTTCGCGTCTGCGCGATGGGTTGGTGCAGCAGTTAGATAACCTACCCAAGGTGGGGCAGTTCGACGGCGAAGTGCAGCCATCTCGGGATTTCATCAAGCTGTTTAATTTAACCGATCGTGAAGCGCAAAAGCGCGGCGATCAGTTTATTGCCAGTGAACTCGTTCTATTGGCAGCGCTGGAAATGAATTCGGCGATCACCAAGCTGCTTAAAGACGCGGGCATTAATCGCAAATCCCTCGAAGCCGCCATTAACAGCCTGCGCGGCGGTGCCACGGTGGACGACGCTAACGCCGAAGATCAGCGTGAAGCGCTGAATAAATACACCATGGATCTTACCCAGCGCGCGTTGGACGGCAAGCTCGACCCGGTGATTGGCCGCGACGACGAAATTCGTCGTACGATCCAAGTACTACAGCGGCGCACCAAGAACAACCCGGTGTTAATCGGCGAGCCTGGGGTGGGTAAAACCGCCATTGTCGAAGGGTTGGCCCAGCGCATCGTTAACGGCGAAGTGCCGGAAGGCTTAAAAGAGAAGCGTGTGCTCTCGCTGGATATGGGCTCGCTGCTTGCAGGTGCCAAATTTCGTGGCGAGTTTGAAGAGCGCTTGAAAGCCGTGCTTAAGGAGCTCTCCCAGGAAGAGGGTCGGGTGATCCTGTTTATCGATGAGCTGCACACCATGGTCGGCGCTGGTAAAGCCGAAGGCGCCATGGACGCGGGCAATATGCTCAAGCCTGCCCTGGCGCGCGGTGAGCTGCACTGCGTGGGGGCAACCACCCTGGATGAGTACCGCAAGTATATCGAGAAAGACGCTGCGTTAGAGCGCCGCTTCCAGAAAGTGTTGGTGGATGAGCCTTCCGAAGAGGACACCGTGGCCATTCTGCGCGGCCTGAAAGAGCGCTATGAAGTGCACCACGGGGTGGATATTACCGACTCCGCCATCATTGCCGCGGCGAAGCTATCTACCCGCTATATCACTGATCGGCAGTTGCCTGATAAGGCCATTGATTTAATCGATGAGGCAGCATCAAGGATTCGTATGGAGCTGGACTCCAAGCCGGAAGCGATGGATCGCCTTGATCGCCGTCTGATTCAGCTCAAAATGGAGCGCGAGGCGCTTAAGAAAGAGACCGACGAGGCCACCAAAAAACGCTTGGAGGCGCTCAATACCCAGATTCACGAGCTAGAGCGCGAATACGCTGATCTTGATGAGATCTGGAAAGCCGAGAAAGCCAGTATCCAGGGGGCCGCGCAGTTTAAGGCCGAGCTTGAGCAGGCGCGCATTGACCTTGAGCAGGCCCGCCGTCAGGGCGACCTGGGCCGCATGTCGGAAATTCAGTACGGCAAGATTCCCGAGCTGGAGAAGAAAATTGCCGAAAGCGGCGAAGGTGAGGCGGATACTTCAAGCCATCAGTTGCTGCGCTCCAACGTCACCGAAGAGGAGATCGCCGAGGTGGTCTCTCGCTGGACGGGCATTCCGGTTTCCAAAATGCTCGAAGGCGAGCGCGATAAACTGCTGCGTATGGAAGAGGCACTGCACCAGCGGGTAATCGGTCAGGAGGAGGCGGTCGAGGCAGTGGCTAATGCGGTACGCCGCTCCAGGGCCGGTCTTGCCGACCCCAACCGCCCTAACGGCTCATTCCTATTCCTCGGCCCCACCGGGGTGGGTAAAACCGAGCTGTGTAAGTCGCTGGCCAACTTCCTCTTCGACACCGAAGAGGCGATGGTGCGTATCGATATGTCCGAGTTTATGGAGAAGCACTCCGTGGCTCGCTTGATCGGTGCGCCCCCAGGCTACGTAGGCTACGAAGAGGGCGGCTACTTAACCGAAGCAGTTCGCCGCAAGCCTTACTCGGTGCTGCTGCTGGATGAGGTGGAGAAAGCCCACCCGGATGTCTTCAATATCCTGCTGCAGGTATTGGAAGATGGCCGCCTAACCGACGGCCAGGGGCGCACGGTGGACTTCCGCAATACCGTGATTGTAATGACCTCTAACATGGGGTCGGACATTATCCAGCGCATGGGTGGCGACGTTAGCGCTGATAAAGACAGCGACTATGAGTCAATGAAAAGCATGGTCATGGAGGTGGTGGGTAACCACTTCCGGCCTGAGCTGATCAACCGCATCGATGAAGTGGTGGTGTTCCACGCCCTGGGCCAAGAGCAGATTCAGGCGATTGCGGGTATTCAGCTTGAGCGCTTAAAAGTGCGCCTTGCCGAACACGACCTGAAGCTTGAGGTTAGCCCAGAGGCCATGGCACAACTGGCGGTGGTGGGCTTCGACCCCGTATACGGGGCGCGGCCACTCAAGCGGGCGATTCAGAGCCGTATTGAGAACCCGCTGGCTCAAGACCTGTTGGGAGGTAAATTTGCCCCTGGTGATACTATTCATATCACTGCAGAAGAGGGCAAGTTGGTATTTAGCTCATAATTGCGGCCGCCACTTGCGCGCAATTGAATAGGGTAAAAGCCCCGCTAGCTTTGCTACCGGGGCTTTTTTTATGGCTTCTTGCGACCTTTGTTGCGTTTGGCTTGATCGGAGGTTGACAGGCTGAGGGCGCTAATGGAATCTTGTCGGTTCCTGATTTGCGGGCGCGGACTCAACGGGCAACCCCTAATTCCCGCGCGAAGGGTAGGCGAAAGCCTCTACCCGCCGAAGGACTTCCGGGCTTGGGCTAACCGCCCAACCTGGCCAACGCCCCGACACAGCGAACTGCTGTGATAAGAGTGCAGGCCCTAACCGGGCCTCCTGCCAGGGTTTGGCATCAGGTGTCGGCAAGGGCCGACAGCGGCATACCGCCGCACTCGACACCGTGCCCATGTGGGTACGGATCGCACTCGAGACCTCCAGGGGAGAAATACAGTGGAACTGCTTTCCGGCGCAGATATGATCGCCCGCTTCTTGCAAGATGAGGGCATCGAATACATTTATGGTTACCCCGGCGGTGCAGCGCTGCATATTTACGATGCACTCTTCCGCCAGGACAAAGTGAAGCACATTCTAGTGCGTCATGAACAAGCGGCTACCCACGCCGCCGACGGTTATGCTCGCGCATCAGGCAAGCCCGGCTGCGTGTTGGTTACCTCAGGCCCCGGTGCCACCAACGCCGTCACTGGTATTGCCACCGCCTACATGGACTCTATCCCCATGGTAGTGCTGTGTGGCCAGGTGGCTAGTCATCTGATCGGTGAAGATGCCTTCCAGGAAACCGATATCGTCGGTGTGACGCGCCCAATCGTGAAACATAGCTTCTCGATTCGTCACCCATCAGAAATACCGGAAGTACTCAAAAAGGCATTCTATTTAGCTGCCACAGGCCGTCCGGGCCCGGTGGTGGTCGATATCCCTAAGGATATGACGGCGCCCACTGAGCGTTACGAGTACATCTACCCGAAAAAGGTCAAGATGCGCTCGTACAACCCGGTCACGCGTGGCCACACGGGGCAGATCAAAAAAGCCGTTGAGATGATACTCAAAGCCAAGCGCCCGGTATTCTATACCGGTGGCGGTGTGGTCACGGGCAAAGCCAGCGAAGGCCTGACCGATCTGGTCAAACAGCTGGGCTACCCGATCACCACTACGCTGATGGGCATTGGCGCGTATCCGCAAAGTGACCGACAGTGCTTGGGCTGGCTGGGCATGCATGGCTCTTATGAGTCGAACATGGCCATGCACCACGCCGACCTGATTATTGCCATTGGGGCGCGTTTTGACGACCGCGTGACAAACAGTACGTCGAAATTCTGCCCCACCGCCAAGATCATCCATGTGGACGTCGATCCAAGCTCGATCTCTAAAACGGTGCGTGCCGATGTGCCGATCGTAGGCCCGGCCTCCAGCGTTATCAACGAGATGATCAGCTTGGTGCAGGGGCACAAAATTGCTCATCCTGAAGCACTCACCGAGTGGTGGGAGAAGATTGATGGCTGGCGCGCCGACCGAGAGGGCAAGCTATACGAGCCTTCCAAGGCGGGCGAAGCGCTTAAGCCACAGGAAGTGATCGAAGCGCTTTGTCGGGTAACCCGCGGCGAAGCCTACGTGACCACCGATGTTGGTCAGCATCAGATGTTTGCCGCTCAGTATTACAAGTTTGATAAACCCAACCGGCTGATTACCTCAGGTGGTTTGGGCACCATGGGCTTTGGCTTCCCCGCCGCCATGGGTATCAAGCAGAACTACCCGGATGATGACGTGGTGTGTGTCACCGGTGAAGGCAGCTTCCAGATGATGATGCAGGAACTCTCCACCTGTAAGCAGTACGGGGTGGGCGTTAAGATCGTCAATCTTAACAATGCGTCGCTGGGTATGGTGCGTCAGTGGCAGGACTTGAACTATAAATCGCGTCACGCGCACTCCTATATGGAGTCGCTGCCGGACTTTCATATGCTGATTGAGGCGTATGGATTTACTGCGATTACCGTCAATACCATTGATGAACTGGAGCCTGCGCTAGAGCGTGCCTTTGCGGATAAGCACGAGCTGGTGTTCCTTGACGTGAAGGTCGACCCTTTTGAGCACGTCTATCCGATGCAGGTGCCGTTAGGCGCTATGCGCGACATGCTGCTGTCTAAAACGGAGCGTACCTGATGCGTCATATCATCTCGATTCTGTTAGAAAATGAACCGGGTGCGCTGTCACGTGTAGTCGGGCTGTTCTCCCAGCGCAACTTCAACATTGAAACGCTTAACGTAGCGCCGACAGAAGACCCGTCGCTATCGCGCTTAACGGTCACCACCGTGGGCGATGACCGGGTCATCGAGCAGATCACCAAGCACCTCAATAAGCTGATTGATGTGGTCAAGCTGGTGGATCTCACCGAAGGCAACCATATCGAGCGCGAACTGATGCTGGTGAAAGTGAAAGCGCTAGGTGCGGCCCGCGATGAGGTGAAGCGCACAGTGGATATCTTCCGCGCGCAGATCGTCGACGTAACGCCAAGCCTGTATACCGTGCAGATCACCGGCGATGCGGGCAAGCTGGATGCCTTCCTTCAGGCCATGGCGCCGGTAGGTATTCTAGAGGTTGCCCGTACTGGCGTCTCGGGTATTGCTCGTGGCGATAAGGTGTTGTCGCTTTAGGCATTAAAAGCTTCACACTTTTAATGCCAAATAAGAGCGCCACCCCCTCCCAGGGGTGGCGCTTTTTAATGGCGGCTTAATTGTCACTCACTGACTGAGGTGTAGGGAACATCAATACAGCAATTGGCTGGCTGAGTGGCACTCACCGTGTAGAATGAAAGCGACTACTGTTCCCGTGACTTCACTTTTAATGGATGAAACCTATGACACAGGACGCTCGCGATCAAGAGCACTCAAACTCTGATCAGTCACACCTCGCCCAGTCAGGCTCGACTCAGCCTGATAAAGCTGAACAGCCAGACAGTGCTGATCAGTCAGAAGTAGGCGGCAATGAAGATCTGGCGGCTGCCTTCTTACGTGAAACCGAAGTGGTAGAAGAGGCTGTAGAGAACGGTAAAAAGATTCGTCGTCGAGGTATCTATTTGCTGCCCAACCTATTTACCACGTCGGCACTTTTCGCCGGTTTCTTTGCAGTGGTGGCGGGTATTAATGGTGAGTTCGCTTCGGCTGCCGTTGCGATCTTTATAGCCATGGTGCTGGATGGCCTGGATGGTCGAGTCGCCCGTATGACTAATACGCAGAGTGAATTTGGCGCTGAGTACGACAGCTTGGCTGACATGATCTCCTTTGGTATGGCGCCCGCTTTAGTTGCCTTTACCTGGATTCTTCAGGACATTGGTAAGACGGGGTGGGTGGTGGCTTTTCTCTACGTTGCTTGTGCGGCACTGCGCCTTGCGCGCTTTAATGTACAAATTGGTAGCGTCGATAAAAAGTGGTTTATCGGTTTGCCTAGCCCTTCCGCAGCCGCGCTAGTGGCCGCTAGCGTATGGACCTTTCATAGCTTTGATGCGGATGCCTTTGGTTTCAAGCTATTGATGCTAGTAGTTGTAGCGGCGGCGGGGGTGTTGATGGTGAGTAATATCCGTTACTACAGCTTCAAGGATCTCGATTTTAAAAAGCCGGTACCCTTTGTTGTGCTGCTAGCCATAGTGCTGGCGTTTGTGTTGATCTCGGTCGAGCCTTCGGTGATGCTGTTATTGCTGTTTGGTACCTACGTGGCATCAGGCCCTGTATTAGCCGTTATGCGTAAGGCTAAAACTAGCAGTTAGTACTTTTCTTCACTTTTTTGAAAGTTATTTCAAAACAGCCCTTGCCAACCCGGCGGCGAATCCGTAAAGTACGCATCCGCTGCCGGGGACGCCAAGCGTTACCAGCGGTGTATAAGGTGTAAAAGCCTTGGTTAGTCAACGAGTTAGCGGTTTTGGATGTGGTCAGGTTTGCATCGAAAACAACGCCCTTGACAACCGCCAGGAAATGCGTAGAATACGCCTTCCTCGCTGAGGCAAGCCAGTTCAACGGCAGCCCGGTTGCTTTCACAGCAATCTTCCAGCGAAACAGCTCTTTAACAATTTGATCAGGTAATTCATGTGGGCGCTTGCTGATGTTGGTGACAAATCACCAAATATCAAGGCAGGCGAACACAACGATACTTTTAGGAGTATCACAGTGAATTCGTTTGAACCTTGAGCCAAGTTTGATTCGCTTTTGCTGCTTTCGGCTAGTCCGTAAGTAAGCGAGTAAGGATCACAATGATTTTAAACTGAAGAGTTTGATCATGGCTCAGATTGAACGCTGGCGGCAGGCCTAACACATGCAAGTCGAGCGGTAACAGGGGTAGCTTGCTACCCGCTGACGAGCGGCGGACGGGTGAGTAATGCATAGGAATCTGCCCGGTAGTGGGGGATAACCTGGGGAAACCCAGGCTAATACCGCATACGTCCTACGGGAGAAAGGGGGCTCCGGCTCCCGCTATTGGATGAGCCTATGTCGGATTAGCTAGTTGGTGAGGTAAAGGCTCACCAAGGCAACGATCCGTAGCTGGTCTGAGAGGATGATCAGCCACATCGGGACTGAGACACGGCCCGAACTCCTACGGGAGGCAGCAGTGGGGAATATTGGACAATGGGGGCAACCCTGATCCAGCCATGCCGCGTGTGTGAAGAAGGCCCTCGGGTTGTAAAGCACTTTCAGCGAGGAAGAACGCCTATCGGTTAATACCCGGTAGGAAAGACATCACTCGCAGAAGAAGCACCGGCTAACTCCGTGCCAGCAGCCGCGGTAATACGGAGGGTGCAAGCGTTAATCGGAATTACTGGGCGTAAAGCGCGCGTAGGTGGCTTGATAAGCCGGTTGTGAAAGCCCCGGGCTCAACCTGGGAACGGCATCCGGAACTGTCAGGCTAGAGTGCAGGAGAGGAAGGTAGAATTCCCGGTGTAGCGGTGAAATGCGTAGAGATCGGGAGGAATACCAGTGGCGAAGGCGGCCTTCTGGACTGACACTGACACTGAGGTGCGAAAGCGTGGGTAGCAAACAGGATTAGATACCCTGGTAGTCCACGCCGTAAACGATGTCGACCAGCCGTTGGGTGCCTAGAGCACTTTGTGGCGAAGTTAACGCGATAAGTCGACCGCCTGGGGAGTACGGCCGCAAGGTTAAAACTCAAATGAATTGACGGGGGCCCGCACAAGCGGTGGAGCATGTGGTTTAATTCGATGCAACGCGAAGAACCTTACCTACCCTTGACATCTACAGAAGCCGGAAGAGATTCTGGTGTGCCTTCGGGAACTGTAAGACAGGTGCTGCATGGCTGTCGTCAGCTCGTGTTGTGAAATGTTGGGTTAAGTCCCGTAACGAGCGCAACCCTTGTCCTTATTTGCCAGCACGTAATGGTGGGAACTCTAAGGAGACTGCCGGTGACAAACCGGAGGAAGGTGGGGACGACGTCAAGTCATCATGGCCCTTACGGGTAGGGCTACACACGTGCTACAATGGCCGGTACAAAGGGCTGCGAGCTCGCGAGAGTCAGCGAATCCCTTAAAGCCGGTCTCAGTCCGGATCGGAGTCTGCAACTCGACTCCGTGAAGTCGGAATCGCTAGTAATCGTGAATCAGAATGTCACGGTGAATACGTTCCCGGGCCTTGTACACACCGCCCGTCACACCATGGGAGTGGACTGCACCAGAAGTGGTTAGCCTAACGCAAGAGGGCGATCACCACGGTGTGGTTCATGACTGGGGTGAAGTCGTAACAAGGTAGCCGTAGGGGAACCTGCGGCTGGATCACCTCCTTAAACGATGCGTCACAGTTAGTAAGCGTCCACAATGAATTACCTGATCAGAATGCTGTTGATGAGCAGTGATAAGTGACTTTTTCTTTTTAATACGAAAAAAAACGCTTATCACTGCTTATAGCAGTCGCTCTTTAACAATGTATATCATGCTGACAAGAACACTTCGCAAGAAGTGCTTCTTAAATTGTGATACGTCTCAAGCGTATCCGGCAAAATGAAACGTTATCATTGCGAAAATCCAGACTCCTTCGGGTTATAGGGTCAAGCAATGAAGCGCACACGGTGGATGCCTAGGCAGCCAGAGGCGATGAAAGACGTGGTAGCCTGCGATAAGGTTCGGTGAGGTGGCAACAACCTGTGACCCGGACATCTCTGAATGGGGAAACCCACTCATCATAAGATGAGTATCGTGCCCTGAATACATAGGGGTACGAGGCGAACCAGGGGAACTGAAACATCTAAGTACCCTGAGGAAAAGAAATCAACCGAGATTCCCCTAGTAGCGGCGAGCGAACGGGGACCAGCCCTTAAGCATGAGACTGATTAGGCGAACAGATTGGGAAGTCTGGCCGTAGCGGGTGATAGCCCCGTAGTCGAAAATCTGATCATGTGAAATCGAGTAGGTCGGGGCACGAGAAACCTTGACTGAAGACGGGGGGACCATCCTCCAAGGCTAAATACTCCTGGCTGACCGATAGTGAACCAGTACCGTGAGGGAAAGGCGAAAAGAACCCCGGAGAGGGGAGTGAAATAGATCCTGAAACCGTGTGCGTACAAGCAGTAGGAGCCCACTAGTTGGGTGACTGCGTACCTTTTGTATAATGGGTCAGCGACTTATATTCAGTGGCGAGGTTAACCGTATAGGGGAGCCGTAGGGAAACCGAGTCTTAACTGGGCGACACAGTCGCTGGATATAGACCCGAAACCGAGCGATCTATCCATGAGCAGGGTGAAGGTTGAGTAACATCAACTGGAGGCCCGAACCAGGATCTGTTGAAAAAGATTTGGATGACTTGTGGATCGGAGTGAAAGGCTAATCAAGCTCGGAGATAGCTGGTTCTCCTCGAAAGCTATTTAGGTAGCGCCTCACGTAGTACCGCCGGGGGTAGAGCACTGTTTCGGCTAGGGGGTCATCCCGACTTACCAACCCGAGGCAAACTCCGAATACCGGTGAGTAACGCGTGGGAGACACACGGCGGGTGCTAACGTCCGTCGTGAAAAGGGAAACAACCCAGACCGTCAGCTAAGGTCCCGAAATCCTGGTTAAGTGGGAAACGATGTGGGAAGGCTCAGACAGCTAGGAGGTTGGCTTAGAAGCAGCCATCCTTTAAAGAAAGCGTAATAGCTCACTAGTCGAGTCGGCCTGCGCGGAAGATGTAACGGGGCTAAACCAGGTACCGAAGCTACGGGTTCACGCTTAGGTGTGAGCGGTAGAGGAGCGTCGTGTAAGCCGATGAAGGTGGATTGAGAAGTCTGCTGGAGGTATCACGAGTGCGAATGCTGACATGAGTAACGATAAAGGGAGTGAAAAACTCCCTCGCCGGAAGACCAAGGGTTTCTGTTCGACGCTAATCGGAGCAGAGTGAGTCGGCCCCTAAGGCGAGGCCGAAAGGCGTAGTCGATGGGAAACGGGTCAATATTCCCGTACCGGACATGGTTGCGATGGGGGGACGAAGAAGGCTAGGTGAGCCAGGCGTTGGTAGTCCTGGTGAAAGTGAGTAGGCTGGGATCTTAGGTAAATCCGGGATCCTTTCAGGCCGAGACACGAGATGAACTGACCACGGTCAGGAAGTCACTGATGCCACGCTTCCAGGAAAAGCCTCTAAGCTTCAGATCATGTGCGACCGTACCCCAAACCGACACAGGTGGTCAGGGTGAGAATCCCAAGGCGCTTGAGAGAACTCGGGTGAAGGAACTAGGCAAAATGGTGCCGTAACTTCGGGAGAAGGCACGCCGGCGTAGGGTGAAGAGACTTGCTCTCCTAGCCCGAACCGGTCGAAGATACCAGGTGGCTGCAACTGTTTATTAAAAACACAGCACTCTGCTAACGCGCAAGCGGACGTATAGGGTGTGACGCCTGCCCGGTGCCGGAAGGTTAAATGATGGTGTTAGCCGTAAGGCGAAGCTCTTGATTGAAGCCCCGGTAAACGGCGGCCGTAACTATAACGGTCCTAAGGTAGCGAAATTCCTTGTCGGGTAAGTTCCGACCTGCACGAATGGCGTAATGATGGCCACGCTGTCTCCACCCGAGACTCAGTGAAATTGAAATCGCCGTGAAGATGCGGTGTACCCGCGGCTAGACGGAAAGACCCCGTGAACCTTTACTATAGCTTCACACTGGACGCTGATGTTGCCTGTGTAGGATAGCTGGGAGGCTTTGAAACTCGGACGCCAGTTCGGGCGGAGCCAACCTTGAAATACCAGCCTGGCATCATTGGCGTTCTCACTCAGGTCCGTTATCCGGATCGAGGACAGTGTGTGGTGGGTAGTTTGACTGGGGCGGTCTCCTCCTAAAGAGTAACGGAGGAGCACGAAGGTACCCTCAGCACGGTCGGACATCGTGCATTGAGTGCAAGAGCATAAGGGTGCTTGACTGCGAGACAGACACGTCGAGCAGGTGCGAAAGCAGGTTCTAGTGATCCGGTGGTTCTGTATGGAAGGGCCATCGCTCAACGGATAAAAGGTACTCCGGGGATAACAGGCTGATACCGCCCAAGAGTTCACATCGACGGCGGTGTTTGGCACCTCGATGTCGGCTCATCACATCCTGGGGCTGAAGTCGGTCCCAAGGGTATGGCTGTTCGCCATTTAAAGTGGTACGCGAGCTGGGTTTAGAACGTCGTGAGACAGTTCGGTCCCTATCTGCCGTGGGCGTTGGATGTTTGAGAAGGGCTGCTCCTAGTACGAGAGGACCGGAGTGGACGACCCTCTGGTGTTCCGGTTGTCACGCCAGTGGCATTGCCGGGTAGCTATGGTCGGACGGGATAACCGCTGAAAGCATCTAAGCGGGAAGCCCCCTTCAAGATGAGACATCCCTGAGGCCTAGAGCCTCCTGAAGGGCCCAGCGAGACCAGCTGGTTGATAGGCACGGTGTGGAAGCGCTGCAAGGCGTTGAGCTAACGTGTACTAATGGCCCGTGAGGCTTGACCCTATAACACCCAAGGGGTCTGGTCGTGATGATAACGTAGAGGTTGAGAGATCAACAGAACGCCGGATACGCAGCGTGTGGCCTGACTCACATGAGCAGGCGGCAGGCAATGAGACGATCACAAACAGCATGATGTACATTAACAGTTACGCCTGACGACCATAGCACGCGTGAACCACCTGATCCCTTGCCGAACTCAGAAGTGAAACCGCTTAGCGCCGATGGTAGTGTGGGGTCTCCCCATGCGAGAGTAGGTCATCGTCAGGCACTTATTATGAAAAATCCCCCAGGGCTTGCGCCTTGGGGGATTTTTTTTGCATGGTCGTGAGGGGTAAATAGTGAGGAGTAAGGGGGATAGTGAGTAGAAAATGTTGGTATAAGGGTATCTAACGAATATCCTGCTCCACCTCACACCTCACACCTCACACCTCACACCTCACACCTCACACCTCACACCTCACACCTCACACCTCACACCTCACACCTCACACCTCACACCTCACACCTCACACCTCACACCTCACACCTCACACCTCACACCTCACCCTTTACTAGAGAAGCGTCTCCAGCGCCTCAATCAGACTATCCATCTCATCATCGGTGCCAATGGTGATGCGTAGGAAGTTGTTGAGATCTGGGGTGTTAAAGTGACGAACCAGAATGCCCCGTTCGCGTAGGCCAGCAAATAGCTGCGCGCCTTGGTAGTCAGGGTGCTGGGCAAGCACAAAGTTAGCCTTAGAGGGCAATACTTCAAATCCCAACCCTTCAAGGCGCTGGCGAGTGCGTTCGCGAGTGGTAATAACACGCCCGCGACAGGCTTCAAAATGCTCGACATCTTTGAGTGCGGCGATGCCTACTAGGCTTGCCAGGCTATCCACTGGATAAGAGTTAAAGGAGTCTTTTACCCGTAGTAAGCCATCAATCAACTCCTCTGAACCCACCGCATAGCCCAGGCGCAAGCCTGCCAAGCTGCGTGATTTAGAAAACGTACCGGTGACAAGCAGGTTAGGATAGCGATCAACCAGCGTTACAGCACTCTCTGCGCCGAAATCGACATACGCCTCATCCACCAGTACGACACGATCAGTGACCCGCTTAAGCAGCGTCTCTATCGCGGCAAGCGAGTGTGCATGGCCGGTTGGCGCATTGGGGTTGGCAAAGATAACGCCGCTACGCTCAGCGCCCTTGGCAAGAGCATCAATATCTACTTCCCACTGCTTATTGAGTGGATGTTTGCGCAGCTCTACGCCATAGAGATTGGCGTAAACAGGGTAAAAACTATAGGTTATTTCAGGCACATCAAGCGGCGCTTGATGGCAAAAGAAAGCTTGAAAGGCAAACGCGAGAACTTCGTCTGAACCATTACCTACAAACACTTGGCTGCTTGATACCTGAAACGTCTCTGCAAGAGCCTCACGCAACGCTTTAGAGGTAGGGTCAGGGTATAGGCGCAGATGGTCTGTAGCATAGTCGCGTAGCGCCTCACCGACGCCTGGCGCAGGCGGGTAAGGGTTTTCATTGGTATTGAGCTTAACAAGCTGCTCGCGGGGCTGCTCGCCGGGCACGTAAGGCGTAAGTTCGCGAACGGCCGGACTCCAGTATTGGCTCATGTGGGTAACCTGATTATCCTAACAAGGTACACCATGGTCGCTTGAAGGTTAACGAAGCGCAAGCATTCGCATTGCTAGGGGTGTGCGTCGCACCTTGTAACGGTTATGCTGTCACAACTGCGCATAAACAAATGTGATGTCCAACACGAGATTAAGGAGACACTCTATGCAACTTAAGAGTTTGCTGGCCGGTTCGGCCATGTTGGCACTGCTGGCTGGCTGTGCAAGCAGCCCCATGGAGCAGCAGCAAGAAGAGGCGGCTACCGCACAGCAAAATTATCAAGGTTCACTACCTTGCCGTAACTGTGATGGTATTGATCTGGACGTCACGATGGTGGGTGAAGAAACGAGCGCGGCTGAAGAGCGCACCTTTACGCTGAACGCTTCATATCGTAACCATCCTCAAACACCCCCGGATGAAAACTACGCGGGTAACTGGGAAGTGCTGACCGGTACGCCGTCTGATCCAGACGCTACGGTTTACGAGCTGACGCCGGATGGTGATGGCCAAATCTACTACTTCATGCGTATTGATGAGAGCACGTTGGAGTTGATTGATCCAGAGCGTCGCCGCTTTGAAAATGGTGAAATGCTGCAGCTAAAGCGCCAATAACGCGTTAGCCAGTAGTACAAAAGGCGGCCAATGGCCGCCTTTTGTGTTTGCTGACAGTAGTGAAGACAGCGTACGCGACGATTAAAAGCAATTAATGACAGTGAATGCTAGCGGCAGCTAAGCGTACGTTGCCACTTAGTGATAGCAACCGTAGGAGTGTAATGGCAGTGGCCAAAGCCAAAAGCGCTTTTGTATGCACCGAGTGCGGCGCCGAATATCGTAAATGGCAGGGGCAGTGCAGCAGTTGCCAGGAGTGGAATACGCTCAGTGAAGTACATTTAGCGAGCGCTCGCCCCGGCGGTGGTACAACCCCTGGCAGATCCGGCTATGCAGGGGATCTGTCGCGGGAAGTGGTCGACCTAGGCAATGTGGATCTCAGCGAAGTGCCCCGCATGAGCTCCACGTTCGCGGAGTTTGATCGTGTACTGGGCGGCGGTTTGGTACCCGGCTCGGCGGTACTGCTGGGCGGCAATCCTGGGGCGGGTAAGTCGACGCTGCTGCTGCAAACGGCCTGCAAACTGGCCCAGCAACGGCGTATCCTCTACGTCACGGGTGAAGAGTCGCTTTCACAAGTCGCTATGCGTGCCCATCGCCTACAGCTGCCCACCAGTGGATTGAAAATGCTTGCCGAGACCAGCGTGGAGACTATCTTGGCGGTGGCGGAGCGAGAGAACCCCGAGATTCTCGTGATCGACTCTATCCAGACCATGCATCTGGAAGATATCAGCTCGGCCCCAGGTGGCGTTGCCCAGGTGCGTGAGTCAGCTGCAGCGCTAACGCGTTTTGCTAAGAAGACCAATACGGTGTTGTTGCTGGTAGGTCACGTCACGAAGGACGGAACCCTGGCCGGCCCCAAAGTCCTTGAGCATATGATCGATGCCTCGCTGTTATTAGAGGGCGGTGCCGACTCGCGCTTTCGCACGCTGCGGGGACAGAAAAACCGCTTTGGCGCTGTGAACGAGCTAGGTGTTTTCGCCATGCTCGAGCAGGGCTTAAAAGAGGTTAAAAACCCAAGCGCCATCTTTCTTTCTCGTCAGGAGGAGCAAGCGCCGGGTAGCTTAGTCATGGTGGTGTGGGAAGGCACTCGACCAATTCTGGTCGAGGTACAGGCACTGGTGGATGAATCCGCGCTGGGCAATCCGCGCCGAGTAGCGGTTGGCGTGGATCAAAACCGTTTAGCCATGCTGCTTGCGGTGCTTAATCGCCATGGCGGATTGTTTACTGGCGACCAGGATGTATTCTTGAATGTCGTTGGCGGTGTCAAGGTGCTCGAGACCAGCGCCGACCTGGCGGTTCTGCTGGCCGTGGTGTCTAGCTTGCAAAACCGTGCACTGCCCAAAGAGTTAGTGGTATTTGGCGAGGTTGGGCTATCGGGCGAAATACGCCCGGTGCCGAGTGGCCAAGAGCGCATTGCCGAAGCGGCCAAGCACGGCTTCCTACGCGCCATTGTGCCGCGGGCTAACGCACCAAAGCAGGCGCCCAAGGGCATGGAGGTGATTGCCGTGGATAAACTCAGCGATGCGTTGGACGCCCTGTAGACTGAAGAGTGGGCTAAACTAATGATATCCCCCAAAAAGTGCCAAGGAGAGACACGATGAGTTCGATTCGCTTGACTCAATATAGCCACGGCGCCGGCTGTGGCTGCAAAATTGCTCCCGATGTACTGGATGGCATTCTCGCCAAGGCTGGGCCGGCTGCGGGTCATAAGAAACTTATCGTCGGCAACCAGGGGCGCGAGGATGCGGCGGTGTATGACCTGGGCGATGGCCGCGGCATGATCGCCACCACTGATTTTTTTATGCCCATTGTCGATGATCCCTTTGATTTTGGGCGCATCGCGGCGACCAATGCCATCAGCGACGTTTACGCCATGGGGGGGACGCCAGTAATGGCGTTAGGCATTCTGGGCTGGCCGCTGGATAAGCTTAGCGCTGAAGTGGCAGGTGATGTAATGGCTGGAGCCCAGGCAGTGTGTCGTGAATTAGGCGTTGCCCTGGCGGGTGGTCACTCCATTGATGCGCCCGAGCCGATTTTTGGGCTCGCTGTTAACGGCTTGGTCGACCTGGATAAGCTCAAGCTTAATAGCACTGCCAAGCCGGGGGATCTGCTGTATCTAACCAAGCCGCTAGGTGTAGGTATGTTAACCACCGCCGAGAAAAGCGGTGTGCTGCAAATGGGTCACCACGGTCTTGCCCGGGAAACCATGCTCAAGCCCAATAGTATTGGCGTAAAGCTTGCCGATGTAAAAGGGGTGAACGCCATGACCGATGTCACTGGTTTTGGATTGGCGGGCCACCTTACTGAAATGTGCCAAGCCAGCAATGTCATGGCTCAGGTTGATTTTCGTAAGCTACCTCGTTTGGCCGAGGCTGAGTCCTATCGTCGCCAAGGCGCCGTGCCTGGCGGTACGCTGCGCAATCGTGACGCGCTGGGGGAGAGTCTGCCCGCTATGGATGATGTCCACTGGCAGTGGCTGTGTGACCCGCAAACCTCTGGCGGCTTGTTGCTAAGCGTTGATCCCGCCTGGGAGGATGATGTTGAGCGCATTGGCCGCGAATTCGGCCTGTCGTTACAGTCATTCGGTGTCATGAAAGCGCGCCAAGGCAGTGCGTCCATTGAGGTGGTTGGGTGACACTGACGACGACACCGGCGGTATTGAGCGTCATCAGCCAAGCGTGGCCACTGATTGATGTGCGCGCCCCGGTCGAGTTTGCCCAGGGCGCACTGCCTGGGGCCGTCAATCTGCCCTTGATGGTCGATAATGAGCGTCATCAGGTGGGGATTGCCTATAAAAAGCACGGCCAAGCCGCTGCGATTGAACTGGGCGAGCGCTTGGTCAGTGGCGAGGTCAAGCAGGCGCGAATTGCGGCGTGGCAGGCGTATTTAGCCGACCATCCAGATGCAGTGATCTACTGCTTTCGTGGTGGGCTACGCTCGCAAATTGCTCAACAGTGGCTGGAAGAAGCCGATATCTCAAGGCCACGGCTGGAGGGCGGCTGGAAAGCCATGCGTCAGGTGCTCTGTGAGCGCATTGATACCGCAGCGCGTCAGCCGATGCTAGTGGTTGCAGGGCTCACCGGTTGTGCAAAGACAGCGCTGATAAATCAGCTTGATAATGGCGTCGATCTAGAGGCCTATGCGCACCATAAAGGCTCGGCCTTTGGGCGCAGGCCCGAAGAGCCGGCTACTCAAATCAACTTTGAGCATGCGCTGGCCAAGCGGCTAATCGGGCTGACGGAAGGGCTGGTGATCGAAGATGAGTCTCGTCAGATTGGCAACGCCAATATTCCGCTGACTTTCTGGCGAGCACTGCAGCAAGCGCCGCGGGTGCGTATCGAAATGCCGCTGGATTGGCGTCTTGCGCAGATTCAGCAGGACTATATTATCGATCTGGAACAGGCCTATGCCGCTCGTCATGGCGACTATCAAGGCTGGCAATTAATGCAGGCGCAGTTAAGTAATGCACTTATCCGGCTAGGCAAACGCTTGGGCAACGCTCGCCTGCAGCGCTTACAGCGGCTGCAGGTGCTAGCCTTCAAAGAGCATGCTCAAGGCAATCCCCAAGCCCACGAAGCCTGGCTTGCGCCGCTGCTTACCGAGTACTACGACCCGCTCTACCGTTACCACTTAGAGAAGCAGCGTGGCAGCGTACCGCCAGAGGTTCATGTGGGTGATTGGGATAGTTGCCTGGAAGCCGCCAGGCAGTGGAATCGCTGACGGCGCTCCATCCTTCTGCGCTTACGCCGCTTTAAGCCACTGCGTCATCAGTCGGTCGAGCTGCGGCGCAAGGTGAATAAAGCGGTTGGGGTCTGCTAATATTTGCGCCGCATCCTGAACAAAGCGGGCGGTGGATGGCGTTGCGGTGGGCCACTCAGCGCTCCCCAATAACTGTTTGACACTCGCCGCGGTGGCTTCTAGATGACACAGCAGGCCGATAACGCGCCCTCTGTCCCAGGCAAACCCTTGCAGCGGCGCGGCTTCGCTACCGCCGAGGGGTAAGGCGTCGTCGGGTAGGCTGAAAACGTAGCGATGCCACATAAAAGCGGTGAAGGTTTCGGGTAAATCGAGCGAGCTTTCCGGCGCCAGCGTGACCGTATGCCAGCCTGTTTCCGGGTAGGTACCAGGCGCCACCACTGAGCCCAGCGCCTGGGCTATCCAGTGAGCGCCCAGGCCAATGCCCAACAGCGGTTTTTGGCCATCCAAGTAGCGGTTGATCAGTTTATCTTCCGCTTTAAACCACGCCGGTGGTTGGTCGAGTAGCGCCTCTGGGCCATCAAGGACAATCAACGCATCGGCTTCGCTTGGGCGGGGGCTAAGCTCGCCTGCGTAGAGATGAAAAACGGTGTAACTATGGCCCATGCTGGTCAGCCAATCGGTTAAACGGGCGGGGCCATGGTCAGGGCCGTGCTGTAGCAGATGAATATGCATGGTAATCTCCTCGCCGGCCGGACAATCATCAAGGCGCTGGGGGAGCGGAACGCCCCAAGCGTAGAGAGACGATAACGTACCCGCTACTTTTCACCAATAACCCACGTCAAGCGATCCAGGAAATCAGTATGGTGTCGAAACCTCAGGGCTTTTACCAACGGTTGCAAGAACTCCCTCTACCTGCCCAGCAAGCCTTTATGGCAGCACTGTGCGAGCGCTTGCTGCCTAACTATGTGCTCTATGAGCAAACCACCGGCCAGGGTGATAGCCATACACTAGGTACTGTGCTGAGTTTGGTCTGGGAGCGACTGAGTGTGCCCAATGCCAGTATCGACTTTGCCCGCCAAGCGGAAAAGTTAGCCGAGTGTGAACCGCCTGAGGAGGATGACAGCTTTGGTGCCCGGCGCGCCCTGGATGCGGTGGTGTCTGTCTCGGCGCTGCTGGACACCTTGCAAGGCGACTCTCCAGAGGCGGTGCTAGATGTTAGCCGCACCTCCCGAGCGGGCGTACGCGCCTTTATAGAGCTCACTGAAGGTGAGGTTGACTCGCAAGCGTTGGCACTGATTATTCGCGATCATCCGCTGATGGCAGATGAGAACGACTTCCAGGACGCCGTGTTGGAAGCCGTTAGCGGCTCGCTGGATAAAGCAGTGCTTAAAGAGGTGCGAAAATTAGGCCGCAATGGCGGTATCAGCAACCTGGGGTTATCGCTGGATGAGGTCGAGGAGTAGCGGCTAAAAGCGCACCCCTGCCGTTACCATCATACCGGCGGCGCCAAACACAATCAGATCAGACTCAAACCGGCCCCATTGCACCCCAATACTGGGGAGTGCGGCCGGGGCAACTTCCAAGTGATTGAGCGGAATTTTGTCGCGATACTCGCCTTTATATCCACGCAGGAGCCCACCGGTGAGTTTGGCGCGCACGTTTAACCCCTGATCGGTTTGCCAAAGGGGAAACTCCCGCCCTGCATAAAAGTACCAAGTGGGTTGATCAAAGGAGTTTTTGAACCACGCCGCGCCCGCTAGCCAGTTATTGGGATTATGCAGTTCAATGCTGATCAGGTCTTGCTGATTGGTATGTTCTGGGTCGGGACTGAAGTGGCGGGTATAAAGGCTGGTTTGCACCAGGGTATGATCCCACTCCAGTTCCGGTGACCAATCAGGTAGCGAGAATGCGGTAGCAGGCATACTAAACAGCAAGCCTGCTAGCCATCCCATCCATGGATGTGAGCGAAACATTCGAAGTTCCTGGTTGATAAAGGGCATTTTAAAGACGCATTTCGATACCGCGTTCGGCCATATAGCGCTTAGCTTCGGGGATGGTGTATTCCCCAAAGTGGAAAATGCTCGCGGCCAGCACTGCATCGGCGCCACCTTTGAGCACCCCCTCCACGAAATGATCCAGATTGCCGACACCGCCCGAGGCAATCACGGGTACGCTCACCGCTTCGGAAATCGCGTGGGTCACGCCCAGGTCAAAACCACTCTTGGTGCCGTCGCGATCCATGCTGGTGAGCAGCAGTTCACCGGCACCGAACTCAACCATCTTCTGCGCCCACTCAACGGCATCCAGGCCCGTTGGGCGGCGTCCACCGTGGGTGAAAATCTCCCAGCGGGGTGTTTCTCCCTCTTTCGATACGCGCTTGGCATCAATCGCCACCACAATGCACTGGCTGCCAAAGCGCTCGGCGGCTTCGCGTACAAACTCAGGGTTGGTGACCGCGGCGGTATTGATGGAGACCTTGTCCGCTCCAGCATTCAACATGGTGCGTATATCGTCGCAGCTGCGAATGCCGCCGCCGACGGTCAGCGGGATAAACACCTCACCGGCAATGCGCTCCACCATCTCCACCGTGGTGTCGCGGTCTTCATGGCTGGCGGTAATATCGAGGAAGGTGATTTCATCGGCGCCCTGCTGGTTATAGCGCTGGGCAATCTCTACCGGATCACCGGCATCGCGAATGCCGACAAAATTAACGCCTTTAACAACGCGTCCGGCGTCTACGTCCAGGCAGGGGATAATGCGTTTAGTCAGGCTCATGAGCCGCCTCCCGTGAGTTGGTCGCTCAATCGCTGAGCTTCGGCAACATCCAGGCTGCCTTCATAAATCGCCCGGCCAGTAATAGCGCCCAGGATGCCGCTATCAGCCACCTCGCAAAGGGCTTTGATATCGTCCAGATTGGTCACACCACCCGAGGCAATCACCGGTAAGCCGCCTTCACGGGCCAGTTGTGCGGTGGCTTCGACGTTGACGCCCTGCATCATGCCGTCGCGGGCTATGTCGGTGTAGACAATGCTGGAGACGCCATCGTTGGCGAAACGCTTGGCAAGCTCAGTGGCCTTGACCGTAGAGACCTCGGCCCAACCGTCGGTGGCAACATAGCCATCTTTGGCATCGAGTCCCACGATCACATGGCCAGGGAAGGCGCGGCACATCTCGCCGACAAACTCAGGCTCTTTTACTGCTTTGGTACCGATAATGACGTAAGAGACACCGGCACTTAAATAGTGCTCAATGGTTTCCGCACTGCGGATACCGCCGCCGATTTGAATCGGCAGGTTGGGGTAGG
Organism: Vreelandella sp. F11; assembly: GCF_042466685.1. Lineage (NCBI taxonomy): Bacteria > Pseudomonadati > Pseudomonadota > Gammaproteobacteria > Oceanospirillales > Halomonadaceae > Vreelandella > Vreelandella sp. F11. Next base: position 3,830,005 of record NZ_CP170448.1, on the reverse strand, counting down.
CGCGAGCAATCGCCGTAACAGCGTCGCCATTCATCGGCTTGCCCTCGAAGGCGCCGTTTAAATCAACCAGGTGCAGGCGGCGGGCGCCTGCCTCTACCCAGCGTGCGGCCATAGCGACTGGGTCATCGCCGTAGGAGGTCGCGTCTTCCATGCGGCCCTGCTTCAACCGGACACACTGGCCATCTTTGAGATCAATAGCGGGAATTACCAACATAAAAAATCCTCTCAGGGCGTCCAGGTGACAAAATTTTCAAGCAGACGAAGGCCTGCGCGGGAGCTTTTTTCCGGGTGGAACTGCACCGCGAAGGTCGAATCCCGGCCAATGGCCACGTGGGCGCTTACCTTGCCGTATTGAGTCGTGCCAAATACCTGGGCATCTTCCGCGGCATTCACATAGTAGCTGTGCACAAAGTAGAAGTGTTCTTGGTTATCTATGCCTGCCCAGAGCGGGTGTTCATGGTGCTGTTCGACCACGTTCCAGCCCATGTGGGGTACTTTTAAGCGCTGCTCGTGGGCGTCGCGCATATCGCCGGGAAAACGATCCACGCTGCCTTTAAAGAACCCCAGGCACTCCACACCGCCGTTCTCCTCGCTGCGCTCCAGCAACATCTGTTGGCCCACGCAAATCCCCAGCAGCGGTTTGGCCTGGCGGGTTAAAATATCGTCCACCAACCCGCGTAACTCGGTGCGTTCAAGTTCGCCAACGCAATCACGAATGGCCCCCTGGCCCGGCAGCACTAAACGCGTGGCGCCAAGGATGCGGCGCGGGTCGCGGGTAATGACAACATTCTCATGGGTCACATGCTCCAGCGCTTTGGCTACAGAATGAAGATTGCCCATTCCGTAGTCGATCACAGCAATGGTCATGAAGCGCTCCTTGGAATAGTTGTTAAGATGTTGCTTAAGACAGCACTTGGTACGGTGCTCGCATTCGGGCTAGCGGAGAGCAGCATTACAAACTCCCCTTGGTGGAGGGCATTTGGCCCTCCATGCGGGGGTCTTCCGCTACGGCCATACGCAGCGCCCGGCCAAAGGCTTTAAAAATCGTTTCCGCCTGGTGGTGAGCATTAAAGCCTTTAATGTTGTCGATATGCAGCGTTACCCGAGCGTGATTGACGAAGCCCTGGAAAAACTCCCAGAACAGCTGAGTGTCCAGGCTACCAATGGTGTCGCGGGTGAATTCGACATTCATATAAAGGCCCGGCCGACCGGAAAAATCGATCACCACGCGAGAGAGCGCTTCATCAAGGGGCACATAGGCGTGACCATAGCGGTAAATGCCGCGCTTATCGCCAATGGCTTTAAAAAAAGCTTGGCCTAGGGTAATTCCCAGGTCTTCTACGGTATGGTGGTCATCGATATGCAGGTCGCCAGTGGCATTGATATCAAGATCAATCATCCCGTGGCGGGCAACTTGATCAAGCATATGATCCAGAAACGGAACACCGGTTTGGCCGCTAAGACGGCCTTCGCCGTCGAGGTTGACGCTGACCTTGATCTGCGTTTCGTTGGTGTCACGGCTAACCGTGGCAATACGCGCTGACATGTTGCATCTCCTGCGCTGAAGCGCACTCTGAGGGACGGCTGGTGGCTCTCATCAACTTACCACTGTTTGATCAGCCGGTGGCGAAGCGACCATTATAGTGAATCGGCGCCCTCATCCGCTACAATGCGCGAAATGTAGCCGCAATCAATTGTGGCAGAAATAGCAGCCAGGCTGCTTTGGCGAAGAGGATTTCACCATGCCGGTGACACTGCATCATGTCGACCAGGCCCGTTGGGAAGCCGATGAGCAGGTGCGCCTTGATCTAGTGCGCATCTACCAGGATGCGCCCCAAGAGCGTATGCCCACCCCAACGGTTGAGCCATTTATTGAACAACATTTTGCAGGCCAGCACTTTTTTGCCTGCGCACTCTTTAATGATCGGCTGCTGGGGGCGGTCGCTGTTCAGGAGGGCCAAGACCGAGCGTGGTGGCTGTCTGAACTCTGCGTGCGCAAAACCACCCGCCGCCGGGGTGTCGGCTCGCGCCTGATGGCCCTACTTGGCGAGCAAGCCAAGCAAGAAGGCCGCGTTCTGCGCATTGAAACGTCCACGTTACCACTGGCCGACCGCGTGCTGCTCTCCAAGCTAGGTTATCGGCCAATGGCTAATCCAGAAACGCCGGCAGCGGGCATGCCCGCCACCAGCGATTTTGTTGAGTTAGACCCACAAGGGAAAGGGTAATGAAACAGCTATTACGTATTTTGCTGGCAGCGGTCGGTATTCTTGCCATCGTTGCGGTCGCCGCCGTGGTCTATGTGACCACTTTTCTGGATCCAGAAGACTTCAAGCCCCGTTTAACCGCCGTTGTTGAGGAGCAAACCGGTCTCAATTTAGCGCTGGAAGGCCCGATTACCTGGTCATTCTACCCGCGTATCGGCGTCAGCGTAGAGAAGGCCCGCGCCTGGTTACCCGAACAGGCTGAAGAGAGCGCTGCTTTTGCGGCGATTGACCGCGCAGAGGTGAGCGTGGCATTTGGCCCGTTGCTACGCGGGGAAATTGCCGTTGACGGCCTTACGCTAGACGGTATGCGCCTTAACCTGGAGCGTGATGCCCAAGGCGAAGGTAACTGGGAGCCCCTGTTAGAGCGTCTCTCCGAGCATAATGAGGGAGCGGCTGAAACGGTGCTGGCACCCGCCAGTGCTGGCCCTAATGCAGACGCCGGTAGCTTGGCGGTAGTGTTAAGTATTGCCAGCGTTGAAGTAAAAAATGCTGATATTCGCTTCCGCGATGCGCAAACCCAAGCACTGTGGCGTATGCAGCAACTGAATATCTCAGGCAGCAACGTCAATCCACTGCGCGCCTTTCCGCTGAAGGCCATGTTCACCCTGACCAAGCATAACCGGCTCGATGCCGAGGTCTTGGAGCGCACCCCAGACCTGACCAGTGAGATTAATCTCGAAACTCGCGTGCGTCTTGGTTTAGCAGATAAGCTTTTCGCCCTTGAAAATATGGCGCTGACCACCCGCACGACGCAAGGTGCTGAGGGTGAGCCGCAGCAACTCAGCTTAAAAGCTGCCGAGTTTCTCGCCCGTGTGGGCGAGCAGCAGCTTACCATCAAAGAGGGGCTGCTAGAGACAGGACTGCGCAATGCTGATAACTGGCAAGGCAGCTTGGCGCTGGCGCTTGCCTTTGGCCTGGAGGGGGATTGGCAGGCACAAACGGCCCAGCTCAAGGAGCTGCAACTCACTGGGCCGGATGGGCTCAGGGTGAGTGGGCACCTTAATATTGAGCAGCTTCGTGATGCCCCCAAGTACCGGGGCCAGCTAACCGCTGCGCCGTTTACGCTACGCCCCTGGCTAGCCCGCGCGGGCATTACCCTCACTACCGCGGGCGAGGCTGCGCTTAGTGATGTCGCCATGACCAGCCCCGTCGAAGGTGATACTGAACAACTCTCGCTGCCTAGCCTCTCGCTAGTAGTCGATGACAGCACCTTTACCGGTGAACTGACAGCCGCGCTGGATGGCTCACGCTTGGCGTTCGATTTAGCCGGTGATCAACTAGACTTGGATCGTTATCTACCCGGTGAGGCCACCGCCGAACAGGCCAGCCGCGGCTTGTTACGTAAAGCTTTTGCCCAGGAATCCAACACCTTGCTGCCGCAATCGTCACTCAGAGAGCTGGCGCTAGAGGGCGACCTGAGTGTCGATACGCTTATTTTTTCAGGACTTACCTTCAACAAACCACGCTTGCAGCTGCGTGGCGACGACGGCGTTCAACGGCTAACGGCGTTTGAGTCTGGTTTCTACGCAGGTGAGCTCAGCGCTACCGGCCAGGTCGATGCGAGGGACTCCATCCTTGAATGGTCGCTATCACCCACTATCAGCAACGTCCAGATGGCGCCGCTGATCGAAGCAATCAGCGAAGAGGAAGAGGCGTCACCACTGCGTGGCCGTTTAAATCTATCCGGCGACCTTACCAGCCAGGGCAATACCCGCGAAGCACTCATCGGCAATCTCAATGGTGCGCTTAATGCTCGTCTAACCGATGGCGCTATTTTAAATACCAACATTTCCAAGCAAATGTGCGAACTGGTAGCTCAGTTAGAGGGAGAGGGCACTTTGCGGGATTGGCACTCCGATACTCGCTTTGAGCGCTTTGATGCAACCTTGCAAATCAGCAACGGCTTAGTGAAGAGTGACGACCTGCTCATCACTCTACCCGGTATCGATGTGCGTGGAGAGGGCGAGCTCAACCTCGTTAGCTTGAACTTTGATACCCGTGCGAATGCTCGTTTGGTCGACACCGCCGACGCGGCCTGTGAGGTCAATCCGCGCCTTGAGCAGTTGCCGCTACCTGTACGCTGTGAAGGTAATTTCGGCGATGAGCGCACTGAGTGGTGTCGCTTTGACCGCGAGATGTTCCAAACCGCTGTTGTTGACCTGTTGCGTAACGAAACCGGAGATCGTGTAAATGAAGAGCTGGAAGAGCGGCTGGGCGACTCGTTAGATGAACTCGACGAACGCCTCGGTGAAGGCGCTGCCAAAGAACTTCGCGATGGCCTACGTAGCCTGTTTAACTGAGCATCCAGGGTGTGAAGTAACGCTTTCATTGAAACAGTAAGTGCTGCGCCGGCCTAAACGCCGGCGCTTTTTTTATTGGCTCGGGTGTCCGCCCATTTCTGTTTCATATACCCATTTCTGTTTAAGGAGCGTGCATGGCAGATATGCCCACGCCGCGGCTGGCGGCAAACGAATTCCAACAGCGCCTAATGACCTGGTTCGACCGCTACGGTCGCCACGACTTGCCGTGGCAGTCGCCGCGTAGCGCCTACCGGGTGTGGGTGTCGGAAATCATGCTGCAGCAAACCCAGGTGGCCACTGTGATAGGCTATTTTGAGCGGTTTATGGCGCGCTTTCCTACTCTGGAGAGTCTTGCCAAGGCCCCTCAGGATGAAGTGCTGCATCTCTGGACAGGGCTTGGCTACTATGCCCGTGCGCGCAACTTGCATAAAGCTGCCCAGGTTGCCTGGCAGGAGCATAATGGTGAGCTGCCGACTGAAAGTATCGACGCGTTAGTCGCCTTGCCCGGTATTGGTCGCTCCACCGCGGGCGCTATCATTGCGCAAAGCACAGGGCAGCGGGCCGCGATTTTAGATGGCAATGTAAAGCGCTCGCTCACGCGTCTGCATGCGCTGCCCGGCTGGCCGGGTAAGCCTGATGTGGAGAGAAAATTGTGGGCGTTGGCGGAGTACTACACCCCAGCAGAGCGCTTGGCGGATTACACCCAGGCGATGATGGATTTTGGCGCCACGCTATGTAAACGCAGCAAGCCAGACTGCCTGAGCTGCCCATTTAACGATGTCTGTTTGGCCTACGCCCAAGGCGAACAAAAGCGCTATCCGGAATCCAAACCCAAAAAGGCGCTGCCCACACGGCAAACGATCATGCTGATGCTGCGTGACCCAGAAGGCCGGGTATGGCTGGAGAAACGTCCTCCCAGCGGTTTATGGGGCGGGCTATGGAGTTTGCCGCAGTTCGAGAAACATAGCGAGCTCAACGACTGGCTTGAAGTCAATGCCGTGAACCCTAAGCGGGAAACTGCGTCGCCTAGCTTTTATCACACCTTCAGCCATTTTCGCTTAGAAATTACCCCGCAGCCCGTGAGCTGCGATAGGCTGGGCGGTGTTCGCGAAAGCGGCGTATGGTACGACGTTAACTATCCGCCCGAGCTGGGGCTTGCCGCCCCCGTTAAAGCGCTGCTCAGCCAGCTAACGCCCTTTAGCCTCAACCCAACACCAGGGCACGCCTAGGCGTTTGCTAGCAGATTGGGTTGATTGAGATCATTGCATCAAATCCAGATCCCAGAACCAGGAGTACGTTATGAGTAATACTGTTTTTTGCCGCAAGTACCAAAAAGAGCTAGAAGCCCTGCCCTTCCCGCCTTTGCCGGGTAAGCAGGGCCAGGAGATACAGGCCACTGTTTCCAAGCCCGCCTGGGAAGCCTGGCAGGCGCTGCAAACCCGCCTGATCAATGAGAAACACCTCAACATGCTCGACCCTGAATCCAGGGCGTACTTGATGGAGCAGATGCAGCGCTTCCTGGACAACCAGGAGACCGACCAAGCCGAAGGTTATGTGCCGCCTACTCAGGCATAACCTGCGCAGTCATAAATAGCTGCCATAAATAGCGGGCATGAAGAGAGGGTGAGGAGGGCGGTTAGGAAGAGCAACTGACTTGTTATCAGTGGCTCTCAGCCTGTTAACAAGGCAGGTCAAGCTAACGGTGACGTAGGAAAAAAAGCCCCCTAAGCATCGGTATCGCAAGAAAGTTTCACAAAGGTGTTGACGAAAAGCGGCGTTTTTAGTTTAATACGCACCGTTGGCAGCGGCCAGATAGCTCAGTTGGTAGAGCAGGGGATTGAAAATCCCCGTGTCGGCGGTTCGATTCCGTCTCTGGCCACCACGCAGTTGGGGTATCGCCAAGTGGTAAGGCACCGCTTTTTGGTAGCGGCATTCCCAGGTTCGAATCCTGGTACCCCAGCCATTGCCAACAAGATTTCTTGTTGATTGCAGAGCGTAACAGCGAAGCAGTCATTTTCTCAAGAAAACGTGAAGCGCCGACATAGCTCAGTTGGTAGAGCAACTGACTTGTAATCAGTAGGTCCCGGGTTCGACTCCTGGTGTCGGCACCACTGTAAAGTGGTTAAAAGTTAAGCGTTAGAGAATCAGATTAAGCCGTCCTTAGGGGCGGCTTTTTCGTGTGTGTCTACAAAATGTCTACAGGTGTAGACACGGCTTTAACCAAAAATAATGGCTGTTCATCATTGTTCTGGCAATTGAACCCTCTGCCATAGAGGTTTGTTCTACGACGTATAACCAAATGGGTCTAGTGCGATTGAATTCGCCAGCTTGCTGATATTTTGAAGCCTAGTGTTATATCGGTATGTCACTGCTGAACCGACAGGGCCTCCGGTTCAAGGAGCGTCAGCTTCGAGGATGATAGCAGGCCACTAGGGAGTAGGAAGTCTCCTTCCGCTAATGGAATGGCCACATGAGTAAACTGGGCTTCCAGATCCAATCCAGCACTCTGCCAGGCTTTCCATACGAGAGTGGTACAGTAGATCCCCTCAGGGCTTAGTACACTGAAAGGTGTACCTTCCTGGTTCATTGCCCAGCTAACAGCATGTTCTCGCTGATCGTCCGTGGCCTCCACGCGGTAGACTGCGTGATGTCGGGAGCGCTGTGGAGAAATGAAGAACTCAACCGGATCGATGACAACGCCATCGATCCGTCCCTCGATCTCAGAGGGAGTGGAATGGATGACAACCCATTCACCCTCTTGCTTGGCCAAAAGGCCGACATGGCTGAAATGACCATTGTCCATCGTCAACACCATGCCACTGATGGCTTCATTACCCTCGCGAAAGATTAAGTCTCCTGGGCTTGCGCCACTGAGGTTGCCAGCTTTCGCTTGTAGGGTCAGGCAGTCAAGCGCAAGTAGGGGCAGTATCAGGTAAGCCCAGAATGACTTCGACATCATTATTGAAGCGATATCTTCCAATCACCACCGTCTTTAATAAGCCTGGTGGTCTCGTTCGTGGTTTTGCCATTACCGAAGGTGATTCTGCTCTGAATGGTCGCCTGTTAGCCATTTTCGGATATATCTGAGTTCAGGGTTTCTACTGAATCCAGGCCATCGTTGGCGTTAATTCGCTGATGCAGGTCGCCTACTATCATCTGGACTTTACCTTTGGCTGCGACCATCTCATCTGCCCCGACGCTAGCGAACGATATTTGGTCAATCGCCTTCTCGGTGTCACCATCGGCTGAGGCTTGGAAGAAAGTTTCTACGGTATTTTCAGGTTCACCGCCTGAGCAGGCTGTGAGGAGGGCTGCCAAGATGAGCAGTGCTATTGGATAGAGTGTGTAACGCTTCATGCTATTCCCTTAAAATGATTCGACCCAAGCGGCATATTATCAAAAGTTCAGTCAATATTGGCTATCAACTACTTGTAAGGGTGGCCTATAGGCCCACCTCAACCCCTCTCACGATTCTGTAAGTAGTTACACTGGTCTACTGGGTCTTAGTCCTGTGAGCTCTTTAAAGTCTCGAAAGCTGGATTTAAGTCAATTTTGTTGTCAATGCCTTTATAAGTCCAGTATGCCTTTCTCTCTAACATTTCCCATAAAGCATTTATGAAGCTTTCACTATTACTTGACAGTATAAATAGATAGCCTGGAATTGATGCTCGGCTGTACTCAGCCATCAACGCATTTTCACCCTTGCATGTGGTGGGTGACGTCGAGCTGTCGATGAACATCTCACTGTTCTGTCGAAGAAGCTCAATCAGGGTGGCGGATACCTATTCTGTCTCATTGGAGCTGGCCTTCAGGCGGTATATATGTGGTTTCCTGTTAGCACGTTTTCGCCCAGCAAAAGTCCGTGTATTCGCTGAGATACTGACAAAAAGAGAACAGAAGAGGCAACCGAGTTCACTAAGTGATCCTATGACTAGGGCTAATAAAGATGCACCGCTTCGAAGCTAGCCAGTGGTTCATTATTATCATCCAATAACTCAAGTGCTGAGCCATTCATATGCCATGCAACTGCCTGCTCAAGGGCTAATAGAAATGCTTGCTCGGTTTTCATCTGCGCAGCAGGGCAGGCCATTTTGGTGGTGGCGACCTGATTAAACGTGATGTGCTCTCTCTCCACGGAGTAACTGCCCATCAAGTTATTACAGCCGGTAGCGCCTGCTAAACGTGAGACATCTTGGTGAAGTACCAAGTGGGGTTCACGAAAATTCTCGCGCGTGACGACCGCCGCGTTATCAAGCGTTACTAGCTTCCAGTAGGTGTTGATCAACGGTGCGTCCGGGCGATGAGCGGTCTCTTGACTATCCATGGCTGGTGAAGAGCATCCGGCGGTTATCAATAGGGCACCGATAAAACCATAAAGCGCTAGCCGTCTTTTCAAAGCTTGATTCCTTATTCAGTTAGCTAAAAAATTTAGAACCATTAACCGCATATATTGTGGCGTCGAGCGTGCTTTTTAGGTGACTAATTGCTCAAAAAGCCACTCTTCAATTTTTTTCACGTAACCTACGTTATCAAACCAGAAATCACGCCTTGCGGTAAAATATTAGTCGGCTAGGCTACTCCCTGCACGACGTTTTAGCCGTGCATTTTTATACGTAGTTGCAACAACATTCGACCTGAAACCTAATCATACAAGGAGTGGATTAGATGACAGTCAAAAGTACACCACTACATTCAGTAACCGCCCATAAGCAGTATAGCGAAATGGCCGATGCGCCTAATGTGCACAGCACACAGTCGCAACGCGCACAGGTACAGGATGCCTACCCGTCGCGCTTAGCCACACCCCCTGCACAGACCTGGCTGCCGCGCCAGGATGCGGTGGTCAAGGGGCGCCAGCTTTCCGGCCCATTAAGCCAGGCGCAGCTCGATGAGTTTGAGCGTAAGGGGTTTCTGTTTATTCCTAACCTCATTTCAGGCGAAGAGCTTGATGAGTTGCGCCAGGAAATGAAGGCGCTGATGAGCAACGATGAGTATCTCAATCAGGATTTCAGCGTGACTGAGCCAGAGAGCCAGGAGATCCGCTCGCTATTTGCGGTGCACTTCCTCTCTGAACGGTTGGGCAAACTGGCCAGCGATGAGCGTGTAGCGGGTGCCGCCCGTCAAATCATTGGCGGCGATCCTTATGTGCATCAGTCGCGGATTAACTATAAGCCTGGATTTGCCGGCAAGGGCTTTAACTGGCACTCCGACTTTGAGACATGGCACGCAGAAGACGGCATGCCCGCCATGCACGCGGTTAGCGCTTCGTTGATCTTAACTGACAACCACGAGTTCAACGGCCCGTTGATGCTGATTCCCGGTTCGCACAAAAAATTTGTGCCCTGCCTGGGTGAAACGCCGGAAGATAACCATAAAAGCTCGCTGAAAGCCCAGGAGGTGGGCGTACCCAGCCCAGAGGCGTTAACCGAGCTAGTGGAGGAGCACGGTATTGAAGCGCCGAAAGGTAAGGCGGGCGGCTTATTGCTGTTTGATTGTAATACCCTGCATGCTTCGAACGCGAACCTTTCGCCCGACCCGCGTAGTAATGTGTTCTTCGTGTTTAACCGCCAGGACAATCGCTGCCGGGAGCCGTTCGCGGCGAGTAAGCAGCGGCCGGATTTCTTGGCTCATAGCCCTGATCAGCAGGCTCAGCAGTATCGCTAACCAGCAGCGGGGAAACAAATTCATGGCCGAAGGGTGTGGAACCTTCGTATAGGTGGGGTAAACTGTTGCGCCTGTCGTTGCGAATGCGGCACGCATAATGAGAAGGAGAATACCCGCCATGCGTTTTGTTCCACAGTTTACCGATGGCCAGGAGTTTCCCCACCCGCTGGGCAAGGTTGTCTGCATCGGCCGTAATTATGCCGACCATGCGAAAGAGCTGGATAATCCCGTTCCCACTGAGCCGCTGCTGTTCATTAAACCGTCGACCAGCGTTGTGGATCTGACCAAGCCGTTGGATCCACCCTTTTCACGCGGCGACGTGCATTATGAAGTTGAACTTGCGCTGTTAGTGGGCGAAACCTTAACCCACGCCACCCTGGATGAAGCCGAGCGCGCGATTGTCGGTATTGGGTTGGCGATGGATTTAACGCTGCGTGATGTACAGACCAAGCTAAAAGAGAAGGGGCACCCTTGGGAAATCGCCAAAGCGTTTGATGGCGCTTGCCCGCTTTCCTCGTTTCTGCCGCTAAGCCGGGTTCCCAACTGGAATGCGCTGGCGTTTACCCTTGAGATTGATGGGGAAGAGCGTCAGCACGGCGAAGGTTCCGATATGATCTTTGCTGTCCCCACGCTGGTGGCTGAAATGAGCCGCCACTTCACCCTGGAGCCGGGCGATGTGATCCTAACCGGCACGCCTTCAGGCGTTGGGGAACTGGTTCGCGGTTCATCACTGCGCTTAACCTTGACCGGCGGTTTGGAAATTGAGACCAGCGTCGTCGAGTAACTAACCCGTTGATGCGCAAGCAGTGAAGCCGATAGCCCGCCACAAGCATTCGCTATCGTTATCAATAGAAACGCCACCTGTTAACCACGGGTGGCGTTTCTTTTTGGGCTGTTAAGCCTACTTAGCTAGGTAGGCCATTCAAGACAGCTCATTCAAGACAGCTTATTCAAGATAGGTATAGCCTTCCAGCCCTTCGCTTAAACTGGCCGCAAAGCGAGCCTGCTCATCGGCAGAGAAGCCGCTAGCGGCTAGCTGGTCGGTGAGCTTCTGCTTGAGTACGTTGGCATTGAAGTTGACGTAAGCCAGCACCTGGGCCACCGAGTCCCCGGCCAACGGGTTAGACAGCGTCCATTCGCCGTCGGCATTGAGCGCCGCATCGACGGAGTCGGTATCGCCAAACAGGTTATGCAAATCGCCAAGGATCTCTTGATAGGCGCCCACCAGGAAGAAGCCTAGCCAGCGCTCGTCGTCTGAAGCCCACTCAGGCAGCGGTAGGGTGCTCTCCACCCCCTGCCCGTCGACGTAGCTGTCGATGCGGCCATCAGAATCGCAGGTAATATCCTGTATCACTGCCCGCCGAGTGGGGGCCTGATCGAGCCCGCTTAGCGGCAGCACCGGGAAGATCTGCTCAATGCCCCAAACGTCAGGCACCGACTGGAACAGGGAAAAGTTGACGAACAGTTTATCGGCGAGCTTCTCCGCGAGTTCATCCATAATTTCGCGATGGGCTCGGTTGCGGGTATCAAGCTGGGTACGCAGCCGCGCGCAGGCAGCCATATAAACCCGCTCGCCTTCGGCGCGGGCGGTAATATCACTCAAGCCCATCACAAAGCGCTCTTGCAGCTCACTCACCGCTTGCAGCAGGTCATGCCACGCTTCTACCAACATGCGCGGCTCTTGTGCGGTGGCGAGTTGCTCGAACACACGCCAGAGTAACTCAACCTGAGTGTCCTCTTGAGCATGCCGCTCCGGTGGAGTGTCGTCGATACGCTCCTCGCCAATCACATTGGTGATCAACACCGCATGGTGAGCGGTGAGTGCGCGCCCCGATTCGCTGATCAGGTGTGGCTGCGGGAGGTTCGCCTCTTGGCATAGCTGGGCAAAGGCGCTCACTACGTTACGGGCGTACTCACGCATCGAGTAGTTGGCCGAGCAGAAACTGCGCGAACGCGTGCCTTCGTAGTCGATACCCAAACCGCCGCCCACGTCCACCGTGTCAATCGGTGCGCCCAGTTCCATCAGGTTTTGATAAAAGCGTGCGCATTCGCGCAGACCGCGCTGAATGTCGCGAATATTGGCAATCTGGGAGCCCAGGTGGAAGTGCACCAGTTGCAGACTCTCCAGCGCCTCCTCGCGACGCAGTGTATCGACGACTTCAAGTATCTGACTGGCGGTGAGACCGAACTTGGATTTTTCGCCGCCGGTATTCTGCCATTTGCCTTTACCCACCGAGGCCAGGCGGGCGCGCAGGCCTATGCGGGGCGTGACCTCCAGCTCGCGGGCCTCTTCCAAAATCAGCTGCAGCTCGGAGAGCTTTTCGACCACCAAGTAGACCTTGTGGCCGAGCTTTTCCCCAAGCAGCGCCAGTCGTACGTATTCCCGGTCTTTGTAGCCGTTACACACAATCAGCGAGGAGCCACCGTCGGAAAGCGCCAACACCGCCAGCAGTTCTGGTTTGCTGCCCGCTTCCAGTCCTACACGACCACTGCCGCGCTCGGCGGTCGCCAGAATCTCTTCGACCACCCGGCGCTGCTGGTTCACTTTAATCGGGTAAACCGCGGTGTAGCCGCCCTGATAGTCGCAGTCGCTCATCGCGGCATCAAACGCACCGCACAACTGCTCGACCCGGTCGTGAAGAATATCGCTAAAGCGCACCAGCACCGGCAGGCGCAGCCCAGCGTTTTGCAGCTGGCGAACCAAGCCGCTCAACGGTAGCGCCGGGCCTTCCGCATCGCTACCCAGCGGGCGTACCAGGGCTTGGCCGTGGTCATCTACGTCAAAGTAGCCGCTGCCCCATTGGTCGATATTCCAGGTGCGCCGTGCGCGAAGGGCAGGGCTAGTCGTTGCCATCACACTCATGCAGAAACCTCAGGTAGCGGCAGTGCACCGTGGGCAATGCGCGCGTTTAAAATGGTACGGAAACGCTCGGGGTCGTGGGGCGTCAAGTCGTGGGCCGGTGGGTCAACATAGACCACCAGCAGGCGTGACAACCAGTAGCGTAGCGCCGTCATGCGTAGCATGGTGGGCCACAATTCCCGTTCATCCGCAGTTAATGGGCGGCGTGCCTGGTAGGCACTTAACAGGGTATTGTAGCGCTCAGGGTGGAGTGTGCCATCGTCGTTAGAGGCCCAGTCGTTGATCACGATCGCCAGATCAAACAGCAGGTCGCCAGTGCAGCCATTATAAAAGTCGATAATACCGCCAAGCTGATCTCCCTCAAACAGGGTGTTGTCACGGAAAAGGTCGCCATGAAGGGCGCCTTGGGGCAATTCCCCGTGCTGCATAAAGGCGCCTTCGAAATCGTCGACTTCGTCCTTCATCAACGTTTGATCGGCGGGACTTAGGTAGCTCAATACCTTGTGATGCATGATATGGAGCCAATTGAGATCTCGTGGGTTCGGGCGATGGCCGGGGAAGCGCTTCGACACCACGTGCAGGCGACCCAATGCATCGCCTAAGGCTTGGCACTGGGCCAGATTGGGCGCTTCCGGATGACGGCCAGGCAGGCGCGGGAATAGCAGCGCCGGTTTGCCCTCCAGGCTATGCAGCGCAATGCCTTCACGGTCGTGAATAGTGCCAGGCACCGGCAGGCGGTGTTCGTCTAAATAGTCGAGCAGCTCAACGAAGAACGGCAGCTCGGCGTGCTCGCCCTGTTCGAACAGGGTTAACACCAGCTGGCGGCGGTCGGTAGTGACAAAAAAGGTCGAATTTTCGGTGCCGCCCGCCACCCCCTGTAGGGAAACGAAGCTGCCAACATCAAATTTTTCTAAAAACGCGGCGACCTGTGCGTCGCTAAGCGGGGTAAATACAGCCATGAGAGTCTCGCCCAGGTTGCTAAGCCCATTATTGTAGCGGCTTGGTCGCTGAGTTGGCAGCGTTGTCGTGTTAAAGAGAGGAGAGTTTGCCTCTGCAGGCAGCCTGCGCAGCGGGTATCATGTGAGGAACTCTTTTTAGCACTTATTTTTTACGACTCTCTTTAGGAATTTGGTTATGGCTCGCGCTCCGATCGTCCTCGTAGATGGCTCCTCCTACCTTTACCGTGCCTTCCATGCGCTGCCGCCGCTAACGACCTCCAATGGTCAGCCGACGGGCGCGGTGAAAGGCGTGTTGAATATGCTCAAACGGCTGATCAAGGATTACCCCGACAGCCCCATGGCGGTGGTATTTGACGCGCCGGGTAAAACCTTCCGTGATGAGATGTATAGCGACTATAAAGCTCACCGCCCGCCCATGCCCGATGACTTGCGCAGCCAAATTGCGCCGTTGCACGCCTGCGTCAAAGCGTTGGGCCTGCCGCTGCTGTGTATTGAAGGCGTTGAAGCTGACGATGTGATTGGTACGTTGGCCCACCATGCCACCCAAGCGGGGCGCGACGCGGTGATCTCCACCGGCGATAAGGACATGGCGCAGTTGGTCAATGCCCATATCACGTTGGTCAACACCATGAAGGATGAAACCCTGGACGAGTCAGGGGTAGAAGAGAAGTTTGGCCTGCCCCCCGCCCTGATTATCGATTTTCTCGCCCTGATGGGGGACAAGGTCGATAACATCCCCGGCGTGCCCGGCGTGGGTGAAAAGACCGCGATTGGCCTGCTGCAAGGCATGGGCGGCGGTCTGGAGACCATCTACGGCGATTTAGAGCGAGTAAAAACGCTTACTTTCCGGGGCGCTAAAACGCTGCCTAAAAAGCTTGAAGAGCATCGCGAGCAGGCGTTTCTCTCCTATCAGTTGGCGACCATTAAAGTCGATTGCGATCTGCCGGTGGGCCTGGATGATTTGGATATTGCCCATCCAGATCGCGAAGCGCTGGTGGCGCTGTATAAAGAGATGGAGTTCCGCCAGTGGCTGGGCGAGCTGCTGGAAGGCAAGGACGAAGGCGTGGATGACGTAAAAGGCGGCGAGCCAGCACCCGCCAGCGCTGACGATAACGATCTCGAAAGCGCGGAGCCATCTGCCAGTGGGAGTGCTCGAGAAGATCACGTCATTCTTGAACAGGCAGACTTTGAGCGCTGGCTGGATAGGCTACAAAACGCCGAACGCTTCTGCTTTGACTTGGAGACCACCAGCCTCAACTATATGGATGCAGAAATCGTCGGCGTCGGCTTGTCGCTGGAAGCGGGGGAGGCGGCCTACATCCCGCTTGCCCACGACTACCTGGATGCGCCTAAGCAGCTTGACCGCAAAACAGTGCTGGCGGCACTAAAGCCGCTGCTGGAAGACTCGACCAAGACCAAGATTGGCCAAAATCTGAAGTACGACATTTCCGTGCTGGCCAACTATGCGATTGCCGTGGCGGGCCCGTTTGCCGACACCATGCTGGCTTCCTATGTGCTCAACTCCACCGCTACCCGCCACGATATGGACTCCCTGGCGCTGAAGTATCTGGGCGAGAAGACCATCTCCTTCGAAGAGATTGCTGGTAAAGGCGCCAAGCAACTGACCTTTAACCAGATTGCCCTGGAGCAAGCGGCGCCTTACGCCTGCGAAGATGTCGATATCACCCTGCGGCTGCAGCAAGCGCTACGCCCACAGGTCGAAAGCGAAGGGCGCCTGGCGGAGGTGCTGGATAGTATCGAGCTACCGCTGATCCAGGTGCTCTCGCGCATTGAGCGCAATGGGGTGGCGGTGGATGCGGAGCTGCTGCATCAACAGAGCCAGCAGTTAGAAAAGCGAATTGGCGAACTAGAGCGCGAGGCGTTTGAACTCGCCGGGCGCGAATTTAACCTGGGGTCGCCCAAGCAGCTGGGGCAAATTCTGTTTGAAGAGCAGAAAATTCCCGTGCTCAAGAAAACCCCTAAAGGCGCCCCCTCTACCGCGGAAGGCGTACTAGAAGAGCTGGCGCTGGATTACCCGCTGCCCAAGGTGATTATGCAGCATCGGGGGCTGGCCAAGCTGAAGTCCACTTATACCGATAAATTGCCGCGGCTGCTCAATAAAGCCACTGGCCGGGTACATACCAGCTATCACCAGGCGGTTACCGCCACCGGGCGGCTGTCGTCATCAGACCCCAACTTACAGAACATCCCCATTCGTACTGAAGAGGGGCGCAAGATTCGCCAGGCGTTTATTGCCCGCCCTGGCTATCGCATTGTCGCCGCCGACTACTCGCAGATCGAACTGCGCATTATGGCGCACCTTTCCGAAGATAAAGGCCTGCTCGAAGCCTTTGCCGAAGGGCGCGATATCCACACTGCCACCGCAGCGGAAGTCTTCGGCACCTCCCTTGAGAAGGTCTCTGGCGATCAGCGGCGCAGCGCCAAAGCGATTAACTTCGGCTTGATCTACGGCATGAGTGCCTGGGGGCTGTCGCGCCAACTGCATATCGAGCGTAACCAAGCGCAAACTTATATTGACCGCTACTTCGATCGCTACCCTGGCGTGGCCCGCTATATGGAGCGCATTCGCTCCCAGGCGGCGGAAGATGGCTTCGTCGAAACTGTATTAGGGCGGCGGCTCTACCTGCCGGAAATTCAGTCGCAAAATCGCAACCGTCGCCAAGGCGCCGAGCGGACCGCCATTAATGCGCCGATGCAGGGCACTGCCGCCGACATTATCAAGCAGGCGATGATCGACGTGGATGGGTGGCTGGCAGAAGGCGAGTTCGACGCGCTAATGGTCATGCAGGTGCACGATGAACTGGTGTTTGAGGTCGCCGAGAAGCAGGTCGAGGCGTTTATCGAGCAGGTGCAAAAACGCATGCAGGGCGCGGCTGAGCTAAAAGTGCCGCTGATTGTAGAAGCGGAGAGCGGCGCTAACTGGGATGAGGCGCATTAACCCTAAATGGTAAATAAACGCCCCCGCAGCCACTGGCTGCGGGGGCCGGTTAATCACGCTGTTTGGGCGCGATGTTTAGGGCAGGGGCTTAACGCCAGCTAACGCGGTCAAAAATGCGGATCGCTTCAGGGTTGTTTTCACCCAGTACGCTGATGTTCACCTCATCCGCTTTAAAATCGCCCCAAGACTCAAGCACAGGGTCTTTCTTGATACCTTCAACCACCGGGAACTCATTGTTGCCGGAGGCAAAAATCTCCTGGGCAGTGTCTGAGGCCAGGTATTCAAGGAAGCGAATGGCGTTATCGCGGTTAGGCGCACCTTCTACGACACCGGCGCCGCCAACGTTGACGTGGGTGCCGCGGTCATCCTGATTGGGGAAGATAAGACCTACTTTGCGAGCGGCTTCGCGATCGGCGTCGTCGTCAGATTTGAGCAGGCGAACATAGTAGTAGTGATTGGCCACGGCGATGTCACACTCGCCGCTGGCAACGCCCAAAATCTGGTCGGTATCGCCGCCTTCCGGATCCCGTGCCATGTTATTGACCACGCCCTGGGCCCACTCTTCGGCACCCTCTTCGCCGTGGTGCTCAATCATAGAAGCGAGCAGCGACTGGTTGTAAATGTTGTTGGAAGAGCGAATGCACACCTTGCCTTCAAACTGCGGATCGGCAAGATCTTCGTAGCTGGTAATCTGGCTTGGGTCGAAGTTTTCGCGGTTGTAGAAAATAACCCGGGCGCGCTGACTAAAACCAAACCATAGGCCGTCTGGGTGGCGCATTGATTCGGGCAGGCGCTCATTGAGAACGTCAGACTCTACGCTTTGGAAGATGCCTTCATCTTCCGCGCGCCATAGACGGCCTGCATCGACAGTCATCATGACGTCCGCCGGGCTGGCTACGCCTTCGCGCTGAATGCGCTCAATCAGTTGATCAGAGTCGCCTTCAAGGATATTGACTTCGATGCCGGTCTCTTCGGTGAACGCATCGTAAAGGCGTTCGTCAGAGTCGTAGTGGCGAGCAGAGTACAGGTTGAGCTCATCTGCCACGCTACTACCCGCAACAGCTGAGCCTGCCATAATGGCGGCTACTGATAATGTTAGGCGTGCCTTTTTCATAACCATTAACTCCGTCTCTATTTGATAATAAGTTGCATTTGCAGGCTAGCATTCAAACTTTTCCAGCCGTTGAGGTCAAGTTGAATGCTAACAAAACGCATTCAACGATGTTGACTGTACGTGCATCTCATCGCAATAAAAAATAGAATGCAAATAACTTTCAAATGTACCCAATCCGCGTTTAGACGTTTGTCGTGTGGTTGGCCCAGCTGTAGAGGGGAATTTATGACGGCAACCCTGAAGGTCACCTCGGCGGTGCCTTGCTCATCGGCGTTAACGCTGCACAATGTGCGGCATGCTTATGACGGCCATACAGTCGTGAAAGGGGTGGATTTAAGCGTTGCTCCAGGCGAGGTGGTGTGCCTGCTTGGCCCCTCTGGCTGTGGCAAAACAACGCTGCTGAGAATCGCTGCGGGCCTGGAAGTGCTGCAAGAGGGCAGCGTCTCCTTGGAAGATATCTATATAGCCGGGCAGGGCCACCGCCACGTGCCACCGGAAAAACGCAATGTCGGGTTGGCGTTTCAGGATTCAGCGCTTTTCCCCCACCTAACCGTGTTGGAAAATGTCACCTTTGGGCTTAAACATCTAGCCGCTCGGGAGCGTCGTGAGCGGGCGGCACAACTGCTTGAGCAGTTGGGTATGACCGCCTATGTCGATGTGTATCCGCATATGCTCTCTGGTGGGCAGCAGCAGCGGGTAGCCCTGGCGCGGGCGTTGGCGCCATCGCCGCGCTTAATGCTGTTGGATGAACCCTTCTCAAGCCTGGATGCGCGCCTGCGTGATCGTATACGTGACGATACGCTACATGTACTGAAAAAAGTCGGCGCTGCTACGCTGCTGGTGACCCATGACCCCGAAGAAGCCATGTTTATGGCTGATCGCATCGCGCTGATGCGCGATGGGCGGATCGTACAGACGGGAACTCCACGCGAGCTTTACTGTGCGCCTCAAGACCCCTTTGTGGTGACCTTTTTTGGCGACGTCAATGAGCTACAGGGCAAGGTACATAATGGTGCGGTGCATACGCCAGTTGGCCGGGTGCCTGCCGGTGGGCTAACAGAGGGCAGCGACGCGCAAATCATGATCCGCCCCGAGGCGCTGCGCATTGTTGAGCGAGATCTGCCTGCCGATGCCCATCGCCATAGCCATGTGGTAATGGCAAAGCTACTTGGGCGTACCAGCCTGCTACACCTGTGCGCCCATGGCGAAAACGGCCTTGAGGCGCACCTACACGCGCGCGTACCGGGAGTGTTTCTACCCGCAGAAGGCCAGCCGGTGGATATTCACCTCGACCTTTCACAAGTCTTTGTTTTCCCGCTCACGGCTTAATGCTTAATCAGGAGTGAGCCCCGGGGCGTGAGCGGCGCATGGCCATGCTGAGCAGAATAACCGGCAGGATGCCCACCACCACAATGGCTAGCGACGAGGTGGAGGCTTCGGCCAGACGCTCGTCAGAGGCCAGGTTATGCGCCCGCACCGCCAGGGTGTCGAAATTGAAGGGGCGTAGAATAATCGTCGCGGGCAGCTCCTTCATGACGTCAACGAAGACTAATATCCCTGCCGCCAGTAGGCTGCTGCGCATCATCGGTGTATGAATATGGCGCAGCGTGCCGCCTGCGGTTTGTCCCAGGGTGCGCGAAGCGGCATCCATACTGGGGGTTACTTTGCCTAGGCTCGCCTCAACGGCGTTGAACGAGACTGCTAAGAAGCGCACCACGTAGGCGTATAGCAAGATAAACGCCGACCCACTGAAGACCAGGCCAACGATGTAGCCATAGTGATTATTGAGCCAGGTGTTAAGGGCGTTATCTAGCCAGGCAAACGGGATTAAAATACCCACCGCGACCACCGAACCCGGGATTGCATAGCCCATGGAGGCGACCCGGGAAGAGACTCGCGCAAACGTTGTATCGTGCATGCGTACGCCGTAACTCAGCACCACCGCCAAGCCCACGGCAATCAGCGCGGCCACGGTTGCCAGCCCCAGGCTGTTCCAGGCGTAGCCTATAAAGCGCGAGCCCCACAGCGAATCGCCCCCCTGCAGCGCTAAATTGAGCAGAATGCCGCTGGGCAGTAAAAAGCCCACCAGCACCGGCACTAGGCAGGCTAACGTTGCCGCAGCAGCTCGCCAGCCATGCAGGGCGTATTCGGGCAACTGCTGGTAACGATTGGTGGTATGGAAATAGCGACGCTTGCCCCGCGACCAGCGCTCCAGCAGCACTAACACAATCACGAAGGTGAGCAGGCATGCCGCTAACTGCGCCGCTGCCACCTGCTCGCCCATGCCAAACCAGGTGCGATAGATGCCAGTGGTAAAGGTATCTACACCGAAGAACTGAACGGCGCCGAACTCGTTAAGCGTCTCCATCAAGACCAGCGATACGCCACCCACCAGCGCCGGGCGTGCCAACGGCACGGCGACGCTGGCAAACAGTTTCCAGGGGCCGCGCCCTAGTGTGCGGCCCACATCCAGCACGCAGACCGACTGCTCTAAAAACGATGCCCTGGCCAGCAAGTAAACGTAGGGGTAGAGCACCAGGGTAATCACCGTTGCGGCGCCACCCAGGGAGCGAATATTGGGAAAGTAGTAGTCGCCATACCCCCAACCAAATGTTTCGCGCAGCAGGCTTTGTAGCGGCCCGGCAAACTGCAGAAAATCAGTATAGGCGTAGGCGATGACGTAGGTGGGCACCGCTAGCGGCAGCAGTAGTGCCCACTCGAAGAGCCGTTTGCCGGGAAAGCGGCACATCACCACCAGCCAGGCGGTTCCGGTACCGATGATTAGTGTGCCTAGCCCCACTGTGACAACGAGCCAGAAGGTGTTATTCAAATAGCGGCCAAGTACGGTGCTGGCCAGGTGTTGCCAAACACCATCGGTGGGCATCGCAATATGCGCAAATACCACCAGCACGGGCAGCGCCACCACGAACGCTACCGCGATCAGGGCAATCGACCAGGGGGTAGCACGACGGCTAAGCGAAGAGGAGAAGGCAAATAGCCCGCGATAGCCGGATCTGAACAAGCAAACACTCCTTGCATTGACGGAAGCAGTAGTGGAAAGCCGGAAAGTAGCTCTGCACGCTTGGTGCGGAACTTGATGCGAAATAATACCGGGTGTGAATAGTAGCACTGGCGCCGCACTACTGCAGCCTTGCAGGCTCGCCGGCCGGGCAAAAGTAAGCCCGCCGAGGCGGGCTATTAATGGTAGAGGTGGAGCATTAAGCCGATGGGAAAAGGCCTAGTAACCCAGCATCATGCTCGGCAGGCCGGTGATCAGCCACGGGAAGAAGGCCATCAGCGTACACGCCAGTAGAATCAGCGCGACGAAGGGCACAACCGCTTTGTAGAGGTGGACGATTTCGACCCCAGGCGGTGCGACGCCTTTTAAGTAGAACAGCGCGTAGCCAAAGGGTGGGGTCAGGAACGATGTTTGCAGTACCACCGCCACCATCACCACGAACCAGAGCATATCGACGCCCATGGTTTCTACGATAGGCAGCATGATCGGGAAACTCAGCAGTACAATACCCGTCCAGTCCAGGAACATCCCCAGAATAAACACCAGGAACAGCATCAGGATCAGCGCCCCTATGGTGCCGCCGGGCATGGCAAGTACCAACTCACTGATCACTGTCATGCCACCACCGCGGGAGAATACGCCGGTAAAGGCTGTCGCACCCACCAGTACGAGCATGACCATGGTGGTGGTTTTACCCGCTTCGATCATTGTCCAGAAGCATGTGGAGACTTTGCGGTCGCCGAAAATCAAAAACAGAATGAAGGCGATAAATACGCCGATGGCCGAGGCTTCTGTGGCCGTGGCAACGCCGGTAAATAGCGCACCCAGCACGCCTAGAATCAACGACATGGGCGGGAGCACATACTTGGCCAACATAATCAGCAGCTGTTTAGTGCTCACTTCAGCGCGCTCTTCTGGCGGTACTTTGGGGCCGTAGCTGGGTTTGATATAGCAGATGATCAACACATAAAGCGCATACATGACCCCGAGCAGCAAACCGGGAATCAGCGCGCCAGCAAACAGGGCACCCACGGAGACCGGTGAGTAGCTGGCCATAAGGATCAGCATAATGCTGGGCGGAATCAAGATACCCAAACAGCCGCTGGCCATAATCACGCCTGCGCTAAGCTCTTTGTTGTAGCCATACTTGAGCATAGGCACCAGGGCAATCATGCCCATCACCGCAATCGAGGCACCGACAATACCGGTGGTCGCAGCCAGTAGTACCGAGACGATAACCACGGTAAGCGCCAGACCGCCGCGCAGGTTCGCCAGTAGCAAGCGCATGGCGTCAAACATCTTCTCGGTAACGCCAGAGTCGTTTAAGAACCGCGCCATCAAGATGAATAGCGGTATCGCCACCAATACATAGTTATCCATGGCGTTACCGAAAATATTGTTGATCAGGGTGCCGAGAATGCGCTCACCGGGGCCAAGAAAGGCACCAATAACCGCTACACCGCCGAGCACAAACGCCAGCGGGTGGCCCATAAACAGCCCGATCATCAGGCCACCAAACATCACCAGCGTTAGTAATTCAGGACTTAGGTTCATGCTGATGTCTCCTCGCGAAGCTGCATGATGGCACGCAGTACAATGGCAATGGCCTGTAGCAAGATCAGAATAGCAGCGACCACAATCACCCCTTTAATCGGGTAGACCGGGATCGAGACCATGCCATAGGTGGTTTCACCGCGGCTCCACGCGCGTTCAAAGAAGCTCCAGCCCAGAGTGATCAGCATCCAAATAAAGGGGACAAAGAAAATGAGATAGCCGAGTACGTCTAGCACGGCTTGCTTCCTGCGCGACAACAGGCGCTTCAGTACGTCGACTTCTACGTGGGCGTGATGTTTTAGCCCATAGGCCGCCATCAGCATGAAGTGGGCGCCAAACAGCATTTTGGTGACGTCAAAAGCCCAGTCGCTGGGGCGCCCAAACAGAAAGCGTGACGCAATATCGAAAAGAACAATCAGGGTAATGATGGCAATCAATGGAGCGATGATGCGCCCAAAGGCTTCATTGATGGCATCGATCGCCTTGGCAATCGCATTCATGGAAGATCTCCGCGGTCAGCACAAAAAACCGCCCCGGAAACCGAGGCGGCAGAGAAGCGCCTTACAGGCAGGCTTCGATCTCTTCCAATGAGGGCAAGTTATCCATCACGCGGCTCATGTTGTAGGGAGCTGAAACATCACGCCAAGTCGCATAATGCTCAAGATAGCCAATCATCGATTGGTAGACCTTGGCGTGGTCAGGGTCTTCGCAAGCGCCGCGCAGAATAACCTCGTTGGTGACCTCCTGGATGCGTGCCAAATCCTCTTCAGAGAACTGGTTGATCGTTACCCCCGCGTCAATGAACTTCTGGGTGGCTTCGGTAGACTGGCGCTCTGACCAGGCTAATGACCATGCCATAGTGGCGTCCGCGGCGATACGTAGGGTCTCTTGGGTCTCTTCGGAGAGCGCATCCCAGGCGTCTTTATTGATCATTACGCCAAATACGCTGGCCGACTGGTGCCAGCCGGGCGTTGCCCAGTAGTCAGCCACTTCGGCAAAACCAGCATTAAAATCAACACCTGGGGTGGAGAACTCACCAGCATCGATAACGCCGCGTTCAATGGCTTGGTAGACTTCACCACCTGCCAGGGTGACCTGCGAACCGCCCAGCTCTTCGAGTACGCGACCCTGGTCGCGGCCCGAAAGACGTAGACGCTTGCCGTCTAAATCGGCAATGCTCTCGATCGGAGTACGGCCCATAAAGCCCGACTCATTGTTGGTAATGCCGTAGGGGAGATAAACCATGTTGAACTGGCCATAAATCTCTTCATACAGCTCGCGGCCGCCCCACTGCTGAATCCAGTTGAGGTAGTCAACGCCATTAAACAGGCTGGTGGTGGTCGCCAGTGGCGAGAAGGCGGGGTTCAAGCCTGCCCAGTAGCCCGGCCAGTCGCCTGCGGCTTCAATACTGCCCGTTTCAGTGGCGTCAAACACTTCGGTGCCGGGCATTAGCGTGCCGCCTGCGCGGAAATTGATTTGTAGATCTTCGCCGGCGAGTTTATTGACCAGTTCCACCCAGTGCTGGTCAATCTTGATCAGGTCAAGGTTTTCCGGCCAGGTGGTGGTCATTGTCCACTGTTCTTGTGCTTGGGCGGTGGTCGATAAGGCCGCAAAGGCAATGCCGGCAGTGAGGCCGGTGAGAGCGAATTTGGTCATTTTTTTCATGATGTATTTCCTGGTTTGGCGTGTGGCGTTATTAGTGTTGGTTACCTGGAGTCAGGAAAGTGCAGCGCTACTAGGTTACGTTTACGTAAACAAGGGTTTTAGCGCTTCAGGGCTAAATTAGCACATCCAACCCGCTGCGGTGCAATATCAGTAATGTAAGAGATGTTGCCTGTGGGGTTTTATACGTATTCTTTGCAAATTTAATTAAAACATGTGGTTACCTATTTTTTTGAGCGCCAAAAAGAGAGGCTAAGTAACTCGAGAACGTTGAAAGGAGTTAAATTGTTCAACCAAAGTTGTAAGTGTAAGGCCCTCAATAAGTCGCTCAGCGGCACACTGGCACACTTAAAAGGGTAACGTAATGGGAAGCAGTCGTGCTGGAGAGGAAGGTCAGTTGTTAAATAGCCAAGTGCCAGAGAATAAACAGCAAGCACGAAGGGTGGCAGCGCTTGTTCATCATGCGCAGCGCTTAGCTCGCCGCCGCTGGCGCCAGCTAGTGTGGCTAAGCGGCGATGCCCAGCAGTGCCGAACGCTTGGACAGGCTTTATGGCAAGCCCACTCCTGGCATGCACCGCTGTGGGTGGGAGATGGGCATCTTTCGCCTCGCAAGGCGCGCACGCGACTGGGCGCAGAGCATCAGTTGGTAGTGCTCGATACCCACGGCAGCGGATTTGATCCTGAGGCGTTGGGGGCCTTGTCAGGAACGCTCACCGCCGGTGGCTTACTGGTATTACTCACCTCAGAGCCTTGGGGAGCGACGCCGGATCCGGACTACGCGCGTTTTGCCGATCATCCCTGGCGCTGGCCTGATCTGAGCTGTCACTACTTAGCGCGCTTGGCGCGGCAGTTGCAGGCCTCGTCTCAGGTGGTGCGCTGGGGCGTTGATCAGTCGCTGCATCTGCCTCACCTGCCTGCGCGCAGAGTAGACGACACAGCAGCAACTGATAGCGACTGCCTCACCTCCGATCAGGCCTACGCAGTGCGGCAACTGGTTGGCTTAAAGCGCCGCCGCCCGCTGGTCATCACCGCGGATCGTGGGCGTGGCAAAAGCGCGGCGCTGGGTATCGCCTGCGCTCGGTTGCTAACCAATAAAGCCCAACGAGTAGTGCTCACCGCGCCACGGTTGAGTGCGGTTGCGAGCGTGTTTGAACGGGTAGCAACACTTTGCCCGGACGGCCGTCGCGTTGCGCCAGGCCACTTTGTGTTGGCCCAGGGCAGCGAGCTGGTTTTTTTACCCCCGGATCTGCTCACCGAGCAGATTAATGCTCAGCAGTTGGGCGGTGATGGCAGCTATTTGATGGTTGATGAGGCGGCGGCGATTCCCGCAGCGCTGCTGGGGCAGTGGCTTGCTGCCTTTCCGCGTATTGCCTTTGCTACCACGGTGCACGGCTATGAGGGCTCGGGAAGGGGGTTTGCCTTGCGCTTTCGCGCGACCCTTGACCGCCTGACGCCTCAATGGAAAGCGCTAACGCTTAACGCGCCCATTCGCTGGCGCAGCGGCGACCCCCTGGAAGCCCTGGTCAATCAACTGCTTTTGTTAAAAGCGCCGCTGCCCAGCGCTCAGACGGATTGCAGCGTCGTGGCAACGCAGATGGTTGATCGCGCCTGGCTTGCCCAACAAGATGCCGTCTTGGAGAAACTGTTTGGACTGCTGGTGCAGTCCCACTACCGCACCTCTCCCAACGACCTGCGCCAACTGCTTGACGGCCCAGGCACTCAATTGCGCCTCATTGCGCAGGCGGACGAGCCGCAAGCGGTATTGGTTACCCGCGAAGAAGGCGGCTTTGAGGCCGCCCTTGCCGAGCAGGTCGCCCGTGGTGAACGCCGTCCACAGGGGCATCTACTGGCCCAGTCGCTGGCGACCCATGCGGGCAGTCGAGAAGCGCTAACAGCTCGCTGGCGGCGAGTGGTGCGTATCGCGACCCACCCCGAGCGACGTCGCCAAGGCTTGGGGAAAGTGCTGCTGCACGAGGATATGGACACCGCCAGGCAGCAGGGGATTGAGCTCTATGGCGCGACCTTCGGGGCAGAGGCATCGCTGCTAAGCTTTTGGCTGGCGTTAGGGTTTAGGCCGGTACGCCTGGGGATTAGCCGGGAGACATCCACCGGCGAGTTTGCTGTTATGGTGGCCAAAGCACTGAACTCAGAGGGCGAGGCGGTGCTTGCTGATCTTAGTGAGCGCTTCCAGGCGGCACTGCCGGGTCTGCTCGCTTTTGAGCTTAAAGCGTTGCCCGCTGCAGTGCTGGTACTGCTGCTCGGTCAACTGCCGAGTACTCCGCTAAACGACCGTGAGTGGCAGGATGTTAAGGACGTAGCAACGGCCCATCGTGACCCCGTCCTTGCCCGCCCGGCGCTGCAAGCCTTGGCCCGTGAAGCCTGCCGCTGCACTTTAACCGAGCCCCAGCAGCAGGCGCATCAACGGTTAGCCGCCTGGGCGTTTCAAAATAGTTCCCTGGCGGATGCCCACGGCGATGCCTTGAA
Source organism: Vreelandella sp. F11 (assembly GCF_042466685.1). Lineage (NCBI taxonomy): Bacteria > Pseudomonadati > Pseudomonadota > Gammaproteobacteria > Oceanospirillales > Halomonadaceae > Vreelandella > Vreelandella sp. F11. The sequence goes on along the minus strand of NZ_CP170448.1, from coordinate 3,803,166 downwards.
AGCCCTACGCCTCGCTGCCAACAGCCTCACTGAGGTAAAGTAGGCTGGTTACCGATAACGAAGAGTCCTTATGAACGCACATCTTGACGCGCTTGAGCCCTCATTGGTTTGGCGCCACTTTCGAACGCTATGTAACACGCCGCGCCCCTCCGGGCATGAGGCGGCACTCGTCGCTATCCTCGAAAGCTGGGCCGATGCCCAAGGCCTCGCCCACGACCGCGATACCTTCGGTAATTTACGCCTACGTAAACCGGCATCCCCGGGCTGTGAACAGGCCCCGGGGGTGGTGCTCCAGGGCCACCTGGATATGGTCGCCCAGGCCAATAGCGGTCACGCCCATGATTTTACCCGCGATCCAATCAGCACTTATGTGGCTGACGGCTGGCTACACGCCGATGGCACTACCCTGGGCGCAGATAACGGGCTGGGCGTGGCGGCCATTCTTGCCGTGCTGGAAGACCCTGATTTACGCCACGGGCCACTGGAAGCACTCTTTACCCTGGAGGAAGAGACCTCCATGGGCGGTGCGCTGAACCTGGCGGAGAACTGGCTGGAAGGCTCGCTGCTGCTTAACCTGGACAGCGAAGATCGGGGCCAGGTCTATATTGGCTGCGCGGGCGGTGCCGACGTTGAAGTGGATGCCCAGTTGCCCAGCGCCGCCACTTCCGATCACGAGCGAGTAATCGAGATCGCCTTGACCGGCCTAAAGGGTGGCCACTCCGGTATTGATATCCATAAACCGCTGGGAAATGCCAACCGTTTATTGGTTCGAGTTTTGCGCTCCTTGGAAGCGTTTGACGCGCGCTTGATTAGCTACCACGGCGGCACCTTGCGCAATGCCATCCCTCGGGAAGCCTTTGCCCAGGTAGCGCTGCCCGCCGATGAAGTCGACGCCGCCATGGTGGCTATTGCGGGGCTGGAAACGATTCTGCTAAGAGAGTTGGGCAGTGGTGATAGTGGTCTTAGCATCAGCGTTCAACCCCTAACCGAGGCGCCCGAAGCGGAGCCGCTAACCTTGGACGCCAGCGTTATGCTGTTGGCAGCACTCCACGCTGCTCCTTGTGGGGTCGAGCGGATGAGCGCCGATGTCCCCGGCGTGGTAGAAACCTCCAATAACCTGGGCGTGCTAAGCCTGGAGAATGGGCGGCTGCACCTCTGCGCGCTGGTTCGTTCGCTGCACGACAGCGCGGTGGTCGCCATGGCGGATCGCTTTCAAGCGCTGTTTGGATTGATTGGCGCACGGGTGAAAGTCGAGAACGGTTACCCAGGCTGGGCGCCGAATCCGAATGGCGAGCTATTGGCGACCTTTAATGCCCGCCATGCGGCGCTGCTGGGACGCGAGCCGGAGGTGAAGGTTATTCACGCCGGGCTTGAGTGCGGCATTCTTGGTAGCAAATACCCGCATTTGGATATGATCTCTTTTGGGCCGCTGATTCGCGGCGCCCACTCGCCGGATGAGCGGGTGGAGTTAGCCTCGGTGGAAGAGTTCTGGACGCTGCTGCGGGCGTTGATCGAGGATCTCGCGACGCAACGTTAATCCGCGTTTTCAATCGATAAGCGCAACGAAAACGGCACCCAAAATGGGTGCCGTTTGACGTCAGGATGGTTAAAAACTTTGTAAACGCCTATTTACTCAAGTAGGCGTTGAGCATCCAGATGGTTTTTTCCTGTTCGCGGATATAGTCACCGGCTTGTGCGGCGGTGCCTTCATCGTCGGCGTCAGAAGCGAGCGCCAGCAGTTCACGCTGCAGCTCAATAATCGTTTGGTACCCTTTGAGCACGCCTTTGACACAGGTAGTGCCGTCGTGAACGTCTTTATCTTCCTGAATGCTTGAGAGTTTCACGTAGTCACTGTAAGCGTGTACCGGCTTGTGACCCAGGGTCAGGATACGTTCGGCAACCTCGTCTACTTTGGTCAGCAGGTCGGTGTAGAACTCTTCAAACTTGGCGTGCAGCTCGAAAAAATCGCTGCCACGAACATTCCAGTGGTAGCCGCGCACGTTCATATAGAAAATTTGGTAGTTGGCCAGCAGGTGGTTGAGCTTTTCGGCGAGCTGACTAGCGCTGCCTTCGTGTAGGCCAATGCTATTGGTATCCGTCATATCCTGCTTCCTCTTTATGCCGCACTATTCATGCAACATTATTAATGTCGCAATGGGCGGCGGTTAATGCGTGTAACCAGAATAGGGTGTCTTAGCGTCGGCGCAAAACAAGTTTTTTGCATCGCTGCCATAGCCCTTTGGTATTAGCTCTTTGGCATCAGTGCTTCGACATTAAGTCGTTGCCGTTACCCTTTGCTATTGCATTAGATGCTGGCGATGAGGTTTTTTTTCAAGGGCTGCACATGCTGTTTTAAGGTCTATGCGCCCACAGTCGCAGCAGGCTTTCGCAGCGCGCTTCCAGCAGTTCAGCGGTGCGCGGTAGCGCATCGGCTAAGGTCATCGGGCCGTCGGCCAAAGCAAACGCGGCCGTTACCCCTTCATCAAAGCAGGCCTGCCAGCCGTCGCCTAGGCTGCCTGCTAGCACAATAACGGCTCTGTTAAGACGCTTCGCAGCGCGGGAGACGCCAATCGGGGTTTTGCCAGACAAGCTTTGGCCATCCAGCCGCCCTTCGCCGGTGATCACCAAGTCAGCGCGAGCCAAAAGCGTGGCCATATCCGCTTGCTGCATAATCATCTCAATACCGGGTTTCAGGGTGGCATTGAGAAAGGCCTTGGCTGCAAACCCCATACCCCCTGCGGCGCCTGCGCCCGGCAGCGTACGGTAATCATCACCTAGTGCATGGGCGCTGATATCAGCGAAGTGCCCCAGCGCACGATCCAACTGTTCCACTTCCTCAGGGGATGCGCCTTTTTGTGGGCCAAATACCGCGCTGGCGCCCCGCTCGCCCAGCAGTGGGTTATCCACATCCACGGCGGCTTCCAGGCTGAGCTTGGCTAACCGCGGGTCTAGCCCATCGAGTTCTAAACGAGCTAGTTGGTTAAGCGCCGCGCCGCCAGGGGGCAGTGGTTCCCCATTTTGGTCAAAGAAGAGCGCGCCCAGCGCCTGGAGCATGCCTGCACCGCCGTCGTTGGTAGCACTGCCGCCGAGCAGTAGCAGCGCTTTCTCAGCCCCCTGATCCAGGGCCGCTAATAGCAGTTCGCCCACCCCGAATGTGGAGGTGTGCAGCGCAGTGCGCTCATCGGCCTCAAGGTGCTGTAAACCACTGGCTTCTGCCAACTCAATAAACGCGGTACGCTGGTCGCTCAGCCAACCCCAGGACGCTTGGCGAGGACGCCCCAGGGCGTCTTGAACCGTTAGCTGGCGACGCTGGGCGCCGGTGGCGGCGATCAGCGCATCCAAGCTGCCTTCGCCGCCGTCAGCCAACGGGCAAACCTGAACCTGCGCTTCAGGCATGGCGCGCAGTACGCCCCGCGCCATGGCGGCAGCGGCGTCTTGGGCGCTCAGCGCATCTTTGAAGCTGTCGGGGCAAAGCAACACATTCATTAGCACGATCTCCGCAAAAGAGTGTCTTCAATACGGTGTCTTCATTACAGTGTCAGTTAAGTATGACCACCTTTGGCGAGCTTAGCGCGCTAGCCTGCGCCAAACCAGCGGCCTCGTCCGTTAGAGGATCTAACATGAAGTCGATACCCATAAGCTTAACCTGTCTGCTAGCGCTTGCTGGCTGCCAAGTAGTTCCTGATCGCCTGCCCCAAGCAGAACCCGCGCCTGCGGCTTCGTGCTACTTCCCCGCAGCTCAAGAGAAGGCGCTGGAGACCAGCGTTTTCCCCGCAGCTCAAGAGAAGGCGCTGGAGACCAGCGTTGAGCTGCTCACTGAGTGGGGATTTACCCTGAACTCTACCGATACCACCTTGGGGTTGATTAGCGCCAGCCGCGAACGCCCGCTACACGGCTATTACGACCCTTACGATGATGCCTTCGGCTATGGGCATGGGATGCGCCTATTTGGTGGTTTAGGCGTAGGCCGGGGTTCCGGGGTAGGGTTCGGTATAGGGGGAGGTTTTGGTGGTGGCGTAGGCCAGCAGCCGGTGGAGGTTGAACGTGTGTCGCTACTGGTGGACGACGCGCATATTCGTATCTCCCGTGATATTCGTCGCTTCGATCACTGGGGCGACCTGCGCGAATCTTACAGTGCCAGCAATGACGACTTCTGTCAGCGTTTTCAAACCCGCTTTGCGCAAATTCTACCTGCGACCGGGAGGCCGTTATGAAAATTCGCCACTGGTTATGCGTTGGGTTATTGGTAGGACTGGCTGGCTGCGCGACGACGGCGCCTTTAGAGCCCCGTGAGCTGGTTTATGCTACCCCTCCCGAAGAGACGTTTCGCGATGCGGTCGAGCTGATGGTGGAGCAGGGGTATGTGGTGCGCCATGCGGATCTATCGCTGGGGCGAGCGGAAGCATCGCTTGCTCGCTGGCCGGAGTACCGTTTGCAACTGCAGGTGAGCGAAGAGGGGGGTGGCAGCCGTGTGCGGGTGTCGGCACTTAGGGGCAGCCAGCCACTGCCGCCCCGGTTGCTCGACCCTTGGCTTGTCGCCTTGCAGCATAAATTGGGTGTTGCGCCATGAAGTGGGCTGGGAGCGCCGTTGCCGTTTGCTTGGCCATGAGCAGTTTTGTGGTTAGCTCCGATGCCCGTGCCCATCCTCATGGCTGGATCGATTTAAGTGTTCGGGTCATCACTGATGATCAAGGCATGGTCAGTGGCCTGCATCAAACCTGGAGGATGGATCCTTTCTACAGTCTGGTCGTTTTTGAAGAGCTGCAACAGGTGGAAAACGCCAGTTTGGAAGAGGGCCTGGATCAGCTTGGCAGAGAGATTCGCGATAATCTCGCCGCGCAGCACTATTTAACCGAAGTGAAAATCAACGGCGAGCCCCAGGCGCTGGGTGACGTTAGCGAATATACCGCCATGGAGCGTGATGGACGGCTAACCTTTATGTTTATCCTGCCGCTGGAGAGTCCTCAGCCGCTGACAGACGCTCTGCTTAGCTATCAAGTGTTTGACCCCACTTACTATATCGAGGTGGTACACGAGGAGGAGGGCGGCCAACCCCAGGATGATGCGCTGATACTCCACGGTGAGCCTGCCTGCGAGTTGTCTATCCTGCCTGCTGATCCAGACCCTGAAATGGTGATGCAAGCGGCGCTGCTCGATAAGGATGAGAGCGGTGAGCCAGGCTTGGGACGCTATTTTGCTGAAACTGGCCAAGTTGATTGCCGCTAGGCGTTATTTAAAGTGTGCTGGTCATGCTCAACCTATCGACTATAACTATGTTTATGTTACTTTGTAACAATTTTTCGGTGGAGCGGTAAGATGTCATTAACACGGCCCTTTAAACGACACCTAGGGTTAATGCTGGGTCTGCTATTCGTCGCAGTCGTGCTTATCATCGCTTGGCAAGGCGGATTTCAGAGCGTGAGCTATCAGCTACTCGGGTGGCAGCGCGATCTACACCGTTCGCTAACGCTGGCAATTACCGAATTGTCGCGTACCCCTACCCTGATGACATGGGTGAGCCTACTGGGCCTTAGCTTCGCTTACGGTATTTTTCATGCCGCCGGGCCGGGGCACGGCAAAGCCGTATTGGCGACTTACCTAGCCACCCATGGCGGTGCGGTCAAACGTGCCCTGGGGCTGTCGTTTGCCGCCTCCTTATTGCAAGGGGTGACCGCCGTCGTGCTAGTCGTGGTGTTGGTGTATGGCTTGGGCTGGGTGACTCGGCAAGCCATGGGTAGCGTTGTCTGGGTGGAGCAGGCCAGTTTTTTGCTGGTGGCGGCCTTGGGGGCGTGGCTATGTTGGCGAGCCGTAAAGCAACTGCGGCGAGCCTACCAGCCAGAGCGAATTATCCACTCCCACGGCCCAGGCGAGGAACAGCATCAAAACCACGCACACAGCCACGACCTTGATCACAGTCACTGCTGCGGTGGTGCGCACCATATTGAACCACAGCAGGCGTTGGATTGGCGGACAGCGGTGATGACGGTCGGCGCTATTGGTATGCGCCCCTGTAGCGGTGCCGTGCTGATGGTCGGCGCGGCCAGCTTGCTGGGGCAGTTTGAGGTGGGCGTGGCCTCGGTCGTGGCCATGTCGATTGGCACTGGGATAACGGTCTCCGCGCTTGCGTTGGCGAGCATTTTTGCCCGCGGTTGGGCGCAGCGACGCTTATCCAAGCAGCAGCACAGCCAGCGTAGCGTGCAAAAAGCCACCGGCTGGGTAGCCTTAGCCGGCGGTGCGTTGATCGTGGCGTTGGGCACCTCCCTTAGCATTGCGGGTGTTACCCAGCCTGCCAGTGGGCCCCTGCTCAACGAGCCGCCTGCTCGGCAAGGTCACCCATTAACGGGGTAGCAGTAGGCTATACATCGAGGCCATGGATAAGTGCCAGCAGTTGATCCCGTAACTGCGCCTGGCTATCCAGATCGTAGGGGGTGGGTGATCCATTGCCCCATACCGGGGCAGGCCAGGTGGCATCGCCGTGGCGCCTAAGCACCACATGGACATGCAACTGGCTAACCACATTGCCTAGCGACGCAATATTGACTTTATCTCCCCCCAGGGCTGTTTTCATTGCGTCGCCTAGCTGAGTAGTTTCACGCCAAAGCTGCTGCTGGTCGTCGGCAGAAAGCTCGAATACTTCGCTAATAGAAGCGTGGCGCGGCACCAGTATCACCCAAGGGTAGCGCGCGTCATTCATTAGCAGCGCGCGGCTTAGCGGCAAGTCTGCGATGGGGAAGGTGTCGGCGGCAAGACGTTCATCTAGCTCGAAATTGATCAAATGTTAGGCTCCAGGCAGTAGTTTTGGTAATGGCTAGTATAGTCGCCGCGAAGTGAAGTAGGGAAAGTGAGCGCAATTGCCAAAACGCTGTTACCCTGAAAAAACTCCCAAGTGGCAAATTACGTTGCCAGTGGAGTTTCCCGATGATGAATGATCGTTAAGGAGAACGGAAAATGAAAAAATTATTGGCCATGAGCTTTATGCTGCTGATGACGGCGGGTGTTCTAACGGGCTGCAATACTATTGCTGGCGCTGGCCAGGATGTTGAAGAGGGCGGTCAAGCTGTCCAGGATGCAGCAAGTTAAGGTTGCATGAAAGATGGTAGTATCCCACGGGCTAGGCTAACAACGCCTGGCCCGTGGGGTTTTATGGCCTATCCCTATATAATCTACTTTTTTGGAGATTCATGGATGAAACCCTGTACGTCTTTGGTTAAGTTTGCCGCTGTTGGCGCCTGTGCGCTGTTGTTAACAGCCTGTGTTAACTCGCAAATGCCAATTTCCCCTGCCAACGATGACGTAGACGCAGCGCCACCGCCGCCAACGGTGGGGTCTAATGGCGCTAGTGATGAGCAAGCCGCCACCTGTGATCTAGACGCTATCCAGTCGGCTATTGGTGAGCCCTTCGATGAGGCGCACGTTGCGCAGTTACAAAGCGACAGCGGCGCGCGACAAGTGCGCGTACTTCGCCCTGGTGATATGGCCACCATGGATCACCGCCCGGATCGTTTGAATGTGCATCTTGACGATCAGGATATGGTTGAAGATCTGCGCTGCGGCTAGGGCTAGGGCCTGTTGACGTTTTGCTACCCCAAAATCAGCACGACGCAGGCGGCGGTCAACACGCCCATAGTAATATTGAACGCCCGCCATGCGCCGTCGCTTTTGATCCACTGCCCAATGGCCGTGCCAAAGGCTGCCCATAAGGCAATGCAGGGCAGGGCTACCACTTCTGCAAAGCCTGCCAGTAGCAGCGCATTAAATACCGGTTGGCCGCTTTCGGGTAGAAAACCTGCCATCAACGCTAGCCCCATTACCCACGCTTTTGGATTGGCGAACTGAAATGCCGCCGCCTGCCAAAAGGTGAAGGGGACACTATGGGCCTGCGCCTTAAGATTGGGTGGCGGGGCGCTGGCGATTTTCCATGCCAAATAGAGCAAGTAGGCGCTGCCGACCCAGCGCAGTGCAGTTTGAATCGCCGGGTAGCGTTCAAACAGCACTCCCAGCCCCAGCGCTATCCCCGCAAACAGCAAAAAGCAGCCACCTAAAATTCCCCACATGTGCGGCAGTGTGCGCTTAAAGCCGAAGTTGGCGCCAGAAGCGGTGAGCATGACGTTGTTCGGGCCCGGCGTAAGGGTCATCGACATCATATAGAGTGCAGCCGGGCCGAGGATTAACCATTCGCTGTTCATTTTATTGTATCCATACAATCATGGGTAGAGAGTTGCTTTTGAGGAGCTATTGTTAGCATAATGGGGTTTAAATTGACGTCAAAGGTTTTATTGTCACCATGACAATGTGGGTGCCTTCGCTAGCTGAGTTTTCTGGCTCACGCTATCGCGCTATTGCCAGCGCCATTGAAGCCGCTATTCAGGCCGGAGAGCTACGGCCTGGGGAGCGATTGCCGCCCCAGCGCCGCTTGGCGGATGCATTGGGCGTGACCATTGGTACGGTGACCCGGGGCTACGCTGAGGCTGAACGCAGTGGCTGGGTGTCGGCACGGGTGGGTAGCGGCACTTATGTGAAGAGCCAAACCCAAAACAGTGCTGTTAGCCTGACCTTCCCCGCTGACGAAACGGACGGTGTGATCGATTTAAGCCTTAGCCTGCCACCCCCCCATCCGTTGCGGCAGTCGCTGTTGAGCGAAGCGCTGCTTGCTTTAAGCCAATCCGGGGCCGCATTAGCGCGTGGTGTTACCTACCAACAGGCTCAGGGGCGTCATGAGCACCGTGAAGTACTCGCTCGCTGGTTAAATACGTTGGGGATGCCGCTTATCGCCGATGAACTGCTCATCACCCAGGGGGGGCAGCACGGCATCAGCCTGGCGCTCAGCACCCTGCTTCGGCCGGGCGAGCTGCTGGTGGCTGATGCTCTGACCTATCCCGGCGCCATCAGCGCAGCGCAGCAGGGCCACCTAAAGTTGGTGGGGATTGGTCAAGACAGTGAAGGGATGCGCATGGATCTGCTTGAGGCGCAGTGTGCCCGGCAGCCGCCGAGAGCGATTTATCTAACGCCGGAACAGAACAACCCCACTGGTGCATGCTTGAGCGAATCGCGGCGTGAACGACTGGTAATGCTGGCCAGGCGCTACGATATCTGGCTGATTGAAGATGGCGTGCAGTATCTGCCCGCTGAGCAGCGTGGTACGCCTCTTTATAAACTTGCGCCGGAACGCACGCTGTTTGTGTTTAGTACCGCTAAAGTACTCGCGGGCGGGCTGCGGATAGGCGTGCTGCGCGCGCCTCAAAGCTTACACGAGCGGTTAGCGACAGGCCTACGCGCCCAGAGTTGGATGGTGCCGCCGCTAATGGTCGATGTAGTCTGTCACTGGGTTAACCAGGCTGCGGCTGAGAAGCTACTTACCTGGCAGACCCAGGAGCTGGCGGAGCGTCAACGGCTGGCTGCCGAATGGCTGCGAGGGTTTACCTTAAGCGGGCGATCCCACAGCAGTAATGTCTGGTTGACGCTGCCAGAGGGGAGCCGGGCCGGAGAGCTGTGTGACCGGCTACTGCAGCGGGGCGTTAAGGTAAGCAGTGCAGAGCCCTTTTGTGTGGGCAGCACGCCAGCGCCCCAAGCCATTCGCCTCTGTATTGGAGCCGCGGCGGATCGCAGCGAACTCGTTCAAGCGTTGAGTATCATTGCCGCCTGCCTAACCGAGCGTCCATTAGCCCCTGCCACCTTGTGAATTATTCGTAGCGATCTTTCCAGCCCTGGTGGCGCACTTGGTCTTTGAGCATTTCGAGGATGTCGTAAAGCACCTGTTCGGTGACCCGATTGCTGCCTTCGTCAACCGTCAGCCAAGTGTCGAAGCCGCTGTCGGCGGTGTGCTCTACCAGTTGTCTAAACTCATCTGAATGAATGCCTAGCAGCAGTTCATCGACTAGCCGCTGAGCAACACCGCTGAGCGAGGCTTCCATCGCACTGGTGGCCTGCTGCCCCATGGGTAGCCGGTTCAGGCGCTGAATTTCGGGGCTTTCACGTAACGTGCGACTCACCAACTCGCTGATCGCCGCCATAATGGATTGGCGGTTGTGCTGGTAGGCTTTGCCGATAGTGCTCTCCAGCCGCTGAGCGATCTCATGAATCAGCTGCGCTTTGCGCGGCATGATCACGCGCTCAATGACGCGCTCGGTGAGAGAATCGCTGGCGCGTATCTGCTCCTGCACATTGCCGAGTAGCCGCAGGGCAATGCGGTCAGAGAGTTCCTCAAGCAAAATATCGTAATACTTGGCAAAAAACTGATAGATATCCCAGCGGGTAACATCAATAAGACCCAGGCGGTGGAGGCGGTGGAGCAGCGATACGACGCGTAAAATACGCAGCAGGCGGAAGCCCGACAGAGGAATACAGCCCAGCACGTCATACCAATGCACGAAGGGGTAAAAGAACCAGCGATGATAGCGCCGCTCGGCAATGGCGATTGACCAGCCGAGCAAAACATCGGCGATAAAAAAGCTAACAAATACCAGGTCGATGGTGATGAAGCGGCTATGAATCACGTCATCATAGAAAGTGTGAAAACCGGGGGCAAGATTGGCGATGCCTTGGTTAATGGGGCCGAGTAGAAACAGTGAATCAAACAGCAGCAGAGAGAGATTGATCACTACCAGCGTCAGAATGAAAAAATCCCAACCAATATGGGCGTATTCAACCGCTCTCGGCAGGTGCGGGTAGCGTTCCCTGGCGGACATACGAACTCCTTCTCTGGGGGCGTTTAGTGGGCCTGGGACTGATGCTGCTGCTGGGTCAGCAGTTCCTCTCTTTCCGCCTGTTTGCGTAACTTTTTGCGTAGCGCCGCCTTTTCAAAACGTAGCTTCTGTAGCGGTGTGGCCAAATTGAGCGGCGGTACGCTGGCGGGCTTACCATCAGCGTCCACCGCAACCATGGTGAGGTAGCAACTGTTGGTATGACGGATCAACTTATTACGAATATCTTCAGCCACGACCTTAATGCCCACCTCCATCGACGAGCGGCCAACATGGTTGACGCTGGCTAAAAAGGTGACCAGCTCGCCTACGTGGATCGGCTGCTTGAACAGCACCTGATCCACCGACAGTGTCACCACATAGTGGCCTGAGTAGCGGCTGGCGCAGGCAAAGGCGACTTCGTCGAGTTTTTTAAGAATCGCGCCACCATGCACTTTGCCGCTGAAATTCGCCATATCGGGCGTCATCAAAACGGTCATGGAGAGTTCATGCTGCCCAGGCAGGGCAGCGTTGGCGCTGATTTCGGCGTCTGTCATACGGTGCTCCTGCTGTCATTGTATCTCAGTTGGCGATCTGCACATCTCGATATCGAGGGCAGGTTTGCGCGAGGGCGCTGTGAACCCTTTCATGGGCGCTACTTTCGCCATCCCTGGCCGAAAGACCCTCGCTCCAACCTGCCCTCGCATCCGTCATTGGATATTTGAAAGAGTTGCTATTTCCATCTGTGATGGCCTGGTTTTAAAACCATAGTTTTAAAACCAGACCAGACCGACGGAAATAATAACGCCGGTGATGAAAAGCTGAATCAGGCAGAAGCCCATAATATCTTTTGCCTTTAGGCCCGCAATGGCGAGCACCGGGAGTGCCCAGAAGGGCTGTAGCAGATTAGTCCAGGCATCGCCCCATGCGACGGCCATGGCGACTCTTGAAATGTCAGCACCTAGCGCTTCAGCCGCAGGCAGCATTACCGGTGCCTGAACCGCCCACTGGCCGCCACCGGAGGGCACGAACAGGTTGACAATCCCAGCGCTGATGAACGACCAGAAGGGCAGTGTCGTGGCGGTGGCAAAGGAGACCAGCCACTCAGACATGCTCTCTGCGAGCCCCGACTGCACCATGATCGCCATGATGCCAGCGTAAAATGGGAATTGGATGACAATCCCCGCACCACCTTTAATCGCTTCGTGCAGGCTATTGAGCAGATTACGCGGCGTGCGGTGCAGCACAATGGCCAGGAACAGGAACATAAAGTTAACGACGTTAAGGTTTAAGCCGCCACCCCGTAGCAGAAAGTGATCAAGCAAGAACAGCAGCCCCGGTACACCGACCAGTAGGGCGAGGGTGAGACTGTTTTCCAGGCGCTCCGCGGGGCGAGTAATGCGGCCAACCGGTTCAGGCTCATCATTTAGCACGTTGGGGTCAACGTAGACGCTATCCTTTTCATCCGGCAGCATCATGCGGTTTACCAATGGGATAGCGATAAACAGGCAGACCACAATGGCGAGGTTGAAGAAGGCGAAAATCGTAGAGCCGGTGCCAATCACGCCAATCTGGTCGGCGGAGAAATGCCCTTCGGTTGCGATGGTGAGCGGTATCGAACCTGCCAAGCCGCCGTGCCACACCACAAAGCCGGAGTAAGCACTGGCCACTAATAGGCGGTAGTCAACGCGAATCAGCCTGGCCAGCTCTTTGGCAAATAGCGCGCCGACCACAAGGCCAAACCCCCAGTTGATCCAGCTGGCTGCCAATGAGACAAGCGTCACCAGGACAATTGCGCCGCCAGGCGATTTAGCGGTACCGGCGATTTTTTGCAGAATGCGTTTAACCGGCGGTGAGCTTGCCAGCATAAAACCGGTGACCAGTACCAGCAGCATCTGCATCGAGAACGTCAATAAGCCCCAGAACCCATCGCCCCAGAAGCGCAGCACCGCCAGCGGTGTTTGGCGCTCAATAGCGATGGCGGCGACCGAGGCAATTAACGTCAGCAGCAGTACGAAAATATACGGGTCGGGGAGATAGCGCTCCACCAGCTTGACCGCCGGTTTTGAGATCATTTTAAGCATGGGATGCTCTCTTTATTCATTATTAGGAAGTGGCTAAGCAAGGTCTTGGAAGTACATATGAAGTGCAACGACACAGCTAATATACGGGTGAGCACGGAAATTTTCACGTTGAAGCTACCCGTTTAAGCCTACGTTAGCGCAGTTAGGGGCAGGCGTAACGGTTTTAACGCCAACGGGTCAGCCGATAACGGCGATAGTAATGAATCAGGACCGCTGAGCGAACCAGCGTAAACAGCGTAAACGCCAGCCAGAGCCCATGATTGCCCAGCCCCTGGCTAAACCACCAGGCGGGCAGGTAGGCGGCTAGGCCAATAAAAATACTGTTGCGCATTTCGCGTACTGCGGTGGTACCGATAAATACCCCGTCAAGCAGGTAGCTCCATACCGCAATCAGCGGCATCACGACCATCCATGGCAAATAGTCTGCCGCGGTCGTGCGCACCTCTTCCAGGCCGGTGAGCAGCGCAATCAGCGCATTGCCGCCGAGCGCGAACAGCAGGGCCGCAGCACCGGCAGTCCAGAACGAAAAACGTGCGGCGGCGCGCACGTTGGCGGCAAACTCGCGCCAATCTTGGCGCCCATAGGCGCGCCCAACCAGTGACTCGGCAGCGTGAGCAAAGCCGTCCAGGGCGTAACTGGTGAGCATGATAAATTGCAATAGTACGGCGTTGGCAGCAAGTACGGTATCCCCCTGACGCGCGCCTTGGGCGGTAAAGAACGCCATGGCAAACAGCAGTCCCAGGGTGCGCACAAACAGGTTGGCATTGACGTTAAACAAGGCTGTGTAAGCCGTGAGTGCCAGCAGGCGCTCGCGCAAAAAATGTCCCTCTAGTCGGGTTAGCTGGCGAAGCACCAAATAACTTCCGAACGCCAGCGCGCTGTAGTCCGCAATGACGCTGGCCCAGGCCACGCCGTTACTGGTCATTTCTAGCCCAACCACAAACCATACATCCAGCACGATATTGACGCTGTTGGTAAGCAGTAGAATCATCAGTGTGACGCGGGAGTTCTGTTGGCCTAAAAACCAGCCCAGAATGGCATAGTTGGCGAGCACCGCCGGTGCCGACCAGAGGCGGATATGGGCGTACTCTCGGGCTAAATGGGTGGCCACCTCGCTGCCATCTAACAGCCACAAACCCAGCGTAATCAGCGGCGAGGCGAACACAATCAGCAGGCTGCCAATCACCAGTGCGATGATCAGCGACTGCCCCAGTAGATTGCGTACATCCGAGTCACTCTCGCGGCCCATGGCTTGGGCGACCAGCCCCGTAGTGCCCATGCGCAAGAAGCCAAAACCCCAATAAAGAAAGCTAAACAGCGTAGCACCCAGGGTAACGCCTGCAAGGTAGCGAGAGTCGGGCAAATGCCCGACCACAGCAGTGTCAACCAAACCAAGTAACGGGACGGTGATATTGGAGAGAATGATTGGCCAGGCAAGGGCCCAAATCCGCATGAGGTTTAGGCGGCCGTGATGATGCGGTACTTCTTCATCAACTGCTCATGGCTTTCGTGGCGCTCTGGATCCAGCGGAATGCAGTCCACCGGGCAGACCTGCTGGCACTGGGGCTCATCATAGTGGCCGACACATTCGGTACATAGATTAGGGTCGATGACGTAGATCTCCTCACCGGGGGAGATAGCATCATTGGGGCATTCGGGCTCGCAGACGTCGCAGTTAATGCACTCGTCGGTAATCATCAGGGCCATGGGCATACCTCGCAGATGGCGTTCGCACCCAGGCTATCAAATACCTGAGTGTTTTACTCAACAATGGCGTTGGTTAGCTAGTGTAGTGGTTACGCAGCGCTTCGGCGACCTGAGGATGCACCAGCGGAGAAATATCGCCACCCAGCTTGGCAATTTCACGCACGATGGTGGATGAGATATACGAGTTTTCCACCGCTGGGGTTAAAAACACGCTCTCCAGCTCGGGGTTTTGGGCCCGGTTCATGTTGGCCAGCTGCAGCTCGTACTCAAAGTCGGAAACCGCACGCAGGCCGCGCAGAATAATTGTCGCGCCCTGCTCATGCATCATGGTGGTAAGCAGGGTTGAGAAGCCAATCACCTCAACGTTGGGCAGCGGTGCACAGACCGTTTTCGCCAATGCCATACGTGTTTCTAGATCGAGGTGGGGGCTTTTGCCGGGGCTGGCAGCGACCGCGATGACTACTTTGTCAAACATCCGCGCGCCGCGCTCGATCAGGTCAAAATGGCCATTGGTGATGGGGTCGAAGGTGCCAGGGTAGACGGCGATATTGAGCTTCCGCGTACTCATTGCTCGCTCTCCTCATCCAATCGACCAAACGGGTTATCGCTGGTTAATGAGACCGCGTGGTCATAACCGGGAATATGAATCCTGTCGGCATGAATATCCAGCTCGGGGCCTTCCAGTACCGCTTCACCAAACTGATAGCGTGGCGCGTAGTGACCACGGTCTGCCTCGGCAAGATAGAGCGCTGCTGCTTCACGGGTCGTTTCGCGGCGCACTTTCCAGGCACTCACCGCCGCTGCGCCGTGGCGCTGAGTCAGTAGGCGCTCGGTCACCGCAGGTGACAGCACTACGCCGGTAGCATTGTTACCGCCAAAGCCCTTGGCATTCAAAAAAGCCGCGTCGGCGCGAAACGTTTGTGCCGTTTGCGAGAAGCGTAGCCGTTCGGCATAAACGTCGTCGGCGACGGCATCCAGGGTAGGAATACCCGGTAGCAAGTCGTGGGAAAAACTGCCCAAAGCGCTCGCCAACTGATCGCCCGCTGCAGAGCCCTGGGAGTGGCCGATAAAGGCTTTGATCGCCACCACCGGCCAGTCGCTAATGCCGTTAGCGCGGGCGATTTCGTCGAATACATGGGATTCGGTGATGCGGTTTTTGGGGGTGCTGGTGCCGTGCGCATGCAAAAAGCTGCGCTCTTTAAGGGCTTTTTCACCCAGCATATCGCGCACCAGTGCAGCCGCTTTGCCGAGGGTGATGTAGTTGCCAATGCCCGGCGCCGAAATCGAGCGCTTGTAACCGTCGGCATTGACGAACACGTCAGGCACCGCGCCGAGAATATCCGCGCCGACTTCCAGCGCTAGGGCGTCGTCCATTAGCAGCACAAACTGGCTGGCTTCTGCCATGGTAAAGCCACAGTTGCGCGCAAACGGGCGGCAGGCGCGCTGATAATCGCTGTCGGTGAGCAATTCCAGGGCATCCAGGGCTTTCAGACCGGCGTCGTCAGCCAGCGCGCCCATGGCCCGGAAGCCTTCGATGATTTCCGGTGTGATGGGAGCGTCTGCAGTGCCGACCATCACCACACGGCGGCGGCCGGCGCGAATATCATCAATGCCTAGGCGCAGGTTATACAGAAAGCTGGCGCAGGCGCCTAATGCTGCGCCGGTGCCGCCAACGCTGCCCAGCACGTAGGCATTCAAAAAGTCGGCGGGCATCTGGCCATAGCCCAGGGGCATCTGCTTGGAGGTAGCGCGCTGGCCGCTCACCAGGCTTTTCAGTAATCCGCCCCAGCCCTGATCGTCTAACTGACCAATGGAGTTACCGGCGTATACGGCAATATGATCCGGGTTCAACTGCTGACGCAGCGTCTCCCAGGAGAGGCCGCTGGCGCCAAGGCAGTCGCTGGCGCCAAATACCGCTAGGGAAAGGCCTCGCGGGTGATGAACGCTGCGGTAAAGGCTCGCGGGGTCAAAACCGCTGGGTAGCTGAGCCGCTGCGCGAACCTTAGGCAACTGGGCGTCGGGCATCAGCACCTCTAGCACGCCTGCGGGAACGATCACTTCAACCTCACGGGCATCAATGTCGCGCACCTGCCAATCCAAGGGCAGGTTTTCAGGCAGTTGGCGGCGGCGCAGGGTAAAGCGGAGCGGCTCGGCAAACTGCATGTTGGCCTGCCGATTAGAGGGCATGCCAGGGTCGAGAAAGCGCGGGTCTTCATTGCGCCGAATCAGGGTATGCTTCAGCACCTGATCACGCAGCGACTGCGCCGGGTCATCGACGGGTTGGCCTTGACTGTCGTGCCATCCTTTTTCGGAGTGCTCTACTAGGCGCATAAGCGCCGCCAAGCCTTCCAGTGTCTGGCGTTGCTGGTCAGCAGTAAGGGCATCAAGCACAGTGCGGCGGAAGGCCTGATGGCCAGAGGTTCTGCCAGCGGGATTGATGCCGCCCATGCCGACAATCACCGGTAAGTGTGACAAGCCGGGTTCCTCGTGGTGCAGTGGTGGTAATAACAATTATCGCCATGTTTAAAGAGCAAAATTTGCCCAGTACCATGCGCTTAATAAGGTCACTAATAACGATGTCAGGCGTGATCATAGCACCGGCTGTGCAACGGCGTCATGCCGCAAGCGTTCGAGACTGATAGAATCACGCTTTTCAGCCGAGTAATGGCATGCAACACAATTCTCGACCCGTCATTTCCAATCAGCCAGGCCCGCATCAGGATTTGTCACGCCGGGTGAGCCGAGCGCTAACGCACCCTTTGCGTAAACCGGTCGCCGAACATACCCAACATAGCTTTGCCCTGGCGGCGGAGTGGCTCGCGGGTCGTCAGGCACCGTTGATACTCGACTCAGGCTGTGGAGTAGGGGTATCGACACGCCAACTGGCGGCGCAGTTCCCCGCCCATGCGGTAATCGGCGTGGATCGCAGCGAAGATCGTTTGGGGCGTGACCACGGCGCGTTGCCTGACAATGCGCTGCTGGTAAGAGCCGACCTGGTCGACTTTTGGCGTTTAGCCTACCAGGCTGGCTGGGCGCCAGAGTATCACTTTCTGCTTTATCCCAATCCATACCCCAAGGCGGGGCATCTAAAAATGCGCTGGCATGGCCATGCGGTTTTACCCACACTGTTGGCCCTTGGAGGGCGCCTTGAGCTGCGCTCTAACTGGTCACTCTACGTTGAAGAGTTTGCCTTGGCGGTAGCTCAGGTAACCGGACAACAGGCAGCGGTAACTGAAATTGCGCCTAAAGACGGCTATTTAACGCCGTTCGAGGCTAAATATGCTCGAAGTGGCCAGGCACTATGGCGGTTATGCGTTGATTTGGAGCGAACATGACGTTTGTCTATTTGGTGCTGGCGATTGTGGCCGAAGTAATCGCCACGAGCGCTTTAAAAGCTTCCATGGGGTTTACGCGCCCACTGCCCAGCTTGGTGGTGGTCGTGGGCTACGGATTAGCTTTCTATTTGCTTAGCCTAGTGCTGCGCACGCTGCCGGTGGGGATCGCCTATGCGATTTGGGCGGGCCTGGGCATCGTGCTGGTTACCTTAGTTGGCATAGTGGTGTTCGGTGAAAAGCCTGATTTACCGGCGGTGGTAGGCATTAGCTTGATCGTTGCCGGTGTGGTCATGCTGCAAGTGTTTTCTAAAATGAATGTGCATTGAGGTATCGTAATGGGTCGTTTTGCTCGTAAGCGTATGCGGCGCTGGTCGCTGGTAACCGGTGTTGCCACGTTAGCGCTGTGTGCCAGTACCAGCCTGCTCGCCGATTTTAATCGCCTGGGACAGCTGCAAAATAAAGGCTTTTCGATTAGCGCCGAGGCCCGCCTTTTGGATGCTGACGCAGCTGCCAATGCACGGTTAGGCAGTATCTCCCCGGATCGTCAGCTATCACCCGCTTCGGTAACTAAAGCCTATCTTTCGGCGGCGGCGCTGAACCGCTTTGGCCCCCAACACCGCTTTACCAGCCAACTGGTCAGCTCCGCTAGCATCGATAATGGCGTGCTGCGCGGCGATTTGGTGTTTGATGGCGGTGGGGATCCGGGCCTCACCACTGAAAACCTATGGCGTTTGGTGCAGCGTTTGCACTTAGCCGGGGTGCGCGAGGTTGATGGTGCTTTGGTGGTCAGCCAGTGGCGCTTTGGGCCGGTGGAGTGTATTACCACCGACCGCTGCAATGCGCTCAATCGGGTCGCTAATGCGTATAGCGCGCCACTCTCCTCGGCAGGCGTTAACTTCGGCAGTTGGTGCGTCAATGTCGCCCCTGCCGCTAGCGCAGGGGCACCTGCCCAGGTGGGGCTGTGCGATAGCCAGACATCGCTGATTACTATCGATAACCAGGTAGTCACTCGCCCGGCCAATAGTGGTACTGAGATTAGCGCTGAGCGTGTCACGGATGAGCGCGGCGACGTGATGCGTCTGACAGGGCAGATTTCCACCAATGCCACTGCCCGGGATGTCTACCGTGGCGCGGGGGATGCTGCCGAAACTACCGCACAAGTGTTGATGGGCATGTTGAGTCAGGCGGGGATACAGGTGCGCGAACCGTGGCGCGTCAGCTCGTCTCAACCCCCCGGCACTGCCCAGCGTTTGGCGGCGGTGGACAGCCAACCACTGCAAGAGTTATTGCTGCGCATCATGAACTACTCCAATAACTATATGGCTGATGTGCTGGCGCTGGATCTCGTCGAGACGCCCCAGGCGCAGCTACGCCAAGCAGGCCAAGCGATTGAAACGTACGCTCAGAGCCTGCCCGGGCACGGGCCGTTAACTCTCTACAGTGGCAGCGGGCTGACCACTGAAAACCGCACATCGGCCCAGGGCGTTAACGTGATGCTGGAGGACATGTTTCGTCAAAGCAGCCTGTTTCCCAGCTTTGTGGCGGCCTTTCAGTCGCCCGCTAACGGGGTGATGCGCTTTATTCGGCGAGGTTCTTCCACGTTCCAAAACAATGTCATGATCAAAACCGGCACGCTTAACCAACCCTTTGCCGTGCGCGCAGCAGCGGGCTATTTTCGCACCTCGCAAGGGCGCTGGGGAGTGTTTAGCGTTATGGTCAATGGTAACAGCAGCACGCCTTACTTAAGTTGGTCCGAAGTGCTGGATCCGTTGTCACTGGATCTAGAGGCAATGATATTAGCGAACTGAACAAACTCCACGCTCACAAGGTGAGGCGACTTGCATGAAACCTGGGCATACCGGTTTAACACATTTGGTTCACTCCACGCGTTATTCGTGGAAAGGCTTAAAAGCGGCATTTAGAAACGAAGCGGCTTTCCGTCAAGAGGTAGGCATTACGGTAGTGTTGCTACCCTTCGCCTGGTGGATTGGCGAAGGCCCCATCACTTGGCTACTGCTGGTGAGCAGCCTGTTTTTTGTACTGATAGTGGAGCTGCTGAACAGTGCAATTGAAAACGTGGTTGACCGGATCGGCACCGAGCACCATGAGCTTTCCGGGCGAGCGAAGGATATTGGCTCAGCGGCAGTAATGCTGTCGCTGATGATGGCTGGGCTTACCTGGGGGCTATTGGGTTGGGAAAAATTCTTTGGCTAAGCTGATTTAAAACCACTCCTTTTTAGCACGCTGTCAGCGAGGTCGTTATGCAAGCATTTAAAGGACTTAGGAACGACGATTTTTTACCGTTGTCGACGCTGCCAGCGTCGTTACATACCGCCACCCAGTCCGCCTGGAAGCGGCTAACCGAGGCGCTTACTCAAGCCGATAATGTCGCCGAGATGACCAAGCAGGAGCTACCATCCAGTAATTGGCAGGAGCTTTCTGAGCCGCGCCGTGAGGCGCTTGCCAGAGTCTTGGCCATATCAACCTTTGCGCTGGATACCCTGGTTCGCTATCCCCAGTGGTTAGCCGAGTTGGATATTGCCGGAGAGTTGGACACCAACCCCGGGCGGGACGAGCTGGCCAGTTGGCTAAATGAGTCGCTTGAGGACGCCGAAGACGAAGAAGCAATGCAGCGGGCGATACGCCGTTTTCGCCGCAAGCGTATGCTGGGAATTATTTGGCGAGACCTTAACCGTGCCTCCGGCTATAGCATGTGGGATACCGCCACGGCGGTTTCGGAGCTCGCTGAAATATGCTTGGAAGCTGCGTTAACCTGGCTAGAGCAGTTTTACGCACCGCGCTGGGGCTTACCGGCCCCCCGCAATGACGGCACCCCCCAGCGTCTGGTGATCCTGGGCATGGGCAAACTGGGCGCGGGGGAGTTGAACCTCTCCTCCGATATCGACTTGATCTTTGCCTTTGCCGAGAAAGGCGAAACCCAAGGAGGTCGTAAATCATTAGAGCATCAGGAGTACTTTACCAAGCTGGGCCAAAAGCTGATTGCCGCGCTAGACGCCATGACCGCCGACGGTTTCGCCTTCCGCGTTGATATGCGCTTGCGCCCTTTGGGCGACGGCGGCCCATTGGTGGGCAGCTTTTCCATGCTCTCCAGCTACTACCAGGATCAAGGTCGCGAGTGGGAGCGTTACGCCATGCTCAAAGCACGGCCGGTCGCCGGAGATCTAGACGCGGGCGGAGAGCTGCTGGCCGGGCTGCGCCCCTTTGTGTACCGCAAGTATCTCGATTTTGGCGCTATTGAGTCGCTCCGTGAGCTGAAAGCGATGATTAACCGCGAAGTGAAGCGTAAAGGCATGCAGAGCAATATTAAGCTCGGCCCGGGGGGGATTCGTGAGGTTGAGTTCGTGGTGCAGGCGTTCCAACTGATTCGTGGCGGCCGCGATACGGAACTGCAGGTGACATCGCTGAAAACGGCACTCAATCGTTTGCCCGAGTTGGGCCTGTTGCCCCAGGAGGTGGTCGATGAACTGCTGCCCGATTACGCCTTTATGCGCGATGTTGAACACGCGCTCCAAGCACTGGAAGATCGCCAGACACAAACCCTGCCCAGCGATGATGGTGATCGTGAGCGGGTTGCCTTCGCCATGGGACATGAAGACTGGCCGGGGCTGATTGCTCAGCTAGACGAAGTGCGCGAGCGGGTGCGTCAACACTTTGATGCCGTGATTGCCGACCCCGAAGAGGATGTCGATGACGCCAACGATGATAGCCAGCTCGGTTTGGCCCAGTGGCGGCTTATTTGGCGCGGTGAGTTAGAGGGGGAGGAGGCAAGCGCCCACCTTTTTGATGCGGGCTTTAACGAGCCTGAAAAAGCCTTGAAACGGCTGCAGACTCTTTACCACTCCCGGCAAGTGCAAAGCATGCAGCGGATCGGCTTTGAGCGCTTGGATGCGCTGATGCCGCTACTGCTGGATGCTGTAGCGGATAATGAGGCGCCGGATACCGCGCTTGAACGGGTGCAGCCGCTGATTGAAGCCGTGTTGCGGCGTACCGCTTACCTCGCGCTGCTGCGCGAAAACCCCCAGGCGCTTGAACATTTGATGCGGCTATGCGCCGCCAGCCCTTGGATCGCCGAACAGCTCTCGCGTTATCCCATTCTGCTCGACGAGCTGCTGACCCCGGAAACGCTGTATACCCCCGCCGATAAAGCGCGCCTGGCCGATGAACTGCGCCAAACGCTGAATCGTCTGCCAGAGGACGACGAAGAGGCCCAGCTGGAGGCGCTGCGTGTTTTTAAACACGCACAAACACTGCACGTGGCGGCGTCTGATGTTGCTGGCACGCGACACCTAATGAAAGTAAGCGATTACTTAACCTTTATAGCAGAAGTGATTCTCGATGCCGTGTTGGCCATGGCCTGGAAACATATCACCCGCAAACACGGCGTGCCTGAGGGGCTGAATACCGGGGAGGCAGCGTTTCTAATTGTCGGTTACGGCAAGCTGGGGGGCATTGAGCTGGGTTATAGCTCGGATTTAGACCTGGTTTTCCTGCACGATAGCGATGGTCAAGGCTCGACCGATGGCCCACGACCCATTGATACACCCGTGTTTTTTACCCGCCTGGGTCAGCGCATTATTCACCTGCTCACCGCCGTAACGCCTACCGGCACGCTTTATGAAGTGGATATGCGCCTGCGGCCTTCGGGTAACTCAGGGCTATTGGTGACTTCACTGAAAGCTTTTGCCGAGTATCAGCGTCAGAATGCCTGGACCTGGGAGCATCAGGCATTGGTGCGCGCCAGAGTGGTGGCGGGTAGCGATACGCTGGCCGAGAAATTCAGTCAGCTGCGGGGCGATATTCTAGGCCAGGCGCGAGATAAAGCTGCTCTGCGTGAAGAGGTGGTCAAGATGCGCCACAAAATGCGTGAGCACCTGGGCAGTAAAGCCGCCAGTAACACCTTTAATATCAAACATGACGCTGGTGGAATGGTGGATATCGAGTTTCTCTGCCAATACGCGGTGTTAGCACTTGCTCACCAGACGCCTGCGTTACTTACTTACAGCGATAATATCCGCATTCTAGAGAGTCTGACGGAGAGTGGGCACTTACCCGCTGAAGAGGCGGAGCGCCTTCGCGAGGCTTATCTGGCTTATCGTAGCGCTGCTCACCGTGCGGCGCTTACGGGTCAAAAAGCACTCAGCGATGGGGAGGAGTTCCGTGCTCATCGCGATATCGTCACCGCGCTCTGGCAGCGCTTTCTTGAACCCTCCACCGCTGATAACAGCTAGCTAGACGGCTTTCCCAAACGAACCAGGAAGCAACAGTGAGAACAAGTAATAGGGCAAGGCGGCCCGTATGATTGGACACATTTTGGCCACGCTATTGCCGGTATTTTTAATTGCCGGCTGTGGCGCTGCCTATGGACGCTACCGTACACCGGATATACGCAGCCTCAATACGCTCAATATGGAGCTGTTCGTTCCCCTGCTGGTGTTTGCCGTGCTGGCCGACCGTCAAGCGCCGTTGGCCGAATACGCTTGGCTGGCTACGGCAGCGATAGCGGTAGTGTTAGGGTCGGGGATTGTGCTGTGGCCGCTGACCAAGTGGCTAAAGCTGGAGAGTAAAATTTTCCTCCCGCCGATGATGTTCAACAACGCGGGCAATATGGGAGTGCCGCTGCTGGTGCTGGCATTTGGTGCCGAAGCACTGCCTGCCGCGGTAGTGGTGTTTATCGTTGAAATGCTGCTGCACTTTTCGGTGGGGCTTTACATGCTTAACCCGCGCACCTCCCTATGGCGCATGCTGCGCATGCCGATTGTGCTAGCGAGTCTGGCGGGGTTAGCGGTGAATATCAGTGGGCTGCCGCTGCCTGGCTGGCTGCTGGAAGCGATGCATATGCTGGGTGGAGTATGTATTCCGCTTATGCTGTTTGCGCTAGGGGTGCGGCTCTTGGAGATCGACTTTAGCGACTGGCGGACAGGGATTCTGGGGGCGGTACTCTGCCCGTTGTCCGGGCTAGTGATTGCCTTGCCGTTGATGTGGCTACTGCCGCTCAATGCATTGCAAGCGGCGGTGCTACTGGTATTTGCAGCACTGCCGCCTGCAGTATTGAACTACTTAGTCGCCGAGCAGTATAAACTTGCGCCACAGAAAGTGGCTTCGTTAGTGCTGATTGGTAACCTGGGGAGTCTAGTCGTGATGCCGCTCACCTTGGCGGCGGCATTTACCTGGGTGTATGCGCCCCTTTAACTTTCCATCGACGGCGCAAAAATATCACTCACTGCGCGATTAGCGCTCATCTTTAACTTCGTAACTGCCTTCCAACACGTCCTGATGACCTGGACGGTTATGTGGCGACGTAGACCCGTTGGAGTAGCCGCCGCCAATATCCTGCGCCTGCTGGGCACGCATCTGCTCCATACGTTTCTTCATTTTATGCCGTACAAACGGCATCATTGCCCAGCCAATCAATAGGAAAAACAGGCCGAGTATTACACCGACTATCATTAACGCGCCAAACGCCAGCCATGTGAACAGCAGCTTTAGGCTACCCGCCAGGCCAGTGGGTTGGGTTTGCGCAGCACGGGCACGCCATTGGTTAGCCGCTTGCCATGCAGCGTTGCGTTGGTCGCGATTCATCTGTGGCATAAGAGCCTCCATCGGTTATTCGCACCCATTGGAACACAGTTGCTCTAGCAAGTTCACTGCCTGTGAGTAGCGCTGAGATGCGTAGTCAGCTTCCAGGTACAGTGCGATGAGGTTTTTCAACTGTTACCATTAAGCTGTACAGGAGAAGTTTGGTTGTACAAGCATGCGCTTAATACGCTGTGCTTACCTAAATAGAGCTCATCTAACAGGACGGTTATATGGCTAATCATGGAGGCAAGTCGGTATTCATCGCATCGGTGGTGATTATTTTTGGCTTGGTAGTTGTCGGAGCGTCATTTCCTGAAGGATTTGCCAACGCGGCAGAGGGAGCACTGACGACTATTACTGGGCTATTCGGGTGGTTTTATCTATTTTCGGTGTTTGGATTTGTGATTTTTCTGTTTGGTCTGGCGCTTAGCCGGTACGGCAAGGTGCGCTTAGGCCCCCAGGACAGTCGGCCCAACTATACTTTTTTTTCGTGGATTAGCATGCTGCTGGCGGCAGGCTTTGGTGTCGGGCTGGTGTTCTATGGCATGGCGGAGCCCATGTCCCACTTCATCGAACCACCTTATGGTGACAGAACCGCTGAAACTGAAGCAGCGGCTCGCTATGCGATTCAATACAGCTATTTTAACTGGGGGATACACCAGTGGGCGGCTTTCTCTATCGTCGGTTTGATCATCGCCTACTTCCAGTTTCGTAAGGGGCAGGCGGGGCTGGTCTCATCCGTACTATCATCAATCACGGCTAAGAACCCTAAAATTCGTCCCTATGCTTCCTGGTTGGATGTATTTGCTGTGGTTGCCACTGTCATGGGTGTCGCTACCTCGCTTGGGCTGGGCGTTCTGCAGCTGAACGGCGGTTTAAATGCTGTGTTTGGCATGCCAGAGAGCGGTTTCTGGCAGTTTTTGATTCTCTTTGTGATGTTCTGCGCTTACATGGCATCCACTTGGTCGGGCCTGGATAAAGGCATTAAACGCCTCTCTAATCTCAATATGCTGCTATGTATCGGGTTGATGCTGTACGTACTGTTCACTGGCCCAACCGTGGCGATATTAGAGACGATCACGGTGGGTATTGGCGACTATCTGCAGAACTTTATTGGCATGAGCCTGCGCATTTCCCCCTATAGCGATAACGAGTGGGCGAGTAGCTGGACGATTTTCTACTGGGCCTGGGTGATTGCCTGGTCGCCCTTTGTGGGTACCTTCATTGCCCGGGTTTCCCGTGGCCGTACTATTAAAGAGTATGTGTTTGGGGTGCTGTTTGTACCGCCGCTGCTGGCCTGTTTGTGGATTGGGGTATTCGGTGGTGCGGCGCTGCATATGGAGCTGGGTGGCATCGATGTGGGGCTTGCAGCCGCAACCCAGGATAATATAACGGTTGCGCTGTTTGAGATGTTTGAGTTGATGCCCTTTTCCGGCGTGCTGTCGGTCGTGGCGATGCTACTGATCTTTATTTTCCTGGTGACCTCCGCTGACTCGGCCTCGTATATCGTGGCGCAAATGACCGATAATGGTTCGATCAACCCGCCGCTCTACAAGCGCGTTATTTGGGGGGTGCTGATCGCGGCTATCTGCCTCACGCTGATTGCCTCGGGTGGTTTAACAGGGCTGCAGTCAGCCGCAGTGCTTTCGGCGCTACCGTTCACCTTTATCCTCTATATGATGGTGTTTGTGCTAGTCCAGGAACTGCGCGCCGACCGCAAGGCAATGCTAACGCAACTTTATCGTCGCCATGGCGAAACGCCGGTGGGGGCGGATGCCTTTGAAGCCGAGCTGTTAGGTGAGGAAGAGCGTCTGCGCCGTGCGCCGAGTGTGGTCAATCGGCGAATTAATAGTTAGCATCACTCATCAATACTCATAAAAAGTAACCAGGCCTTCTATTGCCGGGCAAGGTAATTCGGGAGCAGTGACGAATGAAGCGAAGATGCTAATGGCGCGGCAAGGGCGCCATGGGGCGACACGAAGACAGGCTAAAGGGGTGGGGTTTGATCGCTGGCTTGATCGGGTGGTGACAGTGGCTGTGCTTACGGCGATGTTCATCGGCCTCGCTGCTGTGGCCGCTCACTGGTTGCTATAACGTACCTGCTCTTTGCAATACTTTTCGCAATAGAAGTGCTTAACGCCCGGCTTTCAGGCCGGGCGTTTGCTTGTCTCTACGCGGTTACGACCAAGTCGTTTGGCGTTGTACAGGTGCTGATCGGCGCGTTCAATCAGCGCTTCAGCGCTGATTGAATAGCCGGACGACATGCTGGCAACGCCCATGCTAACGGTGAGGTCTGAGTGGGTGCTGGAAAAAGCGTGGGGAATGGCGAGCGACAGCACCGCTTTGCGCAAACAGTTGGCGACACCTACGGCGTCGTCATGATCCTGACCTGGCAGTACACAAACAAACTCTTCGCCACCATAGCGGGCGAGCAGATCTCTTGCGGGGTCAATACACTGATTGAGCGCTTTAGCAACGGCGCGCAGCGTATCGTCACCCATGGCATGTCCATAGTGATCGTTAAACTCTTTGAAGTTATCGATATCGATAAAAATCACCGATAGTGGCTGCTGGTTTTGCTGTGCCAAGTGCCAGTGACGTTGATAAAACTCGTCAAATTGGCGGCGGTTTGCCACGCCGGTTAAGCCATCCATATTGGAGAGGTGGTGGAGTTGATCGCGCTGCTCCAAACCTTGCTGGAACGCATTTAACAAATGATCCAAGCTATCCACCAGATGCCCTAATTCATCATCCTGATGGCCCCGTAGCATGGGCTTGGGCCACTGGCCGGGGCAGTTGGTATCGGTTTGGGCAATAGCCGCATGTACCTTGAGCAGAGGACGTGTAATAAAGAGATGAAAAAAAGTTATCACTACGATGCTTAAAATAAACGCTTCTACAATACTCACCCCGACCACCCTATAAATACGCGCCAGGAATTGCTGGGTTAAGTAGCCTTCTGACAGCATTAGTTCAATTTCGCCGACGACCGCTTCTGGCATATCGCTGCCCATGTAGTAGGCGAGTGGCGTTTGGTGGTGGACTATATCGCCAAATAAATACTGGCTGAGCCAAGACGGATCAGCCTGTCTGGGTCTCTCAAATTCAGCCAGCGCGCGTCCAAAATCGTCACGAATCGATACCCATGCGACCTCATCAGCACTAAATAGCCCATAGGCGATTTGGTGGGCAAGGTCAGGGTTAAGCTGGAAAGCGGCTTCTGCTGCGGCGCCATTGACTATGGCCAGTTGATGGGTAATACGCTGCTCGGTTTCCTGGCGTATGTTGGCGGCGTGGCTGAGCAGTTCAACACTGCCCGCCACGCCGCTAATAAGCATAGCAACCAGCAGGGTAAGTAGCGCTTGCTTAGTGGTCAGACTGCCTTTTTTAGGGGCGGGGGCTGAGAGCAAAAACCGCGGGCGAGGAGTGGTCACTGGCTCTCCTCCTGCATTTCCCGGTGCAGGGCATCCAACTGCGTTTGCAGCCGCGCCAGCAGTGCTTCTGGCACGCTGGGATGGCAGGCGAGATAAAGCGGTGCGCGGTAAAAGGTAAACAAGTGCGTGAGTGCGATGTGCTGTTCTTGTGCCATAAATTCACCGGTTGCTTTGCCTGTCACAATCACATCTAGCAGGCCCGCCTCTAAACGCAGTATATTTTCTCGCTCCGTAGGAGCACGTAGAACACTAATGCCACGAGAGGCGACATAATCGCCTACGGCATCCCCGCGAAAACCACCCACTCGCCAACCGTGTAGCCCTGAAAGTGAAGCAGTGCTGAGACCGCGCTCGGCTAAACTAAACGCAGCCCACTCATTAACCACCAGCGGCCCTACCCAGTGAAACAGCGCTTCACGTTCAGGGGTGCGCGTCGTTGAGTAGACGCAGTGATGATCGCGTAAGCGTGCTTCAGTGTAAGCGCGCTCCCAGGGCAGTAACCGAAAGTCTGCCTCAATGTCTGCCCGGCGTAGCGCATTACGTAGCAGCAGCGTCGCGCTGCCAATAATTTGCCCCTGGCCGTCCGCATAGTTGAACGGTGGGTACTCTTCAGTGTTGATGGTGAGCGGCAGGGCTTGATTTGGCATAGCCGCTAGCGGCATTGCGTGCAGGTTCAGTGAGCAACTGCCGATAGCGGTGAGTAGCGCAATGGTCATACGGTACTGCCATCGGTAGGTTACCTGATTAGCCATCGTTAGCTACCTCTGGGGCCGTTCCGCTAGCACCCTGTCTAATGCCTGCTGCATCAGCGTAACCAAGCGTCGGTCAGTAGCTTGGTTGATGGCAAAGTATAGCGAAGATTCGCTGAGTGTGTGTATCGGGATTAAGCTATCTTTAGGATAACCTTCCGATTCAGCTATCCAGGCAGCCACATCGGCACTGTAAGCCCACAAGTCAACTCGTCCACGGGTGAGCATGTTGAGCGCGCTGCGGTTATCAATGGCCGGTACCAGTAGTCGTTCAGGGTAGCCTGCTTCCAATAGCGCCTGGGCGCCAATATCTTCCCGAATAACCGCCACGGTCAGGTCGCGATCAATTGCTTGTGACAACGCATCGATCACGATCGGTGCGTCCCGGTGGGCAAGCAGCACGACACGGTCTTGGGCAATCGGTCCCACCCAGTGGAAACTGGACTCTCTTGCCGGCGTGCGGGTAGTGGAAAACAGTACAGTGTTAGGCTGGCTCAGCGCTAGCTCATAGCCGCGAACCCAGGGGTAGTAGCGGATGTCATGGCGGCTAAGAGGGGTGTTGGTGGCTGTAAAAATTGCCTCCAATAAATCAATTGATACCCCAGTTAATTGCTGATTATCGAGATAGTTGTAGGGTGGGTACTCTTCAGTAATAAAGGTTAATGGTGCCAGCGTATTTGCCCCATCAGCCTGCACGTTTGCAACGCTTGTCAGCCAGAGACATAGCACGGCCAACAGCCTGTTTAACAGTTGTCGATATAATCGCCGTGGAGATGTCTGGACTAACTCCATCGCACTCTATCCCAATGACTTGTCAATCAATCAAACTTAGAGCAACGCTGCTCGGCTGTCACCTCTAATCTACCAACGCTAGCCGTGGCGTCTTACGGGTTCCACCTGCTAGGCTAATGGCTTCCCCTGTGAGAGAAAATCAATGCTGTCTGCTAACTCTGATAAGGCGACGGATGGCTACGCATCGCGTCGCGAAATATTCGGCTGGGCAATGTTTGATTTTGCCAACCAAGCCTACACGCTACTGATAATCACTGTGGTATTTGGTGAGCTGTTTACCACCGTCATTGTGGGGGATCGTGGCGATAACTTCCGGCTTGCCAATTTTTTATGGAGCTTGGCCCTGGCGGTTAGCTATTTGATGGTGGTGATCACCGCACCGCTATGCGGCGCTGTGATGGATTACCGGGCGGAGAAAAAGCGCTTTCTGCTGATTAGCTACCTAGCGACTGTCGTCACCACAGCAATGCTTTACTTCGTTGAACCGGGCTACGTTATTATCGGGCTGTTACTAATAGTGCTATCTAATTACGCTTACTCAATGGGCGAATCATTTATAGCCTCTTTTTTGCCCGAGCTTGGACCGCCCCAGTCGCTGGGCAAAATTTCCGGGTTTGGCTGGGCGCTAGGCTATATCGGAGGGCTGTTTGCAGCGGGCTTCACTCTGGTCGTGCTCGGCGAGGCCAGTGCGGATAACTTTGAGCGTATCCGCTGGGTGGGGCCCTTTGCTGCAGGTTTTTTCCTGATTACTGCCATTCCTACCTTTTTATGGTTGCAAGAGCGCGGCAAGCCCCAGCCCCACGGCGTCTCTTATCGACATATTGCTCTGAATCGTGTCACAACCACTTTTCATGAGTTGCGCTACTTTAAAGACCTGACGGTGTTTTTGGTTTCACTACTGTTCTCAATGGCCGGGGTCTACATCATCATCGCGTTCGCCTTTATTTATGGCGCTCAAGTGATCGGCTGGGATGAGAGCGTACGCAATATCATGTTTATTATTGTTCAAATCACTGCAGCGGCGGGCGCTCTGGGGTTCGGCTGGATTCAGGATCAGCTAGGCGCCAAGCGAACGTACCAAATGACGTTGGCGCTGTGGGTAGTGGCGATTATTGCGATATGGGCAACGCCTGAGGCGACTCAGTGGATAAACGGCCATTTTGAGCTGCAGTGGCAGGCCCAGCATCTGTTTCTGGTGGTCGGCTGTCTGGCGGGACTTAGCCTGGGATCTAGTCAATCCGCCAGCAGGGCGCTGGTGGGACTGTTTTCACCCTTGGCGAAATCGGCTGAGTTTTTCGGATTCTGGGGGTTGGCGAATAAATTGGCGGGGGTGTTGGGCATCGTCATGCTGGGGGTGTTGCAAACGCTGATTGGCTTGCAAGCGTCTATTCTATTATGTGTTGCCCTGTTCGTTATCGCGATGCTGATTTGCGCCAGGGTCAGCGAGCGTCGTGGTCGTGAGGCGGCGCTTGCCTGGGAAACCAACCGTCATACCAGCAATAATAACGCTAACGAGGCATCCTTACCTCAGTGAGGTGGCGTATGGCAACGCATAATGCAGGGCAAGTGTCCCAGCGTGGCGGCATCGTTATGATGCTGCTGTTTTGGGTGCTGTTAATGGCAGTAGGTACTTGGTGGATACACGGTGGCCTGGAAAATATGATGCGACCCAACGCCAATATTGTGCAAACCTTGCCTGCGGGAGAGCCAGTTACCCTGAAGCGTAACCGAGCCGGGCATTTTGAGGCGCCGGGGAGCATCAATGGCAAACCGGTGACCTTTTTGCTAGACACTGGCGCCACCTATGTCGCTATACCAGCCGATTTAGCAACCGAGTTAGGCCTTGAGCCTGGGCGAAGTGCTTGGTTCAATACCGCCAACGGCCGAGTGGAAGGTACCTTAACGGAGCTTGATGAGGTTTCCCTTGGCGGACTAAAAGTGCAGAATGTGCAGGGGTCTATCAGCCCTGGCATGGAGCGCGATACTGTCCTACTCGGCATGAGCTTTCTGAATTTATTGTCGATAGAAATACAGGCGGGTGAGATGGTGTTGAGCCTTCCTGAGCAGTGAGTCCAGCTTGGGAATGTGCCACTGATATGACTGTCTGAGTTAATACGAGTGCCAACACGCTAAGGAGTTGCTATGGGCATTGAAGTAGGTGGTTTATTAGGGCTAATTTGGCTCATTATTGTGATTTGGGCCATTGTTAAAGTAGCCAAAAGCGGGGCAAGCGGTCTTGCTAAGCTGGTATGGATTCTGGTGCTGCTGTTTTTCCCGTTAGTTGGCTTAATTGCATGGTTTCTGTTTGGTCCCAAAGGGTAGGCGCTGAAAAGCGCGCCTCGTGTAATTGGGGCATAACTTGTAGTGAAGAAAAAAAGGCAGACCAAATGGTCTGCCTTTTTAATATGCTTTAGCAATAGATATACTTAATCAAATATTACTCAATGGTGTCGTTTCCTTCCCCGGGCGGCGCCTTATAATGCCCCGGGATTTTTAACTTCTCCCCATTGGGCAGGTCGCGCACTTGGGCTGGAACGTAAACACGTTTTATAACACTTTTCGTTTTGCTACTTCCCATGGCAGGCTCCCCCTGTCAAATTGTCGACAGTTAGCGTTTATACATTAGTCCCCGGTTGAGGAAGAATCAAGTGTCTGGCCACACGCACTTACCAATACGCGCAATTGTAGCGACAGAAGCGGGTGTTTTGGTGGTTTTGAGTTATCCTGAGAGCCAATCATGGGGCACCTGCGTTGGTATTGGATGAGCGGGTGAGAAAATAAACAGCCTAAGCGGAGTGCATAAAGAGGATGGTAGATCATTTGGAACAGCAATTTCAGGCGCTTGAGTCGCAAGAGTCTGTAACGCCTGACTATCCCGATCAAGATCATGTCTTGATCATTGAGGATGACCAGCGTCTGGCCGAGCTTACCCGTGATTACTTGGAAGCGAACGGCTTCCAAGTAACGCTGGAAGCAGATGGCGCTAAAGGGGTTGAGCGTATTTTAACCCTGCAGCCTGACCTGGTGATTCTGGACTTAATGCTGCCAGGAGAGGACGGACTGGCGATTTGCCGTCGCGTTAGACCCAATTTTGCCGGGCCAATTATGATGCTGACCGCGCGCACCGACGATCTGGATCAGGTCTTGGGGCTTGAAATGGGCGCCGACGACTATGTGCCGAAGCCGGTTCAGCCACGGGTACTGCTGGCGCGCATGCGCGCGCTGCTGCGCCGCGCCGACGGGCCTGCCCCGGACGGCGAAATGCGGCTACGTTTTGAGAACCTGGAGATCGATAACGCGACTCGCGAAGCCTGGCTTTCGGGTGAGCGTATTGACTTAACCAGTGCCGAATTTGACCTGCTTTGGCTACTGGGGCGTAACGCAGGCCGCGTGCTCACCCGTGAAGAGATATTCAGCGACCTCCGGGGCATTAAGTACGATGGCCAAGACCGCTCTATTGATGTCCGCGTATCGCGCATTCGGCCTAAAATTGGCGATGATCCTAACCAGCCTCATCGGATCAAGACCGTGCGAAGTAAAGGTTATCTCTTCGTTAAAGACAGTTGATCATTCAGAGGGACAGCATCATGCGGCGGGTGCTCAGTAATGGCTCGTTTTTACGCTTCTATTTGTTGCTGGGCATCGCGCTACTGGTGGTGTTTGTGATCGCCTTGGTAGGGCGCTCCTTTATTGAGCAGGTGCGCCGCGAAGACTACCGCGAGCAACTCGCCGCGCTCCCCATGTCACTGATGACGCAAAGGCTAGCCGATACGTCGGTAGAGCAGCGGGATGCTTTGCTTGAGCACTTTTCAGAGCAACTCGATTTGCAACTCACTCTGCAGCCTATCAACGAGGCGGATTTGGGCTATTTTGAGCGCTCCCGGTTGGAGCAAGGCAGAATCCTGGTCGCCGAAAAACCCTGGTTGTTGCAGCAGCGCCTGCCCGGAGATACCTGGCTGCTGCAAGCACGCCTTGATGACTGGAGCGAGCACCAGTGGCATGGCAGCATAGAGCTGCTTGGCGAGTGGCTTGCGGCAACGCCAGCGGAAGAGCGTGATGACCGCATTGCCCAATTGCGTTCAGGGAGTTGGCCGCTGCAGCGGTTGTCTTCGCTGCCTGCAGGGCTAACGACGGCGCAGCAGGCTCAGTTGGCCAGTGGCAACGTTATCACGCAGCTTGTTTCCGATAAGCTGTCAATTACGCTGCTCTATCAGTTGCCCGGCGAGTCACAATGGCTGCAAGCGGGGCCTATTTCCCGCGGGGATACGCTGCCACTCAATTTGCACTTACCGCTTCTGGTGGGGCTGATGGTCGTTCTCAGCCTGATCATCTATTTGATTATGCGTAGCATTGAAGCTCGCATGGCACGGCTGGAACTGGCCGCTACACGGATCGCCAGCGGCCGCCTGGAAACCCGGGTAAAGGTAGAGAGCGGCGACTTTTTAGGCCGTTTGGGCATGGCCTTTAACGGCATGGCCAATCAGGTGCAGAGCCTGCTGCGTGGCCAGCAAGAGATGATTCGGGCGGTTTCCCACGAGCTGCGCACCCCGGTTGCGCGCATTCGCTTTGCCGTGCAGATGGTCGAGGATATGACTGATCAGCCTGCTATTCGTCGTCAGCTACAGGGTATCGATGCGGACATTGCTGAACTTGATGAATTGGTTGATGAAATTCTCACCTATGCCCGCCTAGGAGGGGAAACGGTTAACGGCGCTGAGCTTGAAACGGCGTTGGTAGAGTGCCGGGCCATGGCGGAACGGGTGATTGATACGCTGTCGCCGCTGCATAAGGGGCTAGCGCTGGTGCTTGCGCCAGGGCCTGAAATTGAGCTGCTGGCGGAGCCGCGCTATCTCCAGCGTGCGGTGCAGAACTTAGTGGGCAACGCCTGTCGCCATGCCAAGTCCCAAGTGGTGATTCAACTCTGGGATGAGCCCAATTTGGTGCGTATCGATGTTGAAGACGACGGCCCCGGCATTCCCCCTGAAGCGCGGGCGGATATCTTCAAGCCTTTTGCCCGGCTGGATGACAGCCGCGCCCGCAGTTCCGGCGGCTACGGCTTAGGGCTTTCGATAGTGCAGAAAATTATGGCTGGGCACGGTGGCAGCGTCACCATTGATACCAGTCCGACCTTGGGCGGCGCGCGCTTTACGCTGCTGGTTCCCCGTCGCGATCCGCCGGCTTAACGCCGGTTAGTACTGCAAAGGAGGTCTCCCGCGCAGTGCGCAAGAAATCCTGCATCCACGGCGATTCGCGAGTCTCTTCGCGAATCGCTGCGTAGAGTGTGCTCCATACCCCATCCTCGCCTAGCTTTACCGCGCTGACGTAATCGCGCTCCAAGTACTCAGTGAGTGCCCAGTTGGGCAGCGCACACACGCCACGTCCGCTGGCCACCAGCTGCATCATCATAATCGTCAATTCGGCGGTGCGAATCTCCCGAGGGCGCACATTCGCCGGCTGCAAAAACTGGGTGAAAATATCCAGCCGCGACTGCTCAACGGGGTAGGTGATCAACGTCTCCTCAGCCAGCGCCTGTGGCGCTATAAAGCCCTGACCTGCAAAGGGGTGTTGCCGGGCGACGGCGAGTAGCCCTTCATAGCGAAATAGCGGGGCGTAGTGAATCCCCTCAAGAGGTTGAGGGTCGGCGGTGATCACCAGATCCAACTGCTCGCGGGCAAGTGCTGGAAGCGGGTCGAAATGGTGACCGCTGGGTATGTCAATTTCCACTTCCGGCCAGTGATCACGAAAATAATCCACCGTCGGCATCAGCCACTGAAAGCAGCTGTGGCACTCGATAGCCATATGCAAACGCCCCTGCTCGGTGCCTGCCAAACGCGCTAAATCACGCTCCGCCTTGCGTACTTCAGGCAGTATCTGGTCGGCCAGGGCGAGTAGTCGAAGCCCCGCGCGGGTGAACTCCACCGGACGGGTTTTGCGCACAAACAGCGCACTGTCTACGCGGCTCTCCAGATCTTTGAGCTGGTGTGAAAGCGCCGATTGGGTCAAATGCACGCGTTCGGCAGCATCGACCAGGGAGCCGGTTTCGCGCAGCGCCAGCAGGGTGCGGAGGTGTCGTAGCTCAATCATGTCATTGCTCAATCATTGTGAGTATTTTTCATCTTTACTATTAGAAACTTTAGTTTGATTCACTAAGGTGTGATGCCCAGACTGTGTGAAATTATTCACGTTGGTAGGGTTCATCATGACAGTTTCTCATATTCTCGGCTATCCCCGCATCGGCGCTCAGCGCGAGCTAAAAAAAGCCACGGAAGCGTACTGGAAAGGCGAGTGCACGCGTAGCGAGCTTGAAAGCACCGGCCGCGAGCTGCGTTTACGCCACTGGCAGGCGCAGCAGGACGCGGGTTTGGATTTCGTTAGCGTGGGCGATTTCGCATTTTACGATCAAGTGCTTAACGTTTCAGTGGCGCTGGGGGCGGTGCCTTCACGCTTTAACGCGCAAAATGAAGTGGTAGATGGCGATGTGGATCTCGACACCACCTTTCGTATGGCCCGGGGGAGAGCGCCCAGCGGTGAACAAGCCGCGGCCTGTGAAATGACCAAGTATTTCGATACTAACTACCACTACTTGGTGCCCGAACTGCATGATGGGCAAACCTTTACCCTGGCCTCCAACCGTCTGTTTGATGAAGTGGATGAGGCGTTACGTGCAGGGTTTACCCCCAAAGTAACGCTGACGGGCCCGCTGACCTGGCTGTGGTTGGGTAAAACCAAGGGCGGTGATTTTGACCGCCTGACGCTGCTCGATAGCGTACTCGACGTATATGGCGAAATATTAGCGCGGCTCGCCACCCAAGGTATTGAGTGGGTTCAACTGGATGAGCCTGCGCTGGTGCAGGACTTGCCGCTGGCGTGGCAGCAGGCCTATGAGCGCGCTTACCACCGCCTTCAGTCTGCGCCGCTAAAACTACTGCTGGCCACTTACTTCGGGGGCTTGGGCGATAATCTCTCGTTGGCGACCCGGCTGCCCGTGGCGGGTTTGCATATTGATGCCGTGCGCGCGCCCCAGCAAGTGGAAAGCGTGATTGATCGCCTTGGCCCCCATCAGGTGCTATCGGTGGGGTTTGTTGATGGCCGCAATATTTGGCGGGCCGACCTGGCTGCCTTGCGCGAACGCCTGCTGCCGTTAAAAGTGCGCCTGGGCCAGCGGCTTTGGTTGGCGCCGAGCTGCTCGCTGCTGCATGTACCGGTGGACTTGGCGCAGGAAACAGAGCTCGGTGATGAGCTAATCGGTTGGCTGGCCTTCGCACGGCAGAAGCTAGACGAGGTGGTGACCCTGGCTCGCTTGATCGATAATCGCGCCACGCCTGTTGATGAGCAGCGCCTGGATCAGGCCACTCGAGCATTGGATGCTCGGCGTGAGTCAACCCGTATTCACCAAGCTGTGGTCAGTAAGCGTTTGGCGGCGCTTAGCCCCGCCGATAGCCAGCGTCAGGCACCTTACCCTGTTCGCGCTGAGGCTCAGCGGCGGGCGCTTAAGTTGCCGCTATTTCCCACCACGACGATTGGCTCTTTCCCACAAACCGACGAGATTCGTGCCGCCCGGCGCGCCTTTAAAGCCGGTGAGCTGGGGCCAGCCGACTACGAAGCCCGTATGCAGGCCGAGATTGCCTACGCCGTTGAGCGTCAGCAAGCCTTGGATATCGACGTGCCGGTGCACGGTGAAGCTGAACGCAATGACATGGTGGAGTACTTTGGCGAGCAGCTCGAAGGCTTTGCCTTCACTCGCTTTGGATGGGTGCAGAGCTACGGTTCTCGCTGCGTCAAGCCGCCGGTGATTTTTGGTGATGTCTCTCGCCCTGCGGCGATGACGGTGCGCTGGAGCGAGTACGCTCAAACCCTGACCGACAAACCCATGAAGGGCATGCTGACCGGCCCAGTGACGATTTTACAGTGGTCGTTTGTGCGCGATGACCAGCCGCGGGAAACCACCTGCCGCCAGCTTGCCTTGGCGCTGCGCGATGAGGTGCTGGATCTGGAACAAGCTGGGATCAAGATTATTCAAATCGACGAACCGGCGCTGCGAGAAGGGCTGCCGCTTCGCCAGCATGAGTGGCAGGCGTACCTTGACTGGGCGGTAGAGAGCTTCCAGCTAAGCGCGGCAGGTGTAGCCAATACCACCCAAATTCATACCCATATGTGCTACTCGGAGTTCAACGATATCATTGGCGCGATTGCAGCCCTTGATGCCGATGTGATCACCATCGAAACATCGCGCTCTGATATGCACCTGTTGGATGCTTTTCAGGACTTCGCTTATCCCAACGAAATTGGCCCAGGGGTTTACGATATCCACACCCCGAACACTCCCGAGGTGAGCTGGATGGTCGATTTGATGGAGAAAGCCCTGGAAAAAATCCCCGCCGAACGGCTATGGATCAACCCGGACTGTGGCCTAAAAACCCGCAACTGGGCGGAAGTAGAACCAGCGCTGGCCAATATGGTGGAAGCGGCTAAGGTGTTACGTCAACGATACGCTTGAGTTTTCGGATGCCAGAATCAAGCCCGCTGCATTAAGCAGCGGGTCGAGTATGAGTGCTAACTTTGCGATGCCTCGCTTATCAGTGTCTAGCTTTTCGAAGCGTAGGCGTAGAGCAGCGTTTCTTGGGCACTGATCGCGTCGGCTTCACCTGGGTCTTGTAGTTGATAGCTGCCGTCGGTCTGGAGCAACCAGCTCTGGCAGTTATCCACCAAGTAGGTCTCTAAATCTTTACGCACCCGGGTGGCGAGCTTTTTATCCAGCAACGGGAAGCAGGTCTCTACACGGTGGAACATATTGCGCGACATAAAGTCCGCACTTGAGCACCAGGTCTCTGGCTTGCCGTCATTGTGGAAATGGAATACCCGGGTATGCTCCAGCAAACGGCCAATAATTGAGCGTACGCGAATATTGTCGGAAACGCCCGGTATGCCTGGTTTCAAACAGCACATGCCGCGAATAATCAAGTCGCACTCTACGCCTGCCTGTGAGGCTCGGTAGAGTGCCTTGATAAGCTTGGGTTCAGTCAATGAGTTGCACTTAATGATGATGTGCCCACGCTTACCCTTGCGTGCTATCTGCGCTTCCCGGTCGATCATTTCCACCAGGCGTTCATGTAGCGTGAAGGGGGCGTGCAATAGCGTGTCGATTTTGCGCGCGCGGCCCATCCCCGACAACTGCTGAAACACCTTATGCACATCGGCACACAGCGCTTTATTGGCGGTCAGCAGGCTGTAATCCGTATAGAGCTTGGCAGTCTTGGCGTGGTAGTTGCCGGTGCCCAGGTGGGCGTAGTAGCAGAGTTCGCCCTTTTCACGGCGCACAATGTGGAGCATCTTGGCGTGGGTTTTGTAGGCCATAATGCCGTAGACAACGATTGCCCCCGCTTCCTGTAGGCGTGAAGCGAGCTGTAGGTTGTCGGCCTCATCGAAGCGCGCGCGCAGCTCAATGACCACCGTGACTTCTTTTCCCTGGCTGGCCGCTTCCACCAGTGCGTTAACAATAGCTGAGTCTGAGCCGGTACGGTAAAGGGTCTGCTTCACTGCCAGTACATGTGGATCCCTGGCAGCTTCGCGCAGCAAGTCTTCAATCGGCGTAAACGACTGGAAGGGGTGATGGAGCAGAATGTCGTTCTTGGCGATAGCGTCAAACAGGCTACCCGCTTTGAGCGCTTTGGGAATGCTGGGAGTAAACGGCCGATAGAGCAGCTCAGGGCGATCCACGTCACCCAGCACGGACATCATGCGGGTCAGGTTGACCGGCCCTTTGACGCGGTACAAGTCGTCGTTCTCGAGCTCAAACTGGCGTAGCAAGAAGTTGGTTAAGTCATCCGGACAACTGTCGGCGACCTCCAGGCGCACGCCGCTACCGTAGCGGCGTGCCAGCAGTTCACCGCGCAGCGCAGAGGCGAGATCCGAGACCTCCTCCGGGTCAACGCTCATATCCGCGTTGCGGGTCAGTCGGAACTGGTAGCAGCCGCGCACGCTCATGCCGGGGAATAGCTCCTCGGCATGGGCATGAATCATCGATGAGAGGAACACATACTCGGAAAAACCCTCTTCGCAAATCTCTTTGGGCAGTGCCATCAGGCGTGGCAGCGAACGCGGTGCGGGTAGAATCGCCATGCCGCCGGCGCGACCAAAGGCATCCTTGCCTTCCAGCTCAACGATAAAGTTGAGGCTTTTATTCACTAAGCGAGGGAAGGGGTGCGAGGGATCGAGCCCAATCGGGCTGATGACCGGCATAATTTCGTTATCGAAGAACGCCTTGACCCAGGCTTTCTGTGCATCAGTCCACTGATCGCGGCGCCGAAAACGCAGCCCATGGGTTTCCAGTGCAGGCAGTAAGGTATCGTTGAGTATTTGATATTGGCGGTCGATCTGCGCGTGAGCCAGTTGCGAGATCTCGGCCAGCACCGCTTTAGGCAGGCGGCCATCGGCGGCGGTGGTGTCATCGCCCAGGGCAACTTGATGCTTCAAGCCCGCCACACGAATTTCGAAAAACTCATCCATGTTGGA
Organism: Vreelandella sp. F11; assembly: GCF_042466685.1. Lineage (NCBI taxonomy): Bacteria > Pseudomonadati > Pseudomonadota > Gammaproteobacteria > Oceanospirillales > Halomonadaceae > Vreelandella > Vreelandella sp. F11. Next base: position 3,763,277 of record NZ_CP170448.1, on the reverse strand, counting down.
AGAGAAAATCAGCAGGAACATTAACCGGTTGAGCAGCGGGTGGGCGTCATCTAACGCCTGTTCCAACACGCGGATATTGAACTGTAAGTGCGATAGCTCGCGGTTGAAGTAGAGCTGGGTATCGTCGAGGTCGGTTTCAGGCTGTGCTTCACGTGCCTGAACGCCGGTCGGGGTACGATTGATCCGTAGCGGCATATCGCCGTCGCTGCTGGTGTGATCGGTAGACGACAGTGGTAATGAATCTGATGTTTGCTCGTCCATGGTGGATCTCCCCGCGTTGATAGCTCGAAGGTATCATAGCCTGATACTGGTATATCCGTGCAGTATGCGGGGAGAAGATGACAAACAGGTGTCACCTGGTTGTCATCTTAGCGTTGCTGAAGTAAACGCGCAGCGTCGAGGGCAAAGTAAGTCAGAATGCCATCCGCGCCTGCCCGCTTGAAACACATCAACGACTCAAGGATAACCGGTTCTGCTTCTAACCAGCCGTTGTCGAAGGCGGCGCGATGCATGGCGTATTCGCCGCTGACCTGGTAAGCGAAAGTGGGCACCTGTAGCTCACTTTTCACCCGGCGAACGATATCCAAATAGGGCATACCGGGTTTGACCATCACCATATCGGCGCCCTCGGCGATATCCATGGCCACTTCGTGCAGCGCTTCATCGCTATTAGCGGGATCCATTTGATAGGTGCGCTTGTCCGCTTTGCCCAAGTTGGCCGCCGAACCGACCGCATCGCGAAAAGGGCCATAGTAGTGCGAGGCGTATTTGGCGCTGTAGGCCATAATGCGCACGTTATGTAGGTGTTCTTGCTCCAACACCCGGCGAATAGCGCCAATTCGCCCATCCATCATGTCGGAAGGGGCGACCACGTCGGCACCGGCTTCGGCATGGGAGAGTGCCTGTTTGAGCAGCGTATCCACCGTGCGGTCATTCTGCACGTAGCCGTGCTCGTCAAGAATGCCGTCCTGGCCGTGGCTGGTATAAGGATCAAGCGCGACGTCTGTGATAATGCCTAGTTCGGGCAGCGCTTCCTTGAGGGCGCGCACACTGCGCTGAACGAGACCGCTGGCGCTATAAGCCTCTTCGGCAAGCTCACTCTTGTGCTCGGGGCCAACCACTGGAAACAGGGCCAGCGCTGGGATACCCAGCGCATATGCCTCGCGAGCTTGCTCGATCAACAGGTCGATAGAGAGCCGCTCGACGCCGGGCATGGAGGCGACGGCTTCACGTTGATTGTCGCCTTCCAGTACGAACACCGGCAGGATGAGGTCTGACGGCGTCAGGCTGTTCTCCTGCATCAATCGGCGTGAGAAATCATCGCGGCGCATGCGGCGCATGCGGGTGGCGGGAAAATGACGGGCAGTGGGTGTACTCAAGGAGGCTCTCCATTAGACGTCGTAAAAATCAGGTAACGTGAACATTAAGAATAGTAAATAAATATGCCCGAAGGCTTGTAGGGAGTATATCAGCCATGCCTTGCGGCGAAAGCCGCCTTGTGACAATACGACAGACTGACTAAAGTGAGCGATTGCTTTGCTGTATTGCCTTCGGCAGACCCTGGGATAAGGAGATAGGCATGACCAAACAGGTGGCAGTGATTTTGGCCGGCTGCGGCGTTTATGATGGTTCGGAAATATATGAGACCACGCTTACGCTGCTGCGCTTGGATCAGTTAGGTATCGGTTACCGCTGTTTTGCCCCCGATATAGAGCAGCACCATGTGGTTAATCACCTCACTCAAGAGGTGGTAGAGGGCGAGCAGCGTAACGTGCTGCTGGAGTCTGCCCGACTGGCGCGGGGAGAGATCAGCCCGCTGGAGGAGTTAGATGCCGACAAGTTTGACGCTGTGATAGTGCCCGGCGGTTTTGGCGTCGCCAAGAACCTGTCGGACTTCGCCACTGCCGGTGACAGTATGCAGGTGCTGGATGCATTAAAAGTGGCCTTGGTAGGGTTTCGCGAGGAGGCCAAGCCGATTGGTTTGATGTGTATTTCCCCCGTCCTCGTGCCCCGCCTATTGGATGAGGGTATTGCGGTGACGGTGGGCAATGACCCAGCGGTTTCCGGTGCGATTAGCGCCATGGGCGGCCTACACCGTAGCTGCGGCGTAGAAGATATCGTGGTGGATCTTGAGCACCGCGTGGTCACGACGCCTGCCTATATGCTGGCAACGCGTATCAGCGAAGCCGCGACCGGTATTTTCAAGCTGGTAGACCGCATTGTAGAAATGATGGATTAAGCTCGCTGATGCTGCAGTGAAAAAGCCGCCGTCATTGTGAATGACGGCGGCTTTTAAGTATCGACGCGGCGAGTCCTGCGTTTAGAGATCTGCCTCTTGCTCTTCAGCCGCCTCCTTCTCCTCTTTACGTTTGCGCACCAAGCGGCCAAACAGCAGCCCGACTTCGTAAAGCAGGTACATCGGAATCGCCAGCAGACTCTGAGAAATCACATCCGGAGGCGTTAGCAGCATACCTACCACGAAACAGCCCAAGATAATGTAGGGACGTTTTTTAGATAGGCTTTCCACCGTGGTGGCGCCCGACTGGATTAATAAAAAAGTCGCAATGGGGATTTCGAACGCTACGCCAAAGGCAAAAAACAGTTTAAGAACGAAGTTCAAATACTGGTTTATGTCGGTCATGACAGCGACGTTCTCCGGCCCGGTTTGGGTGAAGAACTCAAATAGCAGCGGGAAAACCACGTAGTAGGCAAACGCCGCGCCGCCGTAGAACAGCGCAATGCTCGACACCAGGATCGGTATCGCCAGTGCTTTTTCATTGTCGTAAAGCCCTGGCGCGATAAACGCCCAGGCCTGATGCAGCACGAAGGGGATAGCGATAAATACCGCCACCACCAGGGTGAGCTTGAACGGCGCTAAGAATGGCGAAGCGACTTCCGTGGCGATCATTTGCGAGCCTTCGGGCAGCAGCGCCATTAATGGCTCGGCAACAAATGTATAGATATCATTGGCAAAGGCGTAGAGGCCCAAAAAGACCACCAAAATCACGATCACGGCGCGCATTAGCCGTGAGCGTAGCTCTATCAGGTGCTCAATAAGGGGGGCTTGGCTCTGTTCTTCCCGCGGCTCCTTTGAATCGCCAGACATACTCATTGGTGATTACGATCCTTTTCAGATTCAGCCTTATTAAGTGCCGCCGATTCAGGGTTAGCCGTTTCCGGTTCGTCCTGATGGGAGGGCGCTGCTGAGGCGGCAGGCGGGGAAGATGACGGAGGCGTTTCTTCACGCACCGTTTGCAGGGCGTCATCCAGTCGAGAGCTGGCCTTGGCAACGCGCTGCTCTGTGTCACTCTGCTGCGCTGGCGCTGCTTCTGTGGGGCTATCAGTAATGCTCTCTACGTCCAGCTTGGCTCTCTTCAAGCTGTCATCGAGCTTCTTCTGCTGTTCGTTGAGCTTTTGACGCAGCTCTTCTGCTTCCAGCTGGGCACTGATTTCACGCTGCATGCCGGATACCGTGCGCTTAATTTTGCCAATCCACATGCCCGCCGTTCGAGCGGCGCGGGGCAGCCGTTCCGGGCCAAGCACCAGCAGCCCGACGATGCCAATCAGCATCAGTTCAAGAAAGCCGATATCCAGCATGGTTTATTTGCGCTCTTCGTTTCGGTCGCTCGCGGCCTGTTTCTCTTCGGCTTGAACGTCATAAGTGTTGCCCGGCTCTTCATGGCCCACTTTGGCATGGGGCTGGTCGGCGTCCTCTTTATCAGCCTCTTTGCCTTTCTCCTCGTCGTGCATGGCTTTCTTGAAGCCCTTGACCGCCCCGCCCAGGTCGGTGCCCACGTTACGTAGCTTTTTGGTGCCGAAAACCAGAATGATGATGCCCAGCACAATCAGCAACTGCCAAATACTAATACCACCTAACATATGCGTTTCCTCATGGGAGCAGGTTAAAAACCAATTGAGTGCTATCTATTTTAGCGCTATCTCTTTTACCACTGAGCCAATGAATACGAGCCCTATGGCTAGTAGCAGTACTACAGTACGCGCGTTACCACTATGCGACAGCCATTTGTGATAACTAAGGCTGGCGGGCGGCTTTTTCCTCGTGTCCGGAAATTCCGAAGCGCCGTGCCAATTCATCTAAAACCGCTTGATGATCCATTCCCAGGTGCGACAGCATTACCAGGCTATGAAACCACAGATCGGCGGTTTCAGAAATCAACGCTTGGCGTTCAGCCTCGCCACCTTGCTCGGCATCTTTTGCCGCAAGTACTGTTTCTGTGGCTTCCTCGCCGATCTTTTCGAGTATCTTGTTCAAACCCTTATGATGCAAGGAGGCAACATAAGATTCTTCTGCTGCTGCATGGCGTCGCTGCTTTAACACCTCATTGAGCGTATCCAGTACACCGGTGTGGCTAGTCGAATTGTTAGGCGATAATGCGTTGCTGTCCATGGGAATCCTTATCAACGTTGAGTGCGTCACTCTATTGCCACACCAGCAGCAGTAGGCCTATGGCGGCGGCGGCTAGTATCGGCCACTCCTGAAGCGCAATCCAACCGCTTAATGGCTGCCAAGCCAGGGCCACCGCCAGTAGAATCAAGCCAAGCCTTAGGCGATAAAGGCGTTTGCCCTGGCGCGCCATCTGCACACGCATGGCGCTTATGGCGTCCACCTGCTGATGGCGCTGGCGATGCTCGTGCTCCATACGGCTTAGCGCCTGATGAGCCAGTACGGGCAGTTCGGGCAACTGATGCGAAAGCTCCGGCGCCTGGCGCTTTAACGACTCCCATAACCCGCTGATCCCGGCACGCTCTTTCATCCACTGCTCTAAGTAGGGCTTGGCGGTGCTCCAGAGATCCAGATCGGGGTAGAGCTGGCGCCCTAATCCTTCGATATTGAGCAGCGTTTTCTGCAACAGTACCAGCTGCGGCTGCACTTCCATATTAAAGCGCCGCGCGGTTTGAAACAGCCCCAGCAAGACCTGGCCGAAGGAGATATCTTTTAACGGTTTCTCTAAAATGGGCTCACAAACGGTGCGAATAGCCGCCGCGAATTCATTGGCGCGGGTGTTCTCACCTACCCAGCCGGACTCAATGTGTAGCGCGGCTACTTCGTAATAGTCCTGGTGGAAAAACGCCAGTAGGTTGCGCGCCAGGTAGTCCTGGTCTTCCCGGGTCAGGCTGCCCACAATGCCACAGTCGATGGCAATGTACTGGGGATCTTCTGGGTTGTCGCAGTTGACGAAGATATTGCCGGGGTGCATATCCGCGTGAAAGAAGTTGTCGCGGAAAACCTGGGTAAAGAATAGCTCGACGCCGCGTTCGGCAAGCTTCTTCAAATTAGTGCCACGCGCAATCAGGGTATCTAAATCGGCGACTGGGATACCGCGAATGCGTTCCTGCACCATCACGTGGCGGCGGGTGAAGGGCCAGTAGATGGTGGGCACAAACAGCAGCGGCGAATCTTTGAAGTTACGTTTGAGCTGTGAGGTGTTGGCGGCCTCTTTGTAGAGATCCAGTTCGTCAAACAGCGTGGCTTCGTAGTCGCGAATGACTTCCACCGGTCGCAAGCGGCGCGCCTCGGGGATTTTGGAAAATAGCTTGGCGACCTGGTACATCAGCGCCATATCCTGACGCATGACACGGTCAATGCCGGGGCGAATGATTTTCACCACCACGTCTTCACCGCCATGCAACCTGGCTGCGTGCACCTGGGCAATCGATGCCGAGGCCAGTGGTACACGGTCAAACTCTGCAAAAGCCTCTTCCAGCGACATCTCCAGCGCTTTCTCGACTCGGGCGGCGGCTTGCTCGCCAGGGAATGGCGGCACCTGATCCTGTAGGCGCTTCAGTTCATCGGCGATATCCGCTGGGAGCAGGTCGCGACGGGTCGAGAGCATTTGGCCGAATTTAATGAAAATCGGCCCCAGCGCTTCCAATGACAAGCGCAGGCGTTCGCCCCGTGAGCGTTTGCCAACGGGGATCAAACGTAGCGGAGAGAACCATAGCAGCGCCCTTAGCCACCAGGGCAGCCGCTCTAACGGTAGCAGCGTGTCCAGTCGGTGGCGGCTGATCACCCAGCTTATCCGCAGCAGACGCAGGCTCATGGGTGCGTCTCCTGTGGCGTGGGTTGGCGCTGCTCCAGGCGCCGCTGCAGGCGGTTTAGGCGTGCTTCCAGGCGATCGGTCGCTACTTCTAGCTCGGTCAGGTGCTCACGGAGTAGGCTACGCTGCTGGCGGCCTGGTAGTAGGCGGGCCTCTTCAAAGACATATTCAGACACATCCTGCATCAGCTCGTCTTTGGCGCGCAGCCCCCAGCGGGCAGCACGGCGCAGCCCTTCGGCCAGGGAGTGGACGGGCATATCGCCCAGCCAGCGGGCCAGCTCGCCCTCCCAGTCGATATCCAGGTCGAAGAGCAGGTCTCTAGTGGCTTCAAGCAGATGAATACGCCCGCGCACCGCTAGCTTGCCGTCAAACATAAGACGTTCAATCGAAGCGCCGCTGATCCACTCGGAAAAGGTTTCCGGGGTGAGTTCCACGACTGCGTCTACGTCGGTTTCATCAACATCATCGCCACGCATGAGGTCGAGCCCAGCATGATGGTAGTGAATGACCAGCGCTAAATGGGGCTGTTCCAGACGCACCAGTAGGCGGCTACCCGCCAGTGCGGCTAGCCGTGCAGGGGCCGCAGGGTCACGAGCGAGTAGAGCGTTAAGCGTACGTTCACAACCGGCCAGCAGCAGGGTTGGGGTTACCAGCATGCTGACCTCTTGGCAGGAAACGTGAGGGCACAAAACGTCATAGCTTAATGCCGCGGTGCAGGGCCACGATACCGCCGGTCAGGTTGGTATACTCGACCCGCTCAAGCCCGGCCTCTTCCATCATGGCTTTGAGCGTCTCCTGATCCGGGTGCATGCGAATCGACTCCGCCAGGTAGCGATAGCTGTCACCGTCGCCCGCTACTAGCTCACCCATCTTGGGCAGCAGGCGGAAAGAGTACTCATCGTAGGCCTTGGAGAGCAGCAGATTGTTGGGCTTGGAGAACTCCAGCACCAGCAGGCGCCCACCGGGCTTGAGCACCCGGGCCATGGAGCGCAGCGCGGCGTCCTTGTCGGTGACGTTACGCAGGCCAAAGGCGATGGTGATGCAGTCGAAGCTGTTATCGGGAAACGGCAGGCTTTCGGCGTTGGCTTGCACATACTCGACGTTGCCGCCGACGCCGTTATCCATCAGTTTGTCGCGGCCAACTTTGAGCATTGAGGCATTGATATCGGCAAGTACCACTTTGCCCCGGGGGCCAACCATGCGGGAAAACTTGAGGGTTAAATCTCCGGTGCCGCCAGCGATATCCAGCACATGGTGGCCGGGGCGCACACCTGCGCGCTCGATGGTCATGCGCTTCCATATCCGGTGGATGCCCATGGACATCAGGTCGTTCATCACATCGTAGCGGGCCGCCACAGAGTGGAAAACATCGGCCACGCGGGAGGCTTTTTCTTCAACAGGGACTTCCTGAAAACCAAAGTCAGTGGTGCGTTTTTCTGTGGGGCTCATTGGGCAAGTAGCTCCCGAATTCGAGGCGGAGGCAAATCGACCCTACGTTTTTTGACCTAGGAGCCGACGCGATTAAAAGTTAATGCCATTGTAGCCTTCTCCACCCAGGCTTGTCTGCCCGGCTTCTTGTAAGGGGCCTGAGTCAGGTAGTCACAGTTGCTTGAACTGAATGCTGGCGGGCTCCCGTGAGGCTCCGGCCTCTTTTAAGCGCTGTAAGTAGTTGTTCCAGTAAGCCTCTTGATGGGTAGCGAGGTCATAGAGGTAGTTCCAGCTAAACAGGCCGCTGTCGTGACCATCGTCAAAGTGCAGCTTCAGTGCATAGTTACCCGCCTGGGTAATATTCTGTAGGCCGACATCTTTTTTGCCCACTTGCAGCACCGCGGAGTCGCCGCCGTGGCCACGGACTTCGGCAGAAGGTGAATAGACGCGTAACAACTCCACCGGGAGGCGAAAACTCTCCCCATTGGCGTAACCAAGTTCCAGCTCGCGGGCCTGCTTATGGTAGTGAACCCGGTTGGGGGTAGGAGCGTTCATGATGAGACCTCATCGCTAAGTGTCCATGGCTTACCAACATAGCAGCAAGCCCGCCAAGAGCGGGCTTGCTACTGCTGACTATACCAATGCTGATAATAACAGCAGACGCTGCTTACAAAATATACCGCGACAGATCTTCGTCGACGGCCAATTCGCCAAGCTGCGCATTGACGTAGTCACCGTCAATGACCAGCGGGCTCTCCATATCGCCGCCCCTGAAAGAGGCTTCCTCTAACAGTCGCTCCATCACTGTATGCAGGCGGCGGGCGCCGATATTCTCGGTGCCTTCGTTGACCTGCCAGGAGATCTGGGCGATACGCTCAATACCGTCGGTCGTAAACTCAACGTCCAGCCCTTCGGTGGCCAGCAGTGCTTGGTACTGCTTGGTCAGCGACGCGGAGGGCTCGGTGAGAATGCGCTTGAAGTCGTTGGGCGTTAGCGCGTCAAGCTCAACGCGAATCGGTAGACGACCCTGCAGCTCTGGAATGAGATCCGATGGGCGCGAGAGATGGAACGCACCAGAGGCGATAAACAGGATATGGTCGGTTTTAACCATACCGTACTTGGTCGAGACGGTGGAGCCCTCAATCAGCGGTAGTAGATCACGCTGGACACCTTCGCGGGAGACTTCGCCGCCGCTGGATTGGCCGCTGCCTTTAGCGACTTTATCGATCTCGTCCAGAAACACGATGCCGTGCTGTTCCACCGAGTAGACCGCACGGGCCTTGATCTCTTCTTCGTTGACCAGCTTGCCTGCTTCTTCATCGCGTAGCAGTACTAGCGCCTCTTTCACCGTAACGCGGCGATGTTCACGCTTCTGCTGGCCCATGTTGGAGAACATGCTCTGCAGCTGGTTGGTCATCTCCTCCATGCCCGGTGGGGTCATGATGTCGATGCCTGGGCCATGGGAGGCGATTTCGATATCGACCTCTTTATCGTCCAGTTGCCCTTCACGAAGCTTCTTACGGAAGGTTTGACGAGTACCGTTGTCTTCGCGCGGTTTATCTTCCTGACCCCGTGGTGGTGGCAGCAGGGCATCCAGTACGCGGTCTTCAGCCGCATCTTCGGCGCGGTGGCTAACTTCTTCTTTAGCCTGCTCGCGCACCATCTTGATCGCCGCTTCCATGAGGTCGCGAATAATCGACTCGACGTCGCGGCCCACATAGCCGACTTCGGTAAACTTGGTCGCTTCGACTTTAATAAAAGGCGCTTTGGCCAGCTTGGCCAGGCGGCGGGCAATCTCGGTTTTACCCACACCCGTCGGGCCAATCATTAAAATATTTTTAGGGGTGACTTCTGGGCGCAGGTCGTCATCAAGCTGCATACGGCGCCAACGGTTGCGCAGGGCGATTGCAACAGCGCGTTTGGCATCCTGCTGGCCAATAATATACTGGTCTAGAGCGTGAACAATTTCGCGGGGTGTCATCTGAGTCATATAAGTAACCTTTGTGTGCAGTGAGCGACGTTTGGAGATCGCGTCATTTGATTAGCGATCGTCAATCGACAGCTCTTCGAGGGTCACGTGGTGGTTGGTGAATACACAGATATCACCAGCGATTGAAAGCGACTTCTCGGTAATTTCACGCGCCGACAGTTCGGTGTTCTCCAGTAGCGCTCGTGCGCTGGCTTGGGCGAAATTGCCGCCCGAACCAATAGCAATAATGCCGCGCTCGGGCTCGACCACATCACCGTTGCCGGTAATGATCAGCGAGGCGCTATGATCCGCGACGGCGAGCAGTGCTTCCAGGCGGCGCAGCGCCCGATCAGTGCGCCAATCTTTGGCAAGTTCCACCGCTGCCTTGGTCAAATGGCCCTGGTACTTTTCCAGTTGCGCTTCAAAGCGTTCAAAAAGAGTGAACGCATCCGCCGTGCCGCCCGCAAAACCGGCCAGCACCTTACCGCGATAAAGGCGGCGTACTTTGCTGGCGTTACCCTTCATTACGGTATTGCCCAGCGATACTTGTCCGTCGCCAGCGAGGGCGACCTGGTTACCACGACGAACGGAGACAATAGTGGTCATGGAGATAACTCCTTGGGGGAGACGGAGACGCGCTCCCGATGACTGGCAGGCCACTCAACAAGCGACCATTGTTTAAGCGTTCACAACAAAATGCGGGCGGCTGATAAAAAATCAACCGCCCGCAGGGTTTTCAAAGTGGGATTATTAGTTTTGCAGCTGGATAAGTAGCGGCTCAATTCCTTGGGTGTTCATTAAATCCTGAGCTCGGTTCAACTCACGGGTATCTTCGTAAGGCCCCACTTGCACACGATGCCAAGTATTGCCATCCGCCTTTACTTCGCTGATTTCCGCCAGCAGGCTTAAATTGCGCAGTCGGCCGCGCAACTGTTCGGCGTCGCTTACCTCGCGAAATGAAGCCGCCTGAAGCATATAGCGCCCCGGGGTATTGGTGGCCGCTTCATTCTGCTGGGCTGTCGAGACCTGATCTTCAGGTCGGGTATTGGCGGCGATGACCTGGGCGATAGGGTCATCGCCCGAGGCCGCATCGCTATCGGCTGTTGGTTCGGGGGCTTCCGGACGCACAACGCTTGACGGCAGAGTGACGCCGGGGGCAATGACCTCGGTTTCCGGCAGTAGGGTATAAAACTCAAACGTTGGCATGGACGGCTCGGCGGCCTCCTCGGTTTCCCGAGCGGCTGCGCGCTCTTCGCTGCCCGAGGGCTTGGGCATCACCGTGGCCTGGGGAGTGTCGCTCGGCTGCTCTTGCCAGGGAGCGGTACCGTGCTGGTGCTGCGCCAAAAAGAAGCCTGCCGCCATACCGGCAAGGCCCCACAGCCAGCCGGGCAAGCGAAAGCCCCCGCCTGAGCTGCGCTTGGACTTGCGCTGCGAGGTGGCGCCGCGGCGGGGGGCAGGCTTTTTACGCGGGCTAGCCATTACTTACATCTCCTCTGGGGCGCTAACCCCCATTAAATCAAGCCCGTTGCGCAGCACTTGACGGGTGGCAAGGCCCAGCGCCAGACGGGTATTGCGCAGGGTGTCGTCCTCGACCATGACTTTGACGGCGTTGTAGCAGGTGTGGAAATCGCCAGCAAGATCAAGCAGGTACTGAGCAACCTGCTGGGGCTCGCGGTTTCTGGCGGCGGTTTCAACTACTTCAGGGAAGCGCGCTAGCCGGTTAAGTACGGCTTTCTCCTGGTCGCTGTCCAGCAGCGCCAGGTTGGCCAGTGCCAAGGCGTGATCAAACGGTTGGTCGGCATCCTGGGCTTTGCGCAGCATGCTGCAGACCCGGGCGTGGGCGTACTGGATGTAGTAGACCGGATTGTCGTTGGACTGGGAACGGGCCAGATCGATGTCAAAGGTGAGCTGTGAGTCGGCGCGGCGGGCGGCGAGGAAGAAGCGCGTGGCGTCGCGGCCCACTTCATCGATCAAGTCGCGCACGGTGACGTAGCTACCGGCACGCTTGGAGAGTTTCACCTCAACGCCAGAGCGAGTGACCATGACCATCTGATGGAGCACATAGTCGGGCCAGCCTTTGGGGATGCCCACCTCCAGAGCCTGTAAACCGGCGCGTACGCGGGTTACCGTGGAGTGGTGATCGGCGCCTTGTTCGTTAATCACGGTTTTGAAGCCGCGCTGCCACTTGTCCAGATGGTAGGCCACATCGGGGAGGAAGTAGGTGTAGCCGCCGTCGCGTTTGCGCATCACGCGATCTTTGTCATCGCCGAAGTCGGTGGTGCGTAGCCACATGGCGCCATCTTCTTCATAGGTATGGCCCGCGCTCACCAGTTTCTCAACGGTCGCCTCTACCTTACCCTCTTCATAGAGTGATGACTCCAGGAAGTAGACGTCAAACTCAACGCCGAAGGCTTTAAGATCCAGATCCTGTTCGCGACGCAGCCACGCCACGGCAAACGCTTGAATGGCGTCCAGGTCGTCAGGGTCGGCTTTGGCGGTGACTTTGCGGTCATCGGCACTGACTGTTTTACCCGCCAGGTAGTCGTTGGCCACATCGACGATATATTCGCCGCGATAGCCATCTTCGGGCCAGCTCTCATCGTCAGGGCCCAGGCCTTTGACCCGCGCTTGTACCGAGCGGGCCAGGTTGGTGATCTGGGCGCCAGCGTCGTTGTAGTAAAACTCACGGGTGACATCAAAACCGGTGGCTTCGAGCAGGCGGCATAGGCAGTCGCCAATCGCTGCGCCCCGACCATGGCCTACGTGGAGAGGGCCGGTGGGGTTGGCGGAAACGAACTCGACCTGAACCTTCTCACCTTTGCCCACCATGCTGCGGCCAAAGGTGTCGCCACAGTCAAGTACCTGAGCAACGATTTGCGCGGCGGCATCGGCGGCGGCAAAAAAGTTGATAAAGCCGGGGCCCGCAATCTCGGTTTTTTGAATGGCGTCGCTTTCTGGTAGCGCTTCAACCAGTGCGTTGGCTAGTTCACGCGGATTTTTGCCTGCCGGTTTGGCCAACATTAGCGCCAAGTTGGTGGCGTAATCGCCGTGGGCTTTGTCTTTGGTTGGATCCACTTTGATGGTGGGCTGAAGGTCGTTGGGCAGCACGCCTTGGTGCTTGAGCGCGGTGAGTGCGCCTTCGAGCAGTGAAACTATCGTATCTTTCATTGAGGTATCCGGTTACGTCTATGGCGGCGTGTGCTAACGCGCAGCAGTAAAGGTGCGTCGGCAAAGCGGCTATTATCGGCAATTGAGCCGCAGTTTCAAAGCCATGTTGCTAAACAAACGCTAAGCAAGGGTTTGTGGGTCGATATCAATCGACCAGCGTACCTTGCGTGCCTCGCGGTTGGCTTCAAGCCACTGCACCAGCCAGCTAACGGCAGGGTGTAGTTGGCTGCGTTTATGGGCTGTCAGCATAACGTGTAAATGGTAGCGGTTCTGGCGTCTTTCCATTGGGGCGGGCACCGGCCCCAGGCAACGGGTGGCGACGCCGCTCTCTTTTAACCACTGGCGCAGAGCCATGGCGGCTTGTTGCGCCATGGCTAAAGCGGCCTCCTCTTTGGGACTTTCGATGCGTAGCAGCGCCATAAAACAGAACGGGGGCAGCTGGGAAATGCGCCGCTCTTCCAGCATATTGCGTGCGAGTGCTCCATAGCCATGTTCGGCCAGTTGGCCCAAATGAGGGTCGTCGGGGTGCAGCGTTTGTACCAGCACGCGGCCTGGGTGAGCGGCGCGACCAGCCCGGCCCGCCACCTGTTCGAGCAGTTGGGCGCTGTGTTCCAGGGCGCGAAAATCAGCGGCGTAGAGGCCGCCATCGGCATTGACCACCACCACCAGCGTAACATGGGGTAGATGGTGGCCCTTGGCGAGCATTTGAGTGCCGACCAATACGCAGGGTTCACCCCGGTGTATCTCTTTAAGCACCTGCTCAAAGCTATCTTTTCGCCGCGTGCTGTCGCGGTCGATGCGGTAGATGGTGGTTTTGGGGAACAGCGTTTGCAGCGTCTCTTCGGTACGTTCTGTACCACTACCCAGGGCGCGTAGGTCACCGCTGCCGCACTCGGGGCAGGCATCCGGCAGGGCGCGGCGGCTATCGCAGTGGTGGCAAGCCAGTAAGGGAGGCTGGCGGTGTAGCGTCATGCGCGCGTCGCACTGATTACAATCGGCGATCCAGCCGCAGGCGTGGCAGGCAAGCGTTGGTGCAAAGCCGCGCCGGTTGATAAAAATCAGCACCTGCTTGCCTGCGCTCAAAGTGCTTTTAATAGCCTTGATGGCGCCAGGAAGCAGCCCTCCCTGGCGACGCTGGTGACGTAGGTCGATCAGCTCCAGCTTGGCCGGTGGGTGCTGGCTGGGGCGCTGGGTCAGACGCAGGTGGCGATAGGCGCCGCTAAGCGCCTGATGCAGACTCTCCAGCGAAGGGGTGGCGCTGCCCATCAGCAGTGGGATTTTATGGTAGTGAGCTCTCGCCACCGCTAAATCCCGGGCGTGGTAACGCAAGCCGTCGTGCTGCTTGTAGGAGCCGTCGTGCTCCTCGTCGACAATAATCGCCCCTGGGTTGGCCAGCGGGGTGAAAATTGCCGAGCGGGTGCCAATAATAATCAGCGCCCGACCGCTGGCGGCGGCCTCCCACACGTCTAGCCGCTCTGGGTCGGTTAGGCCCGAGTGCAGCGCCACCACAGGCACCCGAAAACGGTTTCTAAAGCGGGCAAGCGTCTGTGGCGTTAAGCCAATTTCCGGCACCAGTACCAGTGACTGTTTGCCTTTGGCGGCGATGGCTTCAATCAGTTGAAGATAAACTTCGGTTTTACCACTACCGGTCACGCCTTCGAGCAAGCAGGGGTGATAACTATCGAGCTTTTCGTGCAGCGCTGCCAGCGCCGTGGCCTGTTCGCGATTAAGGGGCAGGGCCGGTGTTGCCAGTAAGTTGCCGTTGGGCGCCGTTGGGGCAGTGAGGATGTGTTCCTGACTCGTGGCCAGGCCTTTTTTCTCCAGCGCTAATAGCTGGTCGCGGGCAAAACCGTGGGCGCTAACCGCACGGCCGGGCAACCCATGAGGGTGTTGGCGCAGCAACGCATACAGCTCGGCTTGTTTGGGGGCTCGGCTGAGTGTCTCTTCTGCGCCTTCGCCCTTGGCGAGCCATAGGGTTTGGGTGCGTCCCGCCATGGGATGCCCCTGGCGTAGCCGAGCTGGCATGGCGTGGTGAAGGGTGTCGCCCAGACTGTGCTGGTAGTAACGGGCGGCAAAGCGGCATAACCATAGCCAATCTTGCGGTAGCGGGGCATCATCAAGCGTTTCACTAATCGCCCGGAGTTGGCTGCGCGGCAGGTCGCTGCTGTCAGCCAGTTCGACTACCACGCCAACCACTTCGCGTCGCCCAAACGGCACCCGCACTCGCAGCCCCGGCTGCCAACCGCAGGGAGGTGTTTTCCGGGCGGGCAGGTAATCGAACAGGCGGCGCAGCGGCGAGGGCAGCGCTACTTTAAGCACCTGGTCGAGTGCTTGAGCAGATCTTTGAGACTCTCTTTGAGAGTATGCCTGTGAAGAAAAGGAGTCAGCCAATTGGCCTCCGGCGTTAGTTTTGCTAGAATATGCGACCGCTCTGAATCTTAACGGTCTTTATCAACGGTCTTTATCGATCTATTGTAAAGATCCATCGTAACGACAGAGCGGCTAACCGGTTAGTCGTTTTTCCAAACCCGTATGCGGTACCTGGCAAGAGATCAGGTGGCGGCATACAGCTTAGCGAGGCTCGAAATGAGACAAGGTATTCACCCGAATTACAACACGGTCACCGCCAGCTGTTCTTGCGGCGCCACTTTCCAGGTAGGTACGACCTCTGGTCAGGACTTCTCTTTGGATGTGTGCTCTAACTGCCACCCGTTCTACACCGGTAAGCAGAAGCAAGCGACCACTGGTGGCCGCGTAGAGCGCTTCAACAAGCGTTTCGGCGCTGCTGTTAAGCGCGGCTAATCCCAGTCGGATAGCCATATCGCCAGCCTGCCTGTTCAGAACAGGCGAAGCTCGCGCAAAACCCACGCCTCGGCGTGGGTTTTTGTTTTGTGGAAAAAAATTCCATAAATGCTGCCATGCAGCAATAAGTAAAGCGTTATGAATAAAGCCTGCTTGCATAAGTTTCTGCAAATAGTGGCTAAAAGTGACGAATATGAAGGTAAAATTCAGTTAAACGAGCGTTTTGTTGTAAGTTGACGGCGCGCTTGAGGCGCTGTGGTTTTTTCTATATTCTGAAACGACTTATCTACTTTATGTTAACTGGACTCTGACCATGACGGATGCAAATAAGCAGGCTGCTTTGGATTATCACGCGAAACCGATTCCCGGTAAGCTTTCGGTGGAGTTGACCAAACCTACTGCGACGGCACGGGATTTGGCACTGGCGTATAGTCCGGGCGTGGCTGAGCCAGTGATTGAAATCTCCCGGGATGCGGAAAATGCCTACCGCTATACCGGCAAGGGCAATCTGGTCGCCGTGATCACCGATGGCAGCGCTATTCTGGGGTTGGGTAATCTGGGGCCGCTGGCGAGCAAGCCGGTGATGGAAGGCAAAGGCGTGCTGTTCAAGTGCTTTGCTGGCATCAACTCAGTGGATATCGAAGTGGATGCGGAAAGCCCGCAGGCGTTTATCGATACCGTCGCGCGCATCGCCGATACCTGGGGTGGCATCAACCTGGAAGATATTAAGGCGCCGGAGTGCTTTGAAATTGAGAAAGCGCTAATTGAGCGCTGCAGCATCCCGGTCTTCCATGATGACCAGCACGGTACTGCGATTGTGACGGCGGCCGGCATGCTTAATGCGTTGGATATTGCGGGCAAAAAAATCGCAGACGTCAAGATTGTCTGCATGGGCGCAGGGGCGGCAGCGATCGCTTGCATGCGGCTGCTGGTCTCCTGTGGTGCAAGTAAAGAAAACTTGGTAATGCTGGATCGACGTGGCGTTATTCATACTGATCGCGAAGGTATCAACGAATATAAGGCTGAATTCGCCCGCGATACCGAGATGCGCACCTTAGACGATGCTATCGATAACGCTGACGTCTTTATCGGCCTGTCAGGCCCAGGGCTGCTCTCTGCTGAGCAAGTTAAGAAAATGGCGCCAGATCCAGTGATTTTTGCCTGCACTAACCCAGATCCAGAAATTCACCCTGACGTTGCCCGTGAAGCGCGCCCTGATGTGATTATGGCGACCGGCCGTTCGGACTTTCCAAATCAGGTCAACAACGTGCTGGGTTTCCCGTTTATCTTCCGTGGCGCTTTAGATGTTCGCGCCACGCGCATTAACGAGGAGATGAAGCTGGCCGCGGTGCATGCCTTGAAAGACCTGGCCCGCGAGCCAGTGCCCCAGGAAGTGCTGGACGCCTACGAGCGCACCGAGATGAGTTTTGGTCGCGAGTACATCATTCCCACGCCGGTCGATATTCGCCTGCTGGCGCGGGTCACCTCGGCGGTGGCGCAAGCCGCGGTTGATTCTGGGGTCGCCCGTAAGCCTTTCCCTGCGCACTACCCGCTGCAGTCAATTAATGACGTTTATGGCGGCTAAGAGGCTTTGCCTTGATGCGTTGATTTACGCCCGCTGCTTAGCGGGCGTAAATGTTTTGAGAGATATTTCATTTAGTCCTGCGAGTAGCGTGTTAACCCTTCCTGAGCGGTGGAGGCTACCAAGTGGCCATCGCGGCTGTAAATATGCCCACGCGCCAGCCCGCGAGCTCCGCCTGCCCAGGGGGAGTCGATAACGTACAGCAGCCAGTCGTCCAGCCGGGTGTCTTGATGGAGCCAAAGGGCATGATCAAGGCTGGCAATGCGTAGGTTGGGGTCTCGGTACGCGATGCCATGAGGAATCAGACTGGTGGTCAGTAGATTGAAGTCAGAAGCGTAGGAAAGCAGATGGCGGTGCAGCGCCGGGTCGTCTGGCAGCGCGCCGGAAAGTCGAAACCATAAGCATTGGCCTGCTGGCGTGCCGTTGTCGGGGTTGCCAGGTAAATGCACAAACTCAATGGGGTGGCCTGGAAAGCGTTCGTGCTTGGCTTCGCCGCTCTCGATTAATGCTTCAGGGGTGGCTACCTCTGGCATGGTGCGCTGATGGCTAAAGCTCGCCTCTTCGCTTTGAAAGGAGGCGCTACAGAAGAAGATGGGGCGGCCTTTTTGAATGGCGGTAACGCGGCGGGTAGTGAAGCTGCCACCATCGCGAATGGTATCCACTTGATAGACAACGGGGCGGTGGGGGTCGCCGGGACGCAAAAAATAGCCGTGTTGAGAGTGGGGGCGGCGTTCAGTGGGCACTGTGCGCGTGGCGGCTGCAAGCGCTTGGCCGAGTACTTGGCCACCATAGAGCTGAGGAAAGCCCAGATCCTGACTCTGACCACGATACAGCGTCTCTTCCAGTGTCTCTAGCTCTAGTAACGCTACCAGTTTATTCAGCGCGTCTGTCATTCTCGGTATCCTTGCGGCTGTCTCTATAAAAGGCTGTCGGTTGACGTGAGTTGCCACGGCAAGGGCAGCCCTTTCATACGATCGTTTAGCTACCTTAGCGGAGTTTACGTTTATGCGCAGCGATGAGTTTTACATGTACCGGGCGCTTGACCAAGCCCATCTTGCTGCTGCGGCAGGTGAGGTGCCCGTAGGGGCGATCGTTGTCGATGCGCAGGGGGAAATCATAGGCGTCGGCTGCAACGCCCCGGTGGCTAGCTGCGACCCTAGCAGCCACGCGGAAGTTCGTGCTCTGCGCGAGGCGGGGCAGCAGCAGGGTAACTATCGCCTTGAAGGCTGCACGCTATTTGTCACCTTAGAGCCGTGCATGATGTGCGCTGGGGCGATGATCCATGCACGTCTAGCTCGTTTGGTTTATGGTGCCGCCGAACCTCGGGCGGGCATGGTCGAATCCAAGGCTAACCTGTTGGCGCAGCCGTGGTTTAACCATCAGATATTGGTGACCGGTGGCGTGTTGGCATCAGCTTCGCAAAAATTGCTAAAAAGCTTTTTTGCCGCACGGCGCGAGCAACTGAACCAGAAATAGTTAAGAAGCGTTAATTAAGCGGCGGCACAAGCTCGAACAATAGCAGTGGATCATCGTTAACAGGCGTTTGTTCTAATTGAAAAAACTGCTGGCGGCTACGCTCGACATACTCAATCATTTCGTAGTAGCGACGGATGTTGCGTACGTATATTACCGGCTCACCGCCCCGGGCGTAGCCGTGACGCGTTTGGCTATGCCATTCACGCTGTTGCAAGAGAGGGAGCGCGGCGCGCACATCCGCCCAGCTGTCGGGGTTACCAGCGCGCATTTCGGCGATCTTGCGAGCGTCGTATAAATGCCCCAGGCCCACGTTGTAAGCAGCCATTGCCATAAACAACCGGTCATCGCCGGTGATGCTTTCCGGTAAGCGATCTTTGATGCTGCGTAAATAGCGGGCACCGCCATCAATGCTCTGGGCTGGATCGGTACGGTCACTGATGCCCATCTCACTGGCGGTGGGGTTGGTCAGCATCATCAATCCGCGCACCCCCGTTGGCGAGACTGCATCCGGATCCCAGTGAGACTCCTGGTAGCCCACGGCCGCGAGTAACTTCCAATCAAACCCCGTTTCCCGAGCAGACTGCTGAAAGAGGTCTCTGTAACGGGGCAAGCGCGCGTCCAGGTGATCAAGAAAGGTACGGGTGCCGACATACTCTAAATAGTCGTCATGGCCAAAGTAGCGGCTTACCAGCCGATCGAGTGTGCCGCTTTCCTGCAGGTCTTGGAGGAAATGATTAGCGGCCTCAAGGAGTCCTAGGCCGCGACCACTGGGCACCGCCCACGCCATGGAGAGCGGGTCGCCAAGGATAAAGCCGCGTTCAACGTTAGGAAAAAACAGCCGGTTTAAACGGAATTGATGCTCAAAAATAACCGCTGCGTCCAGGGTGCCGTTCTCAACCCGGGCCAGTAGTTCGGCGACTTCCAGTTCGTGGGACTCTTTCCAGCTCAGGGTGGGATAGCGATGCTGGAGGTCGCGCAGAGCTTCGCTAGTACCCGCTTCGCTAAGCGTGCCAAGCTCCAGGCCGACCAGATCGTTCGGCTCGCTGATGCCATTAAGTCCTCGCCGGTAGACGACCAGCGGCTGCATTTGAATAATCGGCCGGGTGTAGTAAATGCCGGAAGGGTTGGGTAGCAGCGGTAGCGCTGCAGCGCCCAGGTCGCCACTCTCACGTACCGCCGGTAGCACACTCTCAGGGTGGTGGCGGGCGTTAAGGTTAAGACTCACCCCAAGGTAATCGGCAAAACGGTGCATCAGCTCATACTCAAAGCCGGTAGGCCCTTGGCGACCCTCGTAATAAGTAGTGGGTGTATTACGGGTGTGGACGGTAATAAAATCTTTTGCCGTGATCTGCGTCAGGTGCTCGCCGGGGGGAATCAGGGAGAGAGTCGGCACCAGCGTCAAAAGCGTAATAGCTATCAGCGCATAATAAGCGCTGGCTCGGGCTACAAAGTGTCGGCAAATCAACGTCAGCATGGGGTCTTGTCGGCATGAAACAAGCTGCCACGATACCCAGCCAGGGGCAGGCTGTCACCTTGTTGATTTCGTGTGGCGGGTGGTTTCCAGTATCATAGGCAATTTTCGGCACCATAAAAGCATGGCCGCATAGCGGCCCGGTGATTTCCCTGCTCGAATTTCCCTGCTCTAGAGGCTTCAGGATATGCTCGAACTGCGAGGCGCGCCCGCCCTTTCTGCCTTCCGTCATGCTCGGCTGTTAACGGTGCTGCGTGAACGTGTCCCCGAGGTGGAGGCGCTGTCTGCCCACTATGTTCATTTTATTGATGTTCACGCCCATGACCACCGCGAGGAGTTGGATGACGCTGCCCGCGAACGTTTGGTGCAACTATTGGACTATGTGCCGAGCCATGGCACCCAATCGAACGAAGAGGTTCTTGCGCGTGCCCAGCGTTTTTTAGTGGTGCCGCGCCTAGGTACCCAATCACCCTGGTCGTCAAAAGCTACTGATATTGCCCATAACTGTGGCTTGCGCCAAGTTAGTCGCATCGAGCGCGGCATCGATTATCGGGTCGGCTTTACCACTATGCCGGATGAAGAGGGGTTGAGCGCACTAGCGGCTCTGCTGCACGACCGTATGACTGAAACAGTGTTGGCTGATGCTTCGGACGCTGCCAAGCTGTTTACCCAACACGACCCGGCGCCGCTGGGCAGTGTGGATATTCTTGAGGGGGGCCGGGAGGCGCTGGCAACCGCCAATCAGGCGTTGGGGTTGGCGCTGGCAGAAGATGAAATCGACTACCTTGTTGATGCTTTCAATGAGTTGGGGCGTAACCCCAGCGACGTTGAGCTGATGATGTTTGCTCAGGCCAACTCTGAGCACTGCCGTCACAAAATCTTCAACGCCGATTGGGTGATCGATGGCGAGCCGCAGAGTCACTCGCTGTTTAAGATGATCAAGAACACCTTTGCCTCCTCGCCTGACAATGTCCTCTCGGCTTACAGCGATAATGCCGCTGTTATTAAGGGCAGCCAGGCTGGGCGCTTCTTTGCGACGCCGTTGACGGGCACTGACGACGAGCGCGCACTCTACACCACTCATCAGGAGCCCATCCATATCCTGATGAAGGTAGAGACCCATAACCACCCCACCGCGATTGCACCTTTCCCGGGAGCGGCGACCGGTTCCGGTGGTGAGATACGCGACGAAGGTGCCACCGGCATTGGCGGCAAACCCAAAGCGGGTCTTTCGGGCTATACCGTCTCCAACCTACGCATCCCTGAGTTTGTGCAACCGTGGGAGGCGTTTGATTATGGCAAGCCAGAGCGAATGCAGTCGGCGCTTAACATTATGCTTGACGGCCCCATTGGCGGCGCGGCCTTCAATAACGAGTTTGGCCGCCCTAACCTAACCGGCTACTTCCGTACCTACGAGCAGGAGTCGCTTAACGAGGGCGGCATCGAGCGGCGAGGCTTCCATAAGCCGATTATGCTTGCTGGCGGTTATGGCAATATTCGTGCCCACCATGTTCAGAAGGGCGATATCCCTGTTGGTGGCAAGCTGATTGTGATGGGCGGCCCAGCGATGCTAATTGGCCTGGGCGGCGGGGCAGCCTCCAGCATGGCATCCGGCACCTCCAGCGCTGACCTCGATTTCGCCTCGGTACAGCGTGAAAACCCGGAGATCGAGCGCCGTGCTCAAGAGGTGATCGACCGCTGCTGGGCGCTGGGCGATCACAACCCGATTCGTTTTATCCACGATGTGGGCGCCGGTGGTCTCTCCAACGCACTGCCTGAGCTGGTTAAAGATGGCAATCGCGGCGGCCGATTTGATCTGCGCGCGGTACCTAATGCCGAGCCGGGCATGAGCCCGCTGGAAATCTGGTGTAACGAAGCGCAAGAGCGCTACGTGCTCGCCGTTGCGCCTGAAGATTTAGACACCTTTGATGCCCTCTGCAAGCGCGAGCGCTGCCCCTATGCAGTGGTCGGAGAAGCACTGGAAGCGCACCATCTTGAAGTACGCGATGGCCACTTTGATAGTAAGCCGGTTGACTTACCGATGAGTGTGCTGTTTGGCAAAGCGCCTAAGATGCAACGCGAATTCGAGCGTCACGATCCGGAGCTTTCGGGGGTAATGCTCGATAACCTCGACTTGCGCGAAGCGCTGGATCGGGTGCTGCGTCTGCCCACCGTGGCCTCAAAAAGTTTCCTGATCACCATTGGTGACCGCTCGATTACCGGCCAAGTTGCTCGCGACCAAATGGTGGGCCCCTGGCAGGTGCCGGTGGCCGATGTAGCGGTGACCACGGCCAGCTTTGATACCCACACGGGGGAAGCCATGGCCATGGGGGAGCGCCCGCCGGTGGCGCTAATCAACCCTGCTGCCAGCGCCCGCTTGGCGGTTGCCGAAGCGATTACCAATCTAGCGGCAGCACCGATTGCCAAACTGAGCGATATCAAGCTCTCCGCTAACTGGATGAGCGCGGCTGACCACCCTGGTGAAAACCAGGCGTTGTATGACGCTGTGTATGCGGTGGGTATGGAGATGTGCCCGGCCCTGGGCATTGCCATCCCCGTGGGCAAAGACTCCATGTCGATGCGCACTTCCTGGGTCGATGAGAAAGAGGAGGGCGAACACGAAGACAAAAGCGTCACCTCACCGCTCTCGCTGGTAGTCACCGGCTTTGCCCCGGTGACGGATGCATTGGCGACGCTAACGCCGCAGATCAATCTGGATCAGGATGAGTCGGATCTGATTTTGATCGACCTGGGCAATGGTCAGAATCGCTTGGGCGGCTCCGCCTTGGCACAGGTATACGGCCAAGTGGGTAACGACTGCCCCGATGTGGACGATCCAGAAGATATCAAGGCGTTCTTCGAAGTCATTCAGGGCCTTAACCGCGACGGCAAGCTGCTGGCCTATCACGATCGTAGCGACGGCGGCCTGCTGGTCACGCTGCTGGAGATGGCCTTTGCCGCCCATGCCGGGCTTGAGATCAAGCTCGACTGGATGATCGATGAGCCGGTGGAGGCGTTGAATGCGCTGTTCTCGGAAGAGCTGGGTGCAGTGATTCAAGTCAATCGGGAACACACTGAAGAAGTGCTGGCGCAGTTTGCTGTGGCGGGTATCGAAACCTGCGGCGTCATTGCTCGCCCGCGTTACGACGACCAGGTGCGCGTCACACTGTTTGAAGAGCCCTTGCTGGAAACCACGCGCCAGCTTACCCAACGTACCTGGACAGAAACCAGCTACCGGATGCAGGCGCTGCGCGACAACCCCGAATGCGCCAAGAACGAATACGACAATCTGCTCGATAGCCGCGATCCAGGGCTCTCCGCAACGCCCACCTTTGATATTAATGACGATATCAGTGCGCCGTTCATTAATACTACCAGGCCCGCCATGGCCGTGCTTCGCGAGCAGGGTGTCAATGGCCAGGTTGAAATGGCCTGGGCCTTTGATAAGGCTGGGTTTGACGCCGTGGATGTGCATATGAGCGACATTCTGGAGGGGCGCGTTTCGCTGGAAGAGTTTAAAGGCCTGGTGGCCTGTGGCGGCTTCTCCTATGGCGACGTGCTGGGCGCCGGCGGTGGTTGGGCCAAGTCGGTGCTGTTTAACGAGCGTGCGCGGGCGCAATTTGCGGCCTTCTTCGCTCGTGAGGACAGCTTCTCGCTGGGCGTGTGTAACGGTTGCCAGATGCTGTCGCAGTTGAAATCGCTGATTCCCGGCGCGGAAAACTGGCCGACCTTTGTGCGCAATGAATCTGAGCAGTTTGAGGCGCGGGTTTCCATGGTACGGGTTGAAAAGAGTCCCTCGATTCTGCTCGCCGGTATGGAAGGCTCTCAGCTGCCCATCGCCGTGGCCCATGGCGAAGGGCAGGCGGCGTTCCGCGATAGCGCGCACCTGCGCAGCATGCAGTCGAGCAGCCAAATCGCGCTGCGCTACATCGATAACTATGGACAGGCCACCACACGTTACCCGGCTAACCCCAACGGCTCGCCTGCGGGCATTACCGGTCTAACCACGCCGGATGGCCGAGTGACCATTATGATGCCCCACCCCGAGCGCGTTGCACGGGCGGTCACCAACTCCTGGCGTCCGGCAGAGTGGATCGAAGATGGCGCTTGGCTACGGCTGTTCCGCAACGCAAGGGTGTGGCTCAACTGAACCCGGTGATGCTCCCTGCAGGGCGATGAGACTTAACGGCGGCTTTGGCCGCCGTTAACTATTAAGCCAATGGTTAAGAGGGCGGTTGGGGCGCGCTCGCAGGTGTATCTTCTGCGCCTGTTAGCGATAGCCCTAGCTTTGCCTCCAGGGTTTCAAGCTCTAGCCGGTAGCGCTCAACGAGGTACTCGAAGCGTCCAAAATCGTGCCCGCAATCCATACAGAACACATGGGCTTGATCACGACGTGTGGCGGGCAAGCGTTTTAAGCGGCTACCGCACTCCGGGCATTCAGGGCTGAAATGGTTGGTTGTCATGGCTCACCTCACTATTATCTTCTCGCGGATAGACGGTGCGAGTTCAGGGATTATTTAAACCATCATTACTACGACGCGACTAAAGTCGTAATAGTTCAATAGCGGGCTAATTAATTTGCCGACACTTAACTCCTCGCAAGCCTCCTCTGTAACGCCACAGCTGCGCCCCTATCAGATGGACGCGGTAAAGCGTGTGGTGGTGCACTTCCGTGCTTCCAGCGATCCTGCTTTGGTAGTGCTGCCTACCGGTAGCGGGAAATCGCTGGTCATTGCTGAGTTAGCGCGTTTGGCGAGGGGGCGGGTGCTGGTGCTTGCCCATGTGCGCGAGCTTGTGGAGCAGAACCACGCAAAGTACCAGGCCTATGGGCTTGAAGCGGATATTTTTAGCGCCGGTTTAAAGCGTAAGGAGGCCAGTCGCCAAGTGGTGTTTGGCTCGGTGCAGTCGGTGGTGCGTAACCTGGCGAGTTTTAATGATGCCAATTTTACCCTACTGGTGATCGACGAAAGTCATCGCGTATCGCTCAACGAAGACGCCAGCTACCGCCAAGTGATCGAGCATTTGCGACAGCACAATCCGCAACTGAAGATACTTGGCTTAACGGCGACCCCTTATCGCTTGGGGCAAGGGTTTATCTACTATCGCCACCATCACGGCATGGTGCGAGGCAGTGAAGAGAGCTTTTTCCGCGACTGTGTGTTTGAACAGCCACTCCGCCTGATGGTCAAGCAGGGCTATCTCGCCGAACCCAAGCGCATGGATATGGCCATTGAAGGCTACGATTTTTCTGCACTGAAACCATCATCCAGCGGTCTGTTTCAGGAGGAGGAGCTCAATCGCGTGGTGGCGGGCAGCCGGGCGACGCCGGGAATTATCGGGCAAATCGTCGAGCGTGCGGTTGAGCGCCAGGGGGTGATGATTTTTGCCGCTACTGTGGCCCACGCCGAAGAGATCATGAGGTATCTACCCAGGGGAGAGGCGACGTTAATTACCGGTGCAACACCTTCCCAGGAGCGCACCGCGCTGATTGATGCCTTTAAAGCACGGCAGCTTAAATACCTGGTGAACGTGGCGGTGCTGACCACCGGTTTCGATGCGCCTCATGTGGATTTGATCGCTATTTTGAGACCTACCGAATCGGTGAGTCTTTATCAGCAGATGGTGGGCAGAGGGCTGCGCCTCTCGCCGGGGAAAAGTGACTGCCTGATTCTGGACTATGCCGGTAACCCTTGGGATATTTTTGCCCCAGAAGTGGGCGAGCCCAAGCCGGATAGCGACAGCGAACCGGTTCAGGTTGAATGTCCGGCTTGCGGTCATGCCAATCTTTACTGGGGTAAGCGCGACGGTGATTTAGTGATTGAGCACTTTGGACGCCGTTGTCAGGGGCTGGTTGAAGATGATGAAGGAAAGCGGCGCCAGTGTGAGTTTCGGTTCCGTTTCAAAGTCTGCGATGAGTGCGGTGCCGAGAATGATATTGCTGCCCGCCGCTGCCACGGTTGCGAAAAACTACTGGTGGACGCGGATGATAAGCTCAAGGACGCCTTAAAGCTGAAAGACGCCAAGGTATTGCGGGTCAGCGGTATGCAGCTGGAAGCAACGACTAATGGTCGTGGTCTGCCGCGCTTAAAAGTCACCTATCACGACGAGGACGGCACCCATCTGGCCGAGTGGTTTGCGCTGGAAACTCCGGCCCAGCGGCGCGCCTTCTACGCCGCCTTTCTACGCTATCATCTGCGCGCACCGGGAGGTAAATGGCAGCCGCTAAGCGCT
Source organism: Vreelandella sp. F11 (assembly GCF_042466685.1). Lineage (NCBI taxonomy): Bacteria > Pseudomonadati > Pseudomonadota > Gammaproteobacteria > Oceanospirillales > Halomonadaceae > Vreelandella > Vreelandella sp. F11. Next base: position 3,737,091 of record NZ_CP170448.1, on the reverse strand, counting down.
GAGGAGGTTGTCGCCGAGCAGCGCCGCCTGCGCCACCCAGATTTTGTCGTAGGCCGCAAAGTGGGGCGCCATTTCCAAATCCGTGACAAGCTGTTTGACTATGCAGGCCGCTACCGCAAAGCGGTGGAGGCGGGGTAGTACGCTTGTGCAGACTTTCTAATAGGACGACGCGAATGCTGACGACTTTGCTAAACTGTTCGCTTGTGCCGATTTCCACTTTTCAAGAGAGCCGACCCGCGTGAGCGAGACGCCAAGCATTAATGTCGACATAGAAACATCTGATTCTCAGCCTAATGAGCCTGTGCAGATGTCGTTTGGGCGTCTGTTTAATGAGCCGATTACGCAAATGCCGGAGGATCTGTATATTCCTCCGGAAGCACTGCGGGTCTTCCTGGAAACCTTTGAAGGGCCGCTGGATCTGCTGCTCTACCTGATTCGCCGCCAGAATCTGGACATTCTGACCATTAACGTGGCCACCATCACCCACCAGTACATCGAGTATGTGGAGCTGATGAAAGCCATGGAGATTGAGCTGGCAGGGGAGTACCTGCTAATGGCCGCCATGCTGGCGGAAATCAAGTCGCGGACGCTGCTGCCGCGCCCGCCTAAAGCAGAGGGCGAGGATGAAGAGGATCCCCGCGCCGAGCTTATCCGTCGCCTACAAGAGTATGAACGCCTAAAAGAAGCGGCAGAAACGCTGGATACACTGCCGCGTATGGGGCGTGACTGGTTTAGCGTGCAGGCGGGCTTACCACCATTGGAATCCCGGGTAATTCATCCTGAGGTGGAGCTGGATGAGCTGCTCAGCGCGCTCTCCGATGTGCTCAGGCGTGCCGAACTGGTGCAAGCTCACCAGATCAGTCGAGAGGTGCTCTCTACCCGCGAGCGCATGCTCAAAATTATGGAGCAGCTAAGTCTCGACGACGCCCAGCAGCGCTATACCCCCTTTGAGGCGCTGTTTACGCTGGAAGAGGGGCGTGCAGGCGTGGTGGTCACCTTTATGGCCATTTTAGAGCTAGCTAAAGAGTCCATGATTGAAATTGTCCAAAATGCCCCGCTGTCACCGATTCACGTGCGCGCACGGCGTGCTGCGCTGACAGATGGTGAGGAGAGTGCTTTTGATGAGGGCGAAATAGAAGGTGATGCCTATGGTGAGTCTGCTTTTGAACCGGACGAGGAGACGTCATGAGTGAGGCCGTCACCGCAGTAGACGACATTATTGAAGCGGCCCTGCTGGCCGCTGGCGAACCACTGCCTCTTGAACGCCTGGAAACGCTTTTTCTGGAGGACGAATGCCCCACGCGCAAGGAGTTTCGTGACATTCTTGAGCGCTTGCAGCAACGCCATTCGGGGGGCGCGCTTGAGCTGTTAGAGACCGTTTCGGGCTATCAGCTGCGTATTCGCCCGAGGCTTTCCCAGTGGGTGTCGCGGTTGTGGGACGAGCGCCCTCAGCGCTACTCCCGGGCGCTGCTGGAAACGCTGGCGTTAATCGCCTACCGGCAGCCGGTAACGCGAGGTGATATCGAAGAGGTGCGTGGGGTCAGCGTGAGTAGCTCAATCATGCGCACCCTCGCAGAGCGTGGCTGGATTCGTGTGGTCGGTCATCGTGATGTGCCCGGTCGGCCGGCGGTCTATGCCACCACGCGCAGCTTTTTGGACGATTTTGGCTTAAAGACCCTCGATGCGCTGCCGCCCATGCATACGCTTTCGAGCTGGGACGAGAACGAACTACCTGAAGAGCCAGGAGTGACGAAGGATACGGACATTCAGGAACAAAATGGCCCCGGTTCAGAGCATGAAGCACTGGACGAAACGAGCGAAACCGTGCAGGATGCGCCTCCCCAGAACGATGAGTTAAGCTCGGCTGAACCCGCCGAGACCCACGCCGAGACGGCGTTAACCCAGCCGTTGAGTTTTGCCGACCTACAGGCCCGGCTCGCGGCACGTGCCAAGCGCCAACAAGATGAGCGCGAAAGCACGCAGACTACCGATGTGAGGTCAGACGACCATGAGTCAGAGTAATAACACCACGCCCCCTACCAGCGAAAAGCTGCAAAAAGTTTTGGCCCGTGCAGGCCTTGGCTCGCGGCGTGAGATGGAAACGGCGATTTCCGCCGGCCGGGTTAAAGTGAATAGCCAGGTGGCCAAGCTGGGCGACCGCGTGGAAGCGCGGGACAAAGTCAGTTTTGATGACCGTCCAGTGACACTGCGCCCCGAAGAAGAAGTGCCACGCCGGGTGATTATGTACAACAAGCCGGAAGGCGAGCTGTGCACCCGGAAAGACCCGGAGGGTCGCCGCACGGTATTTGACCGCTTGCCGCGCCTGAAAGGCGAACGCTGGATTGCCATTGGCCGTTTGGATATCAATACCAGCGGCTTACTGCTGTTCACCACCGATGGCGAATTAGCCAACCGCTTGATGCACCCCTCTACCCAGGTGGAGCGGGAGTACGCGGTTCGTGTGATGGGAGAGGTGAAGCGCGAACATATCCTGGCAATGGTCGATGGCGTGATGCTGGAGGATGGCCCGGCGCGTTTTACCGATGTGCAGGAGTTTGGTGGTGAAGGCATCAACACCTGGTTCCACGTGGTGATTCTGGAAGGTCGTAATCGTGAAGTACGGCGTCTTTGGGAGTCCCAGGCGCTGACGGTGAGTCGCCTTAAACGCGTGCGTTACGGCAATATCTTCCTTGATAAGCGGGCGAAAGCCGGCGAATGGGTCGAGCTTAATCAGGATGAGGTGGATGACTTGGCCACGCTGGCTAACTTAGAGACCCGCAAAGTGCCGGCCCTGACGCCGGATGAGAAGAATCGCTGGAACCGCGATAAGCACAAGCGTAAGCCGGTGCAGGCGCTGCGCAAACCGAAAAGCAAGGCGCGCTAAACGCGCTTTGTAGAGCCCTTTGAACCTCTTGGTGGTCAGCCGTTAGCGGTTAGAGTGATAAGCGCCCCTGTCAGCATGGAGTGACGCTGGCAGGGACGCAAATGGTTCATTATTGTAGAGTGAAAGCGAAAAAACGCTTGCTATCAATAAGGTGTAAGCGTAGGATATGCATCCGTTCAGACGGGTCGTTAGCTCAGTTGGTAGAGCAGTTGACTTTTAATCAATTGGTCGCAGGTTCGAATCCTGCACGACCCACCATTCAAACGACTGGTCAGTTTGGAAAGTCCGTTTGAATTCGTTGGTGAACGTTTAAAGTATGTGTAGCAGCAGAATGTGTAGCAAAGCTGGTAAGTAAACAGCACAGCAAGTTTGGGTCGTTAGCTCAGTTGGTAGAGCAGTTGACTTTTAATCAATTGGTCGCAGGTTCGAATCCTGCACGACCCACCAAATTCAACGCCCCTGGCAGTTTAGCTGCCAGGGGCGTTTTGCTGTGTGCGACATTCTGTTTGCAGTCAAACGCTATTCCCCGCCAAAATGGTTTAAAATAAATCTGTTCCGAATGGATTTTAAGCGATGGCCATCGCGAGAGACGCAGCGGCCAATCGCACATACGAGCGGCGCATGTGCAAGACGCTGATGCGCCGTGACCCAGTGTTTAACAGGGGGATTCCCTGTTCGTCACAGTGGTAGACACAATGACTATTATGACTACGCAAGCGAAGCTTGATGCTCCGCTACCCACGGCCTACTGCCCGACCCGCATTCCCGCGGAAGATCAGGCCCGGGTTGAAGAGATTAAGCGGCTGTTGAAAGCCCATAACGCCGTTTTGGTTGCCCACTACTACACCGATGATGCTATCCAACAACTGGCGGAAGAGACCGGCGGCTGTGTCGCTGACTCATTAGAGATGGCGCGCTTTGGTGCTCGCCACGACGCCACCACGCTGGTCGTCGCCGGGGTTCGCTTTATGGGTGAAACTGCCAAGATTCTTTCGCCTGAAAAGCGCGTGCTGATGCCCACCTTGGAAGCCACCTGCTCGCTGGATATTGGCTGTCCTGCCGATGAGTTCAGCGCTTTCTGTGATGCCCACCCTGACCGCACCGTAGTGGTATATGCCAATACCTCTGCTGCCGTTAAGGCGCGGGCGGATTGGGTAGTCACATCGTCGATTGCGGTAGAGGTGATCGAACACCTGCAGGCTAAAGGCGAGAAAATTCTCTGGGCGCCCGATAAGCATTTGGGCGGCTATATCCAGAACAAAACCGGCGCCGATATGCTGATGTGGGACGGCGCCTGTATTGTTCATGAAGAGTTTAAGGCCAAGGGTGTTGAAGACCTGAAGCGCATCTATCCGGATGCTGCAGTGCTGGTGCACCCCGAGTCGCCGGAGCCGGTGGTTAAACTGGCCGACGTGGCAGGTTCCACCTCGCAACTGATCAAGGCGGCTAAAGAGCTACCCAATGATAAGCTGATTGTGGCGACGGATCGGGGTATCTTTTTCAAGATGCAGCAGGCGGTACCCGACAAAACCCTGTTTGAAGCGCCTACAGCGGGCAATGGGGCAACTTGCCGCAGCTGTGCCCACTGCCCCTGGATGGCTATGAACGCACTGGATAATCTGGCGGGTGCATTGCGCGAGGGAAGCGGTGAAATTGAGGTGGATGAAGCGCTGCGCCTACAGGCTTTAAAGCCCCTTGAGCGAATGCTTAACTTCAACGCTTAGCGGGAGATGATTAACCGAATGGCATTGCGAACGTAGAAGTGCCATAGCGAGCGAAGTGAAGCAATTTCGGAGGCTTCCAACGCAGGTTGAGATTGCCGCTTCGCTGTGCTCCTCGCAGTGACATAGGTTTAGTTAAAATCTTCCAGGGTTTCGCGATACTCAATGAAATCCTCGCGGCGCTGCTCGATTCTCGCCAGTGCCTGCTGGTCGTTCTCACGCTCGGCGGCATCCCGGGCGATGGAGAGCTGGCGAATGCCGCGATCAACGCGACCGGTTAGCTGGAGGTACTCGGCCCGGGCCAAATGCCCCCAGCTGTCATGTCCACTGCGCCCGGCGGCTTCAGCCAGCAGATTAAAGCCCTGCGGGTTTTCCGGGTGTTGTGCGGTAATATCGTTTAGCAACTGGTAAGCCGCCTGTGGGTCGCGCTGTAGCTGCGCTTCAGCCAGGGTCAGCTGGGCAGGCAGATAGTTGGGCATAAAGCGCAGCAATCGCTGGCTGCGCTGAATGGCCTGTTCGTAGCGCCCCGCTTCCAGCGCCACGCTGGCGGCAGAGGCGGGCAGCATGGCGTAGTCAGGATGCTGGTTGGCAAGCCTATCCAACTGCTCCAGAGCGCTGTCGGTTTGGCTGTTGCGCGCATCGATGAGTGCCGCCAGGTAATCCTGGGCGGCTTGGTAGGCACCTTCCCGAGACAGGCGAGACATGGCTTGCTGGGGAGCGTTGCTGTAAATGCTCAGTAGCGCCCGGGCGCGCATCATGTCGTAAAGGGTATCGCTGGTGTACGCATCGGCGACATTGAGTTGAGCGGCGCGGGCTTGTGCGGCGCTAAGACGACTGTCGGTAACCGGGTGGGTAAGTAGGAATTCCGGCGGCGTATCGCCCTGAAGGCGAGCCATTCGCTGCATGGCTGAGAACATGCGTACCATTGCCTCCGGATCATAGCCAGCGTCGGCCATGGCCTGCAGGCCTATGTTATCGGCCTCCTGTTCGAACAGCCGCGAGTAGCTGAGTTGATCCTGAATCAGTGCCGCCTGAGACCCCATGGCGGTCGCCATGCCAACGTCGCCGCCGCCACTGGCGGCAATCAGCATGCCTGCCAGCATGGCCGCCATAGCGGGCAGTTGGGTCTGTGCTGCACGGGCACTGCCCCGAGCATAGTGGCGTTGAGAGAGGTGGCCCAGTTCGTGGGCTAACACCGAGACAAACGCACCTTCATCTTCGGCAAACGCGAATAGCCCCGAATTGATGCCCACCACGCCGCCAGGTACGGCAAAGGCGTTCAGGGAGCCGTTATCGACCATGACGGTGATGGTACGCAGGCCGTTAATCTGGCTGTGTGGGGCCAGCCGGGCAATTAGGCTTTGCAAATAGTCATTGGTAATGGGGTCTTGCCACTGTGGGGCCTGAGCACGAAACTGACGCAACCAGGCGCGGCCCAAACGATACTCTTCATTGCTGACAGAGGTAGATGCCGCCCCTAAACTGGGTAAGCCGTAATCGTTATTACCAGCGCTTGGTGGACTAAACAGTAAGCTGCCACAGGCACAAGCGAACGCACATATCCAGCCTGGGTAAGCGGTACGATGGGTCGGCATGGCATCCTCTTAAGTGATAGGTAAGCACGTCAGTCACAGTGTGACATTGATAAAGGCGGGGAAGTGCCGTTAAATCGACTGCCTAATGAAATCAATCGCTAAAAGACAGTGTATGCCGCAGCGTTTATTAAACAATGTTTATGCAACAGCAGTGATCAATCTACGCCGTCAATAGGCAAGTTATTTTGAGGGAGAGTGTATGTCTGAGCAAACCGGGGGCTTTCAACCCGACACGGTGCTTGACGCTTGTGGGCTGCATTGCCCATTGCCATTGCTAAAAGCGAAGCAGGCTTTGGCAAGCTTGGCGGCAGGTCAATTATTGGAAGTACGCTCAACGGATGCTGGTTCGTGGCGGGATATGGCGTCGTTTTCCGACCAGAGTGCGCATACGCTGGAGGGTCGTGAGCAGCGCGACGACGTCTACGTGTATTGGATTAGAAAAGCGGGAGACGCGCACTCATGACCCTGCGCACGATTCTAAAAAGCTGGGTTGAGCGTTACTTCTCGGATGAGGAGGCGCTCATTTTGCTGGTAGTGCTAGTGGCGGGCTTTGCAGCGATTATCTGGTTCGGACGGATGCTGGCGCCCTTTTTTACCGCACTGGTGATCGCGTTTCTGCTGCAAGGTGTCGTCGGTGCGCTTACCCGGCGAGGAGTGCCACATCTGCTGGCGGTTATCCTGGTTTTTCTGGCGTTTATCAGTGTGCTGCTTACCTTGGCGTTTATTTTGATGCCGTTGATCTGGAATCAGCTAGTGGGGCTGGTTCAAGAGACTCCGCGGATGTTTGCCAGTGGCCAGGGGTGGCTGGATGAGTTGCAGGCGCGCTATCCGAACATTATTACGCCGGATCAGATGCAGAGCTGGATAGGTGTCGCAAGCCGGGAAATCAGTCAGTTAGGCCAGCGCGCTTTAACGCTCTCGTTAGCCTCGCTAGGTAACATTATGGCGCTGATCATCTACCTGGTGCTGGTGCCGATTCTGGTCTTCTTTATGCTCAAGGATCGCGACGTGCTGGTCGGTTTTATACTCTCACTGCTGCCCCAAAAGCGTACGCTGCTATCGCGTATTTGGCGTGAGATGGACGATCAAATTGCCAACTATATCCGCGGCAAGTTCATTGAAATCATCATCGTGGGCACGGTCTCGTTCTTTACCTTTGCCTTCTTTGGGTTGCCTTATACGGCGCTGTTGGCGGTGCTGGTGGGTTTTTCAGTGCTGGTGCCCTACATCGGGGCGGCGGTGGCCACGCTGCCGGTAGCTGCGGTGGCTGGGTTTCACTTTGGTATTAGTGAACAGTTTGCATATGTGCTGGTGGCTTATGGCGTGATTCAGGCGTTGGATGGCAACGTATTGGCACCGGTGCTGTTCTCAGAGACCAATAATATTCATCCGGTCTCGATCATTGTGGCGGTGCTGTTCTTCGGTGGGATTTGGGGCTTCTGGGGTATTTTCTTCGCCATTCCCTTGGCCACGCTGCTGAAAGCGCTGATTTACGCTTGGCCGCGCAGCATGCAAGGGCGTGATGAGCAGCGGGGGCTGCAAGCCCAGGCGCCGGTAAAAGAGTACGAGTAGCGCCCGAACACTGCCCGCGCTGGTCGCGGGCATGAGGGGTTAACTAGCTGCGTTAAGTTTTTCAGCCGCGGCAAGCACTTCGTCAGCGTGGCCAGGCACTTTAACGCCACGCCACTCTTGGGCTAGCTTGCCCTCCTTATCAATCAGGAAGGTGCTGCGCTCAATTCCCAGGTGCTCCTTGCCATACATCTTTTTGAGCTTGATAACGTCAAACAGAGTGCAAACATTTTCATCTTTGTCGGAAATGAGATCAAAATTGAAATCCTGCTTGGCCTTGAAGTTCTCCTGAGCGCGTAGGCCGTCACGAGAGACACCTAGAATCACTGTATTCGCGGCATCAAAGGCGGATTTACGATCGCGAAAGTCCCCGCCCTCGGTGGTGCAGCCGGGCGTGCTGGCTTTCGGATAGAAGTAAATGACCACTTGTTTGCCGCGCAGTTCGGATAGCGTCACGGTGGTATCACCCGTGGCGGTGGCGGAGAAGGCGGCAACGGGCTGACCAATTTCAATAGACATAGAGTCTCCTTATTGACGTGGGTGTTAAAGGTGAAGTGCTAGGCACGATTACACGTAAGCCAGGGGCCATTGTCAAAGCTCAAAACAGGGTGACGGCAAACTCACATCGCTTTACGCTGTACAGGCTCGAATCGCCTGAGTACCATTTGTCCTCTGTGCGGTGTAGTGCTTGAGGCAAAATAGCGGGATCCCGCTCGGTTTAGAGAAGTATCTAAAACACTTAGCACTTAAAAAACTTAGCACTTAAAAACGTAGATAGTTGATATCACAATTTGGCTGGTGAGGAATAAACGGATGATCACAGGCAGCATTGTCGCCCTGGCGACGCCTATGAAAGTCAATGGCGACATCGACTGGGAGGCGCTTCGTCGCCTGGTGAACTTCCATCTCGAAAATGGCACCGATGCCATTGTGGCTGCTGGCACCACGGGCGAACCGACGACCATGTCCTTCGCAGAACACTTTGACGTCATTCGCAGCGTGGTAGAAGAGGTCAATGGCCGTATCCCCGTCATTGCCGGTACTGGCTCGAACAACACCACTGAAGCAGTGGAGCTGACCCGCTACGCTAAAGAGGTGGGGGCAGACTACTGCCTGACGGTGGCTCCCTACTATAACAAACCTACCCAGGAAGGCCTGTTTCAGCACTTCAAGGCCACCGCTGAGGCCAGCGATCTGCCGGTTATTCTTTACAATGTGCCTGGTCGCACCTGCTCGGATATCTACAACGAGACCGTGCTACGCCTGGCCGAAGTCGATAATATTATCGGTTTAAAAGACGCTACGGGGAACCTGGAGCGTGCGGAAGATCTAATCACTCGCCTAAAGGGCAGTGACTTTATGCTCTACTCTGGTGACGATGCCACCGCCTGTGACTTTATGTTGATGGGGGGGCATGGCGATATCTCCGTTACCGCCAATGTTGCCCCCAGAGCGATGCATGAGCTATGTGCGGCAGCTGTCGCCGGTGATGCCGATAAGGCGCATCAGATTAATACGCGTTTGATGCCGCTGCACACCAATCTGGGTATAGAGTCGAATCCTATTCCGGTGAAGTGGGCGCTGAATCGTATGGGGTACGCGGAAGCGGGTATTCGCCTACCGTTAACCTGGCTGTCGGAAAAGTACCACGCCACAGTGAGCGAGGCGCTGCAGCTGGCGGGCGTCGTAGAGGAGTAACTCGACGCAATACCCTTTGCTACCCGGCTCATCTACCGCTGAGCTGGGTACCTGATTTGTTGACTTAAGGTGGCTTGATGAGCTCTGTGCTTGAAATACGTGCGCTTAAATGGGTTCCGCTGGCACTTGCAGCGGCTGTCGCGCTCTCTGGTTGTGCGCGGGATGGTTTTTACCACGACCGTAATCTGGACTACACCGAGGCTGCTCCGGCGCCGCCCCTGGTGCTGCCAGAGACCCGCAATACCCAACGCTACCGCGATGCGCTGCCGGTTCCTCAAGCCGCCACCCAGGGGACACGGCTTGACGAAGCGGCAGAAATCCGCCCTCCGCAGTCACTGGCAATCGGTAGTGGTTTGGAGCCTGAGTACGTTGAGCGCCGTGAAGTGGGCGACCAAACCTGGCTAGTGGTGGCCGCCGATACCGGTACGGTTTGGCCGCAGTTGGAAGAGTTTGTACGCAGCCGTCAGTTGGAAGTACTCCAGAGTAGCGCTTCCCAGGGGGTTATTGTGACGTCCCAGGCGGAAATACGCCTCCAAAGCGCGCTGCGCGCAGGGAGTAGCGAGGTTCGCTGTGAGCGCGGCGGGCAGACCATGGCTAGCTGCCTGGATGCATTAGAGAGCCATCTCAGTGCACGCAGTGCATCTGCCAGCGTCTCCTCTTCCTGGACGGCGCAGCGTCTTACCGATGAGCAAACGCTGCAACTTCGCCAGCAAGGCGACGAGTGGGAAGTGATTATTCCCCAGCCAGTTGACCGTGTCTGGGCCGAACTGAACCACTACCTTGAGCTGGATTTTGCCCAAGAAGGGCAGCGTGATTTGCTGGCTGCCGATCCGGCCAGCCACGAGTTTATGGTTGAATACATGACCGAAACCGAGCGTAACCGCAACCCGCTGCAAATTGTCTTTAGCGCGGACGTGCGCAAGATGTCTCAAGAGATCCGTCTTGCCCTGCAGCCCGACGGCGATCAGACGATTCTGCGTGCCATCAATGCCAGTGAGCGGGCATTCAGCGCCGATGATCAGCGCGAGCTGCTTGAGCGTGTCTCCGGCTATTTACGTTAATTTGTTGATCCTTGACCCTTTACGGAGCCCCCATGGAAAAGCGCCAAGAACTCTACGCCGGTAAGGCGAAATCTGTGTACACCACCGACGATCCGGATTTGTTGGTGCTCAATTTTCGCGATGACACCAGCGCCTTCGACGGTAAAAAAGTGGAGTCGCTGGCCCGCAAGGGGATGGTCAATAACATCTTTAACGCCTTCATTATGGAGCGGCTGCTGGAAGCGGGTATTCCTACCCACTTTGTAAAGCAGCTCTCCAATACCGAGAGTCTGGTCAAAAAGATGCAGATGATCCCGGTGGAGTGCGTAGTCCGCAATATCGCCGCGGGTGGCTTGGTGAAGCGGCTGGGTGTCGAAGAGGGTATCGCCCTGACGCCACCGACCTTTGAACTGTTCTTAAAGAACGATGAGAAGGGCGACCCGATGATCAATGAGTCGCTGGCGGAAACCTTCGGCTGGGCCACGCCTGAGCAGTTAGCCAAAATGAAGGTGCTCACCTTTAAGGTTAACCATATCCTCAAAGCGCTGTTTGCTGAAGGCGATATGCTGCTGGTGGATTACAAGCTGGAGTTTGGTGTCTTCAAGGGTGAAGTGGTGCTGGGGGATGAATTCTCTCCGGATGGTTGCCGCCTCTGGGATGCCAACACCCGTGAGAAGCTGGATAAAGACCGCTTCCGCCAGGGGTTGGGTGGTGTGATTGAGGCGTATGAGGAAGTTGGACGCCGTTTAGGCATCACTTTCCCCGCGTAAACCGTCACGGCCGAGTTAGGACGTGGCGTAAGGTTCGATAGCCATCACCTCTAAGGTGGTGGCTTCACCGTTTTGGCGAAGGCAAAACTTAACGTCCACATCGCGCAGTCGCACACCGTAAAGTCGCTCAACCCCCTGATCCTTTTGCTTGTAGGCGGGCCTAGGGTCTTGGCTTAGCACCTGTTCAATTAATGCCTGCAGTGTGGCACTGTCCTGGCGCTGAGCGAGCATGTCCAGCGCTGTGGGATGAAAGGTGACATCCATGAGCGATGGCGCAGCAGGGGCAAACCCGGCCTGTGCGTTGGGATGAGATTCGGCCCAAGGCAGATAAGGCTTGATATCGACCACCGGGGTGCCACTGACTAAATCGCAGCCCTGGAGAAGCAGAGTGACGCCATGCTGAGTGTCGATAGCGATTAATCTCACCAGCGAGAGCCCCAAGCGGTTGGGGCGGTGGGTGCTGCGGCTGGCAAAAACCCCCACCTTTTTATTGCCCCCCAGGCGCGGTGGCCTTACCAGCGGCGACCAGCGCTCGGGGCTTTGATGAAAAATAAAGCTCAGCCATAGGTGGCTGAACTCTTCCAAACCGCGCACGGCGAGTGGGTCGTTGTAAGGCGCCGTGAGGACAAGCTGGGCATTGGCCGCCGGAGCGAGCCCCGGCTGGCGCGGGATGCCGAATTTATCAGGGTAGTCGCTGACCACATGACCAATGGGCGTCAGCGTAAAGTGCTCGCTGTTAGGGGCGTCGTCCATCACACTGCCTTTTGCTAGGGTTGATTCGCGTATAATTGATCCAAGTAGTATAAAGCAGGCCAATGCCTTAAGCGTGACCAAATGGGGCGTGATCGAATGTGTCTTGATCAAATGAACGTTGAACAGCTCAGAGGTGACGCATGACGAATACCGAAACCGGTACGCGGATAACCTATCGCGCGGCGCTGGCCCGGGATGCTGCTGACCAGGCGGAAGTGTTTTACCACGCTGTAATGCAAGGTGCGGCCACACATTATACGCTCTCGGAGCGAAAGGCCTGGGCGCAGGCGCTGCCCCGAGAGGGCAGCGCATGGGGAGTTAGGCAGGCGCTCTACACCACCTTGGTGGCAAATTGCGATGGTCGCTGCGTGGGGTTTCTCGAGCTGGATTTAGTCGCCGGGCGGGTTGAAACCCTCTATGTGTGGCCCTCATTGGCTGGCCGCGGTATCGGCACCACGCTGTTGGTACATGCCGAGCGGATGCTCATTGAAGAGGGCAAGGGGCAAATTGAGATAGAGGCTAGCTCAGTGCTTCATGAGCGCTTATTGCGCCGTGGCTGGAAGAACCACGGCGAGGAGTGGGTCGAGCGAAGCGGGGAGCGACTGTTGCGTTATAAGCTCACCAAGCGGCTTAACGCCGTCGAAACATAAGCAGAGTTACACGCTATAGCTGCGGGTAATCCGCATGGAAAGATCGATCGAGGCGATGTCCTTGGTTAAGGCGCCGCTGGAGATACAGTCAACGCCGGTATCGGCGATTGCCCGCAGAGTGGTGGCGTCCACATTGCCTGAAGCTTCCAGGGTGGCGCGGCCACCGTTAATTTCAACGGCCACGTGGAGGTCTTCAATGGCAAAGTTGTCGAGCATGACGATATCAGCCCCCGCTGCCAGCGCCTGATCCAGCTCTTCAAAGGTTTCTACCTCGACTTCCACAGGCAAGTCGCTGGCTAGTTTGCGTGCCTGAGACACCGCCGCTTGAATTCCCCCGCAGGCAGCAATGTGGTTCTCTTTGATCAAAAACGCGTCCCACAGGCCAATTCGGTGGTTGTGGCCGCCTCCACAGGTGACCGCATACTTTTGCGCCAAGCGCATACCGGGTAACGTTTTGCGAGTATCCAGCAGGCGGACGCCGGTGCCCTCGATCAGGTCGACATAGGCGCGGGTGGCCGTGGCAGTGGCCGACAGCGTTTGCAGCACATTAAGCGCTGCCCGCTCGCCGGTCAGCAGGATGCGGGCAGGGCCTTCCAGGGTTAGGAAACATTGACCCGCTTCAAGTTTATCGCCATCGGCGGCATGCCAGTTCAGGCTGACTCGGCTATCTAGGCGACGAAACAGTTCATCTACCCAAGGGGCTCCGCACAGTATGGCGGCGTCACGGCTAATCACATCGGCGCTGGCCCACTGATGCTCAGGGATCAGTTGCGCGGTAATATCACCCGGGCCAACGTCCTCAGCCAACAGGCGAGCGGCGCTGGCGCGGATTTCTTCAGCAAGAGCGGATTGATAATGCATGGCAGTGATTCTCTGAACGTCATCGATTGTGGGCGGCCATTATAATGAAAGAGAGCCGTGGAAGAACGCGTTACCGTAGAGGAGACCATGCGTATGGAAGACAAACAACCCTTTAGCGGTTGGTGGAGTAGCGCCCGGCAAGTCGTTTCACCCAACTGCGACGCCCGGCCCAGTAGGGAGGTCTCGCTACTACTTGTTCACGCTATTAGTCTGCCTCCCGGTCAGTTTAGCGGCGACGCTATTGAGGCGCTATTTACCAACCGGTTGCCGATTGGTGAGCACCCCTTTTTTACGGAAATAGCGCACTTAAGAGTCTCCGCTCATCTGCTTATTCGTCGTGATGGCGAATGCGTGCAGTTTGTTGATACAGATCATCGTGCCTGGCATGCCGGTCGCTCATGCTGGTGGGACGCTCACCAACCAGGGTGGCGAACAGCGCTCAACGATTTCTCGGTGGGTATTGAGCTTGAGGGAGATGACCTTACCCCTTACCGAAAAGCTCAGTATAGCGCGCTGGTAGAGGCGACAGTGTGGTTAATGGCGCGCTACCCCCAGATCAATAGCGAGCGTATTACCAGTCATGCCCATGTGGCGCCGCTGCGTAAAACAGACCCGGGGCCGGCATTTGATTGGGCGTATTTTCACCAGCAACTGCGTCGCGCGTTGCGCTAGCGGACGAAGGAGCGATTTAAAGGCTAAGTGCTTCACTCCCAACGTAATAAAACGGTAGTTTAATTACATTTCGTGGCTAGCGGGCAGCCGCCTAGTATGCTCTATATATCGCTTATGTTGCACTGCAATAGTTTGTTTTCGATAGGCTTTTCCACTGCGACGGAATTGGCAGCGTGGCGACTTTGAGGTATCTTCCCCTATACAAAAGGCTAACGCTTAACAGCATCATGTAGCTTTACTACGTCAATAAGTATCTAAATAAGTACGTAGCTTGTTGAATGTAGAGCTAAAACCCTATCCGGCGTTTGATCACCGGCTGAATATTGGCGAGTGGTGGACTTCCACACCGCCACCCCAGGCCCTTCAGGGTAGCGGGGATTATTGTCATTTATCGTCATTCGGAGAGACCTCTATGAGTCTGGAGACAAGAGAAGATCTCGATCCGATCGAAACCACGGAATGGATTGATTCCCTGGAGTCGGTATTGGATCGTGAGGGCGAAGATCGTGCCCGCTACCTGATGACCCGCCTGGCGGATCGCCTGCGTCGGGACGGTATGAAGGTGCCCTTCTCGGTGACAACCCCGCACCGAAATACGATCCCGGTTCACCGCGAAGCACCGATGCCTGGCGACCTGTTCATGGAGCGCCGTATTCGCTCTTTGATCCGTTACAACGCCATCGCCCAGGTCATTCGCAACAACCGCGCCAAGCCGGGCCTGGGTGGCCACATTGCCAGCTTTATGTCCTCGGCGACCCTGTATGACGTGGGCTTTAACCACTTCTTCCGCGCCCCCCAGGGCGACTTTGCCGGTGACCTGATCTATATCCAGGGCCACGTAGCACCGGGTATCTACGCACGCTCCTATTTGGAAGGCCGTCTATCGGAAGAGCAGATGGACAAGTTCCGCCAGGAAGTGGACGGCGATGGTCTATCCTCCTACCCGCACCCGTGGCTGATGCCTGACTACTGGCAGTTCCCCACGGTCTCCATGGGCCTGGGCCCCATTCAAGCGATCTATCAAGCCCACGTGATGAAGTACCTGCATCACCGTGAGCTGAAGGATATGTACGACCGCAAGATCTGGTGCTTCATGGGCGACGGCGAGTGTGACGAGCCGGAATCCCTGGGGGCTATTTCCCTGGCCGGGCGTGAAAACCTCGACAACCTGATCTTCGTCATCAACTGCAACCTGCAGCGCCTGGACGGCCCGGTACGCGGCAACTCGCGGGTGATGGACGAGTTCGAAGGCGTCTTCCGTGGCGCTGGCTGGAACGTGATCAAGGTCGTCTGGGGCCGTCACTGGGATCCGCTGTTCGAGAAGGATAAGAAAGGCATCCTTCAGAAACGCATGGATGAAGCGGTCGACGGCGAGTACCAGAACTACAAAGCCAACGGCGGCGCTTACACCCGTGAGCACTTCTTTGGCAAATATCCAGAAACCGAGGCGATGGTCAACGACCTCTCCGACGAAGATATCTGGAAGCTCAACCGCGGTGGCCACGACCCGTTCAAGGTTTACGCGGCGTACAACGAAGC
Organism: Vreelandella sp. F11; assembly: GCF_042466685.1. NCBI lineage: Bacteria > Pseudomonadati > Pseudomonadota > Gammaproteobacteria > Oceanospirillales > Halomonadaceae > Vreelandella > Vreelandella sp. F11. Next base: position 3,721,339 of record NZ_CP170448.1, on the reverse strand, counting down.
GGTGAACACCTCCAACGGCAAGCCCACGGTGATTCTGGCGCATACCGTTAAAGGTTACGGCATGGGCAGTGGCGATGGCGAAGCGGCCAACGAAGCGCACCAGGTCAAGAGCATGGAGTACGAAGCGCTCAAGACCTTCCGTGATCGCTTCGGCATTCCGCTGACCGACGAACAGCTCAAAGACGTGCCCTACTACAAGCCGGAAGAGGACTCTCCCGAGCTCAAGTACATGCACCTGCAGCGTGAGCGTCTGGGTGGCTATCTGCCCAGCCGCCAGAGCGACTTCGAAGCCCTGGAGATCCCCAGCCTCGAAGACAAGACCTTTGCCTCGCAAATGGGCGGCTCGAAAGGGCGTGAAGTCTCCACCACCATGGCGTTTGTGCGCGTACTCAATGGCCTGGTGAAAGATAAGACGCTGGGCAAGAAGGTGGTGCCGATTATTCCTGACGAGGCGCGTACCTTCGGTATGGAAGGCATGTTCCGTCAGTTGGGGATCTACACCTCGGAAGGCCAGAAGTACGAGCCGGTGGATAAAGGCCAGATCATGTTCTACCGCGAGGATCAGAAAGGTCAGATCCTCGAAGAGGGCATTACCGAAGCGGGCGCCATGTCGGCCTGGATCGCCGCGGCGACCTCCTACAGCAACAACAACGTCACGCTGCTGCCGTTCTACATCTACTACTCAATGTTTGGCTTCCAGCGCATCGGCGACCTGGCCTGGGCGGCGGGTGACCTGCAGGCCCGCGGCTTTATGGTCGGCGGCACCGCAGGGCGCACCACGCTTAACGGCGAAGGCCTGCAGCACCAGGATGGCCACAGCCTGATTCAGGCCTCCACCATCCCCAACTGCCGCAGCTACGACCCGACCTATGCCCATGAAGTCGCCGTGATTCTGCAGGATGGTCTGAAGCGCATGTTCACCGACAAGGAGAACTGCTTCTACTACCTGACGGTGATGAACGAGAACTACGAGCACCCGGCGCTGGAAAACGTCCCCGCCGACGATATCGTCAAGGGCATGTACCTGCTGCGCGAAACCAAAGGCGACAAGGGCCGCGTTCAACTGCTCGGCTCGGGCACCATTCTGCGCGAAGTGGAAGCGGCCGCTGAGTTGCTCGAGAACGATTGGGGCATCGGCGCCGACATTTGGAGCGTGACCAGCTTTAACGAGCTGCGTCGTGAAGCGCTGCTGCTGGATCGTGAAGCCTTCCTGAACCCAGACGCCGAGGCTGCCAAGCCTCACGTCACTAAGTGCCTGGAAGGGCGCGACGGCCCGGTGATCGCCTCGACCGACTACATGAAGCTGTATGCCGATCAAGTGCGCGCCTGGGTACCGGGTGACTACACTGTACTGGGCACCGATGGCTTTGGCCGTTCAGACACCCGCGAGAAGCTGCGCTACTTCTTCGAAGTAGACCGCTACTTCGTGACCGTGGCGGCGCTGCGTGCGCTGGCTGAACGTGGTGAGATTGATCGCAAGCAGGTTGGTGAAGCGCTTAAGAAGTACGGCATCGATGCCAATAAGCCTAACCCGCTGACTAGCTAAACCGCTGACCGGTGGGCGGTGGCCCACCGGCTCGATCCGATTTGGAAGGAGCGCGACCTTGAGTAGCGAAATCATCAAAGTTCCCGATATCGGTGGCGATACCGATGTCGAAATCATCGAGATTGCGGTGTCAGAAGGCGACGTCATCGAAGCGGAAGACACCCTAATCACGCTGGAATCCGACAAAGCCAGCATGGATGTACCGGCCCCGAAAGGCGGCAAGGTACTCAAAGTGCTGGTTAAAGAAGGCGATAGCGTCTCGGAAGGGGACGATATCGTAGAGCTGGAAGTCGAAGGCGGCGGCGAGGAGGAGCAAGAGAAGACGCAAGAGAGCTCGTCTGACAGCCAGCCTGAAGAGGCCCCAGCCAAGCAAGAAAAAACCCAAGAGCCGTCTCAAGAGCAGAAGCCCGCGGCTAAAAAGTCCGCCGGCGGTAAGCAGACGGTGGATATCAAAGTGCCCGATCTCGGCGGCTCGGACAGCGTCGAAATTATCGAAGTCGCGGTCAGTGAAGGCGATGAGGTCGAGGCCGAAGATACCCTGATCACCCTGGAGTCTGATAAAGCCTCCATGGACGTGCCCAGCCCACATAGCGGTAAGATCGTTAGCTTTACCGTGAAAGAGGGCGACACCGTCTCGGAAGGCGATGTGATCGGTAAGATGGAGATCGCTGGCGAAGGCGGCGACGATAGTGAAGAGGCACCGCAAGAGAGTGCTTCTTCTCAGCAGTCGTCTAGTCAAGCCAGCAGCGAGCCGGAACAAACGGCTGAAGATGATCAGGAAGAGGCCGCCAGCGGTGAACCGGAGCGCAAAGAGATTCGTGTGCCGGATCTTTCAGGTTCCTCTGATGTGCCGATTATCGAGATCGGCGTAGCCGCGGGTGACGAGGTCAACGAAGAAGATCCGCTGATTACCCTGGAGTCCGACAAAGCCTCTATGGACGTGCCTAGCCCCTATAAAGGTAAGCTCCTTGAGCTAACCGTTAAAGAGGGCGACACCGTCTCTGAAGGCGATGTGATCGGCTATATGGAAGTGGCGGGTGCCAAAAAAGCGGCACCGAAAAAGGCCACACCAGAAAAAGCCTCGCAGAGCAGTGACAGCAAGGACAGCGCTAAACCGTCTGAGTCTCCGGCGGGCACGCCTAGTCCGGAAGCCCAAATGGCGGCCCATAAGCCCCGGGATGGCAAGCTGGTTCACGCCGGTCCCGCGGTGCGCATGCTGGCCCGCGAGCTAGGCGTCGACTTGGGGCTTGTTAAGCCCAGCGGCCCGAAAGATCGCGTGCTCAAAGAGGACGTGCAGTCCTACGTGAAGCAGGCGATTGCCAATCAGGGCAAAGCTCAGCCAGGCGCAGCAGCTGCTGTCACCGGCGGTGCAGGTATTCCGCCGATCCCGGAAGTCGACTTCAGCCAGTTTGGTGAAGTGGAAGAGAAGCCCATGGGGCGCCTGCTCAAAATGGGTGCGACCAACCTGCACCGCAGCTGGCTCAATGTGCCCCACGTCACCCAGTTCGACGAAGCGGACATCACCGAGCTGGAAGCTTTCCGCAAGGCGATGAAGGCCGAAGCGGAAGCACAGGGTGCCAAGCTGACGCCGTTGCCGTTTATGGTTAAAGCCTGCGCCTTTGCGCTGCGTAAATTCCCGCAGTTCAACGTTAGCTTGAAGGGTGACGGTGAAACCCTGGTATGGAAGAATTATGTCCATATCGGTATTGCTGTCGATACCCCTGATGGTCTGATGGTGCCGGTAGTGCGCAACGCCGACAAGAAATCCTTGATCGAGATTGCCAAGGAGATGGCGGAGCTAGGCAAGAAAGCCCAGACCAAAAAGCTTAAGCGCGACGAGATGACCGGTGGCTGCTTCACCATTTCGAGCCTCGGTTCGATTGGCGGCACGGCGTTTACCCCGATCGTCAACGCGCCGGAAGTGGCTATTCTGGGTGTCTCGAAAGCGCAGATGAAGCCGGTATGGGATGGCAGCGCCTTCCAGCCACGCCTGATGATGCCGCTGTCGCTCTCCTACGATCACCGGGCGATCAATGGCGCCGATGCGGCACGCTTTACCGCCTTCCTGGCCGATGTACTGACCGATATTCGTCGCTTACTGCTGTAACTGTTAGCGATGTGCTTACACAAGCGGCGCCCCTCGGGGCGCCGCTTGTGTTTACTCAACTTAAAGGCTTGCTAAATCTCTCGCTGGGCGACCAAAGTGGTAGATTTAGGGCATTTGGCTGTTTTAATTTAAAAAAATTGAAATAAAAGCGGGTCTCTCAGGCTTTTGGGGAGTTGTGTCGCTTGAGAGGCGCGGTTATTGTCAGTTAACAGAATTTTCATACGCTTTTTTCATACCAAGAACTTCAAGGAGCAGTGCCATGCGTTTAATCCTGTTGGGTGCCCCCGGCGCGGGGAAGGGGACTCAAGCTCAGTTTATTTGCGAGCAATTTAAGATTCCTCAGATTTCCACCGGGGATATGCTGCGCACGGCCATTAAAGATGGCACTGAGCTGGGCCTGAAAGTAAAAGAGATCATGAACAGCGGTGGCCTGGTCTCTGACGAAATCATCATTGACTTGGTCAAAGAGCGCATCAGTCAGCCTGACTGCGAAAATGGCTTTCTGTTCGATGGTTTTCCACGCACGATTCCCCAGGCCGACGCCATGAAAGAGGGTGGCGTTAAGCTGGATCACGTGGTGGAAATTGCCGTGCCCGATGAAGAGATCGTTAGCCGCTTGGCGGGGCGTCGTGTGCACCAGGCTTCGGGCCGCGTTTACCACGTTGAGCACAATCCGCCCAAAGAGCCGGGCAAAGATGATGTGACCGGTGAAACGCTGATACAGCGTGAAGATGATCAAGAAGCCACGGTGCGTAATCGCCTGTCGGTTTACCACGATCAAACGGCGCCGCTGGTTGATTACTACCAGCAGTGGGCCAAGCAGGATCCTCAGAGCGCACCTCAGTATCACCGTATTGAAGGCGTGGGCAGCGTGACCGATATTACCCGCCAGGTAAAAGAAGCCCTTAGCTGATAAGCGCCTTTAGCGGATACATAGCGTTTTACCTGTTTCGATGGCCCGCTTAATGCGGGCCATCGTCGTATTAGTGTGGCGAAGGTATAATGCTGCAACTTTTCTTTCGAGTGGCCACTTGTTATGCCGTTACATCTGCTTGCCCTTGATGCCTCTTCCAGCGCCTGCTCTGCAGCGCTACTGCGCCAAGGCGACTCGGGCACTGAGTGTCTGGCGCGCTTTGAGATGACACCCCGTGCTCACACCCGCCGGCTGCTGCCGATGGTGGATGAAGTACTTGCCGACGCACAGGTAACGCCTTCCCAGCTTGATGCCGTGGCTTTTGGCCGCGGGCCGGGTTCGTTTACCGGGCTGCGAATAGCGGCGGGGGCAGCCCAAGGTCTGGCGTTTGGCCTCGACTGCCCGCTACTGGGTGTGTCTACCTTGGAGGCGCTGGCCCTTCAGGCCCATCGACGCTACCACCTACGTCACGTGGTGACCGCTCTGGATGCCCGCATGGGCGAGGTGTACGCCGCCACCTGGCACTGTCTTAACGATACCATTACACCGATGAGTGCCGAGGCGGTGCTAGCCCCGCAGAGGCTGAGGCTACCGGGCGACGAAACCGACTGGGTAGGCGTGGGCAGCGGCTTTTCGTTATGGGAGCAGTTTACTGTCGATGTGCAGCTCAGCATGCCCCAGCATTTGGATGATTTAGAGCCCCGCGCTGAAGAGATGGCGTGGCTGGCGGCGCGTGATTTTGCTACTGGCCTGGGGCAGGCTGCCCACCTGGTTCAGCCGGTTTATCTGCGCAACGACGTGGCCTGGAAAAAGCCTGCATGAGCTTTGTAGAGAGCGACATAGAGGGAATGGCTCTACCTGACGGCCTGCTTTTAGAGCAGCGCGATGACGGGTTAGCGCTGATCGGTGATGAGAAGCGCTACGGTAAGCCACTCAGCGTTGACTTCGCGGCGGGCAAAGCGGCTCATCGGCGCCGCTTCGGCGGTGGCCGTGGCCAGCTGGTTGCCAAGGCCTGTGGGCTTGCCAAGGGGGTGACGCCCAGTATCGTTGATGCAACGGCAGGGCTGGGGCGTGATGCTTTTGTATTGGCCAGCCTAGGCGCCCAGGTACTGTTAATTGAGCGAGTCGCAGCGATTGCGGCGCTATTGGAGGATGGCCTGAAGCGTGCTGCGAAACATAGCGATACGGCGGATATTGTTGCCCGAATGACGCTGCGTCACGGCGATGCCGCTCAAGCACTGGAGGCGCTGGTCGCCAGTGCGGACTTTATGCCCCAGGTGATACACCTGGATCCGATGTTTCCCCATCGTGAAAAATCGGCGCTGGTGAAAAAAGAGATGCGGCTGTTTCGCGAGTTGGCTGGTAATGATGACGATGCCCCACGCCTGCTGGAAGCGGCGTTGGATGTGGCGACGCATCGCGTGGTGGTTAAGCGTCCTCGTAAGGCACCGCCGATTGCGGGCCCAGCGCCACAGCACACCCTCGAGGGTAAAACCAGCCGCTACGATCTGTATGTGCATCGCTCATTAGCACGCTAGATTGTTGGCAGCCACCAAACCAGGAGCACCTATGCGGCACGAGTGGCGAGAAGGTAATCAATTTACGCTGCTGCCAGAGGCTGCGCGCTTTCTGCCGGCCATGTTTGAGGCAGTCAGGGACGCGCGCCACTATGTGCTGGTAGAACTCTACCTGATGGAGTCAGGAGAACTGGCGGATCAAGTCAGCGATGTGCTAATGGAGGCTGCCCAGCGTGGGGTCAGGGTCTGCTTGCTGCTGGATGGGTATGGCGCGATGGGGCTTTCCAGTGATGATCGTCTAAAGCTACTGCACGGTGGCGTTCAATTGCGCTTTTTTAATCCCATTGGCTTTCACTCTTTAGCGCGTAACTTAAGCCGTGATCACCGCAAAATAGTGGTTATCGATGGTGAGCTTGCGTTTACCGGCGGCTTTGGCGCGGTGGATGAGTTTCTCAACGCCTGGTACGAAATTGCGCTGCGTATTGAAGGGCCGGTGGTGGCCGATTGGGAACTGCTGTTTCGTCGCCTGTGGCATTCGCGCCTGACCCGGGCGGAGAAGGGCGATAGACGCCCGGCGACTCTCCCCGAACGCCGTAAACCACCAGCGCTGCCCGGTGGGGCGCCTGGGCGGGCAATGTCAGCACGGGGCTACCGTTATCAAGCAATTCGCCACTCGCTGCATCATCGTGTCAGCCAGGTGAATGAACGGCTCTGGCTGTGTACGCCCTATTTCGTGCCCACTTTTGCGCTGCGCCGACGCTTGGTTCGGGCGGCTCGCCGAGGGGTTGACGTGCGTTTATTGCTACCGGGAGCAAAGCATGATCATCCCAGCGTTCGCTTTGCCGGTCAGCGCTTTTATCACACTATGCTCAAGGCCGGAGTGCGCATTTTTGAGTTTCAGCCGACCTTTATCCATGCCAAATTTGTGCTCGCCGATGAGTGGGTGAGCATTGGTTCGTGTAACTTTGATCACTGGAATTTGCACTGGAACTTAGAGGCCAACCAAGAGGCGAAGGATCCGAAGCTTGCGGCCGATGTACGCGAGCTGTTTGAGCGTAACTTTGCCGCCAGCCAGGAGGTTGATGCCGAGGCTTGGGCAGCGCGCCCCTGGGGGCAGCGCGCCCGTGAGTGGATCTATGGCGTGCTGGACGCCATGGTGACGCGGCTTAAATAATGTCTGTGTTACTCAGTGTCTAGCGCTTTTTGCCCTTGGCTGGCGTTTTTTTACGCGGTTTGGGTTTGGGCGTTTCCGGTGGCACGCGGTAGTGCAGGTAAAGATCCAGCACCAGTTCCGGCAACTGCACTACCAGCGACTCCTGGCGTTCTTGGTCGTTAGCCAGCTCGGCCAGATCCGGTTCATCGTCGAATAAACCTGAAAGCAGCATAAATGGCAGCAGCAGGGCGGCGGCGGTCTCTTCATCGTCCTGGAACCAGGCGCTCTCGTCGCTGAAGACGCCCTCCATAAAGCCCGCACACCAGTCGCCAATGGGGGTCTCCTCGGCGGGCACGCCACCCAAGGTTAGCTCAAACGGCAGTTCCGGTAAGCCACCTTGCTCAAGTACTGCCACCGCGTTGTCACGCAGCAGCGTGAGCAGGGTGATAATTTCATCACGCTCGGCGTCATCGGCATAGCGTGGCTCACCTTGGAACAGCTCCGCCAACCACTGAGTGGGCGGAACTTCGCTGGGCGCCACCGCAAGGGCCACTAAAAATCCATGGGCAGAGATCAGGTCAAGGGCGTCTTCATCCACTTGATCAGAGTCGAGGAAGTCGTCCAGTCTATCCAACTGCTCATCCTCGAGCAGTGGCTGCGGGGGTGTGTTGGTGTCGGGCGTGTCACTGCGCTCTGCCATGGGTAAAGCCTCATCTATACAATCGTTCATCAATGGTTATCTTTAACGGCTAGTTTATCACTAATGAAGACATTACCACTGCCCCCCTGGCCCGCCACTGAATTGGCAGCCATGTCGGAAACGGCGTTGCACCAGGCCGCACGGGTTCGCGTTGAGCAGGCGTGGCAGCGCTGTTGTGAAGTGTGCCCTGCGCTGCCAGCTCCCACCGTGTGGTTTAACCTACGCGGCGCGTCGGCCGGTCAAGCCCACCTTGGCCATGGAGGCTTACGCTTAAACCCGGTGTTGTTGAATGAAAACCGCACGGCCTTTTTTGATGAGGTGATTCCCCATGAAATGGCTCACTGGCTGGTGTTCCATTTGGATAATGGCCCGCGTCTGAAACCCCACGGGCATGAGTGGAAAACGGTAATGCGCGATCTATTTGGTTTAGAGCCCAGTGTGACCCATCGGTTTGACATTAAGCAGGCGCAGTCCGCACCTTATCGTTACCAGTGCGATTGCCGCTTTCATCAATTTACCCCGAGGCGTCATGCTTTAGTGGTAAATGGGCGTCGCTACCGCTGTCGACACTGCGCTAAGACCTTGGTCTACAGGCCTGAAGTTGTCTCGTGATTTGTTTATAAATCTTTGTTTTTTAAATAAAAAATGATAATACCAATGTCTAAAGGGAAGCCCGCGCGAGGAGGTTTATGCTAGGGGAACATTAATGGCAGTCGATACTTACGATAATGGCCAATTAGGCCCCATAAATAGTCGTATCGACTACAGTTTCTTAGAGAGTGCATTTTCACGGACAGAGGCAATTTTATGAGCGATCAACAGAACGTCTATCCGGTGCGCGACGATTTCGCCGCCAATGCCTGGGCCGATAAAGCCAAATATGAGGCCATGTATCAGCAGTCGATGGACGACCCGGAAGGCTTCTGGGCCGAGCAGGCCAAGCGTCTGGACTGGATTAAAGCGCCCACTAAAATCAAAAATACCTCTTTTGCGCGTGACAATGTCGATATTCGTTGGTTTGAAGATGGCCTGTTGAACGTCAGTGCCAACTGCCTTGACCGCCATCTTGAGAAGCGTGGTGATCAGACGGCGATCATTTGGGAAGGCGACAATCCCGACGACTCCAAACACATTACCTATCGTGAGCTCTATGCACGTACGAATCAGTTGGCCAACGCACTGAAAGAGCTGGGTATCGGTAAAGGTGATACCGTCACGCTGTATATGCCAATGATTCCCGAAGCCGCCATGGCGATGCTGGCCTGCTCCCGTATCGGGGCCGTTCACTCGGTGGTATTTGGCGGCTTCTCTCCCGATGCCGTTGCCCAGCGTGTTATCGGCGCCGACTCCAAACTGGTGATTACCGCCGATGAGTCGGTGCGCGGTGGTAAGCACGTGCCGCTGAAGGAGAACGTGGATGCCGCTCTGACCCGTGACGGCACTGATGTGTGCAAAAACGTCCTGGTGGTGAAACGCACCGGCGGTGAGATTGAGTGGAAAGAGGGGCGCGATGTCTGGTTTGACGAGCTGGTCGATAAGCAGTCCAGCGAGTGTGAACCGGAAGCCATGGGGGCGGAAGATCCGCTGTTTATTCTGTATACCTCTGGCTCTACCGGTGCGCCTAAAGGTTTGAAGCACACCACCGGCGGCTACCTGACTTACGCCGCCATGACTCACCAGTACGTGTTCGACTATCAAGAGGGTGAGATTTACTGGTGTACTGCGGACGTTGGCTGGGTTACCGGGCACAGCTATATCGTGTATGGCCCCTTGGCCAACGGCGCGACCACGCTAATGTTTGAAGGTGTTCCCAGCTACCCCACCCATGGCCGGATGGGGGAGATCGTTGATAAGCACAACGTCAATATTCTTTACACTGCGCCCACTGCGGTGCGTGCCCTGATGGCTCATGGCGAAAACGTCATGGACTCCAGCAAGCGCGATAGCCTGCGCTTGCTCGGCTCAGTGGGCGAACCGATTAACCCGGAGGCCTGGGAGTGGTTCTACCGCGTTATCGGCAACGAGAAATGCCCGATTGTGGATACCTGGTGGCAAACCGAAACCGGCGGCATCATGATTGCCCCCTTGCCGGGCGCTACGCCGCTTAAGCCTGGTTCTGCGACGGTGCCGTTCTTTGGTGTGAAGCCCGCGCTGGTCGATAACGAAGGGAATCAACTGGAAGGCGCCACTGAAGGCAACTTGGTGATTCTCGACGCCTGGCCGGGTCAGGCACGCTCTATTTGGGGGGATCACGAGCGCTATGTTCAGACCTACTTCTCGACCTACGACGGTATGTACTTCACGGGTGACGGCTGCCGCCGCGATGAGGATGGTTACTACTGGATCACCGGTCGTGTGGATGACGTTCTAAACGTCTCCGGCCACCGTATGGGCACCGCTGAGATTGAGTCCTCTCTGGTAGCGCACAGCGCTGTTGCGGAAGCAGCCGTTGTTGGCTTCCCACACGATATTAAGGGACAAGGCATCTATATCTATGTCACCCTGAATGACGGTATCGACCCGACAGATGAGCTCAAAAAAGAGTTGACCCAGTGGGTGCGCAAGGATATTGGCCCGATTGCATCGCCGGATGTCATTCAGTGGGCGCCAGGCTTACCGAAAACCCGCTCGGGTAAAATCATGCGCCGCATTCTGCGCAAGATTGCAGCCAACGAGTGTGATGGCTTGGGTGACACCAGTACGCTGGCGGATCCCTCGGTAGTCGATGAGCTGATTGAGCATCGCGCCAATCAGTAATGGCGACACTGCTATAGGCTGTTTAGCCTGATCAGGCCTGTTTATCTCGTAAAACCGTGCCGACCTGAGTAGGTCGGCACGGTCGTGTTTATAGATACGCGTTTATAGATACGTGTTTCACTTGTGTGAACGATCTATTATAAATTGTGCATGTGATGCTTGGGCATGATGAAGCCCATGGGGTACCATGCTTCACAACCGTAAGAGCCTAGCGTCGCGGCGGCAGACAACCCCGCTGCTCGAGGAACCGGAGGAATATCCATGGCAGTAGCTCATAAGTTTATCGTCGCTGACGATCACCCGCTGTTTCGTGCAGCGCTGACCCAAGCGTTACGCCAGTTGGCCCCCCAGGCGGAAATTGTCGAAGCGGATACCATGGAAGCCACCACTGACGTGGTGAATCGCCATCCTGATGCCGACTTGATTCTGCTCGATCTGCATATGCCAGGAGCCCATGGCTTCTCGGGCTTGATCCAACTGCGTGGTCAAATGCCCGATATTCCCGTGGCGGTAGTATCAGGCAGCGATGAGCCCTACGTGGTGCGTCGTGCTATTGACTACGGCGCGTCGGGTTTTATCCCTAAATCATCGTCGCTACAACTAATTGCTGAGGCCGTAGGGGAGATCCTGGAGGGCGAAGTGTGGTTGCCAGAGGCGTTGGCCAACGTGCTGGAAGAGACTAGCGAAGAGGAGTCGCGCTTTGCTGAGGCGATTGCATCGCTGACGCCCCAGCAATTCCGCGTCTTGAATATGTTGACGGAAGGCCTGCTGAATAAGCAGATTGCTTACGAACTGAGCGTCTCTGAAGCCACGATCAAAGCCCACGTAACAGCGATTCTACGTAAGCTGGGCGTGCACTCGCGAACCCAAGCGGTGATCGCGGCTCAGAAACTTGAAGTAGAGCCACCGAAAGTCGTTTCCTAAGCCACTAGCCAACAGCTGGCATCGGCTACTTACAACCGCGGCGCTTAACGCGCCGCGCGATTGGCCTGCAGGGTGCGCGTCAGTAGCGCCCGTAGCGCCGCGGGTTTAACCGGCTTGAGTAGCAGTTGATAGCCCGCACGCTTGATCTCTTCTGCCACCGCCTCGGTTCGGTCAGCAGTAATCACAATCCCCGGTACCGCCCCCTCAAAACGCTCGCTGAGCGCTTCTAGCGCCATCAACCCGGTGACTTCGTTATCCAGGTGGTAGTCCGCCAGAATAGCGTCCGGGTCGCCATCCATATTGCGCAGGATCGATTTGGCCCCGCCGATACTGGTGGCGGTAAACACTTCGCAGCCCCAGCCGCTCAGCATGGCGGTCATGCCTTCCAGAATCAGCGTCTCATTGTCGATACACACAATCCGTGTGCCGCTCAGCTTATGGCTGCCGCGCCTCGCCTGAGGCTCGAGTTCGGCACTGCTCGCCTCGCTGGCGGTCACAATCGGCACGCTAACCGAGAAAACTGCGCCTTTGCCGACCGTCGAGCGTACTTTAATGGGGTGATCCAGCACTCGGCTCATGCGGTCAGCAATCGAGAGCCCCAACCCCAGCCCTTTCTCACTCTCTTTATGGCGGGAAACCTGATCCAAGCGGCGGAACTCCTGGAAAATCTCCGTTAATTTGGACTCAGGAATGCCGGGGCCGCTGTCCCATACTTCAATGGAGAGCCAGCCATTTTGGCGGCGACAGCCCAGCAGTACGCGCCCCTCTTGGGTATAGCGAATGGCGTTGGAGAGGAAGTTCTGCACAATGCGGCGAAGCATTTGTGGATCTGAGTCGACCCAGAGTTGGGTAGGCACGACCTCTAAATCCAGGCCGCGATCGTCCGCCATCACCTCAAACTCGGCGCGTAGTGGGCGGAAAATGTCGGCCAGGGCAAAGTGACTGCGCCGCGGCGTTAAGGCGCCTGCGTCCAGCTTGGAGATATCCAGCAGGGTGCTCAGCAGCTCTTCGGCGGCCTGCAGCGAGTTGTCGATATGGCCAACGATGCGTTGAGTATCGGTGGTGGTCACGTTCTGCATCAGCGCAGAGGTAAATAGCCGCGCTGCGTTCAGGGGTTGCAGCAAGTCGTGGCTGGCCGCGGCCAAAAAGCGCGTCTTCGAGGCGTTGGCATCTTCCGCCAACTGCTTAGCCTGGCGCAGCGCAAGCTCCGCCTCGGCACGTACCCGGTTCTCCTGGCGCAGCGCTGCGTTGGCTTCAGAGAGTGCCTGGGTGCGTTCGCGTACACGCTCCTCAAGGGTTTCGTTAGTCTCTTTTAGGGCAATCTCTGCCTGGCGGCGCTCGGTAATATCCTGGTAGAGCGCAAAGAAGCCTAGAATTGCTTGGCTGTCACCAAAGTGCGGCGTGTAAGTGACCAGCATATAGCGCATGGCCTCGTTGACTCGCAGCGAGACTTCAAAGCTGACTCGCTCACCGTTAAGCGCGCGGTTCACCCAGGGGGCACGCTCCTCTGCCTGTTTTATCGGCAGCACGTCTTCAAAGCGGCGACCAATCACCGCGTTGCGGTCAATATTGAACGCCTGCTCGTAGGCGCGGTTGGTAAATAGGTAACGGCACTCTTTATCGAAGTAAGCAATCAGCGCGGGCACGTTGTCGGTGTAGATACGGATATTGTTTTCCGAGCGGATCAGCGCCTCTTCGATGCGCTTCTGTTGGGTAATGTCCTGATAGGTATACACAAAGCCGCCGCCGGGCATGGGATTGCCCTGTACCTCTAGCACGCTGCCATCCTGGCGGTAGCGCACGTAGCGGTGGGGTTGGCCTTCGCGGATATTATCGAGCAGCAGTTGCACGTGCTCTTCCGGGTCACCCGGGCCATACTCACCGTTGTGAGCGTTGTAGCGAAAAATGCGATCAATGGGCGCACCGACGCGAATCAGGTGGTCAGGGAAGCGGAACAGTTCCAGATAGCGCTGGTTCCAGACCACCAGGCGCAGGTTCTGATCGACCACGCTGATACCCTGATTAATATTCTCGATGGTGGCCTGGAGCAGCGCTCGGTTGAACTCCAGCACCTGTGAAGCCTCATCGACAATCGAAATCACATCCGAGATGCCGATGCCGCGCCCTTGAAGCGCCGAGTTAACCACGATACGTGCCGATGAAGCGCCCAGCACTGAGGCCAGAAAGCGCTCGGTGAACTGGATGATATCGATTGAGGCACGGGTGCCGTCATCCAGCGGTTTACCCACTCGCCGGGCGTAGTCTTCAAAGGCGCGGTCTACCTGACCCGCGCCTAGAAAACGTTCACAGAGGACTTTTAAATCGCCAACGGTGGTCGCCCCGGTCCAGGGGCGGTTAACCGAGGTTTGACGTGTCTCCACGCTATCGACAAACAGCGAGGCCTGAATGCGCTCCACCACCCGCTGCGAAGTGACCTGGGAAACAAAAATGTAGCAGAAGAGGTTAACCCCGAGAGACAGCATGACACCGTGAGTAAAGCTGTCGCCCAAATTGAGTCCGAACAGCGTCGTGGGCGATAGCCAGTTAAGCCCCAGCGGGCCACCGTCAAGCCAAACAGAGGGCAGTACGCCCGCGTTGATCATCGCCGGCATCAGCAGGCTATAGGCCCAAATGGCGAAGCCCGCATTCATACCGACAATCACCCCAAGCCGGTTACCGCGCTTCCAGTAGAGCCCGCCAATCAGCGCTGGGGCGAACTGGGCGGCGGCGGCGAACGAGAGCATGCCAATCGAGGCCAGCGAGGTGAATTCGGCAATCAACTGGTAGAAGCCGTAGGCCATGGCCAGGACGGCAACGATGGTTAAGCGCCGTGCGCGCAGCACCAAACGACCATAATCCCGCGCCTTGGTATCAAACCAGCGCAGCCGGAATAGCGCCGGGATCACGATTTCGTTGGAGATCATGATCGACACCGCTACGGCGGCAACAATCACCATGCCCGTTGCCGCCGAGAAACCACCGATAAAGGTAAGCAGGGTTAACCACTGATGGCCTGAGGCCATTGATAGCGCTAACACGTAGGTGTCGGGCTCTACGCCGCTTTCGGAAAATAGCAGCAGACCAGCGGCGGCAAGCGGTACCACAAAAAAGGCGATGGCCAGTAGGTAGAGCGGGAACAGCCAGCGGGCTTTCGTGGCATCGTCAGGGTGAATATTCTCCACCACCGCCACATGGAACTGGCGGGGCAGGCACAGAATCGCCAGCATCGCCAGCAGCGTTTGTGCCCAGAAACTCTGGCCAAAATCCTGGTTGGCCAACTGGCGCTGGAGTTCGAGCTGGCTTTCGGCATGCCCCATCAGCTCACCCAGGCCATCGAACATGCCCCAGGTGACAAAGGCGCCGAGTACGACGAAGGCCAGCAGCTTGACCAGCGATTCGAACGCCACGGCGTGGATTAAGCCTTCGTGGTGTTCGGTGGCATCGGTGTGGCGAGTGCCGAAGAGAATCGCGAAAATTGCCATCACAATGGCCACATAGAAGGCCGTATCGCCAAATAGCGGCGTATGGGTCACATCGGTGGCATCGGTGAGTACGCTAAAAGTGGTGGATACCGCTTTTAGCTGTAGCGCAATGTAGGGCAGGGTACCGACGAGTGCGACCAGGCTGGCAAAGGCGGCCAGCGACTGGGTCTTGCCGTAACGGGAGGCAATAAAATCGGCTATGGAGGTAACGTTTTGATGCTTGGCGACGCGGATCATTTTGGCCAGCACCGGCCAGAAGAGCAGAAACGTCAAAATCGGCCCGACGAAGATGCTCGCAAATGACCAGCCCGCGGTCGCCGCTTGGCCAACTGCGCCGTAAAACGTCCACGAGGTGCAGTAAATAGCCAGCGCCAGGCTATAGATGATCGGACGGCGACGGGTAGCGCCATGGGTACGCGCGCGGCGGTCACCGTACCAAGCGATGCCGAATAGAACGGCAATGTAGAGTAACGAAACCGCTACCAGTAGCCCGCCGTGAAACATGCCTTTCTCCCCGCCAGAGTTTGCGACCCGCTAATCGTTCACTAATAAAAAAGGCTTTATTCTAGGCGAAATGGAGGGGTCTATACGACCATTCCCTTGGCTTGTTTATATCACTGGCTTTTTTTATCTATTGATTTGGCTATGCGCAAACGTTGTTGAGCAGCGGTGACGTTTCACGCAGGGTGCGAATCTCTTCCAGAATGGGTTCGCGGGTATCTTCATCCAGCGGTACCAACTCGCGGTTATCACAATTGAGTAAGTAGGGCTGGGTGATCAAAATATCGGTGTGGTGGCGTTCAAACTGATAGAGGATAAATTCTGCCAGGCGGGCGCCATCCTGCTCGCTCATGCGGATATTGTCACTATCGATCATGCTGAACTTGGTGGTCATGGGAATGGCAAAGGTCCATGGGCGCCAGACCGCTGTGCTGCTTTCGGTGGAAATGACTGTAGCAGTCTCAGGAAGCTGCGCCTGCTTATGCTCAAACCAGCTGTACTCAACCTGGATTTGATAACCCAGCATGCCCAGCCCGCCACACACCGGTACTATCCACTTGGGCAAACGTTTGCCGCTTAAAGCGCGCAGTGTCAGGCCAATCCCGGCGGCTGCCAGGCCTGCAAAAACGGCGGCGATCAAATGCCATATCATAAAATATCCTTTCAAAAAGCCGTTTATAAAAGCTATCTATAAAAGCCATCGGGCCTCCCTAAGGAAGCCCGATGGTAAGGTCACTCCTAAGCGACATCACAACAGTGCGATAAGCCGCCCGGATAGATTATGACTTAATGGTCGATCGCCATACCAGCACCTTTCGGGTAGCGAACGCTTTCCACCAGATCCTGAATTTCCTGCGGCGGTGCAGCGGTCACTCTGGAGACCGCGAAGGCAACGGCGAAGTTGATCATCGCGCCTACGGCACCGAAGGAGAGCGGCGAAATACCGAAGATCCAGTTATCCGGCGTGTTGGCCAGCGTGTTGGTATCGGGAATAAAGAACCAGCCCAGGTAAGTGAAGATGTACAGCAGCGTACAAATCAAGCCTGCCAACATACCGGCAATCGCACCTGAGTTGTTCATCCGCTTGGAGAAGATACCCATCATCAGTGCTGGGAAGAGCGACGCACCGGCGATACCAAAGGCCAACGCCACCGTTTGTGCCGCAAACCCTGGCGGATTAAGCCCCAGGTAGGTGGCCAGTAGTATCGCGCCACCCATGGAGATTCGTGCTGCCAACATCTCGCCTTTTTCGGTGATCTTGGGGTTGATCATGGTTTTAATCAAATCGTGGCTGATCGCGGAAGAGATTGCCAACAGCAAGCCAGCTGCGGTAGACAGTGCCGCCGCAATACCACCGGCTGCGATCAAACCAATAACCCAGCCAGGAAGATTGGCAATCTCCGGGTTGGCGAGTACCAGGATATCGTTATTAACGGTCAGTTCGTTGCCTTCCCAGCCACGATCAGAGTAGTCGGCAGCATCATTATACATCTGGATACGGCCGTCGTTGTTGAGATCATTGAAGCTGATCAGGCCCGTCTCTTCCCATGTACGAACCCAGTCTGGGCGCTCTTCGTAGAGAATCGGGTTTAGCGCAGCCTCTTCGTAGTTCTCGACTTGTCCCGCCATCTCTGGGTAGACAGTGGTTGCCAGGTTCAAGCGTGCCATCGAACCAACGGCGGGTGCGGTTAGGTAGAGCAAGGCGATGAACACCAGTGCCCAACCGGCAGACCAACGCGCATCGGCGACTTTCGGTACCGTGAAGAAGCGAATGATAACGTGGGGTAGACCGGCAGTACCGACCATCAGCGACAGGGTGAACAGCACCATGTTGAGCTTGTTGTCCACATCCGCCGTGTAGTCGCGGAAGCCCAGTGCGCTCACCACGTCATCCAATTTAGCCAACAGCGGAATACCGGATTCAGTATGTGTACTGAACATACCGAACATCGGAATCGGGTTGCCGGTCAATTGGAAGGCAATAAACACCGCAGGAATGGTGTAAGCGATGATGAGAACGATGTACTGAGCTACCTGTGTGTAGGTAATGCCTTTCATGCCACCAAATACGGCGTAGAGGAAAACGATCAGCGCGGCTAACCAGATTCCCCAGGTGTTGCTGACTTCAAGGAAGCGCGAGAACGCCACGCCCGCACCGGTCATTTGACCGATAACGTAGGTAACCGACGCCACAATCAAGCACACGATCGCAACGAGGCGAGCGGTGTTGCTGTAGAAGCGGTCACCGATGAAGTCAGGCACGGTGAACTTACCAAACTTACGCAGGTAAGGGGCTAATAGCATCGCCAGGATAACGTAGCCACCGGTCCAACCCATCAGGAAAGTGGAGTTGGCGTAGCCTCCAGAGGCCAGCAAACCCGCCATGGAAATAAACGACGCTGCTGACATCCAGTCCGCCGCGGTGGCCATACCGTTAGTGATAGGGTGTACCCCACCACCTGCGACATAGAAGTCTTTCGTTGAGCCGGCGCGCGCCCAGATCGCAATGCCTATATATAAGGCAAAGGAGGCGCCGACGAACAGTAAGTTAATTGCAAACTGGCTCATACCGGCTTACTCCCCAAGGCCAAATTTTTGATCGAGCTTATTCATCTTCCAGGCGTAGAAGAAGATCAGCACGATAAACGTTAGGATTGAGCCCTGTTGTGCAAACCAGAAGCCAAGGTCAGTGCCGCCAACCGGGATACCGGCGAGCAGCGGGCGAAAGAGGATAGCGCATCCGTAAGAAACAAATGCCCAAACGGCCAGGCATCCGAAAATTAAGCGGACGTTTGCTTTCCAGTATTCAGCAGCATTGGTTTTGTCGTCTGCCATTGTGTTGCTCTCCACTTGTGATTTTTAAGGTTGGGAAAGTTCACGAGGAATAGCGTGTGACCCATCAGGGCAATCGCACGTCTAAAGCCACTCAATCGTTAGGAGTGGTGAGTCAGTTCCTGTTGGCACGTCACCTTATTATTCGATATGAAATGTCGAGTTAGTTAGTGACGTGCGATTACCCTGCATGACTCATTGTTAATACTGGGCAATAAACGTCAAAAAATAAATCCCAGACTTTGGTATCAATAAACATCGAAATAGCTATTGATTCAATGCATGCTGTTGAAAATATGAGTATTTAAGCACTTTTTAAGCGAAATTCGAAGGCGTTTTCAGAGCTATGGGACGATAGTCTAGTAAGCAAATTAAAGCCGTTGTTGGCTACTTTAAATAGATGTATTGAGTTTCGCGTGAAGCATGGTTAGCAAAAGCCGATACTTTGGTCGTGTATCAAAAGTCGCTTCGACTTTAGCGTGATAGCTAAAGGTATAACAACGTTCTACTTGCTACTTGGGAAGTGAATCCTTTATACCCGTACAGCCACCTTCATATAATAACCGATAAGCTATTAGGAAGCGCTGGAGTGACGCCTTCGATATGAATCAGTATCACGAAGAGCCATTTTTAATAAGACTTACATACTCTTTAGTTCGCCTTTAGTTGAACGAGGTTAAACCCCATGGTCGATGTGGATCTATCCCAGCTGCCGTTTACGCTTCTTGACGATGAGGGGCGTGATCACATTCGCCGTGGCATTGACCTTGCCTATTTTGATCGTGACGAAATCATTTTAGAGACTGGCCAAGCGGGGGAGTTTGTCTTTCTGATTCATAAAGGCGAAGTGGCTGAAATCGACCCAACGCTACCCTCGTCCACCTCACGTATTGGCCACTACACGGCGGGGGATCTGTTTGGCGCGATCAGCATTCTCAACGGTAAAAGCCGTTATCGGTTTAAGGCTGAGCAGGAGTGCCTGTGTTATCTCCTGCCCAAGGCACTGTTTCAGCAGTTGTGCCGCCACTATCCCGATTTTAGTAATTTCTTTCGCCAGTCGCTGACCCATAAGGCTCGCCTGCTGACCGAAAAGCGTGCCGAGGGAGGCGTCACCATGGCGGGCTTTATGCTGGCCAAGGTGAGTGAGTGTATGCGCGAGCCGCTGCTGATGGCGGCGGCGACCGATATTGCCAGCGCGGTAAAACAGCTCAATGAGAGCCATGCCGACAGCCTGCTGGTGGAGACCCAGGACAGGCTGGGCATGGTAACCAAAACCGATCTGCTCAACGCATTAGTGTTGAAAGGCAGCGCAGTAACGTCAGCAGTGGATGAAGTCGCCCACTTCAACTTGGTGACCGCCGCGCCGGATCAGTACTTATTTGAAGTATTGGTACTAATGACCCGCCATAAAGTGGCACGTGTAGTCGTGATGGAGCAAAACGCCTTAAAGGGCGTGGTCGAGCTCACCGATGTGCTTAGCTTCTTCTCAAGTCGCAGCTATGTGGTGAGCCTGCAGGTAGAGCAAGCAAGCAGTTTAGAGGCGCTTTCGGCGGCCAGTCAGCGTACGCCGGAACTGGTCAAAGCGCTGATGGCCCAGGGCGTTAAGCTGCGCTTTGCGATGGATCTGCTCGCTGCACTCAACGGCCGTATCATAAGTAAAGCCTGGGAGTTCACCACTGCTGAGCGTTATCAGGAGCAGAGCTGCATGATGGTAATGGGTAGCGAAGGGCGCGGTGAGCAGATTCTCAAAACGGATCAGGATAACGGCTTGATCCTGGCCGATGAAGCCCAGTGGCCTGACCTTGAAAGCCATATGCAGACGCTCACCGATACGCTGATTCAGCTGGGCTATCCGCCGTGTCCCGGCAATATTATGGTGTCGAACCCTGAGTGGGTGGCGACGGTATCGCAGTGGAAGGGCAATATTGCCAAGTGGGCCAGGGAGCGGGATGGCGACAGCCTGATGAAGCTGGCGATTATGCTCGATGCCCACGCGGTGGCGGGTAACCCAAGCCTGCTTGAAAGCGTACGTGATGAGCTGTTTGAACGCTGTTCGAGCGATGAACTACTGCTCTCCTATTTCGCCCGCACGGCGCTGCGTTTCTCGACCCCGCTGACGCTGTTTGGCTCGCTGAAAAAGCCCCAGCACGGTATCGATATTAAGAAAGGCGGCATCTTTCCGATTGTTCACGGTGTGCGCACCATGGCGCTTGAACGGCGGATTAAAGCCACCTCAACCTTTGACCGCCTGGATGCACTAGCGGCCGATGGTCGCCTGGATCGTCGTTTTGCTGAGGATCTGGGGGAGGCGTTGGCGCTGTTTTCCGAGCTGCGTCTTAAACAGCAGCTAAGCGCATTGGAAACGTCTTCGGACACAAAAGAAGCTAACCCCCAAAACGGCAGTCGCGCTAACCGCGTTGTCGTGCAAAACCTCTCTTCCCTGGAGCGCGATCTTCTGCGCGAAGCGATGCATATTGTCAAAGACTTTAAGCAGCGGCTTTCCCATCGTTATCATTTGGAGTATTCGTGAGCGGAATGCGGCTGTTAGATCGACACGTAGCGCTATTTAGCGGTTCATTGCGCACCTTGTTGCGCCGCGAAAGTGATCGTCGGCGTTGTGCTGATTCTCCCTATGCCTGGCTGTTTCAACCCTATATGGGCGAGGAGTTGGTAGCACTCGCCTGTACGACAACGCCCACGTCGTCATCGCCGGTGATCAGTTTGGCCGCGGTGGCGCTGAGCCAGCAGCAGGTACGAACCAGCCGCGCTTTTGTGATGACGTTAGGCAATACAAAACTGCCCGAAAGTGCCGCGCTGCGCCGTCATCATTTGCTGTGCGAGGCCGGGGAGGTGCAGCCGACAAGCAGCGCTAACTTGAGCGCGTTAGTGGAATTTATCGGCAATCGACCCATAGTGGGCTGGCAGTTGGAGCAGCGTATTGGGGCGTTGAATACACTACTGACCAAGCGGCTAAATTTTGCCCTGCCCAATGCCCAGGTTGATGTGGCGAGACTGCATCAGCGCCAACTGCGGCGACTGCATCCCCAGGTAGAAGCGCCCAGCAGCTTCACCCAGGCGTTGGCATGCTGGCAGGTACCCGCCATGGGCGTGCAAAGCGTACTGGGCGAGGCCACCGCCAGCGCACTGCTGTATATGCGCCTGCAGCGCGTTATGGCACAGGCTGCTTAGGAAGGAGCGACGAGTAGTTGGGTCAAGGCGAAGAGTGTTGTTAGAATAGCCCCCAATTATTTCTGTGTAGCACCTCTTCTCTTCACCATACCCTCGGCAGTGCCTATACCATGCAATCTCTTGATCACTTTGATCCTGCTCACCTTGATACAGTTGTAGCCACCCCAGCTAACGCTGAGCAAAACCAGCCAGAGCTGGCTGATGCCAAGCAGAAACGTGAATTTAACAAGCTGCAAAAGCGTCTGCGCCGGGAAGTGGGCAATGCGATTATTGATTACCAAATGATCAATGAAGGCGATCGCGTGATGGTGTGCCTCTCCGGCGGAAAGGACAGCTACACCATGCTGGAGATTTTGCGCAACTTGCAGCGCAACGCGCCGGTCAATTTTTCACTGGTGGCGGTCAATCTGGATCAAAAGCAGCCGGGCTTTCCCGAGCATGTGCTGCCTGCCTATCTGGAGAAGCAGGGCGTGGAGTACCATATTGTCGAGCGCGATACTTACTCGGTGGTGAAGGAGAAAACCCCTGAAGGCAAAACCACCTGTGCGCTCTGTTCACGACTGCGCCGTGGCTCGCTGTATGGGTTTGCCGAAGAGATTGGCGCCAATAAAATTGCCCTGGGCCATCACCGGGAAGATATCCTCGAAACCCTGTTTCTGAATATGTTTTTCGGCGGTAACCTGAAAGCGATGCCGCCCAAGCTGTTATCCGATGATGGAAAGAATATCGTTATTCGGCCATTGGCTTACTGCAAAGAGGCAGATATTGCTGAATTTTCGCGGTTGATGGAATTCCCGATCATCCCCTGCAACCTCTGCGGCTCCCAGCCCAATATGCAGCGTCAGGTAGTCAAAGAGATGCTCGCGGAGTGGGACAAAAAGTTTCCGGGCCGCCTGGAAAGCATGTTTAAAGCGGTGACCAATATTGCACCCTCCCAGTTGGCAGACCGCAGCCTGTTTGATTTTGAAGGCTTAGAGGCCAAACAGGCGGAACTGCTGGCAGGGCGCATCCAGGCCTTTAACGTCAGCTAACCGTTTGCTCTTCCTCTTCAGCGAGGGTAATCAAGCGCGGCATGTCGAGAATGTTGACCTCTCGCCCGGAAACCGCCACCACGTTCTGCTGCTGAAAGCGGCTTAAAATGCGGCTGACGGTTTCCACCGCTAAGCCCAGGTAGTTGCCAATATCGGCTCTGGGCATTGAGAGGCGAAAACTGTAGGGCGAGTAGCCCCGGCGACGAAAACGATCCGAGAGAGTAATCAAGAAGCTCGCCAGCCGCTGATCAGCGGTTTTACGCGACAGCAGGCGCATCATACGCCGATCATCGCGTAACTCTTTACTCATGCTGCGATACAGCTGGCCACGTAGCTCAGGGATCTCTTCCGAGAGCAGATCCAGGCGGTCAAAAGGGATCTCGCATACGGTGGTGGTTTCCAGTGCAATAACGCTACCGGGATAGTGCTCTTCGTCAATGCCATCCAGCCCCACCAGTTCACTGGGCAGGTAGAAGTTTGTCAGCTGTTCGCTGCCGTTACCTTCGGCGGTGATCTGTTTCAAACTCCCTGAACGCACCGCGTAAACACTGGTGAAAGTGTCCCCCTGGCGAAACAGAGGCTCGCCTTTTTTCAGCGGCGCACGGCGGCGAATAATCGCATCGAACTGCCCCATATCGTCCAGCTCAAGGGCAAGCGGCAGGCACAGCGAGCTAAGGCTGCAGGTTTGGCAACGTGCTTCGTGGAGTAGCGAGCGCCGGCTGCTCATGGGTTCCAACATACGATGCTCCTTGAGTGGGTCAGGGTAAAATTAGTAAATTCTTACTTATTATAGTCGCGTTAGCATGCCTGCAATAAGATGATTAAACAATCTTAGAGTAGCGCTGCCCCGTTTGCCCAGAAAGATGGGCATCGAACGCCATGGCTAAATGGCGAATCAGCAGCCGCCCCATGGGCGTGGCATTAAGTTGATCACCACTACGGGTCATTAGGCCATCTTGCTCGGCGCTCTGTAAACGTTCTAGCGCGGGTGCAAAATAGCGGGGGGCATCAATATTCCAGCGCTGGCTGACCGCAGCAAGATCAATGCCCATATCGCACATCAGCCGCTCAATCACATCCCGGCGGATGAGGTCGTCGTTGCTCAGCCGCACGCCGCGTACGGTGGCGAGCTGGCCCTGATCCAACGCCGTTTCGTAGCTGGCCAGGTCACTAGGATTCTGCGCATAGACGTCATCAATGCGCGAAATCGCCGAAACGCCAAGCCCGATTAAATCGCACTGAGCATGGCTGGAGTAGCCTTGAAAATTGCGCTGTAGCGAACCTTCTCTTTGGGCAATGGCGAGGCGATCGTCTGGCCGGGCAAAGTGATCCATGCCGATATGCACATAGCCTGCCGCGGTGAGCATCTCGATGGTGGCGCGCAGAATCGCCAGCTTCTCTTCACCCCCTGGCAAGTCATCAACATTAATACGCCGCTGGGGGGCGAATCGCTCCGGCATGTGTGCATAATTAAACACTGAAAGACGCGCGGGGTTGAGGTCAATCACCTGGCGAAGCGTATTCGTAAAACTCTTTTCTGTCTGA
The DNA here is from genome assembly GCF_042466685.1 of Vreelandella sp. F11. Lineage (NCBI taxonomy): Bacteria > Pseudomonadati > Pseudomonadota > Gammaproteobacteria > Oceanospirillales > Halomonadaceae > Vreelandella > Vreelandella sp. F11. Next base: position 3,697,142 of record NZ_CP170448.1, on the reverse strand, counting down.
AACGGTAAACCATAAATAAGATCAAGATTGAGCGAGCGAAAACCCAGGCGATGCGCCTCCTCCATCAGCGTTTCGGTCAGTACTCGAGGCTGAATGCGGTTAATCGCTTTCTGCACCAGCGGGCTTAAATCCTGCACGCCCAGGCTAATACGGTTAAAGCCTAACGACTGTAGGTGACGCAGGGTAAACACATCCGCTTCGCGAGGATCTATCTCAATGGCGTAATCGCGATCAACCGACGATGAAAGGCCAAAACGGGCGTCCAAGCGATCGATCAGGTCGCCCATCTGATTCAGACTGAGAAAGGTCGGCGTACCGCCACCCCAGTGCAACTGCTCCACCGGTCGTGATGTATCCAAGTGGCGGGCAGTCAGCACCATCTCGCGGTCAAGCCGGGCTATATAGGGCTCGGCCAGCGCGGTGTTCTTGGTGGCTATTTTGTTACACGCGCAGTAGAAGCAGATCTTGCGGCAGAAGGGCACGTGAACATACAGCGAGAGTGAACGCTTACTGGCATTGCTACGCTGGAGTGCCTGGGTCAGGTCGTCAGGCGTAAACTGGTCGTGAAACGACAGTGCCGTAGGGTAGGAAGTGTAGCGCGGGCCGCTAGTGTCGTAGCGGCGCAGCAGGGCTTCATCCCAAACCGGCGGCACGGGCGCTGCCGCCAAAGAAGAGGCAAGAGGTGAAACCGCAGGGGCATGAACGGGCATGAAGGGGCGCTCCGACGTGAGGTAATGCCGCTAGCCTAACCCGTGACGAAAGCGTAAAGATTGAGCCATGTCATGCTATTAGAGGTTGTGTGCCGTCAGTGCCCAGAGTTGCCAAAGGGCAAACGCGATAATAGTCAGTGCCGCCACGCTGCGCGTTGCCGGGTGACGAATCAAATGGCTGAGCTGGCGCGCGGCCAGGCCGGTGGCAAGCAGCGCGGGCAGGGTGCCCAGTCCAAACGCGCCCATGAGTAAAGCCCCCTGGAGCGGGTCGGCAATCGCTAAGCTCCAGGCCAACATGGAGTAGACTAGCCCACAGGGTAGCCAGCCCCAAATGGCCCCCAGGGCAAAGGCTTGGGGAAGATGCACCACCGGCATTAATCGCCGTCCCACAGGCTCGATAAAACGCCAGAGGCGGCGGCCAACGGCTTCGACCTTGAGCAGCCCCTTCCACCAGTTGGCGATATAGAGTGCCATCAGTATCAGCATCAGCGCGGCAAACACCTGAAGTAGCAGTCGCGCCGTGGCGGACAGCGAAAATAGCGTGCCTAGCAGGGCAACCAGTGCGCCTGCACTCATATAGCTAATAATACGGCCTGCATTGTAGCTGAGCAGTAGGCCCCCCATGCGCGCTGGATGGCGCATGCTGGGGGGCACGGCAAAGGTGAGCGCACTCATGATGCCGCCGCACATGCCAATGCAGTGGGCGCCGCCCATCAAGCCAAACACAAACGCCGCCATTAGCGGCGGCAGATCAACCCCCGTCGGATTCATGACCGTGGCTCTTGGTCGTCGGGTGTCTCTCTCGCTGCTGTTTCAGAGCGCTTCGCCTGCTGACGCTGACGACGCTGTTCAGGGCTGAAGTCGTTCTCATCTTCATCAAACAGAATACGGTGCGCCGGCCCTTCCAGGTCGTCGAACTGATCATTCTTCACTGCCCAGAAAAACGCCCAGACGGCGAGGCCGAGTAGGATTAGCGAAAGCGGAATAAGCAGATACAGAATCGTCATGCGGTTACCGGTGTTGAAGTGCCAAGCGATAGTACAGGCTGGGGGCGCCAGCGTGACAGTCGCAGGGCGTTACCGACGACTACCAGCGAGCTAAGCGACATACCAATGGCGGCTAGCCAGGGCGGTACCAGCCCCATCGCCGCCAACGGCAGCGCTGAAAAGTTATAGCACACTGACCAAATCATGTTCTGGCGCATGATACGCCGCGTTGCCCGGGAAATCTCGATGGCCTCAAAAATCCGCATCAGGCGAGGGCTGAGCAGCACCGCATCGGCGCGGGTGCGGGCTAAATCCGTCGCACCATTCATGGCAATCGCCACATCGGCACCGGCTAACACCGGCACGTCGTTGATGCCATCGCCTATCATCACCACGGTGTCGCCAGCGGCTTGAAGTGCTTTCATACGGGCCAGTTTGCCCTCGGGGCTGACGCCTGCGTGCCAGGTGGTGATATTGAGCTGGTCGGCTAAGCTTTCCACCGCATCCTGGGTATCGCCAGAGAGCAGCTCTACGCTTAAGCCCTGAGCCCGGAGGGCGTTGATTGTATCGGCAGCGTCGTCGCGGACGCCATCATGCAGGCCAAACCAGGCACGGGGTTCGCCGTTTTCGCTAAGCAGCAGCCACTGGCCTTTGGCAGGCGCTTTCATGCCATTATCCACGGCGCTATCCGTTGCGCTATCCGTTGCAAACCGGGGCTTGCCCAATCGCCACCGAGCACCGTTTAAGTGCCCTTCAAGTCCTTGCCCGGTGTGGCTGTGAATATTTTTGGCTTGCAGTGTGGCATCCCGGAATGGCCGAAAGGCGCGGGCGATGGGGTGCTCAGAGTGAGCCTCCAGAGCTGCAGCAATGGCCCTTGCGCGCTCAGCGGTGAGATCGCCTAGAGGCTGGGTTCGGGTTAGGTGCATCTCGCCGCGGGTGAGGGTGCCGGTTTTATCGAAAATCACCCGAGTCACGTTTGAGAGCGTCTCCATGGCATCGGCGCGGGTGATCAACACGCCGCGCTTACGCAGTTGTCCATGGCCTGCGGTGAGGGCTGCGGGGGTGGCTAGGGCCAGTGCACAGGGGCACGTTACCACCAGCACCGAGAGCAGAACCCAGAGCATCCGCGAGGGGTCGATAAACCACCAAGCGATCGTTACGCAGGCCGTCACTAACAGCAGGCGCAGTACAAATAGGTGCGCCATACGCGCGGCCATCTGGGCAAGCCTAGGGCGGCTGGCAAAGGCACGGTCGGTAAGGTCGACAATGCCCGCCACGCGGGCATCGCGCCCGGCGTGAGTTACCCTGATCACCAGCGGGTTTTCCATGTTTTGGCTACCGCCGGTAATGGGGTCGCCCACGCGGCGGGTGATTGGCAGGTATTCGCCGGTCAGCATTGATTCATCCAGGCTCGATTCGCCCTCTTCAATGATGCCATCAGCAGGTACGCCATGGCCGGGCTTGATCAATACACGGTCACCTGGGGCAAGTTCGCTGGCAGGCAGAATGCGCTCGCTGCCGTCGCTTTCCAGGCGCGTGGCCGAAATCGGCAGCACGCCGCTCAAGGCATTGCCGCTATGCCCACTGCGGCGTCTGGCGCGGCCCTCCACGTAGCGGCCAAACAGCAAAAAGAAGGTGAACATGGCCACCGAGTCAAAATAGACCTCGCCGACGTTAAACAGTACCGCGTAACTGCTGGCAAGATAAGCGCCACCAATCGCCAGCGACACCGGCACATCCATGCCGAGCACACCCGTACGCAGGTCGCGCAGGGCGTTGCGGAAAAACGGCTGGGCAGAAAAAAATACCACTGGCGTTGCTAGCGCAAAGGAGAGCCAGTGGAAAAGTGCGTAGAAGTCGTCACTGATCTCACCGGGGCCGGAGACATAGATCGGGATCGAGAACATCATTACCTGCATCATGCCGACGGCAGCGATAATCAGCCGTCGCACGTTCATACGCTCTTCGTGCTGCAGGCGCGCTTGGGCTTGATCGGGCTCGTAGGGCTGGGCTTCATAGCCAATGGCGGCCAGTTCGGCCAGCAGTTGCGAGAGCTTCAACTGCTGAGGATCCCAGCTCACCCGCAGGCGGTGGTGGGTTAAGTTCACCGCGCTGGAGGCTATCCCTGTTAAGGCATTCAGGCGGTGTTCGATCAGCCAGGCGCAGGCGGCACAAGTAATGCCTTCGATGGCGAGGGTCGCTTTGACGTTTCCCTCATCGCCGTCAGGATGAACAAACTGCGCCTGGAGGCCGGGATCGTCAAATACCGACCAGGTGTCAGCTTTGGCTGCCTGGCGCTCATCCGGGCGTTCGGGTAGCTCGGTACGATAGCGGTAGTAGCTCTCAAGGCCACCATCGACAATGGCGTGTGCCACCGCTTCGCAGCCGGGGCAGCAAAGCGGGTGGGTGCGTTCATCCAGGGTAATTTTCCAGGGTGCCGCAGCGGGCACCGGATTACCGCAGTGGTAGCAAGGCGCGGCAGTCGTTACATCGCTCATTCGCTTTCTGTACGTCCTCCTGGCAGCAACGCGACGCTGTTTTCATTGGGGAATGTGGCCTCACCAGTGAGGCGCCAATCAGCATTTTCTTGCGCGGGCTGAATCTGTATATACCAGCGGTAGCGCAGGTTGTCGGGCCCTTGGGTGATATAGCGGCCGTCACGAACATGCTCGAGTACGAACGACTGATCGCGGTTATCTTCGGTGGGGAAAATAAGGTCTAAATAGAGCGTGTCCGGGCGCGTGTCACCGCTTAAGTCCACCACAATATCGCTGGTTAGCGGATCGAGGCGTAGTTCGGCGCTCAGGTTCAACTCGCGTGCCTGCTCCTGCTTGGCCAGCACCATGTTAATGGCTTTGCCATGCTCGTAATAGTCTTCTTGAACGACCATGCCGTCGAAACTCTTGACCGACATAACCGCAAAGCCGCTGCTAACAATAATCGATGAAAACAGAATTCCGATTAAAAACCACGGCCAAAATTGCTTGTACCACGGTGTTACCGAGGGGGATGACATGATTTTCTATCTCCTAATATCGCCCAGGAAGCTGGTCTCGCGCTCAAGGCGAATATCCGCATCCTGCTGGGCCTGCAGCGTGAATACAATGGGGTGGCTGGGCTGCTGTAAGTCGTCGGGGTTTGCCGTCACAGTGACCACTTCCAGGCGCGACGCCCCGGCCGGTACGCTAATGGATCGGCTGTCCAGGGATAGGCTGGGTAATCCGGCAACGCTCAGCTGGTAGGTGTGGTCTTGATCATCCAGGTTACGAATGGTCAGGCTAAACACATTGCTAATCTGGCCGTCACGAGTCACTTGGTAAAGCTGGGTACGTTCGCGCTCAGCGTCAAAATTGAGCGGCATGCGGTCGTTAATGGCCCAGGCAAAGGCGCCCATCATCAGCACCAGAGCGGCGAAGTAGCCGAGCAGACGCGGGCGCATGATATGGCTCTTTTTACCCTCAAGGGCGTTTTCGGTGGTGTAGCGCACCAAACCTCGTGGGTAGCCCATTTTGTCCATTACGCTGTCGCAGGCATCGATACAGGCAGCGCAGGTAATACACTCATACTGCAGCCCATCGCGAATATCGATGCCGGTAGGGCAGACCTGCACACAAAGCTCGCAGTCGATACAGTCACCATAGCCAGCCTCGCGGGCTTCAAGATGGCTCAGGCTTTTCTTGCGACGCCCACGGGGTTCGCCGCGTGACTCATCGTAGGAGACGATCAATGTGTCGCGGTCAAACATAACCGATTGAAAGCGCGCGTAGGGGCACATATAGATGCAGACTTGCTCGCGCAGCCAGCCAGCATTGAGATAAGTAAAAACCAGGAAAAAACCGACCCAGAAGTAAGACCAGCCATGGGCCTCCAGAGTGGGCAGTTCCGCCACCAATTCGCGAATCGGGGTGAAGTAACCCACAAAGGTGACGCCGGTGGCGAGGGCTATGAGCAGCCAGGCGGCGTGCTTGGCTCCTTTGCGCCAGGCTTTCTCCGCGTTCATTGGCTGGCTGTCGAGTTTAATGCGCCGGTTGCGCGAACCCTCAATACGGTGTTCAAGCCAAATGAATAGAAACGTCCAAACGCTTTGCGGGCAGGTATAGCCGCACCATACGCGGCCAGCAAAAACGGTAATAAAAAACAGCCCAAAGGCGCAGATAATCAGTAGCCACGACAGCAGGATGAACTCCTGAGGATAAAAGGTGGCGCTAAAAATATGGAATTCACGGTTAGGCAGGTCAAATAGAATTAACGGACGACCGCCGATGTTAATCCACGGTAAGAGAAAAAATGCCAGCATTAACGCCCAGTTGGCGCTGCGCCGTAGTTTCTGGAAAACGCCCTTAATTTCGCGCACATAAATATGGCGACGCTTGGCGTACATTTCCTGGGTAACCGTTTCAGAGGGGGTATGGTGCCCCACCGGGTTCGGCGTGACGTCTTGGCTTGGTATCTTTTCCATGGCGATATTTCCCGGCTCAGAAGGCAGGAGAGATGGCACCCTTTCATTAACTGAATTGCTCAGTTAATCAAGGTGCTTGGTAAAATTTTAGTACTTAGTTAATTTTGATGCTTAGTCGGTCTTAGGTGCTTCGCTAATATTGTATCGGGTTGGGTATAAAGAAAGGGTGCGGTTTGGGGCCGCACCCTTGCTTGGTTAGCGTTACTGATGGTTGCCGCTATCAGCGGTCAATCAGTCCGCGAGGCGCAGGCTATACACGTAGGCCGCAACCAGGTGAACACGCTCTTCACCGATATATGCCGCTTGCGCAGGCATATGACCGTTACGGCCATTGCGCAGCGTTTGACGGATAGAGTCACCCACTTCTTGGCCCGGTGCCAGGTAAAGCCAGATGTCATCGGTCAAGTTAGGCGCACCAAGAGCCGTGTTGCCCGTTCCGCTTGGCCCGTGGCAGGCAGCACACACCGCCATAAAGGTGCTTTCGCCCTGTTCGGCCCGCTCCTCGTCATGCTCCTCATTTGACAGCGATAGAACGTATTGGGTTAGATTTTCGATATTGTTCTGCCCCAACTGCTGCCAGGCGGGCATGAGGCCATTACGACCGTTGTTAAGTGTGGTCAGAATATTTTCTGGTTCACCACCGTATAGCCAGTCGTCATCGGTCAGGTTGGGAAAGCCGTAACCACCCTGAGCGTTGGAGCCGTGGCATACCGCGCAGTTGTTTTGGTAGATGCGCTCAGCCACCTGCATCGCTTCGGGGTCTTCGGCAAGCTCCGGAATGGGGACTTCCTGGTACTGGGAAAAAATCGGCGTGAAGCGCTCTTCGGCCTGAGCGACTTCCTCTTCCCACTGCCCCTCCTGAGACCAGCCTAATAACCCTGCGTAGTTGCCCAGGCCGGGGTAAAACACCAGATAGCCCAGTGCAAAGACCACCGTTAAAACGAAGAGTTGGAACCACCACTTTGGCAGTGGGTTGTCATACTCTTCGATACCATCGGCCGCGTGGCCAGTGGTTTCTACGTTACCGTCCGCGTCAGGCGTTTTATCGGTGCGGCGGTTGGCCAGCAGTATCCATACACTCAGCGCTATCGTGCCCAGCGTAATGATAATGATCCAGGCGCTCCAAAAGCCGGATAGGGAGTCACCCCATAAATTATTCATATATTCTTATCTCCCCTGTCGTCGCGGGAATGCACTTCGCTGTCGCGTTTACGCGGAGCGTGCTTGTCACTGGTCGGTAGCTCATCGTCGTCGGCAAAGGGCAAATTAGCTGCTTCGTCGAAATCTGGCTTGCGTCGCTTTGAGTACGCCCAGAGGGCGATGCCGATAAAAGCGATAATCAAGATCAGCGTGATGAGACCGCGAAAAGTTCCCGTATCCATAACTTAACGAGTGCCCTCGAGCACGGTTCCAAGCTGCTGTAGATAGGCCACCAGGGCAGTAATTTCCTGGGTGCCGCGAACCTCTGCAGTAGCGTTGGCAATATCTTCGTCGGTGTACGGCACGCCTAGCTGGCGCAGTGTGCGCATTTTAGCCGGAGTAGCCTCACCATCGAGGGTATTTTCAAACAGCCAGGGGTAAGCCGGCATGATGGATTCGGGCACTACGTCGCGGGGATTGTAGAGGTGGGCGCGGTGCCAGTCATCGCTATAGCGGCCACCGACGCGCGCCAGGTCTGGCCCGGTGCGCTTGGAGCCCCACAGGAAGTTATGCTCGTAGACCTGCTCGCCCGCCACATTGTAGTGGCCGTAGCGTTCGGTTTCGGCGCGGAATGGGCGCACCATTTGCGAATGACAGCCCACGCAACCTTCGCGGCGATAGATGTCTCGGCCTTCGAGTTCCAGGGCGGACAGCGGCTCCAGGCCTTCGACCGGCTCGGTTGTCTGCTTCTGGAAAAACAGTGGGACGACCTCCGCCAAGCCGCCGAAACTGATCACGACAAGGATCAACACGGCAAGCAGGCCAACGTTCTTTTCGACAATCTCGTGTTTCATTGGTCTCAACTTCCCCGGTTTAGGCAGCTTGTGGCGCTGAATGGCTGATGGCCTCACGACGCTTAACGGTCATGTACACATTGAACGCCATGATCAGCATGCCGGTGACCCAGAAGAGGCCGCCGATTAAGCGAACAAAGTAGCCCGGTGCGCTGGCTTCAACGGATTCAACGAAGGTGTACATCAAGGTGCCGTCAGGGTTGATCGCACGCCACATTAGGCCTTGCAGAATACCGTTAACCCACATGGAGGCGATGTAGAGCACGGTGCCAATAGTGGCCAGCCAGAAGTGCACGGCAATCAGGTTGACCGAGTACATTTCCGTACGCCCAAAGACGCGTGGGATCAGGTGATACATCGAGCCGATGGTGATCATCGCTACCCAGCCAAGCGCGCCGGAGTGAACGTGACCAATGGTCCAGTCAGTGTAGTGCGACAGCGCGTTGACGGTCTTAATCGCCATCATCGGGCCTTCAAAGGTGGACATGCCGTAGAACGATAGTGCCACCACCAAGAAGCGTAGTGTCGGATCCGTGCGCAGCTTATGCCAAGCCCCTGAAAGAGTCATCATGCCGTTGATCATGCCGCCCCAGGAGGGTGCCAGCAGAATAATCGACATAATCATACCCAGCGACTGTGCCCAGTTAGGTAGCGCTGTGTAGTGCAGATGGTGAGGGCCTGCCCACATGTAGATCATGATCAATGCCCAGAAGTGGACAATTGAGAGGCGGTAGGAGTAGATAGGGCGTTCAGCCTGCTTGGGTACGAAGTAGTACATCATGCCCAAAAAGCCTGCGGTTAGGAAAAAGCCCACAGCGTTGTGTCCGTACCACCACTGCACCATGGCATCTACCGCACCGGCGTAGATAGAGGTGGAGTACATCGGGGTAACGGGGATGGCCGCATTGTTGACGATATGCAGCACCGCAACGGTCAAAATAAATGCCGCAAAGAACCAGTTCGCCACATAGATATGCGACGTGGTGCGCTTTTTGATCGTCATTAGGAACACGATGGCATAGCTGATCCAGACGACCGCGATCAAAATGTTGATCGGCCACTCTAGTTCAGCGTACTCCTTGGTGGTGGTATGCCCTAGCGGCAGTGACACCACGGCGGAGAGGATAACCGCTTGCCAGCCCCAGAACGTAAAGGCCGCTAACTTGTCAGAGAAAAGCCGTGTCTGACAGGTACGCTGGACAACGTAGTACGACGTGGCAAAGAGCGCCGATCCGCCAAAGGCGAAAATGACGGCGTTAGTGTGTAACGGACGCAGGCGCCCAAAGCTAGTCCAAGGTATGCCGAGGTTCAGTTGCGGCCAAACCAGTTGCGAGGCGAGGATGACACCAACGGTCATTCCCACAATGCCCCACACAACGGTCATAATCGCGAACTGCCGAACTACCTTGTAGTTGTAGGTCGGGTGTTCAAATGCTGTGCTCATGTCATGTTCCCATCGAACGCGGTTAGGGGGTAACCCGTGGCATTTTGCACGGGTGCGGCCACCCGCTTGATGATGCAGGTCAAGATCCGACCAAGATTCTAGCGCAGCAGAGGCTTAACCTGAACACACCAATTGGTTAAAGACTGAATTATCAGGAGTGCTGGGTGTCACATTACGCTTTGTCTGGTTATATCGAGGTACTACCTCAGGCTTTAAAAGAGGCGCTTAAGCGCCAGCCAAATGGCGCTTTTCTGGTGCAGGGCATGGGGCCGTTGGCTGTCCATGGTCAAGCCAGGATAGGTCGCTTGCTGTTTGCCCATGGCGCAGGGGCAGGACAGCAGTCACCTTTCATGCGTCAATTTGTCACCTCGTTGGCGGATCGAGGGGTACAGGTTTTATGTATTGATTTCCCTTATATGCAAAAGATGCAGGAAACCGGCAAACGTCGGCCGCCACCGCCTATCGCCCAGACCCTGGAGCAGTTTGCCCAGTGGTATGTGCTACTCGATTCCTTGTTTGACGAGCCACTATGGATTGGGGGCAAATCAATGGGGGGGCGCGTGGCGACCCTATTTGCCAGTAAACAGCCAACCAGTCACCCGCTAGCTAGTGAGCAGCCATCCGTTAGCGCAGTGCCGGGAGTGGTGGTAGCAGGCTACCCATTTCACCCTACTAAAGCGCCTGAAAAGCTACGTCTGGATCACTGGCCTGCGATTGACTGCCCCATGCTGGTTTTACAAGGCGAACGTGACCCCTTTGGCACCCGGGAGGAGGTGGCTGGCTATCGATTGCCGCAAAACGCGCAGCTCGCTTGGCTAAAAGATGGCGATCACGACTTTAAGCCGCGGCGCCTTTCTGGTCTGACTCAAACGGTTTTGATTGACGAGGCTACCCAAGTTGCGGCATCCTTCGTCCGCGCTCATGGCTCTGGCCTTGCGGAAGTGGGCAACGTGCTAGTTTAGAAAACGGTTTTAAATCAATTTTTAAACACGGCATGTTGACATTGAGTAAGCCTTCTGTAGAATGCAGCGCCACGTGACCAGCGGGTGGTTAGCTCAGTTGGGAGAGCACCAGCCTTACAAGCTGGGGGTCACTGGTTCGAACCCAGTACCACCCACCATTTTTAGTAGTAACTAAAATGGATTGGAAACGTGTAGTAAAAAGTATGATTAAGTTTTGATGCGCATAACGGACCGGTAGTTCAGTCGGTTAGAATGCCGGCCTGTCACGCCGGAGGTCGCGAGTTCGAGTCTCGTCCGGTCCGCCAGCATCAACCCATATCTGCTTAAGCTAGTTACTTGAAACTAGTTGTTTGAAATAGTTGTTATCGATTCGGACCGGTAGTTCAGTCGGTTAGAATGCCGGCCTGTCACGCCGGAGGTCGCGAGTTCGAGTCTCGTCCGGTCCGCCATGATAACTGCTAAGCTAGATTAGCAAGTGCCACAAGGTGTTTGTTAATAGATGGGTGGTTAGCTCAGTTGGGAGAGCACCAGCCTTACAAGCTGGGGGTCACTGGTTCGAACCCAGTACCACCCACCATCACCTGCCTTTTAGAAGCGCCTCTGAACCGCTTATAAACGTTAGTTTGATGGTCGTTATAGAAGTGCTTTTAAGTGGACCGGTAGTTCAGTCGGTTAGAATGCCGGCCTGTCACGCCGGAGGTCGCGAGTTCGAGTCTCGTCCGGTCCGCCATTAAGCATTTAGATCGGCACTTGCCGAACGAATTCCAAAAAAGCCCGGATCATCGATCCGGGCTTTTTCGTAGTGCGCCAGGCATGGCGCGCAGCGCCTTGACCGGCGCTGTTCCTGGGGGTGGTGCTTCAGGATGACTTGGGGGTGAAAGTCCCCTGCACGCCCGGCAAGGGGAAGTGCTAGCCGACGGCAAGGGTGTCCCTCGCGAGGGGGAATCCAAAGGCAGCCCGAGGCAAAACGCTGGCCTGACGAACAGGAAGCGGATACGAGGCGTCATGGCGGGGTAAGGTGGCTACACTCACCAAAGCCCGATACTTGCACGGAACGCCATGACGTAAATCCGACAGGCATAAGCGGGAAGGTCGCGCGTCTTACCCTGGGAGGTCTGGTGGTCTGCCACGGTGCTACCGGCGTCGAGAGGCGACGGGATGGATCACCAGACGTCAGCCGAGGCCATAGTAAGTGCCGGTTCACCACGGCACCAAGGGCCGAACATGAAGAACCGCGAGTAGGCGATAACGTCTCGAGGATCGATCATGAAGACAGACCATGACGCGAATACCGTCACTCACCCAGAGGGGCAGGGGCAGTACTCCGAGTCCCAGCCGGTGAGCGTCGAGACGAGCCCGGCGTCGTTATCGTGGACGAAAGCGGAGCCAACCTCGCTCATGGAACGGGTCGTTGACCCGGAAAACATGGAGCGAGCTTACCGTCGGGTGGTTGCCAACAAAGGCGCACCGGGTGTCGATGGCATGATGGTGTATCAGCTAGCCGACCACCTAAAGACGTACTGGCCAACGCTGCGCGAGCGGCTGCTGGCCGATCAGTACCACCCCAGCCCGATCCGAGCAACCACGATCCCTAAGCCCAAGGGTGGGACGCGGCAGCTCGGTATTCCCACGGTTACCGACCGCCTAATCCAGCAAGCGCTGTCCCAGGTACTGATGCCGATCTTCGACCCGGGCTTCTCCGAGTCGAGTTACGGCTACCGCCCCAAGCGGAGCGCCAAGCAGGCCGTCTCGGCCATGAAGGCCCACGTCACCGCCGGTCACCGCTGGGTGGTCGATCTTGACCTGGAAGCCTTCTTCGACCGAGTGAATCACGACCTGCTGATGGCACGGGTCGCGCGGCGCGTTGACGACAAGCGTGTACTGCGTTTGATCCGTCGCTATCTGGAGGCGGGTATGTTCCAGCATGGCTTGCCCACGCCGAGGCGGCGGGGGACACCCCAAGGCGGGCCCCTCAGCCCGCTACTGGCGAACATCCTGCTGGACGACATGGACAAGGCGTTGGAACGCCGAGGCCACCGCTTCTGCCGCTACGCCGACGATGTACAAATCTATGTACGGAGCCGACGAGCAGGCGAGCGGGTCATGGGCAGCTTGAGTGAGTATCTCGAGAGCTCACTTCGGCTGACGGTCAATCGCCGTAAAAGTGCGGTGGATCGGCCATGGCTACGCGGATACCTGGGCTACAGCCTCACTCGGCACAAGCAGTCGAAACTGACGCTCGCCAAGACAAGCCTGACACGCATGATGCAGCGTGTCCGTGAGATCCTGAAACGTGGCAGGGGGCGTAACATCCAACGGGTAATCGAAGGGTTGAGGCCAGTCCTACGAGGATGGGCTAACTACTTCAATCTTGTTGATGTGAAACGCCCCTTGGAAGCACTGGATCAATGGATACGCCGGCGCTTACGCGGCCTGATCTGGCGACAATGGAAACGCCCATCGACTCGGCGTCGGAAGCTGCGAGGGCTAGGCCTAGACGGGCACCGCGCCTGGAAATCGGCGGGGAACGGTCGAGGCCCCTGGTGGAATGCCGGGGCTTCGCACATGAATCAGGCCCTGCCGAGGAAATGGTTTTATGACCAGGGACTGATCTCGGTACTGGATACGGTAAGATGGCTTAAACGTTCTGCATGAACCGCCGTGGTACGGAACCGTATGCCCGGTGGTGTGAGAGGACAGGGGAGGCGACTCCCCTTCCTACTCGATTGTCTGTGCCTTAATTTACCGCTTTTAGCCGGTAATCGCGGCAACACCTGCTTTAGCCACCTGTACATCCTGGTCGGGTTTTACGCCGGAAATGCCCACAGCGCCCACCACATGGCCGTCAACCGTAATCGGCACGCCGCCTGACAGCAGGCCTTGCAGCGGTGCGGTGACAAACGCCGTGCGGCCACCATTAATCATCTCTTCAAATACCTGGGTCTCTTTACGACCTAGCGCCGCACTGCGCGCTTTGTGCGTAGCCACTTCGGCGCTGAAAGGGGCCGCGCCATCCAAGCGACGCAGCGCCAGCAGATGGCCGCCGTCGTCGGTCACCGCGATGGTTACCGGCCAGCTATTGCTGTCCGCCTCTTTCTGCGCGGCATCCAGAACATTCGTTACATCGGCTTGGGCGAGAATGGCTTTTGTTTGCATGTTTTAATCCTTGTTAAGGGAGGGAGTGAAGTGGCCGCGCTGTTAAAAGCCAGCGTGGCCTGACGTTAAGTTTAAATGCTAAGTGAGCGCTGCATCGACGATCTCTACCCAGTGACGTACCGGCGTGCGATTGGCGCCTGCCAAATGGGTTTGGCAGCCGATATTCGCCGTTGCGATCACTTCGGGGTCTCCAGCTTCCAGTGCATTGAGCTTATTGTCACGTAGTTGAGTGGCCAGTTCAGGCTGGGTGATCGAGTAGGTGCCTGCCGAGCCACAGCATAGGTGGGCATCCTGGACCGGGGTTAACGCAAAGCCAAGCTTGCTCAGCACGCCTTCGACAGCACCGTTAAGCTTTTGAGCGTGTTGTAGCGTGCAGGGGCAGTGGAACGCCAGTCGTTGTGACGCGTTTACGCTCAATTCGTCCAGCGGCTCATCGCGCAGGATTTCGACAATATCCTTGGCCAGAGTGCTCACCTTTTGCGCTTTAACGGCATAGTCAGGGTCATCCTTGAGCATATAACCATACTCTTTGACGAAAGCGCCGCAGCCACTGGCGGTTTGCACAATGGCTTCGGTGCCTTGTTCAATATAGGGCCACCAGGCATCAATATTGGCGCGCATACGCGCACGCCCATCGTCCTGGGCGTTGAGGTGAAAATCAACGGCACCGCAGCAGCCTGCTTCAGCCACTGGCGTGACGCTGATGCCGAGGCGATCCAAAATCCGCGCAGTGGCAGCATTGGTATTGGGTGACAGCCCCGGCTGTACGCAGCCCTCCAGTATCAATACCCGCCGGGTATGGCGGTTGGCATCCGGGCGTGCGCCTGCATCTATCGGCGCTGCGGGCATTTTATTGCGCAACTTGATAGGTACCAGTGGCTTAAAGGTTTGCCCCAGCTTTAGCAGCGCTTGGAAACGTTTGGGCTCGACCATCATTTTTCGCAGCACATAGCGCTGGGCCCGCTCACCTGCCGGGCGAGGAACGCGCCGCTCAATTTCGGCACGGCCTATATTCAGCAGCTTGTGGTACTCCACGCCGGAAGGGCAAGTGGTTTCGCAGTTAAGGCAGGTCAGGCAGCGATCAAGATGCAGGCGAGTCTCGTCGGTGACCTGGTCGTCATCGTCGCGGCTCTCCAGCAGCTCCTTCATCAAATAGATGCGCCCGCGGGGGCCATCGCGCTCATCGCCTAACAGTTGGTACGTCGGGCAGGTGGCGTTACAAAAACCGCAGTGAACGCAGGTGCGCAAAATGCGCTCCGCTTCTTGAATATGCGGCTTCTGAAGGTCGGCATCGGTAAAGTGCGTTTGCATGTCAGCTCTCCTTAAAACGCCGCATAAAGGCGACCGGGATTAAAAATGCCATGGGCATCCAGCTCCGCCTTTAAGTTACGGTGATATTTTTCCACTACTGCATTGAGCGGTGTAAACGGCTCAGCGGCGCCGCCTTGGGCGTGGGGTGTATAGCAGGTGGCATGTCCCCCAGCCGCAGCGCAGGCGGCGCGGAGAGTGCCCGCATCCAGAGTTGTTTTCACCCAGCGCTGGCTACCCGCCCAGTCGTAAAAGATATCGCTTTCGGGAATATTCAGCTTT
This sequence comes from Vreelandella sp. F11, assembly GCF_042466685.1. Classification (NCBI taxonomy): domain Bacteria; kingdom Pseudomonadati; phylum Pseudomonadota; class Gammaproteobacteria; order Oceanospirillales; family Halomonadaceae; genus Vreelandella; species Vreelandella sp. F11. The sequence goes on along the minus strand of NZ_CP170448.1, from coordinate 3,681,841 downwards.
AGCGGTGCGCTGTTGGGGGGGAGTGACAGTCGCCACAGGGCCTGGCCATCGGCACAGGCAAAGAAAGCGTGGGTATGGTCGCGCAACTGGTGCCAGAAACTGGCATCAAGTGGTTCACCACCCAGGCTTGCCAGGGTCGCGCTAACAGAGCTTTTGCCACCCTCCAGGCGCAAAAACAGCTCGCCGTGATGCCAGGCGGCGGCGGTAATCGGTAGCGGCTTGCGCCCCAGTTCGGCGAGCTTTTTAAGCGCCTCATCCAGCCCAAGGGTTAAGCGTAGGCTGTGCGTCGCAGTGGGAATAGGCAGCACTTTAAAGGAGATATCGGTCAATACGCCAAGCGTGCCCTGGGCGCCTGCCATCAGGCGCGACAAGTCGTAACCGGCAACATTTTTCATCACTTCGCCACCAAAGCGAAGCAGCTTGCCCTCTTGGGTGATGATTCGTGTACCCAGTACAAAGTCACGGGCAGCGCCTGCCCAGGGGCGGCGTGGGCCGGAGAGGCCGGTGGCCACGGCGCCACCAATGGTAGACGCTTCACCAAACGTGGGCGGCTCAAAGCCCAGCATTTGGTGCTTCTCCGCCAGTACTTGCTGAAGCTCGCTAAGCCGCGTGCCAGCGCGCACGGTCACTACCAGTTCCACCGGGTCGTAGCTCACGATGCCGCTGTGTTCAGCCATCTGCAGCGCCTGGCCTTCTACCGGTCGGCCATAAAAAGCACGGGTATCGCCGCCTACAATGCGTAGCGGGGTGCGCGCGTCATAGGCACTGCGTACCTGCTCGCACAGAGTCTCGGCGATATCGCGGTCGGCAATCGCTAGTTCGGTCATGGTCTTTCCCACTATTGGTCTTTTCCATTATTCGTTTTGGCTAATTATTGTCTTAGCTTCAGCTTGTCAGCTTGTCAGCTTGGCTCGCTGCTAAAAGCGCGGCAGCTCCGGGTGCGGTAGCTCGTTGTTATGCACATGCATCGCGCCAAACTCGGCGCAGCGCGCCAGCGTTGGAATATTCTTGCCAGGGTTGAGCAGCCGCTGTGGATCAAAAGCGGCTTTCAAGGCGTGAAAAACGCTGATTTCATCCGCCTGAAACTGGCTACACATCTGGTTGATCTTTTCGCGCCCAACGCCGTGCTCGCCAGTGATTGAGCCGCCCGCGGCCACGCAGAGCTCCAGAATCTTGCCGCCCACCTCTTCGGCAAGCGCCAGTTGGCCCTCTTTGTTGGCATCAAACAGGATCAACGGATGCATATTGCCATCGCCAGCGTGAAATACGTTGGCCACCGCCAAGCCGCTCTCTGCGGAGAGCGCGGCAATGCCTTTCAGCACGCGGGGGAGTTCACGGCGGGGGATAGTGCCATCCATGCAGTAGTAATCCGGCGACATGCGGCCCACAGCAGGGAAGGCGTTCTTACGCCCAGCCCAGAACTTGGCGCGCTCGGCTTCATCGCGAGCCTGCTGAATATCGGTGGCACCCGCGGTTTCCAGTACCCGGCGCACGGTATCGCAGTCGTCATCCACATCAGCTTCAACACCATCCAGCTCGCAAAGCAGAATCGCTTCTGCTTCCACTGGGTAGCCTGCTTTGATGAAATCTTCGGCGGCTTTGATGGCGAGTTTATCCATCATTTCCAGACCGCCGGGAATAATGCCTGCAGCGATGATATCGCCGACGGCGCTACCGGCTTTCTCAACATCATCGAAGCTCGCCATCAGCACTTTGGCAGTCTCCGGCTTGGGCAGCAGCTTGACGGTGATCTCTGTGACCACGCCGAGCATGCCCTCCGAGCCGTTTATCAATGCCAGCAGGTCAAAGCCTGGGGCATCAAAAGACTCTGCGCCCAGGGTCATATGCTCGCCTTCAATGGTGAGCACATCGACGCGCATCACGTTATGCACCGTTAGGCCATATTTTAAGCAGTGTACCCCGCCGGCATTTTCCGCCACGTTACCGCCAATGGAGCAGGCTATTTGCGAGGAGGGATCCGGCGCGTAGTAGAGGCCGTAGGGCGCAGCGGCTTCGGAAATTGCCAGATTGCGCACGCCGGGCTGCACCCGCGCCAAGCGGGCATCCGGGTCGACTTTAAGAATTTGATTAAAGCGCGACATGACCAGCAGCACGCCCTGTTCCAGCGGCAAGGCGCCGCCGGAAAGCCCAGTACCCGCGCCGCGGGTGACCACTGGTACGCTAAGCGCATGGCAGCGCTTGAGTAGCGCTTGAACCTGAGCAAAGGTTTCGGGCAGCGCCACCAGCATAGGTAGCACGCGATAGGCCGCCAGCCCATCGCACTCAAAAGGGCGCAGGTCTTCTTCGCGATGCAGCAGCGTCATTTCGGGAACGGCTTGCTGCAGGTCGGTTAAAACCTCGCTTTTATCGCGCTGAACCAGTTTGCCGTCCAGGCGCTCATCAAAGAGGATATTCATCACGACATCCCATGCTTATTATCATTAAAGGTAAATGCTGAAACGGTCTATGGGCCTATTCTGCACGCAACCTATTTCATAGAGCGTTCGTTAAAGGCATGGCCCAATTTGGGCCTTTTTTGTCCGTCTGTCCAGATCGTGGTGCATTGGTCAGACCAGTAATTAGTCGACCCTGTCATATAGAAGCGAAACAGAGATGTCTTCTACTGCGAGTAGTGGCAAGCTGGTAAAACAGTATAGCGAGAGTGACCGTCATGCCTGCGGAGAATCAAGCGTTGACACCCGGACAACGAATGCCTGAACACGTGGCCACCCGGCTGGAGCGGCTGATTCTTGATGGTGTTTTTCGCCCCGGCCAGCTACTTCCTTCTGAGCGGCGGCTGTGTGATCGGCTGGGCGTCTCTCGCGCTTCACTGCGCGAGGGGTTGAGGATTCTGCGCAGCAAGGGAATTATCGATACCCGCCAGGGCCATGGCTCTACGGTGGCTACACTTTTGCCGGTGGGTAACCAGAGCCCGTTGATGCACCTGTTTAAAGATCATCCACGCACGCTGTTTGATCTATTAGAAGTACGCGCCCTGCTGGAGGGGGAGTCGGCGCGGTTAGCCGCGTGCCGCGGCACCTCCGCCGACCGGGTGCTGATCACCCGGCGCTATCGCGAAATGGCTGACTACGCAGAAAGCGCAGAGACCATTGATGTCGAGCGATTGGCGAGGCTGGATCACGCCTTTCATCTGGCGGTTTCCCAGGCATCCCACAACCCGGTGTTGGTGCATACGCTACAGAGCCTCACCGATCTGCTGCTTAGCTCGGTATTTGCCTCGGTCAAACATCTTTATCACTTGCCAGCGCCCAGAGCGATGATCAATCAGCAGCATGCGAAGTTGCATGAGGCAGTCGTCAACGGCGAGCCGGAGCAGGCCGAACAGGTGGCGCTGGAGCACCTCACTAGCATTACCCAACTGCTGCGGGATTTGGAGGAGGAGCACGAGCGGCTAGAGCGCTCCTCTATGCGACTTGAAGAGTGGCAGTAGCTGATTAGCTATTGGCCACACTCTTATCGTCTTCCGTATCGATCACGCCCGCCAAGGTGGCCACTTCAATCTTGTTGCATAGATGGTCACGGAGAATTTGGCCCAGCAATTGGCTATCGCGTTTCTCAAGTGCCGCCATCATATTTTCGTGGTCTTTTACCGCTTGGCTCCAGTAGCGTTCGGTCATCTGTTTGGAGTAACGGACGCGTTTAACACGCTGGCTTAAATTACTATACATTTCTTGCAGTACATCGTTATTGGAGGCTGCCAGAATGCTTTCGTGAATTTGCCTATTAACCTGGAAATAAGGCATTAAGTCGCGGTTGCGATAGTGTACTAGCATCGTATTGTGCAGCTGCCGAATGGCAGCAATTTCAGCGTCGCTAATATGCTGACAGGCAAGTTCTCCCGACAGGCCTTCCAGCGCGGCCATCAGGTCATAAGTGTCTTTAACGTTCTTGAGCGTTAGCCGCACCACCCGTGCACCTCGATTGGGAAGCAACTCAATTAGCCCTTCGGTGGCAAGCACTTTTAGTGCTTCGCGTAGCGGGGTGCGCGAGACGCCAAAGCGGTCACACAGCTGCTTTTCAGAGATGCGCTCACCGGGGGCAAGCTCGCCGTGCTCAATCAGGTCGCCAATTCTATCGGCCACTTCACGATATAAATTACGTTGCAGTATTTTTGTCATGAGTCAGTTCCTTGTCAGTGGTGCGCTCGGTTTACTGCCAAGCTAACCAGACCACCTGGATCGATTTGAGCACGATGCCATATTCGTATAGTGGCTATTGTTTATATGATCTGCAAAAGTAATTATGAATTCAATATTCCTTTGGTGGCATTTTGCCAACCACTGCCTACGACAATAACAAAGGAGAAACCGATGGCCGGACAAGTATTTCATTGCAGCGTGCAGCTCGCCAGAGAGCAGAGTAGGAAGATAGTCGATGGCGCCATGCAACAAGCACGCGATTTGGGGTTGCCGCCGCTGACGATCGTCGTGCTGGACGGCGGCGGGAACTTGGTTGCCGCTGAGCGCGAAGATGGCTGTGCTCCGTTGCGTTTCCCCGTTGCCCAGGGTAAGGCCTACGCCGCTCTAGGCATAGGCATTGCCAGTGGGGTGATTGGCGCACGTAACGCTGAGCGCACAGCGTTTGTTGCCAGTGTTGCAGCAGCCTCCCAAGGACATTTTGTGGCAGTGGCCGGCGGGGTGCCCATTCTTAATGAACAAAACTGCTTGATTGGTGCAGTGGGGGTTAGTGGCGCTTCGTCAGAGGAGGATCAGCAGGCAGCCATCGCGGGTATTGAGTTGGCCGGTTTGCACTGGGGGCTTGAACCGAACTAGGAAATGAGCGGGAAGTGCCGATTAAAAGCGGGCAGATGGCTTATTCAGCCACTGCCCGTTTTTTTATTTATCGCAACGTTTTAATAACTTCTTTAAGAATCAGCTGCTTGAAAAACAATTTGTGCGACGAGACGAAAGTTTAATACCTAATTTTGAATTTTGAATTCAAATTGAAGTGGAAGAGGATCCCTGGAGTAAGTGCCCATCAATAATAAGTAGGCCTGCTCAGGCGTCTCCTTTTGCAGGTGCCATCGGGTGGCAAAGCCACGGTGGCGACAGTGCTAACAACAACAAATGCGTTACCTGGAGTTCACTATGAAATTGCTCAAAACAGCACTCGCAACGGTCGTTGTGACCTTTGGTTTGCAGGCCGCTGCTGCCAACGCAAACACTGAAATTCGACTTGGCCATGTGGGCGGCCCTGGCTCACTATTTGAAATTAGTGCAAACCGCTTTGCCGAACTCGCTAATGAACGCCTGGAAGGCGTTGCCGAAGTGAACGTCTATGGCAACAGCCAACTGGGTGGCGACGAGTCGATGATGCGTCGCCTACGTTTAGGCTCTTTGGATCTATCGCTGCCTTCGACGGTGATGAGCTCGGAATCCGCTCAGTTTGCGCTGTTCGAAATGCCATACTTGATCGAAGACCGCGAGCATATGAAGCGCGTGCGTGAAGAGATCGTTCGTGGCCCACTTTATGACGCTGCCGAGGCGCGTGGATTTAAAATTATTGGTGTGTGGGAAAACGGCTTTCGCCAGATTACTAACAACAAGCGGCCGATCGTTACGCCAGAAGATCTCGAAGGTATAAAGCTGCGGGTTCCAGGCGGCACATGGCGTATCGATATGTTCCGTAGCTACGGCGCGGCACCCTCGCCAATGTCGCTGTCGGAAGTGTTTGTTGCCCTGCAGACAGGCGCAATGGACGGTCAGGAAAACCCCTTCATCCAAACCTACTCATCACGCTTCCACGAAGTTCAAGACTACCTCTCTATCTCTAACCACGTATATACACCTGCCTATCTGACCGCTGGGGCTAGCTGGAATCGTTTACCGGAAGAAGTGCGGACAGTACTCGAAGAAGTGGCCGTTGAGATGGAGGACTTCGTACTCGAAGAGGGCCAACGCCTGGATGATGAAACCCTCATAAAAATGCGCGATGAAGGCATGGAAGTGAATGAAGTCGACTTCGAAGCTTTTGTTGAGGCCTCTGAGACCATCTACAGCAAGTTCGCTGACGAAGTGGATGGTGGCCAGGAAATGATTGACGCCGTGGCTGCTCTTCGCGAGTAAGCAAGCGCCACTCTATTAGGGGTGCGTTGCTACTTGGCGAGGCACCTCGCCTTTCGGAGGTCTCAATGAGTACTTTTACAAAGTTCAAGAACGCCTATTTTGCGTTTCTTGAAGCCATCGTGGTCTTTCTGGTCATTGCGCTTGCCGTCGTCGTGACACTTGGTTTTGTGACCCGCTATCTGGGCTCGCCGCTCAGTTGGTACGACGAACTAGCTGCCGCGTTGCTGGCCTGGGTGACCTACTACGGTACCGCATTAGCAGCCGCAAAAGGTGCGCATATAACCTGCCCCAGCGTGTTGAACATGTGTCCACCCGCTATTCGAGTGCCCATCGCCCTGTTAGCTGAAGCCATTACGATCGGGTTCTTTGTTTTCCTGGGCCTCGCCAGCTACCAAGTCATGCTGATTCTCGAAGGGGTTGGCATGGTAAGCCTCCCTGGTGTCTCTATGCAGCTGGTTCACTCAGCGATTCCCGTCGCTGCTGTGCTGTTCATCATTGCCGAACTGCTGCGGCTGCCTGACGTGGTTAAAAGCGCTCGAGGGAGAGGCTTTATTGATCATGAGCTTGAAGAAGCCGGTATCGACGCGGAAGAAGTCGCCTCCGTCAGCACACATCAGCGAGGGTAAGTAGCTACCATGGTGATACTGTACATATTTATAGCGCTGATACTGCTTATTCTGATTAACGTGCCGGTCGCCGTTGCCTTGGCACTGGTCGGCACCATTGCCACCTTTATGACATATGGAAACATGGCGATGCCTACGGTTGGCATGACCATGTTTGAGGGGGCGACCAACTTTCCGCTCATCGCAATACCGCTGTTTATTTTAGCCGGTGCCATTATGAACGCCTCGAGTATTTCGCGGCGCCTGATCGACCTGGCCATGGCAATGGTGGGGTTCATCAAGGGTGGCTTGGCGATGGTGACCATTGGCGCTTCGGTTTTCTTCGCCGAAATCTCCGGGTCGGCAGTGGCGGGTGTATCGGCGATCGGCAGTATTCTGATTCCTGCAATGCGCAAGAAAGGCTACTCAAAAGAGTTTGCTGCTTCTATATCTTCATCCGCTGCAAGTCTGGCGATTATCCTGCCGCCCTCTATCCCGATGATTCTTTACGCGGTGATGTCGGGTGAGTCAGTGGTGCAGATGTTTGTGGCCGGTATTTTGCCAGGCTTGCTGGGCGCGATGGGTTTAGCCGCAATGTGCTACTACTTGGCACGCAAGAATAACTTCCCTTCTGAGGGGCGTTTCCGGGTTTCGCAACTTTGGATTGCCTTTAAAGATGCAATCTGGGCACTGCTGATCCCCGTTATTATCCTGGGCGGTATCTTTGGCGGCTTCGTTACCGCGACCGAAGGTGCGGCGCTGGCAGTGTGTGTGGCTATCTTTATCAGTGCAGTGGTTTATCGGGAATTCACCATCAGGAATTTTATTGATTCTTGTAAAAGTGCTGGTGTGCAAACAGCCGTGGTTATGCTGTTGGTGGCTGCGTCCGCAGTGGTAGGTGGCTACCTTACCGAAACCCGAGTACCTCAAGAAATCGCCATGCAGATCAGCGAGCTAACCAATAATAAATATCTTATTTTGGCGCTGCTCAATGTCATCTTCCTGATTTTGGGTATTTTTCTGCATTCAGCAGCGGCGATTATCTTGGTCGTGCCCATTGTATTGCCGTTGGTTATAGAGGTCGGTATCGACCCTCTCCATTTCGGTTTGATCGTGACCCTGAACCTGGCCATCGGCCAGCAAACGCCACCGGTGGCCAGCGTACTCATTGCGTCTTGTTCAATCGCTAAGTCAGACGTATGGGCCACGTCCAAAACCAATTTGTGGTTTATCGCCGTTCTGTTCGCCGTGTTAATGATCAACACCTATATCCCCGCGTTTGCGCTGGCATTAGTGAATTTTGTTTATGGCTAAGCAGGCGACCTGTGGGCGTGCTATGTCGGGCGCTAACGTCCGGCAGCGCGCGGCAGAAAGGAGAAGCTGATGAGCAGCACAAACGAACGACAACTCGTCGACAGCGTTACATTCGCCGTTCGCAATGGCGTGGCCTGGATAGGCTTCAATCGTCCCCAGAGCCGCAATGCCATGACCTGGGAGATGTACGACGCCCTGGAAAAGCACTGCGACCAGCTGGCCGAGGATGACACTGTGTATGCCGTGGTTCTTCACGGTGTGGGTGGTGAAGCCTTTGTCGCCGGTACCGACATCAGCCAGTTTTCGGGCTTTAGTAAGTCTGAAGATGCGATTGGCTATGAGCGGCGCATTGACCGTGTGGTGGGCAAACTCGAAACCTTTCCCAAGCCAACCCTGGCGCTGATTGAAGGCGCCTGTGTCGGTGGCGGTGCGGCGATTGCGCTGGTGTGTGACTTCCGCTACGCCACACCAGCGCTGAAATTTGGCGTGCCGATTGCCAAAACGCTGGGCAATACGCTTTCGATTAACAATGTTACTCGCATGATCGACATGCTTGGCGTTGCACGCACTAAAGAAGCGCTGATGATGGCGCGGTTGTTTGGTGCTGACGAAGCCCATGCGGCGGGCCTGATAAATCAGCTGTTTGACGCTGATGCGATTTACGCCGAAGTGGCTGCGCTGGCGGAAGCCTTTGCCAAGCGCGCGCCATTGACGCTTCAGGCCAGTAAGGCACTGATTGGCCGAGCGATAGAGGAGCGAAGACTCCCTGCAGAGGCCAGCGACGACTGGGTAACCACCTGCTACATGAGCCGGGATTTCGCCGCGGCGGTGGATAAGTTTGTCAATAAAACGCCCTTTGAGTGGTCTGGCCACTAGCGTTAGCGTTTAAAACTTCACATTAGGAGGAGAGCGCATGCTTCCCCTACAAGATATAAAAGTGCTCGATGTATCACAGATTATGGCAGGCCCCTACTGCACCATGGTGCTGGCCGATATGGGTGCTGAAGTCATCAAAGTCGAGAAGCTCAACGGCGGGGACGACAGCCGCCAAATGGGCCCTTACGTCAACGGCGAGTCGACCTGTTTTTCGCAGATTAACCGCAACAAAAAGAGCATATCGCTCAATCTTAAAGACGAGCGGGCGCGGCAAATCTTCTACCGCTTGGCCGCTGATGCCGATGTTATTGTCGAGAACTACCGGCCCGGGGTGACCAAGTCGCTTGAGATCGACTACGACACGATCAAAGCCATCAACCCTGGCATCGTCTACTGCTCCATTTCAGGCTATGGCCAAACCGGGCCCTATAGCCACAAAGGGGGCTTTGATCTGGTCGCGCAGGGCATGACAGGTTTGATGTCGATGACCGGGGAGGAGGGCAAGCGCCCACTGAAAACCGGTATCGCGGTTTACGATATTGGCGGTGGCTTAACCGCGGCGTATTCGATTCTTGCCGCCTGCATCCACAAGATGAAAACCGGCGCCGGGCAGCATATCGATATCGCCATCACCGAGTGTGGTCTGCCCTGGTTTACCTGGGAAGCGGCGGCTTACTTCTCGGAAGGCACGGTACCAGGGCCAACGGGCTGGCGCCACCGTGTCTCCGCCCCTTATCAAGCAGTCAAAGCAAGCGATGGCTTTTTGATGCTCGGCTGCGCCAACCAGCGCACTTGGGAGCGTTTCTGCCAGGATGTCTTAAAGCGCGAAGAGCTCATGCAAGACCCACGCTTTATTACCAACCAGGATCGAGGTCAACACGTTGAAGCGCTGGAAACGCTGCTGGAAGAGCTGATGGCGGATAAAAGCGTCGATGAGTGGTTAGCACTGTGTGATAGCGCTGGCGTGCCCGCCGGGCCAATCAACGACTTCGCTCAGGCCATGCAGGATGAACACTACTTAGCACGGGGAATGGTGCAGGAGATGGAGCATCCGGTCATCGGCAAAATGAAAACCATCGGATTTCCCAGCAAATTCTCAGCGACACCGTCGCAAATTCGCAGCCCCGCACCACTGTTTGCCCAGCATACCGATGAAGTGCTCGACAGCTTAGGGTTCTCTGGCGCTGAGCTTGATGCGTTACGTGCTGAAGGATGCATCAAATAGCGCTTTTTTTGATGTGAGTAATTGCATTCATTATCCATTTTGAATAACGCTAATCGATAGAGCTAGCGCTTAGCCTGACAACAACAAACAGGAACCTCATCATGTTAAAGCTTAATTTTCACCCATCCGGTCGTCACTTTTTGCAGATTCCTGGCCCTTCACCGGTGCCAGACCGTATTTTGCGGGCGATGAGCCTGCCCACCATCGACCATCGTGGGCCTGAGTTTGGTGCGTTAGGGCTTGAGTTACTGAGCAAGATTCAAAAAATCTTCAACACCGAGAATCCGGTCATTATCTACCCGGCATCGGGCACGGGGGCCTGGGAAGCGGCGTTGGCCAATACCATGTCGCCGGGTGACCGTGTATTGATGTTCGAGACAGGGCACTTCGCTACGCTGTGGCACAAAATGGCCTTGCGTTTGGATGTGCAGCCCGAGTTTTTGGGTTTGCCGGGCTATGAAGGTTGGCGCCACGGTGTTCAGGCCGACATGATCGAAGCGCGCCTGAAAGAGGATACCAACCACGAGCTTAAAGCGGTCTGTGTGGTGCATAACGAGACTTCGACCGGCGTGACCAGCGACATTGCCGCCGTGCGTAAAGCCATTGATGCAGCGGGCCACCCGGCACTGCTGATTGTCGATACCATTTCCGGGTTGGCCAGCGCCGAGTACCGCCATGATGAGTGGGGCGTTGATGTCACCGTCTCCGGCTCGCAAAAAGGCCTGATGCTGCCACCGGGCATTAGCTTTAACGCGCTCTCGCCAAAAGCGATTGAAGCCAGCCAGCAGGCAAAACTGCCTAAAAGCTTCTGGGCTTGGGATGAAATTTTAGAAGCCAACAAAAACGGCTACTGGCCCTACACGCCCAGCACCAACCTGTTGTACGGCCTGAATGAAGCGCTGGATATGCTGCTGGATGAAGGCATGGACAACGTGCTGGCCCGCCACCAGCGCTGGGCCGCTGGGGTGCGTGCGGCGGTAGAGGCGTGGGGGCTTGAGATTCAGTGCTTGGATCCGTCTGTTTACTCGCCGGTGCTGACTGGCGTGGTGATGCCTGAAGGTGTCGATGCAGATGCGGTGCGCAAGATTATCTATGAGCGTTTTGACCTCTCATTAGGCATGGGACTGGGCAAGGCCAAAGGAAAAATGTTCCGTATTGGCCACTTGGGCGATTGCAATGACCTTACGCTGATTGCCACCCTGGGCGGCTGTGAAGCGGGCATGAAGCTGTCCGGGGTTAATCTCAAAGGCAGCGGCGTGACGGCAGCGCTGGACTACTTTGCGGCTAACCCGCTAAACGCAGGCAAGCGCTAAACGACGGGGGAGAGCCATATGACGTCTCTGACGAACCAACACCCGTCCCGTGATGCCAAGATTAAACCGCTCGGCGAATTAGCCGAGCGTTTATCCCGAGAAATAGCGGGGGAGGTGCTGTTTGATCGGGCAACCCGTGGGCGCTACGCAACCGACGCCTCCATTTATCAGGTGACGCCGGTGGGTGTGGTGATTCCACGCCATCAGCAAGATCTGAAAATAGCGTTGGATATTGCTCGTGATGCCAAGATACCGATCTTGGCCCGGGGCGCGGGTACCAGCCAGTGTGGCCAAACCGTCGGTGAAGCGCTGGTGATCGACACTACCCGCTGGCTTAATCAAGTGGTTGAGTTCGATGTCGAGGCGCGCACCGTGGTGGTCGAGCCCGGCATGGTGCTGGATCATCTCAACGCCTGGCTTAAACCCCACGGGCTCTGGTATCCAGTCGACGTTTCCACCAGCGCCCAGTGCACCATCGGCGGTATGGCGGGCAATAACTCCTGCGGATCGCGCTCGATCTACTACGGCAACATGGTGCACAACGTGCTGGGCGTGGACGCGCTATTGGCGGATGGCAGCGCGGCGAGTGTTGGTTTCGTTGACAACTTCGCAGAGGGCTCTCGTGAACAGCGCCTTGCCCAGCAGGTGAGAGCGATTGCGGAGCGTGTGGGCCCGGAAATTCGTGATCACTTTCCTAAAGTGCTGCGTCGGGTCGGTGGCTACAACCTGGATCTGTTCGATTGCCAGAACCCAATGCCTTACGACCCAGACCATCGCGCCAACCTGGCTCACTTGCTGGTGGGGTCGGAAGGTACGCTAGGGGTAAGCCAACGCATCAAACTCAGACTGTCACCGCTGCCCGAGCAGAAGGTGTTGGGGGTGGTGAACTTCCCGACCTTCTACCAGGCGATGGATTTTACCCAGCATATCGTCAAACTTGGCCCCACGGCGGTGGAGCTGGTTGACCGCACCATGATCGAGCTGTCGCTGGAGAACCCCGCGTTCCGCCCGGTCATTGAAAAAGCGCTAATCGGCAAGCCGGAAGCCATTCTTCTCGTGGAGTTTGCCGGTCACGACCACGCAGCGCAGCTTGAGGCACTGCGCGGGCTTAATGAGCTAATGGGCGATTTAGGCCTGCCGAGAAGCGTGGTGGATATGCCCGAGGCCGCCGAGCAGAAAGCGCTATGGAACGTGCGCAAAGCCGGGCTCAACATCATGATGAGCATGAAGGGCGACGGTAAGCCGGTCTCGTTTATTGAAGATTGTGCGGTGCCACTTGAACACTTGGCCGAGTACACCGATAAGCTCACCGAGGTATTTAACCGCTACGGCACGGAGGGTACTTGGTACGCCCACGCAGGCGTTGGCACGCTGCACGTGCGGCCAATTCTCGATATGCGCCGGGATGGCGCGGAGAAAATGCGTGAAATCGCCGAGCTGGCCTCCGCGTTAGTGCGCGAATACAAAGGCGCCTACTCCGGCGAGCATGGCGACGGTATCTGCCGTGGCGAGTGGGTGGCGTGGCAGTTTGGCGAAACGGTCAACAATGCCTTCCGCGAAATAAAGCAGCTGTTTGACCCTGAGAACCTGTTTAATCCCGGTAAAATCGTTGATACCCCCAAAATGGATGACGAGCGCTATTTTCGTTTTCCGAAAAGTTACACCACAATCCCGCTAACCCCGGTATTTGATTGGTCTGCCTGGAACGTGAAGCGCGACCCGCTTACCGGCGAGCAAACCGCTCCAGGCTCCGGCGGCGACGCCACCCATGGCTTGGCCATGGCGGTGGAGATGTGCAACAACAACGGTCACTGCCGCAAGTTTGATGCGGGCACCATGTGCCCCAGCTTCCGTGTAACGAAAGATGAGCAGCACCTGACTCGCGGCCGAGCCAATACGCTGCGCTTGGTGCTCTCGGGGCAGCTAGGTGATGAAGGGCTGGCCAGTGACGATGTGAAAGAGGCGCTGGATCTCTGCGTATCGTGCAAGGGCTGCAAGCGTGACTGCCCTACGGGCGTGGATATGGCCAAGTTCAAGATAGAGGCGCGTACTGCCCGTGCTCGTGTTAAAGGCTTATCGCTGCGTGATCGGATGGTCGGTGAAATGCCGCGTTACGCACCCTGGGCTAGCAAGTTTTCTGCCCTGGTAAATGGCGCTGAGCGAGTGCCGTTTCTGGCTAAGCAGATCAAGCAGGCGCTAAAGCTGGCGCCCCAGCGCTCGCTGCCGGTATTTAACGGTAATTTTCTCGCCAGTGCCGAGGCGACTAGGCAGCCAGTCACCTCTGAGTGGGAAGTGCTGCTGTTTGTGGATACCTTCAATAACTATATGGAGGGCGACAACGCCAAAGCGGCCAAGCGGGTGCTGGAAGCGGCGGGCTACCGCGTACATCTCAATGTGACCAAGGGACAGCGGCCACTCTGCTGTGGGCGTACCTACCTCTCTTCCGGTCAGTTTGATAAAGCCAAGGCTGAAGCCAAGCGTACCCTTAAGCACCTGATGCCGTTTGTAGAGCGGGGCGTGGCGATAGTGGGCCTGGAACCCTCTTGTTTGCTCAGCATGCGCGATGAGTTCCGGCAGTACGGCTTTGGCGAAGAAGCGAAGGCGCTGTCGGAATCCGCTTATCTGTTTGAAGAGTTTTTGGTCAAAGCGCGTGCGGCGGATCAGCTTCCCCTTGAACTTAAGCCGCTGAACTACGAACGGGCCATGCTACACGGCCACTGCCATCAAAAGGCGTTTGATGCACTGCGTCCCGTCGAGCAGGTGCTGGGTTGGGTTCCCAATCTCAAAGTCGAGACTATAGAGTCCTCCTGCTGTGGAATGGCGGGCAGCTTCGGCTACGAAGCAGAGCACTACGATGCCTCGATAAAAATGGCAGAGCTGTCGCTACTGCCCGCTATTCGCAAGTCGGATAGCAAGGCGGTGCTGATTGCCGATGGCACCAGCTGTCGCCATCAGATTCACGATGGCAGCGGCCGCGAGGCGATTCACGTTGCTCGATTGCTGGAACAAGCGCTAGCCTGAACGCGGTACACCAATAATAACCTAGGAGGTCTCCGTGGCCATTTACCAATACGGCGAGCACCAGCCCAACATCCATGACGATGTCTATATTGCGGAAACGGCGGATGTTATCGGTCAGGTAACGTTAAAATCCCGCGCTAGCGTCTGGTATCAGGCCGTGCTACGTGGTGATAGCGATCACCTTGAAGTGGGCGAAGAGAGCAACATTCAGGACGGTGCCGTACTGCACGCTGATCCCGGTTTTCCGCTCAAAGTTGGCAAAGGCGTGACGGTTGGGCATCAAGCCATGCTGCATGGCTGCACTGTGGGCGATGGCTGCTTAATCGGTATCCAGGCCGTCGTGCTCAATGGCGCGGTGATTGGGGAGAATAGCCTGGTCGGTGCTGGTGCTTTTATTAAGGAGGGCGCGGTGTTTCCGCCCAACTCGTTAATTGTGGGCTCCCCTGCCAGGGTCGTTAGAGAGCTTTCAGAGGAAGCGGTGGCGGGTATGAAGAAGAATGCCCAGGGCTACGTGGAGCGCGGTAAGCGCCACAGCCAAGAGCTAAAACGGATTGGCTAGGGGGTAAACAGCAACCCCCCAGGCCAAGACCTGGGGGGTTGTGCTTCTTCTAACGTAGCGCTAACGACCACATCTTCACATCACATCAATGGATCCGTAACGCCAATAACGTAGAACGCAACCAGCGCGATGATGCCGGTAAAGATGAGGTAGTAGAGGGTGGGCAGAATCGTCTTACGGATCGTTGCACCCTCGCGGCCCAGCAACCCGACCGTGGCGGATGCGGCCACCACGTTATGGATAGCGATCATGTTACCCGCCGCGGCACCGACTGCCTGCAGCGCCACCATCATGGCCGTGGAAAGCCCCAGGGTTTCAGCAACGCTGAACTGGAATTCCGCCAACATCAGGTTAGATACCGTGTTGGAGCCTGCAATGAAGGCGCCCATCGCTCCAACCGCGGGGGCAAAGAAGGGATAAATACCGCCCACACTGTCGGCTACTGCCTGGGCCATCATCACCGGCATCGAAACAAGATCCGCACCGTTGACGCCAGAGTTGATCAAAATACGCACCATCGGCACGGTAAAGATCAACACGAAGCCAGCACCAAAAATCGTTTTGGTCGATTCAGACACCGCGGCGCTGATTTTTTGCGGATTCATACGGTGCAGGAAGTAGGTGACGATGACCACGGCAATAATAATACCGCCCGGCAGATAGAGCGGCTGAACGCCACCGCTTACGCCCGCTTCGCCAAGGATATTATTCCAACTGAGGTTGATCGAGGTCAGCGCGTTACGCAACGGCTCGATGGTGCGTGAGGCCACCAAGAACAGTGCCAGCAGTACGTAGGGTACCCAGCCTTTGAATGTGGACATAGGCGCTCTACCAACAACGTCTTCAAGCTTGATCTGCAGGTTACCGATCCACTCGTCTGGCCAAGAGGAGGACTCGGGGAAATCCCAGGTATCTTTTGGCATCAAAAAGCCGCGTTTGGCAGCGGGAACCACAATGGCCAGGCCCACCATCGCGCCGATCATTGAAGGGAATTCAGGGCCCAATAGCACGCCTACCAGCATGTAAGGCACTACGAAGCAAATACCGGTAAAGATGGCGAAAGGGGTAATCGACAGTCCCTCTTTCCACGATTTATTAGCACCAAAGAAGCGCACCATCACGGTGACCAGAATCAGCGGCATTAAAATACCCACGATACCGTGCGTAATCGCCACTTCGCTGGTCACAAGCTGGAAGAAGACATCCCAGCTAGAGCCTACCGAGTCGAGTTCGGCGCTAATACCAGCACGATCCAGGCCACTGCCGACCCCGACCACAATAGGCGTGCCTACTGCGCCAAACGAGACCGGCGTTGATTGAATCATCATACCCACGACCACCGCTGCCAACGCCGGGAAGCCGAGAGCAACCATCAGCGGTGCGGCAACGGCGGCGGGCGTACCGAAGCCTGAAGCGCCTTCGATAAAGCAGCCAAACAGCCAGGCAACAATCAGCGCCTGAACGCGACGGTCAGGGCTAATGCCTGAAAAGCCGTTGCGAATAGCGGTAATACCACCCGAGTGCTTAAGGGTGTTAAGCAGCAGGATGGCGCCAAAGATGATCCACAAAAGACCAGCGGTTTGAATCAAACCTTGAATAGTCGACGCCGCCACGCGGCTAAACGACATATCCCAAGCGGTTAAGCCAATAATGGCGGCGGTCAGGAAAACAATTGGCATCGCTATCTTGGCAGGTATTTTAAACCCGATGAGCAAAATACCGGCCAGCAACAGCGGCAGGAAGGCCAGAAGTGCAAGTATCGTCTCGTTCATGGAAGGAACTGCCCCTTGTTATTGATTTGGTATGCTCCGCAATAACCGTCTGGCAGTTGTGCCACCAGTCGGATGTAGGTGAAAGATACGGTTAGGTTAACCATATGACTACATTGGAAAATTGGTCTTACCAGTTTTGTGCCTATTAAGAATGCCGCTTTATACGGATTTTGTTTTTCTAGTTACTTGTTTTTAAATAATTTTTATTCAGGTAGGTAGGAGTGCTAGCAAGCGGAGCCATTAGACTAATAGACAGTACAGTTGCCATTGGCTGGATAAGTACAGCGCTCGCTAGTTGCGTCGTAGCAGGCTTACGCTCATTGTTACTAACTGAAGTGCTTTTTACGCATTATGATCAACCACACGGAGGTTATGGCAGTGGCAATTACTCTTTATGATCTATGCGGCCGGGACGAACGGCTACGTTTCTCACCTTACTGCTGGCGCGTACGCATGGCGCTTGCCCATAAAGGGCTGGAATACACCACCGTGGCATGGCGCTTTCTTGACAAACAAGCGCTGGAATTCGCTGACTACGACAAAGTGCCGGTACTTTGCGACGGCGATCAGGTGGTGACCGACAGTTTTGAGATCATGCGCTACCTGGATAAGGCGTATCCCGAGGCGCCCGTACTGGGGGAGGGCGTCAGCTATCAGCGGGTATTAATGTTCAAATACTTTGTAGAACGCAGCGTCAATCCTGCGCTATTCCGCACTATTGCCATGGACTTATTCGCCGCCGTCCATCCCGATGACCGCGCCTATTTCCGTGAAACCCGCGAGGCGAGGTTTGGCTGCACGCTGGAAGAGTTCCATCAGCCCGAGCAGGGTAAGCAGCAGCTTAAACAGGTGCTGGCACCGTTGCGTGACATGCTGCGGGAAAGCGCATTTTTAGACGGTGATTCTCCCAGTGGCTCAGACTACCTGCTGTTTGGCAGCATGATGTGGGCGTATGTCGTGTCGACACAGCAACTTGTCGAACCTGGCGACCCAGTGGATGAGTGGTTTAAGCGCATGCTCAGCGTTCATGATGGCGCGGCCGCGAATGCTCTGACGGTGCGTGATATATAGTGTCAACGACGTGATATAGCTAACAGCGGCGGTACGCTAACGTACCGCCTGATAAATTTGAAAGCGTGATAGTCTCATCGTGAGAGTAACAACGCTTTCGTCAAGGAGATGGCAATGATTGACCTGTACTACTGGACAACACCTAACGGCCATAAAATCTCCATTATGCTCGAAGAAGCCAAGCTGGCGTACCGAGTGAAGCCGATTAACATTGGCCGAGGCGAGCAGTTCGATCCTGAGTTTCTCACTATCGCCCCCAATAACCGCATTCCCGCCATTGTCGACCACGCCCCGCAGGATGGCGGCCAGCCGCTGTCGATGTTTGAGTCGGGCGCAATCCTTGAGTATTTGGCCGACAAGAGCGGCCTCTTCTTACCCGCTGCAGGCCGTGAGCGCTATATCGTATTGCAGTGGCTGCATTGGCAAATGGGCGGATTAGGGCCGATGGCAGGCCAAAACCACCATTTTTGTCACTATGCACCGCAAAAGATCGAGTACGCCATTGAGCGCTACGTGCGTGAAACCAACCGGCTTTACAGCGTGTTAGACCAACGGCTGGCGCACCACACCTATGTGGGAGGCGACGAATACTCGATTGCCGATATGGCGATCTACCCCTGGATTGTGCCTTGGGAAAAGCAGCGTCAAACGATAGAGGAATTCCCCGACCTAGAGCGCTGGTTCGAGATGATCAAAGCACGCCCTGCGGTGCGCCGGGCTTACGCATTGGTCGAAGACGTTAACCCCCAGGCAGGGGTGGAAATGGACGAGCAGGCGCGTAAGCACTTGTTCGGTAACCGCTAGTAGTCGGCTACCGTCAGCCTTATTCTTGATCTGCGAGTGAGCATGCGCAGCATGAGGGAAAATCATGTTGCGCTGCACAAAAAGCACTGCTAGCTTTAAAGACAGCAAAGGCAAAACCTGAGTAAGAACCGCCTAATCAGGCGCGTTTATGTGCTAGCTCACTCTTGGAGGTATAATGATGAATAAAGCAACTGATAAAACCACGCAGCAGCTCGAGTCCGTTTTTGTTTCACCGATGCGCTCTTACACACTGACCGCGCTGGATTATTATGACCAGCTGTTCAGTGCCCAGATGGATGCCGCCCGTGCCTACTCGGATATGGCGATTGCGCAAGCGCGCACCTGGCTTGACGTAAAAGACCCCGACAGCTTCAAAAAGGCTCTGGAAAGCCAGCAGAAAACGGCGAGCGATTTCATGGAGCGCGTAAAAGGCGACACGGAAAAAGTCACCTCTATCAGCAAAAGTTTTGCTGAAGATAGCCAGAAGCAAGCAGAAGAAACCACTAAGAAAGCGGTAGAGACTGCCAAGCAGTAATCGAATAGGCAGTCGTCGAAAAGTAATACCGCTTAACAGCGCCGCGCCCCAAGGGACGCGGCGTTTTTGTAGTGCGCCAGGCATGGCGCGCAGCGCCTTGACCGGCGCTGTTCCTGGGGGTGGTGCTTCAGGATGACTTGGGGGTGAAAGTCCCCTGCACGCCCGGCAAGGGGAAGTGCTAGCCGACGGCAAGGGTGTCCCTCGCGAGGGGGAATCCAAAGGCAGCCCGAGGCAAAACGCTGGCCTGACGAACAGGAAGCGGATACGAGGCGTCATGGCGGGGTAAGGTGGCTACACTCACCAAAGCCCGATACTTGCACGGAACGCCATGACGTAAATCCGACAGGCATAAGCGGGAAGGTCGCGCGTCTTACCCTGGGAGGTCTGGTGGTCTGCCACGGTGCTACCGGCGTCGAGAGGCGACGGGATGGATCACCAGACGTCAGCCGAGGCCATAGTAAGTGCCGGTTCACCACGGCACCAAGGGCCGAACATGAAGAACCGCGAGTAGGCGATAACGTCTCGAGGATCGATCATGAAGACAGACCATGACGCGAATACCGTCACTCACCCAGAGGGGCAGGGGCAGTACTCCGAGTCCCAGCCGGTGAGCGTCGAGACGAGCCCGGCGTCGTTATCGTGGACGAAAGCGGAGCCAACCTCGCTCATGGAACGGGTCGTTGACCCGGAAAACATGGAGCGAGCTTACCGTCGGGTGGTTGCCAACAAAGGCGCACCGGGTGTCGATGGCATGATGGTGTATCAGCTAGCCGACCACCTAAAGACGTACTGGCCAACGCTGCGCGAGCGGCTGCTGGCCGATCAGTACCACCCCAGCCCGATCCGAGCAACCACGATCCCTAAGCCCAAGGGTGGGACGCGGCAGCTCGGTATTCCCACGGTTACCGACCGCCTAATCCAGCAAGCGCTGTCCCAGGTACTGATGCCGATCTTCGACCCGGGCTTCTCCGAGTCGAGTTACGGCTACCGCCCCAAGCGGAGCGCCAAGCAGGCCGTCTCGGCCATGAAGGCCCACGTCACCGCCGGTCACCGCTGGGTGGTCGATCTTGACCTGGAAGCCTTCTTCGACCGAGTGAATCACGACCTGCTGATGGCACGGGTCGCGCGGCGCGTTGACGACAAGCGTGTACTGCGTTTGATCCGTCGCTATCTGGAGGCGGGTATGTTCCAGCATGGCTTGCCCACGCCGAGGCGGCGGGGGACACCCCAAGGCGGGCCCCTCAGCCCGCTACTGGCGAACATCCTGCTGGACGACATGGACAAGGCGTTGGAACGCCGAGGCCACCGCTTCTGCCGCTACGCCGACGATGTACAAATCTATGTACGGAGCCGACGAGCAGGCGAGCGGGTCATGGGCAGCTTGAGTGAGTATCTCGAGAGCTCACTTCGGCTGACGGTCAATCGCCGTAAAAGTGCGGTGGATCGGCCATGGCTACGCGGATACCTGGGCTACAGCCTCACTCGGCACAAGCAGTCGAAACTGACGCTCGCCAAGACAAGCCTGACACGCATGATGCAGCGTGTCCGTGAGATCCTGAAACGTGGCAGGGGGCGTAACATCCAACGGGTAATCGAAGGGTTGAGGCCAGTCCTACGAGGATGGGCTAACTACTTCAATCTTGTTGATGTGAAACGCCCCTTGGAAGCACTGGATCAATGGATACGCCGGCGCTTACGCGGCCTGATCTGGCGACAATGGAAACGCCCATCGACTCGGCGTCGGAAGCTGCGAGGGCTAGGCC
The DNA here is from genome assembly GCF_042466685.1 of Vreelandella sp. F11. Classification (NCBI taxonomy): domain Bacteria; kingdom Pseudomonadati; phylum Pseudomonadota; class Gammaproteobacteria; order Oceanospirillales; family Halomonadaceae; genus Vreelandella; species Vreelandella sp. F11. Next base: position 3,660,897 of record NZ_CP170448.1, on the reverse strand, counting down.
TAGACGGGCACCGCGCCTGGAAATCGGCGGGGAACGGTCGAGGCCCCTGGTGGAATGCCGGGGCTTCGCACATGAATCAGGCCCTGCCGAGGAAATGGTTTTATGACCAGGGACTGATCTCGGTACTGGATACGGTAAGATGGCTTAAACGTTCTGCATGAACCGCCGTGGTACGGAACCGTATGCCCGGTGGTGTGAGAGGACAGGGGAGGCGACTCCCCTTCCTACTCGATTACAAAAATGAGTGTTTATCCTGTGGTGTTTAAAACGTTGCATTAAAACTAGGATTTTGTCGCCCGGTCAATTAAGCGAAAACGTGCAATACGGATGATCTGCTCAATAGCCGTTTGCCGTTCGGTGGCCCCATCGTTGTTCAGGCGCTCCTCGAAAGCCGCTAATATGGCATGCCGATCCAATCCTTTAACGGCAATGACAAAGGGGAAGCCAAATTTCTCCTTGTACGCCGTATTAAGCGCCTCAAAGCGCGCAAACTCCTCGGGGCTGCACTGGTCGAGCCCGGCGCCTACCTGTTCACTGGTTGAGTCTTGAGTGAGTTCACCCGCCATAGCCGCTTTGCCCGCCAGGTCAGGGTGGGCTTGAATCACTCTGATTTGCTGTTCGCTGCTCGCCTGCTGCAACATAAGCCCCATAAGCTCAGCCAGTGCATCGGGACTATCGTGAGCCTCATTAAGACCGTGCTGCCAAGCGGCTTCGGCCACCCAGGGCGAATGCTCATACACATCCCCATAGTGATGGGTAAGCATTTCAAGGCTGCACTTACTGGGCGCGGGTGAAAGCAGTAACGGCTGTGATGTTGGCACTGGCACTCTCCAAAGCGGGCAATGTTAAAGCGTCGTTGATTCACAATGTACGAGGATGGAATTACTGTATACAACAAATAGCATCAAAGGTACTCTTTGACCAATTGGTCAAATAATGCAGACAACGCTATCAATAAGGAGTGGCTATGGGACGCTTAACCACCCACGTACTGGATACCGCCAAAGGTCAGCCAGGCCAGGGGATTACTATCGAAGTATTCCGCCTTACCGGTAATGAGCGCCAACATCTCAGTACCGTAGTCACTAACAGCGACGGCCGCTGCGATGCGCCTATTTTAGAGGGCGATGCGCTAACCGCGGGGGAGTATGAGCTGCTGTTCCATGCTGGCGGCTACCTGCGTGCCCAAGGCGTTGAAGCCGCCGAGCCGCGCTTTTTAGACGTTATACCGCTGCGTTTTGGCGTCTCTGATGCCAGCCAGCACTATCATGTGCCGCTACTCCTCTCGCCCTATGGCTACTCAACTTACCGCGGTAGCTGATAGGGGACTCCCGTTATGCAAGCGTATCTAATCGATTTTGTTAATTTGCTGCTGCGCTGGCTGCATGTCATTGCGGCCATCGCCTGGATCGGCGAGTCGATCTATTTCGTGATGTTGGACAATAGCCTGCGCTCGCCGAAGGCAGCGGAAGACCGCGAGAAGGGCGTGTTTGGCGAAATGTGGTCGGTGCATGGCGGCGGCTTCTACCACAACCAGAAGTACGCCACGGCGCCTGCCAAGCTGCCCAATGACCTGCACTGGTCATTCTGGAAAGCCTACACCACCTGGCTTTCCGGCTTCGCGCTGTTTGTGATTCTCTACATGGTCAACCCGGGGTTCTATCTGGTAAACCCCAACAGTGAGTGGCAGTGGGCCGCTAATCTGACCGGCTGGCAGGCCAACCTGCTGGCGCTGGCATTTCTGCTGGGCGGCTGGGTGGTTTACAACGAGCTGTGCAAGCGCATTAGCCCCAATATGGATCGCGACGGCCTGCTCAGCATCGCAGTTGCCGTCATGATGGTCGTGGTGGCCTACCTAAGCACGCAGATGTTCACCGGGCGCGCTGCGTTTCTGCTCACCGGCGCCGTGATGGCGACGGCGATGTCGGCTAACGTCTTCTTCTGGATCATCCCCGGTCAGCGCCGCATGGTAAAAGCCATGAAAGCAGGCGATCCACCCAACCTGCTGGATGGCAAGCGCGGCAAGCAGCGCTCGGTGCATAACACCTACTTCACGCTGCCGGTCGTTTTGCTGATGGTGAGTAATCACTACTCGTTTATCTACTCCCACGAGCTTGCCTGGGTGGTGATGGTACTGTTTATCTTTGCTGGTGCCTTGATACGACAATTCTTTGTTTTAATGCACGCAGGCAAAACCCAGCCCGCCTACCCAGCCTTTGGGGTAGGGCTTATTCTGCTGGCGTTTTGGGTGGCTGCACCGAGTGCATCGTCAACAGGTAGTGATGCTGGCGCCCAAGGGCCCGACCAGGCACAAATCACCGGTTTGATTGAGCAGCACTGCGTGCAGTGCCACGCACGCAACCCGGAACATGCCGGTTTCTCAGCGCCACCCGCAGGGTTTGCGTTTGAGAATTGGGATGAGATTCTGGGCCATAAAGCACAAATTCAGCAGGTGGTGGCCAGCCGCTATATGCCGTTAGGCAATATGACCAACATGAGCGATGAAGAGCGCGATATGATTGCCGCTTGGGAGGAGTAATCAGGCTTTGAACGAAAACTGCCTGCGCTCGACAATACTGCGTTAAAAATCGCCTCGAAATGCTCATTTACACCCCGTAAACTCCGCTTTCTCGTCGATTTTTGCCTTGTCTAGTCTTCGCTCGCCGACTTTTCGTACAAACCCTTAGGCCTTGAGAGGATAGCTATGAGTGATGCGCAGGCGCCGGAAAAGCGGCGTGCTCCTGTTAAAGAGGGCAAAGAGAGTAAAAAAGAGAGCAAAGAGGGCGATGAGCGCCACGAGGCAATCTACCGTGCGGTGAGCGATGCGATCGTCGAGCAGCGGCTGAAGCCCGGCGCACGGCTGCGCGAAGATGCACTGGCGGATGTGTTTGGCATTAGTCGCACCGGTATTCGTAAAATCCTCCAGCGTCTGGCGCTAGAGCAACTCGTTACGCTAACGCCGCGCCGCGGCGCCAGTGTTACCCGCCCCACCGCCGACGAAGCCAAAGACGTGTTCGATGCTCGCCAGTTAATTGAGTGCGGATTAATGCCCGATGTAGCGCGGCGCATGGGTGAAAAAGAGGCGGGGGAGCTGCGCGAAATGGCCCGCCAGGAGCGCCAGGCGCTGCGCAGCGGCCAACAGAGCGTCGCCATCCGGCTATCGGCCGATTTTCATGTGCGTCTAGCCCAGCTTTCGGGCAATGCCACCCTGGCAGAATTTGTCGAGCGGCTATGCTCCCGCTCATCGCTGATTTTGGCCGTTTACGGCCACCGGGGCCACTTAGGCTGCGAATCCCACGACCACGACGATCTGATCGGCTACCTGGAGGCAGGCAACGGCGAGCGTGCCAAAGCCTTTATGAGCCGCCACCTAAAAGCCATCGAAGCCTCGCTCTCCATGGTGGAAGAGGAGGAGAGCGCACCGGATCTGCAGCAGATATTTGGCGGGTAAGGGCGGTTGTCGCTTACATCAAGCGCCAAAATGCGTCGACTAATGGATTTTTTAGGTTTTTCTTTAGGGTAAACAAGCCAATATCGTAGGGCTCCAGTTCCGGCGTCACGTCGAGCACACGAATGCGATCCACCAAGGGACTGTTGTCGAGGACGATTTTTGGCACCACGCCAATGCCAAAGCCCAAACTCACCATACTCACAATGGCTTCATTACCGGTGACCTGGGCATAAATGCGTGGGGAGACATCCAGCTGGCGAAACCACTCATCCACACGGGCTCTTGAGACACCACTCTCCGATAGAATCATCGGGATGCTCGCCCACTCTGCCGGTGTGGTTGGCGTGCTCGTTGGCACATTCGGCACCTGCTGCTCAAGGGGCGCAATAAACAGCAAAGGCGACGTGGCAATGGATTTAAACGCCAGGCCACGCGGCAAGTTGGCAGGCTGGGCGGCAATGCTTAGATCCTCTTTACCATCCAGAACATGGGCAATAGCGTGTTCTGGATCCCCTGTGCGCAACTTGATTTCAATGATCGGGTAGGCAATACGAAAGCGGCGTAGTAGCTCGTGCAAAAAGCTGTAGCTGGCGGTGACGGAACCATACAGGCTGATTTCACCGCTTAATTGATCAGGATTGTCCGTCAATTCATGACGAATCAAATTCCATTGGCTGCTGGCATCGCGGGCGTACTTGAGAAACTTCTGCCCCTCCTGGGTCAACACCACGGTACGGTTGTCGCGGTTAAACAGCGACACCCCCAGCTCCTCTTCCAAATGCCGGATGTTGCGCGACAGGGCAGAAATGCTGACGTAGCACTCATCGCTGGCGCGACCAAAATGCAGGGTTTCTGCCAAGGCCAGGAACTGTTTTAAAATTTTAAAATTCATAAACGCCATGATAATTGAGTTTTGCAAAAAAAGGGACATGCTGTTGCAAATATATCAATTTAAGAAATGGTCGTTTTTGGGTAGATTAGCCTTACTCACATAACGCTTGATCTCGCATCTGGCGATTGTGTCACTCTTTTAAGTACCGGTTTTAGCATTGATGTGCCTTACATCGATGTTGTGCTCATAACATATCAGGATGCTAACGATGGCTAACTACTTCAATACGCTGCCGCTCCGCGAGCAACTGGCGCAACTCGCCAAATGCCGTTTCATGTACAGCTCTGAATTTGCCGATGGCGTAGAAGCACTGAAAGGCAAAAAAATGGTCGTTATCGGTTGTGGCGCTCAAGGCCTTAACCAGGGCTTGAACCTACGCGACAGCGGCTTAGACGTCTCTTACGCCCTGCGCCCTGAAGCCATTGAGCAAAAGCGTCAGTCCTGGAAAAACGCCACCGAAAACGGTTTTACAGTAGGTACCTACGAAGAGTTGATCCCCACAGCCGACGTCGTTTTGAACCTGACGCCTGATAAGCAGCACACCGCTGTTGTGACAGCGGTCATGCCGTTGATGAAAGAGGGCGCCTGCCTCTCTTACTCCCACGGCTTCAACATCGTGGAAGAGGGCATGAAAATCCGTGATGACTTAACCGTCATCATGGTAGCGCCCAAGTGCCCAGGCTCCGAAGTTCGCGCTGAATACGTGCGTGGTTTCGGCGTTCCCACCTTGATCGCTGTTCACGAAGCCAACGATCCTAAAGGCGAAGGCCTTGCCCTGGCAAAAGCCTATGCAGTGGGCACTGGCGGCCACAAAGCGGGCGTGTTGATGTCTTCTTTCATCGCCGAAGTTAAATCCGACCTGATGGGTGAACAGACGATCCTTTGCGGCATGTTGCAAACCGGTTCTCTCATCTGCTTCGACAAAATGATCGAAGAGGGTATCGAGCCTGGCTACGCCGCTAAGCTGATTCAGTACGGCTGGGAAAACATCACGGAAGCACTGAAGTACGGCGGCGTGACCAACATGCTGGATCGTCTCTCTAACCCAGCCAAGATCAAAGCCTTTGATCTAGCTGAAGAGCTGAAAGAGATCATGCGTCCGCTCTACAACAAGCACCAGGACGACATCATGAGCGGCCACTTCTCGCACACGATGATGGAAGACTGGGCCAACGATGACGCTAACCTGCACAAATGGCGTGCAGAAACCGCCGAAACCAACTTCGAGAAAACCCCTGCGGGCGACGTAGAGATTACCGAGCAGGAGTACTTCGATAACGGCATCTTGATGGTGGCGATGGTTAAAGCGGGCGTTGAGCTGGCTTTTGAAACCATGACCGCGGCGGGCATTATCGCCGAGTCTGCCTACTACGAGTCGCTCCACGAAACGCCGCTGATCGCCAACACCATCGCGCGTAAGAAGCTGTACGAAATGAACGCGACCATCTCTGACACCGCGGAGTACGGTTGCTACCTCTACAACCACGCTTGTGTACCGCTCTTGGCTGACTTTATGAAGGGCATCAAATCCGATGTTATCGGTAAAGGCCTGGATCTGGACGACAACGGCGTTGATAACGCGCGTTTGATCGAAGTTAACGATGCGCTCCGCGCCCACCCGGTAGAAGCCGTTGGCGCAGTGCTGCGTGGCCATATGGCGGACATGAAGAAGATCGTTTAATCGGCTGATTAAATGATAGACCGCTAAGTCATCAAAAAAGCCGAGATATCGCCACGATATTCTCGGCTTTTTTGTCTTATTGCATACGAACAGTGATTTTGCCAAACAATAAGGAACACATTGATGGAGCCTTCAAGCCGCTTAGAACGCATTCAGTTAGAAAAAGCGACGATCAGTTTTGATGATCGCTTCACCCTAAGCGAGATTGATTGGATCATCGAACCCCACCAGCATTGGGTTATCACTGGCACCAATGGCTCAGGAAAATCGGCCCTGGCGGCAGCGTTGGCGGGCGTGGGTAAGATTGAAGCGGGCACTATTCAAGGGCTTCCCAAAAACATTGGCTTGGTCTCTTTCGAAGCGCAAGCCGAACTGATCGCCAAAGAGTTAAAAAAAGACGATGCCGATATCATGGATGTCATTTCACTCGGCACCCCCGTCAATGAAATGATTTTCGAGCAGTGCCAAGACCCTGAACTTGCCAGCGAGCTGGTCGAAAAGTTCGGTCTTACGAAGCTACTCGACCGTGCCTTTCGTAAGCTCTCCACGGGCGAAACCCGAAAAGTCATGCTGATTCGTGCTCTGTCGAGCAAGCCGGACTTGCTGATTTTAGACGAGCCTTTTGATGGTTTGGACGTCGACACCCTAGCTATGCTGCAAGCCCATCTCGCCTCCATCATCGACACCGTTCCCATGGTAATGGTGCTGAATCGCTTTGATGAAATGCCGGACTTCATTACGCATATTGCCTATCTGGATAAAGAGCGCTTGGAGAAAAAGAGAGGGGATAAGAAGCGGGGAGACAGTGGGCGATTAGCGTTCACCGTAGACCGTCAAGACGAAGCCGCCTTCAATGAGCTTTATCAGTTGCTGCATTTGAAAACCACCGACCTAAGTCTGCCCGAGGCCGATCCAGCGACTAAATTACCCGCTCTCGACCCCAGCCAGCCGTTAGTGAAGCTCAAACAAGCAACTATCCAATACGGCGATACCGTGATTGTCGATAAGCTCGATTGGACGATAGAGCAGGGCCAGCACTGGCAACTAAGCGGCCCTAACGGCAGTGGCAAAACCTGCGTGTTGTCTTTGATCACAGGGGATCATCCCCAGTGCTATACCAACGATATTTTTGTGTTTGGCTTCCAGCGCGGTAACGGTGAAAGCATCTGGCAGATCAAGCAGTTTATCGGCTATGTCTCCACCGCCCTGCAGTGGGAGTATCGCGTTAGCACCAGCTGCAAAAACGTGATTATTTCAGGTTTTTACGACAGCATCGGTGTGTACACAAAAGCCACCGATCATCAGAAAAAAATCGCCGACCAGTGGCTCGAACTACTGGGCATGCAAGAGCGCGCCGGTCAGCCCTTTAACAAACACTCCTACGGCGACCAGCGTCTGCTACTCATCGCCCGCGCCATGGTGAAGCACCCGCCACTTTTGATCCTGGACGAGCCTTGCCTCGGCCTGGACGACATGAACCGCCAACTGGTGCTCGCTCTTATCGAGAAAATCTGTGAAGGTAAAGAAACCACGGTGCTCTACGTCAATCACCACACAGAAGACAAGATAAAGGAAATAGACAATCATTTGGCGCTGGAGAAGAATCACTAGTTGGTGGGGCAGGCGCGCATGACCTACTGGCGTAGGCCATGCATCATAGTGTCACGCGCTAAGCGCCTTTAATACGGCTTGAGGCTCTTTAGATACGACGTTCAATAGCACTAGAGCGGGGCCGTGAGGGGCTCTATCACCGCGCTCCCAATGGCGCAGTGTACTGACGCTGATTCCAAAGGCTGAGGCAAACTCATTCTGCGACATACCCAACTTGGAACGTATTTTTTTGACCTCGACTGGCCCGAACTCATGCACGATCGCTTTTCCTACCTGCCCGCTGGAGTATTCAATGGCCTCATCCAGGCCCTGCTTGATACTTGCAAATGCGCTACTCATATTAATCACCATATCTTTCAAGCAACAGGTTGGTAAGCTTGTTCAGTTCATTACGTTCGGACTTTGAGATATTCGCTTTCTCGCCTTTGCCGAAAACGGTCAAAAGGAACAACGGTACGCTTTCATTGTGATAGTAGTAGATAACCCTTACCCCCATCTGCATCTCGCGTCTGGAGATAATGCTTTTGAAGTAGTAAAACAAGATGACCTTAAGCAGGATGGCAAAACGGACAAGTCGAGCTTGTGCTCGATCGGATAGTGCACTGCGTGTTCAAAGGTGCTTGGGTGGAGCTAATCTTGGTAGTTGATCACCCTCATGGCGTTCTGATCGTAGTTACAAGCCTTGAAGCGCGGCATGCTGACCACTCCTCGTTCGTTTTCTCGATCCTACCAAAACTAAGGCGTCAGCGGGGTTTTTCTACAGGCTCAACGTATGCTCACTGGAGCGAGCTTTAGCCCGCCCAAGCGAGCGATTTGAACCAGTTGTTAGGTAGAGCCTTCGAACTGGACGCAGGTAATAAATAGGCTTATGTACTAACAAGCACTTTCTCCATCTTTTTCGAATCATTTGGCATTGGCGAATACCCTTGTCTGAGGTACCACGAAACAAGCCAGTTCGAATCGACTGTGCGATCAAAAGCGTGGGGCTCTAACCTAATAGATGCGCAGCGAAGGCTTTTGGCAAGTTCCTCTGAATACAAAAGCAAGCTGTGACCTACACCTTGGCCCCGGTACTCAGGAAGAACAAATATTTCGTAGATGAAGCCATTCCCTTGGTCGCTCCAATCATCGTAGCAAAGAAAACCAACCTCACATTCATATATTTTTGCAATGTAACTTTTCGACCTTCCGTTACTTGCGCGCCCTGCAAGATCGCGGAGCATTGAATTCGAAATAAGAGTTGGGTTTTTACTTTCGGTGATGGATAACACTTGCGCTCCAGGATTGAGATTGGCCTAATGCCGCTCAGCATGCGCAGCTTTGTAATGAAGGCGTAGCAGCAGTTCCTGCGTTTGTTAAGCACCAAGGTCATTATAAAATGCTGAAATTTCACTATGCACAATCTCTTTTATTTGGTTTAGATCACTCCTCATGGCTTTAAATTCCTCATATGAAGGAATTTCTTTATCGAAAATCACTTTATTGCGAAGCACTCTTTGTGGCTTATTTGACTTGTTAATTGCTTCAATAACATTCTGCGCTCCAAGCAAGCGAAATCTACTGAGAGCTTGGCTCTTAGATGGCCAGGAATCAACAAGTCTGCGATCCCTCTCTTTTATTTGATTCATTCTGGCTTTTGAGATTACATTTAGAGGTTCTCCAGCTTCCTCCATTCTTCTAGATATACCACCAACTATAGTTATCAATCCAGACCATGCATCGAAATACTCGTCAACTTTTCCAGCAGATGTCTCTAAAGTATTTATCTTGTGCTCAAGAAGATATTTATCTCTATCATTTCTATTATTTGTGGAATTAACCATGTACGTTGCGCATCCAGTAATCAACGCACCAAGCCCAATCTTTACTGCCGTGTCGACGACGTCTAGTAATTCCGTAGCCATATTTCTCCTAATTTGTGACGATTAACGAGGCTGTAGAAAAACCCGATTTTGAGCCGTCTCCACCGCCTGTTGTCCTTATTCATTTACCCAGCCAGTCACCTGGTTGAGTAATCTTAATATCGGCATTTAGCCACTTGAGCGCCCAGCTAAAGCTTGTTGAAGACGCGTGTTGCTCTTAAAAAGCAGCTTAGCCTGCTCTAAGCCCTTCATGACGCGGCCAAATGACCATAATTCGCTAACTTCTCAATGTTGTGCACCAAACAGTAGAGCTGCCACTGACCTTGCACCTTTTTCTTACCCCGAAGGCTGAAGTGGTTCAGTCTTTTCGTTGTGCCAATATTGCCGACGGGTTCCACGACTGACATACGATGGCTGTAATTTTCTTTGCCCTGGGGCTATCGACTCGCTGCTTAATCCAGTCTGCGTAAATGGGTAAGTGTTTGTTCTCGATAATAAAAGACACTTGTCGCCCTGCGCCTTTGTGATGGTCGGCCGAGCTCGGGTTCTGCATGCATCGGTATTTCTTTGGGCAGTGCCTACATTGCAGCAAACGCCCTTCGAAGTGAACCCGGATCTTGCCATTGCCAGTTTCTCGTTGCCCGCGATAGGACTGTTTTTCGCCGGTTGGGCAGATAAACGTTAGCTTTACAGGGTCAAACTGGAACGCGCTAGCTGGCATCGTCTCTTGCCAGCTTTTGTCCGGCAGGTTCTGATGGCGCTAGTCGAGCTTTTGCTCAATCAGGTAATGAACGGCGTGTTCAAAGATCCCTGGCTGGAGCTGATCGTGGTTATAGGGCTTAAAGCACGGCATGTTGACCACTCCTCGTCTGTTTTCTCGATCCTACCAAAACTTAGCCGTCAGTGGGGTTTTTATACAGCCTCAACGCATACCAGCATGCGCGGCTAAGGAACGAAGCCGCAATATAGAAGATGTCGCCGTGACAGGCCTTGTTATAAATCCTTTCGCTTCAACTCAGCCAACGATCTCTCAACTCCGTTAGCTAGATCAATTGCTTTTTCCAGTAGCTCGAAAATGGAATCTACCGACAAATCAATCTTCTTGCCATCTTTGTCTAGACCTGCTCTATGAACGCAGTCATGCCTCTTTTTAACAGCATGAAATAGCCATGAGAGATCCTCAAATCTATGACCTAGTACATCTCTATACATAGGAACGACTTTTTTGAGGTCGTGGAAAATTAGGCCTCTAAGATATGTTGAAACCGTCAATTTTAGAGTGTCTTTCTGTTCATATATCTCACGAAGGGTGAACTTTCGATTTGCAAACTCGGGATCCGACTCGACAAGCTTTCTGGTTAATTCCTCGGAATTGCATACGTTATGAATAAAGGCACCAGCAAGATATCCTTCCAGTGCAGAAACGACATGTGCATGAATCATCACAAGGAAGCTAAACTGTGCACTTTGGGGCACGTCCATCCTGAGAATTTCGCCCACACTACTTAGCTGTTCTGCCAGTAATTCAAAATGGTTTTTGTCTTCGTTCTCTGAGAACCACTCATACTCTTCTTCGGAGAATTCATCGATCAAATCATCTATAAATTCCGGATCACCCGGACTGCGACCGTACATTTCACATAAGTCTTGATAGTCACTCACTGGTTAGTCATCCCCAACTTAGAACGTAGGCTCATGATTTATAACGCCAGCCAGCATGAGCGGCTACAAAATAGAGGCAAAGCCGCAATGTAATAGGCGCCGCCGTGGTTGGCCTTGTTCAATTTAGACAATTGGCCAAGTTGCCCAGTCATTCAGGTGGTGGGTTAGTTCACAGGTTTTTGACCCAAACACCCTCCCTGCTTTTTCTCCATCATGGTAATAAGTCAGTGCTAGGACGTAGTGATCACCTTGCTGCCCCCCTAGTTGGTTGCTAGCAAGATAGTTCTGAAGAACTGACCGGTGGATGATCACAAATTCCCACGCATTCTGAACACGCATTACAAACGCGAAAACCACATCCGGTTGCAGTGGGTTACTAATTTGCGAGGTGCGTATATTGAATTGAAAACGGGTCGATTTCTGCTGCTCTTTCGGTTGTGAGGTCTTAACTTGAAAGCGCCATGCGTGCCCGCTCTGATGATTCATCACCCAAGCATCGTCACCTTGATCAATTTCCGGAATTGAGACGTTATATCCGCGGTAAGCAAACTCTGACATCAGTGCGAGTTCACCAGCGGCACCAATATGATGTCTTGAAGGCACTCAGATTTCTCCTGTAATTGAACGCCAGCCATAAACGGCGGCCCATCAAGGGAGTCCGGCGGAGGCCTTAGGCCGGAACGAATTTGATGGCTTTGTTAATCTGGAAAGTTACGCAGAACTTTGTATGTGATGCTGCTGTTATTCGCTTCCAAGACCTCAATTTGGGCCCCCTTGTAACCTATGCGCTTTGATTCACTCAAATCGTATTCGACCTCATTATCAAAGGCGGGCCTCGCACTATTATTGCTGAATTCCCGATAGCCAATATTGATCTTGTTTCCTACGCGGCCACTGTAGATCAGTGTTTGCTGAAAGCTATTCTTTGTTTCAGAAACTCGACCGCGTCTCTCATAGTCCGCATCGTAACAAGCACTGCCACCTAGAGTCGTGATGACGCAGACTTGGCTTCTTTCTGCCTTACCCACCGCTAACGCTTCAATTGGATCAGACAGTGGCCATCTAATTACACCTGTGGCTGAGAAAAAGTCTTGTTTGTCATCGAATCCGACCTGAGGGTAATTATTACTAGGAATATCGTATAGCGCTCCGTCTACCCGTTGTTTGACGTAAAGTACTTGCTCCTCGTAAATCAGCCCCTTCTCAACCATGTGATCTCCGACGTAGGCCGTAACCTCTTTATCCAACGGAGGGTAATCCACATCTTTCATGGCTGAAGGAGAACCATTGTATTGCACTGATGTACAACCACCCAGTACTGCAAGGAGCGAAATTAGTAGTATGCGTTTCAATCGACATCTCCTTTCTGATTAACGCCCGCCATAAACGGCGCGAGGAACGAGCGTCCGGCGACCCAAGGAAGCGTATTTAATGGCTTGGTTATGCATTTTCCGTTGCAATCTGTCGCCCCTTGCTTGTTAGGGCCCAAATCATTTCGCCGGTTTTATTCTTGCTTGCTGAGCGTACGAATTTATTACCCACTAAATCCACCAAAACTTTCCATGCCTCAGGCTCAGTACAGTTTGCATCCTTACTTATTCCAGTCAAAGTTCGAAAATTATACTTTGGTTTGGATAATGCCTTAAAAATAGATGCTTCGATGGGAGAGGCGACCGAAACGTCCTCTTCATCTTTTGAGAAAGGGGGCGCTTCTGTTTCTTTCTCTACTACCGCTTGCATTTGATCCTTCATCTTTGCAGAAAAACCGGCCCCACTAAACTCAGACAACTTATCGATATTCGAGAATGCCAAGCCCAATACCCCAGCCAAAATAGCCAAACCCATTTCAGTGGGCTGGGCCATATAGCCGAAATAGCAAGGAACCACTAAAAGAACCGCAGCAGGGCAAAATTTGAAAACTGTTTCCATGTTCGGAATCCTGATCTTCATAGCGCGCAACAGTTTATTCATACGCATGCTTGTTTTTCTGGAAGCTCAAAACGCATCATTAATTCTCAAGTGACGGATATGTAATGAAAATATTTACGTTACCCTGATAAAGGCCTCCAGAAAAATGCGCATGCGCTTAAATATTTCAGGTCACTTTTTAAATTGCGCATAAACACACCTTGTCTTCTTGTAACCCTTTGCTTTTAATGATCTTTAATCAGGTCTTGTTAAGAAAAATAAGCACTCGTCTCATTGACCCTACCAGAAAACACGAACTGCAGCTCGAAAATACCTCATTCCGCTGAGTTTTGATACCGCAAAATACGTTGCTTGGTAGAGCCATACGAGGATGCCGACAGGTTCCAAGCTGACCGCACCAGCCCGCGACCCAAAAAAAGCGCCATCGGCAAAACCGATGGCGCTTGTATGGGCTTCTAATCAGCTCGTTACGACCCGCTTGTCTACTGCTCAGCCAACACAGGCGCAGCCTTAAACTGCCGCATCAACCCGTAGTAGAACAGCCCGCCCAGCGCTGCGCCAATCATCCAGCCAAAGCCGCCAAGGGCTGAAAGTGCGGGTACTAATACGGTAGAGAGCGAGAACAGCGCTGCCACGCCAAAGGCGATAAGGGCGCGGGTGTTCCAGCCGTTTACGTAGTAGTAGGCGCTGCCCGGTGCTGATGAGAATAGCTCCTGCATGTTTAAGTGCTGGCGCTTAATCAGGTAGTAGTCGACTACGATAATGCCATAGAAGGGCGCGACGACGGCACCTAACGCATTTACAAAGCCGGGTACGCCGATCTGGCTGATCACTGAAAGCCATAGCGCACCGACAAAGAACGCAATCACCGCGGTAATCAGGCCGCCCATCTTAAAGCTGATTTTGCTGGGGAAGAGGTTGGCCAGGTCGTAGGCGGGGGGAATAAAGTTGGCCACCAAGTTGATGCCCACCGTGGCGGCAAAGAAGGTTAGCGCTGCGACTATTGTCAGCGGCAATGAATCCACTCGCTCAACGATATCGGCGGGATTGGTTAGCGCTTCGCCAAACAGTACCAGGGTGCCTGCGGTAATAATCAGCGCGATAAACGAGAAGAACGCTACGTTAAGCGGCAAGCCCAGCAGGTTGCCTAGCTTCATCTGGCGTTCGGTTTTTACAAAGCGGGTGAAGTCGCCGAAGTTGATCACCACCGCTGCGAAGTAGGCCACCATGGTGCCGACGATCGCCATAAAGGCGGCGATTGAGCTGCCGCTGGCTTCACCGTCGCCGCTAAAAATAGTGCCAATGGCGGGGATTAGCTCACTTCCCGCCTGGTACCAAACAATGACCATTAGCACCAGCATCACCACGTAGACCAGCGGGCCCGCCCAGTTGAGAAAGTGCTTAATGCGCTCGATGCCCTGCCAGAAGATCGCAATCTGAAATAGCCACACAATCACAAACGACACCCAGGCCACGCCGGAAAGCCCCAGGAAGGTGCTGCCATTTCCTGCGCCAAAAAATGCCGTAATCAGCAGGGTGACGGCGGTGGAGGCGAAGTAGGTCTGCACGCCGTACCAGAAAATCCCCACGATGGCGCGCAGCATCGCGGGTAGGTTGGCGCCGCGTACCCCCATGCTGGCACGCACCATGACCGGAAAGGGGATACCGTATTTAACGCTGGGCTTACCGGTAAGATTGACCAGAAACATCACGATCACACCGGCCAGAATAATCGCCGCCATCACCGCCCAGCCGTTTAGGCCGTAGGTTAAAAACAGCGAGGCGGCCAGGGTGTAGCCAAACAGGCTCTGGATATCGTTAGACCAGACGTTAAAAATCTCAAAGGCGCCCCAGTTACGATCCTGGGGTTTAAGCGGCGCCAGATCCTCGTTATACAGCGTGGGATCGATATGTTTGATATCCAGGTCACTAACGTCGTTGCTCTCTTTCATTGTATTGGCTCGCAGGTTGGCAAATGGGTTACTGGCTAAAGCGCTGGCAGGGTGCCCAGTACTTCATTAGCAGGTAGTAGCTGACGCCTGCGGGTATCAGGCTGGCGTACCACGAGATCGCCGAGAAAGAGAGCGCGGCCACAATACCGATAGCGGTGGCGATAAACGCCGCTAGGTTCACGCCTTGGTAGGGGCCGTTGGCGTCATACAGTTTTTCGATATCCAGCGTGCGGCGGCGAATCACATAATAGTCCACTACCAGAATGGCGAAGATAGGGCCTAAAAAGGCCGAATAAGTCTGCACAAACAGCTGCAGACCCGCCGCGGAACCTGGCTGCACCAGTTTCCAGGGGAAGGTGGCGAAGGCCAGCAAGCCAACGATCACCGTGGCCACCGAGAACTTGATCTTAAATACGTCCATCAGCACATAGGTCGGCGGCACTACGTTGTTGAGCACGATGGTCGTGACCTGGGCGAAGGCGATGAACAGCAGGGTAGTCATTAACAGCGGGGTGTTGTCCACCGCGTTGGCGAACACCTGGATAGGGTCGGCAGTGCCAGTGGCCTCGGAGACCATATAGCCAATCAAACCCATAAACAGCGTGCAGGGCAGAATCGACATGGCGTAGATGGTGGTGAGTAGGCTTTGGGCGGTGCCCTTTTTATGCTCGCGGGAGTAGTCGCTAACGTTAAGCATCATGGTGCTGTAGATGCCCAAAAAGAGCATGGTCGCGCCCCAGAAGGGCATGCCCCAGGAGCCTTCCATGGTCAGCAGGCTGGCTGAAAGCTCATCGCCATAGCGCTGCACCGTGGCGTAGAACATGTACATCAATGAGGCGAGGATAAAGGCGCTGCCGATATTCTCTAACCACTTGATGCCCTGGAAGCCCATCACCGACAGGCCAATTTGTAGGAACTGGAAGGTAATGAAGTAGAAGATAAGGTTGTCGAAGCCGAACAGGGTGGCCGACACCATATTGAGTGCCCCGGCGCCAATCCAGCTTTGAAAGCCGTACCACACTACTGCAGGCACCGCGCGCACTAGCCCCGGCAAGCGGGTGCCAGTAAAGCCGAAGGCACTGCGCGCCTGCACCATAAACGGAATGCCGTACTTGTAGCCTGCGGCCCCGTTAATGGCCAAGGCTATCCCGATCACAAAGCAGCCGATGGCAATGGCCAATGTGGCTTGTAACAGGTTCAGGGTGCCGACCACGCTTGAGCCCATGGCAAAGGTGCCTATGGAAACGCAGCCGCCGAACCAGGCCAGAAAATAGGAGCCTCGCCCCATAATCCGGGTGTGTTGCGGGGCCAGGCTTTCTGCCCCTAGTGCTTTTGATCCGTCATCGGATCGTTCTTCTGACGCAAGAGCCGAGGGTGAAGCGCTCATGATGTCGTCCTCGCAAGATTATCGGTTTTATTGGCAGCTTGGGTATTTGGAATCCCCAGGCAACGCTTGCGGCGTGGCGTGCTATTGGACGTTCGTGTTGCTATTCGTTTGTTATTAAATGTTTGGAGTCATGACTGTTTTTTATAGCGGTTATGACTTAAGCGGTAGTGCAAGCTCAGAAAGCTCGGAAAACTTACCCGTGAAGGTCTTTGGCCGTGGGTAGGCAAGGTCGCCATGCTTACTGGTATGTAGACCCAAACTGACCAGCGACTCCGCCAGTTTCAGCGCGGCGGTGACACCTTCCACTACAGGCAGGCCCACTTCGCGGCTGATCTCTTGAGTCAAATTTGCCATACCGCCGCAGCCTAAAACGATGGCACCAATGCCGTCTTCATCCCGTGCGCGGCAGCACTCTTCAACAATGCGGGTAAACGCTGCGTCAGGGTGATGCTCAAGATCCAGCACCGGGATTTCCGCAGCACGTATACGACGGCAGTGGTGGCTAAAGCCGTACTGTTGTAGCAGGTGCTCGGCAATAATGCCGGTGCGGCCCAAGGTGGTCACAATAGAAAAACGGGTGCTCACCAGGGTGGCAAGATGAAACGCCGCTTCGGCAATGCCAATCACCGGTGCGCGGGTGAGTTCGCGGGCAGCGAGCAAACCCGGGTCGCCGAAACAGGCCACCACGTAGGCATCGATGCCGCCTTCGCGTTCGCCTTTAAGCACCTCTTCGGCAACCCCTACCGCGCTGATCGCTTCGTCAAAATGGCTTTCTATCGAAACCGGGCCCGCGTCAGGCTGTGAAGCGCTAACCGTGGTGCCAGGCCCCGCCTGCTGCTGTGCTGCCTGGCCCATAGCAGCGGTCATGGAGGCCGTGGTGTTGGGGTTAATAATGCGTATATGCACGATAGGTATTCCGTGTGTAAACAATATGGCATTTCTTGTATACAAAAATAGGGCGGTTTTTTTCGTGACGCAAGGGGCTAACCAGCAATCGGCGATAAAAAAGCGGCTTAGAAAACTTGACCATTTGTTCAAGTTTCAATGGCTTAACGCCTTTTAAACTGAGAAACGCTATTAGCGTCAGGGGATTAGCGGTCGATCGCGTTGCGGTAGGCTATGAATGTCGCTATTTTGTATACAAATTATTTTGTGTACTACTGGGCGGCTATTTGCCAGTGATCTGCCCAGGTTTGTATGAATGGCTTTGGATGAATGGTTTGTATGCATCAAGGAGCTCGCTATGTCGTCATCACCTAAGGGTCACTATCCACGCGATTTAATCGGTTATGGGCGCAACCCGCCCCATGCCAACTGGCCCAACAAGGCCAAAATTGCCGTTCAGTTTGTGCTCAACTATGAGGAGGGCGGTGAAAACTGTGTGTTGCACGGTGACTCAGGGTCAGAGCAGTTCCTATCGGAAATTATCGGCGCACCGGCTTATCCGGATCGCCACTTGAGCATGGAGTCGATCTACGAGTACGGCTCCCGCGCCGGGGTGTGGCGCATCCTGCGCGAGTTTGAAAAACGTGATTTGCCGCTTACGGTGTTTGGCGTTGCCATGGCGCTGGAGCGCAATCCGGATGTGGCTATGGCCTTTAAAGAACTGGGTCACGAGATTGCCTGCCACGGCTACCGCTGGATTCACTATCAGGAAGTGCCCGAGCACGTCGAGCGCGAGCATCTTCAGCAGGCGATGGAGATTTTTCAGCGCCTCTACGGCGAAAAACCTCAGGGCTGGTATACCGGCCGTGATAGCCCCAATACCCGGCGTTTAGTGCTGGATGAGGGCGGTTTCCTTTACGATAGTGACTACTACGGCGACGATTTACCGTTCTGGACGCAGGTAACCGACAGTCAGGGCAGTGACCATAATCACCTGATCGTCCCCTACACCCTGGACAGCAACGATATGCGCTTTGCCGCACCACAGGGCTTTAACACCGCGGATCACTTCTTTACCTACCTGCGCGATGCCTTTGATGTACTTTACGCAGAAGGAGAGGAGGCGCCCAAAATGCTATCAATAGGTATGCACTGCCGCTTGTTGGGCCGCCCCGGTCGTTTTCGCGCCCTACAGCGCTTCTTGGATTACATCGAAACCCACGACCGCGTTTGGGTAGCTCGGCGGGTTGATATCGCCCATCATTGGGCGGAACATCACCCTGCAACTCGTTAATTAAGCGCTTAATAGGATGCTATGACGCCGCATATCGGACAGCGGATTACCGCCCAGTTTGACGCGCTAACTGCCCAGGAGCAGCGGGTGGCGAGCTTTATCCTCGATCACTTTGATGATTTGGCGGTGTACAGCGCCGCTGATTTGGCTCGTTTGACCGGAGTCTCCAAATCGACCGTCAGTCGCCTGTTCAAGCGGTTGGGGTTTGAGAGCTACCGCACCGTTAAAGACCATGCTCGCCAGTTGCGCAACCTGGGCGTGCCGCTAGTGATCGACGCCAACGCCATGCAGGAAGAGGAGGCCGGGGCGCCGTTTCAGCGTCACTTGCAGCGTGAGCAGGATAATCTGCAGCGCTGCTTAAACGGGATCGCGGCGGATCAATTTGCAGCACTGGTGAAACAGTTGGATAGCGCGCGGCATGTGGTTGTGATCGGTTTTCGTAACAGCTACCCGTTAGCGCTGCATTTTCGCCAGCAGTTGATTCAGGCGCGCACCCAGGTGCGGGTGGTGCCTCACCCTAACCAGTCGTTAGCAGAGGAGATCGTCGATCTCACCGAGCAGGACGTGGTGGTGCTGTTTGGTTTTCGCCGCCGTCCAGCGGCCTTTGCGTCGCTCATTGATGCGCTTGAGCGCTCACCTGCCAAGGTAGCCTTGCTGGCTGACCCCACCGCGGTCAATTTCGCCTCACAGGTAACGTGGTTTTTTGAAACGCCGCTGGAAAGCCTCTCGGCGTTTGATAGCTACGCCGCTGCCAATAGCCTGATCTGCCTGATTGCCAACGGTTTACTGCACCGTCGTCTTGCCGAAGGTCGAAAGCGAATCAGCGCGATCAGTGAAGTTTACGCTGAGCTTAGCGAGCTGGAAGCGCCGACTATGAGCGTGGATTGGAGCGCCCAATAGGCTGGGCCTCCTTTCATGGTGCATCTCGCCCTATTGATGGGTGAAAACTGCACCAGAACGTTGCACTTCTCTCCTTTTATACCTTCCTCTCAATGCGGCAAACGCTGCGTTGAGGCTCCGCGTGTCCGCTAAGCTGCTGTTATAAAAAATCTTAACCGCTTCTGGTATCGCGATTGCTATTCAGTGATCAAGTGAAACGAAAGTTTCTTTGTTAGATTTTATGCAACAAAGCTTTCATTCACTTAGCTTCCATTGCCAAGAACACCACTGCTAATTAGCCAGCCAATTGTTTCTAGCAAAACCGAGATTTTGCAGAACATGCGCCTGCCAGGAGAGCTTTATGCAATCGTTTTCGCACCGCTTCAATAACTCCTTTACCCGCCGCTTCAAGTCTCTTCAGTCCAGCGTTTTAGCCACCGGCCTGAGTGCCGCAGTCGCCCTGGGGGCTTTGACGACTAGCCCTAGTGTTCAGGCGGATGCCCTAGAGGATATCGAGTTCCGGGGCACTATTCGGGTGGCTGTACCGCAAGATTTTCCGCCCTTTGGTTCGGTAGGTACCGACTTGCAGCCCCGTGGCTACGATATCGATATGGCCCAATACCTTGCTGATGAGATGGGGGTTGAGCTTGAGCTGATCCCGGTCACCAGTGCCAACCGTATTCCCTACTTGCAGACGGGGCAGGCGGATTTAGTTATCTCCAGCTTGGGTAAAAATCCAGAACGTGAAGCGGCAATCGACTTCTCAGACGCTTACGCGCCGTTCTTTCTAGGCGTATTCAGCGCCGATCAAGATGAAAGCGTGGATGGCCCAGAAGGCTTGGCCGACAAAACCATCGGTGTGACCCGCGGTGCCGTGGAAGATATGGAGCTTTCTGAAATTGCCCCGGATTCAACCACCGTCCAGCGCTTTGAAGATAACGCCACCACCATCTCTGCGTTCCTTTCTGGTCAGGTCGATTACGTGGCCACCGGTAACGTGGTCGCCGCAGAGATCGCCGAGCGCAACAGCGATCGCGCCCCTTCAATGATTTACCAGCTCAAAGACTCCCCCTGCTACGTGGGTATGAATAAAAACGAGCCAGCGCTAATGGAAGAGGTGAATCGCCTGATTGCCCAAGGCCTGGAAGATGGCACCTTGAATGAGCTGTCTCAGCGCTGGTTCAGCGCCGACCTACCTGAAAACTTCGGTAGCTGAGGCTTAGCATGGGGCCAACACTCGATTTCCTTACCCTGTTGCCCTACGTCAGTGAGCTTCTCAAAGGTCTTACCACCACGGTCATTTTGACCATGGTGACGACCTTAACGGGGCTAGCGCTGGCAGTGGCAGTGGCGTATTTACGCGTCAACGCGCAGCCATGGGTGCGCTGGGGGCTAGGCGGCTACGTCGAAGTCACCCGCAATACGCCCTTCATTGTGCAACTGTTCTTTATCTTCTTCGGGCTACCGGGGCTCGGCATCAAAATTGATGCCATTACTGCGGCGTTCATTGCTATGACGCTCAACCTGGCCGCTTATAGTGCCGAGATTTTACGCGCCGGTATTAGCGCCACGGCCAAGGGACAGTTGGAAGCCGGTCGTGCACTGGGAATGACCACGCTGCAAAGCTATCGCCACGTTGTGCTGGTGCCTGCCTTTGCTCGGGTCTACCCGGCGCTTATCAGCCAATCGATTATCGTGATGCTGGGCTCAGCGGTGGTGTCGCAGATTTCCGTATTCGACCTGACCTACGCGGCTAACTTTATCCAGTCGCGCAACTTCCGCAGCTTTGAAGTCTACCTGCTGATCACGCTGGTCTATTTGCTCCTCGCCTTTGGCATGCGACGCAGCTTTATGCTGGTGGGCAGGCGCGTATTCGCCTATCAGCAAGGAGAGCAGCGATGATTGAGTTCACCTTCTGGGACATTCTGCGCAACCTGCTGCTGGCGACTCGCTGGACCATTGTGCTGTCGCTGATTGCCTTTGTGGGCGGGGCCACCGTGGGTCTGCTACTGACCTTTATGCGTCTCTCCAGCAACCGCTGGCTGCAGCGCTTAACGTCGCTCTATGTTGATCTTTTCCAAGGCACGCCGCTGCTGATGCAGCTGTTTTTGATCTTTTTTGGCGCTGCGGCCATGGGGCATCCGATCTCTGCCTGGCTGGCGGCTTCTATTGCGTTGACGCTGTTTACCAGCGCCTTCTTGTGTGACATCTGGCGCGGCTGTTTGGAAGCGGTGGCTAAAGGGCAGTGGCACGCAGCGCGGGTACTCGGCATGAACTACTTCCAATCCATGCGCCATGTGATTCTGCCCCAGGCGCTGCGGCTTTCGATTCCGCCCACGGTGGGTTTCTCGGTACAGGTCATCAAAGGCACGGCGCTGGCCTCCATCATTGGCTTTGTCGAGCTGACCAAGGCGGGCACCATGCTCAATAACGCCACCTTTGAACCCTTCACCATTTTTGCCCTTGTGGCACTGCTTTACTTTGCGCTGTGCTATCCCCTTTCCTGCTACGCGCGCTATCTGGAGAAAAAGCTCTATGACGCTGGTCTACGTTGATAACGTTCATAAAGCCTTTGGCGACCTGGAAGTGCTTAAAGGTATTAACCTTTCGGTGGCGCAAGGCGAAGTGGTGGCGATTATTGGCCGCAGCGGCTCGGGTAAAAGCACCCTGCTGCGCTGCCTGAATCAGCTGGAAAAACATGACAGCGGCGAGATTACCATTGCCGATAAGCAGCTCGATGCGGCGTCAATGTCGCCCAAAGAGCTGAGTGAAAATGTCGGCATGGTATTCCAAAGCTTTAACCTGTTTCCCCATAAAACCGTGGGTGAAAATGTCTGTTTGGCGCCGCTGGTAGTGCGCGGCGAGGCCAAGGCTGATGTTGAGGGAATCGCTCGGGAAGTGCTTGAGAAAGTCGGCCTCTCCGACAAATACGATGCCTATCCGGCCCAGCTCTCCGGTGGGCAGCAGCAGCGGGTGGCCATCGCTCGGGCGCTGGCCATGCGCCCCAAAGTGCTGCTCTGCGATGAGGTGACCTCGGCGCTTGATCCCGAGTTGGTTGGGGA
Source organism: Vreelandella sp. F11 (assembly GCF_042466685.1). Classification (NCBI taxonomy): domain Bacteria; kingdom Pseudomonadati; phylum Pseudomonadota; class Gammaproteobacteria; order Oceanospirillales; family Halomonadaceae; genus Vreelandella; species Vreelandella sp. F11. The sequence goes on along the minus strand of NZ_CP170448.1, from coordinate 3,638,350 downwards.
AGTGCTGCGGGTGTTGGAAGCGCTGGCAAAAGAGGGCATGACGCTGATTCTAGTTACCCATGAAATGAGCTTCGCCCGCGACGTGGCCGATCGGGTGGTGTTTATGCACCAGGGGCGCATCCATGAAGAGGGCGCCCCCAGCGAGCTGTTCAGCAATCCGCAAACGCCGGAGCTAAAGCAGTTTATCTCTGCGGTGCTCTAGCCGATCCACTGGGTTGCCTGGGCGAAAATAAGAAAGCCCAGGGCAATTATTATCCAGACGCAAAAAAGTGGGAAGAAGAATTTGACCCACTTTTGCCACGGAACGCCAGCCAGCGCCAGGGTTGCCATAAAGTAGCCTGAGGTCGGGTATAAAATATTGCCGATACCGTCACCCAGTTGGAAGGCTAGCACTGCCGTTTGGCGGGTAACGCCGATGATGTCGGAGAGCGGTGCCATTAGCGGCATGGTGACCAGGGCCTGGCCGCTACCGGAGGGGACAATGAAATTGAAGCCTAGCTGGGCGAAGAACATGCCAATCGCCGAGAGCAAGGTGGGCAGGCCTCCGACAAGGTTGCCAAGTCCATACACCAGGGTGTCCATGATCTGGCCATCTTCCAGCATCACGGCAACGCCCCGGGCGACGCCGGCGATCATGGCGCCGACCAGCACGTCTCGGAAGCCCTGGTTGAAGCCTGCGCATATTTCGTCGGTGTCGAGGCCTGCGATTAGACCCACGACAATGCCCATGATGATAAACAGGCCTGCCATTTCCATCATGAACCAGCCTTGCTGCAGTACGCCATAGACGAGTACCGCGAAGAAGGCGAAGGTGGCGATGGCAGCCAGCTTCTGGCGAGCGCTGGCGATTAAGGCAGGGCTATTGTCAGCATGTTGATAAAGCGAGCGTTTTTCGGATTCGTTAGTGTCACTGCTCAGCAGGCTAAGCGAAGGTGTCTGATGCACCCTGCGGGCGTAACGCATAACGAAGAAAATAGCCGCGGCTAACATTACCACAAACGCCATGACGCGCAGGCCATAACCGGAGTAGAGAGGCAGATCTGAGAGTTGCTGCCCTAGGCCGGTATTGATCGGGTTGAGCACACCCGTGGTGAAACCGACCGTGGTAGCGCAAAGCGCCACCGCCGCGGCCGTGACTGAGTCGAAGCGCAAAGCAATCATCAGCGGCAGGATGACCGGCACATAGACCAGCGCCAACTCCTGGGTACCGATTACCGTGGCGATTAGGGCAAACACCGTCATCAACACCGGGATGGTGAGCAGGCTCTGTCGCGCAAAGCGGCGCGTTAGCTTGTCCACCCCTATTTCAATGATGCCGGTGCGCCTTAGCACCATAAACATACCGCCAATCATAAAGGTGAAAAAGACAACTTCGCCGGCACTCATCAAGCCATTGGGAATCGCCAGCATAAAATCGACGATACCAATCGGTGAGGAAGCGATTTGCTCATAAGAGGTCGGGTCAATAGTGATACGCCCATTCGGGCCAGGAACACGCTCGAACTGCCCGGCTGGCACAAAATGCGTCGCTATCGCCGCCAAGGCGATAAAAACAAACAGCACCGCGTAGATATCAGGGATCCGACACCAGCTTTTCTTGGGCGCTGGGCTATCTGGGGAAGAGGGGGTGTGTTGGGACATGCTAAGCCTCGCGTATAGAGCTGCCATCCAGGATGGCTGTTGTTATCAATATCGGCGGTTATAAGCGCCTGACCGAGCAGCGATAGGGTTCGTGAGCGCAACGGTTTGCGGAAGCCAATTCGTGCCGAGGATGCTGTTTGTGGACATGTTCGTATGGTTTTAGAATTATGAAACGAAAGTTTCTAAAGACGTTACTATTGGGAGGAGTGTTTCACAAGCGTTTTGCTAAAGAGCTTCGCCAAAGATCGCTTTAATATGGTTCGCTAATATTGTATACAAGATATATGTCTCTTGTTTTTACTAAGCAATATAGGTTTAAAAATGCCAGCTACTTATTACGCCCCCACCGGCGGGCACCCGCCGCAAACACAAATTACCGCTGACCGTGCGGTATTTACCGAAGCCTATGCGCTGATCCCCAAAGGCGTGATGCGCGATATCGTCACCAGCAATCTGCCGTTCTGGGAAGGCACGCGACTATGGGTGCTGGCGCGCCCGTTGTCAGGATTCGCCGAGACGTTCTCCCAGTACATTATGGAAGTACAGCCCCAGGGCGGCAGCGATAAGCCTGAGCCTGACTCCCAGGCGGAAGGCGTGCTGTTTATTGTGGAAGGTGAGTTAACGCTTACTTTGTCAGGCGAGTGCCACACCCTGCAGCCCGGCGGCTACGCGTTTATTCCCCCTGGCAGTTCGTGGCAGGTGCGCAACGAATCCAACGCGCCGGTACGTTTCCACTGGGTACGCAAGGCCTATGAGTTTGTGGAAGGGCTTGAGGTGCCGCAGGCGTTCGTCACCAACGAGCAGGACATTGCCCCCATCGAAATGCCGGGTACCGAAGGGCGCTGGGCCACCACGCGCTTTGTCGACCCTGCGGACGTTCGCCACGATATGCACGTCAATATCGTCACCTTCCAGCCCGGCGGCGTGATTCCGTTTGATGAAACCCATGTCATGGAGCATGGCCTTTACGTGCTTGAGGGCAAAGCGGTTTACCATCTAAACCAGAATTGGGTAGAAGTAGAAGCCGGGGATTTTATGTGGCTTCGCGCCTTCTGCCCCCAGGCCTGTTACGCCGCTGGCCCCGGGCCATTTAGGTATCTGCTGTATAAAGATGTTAATCGTCATGCTTCTCTTAAACTGTCATCTCGCTAAGGAGCTGTAATGCTTGAACTAAAAGCCGAGCCGCTGACGGCAGAGGCGTTTGCCCCCTTTGGCGATGTGATAGATGCACGTACGTCAGCGTCGTTTCCCATTAATGCCGGGCGCACTCAGCGCCATCATGATCTGACCAAGGTGGAAACCCTGGGCGAAAACGCCCACACGCTGATTAATATTTTCGTTAGCCAGCCGATTACACTGCCGTTGGAGCTCACGTTTCTGGAGCGTCATCCTCAGGGTAGTCAGGCGTTTATGCCGCTGCATCAGGAGCGCTTTATTGTGGTGGTAGCCCCGCCGGGGGAGCATATTAACCCTGCAGACGTGCGAGCGTTTGTCACCGATGGTCGCCAAGGGGTGAACTACCGCGCAGGCACTTGGCACGCCATACAATCGGTACTGGAGCGTGAAGGCGAGTTTTTGGTAGTGGATCGGGGCGGTGATGGCAATAACTGTGATGAGTTTCCTCTCGCGATCACCGTGACGTTGACTTAAACCCACCCTCTGCGTTGCACTGCTGTCATATAGAGCGCGTTAAACTGGTAAGCTAGGGTTACTGAGTAGAATTACTTAATAGAGTCACTACACGCTAAATTGCATGGTTGGAACATTATGAACGCACTGCACTTCTCCACGATCCGTCGTACCAAAATTGTCGCCACTCTGGGGCCTGCCAGCGACCGGGAAGGCGTATTGGAAGCCATGCTCAAGGCGGGTGTCGATGTGGTGCGTCTTAATTTCTCCCATGGCACAGCGGATGATCACCGCCGTCGGCTAACCGAGGTGCGTGAAATCGCCGCCCAGCTAGGCCGCAGCGTTGCGGTGTTGGGGGATCTGCAGGGCCCCAAAATTCGTATTGCACGGTTTAGAGATGGGGCTGTGGTGCTCAAAGAGGGCCAGCCGTTTATTCTTGATATGGCGCTGGATGGCGATGCAGGGGATAGCCATCAGGTGGGCTGCGACTATAAAACCTTGTCGAAAGACGTTACTGCCGGGGATCGCCTGCTGTTAGACGATGGGCGCCTGGTGCTGGACGTGGCACGTGTTGACGGCCAACAGGTGCATACCACTGTGGTCGTGGGTGGCAAGCTCTCTAACCATAAAGGCATCAACAAGCAGGGCGGCGGGCTGTCCGCTCCGGCATTGACCGAAAAAGATAAAGAAGACCTTAAGACCGCCGTTGAAATCGGCGTCGACTACTTAGCCATTTCTTTCCCCCGCCATGCTGAAGATATGCTTGAAGCACGCCGCCTGCTGGGCGAGGCGGGCAAAGAGATTGGCCTGGTTGCTAAGGTGGAGCGCGCCGAAGCGGTGGCCGATGACGCCACTCTGGATGGCATTATCGAAGCCTCAGAAGCGGTGATGGTGGCGCGGGGCGATCTAGGCGTCGAAATTGGTGATGCCAAGCTGGTCGGCGTGCAAAAGCGCATGATCAAACGAGCACGCTCGCTGAATCGTGCGGTGATTACCGCAACGCAAATGATGGAAAGCATGATTTCAGCGCCGTTGCCTACCCGAGCGGAAGTGTTTGATGTGGCCAACGCGGTGTTGGATGGCAGCGATGCGGTCATGCTCTCGGCGGAAACCGCAGCGGGGGATTACCCGCTGGAAACCGTGGAAGCCATGTCACGTGTTTGCCTGGGCGCTGAGCGGGAAAAGACCGCCCAGGAGTCGGGACACCGTATTCATGAAGGCTTTACCCGCCCTGACGAGACCATTGCGCTCTCCGCCATGTACGCGGCCAACCATATGACCGGCATTACCGCGATTGCCTGTATGACCTCATCGGGCTATACGCCGCTGATCGCTTCGCGCATTCGTTCGGGCCTGCCGATTGTGGGCTTGGCGCATAACCCTATCGCTCAGCGGCGCATGGCACTCTACCGCGGCGTCGTCTCGCTGCCGTTCGATACCTCTGAAATGAGCGCCACTGAGCTAAATGACCGTGCCCTTGAGCTACTGGTGAAGACCGGTATCTCCAAGCCAGGCGACCATGTGATTCTTACCCGCGGCGATCATATGAACGCTCACGGTGGCACCAATACCATGAAGGTGATGGAGATTACCGACGAGCATGCTAAAAGCTAAATTAGTCCATAGGCTACTGCTTGCCTGCCTACTACTAACCAGCGCCCCCGCTATAGCGGGGGCGCCTCCTATTGTGGCGGCTGCCTCTGATCTGCAGTTTGCGCTGACGGAAGCCGCTGAGCGGTTTCAGCAGCAAACTGGCCACGCCCTGCGGCTTAACTTTGGTTCTTCGGGCAACTTTCGCCGTCAAATTGCCCAGGGCGCGCCCTTTGAGCTCTATCTCTCTGCTGACGAGCGCTACGTTCAAGCGCTCTATGAAGAGGGCTACACACAAGATGAGGGCGTGATTTATGCCATTGGTCGTCTAGTGTGGCTGCAGCGCGCTGGGCGTGGTGATTTGCCTAATGAGGAGATGCCGCTTGAAGCGGTTCAAACCGCCTTAGAGGCGGGGACTACTGAACGCATCGCCCTGGCCAACCCCGAACATGCGCCCTATGGCGTTGCGGCACAGCAGGCGCTTGAGCACGCCGGGCTTTGGGAGCAAACAGAGCCGCTGCGGATACTGGGCGAAAACGTCTCCCAGGCGGCACAGTTTGCGCTTTCCGACGATGCGCGGGGTGGCCTGGTGGCTTACTCCTTGGCACTGGCACCCTCACTAGGTGAGCGAAGTGAGTACGTACTCATCCCCGGGACTTGGCATAGCCCACTACGCCAGCGCATGGTACTGACCAATCAGGCTGGAGAGATTGCCACGGCCTTCTATCAGTGGTTGCAAGAGGACGAGGGACAATCCATTTTGCGTAACTATGGTTTTAACGCGGAATAATGGCTTTAGCGTCGAATGATGAGCGCTTCTTAATGGAAGGGGCATAATGGATTGGTCGGCGCTTTCGGTCTCGTTACGTCTCGCGGCATTTACCTGTCTCATCTTACTGCCCATTGCCATTTGGCTAGGCCGCTCTCTGGCCTATGCGCGTTTCCGCGGCAAAGGGCTATGCGAAGCGCTGATCGCACTACCGCTGGTATTACCACCTACCGTATTAGGTTTCTATCTGCTGCTGAGCTTTGGCCGCGACGCGCCAGTGGGCTCGTTTTGGGCAAACATAACCGGCAGCGGGCTGAATTTCACCTTTACGGGCATATTACTGGCTTCCCTAATCGCCAATTTGCCGTTTGCCGTGCAGCCTATTCAGCGGGCCTTTGAGCATGTGCCCCACAATCTACGCGAGGCGGCTTGGTGCAGCGGGCTTAGCCCCTGGCAAACGCTGCTGCGCATTGAGCTGCCGCTGGTATGGCCCGGCATAATGTCAGCGGCAGCGCTCACCTTTGCCCATACGCTGGGCGAATTTGGCGTCATCTTGATGGTGGGCGGCGCCATTGATGGCGAAACCCGCACCCTTGCCATTGCCATCTATGATCGCGTCCAGGCCTTTGATGAACAGGGTGCTGCACAGATGTCGGCGCTGCTGCTGTTGGTATCGTTTATTACCTTGGGGCTTGTCTATGGGCTGGCCGGGCGCAGGCGGTGGATCCGTGGCTGATTCGCGCATTACAGGGCTAGGCGCAGGGCTACGCGTAGCGGTCAATCAAACGGGGCCGATTCCACTGGCTGCCGAGTTCGTTTGCCAACCCGGCGAATTGCTGGCGCTGGTAGGGCCATCGGGCAGCGGAAAAACCACGCTGCTGCGCACCATTGCCGGGCTTTATCGTCCCCAGGGCGGGCGGGTGGAGTGCGCTGGAGAGGTTTGGTTTGACGCCGAACGTAAGCATTCACTCTCGCCCCAGCGTAGGCAGGTCGGCATAGTGTTTCAGGACTATGCGCTATTTCCGCACCTAACCGCCTCGCAAAATATTCAACTCCCTCTGCGCCACTTGCCCCAAACGCAACGCCGTGAGCAGGCCGAGCAGTGGCTAGCCAAAGTGCGCTTGGATGGGTTGGGCAAGCGCTATCCTAACGCGCTTTCGGGAGGCCAGCGCCAGCGAGTAGCACTGGCACGGGCCTTGGCCCGCGACCCTAAAGTGTTGTTACTCGACGAGCCGTTTTCGGCGGTGGATCAAGTCACCCGGCGGCGGCTACAGCGCGAGTTAGCGCTGCTACGTGAGCAGATCGATATCCCCATAGTACTGGTGACTCACGATCTGGAAGAGGCCGCCGCGCTGGCCGACCAAATCTGCGTGCTACATAACGGTGCAAGCCTTCAGCAGGCCGCTCCTGACGCGCTGTTTAGGCGCCCCGCCTCGCCGTTGATAGCTCGTTTGTTAGACAGGCATAATCTATTTGAAGGCATCGCTGTTGACGTAGCGGGACAGCGGCGGCTGAAGTGGGGGGACACTTACTTAGAAGTGGCCGAGCGGCTTGCTCACCTGTCACCGGGTGAAACGGTGGCCTGGTATTTGCCCCCGTCAGATATTGTGCTTCACCGCCGTGACCGTCCTTCCCTGGGCGAACGGGAAAACCCGATCACGGCCACGGTCAGTGAGTTGGTGGTATTGGGTGGCATTACGTCAGTTTCACTGCGCGTCCACCATGGCGATATGTTACGTTTCGATATCGCCACCCATGCCGCACGGCGTAATCAGTTAACCCGCGGTGCTGTGGTGAATGTTTCACTACTGGCCGAAGGCATTCACCTTTTGCCAGGCCACCGAGTTCGCGCAGATGCGCATGACAAAAGGAAGTAAGCATGGATCCCACGCGTCGCAAGTTGCTTAAGGCGTCTTTACTGTTGCCACTGACGGCGCTACTGCCGATGTCGCTACTTAGCTCATTTACCTGGGGGCAGGCGACGACGAAATCGATGCAGACGTTGTCGCTGGCTATTCACAGTGATGGGGGCCCACATCGTTTAGAGGTTGAAGTGGCGGAAACGGCTTCCCAGCGTCAACGCGGCTTAATGGGGCGCGAGAACTTGCCAGAAGCAAGTGGCATGCTATTTCGTTTTGAGAGCGAGCAGTCCGCTAACAATGCCTTTTGGATGTATCGCACGCTGATTCCTCTGGATATTGCTTTTATCGATAGCGAGGGGCGGATCGTGGCGATTAATACCATGCAGCCCTGCGAATCCTCGTCGCCAAGTGACTGCCCCTCTTATCCGGCGGGTGCGGCTTATCACTCAGCGCTAGAGGTAAATGGCGGCTACTTTGCCGAGCGCGGTATCAACGTAGGGGACTGTGTTTCCATTCCTGACGAAGCCGGTTTCTGCCAACCCGCAGACTAAGCCGAGCGACGGCGAAATCTGATCACAATCAGGGCGATACCCGCGACCACTAAGCCGCCTCCTGCTAGCTTATGCACGCCTAGGCTGTCGCCCATTAACAGTGCGCCTAGGCCAACCGCCAACACCGGTACCAGTAGTGTCATGGGTACCACGCGGTTAACCGGGTGGCGGCGCAACAGCGCGTACCAAATCCCGTAAGCGACAATTGACGACATCACGGCGGTGTAAATCATCGCCCCCCAGCCTAACCATGTAGCTTGCTGCATCGCCTGCCACTGACCGCTCTCAAATAGCCATGACCCCAACCCTACCTGAGGCACTGCGAACAGCGCCACCCAGCCCGCCAGTGCCATCGGCGCAATCGGTGGGCCGCGCTTGATCAACAGCTGCGACACCGCCCAGCCCATGGCACTGCACAACAGGATCGCCAGTGGCAGAGGAGAGGGCAGCGTTGGCCCGCCCGCCAGCACGACGACCCCAGCAAAAGAGAGCAGCAGCCCGGCAATACGCTTGGGCCCCAGCTTCTCTTTTAGAAAGATTACCGCTAACAGCGTGGCAAAGGGCGTGCCCATTTGTACCAGCAGCGCGCCGGTACCTGCCTCAGCGTGCTCCAGGCCAATAAACAGCAGAGCAAAGTGTAGGCTGCCAAACGTCACCGAGAGCAGCAGCAAAAAGGGTAGCTGTACCCGCGCCACTGGGTAGAAAGGCACCAGCAGCGTCGCGACGAGCATAAAACGCAGTGTGGTCATCAATAGTGGCGGTAGTTCCGCCACACCAACCTTGATCACAATGATATTCAACGCCCAAATGGCGATAACAAACAGGCCGAGTAGCAAATCGCGTAGAGGCACGTTGATGTCCGTTGGTGGATGGAAGCGGCAGTCATTATATCAGCTTGGGAGATGGTAAAAATAATAGCGCTATAAGTGGTTGTTTAGCATTGCTGCTGTTTGATACTAAAGTGTTAGTTTTTTCTTATTAATCCTATAAGTGCTTTATAACCAATGGCTTGAGAGCTGATTGGCGAGAGGGTAAGTTCTTTTTTGACATCATTAAAGCGGTAAAAAAGAGTGCTGACTTGCACATTCAACTGAGATGATCTAAAAAAATGTAACCGATTACATTCTTGCATCGGCGCTTTCACAACCCATAACAATCCAACAACAACGAGGTGGATATGGATACCCCGCGACGCTTAAAACGCATGAGTTCACAGGCTCTATTGGCTGCCAGTGCCGTGACGCTGTCAGCGCTGGGTCTGCCTGGCTTTGCCCAAGCTCAAGACAACTCAGCAGAGCTGCCCATCGCCGTGCAAATGTACACACTGCGGGATTTTGGCAGCTTGGAAGAACAGTTAGCCGCTGTAAATAGGGCTGGTATTTCGGCGATTGAAACGGTGGGCACCCAGGAAGTGACTGCTGAAGAACTCAATGCACTGTTAGAAGAGCATGCGCTTGAAGTGATCTCAAGTCATGTGCAGCTAGACGATTTGCGCAATCGCTTAGATGAGACGGTTGCTTTCAATCAGGCGGTGGGTAACGACACCTTAACAGTGCCTTATCTAGCCGAGGACGCACGCCCTAGCGATGCCGAAGGCTGGCAGGCGCTGGGTGAAGAGCTAGGTGATATTGCCGCTGAGCTAGATGCCGAAGGGTTGCGCTTGGCGTATCACAACCACGATTTTGAAATGGAAGTGTACGACGATAAAACCGCCCTAGAGCATCTTTTTGATGCAGCCGGATCTGACCTGTTGGCAGAACTGGATCTCGCTTGGATCGCACGGGGCGGGTTTGATCCGGCAGAGTACGTGACGCGTTTTGATGGGCAACTGTTTGCTGTACACGCCAAAGATAACGCGCCAGAAGGCACCGATGAAGAGGAGAGTGGGTTCGCAACACTCGGCAAAGGCGTACTGGATTGGGATGCGATATTACCCGCCATTGAGGCCACTGATATTGAATGGTACATCATCGAACACGATATGCCGCTAGACGCTGAAGCGGTTATTACCGAAGGAAATAGCTTCCTAGAGGAGAAATTGGCAGCGCTTCGTGAAGAGTAATACACGCCTAAGCCATCTCATTTAGATGACAAACGCGAGGATGCTTTATGAAGCGCTACCTTATTGATCGGCGAAGCCTGCTGCGCCACAGCGTGACCGGTTCTATTGGTTTGGCGGCGCTACCTCTGCTTGGATCTCAAGCCCTATCTGAAGATAGGCCTTCCCAGCCGGCACTAAAAGGCAATATCCAGCATTCGGTTGCCCGCTGGACGTTTGATTTTTTGCGTCTGGAAGAGCTTTGCCAGCTTTCAACCGAGTTGGGCATTACGGCGATTGATCTGGTGGGGCCCGAAGAGTGGCCTGTGCTTCAGCGCTATGGGCTCGACTCCTCCATGTGTAATGGTGCCGAGTTGAGCCTTGAGGATGGCTGGGGCGACGCCCGCTTTCATGCCGAGCTGGTTGAGCGTTATCTCAACCATATCGATCTGGTCAGCCAAGCGGGTTACACCAATTTAATCTGCTTCAGCGGCAATGCTCGGGGCATGAGCCCTGAGCAGGGTTTGCAAAATGCCGAAACGGGACTGAAGCAGATTCTTGCCGAAGCAGAAGCAAAAGGCGTGGTGCTACAGATGGAGCTGTTTAACAGCAAAATCGACCACCCTGATTACCTTTGCGATAACTCTGCCTGGGGAATTGAGCTTTGCCGTCGTCTTGATTCACCCAACTTCAAGCTGCTCTACGACATCTATCACATGCAGATTAGTGAAGGCGATGTCATTCGCACCATCCGTGAAAACCACCCGTTTTTCGGCCATTACCATACGGCCGGTGTGCCTGGGCGGCATGAAATAGATGACACCCAAGAGCTCAACTACCCCGCGATTTGTCGCGCTATTCGAGATACCGGCTTTAAGGGCTATATCGCCCAAGAGTTTATCCCTGACCGGACTAGCCAACAGGCAAAAATAGAATCACTGCAGGCGGCTATTCAGCTCTGCGACGTGTGATTCGACTCTAAAAACAACACAGTAAGGAAGATAACCATGCCAGATAATCACTACGATGCCATCGTGGTTGGCTCAGGCATTAGCGGCGGTTGGGCTGCTAAAGAGCTAACCGAGAAGGGGCTAAAGGTTTTGCTGCTTGAGCGTGGGCGCAATATTGAGCACGTAAAGGATTACCACAATGCCGACAAAGAGGCGTGGGATTATCCCCATCGGAATGAGCCAACTCAGGAAATGATCGCTAAATATCCTGTGCTCAAGCGCGACTACCCCCTTAATGAAGCTACCCTGGGCATGTGGGCGGATGAACAGGCCAATCCCTACGTAGAAGAAAAGCGCTTTGACTGGTTTCGCGGCTACCACGTAGGCGGGCGCTCGCTGCTTTGGGGCCGGCAAAGCTACCGGCTCAGCCCGATGGATTTTGAGGCCAACCAGCGGGAAGGCATCGCCATTGATTGGCCGATTCGCTACGAAGATCTCGCCCCCTGGTATGACTATGTGGAGCGCTTTGCCGGTATCGCAGGCACCCTGGAGGGGTTGGATATTCTTCCCGATGGCGAGTTTCTGCCGCCAATACCGCTTAACTGCGTGGAAGAGGATGCGGCCAAGCGCATTAAAGAGGCCTTTGGTGGCCAGCGTCATCTTATCCACAGCCGGGTGGCCAATATTACCCAGCCAAAGCCAGAGCAAAACCGCGTCAACTGCCAATACCGTAATAAGTGCTGGCTGGGGTGCCCTTTTGGTGCCTATTTCAGCACCCAGTCCGCTACGCTTCCCGCTGCGGTAGCCACCGGCAATTTAACCTTGCGGCCGTTCTCGATTGTCAGCCAGGTGCTGTATGACAAGGATCGCCAGCGAGCGCGGGGTGTAGAAGTCATTGATGCCGAAACCCATGAAATCCACGAGTACACCGCTGATGTGGTGTTCCTTAACGCCTCAACCTTCAATACCACCTGGATTTTGATGAACTCTGCGACCGATGTCTGGGAAGGTGGTTTGGGTAGCAGCAGCGGAGAACTGGGCCACAACGTGATGGATCACCATTTCCGCTGTGGCGCCAGTGGCGAAGTGGAAGGCTATCAGGATAAATACTATTTTGGACGCCGCCCTGCAGGCTTTTACATTCCACGCTTTCGCAACGTAGGCGATGAGCAGCGTAGCTATGTGCGGGGGTTTGGTTATCAAGGCGCGGCGAGCCGTCAGGGCTGGGATCGTGAAATTGCTGAGCTCAATATCAATATCGGCGCTGATTTAAAGCAAGCACTCACCCAGCCAGGCGGTTGGACGATCGGCATGACGGGCTTCGGCGAAATGCTGCCCGACCACGATAACCGCATCTCTCTGGATCACAGCGTTCGCGATAAGTGGGGGCTGCCGGTGCTGTCGATCAATGTGGAACTCAAGCAAAACGAGCGCGATATGCGCCGGGATATGGTTCAGGATGCGGTCGATCTGCTGGAGGCCGCGGGGGTGAAAAACGTCAAAGGCGACGTAGGCGATTACGCGCCGGGCATGGGGATTCATGAAATGGGCACCGCGCGTATGGGCCGTGACCCGAAAACGTCAGTGCTCAATAGCCATAACCAGATGTGGGACGCGCCCAATGTGTTTGTCACCGATGGCGCCTGCATGACGTCATCCTCTTGCGTGAATCCATCCTTAACCTACATGGCACTTACCGCGCGGGCGGTGGACTATGCCGTGAAAGAGCTTAAGCGGGGTAACCTGTCATGAACCGTCGCGAGCTACTCAAAATGATCGCGCTGACGACCGGTGCAGTGATGATTGGAGGCAAATCCCTATTTGCCTTTAGCGATACTGGCCAAGCAGGCCACTCCTTTAGCAGCCAGGATGTGCAGCGCCTAGACGAGCTGGCCGAAACGATTTTGCCGCGTACCGATACCCCAGGGGCTAAGGACGCGGGCGTCGGGGAGTTTATGGCCATGTTCGTAAGCGACTGCTATACGCCCTCAGAGAGAGAGGTGTTTTATTTTGGTTTAGCGCAGCTTGAGGCGCGCAGCCGAGCGGCTTACGAGCGTGGCTTTATGGCGTTAAGTGGCGAACAGCGATTAGAGCTCATAACCGAGTTGGATCGTGAAGCGATGGCGCACGCCCAGCAGCAGGCCCGCAAACAGCCAACCCCCGCTGAAGAACTGACGATAGAAACCCAGACCGCGCAAAATCAAACGGCAGAAAACCAGTCATCACAGGAGCATGTGGAGAGCGAAGATGCGCTGCCACACTACTTCACCATGATGAAGCAGCTAACGCTGTTTGGCTTCTTCACCTCAGAAGTCGGCGCGACGGAAGTCCTACGCTACGAAGCGGTGCCAGGCCGCTATGACGGCTGCGCGCCTTATAACGGCGAGCCTGCCTGGGCAACCTAATTGAGCGGAGAGCATGATGAAAAATCAACGTATGCACAAACGTAAGCCTCACTCCTATGCTCAGACACTTTGCCTATTGGCCTGCGGCAGTTTGTTGGCATTCAATAGCGCAGCTCAGGAGGGCGCATCGAATGAGACGCTGACACCCGAGGAGCAATCCGCCAAAACCGAAGTATGGGAGCCAGTGCCCGCAAGCGTTGCAGTGCCTGACGATGGTGTTCCCTCCGATGCCATCGTGCTATTCGATGGCACCGACTTAGACGCCTGGGAGGGCGAAGAGGGTGGGCCAGCCGAATGGCACGTGGATGACGGCGCTATGACGGTAAATCGCGGGGCGGGAGGCATTCGTACTCGCCAGGATTTCTGCGATGTGCAGCTTTACCTGGAGTGGCGAGCACCGTCCGATATCGATGGCATGGAGGGTCAAGATCGGGGCAATAGCGGCGTCTTTCTGCAGGAACGCTATGAAGTCCAAGTGCTGGACTCCTACGACAACCCGACTTATTCCAACGGCCAGGCGGCATCCATCTATAAACAGCATATTCCACTCGTCAACGCATCGCGCCCACCCGGTGAGTGGCAGAGTTACAACATCCTCTACACCGCGCCACGCTTTGATGATGAAGGCGCCCTTGAATCGCCTGCCTACATCACCGTTCTGCATAACGGTGTAGTGGTGCAGCACCATGCTGAAGTGCAAGGCACCACCGAGTGGATTGGCGAACCCAACTACGACGAAGCCCACGGCTGCGCGCCCATTTACCTGCAGGATCACGATGCGGACGTTAGCTTTCGCAATATATGGGTGAGGGAGCTATAGCTAGGCACTTATAAGCCCCTAAGCGAGCAGGCCCAGTCTTCTGATGCTAGACAGTATCGAGGGCTGGGCTTTTTTGTACCGCTCTCATTGACTATGCTGTAATACATTGTAGTCGTCAGGAGTGAGGGTATAGATATGGGTGTCACTACAGTTCGTCTTCAGTCAGACGTTGAACAGCATCTGGAAGCTATCGCGAGCAGGCTCCACCGGAGCAAAGGCTGGGTAATCAACCAGGCGTTATCGGAATACATCGAGAAGCAACAGCTTGAGCAAGAGCGTTGGAGGCAAACGCTGGAGGCGATGGAGTCTGCCGCACAGGGGAAAGTGGTTGATAGCAGCGAGGTTCATCAGTGGCTCAATAGCTGGGGAACCGAAAACGAGCAGGGTGCACCGAGGTCGGGTAAGTGAAACTGGTTTACACGGATGAAGCCATTGAAGATTTGAAGCGCCTTCGAGAGTTCATCGCCATCCATAATCCCTCTGCAGCCGGCAGGATAGCGGCAGAGCTGGTCGGTAAAATCGACTTACTGCCAGACTTTCCCAACATGGGTACGCCTGTTGAAATGGCACCGGATTCCGTTCGTGACATGGTCTTTGGTAAATACGTTATTCGCTATTCAGTGCATGCGAGCGTCATCATTATTCTGCGTGTATGGCATGAACTGGCAGATGAGCGCTAGCCATTAAGCCAGCTGCGATTCCCTGCTATGGCAAAATAGCAGTGAAAAGAAGGCGGATTCGGGCGAGGTATTTACTTGTTACGTTTAACCGAAAAGGAGTTTTATGGACGGCTTTTTTGAAGAGATAGGCAGGGGGTTTTTTAGGGGAATAGGTTACATACTGGCAGAGGTATTCTTCAGAACCATTTGTTACTGGGTTGGCTGGCCAGTCTGTAAACTAGTTACTTTGGGAAAATATCCTTCGGCTTCTAAAGTGATATATTTCGATGAGCATAGGAGCCGAGCCGACGGCGCTTGGTGTGCCGTAGTGGGCTTGCTTGCGTTGATTGTGTTGGCGCTGTATTTGTTAGGGCAGCTTTCGTACAACGCTTAGTAAGCCGGGTGCCGCCAACGCCCCCGGCTTTTTTATGCTCTATATCCTTACACGTTAGGCTTAGCCGCTACGCTTTTATCGTTTTTAAAGGTGAGGAAGAACAGCACCAGCACTGCGATAGCAAAGACTGCAGGGAACATCCAGATGCCTTGCCAGTCGTGGGCGCCGTTGGTGGAGAAGTGGTCGGTAATTTGGCCAGCGACCCAGAAGCCTATCAGCATGCCGACCCCGTAAGTGGCCAGCGTGATCATGCCTTGGGCGGAGCTTTTGAATTTCTCTCCCGCGCGGGCATCGGTGTAGATTTGGCCGGTCACAAAGAAGAAGTCGTAGCACACCCCATGCAGGGCAATACCGATCAAGAGCATAAACACCATCTCATCGGCGTTCCCGAACGCAAACAGTGCATAGCGTAGTGCCCAGGCCAACATGCCGATCAGCAAAGTCTTCTTGATACCAAAGCGATGAATAAAGACCGGTAGCAGGAGCATAAACAGCACTTCTGACACCTGGCCCAGGGTCATTTTGCCGGTAGGATTAGTAACGCCGATTTCGGCCAGGAAGGGGTTAGCGTTTTGGTAATAAAACGCCAGCGGAATACAAATCAGAATAGAGGCGATAAAGAAGATGGCGTAGTTGCGGTCTTTTAGCAGGGCCAGCGCATCTAATCCTAACACTTCTTTTAAGCCAACCGGGCCATCTGCTTTCGGCGGCGTTGCGGGAAGGCTAAAGCTATATAGGCCAAGGGCTAAAGAGGCGATCGCACACATCAGGAAAGTGTTACGCAGCATGCCGTCGGCGATGCCTTGGGAGGAGTCCCAGGCGAATAAGTAGCTAATACCCAGACCCGCGATTATCCAGCCAATGGTTCCCCATACGCGGATTTTAGCGAACTCCTGGCCTGGGTCGCTCATTTGGCGGAAGGAGACTGAGTTAACCAGCGCCAGTGTCGGCATATAAATAATCATATACATCAACACCAACGGGTAAAACTTACTGAAGTCGCTGGCGACATACAGGCCGTACATTAACGCAGCGCCCGCCAAGTGCAGAACACCGAGAATACGCTCGGCGTTGAAATAACGGTCAGCGATCAAGCCAATAATGAAAGGGGCAATAATGGCACCCCAGGATTGGGTGGAGAACGCCATGCCAATCTGGCCACCGCTGGCGTTTAGGTTGTTGGCCAGGAAGGTGCCCAGGGTGACAAACCAGCCGCCCCAGATAAAGAACTGCAAAAACATCATGATGCTGAGTCGTGTGCGTATCATAGCCATGACGTGATCCTTTGTTGTGGTTGTGCGGTTGTGATTACTGTTTTGATTTAAAACCGTCAATTAGCGGCGTGGCGTAAGGCCAAGAATTCGGCGGTTGCGCGAAACACTGGTGGTGACACCGGCAAAGTCATCAAAAGCGCGACCGGCGGGTTGAATCAGGTGCGCTTCGATAAAAGGCGCTCCCTCTGCAGCACCCTGGGCGGCGTCTTTAATGCAGCACTCCCACTCAAGCACCGCCCAGCCATCAAATCCGTACTGCGTCAGGCGGCTAAAAATCCCGCTGAAATCGATCTGCCCATCGCCTAATGAACGGAAGCGGCCTGGGCGCTCTACCCAACCCTGGTAACCGCCATAAACGCCGCTGCGGCCATTGGGGTTAAATTCAGCGTCTTTAACGTGAAACATGCCGATACGCTCGTGGTAGCGGTCGATAAACTCGAGATAATCCAACTGCTGCAGCAGTAAGTGGCTGGGGTCATAAAGAATTTTCGCCCGCGGATGGTTGTCCACCGCCATAAGGAACCGCTCGAAGGACGCACCGTCGTGAAGATCCTCGCCAGGGTGAATTTCAAAGCACAGGTCAACGCCAGCTTCGTCAAAGGCCTCCAGGATCGGCCGCCAGCGGCGGGCCAGTTCGCTGAAGCCTTCTTCAACTAACCCTTCTGGGCGCTGGGGCCAGGGGTAAACAAAGGGCCAAAGCAGCGCGCCAGAAAACGTAGCATGGGCGGTTAACCCCAGCCGTTGGCTAGCTTTGGCAGCCAGTTTTAGCTGCTCGATGGCCCACTCGGTACGCGCCTGGGGCTTGCCGTGTAGTTCAGCGGGGGCGAAGTCATCGAATAAGTCGTCGCAAGCGGGATGCACGGCGACCAGTTGGCCCTGTAAATGAGTAGAGAGTTCGCTGATCACAACGCCGGCTTTTTCGCAGCGGGCGTTTAACTCATCGCAGTAGCTTTGGCTTTCAGCGGCCTTGCGCAGGTCGATAAAACGGCTATCAACAGTGGGTAGCTGAATAGCCTGATAGCCCTGTTCGGCCGCCCAGCGAGCGATACCGTCGAGGCTGTCGAAAGGCGCTTCGTCGCCGATAAACTGGGCCAGGAAAATGGCGGGGCCGCGGATGCCTTGGGGGGTGTTTGGCATGATTAGACTCCAGGCAGTTGAGTGGTGGGCAGCGGCGTCCATTTCTGTTCGCTTTTGGCGCTGGTGGTGACGGCCTCAATAAACGCCATGCCACGAAGTCCGGAGGTCATGCCGGGAACGCCTTTAACGTCGCCTTGCTCGCCTTGATGAATCGCCTGGGCGAAGTCGCGGTAAAGGTTGCCGAGTGCTTCCAGATACCCTTCGGGATGGCCGCCGGGTAGTCGTAGGCGCTGCATCGCGTTGGGAAAAAGGTCGGGTTGGTCGACGCCCGCACGGAGGGTGCGCATCGGGGCTTGAAGCGGGCGGTAGAGCAGGCTGTTGGGCTCCATTTGGTGCCACTCAAGCGCCCCTTTATCACCGTAAATACGAATTTTGAGCGCGTTCTCTTCCCCGCTGCAGACCTGGCTGGCCACCAGGGTGCCGCTGGCGCCTTGATCGGTGCGCAACAGCACATCGCCATCATCGTCCAATTGACGGCCGTCGGCGTGGCTGGCAAGCGAGGCACACAGCTCGCTAACCTGATGACCAGAGATAAACTCAGCAAGGCCAAACGCATGAGTGCCAATGTCGGCCATGCAGCCGCTGATGCCTGCGAGCGTAGGGTCGGTGCGCCACGCGGCTTGCTTATTACCCTGCTGTTCTAAACGCTCGCCTAGCCAGCCCTGGGGGTACTCCACGTGAATTTTGCGAATGCTACCTATTTGGCCCTCGCTGACCATTTCCCGGGCTTGCCATACCATGGGGTAGCCTAAGTAGGTATGCGCCAAGCCATACAGGCAGCCGCTGGCATGCCAGCTTTCTGCTAAGCGCTGGGCCTCCTGGAGCGATACTGCCGCCGGCTTTTCGCAAAATACATGAAAGCCTGCCTGCATCGCTGCTGCGGCGATCGGAACGTGAAGATGATTTGGCGTTACGATCACCAACAGTTGCATGCGCTGTTCGGTGGGAAGTTGCTGCTCGCTTTCTAGTAACTGCTGCCAGTCGGCGTAAATACGCTCGTCGGGGAGGTGACACGCTTCGCCGGTCAATTGGTTATTATCCGCCGTGCGGCTAAAGGCACCACACACCAGCTCGCAAGTGTCGTCGAGGCGGGCGGCTAAGCGGTGAACCTGGCCGATAAACGCCCCTTGGCCGCCGCCGATCATGCCTAAGCGGATACGGGGGAGAGTGGGTCGCGGCATAGAGAGGCTCCTGTGTTAATAAACTGAGTTTGTTTATATTCGAGGTGATTGAATTTTTAATGTAATGTAACCGGTTACATTTGTCTTGAAGCTAAGTCTTGACGCTGAGAGCGTCAATGCGACAAAGGTATACGGTGTTGAAAATGTGCCAGAAAATAGCGCGCTGAGTTTAACGTTAGGATACGTTAAGCTGAGAGGAGGAGCGCCGCGCAACCATCTGTTTGGCTGGTAGGAAAAGCCGGCGAGCACAGAGCGATAAGGGAGGCCATGACCAATATACGTAAGGTCGCCGAATTGGCGGGCGTTTCAGTGGCGACTGTATCACGGGCGTTGAAGTCGCCGGATATCGTCTCGCCCACTACCCGGGAAAAAGTGCTGAGGGCCGTTGATCTAGCGGGCTACAAACCTAACTTGATGGCGGTTCAGTTCCGCTCCCAGCGCACTTATAACCTGGTGGTCTTGGTGCCCACGATCGCCAACACTTTTTTTGCGCGGGTAATCAGCGGTATTCAGGAAGCGGCCCAGGAGCGCGGCTACGGCGTTCTGCTGTGTAATACGCTGGGTAATGAGGCGATGGAAACCCAGTACGCCAGTTTAGTCAGTACGCGCCAGGCGGATGGCGTGATCCAACTGCGTGCTTTTAACCCCTTTTCTGAAAATGCCTTTCCCGCTGGGGCGGTATTGCCGATGATCAATGCCTGCGAGGTGCTGGACGATGCGCCGTGTCCCACCGTTAAACTGGATAACCGCGCAGCAGCCCGGGAGGCCACCGAGCACTTGATCTCCCTGGGGCATCGGCGAATAGGCATGATAAAGGGCCCTCGGCGCAGCCCCTTGACCCGTGACCGCCAACAAGGCTACCAGGATGCGTTGAGCGCGGCGGGCATTCCGTTAGATGAGCGCCTGCTTTGTCCTGGCGATTTCACACCACTTTCTGGCTATCAAGCGGCGGAAACGCTTATCGCTTTAGCGGAGCGACCCTCCGCGATTTTTTGTGAAAGCGATGAAATGGCGATAGGTGCCATGAGCCGTATCAAGGAAGCGGGACTACGCGTTCCGGAAGATATCTCGGTGGCGGGTTTCGACGATATAGCGTTTGCTTCCTACAGCGATCCACCGCTCACCACGATTGCCCAACCGGCGGAAGCATTCGGGCGCGAAGCTGTTGCCATGCTGATTGAGGTGCTGGAAGGGCGGCAAGTTAATAACTTGATGTTGCCCTACACGCTGGTATCCAGAAAAAGCACAGCAAAATGCCGACCTTAGACGTCTTTCTTTCGCGCGCTAAGTGCATACAATAAGTGGGGCTTTATCAAAAAGCCTCACAGCTGCTATCCACGCGCACTACCCAACGCACACCATAAAAATAGCTAAAAAAGGATCTACCATGACGCTGACACGCTCAATAGCTCACTTCACCGCTGGCTTGGCCGGTGCGGCACTGCTTTCCGCCTCCCTTTCTGCACAAGCACGCGAACTCTCGGTTTCTACGGTTTTGTCTGATGCTTTCCCCTGGGGGCAGGCAGCGGAGAAGTGGGCAGAACTGGTGGAAGAACGTAGCGGCGGTGAATTAACGCTGCGGGTGTATCCGAATTCTCAACTGGTTTCCGGTGATCAAACCCGTGAATTTTCTGCCATGCGTTCTGGGTTAATCGACGCTGCAGTGGGCTCGACCATTAACTGGTCACCCCAGGTGCCGGAACTTAACCTGTTCTCTTTACCCTTCTTCATTCCCGATGAAGCCGCCGTCGATGCGGTTACCGGTGGGGAGGCTGGGGAGTTGGTGTTTGAAGCGATCGAATCACGCGGCGTTATTCCGCTGGCCTGGGGTGAAAACGGTTTTCGACAGGTCTCCAATTCGCGTGGGCCAATTAGCCAGCCAGATGATCTGGATGGCCTGAAGATCCGTGTTGTCGGCTCGCCGCTATTCCAGGATACCTTCTCGGCACTTGGTGCTGATCCCACCCAAATGAGCTGGACCGACGCGCAGCCCGCGCTGACCACCGGCGCTGTGGATGGCCAGGAAAATCCGCTCTCTGTGTTTGACGTCGCGCGCATTGATCAGGTCGGCCAGGAGCATTTGACGCTCTGGAACTACATGAATGACCCGCTGATTTTTGCGGTCAATCAGCAGGTCTGGCAAACATTGAGCGAAGAGCAGCAAACTCTGCTGCGCGAAACCGCGGTAGAAGCGGGCGAGTGGGAAATAGCCATGACCCGTGAAGAAGAGAGCGAACGCCTAGCGGCGATTCAAGAGCGCGGCGTGACGGTGACTGAATTGACCGATGAGCAGTACCAGGCGTTTGTCGATGCCACTCAGTCCGTGTACGAAAAATGGGCGCCGCGGATTGGTGAAGAAGTGGTAGAGGCCGCACAAGCTGCTATCGACGCGCGCTAATTACCTGTGATGTTCAAACTCCCGGTCTTTAAGGCTGGGAGTTTTTTGCTGTGAGGCTGCCATGAAAGGCTTTCCTGATGCGCGCCCTGAACGCTGGCTGGGGGCGCTGGCATTAATCATTATTTCGTTGATTAGTTTAGGCAATGTGATTACGCGTTACCTAACCGGCGGCTCCTTTTCATTTACAGAAGAGTTTTCTGTATTTTTGCTGGTCGTGCTGACCTTTGCAGGTGCCTCGGTGGCGCTGCGGCGTAACCGCCATATTCGTATTGGCTTTTTGGAACGGGCATTGCCGCCCAAGTACCGCCGTGGGCTGATTTTTTTTCAAGCGCTTTGCGGTGTCACCGTGCTGGGTTTGATCACCTGGTATGGCGGCAAGATGGCGTGGCAAGAGTATCAGTGGGAGTCGCTGTCACCAGGACTTGGCTTGCCCCAGTGGTGGTATTTAGTCTGGCTGCCTGTGCTTTCTGCGGCCATGGTGTGGCGCTTGGTTCAGCAAACCGTTGACCGTTTGACGGGGAGGCTCACCGATGAGCCCTGATGTGTGGATGATTCTGGCCTTTGCGGGTTTGCTGATAGCGGGGGTGCCGGTGGCGTTTTCGCTGGCGCTCTCCGGGGCCGTTGGCATCGTACTGGGTTTGTCGCCGGACATGCTCGCGACAATGGGCACCAACACCTATAACAGCATTGCCAAGTACCCGCTTATTGCGATTCCACTGTTTATCTTAACAGGGCTTATTTTTGAACGCTCTGGTGTGGCGCTGCGCTTGGTGCGCTTTGCCCAGGCGTTGATTGGCCCGCGCCATGGTGGTTTGGCGCTGGTCGCTGTGCTGGTATGCATGATCATGGGCGGTATGAGCGGATCAGGCCCTGCCGATGCGGCAGCGGTGGCGATGGTGATGCTGCCGAGTATGACCAAGGCGGGCTACCCCAAGCCGTTTTCCGCCACGCTGATTGCCGCCTCTGCCTCAACGGCGATCCTGATTCCGCCTTCAGTGGCGCTGATCCTCTACTCGATTGTGGTACCGGGTGTCGATTTGCGTGCACTGTTCGCGGCAGGGTTATTCCCCGGTATTCTGGCCGGGCTGGCGCTGCTGGTGCCCGCTATGCTCGTTTCCAAACGCTACGGCTGGGAGGGCGGCACACCGGTAGAGGGTGCCGAACGGCTAAGCGTACGTACTACGTTTAAGCAGGCGATACCGGCGCTGTTTGCACCGGTATTGATTCTGGGTGGTTTGCGTTCAGGCCTGTTTACCCCTACCGAAGCAGCGGTGGTCGCCGTGGCTTATGGCGCGATTGTCGGGCTGTTTTTGACCCGTGAGCTGTCACTGCGCGATTTATGGGAACTGCTGGGGGAGGCAGCGATTATTTCAGGCGTGGTGATGCTGATTATCGCCCTGGCGGGTATCTTTGCTTGGGCGGGCACCATGCTGGGTACGTTCCGTCATTTAGCGGAGTGGATTATCAGCTTGACCGATAACGGCGTGCTGTTGCTGATCCTGGTGATGCTCGCGGTGCTGGTGGCTGGGATGCTGCTGGATGCGATCTCCATCTATCTGATCATGATGCCGATTTTGATCCCCGTCATGCAGCACTTTGAGTGGAACCCTGTGTGGTTTGGCATTCTGTTGGCAATGAACATTGCTATTGGCCAATTTACCCCGCCGGTGGCGGTGAATTTGATGGTGACCACCGAAGTGGCCAAAATTCGTTTAGAGCAGACCATTGGATGGGCGCTGCTGTTTGTCGTTGCCATGGGCTGTGCGTTAGCGCTGGTGGCGATTTTTCCCGCTATTGCGCTGTGGCTGCCGCGCGTTTTGGGCTATAACGTTGACTAATTTGGTTTACCCTTTTGCCTACCTTATGCAAAGGCGGTATAGCAGTTAACGCTCCCTAAACGATTAAGAGCGCTACACTGTGTATTAGACGACATCGAAATTCATTATTTAGCGTATTACATTTCGCTAATTAGGTTTTTTTCGCTAAAGTAGTGTTAGCAGGCAGCTATAGCTCGCCTGTAACCGTTTGTCTTAAAAACAGAATGTTTGAAAAACGTTTTGGAGCAAGGCCACCTGAGGGAACGGTTCATCAGGTGAGGCCAAAACGCACGATGTTTGCAACATCAAATACGCTCATAACATCAATACAAAGAGGTGTGTTCATGAAACGCCATGTATTTTCCACTGCCGCCTTCTCTGGCGCGCTGATTGCTGCCGCCACGTTTGCGTCTCCTGCTGTTGCGCAGGAACGCTACATCACTATCGGTACCGGTGGCCAAACCGGCGTTTACTACGTCGTAGGCCAGTCGGTTTGCCGTATGGTTAACCGTGGCAGTGACGACCACAACATCCGTTGTAATGCTCCTTCTACTGGTGGCTCAGTAGCGAACGTTAACGGCATGAAGAGCGGTGAACTGGACATGGGCGTTGTTCAGTCTGATGTTCAATTCCGTGCTTATAACGGTGAAGCAAACTTCGAAGAAGAGGGCGCTTGGGAAGATATGCGCTCCGTATTCACTATGCATGGTGAACCGCTGACTGTTGTTGCGCGTGCCGATTCCGGCATCGAAACCATCAGTGATTTCCCTGGCAAGCGTGTCAATATCGGTAATCCGGGCTCTGGCCAGCGTAATACCATGGATGTCGTCATGGACGCGTTCGGCTGGGACGAAGATACTTTCGCTCTTGCTTCTCAGCTGGATGCCGCCGAGCAGTCTGCGGCCCTGTCCGATAACAACATCGATGCCATGGTGTATGTTGTGGGCCACCCGAATGGCTCTATTCAGGAAGCGACTACCACCATCGATGCACGTTTAGTCCCAGTAACCGGTGATGAGATTGATGCGCTGGTTGAAGAGTATCCATACTACACCCGCTCCGTGATTCCTGGCGGTCTGTACCGTGGTAACGATGAAGACGTTGAAACCTTCGGTGTGGCGGCAACATTCGTTTCTTCCGCTGACGTTGATGAAGATATCGTTTATGAAACCGTCAAAGCCGTCTTTGAAAACTTTGACCGTTTCAAGCGTCTCCACCCAGCGTTTGAAAATCTGAACGAAGAAGAGATGATCTCTGACGGCCTTACCGCTCCGTTGCACGATGGGGCAGCGCGTTATTATCGTGAGCGTGGCTGGATCGAGTAAGTTCGAAGAGACGTAATAATCGGCAGGTGAGCAGCGTTCACCGCCTGTAGTAAAGCGCGGGCGCCTGGTAATTGTTAACCCAGGTGTCCGCGCTTCTTGTTGAAAGCGCTGATTGTCAGCGCTGACCATACACAGGGCAAGCGTATGCGTGATGACAAACAACCTTCGGCGGCTGCTGATAATGACCTGGAGGATATGGTTGCCTCCAGCGATTCCGGGGCACGAAAACCAGTGGGGGGGCCGGGTAAGCTGCTGGTGAGCATTGCAGCGATCTGGTCGCTGTTTCAGCTCTGGATAGCTTCACCACTCTCTTATATGGTGGGTTTTGGCGTGTTCAGTGCCACTGAGGCGCGCTCGATTCATTTAGCGTTTGCACTGTTTCTCGCTTTTATGGCTTATCCTGCCTTAAAACGCTCACCGCGTGACCGCATCCCTCTTCAGGATTGGGCCTTTGCCGCGGTAGCCGCGTTTTGCGGTGCTTATCTGTTTATGTTTTACGATGATTTGGCCCAGCGCCCCGGTCGTCCTATCACTCAGGATATCGTGATTGGCGTGATCGGCATTATTATGTTGCTGGAAGCCACACGGCGCGCGCTTGGGCCGCCGCTGATGATCGTGGCTGGTCTGTTTATCGTTTACTCGCTGTTTGGGCCCTATATGCCCGGTATTTTGGCCCACCGGGGCGTAAGCCTGGGCGGTTTGATTAATCACCAGTGGCTGGGCACCCAAGGGGTGTTTGGCATTGCGCTGGGGGTTTCTACCAGTTTTGTTTTCCTTTTTGTGCTGTTTGGTGCCCTGTTGGACAAAGCGGGGGCCGGTAACTACTTCATCAAAGTGGCATTCTCTATGCTTGGTCACTTCAAGGGTGGCCCTGCCAAAGCGGCTGTAGTCGCTTCGGGTATGACGGGGTTGATCTCGGGGTCGTCGATTGCCAACACGGTAACGACTGGCACCTTTACGATTCCGATGATGAAACGCGTGGGCTTTAGTGCTGAAAAAGCGGGCGCCGTTGAAGTGGCATCTTCAGTAAATGGCCAGATAATGCCGCCAGTCATGGGGGCAGCTGCCTTTCTGATGGTGGAGTATGTTGGCATATCTTATGTAGAAGTTATTAAGCATGCCTTTCTGCCCGCGATTATTTCCTATATCGCGCTAATTTATATTGTTCACCTAGAAGCTTTGAAGGCCAACATGAAAGGGCTGCCTTCAAGTAATCCTGCGCGCCCTATACTCAACAAAATTCTGGGCTTTATGACCGGGCTGATACTGCTGATGGCCCTATCCTTCGCGGTTTATTACGGGCTTGGCTGGCTTAAACCTGTACTCGGAGAGGCCACCCCCTGGGTTATTTCGGTAGGCTTGGCCGTAGTGTACATAGGGCTGTTGAAAATCAGCTCGAATTATCCAGAGCTGGAAATGGATGACCCTAACTCTGCCGTGGTCAAACTGCCACAAACTCGTCCAACGGTAATGGTGGGCTTGCACTACATTCTACCGGTCATTGTGCTGGTGTGGTGTTTGATGGTGGAGCGCATGTCGCCAGGGTTGTCGGCGTTTTGGGCGACCATGTTCATGATCTTTATCATGGTCACCCAGCGCCCGGTGATTGCTTTCTTCCGTGGTCACAGCCAGTTCTCGGCTGATGTTAAAGAGGGGTTTAAAGACCTATGGGACGGCCTTGTCGCCGGTGCCCGTAATATGATCGGGATTGGTATTGCCACCGCAACCGCCGGTATCGTGGTGGGTGCTGTTTCGCAAACCGGTGTAGGCCTGGTGCTGGCGGATGTAGTGGAAATTCTTTCCGGTGGCAACCTGATGATGATTCTGTTGCTTACCGCGCTGCTTAGCTTGATTTTGGGGATGGGTCTACCAACCACGGCTAACTACATTGTGGTCTCTGCGCTAATGGCGCCGGTTATTGTGCTCCTTGGGCAGCAAAATGGGTTGATTGTACCGCTGATTGCCGTTCACCTATTCGTGTTCTATTTCGGCATTATGGCGGATGTCACGCCGCCCGTGGGGCTTGCTTCGTTTGCTGCGGCGGCGGTTTCCGGCGGTGATCCATTACGTACTGGCTTCCAGGCTTTTTACTACAGCCTGCGCACCGCGGCGCTACCATTCCTGTTTATCTTTAATACCGACCTGCTGTTGATCGATGTCACCTTTATGCAAGGTATTGTCGTGTTCATCGTCGCGACCACCGCTATGCTGATATTTGCAGCGGGCACACAGGGCTACATGATTGCCCGCAACCGTTGGTATGAGTCGCTACTCTTGCTACTAGTGGCCTTTACGCTGTTCCGCCCTGGCTTTTGGATGGATCGAATCCACGATCCCTACGAGTCGATTCCGCCTACTCAGTTTGCAGAAGCACTTGGAAGTGTCGATGACGGCAGTAACTTGCGGGTGCAAATTGCGGGTGTTGATGATTACGGCGATCCAATGACGACCTATATTCTCGTTCCTGTGCCCAGTGGAGATAACAGTGAGGAGCGTATGGAAGCGCTGGGAATGGAGCTGTTGGCAGATGGTGATCAGGCCGTGGTCGATTTTGTCGAGTTTGGCAGCCAGGCCGCCGAGTTAGGCTTCGACTTCGATCAAGAGATCATTGAAGTGCTGGCTCCCGTTGATCGCTGGACGAAAGAGTGGATGTGGATACCGGCGCTGGTCATCTTTGGCTTAGTGGTACTGCTACAGCGCCGTCGGCGGGAAAAACAGTCCGCCGATGAATCAGCAGCAACCGCTTAAGGAGGCCGTCATGTATCAGAAAATCTTACTGCCCGTGGATCTTAATGAAGAAGGGTCGTGGAAGAAGGCGCTGCCCACGGCGATTACGCTTTGTGAGACCTTTGGGGCATCGTTGCATGTGGTCACGGTGTTGCCGGAGTTTAAGATGCCCATGGTCGGGGCCTATTTTCCCAAGGATTTTTCTAAGAAAGCGCATGAAGCTATCAAAGAAGCTCAGCATGCGTTCATTCAAAAGAATGTGCCTGAGAAGATTCAAACGCAAAGCGTGATTGTCGATGGCTCGCCTTGGGAAGCCATTATTAAGGCAGGTAAAAAGTTGGATGTCGACCTGATCGTTATGGCTTCCCATACCAAACGTAAGTTTGTTGATTACGTGCTGGGCCCCAATGCTGAGCATGTGGTGCATCATGCCAAAGTATCGGTAATGATTGTGCGTTAGATACTAAGTCAGCCTAGAGCGACGTCAGCCTAGAACGACCTCAGCACTAGACGGCCATACAGGCAAAACCAAAACTCCGGGCAGCTAGCTCGGAGTTTTTTTATTGTCAGTATTCTCAGCTTCACTACATTAGTTTTTGATAACGCAGCAATTTAATTGGCGCTTTAAAGCTATTTCGTGGATTTTTTGTACGCGTATCTCAAAGTACCATCCTTCAATAGCGTTGGTCAGCTACATTAAGAGAGTATTAATGGAGAACGTTAAGCCATTAATTTGGCATTAATACCATCGGCGAGGATTGAGCGTTGATGAGATAGAGGTAAATCCTGAATCCAGGATCTATATCAGGAACAACAGGAGTGATGCCATGAATGCGGCTACAACAAAAACAAACCACCATTCGAACCACCCTAGTGTGAAAATCAGTATCAATAAAGTCGGTTTGGATCGACCCAGGGCGTGGTTGGCTGCAGGCGTTGAGGATTTTCGCCGTGCTACGGTAGTGAGCCTTTCTTATGGCATGTTCTGGGTGGGGCTGAGTATTGCTATTACCCTAGGTGCTTTCACAATGGGTTACTGGTACTGGCTACTACCGATGATTGCAGGGTTTATGTTTATTGGCCCGTTGGTGGCGGTTGGCTCTTATGGCATTAGCCGGGCGTTGGAGCGCGGACAAGTACCTAACCTGGGTGATGCGTTCGGCAGTTGGAAACCCCATGCAGGCCAGTTGGCGATGATGGGGGTCATGATGATGATCTTCTTCCTCGCTTGGATTCGTTTGGCCACGCTTCTGTTTGCGCTGTTTTTTGGTTTTGAAGTGCCCAGTCCCGCTTCGCTCTATACCGCATTGCTGACTACCCCAGAAGGTTTGGGAATGCTGGCGGTAGGAACGGTAGCGGGTGGTATTCTTGCCTTTGGTGCCTTTGCTATTAGCGTTGTAGCGATTCCTACGCTGATGGATCAAGACTTAACCTTTATGGAGGGGATTGAAGCTAGCGTACGCTGTGTCGCGCGTAATTTCCGCGTTATGCTGTTATGGGCTGTGATTCTTACCCTGTGTGTGTTGGTGGGTGTGATGACGTTCTATATCGGCTTGGCGCTGATCTTGCCGGTATTAGGCCACGCCAGTTGGCACGCTTATGAAGAGTTAGTGCGCTTTGAACCGTTTGAGAAAATTGAATCGTAACTCAACAGTAAACACTTAATAACGCTTCAGTGACGAAAAAGACAGTATTTGCCCTGATTTGATAAGGAAGATGGCGTAATCTTTACGCTGTCTTCTTTTTTGCTCTTGGGTGCTTTGGCCTTTGAGTAATCCTTTGTGAGGTGCTTACTGTGAGAGCGTTGTTTATGGGGTGGGTCGTGCTGATCTTCAGCACTCCCCTGGCGGGGCTTGCGGGGGCAGCCGATGACTTGAAAGCGCCTGATGGGCCCGTTATTTTGACCGTCAGCGGTAATATTGGCCATACTAATGCTGGGAGTGAGGCCCTGTTTGACCGTGCAATGTTAGCGGCTTTACCACAGCACGAGTTTGAGACTAGCACGCCTTGGACAGAAGGCAGTAGCTACTATAGCGGCCCTTTAATGCGTGATTTGCTAGCGGCGGTAAGCTCTGACGCTGATGCAGTTTATGTCTCCGCGCTGAACGGCTACGAAGCTGAAATACCGGTAAGTGATTTTAATGAGTACGATGTCATTTTAGCCATGAAAAAAAACGGTGAATCTATTCCGGTTCGGGAGTATGGCCCTTTATGGGTGTTATACCCGTTTGATCAAGATGAAGCGCTGTTAAGCGAAAAGATTCGCTTTAGGGCGGTATGGCAGGTTATGCATATTAATGTTGATTAGCGCTTCTAATGCGCGGGCTTCAAGCCTACTGCGTTACCCTCGTCGTTTTAAGCTCGTTGCCATTTTGGCGGTATTACTATTTGCTGCAGCATTGGTCGTCGCCACCCTGGCCGCCTGGCGCCAAGAAAATCTCACTCAAAGTTTGCGGGAAGACACCGCTTGGGTTGTCTATAAGTTGGATCGCGATGCGGTACAGCTACTCAACCATTTGTTGGCTGTGACCCGGGAGCCCCTATCGTCTAAGGCATATGAGGAGCTAAATCTTCGCTTTGAGTTGCTCTATAGCCGCATGACGTTGCTGAACGAGGGTGAAGTCCGTAACCTCATGCAGCAAATTGATACCGCCCGTGAGCTGCTAGGCCAAATCCAGCAGCAGCTTGATTTGCTGGATAGCCTGTTTCCCTCCAGCGCTGTGGGCGTGTCAAATGAAGCGCTTGAGCGACTGCCGGTCGCATCGCTGGAAGAAGAACTGCAGGCGTTAACTCGGCTCACTGAAAGGCTGGTTATTGCTATTAACGGCTACTTAGCTGAATCGGCAACGGAAGAGCGGGCTCAGCTCAGCCTGCTTTACAAGCTGCTCATGACCCTGATTATTGGTATGAGCTTAGCGGCCTTCCTGGTGATTGCCTTTTTAGTTCGTGAAATGCGTGAGAGTGCGGCGATAAGGCGGATTCAGGAGCAGCTTGGCCGTCAACTCGAAGTCACCGCCAAACAAGCGCAAGCAGCTAACCAAGCCAAATCTGACTTTTTGGCAATGGTCAGCCACGAGATTCGCACACCGTTGAACGGCGTGATTGGTATGAGTGAGCTGCTACGCGAATCAGCAAGCCCTGCTCAGATTGAGGATTACGCTCATACGATCCACGACAGCGCCAATCAATTGCTGGCAATGATCAATGAAATCCTCGATTTCTCAAAAATTGAAGCAGGCCACTTAACCCTCGAAACATCGCCCACGGAGCTCAAACCGTTGGTTGATAGCGTGGTGGTGCTATTTGCCCCTCGAGCCAACATGAAAGGGTTAGCGCTCAAGGTTAATGTGGATTCGTTGGTACCCGCGTGGGTGCAGGTCGATGCGGGGCGATTGCGGCAAATTTTGCTTAATCTTCTCGCTAATGCCATCAAATTCACTGACCACGGCGAAGTCAGCGTTCGGGTCTCCTCCACGGTGGAGAAGCTACTCTTTGAGATTAGTGATACAGGGTGTGGTCTCAGCGAGCAGCAACAGCAACGCCTTTTTGAGCCTTTTCAGCAGGCTGATGAGTCGGTGGCTCGACGGTTTGGTGGCACAGGACTAGGGCTGGCAATTTGCAAACGGCTAAGCGAAGCCATGCAAGGTCGACTAGGGGTAAATAGCCAGTTAGGCCAGGGAAGCACCTTCTGGTGTGAGCTGCCGTTGATTGCCGCTGACCCCATCAAAACGTCGTTACCCCCAGCACCCAAGCGAGACTTTACCGGCACAAAACTGCTTCTGGTAGAGGATAACGCCATCAACCGCAAAGTCGCGATGGGCTTATTGGCCCGCTTGGGTTGCGACGCGGTCTGGGCTGAGAGTGGCCATGACGCCTTGGCCATGGCCCAGTCGCAGCAAGTGCATCTGATCTTTATGGATATTCAACTGCCCGATATGGATGGCCTGACGGTCACGCAACGGTTGCGTGAACAGGGCGGCTGGTTAGCCAGTGTGCCGATTGTCGCCATGACCGCCGGAGGCGCTGAAGATGATCGACAGCGCTGTCTGGCCGCGGGTATGAATGATTACATCACCAAGCCTCTATCGCTCTCTGCACTAAGTAACGTGCTGGCGTTACAGCTTTTTGCGACCCCAGGCGCATCTTTACAGGCGTTAGCGGCGTCTCCGACGCTAGCCGGAAAGCAGTCATTGCTTAATAGCGATACCCTGAGCATGTTGAAAATGACGCTTGGTGAAGTGAGCATGGTTCAGCTAATCATGCTTTACCACCAGCAAGTAAGCGATTACTCCGCGCAGTTGGCTTCTTGTCTGGCTGCAACGCCTTTGACGTCAGAACAGAAGCTGCAGGTCGTGCGGCTTGCCCATCAGTTGCGTGGCGAGTCATTGAGTATGGGGGCCGACCAGCTTGGCGAGTTGGCAAAGCAACTTGAGCTATTAGCCAAAACAGAACGCACCACATCCGGGCAGCTTGATGAAGCGTTCAGTGCGTTAAGGCTTGCAGCGGCGCATACGCATTCCGCACTGGAGAGGTGGAGCCGTGATCACTTATCAAGTTGAACAGGGCATTAGCACTGCAGCTAGCCAGCAGACCGATGCAAGCCGGGCAGCGGCGGAGTTAGCTGACGCATTACAGCACGAACATCTGGGATTCGTACTGTTCTTCTGCAGTGCGGAGTATGATTTAGCGGCGCTAGCCGATGCGATGGAAAGTCGCTTTCCCACTACGCCACTAAGTGGTTGTACTACCGCTGGGGAAATAACGCCTGAAGGCTATGACCGCGGCTCCATCGTGGCTATCGGGTTTGATCGTCGCCTGTTTGCTATTGAAACGGCGCTGATTGACGACCTCGAATATTTTGCGTTGGCCGATGCTCAACCGTTGGTTGACACGCTTTTGGAACGTTGCCGACAACAAGCCATCGCGCCGATCAATGAGCACAGTTTTGCACTGACGTTATTGGATGGTTTATCCAGCCGTGAAGAGCAAGTACTCGCTACCCTGGATGCCGCGCTAGGGCGCATTCCTAGTTTTGGCGGCTCGGCGGGTGACGATAACCACCTTAGCCATACCCATGTGTATACCGCTGGATGCTTTTATACCCGTGCGGCGGTGGTCGTCATGATCAATACCCGGTTGCCCTTTGAAGTGTTCTCAACCCATCACTTAATCCCATTGGCCCACAAGCTCGTGGTAACCGAGGCTGACCGTGAGCAGCGGCGGGTGGTAGAGCTCAATGGTCTGCCCGCCGCCCACGTCTATGCAGCGTTGGTAGGCGTTGCCCCTGAGCAGCTCAGCGCCGCTGTTTTTGCCCGCCACCCATTAGCCGTCCGCATTGGCGGACAGCACTATGTGCGCTCTATCCAGGGGGTTAATAGCGACAGTAGTTTGAGTTTTTACTGCGCAGTGGAAAACGGCATCGTACTGACTGCCATGCAGCCAACACCGCTCCTTGATAACCTCAAAGTGATGCTGGACGGAGTGAGCGCCAGGCTGGGGGCGACGAGTATGATTATTGGCTGCGACTGTTTTCTGCGCCGGATGGAGCTCGAGGCGCTGCAGCAACTTGATCAGGCGTCACAACTGCTGTGTCTAGCAGGCGTGGTAGGCTTCAATACCTATGGCGAGCAGCATCACGGTATGCATGTGAATCAAACATTTACGGGGGTGGCGTTTGGATCTCTTCCAACTAACGGCCACGTCTGAAGCAACCGATAGGGCTGCTGCAACTGATGTCGCGGCGCTGCGGGAAGAGAACCGTCGCCTGCGTAAAGTGTGCCAAGCACTCATGGAGCGGGTGGAAACCGGGGGTGATGTCAATCCCGCGCCCTATGCCGCCTTTGAGCGCTCGGTACTGCTTGCCGAACAGGTACGTGAGCGCACCCATGCGCTGCACCGCACCTTAGATGAACTAAGCCAGGTTAATACGCGCCTACTGGCCGCGAAAGCCGAAGCCGAAGCCGCCAACCTATCCAAAACGAAATTCCTGGCGGCGGTTAGCCACGACCTGCTGCAGCCGCTCAATGCCGCTCGTCTGTTTGCCAGTGCGTTAGAAACGCACTCACTGCCCGAGACCTCGCAAATGCTAGTCAGCCATATTGGCCGCTCGTTAAAGGATGTAGAGGGGCTAATAGGCACACTGGTGGACATTTCACGTTTGGATGCGGGGGTTCTCCATGCTGATAAAGCCCCCTTCGCGGTGAGCACGCTATTAGATGCATTGGCAGAAGAGTATCGCCAAATAGCCGGGGTGAGAGGGCTGGCACTCCACTACGTGCCCTCTAGTGCGGTAGTCGAATCCGATCTGGCACTGCTGGCGCGAGTGATCCGCAACTTCTTAAGTAATGCGGTGCGTTATACCGAGCAGGGGCGAGTGCTACTGGGCTGCCGGCGGCGCAAAGAAGGGTTGGAAATTACCGTGGGCGACACTGGCCCCGGGATCCCTGAGCAGCAGCGGGAAGCGATCTTTCTGGAGTTTCGTCGCGCTAACCAGCCTAACGGCGCTCACAGCCGTGGCTTAGGATTGGGGCTCGCCATTGTTGACCGTATCAGTACCATGCTGGGACAGCCGGTTTCGCTTGCCTCTCGTCCCGGCGTGGGCGCGCTATTTTCGATCACCGTGCCCTACGCCGCGGCAACGGTTCCCACACTGGATAACACTCACAACGCGGTGCTGCCTGACGGTGCAGAGGATCCGTTGTGTGGCCGTGTTATCTGGGTGATTGATGATGATTTGGCCATTATAGACGGCATGCAGGCGCTGCTGGGTAGTTGGGGGTGCCGAGTGCGAGCCGCCGCCACGGTGAGTGCGCTGGAGGCTGCCAGCGACGGTGAGCAGCCGGCGGTACTGCTGGTGGATTACCATTTGGGTGATCACCGTGAAACCGGGATTGAACTGGCCGCGCGACTACAGCGGCGCTATCCCGGCCTAGCAGCGGTAGTGATTACGGCCAATCATGAGGCGGAGATTAAGCGCGCTACCCGGGAAGCCGGCATGCACTGCTTACTCAAACCGTTAAAGCCCTTGCGGCTACGTATGCTGCTCGGGAACCTGCTTAGTAAAGCCTGACTTAAGGCGCCCTAACGGGCGCGATTGGCCCGGTAAAAACTGAGATCCTCCTCCCCCGCGATAACGATCGCATGAACCCGGCTGGTGGCATTCAATTTACGTAAAATCGCCGAAACATGGGTTTTTACGGTGGTTTCGGCAATTAACAACTCCCGGGCAATATGTTTGTTCGACATGCCTGTCGTCATACACGCCAATACCTCTAACTGCTTGTCGGTTAAGCGCGCCAAGCGTTCGCTGGTTGGTGAGCTGCTGTTGGGGGGAGGAGGCGCAGCAGCGCGCGGTGCTGGGCGACGCATAACATCGGGCGGCAAGTAGAGCTGGCCTTCAAGAATCTGCGTTAACGCGGCCAGCAGCGTTTCCCGGGGTGTGGATTTAGGGATATAGCCTACCGCGCCCAGAGTAATGGCATCGAGTACCAGTTGGCGCTCTTGATGCGCAGACACAATCGCCACCGGCAGTGAGGGGAACTCTTCGCGCAGCCGTGTTAAACCTTCTAGCCCTTCTGCATCCGGCAGGCTTAAATCCAGCAGCAGTAGATCTAACTCGGTGTTCGCTTCAATCAACGCTATCGCATCAGCGAGGCTCTCTGCCTCCAATAGCTGGCTACCTGCCAAGCCCCCGCTAATCACGGTTTGTAGCGCATCGCGGAACAGCGGATGATCATCCGCCACCAACAGGGAATACATGGCGTCTCCTACCAAGGGATGAGGGGTAATCCTGCCATCGGGCTATATCGCCATTTGCTTTAGTGAACAACACTGTCAAAGCAGCTTAAAAAAGCACCTTAAATAATCATAATACTCAGGAGCTACACAATGATCTACGCCAACCCTGGTGATACCGGTTCAGTGGTGTCATTTGAAAAACGTTACGGTAACTATATCGGCGGCGAATTTGTCGCTCCGGTGAAAGGCCAGTATTTCGACAATATTAGTCCCGTCAACGGTCACGTTTTCTGTGAAATTCCCCGCTCCACGGCAGAAGATATCGATAAAGCACTGGATGCTGCCCACAAAGCGGCACCTGCCTGGGGCAAAACGTCAGCACAAGAGCGCAGCAATATTCTGCTGAAAATCGCCGACCGCATCGAACAGAACCTGGAAATGCTTGCCGTTGCCGAAACCTGGGACAACGGTAAAGCCGTGCGTGAAACGCTGAACGCCGATCTGCCGCTGGCGGTTGACCACTTCCGCTACTTTGCTGGCTGCATACGCTCGCAGGAAGGCACGGCGGCGGATATTGATGCCAACACGGTTTCGTATCACTTCCACGAGCCGCTGGGCGTAGTGGGCCAGATTATCCCCTGGAACTTCCCGATTCTAATGGCGGTTTGGAAGCTGGCGCCTGCGCTGGCGGCGGGTAACTGCGTGGTGCTCAAACCTGCTGAGCAAACCCCA
This sequence comes from Vreelandella sp. F11, assembly GCF_042466685.1. NCBI lineage: Bacteria > Pseudomonadati > Pseudomonadota > Gammaproteobacteria > Oceanospirillales > Halomonadaceae > Vreelandella > Vreelandella sp. F11. Next base: position 3,602,714 of record NZ_CP170448.1, on the reverse strand, counting down.
GCATCGATTTTGAAAGTCGTCGAATTGATTGGCGACCTGCTACCTCCGGGCGTGCTTAATATCGTCAACGGCTTTGGCGCCGAAGCGGGTCAGGCACTGGCCAGCAGCAAACGCATCGCCAAAATTGCCTTCACCGGTTCTACCCCCGTTGGCTCACATATCTTGAAATGCGCGGCGGAAAACATCATTCCCTCTACCGTGGAGCTAGGCGGTAAATCTCCCAACATCTACTTTGCCGATATCATGAACGCCGAACCGACCTTTATTGATAAAGCAGTCGAAGGCTTGGTGCTGGCGTTCTTTAACCAGGGCGAAGTGTGCACTTGCCCGTCACGTGCGCTGATCCAAGAGAGCATGTACGACGAGTTTATGGCCAAGGTGATCGAGCGCACGCAAACCATCAAGCGCGGTAACCCGCTGGATACCGATGTACAGGTAGGAGCTCAGGCTTCTCAAGAGCAGTTCGACAAGATCATGTCGTACATGGATATTGCCCGCGACGAGGGCGCCGAGTTCCTCACTGGCGGTAACAAAGAGACCCTGGACGACAGCATCAACAGCGGTTACTACATTCAGCCAACGCTGCTGAAGGGTAATAACCAGATGCGTGTTTTCCAGGAGGAGATCTTTGGCCCGGTGGTGGCGGTGACCACCTTCAAAGACGAAGAGGAAGCGCTGGCGATTGCCAACGACACCGAGTTTGGTTTGGGCGCAGGCGTGTGGAGCCGCGATATCAACGTCGCTTTCCGTATGGGCCGTGGCATTCAAGCCGGTCGTGTGTGGACTAACTGCTACCATCAGTACCCCGCCCACGCGGCCTTCGGTGGTTACAAAAAATCAGGCGTTGGCCGCGAAACCCACAAGGTCGCCCTTGAGCACTATCAGCAAACCAAAAACCTGCTGGTCAGCTACGATATCAACCCACTGGGCTTCTTCTAACCAGCCATGTTTTTCTATGTATAGCTAGCCACACCGCCCGGCACTAGTCGGGCGGTATGTCAGTTCCCCTGACGCTGACTCTACCGATAAGAGCCGTTGTTAAATGGCCGTATCGTAAACTATTAGGAGTTGCATCATGGATAGCACAATGCGCGCGGCGGTCGTTCGTGAGTTTGGCCAGCCGTTGGTTATCGAAGAAGTTGACGTACCTCGCCCCAAGCAGGGCGAGGTGTTGATGAAAGTGGCAGCCTCTGGCGTTTGCCATACCGATTTACACGCTGCTCACGGCGATTGGCCGGTAAAACCCTCACCGCCGTTTATTCCCGGGCATGAAGGCGTTGGGCATATTGTGGCGGTGGGTGAAGGTGTCTCCCACGTCAAAGAGGGCGATCGTATCGGTGTGCCCTGGCTCTATTCAGCCTGCGGCTACTGCGAACACTGCTTAGGTGGCTGGGAAACCCTGTGCGAGTCTCAGCAGAATACCGGCTACAGCGTTAACGGTGGGTTCGCGGACTACACCTTAGCGGATGCAGGCTATGTCGGGCGATTGCCGGATGCCGTTGATTTTATTGAAATAGCCCCAGTGCTGTGTGCAGGGGTAACGGTTTATAAAGGCTTGAAGATGACCGATACCCGCCCTGGCCAGTGGGTGGTGATCTCGGGCATTGGTGGCCTGGGCCATATGGCGGTGCAGTACGCCAAAGCCATGGGGCTGAACGTAGCGGCTGTGGATATCGATGACGGTAAGCTAGCCCTGGCCGAGCGCTTAGGCGCCACGGTAACCGTCAATGCCATGAAGACCGACCCAGCGGCCTACCTGAAGAAAACCATTGGTGGCGCTCACGGTGCCTTGGTGACAGCGGTGTCGCCGAAGGCGTTTGATCAAGCGCAGAATATGTTACGCCGCGGCGGCACATTGGTGCTCAATGGCTTACCCCCCGGCGACTTCCCACTGCCGATCTTCAGCACGGTGCTCAACGGTATTACCATTCGTGGCTCGATCGTCGGTACCCGCAGCGACCTGCAGGAAGCGCTGGATTTTGCCGCCGAAGGCAAGGTCAAAGCCACGGTCGCAACCGATACGCTGGACAATATCAACGATGTCTTCCAGCGCATGATCGACGGCAAGATAGAGGGCCGTATTGTGCTTGATATGGCCAGCTAATGCCTGGCAAGTATTCTACCAGGGGGAGGCGACTTCCCCTTTTAAACGTTACTCATGAACTTCACACCAGCCACTCCCTATCTGCTATCACCCAGCCAACGTCGTGCCATTCGCTCGGCGTGGGCTAGGTTATTGACGACCGCTAACTTACCCGCTTCGCGCTTAATGCCGGCGCGTTTTATTTTTAGCGCTATACGTGGCGGCAGCCCAACGAATATCACGCCAATGCCTTGCTCGCCCAACTCCCTGCGCAGGGTATCCAGCGCCACCATCGCGGTGGTATCCAGGCTGGGTACATCGCGCATATCCAGAACGACGATTTTTACGCTGTGGTCAATCACTCTGAGTGTAGCAATGGCCTTTTCTGCGGCGCCAAAAAACAGCGGACCGCTTATCTTATAAAGTGCCACTTCCGGCGGGAAGTGCTCGCCGGTGTTGGGTGCCGCCAGGCGCTGGGTATGAGTGAGCTGTGCCATACGGCGGATGAACAGGGCGGCGGCCAGGCCAATACCCACGGCCACGGCAACGACCATGTCGAAAATCACTGTGAGGGCAAAGCAGATGACCAGTACTGAAACATCGCTGGCGGGGGCACTTTTCAGCGTATGTACGAAGTGGCGCGCCTCGCTCATGTTCCAGGCGATGATCAACAGCAGGGCGGCTAGCGCCGCCATGGGGACGAACCCCAGCACGCCCGCCAGTGCCACCACGGCAAGCAGCACCACCAGGGAGTGAACGACCGCTGCAACCGGTGAAAACGCCCCGCTTTTGATATTGGTTGCCGTGCGGGCCAGGGCCGCTGTGGCGGTAATGCCGCCGAAGAAGGGAACCACCAGATTGCCCAGCCCCTGGCCAATTAGCTCGGCGTTAGGATCATGGCGGGTGCGGGTTAGGCCATCCGCTACTACGGCACACAGCAGCGATTCAATCGCCGCCAGTAGCGCAATCGCCAATGCCGGGCCGAGCAGCGCCTGAATCAGTGCAAAGTTGATCTCAAGCGGGTTCCCATCAGCGCCGGGAAAATGCCACGGCGCGGTGAAGCTAGGCGCAAAGGGGGGAATGCCACTGCCGCTCTCACCTTCGAACTCCCAGCTAAATCGTGAAGCGATGGTATCGACTTCAACACCACTCATCAGCAACAGCGCAGCCGCCACAGTGCCCACCGCTAAACCGACCAGCGGGGCAGGTACAGGCGTATTCAGGCGGGGCCAGATTAACAGCGTCGCCAGGGTGATAAGCCCAACACTGATCTCTGCTGGTGAAAGTGTGGGTAGCGCCTGGCCAATCAGCATTAGGTTCTGCAGAGTGCTGTCGCCAAGCTCGACCCCGGATAAACCGAGAAAGTCCGGCAGTTGTAATAGCGCAATCACAACGCCGATGCCCGCCGTAAAGCCTAGAATCACCGGGTAGGGGACGTACTGAATCAGGCTGCCCAACCGCGACAGCCCCAGCGCCACCAAAATAGCGCCCGCCATGAGCGTTGCAATCAGCAGGCCACCCAGACCATGGTTGGCCACAATGGGAAATAGAATGACCACAAAAGCGGCGGTAGGGCCGGAGATGTTAAACCGTGAACCGCCGGTTAAGGCGATCACCGCGCCGGCCACAATGGCGGTGTAGAGCCCATGTTGAGGCGGCACACCCGTGGCGATGGCCAGCGCCATGGAGAGCGGTACCGCCACCACGCCAATCGTCAGCCCCGCCATCACATCGCGCTTTAATCTGGCCAGCGTATACCCTTCACGCCAAGCGCTGACCAGCGCGCTGCCAGGCAGCGGGAAAACGTAACCCGAAGATCGATGGGCGCGGGACATGGGGCTAGCCTCCTAAGTGATAGGGAAAACAAGCCATTACGCTACGCCTGCACTGAAATTTGCACAACAAGGCGTTAGTCGCGGAGTCGTTCGTGTACAAAAAATCCCAGCCGCTTGGCTGGGATTTTTTTAGGCTAAGAACAGACGCTTACTTATATCTGCGAGTCTTCCGGCGGCTCACCGATGGTGCCGGGCATTGCCTGCACGTGGCCCATCTGCTCACCGGCCAGAGTGAGGAAGTGAAGGTGGCGTTCATACTCAGCCACCAGATCACCAATCACCTGACCACGGGTGTAGCCGTTCAGGTCTTTATCTTGACCCCCTTCCGCCAGGTAGACATCCAGACGTACATAGAAGTCGTCATCGGCCGGGATGAAGCTTGGCGTACGCATGCGGTGTGGGCAGACCTGATAGACAAAGCTGGTGGCTTCGCCGAAGTCGACTTGAAGGGTCAAGTTCGGCAGCGACTCGCCCTCAACGTGCTCTTCGGTCACATTGGCGGTTTGGCCACGGCTTTCAAGCTCCTGAGCAAACTGCGTCATTGCTGGGCGAATGGAGTGCTCAATTGTCGCAGCGGCGCCCGCACGATTAGAGGTATCCAGGGCGCGATCCAGGCGCTCCCGCCAGTCGCCACCGGGGGCGCCACCAGCAATCATGCGGCGGGCATCGGCTTTTTTGCCTTCCAGCTTCAGCGCTTTATACATACCCACCATCACAGCGAAAATAACTAATGAGAAGGGCAGTGCGGTGATAACGACGGCACTCTGAAGCGCGTTCAAGCCACCAGCCATTAGCAGGGCGATAGTGATCAAGCCGATGACTGCTGACCAGAAAATACGCAGTTTTACCGGCGCATCGTGGTTCACGTCGCTCAAAATAGAGGTGAAGTTGGCCAGCACCAGCGCGCCTGAGTCCGCTGAGGTAATAAAGAACACGATGCCTAGCACAGTGACCACTGCCGCGGTTAAGCCAACGTAAGGGTAGTACTCAAGCAGCGTGTAGAGCGTGGTTTGCGGGGTGTTAAGGGCTTGCTCACCCAGCTCGGCAACGCCCTGGTTGGCCACCAGCTCAATACCGCTGTTACCAAACACAGACATCCACACCATCATAAATGCGAGCGGAATAAACAAAGCACCAGCGACAAACTCACGAATGGTACGGCCACGAGAAATGCGTGCCAGGAACAGACCCACAAACGGTGTCCAGGCAATCCACCAGCCCCAGAAGAAGATTGTCCACCACATCTTCCACTCTTGGGCGCCCTCATCTGCAAACGCATAGGTGTCAAAGCTTGCACCGACAAACCCAGACAGATAATCACCGGCGTTGTTAACCACCTTATCCAGTAGCACCAGGGTGTCGCCGGAAAAGAGCACAAACAACATCAGCGCCAGCGCCAACAGCATGTTGAACTCCGAAAGGCGACGGATGCCTTTTTCAACCCCAGTCACCACAGAAATCGTCGCTAATACCACCACCAAGACAATCAAAATCACCTGCACGGTGAGCGTTTCCGGCACGCCGAACATATAGGTGAGGCCGTAGTTCAACTGCATCACCCCAATACCCAGGCTGGTCGCAATGCCGAACACGGTGGAGATCACCGCAGTGATGTCGACAGCGTTACCAATGGGGCCGTGAATGCGCTTGCCCAGTATCGGGTAGAGCGCGCTACGAATAGCCAGCGGCAGGCGATGACGGTAGCTGAAGTAAGCCAGCGCCATACCCATCAACACGTACAGCCCCCAACCGGAGAGCCCCCAGTGCAGATAGGTTTGAACGACGGCGTTACGCATCGCGGCCTGGCTTTCCGGGGTTAAATCCGGCGGTGCCAAGTAGTGGGCAACCGGCTCGGCAACGCTGAAGAACAGCAGGTCGATACCGATACCCGCGGCAAACAGCATGGCTGACCAGGAGAGCAGCGAGAACTCGGGCCGGGAGTGGTCGGGCCCCAGACGAATACTGCCAAAGCGGGACATGCCAATGGCGACCACAAAAACCAGGTAGGCCACAATGGCGAGCATGTAGTACCAGCCAAAGGTTTTACTTACCCAGGCAAGGCCTGCATCAAAAAAAGCCCCAGCTTGCTCAGTAAACAGCATGGTGAGCACTAAAAAGATAAGAATACCGGCCACACTACCGTGGAAAACCACGGGATTGAGGCGGTCGCGGGAGGGGAGGATCGGGTTGTCTTTCGCCATGCAGGCGGACTCCTGTTGTTGAAAGATGATTTTATTTTGAATGAACGTTCAAATAAAATACGTGATTAACCGACCCTCATCAAGTTAACCTCTCCTATTTAGGTTGAATTAGCGTGGAGTTAGTAGCGAGCTGGCTAAAGCACAGACACAAAAACGCCCGGAAAACCGGGCGTTGGATCAAGGTTCGAGGCTTGGTCTGCGTTTATTCGCTATCGGCGTTCTCGTCACTATGATCATCGTGGTGGCCACCTTTGCCACGCTTACCACGATACTCTTCATGGGCTTCCTGCATGGCGTTGCGCAGCGCTTCCTGCTCTTCTTCGGTGAGAATTTCAGCTACCCGCTCGTGGTGTTCTTCGCGTAGTGCCTGCATGGCTTCACGATGTTCGGCGTGTGCCTCGTTGAGCTCAGCCTGTTTCTCGGCTGAAATATCAGCGCGCTCGTAGACCTCTTGGCGGCGCTCCTCCATGCGCTCTTCCATACGTTCACGATCTGGGCCTTGGCCTTCATGATCACCGTGGCTATGCGCTTGAGCAGTAAACGCTAATGGCATAATGGCGATAGCCAGCAGGGCAGGGGCAAACAGTTGACGAATGGAAACGTTCCTGGCATTTGAAATTTTCATAGTTCTCTCCTGGTGAGTTGACGATGCCAGTATTACTAGATGGCGTGCAAACCGTTTGCAGAGAGTGTGCAACAATCGTGACCTTATTGGCTTGTTGCAGGTCGTAGTGGGTAGGTGAGGGGTCACCTATTTTCAAGGAGAAGCATGATGTCGCGAACCGAGCAACTTCGCGTATGGCAGCAGCGTTGCGCGTTTACCTCCCTTCGCCGCGTGACTGGCCTGGGTGCAATTGCCTTAATGCTGAGTGGCTGTAGCGCTGCCCAACACGTTAGCCAAGATGAGCTCGCGATTGAAAGCAGTATGCTGCGTGAACCCCAGTCTTTTACGCGCTTGGCACCTGCCACTTATACACCTGAAGAGTGGCCCCAGGCGTTAGCAGCCGATGTTTATCTACCCGACGACTCGAACGGAGAGTTGCGACCTGCTGCCTTGGTGGTGCATGGCGGCGGCTGGCGCAACCGCACACCGGAAGATATGCAGGGCATCGCTGAACAGCTAGCGGGTCAGGGCTACGTAGCGGTGAATATTGAGTACCGTTTTGCGCCTGAATATCGCTTCCCTAGCCAGTTACATGACTTGCAGCAGGCGATGGCTTGGATTCACGCCAATGCCGATGAGTGGCAAGTGGATACAAACCGAATTGTAGGCGTTGGGTTTTCATCCGGTGCGCATTTGGTGAGCTTGCTGGCGGTGGCGGGAGCAGAAGGGCCGCTGGCCGAACCCTACGGCGGCGAGCAGAGTCGTTTAGCCGCGGTATTGGCTGGAGGGCTACCCAGTGATTTGCTCAAATTTGATGATGGGCGCTTAGTCGTCGACTTTATCGGCGGTACCCGCGCTGAAGAGCACGAAGCATATCGCCTAGCCTCACCCGCGCGACAAATTACCCCGCAGGCGCCGCCATTTTTTCTGTTCCACGGCAAGTGGGATCAGCTGGTGCCAGTGGATCATGCCACGGACTTCTATCAAGCCCTGCAGGACAACAGCATCGAGAGCGAGCTGTATCTGCAGCGCTGGCGTGGTCATATTACTAGTTTCCTGCTGCGTGGCGGCGCCATTGATGCGGGTATTGCGTTTCTTAATCGGCAGGTCAATCCTTAACGGCTATACGTCATCAAGACATGGCCAATGACATCATTCCGACAACAGCGTCATCATCAAGATCCAGCTGAGTGATGAGTTTGCTTAGTTGGCTCATAGCCTCTTGAAGCGAATTATTGAGGCTACTGATTTCCTGTTGCAGGGCGTCGAGTTTTGCTTGGCGTTGTTCATCGTTTAGGGACTGGTCGCGTATAACCTCTTCCAGTTCCTGCTCTTTCTCCTTTAATTTTTCTCTATATTCAACAATTCGCTTTAGTAGTTCTTTAATCTCCTGCGGTAGATCGCTTTCATCGATTTTGGTGTTCTTCGCTTCCTGTGTATTGCCAGCCTTTTCTGAAGCTGAGGCGATGCCTCTAGCCACGGGAGAAAGATCCAAGTGAATGCTGGTGTCGGAATCCGTCGTTGCGGCGTTAGCAGTGACCGGTGTAGCTGTTACCTTCTCGACATTTGACGGCTCACTACGTAAAGGATGTGCGTCTAAAGGGGCACTCCCGGTAGGTAAAGAGATGGTCATGGCAATCTCTCGTTAGATTAAGGGCTACTTTAAGCAGGCGCGACAGCGACTACGCAGGCCTGCGTAAAGAAATAGGTTCTAAAGCAGGCTAATAGAGTTATCGGCAGTCTGAGACAATACTTTAGCATATGCTAAGAAACACTCAGGTGACCTGAAAGTCATTGAAACAGGGACAGCCATCATTGCTGCATGACCATTGATGCAGGCATGGCGTTTCTTAATCGGCAGGTAGCTAGTGAGGATTAGACTTTAGTTGCCTTCTTACTTTATGCAAGGTTGGTGACAGTTTCGGGGTGTAGCGTTCTAGGCTCACAGCGAGATACCTGTGCGAAAATCAAACAAACCTATAAAAAGAGAGCCACGCTATGCTTAATACTTCCAGTGCGTCCTTATCGCTTAATATTAAATCCATGCTGGTAGGGGCAACAGCCGCCATTGCCTCTCTATCAATGGCGCTTCCTGCTGCCGCTGACGACTTTCCCTCTCGACCGCTCAACATGGTGGTAGGTTTTGGCACGGGCGGTAGTGCGGATCGCATGGCCCGCATGATGTCTGGCCCCATTTCCGAAGAGCTAGGCGTACCGATACAAGTGACTAATCGGCCTGGTGCGGGTACCCAAGTCGCCTCGAATTACGTTCTTAACGTGCCAGATGATGGTTATACCGTTTATGCCTCGACGTTTGCTCCTTACTTAACTAACTCGATTCTGACGGGTGATGCAGAGTTTAGTGTCGACGACTTTTCTTATATCAACTTCCAGTGGTTTGATTTGGATCTAATCGCTGCCAATAAAGACAGCGGTTATGAGGATTTGCCCAGTCTTCTTGAAGCAATTCGTGAAGAGAGCGGTCAAGTTCGTGGGGCGGTAGTTCAAGGCTCTGCTGGCCACTTAATGGTGCGCTTGTTACTTGATGAAGCAGGTATTCCCCAAGATAACCTCAACTTGGTGACCTATAACAGCGGTGGTGAAGCCCGTTCAGCGGTAGCGGGTGGGCAGGTGGATTTTGTCTCTATTAGTGCCCAAGGCAGTGAGGGGATTCGTGAGTTTCTAACCCCGTTGGCGATCGTCAGTGATGAGCGCATTGAGCAGTGGGATGCACTCCCGATCAACGAAGCGCTGGCGCCGATGAATCTTGAGGTGCCCGTTCTTCAGGGCTCAATGCGCGGCTTTGCAGTAACCAGTGAAATGGAGCGCCAGCACCCCGAGCGTTTTGAGAAGCTCTCCTCTGCTATTCAAAATGCGCTTGCTCGCAAAGATGTTCAAGAGCAGCTTGAGCGCAACGAAATGGGCGGCGTTTGGGTCGGCCCAGAGCGCTCCAACGAGCTGATGCGTGAAAATTATGAGGTGTTTGAGAAGTACGCTCACCTGCTGAACTAGTTTATCTGGACTCTTTTTCCAGATCTTTTCCGAGCTAATCCTTCCATAATCGCTGGTCCTTCACATTAATGAGGGGCCAGTATGGGGTTTTACCATGTCTGAATCTAAACGTGACTATGGGGACTTTATCGTTCTCATGGGTCTGGCTGGCTTTACACTATGGTATTTATTAGATGCCATTCGCGTATCCGCCACGCCGCAAAACCTGCTGCTTATATTGCCACTTGCCGTTATCGTGTTGGCGATTATTGCACTTGAATTGATCCTGCGTATTAAACACGGCTCGCTATTTCGCTCCTCTGAAGAGGAGCCACTGCATAAAACATTACCAGTTGTGGGTCTCTTCGCCGCCTATGTGCTGTCGCTTGAAGCGATAGGCTTTGATATTGCCACTGTAGTGTTTCTGGCGCTTTTCCTGGTTCTTAAGGGAGAGCGCAATTGGCTGTTGTTAGGTGGTTATAGCGTCGCGTTTGGGCTGAGTGTCGCGTTCTTTTTCTCGCAGATGCTGCCGTACCCGATGACACTGCTGCTGCTTCCAAGCTGAGGAGATACCATGATTGATTTTGGCGCAGTAGGGCAGAGTTTGGATCTGCTTTTTTCTAATTTTGGCCCTTGGCTGGTGGTAGTGCCGGGTATCGTACTGGGGCTTATTTTTGGCGCAACGCCAGGCCTACAGATATCAATGGCGATGGCCATTTTCCTGCCGATGACCATGTACATGGACTTTATTCAAGCCATGTTGTTTCTCACCGCTATTTTTACTGGCGGCTCCTTTGGTGCCGGTATCCCGGCAATTTTGATGAATATACCGGGTACCTCTTCGGCAATCGCTACCGCGTTTGATGGTTACCCCATGGCTCGGAAGGGGCAGCATAACCAGGCGTTAGGCGTCGCGTTAGCCTCCTCGGTGATTGGCGCGCTGATGGGCTATGTGGTGCTGTTCTTTATGATACAGCCGCTTTCCTACATGGTGCTGAGACTAGGGCCAGCAGAGATGTTTGTAGTGATTCTCTGGGGAATGACGCTGATTGCGAGCTTAAAAGGCGAACAGGTGCTTAAGGGCTTGATTGCCGGTTTTGTTGGCCTGTTAGTCGGTACGGTTGGGTTTAGTGAAATTGGCTTGGCACGGGGGACGATGGGGCAGACTTACCTGTTGGATGGCGTCCCCGTTATCCCTGCCATGATGGGCATGTTTGCGGCCTCTGAGCTATTTAAGCTGGCCAACAAAGGCTTCATCGTTGAATCTGCCGACGCCCGCAAGGTCAAGGTAAGTGAGATCTTCGAAGGTTGCAGAATGGCGATGCGCTACCCTGTTGTGATGATTCGGGGTGGTTTGATCGGGGTGTTGGTCGGGGCGGTTCCTGGTGTGGGCTCCTCCGTGTCTAACCTGCTCTCTTACATAGAAACTAAGCGTCGTGATCAGGATCCTGATTCATTTGGCAAGGGCAACCCAAAAGGCGTGGTGGCATCAGAAGCGGCGAATAGCAGCTCCGAAGGGGGCTCGATGGCAACACTGCTGGCACTAGGGATTCCCGGCGGTGGCGCTACAGCGGTCATGTTAGCGGCGTTTGCTATGCATAATATCACTGGCGGCCCACAGTTTATTCGCCAACAAACTGATGTGGTTTACGCGATTATCTTCGCTAACTTTGCCCAGGTGTTTCTACTGGTGATCATCGGTTTACTGTTTATTCCTCTTTTGGCCAATATCGTCAAAGTGCCCATGCGCTACTTGATTCCTTCTGTGTTGGTGCTGGCGGTCATGGGATCCTTCGGGCTAACCGGCAATATGACGGGGCCCGCTACGGTACTGGTGTTTGCGGTGATCGGGTGGATATTTCGCCACTACGGCTACTCCGTACCCGCCGCTGTTATCGGCATGCTATTAGGATCGTTGGCTGAAAAATCGCTACTTCACTCCTACCAAATCAGTGGTGGCGACATCACGTACGTTTTTGAGCGCCCTGTGACGCTGGCCATTTTTGCCTTACTGCTTATCTCGCTATTTAGCCAGCCATTAATGAAGCGCCTTAAAGCGCGCCAAGAGGCTGCTCAACTATGATTCCTGAATTCAGAATTTGAGATGTTGAAAAGAACTGTCATTACCGTTGGCTTGGGTTTTGTGGGTGGCTGGTTTGCCACCCTTTTTTCATTGCCCTTGGCTTGGATGCTTGGGTCTCTGTTTATGGTGATGGGCTTATCACTGATGGGGGTAAAAACAGGTGTCGATAAGCGCCTGCATCGCACCGCCATCGCACTGCTAGGGCTATTTATCGGCAGTCGAATCCAAGCAGATGAACTCGTAGGGTTAGTTTTGTGGTACCCCAGTGTGCTGGCAATGCTGGTTTATATGGGGCTAATGCTGATCGGCGGTTTCTGGATTTTTAACCGAGCGAGTGTAGGGCGGATGAATGCTATTTTTTGCTCGTACCCAGGGAGTATGAATTCAGCGCTGGTGCTGGCTGAACGTGCTAACGGAGATTTACGCTGGATCGCCATCTCTCACTCGCTACGCTTAGTCACCGTGGTTTCGGGGGCGGCTTTTGTGGCGAGTTTCTTTGTTGATGATGTAGCGCTTGCCAGTTCATCATCAGCGCTAGCCTTAGTCGATATTTTGCCTCTGTTGTTGGCACCACTGTGTTGGTGGCTAGCGCGCTTGTTAAGAATTCCCCTGCCTGAGTTTTTAGGGCCCATGGCCGCAGGGGCCATTATTGCTAACCTTGGATCTGATTACTCCCTGCCAGCCGGGGTAGTGCTTGCTGCCTTTCTGGTGCTGGGGGCTTCTGTAGGCTCGCGTTTTTCAGGAACTCAGTGGTCGCAGGTGGTCAGCATGGGGCGCTATGGGATTACTTTTGCCCTATTTGCGTTGGTGGTAGCGGCGCTAATGGCGTGGTTGGTTTCAAGTTTTACTCAACTATCCTTCGTTGCCGTCCTGCTTGCGTTAATTCCTGGTGGAGTAGGAGAAATGGCGGTGATTGCCATGGTGATGGGTATCGACCCAGTCTATGTTGTTTCTCACCATATATTGCGTCTACTGCTATTGATCTTTATGACCCCGCTAATGCTGCGAATGGTCAATCAGCCGCTTAAATAGCGGGGAAAGTCACCGTGACCTCAAAGCCGCCCTGGGGCCGATTAGTTAACGTTAGGTGGGCAGAGTGCGTCGTTGCAATTTGTTCCACAATGGCCAGCCCTAATCCGCTTCCAGGCGTATGTTTGTTGTGGCGGAAAAAACGTTCCGTCAATTTGCAAAGCTGCGCTTCCTCCACGCCAGCACCCTCATCGCTAACCGTTAACGTTACCTGACGTGTGTTAGCCGTTAGTGCAACGGTTATAACGCCTCTATAGGCCATGGGGCCACCTGCATGCACGCTGGCATTTTCGATAAGGTTGGTCACCAACCAACGCAGCATAATGGGGTCGCCCAAAATGTTAGGTATTGCTTTATGTTGGTCGAAGGCGAGCTCTTGGTTTTGTTTATAGATATTAGGGGCTGTCTGAGCACAGGCATCATGGCAAATGGCGATTAAATCGACACTTTCGAGGTGAGATGTATCGACTAATTCGCTGCGTGTTTTGGCGTATTTAAGCAGTTGCTTAACGGTATGGCTGGCATGTTCAGCAATGCGCTGGATCTCTCGCAGGCTAGTATGAGCGGGTGATTGGGATGCGTCTTTAAGCGACATTTCCGTTAAAGCGCGAATCTCTGAGACAGGTGTTCTAAGCTGATGCGAAACATCGGCATTGAGCTGCTGAGTGCTTTCAATACTACGTCGCATACGCTGCATTAAATGATTAATACTCTGGATTAGCGGCAGAATCTCTTTTGGGGCTGCATCATCCAATGCATGTAAGTCATTCGGTGAACGTTGTCGCAAGGCCTGGCTAACGGCGTTAAGAGGTGATAACCCAAGGTGAATGGCTAAAAGTGCAATTGAAATGGCTAGTAATCCTGTAACGACCATTAACCCTGTGAGCGTTATCATAAAGTCATTGGTAAGGGTGTGGCGGGCTTCCTTTGATTCGGCGACGACGACTTCAATGTCTACCGGTTCGCCTCCTCGCCGGAATGGAAGAGTAAGCGCAACGGCTCTTAAAGCATTGCCCGCATAATCTACATCATAAAAAATGGGCTCTTGCGACGTTTCAGGGGGATCTGTCAAACCGCTAAAGCCTGCGATTATGTCTCCGTCACTTTCTCTGATGCGATAGAAAATTTTTCCTTCGCCTCTGCTGCCAAGTGTACTGATGCTGAAATAGTGCATATTAATGCGCAGTTCACCATCTGCTGTGTAAATTCGACGCTCCAGCCGCTGAGCGGCATTAAGTAGTAGGTCATCAAAGGTGGCATTAATTTGCCGAGACAGCAGCAGGTGACTAGAGATCAATGCCAAGATCGCGAGGGCGGTAAAAGGCAGTCCGATCCATAACAGCAGCCGACTGCGGATCGATGTGCGTTTATTCATAGCCAGGGGCTTTCACGTCTTTAGAACCATCTTTTTTAGAATCAAGGTAATAGCCCAGACCGCGTACCGTTTTTAAACCGAAATCGTAGCCAATTTTTTTACGAATCCGGGAGATGTAAGTTTCCACTGCGGCATAGCTGACCGTCTCATCTGAGGTAGATAGTCGGTCGATAATTTGATCCTTATTAACGAGGCGGTTTTGGTTGATCAGCAGGTACTCCATGACTTCTAATTCGCGGCGATGCAACAGCAAGGGCTTGCCGTCAAGCCGCAGCTCCATGGCATCGGGTAAAAACTCTAAACGCCCACACTGCAGCGTTTCTCCGCCAAAGTGCTTGGCACGCCGTACTAACGCTCGGGCGCGTGCAGTCACTTCTTCTAACGAAAAAGGCTTGCATAGGTAGTCGTCTGCGCCTACTTCAAGACCATGTATGCGCTGATCCAGACTGTCGCGAGCCGAAATAATCAAGACGGGGATCGTATCCTGCTGATGGCGTAATGTGCGTAGCAGAGAAATGCCATCAATTTCAGGTAGGCCAAGATCCAGTACCAACAAGTCATATCCGCCCTGTTCGAGCATATGGAGTGCTTTTCTTCCGTCGTCGGCGACATCAATGCTAAAGGCAGCCTCACGTAAAGTCGCTGCAATAGAGTTAGCTAAATTTACGTTGTCTTCTACTACCAGCGCCTTCATAAGCAGTCCTGTTGTTACCCCTCCGGCTGATACTTATAGCCGACGCCATATACCGAACGGATGATCTCCAGTTCAGGCAGCGCTTCGTGGATCTTCTTGCGCAGCTTTTTGATGTGGCTGTCCACAGTGCGCTCCGAGACGATGCGGTTGTCGCGATACATATGATCCATAAGCTGCTCGCGGCTGAAAATTCGCCCCGGCGCCTGCATCATTACCCGCAGTAGCTGGAACTCCACCGCCGTCAGGCCTAAATCCTGCCCGTGGGCGAGTGCCTGCCAGCCATCTTCGTTTAATACCACCGGTGCATTTTGCACCTCGGCTGGGGCATCGGCTGCCGCTTGGCTGCGGCGTAGTACCGCTTTCACTCTAGCGACGACTTCCCGGGGGCTGAACGGCTTGCAGATATAGTCGTCGGCGCCCAGTTCCAATCCAAGCAGGCGGTCAACCTCTTCTACTTTGGCGGTGACCATAATAATGGCAATGGCAGGCCACTGCTGACGTATTTCCCGGCTGAGAGTGAGGCCATCTTTACCCGGCAGCATGATATCGAGTAGCACCAAAGCGGGGGAGTGCTGCGCCAGCCACGGCATTACCTCATCGCCGTGGCCCAGGGTCGTCACCTCAAAACCATGAGTGGTTAAGTAGTCCGCCATTAGGCGGGCAATCTTCGGTTCATCCTCAACAATCAGTAAAGAGGCAGCATCAGACATAGCGGTAGACTCGCTTAACAGTGAACGTAAAAGCAGGGCTTAACGGTTCTTGTAATATCAGTTTTGGTGACCTCAGCCTTGGCAATATTAATCAGCAGTCAACAGCGGAAAACGTAGCGTCCAGCGTAGCCCGCCTAGCGTTGAGCTAGAGGGCGTCAGCGTTGCGCCGTGGGCATTAACCAGGGCGCTGGCAATCGAAAGCCCTAAACCGCTGCCGCCGCTGGCACGGCTGCGCGAGCCTTCGACGCGATAGAGCCGCTCGGTCAGGCGAGCTAATTCACCCTCCGGTACGCCTGGGGTACTGTCTTCCCAGATGACCACTGCCATTCCCTGCTGCGCGGTAAGCGTGACCCGTAGCTCGCCCGGCGGCTGGGTATAGGCGCAGCTGTTGTCCAGCAGGTTGTTCCAGAGCTGGCGCAGGCGCTGGGCGTCGCCACGAATCATAATGCCAGGTTCGATCTGTTCGGTCAGCGTTAAACCGCTTTCGACTAACCAGCGGTCGGCGTCGGCCAGGCGGCTGTCGAGGCAGTCGCTTAGATCCATCGGTGCCAGTTGGATATCCAGCGCACCCGCGTCGCTTTGCGACAGTAGGCGCAAATCCGCTACTAAACGCTCTAGCTGCCCCACCTCTTGGGCGAGGGAGCTAAGGTTCTCCTGGTTCAGTGGGCGAATGCCATCCTGCATGGCTTCGATCTCGCCGCGCAGCACCGCCAGCGGCGTGCGCAGTTCGTGCGCGGTGTCAGACACCCAGCGTGCGCGGGCATCGCGGCTGGCTTCCAGGGTGGCCGCCAAAACGTTGAAGTCGCGCGCCAAGCGCGACAGCTCATCGCGACCGCGTTCAGGCAGTCGAGTGCGATAGTCGCCCTCAGTAAGCCTCAGCGTGGCGCCCGCCAGTGCTCGGGTGCGTCGTCCCAGCCACCAGGAGAGCCCGCCTGCCAGCAGCAGTGAGGCAACGCAGAGCGATATCACGATAAGCACCAAGTTACGCTGTTGGCGCTCAAGGAAGCGGCTCTCCATACGCTCCATCATTTCTCGGGGAGGCCGAAAACCCAACGAGCCGATATGGGTGTCACCACTATGCAGCGTCAGCCAATGCCAACTGCCTGAGCCTTCCCGACCACTCCTGGGCGGCACTACAAAGCGGTCATCGGCGGCGCGAAGAGTGAAATCACGCGCCTCACCTAACGGGGAAGGGCGATCACGATGCTCCTGTCCTAGCTCAAAGCGGACGATATACGGCCAGCGTTCCGGCGACTGCTCCAGCCACTCCCAGCTTTGCTGGGTTTCCCAGCGGGTGACGAGTCCGTCAGCCAGCAGTGTGGCGCGGCGCTCCTGGGCTTGATTGAGGTAGTCGAGAAAGCCGCGGTCGATACTGTAGGAGACGGCCAGAAACATGCTGGCTGAAATCGCTACGTTCACGCTGAGAATAATCACAAACAGCTTGAGCCCCAGCCGGGAGGGGCGCCATTGACGTATGGCTGAGAGCAAGGCCATCAGTGGGCTCCCTCCTTTTTGTCCAGTACGGGCTGGCGCGGTGCGTTAAGTCGTTCGCGGGTGTTCTCCATGCCTAGGTAGAGGCAGGGTACCAGTATCAGCAGGATCACGGTGGCGAACAGCATGCCAAAGCCCAGTGAAATCGCCATGGGGATCATAAAGCGCGCCTGCCGCGAGGTTTCCAAAATCATCGGTGCCAGACCGAGAAAGGTCGTCAGCGTGGTCATCATAATTGGCCGTAAGCGGCGAGTGGCGGCGGCCACAATGGCTTCCCGGGCGGCCATGCCTTCGCGGCGTTTGCGATTGGCGTAGTCGATCAGTACCAGCGCATCATTAATTACCACGCCGGATAGCGCCAACATACCTAACAAACTGATAATCGAAAGCCCGAAGCCCATAATCATATGTCCAGCGACGGCGCCGACAATGCCAAACGGAATGGCGGCCAGCACCAGTAGCGGCTGTAGGTAGCTTCTGAAGGGAATAGCGAGCAGGGCGTAGAGTGCCGCAATCATTAACCACATGGAGGTTTTAAGCGTGGCTAGGTTGTCGGCGGTGTCCTGCTGACGACCGCCCATGCTGACTTCCAGCCCCGGCCAGGTCGCTTCCAGATTGGGGAACTCCTCCTCCTGTAGTGTGGCAAGCACTTGGTTGATGGCCAGGTCGCTTTCAGAATCGGCAGTGACGGTAATAATCCGCCGGCCGTTAATGCGCTCAAGGCTGCTAGAGGCTTGGCTGAGGGTAATGTCGGCCACCCGGGATAGCGGTACACTCAGCCCATCGGGCGTGCGCACCGGCATACGGTAAAGCTCGTTCAGGCTGTCGCGGTTGTCATTGGGCAAACGCACCTCAACGCTGATCTCACTGCGCCCTACGTACTGCTCAAGCGCCGTGGCGCCCTGGAGGGGGCCGCGCAGGGCTTGGGCCAAGTTATTACCCGTAAGCCCCAAGGCGCGGCCTTCGGCAGAAAGGCGCATCTCTAACTGCGGTTTTCCGTCCCCCAGGCCGCTGTCGATATCGGTAAGACCATAGCCACCCAGCGTTTCCGCTAGCCGTTCGGCGGCAGCTTCCAGAACCTGGGTATCCGGGTGGGAGAGGCGAAGGCTGAGCGCCGCGCCACTACCAGGGCCGCCGACGTCGGCTTCAAAACGCACTGACTGGGCGCCGAGCAAATCACCGCTAAGATCGCGCCACTCTCGTGCGATGCGTGAGGGTGGCCAAGCTTCCAGGCTTTCGCTGGCAATATCTAACCGCACTTCCAGGCTTTCGCCGTCCAGGCGGCTGCGTGAACTGCTAAAACTGAGGGTCTCTTCGCGCTCGCTAAGGGCATCGGCGGCGTCGAGTAGCTGTTGGCTTAGCTCGCGGCTAACACTGATATTGCTGCCAATGGGTAGGGTGACTGTGGCCTGCACCTGATCCGATTCGACCCGTGGCATTAGCGAGAAACCCAACCGGCCGCTGATTGCCCAGGAGAGCGCAATGAGCAGAATGGCGATGCCCAGCGAAATACTCAGCAAGCGTTGGTTCAGGGCGCGCTGCAAGAAAGGCTCAAACTGGCGATAGGTAAAGTGGTGCAAACCGCCCTGAAGCCGCTGGCGCAGCGCTTCAAGGGGACGCTGCCACGTCGGGGTTTGGCGGGGCTTGCGACTATGCGCCAAGTGGGCAGGCAGAATCACTAAGGCTTCCAGCCAGGAGATTAAAAAGACGGTCACCACAACCACCGGCACGGTAGCAAAAATCAGCCCTAGGAAACCGGGCAAAAACAGCAGCGGCATAAAGGCGACGATATTGGAAAGAATCGCGAAGGTCAGCGGGGTAGCAATTTCGCTGGCGCCTTTGACTGCCGCATCGCGCAGCGAATAGCCCTCTTCACGGTAGCTGTAGATATTCTCGCCGACGATAATGGCGTCATCGACGACGATCCCCAGGGCGATAATAAAGGCGAACATCGACATCATATTGAGCGAGACGCCGATCCAGGGCAGAAACAGCATCGCGCCGAGAAACGCCGTTGGGATACCCAGGGTGACCCAGAACGCCAGCCGTGCTTCTAAAAACAGCGCCATGAGTACCAGCACCAGCGCTAGGCCCATCCAGGCATTTTTTAACAGTAGGCTGAGGCGGTCTTCGTAAACCTCTGAGCTGTCGCGGGAAATATCCAGGCTGACGCCTTCGGGCATGCCTGCACGCAGGCGCTCAAGCTCACCGTTGACCGCTTGTGAAATGCTGGTCGGGGTTTGATCACCAATTTGGTAAACATCCACGGAGAGGCCGGGTTGACCGTTATAAAACTCTTCCCGGTCGGTTTCGGCAAAGCCATCGCTGACTCTGGCGATCTCACCCAGGGTAATCGGCGCCCCCTGAGTGCTGGTCAGAATCGGCAGCTCGGCAAAGGCTTCGGCGCTGTTGCGGCGCCCTTGGTAGCGAATTAGCCACTCCCCTTCGGCCGTTGTTAGCTGGCCACTGGCAAGATCCAACGCCTCTTCGGCAATGCGGCTGGCCAGTTCCTGATGATCGAGGCCAAAGCGCTCAATGGCCTCATCATCGAGATGAACTTGAATCTCTCTCTCGCGGTTGCCGGAAAGCTCAGCGCGGGAAATGCCCGAGGTGGCTTGGAGTTCGCCGCGTACATCTTCGGCGGCGTCGTGCAGTGCTTCTAGGCCGACTGGGCCGTAGACCTGCAGACTCAACACGCTGCGGGAGCGCCCCGCCAGGGTAAAACGGGGTGGGTCGGCAGCGCTGGGCAGCGTGGTGATGGCGTTCACCGCCTGCTGAATATCCTGGTAGGCGCGCATCACATCCACGCCGTCAATCAGTGTCGCGTTGACGCTGGCACTGCCTTCACTGGCCGTGGCGGTCAGCTCGTCGATGCCTTCTACATCAGCAATCGCGGCTTCCATCGGTAGCAGCAGGCTCTGTTCCACATCTTCCGGCGTGGCGCCAGGGTAGCTGATAGAGACTTGTACGACTTCAATATCGAATTCGGGGAAGACCTCTTTTTTAATCGCCAGCGAGGCCATTAGGCCGCCGACGATAAATAGCACCATCAGTAAGTTAGGCGCTACGCCGTGATCCACCATCCAAGCTAACGGGCCGCGTGGCACCTTCATGATTCGTCTCCCGGTTCATCACCCGCTTGAGCCGGGGTGTCGTTGGGGCGGCGGATGCGCACTAGCTGGCCTTCGCGGGGCTGGGCCAAGCCTGAGGTAACGACCTGCTGGTCGTTTTCCAAACCGCTACGGATTAAAGCATCATCTTCACCTCGGAAAGCCAGGGTGACCGGTGTACGGCGTAGGCGATTATCTTCATCTACCCGCCATGCTACGTCACCTGGACGAAGTGCCGCAGACGGCAGAGAAATGAGCTGCTCCTGAACAGCCGGTTGGAAAGAGGCGCGCAGCACGTCACCCAGGCGCAGGGCAGGGCCGTCGGTCTCAAGGGCGAGCGGGTCGTTAACGGCGATCAACAGTTGAGCCTGCAGGCCATTCTCTTCAAGGCTAGGCAGCATTGAGACCAGTGTCCCTTGGCGTGTGGCGCCTTCGGGCCAGCCGCGGCTGGTTAAGGTGACTGTGGTGCCTGCTTCCAACCACTCAGTCCACTCACCGGGGAGCGAGGCGCGCACCCAAAATTGCTCTACACCCACTAGGTGCAGTACCTCGGTACCTTGGCTGAGTAAACTGCCGGCACCGACCAAGCGCTCTTGCACCATGGCTCGCCAGGGGGCGATGAGGGTGGCGCGCTCCACATTGAGCGCCGCTTGATCGCGAGCCACCCGCGCTTGGGTGACCTGAGACTGGGCTTGGCGTAACTGCGGTTCACGCAGTACCAGCGCCCGCCGTTCGGCAGAGAGCTGGCGGCCAAAGGATTCGTACTCGCTGCGCGCCCGCTGCTGCTCTGCCTGCTCTAGCGCTAGCTGGGCCTGGGCATTGGCGAGCTGAGCCTCGGCATCTTCAAGGGCTAGCTGTAAGTCGGCTTGGTCAATATAGGCGACCGGCGCTTGCTGCTCGACTACCTGGCCGGGCACAACGCCGTCGGCAAAACGCTCCAACTGGCCCGACACACGGCTGGCCAGCATTGTTTCCTGCTCCGCCTCAACGCGACCAAAAGCATACAGGTTCGGAGCCTGGGCACTAGCGCTCACCGTGACAACGTCTACCATACTAGGCAGAGGCTCCGGCGGTGGGGTACGCTCTATACGCGGCGGTTGGGTAATAATCCACCAAGCAAGCGCCAAAGTGGCAACAAGAATCAATAATGCAACCACGGCACCTAAACGAATGCGGCCATGTTGATGCGTAGCGTAATAGCGAGAAAGAGTCATTACCGCGCGTCATCCATTAGGGGCGAAAATTCCAGAAAAATAAGCGTATGATGCTAGCATCGCGCATTGTTAAGCAGCCATTAGTCAAACAATGTGTAAATAACGTGCAACTGCCACTCACCGAGCTTTATTACCACTTGGTTTTCTTACAAATTGGTTTTCACTCACTTGGCTTTCTCTCACTTGAAAGCAATAGACTGACTGGTCTACTTTAAGCATATGAAAAATACCGCAACGCGTGACAAATTAATCGATAGCGGCGCTCAGCTGATTAGTCAGCAAGGCTACAACGCGACGGGCATTAATGCCGTGTTAAAAACCTGCGGTGTGCCTAAAGGCTCTTTCTATCACTACTTCTCCAGCAAAGAAGATTTCGGGCTGGCAGTGATCGAACGCTTTGCCGCCAACTATGATGAAACGCTGGTGGCGTTGCTGGAAGACAGTGACACGCCGCCGCTCGAACGTCTAAGGCGTTACTTCGCGGCTGGCCGTGAGTATATGCACGAATGCAACCACGCCACGGGCTGTTTGATTGGTAACCTTGGCCAAGAGCTTTCGGGCCAGAGTGACACCTTCCGTGATGCGCTAAATTTGGTCTTTCAGCGCTGGGAGCAGCGCTTCGTGCTCTGCCTGAAAGATGCCCAGGCGCAAGGTGATATTGCCATCCATACCACGCCAGAAGCGCTCGCCAGTTTTATCCTTACCGGTTGGGAGGGCGCTATTCTACGCGCCAAGACGTTGAAGTCTGTCGAGCCCATGGTGCACTTTGAAACGATTCTATTCCAGCAGGTGCTGGTGCCTTCGCCTTAACCCTTTTTCCCTCTCGCTTGCGCCCTAGTGACGAGCACGGAAGTGATGCTCGTCAGTGGCCACATCGTTTCGGGTTGCAGCTATGAGGGCATCATCGAGTGAAGGGTCATCCAGGGCGATTAAACCGCACTGTGCCAGCGCTTCGCGTAGGCTGACTTGCTCGTCCAGGCGCTGATACACCACTCGCACGCAGCAGGGCATGCGCTCGCTGTTATCAGCCACGCCCATTTTTAAGCCGGTTAAACGCGTCACCTGGCTTTGAAAACTCGGAAACAGAATGGTCTGAGTGATCTCATGGCCATTAAGGGTTTCGTGATCCATTAAGAACAATCGATCTGCAAGTTTCACCGCGGTACCCACATAGCGATTGTGACATGAGCGGGCGCCGGGCGTGGTCTGCATCCGCTCAGTGCGCTGATACACCACGCCGCCTTCACGCTGTTCCAGGCAAACCAACGTACGCATCAACTGCCCCGGACGGGACATGGAGTGATAAAGCTCAAAGTAGCGACCTATATAGCGCTCCATGCCTTCGCTGCCGCGCTGAATCAGCGCGTTAGGCCAAGGCAGCGTTGCTGGGGTGGCTTCTCTATTGAGCTGGCCGGTTTGTACCAATGCTCGAAAATCGTGATGGGGGAGCGCAATATCCTCAGCGCTAACGCCAAAAAAGTGGCAAATGCGCTGAAGCGCCGCGTGGCTGGGGCGATAGCGCCCACTCAGGTAGCGGTTAAACTGAGCACGGTTAATCGTTAAACGGCGACAGATCTCAGCAATGGACGGGTAGTAGCTACAGAGCAGGCGCAGGTTGGCCACAAAATCGTCATGCATGGGGTGTCGACTCTCTTAATGTCGTGGCTGCCTAATGTGATGGTTCACGCCCCAGAGTGCAACGCTTTCCCATTTTCCGAGCACCCCGTGTCTGACGGCTCGCTGGCGTAAAAAGCTATGCTATATAATAGTCAGCTACATTACTAACATGCACAGCAAAAAGCTTCTGCAGCAAACCAGGAGTACACCATGTTTCATGGGTTTGAAAAATTGCAGCGCCGCGTTAACGGCGTCGAGATCACGTTTCGCAAGGGCGGCAGTGGCCCTGCGCTACTGCTGCTCCACGGACACCCTCAAACCCACGTAATTTGGCACAACGTCGCGGAAGAGCTTGCCCAGCACTTCACTGTCATTGCAGCAGATCTACGCGGGTACGGCGACAGCAGTAAACCCGACGACGATCCCGAGCATCTTAATTATTCCAAACGCGCCATGGCTGCCGATATGGCAGAACTGATGAATACGCTGGGCTTTGAGCACTTTAAAGTGCTAGCCCATGATCGCGGTGCGCGGGTTGCCCACCGTTTAGGCGTTGACCACGCTGAACGCGTAGAGCGCATGGTGCTATTGGATATCGCCCCTACGCTTGCCATGTATAGTGGCACCAATGAGGCCTTTGCGCGCAGCTACTGGCACTGGTTCTTTCTGATTCGCCCCCAGCCGCTGCCGGAAAGGCTGATTCAGAGTGACCCCGCTCAATACCTTAAAAGTGTAACGGGCGCCCGCAGTGCCGGCATGGCGCCTTTCTCCTCAGAAGCGCTGGCTGAGTACGAGCGCTGCTTGTCCCTCCCTGGCACCGCCACCGGTATTTGCGGCGACTACCGTGCCAGCGCCACGATTGATTTGGTGCATGATCAGGCGGATATCGATGCAGGGGTAAAACTCACCTGCCCGTTAAAAGTGATGTGGGGCGCCGAAGGTGCCATTGAAGCCTGCTTTGATGCCTTGACAGAGTGGCGCAAGGTAGCCACTCAAGTCGACGGCAAAGCGCTCCCATGTGGCCACTATATTGCCGAGGAGATTCCCGAACTATTGCTTGAGGAAGCGCTGCCGTTTCTACGCCAGGAAGGATAATAATAGGATTTAAAAAAACCGATCATGGCCTGACAGCAGATCGGTTCATCTACTTTCGCCTTTAACGCTCCATACTGCTGACGATAAGCGCTGCATTGACGCCACCAAAACCGAATCCATTGCACAATACATGCTGGGTGGAGTGCTTCTGACCAGTCGCCGTGACGAAGGTCAAATCCTGCATATCGTCATCGCACTGCTCAAGATTGATGGTGGGTGGCAGTTGCTGCGTATTGACGGCCAAGACAGAAAAAATACTCTCTATGCCCCCCGCTGCACCTAATAGGTGGCCTGTGGCGGCTTTCGTTGCCGAAATCGGGATAGCGGGCAAGCGCTCACCAAATACATTGCGCAATGAAGCAATTTCAGCTCGGTCGCCAACGGGCGTAGAGGTGGCGTGGGCATTGATATGGTCAATGGCATCAGTAGATAGGTTCGCCATCCCTAGCGCTGCTTGAATCGCTGCTGCGGCGCCAGCCCCATCTTTTGGGCCTGCCGTCAGGTGGTAGGCATCCGCGCTGGTACCGTAGCCGCTGATTAGTGCTAGCGGCGTTGCACCCCGCGCAAGGGCATGGTCAAGGGTTTCGATCACCATAACGCCAGCGCCTTCTCCCATCACGAAACCGTTCCGGGCTTTATCAAAGGGCCTTGATGCCCGCCCCGGATTGTCTGCTTCTGTGGATACGGCCTTTAAGGCGTTAAAGCTGGCGAGCGAAAGAGGGTCAATGCACGCCTCAGCGCCGCCTACGACGGCAACATCGGCTTCTCCGTTGCGGATGATGCGCATGCCGTCACCAATGGCCTGTAGACCCGCTGCGCAAGCCGTTACCGGGCAACCCAGTGGGCCTTGAAAGCCATAACGAATGGAGAGATTGCCAGCCGCTAAATTGGCTAGAAAGGCGGGCACCGTGAAGGGAGAGAGTTTGCGATAGCCGCGTTCAGCAAGTGTCCTTTGGGCTTGGGTAATGGTCGGGAAGCCGCCAATGCCAGAACCGATAATGGTGGCCGTTCGGCGTTTTTGTGCCTGCTCAGCGGGGAACCAGTTGGCTTGTGATAGCGCCTCTTGGGCTGCCGCTAACGCATAAAGGCTGAACAGATCCATTTTGCGCTGCTCTTTGGGGTCGGCTATTTCATTCAGGTCAATACCGCCGCTGGGGTCTTGGTTAATGCTAGGCACCACCCCGGCAATTTTGATCGGGATATTGCTGGTGTCAAAGCGGTCAATGGTGCTGATGCCAGACTGGCTGTTAACCAGTCGCTGCCAACTTATATTGACGCTGTTGCCGAGCGGGCTGACCATGCCCATGCCGGTAATCACGATAGGTGAGTGCATAGTGACTCCTAATTTATTGATATGGTCACCCTAGCAATGGGCAGTATATGATCAAGATAATATTTAGCGTGACGCACGACGAGGTGGATATGCCTTACCCCAAAAGCCATAAATCGAAAACCAAAGAGCGCATTTTGGCTTCGGCGACAGAGCTATTTAGTCGCAATGGGTTTCAAAAGGTGTCGATTGGCCAGATCATGAAGCTAGCAAAGATGACCCACGGCGCCTTTTATGCCCATTTCGCTTCAAAAGAGGCGCTTTACCATGAGTCTGTTCGCCTGACCATTGATAACAGTCGGGCGGCTAGGCTGGTAAAAGGGCCGCTTTCGTTACAGCATTTAACCGAATTAGTCGCCAACTACTGCAATCTTCAAGAGTTGGAAGCTAAGCATAAACCGGGGCCAGAAGCGGTACTGTTCAACGAAATAGGCAGTGAAAAAGCAGAAATCCGCACCCTGTTTGAAGCTTCTTATATGAGTATGAAAAAGATGCTTGAAACCCGGTTGATAGCGCTGAGTAAGCTGAAGCAACTCCCTTTTGCCACTGACCGCAACGCGATTGCTGATAAATCCCGGGTTATATTGGCCTCCCTGGTAGGAGCCGTCGCCATTGCCAAAAGTCTGCCGGGGGAAGTGGAGCGCAAGCAGGTGTTGATAGCCACACAACGGCAGATTTTACTGATGCTCGGGGTCAGCGAAGCTGAGGCAGAGCGTATGATGCAAGCGCAGTAATTCCTTCCTCTCCTGAACAGATCACAGAGAGCTGCTGTAACAAGCACTGTCGTTTTCGCACGACGAGTGGTAGATGATTTGGGCGATGGCCCAAGACGAAGCGGGTGAAAAACTGGATAATGGCTGCCATTCGCCTACCGGCTTATGCATTTAACAGCTCAGGCACACTCATTACCCCGGACGCCCGCTCATGGAAATCAAAGTTAACTATCTCGACAACCTCCGCCTGGAGGCTAAGTTCGATGATTTTACGGTCATCTCCGACCAGCCGATTCGCTATAAGGGCGACGGCTCGGCGCCCGGGCCGTTTGACTACTTTCTGGCCTCATCGGCCATGTGCGCCGCCTACTTCGTCAAGGTGTACTGCAACGCGCGCAATATTCCCACCGAGAACATCCGCCTGTCGCAAAACAACATCGTTGACCCGGAAAACCGCTACAAGCAGATTTTTAAAATCCAGGTCGAGCTGCCGGATGACATCTCTGAAAAAGATCGCGAGGGCATGCTGCGCTCCATTGATCGTTGCACGGTGAAGAAAGTCGTCCAGACCGGCCCTGAGTTTCAGATCGAAGTGGTCGAGAACATAGACGAAGACGCCCAGGCGCTGCTGATGGGCGCGCCGGAAGGCGGCAGTACCTACATTGAGGGCAAAGACCTGCCGCTGGAGCAGACCATCGCCAATATGAGTGCGATCCTTGCCGACCTGGGCATGAAGATCGAGATCGCTTCTTGGCGCAATATCGTGCCCCATGTCTGGTCGCTGCATATCCGCGATGCGGCTGCCCCCATGTGCTTTACCAACGGCAAAGGCGCCACCAAAGAGAGCGCGCTGTGCTCGGCATTGGGCGAATTTATCGAGCGCCTGAGCTGCAACTTTTTCTACAACGATCAGTTCTTTGGTGAAGAGATTGCGGGTAGCGAATTCGTTCACTACCCCAATGAGAAGTGGTTCAAACCGGGCCCGAACGACGAACTGCCGGCGGAGATTCTCGATGAGCACTGCCTGTCGATCTACAACCCGGAAGGCGAGCTGTGCGGCTCAAACCTGATCGATACCAACTCGGGTCGTGAAGACCGGGGCATTGTTTCGCTGCCTTTTGTGCGCCAGTCGGATGGTGAAACGATCTACTTCCCCTCCAACCTGATCGAAAACCTGTTCCTCAGTAACGGTATGAGTGCGGGCAATACGCTGGTGGAAGCTCAGGTACAGTGCCTCTCGGAAATTTTCGAGCGGGCGGTCAAGCGCGAAATTCTTGAGCAGGAGTTGGCCCTGCCGGATGTGCCTCAGGAGGTGCTGGCGAAGTACCCCAGCATTGTCGAGGGCATCAACGCTTTGGAAGCCCAGGGCTTTCCGGTGCTGGTCAAAGATGCCTCCATGGGTGGGCAGTTCCCGGTGATGTGCGTCACGCTGATGAACCCGCGCACTGGCGGCGTGTTTGCCTCCTTTGGCGCCCACCCAAGCTTTGAAGTGGCGCTGGAGCGCAGCCTTACCGAGTTGCTCCAGGGCCGCAGCTTCGAGGGCTTGAACGATCTACCGCTGCCGACTTTTAACTCGCAAACCGTGGCCGAGCCCAATAACTTTGTTGAACACTTTATCGACTCGGTAGGCGTGGTTTCCTGGCGTTTCTTTAGCGCTAAACCTGACTTTGAATTCAGCGAGTGGGACTTCTCCGGCAGCAACGAGGAAGAAGCCGAGACGCTGTTTGGTATCTTTGAAGAGTTGGGTGCCGAAGTGTATATGGCGGTACACGAAGACCTGGGCGCGCCGGTATGCCGCATTCTGGTGCCGGGCTACTCCGAGGTGTATCCGATCGAGGATTTGATCTGGGATAACACCAACAAGGCACTGGATTACCGCGAAGATATTCTCAATCTGCACCGCCTGGATGACGATCAACTCACTGATCTGGTCGAGCGGCTGGAAGAGAGTCAGATGGATGACCACGCCGATATCATCACCTTGATTGGTATCGAGTTCGACGAGAACACCGAGTGGGGCCAGCTAACCATTCTGGAACTGAAGCTACTGGTCTATCTGGCGCTCCAGCGCCATGAAGAGGCGCTGGACTGCGTGCAGATGTTCCTGCAGTACAACGACAACACCGTCGAGCGCGGCCTGTTCTATCAGGCAGTGAATGCGGTTCTGGAAATAGTGCTGGATGATGAACTGGCGCTCGAAGACTACCTGCACAACTTCCAGCGCATGTTCGGTGAAGCGACCATGGCGGCTGTAGTTGGCTCGGTGAGTGGAGAAGTGCGCTTCCATGGCCTAACGCCCACTAACATGCAGCTAGAAGGCCTGGAGCGCCATCAGCGCTTGATCGAAAGCTATAAGAAGCTTCACGCGGCACGGGCGGCTAAAGCGGGCATTTAAGCATTATCCAAACGCGGCGATAGATCTCTGCTGGCGTGACGGCGCTAGCAGAGCTTGCTCTGTTTGGTTGCTTCGAACAGACGGTCTAATCAGCAGAGTGGAACCAGGATTGGCGGCTGAGGAATTCGGTTAACTCGCTGCGAAACAGCTTGGCCCGCGCTGAAAGGCTACGCCGGTAGGGCCATACCAAGAAGATCTCTCGGTGGCGCCCCTGCCATTCAGGAAGTATCCGTATTAACTCTCCCGTTTGTAAGCTATTCGCGACCATACTGGCGGGCATTAAGGCGACGCCTGCGCCCGATTTAGTGAGGTTTAGCACAATATTCATATCGTTACTGATATGAAAGTGGCTCTTATGGCAAGCGTGCTGGCTGCCCGCCTGGTGGAACAGCTGCCACTCGCTAAACATTTTGGCTGCCACGCTGGGGCACGCCTGCAATTCTTCAACCGTATGGGGAAGAGAGTGCTTCATCGTCGGTGAAGCTACTAAAATCGGCTCTATATAGCCCAGGTATTTTTGGATCAGCGTCGAATCTTTTTGTGGCCCGGAGCGAAGGGCAATATCCGCCTGATGGTCGCGAATATCGACTACGTTGTTATCGAGTTCGATCGTCAGCGCAATGTCAGGGTAGTGGTGTATAAAGTGTCGCCAAAACGCATCTAGCGGCCCGCTGCCCAGATTGACGGGTGCCATAATCTTCAACGGCCCGCTTAGGCTATGCAGCGCCTGATCCAGATTCAAAATACGCTGATCAAGGGCGAGCACTAGCTCTTCACACTCGCGATAATAGGACTCACCGTGGGGCGTTAACGTCAACCCTTTGGTGGAGCGATGGAGCAGCTCTACGCCTAGCGTGGCCTCCAGTGCACTAATACGGCGCGACACGGTAGCAATAGTCATCTTTAGTTTTGCCGCCGCCGCTGTAAGGCTGTGCTGATTGGCAGCCACGATAAAGATGTTCAGGTCATCCAGAGAAGGCTTTCGCATTTTGCAATTCTGTAAAATGGTTTCTTATATATTGGCATATATTACCGTAATGGGTGTTTGATAGCCTTGTCCCAGTTAAATAAAGCTCTTAAGGACACCCCATGAAACACAGAATTATTTTCGCGCTACTGATGTCGTTCACCCTCTCACTGATGATGTCGGCCTGGGTGACTTACGTGAATATCGGTGCTCATCCCGATTTTGTGGCTATTTGGATGCATGCATGGCTCCTTGCTTGGCCTGCTGCTGGGATCATCGCGTTTATCAGCGGCCCCTTTATTCATAAGCTAGCCCATCGCATTGCCGAGAAGGTCTGACGGTACACCTGATGCACTCTGACGCACCGGCTGATGCAGTGGGTGCATACAACTGCAACGCTGCGCCAAATTTAATCCTCCCCCACGCTTGGTAAAACGTTCTCCGCGGCGCGTATCCCAAACGCGCAATCTTCAAAACGACGCGAATTCCAACATAACGCTAATACAAAAACGCGGAGAGAATCACATGCTCGATATGCTCAATGACCTCCTGTGGGGGAAGGTTCTGCTAGTGCTGCTGGTGGGTGTTGGCATCGGTTTTACCGTTGCGTCCCGCTTTGTGCAGTTTCGCTATTTCGGTGAGATGTTTCGTATCCTCGGATCCGGCCAAGCCTTTAAGCGTAATAAACACGGCCATTTAAGCTCGTTCCAGGCGCTGGTGCTTTCGGTGGCCGGGCGTGTCGGTGGCGGCAATATCGCCGGCGTAGCGGTTGCGATTACCTTGGGCGGCCCAGGGGCGATTTTTTGGATGTGGTTGGTGGGCTTAATGGGTATGGCTACCAGCTTTTTGGAGTGCACCCTGGCACAGACCTATAAAGAAGCCGAAGGTGACGGCACCTATCGCGGCGGCCCTGCGTATTACATTGTTAAAGGGCTGGGTAAGCAGTGGCGCTGGCTGGCTGCGTTCTACTCGGTACTGCTGCTGTTGACCTTCGGCTTTGCCTTTACCGCGCTGCAATCCTATGCGGTGGCCACCTCTTTCGGCGATGCTTTCGGCGTGCCGGTGCTGTATAGCGGCATTGGTCTTGCCATGCTGGTCGGGCTGATTATTTTCGGCGGCATCAAGCGTATTGCACGTATATCTGAGTTTCTCGTGCCCTTTATGGCGGTGAGCTATATCGCTATTGCGCTGCTGGTTATCGCCATGAATATTAGCGAAATCCCTGGTGTGATTACGCTGATTGTGAAGAGTGCCTTTGGCCTTGAGCCGTTGATTGGTGGCGGTATCGGCGCGGCGATTATGATGGGCTTAAAGCGGGGTTTGTTCTCTAACGAAGCGGGGCTGGGCAGTGCGCCCAACGTTGCTGCTGTTGCCTACGTGCCACACCCGGCCAACCAAGGCATCGTGCAGGCATTCTCAGTCTTTATCGATACCGTGATTATCTGTTCGGCCACGGCGTTTTTGATTCTGCTTAGTGGTGCTTATGATCCCACTGCGGGTGCTGGCGTTGAGGGCATCGCTCTGACACAGGCAGCACTGGCCGACCATGTGGGCGAGTGGGGGCGTACTTTTGTCAGCTTGGCACTGCTGCTATTCGCTTTCAGTACTATTCTCTACAACTACTACCTTGGCGAGAACAGCCTTAACTTCTTCAGCCGCGACAACCAGAACCTGTTTAACGCTTTCCGCGTGGCTATCGTGCTGCTGGTTTGCTGGGGGGCGACGACCGATTTGGGCACCGTGTTTGGCTTTGCTGATGTCACCATGGGCCTGCTGGCGGTGGTCAACCTGATCGCGCTGATTCTACTGTTCAAGTGCGGCCTGCGCATTTTGAAAGACTTCGATGTGCAGCGTCGGCAGGGCATCAAACAGCCGATTTTTGATGCCAACCAGCATCCCGATCTCGACCTGGATCCGAAAGCCTGGGAGCTCGAGCCCGAAGAGGCTGAAGCGTTAAAACAGCGCCTGGAAGGCGCGCCTGCGAAGTAAGCAGTTACCTAGATTGTACTGATAAGGAGAGGAGCGCCATGCCCCGCGTACTGATGCTCTATACCGGTGGGACGATTGGTATGCAGCCATCGCCACAAGGTTATATACCCTGCGCGGGGCTGGCCGAACGCCTGGCGGCGCATCTGGCGCTGGGTGACCCTTACCGGCTGCCAGCGTTTGATGTGATTGAGATGCAGCCGCTGATTGATAGCGCCGAGTTAATGCCCGAGGCCTGGAATCGATTAGTGGCAGTATTGGAGACGCACTGGCAGGCTTACGATGCCTTTGTCGTGCTTCACGGCACCGATACTATGGCGTACAGCGCCGCCGCGCTTTCGTTTATGCTCGGTGCGATGAACAAGCCGGTGATCTTCACCGGCTCCCAAATTCCATTGGGTGAGCCAAGAAGCGATGCGCTGAACAGTGTGGTCAGCGCGCTGCAGCTTGCGGCTCACCCCGCGACACCTTGCGAAGTCAGCCTGGCGTTTCATGACCGGCTGTTGCGCGGTAACCGGGCCCGCAAAGTGCGCACTCAAGGCTTAGATGCCTTCGAATCACCCAACTTCCCCTGGCTTGCCGAGCTGGGCATTGGCATCAGTTTTCCCCAGCCCTCGGCGCTGCTGAGCGGACTACCCAATTTTGCGCCTATTGACGTGGACGACGAGGCGGTTGCGGTACTGCCGCTGCACCCAGGGATGTCGCTGCGCCGTGCCAAGGCGCTGCTGGCGGATAAAACGCTAAAAGGACTGGTGCTGTATAGCTACGGGGTTGGCAACCCGCTTAGCTTTGAAGGCGAGCTGCTTAACGCCTTCAAGGCGGCCAATGAGCGAGGCGTAGCGCTACTTAATGTGACCCAGTGTGCCCAAGGCGAGGTGGTGCAGGGCGCTTATGCCACCGGTGCCGCGCTTAATCAAGCGGGCGTGATTGCCGGCAGCGATATCACCCTGGAAGCCGCCATCGCGAAGCTCACCGTGTTAATTGGGCAAGGGCTCGTAGGGCCAGCGCTGCGCAAGGCATTGAGTGCGTCCATGCGCGGTGAGTGTAGCCATTAAGCCCATTAGCGGGAGGAAATGCTCAACGCGGTGACGGTTATTAATATGATCCCCATGCCGACCATTTGAATAATACCCAGGCTCTCGCTTAACACTGCGACCCCAAACAGCGTGGCGGTGACCGGCTCCACCATGGCCACCATGGAGGCTAATGCAGGTGCCGCATGCTTGATACCTACCACGTACAGCAAAAAAGATAGCCCAGCGCCAAGAATGCCCAGCGCTACAAACAGTGGTAGTTCAGGTGCGCTGATGACGCTGACCGCCTGATTAATATCCGTTGGTAGCAGCAGGGTGATGGCCAGTACGGTAAAGGCAACCGAAAGTATTGCCTGGGGAGTACCATGGGGTGCCGCGTATTTAAAACCAAAAATGAAAACGGCATAGGAGAGCCCGGCAAGCAGACCCGCAGCCACGCCCATCAGCGAGAGGTCGCTAGCGCCAATGGCATACAGCTTGGTTAGCAACACCACACCCACCATCACTAGCGCAATGGCAAGCCATTTGGCAGTGGTAGGGCGCTCAAGCTTCAAGGCAAATGAAACGAGATAGACAAAAACAGGAGCGCAGTACATCAAGGTGGCCGCGACCGCCACATTGCCATACTCAATACTCAGGAAATAGAACGTAAAGTTGCCTGCCACGCCAAGGCCCGCTACCACCGACCAGAACCAAAGCTGCCTGCTGTTCAGCCCGCTATGCCGACGCTGAAACAGTAGCCAAACAAGCGCGAAGAGAAGTCCTACAAACCCTCGATAAAATGACACGACAGCCGGATCCCAACCGCTGTCTAATAGAATGCCCGCAATTCCTCCGGAAATTCCCCAGAAAAAAGCGGCGAGCGCAATCCATATAGTGCTGGCGCCTGCCATATTTCACCTTTCATCCTTGAGCGGTTAACACCCGGGAGCGACGAGTGTTGAAACGCATTTCCTTTGCATAACGATAGCTCTAGATCTGCTGCCTGCAGACCCTGTTTTTACTTATATGAAAGGTAGACGCTGCGCTCAACAAACGAAAGCCTATTAACGCCTGTCAGCCAAAAAACCAATAGCACACTGCAATGGCGGTGGTAACGCCTGCGAAGTCTGCCACTAGTGCACAGCCCAGACCGTGACGGATACGCGTGATGCCTACCGCACCGAAGTAGACCGCCAACACATAAAAGGTGGTTTCGGTACTGCCTTGCATGGTGGCCGCGAGCAGGCCTGGGAAGCTATCGACACCGAACGTATCCATGGTTTCAATCATCATGGCGCGGGCGCCGCTACCGGAAAGAGGCTTCACAAAGGCGGTGGGCAGGGCGTCCACAAAGCGGGTGTCCCAGCCAAAGCCTTCTACTATCCAGCGGATACCGCCTAAGCCAGCGTCTAACACGCCGCTTGCGCGCAGCACCCCCACCGCCACCAGCATGGCAATCAAGTAGGGCAGCAGTGTGATGGTAAAGCTCAGCCCCTCTTTTGCGCCTTCAATGAAAGCGTCATACACTCTGACACCACGCAACGCGCCGACCACTAGAAACATCATCACGATGCTAAATAGCGTCAGGTTCCCGACTAGCGTAGAGGCCGCGGCCAGCGCCTGGGCGGACATACCTGCCAGCGTGGTGATCAGTAGCCCCAACGCTAGAGCAGCAGCTAATAAATAGGCTAGCACCACGGGCTGCCACAGTTTTAAGCGCTGCATCATCGCCACTGCCAAAAGCCCAGCTAGGCTAGAGGCCGTTGTCGCCAGCAGAATAGGTAAAAACACCAGCGTTGGGTCGGCGGCGCCTTGCTGGGCGCGATACATAAAAATGGTTACCGGCAATAACGTTAGCGATGAGGTATTAAGCACCAGAAACAGAATTTGCGCGTTGCTGGCGGTCTCACTGCTGGGGTTAAGGCTCTGCAGCGAGTGCATTGCCTTGATGCCAATCGGCGTGGCGGCGTTATCCAGGCCCAGGATGTTCGCCGCGAAGTTCATACTGATCAGCCCCATCGCAGGGTGCCCACGAGGCACTTCAGGCATTAAACGGCAGAATAGCGGGTCGAGCACCCGCCCAAGCAGGCGAATCAAACCGGCTTTTTCGGCAATCGAAAGAAACCCCAGCCATAGCGTCATGGTGCCTAGTAGCACCAGAATGATATCGACGCTGACGCGTGCCATATCGAATAGAGACTGCACCAGGCGGGCGAACACTTCGCTATCGCCGCCAATCAACCACTGCCAAAGAGAGGCGGCAAAGGCAGCGATAAAGAAGCTTAACCAAATTCCGTTGAGCATGAGGGGCGGGCATCCTGGGCAGTGATCGGTTAAACAGACAGTGCTGCTTATCCTAACTAATCAATGCCCACTATCGCTAACCCGAAAGCGAGAGAAAAAACAGAATTAGCGGTGGTGACAGTAGCGAGAGAATAAACCCGCTGACCACGGCAATAGGCACGCAGGCTACGCCGCCGTGCTGTTGAATCACCGGTAGGGTGAAGTCCATGGAGGTGGCGCCGCCGTAGCCAATCGCCAGTGCGGTATGGCGGTGGATCACTAGCGGAATCAGGATAAATGCCAGCAGCTCCCTGGTCAGGTCGTTGAAAAATGCCACGCCACCCATCAGCGGGCCTAGCTGGTCACCTATCAAGATGGCCGAGAGCGAGTACCAGCCAAAGCCTGACGCCATCGCCAGCCCTTCGTTCCAGCTTAGCGAGAGTAGCGGGGCGGCGGCTAAACCTGCCAGCAGGGAACTTAGCGCCAGTGTCACCGCAATCGCCAGCCCCATGCGGTTGAGTAAGATTTGCCTTAGTGGCATACCAGAGTTACGCAGCTGGCAGCCGATCAGGGCTAGCAGCAGGTAGAGCACCCATTCGGCCAGTAAATCTGCGCTGTTGAAAAGTCTTTCGCCCAGGTGTGGCCCTAGCAGCAAGCCAGTAATCACACCTCCAGCCACCACGGCGACCAACAGCAGCGACCCCTGCATGGCCGCCAGCTTGCTGGTGGGGGCGTCTTTGACCACTGGCGAGTTGCCTGCCTTAAGCGTTAAACGGCGCGATAACCACCATAGTGCTGCTAAATTGAATAGCGTGGTAATGCTAAACAGCAGCAGGGCGTTGCCGCCCAGGCGTGAAAGCTGGCTAGATAGATTCTCAAGCCCGGCAAGGCTTATTCCCATGAACAGTAGGATTAGATAGACCGAACTATTAACCGCTCGGTTGATCAGGTTTTGCAGCTGCGTGGAACGAACGCGAACCAAATAGCCGAGTAAAAGCGGTAGTAGAACAATCAATAAACCCGATAGCATTTAGGGCGTCGCGCCCCCGTTTGGGTTGAAGTTAGTCAATGTGAGCTGTGTTTCACGACTGCCCTCTTTTTGGTACACCACCGATAGAATCAGGCCGGGCCAGTCAGGGTGAAAACGGATCTGTAGCAGGCGATCAGGCTTTTCCACATCAATGAGCGATACGTTGAGGGCTTCGAACTCGTCGCCCGGCATCCCAATGCTACTGGGGTCAGCTACCCGTTGTTTTTCAACATAGTATTGAAAATGCTCATCACGCCCTTTGTGATCGACAAACTCAATATCGCAAGGGGCGCTCTCTGTGCAGTTTTCGTGACCTGCTCGGCGCGATAGGTCAAAGAGTGCGGTCTGACGGTCTAAGTTGGGAATATCCCGTTCGCCCAATTGATAACTGTCACCTACGCCGAGCAACGAATAGCTGCTGCTATAGAGCAGCGCGTGGGGATCATTATCGTTCAGAGAAAAGCGGCTGAATTCTTGCCCGCGTGCCACGGTGACTGAAAAGCGCATATCGCTTAACCAGTGATTCCCCTCATTAGAGAGACGGTGGGTAATAGTTGCCCCCGGCCAGCCGCGAACCTCAAGCCGATACTGTGCCTCAAAGGGCTGAGGGTCTTTGAACGTCTCGGCGGCTAAGGCCGTGTCACTTGAATACCAGACGGCAAAACTCAATCCCACCCCTGCGAGCGCGCGGCTAGGCAGTCGTGCGAAAACATTGACCAAGAGCCTTTCCTCCATAAAAACGTATCTTCCTAAGAGCCTTTAGCCTGGACTTGGTTCCCAGCGTGCCAGTATAGCTTGGGTATGAGAGTCAGTAACCTGCCTCTGGGTTGATCGTGGCGAGTTTTTCGCCCGATTCAAAAGCATGCAAGTAAGAGATTACTTGGTCGATGGCATCGTTAAGCGGGGTAGGTGCTGCCATATGTGGAGTGACGATTACCCTGGGATGCTGCCATAACGGATTGTCAGACGGCAGCGGCTCTTCATGAAATACATCTAAGAGTGCCCCCCGAAGGTGTCCAGACCGATGTTCACTGCCCAGCGCTTCTAGTAGCGCCTGTTCATCAATCAAGCTACCCCTGCCAGGGTTAATCACACTAGCCCCTTTGGGCAGCTGAGCCAGCCGCTCGGCGTTAAGAATATGGTGAGTGGCGGCGGTGTCGGGGAGAATGGTGATCAGGCTCTGCACCTGGCCTAGTAGCTCGCCTAGCCCTTCATCGCCATGAAAACAGCGCACACCACTGATCTGCTTGGGGGAGCGGCTCCAGCCCAGCACCGGGAAGCCCGCCTGTTGCAAGGCACTGGCCACGGAGCTGCCAATAGCGCCCAGGCCTAATACACCCACCGGCCACTGAGCTTTTTCCACCACTTCTTGCGGTTGCCAAGTAGCGCTTTGCTGCTGTTCTGCGTAACGATCCATGCTGCGGTAGAAGTGCAGCACGCCATAGAGGACGTAATCGGCCATCAGTTCGCCCATGCCCGCATCGCGCAGTTTTACGATGGGTACGTCGTTAGGCAGGCCAGGAGTTTTCAGCAGATAATCCACTCCAGCACCCAAATTGATAATGCCCTTTAGCTGGGTCTGCTCTTGCAGTATGTGTGCTGGGGCCTTCCAGATGGCGAGATAGTCAGCCTCTTTACGTTCATCTGCCGGCGCCTCGCTGGTCAGCACGGTGGCGTGGGGCAAGGCTTCCGCAAGCGCCGCTTGCCACTGCGCAGCCTCATCAATATGCACGACAATTTTCATCCCGTTTCCCCTCTTGCTAAAAGTGTTATCACTGCAGGTTATCATGGTGAGCGGTAAAGGCTGTTGCAAGCTTGCTTAGTGCAAATAACGATGCCGTATGTACTTTTTGTCATAAAGCCTTTGACCGCTGACCAAGGGTCGGTGCTAGTATCGGCTTAAGACGACATTGGCGGGCCTGCTGCAATGGCAGCAGATGCAACCCCGACGCCTGATCGGTGGTGGCCAGGTCGATCCTGTGGCCCAGCGGTGCATGTCTATAGTGGGCAGTGCGCTGGTTCTTGGTGATCTTTAATGGCGAGTTGCCCGATGACTCAGGTTTCCCTGCCTTTCACGCGCGAAGAGTACGCTACCCGCCTGTGGAAAGTGCGTGCTGAAATGGCCAGTCGTGGCATTGACGTACTGATCGTTAGTGACCCTTCCAATATGGCTTGGCTAACCGGCTACGACGGTTGGTCGTTTTATGTGCATCAGTGTGTGCTGGTGGGCCTCGAAGGCGAGCCGGTATGGTTCGGGCGGCGCATGGACGCCAATGGTGCCCTGCGCACCTGCTGGATCGATCCCGAAAACATTACCTACTATCCGGATTACTACGTCCAGAATCCGGACATGCACCCGATGGAGTATCTGGCTCAGTCGATCATGCCTAATCGCGGCTGGCATCTGGGGGTGGTGGGCATGGAGATGGATAATTACTACTTCTCCGCCAAGGCCTATCTAAGCCTGCTGCGTGAGCTTCCCCATGCGCGCTTTATGGATGCCAATTCGCTGGTGAACTGGTGCCGGGCGATAAAGTCGCCCCAAGAAGTTGAGTACATGCGTATTGCCGCCAAAATTGTCGAAGGCATGCATACGCGTATCCTGGAAGTGATTGAGCCAGGATTGCCCAAGAGTAAGCTGGTGTCAGAGATTTACCGCGTCGGCATTGAAGGTTTTGTGGATGAGAACGGCAAAGTCTTTGGCGGCGACTATCCGGCTATCGTGCCGATGCTGCCTACCGGTAAAGATGCTGCTGCGCCCCATCTAACCTGGGACGACACGCCGTTTCGCAAAGGGGAAGGTACCTTCTTTGAGATAGCTGGGGTGTTTAAGCGCTATCATGCGCCGATGTCACGTACCGTGTTTTTGGGCACACCGCCTACGGATTTTATTCGCGCGGAATCAGCCCTCCTGGAAGGCATCGAAAACGGCTTGGCAGTCGCCAAACCCGGTAACCGTACGGCGGATATTGCCATGGCGCTGGGGGCGGCGATGGATAAATACGGTTTTGACCGCGGCGGTGCCCGTTGTGGTTACCCCATCGGTATTTCCTACCCGCCCGACTGGGGTGAGCGCACCATGAGCCTACGCCCCTCCGATGACACTATTCTGGAACCGGGCATGACGTTCCACTTTATGCCGGGGCTCTGGGAAGAGAACTGGGGCTTGGAAATTACCGAGAGTATTTTAATTACCGAAGACGGCTGTGAAACTCTGGCCAATTTCCCGCGCCAGCTGTTTGTAAAGTAGCGGATTGTAAAAAGGAACCTCCAATGACCGATCAACCGAGCCAACTGCGGCCGAGCCCTATTTCTGCCACCGTTGATTTTGATGCCGATGGCGTGCAGCACGGTTTTTTAAAGTTGCCGATCTCTACTGATGAATCCGCCTGGGGCGCGGTGATGATCCCCGTCACCGTGGTTAAGAATGGCGACGGCCCCACGGCACTTTTGACCGGTGGTAACCACGGCGATGAGTACGAAGGCATCACCTCGCTGTTAAAGCTCTCGTCAACGCTGAAAGCAGAGGATGTCACGGGCCGGGTGATTATCGTGCCGTGCATGAATACTCCAGCAGTGATTGCGGGTAAGCGCACCTCGCCGATGGATAAGGGCAACCTCAACCGCAGCTTTCCCGGCGACCCCAACGGCAGCGTTACGCCGCAAATTGCCGACTACTTCACCCGCGTATTAGTGCCGATGAGCGACGTGGTGCTCGACCTTCACTCTGGTGGGAGAACGCTGGATATTCTGCCCTTCGGCGCGTCCCACGTGCTGGATAATAAAGCGCAGCAGCAGGCCGCTCTGGAAGGTGCCAAAGCGTTCGGTGCCCCCTATGCCATGGTGATGTTTGAGCTGGATGCAGAAAAACTCTTCGACACCGCCTGCGAGCGCCAGGGCAAAGTGTTTGTGGCCACCGAGCTGGGTGGCGGCGGCACTTCGACGCCTCAGAGTATCGCCATTGCCGAGCGGGGCGTGCGTAATTTCCTGATTCACTACGGTTTGGTAGCGGGTGAAGTGGAGATGCCCGCTGGTGGGCAGATGTATCTCGATATGCCCGACGCCAGCTGCTACGTGCAGAGCCGGCACTCTGGCGTGCTAGAGCTGTTGGTAGCGCTGGGTGATGAAGTGAAAAAAGGCCAAACCATCGCCTACGTGTACGACATGACCCGCAGCGGCACCGATCCGGTGGCCTATAAAGCAGAGCGCGATGGCATTCTGATGGCCCGGCGCGCGCCCGCACTGATCAATATGGGGGATACCCTGGCGGTGATTGCCGATGTTGTTGAACGCCTGGAGGCGTAATCCTCGGCATGATGAAACTTGACCGTTACGATCTGAAAATTCTCGATATCCTCTCCCGCGATGGGCGAATCACCAAGTCGAAGCTGGCCGAGGCGATCAATCTCTC
Source organism: Vreelandella sp. F11 (assembly GCF_042466685.1). NCBI lineage: Bacteria > Pseudomonadati > Pseudomonadota > Gammaproteobacteria > Oceanospirillales > Halomonadaceae > Vreelandella > Vreelandella sp. F11. The sequence goes on along the minus strand of NZ_CP170448.1, from coordinate 3,562,451 downwards.
GGTCAGCCCCTGCTGGGAGCGGGTAAAAAGGCTTGAAAAAGCGGGTGTGATCGAAGGGTATACCGCGCGCATCAATGCCGATGTGTTGGTGCCGCGTAACCCGGTGTGGGTACAAATCGAGCTCAAACAGCACAATGCCGAAAGCTTTACCCGCTTTGAAGCCCTGGTGATGCAAACCCCGGAAGTGACCGAGTGTGTGGCAGTAGGCGGTGGGGTGGATTACCTGGTGAAATTTGAAGCGCGCACTATTGATAGCTACCAACGGTTGATGGATAAGTGGCTGGTCTCTGAGGCCGGTATAGAACGTTATTTCACCTATATTGTGACCAAAACCGTTAAGCGGGTGCCGATTGGCATCGATACCGACGATATTCTATAAACTGCTACGTTGACCCTTTGCGGTGCCCCCGCCAAAAAAAACCACTGCCAAACGCTCACTGACAAAAAAAGTCGCGTGATAAGCCTCGGTTTTCAAAAACACTTCGTGGCCCCTCTCCGTTAACCTGGGGGCATTCGACGGCAAGGCTAATCAGCGCTTGCTGACAATGCCACACAGTGACTGCAGCGCTCGGTTAGCCAGACTGCATTTAAGGGGAGGTTCCCATGACCACACTTTCGACCACGCTCGCCAAGCGCCTGGAAGATCCGCGTCTGTTCCGGCAGTACGCCTACGTGAACGGTAAGTGGACCCACGGGGAGGGCGGTCGCGAAGAAGCGGTTTACGACCCTGCCACCAATGAAGCCATTGGCCATATCCCGCTCCTGGAAGCCGAGCAAATTACCGCTGCGGTGGATGCGGCGGAAGACGCTTTTGTTCAGTGGCGCGCCCTACGCGTCGATGAGCGTTGCGAGAAACTGTTAGCATGGTACGACTTGATTCAAGCTAACCGTGAAGACCTCGCGACTATCATGACATTGGAGCAGGGTAAGCCGCTGCCCGATGCCCGTGGTGAAGTAGAGTACGGTGCCAGCTTCGTGCGTTGGTTCGCTGAAGAGGGCAAACGCACCTACGGCGAAACCATCCCCAGCCATATTCCGAATGCTTCTCTGGGCACGATTAAAGAGCCGGTGGGTATCGCGGCGATGATTACGCCCTGGAACTTCCCGCTGGCGATGATCACCCGCAAAGCCGCGGCGGCGCTGGCAGCGGGCTGCCCGGTGATCGTCAAACCCGCCAATGAAACGCCTTACTCTGCGTTGGCGCTGGCGGAGCTGGCTGAGCGGGCGGGTATTCCTGCGGGGATTTTCAACGTGGTGTTGGGTGATCCGGCGGAAGTCTCGAAGATTCTTTGCGCAGAGTCGCGTATTCGCGCATTGTCGTTCACCGGTTCCACTCGGGTTGGCCGCCTGCTCATTGAACAGAGCGCCAACACCGTTAAGCGGCTCTCCCTGGAGTTAGGGGGCAATGCGCCCTTTATCGTGGGGCCTGATATGGATCCCAAAGAGGCGGCCTTCGCGGCAATCGATGCCAAGTTCCAAACTGCGGGGCAGGACTGCTTGGCCGCCAACCGTATTCTGGTGCACGAATCCATCCACGATGAGTTCGTTGAACACTTCAGCGAGCGTATGTTGGCGCTAACCTTGGGTAACGGTTTGCAGAGTGAGATTGACCTTGGCCCACTGATTCACCGCCAGGCGGTTGAAAAAGCAGCTGCTATCGTCGATGACGCCATTTCCAAAGGCGCCACTATGATCGGCGGTGATCAAAGCCAGGCACCCGGCGAAAACTTCTTTATGCCGGCGATGCTGACCGGTGTGACGCCGCAGATGAAAGTGTGGCGGGAAGAGAACTTCGCCCCTGTGGCCGGTATCACTGCTTACAGTACCGACGACGAAGTCATCGAAATGGCCAATGACACCGAGTACGGCCTGGCCGCGTATATCTATACCCACGATATTCGCCGCATCTGGAAGCTAATGCGCGCGCTGGAGTACGGCATGGTCAGCGTCAACTCGGTTAAGATGACTGGCCCGCCGGTTCCCTTTGGTGGCGTGAAGCAGTCCGGTCTTGGCCGTGAGGGCGGCGCCACGGGTATCGATGAGTATCTGGAAACTAAATATTACTGCCTGGGTGCGCTAGGTTCGGTGTCGGGGAGCTAGCGCGGATAGTGTCGCAGTCGAGGCTGGTTAGGCACTAAGCGAACCGTCTTTTTCAGGGATGAAAAAGCCGAGCGCCCAGGGACGGGTTTACAGCGTGTTCGCGTGTGCCTAACCAGCCGTGCTGCCCGCAATAATTTAACTGCCGCCCCGCTGCTCGGGGAGGTTTATCGTACAGAGAGAACGCTATGAGCTTGCATCAGGATTTGATCGAACGCGACCGTAAAGTCACTTTCCACGCCTCTACCCACCTGCGCGACTTCGCCCACGGCGATTCGCCGGGCCGGGTGATTACCGGTGGTAAAGGCATCAATATCGTGGATAAAGACGGCCGTGAATTTATCGACGGCTTCGCCGGCCTTTACTGCGTCAACATCGGCTATGGCCGCACCGAAGTCGCCGAAGCGATCTATAAGCAAGCACTAGAACTCTCTTACTACCACACCTATGTGGGCCACTCCAATGAGCCGCAGATCGAGCTTTCCGAGCGCATTCTGAAAATCGCCGGGATGAACATGTCCAAAGTGTACTACGGTATGTCCGGCTCGGATGCCAACGAAACCCAGCTCAAGATCGTGCGCTACTACAACAACGTGCTGGGCCGCCCACAGAAGAAAAAGGTCATCTCGCGCATGCGCGGCTACCACGGCTCCGGCATCGCCTCGGGTTCGTTAACCGGCCTAAAAGCGTTCCACGACCACTTCGACTTGCCGATTGACACCATTCGCCATACTGAAGCGCCGCACTACTACCTGCGCGCTGCCGAACAGCACGGTATGACAGAGCTTGAGTTCTCTGCGTTTTGTGCCGACAAGCTGGAAGCGATGATTCTGGAAGAGGGCCCGGACACCGTGGCCGCCTTTATTGGCGAGCCGGTACTGGGTACTGGCGGTATCGTACCGCCGCCGGAAGGTTATTGGGATGCGATCCAAGCCGTGTTGGCGAAGTACGATGTGCTGCTGATTGCCGATGAAGTGGTGTGTGGCTTTGGCCGCACCGGCTCTGACTTCGGTAGCCACCACTACAATATGAAGCCTGATCTGGTCACTATTGCCAAAGGTCTGACCAGCGCTTATCAGCCGCTGTCTGGCGTGATTGTTGGCGAGAAAGTGTGGCAAGTACTGGAGCAGGGCACCGGCGAGTACGGGCCCATCGGCCACGGCTGGACCTACTCCGGTCACGCGCTGGGCTGCGCGGCGGGACTTGCCAACCTGGATATTATCGAGCGTGAAAACCTGGTGGGTAACGCTGCTGAAACCGGCAGCTACTTCCAGCAGCAACTTAAGGCTAACTTCGAAGGCCACCCGCTGCTAGGCGACGTGCGCGGTGTTGGCCTGATGGCGGCGCTGGAGTTTTCGCCGGATGCCAAACAGCGCCTGCACTTCGATCCAGCGCTTAAAGTCGGCCCCCGTGTGGCCGCTGCGGCCATGGAAGAGAATCTGATTGCTCGCGCCATGCCCCAAGGCGATATTCTCGGCTTTGCGCCGCCGCTGACCATTAATCGTGGTGAAGTGGACGAGATGATTGGCCGCGCGAAGCGTGCCATTGACCGGGTGACCGACGAACTGGTGCGCTCTGGCGACCTGAAAAGTGGAGAAAAAGAGGCTGCGTTTACGGTTTGATCGGCTGTTTTAGCCTGCTAAGCGCCGCTGCCTGTGCAGCGGCGCTTTTGTTATTGAAGGTGTCTACTATGCTAAAGATACAAGCTGAACTCAGGCCACAATTAATTGAAAGTTAAGGAGTAGCCAACGATGCAACCGGTCTTAGCCTTCGATGTATACGGTACGTTAATCGATACCCAAGGGGTTACCGTTGAGCTTGAGCGCCGCCTCTCAGATGCCTCCAAAGCAGGAGAGTTTGCCCGCCGCTGGCGCGATAAACAGTTAGAGTACAGCTTTCGCCACGGTGTGATGGGGGCTTATGTACCGTTTTCGGAGTGCACCCGCGAAGCGCTGGTGTTTGTTGACCGCGCACTGCAAACAGGGCTTTCTGATAACGACCAAGATCATCTAATGGCGGTGTACGGTGAGCTGCCCGCGTTTGGCGATGTGGTGCCTGCGCTTGATCAGCTTCGCGATGCGGGCATACGCTGTGTGGCATTTTCGAACGGCACCGCTGATGCCGTGTCCAAGTTGCTCACCCGCGCGGGTGTTGAGAGCCACATGGACGACGTGGTCAGCGCCGATGAGGTAAAACGCTTTAAGCCAGACCCCGCAGTGTACTCTCACCTGCGTAGCCGCTTGGAAACTCGCCCCGAAAACACTTGGTTGGTGTCCAGTAACCCCTTTGATGTGATTGGTGCCACCCATGCAGGCCTACGCAGTGCCTGGGTGCGGCGTAGCCCTGATGCGCCTTTTGACCCCTGGGGTATCGAGCCGGATATGACGGTGACCGATCTGGAAGCATTGGCGGAGCGCATCATCCGTTAGGTTGTTAACCTATGTCGACAAGCCGCATAATGACGCACGCTTAACGACTTAGGAGTTAACCATGTCAGAAAAAATCTACTGTATTGCTGGTTTTAAACCCAAACCGGGCAAGGAAGAAGCGGTATTCAAAGCGCTTCAGTCGTTAGAGCCGAATACTCACCGGGAAGATGCCTGTATTCACTATACTGTGACCCGGCAGATCGAGAATCCTTTCGCTCAGGGCACCAGCTACCCGATTGTGTTTCATGAAATCTGGGCCAGTCGCGAAGAGTTTGAAGCCCACTGCCAGCGCAAAGAGATCCAAGACTTCTTTGCCAAGCACGTTGAAGCGCCGGATGGCGATATCGAAGATGCCAACGTGTGTGTTTACACCGATGAACCCTGGAATTTTGACGCGCCCCAAGTTTAAACGAATCGAGCTTTAAGCGAATCAAGCTTTAAGCGAAAAAGGAGCCAACATGACCGATAAAAAGATGAACGTCGAGAGTTTTAACCTGGATCACACCAAGGTCAAAGCCCCGTACGTGCGCTTGGCCGATATTAAAGAAGGCCAGAACGGCGACCGTATTCATAAATACGACCTGCGTATCTGCCAGCCCAATAAAGATCATATGGAGATGCCCGCGCTACACTCCCTTGAGCACTTGATGGCTGAACTGTCGCGCAATCACACCGATAAAGTGGTCGATATCAGCCCAATGGGCTGCCAAACCGGCTTCTACATCGCGATGATCAACCACGACGACTACGACGGCGTGATCACCATCATCGAACAAACCCTAAACGACGTACTAGAAGCCACTGAAGTGCCTGCCTGCAATGAAATGCAGTGCGGTTGGGCCGCCAGCCATAGCCTGGAGGGCGCACAAGAATTGGCCAAAGGCCTATTGGCCAAGCGTAGCGAGTGGACGGAAGTGTTCGCTTAAGCGTGATGTAACCGTCAATGGGCCGTTAGCCGACGCCTCCCCGTGCTGTATCAAGCAAGGGGAGGCGTTTTTATTGAGAGTGTTTTAACGAATGGAAAACGCCAACCAACAGTGACATGCTGGCGTAACGTAGATATCTTCCAAGGGGTAGGCATTACTATGCTGTTGGACACTTGGCTTTTATACCTAATCGCCTGCCTTGGTCTGTCGCTTTCGCCTGGGCCAAACGGCCTGCTAGCGCTGACCCATGGCGCGCTGCATGGCAGCCGTAGAACCCTGTTTACCATCGTTGGCGGTGCAACAGGATTTATACTGATTATTGCCCTGTGCATGTTTGGGATTGGGGCGCTGCTTAAGTCGTCGGTGATGTGGCTGACAGTACTGAAATGGGTCGGGGGTGCCTATCTGATTTGGCTGGGTATCCAGGTGTGGCGCTCACCGCCGATTACCGGTGAGCTTAATGTGAAGGCAAGCCAAGCAAGCGGCTGGCAGCTTTATCGCCAAGGCGTACTGGCATCGGTTACCAACCCCAAAGTACTGCTGTTTTTCAGCGCTTTTCTAGCTCAGTTTATCGATCCGCAACGCAGCCTAATGCTGCAATTTTTCCTGTTGACAGGCACCTTTGTTGTTATCGAGTGCGTTGTAGAGGGTTTGCTTGCCAATATGGCTAATCGCATTCGTCACTGGCTAAAACGCGTAGGCCGCGGATTCAACCGTACCTGCGGCGGTATCTTCATCGCTATCGGCGCCGCGCTGCCATTAAGGGCTTAAATTCAGGCCTGCTCGGCTTTGTGCGATACGTTATAGATAACCATTGACTTCTGGCTATGATGCCCCTATAAGAGCACGATAATCCACTACCTTAGGCGCCCATGTTCCTCCTGATCTCGATTGCCACGCTTTCGATCGCACTCTCTTTTCTGTGTTCCATCCTTGAAGCAGCCCTCCTGTCAATTACGCCCAGCTATATTGCGAAGCTGAAAGAGGAGAAGCCCAAGTTATACGCCTCGCTTACTAAGCTCAAAACCAATATCGACCGGCCACTTGCGGCTATTTTGACCCTTAATACGATTGCCCATACTGTGGGCGCGACAGCAGTGGGGGCTCAGGCGGCAATTGTATTTGGTGAATCGTCCATCGCTATTGTGTCTGCGGTCATGACGATGCTGATTTTGATCCTCTCGGAAATTATTCCGAAGACTATCGGCGCGACTTACTGGCGCGGTTTATCCCCGTTTCTACCACGCTTGTTGAAACCGATGATTTTGGGTCTGCTGCCTTTTATCTGGATGTCGGAGCAGATCACCCGCCGACTCGGTAAGTCTGAGCACGATGTCGATTTGCGCGATGAAATTAAAGTGCTGGCCCGTGTTGGTCTGGAAGAGAAGGTGCTGGATGCAGACGAGTCGCGCACTATTATCAATATGCTCAACCTGCACGATATCGTGGTCGGCAAAGCGATGACCCCGCGCACGGTGTGTGAAACCGTCCTACCGGACATGACCGTGAAAACGTTCGATGAACAGTATGGCAAAGCGCCGTTCACGCGCTTCCCGGTGATGGACAACGGTGAGCAGGCCTTTGGCTATGTGCATAAAGCGGATATGTATCACGCCGACGATGCCAAAACGATGCGCGAGTTGATGCATCCGATCGGTAGCGTGGACGTCTCACACAACGTTGAGCAGGTATTCACCTCCATGCTGAAAGACCATCTACACATGCGGGTTGTCTACGACGAGCACGGCACCTTTGTAGGTTTAATTACATTAGAAGACATTATTGAAACCATTTTGGGGCAGGATATAGTCGACGAGACTGATAGTGTGGCTAATTTACGCCACTATGCGAAGCAGCAGTGGATCAAACGGGTGAAGCGGGAAGATAAAGACACCAAAGCAGAGCAGTAATCCGAGGAGGGGATACTCTGTTTGTTTAGCTAAAACGGCGCCTTCGGGCGCCGTTCTGCTTTTACAGTCATTTATATTCAGGCTTTTACGCCGTTAGACTAAGCTTGGCGAAGTGAGGGCTTGGCAGAGCGAGTGAACGTTGTGTTACGACTCGCTGTCTTAGCGCTAAATGATCTATAGTGAAGGTGTTGAAAGTCAAATAAGCTATTAGGGCGTCTAACGCCCATTAAGGAGGAAAGCATGTCATTACGTATTAATGCAGTCGTGCCCGATTTTGAAGCGGAAACTAGCCAAGGGCCGATTCGTTTTCATGACTGGATTGGCGATAGTTGGGCGATCCTGTTTTCACATCCTAAAGACTTTACCCCGGTTTGCACGACGGAGTTCGGTGCCGTTGCGCAGCTGAGCGCAGAGTGGAAGAAACGCGGCACCAAAGTGATCGGTGTTTCTGTGGATGGCGTTGAAGACCATAGGCGCTGGGGCAATGACATCCAAACCGTCAGTGGCAGCGAAGTCGATTTTCCGATTATCGCTGATGATGGCCTAACGGTGTCAAAACTGTACGACATGCTGCCCGAAGATGCCTACCTGCCCGATGGCCGTACGCCCGCAGACAGCGCCACGGTGCGCTCGGTGTTTATTATCGGGCCGGATAAGCAGTTAAAACTTTCCATGACTTATCCCATGACCGTAGGACGCAACTTTGCGGAAATCCTACGCGCCCTGGATGCACTGCAAACCACGTCCAAACACGGCGTTGCCACCCCAGCCGATTGGACGATAGGCCAGGACGTGATTATTCCGCCTAGCGTTTCTGACGCGGATGCCAAGCAGAAGTATGGCGAGTATGAAACGGTTCTGCCTTACCTGCGTAAAACACCGCTGCGCTAATAGCGTGATGTAAGAAGCGAAAAGCCAGCGTCTATGCGCTGGCTTTTTCATGGCACATTAAGCGGACTCTAGCGCAAGCTGTTCAATGGACGTTGAAACGTTGCGCGCCCCAATGAGTATCTCATTGACGATAATCTCGATTTCACTCACGCTGGTTTGGCTCGATTTGCCTTGCTCCACTACCTGTTGCATAGCGTGAGTCGTCCTCTCTACCAAGGCTCTGTTCTCTTTTAGCACCCGGGTAATATCCTCCACCGCTTCACTAGAGCCTTTAGCCAAGCGGCGCACTTCGTTAGCCACCACCGCGAACCCGCGCCCCTGTTCACCTGCGCGTGCGGCTTCCACTGCGGCATTGAGCGATAGCAGGTTGGTCTGGTTAGCGATACGCGCAATCGATTCGGTAATACTATTGATGCTTTGGGCTTGGTTGTTAAGCGCGGCAATTAACTGCTGTGCTTCAGCCAAGGTTAGCGCTGCTTGCTCTGAATCACGTACCACCCGCTGTAGGTGGCTAAGACCGTTTTGGGCGATCTGCTCTGTTTGAGAAGAGGTGCTTTGGGCGGCAGTGACAGCCCGTGTAGCGGACTCTGCTGCCTGAACGGATCGGGTAATATCGGTGGCGAACTTGACCACTTTTACGACGTTTCCATGGCTATCTTGAATCGGGTTGTAAGTCGCCTCCAGCCAGACACTTGCACCGCGGGAATCCAAACGCTCAAACTTCCCTTGCATGTACTCACCCTGAGCCAGCCGTTCCCAGAAACGTGGATTGGCTTGCGAGAAATTGGCAGGGCAAAACATCCGGTGGTGCGCACCCACTAATTCATCATTTCGATATCCCATCGCCTGCTCAAAATTGGAGTTGGCATTGAGAATTTCACCACTGGGGGTAAATTCAATCACCGCCATGGAGCTGTTTAGCGCGTCCAAGATGGCATTTTTCCGCTCCGCCTCTTGGTGGGTAGCCGTAATGTCATTGGCAATTTTGAGTACTTCGACAACCTTACCCCGTCGATTGCTGATCGGTAAGTAGGTGGCCTCTAACCAAATTTCCTCACCCTGGGCATTAGCACGCCGAAAGCGGCCTTGTTGGCTATGCCCAGCTGCCAGGGTTTCCCAAAAGGTGCGGTACTCAAGGCTACGGCTCTCTTCTGGGAAGCAGAAAATTCGGTGGTGTTGCCCCTTCACTTGGTCAAGCGTGTAGCCGACGGTGGTCAGGAATTGCTCACTTGCCTTCTTAATCACCCCTTCAGGTGTAAAAGAGATGCAAGCGGTGTGTTGATACACTGCACTGTGTAAACCATTGGAAGCGAGAAGTGTGAGCATTGCTAAGTCCTGTCAACGGGGCTATGTAAGTCTTGTGTACAAGGTTAGAGCAGTCCCGGTCTATAAGCATCACTTTGTATCCAGATGACACAAAATGTTGCATTTGTGAGTTTTTCGGTGTTTTTGATCATTAGTTTCGGCTAATAACCAGGGCATCTAGCCGGACTGTTCATAATAAGTAGCTTTAGAAAATGTCACCTGAATAGCTGCTTGTTCGAGAAACTTGAAAAAGCAGTGAAAGCTAATCATCCCTTTTATCGTGTTGTACAGCGTGTGTATAAGTATAATTGTAGAGTAATTCTTAGGTTGAAGCACTTGAATGTATATATTTTGTACAAATTTTTTTGTTGAGTGCACGAAACGTTCTGCTGATGGGAAGCAGAAAATGGGGAGGGAGGTGGTTTGTAGTACCTAGTTGAAGAGGCTAATCGTCTAAAGTTTGGCGAAAACTATGCTGGGAGGCCGGGTGATGATTGCCAATTTGGTGTAAAAGATCGAATTGGCGAGCGCAGATGCGGCAGGCTCGGCACATCGACAGATGAATACGCAGAGCCATCTTTTCACGCATCGATAGTGTTCTGTCTTGTTTTAAAGACATCAATCTTGTGGCCTCGCGGCACATGAGCATAGCAAGCTCCTTCAAGTTAGTTTAACCAACCATGATCCAAGCACTCTCTTAGCCGTAAACGCGCACGGTGTAAGATGACCCAGCAGTTGGTTTCAGTAATGCCGATTTCCTTACAGATCTCTGATGTGGAAAGCCCCATTAGTTCACGCAGGGTAAATACCCGTGCGATGCTCTCCGGTAAGGCGATTAAACAGGCATCAAATACCTGCCAGAAGCGCTGGTTTTCTAATACCTGCTCAGGCTCGCCCCAGTGGCTAGGGCGGGCAGCGCTCTGCCAGTGACCATCCTGCTGAAACAGACGGTCAAGGGTGTCGTCATCTAAGTCCTGGTCTAGCGGTTGCCAAGCTCCTTGACGGCGCTGTTGCCGGAGTTGATTGAGAATTTTGTATTTCAAAATGCCAAATACCCACGTCTCGAACTCGGAGCGCCCTTCAAAGGAGGTACTTTTCTCAAAGGCGGTGAGCAAAGTCTCCTGTACCGCATCTTCAGCGGCGGTGGCATCACGTAGCTGCAACCGCGCAAAGGCCACTAAGCGTGGACGTAGCTGGGTAAAGTGGGCCGCGGCAAATGTAGCGGGAAAAGGCACGATGATCCCTTTAGTAATGTCTCCAGGGCGCACACTTACATCGTGCTGATGAAGACCATCAATATTTATTCATTAGGCATGAGTGCGTTAAAGTACGTGTTGATACCACGTTAGACAACAACGTGTCGTTCTCTTTGATGCCTTTCTGATAGCCAACTGGGTTTATGCTGTCCATGGAAAATACGTTGTTACTAGGTTTTTTGGGCAGCTTAATTGCTGGACTGTTGACGGCGGTGGGTGCGTTGCCGGTGCTGTTAGGCAAAACACCTAGCAGGGGTTTTCGTGACCTAGCGCTGGGCTTTGCGGCGGGTGTGATGCTGGCAGCGTCATTTTTCTCGCTGATTATCCCCGCGCTGGATGCTGCAGAAACCTACTATGCCGGTGGCCCTGTGCCTGCCGGGATTGTGTGTGCGGCTATCTTGCTGGGTATGGGTGCCATCGCACTGCTTAACGAGCACTTGCCGCACGAACACTTTGCCCAGGGGCGTGAGGGGCCCGAAGCCGCTTCGCTGCGCCGGGTATGGCTGTTTGTCTTTGCGATTACCATTCACAACCTGCCGGAAGGCATGGCGGTGGGTGTCGGCTTTGGTGCCAATGGCTTAGAGGGCGGCATGCCGCTGGCGATTGGCATTGGGCTGCAGAATATGCCGGAAGGGCTCGCCGTGGCGGTTGCGCTAATGGGCGAGGGCTACTCAAAGTGGCGCTCCTGGTCGATTGCCGCCCTGACTGGCCTCATCGAGCCTATTGGCGGGCTATTTGGCGCCAGTATTGTCAGCGTTTCCCAAATACTGCTGCCCTGGGGGCTGGCGTTTGCCGCCGGTGCCATGCTGTATGTGATCAGCCACGAAATCATTCCCGAAACTCACCGCTGCGGCCATCAGAAAAAGGCCACCTTTGGTTTGGCCATGGGCCTAGTGATTATGCTGTTTTTGGATGTGTGGCTGGGTTAGTCCTAGCCTATGATTTCCGCGCCACCGTGAGGGCCCGCCTGGTGACACAGGCGGTGGTCGCTAAGTACGTCAATGATATGGCACTGGCCAACACTGCCTCCCGCGCACTGATTGATCATGCGTTTTAGCTCATCGCGTACCGCGGTGAGTCGCGCCAGTCTCGCCTCCACCTCGGCAAGATGACGTTTTGCCAGCGTATCCACCTCCTGGCAAGGCATCGCGGGGTGGTCAGCCATTTCCAGCAATTCTCTTACCGCCTCCACCGAAAAACCAAAATCCCGCGCATGACGAATAAACGTCAAGCGACGGATAGCAGCTGTGGTGTAGCGCCGCTGGTTTCCCTCGTTGCGCGGTGCTGAAGGCAGCAGCCCAATCTGTTCGTAGTAGCGCACCGTTTCTGGCTTGCAGCCGGACTCGCGTGCCAGCTCGCCAATGCCGATATAGCGCTCAGTGGCAGTTGGCGCTGGTTTTTGCTCTTTCATTGCTTGAACCTCTAGTGACTATAGGTATTACGCTGCTCCTAAGATAGACTAACTTGGAGCAAAGAGCGATGAGTACGACCACACCGGCTAAAACCTCTGCAGTTTCCCCGTCGCCGACCACCCTGCGCGTGCAGGGCATGGACTGCGGCGGCTGCGAACGCAAGGTAGAAACGGCGCTAAAGCGCTTAAGCCACGTTGAACAAGTTTCAGCGAGTTCTGTCACCGGCTCGGTGCGATTAACCGCGCCGCCTGGTAAAACCCTGCCACATTCCGATATTGAGTCAACGATCACGGCGCTGGGCTACCAGGTAATCGATGAGTCGGTGAACACAACTGAATCGGAAAAGTCGTCATCATGGTGGCAGTCGCCTAAAGGGCGATTGGTAATTATCAGCGGTGTATTGCTGGCGCTTGCCTGGGGGCTTAAATTCGCCTGGCCCGCCCTGGGCAGTTGGCCATTCATCGCCGCAACGGTCGTTGGCCTTGTGCCGATTATTCAGCATGCCTGGCAAGCGCTTAAATTGGGCAACCCCTTCACCATTGAAATGCTGATGAGCATCGCAGCCCTTGGGGCGCTGGCGATAAACGCCGCCGCTGAAGCAGCAGTGGTGGTGTTTCTATTTGCCGTAGGGGAGATGCTGGAAGGTGTTGCCGCAGCCCAAGCACGCCGCAGTATTTCGGCGCTTTCCAAGCTGACTCCTTCTACTGCGCGATTGCTGGAGCAGGGGGAAGCTCGGGAAGTCGCAGCTGCATCTCTGGTGCCGGGCCAACGGGTACAGGTGCGCCCCGGCGACCGGCTGCCCTGCGATGGACAAATTATAGCCGGACACTCTTCGATCGATGAATCGCCGGTCAATGGCGAATCGGTGCCACGGGAGCGTAGCGAAGGCGAGTCAGTATTTGCTGGCACCGTCAATCTTCAGGGGGTACTGGAGGTTGAGGTAACCCGCAGCGCGGAAAATAACACCATCGCCCGGGTTATTAAGCTGGTGGAAGAGGCACAGGCGGCGAAAGCGCCGGTGGCCCGCTTTATTGATAGTTTTGCGTTTTACTATATGCCTGCGGTCGTTGGGGTGGCGCTGCTGGTTGCTACTGTACCGCCGCTGGTATCGACGATGCTCTGGTCTGAATCCATCTACCGCGCCCTGGCGCTGCTGCTCATTGCCTGCCCCTGCGCGCTGGTGATCTCGACGCCTGCGGCGATTGCAGCCGGGTTATCGGTGGGTGCTCGCAATGGCCTGTTAATGAAAGGTGGTGCGGTACTGGAGCAGCTAGGCAAGCTCAAACGGGTTGCGCTGGATAAAACCGGCACGCTTACGGCGGGCAAGCCCACAGTGACAAATGTAGAGAGCTTTGATGGCGTCGGTGACGGTGAAGTAGTACGCCTTGCTGCCGCCCTTGAGCAGGGTTCAAGCCATCCCCTTGCCGTGGCGATTAGTGACTATTTTCACAATAATAATGGCCAGCAGCCACAAGCTACATTGCCTAAAGTAGACGCTGGCCGTGCGTTAGCGGGGCACGGCGTTGCCGGGCAGGTAGAAGGGCGTGAATTAATGCTAGTGAGTCCGCGCTACTTACAAACGCTCACCCAGGGCAGCAGCAAGCTAGACGCCACTATTACTGCGCTGGAAACCCAGGGTAAAAGCCTTGCAGTTCTGTTAGAAAACCAGCGGCCTATCGGTCTAATCGCCTTGCGGGATGAGCCCCGTGAAGATGCTCGCAAGGGGCTTCAAGCACTAGAGCGCCTGGGCGTTCAGGCCGTGATGCTCAGCGGAGACAATGCCCGCACCGTGGCGGCTATTGGTAAGCAGCTGGGTATCGAAGCAGAGGGCGAACTAATGCCCGAAGACAAGGCCCTGCGCGTGAGCCAATGGCAGGCAGCAGGGCTGGGCCCCATAGGCAAAGTAGGCGATGGTATCAACGATGCACCGGCACTTGCGGCAGCAGAGGTGGGTATCGCCATGGGCAGCGGTACCGATGTGGCGCTTGAAACCGCCGATGCTGCGCTGCTTAAAAACCGTGTGGGTGGGATTGCCGAAATGATTGCGCTCTCCCGGGCGACCATGCGCAACGTAAAGACCAACGTGGCGCTGGCGCTGGGTTTTAAAGCACTGTTTTTGGTCTCCACGGCGCTGGGAATCACGGGGATGTGGGTCGCGGTCATGGCAGACACCGGGGCGACCGTACTGGTCACCCTCAATGCGTTATACCTGTTGCGTTACCGTTTTAACGACGTCTAAAGCGCAACAACCCGTTAGCCCTGAACGTACTAACTCTGGACGTACTCGACCAGCGCCTGGGCGAAGGAGTCGGTGGTGCCGGTGCCGCCCATATCGGGGGTGACCATATCGCGGCGGGTTTCCAGCACGGTGCGAATGCCCTGACGGATGGCGGTGCCTTTCTCCGTCATGCCCAGGTGGTCAAGCATCTGTGCAGCGGCCAGCAGCAGGGCACAGGGGTTGGCGATGTTTTTGCCTTCGATATCCGGCGCCGAGCCGTGCACCGCTTCAAAGATCGCCGCTTTTTCGCCAATGTTTGCCCCAGGCGCCAAGCCCAAGCCACCCACAAGCCCTGCACACAGGTCAGAGAGAATATCGCCAAACAGGTTGGTGGTAACGACTACATCAAACTGATGCGGGTTCATGACCAGCTGCATGCAGGCGTTATCGACGATCATCTCTTGAAATTCGATCTCGGGATACTCTTTGGCGATCTCCCGCGCCACGTCCAGGAACAAGCCCGAGCTGGTTTTGATGATATTGGCTTTATGTACCGCGGTGACTTTTTTGCGACCATTGTTTTTGGCCAGCTCAAAGGCGTAGCGGACAATGCGTTCGGAGCCTTTGCGGGTGACTTTGATCACCGAAATGCCGGTGTTGCCGTCGTCGATCATCTCCTGGCCGTCGGAAAGGTACGCACCTTCGGTGTTTTCCCGAACCGTAATCATATCGATGTCGTCGTAACGCGAGCGGGTGCCGGGGAAACTAATCGCCGGGCGCACGTTGGCGTAAAGATCAAAGTGACGACGTAGCTGTACGTTAATTGAGGAGAAGCCTTTGCCAATCGGCGTGGTCAGCGGGCCTTTCAGTGCAATGCCGTATTTTTCGATGGCGTCCAGTGATTCCTGGGGAATCAGCGTGCCATGTTTCTCAAGTGCCCCCAAACCCGCATCGATATGCTGGTAGGTTAAGCCGCAATCTAACGCGTCGAGTACTTTTAGCGTGGCATCCATAATTTCTGGGCCGATGCCGTCGCCCTTAATGACTGCAATAGATTGGCTCATGTACTGCTCCTTTTAAATCGGCAGGCTTGTTTAACAGGTATCTGTTGGATACAAAGCAGTGCCGCTTCAACGTGATAGATGGGACTAAGCAAGTCGTTATTTGCTGGCAATGGTACGCCATAATAGACCAGCTGGGCACCCTGCGAAGGGTTTAGCAGCGGATGCAGAAGGGCAAAATTACTGGTAGAATCCTTCGGCTTATAACAACGTGATGTTGATTCGCGTTCTTCGGACGGCAAGGCATAACCGTAATGACCCTTTCAAATTCAACGCATGCACTATCTACTTTAGGGCTGATGACTCCACCCTAGGTTTCCCCTCCCAAGCAAAATGTCTTGACGCGTTTATTGCGTTGTCATGGCGTTGCGGCAAGCTATTGCCACTCTTCCGCTAATGAGCGGGCCGACTGTTTGATTGCTACAGCACTGACTCACTGGTCTTTTATTACGCGCTATAGATGCGCCGCTGCGTTGCGTCAAAGGTTGCGATTTTCTCGTTCTTATACTCTCAATCTCTAACCATGGACTCCCTGAATGTCTCTTTTCAGTAAGCAAGAGTGGTTTTCCAATATCAAAGGCGACACGCTCTCGGGAATTGTTGTCGCACTGGCGCTAATTCCCGAAGCGATTGCTTTCTCGATTATTGCCGGTGTTGATCCTAAAGTTGGCCTCTACGCCTCTTTCTGTATCGCGGTGGTGATTGCGTTTACCGGCGGCCGCCCTGGAATGATTTCTGCCGCTACCGGTGCGATGGCGCTGCTGATGGTAACGCTAGTGAAAGAGCATGGCCTTGAGTATCTGCTGGCGGCAACGCTGCTCACCGGTGTACTGCAGATTATTGCGGGCTATCTAAAGCTTGCGGATTTGATGCGCTTCGTGTCGCGCTCAGTGGTGACCGGGTTTGTAAATGCGCTGGCGATTTTGATTTTTATGGCACAGCTACCGGAGTTGACAGACGTCACCTGGCACGTCTATGTGATGACGTTGGCGGGCCTGGGTATTATCTACCTGTTCCCCTATTTACCCGTCATCGGAAAATCAGTTCCCTCGCCGCTAGTGTGCATTGTGGTGTTAACCGTGGTGTATATGGTCAGCGGCATGGATATTCGCAGCGTGGGTGATATGGGCGAACTGCCCGATACCTTGCCTATGTTCCTATGGCCAGAAGTGCCCTTAAACCTTGAAACATTGATGATCATCTTCCCCACCGCGATCATGCTGACCGTGGTAGGCCTGCTTGAGTCCATGATGACCGCCACTATCGTTGATGACCTCACCGATACGCCGAGTAATAAAAACCGTGAATGTAAGGGCCAAGGTATCGCTAATATTGGTGCAGGTTTAATGGGCGGTATGGCGGGCTGCGCCATGATCGGTCAATCGGTAATCAACATTAAATCGGGTGGCCGTACGCGTCTTTCAACGCTGATAGCGGGTGTCGTACTACTGATGATGGTGGTCTTTTTAGCCGATTGGGTATCGCAAATCCCAATGGCGGCTTTGGTGGCGGTAATGATTATGGTGTCGATCGGCACCTTCAGCTGGGAGTCGATCCGTGATCTTAAAAAACATCCGATTAGCACCAATATTGTCATGTTGGCAACGGTTGCAGTTACCGTCAGTACACACAACCTAGCGATTGGCGTTTTTGTGGGCGTGCTGCTGGCAGCGCTGTTCTTTGCTAATAAAGTGGGCAATATCCTCTACGTTGGTTCAACAGAAGTGGAAGTTGGTAAGCATCGTGAGTATCAGGTGGTGGGGCAAGTATTCTTCGCTTCTTCTGAACGCTTTACAGCCGCTTTCGATCTAAAGGAAAGCATTGATCAAGTGACGATTGATCTTTCCCGTGCACACTTTTGGGATGTTACTGCCGTACAGGCCCTTGATCGGATCGTGATTAAATTCCGTCGTGAAGGTACCGAGGTAGCGTTGGTGGGCTTGAGCGAAGCTAGCGCAACGGTCGTGGATCGCTATGCGGTACACAACGACCCTGAAGCGGTTGAAAAACTAATGGGCGGCCACTAAACCAACGCATGGAGAGCAATATGACTGATCAAGTATTAGCCGCTATTGACGGCTCCCAGTTTTCTGAAGGCGTCTGCGATTACGCCGCCTGGGCCAGCTTGGCCATGGAGGCACCGTTAACCTTTGTGCATGTGGTCGACAACCACTCAGAAGTACCCGAAGAGCAGAACCTCTCCGGTAATCTGCGTTTCGGTGCCCGTGAGCGGCTGATGAAAGAGCTTTCTGAGCTGGATGAGCAGCGCGCTAAGGTGAATCGCGAGCATGGCAAGCTGATGCTGGAGGCTGCTAAAGAGCGAGCCATTGAGGGTGGGGTCAGCGGCCCTGTTACTCGTCAGCGTAATGGCACCCTCGTAGAGAGCCTGTTAGAGCTTGAAAAAGAGGTGCGTTTGCTGGTGGTGGGGAAACGCGGTGAAACCGCTCACCAGGCCAGTGGACATCTTGGTTCTAACCTTGAACGGGTGGTGCGTGAACTGCATCGACCGATTCTGATGGTGCCGAAAACCTTCAAGCAGCCTGAAAAGATCCTGATGGCCTTTGACGGCAGCAAAACCGCCCGTAAAGGGGTCGAGATGCTGGCACGCTCGCCACTTTTTGCCGGTACTGAGTGCTATGTGTTGATCGTGGGGGCTGAAACGGCTGAACGTCGTTCTGAGCTTGAGTGGGCGGTAAGCACACTGCGCGAAGCGGGTCATGAAGCAGAAGGTGCTATTCGTGCTGGCGAGGTAGACGAAGCCCTACAAGCCTATGAAAAAGAGCACGGCATTGATCTGCTGGTGATGGGGGCCTATGGGCACTCGCGTATTCGTCACCTGCTGGTCGGCAGCACAACCACGACCATGCTCCGTGGTAGCCGCATACCAGTGCTTATTTTGCGCTAAAATTCAAAAAGCTAAAACTCCAAAAAAGTAGTAGCGCATAACCGTTTAGCTCGCATTATGACTTTCCCGCAGCCGGCCCTCTTTCTGGAGAGAGCCGGCTTTTTAATCTCTGTAGTGCATAAAATTGATCTCCATCAAATGATGCTAATGTTGCAATGCGCTTCTATGCTAGTAGTCAGGTTGTGACCTATTCACCCACCGGAATAGCGTAAGGAGCCTGCTGTGAATATGCCGACGTTGGAAAAAAAGCCTGTTGGCTTCGACGAAGCCTCTACTTCCCACCGTTTTGTTGTCGAGCTGCTGGCGCAAGCCGATATTCAGCTTGACGGTCATCGCCCCTGGGATATCCAGTTAAATACCCCCGGCGTTATTGATAGCGCCCTTTCGCGAGGCAACCTTGGGCTTGGCGAAAGCTATATGAAGGGTGACTGGGACGCCGACCGGCTTGACGAGTTGTTTTACCGCTTAATGCGCGCCCGGCTCGGGCAGCGTATCAAGCCCACTCAATTGGTTTATCACTCACTGCGTTCGCGCCTGCTCAATCGTCAATCGGCCAAACGAGCCTGGGAGGTGGGTGAAAAGCATTACGATTTGGGTAATGACTTCTACGCGGCCATGCTCGATCAGCGCATGACCTACACCTGCGGTTACTGGAAAAATGCCCAAACCCTGGACGAGGCTCAGGAGGCCAAGCTCAACCTGGTCTGCCGTAAACTGCAGTTAAAGCCAGGCATGCGCGTGCTGGATATCGGCTGCGGCTGGGGTAGCTTTATGGCCTACGCGGCCGAGCATTATGGTGTGGAGTGTGTGGGTCTGACTATCTCCAAAGAGCAGGCGGAGTTCGGGCAGCGGCTGATCAAAAAAGGGCTACCGATAGAGTTTCGTTTGCAGGATTACCGCAATGAAAGCGAGCAGTTTGACCGCATTGTCAGTATTGGCATGTTTGAGCATGTGGGGCATAAAAACTACCGTGAGTATATGGGCGTGGCTAACCGCTGTCTAAAAGATGACGGCCTGTTTTTACTGCATACCATCGGCAAAAATTTAAGCCACACGGTGACTGATCCATGGATTGATAAGTATATTTTTCCCAATGGTGAACTGCCCACCCTGGGGCAAATCATGCATGCCACTGAGGCACTGTTCGTGGTGGAGGATGTGCATAATTTTGGAGCTGATTACGACCGTACCCTGATGGCATGGCACCATAACTTTGAGAAGCATTGGTCGACATTTGCAAGCCAGTATGGCGAGCATTTCTATCGCATGTGGCGCTATTACTTGCTGTGTTGTGCCGGTGCCTTTCGGGCCAGGGAAATCCATCTTTGGCAGTTGGTGATGAGTAAGCAGGGGGTGCTGGGAGGTTATTCCCGCGTTAGCTAATCGCTACCTAACATAAGCTAGGGTTCCGGTAGTAATTTACTCGGCACCCAGCGTAAGAGCGCCACCATACCCAATAGCTCTACCAGTGATTGAAACACCATCACCACGACTGTCGCCTGCCAAGCGCTGGGTAGCGCCAGAGCGATGGGCAACATCACAAAAGAGTTACGTGTGCCAAAGCTAAACGCTAGTGTTCTAGCGCTGGCGATGGGCAGTTTAAACAACTTGCCAAGCCCCTTACCCAACAGTGCTGCAAAGAGTAAAAAGCCGATAAAGATAAACACCACCTGAACCAATACTTGGCTAAGGCCAAACACCGTGTTGACCTGAGAGGCGGCAATTATAAATATGACTAAGGCGAGTAGCGGTACTGGCAGTAGTCCCAGGTAATGTACGCCCCTTTTAACCGCTTTGTGGCGCTTGGCGGCGTATTCGGTAAGCCAGGCGAGTGCTAATGGGGTAATAATAAGCCCTGCAAAAGCGTTCAGCAGCTCCCGAGAGAGGGCCACCCCCAACCACTCACTGCCCAAGAACAGCCACAAATAAACCGGCAGCGCGATCATCTGCACCAGCAGCAAAAGCGGGGTGGCGGCAACCGCCTGAGCGCTATCACCTTTGCCTAAATGGGTGAAGGTGATAAACCAATCGGTGCAGGGCACTAGCAGGACAAGCAGAACGCCTGCCAGCACGGCGGGGGAGAGTGGTAGCCAGACAACGGTAACGGCTAAAAAGGCCGGAATAGCCATAAAGTTTCCCACCATCAAAGCGGCCATAAAGCGCGTATCTTTAAAGCTACCGGCAATGCGCAGTAGGGGAATTTGGGTAAAGGTGGCGTAGAGCAGTAGGCCGAGCAGGGGCCAAAGCAGCCCTTCGAGTTGCTCAGCAGCGCCCGGCGACTCGGCGCCTAGTGCTAATCCCAAACCAATGAATAGCAGGTAGAGCCAAGACTGATGCTTTTCCATTTGATCGCGCATCTGGCTAACCCTTTGGTCGACGTATGCTATTAAAACGGATTGTTAACGATTAAGCGCCATACGCTCACCCACCACGGCGGCGCCCAGCCAGAGGGGTAAGCTGACCACAATATAAATCAGTGCAATCCCCGGTCGGCCTAACTGCACCAGATGCAGTGTCTCTAAGCTAAACAGCGAAAAGGTGGTAAAGCCGCCGCAAAAGCCAGCGACCAGCAATGGCTGTAACGGCGCCAACTGACCGTGAGGAAAGCGCGAGATAGTAGCGGCGAGCCAGCCAATCAAACAGGAGCCCAGCACGTTGACGATGAGTGTCCCCCAGGGAAAATAGCCCCCCAATGCAGCCTGGGAGAGCAGTGAAACGCCATAGCGCAGCACGCTGCCCAGTCCGCTGCCCAGCCCTACGGCTAAGTAGGTTTTCCAGGCACTCATAGCGAGCCCCCCGCTACCGTCCAACCCAGCGCAACCATTGCCAGGCCCAATAACAGTGTGGCACTCACGTTAAGAGTGGCACGCAGTGCCTGACCGCCCTGCCATAGCTCAAGCGTTTGTAAGCTAAATGAGGAAACGGTGGTATACCCGCCCAGCAGGCCTGCCACGGTGAAGAGCCATAAAGGCGAGGAAGGGCTGGCTAACCCTTGGCTGCCGAGCAGCCACCCGGCAAAAATGGCGCCGCTGGCGTTAACGGCCAGGGTGCCCCAGGGGAAGGTCTTGCCAAAATGGCTAGCCATTAGGTTGGAGATTGCAAACCGCCCCATACCGCCTAGCGCACCGCCAAGCGCGACTAACAGCACGCTTGTTAGGCCATACCCCATGTTCCCCCCCCATTGGCGCTCACTTAAATAGGCTGCTGAGTGTAGCACGCGCGTTTTATAGCGTCAGAACAGCATCAAAGAGCGCTTTAGGGAGGCGGTCAAAGAGGTCGTGTAGAAAGGAAGAAGGTAGTAACAGCAGTGGTGGTTCACCTGCGTTGCGTATAGTGCCGAAAGTAAAGCACAGGTGGCGGTGTTGATGCTGCGCTGATGGAGAGTGTCGCCATTTCACCCCATGCTTAGCGACGCGGCGTCGCTAAGCATGGGTACGTTATGCTGTTCGTTAGAGTTCCAGCGCAGAAGCTTGTGGTTGAGTCTCTTGATCGGTTTTCATAGCCGTGAGATTGATACCTGACAGCAGCGCCTTGAGCGATGCGCTCACGGTGTCACTATCCTCGGCCACCGCGCAGAGACGCTGGCCATCGATATTGAGCTGTACAAAGGCGATGGCATTGGCTTCACTGCTGGCGCCCAAGGAGTGTTCGCTGTAATCGATAATCCCCACACTGCTGCCGGAGTGACGTTGCCAGGCATCGGTAAAGGCGGACATGGCGCCGTTGCCCTTGCCAGAGAGACGCAACGTTTCATCACCCTGTTGCAGCGTGACCTCAATACCCTCCTGCTGCCCTTTGGAGAGCTGGTAATCCACTAAGGATAGCGGTGCTTCCTGGGTGAAATTGTCGAACATGACCTGGCGAATCATTTCGCTGGAGAGTTCGCTGGCACGTTTTTCGCTCTCCTGCTGTACGTAAGGCGCCAAGGCCAGCATCATCCAGCGCGGCAGATTAATACCGTAATCGCGCTCAAGCAGGAAGGCCATGCCGCCTTTGCCGGACTGGCTATTGACCCGAATCACCGCTTGATAATCGCGGCCGATATCGTGGGGGTCGATAGGCAGATAAGCCACTTGCCACGGCTCGTCGGGCTTTTGATGCTTGAGGGATTTACGAATCGCGTCCTGGTGGCTACCCGAGAAGGCGGTGTAGACCATTTCGCCCACCCAGGGGTGGCGCGGGTGCATGGCGATACCGGTGCACTCGTTGACTACCTGAATGATTTCATCCGGATTGGATAGATCCAATTCAGGATCGATGCCCTGGCTGTAGAGATTCATTGCCAAAGTGACGATATCCATATTGCCGGTGCGCTCGCCGTTGCCTAGCAGGGTGCCTTCCACCCGCTCAGCACCCGCCAGTAGGGCGAGTTCCGCAGAGGCCACCGCGCCACCGCGATCATTATGGGTATGCACCGAGATAATCACGCTGTCGCGGCGGCTAATGTGCTGGCAGAAGTACTCAATCTGGTCGGCGTGATGGTGCGGCCCGGCCACTTCCACCGTGGTGGGCAGGTTGAGAATGCATTTATTCTCGGGCGTTGGTTGCCATACATCCATTACCGCTTCGCAGATCTTCAGGGAAAAATCGATCTCGGTGCTGGAGAAACTCTCCGGGGTGTACTCGAAACACCACTCAATATCAGGGTATTGGTCGGCATAGGTTTTGACCCAGGTAGCCCCTTGTACCGCGATATCGACAATCCCGGCACGATCCATCTCAAACACCCGCTCGCGCTGAATGGTCGAGGTAGAGTTATACAGGTGCACAATGGCGCGCTTGGCGCCGACCAGTGAAGCAAAGGTCTTTTCGATAAGGTGTTCGCGGCACTGCACCAGTACCGCAATGGTGACATCCTCGGGAATTTGATCCTCTTCGATCAGCCAGCGCACGAAGTCGTAATCGGGCTGGCTGGCCGAAGGGAAGCCCACCATGACTTCTTTAATGCCCACTTTAATGATCTGCCGCCAGAAGCGTTGCTTCTGTTCAACGGTCATCGGCTCAAGCAGCGCCTGATTGCCGTCGCGTAGGTCTTCGCTCACCCAGATCGGGGCGTGATCCAGATCACGATCCGGCCATTGGCGATTGAAGGCAGGCACGCGGGGCGCAGGACGATATTTGCGATGATCGAAAGCAGACATAGTGAACTTCCTGAAGTAGAGGTCTTCCTGAAAATAACCGTTTTATGGTAGTGGCTGCTTGTGGCGGCCATAGTGATTGATTCGCTGCTTTTGGCAACTCGTATAGTGTAAAGGGTTTGCAGCGCTAGGTTCTTGCGAAGATAGGGAGTGTTGGTCAATAATTGGCAGGAAGTTTCTTTAATATTTTATTTTTTGGCAGGAGCTGCCTTTTATGTCGGTGTCGCCACTGGTGTTGGATCGTTTTGATCGCCATATCCTGGATATTGTCCAGCAGGAGGGACGTATCAGTAACCAGGAGTTAGCCGATCGCATAGGGCTTTCGCCTTCGCCCTGTTTGCGCCGGGTGCGGGCCCTTGAGGAGCACGGCCTAATAGTGCGCTACCGTGCAGAGGTCGATTCCCGCCAGTTGGGCTATCAGTTAATGGCGCTGCTGCATATCTCCATGGATCAGCATACGCCGGAGCGCTTCGATAATTTTGAACGCCATATTCGTGAGATACCCAACGTTATCGAGTGCCTGATCATTACCGGACAGGCGGCGGATTTTCAGCTCAAAATATTGGTACGCGATATGGATGACTACCAACACCTGCTGCTCCATGTGATTAATCGCATCGAGGGGGTAACGGGCGCGCATACCAGCTTTGTACTGCGGCGGGTGTTTGAACACCGCCCGGTGCCGACTGATCGGCTTTGATGCAGAAGGCATGGTCAAGGGTAGGTCAGGCGGTTTAGACTGCTTTTTTTCAACCTGTTAGGAGTTTTCCCTATGGCCATTCAGCGTCACGATACAAAAGCCCGCATGAGCCGTGCAGTGATTCATCAGGGGGTGGCCTATCTTTGCGGCCAGGTGGCTGGCCCCGAGGCCCGCGAGGGCGATATCACCGCCCAAACGGAAAGCATGCTGGCACGGGTGGATGCGTTACTGAAAGAGATTGGTTCAAGCCGTGAGCAGTTGTTAAGCGCAACGATTTACCTTAAAGAGGGCGGGGACTTTGCCGCCATGAACGAGGTGTGGGATGCCTGGGTACCCGCAGGCTACGCACCGGCGCGCACCTGTGTCTGTGCGCCCATGCCCGCCGATGAACTCAAAGTGGAAATTACGGTGACTGCCGCAGTGAGCTAACCCATCACGATTTACCACTCACCCCTCACGATTTTCCATTCACTTCCCAGGCTTTTCCACCGGAAAGCGGGTATCGCGCAGGCTATCTTTGATTTTTTTGAGGTGGGGTAAGAAGTCTTCACCGCGCCTCAAGGTCACCCCGGTAGCCAGCGCATCAATCAGCGTTAACTGAATGACCCGCGAGGTCATCGGCATGTAATGGTCGGTGTCTTCGGGAGTGGCGACTTCAAGAGTGGCGGTACACTCGCTAGCCAGCGGTGAGTGGGGCGCGGTAATACCTAGCACCACGGCTCCGGCATCTCGCGCTAAACGGGCGATATCCACCAGTTCCCGCGTACGCCCGGTGTAGGAGATGATCACCACCACATCCCCCGTGTGGCAAGCGGCGGCGACCATGCGCTGCATCAGCACATCAATATAGGCCATCACCGGCAGGTTGAAGCGGAAGAACTTATGCTGGGCATCCTGAGCCACCGCGCCGGAGGCGCCCAAGCCAAAAATATGGATCTGCTTAGCCTGGGTGAGATAGTCGACCATGCGCTCGACGGCGCTCATATCAATTTCGCGCTGGGCTTCATCGAGGGCGGCGATGGTGGCGCCAAAAATCTTGTGGGTGTACTGGGTGGCAGTGTCACCGGGCTCCACCGCGCGGGTCACATAGGGCGTGCCGCCGGCTAAGCTTTGGGCCAGTTTGATTTTAAAATCGGGATAGCCCTTGGCGCCAAAGTTACGGCAAAAACGGTTAACCGTGGGTTCGCTGACGCTAGCCGCCTGGGCCAGACTGGCAATGCTTAGACTGGTGGCGACCGTTGGGTCTTCAAGAATTACATTGGCGACTTTACGCTCCGAGCGATTGAGTTCTTCTAAACGTTCGCGTAAGCGGTCAAGTAAGTCATGAGCCATTAACGGTCTCCGTATGGGGGGATGAAAGTAGTGGGGTAGACAAAAGCGGTTTCCATTCGCTGCACCAAGCCACAAATTTTGCCGCAGGCAATGGGCGGGCATAGAAGTAACCCTGCGCGGCTTCACAGCCGATTGAGCTTAAATAGGCCGCTTGGCCTGAAGTCTCAATACCTTCTGCCACTACATCGCAGCCCACGCTATGGGCGAGCTGGGTAATAGTATGCGCCAGTTGGCGATCCACGGCGCTGGTTTCCAAGTCCATCACAAAGGCACGATCTATTTTGAGTGTCGAGAAGGGCAGCGTTTTAATATACGCCAGCGACGACTGGCCGGTGCCAAAGTCGTCAATGGCCACGGCGATATTCATTTCAGCCAATTGAGCAAGCTGCTGGCGGGCATGATTCATATCGCTCATCAGTCCCGACTCGGTGACTTCCAGGGCCAGGAAGCGCTCGGGAATTTGCCGCTGTTCAAGGCGAGCAACCAGCTGTTGGGCAAAGTCCTTGCGGGAGAGCTGGCGAGCGGCCACATTCACCGCGATATGAAAATCGTCATTGAGCACCCCTTGTGCCCGCCAGGTGCTGATATAGCGCATGGCTTCATCCAGCACCCAATCGCCTATGCAGAGAATATCACCACTTGCCTCTGCCAGCGGAATAAATTCACCTGGAGAGATGAGCCCGAACTCCGGGTGCTGCCAGCGTAGCAACGCTTCCGCGCCTAAAATCTTATGGTCAGCCAAGGAGAGTTTAGGCTGAAAGGCGAGCGACATCTCACCACGCTCCGTGGCGCCACGAATCGCCTGCTGAATATGCAGTCGATGCCGTTGCTTGGTCTCAAGCGCTGGTGTGTAGTACTGAACCTTGAGCGATTCCAGAGGTGGAAGCGCTAAGGCCGCCATATGTACCAAGCGTTCTGCCTCAAAGTAGCCTGCTTCGGCGCTAATGCCGATACGGGCACTGAGGGGAAGCAGTAACTCCTCCAGCGCCTGATCCTGGTCGAAACATTCGAGCAGTTGCTCGGCCAGGTGCTGCAGTTGGGTGGGGTTTGCCGTAGGGGTAATGACCAGCAGCTCGCTCCCTCCCCATAACCCGAGCAGGCACTCAGCATCGAGCTGTTGGCGCAGCTGTTGGCTAATCAAACACAACAGTTGATCGGCAACCCGGTAGCCGTGCAGTCGCACCACATCATCGAGCTTATCAATAGCGATAAACAGTAGCCCCGTCCCGGAAGCCTTGAGGGCAGCGGCTTGCAGTGCTTGGCTTAATCCCCGCCGGTTAGGCAACTGAAGAGTGGGATCAGTGCGAGCTTGGCGATCTAACTCCTGGGTACGCTTGGCAACCATTAGTTCAAGGGTATCGGCCTCTTTGTCACGCACTTGATAACGGTGCTCGATGTTCAAGGTGTTGCGTATGCGCTGTAAGACTTCATCCTGTCTGAACGGCTTGGTAATAAAATCGCGTACTCCCATCATCAGGGCGCGCTGGCGGGTTGCGTTATCAATTTGTGCCGTGAGCACGATAATGGGCGGCATCTGTTCGGCAAAGTGCGCCCTGAGCTGCTCAATGACTGCGTAGCCGTCTAGGTGCGGCATACGGATATCCAGCAGCAGTAGGTCTGGCAACTGCTGCTGGCAGTGGGTGAGCACCTCGCGGGGGTCGTTGATCCCGTGGATGTTTTCAAACCCATACTCGTCGAGAAGATCAAACATGAGCTCGATGTTAACCGTGCTGTCATCCACTATTAACAGGTGTTTTGCAGTAAGGCTCATGTTGCTTTCCCCGACGCAGTCTGAATGAACTGAGCAATGGTGGCTTCCAGTTTATCAAGTTCCAGCGGTTTGGTGAGGTAGGCGTTAAAGCCTGCTTCTAGACCGCGCTTGATGTCGCTCGGCAGAGCATTAGCCGATAGGGCCACCACTGGTAAGGTTTGCAGCTGTGGATTGCGGCGCATCGCTTCTAATGCCTGATAGCCGTTCATGCCCGGCAGGTGGACATCCATTAGTACCAGAGCCGGTGAGCAGTGGCGCATTATTTCCAGGCCAATTTCGGCGCTGGGCGCAATTTTTAGCGTTATTTCGCCCAGCTCTTCAATGATGTCTTCCATTAGCCGCTGATTGGCGGGGTTATCTTCAATATAGAGCAGCGTCAAGGCGTTGCTGGGCTGAGCGTAAACCGGACTGGGCGTAGGAGCGTCGTGGGTAGTGGTGTCTGCGCTAGCCGTAGGTAAGGTAAACCAGAAGGTGGCGCCCTGACCGGATTGACTCTCTACCCCCATCTCGCCGTTCATGCGCTCTACCAGTTCGCGGGTAATCGCCAAGCCAATACCGGAACCTTCAATACTGCCACCTTCTGCATCAAGGCGATTGAAAGGCTCAAAGAGCTCGTGCTGGCGTTCAGGGTCAATGCCAGGGCCGGTGTCGGTCACGCTGATGCGCACATGGTCAACCAGGTGGGCCACGGCTATATCAATTGAGCCGTTAGCACTGTTGTACTTAATCGCATTGGAGAGCAGGTTCAAAAGTATTTGTTTGGTGCGTGTGTAGTCGGCTTTGACCTGCCAACGATCATTGGGCGATGTATAGCGAAAACGTATGCCTGCTGCTTCGGCGCTAGGCTCTAGTGTGGAGTATGCGTCATTAAGCACGTTGGCAAGAATAATCGGCTCGATAGAGAGCGTCATATGGCCCGCTTCTATTTTGGCCAAATCCAGCACTTCGTTAATCAGGCTAAGCAGATGCTGGCCGCTACGCTCAATTTGGGAGACCTGGCGATGCTGTTTGTCGCCCAGCGGTTCGCGGCGGCTATTGGCCAGTATTTGGGCAAACCCGATAATTGCATTGAGCGGCGTGCGCAGTTCGTGGCTCATCGACGACAGGAATTCGCTTTTCGCCCGGCTAGCGGTTTCTGCCTGGTCACGGGCGGCGGCCAGATCGCCCATGACCTGCTCGCGCTCGGCCATTTGGCTGTAAAGGTTGATCAATAGCGAGCAGGTGTCAGTAAACGGCTGTAGCCAATCCAGCAATGCCTGGTTTAGCGGCTGTTTACTGTTGGCAATAGCGTACATACCGACTAACTGGTCGCCGCTGAAAATCGGCACGCCGAGGTAGTTATGAAGGGGCGGATGCCCCGGAGGGAAACCGCCGCGTTGGGCGTGGTTATCGACATCGTCGGTCATGATCACTTCGCCAAACGCGAACACACGGCCCACCAGCGAGTGTGGGTTAGTGATGGTCATGTCGCCGCTACGCAGTCGCTCCATCAGGTGGCGTGACTCCTCACTCCAGGAAAGATCAGTGATGGCATGAATTTTAAGGGCATTAGTGGTGTTGGTGGGCAGCACTTCGCCAATCAGGGCGTAGTCGCTATCGGTCAGTTCGCGCAGTGCCTCCATTAGAAACACCCACAGCCGTTTGCCTGACATCAGCGCTTGGTAATCCGTAATGCCTTGGTGGAGTACTTTGAGCAGTTTCTGCTCTTTATGCATCCGTTGAGCAGTGTGGGCTAGCTCCATCTGCAGCTTGTGCTGGCGGAGTAGCTCTTCAACCTGACCCGCTAAACTGCCGAGTAGCGTTAAGTCCCGCTCGCTGAACTGGCGCGGCTGGCGATCAATAATACACAGCGTACCAATGGCCATGCCTCCCAGCGGCCGCAGTGGGTAACCTGCGTAAAAACGGATGTGCGGCGCGTCGGTGACCAGCGGGTTGTCTGCAAAGCGCGCATCCTTATGGGTGTCTTCAATGACCAGCGGCGCATCATGGACGATGGCATGGGCACAGAATGAAACGGTTCGGTTGGTTTCGCACACCTCAAGCCCGCGGTGTGATTTGAACCACTGGCGCTCTTTATCAATCAACGACACTAAAGCAATGGGCACGCCGAACAGGTCGCGTGCCAATTGCGTCAAACGCTCAAAAGCCGAGTCGTGAGGCGTATCGAGTACCTCTAGAGCATGCAAAGCCGCCAGGCGCTCTGTTTCGTTATGAGGAGTGTCTGGGGCGTGCATGGCCGTTCCAAAGCTGAGAGTTAATAAAACATTCTATGAGGTCGTTAGACTAATAGGTAATTACATATCGGACATTAACCGACAAGCTTTAGCCAAGACCTAATAGTTTTATTAACCAGCGTCGGTAAGGAGGATACAGCATGCTGCTAGCCGAGCGTTTAGCTTGATAGAAGATGCCACGCAAATGGCTAAAACGTTCAAAGCCGTGACGACCATGGTAGGCCCCCATGCCACTCTCGCCGAGGCCGCCAAAAGGTAAAGAGGGCACAGCGTGATGGAGCAGGGTGGCATTAAACACCAGCGCGCCAGAGCGTGTCGTTTGCAGCAACTGCTGCTGTAAGCCCTTATCATGTGTGAAGGCGTACAGCGCTAGTGGATGGGGCCGTGCGTTTACATAATGCATGGCTGCTGACATGTCGCTAACGCCAATGACCGGTAGACAGCGGCCAAAAATCTCTTCACGCATTACCTGAAGCCCCTGGTGGGGGTCGATAATCAGCGCAGGGGCATGAGGGCCGTGATCGATGATTCTGCAGCCGTGGTCGCTGGCTTCTTGCAGCATGGCGTCAATCCGCTGCTGGTGAGCCACGCTAATTGCCCGGGTAGCCGCATGATCATCGGGGCGCTGGCGTTGAATAGCCTCGCCCAACGCTTTAACCAAGGCACTAATGTGTCGGCTCTCAACCAGTACGTAGTCAGGGGCGATACAGGTTTGCCCGGCGTTCATGCCCTTACCAAAAATAATATCCGCTGCCGCCTTATCTATATTCGCATCGCCTGCCACGATCGCGGGTGACTTGCCTCCCAGCTCCAGCGTTGTTGGGGTCAAATTCGCCGCGGCTGCTTGGGCCACTTGCCGACCTACCGCGCTAGAGCCGGTGAACACCAGGTGATCGAACGGTAAGCCGCTAAAACGACGCGCCACCTCTACATCTCCTTCGACGACCTTGAACTCTTCAGGGGTGAAGTATTGGGGCACCAGCCGTTGCAGTAGGGCACTGGTAGCGGGCGAGTGCTCACTGGGTTTAAGCATCACCACATTGCCTGCTGCAACGGCATCCACTACCGGCATTAGCGCTAAGCTCCAGGGGTAATTCCAGGGTGATATCACCCCGACAACACCCAGCGGCTGTGGCGCAATGCGTGCCCGGGCCGGCATTAGCCGCCACGGCATACTGACCGACCAAGGGCGCATCCAATGCCATAGATGTAGCCTGGTGTGGCGGATAGCGTGGAGCACCGCGCTGATTTCAGCCATGCGTATTTCCACATCGCTGCGCTGGCCAAAATCCGTCTGAATCGCACGGATAATCTCAAGCTTGTGGTGCTTGGTCATACGCGCTAGACGGGCCAGCCGGTCACGACGCACCGTTAGCGTCGGGTAGGGCATTTGATTGACCGCTTGGCGCTGCGTTTGAAAGTCACCCGTTAGATCGCGCGTCATGGCCTCTCCTTATATGCCGTTCCCGGCCTGGCGTTAACGTTAAGTACGGCAGTTCAATCGCCGAATCTGCTTTCGTTGGCTTCGTTGGCAGAGCCCTTGATTTAGCTCTTTGATTTAGCCCGTTGATCTCGCCCGTGGGTATAGATGATGAGTGTAAACGGTTTATATAAACAGTTAGTGTAAAGTGGTCTTTTAGCCTCTATACGCCCGGGAAGGTGCTATGCCGTTACCCCCACTATCGATCACTATTCTACCCACCATTGAGGCCGTTACGGCAAGCCAGTGGGATGCACTGGTAGATGACGATCAGCCATTTTTACGTCACGCCTTTTTGCACGCCCTGGAGGCCAGTGGGTCTGTTAGCGAGGCTACGGGCTGGGAGCCGTGCCATCTGAGTGTATGGCAAGACGAGCAACTGGTCGCGGCGCTGCCCATGTATTGCAAGCATCACTCCTACGGCGAGTATGTATTTGATTGGGGCTGGGCGGAAGCGCTGGAGCGCGCAGGGGGGCGCTACTACCCCAAAGCGCTCAGCGCGGTACCGTTCACGCCGGTGCCAGGAGCGCGCACCCTCATCGCCAAACACGCCGACGCCAGGGCCATCCGTGCACTGCTGGCCAACGCGTGGCGGGAGCAGTGCGAAAGTCTTAATCTCTCAAGCTGGCACCTACTGTTTGCCGACGAGGCAGATGTCACCGCCTGGCAGGCACAGTGCCCGGAGTTGATCAGCCGCGAAGGTGTTCAGTTTCAGTGGCGTGATCGCGGATTCGGTGACTTTGAGGGCTTTCTAGCCAGCCTGACCTCGAAGCGGCGCAAAATGATCAAGCGCGAGCGGCGTTTGGTCGCCGAGCAAGGCTTACAGGTGGCACGTTTGGAAGGCGAGGCGATCACCTCAGCGGATATGGCGCACTTCTATCGCTGCTATGCGATCACTTATCATGAACGTGGCCGCCCCCCTTATTTAAACCATGATTTTTTTGAGCGCCTGCGCCAAACCATGCCGGAGGCGCTGGTGCTGGTACAGGCTCATGTTGAAGAGCGTCCGGTAGCGGCAGCGCTCTACTTTCGAGGCAGTAGTACGCTGTATGGACGCTACTGGGGAAGCGAAGTGGTCGCTGATTGCCTGCATTTTGAGGCCTGCTACTACCAGGGGATTGACTACTGTTTACAGCGTGGCTTAACGCTATTTGATCCAGGTACCCAGGGCGAACACAAGTTGGTACGCGGCTTTGCACCCCAGCGCGTTCGCTCGCTGCACTATATTAGCCACCCTGGGCTGGCTGCCGGTGTTGCCCAGTTTTGCCATCAAGAGGGCGAACATGTCAGCGCCTACCGCGAGGCGGCCCATCAAGCGCTGCCATTTAAATGAGGCGCGGCTCGCTGGTGTTGCGCCTTGATGGCATAATGCGCGCCAATCAGCGCGTCTGTTTGATACAACGGCTGTTTAAAACGTGATTTTTACCTGCAGCTTAATCGAGCATTAGTCAACGTTAGGCTGTACTAGATAGGTTATCGGAGAGCAGTAATGCGTAAATGGCTAGTGTTGACATTGCTCGCTGTCTTCGCGCTGCTGCAATACGAGCTGTGGTTAGGCAACGGCGGCTGGCGCGATTTACAGCACGTGGAGCAGCGAGTGGCGGTGCAAGAGGCGGCCAATGTGCCCATGCGTGAACGCAATGCGCGGCTGGCGGCAGAGGTGACGGATTTAAAAACCGGCTTAGATGCCATTGAGGAGCGTGCTCGTAGCGATATGGGTATGGTGCGCACCGACGAGCAGTTCTTCTGGGTGCCGGGGGTGGCGATCCAAAATGAACTCATTGGTATTAATGCGGGTTTGGTTGCTCCCCAGGAGCCGCCGCAGTGAGTCAAATCTGGTTAATTGTTCCTGCAGCGGGTCAAGGCCGACGTATGGGGGCCGATAAACCCAAACAGTATTTGACCTTGGCCGACGAACGGCCGGTGCTGGCGCATACCTTGGCGCGTCTTCATCATGCTTTTCCTAGCGCTCGCCTGGTGCTCTGTTTGGATGCCGATGACCGCTGGTTTTTACCTCACTGGGTGCCTTTTACTGACTGGCAGCGGGTGGTGGGCGGCAGCGAGCGAATGGACAGCGTATTAAATGCTCTGCACGCGATGGCGGCCGACGATGACGATGTGGTGTTAGTGCATGATGTGGCCCGCCCCTGTATTACCGTGAGCGATCTTCTGGCGCTTTATCAAGCTGCGGCGACCCACACCGCAGGCGCTCTCCTGGCGATGCCGGTAGCCGATACCATGAAACGCGCCGATGAGCAGTGCCAAAGCGCGCGCACTGAACCCCGGGAGGGGTTGTGGCACGCACTAACCCCCCAAGGCTTTCGCTATGCGTTGCTGCGGCGAGCCCTGGAGACCGCCCGCCAGCAGAAAACGCTGGTGACTGATGAAGCCTCGGCGGTTGAAGCCTTGGGCGAGTGCCCACAGTTGGTAACTGGGCGGCGCGACAACCTGAAAATTACCCACCCAGATGACTTGGCGCTGGCAGCCGCGATTATGGCGGCACAAGCCGCTAACACGCCAGGCAGGCTTTAATCATTAGGAGCATATAATGCGTATCGGCCACGGATTCGATGTACACCGCTTTGGCCCTGGCGATCATTTAATGATCGGTGGCGTTAAGCTGCCGTTTGAATACGGTTTTGTGGCCCACTCCGATGGCGATGTGCTGCTTCATGCCATTAGCGATGCACTGCTGGGTGCCTGTGCGCTGGGCGATATTGGCCGCCACTTTCCTGACACTGACTCGGCATGGGCGGGCGCTGATAGTCGCGAATTGCTACGCCACGTGGTCATGCTTGTTCAGGAACAAGGCTATGGGGTAGTCAACATCGACGCTACGCTGATGGCCCAAGCGCCCAAAATGGCGCCGCATATCGAAGCCATGCGGGAAGTCATTGCCGCCGACCTAAACGTGGCGCTTGGTCAAGTCAACGTTAAAGCCACCACCACCGAACGGTTAGGCTTCACCGGGCGCGGTGAAGGCATCGCCGCGGAGGCAGTGGTGTTGCTTGACCGTGCTGAGGCGCTTAATGATTAATGTGCCAGCGTGGCAGCGCTGTTTAGACACTCAGTTTGGTGCGCCTAAACCGGGCCAGTACCGTGCTCAGCCGGAAGATTTTTGGGTCGATGAGCAGCTTGATTTTACCCCCGAAGCGCACGGGGAGCATCTGTGGTTGCGAGTTGAAAAGCGCAATCAAACCACGTTAGATGTCGTCAAAACCTTAAGCCGGCTTTGTGGCGTAACGCCCCGTGATATTGGTTACTCCGGCATGAAAGACCGCATTGCCATTACACGCCAGTGGCTAAGTGTGCATCTGCCCGGCCGTGATGCGCCGCCGGAGCTTGAGCAGTCGCTTACTGCGCTGGGTATCACGGTCGTGGAGCAGGCGCGCCACCCCCGTAAGCTGAAACGTGGCGTTCACCGTACGAATCGGTTTGTTTTGCGCTTGAGCGGTGAAGCCATTGAGGGCGATGATTTTATTGGCCGCTGGGAAGCACTCTGTCAGCATGGCGTGCCCAACTATTTTGGCCCCCAGCGCTTTGGCCCGGAGGGACGCAATCTTCAGCGCGCCGAAGCACTACTTAACCGAGGTTGGCGTAAACGCGACGATCGCCAGGGTATGATGCTCTCCACCGCGCGAAGTTTTCTATTTAATGAACTGCTCAGCGCGCGCATCGCCGATGGCACTTGGTCGCAGCCGCTGGCGGGCGATACGTTAATGCTGGACGGCACGCAAAGCGTGTTTCGTATCGATGCCGCTGATGCGACGCTCCAGGAGCGTGCCGCGGAACTGGATGTACATCCCACCGGGGTGTTGTGGGGCGTTGGCGACGCTGGCGAAGGCGACGCTGCTGTTTATGAGGCGCGCTTGATGCAGCACTACCCAGTGTTATGTAGTGGCTTAGAGCGCAGCGGGGTAAAGCAGGCGCGCCGAGCATTGCGTATGCGGCTGCTTAACCCCCAGCTCACTTGGGAACCTGGCGCCGTCCGACTGTCGTTTGCGCTGCCGCGGGGCAGTTTTGCCACCGCTGTGCTTGGTGAACTGATATTAGCGAGCTGACGTTAGTGAACGGGTAGCGGTGGACGGAAATGAGCCGTCAGTGCCTGGATGACTAATCAGGCTTAGAGGTTAGTAAAAGTGATGGATATGAGCCGTCACGTTACGCGCTTATGATCAAGGAGACCCGCCATGCGGCGACTACTGCTTTCCAATGATGATGGTGTGCACGCACCGGGACTGCGTGCGCTGCACGATGCGCTGTTGGCCCATGCCAATATCCGCGTAGTGGCGCCTGACCGTGACCGTAGCGGTGCCAGCAACTCGCTTACTTTGTCACGGCCTCTCTCGTTGACGCCGCTGGATAACGGCTTTTACAGCGTCGATGGTACGCCCGCGGACTGCGTCTATTTGGGCGTTCACGGCGTGTGGGACGAAAAACCTGATTTAGTTATCTCAGGCATCAACCACGGCAGTAATCTGGGTGACGATGTGCTCTACTCGGGTACTGTTGCGGCGGCCATGGAGGGGCGCAATTTGGGGATGACGGCGATTGCCATGTCGCTATGTGGCGAGCGCCATTTCGCGACTGCTGCTCGGGTGGCTGCCACCTTGATTGGTGCTGCGGATCAGCTCTCGCTCCCGCCGCGAACACTGCTGAATGTCAATGTGCCCGATGTGCCCTGGGAGGAGATTAAAGGCGTTAAAGTGACGCGCTTAGGCTATCGTGGGCCGGCAGAGAAGCCGTTGGCGGTTCAAGACCCGCGTGGGCGCACGCGCTACTGGATTGCGCCGGTAGCCGCCAATGCTGATGATGGTGATGATACCGATTTTGCTGCCGTCGAAGCGGGCTATGTGTCGATCACTCCCCTACAAACAGACCTAACGCGGCACCCCGCGCTTAACGATGTGCAGGATTGGTTGGATGTTTTTGCCTGATATCTCTCCAGGAGAGCTGCGCGGTCGCGGCATGACCTCCCAGCGCACCCGTGACCGTATGGTCGAGCGCCTCATGCAACAGGGTATTAGCGACACCCGGGTGCTGGAGGTGATGGCCAGTGAACCGCGTCATCTGTTTGTTGACGAAGCGCTGGCCCATCGCGCGTATGAAGATACCGCGCTGCCGATTGGCTTTAGCCAAACGCTCTCGCAGCCGTTCATTGTGGCGCGGATGACAGAGCTCGTGCTGCGCGCCGCGCCGCATAGAGTGCTCGAACTGGGAACAGGGTCTGGCTATCAGACACTTATCCTGTCGCGATTGGTCGAAGAGCTCTACTCCATCGAGCGTATCAGCGCACTACACGAGCGAGCGGCGGAGCGCTTAAGACGGCTAGCAGCACCTGCCACCCTGGCGGTGGCAGACGGTGGTTTTGGTTGGCCTGACGCCGCGCCGTTTGACGTTATTTTACTCACCGCCTGTGCTCAGACGGTGCCGACCGCGCTACTCGAGCAATTGAGTCACGATGGGGTGCTCATCGCCCCGATAGAAGAGCCCGATGGCAGCCAGTGGCTTACCCAGATAAAGCGCATCGGCAGTGCCTTTGAAAAACGTCGGCTTGAACCCGTGCGTTTTGTACCCTTACTGCAAGGAGTAGTGGATTGAAGCGGCAACCCTTGGGAATATTTTTAAGAGGCGCAGGGATGGGTGCTGCCGATGCGGTGCCCGGCGTGTCGGGAGGAACAATTGCGTTTATTAGCGGTATTTATGAAGAGCTGATCAACACCATCAAGCAGTTTGGCCCCAGCGCCATCAGCGCTTGGCGACGGGGTGGCTGGCGGGCTCTGGGCAATCATTTGAATCTGGCCTTTCTGGTGCCTCTACTGGCGGGGGGCGCGGTTAGCCTATTTAGCGTGGCGCATTTAGCACTCTGGTTGATGGAAGCGCATCCGCTGCTGCTGGATGGGTTCTTTTTCGGTTTGGTCGCTGCCTCTGCACTGGTGGTGTGGCGAGCGAGTAAGGGCTGGAAGCTATGGTATTTATTGCCGCTACTGGTGGGGTTAGTGCTCGCCCAGACGTTGCCAGGCATGATGCCACTGGTGTTATTAATAGGGAATGAAGCCCTGGTAGTGATGGTGGCAGGCTGCATCGCGATTAGCGCCATGCTATTGCCGGGTGTTTCAGGCAGCTTTCTATTGCTGACCATGGGGCTCTACGGCACCATCATGGGCGCAATTCGCAGCTTTGATATGGGTATTATTATACTGTTTGGCATGGGCTGTATGGTGGGTTTGGCACTGTTTTCACGGCTGCTTGCCTGGCTGTTACGACGTCATCACACCTCAACCATGCAACTGCTATTGGGGTTTATTGTCGGTTCGCTACCGGTTCTCTGGCCATGGCGTGAACTGTTACGCTATCAAATCGGGCCAGAGGGGCGAATGATTCCTCTGGAGTACCGCTATTTATTGCCCGCTGACTATGCTGCATTGACCGATGCTTCGGCACAAGTGGTCGGTGTTGTCGCACTAATGGCCGTAGGTGCTCTTATTGTCGTGTTACTCAACCGATATGCGGATCGTCGGCCAATCGATACCCAGCTTGGCGCTGAAAAGGAGTAGGTTTATATGCGTAAAGGTTATCTACCTAAAGCAATGATGATGTCGGCGCTGGCACTGGCAATTGCTGGCTGTGCCAGCCAGCAAGGCGGAAGCCCCCAGGTGCGGGATTTAAGTCAGGCTCGCCAGGCGGTGGAAAGCTCGCCCCAATATACGGTCAAAGCCGGCGATACCCTGTATGGCATTGCGTGGCAGCATAATTTGGATTATCGCCAGCTCGCGGCAATGAATAACATTAATCCGCCTTACCAAATCCGGCCAGGACAAACCATTGCCCTGCGCGAAGGCGCTGCGCCAGCGGCCAGCAGCAACCAGTCCGCTGCGAGTACCTCAGGTGGCAGTGGCGCTGTGGCGAGAGGGCTAAGCCCGCAGACCGCTTCGGTGGCAAGTGATGACCAGGAGCTGGATTGGTTGCTGCCCGATGAGTCGGCGATTGAGCGTAATCGGCGCCTTACGGCTGAACGAGAGGCCTTAGATGCAGCAGAGCAAGTGGCTGAGCCCGCCAGTAGCCCTTCGTCTAAGCCCCAGCCTGAAGTGGTCGCCGCAGCTGACCCAGAGCCTGAGCCCGCCCAGCCTGCGCCAAAGCCAGAACCAGCGCAAGAACCAGAACCGCAGCCAGCGTCTGAACCTGAACCCCAGCCTGAAGCCTCCGCTCCTGCTCAAAGCGCCAGCGTAGACCGCTCTTCGCGCACCTATACGCCCGCTGAAAACATCGCCTGGCAGTGGCCTGCTAATGGCAATGTAGTCGGAGAGTTTGGTCAGGGTAATAGCATCACCGCTGGGATTGATATCGCCGGTGAAAAGGGGCAACCTGTAAAAGCGGCAGGCCCCGGCATCGTGGTCTATGCGGGCAGTGGTGTCAGGGGGTATGGCAACCTCATCCTACTCAAGCACAACGATCAATTCCTGAGTGCGTATGCGCATAATGACAGCTTACGGGTCAGTGAAAATGATGTGGTCGAGGCCGGCGAGGTGATTGCCACAATGGGGGATAGCGATGCAGAAAACGTCAGATTACACTTTGAGGTTCGCCGTGATGGGCAGCCGCAAGATCCCATGGATTTTCTGCCTTCCCGCTAATGTCCTCACAGGGAGGGTGAGCCGTCTGCGTATGACTTCGTTGCCCGAATCGCTGCATTCGAGCGTCATATAACAATTGTCACATAACAATATGGTGTGCGTCCTTGAACGCACCCCTTTGACTTTCTAAATGGCGGGTAGGCGACAAACGAGGGGTAAGGCCATGAGTATGTTGGAGAAAGATCTACAGGAGGTTGACCTGGATGCTGCTGAGGAGGCGCTTGATGATACTGATGATGTCACGGTAGAAGAAGACGCTTTCGAAAAGGCACTAGGGCGCGAGGATCGTCAATCGACCCAAAGCTTGGATGCGACGCAAATCTACCTCAACGAAATCGGCTTTTCGCCACTGTTAACGCCAGAAGAAGAAGTATATTACGGTCGCTTGGCGCGTAAGGGTGACCCCTTGGGTCGCTCGCGGATGATTGAATCCAACCTGCGGCTGGTGGTAAAGATTGCCCGTCGCTACCTGAACCGTGGCTTGACGCTACTGGATTTGATCGAAGAGGGCAATTTGGGCTTGATTCGCGCGGTGGAGAAGTTCGACCCCGAACGGGGCTTCCGTTTCTCGACCTACGCGACTTGGTGGATTCGCCAGACCATCGAACGCGCGCTGATGAATCAAACACGCACCATCCGCTTGCCGATCCATGTGGTCAAAGAGTTGAATATTTACCTGCGTGCGGCGCGGGAATTAACTCAAAAATTTGATCACGAAGCCACCGCTGAAGAGATCGCCGATCACCTGGATAAACCGGTCGATGTGGTTAAAAAGATGCTCGGTCTTAATGAGCGCGTGTCGTCGGTGGATTACCCCATGGGGGGCGAGAGCGATAAGCCACTGATCGATACGCTGGCGGACGACGAAGTGCAGGGCCCTGAAGCACGCTTGGTGGACGGTGACGTCAAAGAGCATGTGGATCTGTGGCTGGACGAGCTGAGTGAAAAACAGCGTGAAGTGGTGGTGCGCCGTTTCGGCTTACGCGGCCATGAGTCGGCCACTCTGGAAGAAGTGGGTGCCGAAATTGGTTTAACCCGCGAGCGGGTTCGCCAGATCCAGGTCGAAGCGCTCAAGAAGCTGCGCCGTGCATTGGAAAAACAGGGTCTTTCTTTAGAAGCGCTGTTTGAAACCTGAGTGATTCTTCGGTGCAAGTAACTTGCGCCTTCCCTCTAAGCCGGGCGAGTGACATTGAGCGCTTACCCGGCTTTTTATTGCAAAAATGTTGATTAATAAGCTTTTATTGCTAAATCAGTAAGTGAGAAAGCACATGCGACCCCTTGTGGCCGATATTGATCTGGACGCTCTGCGTCACAACTATCAATTGGCGTGCCGCTGCGCGCCCCAAAGCCGCTCAGTGGCGGTGATTAAAGCCGATGGGTATGGGCATGGCGCGCTGGCCTGCGCTCAGGCGCTGGAGAGCTTAGCACCGGCGTTTGCCGTCGCCTGCATTGAAGAGGCGCTTAGCCTGCGTGAGGGCGGCATTACCCAACCCATTATCCTATTGGAAGGTATCTTCAGCGCCGACGAGCTGACGCTGGTGGACACCCACGGCTTCTGGATTACGGTGCACAGCCAGTGGCAGGTCGATGCCCTGCTAGCCGCTTCACCGCAGACGCCGATACCCGTCTGGTTGAAAGTTGACTCCGGAATGCACCGCCTCGGTTTTGCTATCGACGAGGCCGCCGCCATCTGGCATCAGCTTAGCGCCGCGCCGAGTGTGGCTTCGCTCCATCTCATGAGTCACTTTGCCAGCGCCGATTCCCGTGATGACGGCTACTTCAAGCAGCAAATGACCCGGCTGCAAGGGCTTGCAAGTGAGCTGGCAGCGCCGTTGTGCCTGGCCAACTCACCCGCCACCCTGGCGTGGCCAGTGGCCCACGGCGATTGGAACCGGCCAGGGGTCATGCTCTACGGCAGTGACCCCCTGGAAGAGGCCAACGACATCACCCAGCAACTGCAACCGGTTATGACGCTACGCTCGGAAATCATTGCCCTGCGTGAGCTGGAAGAGGGGGAGCCCGTGGGCTATAGCGGTCGCTGGCGTGCGCCGCGGCGTTCACGCATTGCTGTGGTTGCCTGTGGCTATGGCGATGGCTACGACCGCCATGCCCGCGATGGCACGCCGGTGCTGGTCAACGGCCAACGCTGCGCCATTGCCGGTAAAGTCTCTATGGATATGTTGACCATTGACGTGACGGATGTGCCTGATGTCGCGATCGGCAGCGAGGTTGTTCTCTGGGGCAGAGCCAGCAACGGTGAAGTGCTGTCGGTGGATGAAGTGGCCCGCTATTGCGATACCATCAGCTATACGTTGCTCACAGGGGTACTGCCCCGGGCGCCGCGGCGTTATTATGGGCGTTTTGCTTAAACGGTTGTTTGCATGTCGAAATCACGTTACCCGCGCTCGTTCGCCCACCCGCGATACTGGCCCACATGGCTGGCTATTGGTGCCATGTATATCGCTGCCTGGCTACCATGGCGTTTGAAAATGGCCATCGGCAAAGGGCTTGGCCTACTGGCTTGGCGCTTTGCCAAGCGTCGTCGGCATATTACCGAAACCAATATAGCGCTCTGTTTCCCCGAAAAAAGCCCCGAACAGCAGCGACAACTGGTCAAAGATACCTTTATTGCCAATGGCATTGGCCTGATTGAAACCGCTACGGGTTGGTGTCGAGATAGCGAACCTCTGCGCCACCGGGTCACTTATATCGGCGAAGAGCATATAGCTCGCGCCGAAGCCCGTGGCAAAGGGGTAATCATCGTTGGCATTCACTTCTCTACTCTCGATTTAGGCGGTGCCCTGCACTCACTGTTTTTTTCTGCCGATGTCGTTTATCGCCCACATAACAACCCGCTGTTTGAGCGCTTTATGACCCGGGCCCGTAGACGCATTTTTGGGCAGGCGATTGACCGTCATGATCTGCGCGGTGTGGTGCGACAGCTAAAAGCGGGACGCATGGTTTGGTATTCACCTGACCAGGATTTTGGCCGTGATGTGAGTGTGTTTGCACCGCTATTTGGCCAGCCGGCAGCCTCCATTCGTTTGACGGCCAAGCTTGCGCGAATGACAGGTGCACCGGTGGTGCCGATGATGTTCCATCGCAACCCGGATAATGCGACGTATACGATTGAAAGCCTGCCAGCGCTGGAAGGCTTTCCCAGCAAGGACGAAGTAGCCGATGCCACACGGATCAATCAGTTTATTGAGCTGGCCATTCGCAAGCATCCAGAGCAGTACCTGTGGCTGCACCGGCGCTTTAAGACTCGCCCCGAAGGCGAGCCTAGCGTTTATTAACCATTCCCTGCAGTCATAAAAAAAGCCAGCGTTCGCTGGCTTTTTGGTGTTCTGGTGCTGCGGTAATTCCAGATGGGGGCTTAATCCAGATTGCGGGAGTAGAAAATCTCCAGCATCTCTTTACGCAGACGGCCCTCGATGTCACGGGCCTCTTCAAAGGTAATGTCGCGACGCGACGTGCCGAACAGGTAGTTATCCAGTTCGAAGTCTTTGAGCAGCATCTTGGTGTGGAACATGTTCTCCTGATACACGTTGACGTCCATCATCTGGTACGCGTTCTTGGTGTCTTCAGCGAGGTAGTCTTGAATGGAAGTAATACCGTGATCGATAAACAGTTTCTTACCATCCACATCGCGGGTAAAGCCGCGTACCCGGTAATCCATGGTGACGATGTCAGAGTCAAAACTGTGAATCAGGTAGTTCAGCGCTTTTAATGGGCTGATATGACCACAGGTGGAGACATCGATATCTAGGCGGAAGGTGCTAATGCCGTTGTCGGGGTGTGACTCGGGGTAGCTGTGTACGGTAACGTGGCTTTTATCCAGGTGCCCAACCACTGTTTCCGGCAGCGGGCCGGGCCCCGGCTCAATCTGCTCAGGTGCCGCCTCGTCAAGCTCATGCTCGGCAATCAAAATCGTCACGCTAGCGCCGTGGGGTTCATAGTCCTGGCGGGCGATATTGAGTACGTGAGCACCGATGATATTAGTGACGTCTTTAAGAATTTGCGTTAGACGCTCAGCATTATAGAGCTCATCGATATAGTCGATGTAAGCCGCTGTTTGCTCTTCGGTTTTGGCATAGCAGATGTCATAAATATTAAAGCTCAGCGAGCTAGTCAGGTTATTAAACCCGTGGAGTCGGAGATTGTCTGTCACGTCCGAGCCTCCTCCATAATCTCAAAGGAATGGGTGATCTTAACGCCGCCGTTAACGAGCATTATCGATGCACTACAGTACTTTTCCGCGGAGAGTTCAACCGCACGGGCAACCTGCTTCTCTTTCAGCGCGCGCCCGGTTACCACGAAATGGACATGGATCTTGGTAAACACGGCAGGCACTTCATCGGCGCGTTCGGCATCCAGCTCAGCGACGCAGTCGGTTACATCAGCACGTGCTTTATCAAGAATATTCAGAATATCAAAAGCGGTGCAGCTGCCCATGCCCATCAGCAGCATTTCCATTGGGCGAGGCCCTGTGTTGCGGCCGCCATGGTCGGGCGGGCCGTCGATCACAACGCTATGCCCGCTACCGGATTCCGCCACGAATTGGCGGCCTTCTGTCCATTTTACCCGTGCTTTCACGCGGCTCTCCTCATCTAGGCGACGATAGGTAAGTCGCGCAGCATAACATTTCTTGGCCTGCGCGCCCCACCAATTGCTCAGCTCTGTAGCTGGTTTTCCAGTGCTGCCAGCCGTTCCGGGGTTCCCACGTCGACCCAGTGCCCTGCGTACCGTTCGCCGCTTACCCGTTGGTTATCAATAGCGTCTCTCAGGAGTGGCGCCAAGGCAAAGGCTCCCTGAGGCTGATCGGCTAATAGGGCAGGGTGAATCACGCTGATACCCGCATAGGTCAAGCGCTCAGGGCTGGTTTGATTTACGCGCCCGCCCACCAGTCCAAAATCCCCATTCGCATGGTGAGAGGGGTTTTCCACTAGCACTAGATGAGCCAGGTCGTTACCTTGTAGCGCGTGCTGGTCGGGGAGTGCTTCGCACCAAACGTCACCGTTAACCAGCAGAAACGGCGCCTCGCCAAGCAGCGGCAGTGCTTGCTGAATGCCCCCGCCGGTTTCCAGAGGCACTGCTTCCCGACTCCAGTGAATGCGCACTCCATAGGCGTCACCATTGCCGAGCGTGTCAATAATCTGCTCGGCACGGTAGCTGACGTTGATGACAACCTCATGAATACCCGCCTGGCGAAGCCGCTCCAGGTGGTGCACGATCAGCGGTTTGCCCGCTATGGGTAGCAGCGGTTTGGGGCAGTGGTCAGTGAGTGGTCGCATCCGCTTGCCCAGGCCCGCGGCTAAAATCATCGCTTTCATAACACTTCCGCTAATCGTTGCATAATGGCAGGCCTTAAGCAGCGGTTGACCCACTCGGCGAACTCAGCCTGCTCGGTCAGGTGCGAAAGGCTATCTTCCAAATGGTTCAGAAAGTGCGGTAAGCGCTCCAGATAGCCACTTTTTTGATCGCGCAGGGTTAAACGGCAGAAAATTCCCAACACTTTTAGTGAGCGCTGAGCGGCCATAGCGTGGCACTGGGTGAGAAAAGTGGCAAAATCCACGCTGCTGGAAAGTCGGCCGTCGCTGCGCGCCTGGCGATAAAAAGTATCGACAAAGTTGGCAAACTGCTCGCTGTTAAAGCGGCAGTAGCGCCCCCGCAGCAGCGAGATCAAATCATAGCTAAGCGGGCCCGCCACGGCGTCCTGAAAGTCGATCATAAACAGCCGCTGTTCATGTACCATCAGGTTCATGGCATCAAAATCACGGTGCACAGTGACCACCAGCTGCGCTAAGGCGTGCTGGATTAGCTGCTCACGAACGGCGTACCAACTGTCCGGCGGTGGCAGCGTTAACCAGGCGCTGAGACACCACTCGGGAAACAGGTCGAGTTCACGGCCCAGCAGCGCCGTATCATAAGCGGGGAGTGCGTCAGGGCCGGCACGGTTTTGCAGCGCGGCGATCAGCGTGAGAGCCTGAGTGTGGTAAGCCTGGGTGGTAGCGTCGTCACTAAATAGATGCTGTAGCGGCGTATCGCCCAAGTCTTCAAGCAGCAGAAAGCCATCCGCCAGGTTGGCCGCGTGCACCTTGGGTACCGGCAGCCCGGCGCTGCGCCAGCGCTTGGCGAT
Source organism: Vreelandella sp. F11 (assembly GCF_042466685.1). NCBI lineage: Bacteria > Pseudomonadati > Pseudomonadota > Gammaproteobacteria > Oceanospirillales > Halomonadaceae > Vreelandella > Vreelandella sp. F11. Next base: position 3,517,613 of record NZ_CP170448.1, on the reverse strand, counting down.
GTTAACAAACGGCTGGGAGTCCTCTTGCTCAGGGGGGGCATCCATGACCACTTGGGTGGTGCCGTCGGGTAGCGTAAGGCGAAAATAGCGCCGGAAACTCGCATCGCCCACGGCGGATGAAAGCGAAATATCGGCCTGGGATAGGCCATTTTGTTGGGCAGCCCACAGGGTGAGGGCGTTAATCCGATATGAGGACATGCAAGCTCCTTGCTGGTCGGGCATCATGCGGGCTGTATAATACCGATTCTGGATGCCAAGGATAACGAACATGGGCAAGCGATTTTCGCGCACCTTGCCGGTTGCGCATACGCTAATGGGCAGTTTGCTTGCTAGCGCCTCGTTTACGGCGGTGGCTCAGGGTCAAACCATGTCCGCTGAAGCGCTGGATTGGCAACCCTGGGGAAAAGAAGAAGCGGCTACTCAATTGTGCCGTGGGCGCTATGTCATGCCCAGCTACCGTTTGCCAGCGGAGGATAACCCGGAAACTCTCTCGCTGGAGGCCAGTGACGTTGATTACGACGCCAACGGCGAGGCGTTGCTGCGCGGCGATGTCGTCCTGCGACGCGGCAGTGAGGAAGTTCAGGCGGAGCGGGTGTTCTTACCCGCCGACCGCCAGCAGGTCGATGCTGAAGGCAACATTGCCATACGTGACGGGCGCGCTTTAGTGCGTGGCGAGCAGGCGATGCTCCGGCTAAACGAAGACCGGGCCACTCTGGGCAACAGCCACTATGTGCTCTACGAGCAGCATTTGCGCGGTCAAGCCAGTGAGCTGGAGCAGACCGGGGAAAACGAGTATCGCCTGCAGGGCGCAAGCTTTACTACCTGCGACCCAGGCGCCAATAGCTGGCAGCTTGTCAGCAGTGATATTCGTTTGGATCAAGCTTCAGGCTTTGGTACAGCCCGTCATGCGCGCCTTGAGGTAAAAGATGTACCGATTTTTTACTGGCCATGGCTGCGCTTTCCCATTGATGATCGCCGCCATACCGGGCTGCTATCGCCATCGATCGGTTTTTCCACGGACGGTGTCGACTACGCTCAGCCGTTTTACTGGAATATTGCCGCTAACCACGATGCGACGATTACGCCGCGCTGGATGAGCGACCGCGGGCTGTTGATGAACGGTGAGTACCGCTACCTGTTCGAGGAGAGCTCGGGCATCGTTGAAGGCGGCTATTTAAACAGTGATGACGGTGGCTCTGGCGGCGGAGAAAATCGCTTCGAGGGTGATGATCGCTGGTATGTGGATGCCCGCCATGCAGGGCGGGTGAACGAGCGCAGTAATTACCGGCTTCGCTACGGTGCGGCCAGCGACGGTCGCTATTTCGATGACTTTGGTGGTGAGTTTGGCGACAGTGATCGCGACAGCATGGAGCGATTGGCCCAGGTCGATTACCGCGGCCAGCGCTGGCAGTTGGACGCCCGCGCCCAGGGTTTCCAGCGCCTGGAAGACCCGCTTAGCGATAGCGACAAACCCTTTTACCAACTGCCGAGCCTGAGCGCCAATGCCAACTGGCAGTTCGACAACGGGCTCTATACCCAGTGGCGATCAAACGCGACCTATTTTTGGCGCGACGTGGATGAGCGCCGCGTGCCGGAGCGTGAAGCGGCCACCGGTAGCCGTTTGCACCTCATGCCTGCGGTTGGCTGGCGCTTTGAGCGGCCCTGGGGTTACCTGGAACCGCGCACCGAGCTATGGAATACCGCCTATGAACTGGATTATGGCGAGCGCGATACGCAGCGTAGCGACTCACCCAGCCGAAGCGTTGCGCTGACCTCTATTGACAGCGGTCTGGTCTTTGAGCGTGAGCTGGCACTCGGTGGGCGGGAGTACCGCCAAACGCTGGAGCCGCGTTTGAACTACGCCTACGTGCCGCGCACCGATCAGAGCGAGCTGCCTGACTTCGACAGCCGCGAGCGCGCTTTCTCCTGGGATCAACTCTGGTCAGCCCAGCGCTTTTCCGGCACTGACCGGGTGGGTGATCTCAACCGGCTCTCTTACGGCGTCCAGTCTCGGCTACTGGAAGATGCGTCTGGTCGTGACCGGCTCTCGTTCGGGGTAGGCCAGAGTGTTTACTTTGCCGACCGCCGCATTGATAGTGAAGGCGATGCCGATACGCTGCCGGATCGACCGGAAGATAACCCTAGCGTTAATCCAGAAAGCCGCTACCAAGCCACTCGGGATCGTTCGCCGCTGGTCAGCCGGCTGGACTGGCAGATCAATGATCGCTGGAGCAGTGGCGCAGAATGGCTCTACGATGATTACCGTGAACGTACTGAACGCTCCAGCATTGATGTAGGTTATCGGCACCCGGAAGGGCACGTAGTGAACCTTGGCTACCGTTGGGAGATCGAAGGGTTCGACCCGGGTGTATTGCCGGGCGACGATGGCTTCCGCGACTATAACCGCGAAGAGTGGGATCTCTCGTTTGCCTGGAAAGCCACGACTAACATTGATTTGATTGGCCGCTACCTGCACGATCAAACCAATGAGCGCTCCCTCGAGCAGTTGGCCGGCGTGCAGTGGAATAACTGCTGCTACGGTCTGCAGCTGGTGTGGCGCGAATGGGTAGACGACAATGACACCGCACCCATTGATGATGACTTTAATGATCGTGGGCTATTTTTGCGCTTCGTATTCCGTGGCTTAGGCGGCGTTGGTCAGGATGCGGATAGCTATTTTGAACAGACCATTCCTGGCTATCGTCCGACTGCTCTGTAAATGACTTCCATCGAATGGCTAATGAAGCTAATTAAAGAGACGTTTGTTATGAAAATGAGAAAGCCCCTGCTAGGCCGTATGAAACAGCTCTCTGCGGGTAGCCTGCTCGCGCTGTGCGTAGGTGCAGGCCTTGCGCTGGCCCCGCTTGCACTGCAGGCGCAAAACTTCCAATCCACCCAGCGCCAGGCGTTAGACAGTGTGGTGGCGGTGGTTAACGACAATGTGATTATGCGCAGCGAGCTTAATGACCGTATGGCGCAAATTGAGCAGCAGGCGCAAGCCCAGGGCGGCAACCTTCCGCCGCGCTCCCAGTTGGAGCGGCAGGTGCTTGAGCGCATGGTGATGGAAGAGATTCAGCTGCAAATGGCTAAAGATGCCAATTTGAGCATTGATGACACCGAACTCAACAGGCAGGTTCGCTCGATTGCTGAATCCAACGGCATGACGCTGGATGAGTTTGCCGATGCCGTGGAAGCCGACGGCATGACGCTGGCCAGCGTGCGTGAAGACATTCGCCGCGAAATGTTGATGCGCCAAGTGCAGCAGCGGCAGATCAGTAACCGCGTATCGGTCAGTGACCGCGACGTCGAGCGCTTTCTGAATCAGCAGCCCGGTCAGTCCAGCGAGCAGAACTTTATTGAAGAGACCCGTGCCCGCCACGTGCTGATTGCCCTGACCCCTAATCGCGATGAAAACCAGGCCCGTGCACGCGCTGAAGAGGTGCGTCAGCGTTTGGCACAGGGCGAGGATTTTGCCTCAGTAGCCCGTGAGATGAGTGACGACAGCGGAACGGCCCTCAACGGCGGCGAACTGGGCTGGGTGCGCCCAGGGCAGACCGTTCCCGCCTTTGAAGAGGCGATGCGTGAGCTGGACGTTAACCAGATATCCCAGCCGGTACGTTCTCAGTTTGGCTACCACGTGATTGAGGTAGAGGAGCGTCGTCGTCAAAACGTTACCCAAGAGAGCCAGCGCGAGCAGGTGCGTCAAGCGATCTTCCAGCGTCGCGCTAACGAAGAGTTAGAGACCTGGCAGCAAGAGGTGCGCTCTCAGGCCTTTGTTGATATTCGACTCTAATGGTAGCGGGCGCTTTATCAACCGATAACGCTTTGCCGGTGGTCGTGACCACTGGCGAACCGGCAGGTGTCGGCCCAGAGCTAACGCTCATGCTGGCGGCTCGGGGTAAGCTGCCTGAAAACACGGTGGCGATTGGCGATCCGGATATGCTGCGCCAGCGCGCAACCGCGCTGGGGCTCAATATCACCATTAATGTGTGTTCGCCCGGCGAGCCTCCAAGTGGCACCAATGGGTTGAGGGTTTGGCCTGTCGCACTGAATGCGCCTGCTACACCCGGCGTGCTCAATCCCGCCAATGCTGATTATGTGCTGGCGACGCTGTCACTGGCCGTGGACGCCTGCCAAAAAGGTTTGGCTTCCGCCATGGTGACGGCGCCGCTGCACAAAGGCGTGATCATCGAAGGCGGCCATCCAGGCTTTACCGGCCACACCGAGTGGTTGCGCGACGCCTGCGGCGTCGATGAGGTGGTGATGATGCTTGCCACCGACGCGGCACTGCATGCGGCGTCATCCAGCTGGCAGGGCAATGGCGACCTGCGTGTGGCGCTGGTGACCACTCACTTGCCGCTGCGCACCGTCGCCGACGCTATCACCTTTGAGCGGGTAACGCGTATCAGCCGCTTGCTGGCGGCCGATTTGCAGCGCCAGTTTGGGATTGCCCAGCCACGCATTGCGGTGTGCGGCTTAAACCCCCATGCTGGTGAAGATGGTCACCTGGGGCGCGAAGAGCTGGATGTGATTATTCCCGCGCTTGATGCACTGCGCGCTGAGGGAGTGGATATCCTTGGCCCGCTGCCTGCCGATACGCTGTTTACACCCAGGCATTTGGCGGGTGTCGATGCAGTGCTGGCGATGTACCACGACCAGGGCTTGGCGGTGTTAAAATACGCCGGCTTTGGTCAGGCCGCTAACATTACTCTGGGCTTGCCATTTGTACGCACTTCGGTCGACCATGGCACCGCACTGGATCTGGCAGGCAAAGGCGTGGCAGACCCCGGCAGCCTAAACGTCGCTATCACCCTTGCGCGCCGTCTAGCCGCGCAGCGGTTGTCTGCTGCTGAAATTTAATTCGGTGCCAGGGTAGGTTGTAGCGAGGGTCTTTTTCCAGGGATGGAAAAAGTAGCGCCCAAGGACGGGTTCACAGCGCCCTCGCGGAAACCTACCCTGGTACTGATGCGAGCAGACAACCTGTTGCAACAGTGCTACCTACTTCCGATTGAATCCGCACTTCAAGGAACACCGTTTGATGTCTACTGTGCCCCAACACCGCGCTCGTAAACGCTTTGGTCAGAATTTTTTACGCGACCTTGGCATTATTTCGCGGATCGTTCGCGCCGTTGGCCCGCGCTCAACGGATCGCCTGGTCGAAATCGGCCCGGGCCAGGGCGCCCTGACCGAGCCGCTGCTGGAAGCCGCGGGGCATTTAGAAGTGATTGAACTCGACCGCGACCTGATCCCAGGTCTGCGGGTGCAGTTCTTCAACTACCCCGAGTTTGTGATTCATGAAGGCGACGCGCTGAAGTTCGATTTTGCCGCGCTAAAAGGCGATGGGCCTGCGCTGCGCGTGGTAGGCAACCTACCTTACAACATCTCCACACCGCTGATCATTCATCTGCTGGCGGCAGGAAGTGCCATAGAAGATATGCACTTTATGCTGCAAAAAGAGGTGGTTGAACGTTTAGCGGCAGAGCCCGGCGGTACCGACTGGGGGCGCCTGTCGGTGATGGCCCAGTACTACTGCCAGGTCGAACAGCTGTTTATTGTACCGCCCGAAGCCTTTGTGCCACGACCCAAAGTCGACTCGGCCATCGTGCGCTTAACGCCCCATGAAACGTTGCCCCATACCGCGGAAGACCCCGCGCTACTGTTTGAGCTGGTAAAACTCGCCTTTGGCCAGCGGCGTAAAACGCTACGCAATAACTTCAAAGGGCGGGTAACTGCCGATACTCTGGAAGACCTGGGCATTGACCCCATTCGCCGTCCGCAAACCTTGACCGTGGCGGAGTACGTGGCCATTGCCAACCGTGTTACCGCCGACGAGCAGGCAAACGGTGAGCGGGGCAGCCAAACGTGAGTGACCTAGCGATCAAAGTAAGCGTTGTGCCTGACTACCGTGCCGATGAGTCAAATGATGGGGAGTCACGCTACGTATTTAGCTACACCGTGACCCTCCAAAATCAGAGTCCTCATAGCGTTCAGCTTATGGCGCGCTACTGGAAAATTACCCAGGGAGGCGGCGAGTACCAAGAAGTGCGCGGCAAAGGCGTCGTCGGTCAGCAGCCGCTGATCGGGCCCGGCCAGAGTTTTCGTTACACCAGCCGGGCGATTCTCCAGACCCCAGTAGGGGTGATGGAGGGCGCCTATACACTGTTAGACACCTCCACCCAGCGTGTTTTTGAGGTGGCGATTAACCCATTTAGGTTGGCTGTGCCGCTTCAGCTCCATTAGGCGTTAGCCTACTCTCCAGATGGTCGCAAAGCCGCAGGGCCAACTGCACAAGGGTTAACGTGGGGTTGGCATGCCCTGCGCTGGCAAAAACGCTGGAGCCCGCCACATAGACGTTATCCTGGGCAAACAGGCGACAGTCGGCATTAACAATGCCTTCCTCTGCATTCAGGCTCATGCGCGTGCCGCCCATATGGTGGCGCCCCGCCAACTCGCCCTCGCTGGGCAGTTCCACAGGCGTAGCGGCGAGCCAGGGCTCCATTTGCAGCCTACCCACCTCGTTATCGCGCAGATACTCCCCCAGCAGCAGCATGCTTTCGCGAATGGTGCGGCGATCCAGCTCAGATTGCCGCCACACCAGCCGGCTACGCGGCACCCCCAGCTTATCCAGCTCATCGCTTAGCTCAATACGGTTGTCATAGCGCGGTTCTTGCTCCCAGGCGGCTCTTAGCACGGCGCCGTGGATGACTCGGCCTTGAGCCTGCCAGACTCGCAGTCGGCCGGCCAGCGTCGGCGCCTGGTCGGCGAGCTCGTCAATCAGCTCCTGGGTGGCTTCAGCGTTCATGCGGTGCAAACGCAGCCCACAATTAAGTATTTGCCGTGCGTTGATGGCGTCAGCGGTAGGGGAGAGGAAAACATTGTACTCGTCGTCCAAGCCCAGTGCTGCTGGCTCAAATAGCAGCGCCTTGCCCACCGTGGCATGGGGGTGCTCCATCCAGTAGCGCCCCAGGGTATCGGCTTGGGGTATTAGCTGGCCATTTAGTTGCTGGTTGCACCACAGCAGCAGGCGCGAGTTTTCGATGCCGCCGCAGGCCAGTACAAAGTAGCGCGCCTGAACCTTGCGGTAGTCGCCCCGGTAATTGCTAAAAGTGGCGCTGGTGACTTTGCCCGCCTGGCTTTCCAGTGCCACCAAGTTGGCTGTTAGGCAGCACTCCAGAGTGGCCGAATCGCTCAGCGTAGCGGCATACTTCTCCTTCATGCGTGTGGGGTGGCCCAGCGAAAAATAGATGCGCTTAAACCCCGCCTCTGGGATTAAATAATCGGCTGGCGTAGGCTCTTGTCCTAGCATGTTAATGGCAGTGCTGTAGTAAGGAGCCAGCGCATCGCGGCCTATAGGCCAGGCCGTTTCGCTGGCGGCGGCTTTGGCATTGAAGTCGTAGCGATCCAAAGGGCGACAAATGCCGCCCCAGTGGTTGGTCGACCCGCCCAAATGGCGCAGTCGAGCGCCATACAGGGGAATATAGGGGTCGCCGACGACGTCGCCCCGGTAGCACTCCTGGGAGCGTTCGCTGTAGTCCGCATCGCCACCTTCACAGAGCAGTACCCGGTGGCCTCGCTCCGCTAGGGTTACGGCTATGGAAATGCCCGCCGCACCCGCGCCGATAATACAGACATCCCAGGCGTCGCTGTGTTCGTTGATATCCTCAAAGGCGATATACATCAGCGGTCACTGCTGCGCAGTAACCAGCCATTAACCGTCACCGCTACGGGGGGAGGGCCAAGCTTGGCTGCAGTGGCACGTGCGGTAGGAAGAAGCGCTGTGCCGGGAAGTATGAGGGTAGCAAGGCCCGCCAGTGTTGCAACTCGCAGCAGGCTGCGTCGAGAGTGATCCATTGCCATAGGCGTATCGTTTTCCTTAACAGTTATTACCAGGTGGCTAACTAACTATCGAATGGCTTAAGAGTATCAAAGCGTACTTTTATAGTGAGCCAGGTTCACTCTTTTAACCAGTATTAATCATCAACATAAACCGTCTACAACAGGCAGAGGGTATCGGTGAAGTGGTAGTATTAGTCCACTTATTTTATGAAAAAGGCCTCCCGCATGAGTACCTATGCGATCGGCGATCTGCACGGCTGTCACGCCGAATTTGTAGCCCTTCTAGAGAAGCTCAGCTTCAACCCCACACGGGATACGCTATGGCTGGTCGGGGATTTAATTAATCGTGGCCCAGGCTCTTTAGCGTGCCTGCGCGAAGTGCGCGCGCTGGGTGGCGCTGCCCGCAGCGTATTGGGCAACCACGATTTCCATTTGCTGGTGGTGGCCCGCGGTGGCGGCAAGCTGAAACAAAACGATACCCTGAGCGGTATTCTTGATGCCCCTGACCGCGAAGCGCTGCTGGATTGGCTACAGAGCCAGCCGCTTAGCGTGTTTGAAAACGGTACGCTGATGACCCACGCGGGGCTGCTTCCCCAGTGGAGCGTTCCTCAGGCTGATGCGCTTGGGCGGGAAGTACAGGCGGTGCTTGCTAGCGAAACATCCGGTGATTTTTTAACCCAGCTGTTTGGCAACCAGCCGGATGCCTGGCGCGACGATCTAGACGGCATGGATCGTCTGCGCCTGATTGTCAATGTACTCACCCGCATGCGCTTTATTGATGCCGAGGGGCGTTTGGACTTTGCTGCCAAAGAGGGGCTGGATAGTGCGCCTTCAGGTTTTCTGCCCTGGTTTCAATACCCGCGAAATGATAATACCCGGCTGCTTTTCGGCCACTGGGCGGCACTGGAAGGAAGAACCCCCCAGGCGCGGGTGCCCGTCGAGGCGTTGGATACGGGATGCGTTTGGGGTGGGCGGTTAACCGCGCTCAATCTGGACAGCGGAGAGCGAATCAGCGTGGCGAGCCAGCAACGGAGCAGACAGCAACGGAGCAAACAGTAGTGAAAGAGACCAATAGCGATCCACGTTTAGCGGGCTTGAGCGTGTATCGGGTGGGCGGCGCCGTGCGCGATGCGCTGCTGGGCTGGCCGGTCTATGACAATGATTGGGTGGTGGTGGGCGCTACGCCAGACGCCATGCGCAAACGTGGCTTTAAACCCGTGGGGCGCGACTTTCCGGTCTTTCTGCATCCGGATACGGCCGAGGAGTACGCGCTCGCCCGCACCGAGCGCAAATCTGGCCATGGTTATGGCGGGTTTGAAGTGCACGCCAGCCCCGATGTCAGCCTGGAAGAGGATCTTTTGCGACGGGATTTAACCATTAACGCCATTGCCCAGAGCCCCGAGGGTGAATTAACCGACCCGTTTAATGGTCAAGGCGATATCGAACGGCGCGTGCTTCGGCATATCTCTTCTGCGTTTAGCGAAGACCCGCTGCGGGTACTGCGTACCGCACGCTTTTTGGCCCGTTATGCAGCGCTGGGCTTCACCATTGCCCCTGACACCCTGGCGCTGATGCGCCAGGTGAGTCATAGCGGTGAACTTGAGCACCTAGCCGCTGAGCGGGTGTGGGTTGAAACGGAGAAAGCGCTGGGAGAACCAAGCCCAGATGTCTATTTCACGACCCTTGAACGTTGCGAAGCGCTCAGCGTGTGGTGGCCTGAATTGGTGGGTGCGGCGCTAGTGAAGGGGCTGGAAGCGATGGCTCAGGTGCCTGATAACGGTATGTTCCCACTGGCACACTGGCGCTACGCTCAGTTGGTGTCGCCGCTAAGTGCTGCGCAACGTGATGCCCTGTTGGAGCGACTCAAGCTGCCCAATGCGGTTGCCCAGTTAGCTCGCCATACCGCACTTACTTATGCACTAATAGCCAACCCGTTAGAGGGCGTCAGGGTGCTGCATTGGCTGGAGCGTTTGGATGGCTGGCGTAAGCCAGAGCAGGTCGACGCCCAGCTAGGGCTAGTCAAGGTGCTGGCGCCTGAGCAGACTGGTCGGCTTGAAAGTGCCTGGCAAGCTGCGCAGGAGGTTAGCCCTCAAACACTGATGGCCGAGGGTTATCAAGGGGCTGCGCTGGGCGAAGCTATACGTGAGCGCCGTGGACAGGCCGTGGAAGAGGCGCTAGCTAAATAGCTTATCTGCGTGTTGCTGCCATCAGCGGCTGTTCGTCAGCTTGGGAGATCCAACGGCCACGCCAACTGAAGTCCACCGCCCAAAGGCGTTGGCTGCCAAGCTCAAAGGCGCTCCATAGCACGTCATAGGGAGTGCCACAGCGGGGATGGCGCTGTTCCGGTAGTAGCTCGGCAAGGGGCTGTAACACAAACGCATTATGGGTGATTTCGCCGCGCGGTAAGACAACATCATCAACGGTGCCACAGAGGTTGCCTACAGTGAGTAGGTCGATATCCAGCGCGCGGGGGCTAAATTTGGCGATGTCGGGGAGGCGGCCATGCTCTATTTCCAGCTGCTTACCCCATGCCTGCAGTTCGCCAGGCGTCCAATCGCTATAGAACGCCACCACCAGGTTATAGAAGTTGCGGTTGTCGGCGAAGCCGACCGGCTCGCTTTCAAACACGCGAGAGATTTTCAGGGGGCCGAAAGTATCTGCAAGCGCATCAAGGCAGCAGCGAATATGCCGTATGGGATGAATATTGCTGCCTAAGCTGACGGTTACCAGGTTCATGCGTGGGTCTCCTGGGCTGCCTCCGGCAGGGCGCCGCGAGTAATTTCCAGGCCGACGCTGGCGGCGTTGGGAACCGCCCCCGGTTTACGTACCGTCAAGCGCAGCCAGCTGATGGGGAATTCCGTACGCAGGCACTCAGCAAGACGTTCGGCAAAGGTCTCGACCAGAGCGAACTGATGGGCATCGGCAAACTGCTGAATGCGCTGGCAGATAGCGGCGTAGTCCAGGGTAAGGCGTAAATCGTCGGTGGCGGCCGCCGAGCGAATGTCGGTCGCCAATACCAGGTCTAAGCTTAGTGACTGTTGAATCGAGCGCTCCCAGTCGTAGACACCAATCACGGTATCGACGCTTAACGCTTCAATCAAAATGCGATCCATCCAGCTTCCCCCTGCGGTAACAAGCGGGCGATTGTACGTTAGGATGGGGGGAAACGACAGTATATCGGGCCACAAAGCGAGCATGGCACCATGGTATGGATAGTGGTGGGGTATTTAAGTGGCAGTTGGCTGGCAGCGCTAAGCGTTTGCCGCCTGGCGGGGGTGGGCGATCCCCGCCAATTCGGCTCGTTTAATCCCGGCTTTTCCAACGTGCTGCGCTTATATGGGCCCCGTTTAGCGGCAGCCACGCTGCTGTTAGATGCCTTAAAAGCCATGCCTGCTGTTTTGGGCGCAAAGCTGATGGGCTGCCCAGTCTGGCTGCAGGGCGTCGTGGGATTGGCAGTGATGCTAGGTCACAGCTTTCCCGTTTGGCATGGGTTTCGTGGTGGTAAAGCGGTCGCCAGTGCCTTTGGTGTCCTGCTGGTACTGGTGCCTCAGGTAGCGCTCTTGAGTGCATCGATATGGGCGCTGCTGGCGTGGCGATTAAAAACGGCAGCGCTGGCCTCGCTGGTGAGCGCACTCGTGGCGCCACTGGCTTGTGCCTGGCTAGCGCCGGAGTACGTCGTGGTGGTAGGTGGATTCAGCCTGCTAGTGTTGGCCCGTCATGGGCTTAACATTCGCCGTCTTCGGCGCGGTGAAGAGCCGCCGTTTCGTGATTCTTAGTGTGAGGCTGGCGGTGTCAACTTATCCAGCGGCCAACGGGGCGTCGCTTGCATCATTCCAGGGGTGTCGCGCTCGCCTGCTGCCAGGCGTTGAGCGCCTACATAAGCAATCATAGCGCCATTGTCGGTACAGAATCGCCCTCGTGGATAGTAAGCGCGGGCCTGGCGTTTCTCACACGCTGCTTGTAATCGTTCGCGCAGGCGATGATTGGCACTCACTCCGCCTGCCACTACCAAGCGCTTCAAGCCGGTTTGATCCAGCGCTCGACGACACTTGATCACTAGGGTATCGACCACGGCCTCTTCAAAAGCGCGGGCAACGTCGGCACGCGCCTGGGCGTCGAGCTCACCGGCTGTTTCCAGTTGGCGAATGGCCGTCATGGTGTGGGTTTTTAACCCCGAAAAACTGAAGTCTAGCCCTGGTCGGTCGGTCATAGGGCGCGGGAAGCGAAAACGTTTGGGGTCGCCCTGTTCCGCTAACTTGGCGACCTGGGGGCCGCCTGGGTAGGCCAGCCCCAGCATCTTGGCAGCTTTGTCAAAGGCTTCACCTGCGGCATCGTCCACCGATTCGCCTAGCAACTGATAGCGCCCCAGTCCTTTAACTTCAACCAGTTGGGTATGGCCGCCGGATACCAGCAGCGCTACGAAGGGGAATTCTGGAGCTTCTTCTTCCAGCATCGGAGCCAATAAATGGCCTTCCATATGGTGTACGCCGAGCACCGGAATATTTAAAGCGCGTGCCATGCCGTGAGCCGTACTGGCTCCCACCATTAATGCGCCAACCAGGCCGGGCCCTGCGGTGTAAGTGATGCCATCCAGGTCGCGGCGCGTCAGCTTGGCGTCGCTAAGTACCTGCTCAATCAGCGGCAGTAGCTTGCGGGTGTGATCGCGAGAAGCGAGCTCGGGCACCACGCCGCCAAATTCTGCATGCATGGCGATTTGGCTATACAGCGCATCGGCAAGCAGACCCTTGCCGCCGGTTAACGCAGTGTCGTAAAGCGCGACACCCGTTTCGTCGCAGGATGTTTCAATGCCCAGAACACGCATATAGAGGGACTCTCAAAGGCTATTCAAAAGATGTAAAAGTGAAAAAAACATAAGGCCAGTAGTCTAACATTGTCGCAGCAAGTCAGCGTAAGCATTTGCAAAGATGGCCAACGGCGACTAAACTACTGTGCGCTGTAAAACTGGGTCGTACACCGTGTTCTAAAATGTAATATCGCAGTGTACGTACTATCCGAACTCAAGACTCCTTAAGGTAGGTGAGTGCTTAATGCCTTCTGTAAAAGTACGTGATAACGAGCCGTTTGACGTCGCCCTGCGTCGCTTCAAGCGTTCTTGCGAAAAAGCCGGTGTTCTTTCTGAAGTACGCCGCCGCGAGCACTACGAGAAGCCGACTGCTGAGCGCAAGCGCAAAGCGGCAGCTGCCGTAAAACGCCACGCTAAGAAAGTTCAGCGTGAGCAAAAGCGTTTCGAACGGCTCTATTGATCCGTACCCGAGGGGGCCGGAGCAGTTAGCTGGTCGTCTCAAGAGGGATGCCAAGCGGCCGCCACTAGGTGGCCGTTTGTTTTTGACTGTTATTTTTAAAGCCATCGTTTTTCAAAGCAATCGTTCAAGAGTGTCGCTGTTTAAGGTGATCTGGCAATGGGCCTGATGACGTTAAGCAGGGTGGTTAAGAGCGGTTTTTAAAAAACAGTCTCGAAAGTTAGCGCTTTGCGCGAGGATGCCCGTAGTTCATGGCAGGCCAAATTCCACAGCGTTTCATTGATGACCTGTTAGGCCGCGTTGATGTGGTCGAGGTGGTTGGTGAGCGTGTGCAGCTTAAAAAGGCTGGCCGCAACTATTCCGGGCTATGTCCCTTCCATCAAGAGAAAACCCCATCGTTCACCGTCAGTGCTGATAAGCAGTTTTATCACTGCTTTGGCTGCGGAGCTAATGGTAATGCACTACGCTTCTTGATGGAGTACGACAAACTACCGTTTCCAGAAGCGGTAGAGCAGTTGGCTGGACACCTGGGTATTGAAGTGCCGCGGGAAGGCGCTGATGACCCGCGTGCTCAGCAGCGTGAAAAGAAGCGCAAAGAGGGCGTCAACTTGCTCGAGCTCGCCGCCAGTTTTTATCGCGAGCGGTTAAAGATGCAGGAGGGGCAGTCTGCCCAGCGCTATTTGACGGGGCGTGGGCTTTCGGACGAGGTGATCAAGACCTATGGCATTGGCTATGCCCCGGCTGGTTGGGAGGCACTGAAACAGCATCTCAGCGAGCGCGGTATTGGTGAGCCAGTGCAGGTCGAGTACGGCCTGTTGATTCACCGCGAAGATACTGGGCGTACCTATGACCGCTTTCGCGATCGGGTAATGTTCCCAATTCGCGATCTGCGTGGTCGCACGATTGCTTTCGGCGGCAGGGTGATGGGGGATGATCAGCCCAAATACCTTAACTCGCCGGAAACGCCGGTGTTCCATAAAGGTCGTGAGCTATACGGCTTGTATGAGGCACGCCAAGCTTCGAGCAAGCTTGAACAGCTGGTTATGGTCGAAGGCTATATGGATGTGGTGGCGCTGGCGCAATACGGTATTCATAACGCCGTGGCCACGCTGGGTACCGCCACCACGGAAGACCATTTGACCCGTCTGTTTCGGTTGGTGAGTCGCGTGGTGTTCTGTTTTGACGGTGACCGTGCAGGCAGACAGGCTGCCAGCCGGGCGCTGGAAACCGCGCTGCCACAAATGATTGATGGTCGTGAAGCGCGCTTTCTGTTTCTGCCCGAAGGGGATGACCCGGACACCCTGGTGCGCCGTGAAGGCACCCAGGCATTTCAGGATCGTGTGACCTGTGCCATGCCGCTGTCGGAGTTTCTGTTCGAACAGGCGGCCCAGGGGCGCGACTTGAATACCGTGGAAGGGCGCGAGCGGTTTGCCAGTCAGGTGCTCGAAGCATTGAACAAAGTGCCTGAAGGCATGCTCAAATCGTTACTGCTAGAGTCATTGGCAAAGCGTAGCGGGTTGGCGCAAGAGCAGTTGAAAGTGCTGCTTGAAAAGCGGGCCCAGGCATCGCAGCGATCCGTCACCAAAGGTGATGTATCTCAGGAGCAGTCAGAGCAAGGGGAGCCTGATGCGGCCTCATCCGCGCCCGGCGCTGTTTTAGCAACGTCAGCCCGCTCATCGCGCTCACGTTCCCAAGCGCTCTCCCCGGTTGGGCGTATCGTGCAGCTGTTACTGCATGAGCCCAACCTGGTGGCCACGCTGCCTGATCATTTGGAGTGGTTGCCGGAAGATGATGATGCGCCGCTTTGCCGAGAGTTGATTGAACTGCTCAAGGCGGGTCGCTACCGCAGCCCACAGGTGGTGTTGGCGCATTTTCAAGGCAGTCAGCAGGGGCAGGCCTTGGCGGTCTTTGCCAAGCGCGAGTTATTGATTCCCAAAGCAGATCGGGAAGCGGAGCTGCAGGGCTTGGTGGAACATTTGCAGTACGTTCAGCGTCAGCGTTCTCCCCAAGAGGAGTACACGGCGTTGCTGGCGCAGGAGCGCGCCGGGCAAAAGTTGGATAAGGAGCAGCGCCAGCGTTTGGCAAGTTTGGTAATGGAGCTTGCCCAGCGCCAATGAGGCGGTGTCTTGGGCGATGGGGGTTGAATTCCTAACGTTTCAGCACCAGATATAGGGTCAGCCACCGAGCGTTGGCCTAACCGAACAAACTAACACACCTGAATTACCGCGCAAATACGTTGGGCTGGAAAATTTCTTGCTTTTTACGCTATACTGTACGGCTTGTTGAGTTTAATCGATTCAGCGCTCCAGGTGTTTCATTCTTCTTCGTCGAGATAGGGTTTCTATGGCTGGAAATGCGCAGCAGCAGTCGCGTCTGAAGGAGTTGATCGCTCGAGGCAAGGAACAGGGCTACCTGACCTATGCCGAGGTCAACGACCATCTACCCGAGGATATCGCCGACCCGGATCAAGTGGAAGACATCATTGGCATGATCAACGACATGGGTATAAGTGTCGCTGAAGAAGCGCCAGATGAAGACACTTTGATGATGTCGGATCAATCCACGGACGAGTCCGCTGCGGAAGAGGCCGTAGCGGCCCTTGCCGCCGTGGAAAGCGATGTAGGCCGCACCACTGACCCCGTGCGCATGTATATGCGTGAAATGGGCACGGTTGAGCTTCTGACCCGTGAAGGCGAAATTGAAATCGCCAAACGGATCGAAGAGGGTACCCGTGAAGTGATGTCGTCTCTGGCCTATTTGCCGGGTGCCGTCGCGTCTATTTTGGACGCCTACGACGCCACCCAGGATGAAGAAGCGCCGGGACGACTTTCGGATCTGTTCTCTGGTTTCATCGATCCCGATGAGGGTATCCCCGGTGTTGCCGAAGCAGAGGTGCCCGAACCAGAACCCGAGTCCGAGCTTGAAGAGGATATCGACGGCGACGGTGACGATGAAGACGACGACTCCACGGCCAGCGAAGGCGGCCCGGATCCTGAAGAGGCGCGTGCGCGTTTCGAGCAGATTCGCGAGCAGAACGCCTTAGTCGAAGCGGCGTTTGCCAAGTATGGCCGCGGCAGTGCCGAGCTCAAAGCGGAACAAGCTCGTTTGGCAGTGCTCTTCTCGCCGATCAAGCTGGTACCCAAGCATTTTGAGCGCTTAGTGGGTCAAGTGCGTATCAGCGTTGAGCAAGTGCGTGCCCAAGAGAAAGCGGTCATGCAGCTGTGCGTGAAAAAAGCCAAGGTGCCGCGTAAGACGTTTATCAAGTCGTTCCCTGGTAATGAGTCGAGCAAAACATGGCTGGATGAGTTCCAGGCAGCGCAGAGCAAGTACGCTGACCGCCTTGAGCCGCTGCGCGCCGATATCGCCCGGGCTCAGCGCAAGATCGCCTTCGAAGAGGACATGGTGCAACTCTCCGTTGCCGATCTCAAAGAGGTCAACCGCAAGCTCTCTATTGGTGAGGCGAAAGCTCGCCGCGCCAAGAAAGAGATGGTTGAGGCTAACCTGCGCTTGGTGATCTCGATCGCCAAGAAGTACACCAACCGTGGTTTGCAGTTCTTGGATCTTATCCAAGAAGGCAATATCGGCTTGATGAAAGCGGTCGACAAGTTCGAATACCGCCGTGGCTATAAGTTCTCAACATATGCCACTTGGTGGATTCGTCAGGCGATTACCCGCTCGATTGCCGACCAAGCCCGCACCATCCGTATCCCGGTGCACATGATTGAGACGATCAACAAGCTCAATCGCGTATCGCGCCAGATGCTGCAGGAAATGGGTCGTGAGCCGACGCCGGAAGAGCTTGGCGAGCGTTTGGAGATGCCGGAAGATAAAGTACGCAAGGTGCTCAAAATCGCCAAAGAGCCGATCTCCATGGAGACGCCGATTGGTGACGACGATGACTCCCATTTGGGCGACTTTATTGAAGACGGCACTATGCTGCTGCCCATCGACATGGCCACCGGTGAAGGCCTTATCGAAGCAACGCGTAACGTGTTAGGCGGCTTGACCGCCCGCGAAGCGAAGGTGCTGCGTATGCGCTTCGGTATCGATATGAATACCGACCATACGCTGGAAGAGGTGGGCAAGCAGTTTGACGTGACGCGTGAGCGAATTCGTCAGATTGAAGCCAAAGCGCTGCGTAAGCTGCGTCACCCAAGCCGCTCCGAGCCGCTGCGTTCGTTCCTCGACGAGTAAATGTCGTAAGTAGCGATTGGGAGATAGAAAGTAAAAAGCCCGCCGTTCTTTGAACGGCGGGCTTTTTTTTGCCTTAAATGATACAGAGGGTTATAGCGTGTAGTAGGTGGCGGAGCCAGGGCCAACAGGTAAACCAAACACGAAAACCCAAATGAAGAACAGTAGACTCCACCCAATCAGCATAAACAGCGTGTAGGGGAGCATAAGAGCAACTAGCGTGCCGATGCCCATATCTTTCCGGTAACGTGTTGCTACAGCAAGGATCAGGCCGAAGTAGCTCATCATCGGGGTGATCAGATTGGTGACTGAATCACCGATACGATAGGCTGCTTGGATCACCTCTGGTGCGTAACCCATTAACATTAACATGGGGACAAAGATGGGAGCCGTTACCGCCCACTGCGCAGAGGCGCTGCCCAGCGACAGATTGACGAATGCACACATAATAATAAACAGAGCAAACAGGCCGGGGCCGCGTAGCCCGAGAGACTCCAGTAGATCCGCACCAGCAATCGCGGTCACGGTACCAAAGTTACTCCAGTTAAACAGGGCCACAAACTGAGCAGCGAAGAACACCAGAACGATGTATAGGCCCAGACTGCTCATACTTTTAGCCATGGCGTTTACCACGTCGCGGTCATTGTGCATGGTGCCTGCCAGGCGACCATAGACAAAGCCTAATAGGGTGAAGGACACCGCTACAATCACAACGATTCCGCGTAAAAATGGTGAGCCGCTTATCAACCCCGTTTCAGGGTTACGCAGTATTCCACTCTCAGGCACTACCATCACGGCGACCAGCGCGACTAATGCCAGCACTGCTAAGCCGGTGCCTTTTAAGGCGCGCTTTTCCGTAGAAGAAAGGCCTCCCATGCTTTGTTGGTCAATGTCGTCATCGGCGTAACCAGGATCAAATTTACCCAGCTTGGGCTCTACGATGCGCTCGGTGACCAGTCCACCAATCAGCGTCACGAAGAACGTGCTGGCAAACATAAAGAACCAATTGGCCTCTGCGCCGACCACATAAGCAGGGTCAAGCAGCCGGGCCGCTTCCTGGGTAATGCCTGAAAGTAATGGGTCAACTGTGCCGATTAGCAGGTTAGCGCTGTACCCCCCAGAGACGCCACAGAACGCAGCAGCTAGGCCCGCAAGGGGGTGCCGACCCAGTGACTGAAATATCATAGCGGCAAGTGGAATCAGTACCACATAACCAAGCTCTGCAGCCATATTAGACATGATGCCTGCAAAGACTACCGCGTAAGTAACAATTCGGGGGGAGCGGTTAAGTACCAGGGCGCGCATGCTCGCAGAAAGCAACCCCGAATGCTCGGCAACGCCTACACCCAGCATAGCCACCAACACGGTGCCAAGTGGTGCGAAGCTAGTGAAATTAGTGACCATTTCGGTGACCAATCGGCGTAAACCTTCTGCATTAAGTAAAGAGTTCACGGCGATCCACTCGCCCTCATTGGCGGGTCGTGGATCGGCTACGGAAACCCCCAGTGCAGCCGCAACACCGCTGGCGATAACCACCAATACGCAAAGTATTGCAAACAGTGTGACGGGATGAGGAAGCAAGTTACCTAGCCACTCAACGCTATCTAGAAAACGGGTGAAAAAACCACGCTGGAGGTTTTTTTCATCATCTTTGGTTTTATTCATAAGGTTTATGTCGTCAATGTAAGGGTTTGTAGTGAAAAATGTGGCTATGAAGCATAGCGAGCGACACTACGTTGAAGCGCAGCGGGTCGCAAACGGCTTTTTGCATAACGAGATTTGAAAAATGAAACGCCGTCTTGCCAAGCAAAGACGGCGTTTGTCACTAATCACTAGCGGGGCTTTAAAAAGCAAGTAAAGCGGGTCGTTAAGGAGAAGTTTGGCGGGCTATGTAGATGCGCCGAGCCATTAGCAGCAGTTCCAACGTAGCGATCAAAATTAGGCTATAACCGAGCAATTCGACGACTTCTTCAGCAACGCTCTTGAAGGTTCCCGAGTAGCTCTCTTCAAGAATGGCTTGCCAGAACTCCTGCCGCCCATACAGGCGCGAGAATATATAGGTGGTTAACACGCCTGCGGTAAACAGACCAAAGGCGAAGGTGTTGCTGTAATGTGCGAACTCCTCCAGGAAGCGTTGACGCTGTTTAATCACCCAAAAGAGCGTGGGAAGAATAATCAGCGCAACAAGTACCTTCCAAGTGTTATGAGCCACATAGTTATCTAAAAAGTGATCCTGCTCACGCACTAGAGAGGCGGCCACAAATGCCAGCAGCAGCAGTGTAACGGTAGGCCAGACTTTAAGTACCTGACGAATATAAATCAGCATGGCGCAGCAGGTGGCCAGCACCAGCGTTTGGGTAAATTCGGTAAAGCCCAGCTCAGAAAAGCGTACTGAGGGGAGATAGAGCGCCTCTAAATAGGCGCCTTGGGCAATTGCGCCAATAAACAGTACGTACAGCACCGCACGTACTAAGATGGTTTGAAACCCAATGGGCCAGGGAGGGGGGGAATACATACCGACATCCTTTGTGGGTAAGCAGCGTCGCTATTCGCATATTAAAACATGCATGGGTGAATGTTCATTATATCGTCACACTTATATGTTCGCACGTCGATATTGCGGTTAATCACTCGACGTTTGGGCGTCGACGCTGCAAAGTGTCCCATCGGCAGGTAATAACAGCGTTGTGAGGCGAAATAGACATGGCTATTAGTGTGTTTGATCTTTTCCGAATCGGTATCGGGCCATCAAGCTCCCACACGGTTGGGCCAATGCGCGCGGCGCGAGATTTTGCCTTGGCGCTTGGCGATACTCGCGTTACCCGGATAGTGGTAAGGCTGCATGGGTCACTTGCCGCCACCGGGGTGGGCCACGGTACCGATCAAGCCGTCATAATGGGGCTAATGGGTGAAGCGCCAGAAAATATCGATCCGGATACGATTGCGTCGCGCTTAAAACAACTTGCTGAAGGTGAACCCCTGTTGTTGGCCAATGGGCAACAGATTACGTTTGACCACTCTGTTGACGTGGAGTGGGATGAGACCTGCCTGCCGTTTCACCCCAATGCCATGGTGCTGAGTGCCTATTGTGATGATGAGCTGATAGCGACCAATACGTTTTACTCCCTCGGGGGCGGTTTCTATGTCGATCAGGCTAAGGCAGATCAAGGCGAGATGGGTGAAGACGCTACTGAGCTGACTTACCCCTTCAATACGGCTGCCGAGCTGCTCGGGTTATGCCAGCAGCATCAACTGCGCATTAGCCAGTTGATGCTGGAAAATGAAAAAGCCTGGCGTAGCGAATCGGCCATTCGTGAAGAGCTGATGACCATTTGGCACGCCATGAGCGACAGCATTGAGAATGGTCTGCGTGCGACTGGCCATTTGCCCGGTGGCTTGAATGTGCGCCGCCGCGCGCAACTGCTGCATCAACAGCTACTTAATCCACCGGCCAATCAGCGCCTGATCGTGTCGAGTTTTACCGTGATGGATTGGGTCAATGTCTTTGCCCTAGCGGTGAATGAAGAGAACGCTGCCGGGCGGCGCATGGTCACCGCCCCGACCAATGGCGCGGCGGGTATTGTGCCTGCTGTATTGGCGTACTACTTGAAGTTTGAGCCCGATGCCAGCGAGGCCGATGTGGTGGATTTTCTGCTTACCGCGGGGGCAGTGGGCATTCTATGCAAAAAGAACGCCTCTATTTCTGGTGCGGAAGTAGGCTGTCAGGGGGAAGTGGGCTCCGCCTGTGCCATGGCGGCCGCAGGGCTTGCTGAAGTGCTGGGCGGAACGCCGGGCCAGGTGGAGAACGCCGCCGAGATTGGCTTGGAGCATAACCTGGGTTTGACCTGTGATCCGGTGGGTGGGCTTGTGCAAGTGCCCTGCATCGAGCGTAATGCGATCGCCTCTGTCAAAGCGATCAACGCGGCACGAATGGCACTGCACGGTGATGGCGAGCACTTTATATCACTGGATAAAGTGATTCGTACCATGCGCGACACCGGCCGTGATATGCAGGATAAATACAAAGAGACCTCCAAGGGCGGGCTCGCTGTCAATGCCATCGAGTGCTAGCTCTTCAAGTGTTAAGCCAGCGGGTTATTGGGCAATAAGCTGTCAATGTTGGCGGCCAAGTAGTCGACCAACTGGCGTATTTTAGGCGACAGATGGCGGTGTCGAGGGTAGACCGCCCAGACAGCAGTATCGTGGTGTCGAAAGGGCTCAAGTACGGCCACCAGCTCACCGCTGGCCAAGTAGGGGCCAACATAATAGTCGGGCAGTTGTGCAAGCCCCAGCCCTTTAAGTGCGGCATCTAATAAAGCCGGGCCTGAATTGGCGCTCCAGCGACCTTCTACGCGCACCTCGCGACGCTGACCGTTCACTTCAAACAACCAGTTAGGCCGTGAACCGATAAGACAACGATGCTGGTTAAGCTCGCCCAACGTGTGCGGGCGTGGCGCTTGGCGAAAGTAGCTTTGTGAACCGACGATATACTCGCGGCGGTCGCAAAGGCGCTTGGCGATAAGGCTGGAATCCTTCAACACCCCCATCCGAATGGCAATGTCGTAGCCCTCCTCAATCAGCTCCACCGGCCGGTTAGTGAAATGCAGGTGGATGTCCAACTGTGGATGTAAACACTGAAAATCATTAACGAGGGGGGCGATAAAGCGTTCACCGAAGGTGGTGGCGGAGGTAAGTTTAAGCAGTCCATTGGGCTTATCCTGAAGTTCACTAAGTGCCTGCTCGGCATCCCGTAGACCATCAAATAGATGGCGGCAGTTCTCCACGTAGGTAGTGCCTGCATCGGTTAAGCGGATCTGGCGGGTGGTGCGGTAGAGCAGTTGTACCCCTAACTGATTTTCGAGCTGACTAACCAGACGGCTGATATGGGAGGTCGATACCTTCAGGTGACGGGCCGCGGCAGAGAAGGTGCCTAAACGCACCACCTCGACAAAGGCTTCGATACGGCTCCAGTGCTGCATGCTAACTCCCTGGGTCAATAGCGATTGTTGCTGTGTGGCAATAATCTTGTGAGTGTATCCCGGTTTATCAAGGGCGC
Source organism: Vreelandella sp. F11 (assembly GCF_042466685.1). Classification (NCBI taxonomy): domain Bacteria; kingdom Pseudomonadati; phylum Pseudomonadota; class Gammaproteobacteria; order Oceanospirillales; family Halomonadaceae; genus Vreelandella; species Vreelandella sp. F11. Next base: position 3,495,269 of record NZ_CP170448.1, on the reverse strand, counting down.
CTAGCTGGCCTACACTGCTACCATCGGTAGCTTAACAATGGAGCCTTTTGCTTATGTCTATATCCTTATCTCAATGGTCGCGTGGTGCCTTGGCAGTGGCCGTGAGTGCTGGCTGGGCAGTGACTGCCCAAGCAGAGCTACCCACTCAGCAGCAAGAACAAGCGCCGGGCTGGTTTCGTATGATGGTCGGGGAGTATGAGGTGACCGCTCTATACGATGGTCATACGGCTATTGATACCTCCTTGCTAAAAGGCATGGAGCAAGAAGAGATTCTCCGCCACTTGGATGCGTTATTCATTGATGCAGAGAGTGGTATGCAAACCGCGGTAAACGCTTTTCTTATTCACACTGGCGAGAATCTCGTGCTAGTTGATGCCGGTTCTGCCGCCTGCTTTGGCCCCTCTTTGGGCCAGGTAGAGAGCAACCTGCGTGCTTCTGGCTACTCGCCAGATGATGTCGATACGGTGCTGATGACCCACCTCCATCCTGATCACGTATGCGGTTTGGCCGATGAGAATGGCGAAGCGGTCTACCCCAATGCGGAATTGCGTGCCAGCCAGGCAGATGCTGACTTTTGGCTGGATGAGGAGCGTGCAGCAGCGGCCCCTGAGTCTGCCCAGGCCTTCTTTACCATGGCCCAAGAGGCGGTAGCGCCTTATCAGGAGGCTGGTCGTTTCAATCCCTTCACGGCAGGTGATGAAGTGCTAATGGGAATCGTTGCCCAAGATACCCATGGCCACACCGCCGGGCACTCAAGCTTTATGCTCAACAGCGATGATGACGCCATGCTGGTATGGGGTGATGTGGTGCACAGTTACGGCGTTCAATTTGCCGACCCTACTGTTGCCATTGAGTTTGACTCAGACCCCGAGCAAGCCATTCGCACTCGAGAAGAAGTGCTCGAAAGCGCGGTTGAAGATAAACACTGGGTGGCTGGTGCCCATATGCCATTTCCTGGTATTGGTCATATCACCAAAGATGACCAAGGCTATCGCTGGTTGCCGATTGAATTCGGCCCGGTAACCACTGATAAGTAACGTCTTAGTTTTTCTGAAGTAACGTACATTTAGGAGTCAAAATGAAGTCACGCGCAGCTGTTGCACTGGAAGCGGGCAAGCCGCTTGAACTGGTTGAGATTGATGTGGAAGGCCCGAAGGCTGGGGAAGTGCTGGTTAAAATGGCCGCCACGAGCGTCTGCCATACCGACGCTTACACGCTCTCCGGCGCTGATCCAGAGGGTAATTTCCCTGCCGTGCTGGGCCATGAAGGTGCTGGCGTTGTGCAAGAAGTGGGTGAAGGTGTCACCAGTCTAAAGCCGGGCGATCATGTCATTCCGCTCTACACTGCGGAGTGCGGCAAGTGTAAGTTCTGTCTGTCGGGTAAAACCAACCTGTGTGGCAGTGTGCGCGCTACCCAGGGGAAAGGGGTAATGCCTGACGGTACTTCGCGTTTCTCACTCGATGGCAAGATGCTCCATCACTATATGGGCACCTCCACGTTCAGTGAGTACACCGTGCTACCTGAAGTCTCCCTGGCAGTGGTTTCCAAAGAAGCGCCCATGGATAAAATCTGCCTGCTGGGTTGCGGGGTTACCACCGGTATCGGTGCGGTGCTGAATACCGCTAAAGTAGAGCCGGGCGCCACGGTGGCTGTGTTTGGTCTTGGAGCTATCGGTTTGGCTGTTATTCAAGGCGCTGTAATGGCCAAGGCGGGGCGTATTATTGCCATCGACGTCAATGCGGATAAATTCGAGCTGGCCAAGCAGTTTGGTGCTACCGACTTTGTGAACCCGAAAGAGTACTCAGACCCCATCCAGCAGGTCATCGTCGATCTGACCGATGGTGGCGTCGACTACTCCTTTGAGTGCATCGGCAATGTCAACGTGATGCGTTCGGCGCTGGAGTGTTGCCACAAGGGCTGGGGCGAGTCGATCGTGATCGGTGTCGCCGGTGCAGGCGAAGAGATCTCCACACGTCCGTTCCAACTGGTTACCGGTCGGGTCTGGAAAGGTTCTGCTTTTGGCGGTGTAAAAGGCCGCAGCGAACTGCCGGGCTACGTTGATCGTTATATGAATGGTGAGATCAATATCGACGATTTCATTACCCACGATATGCCGTTCGAGAAAATCAACGAAGCTTTCGATTTACTGCATGCGGGTAAGAGCATTCGTACCGTGCTGCATTACTAGGCTCAGCACGATTAGGTGCCTGCCAGGGCAAGTTTCCGCGAGGGCGCTGTGAACCCATCCATGGGCGCTACTTTTGACATCTGACCGCCATGGATGGCGGGAATGCCGGAATTGTCGGGAATACTTTCCGGCCCTGTCAAAAGACCCTCACTCCAACTTACCCTGGCAATCTCTTATAAGGGGGTTTTATAAGTAGTCAATTACCCTGTGCACTACTAGGTCTAGCATTATTAAGTAGTATAGTAAGAACGTTTAAAACGCGGTGGGACAGACCTGCCGCGTTTGCTGCATTTAAAGGAACCTGCCCATGAGCATGAGTGAAACTTTAGAACTGGTGTCTGCCAACCGTAGTTTCGGTGGCTGGCATAAGCGCTACCGCCACTACTCCCGTGCGCTGGATTGCGACATGATCTTCGCCGTTTACTTGCCACCCCAGGCTGAAAACGAGCGCGTGCCGCTGCTTTGGTGGCTTTCGGGACTTACCTGTAATGACGAAAATTTCATGCAGAAAGCGGGCGCTCACCGTATTGCCGCTGAACTGGGCGTGGCGATTGTGTGCCCTGATACCAGCCCACGGGGTACTGACTTGCCCGGGGAGCATGAAAGTTATGATTTAGGCTCTGGGGCCGGTTTTTACGTCAATGCCACCGAGTCTCCCTGGAAGTCTCACTATCGCATGTATGACTATGTGATTGAGGAGCTGCCTTCCGTGGTGCGTCAGCACTTCCCGGTCAATGGGCGTGAATCGATTAGCGGGCACTCAATGGGGGGGCACGGGGCGTTGATTCTGGCGCTACGTCACCCTGGGCGTTTCCGTTCTGTGTCGGCTTTCTCTCCAGTGGTCAATCCGATGAACTGTCCTTGGGGGCAGCAGGCGTTTAACGCCTACCTGGGAGATGATCAGGCTCGCTGGCGCCAGTATGATGCTTGTGAGCTGGTAGCCAACGGCGCATCACGCCAACGTCTGTTTATCGACCAAGGTGAAGCGGATCAGTTTCTGGAGGAGCAGCTTCAGCCCGAGCGTTTAGAAGCCGTTTGCGAAGAGCACGATCACCCGTTAACGCTGCGCCGCCAGCCGGGCTACGATCACAGTTACTTCTTTATAGCCTCGTTCATTGAGGATCATCTGCGCTATCATGCAGACCACCTCATGAAGCGTTAAGGATAACGGGATGCTCAATCGCTCGCTGCGTCGTTTTATGCGCCTGCTATGGCGGATTGTTTGGCGCGGCGTTTTGGCGTTTGTGCTGCTGTCAGTTGCGCTGGTACTGCTGTTCCGGATCGTTCCTCCTCCGGGTTCGATGGTGATGGTCGAGCGCAAAATAGAGAGCTGGATTCACAGCAATCCGATTCGCATACAGCGCGAGTGGCGGGGATGGGATTCGCTCTCTACTAATGCCAAGTTGGCAGTGATTGCGGCTGAGGATCAGCGCTTTCCGCACCACCAGGGGTTTGACCTTGTCGAACTGCGTCGCGCGTTGCAGGCCAGCCAAGATGGGGGGCGACTGCGTGGTGCCAGTACCTTGAGTCAGCAGACGGCGAAAAACGTTTTTCTATGGACTGGTCGTAGTTGGACGCGTAAAGGGTTAGAAGCATGGTTTACGCTGCTGATAGAAATACTGTGGAGCAAGCAGCGTATTTTGGAGGTCTATCTCAACGTCGCCGAGTGGGATCGCGGTGTATTTGGGCTGGAAGCTGCTGCTCAGCACTATTTTGGCGTCTCTTCTAATTCGTTAACTGAACGTCAGGCAAGCCTTCTTGCGGCTATTTTGCCCAGCCCGCTGACGCGCAGCGCCGCACGCCCCGATGCCCAGGTTGAGCGGCGAAGCCAGTGGATTCGCCAGCAGATGCGTAACTTAGGTGGAGCTGATTACTTGCAGCATCTATAGCTGTTTTTGGCCTCGTTAGCCATATTTAGCGTCATCGATCTCCGCCAGAGCTTCTAGGTTGGGGTGGGAGAAGTAATAGCCTTGTTGCATGGGAATGCCTAGCGTCAGCAGACAGCGCGACTCCTCACGGGTTTCTACGCCCTCAGCAATCAGCTTTGTCTCCAGTGTTTTTGCTAGCGCCACCAGGCTACGTAGTATAGCTTGGCGGCGCTTGTCGCTATCGCACTCCATTACCAGATCACGATCGATTTTTAGCGTATCAGGTCGCAGATCGGTCAACAGATCAAGGTTGGCGTAACCGTTACCAAAGTCATCCAGCGAAGTGGTAAAGCCCATTTCGCGATAGCTCTCAATAATGGTGCGCATATGAATGCGGTCTTTGACCCGCTCGGTTTCGATAATTTCGAAATTGAGCCGCTCGGTGGGCCAGCCAACACGATGGGCTGTTTCCAGAGTGGCTTGAATGCACGCCTGTGGTTCGTAAACGGCATTGGGCAGAAAATTGATAGAGAGCCGTTCCCGCATGCCCAGTTCGCTGGCGAGTTCAATCGCTTTAATGCGACATGCCTGGTCAAAACGGTACATCAACTCATCGGTTACCTGTTCCAGTATTGAAAAAGCGGACTCACCGTTGGGGCCGCGTACTAACGCTTCGTAGTAAATAATTTGTCGCTGACTGACATTGACGATCGGTTGAAATGCCATCGTGAATGCAAAAGGTACCGGAGAGTCGCAACGGTTACAGTGTCCGTTCACTCTCGCACAGTGATGGTGTGCTGACATGTTTAATCCAAGCCCTGGTCTACAGCTGTCGTTAATTATAAAAAAGCGCGTTAATTATAATAAGCGCGTCATCGTCTAATCGCCATCACCACCCCAGTAATGGCAACCAACATCCCCATAAGTCCTAGCATGGGAAGACGTTCGTCAAAAAGCCACCACGCCTGCAGCGCTGTAACCGGTGGCACAAGATAAAAAAGACTCGCCACACGCGAGGCTTCCCCTTTTTTAATCAAGGCCATGAGTAACAGGATAGCGGCAATTGAGAGAATCAACACCAGCCAACCCAAGGTGAGGAGAAAGGTGCTGCTCCACTCCACTTGGCGGCTCTCAAATAAAAGCGCCCCTATCCCGAGCAGCGCGCCCGCCGCCAAGTACTGAATCACTGCCCCGGAAAGAAGCGGCATACTGGTGCAGTACCTCTTCTGATAGAGAGTACCCAGCGAAATCCCCATCAAGGCTGCGGTGACACACAGCAGAGCGCTAATGCCGAAACCGTCAAACAGCGACTCGCCCACCTCAAGCTTACTACCCAGCACTAGACTGATACCTATTAGGCCCAGTCCTAGCCCTAACCATTGACGCCAAGCGAGCTGCTCGCCTAACAGTGGCCCGGCGAAAGCGGCGGTCAGGAGCGGCTGAAGCCCGACCAGTAGCGCTGCTAAACCGGCGGGCATGCCCAGGTAAATGCCATAGAAGACACCCCCCAAGTAGGCCCCATGAACTAGAAAACCCGATATTGCGATATGTGTCCATAACCTGGGTGATGATGGCCAGGGTATTCGCATCACTACTACCAGTGGAATCAGCAGCAGTAGCGTGAGTACAAAGCGAATAAACAGGAACGTAAAGGGTTCTGCATACGGCAGCCCGAATTTAGCGCCGATAAAGCCGGTACTCCAAAGCAGCACAAAAAGTGCTGGCATGGCGGCAAGCCCTGCCGAGGATAGGTTTTTGTGACGTAATTCGTTGAATTTTCTATACATGTGCTTTCCGTAGTGGCGGGCGTAATTCGATTTTTTGATACATTATGTTCTTTTTGTTACCAGCTTTTACATAAAAAATTGAACCTGGTTGAATACGGCGCGTCACAGTGGGCACATACACAACGCAATACTGAGGTTTCTTTTATGCAACGTATGACTGCTCTGTTCTCCGCTGCCCTGCTCGCGACCGGCCTGATGACGGCTACTGCCCACGCCCAAGAAGAGCAAGGCGCTGCACAAGATCCTATGGCAACCCAGCAAGCACCTGCCCAGGACTTCTCTGACGATCAGCTCCAGCAGTTTGCCGATGCTTCTCAAGAAATTGCGGTTATTTCCCAGGAATATACCCAGCGTCTGCAGGAAGCGGAAGATGAATCAGCGCAACAGGAAGTGCGCACCGAAGCTAATGACCGCATGATCGAAGTGGTTGAAGATAGCGGCCTAGATGTTGATACCTTCAACGCTATTGGTCAATCTATTCAACAAGACCCGGAAATGATGCAGCGCGTGCAGGAAATGGCTAACCAGTCGTAAGTCATACTTGCTGAACGCTATCGAGGTCATTTTTGCTAATGTTGGTACTGCTTATATAGCAAACTTTACCTAGCAGTCTAAATGACTTCGGCCACAAAGCCCGATGCTTAACTGCATCGGGCTTTTTTATTGATCGTTCAGCTCAAGGATAGTTTTATTATGCTTGGAGGGGTTTACCTGACTTAGCCTTCCCGCCACACTTTAGGTAACGCGTTGGTTATCCCGCCTATTGTCCGGCAAGCCCAAGGAGTCCGTATGGATGTCGAGCTGTTAGAAATACGTCAACATATGGGGCGGTTTCCCCCTTTTGATGGGCTGTCGGATGATCTCCTAGATGCCATTGCTGAGCAGGTGGAAGTGAGCTACTTCAAAACCGGCAGCAGCATATTGGCGCTCAACGAGATGCTCAATGATCTTTGCTATATCCGCAGTGGGGCCGTGGAAGTTTATCGTAGCCAGGGAGAGCTATATAACCGCTTAGGTGAGGGCGATATTTTTGGCCACTTTAGCTTGCTGCGTAACCATAAGGTGCGTTTTCCCGCTCAGGCGATTGAAGATACCCTGATCTACTTTATTCCCAAGGCGGTCTTCCTTCGGCTGTGCGAGGAGGATGAGCACTTTGCTGATTTCGTAGAGCTGGAACGACCGCGTCTTGAGAGCGCTGCCGAGCAGCAGAAGAAGTCCAACGATATGATGGTCACCCGGATACGCAAACTGCTGACCCGCTATCCGGTAATGGTGGAAACATCTACCAGCGTTCAGCACGCCGCACAGCAGATGAGCGAAGCACAAGCATCCGCACTGCTGGTAATAAAAGAGGGAAGTGATAACCCACGCTACAGTTTCAAAGATAGTGAAGGCCAGACTTGGCAGATGTGCGGGATTTTAACCGACAGCGATTTTCGTACCCGCGTGGTGGCCGAGGGGCTATCGCCGCAAACCGCGGTCGGTGAGGTGGTTTCCTCAAGGCTAATCACCATTCAATCGGACGCCTCTGTTTATGAGGCCATGCTGACGATGCTGCGCAGCAACGTACATCACCTCCCTGTATTGTATCGTCAGCGCCCGGTGGGCGTGGTGCACCTTTCGGATATTATCCGCTACGAGACCCATAGCGGCCTCTACCTGGTCAGCAATATTTTTCATCAGTCCAGCACCCAGGGGCTCGCACGCTTGGCACCGGATGTGAGCGCGGCATTTGTGCGTATGGTGCAAGAGGGGGCTAATTCGCAGATGGTGGGCAGCGCGCTATCCACTATCGGCCGTAGCTTTACGCGGCGGTTGCTGGAAATGGCCGAAGCGGAACTGGGCCCACCGCCGGTGCCTTACTGTTTTATGGTCAATGGCTCAATGGCTCGCAACGAGCAGAGCATTGTCACCGATCAGGATAATGCGCTGATCCTATCCGACGAGTTTAATCCTGAAGAGCATGATGACTACTTTTACGCCCTGGCTAAAATAGTCAGCGATGGCTTGGACGCCTGTGGCTATACCTACTGCAAAGGCGATGTTATGGCGACTAATGCTCAATGGCGTCAGCCGCTCAGCGTTTGGAAGAGCTATTTTCAGGATTGGATGGCCAAACCAACGCCTGAACGACTGCTTCACAGCTCGATTTTCTTTGATCTGGATAGTTGCTACGGCGAAGACCTCTATGTCGAAACGCTGCAGGATTTGATTGCCGAAACAGCGCCAAAATCACCGCTGTTTTTAGCCGCCATGGCGCGCAACGCACTGAACCGTACGCCACCGCTGGGGTTTTTCCGCACCTTTGTGATGGAGCAGGATGGCAAGCACAACAACTCGATCAACTTGAAGCGCCGCGGCACGGCGCCGATGGTGGATTTGGTGCGTATTCACGCCTTGGCCTGCGGCTCAAAAGCGCAAAACTCATTTCAGCGCTTAAATGACATCAGCAAGACCCAGCTATTGGCGAATGGTATGAGCGACAAGCTGAGCTACGCATTTGAATTTTTATGTATGTCGCGGATTCGCCATCAAATGATCGATCTTCAGGAGGATCGTCTGCCGGATAACAATATTGAGCCTGAAAACGTGGCGGATAGCGAACGGCATACCCTCAAAGACGCTTTTCAGGTGTTGAGCAACGCGCAAAAGTTTCTGAAATACCGCTACCCTATGCCCGCCCAGCGGCAGGGGCGTTAAGATGTTCGGTATACGCCCACGTCAGAAAATTACCCAGGCCGACTGGAAGGGCTTCATGGCTCAGCGGGCTCAGCAGGCGAAAAATCCTGCGCTTCAGCAATTTTTTGGTACACCGTTGCCTGACCCTGAAACGCCCATTTCCGAGGTGCCCATGGTGGCGCTGGACATGGAGACCACGGGGCTGGATGAGAGGCGACATGCGATTGTTAGTATCGGCCTTGTACCCTTTACGTTAAATCGTATCAAATTGGCTGAGCGGCGTTACTGGGTAGTGAACCCTTCAAGACCGTTAGCAGAAGCCTCAATTACCTACCACCATATTACCCACTCAGAGATCGCCCATGCGCCGGACTTGGACGAGATCCTGGACGCACTGTTGGCCCAGTTAGCAGGTCGCCTAGTGGTCGTTCATTTTCGCAATATTGAGCGGCCCTTCTTGAACGCGGCTGTCAAAACCCGGCGTGGGGAAGGGGTGCTGTTTCCGATGATTGATACCATGTCGCTGGAAGCGCGGCTGCATCGCCAGACCCTGTGGGCGCGTTTTCGCCGCTGGCTGGGACGCCCACCGGTTTCTATACGCCTGCACGCAAGTCGTGAGCGCTACGGCTTGCCCGCTTATCAGGGGCATCATGCCCTGGTCGATGCGCTGGCCACCGCAGAGCTGCTGCAGGCCCAAATTGCCACCCACTATCGACCCGACACGCCCTTGAAAGATATGTGGTGTTGAAGGCTACCAGTCCACATACCCATAAAAAAACGGGCAACCCATACTGGGTTGCCCGTTTTACTTAGGCGCTAAATTACACCAGGCGATCGATTTAAAACAGCGCTAGACCGCCTTGGGTTCGCTCATCAATCCTTTGACGATGGCATAGCAGGCCACCAGTAGAATGATGGTGAACGGAAAGCCGGTAGAGACCGCCATGGTCTGCAGCGCGGTTAGGCCACCGCCGAGCAGCAGTGCAATCGCAATCGCGCCTTCGATGATTGCCCAGAACACACGCTGGGGTGTCGGTGCATCGACCTTGCCGCCAGCGGTGATGGAATCAATCACTAGCGAGCCGGAGTCAGAAGAGGTGACGAAGAACACGATTACCAACACAATCGCAACGAATGACGTGATCTGTGATAGCGGCAGTTGCTCCAGCATTATGAAGAGCTGTAGATCCACCCCGGCATCACGTACGGCTTCAATACCCTGACTCACATACTGGTCAATAGCGGTGCCACCGAAGGTGGTCATCCATAGAACCGACACAACAGAGGGCACGATAAGGACAGAGATCAGGAACTCGCGAACGGTACGGCCACGGGATACACGGGCGATAAACATACCGACGTACGGAGACCAGGAGATCCACCACGCCCAATAGAAGGCGGTCCAGCCCTGGCTGAAGTTGGCGTCTTCACGGCCGAAAGGATTCGACAGTGCAGGCAAGTGCATCGCATAGCTCCATAGGTTCTCAAAGAAGCCAGTGAGAATCAGTAGGGTAGGGCCAACCGCAATCACAAAGAACAACAGCGCTGCCGCCATGGCGATGTTGATTTTGGAGAGCAGTTGTACGCCCTTATCAACACCTGCAACGATAGAGGCGATAGCAATCATCGTAATGCCGATGATCAAAAGAATCATGGTGATATCGCTTTCCGGCGCGCCAAACAGGTAGGTAAGGCCCGCGGCGGCCTGGGTAGCCCCTAGGCCGAGTGATGTGGCCAAACCAAACAGCGTGGCAAACACCGCCAGGATATCGATCAAATGGCCTGGCCAACCCCAAACGCGCTCGCCCAAAATCGGGTAAAACACAGAACGCATGGAGAGTGGCAAGCCCTTATTGAATGAGAAAAGTGCCAGGGAAAGTGCAACAACGGCATAAATCGCCCAGGGGTGTAGGCCCCAGTGGAAGATGGTTGCTGCCATGGCCAACGCTTCCGCACCAGCAGCATTACCTTCCGCGCCCGCCAATGGCGCCCAACTGCCCCCATCAAACGAGGTGCCAAAGTGCGCCAGCGGCTCATTAACGCCGAAGAACATCAGGCCAATGCCCATGCCCGCAGCAAACAGCATCGAGAACCAGCCCATATAGGTAAAATCCGGTTTGGCTTCAGCGCCACCAATACGGATTTTACCTAACGGTGAAAAGATCAGGCCAACACACAAAATAACGAATATATTCGCCGCGAGGATAAAAAACCACGCCAGGTTGCCGGTTAAAAAGCTGAAAATGGCGTCATAAATAGGCGCGATGGTGTCTTGCAGCGCAAGGGTTAGTACCACAAACAGCAGCACGATAACGGCTGAGATACTGAACACTTTGCCATGGAGATCAAGATTGAGACCCAGGGTGCTGGTGGTGATGTTGTCTTGGCCGATAACGTAATCGGTATCAATCAGATTAGCCGCACCCTCTGGGGCAGGTATGCCCTCAGAGACCGGTTCTTCAGGGGGGCGTTTATCGTCGTGGTTATCCACAGAAGCCTCTCTATTTAGATGAAGTAGTAGGTTTTACAGAAACCAAAATGTGGTCATCAGCCAGCATTGCGTGGCGCGCGCTCAGGTGCCCACAATAGCAAATCTGTTATGACACTATTCAACGCAATATGAACCTTGGCGCTTAAACAGTACTTAATAGCAGTGCTTAAAACAGTTCTTAAAACGACAACAGAGGGCCAAAGCCCCCTGATGTCGTGACTGCTTGGCCCGTTTAGCTATCGAGCCACTCTGCAACTACGTCTTGGTTATCTTCAACCCATTGCTTCGCGTTTTCGTAGGGATCGCTGCCATCTTCCTGGTTCATTAGCATGACTTCGCCCATCTGCTCAGGCGTCCACTCGAAAGCGTCGAGAATCGCATACGCTTCGGGCATATCATCTTCCAGGCCTTGGCGAACCGCAGTATGGATCTGCTCCGCGCCACCATAGACGTTCTCAGGATCTTCTAGATACTTCAGATCAAAGCGGGCAAACATCCAGTGGGGTGTCCAGCCAGTAACAACGACATCTTCTTCGTTGTTGATCGCGCTGGATAACGCGGCGGTCATGGTGGCGCCGCTGCCGCTCCGCAGGTTCAGCTCAAGGTCATAGGTATCCACAACCTCTTCGGTGAGGCTCATTAAGCCTGCACCGGGGTCAATACCGATGATCTCGCCATTAAAGCTGTCAGCGTTATCGTTAAGGTCGGCAATCGAGTCGACGTCGGTATACTCTGGAACCACAAGGCCCAGCTTGGTGCCGTCCAGATTGGGGCCCAGGTCTTCAATGCTATCACCCAGGCGTTCCATATAATCGGCGTGAGTGGTCGGCAGCCAAGCGGCAACGATAGCGTCCGCATCGCCAGTGGAGAGCGCTTGGAACATGGCCGCCGCTGAGAGTGAGGTTAGGTCAACCTCATAGCCTGCCTGCTCAAGCACTGCGGCAATGACGTTAGTAGAAGCGACTTCGGATGACCACTCCACGTAGGCCAGGTTAACCGTGCCTTTCTCTTCTTCGGCCTGTGCCGCGCTGCTGACGGCAACGCCTGCACCTGCTAGCAGTGCCAGTGACGCAAGACGGATACGGAGGTTCAATGTGCGATGTTTCATTCACTTTCTCCCTTGGGTATAAATTTATTAACGTACACAATCAACAACAAACAGAGCTGCTACAAAATACAGCATGGTGAGCGTAGAGCGACTTAGCAAGCTAATGGCTCAACGCAGCCGCTTCTGCTTTCTTACTTTATCGTTTTACGCTACCCGTGCATTTTCGCTATTGCCGGGTTTTTCTTAGTGACTGTGTTAAGCGGTCAAGCAGCATGGCCAGAATAACCACGGCGATGCCTGCTTCAAAGCCGTCGCCAGGGCGCAAACGTTGAATAGCACGCCATACTTCGCTGCCCAGGCCATCCGCACCAATCATGGCGGCAATGACCACCATGGAGAGAGCCAGCATAATCGTTTGGTTGATACCCGCCATAACGGTGGGCAGTGACAGCGGTAGCTGTACTTTGATTAGCTTCTGACCACGGGTGGCGCCGTAGGCATCAGCCGCTTCGATCAGCTCCACCGGTACTTGACGAATACCCAGGGTGGTAAAGCGAATTGCCGGGGGCATTGAGAAAATCACCGTAGCAAAAATTGCCGAGACCGAGCCAATCCCGAAAAAGGGAATCGCCGGAATCAAATAAACGAAGGCAGGCATGGTCTGCATAAAATCCAGGATCGGCATAATGACCCGATAAAGCCGATTGGAGAGCGCCGCCGCAATACCTACCGGTAGCGCGATGACCACCGCCACCATGGTAGCGAACACCACCAGCGTGAGGGTCTCGATCATCGGATTCCAGAGGCCCAGATTCCAAATCAGTGCCAAGCCAGCGACGGCGCCGATTGCAAGCCGAGAGCCCGCCAGCTTCCAGCAGAGCAGTGCTATCAACGCGAGCAGCGCCCACTCAGGCAACCACATCAAGCTGTCATTTAAAACATCGATGCCGGTTTGAGTGAAACGCGATATACCGCGGGTAACCAAGGAGTATTCGCTGGTCAACCAAGTCAGACCGCTTTCAATCCAATCACCTAGCGGGATGCGTGGGATATCCATTATTGCTCTCCTGCTCGTGCCAGTTCATCGAGTACTGCGCCTTTAACCACCACACCCAGTAGCTGTTCCTGCTTATCAATAACGGCGATAGGGAAGCTCTTTTCACTAAACATGGCGAACAGGTTGTGCAGTGGTTCATCCATGGGGACTTTGCGGAAATCCTGGGTTAAGTAGGGGATGATTGAGTCGGCACCCTCAGCAATTGCCCGGCCGGCGGCATCGGCCTCAAGCAGGCCGAGCAGGCGGCGGTCGCGGTCAACCACATAGATAGAGTCGATTGCATGGTCACGCATGCGGTGTAGTGCCGTGCGTGGGCCATCGCTATCCCGTGCGGTGGAGCGCAGTGGCCGCATGGCACTCTCGGCGGTCAAGATACGCGCTCGGTCAACGCCTTCGATAAAGCGCCGTACGTAGTCGTCTGCTGGTTTGGTGAGAATCTCTTCCGGTGTGCCGATTTGTACCACTTCGCCATCTTTCAGCAGCACGATGCGGTCGCCAATATTGAGCGCCTCATCCAAATCGTGGGTAATAAAGACCGTAGTCTTCTGCATTTTGGATTGCAGCTGTAAAAGCTCTTGCTGCATATCTTTGCGAATCAGCGGGTCGAGCGCGGAGAAGGCTTCATCCATCAGCAGAACGGTGGCATCGTTCGCCAGTGCGCGGGCTAGACCAACCCGTTGTTGCATGCCGCCGGAAAGCTGGTTGGGGTAGGCGTCTTCCCAGCCCTCCAGGCCCACTTGTTTCAGCGCGTTGTGAGCAATTTTTTGCCGCTCAGTCTTCTCTACGCCGCGAATTTCCAAACCGAACTCGGCATTTTGCTGCACAGTGCGGTGGGGAAATAGCGCGAAATTTTGAAATACCATAGAGAAGTGACGGCGGCGACACTCCAGCAGCGCTTTCTCTTTTAGCGTCGGAATGTTTTCACCGTCGATAATGATTTCACCTTCGGTGGTTTCAATCAGACGGTTCAGGCAGCGGATCAACGTCGATTTGCCCGACCCTGATAGCCCCATGATGACTAGCAGTTCGCCTTCATAAACATCAAACGAAATATTGGATAGCCCTAGCGTCTGGCCAGATTTCTCCAGAATTTCGGGGCGTTTCATTCCCTGGTTACGTAGCTCAATGGCTTTTTGTGGGTGCTTGCCAAAGACTTTGCTCAAGCCGCGCACTTTAATTTTGACAGGTCGTGTCTCATCCATCGGCGATGCCTTTTTGTTGAACAGAATGGGCATATGTCACTAATTAGCCATTCATAAAGAAATAAGAGCTTGAGTCGAATAATTTATTAAAAATTATTATACATAGGTAGGGCCAGTGTGTCACAACGGCTCGCTCAACGGGGCAATTAACGTTACATGTGTCATTTTTCACCCATCCAAGGCGTTTCGTTGCGCGCTTATAGGGATACGCTTTATTTGTTTTAAATATATGATTTTAATTGTTTTATTTATTTTTTATTAGGTTTGGCACGTAAAGTGAATGGGCTGGGTGTAAGTAACCTATTATCTGTATAAGGCTGGTTAGCCATTATCCAGTGATACGTTTAGAAACATACGGTGTTAGCAATGGAGGTGGGTAATTATGGATAAGCATCACGACCACATTGAGAGTAAGCAGGTTTCCAACCGCCCACGCTGGTTAACGCTATGTATGATGGCGACGGCAGCAAGTGTACTTGTATTAGCTGGTTGCGGTGACAATGAAGAGGCAGCACCGCCTGCGGATGAAGCCGCTCCCTTAGAACAGGACGCGTCTACTCAGGCAGAGCCGAGCATGAACGAAGAGCCCGCGATGGAGCAGGATCCTGGTTTAGGTGATGATCCCGCCGCAGAAAACAGTATGTCACAGCCGGAAGGAACGATGTCTGAGGACTCCATGCCAGACAACACCATGGACGAGCCCGCAGAAGGTACGATGAATCCTGATGAGGACGAGCCTGGCTTTGGTGAAGGTACTGACCCGATGCCCGGAACGGAAGATGACGAGAATTCAACCGTTAATTAATTAGTTAAATTTTAAGTAACTGTTTTTAATCAACTGTTTTAAGTTTGAGCAAGTGTACCGCTCCCTACGATGGTAAATCGACCCAGCTGTTTGTTCCCTGCGGCTGCTCCACACGGTTTACCATCCTTTCTGCCCCCGCGCCCGCGGGGGTTTTTTTTGCCTGCTTCTAGCTAAAATGTGTCGTGTCGCGATTTAGTCGTGTCATGGTGGTTACTCTTCACTATCTTCCAGACGGCGATAGAGCGTCCGACGAGCAATTCCAAGAACTTCGGCAGTGCGCCGCTTGTTCCCACCGGTGGCTTCCAGCACTTTGTTAATATAGCGTTTTTCGACCTCTTCTAAACTGGGCCAGCGGATTGGCGGTGGCGTTGGCATCTGCCCGCCTGCTAGTACTTCGCCGCTCACAGTGGGCACCAGAGGGCTACCGGTTTCAACCGTCGATTGTTCACGCAGACGCTCGGGCAGATCTTTATAGCTGAGTGAACCATCTTCGCTTAGGGTAACGGCCCGCATAATGGCGTTTTCCAGTTCGCGAACGTTACCGGGATAGGCGTAGTTGAGCAGGTTATTGAGTGCTTCTGGCTCGATTTG
This sequence comes from Vreelandella sp. F11, assembly GCF_042466685.1. Lineage (NCBI taxonomy): Bacteria > Pseudomonadati > Pseudomonadota > Gammaproteobacteria > Oceanospirillales > Halomonadaceae > Vreelandella > Vreelandella sp. F11. The sequence goes on along the minus strand of NZ_CP170448.1, from coordinate 3,479,553 downwards.
CTCAATCTGTTTACCCTGGGCTTCCGCGTGCTTATCGATAAGCGCAAACACAAGGTGCTCAATATCGGTACCGCGTTCGCGCAGCGGGGGGATGCGCAGTGAGAATGTCTCCAAGCGGTAGAATAAGTCGCTGCGGAAATTCTCCTGCTCGATCTCCTTTTCCAGGTTGCGGTGGGTCGCGGCGATAATTCGTACATCAACCGGCTCTTCTCTTTCTCCACCCACCGGGCGCACGGTCTTTTCCTGTAAAGCACGCAGTAGTTTAGCCTGGAGATTGATAGGCATTTCACCAATCTCATCTAAAAACAGGCTGCCGCCCTGGGCGCTTTGGAAGAGTCCTTTGCGCGCTTCATTAGCTCCGGTAAAGGCGCCTTTAACATGGCCAAAGAACTCACTCTCCATCAAATCCGCAGGAATACTCGCACAGTTAACCGGTACAAATGGCTGGTCATGGCGAGGGCTTTCCTGGTGAATGGCGCGGGCAAGTAGCTCTTTGCCGGTGCCGCTTTCTCCCAAGATCAGAATGGGGGCATCGCTTTTGGCAAGGCGGGAGGCGTCATGAAATAGCGTCTGCATGACCTGGCTCTTACCCACAATGCCATGGAAGTGGCTAATTTCAGCGTCGTGGGAAACTGCCAAACGCTGGCGTTCCAGCACACGAAATACGGCATCGCGGATGGCATCAAGGTCTAACGGCTTGGTTAAAAAGTCGTCAGCCCCTAGCTTTAGTGCCTCAACTGCCTGGTCGATGGTACCAAAAGCGGTAATGACAATAATGCCCAGCTCACTGCCCGCCTGGCGGAGCTGTTGGAGTAGTTGAATGCCGGTCATGCCCGGCAGTCGCACATCGGTAATCACCAATGAGACGGAGGTGTGGCTTAGTAAGGCGATTGCCTCTTCAGCGCTAGGGACGCCGAGCGTTGTGTAGCCTGCATCCTGCAGTTCTTCTTCTAATAACTCGCGTATAGCGGCGTCATCTTCCACCACCAACAAAGGTAAAAGGGATTCCTGTTGGGTCACAAACGTTGTCCTCACGCGGATGCGGTTTCACTAATAGGTAGTGTAATTTCAAATCCAGCGCCGCCAAGGGCGCTGTCAAACACGCCGATCGTACCGCCGTGGTCGTTAATAATGCGATGTACCATAGAGAGTCCCAACCCGCTGCCTTGGCCGACCGGTTTGGTAGTGAAAAAAGGGTCGAACACTTTATGGTGATGAGAGCTGGGTATTCCCGGCCCGTCATCTTCCACCCACAGTATCAATTCGTGTTCTTGCTGCTGGGCGTGTACCCGAATTCGGCTTACTTCGGGGGCTTGCGCGGCATTGCGCAGTAAATTGGTCAGCACCTGTACAATTTGTTGGCCGTTAGCGAGTAAGTTGGGTGTCGGCTTCGGTAATTCAATGTCTAAACGAATATTGCGTGGTTCCAGCTCATCTTCCACTAGGTCTTTGGCACTTATAATAAGCTGATCGAGCGCCAGTTCACCTTTTTCTACGTTATGTTGACGGCCTAATTCCATCAGTTGGCGCACAATTTCAACGATGCGCTCAACCTCACCGCGTATGCGGCCCAACCTCGCTCGCTCGTCATCACCAATAACACTGCGACGAGCCAGGCGCTGGGCCTGGCCATTAATCACCGTCAACGGCGCACCTATCTCGTGGGCCACGCCGGCTGCCAGTACGCCCAGCTCAGCCAGCTTTTTCGATTTACGCAGGCGCTTTTCAAGCTCTATTTCGCGCCGCTGACGCTCCTCGATTTCATGGTCTTTCTCGGCCATCGCGTCCAACATGCCATTCAAACCGGAAGCGAGGCGGCGGTACTCGGTGGGGCCGTTTTCAGTGGCACGCTGGCTGCGATCACCATCTTCTACCAGCAGCATTACGTGCAGTAGCCGGTTGAGCGGGCGCTCAATATGGCGCCGGAAGCCCCACCAAATACTAAACACGATCCCGGCGGCACCAATCACAAACACCAACACGGCCACAATGCTGATAAACCCCGTGTAGTTCTCAATACCGGTATTTAGCCGATTGACCTGTAGTACGCCATACACAGTGCCATCTTGGGAGCGCAGTGGTGTCAACGCAGAGTAGTAGTTCCAACCATCATGTTGGCGATAATTACTATATAAGTCATCGCGCTCAATGACTTGCTGAATCTCTTCGCGACTGAAAATATCTTTACCAAGGCCCAGGCCGTAAATATCACGACCCTGAGTATCGAATACATAAGCGCCGTAAATGCGGTGAAATGAGAACGCTGACTGAAGCGCTTCTTCAAGCGGTGTGCTGCTATCTGGTGTCACCGCGTAGCTGAGCGAAGAGCTCAGCGTGCGGGTAATAATCTCCACTTCCGTTTGTAGCTTCGAGCGTACGTTATCCTCAAGCGACTTGATCGCCACTAAGCTAAACACCACCAGGATGACAAACAGCGGCACAATCACCGTCAAAATAATTAAATTGCGTAATCGCATGGGGCATCCATGGTGGTGTTAATACGGTTTAGTATCAGCGGGTGAGTGGAGTGCTACTGGTCTGTTGGCGCCAGGCGATACAAGCCGCCCTGTGGATCATCAGTCAGCAGATAAATAGCGCCATCAGGGCCTTGGCGCACATCCCGAATACGGCCTACTTCACCCTGTAAAATCAGCTCCTCTTCGGCGACCCGGCCCTCATCTAGGCGCAAACGCAGCAGTTTCTCGCTACCTAAGCCGCCGGCTAATAAGCTGCCCTGCCACTCGCCGAAGGCTTCACTGGTGACTTCGGCAAGCCCGGCAGGGGCAAAGCGGCCTTCAAAGAGGTACACGGGATCCTCCATGCCGGGTAACGAATCTTCGCCAATTGGCTCATTGGTCGCGTAGTCATTGCCCTGGCTGACGGTTGGCCAGCCATAATTGTTGCCCGCTTCGATATGATTCAGTTCGTCGCCGGTGCGGGGGCCGTGCTCAGATGCCCAGGCTTCGCCGTTACTGAGCACGGTCATGCCCTGAATATTGCGATTACCCATGGAGTAAATTTCGTCCAGCGTGGTGTCATCGCCGACAAAGGGGTTGTCATCTGGAACGCCGCCCGTTGCGGTAAGGCGCAGGGTAGAGCCTGCATGGTCATCGCTTGCCTGGGCGCGAGGTGGTTCACTGCCACGGTCACCAATACTCATCAGCAGGGTGCCGTCGGGCAGCCACGCTAACCTTGAGCCGTAGTGGCGGCCAGGCCCAGAAGCGCGATCCTGTTCAAACAAGTGCTCCACCTCACCCAGCCGGTCATTTTGCCATTTTACCCGCGATAATGCCGAGCGGCTGTTGTTGCCGTCGGGCTTACTCCAGGTGAAATAGATCCAGTCGTTGTCGCCTCCGCCGTTTCCCCCTTCAAAATCGGGGTGCAGAACTACATCTAACAGGCCGCCCTGGCCCCGAGTGCTCACTTCCGGTATGCCTTCCAGCGTATGGGCTTCACCGCTTTCGGGGTCGACGAGTTTCAGCTGCCCGCTGCGTTCGCTCACCAGGTAGCGGCCATCGGGTAGAAACGCCACCGCCCATGGGTGCTCGAACCCATCAGCAATGCGCTCAATGGAGAGCGTTAGGTGGTCGGTCTCCAGTGATTCCTGAATAGTTTCCGCCTCTGCCGTGTTGATAGCGCTCGCCAGCACTAACCCACTGATCCCAGCCAAAACCGTCGGGTTCAGACGGGTAGGGTGGCTGTTGTTCATATAAAGCATAGCGTGCCCTCTGGTGAAATTAATCATTGGCATCCTTGCCATTAGTCTAGCAGTGACCCTATCGCCACGTAGGGGTTCCACTATTACATCAGCAGGGCAAGTAGCACTGGCAGGTAAAACAGTGCTAACAACGTTGAGCAGAAGACCAGGCTGGCCACATAGACGGGTTCGCGTTGAGCACGCTGAGCAAAGAGATAGTTGAAGACCGCGACCGGCATGCACATTTGCAGTACTAAAATGCTTTGCGCCAGAGGTGGAAGGCCCACCCAGCCAGCGATCAGCCAGGCGACACCGGCGGCGAGCGGCACTCGCACCAGGCTAAACCCTAGCCCTGAGCGCAGATTCTTCACCTGAATGCTGGCCAGTGATACGCCCAGAGTAATGAGCATGAGCGGTACCGTGAACCCTGACATCAAGTCCACCGTATTGGCCAACCAGGGCGGCAGGGCAGTGTCTGTCAGCAGTAGCGCCATGGAGATGGCGATGGCGTACACCGTGGGGGTTTTGACAAGGGTTTTTAGCGGGTTGCCCTGACTATTCAGTACGGCACCTAAGGTGAACTGAAAGAGCGATACGGTCACCATCACCGTAATGCCGTAGGCAAACCCAGCACTACCAAAGGCATAGAGCACCACAGGTAAGCCCATGTTGCCGGTATTGGGGTACATCATGGGGGCAAGTAAAACCCGCCAGCTACGGCGCAACAGTTTTGCCACCAAAAAAGTCGCGGCCCCCATGGTGAGGATCACTAACGCGGCGGCCAGCATGGTTTGGCCAAAGGTGGTGGCATCAATATCGGCACCCGCAAGAGAGGCCAATACCAGTGAGGGCGTACCAATGTTAAATACCAGCCGGGTAATAAAGTCGACCGGATAGGGGTGTCCTAAGCGTACCCACAGGTAGCCGAGCCCTGCGCCAGCCAGCACGGGCGCCATGACGGCAAAAAGTTCGGCAAGCATTGGCTGTCCTTGGCAATCGTGAGCCGCCCATTGTCGTTAATAAGCGGGCTAACTGGCAAGGCAAACACTCGAATTAACCTACACCGTCGCGGCTGGCATGCGCCAAGGTGCGGGCACTTGGCTACGTAAAAACTCTAACAGGGCGTGGGTACGGCGGGTCTGGTGACCGTAAGCATAGAGCAGCGTGATAGGGAGTGGCACCGGCTCCCAGCCGGGCAGGCAGTTAATCAGCTCGCCTGGATGGTGCTGTTCACGTTTTTCGGTTAACCAGTGTGAGAGCAAGCCGATACCCTGGCTGCGAGCAATGGCGTCTATATGCAGGGTAGTGAGATCTACCCGCAGCCTTGAACGGGGTGGGTTAAAGGTGTACTGGCCATGCTCTGGATGAGTGAGCAGCAGCCCGTCAGAGGCTGTGCCCAACAGGTCTATCCAGGCATGCTGGTTCAGCTCATCAGGATGGTGCGGCGTGCCAGCCGCTGCTAAATAGTGTGGGCTAGCATAAAGCCCGCGGGATAGATGGCCCAGGCGCTCCTGGTTTAGCCCGCACTCGTGAGTCGGCCCAAGCCAGACATGCACGCTATTACTGTGCATTTTAGTGGGCGGCGTTTCCCTGGTGTGTAGCGTTAGCTCTACCTTAGGGTGACGATTTAAGAATGCATCAATAGCACTGGCTAACCAGCTGCGCGCCAGGGCACCGTGCACTTCAAGGGTAATTTCGCCGCTAATCTCCTCACGCAGTTCAGCCAGTGCCTCCTGGCTATGCGCCGCCATTGCCAAAAGCTCGGTGCAGTAGTTATGAAATAGCAGCCCCGCTTCGGTGGGAATTAAGCGGTTGGCCTGGCGGCGCAGCAGCGGCTGGTTAAGCCGGGATTCAAGCTGGCTGATGCGCCTGCTAAGGGTCGATTTGGCTAACCCTAACTTTTGCGCGCTGCGTGTCAAACTGCCCGTGGTCATCACATCGGCAAAGGCGGTCAGTTCGTCAAAGTCATACATGGTCAGGCCCACGGGAAAAGGGTGAACGCTAATTGTGCCACTGTTTGGTACGAATGAAAATAATAGGCATTTGTGTTACGGTATGCTGAACGAACCGTATCACCCCAATGTGCAAAGAGTGTGTAAAAATATTAATGCTAATAATTCGCATTTAATAGAGCGAATGCTTATCCACATTGCTCACACACTTCTCAAACACTATGAAGGACGAAGTTATGTCTCCCTGTTTGCGCCGTACGCTGCTGGCCAGCGCTATCTCTTCGCTTGCCAGTAGTGCTCTTTGGGCACAAGAAGCGCCCCGCTTAGACGATATGGTGGTAACCGCGTCAGGTTTTGAACAGCAGATTACCAATGCCCCTGCGTCTATCAGCGTGGTTTCCCGCGAAGAGTTGGAACAAGGCCACTATCAAAGTGTTACCGATGCGCTACGCGATGTGCCCGGTGTGATTGTCACCGGCGGCGGGAGAGGGGATAACGGCCAGGATATCTCCATTCGCGGCATGCCCTCCCAGTACACCCTGATATTGGTCGATGGTCGCCCGCAAAATTCCCGCGAGTCTCGCCCTAATGGCGATGCGGGGTTTGAACAAGACTGGCTGCCGCCGTTACAGGCCATTGAACGTATTGAAGTAGTGCGTGGGCCGATGTCGACGCTCTACGGCTCTGACGCCATTGGCGGGGTCATCAATGTGATAACCCGCAAGGTGGCTCAGCAGTGGCACGGCAATGTGCAACTCGACACCGTGCTTCAGGAAGATAGCGACTCCGGCGATAGCCGCCAGGCCAACTTTTATCTCAGCGGCCCGTTGGTAGGCGACCGTTTAGGGCTTCAGCTCTACGGACGCACCTCTCAGCGTGACGAAGACACTATTCTTAACGGCTACGAAGATAAAAGCCTGCAAAGTCTTACTGCACGGCTGAGTTTTGCGGCGACTGATAACCATGACGTTACTTTTGAGGCGGGTATTACCGAGCAGGAGCGCGAATCACTGATGGGCAACTCGGCGCCATCCGAGGGCTGTCGCGGCGGCTGCTCCGATAGTTTTAATGAGTTCACCCACCAGCATGTCGCTGTGACCCATAGTGGTCGCTTCGAGTGGGGCACCAGCGAAACCTATCTGCAGCGTGAACGTAGCGAAAACAAATCGCGGGATATTGAAATCACCAACACCACCGCTAAAACCAGTACGGTCATTCCGCTAGGCATGCATATGCTGACGGTAGGCGCTAGCTACGAGGAGGAGTCGCTTGACGACAGTACGACGAATCAACTGCCTAGCTCTGATCGTAGTGAGATTGAGAACAGCCAGTGGGCCCTCTTTGTGGAAGATGAGTGGATGCTCACCGATGCTTGGGCACTGACCGGCGGGGTGCGTATTGATGACGACGATAACTACGGCAGCCACCTCAGCCCGCGGCTTTACAGCGTATGGAGTATGACGCCTGACTGGACGTTGAAAGGCGGCGTTTCGACCGGTTATCGGGCGCCCAACCTGCGCGAGATCACCTCCGACTGGGGGCAGGTCAGCCGCGGGGGGAATATCTACGGTAACCCTGATCTTGAGCCAGAGACCTCGCTCAATAAAGAGTTGGCCCTGCTTTATGCCAACGATAGGGGCTTGAGCGGCGGCGTCACGCTGTTCCATAACGACTTTGACGATAAAATTACCCGCATTGCTTGTCCTATCGATATCTGCACGGATGGCGCTAACCAGTTTGGCAGCGACCCGACTTATCGCGTTAACGTTGATGAAGCGGTGACTCAGGGCGTAGAGGCGAGTGTGGCTGCGCCGTTAACCGATACCGTTGAGCTAACGGCCAGCTACACCTATACCGATAGCGAGCAAAAAAGCGGTGAGTATGCCGGTGAGCCGTTAACACAACTGCCTAAGCACCAGGTATCCGCTTCGTTGGATTGGCAAGTCTCTGCCAAGTTGAGCCAATGGACAAAAGTCACTTATCGCGGCGAAGAGAGTCAACCGACTACCGGCCCTTCGAGCAGTTCCATTGTGGCTCCTTCCTACACCTTTGTAGATGCAGGCGTTGGCTACCAGCTCAGTGAGACGACTCAACTCAATGCGGGTATCTACAACCTGTTCGACGAAACGATCAACTACGACGAGTACGGCTATGTAGAAGACGGTCGTCGGGTTTGGTTAGGCCTTAATGTTGCCTTCTAAGGGCTAGCTGGCTGTCATAAGCGCAACACTGAAGCGGCTATCCCAGCGATAGCCGCTTTTTTAGCGGCTTAGGAAAGGGGGAGGGTGCAGGGCGCGGAAACAAAAAAGCCCCAGCGCATGGCCGGGGCAGAAAGAGAAGATCAAAACAGAACATCGAAACAGTAGCGAGCTGAAACCGATTAGAACTCGTAGCGGGCAGAGAGCCACAGACGGCGGCCCTCTTCGCTATTGGCGTAAACGTTGCCAAAGCTGGTGCCATCGCCGTAAGCACGGTAGTCAACAAAGTCTTTGTCAAACAGGTTGTAGATCGTCGCGCTCAGATTAAGCTGATTGGTGACCGCGTAATTACCGCCCAAGTGAAACAGCGAATAGGCTTTAAAGTCGCCCAGGTCATCAAACGAGGGGGCACCGCGGACGCGTTCGCGGTTACGGTAGCGTTCGCTGCGGTACTCTGCTGAGAGCCAGGTATCCAGCTTTGCCGTTGTCTGCCAGCGCAGGGTGGCATTAATGGCGTGTTCCGGGGTATCCGTCAGCGGCTCGCCCTTGTTATCGCCACTCTTCTGTTCGCTATCGGTGTAGGTGTAGTTGGCATTAATGCGCCAATCAGGGGCGAATTGGTAGCCGGTAGAGAGTTCCACCCCCTGGGTGATCGCCTCGTCGACGTTGACCTGTTGGCTGTAAAGGCCGTCAGGAATCAGCGGGTCGTTTTCCACCAGTATATCGCTGCCGCTGGCAATCTTATCGTCAAACTGGTTGTGGAACAGCGTGGCGCTGGCAGTGAAACCCTGTTGGTTATCGTAATGCGCACCGATCTCGCTGCTGGTGCTGGTTTCCGGCTCAAGATCCGGGTTACCAATCGTGAGTATTGTGCCCTGACCGGTTACCCCGTTAATGCCGTCATGTAGGTCATTAAGCGTGGGCGTTTTATAGCCCCGGCTTACGCCACCTTTGAGTGTCCAGTTGGGCGTCGTGTTCCACACCAAGTAGCCGCGCGGGCTAAACTGACTGCCGAAGGCATCGTGGTGATCGTAGCGGCCGCCCAGGGTTAGCGCTAAATCGTCCCGTAGCAGCCACTCATCTTCGGCAAACAGCGACCAGGTAGTCTGCTCAAAGGTTTCACCGGCCAAGCCATCGTCAAGCTCCGCATCCCACCACTGCATACCCACGGTGGCAATGTGATTGTCTAGCGGCATGATGAACTTGCTGTCGAGCACGGTATTAGTGGTTTCAAGCTCCCGCGGGGCACCGCCGACAATGCTGGGAAAACCTTCATACGCGACGCCCGTATCACCTGGGATGGTGCGGCCTTTGGTTTCGGTGGTGTTGCGCATCAGGCTGGATTCCAGGGTGCCCGAGGCAAAGCGGCCGGTATGGCCAATGGCGATCTGCTCGCGCTCAAAACGGAGCTCATCCGCATAGCCGTTGGCGCTGCCAGGGTCGGGCGCACAGCTACGAGTGCGGCCATCCAGGGTGCCTAGCTGGCACTCATCGTTGTCGTAGCGCTGGCGGCTCACTTCACCATCCAACCATAGGTCGTGGCTGTCAGTGGGTGTCCAGGTTAGCTTGCCGCCCAGGCTGTAGGTATCGCCTTCCACTGGGCTAGGGCCGCGCTGGTCGACTTCTATAGAGTCACCGTTGTTGTCGGTATAGGTAAGCTCGGAAGCGTCGCGCTCATAAACCCGCCCGCGCAGTTGAAGGCCCAGAGTATCTTCGACCAGAGGGCCACTGGTATAGAGATTGATCTCGCGACGGTCGCCAAAATCGCGATCTTCGTTAAAGGTATTTTCGACCCCAACAGAGCCTGTCCACTCGCGGCCCACCCGACGGGTAATAATATTGATGACACCGCCCATGGCGTCAGAGCCATACAGTGTCGACATCGGCCCACGAATCACCTCAATGCGCTCGATGCTGGAAATGGGTGGAAAGAAGCTGGTGGAGGTTTCGCCAAAGCCGTTGGGGGTCACGCTGCCTGCCGCGTTTTGACGGCGGCCGTCAATCAGGATCAACGTATAGTCGCTGGGCATGCCACGGATACTAATGTTGCGTCCACCGGTTTTACCCACCGCGCCACCCACATCCACCCCTTCAACGTCTCGCAAGGCATCGGCAATGCTGGTAACCCGTTTACGCGAAAGCTCCTCGCGGGAGATCACCGAGATACTGGCAGGCGCGTCGACCATTGCCTGTTCAAAGCCGCTGGCCGAGACAACGATGTTGTCCAGCTGTTGACCCTCTTGGGCGGAGGCGGTGCCTGCAGAAACAGCGAGTGTGACGGCGCTAGCGAGAACAGAGCGGGTAAAGCGTGGCATGTCATTCCCCTTGGTGACGATAATTATTAGCTAATGATACTAATTGTCAAATAGGGGCGAGAGTCTAAAAAGAAAAGTTCCCAAACGCGAGGGTATGATCATCGAACGTTGCGTTGCACAAACTGAAACATGCGTGCGGCAAAGGTTGTGGTGGAAGGGTTGCACAAAATGGAACACGCTATTCCCAGGAATAGTAGTGCAAGTGTTTTTGAGAATCGTTATTATCCGTTGCAATGTATCGTATCGAGAGAAACTTATGTTTGTTAAAACTGTGCTGATGAAAACGGCGCTGGATAAAACGACCTCAATGACAGCTACCCTCACTAAAGGTGCGCGTTTAGGCGTGGTCAGCGTTCTGCTAAGCGCTTTAGTGGCAGGCACCGCGCAAGCGCGCACGCTGGATACCGCCTTTGGTGATGTAGAGGTGGAGGGAACTCCTGAGCGGGTTGTGACCCTTTACGAAGGCGCACTGGATGCTGCCCTAGCGGCCGGCATTACACCATTAGGCGCCGTCACCACGCGCGGTGGCGATAACGTCGCCGAGTATGTGGAGGCCCATTTGGGCGATGATCGTCCCGCCATTATGGGCGTTGTTAGGGAAATCAATATTGAAGCCGTGCTGGCGCAGCAGCCGGATCTGATTTTGGCGCCCGCCCAGCTTTCCGATGAGCAGTACCAACTGCTTTCACGTATTGCGCCAACCGTTGTGCCGCATACCCAGCCGTTAGCCGCGGATAACTGGGAAGCTGAGGCGCGACTTTACGGCGAAGCGTTAAACCGTGAAGAAGCGATCGAAAAAGCTATTGCCGCGGTAGATCAACGCACCGCAGAGCTGGCTGAAGCGTTAGCCGCTGCTGACGTAAGCGGCACCGCCTTTTTAGTGCGCTGGATGCCGGGTGGCCCGATGGTAATGTCGGAAAACCTGATTGCCACTGGACTGCTGGATCGGGTTGGCCTGGATGTACAAGGTGCGGATCTGATTGGCGAGCGGGGCGTACACAGCGATGTGCTCAGCCTGGAAAACCTTGCCCAAGTAGATGACGACTGGCTATTCCTGGCAACCCTCAATGAAGATGGTCAACAAGCCTTGGACGCCGCGAAACAGAGCCCTGCGTTCACTCGCCTTAACGTGGTTCAGCGAGAGCAGGTGGTGCCAGTGAATGGCCAGCTATGGAGCAGTGCCAATGGCCCACTGGCCGCGCAAGCCATTCTTGATGATATAGAGGCTGCGCTGTTGCCGTGACGGTTCCTCGTTTTGCAACGCCTGGAGTTGCCAGGCGTTCCAGCCATCGTACGTTAATGCTGTTACTACTCACCGCCCTTGTGGCGGTGAGTGTCGTTAGTTTATTGATGGGTGCAGGCAGCGTTGGCCCACTGCGGGTGCTGGCGCTACTAGGTGGCGTACAGGACAGTGAGGCGAGTTTCATTGTCTGGGAGCTGCGCGCACCGCGTACTCTCATTGGCATTGTGGTGGGCATGGCACTGGGGGTAGCAGGGGCGTTATTACAAGCGGTGGCGCGCAATCCGCTGGCTGAACCGGGGCTTTTAGGCGTTAGCGCGGGGGCGGCGTTTGCCGTGGCGCTGGCCTTGGTTCTGGGGGCCAGCGCCGCCACTCTGCGCATTTCAGTCGCACAGCTCGGCGCCTTGGTGGGCTGTGTCTGCGTGTTAAGCGTGGCGCGCTTTCGCGGTGTGGGTAACGACCCTATAAGGTTAGTGCTTGCCGGAGCGGCATTTTCTGGCCTGCTGGCATCATTAAGCTCATTGATGCTGCTTTATGACCAGCGTGCCGCCGATGAAATTCGTTTCTGGGTAATTGGCAGCTTAGCCGGCCGCCGCTTGGATGATCTGCTTGCCGTTCTGCCCAGTATGCTGGTGGCGTCAGTGATAGTTGCTCTGATTGCTCGGCCGTTAGCTGCGCTAGCTCTAGGCGAGCGGGTTGCTTCTGGTTTAGGCCACCACCCCAACCTTATTCGTTGGCTGGTCGTCGCGTGCGTAGCGCTATTAGTTGGCGCTGCAACTGCTATCGCGGGGCCAATTTCCTTTGTGGGGTTGGTGGTGCCGTTTGTCGCCCGTGCGTTTGCCGGGCCTGATATTCGTCGCACGCTGCTGTTTTGCCTGCCCATCGGGCCGTTGATGGTACTCGCTGCAGATATCATCTCCCGCGTGGTGGTTGCGCCTTCGGAACTACCGCTGGGCGTGCTCACTGCGCTATGCGGTGCCCCCGTATTAATAGCAGTCGTGCGTGCGCGCCGCTTACCGATGTTATGAGTGGGTTTATGAAAACCCCAGCTATTCGTTCTTCAGCTATTCATTCTTCAAATGCCAGAGCCTTATCTGAACAACCCACCGCTATGTCTGTTGATTATGAAGCTCAGTCGAGAGAGGAGGTAAATGGCAGCATAATGCCTCCGCAGGGGTACTGGCGATTTGCTTGGCGAAGTCGGCGCGGTGCGAACAGCCTGCTGTTTGAGCAGCGTGCGGTGGCGGTTAATCTGTTGCTGTTTGGCACGTTACTACTTGCCTGTGTTGTTTACCTAAGCCTGGGCAGCGTTAAGGTGGCACCATTAGTAGTGCTGCAAGCGCTGCTGGGCAATGCGGATATGATGGCGAGTTTTGTGGTGCAAGAACTACGTCTACCACGTTTGGCCGCCGCCTGCAGTACCGGGGCGGCCTTCGCATTAGCGGGCATTCTAATGCAGACCCTGGCCCGCAATCGCCTGGCAACACCCGGGATTATCGGCATTGATAATGGTGCGACTGCGTTTGCGGTGGCTTCAATAGTGGGTGTCGGCTTTACCATCGCGCCTCCTGCCATGGCGCTAGCTGGGGCGACCACCGCCGCGGTACTTACTTTTGGTTTAGCCGCAGGCAACGGTACCCAGGGTTACCGCTTTATCGTCGCGGGTATTGGCGTGGGCGCGGTGTTTGGCGCGGTGACTCAACTAATGCTGGCACGAGTCGCGATTGATACTGCCAATGCCGCCTACCCATGGACAGTGGGATCGCTCAATGCCCGCCCCAGCGGGGCGCTTCAATTACTCATGCTTGGGCTAGTGTTAGGGCTGGCCACGGCATTGGCGCTAGCTCGTTCGCTAACGCTGCTGCGTTTCAAGGATGCCACCGCCAGCGGGTTAGGCGTGAACGTCAAGCGGCGTCGGTTGGAAGTGTTGCTGCTATCTGTGGCGTTGACTGGTTTGGCGGTGGCTGTGGCAGGCCCGGTGGGCATGGTGGGGTTGATTGGCCCGGAGATTGCTCGTTCGCTGTCGAGTTCGCGCAGCGTGCCTATTTTGGCGGCTACGCTGGCGGGGGCGCTGGTGATGGTGCTCGCCGACCTGGCCGGGCGTACGCTGCTGGCACCTATTGAGATTCCTGTCGGTATCGTTACCGCTGTGGTCGGCGGGCCTTGGTTACTTTGGATATTAATGCGTCCCCAACGGAGTTTTACATGAGCCAATCCCCTGCGTCGCCAATCCCCTCTCTGGCTACCCAGGCACTGGGCATGAGCTATGGCTCACGGCAGGTGATTGAGGGCTTGAATATCACCCTGCCCAGCGGCCAAGTCACCGCCATTGTGGGCCCCAACGGCTGCGGTAAATCAACGCTGCTGGCCGGGCTTGCGCGGCTGCATAAGCCCGATAGCGGCGCTGTATTGCTGGATGGCGCCGATATTCAGCGCCTGCCCACCCGCCAACTGGCGACCCAACTGGCGCTACTGCCCCAGGAGGCCGTGGCGCCGGAAGGGCTCGCCGTGACCGAGTTAATCCGCTTTGGTCGCCAGCCCCACCAGGGCTGGCTGCGCCAGTGGTCAGCAGAAGACCAGCACGTAGTGCAGCACGCCCTGGCGGCGGCAGGGCTTGAACAACTCGCTGACAGACCCATTGATGCGCTCTCCGGCGGCCAGCGGCAGCGCGCCTGGATTGCCATGACCATCGCCCAACAAACCCCGCTGCTGTTGCTGGATGAGCCCACGTCGGCGCTGGATCTGGGTCACCAGATCGAAGTGTTCGAACTGGTTAAGCACCTTGCCCAGCATGGCCGCACCGTGGTGATGGTGCTTCACGATCTCGCCAGCGCTTGCCGCTATGCTGACCATCTTATCGCCATGCGCGAAGGGCAGATCGTGGCGGAAGGGCCGCCCGCTCAGGTGGTGACGCCTGATCTGGTGCGTACGCTCTATCAAGTAGAGTGCACGCTGCTGCTAGACCCCGATACCGGCAGCCCGCTGCTGGCCAATGTGCGACGCAGCATGGCACCCGCTTAACTCCCAAGCATTAACGCGTTGAGCCTGAGCATTGAATTCATTACGCTAGCGCCTACCTATTTGGCCTACAACAACCTCAGTAAGGAATGCTCGTGGCTCCTTCTCCGCCCCGTTCTAAGAATCAGAGCTTTCAAGCCCTGGTGCGGCTACTCCGCTACGCTAAAGGCTATCGTCGGCGCATTATTGCCGCCACTACCTGTTCGGTGATCAACAAGCTATTTGATATTGCCCCGGAAATTCTGATTGGCGTGGCCATTGATGTCGTGGTTAACCAAGAGCAGAGCTTTGTCGCCAGCCTGGGGTTTGAAACACCCCAACAGCAGATCACCATGCTAGCGGTGCTGACGTTTGTTATCTGGGCAGGGGAGTCGCTGTTTGAGTACCTGTTCCAAATTCTGTGGCGTAACTTAGCCCAACGCTTACAAGCGGATATGCGCCAAGATACCTACGAGCACGCTCAGCGGTTGGATATGGCGTTTTTCGAGTCGAAAAGCTCTGGCCAGTTGGTGGCCACCATGAACGATGATGTCAACCAGCTTGAGCGTTTCCTGGACGGCGGGGCGAATTCTATTATTCAGGTGGTCGTCACCGTGGTGGCGGTAGGCGCGGTCTTCTTTGTGCTTTCGCCATTGATTGCGCTGCTGGCGTTTACGCCTATCCCGCTGATTATCTGGGGCGCGTTCTTCTTCCAGCGTAAAGCCGGGCCGCTGTATAGCGATGTGCGCGAAAAGGTTGGGGATCTAGCCAGCCGTTTATCCAATAACCTCAGCGGCATTGCGACGATTAAAAGCTTTACCAGCGAAGATCGCGAAGCCGAGCGCCTGCGGGATGCCAGCGAAGCCTACGTAGACGCCAACAGACGGGCGATCAAGGTGAGCTCCGCGTTTATTCCGGTCATCCGCATGGCGATTTTGGCCGGTTTTCTTGCCACCTTTACCGTGGGCGGCATGATGGCGCTCAACGGCTCGCTGAACGTGGGCGCTTACGGCGTGCTGGTGTTTTTGACCCAACGCCTGCTCTGGCCTTTGACCGGCCTGGCTCAAGTGATCGACCTGTTCGAGCGCGCCATGGCCAGCACCCGTCGGATTCTTGACCTGCTCGAAGTGCCGATTACCGTTAAAGATGACAGCACCACACCGCTTACCCAGCCGGTGCGCGGCGAGGTGACGGTAGACAATGTGAGCTTTCACTACGCCACCAGCGGCGTTGGGGTTGATGGTATTCACCTGCACGTGCCCGCAGGTAATACCCTGGCGCTGGTGGGGGCGACGGGCTCGGGGAAATCCACTCTGATCAAACTGCTGCTGCGCTTTTATGACCCCGAAAACGGCTGCGTGCTCATAGATGGGCAGCCCATCACCGAAGTGAGTATGAACTCACTGCGCCAATCGATTGGTTTGGTCAGCCAGGATGTTTACCTGTTCGAAGGCAGCATTCGCGACAATATCGCCTACGGCAAGCCGGACGCCGACGAAGCCGCGATTGTGGATGCCGCCAAAACCGCTGAAGCGTGGAGCTTTATCGAAACGCTGCCTCAAGGCTTGGACACACCGGTAGGCGAGCGGGGCGTAAGGCTTTCCGGTGGCCAACGCCAACGGCTTTCACTGGCCAGGGCACTGCTTAAAGACCCGCCTATCTTGGTGCTGGATGAAGCCACCAGCGCGGTGGACAACGAAACCGAAGCGGCCATTCAGCGTTCGCTAAAACGCATCGCTCATGGCCGCACGGTGATTATGATTGCCCACCGGCTCTCCACCATTGTGCACGCCGATGAGATCGTGGTGATCGAGAAAGGCCAAGTGGCTGAGCGCGGCAGCCACTCAAGCCTGTTGGCAGCTAACGGCCACTACGCCGCCCAGTGGCGGGTGCAAACCGGCGAAGCCCAGGTAGGGGATATGGAAGTACTCAGTCGTTAATCTTGAACGGTTAATGACTACCGATTAACTAACAGTGCATTGAGGGTGACGGGCACATGCTCGTCAATCTCCTGGTAGCCCAGCAGCGACATCACAGTACGTACCGTGCTGTTGGCCATCAGCGCTCTGCCGTCCATCGCCATGGGCTCGGCGTGGGTCACGCGTATCTCGTTCAAGCCTTCACGGGTAAACCGCAGCGGCACGGACTCCTGCTGATTAACCATGTTGGACTGCACGCTAAACGTCAGCGTTTCAACCAAGGATTCACCAATATCCAAACCGTCTAACCGCTCTGGGGGCATTTGTGCCTCTAACGTCACCAAGGTGGTGTTTGCCAGCAAGCCTATCCACGGCGGCAGTTCGCCAAAGCGCTCTAGCACATCGGTTTGGCTAAGTTTTAACGGCAGGCGTAGGGTGCCATCACTGGAGATATCCCCCTGCAGGTTGCGCACCTGGTGGTGATGAGTTTGCGGGGGGTCACCGTTCAATTGGGTAATCGACGCCTGCACCCGCGACTGGGCAGGATCAAGCTGCCAATCCGCGTGCACGGGCAGCGCCAATAATAAAGGAACTAGAGCAATCAATGCTTTCACAGCGCGTCTCCGCATAAAGAACTACTCACCAGACTGCCCAATCAACATAAAGTGCCGTAATCACATCAAGATAGCGCAATGGGGCTAGCCTCACACCGCCACATTCGCTATGATATGCACGCTTTTCGGGCCTATAGCTCAGTTGGTTAGAGCAGGGGACTCATAATCCCTTGGTCGTAGGTTCAAGTCCTACTGGGCCCACCATTCCTATATTTACCTATTTCAAAAGCAGGGAATAATGAGTCCCTGGAAATGCGGTATATCTAATTCTAGTTACCCCCTGCGCACGTCTAAAACGTTCAAGTCTCCGTTTTCGCACAACATTACCCAACCCACCAGCGCCAACCCGCAGCGCAAACCATACCCATGGCAATCGATACCAGTGGGCTTCTAAACACCACCGCTACCGTACCCGCCGCAATGGCCGCAAGCCGAACGCCGCCGTCACCATGCACGATGATGGGCGTAATAACGGCAATCAGAACTGAGCTAGACATGGCATCGACGAATCGCCGCACGCGGGGGCTTAGCGGTACATGCGACATGACCAGTAGCCCCAGCACTCTTGAGCCATAAGCAATGACTACCATTAGCATGATGGCTATCAACGACTGCCACACTGATGATGAGCTCATAAGGCGTTTGCCCTGAACCAGCGTCCAGGCAACAGCACGGCTACCACGCCACCGGTGAAGGCGCCCACCATCACATGGAGGTAAGGCGGCAACCACCAGTACGCCATTAATGCACTCGCCGCTGCGGCTAGCCAGGGCAGGGCCATTGCCGCTTTGGGGTTGCCACCGACAACGATCATCAGCAGAAAACACAGCATGATGACATCAAGGCCGAAGCGTTCGGGCTGGGTAATGCCTCCGCCAAAGGCTAGCCCTATTGCAGTGCCCGCGACCCAGGCCCCCCATAGCGCTATTCCGCCACCTAAAAGAATGCCCAGGTTGCGCTCGCCGCGCTGATATTCGCCCAGTGCCATCGCCCAGTTGGAGTCGGTCAGCAGAATCACCATCGCGAATTGTTGGCGTCTCGGTAGCGGCTTGAGCCAGGGGTAGAGTGCCGCACTCATTAGCATATGCCGGGTATGGATCGCCAGTGTGACCGCCGCCAACGCAAGTAGCGGTAGCGGCGAATGCCACATCTCAAGGGCCGCAAATTGTGATGGCGCCGCGAACACAAACAGGCTCATTAACATCGCCTCCCAACCAGCCAACCCTTGATGTACGGCGGCTACGCCAAACGCCAATCCAAAAGCGATCGTAAAAACCGCCAAAGGCAGCATCATGCGAATCCCTCGCCAGGTGCCCGCTGTATCAAGCCGAGTGGGATTTTCCTTTACTTTCATTACTTAACCTTTCTCCGCGAAACTGGCCATGCTAAAAACAAACAGACCTGCTTGTTTTTTTATTATTTGAAGTCTAGATTGGATTATGTCCACGCGCCACATCGGGCGACGTGTCAACAAGATGAAACAATACAACAGAAAAAAACAGCCGATTAAATCGGCCCGGGAAACTATATGAAACTCGCTCGTAATACGCTGACAATCGCCGTTGCGGCGCTGGTCTTGCCGGCCGTTGCTTCTTCGGCCCATGCCGCAACATCCTTTATTGCCAATTCGTTCTACGACCAGCAACACCCCCACTCCCGTTACGGGTACATTGAGTGGGCCGAAATGGTCAAAGAACTCTCGAACGGTGAACTGCAGCCGGAAGTTTATACCGGCACCGTGCTGCTGGCACCCCGCGCTAACCTGCAGGGTATCCAAGATAATGTTGTTCAGGTGGCTCACCATGCCGCTATTTACACGCCATCTGAAATGCCGGTGGCTAATGCCGTTCAGGAGTTAGGCTTTAACTATGATGACCCTCTGGTTGCCATTCTGGCGGTGACAGACTTCAGCCTTAACAATCCAACCCAGCTAGCCGAGTGGGAAGAGCTGGGTATTGTCTACCTGGGTGCCTACAGCACGCCTTCCTATGTGCTGTTCTGCCGCGAACCCGTCCGCACTTTAGAAGAGCTGCGCGGTAAGCGTATTCGTACTGCAGGCTCGACTGTCTCTGCCTGGGTCGAGCAGGCCGGAGGAACGCCGGTGAATGTGCCTTCCAGTGAGATGTACAGTGGTCTTGATCGGGGATCTTTAGATTGTGCAACGAATGCGCCTAATGACTTGATTGATCGGTCTCTTTGGGAAGTCGCCGAGCACACGACGCTGCTGCCGACAGGCATGTATTGGTCTGGCCCTCAGTGGGGTTTCAACTCGGGCTTTTGGGCTAGCCTCAGCGATGAAGAGCGCGATGTCTTTAAAGAAGCGACGGCCAACGCAATGACACGCATGATCGTCCAGTTCCTCAACGCCTCTGAAACCGCACTGGAAGAAGCCGCAGCCCATGGCAACAACATCTACGAGCCTGAAGAGGATCTGATGGCTTCCGTGGAGGCTTTCCGCGATGAGGCCTTGGCCAATGTCTACAATAAGGCGCGCGATGAGTACGGTGTTGAAGACCCCGAGGCGCTGATTGATGATTTTATCGCGACCTACGAAAAATGGGATGCGCTAATCAGCGACGTTGATCGCGAGGACGAAGAGGCTCTGGCCGAACTGGCCATGAAGGAGATCTACAGTAAGCTTCCTGCTGACTACGGGATCTATTAATACGGCAACACTGAGGCCGCCGCATTGAGGCGGCCTAGGCCAAATAAGGGTTCGCTATGACGAAGCGACAGAATCAAGAAGAACGCTCACGCCAAACCCAGGCTCGGGTGACGCAAGCGACTATCGAGTGCATTCTCGAGAAGGGCATTCGTGCCACTTCAACCGTGGATGTCGCGCGTCTTGCGGGCGTGTCCCGTGGTGCTTTAGTTCACCATTACCCCTCCAAAACATTGTTGATGCAGGCGGCGCTCGAGGATTTGCTGAGTCGCGAAGTGGAAAGTGTGAGGGAGATGGCCGTAAAGGTTAAAGCAGGGGAGCTTAACTTTGACAGCCTACTTAAAGCGCTACATGAGCATTTCAAAGGTGACCTATACATGGTGACTCTCGAATACCTCACGAATGCGCGAACCGACCCCGATATCATGAAAGTGCTGGTACCGCTGGCCGCAAAGTTCAATGACTCTTTGGAGCAGATTTGGGAACAGTTGGTCGCCAGTTCCAAGCACACCTCACATCAGAATCGCGTCGCCCTAAACGCCACTTTATGCATGATGCGAGGTATGGGGGCGCAAAGCATCTGGCGTGATGACCCCAAACTCTACCGCGACATGCTGCTGTTCTGGAAAGAGACCCTGTTAGAGCTAGGCTTTTCTGCCCCGGATGCGCAGAGGAGTGAGCCCGCATGATGGCCAAACACTTCGAATCGCTGAGCCAGTGGGTCGCCAAAAGTGCCATGGTGCTGGCGGCCCTATTTCTGGTGTTGATGGCGCTGCATGTCTCATTGGATGTTGGACTGCGCTACTTATTCGGGAAGTCGTTTACCGGCACACTGGAGTTTGTGTCTTTTTACTACATGGTCGCCGTCGTCTTTCTGCCGCTCGCTTATGTGGAGCTTCAGCGGGAACACATCAGCGTGGATGTGTTGGTGGGAAGGCTTCCGCCTAGCGCCCAACTGGTGCTTTATCTGTTTGCCAGTACCCTAGGGCTCCTCTATTTCGGCATGCTCTGTTACCAGAGCTATCTTGATGCAGTTCGCGCCACGGTTCGAATGGAAACTGCCATGGCCAACTTTACCTTCTATCTATGGCCCAGTCGCTGGGCGTTACCGGTTGGTTTCGCGGCTATGTGCCTGGCCATCGTCGCCAACATGATTAAGGCGCTGCAACAACGCCGAGCCCTCTAGGAGTTTCCTAATGAGTAATATCGAGATAGGCGTGGCAGGCATTGCCATCGCCTTGGCCCTTATCGCCCTGCGCGTGCCAATCGGCGTTGCACTGGGATTAGTGTCGATCATTGGCATTGGTGAAATGACCAGCATGCGCGTGGCCTGGGGAATGATTTCGGCCACTCCGTTTGACTTTGCAGGTACCTGGGAACTGACCGCGGCACCTATGTTTCTATTTATGGGCTATTTGTGCACCAGCACCAATATGACCCAAGGTCTGTTCCATGCCATGCGCCTTTATCTGGCGCGCCTGCCTGGCGGTCTGGCTGTTTCCAGCGTCATGGCCTCTGCCTTCTTTGCCGCTGCCTCGGGCTCTAGCGTAGCAACATCGGCGGCTATGTCGCGGATTGCCGTGCCTGAAATGCTCAAGCATAACTACGATAAGGGGTTGGCCACAGGCACCGTCGCCGCGTCGGGTACACTTGGCTCGCTGATCCCCCCAAGCGTGCTGCTGGTGCTCTATGGCGTTTATGCCCAGGTTTCGGTAGGTCAGCTGTTTATGGCGGGATTCATTCCCGGTGTACTTTCAGCGCTGCTCTACATCGCGATGATTATGGTGCGCACCAAGCTGAATCCCAGCCTAGCGGGCAACACCGATGTACGCTCTAGCTGGGACGAGAAGTGGGATGCCTTTAAGCATATCTGGCCGTTGCCGCTGCTGATCGGCTCAGTACTCGGCGGGATTTTTCTGGGTGTTTTCTCACCTACCGAAGCGGGGGCGGTGGGTACAACCATTGCGGCTCTGATCGCTTTTGCGCGCCGCACGCTAACCTTTTCAGCCATTCAGGAAGCGCTGATTCGCACGGCGGTGAGCACGGCAAGCATCTTTATTATTCTTATCGGGTCGCTGTTTTTCACCCGTTTTCTAGCCATGAGTGGCGTACCCGCCGCTTTTTCTGAGTTGATTCTTGGCGTCAGTACTGAGACCTGGTGGATCATTCTCGCGGTAGCACTGATTTATCTGGTGCTGGGGATGTTTATCGACTCCATTGGCCTACTGCTGCTCACTCTGCCGTTAATCCTCCCTTTAGTAGAGGGCGCTGACCTTAACTTGATCTGGTTCGGGATCATCGTCGTCAAGCTTCTTGAAGTGGGGCTGGTCACTCCGCCCATCGGGCTCAATGTGTATGTCATCAAAGGTGCCCTGGGTAATAGCGTCACGCTGTCTGAAGTGTTCAAGGGCGTAGCTTGGTTCATCGTCATGGATATTGTCGCCCTGTTATTGATCGTGCTGATTCCAGCGCTTTCGCTCTACCTCCCTCAAAAAATGTTTTAACGCCACTCTCACCAGAACACTCACAAGGAATACTCATGACAACGACACGCTTTATCAATGCCAACGTTATCGACACGCGCAATGGCCAGGTGCTCGCCAACCAGCAGGTGCGCATTCAGGATGGTCGTATCGTTGCTGTTAGCGATTCGCCGCTAGAGGGCAGCGACGATCAAGTCTTCGATATCAAGGGCCACTTCCTGATGCCTGGCTTGGTTGATTCGCATGTACATGTCACGGCTATCACTCCCAATTTTGCCCTGCTTGAGACACTTTCACCTTTCTATGTCGGTGCCAAATCAAGCGAGTTGATAGAAGCCATGTTGATGCGTGGATTCACTACCGTGCGCGACGCTGGCGGGGCAGATTATGGGCTTGCCAAAGCGGTAGACGAAGGCGCTTTGATCGGCCCGCGTATCATGTACGCAGGCAATGCGCTTTCCCAGACCGGCGGACACGCCGACATGCGTGGCCCTGGGCAGCAAACCTTTGAAGGCTGTTTCTGCTGCGCGGGTCTAGGTCGCGTTTGCGATGGTGTCAGCGAAGTACGCCGCGCCGCCCGGGATGAAATTCGCAAGGGGGCCACTCAGATTAAAATTATGGCCTCCGGTGGCGTTTCCTCACCGACTGACCGTATCGACAGCACGCAATTTTCGCTTGAGGAAATTGACGCCATTGTGGAAGAAGCCACCGCCGCCAATATTCACACCATGGCACATGCCTATACGGCGCGGGCTATCAACCGGCTTATACCAAGAGGCGTCAAGACCATTGAGCACGGCAACCTTATGGACGAAGAGAGCTGCCGACTATTTCTTGAACACAACGCCTACCTAACGCCGACGCTCTGCACCTACGATGCCCTAGCAAAAGAAGGTGTGGAGGCGGGGATGGCTGAGCACCTGCAGCGGAAGGTTTATGACGTTTTGGAGGCTGGCGGCAAGGCATTAGAAATGGCCCAACGGTATGGCGTTAAAATGCTCTACGGCTCTGATCTGCTTGGTCGGATGCAGCGGCATCAGCTCAACGAATTCCATTTACGTAAAGACGTGGTACCCACCGACGAGCTGATTCGTGCAGCCACCAGCCACGCCGCCGACGCCTATGGGCACACAGGCGATTTTGGCGAGATTATTCCAGGCGCAAGGGGAGACGTAATCGTGCTCAAAGATAATCCTTTGGACGATATTAATGTTCTTACTCAGCCGGATGAGCAGCTCATGCTGATTATGAAAGGGGGAGTGGCTTACAAAAATTTGCTCTAGTCAGTCGTCATATTTTCTAAGCTAAAGGCTAGCTAATGGTATTTCGCGCTGCAGGGAACGCAGCGCTTCCTTTCTCCCCAATACTCGATACCAGAAGAACTTTTGCCTACGAAATACTTTACGATTGAACACAACTATTCAAAAGTACTTACTTTGCGTCGAGTCTGGCGGTGGATCTTAGTGAAGATACTACCGTGACTTTGTTAGCCCGCATGCAAAAGATGATGGCGTACCCGTTAATGGCTTTAAACTGCCATAGGGCACTTTGGCAAATACCCCCCTTTGACCATCGACTCACAGACCAACTTGAGAAGACCTGCGCTACAGCGAACTGGAATTAGAGCTGCGAAGCACTTACGCACTTTCCATCGTCGATGAGCGGCAGGCAACCCGTGGCCATGTCTACCGCGATGGCACTATCGATAGCTGGACTGTCGATTAACGCTCGGAAGAGCGGCCAAGAAGCAGGTTCTTTCTCATTCGGCGATCCCATCAATATCTTCAACCCCACTTATGACAATTACACGCCGATAAGTACGGATGAACTGCTCACTCGAGAAACCGATAAAGAGTATGTGGCCAGCTGTGAATATTGGTGCTACTACGGCGAATCCCGCAGTGTGATTGGCAGTGTGAAATATAGCTGGTAAAAGCCTATTGTTTCCCTCAACGCCCGGCCATATTGGCCGGGCGTTTGCGTAGTGCGCCAGGCATGGCGCGCAGCGCCTTGACCGGCGCTGTTCCTGGGGGTGGTGCTTCAGGATGACTTGGGGGTGAAAGTCCCCTGCACGCCCGGCAAGGGGAAGTGCTAGCCGACGGCAAGGGTGTCCCTCGCGAGGGGGAATCCAAAGGCAGCCCGAGGCAAAACGCTGGCCTGACGAACAGGAAGCGGATACGAGGCGTCATGGCGGGGTAAGGTGGCTACACTCACCAAAGCCCGATACTTGCACGGAACGCCATGACGTAAATCCGACAGGCATAAGCGGGAAGGTCGCGCGTCTTACCCTGGGAGGTCTGGTGGTCTGCCACGGTGCTACCGGCGTCGAGAGGCGACGGGATGGATCACCAGACGTCAGCCGAGGCCATAGTAAGTGCCGGTTCACCACGGCACCAAGGGCCGAACATGAAGAACCGCGAGTAGGCGATAACGTCTCGAGGATCGATCATGAAGACAGACCATGACGCGAATACCGTCACTCACCCAGAGGGGCAGGGGCAGTACTCCGAGTCCCAGCCGGTGAGCGTCGAGACGAGCCCGGCGTCGTTATCGTGGACGAAAGCGGAGCCAACCTCGCTCATGGAACGGGTCGTTGACCCGGAAAACATGGAGCGAGCTTACCGTCGGGTGGTTGCCAACAAAGGCGCACCGGGTGTCGATGGCATGATGGTGTATCAGCTAGCCGACCACCTAAAGACGTACTGGCCAACGCTGCGCGAGCGGCTGCTGGCCGATCAGTACCACCCCAGCCCGATCCGAGCAACCACGATCCCTAAGCCCAAGGGTGGGACGCGGCAGCTCGGTATTCCCACGGTTACCGACCGCCTAATCCAGCAAGCGCTGTCCCAGGTACTGATGCCGATCTTCGACCCGGGCTTCTCCGAGTCGAGTTACGGCTACCGCCCCAAGCGGAGCGCCAAGCAGGCCGTCTCGGCCATGAAGGCCCACGTCACCGCCGGTCACCGCTGGGTGGTCGATCTTGACCTGGAAGCCTTCTTCGACCGAGTGAATCACGACCTGCTGATGGCACGGGTCGCGCGGCGCGTTGACGACAAGCGTGTACTGCGTTTGATCCGTCGCTATCTGGAGGCGGGTATGTTCCAGCATGGCTTGCCCACGCCGAGGCGGCGGGGGACACCCCAAGGCGGGCCCCTCAGCCCGCTACTGGCGAACATCCTGCTGGACGACATGGACAAGGCGTTGGAACGCCGAGGCCACCGCTTCTGCCGCTACGCCGACGATGTACAAATCTATGTACGGAGCCGACGAGCAGGCGAGCGGGTCATGGGCAGCTTGAGTGAGTATCTCGAGAGCTCACTTCGGCTGACGGTCAATCGCCGTAAAAGTGCGGTGGATCGGCCATGGCTACGCGGATACCTGGGCTACAGCCTCACTCGGCACAAGCAGTCGAAACTGACGCTCGCCAAGACAAGCCTGACACGCATGATGCAGCGTGTCCGTGAGATCCTGAAACGTGGCAGGGGGCGTAACATCCAACGGGTAATCGAAGGGTTGAGGCCAGTCCTACGAGGATGGGCTAACTACTTCAATCTTGTTGATGTGAAACGCCCCTTGGAAGCACTGGATCAATGGATACGCCGGCGCTTACGCGGCCTGATCTGGCGACAATGGAAACGCCCATCGACTCGGCGTCGGAAGCTGCGAGGGCTAGGCCTAGACGGGCACCGCGCCTGGAAATCGGCGGGGAACGGTCGAGGCCCCTGGTGGAATGCCGGGGCTTCGCACATGAATCAGGCCCTGCCGAGGAAATGGTTTTATGACCAGGGACTGATCTCGGTACTGGATACGGTAAGATGGCTTAAACGTTCTGCATGAACCGCCGTGGTACGGAACCGTATGCCCGGTGGTGTGAGAGGACAGGGGAGGCGACTCCCCTTCCTACTCGATTCTGGGGCATGCCTTATGGCTTAGGCATATATCTAAGTACGGCATCACGCATTTCTACCTATACTGAGGATTCTGGGAGCTCACCTTTGAGCACAGCAGCTCACTCAGGAGTAGGACATGCCACGTTTACCCCTTCGATCCACCTGTATCCTACCGTTTGTGATATCCGCTGTATTAGTCGGTTGGGCATCACCGGCTGCCGCGCAAACACTCGACAGTGACGTGTTAACTGCCGAAGAATCAGACCCTAACCGGTTAGGCTGGATGCAAGGCTTTCCCCCCGCTTCCGAACGGGTCATTGGCCAACCTGACGCCAACTACTTTAGCTTTCCTAAAATGCGCTGGACGGTATGCCATTTTCGCGAATTGCTGCCCACCAAACAGGTAAGTAGAGGATTAGGCGCGCCTGTGCCGCTCAGCTACGCACTGGATGACGCTAT
Source organism: Vreelandella sp. F11 (assembly GCF_042466685.1). Taxonomy (NCBI): domain Bacteria; kingdom Pseudomonadati; phylum Pseudomonadota; class Gammaproteobacteria; order Oceanospirillales; family Halomonadaceae; genus Vreelandella; species Vreelandella sp. F11. The sequence goes on along the minus strand of NZ_CP170448.1, from coordinate 3,453,127 downwards.
CAATGAGGTGATATTTACTCCGCTTGATGGTGGTGAACCCATGTCATGGCAGGCGTCGCTGAACGAAAATTACATTGATGGCCTGCTAATTCTGCATCAGGGGCAAGTGGTGTATGAATATTACGCCGGCTGTTTAGATGAAGCAGGCAAGCATGGAGCCATGTCGGTCACTAAATCGATGACCGGCCTGTTGGGGGAAATCTTGGTAGCTGAAGGCGCATTGGATGAAGAAGCGCTTGTCGGCGACATACTGCCAGAGCTGGCCGATAGTGCGTTTGGCAGTGCCACCGTGCAGCAATTGCTCGAAATGACGACAGGACTGGCCTATAGCGAAGATTACAGCGACCCCCATGCGGATATCTGGGTCTACAACGCAGCAGCAAGCCCGCTTCCTAAGCCAGAAGGTTACACCGGGCCGCGTACTTACTATGAGTATTTAGCCACTGTGCAGCCGGAAGGGGCGCATGGGCAAGTGTTTGGCTATAAGACTATTAACACCGATGCGCTGGGCTGGGTAATTGCTCGAACCAGCGGAGAGTCAGTGACGTCGTTGCTGTCGTCACGAATTTGGCAACGCATAGGCGCCGAGCAAGATGCTTACTTTACCGTTGACTCCATCGGAACAACGTTTGCCGGTGGTGGTTTTAGCGCGGGCCTGCGGGATATGGCGAGAGTAGGGCAGTTAGTGCTGAATGAAGGGGTTATCAACGGCGAGCGACTGTTTCCCGCTGCCGCCGTAGAGCGCATCCGGCAAGGTGGCGACAGACAAGCGTTTGCCGCTGCAGGTTACCGCACTTTACCCGGCGGTAGTTACCGTGGCATGTGGTGGTCGCTGCATAACGACCATGGCGCATTCGCTGCCCGGGGTGTGCATGGGCAAACGATATATATCGACCCCACCGCGGAGATGGTGATAGTGCGCTTTGCTTCTCACCCGGTGGCTGGCAATGCTGCTAACGACCCCTCCTCGCTTCCAGCTTATCAAGCAGTGGCTGAGTATTTATTAGAGAAGGCTCCTTAGGCAAGAGCTGCCAGCCGTTTCGTCTTTTCATCATGTGCTATTATTGCAATCAATGATGTCAGTGTTAGCATTGAAAAGGGTGTGAAAATGGCAACTATAACGGTGCGTAACTTGGATGATGAACTCAAAGCGCAGCTACGTGTTCAAGCGGCGAGCCATGGGCACTCTATGGAAGAAGAGGTACGGCTTATTCTTCGCAAGGCGTTAGTAAAGCCGCAACAGGGTGGGTTGGGAAGTCGCATTCATCAGCGTTTTGCCGCTGAGGGCGAATTGGAATTAGCGTTGCCAAAACGTGAGGAAAAACCAAGAGCCGCGGACTTTGAGTCGTGATTATTCTTGATACCAACATATTGTCGGAATTGATGCGTCCTGCGCCCAATATGAGGGTAGTTAATTGGCTTAATGCTGAGGATCCTCTCGGAGTCACGATAACCGCTATTACCGTGGCCGAAATTCTTTACGGTATTGAACGTTTGCCTGATGGCAAGCGTAAGCAGCGCTTTGCACAGCTAGCCGCCGAGATGTTTGAAGAAGACTTTACCGAACGTATTTTGCCTTTTGATGAATTAGCCGCTGCCTATTATGCAACTTTAGTTGCCGACAGCGAGCGCTCAGGCCGGGTAGTGCATTCTGCTGATGCTCAAATCGCCGCCATTTGTCAGCAGCACCACGCCCAGCTTGCTACCCGCAATGTGAGAGACTTCAAATATTTAGACATCCCTATTATCGATCCATGGCAGGTCGGGTAGCGTCTCCCAATACGTAGCGTTGCTAAACAACCAGATCCGATTCAGTAATGGATAGGCTGCGTTTCCGCGGCACGCAAATCGGGCTGCCGCTTTCGGGGTCGTGGATGACATGGGCATCCAGGTCGAACACGCGCTTGAGATTGGCCGTGGTAAAGACTTCACTGGGCGTGCCGCTGGTGACGATGCGGCCATCGCACATCATCACTAAATGATCAGCATAGGCAGCGGCCAGGTTCAGGTCGTGGAGCACCAGCAGTAGGGTGCGGCCTTTTTCATGGGCCAGGCGCGAAAGCAGCTCCAGCAAATCCACCTGTACCTTCAGATCCAGAAAGGTCGTGGGTTCATCAAGCAGAATCAGGTCGGTTTGCTGGGCCAGCACCATGGCAATCCAACAGCGCTGGCGCTGGCCGCCGGAGAGCGCATCAACGTTACGCTCGGCAAACTTCGTCACGTGGGTATAAGCCATGGCTTCACGAATGGCTTCGGCATCTTGCTGAGCATTTTTCTGCCATAACCCCTGGTGCGGAAAGCGGCCCATGCCCACCAACTGCTTTACGCTCAGCCCCTCGGGCGCCACCGGGCCTTGGGGCAGAATTCCCAGGTGCTTGGCGACCTCTCGCGTCTTGCTGCGATGGATATCCTTACCGTCCAAATACACATGCCCGCCACTCGGTGTGAGCGTGCGGGCAAGGGTTTTCAGCAGCGTTGACTTGCCACTTCCGTTCGGCCCCAACAGCACCGTGAGCTTGCCTTCCTCAATTGCAATGTCGACACCATCCAGTACACGTCGAGTGTCATAGCCCGCGTGCAGGGCTTCGCCCGTCAAGCGAGGTGGTTGATGAGAAGGGTGGGTCATGAATGTGCTCATTGGGGTTGTTTAAGCAGGCAGAACCGTAAGCCAAAATATTCTCATTTTCAATACTTGCCATTGCTCAGCAACCAATTGCTCACTGCTTTAAGCCTCGGCTCTAGAGGAAATAGAGGATAAGAGAGGGGAGAATTAGTGTCGTTATCCTGAACGGTTCGTACTGCTGAGTAGACCTTTGTGATTTATATGCATAAAATAATCATTATTATTTAGATGTAGATTACGATTTCAAGGGCAAACTTACTCAAAAGCAGGGGGGATGAACACTCGATGTACATCAAGAAACGCCAGGTATTTTGGCCTACGGTGACGCTTGCGGGATTAATAGCAGCCACACAGGGGCACGCTCAGGAAACGGCAACCAACGAGTCTCAAAGTGGACGAGATAACTCAAATCAGACAGTCGTGGTGACCGCCTCGCGGACTAATGCAACAAAAGAAGATTCGCCTCAAACAGTGCGGATCATTAGTGAGGAAGAGATTAGTCAGCAGTTGCAAATTACCAGCGACTCTTCACAAATTTTGAGCAACCTGTTGCCGTCCTATTCGCCTAGCCGCCAGAAAATGAGCGGCAGCGGTGAGACGTTGCGTGGGCGTACGCCGTTGATCTTGATTGACGGTATTCCACAATCTAACCCATTGCGTCCCACTGGTCGTGAAGCTCATGTCATCGATTTCTCTATGGTAGAGCAGATCGAAGTGATTCAAGGTGCCAATGCTACCAACGGGGTAGGTGCGGCGGGTGGTGTGATTAACTTGATCACTAAACGCCCTGAGCCAGGGTCTTTTAATCAGCATATTGAAGCTCAGGTAACAACCCCCACCAATGAGCTGGACAGCGACACGATCAGTTATAAATCCACCTACGGCATCAGTGGCAATAGCGGCGATGTGGATTACCTGTTCTCGGCAAGTTATGAGGATCAAGGACTGTTTCTGGATGGCAATGGCGACCCCGTCGGTGTGGATAACACCCAGGGTGACCTAATGGATGCCCGCTCATTCGATATTTTGGGCAAGCTTGCTTATTGGTTCGATGAAAATCAGCGACTGCAGTTTACCCTGAACCATTACAATATTGAGGGGCATAACAACTACGTCAGCGTGACGGGGGATCGTGCGAATGGCGTGGTAACGACATCAGAGCGTGGTACACCAGAAGGTGATGCGCCCTACAATCGAGTGTGGACGACTGGGCTAAGTTACGATCACTACGACTTAGCCGGTATGCACCTGAGCGCGCAGGCGTTTTATCAAGATTATGAGGCGTTGTTCGGAGCCACTAATTCAGCAACGTTCCAAGATCCTGCGATTGCCCCCGTGGGTACGTTTTATGATCAAACCATGGCGGCCACCAGCAAATTCGGTACCAAAGTCTCGCTGACCAAAGATGATCTTTGGAATGAGCGCCTGAAGATGACCGTTGGTTTTGATACCCTGTTTGATGAAACCGAGCAGTACCTGTACCAAAGTGACCGCACTTACGTGCCGCCCACCGAATATACCGACCTGTCGCCCTTCCTACAGGTTGATCTGCGCCCGGTAGACTCGCTATTGCTTTCCGCTGGCGCGCGCTATGAGTATGCCAAGCTCGATATCAACAGTTACCAGACGGTAGCGGCCAATAATGGCGTTGCTGTCGAGGGTGGCGACCCCAGTTTTAATGAAACGCTCTATAACCTTGGTGCCGTGTGGAAGCCGGTCGACCACTGGAGTCTGTTTGCCAACTACTCAGAAGGATTCTCTATTCCGGATGTGGGCCGTGCATTGAGGGGGATCAGTACGCCGAATCAATCAGTCAACAACATTGAGAATCTGAGCCCCATTGTTACTGACAACATCGAGACTGGGGTGCGTTTTGAGAATGGACGCTTAGCCGCCGAACTTAGCTATTACGAATCCTCTTCTGACTTCGGTAGCCGTCTAACAGAGGTAGATGATGTCTTCTATATGCAGCGCCAAGAAACAGAGATTAAAGGTTTTGAGGCCGCGGTCGATTATCAGTTTAACGATCAACACTCTGGTCGCTTGGCTTATTCACGTATGGAAGGGCGCTACGATAGCAACGATGACGGTAACTTAGATGCCAAACTATCGGGGCTGGATGTCTCTCCGGATCGCCTGACGGCCAGTTGGTCAGCTAATTGGTCAGACGAGCTCTCTACCTTTGTTCAGGCCAATTACGCCTTTGATGAAACCTTCGATGAAGCCAATCGTGAGTTTGATGGCTATCTGTTGATGGATGCTGCCGTGGGTTACCAACTACCCGTTGGTCAGGTCAATGTAGGGGTATCCAACCTGCTTGATGAGCAGTACGTCACATATTACTCGCAAAGCGCTCTAGTGAATGATGAGCGCTACTTTGCCGGGCGAGGCCGCACCTTAACGCTGGGTTATCGTTTGGATTTCTAATCAGCCGCTTTCTATTTTTATTTTCTATGCTCGATACTGTTTGGCGGCGCCCCGAGGGTGCCGCTTTTTTTCGTCAACAGGTTCTAGAAGCGAGTGCGCGATCGATGCAACAAATAAACAAAAAAAGGCGCGCCTATCCCGGCAACGAAGATGCCCGCAGGCAGGTCTTTGGGTAAAAAGGCCACTCGGCCCAGCAGGTCGGCGTAAAGCACAATCAAGGCGCCGACCAGCGCTGACGCGGGCACCAGCTGTGCCATATTACGCCCCACCAACCTGGCTGCCAGATGGGGGGCAATTAACCCCACAAAGCTTAAGCCCCCTGCAAACGCCACCGCGGCACCGGCCAGCGCCACGCTGCAGGCCAGCAATACTAATCGGCTGCGTAGAAGCGCCACCCCGAGCCCTTCGGCAACGGCGTCGCCCAGTGCCATGGCGTCGGCATGCCGAGCAAAGGCTAGGCTGATCGGCACCGCGACGACTAGCCACGGCAATAGACCCCGAACATCGTCCCACTGTGCAGCGTAAAGGCTGCCGGTCAGCCAGACATAGGCGGTCATGGCGGCGGAGTCATCGCTGATCACGATTAACAGGGTGGTGCCAGCGCCCATGGCCGCCGCCAAGCCAATGCCCACCAGTACCATCCGCGATGGGCTGATGCCGTTTTTCCAGGCGAGACTAATCACCAACAGGGCAGAAACCAGTGCCCCCAGCATTGCCGCCACGGGCAGCCAGTGAATACTTAAGGTGGTGCTCAATAGCGCTAAAAACAGCACCGCCGCCAGTGCCGCGCCGCTGGTAATGCCGATCACGTCTGGTGAGGCCAGCGGGTTGCGCACAATGCTCTGCAGAATCGCCCCCGCTATCGCCAGGGCGGCACCGACCAGTATGGCTAGGGCAATACGTGGCAGCCTTAACTCCCAAACGATAAAAGTGATATCGCTATTCTGCGGGGCTGTCAGTGCGTGAAGCACCTGCAGAGGCGGTGTGGGGAAACTGCCTAAACAGAGCGACAGCCCGACGCTGGCGACCAATAAAAGGGTTAGCATTATGAGGCTGCGCAGTAAGCGGTTACTGTCGCTCTGCGCCTTGTTATCGAGGCTTAACGTTGCTGCTTGTCTCATTGGCCAGCCATCTTGCGTCGTGCCAGATAGATAAAGAAGGGCGTGCCGATCAGCGCGGTCATTACACCCACCGGGATCTCCTGGGGTGGCATTAAAAAGCGCGAGCCAAGATCGGCCAGCAGCAGTAAACAGGCACCTAGCAGGGCGCAGGCAGGCAGCAGCCAGCGATGGTCAATGCCAAATATTCCCCGCGCCATGTGGGGCACAATCAGACCCACAAAACCGATCATGCCCGCCAGCGCCACGGAGCTACCTGCTAGCACAATCACAATTAAGCCGAGTAGTAGCTTGATGGTGGTGGCCTGCATGCCGAGTCCAGTGACCATGTCATCGCCTAGCAATAGTGCGTTGGCGTGGCGTATCAGCAGTGCGCTGAGCAACAGTGCTCCACCAAAAAGAGGCAATAAGGGCGCTACCAATGAAAGATCACGTCCCGACACTGAGCCCGCCAGCCAGTAAAGCACGCTTTCAAAACTTTGCTGGTCAATGACCAGAAGTCCTTGGCTGAACGACACAAACATCGCCGTTACCGCAACGCCTGCCAGCACAACCCGTAGCGGTGAAAGCTCACCGTGGCGGCCGCGACTAAGCACCACCACCAGTATGGCCGCAACGAGCGCCCCCAATAGCGCGGCCCATACGTAGTGAGCGGGGGTATGTAGCGGTAATAGCGAAACCGCGACCACCACAAAAAACATCGCACCTGCATTGATGCCCAGAATGCCCGGCGACGCTAACGGGTTGCGCGTCATGGTCTGCATCAGTGCCCCGGCAATCGCTAAGCTGGCGCCCACTAGAGCGGCAATCACCGCACGGGGTAAGCGCTCAGTTAAAAGAATGATGTGGGCGATGTTGGTAGGGTCGTAATGGGCGAACGAACCGTACAGAGAGGAGAGTGATATCTCCGTTGTGCCTAACATCACGCTGGCGAAAAAGGCGCCTAGCGCCACCAGAGTGCCAAGTAGCAGGCCAATACTTTTTGCGGCAGCACTGTTTAGCATGACGTAGGCTCCCCACGGCCGGAGGAGCGAGGCAGGCAAGCCTGATAATGCGCCGCTTCGGGTTGCAACAGCCCATAGTGGCTATACAGATCATCCAGCATGGCGTTGGCCGCCAGTATGCCGCCCCCCATCATCCAACTCACCGGCTCCACTTCAAATACACGCCCGCTTTGAACCGCTGACAGCTGTTGCCACAGAGGGTGGGAGGCCCAGTGCCGGTAATTATCAGCTATGGCGGGGTCATCCGGTTCCAGCAGAATAAACAGGGCATCGGCATCCAGCACGGGAATGTTTTCCGTACTGGAGAGCTTCATTCCCCAGCTCTGGCTCTGCAGTGTATCCGGTTGCGCAAAGCCCAGCTCATCGAGAATCGAGCCCGCAAAGCCGCTGGTATAGATACGCACGTGATCGCTTTTAAACCGCACCACGGCCACTTTTTGCGGCCACTCATCGCCCAGTTTGACGGCGACCTGCTGGCGAAAATCGGCCACCCGTTCTTCCCAACGCTGGAGTAGCTCACTGGCCTCGGCTTCTTGGTGAGTGGCATTCGCCACCATCGTGAGGGTGGTCTTGAAGTTAAATACCGTAGGCGCCGATACCGTGGGAGCAATAGCACTCAATAGCGGCGCTATGCGCGCATGGCGAAAATCGCTGGCAATCACCAGATCGGGCTTCAGCCAGGCCACCTTTTCCAGGTTGGGTTGAGTTTCCAGTCCTACGTGCTCGATGCCATCAAGCGGGGCACGCAGGTAGCGGTAGGTGGGCTTTTCCAGCCATGAATCGACTACGCCAATCGGCGTCAGCCCAAGGGCCACGGCGCTGTCGGTCGCTCCCTGGTAAAGCGTCACAATGCGCAGCGGCTCAGGGGGGCTGTGAAGCGGGTTGGCGGTCAACATCGCGGGCGTTAGCGCTGCCACCGTTATCAGCAACACACGCATTAAAACGTTCTTGCGGTGGGTGTGTGCTTTTAACATTAAGGTCACTTTGCGATTGCCCTGGAGTGAAGAGCCAGGATGATGGCATGAGGTAAAAGCTAATGCAAAGCATTACCAAATGAAGGCCGCGACCTCCACCATCCCAAATACTGCGACACCAGCCGCGACCGGCCAGCCAAGTGAGCGTACCCGCGACCACACCAGCAGCGTGACAGAAAGCCCGATGGCGGTGGCGATCCAGGAAACAGCGCTTGGGTTAACCGGCACAATGGACACCCCCAGCACGGCGGCAATCATCAACGGACCGAGAATACCCAGCCACTGGGGCATGTTATTAAGGCCGCTTTCGCTGTTGAGGCGGCGCTGCATCCATAAAAACGGCACTACCCGCATCAACAACGTGCCAATGGCGGAAACCGCGACCGCTAGCCAAAGTGCAGTGCTCATGATTCACGCCTCCTGCTGGTGGTGAATTTCACCGTATAGAACTGCATGGAGTAGAAGCACAGCGCGCCGCAGGCGGCGGCTAAGGGAATCGCCACGTTGCCCCAGCCGACCAGGGTCAAACACAGCGCCGCTAAAATGGTGCAGCCCATGGCGACTGCCCAACGCTTGTCGGTAAAGCGCGGCGCCACCATGGTCAAAAACAGCGCGGGCAGCGCGAAGGGCATAATCTCACCCAGCAGCGGCCAGCGGGCGGTAAAGGCCTCACCGGCGGTAGCCCCCACCGCGGTGCCGATGATCCAGGCGCCCCAGGCCAGCAGTGATGCGCCCAAAAACCAACTAAAACGCTTTACCTCAGGCAGTTGGGGCAGTCGGGTTAGGGCCAGTGCAAACACCTGGTCGGTGAGGCCGTGCATCAACCAGGGCCAGTGGCGGCTGCGTGGCAACAGTCCTGCCAAATTTGGGCCGTAGACCACATGGCGAACGTTAATCAGCAGTGTCATCGCCACCACCAGCCACAGCGGTGCGCCGGTGGCGATCATGCCCACAAACAGAAACTGCGAGGCGCCGGCGTAAATTAGCGCTGAAATAGCCGTGGCCTCCAGGGTGCTAAAGCCTGCCTGGGTGGCCACCAAGCCAAACGACAGCGCTACCGGAATATAGCCGCCCAGTAGCGGGATAGCTTCGCGTACGCCTTGTAGCGCGCTACGCAGTGGAGAGTGGCTGGTACCTTGGCTCATGGGGTTTGGCCTTCTGCACCGTAGGTGATGGTCATCATTAACGTGGCCTCTGCTGCCTGGGTGCGATAAAGGTGCGGCTGATCGGCGGGGAAGGTTACGGTATCACCGGGGGTAAGCTGCGTGGTGGCACCCTCTGGCCCCGCTTCCAGCCAACCGCTAATCAGCGTGAGTGATTCACGGGTGCCACTTGTATGGGCTTCAGCATGGCGCAGCGTATGTGGCGCGCAGCGCATCCAGTAGGCGTCCACCTGAGGCGAGTCTTCGCCTTGGTCGATCAAACGTACCTGCACACCATCTTCACCCAGCGGCACGCTAATCGGCGCTACCAGGGTGCCAAAGGGCACATTGAGCTGCACCGCAAGCCGCCAAATGGTGTCGATGGTGGGATTGCCGCTGCCTTGCTCCAAGCGACACAGGTTGGACTTGGCGATCCCCGCCTCATTGGCTAATTGCGAAAGCGACCAACCCCGTTCAAGGCGTAGTGCTTGAAGGTGCTGACCCAGCGTGTTGAGTGAGAGTTTATCCATGAGGCTGCACGCCATCCGTTGTGCTGTTCTTTATATAGAACGTTCTATATAAAGAACGTTAGCCTGTCAATGATTGTGATAAGCGCTTTCAGTGGCACTCTTTATGCATGACCTTTAGGTTGTCGGCTGAGAGGAAGCGCGATGCGTTCATTGGCAATGCTCCAACCGGTTAAATCGATTCTAAGAAGTGTGGCGCTATTGTTGCTAGGCAACGGCTTGCTCAACACGCTGCTCACTCTGCGAGGTACGGCGGAAGGTTTTTCAAGCGCGGTGCTGGGGATCATCATGTCCGGCTATTTTGTCGGCTTCATCTGCGGCACCTGGGTGAGCGGGCGCTTAATTCGGCGGATGGGGCACATTCGTACCTTTGGCTTCTGCGCCTCCATTTGCTCGTCGGTGGCGCTGCTGCATCTGGTGTTTATCGACCCGTGGGTATGGCTACCGCTGCGGGTGGTCTATGGGCTGGCGTTTATTACCTTAATTACCGTGATCGAAAGCTGGTTGAATAGCCAAGCCGCCAGCCATGAACGGGGGCGTATTTTTGCGGTATACATGGTGGTTAACCTGGGCGCCTTGGCACTGGCCCAGCAGTTGCTGCGCCTCTCTTCTCCGGAAGGTTTTTTGCTCTTTGTGGTGATCTCCATTTTGATCAGTTGGGCGCTGTTACCCATTACCCTGACCCGTCGCGTTCAGCCCAAAATTTCCGAACGACCCAAAAGCAGCCTACGTGCATTGCTGGGCTTTGCGCCGCTGGCGGTGGCTTCCGCCGCGCTATCGGGGCTTGCCATGGGCGCCTTTTGGTCGATGACACCGATATACGCGACTCAGTTGGGGTTTGATATTGGCGGTGTTGGCTTGGTAATGAGCGCGGCGATTATTGGTGGGGCGCTGCTACAGATTCCCATTGGGCGCTTCTCCGATAAACACGACCGTCCTAAGGTGATGATCTGGGTGGTGCTGCTCGCGGCCTTGAGCGCCGCGGCCATGCCCTTTGCGCCCAGCCACGAGGTGTTGCTGGGGCTCTACTTTATCTGGGGTGGCTTGGCATTTTCGCTCTACCCGCTGGCGGTAGCTCAGTTGATCGACCAGCTTCACCCGGATGAAATTGTCTCCGGCTCGGCGGATATGCTGGTAATGCACGGCGCGGGCTGTGCCGTGGCGCCGATAGCGGCGGGGTCGCTGATGAGCGTAGTGGGTAGTCATGGACTGCCGCTCTATATTGCCTGTGTGTTCACCTTGCTGGGTATCTACGCGCTGTATCGCCGCCGCCGCGTCAGGGCAGTGGTCACACATACCGCGCACTTCGAGCCGATGGTGCAAAGTAGTGCAGAAGTGTTGGAAATGATCTTTGATGATACCCAGCGCGACCTATTTGATGACCCGAGTTTTTATGAAGAGGATGAACGGGAGCGTTTGGCGAGGCTGGTCAAAACATCCAAAAGTACGCGGGGAGTGGTTGTGATAAGCAGCCACTCCCCAGGGCGAATGGTTAAGGGCGTTTTGTCTCTTGCGACTGGCAGGCGGCGGCGGTGAACAGCACATCGGTCGAGGAGTTGAGTGCGGTTTCGGTGGAGTCCTGCACCACGCTGATTACAAAGCCAATCGCCACCGCCTGCATAGCCACTTCAGTGGAAACCCCAAACAGGCTGGCAGCCATGGGTATCAGCATCAGTGAACCGCCCGCCACGCCGGAAACACCACAGGCTGCCAGCGCTGATACTACGCACAGCAGTAGCGCCGTGGGAAAGTCGACGCTAATGCCCAGCGTATGAGTGGTTGCCAGAGTGATCACCGTAATAGTGATCGCTGCACCGCACATATTGATCGTCGCGCCCAGCGGAATGGAAATGGAGTAGGTGTCAGGGTCGAGCTTCAGGCGGCGGCAAAGCTCCAGATTCACCGGGATATTCGCTGCCGAGCTGCGGGTGAAGAAGGCGGTAATCGCGCTGCCGCGCAGGCACGTAAACACCAGGGGATAAGGGTTTTGCCGGGTGGTGAAGTAAACCAGCAGCGGGTTGCTAACCAGCGCGACAAACAGCATGCAGCCCACAATCACACCCAGCAGCTGGGCGTAGTTAAGCAACGACGCAACGCCGGATTCCGCCAGCGTGCCAGCTACCAAGCCAAAGATACCCAGCGGTGCCAAACGAATCACCAGCGTGACGATACGGGTGACCGCCGTGGATAAATCACTCAGCGCTTGGCGGGTAGTATCGCTGGCTTGGCGCAGCGCCAAGCCCAGGCCGATGGCCCAGGCCAGAATAGCGATAAAGTTAGCCTCCATCAGCGCGCTAACCGGGTTGGCCACCGCGTTCAAAAGCAGGTCGCGCAGAACGCTAAAAATATCCCCGGGCGGATTGCCGTCAACCTGGCCTGCATTCAATGAAAGCTCGGTGGGAAATAGGAAGCTGGCTGCCACTGCAATTAACGCAGCGATCAATGTGCCCGCTACATACAGTACCAGCACAGGGCGAATGTGGGTCGGCTGGCCTTTCTGATGGGCAGAGATCGCCGCCGCCACCAGTACAAACACTAAAATGGGCGCCACTGCCTGCAAAGCGGCGATAAATAGCTGGCCAAGCAGGGCGACATCGCTGGCAACGCCCGGTGCAAACAGGGCGAGTACTACCCCAGCAACGATACCGATTAAAATCTGTGGGATAAGGCCCAGCCGAATAAGTGGCCGGAAAACGGTGCTGGCGGTGGCGATCATTGTGCAACTCTCAGGTGGTAAAGGTGTGTGGCGTTATTGGGTTGGCCGCTAACGCGCCTGAAAGGGGCGGTATTCTATCAGCTACAAGCATGATGCGGGGGGCTGGATAAAAAACCTGCAGACTCTGTACTTAGGACGCAACTTGCTGTTTACTTTTAAAAAAAATTGGGGAACTTTGCATGAAAATTAGAACTTTTTTATTGGCGTTTGCGGCACTGTGTGCATCATCGCTGGCGCTGGCCGCTGACTACTATGTGGATATCACCAATCGAACGGGTTACACCATTTACTATATGTACGTGAGCCCAGGGAACTCGAAGAGCTGGGAAGAGGACGTGCTGGGTGATGCTGTATTAATGAACGGCGACACCCAGCGGGTCACGCTAACGGGCTATACCAACCCCTATTTCGATATTCGCTTAGTTGATGAGGATGAGGATAGCTATACTTTCTGGAACGTGGATGTCTCAACACAAGATATCATCGTCACGCTTGATCACTTGGATTAACACCTGCATTAATGCAATAAAAATGCCCCTGCCTCATAAGAGCGTAGGGGCATTAGTACAGGGCATTAGTAAATGATGCTTGCTGCATTGGCGAGCTAGGCTTTGACTGGCTTTTAGGTCAGGCCGCCACTACCTCGAGCGCTGCAGAAGTGGTTTTTTGCGGCTCTTGGATGGTTTCGTCGTTATCCGCAGATAGCTCACTGCTGCCAACCATCTCCGTATAGCCGCGCTGAGTTAAAGCAAGTACTTCAGGTGAAGTACCCCACTTCATCAGCATCTCATCCAGCACTTGATCGGCTTTTTCAGCCCGGCCCCAACGGGTAAGCAGTTGGGCAATGGCAAAGTCACACTCGGGGGTGTCGAAGAGTTCATCCTTGAGGTCTTGAATGGCGATGTGAAGGCCCGCCTGAGAAAGATCGTTTGATGTTTCGTTATGCATATCACGGCTCCGTGTGATTGCTAATATAACGGCGGTTAACTTGCGCTAACTGCCTGAATTTGAGTTGTACGTGTGTTGTACGAAACTGAGCTTAATATAGCCGTGAGTGAGAAGCAAATGCGAAAAAGGGGGCTGTAAACTATTCCCTTTCAGCAATATGCCGGCGTAGTGTCCAGTAACCACCCCATAACCGTGTAACCACTGTCACCAGGCAAGCGATCGCAAATAGTGTTGCCAGTGTTGGAAAATGGTCAGGGAATAAACAGAAAATCACCAGCGCCAGCAAGGTTTCAGTGCCTTCGGTTAATCCCTCTAAATAGTAGAACGCTTTGTTGGGAAAGTGAGGGCGCTCTATGGCCTGCTGCTTGGCGGCAATTGCAAAGGCAAGAAAGGAGGTGCCTGTACCGATAAAGGCAAATAACAGCAACGCAGCAGCGAGCGCGTTCTGACTGGGATTAGCCAATGCAAAACCCAACACCACTGCGGCGTAGAAGACAAAGTCGAGGCCTATATCAAGAAAGCCACCGGCATCGTTGGTGTTATTACTTAACCGCGCCAATGCGCCATCAATGCCATCACCGAGCCGGTTGAGCAAAATGACCAGCAGGGCTAACCCATACTGCTCATAGGCCAAGAGCGGTAAGGCCGTCATGCCAATCAAAAATGCGACCAGCGTCACCTGATCGGGAGAGATGCATTTTTGATGCAACGGCTGCGCGATTCGTTGCAGAGGGCGATGTGTTAGCGGCATTGTCCAACGATCAAGCACGCGGTTCTCCTCAACGGGTATGGGAAAATTGACGTTATTATAGTACCTACAACTTACCCAGTTCATACGTTTATGCCACTGTTCGCATTTACCCATAGCTAAACTAAAGTTGTTAGACTTTGGTTGTAATTACCAGTAAAGCACTGGACTAATTGCCTATTGCAGTTAATAAAGGGCGCCAAAGGCGGTTCCGCGTTGCCCATCGGGTGGCTTATTTACCTGGATGCCGACCCTTATTCTTTTCACTCTGACCGTAAGTGGCACAAATTGTATGCATAAAACTGCCCTGATGACGGTGTGGGATCAGCTATGGCACTCCCACTACCAAGCCAAAAAACTATTGATGTGCGCGCTGCCGACGGGCGGGGCCGGCAATGCCGCGGCTTCGAATACCAAGCGTGCTCCTTCACCTCAACCTAAGCCGCCTGCCTACACCACGCCGCAGAAGGTTGGTCTGTTGCTTGGCCCGCTGCTGTTCGCTTTTGTGGTGATGTTCTTTCACCCTGAGGACTTAAGCTTTGAAGGGCGCATGGTGCTCGCCACCACCCTGTGGGTGGCCGTATGGTGGATCACTGAAGCTATTCCTATTCCCGCGACCTCGTTGCTGCCTATTGTGCTATTGCCGATAACCGGCGCACTGGATGGCAATACGGTGACCGCCGCTTACGGCAATCCAATTATTTTCCTGTTCCTGGGCGGCTTTATGATCGCGCTGGCAATGGAAAGATGGGATCTCCACAAGCGCATCGCGCTGTCGATTATTGCCGTGCTGGGCACCAGTATTAATAGCATCGTGTTTGGTTTTATGGCCGCGACGGGCTTTTTGTCCATGTGGGTCTCCAACACTGCGTCGGTCATGATGATGCTGCCGATTGGTACCGCTATCGTGTATCAGGTGAGTCAAGAGCTGGCTAAGAGTGACGGCGACCACAGCGCCGAAATAGATAAATTCAGCAAAACACTAATTTTTGGTATCGGTTACGGCGGTACCATTGGTGGATTGGGCACGCTGATTGGCACCCCACCCAATATCATTCTTGCCGCGATTGTGAATCAGCTGTTTGGCATCGAGATCTCCTTTGCCGGCTGGCTGATGTTTGCTTTCCCTGTGGTAGTGGTGCTGCTGTTTAGCACTTGGCTGCTACTGACGCGGGTATTTTTCCGCATTGAGTTTAGTCACCTGCCGGGCGGGCGAGAGCTCATTAACAAGGAAAAAGCGGCGCTGGGTAACACCAGCTTCGAGGAGAAAGCGGTGCTGGCGGTGTTTCTGTTCGCTGCTTTTATGTGGATTACCCGCTCGTTCTTGTGGCAGGGGCAGATCATCAATATCCCCGGCATCAATGACACCATGATCGCGATTGTCGCCGCGCTCCTACTGTTTCTTATTCCCTCTAAAAACAAAGGTGGCTGCCTGCTGGGTTGGGATGTGGCGAAAGACGTCCCCTGGGGCATTCTGCTACTGTTCGGGGGTGGTTTGGCGATTGCCGCAGGCTTCGGCTCTTCCGGTCTGGCAGAGTGGATTGGTGGGCAAATGAGCGTGCTGGAAGGCGTCAACTTCCTGCTGGTCATTCTGCTGGCAACCGGCATGGTGCTATTCTTGACCGAAATCACCTCGAATACCGCCACGGCCACGATGATTCTACCGGTGCTGGCGTCGCTGGCATTGGCGCTGGATATTCACCCCTTTGTACTTATGGTGCCCGCTGCCATGGCGGCCAACTGCGCCTTTATGCTGCCGGTAGGTACACCGCCCAACGCCATCATCTTCGCCACTGGCAAACTGAAAATTATCGAGATGGTGCGCACCGGCTTCTGGATCAACATTATTGCCATGTTGCTGATTGTGGCAGCGGTGTATTTCCTTCTGCCGATTATGTGGGGAGTTGATCTCACCAATTACCCTGACGCTTTCCGTCGTTAGTAACGCTGTTGATTGATTAGTAGCCCCGCCATTGAGCGGGGCTTTTTATTAGCAGCTGGTAAGGCACACTGTGAACATAAACAATATAATATTCACCGTACAGGTTAGACAAATCAAAGCTCTTAACTATAGTGCCTAAATAGCGTCAAAAAGAAAGTTGGGGGCCATGGCGTGACAAGGAGATGAGCAATGGAGCTGCTTGAAAAAATTAGTGAGTATTTGCAAAAGCATGAACTTAAAATGGCCACAGCGGAGTCTTGTACTGCGGGGTTAATTGTTTCCGAACTCGCCAGAGTGCCGGGCAGCGGGCAATCGATAGACTGTGGCTTAGCGGTTTACTCGCCCGAGGCCAAAAATCGCTACTTGGCCGTCAGTTTTGAAACCATCGATAAACACGGGTTAACCAGTGAAGCAACCGTGCGTGAAATGGCAATGGGCGCATTAAATAATAATGACGCTAATGTGGCGTTGGCCAATACAGGTATCGCTGGGCCTGAGCCTCACGATGGAATACCTGTCGGCACCGTATGCTTTGCCTGGGCCTTTCGTCATAACCAGGAGGTATTTCTAACCACCGAAACGCGGCGTTTCTCAGGGGATCGAAATCAAGTTCGCCTCGCCGCCGCCCACTACGCTCTGGAAATGGTTCCGCAGAAACATGGCGAAGTGCTAGCAGACAACGCGCCGCGTATTGATGAGTCTTAACCACGATTCCCTATAAATTGCATGGAGGCAGAACGAGCAATGACTCAACAAGCAGATCAGCAACAGCTTATTCAGTCTGCGTTACAGGTGAAGACATCTATAGCGCCGCGTGATGAAATCAATGCCCGGATCGATTTTCTTTGCAGCCAAATGATAGAGACAGGCCAGCACGGGCTGGTATTGGGTATTAGTGGCGGCGTGGACTCAACTGTCGCGGGGCGGTTAGCCCAGTTAGCCGTCGAAAAAGCCCGCGATAAGGGGGTTGACGCACGTTTCTACGCGATGCGCTTGCCTTACGGGGATCAAAAAGATGAACAGGACGCTCAACAGGCACTCACCTTTATCAGCCCCGATGAAGTGTTAGCTGTCAACGTAAAGCCTGCTAGCGACACTATGCTAACTTCTCTTGAAGAAGGGGGGCTGGAGTTTAAAGATGCTGCTCAGCGGGACTTTGTATTGGGCAATATCAAGGCGCGACAGCGCATGGTTGCCCAATATGCCGTCGCAGGTGCTAAATCCGGTTTAGTGGTGGGGACTGATCAAGCGGCGGAAGCGTTGATGGGTTTTTTCACCAAATATGGCGACGGTGCTTGCGACGTGGCGCCACTTACCGGTCTTACCAAAGCGCAGGTAAGAGAGATTGGTGCCACCTTGGGCGCGCCTGCTTCCCTGGTCGAGAAACTACCCACTGCAGATTTGGAATCACTGAAACCTCAATTGGCTGATGAAGAGGCAATGGGTGTCAGCTACGCTGAAATCGACGCGTTTCTTAGCGGCCAGGAGGTGAGCGAGCAGGCTTACACGACCATTACCCGCACCTACCAACGCACCGAACATAAACGCCAGCTACCCAAAACGCCGTAACACAATTTGATACTAGCTCAACGCAAGCGCTAAACGCAGCCCTATTAGGTTGTTATGATGCCGCTACACTATTGGCAGTTGAGCTTGTTATGCGTCTACTTCACACCGCCGATTGGCACTTGGGGCGGCTATTCCACAACCTTTCGTTGCTGGATGATCAGCGCCATGTGCTCGATCAGCTCATTGAGATCATCGACCGGGAGAACGTCGATGCGGTGCTGATTGCAGGCGATATTTACGATCGCTCGGTGCCGCCCTCGGCGGCGGTAACGCTGCTGGATAAGGTGCTCCACGCGCTCTGCGAAGAACGCAAACTGCCGGTGGTTATGATCTCAGGCAACCACGACGGTGCCGAACGATTACGCTTCGGCGCCCGCCATCTGCGCCAGGCCGGGTTGCATATTCTTTCCGACCTCGCCGATTTTGCCACTCCCGTCACGCTGGCGATTAAGGGCGTTGAAGTCGATGTGTTCGGCATTCCCTACGCCGACCCAGAGCATGTGCGCAGCCAATTTAATGTGGAGGTGCGCGATTTTGACGCTGCCCACCGTTACCTGGTTGAGTGCATTGAAGAGCAGCGCCACCCTACACGCCCCTGCATACTAATGAGCCACTGCTTTGTGGATGGCGGCAGCGCTTCTGACTCTGAACGCCCGTTGACCTTGGGCGGTGCCGAAAGCGTTGCCTGGGAGCCTATGCAAGGCTTTGATTACGTGGCACTTGGCCATCTGCATGGCCCCCAGTATCGCGGCGGCGAGCATATTCGCTATAGCGGCTCGCTGCTCAAATACAGCTTTTCCGAAGCGAGCCAGCGCAAAGGCGTAACGCTGGTGGATCTCGACGCGTCCGGCGTCACTCAGATTGAACAGATCCCATTACTACCCAGCCGTGAAGTGCGCGTACTGGAAGGCGAGCTTGATGCATTGATCGCCCAGGGGCGAACAGACCCGCACGCTGATGACTATCTGCTGGTGCGGTTAACCGATCGCCACGCCATTCTCGACCCCATGGGCAAGCTGCGTGAGGTGTATCCCAACGTGCTGCATCTGGAGAAGCCCGGCATGCTGGATGCCCGCGGTAATCAGCAGCTTGACCGTGAGCGGCTGAAATTCAGCACACTGGATATGTTCAGCGACTTCTTCGCTCAGACCAGTGGCGAGCCCCTGACCGACCAACAAACCGAGGCGATAAGCACACTGATAGGCGAGCTTAGCCGTGATGAAGAGGCTCAGGGATGACACCGCTAACCCTTACCATGCAGGCGTTTGGGCCCTTTGCGGGCAGTGAGACCATCGACTTCACCGCGCTGGGAAGAAGCCCGCTGTTTCTGATTAATGGCCCCACCGGCGCCGGTAAAAGCTCGATTCTCGATGCGCTCTGTTTTGCGCTCTACGGCCAGACCACGGGCAATGAGCGTGATCCGGCGCAGATGCGCTGCGACCAGGCCGATGCCTCTCTGCTAACCGAAGTGACGCTGGACTTTCGCCTGCGGGGTGTGGATTACCGGGTTCGCCGGGTTCCCCAGCAGGAGCGCCCCAAAGCCCGCGGCGAAGGCACCACCACACATAACGCGGAAGCCCAGCTGTGGCGATTAAAGGCAGATGGTGATGTAGAGACCTGCCTGGTGGCGCGCAAGGTCAACGACGCCACTGCGGAGCTGCAAACCCTGATCGGCCTGGATGCCAACCAGTTTCGTCAGGTGATGGTGCTTCCCCAGGGCAAGTTTCGTGAACTGCTGCTGGCAGGCTCTAAAGAGCGCGAAGTGATTTTCTCCCAGCTGTTTCAAACCCAGATTTTTCAGCGTATCGAAGAGAGCCTGCGCACCCAGGCCAACCAAATCGAACGGGCGGTGAGTGACCACCGCCAGCATATTAGCGGCATTCTCGCCGGGGGGGAGCTGGCGAGCGAGGCTGCATTAGCGCAAGAGCTTGAAGCGTTGACACCCCAGGTAGACCAAGCGCGGCAACACTTTGAAACCGCCCAGCAGAAGCGCCGTAGCGCCGAAAAGCAGCGCGATGAGGCCATGGCACTGCAGCGGCAGTTTGAGGCCCGGGATCAGCTGGCGGCGGATAAAGCCCGCCATCTTGAGCAGCACGCTGAGATAGATAGCTGTAAGGAGCGTTTAGCGCAAAGTTCTCACGCCCAGGCGCTGCGCCCCCAGAGGGCTGCCTTAGATCAGGCGCAGCAGGCGTTGACCACCGACCAAGCCGAGCAGCGCCAGGCGCAATCTGCGTTAGCCACTCAACGTAGTAACGCTGAACAGGCGCAGCAGGCGTTAGAAGTGGCACGCCAGCGTCAGGCAGAGCTTCCCACGCTCCAGGAACGGCATCGCCAATTGGGCGAATTTATTCATAAAAGCCAGCAGTTAAGCGAGCTTCAGGCACGCTTTCAAACGGCGCAGGCCGCCTGGCAGCAAGCCGATGGGGCGCTCAAACGGGATGAAAAACAGCTAGAAAGCATCCGCCAGCAGGGCGAAGCGATTAGCGTTAATCTGGAACGCTTACAGACAGAGTTCCAGCAACTGGCCAGTGCCCCCACTGAGCTAAGCCGCCATAACGACCTGTTGACCCAGCGCCAAGAGCTGGATGAACTCACGCGGCAAGCACGTGAGTTAACCAGCCAACAGCAGCAGGCAACTGACGCACTCAAGCGTCAGCAAAGCGAAACAGAACGAGCGCAACGCCACGCCACTGAGCAGGAGATGCGCTGGCACCAGGGGCAGGCCGCGCTGTTAGCGCTCACTCTTGAACAGGATGCGCCTTGCCCAGTGTGCGGCAGCCTGGAGCATCCCTCTCCAGCGGTTAACCGTGCCGAACTGGTCACGCAGGCACAGGTTGAAGAGGCCAGATCGGCCCAAGAGCAGGCTCGCCAAGCACAACAGCGCGCCGAACGTCACCACCATCAGCTCACTCAGCAGATCAACTACAACACAGAGCAGGCCCAGCGGCTGACCCAACAGCTGGGCGAGTGGGCTAGTCAACCGCTGCTTGAACTGCAAAATGCCTGCGAAGGCTTGCGTCGCCAAGTGCAGCGCCGGGCAAGTGTTGAACGTGAGATTAGCCAGCAAATTGCCGCCCGGGATGCGCTGCGCCGGGAGTGGGGTGCGCTGGACAAGCAGCTCAAAACCCAGCGGCCTGCGGTGGAGAGGGCGAAAGAGGAGGCGTTGCGCCTGGAGAGTCAGCGCGATCAACTGAGCCAATCGCTGCCGGAAGACGCTCGCGACCCTGAGGCAATGCGCCGAACCCTCACTGAGCTTGAACACCAGATCGCCCAACTCGAAAAAGCCTGGGAGAGCGCCCAACAGGCACTCTCGGTCAGCCAAGCCCAACTGGCGCGGGCGGAAGAGCAGCAACGCGGCGCGAACGAGCGGGTCGAGCGTAGCGAACAGTCGCTTCAGCAGGCTCAAGCCGAGTGGCGAGCCTCGCTGCAGGCCAGCCCCTTTGATGACGAGGCGGCGTTTCAAGCCGCACAGTTGGATGACACCCAGCGGCATGAACTGACTCAGCGGATAGAGGCGTACCAACGCCGCCTAGCCGAGCTTGAAGGTGCGCTGGCGAATTACCAAACCCAGCTGGCGGGAAAAACGCTGCCGAATATGGCCACGTTGACCAGCCTAACCGAGGCCGCCCAAGTAGAAGAGAACACCCAGCTAGAGGCGTGGCGGGGGCTAGATGGAAGGCTGTCCACACTGCGAGGCATTCGTCAAAAGCTTGCGACCGCCCATACGGCGCAAGCAGAGCTCGAAGCCCAGTATCAGCTGTGGGGCACGCTCAGCGAAGTAGCCAATGGCCGCACCGGGCATCGCATCAGTTTGCAGCGCTTTGTGTTGGGCGTACTGCTGGATGATGTTCTGATTCAAGCCTCTGAGCGTTTGGTACGCATGAGCCGCGGGCGCTATCAGCTGGTGCGCCGGGAGGATCCCTCCAAAGGTAACAGAGCGTCAGGTTTGGAACTTGATGTAGCCGATACCTATACCGGCAAAAACCGCTCGGTGGCAACGCTGTCTGGCGGCGAATCTTTCATGGCCGCGCTGTCGTTGGCGCTGGGGCTTTCCGACGTGGTGCAGGCGTATGCTGGCGGCATTCAGCTGGATACACTATTTATCGATGAGGGCTTTGGTAGCCTTGATCAGGATGCGCTGGATCAAGCCATTGCCATGCTCAGCGAGCTGCAAATGGGCGGGCGAATGATTGGGGTGATCTCCCATGTCAGCGAACTCAAGGAGCAAATGCCAGTCCGTATAGAGGTGCGTGCTAGTCGACATGGGAGCTCGGCAGAAGTAAAAGGCGCACTTCTTTAATAGCGGGAGTAGCGTTAGTTCATGCTGCGTTCATACTGCATGCTCTATAACGTGTACTAGTCGTCAAGCGAGCCCTAAAGATACTATCTACTTAGGAGTACAAGGATGAACGCAAGCAAGATTCTACAGCAATTGATGCAACAGGCCGGCGGCAGTCAGAAGGGCGGCAGTAGCAGCGGGGTCGATGTTAAAGGCATGCTGGGTGGGCTTTCAAAGCAACTGGGCGGTGGCAGCAGTCAAGGCGGTGGCTCCTCCAGCGGTTTTGATATGAAAAGCCTGCTCGGCGGTGGTGCCATGGGCATGTTAGTCGGCTCCAAGCGCGGCCGCAGTATGGGGGGCAAAGCGCTTAAATATGGCGCCATTGCCGGGGTAGGCGTGTTGGCCTGGAAAGCGTGGCAGAGCTCTCAAGCGGCAAAAAATGGTAATGCGCAAGACAGCAATGCACAAGAGCGTACTGCCCAAACGGAGGCAGAGGGTGAGCGGGTAGAAGCGCTTAGCGGCGAGTATCAAGAGCGCCGCAGCCTGGAATTGCTGCAGGCGATGATTATGGCCGCCCGGGCCGATGGCCATATCGATGAGCAGGAGCAGGCGCTGATTACCGAGCAGATTGACGCCCTAGGTGCCGACCAGGAGATGCATAACTGGGTGGAGCAGCAGCTAAAAGCGCCGCTCGATGCCCAGGCGCTAGCCCGGGAAGCGGACTCCCCGCAGGCGGCGCGGGAAATGTATCTCATCAGCGTGGCCGTGACAGACGATCAAAACCCCATGGAGCGCGCCTGGCTTGACCAACTGGCCAGTGCCCTGAACTTACCCAAAGAGATGACCGACGAACTCGAACGCCAAGCGCAGCAGGCTGGTTAATGCTCGATACGGTGAATTTTTGGATAGCCACCGGCTTTGGGCTGGGGCTATCGCCGGTGGCGCCAGGTACTTTTGGCTCGCTGCTGGGCATTCCCTTGGCGTGGTGGCTGCTAAGCCGTCCGCTGGTTCAACAGGGCTCTATCATCGCTGTTCTACTGGTGCTAGCGGTGCCGGTTTGTCACGTCGCCGCCTGGCACTATGCCGGCTTGGATCATGGCAGCATCGTCGCCGATGAGTACGTAGCGTTTCCACTGGCGGTAATAGGCTTAACCGCTGCGCGCCACCCGCTGGTCATGGCGATAGCCTTTGTTGTCTACCGTTTTTTCGATGGATTGAAGCCGCCGCCGATTCATTTGGCAGAGTATGTTCACGGCGGTTTTGGCATTGTGTTGGATGATGTTATCGCGGCGCTGGTGACTTGGGTGGTAATAGCGATTGGATTAAAACTATGGCAACGCCGAACGTTTCAGCGGGCATAAAAGCGTTTTAGTGCCACAAAAAAGCGCCGCTAGCCTAAATAGCTAGCGGCGCTTTATTTTTACTACTCACCGTTGTGAGCGTTTACTGGATTACTCTTGAACGACAATCACTGACTTGGCATTGACGAACTCGTGCATGCCGAAACCGCCGTGCTCGCGGCCGTAACCGGAGTTTTTAACGCCGCCGAAAGGCATTTCCGGTGTCGCAACGCCAAAGCCATTGATAAACACCATGCCGGTATCAAAGTATTTGCTGGCAAGCTCGGTGGCGCGTTTCACATCTTTAGAGATGATGCCGCCGCCCAGGCCGTAACGGCTGTCGTTGGCAATGCGCATGGCGTCTTCGTCATCCTTGGCGCGAATTAGCGCAGCCACGGGGCCAAACAGTTCATCGTCATAGGCGGGCTGACCGGGCGTGACGTTATCCAGCACGGTGACCGGGTAAAACGCGCCCTTACCGGATGGTTTTTCGCCACCGCAGAGAATCTTCGCGCCTTTGCGCACGCTCTCTTCCACTTGGTCGTGGAGGTCATCGCGTAGATCCAAGCGAGCCATGGGGCCCAGGTCGCTGTCTTCTTGGGTCGGGTCACCTGCTTTAAGCGACTG
This sequence comes from Vreelandella sp. F11, assembly GCF_042466685.1. Classification (NCBI taxonomy): domain Bacteria; kingdom Pseudomonadati; phylum Pseudomonadota; class Gammaproteobacteria; order Oceanospirillales; family Halomonadaceae; genus Vreelandella; species Vreelandella sp. F11. Next base: position 3,429,143 of record NZ_CP170448.1, on the reverse strand, counting down.
CATGCGCTCTACATAGCGTTTTTTAAACGTCTCGTAGTTCTTTTCAGTAACCACAAAACGCTTGGCCGCGACGCAGGTTTGCCCACCGTTATAAACACGCCCTTGAACACAGGTGTCGATGGCCACGTCCATGTCGGCGTCATCAAGCACCAAGTAAGCGTCGTTGGAGCCCAGCTCAAGCACGGTCTTTTTAAGATGCTCCGCGGCCTTACCGGCCACTTTGCGGCCCGCACCATCGCTACCCGTGAGTGTTACGCCACGCACTGCAGAGTGGGCGATCACCTCATCAGACACATCGTGAGAGATCACCAGCGTGCGGAAGACATTTTCCGGAAGACCCGCTTCGCGGTAGATCTTTTCCAGCAGCAGGCCGCTACCGGTGACGTTTTCAGCGTGTTTTAGCAGTACGCCGTTACCCGCCATAAGGTTGGCGATAGAGTAACGGATCACCTGATACGCCGGGAAGTTCCAGGGCTGAATGCCGTAGATCACACCCATTGGTGAGTAGGTCACGAAACCGCGCTCGCCATTGCCAGGCTGGCGCTCTTCGTCGGCCAGTTTTTTCGGGCCGTGCTCAGCGGTGTAGTCACAGATACCGGTACACAGATCCACTTCCTGACGGGCCTGAGAAGGCAGTTTACCCATCTCTTTGACCATCAGGTCGGCAAGCTCGTCTTTATGCTTTTGCAGCGCTTGGCCAATGGCTTTTACCGTTTTGGCGCGGCTTTCCAGCGATTCCAAGCGCCAATCGAGAAAGGCCTCGTAGCAGTCGTCCACGACCTGCTTGGCTTCTGCGCTGCTCATCAACGCATAAGTTTCGAGGGTTTCACCATTAGTGGGATTAATCGTCTTGATACTGTTGCTCATAAGATCTCCTATCTATAGATCAACGTTAGGTCAAAGCGTCCAGCTCCAGGGCGCCTAATCGACCGGTCTATTACTTCTAGTTGGTCACTGTAGTACAAAAACAGCGGCCATGCATAGCATCGGTGTTATTTATCCGGCAGTGGTAAGAGCGATCAGTTCCAAGTATTGCGTATGGAATTTGAGCGCAGCTATCTGTATCAGGTAGATGCTTAATGCTTATTGAAAAAAATCTATTAAACGCGATAGCGTTAACTACGCATGCGAGCGGCCTTGGTTATCGCGCGAGCACACTCCATTAAAGAGGGGGCAAGCTGTTCCAGTGCTCGCTCAAGGTTCCAGCGGCTGCTAGGGGTTGTGATGTGCACAGCGGCTACCGGTAAACCTGCGGCATTGCTTATCGGCGCAGCAATGTTGATATCCCCCAGGAAGTATTCAGCATCGTTCCAGGCGACGCCACGTGTACGACATTCTCGGATCAAGTCGGTTAGGGCGCTTATATCGGTAATCGTATTTGGAGTATGGGCCTTTAACTCGCAGGCGGTTAAGTACTCCTGAACGCGGGAGTCGTCCAGCGCCGATAAAAACGCTCTGCCAGATGCGGAGCAGTACATCGGTACGCTGCTGCCAACCGGCATATGAATGGGAATGTAGTGGCGGCTGGTAAAACGGGCCATGTAGATCATATCGAGCCCGTAGGGTTCGGTTAGTGACACGGTTTCCAGGCAGCTGTTGCTCAATTCCGATAGGTAGGGGTTGGCGCAATCGACCAGCAAGTCGGCTTCCAGATAGTTGGCGGAGAGGGTCATCAGGCGGATGCCGAGCCGGTACTTGCGACTGGCGGGCGCTTTGGCCAAATAGCCGAGTTGTTCGAGCGTGTGGGTGATGCGCTGCACCGAGCCCATGCTTAGCGCTGAATACTTGGCGATTTCCGAAAGGCTGAGTTCGCTGTGCTGAGCATCAAACAACTCAAGCACAGCAAACGCTTTCTCCAGCGATTGATTGAACTGCGGCGAGCGTGATTCGTTGGCGTTGGCGTGCTTCATGCTTTTATAAGATTCCTTACGTGTTCCCCTTGGGTGGCGAACCCAAGGGGAACATCTCTATAGCTTGAGTATTGATCTTTAAGTGGCCGCTCGCTTAGCGCTCCAGCCAATCCCTGGCCCGATAGTAGTTGACCACCGTTTCAACATACAGTCTTTGTAGACCGTGCAGCGGAATCGGCTTGATGGGGGTGAATGGAAAGGGAAGCACTTCCTTCAGCGTAGGCTCTCCCAGATGCTCGCCAATCAGCTTGCCGAGGTGTGTGCCCATAGCCACACCACGGCCATTATAGCCTAGCGCCACGGTGAGCCCTTGCTGCGGCTCGTGTACGTGGGGAAGTGAATCTTGGGTGATGGCGATACGCCCTGCCCAGCGAAAATCGATCTCAACGTCCTTTAGCTGGGGGTAGAGTTTGATGATGGCGTTTTCGAGGTGCCGGAAGTCGCTGGGTTTACGTGGGTCGTTGAAGGAACCGCGCCCCCCCATCAGCAGGCGCCCAGCCCGATCGCGGCGAAAATAGAGCAACAGCTTACGGGCATCTGACGCCACCTCGCCACCGGGTAAAATATGGCTGCCTTCCTCTGCCGTGAGGGGGCGGGTGGCAATCTGATAGCTATTAGCGGCGATCAGGCTGCTGGCAAGTTTGGGCTGCAGGGCGTCGCTGTAACCGTTGGTGCAGAGCAGAACTCGTTCCGCCTGAATTTCCGCCCCGCCTTCCGCCATTACGCGCCAACGCCCTTCGGCGCGGGTCATTGAGGTTACGCGGGTGTGTTCATGCAGCGTTGCTCCGCTGTCGTGGGCTGCCTGTGCCAGCCCACGGGCGTAAGCGAGCGGATTCAGCCCGCCGGCCCTGGGGTCTACCCAGCCGCCCAGATACTCAGAGGTGCCGAGACGCTCAGCACACTGCTGCTGATCTAAACAGACGATGTCTACGCCGCGGGACTGCCATTGGCGGGCTCGGGATTCAATCGCTTTCAGGCTGGCGTGGGTAGCGGCGGGTTGAATCCAGCCGCGCTGCTGCGCGTCGCAGTCAATGTTGTGCTGCTTTATAAGCTCAAACACCACATCGGCATTGCGGGCTGAGAGCGCTATCATGCGTTGGCCGCGCTCTTCGCCATAGCGTGTGATGAGTTCATCCGGGTCGTATTTGAGTCCGGGGATGACTTGGCCGCCGTTACGGCCAGACGCGCCCCAGCCGACACTTTCGGCTTCCAATAAGGTGACGCTTATACCGCGCTTGGCGAGTGCCAGGGCGGCGGAAAGGCCGGTAAAACCGCCGCCGATAATCACCACATCGCTGCGCTGGGCACCCTGCAGCATTGGGTATTCGCTGCCCACGGGGGCTGTGTCAGCCCATAGGGAGGGGGGCATATGAGATGCGATTGCCATCCTTGGTCTCCGTTAATGATTTAGCACGCGACGCAGAAAATCCTGGGTGCGCTCGTGGGAAGGCTGGGTAAGCAGCGTGTGGGCATCGCCGGATTCGACAATCTGCCCGCCATACAGAAAGCAGACGCGGTCAGCGACTTCTTTGGCAAAGCTCATTTCATGGGTGACGACCACCATGGTCATGCCTTCGTTGGCCAGGTCGCGCATAACAGTAAGCACATCGCCAACCAGTTCGGGGTCGAGAGCGGAGGTGGGCTCATCGAACAGAATGGCTTCCGGTTGCATAGCCAGCGCGCGGGCAATAGCAACACGCTGCTGCTGACCGCCAGATAGCTGCTGCGGGTAGGCATCGACTTTATCGCCCAGCCCGACTTTCTTCAGTAAGGCGACGGCATTGGCGTGGGCGGTATCCCGGGGTTCGTTTTTGACGAAGATCGGGCCTTCCATGACGTTTTCGACCACCGTGCGGTGGGGGAATAGGTTGAAGCGCTGGAATACCATGCCGACTTGAGTACGCAGGTCGTTAATATCTTTGCTGGTCACATCGACCTGGCGGTCGTTGATCGTAATGCTGCCCTGGTCATAAGACTCCAGGCCATTGATGCAGCGAAGCACGGTCGACTTGCCAGAGCCTGAGGGGCCAATCAGACAAACCACTTCACCCTTGGCGACCGTTAGGCTGACCCCCTTGAGTACTTCTACGTCGCCAAAGGATTTATGAATAGCGTGGATATTGATCATTATTGGCCTCCTTTCGCTGACTTCCCGAAATAGCGCTCTAGGCGGTTAACGCCAAAAATCAGCGGCAGGCTAAGGCAGAGATAGAGCAGGGCAACCAGGGTATAGACCGTAGTGTTTTGAAAGGTGGAGGCGGCGATTAACTGCCCGGCCCGGGTCATTTCGGCCACGGTGATGGTGGAGGCGAGTGATGAGTCTTTCAGAATCATGACGGCCGTATTGCCGTAGGGAGGGAGCGCAATACGGATCGCTTGGGGAAGCACGACCCGGCGCATGATGAGCTTGCTTTTCATGCCGATGGATCTGGCGGCTTCGATTTGGCCCGCTTCAATCGCTTCTATACCGGCGCGGAAATTTTCCGCTTGATAGGCGCTGTAGGCGACGCCAAGCCCGATAATACTGGCCTGGAAGGCGCTCAGCTGTATGCCGAGTTCGGGGAGTACGAAGTAGATATAAAACAGTTGAACAATAATCGGTAGACCGCGCACCACATTGATGAAGGTGCCTGCGGTGATCGACAGTGCTCGCACGGGTGAGAGTTTCATCAGGGCGAGTAGCAGGCCGAGCAGGGTGCTTAGCAGTAGGGCGCCAATGGTGATCTGCACCGTAATCAGAGCACCTTTTAATAAAATAGGTAGAAAGGCGGTGATGTCCGAAAACTCCATAGGAAGCCTTTATTTTGCATGCACTTTTTCAACTACCCCCGAAGGGGTAGTGAAGCGGTGCTGGGGTGATCATTAGCAGGCTGATTCGTTAACGCTGCCGGTGGGTTACCTGAAGGTGGCTTATAAGCCCCACTCTTCGAAGATGGCATCGAGGGTGCCATCCTCTTTCAGGTGAGCAAGCGAGGTGTTCACTTGTTCCAGCAGTTCTGTGTTCTCCTGGTCAACCGCAAAGCCAATATGACCCACCATTTGTTGCTCGTAGTTGTCGGCTAGCTGAAGTTGTGGAAAGCGGTCTTGGCTGAGGTGATAGCCCATGATGGGCGCGTCACCGACACCCGCCACAATGCGGCCTAACGAGATGTCGCGCATCATGTCCGCCAGGGAGTCGTAATTGCGGATTTCTGGAAAAATGCCCATGTTGTTGAGCTGTTCGACATAGGTGGTGCCTACCTGGGCGCCAATCACTTCACCTGAGAGGTCTTCCAGTGTGTTGATCTCTCCATCGTAGTCTTGACGGGTCACAACGCCTTCACCGTAGGGGTAAACATCATCGCTAAACGCGACCTGTTTGGCGCGCTCTTCGGTCTTCAGCATCGCGGCAGAAATAATATCGATATGCCCTGCGGTCAGCGAGGGTATTAATGCGTTGAACTGGGACTCCTGAATAGTGACCTCATAGCCCATATCTTCGCCGAGTGCATTGACCAGATCGACCATCGCGCCGGTGATTTCATTCGTCTGCACGTCCAGGAACGTAAACGGAATCCCGCTTGGCGTTCCGCCCGCTTTCAGCACGTCCTGTGCGTTGGCTGTGGCACCGAGCGATAAGGCTGCGCCCAGTACTGCCGGTAACAGCATCGCTTTTTTAAAGCGAAGAACAGGTTGGTTGCTGGATTTAGGTTTCATTGGGTCACCATCGAGAGTGTTAGGGGTTGTTATTTACGCTTTGTTAAAAACTTTTCGATAACGTCACTTCAGAGCCTAGGTGACTTTTTATTTATCGGCAAGAGTTATTATTTATCGCATTGCGATAAAATAAGGATAATGCATGTTTTAAGCACGTACCTTCTAGGCTCTTGGCCTACGCACTAATATGTTGATGAATAAAATCATCAAAATGTATGTTTCCGATGATTTATTGGCTCGCTTATGTCAGCCACTTATTTATGCAAAATTGTATGTTAAATATTTTCCCTTAAAAATCAGATGATTGGTTGTTTTTTTAGATTGGCACGGCGTTTGCTATGTAACAACTAGCCAGCATGCATACCTCTATGGAGCGATGGCGCTGGTACAACAACCAATAAAACGCTAATAGGAAACGCCAAATGCAGTTAAGTCACCTTAATCAAGTAAGTAGCTTTAAAAGTGCCGGTAAGTTGATTACCGGTCATGGGGCTGCACAGCAGTTGCAGTCATACGTCCAATCACTGGGAATGAAGAGTCCCATGCTTGTTACTGACAGCGGTGTGGTGGCTTCAGGCACGCTGGAGATCGTCACCGAACAGCTCATGGCGCTCAATGTGTCCTACGAGGTGTTTGATCAGGTAACGCCCGAGCCGGAAGTGGAAATTGTTGAAATCTGCACCCGTGCTTTTATTGCTGGCCAGCACGATAGCGTCATCGCTATTGGCGGTGGCAGTGCTATGGATATCGCTAAGTGTGTGGCGGTTTATGCGCGCTATGAGGGGCCACTTGAGGGGTTGTTTGGCGAGAATAAAGTCGCCCAGCGTGAGGTGCCTTTAATCGCTATGCCCACTACTGCGGGCACGGGCTCTGAAGTGACTAATATTGCGATTTTGTCAGATAAAGCCCAGCAAATGAAGAAAGGCATAGTAAGCGATTGCTTACTACCTGATGTAGCCATCGTAGCTCCTGAACTGACGCTAAGCTGCCCGCGCTCAGTGACGGCGGCTAGCGGTGTGGATGCACTGGTGCATGCGGTGGAAGCCTACCTTTCAAACTTTGCTACACCCATTACCGATGCGTTGGCGGTGAAAGCGATGAACCTGATTGTGCACGCGCTGCCCAAGGCGTTTGCCAACCCAAACCATCTGCACGCCCGTGAGGATATGGCCACCGGTAGCCTGCTGGCGGGGCTGGCGTTTGGTAATGCGGGTGTAGGTGCGGTGCATGCCCTGGCGTACCCGTTAGGTGGGCGTTACCACTTAGCCCATGGGGTTACCAATGCGCTCTTGCTTCCCTTCGTCATGGAGTGGAATAAGTTGGCTTGCGTTGAGCGCTTTCGGGGTATTGCGGTGGCGTTCGACGAGCCAGTAACGGGCCTTTCCGATGATGCGGTGGCGGATCTGGTTATCAAGCGCTTACACAAACTGTGCGCTGATGTGGAGATCCCTTCTGGCCTGCGTTCGTTTGATATTCCTGAGTCTGCCATTCCGGCGTTAGCTGCCGAGGCGATCAACGTTGAGCGCTTGTTGCGCAATAACCCACGGGTATTAACTCAGGCGGATATTGAGGCGATTTATCACGCCGCTTATTAACGTTTAATAACAAAAAAGCGTCTATCTAAAAATACTAACAATTTTAAAACAGGAGTCCATGCCATGAGTGCTTGGAAGCATCGCGTTGACGGTGAAGAGAGCCCGTATACCCCGCTAGGGCCATTTAAACTACGCCTGCCTTTTTATCACTACCGTTTTGAGCTGCCCGACTATTTGCAAGGGCTATTAATGTGTGCAGTGGATCTTGCCGCGATTCCATTAATGATGCAGCTGTTAGGAATGCCGTTTGAAGCGGCGTTGGCCATAGTAATCTTAAATGGCTTGCTCTATTTGATGCATCACTTGCTGGGTGACCCGGTTATTCCTGGTTGGATTACCCCTGCGATTCCTTTGTTGATGGCTTATGTATCGACCTTTCCAGAGGGGGTAGACAGAGTTCATGCGCTGATTGCCTTCCAGATGATGCTGGGGGCGCTGGCTCTGGGGCTGGGGGCAACCGGCATGGCCAGTAAAGTGGTGCGACTGATTCCTTCAGCTATCAAAGCAGGGGTTATTATGGGCGCTGGGCTGGCAGCTATTGTGGTGGTCTTTGATGAGGGTGGCCGCTTTGAGCAGTACCCGTTCACCATTGCGATTGCTGTAGGCGTCGCGTTTTATCTGATTTTCTCTCGCCATTTCAACAAGCTGAAAGCAAAGGGTGGCCTGTGGGGCGCCATAGGCAAGCTGGGTATTTTCCCAATCATCGTGCTGGCAATTGTGGTGGCTCCGCTGTTTGGTGAAGCGCCGTGGCCGAATGTGGAGTGGGGGTTTAGCCAGCCTGATTTTGCGTTGATGTTTAGCGAATACACAGTGTTTGGCGTTGGCTTACCGCCGCTGACGATGTTTTTGACCGCGCTACCCACCGTTATCGCCGCTTACATTGTGCTGTTTGGCGATGTGCTACAAAGCAAGGCGTTGCTGGAAGAAGCTGACGAGAAGCGTCAGGACGAAAAAATCGACTATAACCCTAATCGTGCACACATGATTTTTGGTGGGCGTAACTTCGGGATGAGTATCTTTGGCCCCGATGTGGTGATGTGTGGCCCGCTGTGGGCTGCGATGCATGTGGTAACGGTGGAGCGTTACAAACAGGGCAAAGCGGCGATGAACTCTATCTTTGGTGGCTCTGGTTCATTCCGCTGGGGGACGAATACCGGCTTGTTGCTACTGCCGATCGTGAGCTTGGTGGAGCCCATCCTGGGAATTGCCCTGGCGCTGACGCTATTGATTCAGGGCTACGTGAGTGTGCGTATTGGCATTATGGAGGCGCGCAGCCAGCGGGACTTGGGTATCGCGGGCATTATTGCCGCCATGTTAGTCATTAAAGGGGCTACTTGGGCTTTTGCGGTGGGTATCTTGCTCTGCGCGTTAATTTACGGCAAACGCTTCTTCTCAGGCGAGGTGGATAAAACCTTCGTGAAAGATTGGGATGAGGCATTGCAACCAGAGACTGACCCTGAACCGGTGGTGCCTTTGCGCAAATAACAGACTCTGCCTTTATAGTGGCTTAAAAGCTATTGGATGTAGAGCCAGTGCCCACCGTGAAAGCGGTGGGCGCGGTCTATCAGGGGAGCTGTTATGCAACGTATCGAAGAGTGCCTGTCGTTGGAAGCCGCGCTGCCGTTATTTGATTTGCACGGCACTGATGCGGTTGAGGTATTTGATACCCACGGTCAGGTGATTGGGGTATTAACCCGCACCGATATTGAAAAGGCACGGCGCGACGCGGCGCTAGGCCAGTTGGTAGGCGAGTGTATGTGCTACCGTGTAACAGGCATTAAACCTCAGACGGAGGCTGAATGCGTTGATGCATCTGGCTTTGACCATGAGCCATTACGTTCATTTCTGGATGCCTTGCATGACGGTGTTTATATCACCGATGCCAATGGTATTACGGTGACGATCAATAAAGCTTATGAACGTATCACGGGTATTTCACGTGCGGAGGTAGTTGGGTTTCATATGGCTGACTTGGTGAAGGCGGGGTTTATTTCTAAGTCAGCCTCGTTGGAGGTTATCCGGGAACGTCGTCCGATTACGCTGGTGCAGACCATTCATGGCAGTCGCAAGATTGTTGTGACCGGCACGCCCATGTTCAATGCCGATGGCTCCATTGCCTACGTGGTTACCAGTGTGCGTGACATTACCGAGCTATTGCTGGCGAAACACGCCCAGGAGCAGTTAGAGCAGATCCAGCGCATTCGTGAGGCGTATAAAGTGCCAGAGATAACGTCACTAAGTGCGCCTGGGGTGATCACCAGCCAGCAAACGGAACCCTGCTTTGCGCTTGCTAAGCGAGTGGCGAAATCAACCGCGAAGATCCTGATTCAAGGTGAAACGGGGACGGGTAAAACGCTGTTGGCGCGCTATATCCATCAGCAAAGTGACCGTGCGGAAGGGCCGTTTATGGAGCTTAACTGTGCGGCATTTCCGGAAGGATTGCTGGAAGCAGAACTGTTTGGTTATGCCGCCGGGGCGTTTACCGGGGCTACGCCAAGAGGTAAGCAGGGGCTACTGGATGTGACCCATGGCGGCACGCTTTTTCTGGATGAAATCGGTGATCTACCCCTCGCTTTGCAGGTGAAACTACTCAAAGTGGTGGAAGAAAATCGCTATTTACCAGTAGGCGGGACAGCTTTTCGTCATACCAACGTGCGCCTGATTACCGCTACCCATCAGAATTTAAATGACCACGTTAAGAAAGGGAGCTTTCGTGAGGATCTATTTTATCGCATAAGCGTGGTGCCGCTATGGTTACCGCCTTTGCGGCAGCGTCGCGATGAGGTAATCCCCTTACTGAACTATTACCTAGACCACTTCAATCAGTTGCACGATGTTAATAGGCGCTGGGATCCCGAGGCGCTGGAACTACTTTCGAACTACTCATGGCCTGGCAATATCCGCGAGCTGATCAATTTAACCGAGCGCTTAGCCGTTACGGCAGTAGAGGATGAGATCACTACCACTACGCTGCCGAGTGAGATATTTCCCGCTCTGCCGGTTAGTTCAGAGTCCGTAAGTGGTGATCTGCGAGAGCAGGTTAAGCGGTTTGAACAGCAACTCATTCAACAAGCGCTTGCCAAGCATGGCACGACGCGCGCAGCGGCCGCTGTGCTGGGAATCGATCAGTCGACGTTAGTGAAGAAGCAGCGGCGCTGGCGTTAGATCATATTGTTCACCTGCTACTCAAACGTAGGCCCACCGGCTTCTTCACCCCAGACCTCGTCCAGGCGGCCATCACGTCCACAGCTGTAGCGGTAAAATTTATAGCGCACGGGGTTCTTTTGATAATAATCCTGATGGTACTCCTCGGCAGGCCAGAAGGTGGTGGCCGGTACTATTTGGGTGGCAACGTCTCGGTCAAAGCGTGCCTCCATTTCCGCTTTGGAGGCTTCAGCCAGTTCGCGTTGCTCGTCGTTGTGATAGAAAATCGCCGAACGGTACTGATCGCCCACATCGCAGAATTGACGGTCGACCGCAAAGGGGTCGATATTGCGCCAGAAGATCTCCAGTAGCTGCGCGTAGCTGATCTGCTCTGAGTCGTACTCGATTTGAACAACTTCAGCGTGGCCCGTGTTACCTCGGGTGATATCTTCGTAGGTGGGGTTCTCAAGCTCGCCGCCGATGTAGCCGGAAATGGTGGCACTAACGCCGGGTTGGTTGTCGTAAGGAGGTTCCATGCACCAGAAGCAGCCCCCGGCAAACGTCGCTTCTGCATTGGCATGCTCTTGAGACGACTGGGCTTGGAGTGACGCACTGGCGAGGCCTGCAACGGCCATGATGCAGAGCGTTAAGGGGCGCAAAAGCGGAAGTCGGGTCATCGTAGGCACTCCAGTGGTGGTGGCGAGTCATTGCGTACTGTTGAGTCGATTAGTGGCATCAAGCGCGATTTCCTTACAGCCATTCTGTTACAGCTATTCTCTTACAAGCTAGCCGGGTCGATGAGGCCATACCTCATCCAGTGTACTCAGCGCAGCATTTACTGGCGGCTCGTTGGCGCTGTCGTGTCGCCAAATAAAGCTTAATGCACAGGGCAGGCGAATGTTGTCGGCCACGGCTAGACCACTCTCCTGGCGTTCGGTCATCGCTAGAGCGTCCCGGGCCAGGCTTAGGCCAACGCCTGCGCGCACCAGGTCAAGCATGCAGGCCTCTTGGTCAACCTGGGCCACCCGATTGGGTACTGCGCCACTTGGCCCAAGCGCCTGTTTTAACAGCCGATGGTGGGCAGAATTTTGGGGCGTGACAATCCACGGCAGCGTGGCCAGGTGCTCCCAGCGGGTATCGATAAGCCGGTTTTCCCAGCCCGGAGGGGCAATCACATGATAGTGAAAATGCGTTAGCTCACGCCAAGCCAGCGCTTCATGTCCTTTGCCAGGGGCGAGCCCAGAGGCTAGGCCAGGGTCTTCGCCGGGCGGCGCTAAATAAAAACCGACATCTAAATCGCCCTGTTCAATGCGGTTAAGCACGCTGCCGCTCATGCCATGGTGCAGCTCGGTTTCTAACTGGGGGGCACGGGCCATCAGGCGGCTTAAAAAGGCGCCTAGGCGGAGAAATTCCGGGTCGACAATGGTGCCGATCGAGAGCTTGCCGCGCAGCGTGCTATGTAGCGTTCCGGCGGTCTGTTCAAACGCCTGGGCGCTGGCCAAGGCTTTTTCGGCGGCGGGCAGCAGCGCATGGCCGTCGGCGGTCAAAGCAAGCCCCTGAGGACGGCGGCTAAACAGCGTGAGGCCTAAATTGGTCTGTAGCTGTTTTAACTTTAGGCTAATGGCGGGTTGAGTCAGGTGTAGCTGCTCGGCGGCGCGCGACACGCTGCCCGTTCTTGCAACGGCCACGAAGGCGCGCAGCGTGGCGTAGTCTTGCATAGTAGGCCTTAAATAGAGCGCTGATATTAGTAGAGCTTATAACTGGCTTTTAAATAACTCAATTGATCCGTTCGCAGGGTCCAGTAGGCTAGGCTGAAGGTATGCTCTTTGCACACGCGCTCAACATGCGTTCTTAAAACAGGTACTTCTCATGACAACAACAGCGATTCAACACTTTATTAATGGCCAGGTCAGTGCTGGTGAATCTTCTCACTCTCAGGACGTATTCAACCCCGCCACCGGCCGTGTTACCGGTCGTGTATCGCTGGCTTCCCCAGCGGACGTCAATACCGCGGTAGAGGCCGCCCAAGCCGCTTTTCCCGCCTGGGCCGATACCCCACCCATCCGTCGTGCTCGGGTAATGTTCAAGTTTTTAGAGTTGTTAAACGCTCATAAAGATGAGCTAGCCGAAGCGATTACCAAAGAGCACGGCAAGGTGTTTACCGACGCCCAGGGGGAAGTGGCTCGCGGTATCGATATTGTGGAGTTTGCCTGCGGTATTCCGCAGTTGTTAAAGGGCGATTACACCGAGCAAGTGAGCACAGGGATCGATAACTGGACGACGCGCCAGCCGTTAGGTGTCGTTGCTGGTATAACGCCATTTAATTTCCCGGCCATGGTGCCGATGTGGATGTTTCCCCTGGCGATTGCCGCGGGTAATACGTTTATTTTGAAACCCAGCCCGCTCGACCCCAGCGCTTCACTGCTGATGGCTGAATTGCTAAAGCAGGCGGGTCTGCCCGACGGCGTATTTAACGTTGTGCAGGGTGATAAAGACTCCGTTGAAGCACTCATCGACCATCCGCACGTTAAAGCTCTGTCGTTTGTGGGCTCAACGCCGATTGCCAACTTGATCTACGAGCGCGGTGCCCGCAACGGCAAGCGCATTCAAGCTCTCGGCGGCGCTAAAAACCATATGGTGGTGATGCCCGATGCGCATTTAGATAAGGCTGTGGATGCCTTGATTGGTGCCGCCTACGGCTCAGCCGGTGAGCGCTGCATGGCCATTAGTGTGGCCGTATTGGTGGGCGATGTGGCGGATAAAGTCGTCCCAGCTCTGGCTGAACTCGCCAAAGCGCTGAAAGTAAAAGATGGTATGCAGCTGGATGCGGAAATGGGCCCCATTGTGACCCGTGAGGCTCATCAGCGGATTACCGGCTATATCGAAAAAGGGGTGGCGGAAGGCGCTGAACTGGTCGTTGATGGTCGTACTTTCGACGCCTCAGCGGCGGGTGATGAGTGTGCTGAAGGGTTCTGGATGGGCGGCACGCTGTTCGACAACGTCACCCCCGAGATGACGATCTATAAAGAGGAGATTTTTGGCCCGGTGTTGGTCTGTGTGCGGGTGCCGGATATCGCCACGGCCATTCAACTGATTAACGACCACGAGTTTGGCAACGGCGTTAGCTGCTTTACCGAAAGCGGTACAGTGGCGCGGGAGTTTGGCCGCCGTATTCAGGTCGGCATGGTGGGTATCAATGTGCCCATCCCAGTGCCTATGGCGTGGCACGGCTTTGGCGGTTGGAAGCGCTCGCTATTTGGTGATACGCATGCCTACGGCGAAGAGGGCGTGCGTTTTTACACCAAGCAAAAATCCATCATGCAGCGCTGGTCAGACTCCATCGACGCAGGCGCTGAATTTGTAATGCCCACGGCGAAGTAACGCCTAAACGTTATGGGAGCCAACGCATGCCAGCGCCAACTAATAACAGTGTCGACGATACCAAGAACTTCGACTATATCGTGGTAGGAGCGGGCACCGCCGGGTGTCTGTTGGCTAACCGACTCAGCGCCAACCCTAACAACAAGGTGCTGTTGATCGAAGCAGGGGGGCGGGATAACTATCACTGGATCCATATCCCAGTGGGCTATCTCTACTGCATCAATAACCCGCGTACCGATTGGTTGTTTCGAACCGAGCCTGATAAAGGGCTCAACGGACGTTCTTTGATCTATCCGCGGGGCAAAACCCTCGGTGGCTGCTCCAGTATTAACGGCATGATTTATATGCGTGGCCAGGCGCGGGACTACGACCATTGGGCCGAGGTCACCGGCGACGATGCCTGGCGATGGGAGAATTGCCTACCCGACTTTATCAAACACGAAGACCACTACCGCTTGGATGAGGGCGGCGATACCGATGCAAAACACCGCGATTTTCACGGCCATGGCGGCGAGTGGCGGATCGAAAAACAGCGCCTAAAATGGCAGGTATTGGATGATTTTGCCGAGGCTGCGGTGCAGGCGGGCATACCGCGCAGCGACGATTTTAACCGCGGCTCTAATGAAGGCGTGGCCTACTTTGAGGTTAATCAGCGCTCGGGCTGGCGCTGGAATACCGCCAAAGCGTTTTTACGTACAGCACTCAAGCGCGACAACCTCACGTTATGGCACTCTACGCAAGTGAATAGACTGGTTTTTGAACAGGCAGATACACTGCGCTGCACAGGCGTTGAGGTGGAGCGTGAGGGCAACCCCCTTCACGTTGTAGCGAGCAAGGAAGTCGTCCTGTGCGCGGGTGCCATTGGTACACCGCACCTGTTGCAACTTTCTGGGGTAGGGCCAGCCGAACTGCTCCACAAACATGGCGTTGAGCTAGTCCATGACCTGCCGGGGGTGGGTGAGAACCTGCAGGATCATCTGCAGATTCGCTCGATATATCGCATCACCAATGGCAAAACCCTCAATGCCATGGCCAGTACGCTGTGGGGTAAAGTCGGCATTGGCCTTGAGTACCTGCTTAAGCGCTCGGGGCCAATGAGCATGGCGCCTTCGCAACTGGGGGCTTTTACCCGCAGCACGCCGGATCATCCCCACCCCAATATTCAGTACCATGTACAGCCGCTAAGCCTGGAAGCGTTTGGCCAGCCGTTACACCCTTACCCGGCGATAACCGCCAGCGTGTGTAATTTGAATCCTACCAGCCGGGGCACCGTGCAGCTTAAAAGCAGTGATCCACGCGAGGCTCCATCGATTTCGCCTAACTATCTGAGCACTCCAGAAGATCGCAAGGTGGCCGCGGATTCACTGCGAGTAACCCGGCGCATTGCCGAGCAGCCTGCGTTTGCCAAGTATGCGCCAGAAGAGGTTAAGCCTGGTGTTGAGTATCAAACCGATGACGAGCTAACCCGGTTAGCCGGTGATATCGGCACGACTATTTTTCACCCAGTGGGAACCGCGCGAATGGGGCGTAAGGATGATGCCATGGCAGTGGTCGATGCGCGGCTGCTAGTGCGTGGTGTTAGCGGCTTAAGAGTGGCCGACGCCAGCGTTATGCCGACTATCACCAGTGGTAACACTAACTCGCCCACGCTGATGATTGCGGAGAAGGCTGCCGGCTGGATGCTGGCTGAGCGTCGTGAAGTTCCCGGTAGCACTTAGCGATGTACGCTATTAAACGGCATTTATAGTGGGTGTTGACGTGGAAGGGTGGTTAAGCGCAAAATAAAGCTAGTTGGTTAGCAAGTCGAACGTTGTCAGCAGTATAGAAGCGCCTCTAGCGTTAAATCTGGTGAAAGTCTCTTGTTATACCCACTGCAATTCGGGTATTTCCCGGTTTAATTAGCAACATCGAGGATTTCGATCATGGCAACTGGTACCGTTAAGTGGTTTAACGACACTAAAGGTTTCGGCTTTATCTCTCCTGACGACAATGGCGACGATCTGTTCGCGCATTTCTCAGAAATTCAGGCAGAAGGCTTCAAATCTCTGCAAGATGGTCAGAAGGTCTCCTTCGACGTCACCCAGGGTAAAAAAGGCCTTCAGGCTTCTAACATCAAGGTGATTTAAGTTTATTCTTAAGCATTGAGATGTTAGCAATCACCGCTTAGCGTTGATTGACCAGAAAACCCCGCCAAGCGCGGGGTTTTCGCTTTTCAGGTTTTGTAACTTAAACTCGCCTCACACCTCACACCTCACACCTCACACCTCACACCTCACACCTCACACCTCACACCTCGCGCTGCATATTCCATTTTGATCTTTAAATGTTTCTAAAAATAACTTTTTAGAATATAAAATTGGCTTCACAATACCGCCATGCTTATTGGTTAAGGATGTCGTGGTTATGTCACTGGATGCTTGGATAGCGGTAGGGGTGGTGCTCACCATCTTCCCGTTAATGGCCTTTTCACGCCTGGGGCCGGATATTATCTTGCTGGGTGCGGTTATTGTGCTAATGACGCTTGGGGTGATTGACCCCCAGCAGGCGCTGGGGGGCTTCTCCAATAGCGGTCTGTTTACCGTAGCGTTTATGTATGTGTTGGTGGCCAGCATTCGCGAAACCGGCGGCATCGACCTGATTATTCGCTATGTGCTTAAACGGCCCAAAAGCGAGCGGGGCGCGCTGGTTCGCCTGTTGCTACCGGTGGCCTCGCTTAGCGGCTTTGTCAATAATACCCCCGTTGTTGCTACCTATATTCCCGCGGTCATGAGCTGGAGCCGTCGGCTGCGCCTGTCACCCCAACGGCTGCTGATGCCGCTTAGTTTCGCCTCTATCCTGGGGGGCACCATTACGCTGTTCGGTACCAGCACGAACCTGGTAGTGCATGGGTTATTGCTGGAGCGCTACCCAGAGCTTGGTATGGGACTGTTGGATTTGGCCTGGGTCGGTGTTCCCGTTGCGGTGGCCGGGCTTGCCTATCTCATTTTGTTAGGGCCGCGGTTGTTGCCCGCCAGGGAAGGGCTGGCCAATGCGTTCGCCAACCCGCGGGAGTTCACTATCGAAATGGAAGTCGATCCGGCTGGCGTGCTGGTGGATCGAACCGTTGAAGAGGCGGGGTTACGTCACCTACAGGAGCTGTTTCTGGTAGAGATTGAACGCGCAGGCAACGTGGTCAGCGTGGTGGGGCCTGGTGAGCAGCTCAAAGGCGGCGACCGCTTGGTGTTTGCAGGCACCTCTGATGCAGCAGTGGAGTTGCAGCAAATTCGTGGCTTGATCCCCTCCCGGGATGGCACTTCCAGTTTGGAGAAGGAGTTTAAAGAGCGTCGCTTGGTTGAGGCGGTGGTCTCTAATCAGTGTCAGTTTATTGGCCAGCGTATTCGCGATGGTCACTTTAGAACCCTCTATGGGGCAGCGGTGTTGGCGATCTGCCGCGGCGGCGAACGGGTTAAGGGGAATCTGGGCCAGGTGAGGTTGCAGCCCGCGGATGTGCTATTGCTTGAGGCGCGGCCCCCGTTTATTGAGCGACATCGACAGTCAAGGGACTTTTTACTCATTAGTGAGCTCAACGGCGCGGCGCGGCCTATCCATGAAAAAGCGCCGCTAGCGTGGGGCTTGCTGTTAGGCGCCGTGCTGCTCGCCGCGCTTGGTGTACTGAGTATGCTCAACGCTGCCATGTTGGGTGCGGCATTAGCGCTACTCACGGGCTGTTGTTCGGTGGGCGCTGCCAAGCGTGGCCTGGATACTCAGGTGCTGCTCACTATTGCGGCCTCCTTTGGGGTGGGGGCGGCGCTGCAGAGTTCCGGCGCTGCCGGGGTAATCGGCGGTGGGGTGCTGACCCTGGTGGCGGGTAATCCACTGCTGCTGTTAATTGGCACTTACTGCGTGGTGGCGCTGCTAACCGAACTGGTCACCAATAACGCCGCGGCGGTGATTATTTTCCCGGTGGTGATGAGCGCCGCGGAAAGCTTGGGCGTTAGCCCGATGCCCTACGTAGTCGCGGTTATGTTTGCCGCCTCGGCGAGCTTTTTAACCCCCATTGGCTATCAAACCAATTTAATGGTGTATGGCCCTGGTGGTTACCGAGTAAGCGATTTTCTACGCCTGGGCAGTGGATTAAATATACTGACGGGGGCCATCGCGCTGTTTTTAATACCTCTGGTATGGCCTTTTTAAGTGGTCTGTGACTATTTTTAGGCACTCTCCCGCTCGCTGTTAACGCGGGTTTGCGCTAGGGTGACGCTTTTTGCATAAGGAATACGACGTTATGACTGCTCCTGGCGAACTGATTATTGAACCGAAAGATGGTCAACCCGCCGATGCCTGTGTGTTCATTATTCACGGTTTAGGTGCGGATGGGCACGATTTTGAACCGCTGGTGCCCGCACTGGCGCTGCCCAAAGATTCCCACGTGCGTTTTATCATGCCCCATGCGCCACGCTTAGCCGTGACGATTAATGGCGGTATGGTGATGCCCGCTTGGTACGATATTCTCGCCATGGATTTGGGGCGTCGGGTCGATGAGGTTCAACTCAAGAAATCCGCTGAGCGAATCCAGACACTGATTCAAGAGCAGATTGACCAGGGTATCGATAGCCAGCGCATTATTGTCGCAGGCTTTTCGCAAGGTGGTGCGGTTGCCTACCACGCTGCGCTGACTTTCCCTGAACCGCTTGGAGGGTTGTTGGCCATGTCGACTTACTTTGCGACTGCCGACAATATCGACCTGGCGGAAGCCAATCGTCAGATCCCTATTGAAGTTCAACACGGTAACTTTGACCCCATTGTGCCTGAAAGCCTTGGCCGCAGTGGCGCCGACCGCTTAAAAGAGATGGGCTACGCGGTTAACTACCGCCAATACCCCATGGCCCATGCGCTCTGCCCACAGCAGGTCAATGATATCGGCAAGTGGTTGGGTTCTCGCTTAAACTAAGCGCCTATGCCTATTCGTGACCGATGCAAGGATGTAGCGAAAACGAATGATAGCTTTCTTTGATGCGATAAAACCTCTTGAGGCAATGGAAATGCTGCTGGCGCTATGCCTAACGGTGGCGGCGCTAGTGTGCCTGTTTGATCGCCACTTACTGCGCGCCTGCTGTTTTTTTGTCGCCTTTACAGCGGCAATGACGCTAGCTTGGTTGCGGCTAGAGGCTCCCTTGCTCGCCGCTGCCGAACTCGTGTTGGGCGTTGTACTCACAGGGGCCTGTTTTTTTTATGCCCTGGGCCACGTTTCACCGGGTGTTTCATCTCCTCTAGAGCGCGATAGATTTAACGAGCCCTGGTCGAGAGTGGCGATGCGCGTGGCGTTGGCGCTGGCCTGGTTTGTCATGGTCGGTGCCGCAATCCGTTATGTCATCGCTGACATGGCGTATTCACCTGAAGAGCATCCACTGCTGCTGTCGGGGGTGGTGATCGCCGCCAGTGCATTGGGAGCTTTTGCACTACACCGTCATTTGCTGCGCCGTTTGCTGGCGTTCAATATTCTCGGCTCGGGGGTATTTATGCTGCTGGCGGGTGTGGCGGGCACCTCGGCGGCGGCCCAGGCGTTAATTAGCGTCGGTCTGTTGGTCGCCTGGCTGGGGACGATGCTGGGTGCGCTGCTAATTCGACAGCTTTTGCACCTGGAAGGGGTCGAGGCCCTTGGGCGTGACGGTAAGCCCAAGGAGAGCGCCACATGACTTGGCGCTTTGGCCTTTTCGAGAGTACCTTTGAACCTCTTTCCAGCACCCATTGGGCGCTGTTAGCTGCGCTTGGCTTGCCGCTACTACTGGGCATGCTGGCGGCACTCTTTCCTCCTAAGCGGGCATGGCCCGTCTTGCTAGCCAGTGTGCCAGTATTGGTCTCTGGGCTAATGCTGCTCTCTGCTTACGATCAAGCGAGACTACTGCGCTGGCAGTGGGAAATCGCCGGTATCCTGCTGTCGTTGCGTCTAAACGGACTGAGCGTACTACTGCTGTTAATGACCCAGGTGATCGGCGTTGCGGCAGCGCTCTATACGCCGGGATATCTGCGCTTAAGCGAAACCGGGCCATTGGCACGCTGGCTGTGGCCGTTGATGGGCGTTGTACTGAGTGCGCTGTCGTTAATTTGGCTGGCCACCGATCTGCTCACTCTTTATGCCGGGCTGGAGCTAATGGGGCTGGCGGCGGTTGGCATGCTGATGCTATCGGGCAAAGTGCCCGCTCTCGTGGCGGGAATGCGCTATTTGTTGTTGGCGCTGGTGGGGTCTCTCACCTATCTACTCGGGGTCGCGCTGATTTTAGGCCACTGGGGCCGGTTGGATCTGCAGGGCTTGGCTGATGTGGTAGAGCCTGGGCCGGTGGCGTGGTTTGCCGCCGCGTTGATCGGCGCTGGGCTAGCCTTAAAAGCCGCGCTGTTTCCGCTGCATGCCTGGTTGACCCCGGTGCACGAGAGTGCCTGGACGCCCGTGAGCGCGCTGCATGCTGCGCTGGTGATTAAGGCGTCGCTATTTATACTGCTGCAGCTGTGGAGCATTCTGCTCCCTGAAACCTTCTACGCCCCGCGTGTTATCGCCTGGCTAGGCCTGCTGGCAATCGTATGGGGAGGGTTGCTGGCTTGGCGTACCGATTCACTTAAAACCCTGGTGGCTTCGTCCACCGTGGCCCAGTTGGGGTATCTCATGGTGGCTTTTCCGCTGCTGCTGGGGCCCGATATTGCGCCGCTGCCCCGGGCGTTAGCCTGGGAGGGGTTTTGGCTGCAGCTCATGGGGCACGCCTTTGCCAAAGCCGCCATGTTTATGGCCGCAGGCAACCTAATACTGGCCACTGGGGAGAGCACGCTCAAAGGCCTGGCCGGTACCAGCCGCCGTTTGCCGCTTTCGCTACTGGTGTTTGGCATCGCCGCTATCACGCTGATGGGTCTTCCCCCCAGTGCTGGCTTCACGGCGAAATGGATGCTGCTTCAAGCGATGATCATTACCCAGCAGTGGTGGGCTGTGGCGGCGCTACTAGCCGGCACGCTATTAACTGCGGCCTATATATTCCGCCTGTTTCGTTACTCGTTTGATGAAACGGCCCCCCGCCATCGTTATCAACCTCTGGCGCCCGGTATGGATCTGATCGCACTAACGCTGGCTCTGATTGCGTTCGCCCTCGGGCTATTGGCGCATTTCCCGCTGGAATTGATGCATGGAGGTAGCCCATGAACGCCGCCTGGTTACCGCTGACCGCTTTGGCGACCTCGCTACTGGTGGTGGTGATTATTTTCGCACTGCCGGAAGACGCTCGGCGCCTGCGCACGACGATCAACCTCGTGGCGGCCGTCGTTAAGATTATTCTGGTTATGCTGATGGTCAGGCGGGTAGCCGCGGGGCATGAGGATATTTTTAGCTTTCAGGTAGTAGGAGGCGTTGATTTCGTTCTGCGCAGCGATGCGCTAGGGGTGATGTTCGCCGGGTTATCGTCGCTGCTTTGGCTATGCACTACCGTTTATGCCATTGGCTATCTGGAAGGCTCTGCCAATCGGAAGCGCTTTTTTGGCTTTTTTAGCCTGTGCGTGGCGAGCACGATCGGCATTGCCCTCGCCGATAACTTGTTTACCTTTCTGGTTTTCTACGAAATGTTGACGCTCTCCACCTACCCGCTGGTGGTTCACAAGGGCACCCAGCAAGCCCTCAATGCGGGGCGCGTCTATTTGCGCTATACGCTAACAGCCGGTGTGGTGCTGCTACTGGGGGCTGTGTTGCTGTATAGCCTGACCGGGGATCAATCGTTCTCGTCAGAAGAGGGCTTGGGCGACTATGTGAACGATCATCGAGGCCTGCTAACGCTGATATTTGCCCTCTTGGTAGGTGGGTTGGCGGTCAAAGCCGCCATGGTGCCGCTACACGGTTGGCTACCCAGAGCGATGGTGGCGCCCGCGCCGGTGAGTGCGCTGCTGCACGCGGTCGCGGTGGTGAAGGCGGGCGCGTTTGGCATTTTGCGGGTGGTTTACGATCTGTTTGGCATTGAACTGAGCGTGGAGCTAGGCGTTATTACCGCGTTAGCGGTGGCGGCCTCTATTACGATTATCTATGGCTCGTTAAGGGCGATTGCTCAAGAGGAGTTGAAGCCTCGCTTAGCGTTCTCAACGGTCAGCCAGGTCTCCTACGTTATTCTGGGTATCGGGCTGTTTGGCCCGTTTGGCACCGTTGGTGCTTTGGCGCACTTGCTACATCAAGGCTTAATGAAGGTTACGCTGTTCTTCTGTGCGGGTAACTATGCCGAAGAGCTGGGAATTCACCGCATCGATGAAATGGATGGCGCCGGTAAGCGTATGCCGTTGACCAGCATTGCATTTACCATCGGCGCGTTTGGCATGATTGGCCTTCCGCCGGTGGCTGGCTTTATTACCAAATGGTACCTCGGCATTGGCGCGATTCAAGCAGAGATGTACTGGGTCGTCGCCGTACTGGTCGCGAGCAGTACGCTCAACGCCATGTACTTTTTACCCATTGTGCACCGCTTATGGTTCCGTTCAGGGCCCTCCCATGGCAAAGGGAGTTGGCCTAAAGAGCAGCGCTTAGGCCGTTTTGAAACCCATAGTTGGCTGCTTTTGCCCATGGTGTTTACCGCCCTGGCCAGCCTGGGCGCTGGGCTATTTGCCGGGCTGCCCTTTAGCCCCCTGGATTGGGCCGCTCGCGTGGCGTCCGGGGAGTATCTGCCATGATGACGCTGCTGCTTGCGCTAACGTTGCTCTGGCCGCTAGCCGTCGTTGGTTGGGCCTTATGCAATGCCTATCGCATTTCCGCTGCCCGGCGTGGCTACTTTTCGGTGCTATGGTTAAGCGCCGCTTGGCCAGCGCTGCTATTAGCTTACGGCGGCGAAGCGCACTGGACGATAGATGCCTGGATGCTGGGCGGCGAATGGGAGCTCAACGCGCTAAGCCGCCCATGGCTTGCGTTTACCGCACTGCTCTGGAGCCTGGCAGCGTTTCATGCCAAGGGCTATTTTGCGGCGGAGCAGGCGAAGGCCCAGGAGGGTGTTCAAGACGCCCAGCGGCGGCTACTACGTTTAGCACTGCTGTGGCCGTTGACGCTGCTTGGCAACGTGCTGCTGATTCTTGCCCAGGATATCGCCAGTTTTTATCTCGGCTTTGCGCTGATGACCTTCGCCGCCTACGCCCTGGTGGTGCATAGCGGGTCACAGGAAGCTCGCCTGGGAGCCAAGGCCTATTTGATATTAGCCGTGGTGGGTGAAGGACTTATTCTTGGTGGCTTTCTATGGGCGGCCGGTGAAGCCGATACGCTGACGCTTCAAGGGGTACGCGAAGGCATTGTAGGCGCTGAACACGGCGCATGGATGGCCGCCTTGCTGTGCCTAGGCTTTGGTGTGAAAGCGGGTGTTATCGGCCTGCACGTATGGCTGCCTTTAGCGCACCCGGTGGCACCGGCGCCGGCCAGTGCGGTGCTGAGTGGGGCGATGATTAAGGCGGGGCTGCTGGGTTGGATCAACGTGTTGCCGCTAGGCGATGAGTTGGTTTCCGCCTCCTTAGCCCAGTTTGGTCACTTCATGTTAATCGCAGGGCTGGCGGCGGCCTTTGGTGCTGCCCTGTATGGCGTTTTTCAACGCCACCCAAAAGCGGTGTTGGCCTACTCCAGTATTAGCCAGATGGGCATGATGACCGCGTTGGTGGCCATGGGGTTAGTCGCGCCAGAGGTATGGTCGCTGCTATGGCCAGGCTTGGTGCTGTTTGCTGCCCACCATGCGCTGGCCAAAGGCGCGCTGTTTATGGGCACCAGTATCAGCGAGCACCTACCGCGCTGGCCGCTGCCGTTGGTCTGGGCCTTGCTTTCTCTACCGGGTATCTCGTTGGCGGGCGCCATTGGCGCGGGCCTGATCACCAAGTGGGGCGTGAAGAGTCCGCTCTATGAAATGCACCATGAATCGCTGATCAAGCTGCTTAGTTGGGCGGCTGTTGGCACAGCGGCGCTCGTTAGCGTTGCCCTTTGGCGTCAGTGGCAGCAGCGTCATAAGGGGGGCAGTAACCGCGAGCAGTGGGGCGCCTGGTTAGTCGCCATCGCCGCAGCGCTGTTAACACCGCTGTGGCTTCCCCTACCAGCAGGCAGCATCGAGATACCGCCGCTGAAAGAGTGGCTGGGTATCATGTGGCCCTTTCCGGTCGGGGTAGTGTTCGCCGCGGTGGGTTGGTTATTAACGCGTCCGCTGAAGGGGAAGTCGCTCCCCCCAGGCGACCTATGGTGGATCTACGCGGTTATTGTAGGCGCTGTGCTGGTGCCGTTACGTTGGGTTGGGGGCTACTGTGCCCAGATAAAAGCGACGAGCGTGGTGACCGCGCAAAAAACCGAAGAAACGTTGATGGGGTATTTAACGCGGCTGTTGTCTACTGAGTCCTGGTTGCGTCACCATGCCAGTGGTTTGATGATGGTGCTTGCCGTATTGCTTGCGGCGCTACTGATATGGGAAGGCCAGCGATGAGAAGAGTGTGTGGAGTGTGCTTGTCAGGTGCCTGTTATGGGTAAGCTCCCTCGCGGTCGCCGCGCGCAGGTACCTGGTGATATACCCCAACGGGGGTGGCACGATATTACCTGGCGGGTAGTGCGTGCCGCTCGCCGTAACCGCCTGACCATGCTGGCCGCCGGTGTGGCTTTCTACGCCTTACTAGCGCTGTTCCCCACCATCGCGGCGGTCATTTCTCTCTGGGGGTTACTGTTTGACCCTTATGAAGCTGGCCAGCAGTTGTACGAAATCAGTCGCTTTATGCCACCGGATGCTGCTGAGTTAATCGATAAGCAGGCCCAGCAGGTAGTGGAGAGCGCGGAGTCAGGTAGCTTTCTGGGTGCTCTCGCCGGGCTACTGATTGCCATGTTTATCGCTTCCAAAGGGGTGGCGGTATTAGTCATAGGACTAAACGTGGTGTACGGAGAAAGCGAAAAACGCAGCCTGTTACACCGCAGTACGGTATTGGTATCACTGACCTTTGGCTTGATTTTTATGACCCTGGTGTCGCTGGCGTTCATTGCCATCGTACCCGTGCTCGTTAACGCCTTGGCGATTGATCCGCCGCTAAATAAAATCCTGCAGTGGCTGCGCTGGCCCGCCCTATTGTTCATGATGAGCATGCTGATTGCGCTGCTGTACCGCTACGCGCCTTATCGGCGTTCAGCCCAGTGGAGTTGGTTAAGCTATGGCACGCTGCTGGCAACGGTGATGTGGCTGTTAGGTTCCGGCGGACTTTCGCTTTATGTGCGTTACTTCTCTACCTTTAGTGAGCTTTACGGTTCCCTGGGCGCCGTGGTGGCGCTGATGCTGTGGTTCTGGCTGTCTGCCTTTGTCGTGCTGTTTGGTGCGGAAGTTAACTGTGAAATGGAGCGCCAGACCTTCAACGACACCACCATTGGAGAGGCGCGCCCGTTAGGCGAGCGTGAAGCGTTTGCCGCGGACACCATTGGTGCCCCCCGGTCATGGAAGCCCATAGAGGATAGTAACGATACTTGATGGCGTAGATTTACCTCCCACCAGTGGTGGGAGGGGGGAAAGCAGGTTTAAAGAAGACGGTTTAAAGCAGTTCTTCCGCGGCCAGTGCCAAGCGCGAGCGCTCAACGCTTTTCAAGGTGATATGCCCAGCGTGGGGCCAATCACGGAAACGCTCAACCACCGCGGCCATACCGCAGGTATTAGCCGTTAGATAGGGTGTGTCAATCTGCCCAACGTTACCCAGACAGACAATTTTGGTATTGCGCCCTGCCCGGGTGACCAGCGATTTAAGCTGTTTGGGGGTGAAGTTTTGCGCCTCATCAATGATGAGAAAAGTGTCGTTTAAGGTGCGTCCACGCATAAAGCTCGGCGAGCGGATCTGTACCCGCGAGCCAATCAACTGCCGTGTGGCGCCGTTATCCCAGCTTGATTCTCCCTCCTCGTTGCGCAGCAGGTTATCCATATTGTCGTGGAAGGCGCCCATCCACGGTGACATCTTCTCCTCCTCGGTGCCGGGTAAAAAGCCAATGTCTTCGCCCATGGGGATCGGCGCGCGGGTAAACACAATGCGCTCAAACAGCTTGGCGTCCAGGGTTTGCTGAAAGGCCGCGGCCAGCGTCATAAAGGTTTTACCGGTACCGGCATTACCGGCAATGGTGACCAGATCTATATCGGGATCCATGAGTAGGTTGAGCGTGAAGTTTTGCCGACTGTCGTGGGCGTGAACGCCCCAAACGCCTGCGTGGTGACGGTAGTTCGTCAGCAACTGAAGGCGCGCCGAAGAGGGCCCCAGTTCACGAACGATCGCTTCAAACTCCGCACCGTTTTCGCTATCCGAGACCAGCATGCCTACGTGCCAGTGGCGTGGCATATTGCCGGTGAGTTGGTAGAAAGTGTGGTGATCAAGTCGTTCCACGGTAACGTCAACATTCAACGCTTCCCATAATGATGCACCATTCTGGCCTGCGGAGGCGTAGACCTGTGCGCCCTCAATCATGGCATCGCTGTCGGAGAAAGCGCGGTCATTGAGATAATCTTCTACCGGTACTTTCAGCGCAGCGGCTTTAACGCGCAGGTTAATGTCTTTGGTGATCAGAATGACCGAGGCATCGGGACGTTCTTCGCGAAGGCGGCAGGTCTCCGCCAGTATGCGGTTATCGGGACTATCGTCGAGGGCGTCAAAGAGCTTTAAATCGTTGTAGCATAAGAAGTGCAGGCGTCCTGAGTCGCCACTGAGCCGGGGAATCGGAATGCCGCGTTGGATCTCATCAAAGGTGACTTGGCTGGTAAGGTCGGAGAGCGTACGGCTGATTTGGCGAGCCGTGCGTGCAATTTCACGTACACCATTTTTGTGCTTATCAAGTTCCTCCAGGACGGTCATGGGGATAACGACATCGTGCTCATCGAAGTGGTAGAGCGCGGTAGGGTCATGAATCAGGACATTGGTGTCCAACACATACAGCCGAGTGGCTTTCTTATCGAGTCGTACCATCGTTGGAATCACTCCTTGGTTGACGGCAACTTCGACACTGGCAGGTGCGTATTACGTCTGGATGACACTTACCAGTGCTCCTCACGTGGCGTGTCCTGGCGTCTCCTTATTTAGCGCTTTGTAATAGCGTGGAAGGCTTTGGCGTTTTTTTCCACAAAAAAGATTTCAACGATATGTCAGTGAGTCCGCACTGGCTTAATTCAGTGTGGCTAAAAAATGCGTCACTTTATTTAACAGCGCAGTGGCGACCACGCCGCAGTTATCGCTCTCCACATAGCGGTAGTAGTGGCTCTCTAACGCTAAATCGTGATTTAGCGTGCAGAGCGTGCCCGCTTCCAAGGCGCCTTTAACCAGCGGGTAGGGCAGCAGCGCCCAGCCGGTTGCGTTGATAACGGCATCGCGAATTACTTCAAACATGGTGAGGCCAAGATAGTTACCTGAAAACAGCGCTTCGCTGATTAGCTTGTCGTCCTGTACATGGGTTAAACATACTTGGGTGTACTGGGCCAAGTCGTCGCGATTAACGCTGGGAAGGCGGCTTAGTGGATGATGGGGCGCTGCCACTAAACGCATATTGACGGGGGCCAGGTTAGTGGCGCTGGCGTCGATACCTTCAGCGGTATATAGGCCAAAGGCAATATCCACCGTTTGGCGCTGCACAAACTGAGTGTGCTCCTGGGGTGGCACCAGATACACCGAAATAGCGGTCAACGGAAACTGCTGTTTTAAATCGTGCATTACTTGGCGCCAAAATACCTCGGGTAGGGCGTCATCCCGGGCGATGCCGAGCTGGCTTTCCACACCCTGCAGGTGTTGGTGGCAGTGTTTTTTGATTCGGCTGGCGCTGGTTAACAAACGGTAGCAGTCGGGAAGCACGCTATCGCCTACGGCGGTCAGCGTTAGGCTGTTGCCCGAACGCTCAAATAGCGCCACGCCCAGAGTGTCCTCCAACGCATTAACCGCAGCACTTAGCGTGCTCCGTTTTAAGCCAGTATGCCGTGCAGCGGCAGCAAAGGAGCCATGCTCGGTAACATCAATAAAAGCCTGTACCTGTTCAGCGCGCATAGTCGTCTCGTTAAAGTGGTCAAGCGCCAATTAAGTTGGCGCTGAGCGATTCGTGATTGTCATCACTCTCGACTATTATGGCCCACAATTTGACCAGTGTGATGGAGTTCCCCGCGTGACCCCCTTTATTGCTGAGCGCCGTGCGCTAAGATTTTCAGCTATTTCTGCTAGCCTGTTTGCGTTTACCGGGCTGGTGCTAGGGCTGACCAGCGGTTCCATAACGATTCTTTTTGATAGCGGCTACTCGCTGTTAAGCCTGGTGTTGGCGTCGCTATCGTTATTTGCGCTTAAGCAGGCGCGTAAACCTGCAGACGATCACTACCCCTTTGGGCGGCTGACGGTAGAGCCCCTTGCCGTGCTGCTCAAAGGCGTGGTGATCGCTATGGTATGTATTGTCTCGCTGGTATCCGCTGTGTGGAGCCTGCTTGATGGTGGCCGTCTGGTCACGCTGGATTTGGCGCTGATGTTTGGTGTGGTCAACGTAACCGGCTGTTTATTAACCTGGTGGTGGCTGGCGCGATACGCTAGGGTGGCGCGCTCGTCGCTGTTGGCCGCGGAGCTGCGCCAGTGGCAGATGGATACCTGGCTGAGTGCCGCTGTCATGCTGGGGTTTGGGCTTACCTGGCTGTTAACCCAATCGCCCTGGGCCAGCTACGCACGCTTTGCCGACCCGGTGATGGTGCTGGTTATCGCAGGCTACTTCTTACCCATGCCGATTCGCATGGTGCGTGGGGCGCTGCGGGAGCTGATGTTTGGCGGCTCATGCAGCAGCGTGCGGCGCGATGTAGTGGAGGATGTTGCCGACTTTGATGTCAGCGCCGACGATGTGCGCCTGGCCCAAGTGGGCAGCTTCCTGATGGTGGATATCCAGCTCGATAAGCAGCAGTTCGACGACGCTCAAGAGATTGTGGATAGCGTAGAGAAGCGCTGTAAGCGGCTAAACCTGCGCCCGGTTACCAGCCTTACGTTGGTCGCTGGCTGAGGCAGGTGAAAAAGCATTGACGTACGCTTAAAGGCAGTGCTATTTAGCGCTACCGACAATAGGTGTCGGCCAAACATTGACACGTTGAGGGTTGTAAAACATGCCATTGCGCCGCTGTTTACCCGCACTGCTACTGACCGTCCTGGTCGCTGGCTGTGCAAGTTCTACCATTGCACCAAGTTATACCACCGACAATCCTGACGTTATGCGGATTGGCGGTGAACGCCCGGCAAATCGCGATGCAAGCGTTGAAAGCGCTGGATCGTTCTGCCTGGAAACTGCCGAACGCTGGAATGAGCATGGCCGTACGCCAGATGGTCAAACGCTTTGGGCAAAAGACACCCTGCGTAAAGTGGTGCCTTGCAAGCAGTAACACTTCGCTAGTCAATACCAACAGCGCCAGCTTCGATAAGCTGGCGCTATTGGTTTATTTGGCTCTTTTAGCAGGCAGGGGCAATGCGATCATCAATCCTGTTTCTTTTCTGGCTTGCCTTTGCGTTTTGTACTCGCGAAATCTTCTAGCT
This sequence comes from Vreelandella sp. F11, assembly GCF_042466685.1. NCBI lineage: Bacteria > Pseudomonadati > Pseudomonadota > Gammaproteobacteria > Oceanospirillales > Halomonadaceae > Vreelandella > Vreelandella sp. F11. Next base: position 3,399,922 of record NZ_CP170448.1, on the reverse strand, counting down.
CCTCCTCGCTCATGGAGTCATACATCTCTTTAGACGAACCATAAAGTTCGCTGGGCTTGGTTTCCCCGCGTTTGGCAGATAGTGCCGCGCCCGCCGCTTTTTGCTGCGCTTTAGAGGTTGCTGGCATTGCTGATCTCCTTTCGGTTAGCTTCCTTTTACCTACTGCACTGTTGAGCATTGCATTTTTAAGCATAGTCGCTAGAGCTCAGCTTTCCATCCATAGCGTGCTAACATTCATCCCCTGTCATCCGTTGACTTCTATTTGCCTGTCGCGTTATTAACCTACCGGGCGAAGTGTACCGCGCAGTAACTCCCCTGTATCAATGCTGTTAACGAAGAGAACGCCATGACTCCAGCTATTAATGGTGCAAAACATGCAGGCATTGCCTTCCAACTCCATGAGTACCACCACGATGTCACCGCGCACTCCTATGGATTGGAGGCGGCTGAAAAACTGGGCGTCGCAGTGGAGCAAGTATTTAAAACGCTGGTGGTAAAGCTGGATGGTAAACAACTGGTAGTCGGCATTGTGCCGGTGGCCGGGCAGCTAAACCTAAAGCAGATTGCCAAAGCCGCTGGGGCCAAAAAAGCCACCATGGCGGAACCGTCGGAAGTGGAGCGCACGACCGGCTATGTGCTCGGTGGGGTTAGCCCGTTGGGGCAGAAAAAGCGCTTGGCTACCTTTATTGATCACTCTGCCGAGGCTTTCACCACTATCTATGTCAGCGCCGGGCGACGCGGGCTTGAAATTGAGCTGGCGCCTGGGGATTTAGCCGTGCTGACTCAGGCAACCTTTGTACCGCTGGCAGCTTGATGGCGGCGCAGTTTGAGGCACTTTCTGGTATGGTGCTTCACATTATGGGTTTGCGGGGCACTACGGCCCCTTCAGGAATTTTCTGTGTCCGACACTTCTTTTGCATCTCTGGCGCTTCCATCAGCGCTACTTACGAATCTAGACACCCTTGGCTACCATGAAATGTCGCCTGTGCAGGCGGAGAGTCTTCCGCCCATGCTGGCCGGGCACGATGTGCTGGCCCAAGCGAAAACCGGCTCAGGCAAAACCGCAGCGTTTGGTTTAGCGCTGCTGGCTAAGCTGAAGGTGGGGAGCTTCGCGGTGCAGGGCCTGGTGCTTTGCCCCACCCGAGAACTCGCTGACCAAGTGGCTGAAGAACTGCGCCGCTTGGCTCGCGGTATGGCTAATGTGAAAATACTCACGCTCTGCGGCGGCGCGCCTTTTGGCCCGCAGCTGGGCTCTTTAGAGCATGGGGCACACATTGTGGTCGGCACGCCAGGGCGTATCGACGAGCATTTGCGCAAAGGTTCGCTCACCCTGGATGCGCTCTCCATACTGGTGCTGGATGAAGCGGATCGCATGCTGGATATGGGCTTCCAGGCAACCATCGATGACATCATTGCCGATACCCCAGCTGACCGCCAAACGCTGCTGTTCAGCGCGACTTTCCCAGATGAACAATCGTCGGGCGGTCTGACCGAGATGACCCGCGGCATTTTGCGCAATCCGGTGACTGTCAAAATCGCTGAGGTTCACGACGCCAGCACGATCCAACAGCATTTTTATAGCGTCGCCAATGAAGAGGCGCGATTCGATGCTCTGCGCCAACTTCTGCTGGTCTATCGGCCTGCCACCAGCGTGGTGTTCTGCAATACCAAACGCGAAACCCAGGCAGTAGCTGAACAGCTAACCGATGCTGGGTTTAGCGCCGTGGCGCTGAATGGCGATCTTGAGCAGAAAGATCGTGACCGTATACTGATTCTGTTTGCCAACCAGAGTGCCTCGATTCTGGTGGCAACGGACGTTGCCGCTCGGGGCTTGGATATTGCCCAGCTGGATGCCGTGTTTAACTACCAAATTGCCCGCGAGCTTGATGTTCACGTACATAGGGTTGGGCGCACCGGCCGTGCCGGGGCCAGTGGCATTGCCTGTACACTAGTCACTCCGAAAGAGAGCTACCGGCTGGAGCGGCTTGAAGGCTTGCTGGAGCAGGCGATTAAAACCGAGCCCCTGCCGAAACCCCAGCACTCGGTACCGTTCGAGCCGCTAATGGCGACGCTGCAGTTAGCCGGTGGTAAGAAAGATAAGCTGCGCCCGGGCGATATTCTGGGAGCGCTAACCAGTGAAGGTGGGCTGCGCGGCGATCAAGTGGGTAAAATCAAAGTACTCGCCCGCAGTGCCTATGTGGCCGTTGAGCGAGACGTGATTCAACAAGCTCAGGCCAAACTCGAGCGTGATAAATTAAAAGGGCGTGCTTTCCGTGTTCGCCGTATCCGTTACTGAACGCGTACCAAAGAGGAGCCGACGCAGCTAACCATGAAAATCCCTAAGCGATTACAACCCCTGGTCGATGATGGAATGATCGACGAGGTGTTGGTGCAGTTAATGAGTGGCAAGGAAGCGCAGGTCTACGTAGTGCGCTGCGGTGAGGAAGTGCGTTGCGCCAAGGTGTTTAAAGAGGCCAAACAGCGCAGCTTTAAACAGGCCGTTCAGTATCAAGAGGGGCGTAAAGAGCGCAACAGCCGCCGCTCGCGGGCAATGGCCAAAAAAACCCGTTACGGTCAGAAAGAGCAGGAGCAAGCATGGCTGAATGCTGAAGTCGATGCCCTCTACCGTCTTGCTTCGGCGGGCGTACGGGTGCCCGAGCCCCACGGTTTTGTCGATGGTGTACTGCTGATGGAGATGATCAGCGACGCCGAAGGCAACGTGGCACCGCGCCTGGACGAAGTGACGCTAACGCCAGAGCAGGCTCAGACCTACTACGCCAAGGTCATTCAAGACGTGGTGAAAATGCTCTGCGCGGGCCTGATTCACGGCGATTTGTCGGAATTTAACGTACTGGTCGATGCCTCCGGCCCAGTGATTATCGATCTGCCCCAGGCCGTTGACGCCGCCGGTAATAACAGCGCGGCCGCAATGCTGTATCGCGATGTGGATAACATGCGCAATTACTTCGGCCAGTTTGCGCCAGAGCTTCTGAATACTGAATATGGCAGAGAGATGTGGGCGCTGTACGAAACCGGTGAGCTGCATCCGGATAGCAAACTCACCGGCCACTTCGATGCCGACACCCATATTGCCAACGTGGATGAACTGATGGAGGTCATCGACGACGCCAAAGAGGAAGAGGCGGAACGCCAAGCGCGTATGCGCGATGACGATGATGATGGCGAGATTCCTCAGCCTTACTAATCCAGACTTGCTAATCCACTCTTGCTAGGTATGCCTCATTGAATAGGCTCCTCTCGTTTTTATAGCAACGTGAGGAGCCTTATTGTGACCTACCGTAGCCCTTGAATCCTTTTATGATTTTCCAGGGTCATGACCAGGGCTTCGGCGGCTTCCTTGCCTTTGGCGCGGAAATGATCAAAGAAAAAATCATGGTGCGTGCTGTGTTCATGAAAATGGTGAGGCGTGAGCACAACCGAAAGAATGGGGATTTCGGTTTCCAGTTGCGCCTGCATCATGCCTTCAATGACCGCTTGAGCAACGAATTCGTGACGATAGATGCCGCCATCAATGACAAAGCCTGCCCCCACAATGGCGCTGTAACGGCCAGTTTTGGCGAGTAGTTTAGCCTGAAGCGGGATTTCGTAAGCCCCTGCGACTTGGAATATCTCTACTTGGTCAGCAGAAAAGCCATGCTCGTTGGCAAGTTGAGCAATAAAGGCCTCTCTGGCTTGAGTGACGATATCGTGATGCCAAGACGCTTCGATAAAGGCAACGCGAGGGGATGAAGAAGGTTGGGTCTGATTCATGGTTATCCTTTAGGGATTGTTTACCAGAATCAGGGCATGAGGCATCCAATAGCACAGCACCCGCATGCGTTGGAACGCTACGGATAACATTACTAGGAAACCTTCTCTTTTATCCGGACTATGACCGTCGGCTCCGGAATCTCACCGAATCTGCTGTCCTCAACTGTCGGGTGACACCCTTTGGCTGAGCGCTCGTGGGCTTGTCCGCATCTATTAAGATATGGCATTACCACCGGTGGGGACTTACACCCCGCCCTGAGAAAGTTCGCCATTAATGGCGGTGGCTATTATACGCTTGCTTGCGGGCTAACGGATACTGTTAGCATGACAAGAAACGTTGATTCAGGATCACGGCTAAAAGCCGAGCTCAGCAATAGAAGCGGCCCCCTCCGCTACCATAAAGCCCAAGTGGCTGGTTCAGTGGTAGACTACGATGCTCTTAGCAGGTTAATTATTATCTCAGTGGACTGAGTGGTGAGATAAAGGGAGACGGTGTGAAGAGTCTCATATTGAGTGCCGGGAGCGCGAAAGCGCTGTCAGTATCGTTAATCGTTGGCGCCGTGGGTGGCACGCTGTTTCAACTCACCGGCCTGCCCCTGGCCTGGATGCTGGGCCCGCTGATTGCCAACCTGCTGGCCTCTTCACAAGGCGTTAAGGTTTCGGTTCCCGAGCCGCTGCGTAATGTCTTTTTAGCGGTCATGGGCCTGGTGCTGGGTAGTCAGGTCACGCCGCAGTTGGCGAATCGCGTGCTGGATTGGCCTGTTTCTGCCGCGCTACTGCTGCTGGGGGTGGCGGCTTCCACCGCCGTTGCAGCAGCCTGGTATCGGCGCTGCGGATTTGATCCGGTTAGCGCTTGGTTTGGGGCGTCGCCAGGTGCGATGACGGCGATGATTCTGCTGGGTGAAAAGTGTGGCGGCGACCCCCAGCGTATTGCAGTGGCGCAGTCACTGCGGATCATTTTAGTAATTCTGGTGTTGCCGCCGCTATTTTGGGCCTATGAGGGTGGTGGCGAGGGCATCGGCCCTGTTCACAGTGGCTTGGAACATGGCTGGATGCTGTTGATGATCCCGTTACTGTTGCCGCTTGGCCGCTGGCTGCGCATCCCCAGCCCCGCGTTACTGGCACCGTTGCTGGTCGCTGCTCTATTATCTGGTGTTGATATTGCCAGTCTCGCTCTGCCGGAATGGGGCATGAACCTGATTCTGTGGGTACTGGGCAGTGCCATTGGTTCGCGCTTTCAGGGCATGACGCGACAGCTCTTTGGGCGCTATTTATGGCAGTCTGGCGTGGCGACACTGTTAGCATTGGTTGTGCTGGCGTTATTTGCCGAGCTGATTCACCAATTGCTTGGGGTAGGGCGCGATGTAGCGCTCCTGGCGCTGGCGCCGGGGGGCATTGGCGAGATGGCCATTTTGGCCGTGGCGTTAAATATTGATCCGGTATTTGTCGCTTTTCATCACCTGTTGCGTATGGTGACGCTGATGATTATTGCACCGTTCTGGGCGCGTTGGCTGCTGCGTCACTCCCATCCTTCATGACACTTTAACGCCATATACACTCTACACACTCACGTATAACAAATTAAAGAACGTCAATACCAACGCCAGTAACGTAAGGAAGCCTCATGCTATCGCGTGTTTTACAGCCGTTATTTCGTTACTTCGAAACGCGGATTAATCCCTATCCGGAAGGCGAGGTTAAAACGCCGCCCAAGGGCTTAATGCCGTTTATTGTTCACTTTTCCCGTCCGATGCTGCCGCTATTGCTGCTCATGACGCTGTTCACCGCCTTGGTGTCTGCGGCGGAAGTTGTGTTCTTTAGCTACATGGGCCAACTGGTCGATTGGCTGGGCAACGTTGAGCGGGCAGGCTTTTGGGCGGAAAACGGCCTGTGGCTTGCTGGCCTGGGGCTAGTGCTGTTGATCGGGTTGCCGCTGTTAGTACTGATGCAGTCGCTGGTGACGCATCAAAGTATTTTCGGTAACTACCCGATGATTGGCCGCTGGTTATCCCACCGCCATATGCTAAGCCAGAGCCTGGCATTTTATCAGGACGAGTTTGCCGGGCGGGTGTCGCAAAAGGTGATGCAAACGGCACTGGCGATCCGTGAGACTGTCACCAAGGTGATGGATCTGCTGGTTTACGCCATCGTCTACTTCACCGGTGCGGCCTATCTGCTGGGCCGGGCAGATTTGCTGCTGCTGATCCCGCTGGGGCTGTGGTTAGTGGGTTATTTGGGGATCATGCGCTACTTCGTACCGCGTTTGCGGGATGTCTCCATAGCTCAGGCGGACGCCCGCGCCCAGATGACGGGCCGGGTGGTGGATAGCTACAGCAATATCCAAACCATCAAGCTGTTTGCCGACACCGAGCGTGAGCAGCGCTACGCCAAAGACGCCATGGAAGGCTTTATGGTCACCGTTCACCGCCAGATGCGCTTGGTGACGATCATGAGCGTAGGGTTGACGCTACTGAACACGGTGCTTTTGGTGGGCACTGCGGCCATGGCGATCAGTGCCTGGTACACGGAGGCGATTTCGCTAGGCGTGCTGGCGATTGCTATCGCGCTGGTGATGCGCATCCGTTTTATGTCTGACTGGATCTTGTGGGAAGTCGCCGGGCTGTTTGAAAATATCGGCACCGTCCAGGATGGCATGAACACCATTGCCCAGGAGCCAACCATCAACGATGCGCCCAATGCGAAAGCGCTTCAGGTTCCTGATGGGGAAATTGTGTTTGACCAGTTGCGCTTTCAATATGCTCAGGCGAAAGGGGAGAGTAAAAACGTCTTTGACGGGCTGAGCCTGACCATCAAGCCCGGCGAGAAAATCGGTCTGATCGGCCGTTCAGGCGCGGGTAAATCGACCCTCGCCAATCTGCTGCTGCGTTTTTACGACGTGCAGGGCGGGCGGATTTTGATCGATGGGCAGAACATTGCCGAAGTGACCCAAACCTCCCTGCGCCACCAGATTGGCATGGTCACCCAGGACACTTCGCTGCTACACCGCTCGCTACGTGACAACATCCGTTACGGCAGCCCCCACGCCAGCGACGAAGACGTTTGGAACGCAGTGTGCCGCGCCCATGCAGATACCTTTATCAATGACCTGGTCGATCCGAAAGGGCGCCGCGGGCTGGATGCGCATGTGGGCGAGCGCGGTGTGAAGCTTTCCGGTGGACAGCGCCAGCGGATCGCCATCGCACGTGTGCTGCTCAAAAATGCCCCGATTCTGGTGCTGGATGAGGCGACCTCCGCGCTGGACTCAGAAGTGGAAGCCGCCATTCAAGAACAGCTGGATACCCTGATGGAAGGCAAAACAGTGATTGCCATTGCCCATCGACTCTCCACCATTGCCATGCTTGATCGGCTGATTGTGGTAGATGAGGGGCGTATCGTTGAAACCGGATCGCACCAGGAGCTGCTGGAGAAAGGGGGAATTTATGCCAGCCTATGGCAGCGTCAGTCGGGTGGTTTTTTAGGTCACGACCTTGATCTCGAAGAGAGTGCCCTCATCTCAAAATAGACCAGTCGTTTTTTTGACGGCATGTGTTCCATAGGAGGTAGTGATGCAAGCCATTCAGCTACGAGAGCCAGGCGGTTTAGACAAGCTAGAGGTCGTTGAGCTAGCGGCCCCAGGCGAGCCCGGCCCAGGTGAAATTAAAGTACGCCTGCACGCCAGCTCACTGAATTTCCACGACTACGCTGTGGTTGCTGGGATGATCCCGACGGAAGATCGGCGTATTCCCATGTCAGATGGCGCGGGGGTGGTTGAAGCGGTCGGTGAAGGTGTCAGCGAGTTCGCCGTTGGCGACCACGTGGTCTCGACTTTCTTTCCGCATTGGCTGGAAGGCCCGGCCAGAGTGGGGGATTTTCGCACTACGCCGGGCGACGGCGTGGATGGCTACGCGCGTGAGCAGGTGGTGCGCCCCGTCGAGTGGTTCACCCATCAGCCCAAAGGTTATAGCCACGCAGAGTCCGCTACGTTAACCACCGCTGGTTTAACCGCTTGGCGAGCGCTCGTCGTCGATGGCGGTATCAAAGCGGGCGACACCGTGCTGGTGCTGGGCACCGGTGGGGTATCGATTTTTGCCCTGCAGTTTGCCCGCCTGATGGGCGCGCGGGTAATTGCAACCTCATCGTCGAACGAAAAGCTGGCGCGTCTGCGCGAGATGGGCGCCGAGCACACCATCAACTACAAAGAGACGCCTGATTGGGGTAAGCGCGTAAAAGAGCTGACCAACGGCGAAGGCGTTGATCATATTGTCGAAGTGGGCGGCCCAGGTACGCTGCCGCAATCCTTTGATGCGATAAAAATCGGCGGACATATCGCCTTGATTGGCATACTTACTGGGCGCGAAGGTGAGTTACCAACGGCCAAGTTGATGGCCAAACAGGCAAATTTGAAAGGCTTGATTGTGGGCAGTCGTCGACATCAGATCGAGATGATCCGCGCGCTGGAAACCTTCGATATGCACCCGATCATTGACCGCGAATTTCCGCTTGCCGAGATTGCCGACGCTTTTCGCCACCAGGAGTCTGGTCAGCACTTCGGCAAGATCTGTCTGACGTTTTAAATGCGGTGGCTTACTTCTGGCAAAGTGGCCAGGGGTAAACAGCTTGCACGCCTAGCGAACCTGCCGGGCGTGCAAGTGCAGACTAATCTGGCAGGCGGCTGTAGACCACGCCTTTGACTTCAAGCTCTAGTATCTCATCGTAGGGCACCATGACGCCTTCAACGTCACCCGGTGTGCGATGACTGTTTTTTATCTCGGTTTCAGGTATCACCTTTACGCCCATCAGACCAACGTGTTGAATTCTGGCGCTAAAGCGATTGCCCTCATGCTCAATCAGTAGCCGCTCACCGGCAATACACTTCTCAAGTTTGGCGTGCAGCTCTGCTTCGCTAACGTGCACAACACTCATTGCTTTCTCCTTTAGCTTTTGCCATTGCTCTCGCAAGAAAATAATAGTCCGTTATGTGCGCTAATGACTGTCTACAAAGACTTTATTTTAGACCATAAGTTCGTTTATGAGGTTAGCAACTGGAAACGCCGTGCTAAGGTGAGTGCTTAACGCTAGCTAAAAGGGAAAGAGTCATGGGGGAGCAACCATCGTCGGCTGATAAGCCGCTGTGGGCGGTCGTTGAGCTTGATCAATTTCGTACCCCCGAGCAGACCCAGGCGAGCCAGTGGCGACGTTCGCTACGTTCAATCTCAACGTGGTTGGGGGGCAAAAACAGCGCTGAGCAGCAGGTGAAAGACGAAAGCGAGCTGCGTGCGCTACCTGAGGTTCGGCTGGCGCATTTAGTGCCGCCTATTGATTGGGCTCCCGCGGCGAGTGCATTGGGGCAACAGCTAGAAGGCCTGGATGCGCCGGTAACGTTCTTTATTACCACGCCCTACAGCGGCCATGCTTCGGTGGTAACTCATTGGGCTGAAACACATCAGGTTGCTTGCTTAGCGCCGCCCACGCTTAGCGAAATAGCTGAGGGTAGTACTCAGTGGGTAGAGCAGTGTATCAATCAACGAGAATGGGCCATTCCCGCTCTGGAACGCTATTTTTTACGCCACACCCAGGGTATTCAGGGCGTTCGGGAGTTCCTTGAGCGTGCTTTAAGTGGACGTTTGGGTAAAGGAGTGATTGGTTGCGACAGTTGGACCTACGCTTTCCTTCAACATGTAATCGGTATTGATGGGGCGCCGGTGTTTACCCTTCAATCCATGGAGGGCGAGCAGCTGGCACGCTATTTTGCACAAATTGCGACCCATTCGGGGCAGCCTCCGCCTGTTTACAGCACGCGAACAGGTAAGCAGGTGCTGTTTGATGCTGCAGTCAAGCCAAAGCGTCACTCGGCTAATAAAGAGCTCCAGCGCTTAGCGGCTCACTGCCGCGGACATATAGGTCTTGCATGGCACTACTGGCGCGAGCGGCTACGTGAGCCAAAAGCAGACGAGGGAGAGGCCTTATGGCTGGTAGATGCCCTTGCGGAGGCGGAGCTTGCCGTTGATACCGGTGATATCGCGACGCTGGTACTACATGCGTTATTGGTTCATGGCGGTCTGGATGACGACTCTTTGGGAGAAGTGCTGCCGTTCTCACACCATGAAGCACTCAATGCCCGTCTAGCCCTTCAGCGCAAAGGCATTGTTTCAAGCTGCGAAGGGCGTTGGCAGATTGCACCTTTAAGCTACGCGAGTGTTCGACAGTTACTAGAGTCGCGTAACTATCTAGTGGATCCTCTCTAATCAGACCCGCTATTAAGTGACAGGCCCGTGGAGGGCGACCCATGGAAGAACAGCAGAAGTACGCGCGACTGTTTAACGATATCGATAGCCAAGCGCTGATGACGTTGGGCCTAGTCCTGCTAGCGACCATTGTACTGATTATTGTCAGCCAGCGGGGGTTGAACTGGCTCGGCAACCGAATGCATGGCCAAGTACGCTTTCGTGTTTTTGCCCTGGTGCCGATGACGCGCTTGCTGATATTGATGACGGCACTCGCCATCATCGTACCAATTATCATTGAGCCGTCGCTGCGCAACATGGTGACCCTGTTGGGCGCACTGGGCTTAGCTATTGGCTTTGCCATGAAAGATTACGTGAGCAGCTTAATAGCGGGCGTTGTTTCGGCGGTAGAGCTACCTTATCGTCCCGGCGACTGGGTTCAAATTGAAGATACCTACGGAGAGGTAAAGCACGTTGGCTTACGCACCGTTGATATCCAAACCCCTGACGATGATTTGGTCTATGTGCCGCATTTAAAGCTGTGGGATCACGCCGTTTATAATGCCAACAACGGCGGTACCAGTCTGCAGTGCGTAGCGAGCTTTTATCTTCACCCTGAGCACGAGGCAGGCTGGGTGCGGAAAGCGCTGCGTGACGTAGCGCTGACCAGTGCCTACCTTAAATTCGACCAGCCGATCATTGTGGTGGCTGAGGAGAAGCCCTGGGGCACTCACTACCGCATACGCGCCTATCCGGTGGATCCCCGTCAGCAGTTTCTATTTATTACCGACCTCACCGTACGCGGCAAAACAGTGCTGAGTGCCGCGGGTGTGCAGTCAGCGATGTTGCCACCGGATGCGGCCTTGGATACCCGCAACGCGGTGGGGTCAGCTTACTCAAGAGGTGGTGACTAGCTATCACTCTCTGCGGGCAATTCACCGCTGTGATAGACGTTTTGCACATCGTCCAGCTCATTAAGCATGGCAAGAAACTTTTCAAACATCGCTACGTCATCGCCTTCCACCGGGGTGGTGGTTTGCGGGAGGAACTGAATCTCGTCCGCCTCAAAGTCAATCTCACCGAATGTATCCAGCAGCGCCTGCTTGGCTTTGGCATAGTCGGTGTGCGGAGCGAAAACGGTGATGCGCTCGCCCTCTTGCTCAATGTCGGTGACATCCACATCGGCTTCCATCAGTGCTTCAAGCACAGCCTCTTCATCGCTTCCAGCGAAGGAGAAGATGGCACAGTGGTCAAACATATGGCTGACGCTGCCGGGAGTGCCGATTTTGCTCTTGGTTTTGGTGAAGCAGCCGCGCACATCGCCAAAGGTGCGGTTGGGGTTGTCGGTAAGACAGTCGACAATCACCATCACATTGCCAGGGCCGAAGCCTTCGTAACGTGCGGGCGAGAAATCCTCGCCACCGGCACCGCTGGCTTTGTCGAGCGCTTTATCAATAACGTGAGAGGGCACCTGATCTTTTTTGGCCCGCTCCATTAGACCGCGCAGCGCCAGATTGCCATTAGGGTCGGTGCCGCCCGCTTTGGCGCAAACGTAAATCTCGCGTCCATATTTGCTGTAGACCTTGGTCTTTGCATCGGCCGTTTTGGCCATGGATTCCTTACGGTTCTGAAAAGCCCTACCCATGTTGCCGTCCTATTTTTTCTAGACCTATATTTTCTATATACCCCGCGCAATGAGTGGCGGGGCGGATGTTTTCAAAAGAGCGAATAAATCGCATAGAGCGAAAAGAGTAAATTTTACCCAACAGCGTACCATGCTAACAGCGTTATTTAAGGCGCTCGCCGAAGCATTGCTTGGCTTAGCGTATACTGACCGCCAGTCCCCTCAGGGTAATATCAACTCTTCAAGGAGAAACAGGCATGCCGTTGACACTCTGGCTATCACTCGCTGCGATTTGTGCCATGGGGGCTATGTCGCCGGGGCCGAGTTTGGCACTGGTGTTGCGCCATACGTTAGGCGGCGGTCGCTTTACCGGGGTGACGGCCGCCATCTTCCATGCTTTTGGTGTGGGCTTCTATGCGCTGCTGACTGTTTGGGGCCTAGGCGCCTTAATCGCCGGTTTTCCGCTGCTGTTCCAATTGATTACCTGGTTCGGCGCGGCTTACCTGGCGTGGTTAGGGATTAAGGCGCTGCGCGCTGGTAGAGCCGGTGCTTTAGAGCCCAGTGCTGTCGCCACTAATCCGAGCCAGGCCGCTAAAGAGGGCGTGCTGGTGGCATTAGGCAACCCGAAGCTGATCCTGTTTTTTGTCGCTCTGCTAAGCCAGTTTGTGACCCCCGAAATGAGTGGGCTGGCCAAGGCGATCATTGTGTTAACGGCGATGATAATTGACGGGGGGTGGTACGTGTTGGTCGCTGTGGTACTTTCTCACTCACACATTCTGCCTTGGCTACAACAGCGTGCCCACTGGATAAACCGCATTACCGGCGTATTGTTAATCGCGCTGGCGTTACGCGTGGTGGCTGGACCACTGGTGTAAACAGCATAGCCGTGGCATGGTGATACCCATGCCGTTTGGGGTTTTGTAGGGCGAAGTGATGCAAATTTACGACCAAGATTGCTATACCCACCAAGGGCTGCCGTTTAACTTACGTGCGCTGCGTGGCCAAGTGCTGCTGGTGGTTAACGTTGCCAGCCAGTGTGGTTTTACCCCGCAGCTAAGAGAACTCGAAACCCTTTTTCAGCGCTACCGGGATCGTGGCTTCACCGTGCTCGGTTTCCCGTGTAACCAATTTGGCCGTCAGTCGCCGGAAAGCGCCCAAGCGTTTTGTCAGTTTGGCGAAAAGCAGTTTGGGGTCAGTTTTCCATTGCTGGAGAAGGTTAATGTCAATGGTAGTCATGCCCATCCGCTGTTTGTTCATCTCAAACGTGAGGCGCCTGGCGTGCTGGGTACACAGCTGATCAAGTGGAATTTCACCAAGTTTCTGGTAGGCCGCGATGGCAAGGTGATTGCCCGCTTTGGGCCGCGCGACCACGGGCGCCCACTACGCCTGGCAGTGGAAGAGGCCCTGGATCAGCGCTATCCATAGCGTTGAGACCGCTAGACTTTTTCGCCCCGGGTAACGGCCACGCGGCTCATGAGTGCATTCCAGCGGTGACGCACCATCATGGTGGTTAAACCTGAAAACAGCGCCCAGCTTTTGCGCCGCCAGCCTTTCAAACGCATGTTGTGATTGACCAACTGCTTCATCAGCTTATAGTCATCAAATTGTCGCCATTCGCTGGCGATTGACAGCTGATGGCGAGACATCACCGGCGCCAATTCCAAGCGGAACATCCATTCGAGCTCGTTAAGGGTCATATCATAGCGCTCAATGACCTCGGCCATACGCGCGTAATCGCGCTCGCTGGGTTCACGATCCAGCCACAGCGGGGCTAGCGCTAGCCAAAGATCGCCGCGTTCATCTACTAGCTGCTGTGCATTCATGGTCGCCTCACGGGAAGTCGTTGCTAATATAAGTGCCGATATTTGTGCGGGTATAAGTACTTTGGCAGCTATCGTGACGCGAATGCGCCCCCAGCTCAAGGGTGGGCCGTCGCTCAACAAAGAACCGTCGCTTGTGGAGTGCGATAGCTCAAGAGCGGACAGAGCGCACGTAGACAGCTAGAATAGCCTTTATGAGAGATGACACTGCTATGCCAAAAGCTATACCAAAAACTATGGCAAAACGATGTCGCTAGTTATGATGTTGCCAGTTACGATATTAAAAGCTAAATCAATCTGATAAAGAGGTTCCTGTGATTATTAAACCCAAAGTACGCGGCTTTATTTGTACCACTACTCATCCCGTCGGCTGCGAGCAGAACGTTCGCGAACAGATTGAAGCGACCCGTGCTCGTGGTTTGGATAAGCAGGCTGGCCCAAAGAAAGTACTCGTCATTGGGGCTTCAAGTGGCTATGGGTTGGCGGCACGTATTACCGCGGCGTTTGGCTATGGCGCCGACACCCTGGGTGTGTTCTTTGAAAAGCCCGCCACCGACAAAAAGCCGGGCACCGCCGGTTGGTATAACAGTGCTGCTTTCGACAAGTTCGCCAAGCAGGAGGGGCTTTATAGCAAGTCGATTAACGGCGATGCGTTCTCCCATGAGGCTCGGGGAAAAGCCATCGAGCTGATCAAGCAGGACATGGGCGAGATTGATTTAGTGGTCTACTCACTCGCCTCACCCGTTCGTAAACTGCCGGATAGCGGTGAACTGAAACGCTCAAGCCTTAAGCCGATTGGCGAGACTTACCGCGCCACCGCTATCGATACTAATAAAGATGCGATTATCGAAGCAGAAGTAGAGCCAGCCACCCAGCAGGAGATCGACGACACCATCACCGTGATGGGTGGTGAAGATTGGGAGCTATGGATGGACGCGCTTGATCAAGCCGGTGTGCTTGCTAAAGGTGCGCGCAGCGTGGCGTTTAGCTATATCGGCACTGAAATTACTTGGCCGATCTACTGGCACGGTGCGTTGGGTAAAGCCAAGGAAGACCTTGACCGCGCTGCAGCGGCTATCGATGCCAAGCTGAAAGAGAGCGGCGGCGGTGCCAATGTGGCGGTGCTCAAGTCAGTGGTCACCCAGGCGAGTGCGGCTATTCCAGTCATGCCACTGTATATTGCTATGGTCTACCGCATCATGAAAGAGCAGGGCCTGCACGAAGGCACGATCGATCAGTTGAACCGTCTATTCGGCGAGCAACTCTACTCGGCCGAGGGGCTACGCGGTGAGTTCACCACTGACGACGTTGGACGCCTGCGTTTGGATGACTGGGAGTTGCGTGATGACGTTCAGAAAGCGTGCCAGGATCTTTGGCCTGAAGTGACGACTGAAAACTTATTCGAAATTACCGACTATGCTGGTTATAAGCACGAATTCTTGAAGCTGTTTGGCTTTGAGCGTGACGATGTCGATTACGATGCAGACGTCAATCCAGAGGTTAAGTTTGATGTCGTGAATCTTTAAGCCATTCACAAAGGCGGCAGTGCCGCCCAATTCGACCGGAACGCTGGAGGTGTTTATGGATACTAGGGAAAGCAAAACCCCGGAAGAAGAGAAGCAGCACATTATCAATGAGCGGATACCTGAGGATTATGAAACCTCAAAACCGCATCTACAGCCCGAAGCCAAGAAGCGGCCTGGTGGGTTGTATAAGTTACTCCCATTGGTAGTGATTATTCTGGGGGTGATTGTGGTTAGTATCGTCGTGTTAGGCATTATTAATCGGGGTAACTAGTGCTTAACCCTGCTCCCTTTTTGCCGGGCCTTGGGCCCGGCAATTTGCATTCATGCGTCACGTTTTTGCTGCAGTGGTCATAACACTGCCATCCGCTACGCAATTGGGTAAGATGGTCGTTTACCTACGTCGATGGCGGTTTTTCATGCAGCGTTTCACGCATCTTTTAAAGCAGCTCAATCAGTTATCATGCAGCCTAACCCGTTAGCCTCACAGGCAGCGCCACTCCGTCGACGGGTGGCCTTTCTGCTGCTGCCGGGGTTTTCGTTATTGACCCACGCCAGCGCACTGGAACCGCTGCAAATGGCCAACCAACTGAGTGGGCAGATGCTTTACCACACCGTCACGCTAAGTCTCAACGACGAGCCCGTGCGTAGCGGTGCCCAGCTTTCGCTAATCGCGCAGCATGAGCTCAGTACTGCGCTAGGCCCACTCGACCTGCTGTTAGTATGTGCACCAACACCACTGCCTTATACGCTGCCCGCCAAGCTGAACGAGTGGTTGAGAGGGCACCAGGGGCGCGGCGTGGCACTGGGTGGTTTGGCAGGGGGAACAGAGGTATTGGCGCGCTGTGGTTTGCTTGAGGGCTATCGGGCAACGCTCCCCTGGCAGCGTTTTGAAGCGTTTTCCCAAGCCTATCCTCAAGTAACCCTTTCTCAACAGCTGTTTGAAATTGACCGCGACAGGTTGACCTGCGCGGGCGGTACTGCGGCCATGGATCTCATGCTCACGCTGATTGGCCAGCATCACGGCGCGCGTTTGGCGGAGCAGGTGTCGGAGCAGTTTGTCTGTGATCGCATTCGTCTGGCCGATGAGCGCCAACACGTGCCGCTGCGCAGCCGTCTGGGCCACGCACCACAAAGCCTGGTGGATGCTGTCACGCTGATGGAAGCCAATATTGAGGAGCCGCTCTCGACCCTGGAACTGGCTGAGCACTTGGGGATTTCCCGGCGTCAGTTGGAGCGGCTATTTAAGAAGTATCTGCAGGCGGTGCCCAGCCGCTACTATCTCGATTTGCGCTTGCAGGAAGCGCGTAAACAGTTACGCGATAGTGACCGGCCGGTAGGCGATATTGCGTTTGCCACGGGATTTTCCTCAGGCGCCCACTTCTCTACCGCCTACCGTCACCATTTCGGCATGACGCCGAGAGAAGAACGCCTGGGTTAGAAGAACAGGATTAGGTTAAGGTATCCACAATGCCGCCTTCAACACGCAGTGCCGCGCCGGTGGTGGCGCTGGCCTGGGGCGAAGCAGCGTAAACGCTCATGCTCGCCACCTCTTCGGGTGTCGCCAAACGCTGAATGATTGAAGAGGGGCGGTTCTCCCGCACGAAGCGTGCTTCAACCTCCTGCTGAGAAATACCCTCTTTCTCTGCCATGTCGCCAAGCATTTTGAGGACACCTTCGGATCGTGTCGGCCCGGGGAGAATGGCATTCACAGTGACCTGGGTGCCGCTGAGTACCTTGGCCAGCCCACGGGAAACCGACAGCAGCGCCGATTTTGTCATGCCGTAATGCACCATCTCGCTGGGGATGTTGATGCCTGACTCGCTGGATAAAAACTGAATACGACCCCAATTGCGCTCACGCATGCCCTGGGCATAGTGGCGGGAAAGCCGCACCGCGCTCATGATGTTGATATCGAAAAATTGCTGCCAAGTGGCATCGTCAACGTCGAAAAAGTCCTGCGGGCCAAAAATACCCACGTTGTTGATCAGGATATCCGTGCTGGGCTGCTTTTCAATCAGCGTCTGGCAGCCTTCAGCAGTGCCGAGATCAGCCGCTACGCCTTCTACTTTTGCATTGCGGGTAGCGTTTTTAAGCGCGGCGATGGCATCGTCAACCCGCGCCTGGGTGCGTCCTGTCACGACCACGCGAGCGCCAGCATTGGCGAGTCCTTGAGCAATCGCAAAACCGATGCCTGCCGTCGAGCCGGTGATAATGGCGTGTTTGCCGCTTAGATCAATATGCATACGTTGGTCTCCTCTCGTCCTGAGTATCACTACCTCACTACACAATTGATAACTTTATAGCTTGCTAATAAGTATGGGGCTCTTTTAGGGTTCTTCAAGGTAGCCGCTAGCTTCACTAAGCGCCGCTATTCATAATTTGCCGTCCCATTGCTGAAAGCGGTTAAGCTGGTTGGCCCCTTATACTGTTTTCATTCTTTTCCTCCACTGGAGATAGCGTGCCATGAGCCATACCCCAAGCCGTCAAGATTACGACCATTACATGACGCCTAACTACTCCCCGCAGCAGGTCATTCCTGTGCGTGGTGAAGGTAGCCGCTTGTGGGATCAACAGGGGCGAGAATATATCGACTTCGCTGGTGGCATTGCGGTGAACTCCCTGGGGCATTGCCATCCGGTGCTGGTCAATGCGCTGAAAGAGCAGGGCGAAAAGCTGTGGCACCTGTCTAACGTATTTACCAACGAGCCAGCGCTTGCCCTCGCCAAAACGTTGGTCGAGCGTACCTTCGCCGATAAGGTGTTCTTGTGCTCATCCGGTGGTGAAGCCAATGAGGCCGCACTGAAGCTGGCGCGCCGCTGGGCAGTGGATAACTACGGTGAGCATAAAGATAAAATCATTTCGTTTTATAAGTCATTCCATGGCCGCACCTTCTTCACAGTCAGCGTCGGTGGTCAGCCCAAGTACTCTCAGGGCTTTGGCCCGGTGCCCGGTGGCATCCTGCATGCTGACTACAATGATTTGGAAAGCGTACGCAAGCTGGTCGGCGACGATACCTGCGCGATTATGGTCGAACCCATGCAGGGCGAGGGCGGTATTGTGCCCGGCACGCAAGAATTCCTCCAAGGGCTGCGCGATCTCTGCGACGAGCACAATGCGCTGCTGATTTTTGACGAAGTGCAGACCGGTGTTGGCCGAAGCGGCGAACTCTACGCTTATAAGAACTACGGTATTACCCCGGATATTCTGACCAGTGCTAAATCCTTGGGCGGCGGTTTTCCCATTGGCGCCATGCTGGCAATCGACTCGGTGGCTAAATCGCTGGTTGTTGGAACCCACGGTTCTACTTACGGCGGCAATGCGCTGGCATCAGCTGTTGCCCGGGCGGCGGTTGAGTTTATCGACACCCCTGAGGTGCTTGAAGGCGTTAAAAATCGGCACGACCTGTTCCGCGAACACCTGGAAACCATCAACCGCAAGCACGGTGTGTTTAAAGAGATTCGCGGCATGGGCCTGTTGATGGGCGCCCAGATGTCGGATGCCTATGAAGGGCGGGCCAAAGACATTCTACCGCTAGCGATTGAAGAGGGCTTAATGGCACTGATCGCCGGGCCGAACGTACTGCGCATGGCGCCTTCTCTGGTCATCCCAGAAGCGGATATCGCCGAGGGCATGGCGCGCTTAGAGCGTGCGATTGAGCGGTTAGTTGCGGCAGGATGAGTGAGCAACAGGCTGCGTCAGTCGTGTTAACTGAAGAGGGGGCGTCGAGGATGCTGGTAGTTCGACCCGTTAAAACGTCTGATCTCACGGCGCTTGAGCAATTAGCCGAGCATGCAGTACCTAAGCTAACCAACTTGCCTGCTAACCGTGAGCGGCTTCAGGAGCGCATTGCGCGCTCTCAAGACGCCTTTAATGGTGACGTCGAGTTTCCCGAGGATGAGCACTACACCTTTGTGTTGGCCGACGATAGCCGTGATGAGGTGCTGGGAACAGCCACCATTCGCGCTCAGGCGGGCGCCAATGAGGCGTACTATACCTACCGCCAGGAAACGTTGATTCACGCTTCACAGCAGCTCAACGTTCGCCGTGAAGTGCAGACGCTGGCGCTCTCCCATGAAGTCTCGGACGCCACCCTGCTGTGCGCCTTTTCGCTTAACCCGCGTTATAAAGGCACCAGCGTGGAGAGCCTGCTGCGCCGGGCGCGGCTGATGTTTATCGCCCAGTACCCCGAGCGCTTTTCGCGCATTCTGGCGGTGGCGTTTCCCGGCTACCTGGATGCCCGCAATGAGTCACCGTTCTGGGAGAGCGTAGGGCGGCACTTTTTCGCCCGCAGCTTCCAGGATATGAATCATATTGCCGGGGTACGCTCGAAAAGCTTTATCGCCGAAGTTATGCCCCAGTTCCCGCTCTATTTGCCGCTGCTAACGCCTCAAGCTCGGGCGGCGATTGGTCGCGAACACCCCGCCCACGAAGAGGCGCTGGAGGAGATGCTGGCGGAGGGCTTTGTGCGTTCGCGCCATGTGGATATTTTCGACGCCGGGCCGATTGTTAAAGCCGAGCGCGAGCGGCTGGAAACCTTCCGCAATGCCGCCTGGCACCCGGTACGCATTCGTCCTGAACACGCGTTGCCCGATGCCGAGCCAGCACTGGTCGCTAACCAAAAGCTGGGCGAGTTCCGCTGTATCGTCGCGCGCTACGCGCTGTCGCCAACAGGTCAGTTGATGCTCTCAGCGGAGCACGCTGAGCGGTTGGGCGTTACCGAAGGGCGAGCGGTATTGGCCGCGCCGCTGACGCTACCCACGGTGGTAGACGCGCTTGATGAAGGAGAAATGTAATGCGCATTCGACCCATTGCCCGTGATGATTTGGATGGGCTTCAGGCGCTTGCGCAGCAGGCGGGCGTTGGCTTTACCTCGCTGCCGGATAACCGCGAGTTTCTAGCCGGTAAGATTGAGGCGGCCGCCAGCGCCTTTGAAGAGCGCACGCCAGTGGATGATCGCCTCTACTTCTTTGTGCTGGAGGATGAAGTGAGTGGCGAACTCGCTGGCTGCTGCGCCATTGAGGGGCAGGTGGGCCGGGAAGTGCCGTTCTACAACTACCGGCTGGGTACGCTGGCCCACTCCTCGGTACAGCTGGATCTGCACCGCACTATCGACACGCTGTTTTTAAGCTCCGACCATACCGGTGACGCTGAAGTGTGCTCGCTGTTTCTGCGCCCGGAGTACCGCGGCGAAGCCAACAAACATTTGCGCAACGGCGCGCTGCTCTCCAAAGCACGCTGGCTGTTTATCGCCCAGTTCCGCGACCGCTTCCCCGATAAAGTGCTGGCGGAAATGCGTGGGGTATTCGATGAAAACAACACCAGCCCTTTCTGGGAGAGCCTGGGCAAACACTTCTTTCCCATGGATTTCAGCGAAGCAGACCGGCTTACCGGCCTGGGGCAGAAGAGCTTTATCGGCGAGCTGATGCCCAAGTTCCCTATCTACACTACCTTTATGGCTGAAGAAGCGCGGGCCTGCATTGGTCAGGTGCATCGCCACACCCGCCCGGCGCTGGAGATGCTTAAGAAAGAGGGACTGCGTTGGGAAGGCTATATCGATATTTTTGACGGTGGCCCCACAGTAGAGGCGTACATTGATGACGTGCGCGCCATCCGCAACTCACGGCTTTGCCAGGTGGAAGTAACTGCCGGGGCAAGCGAAGAGAGCGTCAGCCGCTGGCTGGCCGCTACCACTAAGATGCTGCACTTTACCGCCAGCTGGGTAGGCCGCGCGCCCAGCGAAGACAACACCATCGTGCTGAGCGAACAAGAAGCGCAGCGCTTAGGCGTTACCACCGGCGATACCCTACGGCTACTCGAAACCTAGGCGACGTTTACAGGAGAGTTTTATGCACGCCCAACAGCAGCAACTTATCAATGGCGCCTGGGTCGCAGGCGACGCCGAGCCGTTGAGCAAGCACGACCCCGTTTCTGGTAAGTCGCTATGGCAAGCCGCTACCGCCAGCGCTGAGCAGGTCACGGCCGCTGTAAAAGCCGCCCGCGGCGCCTTCCCCAACTGGGCGCGTACCCCTTTTGCCGAGCGCCAGGCGCTGGTCGAGCGGTTTGCCGAGATACTCAAAAACCGCGGTGAAGACCTAGCGGTGGCGATTGCCTCTGAAACCGGCAAGCCGCTCTGGGAAGCACGCACCGAAGCGGGTGCCATGGTGGGTAAGGTGGCGCTGTCGGTGAAGGCGTATAACGAACGCACCGGCGAACGGGAAAAAGAAGTCGGCAGCGCCAAAGCCGTGCTGCGCCATCGCCCCCACGGCGTGATGGCGGTGTTTGGCCCCTATAACTTCCCTGGCCACCTGCCCAACGGCCATATGGTGCCTGCGCTATTGGCGGGTAACTGTGTGGTCTTCAAGCCCAGCGACCAAACCCCGCTGACGGCAGATTTAACCCTGCAGTGCTGGCTAGAGGCCGGACTTCCGGCAGGCGTCATTAACCTGGTGCAAGGCGGTGTGCCGGTAGGCCAGGCGCTGGCAGGTAACCCCGATATCGATGGTCTGCTGTTTACCGGTAGCGCCAACGTAGGCGGTATGCTGCATCAACAGTTTGCAGGGCAGCTGGATAAAATCCTGGCGCTAGAACTGGGCGGCAATAACCCGTTGGTGGTGAAGGATGTCGACGACGAGCGTGCAGCGGTGTTGGCCATTCTGCAGTCGGCGTTTCTCTCTGGCGGCCAGCGCTGCACCTGCGCACGGCGCTTGATGGTGCCGGAGGGTGCCGTCGGTGATCGCTTGATCGATGCGCTTTCCGAGGCGATCGCTAAGCTGCACGTGGCGGGCCAGTTCGAAGAGAATCCAGCGCCGTTTTATGGTGGTTTGGTCAGCGTAGCGGCAGCAGACGGCCTGCTCAAGGCTCAAGAAGAGCTGGAAACCATGGGCGGCACGGTGATCAATCGTATGCAGCGCCTGCAAGAGGGCACCAGCCTGTTAAGCCCTGCGCTGATCGATGTGACCGGCCTTGACGTGCCCGACGAGGAGCACTTCGGCCCGCTGCTGAAAATCCACCGCTATAGCGATTGGGATGAAGCACTACAGCTTGCCAACAATACCCGTTACGGACTTTCTGCCGGGCTGATTGGCGGCGAACAAGCCGATTGGGACGACTTCCTGCTGCGTATTCGCGCCGGGATCGTCAATTGGAACCGCCAAACCACCGGTGCCTCCGGCGATGCACCTTTCGGCGGCGTGGGTGACAGCGGTAACCACCGCCCCAGTGCTTTCTATGCGGCGGACTACTGCGCCTACCCCGTGGCCTCCATGGAAGCCGATAGCCTGGAGATGCCCGAGACCCTGCCGCCGGGAGTCAGCCTATGAGTGCTTCTGCGATCAATAACGTCCAGGAAGTCAATTTTGACGGCCTGGTCGGCCCGACCCATAACTACTCGGGGCTGGCGGTAGGTAACGTGGCGTCTATGAGCCACGGCGGGTTAGTGTCTAACCCCAAAGAGGGCGCGCTGCAGGGGCTCTTAAAGATGAAATCGCTGATGGACGCGGGCTATGCCCAAGGCGTGTTGCCACCCCAGCAGCGCCCCGATATTGGCGCACTGCGCGATTTGGGCTTTAGCGGCAGCAATAGTGAAGTGCTGGCCCGCGCTGCCAAAGAGGCCCCTCAGCTGCTACGGGCGGTTTGCTCTGCATCCAGTATGTGGACGGCGAATGCGGGCACTATTACGCCCAGCATTGATGCACTGGATAGTCGGGTACATTTCACGCCAGCGAATCTACAGTCCAGCTTTCACCGCTATTTAGAGCCGCAAACCACCGGTCACGTGCTGCAGGCAATTTTCCGTGACGAACAGCACTTCGCCCACCATCCGGTGCTGCCTGCAACGCCTGCCTTTTCTGACGAAGGGGCGGCCAATCACACCCGTCTATGCGGCGAGTACGGCGAACCCGGCGTTCATCTGTTTGTGTATGGCCGCCAGGCGTTTGGGGGCGAGCGCGCACCCCAGCGCTATCCCGCCCGACAAACGCTGGAAGCCAGCCAGGCGGTGGCTCGCCAGCACGGGTTAACGGAGGCGCAAACGGTGTTCGCCCAGCAGCACCCGGATGCTATCGACGCGGGCGTCTTCCATAACGACGTGATTGCCGTAGGCAATGGCCCCGTGCTGCTCTACCACGAAATGGCCTTTCTGGACGAAGAGGGCACCCTGGATGAGCTGCGCGCCAAAATGAGTACGCCCCTTATTCCGGTGCGGGTGCCCCTTGAGGCAGTGAGTATGGAAGATGCCGTGGCATCGTATCTCTTCAATTCGCAGCTGCTCACCAACCCAGATGGCACCATGACGCTTGTGGTACCCGGCGAATGCCAGGAGCGCGAAGCAGTATGGAGCACCATCCAAAATCACCTGCTGGCAGGCAATAACCCCATCAGCGAAGTGATCGTTAAAGACGTCAAGCAGAGCATGCGTAACGGCGGCGGCCCTGCCTGCCTGCGACTGCGGGTGGTGCTAACGGACGCCGAACGCGCAGCGCTTACCGGCCGCGTGCTGCTCACCGATGCGCTCTATGATGACCTAACCGCCTGGGTGAATCGATACTATCGCGACTGGCTGGCCCCGGATGATTTGGCCGATCCACTGCTGGCAGAAGAGTCCCTCACCGCGCTGGATGAACTCACTCAACTGCTGAAAATTGGCTCGGTTTATCCATTTCAGTTGGGATAGGGGATAAGTTAAGCAGTAAGATAAAACGCCAAGGTAATGCCTTGGCGTTTCGCATTGATTGGAGCGGTGATTTGAAGAAAGTACTAATGAGTGCCTGCCTGTTGGGGAAAAAGGTTCGCTACGATGGTGGCGCCCTTGCGGTGGCTGATCAGATCGTTGAGCGATGGCGTTCGGAAGGTCGGATCGTGTCTGTCTGCCCTGAAGTTGAGGCGGGAATGAGTACTCCCAGACAGCCCGCGGAGATTTTTAAAGGTAGTGGTGAGAGCGTCTTAAACGGCGAGGTCGATGTTCTCGAAAAAGCTGGGGGCAAGGTAACCAATGAGTTTCTAGCAGGTGCCGCTATTGCTTTGAACTTGTGCCGTAAATTCGATATCAGCGTCGCAATACTAGCTGAATTCAGCCCTTCCTGCGGAAGCTCCGCTATTTATGACGGCAGTTTCTCTGGTAAAAAAGTACCCGGTATGGGAGTAACTGCTGCACTGC
The DNA here is from genome assembly GCF_042466685.1 of Vreelandella sp. F11. Classification (NCBI taxonomy): domain Bacteria; kingdom Pseudomonadati; phylum Pseudomonadota; class Gammaproteobacteria; order Oceanospirillales; family Halomonadaceae; genus Vreelandella; species Vreelandella sp. F11. The sequence goes on along the minus strand of NZ_CP170448.1, from coordinate 3,375,803 downwards.
TCCGCGAGCATGGCGTTCAAGTGTTTAGTCAGTATGAAATTGCGGCAGCCAATAACGCGCTTATTGGAGAAATTGTCTGAACGCAGCTATAGGATGGAAGATATGACCCCTATTATTCGGCCAACAAACGATAAGGCGTTCGCGGAAAACATCATTATTCAGAATATGTCAGCCTACTACAACCAACTTGATATGCGCTGGGATACCGCCCTGTTTGCTAAACAGTGGGGTGAGTTGGATAGCTACGAGTTAATCATAAACGCGTCACGAGCGGGTCTGCTATGCATCAATCACGATGAAAATGCCTACTATATTCGCGAACTACAAATTGATCATAAGTGGCAGCGCCAAGGCTTGGGTACAACGGCAATTCGATACACAGAGGAAATTGCTAAACAAGCAGGCATTCACTTACTTCGGTTACGTGTATTTTGTATAAATCCGGCAAGCGCTTTGTACGAGCGAATGGGGTTTCGCGTGCGTAAAACCGAGGGTGGAACTCATTATATGGAGCGGCGAATTCTCTAACCAGACAAGTGGCGTGGTTTGGAAGATTAGATTGCGCCGGTTTTCTGCTAAAACCTACCGACGCATGTTTGATTATTTGCAGCTAGATAACGGTCAAGTTTTCGATTTAATACCCTACGGTAAAGGCTTTCTGAATGTGCTGTGGGGTCTCGGCTTCATCAAGCATTGCTACCGCGAAATCTTCCATTGAGATGCGGGATTCTCCATTATTGTCCACAACGAGTGTATCGGTGCCAAGACGATAGCGTCCCATCCTCTCTCCAGGCATCAGCATGGCGGCAGGAGAGAAGTAAGTCCACGATGTGCGGGTTTCCGCTAAGCAGAGTTCATATTGCGCTTGGCAAGCTTTGGCAATTTCTAACGCAGAGGCAGGCAGGAAGTCGGGGGCTGTTAAAACCGTATTACCGCTACGCCCAGGAATTAGCAATCGTGCGGCTCCGCCTACCAAGAGCACTCGCTGACCCGGAAGTGCACTCTCCAATAGAGAATGGGATAGCTCTACCAACGCCGCTTCTTTTCCATCGGGAGGGCGAACAGCGCTGATCAACACGTCTTGTTCTTGAATAACATGTGCTAGCTGGTACGAGACTGCTATATCCGCGACACAATGGCTTGCCTCAGCGGGCAGTTTGTTAAGCTGACTCTCTGTTCTCACCACGCCGGTTACGTTATGACCACGTGCTAATGCTTCGTTCATAATGCGTTTGCCAACATCGCCAGCGGCACCAAATATTGCAATCTTCATGATATGTCTCTCTTGGGTTAATTAGTTAAGTTGCTTGGCTTTGCCAATATTCAGCAGGGCAATGCCGGCGCCAATTAATAGGGTGCCTAGTAGTAAGCCCTCGGGGGCGGTTTCTCCCTGCAGCAGTATGGCGACGGGGACGCCCACTACAGCACCGACGGAACCCAGTAGACTCAGAAACACCGGGCCGCCACTTTTCTGTAGCAGGAAAAGCAGTAAGAACTGGCCTGCGAAGACCACTGCTTGAATGGCAATCAGGATGATCGGCAGGGGGCGGTCTGTTGGAACGTTCAGTGAGAAGCCTGGCAGAAATCCCACACTGAGCAGAAGTACGGCAGCGGCGATGAGCATCCCAGGTGCCAGTGCATCGCTGGATACGCCTTCTGGCCAGCGCAAGGTTCTGTAAAGATTGCCGATGGCTAGTAGTACGGGCCCGATTAAAGCGAGGAGAATCCAGAGATAATTGGCATCCGGCGCAGAGAGCTTATGGAAGGCCAGGGTGACGGCCCCTGCCAAGGCTGATACTACCCCCGCCGCGCGCAACACCTGGAAGCGCTCCATTTTTAATGCTAGTGCGCCGACGTAGGTGAGTAGCGGTGGCAGGGTAATGATTAATGCCACGAACCCAGCACCCACATGGGGGACGGCGGAGAAAAACAGTAGGTTGGCACCCGCTACGCCCAGCAGCCCTGAAATAACGTAATACTCAATAGTGCGACCGTTCACTGGCGGTAGATTGCGGCGAAAGGCGGAGAGAACCAATAAAATAAGCGCTGCCCCTGAAATCGACCAGAACAGAAAAGCGAGCGCTGACAGCTGAATATCACCGGCTAGTTTCGCCAAATTAGTCGATAGGCCCAGCAAGGCACCACCGGATAACAGGTACACCAGTGGGGCAAGCCAAGCGCTTCTGCGTGAGTGTGCACGGGTAGTGCTTAATGATTTCATTAGCGTAATTCTCATGGGTACCGTTTCGAAAGTATCTTGATATCAAGATATGTGTGATTAATCTTGACGTCAAGCTAATTAGGCGCAAAATACACTTATGGATCATGTAGACAACATTCTTAAACAGTGGCGGCAGGAGAGGCCTGACCTTGACGTTGCGCCGATGGGTACCATCGGGCGGGTCAAACGGCTTAACCACACATTAATGCGCACAATGGAGAAGACCTGGGCAAAATACGGTCTGACTGACGCGAGCTTTGACGTTCTGGCGACTCTTCGTAGAGAGGGAGAGCCCTACGCGCTATCGCCGGGTGATTTGATGGCATCCACCATGGTGACGTCGGGCACCATGACCCACCGTATCAACCAGCTGGAAAAGGCGGGGTTGATTGAACGGGTTAAAAATCCCAATGATGGTCGCGGCTATTTAATCTCTCTTTCCCAGCGTGGTTTCGAGTTAATCGACGAAGCGGTGGCCGCCCACGTGGAAACCCAGGCGCAGCTGGTCAGCGCCCTGACTGAAGAGCAACGAGAGCAACTCGATGTTCTGCTTAAGCAGTTCTTAGCGGGGGTTGAGGGGGAGTGAGGTTTGTCATAGTGGCAAATTTGCCACTATTGAAAAGAGTCACGTCTAGAACTTGTTCCATTTCGCTTAAATACCTGTAGACGTTGGCATGGCTGATACACAGCGCTCGGCTGATGTCGGATAGCGCCCCCCTTTGTAGTCGCGAGGACAATTGCTAGATCGTCCCACCTTATTTGCTGTTCATTCATGCAAGCTGAGTTGTCATTTTTCGCGAATGTTTGAGCGTATTTGAACAGGTTAGTCTGTCGTTGAACCAATCAATAGGGGCAGCGCAGAATGAATGTATTGATCGTCTTGGCTCATCCTGAACGCAAGTCGTTCAATGGCGGCTTGGTGGATGTGGCGGTAAAACAGCTAGAGGACGCGGGTCATCAAGTTGAGGTGGGTGATCTCTATGCTGAACAGTTTGATCCGGTAGAGCACGCTGAGCAATATCCGCATAGCACCGTGGCCTCGGACTACTTCTATCCCCTCAATGAGCAGCGGGCTCACTACCAGCAAGACACATTACCGCAGGATGTCCAGCGGGAGTTGGCGCGGTTGGAGTGGGCCGACTTGGTGATCTTCCAGTTCCCTTTATGGTGGCACGCCCAGCCCGCTATTTTGAAAGGCTGGTTTGATCGGGTACTGGTATATGGAGGGCGCTACACAAGCCGTATGCGCTACGACCAGGGCTACTATCGCGGTAAGCAGGCGATGCTGTCAGTCACCACCGGCTCGCCGGAGAAAGCATTTCAGCCCTTTGGGCGTGCTGGCAATATGGTTCACTGGCTATGGCCCATGCACGCCTCATTGTATTACGTTGGCTTTGACGTATTAGCGCCTCAGGTGAGCTACGGGATTCAGGGTGGCGGTATTCGCTATCAAGAAGAGGCCGACATCATTAACCATCTAGAGGCTTGCAAGGCGGCCTGGGCATCTCGTCTGGTGAGCTTGAGTGGCGAACGACCCATCCCCTTTACGGGTTGGGACGACTGGGACGATGAGGGCGTTTTACACCAGACAAACCCGCTGCGATGGCGGTTAGGCTGAGCTCGTGTAGACTCTCACTTGTCTCTACCACCGATCAGTAAAAGGCCCGAGCCGCGCCATGAACAACGCGAACCACCTATTTTCCGATGCTGAGCGGCGTGGGCTCTACCGCGCCATCTTTGAGCGACGCGATGTGCGCGCGCAGTTTCTGCCCGACCCCATTCCCAAGGATGTGCTGGCCCGCCTGTTAGAGGCCGCGCACCATGCGCCGTCGGTGGGGTTTATGCAGCCTTGGGATTTCATCGTGATTGAGAGTCGCGATGTCAGGGAAACGGTGTTGGAACTATTCGAGCAAGAGAACCAGAAGGCTGCCGAGTGCTTTGAAGGTGAGCGTAAAGAGCATTATCGCAGCCTCAAGCTGCAAGGTATTATGGAGAGCCCGCTTAATCTCTGCATTACCTGCGACCGTAGCCGAGGCGGCCCCCATGTGCTAGGGCGAAACAGCATTGTGGAAACCGATCTGTTTAGCACTTGTTTGGCGGTGCAAAACCTCTGGCTGGCAGCGCGGGCGGAAGGGATTGGCGTTGGTTGGGTGAGTATTCTTGATCAGGCTCAACTGAGCACTGCGTTAAATCTGCCTGAGCACGTTTACCCGCTGGCGTATCTCTGTCTTGGCTACGTGAGCGAGTTTTTAGATCAGCCAGAGCTTGAAGCGAAAGGCTGGCGTTCCCGCCTGCCATTGAGTGACTTGGTGCATGGCGATAAGTGGGGGCAGCCATTTAGCAGTCGTTTGTGAGCTCGCTCTATAGGTAGGGCCTGTTTGCTGTGCTTAGTCCATCGGCCCATTGCCCGCGGCGTTGGCTTTTATTTTCGTACATGCGCTCGTCAGCCAGCGCAAACACCTGTTGGGCGGGCACTTCACTGGAGCTCGCACAGCCTAGGCTCACATGCAGCGCCAGTTCTTCAGGCTCACCGCTGGCGGTGTCGATAGTGCAACGCTGTTCAGGCAAGTTTTCTTGGATCAAGTTGGCCATACGCTTGGCTGCTGTTAGGTCGGCAGAGGGAAACAGAATGACAAATTCATCGCCACCGTAGCGAGCCAGTATGTCGCTCTCTCTGCAGTGAAGTTGCAGGTACTTAGCAACGCTAGCTATCAGTTGATCGCCTGCGACGTGCCCATGATGGTCGTTTACTTCCTTGAGTCTGTCGACATCCATCATCAGTAGAGCAAAATCCAGGTTTGGCGTTTGCGCCTTGCCCTGAATACTCATTTGCAGCGCTGATTCCAAGAAGCCCCGGTTATAAAGCCCGGTGAGTCCGTCGCGCTCAGCCGTTTTCTTCAGTTCCAAATGCAGCAGTTTATTCTCGGTAGCCGCCGCCAATTGGTCGGCAAACAGAGAAAGTATCTGCTCTAAACCGTCGTCCCGACTGGGAGTTTTCACAATCAACCAGCCTTCATACATGCTTAGACGGCCCGCCATCGACGCGACATACAGATTCTCGCCTTCCTCTGTTTGTGGCAGTGTTGTGGGATCTTCTCCCTGCCTATGAACGTTTGCTAATAAATATCTTAGGCGTTGTTCATCCTCTGAGCTTAGCCCGGCCACCGCCGCGAAGCGTGTCACTTCTGAACGCTGCCGTTCTTGTAGAAAAACCGCAAATCCGTAGTCGGGGAACTGGGTCTGTAGATGGTTTAAGGAGTCAACCAGAAGAGTATGGATATTGGTCGCGCGATTGGCGACGGCGCCTAGATCGAGCAGGGCGTGAAAAACTCGGTTCTGAAACCTAATCTCGCCTATGTTGCGGCCAATCTTGCGATTCTGACTGTAGGTGACGCGGCCAATGGTTAGAAAATAGACCACTGCCCCGGCCCATTGGTAGATATCTAAACGGTTGCTTACATAGGGACGAAAAGTGAACCCCGTTAGTGCACTTCCAATCAACGCTGCCAGAATGAAAAGTACGGCTGCAATAAGCATTTTCCGCACTCCACCGACCACTAAATTGTTCATCAAACAGGCAAGCCCAATGGTGATGGTCGCTAAAACGTAAAAATCCAGTACGCTGCACCAAAAACCAAACAGCAGGCTGTCAAAGAGGAGGTTTCTGAACTCGGCACGCTTGGAGTTCTGGGCGTATGCTGCAAGCGCATAGGCGACGCCGGGCCATAGCAGCAGCAACATCCCAGGTAGAATAAGCGTCCAGCCGCTGCCTTCTACAACGGCGATCCATACGGTGAGTCCGAAGGTATGGCAAAAGGCAAAAATGCGTGGGGCAATTATTGCCAATGCAAGACGGTGTGGGCGTCTCAAAGAAGGTTGCATTCGTGAGTCTTTATTCCACGTTATTTAACCAACAGACTAGCACCTAAGAGGTTAAGAAGCCCTATCCCGACGTCAGACGAATAGTACTTTCCATTCTCATAAGTTGCAGACAGTGTTAGGGCGTATCGATTGACTATGATGCAGCTGGCTCGCAACTGGCCAGTAAATGGTTGGCGTGCTCGCGAAGTGCCGCTTTGAGGCCATCTGGCTTGAGAACGGTAAATCGAAACGGAAGTTGTGCCAGCCAATAGGCAAACCACTCGAAGCTGTCGGTTCGGGTGTTGAGCAGTAGCCCACCGTCAACCTCCTCGAACGAACCTGTACAGCAGAAGTGGTTCTCAACGTCAGCGGACACGGCATGATCGATGTGTAGCACCAGTGATACTTCATGAGTTGGGCCCCAGGACATGAGGCTTTCGCTCAAAAAGTCGGCTGCATCGAAGTGAGCGGGTCGTATGAAGGTAGCATCGAGCAGGTGGACACCACTAATGCGATCCAGTCTAAATGAGCGCATGGCGCTCCTCAAATGGCAAAAACCAACGGCATACCATCGGCCCTGTTGGAAAACTAATCCGTAGGGGTCGACCCGGCGCGCAATCGGATCGTGCTGTGGGGAGTGGTAGATCAGCCCGACGGTTCGCATGGCCTCAGTGGCTTTAGTTAGCGTCTCAAGCGAACGGTCATCACGGCTGGGTTCACGCCGGGGCAAGATCACTTGAGTGGTCTCACTGATACCGCGCACCCGTCTTTTTAAATTCGCCGGCATCACTCGCTCGAGCTTCGCTTGTACGCTGGCAATGGCGGGAGCGGCATTCGTCAGTCCCAGTTGGCTGGCGGCCACTAAGCCTAGAGAAACAGCGAAAGTCTCTTCATCGGTAAACATCATGGGGGGCAGCTTGAAGCCAGCCACCAGTCGATAGCCGCCGTAGCGCCCCTGTTCGGTCACTATCGGCACACCTATATCTTCCAGCGCCGTAATGTAACGCCGTATAGTGCGACGATCTACGCCCAGGCGTTCGGCCAGCTCTGCGCCGCCCATCTGGCCATTAGCCTGCAGCAACTCAAGCACCGCAAGTACGCGTGTTGTGGGACTTGCCATTAGCGCCTCCCTCCTGAAGCCATCGTTAAAGTCTTGCAGAAAAAGTGCATTGTTGCGTTTATTTAGGACGGATTCTCGCCTATTAACAAACTAATCTGATCTGGCAGTACCTTCTGTCACCGAAAAATTGACTGAAAAAGGAGCCTAATATGTCAGAGCTAACGTTTTACACTCATCCTATGTCTCGCGGGCGCGTGGTGCGCTGGATGCTGGAAGAAGTAGGCATACCCTACTCGGTAAAGGCGGTAGAGTACGGTTCAGAGATGAAAGCCGAGGACTACTTGGCCATCAACCCCATGGGCAAGGTGCCTGCCATCAAACATGGCAACACTGTGGTGACGGAAGTAGCGGCTATCTGTGCGTACCTGGCAGATCAGGTTCCGGATAAAAAGCTGTCACCGCCCCCGCAATCTCCCGAACGCGGAGCCTACTATCGCTGGTTGTTTTTTATGGCGGGCCCGTTTGAAATGGCCACCAGCGCCATGACTTACGATTGGAAAATCGACAGTAGCAACGCGCAGGCTGTCGGCTGTGGCCAAGTGGAGGACAGCATCAATACGCTTGAAAAAGTACTCACTGAAAACGCATATATCTGCGGCGATCAGTTTACTGCCGCAGATATATTGGTTAGCAGTTATCTCTGGTGGGAAACGATGCAGAAGAACATCCCGTCTAAAGAGGTGTTTAAGCAGTACATAGAGCGCATGGAAAGCAGGCCGGCAGCCAAACGGGCCAATGAATTGGATGATGAGCTGGCTAAGCAGATGAAGCCTGTGACCGTCTAATAACTTGACTTTGCTGCCGCCCAGCCCTTAATCGGACAGGGACTTTTAAATTGAGATGAGCCCCATCCTAGTTGTAGTTCTTTTGACAGCGCATGGCGGTGAGAACTCTGGCTAGCGGCGTTTTCAGATAGTATCGGTGCTAGCCAGCCTACCCATATATCGCTACTGTATTTGCTTGTGCTAAATAAGACAGGCGCCACTTATGCAATGCGATATCACTCTTCAGCGGCTAAGAGCCGACGACCCTAATGCTGAAATAGTCGCGGGCTGGACATTTGAATCCTGGGGGCATTTGCACCCAGGCTTAACGCTGGAACAGGCTATTGAGCGTTTCAAGGCCGAATGTGGCCATGGCGGTGTGCCCTCAATCTTTGTGGCGATGCAAGGCGAAACCCCCGTGGGAACTGCCAGCTTGATTGCTGATGATATGAGCATTCGCCGCGAATTTACTCCCTGGCTGGCTTCTGTATTCGTCGTGCCTGAATGGCGGGGGCAGGGTATTGCCTCTACGTTGGTACGCCGGGTAGAAGCCGAAGCAGCGACGCATGGCTTTGAGCGCTGCTATCTCTATACCCCTGATCAACAGGCGCTTTATCGGCGCCTGGGTTGGCAGGAGAAGGAGGATGTTGAGTATCGAAAAGAGCACGTTACGGTGATGGCGCGGCAGCTAGATAAGCCACACAACTAAGAGACTTTTATGATCAGTGGCCGTGCGTTACGCTACTTCGATACTGTTGCCCGGTGCCGTTCGCTGCGCCAAGCCGCTGCCCAGCTGCATATCGCCCCCACTGCGATTAGCCGTCAGATCGATCTGCTCGAACATCAGCTTGGCGCACCGCTCATCGAGCGCGGTCCCAATGGTATTAGCCTAACAGCAGCGGGGGAGCTATTAGCCGCCCAGGCACAGCGCACGCTGCGTGATCTTGAGCGGGTGCAGGAGCATATTGCCGACCTTAAAGGTTTACGCACTGGCCGGGTCAGTTTGCAGGTGGCGGAAGGTGTTGTGGCTGGCCTGTTAGCCCCTGCGTTAGCCAAGATGGGGCAGCGCTATCCTCATTTGAGTTTTGATATAGGCATTGCCAGTGCTAGCCAAATGGTGGAGGCGCTGCGCCGAGGCGATGCCGATATTGGCCTGTCGTTCTTTATGCCCCGCCATGATGACATTGTGCCCTTTGCGAGTGCCGAGTTGCACCATCATGCAGTGATGGCGCCAAGCCATCCATTGGCGGCGGCTTCTGAGGTGAGTCTGCACACCTTGGCAGAGCACCGGCTGATCCTGCCTGATGAATCCTATGGTGTGCGCCAAGCGCTGGAGCGCGCCGCTCATCAGGCTGGGGTTGCTCTGGCCCCCACTTTCAAGACTGCCTCACTGGAAACTCAGAAAGCACTCGCCCTTAACGGCGCAGGCGTGCTGATATTGCCGCCGATGGCGGTAGCTCGAGAGTGTCAGTTAGGCGAGCTCATAAGCATTCCCTTATCTCCTTTAGAGCTCGAAGCTGCCCGGATTGATCTCTGCGTTTATCGCCATCGCCAGCGTAGTTTTGCCACCGAGGCGTGCCTTTCGTTGCTAGCGAGCGCCCTACAAACACTGCCCGTCCCGCCATCCTGAAATATTATGAAAGCGTAGAGTGCACACAAAAAGTGGACACGCTGCGGTCAAGATTGAAATAGCAGTGGGGGCTGTGTGGGTTCATGCTGGGCTTATTGATAAAGACTGCCTGATAACGGCCGCCTGACAACAACAGCAGAAGGTGATGTGATGCCTGAACTATACCAACTAACCGCCACGCAGTTGCTAGAGGGCTACCGAGCCCATACGTTCTCGCCCAGTGAGGTAGCCGGTGCTCTGGTTGAGCATATCAATAGCTGGGAGCCACACATCAACGCGCTGTATGCCTATCAGCCCGATGGCTTCATTAAAGCAGCACAAGTCTCTACCCAGCGCTGGTCAAAAAGTGAGCCAAGCGGTGGTTTGGATGGCGTCCCGGTCACCCTGAAAGAGTTGATTGCCACTAAAGGGATGCCGGTGCCGGTGGGCACGGGGCTTGGCGAGCAGGCCGCTTCCTCTGAAGATGCCCCCCCCGGCTGCGCGCCTAGCGGAAGACAATGCCCTGCTGTTGGCGAAAACCACTTGCCCCGACTTTGGCATGCTCTCATCCGGCCTTTCATCATTTCATGGTTTAACCCGCAACCCCTGGAACTTAGCCTGTAATACTGGCGGTTCAAGCGCAGGGGCGGGCGCGGCGGCGGCGGCTGGGCTTGGGCCGCTGCATGTGGGTACCGATATTGGTGGCTCGGTACGCCTGCCAGCGGCGTGGTGCGGGGTCGTCGGTTTTAAGCCTACGCTGGGCCGGGTACCCATCGATCCGTATTATGTTGGCCGCTGTGCCGGGCCCATGACTCGTAGCGTCGAGGATGCCGCGCTGATGATGACGGCGCTTGCCCGCACGGATCGCCGCGACGCGATGCGCCTGCCGCCAGAAGAGATCGATTGGAGGGAGCTAGCGCTGGACATAAAAGGCCTGCGGATTGGCGTGATGATGGCGGCGGGCTGTGGCCTGCCGTTGGATGATGAGATTCGCCAACATGTCGAGCAGGCTGCCAAACAGCTGGAAGCCGCCGGGGCAACGTTAGTGTCCTTGGCACCCGTGCTGACGCGCGAAATGCTGGATGGACTGGATCACTTCTGGCAAGCCCGACAGTGCAGCGAGCTGTTAAAGCTCTCGCCAGAAGAGCGTGAGCAGGTATTGCCCGCCATTTTAGCCTGGGCCGACGGTGGCGCGCGCTTAAGTGGCGTAGAGGCGGTGCAAGGTTTTCAGCAAACCATGGCGATGCGACGTGCCACCGAAGCCGTATTTGGCGAAGTGGACGCAGTGATTTCACCCACCACACCCAATATCACCTTTCCGGCCGAGTGGCCATCGCCCACTAATGATCCGCGCCAACCCTTTGAGCATATTGCTTACACCGTGCCATGGAACATGGGCGAGCAGCCCGCTATTTCCCTTAATGCTGGGTTCAGTAGCAGCGGTATGCCCATTGGCGTGCAGTTGGTAGCCCCACGTTTTGCGGATCACTTTGTGCTCAAGCTGGCGCGGCAATTAGAAGTGCGCTTAGCCCTGCCTGCGCGCTGGCCTGCGCTGCCAGACGGTACATCGGCTGTTCGATAACATCACTTTTAAAAAGCAGTCATTAAAAAGCGGTCATTAAAAAGCTAGGGGAACACACATGCGAAGATTATTGGTGCTGCCTACCTCCGGTGCTGGTTGGGGGCTGTTAATTGCATTTATTGTGCTGGTCATGGCGGGAACGTGGCCGGTCATCGGCCTGGTCAATCGGGCAACGCTGGTAATGGGGCTGCCTCTAATGGTGGTGTGGAGCTACCTGGTAATTTTTGCCTGCGTAGTGGTGATGCTGATCGGCAACCGTATCGTGGAGCGAGACGACCATGAGTAGCCCCTGGCCACTGTTGATTACCTTGACCTATGTCGCTATCGCCATGGTGATTGGCCTACGCGCCAGGGCAGGGCGCTCCATGAATAGCCTGGAGGAGTGGGGCGTGGCGGGCCGCAGCATGGGGCCTGTGACGCTCTACCTGCTGATCGCTGCCGGTAGTGTAAGTGCTTACACCTTTATGGGCGCACCCGGCTGGGCTTACTCCAAAGGCGTCGCGGTGTTTTATGTGGCGATTTATCTTGCTTACCTGGCGTTGGTGGCGTGGTACTTCGGGCCGAAGGTGTGGCAGTTTGGCGAGCAGTTTGGTCACGTTACCCAGGCGAGTGCCATTTCAGACCGCTACCAGAGCCCCGCGTTGGGTGCGTTGGCGGCGCTCGTGATGGCCATTGGCTCTATTGCCTACGCGGTACTGCAAACCATTGGTTCAGCGTATATTTTGTTTGTGATGAGTGGCGGTTTGATACCGATTTGGCTAGGTGTCGTGCTGGTACTGGCTTGCATAGCCGTCTATCTCTACGCCAGTGGTCAGCGGGCGATTGGTCGCACCAATGCCTTTCAAGGCGTGTTGATGCTGATGGTTGCCTGGGCCGTTGGCCTTTGGGCGGTGCATAGCGCAACCGGTGGCTTAAGTTTCGCTGGGGTATTCGAGCGCATTCAGGCCGAGCATAGTGAGTTTCTCACCCTGCCAGGCGCAGGCGGTGATATGAGCTTTAGTTTCTGGACAACATCGATCATCGTTTCCATGTTCTCGTTTATGCCGCCGGTATGGACGCAGTGGATGAGTGCTGCATCGGCGCGCACTATTCGCCGCAGCGCTACCTGGCTGCCCACTTATTATCTGGTCATCCTGCCCATGGTGGTGGTCGGGTTTATCGGCATTTTTTCACTGCCTGACCTGGCCCGAGCCGACACTGTGGTGCTTGAGTACGCCATGCAGCACTTGCCGGTGGTGTTAGTGGGATTGCTCGGCGCGGGTACCCTGGCGGCTTCGATGTCTTCCAGCGAGCCGTTTATCCATTCGGTATCGCTGTCGCTCAGCAAAGATGTGCTTCAGCCCGTGCTAAAGCTCTCTGATGGCGTGACCGGAAAGCTCGCCCGGCTGCTGATACTGCCCATTATGTTCTTAGTGGTCGCGCCGCTGGCGATTGCCGAGCCCGGCAGTCTGGTGATGATTCTGTTGGTGGGGTTGGGGTTTGCCTCCCAGGTACTGCCTGCCTTTATCGGTATGTTCTTTTGGCCGCGAGCTTCTCGGTTGGGTGTCATGGCGGGCATCGTGGCAGGTTTTTTGATCACCACGGCATTTACTCTCCTTTGGCCACACCCCATGGGCATTCACGCGGGATTTTGGGGGTTGATGCTCAATCTGCCAGTATTTGTCGCCGTCTCATTGCTAACACCCGCCACCCACGCTGAAGTGGTCGAGCGGTTCTTCCGTATTGCCGCTCCCCGGGGTTTTACTCGCCTGGGATAGTCGCTCTGAAAGGGGGCCGCTTTGCCACTGACTTAATCTATTCATGGTTATCAACTACCTTTGTAGCAAAGGTCTTATAGATACCCGCGCTTCTAATGATACTTGCACCAACAAAGGCAACGTAATGAGCCATGCATTGACTGGACACAACCGTCCTCAGCAGGTAGTTGAGGCAACCCAACAGGCAAATAACACCTTGCCAACGGCCACTCGCCAAGCCAAGTACGCCAAAATGGCGGCATCGCCCTACCGCTTTTATCGCGGCAGCAACCATCTGTACTGGAATGATGTATGGCACGATTGGCGTTTTGCCCTGTTTGGCGGCTGGCCGGAAACCCAAACCTGGCTGCAGGGTGATGCCCACGTCTACAATTTTGGCGCTTATGGCCACCATGACGACCAAGTGCGCTACGGCATGGATGACTTCGATGATGCGCTGATTGGCGACTACCAATATGATCTGTGGCGGCTGGCTATCAGCGTCGTGTTAGATGCCCGCGAAAACGCTGAGTTGGCTCCCAAAGCGATTGATAAAGCGCTTAAAAAGTTAATAAAAGGCTATTACCAAACCCTGGCGAACCATGTTGACGGCAAACCTGTTCACGCCGTGACCCTTGATAGCGCCAAAGGCACACTAAAGCCCTTTATGAGCAAAGTGGCTGATAAGCAGAGCCGTGCGCGAATGCTCGAAAAGTGGACGACCCTGGATGAGCAGAAAGGCCGCCAGTTCGCCGAGCGGCCTGGCAAACTGGCTAACCTGCCGGCGGATGTGGCCAGCCAACTGCGCCGCCTAATTGAGCAGGAGTACCAACAAACGCTGCAGTACGCGATCAAAGAGAGTGACCCCCACCATTTTCGCGTTAAGGATACGGCGCGGCGTTTGGATGCAGGCACCGGTTCGTTGGGCGTGGAACGCTATTACGTTTTGATTGAGGGCGGCGTTGAGCACGAGCACGATGACATTATCCTGGACGTTAAGGAGCAGGTGCCTCCAGAAGCATTTCGTTTAATGGATAAACAACAGCAGCAGGCGTGGCGTAAATTGTTTCCTAACGAGGCCATCCGCCATGCAGCTGCTTTCCACGCCATTGCTGAGCACCCGGACGCTTATCTCGGCTGGCTAACCATGAACGGAAAGGTCTTTTCAGTGCGTGAGCGCTCGCCTTTCAAGAAAGACTTTCCGACCCATAAACTTTCAGGCGGTAAGTCATACCGAAAACTGGCCCAGCAGTGGGGAGAAATTCTCGCCCGTGAACATCTGCGCGGTGCCCAGGCGCTTAACAAGGGAGATTCAACACGCTTTGCCAAGGCCGTTGGCCAGCGATTAAAAGGGCGTGAAGAGCTGTTTGTTGAGGTGGTGTCGACTCTGGCAGTGGCTTACGCTGACTGCACAGAGCAGGATTATGCGGTGTTTATTGATCACTTTCTGGCCGCGGGGTCGGCTTAATCAGCCAATCGCATGGACGATTACAGAGGCTGCTGCCTACCGAGCATAAATCCCTGCTCTTCGAGTGTCTCTTCCCAAACGACACAGCGGTTACGGCCGCTGTGCTTGGCTTGATAAAGCGCTTCATCGGCCAGGCGTAGTAATTTCTTAGGGTCTTGAGTGTGATCAGGGTACGTTGCAACCCCGCAGGAGAGGGTGATTCTACGTAGTGGAGTGCCTTGATGGGAAAATGTCTGATGAGCCATGGACGTTAACAGCGCCTTGGCGCGCGTTTCGGCAGCGATTCGAGAAGTGGCGGGCAGTAAGGCAATAAATTCTTCACCCCCAAAGCGACAGATTACGTCCAAATCCCGGAGGTGGTGCCGCAATAACAAGGCGATTTCGACCAGTACGGCATCTCCTGCATCGTGACCGAAATCGTCATTGATCTGCTTGAAGTGATCCACGTCCATCATCAGCACGGAAAGTTGACTGGCATGCTGCTTTACGCGCTGGCATTGATGTTCGAATGCCATATCGAAATGACGGCGGTTATGCAGGCCTGTTAGCGAATCCTTGCGCGAGAGGCCTTCCAGCTCTTGCACTAACCGGTCAAGGTCGGCGGTTCGTGCTGCAACCTGCTGCTCTAGGGTCTCGTTGGCCATCGCCAGCTGTTGCTGTGTATGTCGGTAGTGCCACAGAAAAATAGCTGCGTTAGCTAAAGAAAAAACCAATGTGCCGTAGCTCAAGGGCACGCTGCGCCAGTCTACAAAACCGTGGGCAACCACCATGTCAGCCAACAGCAGCGGGGCAAAAAAAGTAAAACTCACTACCAGAAGGCGTTGTTCCAGAGTGAGCCGTTGAAAGCGCATGAGCGCGAGCGCCAACATGATGGGGAGCGTTATTGCCAGCATGACATCGAATACGGGGAAGGTGAGAGAAAGGCTCACCACCCCCAGTTGAACCAAGCCAATCGCAACAATGAGATACGCCAAATGGATAATCCACAGGCGTGTTATCCAGCGCCTAGCGGAGCCTTCCAGCCAGTGACTGAGCAGCATTCCTAGTGCCACCGGCAAGGTGTAGTAGCTGCCAGCGCGGAGGGTGTCCCAGGCCAGTGGCCCATCGGCAATGAATTGACGAGCAGGCGTCTCAGCCAACAGCATTAACCCTGAAGCGTAAGCAAATAACGCAATAGACCCAAAACCACGTCGCTCAGGGCCTATTAACGCGAAAATGGTGGCCAGGATAGCGAGTACCAAGACCAACGCACTGACGCCCAGATCCTGAGCGGATTCATGAATAACCTGCTTGAGAACGTCAATGCGTTCCATTACCTGTACTTGGCCCCATAAGCCAATACTGGTGTAGTAAGAGTAGAAACGAAAGGTGAGCGTTTGACCGGCGGCATCGTGTGGGAGGTCGATCATATGCCAGGGCCAGCCGGCAAAATCGCCTTTGCCCTGATCGTCAAATTCACCATACTGATAGATGAGTTCCTCGCCTAGATACACTTGTCCGATCAAATTGATACTGGTGATAAAGAGGACGGGATCGCTCCAGTCACCCGCGGGAAGCGTTGTGCGTAGCCAGAGGTGTTCGTGTCCATCGCGACCAGGTGGATTAGAAGGGGAGTCTATCGACTGCCACTCGGTTGAGTCGCTTTGCAGCCATTGAGGGCGGTTATTGCCATCATAAGGAGAGTCGCCCCAGCGATACTCCCAATTTTGTAGCGGTTGTGGCAAAGCAGCAGCCTGGAGACCACACGGAAGCATCACCAGGATGACCAGGAGGAGAAGTAGCTGAGCATAGTGACGTAGGGCAAGCCAACGTGGCAACATGATGATCGTACTCACCTCTTGGTTATGATACTTCTACTGGTCAGTGCTTCAACCGGTGTCTACCGATGGGGTGGTGAGCGCATAAGCAAGCACTTATTTTAGGCGCCAGTTGACTGTGTCAGTTGATGGCGACACCTCCACCAGCCCTCTATATCACTCAAAGGTTAAAAAGGTATTGCTGGATATCCTACGATCCAGCCAAATCGTGCTTTGCAACGCCACTATAAATAGCATTAAGCACTCTCGTATTGAAATAGTACTTTTTAAACGGTCAAGCAGTCATTATTAATCGCTACAACGTTAATTGCCCCCTGCAGCGCCACCGACGATGCCACTGCGAAGGTTGTTATCACTGCCACTGCCTCTCTTCAGGTGGTTGGCCACGGTGTCCTCCGGTGACCCAGCCATTTCACGGAACATACCCATAGAGCCAAGCAGAGCAGAGGACTCATAGGGCACAAATACCCGTTCGCCATCTTGCGCCATATTGGGTAGCACCTTGATATAACTCTGCCCCAGCAAGTAGCCCACGACGGTACGTTTGTTCTCTTCGCTATCGCCAATAGCACTGAGAACCAGTTTGATGGACTCCTGCTCACCCTGGGCACGAAGAATGGCCGACTCTTTGTCACCCTGAGCGTTAAGGATCGAGGATTCGCGCTGCCCCTGGGCCATAGCGATCGCCGCTGATTTTTCCCCCTCGGCTTCGGTCACGGTGGCGCGGCGCTTACGCTCGGCGGCCATTTGCAGGCGCATGGCACTCTCCACCTCTTCCGGCATGGCAATATCCTGCACTTCGACCCGGGAGATTTTGACACCCCACTTGGAGGCAGGCTCTTCCATGGCGGCCTGAATTTCGTTATTCACTTCCGCGCGGGACTCAAACAGCTTATCCAGCTCCATCTTGCCGACCACTGAACGCAGCGTGGTTTTGGCCAGGACTTCGACGGCTTGGCTCATATTTTCTACTTCATAAACGGCCCGCTTAGGATCGATGATTTGGTAGTAGAGCGCACCGTTGATACGCACGGTGACGTTGTCGGTGGTGACCACCGGCTGACCGGGAAAATCCATCACCGTCTCGCGGCGGTCAATGCGGGTTTCATCGGAGGTAATGGCGGTGTACTCCTCGCCCATTTTGCGATAACGCAGCATGGTGATTGCGCGAGGCTGCTCAATAAACGGAATAATGATGTTAATACCGCTTTCTAACACGCGGTGGAACGAACCAAGGCGTTCAACCACCATCACTTCCGATTGACGAATAATAATCAGACCTTTTGAAATGATCAGTACCGCGATCACGACGATAATAAGGCTTATCAATAAACCTGGGCTTATAGGTAGATCCATGGTTAAGGCTCCTTGCGTTGGGAATTGTCATCTTGTGGGGTGATGTCAGCAGGCTGATGTAGCGTGACCAGCGCAGTGGTTCCTTCAAAACGTCTAAATACGACCGGTGTGCCGGCAGGTAGCTCGGTTTCACCGCTATCAAGCACCCGCAAACGGTAGAAGTCGCCGTTGACTTTAATGCCGGTGGCATCATCAAAATCGCGACGTAGAGTTGCGTAGCGATTACCTTTTTCCACACCTGTACCTGTTGTGCCATAAGCAACGCCGCGGGGGGAGAAGCGAGGTCGAATGACCATAATGCATATCGGCAGCAGTATCCCGGTAAAAATCCCCATGCTGAGCAGTTGCCAAGGAAGCGTTAACCCTAGCGCAGTAACGGCCGCCGTTAGCGCAGCGGCAATACCCAGCGCAAGCAGTACCATCGCGCCAGAAGTCAGCTCTGCCAGACTCAGCAACAAGGCGAGTACTAGCCAGCTATAAGCCGGGTTCCATTCCATATGTTCTCCAATGCAATGTAGCGGTGATCCTCTTAGGGTAACCCACTTAGGCCGTCTTGACCTGTGGGCCGCCTGTAGGTTTTAAACTTTAATTACCAATACTCACTATAGGAACGTGCCATGTCTTTTTTCGATATCAACAGCCAAGTGCCTATTTTCCGGCCGCTTCTCGTATTGAAAAGGGCTATAGGTATGTGTGTGGTAGCTGGCGTGTTGGTAGCGCCGTCTGTCATTGCCCAGGAAAATGGCCATCATGGTAGCCACGGTGAGCACAGTGCCGCTGCTGACTCGCACGGTAATAATCCTGCCGTCGCCGCTTACCAAGCTGCCAGTGATCGTATGCATGAAGATATGGCAATGGCGTTTACTGGAAACCCGGATGTGGATTTCGCGCAAGGTATGATCCCCCATCACAAAGGTGCGATTGCCATGGCGGAAGTAGTGCTTGAGTACGGTGAAGACGAGGAGATTCGTCAATTAGCAGAAGAGATTATTACCGCCCAGGAGAGTGAGATTGCTTTTTTAAGAGAGTGGCTAGCGAGACAAGAGTATTGATTTAGTAGCTAACTAAGAGGCCTGAGTTAACACTCAGCAGAGTAGTCGATAGCTTGTAGCCGAATATGTCTACTATTGGCGTATTAATGGTTCGGCTTTAACATCTAGAGATACTCCAAGGCCATAGAGGCGCATGCTTTCGCTTTTTTTCGACCTGGGCCTCATCGTCGAGCGCCCAGGTAGAAGGTGATAGCATCACTGTTAATGGTGATCCTGCCTGGAGGGCTATCTTCGTTACTCATCATAGGTGATGTCCGTAATTAATTGCTAAGTTTCTCGGGTAGCTAAGAGACGGAAAATCCTAATTTCAACTTTTTGCCTTTGATGAGTTCGTCTTCTTAAGACCGCTCTGAGGTGATGTTAACTCAGGATTTCCTCTAATCATTTCACCACTACCCGGCTTCTTAACAGTAGAGTGTTGTAATATATTTCAAGGTAGTGGTAATTGACTTTGCTAGCCTGCTGTTGTTTTTATTTAATCTTTTGAGTGAATCCAGTATGAAATAATCCGGTCTTCTTCATAATCATAAATTAATTCCATTTCATAGGTTTTGTGAGATTTGTCGAAGGGCCAGATCCATGCCTTGTTAGAATACTCACATGTTAATTTTGATCTAGAGCGGTAAGTTTCTTTGCACTCCTCTAAATGCATTTTTTTCCAGTTAACACGCAGGTTTTTTGCTATCCAATTAAGCTGTATTATTTCACCTTCGATCCACTCTCTTGGGTCAGTGGTAGTTCGGCTAGTTTCCGAATAAGATGGCCATGCACCATCAAAATCCATTTGGAAAGGCTGATCGTTTTCATCGAATATGTTTTGTTCTAAATAAGCCTGACGATATATCTCCCTATTGTGAGATGAAAGCAAGTACAATGTCGCTTGCTCATGATCCTGATCCTTAATAGCTTCTATGAAACTGACCATGGTGGGGGGCGGGGGAGGCCCTTTCGGTTGCATGTATAAAAATATTGATACCAAAAACGCCGCTAATATAGAAAAAGTAATGGCTTTGACTTTCATGTTTTAAAGAGCTCGCTTGTTAAGCGCCAACCGGAAGTGGTTAGCGCAAGATGCTTTACGGTGTTATGATGAATAAAGTTCTATTCTAAATCGACGTAATTCAGTGTCTACAAGCCTTTTTCTTGCTTCCTCATTATCACAGCTTACTGTACTGCATATATTCTCATTTAAATTATAATGAGAAATTTTGTCATAAGCTTCTAATGAGATGCTTTTGGCGGCTTCGATATCGTCTTCTTGATAATATGCTTTAGCAATTTCAAGCTGGACGATTGCTTTGCTGAGAGAGTTAAGGAGATCAGGAAGGATTGCCTTAGCTTCTTCAGTATTCCCTTGTCTAGCCAGAGAAATTCCATGACTTTCCAAACGATGATTTCGAATTTCTGGTGTAGAAATAGCACTAATTATAATAAGTTTTACTTGGTTTTCAGAGAGCTCTTCAGATGCTCTATCCTCTAGGGAAAGCGCCTCTGAAAGTATATCTTCGGCAGATTGACCAGACGAAAAAGTAGGATTTTCGAGAATCTCTTTCCCTTTCTTCGTAGCCGCATACCGCGTACGAATTCTTTCAAGCTTGTACCTCGCTTGGCTATAAACAGCAAGTTTGTCGCTGATAGAAGCATCATTTTCCAGCGCGTCTATTTTCGTTATGTCCTCCATTAAAGACTTATAAAGACGGTTTGCTTCACGCTCCTCCTTTGAGCATGCTGACAAAAGTAAAACAAGAAATAACATGGTAATAAATTTTATCGAAGCTTTCATTATTTCACATCCTTGATGCTGTCTATGTTTAGAGAGTTTTAAGTAACAATGGACATCTCTACATGTCCTTGCTCAGGTTCAGTTTGTGTATGCTTGCATGCTTTCAATACTTATATTGCTGCTGTGGATTCTGGGGGAGTTATAAACCCGCCTCTGCAATTCGTCGAAGCGATACTTCAGCAGAACACAAATAACCACTTCATCACCGTTTTCTGCTGCGATCTCAAGCGGAGGTTGCATCTTTTCCCACTGGTGGATACCCCACAGTTGCATGCCTTCCTCTTTGGCGGCTTGTGCCTCTTCGTCCAGCGCCCAGGCGGAAGGTAGCATTAGCGCTGTAAGCATTAGCCCTGCTAGCGTTGCCAGGATCGTTGGTCGTTTCGGTAACAAAATCAGTAACCAAACTTTTTGGGAAAATAGGAGAGCGGCGGCTCACGGTTTAGCCACTCGTCCTTCATTTCTTCGCCCTTTTCGCGTTGTTCAGGAGTTACATTTTCTCCGTAAACTCTCAATAATCTCTCAGAAGATGTACCTGGGACTTCCTCGTTCATAGCTCGTAAGATGGCCCATCCTTTAGCGGGTTCTGGGTCGGGAGCTGCACGACATAAGTTCATCCCTTCTCCGTCGGGTTCAATGCTGCAGGCGGCCAACCAACCACGCCCATTAATATGCCCCGCCTCAGAAGCCTTGGTTATCCATTCCCAGGCCTCTGCTGGCTGATCCAGATGATTCAGAACGGAGGCAAGATCATTCATAGAGGGGGCATAACCTCCCTCTGCTGCCTGTCGAAACCAAACCTCAGCGGCTTCCAAACGCTCGATATCGTTGGGGTAACCTTTTTCGTCGTTGCGGGCTATCTCACCCAGCAAATGCATGGACTCCACATGGCCCGCCTCGGCGGCGCGCCGTAGCCACTTCATCGCTTCATCTTCATCGGGCTCTTCAACGTAGTAATAAATATCGTACAGCGCGGCCATGGCGTCGGGGTCCCCTGCTTCGGCCTTGGGCAGCGTGAGCTCCAATGCCGCCTGGGGCCAGTCATCACCATTTTCCGGGCAGACGTTACCCAACTCGCAGGCCCCACCATCAAACAGGCGCAGCATGGCGTGGGGGTCACCGTTTTGGGCGGCCTGGTAATACCACTCAAGTCCTTCTTGGTTTAACCCCATATGACGCAAACGATTTACTTCGCCTAAGTAGTACATCGCTTTGACATCACCCGCTTCTGCTGCTTTTTCTAAATAGGGTGTGCTAATAGAGCGTTGATGAGCATTGTATAGGCGCATGCCTTCCTCTTTAGCGGCCTGAGTCTCATCGTCCAGCGCCCAGGCGGAAGGCAGCATGAGCGCTGTGAGCGTTAGCCCTGCTAGCATTGCCAGGATGGTTGATCGTTTTGGTAACAACATCAGGGGCCAAATTTCTCAGGAAAATAGGAAAGCGGCGGCTCACGGTTTAGCCACTCGTCCATCATACGCTCGCCTTCTTCGCGCTGTTCTGGGGTAACGCTATCGCGATAAGCACGCAAAGCATTCTCAGATGAACTGCCGGGGACTTCTTCGTGAATAGCAAGAAATATTGCCCACCCTTTGGCTGGATCTGGGGCAGGCGCTGAACGGCATAACTCTCGGCCTGCCTCTTCGGGCTCAATGTTACAGGCGGCCAACCAACCACGCCCATTCATATGTCCTGCCTCAGAAGCCTTGGTTATCCATTCCCAGGCCTCATCAGGCTGATCCAGATGATTCAATACAGAGGCGAGGTTATTCATAGAGGGGGCATAGCCTGCCTCCGCCGCCTTGCGAAACCATACCTCAGCGGCTTCGAGGCGCTCGGTATCGTTAGCGTAACCCTCTTCGTCGTTACGGGCTATCTTGCCGAGCAAGTTCATGGATTCCAAATGGCCCGCCTCGGCGGCGCGCCGTAGCCACTTCATTGCTTCGTCTTCATCGGGCTCTTTAACGTAGTAATAAATATCATAAAGCGCGGCCATGGCCTCGGCATCGCCTGCCTCAGCTTTAGGTAGCGTTAACTCCAAGGCCTCCTGGGGCCAATCGTCGCCATCTTCCGGGCAGACATCCCCCAGTTCGCAGGCACTGCCATCAAACAGGCGCAACATAGCGTAGGGTTCGCCGTGTTGGGCGGCTTGGTAATACCAGTCCAACGCGGCTTGTGAAAGCCCGCGACTAAGGAGTCTATTCGCTTCGCCCAAATAATACATTGCTTCCATGTCACCAGCCTCAGCCGCCATTTCAAGCGGAGGCTGCATCTTTTCCCATTGGTGAATATCCCACAGCCGCATGCCTTCGTCTTTTGCGGCTTGTGCCTCTTCATCCAGTGCCCAGACTGAAGACGACAACAGTGTCGTTAGCGTTAGGCAAGCCAGCGTGAAAGGCAGCTTCGATCTTTTTGGTAACAACATCAGGGGCCAAACTTCTCAGGGAAATAGGAAAGCGGCGGCTCTAGATTTAGCCACTCATCCAACATTTGCTCGCCTTCTTCGCGTTGCTCAGAGGTAACGTGCTCCCTATAAATATTCAGATTTTGATCGGGATAACTACCGGGTACTTCCTCTTTAATTGCTAAGAGTATTGCCCATCCCAGTGCGGGATCCGGCTCTAGAGCACCTCGGCATAAATCTTTAAAATCTCTGAGGGTTGGCACGATATTGCAAGCTGCAATCCAGCGACGGCCGTTTATATGACCGGCTTCAGAAGATTTAACTCTCCACTCCCTAGCTTCTTCATACCGTTCTAAGTTACTTAGCACTGCCGCTATATTATTCATGGCTGGAGCATAGCCCGCCTCCGCAGCCTCACGGAACCACGGCTCGGCGGCCTCCAAGCGTTCCGTATCGTTGGCGTAACCCTCTTCGTCGTTGCGGGCTATCTCTCCGAGCAAGTTCATGGATTCCACGTTGCCTGCCTCGGCGGCACGCCGTAGCCACTTCATCGCTTCATCTTCATCGGGGTCTTCAACGTAGAAATAGATGTCGTACAAGGCCGCCATGGACTCGAGGTCACCCGCTTCGGCTTTGGGTAGGGTGATTTCCAACGCTGCCTGTGGCCAGTCGTCGCCGTTCTGCGGGCAGACGTCCCCCAACTCGCAGGCACCACCATCAAACAGGCGCAGCATAGCGTGGGGGTCACCGTGCTGGGCGGCCTGGTAGTACCAGTCCAGGGCGGCTTGATTCATCCCCATATGCCGTAAACGATTCACTTCGCCTAAGTAATACATCGCCTCCACATCACCCGCTTCTGCTGCTTTCTCTAAATAGGGCGTGCTAAGAGAGCGTTGATGAGCATTATATAAGCGCATACCTTCATCTTTAGCGACCTGAGCTTCGTCGTCCAGCGCCCAGGCGGAAGGCAGCATGAGCGCTGTAAGCGTTAGCCCTGCTAGCGTTGCCAGGATGGTTGATCGATTCGGCAACAACATTAGGGGCCAAATTTATCGGGGAAGTAGGAGAGCGGCGGCTCACGGTTTAGCCACTCGTCCATCATTTCTTCGCCCTCTTGGCGTTGTTCAGGAGTGATGTTTTCGCCGTAACCATAATATGTGAGTGCATTTTCAGAAGTGCTTCCTGGCACTTCTTCTTTTAGCGCAAGAAGAAGAGCCCATCCTTTGGCAGGATCCTTTTCCGTTTGGCAAATTTCATTATCTTCTTCCTCAGGTTGGAAGTAGCAGGATGCTTGCCATAACCGGCCATTGATATGACCAGCCTCAGATGCATTAATCATCCACTGCCAAGCTTCCTCATGACGCTCCAACTGATCCAGAACTACTGAGAGATTGTTCATAGCCGGGGCATAGCCCGCCTCTGCGGCTTCACGGAACCATGGCTCGGCGGCCTCCAAGCGTTCAGTATCGTTGGCATAACCCTCTTCGTCGTTACGGGCTATCTCGCCGAGCCAATTCATGGATTCCACATGGCCCGCCTCGGCGGCGCGCCGTAGCCACTTCATTGCTTCGTCTTCATCAGGGTCTTCAACGTAGTAATAAATATCGTAAAGCGCGGCCATGGCCTCGGGGTCGCCTGCTTCGGCTTTGGGCAGCGTGAGCTCTAAGGCTTCCTGGGGCCAGTCGTCGCCGTTTTTCGGACAGACATCCCCCAGCTCGCAGGCACCGCCATCAAACAGGCGCAGCATGGCGTGAGGGTCGCCGTTTTGTGCGGCTTGGTAATACCAGTCCAACGCGGCTTGATTCATGCCACCCATAACCAATCGACGGTTCGCCTCACCCAGGTAATACATCGCCTCCACATCACCCGCTTCAGCCGCTTGTTCTAAATAAGGAATCGCTGAATCGGCTTTTCGAATACCGTAGAGTCGCATGCCTTCATCTTTGGCGGCTTGAGCCTCATCGTCCAGCGCCCAGACTGAAGGTAGCATGAGCGCTGTAAGCGTTAGACTTACTAGCATAGCCAGAATGGTTGATCGTTTTAGTAACAAAATCAGTAACCAAACTTTTTGGGAAAATAGGATAGCGGCGGCTCACGGTTTAGCCACTCTTCCATCATACGCTCGCCTTCTTCGCGTTGTTCCGGAGTGATGCTGTCCCGATAGACTCGTAACGCTCGCTCTGAAGACGTGCCGGGCACTTCTTCGTTCCTAGCCAGCATAATGGCCCAACCTTTAGCAGGATCCTTTTGTGTTTGACACATTTCACGCCCTTTGGCTTCAGGCTCGATATAACAGGATGCTTGCCATTGCCTGCCATTAATATGTCCTGCTTCTGAAGCCTTGCTCATCCACTCCCAAGCTTCTTCGTGATGACCTAGATGACTCAAAACTACCGCAAGATCATTCATAGAGGGGGCATAACCTCCCTCTGCTGCTTTTCGAAACCACACCTCAGCGGCTTCCAAACGCTCGGTATCGTTGGCGTAACCTTCATCGTCGTTGCGGGCTCTCTCACCCAGCAAATGCATGGACTCCACATGGCCCGCCTCAGCGGCACGCCGTAGCCACTTCATTGCCTCATCTTCATCGGGCTCTTTAACGTAGTAATAAATATCGTAAAGCGCGGCCATGGCTTCGGGGTCGCCTGCTTCGGCCTTGGGCAGGGTGAGTTCCAATGCTGCCTGGGGCCAGTCGTCACCGTTTTCCGGGCAGACGTCCCCCAGCTCGCAGGCGCCACCATCAAACAAGCGCAGCATTGCGTGGGGGTCACCGTGTTGTGCGGCTTGGTAATACCAGTCCAACGCGGCTTGTGAAAGCCCTCGGCTGAGGAGCCGATTCGCTTCACCCAGGTAATACATCGCCTCGACATCACCGCTCTCTGCTGCGACCTCAAGTGGGGGTTGCATCTTTTCCCACTGGTGGATGCCCCACAGTCGCATGCCATCGTCTTTTGCAGCCTGAACCTCTTCGTCAAGCGCCAAGGCAAAAGGCGACAACAGCACCGCGAGTGTCAGTCCTGCCAGTGTGACCAGTAAGTTTGATCGCATAATTTTATTCCTTATTTAGCGGCTTTCTGTAGTAGCACACACTTCCGTTGCAAGCCCTCCGACATACCGACGATAGTCGCGCTTCGCAAACATTGCATCTTCGTTGCCCGTGCCAGAAATCCGCGCCATAAATCCCTCCAAGTCACGTTTACGGCGTTGGTAGGCATGGCTCGGGTCGTCATGCCATGGCTGGCCGGTCTCGCTCATACAAATAAGCGCTTTGGCAAACAGATACTGTGATGGCGTGGGGGATTCTCTGCTAAAGCGACACAGCGTCCCATAAACACCGATCGTGACACCCTCGACAATCCAACCCAGGCAGTTGGCAATGGCGATTTGCTGGAAGTCCAACGCCTCCTGGTGATTAAACGGCTCGACTTTGCCTTCGCTTCTCCCCCTACCGGGGACTTCTATTTCAAATTCTTGCGGGTTGCTAATCAGAAGGTAAAGCAAAGCTCCCAGCGCTTCGGGTGTTAACTGCTGTACCCAGTCACGCATTTTGTCTTGTCTGGGATCGTTGGCAATCACATAAGCAATTGGCCCTGCATTCTGCCCACCTGTCATGGCGCTATACAGTCGTTCGATACCCGCTTGCCCACGGGCCGCGAGTAGCCCTACGTTTAGCAAGGTGGTGGTGGCGAGATAGCCCAGTCGGCCCATGCTTTGGTAGGCATCATCATCAATCCAGTCGGGTTGGACGTAGTCGTTATCCACCATGGCGCGATGGAGCATCACTAGCCACAAATCTAGGCTGTCGATATCCAGTTCGACGGAAAAACTGCCGCCAGCCCCCTTGCCAATAACGACGCGTGCGGCCATACGTAACACGAACTTGCCGTTCTGCATGCCCAGTGCTAAGCCAAGCCTTCCCCCTAAGCCTTCAGCCACTTCCATCGCAAGAGTGGCGGTGCCAAGTTTGCGCCACCCCGTCAGTGACTGACTGGCGCGCTGCATGTTCATCTCGGAGCGCGCCGCCCGGTTGGGGAGGATGCGTTCCAGGTTAGCGGGTGGCTCCCAGCTTAATGCGCAGCGGGTTTCGATACTCAGCCGGGCACCGGCAAAGGCCTCGATGGTTGCACCTTCGGCTTCCCGTTTTGCCCAATCGACACCGCTCACGCTGAGGCCTTCCTCGCCAAGGGAGATGCCTGTCTCGGCCGCCAGTGCCAGGCTGGCACCCGCAAACCCTTTGGCAACGGCGTCCACGACTAAGACGTAGCGGCCTAATGCGCGCTGTTCATCAACCTCGGAGAGAGTAGCGACCACCTGCTGAGCCTGCTCTTCTCGCGGCAGGACTAGTCGCCCCAGTGGCAGCTCCCCCCGCGCCAGGCTAAAGGTGCCCTTGGCCTCCCAGCGATAGGTGGCCTCGGCAGAACTCTTGTTTGAATCACTATCATCGAGTTGCCACATACCATTGGAAGGCCGCTTGATGGCAAGCTCGTCGCGCCGTGTGGTCTTCAGCCCGTTACTTCCGCCACTGCTCATTTCCAGTTCGCCGTCTAAGAACGTCAGTGTGGGTTGCTGGGCGACGACATCCCAGGGGGTATCGCGGTCGCCGTCACTGCGCGGTTCGTTGAGATCAAACCTGGCCATGCCGACCAGTCGCATCATCTGGGCCTGAGCGCTGGCGTCGAACAAGCGAAGCCGTTCACGGCTCGGGCCAGTGAACAGAATTTTCTGCAGCGCGGCTCCCCACTGTTCTTTACTGGCGCCGTCGAGAGAGTCAACTTCATGCCCCTGCTCCTCAAGGTAGGCGAAGAAGCTTTCAGGCTGGAAAAAACCCAACGGCTCTTCATGCCAGTCGAAACGATGCTCTATTGGCTCACAGCCACGCCCTTGCAGCCATTGGGAGAGCGCGCTTTCAGGCGCCTCCCATAACTTTGCAGGCAATACCCCGTCCGCGCCCATGGCATTATCCAGCCGTTGCCGCTCGGTTTGGGTCATGGCGGGCATCAACTGATAAAGGCTGAGGTGACTGAGCGACTGGTCTGCCTGGGGTGAGCTGAACTCGCGTAATGGGAAATCACGGCGCACCAGCAGCTCGATCTTGCGCTTCTGGTAGCCCATAGCATGGCGGTCGTCTTCTATATCGGTATGCCAGATAAGGACGCGACCAGGCTCCATCTTGCTGACGGCGTCATCGGCCTGTGTAAACAGATCGCTTAGCGTCACTTGGAGGCTTTCATAATGTTGCCGTTCTTGTTCGAACAAAAAGATAGGCAGCTTGGTATTGCCGGCGGTGCCGCTTTCCCATTCGCTGAGTTTTTCCTCGACCGCCTGGTGTAACTCGACGCTTTGCTTGAGCACTTTGCAGTAAGTGTCGAAGGCACTGACACCCTCGTCCAGCGACTCTGTTTCGACATTGGCTGCCGATAGTGCCAGTTCGGGGGTGGCGATACCGAGCGAAGCAAGGGTGAGGATACTCTCCAGATAGTCGCTATACTTGCTTTCCTGCTGCTCAGAGAGCTGCTGGACGTGGCCCACAAAGTTACATTGCTGCGCTGCCTCGTCAGGCGGCATGGATTCGCACAAACCGATGAAGGTTTGATACTCGGTGAGCACCTCTTGCAGCGAGAAGGGAGTGGCTACTCCTTCGCTTCCAGGGTTGAAGTGATACTCGCGCTGAGCCAAGGCCCGGCACGAACGGTAGGTTTCCAACGCCTGCTCGATTTCTGTTTCCCAGGGGCCATAGTAGTTTTCACCTTCGATACTATAGCCCGCTTCCTGCGCGCGATTTAGGCCCGCTCGGTAAAGGTCACGCAGTTCGTCTTCCAGACGCACAGCGCTGGGGTCACTGAAATGTCGCGCTAAGTGATCCAATAACGCGGGCGTCGTGAATTGCCATAGCAAAGAGCGTTGGCGTGCAATGCGATCTTCCAAGCTCTCTTGGTCAACAGAGGTAATTTCAACTAGTTGTTCGAAACACGACTGATAACGTGCTCTTTCGCTGTCGTCGAGGAAGTTTTCGGCCCGGGTCGGCAGTAGGCACTCCATTAGTCCGGCTTCTTCGTTGAGTACCCGAAGTCGCGCGGTGGCATCCTCTTCTTGTGTCCACGCCTTAAGCTGTTCTGCGGCTTCCAGCAAGATGTCTGAGACCTCTTCCGTCAGCAACCAGAACGTATGCGTTCCTGGCAGATACAGAATATCGGCCCAGCATTGCTCTTTGCAGACGTGCGCTGCGCTTTTCCCGGCGCTTTCGCCGTCAGATTCCGGTGGCTCAAAGATGTTGACCACCATCGGGTCAAGATGGCGCTCTGAGGTTTGCTCAGTACTCATAACAGGCGCTCCAACTGCTGTACTTTTTGGCGTGAAGAAAGGGGCGTGTTCAGAATGTCGTCTATCTGAATATGCAGCCTTTCGCCTTCGTCCGTAATAATGGGCAATAGCCGCTTTAAATGATCCGAGCGGCTGATTCCTGCCTGCATCGCTGTTTTCATCCGTGCCAACCAAGCATTGGGTAAGGAAGCTAGCGGTGTCTTCGTCATTCGGCTCAACCACCACGCCTGTTGGCTTTCGTTCAACGCCGTTTCCATCTCGGCGCTAAGCTGCCAACGCTCTGGTGTTGAAGAGGAGGGCACATTGGCCTGCCACACCAACCACTGGCCCTGAGGTGTGGGGGTTGCCACTTGATGCAGGGGGGGTAACCAGTGTGAGTAAATGCTTGCGGGGGCGCTGGCGAGCAGTGCGATCCAGGCCGCAGGCTGTTGAAAATTGACCAATGATTTACCGCCGTGCGGGTCATCCATCACAAACAGTGGCCGCAAATGGTCAGCACTGCTTTGCAGGGATTGATCGGCCTGTGGCTGGAAGACCCACCCTAAGCGCTGTTGGCAAAGCGATTGTGCGTATCGCCATGCTTCACTGTCTGTATCTAACTCAAACAACCACGGGCTGGCATCGTTTAACGACGATAAAGCCGTACCGGCAAAGAGCGTGATGAAATCGTGTTTGCCAGGTATATCCAGAAAAGGCCTGCATTGCTCAGGCGACCGGCGCTGGTCAAGTACCACAAATCCGCGTTGCCCCTTTTCCATCTCAGATAGGTTATCCACCGGACGGCACCGTTCTGCTAGTTGGTTTAACCAGCCAGACATGGGCAATCCTCGCGCGAGCATTGGGTATTACTGATCTTGCCGCAGAGCGGCATGATGGCCGCTTCACTTAGTTGGTAATCCTTCAGCTTTGGCAGCGATGTTGGCGGTATCGCTTCATGCACCTCTGCCACCGCATGCCCTGGCAGCAGTGGGCTTTCCACCGCTTGGCCGCTGCCGTTACCGGGGCTGCCGCCTGCGTTGACGCGTACCTTGGGGCCGACCATGGTGACGCCGCCTCCGTCCAGTTTGAGAAAACTGCCGCCAGCGTTCAGGGTGAGTTCGTTACCGGCTTCCAGCACCACTTTATGACCTGCTTTGATGTGCAGCTCGCGGCCACTTTCACTTAGCCATGCCTGGCCTGCGCTGATATGCAGCGTGCCATCCACACTGAAATGCTGCTGACCTTCGGTGTGTTCAAAACGGTTGCCGTGAACCGTGTGATGGTCGTCGTTATCGACTTCGCTGATACGGTCGTTATTGACCTTCAAGAAGCTGTCGTTGCGGATCTCTTCAATACGATCGTTAAGAGTAAGCAGTTCTAAGTCTTTCTGGGCGTGGAGCCAGATCTGCTCTTCGCCCGCTTGGTCTTCAAAGCGTAGTTCGTTGAAGCCTTCGCCCTTGTGGCTCTGAGTGCGGATGACGGTGCGGGTTTTGTGTTCCGGCAGTGGGTAGGGGGCGGTATTCACTGCGTGATAAGTACGCCCGGTGACCAAGGGCTGATCCGGGTCGCCTTCCAGAAATGAGATAATCACTTCATGGCCGATGCGCGGAATGGCGATACTGCCGTAGCCACCGCCTGCCCAGCCCTGGGCGGCCCGTACCCAGCAACTGGCGGTGTCATTAGGTTCAGCGTAGCGATCCCAGGGGAACTGTACTTTGACCCGACCATGCTCGTCGCAGTGAATCTCTTCGCCTTCTGGCCCTACCACAAAGGCGACTTGGGGCCCATCGACGCGGGGCTTGGGATTAGGCGTTGCGCGCCAGGGGGTGTCGCCGGGAATCAGCGTGACCTGGTTGTGGTAACGGGTCATTCCAGCTGCATCGCCTTGAGTGATCCCGTCTTCTTCCAGGGCTTGGGGTTGCTCGCCGTAGTGCTTCACCTCAATGGCCTGCCAGTCGCGGTTGAGGCGGTCGGTATCGTGATCGGTCAGGGTGAAACGCAGGCCGGGGGTGAGTTCGGGAAGGTCGCTTTCGGCACTGGCGATGATCGCTTCGCGGCGCAGCTGTTCCAAGCGAATACGGGTAAACGGTTTTCCCGAGGCGTCCTGTTTATAACGGCCAGGATAGTCGTAGTGTTCGTAATCGACTTGCTGCCCATGGTCTTCTACATCGCGACCCAGGTGTTCATGTAGTTGTGCGTAAGCAGGCTTTTTAAAGGTGTAGTCTTTTAGCGTGGCGGTAGCCGCGGCCACTCTTGCCGTGTGGCTGAGTTTGCGAACATGGCGGTTGGGGGCCGTGCCACCATCGCGGCTGTGGTAGCTGCGCGCGCCCAGATTAGTGAGCACCTGCGGGTCATCGGCAAACACCAGCCGGTGAGCGCTCTCCTCGAATTCGTGGAAGTAGAAAAGCCCCTCTTCGGCGGCCAGGCGTTCAATGAAGGCCAGATCGGTCTCGCGGTATTGCACGCAGTACTCGCGCTCGGGCAGTTCGCGGTTCACGGCAAAGGCTACATCGGTAATACCGCGCTCGTCGCACAGGGTATTGATGATGGTCAGCGGGTCGACTTTCTGGAAGATGCGTGAGTTGTGGCGCAAAGAGAGTCGCCAGAGCGCGGGGC
This sequence comes from Vreelandella sp. F11, assembly GCF_042466685.1. NCBI lineage: Bacteria > Pseudomonadati > Pseudomonadota > Gammaproteobacteria > Oceanospirillales > Halomonadaceae > Vreelandella > Vreelandella sp. F11. The sequence continues at coordinate 3,344,120 of NZ_CP170448.1, read as the reverse complement.
GCATTACTAAGGTATAGAAGGTGCGGCGGTGGCCACGGTCGCCCCGGCCAAACTCACTCACCACGCCACTTAACCGACGCAGCGGTTCGCCGTCCTGCCAGATGGTGAGGGTGGCTTCACGATCCAGCAGCTCGGCAGCATCCAGGTTGCCATCGCGGCTGGCCAGGTTGAGCGCCAGTTCAAAGGGCTGGGAGAGCGCTTCGCGGTGGGTGAAGTCGATGACTGCAATGTCGTCAACGCCGGGTAGCGTTAGGGTGAATTGCAAACCGGTACTGAGCGCCATGCCCCCTCCTGGAATAATCGTCAGACGTCGCCATGACAAATGAGAAACGCTTAGGATAGCGACCTAGTTATATACGGCAACCCCTAGAAGCTATCTGTCGGCAATGTCTTACAAGCCTTGTAGGCAATCTCTTACAAAACGGCGAGAAACTGATTAAAAAATGAACGATTTTGTACCTAACAGTGGCATCGGGAGTGCTATCCTGCCTGCCTTTAACGATAGCGAGTATTAAAGGAGAGGGGCGTGTCGGGCGTTGTTTACTGGCTGGATATGGCGGGTGTCATCGTGTTCGCACTTTCGGGTGTGATTTTGGCGTGCCGGTCACGCATGGATCCGATAGGCATGCTGGTGCTGGCAGCCGTTACGGGCATTGGTGGAGGGACGCTACGGGATTTAGTGCTAGGCGTAAGACCGGTTTTTTGGGTGACGGATCCAGCCTACCTTTGGGTGATTTTAGCGACGGTGGGCGTTTCGTTGATGGGGTTTCACTATATCCATCGCCTGTCGCGGGGCTTTTTACCGTTTGCCGATGCGTTTGGGTTAGCGTTGTTTACGGTGATTGGCACTCATAAAGCACTGCTGCTGGGTACCTCTGGCACAGTGGCGGTGTTAATGGGCATGATGACCGGTGTGGCCGGTGGCATGATTCGTGATGTGCTGGCCCAGCGGGTGCCCATGGTGCTGCGCGAAGAGATTTATGCGACCGCTGCGATGGTGGGGGGAATCGTCTACGTAGCGCTACATGCGCTGGCGGCGCCGTTAACGCTGACCATTGCCGCCTCACTCAGCGTCACCCTTGGGCTGCGTTTGGCGGCTATTCATTGGCGCCTGGCATTGCCGGTGTTTGCCTGGGTCACAGTACCGCCTAAAAACCATGACGAGGCGTCAGCGCCGCTCTCTACCCCGCAAAAGGCTAAAGAGCGAGTAAGGATGATTCGCCGTGAGCGCAAAAAACGCTAAGGTCTACTCATTAACGTCTAATTATTAGGGCCTTGGGAGCGGTTTGCTTCACGCCAGCGGTCAAACCAGCGGCGTGGTTGAATAACCCGCAAGGTTGGCTCGCTGTCGTTAAGCTCTACCCCTAACCCAAGCATGCCAAGGCGGGCATAGAGCGCGCCATTGGCACTGCGCTCGGCCAGCGTGACATCCGAAAGGAGCAACAGTGGGCCGCCGGTGAGTGTTAGGTCACTCAGGCTAATTTGCTCGCCGCTGATTGCTAGTTGTGCCGTGCCCTCGATATCGTGAACATTCAGCAGTCGTCCTAGCCAGTCGCTCTCCCTTGCTCGGGCGAGGAACAGCCGGGCGAGTAATCCGGTATCGCGCATCTCAAGGCGGAGCTGGCTGGCGAGACGAATAGGGTCTTGCCACGCCAACTGCGCATCCAGCATGGAAAGCGTTACCCACCAACCGGCATCCGACGAACCGTTTTCACTCTGGCGACTAACATTCTCCAGGCGTAATACAGAATCATTGGCGGTAAAGCGACGTGTTTTCAGGTCTCCCTCGGTTAGCGCTAGATAAAGGTGCAAGTCGCCGCGTAGCCGCTGATCCAGCACCGCTAACTCTGCGCCAAAGGCGCGCAGGGTGATTTCGCCCTGGGCGTTTAAGCCTTCCAGCAGCCACTCGCTCTCCAGGCTGGCTTGCCCGTCCAACAACCTGATACCCGCGTTTTCGGGCAGGTAGCGGTTGTAGCGGGTGAAGTCGGGCACTTCGGTAATTGGCAGCGCGATTCGGGTGGTGAAGTGCTCCGGCTGGGGAGATTCAAGCACATCGCTAAAGCGCTCAGTTTGCGTGGTGAGGGCAAAGTGGCGACCCTCCAGGTGGGGGCTGTTGTCGTCTTGGCGTCTTAACGCGAAGCGGGGGATGCCCAGTGAGAGCTGTGCTTGCTCGGCGCTATCCAATTGGGCGGTGAGTTCACCGCGCCCGGTGGCGAGATAATCTAAAAACGAGACCTCTAGCTGGTCGGCGTTAACCCTTAGCCGGGTGGGGGCCAGCAAGCGGTTATCGCGAAAGGCCCCCTGGGCGAAGAGCTGGCCTTCGCCGGTAATCGTCAAACCATGAGCCTCAGGCAGGAAAGCATTCAAAAAGCCCAGTTGTTGTACGCTGCCTTCCAGCGAAAACTGCCCGCTCGGTGCGTTACCACGGCGTTGAAAAAGGCCATCGGTTAATACCAGTACACTCGCCAAGCGCTCACTTGGACGGTCAATGTCGGCTACCTGCCAAGCCAATCGGGTGCCGCTGATATTCAAGGTCGAGCCATCCATTGCCGCCTGTCGAATAGGCATAAAAAGCTGCATATCACTGGTTAGCGTGCCGACTTGCTCTTCGCTCTGCCAGCGAGTAGTAAGCCGCTCTCCGGCTACATTCACCTCACCGCTGAGCTGCTCGGCGGTGATATCGAGTCGGCCATGGCTCGCGGCTTGCCCGCTTAGCAGCTGCAGCGGTGCCGGGTCGGGTAAAAGGGCACCTAGATAGGTTTGTAACGCATTAATATTTGGCAGGCGTGCGGATTGCCAACGCAGCGTTGCCGATGCCTCTTCACGCACTTTTTGCGGGTCAATGGGGCTGGTGGCGACGATGTTGATGTCGGCTTCGTCAAGCAGCAACCGCTCCTGGTGGTGCAGCGTGGCATCGGCAAAGCTAAGCGTTGCCTCTATGATCTCCTGCGGCGTCAGTTGGGCGTTAAGTGAGCCGCTGCCGCGGGCAATGAAGCCAAGTGTATCGGCTGCCAGTTCTGGCGCTTGAATCGTCAACTTGGCATCATGGGGGCGTGAGTCGCGAATGCTGGCATGGGCCTGAATTTGACCATGACCGGAAAGGTGGATGTTACCTTCATTGTTAACTGGGCTAACGGGAGATCCCGTGCCAGACGCTTCGTTATCAAAAGCGAGGAAGCGATCAAGCATATTCAAGCGCGTGATATCGCCCTTTAACGCCAGTGTCGCTGTCGTGGGTAGTTCAAGCTGATCCAGGCGCTGGTTGGAAATTTGGGACGCTAAATGGAGGTCGGCATTCTCGGCGTAAGGATGAGTGTCAGCAAGCGTTACATCGTTGAGCTGGGTCGAAAAATGCAGTTGATCACTCTCAACGGCCAAACGAACCTGGCCTTGGCCGGTGGCTGTGTGGCGTGGTGGTGGATCGTCGGCAATGAGCCAGTTTGGTGTGTCAGTGGGTGCGCGTAAACGCTGCTCATCAATGGCTAAACGCAGCAAGGGGGCGTTCAGGGTAACGTCGCTACCGGCTTGTAACTTGCCAGCGAGGAGCTCTAGTGTTCCCGTCAGCGCCCCGCGGCCCTCCAGGGTTAACCAGGGGAGGGCGTCCAGGTAGGGCATAAAGACATCCCAGGCATCCGCCTGGGCATCCAACTGTAGCTGTGCGGAGAGCGCTGCCAGCAGGTTGGGGTTCAGCTCGACGCTGCGGGCATTGACAGGGGTTATCGTTTTGAGCGTCGCCTCAGCGTTAAGATTGATAGCGCTTACCAGGGTCGCTTGATCCCTTAGGCGAACTAAACGACCATTAGTGATGGCGAGGGAAACGTTTGGGATCGCGAGGGTGTCACGGCTTAGCGTCGTCTCTGCCACCTGCAACTGGCCGTCAGCTTCAAGCGCAATGTCACCTACGGTCAGGCGGCGAATACCCTTTGCATCGAGTGCCTCGATATGCAGCTCGCCGCGCAATAGGGCCAGTAGCGAGAGCGAAAGAGTGGCGTTTTCGGCCTCAATCGAGATGGGCAGTGCTTCATCTTCACGAGCCAGATAGAGCCCCTCGACTTCCCAGCGGCCAGGGTGTCGGCTAACGCCCTGCTCCCAGCGGATATCGATGCCCTCAAACTGTGAAAGGCGCGCTGGCAACCACTGGCTATTAAGCAGCCAATAGCTGCCTGCCACCCAAACAAGGATGATAAAAAGTAGGCCGATCAATACCCTCAGCAGCAGGCGAGGTAGGCGATTTTTACGAGTGTTCGCGTCTGACATAGTGGCTTCCCTAGCAGATAACTCCTGTTGGGGCGTATTTTGTGGCATTATGCGCGACGTTGGGCAGTGACGGGTTTTCGATTTCAACGCTAGGCAGGCAACAAACGCCATGTTCAAGGATTTTTACGCGCAGCGCGGAGAGTATGTAGTGATCTCTGCAGAGCAGGCCAGTCGCTTTGCTAAAGGCGTGGCTGGTGACTACAACCCTATTCATAATCCGGATGCACGCCGTTTTTGTGTACCCGGTGATCTACTGTTTGTGCTGATACTCACAAAGTTTGGGTTGTCGCGGCAAATGGAATTTCGTTTCACCAACATGGTGGGCGCTGACACGCCGCTAAAGTTTAGCGAAGCAGACGACGGCACTCTTCACATCTGCGATGAGAGCGGTAAATGTTACTTGCAGGTGGTGCGTAGTGGCGACATTACCCACGACCCTGCGGTAGTGGAAGCCTTTGCGCGTTGCTATGTGGCGTTTTCAGGCAAGAATTTTCCACACTATCTCAAGCCACTGATGGAAGAGCACGGGGTGATGTTTAACCCTAAACGCCCATTGGTGATCTACGATAGCATGGGGTTTTCACTCGAGCGCTTGGATGGCTTTTCGCCTGGTTTGACGCTGAACCACTCTTCGCTAGAGGTTCACGGTAAACGCGCCGATGCGCTGCTGGAGTTCTCGATTGAGTCTGCGGGTGAAGCGGTTGGCGTTGGTTCTAAAAAGCTCGTGGTGAGCGGTCTTTGTGATTATGACGCCGATGAAATGGCCGCCATTGTGGAAGAGTTTTATCGTCTCAAGGCCGCCTATGAGACGGCCTCAGCGTAGCAACATGCTTAATAATAAGGGTGTTTCTTAGCCTCGTGAGAGGCTGTTGGCGTTTCATTGTGGCCGTGCGCGAAACGTCAACAGACCCTAAGCCCTGGCAGCCGTTAATGAGGGTTCCTGAACCGTTAAGCCTACCGTGGTGATACGACCGCCGAGTGTTTCCAGTACTGCTAACGAGATGCCCTCTATTTGCATTGAATCGCCTACTTCGGGCTGTTTAGATAAATTGTTGCGCAGTAGTGTATCCAGCGTCATTTGCCCATTCTGCTCCTTGATGAACAAGCCATAGGAGTGGCGTAAATCATCTATTTTTGTGCTGCCTTTTAGCTTTAATTCCTGGTCGGGAAGCTCTTCACTCACCACGCCAATGGCATCTGAAAAGACGCAGTCTATAAAGGGTCGCGTTTCTGGCCGCAGCACCACAAATAAGTGGTCGCCCGCCATTAGCTCTGTTGAGCCTCGTGGGGGAATCACATCTTTACCCCGGGTAATCATGGCGACCACCGTGGTGTCGGGCAGTGCCATTTGTGAGAGCCGTCGGCCTGCAGCTCGTGGGTGATCACTCAAAGTGTACTCCACAATGTCGGCATCCACCTCCTCCAGCGCGGTAATTTCAAGACTTGCGGCAGGTACTGCGGGGGGCATCTCGGTCAATCTTAATTTACGTGCCACGATAGGTAGAGTGGTACCTTGGATCGTTGCTGAAATCAGTACCACGAAAAACACCACGTTAAAGATTAACTCTGCTCCTTCCAGGCCAAACATCAGTGGAAAAATAGCCAGGATGATGGGCACTGAACCGCGTAAACCCACCCAGGCGACTAAACTGGTTTCACGAGCATTAAAACCAAACAGCTTCATGATAGGGAAGACTGCAATGGGGCGTGCAATTAAAATAAGCACTGCCGCAATTAATAAACCTTCCAGCCATACATCCAGCAGTGACACGGGGTTAATCAGTAAGCCGAGTACCACAAACATGACGATTTGGCTTAACCAGGCGAGCCCATCATGAAACAAGAAAGTGCTGCGTTGAAAAGCAATGCGATGGTTGCCAATAAATACCCCGGTTAAGAAAATGGCCAGGAACCCGCTGCCGCCCAGGTTGGCTGAGATGCCGAAGGAGAGAAAGCCGCAAGCAGCGACCATGACCGGGTAAAGCCCCGAGGCGACCAGGTGGATGCGGTTGATGAGTTTTACTGATACCCAGCCAACCCCTAACCCCACTAATCCACCCAGACCCATCTGTAGTATAAAAAGCTTCAGTAATCCCGTGCCTGGCTGCATGTTGTTAACCAGCACTTCCAGCAGGCCGACCGTCAAAAAAATAGCCATCGGGTCGTTCGAGGCGCTCTCAATCTCCAAGGTCGACTTAAGCTTTTTATTAATATGTATGCCAGCATTGCGCAGTAACGAAAACACTGCTGCAGCGTCTGTTGAGCCTACAATGGCGCCTAGTAAGAAACCCTCTAAAAGTGGCAAACCTAAAATATAGGCAGCGGCTAAACCGGTAATAAGGGCGGTAATCAATACCCCTAACGTGGCGAGTAGAGAAGCAGGTTTCCAGACTTTTTTAATCGAGGCAGTGGGGGTTTGTAGCCCGCCATCGAACAGGATCATCGCCAGCGCCAGGGTACCTAGCGCATGGGCGCCTGCTGGGTTGTCGAAGGCAATACCGCCAATGCCACTCTCACCGGCTAGCATGCCGATCACTAAAAATAGTACCAACACTGGCAAACCAAGACGTGCAGAGAGCTTGCTGGAAACAATGCCCACTAATATTAAAATCGCAGCAAGTAGAATGAGATGATCAACGGGAAACATAAACGGAGAGCCCTTTTAAACGGTACCTACAACATGTACTGGCAGTTAATTTTTGTGCTGCCAGCAACCATTAAGCAATCGTTAAATAACGGATTTGATGTGAGGTGGAGCTCGGGTCGGGGGGAGAGTAGTGCGGCAGGAGTGGGAGCAGCGGAAGGCTACTCTGGCTATCACTGCGTGATACAGAATTACTGGCGGTAGTGTGTTAATAGCGCCTGGAAATAGCTCATCATTGATTGGTAGAGCTAAACTCTCCGCTACAGCTTCATCTTCCAGCCACTTGGTTGTTTCATTTCTAATACGTAGTTTAGCGGGAAGCGAAGTAACACTGTACTGGGTTGGATGGCTTTGCAGATCTTCATCGGCCTGATGAAATGCCGGGAAATGGGGTTGGTGAAATTGCTCAATAGCGCCAAACAGTAATACTAAAAAACAGCCTAAGAGTAGGCACCGGGAAACCAGGTGAGGCATATATTTAGCATTTTGACCGCTCACACCATGCCGCATCGAGTCTTCCTTGAACCTGCTAACCGTACTGCTGTTATACCTTAGGTGGGGGCTGTTTGCATTAGCTAGCTAAAGGCATCACATCGACTTCGACCTCCAATCGATGCTCGCCGCCGCCGTTCATAACACCTTTGAGCGGTGCAACATCGGCATAATCTCGACCCCAGGCCAGCACCGGATGCTGCTCGCCAGCCACGGTGCCGTTGGTAGGGTCGAGGGCCAGCCAGCCCCATTCGGGAATCCAGGTCGCCAGCCAGGCATGGGAAGCATCTGCGCCTATTAGGCGTGGCTGCCCTGGCGGCGGCTGTGTTTCCAGGTAGCCGCTGACATAGCGGGCGACGAGGCCTACCGAGCGCAGCGCACCAATGGCCAGGTGGGCGAAGTCCTGACACACGCCGCGCCGGTTGGTGAGCACCTCGCTTAGCGGCGTCGCCAGTGTGGTAAAGCTAGGGTCATACTCAAAGGTTTGATGAATCAGTTGATTAAGCGCCAGTGCCGCTTCAACGATTGGTCTGCCTGGGGTGAAGCAGCTGTGAGCAAAGGTCGCTAATTCATCGTTACGGCGAATAAACGGGGAGTCGAGGCGGTAGAGCTGAAGGTCAAAGCTATTGGTCTGGCTAAGCTGCTGAGCAACGTTTTCCCACGCTGAGGAAGCATGCGGCAACGCTGATAAGGGTTGCGTGCTTAGTGGCGTTATCACGGTGACATCCAGCGTTTTATGAACCTCCTCCATGGCGAAATAGAGCACTCGATTGCCAAATACGTCGCGGCGCTCCATCTGCACCTGTGGCGCTGGGCTGATCTGCAGCTCTGAAGCACCGCACTGCTGATGTGGCGTTTTGCGGGGTAGCATCCGCGCTTCGCTATGGCACAGGGTCACCGGGGCGCTGTAGTGGTAACGGGTGGTATGGCGCAACGTGTAGTTCATGCATCGGGCTCCATACTGACTAACTGGCGCGGCCGCTCCACGTGGCTGAAATGACTCTGGCTGATGGCTTCAGAAAGCGCGCTTAAGGGCTCAATCAGGGCATCTAGCAGTTGCGCTAAGGCATCTTGTGCCTCTGACGTATCGGCCAAGTGGCTTAAGCGGTCAATGTCGGCCAGGTGCAGCGCCGCATTGGCTTGAATCAGCAGTCGCCGTTCAGCGTTCCGGTAGGGGGATGAACTGCCGGGCAGGCGATCCATCTGCCGCTCAATGCGCTTGAGCATATAGCCCACCGAGCGGGGATTGGTTTCATCGAACAGCAGTAAGTCGAGAATCGCCGTAGGGTGTAGCTCGCTGCGGTAGCGGCGGCGATAGGCGGTAAAGTTATCGGTGGTGGCGAGCACGACTTCCCACAGTGCCAACCCCGGCGAGTGGGGCGCATTGAGGGTCAGCTTGAGCAGCGAAAGCAGCCCCAGTACGCGATCCAGGAAGCGGCCAATATCCATAAACCGCCAGCCATAATGATGGGGCATGGTTTCGTTACATAAGCCAAAGAAGGCGGCTAGCTGGGAAGAAAGCTCTTCGCAGGCGCGTCGCGCAGCGCTGGCTCCTAAGCTGGGGTTAAAGGTCGCCATGCGCTGGCGCAGTTGATGCACCAATCGCCAGGAGTCGTCGCCCAAGTGGTCGCGCACGCTGCGTGCGTTGCGCAATAACTGTGCGAAAAGCGGTTGCAAGGCTTGGGGATCTACGTCGTCAAACTGGGCCAGCAGCGCGGTGCGCTTTAGCTCAAAGCCAATGAGTGGTGCCTTTAGCCGCTGTTCGTCCTCTTCGTTTAGGGTGGTGATATCGAGCGCTAGCAGGAGTTCATCAAGCAACTGATCGGCGATCGCATCCTGGTCGTACTCCATCAGCCTGAGCAACGCTTCACGTAGCAGTCGCGCACGGGTGTCTAACCGTTCGCCGTAACGGCCGAGCCAGAATAGGCTTTCGGCTACTCGACTGGGTAGGTCTATGCCGTCGCGGGTGGCCACCACCGGGCCGCGGGCTTGGCGGAGCTGGCTAACATGGGGCTGGGGAGAGGAGGCCGTCACCCAAACATCTTTAACGATGGTACTGCTGAGTGACGGCAAACCAGGCTCGCCAACCCAGGCTAAACCACCGGGCATTACCTGGTATTCGCTGACTGGGCGGCTTATGGCAGTGGCACTGTTTTTAGCCGTCGCGCTGCCCGGTGTGCGTGTCACAAAGCAGCGTAGGTTGAGCCTGGTGGGCTCCAGGCGCTGTAGGTGGCTATCAAACACCGGCGCGGTGGCTGGCTGAGTCGTGGCATCAGCGTTGGGCAGTAGCAGGGCCTCACCTAGCAGGTGCTCGCACAGCATCGGTAAGTAGTCTGCCAGCACTGGCGCTTCCAGAATGCCTACCCCCAAGGCGTTGGATAGCGCCACGCCGCCAGCGCGCATGGCCTGGAGTAGCCCGGGGACGCCCAACTGGGAGTCCCCCCGCAGCTCTAATGGGTCGCAGTAAGCGTCGTCGCAGTGGCGCAGTACCACATCCACCGGCTGCAAGCCCCCCAGGGTGCGCAGCCATACCTGGGTGTCACGTACCACCAAATCCTGACCCTCTACCAGGGCAATATTGAGGTAGTTGGCCAAATAGGCGTGCTCAAAATAGCGTGGACTCCCTGGCCCCGGCGTTAGCAAGATAAGTGTAGGGTTATCGCGGTGCTGATAGGCCATGGCGGTCAGCGTGCGGTGGTGGAGGTCAAGAAACCCGGCAAGCCGCTTTAACGGCGCATTGCGATACATATCCGGCAGCGCGCGGGCCATCAGTATGCGGTTTTCAAGCGCAAAACCGGTGCCTGATGGGGCCTGTAGGCGATCTGCCATCACCCGCCACTGGCCTTTTGTATCCACAATGACATCCACACCGTGGAAGTTGATCGCTGCGCGGTCATTGGGTAGTGACTGGTGGCAAGGCAACAGCAAGTGCGGTGATGCAAGTAACGCTTGGCTGGGTAATAGCCCCGCATCAAAGAGCGTTTTGGGCCCATAGATATCGTCGTAGAGGGCGCTCAGCAGACGACTGCGCTGGATTAGCCCTGCTTCTAATGCATGCCACTGTGCTTCATCAATCACCCAGGGTAGCGGGTCAAGCCGCCATGAACGCCCCTGGGTTTCATCGTGCATATTAAAAATAACGCCGTTTTCTGCCAGCAAACGCTGTATTTCTTCATGCTGCTGCAAGCGCCCCGTGGAGCCCATGCCTTCCAGAGAGTCCAATAAGCTCTGCCAACCGGGGCGTAACTGCCCCTGGCCATCGAGCATGGCGTCAAACGTGCCGGGCTGTCCCTTGCCTAGCTGGTGTAAGTAATCCTCAACGAGCCCGTGAGCCACGGGCGCGAGAAGTGAGGTAGAGACAGGGGCCGTCATTATCCTTGTAATCCTGATGGGTAAGGGGCGGATTATCCTGTACCGGGCGTTAAGAGAAAAGCCTTAGCTTTGTTAAAAAACTTTAACTCGGCGTCCAGCGCAGATCGAGGGTTTGCGGCAGTTCCAGACTGGGCGTTTCCAGCTTGGGTACCTGATGACCATGGCGATGACCGCTGTCACTAAAACGCCCCAGTCGGCGCGCTTCGGCTTCAAACGCATTGACCGGGAAAGTATCGAAATTGCGCCCTGTGGGGTGCACCACGTAATAGGTGCAACCCGCCACAGAGCGCTGGTTCCAGGTGTCGATGACATCAAACACCAGCGGCGCATGAATGGGGATTTGCGGATGCAGCGCAGACGGTGGCTGCCAGGCGCGGTAGCGTACGCCGGCCACTGCTTCGCCGTTTCTCCCAGTAGCGGAAAGGGGCACCCGACGTCCGTTGCAGGTCACCACATAACGGTCACCGCTCATGCCGCTGACTTTAACTTCCAGGCGCTCCACCGAGGAGTCCACATAGCGGGCAGTGCCGCCAGCCGAGGCTTCTTCGCCCAGTACATGCCAGGGTTCGATCGCCTGGCGCAGTTCAATATCCAACATAGGCGTGTGCAAGCGTCCGTGGAGTGGAAAACGGAACTCCAGGAAGGGGGCGAACCACTCCAGATCAAAATCGAACCCGTGATGACGCAAGTCGCCCAGTACGTCGTCAAGGTCGCTCCACAGATAGTGAGGCAGCATCCAGCGATCCTGCAGTGCGCTACCCCAACGCACCGGCTTGGCCCGGTAGGGCGTTTTCCAGCAGCGTGCTACCAATGCGCGAATCAGCAGCATCTGCATCAATCCCATGCGGGCGTGGGGTGGCATCTCAAAACCGCGTAGCTCCAATAAACCGAGGCGACCGCTGTCGCTATCCGGCGAGTAGAGTTTGTCGATACAGAACTCGGCGCGGTGGGTATTGCCGGTTAAGTCCGTCAGCAGGTGGCGTAATAGACGATCCACCAGCCAGGGCTGTACCACCTCGCCTTGGGGCATTTGTTGAAGGGCGATTTCCAATTCGTAAAGCGCTTCATGACGCGCTTCATCCACCCGCGGCGCCTGGCTGGTGGGGCCAATAAACAGACCTGAAAACAGGTAAGAGAGGCTGGGGTGGTGCTGCCAGTAGGTGACCAGGCTGGCGAGCAGATCTGGGCGGCGCAAAAACGGTGAGTCCTCAGGCGTCAACCCGCCCAGGGTGACATGGTTGCCGCCGCCGGTACCGGTATGGCGGCCATCGAGCATAAATTTCTCGGTGCCCAGTCGGGTTTTCCTCGCTTCTTCATATAGCCTTTCGGTTTGCGCGACCAGGGTTTGCCAACTGGCGGCAGGCATAATATTCACTTCGATCACGCCTGGGTCGGGGGTGATCATAAAGTTCTCCAGGCGCGGATCCCGGGGCGGCGAGTAGCCCTCTACCATGACCGGGCAAGCGAGCGCTTTGGCGCACTCCTCAATGGTGCTAATCAGGTCGAGGTAGTGCTCCAGGCTGGTCAGCGGCGGCAGAAAAATATGCAGGCGGCCATCGCGGTGCTCCACGCAGAGGCTGGTATGAATAACGCCACTCTCCCGGTCGCTATCGGCCCTTGGCTGCTGTTGAACGGCTTCGCCCTCGGGGTGTGATGGGCTTGGGTGGCTGGTTCGACCCAAACGTTCGGCATCGCTGAGGTGGTGTTGTTCGGCGTTACGGCGAGCAACTTCGCCGTGAATATCGCCCAGTTCAGGGCGCGGCGCGAATAGCGATTCAGGCTGCGGTTGCTCTTCAGGATCCGCCCAAGGCAGCGCCGAAAGCGGTAAACGCAAGCCCATAGGCGAGTCACCGGGTACTAGGAAGAGGTGTTCACGCTTGAGCGGCCAGCGGCCGCTCTCCCAGCGGTGGGCTTGGCTAATCGAGTGGCGCAGCGGCAGGGAGTAGCCCACCACTTCATCCAGGCCTTGCTCCAACAAGCGGGCTAGCCGATGACGTTCGGCGTCATCTTTGAGATTGGCTTCCCGTGGGTCAATATTGACCGGCAGTGACTGCTCTTTCCAGAGGTAGTAATAGGCATCTTCGAACGCCGGAATCCAGTAGCGTTCGGCCACGCCCAAGCGTTCGCTAAGGGCCTTGGTGAAGCGTTGTGCCATTGCACTGTCGGCGTCTACCTTGGGCGCACCTTCCATGCAGGCCAGCCATTTTGGATCTCGCCACAGTGGCACGCCATCTTTACGCCAGTAGCAGGCCAGCGCCCAGCGCGGTAATGGTTCGCCGGGGTACCACTTGCCTTGCTGTTGTTGAATAGCGCTACCGGGCGCATAGGCGGCTTGCAGTCGGGTGAGCAGCGCCTCTGCGCGCTCGCGCTTGTGCTCACCCAGCGCTTCGGTATTCCACTGCGGGCTCTCCATATCGTCAATAGACACAAAGGTGGGCTCGCCCCCCATGGTAAGACGCACGTCTTCGTGCAGCAGCTCGGCATCTACTTCGTCACCCAATGCGCAGATACGTTGCCACTGCTCATCGCTATAGGGCTTGGTGACCCGTGGGTCTTCGTGGATGCGCTCCACTTCCATGGTGACATCGAAAGTGACTTCACACTTATCCGAAAAGCCGGTGATAGCCGCGGCGCTGCCAGTAGTCGGCGTGGCGGCGAGGGGAATGTGGCCTTCGCCGGCGAACAGCCCTGAAGTGGGGTCGAGACCTACCCAGCCAGCGCCGGGCAGGAAAACTTCTGTCCAGGCGTGCAGGTCAGTGAAGTCCACCTCGCTGCCGCTGGGGCCATCCAACGCTTTGACATCGGGTTTGAGCTGAATGAGGTAGCCCGAGACAAAGCGTGCGGCGAGGCCCAAATGGCGGAAAATCTGCACCAGCAGCCAAGCGCTGTCGCGGCAGGAGCCGCTGGCGAGTGTCAGCGTCTCTTCGCAGCTCTGAACACCGGGTTCCAGGCGTACCAGATAACCGATGTCGTCCTGGAGGCGCTGATTAAGCGCGACCAGGAAATCGACGGTGGTGGTCGGTTCACGGGGAACGGCTTTTAGCCACTCCATTAGCCGTGGCCCTGACTCGGTGATTTCAAGGTAGGGGCTTAGTTCCTGGCGCAGCGCTTCCGGATAATCAAACGGAATCTTTTGCGCAATGTCGTCCAGAAAGAAGTCGAACGGGTTGATTACCGTCATTGGGGCGATGAGTTCGACGGCAATGGTTAGCTCTTTGCGTGGTTCAGGGAACACTACGCGGGCATTGAAGTTGCCAAACGGATCCTGTTGCCAGTTTAAAAAGTGGTCATCGCCGGAGAGTTTAAGCGAGTACGCCTCGATATGGGTGCGGCAGTGGGGGGCTGGCCGCAGCCGAATAACGTGGGGCGAAAGACGCACCGGACGGTCAAAGTGATAGGTCGTACGATGGTACAAGGCAACGCGAATGGTCATGGGCCACCCTCTAAGGAACCGTTATCAACCGGTTTGTCGGCTGGGTTAGGGAATAACCGAACGTTTCGCAAGTATCGTTCCACTTTTACTTTTTTGCAGCCGCTATCTCAACTAAGGCGTTTAACTAAAGTGGAAATCGCTTTGTGCACCAACTTGAAGCTGCTTATGTGCACCATGCCAGAGCGAAAAGGCGTTTCATGTTTCTCCCGGCTCCCTGTCAAGTAGCGTTTGAGTAAGCAAACGTTGAAATATCGCAAAAGATGGTACGTATTTTGCTGTCAATTGTTTGATTGTTTTGCGCGCGGCAGGCCTACACTGAGCATTAAGGAAGTTGCCGCTTCCACCCCAGCGCCAGGAGAGCGCCCATGAGCCAAGTGAATTGGAATAACTATGCGTGTCGTGACTATTACGATGAGCTGATGGCCGCACCCGGTCAGCCACGCGAGTCCGCGGGTGAACTCTGCAACATGTTGGCAAGGTTTAGCGCCGAGGAGTTGGCCGAGCGGAAAACCGCGGCGGAGATCGCGATTCGCACCATGGGAATTACCTTCACGGTTTACTCTGAAGGCGCAATGATCGACCGCGCCTGGCCATTTGATATTGTGCCGCGAATTATACCCGCCAGTGAGTGGCGCAAAACCGAAGCAGGCCTCAAACAGCGGGTGCAGGCGCTGAATCTATTTATTGATGACCTCTACCACGACCAAAAAGTCATTAAGGACAAAGTGCTGCCCGCCGAGGTGCTGGCGCAGTCGGTTAATTTTCGCCCCCAGTGTGTTGGCATTAATCCCCCCCACGGCGTGTGGGCCCACGTGTGCGGTTCAGACCTGGTGCGCGATGGGGATGGCACGCTGTATGTGTTGGAAGATAACTTACGCATTCCTTCCGGCGTCTCCTATATGTTGGAAAACCGTAACGTTACCAAGCGGGTACTGCCGGAGCTGTTTGCCTCTGGAAAAATTCTGCCCGTTGATGATTACGTCGCGCAGCTTTATGACATGCTCGCGGCGATGTCACCAAGGCCGGGGGATGACCCCCAGGTAGTGGTACTGACCCCAGGGATCTACAACTCTGCCTACTTTGAGCACGCTTACCTTGCCCAGCAAATGGGCGTTGAACTAGTGCAGGGGAGTGACCTGCTAGTCGATGATGACAATGTGGTTTACATGCGCACCGTGGAAGGATTGCGTCGGGTCGATGTTATTTACCGCCGCGTAGACGATGAGTTCCTCGACCCGGAAGCGTTTAACCCGGAATCCATGCTGGGAGTGGCGGGTTTGATGCGGGCCTGGCGGGCGGGAAAAGTCGCGCTGGCCAATGCACCCGGTGCTGGCGTGGCGGATGACAAGGTCGTTTATGCATTCGTGCCTGCGCTTATTCGCTACTATCTCGACCAGGAGCCGCTGCTGCCCAACGTACCCAGCTATCTGTGTATGTTCGAGGACGACCGACGCTATGTGCTTGATCACCTGGATGAATTGGTAGTGAAGCCGGCCAATGAGTCGGGCGGTTACGGCATGCTCATTGGCCCGCGCTCAACGAAGGAGACCCGGGAAGAGTTTGCCCGCTTGATTAAGGCGAACCCGCGCAACTACATGGCGCAGCCCACCCTGGCACTATCAACTACGCCTACGCTGGCGAATGGTTTACCACAGCCACGGCATGTGGATTTACGCCCCTTCATACTCTCTGGGCCTGAAATTCATGTGACCACCGGGGGGCTTACTCGTGTGGCATTGATTGAGGGGTCGCTGGTGGTGAACTCCTCTCAAGGTGGCGGTAGTAAAGACACCTGGATTGTAGAAACTGACGAAAAGGCGGCAGCGGCCGCGGTGCAAGGAGTCTAACGCCATGCTGTCACGCGTTGCAGAGAACCTCTACTGGATGGCGCGCTATATTGAGCGTGCTGAAGATACCGCGCGTTTGCTGAGCGTCAACAGTCACCTTATGCTCGACTTGCCTGGGCGTCTGCCGCTCGGCTGGGCGCCGCTTATCGAAATGACCGGCAGCCTGGAAGCTTTTACCGAGCGTTATACAGACTTCGATGAACGTAATGTGGTGCACTTTTTATGCGCTGATACCGACAATGATATTTCAATTATCTCCGCCCTTGCCAGTGCCCGTGAAAACCTGAGAACCACCCGGGATGTGGTGCCCCGGGAGATTTGGGAAGAGGTTAACCAGCTCTATCTGAACGTCGCCGATCATGCCGAAAACGGCGTGAGTCCACGCCGTCGCGATAGCTTTCTTAAAAGCGTTATTCGTGGTTGCCAAGCGCTGACAGGATTGATTGAAGGCACGTTAAGCCATGGCCCTGCGCGCACTTTCATTGAACTGGGGCGTCAGTTAGAGCGGGCCGATATGACCACTCGCATTGTTGACGTGCGCTCCGCCAGCCTGCTGCCGCAAAACCCTGAAGAGTTGCTGCCGTTTGAGAACCTGCAGTGGATGAGTGTGCTTAAGTCACTCACCGCCTACCAAATGTACCGTCAGCAGGTTCGCTTGCGCGTACGTGGCCCCGATGTGCTGCGCTTTTTGCTGCAAGACCCCAACCTGCCGCGCTCGATTGCCTGCAGCCTGGAGACACTGGGCCATGAGCTGACGCTACTGCCGAGACAGGATCGTCCGGCGGCCACCGTTTCGCTGGTGCGCGCCGATGTGGTGGATGCCGATATTCAAGCGTTAGCCCATTCACCCAGTAAACTGCACTTGTTTATTGATGAACTGCAGATCGGCTTTGCCGCCATCCACGATACGCTTAGCGCCACCTACTTTGTGAATGATGACAGCGTGCCCCGTGTCACCCAAACCCAGAGTCAGAGCCAAAGTCAAAGCCACGCAGGGGACAACGATAACGACTAGCCGGTAACGAAATTGCGCTCTAACGGGCTGGCGGCCTGCACGATTTGATGCAGGTAGGCCAGCTTCTCGCGTACTGCCGGGGCAAGCACCCCTGGGGCCAAATCGAGCAGACCCATATCCCGGTTGAGCTCATTCACTGCCATGCCTACCTGGTGAAAGGCAATCAGCATGCTCTCCAGGCTGCCGTCGTACTCAACGTGGGTAATGCCCATGTGCAGCGCGGTATCCAGTACGGCGACCATATCCAGGTAATAGGCAAATGTTTCGGCAAAATCTTCCCAGGGGTGCATGGTGGCGTAAGCGGAGATGAAACGGTTAGGCCAGTCGGCGGGGGCTCCCTGTTGGTAGTAACGCTCTAACGCTTCTGCGTAGCTTGGCCGGTGGTGGTTGCCAAATACCGCCCGGCAGGCCTCTTCATCGCGATCCTTAACCAGCACATCCCAATAGTAGTGACCGATTTCGTGGCGGAAATGACCTATCAGCGTACGGTGGGATTCGTTCATATCGACCCGTAAGCGCTCGCGTTCAACGTCGTCGGCCTCTTTAACGTTGATGGTGATATGGCCCGAGGCATGGCCGGTATACACCTTCTCCTGCTTGGCGGTAGAGCGCCATAAGCCCTGATCGGGCAGGGCATCAGCCATAAACGAAAAGCTTAACGGCACAGAAATGTCGTCGTCTTTGGTGCCGTGAGGGAGTTTAAGTAGATCCAGAGTATGAAATAGCCGTCGTTTTGCTGCTTCAAGTGCTGCCCAGCGTTCGCGGTGGCCTGCTACATTGAGGTCGGGTATGACTTCGTTGTAACGGCAGCAGTCGCAGAGTGCATCTGCATGCCCGCGCTCCATCACTACCATTCGGTTGCAGACATTCTCAACGGCGTAGTTGTGGCACTTCATTAGCGGCGTATCGCAACCTGGATGGGTACAACGGTAGCCGCCGTTATCCAGGGGCTCAATGGCGGTAATATTGCTACAAACAGGGCACCAGCCCACCTCTGACTGACAGGCAAGGCAGTGGGTGTTTTCGTAGAACAGCGGATTGCCACAGCGGCAGTGAAAGTCCTGCATAGATAATCCCCTGTGTTTAAACACGTGCACTCTGATAGGCCGAAGCATAGCCAGCGTGGCACCACAATGGAAAGGCTAATTGACCTCCTGCTGAAGATTTAGTTTACTCATGCGACACTTGGTTGACGTTAACGTCAACTTACTGCTATACCCTGTGTACTTGTCTTACCGCGATGCATTTTAAAAACAGCTTTTTTAACACTCGCACCCATAACAACCACAATCATAAATAGGAGCAACGCTATGTCCGTTCGCGAAATTCCCATGTATATCGATGGTCAGCCCGTGCAGTCGCAAAGCCAGGAGTGGCGCGACGTGGTCAACCCCGCCACGCAAGAGGTCGTGGCTCGGGTGCCGTTCTGTACCGCTGACGAAGTGGAGCGTGCCATCAGCAGTTCGAAAGAGGCGTTTAAAGAGTGGCGCAAAGTGCCGCTGGGTAAACGTATGCGCATTATGCTTAAGCTACAGGCACTGATTCGCGACAACACCGCGGAACTGGCGGCCTTGATTACTGAAGAGCACGGTAAAACCCTGCCTGATGCGGAAGGCGAAGTCGGTCGCGGTTTGGAAGTGGTGGAGCACGCCTGCTCGATTACCTCCCTGCAACTGGGTGAATTAGCCGAAAACGCTGCCAACGAGGTAGACGTTTACACCATGCACCAACCGCTGGGGGTCGGGGCTGGGATTACCGCCTTTAACTTCCCCATTATGCTGCCCTGCTTTATGTTCCCGTTGGCAATTGCCACCGGGAATACCTTTGTTCTTAAGCCTTCCGAACAGGATCCCAGTTCCACTATGCGCCTAGTGGAGCTTGCCCACGAAGCCGGTGTGCCAGCAGGCGTGCTCAACGTAGTGCACGGCGGCCCGGATGTAGCTAACCAAATTGCCGATCATCAGGATATCAAAGCCCTCTCGTTCATTGGCTCTACCCATGTGGGGTCGCTGTTGTATAACCGTGCAGCAGCGGCGGGCAAGCGCATGCAGGCGATGATGGGCGCCAAGAATCACTGTGTGGTGATGCCCGACGCTAACCGAAGCCAAGCGATCAACAACCTGCTGGGATCAGCCTTTGGTGCCGCGGGCCAGCGCTGTATGGCTAACTCGGTAGTGGTGCTGGTCGGCGAGGCACGTGAGTGGCTGAGCGATATAGTCGATGCGGCAAAAGAGATGAAGGTAGGTCCGGGTACTCAGCTTGATGCGGATCTGGGCCCGCTGGTATCACCGGCCGCCCGTGAGCGCGTACTGCGTTTAATCGATGCGGGCGAAAAAGAGGGTGCCAAACTGTTGGTCGATGGGCGTAATGTTGAGGTAGAGGGTTACCCCAACGGTAACTTTGTGGGGCCAACCCTGTTTGCTGACGTTACCGCCGATATGACCATTTATCGCGAAGAGATTTTTGGCCCCGTGCTGTGTGTGGTCAGCGTTGAAACGCTGGATGAGGCGATCGCCTTTATCAATGCCAACCCCAACGGCAACGGTACTTCCATCTTTACTAACTCTGGTTGGGTGGCGCGCCGTTTTGAAACCGATATCGACGTTGGTCAAATTGGTATTAACGTGCCAATCCCCGTACCGGTCGCTTACTTTAGTTTCACCGGTTCAAGAGCTTCAAAACTGGGTGATTTAGGGCCTAACGGTAAGCAGGCTATAGCGTTCTGGACACAAACAAAAACAGTTACTGCACGTTGGTTCGAACCAGAAAATGTTTCCAGCGGTATCAATAGCACGATTTCGCTGGGTTAAAGAGCCTTGCTTCCTGCATTAACAAAACTGGCCCTGCGTAAAGCAGGGCCAGTTGATGGGGGAGGTGCTGGCCTTCCTTGCTAAAAATTATCGAATAAAGGTAGGCTTTCTTCGAGTAGTTGCTCGATGGGGCCGAGCTGGCTTTCATGCAGCACTAACAGTGACTCTCCCTCCATGAAGTGTTCAGCGGGCGGAACCAGTAGGGCGAATTCACCCTCTTCAAGGTGAAATTCGTGTATTTCGCGCATACCCAACGGGGTCATGCACTGAGTGCAGCGGTAGGTGTCATCTTCGCCATAAATCAGCCGATGGTACATTTTAAACAGCGTATACAGGGCTAAACCGCCCTCAAATGCTGGCCAGCGGGCTGGGGTATCGCGAATGTCATTGTTAAGGTCTTGCCCTTCGGCTTTGGCGTCTGCAATTGCATCGGCGAGTGGGGCGGCAAGGATGGCGTTTTTGTCGGCAGGTAGCGGCGTGTTGTGCTTGGAGGCTTGTTCAAAATCCTGCACCGCGCGCTTAAAATCAGGCACACCACCGAGCGCGTAGTCGACATGCTGTAAGTCTTCAGGCTCAAAGCCGCCGTTTTCCCAGCCATGGATAACACGAAGGGTCATCTGATCCCGTTTCATTGGGCGTGCAAGTAACATATGCAGCATAATACGAATGTGCAGCTGGCGCTCATCGGTATCATTTTCAAATGCTCGATAGGGGTCAGTAAACAGCTCATTTAGACGACCGGGGGTATGTTCCTTGGCTTCGGCTTCGTTTTGGTTCATGACAGTGTCCCTTTGAACGAACTGTTTATTAAGAGTAGCGCGCGGTTTTTATCACAGATCGATACATCAGTATGGCGAGCAGGTTGGCTGATTAAAAGCCTCTTAATTTAGCTTTTTGTTACCCATCGGCTAAACCGTTTTTACCAGATATTTAAATTTAACAATAAAGAGGTGAACATGTCTGCATCATTAAGTCGTTTTAACGTTCCTGAAACACTGGATGATCTGCCGGAAGATATTCGCAGTACCATTTTAGCGGTTCAGGAGAAAGCGGGTTTCGTGCCCAATGTGTTTCTGATGCTGGCCCATCGCCCCGCTGAGTTTCGGGCTTTTTTTGCCTATCACGATGCGTTAATGGAGCGCGAATCGGAAACGCTCACCAAAGCCGAGAAAGAGATGATTGTGGTCGCCACTAGTGCACGCAACCGCTGCTTATATTGTGTGGTCGCTCACGGTGCCCTGGTGCGTATTTACAGTAAAGACCCGCTGCTCGCTGATCAAGTAGCGATCAATCATCGTGTAGCGCCGATTAGCGAGCGCCACCGTGTTATGCTCGATTTTGCTATGCACTGCGCTATCGATGTGGGTGAAATGACCGATGAATGGCTCTCCCGCCTACTGGAAGTAGGCTTTAGCCAAGAGGACTGCTGGGATATAGGCGCCATCGCGGCGTTTTTTGGCCTGTCGAATCGGTTGGTCACCCTGGCGGGCACACCGCCCAATGAGGAGTTCTACTTAATGGGGCGTGTACCTCGCTAACATGCGGCCACGGTATCCTAAGCTTTACTAAGCGGTTATTCTGATTGAGAATAGTTCCTGAATCAGTTCTTAACCTCGTATCTACATTCACTGTCGCCAGGGGAGCCCTGCTCAAAAGGGCTGAGATGCGCGCTGCGCAGACCCTGGAACCTGATCCGGTTCGTACCGGCGGAGGAAGCGCGACATGCTTTATTTGACGTCAGCCGTGCTTGGCGCGGCGTTGTGCTGCTTTGCTTATTTAGGCCTGAGGGCTCGCTGGGTGGATGGCCCTCTTGATGACTATGTCACCGCCCGTAACTCTCAAACGGCGTCTACCCTGGGGCTCTCCTTCCTTGCCTCTGGCATGGGCGCGTGGATTCTCTTTGCGCCTCCTGAAATCGGCGCCTTTGTTGGCCCGCTGGCCCTGGCAGGCTATGCCCTTGGCTCTGCGCTGCCATTTATCGTTTTAGGGCTGTATGGGCCAAAGATTCGCCGTGCGCTGCCCGAGGGGCGCAGCATCTCAGAGTTTGCTGAGGCGTGCTACGGCGCGGGTGTACGACGCTGGGTAACGCTGGTATCCATTGCCTATATGGCGTGCTTTTTAGCCGCCGAACTAACCGCCATCGGTGCAATCACTGCGTTACTTTCCGATGTGCCCCCTGCACTGGTGATTATTGGCGTGGCGCTCACTACGCTAGTGTATACCGCCGCGGGAGGCCTGCGTGCCAGTCTTGCCACTGACCGCTGGCAGGCATGGCTGCTGCTGGTACTGCTGTGTGTGGTGGGTGGCATGGCCCTATGGCGGCTTCCCACTACTCCGCATGAGACTGTGATTCCTTCTATTCCTGTTACCAGTGCGCTCAGCGTAGCGTTAACATTAGTGATCGCAGTTACGGCAGCTAACCTTTTCCACCAAGGCTATTGGCAGCGCGTGTGGGCTGCCCAAGACGATCAGAGCTTGGGGCGCGGAGCATGGTTAGGTGGGGCGATGACGGTGGTCGTCGTCATGGTGATTGGCGGTTTGGGCGTGTTGGCTGCCATGAGTGGTGTGCAACTGGGAGAGCCGCCAATGCCGTTTTTTGCTCTGCTAAGCGATGCTCCTGTTTGGTTGACGCTACCTGCTTTGGTATTGGCGGTGACCTTGGTGGCCTCCAGTGTTGATACGTTGCAAAATGGTATTGCTTCGCTGGTGGTCGCTCGCAGCGAGCAACAGGGCGTGTCGCTCGTCGCTGCCCGTTGGGTAACGGTTGTGGTGATGATTCCGGTGGTATTGATGGCCTTGCAGGGGTTGTCAGTACTACGGCTATTTTTGATTGCCGACTTGCTGTGTGCCGCCATTGTGGTACCTGTACTGCTAGGTTTGTGGCGGCGAATGACGCCGCTTGCGGCCATTGCGGGAGGCGTCGCAGGGTTATTGGGCGCTATTCTGCCTGGATGGTTAAGCCAAGGAAGTTTAGTCGCCGGGGTAGTGGCCGCCAGCTTCCCCGGCAGTATTCCTACCTTGGGGCCATTCGTTGGGGCGTTAATCGCCTCTACGCTGATGAGTGTGCTGCTCGCGTTTTCAATTAGAAAAAGTGAGATTTAAGCAGTAAAGGGCTGATCGCGTTATGCTAGTAGAATAACAATTAACTCATGGTTAATAAGACAATGAGCTTCCCCACAGCACCTGACGAAGATGCGCGGCTAGCAGCCCTTTATGAGCTTGCACTTCTAGACACCCCTGAAGAGCCTGCTTTTGACCGGGTCACGAGGCTGGTGACCAAGCTTCTAAACGTGCCTATCTCGACGGTGACGTTGGTAGATGCGCAACGGCAGTGGTTTAAGTCGAGCATTGGCGTTGAGGCTCAAGAGACATCTCGCGGTGTGGCTTTCTGTGCTTATACCATTCTGTCCTCAGAGCCCTTTGTTGTTGAGGATGCCAGCCAAGATGCCCGTTTCTCCCAAAATCCCTTAGTGACTGCACCTGAGGGCATCCGTTTTTATGTGGGTATTCCATTACGCTCTTTGCAAGGCTTCGCACTGGGGTCACTCTGCGCTCTCGACACTAAGCCTCGCGCCGTTAGTGCGGATGAGTTAGCGACCTTGCAAGACTTAGCGGCAATAGCGACAGAGGAAGTACATTTGCGTGAGCGGGTGGTGCTAGAGAAGAAAAATGCCCAGGCATATCAGCAACAACTGAATGAATTACACCGCAGTATGGAGTGCCAAATCGAGCGGCGTACCAATGAACTCAATTTAGTCATCGAGTCAGCTTATGATGCCTATATCAGCATTGATGCCCACGGCGTGGTTTTGGACTGGAACCGAGCAGCGGAAGTGATGTTTGGTTGGCCGCGCAAAGAAGCACTGGCAAGGACGATAACGGAGCTGATTTTCCCCACCGGATTGCCCCCCAGGAATAACCGTATGACCATTACATCGACGGCACGACGCCGGGATGATACGGAACTACCGGTTGAAATTCGCATTAAGGCGCTAATGATTGATGGGCGCGAGCGGCGAAGCCTTTTTATCCACGATATTACCGAGCGTCAGCAGCTTGAGCGGCTGCGCGATCAACAGGCACGTGAAGATGTGCTTACCAAGCTACCTAACCGGCGAGCCTTGGATGAACGATTGCCTGAATCAATGGCGCGCACTCGACGTACTCAGCAGCCCTTAGCCTTGCTGTTCATGGATCTGGATGGTTTTAAAGCGATTAACGATACCCATGGCCATGCCATGGGTGATGAACTGCTACGCGTGATTACTAAACGGTTGGTGCAAGCTGTCCGTGAAACCGATTATGTCGCGCGCTGGGCCGGGGATGAGTTTGTTTTACTATTGGAAGGCAGTGAGCCTACGGTTATTGAGCAGTTGGCCAACAAATTAATCCAGGTAGTTCAAGAGCCAATGACTGCTGGCAAAGCAGCACTAAACGTCAGCGTCAGTATTGGGATTGCTTTGTATCTACCCGCCAGCGCCGAGACCGCCAACGAACTGCTAAAGCGCGCCGATGTGGCGATGTATGAAGCCAAGCGCTCTGGAAAAGCCCAAGTGCGTATTGCCCAGCCTGTTGATAGAACTTGTTAAGCACCAGGAAAACCTTCAAGGACGACCATGATTCGAACGATTTTGACTACCCCGGAAGGCGAAACCCACGAGGGCGATGAACGCCTGATGGACGTTTGGCAAGCTACCCCCGGCAGCCATATCTGGATCGATATGGAAGGGGAGTCTCAACAGAGCGAGCGGGCGATTTTAGAGGCGTTTGAGTTCCACCCCATGGCGATTCAAGATGCTCACAAAGAGCGCCATCCGCCAAAAATTGAAGAGTTCGATAATCACACCTTGATTATTTACCGCGGCATATCCTCCTTTGATGCCGAGCTAAACTATCTGCCTCAACAGGTCTGTTTCTTTGTGGGTGAGCGATTTCTGGTCACTCTCCACCCCGGCCAAGCGCTCTCTATAGAACGGCTATTCAACGAGCACGGCAAAGCCCTTCTGGCCCATTCGCCGGAGCATGTCGCACTGCGGGTGATGTATATTTCTGCGGGCTTTTATATCGATAGCCTGCTCGAATTTGAAACGGCGTTAAGTGATCTTGAAGACGAACTGCTGGAAAATGGTAATGATATGCTAATGCGCAAGATCATCACTTACCGTTCCCGGCTGGTTAAGATGCGCCGCATCTTTAGTTATCATCAGGGGATTACCCAGGAACTTACCGCTTATGACTATGAGCATTTGCCGCGGGAAGAGAGTGAGACCTTGCACGCGATCAACGATGTAGCGGATCGTTTCGAGCGTCTCTACACCTTGACCCAAATGTACTACGACATTTGCGGTGACCTAATTGATGGCTATATCTCTATTTCCTCCCACCAGCTAAATATCACCATGCGGGTGCTCACGGTGATTACCGCGATTTTTGTGCCTCTTACGTTTATTGCCGGAATTTACGGCATGAACTTCGAAAATATGCCCGAGCTACGCTATCAGTACGGCTACTTTTTTGTATGGGGCGCTATGCTGGGGATCGGCGGTATACTGATTTGGCTGTTTAAGCGCAAGCACTGGTTTTAAGCCCGTGAGCGAAAAGTTGACGCATTCATAGGTGGACAGCGGTTGAGTGTGGCATCCTCTCCAGCGACCAAGACTATAAGGCATAAAGCCGTCGACTAGCGTTTTCACCGGGAGTTGTTCCATGACGATTATGATTATCGGGCTGCTGATTTTTTTAGGCAGCCACTCTGTACGTATCTTTGCTGAAAACTGGCGTCAGCAGCAGATTGCTCAACGCGGCGAAACCACTTGGAAAGTCGCCTACTCGGCGATATCCATCGTTGGCCTGACCATTGCTATTTACGGTTTTGGCCAGATGCGCCTCGACCCCATCTATATCTGGTACCCGCCAATGGGTATGCGCCATGCGGTGGCGCTGCTGATGGTGCCTGCCTTCATTATGCTGGTGGCGGCCTACATTCCGCATAACGCGATTAAGGCCAAGCTTGGTCATCCCATGATGCTGGCGGTAAAAATCTGGGCGTTTGCTCACCTGCTGGCCAACGGTCGCTTGGGTGATATTATCTTTTTTGCGGCCTTTCTTATCTGGGCTATCCTAGCCTTTAAAACCGCCAAAAAGCGCGACCGCCTTACGCCACCGGCGCCCGTTAGCACTAATAAAATGGCCACCATTGCTACCGTGCTCGTAGGCTTGATAGCGTATGTGGTGTTTGCTTTTTATCTGCACACAGTACTGATTGGCGTCCCTGTTTTTAGCTAACTTGTTTGTAGCCCATCTATTGCGTTAGCCCAACATAGGAGCCACTCCATGGCCGAGACAACATATACGGTACCCACCACCATGGCTGCCATGCTATTGACCGGACATGGCGGTATCGAAAAGCTGGAATATCATCAGGATGTCGCCACGCCGCAGCCCAAAGCGGGCGAAGTGCTGGTGCAGGTGACCGCCACGGCGAAGAACAACACTGATCGCAAGGCGCGTGAAGGGCTGTACCCTACCAAGGATAAGGGCGATGTTACCTCCTTCGCCATGGGTGGTACCCCAACGTTAACCTTCCCGCGTATTCAAGGCGCCGATGTCGCTGGCCACATAGTAGCGGTCGGCGACGGCGTTGACGCCGAGCGCATAGGTCAGCGAGGACTGCTGGATTTTAATATTTACGCTGATGAGCGTCGTGATATTAATCTAACTCCAGATTACTACGGCCACGGGGCCGATGGCGGCTTTGCTGAGTATATCGCCGTGCCTGCGGATCAGTTTTATCACGTGCCCAATTCTGAGCTTCATGACGCTGAACTGGCCTCGATGGGGATGTGCTCTTATCAAACGGCTTATCATATGATGACTGCCGCCAAGGTGAGTGCTGGCGAGCGTGTGCTGGTCAGCGGTGCCAGCGGTGGCGTGGGCACCGCACTCATTCAGCTCTGCCGTATTGTTGGCGCTATCCCTTACGCAGTTAGCCAGTTGGACAAAGCCGAGGCGCTCAAAGCACTAGGCGCAGAAGCGGTGATTGATCGTGGTGACCTGCCGAGTTTTGTAGAGAGGGTGCTGGCAACCACCGGCGGCAAACCGATCGATGCGGTAATGGACTTGGTCGGTGGTGAGATGACCAACCTGTTTATCGACACCATGATTGTCGATATGCAGGGGCGAAAGAGCTACCCGCGCCTCTCTATTGCCGGGGCTAGCGGTGGCAACCTTAGCGAAATGATGTGGACCCGCGTCTATCTTTATCAAGTACAGATATTTGGCGTTTCCCACGGCACCCGTGAAGAGGCGGAGCAGCTCGTCGAGTGGATTCGCAGCGGTGACTTAAAGCCGGTGCTTCACGCCGCCTTTAAACTCTCTGATCTGCACGCTGCCGAGCGCTATTTTGTCAGTCGGGGCAGCAACTACCTGGGTAAAATTGTACTTGTCCCCGATGCCCAGTGGGCATCCCATGGTGCGCCGTTCGCCCTTGAGAATTCCTCCACTGCCGTTTAGGAGCACCGCTAGTGCCAAACCTTCATACCATCCAGCTAATGGACACTCATGCAGGAGGCGATGTTAGCCGTATCGTCACGGGTGGCATTGATATTTTGCCTGGCGCCACGGTACGTGAGCAGATGGAGTATCTGCGCGATGACGCCGACGGCTTGCGCCGATTGCTGCTTGAAGAGCCCTACGGTATTCCGGAGATGTCAGTCGACCTGTTAGTGCCAGCCACCCATCCCGAGGCAGTGGCGGGTTACATCATTATGGAAGTAATGGGGTACCCTATTTATTCCGGTTCCAACACGCTGTGTACTGCCACAGCGGTGCTTGAGAGCGGTATTGTTCCCAAGCAGGAAGGCATACAGCGATTTAAGTTGGAAGCGCCGGCGGGGTTAGTACAGATCGAAGCGAAAGTGCATAACGGCGTAGTGGAATCAGTGACCTGTGGCGGCCTGCCCAGCTATATCGATACCTATCGCGACAAGATTCAGGTTCCTGGACTGGGTGAGGTGACTTATTCCATCGCCTATAGCGGTGGCTTTTACGCTTTGGTCGACGCCACTGAGCTGGGCTTTAAGCTTTCCCGTGATGAGGAGCGTGCGCTTTCGGAGTGCGCCTACAAAATTGTCGAAGCGATAAAAGCGCAGCGGGGCTTTTCCCACTACACACTGGGCGATGTGGGGCCGCTGCCATTTTTGCACTTTATGGGGCCTGAAGAGCAGATAGGGGAGGGCTATATACGTTCACGTTCAACGACGTACGTCCATCCTGGCGTTATTTGCCGCAGTACCACGGGCACCGGTACTTCGGCGCGCTTGGCGCTGATGAACTATGAAGGACGGCTAAATCTGGGTGACAAGTTAGAGACGGTGTCACTGCGGGAGACCGGCTTTATTGGTACCTTCATTGGCACCCATCAGGAAGGGGCTTACCAGGTAGTGGAAAACACCATTACCGGCCGCAGCTATGTACTGGCCCACTCGGATATCGTTATTAACTGTGATGACCCGATGGTCGCATGTGGCGAGCTACACCATATCTTGCGTGACCGTCACCGGCCGGAAGCCCTACCTTTAGAAACGTAGCCTCTGGCAACCTATTCTTTAGCAACATGGTCTTTAGAAACATAGCCCTTAGAAACATAGTCTTTAGAAACATAGTCTTTAGAAATATAGCCTTCGGCTACCAAGCGTTCCCATACCGGGGTCTTTTCGACCTCGGTCATGCTACCCCAAACCGCAATTTCGTCCAGCGTGCGGCCGCAGCCTTCGCATACCGATGTTGTTGGTTCAATCTGACAGATCTGTATGCAGGGCGAAAGAGGGCGCTGAGCGGGGGGTGTGGCGTCTTTAGTCATTAAGAGGCCGACACCTTGCCGCGCAGTGATTTAATTTTCCCCTTGCGGGTTTTGTGATCGACGCGGCGGCGCTGTGAACCTTTGGTGGGTTTGGTCGCGCGGCGTACTTTTTGCTGCTTGGCGGCACTCTGTATCAGCTCTTTTAAACGCGCTAGCGCGTCCTCTTTATTCAGTTCTAGCTTGCGGTGGCTCTGGGCTTTAATAATCACCACGCCCTCTTTGCTGATGCGCTGATCCGACAGTGCCATTAAGCGCTCCTTGTACAGCGGTGGTAGCGTGGAGCTCAGAATATCGAAGCGCAGGTGTACCGCTGAGGCGACTTTATTCACGTGCTGGCCGCCCGCACCTTGGGCGCGAATCTGGCTGATATCAATCTCCCAATCAGCCAGGGTGACATTACTAGAAATGGTGAGCATTAATGGCCTCTGCGTTGCCTGTTAACCCATAAGGCTAGCACAGTTGGCACAGAGGCGGGGGCCGCCACGCTCTTTAGCGCGCTCAATTAACGGGCTAAATTGTTGACGGGTTGACCATCGATATACGCCAGCAGGTTGCTAAAAGCATCGCCAAAATAGAGCTCGTAGCTATCTTTTTCCACATAGCCAAGGTGGGGAGTGGCGAGCAAATTGGGCAATTCCAGCAACGCGTCTTTGAGCACCGGCTCAGTATCGAATACATCTACTGCTGCCTGACCAGGGCGCCCGGCTTTCAGCGCCTCTTCAAGTGCTCCAGGGGCTACTAACTGAGAGCGGCTGGTGTTCACTAACAACGATGTGGGCTTCATTTGGGCGAGTGATCCAGCGTTGACAATGCCACGGGTATCGTCGTTCAAGCGCAGGTGCAGGCTCAGTACATCTGAACGCTGAAACAGATCTGCCTGGCTTTCGGCCACGTCAAAACCGGCCTCCAAAGCACGTTGACGAGTACCTTCACGGCCCCACACCAACACGTTCATTTCAAATGCCTGACCATAGCGGGCCACTAAGCTGCCGATTTTTCCGTAGCCGAAAATACCCAGCGTGCGCCCTTTAAGGCCGGTGCCTAGCGTGCGCTGCCAGCGGCCCGCTTTCAAGTTCTCAACCTCTGCTGGTATGTTCCGCATTGCCGAAAGCACCAATCCCCAGGTAAGTTCTGCGGCGGCGTATGGCGAACCGGTGCCCGTCATTACAGTGACGCCCTGGCGGCGGCAAGCCTCCATATCCACATGGGCAGCACCGCCGCCGGTTTGGCTGATCACTTTTAGGTTGGGCAAGCGTTCAAGTAGGGCAGCGGTAATAGGCGTACGTTCGCGGATAAGCACCAGCGCTTCGGCCCCAAGGAATTGTGCACTTAGCGCGTCCAGGTCGGTAAGGGTGTCGTTATACACCGTGACCTCGTGGCCTTCCAACTGCTTGAAAGCGTCTAAGCTGCGTACACAGTCCTGATAATCATCGGGAATAGCAATCTTCATTGAATCGGTTCCTTAGCTGGGCAGGGACACGCTTGTTTTATCATTACGATTCAAGCGATATTGCCATGCAAACAGACCTAAGATAAGTGCAATACCCACTACATCGGTAATCGCCTGACCATTGATCAGCATCAGTGCCGCCGCGAGCAGTAAGCCACGCTCCAGCCAACTGCAAGGGCGTAGGAAATAGCCGATGGTGGAGGCCGCCAGTGCCACAATGCCTATGACGCCAGAGGCCACGGCGAGCGCAATTTCAAGCGGTGTACCATTGCCTAACAGGGGCGGGTGGTAG
Organism: Vreelandella sp. F11; assembly: GCF_042466685.1. NCBI lineage: Bacteria > Pseudomonadati > Pseudomonadota > Gammaproteobacteria > Oceanospirillales > Halomonadaceae > Vreelandella > Vreelandella sp. F11. The sequence continues at coordinate 3,313,648 of NZ_CP170448.1, read as the reverse complement.
ATGAACATGAAGGGGATCAAGAAACCGCCTAGGGAAATTTTTGTCGCCGTAAGTGCGGTTTTAAACCAGTGTGATCCCGCAATGGCGCCACCAATATAAGCGGCTAGCGCCACCGGCGGTGTCACCCCAGAAAGAATCGCAAAGTAAAGGATAAATAGGTGTGCCGAGAGGCTAGGTAAGCCAGCTTCTATAAACGCAGCGGCCACGACAGACGCCGCTAGCATATAGGCCGCTACCGTCGGAAGCCCCATGCCTAAAATAATCGCGACCACCATCGCCAGCAGTAGAGTAACTAAAACATCGCCACCACTAACCACAAGAATGACCGATGAGACTTTCAGGCCTAGACCGGTAAGGCTGATCACAGAGGCGATAATCGCAACGCTACCGATGATCACGGCGATCATCGCAGCCGTCATGGCACCCGCTTCCAAGGCAGCAGGAATCGACTTTAAACGATCCATAAAGCTACCTGGGCTACGCCAGGAGAAGAGATAGATCAGCAGCGCGGTGAAATAAGCGGCTACGGCGGCAGTGGTTGGGGTGTAGCGCAGCACCAGCATGGTGATAAGCACAATAATCGGTAGCAGCAGCGTTTCAATATTAAACAGCCCCTCGCGTAGCGTCGGGCGCTGATCTTTAGGAATTGGGTTTAATCCCAGGCGCTTAGCTTCGAAGTGAACACTCATCCAGATAGCGAGATAGAAAAGCAGCGCAGGAATAAGCGCGGCGCCGATAATCTCCAGGTAGCTAACTGAAATAACGTCGGCCATGACAAAAGCGGCCGCGCCCATAATAGGCGGCAAAATTTGTCCGCCGGTGGAAGCAGAGGCTTCCGTGGCTGCCGCAAAGCGTGGGCTGTAGCCACTTTTCTTCATTAAGGGAATCGTGAACACACCGGTTGTGGCGACGTTAGCAGCGGTACTACCGCTGATACTGCCAAACAGGGCGCTACAGAGCGTGGCGGCTTTAGCAGGGCCACCGGCCATACCGCCCGTTACCGAATTAGATAAACGCATAAACGTGTCGCCACCGCCAGTGGTTACCAGCAGCGCGCCAAACATAATAAACACCACGATCACTGTAGAGGAGGTACGCATCAAGCTGCCGTAAATACCCGTCGGGCTCATGTAGAACGTAGCGACTAAGTCTGCCCAGCCAAACCCACCGTGGCCCCAAACACCGGGCAAGTGATCGCCAAAATAGGCATAGGAGAGGGCGATAAGCACCAAAATAGGAAACGCCAGACCAATGGCGCGGCGGCAGGCTTCAAGAAGAAGCAGTATCGCCAATAGGCCAAAAATCAGGTCAAAGGTGGTCGGCATTAGATAGCCGAGGCCATAAATAATACGATCAAACTGCATGATGTAGTAGCCACTCACCGCGACCGCTAGCACCACCGGGATAACGTCAAACCAGGGTAAGCGTTGGTTATCTTTCGCACGGCAGGAGTAGCCCAAAAAAATCAACGGAAGAGCAAACAGCAGGTGAATAGCATTTTGGGTATTCACTGCCCCTGTTATTGCGGCATAAAGGTGAAAAACTGCCATAGCCACCGCAGTTAGCCGCATCACTAAAAACCAGAAGCCCGTTAGCTGGCGCTTACCCGAGTCTTCCGAATATTTTTCAACAATTTTATTACTGTCTGGGGTGTCCATCGGATGGCTCCCACGCTCCCATACCGCAAGGCAACTGCTACGGGCGTGTCAAAAATGAGGTGGTAATGACTGCAACACCCGCAGGCGCTTAAAACGCCTACGGGTGCAAACAGGTATTAGCGTGCTTCGGGAGGAATGACATCTTCAGGAATATCAAGGCCCAGTTCTTGGTAATAGCGCAGCGCACCCGCGTGAATCGGGAACGTGGCATTATCAATCACGTCTTGCGGAGTCATGCCATCTGCAGGGGCAAACGACGCGGCGACCTGCTCATGGTTTTCCCAGTATGCTTGAGTAATGTTGTAAACGATGTCGTCATCTAAGGTGCTATTGGCTGAAACACCCATATAGATACCCAGAGACGTTGCCTCATCCATGCCCCGATAGGTCTCTGCAGGGATAATGGAGGGCGCTAGGAAAGGAAGCTCTGCGGTGACTGTCTCAAGTTGCTCTTCTGTAAGCGAAAGCAGCTGCAGTGGACGTGACGAGTGTACTTCAGTAAAGGCAGGAATGGGGGGAATGCCATTATAGCTGAAACCGATTAGACGTCCGTCGATGACTCCCTCCGCCGCATCATCAATACGCATACGCTGAAAGTCAGGTTCTACGTCTAAGATATCAAACACTAGCTCAGTGATATACTCGCCGCCACCGCCAATGCTGCTAGGGTTAAAACGCTGCCCCGTGAGGTCTTCAATGCTATCGATGTTAGCATCCTGACGAACCGCCCAATGCATTGTGGAAGGAGCAATCCAATAGACAAGACGCACATTTTCGTTAGGAGTGTCTTCGAAGCGTCCTATACCATTGTACTGCTCATAGCCTACTAGGGCTTCAGTAAAGGCTAAATCAAGTTCATTGCGCCCTAGGCGGATAGCATTTTCACGCGTGCCACCTGTCTCGCGGACGGTAATTTCATATGGTGTGTTGGCACTAATTACCCGCGCGCCCTCTGAAATACCAAAGAACCAGCCGGTGCCAGTGGGAACTGCACCAATATTTAGGGCACTCTCTTGTGCTTGGAGGCCGGCGCTGGTGAGCGTGCCGAGTGCTAAAATAGAGGCAGGGATAAGCAGATGTGATTTTAGAGCAAAGGATTTCATTATTATTACCTCAAGCATTGGGATGCTTTTATTGTCTTGGAAGATTTGTTGTTGTGATCAACTGGGTGTTTTACAGAACCACCTCCAGACTATAAATACCTGTTGCTAGCGCGTTTGGGTATTAGTGATTGATGAGCCTGCTTTCGTGAACCGAGAAGGCAGGTGCTTCATTGCCGCTAAACCACCGAAGAAATAGTTCCATCAGCAATTTCGGCTAACTGTATGGTTTGTCTAGAATTAGTTGAAGATTCAATGAGATGGTCGACAAATAGTCTGGCTGCCATCGATATGCGATCGATGTTATTGACATAAATGCACAGTGGGCGCATCGCCCAGTCATCTCGAATAGGCAGTACACGTACTTGTAGACCGCCCACGTACTGACGAATGGCGCCTCTCGGCACGACACCTATGCCTAATCCTGCCTGAACCATCAAGCATAGCGCATCGTAGCTGGTGACCTGAATACGTAGCCGTAACGGCCTGTTAGCTAAGCTGGCGGCCTTCAAAAGCTGCAAATTAATGGCGCTGGAAGAGTGTAGACCAACATAGGCATGTTCAAGGCTGTCGCGAAAATCAATAGCCTCCCGGTTGGCAAGCGGATGGTTTAACGGTGTCACAAGTACCAATTCATCGGTGTGGTATGGCAATTCTGCTAGGTCGTAGCCATGGGGTAGCTTGGCACAAATGCCAATATCGGCCCCATTCGCCATAATCTCCCTGGTAATCACAGGGCTGACTTTCTCTTCGAGCTGCACACCAATATCTGGATGCTTTTCAAAAAAAGCTTGAGTCTCGCCGGGCAAGTACTGGGTGATAGCGGACATATTGGCAAAAATACGAATAATGCCGCGTTCACCGCTAGTGTAATCACGCATTTGTAGATCTAAGTCTTCCAGGTTATGCAGCACCCCGCGGGATAGGTGGAGCAGCGCATTGCCCGCAGGTGTTAGCTCTACGCCACGGTTGTTGCGATGTAATAGCGGCGTGCTGAAATGCGCTTCAAGCTCGCTTAAGCGCTTACTAACTGCAGAAGTTGCAATGAACTCAGCATCAGCCGCACCGGTTATAGTGCCCATCTCTGCTACCCGGACAAACAGCCGTAACGAGGTAGGGTCGAGTTTCATTTGGAACTCCTTTGGGATGGCATGGCTACCGAAGTCGACAAGCTTTTAATGATTATTGTATGCAATCATGCTCGATTTTTGATAAATGTAGGCCTATATTGGCCTTCGGTGCAACAAATCGTACACAATCAGCTTTGAGACCTTAGTCGCTAATATCGATTTGGTACACTGAGCAAGTGCTTTAAAGCAGTCTGCTGGAACGTTTAGGAGTGACCATATGACCGCCGCCGATCGGGTTTATCACATCATCAAACAGCGCATACTTAACGGCGGCTATGCTGCGGGCAGCTATGTGCGTGAAGCGACTATTGGGGAAGAGCTTGATTACAGCCGCACCCCTATTCGGGAGGCATTACGCCGATTGGTATCGGATGGTTGGGTTGAGGCCATACCCCATCATGGGGCGCGGGTGGTGCAGTGGACGCAGCAAGATGTAGAAGAGGTTTTTGAGCTAAGAGTGCTGCTCGAGCCGCAAGTGGTTCGGCGTGCGGCTAAACGCATCAGTGAAGCACAGCTCATTACGCTGAGGAGTTTTGCCGATGAAATGGAAGTTCTCTGTCAGCAGAAGGATGAGCGAGCGACTGACGAAATCGCCGTACTGAATAACCAGTTTCACGCTGAACTAGTGACTGCTGCTGAAAGTCCGCGTCTTCAGCGCTTGCTAGAAACGATCGTACAAGTGCCTGTCTCACGGCGTAGTTTTCATCACTACACCCGTGAGGAACTGCTTTGCAGTATGCAGCATCACCGGGAAATTATTCGAGCTTTGCAAAATCGCGATGCTGAATGGGCCTCTGCGATTATGCGCGCACATATATTAGCCGCGCGAACCGCTCAAATGCGCCAAAAACAACTGATTACTCCCGCTCACGTGGAGCGTCAGTGTAATAACGAACTGTCTATTAGTTAGCCACCGTTGTTCGCCTTTCTCTATCAATGATAATAAAAACGTTAGGATCACTCTAATGACCTCTCTAGCCCCCTCTATTACCCCCTTGAACTTAGCTCAAAAACTGATTCGTGATCATTTAGTCAGTGGTGAAATGTTCCCGGACAGCGAAATTGCCCTGCGTATAGACCAAGCCCTGTTACAGGATGTGCTGGGCACCCTGGTAATGCTAGAGCTCGAAGCCATGGGATTGGATCGAGTGCATACTCAACCCAGTGTGCAATATATCGACCATGGGCTTGTTCAAGCCGACAACCTGAATGCAGAGACTTATCTGTTTTTAAAAAGTGCATGTGAACGCTTCGGGGTATGGTACTCAGGCCCTGGCAATGGCATTAGCCACCCGGTGCATATGGAGAATTTCGGTGTGCCTGGACAGTCGCTGGTGGGTTGCGACAGCCATACTACCTCGGCGGGCGCATTGGGCATGCTGGCCATCGGCGCGGGGGGGATTGAGGTTGCCATGGCAATGGCGGGTGAGCCGCTATATATCACTATGCCGAGGATTTGGGGTGTTCGCTTGGAAGGGCAATTACCCGACTGGGTGTCGGCCAAGGATATTGTCCTAGAGCTACTCCGTCGCCACGGGGTGTCGGGGGGTAAAAACAGCATTCTTGAGTTTTACGGCCCTGGTCTTGCTGAGCTCTCGGCAATGGATCGACTAGTCATCGCCAATATGGGTACCGAAATGGGCGCCACCTCAAGTGTGTTCCCCAGTGATGAAGGTACGCGACGCTTTTTGGCCGCCAGAGGACGTGAAGCGGATTGGCTACCATTAGCGGCAGACCCAGGCTGCCACTACGATGTTGATGAAGTGATCGATTTATCGCAGTTGGTGCCCTTAATTGCACTGCCCTCCAGTCCCGACAAGGTAGTGCCTGTGAGCGAGGTAGCCGGGCAGCCGCTGCACCAAGCTTACGTCGGCTCTTCGGGTAACCCAGGTTATCGTGATTTTGCCGTGGTCTCTAGTATGGTGAAAGGCCGCTCAGTGGCAGAGGGGATCTCGTTGGATATCAATCCTTCCTCACGCCAAGTGCTTTCAACGTTGATTCAAGAAGGGTATCTAGGCGAGTTGGTCGCTAGCGGTGCACGCTTGCACCAAGCGGGTTGCAATGGCTGTATTGGAATGGGGCAGGCGCCTGCCGTAGGACGAAATAGTTTGCGCACGGTTCCGCGTAACTTCCCTGGGCGCTCCGGCACACGAGAAGACAGCGTATTCCTATGCAGCCCCGAAACAGCCGCAGCCTCAGCTTTAGCTGGCGTGATTAGCGACCCACGTAGTATGCAAATGGACTACCCACGTATTAATGAACCCAAAGCGATGGTGGTTAATCGCGATATCTTTACCGCACCACTACCGCTTGACCAAGCCCGCTTAAAACCACTGCAAAAAACTGACAATACGCCTGCACTACCGACACTTGATCCGCTTCCTGATCGCCTGGAAATACCTGTACTGCTGGTCACTGGCGATAATATTTCTACGGATGACATTATGCCTGCAGGCCAGCGCGTGATGCCCTACTGGAGCAGTATCTATGCTTCGGCTCCCTTCACTTTTGAAGCCGTCGCCCCTGACTACGCTAAAAGTGCAGAAGCTACGCGTAACTTAGGCGGCCATATGATTGTGGGTGGGCATAACTATGGCCAAGGCTCTAGTCGTGAGAACGCTGCTTTGGTGCCTCGTTACTTAGGTTTACAGGCTGTGTTGGCAAAAAGCTTTGCGCGTATCCACTGGCAAAACTTAATCTGTTTTGGCGCTCTGCCATTAACGTTTATCAATGAGAGTGACGCTGATCAATTAGTGCAAGGTGATAGTATTATCATTGAAAACCTGCATAGCCAAATAGCCAATGGTTCCACACTAGAAGCAGAAATTATCGGCAAAGGAATGATTCAGTTACACCATGGTATGAGTGAACGGCAGTGCGAACTTTTACGGGTAGGCGGCGTGATTAATCATCTTAAAGCGCGCCAAGCCTGAGCCCCTGTATCACTAATTAACAGTGAGAGCTATTGAACAGCAGCTGTTTTATGACGCTAGAGTGAGCCAAAAAATGAGCGACTACCTATTAGATGAAGCCCCCTTAAGCCCCGGCGTGATTTATCGGTTATTATCCGGCGCCGTGTGCCCCCGTCCTATTGCTTGGGTATCCACCCAGGATAAGCAGGGAAATGCCAATTTGGCGCCGTTCTCCTTTTTTAACGTGGCCAGCGTAAACCCTCCAGTGCTAGCGTTTTCGCCGCTACTTAATGGTAGCGGTGAGCTTAAAGATACGGTGCGCAATTTAAATGAAGTGCCGGAGTGTGTCGTGCACGTGGGTAGTGAAGGACTCATTGAAGCGCTCAATACCACCAGCGCCAGTTTGCCGCCAGGAGAGGATGAGTTTGCCCTGGCTGACCTTGAGAAAGCTAAAATGCCAGGTGTCAACGTGCCACGTATTGCCAACGCGCCCGTGGCGTTTGGTTGTAAACTGTTCGATATGATCAGTTTTGGTGATCAGCCCTTGGCAGGCACGTTAGTATTGGCTCAAATCGTCTCCATCCATATTGATGATTCGCTGTGGGACGGTCGCCATGTGGATATGGATTTGCTCAAACCTGTTGGACGTCTAGCAGGTAGCGACTACATCCGTATTAGTGATCGTTTCGCTATCGAAAGGCCCGCTTAGCAACCGGTTGAGGTTTTAAGAGTATGATTTTTGAAACCATTTGGCTTGCTTTGTCAGCTTGTGAGTGAATGTTACAGAGTAGGTAACAAACGTTACTCATTAATTAACGATAATTAACCTTTAGTCGTATATTCTCCTGCCGATAGTAATACACAGACAGTAATAAACAAAAGTTCGGTAATGTGGCGAAAGTGTGAGGGGAAAGTTGCGCACTTTCGCCCATGCTATTTACGTGGGGAAGTGATCTAGCTATTAAGGAGCAGATCAATGCGACGATTGGGAACCAAGTTGTTAAGAAAGGTCTTGCTAAAAAGGGCTTTATTCACAATAGCTGTATTAGGCGGGGCGTTTGCTCCCCTATCCGCGCAGGCAGAGCTTACCTTTGGCATTGTCGCCCCGTCCAGTGGAGGCGCTGCACCGCTTGGGTTGGGCATGCAAAAAGGTATCGAGACCTACTTTGCCGAGGTTAATGCGGCGGGCGGGATTAATGGCGAGAATTTGTCGCTGCTTGCACGAGATGATCAGTACAAACCGCTACAAGCCGCCAGCAATACCCGACAGATGATTCAGGATGAAGATGTACTGGCGGCGATTGGCAATGTTGGTACTCCCACCGCTACGGTGACCATTCCCATTTATAATGAATATAAGACTTTGCTTTACGGTGCTTTTACCGGCGCCGGGGTGCTGCGCAAGTCGCCGCCTGACCGCTACGTGATCAACTACCGGGCCAGCTACGTACAAGAAACTGCCGCGATGGTGGATGGGTTGCTGGAAGCCGGTGTATTGCCCGAGGAAATTGCCTTCTTTACCCAAAACGATAGCTTTGGCGATGCGGGATACAATGGTGCCGCCCAGGCATTAACTGCCCATGGCGTCGATAATATCGCGGCACTCGCCCATGGGCGTTTTACGCGTGGCACGCGCAATATTCACCAGGGGCTGGCGACTATTCTGGAAGCGCCAGTGACGCCTCGCGCCATTATCATTGTCGGTACCTACGGCCCCGCCGCTGATTTTATTCGTGAAGCGAAAAACGACTTACCTGACGCGGTATTTTTGAATGTCTCTTTTGTGGGTAGCCAGGCGCTTATGGATGAACTTGGTGATCTGGCCGAAGGCGTCATTATTACTCAGGTAGTGCCCCCCCTGGATGCTGACTTGCCCGCCGTAGAAGCTTACCGTGCAGCGTTGGATGCCCATACCAGTGGTAGCGAACCGGACTTTATTTCGCTCGAAGGTTACCTGGCCGCGAAGCTCTTTGTGGAGGGGGTGAAAGCCGCCGGTGCCAACCCTGACCGTGACGCTATCGTGGATGGCTTGCTTGGTTTGGGGTCGGTTGATATTGGACTGGAAGAGCCGGTTAGCTTGGGGCCGAACGACCATCAAGCCAGTGATGCGGTATGGCCAACGATTATTGCCAATGGCCGCTTCGAGTCGGTGGAATGGGCGAGCTTGTTGCCTTAAAGCTTCGATTCACAAAGCTTACGTTACCTGTAAGACCCTGACACAAGTGAAAACAGATAATGAAAAAAACCTTAAGTATTCGAGCAATGCTGATCAGCCTGTTCTTAGCAGCGGTGCTGGGAGCCATAGTACTAGCGGCAACGGGCTGGGTGACCAACCAACGGCTCATTGACTCGCAGCGTTATATTATTGGTGAGGTGCTCCCGCTTGAAGATGCCAGCCGTGGCATGGTGCTCACTATGGGAGCTTTTGGCCAACGCCACGCGGATTTGCTTGCGGCAGAGAACGTAGCAGCCCTTGACGCGGCCACCCCTCAGAGCGAATTAGATGAACGCTTTCGCGCTGCACAGCAAGCATTGAGTGGAATTGATATAGCTGAAGGTCTGAGTGCATTAGAGAGCCACTATCAAGCGTTATTGGGAGGCGACACTGCGCTTGAAGCGGTGCGGCGTGAGGAACTGAGCCTGCAAATACAGATGGCTGAGCGGATTAGCGCTATGCAAGCGCTAATTTCTCAAGTAATGCTGAGTGCGGAAAATATTGCTGGGCGTGCTGCACTGGCGCAGGTTCGCAATCGCCAGGAGCAGCGCGTATTGATGGAAGCCTGGCGCGAAGATGGCATGACCACGCTGCCAACGCAGCTGTTGGACAACATGTTTGCGACACAAGCTGATATTGGTCGTTTAAGCGGAAACGCGCGCATGGCATTGGCGCAGCTATCCGACCTTGGCCGTCAGATGATGCAGACGGGCAGTGCCGATGCATTGGTCAACCTGCGTTACAACGAAATTGCCCAACAGGTGGGGCTGGCTCGTCAATCATTAGCGGCGATTGCAGAAGCACCCAGCACTGAAGCAGAGCAGCGCGCGCTTATTCTAGACTTAGACGATGTCATTGTTGAGCTGGAAGGGTTGATGGTGTCCGATGACAACGCTGTGTATGAATTACGTCTGCAACAGCTGGCGCTACACGAACAGGTACAAGCTGCACTTACCAGTGTGGCTGAAGCCATGAATCAAATGCGTGATGCGTTGAGTGATGTTGAAGCCTATACCGTTGGCCAAGCCCAAAGTGCTTCTACCCAGGCCGAAACCTTAGCCAACGCCGGTCGCTCGTTACTGATTATGGTCACTCTAGCGGTTATCGTGTTACTTGCGATTTTTGGCTGGCGTACCATGGTACGGGTGCTGGGGCCGCTAGTGGCGATGCGCCACCAAATGGAAAACATCAGCGGCGCCGCGGGCGAAAATGCCGACTTGTCCATGCGCCTTGAGCTGAAGCGTAACGACGAAGTGGGCCAAACTGCTCAAGCGTTCAATAATATGATGGATACCTTTGAAGGCATGGTTGCGCAAATCCGCGAAAGCGCTGAAGCCATCGCGGCCAGCAGCCGTCAAATTGCCGCCGGTAATGAAAACCTCTCCCAGCGTACCGACCAACAGGCGGCGTCATTGGCGGAAACGGCCTCAAGTCTGGAAGAGATTACTGCCACGGTGAAGCAAACCGCTGAGTACGCTGATCAGGCCAAAGACGCGAGTGGCAATGTTGACCAGCGCGCCCGTGCCGCAGGCGATGTGTCCACGCGCACAACGGCGGCAATGGGGGATATCCGTGAAGCGAGCGAGAAAATTACCTCGATCATTAAAGCCATCGACGATATCGCCTTTCAAACCAACTTGCTGGCGCTCAACGCCTCTGTTGAAGCGGCGCGTGCAGGAGAGCAGGGGCGTGGGTTTGCCGTGGTGGCCCAGGAAGTTCGCAAACTAGCCGGACGCAGCGCCGAAGAAGCCGCCCAAATTCGCCATTTGGTAGATGATAGTGTCGCCAAAGTAAGCGAAGGTGAGCAACTGGTAAATGCCTCAAGTAAGCACCTGCAGGAAATCATCGATAGCCTGAGTGAGGTGTCGCGCTATGTTACCGAAATTGCGGGGGCGACCAATGAGCAATCTGCGGGTATTGACCAGATCAACCAGGCGATTTCGCAGTTGGATCAGGTGACCCACCAGAATGCCCGGTTGGTGCAGGAAGCGACCACCGCCAGCCATACCCTGGATGACCGCGCCGGGGATATGCACTCACTGGTAGGGCGCTTCCGCGTCAGTGACACGGCAGGGCAGCGGCATTTATCCCTCCCACAACAGGAAGAAGTTACTCAGTAGTAAGCAATTACTACCTATTATTTGAAAGCGCTTGCTAGTCTCATCTAACACGCCTCGCGTGTGCTCAAACACTCGATCAATAACCATAAGATAAATGGATAAGAGGAGCACTGAGATGAGCAGCAAGCGCATTTTAATGATCACCGGCGATTTTACTGAAGATTATGAGACCATGGTGCCGTTTCAGGCGCTCATGGCCGTCGGTCACCGTGTCGATGCAGTCTGCCCTGGTAAGGCCTCAGGTGACACTGTAGCGACAGCCATTCATGACTTCGAAGGTGATCAAACCTATTCCGAAAAACCCGGCCACCGCTTTGCCCTGAATGCCGATTTCGCCAGTACGAACCCCGCCGATTACGACGCGCTGGTGGTGCCAGGGGGCCGCGCTCCGGAATATCTTCGTTTGAACCAAGAGGTGCTAACGATGGTTCAGCACTTTTTTGAGACCAACAAGCCTGTGGCTGCGATTTGTCACGGGGCGCAGCTGTTAGCCGCTGCCAAAGTGCTGGAAGGTCGGCAGTGCTCTGCGTACCCAGCCTGCCAACCGGAGGTAGAGCTTGCTGGGGGGCACTTTGCCAACCTGGAAGTGACCGATGCGGTGACCGATGGCAACCTGGTCACTGCTCCCGCATGGCCTGCCCACCCGGCTTGGCTTAGCCAGTTTATGGCGTTACTGAATAAGTAAGGTTATCCGCAGTAATAACGACGTTTGCGCCCAGCACCCGCTGGGCGCACTGCGCTTATGTCCGCTATGCTAATGACTCGTGTGGATACGAATGATCCAAGAGACGATGCCTTCCAAAAGAGACTACTCCCATGTGTAAACTGTTCGTTCAAGCTGACCCCGAGTTGTGGCGAAGCGCGACACACTCGCTGCGTATTGATGGCATGGTCACCAGCGTGCGTATGGAGAATTATTTCTGGCATATTCTCGAAGAGATTGCCCAGCGTGATGGCATGAACACGGCCCAGATGATCACCCGGCTGTATCACGAATCCATCGACGCCGGGCACGATTTGGGCAACTTTACCTCGTTTTTACGCGTTTGTGCCCTGCGTTATCAAGCGCTTCAGCTGAGCGGGGATATCCCGACCCAGCACCAAGTGCCTATTGCCACCCTGGATGCTGAGCAAATTTTAGCGCGCGAAGAGAACCATAAGCGCGATCAGATACATTAACGAACAAGCGCTATTTAAGCCGCGCTTCCAACGACGTTAAAAAAGCTGCGATTCTTGCCGCGTTGGTGCCCACATCGCTGGCGCCCAGGCGTGATGCAGAGCGCATATCCACCTGCACGCCGTTCTCAACGTCGGTTAAGCGAATAACCACATCATCCTCAAAGCCAAACCAGCGGGTAGTGGCGGTGGCTTCTATGTGATTGTCGCTGATGCGGGCGATCCGCCAGCCCGCCTCCTCGGCCTCAGCCTGGGCGGCAGCCAGCACCGTTTGCGGCGCTTCGGCCAGGATCAGTGGCTTGATATAAGGGTAAGCAGCGTGCTGCTGCTGAGCGGTGGTATCGCCTGGGTAGTCGACCGCGTTAGGCGCCGCTTCTCGCGCGTCAGCTAACGCTTCAAAGGCAGGTGGGTTCTGCGTATCGGTGGTGATGTCGTGAATAGCGGGCACTTGTTGAGCGCGTTGCCAATGCTGCCAGGGTACGTAAAGCAGTGCTGCAGCGGCGACGATCACCAACGAGGCTACTAGGGCGGGTGTAGAGCGGCGAGCCACCATGCTCCATAACAGCGTGATAATACTCACCGTCACCGCCCCTCCAGCGGCATAGACGCCGTTGCGCAGTAAGTTGAATGCCTCGCCGAGACTGATAAGTTCACCACGATAAGCAGGCCCAGCGCCCGCCATCATCAGTGTCGCTATCGCTATCAGCAGAATGGCTAAGCCCGCCAGCACGCCAAGCCAGCGGCCACCACGAGGGCGTGCCTTGGTGAGTCGCGTTACCATGTGTTCTCCTTAATGCAGCAGAGTTCGCTATTCTTAGCACAGATTCTTCTTAGCACAAACACGGTTTAGCAAACACCCTGTGTCCATGGGCAAAGTGAACGTGTTAATACCTGACGATAGGACATATATGACCGATAACGTAGCCGCTCTGCGCCAGTTACTACTGAGCACACCGCGAGACGCCTTGCCAATAACGTATCAACAAGCGGCGAGCGCGCTGGCACTTACGCCGCCGCGCACCATTGCCCAGGTTACTCAAGCGTTAGAGCAGTTAATGCGTGAAGATGCCGCGCAGCAAAAGCCATTTATAGCCACACTGGTCGTCAGCCGTCGAGGCGATGATTTACCCGCAGCTGGTTTTTTTGAGCTGGCGGTCGCCTTAGGTCGCTTTCCTGAGGATTCTGCACAACATCAGGCAGCTTATCGGGCTGAATTTCAGCACGCGCTTAACGAGTGGAACAAAGGCCAGAGTTAAGTTTCGCCGCGTTGGCTGGGCGTTTTTCGCAGAGGATCCAATAGCGGGCCTAGCCCATTGTGATCAATTTCGTGCATTAGATGCAGTAGCTGGCCAATTTCCCCAGAGGGAAACCCCTCGCGGGCAAACCAGTTTAAATAGGGGCCAGGGAGGTCGGCGATAAGGCGGCCCTCATACTTGCCAAAGGGCATGGTACGCGTCACTAACTTTTCCAGATCCTCTGGTTTCATCGCTTAAATTCCATTCGCTTTCATTTAAGTAAGATTGCATATTTCCGGATTAGTATATTTTTGTTAGACTTTAGTCGACAAATAATACCTCCCTTGATGCCGGAGACATAGTGTTCCGGTGCGTCCTTTCTGTATCGTCTGGGACATGACATGCAAAAACGTTTTAGCCTATTACTCTGTTCTCCGCTGTTGGCACTGGCATCCATGCCCCTTGCTGCCGATGAGCCAGTTGATGTTGTACTGATTGGCGGCGGCATTATGAGCGCTACATTGGGTACCTATCTACAGGAGCTTGAGCCAGAGTGGAATATCCACCTTTATGAGCGCTTGGATCAAGTTGCCGAAGAGAGCTCTAACGCCTGGAATAACGCAGGTAGCGGGCACTCGGCCTTCATGGAGCTAAATTACACGCCAGAGGTTGAGGGTCAAGTTCAAATTGAGCGGGCCACTAAAGTAACTGAACAGTTCGAAGTCTCCCGTCAGTTTTGGTCTCACCAGGTAGAGGCTGGCATTCTGGGTGAGCCTGATTCGTTTATCCAAACAGTCCCGCACATTGCAGTGGTTTGGGGAGAGGACGACGTCGACTTCTTGGGTAAGCGCTATCAGGCGATGACGCAAAATCCCCTTTATGCGGGTATGGAGTACTCAGAGGATCCTGCGGAACTGGCCGAGTGGATGCCGTTAGTGATGGCTGGGCGTGAAGGTAACGATACGCCCGTGGCAGCTACGCGAATGCAGATGGGAACCGAAGTTAACTATGGTGCGCAAGCGCGCCAAATGGTTGAGTCGCTGGCGCAAAGCGACCACTTTACGCTAGGTCTTAGCAGTGAAGTGCGCGGACTAGAGCGCAATGATGACAATACCTGGAAAGTGACCGTGGCGGATCTCGCCAACGGCGGGGAAACCTCCGTGGATTCCCGCTACGTCTTTATCGGTGCGGGTGGTGCTGCGTTATTGTTGCTGCAGGAATCCGGCATTCCTGAAGCCGAAGCTTACGCAGGCTTCCCAGTAAGTGGCCAGTTCCTTTACACCACTAATCCGGACGTGGTGGCACAGCACGACGTAAAGGCCTATGGCAAAGCAGGCGAAGGTTCTCCGCCCATGTCCGTGCCGCACTTGGATCGGCGCAACCTGGACGGTGAGCCCGCGCTATTCTTTGGCCCCTTTGCAGCAGTCTCCACCAAGTTCCTGAAAGAGGGTTCCTGGACGGATCTGTTCAGCTCGTTGACGCTGCATAACACTTGGCCGGTGGCTGAAGTTGGGATGGATAACTTTAATCTGGTGCGTTACTTGGTTGGCCAGGTGCTGATGTCCGACGATGATCGCTTTGAAGCACTACAGAAGTACTACCCTGAAGCAAACCAAGACGATTGGGCTCTATGGACAGCTGGTCAGCGGGTACAAATTATTAAAGAAAATCCTGAAAAGGGTGGTGTGTTGCAGTTCGGTACCGAAGTCGTAACGTCGCAAGATGGCACTATGTCGGCACTGCTGGGCGCATCGCCGGGGGCCTCGACGGCGCCTTCCATCATGCTAAACCTGCTTGACCGCGTTTTCCCTGAACAGGTGGCCAGTGCAGAGTGGCAGGGAAAACTGACCGACATCGTGCCGTCTTATGGACAGCGCTTAGCGGAGAATCCTGAGTTGCTCAGTGAAGTACGTACCTTTACCGCGCGAACCTTGCAGCTAGAAGAGCCACTGAATCTTGCTAGCGATAGCGACGCAGAGCAGGTGAGCGAGGAGAGTGACGGGCAAGATGAGCAGAGCGAAGAGGCTGCAAACGATTCCCCGGCAAACGAGACGCAGGAAGAAGCAGTCACCGACGTATAACGTTTTGTTGGCCGTACTTTAACGTCAATAGCTAAAACGCTACCTCTGCTGTTTGGGGTAGCGTTTTTTATTGCCTGGCTGATGGTAGCTATTCAAGGCCCTTTCACTGGGCGATTTCACTAATCAGTTGGGCAAGCGCCCGAGCGGGTTCGCTCAAG
Organism: Vreelandella sp. F11; assembly: GCF_042466685.1. Lineage (NCBI taxonomy): Bacteria > Pseudomonadati > Pseudomonadota > Gammaproteobacteria > Oceanospirillales > Halomonadaceae > Vreelandella > Vreelandella sp. F11. The sequence continues at coordinate 3,297,863 of NZ_CP170448.1, read as the reverse complement.
TGGCCACTGGTCGGATGAATCAATCCTATGTCGCGGTGAAACGTTCGCTCGCCCAAATCGATTGCCCGCACTCCCGCTGGCCAGCTTTGCTGCGCAATCGCCTGGGGTACCAGGGCAACGCCGACGCCTTGGGCGACCAGTTTAACGATAGCCTCTAGTTCATCGACTTCGCAGACCTCACGTATGTTGCAGTGGTTATCGCGTAAGAAACGGTCTACCTGGCGACCACCAAAGGAGGCGCGGTCGTAGCGCACAAACGGCTGGTGGGTGATCAGTTCCCGCCACTGCTCGACCTCAATATGGCGCGGCACAATTAATCGAAAGGGTTCGTGGGCAAGGGGCGTCCAGCGCAAATCGCTGTGCAGTGAAAAGGGGGGACGAACGATCACCGCCATATCCAGCTCGCCAGCGTCGACCTGATTGACCAGCTCCATAGAGAGCCCAGGTACTACGCGAGTACGGCACTCTAAAAAGGTGTGATGAAAGCGCGCCAGTATATCGGGAAGTAGTGAGCGCTGGATGGAGGCGATGGCACCTATATTGACGCGTTGTGTAGAGGGCTGCTCGGATAGCGAAGACCCTAACGTGCTGTAAAGGGTTAACAGGGCGTTGGCTTGCTGCAACGTCTCTTGTCCCCGCTGGGTCAGGATGGCTGCACGCCCTTTGCGCTCGAATAGATCGACCCCCAGCTCTTGCTCCAAGCGTTTCATTTGTGCGCTTACGGCAGCCTGAGTCAGGCCTATTTTGTTGCCCGCCGCCGCAAAGGTGCCTTCCTGGGCGACAGCCACTAACGTCTTTAATTCACGGATCATTGATAAATCCTTTTTGTGAATTGGCCAAATAGTTATTGATTTTATTTTCCCATGAGCCGCCCTAGGATGCATATAGCGTGGTGGCATAAAGTGCCCGCCATTTGATAAAACTAAATAAGCAGGAGACTTTCATGAGCCTTTCACCCTTCCATCTGGCGATTCCCGTTTACGACGTAGCGCTGGCACGGGCGTTTTATAACGATGTGTTTGGTTTGGAAGAGGGGCGTTCCAGTGAACAGTGGGTCGACTTTAATTTCTTTGGCCACCAGTTGGTCATTCACGAGCAACCCAAAACGCCAGGGCAAGAGAGCGCCCACACCAATCCGGTAGATGGACACAACGTACCTGTGCCGCACTTTGGCGTGATCTTGACGTGGGACGAATGGGAGGCCTTGGCCGAGCGCTTGAAAGCGAGGGGGACTCAGTTTGTGATTGAGCCTTACGTGCGTTTTAAAGGCGAAGTAGGCGAGCAGGCCACTATGTTCCTGCTCGACCCATGTGGAAACGCCCTAGAGTTCAAGGCGTTTAAAGATATGAGCCAAGTCTTTGCAAAGTAGTCTTTGCAGAATAGCATTTGCCAAATAGGCTCTGCGTTAAAGCTCGCTTTAAGCTCGTAGCGCCTGCTCCTGGCGACGATGCTGAAGCGGCGGCTCGCCAAAGTAGCGCTTATAGTCGCGGCTAAACTGGGGCACGCTGCGGTAACCCACCGCCGCAGCGGCCTGATTAACGTTGTGATTATCCTGCAGCAACAACTGCTGTGCTTTGATTAAGCGCAGCCGCTTTAAGTATTGAGCCGGTGATGAGCGGGTAATCTGCTTAAAGTGCTGGTGAAACGTCGACGGACTCATATTGGCCTGTGCGGCCAACTGCTCCACGCTAAAGTCGTCGGCAAAATGTCTGTGAAGCTTAGACAGCACCTGCACGATGCGTGAATAGTTTCCATGCCCCAATACCAGTGCCCGTAAAGCGGAACCCTGTTCGCCCTTTAGCGCTTCAAAGACCACATCGCGGATGCGCGCCGTGCCCATGGTGCTACACTCCACCGCCTCATTCAGCGTGCGCGCCAAGCGCAGTACGGCGTCCTGCATGCCTTCTGTCATCGCCACCGAGGCCATTGGCAGCGGTGCCTGGGAGTGGCCGCCGGTATCGCCCATTGCCATTACCATTTCGCTTAGCAGTGCGGGATCCAGACGTACCGATATACCCAGCAATGGGGCTTCCGGTGAGCCGTGGGTTTCGCACTCAAAGGGGAGTGGCAGCGTTTGCACCAAGTAGTGCCCAGGGTCATAGTGGATTTCGCGATCGCCGAGATAACCCATTTTTCGCCCCTGGGCAATAATGGTAAGACTCGGCTCATAGAGCAGCGGTGTGCGTACCTGGTGGCGGCTTAAACAGAGTAACGACACGCCAGGTAACGGTGTGTCATTGTTGCCGTCGCCTTTAACCAATGGCGCGATAACGGTAGCCAGCGCATTGCCAGCCTGAGCGGTAGAGGCCATGGTGGTGTCTCTCTGGTTTCTGGTGGCTTTTGTATAATCATAACGATTTATGACCATTTTTTGTTATTTTATTACGTGGTATCGGAGTAATTGGCAAAAATGGCGTAGCTTCGTTCATCGCTATCATCACTGAATAGGCCAATACTATTGGCACGCCCCGCATCCGGGGAAATGCCTGCTGATGTATACGGCACTGTTTTGATGATAAGGAGTTTCACTGATGAGCCAAGCATTATCCTATGCGGCATTTGCTAACGATAAGCCCTTAGCACCGTTTACCTTTGATCGCCGCCAGCCGCGTCTCGATGACGTTGCTATCGAAATACTCTACTGCGGTGTTTGCCACAGCGACCTGCACTTTGCCCGCGATGACTGGGGCATGAGCCAGTACCCTGTGGTGCCCGGCCATGAGATTGTCGGCCGCGTGACCTCTGTGGGCGATAAAGTGACGCGTTTTAAAGCCGGTGACTTGGTGGGGGTTGGCTGCATGGTGGATTCATGCCGTACCTGTGCCGCCTGTAAAGATGGCGTAGAGCAGTACTGCCTGGAAGGCTTTACCATGACCTACGGCAGTGAAGACCGCCAGGATGGCACCATAACCCAGGGTGGCTACTCTGACTCCATCGTGGTGAGCGAGCACTTTGTGCTGCAGATGCCTGATGGCATTGATCTGGCCTCGGCAGCGCCGATTCTCTGTGCTGGCATTACTACCTATTCGCCGCTCAAGCATCACGGCGTAGGTAAAGGCCATAAAGTGGGTGTCATTGGTATGGGCGGCTTAGGCCATATGGGCGTTAAACTGGCTAAAGCATTGGGCGCAGAGGTCACTGTGTTTACTCGATCCGACGCCAAAGTTGACGAAGCCAAGCGTAACGGTGCTGACCATGTGGTGGTTTCCAGCGACCAGGCGCAGATGGATGCGGTGGCAGAAACCTTCGACTTTATGCTCGATACCGTGCCAGTGCAGCACGATTTAAACCCTTACTTAACGTCGCTAAAGTATGACGGTACCCACATTATCGTCGGTCTGCTGGAGCCCATTGAGCCCGCCATTGAAGCATTCAATTTGGTCTTTAAGCGTCGCGTTGTGGCCGGTTCGCTGATTGGCGGCATTGCAGAGACCGAAGAGCTGCTTAAACTGTGCGCCGATCAAGGTATTACCTGTGATATTGAGATGCTCGATATCAATAACATTAATGAAGGCTTTGAGCGCATGGAGAAAGGCGATGTGCGCTATCGCTTCGTGATCGATATGGCCACGCTAAAAAACAGCGCAGCCTAAATAACGGATTGAGTAGCCACCTATCTAGCCACTTAGATAGGCGATTAGCTTGAGTAAAACAAAACGGCCCGAGTCCTCTAAAGGACTCGGGCCGTTTTACTAGCTAGCCGCTTTACTCCTTGTGACTAACGCCTCTGACGTTCCCGCTTCACGCCTGACGGGTGGCTCTCGCTGCCACCACGCCGGGTAAGAGCATCAGCCCAGCCAGCAACCAAGCAGGCCAACTCCCCAAACGGGTGAAGGGGGTCAGGCCCTCCATAGCGTAGAACTCGCCGGTAAGCGTTGTGGTTTCAAACTGTGGGGCGCGTTCAACAATTTGCCCATTGGGATTGATAATAGCAGTAATGCCATTACTGGTGGCACGCACCACATAGCGACCATTCTCTAACCCACGTAGACGTGCCATCTGCAGGTGCTGGTGGGGGCCGATCGAGGCGCCAAACCAGGTGTCGTTAGACACCGTCATGATCACTCCGCTGTCTTGGGCTCGGCGAGCGACCAGCTGTGGGTAGATGATCTCGTAGCAAATGGCATTGCCAATATGAACCCCGGCGGCCTGCATCGGCGTTTGCTCATGCGCACCTTTGGTGAACGTGGACATGGGCAGGTCGAAAAAATCGATTGCCCCGCGCAGTATGCTCTCCAGTGGCAGGTACTCACCAAAAGGCACCAAGTGCTCTTTTTGGTAGCTACCCTCTACGTCCCCTACGCCAATCACGCTATTAAAGTAGCGCTCCTGCTCGTCGCGCTGAACGATCCCGGTGAGTAGAGCGACATCGGGCGGCAGGTTCGCTTGCACTCGCTCCAGTACTGGGCGAGCCTGGGTTTCCATCATTGGCAGGGCGGTTTCTGGCCAGATGATCAGGTCGACCTCATCAGCGACTTCGCGGGTGAGGTCGCTATAGGTATTTGCCGCTGTGCGCTGCCCTTCGGGTGTCCACTTCAATAATTGCGGCAGGTTGCCCTGTAGCAGTGCCACACGAGTAGGTTCGCTTGCTGGCGTGGTCCATTGTTCGGGGAGGGCCAGGGGGATTAACCAAATAGCCGCAAGGGGGGCGAGTGTCCACCACTGGCGGCGAAGCAGCAGTTCAGCCCCCAGCGCGCCGCTAAGCGCGACCATAAGCGAGAGCAGATAGACGCCACCAACGGGCGCCCAGGCGGCCAGTGGTGAGTCGACGTAGCCAGAGCCCAGCAGCAGCCAGGGAAAGCCAGTAAACAGGTAGGTGCGTAGCACCTCGCCCAGTACCCAGGCACCGGCAAAGCTGATAAATGCAAGCCGTGCAGAGGTGAAGCGCCGGTAGAGCCAGAAAGTGCCGGCAAAAAACAGCGCCAGAATCGTTACGAACAGCGTGGTTAGAAAAACGGCTAGCGGTACGCCGGTGTAGCCATAGTCGTGGATAGAGACATATACCCAGGAGGTGCCGCTGGCGAACAGTGCCACCCCATATAGCCACCCCTTTAGGGCTGCCTGGGCGGGGGTTAGCGTGTGCAGGCCCACATAGAGTAAGCCAATCGCTACCGGGCCTAGCCACCAAAGCTCAAAAGGGGAAGCCGTAAGGGTGGTGAAACCGCCCGCCACCAGGGCAGCAAGCAGCTGTAACAAAAACGCGGGGGGGAAACCCATAGCGATAACCTATCTACGGTGAGGTGCAAGAAAGTGGGTAGAGAGCAGCGCGACAACAAGCGTCTAGGCTGATTTGTTCTCCTGGTCGTCATCCTCTTCGTCATCGCGGCGGGTGTCGCGGTAGGCTTCGAGTAGACGAATGCGACGAGTGTCGGCATTGAGAATCACAAACCGCCAGCCGCCCAGAGTGGTGTGTTCACCGCGCCGAGGCAGATGGCCAAACTGCTGCATCACCAGGCCTCCAACGGTGTCGAACTCGTCGTCAGAGAACTCGGTGTCAAAGCGTTCGTTAAAGTCTTCAATGGGGGTCAGCGCACGAATGGCAAAATGGCCATTCTCTAATTCGCGGATATCATCCTCTTCATCGGTATCGTGCTCATCTTCGATGTCGCCGACGATCTGCTCAAGGATATCTTCGATGGTGATAATGCCCGCGGTGCCGCCGTACTCATCCACCACCACCGCCATGTGATTGTGGGTATCGCGAAACTCTTTGAGCAAGCTGTTGAGCCGTTTTGATTCAGGGATAAACATGGCTGGGCGCAAAACGTCATCTAACTTGAAAGCATCACGCTGAGCTTGAGTTTGCGAGAGCAGGGGGAGCAGATCTTTGACCAGCAGAATGCCTTTTACATCATCCAGGTTTTCGCCAATCACCGGGTAGCGGGAGTGACCGGTTTCCTGAATCAGCGGTAGGTAGCCGTCGCTGGTTTGATCCAGCGCGATGGCTGAGACCTGGGAGCGGGGTATCAGCACTTCGCGAACCTGCTGATCGCTGATCTCAAGGGCGCCTTCGATGATCATAATGGCGTCCTGATCCAGCTTTAGTTTCCCTGCGGTATGGCGTAAAAACGTCATCAGCTCATCCCGCGAGCTGGGTTCGTCATTGTCTCCGGAAAGGGCGCCAAAGAGTTTCTCGAGCCAGGATTTTTGATTGGGGTTGCTCGATCGGTCTTCGCTCATGCGTCAATTCTCTCGTTTGCGGGCAGACAGTTGCTATCTCATTGACGACATCGTTATATAAACCATGTCGTCAGGTAGCTGTTTTATCACTGAAACGTGGGATAGTACCAGATTAGTTGTTACGTGATTTAACGCACCTACTGCCAATTAATAGAGAGGCAGGCGTTTAAGCGTCATCCCTTTTGGGCGTTTGGGTGTTATCCACATAGGGATCGGGGATGTTTAGCTCTGCTAACAACTCGCGCTCAAACTGCTCCATTTCCTCGGCCTCGTGATCATCCATATGATCGTAGCCCATTAAATGCAGGATGCCATGCACGACCATATGGGCGTAGTGGTGCTCAATCGGCTTACCTTGCTCAGCTGCTTCCTGGGCCACCACGGCATGGCAAATCACCAGGTCGCCGAGTAGCGGTAATTCCACGCCCGGCGGGCTCTCAAAGGGGAAGGAGAGCACGTTGGTGGTTTTGTTTTTGCTGCGGTAGTCGCGGTTAAGCGTTTGGCTTTCACGCTCATCCACAAAGCGAATCGTTACTTCAAGGCGCTGATCGTCAGGGTGGTGTGCAAATACACAGCCCACCCAGTGGGTGAGCTGTTCCAGGCTAGGTAGCAGTGGTTCGTCGATCGCCGCTTGGCGATCAACGATACACCCCTTCTCTATAGCTTCATTCATCGCGAGCTATCCCAGGAGCCTTCACGCGCCTGCATGCGTGCGTCACGCTCTTGCTGGCGCACCTCGCGGCGGGCGCGCTCTTCCACTTCCTGCTGAGATTCAAACACATCGTAGGCTTCGATAATGCGCTGAACCAGCGGGTGGCGTACCACGTCCTTGGCGGCAAAGTGGGTGACGCCGATACCTTGAGTATCTTTCAACACGTCGAGCACCTGAATCAGCCCCGATCGCTGGCCCTTGGGCAGGTCGACCTGGGTGACGTCGCCGGTAATTACGGCGGTAGAGCCAAAGCCAATCCGGGTCAGAAACATTTTCATCTGCTCCGGGGTGGTGTTCTGACTCTCATCCAGAATGATGTAGGAGTTATTGAGCGTACGGCCGCGCATATAGGCCAGCGGGGCGATCTCAATCACCTGGCGCTCAATTAATTTCGCCACTTGCTCAAAACCGATCATTTCGTACAGGGCGTCGTAAAGAGGGCGCAGATAAGGGTCGATTTTTTGGGCCAGGTCGCCGGGCAGGAAGCCCAGCTTTTCACCCGCTTCAACCGCCGGGCGTACGAGCAGGATACGGCGCACTTCCTGTTGGTTGAGTGCTTCTACCGCGGCGGCAACGGCAAGGTAAGTTTTACCGGTACCCGCAGGCCCAATGCCGAAGTTGATATCGTGTTCGCGGATGCTAGAGACGTAGCGCTGCTGGTTAAGCCCACGCGGTTTAATCATGGTGCGCGGGGTGCGCATAATTACTTCGTCGCTGCTGCCGGCGCCATCCTCTTCCTCTTCCAGGGCTTCAAGCCCGGACTCTTGGAGGAAGAGATGCACGGTATCGGCATCGAGTTCGCTCGCCGCTGTTTCGCGATAGAGGTGCTCCAACACGTTCGCCGCTGCCTTAATGCGGTTGGCGGGGCCTGCCAGTTGGAATACATTGCCTCGGTTGCGCAGCGTCACATCTAGGCGGCTTTCAATCAGCTTCAAATGCTCGTCCTGCTGGCCGCAAAGGCTAGCAAGGCGCTGCGGATCATTGGGTTCAAGGCTTAAGGTGATGATGCGATTGGCCTGAGGTGTTGGCTGGCTCAAGAGTGGGGAACCCCTCATTAGTGTGTGTATCGTTCAGCTTACTGCCCCGCCAGAAGCGGGGCAATGATCTGTGATAAGAGAACGATCAATAGCGCTCAGGTGAAGCAAGCTCACCGCGTAGCGAATTGGGAAATGCCTCGGTGATCTCTACATCGACAAAGTAGCCGATCAGTTCGGTTGGGTTGGCCGCGCGGAAGTTAACCACGCGATTATTCTCGGTGCGTCCCGAGAGTTGGCCGGGGTCGCGGGGCGAAAAGCCGTTAACCAGAACTCGCTGTGTGCTGCCGACCATGCGGCGGCTAATTTGCGCGGTTTGCTGAATGATCCGCTCCTGCAGAATCGCCAAGCGCTGCTTTTTGACACTCTCCGGCGTTTCATCCGGCAGGCCAGAAGCAGGTGTGCCGGGGCGTGCGGAGTAAACGAAGCTGAAGGAGTGATCGAAACCGATTTGATGAATTAAATCCATCGTCGCTTCAAAATCCTCTTCTGTCTCGCCAGGGAAGCCGATGATGAAGTCAGAGGAGAAACTGATGTCCGGGCGATTGGCGCGGATGCGCTCCATCTTTTCAATGTATTCGGCCGCCGTATGTCCGCGCTTCATGGCAGTAAGGATACGGTCTGAGCCCGACTGTACCGGCAAGTGAAGGTGGCTCACCAGCTCAGGGATATCAGCATAAGCATCGACCAGACTGTCGGTAAACTCCACCGGGTGTGAGGTGGTGAAGCGTATGCGGTCAATACCCTCTACTGCAGCCACGCAGGCAATCAGTTCGGCCAGGTCGATTTCATCGCCAAGCTGGTTTTCACCACGGTAGGCGTTGACGTTCTGGCCCAGCAGGTTGATTTCGCGCACGCCCTGATCGGAAAGATGGATAATTTCATCCATAACTGCTTCAAAGGGGCGGGAGACCTCTTCACCGCGGGTATAGGGCACTACGCAGAAGGTGCAGTACTTTGAGCAGCCTTCCATGATCGATACAAACGCCGTTGCGCCATCGGAGGAGGGCTTGGGCAGGTGGTCGAACTTCTCGATCTCGGGAAAGGTAACATCCACGGCAGCAATCTGGTTGTTGCCACGAGCATCCAGCATTGAGGGTACGCGGTGGAGGGTTTGCGGCCCGAACACCATGTCCACGTGGGGCGCGCGCTTGCGGATGGCTTCGCCTTCCTGGCTCGCCACGCAGCCACCCACGCCAATCACCAGGTTGGGATTGGCGTCTTTGAGTTTTTTCCAGCGACCCAGCTGATGAAAAACTTTCTCCTGCGCTTTTTCGCGAATCGAGCAGGTGTTTAACAGAATGACATCGGCTTCCCGCTCATTATCAGTGAGTTCGAGCTGGTGAGATTCGCCGAGCAGATCCGCCATACGGGAGGAGTCGTACTCGTTCATTTGGCAGCCGTGCGTTTTGATGAAGAGCTTCTTCGCCATCGGTACCTGTCATCTATGAGTCGTCGGGGGACGAGGATGAATGGAGTGTTGTCGTGCGGTCGGCAATGAGGGTGTCCAAACCGCTATCGTTAGTTGGCGCATTATACGGATTGAAGAAACCAGCGGCTAGCGTTCATCCATAATCGATACTTGACCCTCACGATTCTATGAGTATACTACGCACCGTGTTTGAGCAGTTCCTCGATAGCTCAGTTGGTAGAGCAAATGACTGTTAATCATTGGGTCGCAGGTTCGAGTCCTGCTCGAGGAGCCAACTTATCGCTGGGTTTTTAATCTAGCTGTTAATGGGGTTGGGTTCTGCTTTAGACACGACAACTTATAATGTTCCTCGATAGCTCAGTTGGTAGAGCAAATGACTGTTAATCATTGGGTCGCAGGTTCGAGTCCTGCTCGAGGAGCCAAGTTGTCCTGCTGTTGATTGATATCTATACGTTGTTCCTCGATAGCTCAGTTGGTAGAGCAAATGACTGTTAATCATTGGGTCGCAGGTTCGAGTCCTGCTCGAGGAGCCATTTAGTTTTCCGTATTACGCCTTTACTTTTTTTGTCTCCCGATGCTCATTATGGCGTCAGGGTGTTTTGTCGTGTCTGCCTGTTACGTAACCGAGTGGTGCATACCGCCAGCGACTGTTGTGACGTAAACTACATGCAGTACATATAGTCAATCAGTCTGGGGCCTTTATGGTGGGTAAAGTAAATACACCGCAAGCCTTGCAGGTGTTTAAATGTTTAAGCGATGAAACGCGTTTGATGTTGGTGCTTCTGGTGGCTCAAGAGCAAGAGCTTTGCGTGTGTGAAATGACCCATGCGCTGCAGGAGTCGCAACCTAAGGTGTCGCGCCACTTGGCGCAGCTGCGTCAGTGCGGGCTACTGAGTGGCCAGCGCGAAGGCCAGTGGGTCTATTATCGACTTGCTCCCAAGTTACCTGCCTGGGCGCTTGAGATTATTCGTGCGGGAAGTCAGGGCAGTGCCGTTCAGTTGGCAGCGCTTACTAAGCGCTTAACCAAAATGGGCGATCGGCCTGCCCGCCTGGCAGCGCTATGTTGAAAACAAGACGTTAAAACCAAAACGCCGCCCCTTATGAAAGGAGCGGCGGTTTGAGCTCAGCGTACTGTTTAGTGGAAAGCCATTACCGCTTTGCGGCTAGGCGCTGAGACTCTTGCAAGTGGGCGTAATCGAGCAGAATTTCAGCCGATTCGAGTACATAGGCACGATCAACGGCAAGCGCTTCATCCTCTTCGTTTTCGCCGTTTTGCGAGGTCTCGGTGTCACCCGTTTCTTCCGTTACCCCCTCTGTGGCATCTGCCCGTGCGTCCATCCACTCATCCAGCTCTTCAAGGCCCAGCGCGCGGCGGCGTTGGTTCTCTAGCGAGAGCTGTTCGGCTTCCTGGGCTTCCATTTCGCGCTTACGCTGTTCGCGATTTAAGCTCACGCTGGTGTGCTGCTCGCGTAACTGGCGCGCTAGTGTGGACTGACGCTCTAGATAGCGGAAGTTGGCGTTGTCCTGGGCGCGTGCATCGTGTTGGGCTATCAGCTTGTCCAGCATTGTTTCAGGCTCGCCATAGCGGCGATACTGCACGTTCTGAACGGTGTCCCAGGCGAGGGCGTTGTCCAGGCTGCTTTCGCCGATACGCTCGGGGTCAATCAGGCTGGGGAAGTCGATATCCGGCTCAACGCCACGGTTCTGAGTGCTATCGCCGGAAATGCGATAGAACTTGGCGCGGGTTAGCTTAATCTGCCCATGGCTAAGCTCGTTAAGTGTTTGCACGGTGCCTTTGCCGAACGTTGGGGTGCCTAGCACTAAACCACGACCGTAGTCTTGAATTGCACCGGCGAAAATCTCTGAAGCGGAAGCGGAGAGGCGATTTACCAGTACGCCTAGCGGGCCGTCATAGAGCGTGCCTGCTTCGCTATCGCCATACAACTGAATACGCCCCTGTGCGTCGCGCACTTGTACGGTGGGGCCGCGGTCAATAAACAGGCCAATAAGCGAGTTGGCTTCCTGCAGTGCGCCGCCGCCGTTGTTGCGTAGGTCAAGCACGATCCCCTCTACGCCCTCTTCTTTAAGCCGCTCGACTTCTTTGGCAACGTCGCGGGTAGTGCTGCGATACTCCTCTTCGCCTGCTTGCCAAGCGTCAAAGTCGACGTAGAAAGTAGGGATGTTAATCACACCAAGACGGTGAGGTTCGCCGTCGCGCTGTACCTCAATCACTTCGCCGTGGGCGGCTTGATCTTCAAGGCTAACGGTGTCCCGGGTGATCTGAACGGTTTGAGAGCGGGTCATATCGACTGCTTGGGCAGGTACCACATCCAGGCGAACGATAGAGCCTTTGGGGCCGCGAATCAGATCCACCACGTTGTCCAGGCGCATGCCGACCACATTGACCATCTCACCCTCTTCCTGGCCTACAGCGATGATGCGATCCGCTGGCTCAAGCACGCCTGCGCGCTCGGCAGGTCCACCAGGCACAAGGCTGGAGACTTTGACATACTCGCCGTCTGATTGAAGCAGGGCGCCAATGCCTTCAAGGGAAAGGCTCATCTGAATATCGAAAGATTCGCCCTGGCGGGGGGAGAGGTAGCCAGTATGTGGATCGATACTGCTGGTTACGGCTGCCATCAAAACGCCAAACACGTCTTCTGATTCGGTTTGCTCCAGCCGCGTTAATTGGCCTTCATACCGCTGGCGTAGGTTGTCTTCAATCTGCTCGCTATCCTGGTCGGTCAGAGCGAGTGTTAAAGCATCGTTTTTAAGCCGTTTACGCCACAGCTCGTCAAGCTCGCTTTGCCGGGATGCCCAGGGGGTGTCTTCACGATCAATTTCCAGGCGTTCATTGCTGTCGAAATCGAAATCAAGGCCTTCATCGAGTTGCGCAAGCAGCGACTCAAGGCGTGCACGCTGGCGCTCGCTAAAAGCGTTGTAGAGACCAAATGCATCATCCAGTTCGCCATTGAAGAGGGCATCTGCCATGCCCGTCTCTAAGTGGCGATAGGGCTCAATGTCGCTGCGCAACAGGTAGGCGCGCTGGCCGTCGAGAATGTCCAGGTAGCGCTGGAATGCATCTCTAGACCACGCTTCGTCAAAATTTATATCAGCATAGTGGCCGTAGCGGAGCGAGTCCGCAATTTCCACTGCCGCCTGGCGTTGTTCGTCGGTCGGTTCAAGTTGCGCGAAGGCGGCTGGGCTGGTAACAACCAGCATGACAGCCAGGGCGACCGAACGCGAAAGCGTTGCAAACAAGCTCATCAGTCAAGCTCTCCCGGATTTGTGTACACTCATTCTTCCCTAGACTCGCATTTGACCCATGAGTTGCGTAGGTCGAGGGAGTATTGTAGCAGGTCACCTGCGCGATGAGACTCAATCATTACTGTTATGAGGATTTCCATGTCCGAGACTTTCAACGCTGATCGTTTGACGCGGTTATGCGATTTTCTACGCCAATCACCGACCCCGTGGCACGCCGCGGCCAATATGGCCGTGCGATTCGAGCAAGCCGGTTTTCAGCGACTGGAAGAGAAGGCCAATTGGCAGCTAACACCGGGTAAGCGCTACTACGTGACCCGTAATGACTCCTCTATTATTGCATTTCAATTGCCTGAGTCTGCATTAACAGCGCTGCGGATGGTGGGGGCTCACACTGATAGTCCGGGCCTGCACCTAAAGCCCAACGCTACTCAGTGCTCTGCTGGTTGGCTACAGATGGGCGTGCAGGTATACGGCGGCGTTTTGTTGGCGCCTTGGTTTGATCGTGATCTTGGGTTGGCGGGGCGGGTGTATGTGCGCCATGCCGATGGTCGCTTGGACAGTGTGTTGCTCAATATCGACAGGGCGATTGCCATGGTGCCAAGCTTGGCGATTCACCTGGATCGTGATGTCAATGCTGGCCGTCAGATCAATCCGCAGACGCAGATGGCGCCGGTGCTAATGCAGAGCGACTCTGCCACTTTGGAGCAGCTGTTGGCGCAGTGGGTGGAAGAGCAGCATGGGCTGCGTGCTGTGGAAATAGTTGATTTCGAATTAGGTTTTTACGACGTTCAGCCACCCTCCCTGGTGGGCGTGAAGCAAGAGCTGGTAGCGAGTGCCCGGCTGGATAATCTGCTCTCCTGTTTTATAGGGTTAGAAGCGCTGCTGGCTTGCGATGGCCGCCAGGGCGCGCTGCTGGTGGCTAATGATCACGAGGAGGTCGGCAGTGCTAGCGCTTGCGGCGCTCAGGGCCCTTTCTTGGCCGATGTGCTTAAGCGTATCAATGCTCAAGTCGGTGGCAACAAAAGTGAGCGGGGGAGTGAGGAGTCGCTGATTCAGCTTATTCAATCGTCGTTGATGATCTCTTGCGATAACGCCCATGCGCTCCACCCTAACTTTCGCGATAAGCACGATGAGCGTCATGGCCCGGCGATCAACGGAGGCCCGGTGATCAAAGTGAATGCGAGCCAGCGTTACGCGACCAATAGTGTTACCGGCGCGCTATTTCGCGATGTGTGTCGTGACGCGGATGTGCCAGTCCAGTCGTTTGTCACCCGAGCGGATATGGGCTGCGGAAGCACCATTGGGCCGATTACCGCTACCGAGCTAGGTGTGCCCACTATTGATGTAGGGGTGCCTCAATGGGCGATGCATTCGATTCGTGAAACCGCGGGCACTAAGGATGTCGAGTATCTGACCCGTGCGTTGGTGGGATTCTTGAATCGCGAAGAGATTAGCTGATTTCTCTATCGTGCATGTGCCGCATATACAAAAAGCCCGCTGACAGGATCAGCGGGCTTTTCTGTATTTTGATTACGTCGTTTGGTGGCTACGCCCTGATTTGAACAGGGGACCCCATCATTATGAGTGATGTGCTCTAACCAGCTGAGCTACGTAGCCTTTCAACGGGGGCGAATGATACTGACAACCCCGTCTTTCGTCAATCTTTTATTGTCGTAAGTTTACTGGCTGCTGATTACACATTAAAACGGAAGTGCACTACATCGCCATCTTTGACAATGTACTCTTTGCCCTCCAGGCGCCACTTCCCGGCGTCTTTGGCTGCCTGTTCGCCGCCTAGCGATACGAAGTCCTCATAGGCGACCACTTCGGCGCGGATAAAGCCTTTTTGAAAGTCGGTGTGAATCACGCCAGCGGCTTCAGGGGCTGTTGCGCCCTCTTTCACTGTCCAGGCGCGCACTTCTTTAACACCGGCCGTGAAGTAGGTGTGCAGGCCTAGCAGTGAATAACCCGCGCGAATCACGCGATCAAGGCCTGGCTCATCCATGCCCATCTCGCTTAAGAACATCGAACGCTCTTCGTCATCCAGCTCGGCGATTTCTGCCTCCAGCTGGTTGCAAACAGGGACCACCAGTGCGCCTTCCTCAGCGGCGATTTCGTTCACGATATCCAGGTAGGGATTGTTCTCGAAACCGTCTTCATTGACGTTGGCGATGTACATGGTCGGCTTCAGGGTCAAAAAGCCGAAGCTCTTAACCTGGCGCTGCTCTTCTTCGCTTAAGCCAAAGCTGCGTAGCGGCATGCCTTCCGCCACGTGGGGCTGTATACGGTCAAGAATTGCCTTGGTAGCAATGGCATCTTTGTCGCCGCCCTTCACCGAGCGAACCAGGCGCTGGCTGGCTTTTTCGACGGTGTCCAGATCGGCCAGTGCCAACTCTAAATTGATTGTTTCAATATCGGCGCGGGGGTCGACCTGGTTGGCTACGTGGATAACGTTGTCGTTATCGAAGCAGCGAACCACATGGGCTATCGCTTGGGTTTCACGAATATTGGCCAGGAATTTATTGCCCAAACCTTCGCCTTTGGAGGCCCCGGCGACTAAGCCTGCAATATCGACGAACTCCATGGTCGTGGGCAATACTTTTTGCGGCTTGACGATTTCGGCGAGCTTATCAAGTCGTGGATCCGGCATCGGCACGATACCCACGTTCGGCTCAATGGTGCAGAAGGGGAAGTTCTCTGCATCGATGCCTGACTTGGTCAGTGCATTGAAGAGTGTGGACTTGCCGACGTTAGGCAGGCCGACGATGCCGCAATTGAAACCCATAAAATGTTCCTGAGAATAAAGTGGTAGGGCGTAAAAGTAACCGCCATTCTACGAGATGCGCTGGCCGTCAGCTACCGGCGTGACTCGCCAGCTTTTGGCGACGTCTATTCTGGCTTAAAGCTATGTAGCTGGTTCATGGCTTTGGCCCAGTCACCCGCGAGCGCTAACGGTAGGGTAGTGATGCACTCATCCAGGGCGCGAACGATGGCTTCCTGTTCGGTTTTCCCGGGGCGCCCCAGCACATAATTAGTAACCTGACGTGCCTCGCCGGGGTGGCCAATGCCAATCCGTACTCGGTGAAACTGTTTCTGGCCACCTAAGGCGCTAATTATATCGCGCAGGCCATTGTGACCCCCATGCCCACCGTCGGTTTTGTAGCGTGCCTGGCCGGGGGGGAGGTCGAGTTCATCATGGGCGACCAGTAGGTTTTCAGGGGCGAGTTTGAAAAACTGGCTTAAGGCCGCTACCGCGGCACCACTGCGATTCATAAAAGTGGCGGGGTTTAGCAGGTGCAGCTCATGATCGCCTAGGCGCACCTTGGCGTAGTGGCCGAAAAACTTTTTTTCCGGGCGTAGCTCTGCATGGGCGCTTTGGGCAATAGCGTCGACCAGCCAGAAGCCAGCGTTATGGCGTGTGGCTTCATACTCTGCCCCGGGGTTGCCTAATCCAATAATGGCTGTTACCTGGCTCATCTTCCCACCTCATCAATGTATCCAGAAGACCAACACTATCCAGAAAACCAAAACAATCCAGAAAACATGGTTGACGCCGCGCCAGCGGCGGGCCTAAAAAAAATCAAGCGCCGAGGCGCTTGATTCTAACATCATGTCAGCATCACGAGGGCCACGCAGGCATGGCCCCGATAGGATGCTTAACAGGGTACTTACTCGGCGCTGGAGTCTTCTTCGCCTTCGCTTTCACCGTCTTCTTCGGCTTCAGCACGTACTTTTACTTTAGTGATGCTAAGTACCGCATTGTCGTGCTCTTCACCGTGGGACAGGTCAACCGAAGTAACGCCGGCCGGCAGGGTAAGATCAGACAGGTGCAGGGTAGTGCCCAGCTCAACGGCAGAGATGTCGACTTCGATAAAGTCAGGCAGGTCTTTCGGCAAGCAGCTGATGGCAACTTCGTTGGCCAGTACGTGCAGTTCGCCGCCTTGGTCTTTAATGCCGACACACTTCTCTTCGCCCGTCACGTGCAGCGGCACGTTGATGGTGATTTCGTGAGTGGCATCAACGCGCAGGAAGTCGGCGTGGGTCAGCAGCGGCTTGAAAGGGTGACGCTGCAGGTCACGAACAACCACTTGCTCTTCTTTGCCTTCGATCATCAGCTTGATGACCGAGGAGAAGAAAGACTCGTCTTCAATCGCTTTGTAGAAAGCGGTTTTTTCTACGGAGATAGACTGCGCGCCTTTCTCGCCACCGTATACAACGGCCGGCACTTGCTGGTTCGCACGACGCAGGCGGCGGCTCGCACCTTTCCCCAGGTCGTTACGAACGCTGGCTTTCAGGATAAAATCAGACATGGAATTGCCTCTTAGTTAAAGTAAGGAATACGCTGCCGACCGCGACCAGACGACAGCGTTTCCGTGGCCCCAAAAGGGGGCTGTATCGTCAGGCGTTAGTGGAACATCGCGCTGACAGATTCTTCGTTGCTGACCCGACGAATCGCTTCCGCGATCAGGCCTGCAACGCTCAACTGGCGAATTTTGCCGCTACGACGAGCAACGTCAGATAGCGGGATGGTGTCGGTCACCACCACTTCATCCAGTACGGAGTTGGTAATGTTGTCGACCGCTGGGCCGGACAGGATCGGGTGAGTCGCATAGGCTACTACACGCTTGGCGCCGTGATCTTTTAGCGCTTCACCGGCTTTGCACAGCGTGCCGGCGGTATCGATCATGTCGTCGACCACGACACAGGTGCGGCCTTCAATCTCGCCAATGATGTGCATCACCTGGGCCTGGTTGGCCTGGGGGCGACGCTTATCGATAATGGCAAGATCGGCATTCAGCTGTTTCGCGATGGCTCGAGCGCGAACAACGCCACCTACGTCAGGGGAAACGACGACGAGGTCGCTGTAATTCTGACGTTCGATATCATCCAGCAGAATGGGCGAGCCGTAGACGTTGTCGACAGGAACATCAAAGAAGCCTTGGATCTGGTCAGCGTGTAGATCCATGGTCATCACACGGTCAACGCCCGCTTTAACCATCATATCCGCCACTACCTTAGCGGAAATCGGCACCCGTGCGGAGCGCACGCGGCGATCCTGGCGGGCATAGCCAAAGTAAGGCAGTACCGCTGTGATGCGAGTTGCCGAGGCGCGACGCAGGGCGTCGACCATCAGAATCAACTCCATCAAATTGTCATTTGTCGGTGCACAGGTGGATTGCAGGATGAAAACATCCTTACCGCGCACGTTCTCATTGATCTCGACTGCGATTTCGCCGTCGCTGAATTGACCCACCGTAGCGTTACCCATACGGCTGTCTAAGCTCTCGGCAATTTTTTGAGCGAGTGCGGGATTGGCATTCCCGGCGAAAACCATCAATTTTGACACGCGCAGCCACCTTTGCAGTGTTGGGGATCAGGGGAGAAAACGCAGATCATGCTTAGGCCATATGTGAAAATTAAATTGGCTGGGGTACCAGGATTCGAACCTGGGAATGCCGATACCAAAAACCGGTGCCTTACCACTTGGCGATACCCCAACAATGGCCCTCAGTTATCCAGGCGCTTTCAACTGCCCAGAGCGGGCTCTTACTAAAAGCCCAGTGCAGCATGTAGAGGAGAGGTGTTGAGTCCGCGTGCAACCCATGTCGGCCAGTATTGTTCCGCTAATTGCGCGGTTGCCTGTGCTGTTTGCTGTGTTTTAAAAGTAGCAAACAAACAAGCGCCCGTGCCGGTCAACCGGCTGGGTGCGTGCTGTGCTAGCCAGTGAAAGGCTTCCGCAATTGGCGGATAGCGTTCCTTTACCACGGCTTCACAGTCGTTGCGCCACTCCGGCGCTCCCCCCTGCAGTGCGCGCGCCATAGTAATGGGGTGGCTGTCACGTGTCAATTGCGGGTCTTGGAAGACGCCCGGCGTAGACACATTAATACCGGGGTGAATAATCACGAACCATGGCGTATCAAGCGTTACTGGGGTAAGCAGCTCGCCAACCCCTTCGGCCCAGGCGCTATGGCCGTGGACAAAGACAGGGACATCAGCCCCAAGCTGAAGCCCCAGGCGGGCTAGTTCTCCCAGCGGTAGGTTGAGTTGCCAAAGGTGGTTAAGCCCCACTAACGTGGTGGCTGCGTTGGAGCTGCCGCCCCCGAGGCCGCCGCCCAAAGGTAGTTGCTTTTCAATCTTAAGCGTAGCCCCCAATGGTGTGCCGCTATGGGTTTGCAATAAGCGTGCTGCGCGCACGACCAAATTGTCATCGTGGCTAACGCCGCTTACCTCACTGGTCAAGTGGATCTCCCCGTCACTGCGGGGAGTAAGCGTAAGCTGATCGCATAGATCGATAAATTGAAAAAGCGTTTGCAGCGCGTGATAACCGTCATCACGACGGCCCACAATATGCAGCATGCGGTTCAACTTGGCCGGAGCCGGGAGCGTTAACGGCGCGTTCATGTAAAAGGCTACCTTTACTCGCTGGCTTGCCACTGATTAACGACCAGCGTAATGCGCACGTCGTCGTAATGCATGACCATGCGACGGGGGAGCCATAAGTCGTTGACCTGCTCCCAGTCGCGGTAGTCAATTTCCCAGCCGTCCTGTTCAAGGTGGCTTGGGAAGCCCAGTTCGTCGGTTTCTAGCTGATAGCTGCTGGCGTTGTCACTATCTGGATCGCCGGGCAGTCCGCGTACCCAGTTAGGCATGGCGGTGACGGGTAGCGACCAGCCCAACTGCTCTTCCATTAAGGCTTCTGGGGTCTCTGCTTCAAAACGACCGTCGCTATTGGAGAGCGAGAAACGCCCTTCGCGGCCCTCAAGCACATTGCGCCCGCCGCCAAATGGCCCGCTAATCAGCATGCGGAAATAGTAAGGGGTTTGGTTCCAATCCAGGTTGGCGCTGACATTCTCGTCTGGTGTGCGCAATCCGGCTTTGCCGACCAGTGTCCAGGTATCGAATGCCTCTACCTCGGCTTGCTGGCGCTCCCATTGGCCTGCCTGACGGCCACTCTCATCCATAGGCGCCTGGGAGGCGCACCCGGCGAGTAAGAGTAGCGTGAAGCCGGCAAGCCAGAGGCGCGAAGCGTGGCGTGTTAATGGCCAGCAGGGTGAAGGGGACGTCAGTGTCAACATAAACAGGCTCCATGTCAGATGAGTACGGCGCAAGAGTAACATGATTGATGCGCCGCATTAGGGGTTCGCAGGGTTAGGGTGCCTCTGGCGGCGTTAGGTCGGGGCTTATTTAAGGGCTTAGCTCTGGATAGCGCTCAAGCAGCTCGTCAATCAGCGGATGCCGGTTTGTTCGCTGCATGATTTGCTGAACCAGTCGGCGTGCCTCTTCCTCGCGCCCCAACGCTTTTAGTACTTCTGCTAAATGTGCGGCAACTTCCTGATCAGGTAGCTGGGTGTAGGCACTTTCAAGCCAGGGTAACGCTTCTTCAGGCTGCCCAAGACGGAAGTAGACCCAGCCCATGCTGTCGAGTACGGCAGGGTTGTTCGGGTCGGCCTCGTAGGCGCGTTCAATCAGTTCAAATGCTTCTTGTAAACGCCCAGGCAAGTTAAGGTCAGCCAGGGTGTAGCCAAGGGCATTGAGCGCTTCGGCATTGTTTGGGTCGCTGCGCAGTATCTGACGTAAATCCTGCTCCATGCCCGAAATATTGCCTGCTTCCCAGCGCCGCATAGCACGCATATAAAGGAGCGATGCATCATCAGGCGTACGGCTAATCTCGCGGTCTAATAGCGCATCGGCGTCCGCAGGCTGATTTATCTCGTCCAGCAGCTGGACTTCAAGCATCACCAGCTCAGAAAAGTAGTTATCGAAGCGCATTCGCTCAATACGCAGGAAGGCACGAGCATCCAGCAGACGATCCTCCTCAATCAGCATCTGCGCTGCCGCCGCGCGAGCAGGTAAAAATTCACTGCCTTCGCTAACTTGGCGGTAATAAAGTAGCGCATTATCGGTATCGCCTTGCTCTTGAGTGAGGGCGCCAAGTAGGTAATAAGCTAAATCCGGCACCTCTGGCTGGCCGATAAGCGGCTGCAACAATCGTTGCGCGGGTTCAGGGTGCCCCTCTTCCAAATAGAGTTGGGCTAGCGACAAGCGCAGATCCTGATTGCCGCCGTGGCTTGCGAGTAGTGCATCGGTTTGAACTTCAGCGGCACTAATATTGTTAAGGCGAATTTCCGCCTGGGCCAGCAGTAAGATAAAACGTACATCGTCAGGCGCGAGCTCCAGGCCCTGCTGGGCAGCGCGCTGAGCAGTGGGGTAGTCCTCAACTTCCAGTGCCAAGCGTGCTTTCACTAACCATAATGCAGCGGATTCTGGGTCGAGCACTTCGACTTGTTCAAGCCGTCGCTGAGCCGGTGCGGTGTCGCCAAGGGTAGCTTCGATCAAAGCCGTGCCCAGCAGTACATCGCTATGGTGCGGCAACTGGTCAGCATCAGGGCGGGCTAAATGCGCCTGCAGTTGCTGGGCAATTAACCTCAATGGTGCCTCTTCCTCTGCCACGGCAATCTCGGCAAAGGCGGTGATATCGCCGTGGCCGCCCGCTTCAACGATATCCAGGCGCTGTTCGAGGCTGTCTAACCAATCGCCACGCTGTAATGAGAAGGCCGCCAGTAGACGATTAGGCGCTTCTGCCTGAGGGTCAAGCTCTCGCCAGCGCAGTGCAGAAGCCTCTATTAATGCGGCTTCATTGCCAAAGCGCGCCGCAAAGGTGGCACGTTCAGCAAGCGCTGGCTCGCGGTAGCGCTTAGCCGCTTCAAGGTAGCCCTGGCTTGCGTAACGATAGTCGCCGCGCTGGCCAGCAAGCTCGGCGCCGAGTAGCGTGCTGAGCCCATTAGCATCAAGCCCACGAGTGATCGGCGGCGCATTGTGCATCGGATCGTCGCCCCAGGTGCCGAGAGGGCCATCCTGTGGGCCAGGCGTTGATTGGCAGCCACTCAGTAGTAGAGCCGCAGAGGCAGCCACGGGTAGTAGTATTGTATGCCGTAACATAGCGCTCACTAATGAGAAGCCGGAACTGGTAGAGCCCATTAATACAGGGCCCGATAATGAAAAGCGAGGTCGCATGCGTCTCTCGATTAAGTGGCCGAATGCCCAGCATAGCGGCTTGCCTGCCTGCGGCAAAGTGGTGTGGGCCAGATGATAGCCTGCTGTGATAGAATGTTCCTCCTTGAAAACGTGGTCAGCAAACTTTATGCCTACTGATGACAGATTATTGTAGGCAGTGCTTGAACCATGCAAAAGACTTGTTTTAGCAAGCCCTAACTGATGGTGCAGCTGCTTATTTTAATGGCGGCTGACAAAAAGTCCGACACACTAGCGAAGACGCATAACGCATGACGCTTCTTGCCCTGGGAATAAATCATCGTACCGCCAGCGTGGCCGTGCGTGAGCAGGTGGCCTTTACGCCAACGCAGCTTGAAACGGCGTTGGCTGAGTTGCGCAACCTGCCACAAGTTAGTGAAGCGGCGGTGCTCTCTACCTGCAACCGCACGGAGCTTTACTGCGTCACGGATGCGGCTGGCGAACAGGCGGTACTCAATTGGCTCGGACGCTTTCATAACTTACGCGTCGACGAGCTGACGCGCTGTGCCTACCACTATTTGGACAACGATGCAGCGCGCCATTTAATGCGCGTAGCGGTTGGCCTGGATTCTATGGTGCTGGGCGAGCCGCAAATACTGGGTCAGTTGAAGGATGCCTATCAGCAGGCGCGCCAATCCAAAGGGTTGGGCGGCGAGCTTGAACGCCTGTTCCAACATACCTTTGCGGTGGCCAAACAAGTGCGTACCGAAACAGGCATCGGTAAAAACCCTGTGTCAGTGGCCTACGCTGCGGTCAGTATGGCCAGCCGCATTTTTGATGATTTTAGCCGTTCACGGGCGCTGCTAATTGGCGCCGGTGAAACCATCGAACTGGTTGCTCGCCATTTGCACGAAGCGGGCGTTCGCCAGCTCACCGTCGCCAATCGAACTCGTGAGCGAGCTGAGCTGGTGGCAGGCCCCTTAGAGGGAACGGCGATTACCCTGCAAGAGATTCCTGACGCCCTTGAGCACGCCGATATTGTGATCTCTTCCACCGCCTCTCCATTACCCATACTTGGCAAAGGCATGGTGGAGCGCGCACTTAAAAAGCGCCGCCATCGTCCGGTATTTATGGTCGATATCGCGGTGCCTCGGGATATTGAGCCCGAAGTAGGCGAATTGGCAGATGTGTTTCTCTATACCGTGGACGATTTGGAGGAGGTAATCCAGGAAAATCGTCGTCACCGTCAGGTAGCTGCTGATCAGGCCGAGTCGCTGATTGAACATGGGGTGGGGAGCTGGCAGCACGAGCGGCGTATTCGTAATGGCGGCGAACTGATCCGCGACTACCGCCAGCATGGCGAAGCGCTGCGCGATCTTTCCCGTGACCAAGCCCTGGAACGGCTGGCGCGGGGTGAAGACCCTGCTAAGGTCATTGAGCGCTTGGCCCACCAACTGACCAACCGTTTGCTCCATCAGCCCACCCAGGCGATACGGGATGCAGCCTCCGAAGAGCAGCACGACTTGCTGAATGCCGCTCCACGGCTGCTGTTGCCCATAAAACCAGCATTCGAGACTACGCCTGCGCCCACGGTTAACCGCCAGAAGGATGATACGCCCGCATGAAAGAGACGTTACGCCAACGCTTAGACAGCTTTACCGAACGCTTTGAAGAGCTGGCGATGCTGCTATCGGATCCCGACGTGATCAACAATCAGCAACGCTTTCGCGACTACTCACGTGAATATGCCGAGCTAGAGGAGCTGGTGGCGGCTTGGCAGCGCTATCGTGATATTGAAGCCAATATGGATGAAGCCGAGCAGCTCAGCCGTGATAGTGACGCTGACATGCGCGAGTTGGCAGAGATGGAGCTAAGCGAAGGACGGGAGCGGTTGGCCGAGCTGGATCTTGAATTGAAGCGTCTACTAGTGCCGAAAGACCCTGACGATGGCCGCGGGGTGTTTCTGGAAGTGCGTGCCGGTACCGGCGGTGATGAGGCGGCTATTTTTGCCGGTGATCTGTTTCGCATGTACTCACGCTATGCGGAAAAGCGTGGTTGGCGGGTCGAGGTGGTGAGCGCCAGCCACGGGGAGCAGGGCGGCTACAAAGAGATTATTTCACGGGTGAAAGGCGAGGGTGTATACGCTCAGCTAAAATTTGAATCCGGCGCTCACCGTGTGCAGCGAGTACCGGCGACGGAATCTCAGGGCCGCATTCACACTTCTGCCTGCACCGTTGCGGTCATGCCTGAAGTGGATGACGTGGGCGATATCGATATCAATCCGTCGGATCTGCGCGTGGATACTTACCGTTCCAGCGGGGCTGGCGGTCAGCACGTTAACACCACCGACTCCGCAATCCGCATTACCCACCTGCCCACCGGTGTAGTCGTGGAGTGTCAGGAAGAGCGCAGTCAGCATAAAAACCGTGCTAAAGCGATGTCGCTGTTGGCCGCTAAGTTAAAGCGTAACGCCGTCGATAGCCAGCGTCAGACGCAGGCAGATGCACGCCGTTCGCTAGTCGGCTCCGGAGATCGTAGTGAGCGCATTCGCACCTATAATTTCCCCCAGGGGCGGATTACCGATCACCGTATTAATTTGACGCTTTATAAACTCAATGAAGTGGTTAGCGGTGAGCAGTTGGATGATGTGATTAGCCCGCTGATTCATGAGTATCAGGCAGAGCAACTCTCAGCCCTTCAGGACGTCTGATGTCCCTTGATGCGCTGCTTAAACAGGCCGCCCAGCGCTTGCAGAGAGCGGGTTCCAGTTCGCCACGTATTGATGCTGAAGTGTTGTTATGTCACGTGCTTGGGCGTGACCGCACTTGGCTCTACACCTGGGGCGATAAAACATGCTCCCTGTGGGAACAGGCCCGTTTTGATGCGCTAGTGGCTGCACGTGCTCAAGGTACGCCGGTTGCCTACCTCACCGGCGAACGCGAATTTTGGGGGCTGCGCCTAGCGACGTCTCCTGACACTCTGATACCCCGGCCCGATACCGAAACCCTGGTAGAGCTAGCGCTAGGCTGTGTGACCCAGCCCACAGGCCGCATGCTCGATCTTGGTACGGGCACGGGCGCCATTGCCCTGGCGTTTGCCAGCGAGCAGCCCGACTGGCAGGTATTGGGTGTGGATCTGCGCTCTGAGGCGGTGGCATTGGCGACCCGTAATGCCCAAGCGCTGGCGATAAACAATGCCCGGTTTTTACAGAGCAATTGGTTCGGCGCGCTGGAAACGTTTGAAGAGGCAGATAAACGTTTCGATATTATCGTTAGTAACCCGCCTTATATTGCCGCCGATGACCCCCATTTAAGTGCAGGTGATGTGCGTTTTGAACCTCGCTCAGCGCTGGTTGCCGCTGCCGAAGGCATGGCCGATCTGCTGCATCTGGTGCACTCTGCGCCGCACTACTTAACCGCGTCAGGCTGGTTGCTGCTTGAGCACGGCTACAGCCAGGCTGATAAGGTGCGCAGGGCGCTTAAAAGCGCTGGCTATCAAAGCGTTGAAAGTATTCGTGACCTGGGAGGGCACGAACGGGTTACTCTGGGGCACCTTTAAATAACTGCCTGATTCATCAGTATTGGATCCTGCCATGAAACCAAAAAATAGAACGCTGGACCGTATCGACCTTAAAATCCTGCGCTGTTTGCAGGAGAATGCGCGTATTTCTTACGTCGATTTAGCCTCTGAAGTGGGCTTATCCACAACCCCTTGCCTCGAACGCGTTAAGCGTTTGGAAAAAGCGGGTATTATTCGTGGTTATCAAGCCATTCTTGATCCGCGGGCTTTAAAAGCCAATTTATTAGTGTTTGTCGAGATCAGCTTGGAAACGCAGTCTCCCGCGGTCTTTGATGAGTTTCGCCGTGCTGTCGAGAAGTTGCCGCAGATACAGGAGTGCCATCTTGTCTCTGGGCAGTTCGACTACATCTTAAAGTGCCGCATTCCCGAAATGGCCGCCTACCGCCAGCTATTGGGCGATGTGGTGTTAACGCTGCCGGGCGTGAAAGAGTCGAAAAGCTACGTGGTGATGGAAGAGGTGAAAGAGAGTTTCAATTTACACATTCCCGCCTACGAGGAATTTGAGGATAAGTAAACTGATGATGGATGACCAGGCGCTGCTGCGCTATAGCCGCCAGATCATGTTGCCAGAGGTGGATATCGAGGGCCAGGAGCGCCTGCAATCTGCCCATGTGGTGATTATTGGTGCAGGAGGGTTGGGCTCCCCGGCCGCGCTCTATTTGGCCGCCGCTGGGGTCGGGCGCATCACCATCGCTGATGCCGATCACGTCGAACTTTCCAATCTTCAACGTCAAATTGCCCACCAGCACGCCAGTATTGGATTAAATAAAGCGCACTCTGCCCAGGCCAGTATGCAGGCACTCAATCCTCACTGCCAAGTGGTGGCATTGGATCAGCATGTGGTTAGGGAGCCGCTTGAGCGCTTAGTCGCTACGGCGGATGTGGTGCTGGACTGTACTGATCGTTTCTCAAGTCGCTATGCGGTGAATACCGCCTCACAAAAGGCCGGTGTGCCGCTGGTGTCGGGGGCGGCCATACGCTTTTCAGGCCAACTGGCGGTATTTGATCCCCGCGACGTAACTTGCCCCTGCTACGCATGCCTCTATCCACCCGATGATAGCGGAGACGAAGCGCTTAGCTGTGCAGAGAGTGGGGTGATGGCGCCACTGGTAGGCTTAATCGGCTGCTTTCAGGCGGTAGAAGCCTTCAAACTGCTTAGTGGCGCTGGTTCTGCCCATCAGGGGCTCTCCACCTTTGATGGCTTAAGCGGACAGTGGCGGCATTTTCAAGTACCCCGCGATCCCGCTTGCCCGGTGTGCGCTCAGCGCCATTGATGCTGCTGGCAGCGTCTTAATCGTTCGCTTTTGCTTCTGTTGTATCGTGCTCCGCGGCGTTCGCGCTCGTGGCTGGGCGCTTCTCAACGGTTGGTTTTGGCGAGGCTTTAGTCATGCTAGCGGTAGCATCGGCAAAAGCGTTTTTCAGTACTTCGTTGTCAGGATCCATATCGATGCTGCCGTGGAAAACGCTGCCATCTTCTAGTACCAAGCAGGGAGCAACAATAGTGCCTGAGACCTGGGCACCTTTATGAATCGTTGCGCGGTGGTGTGCCACCAAGTTGCCTGTTACTTCGCCTGATATATGCAGCGTGTGAGCAAATACATCACCATTGATATAACCATTAGCACCCAAGGTAACGGTATGCTGCTTACAAGTGATAATGCCACTTACACGCCCTTCTACCGTCAAATCCTCATCGCTATTAATGTCTCCCTCCACTTGTGTATGCCCCCCGATAACGGAGAGGCTTGCTCGTGCGCTGTTGGGCGGAGTGCCTGGCACTGCTGATGAGCGCGTGTCTGGGGATACTAGCGTCGCGGCCTTGGTTTCAGGAGGGGCATTCTTGGCTTTGTTAAACATAGGGGGACTCCTAGTGAAAGACGCCAGCGCGCCTTTAGGGTGCATGGTCGTGAGCATTAAATACTTTAATCGGCTTTTGGACGTCTTAAAGCCTGGAGTTAAGCCAAGTGAATGGGCTTATTCACGCCGCCGCAATATAGCAGAACGAGTATAACGTTAGCTGGGGCAACTACATCTAAAGCGGCAGGAAGGGTATGGGCATTCAAGTATGGTTTATTGTGCTGGGCGTTGGCGTAATGACGCTGATCGTATGGGATGGCAAGCGCCGTAAGCTAAAGCAGCGCTCATCAAGTGCCGCTGGTATAGCGCAAAAAAAACAGGCAGTGAAGGCTGCGCCCATCTCCAATCAACCCGCTGAAGCGATGTCACCGCCCCAAGCAGATGCCTCTACTGTGACACCTCCCAGCATAGAAGCCCTATCATGCGGCAGCCGCATTGGGGCAGCCACGCATATTTTAGGTAAAGTGATCGCCGATGAGCCTGTGCTCATTAAAGGCCGTTTAGAGGGGACGCTCATCGCGCCCAATCACCCTGTCTCTGTGACTGCCTCTGGCCATGTAGCGTCCTATATTGAGGGGAGTTGTGTCGATATTGATGGGCACATGGTGGGTACGCTTAAAGCCAATACCAAGGCCACGCTGCTATCGCGGGCGCGCTTACAGGGGGTAGTCGACGCTCCTCGCTTGGAGTGCATGGCAGGGGCTTGGCTTCAGATAGACGTGGCTCAGACTGCCAGCCGCCAAAGGGTTGCCATAGTGTCTTAAAGGCCGTGCGGTCAATCATCATACTCAATATCAGATAAAGGTCATATTAGGACGCCATCTAGATTCACCCGATGGCGTTTTAGATTATTTTATATTGGCCGATATCATATTGAATAAACTATAAATATTAAGGAATGAACAGAATGAAGCACCTCTCTATCAAATGGAGCCTGACTGCTGCGTTAGCCCTACTGGTGCTTATGATAGGCTTGATCAGTGGCCTTGGATTTTACTCCAGTCATAGTAGTTCGCAGGCGCTTGAAGAACTGGCTGCCACCAACGTACGGCTCGTTAACTTAGCCAACCGCACCCAGGTACATGCACTTAGAGCGCAAACCTTTTTAGACCGCGCGGCAAGTTTCAGTACCCAGGGCAATCCGGACAAAGGGCAGGAGAGCCTTGCCATGGCGGCAGAGGCGGTTGCTGATGCAGAGGCACGCTTTAATGAGTTTCGTGCTGTGCCAATTAATCCCGAAGGTACGCTGGCGCCCCACCGGGATGCGATTATCGGCGCTTATAATGCCTTTGTGACGGAGGGTATTTCGCCACTGCTCGAGGCCGCGCCTTTTCAAATTCAGCGCAGGCAAGAGGAGCTGGGAACATTAAGCGCCGAACTGGATCTGGCCATGAGTGGTTTTATCGCTTATACAGAAGAGCGTGGCGCTAGTGTCCTTCAACGGCTCAATCGCTTAGCAACGACGATTGGTGGCATTGCTATTACCCTTTTAGTGATTTCACTTGTGGCGGTGGTGGTGATTCGATGGGCAATGATGCGTAGCGTTGTAAGGCCCCTGCGGCGTGCCAGTGAACACTTTGCGAGGATTGCCGACGGCGATCTAACTGACCAGATTGAGGATCGTGGGCGTAACGAAATCGGTCAGTTGTATAGTGGACTCTCGGCTATGCAGGAGAAGTTAAAACAACTGGTGATGGCGTTGAGAGGCAGTAGCGAGCGGGTTTTCAGTGGGGCAGGTGATATCTCTGCGGGCAGCCAGGATCTCTCTTCACGAACCGAGCAGCAAGCCTCGGCTCTTCAGCAAACAGCCTCAAGCATGGAAGAGATGTCGACGACGGTCAGTAAAAATGCTGAAACAGCCCAAGAGGCGGATCAGCTTTCGGTCGCGGCGTCACAATCGGCGGAGTCAGGGGGCGAAGAGGTGGAGCGCACGGTGCAACTCATGCGCGAAATTGCCGCCAGTGCCAGCCAAGTCAACAATATTATCGGTGTTATCGATTCCATTGCTTTCCAAACCAATATCTTAGCACTCAATGCATCAGTTGAAGCCGCTCGGGCCGGTGAGCAGGGTCGTGGCTTTGCCGTTGTGGCCAGTGAAGTACGTTCACTAGCGACACGCAGCGCTGACTCTGCTAAAGAAATTCGTAACCTGATTGAGCAGACCACCACGAAAATTAACGGTGGCGCTGAACAGGCGGAGCGCAGTGGGCAGACGATTCATCAAACGGTTGATGCGATTCGCCAGGTCACTACCCTGATGGGAGAGATTTCGACCGCGACGCGGGAGCAAAATAGTGGCATTGAGCAGATTAATGCTGCGCTTACCGAGATGGACTCAGTCACTCAGCAAAACGCTGCCCTCGTACAGCAAACCAGCATGGCCGCTAGTTCGCTGGAGGGGCAGGCCCGCGAGTTAGCCGATTTGATGGCTACCTTCCGCATTGATGAGAACAGTGCCAGCGCTGTTGCGCTGACGCATAAGGGCGCCTCACAGCAGCAACATGTCGGCAGTCGTAGTGATCCCGCGCCGCGCCCGCAAGTGACACAAAGCAAAAAAGAGGCCGTCGATGAATGGGATGAGTTCTAGTTCTTAATAAGCTAAAAGCCGCCGACGAAAAGCGTACTTATCGTCGGCGGCTTTTTTTTACGTCTATATAGGGGATTAATGCTTATGCGCGGGCAGCAACGCGCAGCCGCACATAATCTGCCGTCCAGTTGCCTTGCTCATCGCGAAGGCTATGGCCCAGCAGCGTTAAGGTGTTTTCCAGTACGGCATCGCGCACATCCTCGTCGAGCCCATGTAAAAACGGGCTGGCGAACGTCTCAAGCCACCCAATCATGCCAGTAGGCAGTGGCGTAGGGCGCGGGATTAGCTCAATGCTTTCTACTTTGAAACCGACGGTTTCCAGCATATGGCCATACTCGTGTGTTGTAGGAAAGTACCAGGGGTGGCGCCCGCGGGCACTAATGCCCCGAAACTGCAGGGCGGCGATTAAGGCGGTACAAATAGCGGCAACATTGCCATGGCCGCCGAACTCAGCTACAAACCGGCCTCCCGGCTTTAATGCACGCTTAACGCCAGCAAGTACTGCCTGGGGGTCTAGCATCCAGTGCAGCGCCGCATTGCTAAACACTGCATCAAATTCATGATCGAAAGGCAGTTGATGCCCATCAATGACTCTGGCGGTTACACCGCGTTGGCGGGCGGCGTCTACCATTTCTTCTGAAGCGTCTACCCCGAGAACATCTGCGCCCAACTGCATAAGGCGCTCTGTTAATGAGCCGTCGCCACAACCAAGATCCAAAATACGTTCGCCGGGTTGAGGCGCTAATAGCTTGACCACTTCACTGCCTAGCTTAGGTACAAAGTTAGCATTCTGGGCGTAGTTGCTGGCATTCCACTCTTGCCCGGGTGCATTTTGAGAGGTATTGGTCATATCGGCTTCCTGGCGTCGTTATTATTCCATCACATGTCAGTTATCAGCGTATAGCCCTAGCAGTATAGCTTGCTGGTGTCTAACTTATTAGATAGACAATGAAAATCTAATAAATGACTCGCCATCGCTAGCGGGTTAATAGCTTAGATATCGGCCCAGGAGCGCAACTTTTAATAGCGTTCTAGCAAAAAAAGCTACAATTATGCGATTTGTCTGCGCAGTGAGGTTGTGAATGTGTCCATCTATACCGTGCTACAGCATTGATACTCCTATTGGCGTGATTGCCGATACCCATGGTGTGCTGCGTGATGAGGCTCTTTATCTACTTGAAGGGTGCGAGCTCATTCTTCACTTGGGGGATGTGGGCAGCAAAGAGGCGGATAAAACGATCTTGCAACGTTTGGAGGCAATGGCGCCTGTGCACTGTGTGAAGGGCAATATCGATACGCCAACGTGGGCAATGAGTTTGCCGATACATCAGGACATCATTGTGAACGAAAAACACCTGCACCTTGTCCACCGCCTAGAGGATTTCGACCCAAGGACTCCCTGTGTGGCTGTTCTGCATGGCCACTCCCACAAGCCACGCAACGAACATCAGGAAGGAAAGCTGCTCTTCAACCCTGGTGCGGCGGGAAAGCGGCGATTCAAGCTGCCTATTACGCTTGGCAAATTATGGATTGATCAACGTGGCGTGCGCGGCGCGATCATCCATTTGCTGTAGTCAGTTTTAAAACAATCAGCCAACCCCGTCATGTTGTACGAATCTGTTACCCTATCGGCTAGTTATGTTAGATAAGCGTTATCCAGAAAAGCGAGGTTCCATGAACGACGTTATTAAGTTACTGAAATCCCACCGTTCGATCCGCAAATTTAGTGATCAGCAGATTTCAAGCGAGTTACTGCGGGAGCTAATTCAAGCCGGCCAGGGTGCAGCCACATCCAGCCATGTTCAGGCATATACCGTTATCCACGTAAAAAACCAGGCGAACCGTGAGCAGATAGCCGAGCTGGCCGGTGGACAGGGTTATATTGCCACCTGTTCAGACTTTCTGGTTTTCTGCGCCGATATGAAGCGCCCAACGGAAGCCTCGGAGCGCACAGGCGCTAACGTTGTTCGAGGCATGACTGAGCAACTATTGGTAGCGACAGTAGATGCAGCGTTGATGGCACAAAATGTAGCGGTAGCTGCTGAGTCGGAGGGGCTAGGAATCTGCTATATCGGTGGTATCCGTAATAACCCCCAACAGATTAGTGATCTGTTACGCCTACCCAAGCACGTTTATCCGGTGTTTGGTATGTGCCTCGGCTATCCAGACCAAGCGCCTGAAGTAAAGCCACGCTTACCCGTGGAGGCGGTTCTCAAAGAAGACTACTACACTGAAGACAGTGAGCAGGTAGAGGCCTTCGACACCACGATGCAGGCTTATTATCAGGCTCGCAGCAGCAGTAATAAAGATACCGACTGGTCCCGCAATCTTAAACCATTGTTCGATAACAAGTTGCGCCCTCATATGCGCGATTTTTTGATCGAGCGCGGTTTCGAAATGAAGTAAGGGGTGCTGCACACTTTTTACAGGACTTTTGGAGAAGAGAACTTTAGTCAGTCGATAGAGGTTCTCTTCTCCTTGCTTTCAGGAGCTTTACCGTATGCGCGTCTTTTCAAATCCCGTCGGTTCCGGCTCTCTATGGTTCGACAATCTTGCCACCGCAGACGGTATCCCCGTTGCCTATGACCCCCAGGCCCGTGCTTTTGTGCCAATGCCGCCTTTCTGTATCAATCGCGACATTATCGGCTGTAACTGGATCGCCCCTAAAGAAGGCGCTTTTTGTCGCGCTTGTGCTATGACAGCGCTGGCGCCAGACCCCAGCCTGCCTGATGCGATGCCAAATTGGGCAAAGACAGAAGCAGCCAAACGCTGGGTTTTAGATAACCTGGGCCGTTGGCACTGGTTCCGCCCGGAAGATCCAGGCGCACCGCCGGTTTTCCATCTGTTGGCGGAAGGGCGTTCGCCTGTCCCCATGGGGCACATAGAGGGGGTAGTGACCATTAGTGTGGCCGAAGTAGACCCTGTGTTAGTCACGACCCGGCGAGAAGCGCTTGAAGAGCCCTATCGCACGATGATCGGACATATGCGTCACGAAATTTCGCATATGCTTTGGTGGCGGCTCAGCTTACGTGAGGATTTCCTAGATGCTTTTCGCGAGATGTTTGGCGACGAGCGTCAGGATTATCAGGCTGCGCTACAGCGCCATTACCAGGATGGCCCACCGCCCGATTGGAAAGAGCACTATTTAACCACCTACGCCTCAGCACATCCACACGAAGATTGGGCCGAAACGGCCGCACACCTGCTGCATTTAACCGATATTGCCGATAGCTTTGCAGCATCAGATCTCGCTTCGCCGGAGCTGCCAAGCCCCCAGTGGGATCCTTATGCCGAGCCAGATGCCGAGCGTTTAATATATGTGGCAGCAGCTTTAACCGTCGGGGTTAACCATGTAAACCGCTCGATGGGGTTGCCGGATCTGTATCCGTTTGTGCTATCAGAGACGGCTCGTCGCAAGCTTGCCTTTGTCCACGACTGGTTACGCCGGGGCGCGCAAGGACTGTGACCCGGAACGCTGATAGCCTTGCTGATTGCCACCGTAATAGTGAAGAATTGTGGTGATCATCTATACTGCAATTCAAGGCTTTATCCGCATGCCTATAACAATAAAGCCGATGGCACCATAAGCCATCGGTTACTCTGCATGGAGACTGTATATGACCCTGGATCGTGCTTACTACCTGCTGGCTGCCTTCTACAGTTTGATGGTCATCATTGGTGTGATTGCCATATTGGCTGGAGGGGGGACGCTACTTGCTCCCATTCATTTGCTGTTGGGTGCATTAGCAGTTATTGGACTATGGGGATACATCCTCAAACGAGGGTTCATGAACCCTCGTATGTGGAGGCCCTTGGCCGGTGTGCTGGCGGTGGGCGTTGTGGTTCAAATGGTCATCATGCTGACATCATCGCTTTCGAGCGTTTTACTAACCTGGATGCTGACCAGTAGCATATTCTCCGTCATGCTGGTGATTATGCTTTACCGTTATGGCGACCGGGATCAACCTCTTTGGGCATCCGATGAGGAGCGCACTGCCGCTCAACAGCTAGACGTGTTACTAAGCGAGCACTCCCCAATTACGGCAATTAAGCGTGACGGCACTCGTGAGAATAGCGTAAAGGTGTCTAAATCGAGTGAAGGTTATAAAGCAAGCGTGACGCGGCGCTCACAAGAGGGTCAAGAGCGCTTTGAAGAGCGTTTCCAATATCCCGAAACGCTAGTGTTTTTCTTGGCAAAATTTACCAGTGTAACGGTGGATGACTTTAGGCGCTCATCACCATTGGATGAGCATGGAGGGGCCACCGTAGAAATATAAACGCAAGGCTCAAGTTGTGAGAGAGGTGCTAGAACATTCATGAGGCACTTCTCTTAATTGAAGCGTTAGTGTTTCTTGTATATGTTGATAGAGTGGTAAAAGTGTTAGTTTTAATCCGTTTTCTGCTTGTTGCTTATTGATGTAGTAGGCGCTTCTGCGACCATGGAAGTCGATTGTTTCGCCTACCTTGGTGAAATGAAACCCAGTAAGGGCGAGAAGTCTAGGTAAACTAGGTTCCATCATTGCAAAAACCTGATTTTTACCTAGTTGTCTACCTAAAACATAGCCTGTGATAAATAGACTGGTAGCTAGGAAAGGAAAAAGTTTTCTCTCTTCAGTAGAAAAAAAAGAAGTATCATTCATGGGGTTGGACGCAGTAGACACAATATCCTCTTTGGGTCTTGTTCTAAAAAGACGATTTACAGCCAGCCGAGAAATTTCATAAAAGCTCTCTGGATCTAATTTGTCGGGATGTAGTTCAGCGTGTGTCAGGCTATCGCGTCCATAAGACTGTAAAGGAAGCTGGTTAAGCGGATAGTGGTTAGAGGGAGTTGGAACAACAACTCGCACGCAGCCTGCTACTAGTCCAGTTCTGCGATGTTCAATCAAACAGTGAATAGAGTTTTGGTCATAGATATCAAATTCTAGTTTTTTAATGGGGTCGCTGGCTTTTTCATATTGAAGCTCTTCACAGTAAACGTCATGCCTTAGGCGATAAGCCAGCTCTTTCTCATGTGCGGCTATGCAAAGCTTGAATTTGAATTCTTTAATGAATCTATCAATCAATACCTCTGGTGATTCCCTATTGTTAGCTTTCTGTTGTGAAGGCTTCATGCGCTATCCCTATTTAAATCCAGAATGAAATTTACGGTAGATTTTTGGTTATGCCAAACGCTGTGTTAAGTTTTATTGGTCTCCCAAGGTAGTATCCTTGCCCATAAGTTATGCCGTAATTTTTTAAGATTGGTAATATCGCTTCCTGATCCACAAATTCTGCAATCGTTTGTTTGCCAAACCCTTTAGCAATGTCTGCAATAGCACGTACGATAATGCGGCTGTCAGGGCTGATTAACAAGCTGCGAATAAAGGAGCCATCAATCTTTATATAATCGACGGGCAACTGGCCTAGATAGTGGAAACTGCTAAAGCCAACCCCAAAGTCATCCAGCGCGGTACGGCAACCCAGGTCGCGTACTGCCTGTAGCACGCCGCGTGCGGTAGAGAAATCGGTTACCGCCGCTGTTTCTGTAACTTCCAATATTAGATGGTGAGGGTCAGCTCCGCTGGCATTCAGCTCATCAGCCAAATACTGTTTTAAGCCTCCATCGTGTAGGGATTGCCCGGAAAGATTCACAGCTAGAGTAATACCTAGATCCTGCAATTGGCTAAGTGCTTTTAAGCTGTGTCGCAATACCCAACGGTCGATTAAGATGATTTGTCCGCTCTGTTCAGCAATAGGAATAAAGTGGGCGGGAGAAATAAGGCTACCATCTGCATCGCGCATTCGCAGCAGTACTTCATGGTGTTTTACGTCATTGTCTTCCAGGCGCATGATGGGCTGCACCATAAGCTCGAAGCTATCCTCTTCAAGTGCATTGCGTATGCGATCAACCCAGTAAACTCGTTCTTGTAGTTCGTCTTTTGCATTCTCTGATTTGGAAAGAAGATGCCAGTGATGAAGACCACTTTCCTTGGCTTTGTACATAGCCACATCAGCACTAGCCATAAGATCTGCAGGTGTAGTGCCATGGGTGGGGAATAGAGCAATGCCAATACTGGCAGTTACACGGTGCCGTCGCTCGCCGACAGCGAAGCCGATACTATCCAGCAGTTGAACTATATATTGCGCCACACTGACTGCTTGATCGGCGTTGGTGTCTTCTAATAAAAGTGCAAACTCGTCGCCACCAAGGCGGGCAATAACGCCACGGCGGCCAAGGTTATGAAGGAGTGTGTCGGCCACTTCGCTTAATAATTTGTCGCCCACATGGTGACCACTCAGCTCGTTTACCTCTTTGAATTGGTCTAAATCCAGCAACAGTACCGCCCCACTTTTTTTCGAGGGACGGTCAAGAGCAATTTGCAATGCATGCTGGAAATAGCGACGGTTGTAAAGCTCTGTCAGCGGGTCGCGTTCTGCCAGCCAGGTTAAACGTGCTTCGGCAGCCTTACGCTCGGTAATATCGAGCCCTACAGATAGGCGGGATACTTTCCCCTCACTACCTGTCTGTAACGGTGCATGGTACCAAGCAATAGTATGGAGCCGGTGATCGGGCGTACGTAGCGTTTTCTCCTCTTGCTGGGGTTGGGAAAACGTATTCACAGTGGTAGGGACGCCCGCCTCGAAAACATCAACAAAATGCCTTCCAAGCAGCGAAGCCTCATTTAGCCCCAACATCAACTGCGCATACTCATTGGCTAGGCTGATCCGACCAGTACAGTCTTGGGCAATAATAAATACCTGAGCTGTGTCCAGCAGACCACTAATGAAATCACGCTCTTCAGCTAACTCTTCAATGCGCTCGGCTAGTTGATGACCGCGCTCCTGAACCTCGCCTTCTAACAATTCAAGTTGCCGCGATAGCTCGAGCGTGCTGCTTTCAAGCACATCTATCTCATCGGGGATCCGGCGCCGGTGGCTGGGAATGGCGGAGTGTATGTCGCTGAACTTGCCGTCGGCTAGGGCAGGGAGCAATCCGGCGATTCTTCGTAGCCTAGCCATTGGGCCTAGCAATATGACTAATAACAGTAGTTCAGCGGCAATCCAGCCGAGCACACCTACGAACAGCAGCATGCGGGTATCCTGATTAATCGCCTTAATTTGTTCGGTAATGTCTGATATCAGCAGGAAGTACCCGATATTATTACGTTCGTTATCCTCTTCCATACGTACTGCGCTGAGTTCTAAATGCCTGCCGTCATACTCAAGACTGAGGGGGGCTTCCATCAAGCGGCGAACAGAAGTCGTATTAGCCGCTTGCTGTAGAGGTATTAAGCTTTGTTCTTCGCTGGTGAGTGCCAGCAACTGGCCATTCCACGCTTGCAACTGCCGTGTTGCGGTTACCTGGCTGTCTTCAACGGATCCTGTTACGAGTAGCGCGACTTCGCTGCCAGAAACTTCTTTGGCTTGCCGAGTGACATCGGCTAGCGAACGGGACAACACGACCATACCGACACTTTCTCCCTCTTCTAGCACCGGTACGGCAGCGAACTGCTGACAGCTAGTTGAACAGCGAAGCGCTGAGAGAGGTTGTTCGGAATTTATGACACGCCTTACCCAGCTTAGTAGGGGGAGCTGTCCTTGCGAATACCCGTTCCCCCAACTGCCCAAGACTTCTCCTTGAGTATTAATGATTAGAATCTCATCAATCCCTGCCTCCAACTGAAGAGCGGGCCACTGGGCGTCCAGAGCTTGTTCGACATCGGCTGAACTACCTGCTTGTAAGGGAAGCCCAAGGCTAGCAGAAGCGGCAGTTAAGCCGGCTAGCTGGCGTAAATTTTCCGATGAGCGGAGTAGCGCTAAGCGGATTTCTCGCTGCTGACGTTCATGATGCTGAGCCCGGCTTTCCTGAAACTGACGAGTTAAGTTGTCGTGGCCTAGCCAAGTAAAAAGCGATACCAGCCCTAAAAGCAGCAGGCTGCTTAACGCGATAACCCGCCATGTTAGGCTAAGGCGCTGAGGCGCTCGCAAAAGGGTAGGTGTTTTCATTGCGGTAACGTCCTAGCCGGATTGGGGGAAGCCTTAAAAGCGCAGTGATAACTGGAATAGCCACATATTCCATCTCCGACTTGTTGCTGATGAATCGGGGTTGTCCTGGATGGGCAGCCAGCCAGTGCCGTCCACATGGTGATATTCCCCTGCCAGCATAACTTGTGGATGCGGTGTCCACTGCAGGCCAAAAGTTAGGTCATCTGCAAATTGGGTATGTGCTGGCCCCTGGCCATTAGCCTCAAACGCTTTACCCGAGGCATCATTACGATTACTGGTTAAACTGTCATACCGTATTAGCCACTGCCAATCGTCATAAAAGCGTCTTGTATACTGTAAATACCAGCTCTCACCTGTGGTATCAAAATTCAAAGAGGACTGATCGAAGTTTTTTAAACCTGAGCGGCGGATCGCATATTCAGCCGTTAAACTCCAAAGCTCTTGATTGTACTGGAGGGAAAATACCCAAGGTTTAAAGTAAAAATCTCCGTCGCTTACTCCGGGTTGGTGTGACTCTATGCGGGATTTCACTTCGGCTTTGCTCACCGCCGCAACAACGCGCCCCCCGTCATGCTCATAGCGAACCTGTGCAATGGCGGATTGCTGAGGATCGAAGGTGCCCGCAATACGATTCAACTGAAGAGTTTGGTTTAAGTCATCTCCAGCCTGGGGCTCACCTAAGCCAATTTGGCCCCGTAGAACCCCATTGCTCAATCGCTCTTCCAAATAAAACGTCACTCCATCGCCTGTAAGAGCCATTGAGCGTGTTCGATCAAAATAGATAGACTGAGGCAGCAAGATACTTGGACGTGTAAAGGCTACATCGCGTGTTTGGTTATAAAAACCAAAAGGATTTTTAATTCGGCCTAGTTGTACACCAAAATTACGCTGTTGATTAGAAATCATTTGGTAATCGATCAGACCGTAATCCAATTTCGGTGCTGCATCGCTGCTATCGCCACCAGCTCGACGACTCAGCACCTGAGCAGCAACAAGCACATCCTGATGAGGACGCAAGGAGACGTTAAGGCCGATCTCGGTGAACTCTAAGCTGCCTTCATCACGGCTACTGTGGCCAAAAAAATTGTTATCGTCAGTAATAACCAGCGCCTGGCTAAGAAAGCCATGCACCTGCAGAGTATCCAACACCTGTTCGTCGCTTTGGGCGTTAGCAGATAACCCCATCACAACGGTGCCTAGCACAGCGGCAATGGCGCGGCATTCATTCCATCGAAATGACTTGGACGCTATCATCCAGATACTCCCTTTCAAGATACCCAATAGCACCCGGCGTCGAGGCAACGCGCTCGCGCATCTCTTCCTGATCGTTTACTCGGTCTGGGGCTTGCCCGGTGCCTGAAAAGACCATGCG
Organism: Vreelandella sp. F11; assembly: GCF_042466685.1. NCBI lineage: Bacteria > Pseudomonadati > Pseudomonadota > Gammaproteobacteria > Oceanospirillales > Halomonadaceae > Vreelandella > Vreelandella sp. F11. The sequence goes on along the minus strand of NZ_CP170448.1, from coordinate 3,258,884 downwards.
ATCCCAGGCTAACTGAAGTTGGTGTGGGTAAACAGCCAACTGCTCTTTGGTAAAGCGAGCATGAACGGGGTTGTTGTTATTTAAAACGAATACCCTAACAGCTTGGCCATCCGGCCATGAGCGTTGACGCATGGCGAAAATTGCGCGGGTGGTATCCCGATTCAGCCATTGGGTGGCGACATCAGGATGAGCCACTAAATACAGAGGAACCTCACGTGCGATGGCATTCGTTGCTGCGAAAGTGACTCCCACCAGCAAAAAAAGGGTGGTCACTGCCAGTAAGGCCAGTCGTAATGAAGAGCCACTTATAACGGGTGATGACATTGATGGTGACTTACTGGTTGATTGATGAACACCAGTTTCACGCACGATGCAGCTCTGCTCTGCACATTAACGGTGTATGAATTGATGACGTGTTCCCCTTCGCAGCACTAACAGAACTGTGTTTATACTCAGCTCTTCTGGTATGACTGAAAGATACGCATCCAAACACAATTGTGCCGTATCGATACGGCGCATACGCAAACACTACATCAATTCAAGAAAAATAACAGGATGTTATGTCAACGAATAGCGAGGATAAGTTGTGGCTATTCCATTACCGTATGTTTGTACATAATAGTTAACCGCCTGTGCGACACTGCGATTGGCATCTATCTTCAAAGGAGCACCCATTATGTTCACTGGCCTCAGTGCATTTCCGCTAACCCCTATGAGCGAGCAGGGCATCAAGGAGTTGGAGTTTGCCCATTTGGTTGAGCATTTAGCTGAGGCTGGGGTGGACTCCATAGGCGTGTTGGGCTCGACAGGGAACTACGCCTATTTGAACCCTGATGAGCGTGCCTCTGTTGTGAAGCTTAGCGTTGAAAATGCGGCTGGCGTACCGGTTATCGCGGGCATTGGTGCGTTACGTACCCGTGATGTGCTGACCAATGCAGAGAAGGCTCAGCAGGCAGGCGTCAGCGGTGTATTGCTCGCGCCGGTTTCTTACCAAAAGCTTACCTCTGACGAGGTTTTCGACCTCTACGCTACGGTTTCCCAATCGCTGAGTGTACCGCTTTGCGTTTATGACAACCCCGGTACTACCCATTTTGAATTCAGCGATGAGCTGCATGGTCGGATCGCCCATCTACCCCACGTTCGTTCTATCAAAATTCCCCCGGTGAACAGCGATATTCAAGCGGCAACGGAGCGAGTTGCACGGTTGCGCAAGCTGATTCCCTCTGATGTCACCATCGGTATCAGCGGTGACGCGGCGGCAGCCACCGGTCTAAATGCGGGGTGCGATGCCTGGTACTCGGTTATCGGCGGGATATATCCGAAAGCAGCACTGGCGATCACCCGGGCGGCCCAGGCGGGGGATGCCACAACGGCTCAGCAACTTTCAGAACAGCTTGAGCCCCTGTGGGCGCTATACCGTGAATACGGCGGAAGTCTGCGAGTGGCGGCTACCATTGCAGAAGTCACAGGTAGAGTGAGCCAGCCCTGCTTGCCCCAGCCGCTTCAAACGCTCCAAACGGGAGACCGTAAAAGAGTAGAGCAGGTACTGGAGCAGCTTGGGCTAGAGTAAAATCTTGTATTGAAAACGCCCAGTGAAGGCCGGGCGTAATATCGTTTCAATGAATGCTTATAAAACGAGCTTATTCAACAAGCTCAAGCAAACGGTCAGGGTAATTGGTGAACAGGCCGTTTGCACCCATTTCCATCAAACGCTCCATCTCATCGGTTTCATTAATGGTGTACACGTGTACCGGCAAGTCGTTTTCATTTGCTTGACGGATAAAATCGGCATCGATGACTTCTTGGCCTTCGTAGATATAGTTAGTGCCGATTCCCGACGCGTATTCCGCTATCGCCTGGAAGTCTTCATCATTAATCTCTGCGGGGCCCGATGTCACGCCAGTCCACTCCACTAAACGCGATTCATCCTCTTCACTGGGGTAGTACCAAACCAGTTGAATGAGCGGAATGTCGTCGTTCAGTTTCTGCACTTTGAGCAGGCTCTCCTGCTCGAAAGACTGTACTAATACGCGGCCATTTTCGACCATGTCATAAGCTTCCAGCGTTTCTACCAGGGCTTCTTCCAAGCCCGGGTTTAGCTGCGGTGACTTGGTTTCAATGTAGTAGCGAGCATCGTGACCGAAACGTTCAAAAAGCTCGTCCAGAGTGAGGATATGTGCCCCTGCAAAGGCAGCATCTGCTTTATCAGCATTGGCTTCATTGAACCAAGTGCCGGTATCCAGCGCTTTCAGCTCTTCCAAGGTGAAGTCATTAATCTTGCCTTCACCGTCGCTAGTGCGGTCAATGGCATCATCATGAAATACCACCACTTCACCATCGGCGGTGATTTGGGCGTCCAGCTCTAAGTAATCGACATTCCACTCATGGGCCAATTCATAAGCCGCCATAGTGCTTTCCGGTGCGTGGCCGCTGGCCCCGCGGTGGGCGATTACTTGGAATGTTTCAAGATCTTTTAGCTGCTGTTCCAGTGGCGGCATATCTGCTAAAACAGTCGTGGTGGTAGCACCAGCCAAAAGACCCAGTGTCATTGCGGCGAATAACGGATGATGTTGCATCAAAGCTCCTTAATTGAATGTTCATTCAATAACCTTACATGCATTGAAGCGTTTAAGCCAAATGACCGAGATAGCGGGGGGCAGTACGTGCATCAGCGCTATTAACGCTCAACAGCTGCTAATCTTGAGAACATCCTTTATCGCTACTGACGACTGGAATCTGCAATGCCCACACGATCAGGAAGGTTTGTTATCAGTATTAAGTTCCTTATCGCGTTGCTAACGGGGGATTACTCGGCAGCGTGGTTCAAACCCAGTTTAATTTGGCTGCGTTGCAAAGCATGGGCGTTGAAATACCCACAATGCTACGGCTGGAAACTACGCTTCAAGACCTCATCACGTTTGCACCAGTCTATGCAGCACTATTTATAGTGGGGTTTCTGCCTTCGCAAATAGCCGCTGTGCTGATATCACGCTGGCTGGGCGGCATGTTTCAAGCGTTGTTAAGTGCTGGCGCCGCGGCGATAGCGCTACTGGTCTCATTAAAAATCGTGGATAGTTTGGCCCCCATGCCGACCTTCATCGCGGCTACCCGAGAAATCTCTGGTTTGATCGCCATGCTGTTATGTGCAGCGCTGGCCGGGTGGCTATTCGCGCTGCTCAACGGGCATTCGAGAAATACTCACCGTTCTCATCCTCACGCACTTACCAGCATTGCATTGTGGACGAGTGTCAGTGGCCTCATTGTGATCTCGCCACCGATTCAGGCACAAAGTGTACCGCCGTATAAAGTGAACATCGTCGCTGAGAATTTAGCGTACCCGTGGTCGCTCGCTTTTCTACCTGATGGGCGCATGCTAGTGACAGAGCGCCCGGGGCGTTTAAGAGTGCTAAGCGCGGATGGCAACACCTTGGTGGAATCCCTAGGTGGTTTGCCGAAGGTATATGCCTCTGGTCAGTCAGGTTTATTTGATGTAGCGCTATCGCCGCAGTTTGAAGACGACCAGCAGGTTTATTTCAGTTATGCGTGCGGTAGTGAGGAAGCCAACCACACCTGCCTCGCCAGGGGCACGCTGGCTGAAACCAGCCTCGAAAACGTTGTCGAGATATTCCGTGTGCAGCCCGCTAAACAGGGCAACGCTCACTTTGGCGGGCGCCTGACCTGGCTGCCAGATGAGACCTTGGTTCTTACACTGGGTGATGGCTTTGATTACCGCGAGCAGGCGCAGAACCTCCACAATCACATTGGCACTATTGTACGTCTGAATCGCGATGGCAGCGTACCCGACGACAACCCTTTTGTAGGCCGTGGCGATGCCCACCCGGAGATTTACAGCTACGGTCATCGCAACGTCCAAGGAGTCGTCTACGATGAGGAGAACCAGCGACTGGTTGCCCATGAGCATGGCCCGCGTGGCGGAGATGAGATCAATATTATTGAAGCGGGGGCTAACTACGGTTGGCCAATTGCCACAGGAGGGCTGGATTATACTGGCGCACGTGTCACTCCCTTCAAAGAGTACCCTGGTACTGTGTCGCCTCTTTTAGAATGGACACCCTCTATCGCGCCCTCAGGTATAGCGTTTTATAGCGGCGAACTATTTCCGCAGTGGCAAGGCGATATACTCATTGGATCGCTGGTCAATAAAGAGGTGCGCCGGGTACGTTTATCTCACAATGGTCGACAAGCCAGCGATATAGAAGGCCTGTTTGGTGAGCTGGACGAGCGTATTAGAGATGTGCGGATAGGCCCAGAAGGCGAGGTGTATCTACTTACCGACAGCCCAGAGGGCAGGCTGCTTAGGGTCGTGCCTGCAGAATAGTGCATATGCCTCACACAAAGGAAAGCCCATGATCCATACAGAACATCACCGTTCCCACCGTAACGGTTGGCTACGTGCCGCTGTAATGGGGGCTAACGATGGCATCGTTTCTACGAGCAGTTTGATACTGGGTGTTGCCGCGGCGAGTACCACTCTAAGTGATATTATGTTGGCGGGAATTGCGGGCTTGGTGGCAGGTGCCATGTCGATGGCCGCAGGCGAGTATGTTTCGGTAAGCTCACAATCGGACACTGAAAACGCTGATCTTGAGATCGAACGCAAAGCACTGGATGAGCATTACGAACTAGAACAGGAAGAGCTTGCGGCTATCTATGAAACCCGCGGCTTGGCGCCCGAACTGGCAAAGCTGGTCGCTGAGCAATTGATGACCAACGATGCCCTGGGCGCGCATGCGCGAGATGAGATCGGCATCACCGACACCAGCCAAGCTCGCCCACTTCAGGCAGCACTCTCTTCAGCCACGACGTTCACCATCGGTGCACTGCTACCGCTGCTAGTCGCGTGGTGGGCACCACATGCACTGCTGATTCCACTAGTAGCGCTGTTCTCACTGCTCTTTTTAGCCTTTCTGGGGGCTATCGCTGCCCGAGTGGGCGGAGCACCAATCCTAAAAGCAGCGGCAAGAGTAATGTTCTGGGGCGCGCTCGCCATGTCTTTAACATCCGCCATCGGACATCTGTTTGGCGTGATGGCTTAGAGACATACTGCGCCGACACTGTTCGCATCCCAGGGTTGAATTCCACCTAAGTGCCTGCACTGATAAGGGAGTAATCAATTCACAAGGAGTCGTTATGACAACGTTAGTGATTGGCGCGAACGGACAGATTGGTAAACAGTTTTGCGAGCTGGCCCAACAAGCGGGCACGCCTATTAAAGCGATGATTCGCAGTGAAGAGCAGGCGTTGTGGTTTAAAGAGCGTGGTATCGACACTGTAATAGCCGATTTGGAAGGCGCGTTTGAACACGCCTTTGAAGGTTGCGATCAAGTGGTCTTCACGGCGGGGTCTGGGCCCCACACCGGGCCAGATAAAACGCTGATGATCGACCTTTATGGTGCCATTCGTACCGCCGACATTGCTAAGCAAAAAGGTCTTTCACGCTACATTATGGTGAGCGCCATGCGGGCAGAAAAGCCCCTGGAAGCACCTGAGAAAATGCGCCCCTACATGGCCGCAAAATTCGCCGCCGACGCACACCTGAGTAATAGCGGCGTTCCCTATGTCATTCTCAAGCCGGGGAGGCTAACCGACGAAGCCGCTAGCCAGCAGTTTGCCAGCACGGTGGAGGAGTCTGGCGATAACCAGATCTCCCGTGCCAATGTGGCTCATGCACTGCTGCATGTGGTGCAAACCCCTGGCGTGGTCAATCAAGAGTACCTACTGCTGGATGGTAAGCGTTCGATGAGTGAGATTATTCAGTAAGTAGCTCTCAGCCACTCATGCATTAACCCCCTTCATGCCTTCCGGTGTATAGCGCTCACCGATCACTGGAAGGTTTGCGGTGGCCGCCTCAAGCTGTTGCTGTTCGTCGCTGGTTAGGGTTATGGATGCTGCTGCTGCATTCTCTTCGAGGTAGCGCAGCCGCTTGGTACCGGGGATCGGCACAATGCTGTCGCCTTTAGATAGCAGCCAAGCCAGCGATAGTTGCGCCGGGGTGCACTCTTTAAGTGTCGCCATGTCACTAATTACCTCGGCGATTCTGCGGTTAGTGACCATAGCCTGTTCAGAAAAACGCGGCAGATTGGAACGGAAATCGCCTTCCTCAAAATCTTCAGCGGCTTGAAACCTTCCCGTCAAGAAGCCCCGACCCAGAGGTGAGTAGGGCACAAAGCCAATACCGAGTTCCTTGCAGGTAGGCAGCACCGCTTGTTCAACGTCCCGCGTCCAGAGCGAATACTCGGTTTGCACAGCGGTTACCGGGTGTACCGCATGGGCTCGGCGCAGGGTCTCTGCACTGACTTCACAGAGGCCAATGTGGGCGATTTTTCCCTCTTTTACCAGTTGGGCGAGTCCTTCCATGGTCGCTTCAATGGGCGTGGCCGGGTTAACGCGATGGACGTAGTAGAGGTCAATCTGTTCGACGCCTAGCCGCTTAAGCGATGCTTCGCAGGCTTGGCGGGCATAGCTTGCGCTGCTGTCCAGGCTGCGCTGGTACTCACCGGGCTTGCGCACAATGCCAAACTTGGTCGCAATACGTACCTTGGGTTTATGGCTGGCGAGAAAACGGCCAATCAACTCCTCGTTATGGTGTGGGCCGTACATATCCGCCGTGTCGAAAAAGTCGATGCCCATTTCCACCGCGCGGGCCAATACCCGCAGCGACTCACTGTCGTCACGGGGGCCGTAAAACTCGCTCATTCCCATGCAGCCTAAGCCAATGGCGGAAAGGGTCAGGTCGCTGCCCAGTGTGCGTGTTTGCATAATGTTGCTCCTTGAATCGTTCTTGAGTCGCGGAGTGACAGCGTGGCACTATCCAGTAATGGAAAAAATAAACGAATTGGGTAAGTCGATTTCCGGTTTTGAAAAGCAGATGCCCCGCGGGTGGGTTTGGGATGACACGCGCACCTTTCTGGCGGTGGCCCGTCATGGCACCTTGAGCGGCGCGGCAGCGGAACTCCACCTGGGTATCGCGACGCTCTCCCGGCGTATAGAGCGGCTGGAAAAAGCCTTACAGCTACCGCTGTTTGTGCGTCAGCAGTCGGGCTATCAGCTTACTGAAGAAGGGGCAGGGCTAATCGAAAAAGCCGAAGCCCTGGAAGCCGCTGCGTCGGCCTTTGCCAGCGGGGTGTCCCACGCCACGCAGCTTAGCGGCAGGGTACGTTTGGCCACTGCCGAAAACCTTGCCACAGCGCTGATTCTGCCCGCGTTGCCACGATTCCATGCTCAGTATCCCGGTATCAGGCTTGAGCTGGTGACCGACATCACTACGGTTAACCTGCACCGCCGCGACGCCGATTTGGCACTTAGAATGGTCAAGCCGGAGCGGGGCAATGTCACCCTTCGTCGCCTGGGCACCCTGGGGTTTGGGCTTTATGCTAGCCACGGTTATGTGGCCCAGCGTGAGGCTCATCGTGACGCGGGCAATTACGACAGCGACGCTTTTATCACCTGGAGCGAAACGCAGGCGCACCTGCCTGCCGCCCAGTGGGTTGAGCGGGTACTGCAGGGGCGCGAACCCGCGCTAACCACCACCTCGCTGGCGACCCAGCTAGCGGCGACGAAAGCGGGGCTGGGGATAGCGGTATTGCCGCATTTTTTGGCGTTGGAGGCTGGACTGGTCTGTGTTGCTGGCGATATTGGCGTGGATCAGCCCATCTACCTCGTTATCCAGACGGATCTCACCCAATCAGGCCGTACCCGGGCCGTGGCGGACTTTCTTACTGAACTGGTGGCCAATAACCGCGAGCGCTTGAGTGGGTGATACAGCGCTAAGTTTTCACTTTTTATCCTACCTACCCCAGCTCCCCTTTAAGCCACTCCGCCAACGGCTCGCTGCGGCGCGGGTAGGAGAGTAAGCCGGCTTGGCTGGGCAGCCACAGGCAGAGGCGCCCAGGTGTTCGGATACTTCCCCAGGGGGCCACCAACCGGCCACTCCTCAGGTCGTCTTCCACTAATAGCCGTGGCGCGATGGCGATACCCAGACCCGCTACTGCCGCTTCCATCAAATAGTAAAGGTGCTCAAACCCCTGGCCTTTGCTTAACGCTTCTTCAAGCTGAGCGAGTTCAAGCCCATGAGCGTTGGCCCACTGCGGCCACGCCTGGGGGCGGGAAGCGGTGTACAGTAGCTTGTTGGCAAAGAGTGTTTCTGGTTTGGTGGCGTCGATGAGGGCCATCAACTGGGGACTTACTACCGCGCAGATCTGTTCCGGCATTAGCTCGAATACCTCTACGTCTGCAGGCCAGGGTGGCTCGGAAAATGCCAGGGTAGCGCTGGCGTCGCTCTGCATACCAGGTTGCTCACTTTCGCTGACGACCACTTTCAGTTTCAGCTCTGGCAGCTCGCGGTGCAGGCGATCAAGACGGGGAATCAGCCAGCGGGCCAATAGGCTGCCAGGGCAGGCGAGGGTAAAGGGCGCCTCCTCTATATCACGCTTGAGCGCGACGCAACTATCCTTGAGGCGGGTGAACGCCTCACCCACTCCGTTTTGAAGCTGCTCACCATGCGGCGTAAGCGCAATGCCACGGCCTGCTTTGGCAAATAGCGGAATGCCAAAATGATCATCCAGGCTTTTAAGCTGCCGGCTTACAGCGCCGTGGGTAACGTTAAGCTCTTCCGCAGCGGCGGTGACACTACCCAGCCGGGCGGTAGCTTCAAAGGCGCGCAAGGCGCTAAGCGGTGGCATGCTGTTTTGCATTAATAGGTGACTCCAGCTCACATGTTGATGACATCTTATCGATTTTTATCCCCACCCGCTTGCGCTACTTTCACTACATTGTTTGATAACGCATTCAGAGGTCGTGATGAATCAACCTGTAGACGTATCCAATAGCCTGCCCGACGCCAACGGATTATTTGGCAGCTTCGGCGGTCGCTTTGTCGCCGAAACGCTAATGCCGTTGATTCTAGAGCTGCAAGACGAATACACCACCGCCAAGAACGACCCCGAATTTCAGCGCCAGCTGGCCTATTTTCAAGGTGACTACGTCGGGCGGCCCAGCCCGCTCTACTTTGCCGAACGGTTGACCGAGCATTTTGGTGGGGCCAGCATCTATTTAAAGCGCGAAGAGCTCAACCACACCGGCGCGCACAAGATCAACAACTGCATCGGCCAGGTACTGCTGGCCAAGCAGATGGGAAAAAAACGCATTATCGCCGAAACCGGCGCCGGTATGCACGGCGTTGCCACCGCTACCGTTGCGGCGCGCTTTGGTTTGCCTTGTGTCATCTATATGGGCGCAACCGACATCGAGCGTCAGCAGACCAACGTATTCCGCATGAAGCTGCTGGGCGCGGAAGTCATCCCCGTTACCTCGGGTACAGGCACGCTAAAAGACGCCATGAACGAAGCGCTGCGCGACTGGGTAACGAACGTCGACGACACCTTCTACATCATTGGCACCGTGGCGGGCCCGCACCCGTACCCGGCCATGGTGCGTGACTTCCAGGCCGTGATTGGCCATGAAACCCGTACCCAAATGCTGGAAAAGAAAGGTCGCCTGCCGGATTCGCTGGTGGCTTGCATTGGCGGTGGTTCAAACGCCATGGGGCTGTTTCACCCCTTCCTGAATGACCTTGATGTGAAGATGATTGGCGTGGAAGCGGGTGGCAAGGGCGTTAAAAGCGGCTTGCACGCGGCCAGCCTGAACGGCGGCACCCCCGGCGTGCTGCACGGTAACCGCACTTACTTGCTGCAAAACGAAGATGGCCAGATTATCGACGCTCACTCGATTTCCGCTGGGCTGGATTACCCCGGTATCGGGCCAGAGCACGCATGGTTGCACGAGCAGGGACGGGTCGAGTACGTCTCTGCCACTGACGACGAAGCGCTGGAAGCCTTCCAGGTCTGCTGCCGCCAGGAGGGCATTATTCCCGCCTTGGAGACCGCCCATGCCCTGGCCGAAGTGGCCAAGCGTGCCCCCAGTCTGCCCCGCGAGCACTTAATGGTGGTCAACCTGAGCGGCCGGGGTGACAAGGACATGATGAGCGTAGCCCATCATCTGGGGGAAAAATTCAAATGAGTGCGTTCCTGGAGACTGTCATGAATAATACTTCTCGCCTGAAAAACTGCTTTGCCGAGCTCAAACAGCAAAACCGCCCGGCGCTGGTCAGTTATCTGACCGCTGGCGACCCGGACGCCGAGACCTCCCGACGTCTGCTGCACGGGCTGCCCGCGGCAGGGGTGGATATTATTGAACTTGGCATGCCGTTTAGCGACCCCATGGCCGATGGCCCCGCTATTCAAAAAGCCGCGTTGCGAGCGCTGCACAGCGGCCAAACCCAAGCTAAAACATTAGAGATGGTACGCCGATTTCGTGAACAGAACAGCACCACGCCGATTGTGCTGATGGGCTACTACAATCCTATTTTCTGTTACGGCGTCGAGCGCTTCTTATCTGATGCCGTCAGCGCTGGTGTCGATGGTCTGATCGTAGTGGATCTACCCCCCGAACACGACGAAGAGCTCTGCCATCCAGCGGCCCAACATGGCATCGATTTTATCCGCCTAGCGACACCGACCACCGATGCCAAGCGCCTGCCGAAAGTGCTGGCTAATACCTCTGGATTTATCTATTACGTTTCAGTAGCTGGGGTCACCGGTGGTAACGCCCCTACACCGGAACGACTGGAAAGCGCCGTTAATCAACTGCGCGAACACACTGAACTGCCTATTGCTGTGGGCTTCGGTATTCGCACTGCCGAGCAAGCTGCCACCATTGGCCGCTTCAGCGATGCAGTCGTTGTCGGCTCTGCGTTAGTCGACTGTATCGAACGTGCCAATACGCCGGATGAAGCCGTTGAACAGGTACATAGCCTGGTCAGCGAACTGGCAGAAAGTATTAGGGCGTGTCGCACCGCAAGCGAGCCACAAATCTGCTGATACAAGCACAGCAAAAAAGAGTGATACGCTAAGAGAGCAGGCCAATAATGCCTGCTCTTTTTTTTAAGGTTGAGCAGAGTCTGAATTACTCAGGACATATTTTTTAATATGAGGCTCGAATGAACACAGGCACTACTATCGTGTTGGGTCTTGTGACGACTATTGCAGCAGTTCGCTCGATGAGTAAAAATGCTCGCCTTCCTCGCTTGTGGGCTCTGATTACCCCAAGCATTATCAAGACTCGTATTGCCTGCTGATCTTTCCCATAGCATACGCTTAGGTGCGCGATTCAAGCGTGTTTACTGCAGGCAGCAACCATCCAATATTCTATAAAACAGAGAGAAACAATGGGAAAGCTCTTTTCGCTGGTTTTATTGGTAGTGCTTGGCTATACAGGTATCTACTTCTATTACGGCATTGTCATTGAACGAGAAGTTCAGCAGCAGTTGGATGAGCGCGGCCTCTCTGCCGTCAGCGTGGATAACATTGAGTATGGTGTGCTGGCGCCTATTAACACGATTGCCAACATAGAGGTGACCGTCACTTATCGCGGCTCTCAAGCAACGTTGGATCTGATAGTGCAGGGCCATCCCTTATTCTCTGATGAAGTCAGTGTCGAATTCGATGGGCTGCAAGCACTAAGTTTAGGCATCGGTTTCGGCCAATAGATAACGCCTCTGTCGTCTGAAAAAAAACAACTAAGGAGCAGGCTATGAACCAGCATGAAAAGCTCAACTACGTTGAGTTCGCCGCGAAAGATTTAGCCGCAACAAAGGCCTTTTTCTCTGCGGCGTTTGGTTGGGAGTTTGTCGATTACGGCCCTGAATACGCCGCGTTTTCCAACCAGGGGTTGGATGGTGGCTTCTACCAAGCTGATGCCTGCAACCAAACCTCAAACGGCGGCGCACTGCTGGTTTTCTATAGTGCTGACATTGACGCAACACTCAACAAAGTTGAGAGGAGCGGCGGTGAGATCATTAGGCCTATTTTTGAGTTTCCAGGCGGCCGCCGCTTTCACTTTCAGGAGCCCAGTGGCAACGAATTTGCGGTTTGGTCGGAGTAGCTATTCTCATCAAATAGTTAGGTTAGGTAGTCGTAGAAGTGAGCGGAACCCAAACATGCTCAACACCAATCGACAAAGCTACGGCAATCAGTAACCCTGCCATCACCCAATTGAAGTACTTAATGATGCCGACGCTTTTAATGCGATGGCCCACGAAATTGCCCATCACGATATAGCTGCCGGGTGCGCCAGCGGCCAACATGGCCAACCCCAATGCCCAGACTACTAAGCTAGACCCCTCAATCCCTGCTGCCGGAAATTGCAGTGTGGTAATTGGCAGGGTAGCGACAATGGCTTTGGGATTAAGCAACTGCATCACCAGCCCATCTCGGAAGCTTACTAGCCGAGGGGCATGATTGGGCCTGTTTACATCGGTGTTTGAATGGGGGCTTAAATCAACGCTAGTGCGGGCAATTTTCGTCGCTAGATAAATAATATAGCCACAGCCCAATGCGCTCACGACGATCAGTGCCTCATCGTCGATCCAAGCAGCGCCCGCCCAGCCTAATACTACTAAGTACGCCAGCATCGCGGTGCCTACGCCAAGGCAAAACCCAACCGACTGCCTAGCTTGCCCATTGATGCCAATATTTAAACCAAGCAGATTCACAGGCCCAGGCGAATACATAGCGCCTAGGGCATAGGCGACAATTCCTAACATGGTAAACCTCTATTTAGGTATTTGGGTATTTAGGGATTAGCGCGCAATATCACGCTGGTACTGATGGGGCGTCATGCCATAAATACGCTTAAAGCGGCGATTGAAATGGCTGAGATCGGCAAACCCATAGCGCAAAGCGACCTCCGTCAGGGAAGCACCAAGGTCTAGCGCCGAACGAGCCGCGTTAATCCGGCAATTAATCACATATTGGTGGGGTGTGAGGCCGTAATGCTGACGAAACAGGCGCAAGAAGTGGTACTTGGATAGGTGCGCCGCTTGGCTAATGTCATCAAGAGAGATATCCCTATCCAGGTAGGCGTGGATATACTCTTTTGCTAATCCCAACAGCGCATCAGGGCGCGTGCTGATCTGGTCGGGTTGGGAGGTGCCGCCGAGCTGCACGGTTCGCTCAATGACTTGATACAGCGCGTTCTCATGATCAATACAGCTACCTGCTTGCGAGGTAACTAAGCGCGCCAGTTCTAAAATAGCGTTGCGCAGTGGAGTATCCTGAATCAGCGTATTATGCGAACGAAAGTGAGCGGTGTTTTCGTGACCAAGGGCATCAGCGAACAGGGCGTTTACCTGCTCAGGGTGGGCATACACCATCAGGTAATCCAGCGCGCTCTCTCCGCCCGGTTGACCGTCATGAACTTCCTCTGGGTTGAACAGAATAACGTTGCCCGGTGGGCTACGGTGAAACTGCCCGCCGCTGAAGAAATCCTGACGCCCCGCCAGCGTAACGCCGAAGGCATACTCCTCGTGGGCGTGGCGGTCATAGCTGAAATCCTCAATCGCTGCGTGAAGCACCGTCAGCGTTGGCACGTGCTGGCTCTTGATGAATTGAAATCGGCTCGCGTTACTCATGCCGCCCCTCCTGATTAGTCACACCACTAGCTTATGCCAGCACCGTTCATGAATGCTTGTACATAATTGCTAATCGGCAGTGGCAGCTACCAGGGAAGCGTTTTTATACCGGTGACTGCTTGCGTGCCAGCACCAGCAATAATACCAGTGCGAAGGAAGCGGCCGTTAATAGGGTGCTAATGGCGGCGATGGTTGGGTCGATCTCGTCGCGAAGCGCAGTGAACATGCGCACGGTCAGGGGTTGGTTCTGGCCCCCCGAAATGAAGAGCGCCACCATGGTTTCGTCCAGGGCCTGAATGAACGCAAAGATCGCCCCGGTGACCACGCTCGGCATGATCTGAGGCAGGGTGACGCTCATGAAACTACGAAAACGATTCATGCCAAGGCTTCTAGCGACCATCTCCTGGGTCTGGTCGAAACCGTGCAGGCCTGCTGTTACCGCAGTGATAACATAGGGCAGCGCCAGCATCACATCGGCCATGATCAGGCCCGGAATGGTGTACAGCATTCCCGACAGGGCATAAATAAAGAATACCCCGGTGGCGACGATGATGATCGGCACGATCAGCGGCAGCAGAAGCACGAGCTTCAGATAGCGCATCAGCCAGTGCGTCGAGCTATTGATAGCATAGGCCGCTGCCACGCCAATCGGTGTAGCGATCAATGCCGTGGAGAACGCCACGATCAAGCTGGTTTTCGCAGCCGACATCCAGCCCAGATTGCTGAAGAATGTGTCATACCACCGAAACGAGTAATTACTGGGCGGAAAGGAGAGGAAGCGGCTATCAGAGAAGGACATGGGCACGACGATGAGCAAGGGCAGAATCAGGAAAATCAGCACTAACGCTACATAGCCAATAAAGATGATGCGGTTCAAGGATAGTTTGTTCATTTTGCACCCAGTATCTTCTCAAGAGGGACGAGGCGGCTCACTACATAGAAAATGGACAGCACGCAGATGAGCAGTACGACACTGACGGCGCTAGCGGCACCCCAGTCGCTATAGAGCTGGACGTTGCGGCTGACCAGCATGGATGCCATGACCGTACGCCCTCCACCCACCAGTTCCGGGGTAATATAGAAGCCGAGGCACAGCACGAACACCAGCGTCATGCCTGCGAGCACTCCACTGAGCGAAAGAGGGAAGAACACACGCCTGAAAACATGCAGCGGCGTGCCGCCAAGGCTCGCGCCCGCCTGGATCAGGTCGCCGGGAATTTTCTGCATGGTGGCGTAAAGCGGCAAAACCATGAATGGCAGCAGGATATGTACGGTGGCAATGATAGTGCCCAGCTCGTTATGCACTAGTGCCAGCGGTGCATCGATAAGGCCAACGCCCATCAGCGACTCATTCACCACCCCTGAGCGTTGTAACAGAATCAGCCAGGCGTAGGCTCTCACCAGTACGCTGGTCCAGAACGGCAGAATCACCAGGGCCAGTACCAACATCGACCAGCGCCGTGGCAAGACCGAGGCGGCATAAGCGATGGGGTAGCCCATCAGCAGTGCCAGCAGAGTGACGATAAAGCTGATACGAAACGTGACCCAAAACGTATTCCAGTAGATGCCTTCGGTGAGGATTCGTTGGTAGTGCTCCAGCGTGAAACCATCGGCATAGAAGGACTGGCCGATCAACCAACCGAGTGGAATCAGCAGCAGCACAAACACCACCAGCACGGCGGGCGACATCAAAAGCAGCATGAGTGCATGCTCGCGCCGCCTATAGCCACGGGAGGCATCCCGGTGGAGAGCGTGAGGGTAATTGTTGTTGATGACAGTCGCTTTCAAAGGATGTCTCCTAGCGGGAAATCGACAAGCGTTGCCGTAACCCACAGGTGGGGCACGGCAACGACGCACTTATCGTTGCATAAATGCCAGCCAGCGACGCTCAGCTTCTTCACCCGCAGAGGAGGCCCACCATTCGTACGACATCAATACCTGACGCTCGGCATTTTCTGGGAAGCTCGGCAGTTCCCGGGCTCGCTCATCAGGAATCTTGCCTGTATCGAAAGCGGCCGGGTTGCCGGGGCCGTAGTCGATGTGCAGGGGCAGGTTGGCTTGATACTCGGGGGCGATGGCCGCGTTGATGAACTCAACGGCAGTATCCTGATGGGTCGCACCTTCAATAATGCACAGGTGCGTGTTCTGCAACACACCATCGTTATAGGTGAAATCAGCGCTGGCGCCTTCATTGATGATCGCGCTGACACGCCCATTCCACATCATCAGCATGTCCACCTCGCCATCGTAGAGCAACTGCGCCGACTGGCCGCCAGACGTCCACCAAGTGGTGATATGTGGTTTGATTTCTTCAAGCTTGGCGAAAGCTCGGTCAACATCCAGCGGATAAAGCTCTTCTCGCGCCACGCCATCAGCCATTAAAGCAGCTTCAAGTGTTCCCAGTGGGTGGTTGCGAAGGGCACGGTTGCCGGGATACTCCTCTACATTCCAAAAGTCCTCCCAGCTTTGGGGCGGTTTACCCTCGAAGGCCTCTGGATTGTAGGCCAGTACGCTGGAATAAAACTCGTAAGCGACAGAGTAGGGCGTTTTATACGCCTCGGGCATCGACTCGGCGTTGGGAATCCGGCTGAAGTCGAGTTCTGCAATCAGTCCCTGGTTACCGCCCCGCACACAGTTCAGCGGGGGTGTATCGACCACGTCCCATACCGCCTGGCCGGTGGTGCCTTGCGTCTTGATCATCGGCCAGGCGTCGGGGGCGCTCTCCTGACGAATGGTGATGCCCAACGCCTCGGCAACCGGGTCGAGAATGGCCACCGTCTGCGCTTCCTGATACGCGCCACCCTGAGAGACGAAAGTGATTTCGCCGTCGGCCAGCGTTTGCCCAGCGCCAAGCGCACCAACAACCACTACCGAGGAACCAAGCAAGTATTTGAAGCAGTTAATGTTTTTCATCTTGCGACCTCCAACTGAGTAAGTGCCTTCGGCGCCGCATCAGCGCCCGATTGCATCAAGGAACTGGTAATACCCGGCTACCAGTCGAATACCGACTTCACGTAAGGGGTAAAGCGGGACGGCCTTGAGCCGCTCCGCAGCAAGCAGCGCTACGTCAGGGCTTTCACCCAAGGCGTAGTCTGCCGCCAACCGCCCGAGCAACGTCGACATGGCCACACCCGCGCCGTTATAACCAGCGGCGTAGCAAACACGGTCGTCAAATCTGCCTACATGGGGCAAGGCATCCAGCGTCATGCCCACATGCCCTGACCAGCGATAGGCAATGCCGATATCCGCAAGCGCTGGAAAGAGCGACACCATAGCGCTCTGCAGGGAGTCGAACGCCGCCTGAGAGTCACGCTTCCCAAACGCACCACGACCGCCAAATACGATCCGTCCATCGACCTTGCGAAACCAGCGCATCATCCGGCGGGTTTCGCCATAGCTTCTATCCTTGACCAACAGATAGTTCTGCAGCGCCTCTGGAAGAGGGTGAGTGGCGATAATCGAGCTTCTAAACGGCACCAGGCGCGTCTTTATCGCGGCACTGACGGGCGTAATATCCGAATAGGCATTAGTGGCCAGGATCACCTGTCGCGCCTTGATTTCACCGCTTGGCGTCGTGATATGAACACCATCACCCAAGCGGCGAATGCTAGTGGCCGGGGAGCGCTCGAAGACGATCTCGCCATGGCGCTGGTTAAGTCCTGCCGCCAACCCCCGCACATAGTCGAGCGGATGCAAGGTACCCACGCCAAGCCCTAAAACCCCGCCTGTAAAGGCCTTGGATCCAGTCTCTTCGGCGACCTCGCCAGCGGAGAGACAGCGCAGCGAGTCATCGCCCATTTCCCGCCGCATCCACTCGGCTTCTTCGGAAATGTCTTTCAGCGCCTTGGTTGTGTGGGCACAGCGCAGGTTGCCGCAGCGGGTGAAGCGGGCACTCTCAAGACCATACGCCTGAATTAGTGCTTCCACCTCATCCACCGCCTCATGGCAGAGCCGATGCATGGCGGTGGCCACCGCCATGCCGTGGGTTTGGGCAATGCTTGGAAACGAGAGCCGGAACTTGGCGGATACCACGCCACCATTGCGACCGCTTGCTCCCCAGCCGATAGGGTTGGCATCCACCACGATGGCGTGAACGCCACGTTCTGCTAAACGGTGGGCCGCGGTTAATCCCGTGTAGCCACCGCCGATGATGGCGACATCAACGGTTTTATCGCTGGAAAGCGGCGCAAAGGAAGGGGTGATACTGGCCGTATCACGCCAAAGCGAAGCAATTGGGTATCCAGGCTGCGGCCCACTCATATCACACCTTCTCTACGGCGTCGGCCAACGCTTTAAGGGTGGGGAAGTGGAAATCCGGTGTCGTGAGCTGTTTTGGCTCCGGCGTGCCGCCGAACCCCGTTTGCCCTTGGCGACGCTCTATCCAGCAGGTGGTGTAACCCAGCTCCTTGGCAATGCCGATGTCGTGGTGCTGGCTCTGGGCGACGTGCAGTATTTCCGAGAACTTATAGCCGTGGGCCGCCTGACGACCGCGATTGTAGGCGAAGAATTGGGGGTTGGGCTTAGCAACGCCAGTCTCGTCGCAGGTTACGCTATCGTCGAAGGGGTCATCGAGAATATGCGAGTAGCAAGAGAACGCGGTGCGATCGGCATTGGTCATTGCTACCAGGCGATAGTGCTTACGTAGGCGTTTCAGCGCCGCTACTGAATCCTCAAAAGCGGGCCAACGCAGCACCGCCAACTGAAAGGCGTCGGCCGAGGTGGTGTCGGCAGGCAGTTTCAACTCCTCCGCCAGCGAGAGGTAGACATCTGCCATGGCACTGCTCGAGCGGCCTGGGTAGCGGTCACGCCCGCGCTTGTAGGCCTCGAAAATAGTGTTGTCGTCCAGATCCAGGGCCGCAGCCCCACCAAGTTGCCGAATCGCTTCCAGTACACCTCTCTCGAAATCGATCAGCGTGCCCACGACATCAAATGTCAGAACTTTAAAGTTGGAAAGTTCCATGATCGGCTATGACTCCTGTTTTATTACTGCGCAGTTATGTCAGGCAACGTTTGTTGCCGGAGTGGGGCATCCCGCACGAGGCACGATGATGGTGTCCTCTGGATGCAGTACCACGCTCAAGCGCTCGCCGAGCGGTGGAATCTGTCGCCTTGCGGCGTGGTGGCTGGGTTGACGCAGACTGATAGAGGTGCCGTCTTCCAGTTCAAGGAACAGTCGCAGGCTATCGCCCTGGTACACGGCCTCAATGACCCGGCATGGCAGGCGATTGACCCCCGGATCATGGCTGCCATCATCGATCAGCAGTTTTTCGGTTTGAATGGCCAGCAGTAGCTCAGCATGGGGAGCGATGGGCTTGGCAGAACGCAGCGTGTGATTGCCGAGCCGGACACTGTGCTCATCAATACGGGTCACCGGGAGCAGGGTAGAGTCTCCGATAAAGCTGGCCACAAAAGAGTCTTTAGGATTGTTGTGCAGGGTCTCGGGAGCGCCGATCTGAACCAGCTCACCATCCTTAAGGATTGCCACCCGGTCACTCATGGTCAGCGCCTCACGCTGGTCGTGAGTCACATAAACCACAGTGGCCCCCAGCTTGCGGTGTAAGCGGCGCAGTTCTATCTGCATCGTCTCGCGCAGCTGTTTATCCAGTGCCGACAGGGGTTCGTCCATTAGAATCAGCCGTGGCTCGAACACTATCGCCCTGGCCAGAGCGACCCGCTGTCGTTGGCCACCCGAAAGTTGCGACACCCCACGATCCTGATAGCCATCTAATTCGACCATGGCTAGCGCCTGTTTAACGCGTTCTGGCCACGTTGACTTGGGAAGGCGACGAGCGCGAAGGGGAAAGGCGACGTTCTCGCCAACGCTCATATGCGGAAAGAGTGCGTAACTCTGAAAGACGATGCCGATATTGCGCTTGTGTGGCGGCATATAGGTCATGTCTTGATCGCCGACCCACACCGACCCTGAAGAGGGCATTACGAAGCCACCCAAGGCCCCAAGCAAGGTCGTTTTACCCGAGCCCGAAGGGCCCAGTAGCGACACAAACTCCCCCGGCTCAATAGTTAAGGTTATATCCTTCAGGGCTACCGTGCTGCCATAACGCTTACTGATGGAGCGTATGGCAACACCCACACTCTCTCGCTCATCCATAGGGGGTATCACCTTTCATTGTTTTAATGCCTATCGGTTGTCATTGAGTACAGCAGATAAGGTGTTCGCGGACAATTGCGAAATTCTTGGCGTTGGCATAACCTGAAATTATGCCTACATTGCGCCGTCAACTACCCAGTGCCAACGCCCTGTTTGTTTTTGAGTCAGCGGCCCGCTGCGGTAACTTCACCAAAGCCGCTGCCGAGCTGGGGGTGACCCAGCCGGCGGTCAGCCGCATGCTGGCGCTTCTGGAGGAGTATCTGGAGGTCAAACTGTTCTTGCGTACGCCCGGTAAAACCGAGCTGACCGAGAGTGGCGAGATACTTTACCAAGGCGTGGTCGACGGCTTTCATAATATCGAAGCGGCGATTCAGGAAATTCGGGCGCGCAGCACCGGGCTTGAAACCGTCACGCTATCGGTGTCAACCGCCTTCACCACCCATTGGCTGATGCCGCGCATGCACAGGCTGCAGGCGCAGCTACCCCATATCGATCTGCGCTTTCAGCTGATATCGGGGGCGGTCAGCGGCTCGGTCGAGGATGTTGACCTGGGGATTCGCTTTGTTACGGGGGAGGACATTCTGCATGATGCCTCGTTGATACTGCCGGAGATATTGGTACCGGTCTGCAGTCCGGCCTATCGAAAGCAGCAGCTCGAATCGTCCGGTAACGATGTCTCCACCACCCTGATTAGCCTCAGCGATAGCCGCATAGACTGGTTTGAGCTTTTGCCCAATTTCCATCTGCAGGCTTATGGAACGACGCATTCACTGGTTTTTTCGGACTATGCCGTCGTGATCCAGGCGGCCCTGCTGGGCCAGGGTATCGCCATCGGCTGGCTGAATATCACATCCCACTGGCTGGAGACCGGCTCGCTTGTTCCCGCCACACCAACCGCGATTGCCACCGAGCGGCTATGCCACCTGGTTCACTCACGTAAGAAGCCGCTAAGCGATGCAGCCAAGCAGGTTCGGGAGTGGATAATAGAAGAAACACGCAATGACGTTGCGAATGTGGCGAAGCAGTATCCCGAGTTGAATCTTGAATCCTTTCTGGCTAAGGACTTCTGATTTTTCAGTCGATAAAAGCCTCCCACTAGCAACTCAATAGATAGTACGTGGGTGCTAAGCGCTGGTAAGTGGCCGCCACACATGCGCAAACCCAATCGTTAGCGCCACGGATGCTTGTACATAATTGCTCATCGACTGTGCAATGATGGCCTAACGATAGTGAACACCGCCAAGTATTCGGCATGGGAAAGCTCTTTTCACTGATGATTGTGCTGGCATTGGCCTTCCTGCTTGCCGACCGCGAGGATCACCCGCTGGTGGGCCGGGTGCGTGAGGCGCTGGTGGCGGCGGTGGATC
The DNA here is from genome assembly GCF_042466685.1 of Vreelandella sp. F11. NCBI lineage: Bacteria > Pseudomonadati > Pseudomonadota > Gammaproteobacteria > Oceanospirillales > Halomonadaceae > Vreelandella > Vreelandella sp. F11. The sequence goes on along the minus strand of NZ_CP170448.1, from coordinate 3,237,919 downwards.
CAGCCAGCGGCATCATCCCCTCGTTCGCGGAGGGAGAGGGGGTGGCGGGTGGTGAACACCGCAACGTTCTGACAACTTGAGAAACGCGATGAAAAAGCTTTTATCACGTTAGTTGTGCTCGCGCTGGATTTAGCGGTGTAAGGGCACCCGGTGTTTTCAGACGAGGTAAGCGCCGAGTTCGACGGCCTCCAAGCGATGCGCCTGGACATCGGCTTGGGGCAGGGTGATGATTAAAAAGCCAGGATCAAAAAGCACAACAAAACAAAGGAGCAGGGCATGAACCAGCGTGAAAAGCTCAACTACGTCGAGCTTACCGCCAAGGACTTGAACGCCACTAAAACCTTTTTCTCAGCGGTGTTTGGCTGGGAGTTCACCGACTACGGCCTGGAATACAGTGCGTTTTCCAACCAGGGCTTGGATGGCGGCTTCTACCAGGCGGACGCCTGCAGCCGTACCGACAACGGCGCCGCCTTGCTGGTGTTTTATAGTGCTCAGTTGGAAGAGACCTACACCAAGGTGGTGGGCAATGGCGGCGAGATCGTAAAGCCGATTTTTGAGTTTCCCGGAGGCTTCCGTTTTCACTTTACTGAACCCAGCGGCAACGAGTTTGCCGTGTGGTCAGAGGGACGGGGCTAAGGCCAGTCGAGAGCACCGATATTAGCGATATAAACTAGGCGATCTCAATTTCCTACCACCCTCAAGCAACAGGCACAGTACCACCATCAATCACATATTCCGTACCCGTGATGGTAGCCGCCAGCGGTGAGGCCAGAAACGCAATCAGGTTGGCTACTTCAGAAGGCTTTGAAGGGCGGCCAATCGGGATGCCGCCCAGCGAATTCATGATGATCTGTTTGCCGCCTGCGTAATCGGTGCCTGCATCTTGGGCAATCCGCTCGGCCAGCGCAACGGCGGCTTCCGTCTCGATCCAGCCCGGCGACACCCGAACCACACGCACCCCTTTGGGTGACACCTCTTTTGACAAGCTCTTGCTATAGGTGGATAGCGCCGCCTTGGCCGCCGCGTAAGCCGTGGTCGATTCGGGCAGGGGGAGCTCACGCTGAATGGAGGTCACGTGGATAATCACTCCATCGCCCTGGGCAAGCATGCCGGGCAGTAGGGCACGATCCAGCCGTACGGCGGGAAACAGGTTGATGTCGAGCTCACGCTGCCACTCCTCCTCCCCAAGGGCTGCGAATCCACCGCCGGGCGCGGATGAGCCACCCAGCACATGAACGATAATATCCACGCCACCCAAGCGTTCGTTGACCGCATCGGCCACCGAGGAACAGCCTTCGGCCGTCGTTAGGTCAGCGGTTACAAACAGCTCATCGGGCAGGTCGGCGGGGCGAGTACGGGCGGTTATTAGCACTTGCGCGCCTTCCTCGCGAAAGAGTGCCACCACGGCAGCGCCAACCCCTTTGCTACCACCGGTGATCAATACGCGTCGCCCGTTCAAGTTCAGGTTCATTAGTGAATCTCCAATGACTGGATTTGCGCATCGGCAAGCTGAAAAGTGTGATCCAGTTGTACCGGGCTGCCGGGGAAGTCGCCGGTCACGGTGGCAGCAACCACCACCGTGTTGTCTTGATGGGAAACACTGACCGGCTGGACGCGATACACAATCTTGGCACGGGTGGCGCGCAGCCATGATTGAATAGCGGTGTGCCCGCGATGTGTCTCTCCTTCGTCAAACACACAGGCATCTTGAGTGAAGCAATTCGCAATGTGGGAGGCATCCGCACCGTTGCTGATGGTGAAGTAAATGGTGATCGCGTCTGGCAGTGACAAGCTCATGATGATCATCTCTCGCAAGGTAATGTGAGAGAATATTCTGCCTAGGTTGACGCGTTATCAAGAACGCACAAAAAGGTAAGTGGCTTACCCATGAGAAAGATTTATACGCCCGCTAGCGCCGCAAGCGATGTGGAAAATGTATTAAAAATGCTGGAAGGGCGCTGGAAGCTCATTATTCTCTTTCATCTGTTCGATGGAAAAGTGCAGCGCTACTCCGATTTCGGAAAACTCATCCCTGACATTTCCCAGAAAATGCTGGCCCAACAGCTGCGCCAACTGGAGGCGGATGGCATTGTGGCCCGAAAGGTTTATCCCCAGGTGCCGCCAAAAGTGGAGTACCGCCTGACCGAATGGGGGCAAACGCTCTGTCCGGCGCTGGATGCCTTGCTTAAATGGGCAGAGCAGAAGGAGCACTTCAACCACCCTGCCCAGCAGAATGAACAAGACGATACCACCATCCAATGAGAGCCGCCTGATGCACTACCGCACCATGACCATCAACGATTACGAAGCCGCCATTGCCCTGTGGAGCGAAAGTGAAGGCGTGCGGCTGCGCAACGCCGATTCACGGGAAGGCATTGAGAAATACCTGCTGCGTAACCCCGGTCTGAGCTTTGTGGCAGAAGGAGAAAGAGAAGGGGAGCTGGTGGGAACGATCATGGCGGGCCACGATGGCAAGCGCGGTTATGTTCAGCACTTATCGGTGGCGGATTCCCATCGCCGGTTAGGCATCGCCACGCGGTTGGTAGACCTCTGCCTGGAAGCGTTGAAGCATGAAGGCATCCTGAAATCACACCTAATGATTCTCCCCGAGAACGAAGCCGCCCAGCAGTTCTGGTCAAACCAAGGCTGGGCCTACCGATCCGATATTTTGCTTTACTCGTTTGTTAATGGGGATAATGCAAATACCTAGACTAGGATGGCCATCCCTTTGTCGGTTCGCTATCATTATTTGTATTGTAGTGATCCTTTCCATGCTAAACAGAGGTAGTTGTCCAATGAACCATTGATGCCCGCCGTTGCAATGACGGCCAGTCTCCATTAGCCCCTGACCCAGGGGGAGAACTCGGCATCGCTGGAATCAACTATGACCACTACCCCTCTCACCTTAAAAGGTGTCTCCTACGTTTTGTCGGATGGCATAACGCTTTTTACCGACCTCCATGAGCAGTTCGATACACGCCCGACCGGGTTAGTGGGGCGCAATGGTGTCGGAAAAACAGTTTTAGCCCAAATTCTCGCGGGTTTATTGCCACCTACCACCGGCAATTGTCAGCGCCCCAGTCGCGTTCATTACCTTGCCCAGCAAGTAGCCCCGCCCAAGGGGGTCTCTGTCGCCGCGCTTGCTGGTATTCAATCAACCCTGGATGCGCTGGCGCGTATCGAAGCGGGTAGTAGTACCGCCATGGAAGATTTCGAAGCCGTGGATGAGCGTTGGGACATGCCCCAGCGATTTCGCCATGAGCTGGAACGCAATGGCCTGGGCTATCTTGAGGCCAGCACACCGGCCAGCACGCTGAGCGGTGGGGAAACCATGCGGGTTGCCTTAATGGGCGCCATGCTCTCGAATGCCGATTTCCTGATTCTTGATGAGCCAAGCAACCATCTCGACCGACCCAACCGGCGAGCGCTCATCGAACAGCTGCAGCGCTGGTCGCGTGGGCTGATCGTAGTTAGTCATGACCGGCAACTACTGGAATCCATGGCGCGCATTGTGGAGCTTTCCCCCTTGGGGCTGCACAGCTACGGTGGCAACTACACCTTCTATGCAGAAGCGAAAGCTCACGAGCAGCAAGCGGCGATTGATCAGCTCAATCAACATAAGCTGGAGCGCCAACGCCAGGATCGGGCAATGCGCAAACAGCGAGAACGCCAGGAGAAACGCCAAGCCCGCGGTAAACGGCAGGGTAAGGAAGCCAATCAGGCCAAGGTAATACTGGATGGACAGAAAGAGCGCAGCGAAAACTCCACCGGCGCGCTGCGCCAAAAGCAGGCGGCCAGCCGGGATCTACTTAATCAGCGCGTGCGGGAAGCCGCAAAGCAGGTCGAAGACGAGGCGCACATCACCTTGCATGAGATCCCCGTTAATCAGGTCGCTAAGCGCTGTTTGGTAGAGTTGGAGAGGGTAGAGCTACCGTTCGTGATGGGAACCACGCGTCAGATTAGCCTGCTGCTGAGAGGGCCGCAGCGCATCGGTATCGTTGGCCCCAACGGCTGTGGCAAATCAACGCTGCTCCGAGTGCTAGCGGGCCAAATCGAGCCATTGTCCGGAACCTGCAAGGTGACCCCAGAAAAGGCTTATCTCGATCAGCGGCTGGAGAGTCTTGAGCCGGAAAAAACCGTGCTCGAACAGCTGCAACGGGCTAACCGCTCAACGACGGAGGGTGAGCTGCGCATGCTACTGGCCCAGTTAGGCCTGGATGCGCAGAAGATCACCACGCCCAGCGGGCTACTAAGCGGCGGTGAGCGCCTAAAAGGAGCACTGGCCTGCATCCTCTACGCCGACTCGCCCCCGCAATTGTTGCTGCTCGACGAGCCCAATAACCACCTCGACCTGCCATCGGCACAGGCACTGGAAACCCTGCTGCGCAGTTACCAAGGTGCGTTAGTGGTGGTATCCCATGACGATGCCTTTCTGGAAAACCTAGCCTTAACAGACCGCCTGCTGGTAACCGAGCAAGGGTGGCATTTGGAGCCTCAATCCAGCTGAGCTTCTATCGCCGTCTTGTCGATCACCGACCAGACTTCCTGAATCTTATTATCATGGAAGAGGTAAAACGCGTTCTCGCAAAAGATCAGTTTTTTGCCCTCCACCGCAAGGCCGAGGAAGCTACCTTTAGGCGTTACATCGAATCGCAGCCTGCACGCGACATGCGGTGGATCAACGGCCAGCAGCTCAATGTTGAAGTGAAGATCTGGTATCTGTTCGTAATCGGCTTCCAGCATGGCGCGATAGCCATCAAGCCCTAGACGCCTGCCACTGTGGCGGACATCGTCATGCACGAACTGGCCAAGGTGCATCCAGTCCTGATTATTGAGGCAGGTGATGTAATCACGGTAGGTCGCTTCCAGGTCACGTTTGTTCATTCTGGTTCTCCTTTCCTGGGCAGGCGTGAAGGTATTCGCCACGGTGCCCCTGGCTCAGTATCATAAGTAGCCTAAACCAAACCACAGAAGTCATCATTCATGTCGTGCCCACCGTGTCCCCATTGCCAATCCGAATTCGTCTATCAGGATCAAAGCCTGTTTATCTGCCCCGAGTGCGCCCACGAATGGAACCCTGCAGAAGCTGAGGCGGAAGACACCGTGACGATAAAAGATGCCCACGGCACCCTGTTAGCGGAAGGCGACAAGGTAACGATGATCAAAGACCTCAAGGTTAAAGGCAGTTCACTGGTGCTCAAGGTAGGCACCAAAGCCGTGATCAAGCGGCTCATGGACAGCAAGGATCACCAACTGGACTGCAAAGTCGACGGCGTCGGCGACATGATGGTGACCGCCCATTTTGTGAAAAAGGCCTGACTAAAATCTGAACTTACCTGACAGCCGTGCCGCCGATGACTGCTAACCGACATTACCGCTGGGTTATTCTGTTGATAGCCACTCTTGCGCAAGCAGCGGCGTGTTTCTTCGTTCAGGGTATCGGTGCCATAAGCGTCTATGCACAGGCCGATATGGGGCTCTCTGCATTTCAGATTGGGGCGCTGGTCTCGGCGGCTCAGCTGGTGCCGTTGGTTGGGCTGTTGGTTGCCGGGGAGTTGCTGGACAGGTTCAGTGAGCGTTTGGTGGTGGGGGTAGGCACCCTCGTGGTAGGTATCGCGCTTAGCGCTGCCGTGCTGGCTGAGAGTTACTGGGCCATGCTGCTATTTTTAGTCATCGTAGGGGCTGGCTACAGTACTGCCCAGCCCGGCGGTAGCAAATCGGTAGCTGCTTGGTTTGATAAATCCCAGCGTGGTTTTGCCATGGGTATTCGTCAGGCGGGCTTGCCACTGGGCGGGGCGCTGGCGGCGATCGTACTGCCAACCGTCGCGATCACCTGGGGGTGGCGCGCCTCTTTTCTAGTGGGCGGGCTGATTGCGGTCTTCGGGGCGCTGGTCTTTATGCTCTTTTATCGTGCCCCTGCTGGCGCGGTGCCGGTCGCAAGAGCCTCTGAAGGCAGCGTGACAAAGGTCGTCTTATCGCGACTGGCGATGATTCGTGAACCGGCCATGAAGCAGATTATGGCGTCCGGTATCAGTTTGATCTCGGTTCAATACGGTATTTTGATTTTTACCGTGCTCTATCTGCACAGCCGTTTGCAGATAGAGGTGCTGCAAGCCGCAACGTTGCTATTTGTGGCCCAAGGAGCCGGGGTTGCCGGGCGCATTTTGCTGGCGGCCTGGAGTGATCGCTGTCGCTCGCGCTATTTCCCGGTCATGGTGTGCATGGTGGCGGTAATCGTCGGGCTGCTGGTATTAGTCTGGTTGCCGCTACACTCAACGTTCATGCTGGTTTGCTTGATGGCCTGGTTGGGCTTTTTTGGTTTCGGCTGGTACGGCCCTTGGGTGGCTTATGTGGCGGAGTCGGCACTCGCAGATAAAACCGGCTTTGTGCTGGGGCTGGCCATGGCGATTAACCAACTGGCGATCGTATCGGTACCGCCACTGCTGGGGTGGATGCTGGATATAACGGGCAGCTTTATGCTCGGCTGGAGCCTGCTGATCACCATGACACTATTAGGGCTACTGATGACCATCCAACGTAAAGGCGAAGCTAATGAAAGCCATCGTGTTTGATGTATTTGGCACTATTGTCGACTGGCGTTCCAGTTTGATTAACCAGTTCCGGGCGTTAGAGCAGGAGTTGGGTGTCGAGCTTCCCAGCGAGGCGCTGACGGATCAATGGCGTCAGCATTATGCGCCTTCGATGGATCGGGTGCGCAAAGGCGAAATTCCGTGGACGGGGTTGGATGATCTGCATCGGGAAAGCCTAGTCACACTGCTCAAGCAACATGGGATTTCGCTAGACGAGGCGACCATTGATCGCGTCAATCACTTTTGGCACCAGTTAGACCCATGGCCGGATGTTCAGCGTGGCCTTCAGCAGTTGAAAGAGCACCACATTATCGCGACCTTAACTAACGGTAATTTGTCGCTAATGGTGGATGTTGCCCGTCACGCCAAACTGCCATGGGATATGGTGTTTTGCGCCGAGCTATTCCAGCACTATAAACCTGACCCTGAGGTCTATTTAGGGGCTTGCCGCCTACTGCGCCTGCCGCCTGAAGAGGTGATGCTATGCGCAGCGCACAATTACGACCTTGCGGCTGCCCGAGCATTGGGGATGAAAACGGCGTTTATACCCCGTCGTACAGAGTATGGCCCGCAACAGCGTAAAGATTTAGCAGCCGAGCAAGCATGGGATTTTGTGGCTGAAGACCTCGTCGCATTGAGTGAGCAGCTAAAAGGGCACTAGCCGTACCGATTATGACGTTTTGCTATAACAGTTTCTTAAAAACCGAGTATTAGCCTCATAGGAGATAGCATGGTACCTATCGAAACCTGGCTGACGTATACCGTCGCATGCATTTTAATCATTCTTGTGCCCGGGCCTGACAATATTCTTGCCATCAGTCGGGGGCTTTGTCAGGGGCGTCTAGCGGCATGCGTCTCTAGTGCTGGAGCTGGTCTTGGCCTGATGGTGCATGTTCTAGTCGCTTTTCTGGGGTTGGCGGTTCTCATTCAGGCATCGGCAGTAGCGTTTAGTGTGGTTAAATTTGCGGGGGCTGGATATTTGATTTGGCTAGGGATTAAAGCCTTACGCTCAAAAGAGTTGATTGCTTTCTCGTCCCAGAGCCATTTGTCCCATCGGGCTGTGTTTCTCACCGGCTTTTTAACCAATGTCCTTAATCCCAAGCCAGCGCTGTTTATTTTGGCCTTTGTTCCTCAGTTTGTATCGCCCATGCATGGGGCAGTCGAGCTACAAACGTTCTTTCTGGGCACATGGTTTGCGTTGCTGGCATTCGCGGTTTTTACAGTGTTGGGTTCTTTTTCATCCTTATTTGCGAGATGGCTAGAAGGCCACCCGCGCGCTATTTTGGGTTTGAATATTGGTGCTGGCATTACGTTTATCGCTGCGGGTTTATCTGTCTTGTTGCTTGGCAGAGCGGAGAGAAGTTGATAAAGCCGGCGGCCTCAGAACTCGGCCAGCTACCTAATTTACGACGCAGTAAGCGGAGGTTCAGCGAAGCTTGCCAGCGAGGGTGTTCAGGTCTCCTGCTCAGGGGCGACAAAGTAGGTGTCGACCTTGGCGATGTGTTTGCAGAAAATGGCATAAACCGCAAAACTCTCGGTAACCCAAGGTATCTTCTAAAAGCATTTTCTACGTACCTAAAAAGGTAGTCACCATGTCAGCTACGATGAGCAAAGACGACGCACACAAGCTAATTGAACAACTTCCTGCGAATGCCACCTGGGAAGACCTTATGCATGAGATCTATATCCGGGAGACCATCGAGAAGGGCATGGCGGATAGCCAAGCGGGTAACGTTACAAATGTGGGAGATATTCGCAAGAAATACGGCTTACCTGAATGAATGTGTTCTGGACAGCAACAGCAGAAGCTCATTTGGACGCGATTTATGCCTATATCGCCCAGGACTCAGAAGCTTATGCGTTGAGCACAGTTGATAAAATCACCCGAAGGTCACAACAGATTGGTGATTTCCCCGCTTCAGGACGCAAGGTGCCCGAGTACGATATCGCTCAAATAAGGGAAGTCTTGTGTGGCGCTTACCGCATTATTTACTACATCAAACCAGATCAAATTGACGTTCTCGCTGTTTTACACGCATCTATGAACCGACTGAAAAGCGAATAGGGCAACGCTATAGAGGAGTGTCGGTACCCACTTCACGACGCAGTAAACTGAGGCTCATCCACCACCACCGCGCCACGCAAGGTTTCAGCGAAGCTTGCCAGGGCGGGCGTCCAGGTCTTGGGTTCGAGGGCGGCAAAGTAAGTATCGACATTGGCGATGGATGAGGGCAGTTCCAGGGTGTGAATCCCGAATCGGTGTTGATGGGCTTCGACTGTCCCACGGGGCAGCACCGTGTAGCCCATTCCAGCCGCGACACAGCCTAGCATCGCGTCCAGTGAGCCGAACTCAAAAATCCGCCCAGCATTAACCCCACGGGAGGCCAGCAATAGCTCGATACGCTGACGGTAGCTACACCCTTGGCGAAACGCCAGAAAGGCCGACGTCATCAGCTCCTGAGAAGAGGGCATCGTCATCATCGGCGTTGAACCCACCAGTACAAGCTGCTCGCTGAAAGCCTTGAGCAAGTGATAGCGGCCATGCTCAAGTCGACCTGCCACAAAGACACAGTCCACCTGCCCGTCCAGCAACAACTCCACCAGTTCCGCCGTGGGCCCGGTCTTGATCTGGATATCAACGTCAGGCTGCGCTGCGTGGTACGCCGCCAGTATCGGCGGCAGGCGCAGGGCGGTCGTGGTCTCCATGGCGCCTATACGTAGCCGTCCACACGCCTTCTCCTGGCCCTTGAATAGCGATACCGCTTCATCGTGAGCCGTCAACATGCGTTCAGCGTACTCCACCAATGCCAAACCAGCGCTCGTAGGGCGAACGCGGCCCAGGCGCTGAATAAGCTGGACGCCTAACTCATCCTCAAGTTTCTTGATATGAGCCGTCACGTTGGATTGCACCGTGTGTAACTGATTTGCAGCCGCCACGAAACTGCCCGTTTCGGCCACCGCCATAAATAGCCGCAGTGATTTAAGTTGCATACCCCATCTCCCCGCCAAGCGGTTGTTCTGTCAAAAGCGCCATCTCGACAAAGTGTTATCTCAAAAAAAGATAGTAGCTATCAAAATTAATCGTTTCTAGAAATAGTTCTTCACGCGTAGTCTGGCTGCGTACCAACGCGCTGCCCACCTTGCCTGAATGGCGGCACGAAAAGGACACAAGATGATGAATCGAACACTCACTGCCCAAGACCGACCCGCCCTAATAACCGGGATAATGGCGACCTTGGCGGGAATTGGCATTGCGCGCTTTGCCTATACGCCGCTACTACCCGCGATTATTCAGGAAGGCTGGTTCACTGCCAGCCAAGGCGCCTACCTGGGGGCTGCGAACCTGCTGGGGTACTTTCTCGGCGCACTCTGCGCTCACGCGTTGAGTGAGCGCTTTTCTCCTCGCTTAGTCATCGACGCAAGCTTCGCGGCTATTGCCCTCAGCTTTATTCTTTGCGCTGGGGCGGGCGGTTTCGCCTGGTTCTTCTTTTGGCGATTGGTATCCGGTATTGCCGGGGCCATTTTAATGGTGGTTGGCCCTTCGCTGGCGCTGGCGGCCACGCCGCCTGAAAGGCGAGCCAGTGTGGGTGCCATGGTGTTTACCGGTATTGGCCTCGGCGCGCTGCTTTCGGCCTCCATTGTGCCCATGCTTCTTGAATTAAGCCTAACGGTCACCTGGGGCACGCTGGGGTTGCTTTGCATTGCGGCGGGTCTTTTAGGTGACTGGGGAGTTAGCCACTTATCCGTAGCCTCACCTTCGGCAGCTAGCCCATCGGCCAATAGCCAAAAGGGCGTTGTGGGAGTCAAGCTAGTGGTGTGGCTGGTCATCGGCGCCTATGCTCTGGACGCGGTCGGGTTTGTGCCCCATACCGTGTTCTGGGTGGACTATCTTGCCAGGGAGAACGCTCTGGGTAATCACGCCGCTTCCCTACAGTGGGGCATCTTCGGCTTGGGCGCCGTCTGTGGGCCGCTGATGGTGGGCGCCTTGGCGCATCGAGTGGGTTGGCATCGTGGCCTAGCGATTGCCTTTGTGGCCAAGGCTACCGCTGTATCGCTGCCGGTATTTTCGCTAGCACTGCTCAGCCAATCCGTCTCCTCCTTTATGGTGGGGGCGATGATCCCCGGCATTGTCGCACTCACCTCTGGGCGCATTGCTGAATTAGTAGGCCCGACCGCGCACAAGAAGCTATGGGGGCAGGCAACCGCTGCTTTTGCTGCTGCCCAGGCGCTGGCGGGATATGTCATGTCTGCGCTTTATGGTGCCTGGGAGACCTACGCGCCGCTATTTGCCATCAGCGGCTGCATGCTCGCAGCAGGCTTTTTGTTGGTGCTGCTTAGCCGTGGTGTACAGCAACGCCACGCGCACTTTACTACTCAGTAATCTACATCACACCCTGGGAGGCAATAATGGAACTCTACCTAAACGCCACATCACCCTATGCGCGCCTGGCGCGAATCGTTTTACTGGAAAAAGGCCTGGCGGAAAGTGTCACGCTGAAGTGGTGCGACCCTTGGGCAGACGATGCCGATCTATTAAAAGCCAATCCCGCCGGGCGTATTCCGGCGCTGGTAACGGAGGAGGGCATCCGGCTTAGCGAGTCGCTGCTGATAGCCGTTTATCTGGATGGTGTAAGCCCTAACAAGCCGATGATTGCCCAAGACAGTTTGGGTGAAGTGCTGCACCTGGCGGGGCTTGGCCAAAACCTGATGGATGCCGCGTTCAACACCGTGATTGCCAGAAAGCATTACGGCAAAGAGATTGACGCTAGCGAGCTGGGCCAGCGACGTTCGCGAGCCATGCAGCGGCTACTGAAACAGTTGGACAGTGAGCTTGGCGAAGAACAACAGAGCTCAACTATCAACCTGGGCCACATCGCCACCGCAGTGGCGCTGGATTATCTCGCCTTTAGGCTGCCAGAGGTGAACTGGAAAGAAGAGTACCCGCAGCTTCAGATATGGCACGCTGGCGTGACTGCACGTACAAGCTTTGAGCAGACTGCATTCAGTTAGTACCGCTGCTTGGCGCCAGCCATTATCTAAATGGAAGCTTCCCGCGCTTATCACTCATGTCAGACTTGTATATTCAAAATAAGAATATTAAAAATATCTTTTATGCTTTTTAGTAAATTAAGTATGCACTAAAATGGCGCCCTTTCTGAGCCAGGCCGCTAGGCGATTGCCGCCGCGTTAGGCCAACGATAGGGATGTCACCATGAGTGAGCCAGTAAGTGATCAAGAGGGGGCGCACTTCAAGCGCAGTATGCAGACGCGCCATTTGGTGATGCTCTCCTTGGGGGGCGTGATTGGCACCGGGCTGTTTTTGAGTTCCGGTTATACCGTGCAGCAGGCCGGGCCTATTGGGGCAGTGTTGGCCTATCTGGTCGGTGGCATTGTTGCTTGGCTGGTGATGATGTGCCTGGGCGAGCTGGCGGTGCATATGCCCAATTCAGGCGCCTTCAGCGCGCATGCCAGCCGCTATATCGGCCCCGGCACTGGCTATATGGTGGCCTGGATGTACTGGCTCACCTGGACGGTAGCGCTAGGGTCAGAGTTCACCGCGGCGGCGGTCTTTATGGGGCGCTGGTTTCCCGACATCCCCGGCTGGTACTGGAGCGGCTTGTTTGCGGCGATTGTTTTTGGCGTTAATGCGTTTACCTCGCGCTTCTTTGCCGAGTCTGAGTTCTGGCTTTCACTGATCAAAGTGATTGCGGTGGTGGTGTTTGTGCTGGTGGGGGCGGTGGCGATTATTGGCTGGGTGCCGCTGCATGATGCCGCTGGCGCTGAGGTCGCCTCACCGGGGCTATCGGCCCTATGGGGAGAGGGCGCCATGCCGCCCAACCTGCTGGCCATTGGTACCGCCTTGCTAGCAGTGATGTTTGCTTTTTCCGGCACCGAACTGATTGGGATCGCCGCCGGAGAGACGGTGGATCCGGCCCGCAATGTACCCAAGGCGATCCGCGCCACCCTGTGGCGATTGATCCTGTTTTTCGTTGGCACCATCGTCGTGATTGCGGCGCTGTTACCTCAGGATCAAGCCGGGCTCAGTCAAAGCCCCTTTGTGGCTGTATTCCAACGCCTTGGCGTACCGGGCGCAGCCGATATCATGAATTTCGTCATCATCACCGCGCTGCTGTCGGCGGCGAATTCCGGGCTTTATGCCTCATCGCGCATGCTGTGGACGCTCGCTGACCAGGGCACCTTGCCCAAGTCGCTTGGCCGTCTCAATAAGCGCGGCATTCCGATGAATGCCCTGCTGCTCAGCATGGTCGGCGGCTTGGGCGCGCTGTTCTCCAGCGTGTATGCCCCTGAAACCGTCTATTTGGTGCTGGTCTCGATTTCCGGGCTGGCCGTGGTGGTGGTCTGGATGGCGATCGCGCTAAGCCAGTTCAATTTCCGGCGCCACTACCTGCGTGAAGGCGGGCAACTGAAGGATTTGGTCTATCGCACGCCGTTCTATCCCTGGGTGCCGATTCTTGCGTTTGCAGCCTGCCTTGCCGCGTGCATTGGCATTGCCTTCGACCCGCATCAACGCGTGGCGCTCTATTTCGGTGTGCCCTTCATTGGCCTGTGCTACCTGGTGCACTATGTGCGCCACCGTTCGGCCCCCCAACGTTCTGAATATTCGCCTAACGCCATTGAGGAAAACACCGTATGACTGAGTTTAATCCAATCAAAGCGCTGTTGGCCGACGTGCCGTTTATGGTCATCGACGGAGCCTTAGCCACCGAGCTGGAAGCGCTCGGTTGCGACCTCAATGACGCCCTCTGGTCGGCGCGCCTGTTGGCCCAGGCCCCGGAGAAGATTCTTCAGGTGCATCAGGCCTACTTTGAAGCCGGTGCCGACTGTGCGATTACCGCCAGCTATCAGGCCACAGTGCCGGGTTTTATGCAGGCGGGGATGACGGCAGAAGAGGCGCGGGAACTGATTCAGTTATCGGTCACGCTGGCCCAGCAAGCACGGGATGCGGTCTGGCAGCCCGGCCAAACCGACCGTCCCAAACCGTTGGTAGCCGCATCCGTCGGCCCGTATGGCGCCTACCTAGCAGACGGCAGTGAGTATCGCGGCGGCTATGACCTGGATCGCGCCGGGCTGGTTGAGTTTCACCGTGAGCGGTTTGAACTCTTGCTGGCGGCGGGGGCGGATCTACTGGCCGCTGAAACTTTGCCCTCATTGGAGGAAGCGCTGGCGATCACCGATTTGCTGGCCGAGCATCCGGGCGCGCAGGCCTGGATCACTTTCTCAGCGAAGGATGGCCAACATATCAGCGATGGCACGTCGATTGCGGAATGTGCGAGAGCGCTGGCCAACTGCCAAGGCGTAGCGGCAATCGGTGTGAACTGCACAGCGTTGGCCCATATCGAATCGCTGATTGAGGAAATCCGCCGTGAGTGCGATCTGCCGGTGTTGGTTTACCCCAACTCAGGAGAGGTCTACGACGCGGTAACTAAAACCTGGCACCCGGCCCAATGCGATCACACCGCTTCGGATATTTCCGGATTGGCACAAGGGGTCGAGCAATGGCTGGCAGCAGGCGCGTCAGGCATTGGCGGTTGCTGCCGGACGACACCGGAGGATATTCAAGCGCTGGCTGAGTGGCGGCGGTCGCGCTAGTTTATTAGGCCTTAATGCTGAGTCTCTGCCCGTAACCTTTCCACCTCTTCGACGGGCAGTTCTTCAATAGCCGCGATTGTCTGATCATCCATTTCGGTGCGAGCGATCAGTTTACGGGCCGCGTTGCGTTTGCTTTCCAAAGCACGCTGTTCAGCTTCCTGCCGTTCTTCTTGCCGTCCCTCCTGACGCCCTTGTTGGCGCTCTTTTTGCACCAGATTTTCTAAGTTTTCTGCCAACATATCTTTATCCTCCACCAAACTGTTGAGCTGCTCCAGATTCACCTCTGCCCCAAGCCGTTGCAGGTGACGCTTGATCCAACGTGTAATGACCTTATCAATGTGCTCCTTGTTCAATGTGCCAGCGAGATTGCATCGCAAAAAATCAATATTTCTAAGAATAAATAGCGGGCCTTCGGCAAGCACGTTTGGCGGGTTGGCGTTAGTCTATACCGATATCAGGGTGTGGTAGCATCGGCTAAGAATATCCCGGTGTTGACCTCGATCAGCGTAAACCATGCGTGGGCATGGCTTATGGCTCTTCCAGCGCTTCAAGCATTAGTCATATGAAAGAAATTCTGAGAACGCCAGAGCAAATCGATTACCAAACTATTGCAGCTTGGGTAACTGATCAAAAATCTTGCGCTCGCTGGGCAGGCCCATTAGTGCCGTTTCCATTTGCAGCTGAAAAGCTGCCTAAGCTGCTCGCCGTAAAAGGAGGCTCAAGCTATTGCTTGTCCGATAGCAGCAACAGCTGCATTGGCTTTGGTCAGTTTTGGGCCGGTAAAGAAGGCGCGGTTCATATCGGCAGAATTATTATTGCGCCTGAGGCTAGAGGAAAGGGGGTAGGGCGTTTGCTATGTGAACAACTCATAGCTAAGGCGCGGCAATCAACGGGTTCATCAACGGTTACTCTGCGTGTTTACCGAGACAATCATGCAGCACATTCTTTGTATTCCAGCCTTGGTTTCTTTGCCATTGAATCAGAGTCGACCAGTGACCTATTGTTTATGAGTACAAAGTGATCATTCGCGTACGGCTGACATGTAAATGCACCGCTACTTTGTTTGCGCATTGAGCCCCGATGAGTAAAAAAGGCGCGTATAGGCTAATTAACCAGTTGCCCGCCGATGCCACCTGGGAAGACCTTAATTTCAGTGTTTATCTTCGAGACGGAGTTTAGCTATATCATCAACCGATAACCCAGTCGCCTCCGCAATCTGTTCATCAGTGAGCACGCCAAACTTCAATAAATGACGGGCAGTATCACGTTTGCTGTCCAAAGCACGCTGCTCAGCTTCTTGACGTTCTTCTTGACGCCCTTCCTGACGTCCTTTTTCAATACCCAGCCGCTCAATCGTGTTGACGTAAGGCATGTGCTTCTCCTCCTGTATGGCGTAGACCGCCTGTGCAAATTCAGGATCTAAACTTCTAGGCAGTTGAATCATCCAATCGATGATGTTGAACAGCCGTAAAACCTGATCGCGGCTGTAGCCTCGCTCGTAGAGCAGCCGGATAAGGGCCACTTTGGTATCCTTTCGTGATGCATTCTCCTTCACTCGCTTAGCCTGAATCTGAGCCATCACCACTAAAGCAAAGACATTGTCGCTGGCTTCCAGTTCTGCCCAGTGCGCTTCCCAATCAATCAGTTTAGCCGTGGGAAAGGTAAAGGTCAGGGCACATCCCCAGCGTTGATAATGAAAAGTTGTGGGGCGGAAGCTCTCGCGGGTATCTGCCAGTACGGCAAGGCTGACCACATCAATATTATAGCGGTCACGCAACCGGTACTGGTAGGTAAACATACGCTCGGCAAAGCTATCTTCTGGTTCGCCTTGTACCTCTACATGGATCAACACCCAGGTCTCAATACCATCCAGGGCAGCCACCTTGATCAACTTGTCGGCATAGCGCCTACCGCTTTCCGCATCGACGGTGATTTGTTGCAGTTCTTTGTCGAGAAAACTGTAGCCCTTCGACCAATCCACCTGTTGATGGATCGTGGGAAATAGCAGCCCCAGAAACTCCTGAAAATACGCTTCCAGCGCCATCTTCCATGGGCTGTCGTGGTCACTGCGGCGACTATCCTCCTGATCACTCATGCATTCTCCTCATTTCAATACACCAACGCTACCGCCTCGCATATAACAGTATATCTAAAAATAAATAGCGGGCCTTCGACAAGCAACTATTGGCGGGTTGGCGTCAACCGGCACCCATATCAGGGTGGGGTAGCATCGATTAGGGGAGTGCTAACGCTTTGAGACTTCATCGCCGAAGAAAGCGTAAGGAAGTCCGCCAGTTGCTGGGTGGCACGCTTCTGTGACGCCTGAACCATCACGAGTTCAACCATAGGCAGCTCCGGAAATCCCTCCCGCTTGCCTAAAATAATGTGGTCTTCAGCAAGCGCACTGGCGGGCAGCACACCAATGCCGAGACCTGCTGACACAGCGGCACGAATATTGTCATAAGAGGCGCTGACATAGGCGCTGTAGCCCTGCTTCCCGGGCTGATCCAATGCGGCGAGCGCTGCGCTACGGTAGCAACAGCCATCAGGAAAGATAACAAGTGGTACATCAGACATGCGGTCAAAATCATGCCGTTGCGTGGCTACCCAATGGAGAGGCTCTCGCCGCAGTAGATGACACTGCCAGCGCGGGTCGCTTGGCGTTAAGTCTCCCACACACTTAAAGATGGCGAGATCAAGGCCGCTGTTATCGAGCTGGTGGAGCAGTTGCGAGGAGAGCGCAGAGACAACTTCCAGACGCAGATTGCGGTTTAGCTCGGCGCAGCGGGAAATAGCGCCATGTAGATCCACCACCTTGAAATCATCAGGAACACCAATCAGCAGACGTCCGGCAATTTCCGGTTGCTGCATGGCACTCACCGCCTCAGATGTGCGGGAAAGTATCTCATTGACGGCAGGAAGAAAACGCTCGCCGTCTGCCGTCAAGCCAAGGATGTGACCTTGACGACGTTCAAGCAACTTACAGCTGAGTATTTCCTCCAGCCGTTTCAGGCTTTGGGTGACCGCAGACTGGCTGCGGTACAACTGAAGACCTGCCTGCTGAAAACCATTGCCTTCGGCCAACAGTACGAAAACGCGCAGGTGTTCCAGCGTGACTCGCCTGTCGCC
This sequence comes from Vreelandella sp. F11, assembly GCF_042466685.1. NCBI lineage: Bacteria > Pseudomonadati > Pseudomonadota > Gammaproteobacteria > Oceanospirillales > Halomonadaceae > Vreelandella > Vreelandella sp. F11. Next base: position 3,220,589 of record NZ_CP170448.1, on the reverse strand, counting down.
CAAGGGGGAAGGTTGGCAATTAAACACACTATCTCTCCGTACTTAATATTAATTTATCTAATTATGATCGGTTAATAATTAATTTCCACTACATCTAACTCCCATGCACCATCAGTTTCATGGTGATGGTGCAAAAGCAGGATGGCGCTTTTAGGGGGTTGCATGAACAATTTCGTATTAACTGGCTTGGTGATCATTTTCAGTATCGTTTGGAGTTCGGCATTTATAGCCGGTGCCATTGCACTGACTGATTTCGACCCCTTTACGCTACTCACCATCCGGTTTTTATTGAGTGCGTTGCTGATGCTGCCCATTTGCCTTAGCTGCGGAGGCTTCCGGTTATCAACTCATGGGGATCGCATCGCTATTAGGCGCGGATTGCTACTTGGCGTGCTTAACAACGCCCTTTACCTGGGGCTGAGCTTTGCCGCATTGCAGACGGTTCGCCCCCAGGTCGTTATTGTTATTGTTAGTTGCGCACCGCTGGCCACCAGTTTGCTATCAGCATGGTGGGGCGTAGAACCTCTTTCCCCAATGAAGTTACTCGGCGCGGCGCTGGGGATAGTGGGAGTGGTGGTCATCTCAGGCGTTGCTAGCGGGGTGCAAGTCGATATTTGGGGAGTGCTTATGGCAACTGGAGGCATGCTCGCCTTTGCCAGTGGCACCGTGTTCTTCCGCGGCCAAGGCGCAGGCCTTCCGGTCTTGCAGGCCAATTTCTGGCAATCCATAGCGGGCGCCCTCGCGCTTCTTCCCATAGCCATGGTATTTGGGCAGCCGCTGGCCGTGCCTTCTACTGCTACGATGATAGCGATTGCACATCTGGTATTTGTCGTCACCATCGGCGGAATGAGTCTCTGGCTAGTGCTGATTCGCATCAGCGGCGCCTCGACGGCATCCAGCTATCACTTACTTAATCCGTTCTTCGGCGTACTACTCGCTTATCTAATACTTGGGGAGCCATTGCGTATGGCGGATTTTATTGGGGCTGGGCTGATTGTAACCGGCTTAATTCTTACTACTCAGGCAAGGGCGAGAGCACCGCAGTGTTAGGACAGTCGTAGTGAATTAGAGAGCAGTGGCAAAAACATGACGCAGGTCATGGTCGTAGCCTAAAGTGTGATGCGTCGTACATGGGATTCAACGAACTTTGCTGCTAGGCTCATTTTACTAGAGCTAAAAAAGCCGCAGGGAACAATCTAATGCCACAGGCACCTCGCATCGAGCTTCACCCCGTTAGCCAACGCGTGCAGGTGCAGGTGCAGGTGGGTGGCAAGTTGCTTGCCGACTCCAGCCAAGCCTTCGAACTCCGCGAAACTGGCTACCCACCACGCCACTACTTCCCACGCGAAGACGTGCGGATGGATTTGCTTACCACCTCAGAAACGACTACCCACTGCCCGTTTAAAGGCAGCACGGTGTATTTCTCGCTAGGCGAAAATAAAGATATTGCCTGGAGTTATGAGCAGCCGATTGAAGGGATGGAAGTGATAGTGGGTAGGGTGGCGTTTGGTGAGGAAGAGAACGAATGAGGCCTTTCGACCCAAAGCGGCCCTCCCGGCGAAAGCGGCATGCTGATTCAGCCGTGTTATGCAGCCGGCACGATGATCTATGTTATTCTGCCTATTTATACTTAATCAATTATAATTTCAATGGGATAGATCGTGAATGAAGCGCTGTATAACCTGAATAAACGCGCCGCTGGGTTCATTGAGGTTATGTAGAGGGGAGCATAATCACTGTTATACGGCAACGCAGCCGTGCGCGCTTTCGATCAGTAGCGATCTTGGAATTGTTTTTTTGGCGTAAAATTTCGAAATAAAATGCAACTTGAATAAACATTATAATTGGTAAGAAAATACTCAAAAGGATTTTCTCTTGTCTCAAATAAGATATATTCATGTAAAAAATTTCCGCGTAATAAAAGAGCTTGAATGGCTACCCAAGCCTGGATTGAATTGTCTTATTGGCCCTGGAGATTCTGGAAAATCCACTGTGCTTGATGCCATTGACCTTGCTTTGGGAGCTAGACGGTCCTATCCGTTTACTGACGCTGATTTTTTTAACCTTGATACAAACAATCCCATTGAAATATGGGTAACTATTGGCGTATTGAGTGATGAGCTAAAAAATATTGATGCGTATGGTATGTTTCTAAGGAGTTTTGACCCGACTTCAGGAGTAATCTCGGACGAACCTCAGGCCGGGCAAGAAATTGTAATAACTCTTAAGTTAACAGTCGCGGAAGATTTAGATGCTGACTGGCTACTTTATTCAGAAAGAGCGGAAACGGAGGGAGTAGAGCGAAGACTCCCATGGAAGCATCGAGAATTCGTTGCACCGGCAAGACTTGGTGTCGCATCCAACCATCATTTGGCCTGGGGTGGAAGATCAGTTTTAAATAAACTGTCAGAAGATGGCCTTGATATATCATCAACACTGGCACAGCTGAGTAGAACGGCTCGCCAAACATTTTCAGGACATGACGTTGAAGGAATTGAAAACGTACTTAGCAAAGTAAAAATCCTAGCCAACAATCTTGGAGTCCCCGTTGGTGATCTAAAAGCATTGCTAGATGTTAATAGCTCCTCTCTATCAAATGGGGCTATTAGCCTTCATAACAATGATAATACTCCGTTGCGCCAGCTTGGAACAGGATCGGCACGACTGCTAGTTAGCGGGCTGCAAAAGTCTGCTAGCACATCAAACATCTTCATTGTGGATGAGGCGGAATACGGACTAGAGCCATATCGAATATCTAGATTGTTAAATGAACTCGGCTCAAAATCGGTCGCTCCTGAACAGCAGGTATTTATAACAACACACTCGCCATATGTTTTGAGAGAACTTCAAGCTGCACAGCTTCATGTAATACGGAAAGCCGCTGCCGCACCTTTCCCACCTCCGTATATGAATTATTCTCACTTGATATATTCGTTGACTGGTGGCGATGAACAACAAAGTACATTGCGCGTGTGTGCGGAATCTTTCTTTAGTCAGTCTGTTATTGTTTGTGAGGGTAAAACAGAGATTGGATTAGTCAGAGGAATTGATCTTTATTGCCAAGATAGAGATGCTGCAACCATTCAATCACGCGGGGCTTCTTGTGCTGATGGTGGTGGCGATAGTATGTTTATACGCGCTAAAGTTTTTAAAAGCCTTGGCTATCCAACCGCAATACTGAAAGACTCTGATAAAGATGCAGAACATGTAATTCCCAGTAATGAAGCCCGTGTGCAAGGTATCCAAATTTTTGAATGGGGAAATAATTACTCAACTGAAGACGCTTTGTTTAACTGCTGCCCAGCAGTGATTATTTCTAACTTGCTCAATTTGGCTGTCGAACGAAAGGGGTATGACTCGATAAATTCGAACATACAAGGCTTTTCAGAAAACAGAGTTTCTCTTGACGACTGCCTCAATAGGTTTGAAGATACGATGAGGCCTATATTGGCTAAAGCTGCTAAAAGTAAAAAAGGAGCATGGTATAAAGATGTTGAACCCGCTGAGAGTATCGCTCGTTTAATAATTGCCCCACAGTACGAAAACTTTCATCAAATATTTCAGCAACCTTTAAACAACCTATTCTTATGGGCAAAACCGGCGGGTGCTCAATAGTGAGTGTTGAGGCTGTATTGGGTTCTGGTAGAGGGTTGATTGTTGCTCCAGCTGGGTGTGGAAAAACACACTTAATAACCGAAACATTGGCTGTTACTGATAAAAAGCCTTATCTAGTCCTAACACACACTACGGCTGGTGTAGCTGCGCTCAAGCAACGTTTGAAAATTCTTGGAGTTCCAAACAAAAATTATGTTGTATCTACAATAGACGGATGGGCACGACAGATCTCAAATGTCTTCCCTGTATCATGTGATGTTAGAGCTACACCTGATAACCCGAGAGTTTTTTATCCAGAGCTGAGAAGGAAGGTTCAAGGCTATATAGCCCCGGGGCATATATCTGAAATTATTAGGTCATCATACACTCGCCTTTTAGTAGATGAGTATCAGGATTGTGACGCTGACCAGCATGCATTGATATGTTCTCTTTCCGAGGTGTTACCAACCACAATCTTTGGTGATCCGATGCAGTGCATCTTCAACTTTGGTGGACCTATGCCATCCTGGGATGGAGACGTTAAGTCAAGGTTTCCGGTTATCATGGAGTTAAATACTCCGTGGCGATGGATAAATTCGGGAACGCCTGATCTAGGCCAATGGATTCTTAATTGCCGAGAGTCTTTACTGCAGCGCCGACCTATAGACCTTTTAAGTTGTCCGGGTTTCGTACATTGGATTCAGCTAGCAGGCGATCCACAAACCGACAAACAACGACAGACGGAAATTCAATACCACATACGAAATAGTAACGATCCCAGTCATTCGCTATTAGTCATAGGAGATTCAAGAAATCCGCGTTCGAGACACAATTTCGCTAGTCTATCGAGAGGGATTGATGTTGTTGAGCCTGTTGATTTGGCGGACGTGACGCAGATTTCGTCACAAATAGACAGCTTGCGTGGTGAAGAGTTGGCAAATCATGTCCTTATGGCAATATCATTAATGATGACTGGGGTAGGAAAAGCAAATGTGCTCAAGCGAATGCCTACGATATTGGCGGGTCGCAATCGTACGCCTGCTACACCAATCGAACTGGCGGTTAGGGATGTTATCGAAATCAGTGATAAAAGCTCTGTTGGTAATCTATTAGGTTGTCTTGAGGTTAGCCCTGATACAAGATTATTCCGACGAGGTGCATTCACTGCACTGAAAAGCGCTGTTTCATTGAGTGTTAGCGATCCGACTAAAACCACTAAGCAGGCTGCTGAAATAGTAAGGGAGCAGCGTAGGCATCGAGGTGATAGCCGCATACCTTCTCGTGCAATTGGTTCCACATTGTTGTTAAAGGGGCTTGAGGCTGATCACTGCCTCCTACTAGACGCAGGAACGTTGAATGCACAAAACCTTTACGTAGCACTGTCACGGGGAGCAAAATCTATTACAGTTTTTTCTAATTCAAATATTTTACCTTAATTTCTCATCAGAGAATTTAAGTTAAACTAGCAGAGCGTTAATAACGTTATTTTTTATAATTTCCATGTCTAATTTTGGCCGTATGCGCATGGTTGAAGGCCGAATCAAGTCCCGTATAACTAGTTGCTGCATGCGGATAAATTACTCGCTGCGCTCCTAATTTACCGGAGAGCAAAGCGTTATATTAGAGACGACTAAAAGGCAGCGTCTGGCCGAAACAAGAATGCTCGTGCATAGATGCAATCGACCCAAAGCGGCCATGCAGGCAAAGGCAGCATGTGCTTTCATCGGTGCTGAACAGTTAGGTATGAGATCCTGAATGATCAAACCATTTATAACCCATGTTGAAAACCTGAGGAACGCTCTTCTGACTCTGAAGCCAACTGGAGAAGATGGCTTTGAAGGGCTTATTGGCGAAGTGCTTGAGGGAATCACGGGCATCCCCTTTCGGCTTGCGAGTAGCGGCTACCAACGCGGAATCGATGGCAAGGCTGCTTTTGAAGGCGCTGTTGCTTTTGAAGGCAAACTCTACACGAACAAACTGCCGCGCGCAGACGTGCTGTCAAAGATCCCAGACCTTGTCCGCCACAACGATTACGCAGACTTAGTCTGGGTACTAGGCGCAACCTGTGAGGTACCTAGCCAGTTGGCAGATGACTTGCGTGCTGATGGCGCACAGCAAGGTATCAGCGTCCTGATCCTAGATTGGACTCCTTCTGATTTTCCACGTTTGGCTGTGGCACTCGCAATAGCTGACATCAAGACCAAGGCCTTTCTGCAAGCTAGTCTTAACAATCAGATGTTAAGTGCGGCGCTTGCTGCACTTGATGCTATTCGTTTAGATACTCGGTTTCCGCACCAAGAAGAGTCCATTCGCAGAAGACTCGACGCGTCGGGAATGGCCACAGCGATGGCAGAGAATGCCAACGTAATATGGTTTGAAAAAACTGTATCGCAAAAAGCCATTGCGCGCATCGAACTCGGTCAGCCCCTTGCCCCCAGAGATCAGGCTGTCACCGTTCTAGCCCGCAATGACTTAGTCATTAAACTGGGGGCATATTTATCGAATATGGATGAGGACAATATTGTCTGCGTCCATGGTGAGGAAGGCTGCGGCAAATCATGGATTGTGTTGCAGACATGGCTTTCACGCTCTGACAAGCCTCTTCTGGTGTTTTTAACGCCTGATGATTTTTCAGAGGTCGCTACACAAGACGACATAGAGACACTTCTGATCAAAAAACTCTTCGCGCAGACCGGCGACGTAAAAAGCGATAAGAGCACAATACGCTGGCGGCGACGACTGAAGGCATGGAAAGCTGAAGGCAAACCGGCACGTCCGCGCTTTGTTTTCGTTTTAGACGGGATCAATCAGCGTCCCGACCGAAAATGGGGAAAGATCGTCGATAATGTCGCCACCTATGTTAACCGGCGTGGCGGTCGCATCGTACTCACTGCACGCACACACTACTTCAACACGCGAGTTAGGAAGGCGCTGACATACCCTGTTAAAGAAGTAGTTGTTCCCAAGTGGGATGCTGACGAACGTGACAGCATTCTAAGGAAACACCTAGTTCCTCTTAACAAGCTCAATCCAACTGTTGCAGAGTTCCTAAGGAATCCTCGCATTCTGTCGATTGCACTTGAGGTTTTCGGGGATGACGTTGCAATATTTGAGGAACTTAGCATCGAACGCCTGTTGTTCGAGCATATCATGGCAGGAATCAAGGAAGACTTTGGCGACGATCCTATCGAATTCGTAGCACATCTACGCGGGCAAGCGCAGGAACTACTAATACGCGCTACGAGCCAAGTAAAGGACGATCTGCGCATCTTTGACAACGAAGTGCCCGCGGTTGCCGAAGGCCGCTTCTATTCCGCCGTCCCCGGGGAGCCGCAAAAATACGAACTCAGGGATGAGGGGCTAACATTGGCCCTTGGGTTCTCCATTATCGAAAATCTGCGCAAAGCCAAGCGCAACAACCATAGTCTTGATGATGCTCTCAAAGAGGTTCTTGAGCCGATCGAAGCGCTGGATAAAACGGCTGAGGCAGTGAAAGCGGCAATTACAGTATGCGCGGCTGACGATGATGAGTATTCACCTGAGATTGCCCAGGCACTTATTAAGGGATTCGCCGAGCTTCAGAACCCACCGCCGGATTCGCTTGACGCCTTGGTCAGTTTAGCAAGGGAAAGACCGCTGGATATCGCAAAGGCGGCTCGGAATCTCTGTTTGCATCCTAGTCACCAGCCAAACTTCGACTGGATACAAGCGGCGCTTGTTCAAGCTGCAAAATCAAGTGCCGTCTGGGACTCGGTGGCACAGGAAGTTCGGGATTGGCTACGCGCAAACTCTCTGGCGGTGGAGCGCCGTATGCATTGTCACGTCCATCGTGATCCCCAGGATAAGGTTAAGCAGGAGCGTGAAAAGCTGCAAGCGGAAATGGATGATAAGCTTGCTGCCCTCTCTCCCGCCGAAAAGACTCGTCAGAGACGTCTAATAAAGATGGAGGGTGATCTGGATGCGCTATCAGGGCTTGCTTTGATTTTGCTGGCTGGCAAGAGACTCGCACCGTTCGCAAACGAGCTTACTGACTGGAGTTTTGCCAACGCGCTTAACGGCTCCTATCAGGTGCCAAGCAAGAGTTTCCTTGCCCTCATTAGCCTGAACCTTCGTGATTGGTCAGAGACGCGAAGTTCACTGTTGCGAAGTTGCAAGGATCTGACCTCTGATACCATCTCAAAAACAGGCAAGTGGGCTCTGCTTAGAATCTTGCGAGCAACGGGCGATTCAGGTGACGATCGGGAAGCTGGCATCCTTTATGAGGAACTAACCCAAGATCGTCAGATGCCACCTGGCCTATTCCCTACAAAGGAAAAAATAGAGCCCTGTGATCCGTCAGCACCGGTACCTGCTAACATGGATCAAACTGTCCAGCGTTACCAGAGCCTTGATTTCACCGCGCTCCGACAGGGCAGAGGGCAATCGTCTCAGGATCACGTTTTTGTTGATTCCCTGCCGGTCGTTGCCCGTTTTGCACTGAAAGCCGCCACAGCTAAGCTTCGCGAGTTTGCAGAGGACGTTGTAAAACGCACCGACATATCGCTTCGACAAGGGTTATTGGAGCTGCGCGAACATGGCGCGCTCGTCACGGAGGATCAGGCACGGGCGCTGGTCGAAAAATGGAAAAATGCACAAGGAGCAGGCGATAATCAAGGACTGCCAAAAGGTGAGAGCATCTTGCTGCAGTATGAATTGCTCATCGCTTTTCCATTCCTTGTTTGCTCCGAGCAGATTGAAATTCTGCTGGCAACGACCGAGGATCAGCCACTCCTGCTGGAACTCATCGATGAAACCAAAACTCCCGATCCACAGATCCTCGACCGTTTCTTAAAAGAAACCCTGGCCGAGGGCACGAAATGTTATAGGCAGCACCTGCTTCTTGAGATAGCTGCTGCGACGGGCGCAGAACTCTCAACCGAGATATGCGATTTCACCCGGTCTTCAATTACTTCGAAAGAAGGACGGCTTCGCAGAAGTGCACTCGGTTTGGCAGTCCACTCGGGGCATCCCGCCCTTATAAGGGCGGTAGCGGAGAGTGACTGGAAATACGTTCTGTCCGTGTCCGAGGGCAAAGATAATTTTGAGAACTGGTATGGCTCTCTTGCATTGCTAGAGGCTGCAGAGGCCGGACTCATCGATGAGAGTATGGTTATAGACCGGATTTCACCATCACTCTATGGGCGAGCAGCAACGGTGCTCAAAAGAACAGCGGTTCAGCAAATAGCTCAACGCATTGATGCCTCTATTCACTGTGCAGTCGGCCTACCGATTGAACTGATTACTCCTGAAATTGAGTTGGAGGCAGAGTATATTTTTTCCAAGGATCCAATACTTTTCTCTGTCTCAGAGCGAGAGACACCCTCAGAGAATATAGAAGATTTTTTCAGACGTTTATCCGAGAGCGATAATGAATTCCGCGATAGGCAAAAACATAATAAAGACTCGTTCATTGCTTTCAGGGAAGAGCTGACAGCAGCAAAAGCGCATATCATTCTTGATCACCTTACGCATGAGGATTTTGCGGCGTTGGCCGTTATCGATCCCGAAATTATAAATAAGTGGGGTGACCTCTTCATGGAGATCAACGACACTAGGCTCCCAGTCGTCCACAATCTCATTCTGCTGGTGGCTAGTGCGATTGCAGACACCAATCCTGAGAAGAGTGTGCTGCTATTTGAGCGAGCGGCACATAGCCGCCCGTTGGTAAGGTTTACATTCGGTAAGAGCGGCGTTGATCTTGGATCAATTAGCGTATGGAAGGGAGGCAAATCTTCATCTTTTGATGCGTTGCGTAGAAAGCGATTGGACAGCGCGGCAACTGACCAAGCGATTGCAATCGAAGTATTATCCGCATTGCAATGCAATCAAGGGTCTTTTCTTGATGCCTATATCGATGAAAAGATTGCGCAGCCCGAACCAGCCCAAATTGCTCGCGGGCTTATGGTTGCCGGCTTTTGCGATAAAAGCCCACACAGTGAAAGGATATTAGCGGAATTCAAAGATACCGAGGGCCTTCCCGGCAAAGCATACGCGGCGGCGATCACTGCCTATCGGTATAATAGCTGGGCTCGACACTGGTTCAAGATCATGTGCGAAACCAATAATCCTGTCACGTTTTGGCAGGCTGGGGTTCTTTTCACACAATGTGTTGATGGCCGGTTTGATATGTGGAGAGATAGCTTTACTCAAGATGGCGGATCGATTGCAGCCTTTGGCACGAGCCTGAAAAACCCACTGAATAGACGCTACGGAAAACTCGAAAAGGAGCGCCAGAAACGACTTTTCGGGCAGGACGCTCCGGCAGCAATTTTCATCCACTCAGCCGATTAAGTGTTGTGATGGTAGCCCTTATCTTCTTAAGGCATTGCATTATTTAATTTATTTTCCAGCATATAACAAGTTGCTGCATTCGGAAAAATTATTTGCTGCGCTCCTGATATTCCCGTGGACACGGCGTTGGGCCAAATAGGAGATATCGTTATCTTTAAGAGGTTCGAACGCCAAGCCTTTATTGTATTGCTGGTTGCGACTTTGATTAGCCTAGTTGTAAGTATCTATTCAGTTATTACGGGTGGTGCTAACCCTGCAAAATAGCTAGCTTCTTCTGGCTTGCTTGCTACAGCCTCTGGTGTTTTTCAACTTGAGGTGAGTGGGCTGTTTAAAAAGGTAATAGATGAATATGGTAGCGAAAATGAGTTTCCTTATGGTAGTCCGTCGTATATTACACGGCAGATTATTGATAACCTAGAAAGGCCATTCTTAACATGGGTGCGGAATATATTGTTTTACAATGCAGCAATTGGGTTTTGGTTAATCATTGCTGGAACTTATATACAACTTACAGCTTTCTGGGTTTAAGTGACAATATGACACAACAGGGCGCTCCAGCCGCCCCGGAAACTGCTGGACGGTTATTGGGTGTCTGAGTTACCACATTACATTAGTGGAATCTAAAAGACTGTTCTTTGGCCGAAAACCGACACCATTAAACTTTAAATATAGGTGTTGCTTACATGCTCACATAGCCCCACTCACCCTCGTAACCTCCCTAGTCACCGCATCATTCAATATCCCGCGTTTGGCCTCAATCAGCGTAAGCCAGTCGCGGGCGCGGGTGATGCCGGTGTAGACCAGCTCGCGGGTGAGAATCGGAGTGGGCGTTTGCGGTAGCAGGGCGGTGTGTTGAAACTCCGAGCCTTGGGATTTGTGTACCGTCATCGCGAACACGGTTTCTACCGCGTGCAGGCGGGATGGCAGCACCCAGTTGAAGGTTTGTACATAACGCTAATGGGAAAAGCTACGTGCAAAACCGATCTTGCTGGCATTTTTTTGGAAGAGCAGGCACTGCCAGTCAAATCTCCCCAACTACAACAGCCTTTGATAAGCGTCTAGGAGTAGCGCAGTGGTAAGGAGCTTAAAAAGATCATAGTCAAACCCACCACAGCCTAGTGCCGTCTGGTTGTAGACTTCTCTAAACCTTTCACGATCAATTAGTCCCCACTGAGCGAGCTGTCCCTCGAGAACCAGTGGTTCCAAATACGCTCTATCGTTCCACAATGTTTTCTGAAAAGCCCCTGTAACTGAGCCCTTCCTGCGTCGAAAAACGGCATTTGTATTATAGTGCTTAGCAACTTTCTGCCGAAAAGGCAGGCGCGTATGATTTTTATCGTAGAGGGCGTCTGTAGGAAGCGAAAGGGCGTATCGGAGCATTTCATCCTGAGTAAATGGCCTTAAATACTTCGCCCGTTCATCGCAAATGATACGATAGCTGTTCTCGCTAATAGCATCTTGCATCCATGCGCGTCTTATAGGCTCATTTCTCGCTGTGAGTGACGGATGATCTTGGCGGAAGCCCGCACTCACTTCTTTCCGGAGAAACTTATTAACCGGATTGGGAGGGGCCTTCATTATTTCTCGCAACACCCGGATATAACTAACCGAGTACAACTGAGCGTAGTGCTTAAGTTTCCGGGGGAATGCCGAAGGTTGGCTACGCAAGGTACTTCGTAGCGTGGCTACCGGCACGGGGTCGAGAAAGATCTGGTCGCCACCATGGCCATCTAGAATCGTCACAGGCCGTGTCTTGGTTCGTATCGATAGTTCCTCCGCAAGCTGGTAGATGACGGCTTGGAAGGCGAGTGCAGTTGAAGGAGCTGCAGGTAGCGGCCCTTGAATCGGACGAAATAACAAATCTTCCGAAAGCGTTAACGAGAAGTGCTCGACGCCGAGTTCGTTGGCAATAGCCGAGGCAATCTTCGCATCATCGTGTGCACTACCGCCTGGAAAGTACCAAGTGCAAGCTACAGGTTGCTCTACCCCGTATACGGCTGCAGCTGCATAGAGCAAAGAAGTTGAATCACAACCGCCCGAGAATGCAACACCGAAACGCTCTGTAAGTGCCTCTTGTTGAAGTAACTCTTCAAGTATCACAGCCGGATTTCCAGAGGCGTTGCTGATGTCGTGGATTGAGTCTAGTTCCGAGGCAATGTGCATCGCTCCTCCACGCTGAAGGTGAGCCACACCGCCGGCGGGGATAACATGCACATCTCGCCAAACTGAGAAACCCAATGTTCGGTCGTTATTTAGATGCGCGACAACCTTCTCAAGCGCTGGCGTGTTGGTTCCTTTCTCGAGTATCTCCTCAAGTGTGCTGCTAACTAATGCACCTGAAGACGTAGTTCGTAAATAGATCTCGCGGCAACTACCTAACGGATTCCGCACCCTTATTTTGCCGTTCTTGGCTTCGACATACGGAGCGCGAGCCATGGGCGTTGGCGTCATCTCGCTGAGCGTGCTTTGCGCATGCGCTGGTGTAATTAAGCTGTCATCGAGACTTATCAGCAGCGGAACACGACCGATGAGCTGATGCACAACGCCTTTCATACAAGGGTTATTGCCGCCATCATGTAATGTATCCGATGAGTCTCCCAAAATCATAAGCTTACCCCCCTCCCTGCTCTGCCAAAATCGGCGTATTGCACGGGCCGACATCAATGAACTCATCGGCAAGCGCGAGCACCTGCTCACGGTGGCTTACTACCACTAAGGTCTCAACGCTTGCTCTTAGCGCCTGCATGAGCTGAATCTCGCGCGCACTATCCAGCGCCGCCGTGGGCTCATCAAGGATGATGGTGGGTGTGCTTCGCAGCAGCGCTCTGCCAATGGCGATACGCTGTTGCTCCCCACCGGAAAGATTCCTTCCCTGTACGCCAACATCACGATCCAGCACACCCTCTCCAGAGGTTGCACCGCCGATCCGTTCTAGATCCAGCAGTTCGACGAGTGCCAGTAGCTCCTGGTCAGGCACGGGCTGGTGGTGTGCGTACAGAAGATTTTCGCGAACGCTACCGCTGAAAATCAGAGGCGCTTGGGGAACGACACTCACTTCGCCAAGGATGTCCTCCGGCGAAAGATGGCGAACACTGACACCGTGGAAGAGGATCTCGCCGCCTGCCTGAGGCTCAAGCCCTAGAAGGGTTCTCAACAGCGTGGACTTTCCGCTTCCGGATGGGCCGCGTACACCGTACATCTTGCCTGCCTGGATTTCTGTGCTGAGCGGCATGGCGGAGGTGGCGTCATCGGTGCGTAGGGTAACGCCACGTAGTGTGAAGACAGGCTGCTGATGATCCAGGGTAATATCGGCTGCGGCCTGGAGCTCGGTAGGCAGGTCAAGGTATCTAAGGCCGTCACCGAGAGCGACGTAGTTCTTCTTGAGGTCGATCAGCGCCGCCGCGATCATGACGAACGGTGAGGTGAGTTGAACCACATAGGTCGTGATCATGATGAAGTCGCCGACTTGATAGCGCTGGCGTAGCGTTTCGCTGACGGTATAGAGCGTGAACCCACCCAGCACTAGACCCACAGCGAGGACTTGTCCGCCCATCAAACCGCTGAGCTTGGCATGAGTCCCGTATACCGTGTGAACGTAGGTGTGCAGATGCTGATCGAGTGTGCGTTCTTCATGTCCAACCGCGAGGTTGATCTTGATGTCGTACAGGGCCCGTAGTCGCTCCGCGAGGAATTCACTCAGCTGAGTATGCGTCTGGTAGAATTTCTTATGGATGCGGGTTGTCGTATCGGCAATTCGGTAGGTCAACACGAAGAGTATAACGATGGCCAGGATGAAGGCGACCGCGAAGGTGAGATTGATCACCTGCCAGAGAATACCGAAGACGAAGCAGAGCTGGATGACTACAGGGGCGATGGTCCAGAAGATGGCATGGTTGATCAGGCCAAAGCTGCTCATCGCGCGGTTCACATCCGCCATGACTACGCCCGTATCGAGCTGATGCTGCGCCTGGTAAGGCAGGCGTAAGAGACGCCGCACAACACTCGAATAAACGGCCGCATCGCATCTGGCCATCACGTATGAACTCGCGAGATTCTTTCCCCACTCCATCATGTTGCTTAATGTCCAGCCGACCGCGTAGGCAGTAGCGAAGACGTAGATCATGCCCACCATAGCCTCACCCGACCCCTCCACTAAGAGGTTAGTCGTCTGCCGGAGCAAATAGGGAACCGCTGCGCCTACCGCCGCTATGCTGATCATGAGCAGCAGCACCAGTATGAGGTGGACAAAAAATTGTGGATATCGTGAGCGAACCAGCTCAAGCCCGCGCCGATAGGTCGTCACATAGGAAGAAGGATACGTATCTTTCATAGCAGGGGGCTCTGTGGTCTAGATGTCAACAATCGGGCACATTCTCTCGGGTAAGTTCGGGTCATCGCCTAGCACTTTTCCCCCGACTTCAACCCAAGCGTGTGATAAGAAGTCGTACCGCTGAACTCCTATTCGGAACGTGGGATAGACACCGAGTGAAAGAAGTAGCCGTGACAGCGACATGGAATACTCCAGACACTCCACACGATAGGGCACCCAGAGTGCTACCTCTGCTACGCTTGCAGCCGCGCTCGCGCAAATTCGGTTGTGCTCACTGGATTCTGCTGGGAAATGAATCGCATTCGTGTATGTGGCTTTTAGCGCACGCAGACTGTTCATTGCGGTGTGAAATCCCCACATCGAAAGCAAAGCCTTCGTCCAAAGCAATGTTTGCAACGCGCGAAGGCGCATCCCCCTAGCTGGGAAGGCCTGGTGGAATTGGCGAGCAAACCGCCACTCGTAGTCGCCAATCCCTTGCTCCCGTGCTGACACTCTCCGGATCGTCTGCCGCTGGCTGGAGAGCTCCAGTATTCCCTGGTCGAGCAGCGCTTGGACAATCTCTGACGGTTCACCGCCCTCTATTAGTGCCGACTCAAGTTCTAGGCTGGTTGGTGCCTCAAGGATGACATAACAGTCTGCTTGCTCATCTAGGATGATGAATTCACCGTTAAGTAGGACATAGTGAGCGTATTGGCTAAAAACGGGATAAACCTCCATGGCATGGCTCCGTGGTTTACTGAGCAGGAGATGTCCGCACGTACATGGCGGAACATAGGTATCACGGTGCGGCATGCCGCACTAGGTACGGCATGCCGGTGGGGCGCTAGCCCTTAGATCCATGGGCCCCGGTAAACAGCATAGGTGCCCTCAATAATGGCACCGCCGCCTGTCCCGCGGATTGCACTGCTCGCTTTGAAGGTAGACGTCTTTTGACGTAGCACACTAGGGAGGTGCTTCTTCATGATATTTTTCTTCAACATGTCTTTCTCCTTTTATGGCTTTGGTTTCAATTCCGACGTCGGCACTTATGAGGTTATCGGGCATTGTTAGACTGCGCACCTGTCCATCTGGATAGGCATATGCTGACTTACTCCGCGTTCGGGCAAGACTTGCTTTATTGTTGTGATTGAGTGTTAGCTACTTGCTAGCGCAACAGCTAACAGCCAGTTATCTAGAGCAGTTATAGAGAAAAGGGCTAGCCAGAAAAGAAAATCGAGGTCAGTTCATACATGACCCGCTCGTATCCGACGGCGGACATCAGTAAGAATAAGACAGTAAAGAATAGAAGATGAGATTACAGATGTACTTGGCAGTGACATTGAGATGCTCGCGCTAGCTTCCCCTTATGCGCGAGCTTGGCTTGTGCCACCATTGCTAAAAATGCAGGGCGTCGTTTAGCAATAAGCGAATCGCTACTCGACCTAAACTCATCCCAGTCGAGGGTAGCAAAAACCGGTGCATCCCGATCAGACTGGCGATGAGCCCGTGGCCTGGGATGGCAGGGGAGACCTTGCAGTCTCAAGGCACGAAGTGAGTGATTAGTAACGATCATGTACACCTTATCGATTTGGTGCAGAAAACAAAAAGTGTACAATAGCTGTAAGATCAAGCTAGTTGCTGTCTGATCATCTGAAAAAACGAAGCGGCGGAATGCGGGAGCTACTACTAAGCGTGACACCTCGCAGACACCGGGCCGTCGTATTGAGCAATCTGTCGGCGCGATGTCAGAAAAAACACTATCGATCATCCAAGGCGCCCAATAAGGATGAACACGTAAATACGCTGCTAGCTTACCCTGAGCCAGAACTCCAAGATGCCAAACGCTACTATCGAAAGTATCGACTTCTCTCAATTGCCCTTTGTGGCCTACCCACCCAAGCTCACTGCAGAAGACTTTGGCTCTAAGCTCGAATGCTTGGGTTAAACGACAGTTGCATAATGGATATTCAAGACGGTACTCCTGATGATCAAGCGTGATTGTCTTCACATCATCAGGATTTGCGAAAGGTAGTTTCGCTTTTTTAGCACCCATTGGCATACCAGCACCGTTATCGTCATCTTTTAAATTAGCATTACCTTTATCGAAATCATTGTCTACTAACCGAATGGATAGGGTAGAGCTAGCTGGAGTTAATTATAGTTTTGGCTTATAGGAGAAGGTAGATTAGCTATCTATAAATCACCTTAAACAGTGGGGTACGCCGCGCCAAATTGGGTATGTATTATTTGTAATACCTACAGAGACGCTGTAATTAGGCGAACTCTCGAATAGAAGAGGGAGTGAAGATATGTCCGATGTCTTAGATGAAGCGACTCTTTTCGACCTTGTTGACCACATGAAAAGCTGCTTGTCGCAGCCAGAACAAGGTGTCTCAGACACGCTGGACTGGCTTCGTGACCTCAGTTGTTGCGATGGCATCATTCTGTGCCAAGCTAAACATCCATCCGCTTCCTCAATCAGGCATCTTGTTAGCCATGACTATCCTCCGAGATGGATACAAACTTACTTGGCACAAGATTTTGGTAAGGTCGACCCAGTGATACGTTATGCATCTTTAGCCTCAGATATTTACTCCTGGGAAGACGCTTATACACACTTTGGAAGTTACTGCCCGACTACGTTCTTTGAAAAAGCCGCTGATCATGGCTTGCATGCAGGGTTCGCGTGTAGTTATGCGCAAGAGGGCTCCGGCATAATCACAATCTGTTCTATTTGCGTCGATAGCAAGGCATTATGCCCAGCAGCCCAATGGGCTCTTAGTAATGTCATGCCAGCGTTGCATACAGCAACTAGTTTTTTAAAACAGCATAAGCCTGTACAGCCGTTGACTGTACGTGAATCGGAAGTGCTAAAGTGGGTAAGTGAAGGTAAAACGGTATGGGAAACTGGTATTATCCTTAGCCTGTCTGAGGGGACGGTGAAGTTTCATCTGAGCAATATCTACCGGAAATTAGATGTAACCAATCGGGCGCAGGCTATAGCTGCTGCTGCACACCAGGGGCTGATTTGAATTAAGATGCGGATTCGTAGACCTCATCTCAAAAATACTCCCTGTCTTTTGGGGCTCGGTTGATCTTGATCCCGGGCTCACTAACCCTCCAGCGCTTCAACATCGAACGGCTCAATAGCCTTGAACACTCCCGTCTTGGTCATTTTTCTCCGTAGTTCGAAGCGCTCAAGGGTAGCCGGTGGCTCAATGTTGGCTAGGGCCTTGAAATTGATTTCTCGCCACTGAGACTTGGTAACTAGGACGCTGTAGAGATATTTTTCTGTGGGCTGACCAGTTCCGGTGTCGAGGGTCGGCACGTAGGCCGATATAAGCGCTACCTGAACGGTTGGAAGACGGTGGTATATCTCACCGAGTACTCGCATCGCCACGCCATGGGCGTAGTCGCGATACAGCATGCGCCGCCTAGTGGCGGCAATTTTTTTGACAGAAACTTTCGGTTGCTTAGCGGCTAGGGTGTACTCCACATCTGGAAAGGCATTCTCCTCAGGTAGCTCGATGTCGATAGCGATGGTGCTGGCATCATCTCCGAGATCAAAACTCACGCTCGTCTCTCTGGGCCACGGGATTTCCCCCAGGTGTTCCTCAAGAATATTGGCCATGGCATCGAGGTTCGTCAGCACTAACTCGGTTTCCTGCTCACGTCGTTGCCGCTCCTGCTCGTTAAAGGCCCGCGCTGCCTCCTCCCATTCGCTAAAGGCGCGAGTATATTGTTCAGCCCGCCGCTCATTTTGCTCTTCTAGCCGACGTCTCGCAGGGGGCCAGATACGGCTCCAGAGCGTTGGCGGAAGAAGAGTCCTGCGCTGGGGCTCGGGTTCAGGAAACGCTCGACTCTGAAATGCTGGCTTGTCTCGTGGGGACAGCGTATCGCAATGCACTGTTGCCAACGCAGAGAGGTCGGCGTTCAGCCGATCACATGCTTGTTGGAGCATATCGCGCATGCCTTCTCCAGCGTACTTACGAAGTACACGCAGCTCTGTCTCGTCATATGGCTGGCCGCCATCGTCAGTGATCACGAACTCCCCGTCTTCTTGCACACGAACACGAACCACCGCAGAGCCCCCTGCCTTGAGCTGCTGCTCAAGAGCTTTGCCGGGAGAGGGCGCTCCTGCCTGGGTGCTTCGACCTCCGCGCTTGTTGAGCTTCTCACGGTAGGCTAGGCCGGTACCCGGCAGCCCCACATTGCCATATACACCGCGACTACTAACGTTTAATTTGGCGCCACGAGGGCCAATAGAGGCCCCGATTCCGCTTTTGCTGAGGTTCAGGCTAATGCCTGGGGCAATACGGATACGCCGATTAAATCGAAGTGCCATTCTCCGCTCCCTGTCTTGTTAATCGTTATTATCGCCTTCAGTCTGGTTCCTGCATGGCATCGCTGAAGCTTGTCGCCAGGATGCCGGTGCTACGTCCCCTTGCCCCACGATAGTGAGTGTGGCCACCATCAAGCCAACCATGCTTGGATGCCTAGGCAGCGTCGACAGTCTATAGGTCGTATTTCGCGGTAACCGTTGATAGCTAGAGTGGGACAAATCAGCTTAAGGTGCTAGGCTTGATCTAATTTTAGTATAACGACAATACTCATACGTAAGGGTTGGCTTATGCCAACGGTTTTCATCCAGTCCCACATTATCTTATATCCTCATGCCCCACGCGTGAGGGTGCAGTGCGGGCACCTTGCTTGCCAATATCACCTGAGCTATCGAGCTTCGCGAACGCGGCTATCCTCCGCGGCAATATATTACTCGGGATGACCTACGGATGGATCTGCTGGTGGTCTCCGACAGCGCAACCCACTACTCTTTCAAGGGCGATGCTACGTACTTTTCGTTTGGCCAACATACTCAGGAGGCAATGAGTTACGAGCAGATAGTAGAGGAAATGTTGGTGATAGAAGTGACTAAGCGGTCATACCGTCAAATACTGTCGGCACGTTCTTCCGTGTTATGCAGTGGGCACGATGATTGGTGTGATATTGCCGAATGAAAATTAATACTTAGGAGTATCCGTGAAGCATATATACGCTGTGCGGAGCATGACGCATAAGTGCTTCACTGTTAGGGCGAGTAAGCGCTGTCGACAGGTGCACAGTTAACTGAAGGATGTAGGGGCAATAATAGCGAGAATGATATGCCTGATTTGAACTACCAAAAACAAGCGCAGGAATTCTATGGAAAGGCACCTGTCATCATTCTGGGCAGCGGGGCCTCAGCTGCGCACGGCATGTCAGGGATGTGGGCACTTGCTAATCATCTTATCGCACACACCGACGTGTCCGGTCTGTCAGCTCATGAGCTGGAGGTCTGGGAAAAGTTCTGTCAGGTTTTGGGCGACGGCGTAGACCTGGAATCCGCCCTACACCAAGTAGCACCTTCTGAGGAGCTGACGTCCAGAATCATTAAAGCCACCTGGATGCTAATTAACTCTGAAGACATAGAAATTTTTCGGAAGAGTCTTCAGGATAATACGATGTTTTCATTGAGCCGTCTTCTTGATCATATGTTCAGAAGCAGCCTCAAGAAGATAAATATTATCACTACAAATTATGATCGTCTGGCAGAGTATGCCTGCGATCAGAGTCGCACTCATCATTACACCGGATTTACGCACGGCTTCTTCCGCCAACTCGCGGGCCCTACAGAAATCACCTCTGCGCGCAGAGTTAATATCTGGAAGGTTCATGGATCTTTGGATTGGTTCCAGACCCCCCTGGAAGATACTGTCGCCCTCTCAAATATCCAAGAGATACCGGACAACTACCAACCTCAGATCGTGACCCCTGGCACCCAGAAATATCAAAAAACGCATCTGGAACCGTTCCGCTCCATTATCAATCACGCTGATATAGCTATCAGTGAAGCTGGTTCTTATCTCTGTATTGGCTACGGCTTTAATGACGAGCATATTCAGCCGAAGTTGATGATGAAGTGCCTTAGGCAGAAGACACCTGTAACTATTATTACTTATTCGCTTTCTGAATCAGTCAAAAAACTTATTATTGATGGTAATGCGCAGAACTACTTGGCAATAGAGCGGGGTGATACAGACGATCAATCCATCGTTTATTCTTCTCTTGATAAGGCTCCAGTCACAGTAGAAATGAATATCTGGAGCCTTGAAGGTTACCTATCACTAATCATATAGGAAGAAGATATGCCGATTTTTAAGTTTGAGGACGAAGAAGCGCTTGGGAAGGTTGCCTCTGTAGACACTACAAATGTAATAGTAGAGGTGGAGAACATCGACCAGCTCAAAAGGTTACAGGTTAACCATCTCGCTGTACTGCAAAGCAGCAGGCCCGGACAGCACCTTATCGGTCTTATTACGCAGGTGACCCGCAAACGTGGTATCGAAGACATTATCAATGACGGTATCAATGACCACGCACCAGAGTTAAATCTGTGCCGTATAGCCCTGATTGGCACTATGCTAGATCGTGACGGCGAAAAGGAAAACGTATTCCGTCGTACCCTCGAAAGCGTTCCTGAAATAGACGCGAATTGCTTCTCGCTCGAAGGTGAAAACCTCACAGGTTTCATGCGTACCCTTTCCAGCGTATCTGCCGATGGGAATGCCCTGACTCTCGGTAAATACACGTTGGACGAACATGCTGTTGCCTACCTAAACGGCAACAAATTTTTCCAACGCCACGCCTTTATTGGTGGCAGTACCGGTTCTGGTAAATCCTGGACGACTGCCAAAATCATCGAGCAGATGTCGGGGCTCTCTACCGCTAACGCTATCGTCTTTGACCTTCATGGCGAATACGCTCCTTTGGTGGGCAAAGGCATTCAGCATTTCAAGGTTGCTGGCCCTGCTGATGTTGAAGCCAAACGTACCATTGATGATGATGTGATCTACCTTCCGTACTGGCTGCTTTCTTATGAAGCACTCGTGTCCATGTTCGTCGACCGTAGCGACCAGAATGCCCCCAACCAGGCCATGATTATGGCGCGCGAAATCAACCAAGCGAAGCAAACTTACTTGGAGGAAAACGGTCAGCAAGACGTGTTAAAGCATTTCACCGTAGATAGCCCAGTCCCATTTGATCTCGATGTTCTTATGGGACGGTTGAATTACATCAATGTTGAGATGGTTCCTGGAGCGGGTGGCAGAGAGAAACAAGGTGATTTCTTCGGGAAACTCGCCCGCATGATTTCCCGTCTTGAGAACAAAATCTCCGATAGGCGCCTTGGCTTTATGTTCAACGGCGGTGGCGGCCTACTAGATTTCACTTGGCTTGATAAATTCACTACTGCAGTACTCGGGAGTACAGATGAGAATGGCAAGGCCGGGATTAAGATCATTAACTTCTCGGAAGTGCCGTCGGACGTTCTCCCACTGATTGTATCTCTGGTTGCAAGGGTCACGTTCTCTGTCCAACAATGGACGCCATCGCATCTACGTCATCCTATCGCGTTGCTGTGTGATGAGGCGCACCTTTACATGCCACAACGCAACATGGCCGACTCTGCCGACGACATCTCGCTTGATATTTTCGAGCGCATCGCTAAGGAAGGCCGTAAATACGGCGTAAGCTTGGTGGTGATAAGCCAACGCCCGTCCGAAGTAAATAAGACGATGCTTAGCCAATGTAGTAACTTCGTATCCATGAGGTTGACCAATGCCGAGGATCAAGGGGTTATCAAGCGTTTACTTCCTGATAGCCTTGGCGGATTCAGCGATATTTTGCCAACTCTTGATACAGGCGAAGCTCTTGTTGTTGGCGATGCTAGTCTATTGCCTAGTCGGATCAGAATTGATGAGCCACAAAATAAGCCAAATAGTGGTACGGTTGATTTTTGGGATGAATGGCAAAAACCAGTCAAAGACAAGCGTTTATCAATTGCTGTTGATAACTGGCGCAAGCAGAACATTCAATAAAATGACATTAACCAAGCCATTAAATTTTAACAAACGCATGTTGCTGGACTGGTTTGACTCTGCGCTTCAAATCAGTCAAAAAAGTGGGCGTTAATATGGCTTGGGTTTTTCTACATTATTGTTTTTTCTCGAAGGAATAAAAGTGAAGTTATATAGAGGATTAGGGTCTATTCCTAAATACGGTATGGAATATAATAAATATAGGAAAAAAGAAAGGAGGCCTGTGTCTACACCGATAAATATTCATCGGTATGCTGATCAGTGGTTTAAAGAGAGTTTTAATGTGTCTGCGCGTTCACGCTGTATTTTTGTTACCCCTGATAGAGTGGAGGCTGGAAAATACACGACAGGCTTTGATTGTTCAGCAATAGTGCAGATAAAACCGGTTTGTGATTATAATTTAGTTTTTAGTGAAAAAGTTATTGATATGAATCACCACCTATTTAGTGACGACATGAGCAAAAGTGATGTTTTTGCATGGTTGGAAAGTCAAAATTATCAGCTCGTGCGCTCTATTTCAGACTTGCCAAAAGATTTGGTTTCAGAGATAATGATTGATTGCAATGGGTTTTGGGTAATAAAGGATGAGGAGTTTTATTTTTAAATGTTGCGTTTTAAAATTTTTTAATTTGATCGCTTTTATTTTAAATTTTTTAAATTATTCCAATAAAAAACGCTGCACGCAGCGCTGCAATTGATCTTCTTTGTGTTTTAGCTGCGCTCAAATGTTACGCAAACATGATCTACGCTCGGCTCCTGCGAGCGCGGCGTTATATAATAATGCGCCAAAGGGCCACCCCGAGCCCAAAACTGCCCATCTGCATCGGTCTTGTCAGTTCGGATTACAACCTTCCCACCCCACTAACCCTCATAATCTCCCTAGTCACGCATCATTCCATATCCCGCGTTTGGCTTCGATCAGCGTGAGCCAATCGCGAGTGCGGGTGATGCCGGTGTAGACCAGATCGCAGGTGAGAATCGGGTTGGGCGTTTGCGATAATAGTAAGTCGGTGTGCTGAAACTCTGGCCCTGGGATTTGTGTGCGGCTTAATATTGCAAAAAGTAACATTACGTAAGATTGATTGGTTGAATAGATGCCTAAAAGTAACTGAAGTGTAATTTTTAAGTAATATTTTCCTCTTAAGTTTTTTTGTAAAAATATTAGTGTAATATTGTAATTTAATTGATCTAATATGCTAGAGGCGAATATGGAAAGCTGTAAAAAAATATATAATTTGTCATGGGTAGCATACTTTAGGCCTGTATTGACTACGATGTTAGCAGTAGTGATTAGCTTTTATATTGCTGAAATGATAGAGCGCCAGTGGTTAGTTGGAGTGATTGTAGTCATAGCTTTTATTTGTTTGGCTTATCAAGTTTTATATATACGAAGTGTTGAACTTTATATCGATGATGAAGGTGTATGGTTGTATCAAGGAGTTTTGCCTTGGCAAAAAGGATTTTATGGCGTTAAATGGCGTGATATTGATGGTGCTCTTTATAATAAAGGTTTAATAAGTTGGGCTTGCCGATCATATGCTATACATGTGGTTCATCGTTACACTAAAAATAGCGAAATTTATTTGCGTCATGTTCTGCATGGCAATCTTTTTGTAGAAACCGTAAATGATGAGCTCAATAAAAGGTACAGCGAAACACCTACTCAAAGAAAGTCAGAAAATGAAAATATTGTTATTGACTGATAATTCAGCTACTTAAGTGTTAAAGCAACCTAGAGTTATTAAAGAGGAAACCGATGTTGATTAAAAACAATCTCCTCTAACCCCACTATCCCTCCCTGGCCACCGCATCATTCAATATCCCGCGCTTGGCTTCGATCAGCGTGAGCCAATCGCGGGCGCGGGTGATGCCGGTGTAGATCAGCTCGCGGGTGAGAATTGGGTTGGGTTTTTTGCGGTAGTAGCAGGGCGGTGTGCTGAAACTCTGAGCCTTGTGATTTGTGTACCGTCATCGCAAGCACGGTTTCCACTGCGTGCAGGCGGGAAAGCAGAACCCAGCGGCTGGGCTTTTCGGTGCCGCTGGAGGGGCACTTCAGTCATGGATAATGACAGAGTGGTGGCCGTGGGGTGCCTGGGGTTGTGGTGCTCATGTCCTCGTACCAGCCTGCGCCCATCG
Organism: Vreelandella sp. F11; assembly: GCF_042466685.1. NCBI lineage: Bacteria > Pseudomonadati > Pseudomonadota > Gammaproteobacteria > Oceanospirillales > Halomonadaceae > Vreelandella > Vreelandella sp. F11. The sequence goes on along the minus strand of NZ_CP170448.1, from coordinate 3,196,307 downwards.
CGATAATCATGATCTCCATACCCCGCCATGCATTAGATGGTGTCTCTTCCTCTAAAGTGCCAGCGACGTTTTCGTTGTATACCATGATGAGGTTAGCATCTGAGTCGCAAGTCAGTGACTGGCCAAGAGTGCGGATCAAATAGTCGAAATTATCGCGCAAAAAATTATTGCTCTCGCGGATCTCAGGCATCATCGGCACGTTGACACAATCTCCTGTGAGTATCTGATAGCCGGGTGGGGTGCGCAGCGGTGAGTCGGAGTAAAAAGTGGCGTTGCCCTGGGCAATGGCGCTACTGAGCATCCGCGCATATTCGAGGCTAATAGTATAATCATCCCAACCGCGTGATTGCCTTAAGTTGTTATGTAGTTTTGGGCTGGATAAGAAACAGCCCAAGTCCTCCTTATCGCTATAAGCCTCGCTATAGTAAGTAATCGTCGAGGAGGTGGCCGCCACGACCTCAGGATCGCTAAGCGCCAGTGCACCTGAAGGACTTGGAAGACGTATCGTGCACTTGTCGGGCGGAAGAAGGACCCATTCTCCGGTCACCACGGTGTGTTCATCGAGCTTTACTTCGTTGACCAAGGCATCAATATCGCTGTCCTGAAAACCCTCAGCTAGTGCTGCATGGCGTGTTGTAGGGCCAATGGCGCAACCTTCGCCGGCGAAAAAATCATCAATGGTGGCCGATGTCGTCTGAGCGCTGGTTGGTGCCGTTATGAACAGCAGGCCCATGCTTAAAAACGCATGTCCTAAGCATCTAACGGATGTGATCAAAGTCATGGGCAATCTCTTTTCAGTATGCATCGTTTAATAGCCGCAAGGAGTTTGTCCTACTGTGTGGTGGACCGCCCAACTGGCTGCAGTGCCGTAAATACTCACATCACCCCCAATCACCCCCAATCAAACGAGTTTGGATAGATAGGACGCTCGGTGCTCGGCGCGCAGGCTTGGCAGCTAAGTATTAACCCCCATCCCACTAACCCTCATAACCTCCCTAGTCACCGCATCATTCAATATCCCGCGTTTGGCTTCGATTAGCGTGAGCCAGTCGCGGGCGCGGGTGATGCCGGTGTAGACCAGCTCGCGGGTGAGAATCGGGTTGGGTGATTGCGGTAGCAGCAGGGCGGTGTGCTGAAACTCCGAGCCTTGGGATTTGTGTACTGTCATCGCGAACACGGTTTCTACCGCGTGTAGGCGGGAAGGCAGCACCCAGTGAATGGGGTTTTCTGGGTCGCTGGTTGGAAATGCGACTCTTAAGAGCGATCTTCCTGGCTTGTTTGAAGGGCTTCGTGGATCAGGCACCGCCATTGTGATGCCGATATCGCCGTTCATCAGTTTTAGGCCGTAGTCGTTTTGGGTGACCAGCACCGGGCGGCCTTCAAACCAGCCTTTTTCTAGCGTGTGGTCGTTGCCGAACAGCAGCTTTTCGCGGCGCAATGTTTTGGCGATGCGCAGGTTTAAGCCTTCTACTCCCCAGGGGCCTTTGCGTAGCGCGCACAGCAGCTGAAAGCGGCTGTAGGCCTTAAGTACCTCTCTTGCCCAAGCATCGTAAGCTTCCCCGTTCTCTTCAAACGCTAGCGCTGTATCAGGCCGTTCACTCGCCAGGGTATTCAGGTAGTGCTGGTAGCCGGTGGGCGGTGCAATTGGCTCGCCCTTGAAATTGGTACGGCCTTCGCCTGCGTTGGGAAAACGTTGCGGGCTGCCGGTGATCACCAGGCGTTCTAGGGCGCTCTCTTCGTTTTGCGCGTCAGGCTTCAACACCAGATGGTGCAGGTCGGCGTAGCCGTTATTCAGTACGCCATGCACTGCTTGGTGTTTATCCCGTTCCTGCATTGCCTCACTTAACGGCTGGTTAATCGCCTGGGCGAGCTGGCCGATGCCGCTTGATTCAGTAAAGCGGTGGCTTACCCGCAGCATGGTAATGGCTTGGTCCAGCGGCTGGCCGTTGGGGTCAATTAATGCCTCCGGCAGCGGGTAGTCGGTGAGCTCAAAAAGCCACTGCGCCGTGGCGGGTGTGTAGTGGGCGGCGTCGGCGCGGCGGCACAGGTCGCCCAGCACGGCGCCTGCTTCCACGGATGCCAGCTGGTCTTTATCCCCCAGCAGCACTAGCTTGGCGCTGGCGGGCAGGGCGCTGAGTAGCGCCGTCATCATTTCGATATCCACCATCGAGGCTTCATCCACCACCAGCACATCCAGCGCCAGCGGGTTGGCGGCGTTGTGGCGGAAGTGGCGGGTGTCGGCTCTTGCGCCTAAAAGCCTGTGAAGTGTGGTGACTTCGGTTGGGATGGCGGCCTGTAGTTGGTCAGTGCTTGAATCGTCGCGAGCTGAAGCTCCCTCCCACAAGGCGGCAAGTTTCTCTGTGGGTAGCAGTTCCACCTGCCCAGCGATGGATTCGTTTAGCCGTGCGGCGGCTTTGCCGGTGGGGGCGGCTAGGCGAATGCGCAGAGGGTGGGCGTTGGGCTGGGCCAGTTGTAGGGTTTGCAGCAGGGCTAGCAGGCGCACCACTGTGGTGGTTTTGCCGGTGCCGGGGCCGCCGGTGATGATCGCGAAGGGGCTGCGGGCGGCTAGGGCGCAGGCGGTTTTTTGCCAGTCTATGCTGTTGCTGGCGGGGAATAGGGTATCTAGGGCATCTTTGAGTATTTGGGGGTGACTATCGTCACCCTTCGCCCGCTGAAGCGGCCTCCCACAAACATCATCATGCTCTGTGGAATCCTCATAACTTAAGCCCTGGAGTGGCTTCCCACCAGTTTTATCAAGTTCTGTGGTAGCTAATCGGGCGGCGATTTCCTGGTGTAGGGTTTGCTCGAACTGCCAGTAGCGGCGTAGGTAGAGACGTGTAGTGTTCTGGCCATCGCTGCGTACCAGGGGCGTATTACCGGGGCCGTCGTTGATAAGCGTGGGGTGGTCGAGCGCGGCCTGCCATTTGGGCAGCGTTAGCGTGGCCAGCACATGGCTGGGCAGCGGCGGTGGGTCGTTCAGGTCGTCGCCTTCCGGCGGCAGCGAAAGCGCAAAATCTGGCGCTTCCAGCGTCGCGGCTATATCCAGGCACACATGGCCACGGCCAAGCTGGTGGCTGGCCAGCGCCGCGCCGAGCAGTAGCAGCGGCGGGGCGTTTTGTGTTTCACGGTCAAGAAAACGCACCAGGGCCAAATCCAGATCCCGCAGCCAGCCACGGGAAACCCAGCGCTCACACAGTAGGAATAGCGCGGTGGTGTCGCTTAGCGCGGGGTGCGGCTGGGCGGCACTGGCGGCTGATTCTGTCGGTGGCGTTACCGATGAGGTTGAATCAGGTGCAGCGGGCGGCGCGTCATCGGCGAACAGGTCAAGGTTCATAGATTGTGTGTCTCTATTGCTCATACCACCGCCTCTAGGCCTGTTTCTGATACTGCATCTGCTGCCGTGCCTGTAAAGAGTGCATCCAGCGCTTCGATCAGCGCGACCGGCGCAGGCACGGCGTGTACGCCGCGGGCGGTGGTGCGGCTGCCGCGCAGAAACACCGTCATCGAGCCGCCCAAATGCTGGTGCGGGTCGTAGTCGGGCATGCGCGCTTTGAGTAGCCGGTGGAGTGCGAGCAGGTAAAGCGCGGCTTGCAGGTCGTAGCGCTTTTCGAGCATGGCGTTGCGCATGGCTTCCGCGGTGTAGGCGCTGTCGTCGCTGCCCAGGTAGTTGGATTTCCAGTCGAGCACATAGAAGCGGCCTTCATGCTCAAAGGCTAGGTCGATAAAGCCTTTGAGCATGCCGTTAAGCGTGTCGGCATCCAGCGCGGGGCGTGATACCCCAGGCAGTAAGTGGTCACTTACCAGTTCATCCAGTTTGCGCGTTCCAACCTGATGGGCGGCAAACCAGAACTCCAGCTCCACCTGATAGCTTTCGAGTTCACATAGCGCCACCTGGCTGCCTTCGCTGGGCTGTGACTGTTGTTGTAAGAGTGGCAGTGGAAGCGGCGTGGCGAGCAGTTCTTCAAACCAGCCCGCCAGGGTGTCGTGCCATGCCTGCCAGCCGCGCAGCTGCACGCGCCGCCGCAGCATATCTTCCCGGGCGGTGGGGTCTTCTAGGGCACTGTTAAAGCCTAACTGACCTGCCCACTCTAAAAGCCCGTGCAGAAAGGTGCCGGGGCCGGGGCCGCGTGGAAAGCGGTGCAGGTGAAACGCTTCGGTGTTGATGGCGTTGTCGTGGGGTTCATCCAGCACTTCCAGGGTGGTGGCTTCCTGGGGCGTGGTGGGCTCCGGCGTGGGCGTTGGCTGCGCCGCCCCTGGCATCGTTTCAGAGACAGCCCCTGAGGTGCGCAGCGCCGAGTAGCTGGCGATCCACCACTGTTCCCGAGCGGGGCGCAGCGGGGTGCGGGCGTGGCCCAGTGCCTGCTGTTCCGGCGCCGGGGTGAAGCGCAGCGCGGTGGGTTCTGGGGCGGCACTTAAATCGATATCGCTGCCTTTCACCAGATCGCCTAGCGCTTGGGTAAAGGCGCTGGGGGCAATGGCTTTGCCGTCGTTGATCAGGTGGCCGATGGCGCTGTTCTCGCTGCCTTTCAGCGGCGCCAGCCCCAGCCAAGTGGCGTGACGGGCACGGGTGAGCGCGACGTAAAGCTTACGCAGGTCTTCGCCGAGGCGTTCGCGGTCGGCTGTAGCCAGTGTGGCTTCATCGGCGCTTAGGCTGAGTTGCAGTGTGCCGTCGCTATCGTGCCAGCGCAGCGGCAGGTCGGTGTCGCTGACCGGGCGGTGGTTGGCGATAAACGGCAGGAACACCAGCGGGTACTCCAGCCCCTTGGATTTGTGAATGGTCACTACCTTGACCAGATCGGCGTCGCTCTCCAGGCGCAGCTTGTGACTGTCGCCGTGGCTATCCGGGTCGGCAATGGCTTCCGCTAGAAAGCGAATCAGCGCGTGTTCGCCGTCCAGTTCCTGGCTGGCGTGCTGGAGCATTTCACCCAGGTGGAGCAGGTCGGTTAGCAAACGCTCACCCTCGGCGAACTCGCCCAGCAGCCGCGCGGCGATATCAAAATCAACCATCAAACGGCGCACCAATGGCAGTAAGCCTTGGCGCTGCCACAGGCGGTGGTAGTCGCTGAATTGTTCGACCCGTTGCTCCCAGGCCAGCTCGCTCTGGTTGAGGTGGTCGAGTGCTTCAAGGCTCAGCCCCAGCACCGGCGTTGCCAGGGCGGCGCGCAGCTTGGCTTCCGCCTGGCGCGAGTTGGCTTGGGGCTCGGCGCAGGCGCGCAGCCAAATGGCTAGCTGCGGGGCAATGGGGGAGCTGAATACCTTGTCGTGATCGGAAAGGTAGACGCTCTTGATGCCTCGGCTGGCCAGCGCCAGTCGAATCGCCCGTGCTTCCTGCAGGCCGTTGACCAGCACCGCCATGTCCGAGGGGGCCAGCGGAGTGAGTCCGTTATCGTCGCTGTCATTAGCCACTTTCGCAAAGCCCGCCTGCCGTTGTCGGCCAGCTTCCAGAAGCGCGGCCATGTGCGAGGCGCAGCGCTCGGCCATCTCGGTTTGGTAGGCGGTTTTGGAGAGAGGTTCTTCGCTTTCAAGCGGCCATAGCGTCATCGCGGGTAGCGGTTTGCCGTTGAGTACCAGGGTGTCAGTGGTGCCTTTGGCGTTGACGGGGTTAAACGGCAGTGGGTTGTCGCCACCTTCTGCGCGGAATAGAAAGGCCCCGGCATCGTGCTGGTCGGCGTAGCTGAAGCAGTGGTTGACCGCTGCCACCATGGCTTGGCTGGAACGGAAGTTGGTGCCCAGCGTGACGTGGCGGCCCTCAGTGTGCTGGCGGGCCTGCAAGTAGGTGAAGATATCCGCACCGCGGAAGGCGTAGATCGCCTGCTTGGGGTCGCCAATCAGCAGGATGGCGCTGTCGCGCTGGGGCGTTGCGACGTCATACACAGCGTTGAAGATGCGGTACTGGATCGGGTCGGTATCCTGGAACTCGTCGATCAGTGCCACGGGGAACTGGCGCTGGATCTGCGCGGCCAGGGCCTCTTTGTTGGGGCCTTTCAGGGCGCGATCCAGATGGGTGAGCAGGTCGTTGGGGCCCATCTCGGCGCGGCGTTCCTGTTCGCGCTCCAGCCGGGTGCGGCACCACTGCACGGCGTGAATCAACAGGTCGTTGCGTGGCTCGGGTAGGGCATCCAGCGCTTTCGGTAGTTGTGCCAGCGCTTCCCAGGCTTGCGGGCAGGGCGGTGCGCCCTCTTTCCAGATATCGGCCATGCCGTCGGGGGTCATGCGTTTCCAGGCGGCGTCGGTGAGCGCCGGGCGGTCGGCATCGCTTTCGCACCACTCGCGCAGTGCGCCTAGCCAGTTGGCGCGGCTTTTGGCGTTGAAGCTTTGGCCCTTGAAGGCTTTGCGCGTGGCGGCCTCTTCCAGGGCGGGCACCAGTTCGTCAAGCCAGGCGGCCCAGGGGGCTTTGAGCTCGTTGAGCTGGGCGCTGCGTTCGGCCTGGGTGGCGGCCAGGGTCTTGCTGGGTTCGGGCTTTGCGCCGCCTAGCGCTTCGCTTTCGGGCAGTAGCCTTTGCAGCGGGGCGTGCAGGTCGTCCGGTGATTTCCAGTAGCGGGTGACAATGCCGAGGGCGTCGCTGTCCAGCGGGTAGTAGAAGCTGCGCCAGTAGTCGCGCACCACTTCCTGCTCCAGTTCGCGCTGGTCGTTTTCGAGGTTGAGGGAGAACAGGCTGCCGCTGTCGAAGGCGTGTTCGCGCAGCATGCGGTAGCACCAGCTGTGGATGGTGGAAACCGCGGCTTCGTCCATCCATTCGGCGGCCAGCGCCAGGCGCCGGGAGCAGGCGGGCCAAGTGGCGGGGTCATATTGGTCGCGGAGTTGGAGGAGTAGTGGATCTGCCCCTCCTTCTACGTCCTCAGCTCGAAACACTTCTGCTGCTTCTACCAACCGGTTGCGGATGCGTTCGCGTAGCTCTTGGGTGGCGGCGTTGGTGAAGGTGACGACCAGGATTTCCGGCGGCGTAAGCGGGCGAACAAAGGCCGTGCCGTCGTCCGTACTGTGGCCGCCGAGTACCAAGCGCACGTAGAGCAGCGCGATGGTGAAGGTTTTGCCGGTTCCAGCGCTTGCCTCTATCAGTCGGCTGCCGTGAAGGGGGAGGCTCAATGGATTGAGGGGGGCGGGCTGGCTCATGACGTATCCTTCTAATCAATAGGCAGAGCTTCAGCTAAGGCTTTCGCCTGGAGCGGGCTTGGTTCATCGGACGGATCATAGGTTATAATGTTAACCGGCAGCTTAAGATATTCTTCAAGTATGCCTTTGAGTTCGTCGCAAGAAAGCTCGGAGATCCCTGTCTTGGAGGTCAACAATAGATCAACACTGCCGCCTCGTTGGGTATCATCAAGTCGCGAACCGAAGACAAGAACTTCCACATCAGCATCAATGTACTCTTCCACCCCGGAGAGAATGATCGCGCGATGTGTTTGGGTAATACGCATGAAGTCAGCTCCTTAACTGTATGACAGCCCCGCCACCTGATAATCTTATTGCCGAGCCACTTTAGGTGCATTTTAGTTTACGCTACCGGCGGCTTCGGTTCACTCTAACGATGGGATCTCATGCTGACATCGCTGCTGGATAATGACTTTTACAAGATCACGATGCAGAACGCCGTGATCAAACGCTTTCCTTATGCCCATGCGCGCTACGCTTTTATTAATCGTGGCGAGCATGCTTTTCCTGAAGGCTTCGGTGCAGAGCTACGCCGCGAGGTCGATAAGATGGCATCGCTGCGCTTGAGCGATGAGGAGAAGCATTACCTCGAATTGACCTGCCCCTATTTAGACCCAACTTATCTCGACTTTCTGGCGGGGTTTCATTACAACCCCAGTGAGGTGATTGTAGAGCAGCAGGGCAGTGACCTTTCGGTGATTATCGAAGGGCCTTGGTACCGCACTATTCTGTGGGAAGTGCCGCTGATGGCGTTGATCAGCGAGCTGTGGTATCGGCTGCGTGGCGTAACGATCACCCCTGACGCCGATGCGAAGATTGAGCAGCGTGCCCAGGAGAAGATTGAACTCTACCGCCGCTTGGGGCTGAAAATTGCGGAATTTGGTACCCGTCGGCGCTTCTCTTCTGACGTTCACGACCGGGTGGTCGGTGCGCTTAGCCACCACGGCGGCGAGGCGTTCAGCGGTACTAGTAATGTACTGATGGCCATGCGCCATGACGTTAAGCCGATTGGCACCCACGCCCACGAGTGGTTTATGTTCCATGGTGCCCGCTTCGGTTTCAAAATGGCCAATAGCCTGGCCCTGGAGCATTGGGTGGATGTGTATCGTGGTGATCTGGGTATCGCCTTAACGGATACCTTTACCTCTAAGGCGTTTTACGACAGCTTCGATAAAAAGTTCGCCAAGCTGTTCGATGGCGTACGCCACGATAGCGGCGACCCTATCGAGTTTGCCTCCCAGACCATCGAGCATTATGAGCGCTTGGGCATTAACCCGCTGAGCAAGACGATTATCTTCTCCGATGCGTTAACACCGGAGAAGGTCGAGCGAATCCACGCTTTTTGCCAGGATCGCATCGGCATGGCGTTTGGTATCGGCACCAACTTCACTAACGATGTGGGCGCTGAACCGATGAATATGGTGATCAAGATGGTCGAGGCGCGACCTGAAGGGCAGGGCTGGCTGCCGGTGATCAAGCTTTCCGACGTGGCGGAAAAGAACACCGGCGACCCGGAAATGATCGCCCTGGCGAAGCGGGTATTGTCGCTGAATGGGCAGAGTATTTAACCTAAGACGGGTTGCTTTGTTTAGTCACCCTTGACCGCACGGTGCAGCGGTGCGTAGAGCGCTTCTGTCAGCGAGGCAAAACGGTGCCCCAGGGCCTGTTCGTTAAACAGTCGCTCAAAGCTTGGCCATTGGTGGGAAAGGTAGGCGCTTTGGGTGACTTCGCCGGTCTGAAAGCGGCCTCCCTCGTAGGCGGTTTCGGCGGCGGCGTAGGCGTCGCTATCGGCCTCACTGTCAGGCGTGCCAAGTTTTGCCAGCCAAGCGAAAGCGGTCTGTGGGGCCAGCGGTAGTGGCGCTTGCATGCCATCACACCAGATACGGAGCAGGTTTTGTAGCTGGTAGCGGGCATTCTCGGCTTCTAATGGTTCCAGCCGCACATGGCCCACTTTGGAAAGTAGCTGGGTCGTCATCGGGCGCTCGCTATTGCCCGCTAGATGCGCGACCCAGGGGCGCAGCAGATGCTGCCAGCGGTACTGACCACGGCCGCGCCCTTGGCTGACCAGGCTACTGCTGAGCAGTAGTAGGCGGCAACGATTGCCTGCCTCATCCTGGCGCAGTTCCCCCAACCAATCTTCCAGCGTGACGCTTCCTTCCACATAAACTACTTGAGGCGCGGCCACTATGTGGGGCCACTCTTGCAGCGCTTCTTCGTAGGCGCCGAATAGCGCCTCCATCGGCTCTGCCAGCGCTTCGCGCATGCGCTCGCCAAAGGCGCCCACGGCCAGTACGCCCTGACCCTTGAAGCGTTCCAGTGCGGCATGCAGTGCTTCCATGCGCGGCTGGCCGTTATCCACGGCGTGGCGTTGGGCGGCGATTAATTGATCCTGCAACTGCCAGTTCTGAAGGCCGTCCAGCGTGAAGGGTTCTACATCTAGCTGGGTGAGCTCCTCCTGCTCGAAATAGACCCCCAAGCGGGTATTGAAAAACGCTTTGGCCGGTTCACGCAGAAAGCCGCCTAGCTGGGCCAGGGTTAACGTGCCTTGTTGTTCGCTGTCTGGTTTAAGCGTCGCTGGTCTCCCGCCTGATTGGCTTTCGCTTCGCGGTGCGTGCAGGGCGTGCCACTCGTGGGCATACGTAAATAGCCGTGCCTGGGCGGGGGAGTCGTCGGCCTGTTGGGTAAAGTAGCGGCGGCTAAAGGGCTGCAGCGGGTGCTCGGTGGTCAGAGTTTCCAGCAAAGGTGCGCCGTTTTGCGTGTGCCAGCCTGCTTCCAGGTGGTCGCGCAGTTGGCCGACCAGCACCGAGGGCGGCATGGGGTTGTTGTCGATCTGGCTGCGCCCCACCCAGCTAATGTAGAGCTGCTGGCGGGCGGAGAGCAGCGCTTCCAGAAACAGGTAGCGGTCGTCTTCGCGGCGGGAGCGGTCGCCGGGACGGTAGTCACTGCCCATCAGGTCGAAATCCAGCGGCGGCTGGGAACGCGGATACTCGCCGTCGTTCATGCCCAGCAGGCACACGTGCTTGAAGGGAATCGCCCGCATTGGCATGAGGGTGGCGAAGTTGACCGCACCCGCGAGAAACCGCTGGGAGAGGCTGTGCTCGTCAATTTGCCCCAGCCAGTGTTCACGCACCATGGAGAGCGGCATTGGGTCAAAAAGTTCGGCCTCTTCGGTACTGTCCAATAGCTGCTGAAGCGCGGTCTCCAGCTTGGTGAGCATCACGCTCTCTTGGGCGTCGTCGGTCAGGAAGTAGGTTTCCAGTAGCTCGCGTAGTCGGGCCACCCAGGTGGCGGCATCGGTGGGCTGGCAGAACGTTTCCCAGGTGTTTTCCAGCTTTTCCAACAGGTTCGCCAGTGGGCCTGCTAGTGAGGCTTCCAGTCCTCCAATATCATCAAACGGCTCGATGCCTTGCCAGGCATCAGCACTGCCTACCGTATACCCCAGCAGCAGGCGGCGCAGGCCAAAGGCCCAGGTGTTCTGGGTCAGGCCTTCGGGAAGATCCAATCTGGTGCGCTGCTCAGCATTGAGCCCCCAGCGGATGCCAGCACCCTCGATCCAGCGGCTGAGGGTGGGCAGGTCATGTTCGTCGATGCCAAAGCGTGTGCGCAGCGCGGGGACTTCCAGCAGGTCTAACAGGTCGCTCACCGAGAGGCGCAGCTCTGGCAGGCGCAGCAATTTTTCCAGCGCAATCATCAGCGGCAGGCGGTGGCGGCTGGCCTGATCCGAAAGGGTATAGGGGATGTAGCGCGGGTCGTCGGGGCGGACGTTAAACGCATAACTGCTGAAAGCGGAACGATACTGGCCGAACACGGCTTCAATGTGCGGCGCGTAGCGGTCGATGTCCGGCACCATGACGATGATATCCCGCGGGCGCAGATCGGGGTCGGCGCTGAAGGCGGCGAGCAACTGGTCGTGAAGAATCTCCACTTCCCGCTGGGGGCCATGGGCGACGTGGAAAACGATAGAGTCATCGCTGGCCGGATCTAGCGCGGGCCAGTGGGTTTGTGTCTCTGCTACCGGTCGCAGCTCGCGGATATCGTCTTGGAGCTGGCTGAGTAGGCAACTGTGTTCGCCATCGCTAAAAGGCTCGAACATATCGATGCGCAGCGCCTGCTGCTCGAAGAGCGTTTGGTAGTTACCCGAATCGTCGTGTTCATCGAGCAGACGTAGGTAGTCGCGCCCCTGCTTGCCCCAGGCGGCTAGCAGCGGTTGGGCATGGAGGTGCAGGGAATCGCTGGCGTCACCGGTACCCAGTACATCCAACGCATCAGGCATGCCTGCCTTGCGCCGCTGGCGGTAGCGGCTGGCGCGCAGCAGATCCTTGTGTTCGATAATATCCGCCCAGTAGTACTGGCAGGGGTTGTGCACGCAGAGCACGATTTGGCAGCAGCGCGACAGCGCCGCCAGGGCTTCTAATGTCTGTTGCGGCAGCGATGAGATGCCGAAAATAATTAGCCGCCGGGGTAGGCCGTGTGGGCAGGCCTGGCCTTCAAGCTGAACGGCGGCTTCTAAAAAGCGGCTGTGCACCTGGGCGCGGCTGCTGTTAAGGCCCGCTTCGCCAAGATTATTAGCTACATCGTCGCGCAGTGCGCGCCATAGTTCTGGCTGCCACAGTTGGTGCGATTCCAGCGGGCGGGCTTCGCCACGGGCGGTGATCAATACGTCGTTGCCTTTGGCCCAGGCGTCCAGCCAGTCGGCGCGGTAGACCTGATACTGGTCGAACAGATCTGCCAGTCGTTCGGCCAGTTGGTAGTGCTTGCGCTGGTCGCGATCGACTTCTAAAAAGCGAGCCAGTGGCGCGAAAGCTTCTTGCTCGGCGAGGCTGGGCAGCAGGCGTAGTAAGCGCCATATCAACCGTGACTTATCAAAAGGTGAGGTTTCGGGCACCGCCTGCTCGTCATGAGTCAGTTGGGTTAGCACCGTGCGGTAGGCCTGCCACAGAAAACGCGCAGGCAGCGTGACGTTCAGCGCCGCCGCTATGCCTGCGCCGCCTTGGGCTGGGTCTTCTGCTAGCGCCAGCTTCAGCCACTGCCCGATACCGTTGCTCTGCACCAGTATGGTCTCATTCTCCAGCGGGCCGAGCGGATGTAGCCGCATCCACTCCACCGCCAAACCGCGCAAATCTTCCAGGCGATTGGCATGCACAACCATAAAGCCCGGCGTTAGCGGCGTTTGTGAGAGCAGCGAGTTGGCAGGCATGCACGATGTTCCTTCACGGCAGGGGTATTCAATTCACTATAGTGACATAGGGGGCGGCTCTCTGCCGAATGTTCTTAAACCTTGCCAGTAAGTGCTGTTTTTTTAACCGCTAGGGCTCTTGTCTTAAGCGCTTATCTTAGGTGGGCATATAAAGAGGGGGGAACTAAAACCGGCTACCACATCTTAAGGGGTAGCCGGAATTTTAAGTCATAAGCAGTACTGGTGCCAGACTTAATGTTTCAACCTAAAGCGCTCAATACGACATCATCATGGAGCCAAAGCCAATCGCACCGGATAGCGCGACAAAGACAAAAATAGCGAGGTATATTAAGATCAATACGCCAAAGATAGTGAAGTGTGTTTTGATCTTCTCAAGGGCAAACTTAGTCTCACGTGCATCACCGCTTTGGAAAGCTATGTTAGCGGCTTTGGCCGACTGCATTAACACAATGCCAGCCCAAATGGGGATCCAGGCAACAATGATGCCGACAATGGAAAGAGCGGTCAAAATCCCAGATAGAATCAGCATAACGCCCGTTAGCTGCATCCAAAATTTAGCGCGGTAGATTGGTTCAATGACATCCTTTAACAGTTCTTGCTGTTCCATTTTTAATTCTCTGCTCATGGTTAATTAAAGTGAATGATTATAAGTGCTTCCATTAGATTTGTCTTTAGTGAAATGATTTTTTTGCTTTTGAGTCTATGAGTTTTTTAAAGTTAACTCATCGGGTGAGTAAACGTGGTGGCCTGAGCTTGCACGATCAAGTAAGGATTCTCTAACCACCCTAGCGACGATGGAGGATAGGCTTGTTCTCTGTTTCATTTGGTTAATCGTTTGAAGGATTGAGCCGCTAAGTGTCAATCATCTTGCGGGATGAGGATAATATCGCCAAGCTATGCGGATACCGTGGACAACGCTAAGAGAGATCCCCATGAACGAGCCTGAAAACAATTCCCGCCGCCACTCTGCTCAAGTGGTCGATGGCCCAGGCAAAGCCGCCAGCCGCGCTATGCTGCGCGCCGTGGGCTTTAACGACGCAGATTTCAAAAAGCCTCAGGTGGGCATTGCCTCTACCTGGAGCATGGTGACGCCGTGCAATAGCCATATTAATGAACTGGCCGAGTTTGCGCGTGACGGTGCCGATGCGGGCGGTGGTAAGGGTGTGATTTTCAATACCATCACCATTTCCGATGGTATTGCCAACGGCACCGAGGGCATGAAGTACTCGCTGGTCTCACGTGAAGTCATCGCCGACTCCATCGAAACCGTTGCGGGCTGCGAAGGCTTTGATGGTCTTGTCGCCATTGGCGGCTGTGATAAGAACATGCCGGGCTGTCTGATGGGGCTGGCACGCTTAAACCGCCCCAGCGTGTTCGTTTACGGCGGCACCATTATGCCTGGCAAAGGCCACACTGATATCGTTTCGGTCTTTGAGGCCATGGGAGCCCACTCCCGTGGCGATATCGATCTGATCGAACTTAAAAACATCGAAGAAACGGCGATCCCCGGCCCTGGCTCCTGTGGCGGCATGTACACCGCCAACACCATGGCGTCGGCCATTGAAGCTTTAGGCATGAGCCTGCCGGGTAGCTCGGCGCAAAATGCCATCTCTCAGGAAAAGCGCGACGACTGTAAAGCGGCGGGTGAAGCGGTACTGGCGCTGCTGGCCGACGACATCAAACCTTCCGATATTATGACTCGCGAGGCGTTTGAGAACGCGATTACCGTGGTGATTGCCCTGGGCGGCTCTACCAACGCGGTACTGCACCTTATCGGCATGGCGCGCACCATCGGCGTTGAACTTACCCTTGCTGACTTTACCGAGATTGGTAAACGTGTACCGGTTCTCGCTGATTTGCGTCCCAGCGGTCATTACATGATGAGCGAGCTGGTGGCGATCGGCGGTATTCAGCCGTTGATGAAGATGCTATTAGATGCGGGCCTGCTCAATGGCAACTGTTTGACGGTTACCGGTAAAACGCTGGAGGAGAACCTCGCTGAGATTGAGCCTTACCCGGCAGAGCCGCCCATTATTGCACCGCTGGGTAATCCGATTAAAGCGGAAAGCCATCTGCGCATGCTTTACGGCAATTTGGCGCCGGAAGGGGCGGTTGCAAAGATTACCGGTAAGGAGGGCACTCGCTTCTCAGGTTCAGCGCGGGTATTCGGCTCGGAAGAAGAGGCCCAGGCGCGCATTAACGATGGCACCGTCGTTGCAGGCGATGTGGTGGTGATTCGCTACGAAGGTCCTAAAGGTGGCCCCGGTATGCGCGAAATGCTGACACCTACATCTGCGATTATGGGCCGTGGTTTGGGTAACGACGTGGCGCTGATTACCGATGGGCGTTTCTCTGGCGGCAGTCACGGTTTTGTGGTCGGCCATGTGTCGCCGGAAGCCTTCGACGGCGGCCCGCTGGCGCTGGTGGAGGATGGCGATACCATCACCATCGACGCTGAAGCAGATACCATCGACGTGGATCTCTCTGATGAAGAGTTGATGCGCCGTCGTGCTGCATGGCAGCAGCCTGAACCCCGTTACACTCGCGGTGTGCTGGCCAAGTATGCGCGCCTCGTTAGCTCGGCCAGCACCGGTGCGGTGACTGACCAGGAATAAACGTATTGCTATGATGAACGTATCCTTATAAACACGCTGTCATAAAGACTTAAAGCGCAGGGCTTAGTATAAAAGCCTTGCGCTTTTTTAATTGGGTAGCAGGTGACCAGATGGTGGAGCAAACACAGGAACGAGGGCGTGTCAGTGAAGTTTTTTGGGCATTTTTAGCGCTGGGCTTAACGTCCTTTGGCGGCCCAGTGGCGCACCTGGGGTATTTTCGTACTGCTTTTGTGGAACGCCGCAAGTGGTTAACCGAAAGTGCCTACGCTGATCTAGTGGCGCTGTGTCAGTTCTTGCCGGGGCCCGCCAGTAGCCAGGTGGGCTTTGCCCTGGGCTTACTGCGTGCGGGGCCCTGGGGGGCTGCCATGGCGTGGCTAGCGTTTACACTGCCCTCGGCGATTATCCTGGTGCTGTTTGCGTTTGGCGCAGCCGTGCTGGATGGCCCCATTGCCAGTGGCATTATCCACGGTTTAAAAGTAGTGGCGGTGGCGATTGTGGCCCACGCGATGTGGGGTATGGCGCGCAATCTCTGCCCGGATAAAACCCGTGCGGGTATCGCGCTGGCGGCGATATTTACGGTGGTGCTGGTTAGTGGCCCTATGGGCCAGGTTTCGGCGATTGTGCTGGGGGCTTAGCGGGGCTAGCGCTGTGCCGCGATAGTGCTGCTGTCACAGCAAGTGAGTCGCTGCATTTTCCTGTCACGCGGAAGGTGGGCATGGTGGCGCTGGGGGGATTCGCAGGGCTGTTGATTCTGTTGCCATTGTTGGCGGGTATGGCGGCTTGGCTGGAGATCGCCGATGCGTTTTATCGTTCAGGTGCATTAGTGTTTGGCGGCGGTCACGTGGTGCTGCCGCTGTTGGAAGCGGAAGTGGTGCAGTCGGGCTGGGTTACGCCGGATGAATTTTTAGCTGGTTACGGGGCCGCCCAGGCGGTGCCAGGGCCGCTATTTACCTTTGCGGCTTATTTAGGCGCGCTGCTGCCCGGTATAAATGCTCTCGCCGGTGCCTTGCTGGCACTGTTGGCGATCTTTATCCCTGGCTTTTTGCTGTTAGTGGGCGTGTTGCCGTTTTGGAATCAATTTCGTCAGTGGAGAAGCGCACAAGCGCTTATGCGCGGAGCCAATGCCGCAGTGGTGGGTATTTTAGGTGCAGCGCTTTACCAGCCGGTGTGGACGAGCGCGATCATTGGTGCGGAAGAGTTTGCCCTGGCGCTCACCGGTTTCTTGCTATTAACCGTATGGAAGCTGCCCGCTTGGGTAGTGGTGGTTATCGTCGCGTTTGGGGGGATACTTATCGCGCCGTGAGCAATGACATTTTACGTGTCATAGCGAGCGAAGCGTGTTGATCTAGGGGGGGCTAGCTTGAATGATAATTTTTGCCAGACCGCCGGGAGGCGGTCTGTGATGAGTAGAGGAGTGGGAAACAGCAGCAAAAAGTGTCTGCTATGGCGCCTCCAGCTCTAAGGTGCGACGCAGGGCGTGAAGTTCATCTACCCCCAGGTGCTCTAGCCTTCCGGCGAGCAAGTCGCTAATTTTCTGAACGGGAAGCCCTGCCCGGCGGGCAATTTCTCGGCTTCCTAGGTCTGATACGGCGATCAGACGCGTGATAATACGCATTAATCGCGTACGTTTTTCAAGTTCCCTGACGTCGAGGTCAGGGCTGCTTCGCGGAGGATCAAGCTGTTCCGCAGTGGCAGTTGCGCGTGCCGTGCTCATGTGGCTCCATCAGTCTGAAATGACAATCACACAATGCCGCCAACCGGTGAGTATTTCAATGCCTATTTTGATGAAAATTTCACGACCTCAGCAAAGCCCGCAAACGCTGTGGCTCTGGTAGACTATTCGCCTTCCTATTTTGATGTGCGCCTAACCCGGCGCACGCTGTTTTTTAATTTAGTTTCGCTTTTATAGGCCTTTGGCCGAGGAGTTTTGCATGTCGTCGAACAGCGCACCCAAGGTGGGCGTGATCATGGGATCCAAGTCTGATTGGCCAGTCATGGAACACGCTGTTTCCATGTTGGAGCGTTTGGGCGTGGCTTATGAAACCCGTGTAGTGTCGGCGCACCGCACGCCTGACCTGCTGTTCGATTATGCCAAGAGTGCTGCTGAGCGTGGCTTACAGGTCATTGTCGCAGGTGCGGGCGGTGCTGCGCACCTGCCCGGCATGGTGGCCTCGCAAACGCCGCTACCTGTGCTGGGTGTGCCTGTTGAGTCAAAAGCGCTAAAAGGTTTGGATTCGCTGCTCTCCATTGCGCAGATGCCTGGCGGTATTGCGGTGGGAACATTGGCGATTGGGAAGGCGGGTGCTACAAATGCAGGCTTGCTGGCGGCGCAGATCGTTGGCTTGCAAGACGCCACGGTGCGCAGTGCGGTCGAGGCGTTCCGCGCGGAGCAGACACAGAAAGTCCTCGACAACCCTGATCCGCGCCCCGAGCCGGAAGCGGAATAAGGAGCCTGGCTATGAATTCAGGTAGTGCAAAGAGCGACGTTGTTAAAACTGATGTCGTTAAAACTGACGTCGTACAAAACATCGGTGTACTGGGTGCAGGTCAATTAGGCCGCATGTTGGCACTAGCGGGGTATCCGCTGGGTAACCGCTTCACCTTTCTGGATACCACTGGCAATCCTAGCGCAGGGCTTGGCGATGTGATTGTCGATCCTAACAATCAGCACCTTGCGGAGTTTTTAGCCAAGGTTGACGTGGTGACCTACGAGTTTGAGCACTTGCCCGTTCAGTTGGTGCGTGAGATCGAGCAGCACAAGCCGGTCTACCCCAGCAGCCGTGCTATTGAAGTGTGTCAGAACCGGGTCGAAGAGAAGACACTGTTTGACCGTTTAGGCATCCCTACACCTGCCTACCGGGTGGTTGAGAGTGCCGAGCAGCTTGAAGCGGCTGCCCGTGAGTTGGGTTGTCCGGTAGTGGCTAAATCGGTCACTGAGGGTTACGACGGCAAGGGGCAGGCGGTATTGAAGCAGCCCGAGCAGGCTGGCGAGGCGTGGAGCGCTATTGGCCATTCGCAGTTGGTCGTTGAAGCATTTGTCGATTTCGTGCGTGAAGTCTCGATGATTGCCGTTCGGGGGCGCGATGGCGAGGTGGTGTTCTACCCCATGGCCGAGAACCAGCACGTAGACGGCATCCTTCGCTACTCCGTGGCGCCGTTGCCAGACCTGGACGACAGCGTTCAGCAAACTGCTGATGGCTATATTCGTGCGCTGTTGGATGAGCTGGATTACGTGGGCGTGCTAGCGCTTGAGTTGTTTCAAACTCGTGATGGTAGCCTGCTGGCCAACGAAATGGCCCCCCGCGTTCATAATTCCGGCCACTGGACGATGGATGGTGCAGTAACCAGCCAGTTCGAAAATCACCTGCGGGCGATACAGGGTTTACCCTTAGGCGATACCCAGGCGATTGCCCCCACCTGCATGATTAATGTGATTGGTCGTGAAGGCGACAACGCAGCGATTCTAGCGCTTGCCAATACGCACCTGCATCGCTATGACAAAGCTGAGCGGGCTGGTCGTAAGCTTGCCCACGTGAATATCCTCGCACCTAATCATGCCGAACTGCTGGAAAAAGTGAACGCCTGCAGTGCGTTACTGCCTGAGGCACCGCTGCCTGCGTTAAGTTTTTCCATTAAGCTGTAATTGCTAATGCCGCCTGTCTAACTTAGGCGGCTTTTTTTACAATATTGACCAACCACAATAACTTATATCGCTAAAAGTACTTAAATGCGCTAAAAAGGAGCGACAATAAAAATCAGCCATTAGGCTGATCTTAACAGTCTCTTTTTAGGCGGGTAGTCAGTATGCCTCACTCTTCAACCACTGGAACATCGTCTGGGCTGCGCAGTGGTTTTCATCGCGATCATCATGTCACTGTAAAACGCTTGCATAGCGAAAAAGTAACTCTGCTATACGACAACCTGTGGCAACCGGTGCTGAGCAGTGTATTAGCAGGGATCCTATTAGTGGCCGCCATGTGGCCAGTGATCACAAGCTGGGTGCTGCTCGCGTGGCTTGCTGTATTGATCCTGGTATCAATAGCTCGTCTTGCATTGGCTTTCTATTTTCAACGTTTGCCTGCGCAGCAGCAACAGCGCCGCCGCTGGCTATATCGGTTTAGCGCCGGGGCGTTTTTAGCTGGCTGTGTCTGGGGCGCTGGCGGGGTTGTTCTGTTTACTGGCGAAAATCACGGTCAGGTGGCAGCGCTTTCGATTGTATTGGCGGGTATTGCTGCCGGTGGTGTCACAACGCTTTCGGCCATTTGGTGGGTGGCGCTCGGTTTCGTGCTGCCGATTTTGCTTCCCTTGTTAGTACAATTTTTACTATTAGGTTCACCGTTGGCAATTTTGATTGGCGCCATGCTTAGCCTATTTCTTGGCCTGATTATGACCACCAGCCGACGTTTAAGTAGAATTATCCACGATAACATTTCCCTGCGGGTGAGTATGTCCGCCAGGGAGGCACAACTGCTGGAGAGCGAAAATCGCTACCGCTCTATCTTTCAACGCTCGCCATTGGGCGTGCTGCATTTTGATAGTCAGGGGCTCATCACTGATTGTAATAGTAAGCTGTTAGAGATACTGGACGTTAATCGCGCTCAGTTGCTCGGCTATAAAATGTTATCCCACTCAGCGGATCCAGAGGTGGCCAACGCTGTGCGCGATGCACTCTCCAAAGGGACTGGTTATTACGAGGGAACTTACTATTTACCCAAAGCGAGCGCAGGCACCCCGTTACGGGCATTCTTCAATGGTGTGCATAGTGCCGGTAATGAGATGGTCGGCGGCGTAGCCATTATTGAAGACTTCACCGAGCGTAAGCGCGCTGAGGCGATCATTTACCGCCAGGCTTCTTATGATTCACTCACCGATTTACCCAATCGGCGGCTGTTTATAGAGCGTTTGGCAACTCTTTGTGATGAGCAACAAACAGAATCTCAGAACGGTTTAGTGATGTTCTTGGATTTGGATCGCTTTAAGTTGATTAACGATACCTGGGGGCACGCTACAGGGGACGATCTATTGGTGCAGGTAGCTCGCCGCCTCGAATGTTGTTTGAGTGAGGGCGATATGGCTGCTCGTCTCAGCGGTGATGAATTTGTATTGCTGGCGTTATTGGAAGGGGAGACAGAGGTATCCCTGGAAGCACGTGCTGAGAGTTATATGCGCAACGTTCAGCAGGCTTTAGCTCTACCTTACCGATTGGCAAGCCAAGATAAGGAGGTAACACCCAGCATCGGTTACACATGCTTTACGACGGCCGACTGTGATCACGAAGAAGTGCTTAAACAAGCGGATATTGCGATGTATCGCGCCAAAACAGAAGGGCGGGCGCGGCTGTGCCGCTACCAGCCCTGGATGCGCGATAAGATGCAGTGAGACGTTTTTGTTAAGCCAGTTGGCCGATTAAAAGCACCCATAATGCGATTAACGCAAAATGGCCGGGGTACCAAGCCAACCATAAACGGCGCGGCATTACCAAGCTGACGGGGGGGATTCGCTGGGCTGCACCTGCAGCCAGAATGAGCACGACGACGCAGGTGCCTACGGTAAACGATTTGGCCATATCAGAGGCGTTCATCTGTCCGGCAATCCAGAGTACTGGGAACGCCGCCAGGCCTGCCCATAGACGCGCTTGAAAATGGTTTTCAGCTTGGCTCAATGCGTGCATGGCGAACATTAATAGCGGAATCAGCAGCAGTCCGTTGTGCCCGTACTCCACCCAGAATCCAAGCAAGTACCAAACGGTAACCCCTACCGCCGCGCCTGCTAACAGCCAGGGTAAACCTAACGTTTGCTGCTGGTAGTGTTGCCAGCCTTGGCGCACTAGTGTGCCTAGGGCTAAACCACTGGCCAGAGTAAAGCAGACGTTGAGGATAAACGCGTCTGATGCACGGGGCATCATCATATAGGGAAGTTGGGCGACCAAGCCGATAACTAAAATTCGTCGTGAGTAGCGTAACGGGTTACGGGTATTAAACAGCCCATGCCAAGCCACCATGGCAGCAAACAGAGGAAAGGCGATACGGCCAATGGAAGACCCCGCCCAGCTTAAATCCCAATCCCCGGGCAGCACATAGCGCGTGAGGTGATCCACCGTCATGGTGATCAGTGCCAGCCACTGTCCCCAGCCGGTCCAATGGGAGGATGGGCGAGGGAGCGTGCCTGCATGTGGGCTTGTTGATTGAGCCATAAAACCTCCGTGTTGAATATGCGCAATGATACACAGACAGAGGTAGCTTTACCTAGTTCACTTAATTAGCTTGGCTCTAAAAGCACATTACCCCGGCAGTTGCCGGGGTAATGGACATCAAGGCTTGCTGTGTAATCTTACTCAGCTTCACCAAAATAACGGTTATAGATTTCGTCGTAAGTGCCGTCTTCTTGCACTTCAGCCAGGGCTTCGTTGAACTTCTCGGCGAGCGCTTCATCGCGCTGACGGAAGGCGATGCCAAAGCCGTCACCGAAGTACTCTTTTGGCTCACTGATGCGCTCACCAACCACCACGTACTCAGCTTCTTCGCTTTCTAGCAGCGTGGATTGGCCAATCGGGAAGTCGAGGAACACGATATCCAGACGCTCAGCTTCCATATCCAGCACCATATCGTCGGCGGTGGAGTAGCGGCTAATCTCGGCCACGTCACTGAAGTTGTCAGTCACGTAGTTATCCTGCAGGGTGCCGCGCTGTACGCCGATGGTCATGCCTTCCAGCGTCTCTTTAGTGGCTTCGCTGATACCCAGGTCGCTTGCAGCAAACCATGCAGAGGGCATAGTGATGTAGGGCTCAGAGAACAGCACTTGCTCACGACGCTCGTCGTTAATGGTCATTGACGACATGATGGCGTCGTAGTTGCGTGACATTAGGCCGGGAATGATGCCGTCCCACTCTTGCTCGATCCACTCGCAGGTAACGCCCATACGGTCACACAGCTCGTTACCCAGGTCGATGTCAAAACCGGTGAGTTCGCCTTCCGCGGTGCGGAACTCCATAGGCTCGTAAGGAACGTCAACGCCAATGCGCACGTTATCGTAATCACGTGCCTGTGCCGAGGAAGCAGCGGCGACTGCCAAGCCCAGCAGTGAAAGGGATAGTAGTTTTTTCATCTTATTACTCCGTAGAAAGCGGGTTCACTTGAAAGTGAGCCCCGTTTTTAACTGACAAATAGTTGTTAGTCGACAATTAAACTAACCCAGGTTGGCGTTGACGAAAAGGGGACGTTACGTTGTGAACCAACGTTTGTTTGACAGTTGCACCGTTTTTCCATGATCAACCGCTTTTCCATAATTAAGCATCTTGTGGCCGTAGGTGTGCGAGCAGCCTTTTCTCTAGATAGCGGAAGAAGAACAAAATCGCGAACGTTAAGCATAGATAAATGGCCGCCACGAACAGAAACGCCTCGAAAGGGGCATAGTAACGGGCGTAGACAAATCGCGCGGCACCGGTTAAATCCATCAGTGTGACTACGCTGGCAATAGCGCTGGCGTGAAGCATAAAAATCACTTCGTTACCGTAGGCGGGCAGGGCGCGACGAAAGGCGCTGGGTAAGATGATTCGGCGCATCATCAGGCTCTGCGACATGCCGTAGGCGCGGGCAGCTTCAATCTCGCCTTTAGCCGTGGATTTGATGGCGCCGCGAAAAATCTCGGTGGTGTAGGCGGCAGTATTCAGCGTGAAGGCAATCAGCGCTGGATAGAAGGCTTCACGCAGCACTGGCCACAAAAAACTCTCTTGGATACCGTCAACAAAGACAACGCCGTAGTAGATAATATAGAGCTGAATCAACAGCGGTGTGCCACGAAACACATAGGTATACAGATAAACCGGCAGACTAATCCATTTATGCTTGGAGCTGCGCATAATGGCTAGCGGTACGGCCAGAATTAACCCTGCCACAAGCGATAAAAATACCAGTTGCGTGGTCGTGACCAAGCCTTCCCAGTAGTATCCCAGTGTATTGGCGGTGAAGATGGTGTTGCCAGCGAGAAGGTCATTGAACCAAGTGGAAATATCGAGCATATCACTGACCTCCAAAGCCGATGTCGTAATGTTTCTGCAGGCGCGCGAAAATCCATTCAGATACGCTGGCGATGAGCAGGTACGCTACGGCGACGGGGAGCAAAAAGGTAAACGGCTCATGGGTCGCTCGGGAGGCTTCCGCTGCCACCCGTACCATATCGGTCAAGCCAATGACCGAGACCAGCGCGGTGGTTTTGAGCAGTACCATCCAGTTATTAGATAACCCCGGCAGCGCATGGCGCATCATTTGCGGAAAGCGGATACGACGAAATACGAGGCCATTGCTCATTCCGTAGGCTTTGCCCGCTTCAATCTGGCCGTTATCCACCGCCATAAAGGCGCCCCTGAAGGTCTCGCCCATATAGGCGCCGAAGATAAAACCAATGGTCAGTACGCCAGCAGCGAAGGCATTGAAATTAATATATAGGTCGATATCGTAACTGTAATAGAGCATGTCGCTGATGGCGTTAACACCAATCTGGCCGCCAAAAAATAGCAGCATCATCAAAACGAGA
Organism: Vreelandella sp. F11; assembly: GCF_042466685.1. NCBI lineage: Bacteria > Pseudomonadati > Pseudomonadota > Gammaproteobacteria > Oceanospirillales > Halomonadaceae > Vreelandella > Vreelandella sp. F11. Next base: position 3,172,811 of record NZ_CP170448.1, on the reverse strand, counting down.
TCCGGGACGCCGCGAATAAGCGTGGTGTAAACCGTTGCTGTACGCCTTAAAAACCAGTTGCGCGACATCTTCGCGCTGGCGGTTAGCAACCCTAAAATAATCGCTAAAATTAGCGACAGCACCGCTAATTGAACGGTAACGCCTGCCCCCTCGATCAGCCGGGGGCCATAACCTTGTAAATCAATCATGGTGAGCCTCGCGGATCAGTATTTAGGTGCCAGGAACTGCTGCAGACGCGGTGATTGCGGGTTGCCTAGCACTTGGGCTGGGGGGCCGGCTTCTTCCACCAGACCTTGGTGAAGGTAAATCACTTGGCTGGAGACATCCCGGGCAAACCCCATCTCGTGAGTCACCACCACCATGGTGCGTCCCTCTTCAGCAAGGCCATGCATGACTTTCAATACGTCGCCGACCAGTTCCGGGTCAAGGGCAGAGGTGGGTTCGTCAAACAGCATCACTTCTGGATCCATCGCCAGTGCACGGGCAATAGCGCCACGCTGCTGCTGGCCGCCGGACATCTGCGCAGGGTAGGCGTTGGCGCGGGTCGTTAATCCCACCCGGTCAAGCAGGGCATGGGCGTGCTCCAAGGCCTCTTTCTTAGGTTTTTTTAGCACATGAATCGGCGCCTCGATGATGTTTTCGAGCAGCGTCATATGGGCCCACAGATTAAAACTCTGGAACACCATGGAGAGCTTGGCGCGCATTTGTACTACTTGCTTCCAATCTTCGGGCTCTCGGCCGTGCTTAGTGGTTTTAAATCGAATGGATTCGCCATGGACGATAAGGTCGCCATCATCGGGTTGCTCGAGCAAGTTCATGCAGCGCAAAAAAGTACTTTTACCCGATCCAGAGGCACCAATCAGGGTAATCACATCGCCCTTTTGGGCTTGTAATGAAAGACCTTTCAGAACTTCCGTATCGCCAAAGCGTTTTTTAATATTACGCACTTCAAGGGGAGTAGGCGTAGCGGCCATATCATAGGCTCCAGTACAGAGTTGCCGCAGCAACATATGGGTTTGATGCGGCTGGCGCGAAAAAAGGGGCGATTCTATCAGGCTGGACGCATTATGCGCGCTTTCCTTATAACATTATGCACTCGACGTTGGTCTTATCGACGTCGAGAGGCCTGTTATCGCCTTACCATTGTTATTGTCTTAGCTAAAATAGTTTCTGCCTGTGGTTAAGCGATAGGCGCCACCAACAGCGCAGCACGGGAGCCCATCTCTACCTGCGAGTTAGGAAACACTACATGGAGGGGCGTGTCGCCTACCCGAAATTCACCCGCCTTGGCGTCTTGGGCCAGCAGTGTACCCGGCTCAAAGCGGCTGAAGTTTGCTGTCTCCTCGGGAAAACAGAGAGTGAAGTCATCTGAGTGACGTATTAACTCGTGCTGAACCTGGAAAAACTGCATTTGCCTGGCGGGCTGGCTGGGTGGTGTATGCCCTTCACTCAGCGCGGCGATTAGCGTGCGCATCGGTTGCAAGGATGCCATATCGTTGTGGCCAAAAGGGGCTACTCGGCCCAGCTCAAAGGTGAATGCCTGGGCGCCGTGGTAGTGTTTACTGTAATGGGAGAACGTCCAGCTGTGCTGGTGTTGATGTAGCACCGCCTGCATATCCGCTGCCGCCAGCCAGCCCCACTGCTCGGCAGCGGTGGACGTTTCGGCAAAGGGCTCTACGACGAAGCGGGGGTAACGGCTTTCCCGAATCGCGGTATGCAGGTCGTAGTGCAGTTTGGGGAGCTGGGCATGGCGGGAATAAAAACTATCCACGGCGGCCATTAATTCCCTGGCGCGATCAGGTTCGTCGCCCTTGGCGGTGAGTTCACGGCTAAATAGCCGGTTTAAATTGGTGGAAAGAAACCGCTGCTGCGCTTTAAGCGCGGGCAGGTTGCCTAAAATCACCAGAACGGGCGCACCGAGCGATATGCTGCCTGCTTCTATGCTGCTTAACCACTCACCTACCAATTCAACTGGCGCAGTCTCATTGCCGTGGATCGCCGCTGAAATGATACACGCGTAAGCGCCATCCCTAGCCGTGTTGGGAGAGAGTTCCAAAATACCAGGCGCATGCAAATGGTAAGTGCCGCTTGCGAAGGCGCCGTGGCTGGCGGTGGGGAGCTGCCCGTCAAGCGACCAGTCGAGCCATTGGCCTAGCATTGTCGCTCCTTAATCTCTATTTTCAGTATCGTTGTCAGGATCAAAGTGAGCCTAGCATCGCCACGCGAGGCCTTTGTCACAAGCCAGTAGGTCGTTCGCGTGTAAAAGCCCAGCATATTCGTGAAAAAGCGTTTTGGTACAAAAGCGTATTCATGAAGCAAGCGGAATCTAAACGTGCCCCTAAGTCGCTGGCAACAAAAAAGCGCCCAGTGAGATGCATGGACGCTTTTGGGTTGGCTTACTAAGGTTGCGCGGAGCGCTGACGCTGCATCTCTTCTTGGTATTCTCCGGCGAGCGACGTCTTCTGTTTATCTTGCAGGCCCCGGCCCGCCAGTTGGAAAACCTCTTGCTCCTCCTCATCCAGGTGGTGGGTGACTAAATCCTGGAGCTGTTTGGCGTGGGTGAGCCAATGAGTTGCGCTGTAATCAGTTTCATCGAGCAGTTCTAAAAGCTCATCAATTTCATGATGTTCAGCAACGCTGTGGCGGGCTTTTTCCTGGGTCAGGTCAATCGACATCATCGGGATATAGAGCGCCCGCTCTTCGGCGGCGGCGTGATAGTGCAGCTCTGCCCGAACTTGTTGATAAAGGTTGTCGCGCTCATCGCTATCTCCATGTGTTTCAACTAAGCGGGCGAGCAGGTCGCGCTGAATATCGTGATCCTTGCGCAGGGCTTCAAAAATCGTCATTCCAGACTCCTTGGATACGTTTGATGTGGGCAAGTCAAAAGCTAGTGGTGGTTGGCGTAAAGTGCAAGGTGGCGTGCGTCGATGAAATCGACGCCCACGGACGAAAACATTCGCTTTTTTCTATGCTTGAGTGCGCTATGTTGTGTTTACTACTTATTAGGTGACGCCCACTCTAGGCGACGCTGATTGCACTGCTCATTAGTGAAGGAGATAGCAATGACGAAGGTACTGGTACTTTATTATTCCATGTATGGCCATATCGACACGCTGGCCCAAGCCGTAGCAGAAGGCGCAAAAGGTGTGAACGGTGTCGAAGTAACGGTTAAGCGCGTTCCCGAAACAATGCCGGAAGAAGCATTTAAGAATGCAGGCGGTAAGCAGGATTACGACACGCCGGAAGCGACGCCTCAAGAGCTTGCCGATTACGATGCGATTATCTTTGGCACACCGACCCGCTTCGGTAACATGGCCGGCCAAATGCGTACTTTCCTGGATCAGACCGGCGGTTTGTGGGCGAACGGTTCTCTGCGTGGCAAAGTCGCTAGCGTGTTCACCTCTACCGGTACCGGTGGCGGCGATGAGATGACCATTACCTCTACCTGGACCACACTCGCCCACCACGGCATGATCATTGTGCCGATTGGTTACGGCCTTGAAGAGCAGTTTGATATTTCTAAGGTAAGCGGCGGTACGCCATACGGCGCCGCAACGCTGGCCGGTGGCGATGGTTCACGCCAACCTGACGAGCGTGAACTGAAAATTGCCCGTTTCCAGGGCGAGCTGGTCGCGCAAACGGCGGCTAAACTGGCTAGTTAATGAGCTCACTAGCCAAGTCATATATGAGTTAGTCATGGTAAAAGCCTCGCTGGACATAGCCAGCGAGGCTTTTTTGGGTTGGGATATGGAGACTGGAATTATCGCCTTACTAAGCTCCTCGCGCTGCCGTATAAATGGTGTAGACGGATTGGCTGGCCGTCATAAATAGCCGATTGCGGCCCTTGCCCGCAAAACACACGTTTGAGCAGACTTCGGGTAGCAATACTCGGCCCAGCAGGGTGCCTTCCGGTGAAAAGACCACTACTCCGTCGATACCTTCGCCACCATTGGCACTTGACCAGATATTGCCATCCACGTCGCAGGCCATACCGTCGAAAATCGTGTCTTCACTGGTCACGATAACTTGCCGGTCGCTAACACTGCGACCCTCTTCCCCCAGCGACCAGCGAATAATTCGCGCGGGTTCGTCGAAATGGGTGGGGGCACTGTCACTGGCGTAGAACCCATCGCCATCCGGTGTTAATACAATACCGTTTGGCTTATAAATATCGTCGGTCAGCATGATGGGCTCATCCAGGCTGTCATCGACGTAATAGATGGCCGTTTCTAACTCCAGGTCTCGTTTTTTACCCTCGTAATCGAAGTGAGCTCCATAGCCTGGATCGGTAAAGATCACTCCACCCGAGGGCAGTGCCACCACGTCATTGGGGGCATTGAGCGGTTTGCCTTGATAGCGTTCGGCGAGCACCGTTGTGCTGCCGTCCCACTCATAGCGCAAAACGCGTGAGGGGTAGTGCTCGCAAGCAATTAGCCGCCCCTGATGATCGAAGGTATTACCGTTGGAGTGGCCGACACTTTCTCTCAAAACGCTGACCTGGCCAGTGGATTCGTCCCAACGCATCTGCTTGGCACGGGGTATGTCGCTGAACACGACATAACGCCCTACGGCGTTCCATGCTGGCCCCTCTGTCCACAGTCCTCCACTCCAGTGGCGCTCTAGAGGGCTGTTAAAAATCATGTAATCACTAAAGCGGGAATCTTCGACTTTCCAGGCATCGATTGGATATCGTTCTGGGATGGAGCCTTGTGAGCTCTGCAAAGCAAAAAGCTGGGGCGATGTGCCAACAGCGGCCAGGGCGGCCGATGCCGAAAGGAACTGACGGCGTCCAAGTTTCATAGCATTGTCCTGATGGTTGTTTGTTGATGTTGTTATGAGCGGAGTGAAACTGACGTTTCTTCCGCCCTCAGGACAAATGTAGAACATAGATTCTCAAAGAGCATACATAGGCTGTCCGATTGGGTACAATCGGACAGCCAAACGCTATGACATAGCTGTGTCAGTGCGAAATAGCGTTGGCAATTGCCTTGCCTAGGCTTGCAGTGGTGCCTTCTCCCCCCACATCGCGGGTAAGTACGGTGGCATCGCCTTCACTCAACACGTTTTCAATGGCGGTTACCATTGCATCGCCCGCTTCTTTATAGCCCAGGTGCTCCAGCATCATCGCGCCTGACCAGATCTGACCGATTGGGTTGGCGATGCCTTTACCGGCGATATCCGGCGCGCTGCCGTGTACGGGTTCAAACAGGCTGGGAAAGTTGCCTTCCGGGTTGATGTTGGCCGAAGGCGCAATGCCAATGGTGCCGGTGCAGGCGGGGCCGAGATCAGAAAGAATATCGCCGAACAGGTTGCTGCCCACCACTACATCAAACCAATCCGGGTGAAGAACGAAGTTGGCGGTGAGAATATCGATATGAAATTTATCCACCGCGATCTCAGGGTAGCCCTTGGCCATTTCGACCACCCGCTCATCCCAGTAGGGCATGGTGATGGAGATACCGTTGGACTTGGTTGCAGAGGTGAGCTTTTTACGCGGGCGGGTTTGGGCCAGCTCAAAGGCGTACTTCAGTACCCGGTCAACGCCGGTGCGGGTCATGACGGTGTCTTGAATCACCACTTCACGGTCGGTGCCTTCAAACATTTTGCCGCCAACGCTTGAGTACTCGCCTTCGGTGTTCTCACGCACGACATAAAAATCGATATCGCCGGGTTTTCGGCCAGCCAGCGGGCTTTTGATACCAGGCATGAGCTTACAGGGGCGCAGGTTGATGTACTGATCAAAGCGGCGCCGGAACTGCAGTAGCGAGCCCCATAGGGAAATATGGTCGGGCACTTTATCCGGCCAGCCCACCGCGCCATAAAATAGCGCATCGAAACCTTTTAACTGCTCGAACCAATCATCCGGCAACATCTGGCCGTGTTCGAGATAGTAGTCGCAGCTACCAAACTCAAAAGTGGTGAACTCAAGATCGATATTAAACCGCTTGGCGGTGGCCTCAAGGGCGCGAATGCCTTCGGGCATTACTTCGGTGCCGATGCCGTCACCGGCGATAATGGCGATACGGTGGGTCATACTGGTTCCTTATCTTGTTAGTTGCTTCTATGTTTGTGAGTCGTGAGTCGTGAGTCGTGAGTCGTGAATAGTAAGTAGAGTGTAGCGGCTATTTTGGCGGAGATAATCAGGCTACTATTCAAGCTATTGTTGCGTGAAAGTATAGAATAGCTGGGGAGAGGCATGGCGCATCTGGATGATTTGGCATTTTTTCAGCACTTGGCGCGGGCAGGTAGCCTCACCGCGACGGCTCGTGAGCTGGGGCTGTCGCTCTCTGCGGTGAGTAAGCGGCTAAAACAGTTGGAAGCGCGCCTGGGGGTAGAGCTGGCGGCTCGCACCACGCGGCGGTTGACGCTGACGGCGGAGGGGGAGCTCTATCTGGCCCGTGGCGCGTTGATTTTAGATGAGCTGGATGAGCTGGAAAACTCACTGGGAGAGGGGGCTGACCAAGCACTTAGCGGGCGTTTGCGGGTTAACGCCACCTTTGGCTTTGGCCGCCGCCATATCGCGCCTCTGCTGTCGCGCTTTTGTGCTGAGCACCCGGAAGTGGAAGGGTGGTTAGAGCTGACTAATTTTCCGCTCAATTTGAGCGACCATGGCTTTGATATTGGTATTCGCGTGGGCGAGCCCCCTGAGTCGCGCTTGGTCGCTCGGCGTATTCTGGCCAATCGACGCGTGCTCTGTGCGTCGCCTGCCTACATTGCCCTGGCGCCGCCTCTGCAAGTACCGACAGATTTACAGCAACACGCCTGTTTGGTGATTCGCGAAAATGACAGTGATTTCCCGCTTTGGCGCTTTGAACAAGCCGCTCAGTCTGCGAAAGGGCAGTCTGGGCAGACACAGTCGATAAAGGTCAGTGGTCGATTAGCTAGCAACGATGGAGAGGTCATTACCCGGCTGGCCTTGGACGGCCACGGTGTCATGCTGCGCTCATGGTGGGACGTGAACGAGCACCTTGCCAGTGGTGCGTTAGTTGAACTGCTGCCTGGCTGGCAAGGTGTGCGGGCGGATTTCTATGCGGTGTTCGAGCAGCGCCGCCATGTACCCGCCCGGCTACGCGCTTTTATCGATTATATTCAGCGTGAGATGACCGGCAGGGTTTCGGCGCTGCCAGCGGGGTAAGGCGTTATCGGCGGGGGCAAGCCTCAGCCTGGTTAACGTCGATCAACTCATCGGTGGGGAAGTCCAGTTCGGCTGCCCGCTGGCGCAGGCGGGTTTCAGCCGTGTTATCCATCTCCGGCGTGCGTGAAAGGATCCATAGGTAGTCGCGGTTCGGGCCGGCCACTAATGCCCATTGGTACTCCTCATCCAGCTCAAGAACGTTATAGCCGCCGTAGAAGGGGCCAAAAAAGCTTACTTTCAAGCGCCCGACGTCTGGGGCATCAATAAAGTAGGCGCGGCCTTCTGCTTCATCCCAAGCCTGCTCTTCAAGGTTGTAACCGCGGTTGATCACTCGCACACCGCCGTCATCGCGCAGACTGTAAGTGGCGGTAACGCAGTCAAGGCCGCGTTCAAAGGAGTGATCCAAGCGAGCTATTTCGTACCACTGGCCCAGGTAGCGGTCTAGCTCAAAGCCCGTGACGGGCTTGGTGCCATCAGGGATGCCGGTACACCCTGTGAGTAGGGCCATGGTGATGACACTGCTTCCTAGCACTGCTTTCATTAACGCGCTCCTTGGCGAAGACTCATGAGGGATCGGCTATCTTAAGTACTGTCTCAAGTACTATGGTAAGGGCTATCTTAAGGGCAATGTTAAGGACTATGTCTGACGCTATTTTGCCATACAAGAAGAGCACGTTGGTGATGGCGTGCCACTATTTAAACGGCAAACAAAGGAGTGTTTATGTGGTTCCAACAAGAGATTCATTTCCCCGAAGTGGCGCGCGGTTTTCATTTGATTACAAATGATGTAGCTCGTGCGCTGCCATGCATAAACGACTGCCATATTGGCATGCTGCATTTGCAGCTGATGCATACCTCTGCCTCGTTAACGCTTAATGAGAACACTGATCCGGATGTGCGCCACGATTTAGACGCGTTTCTGCGTCGTCTGGTACCCGAAGATTTGCCCTATTTTCGCCATACGCTGGAAGGGCCTGATGATATGCCAGCCCATGTGGCCGCCAGCCTGCTGGGAACAGAGCTTACCCTGGCGGTGCGGGATGGACGCTTGGCCTTAGGTACCTGGCAGGGCATATGGCTGGGAGAACACCGCAATCAAGCGGGGCCACGGCGGTTACTGGCTACCCTAAACGGCTGTGAGGCGCGTTAACCTGGGCCGCCAACTCTATGCAACGTTGCTGTATAGTAAAGGCGTTTTTAGGCTCAAACCGCCCGTGTGGCGGCTTTGTCATGTTTATTATTGAAAAGCGCTTTTAAATGCCTCGACGCTCCTTTTTTCGCCTTTCCCGTCAGCGCTGGTTGCGGCTGTTCTTCTACCTTAATCTCGCCCTGGTGGTAGGGCTGATTACTCACCAAATTTGGCTGTATGTGGCAGAGTCCAAATTTGAGTCGGTGCATACCCTTGAAGTGGCAGATATACGCGAGGTACTGAGGGATCGAACCGACTACCGCTTTGCGGTGGTGGGCAATATCAATAACTCAGTAAACGTGTTTCAGGAGGAGATTGTGCCGCTCATCAATCAGGGCGGTATCGACTTTCTGGTTTCTGCGGGCAATGCCGTGAATGGGGGGCGACAGGAGAGCTACCAAGCGATCTACCAGAGCCTGGAGACGCTCAATGTCCCTTACTTACTCACCTACGGCGAAAACGAAGATAGTGATTTTGGTAGCTACTTGTTTTACGAATACTTTGGGCCCCATTTTTACTCCTTTGTCGCAGGTAATAGCCACTTTATCTTCCTTGACGGCACCGGGAAGTCTTCTACCTCCTGGCAGCTTGATTGGTTGGAGCGGGAGCTTACGGCCTCAGAAGCAAAGCATAGGTTTTTGTTTGTTGGCTTGCCTCTGCACAATGTGGTGAGCGACGCGCCGCTGTTTGAAGCGGACAATTACCTCAATGACCCCCGCCTTGCTGATGGGATTATGGCGCTGGCGGAAGCGCACGGTGTCGATACCGTGTTCTCCGCCAACCTGACGCTTTTCTCTCAGCAGACAATTAATGGAGTGGATTACGTCACCACCGGTGGCGCGGGCGGTATTCTGATCGATGCCGACAGTAGCTTTCATCACTACGTTATCGTCGATGTCGACAGTGACAATGTCACTATTGCACCAGTACGTTTGAACGTGGATAGCCCTGGCTGGTGGCGAATGCTGAGTAGTGTGGCTTCTACGGTGTATGCCTTTTTCTACGTTAGCTATACCCGGTTTTTGCTGATTGTGGGGGTATTGACGCTGCTCGCGCTGCGCTTGCATCGGCTGATCTTTGAAGACCGCGACTACTATCCCGATTTTGATATCGACCCGACGCCTTTTATGGATAAGAGGCTACGGGTAGCGATGGTATCCAATAACTATTTTCCCTTTGTGTCCGGGGTATCGGTCTCGGTGGATCGCCTGCGCACTGGCTTGTGCGATCTAGGCCACACTATCCAACTGCTGGTGCCGCGCTACCGGGATCCCTGGCATGACGATAGCGCAACAGAGCGTATCCCTACGCTGATGGCGTTTGGTCAGAAGGGCGAGTTTCGGTTAACCAATCCCTTCAGCGCGCGTTTTCGCCGCTGCCTGCGGGCGTTCAAGCCTGACCTCATTCACGTTCATCACCCTTTTTGGCTAGGTTCCATGGGGCTATTTATGGGGCGTCGGCTCAAGGTGCCGGTAATCTACACCTATCACACCCGCCTGGAGCACTATGCCCACTTTGTGCCATTGCCCGGTGCACTGTTTCGAAATCTGATCTCGCACTACCTGATCAAGCGCTTTTCCAACCGCTGCCAAGGGGTGATTGTGCCGACTCACTCCGCAGAGGAGTATCTGCGCATGATTGGAGTGAAAACCCCCACGCTAGTGCAGCCTACGGGCATAGATGTGGCGCGGTTTGCCCAGGTAGAGGAGAGTGCGTTGGAGGCGTTGCGCGAGCGATTAGGTGTCGACCCTGCCAGCAAAATATTGATCAGCGTCTCGCGGATTAGCAAAGAGAAAAATATTGGCTTTATGCTGGAAGCCCTCGCCGAGCTTAAGGCACAGGGGCACGCTGATTTTCATCTGCTACTGATTGGCGATGGGCCGGATCGTGCAGCGATTCAAACCAAAATTGATACCTTGAAACTTACGGCGCAGGCCACGCTGGTGGGCGCGGTGCCGCCTGACCAGATGGCGCTTTATTACCATCTAGGCGATATGTTTGTGTTTGCCTCCACCTCGGAAACTCAGGGCATGGTGATTCTTGAGGCGATGTCGGCGGGGTTGCCGGTCGTGGCGGTGCGCTCCAGCGGTATTGATGACGTGGTACGCCAGGGCGTAAACGGCTTCAAAACACCGCGAAATCGACAGGCGTGGGGGGAGAAAGTAGTGGCATTAAAAGATGATGCCGAGCTCAGCGAGCAGTTGGGTAAGCAGGCCAGCCAGTTTGCCGCAGAGTTCGATATCGCCAATTTCGCCTCAACAGTGGCGAGCTTTTACGCTGAGGTGCTGGCCAAGTATTACTCACCCTCACGGTGAGGCTGTTTTTTTGCTGCTTGGCGACGGCTGGCATAACGCTTAAGGCCTATTAACAGGCCAACTCCGGCAGCGAGTCCGACAGCCGCTAGGATAATTTCTTTCGCTGAAGCCGCGGTGAAAAGAGCGCCGAGTTGACTGCCCAATAGGATCACCGCTGCCAGCCCAGGCACAATACCCAGGGTGGAGCCGATCATATAGTCGCGAAATTTAAGGTGGAAGGCACCCGCCAGCATATTGGTGAGTGTGAACGGTGCCAGCGGCAGCAGGTTGATCACCGTCATGGTGCGAATGCCGCGCTTGGATAAGTAACCCGATAGGCCACGCAGATGGCGCCCGCCATAGCGCATCAGCGCCTCTCGACCTAACCAGTGGCCTACCCAGTAAGACACAACAGACGAGGTCAATGTGCCTAGCGTGGCGTAGGCCAATCCCCATATCGGGCCAAACAGTAGACCTGTTACCACCACCAGTAGGCTAAGCGGAAACATCACCAGTAGCGCGCTGGCGTAGGTGGTCATCACCGCGGCAAACATCCAGGGCGCGGTACGCCACTGGCGAATATAAGCGATAAACTCGCTAAGGCGCGCCTGGGTGAGTAGGTCGTAGCGCTGCAGTAGCTGCCACATGATGCCCAGCAGCACGACGACTACCAGCAGGCCAACACCCTTGCTCAATGTCCGCGACATGCCCACTCCCATCGGCTAAAAAAGCGCTAGCATACGCTAGCTGTCCGATGGGATGAAGGTGCGTTTACACCAAACGTTAGTTGTCGAGCTGGGCTTCAATGACCGGCCAGGCAGGGGCGCCGTCAGTGGTGGTGACGTCTGCCAGCATGGCTTCAATGCGTTCCGGGTGGTCGTTGATCCACTGTTCGGCGACATCGTTAAGGTCTTGCTCTTCCTGGCCAAACACCTGAATCATCCAGCTCTGCTCTTCTGCGGAGAAGGTGAACTGCTCAAAGAAGGTCACCACATTGGGGTTGGCTTCAGCATAATCACTGCGCAGCAGCGTCAGCACATCGCTTTCACCGTTATTCTCACCGAACAGGTCTTCGGGGTCTTCCAGGTAGCGCATGGGCAGTTCAAGGTTCATCCAGTGGGGCGTCCAGCCTACCCAGACAATCGGTTCTTCACGGGAAATGGCATCACGTGCAGCGGAAAGCATGCCGACTTCACTGGTATCGACGATCTGCCAGTCGCCTAGGCCCCAAGTGTCGTTATCAATGGCATTGTGGAGAATCTCGCTGGCGGCGGAGCCTGCCCCAAAGCCATAGATCTCGCCGTCGAATTGTTCGCGATTTTCATCCAGATCAGCAAAGCTTTGAATGCCGCTCTCATACAGGTATTCCGGCACGGCCAGGGTCATTTGTGCGCCATCGACGTTGTTGGCGACATCGATAAGTACGCCTGACTCCTTGCGCGGATTGAACATTTCCCTCTGGGCGGGCAGCCAAGCACCCAGGAAGGCGTCGATATCGCCGCTTTCGATCCCTTGATAAATGACTTGTAGGCCAATGTCGTGAGTGCTGGTTTCGTAACCGAGTGGGTTTAACAGTTTTTCAGCAATGGCGGTTTTAACCGTAATGCCGGGCCAGGCGGGTACCCCAAAATCTAGGGTTTGGTCGTCGGCATGAACTGCCGAGGCGAATAGCGTAGCGGTGGCGAAGGCAATGCTTGAGGTGAGAGGTTTAAGGTGTGTCATGGGATCTCCTTGCTTGGTTTTTGTCTGGATAGGTGTTGTCGTTCAACAGTTATTATTGGATGACGCTAAACGTTGCGAGCCAGCACGCGGAGGCGTGAAGCCAGCATATCGCGGTCTAAATAGGTGCCCTGTAAATGGCGTGCGCCGCTGTTGGGATCAAATTCGCGCCGCCCGTGGAGTACCCGGCGATTATCAAAAGCGACCATCTGCCCTGGGAGAAGAGTGAACTCCAACTGATGCGCTTCACTGTGAAACAGCTTCCATAGCAGGGCGTAGGCGCTGTACCAGGCATCCATCTGCTCTACCGGCAGGTGGAGGGCATCGCGAATCCAGTTGTTTAAGCGCATTTCGACCAGATTGCCTGCGCTATCCAGGGTGACCACCGGTGCCCGCATGGAAATATCGTGGGTTTCATCCTGAAAGCGAAAGTCGATGGGCGTTTCGCTAAGAATCGCGAGCGCTGCCGGGTCTTGCTGGCGCAGGGCCTCAACCACACGCGCACCATCGGCAAACAGCGATTCGCCGCCGCTGGCACCATTTTGTAGGCAGTAGAGCAGCTGAATATCCGGCGGCTGCCGCCAGTTTGGCAGGTCAATATGCAGCGGTAACCCCACGGCAGTATAGGCCGCGTTATTAGGGTTGGGTTTGGAGCGTACGTCAAAGCGAGCGCCAAAGTTGGTGGCACGCAGGGGGCCAATACGTTCGGCTAAACGGCTCACTTCCTCTTCCACCAGGGGGCCATCGGTGATCAATGCCAGCCCGTCCCGCAGCATGGCGGTCAGCCAGGCCTTTTCGCCCTCTGGAGTTAAAAAGTCGCTATGGCGAATGCGCTCGGGAGCAAAGTCATCTTCCCACGGAGCGACTTTTGGAACGGCTGAGGCTAGCGCGGCCTCTGGACGGCGCTGGTATAACCAGCCGCTATGAAAGGCACTGACGTGACCATCCTGCCAGGTAAGGTGCAAGTGGCCCTCCAGCAGCGCAACACTGGGTGGCTCGGTGATGGGTTCAAGGGGCAGGTAAAGCCGTTCGCGGGTCTGTGGGTGGCGGCAGGCCGGGCAGGCGCAGTGATCACGTAGCCAACGCAGGGGCAGGGTCGTTTGGTGACCCTCTTGCCACGTTAGGGCTACGCCTTGCTGAGTCAGCGTGGCTTGTATGAGTGCCGGGCTTGAGTGATAAGGCGCTAATTCGCCCATTTCGGGGGCGTGATCCTGAGGTGAGGTTTGTAACGCGCTGTTCATGTGAACTCCAATTCGCTCCCTAAGTGCCAGTGCCAGCAGCGGTTTTATAGGCATGCCTCAGGGGATTTGCGTAAGTGCTATCTAGGATGGGGAGTAGCTGCGGCAGTGACAAACGATTAATCTGGCCCCTAAGGTGTCATTTTATTTATAGGTTCCTTTTTCATGAGTCAGTTACCCCCTCTACTATGGCTACAAGCATTTGAATCTGCGGCGCGCACTTTGAGTTTTACTGCCGCCGGCAATGAACTGGGTGTCACTCAAGCGGCCATTAGTCAGCGAGTCAGGCTGCTGGAAGACCGGGTGGGGCAGAAATTGTTTGTGCGCCATGCGCGCAGTTTGACGCTCACCCCCGCCGGGCAGGCGTGGCTGCCAAGTATTCACGATGCCTTTGTGCGTATTAGCGAAGGCACCCTGGAAGTGTTTGGCAGCACCTCTGAACAGCCGGTGACGCTGCGGGCCACGCCGATCATTCAGCAGTCGTGGCTGGCGCCGCGATTGATTGCTTTCCACCACGCTCACCCTCAGGTGGCGATTCGCCTAGTGAGCGCTATCTGGCCGGACGACTTTGGCCCCGAAGGGGCCGATATCGAAATTCGTTATGGCAAAGGAGAGTGGACGGGCGTTGAAATGCAGCCGCTAGGCGAAGAGCAATTGCTGCCTGTTTGCTCGCAAGCCTTAGCGGAGATGCTAACCGAGCCAAGTGATTTGGCGGGGCATACGCTGCTTCATGCAGTGGGATTTGGGGTCGGGTGGCCGGGGTGGCTACAGGAGGCGGGCGTTGCCCATCTGGAGGCGCAGTGCTGGTCGCTCACTTGCGACAATCAAGTCATGACATTGGCCCTGGCGAGCCAGAGTGGGGGTATCGCGCTAACCCACCGGCGCTTAATGGAGCAGCACAACGACTTGGTGGCGCCTTTTGAGCTGAGTGTACCCAGCGATGAACGCTTCTGGCTGGTGCGCCCTAGCCGACGCCACGTCAGCGATGAAGCCGCACTGGTTTGGCAGTGGCTCGTTGATTCACTGGGCTAAGTGGTTGTTGCTGATTGAACGTCTTTTTGCCAATTTTCTTGCCATTTTGGTGCAACCGTGAAAAATGAAGCGCCTTCACTGTTTAAAAAGGCGTGCTTTTCATGGATTTTACTCTTCCTCCACTGCTGACATCGCTGGTGGATCGCGGCAACGGTCTGCTCTGGGGCAGTGTGCTGATTTACCTGCTGATAGGCGCAGGCCTCTATTTTACGGTGCTGACCCGCGCTATTCAGCTGCGCTATTTCGGCCATATGTTCAAGCTGCTGGGCAGTTCCCGCCAATCAAATGGTGGTATCTCTTCGTTTCAAGCGCTCTCCACCAGCCTAGCGGCCCGAGTCGGCACGGGTAACCTTGCGGGTGTCGCGGTGGCTATCTCTTTGGGTGGCCCTGGTGCCATTTTCTGGATGTGGATGACCGCCATGGTGGGGATGGCGACAAGCTTTGTTGAGTCCACCCTAGCCCAGGCATATAAAACCGACCACGGCGACAACACCTTCCGTGGCGGCCCCGCACGTTATATTGAGCGTGGTTTGGGCTTGCGCTGGCTGGCCGTTTTATTCTCTATCTGTTTGATTATTGCCTTTGGGTTGGCGTTCAACAGCGTGCAGGCCAACTCTATCGCCCAGGCCATGGAGCAGGCATTTGCCGTTCCCACCTGGGCAATGGGGTTAGTGTTGATGGCGGTGGTTGCTCCGATCATCTTTGGCGGTTTGAAGTCGATTGCCAAGGTGGCTGAGCTTGTTGTACCGCTGATGGCGCTGCTCTACTTAATTCTGGCGCTGGTGGTGGTAGGGCTGAATATCAGCGACTTACCCGCTGCGATCATGGCTATTGTGCGTAGTGCTTTTGGCTTTGAGCAGGCGGCCGGTGGGGCAGTAGGCTACGCGGTTTCCCAGGCGATTATGAACGGCATTCAGCGCGGGCTGTTTTCCAATGAAGCGGGCATGGGCTCAGCGCCCAACGCGGCAGCCACAGCCTCTACGCGGCCCGATCACCCCGCTGCTCAGGGCTTTATTCAGATGCTTGGGGTGTTTCTGGATACGCTGGTGATCTGTACTGCCACGGCGGCCATTATCATTATGGCCGGCCCGGAGCTAATGGCGGGGGAGGAGAATAACGGCATTCAGTTGACCCAAATGGCGCTCTCAAGCCATGTGGGCGAGTGGGGCGGCATGTTCGTCGCGGTGGCTATTCTGCTGTTTGCGTTCACATCGGTGATTGCCAACTACTCTTATGGCGAGTCCAACATTGAGTATCTGGCCGGGCGCCGCGCCCCGGTTGCCGTGTTTATATACCGCTTAGCGGTGCTGGCAATGATCATGATTGGCTCGGTGGCAAGCCTGGGGGCGATTTGGAACTTCGCCGACCTCTCCATGGGCATGATGGCGATTATTAACCTGGTCGCGATTCTCATGCTGTCGCCAGTGGCTTTCTCACTCTTCCGCGACTACGAAAGGCAGTTGAAAGCGGGCAAAGAGCCGGTTTTCGACCCCAGCCGCTTCCCCAAGCTGGTTGATAAGGTTGATCCAAAGGCCTGGCCTAAAAAGTAATTGAGTTGAGCCAAACGAGCTGCACTAGACGAGTCCAAGGCGTTTAGTAGGCTGGCCGCGCCCCGTCTCGCATTTTGCGACGCGGGGTTTTTTATTGGTGCTGGTATGATTCGATTTAATCGAATACAAGTCGGAAAACGTTGCGCTTTTGCTTATTAGAAAGCGCCGTAGAATAGCTCCCAATCCTTCCCTTTAATGATTTTGGAGCTTTCAATGACAACTCGTGCCCTGGTGATTACTTCTTCTATTCTGGCTGATAATGGTCAATCTAATGCGTTGGCGAATCGCTTGATTGAACAGGCTAATGCCCGCAACGATATCGAGGTCACCCAGCGTGATGTCGTCAAGAACACACTGCCTCACTTGGATATTAGCGAACTAGGTGCTTGGCAAGTGGCGGCCGCAGAGCGTACTGCCGAGCAGCAGGCGTTAGCCGTGCGTTCTGACGAACTGCTGGCTGAGTTGCGCGCCAATGATGTTTTGGTGATCGCCGTGCCCATGTATAACCTGGGCGTTCCTTCGCAGCTCAAGGCCTGGTTTGACCGAGTACTGCGGGCCGGTGAAACGTTTCGTTATACCGAAAATGGCCCTCAAGGCTTGGTGGAGGGCAAGCGGGCAATTATTCTGGCAGCTCGTGGCGGCATGTATGCCGGCACCGAGATGGATAGCCAGACGCCACATCTTAAAAGCATGCTAGGCTTGATGGGCATTACCGATGTAGACGTGGTTTACGCAGAAGGCCTGAACATGGGGGATCAGCATCGCGCTGTTGCCCTTAAAGAAGCTTTCCAGGCGATCGATCAACTGGTTGAGGGGCTTTAAGCACGCTTAGGCGCGCTCTCAAGGAATATCTCAAGGCCTCTCAAGGAATAATAGAAGGAGAATCACATGGCCCGGCCGGAACTGCTCGAACAGATCTACACCATTGTCGATCAAATTCCGCCGGGACGCGTGACCACCTATGGCCGCATTGCCGCCATGACCGAAGGTGCCACCCCACGCATGGTAGGTTCCGCCATGCGGCATCTGCCGGATGGCCATCAGCTCCCCTGGCACAGAGTGATTGCCTCCTCTTTGAAGCTCGCCGATCACGGCGGCGCCGAACGCCAGCACCGCAAACTGCGCGATGAAGGCGTGCTGTTCGATGCCAAAGGCCGCATACCAGCGCACCTCGTTTGGCCTGATTAAGCTTTAAGGTATTTTTAAAACAACGGCGCCGCCCAAATTGGGCGGCGCCGTTGTATATGGTGGCGAGTTTATTATGAGCGTTGGTGATTTGCTTTACACCTCACACCTCACACCTCACATTTTACTCCTCACTCTTCCAAATTAGCACCCGATTTCCACGACCAGTCGCGCCAACGCAGATCAAATAGGTCTTTGCGGCGGTCTTTAAGGTTGGTCACAGAGCCTTCGGCGCGTACTACCGTTAGGCGAGTGAGATCCAAGTCCGAAAAGAAGATCATCTCGGTATTGGGCGTGGTTTCCGCCAGCACCGCATCGTGGGGGAAGGCGAAGTCAGAGGGGGAAAACACTGCTGATTGGGCGTACTGGATATCCAGGTTTTCAATGGAAGGCAGGTTGCCGACGCTGCCGCAGAGTACGACGTAGCACTCGTTCTCTATCGCCCGCGCCTGGGCACAATGGCGCACACGCAGGTAACCGTTTTTGGTATCGGTCCAGAAGGGCACAAACAGAATGTCCATATCCTGGTCAGCCAGCAGCCGGCCCAGCTCTGGAAACTCCACGTCGTAGCAAATTAGAATGCCCACGCGGCCGGCGTCGGTATCGAACACCTGTAGCTCATCGCCGCCCTCGATTACCCAGTCGCGGCGCTCTTGTGGGGTAATGTGTAGCTTGGCCTGGCGCTCAACGGTGCCGTCGCGATGGAACAGGTAGGCGATGTTGTAGAGTCGGTCATCGTCCCCCACTTCAATCATCGAGCCGCCAACAATATTGATATTGTAGGAGACCGCCATACGCGACAGTTCAGACTTAAAGCGCTCGGTGAAACCGGCCAAAAAGCGAATTGCGCCCATTTGATCCTGTTGAGCGGCGCGGTCTTGAAGGCCCATCAACGGTGCGTTGAACAGCTCTGGAAATACCGCAAAGTCACTCTGGTAGTCGGAGAGCGCGTCGACGAAGTACTCGATCTGCTGAAGCGCGGCTTCTACCGAGGAGAACTCACGCATCTGCCACTGCACCGCGCCCACCCGCACCTGGGTCGGTTTGTTATCAAGCACGCTGGCCGCGGGCTCAAATAGAATGTTGTTCCACTCCAGCAGGGTGGCGTAACCCCGCGACTGCTCATCTTCCGGTAGGTATTTGCGCAGTAGGCGCTTTACCTGGAAGTCATTGGCCTGCTGGAAAGAGAGGATCGGATCGTAGATCTCTTTACGTGAGACTTTATCGATATATTGAGCAGGCGTGAGTTCATCGGCGTGCTGGTGGTACTCAGGAATGCGTCCACCGGCAAGGATCGCCCGTAGGTTCATGGAGCGGCACAGCTCTTTACGCGCTTCGTAAAGGCGGCGGCCCAGTCGATAACCCCGGTAGTCCGGGTGAATCAGTACATCCAGCCCATACATAGCGTCGCCATCCTCGTCGTTGAGGATGATCTCACGATGGCCGATCAGGTCATCGTACTTATGCGGGTTGGAGAATTCGTCGTAATCCACCTGCACGGTGAGTGCTACGCCCACCAGAAGGCCATCGTCTTCTATGGCGATTTGGCCGTCGGGGAATTCCTGAATCAATTTGTCGATGGTGTGTTTCGGCCATGACCCGCCGATATCGTGATAGACAGCGTCCATCAACGCCTTGAGCTGATCGTAGTCATCGCTCATTAGGTTGCGTAGATTAAGATGCAGTTCTTCCAGGGACATATCAGGGCTTCCCAGCGTCAGAAGTAAACGACCATTCTATCATTGTTGGGCGTTGCTAGGCTTATCCGAGGTTAAACCACGTGCTAACGGGCGTGTCAGCGTTTGCGCCATAATGACCCCAGCCAGAATCAGTAGCCCACCGGTAAAGTGGAACCCCGCCACTTGTTCTCCCAAGAAGGCCATCGCAATCAGTGCGCTAAATAGCGGCATCAAGTTGATGAAAATACTCGATTGATTGGCACCGATCTGGCGCACCGCGCGCATCCATAAAAAAGTGGTGATGATCGAAGCAGGAATGCCCGCGTAGACAATCAGACCGATATTTTGGCCATCGATAGGTGTCATTGGCCCCATCAAATAAGGCGGTAACAAGAACAGCACCGCAAAACAGACCTGGGCATAAAGCATCACCCAGGGCGGTAAATTCATCGACCAGCGCTTGAGCATCACCCCATATAGCGCGTAGCAAGTGGCGGCTACCACCATCAGCGCATCTCCTAGGGCCACCTGTAGCTGTAGCAGCGAGAGGGGATTGCCGCGGCCCAGGAGCACTGTAACCCCGACGAAGGCCAGCACGCCGCCCACAATGCCGCCCAGGGTCGGCGGCTCGCGAAGAATCAGTGCGCTCAGCAGCACCGTTAACAGTGGCACCATGGCGGCAAGAATGCCCATATTGGTCGCGGTGGTTGTTTCGGCAGCCACATAGGCCAGCCCCTGCCACAGGCCCATGCCTAGCAAGCCCAAAAGCGCAAGCTTTGGCCACTGGCGACGTATTTCGTCGCGGTGTCGTAGCGCAGCGGGGAGGACAAAGGGGGTCATCACCGCCAGGGCAAGCAGCCAGCGTAGAAAAGCGATGCTGCTAGGCGCGATGGCACCTACGCTAAGCTGGTTAATGGTCATATTGCCCGACCAGATAAGCACGGTGGCAAGCGGCGGTAAAAAGTACATCAAGGGCATAGCAACGGTTCCTTATCGTTAGCCGGGTAATGTGCCGCGGATTTGCACGCTGGGCAAGCGGTTGGCCCAAGTATCTAGGGACTATACGTGATGCTCTGGATGTCATACGCTTGTTTGAATTTGTTTTATAATGACGCTAATAAAATTCAGGAGACCCGTGATGAGCCAAACGCCCGCGTACCCAAATCTGTTTCGCCCACTGGCCATTGGCCATTTAACCCTGCCCAACCGCGTCTTAATGGGCTCGATGCATACCAATCTGGAAGAGGCCCCCAATGGCTTTGAACGCTTAGCGGCCTTTTATGCTGAGCGGGCTCGGGAGGGCGTCAGCCTGATCGTCACCGGCGGAATCGCGCCTAATCCAGAGGGCGCGGTTTTCCAGGGAGCCAACGCGCTTATTGATGAAGCGCAGTTGCCGGAGCATCAAGGGGTGGTTGATGCCGTGCATGCCGAGGGCGGCCACCTGTGTATGCAGATTCTCCATGCTGGACGTTACGCCTACTCGCCGGATCTGGTAGCACCTTCGGCTATTCAGGCGCCGATTAATCCCTTTATGCCTCGGGCGCTGAGCAGCGATGAGGTTGAGCAACAAATTGCCGACTATGTTCGCTGTGCCAGGCTTGCTCAACAGGCGGGTTACGATGGGGTTGAAATCATGGGGTCGGAAGGCTACCTGATCAATCAGTTTATTTGCCAACGCACCAACCAGCGTGACGATGAGTGGGGCGGGGCGTTTGAAAACCGTATGCGCTTTGCGGTCGAGATTGTGCGTCGGGTTCGCGCGGCAGTGGGTGAACGTTTTGTGATCATCTTCCGCCTCTCAATGATTGATTTAGTCGAAGAGGGCAGTACCTGGGAGGAGGTTGTCACGCTGGGTCAAGCAATCGAAGCGGCTGGGGCGAATGTGATCAACACCGGTATCGGTTGGCACGAAGCACGGGTACCTACCATTGTGACTAGCGTGCCCCGCGCTGCCTTTACTGAAGTGACTAAGCGCATCAAATCGGCGCTATCGATTCCGTTAATCACCACCAACCGCATCAATATGCCCGAGGTGGCGGAGCGTGTGCTGGCAGCAGGCCACGCGGATATGGTCTCCATGGCGCGGCCTTTCCTGGCTGACTCCGCCTGGGTGCGCAAAGCCGAACAGGGCCTGGCGGAAGAGATCAATACCTGTATCGCCTGTAACCAGGCCTGCCTGGATCACACCTTTGCTGGCAAGCTGACCTCCTGTTTGGTCAATCCCCGCGCTTGCCACGAGACCGAACTGACCATTGAACCGGCACAAACGCCCAAACGGGTGGCCGTAGTGGGCGGTGGCCCGGCGGGGCTGGCAACGGCTGTGACAGCCGCAAGCCGCGGCCATAGCGTGGTCTTATTTGAGCAGCGCAGCGAGCTGGGCGGGCAGTTTAACTATGCGCGTAAGATTCCTGGTAAGGAAGAGTTTAACGAGACGCTGCGCTACTACCGGGTAATGCTGGAGAAGCATGCGGTAGAGGTTCGCTTGAATACCACCGCCACTGTAGAAACGCTTGCCGAATTTGACGAGGTGGTCATGGCCACCGGCGTTCAACCCCGGGAGCTAAGCCTGCCCGGTTACGATCACGACAAGGTGCTGAGTTATGCCGAAGCGATTGAATCCCCTGAGCGCGTTGGCCGTAAAGTGGCGGTGATTGGTGCGGGAGGCATTGGCTTTGATGTGTCTGAATTGCTGGCGCACCAAGGACACCCGGCATTGGATATTGCCGATTGGTGTGACGAGTGGGGCGTTGATTTGGCGGTGGGCGAACGGGGCGGCCTGAAAGCGCCGACGCCGCCTGCGGTTCCCCGTGACATTGTCATGCTCCAGCGTAAAGCCTCCAAGCCGGGTAAGTATCTGGGGAAAACCACCGGTTGGGTACACCGCGCATCGCTTAAGCAGCGGGGGGTAAAAACCCTCACCGGCTGCGAATACCTCAAAATCGACGACGAGGGGCTGCACATTCGCCGCGACGGCGCCGATCAAGTGCTCGCCGTTGACAGCATTGTCGTGTGCGCCGGGCAGGAGTCGGTGCGCGATCTGTTGGCGCCGCTAGAGCGTGCAGGAACAGCGGTACATATTATTGGCGGCGCGGATGAAGCCAGCGAGCTGGACGCCAAACGCGCCATTGAGCAGGGTACTCGATTGGCCGCTGGCCTGTAGGCTGGTTAGAGTAAATTTTACAAACGCCCATTCACTAGGTGTGAGGGCAGGTTGAAGCGAGGGTCTTTCGCCATGGATGGCGAAAGTAGCGTCCATGGATGGATTTACAGCGCCCTCGCGGAAACCTGTCCTCATCACCGGTACGTCATGAGATAGTTCTGTGCAGGAACGTTGAGCAGGTGACGTTAGCCCATAAATGGCGATAGACTAAATGACTAATCTAGTTATTAAGCATAATTAGATATTAAAGGCGCGAGTGGCACCCAGCTCGCGCTGTTCGATCGCCAGATAAAAGGACTGTCGTCATGACCTCGGAGTGTAGCCCGCGATTTTTAGCCAGTGATAACACCTCCGGTATCTGCCCGGAGGCGATGGAATACCTGCTGGAAGCCAACCGCTGTGATGATTTGGCTTACGGCAACGATCTCTGGACCGCCCGCGCCGCGGATCGCTTCCGCGAGATGTTTGACTACGACTGCGATGTCTTCTTTGTTTTCAACGGTACCGCCGCCAACTCACTGGCACTCTCGGCGATGGGGCGCAGCTACCACAGCGTTATTTGCCACGAGCTGGCGCATATCGAAACCGACGAGTGTGGCGGCCCGGAGTTCTTCTCTAATGGTGCCAAACTGCTCACTTCGCCGGGGGCCAACGGTAAGCTAACACCGGAAGGCATTGAGGCGCTGGTCACCAAACGCAGCGATATTCACTACCCCAAACCCAAAGTGGTATCGCTCACCCAGGCCACCGAGGTGGGCACCCTTTATTCTCGCGAAGAGCTAATGGCCATTCGAGCCATTGCCGATAAGCATGACCTGCGACTGCACATGGACGGGGCTCGCTTTGCCAACGCCTGTGCTAGTTTAGACATGTCACCGGCCGAGCTTACTTGGCAGGTAGGCGTGGATGCGCTGTGTTTTTCGGGCACTAAAAACGGCCTGGCGTTTGGCGAAGCGATCCTGTTCTTTAATCGTGATTTAGCCGAAGATTTCTCCTACCGTTGCAAGCAGGCGGGGCAGTTGGCTTCCAAAATGCGCTTTGTTTCAGCCCCGTGGTTAGGGCTGTTAGAGAGCGGCGCCTGGCTAACTAACGCCCAGCATGCCAACGAAATGGCGCGCTATCTCTCGGAAGGGCTGCAAGCGCTGCCGGGCGTATCACTTATGTTCCCTACCCAGGCCAATAGCGTCTTCGTTGAATTGCCGCTACCGGCGATTGAAGCGTTGAAAGCCAAAGGCTGGACCTTCTATACCTTTATTGGCGCAGGCGGAGCCCGTTTTGTGTGTGCTTGGAACACTA
Organism: Vreelandella sp. F11; assembly: GCF_042466685.1. Taxonomy (NCBI): domain Bacteria; kingdom Pseudomonadati; phylum Pseudomonadota; class Gammaproteobacteria; order Oceanospirillales; family Halomonadaceae; genus Vreelandella; species Vreelandella sp. F11. The sequence continues at coordinate 3,149,334 of NZ_CP170448.1, read as the reverse complement.
CCGTTGAACTGCTGGATGCGCTACTAGCCGATATCCGCTTGGTACTAGCGCAGTAACGGCGGTGTTGCGCTCTTTGTGGCGCGGCTTGTCACGCATGACCCAGCAACGCCGCTGCCAATGCCAGCGGCGTTGCTGGGTCATGCTTTGCGTTTATTGGTGATGCCTGGACTAACGCAACTATTCGTCTGAATAATTCTCTTATCTATATCGCTGCAGCGTTGAAGTTTTAGTCATCACTTTTTGCTAATGCTGACTACGCTAAAAAAGCGACACCTCGTTTGGCACGCCGTTGCGACACACTTGGCTTGACGGTGACTGCCTGGGGATGGGCCATAGGAGAGTTTCATGAGCATCTTTGATCACGTTCAAGACCGTTTTTCCCGCGTTCAGCAAGAGGACATGAGCCTTGAGGAGTACTTGGCGCTTTGTCGCCGTGATCCGAAGGTTTATGCCAGCGCCGCCGAGCGCATGCTGGAAGCCATAGGCGAGCCTGAGGTGATCGACACGGCGAAAGACCCGCGTCTATCACGTATTTTTTCTAATAAAGTGATTCGCCGCTACCCTGCCTTTGCCGAGTTTCACGGTATGGAGGAGGCCATTGAGCAGATCGTCTCCTACTTCCGCCATGCGGCCCAGGGGCTGGAAGAGCGCAAGCAGATTCTCTACCTGCTGGGGCCGGTAGGTGGCGGTAAATCGTCACTCGCCGAGCGTCTTAAACTGTTGATGGAGAGGATCCCCTTTTATGCCATTAAAGGTTCGCCGGTTTACGAGTCGCCGTTGGGCCTGTTCTCTCCTGAAGAGGACGGCGAACTGCTGGAGAAAGAGTACGGCATTCCACAACGCTATTTACGCAGCGTAATGTCGCCCTGGGCAGCGAAGCGGCTGAAAGAGTACGGTGGCGATATTTCCCAGTTCCGCGTGGTGCGGTTATACCCTTCTCGGCTTAACCAGATTGCTATCTCCAAAACCGAGCCGGGGGATGAGAACAACCAGGATATCTCGTCACTGGTGGGTAAAGTCGATATTCGCCAATTGGAACTCTACTCCCAGGATGACCCGGATGCCTACAGCTTCTCCGGTGGCCTATGCCGGGCAAACCAGGGGCTGATGGAGTTTGTGGAGATGTTCAAGGCGCCGATCAAGGTGCTGCATCCACTGCTTACCGCTACGCAAGAGGGCAACTACAACCCTACCGAAGGCATGGGGGCGATTCCCTTTGATGGGGTAATTCTGGCCCACTCCAACGAGTCGGAGTGGCAGGCGTTTCGCAACAACCGCAACAATGAAGCGTTTCTTGACCGGGTTTATATCGTCAAGGTGCCTTATTGCCTACGGGTTACCGAAGAGATCAAGATTTATCAAAAACTGCTTGAGGACTCTTCACTTAACGCCGCGCCCTGCGCACCGGATACCCTGCGCATGCTGGCCCAGTTCTCGGTGCTATCGCGGCTGAAAGCGCCGGAAAACTCCAATATCTACTCGAAAATGCGCGTCTACGACGGTGAAAATCTGAAAGACACCGACCCCCGCGCCAAGTCTATTCAGGAGTACCGTGACGCCGCCGGCGTCGATGAGGGCATGCAGGGGCTTTCTACGCGCTTTGCGTTCAAGATTCTCTCCAAGGTATTTAACTTCGACAGCACCGAGGTGGCCGCTAACCCAGTCCATTTACTGTATGTACTTGAACAGGCATTGGAGCGCGAGCAGTTGCCATCGGAAGTGTTTGAGCGCTACTTAGGCTTTATCAAAGAGTATATGGCGCCGCGCTATGTGGACTTTATCGGCAAGGAGATCCAGACCGCTTACCTCGAATCCTATAGCGAGTATGGCCAGAATATCTTTGACCGCTATGTGACCTACGCAGACTTCTGGATTCAGGATCAGGAGTACCGTGACCACGAAACCGGCGAGTTACTAGACCGCCAGGCGCTCAACGAAGAGCTGGAGAAAATCGAAAAACCCGCGGGCATCTCGAACCCTAAAGACTTCCGCCACGAGGTGGTCAATTTTGTGCTGCGGGCGAGGGCGCAGAACAATGGCATGAACCCAAGTTGGCAGTCTTATGAAAAGCTCAAGGGCGTGATCGAGCACAAGATGTTCGCCAATACCGAAGAGCTGCTGCCGGTGATTTCGTTCAATGCCAAGGCTTCCCGCTCGGATCAGAAAAAGCATGAGGACTTTGTGGCGCGGATGGTCGATCGTGGCTACACCGAGAAACAGGTGAGGTTGCTATCCGAGTGGTATCTGCGCGTGCGCAAGTCCCAGTAAGGGGTGGCATGCTTAAGATGGGTGTCTAAGGAGGTCGTATGACCTACTTTATTGATCGAAGGCCAAACGCGAAACATAAAAGCGCGGTAAATCGTCAGCGCTTTTTGGAGCGCTACCGTAAGCATATCAAGCGCTCGGTTGAGGAGGCTGTTAACCGCCGCTCAATTACCGATATGGAGCGCGGCGAGAAAATCTCGATTCCGGCGAAGGATATCTCAGAGCCGGTCTTCCAGCATGGGCCGGGCGGGGCGCGTAATATCGTTTCGCCCGGTAATAAAGAGTTTGTCGCTGGTGACAAAATCCGCCGTCCCGGTGGTCAGGGTGGCGGTAGTGGCACCGGCGAGGGGGGAGCCTCTAATCAGGGTGAAGGCGTCGATGAGTTCGCTTTTACACTGAGTCGCGAAGAGTTTTTGGAGTTTGTTTTTGACGGTTTAGAGCTCCCCCATTTGCAACGTAAACCGTTGAAATCGCTTGAAGAGGTCAAAATGGTGCGAGCGGGGCTCTCCCGGGACGGTGTACCGTCGCGGATTAGCATTACCCGCTCGATGCGCGAAGCCTATGCCCGGCGTATTGCCATGCGCGCGCCGATTAAGCGGGCGCTAAGAGAAGCGATTGATGCCTTGGAGGCCGAAGAGCGTAAAGACCCGGTACTGCGCAATCCTGCACGCATCACTGAGCTGAAAGCCGAAATTGAGCGCCTGGAGAAGCGTATCGCGGGCGTACCCTTTATTGATACTTATGACCTGCGCTACCACCAGCTTAGCGCGCAGCCACAGCCCTCCAATCAAGCGGTGATGTTTTGTGTCATGGATGTTTCCGGCTCGATGACCCAAAACCATAAAGACATCGCCAAGCGGTTTTTCCTGCTGCTCTATCTGTTCTTGGAGAAGCACTACGAGAAAGTCGAGCTGGTCTTCGTGCGTCACCATACCGCCGCCCGGGAAGTCAGTGAAGAGGAGTTTTTCTACTCCCGGGAAACTGGCGGTACGATTGTTTCCAGTGCCCTGAACCTGGTGAATAGCATTATCGAAAAGCGCTATCCCGTGGGTCAGTGGAATCTATATGTGGCCCAGGCTTCTGATGGTGATAACTGGGACGACGACTCCAATATTTGCCGCGACTTGCTGGTCAAACAGCTTATGCCGCAGCTGCAGTACTACTCCTACGTGGAGATTACGCCCCATGATCATCAGTCACTGTGGCATGAGTACGAAAGTGTGGTGAAAGAGTTTCCTGAACGCTTTGCCATGCGCCAAATTGTGGAGGCGGGCGATATTTATCCGGTCTTTCGTGAGTTGTTTAAGCGCCGCTTAAGCCAGTCGTCTTGACCGTGTGTAGAGGAGTGGGCTATGAGTGCGACCCGCAAGCGTAAGCCGATTGCCACTGGCTCCGATTGGAACTTCAGTGTACTGGAGCGTTTTGATGCGGAGCTGGCTAGGCTCGCCGATGAGTATCGGCTGGATACCTATCCCAACCAGATAGAAGTCATTACTACCGAGCAGATGATGGACGCCTATGCCAGCGTGGGCATGCCAGTGGGCTATCACCACTGGTCGTTCGGCAAGCAGTTTCTGGCCGTGGAGCAGGCGTATAAACGCGGCCAGATGGGCCTGGCCTATGAGTTGGTGATCAATTCAGACCCCTGCATCGCCTATTTAATGGAGGAAAACACGCTGATGATGCAGGTGTTGGTGATGGCCCACGCCTGCTACGGCCACAACTCCTTCTTTAAGGGTAACTACCTGTTCCGGGCCTGGACCGACGCTTCGTCTATCGTTGATTACCTGGTGTTTGCGCGTAAATATATCGCCAAGTGTGAAGAGCGCCACGGCGTCCAGGCCGTCGAGCAGTTGCTGGATGCTTGCCATGCGCTACAAAACTACGGGGTCGACCGTTACAAGCGTCCCTCGCCGATCTCCGCCGAAGAGGAAGCGAAGCGTCAGGAGGAGCGAGAAACCTACCTGCAGACCCAGGTCAATATGCTCTGGCGTACTATTCCCGAGACGCCCGCCGGGGAAGTGCCACTACCGGGCAGCCTGCATGCCGACGATGACCCTTTGGGCTTGCACAGCGGTGGCCATTACCCCCCCGAACCTCAGGAGAACCTGCTCTACTTCATTGAAAAGAATGCGCCGCTATTGGCCCCTTGGCAGCGTGAAATCGTGCGTATCGTTCGTAAGCTGGCGCAGTACTTTTACCCTCAGCGGCAAACCCAGGTAATGAATGAAGGGTGGGCGTGCTTCTGGCATTACACCTTGATGAACCGGCTCTACGACGATGGCAATGTCGATGAGGGGCTGATGCTGGAGTTTTTGCAGTCGCATGCGGCGGTTATTAACCAGCCCGCGTTTGATCATCCTCACTTCAGTGGCATTAACCCCTATGCGTTAGGGTTCGCGATCTTTATGGATATTAAGCGGATCTGCGAAGCACCCACCGATGAGGATCGCGAGTGGTTCCCTGATATAGCGGGCACTCCTTGGCGGGAAACGCTGGAGTTTGCGATGCGTAATTTCAAGGATGAGTCGTTTATTCAGCAGTTTTTATCACCGAAGGTAATGCGTGATCATAAGCTGTTTTTGGTGGTGGACGATGATCAAGTGGAGACTCTTGAAGTAGCAGCGATTCATAACGAGCAGGGGTACCGTCAGGTTCGGGAAGCGTTAGCTACGCAATACGCGCTCTCTGTTCGTGAGCCCAATATTCAAGTGGTGGAGGCTGCCATTCGTGGGGATCGCTCGCTAACGCTGCATCACGTTCAGGATAGCCGGCGGCCATTAGGGCGCAGCGTTTATCCGGTGATACGCCATTTACAGCAGCTGTGGGGGTTTCCCGTTCATCTAGTCTCTTTGGAAGAGGGGCGAGTCACGCGGCGTTTTCACTGGCCGGTAGAGGATGAAAGCCCGACCGCTTAGCCACTAACGTGCTTTAAACAAAGCTACCCCGCTCAAAAGGCGGGGTAGAGGTTCTCATACAGCTATCAACTTCTAAACGCTTAAGCTTGGGCGGTCCAGGATTGGCACCAGCCAGCAGGCGCTACGCTATTCTCAGGAAATAGCTGGCAGCCCTCATTTTCTGCTTTATAGAACATGCAGTTATCGCAGCGTTCGCCCTCTTCATACGCAGGGTGGTCGCTAGCTTCACTGGCGTCTTCCACATAGTTCAGCGCTTGTGCATTGGTTGCGGAAGGATCAAGGCGCGGCAGCTCTTGGGCAAAAGCACTCTTGGAAAGAATACCCGCTCCCAGTGGCAGAGCCGCAAGGCCCAGCATACTGTTACGCATAAAGTCACGACGGCTCTTATTAGCCATGATTACTCCTTATCGTCACGGTCTGACGTTTGGTCACGTTATCGGGTGGTTATCCACCTCTTTATGCTCCGCATCACCTTATAAGCCGGAGCTTTTTGCTGCATCTTTCAATCCTACACTTCAACTACATGCTAGCGGATGTACAAGGGTTGTGCGAATAGTGCTGCTGGGATAGCGACAATTGGTCACGCCGTAGCAGGGTGCTGCGCTAGCTTCCTTGTCGCTGCTATACTCTGCGCATCTTCGACATTACTTTTTATGACCATTTTCTCTAAGGGGCGTGCCATGCAAAATGCAGTTATTTTAATCAATACTGATAAAGGCCAGGTCAAGGCTGTGGCCGAGCGCCTGGCTGATGTAGAAGGCATTAGCGAAGTTTACTCCACCTGTGGCCGTTATGATCTCGTGGCGATTGCCCGCACCCGTGATTTTGAAAGCTTGGCCGAATTGGTGACGGAGCGCTTAAACGCCGTGGAAGGAATTAGCGATACCGAGACCCTGAATGCCATGCAGGTTCACTCCCGCCACGATCTTGAAACCATGTTCTCTTTGGGTTGGTAGCCCTTTATTATTTGGTTACACGCAAAGCGTTCACGGACGCAGTAAAAATGAAAAAACACTAATGTAAGCATTTAACAAGGGGAAAATCTGTTGGGAACATCGCTTTTGAGCTGGCGTCGGCAGGGGCGACGCTTGGGCATTGCCGTGCTTTTTGTGGTGGTTGGCACAGGGCTGTGGGAGTTTCAGGAGCGGCAGCATAAAGATGCTTACACCTGGATGGGGGTGCCCACTTGGGAGGAGTTTCGCCCGACGACAATACACCGGGTGTTGCGCAACGATGGCTACTTGGTGGGCTGGTCCGATGTGCGGGTCAACCCGCTATGGGTGAGTTATCAGGTTGAAGCAGTAGACGACTCAAGCATTGGCCCAAGGCCAAATTTCCAAGCCGATTGGCGCACGCTGTGGCCGATAGGCACCGACAGCTACGCCGGTAGCGGTTACGACCGAGGCCATTTAGCACCCAACTACGCCATTGCGGCGGTGCATGGGCGCAGCGCTCAGGTCGATACCTTCCTAATGAGCAATATGACCCCGCAGCGCCCCAACCTGAACCGGCAGCTCTGGCAGCGCTTGGAAGAGGCGGTAATGGATCACTTCGCGCCGCGTTTTGACCGCTTGCAAGTGATTACTGGCCCCATTTTTCCAGAGCACTTTATGGATAACGTCTTTAATCGCGTTGGGCTGGTTGAAGTGCCGGAAGCGTTTTATAAAATCATCGTGGTGCCGCATAGCGAAGGGCCACTCGCGCTGGCCTTCATCATGCCGCAAGACGTGCGCGGCAATGAGCCGTTAGATGACTACTTAGTGACCATCGATGAAATTGAAGCGCGCACAGGGCTTAACTTCTTCCCAGACCTGGCACCACCGCTTGAGGCTGTCCTGGAAGGTGAGCTTCGTACACAAGGGTGGGCGCTGGGAGAAGTAGCGAAGCGGCCGGGGCGGTTTCAATAAATTGGGGGGGAATAAAGAAAGGAGAATAAAGTCAGCAAAGTATAATCGGGGGAAGAATCATAATGATGCGGACTGGCCCATGTAAGTCATGGTGCCCAGGAGAGGACTTGAACCTCCACGTCCATACGGACACTAGCACCTGAAGCTAGCGCGTCTACCAATTCCGCCACCTGGGCGCATCATTTACAGCTTAGTCATTTACAAATTAGTCAGTATCAACTGACTTTTTACCGGTTGTGTTCGTATGGTGCCCAGGAGAGGACTTGAACCTCCACGTCCATACAGACACTAGCACCTGAAGCTAGCGCGTCTACCAATTCCGCCACCTGGGCGAACACAAACCTTGCCTTGCTTGTTACCACTTGCCTTAGCACTGTACTGCTTATACCAATAGATAGCATAAAAGCAGTTTGGTGCCCAGAAGAGGACTTGAACCTCCACGTCCATACGGACACTAGCACCTGAAGCTAGCGCGTCTACCAATTCCGCCATCTGGGCAAGTGGCGCGTATAATACCGGGGTGATGGTTAAATGCAAGACCCAACAGGCGCTTTTTATAAGGCAAATTGTATAAACAACGTCTAAGACGGTTGGGTGATTGAACGTGCAGCGCTATACTGCGCCTATGACTAAACAAAACTCTATTCATTTCAGCCTATCAAACGCTGAAATACCCAGCTCGCAACGCACCGCGTTTGCGCCTTTTTTATGCCTCTCGCAAATGACGCCATCAAGGATGTTGATCGCATGAAGTACTGGACGTTGAGTGATGATCCACACGCTGAGCGCGAGGCGCATAAATATGGCAACCCAGCGCCGAGCCGTGAGTATCTGCTGGCTGCGTTAGAAAGCTATGGCAAGCCTATTACCCACGAAAATATGAGCCGCATGCTAGGGCTGGAAGACGAAGAACTCATAGAAGCCGTTAGGCGCCGGTTGGCGGCTATGGAGCGCGATGGCCAAGTGCTGCGCGATCGCCGCGGTGCTTACGCGTTGATCGATAAACTCGATCTGATTAAAGGCAAGGTGCTTGGGCATCGTGATGGCTTCGGTTTTCTGCTGCGCGATGATGGCAAAAAGCCCGACCTGGTATTGCCCCCACGCCAAATGCGTCGTGTCTTTCATGGTGACCATGTACTGGCACGCATTAGCGGGCGTGACCGACGCGGTCGTGATGAGGCGACCATTGCCGATGTCATTGCGCGTAACACGCAAACCATCGTTGGTGTTTATCGTAGCAACACTCCTGAGTTTGGCATTCTGATACCGGAAAACCCGCGTATTACTCAGGAGGTGATTATTCCTCATAGCGCCTGCGGTGGCGCTAAGGATGGCCAGGTGATCTCGGCCAAGATTGTCCAACAGCCGGCCACCCGGGTGCAGCCGGTGGGCGAAGTGGTCGAAGTGCTGGGTGAGCGTATGGATCCCGGTATGGAAATTGATATTGCCATTCGCAGTTACGATATTCCTGCAGAGTTTCCGCCGGAGGTGCTTGATCAGACCTCCGGTATTTCGGCAGAAGTACTAGAAGGGGATAAGCAACACCGCGTTGATTTGCGTGATGTACCGCTGGTTACCATCGACGATGAGTCTGCCAAAGACTTTGATGACGCTGTGTGTGCTTGGAAAACCAAATCCGGCAGTTGGAAGCTGCTCGTCGCCATCGCGGATGTTTCCCACTATGTACGCCCCGGTACGGCTCTTGACGATGAAGCGCGGACTCGGGGCAACTCGGTCTATTTCCCCGGTCAAGTGGTGCCCATGCTGCCGGAGCTGCTCTCCAACGGGCTCTGTTCGCTTAACCCCCATGTGGATCGCTTGGTCATGGTTTGCGAGATGAATATCTCGCAAACCGGCGCGATTAGCCGCTACCGCTTCTACGAAGCTGTGATGAACTCCCATGCTCGCCTGACCTATAACAAGGTGGCCGCAATTCTTGATGAGGAGAGCGAAGAGGGTGAAACGCTCCGGGCAGAACACAGCGAACTTGTTAAGCCGCTGAAAAATCTGGAAGAGCTCTACTATTTGTTGCGAGAAGCGCGTGTTGAACGTGGCGCTATTGATTTTGATACCACTGAAACGGCGATCATCTTCAATGACGAACGCAAAATCGAAAAAATTGTTCCGCGTAGCCGTAATAATGCTCATAAGCTTATTGAGGAGTGCATGCTGGCCGCCAACGTGGCGACTGCTCGCTTTCTGGATAAACATGATTTGCCTGCACTCTACCGAATTCATGAGCGGCCAACGCCAGAGCGCCTAGACAAGCTGCGCCTCTTCTTAAACGAGCTGGGGCTTTCCGTTGGCGGTGGTGATATGCCGACGCCACAGGATTATCAGGCGCTGCGTGAGGCGATTGCTGAGCGCCCTGACTTCGATATCATCCAAACAGTCATGCTGCGTTCGATGAATCAGGCGGTCTATTCGCCACAAAACGAAGGTCACTTTGGCTTGGCGTATCAAGCCTACGCCCACTTCACCTCGCCAATTCGCCGCTATCCTGATCTGTTAGTGCACCGTGCTATTCGTTCTGTGATCCGCGGCCCGCGTCAGACCAACACGGTGCTGCGCGTAGAGGGTGCGCCGGTTGAGCCGCCCAGCAAGTGGTGTCCGTATACCTTTGAGCAGATGCTTGAGCTGGGTGAGCACTGCTCAATGACTGAGCGCCGCGCCGATGAAGCCACTCGTGATGTAGAGAGTTGGCTGAAGTGTGAGTTTATGTCTGACAAGCTCGGCGAGATGTTCGAAGGTACTATCGCGTCGGTCACTCAGTTTGGTCTGTTTGTTCGTCTGGATGAGTTCTTCGTGGAAGGCTTGGTACATGTGACATCGCTGCCTTCGGACTACTACCACTACGAAGCTGAGAAGCACCGTCTTAAAGGTGAGCGCACCGGCACGACCTATCGCTTGGGTGATGGCCTTACCGTTCAGGTGGCGCGTGTCGATATGGATGACCGTAAGATTGACTTCGGTCTGGGGGATGAAAAACCTCGCCCACGCCGCCAGCCGCGTAAGAGCCGTGGTGGGCAAGAGGGTGCTGGTGCTAAAGGCGCTGGTGTGAAAGGCGATAGCGCAAAAACGGCTGGTGAGAAGAAATCCACTAGCGAGAAGCCCGCCACCCGTCGTGGCCCCCGTCGCACCCGTAATGGCCCGCGCAAACCATCACCGAATAAGGGTTGAGCATGAAGTCGGCGTCATCTCGGCGGGGGCCTAAGACTCCCGATGGCCTGGATCAGGTATACGGCGTTCATGCCCTGCAAAGCCTACTGGACAGAGGTGAAGCACCGCGCGAACTCTGGGTGCAGCAAGGGGCGGGGAGTCGCTTAAAGGAGCTGATCGCTCACGCACAAGCGCAAGGGGCTAAAGTGAAAGAGCAGCCCCGCGACCTGCTCGATCAATTAACCCAGGGCGCGGCTCATCAGGGGGTGGTGGCGTTCTGCCCCCCGTTAACCCCAGAAGGTGAAGAGTCGCTTTGGCTTAAGCTGCGCGCATGGCCCTCGTCTACACCACCGCTGTTGCTAATTCTGGATGGAGTGACGGACGTGCACAACTTTGGCGCCTGCCTGCGCAGTGCTGATGCCGCCGGTGCCCATGGGGTCATTGTGGCAAAGGATAAGGCTGCACCACTTAATGCAACGGTGCGCAAGGTCGCCTGTGGTGCCGCTGAGGTCGTGCCGGTTTATCAAGTGACTAACCTGGCGCGCACTCTGGCCAAGCTAAAAGATGCCGGTGTGTGGATAACCGGTACGGCAGGGGAGGCCCAGTCAAGCGTCTTCGATATAGATATGACCGGCCCGACGGCGTTAGTGATGGGTGCCGAAGGGAAGGGGATGCGACGCTTAACTCGCGAAGCATGCGATAATCTTGCCAAATTACCTATGGCCGGTGAAGTCTCTAGCCTTAATGTTTCGGTGGCCACTGGTATTTGTCTATTTGAGGCTGTTCGCCAGCGTCAGCTTGCAAGTTAATCGCCGTACTACTAAGATACACGCGCCCGTTTGTCTGCAAGCGGGCGTTAGCTGTGAGAATTAGTAATTGAAACTGTCGTGAAAAACAGTTGTTGAAATAAAAGTTCTGTTTGATGCCCCGGTAGCCGCCTAGTGCGGTGGCGGAGCACTTCAGTTAACTCCTTGCTTCCTTGTCGTTGTTTATTGCACTTCGCAATGGCACTCAACGGAAGCTGTCAAACCGCAAGGAGATCCCATGCGTCATTACGAAATCGTGTTTATGGTCCACCCGGATCAAAGCGAGCAGGTGCCGGCGATGGTTGAACGCTACACCAGCATCGTTACTGAAAACAGCGGCACTGTGCACCGTCTAGAAGATTGGGGCCGCCGTCATTTGGCTTACCCGATCAACAAGATCCACAAAGCCCACTACGTGCTGATGAACGTTGAATGTACCGGTGAGACCCTCGATGAGATCGAGAACATCTTCCGTTACAACGACGCCATTATCCGCAGCTTGGTTGTTCGCTGCAAAGAAGCTGTTACTGAAGCTTCTCCGATGATGAAACCGGCAGAAGAAAAACGTCCGCGTCGCGAAGAGAAACCGCGCGCTGAAGAAGAAGAAACTGCCTGATTTTATTCACTGCACGTTTTAAGGAGCTAGTCCATGGCACGTTTTTTCCGTCGCCGTAAGTTTTGCCGCTTTACCGCTGAAGGCATCAAGCAGATCGATTACAAAGATCTGGACACGCTGAAGGCCTACGTTACTGAAACCGGCAAGATCGTTCCAAGCCGTATTACCGGCACCAAAGCACGCTATCAGCGTCAGTTGGCGACCGCTATTAAGCGCTCGCGCTATCTGGCACTGCTGCCCTACTCCGATAGCCACCAGTAAGCGTTTAACGTGATGCTGGCACTAGCCCGATGGCTAATGCGGGGCACGCCTTACGCTGCAGGCGGGGCTGCCTTGGCAACGCTAGTGCCCTGGCTGTTCTGGTTAGGTGCAGCCATCGCCGCGTTGATGACCTTACGCAGAGGCTTTGCTCCTGCGCTACCTGTCATTGTCGCTGCAGCACTACCTGCCGGTTGGTGGTGGGCTCAGGGTGACGTAATTCCGCTGGCTAGCTTACTGCTGGTTACGCTGATGGCCGTCATCCTGCGTGAGAGGATGCGTTGGGGTGAGACCCTGATTGTGGGGACGTTGGTCGCCGCTGTCATGGTTCAGCTTGGCATCTTCAGTCCGCCAGGTGGCACTGAGCTAATGCTTGAGCAGTTGCGAGAAGGTTCGGAAGAAGTGGATCGCATGCTCACGGAATTTGCCAATCAGGGTTACGATACTCAAACCATTGCCTCGCTGGTAGTGGGGGGAGTGACCGGGTTTGTGGTGCTGTTGGCAGCTATCCTGTGTCTGGCACTTGCGCGGAGTTGGCAAGCTGGGTTGTATAACCCAGGTGGCTTCCGGCAAGAGTTCCACGCACTGCGCTTAGCCCCCAAAGAGCTGGCCGTGTTGGTCGCTATTGGGGTGATCGGTATGCTGCTGGGTGCTCATGCTCTGGCGATGCTGGGTTGGATTCCGCTATTGGTCGCTGGCGTTGCGTTAGTGCATGGTTTTATTGGAATAAAGGGGATGAACGGGCTGTGGCTGGTAGCATTTTATGTGCTACTGATCACGACCTGGCCCACGATTCTCATTGTGCTGCTGTTGGGGCTGATTGATACATTCGCGAACGTTCGCGCACGCCTTGCCCGCAGCAACTGACAAGAGGTTTACGAGATGGAAGTCATTCTGCTCGACAACATTGGTAAGCTGGGCGGCCTGGGTGACAAGGTCACTGTGAAGCCTGGTTATGGTCGTAACTACTTGGTGCCTTACGGTTTAGCCGTACCGGCCACTAAAGATAACATCGAAGCGTTTGAAGCACAGCGTGCTGAGCTCGAAGCGCAAGCCGCTGAGCGTAAGGCAGAAGCCGAAGCGCGTGCTGAGCAGCTAAATGACATCGAGCTCTCTTTGGTTTCCAAAGCAGGCGACGAAGGCAAACTGTTTGGTTCTATCGGCCCGCGTGACCTGGCTGATGCGATTTCCTCTGCTGGCATCGATATTGCCAAGAGCGAAGTACGTATGCCGAATGGCCCGATTCGTCAAACCGGCGAATACGACATCACCCTTCATTTGCATGCTGAAGTGGACGCTGTTGTACGCGTAGTAGTAGTTGCAGAGTAAGTGAGTGTAATTAAGTTAGTAACAGCGTAACGCCGTTACTAACTGCAGCTAAGACAGCTGCCTCAAAAGGCGCGGGGTTTCTCCCGCGCCTTTTGTTTTTCTGGGTGCTGGGTGTTGCCTAAACTATCTAGCCCATTGCTGCTGGGTATTTTAAGGCAACATCTTGATCGTGTTGGTAGTCGCGCTACATACGGCTAAGATAAGCATCTTCACCGGCTACACCGTTGTGTTTAAAGGAGCTCGCTATGCAGGACCAGCCTTCTGCCGATAAAGAAACGGCAGCGTTAAAACTGCCGCCGCATTCGTTGGAGGCGGAGCAGTCGGTACTAGGCGGGCTCATGCTGGATAACCAGGCTTGGGATAACGTCTCAGAGCGGTTGGTCGCTGATGATTTCTACCGCTATGAGCACCGTTTGGTATTCAACGTGATGATTCATCTGGCGGAATCCGGTCAACCTCTGGACGTGGTGACGCTTTCCGAAGCGCTGGAAGCGCGTGATCATTTGGATACCGTAGGCGGATTGGCGTTTTTGGCTGAGCTTGCGCGTAACACACCTTCTGCCAGCAATATTCGCGCCTACGCGGATATCGTGCGTGAGCGGGCAACGCTACGTAAGCTGATCCGTGCTGCTAACCAAATTGCCGATAGCGCCTTTACGCCCCAGGGGCGTCCAGCGGATGAGTTACTCAACGAAGCCGAGCGGTTAGTGTTCCAGATTGCCGAGGAGCGTCCCAAAACGGGCGGGCCTATTGGCATGAGTGATCTACTGACCAAAGCGGTTGATCGCATCGACGAGCTGTTTAATCTAAAAGGTGAGATGACCGGGCTTTCCACCGGATTCCGTGACCTGGATGAAATGACTTCCGGTTTACAGCCTTCCGATATGGTGGTCATCGCCGGAAGGCCCTCTATGGGTAAAACCACCTTCGCGATGAACTTGGTGGAGCATGCGGTTATCTCCAGCGACAAGCCGGTAATGGTGTTCTCCATGGAGATGCCCGCCGAGTCGCTGATGCTGAGGATGCTGTCGTCTCTAGGTAGGATTGATCAGACCCGGGTGCGTACCGGGCAGTTGGAAGACGAGGATTGGCCACGCCTTACCTCCGCCGTCAATCTGCTTAAAGACAAGCAGCTGTTTATCGACGATACCGCGGCCTTGTCACCCAACGAGATGCGCTCAAGATTACGCCGTGTGGTGCGTGAACACGGCAATATTGCGTTGGTGATGATCGATTATCTGCAGTTGATGCAGATCCCTGGCTTTGGTGAAAACCGTACTGGCGAGATTTCCGAGATTTCACGCTCCTTGAAGGGGTTGGCAAAAGAGTTTAGTTGCCCCGTCGTGGCACTCTCCCAGCTAAACCGCTCCTTGGAGCAGCGTCCCAACAAGCGTCCGGTTATGTCGGATCTTAGGGAGTCTGGAGCGATCGAGCAGGATGCAGACGTCATTGCCTTCGTTTATCGCGATGAGGTCTATAATCCAGATAATCCTGACAATCAGGGGATAGCCGAGTTGATTATCGGTAAGCAGCGTAATGGCCCTATCGGCACGGTGCATATGGCGTTTATCGGCAGATATACCCGCTTTGAGGATTTGGCCCCGGACAGTTACGGCCAAGCGTTCGGTGACTAGTTTTGTAAAGACTGGTTTTGTAACGACTGATTTGTAGAGACAGCTTTGTGATGAGTCACTTGAGGATGGGGAGCGAGCTCGTATAATGCCCCACCCACGATATGTAAAAACGGGAGCAGCAAATGGCAGGTGGATTTCGGCGCGGTAACCGGCAGCGCCTTCCTAAGTTAGAAGGTCGCGGTGAGCTAGAGGCGATAGAGCGGGAAGGCCCTTTCAAAGAGTGGCTGGGTATGCCTGACCTTTATCGCTACCATTTGGTAGTCGCGGGCGAGAAGTATAGTTACCAGACCGAAGATGGCGAGCTGCCTGTGACGGTGGGAGATAAGGTCGTGTTTCGCTACAAAGAGACTAAGGGGGGCAATTGGATTGACCGCAATTCGCTTGGTAAAGCCATCGACCCCTCTGAATATCAATGATCGAATGATGTCTTGACCTTCCGGTCAGGAACTCTCTTGCACTATTGGCCTCCTAGCTATTAATGTCTAGTGATTGCTTGTTGTCATTACATTGCAATGACGGGGCAACAGAAGTGTCATAGGGTGCAGTCATGCTGTGCCCTGATGACATATTCTGAAGACATACCGTCTGACATAACGTATGAAATAGCCAAATAATAGGAGGGAACCATGGAACTGAAGGATCTTAAGCAGTTTGTCGCCAATCACGACAACTTTGAAATTCGCGTGATTACCCATTCGGGCAGCCGTTTTTATCAAATTGAGCTGGAAGACGTGGAAGGTGAGCGCCATATGCTGATGCAGCGTGCCAAGCCGATGCTGTTTCGCTCGCTGGACGATGCCTATATGGATCTCAAGCGCGCTGGAATACACCGCGCATACCTGGTTCAGCACGTACCGCATGATGAAGTAATAGGCCGCGATGCACACTATAGTGAGCCACTTACATCGCGTATGCCGCTTGTCTTTTAACACTACTCATCTTTGACGTTTAGCCTGACGCTTTTCCCACCACCGCCCAAGCCTGATTCGGCGACGGGCAAAATACCGGTAACCGGCGTTCATTGCGCCGTATAGACCTGGTAAGCAAGACAACTTCACCAGCCGCTGATAGCCCAACACTGCATAGAGGGCACGGCTGGCATCCATACCGATGAACCAATTCCCTTGGCTATCGCGCAGGTGCAATTGTCCCATCATGGCGTTAAATTCTTTTCCATGCTCCTTGGCGTTAAAGCCCCCAGCCTGAATATCTACCAGCGCAATATGTTCCCGATGGCGATGCTTCTTAAGCCACGCGACTTCCTGCTGGCAGAAAGGGCAGTGACCGTCGTGAAATAGCGTAACCGGCGGTGACGCGTTTAGCGGTGCGTAGCGGCTCATTGGGGCTCCTTCTGAGTATCGATCGTATTAGCTATTGCCTGTGGTAGTGGCATAGCCTGCAGTGTGACAGGTTTGCCCGTAGCCAGGTGATACTTTCAATTGCGCCAAGAAGCTTTCAGCCTGCTGGTGCATTGCTTCACGCTTGTCTTCAGACATACGGCTAAGCGAGCCGTATATCAGCTTCATGCGCGGATTTTTATTCAATTGCTCGGCGTTGTTTTCAAGAAAGTGCCAGTACAGGCTATTGAAAGGGCAGGCGTTAGGCCCCGTTACCTGCTTGGGTGAGTAGCGGCAGTGCTGGCAATGGTCGGACATTTTGTCGATATATTTACCCGAGGCGCAGTAGGGCTTTGAGCCCATTAAGCCACCGTCTGCATGCAGCACCATGCCCAACGTGTTAGGCAGCTCTACCCACTCGCTGGCGTCGGCATAAACGGCTAGGTACCAGTCGCATAGTGCCTCGGGTTTAACGCCGCATAGCAGTGCGAAATTGCCCGTGACCATCAGTCGTTGAATATGGTGGGCGTAGCAGTTGTCGATAGTCATCTGAATAGCACGCTGCAGGCAGCGCATATCGGTATCAGCGTCCCAGTAAAAGGCGGGTAAATCGCGCTTAAAACCTAGCTGGTTGGCGCTTTTATAGCTTGGCATCTGTGTCCAGTAGAGCCCGCGTACATATTCGCGCCAGCCAAGAATTTGGCGGATAAACCCCTCGGCGGCGTTGATCGGTACATCACCATCGTAATAGCGCTGCTCAGCGGCTGCGCAGACCTCATGGGGCGACAGCAAGCCAATGTTCATCGCCGCAGAAAGCCGCGAGTGATACAGATAGGGAGCTGAGTCGCTGATTGCATCCTGATAGCGGCCAAAATCCGCCAGTCCATGATTCATGAAATGGTGTAAATCCCCCAGCGCTTGGCGGCGAGTGACCGGTAGGTTGAAATTTTCCGCAGACCCCATGTGGTCGCCGAAGTGACGCTTGGCATCGCTGAGCGCTTCTTGGGTGATCTCATCCTGGCGGTGTTGAGGAAGCTCAGGAAACTCGAGCGCGGCCTTGATAGGCTGGCGATTATCGTGGTCAAAATTCCATTTGCCGCCGGCGGGTTCGTCGCCCTCCATCAAGAGCCCGGTACGCTTGCGCTGCTCCCGGTAAAAGTACTCAAGTCGAAGCTGTTTGCGGCCTTTGGCCCAGTGGGCGAAATCCTCCGGGGTGGTGAAGAAGCGATCGTCCTCAAGGAGTCGCCAGGGAGTCGTTAAACTTTCGCGCTGCTGCATCGACGCCCATAGTCGCCACTCCCCCGGTCGGGCAACGCGTATCTCATCGCAGCCATACTGTTGGGCGATGCGTTCGGCCTCCTCAATGAGTGAGTGACAGTTATCCGCATCATCCAGCGCGCTGTAATGTACTTGAAAGCCTTTGTCGCGCAGCGCCTGGGCAAAATGACGCATGGCGGCCAAAAAGAGGCCAATTTTGTGAATATGGTGCGGCACATAGCGCGCTTCTTCAGCGACTTCGCACAGGGCGACGACGGCATTAGCGGGCACGTTTTGCAGCGTTGTGAGTGAAAATGAGAGCTGATCGCCAAGAACTAAAAGCAAAGGCTTGGACATGAGTTGCCTCAGGGTTATACAAATGATGTTGATAGTATAACTTTATGCCGCCACTTTGCCGAAAAGTGTTAGGATTTAGTTAATTGATATATGTACCGAGCACCATCGCTATTTTTCAGGAGCATGAGTAATGACCGAGTATGTCGTCAAGGATCAGCCGGGCGAGGGCCGTTTGGCCCATGCACCCAGCGATCATCCGCCGGTAGCGCGTGCCAAGGTGGGCGTTGTGCTAGCGAACCTGGGCACCCCGGATGCCACTGACTATTGGTCAATGCGTCGTTACCTCAATGAATTTCTGTCGGACAAGCGCGTGGTCGACTATGCCGGTTGGAAATGGCAACCGCTACTTCAACTGATTATTTTGACTAAGCGCCCGTTCTCATCGGGCAAGGCCTACCGTGGCATCTGGAATAATGAAAAGAACGAAAGCCCGTTGCTGACAACGACGCGTGCCCAGACGGAGAAGATGACCGCGCGCTTAAAAGCGCTTTACGGTGACGATGTTGAAGTCGATTTCTGCATGCGCTACGGCAACCCCTCTACGGAAAGCGTGCTGACGCGATTAAAAGAGAAGGGCTGTGAACGTATCGTATTCTTTCCGCTTTATCCTCAGTACGGGTCACCGACAACGGCAACGGCGAATGATCAGGCGTTTCGCACCCTGATGAAGATGAAGTGGCAGCCTTATATACGTACGGTGCCAGCATACTTTGAACATCCTGCCTACATTCAGGCGTTGGCTAACTCGGTGCAAGAAGCCTATGACGGTTTCTCAACCCGGCCTACCAAGTTGGTGGCCAGTTACCATGGCGTTCCCGAGCGCTACCTGTTGGAGGGTGATCCTTACCACTGCCAGTGTCAGAAAACGACACGTTTGCTCCGCGAGAAACTTGGCTTTAGCAAAGAGGAGGTGGACACCGCGTTTCAGTCGCAGTTTGGCCCCGAAAAGTGGGTCGGCCCGCAAACCGTTAAGCATGTGGCGGAGCTCGCCGAGCAGGGGCATAAACACATTGCGATTATGTCGCCAGCCTTCTCCTCTGACTGTGTCGAAACCTTGGAGGAGATCGAAGAGGAGATCCGCGATAGCTTCATGGAGGCGGGAGGCGAAACGTTCAGCTATATACCTTGCCTCAATGATCGCGATGACCATATCGATGCTTTGCTCGCCGTCATCAATAATGAGTTGGCCGGATGGCTATCGGCTCCCTAGTGTAACTATTTGCTGTTAAATCTTGCTCGCGGCAGCCGCAGTGCGCATTAAGGCGCTTGCGGCTGCTTGCGTTTAAGGGTTTGACTGGTCAGCCAAAACTGACTGTTATAAAGTGTACAACTTTAGAATCACTATTATTCAACGCTGGCATGCCAGTGATTAGGCACGATGCCTGGGCTATAGCCGCTGTCTGATGGTGAGCCTTTCGTTATTCAGGAGGTTTCGCTTGATACAATTCGCCGTTTTAATGGGATTCGTGCTGGCGGCGCTGTCGCCAATGTTGAACGGCTGGTTCGGTCAGCGCACCAGTCTTGTACTGGCCCTGTTTCCTGCCGGACTGGCCGCATGGTTGGCGCTACAAGCTCTGGAGGTTATTGAGAACGGCAGTCTGCTTTTAGAGTGGCAGTGGGTGCCTTCTTTGGGCATCACTCTTACCTTCCTCTTGGACGGTTTATCGCTGCTCTTCGGGTTGTTAATTACCGTTATGGGTGCCTGCGTGCTGGTCTATGCCGGTGGCTACCTTAAAGATCACCCTGATCTTGCTCGTTTCCATATCGCCCTGGTCGCTTTCATGGTCTCGATGCTGGGGTTGGTGTTAGCTGACGGGCTGTTGACGCTGTTTATCTTCTGGGAGCTGACCAGCATTACCTCCTATTTGCTGATTGGTTTTAACCACGCTGACGTTAACGCGCGTAAATCAGCGCGGCAGGGCTTATTCGTTACCGTAGCGGGCGGATTGGCGTTAATGGCTGGGCTAGTGCTGTTAGGGATTGCCAGCGGTAGCTGGTCGCTGGCGGAAATCCTGGGCCAGGAAGCCGACCTGCGCGAACATGCGCTCTACACACCCATGCTGATCTGTTTGCTGCTGGGCGCCTTCACTAAATCGGCTCAGTTTCCGTTTCACTTCTGGCTACCCAATGCCATGGCGGCGCCGACACCGGTTTCGGCCTACTTGCACTCTGCCACCATGGTGAAAGCGGGTATTTATCTGCTGGCGCGCTTACACCCAGAGCTGGGTGGAACGGCGATGTGGGTCGGCACTCTTTCCGTGGTCGGGGCGATTACGATGCTGGTCGGGGCGTTTCTAGCGATTCACCACACCAATATCAAAAAGCTGCTGGCCTACTCGACCATTATGGCACTGGGCACGCTGACGATGCTCTTGGGCATTGGCACCGAGTATGCGATGACCGCCTTTGTTACTTTTCTATTGGCGCATTCGCTTTATAAAGGCGCGCTGTTTATGGTCGCCGGCATTCTTGATCACGAAACCGGTACCAAAGACGTTACTCAAATGGGCGGGCTTCGCTCACTGATGCCGGTAACCGCCACCATTGCCCTGGTCGCAGCACTCTCGTTTGCCGGTGTGCCGCCGCTTCTCGGCTTTATCGGTAAAGAGTTAATGCTTGAGTCAGTGCTCGGCGCCGATAGCTTCCGAACGCTACTCGTGTTGTTCGCCTTTCTGGCTTCAATTTTGACTATTGCCGTCGCCTTTATTGTGGCGTTACGGCCTTTTTACGGTAAACGTCACCAAACCCCGCTAGAGCCCCATGAAGCGCCCTTGAGCATGCTAATAGGGCCTGCGCTGCTGGTGATAATGTCGCTATTACTGGGCCTGATCCCCGCTGTGCTGGGTGCCGATGCGCTATTAACGGCAACCGCCTCGGCTATATCCGGGCAACCGATAGAGGTGGCGCTGTCGCTTTGGTATGGCATTAACATCGCGTTGATCATGTCGATCATTAGCCTTGGCTTGGGCTTCTTGCTGTTTAAGCGTTGGGACGCTGTGCGTGGCAAGCTTTCTGTGTTGGCGCCGGTAATGCGCCATGGCCCCGAGGCGGGATATGAAAGCATGATGAACGGCATAGTCTATTTCTCAGAGTGGCAAACACGGCTTCTGCAAAACGGCTATATGCGGAACTATATTTTGGTGATGTTAATCACGCTCATCGCACTCATCGGTAATTCAATTCTGCTGCGCCATTCACCGCAATTCGCCCTTGACCTGGATGTACGTTTCCATGAGGTAGTTGTGGTGGGGAGTATGGTGATGGGAGCTCTGTTCGCGACTATTTCTCGGTCTCGGTTGGGGGCAGTGGTGTCGGTCGGGATTATGGGGTTCTCTATCGCACTGATTTTTATCCTGTTTAGTGCGCCGGACTTGGCGATTACCCAACTGCTAGTAGAAACCTTAACGGTCATTTTACTCGTCCTGGTGCTATTCCGCCTGCCACGCTTTTCCAATCTCTCCACCAGCCTGGAGCGCATACGCGACGGCGTGGTGGCCGCTATGGTGGGTATCTTGATATGTCTACTGATTATGACGTCATGGAGCATTCAACAATTTGAGCCCATTTCGACCTATATGATTGAGAACAGTGCACCGTTGGCTTATGGCCGCAATATCGTCAATGTCATTTTGGTCGATTACCGTGCCTTGGATACGCTAGGCGAGATGTTCGTGTTAGCTCTCGCTGCGATTGGTGTTATCGCCATGTTGAAGCTACGCCATGGAGAAGTGCGTAATGGTGAAGGCAACAGCATGAAAACCGCCGAAAACAGCAAACTGGTTGCCAAGGAGCCTTACGATGGTTAAGTCAGGCACGATTATTCTTAATACCGCTGCACGCTTTTTAATGCCGCTGCAGTTGCTGTTTTCTGTTTTCTTACTGTTGAGAGGGCACGATGAGCCGGGCGGTGGCTTTATTGCCGGATTGGTGGCGGCGGGGGCATTTACGCTGTATCTGTTTGCTTTTGGTGTTAGCGCTACTAAAGAAGTGCTGCGCATGGTCGACCCTCGCGATTTGATTGGCGTTGGCTTGCTGTTGGGAATGATCTCGGTGGTGCCGGCCTGGTTTATGGGCCAACCCTTTTTGACCGCTCAGTGGTGGACTATTCCGGTTATCGACTTTAAAGCTTCCACACCGCTAATTTTCGATATAGGCGTCTACTTTGCCGTGCTAGGTTCGGTCACCGGTATGGTGATGACGCTTATGGAGGTCGACAAGGATGAACCTTGAGTTAACAGGAGGCACACCATGGAACCTTTAATGGGAGTGGCGATTGGCCTGCTGTACGCGACGGCTATTTTTATGATGTTGCGCCGCTCTATCGTCAAATTAGTGATTGGTCTGATGCTGCTCTCTAACGCCGCCAATTTACTGATTTTTACCACTGCAGGTATGACGCGAGGCGTGCCGCCACTGATTGCAGAGGGCATGATGTTGCCGCCCAGCGGGGTAGCCGACCCCTTACCCCAAGCTGTGGTACTGACCGCCATTGTGATTGCCTTTGGGGTGCTTGCCTTTGCCGTGGTACTGATTCGACGCGCCTACGAAGTTGTTAAGGCTGATGATCTCGATAAGATGAAGGATACTGATACGTGAGGCCCGAAGTTGCTCTTCCCGTCCTCTTGCCCTTGCTGACCGGGGCACTCTCCTTGTTGTTTTGGCGCTCGCGCCCCATGCAGCGTTTTTTGGCAGTGGCAGGCAATGTTGCGCTGTTAGTGGTTAGCCTGTGGCTGTTTGTAGCTACGTTGTCAGATGGCTATGTCACCATGCAGATGGGAAGCTGGCCTGCTCCCTTTGGAATTACCTTAATTGCTGACCTATTAAGCGCGGTGATGGTGTTGATGACCGCTATTATCGGTTTGGCAATGGGGATCTACTCGTTGGCCACCACTGGCCGCGGCCACGAAAAATTTGGCTACTACCCGTTAATGCATCTGCTGCTCGCCGGGGTGATGGGGGCCTTTTTAACCGGCGATATCTTTAACCTCTACGTATGGTTTGAGGTAATGCTGGTGGCTTCCTTTGCGTTGTTGATTCTCGGTGGCGAGCGCGCGCAAATGGAAGGGGCGATTAAGTACGTTACCCTGAACCTATTGGCATCGGTTATCTTCCTAACGGCGGTGGGGCTGCTTTATGGCATGGTGGGGACACTCAACATGGCCGATATTGCGCTGCGCATGGATGCAGCGGAACACACAGGCATGGTCGAAGTCCTTGCGGTCATGTTTATGGTGGCTTTTGGAATCAAGGCGGCTGCGTTTCCGCTGTTTTTCTGGCTGCCAGCCTCGTACCACACCCCGCCTGTCGCCGTTTCTGCATTATTTGCGGGGCTGCTCACCAAGGTGGGTGTGTATGCCATGTTCCGTGTTTTCACGCTGATGTTCGATCAAACCATGGGCTACCTCCAGGACATTATGCTCTGGGGCGCTGCATTCACTATGGTAACAGGCGTGCTTGGCGCTGCCGCCCAATATGAATTTAGGCGGATATTGTCGTTTCATATTGTCAGCCAGATTGGCTATATGATTTTGGGCTTGGCGCTGTACACACCACTCGCTATTGCCGGCGGTGTGTTTGCTATCGTGCATAACATGGTAGTGAAGACGAATCTCTTCTTGATCAGTGGTATCACCCACCGCTTGCAGGGGACCTATCAGCTCAAAAAAATGGGCGGGCTGTACCGGGAGCGTCCCTGGCTATCGGTAGCGTTCTTTCTTTCAGCCTTCTCGCTGGCAGGGATACCGCCGCTGTCAGGCTTTTTTGCCAAGTTTGTGATTGTGCGTGCCGGTTTAGAGATTGAAGCCTATTGGGTTACCGGCATCGCGCTGGCCGTGGGGCTAATGACGCTCTACTCCATGGTGAAAATTTGGAATGAGGTGTTTTGGAAGTCTCTCCCAGAAGATAATCACGTTCCTGAAACGACCACACCGACTGGCGATGACGGGCGGTTGCTAAAGCCCAGCCTGTGGATGATGTATTTGCCGGTAATGGTGTTGGCGCTATTTTCACTGCTCATTGGTGCGCTTGCAGAGCCGATCATGTGGGTAATGATGGGCATCGGGGATCAGCTTTTCGAACCTGCAGGGTATATTGAAGCGGTGCTTGGGGTGGCTGCCAGTGCAGACGATGTGCTGCTGGAACCACCCTCACCAGAGCCTAACGCCGAGGAGGAAGCGCCATGACCGGGGCCATTTGGAACCTGCTGCTAGGGCTCGCTTGGGTGTTGTTAAGCGGAGATTTCAGCGGGTTAAACCTTCTTGTCGGGTTAATATTTGGCTATATCACCCTGGTACTGATTGAGCCTCAGCTCGACTCTTTGAAGGGTTACCCGGCACGCGTGCCGCGCTTTATTGGTTTTATTGGTTTTTTTCTAAAAGAACTGGTTCAAGCTAATTTGCGCGTCGCTTTTGATATTGTGACTCCGCCTTGGCACATGAAACCAGGAGTTATCGCGATGCCGCTTTCCGCCCGGACTGAGATGGAAATTACTCTGGTAGCCAACCTAATTTCATTAACACCAGGAACGTTGAGCCTGGATGTGTCGGATGATCGTAAAGTCTTATATATCCACGCGATGTTTTTAGACAACGAGGAAGAGCTACGGCGCAACTTAAAAGAGATGGAGCACCGGGCTTTGGAGCTGTTTCGCTAATGGACACCGTTATTCTTATCAGCCAGGTGATTATGAGCCTGGCGCTTATCCTCACCTTTGTTCGTGTGGTGCGTGGGCCGAGTCTGCCCGACCGCGTCGTGGCGTTAGAGCTTTTTTCTACCACTGTGGTGGGGTTAGTTGGGGTTTACGCCATCAAATCTGACGTGGCTAGCTTTCTGGATGCCGCGATTGTAATCGCATTAATGGGGTTTTTAGCAGCCATTGCCTTTGCACGCTTTTTGGAAAGGGGAGGCCCGAGGGATGATTGACTTTATAAAGGGCACGCTAATCATCGGGGGGGCGCTGTTTATACTGCTCGCCTCAGTTGGGCTGCTGCGGCTACCCGATTTGTTAACCCGCATGCACGCTACCACCAAGGCTGCGGCGTTAGGCGTCATTTTAATTATGTTGGCGGCCGCTATGCACTTTGCTGAAGTAGGGATAGTGGCTCGTTCGTTCGCTATCATCGTGTTTATCCTGATGACCGCTCCGGTGGCGGCTCACGTGATTGGTCGCGCTGGCTACTTCGTCGGTTCCAAGCTGTGGAGTGGAACCGTAAAGGATGAGTTACGCCCCAACTATGATCCACTCACCCATGAGCTGAAAAGTGGCCTGGAAACTCAGGAAAACGCCAAGCGCCAACCCCGCGAGACTGACCCTGACTAGGTTCTGATTAAAGCTGGCCAAATCGCCAGTCAGTGCGTAACCGCCAAAGCCACCTTAGGGTGGCTTTTTTTGTGCCTAACGTAGGGAGCAGGTAGATACTCACTATTATTTCAGCCGAAGGAAAATGTGTACAATAAAAATAATGTACAATAATTGTACTGTATAAGATAATGCGTTCATGTTTTTACCATAAAACGCTAAAAATGTGATTAGACGTAAGTATGCGACGTAAAGGAAACCTGCCGCAAAAAACCTGTGTTGAATGCCAGCGACCGTTTACATGGCGAAAGAAATGGGCGCGCTGCTGGGATCAAGTGCGCTACTGCAGCGAGCGGTGCCGCCGTAGTGCGAAGCAGCCATAGCCTAAAGCACCAGCATCTATGTACCAGGCATCAAAGCACCTCTAGGAGGCTCAAGCATGAACAGCACGATTGATATTGTCTGGTTGCGGGACGACCTGCGTATTGCTGATAACCCTCTTTTTCACTTCGCAACCCCCCCTTGTTACCTGCTGTGCCTCTACGTACTGGACGAACAGTGGTTTTCTCCTTTATTTGACGGTGAATCGACACCGCGTATTGGGCCTGCTCGATTGCGTTTTTTATGGCAAAGTTTAATGGAGTTGCGTGGGGAGCTTCTGCAGCGCGGCAGTGACCTGCTGGTTCGTATTGGTAAACCCAGTGACGTAGTGATTGAACTGGCGTCTACGCTTAACGCACGCCAAGTCCGTGTTGCTGAACATGCAGGGGTTGAGGAAACGGCTCATATTCGGGCGGTTAAGGAAGGTTTGCCTCGTCAAACGGCATTTGACTGCATTGAGAGTGGACGCCTCATCGACCAGTCGGCACTGCCTTTCGCGCTTGAAGCGTTGCCGGCGAGCTTTTCTTCTTTTAGGCGCAGCGTGGAGAGTGAATGTACCGTCCCAGCCAGTGCTTGCGCCCCTGTCACACTGCCCCCGTGGCCTGAGGCGGCAAGGGGGTTTCCACCGCTCAAAGCCGTCTGTGAGCAGAGTGCTACCTGGCATCCCGATGCTCGTCAAGGTTATGCCTATAGAGGGGGGGAGTCCGCAGCACATGGGCGCCTGAAGGATTACTTGTGGCGTCAACAGGGCGGTGAAACGTATAAGAAAACCCGTAATGGGCTGCTGGGAGCAAATTTTTCAACCCGCGTTTCACCCTGGTTGGCGCGTGGCTGCCTGTCTGCCCGTCAAGTCTATGATGCGGTGAGGGTGTGGGAGGCTGAAAACGGGAGTAACGAATCAAGCTACTGGATTACTTTCGAACTACTTTGGCGGGAGTACTTTATCCGTGCCGCTCAGTTGGAAGGAGAGACGATGTTTGGCTCCCACCAAACTGACAGGCCGTGTGCCGCCTTCGACGCCTGGCGTAGTGGCACCACAGGACTGCCATTTGTGGATGCTGCCATGCAGGAACTTCGTCACACTGGATGGCTATCCAATCGCGCCCGCCAAAACGTAGCCAGCTTTTTGGTTAAAGACTTACATGTCGATTGGCGTTTAGGGGCGCTTTGGTTTGAGCACTGTTTGATTGATTATGACGTGGCCAGTAATTGGGGCAACTGGCGCTATATTGCTGGTGTTGGGCGCGATCCGCGCCAGGATCGCTACTTTAACGTGTTGAAGCAGGCAGGGCATTATGATCCGCAGGGTCTTTATGTTGCCCATTGGTTAAAGTCACTTGAAAAACTTCCCCATGGATTGGCACGGCATCAACCGTGGCGTGCCGACCCTTCTACGTTTGAAGCGCCTTGCGTTGAGCCTGAGCAGTGGGAGCGGTGGTTGATCCCTCGCAGTGAGTTTGACAGTTCAGCCGAACTGCCTGATGTGGCGAGCGTTATAAAGTAATCATCACCTTCTGCCAGACCCTAGTATCTGGCTCTTTTCTAGGCCATCATCCCTGGTATGCCAAGGACTGCCTAAGGATCGAAATAATGCCTCGTCATTTCTCTATTGGGCTGCGTTGTAGCCCGTTGCTGTGTGCCTCATTAATGGCCGTGTTAAGCACGCCGTTTGCAGCAAGTGTAGCGGTTGCGAATCCTCAACTGATGTCTGAAGTCGATACTCAAACTGCCACTGAGGTTAGCTATGCTAATTTTCAGCAGTGGCTGCGCGATTTTCGCCAGTATGCTTCGGAACAGGGAATCAGTGAGGCGACCCTAAGTAACGCTCTGGATGGTGTTCGCTATCGTGAACGGGTGATTGAGCTTGACGGTTACCAGCCTGAGTTTGTCCGCCCTATTTGGGAATATTTGGATACAGCCGTTTCATCCACGCGTATTAATAACGGGTTAGAAAAGCTAGCTGAACACCGCGAAACGGCTCAGCAAATGCAGCAGCGCTATGGAGTGCCAGCCGAAATCATTGTCGCCATTTGGGGCATTGAGAGCAATTACGGCAGTAATTTTGGCAATTTTTCGACCTTGGAGTCACTCGCCACGCTCGCTTACGATGGTCGGCGCCGTGACTTTGCCCGCGGTGAGCTGCTCGCAGCGTTACGGATTATTGATCAAGGGGATATTGCCGCTGATGAAATGAAAGGCTCCTGGGCCGGGGCCATGGGACATACTCAGTTTATCCCCAGCAGCTTCGAAGCCTACGCGGTAGATGGCGATGGTGACGGTCGGCGCGATATTTGGGGCAGCATCCCCGATGTAATGGCCTCAACGGCCAACTATCTTGACCGAGCTGGATGGCAGGCTAACCAGCCCTGGGGGGTTGAGGTACGACTGCCTGAAGGGTTTGATTACGCCCAGACCGAGCGACGCAGCAGCGATGAGTGGCGCAGTCAAGGCGTGCGGGCACAGCAGGGTGAATTACCGAACTTTGATAGTGCAGCTATTGTGATACCCGCTGGCGCGGATGGCCCCGCCTTTTTGGTAGGTGCCAATTTCCGTGCAATCCTACGCTATAACAATGCCACCAGTTACGCACTGGCCGTCGCCACTCTGGGGGATGCGATTGCCGGTCGTGATGGCATTCAACAAGGCTGGCCGCGGGATAAGGCGCCTCTGACCCGTGACGATGTTCAAGAACTTCAGCGCGCATTAAACCGTATAGGCTACCCAGTAGGTGGCGCTGACGGTGTTATGGGGCCCAACACGCGGGAAGGGTTGCGGAACTTTCAGCGTGATCAAGGGGTAATACCGGATGGGTTTGCGACCCAGGAACTGCTCGAGCAGCTGCGTCAGCGTTCGCAGTAAGCAGCGTTTAAGGTGCTTCTACTTTCCAAGGATGATGTTATGCAATTGATGGGTAAGATATTTCTTAGCAGTGTGGTATTAGGAGCCTTTCTGTCTGCCTCCACGGCGATGGCAGATGATGATCAGGTATTCGGCTGGGTTGAAAAAGCCACCCTACAACCCTGGGATATCGAAGTAAAAGCCAAGCTGGATAGCGGAGCATTAACCTCCTCACTAGACGCCCGCGATATAGAGATGTTTGAGCAGGATGACGAGGAGTGGGTTCGCTTTCGCTTGAAGCTTGAAGATCAGGCAAGTGGTGAAGTGTTTAGCGATCAGATCGAGCGCCCGCTCTATCGGGAACTATCCGTGCGTGGCGCAGGCGGCCGTGACGAACGCCCTGTGGTGCTGCTGGAAGTTTGTATGGGGGACACCATTTACGAAGAGCAGTTTAGCCTACGCGACCGTGAAGAGATGAACTATCCGCTGCTGCTTGGTCGCCGTACCATTAGCCACCTTGGCCTGCTGGATGTACGTGAAACCTTCTTGCAAGAACCCGGGTGCGGGGAAAACGCTGAGGTGGTGCCCCACGACCCGGAAGATGATCAGTCCTGATGCTCTCACTCGGCCTGATGCAATAAGATAAGGCTTAGAACAGCCGTGACAGAAGCGCAGTCACGGCTGTTTCAACCCGTAAAATACGCGGGCCAAGGTGCATACCCTCGCAGCCTGCCAGCATCAGTTGTTCTACCTCCCAAGCGATAAAACCGCCCTCTGGGCCTACCAGTAGCAGGGTGGGGTCACTTATGCCTCTTGGGCAGGCATTGGCCATGCCAGGATGCGCCACCAATCCGCGGCGTTGGCTTAGCAAAGCAGGTAGTTGCTGTTGCAAAAAAGGGCGGAAACCTTTGCTTAGGGTTACCGAGGGAAGCTGCGTATCACAAGCTTGTTCTAAGCCCAGCACTAAATGTTGGTGAATTTTATCAGGCCGTAACTCTGGGGATTGCCAGTAGCTCTTCTCGACCCGTTTAGTATGTAGCAGGGTGATCTCTTTCACGCCCAGTGCCGTCACATGCTCCAAGGTACGCGCCAACATACGCGGGCGGGGCAGGGCCAATACCAGATGCACGGGTAACGGCGGTGGCGGTGGCTCGTTGAGGCTCTCCACTTGGAAGTACGCCCGCTCAGCGGTGAGCTCTTTTAGCAGCGCCTTCCCCATGTTGCCGCCTTGAACTCCGACGGTTAGCAGGTCACCGGGTGACGAACGATGAACATCGCGAAGGTGTGTCAGGCGGCGTGGGTCGGTAATACAGACGTGGCCATCTTCAGTAAGATCGTTGGGATTGAGCAGAATCAAATTCATAATAGTGGTCTATTGGTCACAGAATTAGCGCA
Organism: Vreelandella sp. F11; assembly: GCF_042466685.1. Classification (NCBI taxonomy): domain Bacteria; kingdom Pseudomonadati; phylum Pseudomonadota; class Gammaproteobacteria; order Oceanospirillales; family Halomonadaceae; genus Vreelandella; species Vreelandella sp. F11. Next base: position 3,119,580 of record NZ_CP170448.1, on the reverse strand, counting down.
GTGCGGCTATCTAAACGATTAAGGTGGCTTGCATAGGCGCGTGGTGCAGGCACAATACCAGTAACGGGAATAAAAGCCCCTATCGCGTTTAAGGAGATGCGCCGTGCGCGTAATTCGCAAATATGCCAACCGCAGGTTGTACGATACTCAGCAGAGCCGTTATGTAACGCTTGAAGACCTGCGCCGTTTAATCATCGAAGAAGAGCCGTTTAGGGTGGAAGATGCCAAAAGCGGGGAAGATCTGACGCGCACTATTCTGCTCTCTATCATTATCGAGCAGGAGCAGGCCGATAGCGAAGCGGAAGTATTTTCAAACGATCTGCTGGCGCAGCTAATCCGTGTTTACGATATGACGTCACCGCTGCCGCTGTCGCGTTATCTCGAGCAAGGTACGCAGCTTATGTTGGAGCAGCAGAAACGGCTGCAGAGCCAGTGGAAGCAGGCAATGCGTAATACGCCGCTTGAATTTATGCGTGAGCTCGCCGAAGAGAACATGCGTTTTTGGCAAAAAACCTTGAATCAGCCAGAACAAAGCGATGAGCCGGGTGATGCTGAGCAGCATGAGAGCGATAGCAGCGAGGCCAACAAGGATAACAAACCCTCCTCCTGACCCCACTTGGTGCTGCGCTGTGGCATAATGCCGCCGATATACGCTCTCCCGTTTGAGAAGGATGCACATGAAGGTTTTGATGATAGGCGGCGGTGGTCGCGAGCACGCCCTGGCTTGGAAATTGGCGCAATCCACCCAGGTTGAGCAGGTCTTTGTAGCACCTGGCAATGCCGGCACCGCGACGGAAGCCAAGCTGACCAACGTAGCGATTGACGCAACGGATCTAGACAGCCTGGTCGCTTTTGCCCGTGATGAGCAGATTGGCTTGACCGTGGTGGGGCCGGAGGCTCCCTTGGTCGAAGGTGTTGTTGACCGTTTCCAAGCGGCCGGCCTAACTATCTTTGGCCCTACTCAGGCGGCCGCTCAGTTGGAAGGCTCAAAATCATTTACCAAAGACTTCTTGGCCCGTCACAATATTCCTTCAGCTGACTATCAAACGTTTACTGAAGTAAGCCCTGCGCTTGATTACTTAAGCAAAATGGGCGCGCCGATTGTGATTAAAGCGGATGGTTTGGCGGCGGGCAAAGGCGTCATTGTGGCGCTAAGTGAGGCCGAAGCTGAGGCGGCTATTCGCGATATGCTGGAAGCCAACGCCTTTGGCGGTGCGGGTGCGCGTGTCGTTATCGAAGAGTTTTTGGAAGGCGAAGAGGCGAGCTTTATTGTCATGGTGGACGGAGAGAGTGTCGTCCCCATGGCCACCAGCCAAGACCACAAGCGCGCCTACGATGGTGATACCGGCCCCAATACCGGTGGTATGGGCGCCTATTCGCCAGCGCCGGTGGTAACCCCCAAGGTTGACGCCCGCATCATGGAGCAGGTCATTCTGCCTACCGTGCGCGGCATGGCCGAGGAGGGCAATGCGTATACCGGGTTCTTATATGCAGGCCTGATGATCGACGCGGCGGGGAATCCCAAGGTTATTGAGTATAACTGTCGCTTTGGCGACCCTGAAACTCAGCCGATCATGCTCCGTTTAACCTCTGACTTCGCTGAGCTCTGTTTAGCGGGTGCCGAAGGTAAGTTGGCTGGGTTACAGTGCGAATGGGATGACCGTGCTTCGGTAGGGGTGGTACTGGCAGCCGGTGGTTATCCCGGTAGCTACCGCAAGGGTGATGTGATTCACGGTCTAGCCGCGGCGGAAGCAGCAGGCTGTAAAGTGTTTCACGCGGGTACTGTGCAAAATGACAAGGGTGAGATCACCACATCAGGTGGCCGTGTGCTATGTGTGACGGCATTGGGTGATAGTGTCTCAAAAGCGCAGCAGCAAGCGTATCAGGGCGTTAGTGCCATTCAGTGGGATGGTGTCGAGTATCGTCGTGATATCGCCTTCAGGGCGATTGCCCGCGAGGAGTAAGCAAGCTTACGCTGAACGGATACCCCGATTAATCAGTGGCTTCCTAATTCACTGACGAGGAAACAGGCATGGAGCGTGTCAAGCTGGACTTTCCCGCTGAGGCGGTCATTCATCGTCATCCTATGACGGTGCGGATAACCGATATGAACTACGGCCGCCACTTGGGGCATGATGCGTTGGTATCGCTGCTCCACGAGGCGCGTATTCAAGCTTTCGCGGCACTGGATCTGCCTGAGTGGGATATGCACGGGTACCCTTCGGTAGTCGCTGATCTCGCCGTTCAGTATCAAAGCGAAGCGCGCTGGCCTGATGAGTTAAGGATTGCTACCGCTGTACCTGAGCCGCAAGGTAAATCATTAACGATCTATCAGCGTATTTATCAGTTGGATTCTCAGCAGGTAGTCGCCACCGCACGGGTGAATCAGCTACTGATTGATCTTGCTAGTGGACGTCCTGTCGACGTGCCTGAGCCGGTTAAACAAGCGCTTTCTCGCGCGAGGTGTGGCTGATGTCTCGCGAGTATCCGATTATTGCGGTAACCGGCTCCTCAGGGGCGGGTACCACCACCGTACGGCGCAGCTTTGAGCGCATGTTTTTGCGCGAAGATGTGCATGCAGCAATGGTCGATGGCGACGCCTTTCACCGCTATACACGCGATGATCTGCATCGCATCTTCCGGGAGGAGCCGGAGCGCAAAGATGAGCTTTCGCATTTTGCCGTAGAGGCGAATTTGCTGGATCGCCTTGAAGGGCTGTTCAGTGAGTATGGCGAGCATGGTTCGGGTACTTTTCGGCACTATATCCACGCTGAAGATAAGCAAAAAATTGAAGCAGGCTGTCGGGTAGGTACTTTCACCGAGTGGCAGTCGCTGCCCTGCGGTACCGACCTGCTGTTTTATGAAGGCTTGCATGGTGGGCTGGTCACTGAGGAGTATGACATTGCCCGCCATGTGGATCTGTTGGTCGGTGTAGCGCCGACCATGAATCTTGAGTGGATTCAAAAGATCGACCGTGACACCAAGCTGCGTGGCTACTCACAAGAAGCGGTCATTGACACTATTCTGGGTCGGATGGATGACTATGTGCGTTATATCCAGCCGCAGTTTTCGCGTACTCACATCAATTTTCAACGTGTACCCACCGTCGATACCTCTAACCCCTTTGAAGTGCAGGATATTCCCACCGATGCAGAGTCATTCGTGGTCATCCGCTTTCGGGATCCTTCTACCGTCGATTTCCCTTGGCTGCTGGCGATGATAAAGGACTCGTTTATGACCCGCCCGCATACGTTGGTCGTGCCGGGAGCGCGGATGTCGCTGGCAATGGAGCTAATACTTGCTCCTCTCGTTCGACATTTGTTATCGCAACGGCGCTTTCGCTAATTGTGGCGAGAAAACCGTTAGGTGCAAAAAATAATGGAGAGCTGTATGGATTGTCTGTTTTGCAAAATCATTAACCGTGAAATTCCCGCTGATATCGTTTACGAAGATGACCACGTGTTGGCATTCAATGATATTAACCCTCAGGCACCTACTCATCAGCTAATCATTCCTAAAAAGCATATCGCTACGCTCAATGATATCGATGAGGCCGATCTTGCCTTGATTGGGCGACTTCAGTTTACCGCTGCCAAGCTTGCTCGCGAGCAGGGCTTTGCGGAAGATGGTTACCGCGTGGTGATGAACTGCAACGAAATGGGCGGCCAAACGGTCTACCATATTCATATGCATTTAATGGGTGGGCGTGCATTCACCTGGCCTGCCGGTTGAGCTCAGCAGGCCGCTATCGCAAGTCAACGGAGTGTTGCCATGGATCGTCAACAGAGTCGTTCAGACCGCTTGATACATCAGTTTGATATCGCCTTACGAACGCTGATGCCCCATGCGGCCTCGTCCCAGTGTACCAGCCCTGGCGAAGGAGTCGCTGAGGGAGTGCTTGATGATCAAAAACGCCGTCATGCGGCGGGCTTAATGCGTATTAACCATACCCGTGAAGTGTGTGCCCAAGCGCTTTATCAAGGGCAGGGTGTAACCGCTAAACTTCACCATGGGCGTCACCAGATGGAGCAGTCGGCGCAGGAGAAGATTGACCATCTCGCCTGGTGCGATGAGCGCCTGGAGCAGTTGCAGAGTCGAACGAGCTACCTAAACCCGCTGTTTTATATTGCTTCCTTTGGCGTGGGTGCGGCAGCGGGTGCGGCCAGTGACCGTATTAGCTTGGGCTTGGTCTCTGCGACCGAAGAGCTGGCAGGCAAGCATATTGATGCACACCAGCAGGCGCTACCTAGTGGCGATAACCGCTCACGCGCCATATTGAGCCAGATGGCCGTGGATGAAGCCCACCACGCTCAGCTTGCCTTAGAAGCAGGAGGCGTTCGTTTTCCGGCGCCGGTGAAGTGGGGTATGCGTCTGGCCTCTAAGGCGATGACTAAAAGCGTCTATCATCTCTAATACGGATTCACGAAGCAAAATGGACTATGCGCTGTTTTAAGGAAATGGCTGCCAAGGAGAGGAGTAAGGAGATGCTAGGTAATGCGGTGCTGTTTTTGATTATTGCAATCATCGCGGGAGCGGTCGGTTTTTCTGGTATCGCCGGGGCGGCTTCCTCCATTGCGCAAATTTTGTTTGTGCTGTTTGTGATTTTGTTTCTTGTGTCTCTTTTTACAGGCCGCAGGCGTTAGGGGATTACGCTGGCGCCAGTGCAATTACAAACTAAAAGGCCCCGCAGAGCGGGGCCTTTTGCTGTCAACATGATGCCAATGACTAGGCGTCAATGCGCTTATACTTCATGCGCTTAGGCGTATCGTTACCCACCCGCTTTCTATGATCCTCTTCGTACTCCGCGTAGTTGCCTTCAAACAAGACCACTTCAGAGTCACCCTCAAAGGCCATAATGTGCGTGGCGATCCGGTCAAGGAACCAGCGATCGTGAGAGATCACCATGGCGCAGCCAGGGAAGGCTAGAAGTGCGTCTTCGAGTGCCCGCAGGGTTTCGATATCCAGGTCGTTGGAGGGCTCATCGAGTAGCAAAACGTTAGCGCCTTGCTTAAGCGTTTGAGCAAGCTGTAAACGGCCGCGTTCACCGCCAGAAAGCTCCGACAAGCGCTTCTGCTGGTCGTTACCTTTAAAGTTAAAGCGGCCCACATAGGCGCGTGAAGAGACTTCGTAGCCGTTGATATTAAGGATGTCCTGGCCATCGGAAACAGCCTCCCAAACGGTCTGTTTGTCGTCCAAGGCGTCGCGCAACTGCTCGACGTAGGCGATGTCGACCGTTTCTCCGACCAGGACTTCGCCCTCATCCGGCTGCTCTTTGCCGGTAATCAGTTTGAAGAGGGTCGATTTACCCGCACCGTTACCGCCGACGATGCCGACAATCGCACCTTGGGGAATGGTGAAAGAGAGGTTCTGGTAGAGCAGCTTGTCATCGAAGCGCTTGGCTACATCACGAAACTCAATGACGTTATCGCCCAGGCGTGGGCCAGGCGGAATATAAATCTCATTGGTCTCATTACGTTTTTGGAAGTCGCCTGACTGCATCTCTTCAAAGCGGTTAAGACGCGCTTTGCTTTTTGCCTGGCGGCCCTTAGCGTTACTGCGCACCCACTCAAGCTCTTGCTTGATGGCCTTCTGACGCGAGGCTTCCTGTTTGGCTTCTTGATTTAAGCGCTGATCTTTCTGTTCCAGCCACTGGGAGTAGTTACCCTCAAACGGGATTCCCTGGCCACGGTCAAGCTCAAGAATCCATCCTGCCACGTTATCCAGGAAGTAGCGGTCGTGGGTAATCGCCACGACGGTACCGTTGTAGTCGTGAAGAAAGCGTTCCAGCCACGCCACCGACTCTGCGTCAAGGTGGTTGGTTGGCTCGTCAAGCAGCAGCATATCAGGGCTGGAAAGCAGCAAGCGGCAAAGTGCTACACGGCGTCGCTCACCGCCCGATAGATTGCCTACCTTGGCCTCCCAGGGAGGCAGACGCAGTGCTTCCGCAGCTACTTCAAGCTTGCGCTCCAGGTTGTGCGCATCGGCGGCTTCGATAATATTCTCAAGGCGTGCCTGCTCGCTGGCCAGCGCATCAAAGTCGGCGTCGGGTTCTGCGTAGGCTGCATACACCCCATCCAGCTTCTCCTGCGCCTGTTTAATCTCCCCTAGCGCTTCTTCGACGGTGTCGCGGACGTTTTTCTCGTCGTCTAGTTGCGGCTCCTGGGGAAGATAGCCAACATTGATGCCGGGCATCGGACGAGCTTCACCTTCAAACTCTTTATCGACACCGGCCATAATGCGCAGCAGTGTGGATTTACCCGAACCGTTAAGCCCCAGCACACCGATTTTGGCGCCCGGGAAAAACGAGAGCGAAATATCCTTGAGAATTTGCTTTTTGGGCGGCACTACTTTGCCGACCCGGTTCATGGTGAAAACGTATTGCGCCATGGAGATCCGTTAAGTTGATGAAAAGAATAAAGCGACAGCAGCGGGCTACTGGCTCTTATTACAGACTCGTATTACTGACCAGAGAGTGATGATAGTGGTCTGCGCCAGGAAAGGCTAGGAACGTATAGCAAGCCAGGCCCACTCAGTTGCTGAGAAGGCCGAGCTACTCAAGGTTTACTCTTCTTCGTCCCAGTCGTCTTCAATGGCGCGCTGGAGTCGGCGCTCTTCTAACCATGCTTCAACTTGGCGTCGCGCACGTAAGCTGTCTGCTTTGCTTGGTTTGCTTTTACCGTAGTGGTCATCATTGACGGCGTCTAAGCTTTCAAACTCGTCTGAGTCGAGTGCTTCGTTGCCTAAGGTTTCATGACTTAGGGTCTCACGACTTAGGGGATCACGGCTCATGTGATGTCCTCCAACCCAGCCGGCGTGCCGGCGAAACAACGGCTTCACACGAGTGCATATGCAGTTCAAAACACATGCTATCCGAAACGTGAAGCGCCTAGCGCAGTTCAAGCGCCTTGCCGCTATATAACGCCAGTTGGGATGAAGTTCAAGCTTTATAGTTTTTTTTAGTGAGAAAGTTAATGATCAGCTGCCTTACCGCTGCTTTTGTAACTCCGCAAGTGCTAGCTGGGCCTCTACACGCTCCGTCACATCTTTTTGCACACCGATGTAGTACATCAGCTCATCAGCTTCGTCATAGACCGGCGTGATAGACAGTTCATTCCAAAACATGGTGCCGTCTTTACGGTAATTACGCAGTACTTCTCGGGAAGGGTGGCCATCTTTAAGCGCATCCCGAATAGCGACTAGCGCATCCTGGTCACGGTCTTCGTTTTGTAAGAAGCGGCAGTCGCGATACAAAATTTCATCCGCACTGTAGCCCGTTAAGCGCTCAAAGCCTTTGTTGACGTAGATGAGGATATTTTCATCCCCCTCCTGTTCGGCAACGACAATGCCGTCTTCCGATGCGTCAACAATACGTTCAAGCAGCTCCGGGCTGATCAAAGGGGATCGTTTCATCAAGTGGTTCCTGTTGCAGCTCCAAGTCCTTTCCATGATTCTCAGCCGTTTCTACGCCTGTGAACCTTCGGAATGTCCAGTCACTTATTATAGGTAGCATAGCAAATGCGCCAACGCATCACTGCTATCTGGCCCTATCATGGCGAGCGTTGCCATGCATTGCAATCGTGAACGCTAGCCTAACGCCAGCGGGCTTATTGAAAATAGCCTTGTGTTTCATATTGCTTGCCAGCGGCATACTACTCGACTTCGGGTAATTGATGCGCGCTTAGAATCGCTCCGACGGCGGTAGCCGCCAGAATGAGCAGTAATACTCCGCTACCAAACCACTGTGCAAAGGCGCCAATGAAACCACCTACGAGCAGCATTAATACGCCGGTTAAGGTGTTTGATAGGGCAACGTAAAGTGCACGATTGTCTTGGCTTGCCATATCGACGAGATAGGTTTTACGTCCTAATCGCACGCCGTGGTGCACAATGACGAGCAGGGCATAAATCGTTGCATAGGGCCATATGCTGTGCGTCCATTCACCGGGGAGCCAAACCAGGCTGGCGGCCAATAAGCAGCAAATAGTGGTGCCCATCGCTGCATCGCGCATCACACCTCTGCTCGACTGATCTGCGCGTTTTCCCCATACCGGGCTAGCTACCATGGCAGCGAGTCCCGATACCACAATCAGTATGCCCAGTCCCCCCAGGTCAGTGCCGCTTTGGTTCTGCCCGAGAAGAGCGATATAGGGAAGAGCCAGAGCGCTTGACAGCAGGAGTGCCCGCGCAACATTGAAGTGTAAAAAAGTGCGGTCATCTTTCAGCAGCGAGAGCCCCAGTTTAATACTGTCCCAGCCGTTCTCTCCTCCCTCTATCGCTCCCGCGGCTTCTTGAATGCGCGCGGCAGCGATGGCATTCATTAGCCAGCCGCTGGCGGCTATGGCTAGCAGTATTGCCACTACTACATTGCCGGGGCGGCTTTCAAACAGCATGAGCACCGCTCCAGCTGCCAACGTCGCGCCGCCGGCAATACTGCCGCTCCAGCCCATTAACGTGCCACGGCGACGCTTGGCAATGGTTTTACCCAGCACATCTTTTGTGGCAATTGAGGATAATCCACGTGCTAGCGAAAGCAGAACTAGCGCTGCGAGCACTAGCGCACCGCCCAGGGTGCCGGTGGCGAATAACGCTAATACGGCAAGCGCTAAGGCAGCGAATGCTTGGGTCAGTGCGCCGGCTACCCACACCCATTTGCGCCTGGGCTTTAACCGGATAAACCCAGCCACAAAAATTTGTGGCAACAGGGCGCCTGACTCCCGGATGGGAACCAGTAGGCCTACCATCCATACGGGGGCGCCAATGATGCCCATCAGCCAGGGTAAAACCAAGCGTGCGCTCGACAGCTCGTCAGCCAACTTATTGCCCAAAGAGGCCCAGACATGAAGAAAAAAATTGCGCGGTTGTTCGTCGCAGGCGCTTTCAGGTATGTCGTCGCACATGCGGCTGTCGTCATCGCCCGTTAGCCACTCATACAGACGAGTTTGCGAAACGTTATGTTTGGCCATCGGGGCTCCTTTTTAATCCACCTATCTCAGGCTAACTCAAAATGACAGAATGCCTTCTTAGGATGCCATATTAATTTGACTCAGAGGTCAGGATGTCACGTGTTCAAATCCGTTATTGCACTCAATGCCAATGGTTGCTGCGTAGTGGCTGGTATGCGCAGGAACTGCTCTCAACCTTTGGTGAGGGGTTAAGCGAGGTTTCGCTAGCCCCTTCCCATGGTGGTACGTTCGAGATCTGGTGTGATGAGGTGCTGTTATGGGAGCGCAAGCGCGATGGTGGATTCCCTGATATCAAGCTTCTCAAGCAGCGTGTACGCGACCAGCTGGAGCCAGGTCGCGATTTAGGACATATCGACCGATGAATCAGGATCGGCAAGCAATTCTGTTTGGTTTAGGGGCCGTTGCATTATGGTCGACGGTGGCAACGGCCTTTAAAGTAGCGCTCGCTTGGATGACTCCTCTAGAGCTGATGTGGCTTGCAGCGCTCGTTTCCTGGGCACTGATGGGGGCGCTGGTCATTAAGCAGGGAAATATCGCCACAGCGCTACGCAACGGCTGGAAGACAGCAGCCTGGGCAGGGCTTATGAACCCTGTGGCCTATTATTTGGTGCTCTTCGCCGCCTATGACCGCCTCCCTGGGCAGGAGGCGATGGCTTTGAATTACACTTGGGCCTTGGCGATGGCGTTTTTGGCGGTGCCATTACTGGGGCAGCGCTTGACGCGTATGGATATTGCAGCAGGGCTCGTCGCCTACGCTGGCGTGTGGGTCATCGCTACACGCGGCGCGGTTTTTAATGTCTCTTTCGCCGACCCGCTAGGGGTCGTGCTGGCACTTGCTTCGACGTTGCTATGGGCGCTTTATTGGCTACTTAATGCGCGTGATCGACGCCCACCGCTCGTTGGTCAATGGCAAAATTTTAGTGTAGGCCTGCCTGTATTGTCCCTATTGTTACTGCTCGGCCCTGGTTACCAATGGCACGGTTGGCCTGCTTTTGGTGCTGGAGTGTATGTGGGGCTATTTGAAATGGGGGTTGCGTTCATTCTATGGCAGTTGGCAGTGCATAAGGTGTCGCGTACGGCAAAAGTCTCCAACCTGATTTTTCTCTCACCTCCAGTATCGCTGCTGTTACTTTTCCTGGTCGTTGGAGAGCCTATTTTGCCTTCGACGTTAATTGGGCTAGTGCTGATACTGCTGGGTCTAGGGCTGCAGCAAACCCAGAAGAGCGAACAATTCTGAATATTTTTTTGTGTTTTAGTGATGTTCTTATTGTAATTTTTTGTGACATTTGGTTTTATGTCCTCAGAATGAGTAGGAAATTAACTAAATTAGGCTAAGCTCGGCTGATTAAGTTTTAACTACCACTAACTTAATTCAAAAATTGGGCGCTCGTAGGGATATAGGCTCACTTAGCGATAAGGTTTCGCGAGCTGATGCTTGATGCAATAGCGCAACATGGCTCAATGGGCCACACGAATAATGCGCTGTGTGCGATGAGTGCCATACTTTAGGGAACGCTGACGATGAACAAAAATGCCGTATCGAGACTCAAAAAAATCTTCTGTCACCATGTGTTCAAGCCGCTGACAGTGACCACGTTAGCGTGTGTCCCGCTTACGGCGTTAGCGCAGTCTCTTCCCGCTAGCCTCTACGCACCAGGCTCCACCGATCTTCCCAGTACGATTCAGCAAACGATCATTACGAACCCCGATGTCAATGCTGCTTGGGCGAACTTTAGCGCTTCCGGTAGCGATGTCAGGGTCGCAAAGGGTAATTATTTGCCTTCGATCGATATCTCTGCAGGAGTGGGGCGTCAAGACCAGCAAAATGATGGACGTGGAAGCTACAGCAGTGACTTTGCGGAACTTACACTCACCCAAATGGTGTTTGATGGGTTTGCCACCCGTAGTGAAGTAGAGCGGTTGGATCGCACTCGGTTGATTGCCTATTTTGAGTTGCTGGGCGCAAGTGAAGAAGTGACGCTGGAAGCCTTCCGAACGTATCTTGATGTGCTTCGCTACCGCGAGATGGTGCGTTTAGCACAAGATAATTACCGCGAGCATCAACGGGTGTTCTCGCAAATTGAAGAACGCGCCCTTTCCGGGGCAGGGCGTGGCGTTGACCTGGAGCAAATCAGCGGCCGTTTGGCGTTAGCTGAATCTAACTTGATGACCGAGGCGTCGAACCTACACGATGTAACGGCGCGCTATCAGCGTATCGTCGGCGAACTTCCTCCCCAGAATATGTCGCCTGCACCTAGCTTGGCCGCTGACCTGCCCACGGATGTTAACCAAGCTGTCGAAATGGCATTTGAAGGGAACCCAGATTTCCATGCCGCGATTGAAAATATTGCTGTGCAACGTGCCGAGCAAGGGGCTGCTAAAGCCGCCTTTATGCCCCGCCTTGATATACAGGGGCGCACGGGAACCAATAATCAAGACGACTCAATAGCTGGACGCAGTGACGAGCACAGTATTCAATTGGTTGCTAGCATGAATCTCTATCGCGGTGGTTCTGATAGTGCAGCGTTTGATGCGGCGGCCACGCGGATTGAGCAAGCCGTCAATCAACGTGAGGCGGCTTGTACAAATGTTCGTCAAACTACTCAAATTGCCTATAACGATACTCAGCGCTTGGAAGAGCAACTGAGCTATCTAAATGAGCATCGTCAGTCGATTAACCGAGTTCGCGGGGCTTATCAGCAGCAGTTTGATATTGGCCAGCGAACGTTGTTGGACGTGCTTGACAGTGAAAACGAATATTTCGAGGCCAGCCGAGCCTTCGCAAATGCTGAGTTTGATTTAACCTTGGCCCAAGCGCGTACGCTAGCTGCAATGGGGCAACTTATGCACACTCTTGAAGTGGTGCGCGACGATATTCCTAGCCTTGCCGAACTTGGCTACGACGATATAACGCTTAGTAATGAGATGGCCTGTGGAACGGAAGGGCCTCGTGGCTTTAATTTAGAAGACTTTACGCGCGGTATTTCTTCGTTACCCACTCACTCTGATACGCTAACGTCGTCTTATGCCAACAATGAGCAGCTAACTATGATTTCCCAGTAGCTGCAATTGGGCCACGAGGATGCGCTGGTCACTAACGGCTAATGTGTGTGAATAGTCTCTGTACTGAAACAGAGTTATTCGTCGTTTGGCGGCGATGGATTAGCGGCCTCCGCTAATCATAGGGGAAATAGATGCCTACATAGGCATTAGGGGAAAGAGGTCTTTGTGACACAAACCAAGCTGGAAAGGCCGACCGCTGCAAATGCTGGCGAGCAGCCATTAGGCGATGAGTTACTCGAATGTTTGAAAGCGGTAGCCTCATTTCATCAGCACGAGGTGTCATCAGAGGCCCTTAGAGCGGGCTTACCCTTGGAGGAGGGTAAGCTGACGCCTTCCGTCTTTGGTAGGGCCGCTACCCGTGCCGGGCTGACGTCGCGGATTGTTAAAAGCAAGCTGTCGGCACTAAACCCTGCACTATTTCCCGCTATTCTCTTGTTGGAGCCGGGTAGGGCGTGTGTGCTGTTAGGGATTGATCTCAAGCAGCAAAAAGCAAACGTCATCTTTCCTGAGCTATCTGAATCAAACGTTGAACTGCCTCTTGAAGAGCTGTATGCGGGCTATAGCGGCGAGGCTATTTATGTCCGCCCTAAGTTTCTCGCCGATAATGCCTCTGAACCTGGGGTCAAGAAGCGTCGCGATCAGCACTGGTTTTGGGGCGTTATTCGCGAAAACAGACCTCTCTATCGCGATATCGTGCTCGGGTCGGTGGCCATTAATGTGTTTGCCATCGCCATGCCGCTGTTTGTGCTTAACGTTTATGACCGGGTAGTGCCCAATCAGGCAACGGAAACGCTCTGGGTGCTCGCGATAGGCATCTTTATTGTGCTGTGCTTTGATTTAGTGCTCAGGCTAATGCGCAGCAGCTTTGTCGATTTGGCCGCTAGCCGGGCGGATGTGAAGCTCTCTTCCTCTATTATGGCCAAAGCATTAGGTTTGCGTTTAGAAGAGCGTCCCGCATCAACCGGGTCGTTTACCTCGACGCTTCAATCCTTTGAATCGGTGCGCGCCTTTATTGGTTCTGCGACTATTTTGGGCATTGTCGACCTTCCATTTGTACTAATGTTTGCGGCGATTATCGCGCTGATTAGCCCTTGGCTAGTCCTTCCGGTATTGGTGGGCATTGTATTTGTGCTGCTTTACGCCCTGGCTGCTCAGGGAAAACTTCATGAGCTTTCGCAAACTACCTGGGAGGTTGGCGCACAGCGTAACTCGCTGTTGGTGGAATCGATTTCTCAGTTAGAAAATGTTAAAGCGCTGCGGGCAGAAAGCCGGATCCAGCGCCACTGGGAAAAATCATCGGCCTTCCTTTCCCGTACCGGCGCGCAGTTAAAAATGGTCAGTACCTCGGTCTCCAATGTGGCCCAGTGGGCGCAGCACAGCGTGGCGGTCTGCGTCATTATTGTCGGTGTTTATCAAATTATCGAAGGCAACCTCACCCAGGGCGGGTTGATTGCCGCCTATATGCTCTCTTCACGGGCGATGGCACCTATCAGTCAGGCAGCGGCGCTGCTGGCGCAATACCATCAATCCTCAACGGCGCTTGATTCACTCAACGCAGTAATGGACAAAAAGGTAGAGCGCCATGAGGGCAAAGCTTATGTAGAAAAGCCCAGCTTCGTTGGCAATATTCGTCTTGAGAAAGTCACTCTTCGCTACCCCAATGAAGAGCGTGAAGCGCTGAAGGATGTATCGATAACGGTCAAAGCCGGTGAAAAAGTAGCCCTGCTTGGCCGCATTGGTTGCGGTAAATCTTCATTAAATAAATTAGTGCTGGGGTTTTATCAGCCAACGTCGGGAGCGGTGCTGGTTGATAACGTGGATATTCGTCAGTTAGATCCACTGCAGCTACGCCGCCATATTGGCTATGTTCCCCAGGACGTTAGCCTGTTTTCAGGGTCACTGCGGGATAATATTGTCGCGGGTGGCGGTAGTGACCGCGTTGATGACGAGGCGTTGCTGCGTGCAATTGGTTTGGCGGGTTTGGAGTCCCTTGTTAATAGCCACCCCCATGGCGTGGATCTGCAAGTGGGCGAGCGCGGCCAAGCGCTTTCCGGTGGACAAAAACAGTCCGTCGCTATCGCCCGTGCGCTGGTGCAGGATCCGCCTATTCTGCTGTTGGATGAACCGACAAGCTCTATGGATAACGCCAGCGAAGAGGCATTTAAAGCCAACCTGACAAACGTGGCTGCAGGAAAAACGATTCTGGTGGTGACGCACCGCACCTCGCTCCTCTCATTGGTCGACCGAATTATAGTCATGGACGCCGGCAAGGTTGTGGCTGATGGGCCGCGGGATACTGTGGTCGAAGCATTGCGCAAAGGCCAGATCGGGAGGGCATCGTGATGGCGCGCAAATCCTCTTCTACCTCCGAGCAAAAAGGCTTTGATGCCATTGGCCGTTTCTCAGAAAAAGGCCAAAAGCCATTTCGCCCTTTTATGGATCGGCTGTTTGCCAAGCGTGTCTCTTCCGCCCACTTAAACCGTGATTGGGCAAGCGATACCGACTGGGCGCGTATGCAGCAAGAGCCCATTCGTGCACGGCTATTCCTGTATACCGTTTTGCTGACCGTGGTGGCGCTTTTAGTGTGGGCGTATTTCGCCTCTATCGATGAAGTGACCCGCGGAGCGGGGCGGGTGATCCCCGCCAGCCAGTTGCAGCGTATTCAGTCGTTTGACGGTGGCGTTATTGAACAAATCTTTATTCGCGAAGGACAAATTGTTGAAGCAGGGGAAGTGCTGATGCAAATTGACCCGACTCGTTTCGTTTCGGATTTTCGTGAAAACCGTGCTCAGCGCTATGCACTTCAAGCACGCGCTGAAAGGCTGCGAGCATTGGCAACAGGCACTGCGTTTGAGCCTTCCGAAGAGCTGCGCCAAGAAGTGCCAGATATTGTGGCCCAGGAGCGCGAGGTTTATGAGAGCCGCCGCGAAGAGTTGCGTGAACAGGAAAATGTACTTAATGACCGTATTCGTCAGCGTCGGGAAGAGCTGCGAGAGGCACAAGCTCGCCGCGATACAGCTCAACGTGAGGTCAATATGGCCAGTCAGGAGCTTAACTTGACGCGACCATTGTTGGCTTCGGGGGCTGTCTCGGAAGTAGAGGTGTTGCGCCTGCAGAGGGATGTGTCCAGCGCTACAGGTGAGCGTAACCAGGCTGATGCTGCCGTTTCACGGCTTGAAGCCGCTGTCGAAGAAGCCGAGGGTCAACTGCTGGAGCTAAGCGCCGAGCGTCGGAGTGAGTGGCGGAATGACCTTGCGCAAACGCTCGGTGACTTAAACGCATTACAGCAATCGGGCACAGGGCTGCAGGATCGCGTTCGATTGACCGAAATTCGTTCGCCGGTTGACGGCATCGTTCAGCGTATCCACATCAACACCATCGGCGGGGTTGCCCAGCCAGGGCAAGAGGTTGTTGAAATCGTGCCTACTGACGACCAGTTGCTGGTTGAAGCACGCATCGCCCCGCAAGATATCGCCTTTTTGCATCCAGGGCAGCCTGCGACTATCAAGCTCACGGCTTACGATTATGCCATTTATGGTGGCTTGCAGGCTGAGCTTGAGCGTATTAGTGCCGATACCATTACTGATGATGACGGCAATACCTTCTATCAGGTTCGAGTGCGCAGTTTAGAAAACGAAAATGTCGCCGATAGACTACAAGTAATCCCTGGCATGACGGCGCAGGTGGATATAGTAACCGGCAAGCGCACAGTGATGCAGTTTATGCTGAAGCCTGTTTTAAGAGCGTGGCGTGATTCCATGGGGGAACGCTGATGAAGCATTGGTTTATTACCACCGACGGTAACTTGAAAGCGCGTTGGAAAAAAGCATTTGATAATGTAGCTTCATCAGACCCTGAGTCGGTTCTTCAATCGGCGCAGCCAAACGACTTGGTATGGCTCTCCACTACGGTAGAAAATTGGCCACAGTTAGTCCCTTTAGTTGTTGCTGAAGGGGCTGTTGCAGTCATGCTCAGTTATGCGCCGAATGACCGAGAAGCGCTTAGAGCTTTAGATCTGGGGGCGCGCGGCTATGTCCACTCTCTGGCCGCACCTGAGTTGCTTAAGCAGGTGGCCTTGGTGGTATCCAATCAAGGCGTATGGGTAGGTCAAGAGCTTCTGGCCAAGGTGCTTGGTGGCTCGTTTAAAGCATTACAGCAGCGCAATCAAGGTGGATCATTTCAGCATGGTGAATATCTTGAACTGCTTACCGAGCGCGAGCGGGGTGTGGCGCTTGCCGTTGCTCGTGGTGCTACTAATAAAGAGGTGGCGAGGCAGCTCGATATTACGGAGCGCACCGTAAAGGCACATTTGAGCGCCATTTTTAAAAAATTTGCCGTGCGAGATCGCTTACAGCTTATTCTTAAGCTAGCGCCTGTTGCTGAACAGTTAAGCTCTTAGTATAGCTATCAACATAGTGTTAATTAGTTGTCGCTGCGTTACAAAATGAGGCCTAAATGGCCTCATTTTTTTGTCCATCGGTACAATACTTTTTAATTGCCTACTCCCCTAGGATGGATTCATATACCGCTAATCTCGCTAGTGCTAACTCGCTAGGCTAGGTAAGTGGAATCAAATAATGATCAAGCATTGATCCAGGGGTGACACATGGCAACTGCAACGGTAATCGCTATTTCAGGCCAAGCATGGGCGCGTGATGAAGCGGGTAATCTACGTGAACTGCGAATTGGCGACACGCTTCAGGAAGGCGAAACGTTAATTACTTCCAGTACTGGTCGCGTAGAACTAGATTTTGCTGACGGCACTGGCGCCAATGTAGTAGAAGGTGGCCAGGAAGTGGCTGTTACTGCCGATCTTGTTAGCGATCTTATCGTTGCTACTGAAGATGCTAGCGCCCAAGATGATGATCTTGACGCTCTGCTTGCTGCCCTAGACGACGAAGAGGGCGACCTGCTTGACCTTCTTGACGCGACTGCAGCCGGTGGTGGTGCCGGTGGTGGTGGCGGTGGTAGCGATTTCGTGCGTGTTGCTCGTATCGCCGAAGAAACTGACCCACTAAGCTTTAGCACTGAAGGTGGTTTAGAAGGCGCTGAGTTTTTTGAATTTGACGGTGGTACTTTTGCAACAGATACCGCAGATGAGGTGCCCGAGCCAGAGCTAACTCCTGAGCCAGAGCCAACACCGGCTCCCGAGCCAGAGCCTACTCCTGACCCAGAACCAATACCAGATGCTGGAGTAACTGATGTCATTACTCTAAGTGTTCCTCAGCAAGTCGTTGAAGGCGAGCCGATCACCGTTTCCGCCAGCGTTGGTAGCGCCCCCCAGGGTAGCCCGTTGGTTATTACACTGAATAATGGTCAACAGATCACTATTGCCGTTGGTGAAACAACTGGCAGCGTGACGTTCGCCAGCCGGGCGGACGACGTCTTCCAGCAAGGCGACGAGAGCCAGACCCTCAGCATCAGCGGCACCGACGGTGGCAACTACGAAGCTCTCGACACGACCAGCACCGCCACGGTGACCACGGTTGACGACAGCGACGTCACCACCATCACCCTGGACGCCCCGGAGACCGTCACCGAAGGCAACGACATCACCGTCACCGCCCGCGTGAACAACGCCCCGGCCACAGACCTCACGATCACACTGTCCAACGGTGAGCAGATCGTCATTGCCGCCAACGCCACCGAAGGCAGCGTGACGTTCGCCAGCCGGGCGGACGACGTCTTCCAGCAAGGCGACGAGAGCCAGACCCTCAGCATCAGCGGCACCGACGGTGGCAACTACGAAGCCCTCGACACGACCAGCACCGCCACGGTGACCACGGTTGACGACAGCGACGTCACCACCATCACCCTGGACGCCCCGGAGACCGTCACCGAAGGCAACGACATCACCGTCACCGCCCGCGTGAACAACGCCCCGGCCACAGACCTCACGATCACACTGTCCAACGGTGAGCAGATCGTCATTGCCGCCAACGCCACCGAAGGCAGCGTGACGTTCGCCAGCCGGGCGGACGACGTCTTCCAGCAAGGCGACGAGAGCCAGACCCTCAGCATCAGCGGCACCGACGGTGGCAACTACGAAGCCCTCGACACGACCAGCACCGCCACGGTGACCACGGTCGACGACAGCGACGTCACCACCATCACCCTGGACGCCCCGGAGACCGTCACCGAAGGCAACGACATCACCGTCACCGCCCGCGTGAACAACGCCCCGGCCACAGACCTCACGATCACACTGTCCAACGGTGAGCAGATCGTCATTGCCGCCAACGCCACCGAAGGCAGCGTGACGTTCGCCAGCCGGGCGGACGACGTCTTCCAGCAAGGCGACGAGAGCCAGACCCTCAGCATCAGCGGCACCGACGGTGGCAACTACGAAGCCCTCGACACGACCAGCACCGCCACGGTGACCACGGTCGACGACAGCGACGTCACCACCATCACCCTGGACGCCCCGGAGACCGTCACCGAAGGCAACGACATCACCGTCACCGCCCGCGTGAACAACGCCCCGGCCACAGACCTCACGATCACACTGTCCAACGGTGAGCAGATCGTCATTGCCGCCAACGCCACCGAAGGCAGCGTGACGTTCGCCAGCCGGGCGGACGACGTCTTCCAGCAAGGCGACGAGAGCCAGACCCTCAGCATCAGCGGCACCGACGGTGGCAACTACGAAGCCCTCGACACGACCAGCACCGCCACGGTGACCACGGTCGACGACAGCGACGTCACCACCATCACCCTGGACGCCCCGGAGACCGTCACCGAAGGCAACGACATCACCGTCACCGCCCGCGTGAACAACGCCCCGGCCACAGACCTCACGATCACACTGTCCAACGGTGAGCAGATCGTCATTGCCGCCAACGCCACCGAAGGCAGCGTGACGTTCGCCAGCCGGGCGGACGACGTCTTCCAGCAAGGCGACGAGAGCCAGACCCTCAGCATCAGCGGCACCGACGGTGGCAACTACGAAGCCCTCGACACGACCAGCACCGCCACGGTGACCACGGTCGACGACAGCGACGTCACCACCATCACCCTGGACGCCCCGGAGACCGTCACCGAAGGCAACGACATCACCGTCACCGCCCGCGTGAACAACGCCCCGGCCACAGACCTCACGATCACACTGTCCAACGGTGAGCAGATCGTCATTGCCGCCAACGCCACCGAAGGCAGCGTGACGTTCGCCAGCCGGGCGGACGACGTCTTCCAGCAAGGCGACGAGAGCCAGACCCTCAGCATCAGCGGCACCGACGGTGGCAACTACGAAGCCCTCGACACGACCAGCACCGCCACGGTGACCACGGTCGACGACAGCGACGTCACCACCATCACCCTGGACGCCCCGGAGACCGTCACCGAAGGCAACGACATCACCGTCACCGCCCGCGTGAACAACGCCCCGGCCACAGACCTCACGATCACACTGTCCAACGGTGAGCAGATCGTCATTGCCGCCAACGCCACCGAAGGCAGCGTGACGTTCGCCAGCCGGGCGGACGACGTCTTCCAGCAAGGCGACGAGAGCCAGACCCTCAGCATCAGCGGCACCGACGGTGGCAACTACGAAGCCCTCGACACGACCAGCACCGCCACGGTGACCACGGTCGACGACAGCGACGTCACCACCATCACCCTGGACGCCCCGGAGACCGTCACCGAAGGCAACGACATCACCGTCACCGCCCGCGTGAACAACGCCCCGGCCACAGACCTCACGATCACACTGTCCAACGGTGAGCAGATCGTCATTGCCGCCAACGCCACCGAAGGCAGCGTGACGTTCGCCAGCCGGGCGGACGACGTCTTCCAGCAAGGCGACGAGAGCCAGACCCTCAGCATCAGCGGCACCGACGGTGGCAACTACGAAGCCCTCGACACGACCAGCACCGCCACGGTGACCACGGTCGACGACAGCGACGTCACCACCATCACCCTGGACGCCCCGGAGACCGTCACCGAAGGCAACGACATCACCGTCACCGCCCGCGTGAACAACGCCCCGGCCACAGACCTCACGATCACACTGTCCAACGGTGAGCAGATCGTCATTGCCGCCAACGCCACCGAAGGCAGCGTGACGTTCGCCAGCCGGGCGGACGACGTCTTCCAGCAAGGCGACGAGAGCCAGACCCTCAGCATCAGCGGCACCGACGGTGGCAACTACGAAGCCCTCGACACGACCAGCACCGCCACGGTGACCACGGTTGACGACAGCGACGTCACCACCATCACCCTGGACGCCCCGGAGACCGTCACCGAAGGCAACGACATCACCGTCACCGCCCGCGTGAACAACGCCCCGGCCACAGACCTCACGATCACACTGTCCAACGGTGAGCAGATCGTCATTGCCGCCAACGCCACCGAAGGCAGCGTGACGTTCGCCAGCCGGGCGGACGACGTCTTCCAGCAAGGCGACGAGAGCCAGACCCTCAGCATCAGCGGCACCGACGGTGGCAACTACGAAGCCCTCGACACGACCAGCACCGCCACGGTGACCACGGTCGACGACAGCGACGTCACCACCATCACCCTGGACGCCCCGGAGACCGTCACCGAAGGCAACGACATCACCGTCACCGCCCGCGTGAACAACGCCCCGGCCACAGACCTCACGATCACACTGTCCAACGGTGAGCAGATCGTCATTGCCGCCAACGCCACCGAAGGCAGCGTGACGTTCGCCAGCCGGGCGGACGACGTCTTCCAGCAAGGCGACGAGAGCCAGACCCTCAGCATCAGCGGCACCGACGGTGGCAACTACGAAGCCCTCGACACGACCAGCACCGCCACGGTGACCACGGTCGACGACAGCGACGTCACCACCATCACCCTGGACGCCCCGGAGACCGTCACCGAAGGCAACGACATCACCGTCACCGCCCGCGTGAACAACGCCCCGGCCACAGACCTCACGATCACACTGTCCAACGGTGAGCAGATCGTCATTGCCGCCAACGCCACCGAAGGCAGCGTGACGTTCGCCAGCCGGGCGGACGACGTCTTCCAGCAAGGCGACGAGAGCCAGACCCTCAGCATCAGCGGCACCGACGGTGGCAACTACGAAGCCCTCGACACGACCAGCACCGCCACGGTGACCACGGTTGACGACAGCGACGTCACCACCATCACCCTGGACGCCCCGGAGACCGTCACCGAAGGCAACGACATCACCGTCACCGCCCGCGTGAACAACGCCCCGGCCACAGACCTCACGATCACACTGTCCAACGGTGAGCAGATCGTCATTGCCGCCAACGCCACCGAAGGCAGCGTGACGTTCGCCAGCCGGGCGGACGACGTCTTCCAGCAAGGCGACGAGAGCCAGACCCTCAGCATCAGCGGCACCGACGGTGGCAACTACGAAGCCCTCGACACGACCAGCACCGCCACGGTGACCACGGTCGACGACAGCGACGTCACCACCATCACCCTGGACGCCCCGGAGACCGTCACCGAAGGCAACGACATCACCGTCACCGCCCGCGTGAACAACGCCCCGGCCACAGACCTCACGATCACACTGTCCAACGGTGAGCAGATCGTCATTGCCGCCAACGCCACCGAAGGCAGCGTGACGTTCGCCAGCCGGGCGGACGACGTCTTCCAGCAAGGCGACGAGAGCCAGACCCTCAGCATCAGCGGCACCGACGGTGGCAACTACGAAGCCCTCGACACGACCAGCACCGCCACGGTGACCACGGTCGACGACAGCGACGTCACCACCATCACCCTGGACGCCCCGGAGACCGTCACCGAAGGCAACGACATCACCGTCACCGCCCGCGTGAACAACGCCCCGGCCACAGACCTCACGATCACACTGTCCAACGGTGAGCAGATCGTCATTGCCGCCAACGCCACCGAAGGCAGCGTGACGTTCGCCAGCCGGGCGGACGACGTCTTCCAGCAAGGCGACGAGAGCCAGACCCTCAGCATCAGCGGCACCGACGGTGGCAACTACGAAGCCCTCGACACGACCAGCACCGCCACGGTGACCACGGTCGACGACAGCGACGTCACCACCATCACCCTGGACGCCCCGGAGACCGTCACCGAAGGCAACGACATCACCGTCACCGCCCGCGTGAACAACGCCCCGGCCACAGACCTCACGATCACACTGTCCAACGGTGAGCAGATCGTCATTGCCGCCAACGCCACCGAAGGCAGCGTGACGTTCGCCAGCCGGGCGGACGACGTCTTCCAGCAAGGCGACGAGAGCCAGACCCTCAGCATCAGCGGCACCGACGGTGGCAACTACGAAGCCCTCGACACGACCAGCACCGCCACGGTGACCACGGTCGACGACAGCGACGTCACCACCATCACCCTGGACGCCCCGGAGACCGTCACCGAAGGCAACGACATCACCGTCACCGCCCGCGTGAACAACGCCCCGGCCACAGACCTCACGATCACACTGTCCAACGGTGAGCAGATCGTCATTGCCGCCAACGCCACCGAAGGCAGCGTGACGTTCGCCAGCCGGGCGGACGACGTCTTCCAGCAAGGCGACGAGAGCCAGACCCTCAGCATCAGCGGCACCGACGGTGGCAACTACGAAGCCCTCGACACGACCAGCACCGCCACGGTGACCACGGTCGACGACAGCGACGTCACCACCATCACCCTGGACGCCCCGGAGACCGTCACCGAAGGCAACGACATCACCGTCACCGCCCGCGTGAACAACGCCCCGGCCACAGACCTCACGATCACACTGTCCAACGGTGAGCAGATCGTCATTGCCGCCAACGCCACCGAAGGCAGCGTGACGTTCGCCAGCCGGGCGGACGACGTCTTCCAGCAAGGCGACGAGAGCCAGACCCTCAGCATCAGCGGCACCGACGGTGGCAACTACGAAGCCCTCGACACGACCAGCACCGCCACGGTGACCACGGTCGACGACAGCGACGTCACCACCATCACCCTGGACGCCCCGGAGACCGTCACCGAAGGCAACGACATCACCGTCACCGCCCGCGTGAACAACGCCCCGGCCACAGACCTCACGATCACACTGTCCAACGGTGAGCAGATCGTCATTGCCGCCAACGCCACCGAAGGCAGCGTGACGTTCGCCAGCCGGGCGGACGACGTCTTCCAGCAAGGCGACGAGAGCCAGACCCTCAGCATCAGCGGCACCGACGGTGGCAACTACGAAGCCCTCGACACGACCAGCACCGCCACGGTGACCACGGTCGACGACAGCGACGTCACCACCATCACCCTGGACGCCCCGGAGACCGTCACCGAAGGCAACGACATCACCGTCACCGCCCGCGTGAACAACGCCCCGGCCACAGACCTCACGATCACACTGTCCAACGGTGAGCAGATCGTCATTGCCGCCAACGCCACCGAAGGCAGCGTGACGTTCGCCAGCCGGGCGGACGACGTCTTCCAGCAAGGCGACGAGAGCCAGACCCTCAGCATCAGCGGCACCGACGGTGGCAACTACGAAGCCCTCGACACGACCAGCACCGCCACGGTGACCACGGTCGACGACAGCGACGTCACCACCATCACCCTGGACGCCCCGGAGACCGTCACCGAAGGCAACGACATCACCGTCACCGCCCGCGTGAACAACGCCCCGGCCACAGACCTCACGATCACACTGTCCAACGGTGAGCAGATCGTCATTGCCGCCAACGCCACCGAAGGCAGCGTGACGTTCGCCAGCCGGGCGGACGACGTCTTCCAGCAAGGCGACGAGAGCCAGACCCTCAGCATCAGCGGCACCGACGGTGGCAACTACGAAGCCCTCGACACGACCAGCACCGCCACGGTGACCACGGTCGACGACAGCGACGTCACCACCATCACCCTGGACGCCCCGGAGACCGTCACCGAAGGCAACGACATCACCGTCACCGCCCGCGTGAACAACGCCCCGGCCACAGACCTCACGATCACACTGTCCAACGGTGAGCAGATCGTCATTGCCGCCAACGCCACCGAAGGCAGCGTGACGTTCGCCAGCCGGGCGGACGACGTCTTCCAGCAAGGCGACGAGAGCCAGACCCTCAGCATCAGCGGCACCGACGGTGGCAACTACGAAGCCCTCGACACGACCAGCACCGCCACGGTGACCACGGTCGACGACAGCGACGTCACCACCATCACCCTGGACGCCCCGGAGACCGTCACCGAAGGCAACGACATCACCGTCACCGCCCGCGTGAACAACGCCCCGGCCACAGACCTCACGATCACACTGTCCAACGGTGAGCAGATCGTCATTGCCGCCAACGCCACCGAAGGCAGCGTGACGTTCGCCAGCCGGGCGGACGACGTCTTCCAGCAAGGCGACGAGAGCCAGACCCTCAGCATCAGCGGCACCGACGGTGGCAACTACGAAGCTCTCGACACGACCAGCACCGCCACGGTGACCACGGTTGACGACAGCGACGTCACCACCATCACCCTGGACGCCCCGGAGACCGTCACCGAAGGCAACGACATCACCGTCACCGCCCGCGTGAACAACGCCCCGGCCACAGACCTCACGATCACACTGTCCAACGGTGAGCAGATCGTCATTGCCGCCAACGCCACCGAAGGCAGCGTGACGTTCGCCAGCCGGGCGGACGACGTCTTCCAGCAAGGCGACGAGAGCCAGACCCTCAGCATCAGCGGCACCGACGGTGGCAACTACGAAGCCCTCGACACGACCAGCACCGCCACGGTGACCACGGTTGACGACAGCGACGTCACAGACGTCAGCATTAGCGCGATTGTGACGAAAACATCCGTCATTAACGTTGGCAATGTGGATAATACCGATAGCTTTACCGTCACGGCCTCCAACCCTAATGGTAGTGAAGGGACTATTTCCAAAGTGACGGGAACCAACCATGATGGATTTGGTGTGGTCGGAGCCACTACCGGCGGGGGAGCGAGCAGCGAGCTTGGTTTCGGCAATGCAGGTAGTGAAAGCATCATTGTCAACTTCAATAACGAGGTGAAAAACTTCGACGTTCAGTTCGCTTGGCGGAACAACAATGAACGAGCAAAAGTAGAGTTCTTTGACAAAGACGGAAACTCTGTTGGTTCAGCGATTGTTTCGGGTGGCGGTACATCAACAGAAGCCTTGGTTACTTACTATGACGCCAATGGCGATGTAACCAGGACTGAGCGGGCGCAGGGCGGCTCTGACCGCGTTGACAATGCCTATACCTTTGAACCGGGAAGCGGCGACACATTCACAAGCGCCGAGTTCACGGCGGTCGGCTATGACGACGACTATCTGATCCACGCAATCGCCTACAAAGAAGTAATGAACGGTGATGCGACCAGTATAGGGGGTGCCTCTGACGTCACCTTTGAAATCGAGACGTCTAATCCACCCGATGAAAGTAAGTTCGACTTCATTGACACTTTCCCGACAGCCACGGTCAATATCGGTGGTCAAGAGTACACGGTTAATCTTGATCGTAACGGGAAGGGCAGTGTCTCCGTGGAAACGGATGGCCAAAGCGATCTGACTGCTGAGGTTATTAGCGTTAACGGTAACTTTGAGAACGTTGATGTCCCTATCAGCCTGACGCTGTACAAGGGCGATCTTGAAACCGCGAATAATGGTGATAACAATATTCAGGGTGGTCAAGGCGACGACGTTCTACTGGGTGACTTGGGTGGTAATAAAATCGTTACCACTCCTGGTCAGAACTATAATGTCTCGTTGATTGTGGACTCTTCAGGGAGTATCGCCAATCAATTGACCATGCTGAAGAATGCACTTAATAAGCTCGCTGATCAGCTTGTCAATCACGATGGAACCATCAACTTCCAGCTTGTCAGCTTCGACAGCAATGCTGAAACTTTATTGGCGCTGAGTGACATCACGAATACGGATGATGCACTTAGCACAATTAAGTCAGCCATAAATAGCTTGGATGCAAATGGCGGTACGAACTATGAGGCCGCTTTTGTAGAAGCCAAGCAGTGGTTCGATGGCCAAGGGAACGACTATGAGAATCTGACTTTCTTCCTAACGGATGGCGATCCAACCTATCATCTTGATGCGTCGGGTAACCCCACTAGCGATGGTAGCGGCTCTCAGACCAGTCAGGGGAATTTACAGAATGCTCTTGATGCCTTCACACCCCTGTCGAATATAAGCATTGTGCATGGTATTGGCTTGGGAAGTGATAACGTTAATGAAGAGTATCTAAAATTCTTCGATAACACTGAGACGCTGGGGCAAGGTAGCGTTTCATTTGGTGCGTCAGAGCTTACATTGGCGGACTTTAAAGGATCCAATGACCAGCTCGATAATTTGAGTAAATGGATCAAGCTAAGCAATAGTGACGCTTCAGGCAATGTTACCAAGACGTATGGTGAGTTCTTGACGATCCAGGACTCCACTAACTTTGGTGCCACTTTCGTAGTGAGCAGTGCCTTTGAGGTATCTGTTGGCGGAAGCCTGATTGAGTTTGATTACCGAACCTATGACTCACGCTCTGGTGATAAATTTGGGTGGAAGCTTCAGAAACAATCTGGTTCAAGTTGGGAAGATGTAAGCGATTTTAAAGCGTTGGCAATTTCGTCAGAATGGACAGATAACCAAAGTAGTGATCTTGCAGCGGGCGCTTACAGGCTAGTTTTTAGTGTTGAAGACAATAGCTTTTTTGGTGACTCTGACCTGGATATTGATAATATTAAGTTGACTACACCTAACTTGGTCAGTGGTCAGGTTGGTCAGCCATCATTGATCGATACTGCTGAAGATCTTGATAACGTGCTCATAAGTGGCTCCACCAATACGGAACTCGACGAGCTGGGCGATGACGTTGTCAACGGCGGGGATGGCAACGACATCCTCTTCGGTGACGCCATCAATACCGACGCTCTGGATTGGGCGGGACGTGAACTGCCAGACGGTTCGGGCATGGCTGCGCTGAAGGAGTATTTGAAAGTCAGCAACGGTGGAGAAGAACCTACCGAGCAGCAACTGTATGACTACATCAAAGCCGGTAACGCGGAACTGAACGTGGCAGGCGATACGCGCGGCGGAAACGACGAGTTGTATGGCGGCAAGGGAGACGACATTCTCTATGGTCAGGGGGGGGACGATCTGCTGGTTGGGGGAAAAGGCGATGACCTCCTCTTTGGAGGAGCTGGTGCTGATACCTTCGCCTGGGAATTTGGTGATCAGGGTACGACAGACCAGCCAGCGATGGATCAGGTAATGGACTTCACCCAGGGACAGTTTGGCACGGACGAAAACGCTGATAGGCTCGATCTTTCTGATCTTCTGAAAGGTGAGGATAGCAGCGAGTACATCTTTGCAGAGGAAGACAGTGCCGGTAATATCGTCTTAAATATCAGCTCTCAAGGCAGCCCGAGCGGGGCTGATCAGAAGATAGCTCTTGAAGGTAAGTCCTTTAGTGACTTTGGGGTCAATAATGGAGAGGATTTGATCGCTAAACTGATTACGGATGGTCAACTGAAAATCGACCAATAGTCTATCATTGTTCTATTGATTAGCTTGATAGCCGCTCTGAAAGGGGGCGGCTTTCTTAATTGCGAACAGCTTTCTTTAGAGGGGAACGATGCTCTACATCAACCGAAATACATCCGGCGAGATCCTAATGCTCAGCAAAGAACCAACGGCAGAGTGCAGCGAAATGATCGCACCTGACTCACCTGAGGTGCTGGCTTTTCTTGCCGAACAGCCGGAATCTTCCGCGAACTTTATCGCCTCTGACTTAGCGTTTGTTAGGGTGGTTGAGGATATTCTTGAGGTGTTACTGGATAAGGGGGTTATCACCTTCACTGACCTGCCGGAAGCCGCGCAGGCCAAGGTAATGGAGCGTAAGTCACTGCGGTCAAAAAATGATGTGGGTTTGCTAAGCGAAGACGATACTATCTAAAGTCATCGTCGCTTGGGGCGATATGTCATAAGTAATCAAAGTTGCACGCCTGGCCCGGTGGCGCCATCGACACCCACGCGGAACAAACAGGCGATCTCCTCCTCGTCTGCAACCCCTTCTCCTATCACCTGAATACCCAGTGAATGGCACAGCGTGGCCATGCCGCGCACAATGGTTTGCTGCTCATTTGAAGTATGCAGTTGGTGAACAAGGCTGCTATCCATTTTTAAGTAAGCAAGCCCTACATCGTGCAAATCAGCAAGTTTGGTGAATTCTGCCCCTACGTGTTCAATGCCAAATGTGCAGCCAAGCGGACGTAAAGCGGTACAAAGCCCCCGTAAACTGCCAATCGCATGCGTGCTAAGCGTAGCAGGCACTTCAAAACAGAGCTGCTTGGCCAGTAGGGGGTGGGCAACCAACAGTGTCCGCAGCTCGTTAACAAACTGCGTGTTTGTGATGGATGCTGCGGAGAGGTTAATGCCTACCGGTTTAAGATCAGTTTGGAGGTTGGTTAGTGCTTTTTTGACAACAGCTAAATCGAGCGCGGGCTCCATCTCAAAGCGGGTTATCCAGGGAATAAAGACACCAGCGGTGTGCCAATCACCGCCTAGCAATAAGCGGGCCGGGCATTCGTAATGGATGATGTCTCCCTGGGCGTCTACTACAGGGAAGTAAGCTAACTCTGGGCCAACCAGAATGGCTGCTTCCAGTGCATTTCGCCATTCGGCATGGCTGCTATAAAGTGAAATGCGCTGACGCTGACGTACGACGACTTGTTCGAAGGACGTTAAGCTTTCGGCCTGTGCCAAGGCGTCATCCAGGGTGGCTAATAGTGTGCCGCGCTCATCATGGGGTGCATAGGGCACAATCGCCGTAGGAAGATAAATTTCCACGTCGGGCTGCGTGGCGGCTACCTCAGCCAAGGATGCCATCACTTGAATTCGTAGCTCTTCTACATCATCCATTAGCGGTAGCATAAAGATAAAATCACTACCGTTTAGGCGGCCTACCATCGGTTCTGCCGACACGCTGTCCAATTGCCCCAACTGGGTAACTAGCGTACTTAATAGTTGGTCGGTGGCAGCGTAGCCGAGCTGCTCGTTGAGAGTCTCTAATGCCTGGATGCGAACCATGATCAGCATACCGGTTGCACGCGCATCTTCGCTGCCCAATTGAGACGACAGTTTGCCCATAAAAACATCGCGATTTAACGCACCGGTGACTCGGTCATGCTGTAAGTGGCGGCGCAACTCATCCAGCTTATGACTTTCGTGACTCAGCATCTGATGAACATTGGCAGAGAGTACGTTCATTGCCTGGGTGACTTGGCGTAATTCCAGGGTGCGTGGCTCTTTAATGGTGGTAAAACGGCGTGCGCTGATATCTTGTGCCTGTGTGACGACACGGGAAAGGGGGTGCTTAATACCACGAACGATCACCGTCGCAATCGCTAAGCTGATTACTCCAGCAAGTAAAAACCAGGCGGCGAGTTCCAGCATGCTGCGCCATAAAGAGGTATAGGCAAAACTGTGCTGGCTCTCAAGCTCCAACGTGCCGTACTGGCGCCAGCCGTCTTGGATCGTCGCTATGCCACTGGGCACATCAAACTCGACAAGCTGACGAAACCAGGCAGGCACATCGCCACTATACTCTTCGGCTGAGCGCTCAATAAGTACAGTGTCGTCTGTATCACGCAGAGTGATTTGGCGGTAGTAACCGGTATCAAATTGAGCGGCGATTAACAGTTCGAGAGTGACAAGGTCTTTATCGAGCTGGCTCATGGAAAGTGCCAAAGCGGTAGCATTGTCTTCATTCTTAATACGCACTTCCTGCTCGATATAGTCGCGGCTAGTGGTAATGCTAATGGCGAGGCTACCAATGAACGACAGCAGCAGCAGGGCGATAATGGCAATCCAAAGTTGTTTGATAAGTGACATCTTGCCAATTCCTCTTAAATGAAACCTTGGGTTTGCATACGTCCGATGACGCTGCGCCAGCGTGATAGCCGAGCCAATGGATCTGCGCGGGATTCAGATGAACCGCCAGCCCAAAGGCCATCACTATTAAAACTAAACAGTGGGTCAAGATCAGTACGCTGAGAGGCAGGGGTGATGGAAGGTACAATGTTGTCCAGTACCAGGGGTTCTGCATCGGGCGTCGAGTAATAGCCTAGCACCATGTGGGCTTGGGTAATTTGACTACGCCCTATGCGCGCACGGACATAAATCATGCGTAGGTATTGACTGGTAACACCCAACTGCTTAAGGCTAATGTATTTGGCGATTGAGTAGTCCTCGCAATCTCCTTGACCTTTACCCATCGCTTCCAAAGGTGTGGCCCAAAAATCTTCCTCTCCCCAAACTTGAATATCATCCACCCATCGGATGCGACGATTAAAGAAGTCATTAACCCCGCGTAGTTTGGCTTGAATATCTTGATTTTGCAGCTGTTGAAGAAGAGCAAACCACTCTTCTAATATGGCTAAGCCAGCCTGCCCATACTGTTGTTGCATGCTTTGACGTAAGCGTTGAGGATCAAACGCTATCGCAGGCGTTGGATGAATGCCAATACCTGCGCCCAACCAAAGCGCGCCGACAGTTGCTAAGAACTGCCGACGCGAAAATACAGGAGGGCTTTGGTCTGAGGATGCAGGCATGAGTCGCCATTAGTAACCGCCAAATAGAGGTTAAGATTACAAGCTGGCGGGTTGAAGTGCTACACCTCTCAGTCAAAAGGATGGGTTATTGAGCGGCTGCCTGATGCGTATTTTCTATTAATGGATCAATCAGCGGCTCAAGCTCAGGCCATACATTGTCGAGGATAATCGGCTGTGCATCGGCGGTAGGGTGAATGCCATCACTCTGCATTAGAGCATCGTTCAGGGCGATATCCGCGAGTAAAAAGGGCACTAATGGTACGTCATACTCCTCTGCCAGCGAGTAAAAGACCCCAGTAAAAGCATCCCGGTAGGCTTGGCCATAGTTGGGCGGAATATCGATTCCCAACAGCAGTACCCGAGCACCTGCATCCTGGCTCTGCTCAATCATGCTGGCTAGGTTCGCCTGCATTTGATTGGGTGATAAGCCGCGCAGGCCGTCGTTGCCGCCCAGTTCAATGAGAACAATATCTGGCTCCCGTTGTCCGATAATCTCAGAGAACCTTTGTAGACCCCCGGATGTGGTTTCACCGCTAATACTGGCGTTAATAACGTTCGCATCGCCTTCTAAACGCGCTGCTAGCAAGCTCACCCAGCCCTCATCACGCTCTATGCCGTAGGCGGCGCTTAAACTGTCGCCCATCACCAATAGGGTGGGGCCAGCGTCTGCACTGACAGGCTCTGCGTTGATAGACGGTGAGGTAACGGTGACTATCAGCAGCACCAGCCATCCGGTTACCATGCGGTTCAGTCCATGCCATGCCACAGGGATGCCACGCTTCATGTCATACTCCTCAAATTCCAGTTCTTCAAATTCCAGCTCCTCAGATCAAACTGCGAATTCATCTTTCGATAAAACAGTGTCAAGCGAGTCACCCCAAGGCGAGCGCCAGCCTAATACCGACAACCAAGCGGTTAACGATGTTCCCCACGGCGCCAATAGGCCGTCCATACTGCACGCAGATAAGCTGTCTAAAAAAGTCACCAGCGGTGAGCGTTCGCTCACTATCTTACACGACCTGTCGCTGAGCGTAGCGGCGGGGGAGAGTGTCGCCATTTTGGGTAAAAGCGGCGCAGGTAAATCAACACTGCTGGGCCTGCTGGCTGGTCTTGATACGCCAAGCGACGGAGAACTAACGCTCTTTGGTCACGCGTTAAGCCGTTTGGATGAGGATGGGCGTGCAGCACTGCGCGCTGGACGTGTCGGCTTTGTGTTCCAGAACTTTCAACTGCTGCCCACCCTGAGTGCGCTTGAAAACGTCATGCTCCCCCTTGAACTGTCGCCGCGCGCCGGGGAGACGCATACCGCTGCTCAGTGGTTAGCGCGAGTAGGGCTTGGCGAGCGGGTGAACCACTTGCCCAAGCAGCTTTCCGGTGGCGAGCAGCAGCGGGTGGCCGTCGCCCGTGCTTTTGTTACCGACCCTGAACTGGTATTCGCCGATGAGCCAACCGGCAATCTGGATCCTGACACCGGGGCGCAAATCATTGATCTGCTCTTCACCCTAAACCGTGAGGCGGGCACCACGCTTATTCTAGTCACCCACGACCACGCTCTGGCACGTCGCTGTGATCGCTGCCTGCGGTTAGATCATGGCAAGTTAGAGGCCGTCCCTGAAAACAGCGTACCCACCGCGGCTGCGCTTGATGAGGGCACGCAATGAGTGATGTGAACTGGCGTTTGGCAATGCGCAGCCTTAAGCGAGATCTGCGCGCTGCTGATGTGCGTGCGCTGTTTATTGCCTTGGTATTGGCCGTGGCAGCCTCCACCATGATCGCGTTTTTTCTTGACCGTTTAGAGCGCGGTTTGGAGCGCCAGGCGGGGCAGATGCTGGGTGGCGACCTAGTGCTAGAGCAGCGTGATCCGTTTTCCGAGGAACTGCGCGAACGTTTGGAGAGCGCGGGCTTTGTCCTTAGCGACCAGATAGATCTGGTGTCGATGATTAGTCGCGATGGCCGTTTTCAGCCCGCCAGCTTAAAAGCCGTGGATGAGGTCTACCCACACTACGGTGTCTCCTACGTGGATTTTGGCAATGGCACTGAGCAAATCGCCTCTGGTCCGCCGCCTGGAGAAGCCTGGGCTGACCCGCGACTGATGGAGCTGGTCGAGATTGAGCTGGGCGACCGGGTGCAAGTGGGGCAAACCGAACTGACCGTTAGCGGGATTATTGAGCGCGAAGCGGATCAGTCCGGTGGGTTTGGTAATTTTAATCCGCGCCTGATGATGAACACTGCGGATGTCGAGGCCACGGGCCTGGTTCAGGAGGGTTCGCGGATTGAATTTGAAATTCTAGCTGCGGGCGCTCCTGCAGCGCTGGATCAAGTGCAGGGGCTGCTTGCCGAGCTACGACGTGACGGGGTAGAGGTGCGCGATGTGCGCGTTGACCGCCCTCAACTCGGCAATGCGTTACAGCGTGCGGAAAGCTACCTGGGGTTAGCCGGTTTAGCGGCGGTGCTGCTAGCGGGCGTGGCCGTGGCAATGTCTACCCGCCGCTATGTGGAGCGCCACCTGGATACCGCCGCGCTGCTACGCTGCTTTGGTGCCAGCCAGCGTCAATTAGTGACGATCTTCACCCTTCAACTACTCGGTTTAGCTCTGGTAGCGGCGGTGATTGGGGCACTACTTGGGCTTCTGGGCCAAGCGGTACTGATTTGGCTGCTGGTGAGCTTTCTACCCATGACGCTCCCGCCGCCGGGGCTAATGCCACTGGGGCTAGGAGTATTCACGGCCCTTGCTGTTTTAGTTGGCTTTGCAGGGCCAACGCTGCTGCGTATCAAGCAAGTCAGCGCTCTTAAAGTACTACGTCGTGAGCTTGACCCACTGCCGCCTTCGGCTTGGCTGGTCGTGGGCGTAGCGAGTGTCGTGTTTGGCGGGCTGCTTTGGCTCTATTCGGGCAGTCTGCCACTGGCGATTGGGTTGCTAATCGGTGGTGCGCTTTTGCTGGGTGTGCTGTGGATGATTAGCGCGCTGCTGCTTAGCGGCCTATTACGCGTTGTGCAGCGATTCTCTGGGCGTAGTGAGTGGTCACAGGCGCTG
Source organism: Vreelandella sp. F11 (assembly GCF_042466685.1). Taxonomy (NCBI): domain Bacteria; kingdom Pseudomonadati; phylum Pseudomonadota; class Gammaproteobacteria; order Oceanospirillales; family Halomonadaceae; genus Vreelandella; species Vreelandella sp. F11. The sequence continues at coordinate 3,085,998 of NZ_CP170448.1, read as the reverse complement.
AGGCTAGGTGGCCGCCAGTTGGCACGCAGGCGTCAAGCGGGGCTGGGTCAATTGCTGGCTTTCTCAGTGACTTTCTTTGCCATGGCGATGATCGTGCTAGTGCGTGGCGATTTACTAAGCACCTGGCAGGATCAACTGCCCGAAAATACCCCCAACTATTTTGCTATCAATATTCAGCCTTCTGAGCGTGATCCCTTTGAAGCCGCGGTCTCGCCGCGAGTGGAAACCCAAAGCACGCTCTACCCGATGGTGCGTGGCCGGGTGATTGCGATCAATGATCAGCCGCCGAGAGACGCTGTTCCACCGGATGCGCGGGGCGACAACTCGCTACGCCGAGAGCTCAACCTCACCTGGCAATCAGACGTGCCAGAAGGCAATGAAGTGGTGGCCGGCGAGTGGTTCTCTGCCGCGCAAACTGAGGGAGACGCGCCTCAAGGCTGGATGAGCGCCGTCGACGCAACGCCACAATCGGCGCCAGTACCTATCTCGATGGAAGATGGTCTGGCTGAAAGGCTTGGGTTGGGCATTGGCGATGAGATGACGTTCTCGGTGGGTAGCGACGAAATTACTACCCAAATTACCAGCCTGCGCAGTCTGAATTGGGATAGCTTCCAGCCCAATTTCTTCATCATCTTCCCGCCGGGCGTACTGGAGCAGTTTGGCCATAGCTACATTACCGCTTTTCACCTTCCTGAGGCGGAGCAAGGGCTGATCCGTGAACTGATCACTGACTTCCCCGGCGTCTCGCTGCTTAACGTGGACGCGATTTTAGGCCAGGTGCGGGATGTGCTCGCCCAGGTTACCCGAGCGGTGGAGTTAGTGCTTGCCCTGGTGCTACTGGCAGGCATTAGCGTGTTGTATGCCGCGCTGACCGCAAGCCGCCCGGTACGCGCCCATGAAAGTGGCCTGCTGCGCGTATTTGGCGCAGGCAGCCGGATGATTTCACGGGTACAGGGGGCTGAATACGCGTTGTTAGGCTTTGCCAGCGGTTTGATGGGCGCAGTGCTTGCGGAGCTAACGTCGGCGGTGCTGTATATTTACCTATTGGATCTCACTCCGCGTTTGCATTTGGGGCTATGGATTTTCCTCCCCATTGGCGGGGCGCTGCTGATCGGTATCATTGGTCATGCACTTTCGCGGGGTTTGCGTCGTCAAGCACCAGCAGCCAGCCTGGGGCTATTGGGTGAGGCTTAGTGATCATGAACTTATTTAGCTAGCCAGAAACCGACGACGGTGGCGCTGATGACAGCAACAAAAAAGACCAGATTACGGGCGCGAGTATCACGACGTGGTTTCATAACGGCACCAATACAGTGTTAAGTACAATGTTAAGTACGAGGTTAAGTACAAGGTTGAAGTAAAATATGCCTAGCATGGTAACGTTTGTTGTCTGCGCCGTCATCATACTGATCCAGTGACGCGACCGTTCGTTTAGGATCATTAGCTGTTTATTCAGGACTGCTATTTATGCCCCAAAACACTCCGGCGACGCACTCTGTTGCGCCAAAGCCGCTTTCCCTTGCTCAAGGACGCCTAGGGGCGCTGAGCTGGGGGAGAGCTGATGCCCCAACTTGGTTGGCTTTACACGGCTGGCTGGATAATGCCGCCAGCTTTACTCGTTTAGCCCCGCTGTTGGTCGAGGCGTTGAATATTCGTATTGTGGCGTTAGATTTTCGCGGCCACGGCCATTCGGCACACGCGCCATCTGGCAGTGACTATGCACTTTGGGACTACTGCCACGACATCTTGGATGCCATGGAGGATCTGGGACTGGAGCAAACCAGCTTACTCGCCCATTCCATGGGCGCGGCAGTGGCCTGTCTGCTTGCCGCTTCGCTGCCAGAGCGAGTCGAACGGCTAACGCTAATTGATGGGCTCGGGGCGCTCAATACGCCTATTGAAGAGACTGCTAGTCAACTGCGTAAGGGACTAGTCGCCTACCATCGGCCACTTTCCCGCGCACCGCGCTACCCCGATATCGAGAGTGCCGTTGCTGCGCGTGTTACAGGCGGGGTCACGCCGTTAGATAGCATCACGGCAGCGCCGCTAGTCGAACGCAATACCCAGTCTACTGCCGATGGTCATGTGCAAATGCGCACTGATAGCCGATTGTTAAAGCCTTCCCTGGTGCGCTTTACACCCGAGCAGGTCATTTCACTACTGGCGAACATTACCGCGCCGCTGCTACTGATAGAGGGCGAGCAGGGGATTCTGGGCGAACGGAAATGGGCCCAAGAGGCGCGGAAAGCTGTCAAAGGGTTAACCCGCCAGGTGCTCAAGGGTGGCCATCACTTACACTTGGAGCCCAGGGCAGTGGCGCAAGTCGCCTTAGTTATCGGCGGACACTGGGGCAACACCGGTACCGTTTAGGGAAGGAGCGTAGCATGAACGAACTGGCTCATTTGAACAGTGGCAATAAGGTTGCACTGGTGCTGGGGAGCGGTGGCGCCCGCGGCTATGCACATATCGGCGTGATTGAAGCGCTAGAGGCACGAGGATTTGAAATCGTGGCCGTATCCGGGTGTTCAATGGGGGCGGTGATTGGCGGGATTTATGCCGCGGGTAAGCTTCCGGAATACCGTGACTGGGTGTGCCAGCTCGACTACCTGGATGTGCTCAAACTGGTGGACGTCACCTGGAGCCCTATGGGGGCTATGCGGGCCAGTAAAGTCATGAGCAAACTAGAATCGCTGGTCGGCGATATTCTCATCGAAGACCTGGCGATCCCCGTTACCACGGTTGCGACAGACCTGGTGCGACAGCGGGAAGTGTGGTTTCAAAGCGGCCCGTTGCTGCAGGCGATTCGTGCCTCCATGGCCGTACCGGGCGTTATCACCCCGGTTCATCTTGGCGAGCAGGTGCTGGTGGACGGCGGGCTGCTCAACCCACTACCGATTATGCCCATGGTTGCCGCCCACCAATCGGATTTTGTGGTCGCGGTTAATGTCACTGCCCATAGCCCGTTGCCGGTGACCTTAGAGGAGTTACTGCCTAAAGAGGAGGAAACAGCCGATAGCCGCACCGAAAGCGAGATTGACCGTGATCAACGCATGGGGCGTTGGATTGGCGATGTGCGTGCCGCTACGCAAAAACTGTGGGCAGGACTTGGTACTAATGGCGATGGTGCTAATGGCGAGAGCGACGAAGAAGCGTTAGAAGAGAGCACTGAAGCGCGAGGCAAGCGTGAGTGGAGCAAGCTCGATATGATTTTGGAGTCATTCGATATTACCCAAGCGGCATTGGCCAAGTATAAGGTGGCCGGGTACCCGCCCGATGTGCTGATCGAAATCCCCAAAACGGTATGTAGCACTTACGAATTTTACCGGGGCCGAGATTTGATTCGCCTTGGCCGTCATTTGGCCGATGAAGCATTAGAGCGGCGCATGCCCAGCATTGCTTCTGACGCTACTGAATAGACGTCTATTGGCCCCGCTTGCGTAGCAATATATAGACGGCCCCGGTGCCACCGTCGATATCAATGGCCGAGCAGAACGCCAGTACTCCCGGCCACTCACGGAGCCAGGTGTTGGTGTGGCTTTTGAGCACAGGAAAATCCGAGGTGGTGCCCCAGGCTTTACCGTGTACGACCAGCACGCAGCGCAGGCCTTGCCCCGCCGAATCACGTAGAAAACTCTCTAACTCCGCGCGGGCCTCCTCCAACGTATAGCCATGCAGATCAAGCCCCGCCTGCCACGCCGTTTGACCGCGCTTTAGTTGGCTAAACGTACGCCATGGCAAGTCGGGCACGCTGAACTCTAGGTACTCGGAAGGGCGTACGGCTTCCACCCGACCATCCGAGGTACGTCCACTGGCTTGCGGTGTGCTGCTCTCAACCGCCGCGCTGCGCCGTGCCTCATGAGCCTTAGTGTCGCGTTTGGGCTTGCCTGGGTCGGCCTGATTAGTGGCGATAGGACGTACCCCCGCCGCCTTTAAGGCGTCGCGAAAGGCACTGATATCGTCATCGTTAGGCAGGTGGCGGTGTCGCGTCATGTCAGGCTCGGGTGGTAGCAAAATGGAGGTAGCAAGGTGAATCAGTTAAAGAAGCACAGTATAGCGGGCTGAGCGTTGCTGTGAACCGGACGAAGTGAAAGGTACAATCTTTTATTCGTTAGACGTATAACGCTTTATCGCCATGAGTATCGTTAACCAGGAGCCGCTGTGACCACGCATTTAAATGTTGAGCATTCACACTCAACCCTTTCCCTGTCGGAGTCGTTGCTGGTGAGCCAGCTCTTTACGCTACGCGACTACCTGCGCTGGGTCTCCAGCGAGTTTTATCTGGCGGGGCTGCACTATGGCCATGGCACTGACTCAGCCTGGGATGAGGCGGTGGCGCTCTGCTTAGGCGCGCTACACCTGCCGTGGAATATTGACCCCAGTGTGTTAGAGGCGCGGCTGCTGCCCGTTGAACGCCAGCGGATTATTGCCCTGGCACGAGAGCGTGTGACTTCCCGCCGTCCGCTGCCTTACTTGCTCGGCGAGAGCTTCTTTGCCGGCCATCCGTTTAGCGTTGATGAGCGCGTGCTGATTCCGCGCTCGCCGATTGCCGAGCTGATTGAAGATGGCTTTGCCGCCTGGTTCCCCGAAGAGCCGCCTGCCAGCGTGTTGGATCTATGCACCGGCTCCGGCTGTATCGGCATTGCCACAGCCCTCTATTTACCCACTTGTGAAGTGGCGCTGGCCGATATCAGCCAGGATGCCCTCGCCGTGGCACGGCAAAATATTACCCGCCACGATGTGGGAGACCGAGTGCGAGCGGTGGAGTCGGACGTGTTCAGCGGCCTGGAAGGTCGTCGTTTTGATCTCATCGTCTCCAACCCGCCCTATGTGGATGCCCGCGACCTGGCCACCATGCCCGCTGAGTTCCGCCATGAGCCCTCCTTGGCACTGGGGGCAGGCAGCGATGGTCTGGATATTGTCCGGCGGATACTGCGTCAAGCGCGGGAGCACTTAACCGATGAGGGCTGGCTGATTGTAGAAGTCGGCAACTCAGATCGCCATGTGGAAGCAGCGTTTCCCGACGTGCCTTTCCTATGGCTTGAATTCGAGCGTGGCGGCCAGGGCGTATTTGCTTTGAGCGCCGCTGAACTCGACGCCCATGCGGCGTCTTTCCAGTGAGGAACTAACCGCCATGTCTGGCAATACCTTTGGCAAACTATTTACCGTCACTACGTTTGGTGAGAGTCACGGCCCTGCGCTCGGCGCGATCGTCGACGGCTGCCCCCCGGGGCTTGCGTTAAGCGAAGCCGATTTGCAGCATGATTTGGATCGCCGCAGACCGGGCAGCTCACGACATACCACCCAGCGCAAAGAGCCTGATCAGGTGCGCATCCTCTCAGGGGTATTTGAAGGTAAGACCACCGGCACCTCGATTGGCCTGTTAATTGAGAATACCGACCAGCGCTCCAACGACTACTCAAAAATTAAAGAGCAGTTTCGGCCCGCCCACGCGGACTACACCTACCACCATAAATATGGCCACCGGGACTATCGCGGCGGCGGGCGCTCCAGCGCCCGTGAAACCGCCATGCGAGTGGCAGCCGGGGCGATTGCCAAAAAGTATTTGGCCGCCCAAGGCGTGCAGATTCGCGGCTATATGAGCCAGTTAGGCCCCATAAAAATTGATTTCAAACAGTGGGAGGCGGTGGGCCAAAATGCCTTTTTCTGTCCTGACCCGGAGCGGGTAGCCGAACTGGAAGCCTACATGGATCAGCTGCGTCGCGACCAGGATTCAGTGGGTGCAGAGATTACCGTGATTGCCGAAGGCGTGCCGGTTGGGCTGGGCGAGCCGGTGTTTGACCGCCTGGATGCTGATCTGGCGCATGGTTTGATGAGTATTAATGCGGTAAAAGGTGTTGAGATAGGTGCAGGGTTTGGTTGTATCGCCCAGCGCGGCAGCGAGCACCGTGACGAGATGACGCCCGAAGGCTTTCTCTCCAATCATGCCGGTGGCGTGTTAGGTGGTATCTCCAGCGGCCAGCCCATTGTGGCTCGCTTGGCGCTAAAACCGACCTCCAGTATTACCACACCGGGTCGCTCTATTGATATCCATGGTCATGCGGTGGAGGTGATTACTAAAGGGCGCCACGATCCCTGTGTGGGCATTCGCGCAACGCCCATTGCTGAAGCGATGATGGCGATTACGCTGTTGGATCACTGGCTGCGTCAGCGCGGACAAAATGGTGAGGTAAGCGTTGATACGCCGCGTTTAACTCAGCGCTAACGCAATACGGTGAGGTTGGCAGTTCGCTGCTACACTCAAACAAAACAAATGCATGACGACTGGTCGTGACAAACAGTGCAGGAGCCGCCTATGAAGATTAACGTTGAGTTTGATCTTACTCCGGATGAATTTCGCCAATCACTGGGCCTCCCGGATGTCGAAGCTTTTCAGAAAAACCTGCTGGAAAATATTCAACGGCAGATGGAGTCTGGTGTAGAGGGCTACGATCCCATGAGTCTGATGCGGCCTTTTCTGCAGCAGCCGATGATGCATCAAGGGCTCTCTCAAGGGCTATCTGAAGGATTGTCTCAAGGGCTAGCCAACTTTGGTACTTATCAGCAAATGATGCTTGATATGTTGCGCCAAGCGGGCAGTGCAAGCACTAACGCCAGTGCGTCTTCGACAAAGGGCAGTGATGCGGAGCCGCCCGGTACCGCCAGCGCAAAAAGCAGTGCGGCGAATGCCAAGGCGACTAGCGATAGTGCCAATAAAAGAGCCAGCAGCAGTGGTGGTAAGACCAAGTCAACAGCGTCGTCGCGCTCCCGTTCAGGCTCAAACGCACGTTCAACATCCAAGCGCAGTGATTCATAAATCGGTAACGATATACGGGCAAAGATAGATTGTGAAAGTGGGCTGTAAGCGATTGGTAACGTGGTAAAGGTCGCTACCAGCGATGAGAGTCGTCATGCGGAGCCGTTTTTGTAGCGTTACCGGATGCTGCGGCTTAAAACGGTATCGCTGTTGCAATGCAGCATGTGTAGGACTACTCTTTTTGCAGTGCAGCAAGTCGAGGTGAAGTAAGACCAGCTACATCACGATGAGTCACTCCAAGGCTCATGCCAAGGAACTAAACAGGAGCAGACACTATGCAAGATAATATGATGGACGCCTTCAACGCCCAAACTAAGCAAATGTTTGAGCCCATGCGTAAAATTAATTCGCTGATGCTCAACAACATGGAAAAAATGACCCAGTATCAGCTGGAAGCCATGAAGCGCTACAGCCAGATGGGTACCGAGCGCATTCGCAGCGCTACCGAGATTCAAGATGCAGAGAGCCTGCGCGATTTCGGCACCAAGCAAGCTGAAATGATGAACGAGCTGTCCCAGCAAATGCAGGAAGACGCACGCGTCATGAGCGAGATGAGCCTGCAGTTTAAGTCTGAAATGGAAAAAATGTTCAGTGAGGCTGGTCAGCAAATGTCCGAGCAGGCCAAGGCGGCTACTAAAAGTGAGCAGCCTGCCAAAGCCTCTAGTCAGTCCTCGCGTAAGAGCTGATTAGTGACATCATCGCGGCGCCCAAGGGCGCCGCGATGCATTTATAAGCTTAAATTTATATATGCTTACATAGCCAAAGCGGTCGGTGCGCCTGAAGATAGGCGTAGGGAGAATAAGTATGCAGTCAGCGTGGCACAATCCGTTCCAGGCAATATCGCAAGGGCTCTCTGAAAGTATGTCTAAGGAGCTTTCTAAAGGACTTTATCAAGGGCTACCTGAAGGGCTATCCCCAGCAGAGATTGAAGCCTGGAATAACCAGCTTAAAGAGATTGGTGAACAGTACCAAGGATTGATGCAGGATCTGCTTTCCCGAATCGCGCCCAGTGAAGCCGCCGACTCAATTTACAGTGATATGCGCAAAAGCTTTGAAGCGGGTGCGCAGTCGTTAATGCAAAACCCGACGCTGCTTTGGGAAACCCAGAATCGTTTGCTACAAGACCAGTGGTTATTGTGGCAGCAAGCCGTCCGTGGCATGGCTGGCGAGCAGATCACACCGCTGATAACCCCTGACAAAAGTGACCGTCGCTTCAAAGATGAAGCCTGGACGCAAGACCCACACTACATGGCCATTATGCAGCAGTACTTACTGTTCTCGCAGATGGTGGAAGAGCTGGTTGAAAGTTTAAGTGGGTTGGACGAAACCCAGCAGCGTAACTTGATGTTTTATGCACGTCAGTTGGTCAACGCGATGTCGCCAACGAACTTTATCACCACCAATCCAGAGGTCATGCGTCGTACTATTGAGACCCGTGGTCAAAACCTTGTGGATGGCTTGGCTCGCCTACGTGAAGATCTCGGTAACTCGGCTGAGGGCATCAATGTCCGCATGACAGACCGTGCAGCCTTTGGCGTGGGCGAAAACATCGCTGTAACGCCCGGTTCGGTAGTGTATGAAAACGAATTGATCCAGTTGATTCAGTACACCCCAACGACGGAAAAGACCTTTAAAACGCCGCTGCTAATGGTGCCGCCATGGATCAACAAGTACTACATTCTTGATCTACGTGAAGATAACTCCATGGTGAAGTGGCTGGTGGATCAGGGGCATACGGTGTTCTTGATCTCCTGGCGTAACCCAGGCCCGGAACAGCGCGATATCACCTGGGCCGACTATATGCAGATGGGGCCGATCAGCGCGATAGAAGCCATCGAGCAGGCCTGCGGCGAGAAGTCGGTTAACCTACTCAGCTATTGCGTTGGAGGCACATTAACGGCTTCTACAGTGGCATACCTCACCAGCACTCGGCGAGGGCGCAAAGTAAAGTCGGTGACCTATATGGCCACGCTGCAGGACTTCCGTGACCCTGGCGACATTGGCGTGTTTCTTAATGAAGGGGTCGTCGAAGGAATCGAAAAAACGCTAGAAGTGAAGGGCTATCTTGATGGGCGCTCAATGGCTTATACCTTCAACTTGCTGCGTGAGAATGATCTGTTTTGGTCGTTTTACATTAATAACTACTTGAAGGGCGAGACGCCCGCCGCCTTTGATCTGCTCTACTGGAACACTGATGGCACTAACTTACCTGCTGGGACGCATGCCTGGTACCTGCGCCATATGTATCTGGAAAACCGTCTGGTTGAGCCCGGTGGCATCGAGCTGGATGGCGTGAAAATTGATCTGCGTAAGGTATCGGCGCCCAGCTACTTTGTGTCTACCAAAGAAGACCACATTGCCAAGTGGAACAGCACTTACTACGGGGCCTTGCTCCCCAAGGGGCCGGTTACTTTTGTGTTAGGTGGCTCGGGGCATATCGCAGGTATCGTCAATCCGCCCCATAAAAACAAATATGGCTACTGGACTAACGACGCATTACCGGCAACCCATGAAGAGTGGCTGGAAAACGCTACGGCTCAGGAAGGCTCCTGGTGGCCTCATTGGCAGGCATGGATGATCGACAATGGCTATGCCGATAGCGAAAAAATGGTACCTGTGCGCCAACCCGGTGACGGTGAGCTCAAGGTGATTGAGCCTGCGCCAGGGCGCTATGTGAAGATGACGATCCCTGAGGTGTTGGGTGAGATACCGTCTTCTTCGTAATTAGCATAGGCGAATAGCCTAGGGTTTCGCGAGCGAAGCTTCCTCCCACTAAAAAGCCCGCTGACATTTTGTCAGCGGGCTTTTCTTCGCCACTGTCAGTTTCGAATGAGATAGTCGAAAGCACCCAGCGATGCTTTGGCGCCTTCGCCCATGGCAATAATGATCTGCTTGTAGGGCACGGTAGTTACATCGCCCGCGGCAAACACTCCTGGCACGGAGGTCATTCCATGAGCATCAACGATGATCTCTCCGCGAGGAGTCATCTCAATCGGTGAGCCTTTTAACCACTCGGTATTAGGCACCAGACCAATCTGAACAAAGATACCTTCCAGCGCGATCGATTTGCTCTCATCAGAGGTGCGGTCTTTATAGTTCAAACCGTTAACACGGCTGCCATCGCCCGTCACTTCGGTGGTTTGTGCATTGAGAATAATATCCACGTTAGGCAGGCTCTTAAGCTTTTTCTGTAGTACCGCGTCGGCGCGCATCTCGCCCATAAACTCTACGAGCGTCACATGGCCGACAATACCCGCCAGATCAATCGCCGCCTCAACGCCAGAGTTACCGCCGCCGATCACCGCTACTCGCTTACCTTTGAACAGCGGGCCGTCACAGTGAGGGCAGTAGGCCACCCCTTTATTGCGGTACTGCTGTTCGCCGGGCACGTTCATTTCGCGCCAGCGGGCGCCTGTCGCCAGTACCAGGGTTTTGCTCTTAAGCGTCGCACCCGATTCAAAAGTAACCTCATGTAGGCCACCTTCGGCCTCGGCTGCTTTAAACGCCGTGGCAAGCTGAAGGTTCATGACATCGACTTCGTACTCTTTTACGTGCTCTTCAAGGGCGCTAACTAGCTTGGGGCCTTCGGTATGGGAAACGGAGATAAAGTTTTCGATTCCCATGGTATCAGCCACCTGCCCACCGAAGCGTTCAGCGGCAATGCCGGTATTAATGCCCTTACGCGCTGAATAAATGGCCGCCGCAGCACCTGCCGGTCCTCCACCAATGACGAGGGTGTCGAAAGCGGCTTTTTCGCTGAGCTTTTTGGCGTCGCGTTCGGCAGCACCGGTATCTACCTTGGCCAGAATCTGTTCAAGCGTCATGCGGCCCTGATCGAACGGTTTACCGTTTAGATAGATGCTCGGTACCGACATGATTTCCCGCGACTCAACTTCGTCCTGAAACAGTGCCCCGTCGATAGCGACGTGACGCACGTTCGGATTGAAAATAGCCATCAGGTTAAGCGCTTGAACCACGTCAGGGCAGTTCTGACAGGAGAGTGAGTAGTACGTCTCGAAAAGCATCTCGCCATCAAGGGCTCTGATTTGGTCGAGTAGCTCATCAGACGTTTTGGGCGGATGGCCGCCGACTTGCAGTAGCGCTAACACCAGCGATGTGAACTCGTGGCCCATGGGGATGCCCGCAAACACCACGCCCGTCTCTTCACCCGGACGGTTGATGGCAAACGAAGGCGTGCGTGTGTCCTGGCCGTCGCTGTATAGGGTAATCTTGTCGCTCAGGCTGCTGATATCCTCGAGCAGGCCAAGCAGTTCTTGCGACTTGGCACCGTCATCGAGGGAGGCAACGATCTCGAACGGCTGAGTCACTTTTTCCAGATACGCTTTCAACTGGGATTTTAAATTGGCGTCCAGCATGACAGTAGCTTCCTCGCAAATAACAGACGTATTGAATACACGCGTGTGACGGTGCTAATCACTCATATTTTAAAAAGGGTTTAAAACAGAACGCCCGGGCGAAACCCGGGCGTTGAATCTGCACGCACTCGCTGCGTAACTAGCCGCAAGCGCGTGACATCTGTAGGCAGTTTAGATTTTGCCTACCAGATCCAGTGAAGGCGCGAGTGTTTCTTCGCCTTCTTTCCATTTAGCCGGGCATACTTCGTTCGGGTTGGCACGAACGTATTGAGCGGCTTTTACTTTACGCAGTAGCTCTTCGGCATTACGGCCGATGTTGCCAGCGTTGATTTCAACAATCTGGATTTTGCCATCGGGGTCGACAACAAAGGTGCCGCGCTCTGCAAGGCCTGCTTCTTCAATCAATACTTCGAAGTTACGAGAAATCTGTAGCGTCGGATCAGCAATCATCGGGTACTGCAGTTTACCGATGGTCTCAGAGCTGTCGTGCCACGCTTTGTGAGTGAAGTGGGTGTCGGTTGAAACGCTGTAGATTTCAACACCCAGCTTCTTGAACTCAGCGTAGTTATCAGCCAAATCGCCCAGCTCAGTGGGGCAAACAAAAGTAAAGTCGGCCGGGTAGAAGAAGAAAATAGACCACTGGCCTTGCAGATCCGCTTCAGTCACATCGACGAATTCGCCATTCAGGTAAGCAGTTGCTTTAAACGGCTTTACTTCAGTGTTGATCAAGGACATTCAGATAGTCTCCAGTTGTCATGAGTGTTAAGGCTTATAAAGTAGTGCTAATGCTAACGGCTCGCGACTAATGTCTAAAATTAAAAATAGCCATCCAACCAATAGCATTGGCCTATTAGCGAATCATAGGTCGCTGTTTTACTAGACTCTTAATGGGGCCATTTGAGAAAAATACAAGAATTTTTCACATTGGCTTGCGGTAGGCGTCACTGCACCGCAGAATTCGCACGGTCACTATTATGGCCTACGCTATGGTTAGCCGCTGAGGGCTGTTGCCGGCAGCAGCAGGGCGCACTTGGTAACAACACTTGGCAAGACATTTGGCTGAATTGTTGAGTGATGCTGAATTGTTTAATGATTCGTTGGGACAACAGGAGCAGTGATAATGGGGAACATCCACAAACTTTCCGCGGCCGTTGCGGCTATCTCATTCGCCGCAGCGGCTAGCGCTGCCCACGCCGAAGAGGTGCGGGTGTTTAACTGGTCAGACTACATTGCCCCGGAAACGCTGGAAAAATTTACCGAGCGTACCGGCATTGAAGTGACCTATGACGTTTATGACAGCAATGAAATCTTGGATGCCGCACTGCTCGCCGGGCGCTCCGGTTATGATGTGGTAGTACCCTCTACCTACTACTTTACCCGCCAAGTGAAAGCCGGTGTTTACCAGCCGCTTGACCATGAGTTACTGCCCAATTTAGACAACCTTAATCCCGAACTGATGGCCAACCTGGAAACCATTGACGCCGGTAGTGAATACTCGGTTCCTTATATGTGGGGTACCAATGGGATCGGCTATAATATTGATCGCGTTAAAGAAATTTTGGGAGACGACGCGCCGGTAGATAGCTGGGCGCTGCTGTTTGATCCGGAAATAACCGCCGCGTTGAGCGAGGCTGGCTGTGGCTTGTCGATGCTGGATTCCGCCGATGAGATGCTCTCACCCGCCATGGCTTACTTGGGGTTAGATCCACTGAGTGAGAATATCGACGATCTGGAAGCCGCCGGTGAACTGATCGCCGAAGTGCGCGACGACATGACCTACTTCCACTCTTCGCGCTATGTGTCCGATTTGGCCAATGGTGATATCTGCGTGGCCGCAGGCTACTCGGGTGATGTTTTCCAGGCTGCCGAGCGTGCTGAAGAAGCAGGGCGCGATTTCAGTATTGGTTACAGTATTCCTAAAGAAGGCGCCGCGCTCTGGTTCGACATGATGGCAGTACCCGCTGATGCGCGGAACAGTGAAAACGCTCACGCCTTCATCAACTTTATTCTCGACCCTGAAATTGCCGCGGAAATTACCGAATACGTGCGGTATGCCAATCCTAACGCGGCGGCCAATGAGTACCTCTCTGAAGAGATCATCAATGACCCGGCTATTTATCCGGAAACCGAGGTCATGCAAAACTTATACGTCCAGGCCGAAAAGCCTCAAGATGTGCTGCGTGCCCGTACGCGCATTTGGAACCGCGTAAAGTCGGGTCGTTAAACTGACATTTATCCGACGGCGAGCCTGGGGTTAATGCTCTATGGCTCGCTGCTCGTCTTTTTTAATGCCCGGATTGCCGGGCCTTTTGATGGGAGTGGCGAATGGTCACTACGCCCCTGTCGAACGAGCCTTCATCTGCTTCACCCATCACCCCTTCAACGTCGCGGCCCCAGGGCAAAACCCCGCGGTTTGCTGAGGATGTGGTGCTGGAAGTTAAACGCTTAAGTAAGCGGTTTGATGATGCGCTGGCGGTGGATGATGTCAATTTGCAGGTTAAGCGCGGAGAGATTTTTGCGCTGTTAGGTGGTTCAGGGTCGGGTAAGTCAACCCTGCTGCGGATGTTGGCGGGCTTTGAAACGCCCTCTGAAGGCCGTATTTTATTAGACGGTGAGAATATCACCGCCATGCCTCCGCACAAGCGGCCTATCAATATGATGTTCCAGTCTTATGCGCTATTTCCGCATATGACAGTGGCGCAAAATATTGCCTTTGGCTTAAAGCAGGACAAACTGCCCAAAGCAGATATCGACGCTCGCGTCGCGCAAATGTTGAAACTGGTGCATATGGAGCGCTTTGCCAAACGCAAGCCGCATCAACTCTCTGGCGGCCAACGCCAGCGGGTTGCACTGGCGCGTTCGTTGGCCAAGCGGCCCAAGCTGTTACTGTTAGACGAGCCTATGGGTGCACTGGATAAAAAGCTGCGCACGGAAATGCAGCTAGAGGTGGTTGAAATCATCGAGCAGGTCGGCGTGACCTGCATTATGGTCACCCACGATCAGGAAGAGGCCATGACCATGGCCGACCGTGTGGCGATTATGGCCGATGGCTGGATCGAACAGATAGGCTCGCCTATCGATATTTATGAAAGCCCGGTGAGCCGTATGGTGGCGGAGTTCGTCGGCACGGTGAATCTGTTTGAAGGCGAGATTATCGAAGACGCTGCCGACCACTGCCGCATCGTTGCCCCCGTACTCGAGCGCCCCATCTATATTGACCACGGTATTACCACCCAGGCGGTAGATCGGCGGGTTTGGGTCGCGCTGCGCCCTGAGAAGATTTGGCTTACCCGTGAAAAGCCCACGACGGAGTACAACTGGGCGGCTGGCAAGGTGGATGATATTGCCTATTTAGGCGGTTTCTCACTCTACTACGTGCGCACCCAGTCGGGCCAAATCATTAAAGTCAGTATGGCCAATACAGAGCGTCGCGGTGATCGACCTACCTGGGAAGACAGTGTGTATGTCTACTGGGAAGACCACAGCACGATTGTATTAAACCGTTGATGCATGGCTTTTTTACCGCGGGGAGACCACTCTAAATGATGCTATCTCGTGTGTCAGCGATGCTCAAACGCTGGCAATTAGGGCGTCGTGCAGTGATTGCGTTTCCACTATTGTGGCTGACGCTGTTTTTTTTACTGCCCTTTGCGCTGGTACTCAAAATCAGTCTTTCCGAGGGGGCGATTGCGATTCCGCCCTATGGACCGCTGCTTGAGTACGCTGATCAGACGCTGCATATATTTCTGAATCTGGGCAATTACCTCTTTCTGCTCTCAGACTCGTTGTACATTGCCGCCTATTGGGGCTCGGTGAAAACGGCGTTTACTGCCACGCTGGCCTGTTTGTTGCTGGGTTATCCGATGGCGTACGCCATGGCCCGCGCCCCAGCCCGTTGGCAGTTGCTGTTACTGCTGCTGGTCATGCTGCCGTCATGGACGTCGTTTTTGATCCGTGTCTATGCCTGGATGGGCATTCTAAGCAACAGTGGGTTAATCAATAACCTATTAATAGGGATTGGCCTCATTGATTCACCACTGCGTATGATGAATACCCAGTTCTCGGTCACCATAGGTATTGTTTACGCTTACTTGCCGTTCATGGTGTTGCCGCTCTACGCCCACTTAACACGCATGGATAATTCGCTGTTAGAGGCCGCTGCAGATCTTGGCTCACGCAAATTTAATACCTTTGTCAAAGTCACTTTGCCGCTCTCAATGGGGGGGATTGTGGCCGGTTCGATGCTGGTATTTATTCCGGCGGTAGGGGAGTTTGTGATTCCTGAGCTGCTTGGCGGCCCTGATACATTAATGATCGGCAAAGTGCTATGGGAGGAGTTCTTCCTCAACCGTGACTGGCCCGTGGCGTCAGCGCTGGCGATGGTCATGCTTCTGCTGCTACTGGTGCCGATAGTCTGGTTTCATCGTTACCAGTCCAAGGAGCTTGAATAATGAGCATGCGACGGCCGAGCTTCTCAATGGTCATGCTGGTGCTTGGCCTGCTGTTCCTTTATCTGCCAATGTTTGTACTGGTAGTGTATTCGTTCAACGCCTCGAAACTGGTTACGGTGTGGGCGGGGTTTTCCACCCAGTGGTACGGCGAACTGTTTCGCGATCAGCAGATTTTGTCGGCGGTATGGACGAGCCTTCGTATCGCGTTTTTTGCTGCCAGCATGGCGGTTTGCCTGGGCACAGTGGCCGCTTTTGTAATGACGCGCTATGGCCACTTCCGTGGTAAAACGGCACTGTCGAGTATGGTCACGGCGCCGCTGGTAATGCCGGAAGTTATCACGGGCCTTTCGCTGCTGCTGCTATTTGTGCAAATGGCGCAAATTACCGGCTGGCCAGCCGACCGGGGCATGGCAACCATCTGGATTGCTCACACCACCTTTTGCAGTGCCTATGTGGCGGTTGTGGTGGCTGCACGCCTGCGGGAAGTGGATCACTCGATCGAAGAGGCGGCCATGGATTTGGGATCGCCTCCAGTGAAAACCTTCTTCTCTATCACGCTGCCGATCATTACCCCTGCACTGGCTGCAGGTTGGCTGCTAGCGTTTACCCTATCCTTGGATGACTTGGTGATTGCCAGCTTTGTTTCTGGGCCAGGGGCCAACACGCTGCCGATGGTGGTGTTTTCATCGGTGCGTATGGGAGTATCACCGAAGATCAATGCGCTTGCTACATTGATCATCCTAACGGTATCGCTGGCGACACTGTTGGCGTGGTTTTTTATGCGGCGTAATGAGACCAGGCGGAAGGCCGCTCTACGAGAAGGTTAGATCACGCTATAGAACGTCGTCGTCGCGCCCGGCGACGACGCTTTCGAGTTCTCCGCTCATCGGTGAGACGATGATTTGTAGCTGGATGGGCGCACAGCATTGATGGCAATCCTCCCAGGTGTCATGACTGCCCTGGGAAGTATCAATGAGAAAGGTCAGCGGTGAATCACAGTAGGGGCAGTGGAAATCATAATTGATCAGGGCGTCGTCTTGCATTGTTGGCTACCTTGTATAGCGGATGCGCTAAATCAGTTTCTTACCCAAAGAGTGTAGCAGTGTGGTCGTCGGGTAGGGCATCGTGGGGTTGAATCAGGTAGGATATCCCAGGATTTAAGTTCCTAAAGCAACGCAGCGAGAGTAGCGATGATGTTACGTAACATGGCAGTAGCGGCCCTAGTGGCCTTTCCGATGGTCGCGTTGGCTGAAACCCCCAATGTCACCGCTGGTGAGTGGGAGTTTGTGAGTAAAACCAGCATCAGCGGCGAAATGGAAATTCCGGATCAAACGGAAACCGAGCGCCAGTGTATTAGTCAGGAGGAGCTAGAGGGAGCTGAATTTGGCTTCATCGAGGAAGAAGAAGGCTGCGAGCTGCTCGACCAGGATCTAAATGCGGATGGTCTAAGCTACAGCATGGTGTGTCGCGCTGAGGGTGGCGAAGCCACCATCGATGGCGAAATGCGCTTTATGGGCGAGCGTATCGAAGGTAGCGTCGATATCCTTACCCAGTCGCCCATGGGTGAGCTGAGCATGAATACCGTAATTGAAGGCGAGTATCTTGGCGAGTGTGAGTGATCGCTTTCTGCTGTTAATAACTCGTTAGTTAATAACCAGCAGTAGCTCACTAAAAGGGCGCCCCTTCTCTAGGGCGCCCTTTTAGTTTGTCGTTTTTAATTGTCGGTCGCTCCCCCTGGAGCGTTAGCTATTTCCTCCTCCAACTGCCGTTTCACTGCTCCGGGCGAACCGGTGTGGCGCGCCAGCAAGTCGTAGGCTACAGGCACGACAAACAGCGTAAACAGCGTTGCCGAGCCGACCCCCGCCATAATCACGGTGCCGATAACCAGGCGTGACTCAGCCCCCGGCCCGGTCGAGACAATCAACGGAATGGCGCCGGCCATGGTGGTCACGGCGGTCATTAAGATGGGTCTCAGGCGTGTCACTGAGGCTTCAATCAACGCGTTACGAAAGGCTTTACCTTCGTCGCGTAATTGGTTGGCAAACTCGACAATCAAAATACCATTTTTCGCCGCTAGGCCAATCAGCAGTACCAAGCCTACTTGACTGTAGATATTCAGCGATTGACCGCTTAACAGGAGGGCGAGTAGCGCACCGCTCATCGCCAACGGCACCGTCAGCATAATCACAAAGGGGTGAATCAGGCTCTCGAACTGCGCTGCTAGCACCAAGAAGACCACTAATGCGCCGAGTATCAGCAGAAACGCGGTGGCGCCGCTGGCCTGTTGAAAGTCCCGCGAGGCGCCTGCCACGTTGGTTTGCACCTCTTCGGGGAGTAACTCCGCAGCACTCTGTTCTAAATAGGCCAGGGCTTCGCCAAGGGGATAGCCATCGGCGAGATTGGCTTCAATGGTAATTGCCCGTATACGGTCAAAGCGGTTTAGGGTGCTGGCGCCAGCAAAGTCGGAAAGGGTGACGAGACTCGCCAGGGGGATCAGCTCGCCCGTGCGTGCAGAGCGCACCTGTATGTTATCCAGCGCTCTCGGGCTGTTCTGACTGCCCCGGTCGCCTTCCAAAATCACGTCGTACTCTTCACCGTTATCCACATAGCGAGTGACGTTACGGCCACCTAACAGCACTTCAAGCGTTCTACCTATCTCGGTAACGGTAACGCCCAGCGAAGCGGCACGTTCATAATCAATATCCACCCGCAGCTGTGGTTGTGTTTCGTTGTAATTGCTCTCAAGTGCCATTAAACGTGGGTTATTCTCGCGCACATGATCGATCAGCGTATCGCGCCAGCGGGCCAGCTCTTCGTATGTCCCGCCGCCCAGCACAAACTGCACCGGCTTTTGGGTGCGTTGCCCAAACCCTTGGCGCATTACAGGGAAAGCCTGTACCCCCGGCAGGGAGCTTAGTTTTTCACGCACTTCGGCCATAATCTCCCAGGCGCTGCGTCGACTGCCCCAATCGGCCATATTGACGATAATAAAGCCGCTATTAAAGTTCTCGATGTTACCGAAACCGCGTGGGGCGCGCACCACCACGCGCTCTAGCTCACCGCTCTCTACTAGCGGCGTCATCCGTGCTTCAATCTCATCCATGTAGTCCATCATGTAGTCGAAAGTGGCACCTTCTGGGCCATTCACTAACACGATAAAGTTGCCGCGATCTTCCTGTGGGGTGTATTCATTCGGCAGTACTGTGGCCAGCCAGGCAGTGGCTCCAATCAGTAATACAAACGCAGCCACTACCAACCAGCGCATTTTAAGCATCCATTCCAGCGTGGATTGGTAGCGCCGCTGCGTGCCGCTGAGCAACCACTGCACAGCTTGGCCGATCCGGCTGTCATGCATGCCCGGCTTGAGAATTTTAGACGCCATCATCGGCGTAAGCGTCAACGCCAACAGGGTAGAGACGACTACCGCGGCAGCCATGGTGAGCGCAAACTCGGAAAATAGTCGACCTATATCGCCTTGCAACATGCTGAGTGGTAAGAAGACTGCCACCAATACCAGCGTGGTCGCGATAACTGCAAAAGCGATCTGTCGAGTACCTCGAAAGGCGGCGACTAGCGGTGTTTCGCCGTAGTCGTGCATGCGACGGTTAATGTTTTCAAGTACTACAATGGCGTCATCGACAATCAGTCCGATCGCCAATACCAGCGCCAGCAGGGTTAGCAGATTGATCGAGAAGTTCATCGCCGCGAGGGCGGTGAAAGCCCCAATAACGGCAATAGGAACGGTCACCGCAGGTACCAGGGTGGTACGCAAATTGCCCAAAAACATAAAAATCACCACCACGACCAAGCCCATGGCGATAAATAGCGTCATAACGACCTGCTCAATCGCCCCGGAGACAAACAGTGAGGCATCGTAGTTCAGGCTTAGCGACATGCCTTCGGGCAACGTACCTTGCAGGCGCTCAAGTTCGATCTGTACGGCCTCGGATAGCTCGATCACATTGGCCGTCGACTGCATGATCATCCCCAGGCCCACCATGGGGATGCCATTGGAGCGGAATACCGAGCGATCCTCCACCGCGCCGACTTCGACTCTTGCTACATCGGAAAGACGCACCAGGTAGCCGTTGCCGCCCTGATTGAGTGAGGTGTTGCGGGGAGAGTTGATGGCAAGACGCTGAAAGTCTTCGGCGCTGGCAAAACTACGTGGTAGGCGGACAATAAATTGACGATCTTCAGATTCAAGCGAACCTGCAGGCAGCTCAACGTTCTCTGCCCGTAAGGCATCTTCGATATCGCTAACGGTGAGCCCGCGTGCGGCCAAGGCATTGCGATCTAGCCATACCCGCATGGCATAGTCGCTGCCGCCGCCCACACGCACCCGTGCGACCCCTGGCTGTACGGAAAGGCTATCGACCAGAAAGCGGTTAGCGTAGTCGGTCAGCTCTGTGATCGAGTAGTCTTCGCCGGAGAGGCTTAACCACACGACTATCTCTTCGCTGCTATCGGCTTTGGTGACCTCGGGGTTGTCTGCATCATCGGGCAGGTTTCGCAGTGCGCCGGAAATGCGGTCGCGAATATCATTAGCGGCAGCATTGATATCCATATCGATACCAAACTCGATTTCGATTCGCGAGCGGCCATCTTCGCTTTGCGAAGTAATCAGCTCAATGCCTTCCACGCCCGCAATACGGTCTTCTAGGACTTGGGTAATACGTGTTTCAACGACACTGGCCGAGGCGCCGGGGTAGCGGGTATCGATAGTGACCACAGGTGGGTCGATAGTGGGGTACTCTTGCAGCGGCAAGCGATTAAGCGCTAGTAGGCCGAAGGCAATAATCAATGCCGCGATCACCATCGCCAGTACTGGGCGCTGAACAGAGATGTCCGATAAGCGCATTAGCGGTCGGCCTCCAGTAGCGCTCGTATGCCGGTCTCGTCATCGACAATGCCGATCAATCTCGCTTCTTGCCCATCTCGAGCCAGCTGTAGGCCATGCACGACGATTAAGTCGTCAGGGGCTAATCCCTCAAGAATTTCTACCTCGCCATTGCGCCGCTCGCCAATTGCTACTTCGCGCCGGGCCAAACGTGTCGTGCCGTCATCCTGTTCGATAAGCATCACGTAGTGGCGGTCACCGCTAGGCTCAATGGCTGCCTCAGAGATGGCAATAGTATCGCGTACGCGCTGTTGAACGATCACTTTCATCAGCATGCCTGGGCGCAGACGGCCATCGCTATTCTCAAGCTCGGCGCGGACGCTTACGCTGCGCGTTATCGGATCCACGCGTGTGCCGATGGTGGCAATTTCACCACTAAACACCTCGTCAGGGTAGGCTGCAGTGGTGGCATTGAGCATCAAACCTGTTGAGAGACGACCCAGAAATACCTCGGGTACGCCAAAATCGAGCTGCATAATATCCAGTTTATCGAGTGTCACCAGCTCCATTCCTGGAGTGACCAGGGCGCCGGTGCTGATGTTGCGAAAGCCAACACGGCCGCTGAAGGGCGCTTTTATCTGGTAATTAGCCAGTTGGGCTTCAATCGCTTGAATATCAGCGTCGGCCTGGCGTAGCCGTGACCGGCTATCTTCTACATCGGCCCGGGCCGCAAGGTTGCGATCTTGCAACTGAGAAGCACGATTTGATGCGTTAAGCCGCTCTTCGCGCAGCGCCTGAGACGCCCTCAATTGGGCCTGTTCTTCTGCATCCTCCAGACGAATAAGCAACTGGCCCTGCTCGACCTGCTCACCGTCGCGAAAATTGATCTCAGCAACGATGTCCGTGACGGTGGCCGAGAGCGTGACGCTCTCTTCAGCTCTAAGAGTGCCCAAGGCTTCCAGGGGATCCGACCACGTGGTCATGGCCACACGTGTGCCGATAACGGACGGTGCCGATTGGGCGATCGTCATATTGGATAACAGTAGGGTAAGGGGGACAAGCACAAGTCTCAGCAGACATCGTCGATGAATAGACAAAGGCATAGTGTTCTCAGCGTTAGATGCTATTTATACAATTATTGTATAGGGTAATTTGGCTATATAATAATTTTTAAGTACGACCCTGTTAGAATGCCTGCTTTTTATAGTGGGAATCGCCCTCAATATGAGCTGTCGTTTATGATCTATGACGTTGTCATCATCGGTGCTGGCGCCGCAGGGTTAATGTGCGCAGCACAAGCGGGCTATGCCGGAAAGCGGGTCTTAGTGCTTGATCATGCTAACAAAGCAGGTAAGAAGATTCTCATGTCAGGGGGCGGTCGCTGCAACTTTACCAATCTTGGCACGACACCACAGCACTTTTACTCGTCAAACCCTTACTTTTGTATTTCAGCGCTCAAACGTTACCGCCCTGAGCACTTTGTTGAGCTGGTAGAGCGCCATGGCGTTGAACATGTTGAGAAAACGCCGGGACAGCTATTCTGTGCAACCTCGGCTAAAGAGATTGTCCGTACGCTACTGACAGAGTGTGAGTGGGCCGGGGCTGAAATCAGGCTCAGCACCCAGGTTGCCCGCGTGGAGCAACGGGGCAGTGCCATGCGGCTAACGACTTCAATAGGAAAAATCGATGCCGGGGTGGTGGTCGTCGCGAGCGGTGGGCTTTCCATTCCGAGCATGGGCGCGACAGGATTTGGCTACGATATAGCCCGTCAATTTGGCTTGGAGGTATTCGCTACGCGACCTGGGCTGGTGCCGTTTACCTTAAGCGATACTTGGAAAGCGCGCGCAGCGGAGCTCTCTGGTTTGAGCGTGCCGGTGGCTGTTAGGGCTGGCAGTCGCCGCTTTGTGGATCCTATGCTGTTTACCCACCGCGGCTTGTCTGGGCCAGCGATGCTGCAGATATCCAGCGTTTGGCAGCCAGGGGAGAGCATTAGTATTGATCTGCTGGCCACTGAAAACGTGGCGGAATCGCTGCGCCATGCACGCCAAGAGACGCCCAAGCGTCAGCTCTCGACCTGGCTTGGCGAGCGCTTTCCTAAGCGGTTGGCGCAAGCACTGCTGGAGTGGTATCCCGACCATGACTTGGCGCGACCTCTGGCTCAGTATGCTAACGCCGCATTGGATGAGTGGGCGCAGAGACTCAATGCTTGGCAATTGAAGCCAGCGGGTACCGAAGGTTGGCGCACAGCAGAGGTGACTATGGGCGGGGTCAATACCGACGCGCTGTCGTCCAAGACGTTTGAAGTTAAAGGCCTGCCGCAACTGCGTTTTATCGGTGAGGTGCTGGATGTGACGGGAGAGCTAGGCGGGTATAACTTTCAATGGGCGTGGGCGAGTGGCGTCGCCTGTGGACAATCTTGTTAGGCAACGCCACAAGCCCAGGCAGTAGCGTCAAAATTAGCTAGCCACTTTGGCTAACAATTTAAGCTTCTTGAATAGCATATAGCCAGCAAGCGCTTTTCTACCTGCTGCCATTGCACCGCCTGGGTGGCGCATTATCTTGAATGCGGCAAAGCCGCCGACTGCGTAGAGCGGCAGCTTGAAGCTTTGCCAGTTTTTATCCAGTGGTGCAGCGGCTTGCTGTAAAAATTCGCTATCGACCAAGATATCCACGCGCTGCTGTTCTAGCTCGGCCAACAAAAGCGCTTTGCGCTCAGCACGGCTGAGCGGTTTAGCGGTGTCTGCGGATGGTTTCATCACTTGGCTCCTCAAGCAGCGCTCGATCAGCGGCAAGCTGTTTGAGTGTTTCTTTCAACAGAGAGTGGCGCTTGGACTGGCGAATCGCAATAATCGCGAGTAGTAGACTGGCGCCTATCAACACTCCAGCACTGACTGCAATGGCGGTTAATCGATAGGTGTCCCAGAATAGAACGACTACCAGTGCCGTCAGCGTGGCAATGCCCAACAAGAGCAGCAATAAGCTTGCTCCTGCCAGCAGCAGTAACACCAGTAAGCGCGCACGCTCCTCTTCTAACTCAAACACCGCCAGACGCAGACGGGTTTCGCTATTAGCAATCAGCGATTTCAGTAAGCGTTTGGCGGCTGAGAAGACGCGTTGGGTAGGACCCAAAGCCATTAGCGACGACCGAGCAGCATACCCACAACCATACCTGCGGCGGCACCAATGCCTATGCTTGTCCAGGGATTTTCATGCACGTAGCGATCACAGGCATCGGCTTGATGGGTCAGCGAGTCGCGGGTTTCGTCATAAATACGCTCGCCGCGAGCTTCAAGACGCGCACGGGTGTCTTTCAGACGGCGTTCAGCGCGGCTGCGCAGATCGTTCATCTCTCCGCTGGCATCTTTAGCGGTCGCATTGACCAGCTCTTCGACGGTTTCACTCAAGTGGCGCAGGTCATCTTTGAGTTGATCAGCTTGAGTTGCGTAAGTGGGTTGACGTTTAGCCATGGAGTCTTCCTTTGACGAGTGAATGATTGGGCTACTAACTACTAGTTACTTACCTATTAGTTACGGTGTTTAGCTACTGACTACAAGCACAAGCATAGCAGCCACCTAGCAACAGACAAGCAAATGCGCCTATCGGTTCAGCCCTGTAGCACTAAATAAGGGATTTAAACTAAATCCAAGGCTTAACCGGTGCACACGATGATCGTAATCGATCATGCTTTCACCATACCCGTAGTAGTACTGTACGTGCGCCCGCAAGCTGTTGAAAGCCGGCCAGCTGTAATCAATCTGGGTGCCTATATTTCCTGCACTGGGGTTGCCGCGTAATTGACCGCTCACTTCATGGTTGTTATTAAGGCGTTTGGCGAGGCGAATATCGCCGTATCCCATGTAGCGCTCGATATCTGGATTGTCGTCATCATCTGAGGATTCTGGTATCCGCCAATGGGGTGCCAGGGTGAACGCCCAGTCGCCGCGTTGAAAGGTACTTTCAAGGTACACCCGGTTCCAGCTACGCGAGAGAGGATCTGAACGACCATTGGACTGGTGGTTAAGGGAGATCCGGTTGCGGGTGTTTACCCAGCCCAGTGCTGCCCAGGCATTGTCAAAGTCGATAAAGATTTCAGGCTCGTAATTGGTTTCCCGAAAAGGGGAGGAAGCGTCAGTATTATACGCCTGCCACCAACTGCGCTGCGTGTAGCCAAAGTAGACATCACCGTAGTTACCGAACACCTGTTCAGCCAGATTAACCTTGGCGCTAAACTGGAATTTTAATTCCACGTCACTCACTTCGCCATCGTCAGAGATATTGCGAAAGCTTTCACGGTTCTGGTTGGTGTTAAAGCTAACCGGAAACAGGTAGTTGGTGCGGTGGGTGGTAATGGCAAACGGGTTGCGGCTTGATTCCTGTTCAAGTTCACGGCGCTCGCTCAAATCTTCCCGGGCAGCCTCTTCAGGCAACTGTTCAAAGGGTAAGCCTTGCGCGGCGTCTTCGGGACTTTCTATCTGCTGCAACTGTTGATGCAGAGCATGTAGCTCAGCATTGAGGGCACGGATACGCGCCTCAATCTCTTGTTGAGACTCGGCAAAGGCATTCGCACTAAACGTAGCAAGGCTCAGCAGAACAATAAGTTTCGTCAACGGCAGTTTTCGGGTGACCATCAAGGTGACTCGCAAAATGAATGAATAGGCAAAGGCCAAGCTCGTTTCTATCACGCCCCCTACGGAAGTCAACACCTCTGATTGCGCTGGACATCGGAACGCCTGACAATAACCTCATTCTCCGTCTCCTCGGAGCTTTCGATGTCAGCGAGGCCTAAGGTAACGTGTTGATACGTAACGTGGTGAGAAGCGCCTGTAAGTGGAGTATACCCTGTTTGTTTCTGCTACTCGCCATTAGCAGTAGCGTTGCATTTAATTCAGCTCACGCTGCGCTTCAGGCAAGCATGCTTGACCGGGTGCCTGAGCAGGCTGAGCTGGCTTCAAGACTAGCTCAGTTAGAGACTCTTGAGGAGCCTTTGAGTGACCAGCAGGCCAGGGATAAAGAGGCCCTGGAAGCGGCTATCGAAGCTTATGAACGCCTGGCCTCTGTGGACGAGCGTCTTGCTGCGTTAGACACCCGGGTAGAGCAAGCCCCTGAAATGCTAGCACGTCTGCAGCGCGAGCTGAGCGAAGCTGAAGAAGCCTCTCAGCAGTTAACCGTTGCCGACTTGAGCGATCGTCCTCTCGATGAGCTGGAGACGTTGCAAACCAACGCTGTGGTCGAGCTACAGCAGTTGCAAAGCCAACTGGCAGAAGTGAACTCGCAACTGCTGGCCGCTCAAACACTGCCTGAGCGTGCCCAGCAATCCATTGCAGAAACTCTCCAGCGCGCGGAAAGTTTACGCCGTCAGCACGATGAGCGGGAGGCTTTGCTGGCGGATCGTCAACTCTCTGCACTAAACGATGCACGGCTTATCCAGCTGCGCCTGGAGCGTGCACTTGCCGAACGCGAAGTGAGTTTTTATCAGCGTGAGCTAAGCGCTAATAGCCGCCTGCGCGAACTAGCTCAGGAGCGCCGGGATGTGCTGATGGTGCAGATCGATTATCAAGAGCAGCAGCTGACCATGCTGCAAGGGGTGATTGATCGTCAGCGCCGGCTGGCTTCAGAACAAGCCATTGCCGATGCAGCAAGGGATAACCCATTAATCGCTGCTGGGCATCCTGTTGTCGTGCAAGCACAGCAAACCAATCAAACACTCAGTTTGGAACTGCTGCGGGCAACCGACCGCGCCAACACGGTGGTTCGCGAAAATATTGAAGCCCAGCGGCAGTTGGAAAGTGTGCGCCAGCTACAGCGTAGTCTTAATGAACAAATTGAGGCGATACGCGGCAGCCAGCTACTGTCGCGTATTCTGCGCGAGCAGCGCAAGTCACTCCCTCCTTTGGTGGCACCCCGAAATTTGCAGGACGAAATTGCCGATCTGCGTTTAAAACAGTTTGATTTGGTTCGTCAGCGCGATCAGCTGCGCCAAAGCGAGCAGTTTGCTACTACGCGTTTGGCTGAGGCGGGCATTGAAGCAACGCCGGGGTTAGTCGACTCACTTTCGCAGCTTTATCAATCGCGACGTGAGCTGGTCGAGCAACTAGAGCAGTCTTACGGCAGCTTATTAAGCGCGGCTATTGAGCTACAGCTCAACCAGCAGCAGCTGGTCACGACAACCGTTGAGTTACGCAAAACTATCGATGAGCAGCTGTTTTGGGTCGCCAACAGTCGGCCAATGGATCTGAATTGGGTGCGCCAATTACCCCGCAACCTGAAGCTGGAATGGCAAGAAGGGGAGTGGCGCGCCATTTTACCCACACGCTGGCAAGGGTTTTCCTGGGGCGTGCTCCAAGGCGCACCCCTGATCGCGTTGAGCTTGGTGCTCATTGGATTGCGCCGGAACATTAAGGCCCGCTTGGCCACGCTGCATTCACAGATTGGTCGGTTAAAGAGCGATACCCAGTTGCATACCCCTAGGGCGGTGCTGATGAATGCGCTGCTGGCGCTCTCTGGCCCGTTGGCTTTAGCGGGTATTGGCGTGGGGTTGCAGGGGGCGGCTGGGCCATTGGCGAATAGCGTGGCCCCAGCGCTGCTTCAATTGGCTTTAAGTTGGGCCGTCGTCGCTTGGGGACGCAGACTACTGGTCACCGATGGGGTGGCCGAGCGCCACTTTACCTGGTCGCCACAGTACAACGCCCGGTTACGTCACCTGTTAGGCGGGCTAGGTATCGCCCTGGTGCCGGTCATTGCCATTGCCGCGATGTCTGGAGAGATGGAAACGCCGCTAGCGCAGCGTCCTGTCGCTTTGGGGTTGTTTTCCGCTGGGTTGGTAGCAATGAGCTGGTGGTTGGCGCAACTGATACTGGCGCATATTCCCATTTTTGGCGTGCATCTGTTTCGTTTGCTATTAGGGCTGGCGATGGCCTCGGTGCCATTGATCCTACTGGGATTGGTGGTCTGGGGTTACGAATACACCGCACTAAGATTGGTCGGACGGTTCGCGATCACCCTTTACTTACTAGGGCTATGGGTCGTGGTGGAAGCCTCATTGGTGAGAAGTCTCGCAGTGGCCGCACGGCGACTTGCTTATCGCCGTGCGTTAGCGCGCCGTCGCGCTCAGGTACAAGAGGGGGCGGAGGGTGGTCTTGAGGTAGTCGAAGAGCCTCCGCTTGATATGGCCCAGATCAATAGCCAGTCGCTACGACTTTCTAAGTTGATTGTTTTGATTGGCTTTAGTGCGCTGCTTTATTTGGTCTGGTCAGACTTGCTCTCGGTGCTTGGCTATTTGGACAACGTATCATTGTGGGAAGCGCAAGAAGGGGATTTGGTCGATAACGCGCTATCGATATCCGACGTCTTTGCTGCCCTGCTGATTGTGGCTATTACCTTTATCATGGCGGGCAATTTGCCGGGTCTATTGGAAGTGATGGTGCTCTCCCGGCTGTCATTGAAACAGGGTAGCGCCTATGCCATTAGCTCGCTGCTCTCCTACACTATTGTGGGTACCGGGATTGTGATGGGGCTGTCGACCCTTGGGGTCTCCTGGGACAAACTTCAGTGGCTGGTGGCTGCCCTGAGCGTAGGGTTGGGGTTTGGCTTACAGGAGATTTTTGCCAACTTTATATCCGGTTTAATCATCCTGTTTGAGCGTCCGATTCGCATTGGTGACACCATCACGATTGGCAATTTGCACGGAACCGTCAGCCGTATCCGTATCCGTGCGACCACTGTCACCGATTTCGACCGTAAAGAGATTATTATCCCCAATAAGACCTTTGTGACCGACCAACTGATCAACTGGTCGCTGTCGGATAATATCACCCGCGTTGTGCTCACTTACGGCGTGGCCCACGGCTCCGATATGACCAAGGTGCACCAACTATTACGTCAGGTGGCGGATGAAAACCCTCGTGTGCTAGCAGACCCTGAACCCCAGGTTTTCTGTTTGAGCTATGGGCAGCACAGCCTAAATTTTGAGCTGCGGATTTTTGTCAATGATCTCCTTGATCGGCTGTTTGCTGCCGATGAAATCAACTGCCGTATAGACGCACTGTTCCGCGAAGCCGGAGTACGCGTGGCGTTTGAGCAGATGGATGTGTGGCTTCATCCTGAGCAGGGCGAAGCGGTTAAAGTGCAGTCGGCGAATCAGCTTCCCCCTGCATCAACGTAATGCATTTTTAAGCTCTCTTTTTTTAAGGCCCTTTTACTGCATGCAGGAGAAATTCGCGGTTGCCATCCCCGCCGGTAATTGGGCTCTCCTGCCAGTGCTGAATGGCCAGACCGCATTCGTCGCAACTGCGACGAATGCTGGCTTCCACCTCTGAAAAGCGTTTAGCGTCGCGCACCACGCCGCGTTTATCTAGTGCGGCGGGCGTTAGTTCAAACTGTGGTTTGACCAGTGAAATTAGCTGACCGCCCGATGGCAGCAGGGCGCCAATTTCGGGCAGAATCAGGGTTTGCGATATAAACGACACATCCATAATGGCGCTGTCGATAGGGTAATCAGAAAGTACCTTGGCAAGTGTCTCGTCACTACTCATCGAGCGGGCATTTAACCCCTCCAGGCAGGTGACACGTGGGTCGTCACGCAGCTTCGCAGCAAGCTGCCCGTGGCCAACTTCGACGCCAATCACATGGCGGGCACCAAAAAGCAGCGCGCAGTCGCTGAAGCCACCGGTGGATTGGCCAATATCGAGCACGATGCGGTGATCAAAACGCAGCTCAAGCGCTGTGAGCACCGCTTCTAACTTCAACCCTGCCCGAGATACATAGCGCTCTTCGGGATCTTCATCTACTTCGAACCGTGTATCTTCGGGCCATTTTTCAGACGCTTTGGTTAACGACTTGCCACTATCGGCAAGCCGTATTCGCCCATGACGAATAAGCCTTTGGGCGCGGGTACGCGAGTTGGCCAGCCCTTGGCTGACCAACAGTTGATCGAGACGCATCATAGTGGTTGATAAGATCGTGGTGGAAAATATTGTGGTTGAAAGTGTCGCTCAGCGTACCGGTTACCCTTCGTCTGAGGGCGTATTGGGTAGTGGTGAATGGGGTAGGGTTGAACTAGAGCCCTGATCCGCTTGCAGTTCAGTCGGTGGTAAGCGCGAAGCGCCCCAGCTCCGGTGCAGGAAGTGCTTAACATTTTCCACCTCTTCACTAGTGACATCGGCTACGTCAACGCGCTCAAGAGGATCGTAGTGATAAATATACAGCCGCGATGCAAAGCGATCGAAAGGCAGCGAGGCTTCGCCAAAGCGCTCACCGTTGCCTGATGTACTCACAATGACACCATCACCCCAATCCTGCCCGCTATCATTATTGGGATTATAGAAATAAATTCGCATAATCTCGGACGGGTCGATGGACGCCCGCAAAATGGTGATCGCATGCCAGCCGATAAAGCGCGCGGCACTATCGGTGACCGCAATGCCTGCTGGCTGAGGATGGATCAGCGGCTGGTTGCCATTGTAATAGGGATGATAGTAGGCGAAAAAGTGGCGTATGAAGTCATCGACATCGCTTAGCTGGCCGGTGGCGACATCGACATTGATGCGAAAGCCCCGTCCAGACCACCACCCATGAAATTCAGGGTTTACCCAGCGGTGTGGGTCACCTTCACGGCCAATGCAGCGTCGGCCCATTTCCGCATAAATGCGATCCAGGTGGGGGACAACAATTAGCGAAACCGGATCGAGATCGATGGGCAACTGGGTCGCTACACCAGAGAGGCTTGCCATCGATGAAATGGCTTGCCCCTCAAAATGCATAATGATTTCGTCATCCCGGGCTGCCCATGCCACCATTTGCAGCAGATAATCTGGGTCGTTATATGCCCACATAGAGAGCGCTCGGGCTGACTGGCAGGTAGGGTTGTTACCCTGGCCAACGCCTAGCGGCAGTCCCAGCATGCAGAGTACGCCTTCAATCAAGCGTGCCCGGGGGGAAACAGTATCGCCATAGGCGAGGGTAAGCCGCGACTGCGCCCACTCGGATAGCGGCAGGTTCAGTTGACGCCACATGGCGGGGGCCACTGGCGGCTGATAGAGAATGCCGCGCTCGAGCATCAGCGCCAGCCCGTAAACCGCTTGTGCGGTAGCTGGATAAACACCACCTCGAATAAGTGCTTGCACCAGCTCGCGATAGCAGAGTAGGCAGTCACGGCCGGTGGCTGAAAGGCCCAGTGCTTCAGAGAGTAAGTGGTCACCCTCTTCGAGTAGGTGACGCAGCAGCACGGCGTGATACGGTGAGACCAAGCCAGTATCGTGCATCGCCCGGGCGAAACCGGTGGATTCGGCTTGCAGGGCAGCCTGATCCATATGCTCTAGCCGGTCGCGATAAACATCGACGCCAGGATCTTCGCGGCATGCCTGAGTGGGACCGTAAAGCGAGCTGACAAGTCGATCAGCGCCTTGGCCACTAGCGCCAAGGTCAATCTCTGGATTAGCCTGACATAACGCAATTTGGGTGATCATCTGTTTGATCGAATCAACCTGGATAGGGCGCTGTTTTAAAATGCGCCAAATCTCATCAATCAGTCGATCAACGATATGTTCGTAACCAATTCGCTCGGCTAAATGCTGGAAAAGCTGGCGTGGGATGGTTGCCAGACGCCCTTGGGTTTCCCTCTCCGCCTCGCTGGGCGGCAAGAAAAGCAGCCACAAATTAATCGCCATTACCTGAGTGAGGTAGTGATGCGAGTGTTCTGCAGAAACCAGCGGGTGCTCAAAATTGCCTTTAGCTACTGCAAGAAGCCTAAGCTCGCTTAATGCCTCAATGACGACGACATTGGCGTCCGCGCTCTTCAGTGAGAAAGTCGTTAAGGTGGGTACCAAGTATTGGGGAGTTTCCCAATCAGACCCCCAAAAAACACCGGCATCCTCAAACGCTTGGGCGCGAAGCTCCAGTGCTTCACATCCCCCCTCCTGAAGCAAAACTCGCCGCGCAGTGTCCATCACGCGCGGCAATTTGGCGGGTTTTGAGAAGGCAGGCGCCTGGTTCAGTAAGCGCACCGCCTCGTCAAATTGGCTCAACAATCCATCGAGCTTGCTATCGTCTTGAGAAGACGTCGCTTGATCAGTCTCCACGGTGACTCCTTATCCCAGCATCAGCGGGGATTATACATAGAAGTCGAGGTCTTCTTGGCGTTTTAACAGATCGCGAATAGTATGCGCATCTTTGCCTTTAAAGTAGACCAGACCCCAATGGGTACCAAACGCGGTGCGTTTAGTAACGGTTTCTTCTACAGGTGAGGTTAGCTCATGAGACTCAAAGTAGGGGTGATCTTCAGTCTCTTCGGGAATTTCCAAGCGGCTGACCACACGACGGCGTGGGTAAACGCCAAAGCAACCGGCAAAGCCATCGGCATCGACCACTTCTTTCGGGAAGAAGTTAGCCACTTCCTCATTTGTGGCCTTCGGGTCGAACACCAGCATGGATGCTTGATAAGCATTGAAGCCGTAAACACGCTCCAGCAGTTCGAATACTTTGAAACCGGGCGGACGGTAGGCCACTTCGCCAAAGTACATCTCGCCATCGCTGGTGACAAAGTATTCTGGGTGGATCAAACCAAACTCAATGTCGAACGCTTTAATCAGCTTCTCGATTTGTTGGGTGATCTGCTCGCGGTAAATCTCAAGCTCAGGCGACGCGGGCACAAACACTGAGTAACCCAGCGTGACGTATTCAGAGATGTTCAAGAAGGCGATTTTGCCATCGTGAATCCACGCTTCCACGGCAAATTCCCAGCCATCCAGGTGCGATTCCATCAACACGGGGAACTCTTCATCGGGAATGGTATCGACTTCATCGGGCGTACGAATAACCCGGTGACCAAGACAGCCGGCTTTATCAAATGCTTTAAGGTGAATCGGATCGTTGGGGTCGCCGTCCAGCTTTAGCAGTGTCTGGTTAACGCGTTTAAGAAAGCGCACCACATCCTGTTTGTCGTGAGCCTCTTCAAAAATACCCACGCGTATGCCACCTAATTGGGCGCGACGCTTCATCAACGCTTTGTCGCGCAACAGCAGCGACTGACCATAAAGACGAGGGTTATCCAGGAGTACAGAGTTAATGGCACCTGCCCACTCAACGGTCTCTTCATAAAGCGGAATGGCAACATCGACGCCTTTTTCTTTGAGCGTCTCGGCAATTTCCATCGAGCGATCATTGAGTCGC
Organism: Vreelandella sp. F11; assembly: GCF_042466685.1. Lineage (NCBI taxonomy): Bacteria > Pseudomonadati > Pseudomonadota > Gammaproteobacteria > Oceanospirillales > Halomonadaceae > Vreelandella > Vreelandella sp. F11. The sequence goes on along the minus strand of NZ_CP170448.1, from coordinate 3,053,352 downwards.
TCGAAATTCCAAGGTACGTAAGGAATATCGTGTTTTTGGCAATACTCTTCCGCCCAGTCAGGTGCAACGACAATGTAGCGACGGTCAAAATTCTCGGCCGCTTCAATCGCATTGAGACTCCAGCCTAATAGAGCGATATAGCCCTTATTGGGATCCTTCTGCATGTTGATGACTCCTACTTGGTGAACGAACATAATTGCCAAATCACGCTCACCACCATACACGAGGGGGGCATGCGCGGCTAATGAGCCCACTATACGTCGCATTACCGCTAAGCTTACTAAGGTATCAGCGTAAAGGCGTGGCGGCGGGAATATGGTAAGCTTGGCGGTTCAACTCAATGTACGAATGGCAAGAGGATTAGGCCAAGATGGCGGCCAAGCCGATCTACCGTGTGGTGGTTCACCAACAGGGTGAAATTTGGGATTTATACGTCCGAGAGATCTTTCAAAGCGAACTCTGGGGCTTTATTGAAGTCGAGGAGTTTGTCTTTGACGATGCTTCACGGGTAGTGGTTGACCCTGCGACTGAAAAATTGCAACGAACCTTCGATGGCGTCAAGCGTAGCTATCTGCCATTAAATGCTATTGTGCGCATTGATGAAGTAGAGCGCGAGGGGCCATTGAAGGCGGTCAAAACCGATGCCCGGGTAGCGGAGTTCCCCCGTCCCTTTCCGTTGCCTCCGCGCGGCGAAGGGTAAGCGTATGAGACAAGCGCACCGCTAAGTTAAGCGATAAGCGCTGTTGGCTTCGTCCGCCTTGCAGCGTTTTTAATCAGGACATGATGTCATGCTAGTAAATAGAACTCGTTATCGAAATTACGCCGCTGCGGCTGGTCTTTTACTCACTGTTACCAGCTTCGATGCCACTGCCCAGTCTGCTAATCAGGCATGGGTGACCGATGAGCTGAGCACCTATGTGCGCAGCGGCCCCACCGATGGTTATCGGATCATTGGTACGCTCAACGCAGGTGAGCAGGTGGAGGTCTTGGAAACCAGCGGTGATTACACCCGTGTGCGTAACAATGATGGTAATGCGGTGTGGGTGTTGAGCAGTGAGCTTCAGCAAACGCCTAGCGCGGTTGAGCAGCTACCTGCGTTAGAAGCCCAGGTAGAGGAGCTAACTGCTGAGCTTGAGGGCATCAATGACACCTGGGAACAGCGTACTTCTTCAATGACGGAAACGCTTGAGGTTCGCGAGCGTCGCATTGCCGAGCTTGAAGCCAGCAACCAAGAGCTGGATGCGCAAGCAGAGCAGTCCCGTCGGCAAGTGAGGGCGCTTCAGGCGCGCCTGGAGACCCAGGAAGAAGACCTGCTGATGCGCTACTTCATGTACGGCGGTGGTGTGGCTGGCGCGGGCTTATTGGTAGGGCTGATTGTGCCTCACCTACCGCGTCGGCGTAAAAAGCGTGACCGTTGGTTCTAACGGCGCGGTAAGCCCCTAATACGGATAGTGCAATTGAGTACAAGGTAGCCAAATAATGAGCGACGAATGGCGCAAGCGCTGGCAAGAAGGGCGTATAGGCTTTCACTTGCAGCAGGCGCACCCGGCACTGCTGCGCCATTGGGAGTCGCTCGGTGTTGCTAACCGCACCAAAGTGCTGGTGCCGCTGTGCGGAAAAAGCCTTGATATGCGGTGGCTGGCGGATGAAGGGCATCCTGTGTTGGGTATTGAGTTTGCTCCCGAGGCCATTGAGCAGTTTTTGGCTCAGCGCAGCACATCGGTTTCGCGCTATCGCCAGGCAGGGTTTACGGTTTCACGCCAAGGCAGCGTGGAGTTATGGTGTGGGGACTTTTTCCATCTGCATATCCAGCAGGCGGCCGAGATTGGGGCGTTTTATGATCGCGCCTCGCTGATAGCGCTGCCGCCAGCCACTCGTCAGCGCTATGCATTTCACTTGGCACAATTGGTACCGCCCGGTGCTAAGGGGCTGCTGATTAGTTTATCGCACCCCGATGGTCATGCTGGACCGCCTTATAGCGTTCCCGCTACCGAGATTGAAAGCCTGTTCACCCCTAACTTCACACTGACGTTTCTGGAAGAGGGCAGCCCTGATGAGCGTGGCCGTACGGAGAGCGTATGGGCACTGGAACGACGCGGGCCGCGACTCTAAAAGAAAAGAGGCGCAGCCCGTGTCTGAAGTGTTGCTGTCGTGGGAGTCTTAGCGTGCGAGTAAACGGCCCAGCTCTGGGTCGCTAAAGGCACGGTTCAAACCATCGCTAACTAGGTCGCTGAGCATACGTGTGTTGCTATCAGCGTCCGGTTTAAGGGCATAACCCTGGGTACGGCGCGATGTATAGGTGCCGGTATAGGTGGTGCCCTTATTTTGAGCAATAGCGCGGAAAACGCCTTCAAGACGCGCTTCATCGACCAGTGGCTGGCCGCTGTCGCCGCGGGCATAGTTGAGGCTGGCAAGCTCCAGCGTTAAGCTCGGTCGGCCTTCGGCCTGCTCCATGGTGGGGCTAAAACCCATGTCCCGCACGGCGCGTTCGGCCTCTTCCTGCAAACGCGGAATCAACTCGTGGCTGCTCACGGTAATATGCGCCGTCGACATGCCGCCGCCTGCTCGGTTGCCAATAATATCGCTCTCGCGGCCATCCTGGGCAATCACCGTGACCTGCTGGCCCGAGCCTACCTGGGGCACCTCCGCGCTGCGCTGTGGGCTGAGCTGTAAATATTGAGGGCTGGCGCAACCGGCAAGCCACGCGCTGGCAAGCAGCACACCTGAAATCCGTAAAAAGTGACGCCGAAGCATGGTCATCCTCCGCTATGGCTAAAACGCCAGTATAACGCGGGTAGCGCATTGGGGGTATGTTCTGGCGATGTGGCTTTGCTCAGTCACCTCCCACACCTCACTGCATATTGCTTTTGCACACTGCTGTGACTGCGAAAGAAGAGACGCAATCTAGTGCGCTAGGCTGCTTTTTTCGAATCGGGCCCCACGATTAACCAAACGGAAAGTAAAACGATCAAAGAGCCAAGCAAGAATCCGCTGGATAGCGTTTCATCAAGAATTAAAAAGCCCCATAGTACAGCGAAGGGCGGCACCAAGAATGTAACGGTGAGCGACCGTAACGGCCCAATGTCAGCGATCAATCTAAAATAAAGGATATAAGCGAGGGAGGTGCATAAAAAGCCGACTGCGAGCAGGCTGACCCACACATCACCTTGAAGCCAATCAATGCTGGGGCCAGATGAGATGTTCCAAAGTAAAAAGGGGCTGAGAAAAGCGGTAGCACCTATTTGACTGCCGAACGCAACCAACGTTGAATCCAGGCCACCCTGTTGAGTTATCCATTTTCGGGTAAGAAAGCCAGCAAAGCCGTAACCAATAGTGGCTATGATACAGGCCGCAACGCCGATATAGATGTTGCCAACAATATTTGAATCACCCACGGTGGTAATAACCGTAATGCCGATAATACCTAGCGTTACGCCCAGCCATTTTTTTATAGTTAAACGCTCGCTAAAGATAAAAAAACCGATCATGGCCCCTGTTAAAGGGGTCGTGGCATTTAGAATCGCTGAATAGCCAGCAGGTAGTAATGTTGCAGCTATGCTGTACATCAGGAAGGGAATACCTGAGTTGATGGCACCCAAAATCAAAATCTTGCCTAACTTGCCTCTGAATGCCAGGCTTTTACGTATGAATGCGATGATAATAGCCAAGCCAATAAGGCCAAAAAAGACTCTAAAAAAAGCTGTGTTGATCGGGCCTATCGCCGGTGAGGCGATTCTCATAAAAAGAAAGCTTGCTCCCCAGATAGCGGCTAGCGCCAGTAGACGCAGATAGTCTATTGCTCTCATTTTATGACCCTTTTCAATGTTTTCTCTTAGCCGGCAGGTATCAGCCAAGCCCTGGAGGTTTACCCCTGGCGCTCAGTATTGCCCCCCTATTAGTGGGAGAAAAACCCGTTTCTTGCTGTCTTTGTAGTGAGTATAAAATAGGCATTGCCATGACATATACGGATCTGTTTGAAAATGATGATATGAAGCTGATTAATTTGCTTCCACAGGATGGCGAGGCCTACTACCACGGCAAAATCGTGGATACCGCCACTGCCGATATGTATTTAGCAAAGTGCCTAAGCGAGCTAAGTTGGGAGCATGATCGCGCCTTTATTTATGGCAAAGAGATTGTGACTAAACGCAAGATAGCCTGGTATGCAGATCAGCCGGTTTCCTATACTTACTCTGGGTATACAAAAATGGCATTAGTGTGGCCGAACTTTCTGCGCGAGATTAAACAGCGGGTGGAGAGAGAGTGTGGAGAGGTATTTAATTCGTGCCTGTGTAATGTCTATAGCACAGGGGAGGAGGGGATGAGCTGGCACAGCGATGCCGAAAAAGACCTTATCGAGAATGGCGTCATCGGAGCGTTGAGTTTAGGCGGGGAGAGGAAGTTTTCTTTTAAACATCGACAGACAGGGGAGAGGAAGTTTTCTTTTAAACATCGACAGACAGGGGAGAGTGTTTCGCTTGTTTTGGCCCACGGCAGCCTGTTGATTATGAAAGGTGCCACGCAGAAAAATTGGTTACATAGCCTGCCCAAAACCAAGCGAGATATTGAGCCACGGGTGAGTCTAACGTTTAGGCAAATGCGCTTTTGAGATCATCTTATGAAACGCTGGCACTAGCGGCCCCACTTGAGGCCGCCAGTGCTTCTATAGCTATAGCGTTATGCCACGCGGCTTTGCTCTGTCGCTTTCGATTCAGCTTTGGGGAAACGCCGCCAGTGACGAGGGTGGGCGAATAAGCGTTGCCCACGGCGCAGCGCCAAGTGCTCAAAGTCAGTATGGCGCACGGTAGCAAGCCAGGGCTGGGCGAGCCAATCAGCCTCTAGTTCCACACGCACCTCGGCGCCCACCGGCGATATTGCGGTGATGGTGACCGGCAAATGGCTCTCAGAGGTGGGTTGCTCGGTTAGCCGCACCTCATGAGGGCGCAGCAGCAGCTCTTCATGGCCATCGGGTAGATCTACGTGCCAATAGGCGTCGCCACAGGTGAGTACGCCGTTGGCCACTTTGCCTTCGAGATGGTTCACATCGCCTAAAAACTCAAACACAAAGCGGTTTTTGGGCTCCCGGTAGAGCTCATCGGGGGTGTCAATTTGCTCAATGCGGCCATTGCTCATCACCACCACACGGTCGGAAAGCTCCAGCGCTTCCTCCTGGTCGTGAGTGACAAAGACGCTGGTGAAATTGAACTCGTCATGTAGGTGGCGTAGCCAACGGCGTAACTCTTGGCGCACTTTGGCGTCCAGAGCGCCAAACGGCTCGTCCAACAGCAGTACTTCCGGCTCTACGGCTAGGGCGCGAGCCAGCGACACCCGCTGCTGTTGACCACCCGAAAGCTGGGCAGGATAGCGGTTGGCAAGGTGCTCTAACTTGACCATTTCCAACAGCCGAAACACCCGTGCACGAATTTCACCGCTGCTAGGGCGACGCTTGCGGGATAGCACGGTCAACCCAAAAGCCACGTTGTCGTAAACGCTCATATGACGGAAAAGGGCGTAGTGCTGAAACACGAAGCCGATACGCCGGTCGCGGACATGCACGTTGGTGACATCGCGGTCGCCAAACAGAATCTTGCCCGGCTGGTTAGAGCGGTCAGCATTTTCCAAACCGGCGATAATCCGCAGCAGAGTGGTCTTGCCCGACCCCGAGGGGCCGAGTAGACCTACCAGCTCGCCCTCGTGAATATCCAGGTTGATCGGCTCTAGCGCCTGTGTATTGCCGAAGTGCTTAGCGATGTTATATAAATGAATGCTCATGCAAATGCCTCCCGGCGCGCTGCGCGCCACTCCAGCCCGGCCTTGGCGGCGAGCGTCAGTAGGGCAATCAATGCGAGTAGGGCCGCGCAGGCAAAGGCCCCCACGGCGTTATAATCCTGATAAAGCTGTTCAAGGTGCAGTGGTAGCGTATTGGTCTTGCCGCGAATAGCGCCGGAGACCACTGAGACCGCACCAAACTCCCCCACCGCACGGGCGTTGGTAAGAATCACACCATAAAGCAGTGCCCAGCGAATGTTGGGCAGAGTGACCCGGCGAAACGTTGTCCAACCCGATGCGCCAAGCGTTACGGCCGCTTCTTCTTCGCGGGAGCCTTGGGCCTGCATCAACGGAATCAGCTCACGTGCCACAAAAGGACAGGTAACAAAAATAGTCACCATCAGAATTCCCGGCCAAGAAAACATCAACTGAATATCATGACCGTCCAGCCAAGAGCCGATCCAGCCATTGCGACCATATAGCAGCAAATAGATCAGACCGGCCACCACGGGGGAAACCGCAAAGGGAATATCGATCAAGGTTTGCAGAATACGCCGCCCAGGAAAACTGAAACGTGTGACCAGCCACGCCAGGGCAACGCCAAATATCAGGCACACCGGTATGGTCAACAGCGCAATCACCAGCGTTAAACCAATGGCGTGCAGGGTGAATGTGTTACTGACGTTTGACCAGAACACCATGACGCCCTGGGAGAATGCTTGAGCAAAAATGGCCACCAGTGGCAACAGCAAAAACAGCGCTGATAATACCAATGCGGTAGCTATTAGTAGACGCCGTATGAGTGGCGCATCACCAATTCGGCGCATTACCCTTTACCTCCGTGTAGGCGGCGTACGAAGCGACCCTGCCAAACATTGATCGCCAGCAGTAGTGCCAGGGATACAAACAGCACCACTGAGGCAATGGCCGATGCCCCTGCATAGTCATACTCTTGCAGTTTGACGAAAATCATCAGTGCGGTGATCTCGGTTTCATAAGGCATGTTGCCAGCGATAAAGATAATCGCCCCGAACTCACCCAATGAGCGAACAAACGCTAAGCCCGTGCCGGTAACCAGAGCTGGCCAAATGTGCGGCAGGATCACCCGTCGAAAGGCCACTCCGTCGGTCGCGCCCAGCGACATGGCTGCTTCATCGACTTCAGCGGGAAGGTCTTCCAGCACCGGCTGCACCGTGCGCACTACAAAAGGGATGCTGGTAAACGCCATAGCTAGCGCAATACCTACCCAGGTGTAGGCGACCTGAAAGCCCAGTGGTTCCAGCAACCCACCCATCCAGCCGCTGCCGGCATAAAGGGTTGCCAGCGTGATGCCAGCCACCGCAGTTGGTAATGCAAAGGGGAGATCCATCAGTGCATCTAGCAGACGCTTACCGGGGAACTCGTAGCGCACCAGCACCCATGCCAGTAATAAACCAAATATGGCGTTGACGATCGCTGCTACGGCCGCTGCGCCAATGGTGACCATGTAGCTGGCGACGACTCGCCCTTCGGTGATGATCGCCCAATATTCGGCGAAGCTAAGCTCGGCTAACTGGCCAAACAGGCCGGTAATCGGCAAGAGCAGCACCAGCGAGATGAACAGCACGCTGATACCCATAGAAAGGCCAAAACCCGGCAGCACACGGGTGCTGCCGGTTCGCCAAGTGGCAAGTTGACTCATAGTTCAGGCTGGCTCATAAGTGATTATTAGCGACGCTGTAACTGGTCGAGAAGGGCGCCACCCTCAAAGTGGGTCTCCATGGCCTCGTCCCAGCTGCCAAATACTTCGTCAACTTCGAGCAGTTCGGTTTCCGGGAACTGGTCGGCAAACTCCTCAACCACCGCTTCGTTATGCACGCGGTAATTAAAGCCTGCAAGCAGACGCTGAGTCTCTTCGGTATAAAGATACTCAAGGTAGCTCTGGGCCAGGTCGCTGTTGCCGTTGCGCTCTGCGTTTTCGCCCACAACGGCAACCGGGAACTCGGCCAGTATGCTCACCGGCGGCACGATCACTTCGTAATCGTCGCTGCCGTATTCGCTGCGAATATTGTTGACTTCCGACTCGAAGCTAATCAGCACATCGCCAATTTCACGTTCGATAAAGCTGGTGGTCGCCCCACGGCCGCCGGTATCAAATACCGCTACGTTGGCCAAGAAGGTGCGCATGAAGTCCTCAATTTGCTCCTCATCACCATCGAATTCGTTTTCGGCAAAGCCCCAAGCCGCTAAGTAGGTATAGCGACCATTACCTGAGGTTTTAGGGTTCGGGAAAACCACTTCTACATCCTCTTTAACCAGATCGTCCCAGCTTTCGATGCCTTTAGGGTTGCCTTTACGCACTAAGAAGGCAGTGGTGGAGTAGTAGGGGGATGCGTTGTTATCAAAGGCATCCTGCCAATCTTCTGCAACCAGACCGGCGTCAGCCAGCACCTGCACGTCGGTCACCTGATTAAAGGTCACCACATCGGCTCGCAGGCCTTGAAGAATGGCACGGGCCTGGGCGGAAGAGCCGCCATGAGACTGGCTAATTTCAATCTCCTCGCCGTGCTCTTCCTGCCACCACGCCTGAAACTCGGGATTGATCGCTGCAAATAACTCCCGCGCGATATCGTAGGAAGAGTTGAGCAGTTCCCGCTCCTGGGCAGCGGCGGTACCACTAACTGTAACGCCTAGTGCAATGGCAACCAGGCTGCGGCGGAAAATGGTGGGCAGTGCCATAGAGAAACTCCTTCAAACAGTAAGCGCAACGTATCGCTAAATAGTAGTGTCACAATAGCTGCAAGGTTAAATCTATCAATCTGGAATTACAATCATGTTTTATATTCTATTTAAGAATATAACTGTGCGCAGATGTCCAATGCAAAGCCGTATAGGAGATGGGGCTTAGTAGGTGGCTCTGGTAACATAGCTGGCTTATTCCCCTGTTAATTTAGGAACGTGCTATGACCGCTGCGCAGGACTTTTTGATTGCCCCCTCTATTCTTTCCGCTAACTTTGCGCGGCTTGGCGAGGAAGTAGATAACGTGCTGGCGGCTGGCGCGGATGTGGTGCACTTCGATGTCATGGACAATCACTATGTGCCCAACCTCACCATTGGCCCCATGGTGTGCAAAGCGCTGCGCCAGCATGGAGTGACTGCGCCCATTGATGTGCATCTAATGGTCAAACCGGTGGATCGCATGATCAGTGACTTTATTGAGGCGGGCGCCAGCTACATTACCTTTCATCCGGAAGCGTCTGACCACGTCGATCGCTCGCTGCAGTTGATCCGAGATGGTGGCTGTAAAGCCGGTCTGGTATTTAATCCCGCAACGCCCCTCTCCCATCTCGACTATGTGATGGATAAAGTCGATATGGTGCTGTTGATGAGCGTTAACCCAGGCTTTGGCGGCCAGTCGTTTATCCCCGGCACACTTAACAAACTACGCGAGGCGCGGGCGCGTATTGACGCCTCAGGGCGCCCGATCCGTCTGGAGATTGACGGAGGGGTGAAAGTGGATAACATCGGCGAAATCGCCGCCGCGGGCGCTGATACCTTTGTGGCTGGTTCGGCGATCTTTAGTGCCCACCAGGCCAGCGACCCACACGGCTATGACACGGTAATCAAGCAGATGCGGGATGCGCTGGCCAAGTAAACGTCAGTGCTGTTTAGTGAAGTTTCATGCGCGGCTTTAAGTAACGGTTAAGTTTATCGACCAACCACGCTAGCCCCGTCTTCGGCGCCCCATGAATAGAGAGCTGGTGCATGCGATAGAGCGAAGCATAGGCCTGGCGGGCCAGCCAGCCCTCTAAAAACAGCCCTTTGGAGGCGGAGCTGCGCATTAAATTGCCCACTGCATCGTAGCGGGCCAGCGACACCAGCGAGCCGTGATCGCGGTAGCGAAAATCGGCGAGCGGTTTGCCTTCCAGTTGATTAACGATATTTTTGGCGAGCAGTTTTGCCTGCTGATGAGCCGCCTGGGCGCGAGGCGGCACCGTGCCACTTTCTCCCATTGGGCAGCTGGCGCAATCACCTAAGGCAAAAATCTTCTCATCATCGACACTCTGCAGAGTACTGTTGACTTCAATTTGGTTTTTCTTATTCGTGGTGAGGCCTAGTTCAGCCAGAAAGGGTGGTGCTTTGATCCCTGCTGCCCAAACGTTGATGTCGGTCTTGATCACTTCATCGTCACCAGTGACCAACTGGTACTCTTGAGCCTCTTTCACGGCGGTATCGGTGTGAACCGTCACGCCCATCTCCTCAAGCTCTGTTTTGACCGTTTGACTGACCCGTTCCGAAAGCCCTGGCAGCAAACGCGGGGCTGCTTCTAGCAAGTGCACACTGATTTGTTGATTATCCAGTGCCGTCACGCCATAGGCATTGAGCATGCGCGAAGCATCAAACAATTCGGCCGCAAGTTCTACGCCTGTTGCTCCGCCGCCGACGATGCCAATGGTCAACTGCGTATGCTGTCGCAGGTTTGGGTCGGTGTAGCGGAGAAAGGTATTGATCATATCGCGCTGGAACGCCTTGGCTTGCTCGGGGGAATCAATAAAGTGGCAGTGTTCCGCCACGCCGGGCGTACCGAAATCGTTGGAAACACTGCCTATTGCCATGACCAGATAGTCATAGGCAAGCTCTCGGGCGGGTAGGACTTCGTATCCATCTTCGTCGTGGATAGGGGCTAATTGGAGCACCTGCTGCTCGCGATTGATGCCGGTGAGCGAGCCGCGCTGAAAGCGATAGAAGTGCGCCGATGAGTGCCCGCGAAGATCCACCTCGTCCATGCTGGAGTTCAGCACGCCGGTAGCCAGTTCGTGGAGCAGCGGTTTCCATACATGGGTGGTATTGCGATCCAGCAGCACAATTTCTGCGCGTTTTCGCTTACCTAAGGTGCGACCTAAACGTGTAGCGAGGGCTAAACCACCTGCGCCGGCGCCGACAATCACGATTCTGGGAGTGTGCATATCACTACCTCTTTAACTAAATTAGCCCCAGCATAGAAGGTTCTGGCGCTTCTTACTAATGCGCACCGTTGCTGGGAACAGGTAAGATGGTTGTCTAATGAAAATGGGGTAGAGAGCATTGCAAGTACATCCAATTCACTACGCAGAACGACACGCGGCGCTGCAAGGAAAACGGCTGATTGCCTTCGACCTGGACGGCACGCTGATCGATTCAGTGCCGGATCTTGCCGCCGCAGTGGCGCGCACCCTAAATGAGTTGGGATTGCCAGCGCCGAGTGAGGCGGAGGTGAGGGACTGGGTCGGCAATGGTGCGCCCGTATTGGTCGAAAGAGCCCTGACCTGGGCCCTAAGAGCGGCGCCCGAACCAGCGCTTTTGCAGCGCGGTTATGATGTGTTCATGGAGCACTACGGCGCCGCTCCCAATAGCCTGACAACGCTCTACCCAGGCGTCACGCAAGCACTGCAGGCGCTGCATCAGCAAGGACTGACGCTGGTGTTGATCACCAATAAGCCCGAACGCTTTATTGAGCCGTTGCTAAGTCACTTTGAGCTGCTGGACTACTTCACCCTCTGCATTGGTGGTGATTCGCTGCCCGAGAAGAAGCCCCACCCTTTGCCGCTGTTGCACGCTGCTCGACACTGCCAAGTGCCGCCAGAGGCGTGTGTGATGGTGGGCGACTCCCGTCATGATATAGCTGCTGGAAAGGCGGCGGGCTTTACGACGCTGGCGCTACCCTACGGCTACAATCATGGTGAGCCAATTGAAAGTAGCCACCCCGACTTGGTGCTCAGTTCGTTAACCGAGTTACTGACCGCTCCCCTGAAGACACCGGCAACTGATTAATACCTACAGACGGCCGACTACTCGGCCGTCGCGCCCCCTAGGGCGGTATGCATGACTTCTGCATTATGGTGCAGCATGGCCGAATAGTTGGCTGCCGGGCCGTCTGCACCGCTTAATGAGTCCACATACAGCGGGCCTGCGAGAGGAATTGATGCTTCTCGTGACAGGGCGTCCATATGAATACTGGGGGTGGTGCTTTCAAAAAACAGCGCCGGAGGGCGTGGGCGATTAGTAGTAAGATATTCGCTCATTTTGGCCATTGCCTTGGCGCTGCCCTGGGTTTCGTGATTAACGCCCCACACTCCTAGGGCTTCAAAGGCGTAGGCGCGGGCGAAATAGCCAAAACCTGCTTCACTGGTCACCAATGTGCGGTTTGTTTGGGGGATGCCTTCCAGGCGCTCTTTCACCGCTAGATTAAGGTTGTCCAACGCTTTGCGTGCCTCTTCAGCCCGGGTATAAAACGCTTCGGCCTGGTCGGGTAGGTGCTCTGCCAAGGTCTCGGCAATGACATCAATGTAGGCCGCTGCTCCCTCTGGATCCATCCACATATGCGGATCCAGCTCGCCTCTATGCTGCCCGGTCGTGATGATTAGCGGTGTATAGTCGGCTTCTCTAGCCACTTCCACTAACGTAAGGTTATCGTCAGACATCGCTTCGACGTGGCGTATCCAGGGTTCTAGCCCGAGCCCGTTATAAAACACGATATGGGTCTCTTCTAACGCCAGCACATTGGGTGGCGTTAACTCCCAGCGGTGAACATCTTCCCCCCGCGGTACAATGACATTAACGCTGACTGAGTCGCCTGCCACCCGTTTGACCAGCTCCTCCATGACTGAAAAGGAAGCAATAACGCGCAGCGTTGTATTGGCATACGCTGGCGCAGCGCTTATCAGCGCGACGAATAAGAGCGCACATACCCAGGTAACCCACTTTGACATCCTACGCTCCTAACTGGTTAAAAAGGCTATCTAAAAAGACGGCAGATAATAAAGACTGCGGTGGCTGGTTGCCAGTTCCGATACAGCGGCAGGCCGAAACAAGTATTGCTCAAGGCAGAATACCCTCAAGTGGAAAGGGCCACTATGTTGAAAAGAGCCTGTATTTCACTCCTAAGCATAGCGTTCCTTATGACCGTCCGAATGGTTTCTTCTTTGCCGCATCGACTTGGTCATCCAAAGCTGTGATCTATTGCCCGTAGGGCTGGTGGTCAAAAGGGGAGGCTTGGCTGTCACTTACCCCCTGCAAGGGAGTGCTCGGTTGGGGTATCATCACTCAATAGCGGTTTAATCTGTGGTCGTAATGACGCAATGGAGTAAGTGGGGCAATGGCGCAAGCTCAGTCGGTGCAGAAACAGCCATCTCAGGAACAGTCAGCGCCGAAAGTGGTAATGATCGATAATTACGATAGCTTTACGTTTAATATCGTACAGTACCTGGGTGAGCTGGGCGCAGAAGTTATCACTCATCTCAATGACGATATCACCATTGAGCAAATCGAAGAGCACGCGCCGACGCACCTGGTGGTGTCGCCCGGTCCCTGCACGCCCAACGAGGCGGGAATCTCCATGGCTGCCATCAAACACTTTGCAGGCAAGCTACCTATTTTGGGCGTCTGCCTTGGCCATCAGGCGATTGGCCAAGTGTATGGGGGGAAGGTCGTGCGTGCGCCGCAGGTGATGCACGGCAAAACCTCTGCTGTGCGACACGCTAATCAAGGCGTTTTTGAAGGGCTGGATAATCCCGTTGAGGTGACTCGCTATCACTCCCTGGTGGTTGATAAAGCGAGCCTACCCGACTGTTTGCAAGTCACTGCCTGGACAGGCGATGACGATGTAACCCCCGGGTTAGTCATGGGGTTTCGTCATCGCGAACTGGATATTGAAGGGGTTCAGTTTCACCCTGAGTCAATTCTTACCCGCCAAGGCCATGAGCTGTTGGCCAACTTTTTAAAACGCGGCTAATGGCCGGTTTCACACGCTTTTAGGGGCCCCTCTGCTCATGCAAATGCGAGATGCGATTAATGCGGTGATGCGCCGCGAAGACCTCTCTTTCGATGCGATGCACGCCTTGATGCGCCAAATCATGACCGGCGATGCATCTGACGCGCAAATTGGCGGCCTGCTGGTAGGCCTCGCCATGAAAGGCGAAACCGCCGCGGAAATTAGCGCCGCAGCCCAGGTAATGCGCGAGCTGATGAAGCGCGTTGAGCTAAGTGCTGACAACGTTGTGGATATTGTCGGTACCGGTGGTGATGGCGCTAACCTGTTTAACGTTTCCACCGCTGCCAGTTTTGTCGCCGCGGCTGCTGGAGCACACGTGGCCAAACACGGTAACCGCAGCGTTTCATCGTCATCGGGCAGTGCGGATCTGTTCGATGTGGCGGGTATCTACCTGGATCTCAGGCCTGATCAAGTAGCGCTCTGTATCGAGCAGGTAGGCGTAGGCTTTATGTTTGCACCCAATCATCACCCGGCCATGCGCTATGCTATTGGCCCGCGCCGAGAAATGGGCGTGCGCACGCTGTTTAATATTTTAGGCCCGCTGACCAATCCTGCGGGGGCGCCCAACCAAGTACTGGGTGTTTACGCGCCGGAGCTGGTGCCGCTGATGGCGGAAGTGCTGAAAACTCTGGGCAGCCGTCATGTAATGGTCGTACATTCTGAGGACGGCCTGGACGAGATCTCACTAGCCAGCCCCACCTTGGTAGCCGAGCTCAAAGAGGGGAAGATTAGCCAGTACACCATTACCCCCGAAGAGCTGGGTATTGAGCGCCAGAGCCTGGCAACGCTGAAAGCCGCCACTGCAGAAGACAGCCTACGCTTGGTCAAGGCCGCGCTGTCCGGTGAAGGCGCGGCTGCCGATATGGTCGCGCTAAACGCCGGCGCCGCGCTCTACTGTGCGGGCGTGGCAGACACCTTAAAAGAGGGGGTGATGGTGGCCCAGGACGCTCAGGCTTCTAAACTGCCGCTTGAAAAACTCAAAGAGCTGTCGCACTTCACCAGCGTTTTTAAGCAGTAGGTGCTTAAACAAGATAAGCTTAAAAAAAGAGATCAACATGACTCAACAGGCAACGCCGACTATTTTAACGCGCATTCTGGCTCGCAAAGAGCAGGAAGTGGCTGAGCGCCGTCAGGCCGTTTCAGAGGCGGATCTGCTCGCCCTCGGTGAGCAGCAGAGTGCGCCGCGTGGCTTTATCGATGCACTTAACACGCGCATCTCAGCAGGTGATCCGGCCATCATTGCCGAGGTGAAAAAAGCCTCGCCCTCGAAGGGCGTGATTCGTGAAGAGTTTCACCCCTCTGATATCGCAAAAAGTTATGCTCAAGGAGGGGCGGCTTGTCTCTCGGTACTCACCGATGCTGATTTTTTCCAAGGCCACGAAGACTATCTCATTGCCGCTCGGGATGTCTGCACGCTGCCAGTCATCCGCAAAGACTTTATCACTCACGGCTACCAAGTCTGTGAGGCACGCGCCATTGGCGCTGACTGCATTCTGCTGATTGTCGCCGCTCTGGACGACGCCCAGCTGCGCGACTTGCATCAGCAGGCTACGCAATTGGGGATGGATGTGTTGGTCGAAGTGCACGATGCTAAGGAGCTTGAGCGCGCCCTAGCGCTGGATCTAAAGCTGGTGGGCATCAACAACCGTAACCTACATACCTTTGAAACCAGCCTGAATACCACCCTGGATCTGCTGCCGCGTATTCCAGAGGGCGTTACGGTGATTACCGAATCGGGTATTCATACTCGCGATGACGTTGAGCTAATGCGTGACCACAACGTTAATGGTTTTTTGGTCGGCGAGGTCTTTATGCGTGAGAGTGATCCAGGGCTGGCACTTAAACGGCTGTTCTTTTAGACAAGGCTCAAGTGGATTGCCTTTCGCTATTCCAGCTCAGCACGGCCACGGTTAGAGCGGGCAGGAACGTAACGGTCACAATCGCCGTGCCGAGCAGGCCAAACAGCACAATGGCACCGACACCGCGGTAAAGCTCGGTGCCTTCCCCCGGTAGAAATACCAGCGGTGAAAGGCCGCACAAGGTAGTGAGCGTGGTCATGGCGATAGGCCGTAGGCGACTCTCTACCGCCTGTTGAACCGCCTCGCGAACGCTCATCGACGCACTACGTAAATTCTCCCTCGCCTGATGAACCACCAGTATCGGGTTGTTGACCACCGTGCCCATTAGAATCAAAAAGCCCAGCATCGTGATCATGTCAAACGGTTGGCTGATGGCGTTCAAGCCCACTTTCGGCAATAGGGCGCCCACCGTATTCATTAGCCAAAGCCCTACAATCCCGCCTGCTGCACCTAACGGAATCGTGGCGAGAATAAGCAGCGGGTAACCCCAGTGGGCAAAAATCGCCACTAGCAGCAAGTACACAATTGCCAATGCGATTGATGCATTGCCGGTAAGTGCCTGGCGGGTCGCGTCCAACTGATCCCCCGCGCCGGTCACGGTGACGTTAATGTTGGCGGGTATTACCCCCTCATCGCGCAGAGGTTCGATTACTTCGCGCTGCATCCGCTCGATACCCGCTTCCAACGCTACGCTGCGAGGTGGAATAACGTCTAGCGTAACGCTGCGGCGACCGTCTACCCGCCGCAGCGTCGCCGTTCCCACGGTTTCACGAATCTCGGCGAGGGTGTTGAGAGGAACGCTTACCCCTGAGGGTGTATAGATGGGCAGTGTGGTGAGAGCACCCAAGTCGATATCGCCCGCCTCCGGGCCGTAGCCGTAAAGGTCGATTTTCTCATCGTCGAGATAGAAGTCATCCAGGTAGGCGCCGTTGGTGAGCACCGCGACGGTGGTACCCAGCTCTCCGGTACCCATGCCGACTTCGGCGGCGCGCTCCCAATCAGGGTAAATCTCAATCAGCGGCTGACCAAGATCCAAGGCAGAGGGCCGCGACTGAATGCGCGGATTGTCTAAAACGGTCTCGGCGCGCTGATAAATCGCATTGGCGGTGGTATAGAGTTCGTTTAGATCGTTACCCGCGATATCCAGCGTGATACTGCGTGTTCCGCCGTCATTGCTGGAGATAATCGAGCCGCGAGCAGCAAAAGCGCGCATGTCTGGATACCTTTCAAAGCGCTGGGTGAGGGCGTCCATCAAGGCTTCAATATGGCTGGGGTCGATAGTTTCAGCGATGATTCTTAGACTCTGTGCTTCGGCTTGAATGCCCATGGTGCGAATCGGCGGGATGTCGGTATCGCTACGCTCAAAGCGTTCAGGCTCTGCGCCTACATGGGGCTCAAGTTCTTGCTGAAGGGTTTGGGCGATCACATCCATGGTGGCCAGGTTGTAACTTGCCGGGGCGTTCATGCGGGCAAAGGTTTTAGCCTCTTCGCCTTCGGGTAGGTACTCCGCCGGGGGCGTCAGCCAGACAAATATGCCGATACCCCCCACGATACCCAGCACAATGGCAAGAAAACGCCGGGAAGCGGTGCGGATAATGCTATTAACCACCCACAGGCAGCCGCGTATCCAGCGAGGCGAAGTGGTTGAGGCGCTCTCCTTACCGCGAAAGTCGATATGCGCACCCAGGGTGGGAATCACGGTAATAGCGACCACCATCGAGACAATAATCGACGTCGAGATGGCTACCGCAATATCCGAATAGAGTTGCCCCGCTTCCTGCTGAATAAAGAAGATTGGCACAAAGACTAAAATAGTGGTCAACGTTGAGGCGAGCACCGCGGGCCATACTTGCTTAACGCCCTCAAGAGCTGCCTCAAAGCGTGCCAAGCCACGGCGGCGCTGGGTCTCAATGCTCTCCAGCACCACAATGGTGTTATCAATGGTCATGCCAATAGCGAAAGCAACACCCGCCAGGGAGATAACGTTGAGCGTGCGGCCTGCCAGCAGCAGGCCTAGAAAGGCAGCGATGGTGCAAATGGGAATGCCGATCACACCAGCAAGCGTGGCTCGGGCCGAACGTAAAAAAGCGTACATCACCAGGGTGGCAAACAGCGCACCCAGGCCTAGGTTGACCCAAACATTGGCAATTGACGACTCCACATAGCGCACGTCGTCGCTGGAGAGCGTCATGCGCATGCCCTGCTCGGTTAGCAGGCCCTCATTAAGCACTGCCACTTCGTCAAGCATGGCGCGCTTGATATCGATGACGTTAGCGCCCGGTTCCCGGCGCACCTGAACACTCAACACCGGCTGACCGTCCGAGCTGTAAGCCCGGGAGGTGAGTTCGGCATAGGATTGGCGCACCTCGGCGACATCGCTTAGCCGGGTAACCGCGTCGCCTTCCCGTTTAAGAATAAGTGCTTCGAGGCTTGCTACATCCTCAAAGCGCCCCACGGTACGCAGCAGGTAGCGGCGCTTGCCGCTCTCTAGGTTGCCGCCGGAGACATCCTGGTTACGGGCCTGAAGGGCGGCTTGAATATCAGAGATACTCAGTTCACGGGCGACTAGTGCTTCAGGGTCGATCAGCAGTTGCATTTGCCGCTCGGCGCCTCCGGAAACCGTCACTTCCGACACACCAGCAACGCTCTCCAGGCGCGGGCGGACGTTATCTTCCAGGTAATCGCGCATGGCGGGCATAGCGAGCTGGCGTGGGTTGCCTTCGCGGGGGCCAACGTTAAAGTACATAAAGGCGTTGGCGGAAAAGGAGTTGGCGACGATGCGCGGCTGATCGACGTTGTTGGGATAAGAGGGGACTTGGCTGAGCGCATTGTTTACCCGAATCAACGTTTCGGTGAGATCGACGCCGAAGGGAAACTCCAGCTCGATTTCGGCGCTGCCGCTGCTGGCGGTGGACTCCATGCGCTGCAGGTTGGGCACATTGCGCAGGAACTCCTTCTGTTCGATCAAGATGTCCTTCTCGATATCCTGCGGCGTTGCGCCTGGCCACTGGGTCTCAATGCCGATGACGCGGGTTTCCAGGTCGGGAATCATCTGCACCGGAATACGCCAGATGGCAGCGATACCTATAATCAACAGGATCAGCGTCGTCACGCTAACCAATATACCGTGACGGATAATGGCGGCAAACATAGCTGAGGGCGGCTCCTTTAGTCGTCGCTCAGGGACACGCTTTGCCCCTCTTCAAGGCGTTCGTTGCCGACGACAATGACACGGTCACCCGCCGATAGGCCCTCATTGATAGCGACTCCGTCCTGGTGGCTGCTACCGATCTCAACCCGCTGCTCAAAAGCTCGCCAAGTGTCCTCTTCTTGGCGGGCGAGCCAAACGCTGACACTGCCATCTGGACGGCGGATTAGCGCATCCCGCGGCACGCTAGGGCCACTTTCGCCGTTGAGCTGCAAGCGGCCTTCTACGGCCATGCCCGGTAGCATTTCCAGTGGCTTTTCAGGCACAGCACGGAGCAGAAACTGACGTGAACTGACATTAAGCGGAATGCGCGCGAGGGTGCGCGCCGGGTGCCATTGCTCACTGCCTTCTAAGCGCACCTCTAATTGAGAGTCTGCAAAGCGCTGATGGGCAGAGAGCGGCACCGAGAAATCCAAGCGAAGAGACGCTAAATCGACCAAGGTAAGCAGGGTATCGCCAGGGTTGATCCATTCACCGACATTGCTCTCACGGTGGGTGACCATGCCGTCAAAGGGCGCGCGTATCTGGTGACGCTCAAGCTGCAGCTGGGCCAAACTGTAATCTGCTTGGCGCGCTTCAAGGGTGGCCTGGGCCGCCGCTAAAGAGCTTTCGCGCTGGCGACGCTGGCTGGCGGCAAAGTTTTGCGCAGAGAGCTGGTTGGCGTCGCTGACTAAGCGTTGCGCTTCGTCACGCTCGATTTCAGCTTGGGATAAGTCGGCGCGGGCGCGCTGGCTTTCTAGAGTAATGTCGCGGGTATCTAGAGAGAGTAGCGGCTGGCCTTGAGTGACGGTGTCGCCCATCTCAAACGCTAGTTCGCTGACCTGACCTGCTTCAGCGCTCGACAGCTGTGAGGTTTGCGGGGCGCTGACGCTGCCGGTGAGCGGCAATACTTCTACGCGAGGAGTGTCTTCAACCACCTGTGTTTCAACGCGACTTTCCTGAGCAGTCGCCGTGGTCACTAGGCTTGGCATCAGCGTTATGATTAGCACAATGCCAGCGCCTAGGCGGGCCAGAGTGGGGAATCGAGGCAACAAGTAAGCTCCTGATAACGAATCAATACGGCGGGCGACAGTTTTAACACTGTCGCCCGTTAGTCATGTCAACGTTATACAAGATTTAATCTGTGTACAAACTTTAGTGCTGCTTTAACGCTATCAACAAGGCTTGTAGTGGATGCGGCAGCACCTGTCCCGAGTAGCGCTTCACCTGGCTGCGGCAGGAGTAGCCGGTGGCCAGCAGCTTGCCTGCGTTCTCCTCTGCTTCAACCGGGGGCTGCCACGACTGGGCGTAGATCGTTTTTGAGGTAGCGGCGTTGCGGGTTTCGTGACCGTAGGTGCCGGACATACCGCAACAGCCGGTGGCCATCAGTTCAAGCTCTAAACCAAAGGCGGCAAATACCTGCTGCCATGCTTTGGGGCTTCCCGGCGCGTTGGTCTTCTCGGTGCAGTGGGAGAGCAGCTTAAAGCCTGGGTCGGTGAGCTTAAGCTGACTGGGCGCCAGTGTATTGATGCGCGTCGCCAGCCACTCCTGCAACATCAGCACCTCGGGCACCGCCTCATTGCCTAGTGCTTTGACATACTCCTGGCGGTAGGTGAGCGTCATCGCCGGGTCGATGCCCACCATGGGGATATCAAAGCGGGCCAACGTGCGTAGCCGCTCGGCCTGCTTGGCGGCGGTGCGTTCAAAGGCGCCCAGAAAGCCCTGCACCTGGAGCGGTTTGCCGTTTGCGGAGAAGGGCATGACAAATACGCGTAGGTTCAGCCGCGAGAGTAACTCCACCACGTCCAACACCAGCTTGGCTTCAAAGTGAGTAGTAAAGGCGTCCTGGACAATAATCACGCTGTTGGCGCGCTGCTGTTCGGTTAACAGCGCCAGCGAGAGCGGCGTCGCTTCGGCGATGCCCCAGGCCTTCAGCTGTTTCTTAACGCTGGCGCGGGAGAGGGCGGGGGAATCACTCATGCCCAAGGTGCTGCGCATCAGCTTTTCCACCCAGCCCTGGCCGATGACTGCGTTATACAGTGGTGCGGCCTTGGCCAGGGTGGGCAGCATAAACTCAGTGCCACCAATCAAGTAGTCCCGCACTGGGCGTAGGTAGCGGCCGTGGTAGACCTCCAAGAACTGCGAACGGAACTGCGGTACGTTCACTTTTATCGGGCACTGACCCGCGCAGGATTTACACGCCAGGCAACCCGCCATGGCGTCGTAGACTTCATGAGAGTAGTCGTGGTGGTGCTTACGGCTCAGCGTGTTCGCCACCCGCAATGGAAAGCTTTTAATAAAGCCCAAGCCGCCTTCGGCTTTCTTCTTGCGTGACTCTTCAACGACGTCGATCCCTGCCTGTGACTGTAGGCGTAGCCATTCGCGGATCAAGCTGGCGCGGCCTTTGGGCGAGTGGCGGCGATCCCGGGTGGCCTTCCAGGAGGGGCACATGGGGTCGTCAAGGTCGTAGTTGTAGCAGGCGCCGTTGCCGTTGCAGTAGACCGCGGCGTCGTAGGCCTGCCAGGCGCGCTCGTCAATGGTGCGGTCAAGCTGGCCGCGCATGGGCACGCCATCAATGGTCAGCAGGTCGGGGTCGCTATCCTTGGCGATGAGCTCGCCGATCTCGGAGGGCGTGGCGATCTTGCCGGGGTTAAGCTGGTTAAACGGATCAAAGGCGGCTTTGACCCGCTGTAGACTGGGGTAGAGCTCGCCAAAGAACCTGGGGGCGTACTCCGAGCGCACGCCCTTGCCGTGTTCGCCCCACAGCAGGCCGCCATATTTTTGGGTAAGCGCTGCCACTTCATCGGAGACCGCTCGAATCAGTTTTTCCTGCTCTGGATCCTTCATATCGATGGCGGGGCGTACGTGGAGTACCCCCGCATCCACATGACCAAACATCCCATAGGAGAGCCCGCGGGCATCCAGCGCGGCGCGGAACTCGGCAATAAAGTCCGCCAGATGTTCCGGTGGTACAGCGGTATCTTCCACAAATGGAATTGGGCGCTTTTCCCCCTGCACATTGCCGAGCAACCCCACCGAGCGTTTGCGCATAGCGTAGACTTTCTGAATCTGCCCGCGTCCCTCGGCCAGGGTATAGCCCAGGCGTTCGACAGTAGTGTCTTGGCTTAGATGGCCGGTGAAGGCTTCAACCCTAGCGGCCAGGGCGCTCTCATCGTCGTCATTGAACTCGATCAGGTTAATGCCGCGAATCGGTGCCGTTCCGGTTGCCGGGAAAAATTCGGCCACGCTGTCCCAGACAAAGTCCTCCATAGCAAGCTGGAGGACGGTGTCATCCACCGTTTCGATGGAAGTGGGGCGGGCGCTGGCGGCTTTCAGCGTCTTGGCATCGCGCAGAGCGTCCATAAAGCTTGTATAGCGCACATTGACCAACGTGGAGTGCTTGGGGATCGGCAGCACATTGAGCACCGCTTCGTTTAGAAACCCCAGCGAGCCTTCCGAGCCGCACAGCAGGCTGTTGAGATTAAGCTGGCCATCACCATCGCGCAGGTGGGCTAAATCGTAGCCGGTCAAGCAGCGGTTGAGCGGCGGAAATTTTGCCTCTATCAGCTCACGCTGCTGGTCGATAATCTCGGCGGCGGTGGTATGCACGCGGCCAAGAATGCCTTCCTGCTGGCGCTCGGCCTGTTCTTCGTCCGGGGACAGGGAGCGGCTGTGTAGATGCTGGCCGCCAATCAGAACGGTATCGAGCTCCAGTACGTGGTCGCGGGTTTTGCCGTATTCGCAACTGCCCTGACCGCTGGCATCGGTAGAGATCATGCCGCCAAGGGTGGCGCGGTTGGACGTCGACAGCTCCGGGGCGAAAAACAGCCCGTGGGGTTTGAGCGCCGCGTTGAGCTGATCCTTGATCACCCCAGCCTGAACGCGCACCCGACGGTTTTCAACGTCGATCTCAAGGATCCGGTTCATATGGCGGGAGATATCTACCACAATACCGTCGGTGAGGGACTGGCCGTTAGTGCCGGTGCCGCCGCCGCGGGGCGTTAGCACAATCCCTCTATGGGTAGTTTGCCCCGCCAGCCGGGTTAGCCGTTCGAGATCTTCAGCATGCTTGGGGTAAACCGCCGCCTGGGGCAAACGCTGATAAATCGAGTTATCCGTTGCCAGCACCGTGCGGTTGGCATAGTCAGGCGCTATTTCGCCCTCAAATCCGCGGGTTTTGAGAGCTTGTAGAAATCGCAGGTAATCTTTGCCCAAACGTTCAAACGGGGCGGTACGGGTGTCCAAGGATGCAATCATAATTGATCAAACCGTCAGTGCCGGGGGCGCAATAAAAGAAGACCGCTACTTTACCGCAGCGGCTGCCCGACTGCATCTCACGGTAGCGCATTGCTCTGTCGCTTACCTAACACCTTACTCCGCCCCCAGGGCCTCTTTTACCAGTGCTAATGAGGTGGCTGACATGGGGAGCTTCAAGGCAAGTTCGTGGGCGCGGGGCGACATTTTGCGCCAGGTCATCTGCACGATCCGTACCATATGGTCATGCTCGATCTTGCGCGAGAAATCGGCAAAGTAGTTCTCTAGAAACACTAGGCAGGCGCAATCTTCCAGCGCCTGCACATCCGGATCCCGACCCAGACCTTTCTTGCCAATAATGGTTTTGACTCGATTGGCCTTTTCGTCACTGTAGCCCGCCTCGCCCATTAGTTGAGCGGTCGTCTCGCCCGCGCGCTTGCCCTGGTCGCGCCGCCAGGTTAAATAGCCCACGCGCCCTTCAGGGTACTCCTCACGCGGCACTAACCAGCGCTGTAAGTGCTGGGCGCGGACGGCTAAGCGCAGCACTTCATCTGGATTGTCATGCACGCGGTCTAGCCAGTCGCTCATGCGCTGGGCATAGGCCAGTTCCTGGGGCATGGAGGTGCCATCGGCAAGGGTCGTTGCGCGCGGATCCTCAGCATGCAGGGCATCGATGGCGTCGAGCGTTTGATCAAAAGCGGTAGGCATAGCTGCGTTGCTCGTCTAGAAATGATGCTAATAGGTTGCCGAGAAACCGTGCGAATCACAACTGCTGTATGGCAGGGGAAGGCTATGAAGGGAGAGCGCAGTGCCCGCTGCTCATCACAGCGGGCACCCAGTCAGACGCTATCAATGGCTAGCTTCAGGCTAGCGGCGGTTGTAGACCTCTTCGTTGAGCTCCCCTTCGCTTTTACCTACCAGGGTCGTCACCATTAAATCACCGGCGACGTTGACGCTGGTGCGTGCCATATCAAGGATACGATCAATCCCTGCGACCACCGCGATGGCTTCCAGCGGCAGGCCAACCTGTGCCATGACAATCGAGAGCATAATCAAGCCCGCGCCCGGTACGCCCGCCGTGCCAATGGAGGCCAGCGTGCCGGTGGCAACAATCATGCCATAGTCCATCATGCTCAAATCAGTGCCGGTCATCTGGGCGATAAAGAGCACCACCACGCCCTGGTAAAGCGCGGTGCCGTCCATATTGATGGTGGCACCCACGGGCAGTACAAACCCGGAAACCCCTTCAGAAACGCCCAGGTTCTTTTGAGCACAGCGGATAGAGACCGGCAGGGTGCCCGCAGAAGAGGCGGACGAGAACGCTACTACAATAGCGTCCAGGCTGCCCTGCAAATAGCGCATGGGGTTTAGCCGCCCTAGTAGCGAAATAAAACCTGAGTAGATCACTAGCACGTGGAGAATGCTGGCCAGGTACGCAACACCGATTAGCTTGGCCAGCGGTAGCAGTATCTCTAAGCCGTACTGGCCCGAGACATGGGCGATTAAGCCAAAGACGCCGAACGGGGCGAAGGCCATCACAATGCCTGTGAGCTTGTACATCGCCTCAGCAAAGCTATCGAATACCTTCATGACCGGCTCGCCTTTATCGCCAATCAGCGTTAGCGAAATACCCAGGCCAATGGCAAACACAATGATCTGCATAATGTTGCCGTTGGCCAGGGCGTCCAGGGGGTTACGTGGCACTAAGTTAACCAGAATAGAGACCAACGATGGCGCTTCGTTGGCGGCCACTTCAGAGTCGAAGCTTAAATCAACGCCCACGCCCGGCTGTAGCAGGGTGGATAACAATAAGCCGATACTTATGGCGAAGGCGGTAGTAATCAAATAGAGCGTAATCGTGCGTGCGCCGATACGGCCCATTTTCTGTGGGTCGCGCATGGAGGTAATACCCACCACCAGCGTGGAGAACACCAGCGGCACAATCAGCATCATAATGGCATTAATAAAAATATCGCCCAGGGGTTTAAACACGCTGGCGGTGTCACCTAACAGCGCGCCCGCCAAAATACCCAGCGCCAAACCGGCGAGAATCTTCTTCCATAGGGCAATTCGTCGCCACCAAGCAAATTTTCCTTGCTGTGCTGTTTCCTGCACTGCTTTTCTCCTGTCAAAAGTGTGAAAACCTATTATTCATCGATTCGCCAGTCGAATCGGCGGGCACTCTATCACTTTTGACTAGTGGGCGCGGGCGGTTATGCCGAGTGGTAATAGCACATGCGGGCGGCTCGATAACTGAATTTTACTTAGCGATAGTGCAAGCTTATTACGTGCCGCTACCTTCTAGCAGCGCTGCGCACTGCATTAGCAGGTGCGCCGTAGGCTTACCACGCGCTACTGGAGTGTGGAGTTATAAAGAGCAGTGCTAGTGCAGACTTATCTGGTGCTGGAGCTTTTAAGCGTCGCTAAAGGTGTATCTGGTGATGCCGGCCATGGCTCCCTGCCGCGCTTTTGCCTACAATAGGCCCCTTTATGCACGCGCATTGGCGCGTTGCTCTTATTGTTTTCAGGCCAAGGGACAGGATTCATGCTCGATCCGAAACTGCTGCGCGGTGATCTTGATACGGTTGCTCAACAACTGGCCCGCCGGGGCTTTGTGCTTGATAAAGCGGGACTGCAGGCGCTGGAGTCGCGTCGTCGTGAGCTGCAAACCCAAACCGAGCAGTTGCAAAACGAGCGCAATATGCGCTCCAAGGCGATTGGTAAAGCCAAGGCCAACGGTGAAGATATTCAGCCGCTGCTGGATGAAGTCAGCGATTTAGGCGATCGGCTGGATAACGCCAAGCGCGAACTGTCCGAGGTGCAGGAGGAGTGGGACGACGCTATCAGCGGTATTCCCAACCTGCCCCACGAAAGCGTGCCGGAAGGTAAAAGCGAAGACGATAATGTCGAGCTCCACCGCTGGGGCACACCGCGGGAGTTTGATTTCGAGGTGCTGGATCACGTTGATCTAGGCAAGAAGTCCGGTTATCTCGATTTTGAGCTGGCAGCTAAAATCACCGGTGCCCGCTTTGCGGTAATGCGTGGGCCGATTGCGCGGCTGCACCGCGCGCTGGCCCAGTTTATGCTGGATACCCAAACCGAGCAGCATGGCTATGAAGAGTGCTATGTGCCGTATATGGTCAACCGCGATTCGCTGATGGGCACCGGCCAACTGCCGAAGTTTGGCGAAGATTTGTTCAAACTGGACGATGAGCGCGAGTACCACCTGATCCCCACTTCTGAAGTGCCGCTGACCAATTTTGTGCGCGATGAAATCGTCGAGCAGGCGGCGTTGCCGATGAAGCTTACTGCTCATACCCCCTGTTTCCGCTCCGAGGCGGGCTCACACGGACGCGATACCCGCGGTATGATCCGCCAGCATCAGTTCGATAAAGTCGAAATGGTGCAGGCTGTGGAGCCGGAGAAGAGCTACGAAGCGCTGGAAGAGATGCGCGGGCATGCGGAAGCCATTCTTCAGGCGCTGGAGCTACCGTACCGTGTGGTGACTTTGTGTACTGGTGATATGGGCTTTGGGGCGACCAAGACCTACGACTTGGAAGTGTGGCTGCCTAGCCAGGAGACGTATCGTGAGATCTCTTCGGTCTCAAACTGCGAGGATTTCCAGGCACGACGTATGCAAGCGCGGTATCGCCATCCGGATGCCAAAAAGCCGCAGTTGCTGCATACCTTGAACGGTTCAGGGCTGGCGGTAGGTCGCTGCCTGCTGGCGGTGCTTGAGAACCACCAGCAGGCGGATGGCTCGGTAACTATTCCTGAGCCGCTACGTCGCTATCTGGGCGGCCTGGAGCGTCTGGCCCTTTAAGCGCCCACTCAACGCTGACCCCGGCATCAATGCGGATGGTGCCGGGGCTGTAATCACTGGCGGGAGCGGATTGACCACCCGCGCTATCGCTCTCTGCCCGCATCGCCATCATGCGCGGTTGGAAGATGGGCGATTGGGTCTCTTCAATGCGCTGCACATGGCCAAGCTCAGCATCTAAGCTATCGGCCATCAGGGTGGCTTTGTGCTGTGCTTTCTCTAGCGCTTTAACCAGCGCTTCGTCAGTGGCAGCGTCGCGATCTTGAAGGTCGAACTGCACGCCGTCCAGTGAGTTGACACCCGCGGCTATTAGCGCGTCTAACACTTCACTCAACTGATCCAGATCGGTTAATTCGACGGTGATCGGGCGCTCGAGACGCGTGCGCTGCAAGGTCTCATGCTCGCCATCTTCGTTACGTGATCCTTGAACGTGTTCGGGGTAGACGTTCAACGAGCCCGCATTTATGGCGTTGCGTTGAAGGCCGGTGGCTTCCATCTTCTCGATTAATTCGCTGGCACGGCTCTCCAAACGTTCGCGGGCATCGCTAAGTGCGCTACTATCGCTCTCTTCCAGGGTGGAAAGGGCAGGCGTGTTTTCCCACAGTCGCGCATTGAGGGTGGCTTTGTCGGGTTCTACCTCCACCCATGACTGCGCTTGAACGTGCAGGCTTGGTTGGGGCGTGTGAGGCGGTGAAGCGTGGGCTAAGGGAGCGCAAATGAGTGCCAGCAGAGCTCCGCCAATCAGACCGCTGCGTAAGCGTTTAGTGCCCAGGTTTTGAGAGCCTGGTTTACGAAAACCGGGTTTACGAAAACTTGGCTTTGGAAAATTAAGGGTAGTTGCTTTCATAAATGACTTCCTTAGTGTGCGAGCTGTTGCGCCGCTGAGTTAAGCCCGAAATTCAAAACGTTAGGGTAGACGTTACTGGGAAGCGTACAGGTCGTTTTGAAGCTTAGAAGAAGAGAAAGTTCAGCAGGGAAGAGTGAACGCAAAACAGTTGCTTATTATTTGCACGGTTTGTGCAATATGACGTATGCAGCCATTATATATTGACAGCAAGCTAAGGATGGATCATGTCGAAATTGTCAGATGAAGATTACCGCAGTATACCGCTTCATGCCACGTTGGCGCTCGCTGCGTTGGTAGTGATTATTGCGGGTATGAAAGTGGGCGCTGATCTACTTGTGCCGCTGTTACTGGCGATTTTTATCGCCGTAGTATGTACCTCGCCAGTGCAGTGGCTGCATCGCTGTGGCTTGAGTATGCGGGTGTCGGCTTTCCTAACCTTGATGGTATTGCTAGGGTTTTTATCGCTTATTGGCCTGCTGGTGGTCAATAGTTTTAGTACCTTTGTGGCGGCATTGCCGGACATTGAGTCGCGGCTTTACGAACAGTACTGGAACTTGCTTAATGCGCTCTCTTCACGGGGGTTGGCGATTAATCCCGACCAGATTAACTCGCTTTTTGAGGGAGAGGATGAGGGCTCTTGGATGCCCGAGCTGTTGAGCCAGCTAGGCAATCTGTTTATGCAGAGCATTATTGTGGGGTTGCTGGTCATCTTCATGCTGTTTGAAACACTCAATGTGCGTGACAAAGTCTCTCGTGCACTGGAAAACCCTGCCCCCAGCTTGAAGCGCTTTAGCGAATTCAGTTTAACGCTGAAGCGCTATCTGGCTGTTAAAACCATGATCAGCCTGGCCACTGGGGTGCTGGTATGGCTCTCCTGTGTGGTTGTGGGAGTGGATTTTCCGCTACTGTGGGGCGTGCTGGCTTTTGCCCTTAACTTTATACCCAATATCGGCTCGGCCATTGCTGCCATTCCACCGGTGCTGTTGCTGCTGGTGTCTCAGGATGGCGGCGCCTTTCAGGCACTACTGCTGGCTTCCGCTTATCTGGTGATTAACTTTGTGCTCGGCAATTTGATAGAGCCTAGGGTAATGGGGCAAGCATTGGGGCTTTCCACATTTGTGGCGTTTTTATCGCTAGTGGTATGGGGGTGGATCTTTGGTGCGGCGGGGATGCTGCTCTCGGTGATGCTGACAATGACTCTGAAAATCGCTTTGGATAGCCACCCTCAAACACGCTGGATAGCTCGGCTGTTAGGGCCTGGGAAACGTCGCGTTAAAGATATCCGAGCGAGTGATGCAAGTTTGCCACCCTGGAAACGCCGAAACTAGCGAAAGAAAAACCGCCGACAGCGTCGGCGGTTTTCACAAGCACTAAACGCACTGATCAAGCGTTTTGTTCGATGAACTGCGTCAGTTGCGATTTAGACTGCGCGCCAACCAGTGAGGCGACTTTGGTGCCGGATTTAAACAGCATCACGGTAGGTACACCGCGAACGCCTTGCTCAGCAGCAATTTCAGGAGCGTCGTCTACATTAACGCTAACGACTTTCAGGCTCTCCTGACGTTCTGCGGCCACTTCATCAACGACCGGGGCCATCACTTTGCACGGGCCACACCACGGCGCCCAGAATTTCATTAGCACAGGCTGTTCAGCGTTGAGGACTTCTTGCTCAAAATTGGCGTTGGTGACATCAACATTATTAGCCATTTGCTTCTCCGTTTGCGTTGCTCTTACTGTTTCGTTGCCTCAAATGGAGCAACGGTCATTACGCGATCCATTGGCGTACTTTTGCCGCGCCTCGTGTCTATCGCGATAAGCGTGGGCAGATGTTAGCGGGCGCGAAGGTTGCTGGCAAATTTCCCGCCTAGTGAGTTAACTAAATAGCAGAAATTAATGAGTGCTGGTAGGGCATTTTTTTTATAATATAAAAGCATTATTATGGTGTTTTTTATTCTATATGGTGCTGTAGAGTGCCGGTTGAGCCAAGCAGTGCAACATAAAGCAAAGCAGCGCAAAGCAATACACCCAGTCAGACGTGACGTGGCACCAGTGTATGGATGCACTTAAACATTCGGCCTGCATAGAGATACGGTCTACATAGATCTGTCTAGAGAATAAATAAGGTGAGGACATGAAGCTACAACAGCTACGCTATATCTGGGAAGTCAATCGGCATAACCTGAATGTCTCGGCCACAGCGCAAAGTCTATTTACCTCACAGCCGGGGATCTCCAAGCAAATTCGTCTGTTAGAAGACGAGCTTGGTGTCGAGATTTTTGCTCGCAGCGGCAAACATCTGACACGGGTCACGCCTGCCGGGCAGTCGATTATTGATCTGGCGGGGCAGGTTCTGCGCCTCACCGAAAATATTAAACAGGTGGCTCAGGAACATAGCGATGAGCGTCGTGGCAGCTTGGCCATAGCCACGACCCATACCCAGGCTCGCTACGCCTTACCGCCTATTATCAGCGAATTCACCCTTAAATACCCCGATGTGGCGCTGCATATGCAGCAGGGTACGCCCAAGCAGATAGCCCAGATGGTCAGTGAGGGGCAAGCCGATTTTGCTATTGCTACCGAGTCGCTAGAGCTGTTTACCGATTTAGTGCTACTGCCGTGCTACCGCTGGAATCGCTGCGTACTGGTACCCAAGGGGCACCCGCTAGCCACGTATCAGGGCCCGTTGACCCTAGAGGCGCTCGGCGAACATCCATTGGTCACCTATGTGTTTGGGTTTACCGGTCGTTCGCAGTTAGACGACGCCTTTAAAGCGAAAGGGTTAACGCCCAATGTGGTGCTGACAGCGGCTGATGCGGATGTGATTAAAACTTACGTACGGCTGGGGATGGGAGTCGGCATTGTGGCGCATATGGCCGTGGATGAGGCGCTTGATGATGATCTCGTTGCCCTAGATGCCAGTCACCTGTTTGCTAGCTCGACAACCAAAATTGGTATTCGTCGTGGCACTTTTATGCGCGGCTATATGTACGACTTTTTAGAGCGCTTTGCGCCTCACCTGACCCGCGAGCGGGTAGAAGAAGCGCTAATGGCAGGCCCGCGCCATGAACAGTCGCTGTTCGATGACTTAGACCTGCCCGAGTATTAATTTGCTGTGTGAATCAGTGTTGTAAATGCAGCCCGCATTCGCGTTTCTCTTCCACCTTGGTAGGGTCGAAGTAGTCAAAGTTGTTAGGCAAGTTATGCGTCTGAAGGTATTGGTACATGTCTTTGGCGCTCCACTGTAACAGCGGGGCAACTTTCAATAGACCATCGCTGTTGCGGCTGACCGGCTGCATTTTGGCACGCTCGGGCGTGTCTTCAGCGCGCAGCGCGGTGAACCATACGTCGGGCTGCATTTCACGCAACGCGCGCTCGAAGGGTTCGATTTTTACTTCCTGAGTAAAGGCCGCGTGGCGCGGGTCGTCGATGCCAGGCATAGATCCCTCCAGTGCCTCGCGGTGGGCGCGGGTTCGCTGGGGTATAAAGCTCACCAGATTAAGATTGAGCTGTTTGATGACTGCATCAGCAAACTGATAGGTCGCCTCGGTGTTGTAGCCACTGTCCATCCACACAATGGGAATATCCGGGCGCACCTGGGTCACCATATGCAGGATCACTGCCTCAAAGGGGCGAAAGTTGGTGGTGCAAATAGGCCGTGCACCCTGTGCCAACGCCCACTCAACTAGCCCTTGAGGATTATTGGCGAAATCCCTGTTAATCGCTTCAAGCTCTGAGGACATGCTGCCTCCTAATCGAGAATTAAATATCGAGAGTTAAATCATGCCGACTAGGCTACCAAACAGGAGGCAGCGAGCCCCAATACCGTTTAGTTTGGCTTTTATATTCCTTTTTGATATAGAGTTCGCGCTGCTTATTCCAAAGCGCCAATTAGGTGGCGAATTTTATCCAGCGTCTCGGTGTACTCTTCCTCCGCTTGGGAGTCTGCCACCAACCCCCCTCCGCCCCATACATGCACTCTTCCCGCCTCGGCCACCATCGTGCGAATAGCGATAGAGGTATCCATGCTGCCGCGTACATCCACATAGCCCAGGCTGCCGCAATACACGCTGCGTTGGCAGGGTTCCAGTTCATCTATGATCTGCATCGCACGAATTTTAGGCGCGCCGGTAATCGAGCCGCCGGGGAAGGCTGCTTTAAGCAGTGCCAGCGGGGTATAAGCATTGGCCAGGGTTCCCTGTACGACACTGACCAGATGGTGCACGTTAGGGTAACTCTCAAGGTGACACAGCTGCGGTACGCGGATGGTACCGGGTTGGCAGACGCGACCTAAATCATTGCGCAGCAGGTCGACGATCATGACATTTTCAGCGCGATCTTTAGTGCTGCTCAAAAGCTGCTCCGCCAGCGCCTGATCCTCTTCAAATGTTGCACCACGCGGGCGGGTGCCTTTAATCGGCCGGGTTTCTACCTCGCCGTTGCGGCACTGAATAAACCGTTCTGGTGAAAGTGACATGACCGCTTTGTCGCCCCAGGCCATATAGCCTGAATAGGGCGTAGGGGTGGCTTTACGCAGTTGCAGGTATGCCTGCCACTCATCCCCCTGGTAGTCGGCATAAAAGCGCTGCGCCAGGTTAATTTGATAGCAGTCACCCGCCCGAATATAGCGCTGAACGGCGTTAAAGCGTGCCTCGTATTGGGCGTGGCTAAGTTCTGCCTTAAAGGTATCCGTTAATGTGAATGCATGAGTGGGCGCTGGGGGCTGGGTAAGCCAACCCTCTACCTGCTCACGGCGTTGCGGTGTGGCGATTAACCACGCCTGCTGGGCCATGTGATCCAGGGTAATACACCAGTCGTAAAGTCCTAAACGGGCTTGTGGCAGTGTGACCGGGCTTGCTTGACGGCTCGGGATGGATAAGGTTTTTCGGCCTAAGTCGTACCCCCAGTAGCCTATTAGCCCGCCCAGAAACGGAAGTTCACTGGCTTCATCCGGAATATCCAGTTGATCCAGCAGCCACTGCTGAAGGGCCAAGGCATCGTTGGCCAAGTGAGCCGGAGGGCTAAGCCGATCCGATGCGATACTCGCCTCACCATTATGAGCAACCTCAAGCGTAGCGAGCGGGTCACTGCTGATTATATCAAAGCGGCCGGTAGCGACCGGGCGGCCACTGTCGAGCAGTATTGCACCGGGCCTGGTTCGCAGGCGAGCGAATAAACCCAGTGGGTCGGGTGAATAGGGCAGGGCTGATATCGTCAACGCCTTGATCATTAAGCAAACGCCTAGCCAGTAAAGGGCGAGTCATTTTAGAGGGGCGTAGACAATGACACCAGCGCAGCGCTTCGACGCCTTTCTCACGCAGAGGATTATTCGCAGCGTTGAGTAACAAAATGGCTTGATTGTTGACAAGATGGTTTTTGTTGCGCCTGCTAATACAACGAAAGGCGTATAAAATCGGTGAATAAGGCTGGTTGACGGTTTAATTGACACGCGCTAGAGTTGGTTTACTTTTCAATTGTCGACAATCAATTATGGCTTCTCTCGCTACTCCTTCATTAAGCACCACTGCAAGTTCGTCCGAAGAAAGTTCGTCCGAATCCACGACGCCTGAAGTGCGTACCCTCGCCGAGCGGGTGTTTCATCAGTTGCAGGATGCCATCGTACGGGGTGAGCTTGCTCCGGGCAGTAAGATCACCGAGCCAGGGTTATCAAAAACCTACGGCATTTCCCGTGGGCCGCTGCGGGAGGCGATGCGGCGCCTGGAGGCACATCGACTCATCGAGCGCGTTCCCCATGTGGGCGCCCGGGTAGTTAAGCTCTCGATGAAAGAACTTCTAGAGCTGTTTGATCTGCGCGAAGCCCTTGAAAGCATGGCGGCGCGTCTGGCGGCTGAGCATATGACACCGGCAGAGGTTCAGGGCTTGCGGGATGTGCTGGCGCTGCACGAGGGCCAGGCCGATCTCAAGCGTGGCGAAGCCTACTACCAGCGCGAAGGTGACCTCGATTTTCACTACTGTATCGTTCAGGGCAGCCATAACAAGATGCTAATGAACCTGCTCTGCGATGATCTCTACTACCTTGTGCGCCTTTATCGCACCCAGTTTAGCGCCAGTGGCACCCGGCCCCAGCGCGCTTTTGTGGAGCACCATCGCATTGTGGATGCCATTGAAGCGGGCGATGCAGAATTGGCCGAGCTGCTGATGCGCCGCCATGTTAGCGCTTCCCGCGCCAATGTGGCAGATCGTTATGCCGCAGCCCTGGAGCAGTCAGCAGCTAAACCGCAAGGCTAAAACATCACTAAATAAAGCTATGACATAACTAAAAATTAGCAATAGGAGAAACGCACCATGTCCCAGATGACGCCAGGTGCCCGCTTTCGGGCCGCCCTCGACGCTAACCGCCCGCTGCCGATCTTAGGCACCATCAATGCTTACACCGCGCTGATGGCCGACAAAGTGGGCCATCAAGCGATTTATCTCTCCGGTGGCGGTGTGGCCAACGCCTCCTTCGGCTTGCCGGATCTGGGCATGACGACCATGAATGACGTGGTAGAGGATGCTCACCGTATCTGCGGCGCTACCGAGTTACCTTTGCTGGTGGATATCGATACCGGCTGGGGTGGCGCCTTTAATATCGCCCGTACCGTCAAAGAGATGCAGCGCGCTGGTGTGGCGGCGATTCATATGGAAGACCAGGTGGCGCAAAAGCGTTGTGGTCACCGCCCGAATAAAGCGATTGTTTCCCAGCAGGAGATGGTCGACCGTATCAAAGCCGCCGCCGATGCCAAGATCGACCCCGCCTTCTATCTCATTGCCCGCACCGATGCGTTCCAAAAAGAGGGCCTTGACGCCGCCATTGAACGCGCCAATGCCTGTGTGGAAGCGGGGGCGGATGCCATCTTCGCTGAAGCGGTGCACACCCTGGATGATTACAAGGCTTTTTGCCAACGGGTCAATGCGCCGATTCTAGCCAATATCACCGAATTTGGCGCAACGCCCCTATTCACCCAGCAGGAGCTTGGTGACGTTGGCTGCCGCATGGTGCTCTACCCGCTCTCTGCGTTTCGCGCCATGAACGCCGCGGCGTTGCAGGTCTATCAAAGCATCCTCGACAACGGTCACCAAAAAGAGGTCGTGCCGCTGATGCAAACCCGCGACGAGCTCTACGACTTTCTGAACTACCACGATTTTGAGCAAAAGCTGGATGCCCTGTTTGCCGAGAAAGGTGATGACCAATAGGTCAACTGGTGAGAGGGCAGGTTTCCGCGAGGGCGCTGTGAACCCATCCCTGGGCGCTACTTTCGCCATCCCTGGGCGAAAGACCCTCGCTCCAACCTGCCCTCTCACCAAACCAGCTTTGCCGAAAGTTTAATAAACGACATTATTCAGAAAACGATAGTTAAAATAAAAGCAGTAACAGGAGACACACCATGGCTGATAAACCTGTGACAGGTGCAGGACTGCGTGGCCAGAGCGCTGGTTCCACCGCGCTATGTACGGTAGGTAAAACCGGTTCAGGCTTGACCTACCGTGGCTTCGATATCAAAGAACTGGCTGAAAAAGCCAAGTTTGAAGAAGTGGCTTACTTGCTGTTAAAAGGCAAGCTGCCCAATCAAGCCGAGCTGGATCACTACATCGCCAAGCTGAAAAGCCTGCGTGGGCTGCCCGATGCGCTGAAGACGGTGCTTGAGCAGATTCCTAAAGACGCCCATCCCATGGATGTGATGCGCACTGGCACCTCGATGCTGGGTAATCTGGAAACCGAGGAGAACTTCGACCAGCAGCAGGACGTTGCCGACCGCCTGCTGGCGGTACTGCCCTCGATCATCTGCTACTGGTACCGCTTCTCCCACGATGGCGTACGCATCGATACCGAGACCGATGACGACTCGGTAGGCGGCCATTTCCTTAATATGCTGCGCGGCGAGCCTGCCTCAGAGCTGCATGCGCGGGTAATGAACGTATCGCTGATTCTCTACGCCGAGCATGAGTTTAACGCCTCTACCTTTACCGCCAGGGTCTGCGCCTCAACGCTTTCCGATATGCACTCTTGCGTCACCGGCGCCATTGGTTCACTGCGCGGCCCGCTGCACGGTGGTGCTAACGAGGCAGCCATGGCGATGATCGAAAACTGGCAGTCGCCGGAAGAAGCAGAAAGCAAGATCATGGGGATGCTGGAACGCAAGGATAAGATCATGGGCTTCGGCCATGCGATCTATCGCGAGTCCGACCCGCGCAACGCGATTATCAAGCACTGGTCCAAGAAGCTCTCTGTTGACGTAGGCGACAAAGTGCTCTACCCGGTTTCCGAGCGGGTTGAGGAAGTCATGTGGCGCGAGAAGAAGCTGTTCTGTAACGCCGACTTCTTCCATGCCAGCGCGTATCACTTTATGGATATTCCCACCAAGCTATTCACGCCGATTTTTGTGATGTCGCGGCTGACTGGCTGGGCAGCCCATGTGTTTGAGCAGCGCGCCAACAACCGCATTATTCGCCCCAGCGCCGATTACACTGGCCCTGAGAAGAGCGAGTGGGTGCCGATAGAAGCGCGAGACTGACCCGCGTGCTGCCCGGTGGCTTGATCACCGGGCTTTTTCAGCCCCTTCTTGTGAGTCTGTCTGCTATGAATACCCAATACCGTAAACCGCTGCCTGGCACTGAGCTTGAGTTTTTTGATGCTCGCGCGGCAGTGGAAGATATCCAGCCCGGTGCCTACGCACAGTTGCCTTATACCTCTCGTGTGCTGGCGGAACAATTGGTGCGCCGCTGCGATCCTGAGCTGCTCACCGATGCCTTAAAACAACTGATTGAGCGCAGAAGCGATCTGGATTTCCCTTGGTACCCGGCGCGAGTGGTTTGCCACGACATCCTGGGCCAAACCGCGCTGGTAGATCTTGCCGGACTGCGCGACGCGATTGCAGAAAAGGGCGGCGATCCCGCAAAAGTTAACCCTGTAGTGCCGACCCAGCTGATTGTCGATCACTCACTGGCGGTGGAGCACGCAGGCTCAGAAGAGGGCGCCTTTGAAAAAAACCGCGCGATTGAAGATCGCCGCAACGATGACCGCTTCCACTTTATCAACTGGACGAAGACGGCCTTTGAGAACGTCGATGTGATTCCCCCCGGTAACGGCATCATGCACCAGATTAATCTGGAAAAGATGTCGCCGGTTGTGCAGAACCGCGATGGCATCGCCTACCCGGATACCTGTGTGGGAACCGATAGCCATACGCCCATGGTGGATGCTCTAGGCGTTATCTCCGTAGGCGTGGGTGGGCTTGAAGCCGAAAGCGTGATGCTGGGGCGTGCTTCCATGATGCGCCTGCCGGATATCGTCGGCGTAGAGCTAACTGGCAAACTGCAGCCAGGTATTACCGGCACTGATATGGTGCTGGCGATCACTGAATTCCTGCGTAAAGAGCGGGTAGTCGGTGCTTATCTGGAATTTTACGGTGAAGGCGCCAATGCGTTGACCGTTGGCGACCGCGCCACGATCTCCAATATGACCCCTGAGTACGGCGCCACGGCGGCGATGTTCTACATCGACGGCCAAACCATTGATTACTTGAAACTTACCGGCCGCGAGGACGATCAGGTAGCACTAGTAGAGACCTATGCCAAGCAGACGGGCCTGTGGGCGGATAGCCTCACCGAGGTTGAGTACGAGCGGGTGCTGACCTTTGACCTCTCATCGGTAACTCGCACCTTGGCAGGGCCTTCCAACCCCCATGCCCACCTGCCCACCTCGGAACTTGCCCAGCGCGGCATTGCCGTGGGGCTTGAAGCAGCACAGGCGGAGGAAAAAGCCGGCAAAATGCCCGATGGTGCGGTGATCATCGCTGCCATCACCAGCTGTACCAATACCTCAAACCCACGCAATATGGTTGCCGCTGGGCTAATCGCCCGTAATGCCAACCGGCTGGGCCTGGTGCGCAAGCCCTGGGTGAAGTCGTCGCTGGCGCCGGGCTCGAAAACCGTCAAAATGTATCTGGAAGAAGCGGGTTTGATGAGCGAGCTGGAAAATCTCGGCTTCGGGGTGGTGGCCTACGCCTGTACCACTTGCAACGGCATGTCCGGGGCGCTGGATCCAAAAATCCAGCAGGAGATCATTGAGCGTGATCTCTACGCCACGGCGGTGCTCTCCGGTAATCGCAATTTTGATGGTCGTATCCATCCCCATGCCCAGCAGGCCTTTTTAGCGTCACCGCCGCTGGTGGTCGCCTACGCCATTGCGGGCACCATTCGCTTTGATATTGAGAAAGATGCCCTGGGTGTTGATCAGGCGGGCAACCCCGTTACCTTGAAAGACATCTGGCCAGCGGATGAGGAGATCGATGCGATTGTTAAAGCGTCGGTGAAGCCGGAGCAGTTCCGGCAGACTTATATTCCCATGTTTGACCTGGATAAGAGTGCCCGCGCCCAGGTGAGTCCGTTGTACGACTGGCGGCCTCAGAGTACCTATATCCGCCGTCCGCCCTACTGGGAGGGCAATATGGCCAAAGAGCGTACCCTGAAGGGTATGCGACCACTGGCGATACTGCCGGACAATATCACCACCGATCACCTCTCGCCTTCTAACGCGATTCAGTTGAACAGCGCGGCGGGGGAGTACCTGGCCAAAATGGGTGTGCCGGAGGAGGACTTCAACTCCTACGCCACCCACCGTGGCGACCACCTCACCGCCCAGCGGGCGACCTTTGCCAACCCCAAGCTGTTTAACGAGATGGTGCGCGAAGCTGACGGCAAGGTGCAACAGGGCTCACTGGCGCGGGTCGAGCCAGAGGGCGAAGTGACCCGCATGTGGGAGGCGATCGAAACCTATATGGCACGTAAGCAGCCGTTGATCATTATTGCCGGTGCCGATTACGGCCAGGGCTCTTCCCGGGACTGGGCGGCCAAAGGTGTTGCGCTGGCAGGCGTAGAGGCAATTGCCGCGGAAGGTTTCGAACGTATTCACCGCACCAACCTGATCGGTATGGGGGTGATGCCGCTGGAGTTTGAGCCCGGCACTACACGCATAACTCTGGACTTGGATGGCACCGAAACCTTCGATGTGGAAGGCGCTGTTGCACCAGGGGCGATGCTCACCCTGGTGATCCATCGCCAGAACGGTGACAGTGAGCGCGTAGCGGTAAAATGCCGTTTGGATACCGCCGAGGAAGTGTCGATTTACACCGCGGGTGGCGTGCTGCAGCGCTTTGCCCAGGACTTTCTTGAGTCCACTGCTGCGTAAACGGAGATGAGTTCATGCCTCAGATTAAAATTCCCGCCACCTATATGCGTGGCGGTACCAGTAAGGGTGTGTTTTTTAACCTTAGCGACCTACCCGAAGCCGCCCAGCAGCCAGGCGTTGCGCGGGATCAGCTGCTGCTGCGGGTGATAGGCAGCCCCGACCCTTACGAAAAACAGATAGATGGCATGGGGGCAGCGACTTCCAGCACCAGCAAAACGGTGATTCTGTCGAAAAGCGCATCACCGGAACACGATGTGGATTACCTCTTTGGTCAGGTCTCCATCGATAAGCCTTTTGTGGATTGGAGCGGTAACTGCGGCAACCTCTCTGCGGCGGTCGGCCCTTTCGCGATTAGCAATGGCCTTGTTGACTCTGCACGTGTTCCTGAAAACGGGGTGGTCGAGGTACGCATTTGGCAGGCGAATATACACAAAACCATCGTCTCAAGAGTGCCAATCGTCAATGGCGAAGTGCAGGAAACCGGCGATTTTGAGCTGGATGGCGTGACCTTTCCCGCTGCAGAAATTCCGGTGGCCTTTATGGATCCGGCCGATGGTGAGGGGGCAATTTTCCCTACCGGT
The DNA here is from genome assembly GCF_042466685.1 of Vreelandella sp. F11. Lineage (NCBI taxonomy): Bacteria > Pseudomonadati > Pseudomonadota > Gammaproteobacteria > Oceanospirillales > Halomonadaceae > Vreelandella > Vreelandella sp. F11. The sequence goes on along the minus strand of NZ_CP170448.1, from coordinate 3,014,057 downwards.
AATCTCGTTGATCAGCTTGACGTGCCAGGCGTGGGGATATTGAAAGCCACCCTGATTAATGCCGGTATTCCCACCGTGTTTATTAACGCTGACGAAATTGGTTACACCGGCGCCGAACTGCAGGACGCCATCAATGGCGACAGCAAAGCCTTGGCGATGTTTGAAACCATCCGTGCCCATGGTGCTGTACGCATGGGGCTGATCAGTGATGTGAGTGAAGCTGGCAACCGCCAGCACACCCCCAAAATCGCCTTTGTTGGGCCTCCGGCGGATTACGTGTCATCGAGCGGTAAAAACGTACTGTCGGCAGATATCGATCTACTGGTGCGAGCGCTTTCCATGGGCAAACTGCACCACGCCATGATGGGCACCGCCGCCGTTGCCATTGCTGCTGCCGCCGCTATCGAAGGCACAATAGTGAACCTAGCCGCCGGTGGCGGTAAACGAAACGAGGTTACTTTTGGCCATCCTTCTGGCAGCCTTCGTGTGGGTGCGGAAGCAAACCTGATAGATGGACGTTGGCATATTGAGCAGGCAGTCATGAGCCGCAGTGCGAGGGTGTTGATGGAGGGGGTAGTTCGCATACCCGGCGACAGCTTTTAATAAACCCTTACTGGGCCATACTGAATGGATCGGTATACAACAGGAGAGTGCTATGTCCGCCACATCCGAAACCAATCAGCGGCCTGATTACGACCCCGAACTACAGACTATTGCCGACTACGTACTCAATTATCAGGTGGAATCTCAAGAGGCATTGGAAACCGCCCGCTACTGTTTAATGGATACCCTTGGCTGCGGGCTGTTGGCGCTGCGTTTCCCTGAGTGTACGAAGCACCTTGGGCCGTTGGTGGAAGGCACGGTAGTACCGTTTGGGGCACGAGTGCCGGGCACTGCGCTACGCCTTGACCCGGTTAAGGCGGCGTGGGATATCGGCTGTATCATCCGCTGGTTGGATTATAATGACACCTGGCTCGCCGCCGAGTGGGGCCACCCCTCCGATAATCTTGGTGGGATACTCGCCGTGGCTGACCATCTCTCTCAGCAACGGGTCGCTCAAGGCGAAGCACCCCTGGTGATGCGCGATGTGCTCAACGCCATGGTCATGGCCCATGAGATTCAGGGCGTGCTGGCGCTGGAGAATAGCTTCAATCGTGTCGGCCTTGATCACGTAGTGTTGGTAAAAGTTGCCTCTACCGCGGTGGCCGCCAAACTGCTGGGCGCCAACCGCGAGCAGTTGCTCTCGGCGCTCTCCCACGCTTGGGTGGATGGTCAGAGTCTGCGCACCTATCGCCATGCGCCCAACGCCGGTTCGCGGAAAAGCTGGGCCGCAGGGGATGCCACCTCACGGGGCGTGCGCTTGGCTGATATCGCTCTGCGCGGTGAAATGGGCATTCCCAGTGCGCTATCGGCGCCCCAGTGGGGGTTTTACGATGTGCTGTTTAGCCATGCAAACAAAGATCTAAGCTTGAAGCCAGAGGCTGACCGTCGCCTACGCTTTCAGCGCGAATTCGGTAGCTATGTGATGGAGAACATTCTGTTTAAAATCTCCTTCCCCGCCGAGTTCCATGCCCAGACTGCCTGTGAAGCCGCCGTGACGCTGCATCCGCAGGTGAAAGATCGGCTGGACGAAATAGATAAGGTGGTACTTACCACCCATGATTCGGCCATCCGGATTATTTCCAAAACCGGCGCGCTCGCCAATCCGGCGGATCGTGACCACTGTTTGCAGTATATGGCCGCGGTGCCGCTTATCTTTGGTGCGCTGACGGCGGATCACTATGAAGATAGCTTTCATGCGGCGCATCCGTTGATAGATGAGCTGCGGAGCAAGATGGTGGTGGAGGAAAACGCCCAGTACTCGGCGGATTACCACGATCCTGAGAAGCGCTCTATCGCCAATGCCGTGCAAGTATTTTTTAGCGATGGAAGTAAGACCGATCAAGTGGCAGTAGAGTATCCGGTCGGTCATCGCCGTCGCAGGGAAGAGGGGATGCCGCTATTGGTTGAAAAATTTGAACGCAATTTAGCAACTCGCTTTCCAGCAAGTCGTTGCCAAACAATTGCCGAAATATGCAGCCAGCACTCAACCCTTGAAGCGTTGCCGGTGCAAAAATTTATGGATATGTGGATGATTTAAAACGCGCTATCCACAATGCCCGGTGTGAGCACCGGGCATTGTGGCGGTTAAAGAAAGATATGCTCGCTAACGAGGCTATTCAAATGTCACTTGATCGCGCATGCGATCAACGGTGGCAGGCCCAATACCACTGACACGCTCTAGGTCTGCAGCGGTTTCAAAAGGGCCGTTGGTTTCGCGCTCTTCAATAATGGCGTCGGCCCGGCTGGGGCCAATACCTGGTAGTTCGGCCAGCAATTCAGCGTCGGCAGTATTGACATTAATTGGGGCCACCTCCTGGGCCAGCACGCCACTCGAAAGACCTAGGCTAATGCTGAGCAGTAGTGCGGCCAAGACTCCTTTAAGTTTCATGTTCATCTTCAATGATCCTTTTAATAACATTGGATGACTTGGGTTGCGCAGGCGGCGCTGGGCAAGATAAACGCCGATGCATTACTAACGTAGCTTTATTCCAAAGGGGTTTCTGTAAGAGATCTATGACGGTGTTTGTAAGTTTTTAGCTATCCATTTATAGCCAAAATCTTACATGCGGCTCGCTATTGCCTACATGCAGTGAGGGGAGGCGAGGAGTAGGGCGAGACTGATATAATGGCTAAAAACGTCTTTGGAGCAACGTTGTGGCCACCGATTCCCCGATCATTATTGCCCTTGATTACCCTTCGCTTGACGCTGCGCTCTGCATGGCAGATCAGCTCGACCCTGCCCGCTGTCGAGTCAAAGTCGGTAAAGAGCTGTTTACCCGCAGCGGCCCTGCGGTGTTAGAAGCGCTGCACGGTAGAGGGTTTGAGGTGTTTCTGGATCTAAAATTTCACGATATTCCCAATACCGTTGCCAGCGCCGTGCAGGCGGCGGCGGAGCAGGGTGTGTGGATGGTCAACGTACATGCCAGCGGCGGGCGACGGATGATGGAGGCGGCTGTGCAGCGCCTGGAACAGCACGCTTTAACCACCCATTTAATCGCCGTTACTGTATTGACCAGTATGCAGGCGGATGATTTGGCAGAGCTAGGTATAAAGGCCCCATTGGCCGAACACGTGGAGCGCCTGGCGGTACTGGCGAAGCAGAGTGGTTTGCAAGGAGTGGTTTGCTCAGCCCAGGAGTCTGCGCGGATTAAAACGCTATGCGGTGCGTCTTTCCTGAAAGTTACCCCTGGCATTCGGCCAAGCTTTGCAGCCGCCAATGATCAGCAGCGTACGATGAGCCCAAGCGAAGCCATTCGGGCAGGAAGTAGCCATCTGGTCATTGGTCGTCCCGTCACTCAGGCTGATGACCCTATGCGGGCACTGGCGGCGATTGAGGCGGAGCTAGGAGCGCACTGAATATCTCAAAGCCTTGCGAGGGCTTCCTCAGCTTCGCGAGCGAGCCCTATTCACCCTCTACGCCAATCACCGGTTTAATGGTGCCCCAGAAGCGGCAACTGGGGCACTGCCACTGTAAGGCGTCGCTGGCAAAGCCACAGCGCTGGCAGCGATGACGGGTACGGTTAAGTAACAGCGCATCGGTATGATGTTTCAGCAGCAGCAGACGGGTATCCAGGGAAGGTTTTCCGCTAAGCCGCTGGCTTTCAATATACAGGTCGATCAAGTAATCCAGCCCGCCTAAGCTCGGCACGGCGCGCAGGCGTTCGCCGATCAACTCGATCGCTTTGTCGACACCGTCACGCTGATGAACGAGCTGTCCCAACGCAATAATGATGCTGGTATAAGGTGCTTGCTCAAGCAGCCGGTAAAGGTGAGCCTCAAAACCTGCTTCATCGTTATTGCGCAAATAGGCGTGCCTGAGGGCTGGCAGCATCGTGGGGATATGCACTATGTCTTGACGTGGGACATTCTCCAATCGACCTATTGCACGCGCATAGTGTCCATTGTCCATCTCTAATTCGGCCAACATTAAGGTGGCGCGAACGCAATTTTCATCCAGTTGCAGCGCTTGTTTGAGGTGCTTTTTAGCCAGTGGACGACTGGCTTCGCTAATTTCCTCCAGTGCCAGTTCACATAACCAGTGGGCCGCGGGGCGGCGCATTTTCGGATACTGTTTCAGCAGTGGTTGGATAACGTCGAGGGCTTGCTGCCACGCTTTTTCGCGTTCCAGTAAATCGATAAGCAGCTGTTTGGCAGCGTAGCGGTGCTCTTGGTCGCCACTCTGTTCCAGCAACGTATTGAGCAGCCGCTGGGCGCGATCATGCACACCTAATGCCATAAAGTCCCGGGCAAGCTCAAGCTGGATCTGCTCGTTGGTGTGCTGTGAAAGGGCGGGGCGCGCTAACAGGTTTTGGTGGATGCTAACCGCTTTATCGGCCTCGCCGCGGGCGCGAAACAGTTTGCCGAGGGCAATATGGGTGTGCACCGTGTCACTATTGACCGTCAGCACATTAATAAAGGTGTTGATCGCTTCGTCGGGCTGCTCGTTAAGCAGGTAGTTAAGCCCGACGAAGTAGTCCCGGGAGAGCGCCTGCGAGGAGGCCGTGGGCGGTTCGGAGCGATGTCGACGGCGTCCGGCTTGGCGACAACCTAATCCGTAACCGATGGCAATGGCGACCAACAGTACGCTTAGCAGCGCAACATCCAGCATTTATGCCAGTTCCTTAAACTCCTGGGTGCGCAAGCTGTCGAGCTCTTTACGCTGCTGCTTATTCTGTCGCTGGCTGCGGGCCAGGGTTGCCTTTAATCGAACGTAGACGCCAAGCATGGCGAGCATGCCCAGTACGACGCCAAACACCAAGGTCGCTAGCAGCCATACCGAGAGCGATACTGCCGGTAGCTCTAGCCAAATAAGGTTTAAGGCAATGGTTTGCTGATTATTAACGGCAAACAGGATGCCTACCAGCACTACTATCAGCAAAATAACGGCTAAAATCAGCCCTTTGATCCAACGCATTTGAGTTCCCTAGTCTGTGACATTCACGGTAGCGCTATTGTGTACGACTCTAGCGCCGACGTCATCCCACGTTTAGTAGCCGAGCGCCCGACTAGCGTCTACCTGCTCGCGCAGCTCCTTGCCAGGCTTAAAGTGCGGCACATACTTGCCTTCCAGATCAACTGCTTCGCCTGTTTTTGGATTGCGCCCTACCCGCGGCTCCCGGTAGTGCAGTGAAAAACTGCCGAAACCACGGATCTCAACGCGACCACCGCTAGAAAGAGAATCCGTCATGTCGTCCAGGATAATACGCACCGCCGTTTCAACATCTTTGGCGGATAACTCCGGCTGACGCATCGCAATTTGTTCGATTAATTCAGATTTAGTCATCGGTTGGCTCCCTGCGAACATTGAAGGCCGTGACGCGCTCTCGACCTCGCTAACATCAAATTCAGCATACTGCGCAATTCAGTATAAAACAATTCAGATAAAACAAGGTTCTAGACTCATTAACAGCATAGGCGAAGGTGGGCGCTGGCGCGACCCCGCAGCTTAGGTATACTGGCTGCTCATTTCTTAGATCGGAGCGGCTGACGTTGAACGACGATAATTCCCCAGCAGCCATTTTGCGCAAACGGCTTTACTGGCACTCCCGACGCGGCATGTGGGAGCTTGATCTGCTGCTTATTCCGTTTCTTGAACAGCGTTTTGACCAGCTTAGCGAAGCGGATCAACTGGCCTACCAGCAACTTATTGAGGGTGAGGATCAGGATCTGTTTGTGTGGCTGATGCATCGCGAGTGGCCTGAGGAGCCCAGCCAACGGCGTATTGTACAAATGATCGTTGAACATGCTGAAACCACCGATAATTCTGCCTATCGTACCCTCTAAGTATTGGCTACTGTCTCAATCTGGTTTATGGGCAGGGATAGTGGTGACGAGCTATTGGGTAGGGGGCGGATCATTGGCAATGGCGATGTTCGTGCTGGGCGCCGCCCTTGGATGGCATGGCTATCTGCGCCAGTCTAAAGGCACGCTCTCGCTGATATCGGCAATCCCTGAAGTTCAAGGCCGCTGGCTGCGCGAGGCGCCGTCAGCGGAGGGAGCCCTGGCGCAGCAAAGTGAAGAGTGGGGTGATGAGAATCAAGTCCACTGTGACTATTTAGGGCCCTGGTTAATAGGGCTTTATGTAGGTAAGCAGCGGGTTTGGCTCTGGCCTGATAGTGCGCCTCAACAGAGCCTGCGCGAGGTAAGGCGTTTGTTTCATCGTCCTGGTCGTTAGCGCTTTAGGTTTGCCGCGTCTGGTAAATCGTTTATGGAAAGTGAAGAGGCGATGGCTGCGGACTTTTGGTTGGGCCAGTCTGTGGCGTAGTGCAGTCCGCGTGACTCATGTCGCTGCTGAGCGGCGATCACTGTCAGAATGGCTAGCGCTAAGGTTTGGCGTAGTCGTATTCCTTCCGGCGCCGTTTGGGCTTCCTCAATCGTTTCCAAGCGGTTTAGCAGCGCCTTCAGTTGCGCCAGAGCAGTGCTCAGCCCGGCTGCGTTGCGCACAATCGAGACATGCTGGCTCATGGTGGTGCGCATTTGTTGGCGAATAGCGTTGAGTACTGCGTTGGGTAAGGCGGTAGCCTGGGGCGGGGGATGAAATTCGCAATTGCTGAATAGGTGGTCGTGCTGCTTCTCATCGGCTAACAGCGTCTGCGCACAGCTGCGGGCAAATACCAAACACTCTAACAGTGAGTTGCTTGCCATCCGATTGGCCCCGTGCAGCCCCGTGCAGGCTGTTTCTCCGATGGCATAGAGATTGGCAACGTCGGTGGCGCCTTGCAGGTCGGTGGCGACACCGCCGCAGCTATAGTGGGCAGCGGGCACGACAGGAATAGCGTGCCGGGTGATATCAATGCCCCGAGATGCACAGTGGGCCAGAATAGTGGGGAAGTGGTGGTGGATCGCCTTTTCACCTAAATGACGAATATCCAGCCATACATGCCCTAGGGTGCCGCGCTGTATCTCAGCGTCAATGGCGCGGGCAACGATGTCGCGGGGTGCCAGCTCGGCGCGCTTATCTTGCGCGAGCATAAAGCGTTGCCACGCTTCATTGAGCAAATGTCCGCCCTCTCCGCGAACCGCTTCACTGATCAAAAACGCCGGGCCTTCAGGGTCAAAGAGGCAGGTGGGATGAAACTGCTGAAACTCGAGATTCATTAATCGCGCCCCCAGCTCTGCGGCCATCATCATGCCTTCGCCGCTGCTCGGGGTGGGCGTCGTCGTGTGACGGTAAAGGCCGCTTGCGCCGCCAGTGGCCAATACGGTGTGGCACGCAGTGAGCGAGTGCCACTGGTGGTTAGCATCGCTGCCATAGGCGCCGCAGCAGGCACCTTGAGTATCCTGTAGCAGGCCAACGACGGTTAAATCATTGCGTTGGGCGATATTGGGATGCTGCGCCACTTTGTCTACAAGCGTATCCACCACGGCGCGACCGGTGGCATCATCCGCATGGATAATTCGCCGAGCGTTATGGCCGCCTTCGCGAGTTAGATGGTACGGATAGCGCGCGGCAGGGTCGGTCTCGGGGGTAAAGGGAACGCCTTTATCAATCAGCCACTGAATAGCAGCGGGCCCATGGGTAACGGTAAAGCGAACCGCCTCAATATCACATAAACCATCGCCTGCCACCAGTGTGTCGTTGATATGCGCTTCCAGGTCGTCATCCGGTGAGAGCACGGCGGCAATGCCGCCTTGAGCCCAGCGACTGGCTCCTTGGTCGTCTTGAGCGGGGCGCACCAATGTCACTGACTTGTGATCAGCCACTTCCAAGGCAAGGGTTAACCCAGCGACACCGCCGCCAATGATAAGTACATCGGATGCTGGCGTGCTCATAGTGTCCGCTCCCTCTCGATGGTGACCAAACTCAATACTGGCCAAAATAGTACAACCCCCTAAGCGTCGCTAGCTTCGCCGGGCGCGCAAATCATTAGAAGGCAGGCATAATAGCGTGGCGACTAGCGTTTAGCGATATTTCGGCACTGCTTTGGCAATGTTTTGGGGTTAGCAATGCGTAGCAATCGAGCGCACTTGTAGTGCTGGAAAAGAGGGTGTAGAGAGAGCCCAGCGTAGAAAAATGAAGGACAATAACTAAAGAGGGGAGAAGGCGGGAGGGGAGTGAGTATTGATGATGGTGCCCGGAGCCGGACTTGAACCGGCACGGGGTTGCCCCCGAGAGATTTTAAGTCTCTTGCGTCTACCGATTTCGCCATCCGGGCTATACATTACACGTCACACCGCAATGCTGTTTTGTACTACTTAAAACATCACTGCTACACAAAGATGGAGGCTGGAGTCGGAATCGAACCGGCGTACACGGAGTTGCAGTCCGCTGCATAACCACTCTGCCATCCAGCCTCAAGAGTCTATTGGAGCGGGAAAGGAGATTCGAACTCCCGACCCTCGCCTTGGCAAGGCGATGCTCTACCACTGAGCTATTCCCGCTCGACTCGAGGGCGAATTATACGGATCGCCGCCGAGTTGTCAATGAATGAATTATATACCCTTTCTTATTGAGTTATCAGCAGATTACATGGAGCGGCTAAGATGTGGCCAAGCCGCTTTCAGGTACTGAATCATCGACCACAACGTTAGAATCGCGGCGGTATACAGTACTACAACGCCAAGCAGGGCAAATTCGTGTGTCGGAGGGAGCGCTAGCAGGATCAGTAGCGACGCCATCTGCAGGGTCGTTTTAAGTTTGCCCACCCAGGAAACTGCCACCATGCCGCGTTTGCCCATTTCAGCCATCCACTCACGAAGTGCTGAAATAACAATTTCACGGCCAATGATGACCAACGCGGGAAGTGTTAGCACCAGGGTGTCATAGCGCTCGATCAGTAGCGCTAGCGCCACCACCACCATGAGTTTGTCGGCTACGGGGTCTAAAAAAGCGCCAAAGGGCGTTGACTGATTCCAGCGGCGCGCTAAATAGCCATCCAGCCAGTCGGTAATGGAGGCCAGGCCAAATAGGCCAGCCGCCACGGGCATGCTCCAACTGAAGGGTAGATAAAACAGCACCACTAGCAGCGGAATAAAGGCGATTCTCGCCAGTGTCAGTATGTTGGGTATATTCATCGCAGGGTGCGATCCTTGCCGGGAAATCAGAGGATTCGAAGTGTCTGGGGCTCATTCTATCCCCCTTGGCCGATGGCATCCATGCCAAACGGGCGTTTATCCGTTGAGTGCTCGGTAAATACTCTCGGCTAGCGACGCATTAATGCCGGGTACACGGGCAAGTTCGTCGCGGCTGGCCTTTTGTACCCCCTGCAGGCCGCCAAAAAAACGCAGTAGCTCCCGTCTGCGTTTAGGGCCAATGCCAGGAATATCCTGCAGGGTCGAAGTGCGTCGCGCTTTATCGCGCTGAGCCCGATGTCCAGCAATCGCAAACCGGTGCGACTCATCGCGAATATGCTGGATCAAATGTAATGCAGGGGAAGCCGGATCCAGGTCGAGCGGGTTGTCAGCGGTTTCCACAAACAGGCTTTCAAGCCCCGCTTTGCGCGTAGTGCCCTTGGCGACGCCCAATAGCATGATGTTACTGATATCAAGTTCTTTAAACACTTCCCGAGCCATGTTGAGCTGGCCCTTGCCGCCGTCGACAATCAAAATGTCCGGAGCAACTGCTTCTCCGCTTTTTACCCGCTTAAGACGCCGTGTCAGGGCCTGTTGCATGGCAGCGTAGTCATCACCGGCGGCCACCCCTTCAATACGGAAATGGCGGTAGTCGCTTTTACGCGGGCCTTGATGATCAAACACCACGCAGGAAGCCACGGTTGCCTCGCCGTGGCTATGGCTAATATCGAAACACTCCAAACGCTGGGGTGTTTCTGCTAAGCCCAGCGCTTTCTGCAGGGCAGTAAAACGCTGAGTGAGCTGGGTTTGATTGGCCAGTTGGGAAGCCAACTGCTGCTCGGCATTGGTAATGGCGAGTTGCTGCCACTGAGCGCGGTGGCCGCGCACTTGGCTGGTAACACGAATGCGCTTGCCCGCCTGCTGGGTCAGCGCTTCGGCGATAAGTTCGCTGTCATCCAGCGGGTGGCTGGTAATCACTTCGCTGGGGACATTATGTGGTTGACCAAAATAGTATTGGCTAACCACTTCGGTGAGCAGCGTTTCAAGCGGTAGGTCTAGATCGTTCTTCGGGGTGTGGTGACGGGCCCCCAACAGGCGACCATCACGGACACTCAGCACAGAAACGCCAAGCGCTCCAGGGCGCTGGGCGAGGGCGAAAATATCTGCATCCCCGCCACCGGTATCGACAAACTGGCGTTGCTGGAGTTGGCGCAGTTGCTGCACTTGATCACGCAGGCGGGCAGCCTCCTCAAAATTGAGTGCCCGGCTGGCCGCCTCCATCGCCTCCATCAATTCCTGAGTCACACTTTCACTTTTGCCCTCCAGGCACATCACGGCGTGCTCGAGGTCGCGGCGGTAGTCTTCGGCGGAAATGTAGTCGACACAAGGGGCGCTGCAGCGCTGTATCTGATACTGCAAACAGGGCCGCGAGCGGTGGGCAAAGACACTATCTTCGCAGTTGCGAATACGAAATATCTTCTGCATCAGCGCTAAGCTTTCACGCACGGCGCCGCTGCTGGGGTAGGGGCCGAGATAGCGACCATCGTCGCTGCGTTGCCGGGCACGTTTATACTCCAGTGCCGGGTAAGGGTGGCGATCAGTGACAAAGACAAACGGATAAGACTTATCGTCACGGAGCAGAATATTATAGGGCGGACGCAGTTGTTTGATCAGCGTCTGTTCGAGCAGCAGGGCCTCAGTCTCCGTGCGGGTGACGGTGACTTGAATATCGGCGATGCGCCCCACCATGGCCTGGGTCTTGGTATTCAACTGGCCACGAAAATAGCTGGCAAGGCGCGCTTTTAAGCGCTTGGCTTTGCCTACATAGAGGGTATTACTTTGCTCATCAAGCATCCGGTAAACCCCTGGCGAGGAGCTTACCGAGCTCAAGAACTGTTTTGAATCAAAGGTCATATCAGCGTGTCGGTACCCGATAACAGCAGGGGATGGTGGGGTTATATCTGGGTAGCGTCAAACCCCTCGACCAGCCCATGACGGAGCGCCAAGTGGGTAAGCTCAACGTCGGTGGCTACTGGTAGTTTATCAAAGAGTCGATAGCGATAGGTGTTTACCGTTTTAGGGCTTAAATGCAGGCGGTCAGAGATATCTTGTACACGCTGGCAGTTCACGATCATAAGGGCAATCTGTAGCTCTCGGTGAGAGAGGTGGCTAAACGGATTATCCTCATCGGTAAAGTGTGACATGGCCAGGCGCTGAGCAATTTCTTGACTGACATAGCGCCGGCCATGGAAGACCTGACGGATAGCGTCGGTCATTTCTGTGGCATCGGCGCCTTTGCTCAAAAAGCCTGATGCGCCAGCTTCAAGCATGCGGCGCAGTACGCTGTCCTCCATATGCGCGGTCAAAATCAGAACCTTGGCGTCTTTCATGCTGCGGTTAATGCGTCGAGTGGCTTCAAGCCCGCCGATGCCCGGCATGCGAATGTCCATTAGCACAATGTCAGGCTTTAAGTGGCGACACTGTGTTACGGCACTTTCGCCATCGTCAACTTCGCCCACAATTTTAATGTCACACTCTTCGTTTAGCAGGTGAGCAATGCTCGTTCTTACTAGGTGGTGATCATCGGCTATAAGTACAGTGATCAATGGACAGGCTCCTGCATGGAAACATCATGGGCTCAGGCGTTGGCCTTGTACTCTATGCATAGAGTGCCACAGCTTGCGACAAAGGAGAATTAGTTGGCCGCGGTTGAGGCAAAAACTTGACCGAGATAAATGTTCATCGTAGTATCCGCCTCGCTGTCGGCAAGACAGCGTGTGGGGCCTTAGCTCAGCTGGGAGAGCGCAACACTGGCAGTGTTGAGGTCAGCGGTTCGATCCCGCTAGGCTCCACCACTATTTTGCTTTACCAAAATTGCAGAAAAAAGCCTCGTTTAACAACGAGGCTTTTTTTCGACCTTAAAAGCTGACTATTACTCTGCGATTTTTCCCAATAGTAAAAACTCAATCAGTGCTTTTTGTGCATGCAGGCGATTGCCCGCTTCCTGCCACACTACGGCCCGGGGGTCTTCGAGCAGCGTGTGGCTAATCTCTTCGCCGCGATGGGCGGGTAGGCAGTGCAAGAAGAGTACGTCTTGGTTGGCCTTATCCAGCATCGCTTCGGTCACTTGGAAGCCTGCGAAATCGGCTTCACGTTTTGCCTGCTCTTCCTCCTGGCCCATTGATGCCCAAACGTCGGTGGTGATCAGGTCAACCTGCTTGACTGCTTCCTGGGGGTCGTGCAGCAGCGTCACTTTATCTCCAGCGGCCGCCATAATGTCTGCACGGGGTTCGTAGCCTTTCGGGCAGCAGATGCGCAGATGAAAATCGAACTGACGGGCGGCATTGATCCAGGAGTGGCACATATTGTTACCATCACCGATCCACACCGCTGTGCGCCCCTTGACGCTACCGCGAAGCTCGGTCCAGGTCATTACGTCGGCCAGTAGCTGACAGGGGTGGTAGTCATCGCTCAATGCGTTGATTACCGGTACGCTGCTGGCGCTGGCGTAAGCTTCCAGCCCAGCGTGTGAGAAGGTGCGGATCATGACCGCATCGACCATTTCGGACAACACCCGAGCGGTGTCTTCGATCGGCTCGCCTCGACCTAGCTGCGTATCACGGGGGGAGAGAAAAAGTGCGTGACCGCCAAACTGTGCCATGCCCGTTTCGAATGAAACCCGTGTACGGGTAGACGATTTTTCAAAGATCATCGCCAGGGTGCGGTTGGGTAGTGGCGTATAAACAGGGCCTTGGGCTTTTAGATTGGTTTTGATCGTAATGGCGCGTTGGATCAAATAATCAAGCTCATCCGGGGTCAAATCCAGCAGGGTCAGGAAATGGCGTGTCGCCATAAGGGCTTCTCTCCGCGCAAAAACACTATCCTAGCGATGCCGCAGGGGATGCGCAACGCGGACGGCATGCGTAGAATGGCCTTTACACGTTAAAGCCGAGCGCTCTACTCAGGTACTACTCTTGTCTTGCGTACTATTTCTTAAATGCGAGTTCTTAAGTGCAAGTTCTCAAGTACCCATTACAAGAGCCAGGTTCTAGAATCAGGTTCAGTGCCAAGCCAGGTAGATGATGAGTGAGAGGGCATCGGTCATTGATAAGCGAGGAGAATAGTATGAGCACGACTGCCGAAAACATTCAGCGTCAAATTAGCGAAAATCCGATCCTGATTTACATGAAAGGGTCGCCCCAGCTGCCTCAGTGCGGGTTTTCTGCCCAAACTGTTCAAGCGCTGATGAGCTGTGGTGAGCGTTTTGCCTTCGTTAACGTCCTGGATAACCCGGATATTCGCGCCGAGCTGCCCAAGATTGCCAATTGGCCGACCTTCCCGCAGTTGTGGGTTGAAGGCGAGCTGGTAGGTGGTTGCGATATCGTGGTTGAGATGCACCAAAACGGCGAACTGGAAAAGCTGGTAAAAGCCGCTGCCGAGCGAGCGGGTGCGGCGGAAGGTGGCGATAACGCCTAGGCGCTATCGACCACCCCGCTTTATCCAGGCGGTTGGCGGGCTGCGGTGCAACCGCTAGAATGGCGTTTGTTCTCGCATCATCTTTGTTATGCATCGTGGCCTTTGCCCCGCGCTGGCGACAGTGCGGGGTAAGTCAGCCCGCCGAAGGAAGTACAGCTTCATGAGCTATCAGGTTCTGGCCCGAAAGTGGCGGCCTCGCACATTCCACGAACTCGTGGGTCAGGCCCATGTTCAACGCGCTTTGGTCAACGCCCTTGATCAGGGCCGTCTGCACCATGCTTACCTATTTACGGGTACCCGCGGGGTGGGTAAAACCACCTTGGCGCGTATCCTTGCCAAGTGTTTGAATTGCACGGCCAATGGCCGTGGCGATGAAGGCATTACCTCTACACCCTGCGGCCAGTGCGATAGCTGTCAGGCAATTGATGAAGGGCGCTTTGTTGATCTCATTGAGGTTGATGCGGCTTCAAGAACCAAAGTAGAAGATACCCGGGAACTGCTGGACAATGTTCAGTACGCGCCTACCCAAGGGCGTTATAAGGTGTACCTGATTGATGAGGTGCATATGCTCTCCACCAGCAGTTTCAATGCGCTGCTGAAAACCCTGGAAGAGCCACCTCCCCACGTTAAATTTCTGCTGGCGACCACGGATCCACAAAAGCTGCCGCCGACGGTTCTTTCTCGCTGTCTCCAATTTACCCTTAAACATATGCCGCCAGAGCGCGTGGTGGAGCACTTGACCTATGTGCTGGGTGAGGAGCATGTTGAGTTTGACGAAAGTGCATTATGGCTATTGGGGAAAGCAGCGGAAGGCTCAATGCGCGATGCCATGAGCCTAACCGACCAGGCGATTGCCTTTGGCCAGGGGGCCGTTCGCCATGCGGATGTAGCCGCCATGCTGGGCACCCTGGATCATCGTCATATACTTGGATTGGCAGAAGCCCTGGCCGATGTCGATGTGCAGCGGCTGCTGGCCGAGGTAGCCCAGTTAGCTGAACAGGGCCCCGATTTTGCCGCAGTGCTGGATGAGCTATCCAGCATGCTCCACCGTTTGGCGGTGGCGCAGATGGTGCCGGACGCCGTGGATAACAGCCACGGTGATCGTGACGTTATTCTGCAGCTAGCGAGTCGTTTCACCGCTGAAGATATTCAGCTCTATTACCAGATTGGTATTCAGGGCCGTGGGGACATGGTGCATGCCCCCGATCTGCGCAGCGCGTTAGAGATGACGCTACTGCGCATGCTGGCGTTTCGCCCCCAGGGCGTGCCAAAACCGCCGCGCACTCCGTTACCGCTGCGCCGCGAAGCCCCATTAGAGGCAACAGCGGCGGCTGATGCGAGTGCTCATGCAGCAGAGGCGGAAGCTGAATCATCAGCGCCACTTCACACCTCGCCGGAAGCTGAAGCTCGGCCAGACGCTGAGCCAGACGTTCAATCAAAGCCACCAGCCGAGCCTCAATCTCAGCCTGAAACGGTTATGCCTGCTGCCGCAGAGGCGCCACCGCTGCAAGAGCCACCTCCTTGGACAGTGGAAGCGGATACAGGCGTGACCGAGGTGGAAGCTCCCCAGCAGCAACCCCCTGAGCCAGCGGCACTGGCTGAGCCGAAACATACTGCTGAGCCGGAACATACTGCTGAGCCAGAGCCAACCTTAACGCCTGAAACAGCCTCTGAGTCCGAGGCTTTAGAGCCCACTATGGCTGAGTCGCCAACAGTTCCACCTGAGGCGCTATCAGACGCCATCCCGGAAACCCAGCCAGATGCTGTTCCAGAAACTGTTTCAGAAACCGTTTCAGAAACTGTTCCAGCAACCCGGCCAGGCATACTGGATAATGCTAAGTGGTTGGAGGGCTTCGACTCCCTGGGTTTGGGGGGGTTAACCCGTAACCTGGCGGGCAACTGTTTGGTCGAGAGTGACGACGGCACGTTGCTGACGCTGCGCCTGGATCCCAGTCAAGAGGCCATGCAGGCGGAAGTGCATCAAACCCGCATTGAGCGGGCGTTAAAAGAGCAGGGCATGCCACGGCGGATAGCGTTTTACGTGGCCGAGTTGTCTAATAGCCTGGAAACGCCCCGCCAGCGCGAAGAGCGACTTAATAAAGAGCGTCACGCTCAAGCGGTTGATCTACTCAATCACGACCCCCATGTACAGAAGCTGCAGCAGGCATTTGGGGCCAAGTTGATAGAATCCAGCGTTAAGCCTGCCGATGCGATGCGCTAAGCGCTTTACCGACAGTCTGTCATACACGCTTTCAAACAGTCTCAAAATAGCTAGAGATTATCTTATAACCACGTTGGAGATCAGACCATGCTTAAAGGTGGAATGGGCAACTTAATGAAACAAGCCCAAGAGATGCAGGAAAAGATGCAGCAGGCCCAGGAAGAAGTCGCCAAAGCCGAAGTGCAGGGTGAAGCGGGCGCCGGTATGGTCAAGGTCACCATGAATGGTCGCCACGACGTATCCAATGTCTCCATTGATCCCAGCGTCATGGAAGAGGACAAAGAACTGTTGGAGGATTTGCTTGCCGCGGCGGTCAATGACGCAGTGCGCAAGCTTGAAGTCAGCTCTAAACAGAAAATGGAAGAAGCAACGGCGGGTTTAAACCTTCCGCCCGGCTTTAAGATGCCGTTCTAAGCAATGCGTTTTTCTCCACTCGTTGAGCAGTTAATGGAGGCGTTTCGCGTGCTTCCCGGCGTTGGGCCCAAAACGGCCCAGCGCATGGCGATGCATCTGCTTGAGCGCGAGCGGCCCGGTGGCCAACGCCTTGCTGAGGTTATCCAGCAAGCCATTGAAGAAGTCGGCTACTGCCAGCGCTGCCGCACACTCACCGAGGCCGATATTTGCGCGCTGTGTGAGAGTCCGCGTCGCGATGATTCGCTGCTGTGTGTGGTGGAGTCGCCTGCCGATCAACTGGCGATTGAAGAGGCCGGTGGCTTTAAAGGGCGCTACTTCGTGCTTCACGGGCACCTTTCGCCGTTGGATGGCGTTGGGCCAGAGTCAATTGGTTTAGACTTGCTGGAAGCGCGCGTAGCAGAAGGGCTCATTGAAGAGGTGGTATTGGCCACTAACCCGACGATCGAAGGGGAAGCCACGGCCCACTACATTGCCTCGCTGCTTTCAGCGCATAACGTCAAACTCTCGCGGCTTGCTTATGGCGTCCCCATGGGCGGTGAACTGGAGTACGTTGATGGCGGTACTTTGAGCCGTGCGTTTAACGGTCGTTTGCCGTTTGCCAGTGAATAAGCCTATTTAAAACGCAAGCGCGGTAGCGTTTGCGCCAACTTGGAAGAATGCTTTTGTCCTCTCTTACCCCCTCTTATCAATGGCTTGATACACCAGATGCGCTTGATGCGGCATGCGAACAAGTAGCCGATGCCGCTGTGGTCGCTCTGGATACCGAGTTTTTCCGAGAGAACACCTTTTTTCCAGTCCCGGCGCTGATCCAATTCACCGCGGGCGAAGAGGCTTATCTGATTGATCCGGTGGCCGTCCCTTGCACCGATAAATTCCGAGCACTGCTGCAAAATAGCGCCATCAAGCTACTGCACGCCTGCAGTGAAGACCTGGAAGTTTTCCAGCTCTGGGCGGGCGTACTGCCGGAGCCGTTAATTGACACTCAGGTGGTGCAGGGCTTTTTGGGCGAAAACGCTGGAATGGGGTATCAAAAGCTGGTCGAATTTTGGGTCGGTGAAACCTTGCCTAAAGAGGAGACCCGCTCAAACTGGTTACTGCGCCCGCTGTCACCTGCCCAGTGCCACTACGCTGCACTGGATGTGATCTATCTGTTAAAAGTCTGGACGCTACAGGCGGAAAAGCTCGCCATGCTGGGGCGGCGCGAGTGGGTGGATGCTGAGTGTGCCAACTTAATCGAACTGGCTGGCCGCAGTGTCGATAACGACCAGCAGTGGTATACCCGTCAACGCCAGCTATGGCGCTTAACGCCCCGCCAAATGGAAGCGTATCGGCTGATGACCACCTGGCGTGAAGGTGAAACACGCCGCCGGGACTTGCCGCGCAATTGGTTGATTAGCGATAAGCTGTTGTTTGCGATCGCCGAAAAGATGCCCAGCAACCGCTTCGAGCTCGCGGAGGTGGAAGGCATAAAGCCAATGCTGATCAAAAAAGAGGGCGACGCACTGCTGGCGATGGTGAAACAGGCCCAGCACTGTGATGAAGAGGCGCTGCCCAATCGTTGGCCAGACCCCATGCACCCGACGTTCAAGTCACGCTTTAAAGCACTTAAAAAGGCGGTAACCGCTAAAGCCAATGACTTGGGGGTGGCACCGGAAATGCTACTGCGCCGCCGGGATATTGAAACACTGGTGATGCAGGACTTGGCGGGGGAGCCGCTAAGCTGGCCCACCGGTTGGCGGGGCGAGTGTTTAAATGACGCTTTGGCCCAGGCCCTTGAGGAGCGACCATCATGAGCGACAAACTGATTTGTGAAGTGTTTAAAAGCTCGCGTAAAGATGAGATGTATTTATACGTCGACAAGCGTCAAGGGTTGGCTGACGTCCCCGAGCAACTGCTGGAAACCTTTGGCAAGCCGATGCCGGTGTTTACCATGCTGCTGACCACTGACAAAAAATTGTCACGGGTCAACGCCGCAGACGTGGTGGCTGGGATTAAAGAGAAAGGGTTCTATCTACAAATGCCGCCGCCTAAAGAAGCCTATTTGCTCGACGTGCACCGTGCCCACGTTGCCTCACACGCTGATAAAGCGTCATCATAGTCGGTTATGAATTTTCTGGCCCACGCCTGGTTGGTGAGTGGCGGTAGCGATGATTTTCTCTACGGCAACTTAATTGCCGATGGCGTTAAGGGGCGGGATTTAACCGCTTGGCCGGCGGCCACTGCGCTGGGTATCCGCCATCACCGCCGGGTGGACGCGTGGGTGGATAGCCATCCCAGTGTTGTTAATGCCCGACGGCGAGCGCCTGCGGGGCAGCGGCGCTATGCGGGCATTGCGCTGGATATGGTGTGGGATCATTTTCTGGCCCGTGATACGGCGGGGCAGGCGGATCAGGAAGCGCTAGTTGAGCGCTGCTATCGACTGCTTGCTGCCCGCACCGCGCCGAACCGGCTGGCGGGTATGATGCCGATACTGGTCGAGCACGACTGGTTAAGAGGCTACGCTGACTTTGCGTTTACCTGCCGGGCCGTCGCCGGCATCGGCCGGCGTTTATCGGGCCCCAATCAGTTGGCTGCTTTAGTACCGTGGTTGCAGGATGATTATCAGGCATTAGAGAACGATTTTCAGACACTATGGCCAGAGCTGGTGGCTGAATTAAGCCATCAAGATAGATCCCCATAATAAAGTGTTTAACCGTGACAATGAGGCAGGAGAGACGCGATGCGCGAACGTTTTTGGGAGCGCTTTACCCTTGAAGAGCTGACGCCCCAGGAGTGGGAAGCGCTATGCGATGGCTGTGGACAGTGCTGCTTACTGAAGTTGCACGATGAAGACACCCAGGAGTTGGCGGTGCTCAATGTTGCCTGTCGTCTACTGGATATCCACAGCTGCCAGTGCAGCGACTATGCTAATCGTTTCGACAGTGTGCCCGACTGCACCCAACTGACGCCAGCGCTGGTGAAAGAATTTACCTGGCTGCCACAGAGCTGTGGCTACCGGCGGGTGGCGGAAGGGCGCAAACTGGCGGGCTGGCATCCGCTGCTGAGCAACGACGCCGAGCGGGTTCACCGTAAAGGGGTCAGTGTGCGCAGTTTTGCCGTTTCCCAGGACGAGGTGCCCGAGCAGCAATTAGAGTCGCATATTATCGCCGTACTGCCGATGTGACGGAGCCCCTCTGCTCCGTTAGCCAATCGCATAGCGGTTTGAAGGGCATAGGGCGAGCGAACAGGTAGCCCTGAACAACATCGCACTTCAACGCCACCAGCTGCTGGTGCTGTTGTGACGTCTCTACCCCCTCTGCCACCACCTTCAGCTCCAGGTGGTGAGCAAGTGCCACAATGCCCTGAACGATAGCGGCATCCTTACTATTATGGGCAATATTGTTGATAAAACTGCGATCAATTTTTACCTTATCGACGGGTAAGTGACGCAAGTAACTCAGGCTTGAAAAACCGGTACCGAAGTCATCTATGGCCACGCTAATCCCCATCCCGCGCAGCGCATGCAGCGTATCAATCGCGGCGTCGGTATCATTCATCAATATGCCTTCGGTTAACTCAAGCTCTAGCGAGGTCGCGCTGAGCCCCGTGGCTTCAAGGGTAGCGCTGAGCGAGCTCAAAAAACTGGGCCGATGAAACTGCATTGGCGAAAGGTTGACCGAAATACGGCAGTGGCTGGGAAGCTGCGGCTGGAGAGTGAGAAAATCCCGTGCGGCGCGCTCTATGACCCACTGGCCCAGGGCGATAATCTGCCCTGTCTCTTCAGCAATGGGAATAAATAGCGCCGGCGAGATCGGGCCTTTGATCGGGTGGTTCCAACGTACCAGCGCTTCAAAGCCCTGAATTGCTCCTTCGATAGTCAGCAACGGCTGGTAATGCAGTTCAAACTGCTCATTTAGAATCGCTTCCTGTAAATCATTTCTCAGTGTTACCCGTTGAGTGAGCTTTTGATTAATATCCTGAGTGAAGGTTTGCAGGGTGTTGCGACCTTGCTGCTTGGCTTTGTACATCGCCATATCGGCTTGCTGGAGCAACTCCTCTGGTTGTATTAGCTGCTGGTCATTAAGCGCAATGCCAATGCTTGCCGACAGGTAGAGTTCATGGCGCTCTATGCGGTAAGGCAGAGAAAGGGCTTCAAGCAGACGCTCGGCAATTTCTTCTGCCTGCTGAGGGCTATCCAGATCCGGTAGTAGCAACACAAACTCATCTCCTCCGAAACGGCACAAGGTGTCGGAAGGTCGAATCGCCTGTTCAAGCCGGCGGGCGACGTTGATAAGCACTTGATCGCCAATACCATGCCCCAGCGTATCGTTGATGGGCTTGAACTCATCCAAATCAATAAACAGTACCGCTAGTTGCTGCTCATGGCGCCGGGCAAGTTCGACGTCATGGCGCAAATGATCTTCAAACAGGGCGCGGTTGCCAAGGCCGGTCAATACATCGTGGGTGGCATGGAAAGCAAGTGCGTTCTCATGATCCCGGCGCTCAGAGATATCATTGATACTGCCGACAAAGTGCGTTACTTGTCCGTCAGGGCCACGTACCGGTGAGAGAAATAGATTGTTCCAGAAGGCTTGGCCGTTTTTGCGATAATTGCGAAGGGTCAAGGTGATATCGTGTTGCTGCTCAAGCGCGCGCTGTATTTCAGTAATCTGCTGTGGGTCGGTATCGGGGCCCTGTAAAAAACGGCAGCTGCGCCCTTTTACTTCTTCAAGCGCGTAGCCTGTCATATCGGTAAAGGCAGAGTTTACATAAATAATGGGATAATCCGTTTGCTGAGCCTCACAAATTAAAATGCCGTTGCTACTGGCTTCCAGGCTGCGTTGATAAATGCGTAGCTGAGACTCTTTTTGGCGCAGCGCCGTCATCTCCTTGGCGATACCGTAGACGCCCACCACTCTATCCTGGACGACGGTGGGCAAAAACGAGATGTCCAGTTGGCGTGCGCTACCCTGCTGGCTGATAACCTCCAACTCAAAACGCTGAGCAATCCCCGTTAACGCTTGCTGGAAGGCGGCCTCCACGATGACATGATGTTCAGGGGCGACGATCTCTTTCCAATGACGACCAATAATCTGTGCTTCGTCAGTTTCAAGGAGGGTAAGGACTGATCGATTGACGCTTAAATGATAACCGTTCAAATCGAGGGAAAATACGGCATCGGGGTTTTGGGTAAACAGCGAGCGAAACCGCTGTTCGCTATCCTGCAAGGTCTCTTTAGCTTTCGTAAGTTCGCGCGAGCGCTGCGCTCGGGCAGATATCAATGCAAGGCTGAAAACCAACTGATAAGTGAGCAGCAGACCGGAAAACCCCACGCCAGCCGCTATAAAATGCGCTAGTTTGACCGGTGGGTTGGGGAGTTCAGAAAGTGCCAGCTTAATGATCGCCCCTCCTGGTAACACCGCCGTGTGCTCGGCGAGAACTTTCGTTGGCGGCGCGATGGCAGCGGCGGGCTGCAGGCCATTCCCCTCATTAATGAGGTAGCCGTTGGTATGGGTTATGTGCAACGCAAAAGTGCCATTGACGACACTGGTTTCCCGCTCAATCAGTAACGCTATATCGATGGCGGCTACGAGTTGATAGGGGCGCCCTGGCTGCTTAACGGAGAGCAGCGCAAGCGTAGGGCGTTCATAGTCAGGAAACGACCACTGTATGTCACCTCGCTGCTGATTAAGCCAAGTCAATGTCGCTAAGCTACCCAACTGGCCATCGAGCCAAAGTAGAGCACTGCTATGGCGAGCACGGCGCCATATGTCATTGGCCGTAGGATTGAAGTAGCCAATGGCTAATAGGCTTGGATAATCTGTCCAGTAGCGCTCGACCTCCCTGCTTCGCGATCTGGGGTCTGCAAATACCTGACGCCATCGTTCTGTTAAGCGTTCTATCACTATCGCTCGCGACGCCAGCATCTGGTCAATATTGACCGCGATACCTTCCAGGTTGTGCTGAGCGCTTTGCCGCATATCTTCATGCTGGTTCCAACTGACGACAAACCAGCCGCTCATACTCAGGCTAACGCCCAGGATACCCGCCAATACAGCAGCACTGCTTAAGGATGTCTTTAAATGAGGAACATGCAGGCTCACCATCACCATGGCGATGCCAAATAGAGAGCCGATCAGGCCAGGAATCAACGCGCTGGCCCGGGGTAGCCAGGTGGGCACGGGCCATCCATGATGGGCGGCTAATGTAATGCAGCCAACCGCTAATAAAAAAAGTCCACCGAGTTGCCAAATATGGCGCTGCCAACGTCCTTGAGGGCCTGCCCAGAGGCAAAATGCTGCCATAAGTAGTATGGGGGCGGCTTGGCTAGGCAAGCGTGGATGCCCACTCAGCAAGGAGGCAGCGTGAGATGAAGGGTCTAGACCGTTGTGTATCAGCGTATAGCTGGCAACCGCAGCCAGTGCGATGGAGGTGACTTTACGAAAACCTTCAAAGCCAGCCATTACGGCGCTGAGCCCTAACCCACATAACAGAATCACCAGCGCACTGTCCGGTAGCAGAGCGAGCAATTGCGGCTGATTAACGTCAGGAAAAAAGCCCAACAAAAAGCCGCCTGCACCAATCACAATGGTGGACACCAGCAACAAAAGCAGACCAGTTTGAAGGGCCAATTCGCGATTATTGACTTCCATTAGTTCTTATTCGCATATCCGATCAAGAGGGGCTTACACCCAGACACAATAAGGTACCTTTAGAAACCACTAAGTCACCAGGGCTCATCATCAACGCTAGAGGGAAGTCTTCTGTATTTAATGCTGTTTTTATATTAACTGGCGCAGCTTTTTCCAAAACCTGCTGTGATTGGCATAGCACAGCAGGCGGATGGGCACTTTAATCTGGGCTTGGACGTTAAGCGGTTGGCAGCGTTTTCGCGCTCAGGCCCAGCGCCCAAAGAATAAACGCATCTTGTCGTGCGGTATCACGCCAGGCTTTGAAGCGGCCGGAGGCGCCGCCGTGGCCACTGCTCATATCGGTACGCATCAAAATGGGCGCTGACCCCTGCTGCTGTTGTGCCACCTGGGCATAAAACTTGGCGGGTTCCCAGTAGCTGACCCGGGTATCAAACCAACTGCCCTCAATCCACAGGGCAGGGTAGGCCTGGGGCTGGATATTATCCATGGGCGAGTAAGCGGCTATTCGTGCAGCGACCTCTGGCTCTTCAGGATTGCCCCACTCACTGTACTCCGCAGTGGTCAGCGGTAGCTCAGGGTTTTGCATCGTGCGTAACACATCTAAGAAAGGTACATCCAGCAGAGCAGCGCAAAACTTTTCCGGCGCACGATTAATACAGGTGCCGACCAGCAGCCCACCCGCGCTGGCGCCATAGACTGCTATTCGTTGCGCGTCGCTGACACCCTGTTCGACAAGTGCTTCACGCGCGGCCAGGAAGTCATTAAAACTGTTTTCCTTATGCTCCATTTTACCGTTTAAATACCAGGGTTCGCCGCGTTCGCCACCGCCGCGCACATGGGCAACGGCAAAGGCTGCACCGCGTTCAAGCAGTTCCAGCCGGGCGATCGAGAACCAGGGGTCGAGTGCGTCACCGTAGGCACCGTAGCCATATAGCAGTGTGGGCAGGGGCTGCTCTGCCAGATCGGCGCGCATCACTACCGATACGGGCACTTGCTCGCCATCGCTACTGGTAGCCCAAAGGCGGCGACTGATTAACTGCTCCGGCTGTAAATTGCCGTAAACAGGTATCCGCTTCAGCAGCATTCGTTTGCCAGTGGTTAGATTAAGTGAAAACCAGCTGGGCGGCTGGGTAAACGACTCTTCGCGCAGGCGCACTACCTGGGTATCGAAGTGTGGTGCATCCTCAAGCATTTGCGAACAGGGCTGTTCAGGCAGTGCCAGGTATTCATCCAAGGTACAGCTGTGCTGGGCATCAAAAAGCAAACGCCGCAAACGTACCTGCGCCTGGGCGTGATCACGCTCGGCCAGCATCAGCCCCCAAGAGAACGCATCAACGCCTTCCAGGGTGGCTTCTTCACGGTGGGCGATTAACGTTTGCCAATTTAATTGGGCCTGACCAAGCTGATTTTCCGACAGAAAATCGAGTTGGAAGTGAGCGCCAGCCTGGTTATGCAGACGATAAAAACTGCCTGGTCGGTGATCAATGCTGTACTCAACCCCCGGTTGGCGCGGCTGGATACGCGTCGGTATTGCATCTGGCGCGTGGGCAGGCAGCAGGTGAATTTCACTGGTGTCTTTTGAGCCACTTTCGAGTAGCAGCCACGACCGCGAGCGCGTTTTGCCAATACCGAGCCAAAACTCAGGATCCTCTTCACGTAGCACTAATACTGGTTCATTTGAAGCGACAGGCTCCATCAGTGAAAGCGAAAGCCGCCAAACGCTGTCGGGGCGCTGAGTGTCGTCAAACCGGGTGAACAGCAGCGTCGCTGTGTTGTCAGTTTGATCTTCTGCCCAGCAAAGCCCCGCACCAATATCGCTTAATAGTTGCACGGGTGTCCCGTTAGGCAGTGCTTTCAACCACAGGGTAAAACGCTCGTCGCCCTGGGTATCTTCTGTCCAGGCCAACCACTGCTCGTCGGGGGAGAGCGCCATATCGCCCATGTCGTAAAAGTCGTGCTCGGCGGCGCGAGCTCTAACGTCAAAAAAGCATTCGTGCTGTTCGGGCTGATGATTGGGATGGCGCCACCAGCAGGGGTAGTCATCGTCAGCGCCGGTCTCGTTCCAGAACGTGAAGTGGTCAAGCGTTGTCTTAAGGCTGGTCACGGCTAATTCGCGGCGTGACAAGTGGCTCTGGTATAGCGCTTCTTCCAGCGGGGCAAGGGGCGCAAACCAATCGGCTTGTTGCTGGTTGGCGGCCTCTAAAAAGGCGCTTACCTCTGGGTCGTCGCGGTTCTCCAACCAGTGCCATTTTGGGTCATTAGCGCGATAATAGCGTGCAGCGGGTAAGCCTGAATGTATGCCTTGCTGTGCTTTCATAAATTGATAGGTACCATAACGGGAAATCAACGTCGGGTGAGCTCACCCATATGAGGGGTATTATGCTGTTTGCAAATTCAACGCCACTACTGTGGTTGAGTTATTACGGGCTGTCGCTGTTAGTCATTGTCGCGGTCTATTTTGCGTTTACTTTTCTGCCTCGCTTGCCACGACTGGTACTAACATGGATGGTCGCTGGGGCGATCTGGGCACCCGCCACTTTCCGGTTGCCGCTAATAGAAGAGGGTGAATTCTATACCGGTTGGGCGCCGTCGGCGATGGTGGCAGCAGTTGGCTTGTTTGAGCACAACGGCGCGGCGCTTCGTGGCGGGCTGATGTGGCTAGTGCTGGGCATGACGTTAGGCGCACTGATAGGCATTGCCCTGTGGTGGTGGCGCCGTCCTGAGAGCGATGAGTACGTCGATCAGGAAGACGAGAGTGGCGATGAGAGCGAATCACCACGCCGCCGTGAGCCGGTAATTGGTTAATGGAACGTTTGAACACTGCCTGGGTGTCTAGAGTTGTATGTATGAATCATATGTGTAAAGCGTATGTGTGAACTGCTGGGTATGAGCGCCAATGTGCCCACTGATATCTGCTTTAGCTTTTCGGGCTTTTTGCACCGCGGGGGAGGCACTGGCCCCCACCGCGACGGCTGGGGAATCGCCTTCTACGAAGAGGGCGGCTACCGCGATTTTCGCGATCCACATCCCTCTGTGGATTCGCCCATCGCCCGGCTGATTTGCGACTACCCGATTAAGTCCAATGTGGTGATTAGCCACATTCGCCAAGCCAATGTGGGAGGCGTAAAGCTCGCTAATACTCACCCTTTCACCCGGGAAATGTGGGGGCGACCCTGGTGCTATGCTCATAATGGCCAATTAAGTGGCTGGGAGAGCCTAACGCTGGGCCACTACACCCCGGTTGGCAGTACTGATAGCGAGCACGCCTTTTGCTGGCTAATGGGGGAGCTACGCCGCACTTTTCCTACTCCGCCCGCTGATCCCACAATGCTTTGGGAGCACTTGCACCAACTGTGCGAACAGTTAAGAGCGTTGGGGGTATTTAATATGCTGCTCTCCGATGGAGGCTACTTGTATACGTTTTGTGCCACGAAGCTTGCGCATATTACCCGTTGCGCACCTTTTGGCGAGGCAGAACTCTCCGACGCTGAGATGACGGTGAATTTTGCCGAACATACCACCCCTGACGACATCGTTTCCGTGATTGCCACTGAACCGCTTACGCACAATGAAGCTTGGCAGCGCATGGTGCCGGGTGAGCTATTAGTCTGGCGCAATGGAGAAATTCAGGCGCGTTACTGTCCATAAGGAAACGATCTACTAAATTGGATGAGAGAAGCTACAGAAAAATGAAACGATAAACGATCTGGACTATGGGCTAAAGTTGAAACGTAAGTTTCAATCGATCGTTTTACAGCCTGTTGTAGGTCGTATATCGTTGTGCTTCTTAACCAATTTTTTCAGACCAAGCCTAGCGACAACAACAAGGTCGGTGACTTACGCCGACGTCAATAGCGGAGATTGCCCATGAGCGAACACGCCAACGCCGCCGTTTTACGTGGCCCAGCGCTTGAAGGGTTGGATCAGTACGATTCAGTCACGGATGTTTTTCATCACGCAGTAGCACGTTTTAAGGACAAGCCCGCTTTTTCTTGTATGGGAAAAACGCTCACTTTCGCTGACCTTGACCGCTTCTCTGCGCAGTTTGCTGCTTGGCTGCAGCATGAAACCGACCTCGTCCCCGGCGATCGTATCGCCATTCAGTTGCCCAATGTGCTGCAGTTCCCAGTAGCGGTTTTTGGCGCGCTACGGGCAGGCTTGGTGGTGGTTAACACCAACCCGCTATACACCGAGCGGGAAATGGCCCATCAGTTTAAGGACTCCAACGCTAAAGCCATTGTGATTTTGGCCAATATGGCGGACAAGCTGGAGAAAGTGCTCGATAAAACAGAGATCAAACACGTTATTGTCACCCAGCTAGCCGATTTGCATGATCTTCCCAAGCGCTGGCTAATCAACGCAGTGGTCAAGCACGTTAAGAAAATGGTGCCTGCTTATTCTTTGCCAAGTGCGATTGGTTTTCGCGATGCGCTAAAAAAAGGCGCTTCGTTAAGCCATACCGAGGTCAAAAGAAGCCCTAATGACTTAGCCGCGCTTCAATACACGGGCGGCACCACAGGGATGCCAAAGGGGGCCATGCTGACTCATCGCAACCTCATCGCCAATATGCTGCAAGCGCGTGAAGCGATTGGGCCTCACCTCACCGATGGCGAAGAGCTGGTTATCGCACCGCTTCCGGTTTATCACATCTACACTTTTACAGTTAACTGCCTGTTTTTGATGGAAACCGGCAACCATTCGTTGCTGATCACCAACCCTCGTGATCTGGATGGTTTTGTCAAAGAGCTGAAGGGGTTGCCCTTTACCGCCTTTATTGGTCTCAACACGCTGTTTAATGCGTTATGTAACCGTGACGACTTCAAGCAGCTCGATTTTTCCAAATTAAAGCTGACGATTTCCGGCGGTATGGCGCTGACCAAAGCAGCGGCGCAGCGCTGGGAAACCACCACCGGTTGCCCGATCGCCGAGGGGTATGGTCTGACCGAGACATCGCCCATCGTTAGTTTTAACCCCACCGATGCGATCCAACTAGGCACCATTGGTAAACCTGTCGCGGGCACCGCGGTAAAAGTTGTCGATGGCGAGGGCAATGACGTCGCACTGGGTGAGCCGGGAGAACTCTGCGTGCAGGGCCCGCAAGTAATGAAAGGCTACTGGCAGCGCGAGGACGAAACCCGCGACGCCATTGATGAGGATGGTTGGTTCCACACCGGCGATATCGCAGTGTTGCAGGAGGATGGCTACATTCGCATCGTTGATCGCAAAAAAGACATGATTCTGGTCTCCGGCTTCAATGTTTACCCCAACGAAGTTGAAGATGTAGTGGCTGCCCACCCGGATGTGCTTGAATCGGCGGCAGTCGGTGTGCCGGATGAAAATGCCGGTGAAGCCATCAAGCTGTTCGTGGTCAGTAAAAATGACCAGCTGGATGAGAAAACGCTGCGTGACTGGTGCAAAAAAGAGCTCACTGGCTACAAGGTGCCCAAGATCATCGAGTTCCGCGAGGAACTGCCCAAAACCAACGTCGGCAAAGTGCTCCGCCGTCAACTGCGTGACGAGGAGCCTTCAAAAACGTCATCAGATAGCCATTAATAAACGCTCTCCCACTGACCACCCGCATAGTGGTTAGGCGTCGCGGAGCTGAAAGCGTTACACTATACGACCCGCTCAATTGAGCGGGTCGATTGTTTATATCTGTTATGAATGTCTCCTGTTAAATGCCCAAGCGAATGGAAGCCGACTCAATCGTGACCACCGACACATCCCCCGCCCCCACCGATAGCCAACGTCTTGCCTCGCTGAAACAGGCCGCGGGCGATGTGATGCTACGCGATGCAGAGCGGCTGGAGCGGCGGCTGGCCGGTTTAAACCGTCGCCTACGTGATAACAAGCCGATTAGCCGTGGTCTGGAGGAAGTGCAGCGCGAGCTTAGTCGCGCCCAGCAGCTGCTTACCCTACGCGAAAACCAAAAGGTCGCTTTCAACTACCCGTCGGAACTACCGGTGGTGGAGCGGCGGGAAGATATTGTAAACGCCATTCGCGACCATCAGGTGGTTGTAGTGGCGGGGGAGACCGGCTCAGGTAAAACTACCCAACTGCCCAAAATGTGTCTAGAGCTGGGGCGCGGTCGCCGTGGCTTGATTGGCCACACCCAGCCTCGTCGCCTGGCTGCCCGTAGCGTGGCAGGGCGTTTAGCTGAAGAGCTGCAAGTCTCCCTGGGCGAGCAGGTAGGCTACCAGGTGCGCTTCACCGACCAAAGCAGCCCGACGACCCTGGTCAAACTAATGACCGACGGGATTTTGCTGGCCGAGACGCAAAATGACCCACTGCTGCTCCGTTACGATACGATCATCATTGATGAAGCCCATGAGCGCAGCCTGAATATCGACTTTCTGCTCGGCTACCTCAAGCGCCTGCTCCCTAAGCGGCCTGATCTAAAGGTCATCATTACTTCGGCAACCATTGATGTTGATCGCTTTGCCAAGCACTTCGGCACGGCCAAGTCTCCCGCGCCGGTGGTTGAAGTCACCGGGCGTACCTACCCCGTAGAGGTGCACTACCGGCCGCTGGTACGCGACGAAGACGATGAAGAGGATCGTACCCTACAAGAGGGCATTCTCCACGCAGTGGAAGAGATTGAAGCCATTGAGCGCGAAAAAGGCTGGCTACACGGCCCCCGGGATGTGCTGGTATTTCTACCCGGTGAGCGCGAGATTCGCGAAACCGCCGATACCCTGCGCCGCGCCGAGCTAAAAGGCACTGAAATCCTACCGCTCTACGCACGGCTCTCCAACGAAGAGCAGAACCGCGTGTTTGCGCCTCATCGCGGTCGGCGCATTGTTCTGGCCACCAACGTGGCGGAAACTTCGCTGACCGTACCCGGTATTCGCTACGTGATCGACCCCGGTCTCGTGCGCATCAGCCGCTATAGCTACCGCTCCAAGATCCAGCGCCTGCCGGTGGAAGCGGTTAGCCAGGCCAGTGCCAACCAGCGGAAGGGGCGCTGTGGGCGGATCGCCGAAGGCGTGTGTATTCGCCTCTACAGCGAAGAGGATTTTCTCTCCCGGCCCGGTTTTACCGACCCGGAAATTCAGCGCACCAATTTAGCGTCGGTCATCCTATCGATGCTGGGATTGAAGCTGGGCGATATCGAGGCCTTCCCGTTCGTCGATCCGCCGGATAGCCGCTTTGTTAAAGACGGCTTTCGGCTACTGTTCGAGCTGGGCGCGGTGGACGACAAGCAGCGCCTTTCCCCGCTGGGTCGTAAGCTGGCGCGGCTGCCGATTGACCCACGTCTGGCGCGCATGGTGCTGGCCGGGGCCGAAGTCGGCAGCCTGCGCGATGTGCTGATCGTGGTTTCTGCTCTCGCCATACAAGACCCCCGTGACCGACCTGCTGATAAGCGTCAGGCCGCCGATCAGGCCCATCAGCGCTGGCACGACCCGGATTCTGACTTTGTCGCCTTGCTGAACCTCTGGCATGGCATTGAGAATGCCCGCGAAGCGTTATCGGGTAATCAGCTACGTCGCTGGTGCCGCGAGCACTACATCAATTACCTGCGCATGCGCGAGTGGCACGACACCTTCCGTCAATTGCGCCAGCTACTGCGCGATATGGATATCGAAGTACCCGCGCCGCTCCCTCGCAATGAAGACGAAAGCGAAGAGCAGGCGCGCCAGGCGCGGCGTAAAACCTCGGGCAAGGTGCACCAGGCGCTGCTTTCAGGACTGCTCTCCAACCTGGGCACGCTAGTGGAGAACCGTGAGTATCTCGGCGCTCGCAATCGCAAGTTTATGATTCATCCCGGTTCCGGGTTGGCCAAGAAGTCGCCCAAGTGGATCATGGCGTTCGAGATGGTGGAAACTTCCAAACTGTTTGCTCGCACCGTGGCCAAAATCGACCCTCAGTGGATCGAACCGCTGGCGCAACATCTGGTGAAACGCAGCTACAGCGAACCGCACTGGGAGATGAAGCGTGCCCAGGTCGTGGCCCTCGAGCAGGTCACGCTGTTTGGCCTACCGATTGTGGCGCGCCGCCGAGTGCACTACGGGCCTATCGCCCCCCAGGAGTCTCGGGAGCTGTTTATTCGCCGCGCGTTGGTGGAAGGGGAGTTTCAAACTAAAGGTGCCTTCTTTGCCCATAACCGCGCACTGATCGATGAAGTGGAGGCGCTGGAAGATCGCGCTCGACGGCGGGATATTCTGGTCGATGAAGATACCCTGTTTGATTTTTACGATCAGCGCATTCCGGCGGAGATCGTCAACGGCAAGGGCTTTGAGCATTGGCGCAAACAGGCCGAGCAGCAAAACCCGCAATTACTCCACTTTGATATTGATTCGCTCAAAGCACGGGATGCCGATGACGTCACTCAGGCTCAGTATCCGGATCATTTAATTCTGGCTGGCGTGGCCTATCCGGTCAGCTACCACTTTGACACTGAGGCTGAAGATGATGGGGTTACCCTGACCGTTCCCGCAGCCATGCTGCCCCAGGTGCCAATGCATGCCCTGGAGTGGCTGGTGCCGGGGCTGCTACGTGAAAAGTGCATCGCATTGCTAAAATCGCTACCCAAAAGCATCCGCCGTCAGGTGGTGCCGATTCCAGATTGGGTGGATGCGGCGCTCGAGACGCTGGTGCCTGATCAGCGCCCGTTAACCGAAGCATTAGGCGAGTTCATTCGCCGCCGCACATCGACACGTGTGCACCCCGACGACTGGCGCTTGGATCTGCTTGAACCGCATCTGATCATGAATATTCGCGTGGTCGATCATGCAGGGGAAACTCTGGGCCAAGGGCGCGATCTACGCGCCTTAGAGCAGCGCTTTGAAGCAGCGGCCAGCGCAGGGGCCCAAGCGCTGGCCGAACAGGTTAGCCATGAGCCCGCCGTGGCCGGTCTGCCCAAAGAGCCGTTGCCTGCCTCCCGGGTCACTACCCAGGCGGGTATTCGCGTAGAGGCGTATCCCGCTCTAGTCGCTGAGACCGGGGGGGCTGTCGCCAGGGCTCCTGGAACCAACGCGTTCAAGGTAGCGCTGTTTGATCATCCGGCAAAAGCGGATGCCGCCCACCAGGAGGGCATTGCCCGGCTGGGCATTGCCAAACGGCCCGAACAGGTTAAAGCGATTAAGCAACTGCCGGGTGTCGAGAAATGCGCGCTGCTGTTTGCCAAAGTAGGCAGTAAGCAGGCCTTGATTGATGACCTGCTGCTGGCGGTGTTTACCCAGGTAGTGGCACAGCACCCCTTGCCGCGCTCGGAAGGGGAGTTTAACCAGCGCCTAGACGCTACTCAGGGCCTGCTAGTAGACGAAGCAAAAGCCCTCCTGAGTCGGGTAGAGGCCGCATTACAAGGCCATTTGGCGGTCAGTAAAGTGCTCAAAGGGAAGCTCAATTTTTCCCTTGCGCTGGTGTACAGCGATGTTAGCGCACAGATGCAGCGCTTGGTCTATCCCGGCTTTATTCGCGATGCAGGCCCCTGGCTGGACGAATACCCACGCTATACCGAAGCGGCGCTGATTCGGCTTGAAAAAGCCGCCCGTGAACGTGGTCGCGATCAAATGATGATGCAGGATGTGCAGTCATTAGAGGCCCGCTTCGATGCCCGTCGGGAAAGCGAGCGGCGCGGGCGGGTGGAAGACCCGGAACTGGTCGCTTTTGGCTGGTGGTTGCAAGAGTTGAGGGTGTCGCTATTTGCGCAGCAGTTGGGGACGAGCATGGTGGTGTCAGTAAAACGACTGGAAAAACGCTGGCAGGAGATCACTAGCGTTTAGCTTGGGGTTGAAAAAAGTTGCTGGAAAAACCGCTATTTTACGCACACAGTAACATGATGGAGTCGCCGTAAGTTGCACGCTACATTGATGGCCAGTTACGTCGGCAAGCCGCTTAGAGGAGATTGGCATGACACATGTGGTGATAACCGGAACAGGGCTCTATACACCGGAACACGCCATTGATAATGCAGCCCTGGTGGCGGCATTTAATGCTTGGGTAGACACTGAAAATGCTCAGTACGCCGATGCGATTCAGCGTGGTGAGCGCGAGCCGCTGGCGCATTCCAGCAGTGAATTTATCGAAAAAGCCTCAGGAATTAAGAGCCGCTACGTGCTCGATGCGTCTGGAATCCTTGACCCACAGCGTATGAGGCCTAAACTGCCGCAGCGGGGCAATGACGAACCCTCTATCCAGTGCGAGATGGCAACCGCTGCTGCGCAGCAGGCGCTGGCCGCGGCTCAGGTGGATGCGGCTGACATTGAGCTGGTAATTGTTGCCTGCTCAAATCTGGAGCGTGCCTACCCTGCCGTGGCGGTGGAAGTGCAGCAGGCCCTGAGAACAAGTGGCTACGGGTTTGATATGAATGTCGCCTGTAGTTCAGCGACCTTTGCCATTGAAACGGCTGCCAATGCCATAGCCTCTGGCAGTGTTAAGCGCGCTCTGGTGGTCAATCCGGAAATCTGCTCGGCTCATCTCAACTTCCGAGACCGTGACAGCCACTTCATTTTCGGCGATGCTTGCACAGCAGTCGTACTGGAAAATAGCGCCGTTGCAGTGGCCAGTGAGCAGTTTGAAGTTCTTGGCACGCGCCTGATCACCCAGTTTTCCAACGCGATCCGCAATAACGCAGGCTTTCTTAACCGCGTAACGGACAGTGATCCACTGGCGTTGGATAAACTGTTTGTGCAGGAAGGGCGGCGGGTGTTTAGAGAAGTTTGCCCAATGGTGGCTAAATTGATCACCGATCATCTGGCCTCCCTGGAGTTAGCTGGGAGTGATCTTAAACGCATGTGGTTACACCAGGCTAACCGGCATATGAACGATTTGATTGCCCGCAAAGTATTGGGCTATGACCCGAGTGAAACACAGGCGCCGATCATTTTGGATCGTTATGCCAATACCAGTTCAGCGGGTTCTGTCATCGCCTTTCACCTTCACCATGATGAGCTTGTAGAGGGTGATATTGGTGTGATCTGCTCCTTCGGGGCGGGCTATAGCGCGGGCAGCGTGGTTCTTCGACGTTTGTAGACAGTTCTTCGTCGTTTGTAGACAGTTATGCGCCGTTGTAGATATACGTAAAAGTGCAAGGCAATTGAAAAAGGAAAATGTCATGTGGCAGTGGTTTAATAACGTGAAACCTGCGCGCCCGTTGCGTAGCAAAGGGTTGCCACTACTGCTGGTGACGTTACTCGCAACAGGGGGGTGCGCCAGCACGAAAAAGGCGGAAAATGCTGCTCCTGAAGATCCTTGGGAAGGTTTTAACCGCAAGGTGTTTGCGTTTAACGACGTGCTGGATCGCTATGCGCTCAAGCCGGTGGCAAAAGGTTATCGCACCGTTACCCCAGACCCAGTGGAGACTGGGGTGGGTAATTTTTTCTCCAACTTAGGTGAGGTGCGTACCGCGCTTAATAGCCTGCTGCAGGGCAAACCGGCGAATGCAGGCCTCGCCACATCACGTTTTTTGATTAACTCCACGGTAGGCATAGGTGGGTTGTTAGATTATGCCACCCTAATGGAGATTACGGCGGATAAAGAGGATTTCGGCCAAACGCTGGCCGTGTGGGGCTGGCAAGATTCCCGCTATCTGGTGCTGCCTCTGTTGGGCCCCAGCACGCTGCGGGACACCACCGGTTTACCTGCTGATATGACATCGTATCCGTTGTATTACGTAGACGACGACGCCGTTCGACTAAGCCTTACCGCGCTAAATGTGATCGATATTCGGGCGGGTTTGCTTGACCAGGAAGCGTTAATTCGTGGTGATCGCTACCGTTTTATTCGTGACGCGTACTTACAGAGCCGCCAATTTGAGGTCAGCGATGGAGAGTTGGGCGATGACCCCTTTGCCAGCGAAACCTTCGAGTTTGATGACAGCGATTTTGAAGACGCTGGTTTTGAAGACTAAGGTTTTGAAGTCAATAGTTTCGAAGATAGCGGCTTTGACAACAGTGACCAGGATGATAGCGACTTTGGTGGCAATGAAGTCACCGATTGAGGCTTATGATGGATCATTCTAAGCAGTTGATCGCGGTGATTGACGAACCCGGTCGTGAACGCGATGCGCTGGCGGAAGCGATTACCTGCGACGGCATGTGGGTGTTTGCCGCTGAGGATATCAATAATCTACCCGCTGGCACGGCGTTGATCGTTGCCCATGCCCGAGCGGTACCCCGGCAGCGCTGGTCGCAGTTGACGCATCGCTTGCCTACTCTGGTGGTCAGCGACTCGCGGCAAGACGCTGATTTGATCAAGGCGGTCGATGTTGGGCTGGTGGACTATATCGTTCATCCACTGCGTCACGCCGAGTTGTTGCGGCGCATGATCCGTAAGGCCATTGAGCTTAACGATTTGGCACTGGAGCGTGAGCGCGATCATGTCCGGCTGGCTGAGTTAAATGAGAGCCTGGAGACCCATCTGGCGCTATTGCGGATGGATCAGCAGAGTGGTGGGCATATCCAGCGGCGTTTATTACCGCTGCGCCCTAAAGTGATTAACGGCGTTTATTACGACTATATATTTGCCCCTTCGCTCTATTTGTCCGGTGATTTCCTGGATTATCAACGCTATAACGAGCGTTACAGCGCTTTCTATTTTGCCGATGTGTCGGGGCATGGCGCCTCGTCGGCGTTTGTGACCGTTCTGCTTAAATATTTATGCAACCGCTGGCTGGGTGAGTGGGATGGCCAGCATCCGGAAAACCTGCCTCCCGATTGGCTAAAAGCAATGAACCGAGAGCTGCAGGGCACCGACATTGGTAAACATGCCACCTTATTTGTCGGTATTATTGACCATGAGGCGCATACTCTGCACTATTCGCTCGGCGCGCAGCTTCCCATGCCGCTGCTAGCGGTAGAGGGAGAGCTACGTCGTTTAGAGGGAGAGGGAATGCCGGTAGGTCTTTTCCCCGATGTGGAGTATCCTTCGCTGAGTTGTGCGTTGCCGAATAAGTTTCGGCTATGGCTCTGTTCAGACGGAGTATTGGAATGCTTGCCGGGTAAAACGCTCGACACGCGGCTCAAGGAGCTTGAGCAATTAGTAAGCGAGAGTGTAACGCTTGAGCAGTTGCGCGAACGGTTAGCAAAAACAAATGCACTTCTTGCAGAAGGAGATGCGGAGTTTGATGCCAACCAAGAGCGCGATGCTTTACCCGATGATCTAACAATCATGATGGTGAGCGGATTTGGTCATGCTGATTGAAGAAGGCCGCATTAAAGCGGCGTTCGATTCTGGTGTTTTTGTTCTAAAATTATGTGGCGATGTGCGCTTGACGCTCTGCGCCACGCTGGACACGCAAGCTCAACGTCTCGCCGAGACGCCGGGGTTGCGTGCCGTACTGATTGACCTGCGTGAAGCCACCAACGTGGATTCGACGGCGCTTGGCTTTCTGGCCAAGGTTGCGATGGCAGTGAAAGGGCGCTTGGAGCAGCCGCCGACGATTATTGTTGATAACCCTGACGTGCGACAGATGCTGGACGTAATGGGCTTTGCGCGCTTTTTCACACTGATGGAGGCGCCGCTGCAACAGGCAACCACACTCAATAACGAGCTTGAAGAGCTTCCCCAGGAGCCGGCAGACGAAGAAGGCCTACGTGGCCGCATCCTTGAAGCCCACCGCATTTTGATGCACATGAACGAGCATAACCGTGAGCAGTTTCAGCCACTGGTTGAGATGCTTGAGTCGCAAGATGCCACCACGCATCACTAAACTCTCCTTACCTTGATAAGCCCTGGCCATCTCCAAGGGCTATTTCCAAAGGGCCATAGATAGATAGCGCTCACCCCCGACAATTGCCCTAAAATCGGCTATGATTAGCGGCCTATCTATTTCAGTGCGTTCATTACCGCCTTAAGGAGACCCATGGATCTTAATCCTCGCCGGGTAGCGCTATTGGTTGCCGCCAATACGGCGCTGGCGCCCTTTGCTATCGACGCCTATCTGCCTGCCATGGGTATCATCGCCGAAAGTATTGGCGCCAGTATTCACCGTACTGAACTCTCCATCAGCGTATTTTTGTTTGGCTTTGCGTTGGGCCAGCTCTGCTTTGGACCGCTCTCGGATCGCGTGGGCAGAAAGCCTGTTCTGCTGGGCGGCCTGGTGGTATTTATGCTGGCCAGCCTGGCTATTACCTTGGTGGATAGTTTGCCCACTCTGCTGGCTTGGCGGTTTGTTCAGGCGCTGGGGGGCGGTGCTTGTGTGGTCAACTCAGCGGCCATTGTGCGCGACTGTTTTAGCGGGCGAGAAGCCGCCAAGGTGATGTCCACCATGGCGATGATTATGATGCTGGCGCCGCTGGTGGCACCCGCCGTGGGTAGTTTACTACTGCATATTGCTGGCTGGTGGCTGATTTTTGTGTTCTTGGCCGTTTATGCAGGTTTTTTACTCTGGCTGTTAGGCACACGGTTACCGGAAACCCGCGATATGTCGCTCCCTGCGGCTTCTCCGCGGCAAGTCATTCGCAACTACGCTAGTGTGCTTAAACACCGTGAAGGCATGGGCTATATCTGTGCGGTAGCGGCCTCCTTTGCGGGCCTGTTTGCGTTCGTGACCGCTTCGCCATTTCTCTATCTTGACTACTTTGGTCTTTCGCCAAGCACCTATCCGTTGGTGTTCGGGGTCAACGTGGTGGTGATTGCACTCTCTAACCGGGTCAATATTTACCTGCTCCGCAAGCGCACTCCCCAGCAGAATTTGCGTTTGGGTTTGCTTATACAGCTGATAGCGGCGCTAGGATTAGTTGCAGCTACCGCCTTGGATATTGCGACGCTAGCAATTGTGGTGCCGCTGGTTATGCTGTTTACCGGTATGATCGGGCTGATCACGCCCAACGCGATCTCGTCGTTACTGGATCATTTTGGTCATATCAGCGCCACGGCTACGGCGCTGCTGGGCGGCATCCAGTTTACCTGCGGCGCCCTCGCAGGCGTCATGGTAGGACTATTCGAGGTTGAGCATCTCTGGCCCATGGTGCTCACCATGCTGGGCGCTGCTTTGCTAGGCAATATCGGGGTGCGCAAACTGACTAAAGCACCTGCTGTGGATGGATAGTCTGAATGGATAGTTCGAATGGATAGCCTGAATGGATAGTCTGCTGGCTTGGGTCAATATGCCAATGAGCACCTGGTTAGCTTGCTCCGCCGTGCTGTTGCTGGGGGCTTTTGTCCAGCGGGCTACCGGTTTTGGTTTGGCCGTTATCGGGGCGCCGCTACTGTTGATGCTTGAGCCTCGCCTCGTTCCAGTCGTTCTAGTGCTGTTTGGATTTACTGTTTCGCTAATGATGGTGCGTCACTACTGGCACGAAGTGCGCCTGGATGCCATTGGTATGGCGTTAGTGGGGCGCCTTCCCGGTAATGCGCTGGGTATTTGGCTGCTGCTCGCCGCCCCCATGTTTGTGTTAGAAAAGCTGATTGCGGTGATCGTTTTATTTGCGGTGCTCGTCACCTTGTGCCGCTTTCAACTGCCGGTCAATCGCATAACGCTGTTTGGCGCAGGCGTACTCTCTGGTGTTTTCGGCACCGTTGCGGCTATTGGGGGGCCGCCCATCGTACTTTTAATGCACGGCCTTCCGGCGGATCGTGTACGCGGCAACTTAGCCGCCTTTTTCATTCTGACCTCCCTGTTAACCTTTATCACCCTTGCCTTGGCTGACCAGATTCAGCTCTGGCATTTCCAGGTCGCGCTGACCTTCCTGCCCGCGGTATTAATCGGTAACGCCTTGGCAGACGCTATAGCCCATCGTCTGGATAGGCGACTACTGCAGGGGGCTTCACTAGCGTTATGCACCCTTGCGGCGCTAGGACTCTTGTGGTGATGTAAGCCCTGGTTAGCTTTATGTAACGAAAACTTTTCTACGGTTTGCTCGCTGTCATGAAGTTGTCATGGAACCAGTGCAAGGTATGCCTTGCGAAGGCCAGATACCTACATGAACAGGAGTATTTCGCATGAACCGTATTCTCAAAACCACCGTTATCGCGGCTGCTGTAATGAGCGTTGCCGGTGTTGCTCAAGCCCGTGATCAAATCCGTATCGTAGGCTCCAGTACCGTTTACCCGTTTGCCAGCTACGTAACTGAAGAGTTCGGTGCGACGACCGGCAACCCGACGCCTGTTATCGAATCGACTGGTTCGGGTGGCGGTTTGCGTCTGTTCTGTAACGGTGTTGGTGAAGGCACGCCTGACATTACTAACGCATCACGCCGTATGAAGGTAGCTGAGTTCGAGCGTTGTGAAGAGAACGGTGTGACCGACATCACCGAAGCTAAAATCGGTTCTGACGGTATCGTGTTGGGGCAGTCAAGCGAAAATGACGTTTTTGACCTGTCCCTTGAGCAGATCTTTATGGCGGTAGCCGCCATGGTGCCGGTGGATGGTGAGCTGGTTGAAAATCCCTACACCAACTGGAGCGAGATCGATTCATCGCTGCCGGATCGTGAAATCTCTATCTATGGACCGCCGACCACTTCGGGTACGCGTGACGCCTTTGAAGAGCTGGTCATGGAGAGCGCTTCTGAAGAGTTGGGTGCTTACGGTGATGAAGGCTACACCGAAATCCGCTCTGACGGTGTGTACATCGATGCCGGTGAAAACGACAACCTGATCGTTCAGCGCCTGTCTGAAGACACTAAAGCCTTTGGTATCTTCGGCTACTCGTTCCTGGAAGAGAATACCGATACTCTGAATGCCGCTACTATCGGTGGTGTTGAGCCAACGCCGGAAGCCATTAGTGCGGGTGATTATCCAGTAGCGCGCTCACTATGGTTCTACGTGAAGAACCAGCACGCTGAAGAAGTACCGCCGATGTATGACTACGTTGATATGTTTATGAGCGAGATGATGATTGGCGATGGCGGCTACCTACGTGATATCGGCTTGATCGTTCTACCGGAACAAGAGCGTGAAGAGTGGCGCCAGGCTGTCGCAGACCGCACTGCAATGACAGCAGATGTTCTTAAGTAAGTTGGTAGGTCAGTAGTTGTAAAAATGGTCGGCAGCGCAAGCTGCCGACCCGTTATTGTTGATAGGTTTCTTAACCGGTGACCACGTGAGAGAGATGCGATGCAGACCAACCAGCTTCTTCTGATTTTTTGCGGTGCACTATTGCTGCTGGGGCTGCTGGCTTTTTTTGCTGGCCGTTCAAAAGCCACTCGGTTACGTAGCGCTGGTACGGCGATGTTCGCCCAGCCTGACCAATATGCCTGGTTTACAGTGCTCTCTACCGCTGGGCCTGCATTATTGGTAAGTGCCGTGGGAGCTTTTGCGCTGCTTTTAATGGGCGCTGACATTCCAACGCTCTATCTACTGGCGGCGAGTTTGCTGGTGGCTGCCGTAGGCTTACTGTTAAGTCTTAAACAAGTTAAGCCCGATTTTCACGCCCGCCAGGCTATCGAACGGGTCATTCGTTTGATTTTGGCCAGTGCCGCGTTAATTTCTATTTTGACGACCTTTGGCATTTTAATTTCGATTATTTCCGAGGCGCTGCGCTTTTTCCAAATGCACAGCTTCTGGGAGTTTATAACCGGCACCACCTGGAACCCTGGGGCAAGCTTTCTAGCCGCGGCAGGGCGCGGTGATGGCGGTGGTGCACAGTTTGGCTCGGTACCGCTATTTGCTGGCACCTTTATGATTACTGCCATTGCGATGTTTGTGGCGGTGCCTATCGGCTTGCTCTCAGCAATTTACATGTCTGAATTTGCGCCGCGCAATGTACGAACCGTTGCAAAGCCAGTACTCGAAGTATTGGCAGGTATTCCGACAGTGGTGTATGGCTTTTTTGCCGCTATCACCGTGGCGCCGATCATTGTCAATATTGCTGGCTTTCTGGGGCTCGATGCTTCTTACAACAATGCGCTGGCGCCCGGCATTGTGATGGGCATTATGATTATTCCCTTTATCTCTTCACTTTCTGACGATGTGATTAACGCAGTGCCCGATAGTATGCGCCAAGGATCGTTGGCACTGGGCATGACCAAAGGGGAAACGATTCGTGATGTGGTAATACCCGCGGCCATGCCGGGGATTATTTCAGCCTCTCTTTTGGGTATGTCTCGTGCCATGGGTGAAACCATGATTGTGGTTATGGCAGCGGGTATGCGCCCCAACTTGACGGCTAATCCGCTGGAAGATATGACCACGGTGACTGTTCGTATCGTCGCGGCACTAACCGGTGATCAGGAGTTTGCAAGTGCTGAAACGCTGTCTGCCTTTGCGCTTGGGTTAGTGCTGTTCGTTGTGACCTTGGCACTTAACTTGGTGTCGGTCCTGATGATACGCCGTTTCCGTGAAAAATATCGCGTCAATAACCTGTAACGCTGAGGAACTGTTTCGATGAACCACTCTTTTGACGAAATAAGCCAGCAGCTTAGGCGGCGCCACCGAAAGTCTACCCGCCTGAAATGGATAACCATGGGATCATTAGGTCTCGCTGGCCTTTTTCTGGTGCTGTTTTTTGCCGATATGCTGAGTAAAGGGCTGCCTGCTTTCCAGCAGGCCTATATTCAGACCGAAATCAACTATACCGAGGAAGCTGCCACCGACGGACGGCAAGCCTTTGACGAGGAGTTGTTGCCATTAATTAGCCGTACAGTGGTGCGTACCATTCCATTAGAGCTACGTAATAACCCTGAAATGATTGGTACCAGTAAAGTGCAGTGGGTACTGGCAACCAGTCAGGTCGATCAATATCTAAAGGGGCATAGGCATCGCTTGAGCGAAGAGGAGCGGGAAGCCCTTGACGCCAGGGTTGAAGCGGGGCAGGTTGATTTACGCTTTAATACCACTTTCTTTGGTTCGGGCGATTCAAAAATCGCTGAGAACGCGGGCATTTTATCGGCAGTGGTCGGCACCGTTATGACCATGATCGTCACCCTGGCGATCTCCTTCCCCATCGGCGTCATGACAGCGGTTTATCTGGAGGAGTTCGCTCCTGATAATCGCTTAACCCAGATCATTGAAATTAATATTAATAATCTGGCGGCTATTCCATCGATTCTGTTTGGTCTGCTGGGCCTGGCCATCTTTATTACCTTTTTCGGGGTGCCACGTTCGTCCCCATTAGTGGGCGGCATGACGTTGGCGCTGATGACGCTCCCCGTCATTATTATCTCAACGCGTACCGCATTGCGCAGTGTGCCTGAATCTATCCGTCATGCGGGTTTTGGGGTGGGTTGTTCGCGCTGGCAAGTGGTTCGCGATCATGTCCTACCCTTGGCAATGCCGGGTATTATGACCGGCTCTATTATCGGCCTGGCGCAAGCAATGGGTGAAACAGCACCCTTGATCATCGTGGGGATGGTGGCCTTTATCCCGGATGTCGGCGTTTCATTTACTAACGCGGCAACGGTGATGCCAGCGCAAATATTCACCTGGGCCGGTGAGCCTGAACAGGCGTTTGTAGAAAAAACCGCCGGCGGTATTCTGGTGCTACTCACCATACTCATCTCACTCAACGCCTTTGCCGTTGTGATGCGTAAGAAATTTGAGCGTCGCTGGTAGGCCAGTGCGTTATAGAGGACATTACTATGAATAGCCAAGCACCTGTAATGAATGGCCAGCAGCCTCCTGCGGTTGGGCAACCTTATACCCGAAATGAAACGGCGTGCCATGACCTGAGTTTCCGGATTCGTGATTTGAATCTTTGGTATGGCAAAAACCAGGCGTTGAATAACCTAAACATCGACCTGTTCCAGAAAAATGTGACGGCGCTCATCGGACCTTCGGGGTGTGGTAAATCGACCTTTCTACGCTGTTTGAACCGTATGAATGACCTGATACCCAGCGTACGTGTTGAAGGACTGGTCGAGATGGATGGGCGGGATGTTAACGCGCCCAAAATGGACGAAGTGGCCTTGCGCCGTCGGGTGGGTATGGTGTTCCAAAAGCCCAACCCGTTTCCTAAATCGATCTTTGAAAACATCGCTTATGCACCGCGTATGCACGATTTGGTTAGCCGTAAAGCCGAGCAGGAAGAACTGGTTGAAAAGGCACTGCGTGATGCCGGGCTCTGGAACGAAGTGAAAGACAAGCTGAATGAGCCAGGCACCTCGCTATCGGGTGGTCAGCAGCAGCGCCTATGTATTGCCCGCGCTATTGCGGTTCAGCCTGATGTCATCTTGATGGATGAGCCCACCTCAGCGCTTGATCCGATCTCAACAGCCACCATTGAAGACTTGATGGACAAGCTGAAAGAGAAGTTCACCATCATTACCGTCACCCATAATATGCAACAGGCGGCACGGGTGGCGGACTACACCGCGTTCTTCC
Source organism: Vreelandella sp. F11 (assembly GCF_042466685.1). Classification (NCBI taxonomy): domain Bacteria; kingdom Pseudomonadati; phylum Pseudomonadota; class Gammaproteobacteria; order Oceanospirillales; family Halomonadaceae; genus Vreelandella; species Vreelandella sp. F11. Next base: position 2,970,998 of record NZ_CP170448.1, on the reverse strand, counting down.
ACCTGGGGGAAATCATTGAGTACAACGACACCAAAGTGATGTTCTCAACCCCGGCTCAGAAGAAGACCGAAGACTATATCTCTGGTCGTTATGGTTAATTAACGTGTAACCAACAGGCCCACCATTAAGGGTGGGCCTATTGTTTAGTCAATTTTTTTACCCTTTAATATATGTTTTAGCGTATGTGGCCGTTATGCTTTCCCGTATTAAATGGCTTAAATCAGTTAGCTCAGGAGGCTCCTGTGGCACTACGTATCGGTATCAACGGTTTTGGACGTATTGGGCGCTTGGCACTGCGCAGCCTGTGGGTAAAGGTGGCCTCTGGTGACGTGGAGCTGGCGCGTATCAATGATCCCGGCGGCGATGCAGCCACCTTTGCCCATCTGCTGGAGTTTGATTCGGTGCACGGGCACTGGTCACCGGGGAAAGGCATTGAGGCAACGGATAACGCTATCTTTATCGATGACCAATCCATCGCCTTCAGCGCCAATAAAGCTATAGCCGATAGCGACTGGTCAGGCTGCGATGTAGTGATCGAGTGCTCGGGCAAAATGAAAACCACCGCAAAGTTGCAGCCTTATCTTGATCAAGGGGTAGGGCGGATAGTGGTCAGTGCGCCAGTAAAAGATCCGGGTGTGCTTAACGTGGTAGTGGGGGTGAACGACCATCTTTATGACCCTGCTCAGCATAAGATCGTCACTGCTGCCAGTTGCACCACCAACTGCTTGGCGCCAGTGGTTAAAGTGATCCAGGAAACCTTTGGTATCCGCCACGGTTCCATGACCACGGTACACGACATTACCAATACTCAAACGATACTCGATGCACCGCATAAAGACCTTCGTCGCGCCCGCGCCTGCGGTATGAGCCTGATTCCCACTACAACCGGTTCGGCAAAAGCCATCACCGCGATTTTCCCCGAGCTGGAAGGCAAGCTAAACGGCCATGCGATACGGGTGCCACTGGCCAATGCATCGCTTACCGATATGGTGTTTGAGCTTGAACGTGAGGTGAGCGTCGAAGAGGTCAATCAGGCGCTAAAAGCCGCCGCTGATGGCGAGCTTGCCGGTATTTTGGGCTATGAAGAGCGCCCGCTAGTGTCGATTGATTACCGCACCGACCCGCGCAGCTCAATCATAGATGCGCTCTCTACCATGGTGATCAACGGCACCCAGCTAAAACTCTATGCCTGGTACGACAACGAGTGGGGGTACGCCAACCGCACCGCCGAGCTGGCCCTGAAGGTTGGGCGTGAGCAGGTGGGTCGTGGCTGAATCTATGCTCGCAAGGGTGAAGGCGCTACCTTCCGAGGTGCGTCAATACATGCTGATTACCGGCAACTACTGGGCGTTTACGGTCACCGACGGCGCGTTGCGCATGCTGGTGGTGATGCACTTCCACCAGTTGGGTTACTCGCCACTAGAAATCGCCATGCTGTTTCTGTTTTACGAAGCCTTTGGCGTGGTGACGAATCTTGTAGGTGGCTGGCTGGGCGCGCGACTGGGGCTTAATCGCACCATGAATGTAGGGCTTGGCCTACAAATTATAGCGCTCGCCATGTTGATGGTGCCCGCGAACCTGCTGACCGTTGCCTGGGTCATGGCCGCTCAAGCGCTTTCAGGGATTGCCAAAGATCTCAACAAAATGAGCGCAAAAAGCGCCGTTAAGGTTCTGGTGCCCAAGGAGAGCGCCAACGCCAATAGCTCGCTCTATCGCTGGGTAGCGATGCTGACCGGCTCTAAAAATGCGCTGAAGGGGCTGGGCTTTTTTGTCGGCGGGCTACTGTTAACGTTGATTGGCTTCCAGGCCGCAGTGTTGGTGATGGCAGTGATGCTGGGCGGCGTGTTGCTGCTTTCGCTACTGCGGCTCAAGGCGGATTTAGGCCGCCAGAAAGTTAAACCCAAGTTCTCCGAAATCTTCTCGAAATCACGTGCGATTAACGTGCTCTCCGCAGCGCGTTTTTGCCTGTTTGCGGCGCGGGATGTGTGGTTTGTCGTAGCGCTGCCAGTGTTTTTATATGACCAGCACGGCTGGACGCACTGGACGGTGGGTGGGCTGCTAGCGGTGTGGGTTATTGGCTACGGTGGGGTGCAAACTCAGGCGCCTAAATTAACCCGGCTGATCAAAGGCGATGCTCGGGCGCTTACCGCAGGCTGGGCTGCGGCGCTGGCAGTGCTGGCGGTTCTGTTGGCGATGCTGCCCTTGGCGCAAGTGGGCTGGCTGGTCGTCGGGCTGCTCGCCTTTGGGGTGCTGTTTGCGATTAACTCCAGCTGGCACAGCTATTTGATCGTCCATTATGCCCGCGCCGACGGCGTTTCTATGGATGTTGGCTTTTATTACATGGCCAATGCCATGGGGCGTTTAGTGGGCACGCTGCTGTCGGGCTGGTTGTATATGGCCTACGGGCTTAGCGCCTGCCTGTGGGTGTCCGCGGCCTTGGTGGCTTCCAGTGCGTTAATGGCCCTGGCGTTGCCTAGACAAGTCGCATGATCCGCTCAACGCCCAGGCTGGGGTTAACGCTCACCTTAGGCAGCGCGCAAACGCTTGCCTGGGCCTCTAGTTACTACTTACCCGCTATCCTGGCGGTGCCCATGGCTTGCGAGCTGGGGATATCACCAAGCTGGATATTCGCGGCATTCTCAGCGGCTTTGTTGTTAACCGCTATGCTAGGGCCCAGCGTGGGGTGCTTAATTGACCAGCAAGGCGGGCGAGGTGTGCTGATGTCGTCCAACGCTGTCTTGGCACTTGGCCTGATCATCATGGCGCTGTCCCAAGGTTTGTTAAGCCTAATGTTTGCCTGGCTGATTACCGGTGTGGGCATGGCGATGGGGCTATACGACGCCGCCTTTGCTACCCTCGGGCGGCTTTTAGGTCGCAGCGCCCGCGCTTCCATTACCGGTGTGACGCTACTGGCAGGGTTTGCCAGCACTATCGGTTGGCCACTAACGGCCTTGTTGGAAAATGAGTTCGGCTGGCGAGCCGCCTGCGGCGTCTGGGCTGTTCTGCATATAGTGATAGGTCTACCGCTAAATGCTCACCTGCCCAAAGCCGGTGATAGCCCCCACCATTTTAATGACGAAAAATCAGCGCCATCACCAGAGCGGCCACGTCTGGCGATGGTGCTATTAGCCTATGTATTTGCTGCGGGCTGGTTTGTCTCAACGGCGATGGCGGCTCACCTGCCCAGGCTTCTCCAGGAAACCGGCGTGTCGCTTTCAGTTGCCGTTGCAGCGGCGGCGCTTGTTGGCCCAGCGCAAGTGGCCGCTAGGGTGGGGGAATTTGCGCTGCTGCGTCACTTGCATCCGCTTGTTGCCGCACGTGTGGCCACCACGCTCCACCCTCTAGGTGCGGCACTGCTAGCCACCATGGGTATGCCCGCTGCGGGCTTTGCGCTACTGCATGGGGCGGGCAATGGCATGATGACCATTGCCTCCGGCACGCTGCCGCTGGCGCTGTTTGGCCCGAAAGGGTTTGGTCAGCGCCAGGGCTTGATTATCGCCCCGGCAAGGGCCGCGCAAGCCTTTGCGCCGCTGCTGTTTGGCTTATTGATAGAGCATAATGGTGCTGGGGCGCTATGGCTGACCACTGGGTTGATGCTGGTGGCGTGTTTGGCACTAGTGTGTATTCGTGTGCCTCGGTTGCAGGGGTAGGCTCTCCACATAAAGGTGGCGCAGCTTCCAAAACCCCTCAACGTCAACACGCAGCCCTTGGTAGGCAAGCTCTTGTGCAATAAATAGGGTTATATCTTCATCACAATGGCGTTGGTAAAGCGCAGGGTTCGCGGGTGTGCTCGCCTCGGCGACGGCAATATTGGTGCGCCCTCCACAGCAACCATACTTGGGGGAAAGCCGAACAGTGACGATGCCACCTTGTTGTTTGATGAAGTCTAATGCGTTGCTGCTTATATCAATTACTTTATCCATTGCGCACCCCTTATCATGGTGACGACATTACTGCGCTGGATAGTAAATGGTTTCACCGTCTTCTTTGGTGAAGTGTTTGATCGGTTTTTCCAATAGCGCTAATACCTGCTCGGAAGGGCGGCACAGGCGTGTGCCTTTATTGGTCACCACAATAGGGCGATTAATCAGAAACGGGTGGGCCATCATGGCGTCGATAAGTTGATCGTCGCTCAATAAAGGATCATCCAATTTAAGTTCGTCATAGGGAGTACCTTTGCGACGTAGTAGCTCCCTGGGTGAGATCTGCATCATCGTCAACAGCTTTTCCAACTCTTCCCGGCTGGGCGGTGTTTCCAGATAATGGATCACCTCCGGCGCTTCGCCAGAGGCTTCGATCATCGCCAGGGTGTTGCGCGACGTACCGCAGTTGGGGTTGTGGTAAATAATGACGGGCATGGTGTCCTCACGATTAATTAGTTGCTTTCACTGCCGGGCGCGTTGCGTTGCGAGGGCGCGGTTTTAAAAGCGGGCGATACCCGCGTTGGATCTACCTGCTGTTTATAGCTAGCCGCGGCTTCCGCCCACCACATGAGTTGGCCTAACGTGCGGCCAAAATAGCTTTCCCAACGTTCCTGCTCTTGCTCAAATTGCCCCTCTTCGTTTAGTGCCTCCTGGGCTTTAGGTATATGAATCATGGCGGATACGGGCAGGCAGCCAAGCTCGGAGAGAAACGCGCGCATGGCAACACCGGCGCGCACGCCGCCCCACTGACCCATCGAATAGGTCACGATGGCGCTGGGCTTAAACGCAAACAGTGAAGCCCCAAAGTGATTAAGCAAATGGCTAAGTGCCGGGCTCAAGGAGTGGTTATATTCAGGGCTGACCATCACGTAGCCATCGGCAGCGGCGATTTTGTCAGCAAGCGCTGCTAAGTCCTCCGGCGCATCGGCTTTTGCGTAAGCAAAATGCGGCTTAAACGGATCGCTTAAGTTTAGTGCCAGTGGGTCAATGATTTCAGCCGTGGTATGCGGTAACGATGAAAGCAAGCGCTCGCAGGCCTTTGCTACCCGCTCGCCGAGACGCGCCGGGGAGGGCGGTGTACTGGTGCGGGTTGAGCCTAGAAATACCAAATAGTGAGCCATAGCCCTTACTCCCGATTAATGAGCGTCTGCCGGAAAATGGTGGCGGGTTTTATTGGCAATTCTTACCAGCGCCAGCATTAACGGTACTTCGACCAAAACGCCCACAACAGTGGCCAGTGCCGCACCTGACTGTAAGCCAAACAGCGCAATCGCTGCCGCGACGGCTAACTCAAAGAAATTGCTCGCACCAATCATCGCCCCCGGGGCGGCAATATTGTGCGGCAACTTCCAGGCTTTTGCCCAGCCATAGGCAATAAAGAAGATCAGAAACGTCTGAATAATCAGCGGGATCGCGATCAGCACTATATGCAGCGGATTATTGAGAATCACCTCGCCCTGGAAGGCGAACAGCAGTACCAGAGTAATGATCAAGCCAATCGGGGTGATCGGGCCAACGCGCTTCATAAACACGTTGTCGTACCACTCGGCGCCGTGCTTTTTGATCAGGGTTTGCCGGGTGATATAGCCCGCCGCAAGGGGAATCACTATATACAGAATCACTGATAGGGCGACGGTATCCCAGGGGACCTGAATATTGGAAATACCCAGTAGGAAAACCACAATGGGAGCAAAGGCAAACAGCATGATCAGGTCGTTGAGAGCGACTTGCACCAGGGTGTAGGCGGCATCGCCACGGGTCAGGTAGCTCCACACAAACACCATGGCGGTACACGGCGCGGCGCCCAACAGAATCGCTCCTGCTAGATACTGACTGGCTAACTCGGCGGGAATAAAGGGCCGAAAGATCACCATCAGAAATAGCCAGGAGATGGCGAACATAGTGAAGGGTTTGATCAACCAGTTAACGGAGGTCGTGATGACCAACCCTTTTGGCTGGCGCCGGACACCTAATAAGGAGGTAAAGTCAATTTGCGCCATCATGGGGAATATCATCGCCCAGATGAGTATCGCCACGGGTATCGACACCTGCGCCACTTCAAAGCGTGACAGCGTTTCCGGTACCGCTGGGATAAATTGCCCGACTAAAATGCCCACCACAATGGCAAGGGCTACCCATAGTGAGAGGTAGCGTTCAAAGACTCCCATGCCTTCGGCAGTGGAGGGCGATGCGTTATCTTGCAGTGCTGACATGTGAAGCTCCTGATTAGATAGCTCGTTGATTAACCCGTTTTGAAACTTCTTCAGCGCTCTCTTTACGCTCCGAGTAACGATCCGTCATCAGTTCGCTGCGGTCACGCACCAGCAGCGTGAATTTCACCAGCTCTTCCATAACATCGACGATACGGTCGTAGAAAGGGGAGGCTTTCATGCGGTCGTTATCATCAAATTCCATAAAGGCTTTGGGCACAGAGGATTGATTGGGAATCGTCAGCATACGCATCCAGCGTCCAAGAATGCGCAGTTGGTTGACAGTATTGAAGGATTGTGAACCGCCGCATACCTGCATCACGGCCAATGTCTTTCCTTGGGTGGGGCGTACGCCGCCTAGGGAGAGCGGGATCCAGTCTATTTGCGCTTTCATAATGCCGGTCATGGCCCCATGGCGTTCCGGGGAGCACCACACCATGCCTTCGGCCCATTGGGCTAGTGTGCGTAGTTCGTCGACTTTGGGGTGACTGGCCTCTTCACTATCCGGTAATGGCAGCCCTCTAGGGTCAAAGATGCGCGTTTCTGCACCCATGGCATTGAGCAAGCGCGCGGCTTCCTCCACCGCTAAACGGCTGAAAGAGCGTTCACGCAGGGAGCCGTACAGCAGCGATATTTTTGGCGCGTGTGCAGCGCCTTGCGGGATGCCCAACCGCTCGCTGCTGGGAGGGGAAAAGAGTTCCGCATCTATGTTGGGTAAATCATTTAGGTTTGAAAAGTCAGTCGGTGAGGTCATCTCGGCTTACCCGTTTCAAGTCATGTTAGGTTGCTGACCTTATCATATATGTTTTTTCGTATATTTCTAGCGCTACTGTCTGTTTGCAATATTGCCGTCATGAAGCGGGCGTAGAGTGGCAGCCACTAACTACATAAGAGGCTGTTTATTTATGACGAAGCGCCGCGTGTTGTTCCTTTGCAATGCTAACTCTGCACGGTCTCTGATGGGTGAAGCGCTGCTTCGCCATATGGCAGCTGATCGCTTTGAAGCGTATAGCGCGGGTTCTGAACCCGATGAACCCCATGCATTGACACTTGAAGTGTTGCGCAAGCAGGGCCTGCCTACCGATGGTCTACGCAGTAAGGCGTTGGACGAATTTGAAAGCGAAACTTTCGATTTTGTCATTGTGCTGTGTGATAAGGCCCAGCAAGCCTGCCGCGATTGGCAGGGGAAGGCGGCCGACGTGCTGTTCTGGGATATTCGTGACCCTCGTCTGATTGGCAGGGCAGACGCTTATGAGCAGGCGTTATTAGAGATTCGTCGGCGCCTTCAGCTCTGGCTGCCCCTCCACACCTCTGATTAAACTTACTGCAAGGGGCGAGTCGAGATGAAATGGTTCAATAACTTAAGCGTTAAAGTGAGTTGGACGCTGGTACTGGTAGCCTTTAGTGGCTTGGTCGTCGTTATTGGCGCGCTGGGGCTGTTCGCCAATCATTTTGGACGTGAGGCATTTACTTCCCTTCATAAAAGGGACATGGCGCAAATAAGCAATCTGGATAGCGCCTACTCCCAGCTATTGCGCGCGCGGATACAGATGAACCGTGCTGCGGAGTTAATCCGAACCCCTTCATTTGATCGGCCTGACCCCTTGATAGAAGAAGCCCAGCGGTTGCTTGACTTGGCCTCTGAGAATTTCTCTCAATTTACAGAGAGTGATTTTGAGGCCGATCAGCAGGCGCTGGTTGATCAGTTAGCGTCGAATTTTCAATCATTCGTTAACAATAATCTCAATCTTCAAATGATGATGCTTGAAGAGCGCGACATATCCGGTTTTTTCTCGGGCGAGTCGCGAGTGGATGATAGTAGCCAGCACTTTGTAGAGAGCGCCGAGGCTTTTTTAGGTGCTTCCGCTCAGCGGGGTAACAATTTACTTATACGCTTTGAGCAGGTTTCATCGCTGCTTTTTTGGGGCGTGATAGCGGCACTGGGCGCTGCGATGCTGGTAGTGGCGGTAGTGGTATGGGGCGTGCGTAAAAACGTGCTTCGCCCGTTGAAAGTGATCACTGGGCACTTCCAGCGCATTGCTAATGGTGATTTATCAACGCCTGTCACCGCGCACTCAACCAATGAAATTGGTCAGCTATTTAGTGAGCTGGATAAGATGCAGCACTCGCTGACGGCCACGGTTAATCGACTCAATGCCAGTAGCCAGCAGGTATATAGCAATAGTCAGGAGATGACCGAGCAGAACCAGCTTTTGGCGAGCCAAACCGACACTCAGGTCTCGGCCTTACAGCAAATGGCGGCAAGCTTGGAGCAGCTAACGGCCACGGTGAACCAAAATGCTGAAAGCGCAGCACATGTTAATCAGTCAACGGCGGATGTGTCCCTCAAAGCGCGGCAGGGTGATGAGGTAATTAGCCAGTTTATCGCCACCATGGAGGTGATCAATAATCACTCCGAAGAGATTCAAAGCATTATCCGCATGATTGAAAGCATTGCTTTCCAAACCAATATTCTAGCGCTTAATGCATCGGTTGAAGCTGCACGTGCCGGTGAGCATGGCCGTGGGTTTGCGGTGGTGGCCAATGAGGTGCGTGCACTGGCAACGCGCAGTGCCAATGCCGCCAGCGATATACGGACACGCATTGAAGCATCGAGTGCCAGTGTCCAGCAGGGTAGCGTATTATCGCAACAAGCGGGTGAACATACTCGAGCCATTATGCAGGCAGCGAGTAATGTGGATACGCTGATGACGCAAATCACTCATGCGTCCGAGGAGCAGCGGCGAGGCATTGAAGAGGTCAACCAAGCGGTTGCTCAGATTGATACCGCTACCCAAGACACCATGCGCTTAGTCAATCAGGTAGCCCAGAGCGCAGAGGTGTTGTCCCAGGAAGCTTTGCAAATGCGTGAATATGCCGGCCAGTTTAGTGTTGTCGAGGAGGCAAGTGAAGCAGGCCGATATCATGCCAATGGGGAGGAAGACGACTATCCCGAATGGGAGCAGCTTAGCCATCAAGACGCCCCTGTGCCTGATGACCATGAACAATCCCGTCACCCAGCGAGTTTATTGGCTCCCGCTTAGTTTCTGGATTAAGAAATTTAACTTTACTCATTGGTCTACAACGCTATCATGCGATTTTCTCTGAGCATCTTGTAGCGTGTTGGTAACAAAGAGTGCACTGGCTCCTGTCAGTTTATTTTTTCAGCGTTTACTAAACGACCCTATGCTGCTCCTCATGAGTGGTGTGTGGGTCGTTTTATGTTGGCTGAAGCCTCAGTCGCTTTGGGATATGGCTGACCGGGTTCACTGGACAACACTTGCCGTGTTGACGGGGCTGATGGTGCTTAGCAGGGCGTTAGAGCTAAGCGGCTATCTAGCCTTCTGGGGGCATCGGTTATTAGCCCACCTGCCTGGCGAGCGTCGCCTAGCGGTGGGGTTGGTCATGTTCTCGGCGCTACTCTCAGCGGTAGTCACCAACGATGTGGCGCTTTTTATCGTGGTGCCGCTGACGCTTAGTCTGGCCGGAATGGCGACATTGCCGATAGGGCGTTTGATTGTGTTCGAGGCGCTGGCGGTCAATGCGGGGTCGTCGCTGAGCCCGATAGGTAATCCACAAAATCTCTATTTATGGCAGCGTTCAGGAGCTAATTTTGGTGAGTTTCTGTTAGCCATGCTGCCGCTAGGCGTGGGCTTGATGGTTCTGCTGCTGCTACTCGTCCCCTTGGCGTTTCCTAAAGCGTTTATACGTTTGGAAGCAGTGGTGAACATACCCAATGAGCGTTTGCAGAAGCCATTATGGGCAGCGCTAATAGGCTACCCACTGTTTTTGTTTGCCGTTGAAATGGGCTGGGCGGCCCAGGCAATGGCAGGCGTTCTGCTGGTCGTGTTGGTCGTTGCCCGACGAGCGGTGCTCAGCATTGATTGGCTGTTGCTGGTTGTGTTTGTCCTCATGTTTGTCAATTTAAGTATGATCGGTGAGCTGGGTCTCGTTCAGGAGGCGATTGACACAATGCAGCAGTGGCCAGGTGGCGATACCAGTGTTGGTGTGTTGCTTTCACAGCTGTTATCCAACGTGCCCGCGACGCTGCTGCTAGCCCAGCAGAGTGATTGGGAGCCCCTCGCTTGGGGTGTCAGCGTGGGTGGTTTTGGTTTAGTGATTGGCTCAATGGCTAATTTAATCGCGTTACGATTGGCTCGCCAACCCGGCATGTTGATGGAGTTTCATCGTTGGTCGATCCCCATGCTGGTGCTTGGCTGGCTGTTTGCCGCAGTGTGGTTCAGTGCCCTGGCTCGGTGATACTGCCAGGGCGAATGCCAAAGAGAGCCTATGTTTACAGATCGCGATTAGTCGATTAACTCTACGGCCACTGCTGTCGCTTCACCACCGCCAATGCATAAGCTGGCAATACCACGTTTGCCCCCTTTAGTACGCAGGGCATGAATGAGCGTGGCGATAATGCGCGAGCCGGTAGAACCAATGGGGTGGCCTTGGGCACAGGCGCCGCCAAACACATTCACCTTCTCGTGGGGCAGGCCTAAATCATCCATGGCCATTAGTGTGACCACCGCAAAGGCTTCGTTGATTTCAAACAGATCAACGTCATTGACGCCCCAATCGAGCTTTTTCATCAGCTTTTCAATCGCACCCACCGGAGCAATGGTGAACTCGCTAGGGTGTTGCGAGTGAGTCGTGTGACCCAGCATACGAGCCAACGGCTTAATACCGTGCTGATCCGCTGCTTGCTGACTCGCCAGGATAAGTGCCGAAGCGCCGTCGGAAATTGAGCTGGCGTTGGCGGCGGTAATCGTTCCGTCTTTAGCAAAAGCAGGGCGTAGCTGGCGAATTTTATCGAGCTTCGCTTGGAAAGGCTGCTCATCGTGTTCGACAAGCGTTTCACCCTGGCGAGAGCTGACCATCACGGGAGCCATCTCGGCGGCCAAGTGGCCCGCGTTGGTGGCCGCCATGGCGCGCTCAAGGGAGGCAATCGCAAAATCATCCAGGCGCTCGCGTGTGTAGCCGCGATCCGAGGCGACATCTTGAGCGAACACGCCCATTAGTTTGCCCGTTTCGGCATCTTCCAGTCCATCCAAGAACATATGGTCTTTCAGCTCACCGTGGCCTAAACGGTAGCCGCCGCGTGCCTTGGTAAGCACATGAGGGGCGTTGGACATGGACTCCATGCCACCCGCCAGCAAAATATCGCCACTGCCCGCTTTGATTAAGTCGTGGGCAAGCATCGTGGCTTTCATGCCCGAGCCGCACAGTTTGTTGATTGTAGTGGCGCCATTGGCATCAGGAATGCCCGCCTGGCGCATGGCCTGACGGGCAGGGCCTTGCTTGACGCCTGCAGGCAGTACACAGCCCATAATGCCTTCGCTGATGGCGGCGGGGTCAACGCCTGCTTCCTCAATTGCTGCTTTGATGGCAACAGCGCCAAGTTCGGGCGCCGTCATACTGGCAAGGCTGCCCATCATGCCGCCCATTGGTGTGCGTTTGGCGGCGAGAAATACAACATCGGTGGGGTTGCTCATGGTCAATCTCCTTCAGGATTATTGTGATTATCATGCCAAGTGGTAGTTGATACGTTGACCCGTAGGCGGTGCTGTGGTTCTCTCCAAAGTAACCAAGCAAGCGCTAGTGTAAATGACATGAATGTAATGAATGCATCCCCTCGCCGCAAGGAACTGACGCGCCTCGCTGCTCAGCTATTCGTCCAAGAGGGCTTTGACCGCACGACGGTGCGTATGCTGGCGCAGGAAATGGGCATCAAATCCGGTAGCTTGTTTCACCATTTTAAAGATAAGCAGGAGATCCTTGCTGCGGTCATCGAAGAGGGCACACAAAATGCGTTGATGATTGCGCGTAAAGCACTCGATCAGTGTGCCGCCGATCCTGAAGTGCGTTTGCACGCCATGGCGCGAGCCCATCTCGAAACCCTGTTTACCGACCGCAATGCCCATGTTGTGGCGCTATTTGAGTGGCGTCGGCTCGACCCTGCGGCCAGTGCCCACTTGAGCCATTTGCGGGATGCTTATGAGGCGCTGTGGGTTGCCGTTATTGACGATGCCTTGGAAGCAGGGTTGATTCATGGTGACCGCTTTCTTGTCTCGCGCTTTGTGCTGGGGGCGCTTAACTGGACGGTGCGTTGGTACGATCCCAGCGGCCCCCGATCGCCTGATGAGCTCGCTGACGAGCTGGTTGCCATGATAATGCCCAATGCTGTCTGACGCCTCGATGCTGGCAGCCTCGACCAACGTCTAACGCTACAACTTATATCTGTGCTTGCTCTCTGCGTCGTTTACTTTTAGCGTTGCTATTATCTCTAGGGTTACGTTAACGTCAACTGATAATTATAGCGACGGTCTACTTTCCCGCTTTTAATACCCAAAGCTCATCACCAGCAGCAGTTACCAACAACAATTATTGACTACTATCAGAGAGCCATTATGACAGCGACATCACAATCACTGCCTGATTATCAACACTACCTCGATACCTTCTCCGTCGATAGTGTTACTGCCCGTCTGGACGACCATCAGGATGGACAACTCAACGCCTTTGAGGCCTGCTGCGGGCGTCATGTGCGCGCCGGGCGTGGCGATGTGCTGGCGCTGGTTCAAGAAGACACCGAAGGTAAAGTGCACACCCTGACCTACGCCGAGCTGGATGAGCAGAGCGCCACGTTAGCGGGATGGTTTCAGTCCCAAGGGTTGAGTCAAGGTGACCGCATTGCCTGTATGTTGCCGCGGTCACCGCAGTTATTGATTGCAGTACTCGCCACCTGGCGTATTGGTGCTGTTTATCAGCCGCTGTTTACCGCCTTTGGCCCTGATGCGGTGGACTATCGGCTGGGCCGTGCAGACACCAAGTTGGTGGTTACGGATCACGCAAACCGCTATAAATTTGACGGTCTTAGTCAGTGCCCGCCGGTGCTAGCAGTGGGTGGGGCGACCAGCGAACATGCTAATGATCACGACTGGCAGGCGGCGTTGACGCACACGTCAATGAGCGGCAAGCCGCCAAGGCTTTCCCCTGAAGCGCCGTTTCTGCAAATGTTCACCTCGGGCACCGTGGGCAAGCCGAAAGGCGTTGCCGTGCCACTAGCGGGAATGACGGCTTTTGCAACCTATATGGAGCTGGCCATTGACCTACAAGACGATGATCGCTTTTGGAATATGGCCGACCCCGGCTGGGCCTACGGTCTCTACTATGCGATTGCCGGGCCTTTGCTGCTTGGCGTGACAACGCATTTTTGCGAGGCAGGGTTTAGCGCAGAAGGAGCACTGGCGTTTATGAAGCGCCACCGTATTACTAACTTTGCCGCAGCGCCGACCGCTTACCGACTGATGAAGGCATCTGGGCTATTTGACGACGCCCATGAAAAGCTTGAGCTGCGTGCAGCTAGCTCGGCAGGTGAGCCTCTAAACACCGAAGTGGTGACCTGGGTAGAAAAGTCGCTGGGCTGCCCGGTCATGGATCACTACGGCCAGACCGAAACCGGGATGACCTGTAATAACCACCATGCCCTTGATCATCTTAAGCATGTGGGGGCGATGGGCGTGCCGATGCCCGGGTATCGTCTAGCGATATTGGATGCGGAGTATAAAGAGCTGCCCGCCGGGGAGCCGGGTGTCCTGGCAGTCGATATCAAGAATTCCCCAGCGCACTTCTTTCAGGGGTACACCTGGCAAGAGAAGAACCCATTTGTGGAAGGCTATTACCTGACCGGCGACGTGGTTATACGCAATGAAGATGGCACCTTTCAATTTGCTGGACGTGATGATGACATTATTACCACGGCGGGTTATCGCGTGGGCCCAACCGATGTCGAAAACAGCGTGATGACGCACCCTGCGGTCGCTGAGTCAGCGGCGGTCGGGCAGCCTGATGAGATTCGCGGCGAAGTGATTAAGTCGTATATCGTACTGCGCGAAGGCTATGAGGCAAGTGATGAGCTCGCTGATGAAATCAAGCAGCGTGTGCGTGAGCGGCTATCAACCCACGCTTTTCCACGCATTATTGAATTTGTCGATGAACTGCCTAAAACCCCCAGCGGTAAGATCCAGCGCTTCAAACTGCGTGCCCAGGCGGTAGAAGAAGCCAAGGCAGCCGACTAAACATAACAGCCATCTACAACAACCACAGGGAATACGGTTATGCAGGTTAAGGAGAGTACGTTTTTAATTACCGGTGCCGCCTCGGGGCTAGGGGCAGCAACCGCTGAGCGGTTAGTCGCCGCAGGTGCTCGCGTCGTTTTATGCGACCTAAACGATAGTGTTAAAGCCCATGCTGAGCAGTTGGGGGAGCAGGCTCAAGCGTGCCTGGCAGACATCACTTCAGCCGAACAAATGCAGCAGGCAGTTGAAGCAGCGGTAGCGCTGGGCGGGGGGCGTGGGCTTTCGGGCGTGGTTCACTGTGCCGGAGTCGTTAGCGTAGCCAAGCTAGTGGATCGTGAGGGCAACCCCGCTGACTTAGATAGCTACGCAAAAACGATCAATATCAACCTGATCGGCACCTTTAACGTTATGCGCCTCGCGGCTGCCGCAATGGCTAAAAATACACCTAGCGAGAGTGGTGAGCGGGGGGTGATTATTAATACCGCTTCTATCGCCGCTTTTGATGGGCAGGTAGGGCAGTGCGCTTACAGTGCCTCTAAAGCGGGCGTTATGGGTATGAGCTTGCCTGCGGCGCGGGAGTTGTCGCGGCATGCTATTCGTGTCATGGCCATCGCTCCAGGTGTATTTGAAACGCCGATGATGAGCGAGATTCCCGATGAGGCGGCCCAGGCGCTGGCAGCGGCGGTACCCTTTCCTAAGCGGTTGGGTAAGCCGGATGAGTTCGCTCGATTGGCCGAGCAAATTATCACTAACCCAATGCTTAACGGTGAGGTCATTCGCTTGGATGGCGGTATTCGCATGCAGTAATAAATGGCAAGTGGGCGAAAGGGGAACGGCGCAACTCGTCGGCTTTTGGCTGGCGAGTTTTTTTATTTTTGGTATTAAGGAGTTACGCCGTAGGCGACCAAAGTTCTAGCGTGTTTTAAGGCTAAATTCAAACGCTCGCTTGACTCTATGTGGCGCTCGCGCTAGTTTTCAAACATGTGTTTGAAAGCCTTCAGTCAAAATAATCTTATTGGCTTCCAGGCCCCTATTTCAGGAGAAGTGTGATGCCCAGCTATCAGGCCCCTATTCGCGATATGCGTTTCGTCATGGACGAAATGCTCGATTACCCCGCTCACTACGCCCGTCTACCCAGTGGTGACGATGCATCGCCAGATGTGGTCAGTGCCATTCTAGAAGAGGGGGCACGCTTTGCCCGTGACGTGCTGCTGCCGATTAACCAGAGTGGTGATGAAGAGGGCTGTCTGCTGGAAGGGGGGGAGGTCAAGGCGCCTAATGGTTTTAAAGAGGCCTACCAGCAGTACGTAGAAGGCGGCTGGCCGAGCCTGGCCGCCGACCCTGCCCATGGTGGCCAGGGCCTACCGCCTTCATTGGCGATGCTGCTTTCAGAAATGATCTGCGCCACTAACTTGGCATGGGGTATGTATCCAGGGCTTTCCCACGGTGCTGCCGATGCACTGCGTCACCATGGTACTGATGAGCAGAAAGCGACCTACTTAACAAAATTAGTAGAAGGCGTTTGGACGGGCACTATGTGCCTGACCGAACCCCACTGCGGTACCGACCTGGGTTTGATCAAGACCCGGGCAGTGCCCACTGAAGGCGACGCCTACGCTATTACCGGCACTAAAATCTTCATATCTGCCGGTGAGCATAATCTGGCTGAAAATATCGTCCATTTGGTGCTGGCCAAGCTGCCTGGCGCGCCGGAAGGTTCCAAAGGTATTTCGCTATTTGTAGTGCCTAAGTTCTTGCCCGACGCTCAAGGTAATGTAGGTGAGCGTAACGGCGTCTCCTGTGGTTCGCTCGAACATAAGATGGGTATTCATGGTAATGCCACCTGTGTGATGAACTTCGATGGCGCAACCGGCTACTTGGTAGGGCCGCCAAATAAAGGGTTGGCCTGCATGTTCACCATGATGAACGCTGCGCGTCTTGGGGTAGGTATTCAAGGGCTTGGATTGATTGAGGCCAGCTTCCAGAACTCCTTGAGCTACGCTCGCGATCGTTTGCAGATGCGTGGCTTGTCGGGCAAGCAGGCGCCTGAAAAGCCCGCCGATCCGATTATTGTTCACCCCGATGTTCGCCGTATGCTGCTGACGCAGAAAGCCTTTGCTGAAGGTGGGCGTATGTTGGTGCTCTACACCGCGCAAATGCTTGATGTGGTTGAACATGGCGAACCGGGTGAAGAGCGTGATCACGCCGAAACGCTGCTTGGCTTGTTAACGCCTATTGTTAAAGCCTTCTTAACCGAAGTCGGTTTTGAAAGCACCAATGAGGGCGTCCAGATTTATGGCGGTCATGGCTTCATTAAAGAGTGGGGTATGGAGCAACTGGTGCGCGATGCGCGCATTACCCGCTTATATGAAGGTACGACCGGTATTCAAGCGTTGGATTTGCTGGGTCGCAAAGTGTTGATGAGCCAGGGTGAATCGCTAAAAGTATTCACCAAAGAGATTCATAAGTTCTGCAAAGCAGAAGCTGACAATCCAGCCCTTAAAGAGTTTGTTGAACCGCTGGCGAAGTTGAATGCAGAGTGGGGCGAACTGACCATGGGCGTGGGTATGAAGGCGATGCAAGACCGCGAAGAAGTGGGGGCGGCGAGCGTTGATTACCTGATGTATTCCGGTTACGTCACGCTGGCCTACCTATTTGCCCGCGCGGCCAAACAGGCATCTGTCTCTTTAGAGGGGGACGATAAAGCCTTTTATGCTGCTAAGTTGAACACCGCGCGTTTCTACTATCAGCGCCTATTGCCACGTACCAAGGCGCATGCGCAGATGATTCAAGCGGGTGCATCCAGTCTCATGGCGATTTCCAGTGAGGATTTTGGGTTGGGGTTTGAAATTTGAAGCATCGGCTACTGATGGCGTGAGGTACCTTACGCCAACGAGCACTCTCTGATCAGGCGTTCTGATCGGTGGTTTACGGCAGAAGGGCAACCTTCTGCCGCTTTTTTTATATGCAGGACTTCTTTTGCTTGCTATCTTTATAGTCAGGCCTTAAAGTACGCATCCGCTGCCGGGGACGCCAAGCGTTACCAGCGGTGTATAAGGTGTAAAAGCCTTGGTTAGTCAACGAGTTAGCGGTTTTGGATGTGGTCAGGTTTGCATCGAAAACAACGCCCTTGACAACCGCCAGGAAATGCGTAGAATACGCCTTCCTCGCTGAGGCAAGCCAGTTCAACGGCAGCCCGGTTGCTTTCACAGCAATCTTCCAGCGAAACAGCTCTTTAACAATTTGATCAGGTAATTCATGTGGGCGCTTGCTGATGTTGGTGACAAATCACCAAATATCAAGGCAGGCGAACACAACGATACTTTTCGGAGTATCACAGTGAATTCGTTTGAACCTTGAGCCAAGTTTGATTCGCTTTTGCTGCTGTCGGCTAGTCCGTAAGTAAGCAAGTAAGGATCACAATGATTTTAAACTGAAGAGTTTGATCATGGCTCAGATTGAACGCTGGCGGCAGGCCTAACACATGCAAGTCGAGCGGTAACAGGGGTAGCTTGCTACCCGCTGACGAGCGGCGGACGGGTGAGTAATGCATAGGAATCTGCCCGGTAGTGGGGGATAACCTGGGGAAACCCAGGCTAATACCGCATACGTCCTACGGGAGAAAGGGGGCTCCGGCTCCCGCTATTGGATGAGCCTATGTCGGATTAGCTAGTTGGTGAGGTAAAGGCTCACCAAGGCAACGATCCGTAGCTGGTCTGAGAGGATGATCAGCCACATCGGGACTGAGACACGGCCCGAACTCCTACGGGAGGCAGCAGTGGGGAATATTGGACAATGGGGGCAACCCTGATCCAGCCATGCCGCGTGTGTGAAGAAGGCCCTCGGGTTGTAAAGCACTTTCAGCGAGGAAGAACGCCTATCGGTTAATACCCGGTAGGAAAGACATCACTCGCAGAAGAAGCACCGGCTAACTCCGTGCCAGCAGCCGCGGTAATACGGAGGGTGCAAGCGTTAATCGGAATTACTGGGCGTAAAGCGCGCGTAGGTGGCTTGATAAGCCGGTTGTGAAAGCCCCGGGCTCAACCTGGGAACGGCATCCGGAACTGTCAGGCTAGAGTGCAGGAGAGGAAGGTAGAATTCCCGGTGTAGCGGTGAAATGCGTAGAGATCGGGAGGAATACCAGTGGCGAAGGCGGCCTTCTGGACTGACACTGACACTGAGGTGCGAAAGCGTGGGTAGCAAACAGGATTAGATACCCTGGTAGTCCACGCCGTAAACGATGTCGACCAGCCGTTGGGTGCCTAGAGCACTTTGTGGCGAAGTTAACGCGATAAGTCGACCGCCTGGGGAGTACGGCCGCAAGGTTAAAACTCAAATGAATTGACGGGGGCCCGCACAAGCGGTGGAGCATGTGGTTTAATTCGATGCAACGCGAAGAACCTTACCTACCCTTGACATCTACAGAAGCCGGAAGAGATTCTGGTGTGCCTTCGGGAACTGTAAGACAGGTGCTGCATGGCTGTCGTCAGCTCGTGTTGTGAAATGTTGGGTTAAGTCCCGTAACGAGCGCAACCCTTGTCCTTATTTGCCAGCACGTAATGGTGGGAACTCTAAGGAGACTGCCGGTGACAAACCGGAGGAAGGTGGGGACGACGTCAAGTCATCATGGCCCTTACGGGTAGGGCTACACACGTGCTACAATGGCCGGTACAAAGGGCTGCGAGCTCGCGAGAGTCAGCGAATCCCTTAAAGCCGGTCTCAGTCCGGATCGGAGTCTGCAACTCGACTCCGTGAAGTCGGAATCGCTAGTAATCGTGAATCAGAATGTCACGGTGAATACGTTCCCGGGCCTTGTACACACCGCCCGTCACACCATGGGAGTGGACTGCACCAGAAGTGGTTAGCCTAACGCAAGAGGGCGATCACCACGGTGTGGTTCATGACTGGGGTGAAGTCGTAACAAGGTAGCCGTAGGGGAACCTGCGGCTGGATCACCTCCTTAAACGATGCGTCACAGTTAGTAAGCGTCCACAATGAATTACCTGATCAGAATGCTGTTGATGAGCAGTGATAAGTGACTTTTTCTTTTTAATACGAAAAAAAACGCTTATCACTGCTTATAGCAGTCGCTCTTTAACAATGTATATCATGCTGACAAGAACACTTCGCAAGAAGTGCTTCTTAAATTGTGATACGTCTCAAGCGTATCCGGCAAAATGAAACGTTATCATTGCGAAAATCCAGACTCCTTCGGGTTATAGGGTCAAGCAATGAAGCGCACACGGTGGATGCCTAGGCAGCCAGAGGCGATGAAAGACGTGGTAGCCTGCGATAAGGTTCGGTGAGGTGGCAACAACCTGTGACCCGGACATCTCTGAATGGGGAAACCCACTCATCATAAGATGAGTATCGTGCCCTGAATACATAGGGGTACGAGGCGAACCAGGGGAACTGAAACATCTAAGTACCCTGAGGAAAAGAAATCAACCGAGATTCCCCTAGTAGCGGCGAGCGAACGGGGACCAGCCCTTAAGCATGAGACTGATTAGGCGAACAGATTGGGAAGTCTGGCCGTAGCGGGTGATAGCCCCGTAGTCGAAAATCTGATCATGTGAAATCGAGTAGGTCGGGGCACGAGAAACCTTGACTGAAGACGGGGGGACCATCCTCCAAGGCTAAATACTCCTGGCTGACCGATAGTGAACCAGTACCGTGAGGGAAAGGCGAAAAGAACCCCGGAGAGGGGAGTGAAATAGATCCTGAAACCGTGTGCGTACAAGCAGTAGGAGCCCACTAGTTGGGTGACTGCGTACCTTTTGTATAATGGGTCAGCGACTTATATTCAGTGGCGAGGTTAACCGTATAGGGGAGCCGTAGGGAAACCGAGTCTTAACTGGGCGACACAGTCGCTGGATATAGACCCGAAACCGAGCGATCTATCCATGAGCAGGGTGAAGGTTGAGTAACATCAACTGGAGGCCCGAACCAGGATCTGTTGAAAAAGATTTGGATGACTTGTGGATCGGAGTGAAAGGCTAATCAAGCTCGGAGATAGCTGGTTCTCCTCGAAAGCTATTTAGGTAGCGCCTCACGTAGTACCGCCGGGGGTAGAGCACTGTTTCGGCTAGGGGGTCATCCCGACTTACCAACCCGAGGCAAACTCCGAATACCGGTGAGTAACGCGTGGGAGACACACGGCGGGTGCTAACGTCCGTCGTGAAAAGGGAAACAACCCAGACCGTCAGCTAAGGTCCCGAAATCCTGGTTAAGTGGGAAACGATGTGGGAAGGCTCAGACAGCTAGGAGGTTGGCTTAGAAGCAGCCATCCTTTAAAGAAAGCGTAATAGCTCACTAGTCGAGTCGGCCTGCGCGGAAGATGTAACGGGGCTAAACCAGGTACCGAAGCTACGGGTTCACGCTTAGGTGTGAGCGGTAGAGGAGCGTCGTGTAAGCCGATGAAGGTGGATTGAGAAGTCTGCTGGAGGTATCACGAGTGCGAATGCTGACATGAGTAACGATAAAGGGAGTGAAAAACTCCCTCGCCGGAAGACCAAGGGTTTCTGTTCGACGCTAATCGGAGCAGAGTGAGTCGGCCCCTAAGGCGAGGCCGAAAGGCGTAGTCGATGGGAAACGGGTCAATATTCCCGTACCGGACATGGTTGCGATGGGGGGACGAAGAAGGCTAGGTGAGCCAGGCGTTGGTAGTCCTGGTGAAAGTGAGTAGGCTGGGATCTTAGGTAAATCCGGGATCCTTTCAGGCCGAGACACGAGATGAACTGACCACGGTCAGGAAGTCACTGATGCCACGCTTCCAGGAAAAGCCTCTAAGCTTCAGATCATGTGCGACCGTACCCCAAACCGACACAGGTGGTCAGGGTGAGAATCCCAAGGCGCTTGAGAGAACTCGGGTGAAGGAACTAGGCAAAATGGTGCCGTAACTTCGGGAGAAGGCACGCCGGCGTAGGGTGAAGAGACTTGCTCTCCTAGCCCGAACCGGTCGAAGATACCAGGTGGCTGCAACTGTTTATTAAAAACACAGCACTCTGCTAACGCGCAAGCGGACGTATAGGGTGTGACGCCTGCCCGGTGCCGGAAGGTTAAATGATGGTGTTAGCCGTAAGGCGAAGCTCTTGATTGAAGCCCCGGTAAACGGCGGCCGTAACTATAACGGTCCTAAGGTAGCGAAATTCCTTGTCGGGTAAGTTCCGACCTGCACGAATGGCGTAATGATGGCCACGCTGTCTCCACCCGAGACTCAGTGAAATTGAAATCGCCGTGAAGATGCGGTGTACCCGCGGCTAGACGGAAAGACCCCGTGAACCTTTACTATAGCTTCACACTGGACGCTGATGTTGCCTGTGTAGGATAGCTGGGAGGCTTTGAAACTCGGACGCCAGTTCGGGCGGAGCCAACCTTGAAATACCAGCCTGGCATCATTGGCGTTCTCACTCAGGTCCGTTATCCGGATCGAGGACAGTGTGTGGTGGGTAGTTTGACTGGGGCGGTCTCCTCCTAAAGAGTAACGGAGGAGCACGAAGGTACCCTCAGCACGGTCGGACATCGTGCATTGAGTGCAAGAGCATAAGGGTGCTTGACTGCGAGACAGACACGTCGAGCAGGTGCGAAAGCAGGTTCTAGTGATCCGGTGGTTCTGTATGGAAGGGCCATCGCTCAACGGATAAAAGGTACTCCGGGGATAACAGGCTGATACCGCCCAAGAGTTCACATCGACGGCGGTGTTTGGCACCTCGATGTCGGCTCATCACATCCTGGGGCTGAAGTCGGTCCCAAGGGTATGGCTGTTCGCCATTTAAAGTGGTACGCGAGCTGGGTTTAGAACGTCGTGAGACAGTTCGGTCCCTATCTGCCGTGGGCGTTGGATGTTTGAGAAGGGCTGCTCCTAGTACGAGAGGACCGGAGTGGACGACCCTCTGGTGTTCCGGTTGTCACGCCAGTGGCATTGCCGGGTAGCTATGGTCGGACGGGATAACCGCTGAAAGCATCTAAGCGGGAAGCCCCCTTCAAGATGAGACATCCCTGAGGCCTAGAGCCTCCTGAAGGGCCCAGCGAGACCAGCTGGTTGATAGGCACGGTGTGGAAGCGCTGCAAGGCGTTGAGCTAACGTGTACTAATGGCCCGTGAGGCTTGACCCTATAACACCCAAGGGGTCTGGTCGTGATGATAACGTAGAGGTTGAGAGATCAACAGAACGCCGGATACGCAGCGTGTGGCCTGACTCACATGAGCAGGCGGCAGGCAATGAGACGATCACAAACAGCATGATGTACATTAACAGTTACGCCTGACGACCATAGCACGCGTGAACCACCTGATCCCTTGCCGAACTCAGAAGTGAAACCGCTTAGCGCCGATGGTAGTGTGGGGTCTCCCCATGCGAGAGTAGGTCATCGTCAGGCACTTATTAAACGAAGAACCCAGCCATCAGGCTGGGTTTTTTGTTTGCGTGGAAGAAAATAAATAGTGGTTAATAAATGCTATGATGCGACCCAATTAATTAGCTAGCCGTCACCGTTTGTGATGGTCGGAATAGAGGTAAAAAGGGTGAGTGAAATAGTACCTACGTCGTGGCTCGTCTACTGCCGTCCTGGGTTTGAAAGTGATGCCTTAGCAGAAATGCAGCATCACGCAGCATTAAACGACGTAGCCTGTGAAGCTTCCTACGGCGAGGGGTGGGTAAGCTTGACGCGTGTTGATGGTGAGGCAGTGAATGCTTTACACCGCCAGGCAGCATTTAAAAAGCTAATATTTGCGCGTCAAAGCCTGGCTGCTCTGCCTGCGCTTACTCTGTCACGTGACGACCGTCTGACCGCTATCCTGGAGCAGATCAAAGCCAGCCGTTGGAGCTTTGAAGAGATTTGGCATGAAACGCCGGACACCAACGATGGCAAAGCACTGGCCGGTTTGATTAAGGCGCTTACCAAGCCGCTGGAAAGCATGTTAAAAAAACGCGGTGCGTTAAGGCGCAGTGCGGGCGCAAGACGTTTACATATTTTCTGGACTGACGGTGATCAGGTGCAGCTGGCGATGAGCTTTCCAGGCAATCGTAGCGATCTAATAAATGGTATTCGTCGATTACGCTTCCCCTCCCGTGCCCCCAGCCGCTCAACGCTGAAGCTGGAAGAGGCGTGGCACGAGTTTATCCCTAGGGAAGAGTGGGAGACGCGCCTTGCACCGCATATGCAGGCGGCTGACTTGGGGGCTGCTCCTGGCGGCTGGACTTGGCAGTTGGTTCAGCGGGGCATGTATGTGTACGCCATCGACAATGGCCCCATGGAATCACAGTTGATGAAGACCGGGCAGATTGATCATCTTAAAGAGGATGGCTTTACCTGGGAGCCGCCGCAGCGTCTGGACTGGCTGGTGTGCGATATTGTTGATAAACCGGTACGGGTATTGGCCATGGTGGAGCGCTGGCTGATTCGCAAATGGTGTAAAGAAGCGATCTTTAACCTCAAATTGCCCATGAAAAAGCGCTGGGATGAGGTAGCACGCTGTCTAACGTCGCTGAAAGAGTCGCTGGAAAAAGCAGGCGTGCATGCCGACATATCATGCCGTCACCTCTACCATGATCGTGAAGAGGTGACGGTGCATGTGAGGCTTAGGGATTAACGTTGTTGAAACTTTTGGTTTAATAGCCAGCTTCGTAAATTCGGATAGTTTCATCTTCGGTTAACAGCGGTAAAATACGCTGCATGGCCATCGTCCGCGCTTCGCTTGAGTGCCACTCTTTCCAGGCGCGGATATCACGCCATTTGGTAATCATCAGTCGGCGATCGGTGTGGCCCAGTTCTACCAGTGTTTCACCGCCGATGAAGCCCCTTACTCCAAGGGAAACGCGCATCGCCTCCCGCGCTGCTTGCTCAAACTCTTCTTCAAGACCGGGCATAATTCGCCGTTCGATGATAACTTTAATCATACTTACTGTTTCCTACATCGAGGATATTAATGGCTGATAATACGGGTACGTTACCCAGCTTTGACGCGGTACTGGACACCACCGGACTCTACTGCCCAGAGCCTATTATGCTGATGCATAACAAAGTGCGCGACATGGCCTCAGGCCAAGTGCTCAAAGTGATCGCCACTGACCCAGCCACCACGCGAGACGTCCCCAAGTTTTGTCAATTTTTAGGGCACGAACTGCTTGAGCAGGACACCTCCTCTGAGAGTAACTACCTCTACTTTATACGTTTAGCGTAGCCCTTTGTAATAGCCGACCCGCCCATGCGAGGCTCGCATCATCCCATTGATGTTGGCCTCGCTCAAAAAGCGGCATTAAGGCGCTCGGTTAATCACTTGCCACAACCATCATGGCTAGCGCATCAAGCGTTGCTGGATCTTCTTCCAGTATACGGTTGGCTATATGGCGCTGGAAAAAGTAAACGGTTTGATGGCGGGCGTGGGCGCTGTACAAACACGTATCCCCTAACAAAATCGGCGTCATTGCGGCTTTGTTCTCGTCGGCAAGCAATGCGTCCAGACTGCCGTCGCTGTAAAGGCGCCAGCCGTAAACGGGTTTCATATGCCAGGGCGAGTTGGGGTGATTCATGCACAGTGCATGGGTGCCCAAAGTGTCGGGGATTTGCTGAATGAGGGTGACTTCGCCAGAAGCCTCATAATCAAAGTATTCAGCCGCCGCGACGAGCTCGTGGTATTTGTGATCCGGCGGTGTGTCAAAAATTTCTTCCGTTTCAGGATCACGATAACCTATGAAGTAGCCATTCTCTTGGCTATTCAGCTCTTGACAGGCTGCCAGGGTTTCCATCCACGGGACCAAGCCGATGACGCTACCGTCCTCTTTTAATCCCCAGGCCAAAATAGGCAAGCCATAGTAGGCATCTGGACTCGCAGCGAGTTGGTACACCATCTCTAAACCATCTAGCTCAGGGGCTAAACGGACTAGGCACTTTTGCGCCTGCTGACGCTGGCGCACAGTTTCCAGGTCGATGACCTGGGCAGAGCGGGGTGACAGGGATGCGCCCATTGTGTCCCTCCTTGTGCTGCGTGGTCATCACGTTGGTGAAGCAGATGTTGGGTGTGCGTCGTTATTCATCTTGCTTCATTACTCACCAATAGCACAAGTTGCTCATAAGGTTAAGGGTTCTACGCTTTTTAATTGTTTGAACAAGGTGAAAACTGTGCTCGTAGCGCTTGGTGCTCCAGAAGTGCTTGCTGGAACTGGCGCCAGGGCGCTTGGCTATTTGTTAGCGAAAGCCAACGTGCTTGATAGCGTTGAACCGCCTTTGGCTTGTCTACCTGCTGCGCATCGATTAAGCGATTGATCGCTGTAAGCCACTGCCTGGCTGAGTTTGCTAAACGCTCAAGCGGCTGTGACTCCCAATGAGTCAAGCAGCGAGTGGTATCGCTGTGCCGAGCTAACAACGCGCTTGCTTCTGTTAATCGTTGAGTGGCGAGTAGCAGGGCGCGCAACACTTCGGCGGTTAGGGGGCGCTCTTGCAGGGTTTTTAAATGGTTTTCAAGGGTTGAAGAGTCCTGCGTCCAGTTGCGGTCAAACTGGTGGTCGGTCATTCGCTGTAAATAATCGATGGCGTCAAGCTGCTGCTTAATAGCGGTCTCATCGACGTTAGATAAAGGTTGGCTTGCCCGTGAGAAGCTCTTCACCCACTCGCTAGAATCAAAAATAGCGTTCCAGCTTACCGCCGGCAGTTGGCCTGTTTTAGTCGCTGTTAATTGCTCTAGGCGGGTACGATCTTCATCGTTTAATTGATCGGGAACCTCACTATTTAAACAGTTACTCAGCCGTTGCCAGAGGGTGCGCTCATATAACCACTGTTGGCTGGGCGGCGCTACGCGGCCTAGCTGGTTGTTGCGTGCAGCAACCAGGGAGGTTATTTGGCATTCACGCAAAGCATATACATTCAGTAGGCTATCCCGAGTCTCAGGGATCGCTATAATCCGTTCAGGGCGCTCGGGGAAGTCACCAATATTACCGGGGTCAGTTCGATTGATGTCCGTCACGGCAAGATCACTGGCAAGCTGTTGATGATAGCTTTGCCAGCGCTGCTCAGTGGGATTGTCGCCACAGCCAGTAAGGAGTGCACTTAAGATGATTGCTAGAGAGTGGTTACTCCACCGACCCATTTTCACCCCCGAGTGCTAATACGCTGTAGACGCCAGCCAAGTAGTAGGGCCGCAGTGCTTAGGCCCGCAATCAAGCCAATCCAGTAGCCATGCACCCCGAGTGGAGAAACTATATCACCCACCCCACGGGAGCCCAGCCAGTGGCCGCCGCCGAGCCCTACGATCCAGTACGAGAGCACCGTGATCACCATCACAATGCGAGTATCTTTATAGCCACGCAAGGCGCCTGCTAAATTGACCTGTAACGAGTCGGAGAGTTGAAAAATAACGGCCAAGGCAATGATCGAGAGCGCTAGCGCCTGTATTTCACTGTTGGAAGTGTAGAGTGCGATCACCGATTCGGCGCTTACCCACAGCAGGATACTGTTAATAGCTGCAACGATGACACTAATAACAATACCATTCCAGGCGACTTGTCGGGCTAACGTAAAACGCCGCTGTCCCAGCGTATTACCCACTCGCACGGTCAACGCCATACTCAGCGACATTGGCAGCATAAACAGAATGGAGGTGAAGCTGAGCGCTATTTGGTGCGCCCCAACGGTAACTTCGCCAAAACTGGCGATAAACAGAGCAATAAAGGTGAACAGGGTGACTTCGACAAAAATGGCCACGCCGATCGGAACGCCTACCACTACGAGTTCACGAATACCAAGCCATTGGGGTGGGGTTAGCTGTTGCCAGATGGCCACACTTTTGTAAGTACGACCTCGGCGCGTGTAATAGGCCATCGCGAGTGCCATCGTCCACATAGAGAGGGCTGTCGCAACGCCACACCCAAAGGCACCTAAGGCGGGCAGTTGTTGCAAGCCAGCGGGAACCGAGGGGCCTAATAGATGGCTTAAACCATCGCCACCGTAGATCAAAATGTAGTTGGCAGGAATATTCACGCTTAAACCAACCAGGCTGATCCATAGGGCAGGGCGGGTATGATTCATGCCATCGGAAAACGCTCTAAGCGCCTGGAAGAGGGCGATCCCCGGCATGCCAAAAGCGACCGCTGAAAGGTAAGCGGCAGACTCCGTGGCCACCTCCGCGGGTACCTGCATTAATTCAAATATCGGCATGACGGCCGACCAGAGCAGCACTGCAGCCACGACCCCTAGTAGTAGCGCGACCCAAAGCGCTTGGTGAACGGCCGGACGAATAGCCGTATTACGTTGCCCTCCTAGCAAATGAGCCACTATGGGGGTCAGCCCCATTAAGGTGCCGGTCATAAAGAGCATGAGCGGCATCCATAGACTTGAACCCACCGATACGGCGGCAAGTGACGTGGCGTTATGTCGGCCGGTCATCATCACATCGACAACGCTCATCCCTGCCTGAGCCAGTTGAGCACCACAAATAGGCAGTGCCAAAAAGAGTAAGGCTCGGGTTTCTGGCCAGTACACTGATCTAACGTTTTGAGTAAAGCCGCCCACTTGTTGGCTCCTAAAAGGGTAAAGTTACTGTGAAAGGCCGCTATATTAGCAGGAGCGACTGCTTTTGGGGGCTAGACGTTAGCTTGCACTAATCACGTGGGTATAATGTCCCCAAACCAGTAACAAACGAGGTCAATGTGAGTAACACGCAGGATCGATGGACGCTCGAAGATATTACCGCGCTTTTTGACGGGGTTTTTGCTGAGCGGTATCAAACCCGATTGATCCGGGGCGGGGATGAGCCCCTCTATCGGCCCGCTAACAGCGAAACTCCTTATCATCAGGTTATTTTTGCGCGAGGTTATTATGCCAGTGCGCTGCACGAAATCAGCCATTGGTGTATTGCTGGTGAAAAACGCCGTCAGTTGGAAGATTACGGCTACTGGTACTGCCCCGATGGTCGTAATGCCGAACAGCAGAGGGCATTCGAGCAGGCAGAGGTAGCCCCACAGGCGTTGGAGTCTATCTTCACCCGTGCCTGTGGACGCGTGTTCCACGTTAGCGTGGATAATTTAGGTGGCGATATCGAGGTGGATATAGAGGCTTTTGCGGCGCAAGTAGAGGCACGCGCCCAGCGCTATTTGGAAGAGGGCTTGATGGCCCGCGCTAAGGCTTTCCAGGTAGCGCTTAAAAGTTTCTATTCTAACCAACTGACACTAACAGAGGCCGTGGCCCAGGCGCATGCCACCTTGGAGTCGATGGATGAAGCGTTGTCGGCTTAATCCTCTTCGGTGAGGCGCTGATGCATCGATAGCATCACTTCCAGCTCATGCTCTGGGCGCATTGGCTCTAAGCCCAGCTCGCTGAAGGTTTCGCGCCGCTGGCGGTGCCATTCGCCTGGGGTGAGGGAAGGGTAGAGCACCGACGCCGGAGCTAGCTCAACAAAAGGATCTAGGCCGTAGGTGTCAAACAGCCGAGCCAGCGCTGCTTCGTCGTCGCCGTTGTCGCTGGTATAAAGGGTAGCGGAGAAGTGATCGTTCTCCAGCTCGCGGATTACCTCTAGCGGGCTAACCCCCAAGCTCTCCAGCTCTTCCATACTGTAGGCGCCCATGGCATTGGTATCTTCTTTGATCCAGCTATCGTCTGGCTGAATCAATGTTTGCTTTACTCGGCCATCGGGCAGCGACCAGGCAATGGCGAGCGGGAGGCCATCGTCTTCGCCCGTTTCAATGGCTATAAATCCTGGATAATCGACCACGCTAATACTCCTGTTAAGATTCCGTGGGTAGACGGAAAAAACGCTGGGCGGTCTGTGTGGTTGCCGCCCCTAGCTCAACTTCGCTGATACCGTGCCACTGGGCAATTTCGCGGACAATCCACGGCAGTAACGCCGGTTCGTGTCGACGACCCTTTAGCTTCGCCGGTAAGTTGCGAGGCAGCAAGTACGGGCAGTCGGTTTCTACCATCAAACGCGTCAATGGAATATCACCTACTAATGAGCGTAGATGATGTCCGCGTCGCTCATCGCAAATCCACCCGGTTAGGCCTATATGCAAGTCTAGGTCGAGATAGCCAAACAGCGTATCGCGATCAGCGGTAAAACAGTGCACCACTGCGTGACTGATATCGTCTCGCCAGGCATGCACTATTTCACGCATCCGCTGGCCCGCATCTCGCTCGTGTAAAAACAGCGGCAAACCGCTTTCCGCTGCAAGCGCCAGCTGCGCTTCAAAGGCCTGCTCCTGTTCCTGGGGCGTCGAGAAGTTGCGGTTAAAATCCAGCCCGCACTCGCCTACAGCAACGACTTCCGGCATGGCATGCAGCGCCGCCATGGCGCGCTCAAGGGTTTGGTCCCATTGGCTAGCGTCATGGGGGTGAACGCCTGCCGTGGCGTACAGGCCAGGGTACTGCTTAGCTAGTGCAACCGCTTGTTCAGCGTGGGCAAGGTCGGTGCCGGTAACGATCATGGTCGTTACCTGCGCCGCCTGGGCACGCTGGATCACCGCCTCAAGATCGCGACCAAAGCTTTCATGGGTCAGGTTTGCGCCAATATCCACCAAGGGTGTGTTAGGGCGAAACTGTAGGGCTTCGGGTAAAAAGTCATCGGCATAAGCGGTGGCCAAAGGTGTCTCCCGTGCAATCTGCAAAAGCACCATTGTAACGGTATGCGCAAGCATCGACTAATGGTGTGTTAAAACGGACAAGAGTGTAGATATGGCACGAATTGCAAAAAATCTGGCTTGATAGGTAAACAGCCATGGCTTATTACCGCCTAAGATGAACTCAAGCTATTGCGTGCTACGTCACGGCGATTGATTAAATGACAACCCTTAATAACAACAAAAGAGAGCCACATAACAATGCAACTATCTTATCGTTCATCTCATCGCTCATCTCACCGCTTTGCTACTTCAACTCTCGCTGCTGCCGTTCTGATGGCCAGCTATGTACCTATTGCCATTGCCGCTGAGGGTATCTCTGATAACGAAATCCGCATTGGCTATTTAGCCGATATGTCCGGCGTTTATCGCGACCCCATTGGTCCATTGGGTGAAGACGCTATCAATATGGCGATTGAAGATATGGGCGGCAGCGTCAATGGGGCCAATATTGTGGTGTTTAGCGCCGATGACCGTAATAGCCCCGATGTAGGCTCAAGCGTCGTGCGTGAGTGGATCGATGAGCGCAACGTCGATATGGTCACCGGGCTGGTGGCATCTTCTGTCACTCTGGCGGCGGTGAGCCTGCTGGAAGAGGCGGATAAACTTGGACTGGTCAATGGCGCTGTCTCTTCAAGCATTACCAATGAGCACTGTTCGCCCAATCATATTCACTGGGTTTATGACACCTGGGCGATGTCCAACGGAACGGCAAAGGCAATTACCGATGAGGGCCACAAAAATTGGTATTTGTTAAGCGCTGACTACTCCTTTGGCCATGCATTGGAGGCCGACGTCACACGCGTAGTGACTGAAAATGGCGGCACCATCGTGGGTAGTGCCCGCCACCCTTTCCCCAGCAGTGACTTCTCTTCGTTTATGCTTCAGGCCCAGGCGTCCGGTGCTGATGTTATTGCGCTGAATAACGCTGGCGGCGATACGATTAACGCGGTGCAGACAGCAGGCGAATTTGGTATCACCCAAGCGGGGCAGATTCTGGCGGGAATGGTGCTGTTTAGCACTGATATACGCAGTATCGGGCTGGAAAACGCCCAAGGCCTGCAGTTCACCAAAGCGTGGTACTACGACTTGAACGACGAAACCCGCGCTTGGGCGGAGCGCTTCCGTGAGCGTACCGGCAGCATGCCCACCATGGTTCATGCGGGTCTTTACTCCAGCACGCGCCACTACCTTGAGGCGGTTGAAGCCACTGGAACTGATGATACGCAAACCGTTCGTCAGCAAATGGTCGATACCCCCATTAACGATATCTTCGCTACCGGTGGCTACATTCGTGAGGATGGTCGAATGGTTCACGATATGTATTTAGTGGAAGTTAAAACCCCCGAAGAGTCCCAAGACGAAGATGACCTCTTTCACATCATCCGTACCATTCCCGCAGAAGAGGCCTTCCGCCCGTTATCAGAAAGTGATTGTCCGTTGGTCAACAGTTAGGTTGCTGCCAATTCACTACAACAACTCAGAGGATTTGGCATGTCTGAGACGTCTGTTATTCAGCAAAACAGTATCGGGGCTGCTCTAAATCGCAGCGCTCGAAAATATTCACATCAGCTGGCACTGGTATTTGGTGAACGTCAATGGCGCTACTCAGCACTCAATCAAGCAGCTAACCGCGTTGCCAACGGTTTGCTGGCAGCAGGGCTTACTCAAGGAGATCGGCTGGCGGTATATGGCAAAAACTCTGACGCCTACGTCATCGCCTGGCTGGCCGCGACGAAAGCGGGGTTGGTGCATGTGCCGATCAATTTCGCTTTAAGCAGTGATGAGCTGCGCTACATTCTTGACCAGTCAGGTGCGACGGGTTTGCTAAGCGATTTAAGCTTAGCTGACAAAGTAACTGCCGCGACCGAAGGTTTGGATCTAGCGTTGATGGGCACACTGCACACGAATCAGGGACGCGATTCAGAAAACTTTGATGTGCTCGCTTATGCAATCTCAGAGCCCAGTCGTGAAGAAGAGAGTACTGAAGAGCACAGCGTAACGGTCGATGGATCAAGCCTGGCACAGCTGCTCTATACCTCTGGCACCACCGCTGCGCCAAAAGCCGCGATGATGACCCATCAGGCTCTGATGGCCGAATATATGGCCTGTATGGTTGAGCTTGATATCAAAGGTAGTGAGGCCATGCTGGCCGCGCTACCGCTTTACCACTCCGCGCAAATGCACGTTTTCTTAATGCCCGCGCTGTTGTTGGGCGCGCCCGTTTATTTGTTAGAGGCGCCGCTTCCAGAACTGTGTTTAAGCGCTATAGCTGAGCATCAGATCGCATCATTTTTTGCCCCGCCCACGGTATGGATCAGTCTGCTGCGCCACGCTGAATTTGAGCGCTTTGACCTAAGCACCCTCAACAAAGCCTATTACGGGGCCTCGATTATGCCCGTGCCGGTACTGGAAGAGCTGCAGCAGCGCATACCGGGGGTGGGGTTATATAACTGCTACGGTCAGAGCGAAATCGCCCCCTTGGCGACCGTACTTCGACCTGAAGAGCACGCCGAACGACCCGCTTCAGCCGGACGGCCCATTTTGACGGTGGAAACCCGCATTGTTGATCTTGAGATGAATGATGTCCCTCCTGGCGAACATGGAGAAATCGTCCACCGCTCACCGCAGCTCATGCAAGGCTACTGGGATAAAGCGGCGATGACCAAAGAGGCGTTTCAAGGCGGCTGGTTTCACTCGGGGGACGTGGGCTACTTCGACGAAGCGGGTTACTTGTATGTCGTCGATCGCATTAAAGACGTGATTAATACTGGGGGCATACTGGTCGCTAGCCGTGAGGTGGAGGAGGGGCTGTTTAAGCACCCGGCGGTATCCGAAGTGGCGGTGATCGGTCAGCCCGACGAGAAGTGGATCGAAGCCATCACGGCGGTAGTGGTATTGAAAGCGGGCCAAGAGGCAAGCGAGGAGGAGCTGATCCATCATGCAAAAACGCTGATGGCGCCTTATAAAGTGCCTAAACATATCCTCTTTGCCGATGCGCTGCCCAAAAGTACCGCAGGCAAAATCCTCAAACGCCATCTGCGTCAAGACCTTAAGGGGTAAGCATGGACGCGCAAACGACCGAACTGTTTCACGCCATGATCAAACGCTGCCTAAGCCAGGAGGTCGCCCCTTACTATGATGAGTGGGAGGCAGCAGGTGCAATACCCCGCTCACTGTGGCATGCCCTGGGCGCTGCTGGCCTCCTCGGTATTGACCTGGACGAACAGCATGGCGGATCGGGCGCTGATATTGCCATCACCCAGCTGGCGCTGGAGGAGCTCTCCCGCCAAGGGTTTGGTGGCCTGGCCAGCGCTTATAATATTCACGCCAATATCGTGATGCCCTACCTACAAAATCTGGGAACAGCTGCTCAGCGAGAGCAGTGGCTGCCTGCCATGGCGCGTGGCGAATCTCTTGGCGCCATCGCCATGACCGAACCCCATGCGGGGAGTGATCTGGCATCCATAAGAACCCGCGCAAAACGCACTGACGAGGGATGGGCGTTAAGCGGTAGCAAAATCTTTATCACTAACGGGCAGTTTGCCGACTTGGTCATTGTGTGTGCCAAAACGGAGCCAGCCGCCGGTGCCAAAGGGGTCTCGCTGTTTTTGGTCGATACCCACTTACCTGGCTTCTCGCGGGGTAAGCCGATTAAAAAGATCGGTCAGCACGCCAGCGACACCGTCGAGCTTGCCTTTGATCAGATGAAACTACCCCATGAGGCGCTGCTGGGTGAAGAGGGCGCTGGGTTTCGCTACTTAATGCAGGAGCTGCCCCGCGAGCGTCTGGGGGTGGGGGCACAAGCCCTTGGGGCCGTAGAGGGCGCGCTGGCGTTGACCTTGGAGTACGTGCAGCAGCGCCAAGCATTTGGTCAGCGGGTCGCGGATTTTCAAAATACCCGCTTCACCTTAGCTGAGATCAAAGCCCAGTTGGACGTCGCTCGGGCCTACTTTGAGCACTGCGTCGAAAAGTACCGTCAAGGCACCATGAGCAGCACGGATGCGGCGATTCTAAAACTGCAGCTAAGCGAGATGCAGTGCCAAGCGGTGGATCGTTGCCTGCAGTTGTTTGGCGGCTATGGCTACACCCACGACTACCCCATTTCACGCTTCTATCTAGATGCTCGGGTGCAGACCATCTACGCCGGTAGCTCGGAGATCATGAAAGAAGTCGTCGCGCGTTCGCTGTTGGGCAAAGTGGCTTAGCGAAGCGCCCTGGATACAGGAGAGCACCATGCGGTTGGATGATGTAGTAATTTTAGGCGGTGCGCGTACCGCGATCGGCGGTTTTGGCGGTTCGCTGTCAACAATGGCGCCGTTTGAACTGGGGGCGATCACCGCCAAAGAGGCGTTGCGCCGGGCAGGCGTTGAGGGCGGCGATATCGATCACTCCGTGTATGGCCATATCATTACCACTGGCCCTCAGGACGCCTATCTAGCGCGGCATATTGCACTTGAAGCGGGCGCGCCGAAAGAGGCAGGGGCCTTCAACGTCAATCGGCTGTGTGGTTCAGGCGTGCAAGCGGTTGTGTCCGCCGCCCAGCAGATTGCCATGGGGGATAGTCGTTTAGCGCTGGCAGGGGGCGCGGAGTCGATGTCGCGAGGGGCTTATCTGCTGCCTCCTCAAGCGCGCAATGGCGTGCGTATGGGGGATATGAGCGTTGAGGATTTAACCCTTGGTATATTGAGTGACCCATTCGGCAGCGGACATATGGGCTGCACCGCCGAGAACATTGCTAAGCAGTACGGCTTAAGTCGAGAGCAACTGGATCAGTTTGCCCTTGAGAGCCATCAAAAAGCAGCGTATGCCATCGCGGAAGGCCGCTTTGATGATCAAATCGTCGCGGTGGAGGTCAGCCGGGGTAAGCAAACAGTACCCTTCTTTCGCGATGAGCATGTACGCGAAGGTGTTGAGTTTAGCGATTTAGCGCGGCTTAAGCCTGCCTTCCAGAAAGATGGCGTGGTTACCGCAGGCAATGCCTCGGGAATTAACGACGGTGCGGCCACGTTGGTGCTGGCACACAGCGATGAAGCCGCACAGCGCGGCTTAGTGCCCAGGGCGCATCTACGCGTTGCCACTACTGCAGGCGTTGAGCCAGCGGTGATGGGGCTGGGGCCGATTCCTGCTGTAAAACGCTGTCTGCAGCAGGCGGGGCTTAGTATCAACGATATTGATGTGATTGAATCCAATGAAGCCTTTGCTGCCCAAGCGATGGCGGTGGCGGAAACGCTCGGTTTTCCGCTAGAGAAGTTAAACCCCAACGGTGGTGCAGTTGCATTGGGTCATCCGGTGGGGGCGACGGGGGCTATTCTGATTCTTAAAGCCCTTCACGAGTTGGAGCGTATTAACGGTCGCTACGGCTTGATAACGCTATGCATTGGTGGCGGGCAGGGTATTGCTCTGCTTATCGAGCGCGGCTGATCCGAATCGATTGCTACAAGAACAGTGTTATAAGAACAAAGTTATAGGAGTGTTTATGCCTTCAGTTACCCCGAAAATTTTACCCGCCGCGGTCTCGGCCACAAATCCTGCCCTGATGATTGGCGATCTGCTGGAAGCAGGCGTGCGCATGGCGGGTGATAACCAAATTGTCTACCGGGATCGGAGCCGCCACAGCTACGAACGCTTTCGTGAACGAGTACACCAACTGGCCCACACGCTGACATCTCAAGGCGTACAAGCAGGCGATGTGGTGGCGGTGTTGGATTGGGATAGCCACCGCTACCTGGAGTGCTTCTTTGCTATTCCGATGATCGGCGCGGTACTCCATACGGTGAACGTGCGCCTGGCCCCGGAGCAAATTCTCTACACCATGGAGCACGCCGAAGATGTATTTGTGTTCGTGCATGAAGAGTTTGTGCCGCTGCTTGAGCCGCTGGCCGATAAGCTTCCCCTGGTGCGTGGCTATCTGCTGTGTCAGGAGGCCCCGCAAACAGTCGATACCACGCTGCCACTGGTAGGCGAGTTTGAGGCACTGTTAAGCCAGCAGCCCACCCATTACGATTTCCCCACCTTTGATGAAAACGCCGTTGCCACGCTGTTCTACACCACCGGTACCACGGGTAACCCCAAAGGGGTTTTCTTCACCCACCGCCAGTTGGTGCTGCATACTTTGAATGAGTCTAGCGCTTTCCAGGCGCCCGGTTTTGAGCTGCTCAACCGCGACAAGGTCTATATGCCAATTACCCCCATGTTTCACGTTCACGCCTGGGGTGTGCCGTATACCGCCACGCTGATGGGGGCTACTCAGGTTTACCCAGGCCGCTACGAGCCGGAAATGCTGGTCAAGCTATTGATTAGCGAGAAAGTTGATTTCTCACACTGCGTGCCAACGTTGCTCAATATGGTGGTGAGCGCCGAAGCGATTGCCTCAAAGCAGGTCGATCTCTCCGGGTGGAAAGTGTTGGTGGGCGGTAGTGCGTTAACCCAAGCGCTGGCAAGCAAGGCCTGGGCATTGGGGATCGATACCCGCAGTGCTTACGGTATGTCGGAAACCTGCCCGCTGCTCACCGCTGATATTCTACCGCGGGATATTGGCGATGCGGACTTTGAGACCCAGCTACCCTGGCGCTGCAAAGCGGGCCTGCCAATTCCGCTGGTTAAATTGCAGGTGGTTGATACGGACGGCGAGCCCCTGCCCAATGATGGTAAAAGCGTTGGTGAAGTGCGCGTTCAAGCGCCCTGGCTGACCCAGGCATACTATAAAGAGGAGAAGCGCAGTGAGGAGCTGTGGCGTAACGGCTGGCTGCATACCGGGGATGTCGGCTCACTCGATGAGCGGGGCTTCTTGACCATTAGCGACCGCATTAAAGACGTGATTAAAACCGGCGGCGAGTGGCTCTCATCGTTAGAGCTGGAGAGCTATATCAGCCAGTGCCCGGGCATTGCCGAAGTGGCGGTGATTGGGGTGGCGGACGATAAGTGGGGGGAGCGACCGGCCGCGCTAGCCGTTCCCGTTGATCTAAATAACCCACCGACAACGGAAACCGTGCAGGCGTTTCTAGAGCAGTTTGTGGCCCAGGGCAAACTCAACCGCTGGGCGATTCCCAGCATGATCCGTTTCGTCGATGAGATACCCAAAACCAGCGTGGGCAAGCTGGATAAAAAACGCATTCGCACTGAAATCTAGCACTATCACTGAGCCAATCAACAAATGCTGCCCGCCGTGCGCGCTTTGCGATACGCGGCGGGGGAGTTGCCCGTCCAGGTTTTAAAAGCCCGGCTAAAACAGGCTAGATCCTCGAAGCTCAATGCCTCTGCAATATTGACAAGGGGCTTCTCACTGCAGGTGAGTGCCTGAATAGCGACATCGCGGCGGTACTCATCCTTGACCGCTTGAAAGTGGGTGCCCTCCATTTTTAAATGCCGCGCCAATGTGCGTGCAGACATATGCAGCGCATCGGCGGCGCTATGTACCGTACCTGCCGTCAACAAATGGCGTGAAAGGTGCTCCCGCACCCGGTGAGTGAGCAGGCGATCGGCAAACGACACATAGAACCAGTCCGCCGGGGCGCGTTTGAGAAACGCGCCCAGGTGCTTCTTTGTCTGTCGGATAGGGTGATCAAGTAATTCGCGATCAATATAAATGGCGGTTTGTGGCTGATCAAAGCGCACCGTGCCAGGATAAAAGTAAAGATAATCAGCACTGTGGGGCGGCTGGGCGTAAGCGCACTCCATCAAAATGGGCGGTATTTTACGCGCAATCATCCACGACGCGATGCCATGAAACAGCTTGAGCATCAGCTCATGAATTAAAATACGGCTGCCCAGCAATGGCGCATGCTCCACCAGGGCCATGCGGGCAAGGTCTCCTTCAAGGGTAAACGCATAGCCAAAATCATCGAGCAGAATACGAAAAAACTGCGTATAGCGGTGTAGCGCCACCTGTAGATTGGGGGCATCCAGCATGCTTAAACACAGCAGCTTCAGCGTGCCGCCCCTCAGCGGGCGGGAGAAAAAGCCTGGGGTTTCGTCATCCAGCTCGTTTACTAACCCGCGGTAGAGTTCGGCGAACTGCTCAACGGTGACACGACCATGGGGAGCCGAGAGTAAAAAGGGTGAAATCCCCGCCCGCTCTAAGTAACGGGCGGACGGGGTTGCAGTGTTGGGTATGCCTTTAAACAGCTCGTTTACAAAATGCATGGAGACGGTCACGGTCACTGTCAGCCCGCCTTTAAAAAGAGTGTCTTTTGATAGGGTTATTGTACTGGCTGGAAAACGGTACCACGCTGACGGCTTTCGCTCTATACGGTTCAGCGCTATAACGTTCCCCCTCCCGGCGTGCTCATGCGTTACACTGTGCGCCTCACGATTTAGGAGGACACCGCGTGACCCTGTTACGACTCGAACAGCTGCAACTCGCCTACGGCACCCATGTACTACTTAATCGCGCCGACCTAACGGTTGAAAAAGGCGAGCGGCTGGCGCTGGTCGGGCGCAACGGCACCGGTAAGTCCACTCTGCTAAAGCTAGTGGCGGGGGATATCCTTCCCGATGATGGCTCTATCTGGCGCGCACCTGGCCTGAAAATAGGCGTGCTGGCTCAGGAGTTACCCGAGTCATCTGGCTTGACCATTTTCGATATGGTCGCCCAAGGCCTGCCGGAAGCCGGGGAGCTGCTCTCCGAGTACGATCATCTGATCAACGATCCCGACCCCGATATGGATCGCATGGCGACCCTGCAAACGCGCCTGGAAGCCATTGATGGCTGGTCTTTCCACCAGCGTATCGATACCGTGCTGACCCGCTTAGGTCTGCCACCTGCGGCTGAAATGAGCTCGCTCTCCGGTGGTTGGCGCCGCCGGGTAGCGCTGGCACGTGCGCTAGTGGCCGAGCCGGATCTGCTGCTGCTCGACGAGCCTACCAACCATTTGGATTTAGACACCATTGCCTGGTTGGAAGAGCAACTGCTGGCCTTTAATGGCGCGGTACTGCTGATTACCCACGATAGGGCGTTTCTCTCCAAACTGGCGACCAATATTCTGGAGTTGGATCGTGGCCAGCTAGGGCGTTACCCCGGTAAGTACGAAGAGTATCAGGCCCGCAAGCA
The DNA here is from genome assembly GCF_042466685.1 of Vreelandella sp. F11. Taxonomy (NCBI): domain Bacteria; kingdom Pseudomonadati; phylum Pseudomonadota; class Gammaproteobacteria; order Oceanospirillales; family Halomonadaceae; genus Vreelandella; species Vreelandella sp. F11. The sequence continues at coordinate 2,932,128 of NZ_CP170448.1, read as the reverse complement.
GCACGAGCTGGAAGTAGAGGCGCGGGAGAACGCCGAGTTCGATAAAAAGCTTGCCCAGGAAGAAGCCTGGATTCGTCAGGGGGTTAAGGCCCGGCGTACCCGCAACGAAGGTCGGGTAAGGGCGCTTGAGGCAATGCGTAACGAACGCAGCCAGCGCCGTGAGCGCCAGGGTAATGCCAACCTGACGGTGGATCGCGGCGAGCGTACCGGCAAGCGCGTAGTTGAACTGCAAGGCGTCACCCAGCGGTTTGGCGATGAGGTGATACTGCGCGACATTAATCTTGAAGTACTGCGCGGCGACCGTATTGGTTTCCTGGGGCGCAACGGTGCGGGCAAAACCACCCTGCTGAAAATCTTGCTGGGCGAGTTGGAACCCAGTGAAGGCAAGGTTCAGATGGGTACTAACCTAAAAGTAGCCTATTTTGACCAGCTGCGCGCCGGGCTTGAGCTGGAAAAAACCGTCTATGACAACGTTGCCCAGGGCAGTGATCGCGTTAGCGTAGGCGGCAAAGATCGCCACGTAATGAGCTACTTGCAGGACTTTCTATTCACGCCCGAGCGAGTTCGCCAGCCGGTGAAGGCGCTCTCTGGCGGCGAGTCCAACCGCCTGCTGTTAGCCAAGCTGTTCACCCAGCCCGCTAACGTACTGGTGCTTGATGAGCCGACCAACGATCTCGATATGGAAACCCTGGAGCTGCTCGAAGAACTGCTGCTCGATTTCGATGGCACGCTGCTACTGGTTTCACACGACCGTACCTTTATGGATAACGTGGTGACCAGCATGCTGGCCTTTGAAGGCGATGGTGTGGTGCGTGAGTACGTGGGTGGCTATACCGACTGGATTCGCCAAGGCGGCAAGCTGCCACCAGCGCCCTGGGAAGGAGCGGCGCGTCAGCGTACCGAGCCCACTTCGGAAGCGCCTAAAAAGGTCGCCGAAGCACCCGCCGCGACGGCCAAGAAGAGCGTCAAACTCTCCTATAATCTACAGCGTGAGTTAGATGCACTGCCTGCTGAAATTGAGCGACTTGAGGGGGAAGTTGAGGCGTTAGAGAGTGAAATCGGTGACCCTGCGTTTTATCAGCAGGACGCCGACGCCGTGACGGCTAAGCTGCAAACCCTTGAAAAGGTGCAGAAGGCATTAGAAGTGGCCATGGAGCGCTGGATGGAGCTCGAGGCGATGGCGGCAGGAGAGTAGCTTTAGCAACTATAAAAGGCGCCGTCTGGGCGCCTTTTTTGTCGGTCATACAAGCGGCGATTATTTATTCGTCGCTCTTTTCACCTTTTTTGCCTACGCGAACCGCCAGTACATCGCACTGGGCGCCGTGCAGTACACCGGTAGAGGTGGAGCCGAGCAGCAAAGCAAAACCGTGTCGGCCATGGGAGCCCACCACGATCAAGTCGACATCGTGCTCTTCAGCAAAACGGTGGATCTCAGTGTCGGGCATACCCACCACAACGTGCTGGTCAGCCTCGGCAATATGGGGGGTCGCAATTTCGGCTAAACGTTTTTTGGCGTGCTCATCCAACTGGTCTTGAATGCTGGTCAAGTCCATGGGGATATCGCCACCGTAGGCAAACCCAAGGGGTTCCAGGGTGTGCATAATGGAAATTTTCGCTTTATCGTTGCGCTCTGCAATCGCAACGGCACGCTCCAGAATCTTGTGGGAGTCTTTGGTTAAGTCAACGGCAACTAAAATGTGGTGATAGCTCATGGCGTATCTCCTTGGCAGTAGGTAACAAAGAGGCTCTTTGTTCAATGACCGTTACTTTAGATGGCGTGTCCTGTTTTAACAATAGCAACCGTTTTAACAATGACTTGGATCAAAACAACGATCTGAGTCATGGTTTTTAGAGTAGTGTAATACAGTGTGGCTCATGTGGAGGAAAATGTAGAGATGGATTGGTTAATTATAGTCTTTATCCTGATGTTAGTGATTGCGCCCGTGATGTGGTTAAAGCCGAGCCCGCGTCAAAAGCGCCAGCAGGCCCTACGTTCACAAATCTCAAAGCAGGGTGTCAGCATCAAGTTGGAAAAGCCGCCACTGCACCATTTTAGAGGTACGATGCCTGCCTACCGTTGGCACTTTCCTCAGGAAGGGCCTGGCCCAGATTTCCTGCTGGTAAGAGAGAGTAATGCCAGCGAGGCTTTAGCACCCTATTACGCTGGCTGGCGTTGGCGAATAGCCCCCTTGCGTCCGCTTCCCAATAATGCCGAAATATCCTTAAAAGCGCTGCTGGAACGTTTACCGCAAGACGCGCTGGTGGTGCAATCAACGCCTTACGCACTAACGCTTTGGTGGTGGGAGTCGCAAACCGCGGAGCGATTCGCAACCTACCTACCCGAATTTCAACAGCTGCGAGATGCCCTACGAGGCCATGCTGACCATCCTTTCAGCCAGCCTTTGCAGGGCACTGGTTCTGCGTCGTCTACCGTTCGCGATCAAGATGCCGGACTGTCTTGATCCCGTGCTTGTATTGCCAAGCCGTTTGATTCAATCACTGCCAGCCAGTCGTTGAGTTGCTCAAGATTCTCCTCGCTTAAGCCCGCGAACATCTCTTTGCGCGCTTGTTGCGCAACGCTGTCGATCTGCTCTAACAGCGGCATTGCGGCAGGGGTAAGGTAAATCCGCTTGCTGCGACGATCATTGTCACAGGCTCGTCGCTCAACCAGACCTTGCTCCTCGAGCTGACCTAGGGTGCGCACCAGAGAGGGCGCCTCAACGCCAATCGCCCGGGCGAGATCGCATTGAGGATGGCCCTCGCCCAGCCGCCAGAGATGATACAGCGTCACCCAGCGTGTTTGGGTTAAGCCCAACGGCGCCAAGCGGCGATCCAAGATAGAGCGCCATAAATGGGGCAAACGTGCAATGCGAAATCCAATCGTTGAAGCCATAGGTTACTAGCTGCCAATAAATGTGAGTAAGCGAATTGTCATAAGCAGCGCCGATGAATGCAAGGCGCTTAACCCTTCAATCTTCCGGTCGCGCCTCTTCATCGTTAGGGCGACCCGGCACGAATCGCCGTAAGTTTAATCCACTTAGGCCACTGGCGCGTATTTCTCCGTCTGCTAGCGTGGCTTGCTGAGTATTATCTGACACTTCAAAGCGTATTAGCCCTAAGCGTTGGCCAGTGCCTGTCATGATATCGATGCGCCAATCGCCGGTAGGGTCTTCGGGGAAGTTCTGTTTGTGGCTCCATGCGCGGTAACCCTGCTCGCGTCCACCGGCGATATTAAGTTCTACAACATCCATGGGCACACCATTATGATGCCAAGCGTGGGTAATAGTTTCACTTAATCCCCGCGGTGCCCGAATAGCGGTATAAACATAGAGGCCATTCTCGCTGATGGCCTGAGGCGTTAATGCCATAGACCCTTGAGGCAGACGCTGCTCGACATCAAAGCCGGGAGACAGCGCACTACTGGTCATCCATAGGCTGGCGGGCGGCACCCAAATGCGTCCAAGCCATGCGCCATAGGCGAGCAGTAGGGTCAACACAAAAAAAGCGCACCAGCGTTTGAGGGAACGCTGCTTAAGCAAGTGCCAAAAACTTGGCAGAGCCACCAGAATGGTGATCCCCAGGGCCAGCAGCAAACTCTGTCCCGTAGTGAGGTGTACCATAATAGGCAGCGTCACCAGTAGGACAAGAAAGACGCACTGGGCGTGGAAGATGAAGTAGAGACTCCGCCAGCGTTCGGCAACTTTGAAGTAGAGTGGATCGATAATCGACAGCAGCGCCATACCGCCTACCATTAGCGCAAATAGCGTTTGTCCGCTATTCCACACGGTAGTGACTAAAATAAACGGCAGGGTGAAGAAAAGTGTCTCCTGGTGAATCATTTGCGCAATAAAGTGGGTTACACCCCGCGGGGGAGTGGGGTGCCCACGGCGTGACAACCAGCGGCTGATCAAACCTTCAGAGAGCAGAAGTGTCCAGGCGAACAGTAACCCCAGTGCTAACGCTGCGCCTAACCACTGCTGACGATCCACCAGAAAGAAGCTGCCTAAACCGGCAGCAAAGGCCATGGGTGGCCACATCCAGCTCCACGGTTTTAGCCGTTCGACAATGCTTTCAATACGCCGCTGAACGGCCTCAATGCGCGATGGTGTGAGCAGTGAGCCCATAAAAAGGTAACCTACAAAATGAAAAGAAGCGTGATCCTAGCAGTATGAACGCACACAGGGGAGTGCTGGTCTCACTAGATGGGTAAATTAGGGTTTGTACGAAAAGTCGGCGAGCGAAGACTAGACAAGGCAAAAATCAACGAAAAAGCGGAGTTTACGTGTAGTAAATGAGCATTTTGAGGCGATTTTTAACGCCGTATAGTCGAGCGCAGGCAGTTTTCGTACAAACCCTAGCCAAAAGTCTGGGCTTGACGTTGTCTGGCAACTCAACCAAGCTAAGGCAATCAAACGACCGTATGAAAGTCGTGTGGAAACCGTATGAGAAATGTGGCGGGTTCTCTTTTCAGAGCCAGCCCGAAAATGTGGAGAGAGCGCGGATGATCTATCAAGGCAACGCCATCACGGTGACACGTCGTGACACCCCGAGTGGCAATGATATCGCAATGCTCACTTTCGATCTGAAAGATGAGTCCGTCAACAAGCTTTCCAGTGCTGTGGTGGCAGAGCTGGGCGAGGCAGTAAAAGCCATTCAAGCTGAAAATAGCTTAAAAGGCTTACTTATTGCGAGCGGGAAAGATGTGTTTATCGTGGGCGCCGATATCACCGAGTTTCACACCCTATTTGATAAAGGCGAAGCCTACCTTGAGGAGATGAACCTCAAGGTACACGATATTTTTAATGCTATTGAAGACCTGCCGTTCCCTACCGTAACGGCGATCAATGGGCTGGCACTGGGTGGCGGCTGCGAAGTATTGCTGACCACCGATTTTCGCGTAATGGGCGAGAAAGCCAAGATCGGCCTGCCCGAAACCAAGCTCGGCATCCTGCCTGGTTGGGGTGGCTGCGTGCGTCTACCGCGTATTATCGGCGCCGATAATGCCATCGAGTGGATTGCCGGTGGCACCGAAAACCGTGCTGATGCAGCGCTAAAAGTGGGCGCCGTCGACGCGGTGGTAGCCGCCGAGCAGTTGGAAGAGGCGGCGCTGGATATTCTGGATCGTGCCAACGCCGGTGAGCTGGATTATCAAGCCCGTCGCGCTGAAAAGACCAGCCCGCTGAAGCTCAACCCCATTGAGCAGATGATGGCCTTTGAAACCGCTAAAGGTTATGTCGCCGGTAAAGCGGGCCCCCATTATCCGGCGCCGGTCGAAGCGATTAAAGTGATTCAGAAAGGCGCTGGCGAAGAGCGCGGACGTGCCCAAGCCATTGAAGCCAAAGCTTTCGCCAAACTGGCGCTAAGCAGCGTAGCGTTCAATCTGGTCGGCCTGTTCCTCAACGACCAAGTGGTCAAGAAAAAAGCCAGCAAGTATGAGAAGCAGGCGCAGCCCGTTAAGCAAACGGCCGTGCTGGGTGCGGGCATTATGGGCGGCGGTATCGCTTATCAGAGTGCCTCTAAAGGCACGCCGATTCTGATGAAAGATATCAAGGATGACGCCATTGAGCTGGGCCTGAAAGAAGCCCGTAAGCTATTTGCCAAGCAGGTAGAGCGTAAAAAGCTGACCACCGAGCAGATGGCGGAGAAGCTGAGCAATATTCGTCCCACGCTCTCTTACGGTGATTTTGGCAACGTCGATCTCGTTGTCGAAGCGGTCGTTGAAAACCCCAAAGTTAAAGACGCCGTGCTTACCGAAGTGGAAGGCATGGTGAGCGAAAACACTATCCTCACCTCCAACACTTCGACGATTTCTATCAACCGCTTGGCGCAAAACCTAAAGCGGCCTGAAAACTTCTGCGGTATGCACTTCTTTAACCCTGTGCATCGTATGCCGTTAGTGGAAGTCATCCGTGGCGAGAAAACCTCAGACGCCGCGGTTGGCGCTACTGTGGCCTACGCTCGGGCAATGGGTAAAACACCGATTGTGGTCAATGATTGCCCCGGCTTCTTGGTCAACCGCGTGCTGTTCCCTTACTTTGGCGGCTTCAGCTTCTTAGTCGAGCAAGGTGCTGACTTCCAGCACGTTGATAAAGTGATGGAGAAGTTCGGCTGGCCCATGGGCCCCGCCTATTTGCTGGATGTGGTCGGCTTAGACACTGCCGTTCATGCCAATGAAGTGATGGCGGAAGGCTTCCCAGATCGGATGGCCCGCGATGGTAAAACCGCCATTCAGGTCATGTACGACAACGACCGTTTAGGCCAGAAGAACGACAAGGGCTTCTACGCATACGAAGAAGACAAAAAAGGTAAGCCGAAAAAAGTCACCGACGAAGCGGCTTACGCTTTAGTTAAAGAAGTGGTTAAAGAGCACAAAGAGTTTTCCGACGAGGACATCATTGCTCGCATGATGGTGCCGCTCTGCTTGGAAACCGTACGCTGCTTGGAAGATGGCATTGTGGCAACGCCCGCTGAAGCTGATATGGCGTTAATTTACGGCATTGGCTTCCCGCCGTTCCGCGGTGGTGCGCTGCGCTACATCGACGCCATGGGCGTTGCAGAGTTCGTCAAGCTGGCAGAAGTGCTAGCCGAGGAGTTGGGCCCGCTATACGCACCCACCGACAAGCTGCGTCAGATGGCTCAGAACAACGAGCAGTTCTACTCCAGTGACAACTCTGCCACTCAGGCCTAACCACCACGCATAGGAGATATAAGATGAGTTTGAATCCGAGAGATATTGTGGTGGTAGACGGTGTCCGTACCGCCATGGCGAAAGCTAAAAATGGTGCTTTCCGCAATGTTCGTGCAGAGAATCTCTCTGCGGCGGCAATGCAGGCGCTCTTTACCCGCAATCCTAATCTAGACCCTTCTGAAGTGGATGATGTGATCTGGGGCTGCGTGAACCAGACGCTTGAGCAGTCGATGAACATTGCCCGTAACGCGGCGATCATGACCGGTATCCCCCGCTCGGTACCTGCGCAAACCGTTAATCGTTTGTGTGGCTCTTCGATGACGGCGCTGCATATCGCTGCTGCCAACATCAAAGCGGGAATGGGCGACTTCTTTATCATCGGTGGCGTTGAGCACATGGAGCACGTACCCATGGCTCACGGCGTTGACGTTAACCCCGCGGCCAGCAAATACGCCGCCAAAGCGGCGATGATGATGGGCCTGACCGCCGAGTTGCTGGGTAAAATGCACGGTGTTTCCCGGGAAGAGCAGGACAAATTCGGTGTGCGCTCTCACCAGCGCGCCCAGGCGGCCATGGAGAAGGGCTACTTCGACAACGAAATTATTGGTGTTGAAGGCCACGATCAGCGCGGCTTCAGGGTGATGGTTCAGCGCGATGAGGTTATTCGTCCAGACTCTACCCTGGAGTCCATGGCGAATCTGAAGCCGGTGTTTGATCCACGCAACGGTACGGTTACGGCGGGTACTTCCTCGGCGCTTTCCGTGGGTGCCTCGGCAATGGCCGTGATGAGCTACGAGCGCGCTCAAGCGCTTGGCCTAGAGCCTATTGCGAAGGTACTCTCTACCGGCGTCGCGGGTTGTGATGCGTCGATCATGGGCTATGGCCCGGTACCCGCGTCTAAAAAAGCGCTGAAAATTGCGGGGCTCTCAGCGGCAGATATCCAAACCGTTGAGCTCAATGAAGCCTTTGCTGCTCAGGGTATCCCGGTATTGAAAGATCTTGGCTTCCTGGATGCGATGGACGATAAAGTTAACCTGAACGGTGGCGCGATTGCCCTAGGTCACCCGCTGGGCTGCTCGGGCTCACGTATCTGCACCACGCTGCTTAACGTGATGCAGCAGCGCGATACCACTCTGGGCTTGGCGACCATGTGTATTGGCATGGGGCAGGGCGTTGCGACGGTGTTTGAACGCTTGAAATAACCACCGCGCTCTTCATTGCTTCAATTCGATACTACAAAACGGCACCTCACACGCGAGGTGCCGTTTTTATTAGCAAACCTTCTATTCAGAAAAACGCTATTCAGATTGAAAAGCCGTGCGGTGGAAATCCGCGGCGGCTTGGACTTCGGCAATGCCGCAGGTATCAGGTACTGGTACAGTATTGCCTGCTAGTACCGAAAGCACAGCTCTTGTGCCGTTCGCCAGTGACTCCAGGTTGTAGCCGCCCTCTAATACAAACACCAAACGGCCATCGCAGTGTTGTTCGGCCAGTTGTTGCATGAAACCGGTCAGTGCGCCAAAGCCGTCATAGGAAACGTTTAAGGCCAAATCGTGCCAGTGGGGGTCAAATCCTGCTGAGACTAAAATAATGTCGGGCTTAAACCACGCTGTGGCCGGGGCGAGAATGTCACGAAACGCCTTGAGGTACGCCTCGTCGCCAGCGCCAGCCGGCAGCGGGACATTAATAGTGGCGCCTTCAGCTAAACCGGCGCCGACCTCTTCCAGGTGGCCCGAGCCGGGGTAGAAGGGGGCAGCGCGGTGTATATCAAAAAACATCACGTCCGGTTCTGCCCAAAAAATATCCTGGGTTCCGTTACCGTGATGGGCGTCCCAGTCAACAATCAGCACTCGTTCACAACCCAGAGCGCTGCGCGCATGGGCTGCGGCGACCGCCACATTATTGAATAAACAGAAGCCGCGGGCGCGAACGGGTTCCGCGTGGTGGCCAGGTGGGCGTACCAGTGCAAAGGCGCTTTTAGTGCGTTTCTCCATGACCGCTTCTACTGCGGCAATGGCCGTTCCCGCGGCGACTTCGGCGGCATCGACGCTACCCGGTGAGACCGCTGTGGTATCCACATCCAACCAGGCATTTTTCCCGCGCAGGCTAAAAATATCACTTAGGTAGGAGGTCGTATGTACCCGTGCCAACTGCTCATGGGTAGCCGCTTTTCCCCCTTCAATGTGCAGGCCCGCAATGGGCGCTCGCTCCAGTAGATGTTGAATAGCTTTTAAGCGGCCGGGGTGTTCGGGATATTTCCACGGCACCGGAAGTCCTGCCAGCAGGTGGCGAATGCGCTTATCGATTCGTTGAGGTAAAAAGTCGGCGTCAATATTGGGCTCGTGGGAGAGTACCCGATCATCATAGAAAGCAATGACTTTATGCATAATGGCTACCTAATGTACGTGCGATAAGTCACTGCAGTAAATTCCAGCAAGTTACCGCAGCCTTTTGATCGCACAATGAGCACGCAATGCTTATTTACAGTAAGGCAGGCTAAGCGAGGTTATACAATGTCACTTTCAAACCATGTCACTTTCAAACAATGCCACTCTCAACACCAAACGCTAAGGCCATGCTGAGTTCTTCTACCTGATCTGCAAATGAGGGTTGCCAATCGCCACGTAAAATGAGCGGTGCCTGTACCCATCGCCAGCGTAAGCCAGTGGTGATGCTCTCTACTGCGCGTTGGGTGCCCGTGCCATCGTGCCCCGCGCGAATATAGAGAGCGCAGGGTAATCCCTGCTTCTTTTCAATGACAGAATAGTAGCTCCGATCAAAAAAATCCTTGAGCGCGCCGCTCATATAGCCCAGGTTTTCCGTGGTGCCGAGCAGAATCGCATCGCAGGCCAGCACGTCGTCTGGGCCAGCTTCCAGGGGCGCTTTTACCACGCAATGCATCTGTTCAAGGTCGGGATGGCTAGCACCCTGGAAGGCCGCATCGCGCAGTAGGCGCGTATTTGCCGAAGGGGCATGGGCAACAATTAATAGCTGTTTTTTGAACTCAGATGTCATATCAGTAGCCTAAAAAAGCAATGAATGTCTGAAGGTTGCGCCAAGCATTGAAAATGCCACACTGCTTTAGTGATGTTCATTAGAGAGCCTATATGCCCAATAAGACCTCTATCAATGTCTTTTACGATGCGCAGTGTCCGCTGTGCCGACAAGAGCGGCGCCGCTATGAGCGCTGGTCGGGCCGCCACGCAGATGATATTGGCTGGCTAGATGTGAGCGAACATCATCAGGCGTTGAGGGAAAAGGGCGTTGAACCTGACGCGGCGCTGCGATCCCTACATGTCGAAACCGCGCAGGGCCAACTGATTGAGGGTATCGATGCTTACCGCCTCTTAATGGCGCGTATTCCCTTATTGGTGCCGGTCGCCTGGGTCATTGGTTTGCCAGGCATCAAGTCAGGGTTACGGGCGCTTTATGATAGTTGGGTTAAGCGCCGCTTGAAGAAACAAGGCCGGTGGCCCACCTAGTTTTTGTACAAAAACGTGTTCGTACAAAGCCTAGACTATATGCGAGTTACTTATCGGATAAACCAAGGAGAGAAGCATGGCATTTGCACTTTCATCAATGAAGGTTACCAGCTCAGCGTTTGCTGACCATCAAGCGATCCCTGCTAAGCACACAGGGGAGGGCGAAGATGTTTCGCCAGCGCTTGCTTGGCAGGGTGCGCCTGAAGGAACCAAGGGGTTTGCGGTGATCTGTCACGATCCTGACGCCCCGCTGGTTAAAGACGGTAGCTACGGCTTTGTCCACTGGGTACTCTATAACCTACCCGGTGATATCCAGGAATTAACGGAAAAGACGGCGTTGGGCACCGTCGGCGCAAATGATAAAGGCGATACAGGTTATTGTGGCCCGATGCCGCCAGAAGGGCACGGTAAGCATCTTTACTACTTCTGGGTGCTGGCGCTGGATCATCAAACCTCGCTCCCTGAAGGGCTCACGCTGGCAGAACTGCTCAAAGAGGTAGAGCCCAATCTGCTGGGTATGAACCGTCTGGTCGGCACCTACCAGCGCGGTTGATCTAGCAAACTGGCTGGACATTTTGCGTAACCCGTGTAGGCTCCATCGCTTTCTAACCGTGGTGATGGAGCCGACTGATGAGTGACCTGCCTAACTGTCCTGCCTGTGCCTCTGAGTTTAGTTATGATGATGGACTTCAATATGTCTGCCCAGAGTGTGGCCATGAGTGGTCAAAGGTAGCAGAAGAAGAGGGTGCCGATGACACGTCAGGCGTGCGCGACGCCAACGGCAATATGCTAGCCGACGGTGATAGCGTCACGGTGATCAAGGACTTGAAGGTTAAGGGCAGTTCCCTGGTGGTCAAAGTGGGCACCAAAGTGAAAAGCATCCGCTTGGTGGACGGCGATCACGATATCGATTGTAAAATTGACGGTATCGGCCCAATGAAGCTGAAATCAGAATTTGTCAAAAAAGCCTAAAGCCATTAGTAATAGATAAAAAAATAGCCTCCTGCTGCCAGGTGGCTATTTACTTTTTAACTATCCACGAGAGCTACGCAGTGGTGTTAATTTGCGTACCTACGCTGCCGTTTGTTGCCAACTGTGGCTGCGCAACGCTGTCCATTAGTGCCGTTATCTGCGCTGCCTGCCCGTCGAGGGCTTCTTTGAAAACGCTGAATTGAGCCTGTTGGATCGTTTGTGCCTGCCTCATATCCAGCGTTGCATTTACCATGTTGCTTACTGCTGCATCCATAGTTACCTCCTCCAATGATCGCGATGCCTCCTACAGTAGGGGCATCTAATACCTCTTTGACGCTAGCAGAGGCGGCTAATCAATGCAAAGCCGGGCAGGCCGCAGCTATAGCTTTTTTAAATGATAATGATTGTTGTTTTTGATGCGATTAGCGGCGAACGTGCCGATATTATGCGTAAATTGCTATCCATTTTGCTCTAGGGCTTCACATCAAATTTATACAGGACTAAAATGGTACTCAATTGACGTGGCGACCATTTGATTTGCTGCGTACTAATGACATTCAGGGAGTCGACATGCTTAAGCTTTCTCGGCTAACAGACTATGCCGCGGTGGTCATGGCGCAAATTGCCCGCCATCCCCAGGCATCTCATGCCGCGGCAGAGTTAGCAGAGGCCGTGCAGTTGCCCCATCCGACGGTGAGTAAAACGCTCAAAATGCTGGTGCGGGCAGGGCTGTTGGTTTCCCAGCGCGGCGCCCAAGGGGGGTACCGCTTGGCTCGGCCTGCATCACAGATTACCGCCGCCGATATCATTGCGGCGATTGAAGGCCCTGTGGCCATGACTGAGTGCAGCCAAGCAGAGGGCGACTGTGAGCTTGTGGCGACCTGCGGTGTGGCCGACAACTGGCAGAGGGTCTCGTTGGCGATGCGAACGCTGTTGGAGAGCGTGACACTTGCGCATCTGGCCGATACAGCGCCGATTAAGCTGCCAGTACAGCTACCTATTCAAACGATCAGCCTGTCGGCGGCGTCGGCCTAACGGCGGCGCGAGTACAGCAGGCCTAACTTATTATTAAAGGCGATGACCTCGCCACCCAACTGCCCGGAGGGTATCACCATGGCAAGCGAAGAAATGGAACAGTTGGTTCGTCGCGAATACAAAGATGGCTTTGTAACCGATATTGAGAGCGACACCCTGCCACCTGGCCTGGATGAAAACACCATCGCCTTTATCTCCAAAAAGAAGGGCGAGCCGGAGTGGATGCTTGAGTGGCGTCTGGATGCCTACCGCCAGTGGCTGAAGATGGAAGCTCCTTCCTGGGCACATCTCGACTACCCGCCGATTGATTACCAATCGATCTCCTATTTTAGTGCACCGAAACGCCCGGAAGATCGCCCCCAGAGCCTGGATGAAGTGGATCCCAAGCTGCTGGAAACCTACGAGAAGCTGGGCATTCCGCTGCACGAACGCGCGGCGTTAGCAGGTGTTGCAGTAGATGCGGTGTTTGACTCCGTTTCGGTCGCCACCACCTTCAAAAAGCAGCTTGGCGAAGCGGGCGTTATTTTCTGCTCGATTTCAGAAGCTATTCGCGACTACCCGGAGCTGATCAAGCAGTACTTGGGCACCGTGGTACCCGTGGCGGACAACTACTTTGCCGCACTGAACTCTGCGGTGTTTACCGATGGCTCCTTTGTGTTTGTGCCGGAAGGCGTGACTTGCCCCATGGAGCTGTCCACCTATTTCCGCATTAACGCGGCCAACACCGGCCAGTTTGAGCGCACGCTGATTATTTGTGAAAGCCGCGCCCAGGTCTCTTACCTGGAAGGCTGTACCGCGCCGATGCGTGACGAGAATCAGCTCCACGCCGCGGTGGTCGAGCTTGTGGCGCTAGATGACGCCTATATCAAATACTCCACCGTGCAGAACTGGTACCCCGGTGACGAGAATGGCGTCGGTGGTATCTACAACTTCGTGACCAAGCGTGGCGACTGCCGCGGCGACCGTTCACGGATTAGCTGGACCCAGGTTGAGACCGGCTCGGCGATTACCTGGAAGTACCCCTCCTGCGTACTGCGCGGCAAGGACAGCATTGGCGAGTTCTACTCCGTAGCCGTGACTAATGGCCGCCAACAGGCCGATACCGGCACCAAGATGATCCACATTGGTGAAGGCACGCGATCCTACATCGTTGCTAAAGGTATCTCCGCCGGCCGCAGCGATCAGTCCTACCGTGGCTTGGTGAAAATCGGCCCGCGGGCCAAAGGAGCGCGTAACTTTACCCAGTGCGACTCATTGCTGATCGGTGATAAGTGCGGTGCACACACCTTCCCTTATCAGGAAATTGGTAACAGTACGGCGACCATTGAGCACGAGGCGACCACCTCGAAAATCGGTGAAGACCAGCTGTTCTACTGCCAGAGCCGCGGTATCTCGGAAGAGGATGCGGTCAGCATGATCGTTAATGGTTTCTGCAAGGATGTCTTCCAAGAGCTGCCTATGGAGTTCGCCGTTGAAGCCGAAGCGCTGCTCAACGTGACCCTGGAAGGCGCAGTCGGCTAACCGCTGGTCATTTATCCCACTTAAATATCGTAGTGTCGCCATAGCGACTCGCCAGAATCAGAAGGTAATCAATATGTTGCAAGTTAATGATTTACACGTCTCCGTCGAAGGTAATGAAATCCTCAAAGGCCTTACCCTGACTATCAAGGCGGGTGAAGTGCACGCCATTATGGGGCCGAACGGCGCGGGTAAATCGACTCTATCCGCGGTGATTGCCGGTAAAGATGGCTACGAAGTCACCCAGGGCACGATTACCTTTGAAGGCAAAGACGTGCTGGAGATGGAGATCGAAGAGCGTGCCCAGGCCGGTTTGCTGCTGGGTTTCCAGTACCCGGTGGAGATTCCAGGGGTTAAGAATATCTACTTGCTGAAGTCGGCACTTAATGCCCAGCGGGTAGCTCGCGGCGAAGGCGAAATGCCCGCGCCGGAGTTTATGAAGCTGGTTAAAGAGAAGTTGGGCTACATGAAAATGGATGCCAGCTTCTTGCAGCGCGCCGTTAACGAAGGCTTCTCCGGTGGTGAGAAAAAGCGTAACGAGATCCTGCAAATGCTGGTGCTTCAGCCGAAACTTGCCATGCTGGATGAGATCGATTCGGGGCTGGATATCGACGCCATGAAAGTGGTCGCCGATGGTGTCAACAGTCTGCGTTCAGAAGAGCGCGCCATTCTGCTGGTGACTCACTACCAGCGCTTGCTGGATTACATCGTGCCAGATCAGGTTCACGTCCTGGTCGATGGCCGTATTGTCAAAACCGGCGACGCTGAGCTGGCCAAACAGCTGGAAGCCAACGGGTACGAAGGTATCGAGGAGTCTGTGGCATGAGCGATACGCAAACCTTTTTAGATACGCTGAAGGCGCGCAGCTCAAACTACACGGCGGAGCCCACCTGGATCGCCGCGCGTCGCCAAGCCGGTGCTGCGCGTTTTGAAGCACTGGGTTTTCCTACTCGTCGTGATGAAGAGTGGAAGTACACCGACGTGCGCTCGATCGCCCAGGGTAACTTTGCCCTCGCTGACAACGCCGAGTTCTCTCAGGCCAACGCCGCTGCGCTAACGCTGCCGATTGATGCTTACCGGCTGACGTTTGTGGATGGTGTTTTCTCATCGACGCTCTCAGATCTGGATTCCCTGCCGTCAAGCGTTCAGGTGTTACCGCTCTCCAAGGCGCTAGCAGAGAACCACGAAGCCGTAGGTGGCCCGCTGGGGCGCTTGACCGGGGTTGATTTCTCGCCCTTCGCCGCGCTTAACACGGCCTTTATGGAAGAGGGCGCCGTGGTGCGTATCGCACCGGGTACCGTGGTTGAGAAACCGATCCTGCTGCAGTTTCTGTCCCGGGCGGGCCAGCCAGTAATGTGCCACCCGCGTGTATTGGTAGAAGCCGGAGGGCGTAGCGAAGCGACGCTGATCGAGCACTATACTGGCGAAAGCGAAGCGACTAACTTCACCAACGTGGTGGGTGAACTGATGCTTGACCGTGGCGCAATCCTGGCCCACTACAAGCTACAGGAAGCGCCGTTGGGCGATATGCACGTGGCGAGCATTCACGTGGAGCAAGCCCGCGACACGCGCTACACCTCCTACAACCTGAGCCTGGGCGGCGCGCTGGTACGCAACGACTTGATTAGTGATTTGAATGGCCAGGGGGCGGAAACCAACTTCCTGGGCCTCTTCTTTGGTCAGGGGCGTCAGCACGTCGACAACCACACCAAGGTCAACCACAATGCGCCGCTGACGTTCTCCAATGAGAACTACAAGGGCATTCTGGATGACCGCGCCCACGGGGTGTTTAACGGCAAGGTGTACGTCAAGCGCGATAGTCAGAAGATTGAAGGTTTTCAGAGCAACCAAAACCTGCTGCTATCGGATCGCGCCCACATCGATGCCAAGCCGGAGCTTGAGATCTATGCGGATGACGTCAAGTGCTCACACGGCACCACTACGGGCCAGTTAGACGAAGAGGCGATCTACGCGCTGCGTACCCGCGGTATCGATGAAGCCACTGCCCGGGGTCTGCTAACGCTCGCTTTTGCTGGCGAAGTGTTGGAAAAAGTGACTCTGGATGAGATTGCCGAGCGTGTTGAATTAGCGGTTGCTGGCAAGCTGCCGGAGCGCTTCAATCTTGCCGGGCTTGTCGAAGCGGCGGTTTCACTTAACGACTAGCGCCACTACCAATCAGGAGCGTCTGATGTCACATCCCGTTATTGAGCCAACGCCCAGCTTGTCGCAAGAGAGCCCTGCGCAAGCGACCTTTGATGTTATGCGCCTGCGTCAGGACTTCCCGGTGCTGAGCCGTGAGGTGCACGGCAAGCCGCTGATCTATTTAGACAATGCGGCGACCAGCCAGACACCTCAGCAGGTGATTGACGTGTTTAGCGATTACTACTCGCGCTATAACGCCAATATTCACCGTGGGCTGCATACCCTTGCCGATGAGGCGACGGCGGCGTTTGAAGGCACGCGCCAGCGGGTTAAGGCGTTCCTTAATGCGGAAGATGCGCGTCAGATCATCTTTACCCGCGGCACCACGGAAGCGATAAATCTGGTCGTTCATAGCTGGGGGCGCAGCAATCTTGCTCCCGGCGATGAAGTGCTGATTTCGATGCTTGAACACCACTCCAATATTGTGCCTTGGCAACTGCTGGCCGCCGAGATGGGCTTTACCATCAAGGTGATTCCCGTTGAGGCTAACGGCGCGCTGGATATGGCCGCTTACCGCGAACTGCTGAGTGAGCGCACCAAGCTAGTGGCGGTTAACCATGTCTCCAATGCGTTGGGCACCGTTAACCCGGTGCAAGAGATGGCAGCCCTGGCCCATCAGCAAGGTGCGTTGATTTTAATTGATGGCGCGCAGGCAGCACCGCACCAAGTGGTTGATGTGCAGGCCATCAATGCCGACTTCTATGCTTTCTCAGGCCATAAAGTGTATGGGCCGACCGGCGTAGGTGTGCTTTACGGCAAGCAGGCACTGCTTGAAGCTATGCCACCCTGGCAGGGCGGTGGTGAGATGATCAGCACCGTCTCTTTTGATGCGGGCACCACCTTTGCCGCTATTCCGCATAAGTTTGAAGCGGGCACGCCCGCTATTGCGGAAGTGATCGCCCTAGGGCGGGCCATCGAGTGGATGGAGAGCATCGGTATCGCCGCCATTGGTAGCTGGGAAGGAGAGTTGCTTGAGCACGCGACCCAGGCCGTTGGCCAAATCGATGGACTGCGTATTTTAGGCACGGCGCCTAATAAAGCGGCGGTGCTCTCTTTTATCGTGGAGGGCGCTCACTCCCAGGATATCGGTCTGCTGATTGATCAGCTTGGCGTCGCTATTCGTACCGGTCACCACTGTGCCCAGCCCCTGTTGCATCATTTCGGGGTTGACGCGACGTGCCGTGCTTCATTTGCGGCGTATAATACCCTCGATGAAGTGGATCGCTTTGTGGAAGCACTCCAGCGAGTCATTGGTATGGTGCGTTAAGGTCGGTTCTTTAAGAATCGTCATTTAAGGACAGTTATGGATCTTGAGCAAGTTGCCAGCCTCGAACGTGGCCAACAGTTACCGCTCCAGCGCGATGTGGAGGCCATTGCCATTCCGTTTGGTAGCACGGAAACATTGGCCGAGGATAGCGTTGTTAGCGTTATGCAGGCGAAAGGCAGTACGGTAAGCGTCGGTTTTGAAGGGCGCCTCTACTTGATAGAGGGGCGCAACCTGGATGCCTTGGGACTTGAGTCGCTACCACGTCCTACGCTGCCCGAAACGGCTACCGAGGAAGAAATAGAGCAGTTCGTGTGGGATCAACTGCGCACCTGCTTTGACCCAGAGATCCCGGTCAATATCGTTGACCTGGGCTTGGTTTACGGCTGCCGCATTGAGCGCCTTATCAGCGGCGAGCGGCTTGTTACCATCCGCATGACGTTAACGGCGCCCGGCTGTGGGATGGGTGATGTGATCGCGGCGGATGCGCGCAATAAGATTCTTGGTGCGCCACAGATCAGCAAAGTGCACACCGAAATAGTCTTCAGCCCACCCTGGAGCCGTGACATGATGAGTGACGAGGCCAAACTTGAACTCGGCATGTTCTAATCCCGGCTGGGGAGCTGGATGCATAACGTTTTGTTAATATGGCTAAAGCGTTTATTAATGTCGCTAGGAGCACTATTGCTGCTGGCGACATTGCTGTTTATAGGTGGTAACTTTTGGGTACTCGCGACGACTGCCGCTTATATTGAGCGTCAGCCACAGCAGTGTCGCCCGGCAGAGGTGGGAATTGTCTTTGGTACCTCTCACTGGACGCGTAGAGGAGGACGAAATCCGCACTTCCATGCGCGTATGCGAACCGCTGCTACCTTAATTGAACAGTCCCAGGTCGAGCATCTGTTGCTTTCAGGGGATAATCGTACCCAGGCGTATAACGAGCCACGGGCAATGTGGCGCGAGCTGTATCGACGTGGGGTCGCGTCTGAGCAGTTGACCATGGATTTTGCGGGCTTTAGTACCTATGACACACTGGCGCGTGCCCGGGATGTCTTTCAGTTGGAGAAAGCCCTGTTGATTACCCAGAGCTGGCATCTTCCCCGCGCGGTGTATATTGGCCGTGCGCTAGGTATCGATGTTACTGGCTGCGTGGCGGATGACCCTACGGTAACAGTGGGGTGGCGTTTAAAGCTGCGCGAGTGGGCAGCGCGGGTGGCCACCCTGGGCGATCTCTATGTATGGGGGAGGGCGCCCTATTTTCTCGGTACGCCCGAGCCCATTGAGTTGCCTAGGCGGGCGCCCATCGATCTTATTCTGCCCTCGCTTAACGAGCGTTTTGCAGCCCCTTAACGGTGCGTTTTGCGCTTTTGTAGCGCATATAGCTCGCGGATAAGCTTACGGCACCCCTGCATGCACTCTTCTACCACCGGTTCGATCGGATCGGGTAGCGGGTGGGTATACAGCGAGGAGAGCGCCTGCATTAAGACACGCTCTTGCTCCAGTAGCTCATTGATGAGTACTTGGCTATCGTTGCCTACAAAGCTTTTTAGGCGGCTCCACAGCCATAAAAAGTCATCGCGCTCAACGTCTGCATCCCGGGGCAGCATTTTCAAATGCGCACGGGCAAGCTCCTGCAGCTGGCGCATCTGCTTGAGCCGCGCAGCGTAATGCGGCTTTAAAGCGTCACGCAGCGAGGGGCGCAGGCGTTCAATATTGTCTTGGAAATAATCAATGCTATCGGCCAGCGCTTCCAATACGCTGTCCATCGCCACTTGGCGATTATCGAGAAACATGAGCGTCTACCTCCTTCGGTGACGCAGATTGTGGGGGTGACAGCGACTATTTGCCACCCCCGAAGCGGATTATTTTAATATTTTGCCTTAGCCTTTAGGCTTGGGCGGCGCTTTACGGGCTGGCATGGCGTTTCTTTCTATGTGTTCAATGATCATTCCCGCAATATCCTTGCCGGTGGCGTTCTCAATGCCGAACAAACCAGGCGAAGAATTGACCTCCATAATCACCGGGCCGTGATTAGAGCGCAGCAAGTCGACGCCAGCGACACGCAGGCCCATGGCCTTGGCTGCACGGATCGCCGTTGAGCGCTCTTCAGGGGTGATGCGGATCACGCTGGCGGTACCACCGCGATGTAGGTTCGAGCGAAACTCACCGTCAGCCGCCTGACGCTTCATTGAAGCCACCACTTTATCGCCGATCACGAAGCAGCGAATATCGGCACCGCGTGCCTCTTTGATGTACTCCTGCACCATGATGTTAGCTTTCATGCCCATGAACGCTTGAATGACGGATTCAGCGGCCTGGTTGGTTTCCGCCAATACCACGCCAATCCCCTGGGTGCCTTCGAGGAGCTTGATGACCAGCGGTGCACCTTTGACCATGGTGATCAGGTCGGGAATATCATCAGGGGAGTGGGCAAAGCCGGTAATCGGCAGCCCCAGCCCTTTGCGTGACAGCAACTGCAGTGAGCGCAGCTTATCCCGTGAGCGGGTAATCGAGACGTTATCGTTGATAACGTAGGTGCCCATCATTTCAAATTGACGTAGTACCGCACAGCCATAAAAAGTCACCGACGAACCAATGCGCGGGATCACCGCATCGAAAGGCTCAATCTCTTCGCCTTTATAGTGAATCGAAGGGTGGTGCGAGGTGATGCTCATATAGCAGCGCAGGGTATCCACCACGCGGGCGGTATGGCCGCGCTGCTCTGCGGCTTCTACCAAGCGGCGGGTAGAGTACAAGTTGCGATTGCGTGACAGCAGAGCGATATGCATTTAAGAGACTCCGAGCCTAGGTTAAGGCGACTAAATAAGGGATTAAGGCTCACCGTGCAAAAATGCCGCACCGGGTGCCACCATGAGACGGCGCATGGCGCGGCGTCCTAGTAGCATGGGGTGGCGCATATTGCTGCGGTCAGTAAGGGTCAGTTCAACAGGAAAATTCAAATCGCCCATCTGCATAGGGGTACGTATGACATAACGCCACTCGCTATGACCGTTGGAGCTGGTCACTCGGCGCCGATCATGCAAGTGTAAGCTGTAGCGGTGGGCCGGTGTTTCCGGGCCGCCACTGTGGGTAATAAAACTGACCCATAGTTGACCATGTTCATCTTCGTGTGTCTCTATCTCTTCTGCATGCAGAGCAGATGTTCGTGCGCCAGTGTCAGCTTTACAGCATAGGTGAAGCCCAAGCTCAGGTAGCGTCACCATCTCACGGCGGCCAATGACCGCCTTGGCCTGATAGGGTAATTCCTTCACGGCTCACTCCTTGCAATTAAAAATGACATCGAATCAAGCGTTCCTTTGGGACATCATCAGTGCCAGGCGGCGTTGAATAGGGGTGCCAGTAGGGGCATCTCGCAGCGCCATCATGACCGGTAAGCGTAGCCTAGGAATTAACGCAATATCACGTACCACGGCGGCAAAATCGCTACGCTCATCTTCTGCTAAACGTTGCAGAAAAAGCGGCAGACGCTCTGCATCTTCCAAATAGCCCCAGCCACGACCGGCTATCGCCGCCAGAACATCAGGCCCGCAGGCCGCAGTGTCATTGAGTAAGGCCGTATACCAATCGCCCACCGCTGATGCGTCCGTATTACCCACTGCACGCAGACAGGCACACAGGGTTTCAATGTCGCCCACTTGTGCGGCGTCTTCTCCACATCGTCGCAGTGCAACAACTAACGGCTCCGGCAACGGCTGGTGCTCTAAACAGTAGCACAATGAGTGAATAACGGTGGTGGGCAGTTCAGGCAGCCGCAGTGCTAGCGATTCGGCGTCAGGTGTGTCCATACGCACGACGTAATCGGCAATCCCTTGTAACCCCAGCGCCTGCCAATCAATCGTTTGCTGGCCGCTCAAGTAGGCCTCAACCGGCTCAAAATGTTGGCTGGCCGCCAGCCCACGCTCGTGTGTGGCGCGGGCATTGAGCATCGCTTGGAAGGTGACGCTAGGTGTGAAGGCGAGGGGATTATCCTTCATTAGGTGATCCACGTCCGCTGTTTCTTTACGGCCTACTTGCGCAACGGCACGGCCTAACGTCTCCAGCAGCCGGTTTAAAAACGCATCGCGCTGGGCGGGGGCTATCATACCCTGCTCATCCAACGGCAAGGCTAAGAACCAAATGGCAGGCTCAGGCATATCGCCAAGCCGAAACACGATGGCTAGGCGTGCCTGGCTCTGCCAGGGCTCAGGCCAGGCCAATTCGCCACTCTCGAAGGCAGCGAGTGACTCCCGTGGGCAGGGGGCGACATGGCGTCCCATATGGAAAAGGGTAACCTCACCACCGCTGCGGGTAAAAAACTCATCAAGGGTTTTAATTGGTTGCATGACATCCTTCCGCTTTGCAAGCGTGCACTCTACCTTGCTGATGTGGCACTGTCAGCCGCAGTGACTGATAAACATGGTGTAAATGGCAGAGCCTTAAGGCATTAGCATTAATGACAATGCGGTTAAAAATTAATCAACTTTGCTAAAGCCCCATGAGAGCAAGCGTTGCGACACCTTTCCATAGTTTATCCACAGGCTCGTGCAGGTTTTCTGTGAGTCTATGGATAACTTCCCGCGAGTGTTGATAGGTGGCAAGGCGCCCGCTGAGTGGGGATAATAGGCAGACGATATACTTATTCATTTTACAAGGTAGTGACAAGCGACTTTATGAGTACTTATCAACCGTTGCAGACAGCGCTCTTAGAGCTTGAAGCGTCGATGAAAGCCGCCGATCTATGGCGTATGCCAACACCCGATGCAGAGGCATTTGCCAGCCAGCAGCCGTTTTGCATCGACACCATGTCGCTGCCGCAATGGATACGCTTTGTGTTTATTGCCCGCTTGAACGCCCTGATGGATGCGCGTGCCGCTATGCCCGCAAAGTGCGAGGTGGCTCCCGCCGTGGCGGCCTACTTGCAGCAGGAAAAAACACCCGCTCACCATCAACTGCTGATTGTGCGTGCGGTAGAGAAGGTCGACCAGATCGTCACTGAAAGCACTTAAAGCGGCATATCACTAAACGCACAAAGCCCACCGTGAGGCAGGCTTTGTGGATAATATCCGCTAGCGGTTTTGCAGGCGGCTTAGAAGCGGTAGCTGAGGCCTGCCATGACCACGAGAGGGTCGATCTCAACAGTACCTGCCGCCGCACCGTTAACGCTGGCATCGGTATCGATGTCGATGTACCAAGCTGCGGCGTTCAGCGCCCAGTGATCATCAATCAGTAGATCAACGCCTACCTGGCCCGCTGCACCCCAGGAGTCATCCAGGTCTAAATCACCAATCGCCAGCTCTTCATCGGAGAAGTAGGTGTAATTAATACCGGCGCCGACATAGGGCTGTACGCGCGACTGGGTGCCGCCCAGCGGGTAGTACTGTAGCGTTAAGGTCGGCGGCAGGTGCTTGGTCGAGGCGATATTATCGCCGTTCAAATGAATGTCGTGTTCAAACGGTAGTGCGGCCAGGAGTTCAACGCCGACTTTATCGTGAAAACGATAGCCCAAAGTAAACGCGAAATCGGTTTTATCCTGTACATCCACGGACAGCGCACCGTTGGCTAGCGAGCCGTTGTCACTTTTAGGGGCGACTTTGGCAACACCCACGCGGGTGAAGAAGTCACCAGCGCCGTAGGCAAATACCTGGCTGCTGGTCATCATTGCCGCAGCGGCAACAGAGGTTACAAGTAGGGTAGGCAGGGCGGCTTTACGCATGGGTTCACTCCTGGTGTTAAAACAGTCAGTTTTAAACGACTAACTAGTTGCAAAGCTGGGCGGCCATTCGATAGCCGCTTAACGATGAAGCCAGTGTAACGAGACCCAGGGAGTGGATTATTGACCCAGGGCAAGGGTTGTTAGACAAACGTTATCGTGGGATAGGGGGGGGCCAGGGAGGTCGAATTCAGGAGCGGGCTGCTGGCCATTTGACTGGCCCATTTGACTGGCCCATTTGTATGGATGTATGCGCAGCGATATGAAGTATTTTTAGTTTGCGATGCGTGTTTTTCTGGTATGCTCGGTAATAGGCATGTTTGAATGTTAATGAGTTTTTTATAAAAAAATCATTAAAAAACAACTTGATATACATGTTTTAATTTTTATTGACAATACTAAAAAATAGTCACAGATGATGATATGAGTGAGCATTTTCAAGTCAGCACTGATATGTGAGTTGAGGCTTGTAATTTGCTAATGATGTATTTTAAGTATTTGATATTGTTGTATTTAAAGAAAATCCCATCTGGAGGAATAAACTGTTAGCACGAGGCTGGAAAATACCTACTTTAACTCCTCAAAAAGGATAATGCATGGCTAAAGTAAATTTGGATGCCCTAATCCCACGAGAAGACTTTGCGGTAAATGAAGGTAATTCAACATCGCAGTTTGGGCAGACCCTGCAAATTCGGGATCTAGAAAAAGGGTCTTTTTTTTACCCAGTTCTCCGAAAGCCAGATTTCCAGAGGGAAACAGCAGATTGGGCTCCTGAACGAATTGCTAGCTTTATAGAGAGTTATATTGGTGGAGACTTGATCCCTGCAATAATTCTGTGGCAAGCAGGTTCCAACATTTTCGTGATCGACGGAGGTCACCGACTTAGTGCGTTGATTGCATGGGTTCACGATGACTACGGCGATGGTGATATTTCTAGAGTTTTTTTCGAGCAGAAAATTTCCGACGATCAGAAAGATATTGCCGAAAATACTCGGAAGTTGATTGCAAGGCGTGTTGGCTCTTATAAAGACATCCAGCATGCGGCACAGTATCCTGATCGTTCAGAAGAAGATCATGCGGAAAGAGCTAAAAAACTTGGATTTATAGCTTTACAGCTTCAGTGGGTAAAAGGGGACGCAGAGAAAGCTGAGGAATCCTTTTTTAAGATCAATCAACATGCGGCGCCCATAGATAAAACTGAGCTTCGTGTTCTTAAGTCTCGAAAGAAGCCAAATGCCATTGCTTCGCGTGCTATAATTAGAGCTGGAACTGGACATAAATATTGGTCTAAATTTTCATTTAATATACAAGCTGATATTGAGAAAATATCTAACGAAGTTAATGACCTTTTGTTTATGCCCAAGCTTCAAACGCCTATCAAAACTTTGGATCTGCCCGTGGCTGGTAAAGGTTATTCAGCCGCATCATTGCCACTTCTATTAGATTTTGTAAATCTTGTGAATGATGTGTCTGCAGAGTCCAAATTAGAAGATGACCCTGATGGGGAAAAGACAGCCCTCTTTCTCAAAGAGGTAAGGCGTCTCCTGAATAGGATTACCGGCATACATCCCTCTTCTCTTGGTCTTCACCCTGTAGTTTATTTCTACAGTGCAGCAGGTCGTTATCAGCCTACAGCTTTTTTGGCAGTTGTATCCTTCTTAAAATGGGTTGATAGAAAGGGTAGGTTTTCTCATTTCACTGATGTCAGAGAGCAATTTGAGTCCTTCCTTTTAAGATACAAGTCTATACCTAATCAAATGGCCAACAAACTTGGTAGTGGTTCTAAGGGGGGCGCAAAGAGGCTCGCTGACTTTTATCAAACTCTTTTCGAATCGCTTATAGATGGTAAGTCTGAGGAGGAGATTAAAGAAATGGCAAAGGCAAATGAAAGATATTCATTTATTCAATTTGAAGAGCACTTTGTCGAATCAACTCAGGAGAAATTCTCGACTAATGTAAAGTCGGCCACTTTTATAAAGGATGCATTGGCAAATCCAATAAAATGTAAAATTTGTGGCGGGCTAATCCACAGGAATTCAATTACAGTGGATCATGTTGAACGAAAAAGGGAAGGCGGTGCAGGAATACAAGATAATGCACAAATCACACATCCATATTGTAATACCACCTATAAGAATTAGCGTCTGCTGCCAATTTAAGTGCTAGTAGTACGCTTCAACGGGGGGCGTGAGCCGTCGTTGTGCTTGACGTTAGCAGCCTATAGGGGTTCGGAGATGAAGAAAGGAGCGATGTACCTCGACTACGAGGGAAAGCCTCAGTTCAAGGTTAATGTAACTCGTTTTATATTAAGGGAGAGTGAGTTGGTTTTCGATTTTTCGGGTTCTGATGAAGGGGCTAGGTATTCGGGTAGCTGTCAGTTAAGTCGAAATGAAAATTCATTCGAGGGTGATGCCCGGTATCGATACGCAGGCGAATCAAATGAGAACAGGGCCAGAATAGAGCTTATGCTGCACGTAAATTCCAATGAAATCTTAGTGACCGGGGTTTGGACTGACGAGGGAGAAACGATACCTTATGACCTCCATGCTGAGCTTTGTGATGATAGCAGCTAGCACATATGAGCCTGCTCACTGTAGTAGGCCGCAGGTTTTTTTATTGGCAGCGTGAGCGGCTAATATCAGTGATCTTCATCTGACATGGTTGATGTGGATGTCTTACTGTGAGGCTAACTTGTTGTGGTAGTTCGCCACGGCTAGACCGGGTGATTCCTTACAGGTTGTTTTGGGGCACTATAAATTCATCAGTTAACCTTAACCTGCATTCGTCCTATTCAAACAGCAGGTTACTTTGCCATCCGCAGTTATTTTCTGGTTCATCGCCAGTGTAATCGTGCATGCCTGAAGGGTGGATGGAGGACGAGTGACGCGATTAAGAAAGTCAAAGGCAGCCTGAAAACCGGCTGCCAGATGAAAAAAAGCCACTAACGAGTAGTGGCTAACTATTGATTACTGAGACGGTCTGGGAGGAGGGCGAGCGGCCTCAATGATCCGCTCACCTCCTAAGCTCCCACCATTCAACGCCGACCTATTCAGCCGTTGCCAATAGGCTGGCGTTGCCGCCCGCGGCGGTGGTGTCGATACATAGATGGCGCTCCACCACGTAGCGATCCGGCGAGATGGTCTGGGTTTCGAGCGGTATGATGGCGCCGTCGCGTTTGGCCAGCGCAATGCGCAGTTCACGCGTCCAGTCGCTGTTGCCAGCGGCGGCCACCGCTGCAATCCCTTTGACCTCGCTCAACGTCTCGGCTGAAACGTTGCCATCAAGCCCGGCTACCGGTGCGCCTGCATCGGTCAGCGGTTTCACCGCCTGCTCGGCACCCGGCGCGACTATGACAGCGGCACAGCCAGCGCCTAGGGCCTGCGCTGCTTGAGCAATGGCGATATCCAGGGTTGGCCCAAGGCACAGCACCACGCCCTTGGGGTACATTGCCAGACGGTTGCTTTCACCTGTCGGCCCCGGCAGCGTCTGCGCCGTCATATCCAGCGCTGCCGTTTCGGCAAGCGCCTTACGGATTACACCGCCTTTACCGGAGAGTGCCTTGCGCAGTACCTCAATGCGATTGGGTCGTACCGCCCAGTTGCGTGCATCCAGCCCGTCGAAGGCCGCTTGGAGGTCGCTGAGCGAAACGGCGTTCCCCTCAGGTGCTTCGTGGCGCTCAGCCTCCGCGGTGCGGCGGAAACGGTTGACGTAGAGCGGGCCACCGGCCTTGGGCCCGGTGCCCGAAAGCCCCTCGCCACCGAACGGCTGGGAGCCAACAATGGCGCCAATTTGGTTACGGTTGACGTAGACGTTGCCGACATGGATGCGCTCGACGATTTGCTGCACGCGGTCGTCGATGCGGGTATGCAGGCCGAAGGTTAGCCCGTAGCCCTTACCATTGATGTCGTCGACTACCTTATCGATATCCCGCGCCTTGAAGGTGGCGACGTGCAGCACCGGGCCGAAAATTTCACGTTCGAGATCTTCGATGCCGCCAACGTCGATCACCGCCGGGGTGACGAAGGTGCCGTTCTCCGGTGCGGACAGCTTCTTGAGCACTTTGCCGGCTTTCTCTTGTGCTGCCACATAGTCGCTGATTTCGGTCTGGGCATCGGTGTCGATCACCGGCGAAACGTCGGTGTCCGTGTTCCAAGGGTCGCCAATGGTGAGTGCGTCCATGGCGCCGTAGAGCATGTTGAGCAGGCGGTCTCGGGCCTCTTCCTGGACATACAGCATGCGCAGCGCGGAACAGCGCTGACCAGCTGACTGGAAGGAGGAGATCAGGATATCGCGCACCGCTTGTTCGGTCAGCGCTGTGGAGTCCACGATCATGGAGTTTAGCCCGCCAGTTTCGGCGATCAGTATTGCATCGGAGCCCGCGTTCTCGGCCAGCGCTTTGTGGATGATTTGGGCTACCGGGGTCGAGCCGGTGAAGCAGACCCCAGCGATACGTGGATCGCTGGTCAGCGGGCCACCTACCGTTGGGCCATCGCCAGGCAGTAGCTGTAGCGCCGCTTCCGGTAAGCCAGCTTCACGCATCAGCTCGACGGCGCGGGCGGCGATCAGCGGCGTCTGTTCGGCGGGCTTGGCGATTACCGCGTTACCGGCCACTAAGGCAGCAGCAATCTGCCCGGTGGTGATGGCCAGGGGGAAGTTCCATGGGCTGATGCAGACGAAAATGCCGCGGGCGCTGCCGGGCTCTTCCGCTTCCAACCGCTCGCCTTCGTTGGCGTAGTAGCGTAGGAAATCCACCGCTTCGCGCACTTCGGCGATACCATCGAACATCATCTTGCCCGCTTCACGGGTGGTGATCACGGTTAGCTCAGCGATATGTTCTTCGTAGAGGTCGGCGGTGCGGCGCAGTACCGCGGCGCGCTCGGCCGCTGGGCGTGCAGACCACTCTTTAAAACCTTGTTCGGCGGCGTCGAGGGCAGTGGTGACCTCTTCCGGGGTGGCTTCATGCACCTTGCCAATTACCCGTGAGCCGTCGGCAGGGGAGACGGCGTCGCGCGCCGGGCCCTGGGGAGCGGGGTTGCCCACCAGCATGGGGCCTGCTGTCCAGGTGGCGTCGGCAAACGTTTCGCGAGCATTGAGCAGTGGCAGGATTGAGGCGGGCTCATTGATCCGGTAGCCCTTGGAGTTTTTGCGCTCAGGCGCAAACAGCTCGCCAGGCTGGCGGATCAGGGGGCTTGAAACGTCGTTGCCGAGCTGCTTAAAGCCTTCAATGGGATCCCTTGATACATCGCTTGGTGGAATCGAGCTATCAACTACCTGGTTAACGAACGACGAGTTTGCACCGTTCTCCAGCAGGCGGCGTACCAGATAGGCTAGCAGGTCGCGGTGCGCGCCAACCGGGGCATAAATACGGCAGTGGGTGCCTTCTGTCTCTTTGACGATGTGGTGGAGCGATTCGCCCATGCCGTGCAGGCGTTGGAACTCGTAGCTGTCCTTGTCGTCGCCCGCCATTTCTGCGACGGCGGCGCAAGTGTGGGCATTGTGGGTGGCGAACTGCGGATAGATGCGGTCGCGACGGTCGAGCAGCATCTGCGCGCAGGCCATGTAGCTGACATCGGTGTTGACCTTGCGGGTGAAGACCGGGAAGGTCTTGACGCCCATCTCCTGAGAAAGCTTGATCTCGGTATCCCAGTAAGCGCCTTTCACCAGGCGTACCATGATCTTGCGGTTAAACCGCTCGGCGAGTTCGTAGAGGGTTTCGATCATCGGCGCGGCGCGGCGCCCGTAAGCCTGCACGACGACCCCGAAGCCATCCCAACCGTCCAGACTGGGGTCGGCCATTAGCGCCTCAATCACGTCAAGAGACAGATCCAATCGATCCTGCTCTTCGGCGTCGATATTGAAACCGATATTGGCCTTGGCCGCCTGCTGCACCAGCTCTTTGGCCCGGGGCAATAGCTCTGCCATCACCGTGTCACGGTGGGTGTATTCATAGCGCGGATGCAGCGCCGAGAGTTTTACCGAAATACCGGGGCTGCCGCGCACATCACCTTTGGCCTGCTCGGCGATGGCGGAGATCGCCTTGGCATAAGCCTCGTGATAGCGGACGGCATCTTCGTCAGTGCGCGCCGCTTCGCCCAGCATGTCGTAGGAGTAGGTGTAGCCCTGTTTCTCGAGTTCACGGGCATTCTTCATGCCTTCGTCGATGGTCTGGCCAAGCACGAACTGGCGGCCAAGAATCTTCATCGATTGACCAACCGCCTTACGTACCACCGGCTCGCCCATACGGCGAACCAGGCCGCGCAGCGCCCGTGTTGGGCCCTTGGGATCCTCTTCCAGTACCTTGCCGGTCAGTAGCAGTGCCCAGGTCGAGGCATTGACCATGGACGAAGACGACTTGCCCAGGTGGGCGCCCCAGTCGGAGGGCTCGATTTTGTCGTGGATCAGGTCATCGATGGTTTCCGCATCGGGCACACGCAGCAGCGCTTCTGCCAGACACATCAGGCCAACGCCCTCGGTGGTCGAGAGCCCGTACTCGGCCAGGAACGCCTCCATCATTGAGGGCGATCTCTCTTTACGCACACGCTCCACGTAGTTGGCACCGACAGCAGCGACCTTCTTGCGGTCATCCTCCGACAGCTTGATACGCTCTAAAAGCCCGTGCAGCACATCTGCCTCGTTGGCATCATAATGGCTGCGAATGCGTGAGCGTAGATCACTCACGTCGCTATGCAGATGATCGTTCATACAGGGTCTCTCCTTGCTAGCCGACAGGTTGGCGTTGCTGCGCCGGTTAGAATGTAGTCATTCTCTAACCTGAAGAGGGCTCCCGCGGGAGCCCTCTTGATACGCTAAATGTATCTTGAGCGCTTATTTGCGTTCGATATGCTGATATTCACCGACATCGTCGGTGGCATTGCTTACGACGATGATGGCAATGAAGGAGGCGATAAAGCCAGGGATAATCTCGTAAACGCCCGGGCCACCCATAAAGGAGCCGTTCCAGCCGAGTGCAATCCAGACCATTACGGTGAGTGCGCCTACCACCATGCCTGCGATAGCACCATTGCCGTTGGTGCGTGACCACATCAGCGATAGGATAATCAGCGGGCCAAAGGCAGCACCGAAGCCTGCCCAGGCGTTACTGACCAGCCCTAGAACCTGGGAGTTTTCGTCAGAGGCAATAACCGCTGCGACAATGCCCACCAGCACTACACTGACACGGCCAACGGCCACACACTGTGCCTCAGAGGCTGTCTTGTTCAGGAATAGACGGTAGAAGTCTTCGGTGAGTGACGAAGAGGCCACCAACAGCTGACTGGAAACGGTGCTCATGACCGCAGCAAGCAGTGCTGCATAGAGGAAGCCGGTAATCAGCGGATGGAATAGCAGGTTTGCCAGGACGATAAAGATGGTTTCCGGATCTTCGATATCCAGGCCATTACGGATGGCATAAGCGCGGCCAAAGATACCCAGAGACACAGCACCGATCAGCGAGATAAGCATCCAGCCCATGCCGATGTTGCGGGCAATCGGTACATCCTTGAGTGTCCGGATGGCCATGAAGCGCACAATGATATGCGGCTGACCGAAGTAACCCAGCCCCCAGGTGACTGCCGAGAGCCAGCCAATAAAAGTGAGCCCCGAGGTCCAGGAGAGTAGAGTAGGGTCGACCTCATTCAGCGTTTGTGAGGCCTGCGAAAAGCCGCCGCCACCTTCACCAAAGAGTACCACCGCCGGCATGATCACCAGGGCCAGCATCATGATGCAGCCCTGTACGAAGTCGGTCATGCTCACGGCCAGGAAACCACCGACAACGGTGTAAATAAGCACCACGCCCAGGGTGATCATGACGCCCATGGCGTAGTTGCTCATATCCCCGAAGTTGTAAATGCCTGAGAACGCGCTTTCAAACAGCTTGCCGCCAGCCACCAGGCCTGAGGCCGTGTAAACGGCGAAAAATACGACGATGACGATGGCCGACACGGTACGCAGTGACATGGATCGGGTCGGGAATCGGTTTGCCAGGAAGGCTGGGATGGTGATCGCATTGCCATAGTGAACGGTCTGTTCACGTAGGCGCGGAGCGACCAGAATCCAGTTGAATAACGCCCCAACGAGCAAACCAATGCCGATCCAGGCGGAACCCAAGCCAGAGACAAACATTGCCCCAGGTAAACCCAGCAGCAACCAGCCACTCATATCCGAAGCACCGGCCGACAGAGCCGCTACTTTAGGGCTGAGGGTACGACCACCCAGCATGTAATCTTCAGAGGAAGAGGTGGATTTGCGCATCGCATAAATACCGATGGCGACCATGAGCACAAAGTACGCAATGAGACTGATCCAGACACCTATAGCCATGTAACTTCTCCAGTTCGTCAGGAAGGAACTAGGTCCGACCTATTGGTGCGGTCACCGGGTAGAGCCCAGTAGTAAACCGCGTTGTTTTTATTGCCCCTGTTGTTTATTCACGTCAGAAGGCCAAACGAGCATCCACCAATCATTAAGTCAGAGAGCTTGTTGGTACCTTGGTAAGCAGTGATCCCTATATTATTGTCGACCATAAGTTAGTTTCCTGTTCAGGAGTTCAGGTTCATGATGTTGATGAGTGGCTCACTCATCCCCTAGCGCCAGCAGCGACGCGTTCCCGCCTAATGCAGCGGTGTTATTGGTATTGGTTTCCTCAGCCACGAAACGTTGTAGGTACAGAGCAAATGGGTAACAGGGCATGACGCCCAAGTAAATAAGCGAATGTAGAGTGCCGTCATCTCTGGTGTATGTTGATTCCACGGCAAAACGTGTCAATTCCGCGGTAAGATCAGCAGTTATACGACTTTAGTAGAGCTTTTGCTGGCTTGCTACTGTCCCTAAAGCAGCTTTTGATGGATTAATGGCTACCGGTGGTGCATCCGCTTGGCGTAATTTGCGTGGCGACAATCCGTAACTGCGACGAAATGCATGAGAGAGTGCACTTTGGTTGGCAAACCCGGTTTGAATCGCAATATCCGTGAGTGGCAGGCGACTTTGCAGGATCAGCTGTCGGGCGGCATGCAGACGTTGGCGCTTTACGTACTGCCAGGGTGAAAGCCCCGTTTGAGCACGAAAGCAGTCGGAAAAGTGCGCTTCGCTTAGACAGGCTAGCCGCGCTAGATCAGCAACGCGCAGATCCTCCGCGAGGTGCTGGCGAATAAAGCGGTTGATCCGCGTCAAATCCAGACGCTGCTGAGCACTGTTAGCGGCAGTACCCAGGCGCGCCTTGAGTGAGCCCAGCAGTGTGGCGGCTAAACGGTCTTGCTGAAAGGAGTTAGTCGACGTATCAAACCCTTGAGCAAGCTCGCTTTGCATAAATTCCAGGTAGTGGCGCAGAGCGTTATCCAGGCCAAAAAAGCGTGGGGCATCGAATAGCGCTACCAGTTCGCGATTCTCGCCGGTTAGCGCGGGAGCGTCTTCCGGAAGATCGAAAATTAACTGACGGTTATGACCGTAACCTGAGTAGTAATGCTCGTGGTTTGCGGGAACGATACAGCCCGAAAAGGCATTGACTCGGCCACCTAAGCCTTCAATTTCAAATTCTGAAGAGCCGCACAGCGTAATCACAATCTGATGAAAATCATGGGTGTGGTGATGGGTAGCGCTAGCTAGCGGTATCTGTCGAATAGTGCTGGGCATGCAGTTCTCCTGAATTGCATTAGGTCATTTGCAGTCGGACTCCTGAACCGCAAAACGCCTTTAAACCGCGTCAGCTACTGCTGGCGAAGGGCAGTGTGGGCGTGTAAGTGGTCGCGAAGGGCCTGCAGTTCTGCCTGACCTTCCTGATTGAGAAGTGGCTTACCTTGGGCAACCATCCACCGCCGTCCATGCTGCTCCATTAAGTGCGCAGCGCGACGTCTAATATTGTCCAAGTACTCGTTGTGTCGAATGGGGTAACCGATTATTGCGTTCCACTCGGTTTCGCTCACTTGGCTGTTGAGCGCCTTATCAAACACCGCTAGTAAATCTTTGGGCTCAGTGCGGTAGCGTGGGGTGCTTGACGTCATCAGCACCAGCATTACCGCACCAATGACGAGTAAGCAGACTCCAAACACTAATAAATACAGCGCCATTCGCTCTGCTCCTGGGCGTCATCCGTTAATAAATAGCTACGTTATTATACGCTTGACGCCGCTAGGGTCGAAAATTTTACTTTTTTGCGAACTTTTACTTCACAGCGTGTCTGAGTATGTACAGGCAACATCGCGATAGCAGTCGCTAAAGTTGTTGTTCTGGCTCTATTGTTTTGATCCCTTGCTTCCGCTACTCCCTGAGTAGCGGTTTTTTTTGGCTAAAGATTTTTTCTGTCAAAAGCTTGCCTTGGGCGTTAACAACCCTGCTAATGGCGGCGAATAGCTAATAGCGCTATCAGGATATCACGTCGTGTCACGATTCCTACCAGCCGCTGCTGCTCAACCACCGGATAGACTTTAGGTTTTGAGCCCAGCATCTCCTGGGCCAGGTCGGTTATGCTTTTATTGGGAGAGACACTGAGCACTTCGTGGCGCATCATCTCTTTTACCAAGGGTGCTTCGTCATCATGGTAAATACTGTCCAGCACACGGCCCATGACATCCTGTTCTGAAATAAAGCCAATTAAACGATCGGCATCATCCACGACCGGCGCGCCGGGCAGGCGGTGAAGTGCCAGCCCTTTAGCCAAGGTGGTGACCGAGGCGTTGGGTGAGACACGGTAGCAATCGCGGGACATGATATCGCGGACAGTGCTGGGGGTTGCTCTATTCATCATGGACACTCCTTGCTCATCGTAGTAATCGCTATGGCAAGCAGGGCATCGCAAGCAAAGCGATCTGGTCTAAGTGCTAAAGTAGCAGCGACTCTTTCACTGTAGGTGATTTAATCCGCACTGTTTTGTCTGCAAGCTGTCTTCATTCAACGCTGTAAGTACTGAATTTTCTGAGCCGTTAATTTTCTAACCACCCAAATGACCTGCAAATTAACGCATTAAGGAGCCACCCATGGATGCACGTGAGTACTTAAATCGCAAAGGGGTGGGGCTTGACCGAGACCCTGATCGGCCGAATACCTTGGAGGAGAAAGCCTGGGAGCGCGCACGGGGGGCCGGGCACCAACGGCCAAAATCGGGGACGCCTCACGATTGGGAAGATTGGGAGCGTCACCACGATGATCTTGCTGAAGGGGCTGAAACCCTAGAGCAGAAAATTGATAAAGAGGCCCATCGGCTTGCCCAAGAGCGGGCCGCAAAAGCTTCCACTGAGACCGCTTCCAGCACTGTGGAGCACTTCACACCGCCACCTAAAGCTGAATCAGCTGCTGTCGAGGTCGAACCACCCAGAGCGGCCCCTGAGCCACAAACAGAGCAAACTGCGCCTGAGCCTGGAGCGTTAAAGCTTGCCTATTATGCGCTGGCGATACTCCTGCCTCCGCTGGCGGTGGGTTTAACCCTGGGGGGAGGCAAACGTGTTGGTTTAGCCGTGCTGCTCACGCTAGCAGGATGGCTGCCAGGCGTTGTGCATGCGGTTTGGTGGTTGCAGCGGCGTTAACTAGCACCTACTAAAGGCGTTTACTGCTTGGCACTCCCCTTCAAGTGCGTATAATTCGCGTAAACTAAATAATAGATTGAGGTTTACGATGGGTTATCTGATCGGCGTCACTGCTCTATGGGCCTTCTCCTTTTCGCTGATAGGGGTCTATCTAGCGGGCCAGGTCGACAGCTACTTCGCGGTGCTGCTGCGGGTAACGCTTGCTACGCTGGTGTTCTTACCGTTTTTACGCCCAAGCTTGCTGCAAGTTAAACAGCGGCTGGCGCTGATGGGCTTAGGCGCCATCCAGTTGGGCGTGATGTACACTTTCTTCTATCAATCTTTTCTGCTGCTATCGGTACCTGAAGTCCTGCTATTCACTATTTTTACGCCTATTTATATCGCGTTGCTGGATGACCTGCTGTTTGGGCGTTTTACACCGATCTATCTTGTCACCGCGCTACTCGCGGTAGTTGGGGCAGGGGTTATACGCTATGACGGCGTTGATAGCGGCTTCTGGACAGGCTTTTTAGTTGTTCAGGGGGCCAACCTCTGTTTCGCGCTTGGCCAAGTGGGCTATCGTCGTCTAGCCGCTGACCTACCGCCCACACTGGCATGGCATAACGTGTTTGGCTGGTTCTTTATTGGCGCGATGATCGTAGCTCTACCCGCCTATTTACTGTTTGGTAACAGCGCAGCACTGCCAACCACCTCACTGCAGTGGGGCGTCCTTGCATGGTTGGGGCTGGTCGCGTCTGGTGTCGGCTATTTTGCCTGGAACCAGGGGGCCACCAAAGTGGATGCTGGCACGCTGGCGATTATGAACAATGCCCTGGTTCCGGCTGGGTTAATCGTCAATTTAGTGATCTGGAACCGCGATGCGGATATTCCGCGCTTGCTGTTGGGGGCAGTTATTATGGCCGCCTCTCTATGGCTCAACCACTGGTGGTGTCAGCGCCGGCAAGTGGCCGTTAGCTAAGCCTATTTGCCCGATAGCTGAGGTGTCCCCATAATGGCGGCTTATGTTAGCGAGAGTCGGCCCATGAGCAACACTTTATCAGCAGACGCTAAGCCAGGGAGTGTGTCCCGCTCCAGCGATCAATCAGGTAGGCCTTTTAAAACGATCGGGCTGATTGGTCGGCTGGGGAGCGACAAAGTGATCGACTCCCTTCAGCGCCTGGTGACCTACCTGACTGCCCATAATTACTCGGTCTTAGTGGAAGACCGCACTGCCACAGCCTTGCCGCATCACGGCCAACCGGAAGCGAGCCGCCGGATGTTGGGTGAGCTGTGCGACTTGGTAATTGTGGTAGGTGGCGATGGCAGTTTGTTGGGTGCCGCACGTGCGCTATGTCGCAGCGGTACGCTGATTCTGGGCGTTAATCGAGGCCGCCTGGGGTTTCTTACCGATATTTCTCCAGATGAGTTGGAAACCCGCGTCAGTGAAGTGCTGGCGGGGGAGTTTGAGGTTGAACAGCGTTTCTTACTCGATACCGTGCTTTATCGTAACGGTGTAGCGGTAGGTAATGGTGACGCCTTGAACGAAGTCGTGCTCCACCCTGGCAAAGCGGTGCGCATGATTGAGTTTGAGCTGTTTATTGATGGTCAGTTTGTCTATAGCCAGCGCAGCGATGGCTTGATCGTTGCAACTCCCACCGGTTCTACGGCCTACGCGCTCTCTGGTGGCGGGCCGATCATGCATCCCAAGCTGGATGTGGTGACGCTGGTGCCAATGTTCCCCCATACGCTGTCGAGTCGCCCCATTGTGATTGATGCCGCCAGCGAAATACGCATTCACATTGGCGAAACCAATCAATCCTATCCGCACATCAGCTGCGATGGACAGACCCGCGCGGTGGCCAAACCCAACGATGTGTTGGTGATAACCCGCAAGCCCGAGCGAATCCAACTGGTGCATCCCATCGGCCATAATTTCTACGAAGTGTTGCGCAGCAAATTAGGCTGGAGCAATCGGCTGGGGGATTGATTATGGAGGGCTATGACCTTATTGGGGATGTCCACGGCTGCGGTGCTACCTTGGCCGCACTGCTGGAAAAACTGGGGTATCACCAGCGCAACGGTGTTTATCGCCACCCCCGCCGTAAAGTAATCTTTCTGGGCGACCTGATTGATCGCGGCCCAAGAATCCGCCTGGCAGTGACCATTGCCCGTCGAATGGTCGAGCAGGGAGAAGCGTACATCGTCATGGGGAATCACGAATATAACGCCCTGGCGTATACCCACCCCGGGCCAGCAGGCAGCC
The DNA here is from genome assembly GCF_042466685.1 of Vreelandella sp. F11. Classification (NCBI taxonomy): domain Bacteria; kingdom Pseudomonadati; phylum Pseudomonadota; class Gammaproteobacteria; order Oceanospirillales; family Halomonadaceae; genus Vreelandella; species Vreelandella sp. F11. The sequence goes on along the minus strand of NZ_CP170448.1, from coordinate 2,895,502 downwards.
ATAAACGCTGGTTGCGCGAGCACACGCCGCGGCATAATCGGATTATTCAAGACACCCTAGAACAGTATCGCGACTATACCAACGAGTGGGAAGATACGCTGGCGTGGTTTAAAACCATCCCGCTGTGCTTGGAAATCGATGGTATCCGCGTGGTACATGCCTGCTGGGATGAGGGGCTGATTGAGGAGCTCAAACAGCGCCGACCAGACGGCTGCATGGACACGCAGTTTCTGGTCGAGTCCACCGACTCTTCCACTCAGGCGTTTAGGATCCTGGATCGTCTCACTCGCGGCCCCCATGTCTCACTGCCTGAAGGTATTGCGATACACTCTGGTGATGGTTTCACACGGAAAAGTTTTCGTGCCCATTTTTGGGCCAAGGCGCCCCAGCAGTGGGGCGATGTGGTCTTCCAGCCGGATAATTTGCCTGGTGATCTTGAATCCCGTGAATTGACCGACCAAGAGCGCCAGAAACTTAGCTACTACGGGCCAGAACAGCCGCCGCTGTTTATTGGTCACTACTGGTGCGAGGGGATACCGGCACTGCCGGCCAATAATATCGCCTGCCTGGACTATAGCGCCGTCAAATATGGGCGTTTAGTGGCCTATCGTTGGAGCGGAGAGACGATCTTAAATGCCGATCATTTTGTCTGGATTAAAGTGCCAAAAGAGGAGCGGGCGCTGCCTAAACCCTGGGAAATCGATTTTGATTAATTGCGGTGATAACAAACGTTTCTTTTGATTACATAAAATTACATATTTTTTTCAAAACAGCTGAACTAACCCTGCTGTCGGCTATCAGAGTAAGTGTTCCCTTGAATGATCCCTTGCTTTTATTCTCCGGCGGTTTCCACCGCCGGTTTTTTTTGCCTGTTTGTTGGCCCTTCGTAGGGTTCATTTCAGTCGTTATCTTCAATAGCTATCCGCTGCGGTCAGCATGCCGCAAGCGCTTTGATTAGGGGGATGTTATGCATCCAGTGATGCTTCTGCCCGATCACGTGGATACCAGCGAACTGCGCCAGGCGCTATGGCGCCATCGCATTGGTCACCGCATTACCGATGAGGCCGACGGCCAACTGCTATGGATCGCCGACCCACGCCAGCTTAATGAACTTAAAGCACTATTAGAGCGCTGGCAGCAGGGGGAGCCCCTGGTGCTTCAGAAGCCTAGACAGCAACCACGCACGATGGCCAACTCCTTGGTAGCGCTAAAACAAGTGCCGGTGACGGCGCTGATGATTGTTATTAGCCTGGTGATATTTGCACTGATTGCTGTTTTTGGCGACCAGTTGATCGTCACGCTAACCATCGTGCCGATAGGTATTTCGGGTGGTGAACTGGCGTTCGGCAATCTGACCCAAACGCTGACCTCAGGCCAAGTATGGCGCTTGTTATCGCCCGCTTTTCTGCACTTTGGCTGGATGCATTTAATCTTCAATTTGATGTGGGTTTGGTATTTCGGCCGCCAGGTCGAGGCCCTCCAGGGCAGCCGTACCATGCTACTGCTGCTTGTTGTGGCGGGGATTGGCGCCAATGTGGCGCAGTACGCAACCGGTACCGTCCTATTTGGCGGCATGTCAGGCGTCGTTTACGCCTTACTGGCGCATGTCTGGTTAATGTCTCGCCGGGTGCCCCGCAGTGGTTTCTTCGTCCCCCAAATGCTGGTGGTCTTTATGCTGGGGTGGATGGTGTTCACCATGACCGATATGGCAGGCAGCGTTGGCTTTGGCAATGTCGCTAATGAAGCGCACTTGGGTGGTCTACTCGTGGGGTTGGCCACGGGCTGGTACTATTCATCCCGCCGTTTGAAAAATCGTTAAGAGGCCTGCAATGAGCGAAATGACGTTCGAAAAAATGATCAACCAAATGACCCCGGCGATTTACGAAAGCCTTAAACAGGCGGTATCGCTGCGCAAATGGCCCGACGGTCGCCGCTTGACGCCGGAACAGACCGAGCTCTGTTTGGAGGCAGTCATGCGTTTTGAGGTGGAGAACAACGTGCCAGAAGAGAACCGAGTAGGCTATCTGGAGCAGCGTACCTGTGGAGCGGCAGCGAGTGGTGCCGGTGTGACGCCTGAGATGGCCGGCTTGGCACGGGATGCCACGCGTGATTGAAGCAGCAGTACCGGGCTTTTCAGTACAGGGCTGTTTAAGCAAAATGGCGGCGGCTTTGCCCAGCTGCCAAGATCAACCGGTGATTTACCACTTGCGTGCGGGCGAACATCGTATCGCCCTTAATGAGCGTATCGGTGAGCCGCTCAGCCTGCGCTGGACGGGAGCGATTGCCTGTACCCACTGCGGGCGAGCAACCAAGAAGAGCTTTGCCCAGGGCCACTGCTACCCCTGCTTCAAGCGGCTAGCCCAATGCGATACCTGCATCATGAAGCCGGAAACCTGCCACTATTTCCAAGGTACCTGCCGTGAGCCGGAGTGGGGCGAGCGGCACTGTTTTCAGCCGCATATCGTCTATTTGGCTAACTCGTCGGGGCTCAAAGTGGGCATTACCCGCAAAACCCAAATGCCCACCCGTTGGTTGGATCAAGGCGCGATTCAGGCGCTGCCGATTCTTGAAGTGGATACCCGTCAGCAGTCCGGGTTTGTCGAAATGCTGTTCAAAGAGCAGGTGGCAGACCGCACCAACTGGCGGGCGATGCTCAAGGGTGATGTCGAGACCCTGGATTTAAGCCTCGAGCGTGACTGTTTGCTCAATCGGTTAGACAGTGGCTTGAACCAACTGCGTGAGACCCACGGCAGTGATTCGATTCGCACGCTGGAAGCGCCACCCCAGCATTTCCACTACCCCGTTAGTGTGTTCCCCAAAAAAGTGGTATCGCACAATTTTGACAAGCAGCCACTGGTGGAAGGCGTGCTGCAAGGCGTCAAAGGGCAGTATTTAATCCTCGATAGCGGGGTGATAAATCTACGCAAATTCACGGGTTACGAGATACAAGTGTGTTAACCGGCTAGCCAGATGAGGGGGTTTTGACTAAGGTTAGGGGGTGATGTGATCCCGCCTTATGCAACGCAAGGAAGCCCCCAATGCCCTGGCTAAAACTGCTTCACATTGCCGCGCTAGTGATCTGGTGCGGCTCTCTGCTTTATCTGCCTGCTTTGCTCAGTCAGGCGCTACAGCTGCGCAAAGACGCGGGCTTCGCCCAAGGCACGCCGCCCATGCCGCGTTTTTTTTATAACTCCATTGCTACCCCAGCTGCCCTGGTGGCGATTGCCTCAGGCACGCTGCTGTTTCTTATCCATGGCTTGCTGGGTGGTTGGCTGATCTTAAAGCTGGGCGCCGTGGTCGCCATGGTGGCTGCGCACGGCTGCTTTGGCTGGTTAATCCTGCGTCTTGAGATGGGTCACTATCGCTGGGTTAAGCCCGCCAACTGGACGGCGCTCTGCTTAGCCTTAGCAGGCATTCTAAGCGTGCTGGGGTTTGTGTTAGCAAAACCGCTGGATTGGAGCTAACACCATGTCTTATAAATCTTTAATCCTCAACCTCGACACCCACCGCGTGTTCATACACCAGCTGGCCACCCAGCCAGCCTGCCAGGGCGATCAACGCGGCGGTGACCAGCGAGACGGCCAGCCCCCAGGGCAGAATTGCGCTGGGGTCGTTGAAGCGCAGCAGCCAGTTCAGCGACGCCAACGAGAGCATAACCACCGCGACAATGGCGTGGCTCCAGCCGGTAATCAGGCGGCGAATGCGCGGCACGGTAACCAGATCGATAATCCCAGCCGTGCTGGCAATCCAGCCCCCAAAAGCGCCGACACCGGCCAGCCACAGGCTTGCGCGCAACCAGAAGGGATCGCCGCTCAGCAGGTAACCGATATCGCTTGCCACCAGCGCCATCAGGGCCGCGACGGGAAAGTGGATCATCACGGGATGAAGCGGATGGCCGGCGAGGGAGGCGCGGCTTTTAATCGAGCGTTGACGAGGTTTTGCCATGGTCACTTCCTGTGGGCCGAAACAGCAATTCAAAGGGTGAGGCACACTATTCAACGCTTAACCCCGCAGCGGGTCAACTCACTTGGCGTAACGCTGGTGCTGTTCGCTGGGCTGCTGCTAACCGGCTGCGCGGGGGATAAGTCTATTTTAGACCCCGCAGGCCCGGCCGCGCGAGATGTGGTGATGATCTGGTGGGTAATGCTAGGGTTTGGCACCCTGGTTTTGGTGCTGGTCACGGCTTTTTGGCTCTATACCTTCAAGCGCAAAGAAGTAACGCGAACGCCTGCTGATGAGCGAAAAATAGCGCGCCGCTGGATTATTGGCGGCGGCATTGTGCTGCCGGTGGCAAGCATTACCGCGCTGCTGGCCTTCGGGGTGCCCACTGGGCAGCGACTTTTAGCGCTGCCACTGGGAGAGCCGCCGGAGGTGATTGAGGTGATTGGCCATCAGTGGTGGTGGGAAGTGCGCTACCCAGGCGCGGAAGGGGGCGAGGTGGTGACCGCTAATCAGCTCATTATGCCGGCCGGAGAACCGGTCGATTTTCACGTTACCGGCGCGGACGTTATTCACGCCTTCTGGGTGCCTCGCCTGGGCGGAAAGATCGATATGATTCCTGGGCGGGTTAATAAGATCCGCCTGGAAGCGGATGAACCGGCGGTATTTGGCGCCCAGTGCGCCGAGTTCTGCGGTGCCCAGCATGCCCAAATGCAGCTCTATGTCGAAGCCGTCGAGCGCGACGAGTACGAGGCTTGGCTTGCCGCTCGCCAAACAGACGCATTGTCGTCGCTAGCGGAAAACGATCAACAGCATGAATCGGCCAGGGAGGCCTTTATGACTCATTGCGCGAGCTGCCATCGGGTAGCGGGACTCTCCTCGGGAGGCGAGGGGCCGGATCTTTCCGATCTTGGCAGCCGGACAAGTCTGGGGGCGGGGATTATGGCCATGGAGGAGGGGGCAGTAACCCGTTGGCTACAGCACCATCAAGATTTAAAGCCGGGCAACAAAATGCCGGCCCACGATACTATTGAGACGGCCACCTTGGAGAGCCTGGGTGCTTGGCTGGAGACGCTCACCCCATGACCACTATCAACCGTGAAGCGACCCCCGAAGGCGATAACATCAAAGGCCCCCATCAACTGCACAGCGACTTGCACGAGATCTGGGGTAACCCACGTGGTTTGAAAGCCCTCACCATTGTTAACCACACCACGCTCGGCTTACGTTTTATGATAACCGGGATGGCGTTCTTCTTGCTCGGCGGGCTGTTAGCCATGCTGGTGCGCACCCAGTTGGCGCTGCCTGATCAAGACTTTATGTCGCCGGATATCTATAACCAAGTCACCACCATGCATGGCACGGTGATGATGTTCCTGTTCGCCATCCCCATGCTGGAAGGATTGGCGATTTATATGATCCCCAAGATGATCGGTGCCCGGGATCTGGTCTGCCCCCGGCTAACGTCGCTGGGCTACTGGTGCTATCTGTTTGGCGGCATTATTTTGTCGTTTAGTTTGGTGCTGGAGATGGCGCCGAATAGCGGCTGGTTTATGTATACCCCGCTGAGTAGCAGCGAATACTCACCGGGGTTGGGCTCGGATTTCTGGCTGCTAGGGATTACCTTTGTTGAGATCTCCGCGCTCTCTGCAGGGGTTGAACTGGTGGTTTCAATACTGCGTACCCGCACCCAGGGCATGGCGTTGCACAAAATGCCGCTGTTTGCCTGGTATATCCTCGCCATGGCTTTGATGATCGTGGTCGGTTTCCCGCCGCTGATTCTGGGCAGTATTTTGCTGGAGCTTGAGCGCGCGGTGGGGATGCCATTTTTTGAAGTGGCCGGCGGCGGCGACCCGATTCTTTGGCAGCACCTGTTCTGGTTGTTTGGCCATCCCGAGGTGTACATCATCTTCCTACCTGCAGCGGGCATAGTCTCCACGCTGATACCGGTGTTTGCTGGCCGTCCGATTGTTGGCTATGGCTGGGTGGTGTTTGCCATTGCCGTGACAGGCTTTATCAGCTTTGGGCTCTGGGTGCACCACATGTTTACCGTGGGTATCCCTCAGTTGGCCCAGGCGTTCTTCTCCGCCGCCAGTATGTTGGTAGCAGTGCCCACGGCGATTCAGGTATTTGTGTGGCTGGCCACGCTATGGCTGGGTAAGCCCAAGATGAAACTGCCGATGCTGTGGATCATGGGCTTTCTGATTATCTTTGTGTGTGGCGGCTTAACCGGGGTGATGCTGGCGCTGGTGCCGTTTAACTGGCAGGTGCACGACACCCACTTTGTGGTGGCGCATATGCACTATGTGCTGGTGGGCGGAATGTTCTTCCCACTAATTGCCGGGCTTTACTACTGGCTGCCACTGTTTTCAGGTCGGATGCCGTCTGAAACCCTGGGCAAATGGGGCTTTTGGCTGACTTTCTTGGGCTTTAACGGCACTTTCCTGATCATGCACTGGACAGGCCTGCTGGGTATGCCGCGGCGGGTTTACTCCTATGAAACGGGCATGGGCTGGGATATTTTCAACCTGCTCTCGTCCATGAGTAGCTTTATCATGTCGGCGGGGATTGCCATGGTGCTGCTCGATTTTGCGCTGCATTTCCGTTTTGGCAAACCCGCTAAGCACAACCCCTGGAACGCGGACACCCTGGAGTGGGCCAACAGTATGCCGCCCAGCGCCTATAACTTTGTCAGTCTGCCAAAGATCGAGACGCGCCACCCACTATGGGATGATCCCGACCTGCCCCGCACCATGGCAGAAGGGCAGCATAGCCTGGCGGTGGCGACTCATGGCCGCCGGGAAATGTGGGGCAGCGACCCGATAACCGGCAAGGTGCGCGAAATCATTCACCTGCCAGGTAACTCATGGTGGCCGCTGTTTGCTGCCATGGCGCTGGCGGTCGTCTGTATTAGCCTGCTAACGCGCCTTTATCCCTTGGCGGGCATTGCGGTGATTATTGCGGGGCTATTTCTGCTGCGCTGGTCGTGGGAGAACGGGGCGCATCCCAAAGCCGCGCCGGATGCGGAGGTTGCCCCCGGCGATCCACCGCTGCACTCTCGCACCATGGATGGCCCCGGCCTTTGGGCCATGTCGATCACGCTACTCGCTAATGGCTCGTTCTTCCTCTCCTATCTATTTGGATGGTTCTATTTATGGACGGTATCTCCAGAGTGGCAGATGCCCGAGTCTTCACCGCTCTCCTTGCTGGGATTGATCCTTGCCGGGGCAGCGCTAACCGCGGGCACGGGAATTTTCGAAAAACTTGTTCGCGGTTTGCGACAGAGTAGGGATGCGGGGCTGGCAGCGGGCATGTATTGCATCAGCGCCCTTGGGTTGGTGCAGGTAGCGGTGACGCTGTGGGTGCTGCTGAGTGCAGATTTGGCGGTGACCGAGACCTCCCATGATGCAATCATTATGGTCGGACTGGCCTATGCTCTGCTGCACGGCGGTTTAGGCGCCGTGCTGGCCCTGCTTCAAGGCCTGCGAGTGGGCTATGGCTATGTGGGTGCTCATGCGCCTTTCGAGCCCGCCGTGGTTGCCCAGTGGTGGCGCTATAACCTGGTGACCTTCTGGATACTGGTGGGTGCGCTCGCGGTACTGCCACGCATAATAGGGAGCTAAGCTGATGACGACTGCGAACAGTGTAATGCAGCGCCTACATCTCACCCATCCCTTGCATTTCGTTATTGGTTTAACGCTATGGTGTATCTGGTTTGTGGCGGTTTATGGTGGGCATGCGGTCGCCTGCGCAGTCGCGCCGCCTGCTCCCGAGCAAGGGGTTTTTAACCTGGTGAATGCCATGCTGCTGATGGTCAGTATCCTAGCAATTGCGTTATTGGCGGCGTTAACAGTGGGCTGTTGCCGGATAGCCAAGCGCCAGGTCGGGCGGCTGCGCTTTAATGCTTCGGTGTCTGCTGGGCTGTATCTTTTCTCTACCTTAGGCGTTGTGTTTGCGGCAATGCCGATTATCGGCATTCCGCCTTGTCTGTGAGTGGCATGACTGACGCCAACGCGGAAAAGCTCTATACCCTCCACGGTATGTGGTGTACCAGCTGCGCCCTAGCCGTGGAGGGCTCACTTAAGCGGCTTGAAGGCGTGCGTGAGGTTAGCGTGCACTACCCAAGCGCAACGCTTTGCATCAGCGGCACACCTGCCATTACCCAGCTCTCGAATCTCGCCGCAAAGGTTAAGCGTCTGGGCTACCGACTGACGGAGCTTGAGCCGGTGGCGGATGCCCATGCGCGTCTAGAGGAGGAGAGCCGCTACTTAACGCTTAGACTGATGGTCGGCTCGTTGTTCGGCATGTGGACAATGCTGGCTTCTCTACTGATCTACGCCGGTGCGCTGCCAAACGTGCAGGTTGAGCAAGTAGTCGCTTGGGTTTCAGGGGCTTTTTCACTGCCCGTTGTGCTGTTTGCCGGCGTGCCGTTTTACCGGGCGGGGTGGCGCACGCTGCTTGCCAAGCGTCCCGGTATGGATGTGCTCGTCAGCCTTGGCGTTATTGGCGCGGTGATGGTGTCGGTATGGCTGCTATGGCGCGGCTCTGCAGAGGTCTACTTCGATACGGCGGTAATGCTGATCGTGCTCTTACTCGTTGGGCGGTTGGTGGAAACGCTGTGCCGCCATCGGGGGTTAAAAGCATTGGATGCCCTGACGCTGCCGAACGTGAACATCACGGCTTGGCAAGAGAAAGCCTGGATATCGCTGCCTGTAGATGACGTGAGCACGGGAATGCGCGTTGAGTTAGCGCCCGGTGCGATGGTGGCTCTTGACGGCGCCCTTGAAGAGCCCGGCTGGATCGACACCGCCTCACTGACTGGGGAAAGCTTGCCGCGACATTTTCAAGCAGAGCAGACGATATACGCGGGCTGCCGTTATTTGGGTGCCACGCCTATCGTCATGCAGGTCAGCGCTGGGGTAGGCCAGCGGCGACTGGATCGGCTGTGTGATGAAATGCGCCGCTATCAGGCCAAAAAAGGCGAATTGCAGAAGCTTGCTGACCGCTTTGCCGCCTGGCTAAGCCCGTTAGCACTAGGGCTCGCGTTACTGACACTGCCCGCTGCGCTGTTATTCGGGTTGGGTTGGGAGGATGCCTTGGTGCGCGCGCTTTCTGTATTAGTCGTGGCATGCCCCTGCGCCGTCGGGCTTGCAGTACCGCTGGCAAGCCTGGCAGGGAGTGGTCAGGCTATGCAGCAAGGGATTGCACTGCGCGACCCCGCAGCGCTTGAAACCCTGGCACGTATTCGCTCGGTCGCACTGGATAAAACCGGTACCTTGACCACCGGCAGCCACGCAGTGCTTCACTGGCTGGCGCGGGAAGGTTTTGATGAACAGATGTTACAACGCAAGCTCAGCGCCGCCGTTGCGGGCAGCGAACACCCCTTAGCGCAGGCGCTCGCCCGCTGGGCGAGTAACCCAAGCGATCAGCCACCTGAACAATGTATAGAGGTCAACGAATCGCCCGGGGAAGGGCGCCGCGTGCAGTTAAGTAGTGGCGAATGGCTGACGGTAGGCAGTGCCCATTGGTTGGCTCGCCAGCGCATCGTGCTGCCTGCCCAAGCGGAGGACGCAACGCTGGCCTTTGCTTCTCAAGTGGTGATCGCCGATGAGGCGGGTTGGCTCGCCACGCTCTATCTCACTGATCAGCCGGTAGGCGACGCCGAACCCAGCGTGAAGCGCTTACTCGCGTCAGGTTATGTAGTGGCGATGATCAGCGGTGACCGGCAGGGCGCGGTGAATTGGTTAGGCGAGCGCGTGGGGCTTCCCCGTGAAGCTTGTTATGCTCAGCGCTCGCCGGAAGCCAAAGCGCGGTTATTGCAAGGACTGCCATCGCCAACGCTCTACGTGGGGGATGGCTTAAACGATACCTTGAGCCTGGTCGCAGCAGAGGTGGGTATCGCGCCATTGAGTGCCAGCGAGGCCGCCCGGGAGGGTGCTTCTGCTCAGCTTATGACACCAGGAGTTGGCGGGGTAGTGAAACTGCTTGGCATTGCCCAGCGCACCCGGCGCACCATGGTGCAGAACCTGTTCTTTTCGGCGCTCTATAACACGCTGGCGCTCGGTTTGGTGATCGTGATGGCAATCCCCCCGTTAATCGCAGTGCTCGCCATGGCAGCAAGCTCGCTGACGGTTACCCTCAACGCTGCACGATTAGCCTGGGCTGAGCCGGAGTAAGAGGGCTCACTAAATGAAGAGAGCTAAATGGCATAGCCAAGTGCCTGTTTAAGGCGCTCTGCATTTGTCGCCACCCAGTGTGGATCTATCGCGCCCCAATTACGTATCTGGTAGCGGCCAATGTTGTGGCGCTCGCCGTCATCTTTAGTAAATACACACTCGATATCCAACTCGGCGAGCGAAGTAATTGTATCCTGTGCAGTGCGTCTCGGCATGCCGGTGGCCTCGATTAACGCAGGCACGCTGGCGATGCCTTGTTCGATCAAATGGGCGACATATAAGCGGCGGTAAAAACTCGATTTGGTTTTGCTAAGCGTGGGCATTCGGCTTCCTTTGCAGCTAATTGTTGCATCTGCCGCTTAGCTTAAATGAATAAATCCTGTTGCGCTCGTGGCGGGCGAAAATCCCGCGTGTTCAAGCCCTGCTCGGTGCGATCCTGCAACTTCCACTGGCGGCTGGCGCGTGCAAAGCGCTGGGCGATTAAATCCGCAAATACCCCTTCACCGCGAAAGCGTTTACCAAACTTGGCATCGTACGCCTTACCGCCCCGGCACTGGCGCATTAGGCTCATCACTTTAGCCGCTCGCTCTGGGTAGTGGGCTTCTAACCACGCTTCAAATAGCGGCGCCACTTCATAGGGCAAGCGCAGCAGCATCCAGGCGGCGGTGCGTGCCCCCGAACGGCTGGCGGCTTCCAAAAGGTTTTCGATTTCATGATCCGTCAGCCCCGGAATCACCGGCGAAATCAGCGTACCTACGGGAATGCCCGCCGTATTAAGTTCACGAATGGCTCGTAAGCGCGCCTGGGGCGACGCCGCTCGTGGCTCTAATGTGCGTTTTAAATTGGCATCCAGGCTGGTCAAGCTGACAAATACGCGTACCAGGCGGTGCTCGGCCATCTCCGCGAGTAGCTCTAAATCGCGCAGCACCAGGGTGCTTTTGGTCACCAGCGTTACCGGATGGCGACACTCCAGCAGCAGTTCAAGTAACTGTCGAGTGGTTTGGTATTTGGCTTCAAGCGGTTGGTAGCAGTCGGTGTTGCCGGAAAGGTTGATGGGGCGGCACACATAGTTGGGATTGCAAAGCTCTTCGGTTAACTGCTCCACTAAACCGCTGCGAGCAATCAATTTGGTTTCAAAATCCAGCCCTGGCGATAAATCCCAGTAGGCGTGGGAGGGGCGGGCGTAGCAGTAAACGCAACCGTGCTCACAGCCGCGGTAGGGGTTCAGCGAGCGATCAAAAGGTAAATCCGGTGATTTGTTCCAGGAGAGTGCACTTTTGCTTACCTCTTCGCGTACTTCGGTGGCGATGGTCGTTAACGTTTCCTCTCGCCACCAGCCGTCGTCTTCTGCCACGCTGTGGGTAGGCGAAAAGCGATTGTGCGGGTCGTAGGTTGCTCCGCGACCTTTATAGGTAGCTGACTGAAAAGGCGAGCCAAGAGATGCCATCTGTCCACCTCCTTTTAGTGGTTTTATATACAGTAGTTGTGAAAAGGCAAGAAAGCAATAGCCCGTAAATGACGGAATACGACAGGTGGCTCCGGTGAAGCTACCCAAGTCACTATGACGGGGCTAATCTGACAAGTGGGTTTGTGAACTCAGCGCCATTGAGGAGACATCATGTCAAAAGTGGTTATTGTGACGGGAGGAAGTCGGGGTATAGGAGCTGCGACTGCAAAACTGCTGGCGACTAAAGGCTATGCAGTGTGCGTCAACTATCTTGCGAACAGAGATCGCGCAAATAGTGTGGTTGATACCATTGTACGTAACGGTGGCCGAGCGTTTGCCCATCAAGCGGATGTTAGCAATGAAGCTGACGTGATCCGCCTGTTTGATGCAGCAGAGGAGCACTTTGGCGAGGTGACGCACTTGGTTAATAATGCAGGGATACTGTTTGCTCAATCCAAGCTGGTCGACATCGACCTGGAGCGCTTCAACCAAGTGCTTAATAGCAACGTGGTCAGCTGTTTTCTTTGCTCCAGAGAAGCCGCCAGACGCTTTCCTGCTGGTAGTGCCATCGTCAATGTCTCATCGCTTGCCTCGCAAACAGGCTCGCCCTTCGAATATGTTGACTACGCTGCATCGAAAGGTGCCATGGACACCCTAACAAAGGGGTTGTCTCGTGAAGTGGCGGGTTCGGGGATTCGTGTTAACGCCGTTCGTCCCGGTTTTATCTACACTGATATGCATGCCGATGGTGGAGAGCCAGGACGGGTTGATCGTTTAGCTCCCCAAATTCCTATGCAGCGTGGCGGTAGCGCTGACGAAGTGGCTAATACCATCGCTTGGCTGCTGTCGGACGAAGCCTCTTATGTAACGGGGTCATTTATTGATGTCGCAGGTGGGCGGTAATGCCGTTCTCGCCTGTATTTCAAACGTTCTAAACGGATGCTGCTTTTGACAAGGAAAGGTCTTAACTCATGACACTTCAACAACACTTCGAACAGTTAGCCACTTATAACCAGTGGATGAACGCTAAACTCTATGATGCCGCCAGTAAGCTGAGCGCCTCTGAACTGAGTGAAGAGCGTGGCGCCTTCTTCGGCTCGATTTTTGGCACACTGAATCACATCACGGTCGCTGACACTATTTGGCTCAAACGGTTTGCCACACATGCCTCCTCTTCCGCAAGAACACTTGAGGTAATGGTGGCACTACCTGCGCAAGAGCGCCTTGATCAGCCTCTCTTTGATGACTTGGAGGGGTTGAAAGCGCATCGTCAATGGCTCGATACCGTGATTATTAACTGGGTAGCGGCGCTTACAGACGACGATGTGAGTACCACGCTGAGTTATCACAACACAAAAGGAGTGGCCTCAAAACGGCGCTACTCAAGCCTGATCGTTCACTTCTTCAACCACCAAACCCACCACCGTGGGCAGGCATCTACTTTATTCTCCCAAGCCGGGGTGGATATTGGCGTCACCGATCTACTGGCGTTGATTCCGGAGGAGGCTTCAATATGATGGTTAACCACTTTTATGGTAGGAAACGGTAAAGAGAGAAAGCCCAGACATATTAGATATGTGTACACTGAAGATCCTTGATAGCGGTGGCTTACATTGAAAAGTGTCACATTACTTACAATAGCTGCGAACACTAGATGATCAAGCTAGAAAAACTTAATGCATCGGATATCGCTGTTGTGCGCAGTATTGCGGTGCATGATGATCAGGTGAAGTTTGTTGGAACTGCTCAGGACTTTCTCGCTGATAAAAACGAGGCTACCCATCTGCATGTGATTAAACACAATGATCAGATGATAGGGTGCTTCAAAATCGATATAGCCTACGCTGATGATTATGATTTTTGCACTAAAGGCAGCATAGGCTTACGCACGTTTCTCATTGACTCCAAGCAGCAGGGTAGAGGGTTCGGAACGTTGGCGGTAAAAGCGCTGTTTCCCTACCTAAAAGAAAACTATGCGAACTACCCTCGGATCTACCTGACGGTGAACGCCAAGAACCCTGCGGCTTACACCTGTTATCGAAAGGCGGGCTTTCATGAGACAGGTGGGCACTACCTGGGTGGTGCTGCGGGGCCTCAACATATTATGTATTGGGACATTGAATGATCGGTCATTTACGCTAAGCGATAGTGAGTCCGTTCAGGCTATTTGGTCAGAATCCACCATCACCGCCACGTTTTTATCGGAGTCGAAACTGGCAGACATGTGCGAGCAGAGAGGCGCTAAAAAGAGCGGATCATCAGAGTCTATTAGCTATGCTTAGTAACAGATAGCTTCCTCACAGCATATACTCTATCCCGTGGCGATATACTTATCCCATTTGCAGAACACGAGACACGGCCCCATGGCAACAGCACAGGATAAGCAGTGGAATATGCAGCCTAATATTCGCTTGGCTAGGCAACTGGCGGTACGGGATGTGCCTGCTTTGGTTTACGATGCGGTGAACCTGGAAGGGGTAGCTATGACGCTGCCGGAGGTTCAGACGATCCTGGATGGTATAACCGTTGGCGGCCATAAAATCAGCGATCAGAATATGGCGATCAACCAGGCAAAAGCTTGGGAGCATATATTCACGCTAGTCGATAAAGGCCAATTTCGCTTTGATAAGCACACCGCTCTAGATATCCATGCCATCGCAGGCAAGGAAGAGGCCTTGGAGTGGGGCAAATTTCGTTCTGGTTATGTAACGATCGCAGGTTCTGACTATGAGCCGCCCGCGCCTGACGAGCTTGATGCTAGATGGCAAGAGGTTCAGCGGCAGGTAGAGAGCGAAGAGGATAGTTACGATCAAGCCATCACTGCTTTTCTACAGATGGCTAGGGCGCAATTCTTTTGGGACGTTAACAAGCGTACTGGCCGATTTATGATGAATGGCATTTTGCTGGCCTACGGATTCCCGATTATTAATGTGCCTGCCAAGCGTCAGCAAGAGTTCAACACCCTGATGATGGATTTTTACTCATCGAACGATATGGCGCCTATGAATACGTTTCTACGCAGCTGCCTAGACCCGAAAATCATCAAAAATTTTAAGCTCGACTTGCCAATCGGTTAATAAGTGGAATGGTGTACTTAATCAAAAACGCCTTGGTTCTCTCAAACCAAGGCGTTTGTTTTGCTACCGTTTACCGACCTAGCCTAGCGCTTCTTCTTCGCAGGTTTCTTATCGGCACTGGCCGGGGCGCTCTCTTTCTCACCGCTGCCGCCATTAGGGAAGTGCGCACGCACCAGTTCCAGCAGTCCTTGCGTTGAGGTGTCGAAATCGGCGGCGTTGGTGTCGATACGCTCGCTGATTTCACCGGCGATGCGCTTGCCAAGCTGTACGCCCCACTGGTCAAAGGAGTTGATGTTCCAGATGACGCCTTGAACAAACACCTTGTGCTCGTAGAGCGCGATCAGCGCACCCAGGTTTTTCGGCGTTAGCTCGTCGAGTAGTAACGTGCTGGAAGGGCGGTTGCCAGGGCAGCTGTAGGGGTCGTGCTGGCTGAGCTCTTTGCTATCCCCTTGGCTGCCTTCCATAAAGGCGTTTGCCTGGGCGAGCATATTGGTCAGCAGCGCGAAGTGGTGGTCTTCAACGCCGGGCTCGGGCTTGAGCGAGGCAATAAAGTCGATGGGCACATAGCGTGTGCCTTGGTGCAGCAGCTGGAAGAAGGCGTGCTGGCCGTTGGAGCCGGTTTGGCCCCACACAATCGGGCCGGTTTTGTAATTCACCGGGTGGCCGAAAATATCCACCGATTTGCCGTTAGACTCCATATCCAGCTGCTGCAGGAAGGAGGGCAGTTGGTTCAGCGCCTGGTCGTAGGGCACGATGGCTTGGGTTTCGGCACCAATAAAGTTGATGTACCAAATGCCAATCAGCGCCATCAGCACGGGCATGTTTTGCGAGAAGGGCGCGTTGATAAAGTGGTTATCCATCTCGTGGGCGCCTTCCAGCAGCTCGATAAAGCCTTCAAAACCAATCGATAGCGCAATCGGCAGGCCGATGGATGACCACATGGAGTAACGTCCACCCACCCAGGCCCAGAACTCGAACACGTTCTCTTCGCGAATGCCGAATTCCATTGCCGCCTTGCGATTGGTGGAGGCAGCGATAAAGTGCGCGCCCACATCGGCGTCTTCGCCGGCATTTTCCAGGAACCAGCGCCGGGCGGTTTTGGCGTTAAGCAGCGTCTCCTGAGTAGAAAAGGTTTTGGTGGAGACGATAAACAGCGTGGTGGCGGGGTCTAGGCGCGAGAGCACTTTCTGAATATGGGTGCCGTCCACGTTGGAAACGAAGTGGAAGTGCAGCTCTGGGTGGCGGTATTTGAGCAGCGCGCGCACCGCCATGTTGGGGCCAAGATCCGAGCCGCCAATACCGATATTGACCACGTCTTTAATGCGTTTGCCGCTGTAGCCTTTCCATTCACCGCTGCGCACCGTCTCGGAGAACAGCTTGATCTGCTCACGAGTGCGGGTGATTTCCGGCATCACGTCTTCACCATCTACATACACTGGCTCATCGCCTAGGTGGCGCAATGCGGTGTGCAGTACCGGGCGGTTTTCCGTCACGTTGATAATATCGCCGGAGAACATCTGAGCCCTGCGCTGTACCAGGGCGGAGTGGTCGGCTAGCTCAATCAGCTTGGCGAGCACGTCATCGGAGACGTGATGCTTGGAGTAGTCCAGAAACAGACCGCCCACCCGCAGGCTCATTTTCTCAAAGCGCTGCGGGTCATTGGTGAAGTAGTCACGAATGCGGTCGTTGGCGGTTTTGTCGCGCAGGCGGTCAAGCGCCTGCCAGGTAACACTACGAGTGAGCTGAAACATAGGGCGATCCGTTTGTTATAGATGAATTGGTTGATCAGAATCGAAAAAGTATATGTAAAAATACTACATAAAAAATGGTAGATAGTAGAGGGTATTTGTGACCTGAAAAGGGTTAACTGCGTAAAGCAACCTACTTTTTGGAGGGAAGGTTGTGAGGGCAGGCACTATGCCTGCCCTTCACGTTTGGGGATAAGCTGTTAAGTGGCAACGGCAACTTGTGCTGCGCCGCGTTTGATAAACGCATAGCCTAACCCTGTTACCAGTGAGCCTGCCACAATGGCGCCAAGGTAGAGCAGCGCTGGGGTGATGGCGTTGGGAATCAGCAGTACGAAGATGCCGCCATGGGGCGCCATCAATTTGGCACCCACCAGCATAGAGAGCGCGCCGGTTAGCGCCCCACCAGCGATACAGGCCGGAATCACCCGTAGCGGGTCTTTGGCCGCAAAGGGAATCGCGCCTTCACTGATAAAGCAGAGGCCAAGTACAAACGACGCCTTACCTGCTTCGCGCTCCGGTGCAGAGAACTTGTTGCGCGCGACAAAGCTGGCAATCCACATACCAATGGCAGGCACCATACCCGCGGCCATAATTGCCGCCATGGGGCCGTAAGTTTCCGAGGCGAGCAAGCCCACGCCAAAGGTGTACGCGGCCTTGTTGACCGGGCCGCCCAGGTCAAAGCACATCATTGCACCCAGCAGAATACCTAATAGCACCGCGTTGGTAGAGCCCATGGATTCCAGGAAGCTGGTCAGGGCACTAAGCAGTGCGGCAACGGGTTCGCCAATCACGTAGATCATGGTCAGGCCGGTAACCAAGCTGGCCACCAGCGGAATAATCAGAATAGGTTTGAGTGACTCAACGCTAGAGGGCAGTTTGACGTAGCGTGTCACCGCCAGCGCCACGTAGCCCGCCAGGAAACCAGCCAAAATACCGCCGATAAAGCCGGAGCCGATATTGGCTGCCAGCATGCCGCCAATCATACCCGGCGCGATGCCGGGGCGATCGGCGATGGAGTAGGCGATATAGCCGGCCAACACGGGAATCATCAGCGCAAAGGCGGTGCCGCCACCGATCTGCATCAGCGCTGCGGCCAGGGTGCCTTCCTGCTCAAAGGCTTCAATGCCGAACACAAAGGAGAGCGCAATTAGCAGGCCGCCCGCCACCACCATCGGCAGCATAAAGGAGACGCCGGTAAGCAGGTGCTTATAAACGCCTTTCTCTTTGACGCTCTTATTGGCTGTGCCCGCACTGCTATTGCCACTCTCAATGGCGGCCTCGCTGAGTGCGGCTTCAAGGGTGGGGCGGGGTTTTTTTAGGGCGTTGCCGGTCGAGGTGCGGTAAATACGCTTACCGGCAAACCGCGACGGGTCAACGTCGATATCGCAGGCCAGTACGACTATGTCGGCGTCTGCGATCTCTTCTTCAGTCAATTTATCTTGTGCGCCCACCGAGCCCTGGGTTTCCACGCGAATGGCGTGGCCCATGGCTTTGCCCGCCTCTGCGAGTGCTTCGGCGGCCATAAAGGTATGCGCCACGCCGGTGGGGCAGGCGGTAACAGCGACGATTTTCTTGCCACCCGTGCTGCTTGCCGCGGTAGGTGTGCTAGAGGCGGCAGGCGCGCTGTAAATCGGCGCTTCACGCTTAGCCTGGGCCAGAAAAGCGCTGGGGTCGGGGAGGGCGCTGGCGATCGGTGCTTGGAATAGGCGCTTGCCTTCAAAACGCTCTGGGGCCGGGACATGGTCGGCGGCGACAACAATTAAATCGGCGTTGGCAACCTGTTCGGCAGTCGCGGCTTGCAACGGAGCGACCTCGCCGTGCATTTCCACGTGCACCGTCCAGCCTTGGCGCTGGGCCGCTTGTTCCAGGCGCTTAGCCGCGAGGAAGGTGGTCGCCATGCCGCTGGGGCAGGCGGTAATCAAAATAATATTCATAGCGTGGCTCCCTCGGTGATGGTGTCATCAAGACGCCGTATCCGGGTGTGTTGTTGGAGTGAATCGAAATCGGCTGCATGATGATTGCCCACGCCCACATGGCGCACTGCTTCGGCAGACAGCGCCGTGGCGAAGCGAAGGGTGTGCTCGGGGGCATGGCCACTCAGCAGGCCGTGGAGGATGCCAGCGACAAACGTATCGCCAGCGCAAACGGTATTGGTCGCGGTGACCTGGGGCGGCGTAGCGTGCCAGACGCCCTGAGCGCTGACCCATAGCACGCCTTCGACGCCCGCTGAAATCAATGCATTGGCGATGCCGCTTTCATGCAAACGCTTAGCGGCATTCAAACGTGCATCGGAAGATGCCATGTCTTCGCCCGCCCACTCGGCCAGTTCATTTTCATTGGGCTTCACCCCTGCAGGGTGGGTCGCTATCGCAGCGTTGAGTGCTGGGCCGCTGGTGTCCACCCACAGCGGTACGCCGCTGGCGTTTAAGTGGTTTAACAGTTCGCTAAAATCTTCCAGCGAGAGCCCTGGGGGCAAGCTGCCCGCCACTACGACGGCTTGCGGGGGCGTGGCACTGGCCAACTCGGTATTCAGGGTGTCGATCAACCCCTGCCAATGCTCGGCATCTATCGGCATACCGGGGCCGTTAATGTCGGTCACGCGGCCGCTCTGTTCCGCAATTTTGGCATTGATGCGGGTTTCGCCCGGTACGCGCACAAAGGCATCGGTTAAGGCGTATTTGGCAAAAGCTAATTGAAAGGGAGCATCGTTATCGCTACCTAAAAAACCGCTAACAGTGACGTCGTGGCCCAGCCCCGCCAGTACCCTGGCAACATTGACGCCTTTGCCCGCGGCTTCTAACTGCGCGCTGATAGGGCGGTTGACGCTACCCAATACCAGCGCGTCAAGGTTAAACGCCAAATCCAGCGCTGGGTTGAGGGTAATACACAGCACGCGTGCCATTAGCGCGCCTCCAGCGCATCGCGCACTTCATCGCTGGTCGCTTGGGAAAGCGCCAACTGAGCGCTGGCCTGGGCATCCGCAAAATCAAATTCGCGCAGGCGGGCCTTGACCAGCGGCACCTGTCGCGCGCTAACAGAAAGTTCGTCCACACCAAGGCCGACCAGCACCGGAATGGCTGCGGCATCCGAGGCCAGCTCGCCGCACACGCCCACCCATTTGCCTTGGGTATGGGCAGCCGCCACGGTCATCTGAATCAAACGCAGCACCGCAGGGTGCAAACCATCGGCCTGGGCCGAAAGCTCAGGGTGGCCGCGGTCAATAGCCAGGGTGTACTGGGTCAAGTCGTTGGTACCTACTGAGAAGAAATCCACTTCAGTGGCAAGGCTGGGCGCTAGCAGTGCGCTGGAGGGTATTTCAATCATTACCCCAAGCTGCACATCGGTAGCACGCTGGGACGTCGGGATCTCTTGGAGTAGGCGGTCGTAGATGATTTTGACTGCGCGGAACTCGGCAATGTCTTTGACCATTGGCAGCATAATGCGTAAAGGGCTGTCTTTACCGGCCATCAACAGCGCGCGCAGCTGGGTTTCGAGCACTTCCGGCTGTGTCAGCGCCAGGCGAATGCCGCGTAGGCCCAGAAAGGGGTTGTCCTCTTGGGGCACCGGCCAGTAGGGCAGCGGTTTGTCGCCGCCAACATCTAACGTGCGTGCGACAAGCGGACGGCCATCGAGGGCGTCAATCGCCTGGCGATATTCGCCCATTTGGGTGGCTAAATCCGGGGCGCTGGCGTGGGCCATAAACAGGAATTCGGTACGCAGCAGGCCCACGGCCTCGGCGCCGCGCTCCACGGCATCGGCGGCGTGGGCAGTGTTGCCCAGGTTGGCGGCGACTTCGACACGGTGGCCGTCGCGGGTTTGGGCGACCTCAAAGCGGCTCTCCCAGGCATCGGCTTCGCGTTGCTGGAGGTCGAGCAGCTGCTGTTCGGCGCGCTGCAGGCGCTCTTCGGAAGGCTGCGGTGTGACACGTCCGCGCTCGCCGTCCAGAATCATCATGCTGGCGTTGTTGAGTGCCATTACTGCCTGCCCGGCGCCGACGACCGCAGGGATGCCCAGGGCGCGGGCCAGAATAGCACTGTGCGCCGTGGCACCGCCGCGTACGGTAAGCAAACCGCGTACACGCGTCGTGTCTAAGCGGGCGACATCGGAAGGGCCAATATCATCCATGATCAGTATGTAGGGGTGATCTGGCGGTTCGGGAAGCGTCACATCGCACAGCACACCCAACACCCGGCGGCCAACGTCGCGCAAATCCGCGGCGCGTTCGGCCAACAGGCGGTCGGCGAGCATCTCCTGGGCATGGGCCGCGGTTTCAATCGCCTCCCACCAACCTGCCTCCGCCGAGCGGCCTTCACGAATGGCATCAACGGCCGCGTGGTGAAGTTCGGGGTCGTCGAGCATCTCTTCATGCATGGAGAGAATATCCGCGACTTCGCCACCGGGGGCCTTACGCACCAAGGTTTCCAGTTGGGCGGCGCCCTCTTTTAGCGCGCTGTTTAAACGACTGATTTCGTGTTCGGGGTCGCTGGCGTGCTCGGCGTAGTCGAACTGCATGGGGCGAATAACAAATACAGGCGCAATGGCTAAGCCGGGGGAGGCAGCAACGCCCGAATGTGGCGTGTCGGCCGTGAGGGGCTCGATATCCGGTTGGGCGGAGTTAGCTTGCGGTGTGCTGTCAATGCCGCCGTCAAAGGGTGACACTTTTTCTCCCAGGCCCGATTCGACGGCTTCAGCGACGGCCTCAAGGGCTGCGCTTGCCTGCTCACCTTCGGCTGAAAGTACCAGCCACTGGCCGCGCCGTGCGCCCAGGCCAATCACTTTGGTTAGGCTGGCGGCGGAAACCGGGGTGGCGCTGCCTTCTTCCAAACGTGCCTGAATCGGCATAGCCTGGGCACGCGCAATTTGCACCAACTGCTTGGCGGGGCGGGCGTGCAGACCGTGGGGGTTAAGCACCCGCACCCGGCGGGTCTGGGTGCTGGCGGTCTCGCCCGCCAGGGTGGCCAGCAGTTGCGCGCTGGTTTTGCCCACTAAGCGTTGGCTTTCGCCGTTCTCTAACACCGCTATCAGTTGCTCTAGCAGTGGGCGGTGGGCGTCGCCATGGGCGGCCAGGCAGAACAGCGCATGCACCGGATGGCCCGCGCTTTCAAGGCTTTGTTCCGCTGGCGTGGCGACCCCAAGCGCAGGCTGGTTAACGCCCTGAGCGCTGCTGGCCAGCCAAATGCCGTTGCCTAACCATGTAGGCTGCGCTGCGGCAACGGCGGTAATAAAGCTGTTATCGACACAGCCACTTTGGCGTAACCGAGCAGCCGCGGCCAGGGCGAGCTCATGTGGGTCGCGGGCGGGGAAGTTGATGCACAGGGTGTCGGCGTCCAGGCGGGGCTCAAGTGCCGGTTTGGAAAGTAGGCGCGCGACATCGGCCGCCGAGGTGGCATTGGCCAACTGCTCAGAAACGCCCTCTTTATCGAGTACGTGGGTTAGCTGGCGGAGAATATCCAGGTGTTCATCGTTTTGGGCAGCAATCGTGACCAGTACATGCACACGTTGGCCGTCGTGCCACTCGACCCCTTGGGGAAACTGCAACACGCGAACGCCCGTTTGCTTTACATACTGGCGGCTTTCCGGCGTACCGTGGGGGATTGCAATCGCATTGCCTAGGAATGTGGATGATTGCGCCTCGCGGGCGTGTAGGCCGTCGCGATACTCGGCCTCAACCAATCCGGCGTCTACCAGCGCCTCAGCGGCACTGTCCAGCGCGGTTTGCCAGTTGCCAGCGTTGCGGCCTAGCAAGATGTCATTGGGGCCGAGTGTCAACATAGGTGTCTCCGTGTAGAACCATAGTCGTAGCGCATCGAAGTGAGCTAGATGAATCGTATCATCTGTGTATAGTTGGCTATGCTGAATCGATTCACTGAATGACACAAGGTTTGTGCTTTTAGACTTTGGTCTGGTAGGCGCTAACTTGCTGATAAACTGCCCGATCACATCCAGGGGAAACCGCATGACACTTGCCGATATTGCCCGACTAGCCGGCGTCTCGCGTACCACCGCTAGTTACGTGATTAATGGCCAGGCCGAGCAGCGGCGCATTAGCGCAGCGACCATCGATAAGGTGATGGCGGTGGTGCGTCAACACCGCTACCACATTGACCCCCAGGCGGCCGCGCTGCGTCGGGGCGCTAGCCGCTTGCTGGGGCTTATCGTGCCGGACTTGGAGAACATCAGTTACGCCCGGCTCGCCAAGCGTCTTGAGCGTGGCGCCCGGGAGCAGGGGTACCAACTGTTGATCGTAAGCTCGGATGACTGCGCAGAGAGCGAACGAACGCTTGCCTTGGCGCTGCGTGCCCAGCGCTGTGAGGTATTGATTACGGCCAGTTGCCTGCCTAGCGATGACACTTTTTATGCTGATCTGGTAGACGAGGGCTGGTGCGTGGTTGGCATGGATCGTGGCCTTAACCCGGCGCGCTTTGCCAGTGTTGTGAGTAACGATCAGGAGGCGGCGAAGACGTTGACGCGCTCGGTGATCCGCACAGCAACCAAGCGCGTTGCCTGGCTAGAGGCGATGCCAGATCTGTCGGTTAGCTGCGAGCGGCGGGCGGGCTTTCAGGCGGCGCTTAAAGGCACTGCTATAGAGCCGCTCTATCTAACCGGGTCACACTATGAGCGCAGCGAAGGGGCTCGTTTGGCGGTTCAACTACTGGATGAACAGGGCGGTGCCGACGCACTGGTGACGGCGTCCTATACTCTGCTGGAAGGTGTTTTTGATGTGTTCTTGGAGCGCGGCGGCCTGCCGGAAAATATTCGCCTGGCCACTTTTGGTGATCACCGACTGCTGGATTTCCTTCCTCAGCCCGTTAACTCGGCGCTACAGGATTATGACCGTATTGCCGAGTTAACATTGCGCTGTGCCCTGGCCGCCATGAGCGGCCGCTATGAGCGCGGACTACAGGTGGTCGCGCGCCACCTGCACCGGCGTTAAACCGTGCGTGCCTGGGCCCAGGCGGCTGCATCCGGTATCGACATGTCGTAGCTCTCGCTCAAGTAGGGCGAGGAGAGCAGGAAGTCGGCGCTCGCCGCATTGCAGGCGACCGGTACATTCCAAAGTGCTGCTAAACGCAGCAACGCTTTGACATCCGGGTCGTGAGGCTGGGGTGAGAAGGGATCCCAAAAGAAGATCAGCACATCCAACTGCTGCTCCGCTATCCGTGCGCCAATCTGCTGGTCACCGCCCAACGGGCCGCTCATCAGCCCTTCGACTTCAAGTCCTAAAGCGGTCTTAAGTCGCTCAGACGTGGTGCCCGTGCCAATCAGTTTGTGCTGGCTCAGCGTATCTTTCCAGTGGGTTGCCCACTCCAGCATCTCCATCTTTTTTCCATCATGGGCAATCAGCGCAATGCGCTTACGCGCTTGCAGCGTACGGATGGCTTGGCGGGGCGGTTGCGCGTCACTCATTTGATCACTTCCCTCACGGTTTTATTGCCGCTCGGCCTTATGGCCGAATGACTTTTTCTTTTTAAAGGTCGCAAAAGCTAAAAGCTCGCTATCGAGGTTAGTCGATTAATCGTTCTCCAGGGCAAGGATTTTCATTGTATTAGTACCTCCATGGGCATTCATATGATCGCCACGAGTCAGGATGACATGCTCGCCGGGGTGGATGAATCCCTGAGCCTGCAAGCACTGCAAGGCTTCCTGGTTAAGATTGGCCGGATCCATATCAGTGGTGTCGAAGGGAATGGAAACCACGCCCCGGTAGAGCGCCATGCGCCGCTGGGCGATAGGGCTGTGGGCCAACCCAACGATAGGCAGACCGGAACGAATGCGCGACGCAATCAGGGGTGTATAGCCGGTTGAGGTCATACAGGCGATGGCGCTAACGCCGGATAAGTGGTTGGCTGCGTACATTGCCGATAGCGCGATGGTTTCATCGATGCGCTCAAAGCCTTCATGTATACGGTGGCCTGACTCCTGGGCAAGCCGCTCGCGCTCGGCACCCAGGCATACGCGGTTCATCGCCTCGATGGTTTCCACCGGATAATCCCCCGCGGCGGTCTCCGCTGATAGCATGACTGCATCGGTGCCGTCGAGTACTGCGTTGGCCACGTCGAAGACTTCGGCGCGGGTGGGCAGTGGCGACTCAATCATCGACTCCATCATCTGGGTGGCGGTAATGACCGCACGGTTCAATGAGCGAGCGTGCTTGATAATGCGCTTCTGAGTACCGATGAGTGCGGCGTCGCCAATCTCAACACCCAGGTCGCCTCGCGCCACCATGACCGCTTCCGAGGCTTCAATAATGCCATCCAGAGTGACATCGTCGGCAACCGCCTCGGCGCGCTCGAGCTTAGCCACCAAGCCGATCTCTTTACCGGCTTCGCCAAGCAGTTCGCGGGCTTCCTGCATATCCGCGGCGCTACGCGGGAAGGAGACGGCCAAGTAGTCAACGCCAATCTCAATAGCGGTTTTTAGGTCGGCCTTATCTTTCTCAGTAAGGGCAGGCGCTGAAAGTCCGCCGCCCTGTTTGTTAATGCCCTTGTTGTTGGAGAGCTTGCCACCCACGTGAACGCGGGTATGTACTTCCTGTCCAATCACTCGTGTGACATCGAGTACCAAACGGCCATCGTCCAGCAGTAGTCGATCGCCTTCTACGACATCATCCGGGAGGGTTTGGTAATCACAGCCGACCCGCTCTGCAGTGCCACTGTTGGCATCCAACGCCATGTCCAAAACGAATGGCTGGCCGACATTGAGTTTGACGGCACCTTCAACAAAGCGGGCAATACGAATTTTCGGCCCCTGTAGATCGCCCAGTGCGGCGACGCTGCGGCCCAGGCGCTCGGCAATCTCGCGGACTTCGCCCAAGCGACGACGATGATCTTCCGCCGAGCCGTGGGAGAAGTTTAGCCGCACCACATCCACACCGGCTTTGAGCATCGCTTCCAGTACGCCGGGCCGATCACTGGCGGGTCCAAGGGTGGCGACGATCTTGGTGCGTCTCAAGGGTGTATGAGGGCCTGAGGGCGTATAAGGAAGGGAGGAAGTAGACGTCTGGGCCGTTGTGTTCGAAGTCGCATTCGTCATGGGCGCTCTCCTTGAGTAGAGGTATTGTTGGCAATTTAGTATTGGACTACGATAGCGTTTATATAGTAATTTTACTACATATTGGATATTTACTAGCCTTTTGGGGCGGTTAACACGCTATTTATCGGCCTCATGACGCTTAGATACGTATTTTTAGTAATTTTTTTACTAAAGATGCCACTCATTATTATTGGTTAATTGAGGAGCTATCATGACAATAAGAGTTGCGATTAACGGATTTGGCCGCATTGGCCGCAACGTACTGCGCGCCCTTTACGAAAACAGCTATCGTGACCGGGTACAGGTGGTCGCCATCAACGATCTCGGCGACCCCTCGCTAAATTCCCACTTGCTGCGTCACGATACCGTGCATGGCCACTTTCCCTTTAAGGTAGAACACGACGCCGAGAGCATCACGGTGGATGGTGATCGTATCGCTATCTCCTCAGAGCGCGATCCATCACAGCTGCCTTGGGCATCAATGAATATTGATTTGGTGATGGAGTGCACGGGGTTATTTACCAAGCGTGAGGCCGCTGCCAAGCATATCGAAGCGGGCGCCAAGCGCGTGCTGATTTCCGCCCCCAGCCCCGACGCCGATGCCACCATCGTGTATGGCGTGAATGACCAGGTGCTGACCGCAGAGCATACGGTAGTGTCTAACGCTTCCTGCACCACCAACTGCTTAGCGCCGGTGGCCAAAGCGCTGAACGATGCTGTCGGTATCGAAAACGGTTTGATGACCACGGTGCACGCTTACACCAACGATCAGAATCTGTCGGATGTTTACCACTCTGACCCCTACCGGGCGCGTAGCGCGACACACTCAATGATTCCTACCAAAACTGGCGCTGCTGCAGCGGTGGGCTTGGTGCTGCCAGAGCTGGCGGGCAAGTTTGACGGCTTGGCCGTTCGCGTGCCGGTGATCAACGTTTCGCTGGTGGATCTCACTTTCACCGCTGGCCGCGATACCAGCAAAGAAGAGATCAACGCCATCGTCGAGAAAGCTGCCGCTAACTCGCCGGTATTGGCCGTTAACGCTGAGCCTCTGGTATCTATCGACTTTAACCACGATGCCAACTCGTCGACCTTTGATGCCAATCACACCCGCGTGAATGGCCGTCTGGTTAAAATCATGGCCTGGTACGACAACGAGTGGGGTTTCTCTAACCGCATGTTGGATACCGCGCTTGCCATGCAGGCGACTGCCAAGTAATACCCTCCTTTTTGTAAGGGTTAAGGGCAGGTATCGCCCAGCAGTAACTCCGTTTGAAGGAGCTGCTGGGCGAGGGGAATACGGCCAAGAATCATCTGCGCCGCGACCCTCCCTTTACCCACGCTATCCTGGCGCACCGTGGTTAAACGCGGTGCCCGGTACTGTCCTTCGGCAATACCGTCAAAGCCAGTAATGCGCAGCTCTTCCGGTACACGAATACCGCGCTGTTCGGCGAGCGTTAGCGCCGTGAGCGCAATGCGGTCAGACATGCACAGCAGCAGGTCTGGCCGTTGTTCTGTGGGCTGGTCGAGAATCTCGGCAATCACCGGTGAGCAAACCTCAAAGGTATTCTCCTCGATATTCCACAGCGGCACTTGCTCCGCATCCACTCCTCGTTCACTCAATGCGCTATGAAAGCCTTCCAAACGGGCGCGGCTGATTGTGCTGGTGTTGGGCAGCAGGGTGTGTTCAGACGTCACACGGCCGTTGCAAACCTCTTTGGTCAAGCGCAGGTTGATAATCGCCGGGCGTTTGGGCAACTGGCTTAACGCGTGTTGGGCGATTTTATAGCTGGCGGCGGTATCGTCGATATGCACCGTCGGGCAGCCTTCAATATCAAAATCAACGGACACCAAGCTACGCTGGGCAGGCAGTTCATCTAGCAGTTTATTGTTGGGCATTAGCCCATAGACGATAAAACCATCGGCGATATTGGCGGAACCCGGCGGCTGTGAGGCATGGCCGCGGCCCGGCAGGAGCAGCAGTGTATGGCCGTGGGCATCGAGCACTTCGGCAACCCCTGATAGAAACTCGCTGGCCACGGCGTCGTTCAAACTGTAGGTAAGGCTTTCGGCAAGAATGACCGCAATGATCCGCGAGCGGCCAGTGCGCAGACTGCGCGCTTTGGCGTCAGGGCCGCTGTACCCGAGCCGTTTGGCCTGCTTAAGTATCCGCTCGCGCAGGGCTGGTGAGAGCTGATCCGGGCGGTTAAAGGCGTTGGAAATCGTCGCAGTGGAGACATTGAGTTCCTGCGCAAGATCCTTGAGTGTCATTCGGCGCTGATCAGTCACGGTACTTCCTTTACAAGCTTTTTTAATAATTGAAGACTTCGTTATTCAAAAGGCGCGCGTAATAAAATCGACCCGCTGGGTGTTGCCATTTCCCATGATAAGCGAAGGGGAGGTTAGGCACACACAGAGGGTCGTTAAAGGGATCACTTGAGTGTCTGTGTGTTTAAGCCGCTGCCTGCTGTTCAGCTAACGTTAGCGCCGTACCGCTCTCGTCAAACAAGTGCACTTTTTCCCAATCCGCTGCCAGCGACACCTGCTGGCCTTCCTGCCACTGGCTGGGCGCTTCGCTGCGATGGATCAGCAGCGTGTCACCCTGTTTGGGCTCAAGGTAGACGTAAACCTCGTTGCCCAAATACTCGACGTTGACGATATCAAAGCAGTTCTCATGGGTAGGTGCCGCCAAGCATAGATGCTCTGGGCGAATGCCGAGCGTCAGCGCTTCACCGCTTTGCCGTTGTTGGGCATCCTGGGGAAGGGCGAGCTCACCAAGCCCTTTGGCCCGCACGCGGCAGCCGTTGCCGTCGCCAGCGAGTAGCTCTGCGGGCATAAAGTTCATGGTGGGTGAGCCAATAAAGCCCGCTACAAATTTCGTTGCCGGGCGCTGATAAAGCTCGTGGGGGCTACCGACCTGCTCCACATGGCCGCCATTGAGCACCACGATTTTGTCAGCCAGGGTCATGGCTTCCACCTGGTCGTGGGTCACGTAAATCATGGTAGAGCCGAGGCGGTTATGCAGCCGGGCGATCTCGTTACGCATCTGCACACGCAGTGAGGCATCCAGGTTGGAGAGCGGCTCGTCAAACAGCAGAATACGCGGTTCCCGGGCCATGGCACGGCCCATGGCCACCCGCTGGCGCTGGCCGCCGGAAAGCGCCTTGGGCTTGCGGTGCAGAAGCTCTTCAAGCTGTAAAATCTTTGCCGTGCTCATAACCCGCTCGTGCACCGTCTCTTTGGCGGTCTTGGCCAGTTTCAAGCCAAACGCCATATTGTCGTATACGGTCATATGCGGGTAGAGCGCATAGGATTGAAACACCATGCCCACACCGCGTTCCCGCGGTGGCAAGTCATTGACCACGGTGTCGTCCATGCGCAGGTCGCCATCGCTAATCGATTCCAAGCCGGCGATCAGGCGCAAAAGGGTCGACTTGCCGCAGCCGGAGGGGCCAACGAACACCACAAACTCGCCGTCGCCAATATGTAGATCCACATTGTTAATAATGTGATCGCTGCCAAACACTTTGTTGATCTTGCTAAGCGTTACACTGGCCATGGGTGACTCCTTGCCGACCTCACTGCTTTGCTCGCGTTGGGTCGGCCTGTTGTTTTGTATGGTTAAGTATTATCGGCGACGCGCATAAAGGCTGCTTGATACCCTGGCAGCGTCATGCTGTTACCGTTGCGCTGAGTGGTAAAGCCGTGGCCCTGCAAATCGCTGTCTATCGCTAGCGGCAGGCTAACCGTCTGCGCCTCGGCGGTAAGGTTGAAAACGCACAGCAGCTTTTCATCATCTTTTTGACGGGTAAAGCCGAGCAGCGTTTCGCCTACATCGACCAGCGTTAAGTCGCCGTCGAACAGCGCCGGATGCTGGCGACGGAAGGCCAGCATGGTGCGCAGCGCGTTCAAGGTGGAGTTGGCATCATCCTGTTGGCGGCTTACCGCCAGGTCGCGGTGACTGGCCTCCATGGGAAGCCAGGGCTCAACGCTGGAGAACCCGCCATGTTCGCTGTCGCTCCAGGGCATCGGCGTGCGGCAGCCGTCGCGGCCTTTGAACTCCGGCCACAGTACCTTGCCGTAAGGGTCTTGAATGCGCTCAAACGGTACGTCAGCTTCCGGCAAACCCAGCTCTTCGCCTTGATAGAGGCAGACGCTACCGCGTAGCGAGCAGAGCATGGCCAGCGCCACTTTAGGGTAGGCGTTAGGATCTTCACCTGCACCCCAGCGGGTGGCGCTGCGAACTACATCGTGGTTGGAAGTTGCCCAGCAGGGCCAGGCGTCGCCCGCCAGGCGCTGAAAGCGCTCCAGCACTTCATGAATGTAGCGCGCCGAGTGGGGTGCGTTGAGCAGGTCGAAGGTGTACGCCATATGCAGCTTGTCACCGCCTGCGGTGTACTCAGCCATGCGCTCCAGCGGGTTATCATCACCAATTTCACCCACGGTGGTGGCGCCAGGATATTCATCCATTAACGCGCGCAGGTCTTTCAAGAAGTCGAGATTCTCCGGGCGGCTAAGGTCATAAACGTGACGCTGCCAGGTGTAAGGGTTGGTTTCTGGAGCGCCCAGGGTTTTGGCTTCGCCTTTGGGAACCGGCGGATTGTCGCGCAGCTCGGCGTCGTGGAAGTAGAAGTTAACCGTATCGAGGCGGAAGCCATCGACGCCCAACTCCAGCCAGAAGCGCATATTATCCAACTGCGCCTGGCGCGCTTCCGGGTTGTGGAAGTTGATGTCCGGCTGGCTGGTCAAAAAGTTATGCATATAGTACTGCTGGCGCCGTGAATCAAACGTCCAGGCCGGGCCACCGAAGATCGATAGCCAGTTGTTGGGTGGCGTGCCGTCCGGCTTGGGGTCGGCCCACACAAACCAGTCGGCCTTGGGATTGGTGCGGTTTTGGCGACTCTCCTGGAACCAGGCGTGTTGATCCGAGGTGTGGCTAATCACCTGGTCGATCATCACTTTAAGTCCCAGCGAGTGGGCTTTTTCCAGCAGCGCCTTAAAGTCCTCCAGGGTGCCGAACATGGGGTCGACGTCGCGGTAGTCGCTAATGTCGTAGCCAAAATCAAGCATTGGCGAGGTGAAAAACGGCGATAGCCAGATACCGTCCACGTTCAGAGACGCCACGTAATCGAGTTTTTGCGTAATACCGTTAAGGTCGCCAATACCGTCGCCGCGGCTATCCATAAAGCTGCGCGGGTAGATCTGGTAGATAACGCCGCCGCGCCACCATAAAGTGTTGTCTTGCATCTTAAAATCCATCGTTGACATAAATAATCCTTAGCCTTTAACGGCGCCTGCGGTAAGGCCTGACACAATGCGGCGCTGGAAGATAATCACTAATACGACCAGGGGCACCGTGACCACCACTGAAGCAGCCATAATCGGGCCCCAGGGCAGTTCGTAGGCGCTTCCGCCTGACAGCAACGCGATGGCGACGGGGACTGTGCGCTGGGTATCGGTGAGTGTGAAGGTGAGGGCAAACAGAAACTCGTTCCAAGCGGCGATAAATGCCAGCAGCCCGGTGGTCGCCATGGCGGGCCACATGAGCGGCAGAAATACCTTGGTAATCGTTACCCAGGGTGTGGCGCCATCCATAATGGCGGCCTCTTCCAGCTCCATAGGTAGTTGCTTCATAAAGGTGGTCAACACCCACACGGTGAAGGGCAGGGTGAAGATGGTGTAGCTTAAAATCAGCCCGGCGGGGTTGTTGTAAAGATTGAGCGCGCGGATCACCTCAAACAGCCCCGAAAGCACCGCCACCTGGGGAAACATCGAAACGCCGAGAATCACCAGCAGCACCGTAGAGCGCCCGCGAAAGCGCACACGGCCCAGAGCATATGAAGCCGTAATACCCAGTAGCAGAGCGATAAACACCACGCTAAACGCGACGATGATTGAGTTGAAAATGGCGCGCAGAAAGCTGGTCTGGGTGAAGATGCTGATGTAGTTATCGAAGTTCCAGTTCGAAGGCCATAGCTCAACCCGGAATAGGTCGCTCGATGGTTTTAACGAGGTGACTACCGCGTAGTAAAACGGGAAAACGGCGTACACCATGATCAGCACAATCAGCGCCCAAAACCCGATGCGTTTGGCAATTTTGGTCAACTGACGGGTGTTCATTAGTCACCTCCCAATTGGATTTGTTTTCGCCCAACGTAGAGGTAAACCACGGTGGCTAGGGCAATAATTAAGAACAGCAGGGTAGAGGCCGCGCTGCCGTAACCGACATCCTGAAACTCGACCAACTGTTGGCGGGCGTATACCGACATCGACATGGTGCTGGTGGAATTAGAGGTCAGTACGTAAATCACATCGAAAACGCGCAGTGCATCCAGCAAGCGGAAAATCACCGCCACCATGAGCGCCGGGGTAATCAGCGGTAGCGTGACTTTGAAGAACACCCGCAGTGGGTGGATGCCATCAACTTCGGCGGCCTCGTAGCAATCCTTGGGCAGCATTTGCAAGGCAGCAAGCACCAGCAACGCCACGAAGGGGATGGTTTTCCACACATCGACCATAATCACCGCCCACATGGAGTAGGTGGCGTTAGCGGTCCAGGCGATGGGGGCGTCAATCACGCCCAGGCCCATCAGCATATGGTTGATGATGCCGAACTGGTCGTTGAGCATCCATGCCCACATTTGCGCAGAAACGATGGTGGGGATTGCCCAGGGAATCAGCACCGCAGCGCGCACAATGACGCGACCCTTAAACTCTGCGTTCAAAATCAGCGCCACAATCACCCCGAATACCACTTCCAGGGATACCGACACCACCGAGAAGTAGGCGGTGTTCCATACCGATTGCCACCACACCGAGTCGGCCAGTACTCCATACCAGCGGCCATCGTCATAGACGAGATAGTTCTCAAAGCCAATCAGGTTGGCGGCGCCTAAATCTGACAGTGACGCATCGGTGAAGCTGAGAAAAAAGGTGCGCACTAGCGGCCAGCCCGCCACCAGCGTTAGCGCAATCAGCATTGGGGCTAAAAAAAGCCAGGCGGCTTTCACCCGCTGACGGCGAACCTTGGTGCCTCGGCGCTGTTTGGTAGTGAAAGAACGCGCCCCGGCGGGCGCGTCATCATGCTTGATGGAGGTCGACATGGAGGGGCTCCAGGGTTACCAGTTGCGACGCTTCAGGCGAGCCAGTTCGTCTTCAAGGTCAGCGACCGCTTGAGTGCCATCTTTAGTGCCGGAAAGCACATCGTGGGTGGTGCTGAAGAAGGCGTTACTCACCCGACCATAGGCATCGCCGGTGGGAGCAGAGGGCCGTGCAACAGCGTTAACGAAAGTTTCGTAAAGCGTGCCAAAGAAGGGCACCGCTTCGAGTACTTC
Source organism: Vreelandella sp. F11 (assembly GCF_042466685.1). Taxonomy (NCBI): domain Bacteria; kingdom Pseudomonadati; phylum Pseudomonadota; class Gammaproteobacteria; order Oceanospirillales; family Halomonadaceae; genus Vreelandella; species Vreelandella sp. F11. The sequence continues at coordinate 2,862,751 of NZ_CP170448.1, read as the reverse complement.
GTCGTCCTGGTAGAGAGCGTCGATAGTGGGGTTGTAAGAGGCTTGAATGGCGCGGCGCTTCTGCTCCTCTTCACCGGTCAAAAAGGCCACCAGCTCAGCGGCGAGTTCCGGGTGCTCGCTGTAGCGCGATACGGCTAAGTTCCAGCCACCCAGGCCCGCGGCACTTTGGCCGTTTTCACCACCCGCGGGCAGTTGGGTAACCCCTACTTTGCCGCGAACGTCACTGTCTTCGCTTTGGGCCAGCGACCAGGCGTAGGGCCAGTTGCGCATAAACACCGCGCCGCCACTCTGGAAGACGCCGCGCGCTTCCTCTTCAGTGTAATTGAGTACGCCGTTGGGCGAGATATCGCCAATCCAGGAGGCGGCAAGATCAAGTGCCTCGGCAGCGTGTTCGTTGTTAATGCTAATTTCGCCATCAGTTTCCACGACGTTGCCGCCGCCAAAGCTGGCTACCCACTCAAGGGCGTTAACAGTCAAACCTTCATAGGCGCGACCCTGGAAAACATAGCCCTGCATACCGTCTTTGCCCTCAGCACGCTCGGCGTCTTTAATCTCGCGGGCAATTTCGGTGAGTTCTTGCCAGGTTTTTGGCACTTCATGGCCATATTTTTCCAGCAAGTCTTCGCGGTAGTAGAGTACGCCCGCATCGGTGAACCACGGCATGGCGACTAACCGATCATCAATGGTGTTGTTGGTGACGATGGTCTCAAAGTGCCCAGCGGCGGCGTCATCGCCAAGCACCTCACGTAAATCCAGCAGGTGGTTGGCGAGCAGGCCGGGCCACACCACGTCGATCTGCATCACATCGATATCGCTGGAGTTAGCCGACAGGATCTGCTGATAAAGCGAAAGTCGCTCGGTGGAGGAGTTGGGTGTAGAAACGACGTCGACGCTATGGCCGGTTTTCTCTTCCCAGGCGCGTACGCCTTCTTGGCAAAGCGTTAACTCCGCGCCTACCGCGCCACAGGAAATAGTGAGTTCTTCAGCCTGGGCCTGGCTTGTTGTGCTCAGCGTACTGGCTATAGCGATGGCAGTAGTGATTAAAGTCTTTTTCATAACGGCGTACCTCGGCGTTTATTGTTGTGGATGGTGTTGCATGAAAATCAGCGTTGAACAGCTAACCAACCGCTACCTTAATCGTTTCTTAATCGATTAAGATTATGCCGCTCAGTTAGCCGCTTGGACTAGAAAAGTTCAATAGCGACTTTTGTCTAACGAGATTGTTCAGTTTTCACTAAATAGAATCGTTCCTTAGACATTAGTCGCTAATTAGCAACTAGCCGTTGGCAATAAGAGACTTAATCGATTAAGTTTTGGCTATCTTTCCTTAAGCACTGTGGCGTTTAATGACCGCCGCTATCCCCGCTGGGCGAACTGTGCAAGGGAAGTGTTATCGACTCGATCTTAATCGATTTAGACACAAGCTCTTAAAGATAGCTGCGTAAAAAATAACCGCTTACCAATAACAATAGGGTACTCAAAACAATGCATAAAATGACATTCAAAACGCCGTTAACGATTGCGATTGCCGCCGCCAGCTTAGGGATGAGCGGTGTTGCTTCTGCACAAATGACCATGGAGCAGCGCTTTGCCGAACTGGAAGCCCGCATTGAAGCGGCGGAACAGCGCGCTGATGCCGCCGAGCGCCGTGCCGAGATCGCCGAGCAATCACAATCGACCGCCGTGGCGACAGAGAGCGACGCGGAGATCGAAGAGCGCCTGGCCCGGGTGGAGCGTTATGCCGATGGCGAAGAGGGCTTCTCGTTTAACGTTTATGCGCGTTCAGGTTTGTTGATTGGCGAAGATGGTAAAAGCGAAAATGCTGGCCCTTACCTGACCCCCGCGGGTGGAGAGGGTGGCGCAGTGGGTCGTTTAGGTAATGAGCCGGACACCTACGCCGAAGCAATTTTCAACTACCGCATGCAGTTTGATAACGGCGCCAAAGCCCTTTACCGCACCATGATTGCTGATGGCACGACCTCCAGCAATGACTGGACCGGCGGCGAGTCCGATCTCAACGTGCGCCAGGTGTTTGCTGAATTTAGTGATCTTCCCAGTTTTACCGGTGCATTTGAAAACGCCTCTATCTGGGCCGGTAAGCGCTTTGACCGTGATAACTTCGACATTCATTGGCTCGACAGTGACGTGGTATTCCTGGCCGGTACCGGTGGCGGTATCTACGACATGCAGTTGGCAGATAACTGGAAGTCTAACCTCTCGATTTATGGTCGTAGTTTTTCTGACTATCCGATCGTTGACCGTGAAAACCCCGGACTCGAAGGCGATACCGATAACCTAATCCTGACCTCCAACAACTACTTTGGTAACTGGCAGTGGATGGTCAACGGTATGTCTGCGGCAGACAACGACGAGCGCGACATTGATGTCGGTCAAACCGCTGCCGATACGGGTTTCCACACCATGATTGCTTATCATGGCGACAGCTTCTTCGGCATGGGCGAAGGCAATTTCAAAGCGGCCGTGTTGCATGGTCAGGGGTTAGGCGCCGAGACCAAAAGCATTGGTTCACGGGGTGATCTAACCGATGACGCCACCGCCACGCGTCTAGCGCTCTACGGTACTACTTATATTGCCCCGCAGTGGCGCGTTGCCCCCGCTATTCTGGCTGAAACCAGCGAAGACCGTTATGTCCAGGGCGATAAATACAACTGGGCAGGGCTTAACGTTCGCTTGGCCAACGAGCTAACGCAGAACTTCGAAATGCAGTACGAAGCTGGCTATCAGTGGATGGATCTCGATCCCCAGGGGTATAGCGGTCGTAACGCCGTGGATGGTGGCTTCAGCAAGTTCACTATTGCCCCCACCTTCAAGCCTGAAGTCGGTGGTTTCTGGCAGCGTCCCGAGATCCGTCTATTCACTACCTTTAGCGATTGGGATGACGACCTCAACAACTACGGTGCCAGCTCCCTGGGCAATGAAGGCTTTACCGGCGGCCAGTGGACCTTCGGCGTTCAGACCGAAGTGTGGTTCTAAACGATGCGAGTTGCTTGATGTAACTGTTTCTTCTCCAATGCACTTTGCCCGCGATCCGTCGCGGGCTTTTTTGTAGCGCTTTAATCGCACTGGTTTTAATCGCATTGGTGAACGGTTAGCAGGGCTGCCCAGGGGAGAGCCTATGTCACTTCTACAAGAGAAACTAAAAGCGCCGTTACTGCCGCTTAGCGTGGTAGCCCGGCCGCGCCTAAATGATCATTTCGGTTTAAATGAGCATGTTCGTTTACTGATGGTGCAGGCCCCTGCAGGCTATGGCAAAACCACGCTGCTGGCCGAGCGGCTACCGGCGCTGGAGCAGGAAGCCGCTTGGCTACGCTTGGATCAGCGAGATAATCAGCCCGCGCGATTTTTAGCCTATTGGCAGGCAGCACTCAATGCGCTGCTGGATGAAAAAGCGCCGCTGTCACCTGTGGCCGAAGAGGCCGATTGCGTTGGGCAGTTAGAGCGCTGGCTTGGCGAGTTGCCCGAGCAGCGAACCCCGTGCCGGTTGGTGGTGGATGAGTTCGAACACCTGACGCATCCCGATATCTTAGCCGGGCTGGCCCACTGGCTGCGCCACCAGCCGCCCTGGCTAACCTTAACCCTGGCGAGTCGCTCGCGTCCCGCTCTTGGGCTAGCCAGCTTACGGTTACGCGGCGAGATTGAAGAGATCGACCTCAGCGTGCTTGCCTTTGATAGCGAAGAGGCGCAAACCCTGTGCGCAGAGCAGCTCAGTTTTCCACCCACGCGAGTAAGCCTTGAGCGTGCGCTGCGCAGAAGTGGCGGATGGGTCATGGCGCTGAACTGGTTAGTGGAGCGCACCACCACCCGGGCCGGGTTTGATGCTCTGGTTGATCGATTAAGTGGCGCTCACCCTGATTTTGTCGCCTGGTTTGATGAACTGCTCTCCGCTGCACTGCCTCTGGAAGAGCGCGAGCTAATGTTGCAACTGGGGGTGCTGGAGCGTTTTTCTCCTGAATTAATGGCGCGGCTATTAGAAGGTGAACGTTTAACCCAGCGGTTGGAGGCCTTTGAGCAGGCGGGGCTGTTTATTGAGCGGACCGACCCTCACGCCCAGTGGTACCGTTTTCAGCGCTTGTTTGGTGAGTATCTTCGCCACCGTCGTCACGAGCTAAGCCTTGCCACCCAGCGCGCGCTCCACCAGCGTGCCAGTCAAGCGTGGATAGCGCTCAACGACCCGGTGATGGCGCTGCGTCAGGCAATTCTCGCCGAAGCTCCGGATGACGTGGCCAGTCTACTGACCGCAGAAGGGCCAGCCCTATTGGCAAGTGGTGCCTACGCACTGTTGGCCAAGGGCTTTGCTCTGCTTGGTGAACCGTGGCTAACCACCAGCCCAGAGCTTGCACTGCTGTATGGCTGGGTCTCTCATGCTCAGTTTCAGTTTGATATTACTGCCCGGGTGATTGGCTGGATTGAAGCGCAACTAAATACACCAGAGTGGCAACGGCTTAGCGCTGAATTCGCCACCCTGCGCGCGCAGCTGGCGATTAACCAGGGCAATGCCGAGCGTGCCGCACCGCTAGCGGAACAGGCGCTGGCCGTGCCCGCCCGCTATTTAGCCTCAACGCCGCTCACCGCCACCGCTATATTGAGCGAGGCGCGATTTGTGCAGGGGTATTTAGACGAGTCGCTGCAGCGAGTTCGCGAGGTAGAGCGCCAGTCCCGCCAGCGTGAAGATCACCAACTACTGCTGTGGTCGTTTTGTCATCAATCCGAAGTGCTGGTTGCCCAAGGGCGCCTACAGGCCGCCTACGATATCCAAGAGCGAGCCTTTGCCCACTTGGAGCGAGCTGAGCTTGAGCATTTACCGGTGGCAGAATTTCTTTACCGGATTCGCAGCCAGGTGCTGTGGGAGTGGCACCGCCTGGATGAGGCCGAGCAGGCTGCCCTGAAGGGGATTGCCGTGCTGGATAGCCAGGGCGAGCGCTGGACGCTGCAGTGCCATATTCAACTGGCAAAGGTAGCTCAAAGCCGTGGCGACCAGGCTCAGTGCGCCGACCATATTCGTCGGTTGCGTAAAATTCTTGCCGAAGGGGAGTACCACATTGACTGGGTCGCGAACGCCCACGCTACGCTGCTGGCCTGGTGGCACTCGACCCAAGATATGGATGCCGTAGAGCGCTGGCGTCAGGAAGCCCCGGCACCGCTTATCGATAGTGCCACCAATCACTTTTCCCAGTGCAATGTGCGTAACCACGCCCGGGCGCTTACGCTGTTGGGGGAGTACGACACCGCCCGCACGCTGCTGGAAGCCCTTGAAGCGCATACCCAGCGCTTGGGGCTGGTGACTGATGCCAACCGCAACCAACTCTGCCTGGCGGCGGTTGCCTGGCATCAAGGTCAGTTTGCGCAAGCCAGCCAGCATATGCAGCAGGCGCTTAGCTTAGCTTCTCGCACCGCGTTAGTCGGCAGCTTTTTACGCCTGGGTAAGCCGCTTGGAGAACTGCTCACCAGATTAACCGCCAGCGGCACGCTGGCTCCTTTAGAGCAAGCAAGGGCAGAGCGACTGTTAACGCTTGCTGGTCGTCAAAAGGACTTTGGCAGTGCCCGACGCTTAATGCTGGATGAAACGGTGATTGCCGATATCGTCGCAAGGCCGGATGTGCCCGAGCTAATCCGTACTTCGCCACTGACTCGTCGGGAGTGGCAAATCCTGGGGCTGATTCATGCCGGTCTTTCCAATGAGCAGATCGCCGAGCAGCTATCGGTGGCGCCGACGACCATCAAAACGCATATCCGCAGTCTTTACCAAAAGCAGAATATTCGCCGCCGAGATGAAGCGATTGCCCTGGCCGGGCAGCTCTTGGCACATATACAAGGGGAGTGACGGTGCCTTCACTTGTGCTTTTACACCTCCTCCTCGCGTCTACGCCTAGCACCACCCCGGGGGGAGGATTTTATCTAGCGGCGTAGCCTGCATCATGCCCACTATCGGTAATAACTCAGTCGTTGATAAAACCGTCGGCAATAACAAGGATAAGGACTCACCATGATGCAGACACCTTCTACTTCTCACTACGTTGGCAGCCAGGGAGCCGACTGGTGGCGAGGGGCCGTGATTTATCAAATTTATCCGCGTAGCTTTATGGATAGTAATGGCGATAGCACGGGTAAAGGGATTGGCGATTTGAAAGGCGTAATCGATAAGCTCGACTACATCGCCTCGCTTAACGTCGACGCTATCTGGCTGTCGCCGTTCTTCACCTCACCAATGAAAGACTTCGGCTACGACATCAGCAACTACCGCGATGTTGATCCGATGTTTGGCACCCTGGATGATTTCGATCGTTTGGTGGAGGGAGCCCATGCCAGGGGACTGAAGGTAACGATCGATCAGGTGATGTCCCACACCTCCGACCAGCACGCCTGGTTTGAAGAGAGCCGCCAGAGCCGCGATAACCCCAAGGCCGACTGGTACGTATGGGCCGACCCCAAACCCGACGGCGCGCCGCCCACTAACTGGCAGTCGGTATTTGGCGGCAGCGCCTGGCAGTGGGATACCCGTCGCTGCCAGTATTACCTGCATAACTTCCTGGCTAGCCAGCCGGATCTTAATTTCCGCTCGCCTGCGGTGGTGGAGGCCATGCTGGAGGAAGTGCGCTTCTGGCTAGAGCGAGGCGTGGATGGCTTCCGGCTGGATGCGGTCAACTTCTGCACCCACGGCGAGCTAAAGGATAACCCGCCGCGCCGGGAGATGACCGAAAGCTTTCTAGGCGTTCGCCCCGACAACCCCTACGGCTACCAGCTCCACCAGTACGACAAAACCCAGCCGGAGAACCTTGTGTTTCTGGAGCGGCTGCGCGCTCTGTTGGATGAGTACCCCGGCACCACCAGCGTGGGCGAAGTAGGTGATGACGACGCGCTGGGCGTGATGGCGGAGTACTCCCAGGGCGGCAAGCGGCTGCATATGTGTTACTCGTTCAATCTATTGACCGATAAAGCCGACCCCGGCTACCTGCATGATACGCTCACCGAAATGGAGGCGCGGATTGGTGATGGCTGGCCCTGCTGGGCGCTGGGTAATCATGATGTGACGCGGCTGGCGACCCGCTGGCAGGCGGAAGGGCAGCTGGATAAGCTGCGCCTCTATATGGTGTTTCTCCTTACTCAGCGCGGTAGCGTATGCCTTTATCAAGGCGAAGAGTTGGGCCTGCCCGAAGCGGAGCTGATCTTTGAGCAGCTGGTTGATCCCGCCGGTATTACCTTCTGGCCAGCCTATAAAGGCCGCGATGGCTGCCGCACCCCGCATCCATGGCAGGCGGATGCTCGCCATGCAGGCTTCAGCAGCGCAATGCCCTGGCTGCCGGTGCCCGTGTCACACGCAAGTCTGGCGGTAGATCAACAAGATCAGGAGGCTGATTCACTGCTCAACGCTTACCGCGAGTTTTTAGCTTTCCGCCGTACCCAACCTGCATTGGTGAAGGGCGATGTGCGCTATCACCCGGTACGTGATGAGGTGCTTTGCCTGAAGCGCACTTACCAACAAACGCGCTTATTGATTGCACTCAATTTTAGCGGCCAAACGGTTACCCGTGCAGCACCTGAGGGCGCTGAAGCCATCGCCGGTGCTCCCACGTGGCTTAACGGTGAGTGGCAGGAGGGCGTGCTGACGCTACCCCCCTACGGAATGGCGATTGCCCGTTGCCCGAAATCCCAGGAGGATGTGCCATGGGACGTTTAACCCTAAGCGGCATCGGTAAATCCTTTGACGGCGTGGAAATCTCCCGGGATATCGATCTCACCATCGAAGACGGCGAGTTTGTGGTGTTTGTCGGGCCTTCCGGCTGCGGAAAGTCCACCCTGTTGCGCATGATTGCGGGCCTGGAGGATATCAGCGAAGGGGATATGCAGCTGGATGGCCAGCGGATCAACGAGATTCCGCCCCAGGAGCGGGACATCGGTATGGTGTTCCAATCTTACGCGCTCTACCCACATATGAGTGTGGCAGAGAACATGGCGTTTGGCCTGAAGCTGGCGCGGACTGACAAGGCGGAGATTCGCCGCCGCGTCCAGCACGCCGCTGAGATGTTGCACCTCACCGAGCTCCTGGAGCGAAAGCCCAAAGACCTCTCCGGCGGTCAGCGCCAACGGGTAGCCATTGGCCGCACCCTGGTAAAAGAACCGGCGGTGTTTCTATTTGATGAACCGCTCTCTAACCTGGATGCCGCGCTGCGGGTGGATATGCGGGTGCAGATCGCCGCGCTGCATAAGCGCTTGAACGCCACCATGATCTACGTGACCCATGACCAAGTGGAGGCGATGACCCTGGCCGACCGCATTGTGTTGCTATCCAAGGGTCGTATTGCCCAGGTGGGTGCGCCGCTGTCGCTGTATCACTTTCCCAAAACCTTAGAGGTGGCTGAGTTTATCGGCTCACCGCGGATTAATACGCTGCCAGTGGAGGTGGTCGACCCCGGCGAGCGCCAAACGGTGGTGCGTTTGCACAGCGGTGAAACGCTGGCGGTGGCAGTCAATGGCCAGCAGCTTCAGGCGGGGGAAAACGCCACGCTAGGGCTGCGGGCCGAAGATTTCGTCGCCCCGGAGCAGGCCGATACGACGCTTAGCGCGACCCTGATGGTGGCCGAAAAATTAGGCTATGAAACCCTGGCCCACTGGCAGGTGGCGGATATTGCCGCTCCCTTGACCCAGCGCTTGGATGGCCTTACCCGTTTAGAAGAGGGGCAAGTCTCTCGTTTGGGCATCGCGGGCCAGCACTGTCATCTGTTCGACCAGCAGGGCAATGCCTGCCCGCGTCAAGTCACGATAGATGGGGTTAGCCAATGATTTTTTAATTTTTTAAAATTTTTTTAAAAGAGTGCATCCAAAACGTCTCCTCGCGGGTATTCCCTATACAGCCGCTATTTAAGGCAGCTGATAATAAACCTTTAGGAGACTGAAAATGACCATTCATCATCTAACGCGGGCTACCCTGGCCGCCACTCTGATTGCATCCTTCAGTCATGCCGCGCTGGCAGATATGACGCCTGCGGATGTCCAAGTACCGGACGGCAACACCGTTGCGCTCGAAACCGTCGGCGTTGGCGCCATCACTTATATGTGTGAAATGAACGACGAAGACACCATGGCTTGGGTTTTTAAAGGCCCGCACGCTGCGCTTAATGGTAGCGACGGCAGCCAGGTTGGCAGTTACTACGGTCCGCCCGCCACCTGGGAAGCGTTGGATGGTTCAAAAATTACCGGTACCCAGCTAGCTACGGCTGCCAATGGTAATGGCAATATTCCGCTCCAGCTTGTTGAAGCCAACCCCGCTGAAGGCGAAGGCGCAATGACCGGCGTTAGCTACATTCAGCGCCTGAACACCCAGGGTGGCGTTGCCCCGGACGTGGCCTGCGATATGGATCACGACGGTGCCACGGCGGTTGTTACCTACCAGGCGGACTACATCTTCTGGACGGCCGAATAAGTCGACGAGAGCGCTAATTCCGCTGGGGGCTCGTTTGTCGAGCCCCCAGCGGCTATGCTGTCTGTGAAAAAGACGACTGGCGTCGGCGCCGTCACCAGGGAGCTAGGGTTTGACTGACGACTCTTCAGAATTTGATCATGCTGCGGCATTAGCCAACTGTGCCCGTGGCGAGCATGACGCCTTGCACCAGCTCTATGTTCACGAGGGTGCCCGGCTATTAGGTGTTGTGGTAAGAATCGTTAAAGATCGCGGTATGGCCGAGGATATTGTCCACGATGCCTGTCTTAATATTTGGCAGCGCGCCGATAGTTTTGATCCCGCCAAGGGATCTGCGCGAGCGTGGATATTTAGCGTGGCGCGTCATTTGGCACTGAACGCCATCCGTTATCGTGACCGTGAAATCACTTTTGATAGTCACGACCTGACTGAACTCGACGATGCGGAACATTTCCAGCATGCCTCTGTTGTCGGTGAAGCCTTCGATTGGCAGACCGGCCAGAGGATGGATAGCTGTTTAGAACAACTTGAACCAGAGCGGCGTAACTGTGTACTTCACGCCTATGTGGATGGTCTTAGTCACGCGCAAATTTCAGCGCATACAGGGGCGCCGCTAGGCACCGTGAAAGCCTGGATCAAACGCAGTTTGCTGCGCCTACGGGAGTGTATGACATGACTCGCCCCAGTCAGCACGAACCAGAACACGACGATGACCATGACTTGGCAGGTGAATACGTGCTGGGCACGCTGTCGCTAGAGCAGCGCAAAGCACTGGAAGCGCGGTTACCTAATGAACCCGAGTTGCAAAAAGCCGTGATGGCGTGGGAAGAGCGTTTCTTGCCCTATACCGCTATCACCGATCCGGTAACGCCCTCCGATTACTTATGGCCGCGAATTGAACGCAGCCTGGCGTCACGGGAAGCGCTTGGTAAGCGTGCTCGACCTGCCTCCGTCATGCCGCCAAGACCCCGCCGCATGCTGCATAGCTTGCCGCTTTGGCGTGGCGCTGCCGGGTTTGGCTTAGCGGCGGCGTTAGTGCTGGGGGTGATGCTGGCTAATGAAGTCACCGAGCCGACTATTTCAACGACGCCCGAGTACATGGTGGTGCTGCTGGCGCCGCAAACGCAGTCAGCGGGTTGGGTGGTGCAGGCTTCATCGCGACAGGAAATCGAGTTGATCCCATTGGGTACCTTCGAAGTGCCTGAAGGTAAAGCGCTAGAGTTCTGGACTAAAGCGGACGAATGGCAGGCGCCTGTATCGCTCGGTTTAGTGGAGCCAGGCCAGCCGATTCGGATGCGCTTAGACCAATTGCCGCCGCTGGAAAATAACCAGCTGTTTGAGCTCACGTTGGAAGACGAAACCGGTTCGGCTACCGGCTTGCCTACGGGCCCCATTGAGTTTATTGGCCGAGCTGTCGAGATTTAAACGGCGTCAAAGCGTCTGTTCAGCGTGCCTTTAAAAGAATGATAAGCCGACTTGGAACAGGCGCTCCACATCGCGAATGCGGCGTTTATCGACCACAAAGAGAATCACGTGGTCGCCGCTCTCTACCTTGACGTCGCCGTGTGCAATCATGACCTCTTTGCCGCGCACAATCGCACCAATGGTCGTGCCATCGGGCAGGTCGATCTCGCGAATCGTACGGCCCACCACTTTAGACGACTGCTTATCACCGTGGGCGATGGCTTCAATGGCCTCGGCGGCACCCCGGCGCAGCGAGTGAACGTTAACGATATCGCCCCGGCGCACATGGGTAAGTAGGCTGCCGATGGTCGCCTGCTGAGGTGAAATGGCGATATCGATGTCGCCACCTTGCACCAAATCCACGTAGGCGGCGTTGTTGATCAGTGTCAGCACCTTCTTGGCGCCTAAGCGCTTGGCGAGCAGCGACGACATAATGTTGACCTCGTCGTCGTTGGTCAGCGCGCAGAAGATATCGCACTCTTCGATGTTCTCCTCTTCCAACAAACGCTTGCTGGTGGCGCTGCCATGGAGCACCACGGTGCGATCCAAGCGCTCAGAAAGCGTGGTGCAGCGCTCCAGGCTGTGTTCGATGATTTTGACCTGGTGGCTATGCTCCAAATGCTCCGCCAGGCGCTCGCCGATATTGCCGCCCCCGGCGATCACTACCCGGCGAAAGTCCCGTTCGACTCGTCGCAGCTCGCTCATCACCGCACGAATATCCCGGCGGGCAGCGAGGAAGAAGACCTCATCGTCGGCTTCGATCACCGTATCGCCGCGGGGAATAATCGCTCGATTACGCCGGTAAATCGCCGCCACGCGGGTATCCACGTTGGGCATATGGCGGCGTAGAAAGGCCAAGTCCTGGCCTACCAGTGGGCCGCCGTAGAAGGCCTTTACCGCCACCAACTGTACCAGCCCACCAGCAAATTCCAGGACCTGTAGGGCGCCGGGGTGCTCGATCAGACGGCGCACATGGTCGGTCACCACCTGCTCGGGGCTGATCAGCACATCAATGGGAATCGCTTCGTGGGCGAACAGCCCTTTGCGGGTTAAATACGCCGTGGCGCGCACCCGGGCAATCTTGGTGGGGGTGCGAAACAGCGTATGGGCGACCTGGCAAGCGATCATATTGATCTCGTCGCTGCTGGTCACCGCGATCAACATATCGGCGTCTTCGCAGCCCGCCTGGCGCAGCACAATGGGGTAGGAGCCCGCCCCGGTAACGGTGCGGATGTCGATTTTGGTATGCAGCTCACGCAGTTTTTTTGCGTCAGTATCAACGACGGTGATGTCGTTCTCCTCACGGGCGAGGTGCTCTGCCAGTGTGCCGCCGACCTGACCGGCGCCGAGAATGATGATTTTCATAGGGTCTTGTCCTCACTGTCGGGCTCAAGAAAGAGTCGATAACCGATGCCGGGTTCAGTTTGTAATAGGGTCGGTGATTGGGGGTCGTCACCTAGTTTTTGACGCAGCTTGCTCACCACGATGCGTAAATAGTGGGTATCTTCCCGGTGGGTTGGGCCCCACACCTGGCGCAATAGCTGCGTTTGCGTGACCACACGCCCAGCGGAGGCAATAAGCTGGGCCAGAACGGCGAACTCTTTAGGCGTCAGATGAATAGCCTCGCCGTGCAAGCTCACTTGGTAAGCGGCCAGGTCGACAATCAAACCGCCGTGTTGGAAACGCTGAACGCTTGGGCTGGCGCGCCGCCTTAATAGGGCTCGAATACGCGCCAGCAACTCTTGAATGCCGAAGGGCTTGGTGACGTAGTCGCTTGCACCATTATCCAGAGCACGCACTTTTTCAGTCTCATGACCCCGCACTGACACAATGATAACGGGGATCTCGCTGTGCTGGCGGATCGCATCAAGTACTTGCTGTCCATCCATATCCGGTAGACCAAGATCCAGCAGAACGATGTCGGCATTGGGCGTGAGGGCCATCGCATTGAGTTTTTCCAGCCCTTCGTGACCACTGGCTGCCTCAATCACCTGAAAGCCTTGAGAAGTGAGGCTGATACGTAAAAAGTGGCGAATGTGTGGCTCGTCATCAATTACTAAGACGCGCGCTGGATCAGTGGTCATCCTCGGCCTCTTTGCTGGGTGCCGCTAGTGGCAGCGTCATGGTAATCCTGGTGCCAACACCGTCAGGCCCCGGGCTTGCGTGAATTTGACCCGCGTGGGCGCCAAGCATTCCCCGACAAATTGCTAGCCCCAGGCCGCTGCCGTGCAGGCTGCGATCCCCTTCGTTACCGGTGACGAACATATCGAACACGCGCTCGCGCAGCGCTGCGGGGATGCCAGGGCCTTGGTCGCTAACCGAAAACTGCAGGAAGGGGTGATCTCCGCCGCTGCTCTCATCGCTACACTGGGCCTCAATAGTGATACAGCCATGCAGGGGGGAAAAGCGCGCCGCGTTTTCAAGTACGTTGACCAGTGCTTGCTCGATCAGGGCGGGGTGAACGTACAGTAGCGGTAAATTGTTAGGCCAGTTTTTGGCTACCTGAAAGTCTTCAAGGGCGCCGCCTAAGCGCTTTAGCGCGGAGGTGACTAAATCATCAAAGGCGACCCAGTCACGCTCAATCTTCATGTCGCCATGACCTAATCGGGTCATATCCAACAAATTCTGAATGTAGCGGTTTAGGCGTTCGCTTTCGCTTAGCACACCATCTAATAATGCAAAGCGATCCTGCTGGCTAAGCTGTGCATCCAGTGTGCGCAGTGAGCTGGCTGCGCCAATAATCGACGCTAAAGGAGTACGCAGGTCGTGGGAAACCGACGATAGCAGCGCTGAGCGCAATCTCTCCTGCTCTTCAGCTAGGCGAGCGGCGCTAAGCTCCAACAGGCGTTGGCGGCTGTCCCCAGCCAGCTTGCCAACCACCAGCGCCACTAATAGAAAGAACAGCAGGGTTAGCAGCTGTTCTTGCTCTTCAACGGCTAACGAAAAGTGCGGAACGGTGAAGCAAAAATTAAAGGTCAGAAAGCCCAGTACAGCACTGAGCAGCGCCGCGTAGCTCCCCGCTAACACGGCGCTGACGAGCACCGCGGTGAGAAAAATCAGTGAAAGATTGGCTAACGCTAACCAGGTATAAAGGCCCCAGGCGATCAACAGCGCAACGAAGGTACTCGCCAGCGCGATCAGAATTTCTGAGGGACGGGGTAAGCGCAGCTGGATCGCAAACTGCTCAACAGGTTTGAATATCGATTTTCTAAGTGTCATGACACGATGGCTCTTCAATATGATTGGCTAGCGCCGCCAGAACATTGGGGTTAGCAACACCACGACGGTGAGTATTTCCAACCGGCCCATCAGCATGCCAATGCATAACAGCCACTTCGCTGCGTCGGGTAGCGGGGCAAAGTTACCCGAAGGGCCGATGATGTCGCCTAACCCAGGCCCCACATTGGTGACCGCCGTTGCAGCACCAGAAAGGGCGGTGACTAAGTCCAATCCCAGGGCTGAAAGGCTCAACGCGAGGGCTGCTATGGTGATAAAGAAGAAGAACGAGAAAGCTACCACGCTGCGCGAAATATCACTGGTTACAGGTTGCTGGTTATAGCGGGTGGTAAACACGCCATTGGCGTGGATTAAATAACGCAACTGGTTAAGCAGCATTAAAGAGGCAATCTGAAACCGGAATATCTTCATCCCGCCGCTGGTCGAGCCGCTGCAGCCGCCCACAAAGGTGAGGTAGAAAAAAGCCACCACCGGCAGCGACCCCCACTGAGTATAGTCATCAGACGCATAGCCCGTGGTGGTCACCACTGAGATGATGTTAAAGGTGACGTGGGTAAGCGATTCAAACCAGTTGTCGCCCTGGGTGATGCGCCAGACACTAAGTAACAAAATCGCCGCCATCAGAAGCTTTAACAGCCCAAGTACCTGCTGATCTTTCCATAGGGCACTGTGCGACCCGCGTAAAAAACGGATATACAGTACAAAGGGCAGTGCGCCGCTGAGCATAAAAAAACTGGCCATCCAGAGTAGCCATGGCTGCTCACTATAGGCGCCAAAGGAGGCATCAGAATTGGCAAAACCACCGGTGGAGAGGGATGTCATGCCGTGTACGGTGGCGTCCAGTAGCGTCATGCCGCCAAACCAATAGCTTCCAATGGCAAATAGCGTAAGGCCGACATAGATCGTTAGCGTCGCTTTAGCGATACCGCCAGTGCGTGGCATGACCTTATCCGACCAGTCGGATGACTCGGTGTGAAACAGTCGCATACCGCCAACTTTAAGAAACGGCAAAATGGCAATGCCCATCACGATAATGCCGATGCCGCCCATCCACTGCATTAGCCCTCGCCATAGCTTCAAGCCATCGGAGAAGTGTTCAATGCCGACCAGAATGGTAGAGCCCGTTGTGGTAATCGCCGATACCGATTCAAACACCGCATTGGTAAAGGTTAACTGAGGCGCACCAAGTACTAGCGGCAAGCTGGCAAAACCGCTAATGGTGACCCAACTGGCGGCGGTAAGAATAAACATCTGCCATGGCTTGAGCTCCAGCGCTGCGCGATAGGTGAATAGCCAAGTTAGCGCCGCGGCGCCAAGTATTATCAGAATGGAAGCACCGAAGGCGGGCGCGTCAGGGTCTTGTTCGATCAGCAGTACAATGAAAGGCACCAGCATAAACAGCGCAAGCACAATCCAGAGAATCGAAATGATTTTAAAAACAGGCGCCCAGTGCCGATACACATCTCTGCTGCGATAAAACCATGGTGTGAATGGAGTCATATGCCCAGCTCGCCATTGAGTATTCTTAATATCCGTTATGACACCATGAGCTTGTATAAAAAGTCTGTAAAAAAGCCGATTAAAATAAAAACTCCCAGCGAGTTGCTGGGAGCGGAGGAGTGCCTAGTAAGGCGCTATTAGGGTGAATTTGACTATTGGCAAATTTAACTGCGTTTATCCTTTAACGCCCCCTGCGGTTAAACCACCAATAATCCAGCGCTGGCAGATCAAAAACGCTACGGTAATCGGTAGGCCGGAAAGCACGGCGGCGGCGGCAAAATTGCCCCAGCGCTGGTTGTGGTCGGCAAGGTACTGCTGAGCCCCGACGGCCAGGGTGAGTTTATGCTCATCCACCAGCAGCACCGAGGCCATGGGGTACTCCATAATGCTCATCACAAACGCCAGAATGAAGACGACCATCAATATAGGGATGGAAAGCGGCAGCAAAATATAGCGAAACGCCTGCCAGGTGCTGGCGCCGTCGACCATTGCAGCCTCTTCCAGCGATCCATCGATGGATTCGAAGTAGCCTTTGATCGTCCAAATATGCAGCGCCACAGCGCCCAGGGACGCCACGATAAGCGCGCCGTGAGTGTTAATCCCCAGCCAGCCCACAAACTGTCCTAGTCGATCAAACAGCGCGTAGAGCGCCACCAGCGAGAGCACTGCTGGAAACATTTGGAAAATCAGCATGCCCTTTAACAGGGGCTCTTTGCCTTTAAAACGCATACGGGCAAAGGCGTAGGCGCTGGTAGTCGCCAGCATTAGAATCAACACCGATGATACCACTGCCACTTTGATCGAGTTCCATAGCCACAGCAGCACTGGGAAGGGCGGCTGGACGATGCTGCCGTCCGGGCGCTCCCAGGGGATACCCAGCGCCAGCGACCAGTGCTCTAACGAGAAGCGCTCGGGTATCAAACTGCCTGAGGCAAAGTTGCCCTCGCGAAACGAGATAGAGATTACCAGCAGTAGCGGAAACACGATCAGCGACACAAAGCCGATCAGCGCCAAGTGTGCCCCCAGGCGGCGCGCGCCAATAGAGCGGGGTTGAACCATCGCCATGAGAAACCTCCTAAACCTTAACCTTGGAAAGGCGCAAATTAAGCAGTGACATGCCCGCCACCAATAAGAAAATAAGCGTGGCGATAGCGGCTGCCAGCCCAAAGTTTTGCCCGGCATCCTGGAAGGCGATGCGGTAGGTGTAGCTCACCAGCAGGTCGGTGGTGCCCGCTGGCGTACTCGCGCCAAGAATATCCGGGTTGCCTCCCGTGAGGAGCGCAATCAGCACAAAGTTATTGAAGTTAAACGCAAAGGCAGCAATCAGTAGCGGCGTGAGCGGCTTGATAATCAGCGGCAGCGTAATCTTGAACAGGTTGGTCAGTGGGCCGCCACCGTCGACGGCAGAGGCTTCGTAGAGATCCTGAGGTATCGCCTGAATGAGCCCCATGCAGAGCAGCAACATATAAGGGTAGCCCAGCCAGGTGTTCACAATTAGCAGCATGGAACGCGCCAACCAGGGATCAGTAAACCATTCAGGACGAATGCCAAACAGCGTATCTAAAATCATATTCACTTCGCCGAAGTGCTGATTAAACATGCCCTTGAAAATCAGTATCGAGATAAACGCAGGAACGGCGTAAGGCAGTATCAGCAGCGTCCGGTAAATGGCTTTGCCTTTAAGCTGGTTCCACTGCAGCAGCGACGCCAGTACAAAGCCGACGGCCAAGGTAAAGACCACCGTTAGCGCGGCAAACACAAAGGTCCATACAAAAATCTGCATAAACGGCCCGCGAATATCCGGATCAGTAAAGATCTTTGCGTAGTTGGTAAAGCCCACGTTGACCGGCCAGCCCGGGGTAATCTGCTCACCGTTATCGGCGACAAAGAAACCGGTGGTTTGATCAGGTATCAACACACGGTCGTCGCGGCGGTCATAGAGCGAGCCGTCGTCGCGGGCTTCATAGCGATTCACCATGGGTGCAAACTGGCGCAATCCCGCCATACGCAGCTCAGTACCCCCGGGTGTAAGCAGTCGTAGCCCTTGCAGCGAATCACGTACCTGAATAATGGCACGCATACCCAGGGGCTGCTGAGCAGGTGGTGCATCGACAGATTGAATACCTATTTGGCGGGTTTCCTGATTGGCCAGGTTGAGCGGGGAGGAAACAAAACGTTGGACCTTGTTTTCATGATCGTTTTCTCCACCGCTCTGCAAATACAGTCGCACCAGCTCTTCCTCCTGGTAGAGCGTTAGATCAAACGCCTTTCCTTCCGCCTGATAAGTTTGGCTTAACAGTTGACTGCGGACACGCTCTTCAGAGAGCAGGTTGCTAGAGCTGTAGTTACTAAAGCTAATGCCAATGGTGTAAATCAGCGGGAAAATAACAAACACCCCAAGCCCCGCGACAGCAGGGAAAATATAGCGATGGCTCATTAACGTGCGTTTGGTAAATACAACGGCTAGCGAGCCGCCTAGTACTAAAAAGAGCAGCGCAAACATCCACTGGCCGTTAAGGTGAAAGGCCATCACCAGCCATAAAAGCGCAATCACCAGAACAGCGATCACGCAACGCAGGGCCCAGCGGGTGTAGCGTTCGGAGAGGTGGCGAGAACGGTGACGGGGAAGGCCGCGAGAAGCGTTGGTGGTATACATGATGACTTCCTGAAAGCTGCTCGGCAGCCGGAGCCGCCAAGCAGTAAAGGCACAATAAAAGGGTGGCAAAGATGGCGCTACTGGCGCATGCGCCGTGCCGCCGCATCCAGCGCTTCTTGAGGGGACTGACGCCCGCTGCCGATGTTTTGCAGTGCCGGTTCCATGGCCGCCCAAAAGGCACCCATCTCAGGAATGTTGGGCATTGGCATGCCTACTTCCGCATTTTCCAGCGTCGCGGCAATATTGGGATTGTCGGCAAGCTCAGCTTGGTAGTGGATATGGGCTACTGCACCTAGCGAGCCGTCGTTATTAAAGGTGCGCATGCCCGCTTCGCTGAGCAGGTAGTTCTCTAAAAACTCAACGGCGAGGAAGTCGTTCGGCGTGGCGGAGTTGATCATTGCCGTCATCACGCCAAACATCGGTTTGGCCCGTTCATCGCCCACCTTAGGCAGCAGCGCGACGCCGTAATCAATCCCGCTACGCTCCAGATTAGGCCACGCCCAAGGGCCGCTAATCATGGTGGCGACTTCGCCCTGGTTAAAGCGGGTATCCATCAGGTTGTAGTCGGTACCACGGGGCAGTACGTCGCTTTCGATCAACTCAACCAGCAGCTCTGCTCCCTGTAAGGCCCCGGCGTTGTTGACACCAATATCGCTAACGTCATAACCGCTGTCGGTCTGTTTGAACGGGTAGCCGCCGTTGGCTGCCAGCAGTGTCCAGCCGTAGTACGGTTCGCTGTAGTCGAACAGGATGGCCTTTTTGCCCTCTTGGGAAAGCGTCTGGTCTAGTTCCATTAGTTCGGCAAAGCTCTCCGGTGGCTTGTCCACCAGCGCTTTGTTGTAAATGAGCCCGAGGGATTCGACTGAAATGGGGTAGCCGTAGGTTTCGCCATTCCACAGGGCGGCATCCCAGGTAAAGTCATAAAACGCCTCGCGGAAAGTGTCACTAGGCGCTACCTGTTTTAATAGACCGCTTTGTGCCCACTCGCCCATCCGGTCGTGGGCCCAGATCACGATATCTGGCCCCTGGCCACTGCCTGCCGCCTGTTGAAAACGGTCGGTCAGGTTGTCTGGGAAGACCACTTCCACTTCAATACCGGTGTCTTCTAGAAATTGCTCGGCCACGAGCTGAATGCCTTCCTGGCCTTTGTTATCACCCATCCAGATGGTTAAGCGATCATCTTCAAAGGCGAAGGCGAAGGCGGGCAGGGTGGCGCTGGCAGCCAGCGTGGCGGTGAGTAGCGGCCTGATAACATAGCGTAGTGATGCCATTAAGTAATAACCTCATTGTTGTTGTGGTCATTTTGGTGTTGTGGTCATTTATGTATCAACTTCCGCAGCGTGGCTAATTATGGCCAAGCTCGCCTCCTCCTTAGGGGGCGTAGCAGTGGCGTATATGAAGGGCGTAGAGTAAAAGTGGCAAATAGGGCGTGAGGAGGTAGCAGAATGCGCGTTGAAAGAGCAGCAGGTGTGGTTATTTTGTAGTAAAATTACACGAATTATTGCGTATAATGCCCCCTTTACGGTAGATTTTAGGTAATCTAACTACATTAGATGCCTAATTATAAATAGGAGCGACGATGAGCCAGTCCACTGCTTCCCAAGGTGCACCGCTGGGCGATCCGAATCACGCTATTGATTTAGCGCTGTTTGGGGCGCTGGGTGATCTTGCCATGCGCAAGCTATTTCCTGCCCTATACCATCTTGATCGCGAAGGCTTGATGCCTGAAAGCACGCGCATTATGGGGCTGGCCCGTCATGAGCACGACGTTGCGTCATTTCGCAAAATGGTCAACGACGCCCTGCGAAAACGGCTGAAAAGCAGTGAGCAGGATAAGCAGAGTATCGAGCGCTTTCTCGCCCGCTTGGATTACCTAAAACTCGATTTTTCAAGCGTTGAGGGTTACGACGCTATTCGTCAGTGGCGCAAAGGCTCTCCGCGCCCAATGGTGGTCTATCTCTCCGTTGGTGCGTCTATTTATGGCGATATCTGCCGCCATCTGCAGGCCAGTAAAAGCCTGGACGATGAGGCCCGCGTAGTGGTGGAGAAACCCATCGGCTACGACCTGCACTCATCCATTGAAATTAACGATGCCATCGGTCAAGTGTTCCCCGAATCGCGGATTTACCGTATTGACCACTATTTAGGTAAAGAGACCGTACAGAACCTGATTGCGCTGCGTTTTGCCAACCCGCTGTTTGGTACCCAGTGGAACCAGAACAATATCTCTCATGTGGAAATTACCGTTGCCGAAAAAGTGGGCATCGAAGGGCGATGGGGTTATTTCGACCAAGCGGGTCAACTGCGGGACATGGTGCAAAACCACTTGCTGCAGCTACTGTGCTTAATCGCCATGGATCCGCCCTCCAATCTGGATGCCGATGCCATTCGCGATGAGAAGGTGAAGGTGCTTAAAGCGCTCAAGCCGTTTGTGGGTGAAGCGCTTGGTCGGGATGTGGTGCGCGGCCAATATATCGCCGGTACTAGCGATGGTCAGTCGGTGCCGGGGTATTTAGAAGAAGAGGGCGCCAACACCCAGAGCCAAACCGAAACCTTTGTGGCCATGAAAACCGAAGTGGCTAACTGGCGCTGGGCAGGCGTACCGTTTTACTTGCGCACCGGCAAGCGCATGCCGGATAAGCTCTCACAGATCGTGATCCACTTTCGCCAGCAGCCGCACTATATCTTCGACCCGGATCAACGCGGCATCGCCTCGAATAAGCTGATTATTCGCCTGCAGCCGGAAGAGGGGATCGCCCTGCAAGTGCTAACCAAAGATAGCGGCTTGGATAAAGGCATGCGCCTGCGCCCCGGCCCGCTGCACTTGGACTTCAACAATGCCTTTCCCAAATCGCGGATACCTGATGCCTATGAGCGTCTGCTGCTCGAAGTCATGAAAGGCCAGCAGTATCTGTTTGTCCGCCGGGATGAAATCGAACACGCCTGGCGTTGGTGCGACCAGCTCATTGATGGCTGGAAAAGACGCGACACCCCGCCGCGCCGTTACCCGGCAGGCTCTTGGGGCCCCGTTGCCTCCATCGCCATGATTACCCAAGACGGCCGCAGCTGGTACGAGGATTATTAATATGAGCCAAGCACGCCAACAGTTGGCAGAGCAGCTTGCCGAAGCCGTTTTTCAGGCGCTGCACGACGACTTAAACCATCAAGAGCGCGTCCTGCTGGTGGTTTCAGGCGGTTCCACCCCGGTGCCTTTCTTTAAGGCGCTGGCGGCCAAACCGCTACCCTGGGAGCGCATTGACGTAACGCTTGCCGACGAGCGCTGGGTCGATGAGCAGAGCAGTGATAGCAACGCTAAGTTGGTGCGTGAGCATCTCCTTCAGGGCGACGCTGAAGCGGCTACTTTTATACCGTTAACTTGCGGTGCGACAACCCCCGAAGAGGGCGTAGATGAAGTAGCCAAGCAAGTGGAATCACTGGCATGGCCTGCCAGCGTGGTGATTTTGGGTATGGGGGGAGACGGCCACACCGCGTCACTGTTTCCCGATAGCCCTGAACTGACTCTGGCGCTCGCCACGGAAGAGTTGTTAGTGGCGGTAAGAACGCCTAGTCAGCCGCAGCCACGGATTACCTTTTCGGCCGACCGCCTGCATCAGGCGCGGCGACATATTCTGCATATTACCGGTGACGATAAACGCGCCGTATTGGCCAAGGCATTAAGCGGCGACGATGTTCGTCAGTTGCCTATTCGTGCTTTTTTAACCTGCCCATTGGCCATTTATTGGGCGCCTTGATCGTTTGCTGGCTTAGCCAATAATAAGTTGCTTGGAGACTCACTAATGACTATCGACAAACAGTTACCCTCTACCCGTACCGCAGAGCTTGATAGCATCTGCTTAAAAGCCGAAGTGATTCCGGTCATCACCATTGAGCGCTTGGAAGATGCGGTACCGCTAGGCCGCGCCCTGGTAGAAGGCGGCTTAACCGTGCTGGAAGTGACCCTGCGTACCGATTGCGCACTGGACGCCATCAAGCGAATGAAAGAAGCGCTGCCGGGTGCCAGTATTGGTGTGGGTACCGTGCTCACTCCCGCGCAATATCGCCAAGCCGAGCAGGTCGGCGCTGATTTTGTGGTGACACCGGGCGCCACTGACGCGCTTTACCGCTATGGCGTAGAAAGTCCAGTGCCGATGCTGCCAGGCGTATCGACCATTTCTGAGCTGATGACCGGCTGGCAGTACGGCTACCGTCGGTTTAAGTTCTTCCCCGCTGAGTCCAGCGGCGGCGCCAAAGCGATCAAAGCGTTTGGCGCACCGATTCCAGAAGCGCGTTTCTGCCCCACCGGTGGTATTACCGTGGACAACGCACACTCCTACCTGTCACTGCCGAACGTGATGTGTGTAGGCGGCTCCTGGTTGACGCCCAAAGCAATGGTCGATGCTGAAGATTGGGACGGCATTCGCGAACTAGCCCGTCAATCAGCTGAGCGCTTTCATCACTAAGTAGGCATTCATAAGTAACCTGTCGCAGGTTACCTAAATGCTGGCCCTAGTTATGGTTTTTAACCATCGCTAGGGTTTTTTTATAGCGAAATTATGCCATTCGCGTATCGTAGCCGCCTGCGTACGACCAAAGACGTATAACGGGCTATATTCAGCTCAACTAAAATGGCGAAACGATTTGTCTGACATTTCGCTCTACGCGCATACAGTAACGTGCGTGCCACTTACAATGATCATGAGGTGAGTCAAAATGCACGCTTTGACCCTGGCGTCTTTCCTGTTTTTTACAGGGCTTGTCGCCTTTATCACTTGGCGAATCACCCGCCGAGATGACCACTCAAGCACCAGCGGCTACTTTCTAGCAGGACGTACGCTTACCTTCCCGCTGATTGCTGGCTCTCTATTAATGACCAACCTCTCTACCGAGCAGATGGTAGGGTTGAACGGGGCTGCTTTTGCTGATGGTTTAAGTGTGATGGCCTGGGAAGTGGTGGCGGTTATCGCACTGGTGGCGTTGGCGCTCTTCTTCCTGCCGCGGTTTTTGAAAAGTGGTATTGCCACGCTGCCGCAGCTACTCGAGATACGCTTCGATAAGACCACCCAGCTAATCACCAATATCATCTTCCTGATCGCTTACGCGGTGATCCTGCTGCCGATTATTCTCTATTCCGGCGCCATCGGCCTGCAGGGGATGCTCGACCTTCAGGGACTCACCGGCATCGAGTCCTCGACAACGCTGCTGTGGCTAACGGTATGGATCGTCGGCATCATCGGTGCGGTGTATGCACTGTTTGGTGGGCTTCGTACGGTGGCCGTTTCGGATACGCTTAACGGCGTTGGTTTGTTGATCGGTGGTTTCGTGATCGTCTATTTCGGCCTGCAGGCCGTGAGTGACGGCAGCGGCATTATGGAAGGTTGGAGCATCCTCAAAGAGAGCGACCCGGATAAGCTCAATTCGATCGGCGGCGCTGAACAGCAGGTGCCGTTCTTTACCCTGTTTACCGGCGTTTTCCTGATTAATCTATTTTATTGGAGCACCAACCAGCAGATTATTCAGCGCACCTTTGCGGCGAAAAATCTGGCTGAAGGCCAGAAGGGTGTTCTGCTGACCGGTCTGTTTAAACTGCTGGGCCCGCTGTATCTGGTGCTGCCGGGCATCATTGCTTACCATCTTTATGCCGATCAGGGCGTTCGTGCTGACGAGGCCTACGGTCACTTGGTGTTTAACGTACTGCCGCCGTATCTAACCGGGTTTTTCGCCGCGGTGATGGTCGGTGCGATTCTTTCGTCGTTTAACTCCGCGCTGAACAGTACCACGACGATTTTCAGCCTGGGCATCTATAAAGGTGTGCTGAATAAAGAGGCGACGGAAGAGCAGGTGGTGAAATCGGGTAAGGTCTTCGGCTGGATCATGGCCATCCTTACCATGATTATTGCGCCGCTATTGGCTGGCCAGGAGAGCCTGTTTGGTTACCTGCAGAAGATGAACGCGATCTACTTTATTCCGATTCTAGCGGTGGTGCTGGTCGGGCTGCTAACCAAACGTGTTCCGCCTATGGCGGCCAAAATCGCCCTGGTGGGCGGCTGCTTGCTGATTGCCGCCGGTTACTTTGTGCCACCCTTCACCCTGCTGCCGCAAGTTATGCACGAGTTCCACTTTGTGGCGATGGTGTTTGTGCTGTTGGTCGTCGTGATGCTGATTATCGGCAAGCTGCGCCCACGTGAAACCGATTGGATTCAGGAGCACAGTGGCGATGTGGATCTAACACCCTGGAAAGGCGCTGTGCCCGCCGGTATTGTATTGGTCGTGTTAGTTATTGTGATGTATATAAGCTTCGCTGGCTGATTCCACCTTGTCGCTGATCGGTGAAGCCACAACAGCGTAAAAAGAAGGCCCCGCTAGTAACTGCTAACGGGGCCTTTTGCTGGGAGGTTTATAGGAGAGTTATGCCAGGCGCAGCGGCAGTTCAGCCAATCCTGTGATGCCGGTTTCGACTCTATACAGCGAGCCGGCTGTGGGTTCTTGGGCTAGCTGCTCCGCGCTAAATCCCTCTTGTGCGGTGGTGATATATAGCGTTTTCAGATCAGGGCCTGCAAACGCCGGGCAGGAGGGTTGGCTGACCGGCAGCTCGACGCGGCCTATTATTTCGCCGTCATGATCCAAACGCACCACTTGCCCAGCTCCCCACAGCGCTAGCCATAGGCAGCCTTCGCTATCCATGACTGCACCGTCGGGGTTGCCCTGGCTTGAGAAAAAGTCCGCCCAGGGCTGCGGCTCGCCCTGGGGCCAGCCGTCGCTATCCAGCGCCCAGCGCATCACCACCCCTGTCACCGTATCGGTAAACCAGGCAAACTCGCCATTTTCAGCAAAGCAGATAGCATTGGGAATGGTCAGCCCTGAGCGCAGCCGCGACAGCTCGCCGCGGTGCAGGCGGTAAAGGCTGCCAGCGTTTCTTTCAGCGCTTTTACCCATGCTGGAAAGCCACAGGCTGCCGTGGCGATCAACTCGGGCGTCATTGCTGCGGGTGATGGGGTTGTCGGCCTCGAAATCACACAGCTTTTCGACCTTGTCGCTGCCTGGGTCGAAGCGGCTTAAGCGGTCTTCGCCGACTAACAGCAGGCCACCCTCTTCAAGGGGCGCAGCCAGTGACACCCGATGATCGAGCTGATAGTGGCCGCTCTCGCCGCTGGTAGGGGAGAGCCAGTGCAACTGCTTTTCAAGAATATCGCACCAATAAAGGCGCTGATTTTGGGCGTCCCACTGTGGGCCTTCACCTAGAGTGCAGCGGCAATCGACCGCCAACTCTGCCTGCCACGTTGCAACATGCATACCTGTATTCATTGTTATTGGATCTCCTTATTGTTCTCCTGCCAACCAAGCATCGACGAGGGCTTGTGCCTGTTGACCTACCTGGGAAGCGCTTTGGCCGGGTTTGTATAAAGCGCTGCCCAGCCCTGCACCATCGACACCTGCTGCGCGCCAAGCGGCGAAGTTATCGACCCCAACGCCGCCAACCGCATACAAAAGGGTGCCTGTGGGAAGTACTGAGCGCACTGCCTGCATACCCTCTAATCCTACCTGCACCGCGGGGAAGAGTTTAAGTCCGGTGGCGCCTGCATCGAGTGCATCGAAGGCCTCAGAAGGTGTCACAATCCCCGGCCAGCTCGCCATACCGAGTCTATGCGTCTCTTCAATGACCGCAGGTCGACAGTTGGGAGAAACGATTAAGCGCCCACCAGCAGCGTGAACTGCACGCACCTGATCCGAAGTGAGCACCGTACCTGCACCGATGACCGCGCGCTCGCCAAATGCGTCGACCAAGCGGCGAATGCTCTCCAGCGGGTTGGGTGAGTTAAGCGGTACTTCGATCTGGGTGATGCCTGCGGCCAGCACCGCTTCCGCGATATCCACGACCTCACCAGGCGTTACACCGCGT
Source organism: Vreelandella sp. F11 (assembly GCF_042466685.1). NCBI lineage: Bacteria > Pseudomonadati > Pseudomonadota > Gammaproteobacteria > Oceanospirillales > Halomonadaceae > Vreelandella > Vreelandella sp. F11. The sequence continues at coordinate 2,836,561 of NZ_CP170448.1, read as the reverse complement.
AAAATACCAATCAGTGGCAGCGACATAGCAAATCTCCCCATAAATAGTTAGTGGCGTTAGGCCTTGAGCGCATGGTGGGCAAGGCATAGTCCTGCCAGCACGGCTGAGTCGCCATCCACATGCTGCGTCTGATAGCCGATCGCATTGAGCGCCAACGCATAGCGCTGACTCAGGGCTTGGTTGCCAATCAGCATGATCGGCTTATCGGTAGGGCACTCACGGCAGGCGCCAGCGAGCTCAAGGCCAATGGCGAGTCCAGAGAGCCTGGCCGCAAGAACGGCTCCACGCGTATCGCCTGCAGGTAGTCGGCCGTCGAGTAAATCTTGCGCGCGCAGGCCGAACAGGCGGCTACTAAAGGTTTCGGGGGCTGTGTAGATCTCACTAACTGCCGAAACAAACGCCTCACGGCAAGCGTGGTCTTGAAGCTCATCGCTACCGATTGAGTGGCGCAAGACCGATTGGTTGGCCAATAATTGGTAAAGCTCGCCGGTTAAGTAGGTCGAAAATCCACTCACAGCACCCGCTTCAAGAGTGGCCCATTTGGCGTGGGTACCCGGCAAACAGGTGAGGCCCGTAAAGTCAGGTGTGTCAGCGACGAGGCCTGCTAACTGAGTCTCTTCGCCACGCATCACATCAAAGTGGGTTGCAGCACTGCGGGTTTGACTTAATCCGGGCAGCAGATAAACACGCAGCTGGTCGCCTGTAAGCGTTGGCGTTACTGCGCCTTGGCTAAGCTGGTCGAGCTGTGTCGGTACCGGCAAATAGGCGGCTTCCAGCCAGCCCTGACGGGCGCCTGCCATACCGCACACCATCACATCAATTGGCCCGGCAGTAGGCAGCCAATCACCCACCAGCCGCTCCAGCTCTGCTTCGTACTCATCGGCCTTTAGCGACAGCATGCCCTTGTCGCTACTGGCTTGGGCAATCACCTGGTCGTGTTGATCCAGCCCCCAGGCACGCAGATTGCTGGAGCCCCAATCCACGGCAATCCAGGTTAATTGTTCTGCAATTCCTGGTGTTTCATTCATCCCGGTTGATCCCATGGCTTACCACTCCGCAATAGAGCCGTCTTCGTGCGTCCAGACCGGGTTGCGCCAGCGGTGGCCCACTTTGGCGCGCTCTTCAACGAACTCTTCGTTGATCTCTACACCAAGGCCTGGGCCTTGAGGGATGGCGCAGAAACCGTCTTCAATGGCGAGAGCTGACTTATCGACCAGGTAGTCGAGTACGTCGTTACCCTGGTTATAGTGAATACCCATGCTCTGTTCTTGGATAAAGGCATTGTGGCTAACCGCATCCAGCTGTAGCGAAGCGGCTAAGGTCAGCGGGCCGAGCGGGCAGTGGGGCGCCAGGGCGACATCGTAGGCGGAGGCCAGGGAGGCGATTTTAAGACCCTCGCTGATGCCGCCGCAGTGGGAAATATCCGGCTGGATAATGTCGATCATGCCATCTGCCAGCAGGTCGCGGAACTGAAAGCGCGTGTGTAAACGCTCGCCGGTGGCTAACGGGTAGCCAAGCCCACCAGCAATATCTTTCAAGCAGGGCAGATGCTCCGGGGCAACCGGTTCTTCAACGAACATGGGGTGGAAAGGTTCCAGCTCGCGCAGCAGCGCTTTGGCCATGGGGCGGTGCACGCGGCCGTGGAAGTCGATGCCGATGCCTACATCTGGCCCAACGGCGTTGCGGGCTTCTGCCACCCGGGCGACGGCTTCATCGACCTTGCGGTGTGAGTCGACGATTTGCATTTCGGGGGTGCCGTTCATTTTAAAAGCCGTGAAGCCTTTTTCAACCAGCGCTTTGGCACCCGCGCCTACGTCGCTTGGGCGGTCGCCACCCGTCCAGGCATACATGCGCATTTTGTCGCGCACGGCACCGCCTAACAGCTGGTGAACGGGCACACCCAGGTCGCGGCCTTTAAGATCCCACAGCGCCTGGTCAATCCCGGCAATGGCGCTCATCAGGATCGGCCCGCCGCGATAAAAACCGGCGCGGTACATGATGTTCCATAGATGCTCGATGCGGTGTGGATCCTGGCCGATCAGATAGTCGGCAAGCTCGTGCACGGCGGCTTCAACGGTGGCCGCGCGGCCTTCAATCACCGGTTCACCCCAGCCGTAGCAGCCTTCGTCAGTCTCTATTTTTAGGAACAGCCAGCGCGGAGGAACTTGCCAGGTCTTGAGTTTGGTGATTTTCATTAGATCAGATCCTTATTAATTGACGATGCCAAGATCGATGGCGGTGCGGCGCAGTACTTCTTTCGCGGCACTCTCTGCGCCGCTGGCATCGCTGTTGCGTATGGCGTCAAGCACCTGACGGTGGCGTGCAAGGCTGTCGTCTAGCGTATCGGTGCGGTGTTGCGAACGGTGTATCAGCGCCATGATCGAAGGGCGCAGTAAATGCCCCATTTGGCGCCAGACTAAATTGTGGCTAGCCCGGTAAGTGGCATCGTGAAAGGCGACGTCGTACTCGGCATGCTCAGCACGCGCTTCAACACTGCCTGCGCTGCTCGCCATGCCTGCAAAGGCGATCTCCAGACGCTCTATGTCTTCAGCCTGGGCAGCCTGCGCCGCCAGACCTGCCACTACGGGTTCGGCAGAGTAGCGAAAGGCGTAAATAGCCCTGACCAGCTGCGGGTCAAGGTTGACCAAACCAGTCATCCATTCGCTCATCAGCGGGTCGAGCAGGTGCCAGTCGCCGATTTCGCGCACCAGCGTGCCGCGCCCCGCGGTGCGCTCTAACAACCCCGCAGCGGTGAGGCTGGTAAGGGCGTTACGCACTTGGTTACGGCTAACGGCAAAGTGTTTGCCGATATCCAGCTCGCGGGGAAAAACATCGCCGGGCTGCCAGTGGCCTGCCAGCAGTGCCTGGGCGAGTAAACGCGCTAACTGTTCAGCGCCACCCTGGTGGGGCGGTAGAGCATCCAGCGTCATCGGCTGTCTCTTGTTGTGTGTTCGATGATCGCTAGTCTAGTAAATGTCTGACATTTCTACAAGCGAACTGCTTTAGACAAAAGTCCGAGCTTAATTTGACGTCTAGTCACTCCAAATCAGGTACAAAAAAAGGCACGCCTGGGTCAGGCGTGCCTTATGTTAATAGCTTATAGGGCGACTTATTTAGCTAATATCCGCTCGTGTTGGCAGTGCGGCGTAAGCGCCTGGCCGAGTAACGGCATGGGCGCCGCAGCGGCAGGCGGTATCCACTGCGCGGTGTAAAAAGTCGACATCGCTCTGCCAGTTTTCATTGATGCCGTGGGCCGAGAGCTCGGCCAGAAGGCCGCCAATAAAGGCGTCGCCGCCGGCGGTGGTATCGACTGCTTCAACTTTAGGGGGCGCAATTCGCTGGTCGATGCCGATACCTTTTAGCACCACATCGTTGGGGCCGTCGGTAATCAAGATAACCTTCACCCCAGCCGCCAAGCGTTCAGAAAGCCACGACTCTGCAGGGTGATCAGCACGCAGGTAGTCGAGTTCTTCCTGGGAGAGCTTGAGCAATTCGGCGCCGTCTAGCAGCTGCGTGACCAAGCTGGCGTCTGCTTCACCGCCGGGCCAAAGATTATGGCGCAGGTTGGCATCAACGCTGACCAGGCAGCCTGCGCGCTTGGCCATGGTGGCCATTGCCAGGGTAACGTCGGCGATCTCGGGGTCGGTCAGGCTGTTACTGCACAAGTGCAGAATGGCCGGGTTCTCGAAGACGCCATGAGGTAAATGTTCAAGGCGATAGAGCAGGTCAGCGGCGGGTGGACGATAGAAATCAAAAGTGCGTTCGCCCACGGCATCCCGGGAAACGAACGCTAGCGCCGTACGGGATTGCTGGGTGTACACAATACCGCTGGTGTCTACACCGTGGCTATTGAGCTCACGCACCAAAAAATGTCCAAAGGTATCGTCGCCCACCATGCCCAGAAACTGGCTAGGCACACCCAGGCGAGCGCAGGCGACCGCCACATTCGCGGGGGCGCCACCGGCATAGGGCGTAAAGGTTTCCTGGGCATCAGTGGCGGCACCCAAACGACTGGAGAGCATATCAACCAGTGCTTCCCCAAAGGCGATAACTGGTATCATCTGTGGCTCCTTATGGTGATTAGGCTTTGTACGAAAACTGCCTGCGCTCGGCCATGCTGCGTTAAAAAACGGCTCAAAATGCTCATTTACACCCCGTAAACTCCGCTTTTTCGCCGTTTTTTGCCTTGCCTGACCTTCGCTCGCCGACTTTTCGTACAAAGCCTAGTGTATTTGTTTTAAAACGAACCGTGTTTCACCCAGCAGTTTCATGCCACGCAGTGGCCACGAGCAGCTTCAAGCAGCTCATACCACGCTTCCCGGGGTAGCGTTGCAGGGGCATTCAGCATGTCGCTAATTCGCTCAGGTTTAACGCTGCCAATCACCGGTGTCGGCGAGTTGGGCAGGCTGCGCAGCCAAGCCAGTGCTAAGGCGTTAGACGAGCTATCAAGCTTAGCTGCCCACTTATCCAAACAGTCGCCAACGGCGCCCTGCATCAATTGCCCCCCGGCTAGCGGCGACCACGCCATGGGCGAGTGGCCGTCGGCGCATAGGTCATCGAAGCTACCGTCGAACAGCGGCGTGGTATGGGCGATTGAGAGCTCAATCTGATTGGCACTTAAGCGATGATGCATGGCGCCCTGCAAGCGTCGCCACTGGCTGGGCAGGTGGTTGGAAATACCCGCGGCGCCAATTTTGCCCGCCTCAATGGCGTCGTCCAGCGCGCGGCCGGTGGCTTCCGCATTCATCAGCAAATCGGGGCGGTGAATCAGAAAATGGTCAAGACGTTCGGCATTTAAACGCCCAAGCGAGGCGTCGATGGCGCTATTCAGATAATCCGGACTAACGTTGTAGTGCTTAACCTTACCCGAACCGGGCGTGGGGGTGTCGTTAGCGATGCTCGCCTTGGTGACAATATGAACCCGCTGAGCCAGGGCAGGGCGTGCGTGTAGCGCTGCGCCAAACAGCGTTTCACCTTGGCCGTTGCCGTAGATATCGGCATGGTCAAACCAGTTTAGGCCCTGTTCCAGGCGTGCTTCGATCCAGTCGGCTAACTGTTTAGGGTCGTGCATGGCAGGCGCTTCGTGCAAACGCATCATGCCGAGTATAAACGGCACATCAAAGGCGGCGGGCATAGCAGGTTCCGTATGAGTGTTATTAGAAAACTTCTTCGTTATGCAGCGCTTCGGCGGCGCCCAGCAGCCCCGTCCAGGGCGCGGTCACCACCCACACGGGGATGTTGGCATTATAGGCACCCATGCGGCCTTTATTGGTAAACGCCGTACGCAGCTCGCTTTTCGGCAGCCACTCCAGCAGGCGCGGCAGAATACCGCCACATAGATAAACCCCACCCCTAGCGCCCATGGTTAAGGTGGTGTCGCCACATACATCGCCGAGGATTTTGAGAAAGCGCAGCAGGGCAGCGGTGGCGAGGCTATCGCCCTCGTTGGCCGCTGTAGTCACCTCTGCCGGGCTGGTTAGGCGAGGTTCAACTCCCTCAAGGCTGCAGTGGGCCTGGTAAAGCTCCAGTAACCCCTGACCGCACAAAATGCGCTCTACGCTCACCCGCTGGTGACGCTGCAGAAATACCTCCAGCAGTGCTCGCTCGGTACTATCCGTGGGTGCGAAAGTGACGTGGCCGCCTTCGGTGGGTAGCGGTATCCAGGCGTGCTGGCCGGGAAATACCCCGGCAACGCCCAGCCCGGTACCAGGGCCGATCACCAGGCGGGTCGAGTGTGCTTGGGTTTGGCCGGGCTGGATTTCCACTAAATCATTTTCAGCCACATGAGGGACACCCAGCGCCTGAGCGGTAAAGTCATTGATGACTTTAAATAGCGATAGGTTGAGCACTTGCTGAACGTCGCTTTTTAAAAAGTCCCAGTGGTTATTGGTCATTTTGACCCGTTCAGCGTGAACGGGGCAGGCGAAGGCTAAACACGCCTCTTGAGGCGCGTTGTCACCGGTGGCGCCCACGCGATTCAAATAGTCCTGAACCGCTTCTACAACACCGGGGTAGTCGGCGCAGGGTAGATTCAAAATGTCGCGAGGGGTTATTTCACCGGGAGACACCAATGCCAGGCGTGCGTTGGTGCCCCCGATATCGCCGATGAGTGCCGGTCGCATCAGGCATCCTCTTGTGAGATTTGCCCCTGCTGGCGGGCGAGATCATCGGCTTCAAAACCACCAAACACGCCAGCGCCTTCTTCACCGCGCATGGCCAGGTGGCGGAAGCCTCCGAACAGCTCGCGACCCAAGCCCACGTGGTAGTGATCCAGGTTACCGATGGCCAGTTGCCGCTCAGCCCAGCTGGCGGGATCGACTTTGGCTTCCAGCGTGCCCGCATTGGCATCCAGGCGCACAATATCGCCATCGCGCAGTTTGGCCAGCGGGCCACCATCTAGGGCTTCCGGACTCATGTGGATTGAAGCCGGTACCTTGCCCGATGCGCCCGACATGCGGCCATCAGTGACCAGCGCCACTTTATAGCCACGATCCTGCAGCACGCCAAGGAACGGCGTTAGTTTGTGTAGTTCCGGCATGCCGTTAGCTTTGGGCCCCTGGAAGCGTACTACCACGATGACATCGCGGTCTAAATCGCCAGACTCAAAAGCCGCTTTCATTTCATTTTGATCTTCGAAGATTTTTACCGGCGCTTCAACAATGCGATGCTCTTCGGCGACGGCGGAGATTTTAATCACACCGCGTCCCAGGTTGCCTTTCATCACTGTTAAACCACCCGTTGCCGCGAAAGGGTTAGCGACAGGGCGAAGAACGTCTTCATCAAGGCTTTTTTCGGGGCCTTCATGCCAGACGACTTTGCCATCTTCCAGGAACGGTTCTTGGGTGTAAGCGGTTAGGTCGGTGCCGAAAACAGTAGGGATATCGCCGTGTAGCAAGCCTGCGCCCAGCAGCTCGCGGAACAGGTAGCTCATGCCGCCCGCCGCCTGGAAGTGGTTAATATCCGCCTGGCCGTTGGGGTAAACCTGCATCAGGCTGGGCGTCACCGCCGAAAGGTCGGTGAAGTCATCCCAGTTCAGCGTAATGCCCGCAGCGGCGGCCATGGCGATCAGGTGCATGGTGTGGTTGGTTGAACCTCCGGAAGCCAGCAAGCCAACCACGGCGTTAACAATCGCGCGCTCATCAATCTGTTTAAAGAACGGGCGATAGTCGCCGCCGGGTTCGGTGTTGCGAATCGCCTGCTCGGTGGCGTAGCGGGTCAGGGCTTCGCGCATCTCGGTGCCAGGGTTTACAAACGAGGTGCCGGGCAGGTGTAGGCCCATCACCTCCATCATTAGCTGGTTGGAGTTGGCGGTGCCGTAAAAGGTGCAGGTGCCGGGGCTGTGGTAGGACTCCGACTCGGCTTCTAGCAGTTCAGCGCGGCCCACTTTACCTTCTGCGTAGAGTTGGCGAACGCGCGCCTTCTCTTTGTTAGGCAGGCCGCTGGGCATTGGGCCCGCAGGGACAAACATGGCAGGCAGATGACCAAAGCGCGCGGCAGCGATGAACAGGCCAGGAATAATCTTGTCGCATACGCCCAGGTAAAGGGCAGCATCAAACATATTGTGCGAGAGGCCAACGGCCGCGGACATGGCAATCACATCCCGGGAAAACAGCGATAGCTCCATGCCCGGCTGGCCTTGCGTCACACCGTCACACATGGCGGGAACACCACCGGCGAACTGGGCGGTGGAGCCCATGGCACTGGCAGCGGCTTTAATCGTTTCCGGGAATGTTTCAAACGGCTGGTGCGCCGAGAGCATATCGTTGTAGGACGAGATAATGCCCAGATTGGCGCTGTTCATCAGCTTGAGTTCGTTCTTATCACGCGGGTTGCAGGCCGCGAAACCGTGCGCCAGGTTGCCACAGCTTAGCTCGGCACGGTGTACACCACGTTTGTGCTGATCCGCCATGCGCTGCTCATAAAGCGCGCGCCGCTCAGCAGAGCGCTCACGAATGCGCTGGGTAACCTCAGCAACGGTAGGGTTTAGAGTGGCAGGTGTTGAGCTCGGCATAGTGACCTCTGCGTGATAGAGACGGTGAGTAAGTATTGTAGTTATTTTACATTTTTTGGTGTCGATTTAAGAGACTTTACGGCAATAAAAACCATATTTGTAGTTTTATTACCCGAATGTAGGGTGGCGATGGCGCCACGCTCACAACCTCAAGAAAGCCATAAGCCCTGACAGGGTGGAAGACCTGTTGAGGAAATAGCAAGTATAGCACCCAGGCTTTTGCTACCATTTTGCGCCTTGCCTTTGAATGTTTGATGACCCTTAGTGAGCCGGAGCCTGCATGCACGCCATTGTTGACCAGATTCAGTCCGTTGATCTCAATGCCGGTGAAGAGACGCGTCGCTATTTGGACACGCTGACCAAGCCGCCCGGGAGCTTGGGTGGCCTGGAAGAGTTGGCGATACAGCTGAGTGCCATCGCTGGTGAGCTCAAGCCCAGCGTCACGCCGCCTGCGGTGGTCGTGTTTGCTGCGGATCACGGTGTTGCCGCCGAGGGGGTCTCCGCCTTTCCCCAAGAAGTGACTGCCCAGATGGTGGCTAACTTTGCCAACGGCGGGGCGGCGATTAATGTCTTTGCCCGGCAAATAGGGGCTCAGGTCGAGATTGTGGATGTGGGCGTCGCTGCCCCCTTAACCATGCAGGGTGTCACCCCTGCGAAGGTACGCCATGGCACCGCCAATATGGTGGTAGAGGACGCGATGCAATTTGATCAAGCCATCGCCGCGATTGATGTGGGTGTTGCGGCCGTTAACCGAGCAAAAAGGGCAGGTGCAAAGTGCCTTATTGTTGGCGAAATGGGCATTGCCAATACCACCGCCAGCAGTGCAATGCTGGCAGTACTGACGGGTGAGTCAGGGGCAAGCGTGGTGGGCGCAGGCACCGGGATTAACCCACAGCAGCAGGCGCATAAAGTCGCAGTGATTGAGCGTGCCATTAATGCTCGGCAAGCCAACCCAGAGGTGCCATTGGAAGTGCTTGCCAAGTTAGGTGGCCTGGAAATTGCGGCGATGACCGGGGCTTACCTGGCCGCAGCGGCGCATCGGCTGCCTGCGATTGTGGATGGCTTTATTGCCACCTTGGCGGCGCTGACTGCTTGCCGTCTTTGCCCCGCTGTACGCGGCTACCTGATTTTCGGCCACCGTTCCCAGGAGCCTGGTCACGACATCGCCTTAAAGGCGTTAGAGGCCAAGCCACTGCTCGATATGGGCATGCGGCTGGGTGAGGGGAGTGGTGCCGCGCTGGCCTATCCATTACTGCAAGCAGCCACCGCGATGATGCGTGAAATGGCTACCTTTGCCGATGCCGGTGTTAGCGATAAGGCGAAATCATGATCCCAGGCGTCACACTTGGCGGAATTACCCTGATTGTTCTGGCCATTGTGATTGATTTAGTGGTGGGCGACCCGCGCTCGTTACCCCACCCAGTGGTACTGATCGGACGCTTTATCAGTGCTTTCGAGCGACTATGGAATCGTGGCACCGCGCAGCAGCGCCGGGTTAGTGGCTTTATGCTAACCATTTTTGTCGTTGGCGGCGTATGGGTTATTAGCTGGCTAGCGTTGGCACTGCTGGAACGCTTGCACCCTGGGGTAGCGCTGATCGCCGAGCTGTGGCTGCTCTCTACTACGCTGGCGATCAAAGGCCTGGGCGATGCGGCCCGCGCCGTGATCCAACCGCTTACTCAAGGCGATTTGCCTGCCGCCCGCACGACGCTGGGGATGATTGTCGGCCGCGATACGCACAATCTAGACGAAGCGGAGATTACCCGGGGCACGGTGGAAACAGTGGCGGAAAACACCGTGGACGGTATTACCGCGCCGCTATTTTTTGCGCTTATCGGCGGGGCGCCGCTAGCGCTAGCGTACAAGGCCGTCAATACTCTTGATTCGATGGTGGGCTACAAAAACCAGCGCTATGCCGATTTTGGCTTTGCCTCCGCCAAGTTGGACGATTTAGCCAACTGGGTACCGGCACGCTTAACGGCGCTGTGTCTATGGCTCGCAGGCTTGCTATTAAGTCTTGCCGGTGTTGTACGATTGCGCTGGCAAGGCGCACTGCGGGGTACCTTCCGCGATGCACCGCGCCACCCCAGCCCCAATGCAGGCTGGCCAGAGGCCATGGTGGCAAGGCTACTGGGTGTTCAACTGGGCGGCACCAATTACTATCAAGGTGTGGTGTCTCATCGCGCGACCCTAGGCGAGTCGCTTGAAGTGCTAAGGGTCAGCCATATCACTGCCACGGTGCGCTTAATGCATGGCGCCTGGCTGCTGTTTATGTTGCTGTCAGTTGTGGTGATAGCGGGCATGTCATTCATTTTTAAGGGGCTACTATGAGTCAATTTATGTCGCCCAGCTCTCCATGGCCCGCGCACGGCGGCCAAGCAGAGGCGCTACTAGCGCACTTCGGTTTGCCCGCCGATCACCGCCTGGAAGATTTCAGCGCCAACCTTAACCCCTTGGGGCCTCCGGCGTGGGTTAGCGATTGGCTGGCTAAGCAACTGGCAGGTCTTGAACGCTACCCCGCGCCGGATTACGCCGCTGCACGTCAGGCCATCGCTACCCATCACCAGCTTCAGCCCGAGCAGGTGCTGCTAACCAACGGCGGCGCCGAGGCGATTTTCCTGGCTGCCGCGGTGCATGCAGGCAAGCGGGCGGCGATTATTACCCCAAGCTTTGGCGAGTATGCTCGCGCCTGTCGTGCTCATCGGCTCTCCGTCACTGAGATCGCACTGCCCGCGCCACACTTTACGCTGGATATTGATTCGCTGTTGGCAGGACTTAACGGCATTGAGGTGCTGTTTTTATGCCGACCCAATAATCCGACCGCTACGCTTATCGATATTTCAGCAATGGAAGACCTGTTGAATTGCACCGCTGCGAATGGTTGCCGCGTTGTGGTCGACGAGGCCTTTATCGATATGGTGGGTGAGACGTCACAAGAGGTGTCCTTGGCACCACTACTGGTGCGCTACCCGCATCTGATGCTGCTCCACTCAATGACCAAATTTTATACCCTGCCGGGTCTCCGGCTGGGCTACCTGCTGGCGGATGCGGCCACGGTTCAAGCGGCACAGGCTCACCAGCCACCTTGGAGTGTCAATCACCTTGCGGCCGAACTGGTGGCACCACTGCTGGCAGATGATGCCTTTGCCCGGCGCACCCAACGGTGGTTGGCCAGCGAGCGGCCGCGGGTGGCTCAAGCGCTTACCGAGCTGGGGTTGGACGTTGTGCCCAGCCAGGCATGTTTTTTTCTTATTCGCCCCAGTGCTGCGCAGGAAATCACCACGGATGCGCTATTTGAGCAGCTACTACGCCAGGGCATTTTAGTGCGTCATAGCCACAATTTTGCCGGACTTAATGGCGAATGGCTGAGAGTGGCGCTGCGCGACGAATCTGCCAACCGGCGGCTAGTTAATGTGCTGAAAAAGGTACTGCATGATTGTCTTCGTTAGCGGCGGTGCACGCTCCGGAAAAAGTGATATTGCCGAGCAGCGGGTAGTGGATGCAGCGGGTAGCTCGCCCTGTTACTACTTAGCGACCGCAGCCGTATACGATGCAGAGATGGCGGAGCGAGTGGCACGACACCAGCAAGCTAGGAGCGGTCACGGGCAAGCCGCTCGATGGGTAACGCTAGAGGCGCCTGTGAATATAGATCAAGCGCTGGCCGAGGTGCCCAATGGCAGCGCGGTTCTACTGGACTGCTTAACGCTATGGGCCAGCCAAGTGCTGTATGGCAGTGAGCTTAGCGACGACGAGGGAATGGTGCTGCTGGAAAGGATGTTATCGGATGTTCGCACGCGCAGCATTTATCTAGTGATTGTCTCTAACGATATTAACGAAGCGCTGCCGCCCACTGATACACAAACCTGGCGCTACCTGGCGTTTCTTCAGCGCGCTCACCGCTGGCTAGCGGCAGAGGCGGACTCGGTGCTAGAAGTGGTCGCAGGCTGTGCCATTGAATGGAAAAACCACGGGAGGCCGCTGTGAAAGAGAGTGCTGTAAAGAGTGCTCTGTTCGGTCTCCTGCTGGCGCTGCAGTTTCTGACCCGGATCCCAATACCAATAGCGGTACCCTGGACGCCCGATACCCGCCGCTGGGCGGTGCGCGCCTACCCCTTGGTGGGCCTGTTGATCGGCAGCGTGCTGGTGCTGCTAGCGTTTGCAATGCACAACGTCCCCACGCCGATCACCGCGCTGGCGATATTAAGCGTGTGGGTGGCGCTTTCCGGTGGGCTACATCTAGATGGCGTTATGGATATCGCCGATGCACTGGGCAGCAATCAGCCGCTGGCGCGCCGCTGGGAGATTATCAAAGACCCGCAAATCGGCAGCTTTGGGATATTGGCGCTGCTGTTTCTACTCGCCTGGAAGGGCGTACTACTGTGGGCATTGCTCACCTATCAAGCGCCGCTCTGGTGGCTACTGGTGGTGCCCGCGCTAGGGCGTTGGGCGGGTGTGGCGTTACTGGTGTTGACGCCTTGCGCCCAACAAAAAGGCTTGGCATGGAGCTGGCAGCAGTCGCTTAGCGGCCAGGATGTAGCACTGGCGCTGGTGCCGCTGGCGGTTATCGCGCTGTTCGCCCCTGCGCTGGTGCTGATGGAGCTCTTGGCGGCTGTCTTCGTGGCGCTTTCACGCGGGTTTATGGTGCGACTGTTTAACGGCATTAACGGCGATATGGTAGGCGCCACCATCGAAGGAGGAGAGCTTTGGCTACTGATTTTAGTGTGGAGCTGGTGGCAGTTCGCCACGGTATCACCGCTTGGAATTTAGAGCGTCGTTATCAAGGGCAGCAAGATATTCCGCTTCTGTTTCCCGAGGCCGAAGCAGGGTTACTGGCGCTGCGTGAGGCACTAGCGGATGAGCGTTTCGATGCTATTTATTCAAGCGACCTTAACCGCTGCCAGCAAACCCTGGAGTGGTCTGAAGTCACCAAATCGGGCGTGCCGTTTGTACTGGAACCGCGTCTCAGGGAGCTCGATTTTGGCGAGTACGAAGGCAAGGTTTACGATGAACTAAAAGACTTACCTCACTACCGTGCCTGGATTGATAGCGTGGGCGAGCTGCAAATCCCTGGTGGTGAATCGGCGGCTCAGTTACGGGAGCGCTTGGATACTTGGCTACACGATGTTGCGACTAATGCCCGAGCGGGTGACCATAAAAAGGTACTGACAGTGACTCACGGCGGCGTGATTCGCGAGCTGCGCCGTCGCTTTGAAACGATTCACTTCTGGGACGGTACCGTGCTCCAAGCCCAAGGCAGGCGCTGGCAGCTTATTTATCAGCAAGACGACCATGGAAAAGGGGAATGGCAATGCAGCTCTTCATCGGCGGTGCCTGCGCTGGCAAACGTGACGCTGTAGCTGACCGCTTTCCCAGCGCTGTATGGCATCGGCTCGCGCCGGGTCAGCGACTGGCGGAGTGTCAGCAAGCGCTGGTTGCGGATACACCTTTGGTGATTACCGGCGTCTTTGACTGGGTCGAAGCCGCGTTAGCAAACGCGGAAAACGACCCCGCGCGCCAGCAGTGGCAGGGCGATATGACACAGCTAAGCCAGCGGGCTGACGAGCTAAACACGGCGTTAATTATCATCACTACCGAAGTCGGCCGCGGCATTGTGCCCATGCAGCCCGATCAGCGACGCCTGCGTGATCTAAATGGCTGGTTTAGCCAAGATGCCGCCGTCCAGGCTGAGCAGGTTTGGTATGTGCGGCATGGGCTGGTGATGGCAGTTAAGTAGCTCGGTAAGTCCTAAGCTGGGCGCGCTTTGCGCCGTGCTTCAATTGACCGCCCCCCAACAAGTTGCTAGCTTACGCCCACTCTCAGGTGCTGGCGGTGGATAACGCCGCTAGTGAAACGGGAAGTTGGTGAACGCCTTGCGTGATTCCAACGCTGCCCCCGCAACGGTGATCGAGATAAGAACGGCTAAGACGCCACTGTGCTTATGCACGGGAAGGTGGTCGTTCGGAAAGGCGTATTGTTAGGCGCTGCCTTTCGCTCGTCAGCCCGGAGACCGGCCCGAGAGTAACGGTTCAACCTGAACCGATACATGCCGAGGCGCGGTGGGTGCTCTCAGGGCGATTAACGGTGGCACAGCGCAATCATGCAGCGCGACCGTGATTTCCTTGTTTTGTCCTGCGCTCGGTCAAAAAAATACGCCGTGCGGGTGAGCACGGCGAGCAAGGGATCCCTCCATGAACTACCGTTTTCACACCACCGCCCAACGGGCGGCGTTGAGTATGGCTGCTTTACCGCTCGCCATCTCCTTTTCAGCCCAGGCCCAATACGCCGCAGCGACGACTGAGTTAGCAGCGCTTGATCCTGTTGTGGTTACCGCGACGTTAGCGCCGCGCACTGCCAACGAAAGCCTTTCATCGGTTAGCGTGCTGGACGAAGCCACTTTTCGCCGCCAAGACCCCACCAGCCTCAGCGATCTGCTGCGCGGCCAGCCGGGCGTTGATGTCACCAGCAACGGCAGTTTTGGTAAAAACAGCAGCGTTTATCTACGCGGTGCGCCCAGCGATGCTTCCGTGCTGATGATCGATGGTATTCGGCTGCGATCTGCCACGGCAGGCGGCGCCGCTTTTCAGTACCTAGACCCACGCATGTTTGACCGTGCAGAAATCGTGCGCGGCCCCCGCGGTAGTCTATACGGTGCGGATGCGGTCGGCGGTGTCATTCAGCTGTTTACCCCTGATGGTGACGAAGAGGGCCCAAACCCCAGAATCTCAGTTGGCGGTGGTTCCTTTAATACTCAGCGGTTAAGCGCAGGCGTTTCCGGCCGCGAGGGGGGCACGCGCTACAGCTTCGCCGCTAGCCATTTCAATACCGATGGCCAACCCATTCGTCGTGGCGGTGAAGACAAAGGCTATGACAATACATCGTCGCTGGCCCGCGTTGCGCATACCTTTGAGAGTGGGGCTGAGGTGGGAGTGCTGGCACTGCGCGCTCGCGGTAACAACGAATATGACGGTGGAGAGAATGACTTTGTCCAGCAGGTGGCGGGTATTTACGGCGAGGTGCCGGTCACCGATACCTGGCAGAGCCGCCTGACCCTTAGTGAAGCCCGCGACGAGCTGGATACGCTGGATGATTTTGGCGACTCGATCATTGATACCCGTACCCAAACCGCCCGTTGGCAGAATAACCTTCAGTTTGGTGCCCATGAGTTGATTGCTGGCGCTGAAATCAGCGAAGACCGCGTTTCAAGCACCAACGACTTTGACGTCACCAGCCGCGATAACACCGCTGTGTTTACCCAAGGGCTGCTCGACTTCTCGCCGTTTGCCATTCAAGCCAGCCTGCGTTACGACGACAACGAAGCCTACGGCGATGAGGTTACCGGCAGTTTGGCGCTAGGTTATCAAGTAGATAACTATCACACGCTGCGCGCCAGCATAGGGACTGCTTTTAAAGCGCCGAGCTTTAATGACCTCTATTGGCCGGATTCGGGGAATCCTGATCTCAATCCAGAAAAGTCTGAAAGCGTTGAAGTGGGCGTGCGCGGCCAATACAACCAGTGGTTCTGGGATTTGGCCGCGTTCCAAAACGACTACGATGACCTGATCGCCTGGGCGCCGACGTCGAGTGGTTTATGGGCGCCGCAGAACATCAACAGCGCGCGTATTCGTGGGGCGGAGTTTGCCAGTGGTGTAGAAGTGAATAATTGGACACTGCAAGCCGCCTTTACCTATCTGGATCCGGAAGACCGAGATACTGGTAATCGATTAGCCCGTCGGGCCACTCAAAGTGTGCGTCTGGATGCCGACCGGGAGCTTGGTGATTGGTCGCTGGGGGGCTCGTTAATCGCGCAGAATCACCGCTACGATAACGTCGCCAATACCCAGCGTTTAGGTGGCTATGGGCTGGTTAACCTGCGAGCGGGATGGCAGTTTGCGCCGCTCTGGACGGCTCGTGTTACGCTAGAAAATGCCTTTGATAAAGAGTATTCAACAAGTCGTGACTATATTAACGCTGGCCGAGCAGGGTTCCTAAGTGTTCACTTTGGCCAATAGTAAACGTGGCGTTGCGCGCGGGGCTTTTGGCCTCGCGTTGTTATTAACATCGGCTACGTCGCATGCCCACGATCACTCGCGCTGCGTGGTGGATGATCGTGATCGTGAGGTTTGCCTCTACAACGCTGCTCAGCGCATTGCCACCCTCTCGCCCGGTGCGACTGAACTGACCTATGCCGCAGGCGCAGGAGATCAAGTGGTCGCCGTCGTTTCCTACAGCGATTATCCACCGGAAGCCAAGCAAGTGGCTTCGGTGGGCAGCCACACCCGAATTGATTTAGAAAAGCTGGTGGCGCTTGCGCCCGATATCGTAATTGGTTGGGTGACGGGCAATCCCGCCGAACAGCTTGAAACCCTCGAAGCTCTGGGCATGCCGGTGTTCTATATCGAGCCCCGGGATGTAGAGGGCGTGGCCAGTGCCATTGAGCGTTTGGCACGGCTGGCGGGCACCGAAGCGGCCGGGCAGTCGGTGGCAGACAATTTCCGCGACACCATGACTGCGCTCGCGTCGCGCTATCGTGATCGCGATCCGGTAACCACGTTCTACCAAGTGTGGGATGAGCCGCTAATGAGCGTTAACGATCAGCACCTGATCGGCCAAGTGGTTAAGATCTGTGGCGGTGAGAATGTGTTTGGCGAACAGGCACGCCTAGTACCGCGTATCGATGATGAAGCCGTGCTGGCAGCCAATCCTGAAGCGATTGTTGCCGGTGGTATGGGCGAAGAGAACCGCCACTGGCTGACCCACTGGGAGCAGTACGCCAACCTGACGGCGGTGAGCGAAGATAATCTCTTCTTTGTACCGCCATCGCTGATCCAACGGCCAACACCGCGCCTGATGGAGGGTGCGCAGATACTCTGTGAGAAGCTCGACATTGTCCGTCAAAAACGCGAGCGTCGCTAATGCTAGCGCGGCTGGGGCTTCCGCTTGGTGTGTTGTTGCTAGCAGCACTGGCTTCGCTACTGATTGCCCTTGGCGTTGGCAGCGCACAGATTCCGCCAGCGCAAATTTGGGATGTGGCTGTTAGTCATATGGGGCAGAACGAAGCTGATGCCCTGGCGCAGACGATGGTGATGGAGTTACGCCTACCCAGGGCGCTCTCGGCGTTTGCCGTGGGCGGTTTGTTGGCGGTAGCCGGTGCGTTAATGCAAGTCTTACTACGCAATCCCCTTGCGGATCCGTATGTACTTGGTCTTTCCGGCGGTGCCTCGATTGGTGCATTGGCAGCCATGTTAGGTGGGCTAGGCGGGCTGGCGATTTCAGGCTCGGCGTTTGGTGGCGCGCTATTTTCGACGTTTTTAGTGTTTGGTTTGGCCCACGGCAGCGGCGGTTGGACGCCTTCGCGGCTGCTGCTCACCGGCGTGGTGGTCGCGGCGGGGTGGGGCGCAGTGATTACCCTAATGCTAGCGATGAGCCCCGCTGAACGCCTGCCGGGCATGCTCTACTGGCTGATGGGCGATCTCTCCTACGCGCGTACCCCTTGGCCGCCGCTGCTCTTGTTGTTGGCTACCTGCGTGGTACTGATTCCGCTTGGGCGTAGCCTGAATGTGCTGGCCCGAGGCCCTCAGCAGGCCGCCGCCTTGGGCGTTGCGGTTAGGCCGCTGGAGTGGTGTATCTATATTGCTGCCAGCCTACTCACCGCAGCGGCAGTGACCACCGCCGGCAGCATTGGCTTTGTCGGTTTAGTGGTGCCGCATATGCTGCGCCTGCTGTTAGGTAACGACCAGCGGCTGATACTACCCGCCTGTGCGTTGGCGGGGGGCACGCTGTTAGTGTTAGCCGATACACTAGCCCGCACCATGATCGCCCCCGAACAGCTTCCTGTTGGCGTGATCACCGCGCTCCTGGGCGTGCCCACCTTCCTGTTTCTGCTCTACCGGAGCCGCTGATGAGCGTACTGAGTACCCGAGACCTCGTCATCGATGTGCCGGGGCGTGTAAGCGGTACGCCGCTTAATTTAACCGTGAAGCCAGGCCAGGTTTGGGGCGTTTTAGGCCCTAACGGGGCAGGTAAAACCACGCTGTTGCATACCCTGGCGGGTTTACATGCCTCGCGTGCAGGTCAGGTGAAATTGAATGATCATTTGATGGGCCAACTGCGCCGCCGCTATATCGCTCAGCGGTTGGGGGTGGTGTTTCAAGATCGCCAGGATGGCTTTCCTGCGACCGTGTTGGAAACCGCGCTAATTGGTCGTCATCCCTATCTCTCGCCGTGGCAGATGGAAGGCGCCGAAGACTATGCCCGTGCCGAAGCCGCTCTTGAGCGCCTGGATGTGGCGCACCTGCGTGATCGTTTGGTCAGTACGCTTTCTGGCGGCGAGCGCCAGCGGGCGGCGATTGCTACTGTACTGACCCAGGCACCCAACGTGTGGCTGGCGGACGAACCCACCAACCATCTCGATCTTCATCACCAGAGTGCTGTCATGACGCTAATGGCAGAGCAGGCCGCAGAAGGCAAAGCGGTGATAATGTGCCTGCACGATCTTAATCTTGCCGCCCGCTGGTGCGACCATATTTTACTGCTTTACCCCGATGGCGAGGCGTGCTGGGGCCCGCGAGATAGCATGCTGGTGCCCACTGCGTTGGAAAGCCTCTACCGCCAGCGGCTAGCTGTGGTAGAGGTGGATGGGGCTCCGGTGTTTGTGCCAATAAAGGCTTAGCTTATTGAGCCAGTTCATCTCGCCACTTGTGGCGAGGCTCGAAACCAACCAACCGGCGGGCCTTTTCGATGCTATAGAAGGTCTCGAATTCACCCATTTCGCTCTTGATCGGCACCTCGGAGTAGAAGCGTTCAATGACTTGGGCGTTGGTTAGGCCCACCGAAAGATCGTCATTGGCGACGTTGAATACCTGGTAGCCCAGGCCGTCTGTTTTCAAGCAGCAATCCACCATCTGGCCCAAGTCTCGGGCGTCGATGTGGGCGAAAATATTGCGGCGGCGTAGGGCGGGGTCTTCCATATAGGCGGGAAAATTCTGGCGGTACTCGTGGGGTTCGATAACGTTATTGATGCGCAGGCCGTAGATGTCGATGCCTGAACGTGCTTGGAAAGAGCGCGCCGTTACCTCGTTGACTACTTTGCTCATGGCGTAGCTGTCTTGAGGCACGGTGGGGTGCTCTTCATCGATGGGGAGGTAGTCCGGCTTCTTCTCACCATCGGCAAAGCAAACGCCATAAGTAGTCTCGCTGGAGGCGAAGATAACCTTGGGAATGCCCAGTTTGGTGGCAGCATCGAGAATATTGTAGGTACTTAGCGTATTGATGCGGTAGGTCTCGTTGTCTGGCCGATGCAGGATGGCGGGTATGGCCGCAAAGTGGACAATCGCATCGTAACGGGGCACGCCGGTGCCCGGTTCCAGCTCGTCAAAATCGGCGTAGGCCTGGCAGGCATTAAACACTTGGCCTGCGTCGGTCAGGTCGGTTTTCAGGGTCGTAATACCGGGTACATCAGAGACTACCCAATCCAGATTAGTGACTCGGTGACCTTGGTCGCGAAGATAAGCCGTCGCATGACGGCCAGCCTTGCCACTGCCGCCGGTGAACAGAATACGCATATTAATATCCCACCAGTTAATAGAATGAACCACTCCACCTTAGCAAAGAAAAATCCTCACCTCCGAAAATGATTTTGTGTTCTACACTAAAAATGATTCGGAATCTTATTGATCCAATCAGATCATCGTCTGACCCTAACAACAGAGCATCTACAAAACCGGGAGGTCGTTATGATCCATCATGTTTGGGGGCTCCTCCATCATCCTGAAAAAGAGTGGCACTCGATCCGTGGCGAGCATGAATCAATCAGCCATCTGTATGCCCACCATGTCCTTTTACTGGCTGCTATTCCTGTCGTCTGTGCGCTGATCGGCACTACCCAGGTTGGCTGGACTTATGGTGGCTCTGAAACCTATCGAGTCTCTCTTACCAATGGTATTGCATTAGGAGTGGCTTTTTATGCGCTGATCCTAATGGCGGTTGCTGTTGTGGGCACTTTGATCCATTGGTTAGCCCGTCGCATAGACACTCGCCCCAGCCGCCGCGATTGCCTTATTTTCGCGGGCTACATTGCTACACCAATGTTCCTGTGTGGGGTTTTTGCCCTCTATCCGGCTTTTTGGTTCTGTATGCTGGGTATGGTGATCGGGCTGCTCTACAGCGCCTATCTACTCTATAAGGGAACCCCCAGCTTTTTAGGCATCAGCCATGAGCGAGGGTTTATCCTGTCAACAACGACGCTGGGGGTTGGTGTCTTGGTGCTGGAAGCGCTGCTCGTGGTGATTGTACTGCTGTGGAGTATGGGCACGGATCACAGCGTGGTTTGGCATTTTTTCCGATGAATGGACGCTATTGTGAGCTGCCTATCCAACTAAACTGCACTGCGAAAACGCATGATCTGTTTGCCGTCCACAGGATCATCGACCACATGGGTATATACCCCAAAAGTCTGCTGTAGCCTGCTGGTGGTGAGTACTTCATTAGGGTGGCCGCTGTCGATCAGGCGGCCACCATCCATCACGCCGATGCGGTCACACTCCATGGCTTGGTTAAGGTCGTGCAGCGAGATAATCACCGTGATCGGCAACTGCCTGACCAATTCAAGAATCGACAGCTGATGACGAATATCCAAATGGTTGGTGGGTTCATCCAGTAGCAGGATTTTAGGCTTTTGAGCCAGCGCACGGGCAATATGTACCCGCTGGCGCTCGCCGCCAGAGAGCGTGTGCCAAAGCCGATCCGCCATATGCACCATATCGACATCTACCAGCGCCTGAACCACAATGGCATCATCTTCTGTTGACCAGGGGCGCAACGCGGTAAGAAAGGGCGTCCGGCCCAGCGCCACTACGTCACGCACGCTAATTCTATCGGTGGTGTCGGCCTGCTGCTCGACTAAGGCGATAGACTGAGCAATCGCCCGTTGCTTGAGGTTGTGCAGGGGCTGGCTACCTATCAGCACCTGTCCTGACTTGGGTTTGTTCAAGCCCGCCAACAGGCGAAGTAGCGACGTTTTGCCCGAGCCGTTCGGCCCCACCAGGCCAAAGGTTTGGCCGGGCTCGACGGTGAGATTGACGTCGCTAAGCAGTGGCGTGCCATGCACTGACCAAGCGAGCTGTTCAGCAGATAATCGCATTAAGACCTCTTGCCACGCACCAGAATCAACGCAAAAGCCGGCGCGCCGATCAGCGAGGTAATCACCCCAATGGGAAGTACCTGGCCGGACACCAGCACCCGGGAAAAAATATCGGAACCAATCAAAAACACCGCGCCCGCTAAGGCGGTCGCTGGTACCAGCCGGGTATGACGGCTACCCACAATAAAACGCATGGCATGGGGAATCACCAGCCCAACAAAGCCAATCGCTCCCACGATAGAGACCATTACCGCTGTGACCAGCGCCATGGCGATAATCAGCATGCCACGCACCGGGCGCACTGCTATGCCCATGGAGGCGGCGCTGTCGGCACCGAAGGTAAACGCATCCAGAGAGCGCCGGTGCCACAGGCAAACCAGCAGCCCGAATAGCGCGGCAGGCACGGCCAAGGTGACATCGGCCCAGCGCACCCCAGAGAGATTGCCCATCAGCCAAAACATAATGCCCCGGGCCTGCTCGGCGCTTGCTGATTTGGTAATGATAAAAGCAGTCAGCGCATTGAACAGCTGTGATCCTGCGATGCCTGCCAGAATAATCGCTCCCGCAGCCTGAACGCCGCGGCCACCACCTACACCGCTATTGGCCGCATGGGCGAGTATCACCACGATGCCAAAGGCGAGAAGGGCACCCACAAAGGCACCCAGGGAGAGCGAAAGCGCCCCCGCGCCAATGCCAGCGACGGCCACGGCCACCGCACCGGTAGAGGCCCCAGCGGAAATGCCCATTAGGTAGGGGTCGGCTAAAGGATTTCGCAGCAGCGCCTGAAGCACGACCCCCGCCAGCGCCAAGCTGGTACCACAGCAGGCAGCGACCACGGCGCGGCTAAGCCGGTAGTTCCAGATAATGCCTGCATCGATCCGGTCAACCGCATAATCCGCGCCCAGTAGCTGATTGGCGAGTACTTTGAGAATGGTATCAACCGGAATCGGCGTCTCACCAATGGCGGTGCCTGCAATCAGTGCCGCCACGAGCACAAGCGGCGTTATCCAGAGCCAGCGTAGCCCAAAGCCTGCCGATGATAGCCGCGTTAACGCAATGCTCATTCGTCAAATGCCATTGTCGCTAGCGCCTCGGCCAACGATTCAAGGCCGTAAATAGTGCGCATCGTGGCGCTCATGGCATGGGCATCCATCTCGACGATGCGATTATTTTTAACCGCGCTCATCTCGCGAGTGACCGGGTCACTGCGCAGAAACTCACGCTTGGCTTCAATGTCGTCGGCGGGAAAGCGGCGGCGATCCATGTTGGCGATCACGAGCACATCGGGGTCAGCCCTGGCGATGCTCTCCCAGCCCACCGTGGGCCACTCCTCATCAGACTCGATCACATTGCGAATACCGAGCTTGTCCATCATATAGCCCGGCGCGCCGAGCTGACCCGCAACGAAGGGGCTAACCCCCAGGTCTGTCGAGGAGAACCAGAATGCCGCTGACAGATCTTCCGGCAAATCAAGGCTGCTCGCCAGGGCAATAGCACGCTCTTCGCGGTCGATCAGGTCGGCTACAAGCGCCTCGCCAGCGTCTTGCACATCATAAATCTGTGCTAGTTCGGTGATTCCCTTATAGATCGAATCCGTGGAGAAAGCGGCCGTGCGGGTACCGTCGCCGCCGGTAGAGTTATCCTTGGTATCGCAGTCGGCGGGCATAATAAAGGTGTTAATACCCAGCTCATGAAACTGCTCACGGGTAGCGACACTGCCGGTGGGGCCTATGTGCCACTCGTACTGTACCGCCACCAGCTCGGGCCGTTTATTGACCACGGCCTCGAAGCTTGGGTCATCGTTGGCGATCCGCTCGATCGTTTCATTGGCCTCAGTAAACTGGGGAAGAACCGGGTTGAACCAAACCGAGGTGCCATTCACTCGATCAGTGAGCCCCAGCGAATAGAGAATCTCCGTGGCTGACTGGCCTACAGTCACCGTTCGCTCCGGGGGCGACGCCACGCTGATCTCTACGCCGCAGTTGGTTAGCGTAAGCGGGTAGTCGGTGGAGGCGTAAGCCGCCTGGGCAAGGCCAACAGCGCTCGCGGCGATGGCCGTGGTCAATCTCAACATCATGTACACTCCCGTGCATGATGAGCTCCGCATTCGGCCAGAAAATACCGACCGAGCCACTTCGCTCGATGTAAGTAATATATCGGCAGTTCTCCTGACTGACGGGTCATGGCTAGCTCGCCTTCCCAGACAATGTGTCCAGTGGCATCAAAGAGCATCGCTCGCCGCCTACAGTTGCGGGGGCAGTTCCGTTTCGCGGCAAGCCGCGGCGGATTCTCTATTAAGTTCCGTGGGGAACACCGACACTGGCCATTCTAGGTGGCAGGGGGGGGAGCGAACAACACAAAGCCTAAGGATCTTATGAAACCCGTCATTATAGTAATGTTATAACATTTTATTTTTAAGGCGTGTAAAAATCCAGCGGCATTCTTAAGCCTACAAGTCGCAGTTTGCGAGCGAGCCGGCGGTGCTGCGGCCGTTGAAGGTTTGCGGGCAGATATCACCAGGCATTGAGCTGATCAACACCATGCCGCCTGACCTGGAGCAGTAAGGGTATCGACCTCATGGTTGGACAGCTTCTCAATGCTGGTTGCTAATGGCCCTGAAAACAATTAAAACGTGCACTGCCCGCGCAGAGCACACAATGGTGCCCCCATATACAGTCAGTCACTTTTGTTAAGCAATATACATGATCTGGATGTGACGCCTTGCAGGGGGTGGTTTAGTCACCATTACTCCTCAGGCCTGGGAAAGAGTCCCTCGTTAACAAACTGTTCGGTTTGGCTTCGGTATCGACTTGGGTCGCCTTCCACAACGGACGCTTGTGCATTTTCAACGATGGGGGTGCTGAAATCCTCACTGCGATCATAGCCACAATCCATGCATCTGGCCCGCCACCAAACAAGGGCTTCACCTTTTCCGGAAAAACCAACAATTAAGTAGTGTCCGTATTTGGGTTCGGGGTACTTCTGGTACCAGTCATCAACACGGTCACTAAAGTCTTCTGGAAGCGAAAGATCGATCTGGTAAAAGGCTTGGGTTCTATGTGAAAACCAGCGAGCCTGCACTGAATCGGGAACTGCCTTTGGCGACGACAATACCACCAGTGCCCCTCCAGGGGGATTGTGGTCAAAGCCGCCTTCGATAATGCCTGCAGGAGCACTCCAGGCATTGTTAAATGTGAGATCTTCGACCCAAACAGGCCAGCCGTTAGGGCCGCCGGCCACTGAAATAACAAAATTATATTTATGGGGTTCGCCGGAACACGCGGTGATTAGGGCTAGGCATAAGGCTACTAGCAAGGTTCGAAGCATCGAAGATTTAGCCGCCATGACTCACCAGGCCTTGTGGTTGTGCTGCATGCTGAGAACTGCTTAGGAAAAAGCGCCGTACCCGATTCGGCTCTGGCCTATGAGCAATGTCACCGATGCGGTAAGAGGTATGAATATAGTCATAAAGATAATCACGAGCATTTGCCAAGTTGCCACCGGCCGCCTGCCACTGATCAAGAGCCTCTAGTAACTTATCGGGTATATTATAGGAATCTCCCATCGCCCTAAAAGGCACGCCTGCAGTAACCGCGTAATCGTACATTTTATGCAAGGCGTAGTAAGACAACTCCTTGCGGGTAGGGCGTCGTTCCTCGGCGATAACATCGCTTCCTTCCACTCGTGGCTGAATGTTTCTTGAGTCTGCGGCGTTTAGTTCCGCAATCTTATGCTGGGCAGACTGAATTGTTCGAGGGTTAAGACCATGTCCCTGATACCGCCTTACTTCAAACAGCTCATAGTTTTGGAAGTCAACTTCAGGGTTCTCATAGCCCCCGCCCACATCGGAATGAACCCCCGGTAAGGCCTCTTCTATAAAGTTGCCGGGCAGGCCGCCGCTAGCCCCACTTATTTTTGACAGTGGAAAGTTTGTGCGAATTTCATGAAAGGCGGTTAGATGAACAACCTGCTCGGCGCTATGGGCACCCAGGTGCAGGTTGAAATCAAGGTTCTGCTCGTTACCAGGAAAGTAAAAACTGCCCACTGTATCAAACAGCCCGACAAACCCAACGCTAGCGTTAACGCCTTGAGGAAAAGCAGTCACTTCCCGAAACTCTATGACCGGACGCCGCCACCAGTTAAGTTGAGGTACATGGATGGTCGCAGGCCAGGAATTGATAAGATTGACGAAGTGCCGGGCCAGTGCGGCGCCTCGACTAAATCCAAATACATCAATAATCACTTCAGATGCTGAGGTATCTTCTACAATAGTTCGAAGCTGTTGCAGAGCCATCTCAATTCTCGAATGTCCCCCTGTGGCTCCTATTCCCAATGCTAGTCCCCAGCTATCTTCTGGGGCATCAAAGCCATCAGCTGTGGCTTCTCCGTCCACCGTGCCGGGGCCAGGAATATATATACTTTGCTCGGTTCCTCCAGAGCCTAAGTCACGGTAAAGGTCGTACAATCGAGCCACATTGGTAATATCCCGATCCGTTAGCCGTAGGTCGTTCTGCATATGGTTGCCAGTGCCGTCGAAGAACACCCCCAGCCGTAGGGTTCTGGATGAGTCTTCTTCCTCATTTGTCGCTTGGGATTGCGACGAATTACTTGCACTGGCTGGCCCTCCCTGACCATTGTGCAGTGCGCTGGCTCCTGGCTGCCGAGCAGTAAGGGGAAGCATTGATTGGTTGAGGCGAGCATCAATGGCGGCTGATTGGTGAGCGCTAGCACTGCTGGAATTAGCGTGCAATGCCGTCGCAGCCGCAGCTCCTTGCAGAGAGCGAGAGGGCGTCGCTATTTGATCATCGCCGATGATGACACTGCCACTGCCTATAGTGACGCCACCACAATCGACTGAGCCTCCGGTGAGGGCGGCGGGCCTGCCGTTGATAAGTACGGTGGTTGAACCACTGGCGATAGAGCGGGGGTGAGGAGGATGGTTAGGCTTGGCGTGGGCTTCCAGAGGGTCACCCACCCGTCCTACGGGTTTGCTATCAACAAAAACATCCGGCGAGCCAGCGGTGACCGGTGAGGGGGGAAAGCCCTCGTGATCTGTGCCTATATCACCCACGACGACAATTTTCTTACTCACTCCCTGTCTCCTTTGATCCTTTAAGAATTCATATCATCTTTACTGACGGTTAATTAGTATTAGCTTAAAGTGACTCACCGTAATATGAAAGTGTACAGGTAAGTATAATGAGCTTTTAAACCAGTACGGCTCATGGTAGCGGAACAAATTGGCCTCGCCGGCATGCCTTCCTCTATACTGAATCCCTTTTAAATTCCCACTTTTTTATGAATGGTTTTATTATCACTCTGCTAGTTACCATGAATCATATTCAAGTCCCACGCTCCCATGGTCAGTTGGCTCCTAGTGGCCGGTTAGCGGGCTTGGCCAGCACGGGAGGTGCCGGTGAGTGAGTTTCCCTTTGCGGCGGTGGTTGGCCAGGAAGCGCTGAAAACCGCGCTTCTCCTTAACGCCATTAATCCGCGTATCGGCGGGGTGTTGATTAGCGGGCCAAGAGGCAGCGCCAAGTCGACTTTAGCCCGGGCGCTGGCCGCTATTTTGCCTGGCGATAGCGAAGGGCAGCGCGCTCCTTTTGTGACTCTGCCGCTGGGTGCCAGCGAAGATCGACTGGTTGGCAGTCTGGATCTGCAGAAGGTGCTGGCCGATGGCGAAGCCACCTTTCATGCGGGGCTGCTGGCGAAAGCCGACGGTGGGGTGCTCTATGTGGATGAAGTCAATCTGCTGCCGGATACCCTGGTTGATTTGTTGCTGGATGTGGCCGCCAGCGGCACCAATATTGTCGAGCGCGATGGCATTAGCCACTCCCACCCGGCGCGCTTTAGCCTGATCGGCACCATGAACCCCGACGAAGGCGAGCTGCGCCCTCAGCTGCTCGACCGCTTCGGTCTCTGCCTTGAGCAGGAAGGCGCCATAAGCATCGACGAGCGTATTGCCATCGTGCAGCAGCGGGAGGCATTTGACCGCGACCCTACTGGCACGCTGCAACACTTTGAGGCCGCCCAGGCCGCCCTGACCGAGCGTATTGCTAAGGCCCAGCGCTTACTCAAGGAGATCACCACCGACCCCTGGGTGTATCGAACCATTGCTAACCGCTGTGAAGCCGCCGGGGTTGAAGGCCTGCGCGCCGACGTTACCTGGCACCGCGCTGCCCAGGCCCATGCCGCTTGGCGTGGCGTGGCTAGCGTGGAGCCGCAGGATATCGACACCGTTGAGCCCTGGGTGCTGGCGCATCGGCGTACCCAGCCGCCTGAGCAGCACCCCCCGTCATCGCCGCCTAATCAAACGCCTTCGCAAGGCGAGGGCGGTTCGTCGTCAGCCAATAACGCGCCCAGCGGCGGGTCGTCCAGCCAGCGCGGTGAACAGGGCCAGTGGGGCGCCATGCCTCCCATGGCTCAAGCGTCGATTAGCCAGCCAGCGCTGAAGCTGCCCGATAGCGAAGACCTTTTTCAGCGGGCAAAGAACACCGATACCGCCGCTAGCGCGGGCAAAGGCGGTGCATTGGGCCAGGGGCGTTCCCAGGTGGCGACTTCACGACTGGATGGCTTTGCGACCATTATCGCCAATCGCGGCCAGTGGCCCTGGCAGCAGTTAAAAATGCGCAAGGCCCGGGCGGGGCAAGCGACGGCGCACTTGGTGCTGCTGGATACCTCCGGCTCGACCCTGGGCCAGCGCCTGTTAGGCCAGGCGAAAGGGCTGGTCGAATCGCTGGTGACTCAAGCCTACGCCGCGCGGGAGCAGGTGGCGGTGCTGGGATTTGGTAATGGCGGAGTGGTGCCGATACTCTCCCGCCGCCGGGCGCCCAAAAACGCTCGGGACACTCTTGATAGTGCCAAGGGCGGCGGCGGAACCCCCCTGCGGGAAGCGATTATTGAAGCCAAACGGCTGATTCGCCAGTGGCAGCGCCGCGAGCCCGGCCTGCAGGTGCGTACCTACCTGATTACCGATGGCCGCAGCCGGGAATCCGTTGACGATCTCGCGCCGTTAGGCGAGTGTTTGTTAATCGATACCGAACACTCCAAGGTCAAGCGCGGCCAGGGGGCACGCATTGCTCAGCAGTTGGGCGCACGCTACTGGCCAGCTGGTTTTGGAAAGCCTTCTTTTATAAAGCCATCTTTTATAAACCCTCTTTGAACGACTAACGGGGAAACCCCATGAGCGACGCTAGCCATCTAAACCGCATGCAGCGCAAAAAAGAGGTGATCGATGAGCGGATTAGCCGCGCCACCGAAGAGCGTGGCGTGCTGATCCTGCTCAAAGGCAACGGCAAGGGCAAAAGCAGCTCCGCCTTCGGCACCATGGCGCGCTCGTTGGGGCACGGCCAGCAGTGCGCGGTGATTCAGTTTATTAAAGGTCGTCGCGAAACCGGCGAGTACCTGTTCTTTCGCGATCACCCCAAGCTTGATTGGCACATTATGGGCCACGGCTTTACCTGGGAAACCCAGAACCGCGAGCGCGATATCGAAGCTGCCCAGGCCGCCTGGCTGGTCGCCAAAGGTCTGCTGGAAAATCCCGCTTATCACCTGATCGTGCTGGACGAGATGAGCTATATGTTCAAGTACGGCTATCTTGATCCCGAGCCCGTGGTTGAAGCGCTTAAGCGCCGCCCCGCCCATCAAAACGTAATCATTACCGGGCGCACCATGGCCACGCCGCTGCAGGAAATCGCCGATACCATCAGCACCGTTCAGGACGAACGCCACGCCTTTCGCGGTGGCGTCAAAGCGCAGCAGGGGATCGAATACTAATGAGTACGCCAGCCACGACTTGCCCCGCGCTGTTTCTATCCGCCCCCGCCTCAGGCCAGGGCAAAACCACCGTCACGGCAGGGTTGGCGCGGCTGCTGCGTAATCAAGGCAAAGTGGTGCGGGTGTTTAAGACCGGCCCAGACTATCTAGACCCGCAGATCCTCGCCCAGGCCTCCGGTCAGCCGGTGGATCAGCTGGATCTATGGATGGCCGGCGAAGCCTACTGTCGCCAGCGCTTTTATGACGCTGCCTGCGAAGCGGATTTGATTTTAGTGGAAGGCGCCATGGGGCTGTTCGACGGCGAGCCCTCCAGCGCGGATCTGGCGGCGCTGTTTGGCATTCCCCTGGCTATCGTTATGGATGTTAAAGGTATGGCCCAAACCGCCGCGGCGCTGGTCTCGGGGCTGGCCAGCTTTCGGGATGATATCCATATCGCCGGGCTGATCGCCAACGCCTGCGGCTCGGCGCGCCACCGTGAACTGATCGAAGACGCGCTGCCGCCATCGATTCCTTTGCTGGCCGCCGTGCCCCGCGATCCTTCTTTATCGCTCCCCGAGCGCCACCTTGGGCTGGTGCAAGCGGCGGAGATTCGTGAGGATCTGGAAGCGCGCTTTGAGGCGGGCGCCAAAGCGCTGGAAGCGGCAGGGCTGCTGGGAGCGCTTTCAGCACTGCCGCCGGTGACCTTTAGTGCGCCCCAAGAACAGCTCGCCGCCGTTCAGCCTGTGCTTACCGGCCACACCATTGGCGTGGCCAGCGATGCTGCTTTTAGCTTTATCTACCAGGCCAATTTGGATCTGTTAGAGCAGATGGGCGCCACGCTGCGTTTCTTCTCGCCGCTAACGGATAGCCAACTGCCCGAGTGCGATGCCCTGTGGCTGCCGGGGGGCTACCCGGAGCTGCACGCCCAAACGCTTGCCGATAACAGCGCCATGCGCGGAGCCATTCAGGGGTTCTTTAACGCCGATAAACCTATCCTAGCCGAGTGTGGAGGCCTGCTGTACTGCCTGGAAAGCCTCACCGGCTATGACGATGTGCCCCATACCCTGCTGGGCCTGTTGCCTGGGCAGGGCGCCATGCGCGGTCGCCGGGGCTGCCAGGGGATGCAAACCGCCGAACTGCCGGAAGGACCGGTGCGTGGCCATGCCCATCACCGCTCCATGGCGGAGGGCACCCCGGAGCCGATTGCCCACGGCCGCCGCCAGCGCCACCCCGCGCCGGGAGAGGCGATTTACCGTCAAAAGCGTCTGACAGCGACTTATTTACATCTGTTTTTTCCCAATAATCCTGACGCTGTGGCAAGGCTCTTTTCTGCCAGCCCGGCGTACTGCGAACCGCAACACAGCGAGGCATTTACCCATGCAGTTGAATAAGATTCCCGCCACAGTGGTTACCGGTTTTCTTGGCAGCGGCAAAACTACTCTGCTGGCCAATATTCTGCGTCAGGTGACCGGCAAACGGATCGCCGTGATCGTCAATGAGTTCGGCGAGCAGGATATCGACTCCAGCCTGCTTCGCAGCTGCGCGCTTGACTGCGAGCCGGGCAGCGAAGGCGGGCAGCTAGACGGTGAAGATGGCAGCATCTATGAGTTAGCCAACGGCTGTATTTGCTGCACGGTGGAAGAAGAGTTTTTGCCGGTAATGAAGAAGCTGGTCGCCCGCCGTAACGATATCGACCATATCCTGATCGAAACCAGCGGCTTGGCGCTGCCCAAGCCGCTGGTGCAGGCATTTAACTGGCCCGATGTGCGTCAGCACTGCACCGTGGATGCGATTATTACCGTGATCGACGGCCCCGCCGTGGCCGCTGGCCGCTATGCCAGTGACGTGGATAAAGTCGAAGCACAGCGCCGCGCCGATGAAAGTCTTGATCATGACCCCAGCCTGCGTGAGCTGCTTGATGATCAGCTCAGCGCGGCGGATCTGGTACTGGTCAGCAAGGCGGATCTACTCAGCTCGGAAGAGCGTGCTCGGGTGGAAACGGTGGTTCAGGCGCGGGTGAGTGCCTCGGTTAAAACGCTGTTTATCGATCAGACACTCACGGGCGATACCGCCCAGTTGGAAGCACTGATGGGCATCGGCGCGGCCAGCGAAGAGAGCATTGATAGCATCACTAATCACCACGATAAGCACCATGCCGAAGGCGCTCACCACGACCACGCCCACGATAACTTTGATTCCTGCGTGATCACCCTGGGCGAAGTGGATGGCGATGCTCTGGCCAGCAAACTGCAGCAGCTGCTGATAGACCACGAGATTTACCGTGTCAAGGGCTTTGCAGCGATTCCCGGTAAACCGATGCGCCGGGTCATTCAGGCGGTGGGCGAGCGCCTGGAAGGCTACTTCGACCGGCTGTGGGCCCAGGACGAAATCCGCCAAACCCAACTGGTGATTATTGGTAAAGACCTGGATATCCCAGCGCTGCGGGAAGCGCTAGCTGACATAGAGGTTCAAACGGCTAGCTAATGCACTTATTTGCCGCTAAGCCGGGGGGCTTTGTCGATGATGAAGGCATCATCGATCTACAGCAGAGCCCCGCCGAGGTCGTAATTCTCTCCGCCGCCGATAGCAATCTTTCGGCGCTGGCCCAGGCGGTCGATCGTCTGGGCGAGGCGTACCCCTCGGTGCGGCTAGCCAACTGGATGAACCTGGTAAAACCGGCCGCCTATGATCTCTACGAAGATCGGGTGCTGGAAAAGGCTCAGCTGGTCATCGTCTCGCTGCTGGGCGGCAAGGCCTACTGGCAGTACGGTCACGAACGTCTGCTGGCCTGGGCGGCAGCCAAACCCGGTCGCCAACTGATTCTGGTGCCGGGCTGCGACGCCCCGGATGATGCGCTTCTGGAAGACTCCACCATTGCCTTTGATGATGCCTACCGAGTGTGGCGCTATCTACGCGAGGGCGGTACTGATAACGCCGAGCAGCTGCTGCGCTTTGTCGCCAGCCAATATATGGCCAGCGAGAGCATAAATAGTGAGTTCGGCGACTGGCAGGAGCCCAAGGTGATTCCGCCAGCGGTGATTTATGCTTCGCAAGATCAGCAGGCTTCAAGCCTTAGCGAGTGGCGTGATTGTCAGGTGCCGGGGCGGCCGGTATGCCTGCTGCTGTTTTATCGCAGCCACCTGCAGGGGGCCAATACCGCCGTGCCCGACGGTATGATCGCGGCGCTTAAAGAGCAAGGTCTGGAGCCCTTGGCGGTGGCGGTGGCCTCCTTAAAAGAGGGGCCGTGCATTGATTTTATTAATCATCTGATTGAGCAGACCGGCGCCATGCTGGTGATTAACACCACCAGCTTTGCGGTCAATCGCAACGCCGATGGGTTGGATGCTTTGGGCGATACGCTGTCAACTGACCTGCAAAATAGCCTGTTTGTTGGGCGGCCCGTGGTGCTCCAGGCGATCCTTGCCAGTAGCACCACGGAAGATTGGCAGGGCATGGCCGCTGGGCTGCATAGCCGCGATGTGGCTATGCAGGTGGTGCTGCCGGAAATGGATGGGCGTATTATCACCCGGGCGGTGGGGTTTAAAGCCGAAGCCCACTACAACCAGCGCTGCCAACTGGCGGTCACCCACCACGTGGTGCACCCGGAGCGGGCCGCCTTTGTGGCCGAACTGGCACGGCGTATCTGCTCCCTGCGGCTCACCCCCAATAGCCAAAAGCGCATCGCGCTGATCATGGCCAACTACCCCAATCGCGATGGCCGGATCGGCAACGGGGTAGGGCTGGATACCCCCGCTTCAACGCTAAATATTTTGACTGAACTGGCCGAGGCGGGCTATCCCCTTAGCGAGCTGCCTGACAGTGGCGATGAGTTAATCCTTCTGCTCCAAGGCGCGGTAACCAACGATCACGCCAGCCTCGATCAGCGCGCCTGTTGGCAGAGCATCAGTGTGGATGACTACCTGGCCTGGTTTAAAACCCTTCCCGCTGAACTACAGGACATCGTCTGGACACGCTGGGGCGCCCCTCAGGATGACCCCAAATGCCGTCAAGGGAGGCTGATGATTGCGGGCATCCGCTTAGGCGACACCTTTGTGGGTATCCAGCCTGAGCGGGATTTTATTGATGATCTCACCCAGTCCTACCACGATATGCAGTTAGCGCCGCCCCACAGCTATCTGGCATTCTACTTCTGGCTGCGCGAGCACTATCAGGTCGATGCGGTTATCCACGTAGGCAAGCATGGTAATTTAGAGTGGCTGCCGGGGAAAAGTACCGCGCTAAGCGCCGACTGCTGGCCGGATATTGCCTTGGGGCCGCTGCCGCACTTTTATCCGTTTATCGTCAATGACCCAGGCGAAGGTGCCCAGGCGAAACGGCGCAGTCAGGCGGTGATTATCGACCACCTGATGCCGCCCCTGGCCCGGGCCGAGCTCTACGGCGCCATGGCCGAGCTTGAAGCACTTACCGACGAGTACTACCAGGCGCTGGATATGGATCCCCGCCGGGAAGCGCTGATCCGCGGGCAGATTTTAGCCCATCTGCGGGACACCGGCATCGATCAGGAGCTAGCTCATGCCAGCGATGACGCCGAACTTCTCAACGAGCTGGATACCTTTCTTTGCGATATCAAAGAGTCCCAGATTCGCCATGGTCTGCATGTGCTCGGCACGTTGCCAC
The DNA here is from genome assembly GCF_042466685.1 of Vreelandella sp. F11. NCBI lineage: Bacteria > Pseudomonadati > Pseudomonadota > Gammaproteobacteria > Oceanospirillales > Halomonadaceae > Vreelandella > Vreelandella sp. F11. The sequence continues at coordinate 2,803,020 of NZ_CP170448.1, read as the reverse complement.
CTGAGGAGAAGCGGGCAGGCACTCTGGTGGCGCTACTGCGGCTGCCCAGGGGCGAAGCGGTGGCCCAGCGCGGCCTGCTGCACAATTTAGCCCGCGATTTAGGGTTGATTGAGCAGCATGATGGTAAGCCTTTTGACCCCCTGGCCGCTGCCAACGAGGCCTGGCAGGGCCCTAAGCCCGCTATGTTGATCGAACAACTTGATGCCCCTTGGCGCACTGGCGGGGATACTCGGGAGCGCCTGGAACTGCTCGCCGAGCGCTGGGTGAGCGACTACGTATTAGCGCCGGGCTGCCTGGACGAGCTGGCTCGGGATTACCCCGCCACGGCGGAGCAGCTGCGCTATGCCCGCGAGCACTTATGGGTCGCCATGCAGCGGGGCGTTAAGATGGAGCTTCAGTCGCTTTTGGATGGCCTTGAGGGCATCTTTGTGCCCGCCGGGCCCAGCGGTGCCCCCAGTCGGGGGCGGCTGGATACGCTGCCCACCGGGCGCAACTTTTTCAGCGTCGATAACCGCTCGATTCCATCGCCCGCCGCCTGGACGCTAGGCGAAAAATCCGCCCAGGCGTTTGTTGAGCGCTACCTGCAGGATAACGGCGATTACCCACGCCGGTTGGGCCTCTCGATTTGGGGCACCGCCACCATGCGCACCGGCGGCGATGATATTGCCCAGGCCTTTGCGCTGATGGGGGTGCGCCCAAAATGGTCGTTGGGCTCCCAGCGGGTCAGTGACTTCGAGGTCATTCCCTCGATGCTGCTCAATCGCCCGCGGGTAGACGTTACACTGCGGGTCTCCGGGTTTTTCCGCGATGCGTTTCCCAATGTGATTCGCCTGTTTGACGCCGCCGTGCAAGCGGTCGCCGCCTATGAGGAGCCGGGCAACAGCAACACCATTCGCGAGGCGGTGTTGGCCCGCCAAAAAACGCTGGAAGCCCAGGGGCTAAGCCCGGCAATGGCCGCCCAGCAGGCGAGCTACCGCATCTTTGGCAGCAAGCCCGGTGAGTATGGCGCGGGCTTGAACAGGCTGATTGAGAACCGCGCTTGGGAGAACGCCGACGATTTAGCCGACGCCTATCTGGATGCGGGGGCTTACGCCTACGGCCAGTTTAAGGAGTCGGGCACGGCCGCACGGGGTGCCTTTGAACAGCAGCTCCAAGGCCTGGATGCGGTAATGCAGAACCAGGATAACCGCGAGCACGATATTCTCGACTCCAACAGCTACTACGCCTTTCAGGGTGGGATGGCCAACGCCAGCCGGGCGCTCAGCGGTCAGGCGCCGGTGATTTATCACGCCGACCACGCCAATCCCGCCGCGCCCAAGATTCGCACCTTGAAGGAAGAGCTAGCCCGGGTGATTCGATCCCGGGTGTTGAACCCCAAATGGATCAACGCCATGCAAGAGCACGGCTATAAGGGCGCCTTTGAGATGGCCGCCACGGTGGACTACCTGTTTGCCTACGACGCCACCACCGATCTGGTGGCAGACTACCAGTATGCCCAGGTCAGCGATGCGCTGGTGCTCGACCCCGCCAATCAGCAGTTTCTGCGTGAGCACAACCCGGCAGCCCTAGAAGAGATGGCCGAACGGCTGCTCGAAGCCGCCCAGCGGGGCATGTGGCAAGCCCCCGGCGAGCACGGACAATCGCTGCAGGATCTGCTGTTGGAGATGGATGAAGCCAAAGAGACCAGCGGTTATGTTACCCAGCCCGCGCATTAAAGGCTGGTGCCCCGGCGCGTGGCGACCCATGGCCACCGGCGATGGCCTATTGGTAAGAGTGCGCCCGCCCATGGGGCAGCTTTCACGGCAACAGATGCTGGCGCTATGCGAAGCCGCCGAGACCTTCGGCAGTGGTTTGATCGAGCTCACCAGCCGCGCTAATTTCCAGCTGCGCGGCGTGACCGACACCAGCTGGCCGCCGTTAATGGCCTTTCTGGTTGAGCACCAGTTGGTCAGCGCCGACCCGGAAGCAGAACGCCAGCCGCAGCTGATGCTGGCGCCACACTGGCAAGCGGGGGATGACTCGCCTACCATTGCCAGCTTGCTGCAAGCACGGGGCAACGAATTAGCCGTCATGCCCGGCAAAGTGGGTATCGCCATCGATGCGGGAAAAGCGCCGGTATTGAGCGATAGCGCCGCCGATTTTCGCGTTGAGCGCTCAGTGGAAGGAGGCCTGCTGGTACGTGCCGATGGCCACCCATTAGGCACAGCAGTTAGCGATGCGGAAGCCGCCGTTGAGCAGCTAATCCGACTCACCCATTGGTTTGTGGAGAGCGGCGGCTGGGACGCCGGGCGTATGCGCCGCCATAAAGCGCCACTGCCGGAGTGGGCGCCCGCTGATATGGCCCCAGCGCCCCCCGGCGCTAAGCTGGCGCTGGGCAGCCATCCCGCTGGCCAGGTGGTGGGGCTGCCCTTTGGGCGTGCCACCGCCTCAATGCTGCGTGATTTGGTAGCGCCTGAGAGTGCTACCACCGTGCAGGTCACGCCCTGGCGGCGCCTGCTGATTAAACAGAAATTAGGGCAGGGCGATGCAGCGCCAGCGGTTGATGGCTTAATCCGGCATAATAGCGACCCGCGGCTATTGATGGATGCCTGCCCCGGCGCGCCGTACTGTGAGCAGGCGAGTGTCGCCACTCAGCCCCTTGCCGAGCGGCTAAGCGGCCTGAAAAATAGCAGCGTACATATATCCGGCTGCGCCAAAGGCTGTGCCCGCCGATCACCTTCCGATGTTTGTTTGGTAGGTGAGGTTGGCCGATTTAATCTTATTGTTAACGGCAATGCCGATAGCACGCCGGTTAAGAGAGGCCTCACGGAGGGTGAGGTGTTGGATTTTATTAGAAAGCTCAGCGAAAACAGTTAGGTTGATCGAAGTTAAAAATAGCGGCTTATATGCTAGATAGCTGAGTGCCAGGGCAGGTTGTAGCGAGGGTCTTTTTCCAGGGATGGAAAAAGTAGCGCCCAGGGACGGGTTCACAGCGCCCTCGCGGAAACCTGCCCTGGCACGGATACCTTGCAGACCAGCAACTGCGAATTAGTTTATTTGGAGAATTTGGGTGCCCTATAAGTATGAAACAAGCGGCCCGGCGATTTACCGGCAGTCATTTGCCATTATCCGCAGCGAGGCGGAGCTTGCCCGCTTTTCAGCGGAAGAAGAAACCGTTGCAGTGCGCATGATTCACGCCGCCGGGTTGGTGGAACTGGCCGCGCATATTCACTTTCAAAACGACGTGGTCAACAAAGCCCGCGCCGCTTTGGAGCAGGGCGCACCGATTCTATGCGATGCGCGGATGGTCTCCGAAGGCATCACCCGCAAGCGGCTGCCCGCGGATAACCAGGTCATCTGCACCCTTAACGATGAGCGCACCCCCACGCTCGCTCAGGAAATGGCCAATACCCGCTCGGCGGCGGCGCTGGAACTGTGGCGCCCCCATCTTCAAGGCGCCGTGGTCGCCATTGGCAACGCGCCTACCGCGCTTTTCCATCTACTCAATATACTCGAAGATCCAGACTGCCCACGCCCCGCAGCGATTATCGGCTGCCCGGTAGGCTTTGTGGGCGCAGCGGAATCCAAAGAAGCGCTGTTGGCGGCTACTGAACTCCCCAGCTGTATCGTGCGCGGCCGCCTGGGTGGCAGCGCGGTAACGGTAGCGGCTATTAACGCCATGGCGGATCGTATCGAATGACCCAAGGGACGATTTACGGGGTTGGCTTAGGGCCAGGCTGCCAGGACTTAATGAGCGTGCGCGCCGACCGCTTGATTCGCGGCGCCAGCCACGTGGCCTATTTTCGTAAGAAGGGTCGCTGCGGCCATGCCCGCACCATCGTGGAGGGCTTGATTGCACCAGATGCAACCGAGCTGCCCATGGAGTACCCGGTCACCACGGAAATCCCCTTTGACGACCCCCGCTACAATGAACTGCTATCAGCTTTCTATGAGCGCAGCGTGGCCCAACTGATCGAGATGGCCGAGGCCGGTTGCGATGTGGTGGTGCTGTGCGAAGGCGACCCGTTTTTCTACGGCTCCTTTATGCACCTCTACACGCGGCTACTGAACCGCGTGCCGGTCTCGGTGGTGCCGGGGATTACCGGTATGTCGGCGGCCTGGACGGCCACCGGCCAGCCGATTACCTGGGGTGATGACATCATGACCGTGCTGATGGCCACGTTACCGGAAGAGGCATTGGCTGAGCGCATCGCCCAAACCGACGCGCTGGTGGTAATGAAAATTGGCCGCAACCTGGCCAAACTGCGCCGGGCGCTGGTGCACGCGGGCCGTGAAGAGCAAGCCTGGCTAATCGAGTACGCCGCCATGACCCAACAGCGAGTTCTGCCCTTGAGAGAAGTGGGTGAGAGCGTGCCGTACTTCTCGATTGTACTGATTCACGGCAACGGACGGCGCCCATGAGCGGCTGGCTGAAAATCGTCGGCCTGGGGCCGGGGTCAGAAGCGATGATCACCCCCGAAGTCACGGCTGCGCTGCGGGATGCCACCGATGTGGTGGGCTACGTGCCCTACGTTAATCGGGTCGCGCCTAGAGCCGGGTTAATTCGCCACGGCTCAGACAATCGCGAAGAGATTCGCCGGGCAGAGCACGCGCTACAGCTGGCGCTTGAGGGCCACCGGGTAGTGGTGGTGTCTTCCGGCGACCCCGGCGTCTTTGCCATGGCGGCGGCGGTGTTTGAGGCCTTGGAAACCGGCGATGCTCAGTGGCGCACGCTGGATATCCAGGTACTGCCGGGCATTTCCGCCATGCTGGCGGCCAGTGCCAGCGTTGGCGCGCCGCTAGGCCACGACTTCTGCTGTATCAATCTATCCGACAACCTCAAGCCCTGGGCGCTGATTGAAAAACGCCTGCGCCTGGCCGCCGAGGCTGACTTCGCCATGGCGTTTTATAACCCCCGCTCCAAGGCGCGGCCCGAGGGCTTTGCGCGAACCCTGGAGGTACTGCGGGAAGCCTGCGGCCCGGATCGATTGATCATCTTCGCCCGGGCGGTTTCCACCCCGGAGGAGTCGATTCGCGTCACCACCCTAGGCGAGGCAACGCCGGAGATGGCCGATATGCGCACCCTGGTGATTATTGGTTCTCAGCAGACGCGCTTAATAGAAAGGGAAGTAGGGGTACCGCTGGTGTATACGCCCCGCTCTGCGGATTAAGAGTTGTCGCCGAGCCAGCTCATTACCTCGTCAACAGTATGAGCTTCAAGGCGAGATGGCAGTTGAGGCCGCTCGATCATCACCACAGGCAGGCCGAGCCTACGGGCAGCGGTGAGTTTGGAGGCCGCGCCTTCGCCGCCGGAGTTTTTACATACGATACGCTCAATCCGCTGGGTCTCCAGCAGGGCCATGTCGCCCTCCAGGGTAAAGGGGCCTCTATCGATCACGGCGGTATAATCAGCAAGCGAAAGCGGGCGGTCAGGCTGATCAACCAGGCGTAGCACGTAATGGTGCTGGGTCTGGGCGGCAAAGGCAGCCAGATGCATGCGGCCAATAGCGAGCAGTACACGCTGGGGCGGGCCAGCCAGGGCGCTAACCGCCTCGTCGACACTTGCCACGCTCTGCCACTGGTCGCCAACAACAGGTCGCCAGGCAGGCCGGGTAAAGGCAATGGCCTTAACGCCGCACTGGGCTGCAGCGGCGACGACGTTAGTACTCATCTGCGCAGCAAAAGGGTGGGTGGCATCAACAATATGGGTAATGTGCTCCTGGGCTAAAAAAGCAATAAGCCCACTTACGCCGCCAAAACCGCCAATGCGGGTGGGCAATGGCTGGGGTTTTGGCGAGCTTACCCGCCCGGCATAGCTGAAAATAGCGGGAAGGCCGCGCTTCGCGATAGCGTCGGCCAGGGCGCTGGCTTCAGTGGTTCCCCCAAGAATTAGGATTTTGATCATGGCTGAAATTTCTCACGCTCCAGTGGGTCAGGTTCCCTGGCTGACGCTATTAGGCTGGGGGGAGAGTGGCATAATGGGACTAAGCCCGGCAAGCCGCCAGGCGCTGGAAAATGCCCAGGTGGTATTCGGTGCACGCCGCCACTTACGCCTGCTGCCACACCTGAACGCTGACCTGAACACTGAGATGCATGAATGGCCGGTGCCCTTTGCCGAGGGCATTCCCATGCTGTTAGATCAGCGCGGCCGCCGAGTCGTTATGCTGGTCTCCGGCGACCCCTTCTGGTTTGGAGCGGGCACTTCCCTGTCACGCCACCTAGCGGCAGAGGAGTGGCAGGCGCTGCCATCACCCTCCACCTTTAGCCTGGCAGCCTCCCGATTGGGCTGGCCGTTGGAGCGCTGCACCTGCCTGGGCCTTCACGCCAAACCGCTAACGCGTATCCGCCCCTATCTCCATGCGGGCAGGCGTTTACTGGTGCTGATGAGAGACGGCGAGGCGGTGGCCGAGTTAGCGGCGCTGATGAAGAGCTTCGGCTTTGGCGACTCCCAGCTAACGCTGCTGGAATCACTAGGCGGTGCCAATGAGCGTATTCGCACCCTACGCATAGATACTGCCTTACCCGACGATATCGCCCACCCGGTTGCGGTAGCGCTGGACGTCGCAGGCCCCGGCCGCGCCTTACCGCTTACCCCCGGTCTGCCGGATCGCTTTTTTGACCACGACGGCCAGATCACCAAACAGACCATTCGCGCCATTACCCTGGCGGCGCTGGCACCCATGCCCGGCGAGCGGCTATGGGATATCGGCACCGGTTCAGGCTCTATCGCCATTGAGTGGCTGCTTACCCATGGGGATAATCAGGCTATCGGCTTTGAGCGCCACCCTGAACGGGCAGCCAGGGCACGAGCTAACGCAACCAACCTGGGCGTTGACTGGCTGGAGGTCAAAGAGGGCAGCGCAGTTGAGTTGCTAAACGAGGCTCCGCTGCCGGATGCGGTGTTTATCGGCGGCGGGTTATCCCAAGCGCTGTTAGACGCCTTATGGCAGCGCCTACCCAAAGGCGTGCGCATCGTCGCCAATGCGGTCACCCTGGAATCCGAAGCGCTGCTGGCTCACTGGCATCAGCAGGCGGGCGGCGAATTGCAGCGCCTTGAACTGGCTAACGCTGTCCCCATCGGCACTCGACGGGGCTGGAAAGCCAGCTACCCGATTGTGCAGTGGCGAGGCGTTCGATGAACGGTGTTTACGATAAACCAATAGAGCGCGCGATGAACGGGCAGAAGCTAAAAGTAGCGGGGTTTGGCTTTCGCAGCGAAGCGCCGCTGGCGTCTCTTGCTCAAGCGCTGGATCATCTGATTGAGCAGCATGGCGCCATCGACCGGCTGGCGGCGGCCCACTCCATGCTGCCGTTAGTTCAACAGCTGGGCCGACTGCGCAGCCTTGAAGTTATCGCCGTGGCGGACGCCGAACTGCCTACAGTGGTAACGCTCACCCACTCGGCTCGCAGTATGCAGGCACGTGGTACGGGCAGCGTCGCCGAAGCCGTGGCGCTACTGGCGGCAGGGCCAGGGGCAACGCTGCTTGGCCCACGGCTTATATCAGCGGATAGGCAGGCGACTATTGCGGTGGCAGAAGGCCCTAGAGGAATGACGCAATGACAGTACACTTTATTGGCGCAGGCCCCGGCGCGCCGGATCTACTTACCCTACGCGGGCGCGACTTAATCGCCGCCTGCCCGGTGTGCCTCTATGCAGGCTCATTAGTGCCGGAGCAGATTCTGGAACACTGCCCGCCAGGGGCCAGTGTGATCAACACCGCGCCGCTCTCGCTAGACGAGATCGTTCACGAGATTCAAACCGCCCACGCTGAAGGCCTAGACGTCGCCAGACTACACTCGGGGGACCTCTCGGTATGGTCGGCCATGGGCGAGCAGCTGCGCCGCCTGCGCGAGCTGGCTATCCCCTACAGCATTACCCCCGGCGTGCCATCCTTTGCCGCAGCGGCGGCGACCCTAGGCCAGGAGCTAACGCTACCCGGCGTGGCCCAGTCGGTGGTGCTTACCCGCACGCCGGGGCGGGCCAGCGCCATGCCCAGCGAAGAGACGCTGGCCAACTTTGCCCGCACCGGGGCCACGCTGGCGATTCACCTCTCCATCCATAATCTCGCCCAGGTAGTGGAAAGCCTGACGCCTTACTACGGCGAGCATTGCCCGGTGGCGATTGTATGGCGGGCAAGCTGGCCCGATGAGCGGGTAGTGCGGGGGCGGCTCGCCAGCATAGAAGGGCTGATCGATGACTCCATGCAGCGCACCGCGCTAATCCTGGTGGGGCCAGTGCTGGAGAGCGAAGACTTCCAGGAGAGCAGCCTCTACGCCGTAGGCTACGACCGTCGCTTTCGCCCCCAGTCGGCGGATTCGCCCTTTGCCACACCCACTGATAAGAGCGAACCATGATCACGCTGTCACTGATTGGTATCGGCACCGGCAACCTTGATCACGTCACCCTGGCGGCGGTGCGCGCCCTGAACAATGCTGACGTGATCCTGCTGCCCCGCAAAGGCGAAGCCAAATCAGACCTGCTCGACCTGCGCCGCCTACTATGCGAACGGCTGTTAGAAGCGCCGGTGACCACCAACATCGTCGAGTTCGATCTACCCAGCCGAGATGGCCGTAATGACTACCTGGGCGCAGTAGACGACTGGCACGCGGCCATTGCCAGCGTATGGGCCCAGCTAATTGATCAACACCTCCCCAACGGCGGGCGGGTCGGCATGCTGGTGTGGGGCGACCCCTCGCTTTTTGATAGCAGCCTGCGCATCACCCAACGGCTAAGCGCTGCGGGCAGGGCGGTTGAGGTAGAGGTAGTGCCAGGCATCACCAGCCTGCAGGTACTCACCGCCGAACATAAAATCCCGCTAAATGTCCTCGCCGAGCCAGTTCAAATCACCACCGGCCGCCGCCTACGCGAACGCGGCTGGCCAAGCGATGCCGCCACGGTTGCCGTAATGCTGGATAGCGGCGGGGCCTTTACCACGCTGCCGCCTGAAGAGACTTACATTTGGTGGGGCACCTACCTGGGCATGGAGAAGCAGTGCTTAATCAAAGGCTGGCTAGATGATGTCAGCGACGAGATCATCCAACGCCGCGCCGAACTGCGCGAGCAGCACGGCTGGATTATGGATATTTATCTACTCGCCAAGCCGGAAAAAAAACCTTAGCTTAGTACGAAAACTGCCTGCGCTCGGCCATGCGGCGTTAAAAAACGTCTCAAAATGCTCATTTACACCCCGTAAACTCCGCTTTTTCGCCGTTTTTTGCCTTGCCTGAACTTCGCTCGCCGACTTTTCGTACAAAGCTCAGGTATGAATATGGAAGGTTTTTCCATAAAATGGCGCTACTGACAAACTAATATTTGAGGTTTAGCCATGAGCTTTTACGTTTACCTTTCCGGCGAGATCCACACCGACTGGCGCGAAGAAATCCAACGCGGCGCCGAGGCCGCAGGCCTGGATATCGTGTTTACCGCCCCGGTGACCGACCACGCCGCTTCCGACGCCGCCGGCGACCACCTGGGCAAGCCGGAAAATGGCTTCTGGCGCGACCACCAGTCCTCCAAGGTCAATGCAATCCGCACCCGCACGATGATCGAGCAGGCGGATCTGGTTGTTGTACGCTTCGGCGACCAGTACAAACAGTGGAACGCCGCCTTCGACGCAGGCTACTGCGCCGCACTAGCCAAGCCCTACATCACCCTGCACAGCGAAGATATCGTTCACCCGCTTAAAGAAGTTGATGCGGGGGCCCAGGCATGGTGCACCACTACCGACCAAGTCGTCGAAACCCTACGCTACGTCCTCAAAGCCTAATACGCCCGCTCAGCGAAGTGCACGGTGCCATGGAAGGGTCATCGTGCCACCAAACTCCGCGTTGAGGGGACGGTAGGAGCACAATTTATTGGGCGATCAGCGCTTAATCAGCCACCCAAAGTGATCGCCCGACGAAGTCGGGATCTTACAGAAGCCTGTTGAAATGGGGCTAAAGGTAAGCAGTTAGCCGTGCCACTAAAGCCCGCAATACGGGTTGTATGAGCATAACTTGTGGCACGATCAGCGTTTTATTAGCCAACGAAAACAATTGCTTATGAAATGTCTTCCTCTTCCGCCTCACACTCCATCAAAAACTCACTCCCAAATTCTACCTTCCCAATGCGTGACCTAAGCCAATTTTATGAATAGAGTGATATGAATATAGAAAAACGAGCGGGCACGCAAATATTGGGTATGCTGCCTAGTGGTTGTGATGTTGGTTTTTAAAACAATGAGTTACGTAAAAGTGGCGAGCTAGATAACATCGATAAACGCGAAGGCACTTTCATTGAGGTTATACAGTTGGGTGTATAATCACTATTATATGTTTTATGAGTCAGGAGTGACCTCCCCATGAAAACTAAAGGCAAACATGTCGTCCCCCGCCAAAGAGGTGGTTGGGCCGTCAAAACAGCAGGGAAAACCCGCGCAGGAAAGGTCTTTGAGAGCCAAGCCGATGCTGTGAAATATGCACGTGACGCTGCAAAAAAAACACATGGTGAACTTTATGTCCACGGAAAAGACGGAACCATCAAAGAACGTCGGAGCTATGGGGTCGATCCGTTTCCTCCGCGAGATAAGAAATAGTTAAGGTGGCATTCGATCAAAACGTGTTCGTTAACTGCCCATTTGACGAACCTTTTTATCCGCTGCTTCGGCCACTACTATTCACCATCATCTATCTCGGGTTGAAGCCGAGAATTGCAACTGAGCGGATAGACTCCGGAGAAGCTCGCATTGCCAAGATCCTCGAGCTCATACAAGAGTCAAAGTACGCAATACATGACCTCTCACGCATCAAAGCCACAAAGAAAGGAGAAGTATTTCGCCTAAATATGCCGTTTGAGCTGGGAATTGACGTTGGGTGTCGCCTGTTCAAAGGCGGGGAACACGAGCAAAAGAAATGCCTAATTCTTGTTGGGGAAAGATATAAATACCAAGCAGCAATTTCTGATTTGTCGAATTCTGACGTTGCGAATCATCAAAACATTCCTGAAGACGTTGTCGTCGAGGTTCGTAATTGGCTCAGCTCAACATGTGGGCTTGGTGCGGATGGAGCTAGCCGCATCTGGGATTCTTTCAACGTTTTCATGGGCGACAACTACGATGCGCTCACCGCAAGGGGGTTTTCCAAAAGAGACATCGAAAGACTCCCGGTTCCGGAGCTATTGGAAAGCATGGAGAGTTGGGTTGACGAAAACGTATAACAAGTTGTTGCAGGTGACATTTGACCCGCGGCGCACCTTTGCTTTCGAAAACGCAAGCACCGCCTCAAACGTGCCTGAACCATGGCGTTGAGGTGTAGTAAAATCCCACTGACGGCTGCTTTGGTAGGCTCTGGAAAACAGGCGAAGAGTGCTCAGCATGCCGCGCTTCAAAGCTAAGAATTAAGGTCAGAACACCATGTTGGTGATCAACTACCAAGATCAGCTTCAGCCAGGCATTTTTGAACACGACGTGCACTTAATGATTGAGCACAAGCTCGACTTGTCGGCTTCGATGATTGCCATTCCAAAGCACCGAAGCGACGCGACTAGTCGGTGTACTATGTCCAGCCACCTTGCTTAAGGTTATCTCATCTATAAAGAAGAAAATAGCGGTAGCTATGCATACCTAAGCTGCCAGAATATACCCTCCAGTAGACGTATTTTCCGCCGCTTTGCGTCGTCAAACCACCGACTTAATGCGAGCGTTATGGCAATAAGGTAAATTAATGAAATATCTGGCTTTACTTGGTAACGTAGATAGCTCTATCCTCGGGATTGACCTTGGTGATGGATTTGTTATTGAAGAAATGACCATGGTTGATTTTGCAGATATGTGTGAGGAGAGTTTCATAACTGCGGATGTATGGTCAAAATTAGATCATGAATGGGGATGTGTTCCATTAGGGTCATATTATCGCCCTGAGTATGTTTATATAATAAAGAAAAATTTAGATGATTATCCTGAGTTTCAAGGGGATCCTGCTGATATTGAAGCGCATATGCCATATTGGGAAATGCAGCATAAATTTCATGGAAAGATTTCGAAATACTTAGGTGATAGAATTAATAAATTAAGACTTTTTAAAGAGGGGTCGATTCGGATAAGTATAGAATTTTATTATGCAGATGAAGATGATGAGTTGGAAATGTTCAGCTCAATGGAAAATACTCTATTTTGTGAAAATCGTCTGTTTAGTCTGAATCAGAACGAAGTTCCGTTGGTTAATGAATATCTATCATCCCAGCTTATAGGTAAAATGCCGAAATACTTAGAATTTTCTCTATCAAATTTTGAGCAATCTTATCATGTGCCTCATATAGAATTTGAGTTTCTGTCCCTAATGATTTCTTTAGAAGCCTTGCTTAATGATGGTAAGACCGAGCTTCGGCTTAGAGTTTCAAGGGGGTGTGCAGTGCTTTTAGGTGAAGATTGAGAAAGTTCTCGCGAGATATTCAAGGTGGCAAGAGAGCTATATGATAAACGCTCGACACTAGTGCATACAGGAGATCGTAAAAAAATAAATAAAAATGACGTGTTGAAAATGAAAGAACTCGTGAGGACGTCTTTGAAACGAGCATTAGAATTAAATTTATCCAAACAGGATCTTTCACAATTGTTAATGGAAAGTGGATTTGGAAGACTAACTGAAAATTTGACATAAAATTCCAAGTATCTTTTGTGTACACCTGATTTGAGCGTTGAGACTGTAGAAAAAACTCTGTAGACAGCTACGCTTTGGTAGGATCAAAGAAAATAGATGAGGAGTGTTCACCATGCTGCGCTTCAAACCCTATAACCACGATCAGAACGCCATGGTGGAGATCAACGACTAATCATCTGATTGGGCACAAATTAGACTTAACTGTTATCCATGCCAAGTATCGCAACAATGCGACCAATCGGCTGTCTATGATGCAGCTATTTCATAGATTCAGTATTCTATTAATTCAAGTTATTCAAGGCGATCCATCGATATTATGACGAGAAAAACACTAGGTTTGAAGGCGAAAAGAGAGATAGATGCCAAGCCCTCTGACGAAATTAAAGATCAATTCCCTGATGATCCCGAAAAACGTTTTTTAAATGGCGTCGCTATTCATCCTTCCCCACGCATTTATTTAGAACCTGGTTCTAATCAGCGCACCGTGCGGGCGATGGACTTGATTACGCCCATTGGGATGGGGCAGCGTGGGTTGATTGTGGCGCCGCCGGGCTCTGGCAAAACGACGATGTTAAAACATATCTGTCAGGCCGTGGCAGAAGCGCATCCTGACATAAAGCTGTATGCCTTGCTGATTGATGAGCGCCCGGAAGAAGTGACCGATTTTAAGCGCAGTGTGTCGGCAGAAGTACATGCATCGTCTTCAGACGAAAGCTACACACACCATGTAAATATGGCAGATAAGCTTCTTGAAACGGCGCGTAAGCAAGCAGGCGAGGGGCATAATGTGATGATTGTGATCGATTCGCTCACCAGACTCTCGCGCGTTCATAATGCCGAGCAGCGGGGCAATGGTCGCACTATGTCGGGTGGGCTGGATTCCCGCGCGATGGAAATACCTCGAAAACTGTTTGGCGCCGCGAGAAAGATCGAAAACGGCGGATCGCTCACCATTCTGGCCACCGTGCTGGTGGATACGGGAAGCCGTATGGATCAGGTGATTTTCGAGGAGTTCAAGGGCACGGGCAATATGGAACTGGTGTTATCCCGGGATGTGGCCAATCAACGAATCTTCCCTGCGATAGATATTGCCAAAAGCAGTACCCGTCGAGAAGAGCTGTTGATTGATGCAAAAGATATTGAAAAAGTAAGGACACTGCGTAGAGGTTTGACAACGCTAAAGCCAGTAGAAAGCGCACAGAAGTTACTTGAGTTATTGGATAAATACCCAACGAATGCCGAGCTGTTAGATACGTTTTTACCAGCCTCGTGAAATGTCTATCATAAATAAGCTCACCTTTGATTTTTAAGAGGTGAGCTTCTTTGGTAAGTATTAACGATTACTTTTGTTTTTTAAAGTTCAAGTTTGACTCGGGTACTGCTTTTCGAACCGGGAAGCCTGCAATCTCTTTGCGCTCAATAATGCTTTTTAATCGTCTTTCAATGGCACAAAGATTTTTAAAGTCACTCATGTCTACCAAAGAGATGGCTTCACCAGAGGCACCCGCGCGGCCGGTTCGGCCAATGCGGTGGATGTACTCTTCTGGTTTAAAAGGCAAGTCGTAATTCACCACACGACTCAGTTCACCAATATCCAAACCACGAGCGGCAACCCCCGTGGCGACCAAGTACTTTAGCTCGCCAGATTTGAACTGATCCAGAATCTTTTCACGCATTGCTTGGCTTCTATCGCCATGAATGGAATCCGCTGTGATGCCGCGTTTTTCCAGTTGAGCAACAAGCTTGGCTGCATTGTGTTTTTTCTCGGTAAAAATAAGCGCCTGATCCCACTTTTGTTCGTTGATCAAGTGGCTCAACAAGGCGGATTTCGTGTCTTTGTCGACGGTGATTAGCCATTGTTGGACATTAGCGGCGGCGCGGACGTTAGGAGAAATGGATATTTCAGCCGCCAGATCGGTCATCTTGCTATCTGAAAAATCGTAGGCGAGGGCGCGTACGTCGTCTGTCATTGTGGCCGAAAACAGTAGGTTCTGACGGTCTTCAGGCAGGCGATCTATGATTTTCTTGATATCGTCGCCAAAACCCATGTCGACCATTCTGTCCGCTTCGTCCAGTACCATGACTTTAAGTTCATCAAAGTGCAGCGCACGCTGATGAGCCAAATCAAGCAATCTGCCCGGCGTGGCGACCAGAATATCCACCCCTTTGATTAGGCGCTCTTTTTGAGCCTCGGTATCCACGCCACCATACATCGCCATAGAGGTTAGCTGCGTGTGTTTAGCGTATTGAGCCACATTGGCTTCGACCTGAACCGCTAGCTCACGGGTCGGCACGAGAATCAGCGCAAGTATGCGTTTGCCGCGTAACGTTCCCGCTGTACTGAAGCGTTCTAGCAGAGGCAGTACAAAGGCAGCGGTTTTGCCTGTGCCTGTTTGTGCGGTGGCGATTAAGTCGTTACCCGAAAGAATGGCAGGAATCGCTTGTTCCTGGATGGGCGTTGGCGTTTTGTAACCCAGTTCGGTGATCGCTTGAACAAGAGGAGTGGATAAGCCTAGTTTTGCAAATGGCATAAGGTGCCCTGACAGATGGTCGTAAGGTGTGTCGAAAATAAAAGATGAGGCAGTATAAAGTAAAAGCAGCCGTTCGTTTCTCGAATTGTGCAATTAGCTTCATGGTGCAGAATGGCGAATCATTGTTAAGAAGTAAAATAATGTATTTAATTCAATATAAATAGGGAATTTCTGTGGTTTAGCTATCGCCGAGCAGCCTAAACTCATCTAAGCCTTGAAGAGCTTTCGGTTCACTAAGCAGCACAAGTGCAGCGTATCACTATTGCGAACGAAGCGGTTCAGTGGAAGACAGTCAAAGTACTAATGATGGACGGGCATCATTAGTACGAATCTAACGAGATGCGGCATTCGGGGCCTGTGGCCCCTGCGACACCCATAAGTTCGTGCGAATACGCACGACGTTATACAAAAGGCGGTTAAAGTGCGATATAGACTTCTAGCAATCCTGTTCCTTGTTCTGGCGCTTGGGGTGGGTGTCTACTTTGCAGATTCCCGCTTGCCAGCATTGTTTGCTGAAGAACTTCCACAGGCAGAGTCGGTATTGGTGGTCAAGGAAGAGCGGAAACTTTATCTATTAAGGGATGGGGAGCCATACCGTGAGTACGGGATTGCACTCGGGGGTAACCCGGCCGAACATAAACAGGAAGAAGGTGATCAACGGACACCGGAAGGCGACTATGTACTCGACTGGAGAAACCCTAACAGCATGGCTTATCTGTCTCTTCATGTCTCATACCCAAACGAGGATGATCGCGCGCAGGCGGAGGCGCGTGACGTTTCGCCTGGGGGGATGATCATGATCCACGGCCAGAGGAACGGATTTGGCTGGTTGGGTCTCCTAGTCCAACGTTGGGACTGGACCGATGGCTGCATCGCGGTTACTAATGTCGAGATGGAAGAGATTTGGCACGCGGTGCCAAACGGAACTCCAATTCGCATTGAGCCATAACCGCGCCGATGACAGCGCGACTAAAATGTAGGATTGATTCAGCAAAACCTACCGTATATGTCGGTTATAAAGGCAGCTGGGTATATGCGGATGAAGGCAGTTAAAGTAGTGGTCAAACGGAGCTCTGGCAACCAAATGAATCCTGTCATTCAAGAAGAAATATCCGGCTGCGGTATTGCGGCATGCGCGGCGCTTGCGGGCATTACCTATGCTCAGGCCAAAGAGACAGCAAACGCCTTGGGTATCTATGCCGAAGACACCGCGCTTTGGTCAGACACCGAGTATGTCCGTAAGCTCTTACGTGCACTGGGTATCACGGCTGCATCCACAGAGACGCCATTCGACACTTGGGAAAGCCTGCCAGATAAGGCGCTATTGGCCATCAAGTGGCGAATGGAGCAGGGTAGGCCTTTCTGGCATTGGGTGGTGTTTGTTAGAAATGAAGCGGATACGGTAGTGCTGGATTCCAAGAAAGCCTTGAAAACCAACACCCGTCGTGATTTTGGGCGTATCAAGCCCAAGTGGTTCATTCTTGTCGATTAAGGCTTGATAGCTGTTCTTGAGGGCGACTGTTAAGGACTAGGCGCTGGCGTGTGGTGCTTGTTGGGCTCTCGCTTTCTGTTCTGCCTGATCCAGAAGCACCGGGCCGCTACCTGATTCAGCCAGTTTATCGTCGGGGTTATAGAGTGGGCAACTGGTCATGCTCAGGCAGCCACAGCCTATACAGCCCGCCAGGTTATTACGCAGCTTTTGCAGGTAAGCAATACGACCATCAAGCATCTGCTGCCAGTTTTTTGAAAGCTGTTGCCAGTCCTCAACCGTCGGGGTGCGGTTATTGGGCAGCGATTCAAAGGCCTGCTTAATCTCTTCCAGGCTAACGCCAACTTTCTGCGCGGCTTTGATCACTGAAATCCGCCTCAGCACCTCTGGCTTGTAGCGCCGCTGATTGCCCGCATTACGCCAGCTGTGGATCAGACCTTGCTGCTCGTAAAAGTGCAGGGTACTGACCTTAATACCGCAACGCTTAGCGACCTTGCCAACACTCCAAATAGCCTCTGCCATCACTCACCCCTGAATCTTTTTTGCCATTTTTTCCCAAAAAACACTTTACCTCAAGTGAAGTTGAGGTTTTATCCTGCCATTTCACTTAACGCAAGGAGACTCTTATGTACTTGGAACACGTTAATCTGGTGGTAGCTGATATGGATGCCATGCTGGATTTTTACCGCGCCGTATTCCCTCACTGGCGGGTGCGGGATGAAGGCCATGGCGAGTGGTATGGCAAGCCACGCAAGTGGGTGCACTTTGGTGATGATGAACATTACTTGGCGTTAAGCGATCACGGCGAAGGGGAGAACCGTGATCTGAAAGGCCATAGCGTTGGGCTTGCCCATTTTGCTTATGTAACCGATAACCTTGACGCTGTTGTGGCCAGGTTAAATAACGCGGGTTTTGCCGTTGCCAAACCCGGAGCAACAGAGCCGTTTCGTAAAAATGTCTACTTTGTCGATCCGGCCGGGTTTGAAGTGGAGTTTGTCGAGTATCTGAGTGATATACCGGCTGAACGGAATTTAAACCGTGATAATCAGCAAACAGCAACGTAGGGGAGATAGGTAACTGCAGGGTTGGTAATCAAGTCAGCACAGCATGCTCTTGATGAGTAGAGGTATTTAAGCAATAACGAGCCAGGAAGCCTCTTTTGTAAAACTAAAAATTTGGGGTTTGACAATGAAAATAGATGTCGGCTTTACTCACATCGCATTATCAGCAAGTAACTTAGATCAGAGTATTGATTTTTATCAGCGCTACGCCCACATGTCTGTCATTCATGAGCGAACAGATAAGGAAATTGATAAGCGGGTCGTTTGGTTGTCGGATAAATCACGCCCATTTGTATTAGTGCTAGTACAAAACAGTAATCCGGTTCCTATATTAGGGCCTTTTGCCCACCTGGGTGTTGGTTGTAAAAGCAAGCGTGAAGTAGATGATTTATGTGACCAAGCTAGGCGCGAAGGCATATTGTCCCGGGAGGCGACGGATAGCGGCTATCCGGTATGCTATTGGGCCTTTATAAATGATCCAGATGGCCATGTCTTAGAAATTTCGTATGGACAGGAAATCGGTTTAACGGTTGAAAGATCGGACACTTAGGGAGCCACACTACCCACCCTCGTAGCCGAATCCTCTGTTAGTAGCTAGCACCCAAGTTCACCTGTGCATGGCGCTAAGCGATCATGGCGAAGGGGAGAACCGTGATCTGAAGGGCCACAGAATTGGGCTGCCCCATTTTGCTCATGTGGCTGATAACCTTGACGCCGTTGTCACCGGTGAACTGTGGTCAAAGCAGGCTTGGGCCAACAAGACAGCTGGGTGCGTAGGCTGGGCTTGCCGCTCATTCGGTAGACTGCTTATTAGATGAAGGGGGTAGATTTACTCTTAATTAGAATAATATAATATAATGCGTTAGCAGTAAAACCACAGGAGCTTTCAGTGAGAATTGAAACCAAAAAAGGGATATTGGAAGGCGAGTGGCGCTACTTAACCCAATGGAAGGTGCAGGTTTTTCCTGAGGAAGGGCGTGGTAAAGAGTGGTCGCCTGTTTCCTGGCATAGCATCGTCTACTCGGAGGAGAAGAACCCTATTGGCCACATTGGCTTTGATAGCTTTGAAGTCCTCATCGATGCTGTGCCTCGTTTAGTGATTGGTATTGGCGAGGTTGTTGTGAGGCCAGAATATCAGGGGCAAGGCATTCCAGCTCTACTGTTTAACGAAGTTCATCATCAGGCGAGCAACCATTTTGGAGCTGAAGTATTTACTCTTTTTTGCCCGTCTCGGCTAGTTTCTTATTACGCAAGACATGGTTATCAGCGGCATTCTGGTGCCGTTTATTTTCTGCAGCAAGGTGAGAAAGTGCTTTCTACCTTCGAGTTTATGCATCGTGGTGACTTGGCCCCAGTTGGAGAGGTAGTTTTACAAAGCGAACCTTGGTGATTAAGAAGTTTTTAACAGTGGGGAGTCGCCATAGACTTGGATGACTTAGCTTTAGTATGTCTCTTCCTAGATCTGATGAATATTGAAAGAAGGAATGGAGTGCTAAAAGTGGAGACAAGAAAATCATCGCGCTTAATGATTATTGATGAAAATGGGCGCTTGCTACTGTTTTTATATAAAGATGAGCATCAGGCGCCATTTTGGGCAACCGTTGGCGGTGAACTGAAGCCATGTGAAAGCTACGTCGAGGCTGCGAAACGCGAGTTATATGAGGAAACAGGCTTAATACAGGACGTTGATGAAATGTTAACAGAACGAGATGACGTTTATGCCGTTGCACGGTCGGTGCCAGCACGTTGGCTTGAGCAGTACTTCTTGGTTAAATGGCCTGCCAACAGAGAGGTATTTGCTGCAAAGTGGACTGATGAGGAAAAGAGTACGATTCAAACGTGGAAATGGTGGAGCTTGGACGAGCTACTCGAAAACGAAGCCTCTCTCTTCAAACCTGATTGGATTCCTGATTTGCTTCGCTCTGTACTGGAGAGAAAATACTTATCAAACGATTCTCAATAGTGCCTTTGGCTCAGTTGACCATCAGTAAGGAATATCTTGATGATTCGCCAATATCGGGAAGCGGATATGGATCAGATTTTGGATATCTGGCTTTCAGCATCGATCAAAGCACATGCCTTTATCGAATCAGCATTTTGGAAGTCGAAAGTTAGCGAAATGCGTGATGTCTATCTCCCCGCCTCGGAGACCTTTGTATTTGAGTCTGGGGCTCAAATAGCTGGGTTTTATAGCCTGTATGAAAATACCTTGGCTGCTGTTTTTGTGGCGCCAAGCTTGCAGGGTAAGGGCGTGGGCACAGCGCTGATTGATGATGCTAAGAGCAGAAGGGAGTGTTTGCAATTGACGGTCTACCGTGAGAACGATCCAAGTATCCATTTTTATAAGAAGCATGGATTTATTTCATTGGGGGAGCAGATTGATGAACGAACTGGTCATCCAGAGTTGGTTATGGAGTATTACGGTTAACAGCGGCGAATCAGCGGGTTTGGCTTGGTATTGTATACTCAGGAGTGTTCGATGAAAGGTGAGTGTCTCTGTGGAGCGGTGATGTTTGAAATTGAGGGTGAGTTACCAAACCTCTACCAGTGTCACTGCTCCTTGTGTCGCAAAGCGACTGGGTCTAACGCTAACGCTGCCACTTTTGTGGAAGGCAAGTGCTTTCACTGGATTTCAGGTCAGTCGAACATCTGCTCTTTTCAAAAGCCAACCGGCTATCGGAGTGACTTCTGTTCAGGCTGCGGTAGCCCGGTGCCCAACAGGTTGAGAGACACCGATTTAATATGGGTTCCAGCCGGTTTGCTGGATGAGATGGCGGTTGCTCAAGTGGCTGTGCATCTCCATTTTTCTTCATCCGCCTTGTGGGCGCAAGAATCCAATAGCTGCGTTCGGCTGGCCGGTGGCCCCGATAGTCTGGAGTCGCTTAAACAGGCATTGCAGCGGGAATGAGTTTAGTCTGTTGTGAGTAAGCGACCTGGTAACACTGGGGCATCAACTTCAGATAATTAGTGGGTGATCGGATCGCCAAGAATTGGCTATGAACTGATCCTAAATGGATGGGGCGCTCGCCATAATGAGTCGGGGGTGCTGCTATTTTCAGTGCTGGCGTCGCAGGTATTTGAGAATAGCCCGGATAAACTCTCGCTTCGCTTGCCGCTGATCTCGCCGCACTTGTTCAGTGTCGATGCCCCCCAGCCCATCTTGGTACCTAATTGGGATGCCCACCGGATCGCCGATGATCTTTTTTCCCGCGTCTTCGTTATTCTGGCGAGTGAACGAATTGACGCCATTAACGTATTGCTCTTCTTTTGAATTCATCATGTCTATGACTTCCATAACGCCGCCCTGGGTATCAGGGCGCTCTGGTTATTTCGGTGCGTTAGGGACATGCTAGTATTGTTTCATTATGCAAGATATTCCATAAATATGAGTAAAGACTTTGCAAAAACGAACAGTGAGGGCGCGTGAGGGAGCCTCTACCGCTACCCAGAAAACACGTAGTCATCTGGCATGGAACGACTTTGAAATTATCCTTGCCATTGCGAACGCAGGCTCTCTTTCTGGGGCATCGCGTGCCCTGGCGGTCAGTCATGCAACTGTTTTCCGGCGGCTGGGAGAAGTTGAGCAACGCTTGGGGGTTACGCTTTTTGAAAGAAGCCGTACTGGTTACCAGCCCACGCTGGCAGGAGAGCAGCTGGCCGAGACGGCTAAGATTATGGATGAGGCCGCTCTTGCCGCCGAACGTAAAGTTGCCGGGCGGGATTTGGAACCGAGTGGGGAAATTTATGCCACCACAACGGACTCGTTGCTGATGGGATTGCTAGCGCCCCTGTTTACGCAATTTCGCGTTGAGTATCCAGCCATCGTGCTGGACGTTGCCGTTTCTAATCAATTGTTCAACCTGACGCGTAGGGAGGCCGACGTTGCTATCCGCCCCTCCAATCTTCCGCCTGAGAACCTGATTGGGCGACAGCTGGCCACGATTGGTCAAGCTATCTACGGACATCGCAGTCTTGGTTTATCTCCAGGGGCATCCACTGATACCCTTGCAAAGCAGCCTTGGATTGGCGCCGGGCCTCGGCTACAGGATTCAGCACTAGACCGGTGGATGGAGACGCATGAACTAAAAGCGGCCTGTGTCTACCGTGTTGATACCTTGGTTAACATATTTAGCGCTGTTCGCTCTCGCATGGGGTTGGCTGTGCTGCCATGTTACTTGGCGGATGAAGATCCGGACATTATCCAACTTAGCGACCCTATCCCTGAGCTTGAATATGGTCTGTGGTTTTTGATGCACCCTGACCTGAGAGGCGTGGTGAAGATTCATGCTCTAAAGGATTTTCTAACAGAAGCGATCCAAGCACAGAAGCAGCGACTGGCCGGGCTACTATTGCGCCTGCCTGAGTCATAATCTTCTCATCAGGCATTTCACTGCGGACAAAAGCGGAAAAATGACCATCCGAAAGGGCATCATGCTGGGCTATAATGGCATGGTCTTGATTGGGAAGCTGCTTCAAGCAGACTTCGAGATCTACCTTAAAATCGTATATCGCCAAATAAATAAATGTACTGACTTATTTATTAATTTTCATGGTTTATTTTCAGTAGATAAAAGGCTGTTATTGATGATTAACACCAAAATATACAAGGCGGTTTACGAACTCGCTGAAAAACTCATGAAGGCTGCCGATAAAGAGGATAGAGAGGCTTTCGATGCGCTCTATGCGCAGTTGGAAGCGATCTGCACCGAGAACGAAAACAGCGATAAAGATCACCCAGAGCAGTGGGAAACCCTGGCTGATTTTACTGAAGAGCTAGATGAGGCGCTGGCTGTCTACGAAAAAGCCTTTGAGAAAGCCGTCGCGATTAATTCCACAGACCATATGTCATCGATAGCGTTCTCTATGGCAAAGCTGCAAGTTGAGCTAGGCCAGACCGACGCGGCGATCAGCAATCTTAAAAATGCCCAAATCACTGCCAACAAGATTGAAGATGGCGAGCTTAAAGAAGAAATTGATGAACTGCTTGAGAAGCTGACGGCAGGCTAGGCTTGTTAGGTTGCTGATTTTCCGACTATTCACGATAGACGCAGATGCACATGAAATCTAATTGTGCTGGGTTTGCCTAAGACTAGGGATACTATTTTGACCAATAACGATATTTTTCGCCGCATACGTTACACCTTCGACTTAAAAGACAGCACCATTGTGGATATCTTCGCCTTGGCAGAGGTAAGTGTGGCTCAAGAGCAGGTCACTGCCTGGCTGAAAAAGGATGATGACGACGCCTTTGTGACGATGAAGAACAGAGAGTTGGCAGCGTTTTTGAACGGCTTTATTAGCTTTAAGCGTGGCAAGCGTGAAGGCCCGCAGCCCGTGCCAGAATCGCAGCTGAACAACAACATGGTGTTCCAGAAGCTGCGCATCGCGCTGAATCTAAAGGCTGACGATATTCTGGCAGCGTTTGAACTGGCTGGCTTCAACCTAAGTAACCATGAATTAAGTGCTTTTTTCCGCAAGCCGAGCCATAAGAATTATCGCGAGTGCAAAGATCAGGTGCTGCGCAATTTTTTGCTCGGTATCCAGCTTCAATTGCGGCCAAATCAGGATGCTTCTAGCACAAGCACTGAGTCCTGAGTTCATAACTTTGGCTTCAGCGAGATCAAAAGAATTGGAGCCATCGTTGAATTTTCAGCTTCTTCGCCACACTTGATCTTTTCATTGAGCTGCTCCCACTGCTGGTAGCTGCTTTTATCAAACGTTGAGGCCGATAAAGCCCAGCGAGGATCGGCACAGGGGAGAAGGTTTGTGATCAAGCAAGTGGGCGAGGTTAAAATTCAACCTAAGCACAGGGCGACGTGTCACTGCGGCATAGTGGAGCTCGAGCTTGATTTGCCTGAAGGGCTTATCGACCCGAAACGGTGTAACTGCTCTATTTGCAGGCGCAAAGGTGCTGTTATGGCCTATGTGCCGTTGAGCGGCCTTCGCGTTCTCCTCGGCGCTGAGCATTTAAAGCTATACCAGTTCAATTCGGGCGTCGCAAAGCACTACTTCTGCTCGAACTGCGGTATCTACACCCATCACCAAACGCGCTCGAACCCTGATGTGTATGGATTCAATGTCGGGTGTTTGGAAGGTATTAATCCCTTCGACTTGGATGATTTGCCGGTTAGTGATGGTATCAACCATGAATCTGATCAATAACAGGGGATAAAGAAGGCTTAGCATTTTGTTTGGTCGGTTTTTCGTGGCTTCGTAGCTATAAATAAACGCATGAGTTAGGTATTTAGATGGATCATGAAGCGGTGGTCAAACATTGGCTGACGAATGATTCGGCGCGGATGGAGGCGCTTACTATAGCGGCTGCTCAGAAACTGCCGGGTTGGTGCCTCGCCGCTGGATTCGTTAGAAATTTAGTGTGGGACAAGCTACATGACTTTTCATCGAGTACGCCGCTAAACGACATTGATTTAATTTACTTCGATCAACAAGATATGAACGATTCTCGTGATCGGGAAATTGAAGGCGAGTTAAGAGCAGCTTCGAAGCTCCCGTGGTCGGTGAAGAACCAGGCAAGAATGCACGAGCGGAATATGGACTGTCCGTATACTTCAACTGAAGATGCCATGAGTTTCTGGGTTGAAGTAGAGACTGCCGTAGGTGCTTCAATGGCTGCTGATGGGGAAGTCATTATTGTAGCTCCCTTTGGTGTTAAGCCACTGTTTGACTATACCATCACATTAAATCCCAAAAGGCCAAAGCGAGCAGATTTTGAGACCCGCATATATAGCAAGCGGTGGCTGAAAACCTGGCCTAGACTGGTCGTAAATACCTAATATGAAGTAAATGTTTTTTAGGGTATATAAATTCTTGGCTCCGTTGATAATTAGTTATCAGGTATGGTGGGCGATAACTCTTCCCGTTAACATCACAGCAGCGAAGGTCTCAGCCAATGTTGAAAGGCATTACAACCAGTAAGCCGCTAGGTAGCTAAAACCCAGCGGCTATATCAACGTGCAGTGTTGAATTAATTAAGCACGCTTCTCACCCGTACTTTTCATGCTTATTACGTAAATAATAAACATGATCAGCGAGCCCATGACAAAACACCATACGCCGACGGTGGCATAGCTCACAAAAGCGGGAAGAAATAAAAGACTGCCAAAGAAGAAAAATAAGCTTGATAAGAGACCGAGTAGGTTGGGTAGTTGTTGACGCTGCGTTGTATCACTGGTCATTTTATTTCCTTATCTGCAATATTAATTTCAATTGCTTCACCGGGCTTAAAGAGTGATGTCGGGTGAAAACTGAAAGCCCACCGATATCCGATTCCAGCTGTTGATTTGGACAATAATGGCAGTGAGATCAATTAGCCCCTGCTCGCCGAACGCATCTAGTGCGCTTTGATAGTCGCTGTCACTCACCGCTTGCTGGCTGACATGGGTTAGTGCTTCTGCCCAGGCGAGCGCGGCGCGCTCTTGTGTGCTGAAGCAGGGGGCTTCACGCCAAGCAGGCAACACGTCCAGGCGCACCTGGTGCTCGCCATCGTCTCTGGCTTCTTGCGAATGCATGTGCTGACAAAAGCAGCAGTGATTAATTTGCGAAACACGCAGGTTGACTAAGTGAATGATCGAGCGATTAACCGTTGAGTCTGAAGCAACACTGCCTAAGGCGGTCAGGTGCTGAGCTAGGCGTGGTACAAGGCGATACACTGACTGTTGAGACATACGAGTAGACATGTGGGTGACCTCGATGAGTAAGTTGAGAGCTCAGCTTAACGACGAGGTTTTTTTACGCCTTGTAAATTTGCGACAGTTTGCGTTTGCGATAGGCGGCGGGTGTTTCATAGGCAAGTGATTGGAAGGCGTGGGTGAAGTGAGCTTGGTCATAGTAGCCGCAGTGCAGGGCTATTTCCGCTAGAGGCAGTGTGGTTGCAAGCAGTCCATGGCGGGCCCGGTTTAGCCGGGCATAGGCGACTAATTGCCCTGGGGTAACGCCCACCTCGCGTTTTAATTTGCGCTCCAGGGTGCGTCGCGTAAACCCTAGCGTGGCGCCTAACTGTTGGGGTGGGAGCTGTAGCTCTCCAATGGCTTGAGCAAGCGAAGTGATACGGCTATTGGCAGGTGGCTGGCTCTGTAGACGGTCTAACAGCCATGCTTCCAGCAGTCGTAAGCCCTGTTGTGAGTCCAACTGGTAGAGGCGTTCTACCACGGGCATTAATCCTTGCAACCGTAATTTTTGCAAACTTAGTTCTTCGAGCTCGTGATCCAAGCGTTGGTAGGTATCTGCGAATGCTTCGGGTAGTAAGCCCAGCAAGCTGTGGGCGCCTGCCGCTTTAAAGCGAATGCCCAAACAGGGTGTGGTCGTGTCGAGTGTCTCTATTAACGTGCGCCTGTTGAAACAGAGCGTGATGACGGGGCGGGAGCTGGAGAGCTTAATGCTAAGACTAGCCCCAGCATCGGGGTAGAACTTTTCGGTTCTGGGTTCTGTGGGGTGACCTGGAGCTCCCATTGACCAAAGGCATTGAACCCAAGGCGTTAATCGCCTATCAGGCAGGCGATGCCGGAAGTTTAGATAGTCAGTGTTGCTTGGCAGAATGAGGTCAGTCATGGCGTCAGTCAGCGATAGGTTTTACCAATAGTAGCTCTTATTGCCTCAATCAAGCAGTTTTTGGGAATTGGCCCGCCGCCACACGCTAGGCGGCGTTTTCTCCTGGCGAGCCCAATTGCGCCTTAGCTGGCGTTCATCACCAAAGCCGGAGGCTTCGGCGATGCGCGCTAGCGTCCAGCTCGTTTCGGTCATTAACGCTTTGGCTCGCTGCAGGCGTAACCCCATAATATAGTCGCCCACCAGCATGCCGGTGAGGCTTTTGAACTGGCGCCGGAAATGGCGCTCGCTCATGGCGGCCTGAGCTGCCAGCGTTTCGATAGGCCACCTTTGAGAGGGCGCGGCGCAGATGGCATCTTGAACGCGATGCAGTCGTTCATCCACATGATTGCGGCCCTCAAGCCAGGCACCCAGCTGAGGCTCCTGGCCGCTGCGGCGAAGATACAGCACCATTTCCCGCGCTACCGCCAAGGCCAGTGAATGGCCGCAAGCACGGGTCAGCCAGTAGAGCATGGTATCGATCCCGGTTGAGATCCCCGCGCTGGTTAAATAGCGCCCGTCCTCGGTAAAGATACAATCACTTTGTACCTTTGCTTGTGGGGCTTTGGACTGCAACTGCTCGATTAGCGTGTGGTGGGTGGTACAGCGTCGCCCCTCTAACAAGCCAGCGTCCGCCAGTAACAGCGTGCCGGAGCAAACGGTCATTAGCGTATCCGCACAGTGGGCATTCGCCTTAAGCCAAGCGATGCATTCTTGTTGCGCCAATGGCTCAAGGCTATTGCGGTACTGCCCCGGAATCAGCAGTAAATCTTGACGGTGAAGCTGTTCAGGTAGTGAGTCGATGCCGCTAAGGGTGAGCGGCCCTAACCACTGCATGGCCGACTTGGGGCCGATATAGCGTACCTGAACATCTATCGAGAGCCGGTCTGCACACTGTAAAACCTGTAGTGGGCCAATCAAATCAAGCGGCACCTGGCCGGGCATCATCAGTACCGCCACCCGCAAAGTGGTGGCTTTTGGGGATGGCGGTTGGCTATGTGGTTGCTCTTCACTCACGCGTGCTTTGCCATTCGTTGACCATGTCTTGTGTATTGATAATACGCGCAAAACGGCCTTCAAGTACCAGTTCGGTGCGCGCCTTAATATCATCCGCTGACCAGGTGACACCCTGGCGCGTCATGGGGAACGTTAGGGTAGCATCGCTGATAAAGTCGACGCTAAAACCTAAATCTGACGCCACGCGTGCGGTGGTTTCGCAGCACTGCTCGGTACGAATACCGCTAATGGCCAGCCGTTCGATGTCACGCTCCCTTAACCAGGCCTCAAGCGAGGTGTCAGTGAAGGCATTATGGACACGTTTATGATAGGTCACCGCTACTTCATCGTTAAAGCCATCAAGCGGACGAATCAGGCCATTCTTGGGGTCAAAAGCTCCTTGGCTGCCAGGCTCTTCATGCAGAATGCGGATGACCGGAATTTTGTTTGCCTGGGCGGCGTGAAGCACTGCGCGCTGCTTGGGACGCCATGCCTGAGCCAGCGATTCTACCCAGTAGTCGCGGGCGGGAAAGGAGGCTTGAACGTCAATTAATAGCAAGGCGGTGTTAGGCTGGGTCATGGCTAATCTCATTGTGTTGAAGTGAGGCTACAGATTAGCTTTTCCACATTCAGCCAACGATGCGTTGGCCGGTCACAAAGGGGGCAATTTCGGCCATGTATGGCCAATGTGCTCGTACGTACAGCACGGCAGGGTGATTCGCAGATACAAGCAGGGTTTATTTCTTCACACAGACAAAAATAGCGTTTCCTGAGGTGTTATCCCATGGAATGATTTTTTCATAGTTGTGCTCAAACAGATGAACCTCGAAGTCAGGTTCTAAAAGCGTCACTAACTCTACAAAGCTGACCGCCACCATAGGGTGCTCATCGTTCCACACCTGCGTTCCATCAGCGTCCGTCTTTTCAATACTAAGCCTGAGAGACTGTTTTTCACCCTGCCCGCTATAGTGCCATCCCGAGCGGAACGTGAATAAATCACTTCCCTGTTTGGCACTATGTTTAACGAATAGAGCGTTATCAATTTTCTCTTTATCGACAGCGTTAAAACAGAAAATACCGCCAGAATTGAGTGCGCGGTGCACACTGGCAATGCACATTTTTAACCCTTCAATACCAGCGTTGTAGTGGATTGAGTATAAAAAGCAGGTAATTAGGTCGAGGGACGCGCTCACTTCGAAGCTGCCCATGTTTTGCAAGGTGAACTGGGCTTCCGGGCACCGTATGGCAGCGATATCCAGCATCGGTTGGTTGATATCCAGCCCGCCACTGGCATAGCCGAAATCAATGAAATGGCGCACGTGGGGGCCGGTACCACAGGCTAAATCCAAGTGTGCAGTTTCGCCGTTACCGAAAATCTGCTGCAGCCTATGAATGGCGTTGCTTTGCGCTGGGTAGTCGATATCTACACACATTAAATCGTAGTAGCCAGAGAGGTCGGTATAGAGTGCGTTGAAGGACATGTTCGCCTAATGGTGGGAGCTAAAGAGGGTAGGGGCGCATAGTAAACGAAATACCGCTCGTGACCCTAAAGAACCCCTGGCGATGACCGATATATATCTAAGATCATCGAGACTTATCTGCTCGATCCTAGATGCCAAGAGTACCCGCCATGCCGAAAATGCTGTCCTTACTATTCGTCCCCTTGCTCCTGATGCTATCCACGCAAGCCCTCTCTCATAAAGATGATGCAGAGGCGGCGGCGTTGGCGTGGCTAGAAGCCATTGATAGTGGGCAGTATGAGCAGGCCTGGGAAGCGTCATCTCCACTACTAAAAAAGCCGCTTTCTCCACATATGTTGGAGCGGACGATTGGTGCCGCGCGGCGTGATTTTGGCGCTGTCCAGTCGCGCCGACGAGTAAGCGTCGTCCGCCAAACCTCTATGCCAGGGGCGCCAAGAGGCGACTACGCGGTTTTGACATTTCAAACACAATTTGAAAACAGGCCGCAGATTACCGAAACCATCACCCCTCATTTTGAGGAGGGAGCGTGGAAAGTTAGCGGTTATTATCTGAATTAACCGACTGCTCGAAAATAGTGTAATCATCATCGCTGGCTTTCAGAATCGCCACCTTGGTTCAGGCCTTTATTTATCCTTGAACCCTGCCATCACGTTGTTCATGACGAAGCTCGATGTGGGTGCTACGTTGAGTAGATAGCCTTGTGTATGTAGCTATGGTTAGGCGCCATACGGCACGTTAAGGCGTTGAACACGAGGAGCGGGTAATGCAATCCCTTTCTCTTAAATCGCACTGGCTCTGGTTAATGGTGGCCGGTTTGCTAATGGCTGCCATGTCGTTTACGTGGCAGGCCATGGCGCAAAGTGCGGCTCCCAGTGCTCTGGTGCTTAACATTGAAGGCGCCATAGGCCCAGCGACCAAGGACTACTTTTCGCGGGGGCTGGATAAGGCTCGCGAGCAGGGTAGTGAGGTGGTGATCGTCGAGCTCGATACCCCAGGCGGGTTAGTCGACACCACCCGCGACATGATTCGCGAGATGCTCAATGCTGATATCCCCGTGGTGATGTACGTTTCCCCCAGCGGTGCGCGAGCGGCAAGCGCGGGCACTTATCTACTTTATGGCAGCCACGTGGCTGCCATGGCGCCCTCTACCAATCTCGGCTCGGCCACGCCGGTACAAATGGGCGGCGGGTTGCCCGGCAGCGATGACGGCGAAGAAGATAATTCGGCTGAGGAGTCGAATGGCGAGGGCAGCGCCATGGAACGCAAGGTGATGGAAGATGCGGTGAGCTTTATCCGCAGCTTGGCGGAACGCCATAATCGCGATGCCGATTGGGCTGAAGAGGCTGTTCGCAATGCGGCCAACCTCACTGCCAGTGAGGCGCTGGAACAGAGCGTCATTGATGTGGTGGCACGCGACCTCACCGATCTACTTGAGCAGATGGACGGCATGAGTGTGGTCATGGAAAGCGGCGAAGCCACCCTCGATACCGCCGGACTCACCATTGAGCGCTTCGATCCTGATTGGCGCACCCAGGTGCTATCGCTGATCACAAATCCCAACATAGCCTTTTTCTTGATGATCATCGGCTTTTACGGGCTGGTTTTCGAGCTGGCCAGTCCCGGCAGCCTGTTCCCCGGCACCATTGGCGTGATTTGCCTGCTGCTCGCCCTGTTTGCATTTCAGGTGCTGCCGATTAACTACGCCGGGCTTGCGCTGATGGTGGTTGGGTTGGCGTTGATGGTGGGCGAGGCTTTTATGCCTAGCTTCGGTGTGCTGGGGGTTGGCGGCATCATTGCTTTTGTACTTGGGTCGGTAATGCTGATGGACGCGGAGCATCTTGCCATTTCGCTACCGCTCATCGGGGGTGTGGCATTGGTGTCTGGGGGGCTAATGCTATGGACGTTAACACGCTTTGCAACGCTGCGCCGTCGTCCGGCACACACTGGCGCGGAGCAGTTAATCGGCGCAGACGCGGTTGCGCTAGAGGATTTTGAGGCCAGCGGCCATGTAAGGCTGCATGGCGAGCGCTGGAACGCAGTGAGCGATGCGCCAGTCAAACGAGGTGAAAAGCTTGTGGTGATGGGTATTGAAGGCTTGACGGTATATGTGAAGACCCGGTAATGCTCGCCGCCCACTTTCTTACATAACCGACCCACTGCTAAATGAGGTGTCCAATGATTATTTCGTACTTAGTGCCTATCGTGCTGGTGGTGATGTTGATTGCTGCCTCTATCCGCATACTGCCAGAATATAAACGCGGCGTAGTGTTCTTTCTTGGTCGTTACCAGACAGTGAAAGGGCCTGGGTTAGTCATTGTGATTCCCGCCATTCAGAAGATGGAGGTGGTTGATCTACGTGTGATCACCATGGATGTACCGGAACAGGACGTGATCTCTCAGGATAACGTCACCGTTAAAGTGAATGCGGTGCTTTATTTCCGCGTCGTCGATCCAGAAAAGGCGATCATTCAAGTCGAGAATTTTACCCAGGCGACGAGTCAACTGGCCCAGACCACTTTGCGTTCTGTGTTGGGTAAGCATGATTTGGATGAGATGCTTTCCGAGCGCGATAAGCTCAACGACGATATTCAGGAAATTATCGATACCCAAACCGAAGCGTGGGGTATCAAGGTCGCCAATGTTGAAATCAAGCATGTAGACTTGGATGAGAGCATGATCCGCGCCATCGCCCGCCAGGCCGAGGCGGAACGTGAGCGCCGCGCTAAGGTGATTCACGCAGAAGGGGAGCTTCAGGCTTCCAAAAAGCTGGTCGAGGCCGCTAACGTAATGCAGGAAAACTCGGCTGCACTGCAGCTCCGCTATCTGCAAACCATGAGTGATATGAGCAACAAGAACGCTTCGACGATTGTTTTCCCATTACCGATGGATATCATGGAGGCCTTTAGGGATATGAAGGCTAAGCATGTCTCGCCGGCGCAAAACGCCGATAAACCTGACGAGTGACACTGGCGAAAGCTTTTAACCAACCTGGATAACCAATGCCGCTGATTGCCGACACCCCCGAACCCCCTTACTACGCGGTTATTTTTACCTCTCTGCGCACAGAGGTCGATGATGGCTATGACGAGATGGCGGCAAAAATGGTTGAGCTTGCAGCCCAGCAGCCGGGTTTTTTGGGCGTGGAGTCCGCCAGGAATGAAGTGGGGGTGACGGTTTCCTACTGGGCAGATTTGGCATCTATTAAAGCCTGGAAAGCCCATGCTGAGCATCAAGAGGCGCAGCGGTTGGGCCACCAACAGTGGTACCAGCACTTCAAAACGCGTATTGCCAAGGTCGAGAGGGATTACGCTATTTAAGCAATGAGTTCCCGGTGCAGTTGCTTACACTAACAGCCCTGCCAGTGCCTGCAGCCCCAGTGCTACCGCCAGTACAGCGACCCCTGCTACCAAACTGGTTACCAATGCATGGCGTTTCCACAACACCAGCACGTCATGACCAAAGCGGTGAACCAGCCAAGCCAGACCGAAATAGCGTAAGCCGCGGGCGATGAGCGCCGCCAGGGCGAAAAGCAGTATGGGGTAGCCAGACAGCCCGGCAGTAATCATCGCCACCTGAAAAGGGATAGGCAATATGCCTATGGCCAGAATCGCAGCAAAACCGTACTGGTCGAAGAAGCTCTGGAATGCCTGATAGCTCTGCTCCATACCCATAAATTCGATAAACCAGGTGCCAACGGATTGGTAAAGCACCATGCCCACGCCATAGCCGATGAGTGACGCCACTAAGCAGCCCAGCGTGGTGGCCGTGGCAATTGCCCAGATACGCTGCTTGTTAACGGCCATTAGCGGTATCAATACCAGCTCGATGGGAATGGGCAGAACAATGGTCTCCAGAAAAGAGAGAGTTCCGAGTAGCCACAGCATGTTCTTGGAGCCGTTAATGCGCTCGAACCACTGTTTAGTTCGCTTTGATGTTAGGGCCATGATGGGGATTACATCTCGGGATTAATGCGGCGGTAAATAGCCGCTAGCACACTATAGAGACCGAATGCGAATAGCCCTAAAGCAACAAACGCAAGCAACCACTGACCGAAGGGCTGGCTCCGCAGGGTGCTAAACACTTCTCCCATTCCGCCTGCTTCATTGGGATTGATTTGATAAGCGGCGATGATGAAAAAGCTACCCACAAGCACAAATACCAGACCACGAATCACTAAGCCGAAACGGCAGATAGGATAGGCCCATTGTTGCGTTTGTGATGGCATAGCGAAGTGTTTGTCAAATTTGGCTTTGTAGCCTTTAAGCGCATGGGCAATGCCTACGCCAATCATGATGAGGCCAACCCCGCCTACCAGCCAGCGCCCGAAAGGCTGCTGCATCAGCCACCCCGCCACACCTTGGGAACCGCCACCGGAATCACCAGAAGAGCCCGCAAATTGAAAGATGAGCGTTGCGGCAAAAAATGCCAACAGCGTGTGGGTAATGGCGCTCGCCAATAAGCCCGTACGAATTGCCAAGCCTTTGGCGTCATTGCCATGATGGTCAGTGTCTTTGACCGCTTGGATAGTCCGCCACATGGCATAACCCACCAAGCCAACGGCTATGAGGCCAAGCAGCACGTTACCAAAGGGGGCGGTGAGTACGCGCTCTAAAGCGCCCCGGCTACCTTCTGTCTGGCCGCCTTGCCCGAAGGCAGCCAGCGCAGCAAGGCCCCCCACTAATACATACACAATACCGCGAGAGGCGTAACCCATGCGGGCGAAAAGGGTAATCGCATCACGGTGATCGGGGTTTTTCATACTGTCGGCCATGGTGTCCTCCTGACGTATTTGGCGTTGCATATCCTATGCAATCTAGTTCATATAGTGCTTATCAGCGGCCCATACTGAGCTTGTGCTGTGCTATTGTCCAGGCTAAGCCAAGTA
The DNA here is from genome assembly GCF_042466685.1 of Vreelandella sp. F11. Lineage (NCBI taxonomy): Bacteria > Pseudomonadati > Pseudomonadota > Gammaproteobacteria > Oceanospirillales > Halomonadaceae > Vreelandella > Vreelandella sp. F11. Next base: position 2,769,358 of record NZ_CP170448.1, on the reverse strand, counting down.
ACAGGGCTAATTGCCGTTTTCACTACGTTAATACTGAGGGCAGAGCATGAGTGTATATCCACCACTTACAGACTCTTCAAGTGCACTGTCTTCAAATGCACTGTCTTCAAGTACGGGGTCGTCACCTATCTTCTGGCGAGATATGAGCATGCCCTATGTGGAACTGCGCAAGATTAGTGATGCGCGACAGGTCTGCTATGCACCGCACAGCCATACACATTGGTCGCTAGGAGCTGTGACCTCGGGTCGAAGCACCTTTGGCTATCGTGACGCGACGTATCAGATTAGTGCGGGTGACATTGTTATGATGAACCCCCACTGGGTGCATGCCTGTAACCCCATAGAGAATCAGCCCTGGGCGTACCTAATGCTCTACGTCGATACCGCGTGGCTGAGTGAGTTGCGCTATCAATTGGGCCTGCTGGATGCGCCTAACTGGCAAGACATTGCCACCGCCGTTGTAACTCAACCAGCGCTTTATGCCGGTTACTGCAATATGGCGGCTTGCTTGCTGGATGAACAATGCAGTATTGACGATAAGCAGACGGCGCTACTTGAGTACTTGTCTACCATGATGCAAGTGCTTGCTCAAGAGCCCCCCGCGGCATTGCCCTCGGCGCCCAGTGTGCTAGATCACGTTGCGGCCTATTTGCGTGCTAATTGTGCCGCGGATATCTCACTTGAACGCTTATGTGAGCTTTCGGGCTATAGCGCTGGGCATCTGATTCGCGCCTTCAAACAGCATTTCGGGCTAACGCCCCATGCTTACCTGATTAACCAGCGCATCCAGCGGGGCCAGCAGGCGCTAAAGCAAGGGCAGCCGATTGTTGAGGCAGCTTTGAGCGCTGGCTTTAATGACCAGCCCCACTTTCAGCGAACGTTTAAGCGGCTGGTGGCCGCAACACCCAACCAGTATCGCTACCCGCTCCTCAAATAACACACGTACTCAAAACAACAAGCGCACTTAAAACAACAGAAACAGTGCGCTAGCGGCCAGGCAAATAGCCAATAGGCGGTTAATCGTTAGCAGGATGATGGGGCGATGAACATAGCGTTTGAGAAAAGCGCCTGCCACGACCCAAGCGGAGAGCGATAGCCAGCAAATAGGCAGATAGAGGGCGGCGAATAGCCATAGCAGGTAAGGCTCGTTACCGCTGGTGTAAGCGCCAATGCCAGCGGCAGACGCCAGCCATGCTTTGGGGTTAAGCCACTGCATCATAGCGCCTGTCCAAAACCCCGGCGCGTTATCGGCACCTCGTTCCTGCACCCGACCATCGTGCTGAAACAGTTGATAGCTAAGGTAGATTAAAAAAACAATGCCTGCCCAGCGTAAAAGCGCTTCCAACAGCGGCGCCACACTCAGCAGTGAGTAAAGCCCAATGCCGATGGCTAAAAACAGCACCACAAACCCCAACGTGGCGCCGGTGACAAAAATAAGCCCTCTAGCGATGGGGTAATGCGTGCCGCTACTCAAGCAAACAATGTTGACCGGCCCTGGCGAAATGGACGCGGCCAGTGCAAATGCAGACATGGGCAGAAGTGTTGGCAGCAGTAGGGTAGCGCTCATTGTCATCCTCCTTGGTAGTGCAAGAAGTTTGCAATGAAGACCGCAGGTGGTATTGAACAAAATTGATGTGGCTACTTAAGCTACGGCCTTTCAATCTTCGCTTTTAATGCCCAAACACCGACCAGCCGGTGCGCTGCACAAACATTTCAAGCGCCTGGGTACCCAGTAAACTATTGCCGTAGGCGTCCAACCCCGGCGACCAAACGGCAATAGCGCCATGGCCTGGCGCAATTGCCAGAATACCGCCACCCACGCCGCTTTTGCCGGGGAGTCCGACCCGGAAGGCGAACTCCCCCGAGGCATCGTAGTGCCCACACATCATCATTAATGAGTTGATCCGGCGGGCCCGCTGGGGCGCTACCACACGAATGCCGCTGGGTTTATTGATGCCATCGGAAGCCAAAAAAAGCCCGGCGTGAGCAAGCTGCTCGCAGCTCATGGCAATGGCGCACTGGTGGAAATAGGTGCCCAGCACTTTATCGACATCATGGCGTAGATGCCCAAAGGCTTTCATGAAATGTGCCAGTGAGGCGTTGCGGTCGCGGTGGGCCATCTCCGAGGCGGCCACTTTGTGGTCGAAATAAATGCTGTCGTCATCGGCGATATAGCGCACAAAGCTGAGAATCTCGCCCAGGGTCTCTTTGGGTTCGTGGCCCATCATGATGGCATCGACTACAGCAATGGCTCCGGCATTGATAAACGGGTTACGCGGCTTGCCGCTTTCATGCTCTAGCTGAACGATGGAGTTGAACGGATCACCCGAAGGTTCGCGGCCCACTTTCTGCCACAGCGAATCACCCACTTGCCCCAGTGCTATGGTCAGCGTAAACACCTTGGAGATACTCTGGATGGAGAAGGGCGTGGTTGCACAGCCTGCTGAGTACACGTTGCCATCCACGGTGGCCAGGGAAATGGCAAACTGCTGCGGGTCAATGTGGCCAAGCTCGGGGATATAGTCGGCGACCTTGCCACGCTGTTCGGCATTCGCCATGGTGGCCGCAATGTCATTGATCAAGTCTTGCATGGGCGTATCGTGTACCGTCAGTGGAGGCGGGGCATTACCCTAGCGGAAAAGTCTGGAGCTGTCTGCTATCGCCATTAGCAAGATTCGGGTCGGCAACTCGCTTGTGAGCACTTAGGCTGATGGTTAAATAAGTACGAAGGCACAGAGACAACACAATGAACGACTATGCGCGTATCGAAAAAACTATGGCTTATATGGTGGCCCACGCAGCGGAGCAACCCAACCTGGAAACGGTGGCCGCGCAGGTTCATTTAAGCGCCTTTCATTTCCAGCGGCTATTTTGTCGTTACGCGGGTATCAGCCCCAAACGCTTTTTGCAAGCGCTGACGTTAGAGCGCAGTAAGCAACTGATTCAGGCATCGACCTCACTGCTGGATATTGCCCATACGCTGGGGCTTAGCGGCGGTTCACGGCTTTACGATCACTTCGTGCAGCTAGAGGCTGTCACGCCGGGGGAGTATAAGCGACAGGGTGAAGGCGTGGAGATCGCCTATGGGGTTCATGAAACGCCTCTAGGTAGCATGTTTGTGGCGGTAACCCCCCGGGGTATCTGCCGCATGGGTTTTGTCGATGCGACGAATTCTGAGGAGTTACTGGCACGGCTTGCCAAAGAGTGGCCACTTTCCACGCTTCATCACGATCCTGACGCCACGCGCTTTGCAGTGGCGGGGCTGTTCAACAGGTCAGGCGATGCTTCTGCCGCTTTGTCGCTGCATGTGACCGGCACCAACTTTCAAATCGCCGTATGGCGGGCACTGCTGACCATTCCCGAAGGCCAACTGGCCAGCTATTCGCACATTGCACAGGCATTGGGCACCCCCAAGTCGTCGCGGGCGGTGGGCAATGCGGTGGGCGCTAACCCCATCGCGCTATGGATTCCCTGCCACCGGGTGATTCAACAAAGCGGTGCCCTCGGTGGTTATCGCTGGGGGTTAGAGAAAAAGCAGATGGTGCAAGCCTGGGAGTTGGCAAAGGTTGACAACGAATCGCTCTCTCCCATGGCCGCATCTTAATCAATTAACCCACTGGCATCATAAAACGGGAAAGGGCCGGGGTAGGGGTCTATAAACCCTTGGTGAGTCACCACGCCATTAGCCGCCGACCACTGGTGCAACAGGTAACCAGGGGGCTCAAGCTGGAAGTGGGCGGGGCCGTCTGGGGTGAGATCCAGGCTGACCTGGTGGGAAACCCCGGGACAGCTGATCGCCAGAGTGTTGGCAAAGCGGGTTTGTATCGAGCGGTGCAGATGCCCGCAGAGCACGCGCTCGACCTGGGTATGTTTGCCAATAACGTTGGCTAGCGCCTCTGGTCGCATAAGCGGCTGGCGATCCATATGGCTGATGCCACTCACAAAAGGGTGGTGGTGCACCAAGACTAGCGTCGGTTTATCGGGCTGCTCCGCCAGCGTTTTATCCAGCCACTGCAGGCTCTCATCACATAGCTCCCCGTGGGGTCTGTCCGGCACCGATGAGTCGAGCCCCACTAAGCGCACCGGGTAATCATCCACCACCCACTGCAAGTAGTCGCTGTGTTGAAACAGGTAGCGGTGTTCCGGAAAGGCGGCGCGCAAGTGCTGGCGGTCATCGTGATTGCCAGGGATCAAGTACACAGGCAGCGTCAGGTCAGCCAGGATTTGCTTAAAGGTGGCGTACTCGTCGGGGTGCCCAAAATCAACCAGGTCACCGCTAATCAGCACCAGGTCGGGCCGCGGCGCTAGCTGATTGAGCTTGCTGATCGCTTGGCGCAGCGCATTGGCGGTATCCACCTGACGGTAAGAAAGTTTTCCGCCCACCTTGATATGCGGGTCGCTAATCTGGGCGATAAGGCATTGCTGGGCGTGAGGGGCTTGCTGAATGTTTAAACCTTGATCAGCCATTGGCCATCTCCTTGGCATTAACAGGGGCAGTGGGCTTGTCTGGGTGAAAAAGCATGCGGGAGGGGAGTGCCAAACCAATCGCGGTACCGTTTGGCCAGCGCTGGCGGGAGGGTGCCTCAATCTGGAGTGGTGAGGCTTCGCCAGTATCGACCATCAGGCGCTGGGTTTGGCCCAGGAAAATGCTTTGCACTACCGTGCCTCTTACATCGGCTTGGTCAAGCGGCACTACCTGAATATCTTCTGGCCTGCAGTAGATGGTGGGTACGCCCTGCAAGTGAGAGGCAGAGAGCTCACCGCCATGTACCATCAACCTTCCCTCTTCTCGGCTGCCGATTACGTCCAGGCAGTTAACCGCGCCAATAAAATCGGCCACAAAAGCATTGGCTGGATGGTGGTAAATCTCTTGAGGTGTGCCTAACTGGGCAATACGTCCGGCTTGCATTACCGCAATGCGGTCACCCAGGGCCATTGCCTCGTCTTGATCGTGGGTGACGTACACGGCGGTGGTGCCAAGCTCGCGCAGCAACTGGCCAATCTCGATGCGCAAGCGGTCGCGCAGTTTGGCGTCAAGAGCTGCCAAAGGCTCGTCAAACAGCAGTACCTTGGGGCGCACGGCGATTGCGCGGGCGAGGGCGACGCGCTGCTTTTGCCCGCCAGAGAGGGCGTCGATACGCCGATCGCCAAAGCCTTGCAAGTCGACCATGTTCATGACTTCGTCAAGTCTTTGGGTAATTTCTCCCCTTGTTAAACGCTGTATTTTAAGGCCGTAGGCAATGTTGTCGGCGACATTCATGTTGGGAAAAAGCGCATAGTTTTGAAACACCATTCCCACGTCGCGCTTCTCAATCGGCAGGGCAGTGACATCGCGCTCGCCAAACAGCACTTGCCCACCTTTGTCGGGGCTTTCCAGACCGCTGATAATACGCAGAGTGGTGGTTTTGCCGCAGCCGGAAGGGCCTAGCAGTACCAGAGTTTCGCCGGGGTGAACCTGCAGATCCAGCGGCTGTAGCGCCGTGTTGCCGCCAGCGAAGGTGCGGCTGCATTGGTTTAGGGTAATGCTGACAGATGAACTCATAACGGATTCTCAAATAATAGAACTTAGCGGCGCTGCTCGGTGAGTCGACCTGCCCACTGAATTGCCACCAGCAAGGGCACCACCATCACTAGAAATATCAGCGTGTAAGCCGAGCCCACTTCAAGGCGCATCGAGGCGTAGCTGTCGGCTAGCCCAACCGGCAGCGTTTTGGTCAAGGGGGTATGCAGCATCCAGGTGATGTTGAATTCACCAATGGATAAGGTGATGACCATCAGCGCGCCCGCCAGAATGCCGCTCATGCAATTGGGGATGATGACCCCGAAAAAGCGTTGCCGGAAGCTGGCGCCCAGGCTGGCGGCGGCTTCTTCAAGTTGCGGAAGCTTGGCGGTTTGCATCACGGAGAGCACCGCGCGCACCATAAAGGGCAAGGTAAACAGCACGTGGCCGACAAGAATAAACAGCCAACTACCGCGAAATTCCCGATAGCTGCCATAGGCAAGTAGTAGGGCAAGTGCGGTGGCCAGCCCAGGCACAGCAACTGGTAACAGCAGCAGCTCTTCAATAGCATTGGCCCAGCGGCGGCGGCTGCGCAGTAGACCGTAGGCGGCGGGGACGCCGATCAGAATAGTGATCAGTAGGCAGGCGAGCGCCAGTTTAATGGAGAGCCAGATGGTATCGGCGTAGAGGTGCCACACTTCATCGACCCAGCGCAGGGTCAGCCCGCTTTCAAGGCCGACAAAGTAATTCTCGGTTAGTCCCGCCATCACCGACATGGCCACGGGCACGATCATAAATAAGCACACCAGCAGGGTGAAACTGAGTTGCAGAACAAAGCGTAGGCGCGATTTCATGCGGCAGCTCCCAGATTGCCGCCTGCCAGCCTGCGGGCAAGGCTTAACGCCATCCAGGTGATCACACCCAGTACCACCGAAAGCGCAGCCGCCATGGCGAAGTTAGCATAGTTGGTAAATTCGCCGTAGATATTGAGTGGCAGGATGCTTAGCCGCGTGCCCAGGGTAAACGCCGTTCCAAAGGCGCCCATGCTGGTCGCAAAGCAGATGGCACCGGTTGAGAGCAGTGCGGGCGCAATGCCGGGCACGATAACGTCTTTGGTGACCTGCCAGGTGTTAGCCCCTAACGAGCGGGCGGCTTCTTCAAGGCTTTGATCCAGGTTGTCACAGGCGGCCATTACCGTGGTGATCACACGAGGAATGGAGAAGTAGAGGTAGCCAATAAAGAGCCCGGCCAGCGAGTAGGCGAACATCCAGCGCTCGCCAAATAGCCATAGACTGGTTTGCGCCAGGGCACCCTGGCGGCCGCCCAGCATAATGACCAGAAAGCCCACCACTACGCCTGGAAAGGCCAGCGGAAAGGTGAGGATAGCCACGAGTATGGACTTGCCAAAAAAACGCTGCCGGGCGAGAAAAAAACCGGCAACACCGGCAATGGCCACCGCTACCAGTGACACTACCAGCGAGAGACCCACGGTGGTTGCTAGACTGATTAAGTACTGACGATGGGTAAGTATGGTCAGGTAAGCACTAATACCGCTGCTTGGATCAGCCTCTGCACCCATCATGATCAGACGCGAAAAAGGCAGTAACCAAAAGGCGCAGAAAATGACCAGCGCAGGCAGTAGGGTGAACAGCACGATCAGGCGTTTACGCTGGGCTGGCCCTGCCATCGCAGGCGATCGACTGAGGTAAGAAGCAGCCCCGGAGGGCTGCTTGGCTGCCGCTGTCATGATTAACGCACCTCCGAAAGATACCGCTCGGAGAAGCTTCGCTGGGCAGCCGCCATGGCGTTATAGTCGAGTGCTTCGGCGCGGGCGTAATCGCTATCGGGAAGGAATACTTCACGTGCCTCTGCGGAGATAGCACTTGCGCGCACCGGGCGCAGGTAAGCGTCTGCCCATACCGCTTGGCCTTGATCAGAGAGCACAAAATCAAGTACCTGCTGGCCGTTCTCGGGGTTAGGGCCATCTTTTACCAGGCTCATAACGTAAGGCACCACCACGCTGCCTTCCTCGGGAATCACGAACTCCACGTTGGCACCATCGCTGTGGCGAGCCCGGTAAGCGTTGAAGTCGTAATCGAGCAGAATCGGGATCTCGCCGGAAAGCACCCGTGCATAACTGGTCTGCTTGGGCACGATGGGGGCGTTTTCGGCGAGCTGGTTGAAGTAGTCGATTGCAGGGGTGAAGTCGTTTAGATCGCCCCCCATGGCTTGGTTGACCGCCACGGCACCGACGTAGCCGACAAAGGCGCTGGCGGGGTCAAGGTAGCCTACCATGCCGCGATACTCGGGCTTGAGCAGGTCTTCCCAGGAGGTGGGCACCGGGGCGCCATCCAGGGCATCGACGTTGACCATAAAACCGAGGGTGCCGGAGTGAATGGCAAACCAGTTGCCTTCGGGGTCTTTCAGGCCTTCGGGGATCTCCTCCCAGTGGGCAGGCTGATAGGGCGTTACCACATCCTCTTCCATGGCCTGAATGCCGAAGGTCACCCCGTAGTAAACGACATCGGCTACCGGGCTATCCGCTTCGGCGACCAGTTGCGCTAATGACTGGCCGGAGTTTTTGTTGTCTTGTGGCACGCGAATGCCGGTCTCCTGCTCAATCAAACGCAGCTGCGTACCCCAGTCAGCCCACTCTGGCGGGCAGTTGTAGCAGATCGCGTTGTCGCTTGATTGCGCCAAAACACTTCCCGATGTGCTGATTACTGCCGTGGCCAATACTGCTTGGTAAAGACACTTCAGGTTCATGCTGTGCTCCTCTCTAACGTACCGAACGTGGACTAACGGGATGTCGGGGCTCCGACACTTTCGCCCTTACGCAGTGCGTGGGGCAGTGGGGCGGGCGCGCAGCGCTCTCCCCGAATCATGGCTAACAGGGTGTGAACAGCACTGCGCCCGATCTCGGCGCGAGGCTGCTCAATGGTGCATAGCGACGGGTAGAGGTGCTTGCCCAAGGCAATACCATCAAAGCCCATCACGGAAAGATCATCAGGCACGCTAAATCCGGCGCGTTGAAGTTCGCCCATCAGGCTGATGGCGAGCAGGTCATTGGTGCAAATCACTGCGCTGAGAGCGTCTGGCCCATGCAACTCAGGCGTCAGGCTGGCTAGGTCAGCTTGAGTATGGCGGGCCATTTCAACCAGTGGGCGCGGAGTTAGCCCCGCTTCGCCCATCGCGTGGCAGTAACCGTCAAAACGCTGCTGAGCGCGGTCTGACTGCAGCAGCGGGCCAGCGACCATGCCAATTCGCTTATGGCCCAGGGCGATCAAGTGGCGAGTGGCATCGGCGCTAGCGGCACGGTTATCGACACCCACCGAGGGAAAACCACTGCTCCCAGGCGGGTTGTAGACCAGTAAGCAGGGGGTGGCTTCCAAGCGCAGCTTATCCAGCACAGCGCTGTTATCCGCTTCCGCCACGGTAAGCACCAAACCGTCGACGCGCTGTCGCAGCATCTCCTCGACAATGTCACCCTCGCGGCTGGGGGAGTATTCACTGGTGGTAACGATCAATGAGTAGCCAGCCGCACGGGCAGCCACTTCCATGGCTTGTAGCTGCTCGGCAAACACCGGGTTGTCGAGGCTGGGCACCATCACGCCAATCATTTGTGTGGCTTGGGAGCGTAGCTGCTGTGCGACCTTGTTAGGCCTAAACGCCAACTGCTGGGCAGCGTTAAAAACGCGTTCTCGGGTAGCTGGGCGTACCAAATCGGGGCTTGAAAAAGCCCGTGCTGCCGTTGCTCGAGAGACGCCGGCGAGTTTGGCCACGCTGCGTAAATCTGCCATGCGAATACCTGTTATTGATGAAATGAGATCGATCTCATTTGTTAGGTATCAGCCTAGAGTGGGTATGTGACGGCTAAATGGCGGGGATATGTATTTTTAGAGTGATTATGATGACAAGGCGATTAACCACCATGAAGCGCGAAAGCGATCGAAAAGGGTGTCTGTTTTGCTTGATCACATTGCGCTGATTTATGGGGGCCGCTACAGTCTCGCTCTTATCCCCCTGGGCGAGACCTCTTTATGGCCACACTGATGATTCAGGGCACCACCTCGGATGCGGGCAAAAGCACCGTGGTCGCTGCGCTGTGCCGTGCGTTGGCAAGGCGTGGCATATCAGTGGCACCGTTTAAGCCCCAGAACATGGCACTGAATAGCGCCGTGACCGAGGATGGCGGTGAAATTGGCCGCTCGACGGCGTTACAGGCGCAGGCGTGCTATTTAGCCCCGCACAGTGATATGAACCCGGTACTGCTCAAGCCGGAAACCGACCGCGGCGCTCAGGTAATTTTGCGCGGCAAGGTACATGGACATATGGATGCGCTGGATTACCACGCCTATAAACGCACCGCGAAAGATAGTGTGATGGCGGCTTGGCAGGCGTTGGAAAGCCGTTATGACGTGATTATTGCCGAAGGTGCGGGAAGTCCTGCTGAGATCAATCTGCGCGAGGGTGATATCGCCAATATGGGCTTTGCCGAGGCGGCGAACTGCCCGGTGATACTGGTGGGTGATATTGATCGAGGCGGTGTGTTTGCCCAGTTGGTAGGTACGCTGGCGCTATTGAGTGAGGGCGAGCAGGCGCGCACCCAGGGCTTTATTATCAACCGCTTTCGGGGAGATATGGCGCTACTCAACCCAGGGCTTGAGTGGTTGGAAGCGCGCACCGGTAAACCAGTACTGGGCACGCTGCCCTATTTGCAGGGGCTGGTACTCGATGCTGAAGACAGTATTGGTCTAACCCAGGCTAAAAAGGCGGGGCAGACGCTTAACGTGATAGTGCCAGCGCTGCCGCGCATTAGTAATCACACCGACTTTGATCCCTTGCGTCTTCACCCCCAGGTATCCTTGACCTTTGTGGGGCCAGATCAGCCAATACCCGCCGCCGATGTGATCATTCTGCCCGGTAGTAAAAGTACTGCCAGCGACCTTGAGTGGCTAAAACGCCAGGGCTGGGATAACGCCATTCAGCGCCACCTACGCTACGGCGGCAAGGTATTGGGTATTTGCGGCGGTTTTCAAATGCTGGGCGAATGGGTAGATGACGCTGAGGGGTTGGAGGGGAAACCCGGAAAAGTGGCGGGCTTGGGGCTATTACCACTGACCACACGTATGGTAGCAGGCAAGCAACTGCGTAATGTGCGTGGCGTAACAGTAGCGGATGGGGCAACCGTGACCGGCTATGAGATCCATAACGGCGTAAGCGATGGGGTAGCACTTAGTTCGCCGCTATTTGATTTAGAGGGTCGATTAGAAGGCGCCGTCAGTGATGATGGCCATATCTTGGGCACTTACCTGCATGGCTTATTTGACCACCCCGAGGCCTGTCAATCGCTATTAAAACAGCTGGGCCTCGTAAATGGGGAGCAGAGTGATTATCAAGCTCACCGCGAGCGTGAGCTCGATCGTTTGGCCGATATGCTGGAAGAGCACATTGATATTGAAGCGGTTATTGCGCTGATTGATGCTGGCGTGATGAAAGCCGTTAAATAGTTTCTTTGACCCAGTGCTCAAGCAATAAATCAATAAATAACTGTGCGGTACTGGAGAGGCTGTGTGTATTGCTGCGTACAAGACCAATGGAGCGCTGAATGCGCGGCTCAGGCAGATCTCTTGAGCACAGTGTGTCGTGATCAGGCCCAGGCATGGTCATGCGCGGCAAAATAGCCACCCCTAAGCCTGACTCCACTAAACCCAAAGAGGTCGACAAGTGTTGAACCTCGTAAAAACTGTTTAAGTGGATGCCCTCAGCAGAAAGCGCATTATCTAACAAAGTACGGTTTCCACTATCGCGGCTTACAGTGATGAGTCGCACATCTTCTAGATCGCTCCACTCAATCTGCTTTTTGCTGGCAAGCGGATGATCCGAGCGCAGTGCCAATACAAAGGGGTCTCGCAGCAGTGGGGTAAATCGCACCTCCGAGCTTTGCGCGCTGATCATGTTGATACCGAAGTCAGCCTCGCCATTGATAACTTTTTCCAGCCCTTCGTTAGCACTGACATCCAGAATTCGGATGCGAATACCCGGCCAAGCTTCGCTGAACACACGAATGACACTAGGCAAAAAGTAGAATGCCGCCGTCGGCAAGCAAGCAATGGTCACGGTGCCTTTTTGGTGCGTGACCAGCTCCCGAATTCCCAAAATAGACGACTCGTACTCCTCAAGCATGCGCCTGGCCCGGGGCAAAAAATCTGCCCCAATAGGTGTCAGTCGGGTACGCCTAGTGGTTCTCTCAAGTAGTTCAACTTCAAGAAGTTCTTCGAGTTTTTGTATGCGCCGAGTGAGAGCTGGCTGCGACAAATGCAGGCGCTGTGCCGCCTCATGAAAGGTGCCTAATTCAGCGACTAAAATGAACGCATGAAGGTCAAGAAATTCGAGTCTATGCAGCATGGGATTGTTGCGCAAAAAAAGTGGATTAATAACCAAAACACATTAATGCAAAAATCGTATTTATAGCAATCTATATTTGCATTTGAGACATTAAAGATTGGCTGACATTCTCCGTCCATACAGTCATCGCGAACTATGGCGGAACAATATGAACAGTATTCCATGTGTGATTATGCGGGGCGGCACCTCTCGAGGCCCCTTTATTCGCATGAAAGACCTGCCCAGTGACCAATCACAGCAGGCCGACATCCTGCTTAGCTTGATGGGCTCTGGGCACGCGCTACAGATTGATGGTATCGGGGGCGGCGACCCGCTCACCAGTAAAGTGGCTATTGTCGAGCGCTCATCGCACCCTGGCGCCGATGTTGACTATCTGTTTGCTCAAGTGGATGTAGTGAATAAGCGTGTCGACTTTAACCCCAACTGCGGCAATATGCTCTCTGCCGTCGGGCCATATGCCATAGAGACGGGGCTGGTAGAACCGCTAGACGGTACCACCGTGGTGAACGTCCATAACTTAAACACCCAGCGGCTGATCGAATGCCATGTCCCTACACCGGGTAAGCAGGTGCAGTACGAAGGGAGTGTCACCATTAGCGGCGTTCCGGGAAGTGCTGCGGGCATCCAGCTCAGTTTTTTAAACATCATGGGCAGTAAAACAGGCCAGCTGTTACCCACCGGACAAGTATGTGAAGAGATTGAAGACGTCGAGGTGAGCTGTATCGATGCGGCCACCCCCATTATGCTACTGCGTGCCGAATCGGTCGGGCTAACGGGCTATGAGTCGCCTGCCGAATTGGATGGTAATGCGCCGTTGTTAACCCGCTTAGAAACCCTGCGCCGCGGAGCGGGGCTACGGATGGGAATGGGTGATGTTAGTCAGAGCGTTCTGCCCAAAGTCGTGCTGATTTCAGCAGCTGAGGCAGCATCGCATACGCTCAATGTTCGCTATTTTGTGCCCCATCGCTGCCACAAAGCCATTGCCGTCACCGGGGCGATGGCCGTTGCCGCCGCGATTAATTTACCCGGTTCCGTTGCCAATCAAATGGCCACGAGCACTCAGAAGCTTTCCGCTGGTCAGCTGCTATCTCAGATTGTCCTGGAACATCCTTCTGGCTCTATTGAGCTGACGGCAGAGTATCGCCAGCAGAATGCGTTTGACCTGGCGCGCGTATCGCTTATTCGAACTGCTCGCAAAATTATGAGCGGGCAAATTTTTTATGCGAGCCCTTCAAAGGAAGTAGGTAATCACGCCGTCGAAACCATTGATTGAATCACGCGGCCACTATTAACAACCGACAATAATCAATAACAGGAGTATCGCCATGACTACCTCGAAGTACACACCGCTTAACACTTTCAAAAAAGCGTTACTTGTCGTTGCTTGTTCCACGCTGGGCGCTATCAGCGTGAATGCCCAAGCTAACGATGTGAGCGTGCCCGACACTATCCACTGGACTATTCCGTTTGGTGTAGGCGGTGGAACCGATGTGTGGGCACGCTTCTTCTCTACCTGGATGAGTGACCATATTCAAGGTAATCCTACGTTGGTCATCGATAACGTGCCCGGCGGTGGCTCCATTAATGGCAGTAACCTATTCGCTATGCGTGCGGACTCAGATGGCAGCCAATGGATAGGCACTTCTGCTTCCACCCAGTACCCCGCCATGCTGCAAGATCGGCGTGTACGTTATAGCTACGACGATTGGACACCGATTTTAGCGACCCCCACCGGCGGCGTGGTGTATGCCCAGCCTAGTCTGGGTGATAGCGCAGAGGAGGTGCTGAACGCGGTGACCAACCAGCGCGTTAAATTTGCCGTGCAAAGCCATACGGGGTTAGAACTGCCGGTATTGATTGCGCTTGATCTGCTGGGTGCTGATGTACAGGCCGTCTCTGGCATGCGTAGCCGTGGAGAAGGGCGGTTAGCCTTTGAGCGCGGCGAGGCAGATATCGACTTCCAAACCACCTCTGCCTATTTCAGCAGCGTGGAGCCTCTGGTGAAGAGTGGTCGAGCGGTGCCGCTATTTTCTCTGGGCGTGCTCAATGACAGCGGCGAGATCGTGCGTGACCCTGCCTTCCCTGATTTGCCAACCTTCAATGAAGTTTACGAAACCTTGCATGGCGAATCGCCTAGCGGCCCCGCCGCCGAGGCGTATCGTAAATTCTTTGCCTCAGGGTTCACACTGCAAAAATTGATCCTGCTGCCTAGCGACGCGCCAACTGATCTTATTCAGGAGTATCGCGAAGCGGCACAGCGTTTTGTGGATACAGAAGCGTTTAAAGATGCAGCAATGGCACAGCTTGGCCCCTACACGCCAGTGGTGGGTGAGGTCGTCGAGCAGCATCTCCAGGAGGCCATGTCACTTGATGATGCCACGCGGCAGTGGCTGGTCGAGTGGCTGCTAGAGCAGCACGGTGCCCGTATTTAACACGCCAGTTAACACAAAAAAGCACTGCTTAAGCGGTGCTTTTGGGCTCCCTTACACTAAATAACATAAGAGCCATGACAATGATAGAAGTCTTATTTTCCAGTTTGGGGCAGTTGTTTACTGTTCCCCATATGCTGTACATGGTTATCGGTGTCCTGATTGGGCTGATTGTGGGCATCATCCCTGGGCTTGGCGGCATTGCCGGTATGTCGCTTCTGCTGCCTTTCCTCTATGGTATGGAGCCTTCCGTCGCCCTGGGTATGCTGATGGGGTTAGTGGCGGTGATCCCCACTGGCGATACGTTTGCCTCTGTACTGCTTGGCATCCCAGGCTCTAGTGCTTCCCAGGCCACCGTGGTGGATGGATTTGCACTGGCTAAGAAAGGGCAGGCTGCACGAGCGCTTTCTAGCGCATTTCTGTCGTCAATGATAGGCGGCCTGATTGGTGCGGTGGTGCTCACGGCCTTTATTCTCATCGCCCGGCCTGTTGTGCTGTCATTTTCATCGTCAGAGCTATTTATGTTGACACTGCTGGGGCTATCCATGGTGGCGGTGCTTTCTGGCAAGGATGTTTTTAAAGGCATTGCTGCCTGCGGCATTGGATTACTGGTCGGCACCATCGGCATGGCGCCAGCTACTGGAGAGTTTCGGCTGCCGTTTGAACTTGACTACCTCTATGACGGTTTGCCGTTAGTGGTGGTCGGTTTAGGTATTTTCGCACTGCCTGAAATCATTGATCTATTGGTGAAGCGCGGCGCGATTGCTGAGCAGCCCTGCCAATTGGGCAAAGGCTGGAAAGAGGGGGTAAAGGATGTGGCCAGGAGGCCTGGATTAGTGGCCCGCTGCGCTGGGATTGGCAGCTTGATGGGGACTATTCCTGGCTTGGCGGGCTCAGTGGTGGATTGGCTCACCTACGGCCACGCGGTACAGAGCGCCAAGGATAAATCGCAGTTTGGCAAAGGCGATATTCGCGGCGTGATTGCGCCGGAGTCTGCTAACAACGCCTGTGCCTGCGGGGCGATGGTGCCTACTTTACTGTTTGGTATTCCCGGTTCGGGCACGGCGGCGGTGTTTTTAGGTGGTTTGCTTCTGCTTGGTCTTCAGCCCGGTGTCAGTATGTTAGAGACGAATCTCGATCTGACGTACACCATTATTTGGTCATTAGCGCTGGCGAATATTTTGGGCGCTGCTCTTTGTTTGGGACTCGCTAGGCCCGTGGCCAGCTTGACCCGGGTGCAATTCGTGATTTTAGCGCCGCTGATTACCATCTTGATCCTCTTCGCAGCCTATCAAGCGTCACGTTCACTGGGTGATCTGTTTGCACTCGGCATTATTGGCGCGATTGGCGTGCTGTTTAAGCAGGCAAACTGGTCTCGCCCCGCCTTTTTGATTGGCTTTGTGCTAGCTCCCGGTGCAGAAGCCTACTTCTATCAAGCCGCTCAGTTTCAAGGTGCAGAAGCCTTTATGCGGCCAGGGGTACTGATCATTGGTGCACTGATTGCGGCATCACTGATTGTCCCCCCTTTACACAGCTACCTGCAAAAGCGCCGCCCAACCGAAAACTCTGCTAAACATGCGCTTCAAGAAGAGGTGGCGCCGCTTTCGCTGGGTGTGATCGATGTGGCATTGCTGAGCAGCCTGGTAGCGGTGGCTGGATATATGTGGTGGGCGTTTGCTGATCTTTCCATGCTAGGGGGCATCATGCCGAGGCTGGCGATTGCCATTATCGTGGCGGCGTGCGTACTGGAAATTATCAGAACGGTCATCAAGCCGATGAAGTGGCAAATTCAGACATTAAGCCAGCAGTTCTTTTGGGTGGCTGGATTCTTCGCCTTGATTGGTGGTGTGATGGTGTTTGGCTTCCTGTTTACCGCCGCCGTATTTTGTCTTGGGTTCTTACTGGTGGTGGCGCGTATGAAGCCCGTTGGTGCCGTGGGGTTAGCGGCTGGCGTGACACTCTTCTTAATGGGGATGGCTAACCTGTTAACGCTTACCTATCCCACAGGGATGTTAACTGGGTTATAAATTGACGGCCTCCAAAAAAACACAAAAAGCCACGTTGATGGCTTTTTGTGTTTAAAGAAATTAATGATTTGTGCGTTTCGCCATTACGGTAATTTCAACACTACAGCCGCCGCAAATATTAGGCGACTCGGTACAGGTGCGGGCAGGGTAGCTTCCAGGTTCAAAGTACTCCGCGTAAACACTGTCCATATCTTGAATGGCGTGTAGATCCGTGAGGTGGATATCCACCCGGACGATATCTGCCAGACTGCCGCCTTCCATTTCAAGCATGCGTGCTAAGGCGCGCATCACAAGGCGGGTTTCTTCTATAACGTCGCCTCGGGCAGCATGACCGTTAGAGAGATCTGCAACGGTTAGCCCAGAGATAAAGATGTAGTGATCATCAACTACCATGTGACTACCGGGGAAGCTGGGTGTGGGCATGGTAGGGTCGTTCATAAAGGTGGGCATGCTAGCTCCTTCTAGGTGATGTTCACGCTTACACTTCACTTCGACAGGTTGTTCACCGTAGTGTTCAGTATCAGTAAAAATGAATGGAGGCGTTGCTAGGCACAAGCCACTGTCAAAACGGTGATGTTTGCTCTAGGCTTGCGGGTTTTTAGACGGTGAGGATGATTCAAATGAAGGTCGTACACGTTAACGCAGAAGCCCAGCGCAACGCCTGTCTGGCGCGATTATGCGCTGAGGTTTACGGGCAAGAGGCTGGCCTTACGCCGCTGGTTGTGTTCACTGGCACCTGCAGTGTGTTTTTTCCGCAAGAAGCAGCGCGGCTGTTTGCTGCTGTTGATGGACAGGGTAAACCTCAAGCGCTGGCGCTGCTAGTGCTGGACGAGGAGGGCGAGGGCATGACGGTGACTCACGCCTGCGCCTTTGATCAGGCGGATGCCCAGCAGCGTTTGATCAGTGAGCTTAGCTTAAAGGCACCGCTACGTGTCGAAGTGGATACCGCCGAACAAGAAGCGTTCTATCAAAAAAGTGGCATCAAGCGCTGGTTTGGTGGGGCGGGTGGAAAGCGCATAGGCCTAGGCGCACGCCACCCCGCCAAAAGCGTTGGCGAGCTGACGCCCACCCTGGTGTTGGATGAAGCACTGATCCTACGTCGCTTTAAACACGATCCGAAAACCTTTGAAGAGGCTAAACAGGCATTTTTGAAGGGCTTAAACGATTTTCCGCAGTCTCTTTAAGTGTCCTAAGAAAACGCTGCGTTGCGGTTTGTGCAACTAAGTTGCACGTTGTTGCCATGTTATTGACGTGTTTTCCCGATAAAATAAGCGTCATCACTAGCTTATCAAAAGAAGGGGGAAACCCATGGCGCTACCGATAATGGATAATAGCCAGCGATACGGTGCAATTAGCCGCTTTTTGCACTGGGGGATGGCGTTACTGTTTGTTTGGCAGTTCACCAGTGCCACGGCGCATTGGCTGTTTCCAGACACGCCCTTCGAAGAGTTCTTCTGGGGTACCCATTACACGATGGGGGTGCTGCTGCTAACGCTCGTAGTATTGAGAGCGTTGTGGGCGTTGGTCAACGTGTCACGCCGCCCACCCTCAGTCAGCGTAATGGCAACGCTTGGCCATCTTGCGCTCTACGGCTTGATGATCGCCGTACCGACCATTGCACTGATTCGTCAGTTTGGTTCTGGCCGCTCGCTTGAGGTCTTGGGTATTACGCTGATGTCAGGTTTTGAAGGCGAAGAAATCACCTGGATGACAGATCTCGGCGGTTTGCTCCACGGTGAGCTGGGTTGGACGCTGCTGGCGCTGATCGCAGGGCACATCTTGATGGCCATTTTGCATCGAAAGCTAACGCATCATGATGTGCTAACGCGTATGGCTAGATAAGTCGCCTACTTCTTCGCTAGCTCACGCATGGCGGTTTCCAGGCCCTCCATGGTCATGGGATACATGCGATCTTCAATGATCTCGCGAATCAGCGTTGTCGAGTAGGTGTACTCCCATGCTCGGGGCGGCATCGGGTTAAGCCACGCCAGGCGGGGAAACGTTTCGCATAAACGCTTAAGCCAGACGCCGCCCGCTTCGTCGTTGAAGTGCTCTACGCTGCCCCCTGGGTGGCTTACTTCATAAGGCGACATAGCCGCATCGCCGACAATCACCACCTGGTAATCCGCGCCATAGGTGTGCAGCACGTCCATGGTCGGTATCCGCTCGTTACCCCGGCGCATGTTATTCCGCCAAACGCCTTCGTAAAGACAGTTGTGAAAGTAGTAATGCTCCAGGTGCTTGAACTCGGAGCGGGCCGCCGAGAAGAGCTCTTCGCAGACGCGAATATGGTCATCCATAGAGCCGCCCACATCCAAAAACAGCAGCACCTTCACCGCGTTATGGCGCTCTGGGCGCATCTGCACATTGAGTAGCCCGGCGTCCTTGGCGGTTTCGCGGATGGTGCTATCCACGTCAAACTCATCTAACGCCCCCTGGCGGGCAAACTTGCGCAGGCGGCGCAGCGCCATTTTGATATTACGCGTGCCCAGCTCCAGCGAGTCGTCGTAGTCACGAAAACGCCGCTCGTCCCATACCTTGGTGGCCCGGCGGTGGCGGGAGCCATCCTGGCCGATACGAATACCTTCCGGGTTGTAGCCATAGGCGCCAAAGGGGCTGGTGCCGCCGGTACCAATCCATTTATTGCCGCCTGCGTGGCGCTCTTTCTGCTCTTCCAGACGTTTTTTAAACGTCTCAATGAGCTCTTCGAGGCCGCCAAGGGATTCGATTTTGGCTTTCTCTTCGTCTGTGAGCTGCTTTTCAAATTCCCGGCGCAGCCAGTCGTCAGGGATTAGCGCCTCAATGGCGGCATCCATATCCTCAAGGCCTTTAAACCAAGCGGCGAAGGCACGGTCAAAACGGTCAAAGTGGCGCTCATCTTTGACCATCACCGTGCGGGCCACTTGGTAGAAGGCTTCCATATCGGCGAATACAACGCCGCGCTCTACCACGGCGTGAAGATCCAGCAGCTCGCGAAGTGACACCGGTACGCCGGCGCGCTTTAACGTCTCAAACAGACCGATAAACATGGCTTAGCGGCCTGTGCCTTTCTGGCGGCGGATCATAAACGCCAGGCGTTCCAGCAGTTGGGTATCCTGCTCGTTTTTAACCAGTGCACCTGCCATGGGCGGCAACGCTTTGGCCGGGTCGCGGTTGTAGAGCGCTTCTTGAGCAATATTGTCAGCCATCAGTAGCTTGAGCCAGTCGACTAGTTCAGACGTAGACGGTTTTTTCTTCAGGCCTGGCGCTTTACGTAGCTCGAAAAATACCTCTAAAGCTTCGCTGACCAGCTTGGGGGCGATATCCGGGAAATGCACATCGACAATCGCCTGCATGGTCTCGCGGTCAGGGAATTCGATGTAATGGAAGAAGCAGCGGCGCAGGAACGCATCCGGTAGCTCTTTTTCGTTGTTCGAGGTGATGACGATGATCGGACGCTGCTCGGCGCGGATGGTCTCGCCGGTTTCGTAAACGTGGAACTCCATGCGATCCAGTTCTTGGAGCAGGTCGTTGGGAAATTCGATATCGGCTTTGTCGATCTCGTCAATGAGCAGCACCACGCGCTGATTGGCGGTAAACGCTTCCCACAGCTTGCCGGGCTTGATGTAGTTGGCGACGTTCTCGACCCCTTCAACGCCCAATTGGGAGTCACGCAGACGGCTGACAGCATCGTACTCGTATAGACCCTGGGCTGCCTTGGTGCTGGATTTGATATGCCAGGTAATCAGTTGGGTATCGAGAGACTCGGCTAACTCTTCAGCCAGCAGAGTCTTGCCGGTGCCCGGCTCGCCCTTGATCAACAGCGGCCGCTCAAGCACTACTGCAGCGTTCACCGCCTGCTTGAGCGCATCGGTTGCGATATAGGAAGAAGTGGATTCAAACGCCATGGGAGAGCCTCGGCTTGTCGAAAGCGTGTGTATAAAAGGATTCAAACAAGTGTACGTGAGGGTCGCCTTCAAGGCCAACAGCCTTCTCTATCGCATCTTTTTTACCCCTGCCAATTCGGCGGCACAATGCCCTGGCGCTGCATTTGCCGGTAGATCGTGGGTCGAGAAACCCCCAGCGCGCGAGCCACGGCGCTTATATTCCAGTGCTGTGCCTTAAGCATTTCCAGCAATGTGTGGTCGGTGTCGCCATGAGCATCCACAGGCTTGTGGGGGCTCTGCTGGGTAATGCGTTGGCTAAGGCACTGTTCGGGCAGATCGTGAACGGTAATTTCGTCGCTTTCCGAGGTAGCCAGGGCAAACGCCAGCGCATTTTTAAGCTGGCGAATATTGCCGGGCCAGGCGTAGGCGAGCAGGGCGCTGATGGCATCGGCCCTTAGCCTGGACGAATGGCGACCGCCGCGTTCGCTGACCACGTCGTTAAACACCTGACGAATCACGTAGAGCTTATCGGCCCGTTCACGCAGCGCAGGCAGGCGCAGTTGGGCCCCGTTAAGGCGGTAGTAGAGATCTTCGCGGAACGCCCCCTGCTCGATCATCGTATCGATATCACGATGGGTGGCGGTGATTACCCAAATATCGACCTTCACAGGCCTATTGGCCCCTAGCGGCATAACTTCCCGTTCTGCTAGCACGCGCAGCAAGCGGGTTTGCAGCGCCAGTGGCATATCGCCGATTTCATCCAGAAACAGCGTGCCGCCGTGGGCCTGGGGAATTAGCCCACGCATGCCTTTGGCGCGGCCTCCTGTAAAGGCGCCTGGCTCGTAGCCAAACAGCTCGCTTTCGATCAGCGCTTCGGGAATGGCGGCACAGTTAACCGCGATAAACGGTCCTTTGGTGCGGTGGCCGCTGTCATGCAGTGCTCGGGCAACCACTTCTTTGCCGGTGCCGGTTTCACCGCTTATCAGCACATTAACGCCGGCTTCGTTGCGCAGCCGTTCGGCCAGCTTCTGGACTTTACGCATGGCGGGGTCGTCAGCGCCCAAACGTGCCAATGGCTCCGGCAGGCTGGAGGGAAGCGAATGCGTTTGCTGAGCAGGTCGAGGGCGGCGCGGTTCCAGTAGGCTAATAAAGTAAATGGTGTTGTCGACTCTGGCACGAAAAGCGCGTAGTTGGTCGTCGGTGGCGCTGTTGATGCTAAGCACATCGGCGATATCACACTCGAATAATTCTCCTAACATGGGCGTAGGGTTTAGCGACCAGGGCGGCCAGCGGCGCTGGTGCTCGGCGATTAAGTCACGGCCTACTGCGTTAGCGGCAATCACTTGCCCGTTCTCTTCAATGGCAATCAGGCCACGCCCGTTCACATGCACAAACTCTCGCGAGGTATCCAGGCGCACTATCAGGCAGTCGCGGTAGCGCTGCAGAAAATAGGCATCCTCAATCATGCGCGCGTAGAGCGTCACCAGCGAGAGACTAAAATTTTGGCTCTCATGCTGGGTAGGCGATTGCAGTGCGGAGATGTCCAGCACGGCCATCACATTGCCTTGCGGGTCGGTGATGGGCGCGGCGGTGCAGGTGAGCGAAATATGCGAGGCGTCGAAGTGCTCCTGGCGGTGGCAGATAATCGCCTGGCGGTCGTACAGGCAAGTGCCTACGGCACAGGTACCCGCAAAGCGTTCGTCCCAATCGGCCCCTAGGTAGAGGCCCGCTCTGCGCAACTGCTGGTCTTGGTTAGGGTCGCCGCGAAACTCGACGGTAATGCCGCGGTGGTCGGTGAGTAGCAGCACATAGCCTAGCTGGGCGATTTGCTGATAGAGCTGGTCAACCCCTGCGCGTGCTACGTGCAAAAGTTCATCGACAGATTCCCGGTGCTCAATCAGGGTCTGCTGGGGTACTACGCGGGCAGGGCGAGGCCGGGTGGGGTCGAGCTGGTACTCGTTTAGGCAGCGCAGCCAGGAGCGCCGAATGGTCGCTTGTGCCGGTAGCTGCGGAACATCCAAGCCTTCGCCGAGCTGGAAAACATGTTCGATATGCTGGCGCTGAACGGATTGCAGCCGTGCAGGTAGAGGCGATTGAGTGGGCATGGCGTGGTTCACCCTGGGGCTTGTTATTGTCCTTCCAGCCTATGCGCTCTGGCGTGGGTGTCAACGACGTGCCATTACGCCGTTAGTCGTGTGTTACACCTGTAACGCCAGAGTGTAAACGGTGTGACAGGTGTACGCTCTACATAACGCCCAATTGCTAACGGTTTTTTTATTTTTTATCTATATTTTTCAAAATCTTGAGTTTGATTTTAAGTGATTGGCATAGCGGGTGCTTAGGGTTGTGTGTCACAAGGCAATCAACAATAACAAACCAAACCTGCATGGAGTACTCGCTATGTCAGAGACACATACACAAGCCCAGCAAACCGCCACAGCTACTGTTCAAGGCTGGCTGAGTAATTTTGATCATGCGCTGCAAACCCAGGATATTCAGGGTGTGCTCGCGCTGTTTAATGAAGAGTGCTACTGGCGCGACTTCCTTACCTTCACCTGGAATTTAAAGACCTGCGAGGGCAAAGACGCTATTCAAGCCATGCTCAATGCCACTTTGGAGAACGTACGTCCTTCGAACTGGCAGCTAGAAGGTGAAGCGACCCAGAATGGCGATGTTGCTGAGGCGTGGTTCACCTTTGAGACAGCGGTCGCCAGCGGCAAAGGCTATTTACGCCTTAAAGAGGGTAAATGCTGGACGCTGCTAACCACGATGCAGTCACTGCACGACTTCCCGGAGCCGCGTAATCATCACCGTCCTAAAGGCGCTGAGCACGGCGCCAATAAGCAGCGTGAAACCTGGTTAGAGTCACGGGAGCGCGAAGAAGCGGAGCTTGGCTACACGCAGCAGCCGTATTGCGTTGTTATAGGCGGCGGCCAGGGCGGTATTGGTTTGGGCGCGCGGCTAAAGCAGATGGGCGTGCCGACCATTATTATCGAGCGCAATGAGCGTGCAGGGGACTCCTGGCGCAATCGCTATAAGTCGCTCTGCCTGCACGACCCGGTGTGGTACGACCACCTACCCTATATTCCTTTCCCTGAAAACTGGCCGGTGTTTGCCCCCAAAGACAAAGTGGGTGATTGGCTGGAGATGTACACAAAAGTGATGGAGCTCAATTATTGGAGTTCCACTGAGTGTCAGAATGCACGCTATGACGAAGCTGCAGGCGAGTGGGTGGTGAACGTCAAGCGTAACGGCGAAGCGATCACTTTGAGGCCCAAGCAACTGGTGATGGCCACCGGGATGTCGGGTATGCCCAATGTGCCGACATTTCCTGGGGCGGAAAGCTTTGCAGGCGAGCAGCAGCATTCTAGCCAGCACCCAGGGCCGGATGCTTATGCTGGCAAGAAGTGTGTGATTGTAGGTTCGAATAATTCCGCCCACGATATTGCCGCCGCGCTATGGGAGCACGATGCCGATGTGACCATGCTGCAGCGTTCATCTACCCATATCGTTAAGTCGGATTCGCTGATGGAGGAGGTGCTGGGGCCGCTCTACTCCGAAGAGGCGGTGGCCAATGGCTTAACCCACGACAAGGCTGATCTGATTTTTGCTTCGATCCCCTACAAGGTGCTGCCGGATTTTCAGCGCCCGGCGTTTGAGGCGATCAAACAGCGCGACGCCAAGTTCTATCAGAAGCTTGAAGATGCAGGTTTTCTGCTCGACTTCGGTGACGATGACTCAGGGTTGTTCTTAAAGTACCTGCGCCGGGGCTCGGGGTACTACATCGATGTGGGCGCCTGTGATCTGGTCGCCAGTGGCGATATCAAGCTGCGCAGCGGCGTAGGCATTGAGCGCATCAATCCCCACTCCATCACGCTTACCGATGGCAGCGAGCTTGAAGCTGACTTGATCGTCTACGCCACTGGCTATGGTTCGATGAACGGTTGGGCGGCGCGGCTTATCTCTCAAGAAGTGGCCGATAAAGTTGGTAAGTGCTGGGGCTTGGGCTCCGACACCACCAAAGACCCCGGCCCTTGGGAGGGCGAGCTGCGCAATATGTGGAAACCCACCCAGCAAGAGGCGCTGTGGTTCCACGGCGGCAACCTGCACCAGTCGCGGCACTACTCGCACTATTTGGCGCTCCAGTTAAAAGCACGCATGGAGGGGCTGGAAACGCCTGTCTACGGTCTGCAGCCAGTTCACCATACGTCGTAACAAGGAAGGGCAACCCATGAATCAATCAAGCATGCAAGCAGCGGTCTGGTACGCAGCGAAGGATCTCCGCATCGAGCAGGTGCCGGCGCCCACTATCAACGACCCCCATGCGGTGAAGGTAAAAGTCGCCGCCTGTGGCATCTGCGGCAGTGATCTGCACGAGTATGCCGCCGGGCCCATTTTTATACCGGTGGGCAAGCCCCACCCCATTAGCGGCGAACAGGCGCCGATCATAATGGGCCACGAATTTGCCGGGGAAGTGGTCGAGGTCGGCGATAAGGTAACGCGAGTGAAAGTGGGTGACCGTGTGGCCATTGAACCGATTCTCTCGCCCAATAAAGACGGCGCCTACCAAATGGAGCGCTATAACCTTACACCGCTGCTGGGCTTCCATGGCCTATCCGGCGGTGGCGGCGGCTTCTCGGAGTTCACCGTGATGGGTGAACATATGGTGCATAAGCTGCCTGATGAGCTTAGCTACGAGCAAGGGGCTTTGGTAGAGCCCGCGGCGGTAGCGCTGCATGCGGTGCGCCAAAGCTGCCTGAAAGCCGGCGACAGTGCGGCGGTATTCGGCGCGGGGCCGATTGGTCTGATGACCATCGAAGCGCTTAAGGCCGCAGGGGCGGCGCAGATTTATGCAGTGGAAGTGGCGCCCTCTCGCAAGGCCAAAGCCGAAGCGCTAGGTGCCACTGTGGTTGATCCTCAGCAAGAGGATGCGGTGGCAAAGATTCAATCACTGAGCGGTGGCGGCGTGGACGTGGCGTTTGAAGTGACCGGAATTCCCGCCGTGCTCAACCAGGCGCTGCACAGCACCCACGAAGGCGGCGAAGTGGTAGTGGTGAGCATCTGGGAAGGCGAGGCCAGCTTTCAGCCCAACGACCTGGTCATCAAAGAGCGCACCATGAAGGGCATTATCGCCTATCGCCATGTGTATCCAGCGGTAATGGCGCTAATGCAACGGGGCTACTTCCGCGCCGAAGATATGGTCACCCAGCGCATTCCATTGGCAGACATTGTGGAGGAGGGCTTTGAGGCGCTGTTAAACGATAAGGCTCAAGTGAAAATCATCGTGACACCCTAGCGACCTTGAGGATTTCTAGGCGCCAACGAACTTACATGATGCTTTATGATGCAAAAAGGCGGCAAATTGCGCAGTGCTGGTGCAGTTTATTTGCTGCAGTGCGGGAGAGGTCAATAAAAATCAAACTGTATTTAATTAAATAATTGTTTTATATATTTTTTTTAAAAAGTGGCACGCAGATCGCAATATATATGGCAAAGGGTGAGTGAATCGAGAAACAACGGCTTAGATAGTTTGCTTCTCTCCCTTCTTCACCTACATCGCTACCACATAGTAGCGGTAAACCGAGTGAGCTGGCGTGCTCCACCTGGTCCCCTTCGGGGGACTTTTTTTATGCCTGAATTTCATATACACGCTTTACAAAATAGAAAAACTATCAGAGGGCGGTTTCTTATAACAATATTTTACAAGCAATTTGGAAACAGTGTTCGTATAATATACACTGTATAGGAAAGTTGGATAGCAAGTACCGCAATCCCCAAGCGCATGGAACTGCGCGCTGCATAGAGGATGACCCTGATGAGTAATATGAAACTGATTTCTGCCGCTGTTATCACTGCTAGTTTTGCTCTGGCAAGCCAGGCAGCACTGGCTTATAACGCTGGTGACGTATTTGTTCGTGGCGGTGTTGCCCAAACGGATACGGGTTCAGGTAATGGTGATCTGAATGGTGATTCACTGAACGTGCAGAGCGCTCGCGGCTTCACCTTCGGTGCTGGTTACCTGTTTACTGATAAGGTTGGCGTTGAGCTCAACAGCTCTGAGAAATTTGAGCACGATCTGAATACATCTGCTCTAGGCGATGTGGGTAGCGTAGACCGCCTGCCGATAAACCTTTTGGTGAACTACTACCCGATGGGCGGCCTGGATTCTAAAGTTCAGCCTTACGTGGGTGCTGGCCTTAACTACACACGCTTCTCTGGCGAGCCGAGTGGTGTGAACGTTGACGAAAGCTACGGCGCGATCGGACAAGTGGGCGTTGATCTGGCCGTGACTGACAATATTATGCTTAACGGTTACGCCAGCTATGCTGACGTAAATGCCGATATCAACGTTGGTGGTGAAGTCGATATTGAGCCTGTCACCGTTGGCGGCGGTATCACCTACCGCTTCTAAGCTCTACTAAATTCTGGCTCTATAAATCCTAGCCTGGCTAGGTATTCAGAATTATCACTGCGCCCGGCCCTGAGCCGGGCGCAGTGCGTTGTGGGCAGACCCAACAGCACGCACGCAATGCAACAGAGTTTCGCGAGTACTTAGGGCGTTAAATTAGCAAAACCGCTTTCCGTCACCGCCACGTTATCTTCAATACGTATGCCTCCGCAGACGGAGAGTTGGTCGACAAGCCGCCAGTTTATGGGTAAAGCGGTGTTGCGCAGTGGGGCGAGCAGCATATTGATAAAATAGAGCCCAGGCTCGATGGTGACGACCATTCCAGGGCGCAGCGTGCGTGTTAGCCGAAGCGCTGGATGCTGCTCTGGCGCAGGGGCGGGAGTGCCATCTGGATGGCGTAACCCGGCCACATCGTGCACTTGGAGGCCCAGCGAGTGCCCCAGCCCATGAGGACAGAATGCCCGCGTAACACCTTCGACAACTGCCTGTTCGGGGGTACCTTTAAACAGATCGTTAGCCACCAATATTTCACCCAGGTGGTGATGCATCTGCTCGTGCAGTGCTAAAAAGTTAACGCCAGGGGCTACGCCTTTGACTAATCCATCCTTCACTCCATGCAGGGCGTTGACCAGTTCGCCAAATGCAGCGGGAGCATCTGGGCCGGCATAGGTGCGGGTAATATCAGCGCAGTAACCGCGAAAGCGTCGACCTGCATCAACCAGCAGGCTGTAGCGCTGTTTAGGCGGCTGAAGATCGTAGTGTTGATAATGCAAAACGCCTGCATGCTCATTTAGGCCAATAATATTCTGATAGGGGACGTTTGACTCGCGCTGCCGGCTGGCAGCTAAGTAAGCCAACTGAATATCCAGTTCACCGGCGGCGCCAATAAAGGCGGCCTGGGTGGCTTGGTGTCCTGCTATTGCTAAGCGGTTGGCCTCACGGATACAGGCAATCTCATAGGGCGTCTTATACAGCCGTAATTCATCAAGAGCCTGTACTAGCCGTTCAGGTTGGTACTCGGCTTTTAATGCCTGCAGTGTGTTGGTGGGAAGACGCTCAATATCGCCAATGATGGCGGCATTTCCCGAAAGTGGCAGGGCGGTTTTGTCACTGCCGATTTTGCTACTGCCAATTTTGCTACTACAAAGATGAACATCGAACGCCTCTACCCAGGGCTCATCGGGTAGCTGAGTGGGAAGGTGCCAAAAGTCGGCAGGCGCATGCAGGTAGAGCTGAGGACGCTCTCCCGGCTGAATAACCAACCAGCTATGCTGCACATCGGCTAAACCTACCCAGTGCATGAAGTGCCCGTAAGCCTGAAAAGGGGGCGCGTGGTCATCGGCAAAGTGTTCACTGGCATGACCACTGTAAATGGCTAGGCTGTCGAACCCGTGGTCAGTCAAAATGCCTGAGTAGGCACGCTGTAGGTGCGCTATATGTTCATTTTGTAAATTAAATAGGGTGGTTGACATACAAAGCTGTGCCCTCTGTTAAATAAGCTTTCGCAAATACGGATTCATCCACGTGGCGGCGCC
Source organism: Vreelandella sp. F11 (assembly GCF_042466685.1). NCBI lineage: Bacteria > Pseudomonadati > Pseudomonadota > Gammaproteobacteria > Oceanospirillales > Halomonadaceae > Vreelandella > Vreelandella sp. F11. Next base: position 2,741,184 of record NZ_CP170448.1, on the reverse strand, counting down.
AGTTCGCTCCACAGGCTATCCAGCTCCGCGTGGCGATGATTTTGATGACGGTATAGCCGTAGTTCCATAGGTACATCCCAGCGACTATCGCCCGCTCTGACCAGTGTGCCCTGAGCAAGCTCAGCAGCGACGTTGCGTTCAGGCAGCCAACTCATGCCGTAGCCCAGTAGTACCAGCTCCTTAATGCCCGCCGCGTAGAGGTTTTCACTCTGCGCGGTTAAATAGGTAGTGTGTGGCAGCCTGGCCAAATGTGCTTTAACTGCAGACCCCAACAAACCGCGTTTTGGATAGGCCAGCCACGGCAGTGGCTGGTGGCGCGACCCAGGCAACAGAGCACGCGGTTCTCCTTCTGGATTTAACCCAGTGACTGGAATCAGCCGTTCATGGCCAATGACACGATAATTGCAAGCGCTGGTGTCGATCTCCAGATCGCAGCGCCCAATCGGCCAGTAACAGATAGCCAGGTCACACTCGGCCCGGGCCAAGGCTTGAAAGTAGTCATTGGCTACCCAGCCGGTCGCACGCAAATAGGGCTGTACACGATCTTGCCAACCTGTCGCCGTTAACCATTCTGGTAAAAAGTGTGGCAACAGGCTCTGTGGTGCTGCCACCATGATACGCCGCTGCTGGCCAGCGTTAATTTCGCGTACACGATCTCGGGTCAGCCGCACGCGCTCGGTCACCTGTTCGCACAGGGTCAGAAACTCCTCCCCGGCCGGGGTGAGCGAAAGCGGCAGCGTTTGACGATTAATCAGCGTTACACCCATCTCCTCCTCAAGCAGTTTAATCCGCCGGGAGAAGGTGGGTTGCGTAACGTTTTGATCATCTGCTGCGCGTGAGAAGTGCCGCGTCCTGGCCAGGGCGATAAAGTCTTCTAGCCAGCGAATTTCCATGCTCTACCTCTCAGCGCCTGGGTTCGCTGTGTCGAATATGACACCCGCTTCATAGGCGCCCCTCCTCAACAGCGTGGCACGCCACACGGGTTCCGTCATCCTGTGTTTGCAGCATGGGGATCTCTTGCTTACAGCGCGCATTGGCATGGGGGCAGCGGCCATGAAATACGCAGCCGCTAGGCAGGTTAACCGGGGTCGGTACCTCGCCGGTGAGACGAATATGCTGCGGACGGTCATCCTTCAAGCGTGGAATCGCCGAGAGCAGCGCCTGGGTGTAGGGATGCCGCGGCTTATCGAACAGCGTCGCCGTGGTGGCAATTTCACATACCGTGCCTAAGTACATCACCGCAACGCGGGTGCCAAAATGCTCCACCACTGCCAAGTCGTGGGTAATGAACAGATAGGTCAGGTTGCGCTCTTGCTGCGCTTCCATCAGCAGGTTGAGCACCTGGGCTTGAATCGAAACGTCGAGCGCGGAAATAGGCTCATCGGCAACGATGAACTCAGGGTCAACGGCCAGGGCGCGGGCAATGGCAATACGCTGACGCTGGCCACCGGAGAACTCGTGGCCAAAGCGCTTGCCCCAATCCGGGTCGATGCCCACCGAGCGCATCACTTCTTCTACCTTGTCGAGAATCTGCGGCCGTTTCCAATCAGGGTGGTGCAGGCGCAGCGGCTCTTCCAGGGTTTGCTGAATGGTCATGCGCGGGTTGAGCGACGCATAAGGGTTCTGGAAAATCATCTGCATCCGCTTGCGATACGGCAGCAGTTGGCGCGAGCTTAAGTTGTCGATGCGGTTGCCGTCGTAGCGAATCTCACCCTCTGTTGGCGTCAACAGCCCCATGACGGTTCGCGCCACCGTGGACTTTCCGCAGCCCGACTCACCGACCACGCACAGCGCTTCACCGCGCTTGATATCCAGATTCACACCATTAATGGCATGGACATGCTCTTGGTGGCGAACCAGCTTGCCGCCTTTAAAGCGCAACTGATCGAGGAAATCCCCAGAGAGGGAGAAGCGCTTTTTCAGATCGCGAATCTGCAGCAGTGAATCTGCACTCTCTTCGTTCTGTCGGGGGGTAGGATGATAGCTATCCGTTATAGCCTCAGCGTGCGCACTCATGAGGTTTCCTCCTTCAAACGGCGATCTTCGAGCATTTCAGCCACCATATGACACGCTACTCGGCAGTTGCCGGATTCGACAAATTCAGGCACCTGCTGCGTGCAGGCGGGGCGGGGCTGGCCATCGGCACGATTGATAAAATCGCAGCGCGGGTGAAATGCGCAGCCGCTAGGCAGGTTAGAGAGCGACGGCATGCTGCCACGAATCTGATTGAGCTTTTCGCCGGGGGTCGCCATCTGCGGCAGGGCGTTGATTAACCCCTGAGTGTAAGGGTGCTGCGGGTCGTTAATAATCTCCCGTGTTGGGCCCTGCTCAATGACACGTCCCGCGTACATAACCAGCATGCGCTGCGTAACCTGGCTGACCACGCCCAGGTCGTGGGTGATCAGGATAAGCCCCACATTGTGCTGCTCGCAGAGATCAAGCAGCAGCGCCATAATCTCGGCTTGAATGGTCACGTCGAGCGCCGTGGTGGGCTCGTCGGCAATGATAATGTCCGGGTCGAGCAGAAGGGCGATGGCGATAATAATGCGCTGGCGCATACCGCCGGAAAGCTCGTGGGGATACTGATCCAAACGTGTCTCTGGTGAAGGGATTTGCACCTGCTGGAGTTTGTCCAGGGCAATCCTGCGGGCCTCTTTGGAGGAGATGCGCCGGTGCGCTTTTAAGCACTCGACCATCTGTTCACCAATGGAGAGCACCGGGTTGAGCGTCATCATCGGGTCTTGGAAAATCATCGAAACGCGATTGCCGCGCACCTTGCGCAGGCCACGCTCAGACATGCGGTTAAGCACCTGGCCGTCAAAGGTCACCGTGCCGCCGGCGATAAAGCCCGGTTTGGCAATCAGGTTGAGCAGCGAGAATGCCGCGACGGATTTACCTGCGCCGGACTCACCGACAATGCCCAGACGCTCACCGCGCTCAAGGCTGAAACAGATATCGCGCAGGGCGTGCACTTCACCCTGGCGCAGTGCAAAGCGTACATCAAGGTTGTTGACTTCAAGTAGTGCCATGGTGTCCTCAGCCTTTGTAGAGTCGTGGGTTCATGACATCACGCAGCCAATCGCCGAGTAGATTGATCGACAGCACCAGCACCACCAGTACGGCACCTGGAATCAAGGTGATCCACCAGGAGCCCGACTGAATATAGTCAAAGCCCGATTTGATCAGTGAACCTAGCGACGGGTGCGTCTCTGGCATTCCCAGTCCTAGAAACGATAGTGCCGCTTCAGAGATAATCGCGTTGGCGATCTGCACAGTAGAGATAACGAAGATGGGTGACATGGTGTTAGGTAGCACGTGGCGGAACATAATTCGCTTGCTGCGCAGCCCCATTACGCGGGCGGCGTCAACATACTCTTTGTTTTTCTCTGCCAGCACTGAGGCGCGCACGGTACGTGCATACTGGGGCCATTCGGCCAGGCCGATGATCAGGATCAGCATCATCACTGCATACTGGCTGTAGAAGGCGCTGCCCATGGTCGCTTTGACCAAGGCGCCCACCACGATAGCGACCATTAGCGTAGAGAATGACAGTTGAATATCCGCCAGACGCATTAAGATAGAGTCAACGCGTCCGCCCAGGTAGCCTGCCATTAGGCCGAAGGTGACCCCTAACAATGCCTGCAAAATAACTGCGCCGAAACCGATTAGCAGCGAAACACGGGTGCCATACAGCACGATCGACCACAGATCACGCCCTTGGGCGTCGCTGCCCAAGGTGTAACGCTCATCGGCGCCGTCGATCCAGAAGGGCGGCAGTTCAGATGACATAATGTCGATCTGCGAGAGGTCGTAAGGGTTCGTGGGGGCCAGTAGCGGTGAAGCAAAGGCGGCGATGACCATGCAGATAAACACTGCCAAGCAGAGCTGGGCGGTGCGGTCACGCTTGAAGCTGTACCACATATAGGAGTCGCGCAGGCGTTCCCAGCGGCTGGGTGAGGCGCTCGCTGGTGTGGAATTAGTTGTGGTACTCATGCGGGCTTCCCAGTCAGTTTAACGGTGGGGTTCACCATGCCGTAGATGAGATCCACGATGGTGTTGGTGACGACAAAGATCACGCCGACGATCATCAGGTAGGTCACAATCAGCGGAATATCGGCGCGGTTAATCGCATCCAAAAACATCAAGCCCATACCGGGCCATTGGAAAACGGTCTCGGTCAAAATGGTGTAGGCGACCATGGTGCCGATCTGTACGCCGCCTACGGTTATTACCGGCAGCATGGTGTTTTTGAGGGCGTGAACGAAATAGACCCGGCGCATGGAGATTCCCTTAGCGCGGGCGTACTTAACGTACTCCGACTGCAGGACTTCCATCATTTCGGCACGAATCAGGCGGATAAACAGCGGTAGCATAATGGAGGCTAAAGAAACTGCCGGTAACACTAGGTGCTGTACGCCGTTCCAGGTGGCCAAGTTGGTGTCCCAGTTGCCCACTATGTTAACGAGGTCATAGCCACGGCCAAAGGAGGGCATATTGCCTTCGGTGGAGAAGAAGTCATTCAGCCATGCGCCCCAACCCGTGCTCTCGGGGAACAGCGTAACGGTAACGCCGATGGCGAAGATTTGAATCAGTACGATCGCGGTCAAAAAAACCGGAATCGAGATGCCGATAATCGATATACCCATAAACAGTCGTGAAATCGGTGAGCGCGGTTTGATGGCGCTGTACACCCCTATGGGGACAGAAAAAATCACAATAATCAGCGTTGCGGCAAATACCAGCTCCAGAGTGGCGGGTAAGTGGCGCGCAATCACTTCTAACGCCGGTTCGCGGTAAAAGTACGAGTAGCCAAAATCACCTTGAACGGCGTTTTTAGCAAAACGAGCATATTGCACCAGGAAGGGGTCGTTGAGGCCTAAACGCTCGCGAATTTCTGCACGTTCACTCTCTGGCACAGATTGGCCAACCATCTGCTGTACGGGGTCACCCAGGTTATCCTGAATGGCGAAGGCCAGCACGCTGATGACAAACATCACCAAAACCGCGTGCATCAGCCGCTTGATTAAAAAGGCAATCATGGCGTACGCCACCTATGTGAGGGGTTCATCAAAGGAAGTAGGGGCATGTTATGCAGAGTTTGTTCAGCCTTGGAGTGCCAGCCAAAATACTTCGCCCCCTAAACGCTTAGGGAGCGAAGCATCCTTGCGGTTTACTTGCTGGCTGTTAAGGCTGCAATCACTCTTTTGAGTCAATGCTAAGCATTTAATCAGTGATGTTAATGCTTAGTCGTCGCTGCGATTAATCACCAGATCACCCAGGTAAGGGAAGTCAAGGGCGTTGACCACAGGCTCAATCTCAACCCCATCAGCGGCTGCGTAGGCAAGGTTCTGCCAGTGCAGGGGGATATAACCAACGTCTTCATAAAGCATGGCTTCGGCTTCGCGCAGCATTTCGTTGCGTTTTTCCAGGTCGGTTTCGCTATCGGCCTCTGTGACGAGTGCGTCGATCTCTTCGTTGCAGTAGCCGCCGTAGTTGTACTGGCCGGCACCGGTCTCTTCATCGAAGCAGAAAGAGAGGTACTGGAAGAAGTTCGCGGTGTCTTCAGTATCTGCGTGCCAGCCGATCATCGCCATATCGGATTGGCGGGTATCGTACTCAGGCCAGTACTGCGCCAAGGGCATGGTGCGCAGGTCAACGTCAATGTTGATCTGGGCCAGCATGTTGGCCACTGCCTGGGCAATCTGGGCATCGTTTACGTAACGGTTGTTGGGGGCGATCATCTCAACGCTGAAGCCCTCTTCGTAGCCCGCTTCGGCCATCAGCTCCTTGGCGCGTTCAATATCGTAACGTGGCGTTAAATCCGGGTTATGGCCTGAGTAACCCTCAGGTGAGAACTGTCCCGCCGGGTTAGCAAAGCCACGCATGAGACGGTCGGCAATGCCTTCCTGATTAATGGCCAAATCCACTGCTTGACGAACGCGGGCATCCTGGAAGGCTTCGACGCGCTCTTCGTTCATTTGGAAGCCAATGATGCGGGTACCGTCAACCTCTACCAGATTGACGCCGTCGGCCTCGCGTACGCGATCCAGGTCATTGGGTGGCACGGCATCAATAAAGTCGACACCGCCAGAGAGCAGGGCAGCAACCCGTGAGGCGTTCTCAGCGATAGGTGTCAGTACGATATTAGTGACATTGCCTTCGCTTTCGGTATCCCAGTAATCTTCAAAGCGTTCAAAATCTACCCGTACACCCTGGCGGCGGTCAGTGACCATGAAGGGGCCGGTGCCGGATACATTACGCGAAGCATAGGAGTTGCCTGCTTTAACGATCTCAGCTTTGTCGTTGCCACCATCGGTTTCACCGCTATAGAACTCGCTATCCATCGGGAAGATGTAGGTAGCCAGGTTGAGAAGCAGCGGGTAAGGTTCGGTGGTGACAATCTCAACGGTGTAGTCGTCAACGGCTTCGGCGCTGGCAACCGGCTCAAAAATAGCGCGATAGTCAGGGCTCTCTTTTAGGCGCTCAATGGTCCATACCACGTCTTTGGCGGTGAACTCGTTGCCTGAGTGGAAGGTAACGCCTTCGCGCAAGGTCATGCGCATGGTGGTTTCGTCAACCTGCTCCCACTCGGTGGCTAAGCGCGGCTCAAACTGGAAATCTTTTGTCCAGCGTACCAGCGGATCAAACGCAAGGTGAGAGAAGCGCAACATGCCACCCGAGAGCTGCTCGTGAATATCGAGGGTTTCAGGGTCAGCGGAGTAGCCAATGCGCAGAGTTTCAGCACTTGCGGTCATCGGCAGCAGCGCCGTACCCGCTACCACTGCACCAATTACGGAAGCCAGTAAGGTTTTCTTGAGCGTCATTATCGTTCCCTTAGGTCATTGTTTATTGTTCGTTTTGCCGCCATTTTCGAGGCAGGGAGCACTGCTACAACCAGAAAGCACCAGCAAAACAGACACGGACAGTTCGTATACCTATTTACAACACAGGCGTACAACCTAGGCTTACAACATAGAGAGTGCCTATCGCGTCACACAATCGAAATAATGACAGGCATCATTCGTCTACTGAATGATGAGGCTAAGAGCGGCACGCCACTGGCTTTTTTTTAGACAAAAGTCGTAAGTAGAAAGCCATGCATAACAGGATGGAAAAGCATTATGTGGAGACAAGTTGGGATAGCGTTGTTGGCTGCTTGGCTACCTACAAGCGGTTTTACCACCGAGCTAGGCGCCTCTGGACAAGCAACGCCTGAAATCACAGGGTCGCTGGAGGGTGAGCGCCGCGAGTGGTTTGTGTTAAGCCATGGCAGTGACTCGAATGCCTCATTCGTAGAATTAGGCGACGATATCAACATTGACATCACTGGCTCTGTTGACGGCGAGGCATGGGAAAGTGATGAGGCACTCTCGATTAGCCTGACCGTGGCGGAAGAGCAACTGACCAATGCGGTGGTTATCTACGCCATTGGGACTTCTGTTTCTCCGCCACTATTTACCTCGGAGGGTGGCGATGTGGCCGTTACGCTGACGCATTATGAACGTACCAGCCAAGCGGTTCATGTGGCTGGTAAAATAGAGGGGTTAATGGCGCTGCAAGTGGCGTTAGGTGAGCCAGCAAGTCTTGAAGAGGGCATTGAGATTGACGTGGCATTCGATGTTGAGGCACAAAAAATAGAGTTTTAACCCGCCAGGTCGACTTACGCCGACCTGGTGAAAAGGTTTGAGAGGGCACCCATGCCAAGCAGAAAGGCCTTAGCCAAAGCGTTGGTGCAGCCAGGCATTAATGGTGTCTGATTCGTACATCCACTCTTCACGACCATCGTCGTGGGTGATTTTCAAGCAGGGCACTTTGACTTTGCCGCCCCCTTCCAAGAGCGCCTGCTTATGGGCAGGATCAAGTTGCGCATCACGTACTTCAATGTTTAAGCCCAATCGTGCTATCTCTTTGCGCACCTTGATGCAAAAAGGGCAGGTGCGGAATTGGTACAGCGCTAGATTCTGGCAGGCTTGATCCACTTTAGCTTGCTCTTCAGGCGTACGCTCCACTGACTTAGGCGTAGATAGCTTCTCGGAAATCAGCATGACAGGGGCAAGCACCAAGCGAAGGCCGCGGAAAAAATAGCGAATTAAAATGCGCATTGAAAGACTCCTTTGCTGATGCTGGCTCACATCAGCGTGACGAGTGGGAAGAAAGTGTTGATCATCATTAGTAAACAGTGGCCGCATCCTGCAACAACTAGAGGGATTTGTCACTTGGGAGGCGCATTGCCGCCGTTTTTAGCGATGAGGTGATGAGCAAATAGTGTCAACATGCTAGGCTAGTTAGCTATTTTTACGCCATTTTTTGGCTTTTATTGAATGAGTTTACTGGCGATTAACGGGGCGAGAGCCATGCATCTGCATATTATGGGTATCTGTGGCACCTTTATGGGGAGCCTGGCGCTGCTGGCGCGTGAAATGGGGCACCAGGTGAGTGGCTCCGATCAGAACGTATACCCTCCGATGAGCACCCAATTGGCTGATGCGGGCATCACCTTAATGCAGGGCTACCATGCCGAGCATCTGTCGCCATCGCCGGATCTCGTTGTGGTGGGCAATGCTCTGTCGCGAGGCAATGACGAGGTTGAAGCGCTACTGAACAGCGGCTTGCCGTATATCTCGGGTGCGCAGTGGTTGGCAGAGCACGTGTTGCCCGGTCGTCGCGTCATCGCAGTGGCAGGCACCCACGGAAAGACCACCACCGCGAGTGTACTAGCCTGGCTGTTGGAGAGTGCCGGCTTAAAGCCGGGATTTTTAATTGGTGGAGTGCCGCGTAACTTTGGCGTGTCGGCCCGGTTGGGAGATCCACAAGCGCCGTTCGTAGTAGAGGCTGATGAGTACGACACCGCCTTCTTCGATAAACGTTCCAAGTTTGTACACTATCGCCCGCATATCGCGATCCTCAACAATCTTGAGTTTGACCACGCCGACATCTTTTCCGATCTGGCCGCTATTGAGCGCCAGTTCCACCACCTGGTGCGAACTGTGCCAAGCCAGGGCCACTTGCTAGTCGCCGATGAGCAGCCCGCACTTGAACGCGTATTAGAGCTAGGCGTTTGGACGCCGGTAGTTCATTTTGGTGATCAGGATGCGTCCGAATGGCAGCTAAAGCTAGAGCGCGCCGATGCCAGTCGCTTCCAGGTCATTTATAGCGGTGATAAGCAGGGCCATGCGATTAGTCAAGAGCAAGATGGGGTGGTTGAGTGGTCGCTCACCGGCGAACATAACGCTCGCAATGCATTGGCCGCACTGGCGGCGGCGCATTTGTGTGGGGTTGATTTAGCCCGCGGCTGTGCTGCATTGGCGCGCTTTGAAACCCCCAGAAGGCGCCAGGAAGTGCGTGGGGAAATCAATGGCATTCAGGTTATCGATGATTTCGCCCATCATCCCACGGCGATTGCCGCGACGCTCAAAGGCCTGCGTGCATCGACCACTAAAGGCCGCCTGCTGGCGGTGATTGAGCCGCGATCTAACACGATGCGTCTAGGCGCGCTGCGCGAGCGCTTAATTGAAAGCGTGGCTGACGCTGATGGCGTGTTTTGGTTCCAGCCCGCCGGGCTTGACTGGTCGATGGACGAGCTGGTCGCCACTCAGGGCGCGCATGCCGAGTTGTTTAACGATATTGATGCGCTGGTGGCCGCTGTGGTCACTCAAGCATCACCTTTGGATCGCATTGTGGTGATGTCCAACGGCGGCTTTGAGGGGGTGCATGAACGCTTGCTCGCCGCATTGGCAGCAGCCAAGGAGGGGGAAGCGTGACAGCTAACGCCGATACCGCGTTCAAAAAACCGATTACCGTGGCGCTCACCGGTGCATCGGGGGCGCAATACGGTTTGCGCTTGATCGATGTATTAGTCGCCACAGGGCATGAAGTGTGGGTCATGATTTCGAAAGCCGCGCACATGGTCGTCGCCACTGAAACAGATATTGAGCTGCCCGCGCAGCCACAGCGCTTAGCTGAGGCGCTGAGTGAGCGCAGTGGGGCGCGCCCCGGTCAGATCCGCTGCTTCGGCCGTGAGGACTGGATGGCGCCGGTGGCGTCAGGCTCTGGTGCCCCCTCTGCCATGGTGGTGTGTCCATGCTCTACCGGCACGCTTTCCGCCGTGGCAACGGGGGCCAGTAATAACCTGATTGAGCGGGCGGCAGATGTGGCGATTAAAGAGCGCCGAACACTAGTGCTGGTGCCGCGAGAAAGCCCGTTTTCGCCGATTCACTTGGAGCACATGCTGACATTGAGCCGCTTGGGCGTGGTCATTTTGCCGGCCGCCCCAGGCTTTTATCACTGCCCACAAAGCATTGATGATCTGATTGATTTTATTGTCGCGCGTATCCTCAATCAGCTAGGCATCGAGCACTCGCTGGTTCCTCGCTGGGGTGAGGTCGCAAATAAGGATGACTGATCTATGATGTCGTGGGCCACGCTTTCGGTTTTTGTGCCAACGTTTCTGTTTGTTTCGCTAACCCCCGGCATGTGCATGACCCTCGCCATGGTGCTGGGCATGACCCAAGGCGTTAAACGTACGCTGTGGATGATGATCGGTGAGTTACTGGGCGTTGGCTTGGTGGCGGCGGCCGCTGGCGCAGGGGTGGCAGCGTTAATGCTGCGACAGCCAGAGCTGTTTGTGCTGTTTAAGTGGGTGGGCGGCGCCTACCTGGGGTATTTGGGCATTATGATGTGGCGCTCCCGTGGGCGCATGGCGATCCCCAGTGAGTTGGATGCAGGGCCGCCCGCAAATCCTCTACAGTTAGCCATGCAGGGATTTGTTACCGCAGTGGCAAACCCCAAAGGGTGGGCATTTTTTATGGTGTTACTCCCCCCCTTTCTGGATAGTAGCCGTCCATTACCAGGGCAGCTCAGCCTGCTCATCGCGGTCATCTTGACCATCGAGTTTGCCAGCATGTTGGTCTATGCCACTGGTGGTAAAACGTTGCGCAGTGTGCTGGGTAAAAGCGGCAATGTTCGTTTGCTTAACCGTATCGCCGGAACGCTGATGATTGGCGTTGGTTTATGGTTGGCGCTGGGGTAAATAGCCATTAAACGGGTGGCAGCAACCCTACTCGGGCGCTAATAAGCACTAGCGATGCAACGCTGAGCAGTAGCCAAGGGCAGGGCCGCATAGGCGGGCGTGGCTGCTGCTGCCAGTGCAGCAGCGTGAGTGCGCAGACGACCAGACCGAGTAAGGCGCCGCCCACCAGGTCACTGAACCAGTGTACGCCGACCGCCAGCCGTGATAGCGCCATGGGCAGCGCCAGTGCGAGGGCTATCCAATAGACCCAAAAGCGTTTTTGACGGGGTATCTCGGCCGCCACGAAGGCTGCTGCAAGGCCGAAGAGCACCACGGCGGTTGACGTATGGGCACTCGGATAGGAGAAAGAGCCCATCAAGTAGTCCGGCGTATCTGGGCGAGCACGGCCAAACAGCCCTTTGCCCAATGTGTTTAACAGGGCAACACCGGCAAACGCGCCACACCAGTGCAGTAAAGCCTCCCATCTCCTGCTCAACAGCATCCACGCCGCCCAAGGCAGCATTAAAGCGATAACGCCCAGGGTATCGCCAATTCGGGCAAATATGTTCCCCGCTAGGTCAGAAAAATCACTCTGAAACATGGTGAACAATTGCTGAACGAGCAGATCCATTTCGAGTGGGCCGTGGTGGGCAATGATCAGCAATGTCCAGCCAGACAGGCTGCCTAACGCTATGACCAGCAGTAGTAGCGAGGCCAGGGGCACATCGCCGGTTTGGCTCATCGCAAGCCATGGTCGACGCAGCAGCGGTACGCGCCGAATGCTTCCGGCAATCGCCCGGTAAAGTCGCCCATGCCTTGTCGCCTGATGTCGGCCCCACGAGAAAATGACGGCAAGCGTGACAACTATCGCAGCGAATATGAGTAGTGCCGTCTCTAAACCCGGCGGTAGATTTAGATGGTGCTGCCAGGTACGTCCCAGCAAGTACCCAGGCAGTACATAAGCTGGTGCCCACAGCGCCGCAGAGGTTAGGTTGGCCCAAACAAACGTCCTTGGTGACATCTGCATCATGCCTGCCACCAGTGGAATTATTGGCCTCACCGGACCGACAAAGCGGCCAATAAACACCGACCAGATGCCATAGCGCTGAAAGAAGCGCGCCCCGCGACCTAACCATTCGGGGTGCTGAGACAGTGGCCATCGCTGTGTGACCTGCTCTCGATGCTTGAAGCCAAGCGAAAAACTGACCCCATCGCCTAAAACAGCGCCTATAAAGGCGGCGCCGAGTAACCACGCTAGGCCGATATCCTGGTGGCCTGCCAGGGAAGCTGCGGTGGTGATTAACACCACCCCTGGTACCAGCAACCCCACTAGGGCAAGTGATTCTACTAATGAAATTACCAATACCAGGCAGATGATAAGGGGTGGTGATGGCGTTAATGATTGGAGCATGTCAGCTAGCGGCACAGAGCACTCCAGCGTCAGAAAATTGAATTGGAAGATCTAGGGTCTGTTGACGTTGGCTAGGGCGGCGCCGCGTGTTTCCAGGCGCTTTATATAGTGCTCGAAGTATTCTTTACGGCTAGGTAGGCAAGCGGCAATACGTGCTTCCAGTTGGCCGGTTTCTACTAATACTCGCTGTGAAAGTGCTCTTTGCAAGCGTTCGCGTACTAGCAGCGCACCGCTTTCGCTCGTGTCAGGTAGAACGAGCCAAAAAGTGGCACTGTCCGCGCGCCCAAGCACGTCATGGTCGCGGCAACGGCTATTCACTTCACTACATAGCGCCCCAAGCAGTGCTGCTTTTGCCCGGTGGCCAAACTGCTCTTCTGCCATATCCAGCTGCGGTAAATGCAGTACTAGCACCGCGAGCTGTTGATGGAGCATGGCAGCGCGTTGAAACTCGCTATATAGGCGTTCTTTTAGTGTATCGATGTGATAGGCGCTGCAGTCGCTGTCATTGGGGTCTGTCGCCCGCAGAAGTGCCTGACGGCGAGCATGCTCGCAGCGGGGTAGGGCGAGAAGCAGCGTCAAGGCCGCATAGCCAACGATAATGGTCGGGGGGGCTGAGGAGACCGAGGGGAGCAGCCACCAGAATGGCCCAATCCCGATGTTGACCAGTAACGCCGCCCATAGTGGTAACAGTAAAAAAGCAGCCGTAATCGGCAGGCCTAGCCAAATAGGCGATACCTGAGGCTGATAATAGAAAGCGCCCAAGACGACCGAATAGGTTCCGCAAAGTAGAATAATGCGCGGTAAGTAGCTTTTTACTCCATGCCCGATATGCATTAACAGGGCTGCCATTAGCAGCAGGGTTACAAAGGTGGGTATCAGCAGGTCGCGGTAATCTCCCATGGCATATAGCCAGAACGCGTAGCCTGTCATGAGTGAGATGCTGGCGGTATAAGCGAGCGTCATTAACCGCTTGGGAATATAGTGCTCGGTCATATTGTCTCTCGCACCCGTTCAGCCGGTAGTTTACTGATCTCATGCACCGAAAGCATTGCCGGTTCTATATCGATTAACGCAAGGTGTTCACTAGCGATATTGTCGGGTAAGTCGGCGAGGAGCAGGCTGCGTCGTTGCGAGGTTTCTTTAGGTGAGCTGGCGAGAATCACTGTCGCCAGCGCTGTGCTGCTTAAGCGGTAAACATTTTCAAAATCGTAGGTTAGTTCGCACAGCTTTTGCGCCGTTGGCCATAGCTGGTGGCGTTTTACATGTAAAATAAACAGTTCTGCATGGACACCTTCTCGCTCACAGCGCGTTTGCTCCCGGCTGATATCGCGCAGCAACTGCTCACCAGCCCATAGGTTAAGGCCTGGAATCAAGCGCAGGCGTTGACGAATCGAGCCATTCATATCGATAAGTTGCTGTGCCCTGGAAAGCGCAAGCAGGCTCAGTATCAGCAGCGAACAAATCAGTAGAATAAAAGCAGGCCAATCCAGCAACGGCGCTACCATTACAGAACTAGCCAGCCCAGCACTGAGATTGAACGCAGCTACCCAATTATTTTGTGGTAGAACCAGCATTGCCGCCCATGCCCAGATTAAAATGCCGTGCCGCTCTGGGGCCGCTGCAATTAAACCCAGTAGCAGTGCGCCCGGCACAATTTGCCAAGGTAACCCCCGTGAGCGGCGGTGGCTAAAATCAAGCATTAGCGCGGCGATAAATAACCAGCCGACGGATAGCCACAGCGCTAGGGCCGCAGCGGGGGGCGTGGCAGGTGTCCATAATGCCACGGCTACGGCCGCGGCTAGTAAATTGGCCCGTAGTAGGCGGATTTTGTACTTGCTTTGCATGGTGACTTATTATTCGTCCTGAATAACCAGATGTATCTCATCAAGTAAAGTAATTGTAGGATAATAAAGGTGCTCGACACATTAGTGCCTTAATCGACCTCAGTATAACGGCGAAATGGCGTAACATAAGCAAAACGTAGAAAACAGCTACATTCGGTTAATTAAAAAATTAAAGCACCCTGCCGCACGGAGACACTATGAGCGCTTCAACACCGTTCCAAGACGAGGCCCTTCAGCACTTATCTGCCGGAAATGTGCCCGCCTATATGCAGGCCTTGGGGCAGGCGGCGAGGCGTGCCGCTAGCGAACTGCGCAGGGCGGATACGGGGGTAAAAAACCGTGCTCTGTTGGCCATGGCGAAACGCTTGGCTGAAGCACGAGGCCAAATACTGGACGCCAACGCTGAAGATTTACAGCGTGGCCGCCAGAATGGCCTGGAGAGTGCGCTGTTAGACCGCTTAGCCCTGAACGACGCGCGTATTGACGCCATGATTGAGGGGTTACAGCAGGTAGCGGGTTTACCTGATCCAGTGGGTGAAATTGGCGATATGCGCTATCGGCCTAGTGGTATCCAGGTGGGCAAGATGCGCGTGCCGCTGGGTGTCATTGGAATTATTTACGAGTCGCGCCCGAATGTGACCCTGGAAGCGGCAAGCCTGTGTTTGAAATCAGGCAACGCCTGTATTTTGCGCGGCGGATCTGAAGCCAGTCAGTCAAATGCTGCCATTAGCGCCTGTATCCAGTTGGGATTAGCGGATGCGGGCCTGCCCGTCGGCAGCGTGCAGGTGGTAGCCACCACTGATCGTGCGGCGGTGGGGGAAATGATCAGTATGCCGAAATACGTTGATGTGATTATTCCCCGCGGTGGCAAGTCGTTGATTGAGCGTATTAGTCGTGATGCCCGCGTACCGGTCATTAAACATCTCGACGGCGTATGCCATGTGTATATCGATACTACCGCTGACCCTGCCAAGGCGTTAGCCATTGCTGTCAATGCAAAAACCCATCGCTACGGCACCTGCAATACCATGGAAACGCTGCTGGTGGATGCCCCGGTTGCGGATCTGCTACTGCCCGAGTTAGCCCGTGCTTATGCCGAGCATGAGGTCGAGCTGCGTGGCTGCAAGAGAACCCAGGCACTGCTGCCCCAGGCTGGGGCAGCCGAAGAGAGCGATTGGTATGCCGAATATTTGGCACCCGTACTGGCAATAAAAGTAGTCGATGGTATCGATGAAGCAATTGCCCACATCGAGCAGTACGGCTCTCACCATACGGATGCCATTGTTACTCAGGATTACTCGTTGGCACGTCGCTTTATGGCGGAAGTCGACTCCAGCTCGGTGATTGTTAACGCCTCGACCCGCTTTGCCGACGGTTTTGAGTACGGGCTTGGTGCCGAAATTGGTATTTCTACCGATAAGCTTCACGCCCGTGGCCCTGTTGGATTAGAGGGACTAACCACGCAGAAATACGTAGTATTTGGTGACGGCCAGGTGCGTGAATAGGGTGTTGTTGTGAACAGGGTACTGGTATGAATGGTATGGGTATGGATAGGGAGCCTGTATGAGTCAAACGGAGCTACGTATCGGCATGCTAGGCGGCACCTTTGATCCTATTCATCTGGGGCATTTGCGCAGTGCCGTAGAGTTGTATGAGGCGCTGTCGCTTGATCGACTGCACATGATACCCGCTCAACAGCCGCCGCTTCGCGGGCGCCCCCAAGTCTCTGCGAAACAGCGGCTGGCGTTATTAACAGCGGGTATTGGCGATACCCCAGGGCTGATCGCTGATGACCGCGAACTACGCCGCGACGGCCCTTCATATAGTGCCGATACCCTGGCTGAGCTGCGTAGCGAAGTAGGTGATCAAGCGCGACTGGTAATGGCGATTGGTTATGATGCCTTCTTACGACTCGCCCAGTGGCACCAACCTGAGCGCCTGTTCGAACTTGCCCACCTGGTGGTAATTGCCAGGCCGGGGTATGGCGACCCGCTACCGGCACCATTAAGGGAACTGGTCGAGCAGCGCAGAGTCGATAGCATAGAGACATTGATGCAGCAGCCCTGTGGAGGCTATTTACCGTTGGAGTTGCCATCGCTCATGGCGATCTCTGCAACCTATGTTCGTGAGTGTTTAGAAGCGAGGAAAAGTGTCCGCTACTTGCTGCCAGATCCCGTTGAACGAGCCATTGAGCAGGGCGGTCTTTATCGTCAGTGCGAATAGCGCTGGCAGTCATCAAAGAAGCCGTTACAATGGCCGGCTTTATTGACCGATTAACCAATAAGGTTGTCTTTAGGAGTCATGCACATCGATACATTGAAAAACCTAGTCGTTGACGCGCTAGAAGAACTGAAAGCACGTGACATCACGCAGTTGGATGTTGCCAAATTAACCGAGGTAACTGACCTCATGCTGATCGCCAGCGGCACTTCAACTCGCCACGTGGCGGCGCTGGCACAAAACGTCGTGGAAAAAGCTAAGGCCGCAGGGCTGGGGCCGCTGGGCGTTGAAGGTGGCGATAACGCCGATTGGGTGCTGGTTGACCTGGGCGATGTTGTTGTCCATGTGATGATGCCCGAGGCGCGCACGCTGTATGATTTGGAGCGGCTGTGGGCTGATCTCCCCAGCGATTCTGGGGCCATTGGTGAATCGCTTGAGCGCTTTCAAGAGCGAGCCAGCATGTCATGAGGATCCGGCTGTTAGCGGTGGGAAGCAAAATGCCTGGGTGGGTAGAAGAGGGCGTCGACACTTACCGCAAACGGCTGCCGAGAGATTTTAATCTCGAGATAGAGGAAATTGCCCTCGGCCAGCGTGGCAAAAATGCAGATATCGCGAAAGCGCGCGCCCAAGAGGCGCAGCGTATTCGCGATAAGCTGCGTGGCGACGAATACGTGGTAGCCCTGGAAGTCAAAGGTAAGCCATGGACCACTGAGCAGCTGGCACAAGAAGCCGACGGCTGGCGCATGGCCGGGCGCGATATTGTGCTGCTTGTGGGTGGGCCAGATGGTCTTGAGCCCTCGCTCTCGGCGATGGCTGATAAAAAGTGGTCGATCTCCCCGCTGACGCTGCCCCATCCGCTGGTGCGGATCATGCTTGCCGAGCAACTCTACCGCGCCTGGACATTACTGATAGGTCACCCTTATCACCGCTAATGCTGAATCACAGGGTGAGCGATCCCTGTGATGACCTGCTGCGCCTTTTGTTTGATTTGATTGTTTGATTTGAGAGTCATCGTTGCCATGCTCAAGCGCCCCAACACGCTAAAAAACTCCGAGCAAGAACTGCGTATTTTTCGTGTTAGAGCGCTACTCGCGGTGCTAGTGGTGTTTGTGCTTGCCTGCTTGCTAACGAGTCGCTTGGTTTATTTACAGATCGTCCAGCATGATATGTATAGTACGCGCTCCGAAAATAACCGGGTTCGCGTCGAGCCGCTGCCGCCGAACCGCGGTTTGATCTATGACCGTAATGGTGTTCTGCTGGCTGAAAACCGTCCCACCTACAACCTCACGCTGGTGCGCGAGCGTGTCGATAATCTAGATGAAACCCTGGCGCTATTAGTCGACTTGCTTGAATTGCCTGAAGAGGAGATTGAAGCATTTAATGTACGTTCACGCCAACGCCAGCGGCCTTTCCAGCCAGCTCTCCTTACCAGTGACTTAAGCGAAGCGCAAATCGCGCGTCTGGCGGTGAATCGTCACCGCCTGCCTGGGGTAGAGATAGAGGCTCAGCCGCTGCGCTATTACCCTGATGCCGAAATCATGGCGCATACGCTGGGCTACGTCGGACGTATTAACGCCGAAGAGATGGAAACGCTGGATGCGGGGCGCTATGCGGGAACTCACTTTATCGGTAAGACAGGGGTTGAGCGTTTTTACGAAGAGGAGCTTCATGGTCAGGCGGGCTTACGCAAAGTTGAGACAAACGCTCGCGGTCGAGTCTTACGGGAGCTTGGGCGAACCGATCCGGTACCTGGTAAGAACCTAACCCTAACCCTGGATAAGTCACTGCAAACACTCGCCTACGAATTGCTGGATGGCCGTCGCGGCTCCATTGTAGCTATCGTGCCGAGCACCGGTGAGATTCTCGCCATGGTATCGACACCGGGTTTTGACAGTAACCAGTTTGTCACTGGTATTGACGTTGCTTCTTATCGTGATTTGCAGCAAGACCTTGATCTGCCTCTCTTCAACCGTGCAACTCGCGGTCATTATCCTCCCGGCTCTACGATTAAGCCGTTTCTGGCGCTCGCGGGTTTAGTGGAAGGGGTAATCACCCCCGAAAGCACCATCAATGACCCCGGTTACTACCAGTTGCCTAATGATTCACGTCGCTACCGCAACTGGTTGCGGTGGGGACATGGGCGTGTCGATATGGAACGCTCGCTGGCCGTCTCCAATAACACTTACTACTACACCTTGGCGCATGATTTAGGCATCGATAATTTGCATGAGCAAATGAGTAATTTTGGTTTTGGTCAGCGCGTAGCCCATGACGTTCAGGGAGAGAGTGGCGCTTTGATGCCTTCGCGAGATTGGAAGCGTGGCCGTTTCAATCAACCCTGGTACCCCGGTGAAACTCTCTCAGTGGGGATTGGGCAAGGTTATTGGCAGGTAACACCTCTTCAGCTTGCCAGCGCCACGGCAACCCTGGCCAATCGCGGCCACTGGGTAAAGCCGAGGCTGGCCCGCCAGATTGGCGATACCCCAGTGCCACATGATCTGCCGGATACATTAGATGACATTGAGCTCGCCAATGATAGCTGGTGGGATCGCGTATTCAGCGGTATGGAGAAAGTGATGAGTGGCCGTGAAGGCACTGCCCGCCGAACTGGTGTCGGCCTTGAGTACCGAATGGGCGGTAAATCAGGCACGGCACAGGTGTTTTCGCTAGGGCAGGATCAGCGCTACAACGCCGATCAGTTGGCCGAGCGGCTACGTGACCACGCGCTGTTTATGGCCTTCGCCCCGCTGGAAGATCCTCAGATTGCCGTCTCCGTCATTGTCGAGAATGCTGGCGGCGGTAGTACCCATGCGGCCCACTTGGCGCGGGCAATGGCGGATGCATGGTTGCTCAAAGACGATGCCCCCGATGTTGAGGAAGTGCGCGAAGTACTGGAAGAAGATGATGCCAATGTGGAGGGTAACTAAATCATGCCTTGGCATTATATAGCGCGATCAATGCGCGGCCATCCTGTACGCCCACCCGAAAGTGGCATCGCTAGGCGCAAGAGTATCTGGGAGCGAGTCCATCTCGACCCCTGGCTGCTGGGTTTGCTATTGCTGCTCATGGGGAGTGGTTTGATCGTTCTTTACAGTGCCTCTGGGCAATCGATTGATGCAGTGATTGCCCAGAGCGTGCGCTTTCTTATCGCTCTGGTAGGGATGGTGATTATTGCACAGTTTTCGCCATCGACCTTTTTGCGCTTTGCGCCATTGGCGTATGGCATTGGCGTTGCCATGCTGATTGCTGTAGATGTGGTAGGCGATGTGGGCATGGGGGCTAAGCGCTGGCTAGTGATCCCTGGCGTGATACGTTTTCAGCCATCGGAAATGATGAAACTGGCGGCCCCGTTAATGGTCGCCGCCTATCTAAATCGTTGCGAGCTACCGCCGCGCCTACGCGATATTGTGGTATGCGGGGTTATTATTGGCGTTCCTGTGGTGCTCACCGCGATCCAACCAGATTTAGGCACCTCGCTGCTGGTGTCCAGCGCTGCCCTGATCGTCGTGCTGTTGGCGGGTTTATCGTGGCGTTTAATCGGGTTTATTACCGCGCTGGGGGCTGCTGCGGTGCCGCTACTCTGGATGAATATGCACAACTACCAGCGCCAGCGGGTATTGACGTTTCTCAACCCTGAAAGCGATCCATTGGGGTCAGGTTGGAATATTATTCAGTCCACCACCGCCATTGGCAGTGGCGGTCTATGGGGCAAAGGTTGGCTGCAGGGCACCCAGTCCCAGTTAGAGTTTTTGCCTGAGCGGCATACCGATTTCATTATTGCTGTCTTGGGTGAAGAGTTTGGTTTGGTCGGTATGCTGGCGCTGCTGTTCATGTACCTATTGATTGTGAGCCGTGGTTTGTGGATGGCAAGCTCAGCACAAGATACCTTTGGCCGCTTAGTAGCGGGGAGTATCATTTTAACATTTTTCATCTATGTATTTGTCAATATGGGCATGGTGAGCGGCATTTTACCCGTGGTAGGGGTGCCGCTGCCTTTGGTGAGTTATGGCGGCACCTCAAGCGTGACCTTGTTAGCGGGTTTCGGTATTCTCATGTCGATACATGCTCATCGTCGACTGCTGTCGCGGTAGGTAACGCTGCCCCACTCAAGCAACGCTTTGTTTCTCGTCAATGAAAAGCTTAGGCATGGGTGTTTCTGGAATGAATAGCTCAACAGTGGAGAACCAATGAACAAGGTTCAAGGAAAGACGAGCTGCTATGTGTTGGCCGCGTTGATGTGCTGGACAACAACCACGTTTGCCGATCAGCCGTCACAAGGATCACAATTCGCTGTTCCGCAGCATTTTGCACCTCAGCAGAATGCTGATAGCCAAGCGCTGATGGGAGAGCTGGTCGAACAAGGGCTTCCCCAGGCTTGGCTGGAAGAAGCGCTAGGGCAGGCTAAATACACGCAGAGTGTATTGGATGCCATGGAAGGGGCCGCGGAGCGTCGCCTTAAGTGGCATGAGTATCGCGATATTTTTCTGACCCAGCAGCGTATTGAAGAGGGAGTGGCGTTCATTGACGCACATGCCGATGCCCTCTCGCGAGCCGAAAACACCTATGGCGTACCTGCAGAGGTTATTGCTGCCATCATTGGCGTTGAAACCTACTATGGCCGACATAAAGGCCAGCACCGAGTGCTGGACTCGCTTGCCACGCTGGCGTTTCACCACCCGACAAGGGGCACTTTTTTTCGCGGTGAACTAGCGGCTTTTTTACGCATCGCCTACGAACAGGAGGTCGACCCTACCGAGCTACGCGGCTCTTACGCAGGGGCCATGGGCTATCCGCAGTTTATTCCCACCAGTTACCAAGCTTATGCCGTTGATTTCGATGGCGACGGGCGGCGGGATCTTTGGGAGAACCCGGTCGATGCGATTGGCAGTGTTGCCAATTACTTTGCTGAGCATAACTGGCAGCCAGGTGGGGATATTTACCACCAGGCAAGGGGGCCAGAGGTACTACCCGTAGAGCTACTGCAGGAACTCTCATTTAATCAAACGTCGCCTCCTAGGGTGAGTGTTGCGCAGTTGGCTGGCCATGGTATTGAGGCTGAAGAGCCTCTTGATGATAATTTGTTGGTCATACCCCTGGCGCTTGAATTCGCTGACGGGGATACCCGGTACCGGTTAGGTGAGTATAATTTTTACGTCATTACCCGCTACAACCACAGTCACCTCTACGCCATGGCCGTCACTGAGTTGGCGGAAGCGATTGCTGAGCTGCATGAGGATGAGGCATGAATAGCAAACTGACGATGGCCCAGCGGGCAGGGAGCATGATCGCTTTATTAGCCCTGGTCGCCGGCTGTGCCAGTAATGAAACCCAACGAGTAGACGCGCCTGGCTCCAGTAAGCCATCAGCCGCCCCTACGCCATCGGCGGCCAGTAGTAGCAGCGGTCGCTATGCTATGAGTGGCGATGCTTACCCCCTTGAGCCACCGGATGTTACTAAAGTGCCTGATGCCGAGCCGCGCATCGAGCAGCCTTCTCGATCAGGTAACCGCCCTAACTATGAGGTATGGGGTAAAACCTACCATGTGCTGCCAGATGCAACGGGCTATGAGAAGCGCGGTACGGCTTCCTGGTACGGTGAAAAATTTCATGGATACGCGACCTCAAACGGTGAAATCTACGACATGTATAAAATGTCGGCGGCGCACCGTTCGTTGCCTCTACCCACCTTTGCGCGGGTTACCAGCCTGGATAACGGGCGGTCGGTGATTGTTCGGGTAAATGATCGTGGCCCCTTCCATAGTGACCGGGAGATCGATCTCTCCTATGCGGCAGCCGCCCGCCTAGGCTTCCTCGACAATGGTACCGGTTCCGTGAAAGTGGAAGCAATCAACCCTGAGCAGTGGCTAGCCGATCGGGGCAGAGGCGGTAGCGCTCCCGCGCAGGCAAGCGTCTCGGAGGCGTCACGGAGTGGATCCAGCGCTTCACCTGTGCCTGTTCAGCCCGTGGCGTCTGCGCCAACAACAGCTGCACCCTCGTCTCAAGCGCCAGTGACGCAGTCGCCATCAGGCCAAAATGAAACAGGTGACGTAGTCTATTTACAGATTGCGGCGTTAGGTAATCCGGAAGGTGCCCAGCAGTTACAGCAGCGTTTAGAAGGTGAGCAGCCCCACACGGTGCGGATTATGAACGATGCGGATGTTTATCGAGTTCAAGTGGGGCCCATCGCTTCGGGTCAAGAGCTTCAGGCGCGAGAAACACTGCGCCAAGCAGGGTTCCCCCAGGTCTTTGTTGTGCGATAATTCATTCCTCCTAATTTATTTCTTGTGGCGCGTCTTACGCGCCGCCGTATTTTACAAATAAGCTGTTTAATCAAGCTTTCAAGTAAGTGAGACTGACGTTATGAACGTGTTTACATCCATTGGTCGCTCTGCCCGCCTGTGCCTCTTTGCTGTTGTGGTGACCGTTGCCGTGCCCGCCGGTGCCCAGTCAACTCCTCAACCGGTCATTCCACAACCACAAACCATTATTCCTGCCGCTCCCCAGTTAGCGGCAAGCTCCTGGATACTCATGGATGCGAATAGTGGCCGCATACTGGCAGAGCATAACTCCGATGAACGTCTGCCTCCGGCGAGTTTGACCAAGCTGATGACCGCCTATTTAGTGGAGCGTGAACTTAATCGTGGCACCATTAATCTCACTGATATGGTTAATATTAGTGAGAACGCATGGCGTACCGGTGGCTCGAAAATGTTTATCGAGGTGGGTGATCAAGTCTCAGTGGATGACCTCCTCCACGGTATTATTATCGTTTCAGGGAATGATGCCAGCGTGGCCATGGCAGAGCATTTGGCGGGCGGTGAAACGCCCTTTGCGGATCTGATGAATCAGCATGCCACACGTTTGGGCATGCATAACACCAACTTCCAAAATGCCACTGGCTTGCCAGCTGAAAACCACTACTCAACGGCCCATGATTTGGCACAGTTATCCCAGCATATTATTAATGATTATCCCGACCACTACGAAATATACTCCCATCGCACTTTCTCTTATGGCGGTATTGACCAACCCAACCGTAACCGTCTGCTATGGCGTGACCCGTCTGTAGATGGCTTGAAAACTGGCTGGACGACTGAAGCGGGGTTCTGCTTGGTGTCATCGGCCAAGCGTGATGATATGCGTTTGATTTCGGTGGTCATGGGAACCAATTCTGACGAAGCGCGCGCTCAGGAAACCCAAAAGCTGCTCAGCTATGGTTTCCGCTTTTTCGAAACCATGAAGCTTTATGAGCGTGGTGCCGTACTGGCAACGCCACGGGTTTGGGGCGGCGATATCAACGAGCTGCGCGTCGGTGTGGATGAAGAAGTGTTTATGACTTTACCGCGCAACCGTAATGAAGAGTTACGCGCGCGTCTCAACCTCAATCCAGACTTGCAGGCGCCCATAGCCATTGGCGACGAGGTGGGCACGCTGGAAGTGCATTTGGGTGAAGAAGTGGTCGGCGAGCGTCGCCTAGTAGCACTGGAAAACATCGAAGAGGGTGGCCTGTTCAAGCGCCTGTTCGATCAGGTTCAGCGCTTCTTTAGTAACTTGATTAGTAGTTTTACCGATTAATCAGTACAACGAACTGAACGATGAATGGTTGTGCTGTGTATCTGTAATGAACGGTGTCTTTACGAAATAGGCTTGTTATGAAAAAAGATGCTCCCCAGGGGCTGCGTGATTTGCGCCAACCGGCGGCTCAGGAGCCGCCGAAAATCACTTTTCCCTGTGATTACTCGTTAAAAGTTGTCGGTGATGCCGCCGAGGATTTCCCTGCCTGCGTGTGCCAAGTGATTGTGCGCCACGACCCCGACTTCGATGCAACTGCGATGCAGGTAGTCGACAGTCGCAATGGCCGCTTTCAATCGGTGCGAGTGGTGATTAGGGCGACCGGAGAGCAGCACATTAAGGAGCTGTTTGAGGATCTTAAGGCCACCGGCCGTGTGCATATGGTGGTGTGACTGTGGATAGCCCTGCACCGATTGAGCTGTACGACTTGGGACACCAAGCCTACCTGCCGGTGTGGGAGGCCATGCGCGCGCTAACGGATACTCGAGATGCGCAAACGCCGGATCAGTTCTGGCTGGTTGAGCACGACCCGGTGTTTACCCAGGGACAGGC
The DNA here is from genome assembly GCF_042466685.1 of Vreelandella sp. F11. NCBI lineage: Bacteria > Pseudomonadati > Pseudomonadota > Gammaproteobacteria > Oceanospirillales > Halomonadaceae > Vreelandella > Vreelandella sp. F11. The sequence goes on along the minus strand of NZ_CP170448.1, from coordinate 2,716,578 downwards.
TGGTAAACCTGAACATCTGTTACTGCCTGGCGACATTCCGGTGGTGCACGTTGATCGCGGCGGCCAGGTTACTTATCACGGCCCAGGTCAGGTCGTGCTGTATCCACTGCTGGATGTACGGCGAGGCAAAATTGGCGTTCGGGATCTAGTCACTGCATTGGAAAATGCCGTGATTGATGTTTTAAGCGACTATGGCGTGAGTGCCCGGGCAAGGCCGGATGCGCCCGGTGTTTATGTGATGACCGAGGCGGGGGAGGCGAAGATTGCTTCACTTGGTTTGCGTATTCGGCGTGGAGCAAGCTTTCACGGCGTGGCGTTAAATGTAGACGGTGACTTAGCGCCTTTCTTGCGCATTAACCCCTGTGGCTATGCGGGCATGCCCATGGTGAAGCTGGCCGACTTGGTCACTTTGCCAAGCGAGCACCGGGTGGGTGAACAATTGGCTGAAGCATTAGCTCTAAGATTAAACCGCGAGATGGTCAGTGTTGAGCGTTCGCCGCTTTAAAGGAGCGCCACCTTCTCCCTTTCAGGTCGATAGGTTGGTAGCCTGAGGGGGGCGGGATGCTTGGCATTTGGTGACAAAGCGCCATCTGGGAATTCCCTGATGGCGCTAGGTTTAGGCTTACCCTACATTGAGCGCTGGAATTATATTGGGGTTTGTTTCCTGCTCCTGGCCGGGAATTGCGGCAGGTGAGGCGAGCCCCAGGTTGTTTTTCTCGAACACCCTGTCGGCACGGTAGCTAGAGCGTACCAGCGGGCCTGAAGGTACTTCCATAAAGCCTTTTTCCAGGCCAATCACTCGATAGCGATCAAACTCTTCCGGCGTTACCCAGCGCTCCACCGATAGGTGATTTTTGGTTGGGCGAAGGTACTGGCCGAGAGTGACGATATCCACACCGATTTCGCGAAGATCGTCAAAGGTTTGCAAAATCTCTTCATCCGTTTCACCCAAGCCCAGCATCAGGCTGGTTTTGGTAATGATGTCAGGACGGTAGCGCTTGGCATGGGCAAGTACATCAAGGGTTTTACGGTAACCTGCCCGTCGGTCACGCACGCGAGCTGTCAGACGTTCCACGGTTTCCACATTCTGGGCAAATACCTGTAGACCAGAATCGACGACGCGTTCGATAGCTTTGAGTTCGCCATCGAAGTCGGGGGTTAAGGCTTCCACGACCACTTCTGGGGTGCGCGCTTTTATCGCACGAATACAGTTGGCGTAGTGGGTGGCGCCACCATCGTCTAGGTCGTCACGGTCTACTGAAGTCAGTACGATGTAGCGCAGCCCCATTAGCTCTACGGATTTGGCCGTGTTTTCTGGCTCTTCTTGATCCAGCCAGCCCTGGGGGTTGCCGGTATCCACCGCGCAGAACCTGCAGGCGCGGGTGCATACCGAGCCCATTAGCATGATCGTGGCAGTGCCGTTGCTCCAGCACTCGCCCATATTGGGGCAGTGGGATTCGGCACATACGGTGCTTAAGCGATGGGTGGCGACGTTCTTCTTGACCGCCTCAAAACGCTCGCCCCCTGGGATCTGTGCCCGCAGCCACTTGGGCTTGCGCTCAAGCTCAACAGAAGAAGGCTCAGCCTGCGCTTTGCGCTGCTTCATGCCATCCTTGATCACCGACATGCCACGTTCGTTACGGTATTTTTCACCGCTGGACACGCGCTGCGAGGGGGTATTGCTCATAGGGACAGAGCCTCTCTTCTGTGCGGTAGGCCAAAGGCATGAAAGGGGGTCGCCCTTCCAAAACCTGCCAATTGTTACCTAATTAATACCAAGTATGCGCGATATTTTATCGCCCTAGTGTCCACTAATGTAACATATCTCGTCGTCGACAAGACACCGTAAGCCGTTACTCGCTTTCAGGGTGAAAGTATCGGCAAACAGGCTACCCCATGGCTGGGCAGGGGGCTGGAGGGCGCCTGAAAGTGGCGACGGTAATCGGGCAAGTGCTCTCGAACAAAACTTAAAAAGAGCTCGGCGACCGGTGTGGGTAAGCGCTCCCGCGTATAGACCGTGCACCAAGAGCGGTGGATGGGGAAGTCGGGCAGCCCCAGTTCAAAAAGTAACCCCTGCTCAAGCTCCAACTGAACTGCCAAGCGTGGCAGCACGGCTACGCCCAAGTGGGCCATGACACCGCCTTTGATTGCCTCGTTGGTGCCCAGCTCGATGCAGTGGGGAAGGGCAACCTGCTGACTGGCTGCCATCTGCTCAAAGGCGTTGCGCACACCAGAGCCGGGTTCGCGCATTAGAACATAGTGGCGAGCGAAGTCCGCTAATGAGGGTTGTGGCATCGAAAGTAGCGGATGCTCTGGCCAGACAACGGCGATCAGTTCGTTATCAATAATCGGCATGACCACTAAGCGTTCATCTTCAGGAACCATCGCCATGATGACGAGATCATCCTGCTGCTCCGTGAGTCGCTCGAGCGCCTGACGACGGTTGCACACCTTTAAGCGAACGTGCACCTCCGGATAGTGAGCGCGGAAACGGGCAAGTAAATAAGGCACTACATATTGGGCTGAGGAGACCGCTGCGATATTAAGTTCCCCGCTAATTTTGCCGTTAATATCCGATAGGTTCATTTCCAGCCGCGAAAGCTGACCAAAAATTTCTCGCGCTGAGTGGGCGAGGGTGTCGGCGGCAGGTAGCGAATGCAGGGTTTTGCCCGCGTAATTGAAAAGTGGCTGACCTAATGCCAGCTCTAGCTGACGTATTTGTGCGCTCACCGCGGGCTGGGTCAATCCCAACTGCTCAGCTGCACGGGAGTATGACCGCTGCCGGTGCACCGCTTGGAAGACCTGAAGTTGCCGAAAAGTAAGGCGATTGAGCAGGTTGGGGGATGACATAGCTACCTCGTAGTGGGCACCCTTAAACGTTTAAAGAGTAATATCAAAATCAGGCTCAATCGCCAGGGCAAAGCATGCTAACACTGAATCTTTAGCGCTGCCTAAACAGGGCTTAATTAGTCGTGTAAGGCGTAATTGTCAGGGTTAAAGATCGACGTAGTGCACGTAGTGGACTAGACTATATTGCATTGCAGCATTATTGCTTTCGGGTCTGGTGCTTGTGCATCAACCCAACGGGAGACCCTATGAACTTTCTTGCCAATCCTCTGACCACCTCTTTGTTCCCAGCTAGCGCTTTTACAAGCGCGTGGTCGAAACAGAATAGTGACGCCACCATGGTGCCCGGTAGCGATGCGATCTCAGCTTTTTTCGACCCGTTCGGATTTGGTCGCGCTGCCTTCGGATACTGGCGCGACAGCATGGAGCGTAGCGTTCTCTATCTGGATGTGATGCGCGAACGTGGTAATCAGTACCTTGAGCATATGGAGCAAACCAAGCCCAATGTGCTGGGGTTTGAGACTGAAGTGCTCATGGATGGTCGTAAGCTACCACGGCCAACCAACTACGAGCTGTTGCGTGTGTTGCCTCACGAAGGGACGGAGATTGATCTACAAAAGCGCCCCTTTGTCGTGGTGGATCCTCGTGCAGGTCACGGGCCAGGGATTGGCGGGTTTAAGCCGGACAGTGAGTTGGGCGTGGCGCTTAAAGCGGGGCATCCTTGCTATTTTATTGGCTTTTTGCCGTTTCCTGAGCCGGGCCAAACCGTCGAAGACGTCGTTGAGTCTGAAGTTGCGTTCCTTCGCCATGTGATCGAACTTCATCCCGAAACTACCGAAAAACCAATGGTTGTGGGCAATTGCCAGGCGGGCTGGCAAATCATGATGGCGGCAGCCTTGGAGCCGGACGTATTCGGCCCTATCCTGATTGCCGGTGCACCGCTCTCTTACTGGGCTGGCGAGCATGGCAAAGCGCCAATGCGTTATACCGGTGGTATGGCGGGTGGCAGTTGGATTACGGAACTCACCAGCGACATAGGCAATGGTTTGTTTGACGGTGCCTGGTTGGTGCAGAATTTTGAGCGCCTCAATCCAGCCAACACCTATTGGAAAAAGCAGTATCACCTTTACGACAACATCGATACCGAAGCTGGCCGTTACCTCGATTTTGAGCGCTGGTGGGGTGGGCATGTCGTATTGGGCGGTGAAGAGATTCAGTATATTGTCGATAATCTGTTTGTTGGCAATCGACTCTCTACCGCCCAGTTGGTGACCCGCGATGGGCGTCGAATCGACCTGCGCAATGTGCGCTCGCCAGTGGTCGTGTTCTGCTCGCGTGGGGACGATATTACCCCGCCTCCTCAAGCTCTGGGTTGGATTCGTGACTTGTATGAAAACGAAGACGACATCATTGCGAACGAGCAAACCATTGTTTATTGCCAGCACGATACCACTGGCCACTTGGGTATATTTGTATCGGGCAGTGTGTCGCGTAAAGAGCATACCGAGTTCACTGCCAATATGGATTACATTGACGTACTGCCGCCAGGCTTGTATGAAACGTCCATATCCCCGGCCGAAAAGGGCGAAGATGCCGAACTGTTCGAGCGTGACTATCTGCTCGAATTTATGCCGCGCAACTTTGAAGAGCTGGATCAGGCAGTAATGCACAAACCTGAGGATGACCGTCGTTTTGCCACCGTGGCGCGCATATCCGAGATCAACCTGGGAATGTACCGGCTCTTTATGCAGCCCTGGCTAAAAGCGATCATGACGCCGGAGTCAGCCCGCTTTATTCGTCGTATGCACCCGATTCGGCTAGGCTACAAGCTGCTCTCCGACCGTAACCCGCTGTCAGTACCGCTACCGGTCATGGCGGAAGCCGTGCGCAAGAATCGTCACCCGGTAGCGCAAGACAACCTGTTTAAAGCGCTTGAAACCATGGGGTCTGATCAGTTGGTGGCCGGTCTCAACGCTATGCGCGATGTACGCGATAGCAGCACCGAAAAACTGTTTATGGATATCTACGGCCAACCACTGCTGCAGGCTGCCGTTGGACTGTATGGCGATGCCCATGTGCATCGCCGCCGCCCTGGCGCTGAACCCGAGCATCGTCGCTTTATTGAACAGCGCCAGGAAGCGCTTCGCGAGAAAATTGCCCAGGGTAGTGCCCATGAGGCGGTTATGCGCTCGCTTATCTACGTACTTGGTGGCGCGCCAGCCACGGATGAGCGTAACTTTAAGCGGCTGCGTGCCTCCCGTGCAGAGCTGGAGCCAGGTATCAAACTGAGCGATTTTAAAAACCTGGTGCGCGAGCAGTTCTTTATCTTGAAGCTGGATAGGAAGCAGGCGTTGAATTCGTTGCCTGCTCTACTGGCAGGTAGTAGTAACGCCGATATCGATGGCTATATAAGCCATCTCGAGCATGTATTTGCCGCCAGCGGGGAGCTTACTGAACATGCCGCTGAGCGTTTTGCTCAGATTAAAGCGCTATTTGATAAGGCTAGGCCCAGCAAGTCGGTAGAGAATAAAGCGGTCGAGAGCAAGCCAGCAGCGAGTAAGCCTGCCGCTGAACAGAAGCCAGCGAGTGCTGAGAAGCCACAAGCCACTAAGGCCAAGCCTTCCTCGGCCCCGTCAGCTAAGCGTGCTCCAGCGGCTGTTGAGCAGCCCGGGGTTAACGAGTCAGTGCCTCCAGCTCGAAAGGAACCTACGCCTGTACCGGCTGCGGCGAGCGATTCGACCAGTGAACCAACGGCTAAACCGGCAACTCCTACTGGACGAAAAAAAACGCCCCCTAAGCGCTAAAACAGTGCCTTAGATCACCGCGCCCCCGCCTATTTGGTGGGGGCGCTTTGTTTGTTTCAGTCGTTTTTGGGTTGCTGTAATGGCGGTGGCAGTCTAGTGTCTAGCTACTCTTTGTCTAAAACGATGTCTTTAGAAGCGCGTTTAAAAGCATGTTTAAAAGTCTGTCGAGAAACTACGTCTTAAAACTCCGGATTCCCCCTGCGGCTTGGTTGCCACTGGCGCTTCACCAAGGGCTGGGGTAGGGTAGGCGCATTTTTTTCATCCGTATCTTGTTTAATGGGCGGTTTCGTCCCGACGATACGGCACCGAATTCAGAGCACGTGCTAGCCAGCCCGTGCATTAGGAAAGTGGAGCACTATGGGCAAGTCACTGGTCATCGTCGAGTCGCCAGCGAAAGCGAAGACGATTAACAAATATCTCGGCAACGATTTCATCGTGAAGTCGAGCGTGGGTCACATTCGTGACCTGCCGACCAGCGGCTCAGGTAAGGCAGCCTCCGACCCCAAGGAGCGCGCACGCCAGGCCGCAGCGACACGTAAGATGTCGGCGGAAGAGAAAGAAGCGTATAAAAAGCGTAAAAACCAGGATCAATTGATTCGGCGGATGGGGATCGACCCTAACAACGGCTGGGAAGCCCGCTATGAGGTGCTGCCCGGAAAAGAGAAAGTCGTTGCCGAACTAAAAAAGCTGGCGGAGAAAGCTGACGCTGTCTATCTCGCAACGGATTTGGATCGCGAAGGGGAGGCCATCGCCTGGCACCTGCGCGAGACCATTGGTGGGGACGACAGCCGTTATAAGCGAGTGGTGTTTAACGAAATTACCAAAAATGCTATCCAGGACGCCTTTAAGGCACCTGGTGCGCTCAATATCCCGCGGGTAGAAGCCCAGCAAGCCAGGCGCTTTCTGGATCGTGTGGTGGGGTTTATGCTTTCGCCTCTGTTGTGGGCGAAAGTGGCGCGCGGGTTGTCGGCGGGTCGCGTGCAGTCTGTCGCGGTACGTCTGATTGTCGAACGCGAGCGGGAAATTCGCGCCTTTATTCCTGAAGAGTTTTGGGACGTGCACGCGGACTTGGCCTCACCCGAGGGCGAGCTGGTGCGTTTTGCCCTGGTACGCCAGGATGGCAAAGCCTTTAAACCCACCTCCGAAAAAGACACCCTGGCGCGTATTGAGCAGCTTCGCAAAGCCAAGCTGGCGATTACCTCGCGTGAAGACAAGCCCACTAGTTCTAAACCCACGGCGCCCTTTATTACCTCAACCCTGCAGCAAGCAGCGAGTGGTCGGTTAGGCTTTTCAGTCAAAAAGACCATGACCATGGCCCAGCGCCTCTATGAGGCGGGTTACATCACCTATATGCGTACCGACTCCACCAACCTGTCGAAAGATGCCGTGGAGAGTGCACGCAGTTATATCGGCTCAGAGTTTGGCGAGCGCTACCTGCCAGAAGCGCCTAATCGCTACAGTAGCAAAGAGAGCGCCCAAGAGGCCCACGAAGCGATTCGTCCCTCCAGCGTTGAGCGTAAGGCCTCTGACCTGGCCGGTATGGAGCGCGATGCGGAGCGTCTATACGAATTGATCTGGCGCCAGTTTGTGGCGTGCCAAATGACCCCCGCAGAGTACCTGTCCAGCACCTTGAGTGTCGAAGTCGATGGCTATGAGCTGCGCGCTAAAGGCCGCGTGTTGAAGTTTGATGGTTATACCCGGGTGATGAAGCCCAGTGGGAAAAATGAAGATCAGAGCCTGCCCGACTTGCCTAAGGGAACGCCCATGGCGTTGGAAGCTCTCGATCCTCAGCAGCACTTCACCAAGCCCGCGCCGCGCTACACCGAAGCAAGCCTGGTCAAAGAGCTTGAGAAGCAGGGCATTGGTCGGCCTTCAACTTACGCCTCGATCATCTCGACGATCCAGGATCGTGGCTATGTGAAGCTCGAAAACCGTCGCTTCTACGCTGAAAAACTAGGCGATATCGTCACCGAGCGGTTGAAAGAGTCCTTCCCTGATTTGATGGACTTCTCGTTTACCGCCCGCATGGAGGATAGCCTGGATGAAGTCGCCGAAGGCGAACGTAACTGGCAGGCGCTGCTAGACGCCTTCTACGAGGAGTTTAAGGAAGAGCTGGCCAAGGCAGAGAGCGAAGATGGCATGCGGCCCAATCAGCCAGTGCCAACGGATATCGATTGCCCACGCTGTGGCCGTCATATGCAGATTCGCACTGCGTCTACCGGGGTTTTCCTGGGGTGTAGTGGCTACAATTTACCGCCCAAAGAGCGCTGCAAAACCACCATTGACCTGATTCCAGGTGAAGAAGCGGTGGCTGAAGATGCGGGGGAAGAGGCCGAAACTGATGCGCTGCGTGCCAAGCGTCGCTGCCCCAAGTGCGGCACGGCGATGGACAATTACCTGCTCGACGAAACGCGCAAGCTACACATCTGCGGTAACAGCCCCGATTGCGACGGCTATGAAGTGGAGAGCGGAAAATTCAAAATCAAGGGCTACGACGGCCCGATTATCGAATGCGATAAGTGTGGCTCTGAGATGCAGTTGAAATCAGGCCGCTTTGGTAAGTATTTTGGCTGCACCAATAGTGAGTGTAAAAATACTCGTAAACTGTTGAAGAGTGGCGAAGTGGCGCCGCCAAAAATGGATCCTATCCCGATGCCGGAACTGGCCTGTCAAAAAGTTGACGACCACTACGTGCTACGTGACGGAGCAAGCGGACTGTTTCTGGCTGCCAGCAAGTTTCCGAAAAATCGCGAAACGCGGCCACCGCTAGTGAAAGAGCTGAAGGCGCATGCCGACGAGCTGCCTGAGAAGTATCACTTTATTCTCAAAGCGCCCAGCGAAGACCCAGATGGCCGCCCTGCGCAAATCCGTTACTCGCGTAAGAGTAAAGAGCAGTATGTGATGACCGACGAAGAGGGTAAGGCCACTGGTTGGAAGGCGATGTTTGACGGCGGTAAATGGCATGTGGAGGACAAGCGCAAGTGAATGCACGCGCACGTACCAATCAGCTACTCTACCAAGCGGAGCTACTGGCAATGTTGCCTGCAGGGGATGATGAGCATGCCCCCGCGCGGCAGATGGCATTGGAAGAGAGCGCTTTAGCGCTGTTTGAGCTGGCGTTAGAGTCGCTGTTGCGTGAAGTGACCGAACATGCCCGCCTGCCAGAGCACCGTTGGTCTGTGTTGTTGGCCCAGGATGGCCCTGCGTTAGCCGAGTTACAGCGTCTACGTGATTTAGCCGCGCAGCCGGAAAGCTGGCTAAATTGGCTACTGGTTCAACTGGAACGCCTGCATAGTGATGATGGTGCAGCCCGGCGCACGGCTCATAATCCCGCTATGATTGCGGTGGGTAATCCGACTAGTTTGCGTCAGCAGTTACTGGATAAGCTCCAGGCAGCCAAGGCTGAAATAGGTGCGCTGCGGGAGACCAGTCTGGAGTGGTAGGATGTTTATTGCTAGGCGTCGCTCAAGTAGTCAAGAAAGGAGATCATGATGCGCTATAACCAGGTGAAAGATTTAATCGAGTGGGCGGCGGGGTTTCATGCGCGTATGGCGCGCCAGTATAGCGAAGCTGCCGGCGAAACAGAGAATGAGCGCCTAGAGATGGTGTTTAATTACCTGGCCAGTCGCGAACTGAAAATGAAAACGGGTCTTGAAGATCTCTTTCGTGACGGCTCTGATCATTCAGAAGTGATGGAGTTATGGTTCGATGATTCGAGTGATTTTCCTCAGCCACCGGAGCTTGAGCGTATGGCAGAGCAGACGGTCACTGGCTCAATAGACGATGCAATGAAAACAGCAACAGCGGCTCACCAGCGTCTGCAAGCACTATACGAACATCGCGCTTCGCGGGCAAAAATTGAGCCTGAAGAGGAGTTTTTCAACGCTCTGGCTCAAGGGCATAATTCTGAAATACGCCATATAATGGCGAGTATGGAAGAGTTGCAGGGCGTTTAATGCGTTTTTATCAGTGGATTATGGGGCATGGCTTTTGGGGTACGGTAGCCGCGTATATGACGAAATTACTAACGGCAGATGTGGGAATAAGGTATAACAGCCACCAGATGTGCCTAGTCGGCCAACCACGGGCTAATTTGCTTCGAGAGCTGCCATGTTTTTAGTTAATCGCCGTCGATTTTTAGCCATGGCGCTGAGCCTCCCAGCCGTTGCCAGCGCTGCTGTCACTGCGCCAGTCATTACTGAGCCAGGGCAGGCTGCACCAACTGACCTGGTGCAAACGTTGCTTAGTCGCGCCCATGTGCCGCGCCACAGTAATGAGGTGTGGGTGCTGGTGGATGATAAGGAGGCCTCTCTCAGTGTTTATCGGGGTAATGCGCTGATGGAGCGTTTTTCCCCTGTATCACTTGGCCGGGCTGGGGCTAAAACTCAGCGGGTTCGTGGCGATAATGTGACCCCCATGGGCGAATTTCATATCAACCGTTTTAATTACGAAAGCCAATGGCGTACGTTTATTGGTATTGATTACCCAACGCCGGTGCACGCTAGAATGGCACTGGAGAAAGGTATTTATTCCCAAACAGACTATGATGATTACTTCGACTACTATCGACGTTATGGCCACCCGCCGCAAAATACGGCGCTGGGTGGGGCGATTGGGATTCACGGTCTGGGTAGCGCAGATCCAGACATTCATGGTCGCTATCACTGGACACAAGGGTGTGTCGCCGTTACCAACGAGCAAATTGATCGCTTGGTAGCGCTCGTGGGTGTTGGCACTCGTGTAGTGATCCGTTAAGCTAATGCCGTTGATGGAAGTTCGAGGTTTTAAACAAGTGGCTATAGACAACCGCTGTAGTCTATTATAAAACAGCGTTTGACTTGCGTGCTTTGCAGCACAAGTCACTGAAAAGAACCTGCACCGCAGGTAGACAAATTTAAGCTAAGCATGTTATTCAAGTGCGTAACCTTATTTTTGTCATACCCTTAACGTAGTACCCAAGGACGACTCAAGGAGAACATTATGACTCTGAAAACTACTCTGAAGATGACTGCTGCTGCCGCTTCACTGGCAATTCTTGCTGGTTGTGCTTCTACCAGCGCGCTGGAAGAAGTTCGCATGACTGCAGAATCTGCACAGGCTGACGCTGCAGAAGCACGCAGCATGGCTTCACAAGCTATGAACACTGCAAACCAAGCCCAGCGCGATGCGCAGGCTGCACTGCAGATGTCTGAGCAGAATCGTGAAGAAATGAACCGTATGTTCCAGCGCTCCATGCAGAAGTAATTCTGCTTGGGCTGCTGAGCGAGTCAGCAGACTCTCTCAGCAGCTGCTGGATGTAGTTAGCTAAGATATCGAAAGCAGGGCGTCATAGGCGCCAAACAATTAGATTATTTTACTAGCTGCGCAAAAAACCCCGCCTTGGCGGGGTTTTTTGTTGCTACGTACTTCTTATGTACTTCTGCCTTTAAGCGTCTTTATCGCCGTCAGTGGCGGCGCTGAGCTTAAGCTCTTCAATAAGCTCTACTGGTTCTGGTTCTGGCTCGGGGGCCTGAGGGCCAAAGAGGGCGATAAACTGGCCGTCAGGGGCTTCTACGGCGCGCTGAATCCGCTCGGCATCTATTTCAACGTCACTGTCAGTCAACTCTGTGACGCGCTCAAGGGCATTAAGAAGTGGCTCAAAGCCCTCTACGTTCTCTTCTAGCTGCGGGAATGACTGCACAAACAGCGTGCCGTCGGCAGCAAAGCCTGCTTTGAACGGCGCGTCCATCAGGTTGACCTGGGTGCCGCTGGGCAGACGCTCATAGAGCGATTTTATGTCTTCCGGGTACATACGAATGCAGCCGCGGCTGACGCGCATGCCCACGCCATCCGGGCGGTTAGTGCCATGAATCAGATAGCTTGGCATAGCCAGTAGAATGGCGTGCTCGCCAAGGGGGTTCTGCGGGCCGGGTGGCACTACCGACGGGGCAGGCTCGCCGCGTTCAGCCGCTTCGCGACGCATGGAGGCCGGTGGGGCCCAGGCGGGGTCTTTAACCTTAACCGTGGTACGTGTGATACCTACGGGGGTGGCGAACTCTTCACGGCCAACGCTCACCGGGTAGGTTTCGACAATGCCAGGTTTATCGGCAGGATAGTAGTAGAGACGCAGCTCAGAAAGGTTAACGACAACACCTTCGCGCGGCGCAGGCGGCAGGATGTACTGGGCCGGAATTACCACCTCAGTACCTGCGCCTGGCACCCAGAGGCTGACACCCGGGTTGGCCATGCGAATCTCTTCATAGCCAATATTGTGGCGCCGTGCGATGTCTATCAGGGTCTGTTTGGGGTCTTCGACAACGACGGTGTAGCGCTCCCCAATCACATCACCTGTTTCTGGTAGGCGGAAGTGACCACGGGGCAGTTCATCCCGCTCAGCAACCTGGCTTGCGCTATCGACGGCGTCGATGCTGATTTCCGGTGCTTGCGCCTGCGGCGATTCTTGTGAGTTGTCTTGAGCCTGCAGTTCTTGCACCGGCTCTTGGTTGGCGCTATCGGCTTGCTCATCAGCTGATTGCGCAAAAGCGGGGCTCATCAGGCTAGCGGCGAGTAGCACGGCTAGGCTGGTAGGGCCCCAAAGGGTATAGGTATTGCGAATGTTCATGGTCGTTCCTAATGTGTTAATTCACTGCTGATGCGCGTTGCTGGGCCACTGAGATCAATTAACGGCTGTTGACCAAATTGGCCATGGCTACTGGCAAGTTTGCCCCAAGCGTCACGCCGCCGCTACTTTTTGATTAAGGGTGCTAAGCAGGTTTTCAAGCTGCTGGAAGCGCTTGTCGACACTTTCCATTGGTAATTCAAATCGTAAGGTGTCAGATCCATCTAAACGGAAGTGCTTTGGTGACGTCTGAATCAGGTTCACCAGGGTTAAAGGATCCACCTGGGTACTGCTATCAAACAGAACTCTGCCGCGGCTTTCCCCAGCCTCGATCTTGCTGATGCCGAGCTGCTCAGCACGGTGGCGAAGCTTGGTTTGGCGAATCAGGTTTTTCAGCGGGTTGGGGAGTAAGCCAAAGCGATCGATCAGCTCAACCTGTAACTCTTTAAGCTCGCTATCGCTCTGGGTGTTGGCGATCCGTTTGTACATCACCAGGCGTTGCTGCACATCATGAATATAATCACTCGGAATCAGTGCAGGAAGGTTGAGACTAATTTCCACGCCGGTATTGAAAGGCGCATTGATATTGGGCGTTTTGCCCGCTCGAATGGCCTTCACGGCGCGATCCAGCATCTCCATATAGAGCGTGTAGCCGATGGTTTCCATCTGGCCGCTCTGCTCATCCCCCAGCAGTTCACCTGCGCCACGGATCTCCATATCGTGACTGGCCAGGGTAAAGCCTGCGCCTAGATCATCGGACGCGCTAATCGCTTCCAATCGCTTGATAGCATCACGGGTCATCGCTTTGGGCGGTGGCGTTAACAGGTAAGCGTAAGCCTGATGGTGGCTGCGCCCAACCCGGCCCCGCAGTTGGTGAAGCTGAGCCAGGCCAAACTTGTCAGCGCGTTCGATAATAATGGTATTGGCGCTGGGCACATCAATGCCGGTTTCAATAATAGTCGAGCATACCAACACGTTAAAGCGCCGGTGATAGAAGTCCGACATGATCCGCTCCAGGCTGCGCTCGGGGAGCTGTCCGTGGGCGACCGCGACCCGTGCTTCGGGGATCAGTTCGCGGATCTTTTCGGCGCTGTTCTCAATGGTTTTGACTTCGTTGTGCAGCACATACACCTGCCCCCCGCGCAGTATCTCGCGCAGCAGAGCTTCCTTGATGATACTGGTGTCGTGCTGCTGGACAAAGGTTTTGACTGATAGGCGCCGAGCGGGTGGCGTGGCAATGATCGACAGATCGCGGATGCCGCTCATGGCCATATTGAGCGTGCGCGGGATCGGAGTAGCGGTTAGGGTCAAAATATCGACTTCGGCGCGTAGCGTTTTGAGCTTCTCTTTTTGCGCGACACCAAAGCGGTGCTCCTCATCGATAATCAGCAGCCCCATTTTGGGCAGCTCAACACTCTTGGCGAGTAGCTTGTGGGTGCCGATGACGATATCCGTTTGGCCGCTCTTAATGCTCTCCAGCGTCTGGGTGGCCTCTTTGCCACTGGTGAAGCGGGAGATCAGGCCAATATTGACGGCAGTGTCAGCAAAACGGTCACGGAAATTCTCGAAATGCTGGCGGGCCAATAAGGTGGTGGGTACAAGCACCACCACCTGGCGACCAGACTGCACGGCCAGAAATGCAGCGCGCATGGCCACTTCGGTTTTGCCGAAGCCGACGTCGCCACATACCACACGATCCATGGGCTGCGGCGAGGTCATGTCGCTGATGACTGCTTCAATCGCCGCGTGCTGATCGGCGGTCTCCTCAAACGGGAAGTTGCCCGCAAAGCGAACATACTCTTCGCCAGGGGATTCGTAGACCACCCCTTGCTGGGCTTCCCGGCGGGCGTACACATCCAGCAGCTCCGCGGCGGTATCGCGAATCTTCTCGGCCGCTTTACGGCGGGCTTTCTCCCACTGATCCGAACCGAGTTTATGCAGCGGGGCCAGTTCGTCACCGGCGCCGCTGTAGCGGGAGATCATATGCAGGCTGTCGACGGGTACATAAAGCTTGGCGCCATCGGCATAGGAGAGCGCCAGGAATTCATTTGCCTGGCCACCGGCCTCTAGTGTTTCCAAGCCTAAATAGCGGCCAACACCGTGGGCCTGGTGCACCACTGGCGCGCCTTCGCGAAGCTCCGAAAGGTGGCGTACCGCGAGTTCGTTATCATCCGTGGCTTTCTCACGACGACGGCTTTGGCGCACCACGTCACCAAACAGCTCCGTTTCGCTTATCACCGCAACGCTTGGGTTATCCAGCCATAGGCCGCTGTCCACCAAGCCTTCGGTAATGGCATAAGGGTGGTCGCTGGCGATAAAGTCGTGGAAGCTATCGGTGTGGGGTAGCGAGAGTTTAAGCGGTACGAGTATCTCTTCCAGTGCTTCCCGACGACCCCGGGACTCCGCCACAAACAACACTCGGGTTTGGGTGTGGGTGCTTAAGAAGGCCGATATTTCCGCCAATGGCTGCTTGGCGCGGGCATTGATAGAGAGCGTAGGCAGCGGCGCAGCATCAGGCTGCTGCGCGTGACGTTGCTCGCTATCCTCGGTGAGCTCAATACGTGGGCGGGCTTTAATCGACGCGAACACATCGTTGACCGGAAAAAACGCCCGGTGCGGAGGCAGTAGCGGGCGGGTTGGGTCAACGCCCAAATTGACATAGCGTGCGTCGATCGACTGCCAGTGCTGCTCAGCCGCCTCAAAAACCCCAGGCAGTAGCGCTACCCGGGTGTCGTCGGTCAGGTGGTCAAACAGCGAAGCGGTCTGCTCGAAAAACAGCGGCAGGTAGTGCTCAAGCCCCGGTGACGGAATGCCTTTTAGCGCATCGTTGTAAAGCGGGCATTGCCGCGGGTCAACGTCGAACAGGGTTTCAAACTGCTCCCGAAAGCAGGCAATAGCGCTGCGGCTTAACGAGTATTCGTGAGCGGGGAGCAGTTCTAGCGATTCTAGTTTGTCAGTCGAGCGTTGGCTGCCAGGGTCGAAGTGGCGCAGCGTATCGATCTCATCATCGAATAGATCAATACGGATCGGTTCGTCCATACCCATGGCAAACAGGTCAATCAGCGCGCCGCGCATGGCGTATTCGCCGGGTTCGTAAACCGTTTCAACGGCACGATAGCCTGCTCGGGAGAGTGACTCGCGAAACACTTCGCGATTTAAGCGCTCGCCGGTTTTGAGCGTCATTACCCGGCCGGCAATGTACTCAACCGGTGGAAGGCGCTGCATCAGCGTGTTGATCGGCACCAGCACAATGCCGCGTACGCCGTCTTGCAACTGGCGTAGAGTGCGCAGCCGGGCCGAGACAATATCCTGGTGGGGCGAAAAACTATCGTAGGGCAGTGTTTCCCAGTCGGGAAAGGGCAGTACCGGTACATCGCTATAAAAATAGAGATCTTGTTCAAGGCGCTGCGCGCTGGCCGTATTGGGAGTGATCACCAATAGCGGGGCTTTAGCGGCAACACGGGAGAGTGCCAGCGCAGTCGCGCTACCCGGCGGCGATGTCCAGTAGAGCGTATCGCGAGTCCCTTGAGGTTGGGGCGGTTCGAGCAGTGAGAATGTCGGCATAAGCAAGATATCGTTTTGCGCTGAAACGGAAGGGAGATCATACACGATCACCGGTTTCAGTTAGAGTGCCGCGGCTTAAGGTAGCGGGTTAATCTGTATTGAAAGGGGGTTTGTAGTGAGATTGGCATTCCTGTAATACCCCTACATGTTGTGCGACTATCCTTTCATTGCGGCCCCGAAGCTTGCCCCGGATAATGCACACTTCGTTCCCACTACCTGATGAGGCCGCACGTGAGTCAGCAAGCGCTCGAAAACGTTTTTCAAGATTGGCAAGGCAACGAAGCCTTGGCGGAGCAGATGATCCCGTTAGTAGGGCAGCTCTATCGTCAGAATAACGTCGTTGCCACCATGTTCGGACGTTCGCTTATTAAACGGTCGGTCATTCGTATCCTGAAAGACCACCGTTTTGTGCGTAAAATAGAAGGCACTGAGCTCTTGGTTGAGGATACCTACCCCATTTTGAAGGGGATGGTCGCTTTGAATCTTGGCCCTGCCCATGTGGATGTGGGAAAGCTGGCGGTAATGTTCAAGAATCAGGGCGGTGGGGATGTCGACGCCTTCCTGCGTAAAGAGCTGCACGAGATTATTGATGGCTATCAGCCGGGAGCCAGCACTGGAGAGCCACAAGACGTTGTGCTCTACGGTTTTGGTCGCATTGGTCGTTTGCTGGCCCGAGTGATGGTGGAGAAAGCGGGGGGCGGCAACCTGCTGCGCTTGCGTGCTATTGTGGTTCGCGGCCGTGGCGATGTGGCGAAAGACTTGGAAAAGCGTGCCAGCCTGCTGCGTCGCGACTCCGTGCATGGGCCCTTTGACGGTACCATCATGGTGGATGCAGAGGCGCGCACGCTGACGGTTAACGGCAATGTTATTCAGGTGATTTACGCCGATTCGCCCAGTGAGATTGACTACACCCAGTACGCTATCGATAACGCGGTGATTGTTGATAATACCGGTATCTGGCGCGATGAAGAGGGCCTGGGCCAGCACCTACAGTGTAAGGGCGCTGCCAAAGCGCTGCTAACGGCGCCGGGTAAAGGTGATATTAAAAACATTGTTTACGGTATTAACCACGAATCCATTGGCGACAGTGATCTCATCGTCTCTGCTGCCTCTTGTACCACCAATGCGATTGTGCCGGTGCTAAAAGTACTTAACGATGAGTATGGTGTGGTCAATGGTCATGTGGAAACCGTGCATGCTTACACCAATGACCAGAACCTGATCGATAACTACCATAAGGGCGATCGTCGTGGCCGCAGTGCGGCGCTGAACATGGTCTTGACCGAGACAGGTGCTGCCAAGGCGGTATCTAAGGCGCTGCCTGAACTCGAGGGCAAGCTGACCGGCAACGCTATCCGCGTGCCGATTCCCAATGTCTCTATGGCTATTCTCAACCTGACTCTAGATAAAACGACTGACTCCGTGGCGCTCAATGATTATCTGCGCCGGATGTCGATTGAGTCTGCCTATCAGAAGCAAATTGACTATGTTGACTCTGCAGAAGTGGTGTCGTCGGACTTCGTGGGTAACCGCCATGCGGGCATTGTCGATGCCAAGGCGACTATTGCCAACGGCCATCAGGCGGTCATTTATGTGTGGTACGACAACGAGTTTGGTTATAGCTGCCAGGTCGTGCGTATCCTGCAGCAGATGTCTAACGTGCGGTTCTTAAAGCTGCCGCACTAATTACGCGCGTATTGGAAGCCTCCCATAAAGGCCTACCGCGCCCAGTAAACGTTCAGCGCCACCTTCGGGTGGCGTTTTGTTTTCCGTTTTCAAGCCTTTTATTAATGTCTATAGCACTTTTGGTGGTCATCAGGGATGTGGTCATTGGACGCGCTTGTCTTTATAATACGAGGGATTTTTCGGGGTGGTTCAAGTGCTGCTTGGGCCGGACTGGTAACAATCTGAGCAGAACACAACAATTCGCTGAGCAGAAAATAAGCATTCGAACCCCATACCTTCGTATATCCGATCCAACAACTGGGCGAGACTATGATCGAAGTCAAAAAAGGCCTGGATCTCCCCATCACGGGAGCGCCCGAGCAGCGTATTGAAGATGCGCGGCCTGTGCGCCACGTGGCAATCCTGGGTACTGACTACGTTGGCATGAAGCCAACCATGGAAGTTCAGGAAGGGGATAAGGTCAAACTGGGCCAATTGCTCTTCACCGATAAGAAAATTGATGGTGTGCGCTATACAGCGCCCGCTGCCGGTGAAGTGCTTGCAATAAACCGTGGCGAAAAACGTCGTTTACTATCTGTCGTGATCAAAGTCGACGAAACTGAGGAAGCGGTCGAATTCGCTGCTCACGATCGTAATGCCTTAGCGCAGCTTGAACGTCAGGTCGTGGTCGACCAACTGGTAGAGTCGGGACTGTGGACTGCTTTGCGCACCCGTCCCTTCTCGCGCACACCGGCCATTGATAGCACCCCGGCCGATATTTTTGTAACCGCCGTGGATACCCATCCACTTAGCCCTGATCCTGCACTGATCATCAATGAACAGGCGCAGGCATTCGAGGATGGCCTCAAGGTGTTAGCGCGCCTGACCGAGGGCAACGTCTTCTTATGTACGGGCGAAAATGCCTCCATTCCGGGCGGCGATGTTGACGGTGTGAAAACGGAAAGCTTTGCCGGCCCTCATCCTGCCGGACTAGTCGGTACGCATATCCATTACCTATCTCCGGTCGCACTGCATAAAAAAGTGTGGCACATCGGCTATCAGGACGTTATCGCGTTCGGTAAGTTCTTTGTAGAAGGGAAACTGGATATGAGCCGCGTGGTTGCCATTGGTGGCCCGCGCGCTGAAAATCCGCGTCTGATCCGTACCCGTATCGGCGCTAGTACAGATGAACTCCTGGCCGATGAAGTCATCAAACCCGATGACACCCGGGTAATTTCTGGCTCTGTTTTCTCTGGCTTTGCCGCTGAGGGTAAGTTGACCTTCCTTGGCCGCTTCAGCAATCAACTAAGCTTGCTGGAAGAGGGCAATAAGCGCACCTTTATGGGATGGCTCTCTCCCGGTGCTAATCGTCACTCTGTATTAGGCATCTATATCTCTAAGATTAAGGGCCTAAGCAACTATGCACCGACTACGTCTACCAATGGCTCCGAGCGTGCTATGGTGCCGGTAGGTGCCTATGAGACGGTGATGCCGCTGGATATCATGCCGACTCAGCTACTGCGTTCGCTGATCGTGGGCGACATTGAGGTTGCCATGCAGCTTGGGTGTTTGGAGCTGGACGAAGAGGATCTGGCGCTGTGCACGTATGTTTGCCCTGGCAAATACGAATATGGCCCTATCCTGCGTGACAATCTCACCATGATCGAGAAAGAGGCCTGATGATGGGTATTCAACAGACACTCCAAAATATCGAGCCGCATTTCCATAAAGGCGGAAAGTACGAAAAGTTCTATCCGCTGTTTGAAGCAGTCGATACGATTTTCTACACGCCGCCGAGCGTGGCCAAGACCACTGCTCATGTGCGTGACGGTGTCGATCTTAAGCGCATCATGATTACCGTATGGCTGTGTACCTTCCCAGCGATGCTGTTCGGTATGTGGAACGCTGGCTGGCAGGCTAACACTGCCATTGATGCGGGCTACGCCTCTATGGGAGGCTGGCGCGAAGCGATTATGATGACGCTTTCGTCCGGCCATGATGCAAATAGCCTTTGGGCAAATTTTGTTCTCGGCGCAACCTACTTCCTCCCCATCTATCTGGTCACATTTGTGGTCGGTGGTTTTTGGGAGGTGCTGTTTGCGATCAAGCGAGGACACGAAGTCAACGAAGGCTTCTTCGTTACCTCGGTGTTGTTTGCCCTGATTCTGCCGGCGACTATTCCGCTTTGGCAGGTTGCCCTAGGTATCACCTTTGGTGTGGTGATCGGTAAAGAGATCTTTGGTGGCACGGGTAAGAATTTCTTGAACCCCGCGCTAACGGGCCGTGCATTTCTTTACTTTGCCTACCCAGCGCAAATCTCAGGTGACTCTGTGTGGGTAGCCGCCGACGGTTACACTGGTGCCACGGCGCTCTCTATGGCGTTCCAGGACGGTATGTCTGCGCTGACCGACGCCTTCAGCTGGTGGGATGCCTTCCTGGGCTTTATCCCCGGTTCTGTGGGCGAGGTATCGACACTGGCGATCTTTATCGGCGCTGCTGTATTGCTATGGACGCGGATTGCCTCCTGGCGAATCATGTTGGGTGTGTTCCTGGGCATGGTGGTAACCAGCACGCTGTTTAACCTGATCGGCTCTGACACCAACCCGATGTTTGCCATGCCGTGGTACTGGCATCTGGTGATTGGCGGTTTCGCCTTCGGTATGGTGTTCATGGCCACCGACCCCGTATCAGCCTCGATGACCAATCAAGGTCGCCTGCTGTTTGGTGCGCTGATTGGTGTGATGACGGTGCTGATTCGCGTTGTGAACCCGGCTTTCCCGGAAGGCATCATGCTGGCGATTCTGTTCGCTAACCTGTTTGCACCGCTGATTGACCATTTCTTCGTCCAGGCCAACATTAAGCGTCGCGTTAAGCGTACCGGCGTACCGGCCGAGGAGACTGCCTAATGGCACAAGGTAACAACTCCATCAAGAAAGTCCTGATAGTGGCGTTCTCGCTTTGTATTGTGTGCTCCGTCATTGTCTCGACAGCAGCGGTCGCTTTGCGACCCATGCAGCAGCTTAACCAGGAGCTGGATCGTAAAACCAATATCTTAAACGTTGCCAAGCTTTACGAACCCGGCATGGACGTTGAAAAGGTATTTAGTGAAGAGATCACCGCCCGGGTTGTCGAACTCGACACGGGTGAGTACTCCGATGAGTTTGATCCGGATACTTACGACAGCTTTGAAGCCGCTCGTGACCCGGCCTCGGGGCGCACGCTCTCTGGCGATACCGATATTGCCGGCCTCTCGCGGGTCGAAAACTATGCCACTGTTTACCTGATTGGCGATGAAGATGATCCGCAACAGATCGTGTTGCCGATTCGTGGTCAGGGGCTGTGGGGCTTGATGCGTGGCTTCCTGGCTGTAGAGGGTGATGGGAACACTATCGTCAGTATCACCTACTACGAGCACAGCGAGACTCCCGGTCTAGGCGCTGAAGTTAACAACCCGCGCTGGCAGGCTCAGTGGGAAGGTAAGAAAATTTACGATGAAGAGGGCGACCTCTCACCGGAAATTCACCTAACCAAGGGTGGTGCTAGCAGCGAATACGAAGTCGATGCGCTATCTGGCGCTACGCTGACCAGTAACGGCGTAACAAATATGCTGCAATTCTGGCTGAGCGAAGAAGCATTCGGTCCCTATTTGGCTAAATTCCGCAGCGGTACTGAGCCGGAAGACGCCGAAGAGACCGATACCAACTTCGAAGACGTTGAGGGGGCCTGATCATGGCGGACGTAAATGCAAAAGGCGTTTTAACGGCGCCGATTTTCCAGAACAACCCCATTGCGCTGCAAATTCTGGGGATCTGTTCGGCACTTGCGGTAACCACCAGTATGAGCGTATCGCTCGTTATGGCGCTGGCGGTTATTTTCGTAACGGCATTTTCAAATCTGTTCGTATCGTTGATCAGGAATCATATTCCCTCTTCGATTCGTATCATCGTGCAGATGACGATTATTGCCTCACTGGTTATCGTGGTTGATCAGATTCTCAAAGCGTATGCCTATGAGATGTCCAAGCAGCTCTCGGTCTTTGTGGGGTTGATCATCACTAACTGTATCGTCATGGGTCGCGCCGAAGGCTTTGCGATGTCCAATACGCCGGGCATGTCATTTCTTGACGGTATCGGCAACGGTCTGGGCTATGGCTTTGTTCTCATGGTGGTAGGTTTCTTCCGTGAGCTGCTGGGTGCAGGTAGCGTATTCGGTATTACCATCCTGCAAACTGTACAAAACGGTGGTTGGTACGTACCCAACGGCTTGCTGTTACTGCCGCCTTCGGCGTTCTTTATTATCGGTCTACTGATTTGGGTGCTACGTGCCGTTAACCCTGAGCAAGTAGAAGATAATGAGTTCAAAATGAAGGAAAACACCAAGCCCAAGGAGGCCGTGTAACATGGAACATTATCTGAGTCTTTTTGTTGCCTCGGTGTTTGTTGAAAACATGGCACTGGCCTTCTTCCTGGGGATGTGTACTTTCTTGGCAGTGTCCAAAAAAGTCTCCTCTGCGATTGGCCTGGGCATTGCGGTTATTGTGGTGCTGACCGTTACTGTGCCGGTTAACAACCTTGTCTATACCTTCTTGCTGCAGGAAGGTGCGTTGACCTGGACCGGTATTAGCGGTGCTGAAAATATTGATTTGTCCTTCCTTGGCTTGCTCTCCTATATCGGCGTTATTGCTGCGCTGGTACAGATCATGGAGATGTTCCTTGATAAGTACGTGCCGTCGCTTTACAACGCGCTAGGGGTATTCCTACCGCTGATTACCGTTAACTGCGCCATCCTTGGTGGCGTTCTGTTCATGGTTGAGCGGAGCTATAACTTTGGTGAAGCCGTGGTATATGGCTTTGGTGCGGGCACTGGCTGGGCGCTGGCCATTGCCGCCCTGGCAGGTATTCGTGAAAAGCTAAAGTACAGCGATGTGCCAGGCGGTCTTCAAGGACTGGGCATTACTTTCATCACCGTGGGGCTGATGTCGTTGGGCTTTATGTCCTTCTCAGGCATTCAGCTTTAATCGGAGCCGGTTTTTCTCAGCGGTGTCATACACCGCTGAGTAATAGAAAACCCCCAGCAATAGGAAACCGACATGGTTGATACAACAGTCATCTTGCTCGGTGTTGTCATGTTCACGGTCATCGTTATTAGCTTAACGGCGATCATTCTGGCAGCGCGCAGCAAGCTTGTGAGTAGCGGGGACGTGACCATAGAGGTCAACGGCGACCCAGAGCACACTTTGAAGACCCAGGCCGGTGGTAAGCTGTTAAACACGCTTGCCGCTAACGGCATTTTCCTCTCTTCCGCCTGTGGCGGTGGTGGTTCTTGTGCCCAGTGTAAGTGCCGTGTGGAAGAGGGCGGCGGCTCTATTCTGCCGACCGAAGAGTCACACTTCACTATGCGTGAGAAGAAAGAGGGCTGGCGCCTCTCTTGTCAGGTTCCTGTGAAACAGGACATGAAAGTCGAAGTGCCTGAAGAAGTCTTCGGTGTGAAGAAGTGGGAGTGTGAGGTTATTGCTAACCCCAACGTTGCCACCTTTATCAAAGAGCTGAATCTCAAGCTGCCAGAGGGTGAAGAAGTCGCCTTCCGCGCCGGTGGCTACGTTCAGTTGGTTGCCCCCCCTTATGATGTCAAATTCTCTGATTTTGATATTGAAGAGGAGTACCGGGGCGACTGGGAAAAATTTGATATGTTCAAAATTTCCCATAAGAACAACGAGGAAGTGATTCGCGCCTACTCCATGGCGAACTACCCGGATGAGAAGGGTATCCTCAAGTTCAACATCCGTATTGCCACGCCGCCTCCCGGTACTGACCATCCCCCCGGCTTGATGTCGACTTACGTCTTCAGCCTTAAAGAGGGCGATAAGGTTACCGTGATGGGGCCGTTCGGTGAGTTCTTTGCCCGTGATACCGATGCCGAAATGATCTTTATCGGTGGCGGTGCGGGTATGGCGCCAATGCGGAGTCACATCTTCGATCAGCTAAAGCGCTTGAAGTCAGAGCGCAAGATCACCTTCTGGTACGGTGCTCGCTCCTGGCGTGAAACCTTCTACAACGAAGAGTACGACCAGTTAGCCGAAGAATTCCCCAACTTTGAGTGGCATTTGGCACTGTCCGATCCTCAGCCGGAAGATAACTGGGAAGGGCCGACAGGCTTTATCCATAACGTGCTGTACGAAAACTATCTAAAGGATCACCCAGCACCTGAAGATTGCGAGTACTACATGTGTGGGCCCCCGATGATGAACGCCTCTGTTATCAAGCTGTTGCTTGATATGGGCGTTGAACCGGAAAATATCCTGTTGGATGATTTCGGTGGCTAATTCCTCGATGTAGATCGAGTGCAATGTTAAGCGGGGCTGGCCTTTTGGGCTGGCCCCGTTTTTTATATGCATGCGCGAACAAATGGGTGTTTGATGATAGGCAGCGTTAATGACACATCACTGCGCTGATAAGTAAGTCCCGGCTAAGGTATAATGGTGGTAATGATGAATGACCGTGAGGCACTTATCCCGACAGCTATTGTCGTCAGGTAAGGCCAATAATTTAAAGCTAAGCAATGTGATGCTGGGAGGTTGATATGACGATTTGGCTACTGGTATTCGGTTTTATGGCACTGATTATGGGTGCGATGGCCGTCGGCGTCATTATGGGCCGCAAACCGATTGCCGGTTCTTGCGGCGGTTTGAATCAAATCGGCATGAAAGATGGCTGCGATATTTGCGGTGGCAAAGATGAGGTTTGTGAAGAAGAGAACCGTAAGCGCGGTGGCGTGCGCCGCCGTAGCGATGAGAGCCGCGGTGCCGATTTGGGCTACGATGCTACACGCCGGTAAAGCGTGAGTTGAGATAAAGGCATGCAGGTCTACGTGTCCATCCATTTGCAGTAAATCCATGCGTAAATCTTGCGTGTGGAAGGGTGTGTTTTTAACGGGGAACAGGGGACGCAGTGAGTATGGCGGTTCACAATTACGATGTGGTGGTGATCGGTACGGGGCCAGCGGGGGAAAGCGCTGCTATCAATGCGGCCAAGCATGGCAAGCGTGTTGCGATTATTGAGAAGCAGGCGCAGGTAGGGGGCAACTGTACTCACTGGGGGACTATCCCGTCCAAAGCGTTGCGTCATCAGGTTAAACAGATCATGGCGTTCAACACCAACCGTATGTTCCGCGATATTGGTGAGCCACGCTGGTTCTCCTTTCCCAAAGTGATGGAGCGCTCCCGGGGTACCATCGATAAGCAAGTAGAGATGCGCACGACTTTTTATGCGCGTAACCGTATTGATCTTTTCCACGGTGTTGCCCGTTTTAAAGATGAGCATACCCTGTTGGTTCGTGATAGTCAGGAAGGTATGGAAGAGCTAGTGGCTAAGAAGTTTGTGATTGCCACTGGTTCACGCCCCTATCGCCCAGCGGATATCAACTTCCGCCATCCGCGTATTTACTGCTCTGACACCATATTAAGCCTCTTGCACACTCCGAGAACCCTTATAATTTTTGGTGCCGGGGTGATTGGCTGTGAGTACGCCTCAATCTTTTCGGGCCTGGGTGTCAAAGTTGATCTCATTAATAACCGAGATAGCCTGCTATCATTTCTGGACGATGAGATTAGTGATGCGCTCTCTTACCATTTGCGTAAGCACGGGGTTTTGGTGCGACATAACGAAGAGTATGAAAGTGTTGAGGGCGATGAATCAGGCGTCGTTGTGCGCCTCAAATCGGGCAAGAAAATTCGCGCCGACGCTTTTTTGTGGGCCAACGGGCGAACCGGTAATACCGACAGTTTAGGCCTTGAGAATATTGGCTTAACGGCTAATGGGCGTGGTCAATTAAGTGTTGATGAGCACTACCGTACCGCGGTTCCCCATATCTACGCGGCGGGTGATGTGATTGGCTGGCCGAGTTTGGCGAGCGCGGCCTACGATCAGGGCTTGAATTCGTGCAATGAGTTGCTTGATAAAGAGTATCGCTTTGTGAGTGATGTACCCACCGGGATTTATACCATCCCTGAGATTAGCTCCTTCGGCCCCAATGAGCGTGAGCTCACGGAAGCAAAAGTGCCTTACGAAGTAGGCAAAGCCTTCTTCAAAGATACCGCCAGGGCGCAGATTACGGGCGATACCGTGGGTATGCTTAAAATTCTATTCCATCAGGACACCCTGGAAATCCTCGGCATTCACTGTTTCGGCGACCAGGCCTCGGAAATTTTGCATATCGGCCAAGCGATCATGCAGCAAGAGGGTGATGCCAATACGCTTAAGTACTTTGTGAATACCACCTTTAACTATCCCACCATGGCAGAAGCCTACCGGGTGGCTGCGCAGAACGGTTTAAACCGGGTTTTCTAACCCCAGCTTCCCTGTACCGTCGAGAATTAAGAGTCGCTGGGCTCGCCAATAATGGTAAGAGTGTAAGTTAGTGGGGCGTTATAGGGTGAGGGTGCATTCGGGGGCAGCAGGCTTTCAACGCGGTTGCGCCCCATTGCTTTAGCTTGGTAGAGCGCTTTGTCGGCAAACGAGTACAGCTGTTCAAATGTCAACGAGCCACTTTGACAGGTCGTTACGCCAATACTAATGGTTGGGCTGGCGTGCCGCACTCCATCAGTCAGCGTATTAACTTCAATCTCACGGCGCAGCCGATCTGCTACCTGAAGTGCATCATAGGTAGCAGTGTTGGGCATCAATAAACAAAACTCCTCGCCACCAATTCTCGCTAATGTATCCGATGGACGACATAGTAGGCGAAGCTGCTTGCTAATCTGGCGTAGCACCTCGTCGCCGATGGGGTGCCCATAGGTATCGTTGATTTTCTTGAAGTGATCGATATCCAGCAGCATTAGACTCAACGGTGCCTGATCACGCTGTGCCTGAATGAGCGTGGCGGAGGTGACATTGACCAAGTGGCGCCTGTTATATAGCCCGGTCAGTTCATCGGTTAGCATTAGTTGATGCATGGTGTTGCGCTGACGGCGCAAGTAGATAACCGCCAAGCAGAGTGTGGTTGCCGCGCTGACCATCAACACCAGTAGGGCACTTACAGCGATCGAGAGTCGCTGCATGACTAAGCGCTGTTGAACGGATATGGCCCGAACCTTTTCCAGCAGTTGGTTATACAGCCAAGACTGAGCGCCGCCGATCTCCATAGCCATGCTCTGTAACGGGTCACGAAGCTCTGGGCGCTGCTGGGCTTCTTGTACTTCCTGTCTTAGGTCTGAAAGGCGGCTATGAAGCTCGCTGAAATGCGTGTTGAGATATTTAACATCCGCGATGAGATATCGATGGCGCTCAATACTGCGCTGTATGTTATTTAAATGCTGCTTGGAGAGTGAAATAAAATAATCAATGTATTGAATATGTTCGCTGTCAGGTAAGCGGCTGCTTTCCTCTAGGGCGGCACGTAACTGAGGTGTGGCTTGCTGGGCCAAGACTATGTCACTAATCAGCGAGGTATAGTCCGCACTGGCTTTTTGGCACGCACTGTAGAGGTAGCTACCCATCACGGCCGACATCGCGAAGAGGAGGGCAGCAAAAATGGACGCTAAGCGCCCGCCAGGCTGACGAAGAAAGCGACGCATCATCATCACAGTATAATCAGCAAGCAGCCAGTGATGCCGCCTCTCTCTGCATACGGCTGAGCAGGCGAGAGTAAGTTTGATAAAAAAGCGTAGTGATAGTGATCAAAAGAGCGCTTCCGTTGCACAGTGCAGTTCCACATGGCACCTCTCCCGTTAATGGTTAGGTAATCCAATGAACAGCTTAAAAACATCATCCTTGTGCAACTTAAGCACTCACTCGCCGTATCGGCTATCCCACAACTTTACTAATCGCAGCATCATAGTTATGCTCGTTATTATTAATAATACCGTTAGTGATTGATATTTAATCGTTATTTAGAGAGTTTAAGGCTGAGAGCGCTTTTTCTCGCCAGCTGCCTTCAAGGGATGCGGCCTGGGTTAATGCCTCGCGCGCGTCCTCAGGGGAATCATTTTGCAGCAGTAAAAGGCCTAGATTTAGCCATGCAGCCCCCATTGACGCATCCAGCTCGCTCGCCCGCTCAAACGCCTTGCGAGCGTTGTCGGATTGCTGGTCAGCATAAAATGCGTTACCCAGCGCAAACTGCCCTATTGCGTTAGCCGGATGACGCGCCACAAACGCTTGCCAGCTTGAGAGTGTTGCACGCGGCCCGTGGGTCTCTTCGTAGGCGCTAATCGCTTCTAGGGCATTACGGGCGCTAATACCCGCCGGTAGTGTACCTGGCTCGGCCACTACAAACCCCCAGCGCTCAGTACGTGCCCAGGTGGCATCGAAACGGCTAAACGACAGCGTATGCCGCTCAATTTCCCCGCTGCGCAGAATCAGCGTTTCACTGGGTAGGTCGTAGCCAATGGCGACGGCGTAGTGCCACATTGGGTAAATTGGCAACGACAAATTCTGCATGACCACCACCGGGTCGCCCGCTGCCAAATGGTTTAACAAGGCATCCATGGTGCCGCGAATAGGAAACGCGAGCCGCTCATGGCGCCGTACTGTGGCCAGCATTTCTGGCTGCACGCTGCCATCGCGCCCGGGCAGAAATACCTGAGGAATTAGCTCGTCAACGCCAGTATCGACACCCTGATGGTTGAGCACCATCGCCAGCGTGGCAGGGCCGCACTGAAATTCCGTTTGGGCATAAAACGGCACGCTGGTGATTTCTGTATGGGGCGGTAGCGCTTGATAAGTGCTTTGCAGTAATACCGGATTCCGAGCACAGCCACTAAGGAGTAGCAGCATAATAAAAACGCCCGCAAAGCGGGCGTTAGTAAGCAGGTAGGTCATATGCTACCTATTAATTAACGAGTAAATGGGTAGACGTCGGTTAGGCCGAGGATGTCGGTGACCAGCAAAATAATGAAAACGGCGAATAGAGCGCCTACAACGCCAGCACCGGCTGGCAACTGTTCAAGCTGTTCAGCCATCTGCTGTGCTTCTGCATCGCTTAGAGCGGCAACACGGGCTTCGACTTCATCTAGATCAACACCCTGTTTTAGCAGCTGATCTTGCACATCGGCGCGGGCCAGAATCTCGTTGATACGCTCGCGGTCTGCGCCAGCACGGTCAGCTGCCAAAACAGATTGGGTAGAGACCAAATCCATGGATTGAGGTGCCGCGGGGGCAGCAGCAACGGGCAAGCTGGTAATAACGAGCGCAGCAATCAGCAGAGTAGAGAGGTAAGCACGCAATGTTTTCATCGTCTTCTTCCTTATAGACTAGTCGGGGTGGTAAGGAATGAGTATAGAAACAAATGGATTGATTTTTAAGCGTAATATGCAAAGTGCTAATTATTTGCACTAATGCGATAGGTCCAGGCCGACTCTGAGAGCAGCCCGCGGCCACCGGCCATGGTCATGGCTAAATCGTGCAGCCCAGGCCATAGCGGCACTGTGGCCGCACCCTTCACCGCTAAATCGAGACGTTGTGCCATTAATAGCAATTTATGCAGACGCTTCATGGGCAGGCGGCCAATCGCTTTCTGGTAAGCGGGGCGGCGCTTATCGAAAATCATCGGCTTTTGGGTTTTGCAGGCGTGCTCAAAGCTCTGGCCCTGATCCAGGTGCTGTTGTAACGAAAGCAAAGTGCGTAGCTCCCGGCTAAGCGCCCACAGCACAATAGGCGCCTCAACGCCTTCACTGCGCAGGCCATTCACAATGCGCGAAGCGCGGCTGGGCTCGCCTTTCAAGCAGGCATCGGCCAAATTGAAGACATCAAAGCGGGTGCTGTCTTCCACGCCCTGGGCGATGCTCTCGACATTCAAGCGGGTGCCCTGGGGATGAATCAGCGCCAGTTTTTGCAGTTCCTGGTCGGCGGCCAGCAGGTTGCCTTCGGTGCGCTCACCCAGCAGGCGAGCGGCTTCCAGATCAATTTGTAGACCGTGCAGCGAAGCGCGATCCCGCAGCCAATAGCCTAAGCGGGAAGCGTCCACTGGCCATACCGGTACAAACAGGCCGTGCTTATCCAGCGCTTTAAACCAGGCGCTTTTCTGCTGCTTGGCGTCCAGCTTGCCCATGCCAATAAGCAAAACGTCATCGCTGTTATCCAGGGTTTCGGCGTACTGCGCTAACGCTTTACTGCCTTCCTGGCCCAACTTGTGATTGCCTAAGCGCAACTCCAGCAGCTTGCTGGTCGCAAACAGCGAGAGATTGCTCGACATCTCCATCAAGCGACCCCAGGCGAAATTGGGCTCAACGTCGAGTACTTCACGCTCTTCAACGCCTGCCTGACGCGCGGCAGCCCTCACCGCATCGCAGGCGTCGCGATGCTGTAAGGGCTCATCGCCTGCGACAATCACTACGCGGGGAAGCTTTTTTGCCAACGCAGCGGGCAGCTGATCAGCAAATACCTTCACTGCATGCCCTCAACGTAGGTCAGACGCTCAATGATTTGCTGAGACAGCTGGCGTGCAAGCGTCTGTTCCGCTTCCATCATCAGCGTTTCGCGGTTGAGCAGGTCGTCATCGCTGACCCGAATACGTGTATCTGTCGACAGGGTCTGGTTATTGATGTGATAGGCATTGGACGCTCGCTCCTGTACCGAGAGGCGAATGCTGAGCACTAACTCATGTTCGCGGCTTGCCCGACCATCACCTCCCAAACGGCGTTCGCTTAAGGCGGGTGTGCCCAGCGTAACCCGCCAGGGCGCATCAGAGGCTACCTGGGTGCCTAGCTGTTGGAGGCGTGAGGCGACCTGCTGGGCGACGGCACTATTGGTATCGCCCTCTAAGGCCAGGGGCGGCAGGGTAGGCAGCGATGCTTGGCCGCGTAGATGAAACCCACAGCCGCTGAGCAGCACCGCCGCCGAGGCGGCGATGCTTGTGGTTAGAAAAGTGCGTCGATTCATCCACTCACCACGATGTTAACCAGTTTGCCAGGCACCACGATCACTTTACGCACGGTGTTCCCTTCAAGGAAGCGCTGTACGTTTTCGTGTTCCATGGCGAGTTTTTCGATAGACGCTTTATCCGCGCTTGAAGGTACTTCAAGGCGAGCGCGCAGCTTACCGTTAACCTGCACCACCAGCTCGATGCTATCGCGGGTAAGGGCGGTCTCATCAAGAGCTGGCCACGGTGCTTCAATGGCCGGGCCAGAGTGGCCAAGCGCTTCCCAGAGGCTGTGGCACAGGTGCGGGGTAATCGGCGAGAGCAGCAGTACGCAGGCTTCCAGCGCCTCGCGACTCACCGCCAGACCAAGTTCAGAGCTATCTTCGAACTTGCCGATGGCGTTAGACAACTCCATCACCGCAGCAATGGCGGTATTGAAAGTGGTGCGGCGGCCAATGTCATCGCTCGCTTTCTTGATGGTCTCGTGGGTTTTCCTTCGCAGTGCCTTTTGGTCGTCATTGAGTGCACTGGTATCCAACTTGCCGGGGGTGCCGACGGCCAAGTGCTCGTTGACCTGACGCCACAAGCGCTTCAAGAAGCGGTGTGCGCCTTCTACGCCCGAATCCGACCACTCCAGCGACTGCTCCGGCGGCGCGGCAAACATCATAAACAGGCGCACGGTATCGGCACCGAACTTGTCGATCATTGACTGCGGATCAACGCCATTGTTTTTCGACTTGGACATCTTCTCGATGCCGCCCATCTCCACCGGCTCGCCGTCGCTCATCAAAATGGCGCTCAGAGGGCGGCCTTTGTCATCACGCTTCACTTCCACGTCAGCGGGGTTGAACCACTGCTTACCGCCGTTATCGGTAGTGCGATAGAAGGTTTCCGCAATCACCATGCCCTGGGTCAGCAGCTGCTGGAAGGGCTCGTCGGAATCCACTAGGCCGAAATCACGCATCAGCTTGTGGAAGAAGCGCGCATACAGCAAGTGCAGAATGGCGTGCTCGATACCGCCAATGTAGAGGTCAACCGGCAGCCAGTAGTTGGCCCGCTCGTCCAGCATGGCTTCGGTGTTATCGGCACAGCAGAAGCGCGCGTAGTACCAGGAGGACTCCATAAAGGTGTCGAAGGTGTCAGTTTCACGCGTCCAGCCATCGCCCAGATCAGAGAACGCCGGCATCTTTTTCAGCGGCGAACCCGAGGCATCGACGGTGACTTCCATAGGCAGCGAGACCGGCAGCTCGTCATCGGTGAGCGGCACGGTTTGACCTTCCGGGCCGTATTTAACCGGAATCGGCGCGCCCCAGTAGCGCTGGCGGGCAACGCCCCAATCGCGCAGGCGGTAGTTGGTTTTGACTTCACCACGACCAAGCTCAGCCAGTTTGGCGGCAATGGCATCAAAGGCTTGTTCAAAATCAAGGCCATCAAACTGACCTGAATTGACCAGCTTGCCGTATTCAGCGTAGGCCACCTCAGAAACGTCGGCAGGCTGGCCGCTTTCATCAGCGATGACCGGCTTGATGGCAATCCCGTACTTGGTGGCAAACTCCCAATCGCGCTGGTCGTGGCCGGGTACCGCCATCACCGCGCCGGTACCGAACTCCATCAGTACGAAGTTAGCTACGTAAACAGGCACTTCATCGCCGGTCAGCGGGTGAACCGCCACATGACCTGTGAGTATGCCTTTTTTCTCTTTGGTGGCCATCTCGGCTTCGGAAGTGCCACCCCTGGCGCACTCATCACAGAAAGCTGCAAGCTCACTGTTCTGCTCGGCCGCCTGCTTGGCTAGCGGGTGGCCAGCGGCAACCGCCACATAAGTAACGCCCAGCAGCGTATCCGGGCGAGTGGTATAGACCGCTAGCGGCTCATTGGCTTGACCATCAGCGCCTTTAACATCAAAGGTCAGCTCGACACCGCGGGATTTACCAATCCAGTTGCGCTGCATGGTTTTGACCTGCTCGGGCCACTCGACTTTATCCAGGTCGGCCAGCAGCTCATCGGCGTAGTCGGTAATCTTCAAGAACCACAGCGGGATCTCTTTACGCTCAACCAGCGCGCCGGAGCGCCAGCCGCGGCCTTCGATGACTTGCTCATTGGCGAGGACGGTTTGATCAACCGGATCCCAGTTCACCGTCGACATCTTCTTATACACCAAGCCCTTCTCCACCAGTTTGGTGAAGAACCACTGCTCCCAGCGGTAGTAGCTGGTATCGCAGGTGGCGAACTCGCGACTCCAGTCGTAGGCAAAGCCCAATGCCTTCAACTGATTGCGCATGTAGTCGATATTTTGGTAGGTCCACTTGGCGGGCGGCACCTGATTCTGGATGGCGGCGTTTTCCGCGGGCATGCCAAACGCATCCCAGCCCATGGGCTGCATGACATTTTTACCCTGCATGCGCTGGTAACGGGACACAACGTCGCCGATAGTGTAGTTACGAACGTGGCCCATGTGCAGCTTGCCGCTGGGGTAGGGGAACATGGAGAGGCAGTAAAACTTCTCGCGGTTCGCGTCCTCTACGGCTTTGAAGCACTGATGTTTGTCCCAGTACTGCTGGGCGTCGCGTTCGATATCACGAGGGCTGTAGTGTGCGTCCATCGGTTTATTAATGCCTTGGCGTATTCGCCCAAAAGGGGCGCAAAGTGAATGTTAGATGACATCTGTCAGATAAGTGAGGTCGATTGTATCCTATGCGGGTGTATCCTTGAACGGTAAGCCGATGATAGGTAACTGCACGCGTCGACAAAAGGAGAGGCACCATGAGTGAACAGCAGAATGACAATCGCCTACGCGAAGGCTACGAACGCTTGCTAGAGCGGATGCAGGGGGGCGCTAACGACCTAACCTGGGAAAACTTACAGAAGGATCTGGACGACGCGGTCGAGTTTGAAGCGGAGCTGGAAGAGTACACCAAAGACGAGCTAGCCCTGCTGCGCGCCTGGGTAGAGCGTGACCTGAAAGATATGCGCTACTACATGGCCGACACTGGCAAGCAGGTGGCCAGCTGGCTGGGTATCGATATTGACGGCCTTTCACGTCGTGTGGCGGAGTCGCTGCTTTCGATTGCCGACCGTAGCGTGGTCGAACGCGAGCGCTTTGAGGAAGATTTAGAGGCCGCCCGCGCTGACTACTGCGAAGGCGAAATGGCCGCGCCCGGCCTAATGGCTTGCACCCATTGCGATGCTCAGGTGATGCTGCCCACCGTGGCGCGCCTGGAACCTTGCCACCAGTGCGGACATCGCTACTTCTACCGCTTCCCTAGCAAAATCGTTGAGACCTGATCGATTAGCTAACCAGTAAACTGACGCCTGCAATCGCTCCCAGCGAGAGCAGGCTCATTACCGCTGCGTAGAGGAGGTTATTTTTCATCATTCGGTAACCGCTCACTCCGTAGCGTCCCTGCAGTGACAGGTTGATCCCCGAAAGCGGGCCCACGCTGGTGCCTACCGCCCAAGATGTTAACGCTACAAACGCAAATACGGTCTGTTCTCCGTTCTGCAGGTTCAGTATTGAGGCCAACACCGACACCCCAATAATGGGATGTAAACCTGCAAGTGCACTCAGCGTAATCGCTACAAAGCTAACCATCGCCTGGGGTGCGCCAAAGCGGGTGAACAACGTCCAGTCGTTGCCAGCTGCTGCTGTTACCAGTGTCGAAAGGCCAATGGTTAATAAACCTGCCGCCAAAAATAGCGAAATCTCCCCGCGCATGGCGGGTAGCCGCGTAGTGGTGTGCTGACGAATCCGTCGCAGGGTAAATTTGGGCCCATGGGGGAGGTTACTTAGCAGCGCAACGCTGGGCAGCAGAAAGGTAATAATACTGACAATGGTCAGGGCAGGGGTGAGCACAAAGTGAAACAGCATCACCAACGCCGCCATGCCTACCGGCATTAACAGGCTGCGCGGTGCCAGTGAGTAGCCATCCACCTCGCTGAGATCAAACCGCCGCCTAAGCTCCAGGGTGGTTAACAGCCCCGACAGCATCGCCATGGGAAAGCCCACCACGGCAATTTGCGCGTATTCAACGTCGGGAACTAGCGCGATCACTACCCCCATAGAGGCAAAAAAAGGCGACCATAAGGCCGCACTGGAAAGCCCACGATTAAGCGCCAACAGCTGAGGCGTCGTCAGCGGCCCGCGCCGGGCGAGCTTATCGCCGACCATAAACACGGTAGAGAGATTTAAAATCGTACCCAGGAAGTGAACGCCCAACCAAGTACGCAGAATACCCCCCGCACCAGTCACGCGGCTTCCCGTTGCGCCCTTATTGCCTTGCTTACCAATCAGCGAGATAAAGCTAACGCCCACCAACATAGCCGCCACAAACGAGTTGCCCTGCAACATGGCAGGCCAATCGACATCGGCGCCATACACAAACCGCGCCACCAGCAACATGCCAGCGCCTAGCGCAATCAGCACGC
This sequence comes from Vreelandella sp. F11, assembly GCF_042466685.1. Lineage (NCBI taxonomy): Bacteria > Pseudomonadati > Pseudomonadota > Gammaproteobacteria > Oceanospirillales > Halomonadaceae > Vreelandella > Vreelandella sp. F11. The sequence goes on along the minus strand of NZ_CP170448.1, from coordinate 2,681,823 downwards.
CGGCCTGAATGCGCGAACGCTTAGGAATATCTCGCCACAGCAACATAACTGCCGCCCAAAGCAAATAGCTCACCGCATGGGCAGTGCTCAACCAGCCGGTAAAACCAATAATCTGTGCGATCAAACCAAGCAAAATCAGCACGCCCGCCAAGCGTTGCCGAGAAGTTGTCTCTTGCATGCCAACCCCTTAATAGTGAATTAGCAGGCTAATCGGATTTGCGAAGGAAGGCCAGCGGTAAGCCGGTAATGATCGAGGGCTTTTCGTAGCGCGTGGTAACGAGCGAAGCGAGGCACCCGCGAAAGTACCGCGCAGCGGTACCAGATCAATGCAACCCACAAACTGTTGGCCTCAAAGGCAACACTTTATTGCATTGGTACGTGACCTAAGCCAAATTTATCAATAAGGTATGGTTAATGAGTCACACACGGTCGCAACTGGAGCGTTTTACGTAACCTGGTTGTGCCGTGGCGGTAGCGTGGTTTCGTTTTAGCTTTTTAGCCTAAAAGGCTGCGCACACCGGCAAATTCCTTCCTCAGGTCAGGGGATGGCCATCAAATTCATAGGCCCACACACTCGATTTAACACGCGCATGACCTCTTCGTGAGAAAGCACGACAGGTAATCGACGCGGGCGTTTAGCTCGTGAAAAGGTGCCAATATCACCCAATGGCATATCAATGAAATGGCGATACAGAAATACTAAAGCATTAAGCGCTTGGTTTTGTAGCTGCAGTTGCATATCCCGCTACGGTAAGGCGCTCCAGAAAAGCTTGGATTTCAGAAGGGCCCATACTGGCTGGGTGTCGTACTCCATGATGCCGAATGAAGTAACGTATCGAGTAACAGTATGTTTTTTCAGTACGTGGGCTATTGCGCTTTACCCGCATGACAGCTTTCACAAGATCCATTAGTTTCGGAGGCCTGCTTTGCATATCCATTTGGTGTTTATCTACCGGTGGATATACATACAAAATTATTGGGATTTGCAAAATGCGCAAGATTGCCAATTCTGCAAATAGAGTCTAATTAATATTAATTAAATTTAGAATCATGTGGTTATACACGAAAAGGTAGGCTACATTTGCTAAGTAAACATGCTGGCGCGTTCATCCAATCATAGGACGCGCCGTCTAATACCTGTTATAGCTAGTAGGAATCTGCCAGTGAGAGAGATAGTAGAGTCGGCCTTGGACAACGCATTGGAGCAATTGCTGCGATCTGACAGTGCTATTCTCGTTATGGATGTTAACGAAAGATCTATCTCTCATAGGCTGGCGTCTTATCTGGAGCCATTTTTTCCCGGATGGAATGTAGATTGTGAATACAATCGCAATCATGATGATCCAAAGAGGCTGAATATAAGAAGGCGAAGAGTTCTGTCCGACGACACCCAGGCTACGACTGTATTCCCAGACATTATCGTTCATCGTCGAGGTACGGATGATAACTTTGTTGTCATAGAGATGAAAAAGACTACCAGTCAAGAGACTGATGATTACGATTTAGAAAAGCTACATGCTTTTAAGGAGCAATTGGGGTACCAATTTGCCATTTTTGTAAAGGTGAGAACCGGCGGGGAGCCCATCATTGAGAGTGTGCAGTGGGTATAACAAAGCCATTAAATTCGCTCCCTACGGTCGCCGGACGCTCGCAAGCTCGCGCCGTTTATGGCGGCGTTAGGCGATTACTCAACTCGGAGGCATGATGACAGTTAAGGAACCAGTCAAAAGCGTCGTAAATCAAAACACTCTACCTGTGGGTTTTCCTACACATGCTCATGGGACAGAATTTTGGGAGTGTTTGGGTAGAACAGTTGCCACATTTGGGTTCCTCGAAGAAGTGTTGGTAAAAGCTATTTTCGCTTTTACCGCTACTACGGAGTACAGCGAAGCTGAAATCGAAGAAGCATACTCAAAGTGGGTTCCTAAGCTAGAGAGATCCCTGTCTGATCAGCTTGGCGCGTTAATAAACACCTACGGAAAATCTGTACGCGATAATTCAAACGCGACAATAGAGAATCTTGATGACTTAATAAATGACCTTCGAGCCGCATCGAAAATACGTAATGTTTTGTGTCATGGCTCATGGCGTATGCCAGATAGTAACGGGGCGTCAACTCCGTTCTTTGTAAATGGCCAGAAAGAGGTTTTTGAAACATCAATTGATGTTGCTTTTCTGAACCAGGTTCAAAAGCATGCAGTAGAGTTAATCTGTGCCGTAATAAATACTGTAACTCATATGGGGTGGCAGTTTCCAAGTAGTAATGGTCCGGGCGAAGTAATATGGCGCTAAATATCCAGCATCGTCGCCTAACAAATAAAGGCACCGGACATCGAAACCGCCGCTTCGCTCTGGTTTTGCTGCCGGTGCCTTAGGCGTTAGATGTCAAATAATTTACAGTCAGAGGTAGACATTGAAAAATCAAAAAGGCCATTTTATTCCACTTCCCAATGATTTTTCTGTTCTGGTTATTGGCAGAGAGAAGAAGTTCAATATGAACCCAAGCGGGATCTATATAACGTATGACTACGCAACGGCAATAATGCACTATGCTGGCAATAAAGCTGGAGATTCATACACTAGTTTTGAAATACCATCCGACCCAAAATTTCTAAAAAAGTTCGCAAGAGAAATAACAAAGTTTGCAAAAAGACTCGAAGAGGAAAGAGGATAAGCATCTAACAATCCAGCCGATGCCTTTGGCACGGCTGATTTTAAACGTTAGAGCGTAAAATGGAATGAAATTGCGAGCCGCAGAAGCATTAGATCTTTCAACCTCTTTAATTTGGATAGACGACGAGCCTTTTTCCGAATGTGGGCTGGATCGACGGTGCAATATACGCCATCGTCTCAAACAATATGGTCTGAGGTGGTGGCCTAACCCCGAAAACTCCCAAAATGTAGTGGGCCTGCTGCGTCCACAATACGTGCCAGGCCAGGCCTGGCACTCGCATAGGCGTGATTAATCAAGGCTCACATCTATAGGGTACACAGGCGTATCCAGCTCACCTAAATACCAGACCTCAATACTAGAGGGCTGGCCGTAAAAATAATACACATCGACGCTTGATTGTCCTGCGCCCTGTAAACTGTGGAATGTCATCTCTGAAAGATACCCTTGCTCGTCACGTGCAAATACATGATTGCGTCGCAAGTTAGGTGACGAATTTGACTCAACTGGCTCAAATTCCGAGTAATCAATCACCAAACGGTTGTGCTCAAAGCTCATCCCTACGGGTAATTCATCCACTGCGTATGCTTGCTTGGTCAAGTTACTTGCCAGCGCCATATGAACCTGTGCGGTCATTCTAACGGGTACGCCCGTAAAGCGCTCAGGGTCATAGTTGAAGCGCCCAATCATATGGATCGACTGCACCGTTTTTGAATTTACTTCAAAGCCTAGCTTTTCCGCTTGCAGGTTGCTTTGCTCAGGGTCTTTAACTGGATTGCCCTCAACATCGAAAAACTCGAAAAGCGCCATGGTCGGCATCCACATGCGATTACGACGGTCGATCAGTAAGTCGCTTTGCACGGGTGGGTAATACCACGCGACTTGCCCAGGGTAATCAAGTTCAACGTGGCTTACGTCTCCTGGCATTAAGTGCCGTGCCACTTGCACCGCCTCGGCTAATTCGTCAGCCTCAAGTTCGGTGCGCTCAGCGCGTAGGGGTAGTTGGCCTGAGTAAACGGGTGCAGTGGGTTCAATCTCGGGTAATTGCGCCAAACCGTCGTCCGCCCGATGAGCCGTCGGCATATTATGCACCGGAATATCTAACGCTTGCTCAACGATTTGGCTATCTTCGCGGTAAACCAGTAACGTCACTTGCCCCTGCGCAACGGGGCCGTTAAAGCTACTGGCAACGAACTGAGCATCGCCACGTGCAGCCGCAAGCTCGCTATCGAGCGCCTCTAGCTCGGCCAGCGCCGTGTCATAGTCCAAATCGTTCTGTGCCAGGCGTTGAAATAAATCATCTAACAGAGTATTGATGCGTTCATACACATAAAGCGGATCACGCTCGCTCTGTACATGGGCTAAATAGTGACCTTGGCTATCTTGGGCATCGGTCACTATATCCTGGTCAAGCCATTCAATGGTGCTGCCTTCGTCGGTTTCAATTCTCAACGCGAATGAAACAGTGCCAAAAGCCTCTAGCAAAACACGCACGCCACCCTGTTCGAAGGTTTGTCCAACATCGTTTGCACTGAAATTGAAGGTGATGACGTCGCTGGGTAGTTGGGCCTTAAACTCACCCTGTAAGCGCACTGCCGGCGGCTCGGCGTCTTCATCCTGGCCAAGATAGCAATAGGTATCGCCAGCCAGAATCACTCGCTCAGCTTGGGTTTCACGCTGATGCGTATCCGGCAAGGTTAGTATTTCACCGTTTGCGAGTTCAATGTTTTTATAGTCAACGCGGTGACGTATCGGCAAGCGAAAAGGACGCTGAATCTGCATGCCCTGGTTGCCGGTGTGACGCATACATAACGGGTTATTATGCGTGTTAAAGGCTTGAATACTGCCGACAAAAGCCTGCTGCAATGATGTTACATCAGCATAATCAGACAGCCTGTATACGCGCGGTAAGCTAAACTCAATATCACCTGGCTGGCCGTATAAGTGAAAGGTATTAATAGTAGAAAAGTAGGCGTTACGCGCCTCATAAGATAAAAGCTCACGTAACGCGCCATCATCAAGCTCGGCTAAGGCCTGTTGTCGACTTTCGTAAGTAGCCTGATGTTGTTTGAATAGCTGTTGCATACTACTCCTCCCTGGAGCGTCTAATGAAACCTGCGAGGCATTCGCACTTTGCCCATTAGAGCCTTGATTTGTAATAACTAAACCAATACACGCCAAGGCGACTATAAGCACTATCATTGACTTACTCGCGACTTTCATATTCACATACCCTGTGTTTTAAATGCGTGCGAATATTGTATATAAGGCGGGCTTAACACATATATAAATTTAAAAATTATTTACGTAGCTTTTCGCAACTAACGAGTGGTTGAAAAAACACCTGGCGCGTTCGGACGGGAAACAGGCAGGGGCAGCACGCAATTTCAATCAATGATCAGTGGCGTATCTGTTTTAGTTTTGAAGGTGATGATGCGTATGAAGTCGAAGTGTGTGACTACCACTGAGTGAGGTTATGATATGTCTATTCTTAATACGACCGGTATGCAACGCAACCCCACACATCCTGGCGAAATGCTGAGGGAAGATTTTCTTCCGGATTATGGACTGACGGTTTCGGGGTAGGCCGAACCTTTGGGTGTCTCTCGTCAGTCAGTTAATAAATTATTGCGCGAATGTAGTGCTGTTAGCCCTGAAATGGCGCTCCGGCTTGCTCGCTTGTTTGGTAACTCGCCGGAATTCTGGCTGAACGCACAGCGATCTGTTGATCTTTAGATGGCCGCGCAATCGGTCAAGGAAGAAGTGGATCGAATCAAGCCGCTACATGCTGTATAACCAAGCCGTGCACCGGATCCCAAAACCTCCGCTTCGCTCCGGCTTTGTCATCGGTGACGGCAGACGTTGTGTGTAAGGGAAGCCAAAATGAAAGGGGGCAGATCGAGTTTATTTTGATCAATGTAAATGAGGCAGGTTGATTTTTTTTAACCAAGCTGACTGATCTAAAATCTATCTGACCCCTTTGGGTTCATTGCCTCCCGTTCTCCGCCTAACCCCTAAACCTGCGCGTAGCCCCCATCAACGAACACCTCGCTTCCTGTCATAAAGCTGCTATCGTCGGACGCCAGGAATGCCACCGCGCCTGCGGTTTCTTGGGGATCGCCCAGACGCTCAAGCGGTACGCTCCGTTTCATCTCTCTCAGGGCGTCGGATGGGAGCAATTCGATCAACTTGTCTGTTTTGGTCGGGCCAGGAGACATGACGTTTACGCGGATGCCGGTGCTCCTGAGATCATAGGCCCAACTGCGCACCAGATTTCGGACGGCCGCCTTGGAGGCGCTGTAGATGCTCATCGCGGGGGTGCCCATGCTGCCGACCGTGGAACCGGTGAGGATGATGGAGCCACCGTTCGTCATCAGGGGGAGGGCCTTCTGGACGGTGAAGAGGGTGCCTTTGACGTTGATGTCGAAGATGTAGTCGTAGTGCTCCTCAGTGATCTCTCCCAGGCTGGCGAATTCGCCGACGCCCGCGTTGGCCACCAGTACGTCCAGGCGGCCTTTCTCTTTCTGGACTGTCTCGAATACGCGTTCGAGATCCTCCGGCTTCGTTACATCCGCCTGGATGCCCCAGGCGTTGGATCCCAATGCCTCAGCTGCGTTGTCGAGGGCCTCCTGGCGCCGTCCGACAATGAAGACGAAGGCGCCTTCGTCGATGAGGCGTTGGGCCGAGGCCAGGCCGATGCCGCTGGCTCCGCCAGTGATTAGTGCAATTTTACCGTTTAGTCGATTCATGGTTGGGTCTCCGTGTGTGTTGACTCGATGCGCTTTCACAATATATAAACCGCTTACAAATGTTCAAGTATGCACCTTTTGGTAAGTACCTTTATGGCGAAAGTAAACTCTGAAAACCCACGTTTCATTTGTGGCCTGCATGCGACGCTGCACGTGATCTCCGGCAAGTGGAAGCCGTTGATTCTGTTCTTTTTAAGCAAGGGCCCGACGCGTTATGGCGAGCTCAAGCGAAGCGTCCGGGGCGTGAGCGACAAGATGTTGATCCAGCAGTTGAAGGAGCTGGAGTCCGACGGTATTGTCCAGCGCACCGACTATGGCGAGATCCCGCTGCGCGTCGACTACTCGCTGACGCCCTTTGGGGTAAGTCTGGTGCAGGCCATGGAGCCGCTTTGCGGCTGGGGAGAAGAGTACGAAGAGGACATTGCCGCGGCGATGGATCGCCGGAAAACCAGCCGGTAGGAAGCGAAGCCTGCCTAAGACCAATCTGTGAGTGTTACCGTATGGATGCACTGTGAATTTCGAGACGATTCTGATCATCGCCTGTGCCTATCTTGTGGCTGCCTTCGTCAAAGGGGCGACCGGTCTGGGGTTCTCAACATCCGCGCTACCCATCCTCGCGCTTGGGCTGGGCCTCAAATCCGCCATGCCGCTGGTCATCATTCCCTCGCTGGTGAGTAACGCCATCGTGATGATGCAGGCAGGGCACTTCGGGGAAACGGTGCGGCGCTTCTGGCCGATGTTTCTCGCCACCATTCCCGGCCTGCTGATCGGCCTCGCCGTGCTGGATCTGATCGATAGCCTGGTCGCCGGCGCGATACTGGGTCTGGTGCTTATCGGCTACGGCGCTTTCACGCTGTTTCGCCCTGGCCAACCGATGTCGGAGAGCCTGGGCCGCAAACTTGCACCGGTTTCCGGCTTTCTCACCGGTGTGGTGAATGGTATGACCGGATCGCAAGTCATGCCGGTCTTGCCTTTCCTGCTGGCGCTTCAACTCGATCCCAAACGGTTTATCCAGGCGATCAACATCTCCTTTACCCTTTCGAGCCTGGTCATGGCCGTGGGCCTAGCGAAGTTGGGGCTCATGACGGCCGAAACGATCTGGATCTCGTTGCTGGGGCTGATACCCGTGTACGTCGGCACCAAGGTCGGCGGTATCGTGCGCCAGCGGATGGATGCCGACACCTTCCGCAAAGTAGTGTTGCTGATGCTGATCGCCTTCGGTGTCGTGCTGGTCAGCAAAACTGCCCTGGCGTAGGGCGGGTAGCGCTTTCGTGGCGGCTGTGGGATCTGAGAGCGGCCGTGGTGATATGGCCGATTTCAGAATAACTACCACAGGCGAGCTCTCTCCGTAGCTTGTATCCACGCTTTGGCGAGAAACAGGCATCTTCGCCACCTTGTAGCCACCATCCTGCCATGATCTCGCCGCAACCTGCCTGAGTGGAACTCATAAGTGATGGAGCTGGGCACCGGCTTTTTCTCAATGCCTCAGATGAGGCAGTAATAGATTCTGGCGAGTGGAAAGCTAAGTCCAGTAGTGGCGAGCTAGACGGAATAGAATTGCTACGGACACTTGTAAGTTGATGGTGGTGCTTCTCCGTGATCTTGGCTATGTTGGAACGGTTCTAACCAAAGATGACTTTTTGAAACTATTCATCACTGATTAGCACAGATCCCAAATGGTTCCTGCCACTGATGACAAACAGGCATAGCCAAGCCATTAAATTCGCTCCCTTCGGTCGCAGAACGCTCCTTCCGCGCGCTGTTTACGGAGGGCGTATGTGCCTAAAGAAAAAGGGGAACGAAATGAATGGTAATGAAAACTTGGTAAGCAATGCTTATCAGATATTCATGCAGGAAGCGCCGGAGCATGCTCAAGCATGGATGATAGCAGTCCAGAGCTTGGGCAATGCCTGTGCTTTAGACAAGAAAACAGAGAGCCTTGCTTACTTAGCCGTATTGTCTGTTAAAGGCCTTGATAGCGGTGTTCCATTTCATGTGAAGGTTGCGAAGGAAGCGGGCGCATCTAGAGAAGAAATAATCAGCGCAATACTCGTTGGCCTGCCAGCAGCAGGCAACATAGTGACACGCTCGCTGCCAATCGCCCTTCAAGCCTATGACAGCTAGAGTTCACTATGAAAAAAACGAACGCAGAGTGGCATCGCAACCATAGGATGCCTAAGAACCCTACCTTAGAGGAAAGAATTGAGTGGCACTTGGAGCATTTTAAAAACTGTTCCTGTCGTCCCATTCCGCGAAACCTTGAGGAAGAAATGAAACGAAGAGGAATGATCGTATAACAAGCAAAAGCAGTCGGGCGTATAAACGTGCGCTATTGTGAGCGCTGAGGCTGTTAAAAAAAAAACCACTGACGGCTAAGTTTGGTAGCCGAGATCCGCTTTAGCCAGGTACCTTTCACGTAGCACGTATTTGATTGAGCACTGGCAGTTCTCCAGTGCTTATAGCGGAATAATGTCACGGTAGACTCCGCATAATCATGTGCCATCTCAGGAACGGCTCACATAAATGTCCAGGCCAATATCCGCGTGATCTTATTTCCCTGATTCATCTCGATTTCCCGACTATCAACGGCACCGAGTTTACGAATCAGCTTCTTGGCAGGCTTAACATTGTTGGCTTTTGAGACCAGGCTGCTAAACCAGCGGCATTGAGTTGAATACGTTTGGCTTTCTCTTATTAGCTTTTTAAGAAACAGCTGTTCGCCACCCTTGCACCAAAGCTCTGCCCCCAGCCCGCCGAAATTTAGACTGGGAGATTTGGTTTTTGCTTTGTGTTCGCCTTGGCTACGCGCAAGGTTATTGAGTTTACGCTGGCTACCTTTAAGGGCTTCATCGAGCGAGGCGTGGAAGGGCGGGTTGCATACGCTGACGTCAAAAAACTCTCCGGGTTGAATGATCCCTTCAAATATGTGGTTTTTATCGTGTTGCGTGCGCAGCGTGAAGCGATCTTTGAGCGTGGGGTTGTGGGTGATAATCGTGGCGACGTTCTCAAGCGACTGAGTGTTGATGTCACTACCGACACACTCCCAGCCGTAAATTTGGCAGGCCAGTAGCGGGTAGATCCCATTGGCTCCAGTGCCTATATCGAGCAGCTTGATGCCGGGCTGTTCACGCCCAAGCCCAAACTCCAATAAGTCCGCCATGTAATGGATATAGTCGGCTCTGCCTGGGATGGGAGGGCAAAGCGCGCCCTCTGGGACATCCCAGTTGACGATGTTGTAGTATCGGTTTAATAACGCGGCATTGAGCGTTTTTACCGCCAGTGGATCTGCGAAATCGATGGAAAGTTCGCCATAAGCGTTTGGCTTCACATAGAGGGCTAGTGCTGGGTGGCTTTTTACGAGCGCTGGAAAGTCATAGCCTTGGTTGTGTAGATTCTTCGGGTGCAGGCCTTTGCGAACAGGCTTGGCTCGGCTTCTTTAACTTTGAGGGTGGTTGTTCACAGTATTAGGCCTGAGGCTTGGCGTTCAATTGTCGAGTGGGTATGACTTAGTCCGTGATTATAATCTTAATGGTTGTAGTAAAAATACTCGGCAGGTTGAAGCTGGCGAGAGATCTCCGCCGAGATACGTGTTAGGCCTAACAAAATCCCGAAAGGTGTACGCGTGAGATACGCTGCTTCCTTCTAGCGTTCATTTCTAAAGATAGGAACCAGTCCATGAAACGCGAGGGTCTGAAACAAGTACGAGAACACTGGTACGCCGCTTATTTCGCTGGTGACGTTGAGCACCTTGCCCAAGTGCAGGCATATAATTTCATAGTTACTACCGAACGCGGTATCCAATCCAAGAGATCCCAGCTCGGCGCTCTCTCTTCAGCTAAGCAGAAAGGAAGTTGGTTTCCTCAAGGCGGGCAAAAAAACGATACCGAGCTATCGATTCAGGAATCTGACAGGAACACCGTAATAACAGGGCAGGGATATACCCTTTCCGGATCATCCCAAGGGCCGGTGGTGGCGTTTGCAGAAACCTGGGAGTGGGATGGCACTGCTTGGAGGGTTGTTAGTCTGAGCTACAGCGCGGCCCGAAGCTAAAATCAACAAGTAGCTATAGTACTTGGCCGATAGCTGCCAGACGCCCTTTAAATTGTGGCTTCGCCTTCATTGCAAGGGCGCTAAACTCTCAGCGTTATGTGTATCAACTGGAACGGAGGCATACATGAAGTCCATCACGACCTCGCTAATGTTTGTCGGAGAGCAAGCCGGGAAGGCTGAAGAGGCAATCAAGTTCTATACCTCACTCTTTCCTGGTTCAGAGGTTCTCGATATTCAGCGCTTCCAAGCGGGTGAGAATGAGCCAGAGGGTTCCACCAAGATGGCTCGCTTTACGATAAACGGTACTGAGTTTCTGGCGCTAGATAGCCACCTTGATCACCAATTTACTTTCACGCCATCGATGTCATTGTATGTTGAGTGTGAATCTACGAGCGAAATTGAAAAGGCTTTTCATGCCCTAGCTGAGGGTGGCGCTGAGCTAATGCCTTTGGATAACTACGGTTTTAGTAAGCAGTTTGGGTGGTTAAAGGATAGGTATGGCGTTTCTTGGCAGCTCAACCTGGCGAACTAGGGCCTCGATGCATCAATGCTTCACCAAGCGCATCGTCATTAATTGCGGCGGTGTTGTCGATTTTGATCAGTGGCGAACGACTACTCTATGCAAAACGCACTATTCCGGTGCTGCAAGCCGGAACAACGCTGAATTTACGCGAGGAAGTCCGTCATGAGCCAGATTGAATCACCGAGAGTTGTCTCCAAAGAGGAGTGGTTTCAGGCACGCAAAGCTCACCTAAAGAACGAGAAGGCGCTCACTCGTATGCGTGACCTGGTCGCCCGTGAGCGGCGCGAGCTGCCATGGGTCAAGATAGACAAGGAATACGCCTTCGATACGCTGGAAGGGAAGAAGACCCTTGCCGAGCTATTTGGCGCAAACAGTCAGCTGGTCATTCACCATTTCATGTTCAGCCCTGATTGGAATGCGGGCTGCCCGAGCTGCTCGCTGGAGGCGGATCATGCCGAGGGGGCCATCGTCCACCTCGCCAATCATGATGTCAGTTACGTTCGTGTATCCCGCGCGCCGCTGGAAAAGCTGGAAGCCTATCGGAGGCGTATGGGCTGGACAGCCACCTGGGTGTCCTCCCTGGGCAGCGATTTCAATTTTGACTTTCAGGTCTCTTTCGCTCGGGAGGATCTTGAGGCTGGTCGGCTCTACTACAATTACCAAGCTATCGAGGATCCGAAATACTTCAGCGAAGAACTGCCCGGACTTAGCGTTTTCTACAGGGACGAGAGCGGGGCAGTATTCCACACTTACTCCAGCTACGCCCGTGGCAATGAGGAGGTTATTGGCGCCTTCATTTATCTCGACATCACACCGAAGGGCCGCAACGAGAAGGAAATCATGGACTGGGTTCGGCGCCACGATGAGTATGATGCGAGACCGACAGAAGCGGTCTGTCACACCTGCTGATTGCTGCCCGTTGCCGTTAGCTCCATACCAAGGGGTTGTAGTAATAGGAGGAGGATGGATGGGCACTGAGCTAGTTGGCTTCATCGCAGTCGTATTGCTGGCATACCTTATTCCTGGCCCGGATTTTCTGCTAGTGAGCCGATATGCGGTACAGCATCGTCGACTCGGTTTAGCCGCTGCGCTGGGTGCTCAAAGCGGACTCTGTATACACATGCTGATAGCCGCTCTTGGCCTCTCGGCCATTGCGGCCCGCTCCGCCGAGCTGTTTATGCTGATTCGTTGGGCAGGTGCGGCTTATTTAATCTGGATGGGGCTAGCAGTTCTGTACAGTAGCCGTAGCCAGCACCGTAGTGCACAGGCAGACGTGCAAGAAGACATTGATGTCACTAGCCGTAGTCGTGCTTTTGCCAATGGCTTTTTGTGCAATTTACTCAACCCCAAGGCGATCATCTTCTTCCTTAGCGTCTTACCTCAGTTCATCGACCCGATGGTCGGTGCAGCTCGGCAAATTTTGATACTCGGTGTGCTTGATGTACTGATTGGTGTCGCATGGTGGTGGGGCGTTGTCATACTTATGGAGCGTGTAGCGCAAGCATTACGCAGGCCGCGCATTCGGCAGTGGTGGGATTGGATTACAGGCAGTTTGATGATCGGTGCTGGTGCTCTCTTGGTGCGCAACAGTCCGAGTTAGTAGTGCCATAACAGTTAAACATAGGGAGTGAACACATGGCCTTCGACTTACCTGCTCCAGAACAGCAAGACTCCCAGTCATTGGTTGGCAGTATTGCGGCTCGGCGCAGCGTGAGGGAGTACACGAATGCACTGCTACCTATAGGCGTTTTGTCTCAGTTGCTGTGGTCGGCCCAGGGCGTAACAGGGCCGAATGAAAAAAGAGCCACGCCATCGGCAGGTGGGTTATATCCGCTGCGCCTAAAAATTTTAGTGCAGCGGGTATCGGAACTTGAGGCCGGTATCTATGAAGTATCAGGCTGAGAGCCATTCGTTAAACCTAATGAGTGGCCGTGTTCCAGAAGGGGTTGTGCAATCGCTAGGAATTGGCGATCAACCATGGTTGAAAGAATCCGCTCTTATCATCGCGGTTACCGCGAAACTTGGCGATGCAGTTCAGCACTTTAAAGCTCAGCCACCCCAGGGAGAGCGCGGCGCTCGATATGTGTATATGGAAACGGGGGCTTTAGCACAAAATGTCCATCTTCAGAGTACTGCCCTCGGAGTTGGCTGTGTTCTAGTGGCAGGTTTCGATAATGCAAGGGTGAAGGAAGTGTTGAGATTGCCTTCTGACTTGGAACCTACTGCGTTGCTGTGCATTGGGCAGCGGCGTGCCTCATAGAGGAGTAGTCATTTATGTTTTCTGCTGAGTTCTTGCTTACCTCGTTGGTTGTCGTGCTGATCCCAGGCACAGGTGTTATCTTTACCGTTTCCATTGGCTTAATGCATGGGCGTCTGGCAAGTCTCTATGCTGCTATCGGTTGCACACTTGGTATTGTGCCGCACCTGCTGGCCACTGTTCTGGGCCTGGCGGCTATCATGCATACGAGCGCGGTAGCATTTCAGGTGCTCAAGTATGCGGGTGTCGTGTATCTTCTTTACCTTGCCGTCGTTACTTGGCGTGATCGAAGCGCTTTCTCTGTTCATGAGGTGAGGCGAAAGGGTGATGCCGTTTCGCTTATGAGCAAGGCGTTCCTGCTGAATATCCTCAACCCCAAGCTGACCATTTTCTTCTTAGCGTTCTTGCCGCAGTTCGTTGCAACTGATGCCCAGTCATCACTAGGGCAATTGCTCGGACTGAGCGCTATTTTCATGGCGATGACCTTTGTTGTCTTCGTCATCTACGGGCAGCTTGCCCATGCGTTTAGAACAGCCGTTATTGATTCACCTAAGATTCAGGGTTGGTTGTGCAGGAGCTTTGCGGCAGCGTTCGCGGGTTTAGGTGTACAGCTCGCGCTGACTGAGCGGTAAGGCCTAAGCAATCATTTAAACCCATACCGCAAAGCGGCTTAACTCAGCGCTAGGTATAAAGAGAGAAGGGATGAGCGCGACACGAATAATGATCATCGGAGGTCCCGGCTCAGGTAAATCTAGGTTGGCGCTTAGGCTGTCGAGGTTACTTGACATAGTTGTTTATTGTGTTGATGAGGCCGTTCATGATGAAGACGGAAAGCTTCGGACAAACTCCGAAATTGATAGCACGGTAAGATCCTGGGCATCAAAACATCAATGGATCATTGAAGGAGGGAACTCTAGAACCTATTCGGATAGAGCGTCTAGAGCTACCGTTCTTGTCTTTATGAAGCCGCCACGTTGGTTAAGAGTCTATCGAGTGGCTATTCGAGATAAATTCAATTTATCATTGCTTTATTGGTCTTTTAAGTATGATGAGTTTTTTGGGTTGAAGGATGAGATGATCTTAGGCTCAGTAGGCAAAGATATTGCCACGTATACGGTTAGAACAAATAAGGATGCAGATGAGTTGTTAAGAATACTGGCACGTAAAAAATATTAGTCATTGCTATAAAGGAAAGTGCTGTGATTATAGAGAACAGTTTTTTAGTGTTTGAAATTAATGATCGTGGTCTAGCAAGGCGAGCCCTGGTGACGGCTGCTACATTGACAAACATCGGGCAGGGAGGCTTTGCGGCTTTTCCTTCACTGTTAAGCCCTTGTGTGAAGGCGTAAATTAGGTGCGTGAAATGAAAAAAATGCAGCACAAGAGATCTTTTTTTATAGGATTTTTCCTGGCGGTGATCTTTTTTATGCTGGGTCTTATGATTCAGAATAATCAGTTTTTTCTATGGACGGACGATTTTCAGTTAGTTTTGATTGTACTTGCTTTTTTTCTTCCAGGAGTTGTTTTCCTTGCGCTACCATTTGTTCTTCTTCTCAGAACCTGCGGCTTGCTTTCTTGGTTTAGTGCTCTTCTTGCTTTTATCGCTGCAGGTATTCTTTACTATCAATTTATAGCCTACTTTCTAGGTGGCTCAGGAGTAGAGCAAGTGTTCGCGGGAGCTATGTTTGGGGTTCAAGCTGGTATTGGCTTCTGCTTAGGAGTATGGCCAAATCATTTATTTAAGCCCATACGATTCAGCAGCGATAACTAATTGAGCTAGCTTGGCCCTTTATCAAACGTAGGCATCAACATGAGTATATTTGTACGTCTTGCAAATTCTGACGATGTTGTCGCAATAGCGGCCATTCATCGGCAAGCATTTACGCGTCAAAGTGACTCGGAGGTCTGGGTTCGGGCAACGATGGCAGCCTGGCCGCGGATGCTCGTTCACCTCCTTATCCAAGCGGATGAGGTTGCAGGGTATATTTTTTGGGCCCAAAAATCCGGCATTCGTCCGTCTGCAGTTGTTGAGCTTGATCAGGTTGCTGTGACTGCGCAACTGCGTGGCAGGGGGCTTGGAGAATTACTCATAAGGGAATCGCTTGCCCAGGTGCGAGGAGTGCTTGAGTGCAATGGTCAGTCCTTGAAATCGATTCTCGTATCAATCCGAGCGGATAATGAGGCTCAGCGGCTGTACCAGAAATCGCTAGGTGCCAGGGTTGTTGCCGAAATAGACGATATGTACTCATCAACCGAAGTACTGATGCTGGCGGAGGCTGTTGATGGCTAACCATGTGTTGTCACGAAGACTCACTCTGCTTCGCCTTTGCGCTTAGAGCTTTGATGGACATTCATGAGATTAAGGCTATGGTGTGAAAAGTCAGACAGCACAGAAGAAGTATGGGTACCGTGAGTGAATCTTAAAGAGGTAGAGGAGTAGCAGCCATGTCTAATAAGGCCAACAAGCGCGCTTTTTGGCAAGGACTGCCGACATTCTCGCTTGTGTGCAATTTATCCAGGCAGACACCGCGCACGGAAGCGACTGTGCACCGTGGGACGGCAGCGTGCCCAAAAGCCCACGTTCAACCTTCTCGTCCAGCACTGAGTCGTGGAACACGTATGATGGTGTGTTAGGAATTATTCTTATGATTCTGCAATTGAATTTAAAGTCGATAGCCGCGTGTGCTGTCTTCTTCGCATTGGTGGGCCCCCCGGTAGGAGCTTTAACCTTAACGCCATTGCTTTTACTTGGTGAAGTTGAAAAGCATGGTTTTAGCTTTCAGTCTGCTTTTTATCTTTGGCTGCTAACGACGATATTTGCTTACATTTTTGGCATTATTCCTGCGCTCTTAACTGGTTTGATCCGAGGCGCCTTACATAAGTGTAGCGATAGTTGGATTGCTGCTATAGGTATTGGCATAGTAGGGCTTTTTTTATCGATACTGTTTGGCGGCACTATTTATTATGATTCGACCTCAATTGCAACCTTGTTGATAATGTTCGGCATGCCAGGCTTAGTCGCAGGTATTGTTTGTACTATAATTTATGGAGCAAAAAATAATTAACTTTTCAGTCTGAAGTCGTTGCGCTGCTTCTTAGTTTTGGCGCGGAAAGAGACAATATAAGCCAGCATAAATGGATACGTAAGCATTAGCTACGTTGATAAAATCGATTCTGTAGGCTGAGAATTATAAGCTATGAGTCATGACTAACATCGATATATTTCCTCCTTTAACACCAGAGCTAAATGTTCGCTGCATTAAAAAGTCGTTGAGCTTTTATACGGAGCTGCTCGGCTTTACGATCTGCTTCGAACGTCCCGAAGATAGCTTTGCAACTATACAGCTTGACGGTGCCGTCCTTATGCTTAAACAAGTAGGCGAACTGGTTGCTGCAAACGATCCATGGATCACCGCTGAGCTTGAATATCCCTTTGGCCGAGGCGTGAATTTTCAAATAACCGTTACTGATCTTGATGGCATATACCGACATTTAGTTAAACACAATTATCCAATCCAGCTGCCGTTAGAGAAAAAATCTTACCGGGTTGGTGGTGAATTTTTGAGTGTCAGACAATTTATGATCATGGATCCAGATGGTTATCTGCTCAGACTCAACAGCCTAGCTAATCTAAGCAGTGGTGCGTCTAAGGAGTAACCATTGCCATTCTACATATAGGGGAAGGAGCCATCAATGTTTGTGGTAAAAGCAACTCAACATGTGCTGGCAGTTAACGATATCGAGAAGACTGAGAGCTACTTTCTCGACAAGCTTGGCTTCTCACTACGTTTTCGTGTGGATGGCTGGTCGTTCCTCAGCCTAGGTGGCTTTCACGTTATGCTGGGGCACTGCCCAGACGAACTTCCCGCCCGTTATACACACGAGCATTCTTACTTTGCGTATGTAAACTACGAGGGCATAGATGAACTTCACCTTGATTATCAGCAGCGGGGCGCCGAGATTTTCCAGGCAATAGCGGATAAGCCTTGGGGGCTACGTGAGTTTGGTGTAGCAACGCCTGAGGTGCATCGAATCATTTTTGGTCAAGAGCTCTCGCTGGGTGACTGATGCCTGTGGCGCTATGATGTCAGTAACGGTGTTGCAACGTCTACAAACTAGCAGGAGGTGTTTATGAGGGCTTCGGAAATACTTTGCTCACAAGATGCAGTGATCGCTGTGGATGTGCAGAACGATTTCTGCCCCGGCGGGGCGCTGGGCATTGAAGGTGGCGATGCGGTAGTGCCGGTACTCAACGATTGGTTGGCTAAGGCCGCCCGGAAGGGCGCACTGGCCATTGTTTCCAGGGACTGGCACCCGGTGGCACACTGCTCCTTTGTGGCCCAAGGTGGCCCCTGGCCAGAGCACTGCCTTCAGGACACAGACGGTGCCGCCTTTCATCCGGATCTGCAATTGCCGCCGGACACCGTGCGCGTTAGCAAGGGGAGCGCGTTTGATCGCGACGCCTACTCCGCTTTCGATGGCACCGGCCTTCAGGGCTTTCTTGAGAGTCGGGGGATCAAGCGCGTTTGGATCGGAGGGCTAGCCTGCGATGTTTGCGTTAAGGCTACCGTGCTAGACGCCTGCAAATTTGGCTTTGAAACCCACCTAATTGACAATGCCACCCGAGCAGTGAGCCCGGAGCAATTAGGCGTCGTGATGGACGAGATGCGTAAAGCTGGGACGATTATCGAAGACAACGCATGACTGTCGGTTGAACGGAAGCGCTCTGTTCCGGCTGCACTTTCGATATTTGCCGCTATAAAGGAAGGTCTTCACCAGCGGGCGTGACACGATGTGGGTAATAGAGGGAGGAGCTTATGAGCGACCACAGCAGAATTCGAGTGCAGTGCGTAGTGGGCGATATTGCCCAACAGTCCGATGTGGATGCAGTAGTTAGTGCTGCCAATGCGCAATTGCGAACCGGTGGCGGCGTCGCCGGAGCGCTTCATCGCGCTGCAGGGCCAGGCTTAGCGGAAGAGGGACAGTCAATGGCGCCCATCATTCCGGGGCAAGCGGTACTTACCGGCGGCCATAACCTGCCCAATCGCTGGGTCATTCATTGCCTGGGGCCGGTGTACGGTGTCGACAAGCCGGAGGATCAGCTGCTGGCGGACTGCTACCGCAACGCGCTGAAACTTGCCGAGGAGAATGGTATTGAGCGGCTGGCTTTTCCGGCACTCTCTACTGGCGCCTTCGGCTATCCGGCGAAAGAAGCCGCTCAAGTGTGTGCGGCTACCCTTGAAGCCATACTCCCCAGCTTGCATAAAGTTCGCCTGATCCGTTTTGTACTGTTTAACGAAGCGGCTCGGCATACCCTTTACCAAGCCCTAGCTCAACGCTTAACCATCGATGCAGCAGGCTAGCTGCGTTCATTCCTTAATGGGTTCACCCGCTATTCGCCTGTCACCGGTGGTGAAAGGCTTTAGCTCTTACCAGGAGCATCGCATTGAACACGTTCAAAAGCCTTCTAACCCTCGGCTTCGTCTTCCTAGCTAACGGCATAACATTCCTTATTGTTGGCTTAACCACTCATTTGACGACGCTTTGGGTGATTAGCCCCTCGTTTATTGTGCTTGGCACTGTCTTTTTAGCTATTTCCAAGTCTCGCAAGAGCGCTCAAGGCAGTTCGCCTTCCCCTTGAGGAGGTGGAAGCTATGGCAGTTGAGGCGTTAACCCGCTGAACTGCATGTCCGCTCTTTGCTTCTTCGTCATCCAGAGCTGAAATGACGCTATGAAAATAGAAGAGATTTTGATTGCTGAGGCTCCTGTCGAGATCCCTTGCCAGTTGTCGTTTCATTGCCGCTGGTGAGACTAGGCGCTAGTGCACACTTGGAGAGAGCCGGATGTCGGTTGATACATTTTTAGTTGAGTGTTCATGTGGCCAGGTTGCCGTAGAGCTTAAGGGCGCGCCAATCTATTGCACTGTGTGCCATTGTGATGATTGCCAGTTTGCGGCTGATGAGCTTGCAAAGCTCTTTCCGCCGGAGCCGATCATGGACTCATTCTTGGGAACCCACTATGTGCTCCATCGTAATGATCGATACGCCGTAGTGCGCGGTCAGGGGCTTCTCCATCCTTATACATTTCGTGAGAACTCGCCAACGAGACGTATGGTGGCAACGTGCTGCAATTCGCCTCTTTTTGTTACGTTCGAAAATTCGCAGCACTGGATCTCGTTGTATCGCCAACGGTATGTAGACGAGGCACCGGCTCTCCAGTCACGTATTGCCACCAAATTTCTCAAGGATTCCAACGCTCTGCCAGCTGATCCACCTGCCTATAGGTCATTTCCTTTGAAGCTGATCGTACGTCTAGTTGTCAGTAGGCTTCAGATAATTATTGGCCGCTAACGTTAGACGCACCAACAGGGGTAGGCCATCTTCGTTGCGGCTGTGCCTTGGCGAAAAAGCTAAGCGTGCTGTTTCTACCCACTTGATCCAAGATACACGCGCCCGTAGCGGCAAGTACTCATAGATTCATAGGGGCACAATATTGAGGGATCAATTTTGAGCTATCTTGGCTTTTGAGGGTTAAATACGAATATCTGAAGGAGACAAATATGGCATCCACCACACAGCTTCATGGGGCCTGCCTTTGCGGCATTGTCAGCGTTACTGTTGCCACCAACAGCAATCATGTCGGCGTTTGTCACTGCTCGATGTGTAGAAAATGGGGCGGTGGCCCGATGTTTGCAGTTGAGTTTGCCGGTGATGTGAACTTTAAAGGCTCAGAGTATATATCCACCTTCAGTTCCTCTGAGTGGGCCGAGCGTGGTTTCTGCCAGCAGTGTGGCACCCACCTTTTCTATCGCTTAAAGCAGGATGGACATTATGCGCTTCCCGTTGGGCTTCTTGATGGCGAGGATGATTGGAAAATAACCGAGCAAATATTTATCGATCAAAAGCCACGTTACTATTCACTAGCAGAAAAAACCAAGCAGTTGACCGGCGAAGAAGTGTTCGCCCAGTTTGGTGAATAGGGGGCAATTCAGGAGGCGGCGGAACGACGCCCGGCGGCAACCAGCCAACAATGTCCACCAGAGCCTAACCCCGGCACCGCTTCGCGCTGCTCTCGTAGGCTTACCACGCGCTACGAAAACCGACAACGCGGGTGTGCGCATAACACATCGGGCTTATTTTATAGGGCTCTCGCCCCGCGTATTTTCCAGCTCCTCAATCATCATGCGTGCCGCATTCGAGAGCGTTCGATTGGTATGCACCAAATACCCCAGCGGGCGGTAAATTGGCGGGGTGTCTACTTTTAGCTCTACCAGTTCGCTGTCGATCATCTTTTCCGGTAGCAGGCTCCAGCCTAGCCCCACGCTGCACATCATCTTTAGCGTTTCTAAATAGTTGGTCGCCATGCTGACCGGCAGTTCCAGGCCTGCTTGGCTAAAACGCTGCGCGATAAGGGATCCTGTAAAGGTCTTCGCCCCCGGCATTACGCAGTTGTATTCGCACAGATCAGTCAGTGACAGCACGCTTTGAGAGGTCTGATAGGTAAGAGGGTGATCAATAGCGCAGGCAAAACAGAGCCGGTCGCGCCAAAGCTCTACCACCTGTAGCTGTTCATGAGGATGGGGGGCGAGCGTCACCACGGCCATTTCCAGCGTGCCATCCAGAACGCCCTGGTAAGCCTGTTCGGAATCCAGAAAGTGTAGATCTAGCGTAACCTCCGGGTGGCGCTGGGTGTACTGCTTTAATAGCGGCGGAAGGCGGTGCAGGCCAATGTGGTGGCTGGTGGCCAGGGTCAGCTTGCCGCCTACCTGGCCAGAAAGATTGGCCAGCGCGCGGCGGCTATCTTCGACGCTAAACAGTATCCGCCGCGCTTGGGGTAGCAGCACGCTACCGGCTTCGGTTAACGCAATTCGCCGACCAATACGATCAAACAGCCGTGTACCCACCTGGGACTCTAGCGTGGCAATGCGTTTGCTTACCGCAGGCTGGGTTAGGTGCAACTGTTCAGCCGCCCGTGAGAAACTTTGCGTATCTGCCACGGCCAAAAAGGCTTGTAGGCTTTGGGTATCCACGGGCTGCTCCCTAATTAGCTATTCCAGTTTGGAATCTAAACTATGAATAACATGAATTGCTTTTATGCGCGAGTCGCGTGACACTGACTCACAAGCAATTTAAGCAGCCCATAGAGGCGGCCATACCGAACTAGCAGGGCACTGCCCAGGAGAGTCACATGTCAGGCCAAACCCTTTACGACAAGCTTTGGAATCAACACTTGGTAAAGCAGCGCGATGACGGCACAGCGTTGATCTACATCGACCGCCAGTTGCTTCACGAAGTGACTTCCCCCCAGGCGTTTGAAGGGCTGCGTTTAGCCAACCGCAAGCCGTGGCGTTTGGATGCCAATTTGGCCACGCCTGACCATAACGTGCCTACGACCATTAAAGAGCGGGCCGAGGGCAACAGCGGGATTAAAGACCCGGTGTCACTGATTCAGGTACAAACCCTGGACGACAACTGCCTTGAGTACGGCATCGAAGAGTTCAAAATCAACGACCCTCGCCAGGGCATCGTGCACGTGGTTGGCCCAGAGCAGGGCGCAACGCTGCCGGGTATGACTGTAGTGTGCGGCGACTCCCATACTGCGACTCATGGTGCCTTTGGTGCCTTGGCTCACGGTATCGGCACTTCTGAAGTCGAGCACGTGATGGCGACCCAGTGCTTGCTGGCGCAAAAAATGAAGAATATGCAGGTGCGCGTGGAGGGCGAATTAGGCCTGGGCGTGACTGCCAAAGACGTAGTGCTGGCGATTATCGGCAAAATTGGCACCGCAGGCGGCACCGGCTACGCCATTGAGTTTGCCGGAAGTGCCATTGCCTCGCTCTCTATGGAAGGGCGCATGACCGTGTGCAATATGGCCATTGAGGCGGGCGCACGGGTCGGTCTGATCGCCGTAGACGACACCACTATCGATTATCTTGGTAAGCGCCCCTTTGCGCCGACCGCAGAACAGTGGGAAGCCGCAGTAGCCGATTGGCGCAATCTGGTCTCTGATGACGATGCGCCGTTCGATAAAGTGGTTACTTTGCAGGCTGAAGAGATCGAGCCACAGGTGAGCTGGGGTACCAGCCCGGAAATGGTCACCGGTATTTCCGGCCAAGTACCTGATCCGCAGGCCGCGCTGGATGAAACCGTGCAGCGCAGTCACACCCGTGCGCTGGAGTATATGGGCCTTCAGCCCAACCAGAAAATTACCGACATTAAGCTGGATAAGATTTTTATCGGCTCCTGCACTAACTCGCGTATCGAAGACCTGCGCGAAGCCGCCAAAGTGGCCAAGGGCAAAAAAGTCGCTAACTCTATCAAACTGGCCATGGTAGTGCCGGGCTCCGGCTTGGTGAAGCGCCAAGCGGAAGCGGAAGGTTTGGATAAGATCTTTATTGACGCGGGTTTTGAGTGGCGCGAGCCGGGCTGCTCCATGTGTTTGGCCATGAATGCGGATAAGTTGGGTGCCGGTGAGCACTGCGCCTCTACCTCTAACCGCAACTTCGAAGGGCGCCAAGGCTACGGTGGCCGCACGCACCTGGTCAGCCCGGCCATGGCAGCGGCAGCAGCGATTGCCGGTCACTTTGTCGATGTCCGCAGCTTGCCTGCTAACGACGCCACTCACGCTCAGGAGGCCTAAGCCATGAAAAAATTTGAACGTTTTGAGGGCGTGGTTGCGCCTCTTGACCGCGCCAACGTCGATACCGATTTGATTATCCCGAAGCAGTTTTTGAAATCAATCAAGCGCACCGGTTTTGGCGTTAATCTGTTTGATGAACTGCGTTACCTGGATGAAGGCCAGCCGGGGCAGGATTGCTCGCAGCGCCCCCTCAATCCTGATTTTGTCTTGAATCAGCCGCGCTTCAAAGGTTCTGAAGTGCTGCTGGCGCGGCGCAACTTTGGCTGTGGTAGCTCCCGCGAGCACGCGCCTTGGGCGCTGGAAGATTTTGGCTTTAAGGTAGTGATTGCGCCTAGCTTTGCCGATATTTTCTATAACAACTCATTCAAGAACGGCATTCTGCTGATTACCTTCCCAGAAGATGTGATCGATAGACTGTTTGCCGAGGTAGAAGCTAATGAAGGCTACCAGTTGGATGTGGACTTGGAGAACCAGCGGGTCATTACCCCGAGCGGCGAGATTTTAGAGTTTGAAGTGGATGAGTTTCGCAAGCACTGTTTGCTGGAAGGGTTGGACGATATCGGCCTGACGCTAAAAGATGAAGACGCCATTCGTGCGTTTGAGCAGAAGCATAAAGCCGCACGCCCCTGGCTGTTCCGTCAGTCAGCCTAAAGGGTTTTCAGTTCTCACAGTAAGTTTGATAGCGCGTTGCAACCCCATTGCAATGCGCCAAGCGGCCAACGTCGCTCTTTAACACGTTAAGGATTCAGCATGACGCATAAGGTTTTATTGCTGCCGGGTGATGGTATTGGCCCCGAGATTGCCGCCCAGGCGGCACGCTTGTTGAAGGCGTGCCAGGAAGCGGGCTTAGATATTGAAGTAGAAGAGGCGCTGGTGGGCGGCTCTGCGTTTGATGTCCACGGCGAGCCGCTGCCTGCGGAAACCCTCGCAAAAGCCAAAGCCGCCAGCGCTATTTTGCTCGCTGCGGTGGGTGGCCCAAAGTGGGACAAAATCGAAGACCTCTCCAAACGCCCCGAAAAAGGGCTACTGGGCCTGCGTAAGAATCTAGGCCTGTTCGGCAATCTGCGCCCGGCAATGCTCTACCCGCAGTTGGCCAGCGCCTCCAGCCTCAAGCCTGAGCTGGTAGCGGGTTTGGATATTATGATTGTCCGCGAGCTCACTGGCGGTATCTACTTCGGCCAGCCACGGGGTATTGAAGAGCGCAACGGCGAGCGCGTGGGTTTTAATACCTATATCTACTCCGAGAGCGAAATTGAGCGCATTGGCCGCGTTGCCTTTGAAATGGCCCAGAAGCGTGGCAAAAAGCTCTGCTCGGTAGATAAAGCCAACGTGCTGGAAGTTACCATTTTGTGGCGGGAAGTGATGGAGCGTTTGGCGCCGGAGTATCCGGATGTTGAACTTTCCCATATGTACGTGGATAACGCCGCCATGCAGTTGGTGCGCGCGCCTAAGCAGTTTGACGTGGTGGTCACTGGCAATATGTTTGGCGATATTCTGTCCGATGCCGCCGCGATGCTCACCGGCTCTATCGGTATGCTGCCATCTGCTTCACTAAACGAGAGCGGGCAGGGCATGTACGAGCCTTGCCACGGCAGCGCGCCGGATATCGCCGGTCAGAATGTGGCTAACCCCTTGGCGATGATGCTCTCTGTGGCCATGATGCTACGCTACTCGCTGAACGAGAATGCCATGGCGGAGCGCATTGAAGCCGCCGTGGGCAGCGTATTGGATGATGGCCTGCGTACTGCTGATATTGCGTCAGAAGGCATGCAAACCATCGGCACCGATGCTATGGGCGATGCGGTACTGGCGGCGTTTGCTAAGCAGTAAAGTATTGGCAATGCGTCTGCGTTAAGGGCGCCTGGGGCAGGCCGTAGAGGGGGTCATTTGCCATGGATGGCAAATGTAGCGCCCAGGGATGGGTTCACAGCGCCCCCTCATAGGCCTGTCGCAGGGATAGCCCTTAACCTATCTCCTGGTTTCAAAATCACCGTAAAGAAGTGTGTATAATAGACAGACTCATTCTTTGCAGGAGGACTTCATATGTTGAAAGTCGGTTTCGTGGGATGGCGCGGCATGGTGGGTTCAGTGCTGATGCAGCGCATGCAGGAAGATGGTGATTTCAACGGCATCGAGCCGGTGTTCTTCACCACCTCCCAGGTAGGCCAGCCCGGCCCCGACATCGGTGTAGACGTGCCTCCGCTAAAAGACGCCTTTGATATTGAAGCGCTCAAAGCGTTGGATGTTGTTGTCACCTGTCAGGGCGGTGACTACACCAAGCCCGTCTATAAAGATCTTCGCAATGCAGGCTGGAAAGGCTACTGGATCGACGCCGCCAGCACGCTGCGCATGGAAGATGAAGCAACAATCGTGCTGGATCCGGTCAACCGCGGGGTCATCGACGATCAGCTAGCCAAAGGCGCTAAAACCTTTGTAGGCGGCAACTGCACCGTAAGCCTGATGTTGATGGGATTGGGTGGTCTATTCGAAGCCGATATGGTCGAGTGGATGACTTCCATGACCTATCAGGCGGCTTCAGGCTCTGGCGCTAAGCATATGCGCGAGTTGCTCAACCAAATGGGTACACTGCGCGACAGCGTCGGCGAAGAGTTAAAAGATCCGTCTAGCGCGATTCTGGATATCGACCGTAAAGTAACGGCGGCCATGCGCAGCGGCGACTTCCCGACCGATAACTTTGCCGCACCGCTGGCGGGTAGTCTGCTGCCGTGGATCGATACCAAGTTAGAGAATGGCCAGAGCCGCGAAGAGTGGAAGGGCAGCGTTGAGACCAACAAGATTCTTGGCCTCGACAATAACCCGATCCCCATTGATGGCCTATGTGTGCGTATCGGTGCGATGCGCTCGCACAGCCAGGCGTTTACGATCAAGCTAAAGCGCGATGTACCACTGGATGAGATCGAAGATCGTATCGCCAAGCACAACGAGTGGGTCAAGCTGATTCCTAACGATAAAGACGCCACCATCGCTGGCCTAACGCCTGCGGCCGCCACTGGTACGCTGCAAGTGCCGGTTGGCCGTCTGCGTAAGCTGCAAATGGGCGGAGAATATCTCTCAGCCTTTAGCGTGGGTGACCAGTTGCTGTGGGGCGCCGCAGAGCCGCTCAAGCGGATGCTGAAGATTCTGCGCGAACAGTAATTGTTACTTGTACTACGTCTTGTAGTCCGCCAGTCAAAACGGGGAGCTGTTCGCAGCTCCCCGTTTTTTATGCGGCCAGTCATCACGATAGTGCGAATAGTGTCACTATTTCGTTAAGTTATAATAAAAACGACGTAATACAATAATCTGGCATCAGTCGTTAAAAGTAAGTGAGCGATCAGGGGGCATGCATGAAAAAAACAGTGACATGGATGGCATGGCTCTCGTTGAGCACAGTGAGCCCTATTGCACTGGCCATTGGCTTGGGCCCGGCGAGTGTCAGCTCGTATTTAAATGCGCCGTTAGATGCCTCGATCCCTCTACTTGAAAGTAGTGATTACGCTCTCGATGACATTCGTGTCAGCGTAGCTGAGCCGTCAGCATTTGCCGCCGCTGGTCTTGAGTGGACGCCATTAGCAGACAGCGTTCGCGTTCAGGTTGAAGAGCAGCAGGGGCGTCGCCAGGTGCGCTTGAGCTCAGGACAGTCCATGGAAGAGCCTTGGCTGGAGCTGTTATTCACTCTGGAGTATCCCGGTGGCCAACAGACGCGTGACGTGACCTTGCTGTTTGATCCCCAGGGTTACTCTCAACTGGGCCCTTCTCAACAGGGCCCTTCTCAGAACTATTCTCAGCATGGCGCTTTAAACCAGAGTCAGTTGCAAACCGCCGTGCCGATAGCGTTGCATGCAGCCACCACCCAATCAACGACGACTGAGCCGTCTGGTATCAACAGCCGTGCTTCACGTAATGCAAACAGCACTTACGTGGGTAGTGGGGATACCCTATGGAGCGTTGCCGAGCGTATCAAGCCCGGCGAAGTAAGCGTTCAGCAGATGATGGTCGCGCTGCTGGAGGCCAACCCTGACGCCTTTCCTTCGGGCAATATAAATGACATGCGTGCAGGACAAACGCTGCGCATACCGGATGCTGAACGTATTCTGGCGCGCTCCCATGACGATGCCGATGCTGCCATCAAGGCGATGAACGAAGCCTGGCGGTCGCGCCGCAATGGCGCGTTACAGGCTGTGTCGCCACCAGAGGTTGAGCCTGCACCTGTGGCTGATACCGCAATAGCCACCGCTCAAACGCTACACGCTAATGCACTTACTCACTCAAATAGTGCGCTTGCCGCAGGGGGTTCGGAAGCTGTCGCGGTTGACTCGAGCGTGCTTGAGACGGATGAGCCAGGAACAGGTGGGCCAGAACCCATTGATCAAACAACGGTTGAAGCCGTTACCAACGCGCCTGAAGTGCTCAGCCGTACTGAGCTGACCGCGCAACTGCGCCACAGCCAATCGACACTTCAACAGGTGCTCGAAGAGCGTGAATTGATGCACGCAGAGCTTAACGAGCTGCGTGGTGAAGTTGCCTCGCTAACGCAGGCGTTAAGCGGCGCACTAGCTGCCCAAGAGCAGTCTGCTCAAGAGCAATCCTCTGGGCCACTTGCTGCCAGCATGGCCGAGACGGGCAGCCCAGGTGTGGCTGCTGTGATCGAGCGCTACCAGTGGCCGTTGGCACTGGGGGCCATCGTACTGTTAGTTGGGCTGTTGGTATGGCTACGTAAGCGTCGTGAAGAAACCTGGGAAGAGATTCCGCTTGCAGAGCCAGTAGTGAAGCCAGCGGTTTCGCCCCGTGCAGCCCCCAAGGCGCCGCCTATGCGAGAGGCTGTTTCCGTCACTTCCCCAGCGCCCTCCCATCATAAAGATGACGTTGAGGAGCCGCGCCACGACAGCGGTCGGTCGACAGCGTCTCAAAACGAATCCGAGCCTGAGCCAGAAAGACCTAAACCAGAACAGCTAGGGCCCGCGAAACCAGAGCCCAGTGCTGAGACCGGTGCTCCCCCCACTAACACCGTGTCAGCAGTGGATACCGATCAGTGGCTGCTCGATAATCAAGTACCGGAGCCATCTCAAGAAGAGACGCTTGGCTATGAAAAAAGCCAGGCATCGGGGCTCGCTGAGCAGGGGCGTCAGCGGCGGCTAGGGCTTACAGTTGTTCCCGTTGCGCGCGCTGAAAACGTTTCATTGGCTCCGCCGCCGAATGCCGTTCACCAACTGCTGGCTTCTCTTGAGGCCGGTTTGCCTGCGTCTGGTCGACTGACTGATACAGACGGGCAAAAAGCCGAAAAACCAGTTGGATTAGCTAAGGATTCAGGTCATCGCTTTATCGATTACCGCCCACCGATTTTAAACAGCGCTTCAAGTAGCGATGAGGGACTGCGCCTCGAGACCCCCATGCAGCCCACGGTAGAGTTCCCCAGTGAGCCGCAAGGAGCATCGGTGTCACCGGCTAAACAGCCGCGACGGCCAATTGAGGAGGAGTGGGAAATTGAAGAGGTAGCATTCAAGCCCCGAGGGCTGGATAATAGCGATCCTTCAAAATCTTCAACATGATGTGGCTTTATGACGCTGTTCTATCACTTCGATGAGAAAATTCCGCTTACCGGCCGCCTGGCAATGGGGGTCGAATACGATGGTACCCGCTACTGCGGTTTTCAGCGCTTAAACCACGCCGCATCGGTACAGGCATCGTTAGAAAATGCGCTGTCCAAGGTAGCCAATGAGCCCATCCAGGTGAGTGCCAGTGGGCGCACTGATTCGGGTGTGCATGCGACGCGCCAGATCGTGCATTTTGACCCGCCGGTGGGGCGCTCTGAAAAAGCCTGGATCTTTGGCGCTAATACCCAGTTGCCCCGCGATATCGCCGTGCGTTGGGTGAAGCCAGTAGGCGATGACTTCCATTCACGCCTGTGTGCCCTGGGGCGCCGCTACCGCTACGTGCTGCTGAATCAGATAAGCCGCCCGGTACTGGAGCGGGCCAATGTGACCTGGTGCCGTGACCCCTTAGACGCCGATGCCATGCACAGGGCCGCCCAGTCACTGGTAGGGGAGCACGATTTTTCCAGCTTCCGCGCCGCTGGCTGTCAATCCAAAACCCCCTGGCGGCATATGCATTTTGTGGACGTAAAACGCTATGGCCAGTTGGTAATGATCGACATCCAAGGCAATGCGTTTTTGCACCATATGATTCGCAACATTGCCGGGGCGCTGGTGAGTGTCGGGCGTGGTGCTAAGAGTGAGGCCTATATCGGCGAACTGCTGGCGCTCAAAAATCGCCGCAAAGGCGACGTTACGGCACCCGCCTGTGGTCTGCATTTTGTGGATTCGGTTTACGATGAGCGCTTTGATCTGCCCAAGGAGCCGCTGGGGCCACATCTGCTTTCATTTACCGGTGAATGGACGGGAGAGCGTGAGCTGCCTGATACGCCACGGGTGGCCTATCGGCGGAATCGCTCACTGCGTCATCCGGCAGCCACCCCTGAACAGGAGGCGTCGTCATGAGGTCTGCTCCACTAACCCGCACCCGAATCAAGTTCTGTGGTTTTACCCAAGAGCAGGATATCGAGCGCGCCGTGGCGCTTGGTGTGGACGCCTTGGGGTTTGTGATGTGGCCAAAAAGCGCTCGCAGCGTCAATATAGAGCAGTTGGCGGCGCTCTCGGCCCGCGTACCCGCCTTTGTGACCCGCGTGGGGTTGTTTGTTGACCAGCCCGCTGAACTCATTGAGCAGTGCTTACCCTATCTCGATATGCTTCAGTTTCACGGCAATGAAACGCCCGAGGAGTGTCATCGCTTTGCGCTACCCTGGATGAAGGCGCTGCGTATGCGCGATGAGATAGACCTTGCCCATGAGGCGGCGCGCTATCATCATGCCCAGGCATTGTTATTGGACGCTTACCGCCCAGGAACGCCAGGGGGCACGGGGGAGACCTTTGATTGGTCGAGAATCCCCGCAAATCTTGCAAAACCTGTTATCCTCGCCGGTGGGTTGAGTGCTGATAACATTGCTGATGCTGTGCGTCAGGTAGCGCCTTATGCCGTGGATGTATCCGGCGGTATTGAAGCTTCCCACGGCTGTAAAGATGCCGACAAGATGGCGTCTTTCGTCAGCCAGGTGGCATTAGCTGACGCCCGCTAGCGTTCGCCGCATCCGTTTATGTGAGCCCGGTTTGTGTGTAATTTATACGCACTGCTTATGGGTATTTTATCGAGCTACGTGTTACGTCGATTCATTTTTTGTTTGCCTGTTCTGGCGATCTTGTGAGGTATCCCTGTGACTGTTTCTGCGACGCCTGCACCCAAAACCAAGTTCAGCGATCTGACCCGAATGCCGGATGCCCGCGGTCATTTTGGCCCTTATGGCGGTCGCTTTGTGTCAGAAACCCTGAGCTTTGCGTTGGAAGAGTTAGAGAAAACCTACTTGAGCCTGCGCGATGACCCTGATTTCCAGGCCGAGTTTGACTACGATCTTGCCCACTATGTGGGGCGCCCGTCGCCGCTCTACCACGCCAAGCGTTGGTCTGCGAGTCTAGGCGGCGCGCAAATTTGGTTGAAACGGGAAGACCTGAACCATACCGGCGCCCACAAGGTGAACAACACCATTGGTCAGGCACTGCTGGCCAAAAAAACCGGCAAGCCGCGGATTATCGCTGAAACCGGGGCGGGCCAGCATGGCGTCGCCTCGGCGACCGTCGCCGCTCGCCTTGGGCTTGAGTGCGATGTCTATATGGGGGCTGAAGACGTCCAGCGGCAAAAGCTGAATGTTTATCGTATGCGCCTGTTGGGGGCGCGGGTCATTCCGGTGGAGTCTGGAACCCGCACGCTCAAGGATGCCATGAACGAGGCGCTGCGTGACTGGGTCACCAACGTTGATAACACCTTCTATATCATTGGTACTGTCGCGGGCCCGCACCCTTATCCGCTGCTAGTGCGTGATTTCAACGCTGTAGTAGGGCGCGAAGCGCGCCGCCAGTCGCTGGAGCAGATCGGTCGCCTGCCCGATGCGCTGATTGCCTGCGTAGGCGGTGGCTCTAACGCCCTTGGCCTTTTCTACCCGTTTGTGGAAGACGACGGCGTTGCTATGTATGGCGTGGAAGCGGGGGGCGATGGCGTTGAAACCGGCCGCCACGCAGCGCCGCTGGCATCCAATGCGCCGCGCGGTGTGTTGCACGGCAACCGGACTTACTTGATGTCTGATGAAGCCGGGCAGGTGTCTGATACCCACTCCATTTCAGCTGGCCTGGATTATCCTGGCGTCGGCCCGGAGCATGCGCTTTGGAAAGACGTAGGCCGGGTCTCCTATGTGGCGGCTAACGACAAAGAAGTCCTCGAAGCGTTTCGCGAGTTGACCCACATGGAAGGGATTATGCCGGCCCTTGAGTCAGCCCATGCGCTGGCCCATGCCAAGGTGTTGGCGCCTACCATGCGACCTGACCAGCATATCGTGGTTAACCTTTCAGGGCGTGGCGACAAAGACATCATGACAGTTGCTAAGATTGATGGCATCGAATTTTAAGGGCGAGCATGAACCGTATTGATCAGCGTTTCAGTGAACTTAAGCAGCAGGGTCGCAAGGCCCTGATCCCTTACATCACCGCAGGGGATCCAGCGCCGCAGTACACCGTGGGCTTTATGCATGCACTGGTGGAAGCGGGGGCCGATGTGATTGAACTAGGTGTGCCGTTTTCCGACCCCATGGCTGATGGCCCGGTAATTCAAAAAGCCTGTGAGCGTGCTTTGAAGCAGGGAACACGCCTAGTTGACCTTATGCAAATGGTCAAAGAGTTCCGCCAAACCGATACTACAACGCCGGTGGTGCTCATGGGGTATTTGAATCCCATTGAGCGGATTGGCTACGAAAATTTTGCCGATCAAGCGGCCAGCGTGGGCGTTGACGGTGTGCTGATCGTGGATATGCCGCCTGAAGAGGCCGAAGAGATCGGGCCTCTGCTGAAATCGCGCAATTTAGCCGCGATTTTTCTCGTTGCGCCTACCACTTCACATCAGCGTGCCGCTACAATATGCGCCCATGGTGAAGGCTACCTCTACTACGTTTCGCTGAAAGGCGTGACCGGTGCTGCCACTCTGAACGCAGCCGATGTGGCCGAGCACTTGGCACCGCTGCGGGGAATGACCGATTTACCGCTATGTGTTGGTTTCGGCATCCGTGACGGGGTAACAGCCGCCGAAGTCGCTAAAGTCGCCGATGGCGTGATTGTAGGTAGCGCCTTGGTTAACCGCATCGCCGAAAGCGTCGATGCGCCGGAAACCATAGCGGGCCAGTTGAAAACTGTATTAGCAGAGATGCGTACGGCGATGGATGCCTAAGGCAACATGCTTTATCGCCTATACTGAATAGATTCACGACACTCATCAAGCCTGGTTTTGCCGGGCGTTGACGTATAACGGAAGCCTTTTTGATATGAGCTGGTTAGACAAGATCGTACCCTCTATGGGTCGTATCCAGCGTAAAGACCGTCGCGCTAGCGTGCCCGACGGCCTCTGGCGTAAATGTCCCAAGTGCGAAGCGGTTCTCTACCTTCCTGAGCTAGAGAAACATAACAGCGTATGCCCCAAGTGCGATCATCACCTGCGCTTGACGGCACGCAAACGCTTGGACTGGTTCTTGGATAAAGCAGGACGCGAGGAGATTGCGGCCGAAATCGAGCCCAATGATCGGTTGAAGTTCCGCGACTCCAAAAAATACAAAGACCGTCTAACCGCGGCGCAGAAAGACACCGGCGAGAAAGATGCGCTGGTCGCAATGCGCGGTGAGTTGGACGGTTTGCCGGTAGTCGCCGTTGCCTTTGAGTTCACCTTTATGGGTGGTTCAATGGGGGCCGTGGTCGGCGAGAAATTTGTTCGTGCTGCTACCCTGGCGCTGGAACAGAATATCCCGCTGGTGTGCTTTGCTGCCTCCGGTGGCGCGCGGATGCAGGAAGCACTCTTCTCGTTGATGCAGATGGCTAAGACCTCAGCTGCGCTTGAAAAACTCAAGCAAGCCGGTGTGCCGTATATTTCGGTACTAACGGATCCCGTTTTTGGCGGTGTTTCGGCCTCACTGGCCATGCTGGGTGACTTGAATATTGCTGAACCCAATGCGTTGATTGGTTTTGCAGGCCCCAGGGTTATCGAGCAAACGGTGCGTGAAACCTTGCCTGAAGGGTTCCAGCGCAGCGAGTTTCTGCTAGAACACGGTACCGTCGATATGATCGTGCACCGCCATGAGATGCGCGCTCGCGTGGGTAGCGTGCTGCGTAAATTAACGCATCACGAAGCGACACCGGTGAGTTCGACTAATCCTGATGATGTTGACGTTGTTGAGCCTATCGTTGAGGAAGAGGCCTTAGCGGCAACCGCTGACGTAACGTTTGAGAAGGTCGAAGCGTCTAATAAGGATACCACTGCCGCTAAGAGTGATGACCATTCACGCAATGCCTGACTCTCGACAGACGTCTTTGCCGCTCTACTCTTTGCAGCAGTGGCTCCAGCATTTGGAAACGCTGCATCCGGTAGGGATTGATATGGGCCTGGAGCGGGTTTCGCAAGTGGCCGAGCGGATGGGGCTTTTCTCAAGCCCCATCGCTTCTCGTGTTATCACGGTAGCAGGAACCAATGGCAAGGGTTCAACCCTTGCCATGATCGATAGCGTTGCCCGTGCCCACGATTGGCGGGTGGGTACCTACACTTCCCCCCATTTATTACGCTACAACGAGCGCGTAAAAATCGCTGGACAGGAAGCCGACGATCAACTGCTGGTACAAGGTTTTGAGCAGGTCGAGCGTGCGCGGTTGCAGGGTGGCGAAATCAGCCTGACCTATTTTGAAGCGGGTACACTTTGCGGCCTGTGGTGCCTGGCGAGTGCGGAACTTGATCTAGCGGTGCTTGAGGTAGGGCTCGGAGGCCGCCTTGATGCGGTCAATATCATTGATGCGGATGTGGCTATCGTCACCACTATCGCTCAGGATCACGCTAACTTTTTAGGCACCGATTTAGCCCAGATTGGGCGTGAAAAAGCCGGTATTTTTCGGGCCAAGCGACCCGCGGTATTAGGCAGTCAGGCACTACCTTCCAGTGTCGCTGAATGCGCCCAATTGCTAGCGGCGCCTACGTTTAGTTTGGGCCAGCAATTTAGCCATCAGGCGAAGTCTGCTGAGCCTAACCAATGGCGCTGGCAGGGCCAGGATGCGGATGGTCTAAGCGTTGTTCTTGACGAGCTCCCGGATCCTGGACTGCCCATCGACAACGCTGCCACCGCCTTACAGTCACTAGTGCTCGCCGGGCTTATGTTAGAGGAGTCGCGAGTGCAAGCAGCGCTGGGTTCGGTGCAGTTGGCCGGGCGGTTACAGTGGATTGGGCCATGGTGTCTGGATGTGGGGCATAATCCCCACGCGGCTGAGTATGTCGTTCGCCATTTGCCGCCACCGCCAGCAGGAGGACGTCAGTGGGGGCTTATCGGTATGTTGAATGATAAGGATATCGACGGTGTCATACAGTCGTTAGCGTCTCGCATTAGTGATTGGGTGTGCGTGTCGCTGAGCGGAGAGCGAGGTTGCCAGGCAAGCGAGTTGTCGCAACGTATAATCGCTCAGGGAGGGCGGGTGCATTTTAGCGCCGATTCGCCGCAAGCAGGCGTCGATTGGCTGGCAAAGGTGTTAACGCCTAATGATCGTATCTTGGCTACCGGGTCGTTCTTTACAGTAGCGGCACTGCTAGCTCGGCCACTGCCAACAGGCGCTGCGTCGCTTGATGGAGACGGAAATGAAATACGGTAAAACGGAACGCATTAGCGGTATTGTGATTCTGCTCGCGCTATTGGCGATCTTTGTGCCGTGGCTAATGAGTGACCCTGCACCTAGAGAAGAGCGTCCCCAACCGAGCTTTGTGATCGAACAGCCGGTTGAAGTGGAGCGTCGTGACGTTCCTGCACCGGAAAGACCTTCAACCATTGGTGAACCGTCGCTATCGTCGACGCCCAGCGAAGTGGGGGAGGATGGCGATATGCCTATTGACGCCGACCCGCGGCTGCCGGAGACCGATCAAATTACGGCTTCTAATCAAGCGGGATCCAGCGGATCCGATGAGGCACCGGCTACGCCCAATAGCGATCCTATTGCTGACCTGATTGCCACCAATAGCGACAGCGTCCAAACCAGTGCTGAAAGTGCGTCACAAAGCAGCGCTTCCCAAAACTCATCACAAGGCGCCTCTTCTAGCGCATCCAGCCCTTCCGTCAGTGCTCAGGGAGAGTGGGCGGTACAAGTCGGCAGCTTTGGTGAGCCCGCTAATGCGCAGCGCTTAAGCGAACAGCTATCAGGTGAAGGTTTTACGGTTTATCAGCGCGAGCGCGATAACAATATGACCACCGTCTTTGTAGGTCCGTATGCCACTTCTGAGGATGGGGAGGCCGCCATGTCCTCGATTAAACAGCGAGCCAATGTGCAGGGCCTGCTTGTACGGGTAAGAGATTAAACCATGGCGTTAACATGGATTGATGCGATTTTCCTGGCTGTGCTGGCGCTGTCGATGCTGGCCGGGTTCGTCAGGGGGTTTGTTCGCGAAGCGTTGGGGTTGGCCGCCTGGGTGGTGGCCTTAATGGTTGCACGAGTGCTCGCCGAGCCAGTAGCCGAGCTAATGAGCGGATTCATCGACAGCTTTGACGCCCGCCTAGTGCTCGCTTTTATACTGGTGATCTTTGCTGTGATCTTGCTTTGCGGCATCGTGATCCGCTTGGTGCATGCGGCGATTGAGTGGGTGGGGATGGGGCTATTGAACCGCGTAGCCGGGGCCGCTTTTGGCGTTGCCCGCGGGGCGGTTATCTTGTTAATTGCCACCGTGCTGATTACCCTCACGCCGCTGGCAGACTTACAGGCCTGGCAACAGGCCGAGCTGCGGCCCACCTTTATTCAACTGCGCGATTGGGCGGTGAGTCAGTTAGATCAATGGGATCGTGAGCTGCCTGAGACGCCATCGTCGCTGCGCGATATTTCTCTGCCTGAACTGCGCATGCCCGGTTCGGCGGAGCGAGAAGTTATCCCGACAGGTGATTGACCTGTTAGTGAAGTTGATTCTATGAACGTTCGGGCTTGCTTAGAGATAGGCAAGCCATGGCATTAAGCGAGGTAACGTGAATGTGCGGTATAGTGGGCCTTCTGGGCAAGCAGGCGGTAAATCAGGGAATCTACGATGCCCTGACCGTACTTCAGCATCGTGGCCAGGACGCTGCCGGCATGATGACATGGAGCGAGGGACGCTTCCTACTGCGCAAGAGTAACGGCTTGGTCCGTGATGTATTTCATACCCGCCATATGGCCCGCCTTAAAGGCAACTTAGGTATTGGTCACGTGCGTTACCCAACGGCAGGCTCTTCCAGTGAAGCCGAGTCGCAGCCGTTCTATGTTAACTCTCCTTATGGTATTGCCCTGGCGCATAATGGCAACCTGACCAACTCCGAGCAGTTGAAGCAGGAGTTGTTCTCAACTGACCTTCGCCATATCAATACCAGTTCCGACTCTGAAGTACTGCTCAATGTCTTTGCTCACGAGCTGGGCAAGCAGGGGTTACACCTGGAAGCAGAAGATATCTTCGACGCCGTACGTCGCGTTCACCGTCGCTGTAAGGGTGGTTATGCGGCCGTGGCGATCATTAATGGCTTCGGTATGGTGGCGTTCCGTGACCCCTTCGGCATTCGTCCGGTGGTGTTTGGTACTCGCGAAGAGGAGAACGGGCAGGCGGTCATGATCGCCTCTGAATCCGTTGCCTTGGATGTGGGCGGTTTCGAGCTTGAGCGCGATCTATCGCCGGGGGAAGCTATTTTTGTCGATATTGAGGGCAATATCCACACCCAAGTATGTGCTGATCGCCCTGAGCTGCGCTCGTGCATTTTTGAGCACGTTTACCTGGCGCGCCCTGATTCCCTGCTTGACGGGGCCTATGTATACGGCACCCGGATGCAGATGGGGCGTAAACTAGGCGACCGCATTCTCAACGAGTGGCCGGATCACGATATCGACGTGGTGATTCCGATCCCTGATACGTCACGTACCTCGGCCCTTGAAATGGCGCAGCACCTTGGGGTGACCTACCGCGAAGGCTTCATGAAGAACCGCTATATTGGCCGCACCTTTATTATGCCGGGGCAAACCCAGCGTAAAAAATCGGTACGCCAGAAACTCAACGCCATCGACGTTGAGTTTAAAGGTAAAAACGTGCTGCTAGTGGACGACTCTATTGTACGCGGCACCACCTGTAAGCAGATTATTCAAATGGCCCGTGATGCAGGTGCACGCAAGGTCTATTTTGCCTCGGCGGCGCCCCCGGTTCGCTTCCCGAATGTGTATGGCATTGATATGCCTGCGGCGACTGAACTGATTGCTCATGGCCGTAGCGAAGAGGAAGTGGGTGATCTAATCGGCGCCGACCGTATCTTCTATCAAAATCTGGACGATCTAAAAGCGGCCTGCCGCGAAGTGAATCCCGAGATGGAAGAGTTTGATTGCTCGGTGTTTGACGGCAACTACGTGACCGGCGATATCGACGACGCCTACCTGGCCGCCTTGGAAGCTAGCCGTAATGATTCTGCCAAGGATCAAAGCGCCGGTGACCATGCCCTGGTCGATATGCACAATCAGGACGACGACCTGGACGATTAGGAGAGCAGCCATATGCATGATGACAATCCCCAGGATGAGTGGTCACTTGAGACGCTGGCGATCCGTGCAGGCCATCAGCGCACCTTTGAACAGGAGCACTCGGAGCCTATATTTCCGACCTCAAGCTTTGTTTACGCAAGCGCTGCCGAAGCGGCGCGTAAATTTGGTGGTCAGGAGCCGGGCAACGTTTACTCGCGCTTTACCAACCCGACGGTGCATACGTTTGAGCGCCGCTTAGCGGCCCTTGAGGGCGGCGAGCGCTGTGTCGCCACCAGTTCGGGTATGTCAGCGATTCTCTCTACCGCGCTGGCGTTGCTTTCCGCGGGGGACGAGATAGTGGCTTCCCGGTCGCTGTTTGGGTCTACGGTTAGCCTGTTCGATAAGTACTTAGGCAAGCTGGGTATTACCACGCGCTACGTGGAGCTTTCCAGTGTCTCAGCCTGGGAAGCGGCGATCGGCCCTAAAACGCGACTACTGTTTGCCGAAACGCCCTCAAATCCGCTTTCAGAAATTGCTGATATACCGGCCCTGGCTGCGCTGGCAAAGCGTCACAACGCGCTACTGGCGATAGATAACTGCTTTCTCACCCCGGCACTTCAGCAGCCCCTGGCGCTAGGCGCTGATTTGGTCATTCACTCGGCGACCAAGTATCTGGACGGCCAAGGCCGTGCAGTGGGTGGCGCTGTGGTTGGTAGCCATGCGCTGCTTGAAGAGGTGTTCGGCGTGGTGCGCACCTGCGGGCCTTGCCTAAGCCCCTTCAATGCGTGGATTTTTACCAAGGGTCTGGAAACCCTGGCGCTGCGTATGAATGCTCACTGTGACAACGCCTTGACCCTGGCGCGCTGGCTAGATGCCCATCCGGCGGTTAACCAAGTCTTCTATAGCGGTCTGGAAAATCACCCCCAGCACGACTTGGCCAAACAGCAGCAAAAGGGGTTTGGCGCCGTATTGGGTTTTGAAGCGAAGGGTGGTCAGGAGGGGGCGTGGCAGGTTATCGATGCGACCCGCATGCTCTCTATCACCGGCAACTTGGGGGATGTTAAAACCACCATTACTCATCCTGCGACAACCACCCATGGCCGTTTATCCGATACGCAGAAAGAAGCGGCGGGTATTGCACCAGGGCTGATTCGCGTGGCGGTAGGTCTCGAGAGCCAGCAGGATATTCAACGCGACCTTGCCCGAGGCCTGGACATTCTGGCTGGCTAGTTGATAGTGAGCAGCCCGGCCCGGTAACGAAAAACCCACCTCTGATGAAGGTGGGTTTTTCGCATTTTTAACACCTAAAGGATCATATGCTGCACAAGCAAAGAACCATTATGTGTTTTATGAAGCGTTGCGGTGGGGCAAGTCTGACAGCGCAATCTCGTCTTCATTACTGGCTGAGTGATCGATATCCGAGCTTGGTGCCGCAACGCTGTTTTTCTCTGCACCGCCGTTGACCAAAGGCAAATCAGCCGGCGTCATATACAAAGAGTTAGTGCTGTGGTTCGCTGAAGAGCTAGAGTGAACAATCTGGTTAAGTTCGCCAGATCCCTGTTCAGCTAGAACGGCAGTAGAAGTTAATGTCATGGCAATAGCGGTGATAAGGGTGATTTTTTTCATGATTGGCGCTCTCTAATGGAAAATTTGTGTGCAGCTTTTGAGATCGTTGCACAATGTCTCTTAGGACATGCGCTAATATTAAGCGCGCAAATAAAATGATAAAATTGATTAAATTTGCTTTTTTTGTTCGATTTTATAGAATGAATGTGTTGGTCGTCTTTTTAGAAAGGCGTCGCGTAAAAATCATTAGCTGCTTATTCAATGGTTTTTACGAATGAAATATTCTGCTTTTTTCAGAGGTTTTCAGTAGCCTATAGCGGTAAGGTTCTAGGCGTGGATGAATAGCGTAATCCAGAATCTAGTAAGCGAGCTGGCGAAGCCGAAGCAGTAATAGACAAGCAGCAGTCATAGATAAGAAGTAGTCATAGCTAAAATGAGGAATAGCACAATGTTGCGGAACAGTCGCAGCGGATGGGGATTGATCAGTATCCTATTCCACTGGCTAAGCGCGCTGACCATTATCGGCCTGTTTGCGTTGGGCTGGTGGATGACCGATCTGGGCTATTACGACCCTTGGTATAATCAGGGGCCTTGGGTGCACCGCTCCATTGGAATCCTGCTGCTGTTTGCCACCCTGGCGCGCTTGGTGTGGCGCTTTATCCAGCCGACACCCCGTGCAGAGGGTAGCCGTTTAGAAACTATTGCCGCTCATCTCGGTCATATTGCTCTTTATGTGCTTGTATTAGGTGTCATGGTGAGCGGCTACTTGATCTCTACCGCCGATGGCCGTGGTATCAGTGTATTTGGTTGGTTTGAAGTGCCCGCGCTCTTATATGACCTGCCTAATCAGGCAAGTGTGGCGGGTGATATCCATTGGTACAGCGCTTTGGCGCTAATGATTCTGGCCGGTGGACATGCGCTTGCAGCGCTCAAGCATCACTGGCTAGACAAGCACGCAACGCTGATGCGTATGCTTAATCCAGCTTACAGCATGCATAATGATCCAAAGTAGTAATGTCGATTCGTTTTGACCGCTGTGAAGGTGGTATCCGCCTGTCACGGTGTTTATTAAGTAACCCAAGGAGTTGTTGATTATGTTAAAGAAGACTGCATTTGCCTCTGCGATTGCCGCCGCAGCGCTGGTACCTTTGAGCCAAGCCCAGGCAGCTGATTACCAAATTGACACCGAAGGCCAGCACGCCTTTATTCAATTCAAAATTTCTCACCTGGGCTTCTCTTACATTCTGGGTAGCTTCGAAGAGTTCGAGGGCCAGTTTGCTTACGATCCAGAAGATTTGGATGCTTCTTCTGCCGAAATCGAAGTGCAGGTTAATAGCCTGACCAGCAACCATGCTGAGCGCGATCGTCACATCTTAAGCGATGACTTCCTCAATGCTAGCGAGTTTCCGACGGCTACCTTTACATCAACCGGCTTTGAGTCCACCGGCGACAGTGAAGGTGTGCTGACGGGGGATTTAACCCTGCACGGCGAAACCCAGGAAATTGAAATGCCGGTGACGCTGATGGGTGAGGGCGATGACCCTTGGGGCAACTACCGCGCTGGCTTTGAGGGTAGCACCACGCTGACCCTGGGTGATTATGGTATCGACATGAGCGATTTCCCTGAATCCATGCATGAGCTTGAGCTATACGTGACGTTTGAAGGTATTCGTCAGTAAAGCGTCGGTTTAATTAAACGCCACCACCCTGCGAGGGGTGGTGGCGTTTTTTGTGTTTAAGGTGAAAACAGGAGAGTTGATTTGGCAATGGTGATGCAGCAACGGGAGTTGGCAATAACCCTATGGCGTCAAACCTGGCCTATGGCCATCGGGGTGTTGGCACTATTGGGTTTTCAACTTGTTGATAGCGCCTTTATTGCCCGTTTAGGAACTGCTCAGCTCGCCGCTCAGTCGTTCACCTTTCCGCTCTCCTTCCTGATTATCGGTATTCAGGTAGGCATGGGTATTGCCATTGCCGCGCTGATTTCCCGGGCGCTAGGTGCAGGAGAAGGCGAGCGGGCGAGGCGCTTAAGCAGTTTGGTGTTAATGGCTGGCGGTGGAGTAATCGGTCTATTGGCGATCGCTCTGTGGCTATTCCATGTGCCCATTTTTCGTCTGCTGGGTGCCGATGCGGCCACGCTCTCATATATCTATATCTACTGGGGGCCGCAGCTGTTATCCGCGTGGCTGGGGGCGCTGCTCTATTTCAGTTATAGCGTCTTTCGTGCCCATGGGGATACCCGGTTGCCGGGCAAGATGATGGTGCTGAGTAGCTTTGTTAACCTTGCGCTCGATCCTCTGCTGATTTTTGGGGTCGGCGATTGGCAGGGCTGGGGGTTGCCCGGCGCTGCCTGGGCAACCGTCATTGCCTTTACAGTGGGGCTGATGGTGACGACGCGTAAACTGTTCAAACGCCAGTGGGCATCACGGCAGGGGCTGTGGCTAGAGGCAAAGCACTCCTGGCGCCCATTTACAGGCATTGCCGCCCCAGCGATGGTCAGCCAATTAATGCCGCCCTTGGCAGCGATGCTGGCTATCTCAGTGGTGGCTGCGCTGGGTGAAAGTGAAGTGGCGGCTTGGGGCTTGGCGAGCCGTTTGGAAACGCTTTCGCTGATGGCCATTCTGGCCATGACCATGTCGCTACCGCCGTGGTTAGGTCGCTGCTATGGTGCCGGTGATTGGGCGCAGATTCAGCAGCTTATGCGCTTGGCGATAAAAGTGGCACTGGTTTGGCAGCTCAGTCTCGGCGTACTGCTGGCCCTGGGAGCCCCCTGGTTGGCCAAGGCCTTAGCGGGTAATCCTGAGGTGCAGAGTGAGTTGACGCTGCTCATCCGCTTTCTGCTGCCCAGCTACGCAGCGCTGGGCGTCTGTATGATCGTGGTTTCGGCGGGGAACGCCCTAGGTTGGCCGCTGCGAGCGATGCTGTTATCCAGCGCACGGCTGTTTATTTGCTATTTGCCCTGTTTGTGGCTGGGCTCGCAGTTGTTCGGCTGGTGGGGGCTTGCGGCAGGCGCCGCTGTGGGTAACCTGCTGGCAGGCTTGATGGCATGGCAAGTCCTGCGGCGTATTCTCTCCCGCCCGCATCGGCAGGCGGGATTCGTCAATTAACGCCGGTGCCCAGCTTCCTGAAAAGAGAAGTAGATAAATAGCAACGCCATACCCAGGTAGCCCATCACGAACTCAGGGGCGGCATTGAGTGATAGTTTCGGTGCGTGCATTAGGCCAAAAAACGAAAAGCCCGCCGCAATCGCCGCAAAGGCGGCGGCGCGTTTAAACTGATGATCAATTACCGAGACAGTCATCGCGCCGAGCAGTATAGCCATGAACATGGCGCCTTGGCCCATCACCACAATGGCGCTGGAAATGTCGGTGACTACCTCGCCCGCCCCGCGGTTAAAGCGCGTCATTACGTAGTTGGCGAAGTAGGGCAGCATGGCCAGCGCTACGGCAGGGTAGTAGCGCGTGTCGTTGGCTTGAAACGCGGTGGCTATCATCGACATACCAACAAAGACCAAAATAGGCGCGACCACGGAAACGGGAATGATGGCGGCCAGGGCGGCGATTAAGCCAAACATGGTGGCCAGCGCATATACCGCACCGTTGAGCAGGCTGTAGCCTCGGCCTGCGCCCATCCACTTGGCCCCCACTGTCGCTATATAAACCGTGGTGGGAAAGACGCCGCCAAACAGTGCGCCAATCATGGTGCCTGCACCATCGACTGCCTGACACTCGCGTACATCGTACTTATCGCCCGCGGCTTCCATCGCCTCTACATTGTTCATGGTCTCAATGGCGTTATAGAGCGTGATTGGCAGCACCACGGTGAGTACCGCGAGCATACTGGTCAGCAGTAACCCCAGCCCTTCGAACCAAGCGAGATTGGGAAGCAGCGGATAAAAGCCCAGGTGGGTAAAGGCATCGCTAAAGCGTTCGGTGCCGGCATCGCCAATCAAATAAGCCATGGCGGTACCAATGATGATGGCAAAGAGTGAAGTGGGCAGTTTAAACGGCATACTCACTCGTGCGACCAGACCAACAATAATGATTGCTAACACCAGCAGGCCAATAACCGGCATTTCCAACGTTTTAAACAGCATTTCACCGGCGATAAAGGTCAGGGCGACCCCGGCAACGGCGCCCAGCATGGCGGCACGCGGCAGGTGATACTGCACCCAGCGGCCAATCGCGCTGATCGCGGCTTCAATGGCGCCGCTAATAAAGCAGGCAGCCACCGCTACTTTCCAGGCCATTTCTGCATCGCCGGTGAGCTGTTTGGCGGGGAGTAACACACCGAACAGAAATACGAACATCACCGGTGTTGAGATGCCGTATGAGAGCGCCGTCACATCGCTGCGATTCTCCTTGCGGGCTAGCCTTGCCGCGCTCCACGCATAGTAGAAGTTACCCACCATTACCGCTACCGCAGCACCTGGCAGCACTTGCCCATAGACAATGGAGGAGGGAAAGCCCATGCCCAGCATAGTGATGGCGATAATCACAAAGTTGGCAATGTTGTTTTGAAACAGGGCGAAGAACGCGTCAGTATCTTCTTTTTTATACCAGGGGTAGTGGGTGTTGGCAGCCGCCATGATAAGCCTCTTGATTATGGTGTGTTGTATACAAGGCAACGCTGAGTGTGCCGAAGTGTTGACTGATCGGTCAAGTGCCCGGTACGCAA
Organism: Vreelandella sp. F11; assembly: GCF_042466685.1. Taxonomy (NCBI): domain Bacteria; kingdom Pseudomonadati; phylum Pseudomonadota; class Gammaproteobacteria; order Oceanospirillales; family Halomonadaceae; genus Vreelandella; species Vreelandella sp. F11. The sequence continues at coordinate 2,638,067 of NZ_CP170448.1, read as the reverse complement.
AAACGCTCAGCACACAAAAACGCCCAGGAAGACCTGGGCGTTTGTAGTGCGGTAGTACCTGTTAAGTGCTCGGACGTTACCTAGTCGTTGACAGCGGCGATCGCTTTGGCCAGGTAGGGCAGGTTTTCATGGGAGAAGCCTGCTACGTTGGCGCGGCCTGAGCGCACCATGTAGATGCCAAACTCATCGCGTAGACGATCCACCTGCTCCGGCGTTAAGCCGGTGTAGGAGAACATGCCTCGCTGCTCTGCTACGCAGGCGTACTTTTCATCCAGCCCGTAGGGCTTAAGTGCTTCTACGAAGTCGCGACGCAGGGTGTTAATCCGGTCGCGCATTTCGGTGAGCTCTTCGCGCCATAGCGCAGTTAGCTCTGGGTCGTGGAGAATCTCGCTGACGATAGCGCCACCGTGAGCAGGCGGGTTGGAGTAGTTTTCCCGGGCAACGATCGCGACCTGTGAGCGAATGTTATCCATCTGCTCACTGTCTTTTGCCACCATGATTAAACAACCGGTACGCTCGCAATAAATACCGAAGTTCTTGGAGCAGGAGCTGGTGATGATCGCTTCGTCGAGGTTTTCTGCCAGCAGGCGAACGCCGTAAGCATCCTCATCCAGGCCTTCGCCAAAGCCCTGATAGGCAAAGTCGATCAACGGCAGTAGCTTGCGTTCACGGACAATTTCCAGCACTTCCTGCCATTGGGCGTGGGAAAGATCAAACCCGGTCGGGTTGTGGCAGCAGGCGTGGAGTACCACCACATCGCCTTCAGGGATGCTTTTTAGCGCTGCCCGCATACCGTCAAAGTCCAGACGGTTGTCGGGGTCTACATAGGGGTATTTGTGCAGTGCAATGCCCGCCGCGGTGAAAATTCCGTGGTGGTTGGGCCAGGTTGGGTCGCTGACCCAGATACCTTTGCCCGGCAGCTGTGTCGAGATGAAGTCAGCAGCCAAGCGCAGAGCGCCGGTACCGCCAGGCGACTGGGTAGCGCTGGCACGGTTGGCCTTGAGTACCGGTGACTCGGCGCCGAATACCATGGGAAGCACGACTTCACCATAGCTGGGGGCGCCGTGAGAACCGATATAGGTTTTCGTCGTTTCATTCTTGAGCAGGCGAGCTTCTGCTTCCTTAACGGCGCGCATTACCGGCGTATTGCCCTGGGTGTCGCGGTAAACACCAACACCTAGATCCACTTTTTGCGGATTGGTATCTTTTTTGAAAGCTTCGATCAGCCCGAGAATGGCGTCTCCTGGGACTCGCTCAATATGCTCAAACATTTATTCGGCTACCTCGTCGGTTCTGGCGGCAAGAATGAAATCATTAAGATGCAGGCCTTTTATAGCATGAGACCACCACGTGACGGTGGCTTTGCCCCACTCAGTCACAATAACGGGGTGATGGCCAGCCTGCTCGGCAATCTCGCCAACGCTCTGGGTAAACGCCATAGCGCTGGCAAAGTCACGGAATTTAAAACTTCGTGACAGCTTCATGATGCCATCGTGCTCGACAATCTGCCACTGGCTGAGGCTTTTTAGCCGCTCTTGGGCTTCATCTTTGCTTAGCGGTTGAGCATCTTTGCCACACGGTTCACAAATAGCGTTGGCTAGCGTGGTCATCGTTGGGCTCCTGCGCTTGGGGATTTCCCTTTAGCGTAGATGGCAAACGCAGTCGCGACCAACGTCTTTGGCGCTATACAGCGCTTGGTCGGCTCGCTCAATCAGGCTAGTTAGGGGTTCGCCGCAGCGATATTCGGCTACCCCAATACTTAACGTCACTTGGCCTGACCCCATGCCGAAGTCGCGCACACTGATGGCCTGGCGCAAGCGATCGGCAAGTGCATGGCATTGCTGCAGCGGCGTGAGCGGCAGCACGACCATGAACTCTTCTCCTCCCAGCCTAGCTACCATATCTTCACAGCGCAGTAGCGACTGGGTGTGCGTCGCTAACTGTTTAAGTACATCATCCCCATGCAGATGGCCCCATCGGTCATTAAGGCGCTTAAAATGATCGATATCGATCATCATGATAGAGAGCGGTGTGCCGTGACGGGTGCTAAGGGATGCAACATGGGTCAAGTGCATCATCAGTTTGCGCCGATTGGGCAGTTGCGTCAGGGGGTCGGTATCGCATAGTTTGCGAAGCCGCTGCTCTTCGCTGACTTGATCGCTAATGTCCATCATTATGCCGTTCCACTGCACGCCATCCGCGACGGGCGTTGGTTTGGCACTCACCGCGATCCAGTGAGGTTTGTCTTTTGGAAACGGTAACCGAAAGCGTGTGGCGAGAGGCAGCATCCAACGGGCCGAGCGCTCGATCGCGGACATTATCTTGGGGTGGTCGCTGCCGGTCAGTTGTTCAATTAACTGGCCAGCATTTTCAGCGAGTAGATCGCGGTCAATATGTTTGAGAGCCACGCCGCCACCCTCCAAATAGGGAAACCGCATGTGACCATTGCGCGCACGGTGAAACCGAAAGATAACGCCAGGTATGTGGGGTACAAGGTGGTCTGCACTGACTCGCTGAGGTGCATCTATATCATTCACGGGCATGCGTGAATCTCCAAACATATGCCAATTTAAATTCGATCGTGAAGATTAGCCCTAAATACGTAATCAGGATGTAAGCCATTACAGACAAAATGGCTATTATCTATATTTTTTTAGAATATATATGTTCTTTATTTATATATATTCGATTGTATTCTAAGCAACTGGCAAGGCGTTATTGGCATTTAGTGGTAAAATTAATTACTTTTTTGCATATCAAAAATCTTTTTTATTCCTGGGGTGGTTTCTTGGAAGCAGGACGAGAGCAAACGTCTCAGCCATACGGCTTGGTCAGTTTAGTGGGCGCAGGCCCTGGCGATCCGGAGTTGTTAACGCTAAAAGCGTATAAGCGCCTTCAGTCCGCTGAAGTGGTGCTTTATGACCGCTTGGTTAGCGATGAAATTGTCGCCTTTATACCCAGCGAGGCGCAGCGATTTTATGTGGGTAAAGCACGCTCGCTGCACAGCGTCCCCCAAGAGGGCATTAATCAAGCGCTTGTGAAGTGGGCTCACCAGGGTAAGCGCGTCGTGCGCTTGAAAGGCGGTGATCCGTTTATTTTTGGCCGCGGCGGAGAAGAGCTTGAGGCGTTGGTGGCGGCGCAAGTGAGCGTGGAAGTGATTCCAGGGGTGACCGCAGCCTCAGGCTGCGCCGCGTATGCAGGGATTCCCTTAACCCATCGCGATCACGCCCAGTCGGTGCGTTTTGTCACCGGGCATTTGCAGCAGGGTGAGTGTGAACTTGACTGGGATGCGCTAGCGCGGCCTGGGCAAACCTTGGTGTTTTATATGGGGCTGGGCAGCGTTAGGGTGATCAGCCAAGCGCTGATTGAGCACGGTTTGGCGCCCGAAACACCGCTGGCGCTTATCGAGCAGGGAACCACCCGCCAACAGCTTACCCACGTTGGTACGCTATTGGCGCTACCTGATGCTTTCTTGGCGGGTCATATTAAACCGCCTACGCTAATGATAGTGGGCAGCGTGGTATCCCTGCATACCACACTGGCTTGGTTTGATGCGCATAATGGAGAAGCTTCAGGCTTCCATGAGGGAAAGCATCCACCCTCAGGCTAAGCAGTGGGTATGTCTATTCGGGTGGTAACACTTCTGAAACATTTGTACACGATTTTGCAAACAGACTGGCTAGATGCAGAGAGCTGTGTATGCTAAAGGGAGAGATCATCCACGGTTAGCGCATTATTTACGTACTTGATTATCGTTAGCTTGGACAAACGTTAGCCTAGACCATAGAGGAACGCATAATGTCGGAAGCAAACCACTCTGATCACCAGCCGCCTACCAATAAGCCAGAGCCGGCTAAAAAGTCAGATATGAAAACCCTCTTTCAAGATAACCGGGTAAAAGCCATTGCCGGTATCGCTGCCATTGCGGTTATTTGGGCGATTATGGCCCAGTCTAATGCAGGCTCCCGCCAGGATCGCGTTGATAGTCTTGAAGAGCAGCTCGCCAGCGCTGAGCAAGAGAACAGCCAAATGAGCCAGCGTATTAACGAAATCGAGGAAGCTGAAAGCAATTTAGCTGCCCTTCAGGAGGAGATGGCATCCCTGGAAGCACAGCAGCAAGAAGCGAGTTCGTCGCTTGAAAGTGCTCAAGGTAACGTCAGTGATGTGGAGTCCCGTTTAGAAGAGCTTGAGTCTGAGCGAGCTGCGCTGGAAGAAGAAGTTGCCACGCTTAATGACCAAGTAGAGAGCGCTGAGAGCGAAATGACCGCGTTGCGCGAAGAGCGTGACGAAATAACCAGTACTCGGGATGAGGCTGAGAGTGCCCTCCAGCAGGTAGAGGAGGCGCGTTCCAGCGCTGAAGAAGCCCGCCAGGAGGCTGAGGCTGCCCGTCAGGAAGCTGAGCAGCAGCGTCAAGAAGCGGTTGAAGAGCTGGGTGCCACTCAAGAAGAGTTATCTTCGCTTGAAGAACAGATTAGCCAGGCCAACGAACAGCTAACCGGCTTGGAAGAAGAAATCTCGGCTGCTCAAAGCGAGCTTGATGAGCTAAAAAATGAGCGTGACTCCCTCACTAGCGAGCGTGATGAGCTGCAAAATGATGTTGATTCGCTAACGGCGCTACGCGAAGAGGAAGAGCAGAGTCTGAGTCAGGTGCGCGGTGAGCTGGATGACGTAATGGTCGCTCTGGATATGGGGCGCGAAGAAGTGGCCAGCGTCGAGAGTGATATCGAGCAGCGTGAAAATCAACTGGAGCGTTTGGAGAGTCAGTTAAGCGAATGGCGCGATGAACTGTCGACTCTCGATAGCCGTTTGGCCGATGCGGAACAGTCCGCAAGTGAGGCTACCTCATCCTCACAGGGCAGTTCTTCACAGAATGGCGGTTCTGAAAACTCTTTAACAACAGAGGAGAGTTCGTCAGATCAAGACGCTTCAAATGAGAGCTCTTCAAATGAGAGCGCCAATGACAGCGATGGTGGCAGTGAAGAGTCTCAGCAAAACGCTGGATAATAAGGGGCTAGAAAGTAGGGTAGTTATGCACCTTTCGCGCCAGTAACCTAAGGGCGGATGTCGGAGAACCGGCATCCGCCCTCTTGTTGTAGGTTTATGATTGGGACTGTGAAGCGTATCATTCACTCAACGTTAATTTCAGACAGTAAAAGCCTAAACGAGGAGTGCCATTGAATGGATGGGGTTAAGCATATTATTGCAGTGGCATCGGGTAAGGGGGGCGTGGGAAAATCCACCGTCACCGTGAACCTGGCATTAGCGCTATCAGCACAGGGCTATCGAGTAGGCGTCCTGGATGCGGATATCTACGGGCCCAGTCAGGCACAGATGCTTGGCGTTAAAGAGGGCACGCGCCCCCAGGCGGCCAGCAATGACCGATTTCTGCCGCTCCAGGCCCATGGCATTCAGGCCATGTCGATGGCGTTTATGGTCAATACCCGTGAGCCGATGGTGTGGCGCGGGCCAATGGTGGTGGGCGCCTTCCAGCAGATGTTGACGCAAACCCAGTGGGATAACCTCGATTTTCTGCTGATCGATATGCCGCCGGGTACCGGTGATATTCAGCTGACCCTAGCCCAGAAAGTACCGGTTGCTGGCGCGGTGATTGTGACCACTCCCCAGGACATTGCGCTGTTAGATGCCCGTAAAGGAATCGAAATGTTCCGCAAGGTTAATGTGCCGGTGCTTGGCGTGGTGGAGAATATGAGCCTCTACCAGTGCGAAAAATGCGGTCATGAGGCGGCGATTTTTGGCACCGGCGGTGGCGACAGCATTGCCGAGGAGTATGATACCCAAGTGCTTGGGCGGCTGCCGCTGACGCTCTCCATCCGAGAGTTAACGGATTCGGGACGCCCAAGCGTAGTGTCTGAACCTGAAGGCTCGGTGAGCCAAACCTTTGCGGCTATTGCCCAAAAAGTCGCTGAGGCGGTGAGTGCGAACCAAGGCGACGGCCCAACTATTTCCTTTAGTGAGTGATAACGAAATAAATGAGTATCAAATCTGATAATTGGATTCGTCGCATGGCCAAAAGCGACGCGATGATCGAGCCGTTTGAAGCCGAGCAAGTGCGCTACGTGAATGACCAGCGGGTGATCTCCTACGGTACGTCTAGCTATGGCTATGACGTGCGCTGCTCAGATGAATTCAAAGTCTTTACCAATATTCACTCAGCGATAGTTGACCCCAAGGCGTTCGACGCAAAAAGCTTTGTCGATATTAAAGGCGACGTCTGCATTATTCCGCCCAACTCGTTCGCGCTGGCGCGTACGGTGGAGTACTTCCGTATCCCCCGTAACGTGCTCACGATTTGCCTAGGGAAATCGACCTACGCGCGCTGTGGCATTATTGTTAATGTGACGCCGCTGGAGCCCGAATGGGAAGGCCACGTTACCCTGGAGTTCTCTAACACCACCAATCTGCCAGCGAAAATCTATGCCCATGAGGGCGTTGCTCAGATGCTGTTCTTAGAGTCCGATGAAGTGTGCGAAACGTCGTATAAAGACCGCGGCGGCAAGTATATGGGCCAGCGCGGTGTTACTTTGCCGCGTACCTAGTCATACGAAAGTGCATTGCTACAAAAAAAGCGCTTTACGGGAACCCCGTAAAGCGCTTTTTTAATGCTTACCGTGACGATCTTATTCTAGCCCTGTGGCTCTTCGTCGACTTCTTCATCAAGGTCTTCATCAAGCTCCTCCGCTGCGTCGGCGTGGGAGAGCCGCATCCCTTGTTCCGGCAGCAGATGGCCATCCATCTTGGCGCCTTCGGCGCTGAACTGCAGCCGACCTTCCAAAAACCACTGCACCGCGATCGGGTAGATCAGATGTTCCCGGGCGCGAACCTTCTCTTGCAGCGTTTCCGCAGTGTCGTCACTGGTCACCAGCAGTTCCGCTTGCAGTACCACCGGGCCACCGTCCAGCTCTTCGGTAACGAAGTGAACGCTACAACCATGGCTGGCAACCCCATCTGTCAGCGCACGGGCGTGAGTGTTGAGCCCTTGATACGCCGGCAGCAGTGAAGGGTGGATATTCAGCATCCGGCCGAGGAAGCGCTGCACAAAACGAGGCGTCAAAATGCGCATAAAGCCTGCTAGTACAATCAGATCCGGCTCGTGGCGCTCAATGACTTTGATCAAGGCGCCATCGTAAGCTTCACGGCTATCGTACTCACGATGGGGTAACGCAACCGCTTCTATGCCCGCTTCATGGGCGCGCTTCAAACCATAAGCGTCAGCAATATTGGAGATGACCGCGACAATCTCACCACCGCCTAGACGGTCGTGGGACTGAGCATCAATCAGCGCCTGCAGATTGCTGCCACTGCCTGAGATAAGTACCACAATGCGGCGCGCACCGAGGGGTTCCGGCGTGACGTCTTTAATGGTATCGCTCTGGTAGTCCGTATTGGTCATGCCGAGAGGTTCTCCAGAATAACGGCGTCCCCTTGGCGTGCAACGATCTGGCCCAGACGATAAACGGACTCGCCCTCGGCTTCCAGATGAGCCAACGCCTGCTCTGCCTGATGTTGCGGCACTACAACGACCATGCCAATACCGCAATTGAGCACGCGGTGCATTTCTGTTTCATTCACGTTGCCGTTGGCCTGAAGCCAATCAAACACCGCGGGGCGCTGCCAGCTGGCAATATCGATATGCGCAGCGAGGTTATCGGGCAGCACGCGGGGAATGTTTTCTAACAAGCCGCCGCCGGTGATGTGCGATAATGCGTGCACGGCAATATCGCTACCGCGCATTAAGGAGAGCAGCGATTTAACATAGATGCGCGTAGGTGCCATCAGTGCGTCGCCGAGAGTTTTACCGTCGATGTCGGTCTCTAGCGAAGCGTCGCTAACCTCAAGGATTTTACGAATCAATGAGTAGCCGTTGGAGTGTGGCCCGGAAGAAGCAAGCCCCAAGATCACATCGCCTTCCGCTACCTTACTGCCATCTAAAATGTCCGCTTTCTCGACCACGCCTACGCAAAAACCCGCTAAATCGTAGTCGCTGCCTTCGTACATGCCCGGCATTTCGGCGGTTTCGCCGCCGACCAGGGCGCAACCAGCCAGTTCGCAACCAGCGCCAATGCCGGTGACAACGTCAGCAGCAATATCCACATCGAGCTTACCCGTGGCATAGTAGTCTAGGAATAACAGCGGTTCGGCGCCGGCCACGATGAGATCGTTGACACACATAGCGACCAAATCAATGCCAATGGTGTCGTGCTTGCCAAGATCCATCGCCAGGCGCAGTTTGGTGCCGACGCCATCGGTGCCGGAGACGAGCACCGGCTGCCGATAGCCTGCGGGGATCTCGCATAGCGCGCCAAAGCCGCCCAGCCCGCCCATGACTTCTGGGCGCGTAGTGCGCTTGGCAACGTGTTTAATGCGGTCAACTAAGGCGTTACCGGCATCAATATCGACGCCTGCGTCCTTGTAGCTGAGGGAAGGAGTAGCCGAAGAAGAGGAAGTCTCGGTCATGACAGATCCTGTGAAGCAAATAGCGGTGCTGGTAGTGCTGGCGACATGGCCAGTGCTAGACGATAACTGGAGCGGATTGTAACACTCAGCGGCGCAGGCCGCACCGCTGTCGCACATGATGAAAAGCTTACGAGCGACTTTTGCTTATATGCGGCATAGTAGTGGTAAGTAAAATAGTAGTGGCAAGTAAAATAGTGACGATAAGTGAGAAGGGTTGGTTTAAATCCACGTTTGAGAGGGAACTATGCGGAATTCTTGGTGGGGTGTCCTATTTTTGGTGGTAATAGGCGGCTTAATATTTTTGTTAGACGCGGTGCTGATGCCTTTTATTGCCGGAATGATTCTCGCTTACTTAGCTGATCCGCTGGCTAACCGTTTCCAGCGCTGGGGCATGAATCGGCCATTCGCGGTGAGCAGTGTGTTTTTAGTACTGCTGGTCGTTCTGGTAGCGAGTCTGTTGATATTAATACCGCTGCTTGTACAACAGCTTAAACAGCTGGGCGAAGCTATTCCGGGTATCTTCAATTGGGTAGAAAATACGCTCGCACCCCAGGTGCAGGAGTGGACGGGTTATGACTTAACCGCAGAATTAATCAATGCGCGTGAGACGCTGGTCGAGAACTGGCGCGATGCTGGTGGCTACCTAGCCCAGGCGCTAGGCCAGATTGGTCGTTCGGGTATGGCGTTTGCTTCATGGATCACTTATGTAGCGCTAATCCCCGTGGTGACCTTCTATTTACTCTTAGACTGGAACCGTCTGCTGACCAATATTGCCAATCTCGTGCCACGCCAATGGGCTGATGATACTTTCCGGTTGGCGCGTCGCTGCGATGAAGTGTTGTCATCGTTTCTACGTGGCCAACTGCTGGTCATGCTCTGCTTAGGGATTATTTATGCGGTGGGCTTAACGCTGATGGGGCTTAATTTTGGCCTTTTGATCGGCTTTGTTTCAGGACTGGTGAGTATCGTTCCATTCCTGGGCTTTATTGTCGGCTTGGTAATTGCTCTTGTTGTGGCTCTGTTCCAGTACGCCACCTGGTGGGCAGTGCTAGGCGTCATTGTGGTGTTCAGTATTGGTCAAATGGCCGAGAGCGTGGTTCTACAGCCTAAACTGTTGGGGGATAAGATTGGTCTGCATCCGGTGGCGGTTATCTTCGCCGTGCTGGCGGGTGGCAATCTGTTTGGCTTAACAGGGGTATTGTTGGCACTGCCCGTTGCTGCGGTGATTCTAGTGCTGCTAAAAGAAGTAAAAGTTCGTTATCAGCATAGCGAGTTATACGACGAAAAAAATACCGACAACCATACGCCAATCATTGAGGTCAGTTCTGCACACCACGATGAGCTGGGCCATCATGATGGACGGGAGTCACCATGAGCCGAGCACCGGCACAGCTTCCCTTGGGCATTGGTCTGCGTGATGATGCGACCTTTGATAACTACTATGTGGCGCGTACAAATACGCCGCTGGTAGAGCACCTTACACAGCAGCTTAGCGCTGAGGGTGAGCAGTTTCTCTATCTGTGGGGTGCGCCAGGGGTAGGGCGTAGTCATCTGCTTCAGGCGGCGTGTCATGCGGCGTCTGATGCAGATAAGCGAGCGCTTTACTTGCCGCTGTATGATTTGGGTCACTTTCCGCCGTTAATGCTGGAAGACATCGAACGTCTGGATCTCGTCGCCATTGATGACCTGGAGTGCGTGATTGGCCGTAAGCGCTGGGAAGAGGCGCTGTTTCACGCTTTTAACCGGCTAAGAGATGCGGGTAAGAAATTGGTGATTGCAGCCAGTGCCTCCCCGCGACAGCTCAACGTGGTGCTGCCGGACTTGGCTTCCCGCCTGACCTGGGGGGTAACGTTTCATGTTCACCCCTTAGAAGATGATGACGATCGTTTAGCAGCGTTAAAGCTGCGCGCCAGCGTAAGAGGGATGCAACTACCTGATGACGTTGGGCGCTATATTTTGCATCGCGGCCCCCGGGAGCTAGGCGAGCTATGCCGTGCGGTGGAAACCCTGGATAAGGCATCGTTATCAGCCAAGCGTAAGCTAACGATCCCCTTTGTGAAATCTGCTCTCGGTTGGTAAAGCGTGTGTTAAAGAGATGCAAACTAGAACGCCCCTGCTGGCGAGAGCCAACAGGGGCGTTCTATACGAACTGCTTGCCCACTTACTGATTCAGTAAGCGATTAAGCGGTTTTACTCATCTTGCTAGCAGCGGTTTGCGCCTGCTTAACGTTGTCTTCGGTAATTTTCTGGCTTTTCTGGATAAAGTCCTGCTGCAGAGAGACGACTTTATCGGTATCGCCCTTAACACGCTCAGCCAGCTCTTTAGCCACTTTTTGCTGACCTTCCATATAGCTGCGCAGGCCTTCTGCATCTTTCACGTCCATCATTTGACGCATTTGCGCAATGCCGGTATCAACATAGGCTTTGCTGGCATCCATCTGAGCGTTGATCATTTTTTCGCTGTAATCGATGCTCAGTGCCATATATGCGCGTACTGGCGCCATAAACATGTTGTCAAACTGCTGAGTCATTTCGTTAGTATTTAAAGTACGCATCGTCATACCCTCCTGGGTTTACTCTTGCACAAGCAGCTATCCAGAGGTTGGCGCTGCTGATTGAATGAGTAGCTTTTTAAGCTATCTTGCGTTGCAGCATAGCAACTGTTTTTGTGCAGTGCAACATTTGGTTTTTGGCATTTACTCTCCGCGTGGCAGGCAGATGTTTACCCGCATGAGCTAAACAGCTAGCTTGAAGGTAGAGAGTGTGGCTTTAGCCAGCGAACGATAGACCCGTTATGTGCTCAGATAGGCATCACTGTTAATCTCACTGTTGGGAGAAAGAGCAATGGCAACACGGATAGAACGCGATAGCATGGGCGAATTGGAAGTGCCCTCTGAAGCCCTATATGGCGCCCAAACTCAGCGGGCAATCAATAATTTCCCTGTCTCTCATTCGCCTATGCCGTCAGCCTTTATCCACGCAGTCGCGCGTATAAAGCTAGCGGCAGCCCGAGCTAATCAAACCCTGGGAGGGCTTGATAGCGCGCGTGGGGAGGCGATTCAAAAAGCGGCTCGTGAGGTATTAACAGGTAAGCATGATCAGCACTTTCCCATCGACGTGTTTCAAACCGGTTCAGGCACCTCCACCAATATGAACGTCAATGAAGTGCTGGCGACCCTGGCAAGCCGTGAAGGCGTCGAGGTGACGCCGAACGACCACGTCAATATGGGGCAGTCCAGTAATGACGTAATTCCCACGGCCATCCATCTATCGGCTGCTATCGCCGTGCATGAATCGCTACGTCCAGCCCTCGTTCACCTGCGCAGTACTATCGACCAGCGTGCCAGTGAGCTAAGCCATGTGGTAAAAACTGGCCGTACCCATCTCATGGATGCCATGCCGCTGCGTATGGATCAAGAGCTGGGCGCATGGTCAAGCCAGTTAGGCCAGGCCATTGAACGCATTGATAGCGCCATGAAACGGCTGTGCCGATTAGCTCAAGGTGGAACTGCCGTTGGCACCGGCATTAACGCACCTATCGGTTTTGCTGAACAGGTCGCCCAAGAGCTGAGCGAACAGACGGGGCTGATGTTCACCCCTAATGACAGCTTTTTTGCCAGCCTCTCTTCCCAGGATGCGGCGGTAGAGCTTTCGGGGCAGTTGAAAGGTTTGGCCTGCGTGATTATGAAAATTGCCAACGATCTGCGTTGGATGAATTCAGGCCCGCTGGCGGGGTTGGGTGAGATCGAGCTAGAGGCGTTACAGCCAGGCAGCTCGATTATGCCGGGGAAGGTGAACCCCGTGATTCCTGAGTCAGCCGCCCAGGCTGCCGCGCAGGTCATCGGCCTGGATAGTGCGATTACCGTCGCAGGGCAGAGTGGTAACTTTCAGCTAAATGTGATGTTGCCGCTGGTGGCTTCCAATTTACTTACGTCAATCAGCTTGATGAGTAATACCGCACGGCTGCTGGCCGATCGTGCGATTGCCACTTTCAAGGTGCGTGAAGATAGCCTGAAAGAGCCATTGGCCAGGAATCCCATCTTGGTGACGGCGTTAAATGGCGCTATTGGTTACAACGCCGCCGCGGCGATTGCCAAAGAGGCTTACAAAGCGGGGCGGCCGATTATAGATGTCGCCGAGGAGAAAACGGATCTTGACCGTGAGACGCTTGAGCGGCTGCTGGATCCCGCCGCGTTAACTCAGGGAGGCATCCCTGAGTAACACCTTTAAACAGCGTTAAGGTTGGCTTTTCGTTCAGGTTTCTTGCTGCTCGGTTTTGCCTTCCTGAATTGTTTCGCTGGCTTCACTGCGCTCCTTTGCATCGGCTTCGGGCGTTTCATGCTCGTCTTGGCGCGAGGGGCGGTAGCAAAAGGTGGCCAGTATCGGGAAGTGGTCGGAGCCGAAGTAGTTAAGTCGCTGCATACCAACCAAGGTAAAGTGCTCGGTCACGAAGATATGATCCAGGGGCCAGCGCAACATGGGATATTTGGCGTGGAAGGTGCTGAATAAACCCCGTCCACGGCGTGGGTCGAGCATGCCGCCCACGCGGCAAAAAAGCCGAGTAGTGCGTGACCAAGCCACATCGTTCAGATCCCCGGCGACCAGCGTTGCCCGGGGATCTTTATGGATCTGTTTGCCCACTAACAGCAGCTCAGCATCCCGCCATAAAGATTTTTCACTCTCACTGGGGGCCGGTGGCCGTGGGTGGAGTGCGTAAAAACGAATGCTATCGCCGTTAGCAAGCGTTACTCGGGTATGAATCGACGGAATGTCGTCCTGTATTAGCCACTCAACGGAAGTATCGGTAAGTTCCAGGTGCGAGTAGAGGTGCATGCCGTAAAGGTTGTCGAGCGGAATCTTGACGCTGTGTGGCCACTGCTCTGCGAGCGCAGGATCCAGCTGATCTTGCCACCACTGGTCTGACTCCAGGGTCAGTACAATATCCGGCTGATGCTGTTTGATCATATCGATCAGCGCCTGAGCCTGTCGATTCGGGGTCAGCACGTTGGCGATCAGCAGCGTTATGCGTTTATCTGAATCGTTGCTTTCTGCCGCTTTTACCTGAACCGGCCATAGCGGCGTCCAGGGCAGAATGTAGTAGAGCTGGAACAGTAAAGTGATGCCCGAGGCGAGTAGAGCTACCCATAGCCAGGGGCCGGGCTCAACGAAGATAACGGCTAGTAACCAGGTGGTTAAAGCCAGGAAAGCGATCTGCAGGCGTGGAAATTCAAAACTGCGAATCCACCACCAGTGTAAATGAATTCGTGCAATCAGCGTCGCCACTAACAGTACGATCGCTATGCTTCCTAGCAAAATACCCAGCATGGTTTATCTCCCTATAGATAATACCCAGCACATTGAAGCGCTAAGCCTAGCCCTAGAAGGTTGCGGGTGTCGAATTTGAATATCTATACGAAAGGGGGGTAACGCTGGCGGGAGCGGTCACGCAACAGGAAATAACTTGCAATTCAGTGATAAAAGCGTAGGATATGCATCCGTTGGAAGGCGCGCAGCTATCTAAATAGCGCACTCCAGATGGACTAACCGATAGTTTAATAGATAGCGTAATAGAACCATAGCTCAGTTGGTTAGAGCGCCACGTTGACATCGTGGAGGTCGGCGGTTCAAATCCGCCTGGTTCTACCAGTCTAATATCAGCACCCCTTTTCAGGACCATAGCTCAGTTGGTTAGAGCGCCACGTTGACATCGTGGAGGTCGGCGGTTCAAATCCGCCTGGTCCTACCAGCTTTTATCAGAAACGCCCTAAGCAGCGATGCTTGGGGCGTTTTTGCGTGGATGTTGTAGCGCGCTTTTGGTTTTTTTAGTCGCTAAGGCTTTTAATGGTTAGCGCTAAACTTGTGCTTGATTAAACAAAGTGGGGCAGGTCAGTTTTGCGCATAAAAGTGGCGACCAGGGCTTCGATGCCTGCTTGGTCTTGTTGAGTGAAACGCGCATGCAGTGGGCTATCCAGATCCAGGACGCCCCACAGGCGGCCATCCACTACGATGGGAACCACTAGTTCGGAGCGGGAGTTGGCGTCGCAGGCAATGTGGTCGGCAACCGCATGGACGTCGTCCACTCGTTGGGTGGTTTGCTCGCGAGCAGCCGCGCCGCAGACGCCTTTGCTAAAGGGGATCGGGTGGCAGGCGGGCTGGCCCTGAAAAGGCCCCAGGGCTAAAACCTCGGGCTGGCGCTGAAGATAAAAGCCGACCCAGTTTAAGTCGTTAAGCTGTTGCTGAATAAAGGCACAGGTTTGCGCGCTGTTGGTGAGCCAGTCGCGTGTATCGAGCAGCGCTTCAAGCTGTCGATTGAGAAGAGGGTAGTCAATGCTGTTTTGCATTTAGCGTCCTTTGTAACTAACGCAACAGGCCGACACTTTTTGCATATGGTATGCGTGTCGGCCTGATGTTATCTATTGATGGCTTGCGGTATTACTCGGTCCAGCCAGGAACGGCTGCACCCTTGAAGAGCTCTTCGGCTTTCTCGATCACTTCATCGCGCTGGTAGGCATCGACCAGTTGGCGAATCTCTTCGCGCTCTTCGTCACCGCCGCGAACCGCGATCAGGTTGACGTAAGGGGACTCGGGGCCCTCTTTGATCAAGGCATCATCCAGGCTTAAACCGGCCGGTTGCGCGAAGGTGTTGTTGATGAACGCCATGTCCACATCGGGCAGGACTCGGGGTAGCTGCGCGGCTTCGATCTCGCGGAAGCGGAAGTCGCGGGGGTTCTCAGCGATATCAATAGGCGTGGATTCGAGAAATTCTGGATCGTTAAGGGTGATCAGGCCTTCGTTGTGCATCAGGATAAGCGCGCGACCTTCATTTGATGGGTCGTTGGGCAGCGCGATTTGAGCGCCGTCTGGCAGGTCATCGATACTGTCGTATTTTTCTGAGTAAGCGCCAATGGGGTAAACGAAGGTGTAGCCAGCAATAGCCAAGTCATAGCCACGGTCGTCGACCATCGACTGCAAGTAGGGCTCATGCTGATAAGCATTGGCATCCAGGCTGCCGTCTGCCAGGGCAGCATTAGGGGTGACGTAATCGGTAAACTCGATGATTTCCACGTCAAGGTCGTACTCTTCTTTGGCAATGCGCGCTGCCACTTCCATCACTTCGGTCTCAGGGCCGGCCACGGTACCCATTTTAATGCTGCGCGTTTCAGCATTAGCGACATTAACCGCAAGTGCCAGGGCGGTAAGGCTACCAATAATCAGTTTTTGCATGAGGTCTCTCCAGTGACGTTGTGCTTAATAGTGTAATGATGCGGCAATAAAAAACCGTTGTCTAATGCATTTTGGTTATAAAAGATGGCTGTTGAGTTTACCGCTATTTACGATCACTTTTGCGAACCAGGTAGTCGCCCAGGCTTTGAAAGCCCTGCACCATGATGACCAGAATCACCACCGTAATCAGCATTATGGTGGGGTTAAAGCGGTTGTAGCCGTAGCGAATGCCTAAGTCGCCGAGGCCACCGCCACCCACTGCGCCTGCCATGGCGGAGTAGCTTACCAGTGTGACCACGGTGATGGTTAAGCCGGTCATGATGCCGCCACGAGCTTCCGGAATCAGTACTTTGCGAATAATTTGCCATGGGGTTGCTCCCATGGCTTGGGCAGCTTCGATTAACCCAGGGGAAATTTCATTGAGCGCTGCCTCGACCAGTCGTGCAACAAACGGAATTGCGGCAATGGTGAGCGGAACTGATGCGGCATTAATACCAATCGAGGTGCCCACCAGCATGCGCGTGAAAGGAATGATCGCCACCATCAAAATAATAAACGGAATCGAGCGCCCAATGTTGGTCACAATGCTCAGTACTTGATTAAGCACTGGTTTCGCTAATATTTGCCGCGGGCGCGTAACATAGAGCATTACCCCGAGAGGCAGGCCAACGAGGGTAGAAATAAGTCCTGAAACGGCCACCATATAAAGCGTATCCAGCGTGGCCTGTAAAATTAAATCAATCATTGCGCTGGACATGGCCGAGTACCTCTACTTGTAGTTGATGGGATTCGAGATAGTGCATGGCTTGCTGGGTTTGCGTCGCAGAGCCCAATAGCTCTGCAATCATCAGGCCAAGGGTACGTTCCTGAATCGACTCTACTTTCGCCTGTAAAATGCTCACATCGACCCCGCACTCCCGTGCCAGGCGTGAAATCAACGGGGTCGAGACCGCATCACCAGAGAAGGTTAGGCGTACCACGGGGTGGGTGTTTTCGCCGGGGGCATCAAGAAGCCTCTCGATCAGCTCTTTAGGCGGCGTTAGCTGCAGGAAGTCGTTGAGAAACTCACGACCCAGCTGGGTGCGCGGGGCGGTAAAGAAATCGCCAACTTCCGAGTCCTCCACCAGTTCGCCATTCGAAATCAGGCTCACCCGGTGGCAAATCGATTTGACCACTTCCATCTCGTGGGTGATCAGCAGGATGGTAATGCCCAGTTGATGATTTATATCGCGCAACAGTTCTAGAATTGAGCTGGTGGTCTGTGGGTCTAGCGCCGAGGTTGCTTCATCGCAGAGGAGTACTTGCGGCTTGCTGGCCAGCGCCCGAGCAATCGCTACCCGCTGCTTTTGTCCTCCGGAAAGTTGGGCGGGGTACTGGTTGGCTTTATCTGCCAGACCTACCATCTCCAGTAGCGGAATAACACGATCGCGCACGGTGTGGCGTTTTTGACCCATTAACTCAAGGGGTAGCGCAACGTTGTCGAATACGGTGCGTGTTGTTAGCAAATTAAAATGTTGGAAGATCATGCCGATACGATGGCGCGCACGGTTTAGCTCGGCATTACTCAGACGCGTCATTTCCTGACCATCGACGGTCACGCTGCCGCTGGTGGGGCGCTCTAGCAAGTTGACGCAGCGGATGAGCGTCGATTTTCCTGCGCCAGACAGCCCGATGACGCCGTGAATCGTACCCTTGGGCACCGTAAGCGTGGCGTTTTTGAGCGCATGGATGGCGTTTGCACCGCTGCCCTTGTTATTACTGAAATAGGTTTTACTGACGTTGCTAAGTTCAATCATAGCGTTTGCCTTACCGGTAGGCCGAATACAGTGTGCGGAGTGCGCGACCCAAGCGGTTAAAAACAGTTGGGATAAGCTCTTGAGTCACTAAAAAGGGCGGCTAAGGATAGGGCGGGGAATAAAAAAAGGCCACCCTAATGGGTGGCCATCAACGCTGGACACACCCTTTTAGCTGCACTTCACCGGGTCAATAACCAATACTAAATCAGTGACCAAGTGGACGCCCGCAATCTGGGTACAAATCGGCGTCATTACATTTGAGGCAAAATTTTAGGGTTGGATAGCTGTCTTGTCAATTTTGGCCGTCGTATTTTATGTTTTGAGCCTGTGAAATAGCATTATTTTCTATTATTTTTGATGGTTTTGGTTTTAAGTTCTGTTGGCCACGTTTAAACAGCCGTTAACTGGATGAAATCACCTCCCGCTCAACAGCCACAGCAGCGTGAATGGCGTAGAATGGCAGTGAAAAACCCAACAACGCGGTGCACAAACATCAGGCAGCAGTAGTAAGCTTGCGCCAATGGCTTAGCATTTTGACTGCTCAATGCTGCTGACTGCTCATTCTTGACTACTTAATCTTTACTATACGTTTTTCAATACATTAGGAGAGAACAGCCCTATGTTTACCGGCATTGTGCAAGGGGTGGCCAAAGTCGTGGCGGTGCGTGAGCTGGATGATTTTCGCGTGCATGTGGTGGAAATGCCCGACGCAATGCGCGAGGGGCTTGAGATCGGTGCATCCGTGGCCCATAACGGTGTCTGTTTAACGGTAACGGCGATTGAGGGCGAAAACGTTAGTTTTGATTTGATGCGTGAAACGCTGCGATTGACTAATCTTGGTGCAATCACCCAGGGGCAATGCGTCAATATTGAGCGCGCTGCGCGCTTTGGGGATGAAATTGGTGGGCATTCAATGTCGGGCCACATTATTTCCATGGCCGAAGTCGTTGCCATCGAAGAAGCACCTAACAACCGTCGACTGTGGTTTTCGCTGCCGGAGAGGCTGGGCCGTTTCGTGTTTGAAAAAGGCTATATCGGGGTGGACGGTATTAGCTTGACCATTGGCGATGTACGCCACGCTGCGAGTGGAGCCGTGGAGTTCAGCGTCAATTTAATTCCTGAAACGCTGTCGCGCACCACGCTTCAGGATCGGGCGCCGGGGGATCAGGTCAATATCGAGATTGATCCGCAAACCCAGGTAATCGTTGAAACCGTTGAGCGCATATTGTCGCAACAGAACCGGTAATGGTGTTTATTGGTTGTTGGGCTGACCGATCGGTTAGGTCATGGCCTGAAGATTGCTTGGTATTCGGCAGCGGAGCGGTTTCCGCCGACATTGGTCGCCATGCTGAGAGGCTCGCGTCGAGGCGCGCGTTTCGGTAGTATGTGCGGCTTTTCTCAGCACCAGAACGCATACACGTCATGCGACGTTAGCGCTAAGGACAACAAACTTCATGAAACTTCTGGATAACTATTTCAAGCTCTCCGAGCAAAAAACCAACGTGAAAACAGAAGTTATCGCCGGGATTACCACCTTCCTGACGATGGCCTACATTATTTTTGTCAACCCGAGCATCCTTTCAGAAGCGGGGATGGACTACGGCGCGGTGTTCGTAGCGACCTGTTTGGCGGCTGCGATTGGTTGTTTCGTCATGGGGTTATGGGCCAATTACCCCATTGCCCAGGCACCGGGCATGGGTTTGAACGCCTTCTTCACCTATGGCGTCGTACTGGGGATGGGGTATACCTGGGAGGCTGCGTTGGGAGCGGTCTTCTTCTCCGGTTTAACCTTCTTTTTATTGAGCATTTTTAAAATTCGCGAGTGGATCATTAATGCCATTCCAATGACATTACGGCTGGGTATCGCTGCCGGTATTGGTTTGTTCTTGGCGATGATTGCGCTTAAGAATGCCGGTATTGTGGTTGCCAACCCGGCGACCTTTGTTTCCCTGGGGGATCTTTCCCAACCTCCGGCTATTTATGCGCTGCTGGGCTTCTTTGTGATCACCGCGCTCTCATACTTGCGAGTGACAGGTGCAGTCATGATCGGGATTTTGGGTATTACTATTACTGCAATGGTGCTCGGACATAATGAGTACGGTGGTCTAATGTCGATGCCGCCCTCCATTGCACCTACCTTTATGGCCATGGACTTGATGGGCGCGCTGGACGTGGCAATGCTTAGCGTTATCTTTGCCTTCCTGTTTGTAGATCTATTCGATACGTCAGGCACCCTGGTTGGCGTTGCTCACCGCGGCAAGCTATTAGACAAGGATGGCAAGCTACCGCGCATTGGCCGCGCCATGATGGCCGACAGCACCGCGTCAATGGCGGGCGCTGCCTTGGGTACTTCCACGACGACGAGCTACATTGAATCGACGGCGGGTATCGCATCGGGTGGCCGCACTGGTTTAACGGCGGTAGTTGTTGGTGTTCTGTTCCTGATCAGCCTGTTCTTCGCACCGCTGGCGGGTTCGATTCCGGCCTACGCTACCGCGGGTGCGTTGCTGTATGTAGCTGTTCTGATGGCGGGCAGCTTGGCCCACGCTAATTGGGAAGATGCCACTGATGCCGCGCCGGTGTTGATTGCTGCCCTGGCAATGCCGCTGACGTTCTCGATTGCCGAAGGGATCGGGCTAGGCTTTATTAGCTACGTGGCGATCAAGGTACTGTCGGGCCGCTTTCGTGACTTGAACCCCGCAGTGGTTATTTTGTCGCTGCTGTTTGCGGCAAGGTATCTTTTCTTGGTTTGATCGGCTTTTGCCGCTTTTACTACTTAATTTTGACTACTCAATGAGAGACGCGATGAGCATCTACGGCGACTATATTAAGTCCGTTATTCGCACGGTTCCCGATTGGCCTGAACAGGGCGTGAATTTTCGCGACATCACGCCGTTGCTGCAAAATAGCGCCGCCTTTCGCAAGCTGATCGATAGCTTCGTTCACCGCTATCAGGAGATGAACCTGGATGCCATCGCGGCTATTGATGCGCGTGGCTTTATTATCGGCGCGCCGCTCGCCTATGAGTTGGGCTGCAGCTTTGTCCCGGTGCGTAAGAAGGGAAAGTTACCCTTCAAAACCATCAGCGAGACCTACACCCTGGAGTACGGCCATTCTGAAGTGGAGCTGCATTCCGATGCGTTCCAGAAGGATGACCGTATCCTGCTGATGGATGATTTGATCGCCACCGGTGGCACCATGCTGGCCGCGGCCAACCTCATCCAGCGCAGCGGTGGTCATGTTGTGGAGACCGCTACCATTATTGTTCTCCCCGAGCTGGGTGGGTCGCAGAGAATACGCGATGCTGGTTATAGCGTATTCGCAGTTTGTTCCTTCAACGAAGACGAGTAATGTCCCATGAGCAGCGATCGCTATCACCAACACTTCACTGTCTCCTGGGATCAACTGCACCGTGATGTGCGTACGCTTTGTCATCAGATGATCGAGCGTGACTTTAAAGGCATCGTAGCGATTACCCGCGGCGGTTTAATTCCTGCTGCGCTGATTGCTCGGGAACTAAATATCCGTTTGATCGATACCGTATGCATTAAAAGCTACGATCACATGGATCAAGGCGGCCTGGATATAATGAAGGGCGTCGATCATGACGGCGAAGGTTGGTTGTTGGTCGATGACTTGGTGGATACTGGCAAAACGGCGCGGGCAGTTCGTAAAATGCTGCCGAAAGCGCACTTTGTGACTATCTACGCCAAGCCGGATGGTCGCCCCCTGGTGGATCAGTACTTGACCGAAGTTGCCCAGCAGTGCTGGATCCAGTTCCCCTGGGATATGGGCGTTGCCTATGTTGAACCGCTTGTAGATCAGATGAAGAGGTAGTGATGGCTAATCCACTTCCTGACGACTGGAATCAGTGGCTGGGTAATGAGTTTCAGGCTGACTATATGCTGGCGCTAAAAGCGTTCTTGGCTGAGCAGAAAGCGGCCAAAAAAATCATTTATCCCCACTCCGCGCATTGGTTTCGAGCCTTTGAGCTGACCCCGTTGAACGAAGTGAAGGTGGTTATTTTAGGCCAGGATCCCTACCACGGGCCCAATCAGGCTCACGGTTTATGCTTTTCCGTGCAGCCTGGGGTGCCCGTGCCTCCCTCGTTGGCCAATATGTATAAAGAGCTGGCCAGCGATGTGGGGTTTACCCCCGTGCGCCACGGCCATCTGGAGGCCTGGGCGAGGCAGGGCGTACTGCTGTTAAACACCTCGCTGACCGTGGAGCAGGGCAATGCGGCCTCGCACCGCGGTAAAGGGTGGGAGACGTTCACTGATCGCGCGATTCAAACCGTCAGCCAGCACGCGCCGCCTTGTGTGTTTCTGTTATGGGGCAGCCATGCGCGCCAGAAGAAAGCATTGATCGACCAAGGGCGCCACCTAATACTGGAAGCGCCACACCCTTCACCACTCTCTGCGCACCGGGGTTTTTTTGGTACTCGGCATTTTTCCCAAGCCAATCAATTTCTGCAAGCGCAAGGGCGAGCCCCCATCGAGTGGCAATTGCCGGAAA
This sequence comes from Vreelandella sp. F11, assembly GCF_042466685.1. Classification (NCBI taxonomy): domain Bacteria; kingdom Pseudomonadati; phylum Pseudomonadota; class Gammaproteobacteria; order Oceanospirillales; family Halomonadaceae; genus Vreelandella; species Vreelandella sp. F11. Next base: position 2,616,057 of record NZ_CP170448.1, on the reverse strand, counting down.
CCCCTTAACCTTGTAGGTGGTTGCGGGTAGAATACGCGCAATTTTGTGCCTAGCTGATGCAACCTTGGTTGCCATTCTGAATCCCCTGCAGTGAGGAAGTCCTATGAGTGTTTACGCCATTAACCATCCGCTTGTACAACATAAGCTGGGTCTGATGCGCGAAGTTGACCTGAGCACTAAGAGCTTTCGTGAACTGGCAGGTGAAGTTGCCAAGCTGTTGACCTATGAAGCAACCAAGGGTCTGGAGCTGGAAGATCATGAAATCCAGGGATGGAACGGTGAGCCGATTGCTACGCGTCGGTTAAAAGGTAAGAAAGTTACCGTTGTGCCGATTCTGCGCGCAGGGCTTGGCATGCTGGAGGGCGTTACGGATCTAATCCCGAGTGCTCGGGTAAGCGTTGTAGGTCTTTATCGCGATGAAGAGACGCTTCAACCGGTGCCTTATTTCGCCAAGTTTGCTAATGATATCGAAGAGCGCATGGCCATCGTTATCGACCCCATGCTGGCTACTGGCGGCTCGATGGTAGCCACGCTGGACATGCTGCGTGAGCGGGGCTGTGAGCATATGAAGGTGATCGTGCTCGTTGCGGCCCCTGAGGGTATCAAACGGGTGCAGGACGCTTACCCCGATATCGAGATCTACACCGCCTCTGTCGATGACCGCCTCGATGAGAATGGCTACATCGTCCCCGGTTTGGGCGACGCAGGCGACAAGATTTTCGGAACGCGCTAAGCATCGATACTGACATTGCCCCTTACGCCTCGCGTCAGGGGCATTTTTTTGCACACCTAAAATCCAATAATCACTAGGAATTCACTTATGCGTGAAGCTGCCAGTCAGGCTGAGTCGTGGCCAAAAGTCATATTAACCGGCGCACAAATGCTGTTTGTGGCGTTTGGCGCCTTGGTATTAGTGCCGCTTTTGACAGGACTCGACCCAAGCGTTGCGCTGTTCACGGCTGGAGTGGGAACCTTGGTATTTCATGGGGTGACCAAGCAGAGCGTGCCGGTGTTTTTGGCCTCATCGTTTGCCTTTATAGCGCCTATTCAAGGCTCTGTGGCGAGCTTTGGGGTTTCGGCGACCATGGGCGGGCTAATGGCGGCGGGGCTGGTCTATGTGGCGATCTCTCAGGCTGTGCGTTTAAAAGGCACTGCCTGGCTGCACCGCTTGCTGCCCGCTGTGGTGGTGGGGCCGGTGATTATGGTGATTGGTCTGGCGTTGGCGCCGGTGGCAGTCAGCATGGCGACCGGTGAAACCAGCGACAATATCGGCTATGGCGCGGCGATTTTCTTATCAATGACCAGCTTGCTGGTAACCCTGGTGCTCGCTGTATTTGGTCGCGGGCTACTTCGCCTTGTACCGATTATGGGCGGTATTGTTACCGGCTATTTGTTAGCGTTGTTGATGGGGTTGGTTGACTTTACGCCGGTGCACGAGGCGCAGTGGCTATCGATACCCAGCTTTACTGCACCCAGTTTTCACTGGGCTGCCATTCTATTCATGATTCCGGTCGCTATTGCCCCAGCGGTAGAGCACATTGGTGATATGGTGGCCATTGGCTCGGTGACGCGCAAAAACTATCTGGAAAAGCCTGGTTTGCACCGTACGCTGTTAGGCGACGGATTGGCGACCAGCGTTGCAGCACTATTCGGCGGGCCGCCGAATACAACTTACTCGGAAGTCACCGGGGCGGTAACGCTCACGAGGGCATTTAATCCCAAGTACATGATCGTTGCTGCGATTATTGCCATTGTGCTGGCGTTTGTGGCCAAACTTGGCGCGCTGCTGCAGACCATTCCTGGGCCGGTAATGGGCGGTATAATGACGCTGCTGTTTGGCTCCATTGCGGTCGTCGGCATGAACACCCTGGTGCGTGCCGGTCAGTCGCTGACGGCGCCGCGCAATTTAGTCGTGGTTTCGCTGATACTGGTGTTCGGGATTGGTGGTATGCAGTTTGGTGGGGGCCAGTTTACGCTGCAGGGCGTCAGTCTAGCCGCTTTGGTGGGTATTGCCCTGAACTGGCTCTTGCCCCGCGAGCAAGAAGGTGAGTAAGAGCATCATTTGGAGCGCTGGGTAAGTCGTTAGGGCGCCATCGATTAGTGATTATCAGGAGTCTCTGCAGCATGGAAAACGAACTCACCGCCTCCTTTCCCATCCTTGGGATAGCTGCTTGGAGCGGCACCGGGAAAACGACGCTGTTAGAGAAGCTGCTGCCACGATTAGGTGAGTATGGCTTGAGCGTCGCGGTGATCAAGCATGCTCACCACTCGTTTGATGTCGACCAGCCTGGCAAGGATAGCTATAAGCTGCGCAGCGCAGGGGCCGCACCGGTACTAGTGGCTTCCCGCCAACGGTTTGCCCTGATGCAGGAAACCCCCGGTCAGGAGGAGCCTGATTTAGGTCAGTTAATTGCTATGATGGCGCCGCACAAACCTGACCTGGTGATTGTCGAAGGCTTCAAGGCATGGCCAATTCCCAAGCTGGTGTTATATCGCGATGGGATTGGCGATGCGGCTATTTTAACCGGCCAGTGGGTTGAGGCAGTCGCACTCAGTGCGCCACCGCCTGTCGAACTGGCGGCTTCGGTTACTCAGTTAGACCTAGACGATAGTGAAGCAATAGCGCGCTGGATTGTCAGTTGGGTAAGCGCGAAAAACGACGCTATATTTTCAAGTGCTTGGGCTTCAAAAAAGGAACGGTGACACTATGCATCTTACCCACCTCAATACCCGTGGCGAAGCCAATATGGTGGATGTCGGCGATAAGCAGGAAACCCGTCGCGAAGCAGTCGCCTCGGGGCGCATCATCATGCAGCCTGAAACGCTGAAATTGCTTAGCGATGGAGAACTGCCCAAGGGCGATGTGCTGGCTACCGCGCGAATCGCCGGTATCCAGGCTGCCAAGCGTACCCATGAACTGATTCCTCTCTGTCATTCGCTGGCGCTCTCCAAAGTATCGGTTGAGTTCGATATTGATGTGGCCGAATCCTGCGTTCATGTGACCTCGCTTTGTCGTTTGAATGGGCGCACCGGGGTTGAAATGGAAGCCCTGACCGCCGTCTCGGTAGCCTGTTTGACGCTATACGATATGTGCAAAGCGGTTGATAAAGGTATGCGTATCGAGGCCATCCAGCTCGACAGTAAGCAGGGTGGGGTGCGTGGTGACTACCAACGTATGAGCAGCACCCAGGCGCCCATTGTTACCGGCGACGGCGTAGCCGGGGAGGTCAGCTTGGGCGAGCGCTGCCCTTCACCCTGCGTGCGGGTTAAGTTTTTAGCCGAACTACGCGAGCGGGTAGGCGAGAGTGAGGCCGTCGTGAGTCTTGATCAACTGGCTAGCCGCGACATTAGCGGATTAAAAGCCGCGCTGGCCGAGCAGGATAGTCGCTTTAAACAGCTTACCGACCAGCGTACGCTGTGTGCGATTAATCATGTCATGGCCAATGACGATGCGTTAGTGACCGATGATGACGAAGTGGCGTTTTTCCCGCCAGTAACAGGGGGGTGAGGGTGGATAATAAGCTGGATATTAAAGTAGTCATTCAAGCTGACTCGTTCTCAATGGCCTACGGCTATGACGATGCCTTGGCGGGGCGCAGCGATATTGGCGCAGTGGTGAGTTTTACCGGCTTAGTGCGTGATTTTAATGAAACGCCGGACGTCACTGGGTTAACGCTAGAGCACTACCCGGGCATGACCGAGCGTACGCTGACGGAGATTGGTGAGCAGGCCTGGCAGCGCTGGTCGCTCCAGGCGGTACGAATTATTCACCGCGTCGGTTACCTGGGGCCTGGCGATCCTATTGTGCGTGTACTCGTAGCCAGCGCACACCGTCGTGAGGCCTTTGAAGCCTGCGATTTCATTATGGATTATCTGAAAACCCAAGCGCCTTTCTGGAAGAAGGAGCACTCTGCCCAGGGCGAGTATTGGGTCAAAGAGCGTCACTCCGATCAACAGGATGCGGCGCGCTGGGAGTGACATTGTCTGTGCAGATCTAACGGTTGGCAGCGTTGTCCAGAGTAATGGGCTCGGGCATTTCGGCAGCCATAATCTGAAGGTGGACTTCGGGCAGGTGCTGCATATGCTCCGCGAGCCAGTGAACCAAGCGGGGCTGCAATGCTTGGCGCAAGTCGGCAAGTGTTTCTGCGGCAATCTGCTCAAGTTGGTCATCCAGCCATTCGCTAAAGCTATCCTCATCGAGCGGGCTCGCCCCTGCGGCATCCAGCATCAAACGACCAATGCGCGCCCATCCTGTCTCAGTGGCTGTCACCGGCAGCGCTAAGTATAAGCTGCCGCGACGGGCCTTGTTGGCGTCATTTACCTCGAGGCCAGGGTGGGGTACCACGCTATTTTGACTGACAATGCAGGGCGGCTGCGGATAACGCGCCTCGCAACGCAGCCCATGGCTATCGAAGAAAATTAGATCACCATTCACCGGTGCAAGCGGCGCGCTAACGCCCAGCTGTTTGGCAATTTCCTGATGAGCCTGCTGGTGGCGAGCTTCGCCGTGCACTGGCATAAGATGCTTGGGTCTTACCCACTGGTAAAGCTTGATGAGCTCATCCTCTGCAGGATGCCCGGTGGCGTGTAACTCAGGATGATTGATCTCGTCATAGATGCTGACACCTAACTGCGCCAGGCGCTTTTTAAGCTGCTCGATGGGACGCTCATTGCCGGGTATGGCTTTAGCCGAAAAGATAACGTTATCGCCCGGTTCAAGATCAACGTAGGGATGACGGCCCTGCGCCAGACGCTGTAACGCAGCGCGTGGCTCTCCCTGACTGCCGGTGGCGATAATCACCACTTCATCCGGGGGGAGGTAACCTAGGTCGTGATTAGGCACCAGCGGCGGTAAGTCATCCATATAGCCAAGTCCTCGAGCCACGCTGACCATGCGCTCCATGGAGCGGCCCATCAAGCTTATACGGCGTCCGCATTGGTGAGCTGCGCGCCCTATCGCTAACACACGGGCAAGATTGCTGGCAAAGCAGGAGACCACCACACGGCCCTGGCAGTGGCTGAGGGTTTTTGCCAGCGCCCGGGCGACATCCCCCTCGCTGCCCGAGTGGCCGGGCATAGGGGCGTTTGTGGAGTCGCCGACGACTAAGTCAACTGGCGCCAGTGCCTTGAAGTGGGTTGCATTGATCGGCGTGCCAATGATCGGTTCTGGGTCGAGTTTCCAGTCGCCGGTATGCAAAACACGATAGCCACCGGCCATCATTATTAGCGCACAGCTTTCGGGGATTGAGTGGGTTAAAAGCAAGTAGCGCAGCGTAAACGGCCCACTTTCAAGTGCCTCACCAGGTTCAATGACATGGATGGATGCGCTGCTCAGCTGATGCTCGGCAAACTTCAGTCTCAGCAGCCCCGCCGCTAATGGGGTGGCATAAATGGGGCAGTTCCACATCGGCCAGAGCCATGCGACTGCGCCTATGTGGTCTTCATGACCATGGGTAATAAACAGCGCTTTGGGCACGATGCCTAGTGCTTTCGGTGTGTCGAGATTGGGCACTTGTAGCGGCGAGTTGGGAAGATCCTGGCGAATCATCATCCCGCAGTCCACGGCTATCCAGTAATCGTCATAACCGTATAGCGTTAGATTCATTCCAATCTCACCGCATCCCCCCAGCGGCAAAAGGCGCAGCGGTGGACGACGACGGGGACGAATTTGAACGCGTGATGAATGCATCTGTTATGAAAAACCTAAAAAGTAGTGACTTAACTATACGGGAAGGCAGGGGCGGCTAACAATCATCCTTGGCCTTCCGATACAATATGAAGCCTAAGCCGCTGGTTTGTCATAATTACCTTAGAAAATAGGTCAAGAGTAGCTCACATGTCTCATTATTATCGTTTAGTGGTTTCCTGTCCTGATCGGGTAGGTATTGTTGCACGGGTTTCAAACTTTATTGCCCAGCAGGGCGGCTCTATTACTGAAGCCAGCCAGCACTCAGATTTAGAAACCGGCTGCTTTTTTATGCGCTATGAAATCCTGGCGGATTCGGTGGGTATGTCGGTGGAAGCACTGCGCGCGGCGTTTGAGCCGGTGGCTAGCGAATTCAATATGCAGTGGTCACTAGTGGATACCCAGCAGCGTCGCCGGGTGGTACTGATGGTGTCACGGGAGTCACACTGCCTGGTAGATCTACTTTACCGCTGGCAGGCGGGTGAGCTGGATTGCGATATTGTTGGGGTTATCTCCAACCATGACGATATGCGTTCGCTGAGCGAGTGGTACGGCATTCCTTACCACCATGTACCGGTCGACCCTGACGATAAGCAAGCGTCGTTTGCCAAGGTTCAAGCCGAAATCGACAGCGCTCGCGCTGACTGCGTGGTGCTGGCACGCTATATGCAAATACTGCCCCCCGAGCTGTGTGCGCGCTATGCGGGGCGAGTGATCAATATTCACCACAGCTTTCTGCCCTCTTTTGCCGGGGCTAAGCCCTACCACCAGGCCTACCAGCGTGGCGTTAAGCTGATAGGCGCTACCTGCCACTATGTGACCGAGGAACTCGACGCAGGCCCTATCATCGAACAGGATATCCATCGCGTTAGCCACTGCCACACACCTACGGATCTAGTACGCTTTGGACGTGATGTCGAAAAAGCCGTGCTCGCTCGCGGTTTGCGCTGGCACTTGGAAGATCGCGTGCTGGTGCACGGCAACAAGACCGTGGTGTTTAGCTAACGCTCATCAACTTGAGAGGCCGCCATGTCATTTGCGCAAAGTGTATTAGCGCCTTGGGCGCTGCTGCTCACCTGGCTACTTTCGCTAGGCGTGATGGCGTGTGCACTATGGCGGCGGCCTTGGCAGGTATTAATCGAGGATACAGCGCTTCAACATCGCTGGTTAGGGGCTACGCTGGCGGTGATGCTGATGTGGCAGCTTCGTGCCCAGGCGGTTGATTGGCTAACGCTGCACCTGGTCTTCACAGTTTTGATGACACTCGTTTTTAAAGCGCCGCTAGCGCTGATCAGCAACGTGCTGATCAATGTCGCTATGGTGGTGATTGGCCGCAATGAGTGGCTGTTGCTGGGGGCGAATGTGCTGGTGACGGGAATCGTTCCGGCGGCTGTGATTGGCACGGTATGGCGGTTAGTAGATCGCCGCCTGCCGGATAACTTGATGGTGTTTCTGTTTGCCTGCGGTTTTTTTGGTGCGGCGCTGGCGACGCTAGGGGGAGGGCTGGCAGCGGTGCTGCTGATTATCGTCGCAGGGACTGACCCTGAGGCGATCTATCTCGCTCAGGAGTACGCGCGCTTTTTGCCGCTGCTAATGCCTTCAGAGGCATTTATTAGCGGCATGCTGTTAAGCATTCTGTTGGTCTATCACCCAAACTGGGTGGCTACCTTCAATGACCACCGCTATATCGACTTGCAGTAGCCGAGTGACTAACCGAGTGCCTGACCGTTGCCGCCACGAATCACGCCGACTCCAACGCCTTCGATATCGAGGGATTGGGAGCGCAGGTCGATTTCAATAGGCGCAAAGTCAGGGTTTTCTGCAAACAGCGTTACTTGGTGCCCTTGGCGTTTGAAGCGTTTGACCGTTACTTCATCTTCCAGGCGAGCCACCACGATCTGGCCATCGCGCACGCGGTCAGTGCGATGAACCGCCAATAAATCACCCTCCAAGATGCCAATATCCTTCATGGAAAGGCCGCGCACGCGCAGCAGGTAGTCGGCTTTGGGTGTGAAGTACTCAGCCGGCAGCGGGCAGTAACGATCAATATGTTCAGCTGCCAAAATGGGACTGCCAGCGGCAACCTCACCGATGACTGGCAGACCAGTGGGCAGCGGTTCAACGCTGGTAGCAGGTAACGCAGTGGCGGCGCTATCGAGGATCTCTTGAGGTTCCTGGTTGGGCAGACGAATGCCACGAGAGGTGTTACGGATAATGCGAATAACGCCTTTGCGTTCCAGCGCACGCAGATGCTCTTCAGCCGCATTGGGAGAGCGGAAGCCCAGTGCTTTGGCAATTTCAGCACGGGTAGGAGGGTAGCCAAATTCGCCCATCGTTTTAACGATAAAATCAAACACATGCTGTTGGCGAGCGGTTAGCGGACGCGACATACCAGACTCCATAAATATGAATAGACAGTAACAAGTTAAATGGCGACTTAATCAATAAGTGGTTAAGTATACAGTATGTTCCTCTGTCCAGTATATGCCTTGTCACTACCTAATGCCGAAGTCCATACAATTTTTCTAATCGTTTGAAACTAAGCTTCTGCTTATTTAACGCGCCACATTTTATCAATAAATCAAGCGTTGAGCCCACCAAGGTTATGGCATAGTATTTTGCTATGTTTTAAACACCTGTTTCCCTGGAGAGCGACATGGCTCAATCTGATACGGTGACCCGTATACTCGATACCGCCGAGGTGCTGTTTGCAGAGCGGGGTTTTGCCGAGACTTCACTGCGCAACATCACCAGCAAAGCGCGTGTCAACCTAGCCGCGGTTAATTACCATTTTGGTTCCAAAAAAGCCCTGATCCAGGCTGTTTTTGCCCGCTATCTGGATCCGTTTAATCAGCGTTTTCATACCGCTCTGGATGAGCTTGAAGGCCAACACGCCGGGCGTGTGATTCCACTTGAAACACTGCTTGAGACGATGGCCACAACCGTTCTTGCGGTACCTGCCGAGCGCAATAGCTTAAAAGTGTTCATGCGCCTGCTCGGCCTAGCCTACAGCCAGGCCCAGGGGCATCTCAGACGATATATACAGCAAGAGTATGGCGATGTGTTCACCCGCTTCACCGAGCTGGTAAGAAAAGCAACGCCAGACCTGCCTGACGCGGAGCGTTTCTGGCGACTACACTTTATGCTCGGCACGGTAATCTTTACCCTGTCTGGCCTCGATGCGCTACGCGATATCGCAGAGAAGGATTATCACGAACAGGTCTCTGTGCGTGATTTGGTCAGGCGGTTGCTCCCGGTAGTGGTGGCTGCCATGAATGCACCGTTACCCACGGCCCTTGAAGCAGCTAAACCTGAAGAAGGAAAACATGCGAACGCCTACGCTAGCTGAGCTACCCCCGACTGAGAATATCTGGCTGGAGATTGATACGAGTCAACAGCAGCTGCGCTGTTGGCGAGGGCCTAAAGTGCTCCATGAGTGTGCCATCTCATCCGGTGCCGCCGGGAACGGGGAGCACAACGGCAGTGGCAAAACGCCCCATGGCTGGCACTATGTGCGCGCTGCCATCGGTGAAGATATGCCCGAAAATGCGGTGTTCCGAGGCCGCCGCTGGACAGGTGAAACCTTTTCAACTGCGCTGGCCGAGGCACACCCCGAGCGTGACTGGATTCTGACCCGTATTCTTTGGCTGTGTGGTTTGGAAAAGGGCGTGAATCGTGGTGGACAGGTGGACTCGCAGCGGCGCTATATTTACCTTCACGGTACGCCCCCCGACGAGCCCATGGGAGTGGCTGCCTCTCATGGCTGTATTCGTTTACGCAATAGTGATTTGCTCTACATTTATTCATTAGCCTTACCAGGTACCGCTGTTTGGCTGCACGGTGGTCGTCAGTCTTTCGATTAGCCAGATTTTGACACCGCTAGACGATCGTCTAGAATCATCGCCCCTTTTAATGGATCAATCACGATGACTCAACCGTTAGGCCCGGTCATGCTTGACCTTGAAGGCCCAAAATTGACGGCTGCAGAGAAACGCTTGCTGCTAGAACCGACGGTCGGGGGAATTATTCTGTTTGCCCGCAATGTCGAGAATGGCTATCAGGTTCGCCAGCTCTGCAGTGATATTCGCCGCGTGCGTGCTGATTTACTGATCGCCGTGGATCAAGAGGGCGGACGCGTTCAGCGCATTAAAGAGGGGTTAACACGTCTGCCCGCCATGGCGCGTATTGGCGAGTGCTATCGCGCTGCCCCGGAGGAGGGGCGGGCATTGGCCAAAGATGCGGGCTGGCTGTTGGGGATGGAGATGGCCGCCTGCGGATTGGATCTGAGCTTCGCCCCTGTATTAGATGTTGAAAGCGGACTATCCAGCGTTATTGGTGATCGTAGTTTTAGTAGCGATCCCCACCACGTTGCCCAGTTGGGCAGCGCGTTTATTCAAGGGCTTCACGATGCCGGTATGGCCGCTGTGGGTAAGCATTTCCCTGGCCATGGCGGCGTTGCGGCGGACTCCCATGTTGCCTTGCCGGTAGATGACCGCCCGTTAGACGTGATTAAACAGCATGATCTTGTTCCCTTCACCCAGTTGGCCTCACAGCTGGATGGCGTCATGCCTGCGCACGTTATTTATAGCGCCTTCGACACGCGCCCCGCGGGATTTTCACCCATCTGGTTGGGCATGCTTCGGGAGTCGCTAGGCTTCAAAGGCTGCGTTTTTTCTGATGACCTGAGCATGGCAGGCGCGCACGAAGCGGGTGACCCTAAGGCGCGTGCCCAGGCAGCGCTGGCCGCCGGTTGCGATATGCTGTTGGTATGTAACGACCGAGCCGCTGCGCTTGATGTTATGGCTGCCTGCCAGGGAGTCAACACCAAGCGCCCCGCCAAACTGCGCTATAGCCGTGCTCGGCCAGACTTGGACGCGCTTAGCGCACTGGGCCGTTGGCGTCGGACTCACGCTCAGTTGGAAGCGCTAGCGGATAATCCTAAGCCCAGCGCGAAAGCAGAGTAAGCCCAGCGCAGAATAAATCCCTAGCTTTAATAAATGAAGTTTTAACCCGCGTGGAGTTGGTAGATGTCAAAGTTGGACAAAGAAGCATTAGAGTCGCTGGACTCAATGCGCGAGTTGATGGATAACGCCGACTGCCTCATTTCTCAGCAAGAGGTAGAGCGGGCACTGGATCGTATGGCGGAAGAAATTACACGGGATTTAGGCGATAAGCTGCCGGTTTTTTACTGTGTAATGAATGGTGGATTGATTACCACCGGGCACCTGCTTACCCGCTTGGGCTTTCCGTTGGAAGTGGATTATCTGCATGCCACTCGCTATCGTAACGAGCTGCGCGGTGGTGAGCTGTTTTGGCGCGTTTCACCCGAAGTGCCCATGGCGGGTCGTCACGTCGTCATTGTTGACGATATCCTGGATGAGGGAGCGACGCTGGCGGCTATTTTGGCATACTGCGAAGAGGCCCAGGCCGCCAGCGTCACCACCGCTGTATTGGTGGATAAACAGCACAATCGCAAAGCCGTGCCCGGTTTGAAAGCTGATTATTGCAGCCTTGAAGTCGCTGACCGCTACGTGTTTGGCTTTGGTATGGATTACAAAGGCTACTGGCGCAACGCGCCGGGAATTTTTGCCCCCAAAGGGATGTAATTCACTGGGGGCTTGCGCAGTTTTTCACTTGTGTAGTTTTGACTTAGCGGGGCGAGAAACGCCTCGCTAAGCCCGTCTCAGCAATCATCCGCGTTGAAATTTCCTCCACCGAGAAGCGTGTCGCATCTATATAGGGAATGTGCATGGTGCGGTAGAGCGATTCAGCCTGCTGCACTTCCTGTAGGCACTGATCCATCGAACTATAGCGACTATTGGGGCGTCGTTCGTTGCGAATTGCCGATAAACGGCGTGCATCAATGGTCAAGCCAAACAGTTTGTTGCGATAGGGCGCGAGTGCCTTAGGTAGTTTGAGCATGCCGTCTTCGTCTAAATCGTCTTCCGTCAGCGGATAGTTGGCCGCCCGAATCCCAAATTGGAGCGCCAGATAGAGCGAGGTGGGAGTTTTGCCGCAGCGCGAGACGCCGACCAGAATGATATCCGCTTTATCGTATTGGTGGGTGCGCGCACCGTCATCATTATCCAGTGCGAAATGCACCGAGTGGATACGATCCATGTAGACATCATCGCTGCCAATCGAGTGAGTGCGCCCAACGCTGTAGGAGGAGTGGGTCTCTAGCTCTTGCTCTAAGGGCTCCAGAAAGGTTGAAAAAATATCAACTTTAAAGCCGGACGCCTTACGAATAACGTCGCGTATTTGCTGATCCACAATGGTGTCGATAATGATCGGGCGGTGACCGTCGCGGTTGGCTGTCGACTCAATAATTGATGCTAACGCCTGCGCTTTTTCCAGCGTATCGATATACGGCTTGGTCTGCATATCGATCTCAACGTCGCTGAACTGGGCCAGTAAGCTACGTCCTAAACTTTCTGCCGTGATGCCGGTGCCATCTGAAATAAAAAAAGCCGTACGTTTCATAACTAAATCCACTGGTGAGTGATCCGGCTATTGTGAGCCGAGCCGTATGCCAGCACAACGTGCCATCACTGGCGGTATCTCTGTGGTGGATACGCCTGACTACATAAACAGCCCAAAAAGCCCTGCTGTTGTAAAAATCCTCCACTCCCTTCGCTATTAGACCAATGGCGAATATATTGGCGCGGTGCTAGGGTGTCCCAATCAATTATCCATGATCCACGGCATTAGTGCCCATACCAGTGGTCATGCCGATATCTATGCGCGAGGGGGTTACGTGGAAGAGTACATTCTTTGGTTCGATCAGCTGGGCATGGCGGACGTCGAACGTGTCGGTGGTAAAAACGCCTCGCTGGGTGAAATGATTTCTAACCTGTCTGGTGCTGGCGTAACGGTTCCTGGCGGTTTTGCCACCACCGCACACGCTTATCGTGAATTTCTCTCCCACGAAGGCTTAAACGAACGCATTAATGCAACCCTGGCCCGCCTTGACGTTGATGACGTTAAAGCGCTGGCCGAGGCGGGCAGCAGCATCCGCCAATGGATCATCGATACGCCGCTACCTCCAAGCTTTGAAGCAGCCCTGCGTGACGCTTACGGCAAATTGCAGCAACAGCATCCACAGCTAAAAGTGGCCGTGCGAAGCTCAGCCACAGCCGAGGATTTACCGGACGCCTCTTTCGCGGGCCAGCAAGAGACCTTCCTGAACATCGAAGGCTTCGATAATATCAAGCGTGCTGTGCACGAAGTGTTTGCTTCACTGTTTAACGATCGTGCGATCTCCTACCGTGTGCACCGCGGTTACGCCCACGAAAATGTCGCCTTGTCGGCAGGCGTGCAGAAAATGGTTCGCTCGGAGACCGGGGCGGCAGGGGTTATGTTTACCCTGGACACCGAGTCCGGCTTTAAAGATGCCGTGTTTGTCACTGGCTCCTGGGGGCTGGGCGAAACCGTAGTACAAGGCGCCGTCAACCCTGACGAGTTCTACGTCCACAAGCCGACCCTGGCGGCTGACCGTCCTGCGGTGTTGCGTCGTAATCTGGGTTCCAAGCTGATTAAGATGGTCTATGGCCAGGACGCCAGCGCCGGTAAATCGGTTGAAACCGTCGATGTGCCCCATAGCGACCGCGTCCGCTTCTGTATCAATGACCAGCAGGTAATGGATCTGGCCCGTCAGGCGATGACCATTGAGCAACACTACCAGCGGCCCATGGATATTGAGTGGGCTTTGGATGGCGATGACGGCCAGCTCTATATCGTTCAAGCACGCCCTGAAACGGTGGTCTCCCAGCAGGAGGGCGGCAAGCTTGAGCGCTTCCAGCTGCGTGAAAAGGGCCGCACGCTCATAACCGGTCGAGCAATAGGTCAACGCATTGGCCGTGGCACCGTCAAAGTGGTGCTTAGCCCTGATGACATGGACAAGATCCATGATGGCGATATCCTGGTCACCGATATGACCGACCCGGATTGGGAGCCGATCATGAAGCGTGCCTCCGCGATCGTCACCAATCGCGGTGGACGAACCTGTCACGCGGCGATTATCGCCCGTGAATTGGGTATCCCTGCTGTGGTTGGGTGTGGTGATGCGACTACCCAATTAAAAGAGGGTATCGATGTCACGGTCTCGTGTGCAGAAGGGGACACCGGCAATGTCTATGAAGGGCTATTGGAGTTTGATTGCAAAGTCTCCAGCGTCGATACTATGCCGGAAATTCCCTTCAAAATCATGATGAATGTCGGGAACCCTGACCGCGCCTTCGGTTTTGCCAGTCTGCCTAACGCAGGTGTGGGGTTGGCGCGCTTGGAATTTATCATTAACCGCATGATCGGTGTCCATCCTAAAGCGCTAATGGAGTACGACACGCTGCCGGTTGACTTGCAGCAGGTGATCGATTTACGTACCGCGGGCTATACCGACCCCGTCAGTTTCTATGTTGATAAGCTGGTTGAGGGTATCTCCACGCTGGCGGCTGCTTTCCATCCTCAGCGCGTCATCGTGCGGCTGTCTGATTTCAAATCCAACGAATACGAAAATCTGATTGGCGGCAAGCTCTATGAGCCGGGCGAAGAGAACCCTATGCTTGGTTTCCGTGGGGCGTCGCGTTACATATCAGAGGCATTTAGGCCTTGCTTTGAACTCGAATGCCGGGCGCTTAAGCGGGTACGTGAAGAGATGGGCTTCGAGAATATCGAAATTATGGTGCCCTTTGTGCGTACTACTGATGAAGCCCGTGAGGTGGTAGAGCTGCTGGCCGCCAATGGCCTTGAGCGTGGCGGCCCCACAGGCTTGAAAGTGATTATGATGTGCGAGCTACCCGCTAATGCGCTGCTGGCTGATGAGTTCCTGGAGTATTTTGACGGTTTCTCAATCGGCTCAAACGACCTAACCCAGCTAACGTTAGGTTTGGATCGTGATTCGGGCATCGTCGCGCATCTGTTTGACGAGCGTAACGGGGCGGTTAAAAAGTTGCTTGCGATGGCCATTCAAGCCTGTAAAGCAAAGGGAAAATATGTGGGCATCTGCGGGCAGGGGCCATCAGATCACCCAGATTTGGCTAAATGGTTGATGGAGCAGGGTATCGATTCTGTATCACTCAACCCTGATGCGGTACTGGAAACCTGGTTTATGCTCGCAGGGCAAAAAATTGAGTAGCTATATTTATTTCAACTAATTTACGCCCGGCCATTGTGCCGGGCGTCGTTGTTTTTATAGGCTACTCTTTTGGAGTGGTTTTTTAATTTGTCGCGGAGAGCGCTGAGATGTCACCAAAATCGGTTAAGTGTGCACTACCTATCCTGCTGGTAGCGCCGTTTTACAGCTGGGGGTTTAGCTATGAGACACCCTCTATTTCTCCTGAAAGTGAGTCTGGCTACGAAGAGAAGCCGGGCTGGGAAGCTGAGTCGTTTGCGGTAGCTGCAGCTAACCCGCTCGCCACCGATGCCGGTTACCAAGTCCTTAAAGCTGGTGGTAATGCCATTGATGCGGCCATTGCGGTGCAGATGGTGCTGAATTTGGTGGAGCCGCAATCCAGCGGTATTGGCGGCGGCGCTTTTTTGATGCTCTATGACGGGGACGAAGTGCGTGCATATGATGGACGTGAAACGGCCCCCCAGGGCGTTAACGGCGAGCTGTTTTTGCAGGAAGGCGAGCCGATGGCGTTCAACGACGCGGTGGTTAGCGGTCTTTCGGTAGGCGTGCCGGGCACGCTGCGTATGCTTGAGAAGGCGCACGCTGAGCATGGTGAACTGGAGTGGGCGGAACTGTTTAAACCGGCGATTACCTTAGCGGAAGAGGGATTTTCCGTTAGCAATCGGTTGCATACCAGCTTGGCCAACGATGAGTTCCTGCGCCAGGATCCAGTCGCGAGCCAGTTTTATTATGATGCCGATGGTGAGCCGATTGCCGTAGGCGAAACGCTCAAAAACCCGGCCTTGGCAGCCGTCCTTCGCCGCGTCGCTGAACAAGGCAGCGCCGCCTTCCACGAGGGCGCAGTGGCACAAGATATCGTCGAGCGCGTTCAGAGCCACCCTGAGCGTCCAGGCGGTTTGACGCTTGAGGATATGAGCGGCTATGAAGCGCTTAATCGCGAACCGCTTTGTACGCCCTGGCAGCAGTGGGAGGTGTGCGGTTTCCCGCCCCCCTCATCGGGCCACCTTACCGTAATGCAGATTTTAGGCATGCTTGATCAGCAGCCGCTGCTTGAAGCCCCGTTAGATAATGGCGCTTCAAGCAGCGGGTGGCTGCACCAGTTTTTAGAAGCCTCACGCTTGGCATTTGCGGATCGTGGTCGTTACATTGCCGATCCTGACTTTGTCGAAGCGCCAGGGGGTGACTGGTCACTGATGCTGAATCCCGACTATCTCGAACAGCGCAGTGCGCTTATCGAAGAGATGAGCATGGGCGATAGCGCTGAGCCGGGTAACCCAGGAGAGCTAGCCGTTAGCTGGGCTAGCCAGCCCGATCAGCCCGAGTATGGTACTAGCCATATCAGCATTGTCGATGAAGAGGGCAGCGCGGTCGCCATGACGACTACCATCGAGCAGGCGTTTGGGTCGCGGATTATGTCTGATGGTGGCACGGGGCTAGCAGGTGGTTTCCTGCTCAATAATGAGCTGACCGACTTCTCCTTTGTTCCTGAAATAGATGGAGAGCCCGTCGCTAACCGGGTTGAGCCCGGTAAGCGCCCACGCTCCAGTATGAGCCCGACCCTGGTATTTGATCAGGACACGGGTGAATTGGTTGCAAGTCTGGGATCTCCTGGCGGTGCCGCCATAATTCACTACACCGCTCGTACGCTAGTGGCGCTGCGCGACTGGGGGCTGAGTGCTCAAGAAGCCCTTAACCTGCCACATGCTCTTACTCTGGGCGGGGATGTCTATGTGGAAGAGGGCCGTTTTCCTGAAGCGACCATCGAATCACTGCGCGAGCGTGGCCACACGGTAAGTGAACGTGAGCTAACCAGCGGGCTCCAGGCCATTAGGCGCCTAAACGATGGCTCTCTCTTTGGTGGCGCTGACCCACGTCGTGAAGGTGTCGTCATGGGGGATTAAGTCAGCGCCTATTGGCGAAGCCAGTTGCGTAGCTTTACCAACATTATCGCCCCGTCGCTTAAATCATGCCGGTCTTGAATAAGTTCGGTTAAACGATCTGGGTAGTCGGTGATAATCGCATCGACACCCAGATCAATCAGCGTCGACATTCGGGCTCGATCATTCACGGTCCAGGCGTGTATTTCGTAGCCATATAGTCGCGCTAATTGAATTTCACCTTCGGTGATGCGGTTATGTCGCAGTCCGAGCGCATCAAAATCGCGCCGATTGAGTGTGCCGGGCAGTATAAGCTGGGCCAATAAGGTAACGCGCAGTTCAGGTGCTTGGGCTTTGATATGCTTAAGTAATGAGGGCGACATGGTAGCCATGCGCATATCCATTAGCGCATTGGGAAAGCCGCATGCTGTATAGCCGTCAAACGCGCTTTGTTGGGTTGCCCAGCATCGATAGCGTAGATCGCTTTCAATATTGAGTGCCTCGATAACGGCATCGGCTAACGCCTGTTCTTGTCCGGGTAGAGGTTTGATATCGATCATTAACCCTGCTTTTCCGCGCACGCTATCGAGTGCTTCGTCCAGGCCGGGAATGGGCTCATTTCGAAAGGCATCGCCAAACCAACTGCCAACATCGTACTGCTTTAACTCTTCTCTGGTGAGCTCACCAAACTCCCGGTTATCGCCTGTTAGCCGCGCTAAGCTGCGGTCGTGGTAGAGCATCACCTGCCGGTCACTGCTCAATCGCACGTCAATTTCGATATAGTCAGCACCATCAAGCAGCGACTGTTCTAACGCGGAAAGAGTGTTTTCTGGCGCAACCATTGAGCTGCCACGGTGAGCAATCACTGCCACATTGTCACGTATCTCAAAGCTGTTGAGTATCCACCATGCTTGAAGGCCAGCAAAAATGAGCACACTTAGTTCGACTGCCCAGGCCAGTTTGCCTGCGTTAATGCCCTCTGGCGGAGGTGCTGGACGAGCTTCTCGGTGTGCCAATTGCATATATAGACAAGCGGAAAGCAGCGCATTGGCGGCGATACCGATAAATGTAATGGCTAGGGTGACCAACACGTAGCCAATTAAGTATCCCAGCATCGCCGGTATAAGCACGGCATTATGCTCAGGTAGCCACCAGAGTAGCGGCGTAAACAGCCGATCAAACAACAGAGTAGCGAGCAGCGGTAGGCTGACGATCAGCACCAATAGCAGAAGTACTGCAGCGCCTATGGAGCGCCGCCAGCCACGGGTCAAGCTGACGCTGCGTTTGAGTGCCTGCCAGGGGGTACACTTTTCCAGAGCAACAAAGGGCAGCGCCAACAGCCAGCGCAGGTAGAGCCACGACGCTGCCCATACCCAGGCGATGATCAGCGGTAGCGCGCAAGCAATGAAATACCACAGGGCGGGTGGGCGCACACGCTGTAGGTAATAAGGGTCTATACCACTCAGCCAGACGTCGTACAGACATGCCAGGCCGGCCATAAAGGGGGCAAGCAGTAACAAGTGTGTGCCTACCTGGAGAATGACAAGACCGGCTAATGCGGGTAGCCTGCGGGTGCTCAGCCAGAGTGCTTCAAGGGCCAATCGATAGTGGTTGTCGCGTGGTCTGACGGCTACCTGGAGCATGCCTGCCTGCTGCCAGTAAATAATCAGAAAAGCGAAGCCAAGCCCCACGAGCATGCCTACCAAACCCAGCGGGCTAAAGAGCAGTGCAATTAATTCATCGTTGGTGACGACGGTACGGTTGAGTTGGGCCAGTAGCCAGCGCGTCACCCAGGTGATCGCGGGCAGCAGCAAGGCTGAAGCAAGCAGGGTAAAAAACAGGTGATAGGCGATCAGTGGGCGAAGATGATCGCGCAACGTGCGCAATAAGGCAGAGCCAAGATAGGTCAAAGGCTGCATCGTCATTAAGCGGTAAGAATGAACCACCAGGGTGGCAGTAACCGCCACACCTGGCAAGGGGCTCTTTTAAGGCCAGCTTTATCAATACAGAGCCGGTTATTAAGAAAGCGGTAGCTCCTGTTGAGCAATAATAATGCCGTTGTTATCGGCATATAGCCACTGTCCTGGCTGCATAGTAACGCCGGCAAAAGTGACAGAAATATCGCGCTGTCCTTCACCACGTTTTTCGCTTTTACGCGGATGGCTGCCCAACGCCTGAACGCCAATCGGCAGAGCGGCGAGTATATCCACATCTCGCACACAGCCGTACATGACAACGCCCGCCCAGCCGTTGGCAACGGCCTGCTCGGCGAGCATATCACCCAGCATGGCGCAGCGGTGTGAACCACCTGCATCCACTACCAGCACCGCGCCGTTACCTGGCTCGGTGACAGCTTGCTTCACCATGGAGTTATCTTCGAAGCACTTAATCGTACGAATAGGGCCGTAAAAGGCTTCAAGACCGCCAAAATTGGCAAAAAGAGGATCCAGCACTTCCACCTCTGGGTGCGCATCGCAGAGATCGGGCGTCACTATTTCAATTGCGTTTGTCATCATATGCTCCGTTTATGAAAGGTGGGTATAAGCATAGGCAGTTAACTGGGCCGTGCAAAAAAACGCCCCGCCCTGTAGAACAGTGGCGGAGCGTTCGGTCATCGACTCAGAAGATGCAACTGGCTACATCATCTGCGATGGTGCGAGCATCGGCGATGGGGCGGTCTCTCTCAAGTGCTTAACCTGGGTTAGGCTTCCTGAGCGACCGGAATCACGTTTGAGGCTATCTTTTGATACTCCTCAATCTCGTGAAAGTTCATGTAACGATATATCTCGCCCGCCATAGCGTCAAACTCACCCATATAGCGTTGATACTCTTCAACGCTGGGTAGGCGTCCTTCTACTGCGGCGACGGCGGCCAGTTCCGCAGAGGCGAGGTACACGTTGGCACCATCACCTAAACGGTTCGGGAAGTTACGTGTAGACGTAGACACCACGGTGCTCTTAGCCGCAACGCGGGCCTGGTTACCCATACACAGTGAACAACCCGGCATTTCCATGCGGGCACCGGCACGGCCGTAAATGCCGTAGTAGCCCTCTTCGGTCAGCTGATGCTGATCCATTTTCGTCGGTGGTGCCAGCCACAGCCGGGTTTTTAAGCTACCGGCAGGCTGCTTCTCAAGCAGTTTGCCTGCAGCCCGGAAGTGGCCGATGTTGGTCATGCAAGAACCGATAAAGACTTCGTCGATTTTCTGGCCAGCGACGTCAGACAGCAGGCGTGCATCGTCTGGGTCATTCGGCGCACAGAGCACCGGCTCTTTAATTTCAGCCAGATCAATTTCGATAACTTCGGTGTACTCGGCGTCCTGATCGGCGCGCATCAGGCTGGGGTTGGCCAGCCACGCCTCCATGCCTTCAATGCGACGGCTGATGGTGCGTTCATCACCATAACCGTTGCCCATCATCCACTTCAATAGGGTGATGTTGGACTTCAAGTACTCGGTGACGCTCTCTTCAGACAGCGTAATGGTACAGCCCGCAGCGGAGCGCTCGGCAGAGGCGTCAGAGAGCTCGAAGGCTTGCTCAACGGTTAGGTCTTCCAGACCTTCAATTTCCAACACGCGCCCGGAGAAGGCGTTTTTCTTGTTGGATTTATCCACTGTCAGCAAGCCTTGCTTGATGGCGTAAAGTGGAATGGCGTGAACCAGGTCTCGCAGCGTAACGCCTGGCTGGCGTTTGCCTTTAAAGCGCACCAGTACCGACTCTGGCATATCCAGCGGCATAACGCCTGTGGCAGCAGCAAACGCTACTAACCCTGAGCCTGCCGGGAACGAGATGCCGAGCGGGAAACGGGTGTGTGAGTCACCGCCGGTGCCCACGGTATCCGGCAGCAGCATGCGATTGAGCCAGCTGTGGATGATGCCGTCACCAGGGCGTAGCGACACGCCGCCACGGTTCATAATGAAGTCGGGCAGTGTGTGGTGAGTATCCACATCGACGGGCTTTGGATAAGCCGCGGTGTGGCAGAACGACTGCATTACCAGGTCGGCCTGGAAGCCCAGGCAGGCAAGGTCTTTCAGCTCATCACGGGTCATCGGGCCAGTGGTGTCCTGTGAGCCAACGGTGGTCATTTTGGGCTCGCAGTACATTCCGGGGCGAACACCTTCAAGACCACACGCTTTACCGACCATTTTTTGCGCTAAGGTGAAGCCTTTGCCGGTATCTTTAGGCTGCTCGGAAAGGCGGAAAACGTCAGAAGCGGGTAGACCCAGCGACTCGCGCGCCTTGCCAGTTAAACCGCGGCCAATGATCAGGGGAATACGGCCGCCAGCGCGTACTTCATCCAGAATCAGCTGCGTTTTAAGCTCAAAAGTGGTGATAACGTCATCGCTATCGTGTTTGCACACTTTGCCTGCATAGGGGTAAACATCGATGACATCACCCATGTTCAGATTGGTGACGTCCATTTCAACCGGCAGGGCGCCTGAGTCTTCCATAGTGTTAAAGAAGATAGGTGCAATTTTGCTACCAAAGCAGAAACCGCCAGCGCGCTTGTTGGGGGCGTAGGGGATATCGTCGCCGAAGAACCAGAGTACCGAGTTGGTGGCTGACTTGCGCGATGAGCCGGTGCCGACAACGTCGCCTACATAGACGACGGGGAAGCCTTTGGCTTTAACGTCTTCAATCTGTTTGAGCGGGCCAGTGGTGCCTGGAACCACTGGCTCAATGCCGTCACGTTCGTTTTTGAGCATGGCATTGGCATGGAGTGGAATGTCCGGGCGTGACCAGGCATCCGGCGCAGGAGAGAGGTCATCGGTATTGGTTTCGCCAGGGACTTTAAACACACTCAGAGTGATTTTTTCAGCCAGCGCGGGTTTTGATAGAAACCACTCGGCGTCGGCCCAGGACTGAAGAACCTCTTTAGCAACGCTGTTGCCGTTCTTGGCACGGCTTTCCACATCGTGGAAGGCGTCGAACATCAGCAGGGTGTGCTTGAGCTGCTCGCCTGCTTCACGGGCAAGCTCCTCGTTATCAAGTAGCTCCACCAGTGAAACGATGTTGTAGCCACCCTGCATGGTGCCCAGCAGCTTAACGGCGTGAATCTTGTCAATCAGCGGAGAGCTCGCTTCACCTTTAGCAATGGCGGTGAGAAAGCCTGCTTTTACATAAGCGGCTTCGTCAACGCCTGGCGGAACGCGGTTGGTGATTAAATCGAGGATAAACTCTTCTTCACCGGCCGGTGGCGTTTTTAGTAGTTCAACCAGTGACGCTACTTGTTCGGCGGTTAGGGGTTTGGGCGGGACGCCCTCGGCGGCACGTTCCTCGACATGTTGGCGGTAAGCTTCAAGCACGTTGGGGCCCTCTCATTCACGTTTCATTTACTTTATGGTGACGACCTGCACGTTGCACGGTGTTGGCCGGGCAGTTTTTGTAAAGTGGGGCCGATCACATATGACATACGCTTGACAAACAGCGTGTGGTTGGATGGTTGGGATTCTACGGCAAACTGTCGACAATGTTAAGCTGGCAAGCGGCGACGGCTCTTGTACTTTATGTTGATGCCAAGGTTTAAACGGATCAAAAAAGCGTTATTACTAGCCAATAGGCTCAAAATGAGGAGGGTTGTTGCTCATTTCGTAGTAATCCTCATGTTATGCGGATGTGATTGTCGTTACAGCGCGTTACCATACTCATCACTTTAGAACCTTGGGGTCGTTTTACTGCTGTGGAGCTTCTGTAAGGGCGTGGGCTAAAAGTGTGTGGAGCATTTTTAAACGCGCAGCTACATTAGTAATAGTCGATTCAGGTTATAAAGAGTGCAAAGCAACAGGGAACTATAAGCGCCTTATGGGCTTATATGTTGTACAATAGTGAGATATAAGCTTGGTAAGGGTGTTATGTTGATACAACCTAGTATGTCACAGCCTTCTATACAAAAGAGTGCCTTGCAAACGGACGACCACTCGGTGAAAGCGGATGATTTACTGCCAGAGAGTTTGCACCAGTTTTTGGCCTGCGCGACGCCTGATGCATGGTTGCAGTGGGCGCTTGAAAATCCAGAAACGCTGCTAATCGACCATGCGCAGTGTGAAAAAAAAGCTGCTTCGACTGCAATGAGCTTGCTCTACCGCTACGTAGATCAGCCGCTTCTGCTGAGCAAAATGTCGCAATTGGCTCGCGAAGAGCTGCTGCATTTCGAGCAGGTGGTTGGCCTTATGGAGGCGCGTGGTGTGGCTTACCAACACTTAACTGCTTCGCGCTACGCGGAAGGCCTTAGGCGGCACGTGCGCAGCAACGACCCCGAGCGGCTCATTGATGTGCTCATTATCGGCGCACTCATCGAAGCGCGTAGCTGTGAACGGTTCGCTTGCTTAATTCCTTATTTAGACGAAGAGCTTGCCAAGTTTTATCGTACCCTGGTGAAGTCAGAAGGCCGTCATTTTGAGGACTATCTGTTACTGGCTCGCCAACAGACATCGGACTCAATTGCTGAGCGGATCGCTTTTTTTGTAGCGCGTGAAGCGGAGCTGATTACTTCGACCGATACGGCTTTTCGTTTTCATAGCGGTGTGCCCGCTTAGTCCGGCAGGATGTTTATCATGCGCGATGCTCGTGAGACAGATCAGTTAACACTATTTGGCCATTTTTCACTGACGCAGGGTGAAGATGTTTTAACCCACTTCAGCTACGACAAAGTGAAAGCGCTGCTCGTTTATCTGCTGCTGCACCGTCAGCCGGTTAATCGCGCCGCTCTAGCCGAACTGCTGTGGCCGGATCAAGGGCTATCTTCCGGTAGAACCAACCTACGTCACGCGCTCCACTGTTTACGCCAATCGTTAGGCGAGAGCGCTGACCAAGTGTTGAGTGTCTCCCGGCAAACGATTGCCTTCCAGCTTCCTGCCCATTGGAAAGTTGACCTGCACACGCTTCAGCAGCTCCTTGAAGGGCCGCGCGACCTGGATACCCTGGAAGCGCTGATGACCTGCTACCAAGGTGACCTGATTGAAGAGCTTCAGTTGTCAAGCTGTAGTGAATTTCAGCGCTGGTTAGTCCAGGTGCGCAATGAGTGGCGTCAGCGTGTCATTCGTTTTGCTGAACAGGTGCTCGATGCCCATACCGATGTGCCTGACCTGATCCTGGAAACCCTGGTGAGCCGCTTTTCAGGCTATGGCCCCTTTCATGAACGTTTGGTGCGTCAACTGGCTGAACAGAATC
The DNA here is from genome assembly GCF_042466685.1 of Vreelandella sp. F11. Taxonomy (NCBI): domain Bacteria; kingdom Pseudomonadati; phylum Pseudomonadota; class Gammaproteobacteria; order Oceanospirillales; family Halomonadaceae; genus Vreelandella; species Vreelandella sp. F11. Next base: position 2,592,195 of record NZ_CP170448.1, on the reverse strand, counting down.
AAATGGCCGCCGCTCACGAGCAGTATAATAGCTACTTGCAGTTACTGGCGTTGTCAGGCCAGCAGCCAGAGCCGAGTTTTTTACAGTTGGCCAGCTACTGGTCTGACGGTCACCACGACCCTCGCATGATGAGTCCCCAGGGGGCGTTTTCCCGTGCGCTGGCGCCTGACAGCAAGCCACTGCGTGAAGACGAAATTGAGCTGCGTCAGCTCTCGGTAATGGCTATCCGGCTGCGCCTTAAAGGGGAGTGGCAAGATCGCGCCGCAACGCGCCACTGCCTTACTCTGCAGTTGGAGCTATTGCGTTGGCTAGAGCAGCAGTGTCATCACTTGGGCGGCTTCTGGCTGCCTGGCGCCACTGGTGGCTTGGGGCTGGCGTGTTTTGGTACCCATGGGCCTGCCCACCAGTTGGCTGAGTTGGTGGCGCTCTATGAGCACTGTCGACAGGCACTTCCTCAAGAGAGCGCCCGCCACTGGTCTGGCGAAGACGACGTACCGCAATTTGAGCTGGCTGCTGGTTTGCACAGCGGGCGAGTCGTCTATTTACCCGAGCGGCAATTGGCGGATCCCCTGGGGCAAGTCACTCAAACATCACTTGAGTTAATGAGCGCAGCCGAAGGCAGTGAGCTGGTTATCTCTCAAGAAGCCAGTCAGCACATGCCACCTGCGCTCGACCTACAGCCGCGGCTGGTATCACGTTTGGTGGCTAGCGACGGTCGCGTGCGGCTTCGCGCTTTAGTGCTGGGTTTAAACGAAGGCGGCCGCGACGCGCTGCCCCCAAGCCTGGTGGGGCGTGAGACCTCTCTGCGCACACTGCGCGACGCGCTGGCGCGAGCAGGTATAGGTTTGCGTCAAAGCGTGTTGGTTCGTGGTGCCTCTGGTATGGGCAAATCGGCGCTGATGGTCGGTTTCCGCCAGTTAGAGCTTAGTCGCGATGCGGCAATTTGCTGGCAGCCCACCACGCGGCTTTCGGTGCTGGATCCCTACGGCGTTGCCCGCACGCTGGTTAGTTGGTATCTCAAGCAGCCGTTAACCGTTGACGCGATTCACGAACTACAGGCAACGCTTGAGTTTGACCAGCTTACGCCCGAGCGCCAGCACCTGTTGGAAGAGGCGCTTGGGGTGCACGAAGTTCAGGAGATCACCCAGCTTGCCCAAAGCGGTGAAGCCGTTGAGCTGGTGGTAATGTTGCTGCACCGCTTAATCGAGCGCCAGGCGACCACCCATACTCTGGTACTGATGGTCGATGATTTACAGTGGCTTGATGAGCCGTCGTTTAAGGTACTCGCTGGTTTGCAGGCACGCTTGCCAATCAATACTGCCTTTATGCTGGTAGCCAGCCATCACGGCAGAGAAGTGTTACCGGTGAAGCTGCACTGGGATCAGCAGGTTAGCTTGGGGAATCTTGATCCGCAGCAGTCTTCGCGGCTATTGTCACAGCTGTCACGGCGCTATCGCATTCATTTGAGCCCGCGGCTACGTAACCAGATCATTGAACGCTGCGATGGCGTGCCGCTCTATATGCAGGAGATTTGTCGGCGTCTGGATATGGATCGCCGTGAGGGGCGTAGTGTCCAGTTCGATGAACTGCCCAAAGGGTTGTTAGGGCTACTGGCTAGCCGCATCGATCAGCTTGAGGGTGACCGCGAAATTGCCCACGTGGCGGCAGTGCTGGGTAAGCGCTTCCGGTTGGATTTCCTGCTGGAGTGCAGCGGTTGGGAAAAAGGGCGGCTTAACCAAGCGCTCGAGCATATGCGGGCGCTGGAGATTGTCGAATCGGTCGATAAAGAGAGCGGCGAGCACGAATATCAATTCAGCCACCAGCTACTGCAAGAAGCGGCCTATCTTTCCTGCCCTCGCGATGTGCGCGTCAAGCTGCACCAGCAAGTGGTGACCTTGATAGAGGAGCGCTTCCCGGTGTGGATTAGTCGCCACCCTGGCGATTTTGCTACCCATCTGCGCCGCAGCGGCCACTATGCTCGTGGTGCGCGCTATTTCGAACTGGCCGCCCGTGAAGCGCTCAAGGTGAGCGCCAATCGAACCGCGCTGCGTATGGCCGATTTCGGGTTGGCGAGCCTGCGCCATGTCGAGCATCAGATTGAGCGTGAAGTGAGCCTGCTCACTGTACGCGGTCAGGCGGCATTCTCATTAGAAGGCCACGGCTCGCCAACCGCTCACGAAAGCTTTGTGCGTGCACGGGAACTACTGCGCGAATCGGGTACCGACAGCCTGGAAGACCCGGAAGATCTTGAGCAGATATTCCTGGTTAAGTGGGGGCTTTGGGTCGGCCGCAGCCAGCGCTATGCCCATGCAGATGCTTTTGCATTGGCTTCGACTCTCGCTGATATAGCTGCCCGTCTTGAAGATCCTCGTTATCGTCGCTTGGCCGACTATGCCCGAGCCAACTGCGAGTATTGGGCCGGTCGCATTCAACAGGCTCATGACCATTTGGATGAAATCGATCCGCTCAATGTGCAGATGATGATCGAATGGTTGCCGTTCTCCGATCACCCGCAAGTATCGGCGGCCTGCTTCCAAGGTTGGGCGCTCTGCCTGCGGGGGGATTATCAGCGTGCCGAGCGCCAAGTGTCGGCGGCGATTCGGCTGGCGGAGAAAATTGCCCACCCCGGCACTTTGGCGCTGGCGCTGCTATTTGCCGCTGCGCTCTATCGCCAGCTTGGCCACGTCCACTTAGCCGCGCGGCATGCGGAGCGGGCGGCGGCAATGACCGGAACGCCTGATTTACAACTGTGGCAAATTTCCAGCCAGTGTATCCTTGGTTGGCAACAAGCCTTGGCGGGCGACACGGCTGGGTTGACTCAGTTGCGGGATAGCCTGGATCAGATGGCGGAACTGAATGGCCGTGACCGCTATCAGCGGCCAGTGTTGTGGTACTCAGATGCCTGCATTGAACTAGGTGAACTAAACGCCGCAGAGGATTACCTTGACCAGTGCTTGGTCATTGCCCGTGAGCGTACCACGCTGTTTCTGCCTGAATTAGCCACCCAGCTCGCCAAGGTGCGCGATCTACTTGGGCATCCTGCCAATGAAGTCAAAGCACTGGCTGACATGGCGATTAACCAGTCCCGCGAGCACGGCAATCGCCACCAGGAGTTAGCGGCCCTTGAACTATGGCTAACGCGCATTGAGCCCAACGATCAGCAGGCCAAAGAGAGCTTTAGGCAGCTGTTGAGCGAAGTCAGCCACAGTGATGCCCCGGTGCTAACACGTTGGATCAGCTTGTTGGATCGCCGTTTGCCACGGCCGGTTGGCGCTGAAGGTTGATAAGCTGAAGCAGGGCGCTGTTTAACGGGTGTCCTGCTCCAGCCAAGTCAAGGTGACCAGCGCCTCTTCCCTGTGTTCGCCGCACACACTGGCGTCAAAGTTAAAGCGCTCGCAAACTCTGGGGCGACTCGGATCGCCGAACAGGCGGCATAGATTGTGCTCATCTAGCTGAACACAGCGGACGCCCGCCGGCTTGCCCTCAGGCATGCCGGGGATGGCTGAACTGATAGAGGGCGCGATGCAGCAGGCGCCACACCCCGCACGACACCCTTCACTCATAGCCTGCTACTGGAGTAGCACTGGCAGAAGACATGGCAATCGCGCCCTTATTGATACCCTCAAAGGCCTGGATGCGTGTGTTTGTTCCACTTTGCGTGGCAACCTCTTTTGCCAGCCAGGCGGCGATATTTTCTACCGTGGTAGGGCCGGGAAGGAGTGCGCATAGCGACTGTGGCAGCGTAATGGAGAAATCGCCTTGGGCGGCCCGATAGCCGCAGGTAAGGAAGTCGTTTTCCTGCGAGGTGATATCCGCCTCTTCAAGCAGGTAGCGATTATCCAGCCATGCGGCCCACTGCTGTTCGAGCTTGGGTTGACGCACCCCTTGCTGAAAGATATGTAGCCGCGAACGGTGGCCGTGGGCGATACGCTGGCAGTTACCTAAGTGGCGCTTCAGGCCATGGGTGTAGCCATAGGCAGCGCCTTCAATGGCCTCGTCGCTAAGCGTCAGAGTGACCTGGTGGACATTGTTAGGGCGCTGTTCGGTGAGCTGCTGGCTTAAATACTCAGCGATCGTGTCAAGCTCGATAGTGTGCCAGGGTAGCAGGCTAAAGGCCTCTTTTGGCCCCCTGACTTCCATCGGGTAGGGCGTGGTAGTTCGCACGCACACACCTTCAGGGCACTCTGTAACAGTCACTCCAGGCGCTTGGGTGGGCACTAGCAGAGTATGATCCAAACCGCTGTCTAACGTCCGCTTGATCCATGGCTTGACTTCACCAAAATCGAACAGCATGCCATCTTCGCCCAGCTCGCCATCCAGCACTGCGTCCACCTGCCAGCTGCAGCCCACTAGACCGCGCTTGGAACACCAAAGTGAAACGTCAATATGGGTTAGTTGGTTCACGAATAGGGACATTAATCAAAACCTGCTAATTTGTGCATTTGTAGCGACAGGCGCCACTGGGGATTAGCCATACAGTAGGCGGTCGCTTCAGCGACGGTACTCTTATCCTGACTGAAGGGGGCAAGATCCATCGGTTGTAAAAAGAAGTGGCGAAACCCCAGGCTTGAAAACTGCTCCGGGGAAGCGTCCTCCTGGGGGTAAACGAGCTTTAACTCATCGCCTTGGGTAACGGCCAGCGGATTGCTACCCTTAGGGCTGACACACAGCCAGTCAATGCCAGGGGGTGGTGTGAGCGTGCCGTTGGTCTCGACGGCCACCTCAAACCCATGGCTATGCAGCGTGGCAATCAGCGTAGCGTCAAGCTGCAGCAGCGGCTCTCCGCCGGTAAACACCACATAGGGCGTCGCATTCGACTTGACGTCACTGCTTTGGTTGGGCCACAGCGCGGCAATGTGCTCAGCAAGGGCAATGGCAGTGGCAAACTTGCCGCCATTGATGCCGTTAGTGCCAATAAAGTCAGTATCGCAAAAAGTGCATTTCGCCGTCGCACGATCAATCTCACGGCCCGACCACAGATTGCAGCCGCTAAAACGACAGAAAACGCTCGCTCTGCCTGCTTGAGCACCTTCCCCCTGCAAAGTATAAAAGGCTTCTTTGACCTGATACATCAGCGCTGACCTACTGCGCTGTCTACGCGGTAAGCCAGTGGGTCGGTGACGCCGTTGGCGGCAAAGGCGGCCAGTCGTTCACGGCAGCTGCCGCATACGCCACAGGCAAGTTCACGGCCTTCATAGCAGGTCCAGGTATGGTGGTAATCCAACCCCATCGCCAAGCCTTCACGCAGGATGTCGGCCTTACTCGCAGAAAGATAAGGCGCATGTAGCTTCACTGGCTCGAAGTTGGCAATGCCCGCTACGTGATTCATCGCCTCGACGAATTCGGGTCGACAGTCTGGGTATAAAACGTGGTCGCCGCCATGGGCACCGTAGTCGACTCGCTCTGCGCCAATGTTGACGGCCTTGGCTATCGCCAGAGAGAGCAAGATCATATTGCGATTGGGTACGACGGTAGCGCGCAGGTTATCCCCATCATAGTCGCCCTGGGGCATTATCTGGTCAGGGTTGGTGAGCGCCGAATTGTCAATTAGGCTGTGTATGGCGCGAATATCGACTACTTGATGGGGTAGCCCCAGCGATGCGCAGACTTGGCGTGCAGTGTCGAGTTCGCGAGCATGCCGCTGACCATAGTCAAACGAAAGCGCGTGTACGTTTAGTCCTTCACGCAGTGCGCGGTGCAGCACGGTAAAAGAGTCCATTCCACCGGAATAGATAACGACGGTGGTGGCTGCATCGGCAGCCACAGGAGGTAGTGATGACATGAGAAAGTACTCTGTGCCGGAGAATTTATTAATCGCGAGCAGCCAATAGCTGTCGCAGCGTTCCGGGGTCCGGTCCGGAAGGGCGGCAGTTTACGCAATAGCCGTTAGTCTGACCAGTTCTAGCGCCCATCCTGTCCCTCATTGAGGTAAAAAGTGCAGAGGCGGGCAGCATGAATATCAACATGCTACGCTATCTATCCATGCTGTTAGAGGCAAAGCAATGGCAACGATTGAACATAGTGAAATCATTAGCGCTCCGCCCGAACGAGTATTCGAGCTATTGCGCCGCGTCGAGGATTTTGCCGACTACTCGGATCTAATTCGCTCAATAGAAACGCTGGGCGAAGACCGCTATCGATGGCATGTACGTGCCGTAGGTATGGACTGGGCGTTTGATGTAGTGGTGACCGAGATCCAGCCGCCCCATGTGCTTGCCTGGGAGTCGTTGGATGGTGTGAAGAACCAGGGACGTTATCGCCTTCGTGAGGTGCCAGAAGGTACCGAAGTGGCCTTGACGTTGAGCTATGAAATTCGCAATCGCTTAATGGAGAAAGCTGTCAACAAAGCGGCCAAGCCACTCGTGGGTAAAGTTAGCCGACAAATTCTTGAACGTGTAGAGGCGCGTTTGCATGACAAGCAAGTTTGAATGAATAGCCCACCCCGATACCCTTGGCGCTGGGCCTTAGGGTTTACATGTGTTGCCATGCTGGCTTATGTGTGGCTTTGGTATTCGCCAGATTTGATGGCGTTGAAGCAGTGGGCTTCCCAGGCATCCCATCATCCTGTTGTTATTATTGGGGTGATGGTGATTATGGCCGTTACGTTAGCCATTGGACTGCCCGGTAGTATCGGGCTGTGGTTAATTGCGCCCTTTTATCCTCCGATGATAGCCACCGCGATGCTGACACTCAGCAGTGTGGTAGGCGCTTTGGGTGCCTATCAAATAGCCGCGCGCGCTGGTAGAAACTGGGCTCCTAGCGGTCTGACGTTGAAGGTGATGGATATGTTGGAGCAGCGTAGCGATCTGATAACCCAGTGTGCCCTGCGGATACTGCCCGGCTTCCCTCACTCGGTTATCAATTTTGCGGCAGGCCTGCGTAGTATCTCCCTTAAGACTTATTTGTTGGCAGCAACGCTTGGTTTAGCAGTGAAGTGGGCTGTTTATAGCAGTGCGATCTACGGCACCTTAGAGGCCATTGAGGAGGAGGACGCGCTGCAATTTGATGTGGTGCTGCCATTAATAGCACTGGCATTGCTACTGTTGATAGGGGCTTGGTTTAGGCGCCGCGTAGAGGCGGCGCGCAAAGCTTGAGGTTTTTATTGGGGTTTATGCATTGAGGCGTCAAGGTGATCAACGACCTCTGCCCAGTCAGCATCCTCATCGACGGCTTCTTTTAGGAAATCTGCCTGGCCCTCGTTCCAGCAGGGGGCTTCAGCCAATGGCATGGTTTCTGGAAGAGGAGCGTTGCGCTGGATAAAACGCTCAATTGACGCAGCGTCAGAGGCTAGGCCCAACTGCTCGAATAGCTCGCTGAAATGGTGCACCGGTTTTTCCATAATCTGTTGCTCCTTCAAACGGTTAGAATGCTTCCTTTAACATAGCTTGATTCTCAGCCTGCGCCACCTTTGAGCGACTTTGCTTGGCTAGCGTTCACCGATTAGCGATGTTAAGAAGCGCTGACGCTGATCTTCCAACGTGAGCGGTTGTGCCAGTAAGTGGGCCAGCTTGGTGAAAGCCGCTTCTGGTGTCATAGCGTCGCCTGAGAGAACGCCTGCGTCGCTAAGGCCATGTCCCGCCGCGTAAGCACCCAAATGGACACTCCCCTGGGGGCACTGGCTAATGGCGGCGAGCAGCTTGCCTTCGCCACTGGCTCTGGCGAGCACATCAAGCAAATCGGGGTCGTCAGGGAGATTGCCAGCACCCCAGAGCTGAAGTAACGCCCCTTTGACTCGTGTATCACTCAACCAGGCGTCTAGCTGCCAAGCTGATATGCCCGGCCAAAGGGCGATGCGAACGATTTCTCCCTGGCTGATTAGTCGGTAGTCGGGGATCTCGAAGCGTGGTGCGCCACGCTGCTGCAGGCCAAGCCCGCGGCTGGGGTAGTAAACAAAATCGTCACCTACCCGTTCGCCGAGCAGCGGATAGTTGGGGCTGGCGAAGGCGTTGGCTGCTTCGCTGTGCTGCTTGATAGCTCGGGCGCCACGCAGCAGTTGTCCTGAAAAGTAAATAGTGACTTCTTGGAGTGCGGGCTTGGCGGCAAACTGCAGCGCACCGTGTAAATTGTCCATGGCATCGCTGCCAGGGGCTTCCAGTGGAAGCATGGAGCCCGTGACGACCACTGGTCTATCTAATCCCTGGAGTTGGTAGGCAAGGCTAGCGGCAGTCCAACTGAGTGTGTCGGTGCCGTGAATGATCACGAAACCGGCGTAGGCCGTTAATTGGTCGTTAATATCACGGGCGAGCTGTTGCCAAGTGAGCGGGGTAGCCGCACTTGAGTCAATCAGCGTAACGTAGCTGACGACCTCATAAGCAGGAAGGGATTGCTGTTGGACAAGCGGTAGTCGGCTAAGAGCCGCCGCCATGCGAGTAGGAAAGTCGCCGCCAGGCGCAAGGCCTTCAGCATGCGGTTGCATACCGATGGTTCCGCCCGTATAGATGACCAGGATACGCTCTTGGGCGGGCATGCTCTCAGCTAGAGGGGAGTAGGGGGGCATCGCCATCTCCTGGGGCTTTAGTTAAAACCTGCCAATCAAACAGTGGGGGTAGCGCGCTGAACCAATAGTTCACCGCTATGATCGTCTAGGCGCTGATTGCGACCCGCCAATAGCGCAAAGCCACCACAAACGGTAATCAGGGCGATCAACAACCAGGCAATATGCGCTGTGTTGGCGCCTGCTTGTAGCATAACCCCCACACCAAAAGGCCCCAGTGCTGCGAGTGTATAACCACCGCCCTGGACAAGCCCAGAAAGTTGACCGGCCAGGCGTGAGTTGGCCGTGCGTAAGACCAGCAGGCTTAGCGCCAGGCTAAAGCTACCGCCCTGGCCGATACCGAGTAGTGCAGCGCCGGGCCATTTCCAAATTAATGGGGCGATCAGCAGCATCCACAACCCAATGGCGGTACTCAGCAGCACAAGCAGTAGCGCAGGACGCTGGTCACGCCCCATGCGTGCAAGCCAGGGGGCACCTAGTGCGGAGACGAGTTGGCACATAATCGAAATTGCCATCGTCCAGCCCGCATCCGCCTCGTTGTATCCGCGATCAACTAGCAGGGTCGGTAGCCATCCAAAGACGATATACGCCATGGAAGACTGAATACCCATATAAAGCATGATGTGCCAGGTGAGCGGCTGCTTAAGTAGCAGTAAAATACCGCTTTGGGGCGGTGTAGGCTGGCTTCCCCGTGGGTTGGCTGTCAGCTGAGCGGAGACCCGTGTAGGACGGGGCATTTGAAAGTGCCACAGCAGCAGTGCGAAGAGTGCTAGCAGTGACCAGCTCATTAAGCTTGCCTGCCAACTGCCCAAAAGTTGGGTCAGTGGAACGCTAAGCCCGGCACCTAAAGCGCCTCCTAGGCAGAGTGCCATGGTGTATAAGCCAGTGAGGAGGTCGGCACTGTTGGGAAGTTCGCGTTTGACCAGGGCCGGTAGCAGGGTGCCTCCAACGCCAATTGCGCAGCCTGCCATCGCCGAGCCTATAAAGAGCGCGCCGGGCAGCGGCAAACCACGCAAAATCAGCCCTGCTGCCAGTAGGGTCAAGGCCGCACTCAGCGCCCGTTCGCTGCCTATACGTTTAGCCAGAACGGGGGCAAGCGGCGCGGAGAGGCCCAAAAACAGCACGGGAAGCGTGGTGAGTAGCCCCGCAGCCGCCGCGGAAAGCCCCGCGCTTTCTTGCAGGCGAGTCAGTAGTGGGGCAACCGAAGACATGGCAGGGCGTAAATTAAGCCCCACCACAACCATCAGCAAAATAAACGTAATCGAGCGACGCGTTGCCATACGAGTAGTTACTTAAGGTGGGGACGCAAGTCTCCGCGAACGGCATCGAGTAGCGTAATAAAGTGGTAGTCCTGGGGGGTGTCCAGGCAGTCGACCCTGACGTTTGTGCGCATTCCTTTATCCATATTCAACTGGTCAAATATTTCTAAAGTAAGCTTGCGAGCAGGTTTGTCGCCTGGCGCCAAGATGCCATCTTCTAGGGTAAAGGTTTCAAGCAGGGTGACGCGTACGCGAGTGCTATTGCCTTCGCTAAGCACACGGCGCACAAATAGCCAGCCTTCGCAGGGAAGAGCGTGGTTGTCATCCCGTTGGCGTAAGAAAATCGTGCGGTAGCAGGCGCCTTCAACCGACGCTTTTTCAGCCATGCTGCGATAGGCCTGCACCACCTGGTTTGCTGACGCCCGGGCATCCTCTAAACGCTGTACTATCCCTTGATGTTCGCGGCTGAGCTGCTCTTGACGTTGAAACGTCAGCCATTGGCGGTACTCGTTCATCAGTTGAGAAGACGCCATAATCACTCCATGAAAGGTGTTGGCTTAAATAAGTGCTGGAAACAGCGGCTTGGAATATGCAAAGGCGATACCTTCGCATATTCCTACACGCTGAGCTAGCGCCGCGCGCGGCGTTTACGTTCGCCGCCGGTGTTGGCACTCTGACCTTCAGGTTTGCGTTTGGCGCGTGGCTGACGTTGATTGCGTCGGCCATTCTCAATGGGCTCAGGTTTGATGCTGGGGTCGGGCTCAAAGCCAGGTTCAATATGCTTTGGTAGCTTCTGTTTGATTAGCCGTTCAATATTGCCCAGCAGGGCGTCTTCATCGACACACACCAATGAAACGGCTTCGCCATCGCTGCCAGCACGACCGGTGCGGCCAATGCGGTGAACATAATCTTCCGCCACGTTGGGTAGATCGAAATTAACCACGTGAGGCAGCTCATTGATATCCAATCCACGAGCAGCGATATCGGTGGCCACGAGTACCTGTAGATCACCGCTTTTAAATGCCGTTAGCGCGCGGGTGCGAGCTCCCTGGCTTTTATTGCCATGGATCGCCATGGAAGGGATGTCCTGCTTGGAGAGCTGCTCGGCAAGGCGATTCGCGCCATGCTTGGTGCGCGTAAATACCAGTACCTGGAACCAGCCGTGTTGCTGAATTAAGTGGGCTAGCAGCTCGCGTTTCTTCTCGCGATCAACACGGTAAATGGCCTGCTCAATTTTATCGGCAGTCGCATTACGCGGTGCTACTTCAATCATCGCCGGATTATCCAGCAGCTGTTGCGCCAGGGTCTGAATCTCATTTGAGAATGTCGCTGAGAACAGCAGGTTTTGGCGCTTTTTAGGCACCAGGCGCAGCAAGCGTTTAATGTCGTGAATGAAGCCCATATCCAGCATGCGGTCAGCTTCATCGAGCACTAAAATCTCAACGCAGGAGAGATCCACGTGCCCCTGCTGGTGGAGATCCAGCAGGCGTCCTGGGGTGGCAACCAATACATCCAAACCGGCTTTTAGGGCATCGATTTGAGGCTGTTGGCCGACGCCACCAAAAATAATGTGGGAGCGGAGTGCCAGATGTTGGCCATAGCTCGACACGCTTTCGCCCACCTGAGCGGCAAGCTCTCGTGTAGGGGTTAGTACCAGTGCACGTACCTGACGTTTCCCAGGACGCTTGCCTGTATTATTCAGGCGTTGCAGCATTGGCAGCGTAAAACCAGCGGTTTTACCCGTGCCGGTTTGGGCGCTGGCCAGCATGTCACGGCCTTCAAGTACAACGGGAATAGCCTGTCGTTGTATCGGGGTAGGCTCAGTGTAACCTTGCGCTGTGACAGCGCGTAACAAATCGGCGTGCAGGCCAAGTTCAGAAAAGCTCATGCGTTCTCCGCAGTCACCTAGTGAATTAATACCGGTAAGTGGTTGTTATCACTAGGTGTAATGTTCAAAAAGCGAGGTTGATTCACCTTCGCGGCAGCGAAGTGTGCCAGATAATTCAGTGTGCCGCGATGGTCGTTGGTTAGCCGTGGATGACCATGACAGGAGACGTGAAGGTTATAGCGCCAAGCGGCACTATCATCCTGGTGTGCACGGACACACCAGAAAACTACGTGTCAGTAATAAGCCGCATAGTATAACACGGTTATAGGGCCTCAGGTTGTTTCGCTGAATCGTGCCAGTGGCGGGGCCTGGGCATGGAGTGGAATTAGCCGTGCTAACGTAGCCGCGGGCAGGTTGAGCTGGGCCACTTCTTTGGGGGTTAATGCAAAAAAGTGCTCAGGGGTGAAAATACCTATCTGAAATAGTTGCCGGGCCGTGGCTGGCCCTATGCCGTCGAGCGTCAGCAGTTGTCGTGCAAAGAGGGTAATAAAACGACCCTCCTGCTGTTCATCAAAATCGACGCTGGCCGTTTGATAATAGTGCCCCGCTTGGCTTGCAATAAACTGCTCAATGCGCTGCAGCGCGGATAGCGTTGAAGTGCCAAGAGGCTGCGCCGCTAACTGATCACGCAGGTCGTCGTGGCTTTTTAAAGCCGTTTCGAGCACACCTTGGGTCAACTCACCCTCAAGCAGTGCCGTTACGGTATGCATTAGGGTGTTAATGTTATCGCGCAGTTGTTCTGCGGGCAGATCCGTGGTCTGGCTCGGTTCAGCTGTCATATTGACATCCCTGAGAGGGTTAGCATTAAGCGTAGTGCAGCAAGCTCAGTTTAGAAAAGCGCTGATTAATCAAAATAATCACCCTGACGGATTTCAGTGGCGATAAGTTCGGCGGCTCGATCCCAGCTATCACTTAATGCGCGCACTAGGGCGGGGTAGCCATCCTCTGCTAGAGGGGTTTCCGCATAGAAGTTTTCCATCGCTAACAGCTCGCCAGTATCGTTAAGTAATTGCCATTGGCCGCTAGCCACGGCGACACCGTCAAAGCGCCCCTGAAATTGATCCACGTTGAGGCGCAGCGTCAAGGCGTTGGCCTGTTTGCCTTCCGCTCGCATAACTCTAAGCGTTGGCAGCGCTTGCGCCAGGTTGCCGCGCAGATTTCGTTCTAACTGCCTGCCTAACCCTTCTGCCCACTGATGTTCCCGAGCGGCGTTTAACGTAATATCGTCTAGCTGCATCACGATGCCGTCGACATCCAAATAGTGGGCAAGCCGAGGGGCGTTCACTATCAGCGTGCCCTCGGGCTGGCGAGCGGTGCTAGTCAGCGGGTCGCTCGGCAGCATATAGCGAGAGGGGGGCGTGACGCTGCTGGCGCAGGCGGATAACAACAAGCAGAGCAGCAGCAGTGAACATCTCATCCATATGAACATCGTTAGCTCCTTAATCTCGTGGCGCGCGCGGGATGGGGTCTTGGGCATCCAGATTGTCAAACAACAGCGCTCTGGGGTTGTCATTGAGCGTACGTGTCAATGGCTGTAGGTCACGCATCAAGCGATCCAACCGTTCAATGGCCGTAGTAAGCTCTTGATAAGCTGGCGATGAGGGCGATAAGCCCTGGAGCGTGCTGCGTAGTTCATCCAGCGTCGCGTTAAGGTTTCCTCCAACGGCCTGAGTTTCAGGATCATTGAGCAACTGGTTCAAAGAGGCGCTCACTTCGCGAACTTCATTCAGCATCTGCTCGGAAGCTTGTAAGTTCCGATCTAAGCCGGTTAGCAGCGGCTCAACCTCAAGGGCGTTTAGCTTATCAAGTAAATTGGTCACTTGGGCCTGTATCTGGGCAAAGCCGCCAGGTACGGTGGGAAACACTGAGCGATCTGAGAAGCGCTCGGCAACATACTCATCGGCCAAGTCTCGCTGAAAGTTTAAGTCGACAAACAGGGCGCCCGTTAGCAGACTGCCATTTTTTAGCGATGCGCGTAGACCCAGGCCGAACATACGCTGGAACCGCGCCTCCCACTCTTCGAGATCAATATCGCTATTTTCAATACCCAGGCGCTGAGGCTCAATCCTGATGAGTACTGGGATAGCAAAGCGGGCCCGTGAGTCGGGCTGTGGTGCGGTAAAATTCCAGGGCACGGCAGCAACGGTGCCCAATCTCACGCCGCGAAACTCTACCGGCGCTCCTTTTGAGAGCCCGCGCACTGTTTCGTCTACCAACAGGACATACTCTAGGTAGCGATTAAAGGTACCTTCTCGGGCGGCGTTTTCATCGGCATAGAGGGTGAAGCGGGTATTGGCTTCAACCGGCTGTCCCATGGGCAGGTCTTCGGGTACGCCGAAGGTAACACCGCCACCCAGCAGTGCCTCCAGGGATTCCACGTTTACGCGTACACCGTCGGCGTCTAAGCGAAAGTCGATACCGCTAGACGTCCAAAAGCGGGTGCTGTCGGTCACTAAATTGGTGTACGGCTCCTCAATAAAGACTTGGTGCTGCATGGTGCGTGAGAGAGGCTCAAAATTATTCTCTTCAATACGCCCCACGGTATAGCCCTGGTAAGAAACCGGGTCACCTACCCGCAGTGAGTTGCCCAGTTGGCTCGTCAAACTAAGACGCAGCCCCGCTTGGCCGGCGGGCGCAACAGGGGGGATATCGCTGACGGGAAATTCCCGTCGTGGTGCTTCTGCCGTGCCTGGCTCAAGCTGAATGTAAGCACCGGAGAGTACAGTGCCCAAACCACTAATACCCTCACGGCCAATGCGTGGCTTAACCACCCAAAAGCGGGTGTCTTCGCGCAGAAGATCCTCAACCTCCGGCTGAATACGAGCGGTCAACACCGCGTGTGAAAGGTCGTCCGACAAACGCACACCCTGCACCCGGCCGACTTCTACATTGCGGCTCCGAATCAGTGTGTTACCCGCTTCTATCCCCTCGGCGCTCTCCATAGTCAGTGTCACCAACGTGCCACGACTGGCGTAGTTGTCATAAACCAGCCATAGACCAATGGCAATCGCAACGATGGGCACGATCCAAATAGGGGAGAGCCGGGTTTGGCGTGAGGTTTTGGCCTTATTAAGATCCTGATCGTTTGTTGGATTGGTATTAGGCGGTGTTGTTTCATTAGCCATCAACAGGTTCCTTGGTGGCCGCTTTACGGCGAAGAAGGGAGTGACGAGGTGGAATTGGAGTGTCCCAAATTAAGCGCGGATCAAATGTCATCGCCGCTAGCATGGTTAATACAACCACCGAGCCAAAAGCGAGTGCCGCCGGGCCTGGTGTAATTGACATCAAGGAGCCTGCGCGAATCAGTGCGACTAATATGGCTACCACAAAAACATCGACCATTGACCAGCGTCCAATAAATTCTGTTAGCCGATATAGTCGTGTACGAGTTTGGGCGTTGAGTGCGCTGCTACGTCGAACCACTAAGCATAGCCAAACTAGCGCCAACAACTTGCCCACGGGAACGATCACGCTGGCAATAAAAATAACAGCCGCAATCGGCCAGGAGCCCATCTGGATCAGCTGCACCACACCGCCAATAATGGTTGATGGTGAGGAGCTGCCCAGGCTGGTGGTGGTCATAATGGGGTATACATTGGCAGGAATATACATAACGGCCGAGGCGGCGAGAAGTGCCCAGGTGCGCTGTAAGCTATGCGGCAGTCGCTGATGAAGCTTTTCATTGCAGCGAACGCAGTGACCCCGCCCCTGAGGCGATAACCGGTTGATCAGCCCGCAGGTTGGGCAGCCGGTCAGGCCTTGATCGCCAGCAGGCAATCCTGTTTGCGTACCTTCGGGTGCCAGTGGTTCTCCCTCTAACGAGAACCACATCCAGTCGGCATCCAGGGACTGGGTTGTCATCAGTAGCAGGAGTGCAAAAGCACAAAATGCCCAGAAAGAGATGCCTAAGGTCACATCAGCCAATCCGGCGATTTTTATCAGGCTTACCAGAGCACCAATAATGAACACATCGGCCATCATCCATGGTGTTAAGTGCGCCAGTGAGCGTGCGATGTCACGGCTAAAGGGCAGGGGGCGATCACGGAGTAACCCAAACTGAAGCCAAAGAACCCCGAGTAGATAGACGGCGGGGAGTACAACAATGGTCATAATGACGGCAATAGCGACCACCGGCTGATGAAAACCAATCAGTGTGGTGGCTGTCTGGGTCAGCTCAATGCGGTTGCTCACCCCACTGACTGTAAAGCTAATAAAGGGAAACGACACTGCGACCATCAGCGCAACAAACGAGGCGATGGCCAGAGCCATGCTGCGCTGTGCCGGGTAGCGGTGGCGTTTAACCAAAACATGCGAGCAGCGCGGGCAACTGGCTTTCTCACCCGAATTTAATGGCGGCAGTGCCGATACCCAGTCGCACTCGTGACAGGCACGCAAACGCCGTCGCTGAGTTCTAGCCTCAGGTGGTAAGCGGTCAACGAGGGGGGCATTAACCGGTAATGTTCGGCGCTTAATCAATCGTTGTGGAAGCAAAAAGTAAAACTCTCAGTGCGAACCCCTAGCAAAGCTACTAGGATGTGGCGAATTAGGCTGTTAACTGCGCATTTTAGCAAGCCTATGTCGCTGAAACAGTGCTAAAAAAGTAGGCTGGCCGCTTGACCAAAGCGTTAGTTTAGACAACGATGCTGCGGCGCAGTGACGAGCAGTCAAATTCGATCATAATGGCCGCGTACTTTTCTGTCAGGTTGGTTCTTCATTAAAGTGTCGCAGTTTAGCGGTCAGGATGGCTAGTAATAGCACCTGACTGCTGTCGCTATAAAGTGGTACTTCGGTACAAAATCTGCAAACTGTGACAATCATTATGTCATGAAGGAAATGGAATGTTGCTTCCTACACTAGCGGTGGTGCTTGGATTGGTTTTATTGGTCTGGAGTGCCGAGAAATTTATCGACGGCGCTGCGGCAACATCGCGTTGGCTTGGCCTCTCCCCATTGCTGATCGGTATGTTGATCATAGGGTTTGGAACCTCGGCGCCAGAAATGATGGTGTCCGTTCTGGCAGCGCTGGATGGAAATCCTGGCTTGGCTGTCGGTAATGCCTACGGTTCAAATATTGCCAATATCGGTTTGATCCTCGGTTTAGTAGCCCTTGTGGCGCCTCTTTCGGTGCATTCTAGCGTTATTAGTAAAGAGATGCCTATCCTGATGCTGGTCATGCTGGCAACGGGCTTAATGCTGCTTGACGGTTTCGTCGCGCGCTGGGAGGCCATAGGGCTGCTGTTGGCGCTGGTTGTTTTTATCGTTGTGAGTATCGTTCGCTCGCGCAATCAACCCGAAGATGCGCTGGTTGCTGAAGTAGCAGAAACCCTGGATAGCAAGCCGATGTCCCGGGGCAAAGCAATCATGTGGACCCTGGTAGGGTTAGTGCTGTTAATCGCTAGTTCGCGGCTACTGGTGTGGGGAGCTGTAGAAATTGCGCTGCGCTTTGGTGTGAGCGACTTGATAATTGGGCTTACCGTGGTTGCTATTGGGACGTCGCTACCTGAGCTAGCCTCCTCGATCACTGCCCTACGCCGAAATGAGCACGACATGGTGCTGGGGAACGTAGTCGGATCCAATCTCTTTAACAGCTTGGCAGTGGTGGGCCTTGCCGGTGTTATTGCGCCCATCGAAGCGGGGCGCGAAGTGCTGGTGCGCGACTGGAGTGTGATGACCGGAATGACGCTACTGATGATTCTGTTTGCATTCTCCTGGCGTGGCCGCCCACGGCGTATAAATCGCTTGGAAGGGGGGATTCTTCTGGCGCTATTTATCGCGTACACCGGTTATATGGTCAGCGTCGTTATAATGTCGCGGTAGCCTTATTTCGTCATTGTGCGGTTGGTGCGTCAATGCGACTCATCTTGGACATCTGATGGCTGTAATATAATGGCTGTCCAAGAGGGGCTAGTGATAAAAGCTTAGTTCTGCAAAGCAAACGCAAAAAAACGTCGTGCAAAGGAACCTAGCGTAAAGAAATAAGCTTAGTGCTTATAACTAAAAGTGTCGTGCCATGAAGGCTCAACTAAGCTTGTGTTAACCCATCCATGGGATACCGATTCAGGTCTTAGGAGAGTGAAATGGAACTTGATCCGCTGGTGTTGTCGCGATTGCAATTTGCATTCGTCGTGTCGTTTCACGCCATCTTCCCCGTGTTTACTATTGGCCTTGCATCCTACATAGCGCTGCTTCACGGCCTTTTCTTCAAGACGAAGAACCCTGCGTGGGATCGCCTGTCGCTATTCTGGACAAAGGTGTTTGCCGTTGTCTTTGGCATGGGGGTGGTATCCGGCATTGTTATGTCATTCCAGTTTGGTACTAACTGGAGTAACTTTTCTCAGGCTTCATCTAACTTCCTTGGCCCCATGCTCAGCTATGAAGTCGTGACGGCGTTCTTTTTAGAGGCAGCCTTCTTGGGCGTGCTGCTGTTTGGTCGCGGTAAGGTGCCCCAAGGGGTTCATTTATTTGCCGCCATTATGGTGGCAGTGGGCACCTTTATCTCCTCCTTCTGGATTCTGTCTGCTAACAGCTGGTTGCATACCCCGGCGGGTGTGGAGCTAGTCGACTTCCGCTTCCACGTCACTTCGTGGAGCGAAGCAATCTTTAATCCCTCTTTTCCCTACCGCTTTATGCATATGGCTGTTGCCTCGTTTTTGACCGGTGGCTTTGTTGTGGCCGGGGTGAGTGCCTGGTTTCTATTGCGTGATCGTGATCCGGAAGCGAATCGCCGTGCGCTCTCTATGTGCCTTTGGCTACTGCTTTTTTTAGCGCCCACCCAGGCAGTTATCGGCGACTTCCATGGCATTAATACGTTAGAGCACCAGCCGACTAAAGTGGCGGCGATGGAAGGTCACTGGGAAACCTCTGGCAATGTACCGCTGCTGCTGTTTGCGATTCCTGATCAAGATGCTCAAACCAATCACTTTGAGCTGGGTATTCCGAACCTGGCCAGTATTATCTTGACCCACTCTATTGACGGGGAAGTGCCGGGTATTAGCGAGGCGGCGCCTGAAGAGCAGCCGCCGGTGCTGATCGTTTTCTGGGGCTTCCGTGTCATGGTGGGAATTGGGCTGCTAATGATTGTGGTGGCGCTAACCGGGCTGGTATTGCGTCGTAAAGGGCGTATCTATGACAAGCGGCTATTCTTAAAAGGCCTGACGGCGATGATTCCAATGCCGTTTGTTGCTGTCTTGGCGGGGTGGATCGTCACCGAGTCAGGACGCTCCCCGTGGTTGGTTTACGGCATGATGACTCATGCAGAGGGGTTAACGCCCTCGCTCACTGGCCCAATGGCGCTGTTTACGTTGATCGGCTATGTCTTGGTCTACGCAGTGGTGTTTTATGCCGGTATTTATTACCTGACGCGCGTTGTGCGTAACGGCATGCTGCCGGAAGAGGAGCGCGAAACCACTGACGAAAACTTCAAGCGTCCGATGCGGCCTATGTCGGCGGCGCATACACCTTTTGACGATGACGTTGACCCGGTGAGGAGCTAGACATGGAAATGTTTGATCTAACGTTGATTTGGGCCTTCATCATTGGTTTCGGCATCATGATGTATGTGCTAATGGACGGATTTGATTTGGGGTTGGGTATTCTCTATCCCTTTGCTCCCGATGAGGATGCGCGGGATGTGATGATGAATTCGGTGGCGCCAATTTGGGACGGCAACGAAACATGGCTAGTGCTCGGCGGTGCAGGGCTCTTGGGCGCCTTCCCACTGGTTTATTCGGTGTTCTTGCCTGCGCTTTACATTGGCGTTTTCTTAATGCTGGCAGGCTTGATCTTCCGCGGTGTGGCCTTTGAGTTCCGCTTTAAATCCCGTCGAAACCGCCGTTGGTGGAACCGCGCTTTTTGCTGGGGGTCTGCGGTCGCTGCCTTTGCACAAGGTGCGGTGGTAGGGGCCTATATCCAGGGGTTCCCGGTTGAAGATTTTGCCTATGTGGGCGGGGCCTTTGACTGGTTAACGCCTTTTTCAGTGTTAACCGGTTTTGGCTTGATGGCAGGTTATGCGCTGTTGGGGGCTACTTGGCTGATACTGAAATCAGAGGGCCATGTGCAGGATTGGGCCTATAAGATTACTCCGCTGCTACTGGCAATAGTGCTGTTTGTGTTTGCCGTGATTAGCCTCTGGACGCCGTTTGTGAATCCGCTGGTATGGGAGCGCTGGTTCGGGAATATTCAACTAATCTGGGTTTTTCCATTTGCTGCCTTGGCCTGTGCGTTTGTGGTTTTTCGTTCGGTGCAAAAACGGCGTGAAGGGGTGCCTTTCCTGGCCACTATCGGCATTTATGTCTTCACCTATTTAGGGCTGATCGTCAGTAAATGGCCGGTCATTGTGCCACCTAACTATACGCTATGGGATGCGGCTTCTTCACCGGAATCACAGCTATTCTTGCTAGTGGGCGTGGTGTTCGTTATTCCGATTATATTGACCTATACCGCCTGGACCTATTGGGTATTCCGCGGTAAGGTGCGTGTAGGTGAGGGATACCACTGATCCATGGTGACTGAAGACGCGCTTTCTTTTACGCCGCGCAGCTGGCTGCAAACGTTGGCTAAGGGAGAGCGCAACCGCCTGCTCGGCTCAGCTCTTTGCGGCGTTCTGGCAGGTAGTCAAACGGTAGTTGTGGTGGTGGGGCTTGCTTGGCTTATTGATCAGTTGGTGGTGCATGATCAATCGCCCATATCTTTAGTGCCGATATTTTCCCTGCTGGTGGGCTGCGTGCTGTTACGCGCTGCCTTTCAGTGGGGGCATGAAACACTGAGCCTGGAAGCCAGTCTGCGTATTCGGCAGCGTGCCAGAGCTCAACTGTTGGATAAATTATCCTCTTTAGGCCCGGTTTGGCTCACCAGTCAGCACAGCGGCTCGTTGTCCAATCAAGTGGTTGAGCATATCGATGCGCTGGAAGGCTATTTCGCGCGCTTTTACCCTCAACTACGAATTACGCTCTGCTTGCCGCTATTGATACTAGCGGTGGCGGGGTGGCTCGATTATTTGGTGGCTCTGTTTCTGTTGCTTTCTGCGCCGTTAATTCCGCTGTTTATGGCGCTGGTTGGTATGGGGGCGGAGCGCCTTAATCGTGATCAGTTTGTTGCAGTCTCGCGATTGTCGGCGCATTTTATTGACCGTGTGCGGGGCATGACCACACTTCAGCTTTTTGGCCACACGGCAGCGGCGCAGCAGGAGGTTTGGTATGCCACTGACGGTTATCGGCGACTTAGCATGCGTACTCTTCGCTTGGCCTTTCTCTCCTCGGCAGTGCTGGAGTTTTTTTCCTCGGTTGCGATTGCGGTTGTGGCCATGTATGTCGGTTTTGGCCTGCTGGGCTACATCGAGTATGGGCCATCTCCTTCACTGACGCTTTTTTCGGGCTTGGCAGTACTGCTGCTGGCGCCCGAATTTTTTCAGCCTCTGCGTACCCTTTCTCAGCACTACCATGATCGCGCTGCAGCTTTGGGCGCTGCCGAAAGCGTGGTGAATATACTCAACCAGCCAACCTTGGTGAGCAAGCAGCGCTATCTGATGCCGCTGTCGCATAGATCAGCCATAGAGTTAACGGCGGTTTGCGTTTCTTACCCTGGTCGTGGGCAAGTGATAGGCCCGATCAACCTGACTGTTCATCGCGGCGAAGTAGTGGCGCTCAGCGGTGCTTCCGGCAGCGGTAAGTCGACGCTGCTGGCGCTCCTGGCGGGCTTTGTTGCCCCCACTGCAGGGGAGTATAGGCGGCAGGAAGATAGCCATTTTGCCTGGCTGGATCAGCAGCCCTCGCTCTTGCATGGCAGTTTGATCGATAATTTGCGCTTAGCGTCCCCTGACGCTTCCCGTGAAGAAATGTTCAACGCACTAGAGCGGGCGGGTTTTGGGTCTATGTTAACGCAACTGCCCGAGGGATTGGATACGTTAATAGGCGAGCGCGGGGTAGGATTGTCAGGTGGCCAGGCGCAGCGCCTGGCCCTGGCACGAGTCTATCTCAGCAATGCGTCGCTGGTGCTGTTAGATGAGCCGACGGCGAGCTTAGACTACGAGACTGAACAGTTGGTTATGGCCGCTTTGCTAGAGCTTGCCCAAGAGGGGCGCACCCTGGTGATAGCGACCCATCACCCGGCAGTCATTGATGCGGCCCAACGCCATTTTGCGTTTGAGCTGGGTGAGTTGGTGGAGGTCTCCAGATGAGGACTATTTACCGCGACTTCCGCCCCTGGCTGCTGCTTCTACTACGGCGTCGTCGGCGTTTCTTGTTGGGCGCTCTGCTGGTGTTTGTCACCCTGATGGCTGGGCTGGCGCTTTTGGGCCTATCTGGTTGGTTTATCACCGCTAGTGCCCTGGCCGGTATAGCCCTCTCCATGGGGCTGCCCGCTCGGTTAGATGTTTACGTCCCCGGTGGCGGCATTCGTTTTTTTGCCTTGGCGCGCACTATAGCGCGCTACATGGAGCGGCTGTATAACCATAATACGGTGTTAACGCTGCTTGCGGATCTGCGTTATCGGGTGTTTGGTTATTTGACTCGCTTTGATGATGCTCGCTTGCGTGGTGAGCGTGCCAGCGACTGGCTGAGCCGTTTAACGGCTGATATCGATACCCTGGATAATTTTTATCTGCGCCTCTTGGTGCCGCCGCTAGTGGCGCTGCTTGGCGTGGTGGCTGTTGTCCTTTTTGTAGCTGTCTGGTTGCCCGGCGTTGCCGTGCTGATGGCGATGACGCTGGGCTTACTGTGGCTGGTGGCGACCCTTTTGGCTGCGGCCTGCGGGTTTTCGAATAGCTACCAGCAGGTGGTTGACCAGCAGTCGCTGCGTCGCCTAGTGGTCGATCAAGTCCAGGCCTCGGCCGAGTTGATGAGCTATCAAACGACCCATTGGCACCGGGCGTTGATCGCGACGCAGGAGCAGCAGGCATTCAGTAATCAGCGTCGCTTAGGGCGCAAGGCGGCATTAATAAACTGCCTGGTGAGTGTCATCAGCGGAGTAATGGTAGTGGCGGTGTTGTGGTTAGCGAGCCTGATGCTTACCCAGCAATGGGTGACGGGCCCTATCTTGGTGATGGCAGTATTGATTGCACTGGGGGTGAACGAGGCGTTTATATCGCTACCGGCAAGTTTTATCAAACTGGGCGCAAGCTATGCGGCGGTGCGTCGCTTAAATGAGCTAATCGGTGATTCCTCGCCTGGTTGGCCTGCCGGCACACTCCCTGAAGGTGCTGGTTTTAGCATTCAAGCTAAACAACTCTCTTTGCGCTATACGCAAACGCTAGAACCCGCGTTAAATGAGATTGATCTTCAACTGCCCGCTGGAAAGCGTGCAGTGATTACCGGCAACTCCGGTGCCGGAAAATCGTCTTTAGCCAGTGTGCTGATGGGGCGCTTAAAAGCGACTCGGGGGGAGGCGCTAGTCGGCGGCGTGCCAGCTTGGCAGCTCACGGCCGAAAACCGTGCTAATCACTTTGCCATGCTCACTCAGCAGGTAGACCTATTCGATGCCTCAATTGCTGAGAACCTGCGTATTGCTGATCCCACTGCGAGTGATGACAAACTCTGGAAGGCATTGAGTGCTGTTGCCTTGGATAGTTGGGGTGAGCAGTTGCCAAAAGGGTTGGCAACGGCGGTGGGCGAGAAAGGGCAGCAGCTTTCCGGTGGCCAAGGTCGACGCTTGGCATTAGCGCGCCTAATGCTACGTAACCCCAAGGTGGTGATTCTTGACGAGCCGTTTGCAGGGGTTGATGAAACGACGGCAAAACATATCGCTGCTTCCCTGGATAAATGGTTGGTGAATCGAACGGCTATCTTCTTGGTTCATCAGGTGAGCTCGCTCAATTTACTGCCTGGGGTAGAGTACCACTGGCACCTGGATGCCGGTAAACTTCGCCAACCCCCCATTAATAATCGATAATAAGCTGCATTGATTAATAGATAAGACAGCAAGGAGCCCGTCATGCATGAATTTTTACGCACTCTTCCTAAAGTAGAGCTCCATTTGCATATCGAAGGCTCGCTTGAGCCAGAATTAATGTTTGCTTTGGCGCAGCGTAACGGGGTTGAACTACCCTATGCCACGGTGCAAGAGGCGAAAGATGCTTACCACTTTAGCGATCTACAGGGGTTCCTGGATCTCTATTTTCAAGGCATGAGCGTACTTCGTAATGAGGAAGATTTTTACGACCTGGCAATGGATTATTTCAAGCGTGCGCGAGGGGAGGGGGTTGTTCATATCGACATGCACTTCGACCCCCAGGCGCATCTGCAGCGTGGCGTACCTTTAGAAGTGGTTATGGCTGGATTATTAAAAGCCAAACAGGAAGCTGAAGAAACCCTCGATCTTTCTATTGGTATGATTATGGCTTTTCTGCGTGATCGTCCCGCAGAGGAGGCGTTGCATGTGCTTGAACAGGCCGCTCCTTATTGGAAAATGCTGGATGCCATTGGTTTAGATAGCGCTGAACAAAATAACCCCCCGGTGAAATTTGTTGAGGTATTTGATCGCGCTAAGCAGCTTGGGCTAGTGCGTGTAGCCCATGCGGGGGAGGAGGGGCCTGCTGAGTATATTAAAGAAGCCCTTGATGTGCTTGAGGTTCAGCGCATTGATCACGGGGTGCGCTGTTTAGAAAGTGATGAGGTAGTTGAGCGCTTGCGCAATGAGCAGATTGTACTCACCGTATGCCCGCTCTCTAATGTCAGCTTGAAAGTAGTAGAGGATCTTCGTGATCATCCACTGCCACGGCTATTGGCTGAGGGGCTTAAAGTCACTATTAGCTCAGATGATCCCGCCTACTTCGGCGGCGGCATGTTAACCAATCATATTGCGTGCGCCGATGCATTTGGCTGGGACGAGGCGGTATTTCGACAGTTAACGCGTAATGCTATTGAAGAAGCATTTGTGGCCCCGCTCCGTCGTGAAGAGTTGCTGGGTCGTTTAGGCTCACTTTAGGTATGCGCGCCGCCTGGATTACCAGGCGGCTGTTTGCTTCAAAACCGTCCTGTTTAAGGCAGTGCGGGTACTTCAAAAGCGGGCATTTCGCCGGTCAGCGTATGTAAAAAGGCGGTAATGTCATCAATGGTATCATTATCAAACTCACGCCCCAGCATCTCTTCACCCATTATCGCGACAGCTTCTTCAAGCGTTTCTGTAGCACCGTTATTCATATATGGATAGGTCACCGCTACATTACGTAGCGTGGGTGTTCTGAAGCGGTACTTGTCGCTCTCCTCTTCGGTTACGACATAACGACCCAAATCGGTCGAGCCCGGCACCTGAATTGCATGGAACTGGCTATCGGTTAAAGCGGGGCCTCGATGGCAGGCAATGCAGCCGTTATCTACGAAAGCCACCATACCCTTTTTGGCTTGCTCGCTAATCGCATTTAGATCACCATGCAAGTAGCGATCGAAAGGTGAATTGGGAGTATTGAGAGTGCGTTGGAAAGCAGCCAGTGCGTAAGCCAGATTGTTATCGGTAATCGGTTCTTCTTGATCCGGATAGGCGGCGCTGAATTTCTCCTGGTACAGCTCGAACCCCACCAGCCGCTCCAGGGCCATCTCAAGATCCATCGCCATTTCCACAGGGGCTTCGATAGGGCCCAGTGCTTGGCCTTCCAAATCAGGTTCGCGGCCGTCCCAAAACTGCGATCCTAAAAAGCCACTGTTCAGCACGGTTGGCGTATTCCGTTCACCCACCTGCCCATCGTGGCCCACCGCGCGAGGAATTCGATCTGCCCAGCCCAGCGCTGGGTTATGGCAGGTAGCACAGCTAATAACACCACTGGAAGAGATGCGCGGTTCAAAGAACAGCATGTTGCCGAGCTCGACCTTCTCCGTCGTTAATGAGTTATCCGCGGGGATAGGGGGAAGGAAAGGTAGTGCTTCGAAGCGGTTGCGATAGTTATCTAGCCCATCATCAGCAATGGCCAAGCTGGTAACAAAGGCGCTACCCGTTGCCAGAGTGACTAGTAAGTTAGCTCTTGTAGTCATGGTTATTCTCCCTTGCTTTTACAGTCGACGGTTTGAAGTCGCTTATTGATTAGCTTACGGGAGAGGAGAGTGGTCGTTTTGTCCTGGATCAAAAGTTGTGTTGCTATGCTGGGTTTGAGAGGTGGGTGCTAATTTTTAACGGGTTTTGTACATAAAAGTTGAATTCTCTGTTGACCCTAGCGGGAAATCGGGTAGTATACGCCACACGTCAACGGGGCACTGCCTCAGCGACCAGCTCTTTAACAATTTGATCAGGTAATTCATGTGGGCGCTTGCTGACGTTGGTGACAAATCACCAAATATCAAGGCAAGCGACTCAAGCAATAAGGTTTTTCGAAACCTGTTTTGAATGAATTCGTTTGAACCTTGAGCCAAGTTTGATTCGCTTTTGCTGCTTTCGGCTAGTCCGTAAGTAAGCGAGTAAGGATCACAATGATTTTAAACTGAAGAGTTTGATCATGGCTCAGATTGAACGCTGGCGGCAGGCCTAACACATGCAAGTCGAGCGGTAACAGGGGTAGCTTGCTACCCGCTGACGAGCGGCGGACGGGTGAGTAATGCATAGGAATCTGCCCGGTAGTGGGGGATAACCTGGGGAAACCCAGGCTAATACCGCATACGTCCTACGGGAGAAAGGGGGCTCCGGCTCCCGCTATTGGATGAGCCTATGTCGGATTAGCTAGTTGGTGAGGTAAAGGCTCACCAAGGCAACGATCCGTAGCTGGTCTGAGAGGATGATCAGCCACATCGGGACTGAGACACGGCCCGAACTCCTACGGGAGGCAGCAGTGGGGAATATTGGACAATGGGGGCAACCCTGATCCAGCCATGCCGCGTGTGTGAAGAAGGCCCTCGGGTTGTAAAGCACTTTCAGCGAGGAAGAACGCCTATCGGTTAATACCCGGTAGGAAAGACATCACTCGCAGAAGAAGCACCGGCTAACTCCGTGCCAGCAGCCGCGGTAATACGGAGGGTGCAAGCGTTAATCGGAATTACTGGGCGTAAAGCGCGCGTAGGTGGCTTGATAAGCCGGTTGTGAAAGCCCCGGGCTCAACCTGGGAACGGCATCCGGAACTGTCAGGCTAGAGTGCAGGAGAGGAAGGTAGAATTCCCGGTGTAGCGGTGAAATGCGTAGAGATCGGGAGGAATACCAGTGGCGAAGGCGGCCTTCTGGACTGACACTGACACTGAGGTGCGAAAGCGTGGGTAGCAAACAGGATTAGATACCCTGGTAGTCCACGCCGTAAACGATGTCGACCAGCCGTTGGGTGCCTAGAGCACTTTGTGGCGAAGTTAACGCGATAAGTCGACCGCCTGGGGAGTACGGCCGCAAGGTTAAAACTCAAATGAATTGACGGGGGCCCGCACAAGCGGTGGAGCATGTGGTTTAATTCGATGCAACGCGAAGAACCTTACCTACCCTTGACATCTACAGAAGCCGGAAGAGATTCTGGTGTGCCTTCGGGAACTGTAAGACAGGTGCTGCATGGCTGTCGTCAGCTCGTGTTGTGAAATGTTGGGTTAAGTCCCGTAACGAGCGCAACCCTTGTCCTTATTTGCCAGCACGTAATGGTGGGAACTCTAAGGAGACTGCCGGTGACAAACCGGAGGAAGGTGGGGACGACGTCAAGTCATCATGGCCCTTACGGGTAGGGCTACACACGTGCTACAATGGCCGGTACAAAGGGCTGCGAGCTCGCGAGAGTCAGCGAATCCCTTAAAGCCGGTCTCAGTCCGGATCGGAGTCTGCAACTCGACTCCGTGAAGTCGGAATCGCTAGTAATCGTGAATCAGAATGTCACGGTGAATACGTTCCCGGGCCTTGTACACACCGCCCGTCACACCATGGGAGTGGACTGCACCAGAAGTGGTTAGCCTAACGCAAGAGGGCGATCACCACGGTGTGGTTCATGACTGGGGTGAAGTCGTAACAAGGTAGCCGTAGGGGAACCTGCGGCTGGATCACCTCCTTAAACGATGCGTCACAGTTAGTAAGCGTCCACAATGAATTACCTGATCAGATATAGAGCAAACGGTTTAAGCACGATCCCCTCTTGGGTCTGTAGCTCAGTTGGTTAGAGCGCACCCCTGATAAGGGTGAGGTCGGCAGTTCAAGTCTGCCCAGACCCACCAAATTTTATCTACCGCTGCGTTATTTTATGACTCGCATAGCAGGCTATGCGTCGCCATAAAATGCCTTGCGCTAAATAAAATTGGCCAGAGGTGAGCGTGACTAAGAGTGACTCGATGGGGCCATAGCTCAGCTGGGAGAGCGCCTGCCTTGCACGCAGGAGGTCAGCGGTTCGATCCCGCTTGGCTCCACCATTACGTTACTACCCTGTTAAATCCCATACCGTTTGTGAATGTTTCGTGACCACTGATAAGTCGCTGTGCTGTAACTGTTGTTTTAGTTCTCACACGCCGCTTTATCACTGTTCATTGAACAGCTGCTCTTTAACAATGTATATCATGCTGACAAGAACACACCGTAAGGTGTGCTTCTTAAATTGTGATACGTCTCAAGCGTATCCGGCAAAATGAAACGTTATCATTGCGAAAATCCAGACTCCTTCGGGTTATAGGGTCAAGCAATGAAGCGCACACGGTGGATGCCTAGGCAGCCAGAGGCGATGAAAGACGTGGTAGCCTGCGATAAGGTTCGGTGAGGTGGCAACAACCTGTGACCCGGACATCTCTGAATGGGGAAACCCACTCATCATAAGATGAGTATCGTGCCCTGAATACATAGGGGTACGAGGCGAACCAGGGGAACTGAAACATCTAAGTACCCTGAGGAAAAGAAATCAACCGAGATTCCCCTAGTAGCGGCGAGCGAACGGGGACCAGCCCTTAAGCATGAGACTGATTAGGCGAACAGATTGGGAAGTCTGGCCGTAGCGGGTGATAGCCCCGTAGTCGAAAATCTGATCATGTGAAATCGAGTAGGTCGGGGCACGAGAAACCTTGACTGAAGACGGGGGGACCATCCTCCAAGGCTAAATACTCCTGGCTGACCGATAGTGAACCAGTACCGTGAGGGAAAGGCGAAAAGAACCCCGGAGAGGGGAGTGAAATAGATCCTGAAACCGTGTGCGTACAAGCAGTAGGAGCCCACTAGTTGGGTGACTGCGTACCTTTTGTATAATGGGTCAGCGACTTATATTCAGTGGCGAGGTTAACCGTATAGGGGAGCCGTAGGGAAACCGAGTCTTAACTGGGCGACACAGTCGCTGGATATAGACCCGAAACCGAGCGATCTATCCATGAGCAGGGTGAAGGTTGAGTAACATCAACTGGAGGCCCGAACCAGGATCTGTTGAAAAAGATTTGGATGACTTGTGGATCGGAGTGAAAGGCTAATCAAGCTCGGAGATAGCTGGTTCTCCTCGAAAGCTATTTAGGTAGCGCCTCACGTAGTACCGCCGGGGGTAGAGCACTGTTTCGGCTAGGGGGTCATCCCGACTTACCAACCCGAGGCAAACTCCGAATACCGGTGAGTAACGCGTGGGAGACACACGGCGGGTGCTAACGTCCGTCGTGAAAAGGGAAACAACCCAGACCGTCAGCTAAGGTCCCGAAATCCTGGTTAAGTGGGAAACGATGTGGGAAGGCTCAGACAGCTAGGAGGTTGGCTTAGAAGCAGCCATCCTTTAAAGAAAGCGTAATAGCTCACTAGTCGAGTCGGCCTGCGCGGAAGATGTAACGGGGCTAAACCAGGTACCGAAGCTACGGGTTCACGCTTAGGTGTGAGCGGTAGAGGAGCGTCGTGTAAGCCGATGAAGGTGGATTGAGAAGTCTGCTGGAGGTATCACGAGTGCGAATGCTGACATGAGTAACGATAAAGGGAGTGAAAAACTCCCTCGCCGGAAGACCAAGGGTTTCTGTTCGACGCTAATCGGAGCAGAGTGAGTCGGCCCCTAAGGCGAGGCCGAAAGGCGTAGTCGATGGGAAACGGGTCAATATTCCCGTACCGGACATGGTTGCGATGGGGGGACGAAGAAGGCTAGGTGAGCCAGGCGTTGGTAGTCCTGGTGAAAGTGAGTAGGCTGGGATCTTAGGTAAATCCGGGATCCTTTCAGGCCGAGACACGAGATGAACTGACCACGGTCAGGAAGTCACTGATGCCACGCTTCCAGGAAAAGCCTCTAAGCTTCAGATCATGTGCGACCGTACCCCAAACCGACACAGGTGGTCAGGGTGAGAATCCCAAGGCGCTTGAGAGAACTCGGGTGAAGGAACTAGGCAAAATGGTGCCGTAACTTCGGGAGAAGGCACGCCGGCGTAGGGTGAAGAGACTTGCTCTCCTAGCCCGAACCGGTCGAAGATACCAGGTGGCTGCAACTGTTTATTAAAAACACAGCACTCTGCTAACGCGCAAGCGGACGTATAGGGTGTGACGCCTGCCCGGTGCCGGAAGGTTAAATGATGGTGTTAGCCGTAAGGCGAAGCTCTTGATTGAAGCCCCGGTAAACGGCGGCCGTAACTATAACGGTCCTAAGGTAGCGAAATTCCTTGTCGGGTAAGTTCCGACCTGCACGAATGGCGTAATGATGGCCACGCTGTCTCCACCCGAGACTCAGTGAAATTGAAATCGCCGTGAAGATGCGGTGTACCCGCGGCTAGACGGAAAGACCCCGTGAACCTTTACTATAGCTTCACACTGGACGCTGATGTTGCCTGTGTAGGATAGCTGGGAGGCTTTGAAACTCGGACGCCAGTTCGGGCGGAGCCAACCTTGAAATACCAGCCTGGCATCATTGGCGTTCTCACTCAGGTCCGTTATCCGGATCGAGGACAGTGTGTGGTGGGTAGTTTGACTGGGGCGGTCTCCTCCTAAAGAGTAACGGAGGAGCACGAAGGTACCCTCAGCACGGTCGGACATCGTGCATTGAGTGCAAGAGCATAAGGGTGCTTGACTGCGAGACAGACACGTCGAGCAGGTGCGAAAGCAGGTTCTAGTGATCCGGTGGTTCTGTATGGAAGGGCCATCGCTCAACGGATAAAAGGTACTCCGGGGATAACAGGCTGATACCGCCCAAGAGTTCACATCGACGGCGGTGTTTGGCACCTCGATGTCGGCTCATCACATCCTGGGGCTGAAGTCGGTCCCAAGGGTATGGCTGTTCGCCATTTAAAGTGGTACGCGAGCTGGGTTTAGAACGTCGTGAGACAGTTCGGTCCCTATCTGCCGTGGGCGTTGGATGTTTGAGAAGGGCTGCTCCTAGTACGAGAGGACCGGAGTGGACGACCCTCTGGTGTTCCGGTTGTCACGCCAGTGGCATTGCCGGGTAGCTATGGTCGGACGGGATAACCGCTGAAAGCATCTAAGCGGGAAGCCCCCTTCAAGATGAGACATCCCTGAGGCCTAGAGCCTCCTGAAGGGCCCAGCGAGACCAGCTGGTTGATAGGCACGGTGTGGAAGCGCTGCAAGGCGTTGAGCTAACGTGTACTAATGGCCCGTGAGGCTTGACCCTATAACACCCAAGGGGTCTGGTCGTGATGATAACGTAGAGGTTGAGAGATCAACAGAACGCCGGATACGCAGCGTGTGGCCTGACTCACATGAGCAGGCGGCAGGCAATGAGACGATCACAAACAGCATGATGTACATTAACAGTTACGCCTGACGACCATAGCACGCGTGAACCACCTGATCCCTTGCCGAACTCAGAAGTGAAACCGCTTAGCGCCGATGGTAGTGTGGGGTCTCCCCATGCGAGAGTAGGTCATCGTCAGGCACTTATTATGAAAAATCCCCCAGGGCTTGCGCCTTGGGGGATTTTTTTTGCATGGTCGTGAGGGGTAAATAGTGAGGAGTAAGGGGGATAGTGAGTAGAAAATGTTGGTATAAGGGTATCTAACGAATATCCTGCTCCACCTCACACCTCACACCTCACACCTCACACCTCACACCTCACACCTCACACCTCACACCTCACACCTCACACCTCACACCTCACACCTCACACCTCACACCTCACACCTCACACCTCACACCTCACACCTCACACCTCACACCTCACACCTCACACCTCACACCTCACACCTCACTTCTAAAAATCCCTGCGGTGTTGGCAGATACCACCTGCCCAGGTTTCATAAATCGCGCGATCATCCGCCAGCATCATTAGGGCAAACAGACGCTCGCCAAGCGTCGTGCAATGACTGATGCGTCTAGCCAGTAGTGATGTTGCCTGGGTGTCAATCACTACAAAGTCAGCCTCATAGGCAGGTGCCAACTGGCCGATATGGCTATCCAAGGAGAGGGCTTTTGCATTCCCGAGGGTTAAACCATAAAAGCCTTGCCAGGCGGTAAGAGGCTGACCGCCTAATTGACCCACTTGATAGGCTGCTTTGAGCGTGCCAAAGCCGGATAAATCGGTTCCAGCACCGATATCGCTGGCAAAGGTAAAGGCCATTCCCGTCTGTTTGGCGGCTTCACGGTCAAACAAACCGCTGCCAAGAAAGAGATTGGAACTGGGGCAAAAAGCTATATTGGCGCCCCGGTCTGCCAAACGCTTGCGCATGCCATTGTCGAGATGAATACCGTGGGCAAAGGTGCTGCGGGGGCCAACAAGACCTGCTTCTTCATAAACGGCTAAGTAGTCGCGACTACCAGGGAAGAGTTCGGCTACCCAGTCCAGTTCGCCGCTATTTTCAGCCAAGTGAGTTTGTAACCAAAGGGTTGGGTCATTGCGCAGTAGGGCTCCGGCAGCATCCATTTGCGTTTTTGTTGATGTCGGTGCAAAGCGCGGCGTGACGCTGTAACCCAGTCGGCTTTTGCCATGCCAGTCTTCAATAAGCCGCTCGCTGTCGGCAATGCCCGAAGTACCGTCCATCAGCGCGTCTGGAGCGTTACGATCCATTAACACCTTGCCCACCAACATGCGTAATTGACGCTTTTGGCAGGCAGTGAAAAAGGCGTCCACGGAGCCAGGGTGGCTAGAGCCAAATACCTGGGCAGTCGTAGTGCCCGCACGTAGCATCTCATCCAAAAAAGCGTTAGACAGGGCTTCTGCATGAGCGTGACTCGCAAAACGACACTCTTCCGGGAATGTGTAGTCGTTTAGCCAGTCAAGTAGCTGACGCCCATATGAGGCCATGATATCCAATTGAACATAGTGCACGTGGGTATCGATAAAACCAGGCATAATCAACTTGCTACGGTAATCGATTACTTCCGAGCCTTTGGGTAACGAAGGTGACAGCTCGGCGAAATGGCCAACGGCATGGATTTGCTGGCCCTTCAGCCACAGCAAGCCGTCGCCGTAGTGTTCTAAGCTACCTGGTTCGGGCATATCGCCATCCCCAGGGTCGCGGGCAAAGCTGATCAATTCGGCACGAATAAACGTATTGAGTGAAGAAGTCATATTAACTCGTGGTCGTCGGAGAATCGGTCAATAGCGTTCGCAGTGACTGGGAATCCAGCCCGCGGTTTTCTTGACAAGTGGGTGTGTCTGTTAGCCAAAGCAGCTCAGCCACCACCGTTAGCGCAATTGCATAGGGCGTTTTATTAGTCAGCTTTGTTGCGTGGATGCGACCAATGGGGCTTCGCACACGCGACATTTGTGCGTCAGAGTAACCGTCGCGTTTCAGCCGCCCTTTAAAGCTTACCCATTTGCTGTCTGAACCAATCAGCCCAATGGAGGCTACGTCATCGCGCTCAATTAGCGCTTTGATCAGCATGTAGTCTTCGTCATGATTATGCGTCAATACCAGCGCATGTATATCGGCAGGCAAGTCGGCGACGCATTTCCCTGTATCACCAAGCGAATAACAGTGAAGTCGCGGCTGGTGATGCCCGGCAAACACATCACTACGGCTATCGAACCAGTGCAACTGCCAGGGCAGCGGGGCGCCTAACTTAACGATCTCTTGCCCGACATGGCCTGCGCCAAAGATAGCGATGTGGTTCGTCGCGCCGGGAAAGGCTTCCAGGAGGATGTTTACGAAGCCGCCACAACACTGGCCACTTCGTCCACCCAGAGAGAAAGCTTCTAAACTGAGTCCGTAGCGTTGCTCAGCCAAACAGGCACGCGCGGCGGAAATGGTTTGCCACTCAAAGGTGCCGCCTCCCAGCGTATCGAAGATAGCATCATCAGTGATCACCATACGCGCACCGGGCTCGCGGGGTGTTGAGCCTGCGCTGGTCACCTGGGTGGCTAATACATGGGGGATGCCGTCGCGCTGTAAGCGGTGCAGTGCCTCATGCCAGGTTTCCGGTGTTTGATGTTTACTCACAGCGCTCTCTTCCTGATGGCATTGGCCGCCAGCATCACTCGCTCAGGCGTTGCCGGCGTGTCCAAGTCGGGTGATAGGGCGTAATCGGTAAGGCTCGAAAGGGCGTCACGGAGCGCTGACCAGACACTAATCCCCAGCATAAAAGGGGGCTCGCCCACTGCTTTTGAACGGTAAAGGCTGGCCATGGAGTTGGGATGCCCCTCCATTAGCGCGACATTGAAGATAGGCGGTAGATCGCCAAAGGTGGGGATCTTATAAGTCGCTGGGCCATCGCTGACCAGCACGCCTTTGTCGTTCCACTTTAGCTCTTCGCTGGTCAACCAACCCATTCCTTGAATAAAGCCCCCCTCCACCTGGCCAATATCGATAGCGGGATTAAGTGAGTCACCTACATCGTGCAAGATATCGACGCGGTCAACTTGATACTCGCCGCTCAGGGTGTCGACGCTCACTTCCGCCACTGCCGCTCCAAAGGCGTAGTAGTAAAAGGGTCGGCCCTGACCGACTGAGCGATCGTAGTGAATCAGCGGTGTGGCATAAAAGCCTTTTTCAGACAGCGATATGCGATTGAGGTAGGCCGTTTGTACCAACTCACCCCATGGAACACGACGCTCGCTTTCGCCTAAGCCGGCCACCAACATACCATCTTCCAGGCGCATGCCTTCCCGATCCAAGCCCTCTGAATAGTGCTCAGCAGCAAAATCGAACAGACGCTCACGCAATTTGCTAGCCGCGTCGCGAGCGGCCATACCGTTTAAGTCAGCGCCGCTAGAGGCAGCGGTCGGCGACGTGTTGGGGACTTTATCGGTTCGCGTAGCGGTAATGCGCACCTTGTCTAAATCCAGCCCCAGCTCCCTGGCTACTACCTGGCAAATCTTGGTATGAAGCCCTTGGCCCATCTCGGTACCGCCGTGATTGATCATCACGCTGCCGTCGGTGTAAACATGCAGAAGGGCGCCCGCCTGATTAAGGTGCTGGGCGGTAAACGAAATACCAAATTTCACCGGGGTCAGGGCCAGTCCTTTCTTAATAACCGGGCTAGTGGCATTGAAGTCACTGACTGCTTTGCGTCGTGCCCAGTATTCGCTGTCGTTTTCTAGCGTTTCAACGAGTGTATGTAGGAGTTGCCGCTGATCAACCTGCTGGCCGTAGTGGGTCACCTCGCGGCCATCGCGGTAGAAGTTGCGTTTGCGAATGGTCAACGGGTCCTCGCCAATCTGGCGGGCAATGTCATCCATGGCCGCTTCGATGATCATCATTCCCTGGGGGCCACCGAAACCCCGAAAGGCGGTATTGGAAGCGGTGTGGGTTTTGGCCCGATGCCCGACTACCTGGGCATCCCCCAGTGAGTAGGCGTTGTCGGCATGAAACATGGCGCGATCAACGATGGCGTCGGAGAGATCCGGCGAGTAGCCGCAGTCACCGATCACGGTGATCTCCCCTCCCTGAATAATGCCTTCAGCATCAATAGCAAGCCGGTAGCGGTTATGGAAAGGGTGGCGTTTGCCCGTGGCGCGCATATCTTCACTGCGTGGTAAGCGCAGGCGAACTGTTTTGCCGGTGCGGCGGGCAATAATCGCGGCAATGCATGCCCAGGGAGACGCCTGAGTCTCTTTGCCACCAAAGCCACCGCCCATGCGGCGGACTTCCACCGTGACAGCGTGAAAAGGTATATCGAGCACCTCCGCCACCAACTTTTGGGTTTCACTGGGGTGCTGGTTGGAAGTGTGAACGATAACACCCTCATCTTCGGTGGGGTGAACCACGCAGGCCTGGCCTTCCAGATAGAAGTGCTCTTGTCCGCCGACGAAAAGCTCGCCTTCAAGAATCTGTTCTGCCTGGTGGAGCGCCTGTTGCCAATCACCACGCGTCTGCACATGGGGGGGGCGAACAAACTCTTCCCGCTCCGTCGCGGCCACCGGGTCTAAACTAGCGGGCTGCTCATCGATGCTAATGATGGCTAACTTGACGGCTCGGCGAGCTGCCTGCAGCGTCGTCGCTGCCACGGCGAAAAGGCACTGGCCTGCGTAGCTGATCTCCTGATCGACAAAAATGGGATCGCCCGGAAAGACCGGCCCGATATCGGTATGCCCGGGCACCTCATGAAAGGTAATCACATCGACCACCCCAGGCGCCGCTTTCACCTTGCTGAGATCCAGCTGCGATATGGTGCCGTGGGCGACGGGAGATAAGCCTAGCGCAACATGCAGCGCATCGGCAGGTACGGCTAAGTCGTCAATATAAGCCGCCTTGCCGGTGACGTGTTTTTCGGCGCTCTCATGGAAACTTGCGCTTCCCGCCTGTCGCTTGCCGTTGCTGTCGACCGTATGGCGTGCCAAGGGGCCAGAGCCTTGGATGTGGTCGTGTAGTTCACGGCGGGCACGGCGGCTATCGCCGTCCAGTTTAGTGAGCGTACGCATGGAGCATCACCTCTTGGTCGGGCGCTGAGAGAGAAAGGTAGAGGCGTTCAATGAGATTTTGGGCAGCTTGCTGGCGATAGTGGTGGCTGCCTCGCACGTCACTCATAGGTTGGAAGTCATCTTCAAGTGCCTGCTGGGCGGCGCGAAATGCCTGGCGAGTAATAGCGCTGCCCTCAAGCGCTGCTTCGGCTGCTAGCGCGCGTTTGGGAGTAGCGGCCATGCCGCCAAAGGCGATTCGTACATCGCGTATAACACTCTGCTCAACGCGGTAGCTAAAGGCGCCGAGTAGCGCGGAGATATCATCTTCGCGACGTTTGGAGAGTTTCCATACGCGTAGTTGACTGCCATCAACCGGCTGGGGAATGAAAATTCGCGAAACGACCTCATCAGTTGCAAGCGCGGTCTTTTTATAATCCAGGAAGAAATCCTCCAGCGCTAAGTAACGCTTACCGTTTACGCTGGCAAGCTCTAGCTGAGCACCCAAGGCAAGTAGCACGGGGGGCGTATCACCAATAGGGGAAGCATTGGCAATGTTGCCACCCAGGGTACCCCGGTTGCGAATTTGCTGAGAGCCCAGCCGGTGCAGCAGATGGGCAAAGGCTGGAAAGTGCTTATCAAACAGTGGCTCAAGCTGGGTATAAGTAACCCCGGCGCCTATCCACCAGCCACCTTGATCCTCGCACACGGCTTCTTCAACTGTTAATAGCTCGGCCACCCGGGAAACGTCAATTAGCTGATCAAGAGTTGCCAAACGCTGAGTGCTCTCAAGCCAGAGATCCGTGCCGCCTGCGACCAAGCGTGCCTGAGGGGCTGATTGACGTAGTTGCGTCAGCGCTGCCAGGGAAGTTGGCTGGGCGAAAAAGGATGCTGGCTCTGCTGTATCGATAGTTTGAGTATCGCTTGCTGACGCTGGCAGTGATGCATCAAACCACTGAGGGCACTGGTAGGCAATATCGTTCATACGTAGCGCCGCATCGCGGATAGGGCGGTACCCGGTGCAGCGGCATAGGTTTCCGCCTAGCGCGGCTTCAAGTCGCTCTGGTGTTAGCGGTGAGGGCCGCTGAGTAAGATCGTTATGTAGGGTGAACAGCGACATAACGATGCCCGGCGTACAAAAACCACACTGGCTGCCATGGCATTCGATCATCGCTTCCTGGGCTGGGTGCAAATGCCCCTTTTCTGATAACCCTTCAACGGTGACCAAATGCCTACCCTGAAGTTGGTGAGCAGGCGTAATGCAGGCGTTAGCGCTAGTAAAATGTTGCCTGCCGGCCGTTGGCTCACCAATCGCCACGGTGCAAGCGCCGCAATCGCCCGAGGCGCAGCCCTCTTTGGTACCCGTGTGCGCCAGATGCTCTCTCAATAGGGTTAAAATAGTGGTGTCGGGTGAAACGTAACACCGCTGGGGGGTACCATTGAGCAGGAACGCAATCGTAGCCATGCCGAACTCCATTGTGATTGTATAGACCGGGATCGTGCTGACCGATCGGTCAATATTCGTTGAGCTTGGGACAAAACGGCCTACCTTGCAAGTATTTGCTCACTGCACATGAGTGGGGCAAGCTAGCGTGAAATGCCAACTTATGGGGCAATTAGCTAGCCTAGCCATATCACCAAGGAACCTTGTTAATGACCGCCGCATCTGCCACTTCTGAAAGCCCTAGCCGGGAAAAAATCGAGTCGAGTATCCTGCTTTCCGCGGAGCAGGTGTTTTCTCAGCACGGCTACCGCGGGGCGAGCTTGCAAATGATCGCTGATCGAGCTGGTCTCCCCAAAGCCAATATTTTGTACTATATGGGCAGTAAGCAAGCACTCTATGTGCGACTGCTTAACCGCATGATGCATCGCTGGAACGAAGTGCTTGAAGACATCACCCCTGATAGCGATCCCGCAACGGTGCTCAGTGACTTTATCCGCACTAAAATGGTGCTTGGGCAGCGTTATCCAGAGGGCTCAAAACTCTTTGCGGCGGAAATTTTAGCCGGCGCTCCCTTCTTGAATGAGTATTTGAGGGGCGAATTACGTGATTGGGTGGCTTCGCGTGCTGCGATCATCCGTCAGTGGTCGGCACAGGGCAAAATGGATGAGGTCGACCCGCGCTGGCTTATTTTCCTGATTTGGTCTGCCACCCAGCATTACACTGAATATAGTGCCCAGGTCAGCGGTATTCTAGGCCGCGATGCCTTAACCGAGGATGATCTTGAGTCCATCTCTGCCTTCCTGGAACAGGTTATTCTAAAAGGCTGCGGTGTCACTGCGCCTTCTTTGAAGCAGGGTATTGACGTTCATAGTGTGGAAAAGTGATCCCTGAATGAGCGATTTACCAATTGATCACTATCTTGATCAGCTGAAAAGCCTGCTAAATTCCCATAATCGTCTGATGTTGATTGCCCAGCCGGGGGCGGGAAAAACTACCCGCGTGCCGCTCTGTTTGCTTGAACAGGAGTGGGCCAAAGGGCAAAAGCTGTTGTTACTCGAACCCCGGCGGGTAGCGGCGCGTTTGGCGGCTAGCTTTATGGCCCAGCAATTGGGCGAAAATGTTGGTCAAACGGTGGGGTATCGTATGCGCGGTGACAGCTGCGTGGGCGCGCATACCCGTTTGGAGGTAGTGACCCAGGGTGTGCTCACCCGCATGCTACAAGATGATCCGCTGCTAGAAGGCGTTGCCGGGATTATTTTTGATGAGTTTCACGAGCGTAGTTTAGACGCCGATCTGGGCCTGGCGCTAACGCTGGATGTTCAGACCAGTATTCGCGATGATTTGCGCCTGCTAGTGATGTCGGCAACCTTGGATGCCGAAGCGCTCAAGCGTGTGTTGGGCGAGCAAGTACCTATCATTGAGTGCCGCGGGCGACAGTTTCCGGTGACGACAGCCTATCGTCCTGCTCTAAGCGGTGAGGAGGGCGTCAGCCACGCGCTTCGGGTAGTCGAAGAGGCACTGTCACTACCCGATGCCCAGGACATACTGGTCATCTTGCCCGGTGTCGCTGAGATTAATCGCTTAGTGCAAGTGCTGGAGAAGGCGTTTTCTGCTCTGGCGATTCGGCCACTGCACGGCAGAATGAGTGTTGCTGAACAGCAGCAAGCCCTGGAGGCGAACACACCCGAGCAGCGAATTATTGTCTCCACCGCTATCACCGAATCGAGCATTACCGTAGAGGGTGTGAATGTGGTAATTGACGGTGGCCTGGAGCGAGTGCCGCTTTTTCATCCGCGCAGCGGGTTAACTCGGCTGACGACCCGGCGTATTAATCGCGCCAGTGCTGATCAACGCCGGGGTCGCGCAGGGCGGCAGCAGGAGGGCAGCTGTTTTCGGCTTTGGGCTCAGGATCAACCACTGGTGCCTTACGGTGAGCCGGAAATTCAGCAGGCGGATCTCTCATCGCTAGTGCTAGAACTGGCGTGCTGGGGTGTCGCATTGCCCCAAGCGCTAAGTTGGGTAACGCCGCCGCCAGAGGGCGCCTGGCGAAGTGGTCAAGCGCTGCTGACACAGCTGGGTGTATTGGACGAGCATTACAAGCTAACCCCTTTGGGTAGCCGCTGCGCCCTCTGGCCAGTTGAACCGAGAGTTGCCGTTATGCTGGAGCGAGCTTCAGACTTTAATGCAGTGCCCCTGGCCTGTGGGGTCGCCGCACTGCTAGAGGAGCGCGACAGCGCCGAGCGCTCGCTGCATGATGCGTTAGCACTGCGTTTGCGTCAGCCTCAACGTTTCCCTCTTTGGCAGCGTGAGGCGCTTAGGTTGTCCAAGCGAGCCGGCGTAACACTTAATGACGCTGAGCTAATCCCCTTGGGGCCACTCTTAGCACTGGCCTACCCGGAACGCATTGGCCAGTTAATAGAGCCGGGTAAGTTTCGGCTTGCCAATGGCAAAACTGCTACGTTGCCGTTAAACGATGTATTGGCGCATCAATCCTATTTAGTGGCCGTGGCGTTAAATAGTCAGACAGGTGGTGAGGCGCGTATTACCGCAGGTGAGCCATTGTCACTTGAATCCCTGCTTTTGCTATATCCCGGTATTCGCCAATGGCAGCCGCGGGTAGCGTGGTCGCCACAAGAGGGGCGTTTAGTCGGTGAAGAGGTGCAGGGGCATGGCAGCCTCACCATTGCCAAGCGGCCTTTAGTGAAACTGCCGCAAGAGGCGGTAAAAGAGGCGCTATTGAGCGCCCTACGCCAGCAGCCTGAAAAGTTATTTGGCGACCAGCTACAGCAGTTGCGCGGGCGAATGGCGCTACTGCGTGAATATCAGGGAGAAGCGTGGCCCGACTGGTCGGAGCCGACGCTCTTGGCTTCACTGGAAAGCTGGCTGGCTCCTTACCTGATTGGCCTCAATCGGCTGAGTCAAATTGAGAAATTGCCGCTAGAGCGCTATCTGCTCAATTCACTGCCCTGGGAGGCGCAAAGTGAATTCGAGCAGTTAACGCCTTTATCGCTTGAGGTGCCTAGCGGCAAGCAGGTTGGCTTAGACTACCTGCCGTGTCTTTCCCAACGCCCACCTGTTTTAGCGTTGAAACTGCAGGAGGCTTTCGGCTGGCGGGCAACCCCTACCGTTGTGAATGGCACTGTTGCAGTGATGATTCACCTGCTTTCACCTGCTCGTCGGCCTCTGCAGGTAACTCAGGACTTGGTCAGCTTTTGGCAAAATGGCTACCCAGAAGTGCGCAAAGAGATGCGCGGTCGCTATCCCAAGCACCCCTGGCCAGAAGATCCTTTAACGGCACCAGCTACTGCGCATACCAAGCGCAAGGAGTGAAACTAAAGCGATCACGACACGGGGTTACTCGCTACGCTTTTCCGGGAGCTCGTCTGGAATGCGGTAGCGCACACCATCAACGCGCTCCTCCTCGTAGCGTTGATTCTCCTCTTCAGGCACAACGCCGATGACGGTTTCCTGAGAGCCGTCAGGCCATGTATAAGTCGTGCAGCCTGCTAGCAGCAGAGGCATCATAGCCAGTAATGTAGAGGTGGATAAGGCGTTGCGGCGCTTGAGCATAAGGCACTCCATTGGTTGGCGCTGATCCTGACAATAAACTGAGTATCTCACATTGAGAAACTATAGGTAGTCATTTGCCTGACGTAATGCTTATGTATGCCTATGATAATAGCGGTTAACCCTTTAGCCTGCATAATGCGAGAGCGTCGATCCCCTCGGAGGTTCTATGTGGTCGGTGGTGAAATCAGTGCTAGCAGCCTTGCTGGGTGTCCAGAGCAACCAAAAGCGTGAAGAAGACTTTAGTAGTGGCAGGCCAGCAGCCTACCTGGTCACTGGTGTGGTGATTACGCTGCTATTTGTTTTGGTACTTGTTTTTTTGGCTATGTTTGCGGCGCGCTGAAAAGCGTTGATAGCGTTAAATAAGCAAAGCGTGACGAATCGCACATATTTTCTATACTGCTAATATCCCAATTAACCCTGTCCTAATCTAACGATAAGTAATAACAACAATAAGCTGGAGGTATCTATGCGTTCACGGTGGTGGTGGCTAATGGCCATATCCCTTGCTGCAAGCGAGTCGCAAGCTCAGTCCAACGGCTGGAATATGCCCGTTGGCGTAACTGATGTGAGCAGCGACATTTATGGCCTGCACATGACCATTTTTTGGATATGTGTCGTGATTGGCGTGGTGGTTTTTGGAGCGATGTTCTACTCCCTGCTTCGTTATCGCCACTCCAAAGGGGCAAAGGCTGCTCACTTTCACGAGCATACCAGTGTGGAAGTATTATGGACCGCCATCCCCATTTTGATTTTGGTTGGTATGGCGGTGCCCGCCACCGCCACCTTGAAAAATATGTACGACTCATCAGACGCAGAGCTGGACGTAATGATTACCGGCCAGCAGTGGCGTTGGCGCTACGAGTATCTTGGCGAGGATGTCGCCTTTACCTCAAATATGAGTACGCCGAGAGCACAAATCAGTGGTGAAGAGGCTCGTGGGGAGCACTACTTATTAGAGGTTGATGAACCGCTGGTGTTGCCGATTAACCGTAAAGTTCGCTTTCTAATGACCTCCGACGACGTTATTCACTCATGGTGGGTGCCGGATCTAGCGGTCAAGCAGGATACGATCCCCGGCTTTATTAATGAGAACTGGGTGAAGATCAACGAACCGGGTATTTATCGGGGTCAATGTGCTGAGCTGTGCGGTATTGATCACGGCTTTATGCCGGTGGTGGTGCATGCCGTAGAAGAAGAAGAGTTTGAAAGCTGGCTGGCAGAACGGAAAGAGGCCGCTGAACAAGAGGCAATGGGGGTAGACCGCGAGTGGGAAATGGCAGAACTAGTAGAGCGCGGTGAATCCGTTTATCAATCGATTTGCTCCTCTTGTCACCAAGCAGAAGGCCAGGGCTCGCCGCCGGCATTTCCTGCACTGGCGAATAACGAACAGCTATTGAATGATGTGGATTGGCACCTTGATAAGGTAGTAAACGGCGTCTCGGGCGCTGCCATGCCCGCTTTTCGAAGCACGTTAAACCCTGTTGAAATCGCTGCTGTAGTCACCTACACGCGTAATGCTTGGGGTAATGATACGGGAGAGGTGGTACAGCCTTCCGAAGTGGCTGAATTAATTGCCCAATAATCCCAGTATGCCAACCCATCAGACAACAACAATATTTCGGAGAGTCACATGGCGCCCAAACTACCTCCACAGCCCTCGCTGCAACATAGCACCACGGCCGTCGCCGATGGACAGAGCCATGGGCATGCTGCACCGCCGAAAGGTATTTTACGCTGGCTACTGACTACCAATCACAAAGAGATCGGCTCCCTGTATCTGATTTTTTCGCTGACGATGTTTTTCATTGGCGGAATCTTTGCCCTGGTAGTGAGGGCTGAGCTTTTTCAGCCCGGTCTGCAGTTAGTCGAACCGGAGTTTTTCAACCAGATGACCACCATGCATGGTTTGATCATGGTGTTCGCTGCGGTAATGCCTGCTTTCACCGGCTTAGCCAACTGGATGATACCGTTGCAGATCGGTGCGCCGGACATGGCACTACCCCGGTTAAATAACTTCAGTTTTTGGCTGCTGCCGGTTTCATTCACGCTGTTACTTTCAACGCTGCTTATGCCCGGTGGGGGGCCAAACTTCGGCTGGACATTCTATGCGCCGCTGTCGACGAATTTTGCCCCCCCCTCGACAACTTTCTTTATTCTCGCCCTGCATATTGCCGGTATTAGCTCTATTCTCGGCGCCATCAACATTATCGCGACCATACTTAATATGCGTGCGCCGGGTATGCGTTTAATGGATATGCCGCTGTTTGTTTGGACTTGGCTGATTACCGCTTTTCTGCTGATTGCTGTGATGCCGGTTTTGGCGGGGGTAATCACCATGATGCTAATGGATATTAACTTTGGTACCAGTTTCTTCGATGCTGCTGGGGGTGGGGATCCGGTGCTGTTTCAGCACCTGTTCTGGTTCTTTGGCCACCCAGAAGTGTACATCATGATTCTACCTGCCTTTGGCATTGTCTCGGCGATCATCCCTACCTTTGCGCGTAAGCCGCTGTTCGGTTACGCATCGATGGTGTATGCCACGGCTGCCATTGCATTACTGTCATTTCTAGTCTGGGCTCACCATATGTTTATAGTCGGGCTCCCCTTGGTGGCGGAACTGTTTTTTATGTA
Organism: Vreelandella sp. F11; assembly: GCF_042466685.1. Classification (NCBI taxonomy): domain Bacteria; kingdom Pseudomonadati; phylum Pseudomonadota; class Gammaproteobacteria; order Oceanospirillales; family Halomonadaceae; genus Vreelandella; species Vreelandella sp. F11. The sequence continues at coordinate 2,548,315 of NZ_CP170448.1, read as the reverse complement.
CTCCACCATGCTGATCGCCGTGCCTACCGGGGTTAAGGTGTTTAACTGGGTTACTACACTTTTTCGCGGCTCGATTAGCTTTGAATCGCCGATGCTATTTGCCTTGGCCTTTGTGGTGCTGTTTACCATCGGTGGTTTTTCAGGGCTGATGCTGGCCATCGCCCCGGCGGATTTTCAGTATCACGATACCTACTTTGTGGTGGCTCACTTCCACTATGTACTGGTACCTGGGGCAATCTTCGCCATTATGGCTGGGGTCTATTACTGGTTGCCTAAATGGACCGGGCATTACCCCAACGAGAAGCTCGCCCAGTGGCACTTCTGGTTCTCGATTATTGGTGTCAATTTAACCTTCTTCCCTATGCACTTTGCGGGCTTAGCGGGTATGCCGCGGCGAATCCCTGACTATGCCCTTCAGTTTGCCGACTTTAATTTGCTCTCAAGTATTGGCGCTTTCTTCTTCGGTGCATCTCAACTGCTATTTGTATTGGGCGTCATACTGTGTGTGCGCGGGGGCAAAAAAGCGCCAGCAAAAGCTTGGGAGGGTGCAGAAGATTTGGAGTGGACGGTACCTAGCCCAGCGCCGCTGCATACGTTTGAAACGCCACCTGTGTTTCATCGTACGTCCCACTAATGACCAAATAGAGCACATGGGGCGCAAGCCCAAGAGGTGTTATGGACGATCAAGATCAGGCAAAAGTAGGAGTACGCCGTACGGTCATTAGGACAGTCGCCGTACTGGTCGGCATGTTTGGGTTTGCCTTTGCACTGGTGCCGCTCTACGACGTTTTTTGCCAAATCACCGGTCTTAACGGCAAAGTGGATGCCACTGCGCAAAGTATTGTGCATGAAGAGGTGGATGATTCGCGTTATATCAACGTGCAATTTATCACTCGCGGCAGCCCCGGCTTGCCGTGGCGGATGAGCGTTGAGATGCGCCAGATGAGTGTGCACCCCGGGCAAATGGCGGAAGTCGATTTTACCTTCACCAATAATAGCCGTAGCGAAAGCTGGGGGAGAGCAGTGCCCAGTGTGTCCCCCTCTACTGCCACGACGCACCTACGTAAAATCAGCTGTTTCTGCTTTCAGGAGCAGCAGTTGCAGGGTAATGAGCGGTTAACCATCCCGTTGGTATTCCAGCTAGCGCGTGATCTGCCTGACGATATTAATACTATTACGCTGGTGTATACCCTCTACCCGGTAGAGCATGCGATTCAAAATGCTGCATTGGATAATGCGCTTAAGAGCAGCGCTAACAGCGAGCTTGTAAACGATCCTAAAAACAATCTCAGTAACAAGCCCAAAAACAATAAAGCGGCGGGAGAAGCGATATGAGCAGTGGTAGCTATTACGTTCCGGCGAGCAGTCGGTGGCCTGTTCTTGGCTCGGTGGCCCTGGGCGCCATGATGGTCGGTACCGGTATTAAGCTTGTCTATGACACCGGCTTGCCGCTGGTGTTAATTGGCGTGATTGGCGTTATTGCAGTGATGGCACTCTGGTTCCGCGACGTCATTAGCGAGTCCCGGGGAGGGCTGTATGATGCTCAAATGGATCGCTCATTTCGCTGGGGCATGGGCTGGTTTATTTTTTCGGAAGTGATGTTTTTCGCCGCATTTTTTGGAGCGCTGTTTTACGTACGTATGTTTGCTATCCCATGGCTAGGAGGGGAAGGTGCAAAAGGCGTTTCTGCATTGCTATGGCCTGATTTTGTAGCCACATGGCCGCTGCTGAATCCGCCTGACTCGTCTATCGTTGGAGCCCGGCAAGTGTTTAGTCCGTGGCAGTTACCGCTTGTTAACACGCTGATTTTGATAACTTCCAGCATTACATTGACGATTGCTCATGAGGCCTTAAAGGAGGGCTATCGCAAGACATGCCGCAATTGGCTAGCGGGTACGGTGCTTCTGGGGGTCTGTTTCATATTGATTCAGGGTGTCGAGTACTACGAAGCCTACGCGCATTACGGAATTACTCTAGAGGCGGGGATCTTTGGTGCGACGTTCTTTATCTTGACGGGCTTTCATGGCGTTCACGTCATTATCGGCACGCTGATTTTAGCCACTATGCTGGTGCGTATTATTAAAGGGCACTTCGCTGACGAAAACCATTTTGGCTTTGAAGCCTCTTGCTGGTATTGGCACTTTGTTGATGTGGTCTGGGTTGGGCTGTTTATTTTTGTCTACGTCTTATAGTCGCATTAGCCTAATTGGCCCGACCAATAGCCAAAAATAATTAATGCCATGAGTAGACAGGCTAAGCCAATTCTCCATTTGAGAGAGCGTAATAGACGGCGTGAAGAGGCGTGATCACGCAGCAGGAAGCCTGCCCCCATGGCCAAGCTGATAACCATCGCAATAAATACGGCGGCAATGAGTAGTTGTAACCACATGATAAAACCCTCTCGGCAATGGCGTTTTTATAGTTGGTGCCTGTTCTGGAGTTTGTTAGTGACGTTAGGCACCTTTTTAGGACTATGGCAGTGGGAGAGGGCAGATGACAAGCGGTTAGCTATCACTCTTCGTGATGCAGCCCCTGCATTGGTACAACCCACCGAGCCGCCAGTTCAAGGTGCCCAAGTCACGTTGCGGGGACAGTACTTAGACGAGCAAACGCTCTATTTGGATAACCGTGTTGTAGATGGGAAGGTGGGCGTCGCGGTACTAACACCTCTACGTGATACCCACGGGCAGCTTTGGCTTGTACAGCGAGGTTTTTTAGCCACCGGGCCGCGTCGCGAACCACCTCATGTAGACACGCCCAGTGGCGTGGTTGAGTTGACCGGCGAGTGGCAGGAGGTTCAAACGGGTGGGCCGCTATATGGGGAGAATAGAGAAGGTGTGAGGCTGCAACAGCTTAGTCATGAGCCCTGGCACGCTTCCTTAGGCTCATTTAGTTACTCCGGCTGGTTGCACGCGAGCAGGGGTGACGGTGTTTTGATCCCTTGGTGGGAAGCCAATGTAATGCCACCGAGTCGGCATATGGGCTACGCCTTTCAATGGTGGGGGTTAGCCCTGGCGGCACTGGTTGTCATGTTTATCGGCGGCCAAAAATTGCGTCGCGATGGGGCTCAACAAAAGCGCTTAGGTCATAAAAATAAACAAGGGTGAAGATAATGCAGGACGCCAAGCACATTCGCCGCCAGCGGCTCAAGTTAATCCTAATTTTTGTGATATTTGCGGCGCCAATGGTCGCTGCTTGGGGAATGGTCGAGTTCCGCATCGGTATTCCAGACCAGCATACAGCTCACGGAAAGGTGGATGTGGCGTTACCCGTTCTCGATGAGTGGCCTTTAACAACCGCCGCTGTCAATGACCAAGAGGCCTGGATACTGGCTTTTGACTGCACTCAGCAGTGTGAACAGCGTAAGGATGAGTTTTGGCGTTTACATCGCGCTTTAGGCCGCGAAGCGCCGAGATTAACCCGTCTGAGAATTGGAGGAGATCCCGAACCGCTTCCCGGAGAGATGATTAGCGAATGGCAGCAACTGCCACCATGGCGTGAAGATAACTCAGTGTGGTTGCTTGATCCTATGGGGCGCCCGGCATTGGCATTTGATGCAAATGTAGCCACTAAGTACGTGCTCGATGATATCCAGCATTTGCTTAAAGTGAACCCTCAATAAATCGCTACTAGCTTCTGCTGTGAAGGAAACGCCATGCACGATTTATATGAACGCCGCTTGCGATGGTTAGTGCGATTAACGCTGGTAGGTACACTGTTTACCGCAGTGGTCATGCTGGTAGGCGCCTGGACGCGTCTAGTCGATGCGGGTTTGGGTTGCCCTGACTGGCCAGGTTGCTACGGCAAACTGCTAGTACCTGATAGTGACTTTGCCACGCTACGTCATCCTGATGTTCCGTTGGAGCCCTTTAAAGCGTGGGTGGAAATGGTGCATCGCTATATAGCCACTCTGCTGGGGCTGGTGGTACTTAGCGTTATTGCGTTAGGTTGGCCTTTACGGCACCGTCGCGACTATCCGTGGCGTTTAAGCTTGATGCTGCTCGTCGTTATTCTGCTTCAGGGTGCCTTTGGTGCCTTCACAGTGACGCTCAAGTTATGGCCCCAAGTAGTTACCCTGCATCTAATGGGTGGGTTGAGCGTATTGCTGCTGTTTTTTTGGCTGCATCTTCGCTTACGTCTCGCCGCCACACCAAAGTCAACAAGTGAGCCTCGACGTGCTAATGCATGGTGGGGGATTGCAGCATGTTTGCTGGTTGTACAATTGGCGCTAGGTGGATGGGTGTCCAGCAATTATGCCGGTATCGCTTGCCAAGGATTCCCTACTTGTAATGGTCAATGGGTTCCCGCGATGGATATTAGCGAGGGCTTTCATCTCACCCAGACCGTAGGGCCCAATTACTTACATGGGCAGTTGCATGCCGATGCCCGTACTGCGATTCAAGTGGTTCATCGCCTGGGGGCATTGCTGCTTGGTGCTGGGCTAATAGCGCTCTGGTGGCGCTATCGGCAGTGGCAAAGTGCCGCAAGGCCGTTAGCGATTGTCATCGGTTTGTATGCGCTACAGGCTGCGTTGGGGGTTGCTAATGTGCTTCTTTGGCTGCCGTTATGGCTGGCGCTGCTGCACACCGCTGGCGCCATCGCGTTGGCTGTTGGACTCCTCTGGGCATGGTGGCGTTGGCGCTATCAAGAGGCAGATGTCTACTCAATGACCACTCATTCACCCTATAACAATGTTATTGCTCATTAAAAGGAAAGCATGCCATGCGAAATATAACAATGACGCTACCCACGGCACTGCCTTCTATGGTGTGGGGCTGGAAAGAACTACTGGGCCTGTGCAAGCTTAAAGTGGTGGTCGTTATGTTGGTGTGCACCGCCGTAGGGATGGCGTTAGCAACCCCAGGCCTACCAGCGTTGACGAGTGTCACCTTTGGACTAGCCGGAATAGGTTTGGCCTCTTGCGGTGCCGCTGCTTTTAACCATGTCATCGACCGCCACTTGGATGCGGTAATGACGCGAACGTCTCGCCGCCCAGTAGCAAGCAAACGACTACCCGTGGCGATCGCCATAGCTTGGGCGTGCTTGCTGTCTGTCGCGGGTGTTGCGCTATTGGCATGGCAGGTTAACCACTTAACGGCTGCGCTAACCTTTGCCTCACTTATTGGTTATGCGTTGATTTATACAGCTTTTTTAAAGCGGGCTACACCGCAAAATATCGTTATAGGTGGAGTGGCTGGCGCCGCGCCGCCGCTTTTGGGGTGGGTCGCGATCACTGGGCAAATCACCCCCGAGCCGCTACTGTTGATGTTGATTATTTTTGCTTGGACGCCGCCACACTTCTGGGCGCTGGCCATTCATAAGCGCGATGATTATGCTCGGGCAGGCATTCCCATGCTGCCTGTTACTCATGGTATCCCTTTTACGCGGCTACAAATTTGGCTGTATGGGTGGTTAACCGTGTTAACCACATTATTGCCAGTGATGATAGGTATGAGTGGCGCACTCTACCTGTTTATCGTTGTGTGCCTAAATGCACGCTTTATGGTCTGGAATTGGCGAGTGTGGCGCGGCCAGGATTCCACTGCCCCTATCGGCGCATTTTGGTTCTCGATTCGCTACCTACTGGGTGTTTTCGGTGCGCTAATACTTGATCATTACGCTGCGTTGCTGGTTTGGTAACCCAGCGTATCAAGTGGTTCGAGGGAGTGTCTTTCAGCCAGGGGGTAAGACAAGTCTGGATGCCATTGGCGTAATGGTGGTATAAGGGTGTACAATTTTCGTCAAGTAATTTATTCGTTTAATGAGGAGTTGCATGAACTCAACGGTGGCGTTGGTACTACTGGCCGTGGCGATTGCAGTGGTTATAGGTCTATGCCTCTACGCATGGTCGTTACGTAAAGAGGTCAGCCGCAGAGAAGCTTATCGACGCGATGAAAACGCTCGCGCTCAACAAAATAGCTTAGAAAACCTTGATTACGTTGCGAGCGCGCTGGTTCAGGAGCAGGTTGATATTACCGAAGGCGCCTGGCGTTGCAAGGTGCTGCTAGAGATCATTGACCCTAGTTTAACAGAACGCACTGAATTTCAGGCGTTTGCCGAGCATTACAGCCGTACTCAGCACCTGAATACGCACTCTGCGCGTCAGCAATTGACTGCCCGAGAACGTATGCAAGAAGACAAAGAGCGTTTGATGGCGGAAGATGATATGCGTGAAGCCGTATTGGAAGCCGCTAGAGCAGTGCTTGAATGGCGTGCCCAAGGTAAAAACGCGCTGCATTGAATACTGGTTTTGAGCGGTTTTGACCGCGCAAAAGCATAGCAAACTAATTTTTAGTGCCCATCGCGGCAATTTTGCTATGCTAAAGGATGTCGGTATTGGCAAGAAGTTGATATCTTGGCATTGTTGCCTTTTGGCGCCTAGGCGTTAATGATAGGCACACCGTTTTGTATTAACTGGATGCTGAGCGTTTAGTACGCAGGTATTAGTACTGGTGCCTTGTGTTGAATGCTTGGTGCAAAAACTGGTGATACAGAACAGGCGAAAAATGGATGCTCTCGCAATAAGAAGCATTGGATAGATTTGGTCACTTAAGGCCATTTCAGCATTGGATCAAGAAGGAGTCTTGCATGAAAAAATCAACGACTGGCTTGCTAATCGGTTCTGCACTGGTAGTCGGCCTTTCTGGCTGTGCCAGCTCGGCCTCACAGTCTTCCGGCCAAGCAAGCGCTAGCAGCAGCGACCGTAGCTGGTACCAGCACCCTGCAGTATGTGGTCTAGCCGGCGGTTTGATTGGTGGCAGCATTGGCTACGCTACCAGCAGTAGTTCTGATGAAGAGAGCGGTGCTGCTACTGGTGCCGCAGCGGGTGCTGCTATCGGCGGACTGCTATGCGCCGATCGTACCCCTGAGCCGGTTGCACCACAGTGCCCGAGCTATGGCGAAGTGCCCGCTGGTGTTGCTGTTGACGCCGAAGGTTGCCCGCTAGATTCTGACGGTGACGGCGTGCCGGACTACCGTGATCAGTGCCCAGGCACTCCCGCTGGTGTTGAAGTGAACGCCAATGGTTGCCCGCTTGACTCCGATAACGACGGCGTGCCGGACTACCGTGACCAGTGCCCGAATACCCCTGCTGGCGTAGAAGTTAACGCCTTGGGTTGTCCAGATAGTGTTGTTCTGCAGGATGTTAACTTTGAGTTTGACTCTGCTCAGTTAACTCCAAACGCTCAGAATGTACTAAACGGCGTTGCAGAGCGTTTGGTGAGCAACCCTGATGTTCGCGTAAGCATTGAAGGCCACACTGATTCACGCGGTTCTGACGAGTACAACAAAAACTTGTCACAAGAGCGTGCCCAGTCTGTTGCGTCTTACCTCGCTAGTCGTGGTGTAGAGGCCAATCGCATGCGTGCAGTAGGTTACGGTGAAGAGCGTCCTATCGCCTCTAACGAGACTGAAGAAGGTCGTTTCCAGAACCGTCGCGTTGAATTGGATGAGTGGAACTAAGTTCACTTATCTTCCGGGGTTTGCTGATTAGTTTATAAAAGGCTAGCGGCAATGCGCGGATAAAGAAACGGGAGGCTTATGCCTCCCGTTTTTATTTTAAGCAGTCAGCAATTCTGCTAATCTTGCCGCTGTTTTAGTTTTGCAACTCCCAAGACCATTGATAGCGAAATGTGATCCTTGGTATGGATCACCACTGCGCTCAAGGAATCTGAATGCCTATTGTTACTCTGCCCGACGGCAGCCAAAGAACGTTTGAAGCACCGCTGACCATTATGCAGCTTGCAGAATCCATTGGCCCTGGTTTGGCTAAGGCCTGTGTTGCTGGGAAAATTGATGGTGTGTTGGTGGATGCCGCTGACCTGATTGAGCAAGATGCGGAAGTTGCTATCATCACCGCACGTGACCCTGAAGGCCTGGAGATTATCCGTCACTCCTGCGCCCACCTCATCGGTCATGCGGTTAAGCAGATGTACCCCGAGGCCAAAATGGCCATCGGCCCGGTTATCGAAGATGGCTTCTATTACGACATTGAGTTTGGTCAATCGGTCACACCCGAAGACTTGGAAGCCATTGAAGCGCGTATGCAGTCACTTATAGAGCGCGAGTACGATGTGGTGCGCGAGTATGTAGATCGCGACAAGGCAATGCTAACCTTTTTGCATCGTGATGAACCTTATAAGCAGGAGATTGTGCGCGACATTCCTGATGATGCGACTATCCGGCTTTACCATCATGAAGAGTATGTCGACATGTGCCGCGGGCCGCACGTGCCCAATACTCGCCACTTAAAAGCCTTCAAGCTTACCAAGTTGGCAGGCGCCTATTGGCGTGGTGACGCCGCCAATACCATGCTAACGCGTATCTATGGCACTGCATGGGGCGACAAAAAACAGCTTAAAGCTTACGTTAAGCGTCTTGAAGAGGCAGAGAAGCGCGATCATCGTAAGCTGGCACGTCGCCTGGATCTCTTTCACATGCAGGAAGAGGCGCCGGGAATGATATTCTGGCACCCAAATGGCTGGGCGCTATGGCAGCAGATCGAACAATATATGCGAGGCGTCTACAAAGAGGGTGGGTATCAGGAAATACGCTGCCCCCAGATTATGGACGTATCGCTTTGGAAGAAATCAGGGCACTGGGATAACTACGCGGACGGGATGTTTTTTACTGAGTCTGAAAAGCGTGAGTATGCCCTTAAACCGATGAACTGCCCTGGGCACGTTCAGGTGTTTAATTCCGGCTTGCGCAGCTACCGTGAACTGCCTGTTCGTTTTGGTGAGTTTGGTGGTTGCCACCGTAATGAGCCATCCGGTGCTTTGCACGGTATCATGCGTGTGCGTGCATTTACCCAAGATGATGGCCATGTGTTTTGTACAGAAGCTCAGGTTGAGCCTGAAGTAACTGCTTTTCATCGCCAAGCGTTGAAGGTTTATGGCGATTTCGGCTTTGATGATATTGCGATTAAAATTGCTCTTCGCCCAGAAAAACGCATTGGCAGTGATGAGGTTTGGGATCGTGCAGAAGATGCGCTGCGCAGTGCCTTAAAAAGCTGTGGCGTAGAGTGGCAGGAACTTCCTGGCGAAGGTGCGTTCTATGGCCCCAAGATTGAGTACCACATGAAAGATTGCCTGGGCCGCGAATGGCAGGTTGGGACCATGCAGGTCGATTTTATGATGCCAGAGCGACTCGGAGCCCAATATGTCACCGAAGAGGGGCAGCGCAAGTCGCCGGTGATGTTGCATCGTGCTATTGTTGGCTCCATGGAGCGCTTCATTGGCATCTTGATTGAACATTATGCTGGCGCTATGCCATTATGGCTGGCACCTCAGCAGGCGGTTGTCATGACGATCACCGATTCACAGCGTGAATATGCGCTCGAATTAGAGAAACGTCTGCAAAAAAGTGGCTTGCGTATTAAAGCGGACTTGAGGAACGAGAAGATCGGCTTTAAAATCCGTGAGCATACGTTACAGAAAGTTCCCTATCTCCTTGTGGTGGGAGATAAGGAAGTCGAAGCTGACTCAGTGGCCGTGCGAACACGCAGCGGCGAAAACCTCGGTACAATGACGGTCGATGAATTTATTGAACGCCATACTGCCGAGAGAGCAGCCCTGGCGACATCGTCAATTGCCTAAGGAGACGGAACGATCAAGAGAAGCAACCAGCGCGGGCGTCCAGCAGACAAACGCCCACCAATGAACGAGCGAATTGTCGAAGAAGAAGTGCGCCTTATTGGTAGCGACGGTGAGCAGTTGGGTGTTGTGCCCACCACCGAAGCGCTAGAGCGTGCTGAATCTGAAAGCTTAGATCTCGTACAAATTTCGAATGCCGACCCCATCGTCTGTAAGATTATGGATTACGGCAAGTTCGTTTTTGAGACCAAGAAGCAGAAAGCGGCTCAAAAGAAGAAGCAGAAGCAAATCCAGGTTAAGGAAGTTAAATTCCGTCCTGGCACCGATGAAGGCGATTATCAGGTCAAGCTTAAAAACCTGACGCGCTTTTTGGAAGGTGGTGACAAGGGCAAGGTCACACTGCGCTTCCGTGGTCGTGAAATGGCGCACCAGGATATCGGCCGTAAGCTGATGGAAAGGATCGCGGCAGACCTGGAAGAGATCGGAGTGGTAGAGGCTTTTCCAAAAATGGAAGGCCGCCAAATGATCATGATTATTGCCCCGAAGAAGAAGTGATCCAACGGCGATGTCAACGGGCCAGCGTTAAACCGGTGGTCGGCCCTGGGTTTTCTAAAAATATCGAGCGGAGTTTTCCTCATGCCGAAAATCAAAAGCAACAGCGGCGCTGCCAAGCGCTTCAAGAAGACGGCTAATGGCTTCAAGCACAAGCAGTCTTTCCGTAGCCACATCTTGACCAAGAAGTCGACCAAGCGTAAGCGTCAACTGCGTGGAATGAAGCAGATCCACGCGTCTGACAAAGCGCTTATCCAGCGTATGCTGCCGAATCTGTAAGTCGGGATTTCGTTTTTCTGAGTGCACAAATTTTTTGCCTCAGCCTTAAAGTCAGGAGTGTGTTATGACTCGAGTTAAACGTGGCGTAGTAGCGCGTCGTCGCCATAAAAAAGTATTGAAGCTTGCCAAAGGTTACTACGGTGCCCGTTCGCGCGTTTTCCGCGTTGCCAAGCAAGCCGTTATTAAGGCCGGTCAGTACGCTTACCGTGACCGCCGCAACCGTAAGCGCCAGTTCCGTGCGCTTTGGATCCAGCGTATTAACGCCGGTGCACGCGTCAATGGTATGTCTTACAGCCGCTTCGTAGGCGGCCTTAAGAAAGCCGGTATCGAAATCGACCGTAAAGTATTGGCCGATTTGGCAGTACACGAGAAGGCTGCATTTGCCGCCATCGTGGAAAAAGCCAAGGCTGCCCAATAAGGTAATATGCACGGGGCGTTTGCCCGTGTTACGTGCCTAAGGTCATTTCAGAGTGACCCATCCAGGGGAAGAGCAGCCGCTCTTCCCCTGTTTTTTTGTCACCTTCAACGTGCCACGCCATCTTCACGGATGGACACCGCTTAATTCGGAGTGAAACGGATGGATCACCTTCCTACTCTGGTATCTGAGGCTCGCGACGCCATTCAGGCTGCGCAGAGTGTCGCCGCACTAGACGAGTTACGAGTACGCTACTTAGGTAAAAAAGGTGAGGTAACTGCCTTACTGAAAGGCTTGGGTAAGCTGTCAGCCGACGAGCGCCCGGCGGCAGGCGAGCGTATTAACCAAGCCAAGCAAACGCTGGCGGACGAAATTGATGCTAAGCGCGAGCAGCTTGAGAGCGCTGCGCTGAATGCCCGCTTGGCCGCTGAAAGTATCGATGTCACTTTGCCGGGACGTGGCCAGGCCAGTGGTGGGTTGCATCCCGTGACGCGTACGCTTGAGCGTATAGAGGGGCTGTTTACACGTATTGGTTATGACGTGGCGGTAGGGCCTGAAATTGAAGACGATTATCACAATTTTGAAGCCCTCAATATCCCCGCGCACCATCCCGCTCGAGGCATGGCTGATACCTTCTATTTTGATGCCACGCGCTTGCTGCGTACTCACACCTCGCCGGTGCAAGTGCGCACGATGAAAAACAGCGAGCCGCCCATTCGTATTGTTTGTCCAGGGCGCGTCTATCGCAGTGACTCTGATCTTACCCATACGCCGATGTTCCATCAGGTGGAGGGATTGTTGGTGGATGAAGGGGTCAGCTTTGCTGACCTTAAAGGTACCATCGAAGACTTTTTGCAGGCATTTTTTGAGCGCGACGATCTTTCGGTGCGTTTCCGTCCCTCCTACTTTCCATTCACTGAACCCTCCGCCGAAGTGGATATTCAGTGTGTGATGTGTAGTGGGGCAGGCTGCCGCGTCTGTTCCCATAGTGGCTGGTTGGAAGTGATGGGGTGTGGGATGGTGCATCCTGAAGTCTTCCGCCACTCGGGTATTGATGCCGAGCGCTATACCGGTTTTGCCTTCGGAATGGGGGCTGAGCGTTTGGCAATGCTACGCTATGGCGTGAATGACTTACGCCTGTTCTTTGAAAACGATCTGCGTTTTTTACGTCAATTCGCTTAAGACCGCCGCCGAATACAGGATCAAAGATGAAATTTTCAGAACAGTGGCTGCGTGAGTGGGTATCGCCGCAGCTTGAAACGCAGGCAATGGCCGACCAAATCACCATGGCGGGCTTGGAAGTCGATGCTGTTGAAGCGGTAGCCGCCGCATTCAGCGGTGTAGTGGTGGCTGAGGTGCTGAGTAAAGAGAAGCACCCTGACGCGGACAAACTCAATGTATGCACCGTGGATGACGGCAGTGGCGAGCCTGTGCAGGTTGTCTGTGGGGCGCCCAATGTTGATGTTGGCCAAAAAATTCCCTTTGCTCAGGTAGGCGGCGTGCTGCCAGGTGACTTCAAGATCAAAAAAGCCAAGCTACGCGGCGTGGAGTCACGTGGGATGATCTGTTCAGCATCCGAGTTAGGGCTTGAAGAAGAGACATCGCCGGGCATTCTGGTGCTGTCGTCATCCGCACCGGTGGGCGTTGATTTCAGAGAGTTCATGCACCTTAATGACATGACCATTGAGGTTGATCTGACGCCTAACCGTGGCGACTGCTTAAGTATTAAAGGGATGGCGCGTGAAGTCGGTGTACTCAACCGCTTGCCGGTTAGTGGGCCTGCAATAGCCCCCGTGGCTGCAGATATTGAGGATAGCTTCACGGTTAGCATTGAGGCGCCTGAGCAGTGTCCTCGCTATATTGGCCGCGTCATCAAAGGCGTTAATGTTAAGGCTGAAACGCCAATGTGGATGGTCGAGCGTCTTCGCCGCAGCGGCGTACGCTCAATTGACCCTGTGGTGGATATTACCAATTACGTGATGCTGGAATTGGGCCAGCCAATGCACGCCTTTGATCGTGACAACCTGCAAGAAGGAATAGTGGTTCGCATGGCCAAGCCAGGCGAGAAGCTAACGCTGCTGGATGGTAATGAAGTGGCGCTGCGTCCTGAAACGCTGGTCATTGCCGATCATTCCGGCCCTCTAGCTATGGCAGGGGTGATGGGCGGTGAAAACTCTGGCGTTAATGAAAATACCCAGACTATTTTCCTTGAATCAGCGTTCTTTACCCCGCTTGCCATTGCTGGCCAAGCCCGCTCCTACGGCCTGCACACGGATGCATCGCACCGTTTTGAACGCGGCGTCGATCCACTGCTGACGCCCGTTGCCGTCGAGCGTGCCACACAGCTTTTGATTGAGGTTTGCGGCGGCCAAGCCGGGCCTGTTGTTGAGGCACAAAGTGCTGAACATATGCCTACAGAGCGCGCGATTCTGTTGCGCAGTGCGCGTCTGGAAAAGGCGCTTTCCAAGGCCCTCGCCAGTGACGATGTGACCGATATCCTGCAGCGGCTAGGGCTGGATGTCAGCGTACAGGATGCTGGATGGGCGGTGACTGCGCCCAGTTGGCGTTTTGACTTGGCCATTGAAGAAGACCTGATCGAAGAAGTGGCGCGTATCCATGGCTACAATAATTTGCCGGTGCGTCGCCCAGCAGCCCGCTTGGCTCTGCGCTCTTCGGATGAGGCAACGCTCACCCAGGCGCGGCTGCGCCGCCAGATGGTGGCGCGTGGTTTTCAGGAGGCTATTACCTACAGTTTCGTGGCGCCTGAGCTGCAAGCGACAATGCTGCCTGATGCGGTAAGTCCTGCGCTAGCTAACCCTATTTCGGCTGATCTGTCGGTGATGCGCGCCAGCCTGTTTCCCGGCTTGGTGCGTGCCATGGAGCACAACCTCAACCGTCAGCAAACGCGTGTGCGGTTGTTTGAAACCGGGTTGGTCTTTAACGGCGAGTTGGATGCGTTGTCGCAAGTGCCGATGCTTGGCGCTCTGGTATGTGGAACCCGTGAGGCCGAGGGCTGGAGTGATGCGAAAGATCGGGTAGATTTCTATGACCTGAAAGGTGATCTGGAGAGCCTTCTCGCCCTGGGAGGGGACGCTGACGCATGGCGCTTTGAGCCAGCTGAGCACTCAGCGCTTCACCCTGGGCAAAGCGCCCAATTGATGTGCCGCGGTGAGCCTGCTGGCTGGATCGGCACGTTGCACCCGCAAGTGCGTGCTAAGCTGGGTTTGAAGATGGATGCTGTGCTGTTTGAAGTACGGCTGGATGCGCTTAGCCAAGGCCGTATCCCCGCCTTTGAACCACTCTCGCGTTTTCCTGAGGTGCGCCGAGATTTGGCGTTTATACTCAAAGAGGCTACTCCTGTGCAGGCGTTGCTGGATTGTGCCAAGCAGCAAGCGGGAGAGTATCTGCAAGATATCAAACTGTTCGATGTTTATGCGGGTAAAGGCGTAGCCGAAGGACACAAGAGTATCGCATTGGGCTTGACCTGGCAGCATCCATCGCGCACGCTAAACGACGAAGAAATCAATCAGTTGGTTGATTCGATTGTGACACAAGTGCGTGTCAAGCTGGATGCGGAGCTGCGCGGCTAAGTAAGTAGCTAGAATTAGTACCTGGGCCACGCCACGATGCTTATCACGCTCTTGGCAATGCGTTTGCTACTGTGTATTTGATACAGAGCGTTTGTCGCTATGTTTGCTGCAAGGATAAGGAGAAGCCTTATGGGTGCGTTGACCAAAGCAGAGCTGGCTGAACATTTGCATGCTGAGCTAGCCCTCTCTAAGCGAGAAGCGAAGGCCATGGTCGAAGCTTTTTTTGAAGAGATTCGAGCCTGTCTACGTGAGAACGAGCAGGTAAAGCTATCGGGTTTTGGAAACTTTGATCTGCGTGATAAGCGCGAGCGACCAGGACGTAATCCTAAAACCGGTGAAGAAATCCCCATTTCTGCTCGGAGAGTCGTGACGTTTCGTCCAGGTCAGAAGCTCAAGCAGCAGGTTGAGCACTATGTAGGCAGTGAGTAGCTTTTTGTTTGGGGCTATTGGTTTGTCTATTCCCAAGCAGCTTGGCTACTCGCATGGACTGCAAATTTGTGATGCCTGTTGAGACTCATGTCTGTTAAAAACTTATGACCATTAAAAGGAGTGCCTTCTGGCGCTCCTTTTCTTTCTCTGATCAGAGCGTCTTGGTGGGGCTAGTTTCATGGTGTCCCTTAAATGCCACCGCTTTCAATCAGCCAGGTAATGACGACTTTGATGACATACCCCAGCATGCCTGCACCCAATACAACAAATAGCATGATGGTGCCAAATTTGCCTGCGTTCGATTTTTTGGCTAAGTCCCAGATGATAAAGCACATGAACATGATGAGGCCGCCAATCATTAGCGGGGTGATCCAGGTCTCGAAGGTTTGCTGCATAGCCACTCCTGTGTGCTGCTTGTAAGTCACTCGCGCGAGTGATGTGTCTCATTCTAACCAGCCATGTTAATATTTGAGCAAATTCATCGGGTATTTGTCGACTTGACGGTTGGCACTGTGACACTTTGACAGGGGAGTGACGATGCCGAAGCTGAATATTTTAGTGGGTACCATGTATGGCGGTGCCTTGGACGTGGCAGAGCAGGTGAAGCCCCTTTTTGAGCAGGCCGGTTACGCTGTGGAGATTATTGACCAGCCATCTGTTGATGACATCGCTAGTGATGCCGCCGACCTGGCGCTGTTTTGTGTGTCGACTACGGGCAGTGGAGATTTTCCCGGTAGTTTTGTTCCTTTTGTACGTAATTTGCGCGATAAAAGCCCAGCCCTTACCTCGCTCCGCTACGGTCTCATTGCCTTGGGTGATAGCTCCTATGGCGATACATTTTGTGGCGCAGGCCGGGCACTTGATGAGCTGCTGGCGGATCATGGTGCAATTCGGTTAGGGGAGCGCCTGGAGGTTGACGCTATGGAAACGTTCATGGCCGACGATGCTGCCATCCCCTGGGTGGAAGAGTGGATTGTTGCCCAGCAATTAGAGGTGGTCTAAGCGATGCAGCGGGCGCCTACCTCGCCTGAGCGCATTAGCGTCGCGCTGGGCTTATGTATCGTTATGCTGGCAACCCTGCCTCGCTACATGGCGGGCGGGCATGAAACCCGCCAGACGCTGATTATCTTCGCCTTTGTAGTGGTCTCCTTGGCGGCCGTTGTGCAGTGGCGCTTACTGGCGGTTGAGGCGCGTCGCCGCCTGCCGAAGCTGTGCAAACGGCTAGTCATGATGCTGTTGCTGGGAATGATCTTGATGGGGGGATGGCATGCGCTATTTACGCAGTGGATTAGCTGGCAGGTGCTGATCTCCCATGGCGCCACTCTTGGGGTGCTGCTGCATGCGCTAAGCCTATGGTGGTCAGGTGAGCGTCAAGCTAGCTAGCGTTTTTTCTGCAGCGACTGAAAAAGTCGCTGCAAAGCGTACAAAGCAGTAGAATGGTAAAAATGACGCAGCGTGGGGCTGAAAATTAACCCATAAACGCCATAAAGCGGTTAATTGCTCGCATATTCCCTTGTTTTTAAAATCACTGCCCCCATGTTGCGAGCATGGCGCTTGCCACTATGCGTTGGGGTTCTTAAAATTACCCCTTTGATCTTTTTAGATGCGATCAGCACAATTACATGCAATCAACACAACGCCCAGCCGTTAGAGGACAATTCATGCAAGTTTCTGTCGAGACGACCTCCCAGATCGAACGCCGCATTACCATTCAAGTGCCGGCTGCCGAAATTGACGGGGCCGTTAGTGCTCGCTTGAAAGACACCGCGAAGAACGTTCGCTTGAATGGTTTTCGCCAGGGCCGGGTGCCAATGGCAGTAGTTCAGCAGCGCTACGGCCAAGACGTTCGTAATGAGGTGGTCAGCGAAGTAATGCGTGAGCGTTATGTGCGCGCTATTACTGAAGAGGGCTTGAACCCAGCTGGCTTCCCGAAAATTGAACCGTCGGTCAATGAGTCGGGCAAAGATCTAGAGTTTGTTGCGGTTATGGAAGTCTATCCGCAGGTTGAGCTGACCTCTATCGAAGGTACTGAGATTGAGCGCCCGGTGGTTTCGGTTAGCGATGCGGATGTCGATGAGATGATCGATACGCTGCGTAAGCAAAATGCGGCCTGGGAAGAAGTGGATGCTGCGGCTGCTGACGGCGATCAAGTCACTATCGACTTCCAGGGTTACATCGGTGATGAGCCGTTTGAAGGCGGTAGCGCCGAAGGCCACACGCTGGTCATCGGCTCCAATAGCTTTATTCCTGGCTTTGAAGCGCAGCTGATTGGCGCCAAAGCAGGCGAAGAGAAGACTCTAAACGTCACTTTCCCTGAGGATTACCAGGCAGAACATTTGGCCGGCAAAGAAGCCACCTTCAAGGTAACAGTGCACAAGGTCAGCAGTCAGAAACTGCCCGAAGTTGACGCTGAGTTTATCGAACGTTTTGGCGTTGAAGGTGGCGATCAGGAGAAATTCCGCGCTGAAATCAAGAAGAACATGACCCGTGAAGCGTCTCAAGCTGTCGATAACCGGGTTAAGCAGCAAGTACTCGATGCGCTGAAAAAGGTTAACGAGATTCCTGTGCCCAGTTCGCTGGTTCAGCAAGAGACTGATGGCATGAAGCGTCAGGCGGCTCAGCAATTTGGCCTGGGCGAAGATTTTGATGTCAGTCAGCTCCCCAATGAGCTGTTCGAAGAGCAGGCCAAAGGCCGCGTTCAGGTCGGTTTGCTGTTGGCTGAAGTGATCAAGGCTAACGAGCTTGATGCTGACGATGAGGCTATCAAAGCCAAAGTAACTGAGCTGGCTGAGCAGTACCAGGATCCTGATGAAGTGGTTAGCTACTACATGGGTAATGAAGAGCTGAAAACCCAGGTTAAATCTGCCATTCTCGAAGAGAAAGCGGTGGCTAAGCTGCTTGAGCAAACGAACATTAAAGACGTTGAAATGTCTTACCAACAAGCCCTTGCCGCTGCGCAACAGCAGGCAGAGCAAGATGAGGGTGCCGAAGAGGGCGAGCAAGCGAGCGCCTAACACCCTGGAGCGTGGCGCACCTGTATGTCGGTGCGCCTTTCCCTTCCCGGACGCAAGGAATCACCTGAATGAGTGAGTTTGATATTCAAAACGCCGGCGGTCTAGTACCCATGGTGGTTGAGCAGAGCGCCAAAGGGGAAAGAGCCTACGACATTTACTCACGCCTGTTAAAAGAGCGCGTGATCTTTTTGGTAGGCCCTGTAGAAGACTACATGGCTAATCTGGTTGTCGCCCAGCTGCTGTTCCTGGAATCAGAAAATCCTGATAAAGATATTCACCTGTATATCAACTCGCCAGGTGGCTCTGTTACCGCGGGTATGTCGATTTACGACACTATGCAGTTTGTGAAGCCAGATGTCTCTACGGTATGTATTGGCCAGGCGGCCAGTATGGGGGCGCTGCTATTAACAGCGGGTGCTGCTGGCAAGCGTTACTGCCTACCCAACTCCCGTGTAATGATTCACCAGCCGCTGGGTGGTTACCAAGGCCAAGCGTCTGATATTGAAATTCATACCCGTGAAATTCTCGGTATTCGCGAAAAGCTGAACCAAATCCTTGCTCATCACACAGGGCAGGATATTGAAACGGTCTCGCGAGATACTGATCGGGATAATTTCATGAGCGCCAATAAAGCCAAAGAGTATGGTTTGATTGATGCAGTGCTGGATAAGCGGCCTACATCCTGATAGCGTGATAGGATTCTGCTTTTCTAACGAGCTTTTTCGGCGGCGAAGGCCGCCGCAGTGACAGAGGTATACGAATGGCCGACGGCAAAGGCAAAGACGAAGGTGGCAAACTGCTCTACTGCTCGTTTTGCGGTAAAAACCAAAACGAAGTGCGTAAGCTGATTGCGGGCCCATCCGTCTATATCTGCGATGAGTGTGTCGACTTGTGTAATGACATCATTCGCGAGGAAGTTCTCGAAGCCGATGCCGAGAGCGATGAGGAGCGTTTACCTACGCCTCGTGAAATACGTCATACGCTTGATGACTACGTCATCGGACAGGATCGCGCCAAAATGGTGCTTTCCGTAGCGGTGTATAACCACTACAAGCGTCTGAAAACCGATGTGCGCGACGGCGATGTAGAGCTAGGTAAATCAAACATTCTGCTGATTGGCCCCACCGGTAGCGGTAAAACGCTGCTTGCGGAAACCATGGCACGGCTACTGAATGTACCTTTTACCATTGCGGATGCAACCACGCTGACGGAAGCCGGCTATGTCGGTGAAGATGTCGAAAACATCATCCAAAAGCTGTTGCAGAAGTGCGATTACGACGTCGAGAAAGCTGAGCGCGGCATTGTTTATATCGATGAAATCGACAAGATTTCACGCAAATCGGATAACCCTTCGATCACTCGCGATGTGTCGGGTGAAGGTGTTCAGCAGGCATTGCTGAAGCTAATTGAAGGAACGACAGCATCGGTGCCGCCTCAAGGCGGACGCAAACACCCCCAGCAGGAATTTGTCCAGGTTAATACGGGTAATATTCTGTTTATCGTCGGCGGTGCTTTTGCGGGGCTGGATAAAGTTATCCGTGACCGCGCTGAAAAGGGCGGTATCGGTTTCAATGCAGCGGTGAAAAGCAAGGAGTCCTCCCGTGGGGTGGGTGAGCTGCTGGCTGATGTCGAGCCTGATGACCTGGTTAAATTTGGTTTGATTCCAGAGTTTGTGGGGCGTTTGCCGATTATCGCGACGCTAATGGAGCTCACCGAAGATGCCCTGGTGCAGATCCTGACAGAGCCCAAGAACTCGCTGGTCAAGCAGTATGCAAAATTGTTTGAAATGGAAGATGTAACGCTTGAGTTTAGAGATGAAGCGTTACGTGCTGTGGCTGAAAAAGCCATGGAGCGGAAGACAGGTGCTCGCGGGCTGCGCTCTATTTTAGAGTCAGTGTTGCTGGATACCATGTATGAAATTCCGTCGCTTGAAGGCGTCAGCAAAGTCGTCATCGATGCCTCGGTGATTGCCGGTGAGAGTGAGCCGTTGTTGATCTACTCTCAGCAGGAAGAAGCGCGTGTCGACGGCACTGATGGTTAGTGGTTAGTCGAGTATTGCGGCCCAGCTTCAACCCGCTTGCGCTAAACCAAGGGGTCGCCTAGGCGACCCCTTGCTGTTATAGAGCGCTATAAAGCCTAATTCGTGAAGTGTTACTGCCTAGCCTATTCAGTGCTAACGTCTTAAGCGATAGCATGTTGAAAAGTGTGCAGTACTTTTCCAAGTACTCCTTTAAGTACTCATCCGATTTGTCGAGGAACGTCTGCGATGCAGCAGAACGCCGAACAGACACAATGTCTACCCCTGTTACCATTGCGCGATGTGGTTGTTTATCCGCAAATGGTCATCCCCCTTTTTGTAGGTCGTGAAAAGTCTATCCAGGCGCTCGAAGCGGCGATGGAGGCTGATAAGCGTGTGCTACTAGTGGCTCAGCGTGAAGCGTCTCAAGATGAGCCTGACAACGCGGATCTTTACGCGATGGGCACCGTGGCCGATATCATGCAGCTGCTCAAGTTGCCCGATGGTACGGTTAAAGTGCTCATTGAGGGTAATTTTCGAGCGGATGTACTGAGTGTCGAAGAGAATGCAGCAGGCTACACCCAAGCGCACTTAACGCCTCGTGAGAGTGAGCCGCTGACCAGCCGTGAGCAAGAAGCGCTGGTTCGCGTGCTGCTCAATCAGTTCGAGCAGTACGTAAAGCTCTCCAAAAAAGTCCCCAACGAAGTGCTTAATTCACTGTCGGGGATAGAGGATCCAAGCCGCTTGGTGGACACTATTTGTGCCCACCTGTCGCTTAAAATTGGCGACAAGCAAGAGCTACTTGAGATGGATCGGGTGCGTGATCGTATTGAACACCTGATGGCGCTGATCGAATCTGAAATCGACCTGCTTCAGGTAGAGAAGCGCATCCGCTCTCGTGTCAAAGAGCAGATGGAGAAGACCCAGCGCGAGTACTACCTCAACGAGCAGATGAAAGCCATCCAGAAAGAGATGGGTGAGCTGGATAATGTGCCCAACGAGGCCGAGAAGTACGAGCTGGCGATCCAAGAGTCTGGTATGCCGAAGGAGGCGTCTGAGAAAGCCACCCAAGAGCTCAATAAGCTCAAAATGATGGCCTCGAACTCCGCCGAAGCCACCGTGGTGCGCTCTTATCTGGATTGGTTAATCGCGGTTCCATGGAAAAAACGTACCCGGGTAAAACATGATCTCGTCAAGGCGCAACAGGTGCTGGATGAGGATCACTACGGCTTGGAAGAGGTTAAAGCGCGCATCTTGGAATATCTTGCTGTGCAGAAGCGCGTACGCAAGATGAAGGGCCCTGTGCTGTGCCTGGTGGGGCCGCCTGGGGTGGGCAAAACGTCGCTTGGCCAATCCATCGCCCGTGCCACCAATCGTAAATATGTGCGTTTGGCGCTGGGTGGTGTTCGCGATGAGTCGGAAATTCGTGGTCATCGGCGCACCTATATTGGCTCGTTGCCAGGTAAATTGATGCAGCGCATGAGTCGAGCGGGGGTTAAAAATCCGTTGTTCCTGCTGGATGAGGTCGACAAGCTAGGCATGGATCACCGCGGTGACCCGGCGTCTGCACTGCTCGAAGTGCTCGATCCCGAGCAGAACAACAGCTTCAGCGATCACTACCTTGAGCTTGACTACGATCTCTCCGAGACACTGTTCATCTGTACCGCTAACTCGATGAACATCCCCAGCGCCTTGCTTGACCGTATGGAGATTATTCGTCTGCCGGGTTACACCGAAGATGAGAAGCTGGCGATCGCTAAGCGCTACTTATTGCCTAAGCAGCTAGCCGCGAACGGTTTAAAAGGCGATGAGTTAACGCTCGAAGACAGCGCGCTTTTAGAGCTTATTCGCTACTATACCCGCGAAGCGGGTGTGCGTGAGCTGGAGCGGCAGATTGCCAAAGTGTCGCGCAAGGTGCTGCGTGAAAGGCTTGAGGCAGAGCGTGACCCGAAAGCTAAGCAAGCGGGTCAGAGCTTAACGGCAGAGCAAATCGAGCACTACGCGGGCGTACGTCGCTATAGTTACGGTTTGGCAGAGCAGGACGACCAGATCGGCCGAGTGACAGGCCTTGCCTGGACATCGGTGGGTGGCGAGTTACTCAACATAGAGTCCGTAGTGACGCCAGGTAAAGGGCGAATTAACAAGACTGGTTCACTGGGCGATGTGATGAAAGAGTCGGTGAGTGCTGCCCATACGGTGGTGCGCGCCAGGGCCGAAGCGTACGGCATTGATCCTGAGCGGTTCGAAAAAGAGGATCTGCATATTCACGTTCCCGAAGGGGCAACGCCGAAAGATGGGCCCAGCGCGGGTATCGCTATGGTAACGGCGATCGTCTCCGCTTATACCCAGCGAGCTGTGCGTTGTGACGTGGCTATGACCGGTGAAGTCAATCTACGCGGTGAAGTATTGCCGATAGGCGGACTGAAGGAGAAATTGCTGGCAGCCCGCCGCGGTGGTATAAAGACAGTGCTAATTCCTGAAGAAAACCGTCGTGATCTCAAGGAAGTACCTGACAATATCAAAGGTGCATTGGATATTCGTCCGGTACGCTGGATAGATGATGTCTTAGCCGTAGCGCTAGCTGATAAGGTAGAGGACGGTGCGCCATTGAAAAGTACCGAAGCATCGTTTAGTAATAACGCCGTTGCTAGCACTCATTAAGCAGTTAAAGTCCTTGCAGGTCTTTAATTATACTTAATATGTGCCCGCTGCTTGTGTGGCGGGTATCTCGCGGCATGGTTGCTTGACAGATGTTTCAAGGCATTGCTATAAAACGCAGCTATGCTTTGATCGTCGTATCCATCGGTGACCATGCCGTTCAGAGCCATTTTTTTGAAACAGTCAAGGGGTGAAGAGTGAATAAGTCCGAGCTGATTGAAGCCATTGCCGCGTCTGCAGATATTCCCAAAGCAGCGGCAACCCGCGCATTGGATGCCATGGTGGAGTCTGTCACCGATAGCCTTAAGAAGGGCGAAAGCGTATCACTGGTAGGTTTTGGTACCTTCGCGATCAAAGAGCGTGCAGCTCGAACTGGCCGTAACCCACAAACGGGTCAACCAATCCAGATCAGTGCTGCCAAAGTACCCAGCTTCAAAGCAGGTAAAGCGCTGAAAGACGCCGTCAACTAATTTGACCGCGTTTGCTGTAACCTTATGGGCGCATCGCACTGGCGATGCGCCCATGTTATTTTCTGGCCCACTGTTCATTTGAGTTAAGCGGGCCGATCTGTTTGGCTGTGACTATCTGAGGCTAGCATGCTGCAAAGTATTCGAGATGGCTCCAGGAGCTGGGGTGCCAAAATTATTATCGGTGTTATGGTTGCGGCCATGGCCCTTTTCGGGATTGAGTCACTGTTTGGGCTTTTTGGCAGCGATCCGAACGAAGTAGCGAGCGTCAACGGTCAGCCGATAATGCGCCAGCAGGTTGAGCTTGAAGTTCAGCGCGCGCTGCGTTCAGGCCAAGTGCCGCCAGAACAAGAGCGCGCCTTGCGCAACGATATGCTTGACCAACTCATCACCCAGCAGTTGTTATCCCAATACGCTGAAGAGGGTGGCTTTGCCGTTTCTGAACAGCAACTAGATCAATTGATTGTTAGCCTGCCGGAATTTCATGATCAGGATGGACGCTTCTCTGCGGACGTGTTCCGTAACCGTCTCGCCGGCGCTGGCTATACACCGGTCTCCTTCCGGGAAGAGCTACGTGTCGACATACAGCGTCAGCATTTACAGCAAGGTTTAGCCTTCAGCGATTTCAGCCTGCCGAACGAGCAAGAGCGCTTGGCCGAATTACAGCGCCAGCAGCGCAGTTTCCGCTACGTGGTGCTGGAAGGTGATGATCTGGACGCCGATATCGATGTTAGCGATGATGATCTCCAAGCGTATTACGATGCCAATCAAGAGCGCTATGAACGCCCCGAACAGGTACGCCTTGAGTACGTGCTAATTGATCGGCAAACCATGGCGGAGGGGCGTGACGTAGACGAAGAGGTGCTGCGGGACGCATGGCGTGAGCAAAACCGTGATGCTGATCGCCGCGTATCTCACATTATGATTACCTTTGGCAATGAGCGCACCCGGGATGAAGCGCAGCAGTTGGCTGAGACCGCCCGAGAAGCGCTGGACAACGGTGAGTCGTTTGCCGATACAGCTTTACGCTACTCTGATGATACCGCCAGTGCAGAAGAGGGTGGTGATCTTGGGGTAATTAGCCGTGGCTTCTTTGGCGACAGCTTTGATGAAGCCGCCTTTGGCCTTGAAGAAGGCGATGTTTCCCAGCCGGTTGAGCTGGATAACGCTTTCCATATCATCCAAGTGACGGATATTCAGGGGCCCTCCTTTGAAGAGCAGCGCAACGAGTTGGCACGAGAAGTCGCGCTACGTGAAGTAGATGATGATTTTAATCAGCGGGTTCAGCAACTAATCGATGAGAGCTTTGCCGCCGATGACCTACAAAGTGTTGCCGATGAGCTCAACCTGAGCCTACAGGAGAGTGATTGGCTGGCACGTGATGATGAGGCTGAAGGTGTGCTATCTGAGCCAGGCGTAATGTCGGCAGCCTTTAGTAACGACGTATATGAAGAGGGCTACAACAGCGAAGTGATTGAGCTGGATCAGGATCGTCGCCTGGTTCTGCGTATTGCCGAGCAGCGCGACGCGACCCTGCTACCGCTTGAGGAAGTGCGCGAGGATGTTGAAACGTCCGTGGCCGCAGAGAAGCAGCAGCAAGCACTACGTGAAGAGGCCCAGGCACTGGTCGCCAATCTGCGAGAAGATCAGCAAATGGATGTTGATTGGCTCGAAGCCAATAACGTAAGCCGCCAAGCTGATACCACTGTGCCTCAGTTGATTGTTCAGGAGGCCTTCCGCATGGCGCGCCCAGAAGAGGGCGAAAGCGTCTATCGCACGGTTGAACTGCCCCAAGGAGTGGCGATAGTAGCGTTGGATAGCGTAAGCGTAGGTGAGATCGATGAGCAGATGGAGGCGTTTGTTGCCCAAATGGCTGAGCAGTTACGTGCCCAGTCGGTGCTGCAAGGGTTAATTGATGACCTGCGTAGCGATGCCGACATAGAGCGGTAGGGTCGCTTAAACCCGATTTGAACAGCAAGAGTAAAAAGCCGATCGTGAGATCGGCTTTTTTATACCTATAAATGGTGTTTAGAAATCAGGTGGTGCCGTTAAAGAAAACTGACGCAGTCGAGGCGCAGTATGGTCGGCACGCTCTATGAGAATATCCCAGCCGTGCTGGGCATCCCAATCGCCGAGTACGTAGCGCTTGGCCGGGACGTCTTCAACCGTTAAGTCGTGCACTTTGGGGCGGTGGGTGTGACCGTGAATCATGGTGGTCAATCCATGGCGCTCCATCAGCGCAATGACTTCATGGTGTGTCACATCCATAATGGCTTCAGCTTTGTTCGCATTGGCTTCGCCGGACTGCGTACGCAAGCTCTGGGCAAGTGCTACACGCTGCTCCAAAGGGAGTGCCAGCATCTGTGCCTGCCACTCTGGATCGCGCGACTGCTTGCGAAAAGCCATATAGGCTTCATCCTGGGTGCACAAACTATCGCCATGGAGCAGCAGAACGGGCACTCCTTGGATTTCCACCTCCTCAACATCCGGTAGTAGAAATGCCTGGCAGGCGTTTATAAAGCGTTCGCCCAGCAGAAAGTCGCGGTTGCCGTGCATTAGGTACACCGCCGTACCGTTGCTGCTAAGTTTTCGCAAATGGCGAATCACGTCATGAGCAACGATGCTAAGCGGATGCGTATTGGCGTCAAGAAGATCATCGCCAATCCAGGCATCGAAAAGATCACCGAGAATATACAGTGCGTCGGCGCCTGGAGCGGTGTGCTCTAAGTAGCGGTAAAACCCCTGATTGATCTCGGGGGTGTCGCTGCTCAGATGGAGATCGGCAACAAGCAGTGTGCGCATAAGGCTCCCAGTGTTATTCAGCGTCTTTGACGTACGCACGCTCGATAATGACATCTTCCGCGGGCACGTCGGCATGCATGCCGCGGCGGGTGGTCGCTACGTTTTTAATCTCGTTGACCACATCCATGCCCTCAACGACTTCGCCAAAGACTGCATAGCCCCAGCCTTGCAGACTTTTACCGCTGTGATCCAAAAAGCTATTGTCGCCCACATTGATAAAGAACTGGGCAGTCGCGGAGTGCGGATCCTGAGTGCGTGCCATGGCCAGGGTGCCAATGGTGTTTTTCAAGCCGTTATCGGCTTCGTTGTCGATAGGGTCGCGTGTGGGCTTTTGATTAAACTCTTTATCGAAACCGCCCCCTTGTACCATAAAACCGTCAATTACCCGGTGGAACAGGGTGCCGTCATAAAAGCCGTCGCGCACATACTGCTCAAAATTCGCCGCGCTAATCGGCGCTTTTTCGTGGTTAAGAGCGATGGTGATGTCACCATGGTTCGTCTGTAATACGATCATAGATAAATTCCTGTTCAATAAAGGCGTTCGCCTTGGCGCTGTGCATCGGCGTCACGTTATAATAGCGGTTTTGCCCTGCACCGCGAAGGGCTATAGGGGTATCCTATGTCTTCACGGCTCAGTACGCCATCCACCACGAGGTTATCAACACCATCATGACCAACGAGACCACCCCAGCGCCGAACTTCATTCGCAACCAAGTACGCGACGAACTCGAGGGCGGCCAGGTCACTAAAATCGTGACGCGCTTCCCCCCGGAGCCCAATGGCTTCCTGCATATCGGCCATGCAAAGTCGATCTGTCTAAATTTCGGGCTGGCGGAGCAAATGGGTGGTGAGTGTCATCTACGTTTTGACGACACCAACCCGGCTAAAGAAGAGCAGGCCTATATCGATGCGATCAAAGAGGATGTCAGTTGGTTAGGTTTTGAATGGGCAGGCCCGGTGCGTTTTGCCTCTGACTACTTTGACCAGCTCTACGCCTGGGCGCAGCACTTGATGCGTGAAGGCAAAGCTTATGTCGATGACCTATCACCGGACGAAATTCGAGAGTATCGCGGCACCCTGACGGCGCCGGGTAAACCCAGCCCCTACCGCGAGCGAAGCGCCGAAGAGAACCTGGATTTGCTGGCGCGTATGCGTGAAGGCGAGTTTGGCGAAAGCGAGAAGGTGGTGCGCGCCAAGATTGATATGGCGTCACCCAATATCAATTTACGTGACCCGATTATCTATCGCATTCGTCATGCCAGTCACCACCAAACCGGCGACAAGTGGAAAATTTACCCCTCTTACGACTTTACCCATGGTCAGTCGGACGCCATTGAGGGGATTACCCACTCAATCTGTACGCTGGAGTTCGAAGATCACCGCCCCTTGTATGAGTGGTTCTTGAATAATTTGCCGGTACCCTCTAAACCGCGCCAGATTGAGTTCGCGCGGCTGAATCTCGATTACACCCTGACCTCCAAGCGCAAACTGAAGCTACTGGTGGATGAGCAAATCGTTGATGGTTGGGACGACCCGCGCATGCCGACTATTTCAGGCATGCGTCGCCGGGGCTACACGCCTGCATCCATTCGTAAATTCTGCGAAATGATAGGGGTTACCCGTGCCGACGGTGGTCTGGTGGATATCGCCATGTTGACCCATGCCATTCGCTCCGATCTTGAAGATAACGCTCCCCGCGCCATGTGTGTGTTAAAGCCGCTGAAAGTCGTGCTCACCAACGTGCCGGAAGATCACCAGGAGATGTACGAAGTTCCTGGGCACCCGGCCCGTGAAGATATGAGGGTGCGTCAGGTGCCCTTCAGCCGCGAGCTGTATATCGATCAGGACGACTTTATGGAAGACGCGCCTAAAAAGTTCTTCCGCCTGGCACCAGGTAAAGAAGTGCGCCTGCGCAATAGCTACGTGATTCGCTGTGACGAGGTGATCAAAGACGCCGCCGGTGAGATCA
Organism: Vreelandella sp. F11; assembly: GCF_042466685.1. Taxonomy (NCBI): domain Bacteria; kingdom Pseudomonadati; phylum Pseudomonadota; class Gammaproteobacteria; order Oceanospirillales; family Halomonadaceae; genus Vreelandella; species Vreelandella sp. F11. Next base: position 2,520,530 of record NZ_CP170448.1, on the reverse strand, counting down.
TCGAACTGCACTGTTCGGTGGATTTCGATACGCTGGGTAAAAACCCCGAAGGACGTAAGGTGAAGGGCGTTATTCACTGGGTTAGCGCTGCCCACGGTGTGCCGATGGAAGTGCGTCTTTACGACAACCTGTTTACCGTTGAGCAGCCTGACCGGGATAAAGATGTCGATTTTCTAGAGCATCTTAACCCGGAGTCTTTGGTCGTTTGCCAGGCGATCGGTGAGCCAAGCCTTGCCGAGGCAGTGCCTGAGTCACGCTACCAGTTCGAACGCGTCGGCTACTTCTGTGCAGATCGCCATGACTCAACGCCAGAGCATTTGGTGTTTAACCGTACTGTAGGCTTGAAAGACAGCTGGGCTAAAATCAAGCAGAAGGGCTAAGAAAAACATGGATAGCCGCATGCATATTTATAATACGCTGACGCGTCGCAAGGAACCGTTCATCCCGCTGGAAGCGGGTAAAGTGAGCATGTATGTCTGCGGCATGACGGTGTATGACTACTGCCACCTTGGGCATGCTCGGGTCATGGTCGCCTTTGACGTTATCACCCGCTACCTGCGAGAGCGCGGCTACGACGTTAACTATATCCGCAATATTACCGATATCGACGACAAGATCCTCAAGCGTGCCGATGAGAATGGCGAAAGTATCACCGCGCTGACGGAGCGCATGATCGATGCCATGCACGAAGACGAACAGCGCCTGTTTGTTTTACCGCCCAGTCATGAACCCCGTGCCACGGGGCATATCGACGATATTGTGGCGATGGTTGAAACACTGATTGAAAAAGGTTTTGCATACGCGGCTGATAATGGCGATGTCTACTACCGGGTGCGCAAATTTGCCGATTACGGCAAGCTCAATAATCGCCAGCTCGACGATATGCGCGCAGGCAGCCGGGTCGATGTGGATATTCATAAAGAGGATCCGCTCGACTTCGTGCTCTGGAAAGCCGCTAAACCAGGGGAGGCGCACTGGCCGTCACCCTGGGGCAACGGTCGTCCGGGCTGGCACATTGAGTGCTCGGCAATGTCAACCTGCTGCCTGGGTGACACCTTCGATATTCACGGTGGTGGGCCGGATTTAACCTTCCCACACCATGAAAATGAGATCGCTCAATCCGAGGCGGCCACGGGCAAAACCTACGTCAATACTTGGATGCACGCTGGCGCCGTGCGGGTGAATCAGGAGAAGATGTCCAAATCGCTGGGCAACTTCTTCACCATCCGCGATGTATTGGCTGAGCACGACCCGGAAGTGGTGCGTTTTCTGCTGGTAGCCAGTCACTACCGTAGCCCCATCAATTACTCGGTCGACTCCCTGACTGAGGCGCGAAAATCGCTTACGCGACTGTATACAGCGCTGGAAGGTCTTGAACTGGGCGATTCAAATGCTGATGCAAGCGGTGATGCCGCGACTTATCGTCAGCGCTTTACCCAGGTAATGGACGATGACTTCAATACCCCTGAAGCTCTGGCGGTGATGTTTGAGCTGGCCCGGGAGGTCAATCGCGCCAAGCAGGAACAGCCGATTGAAGCGGCTAAGCTTGCGATTGAGTTAAAGCAGCTTGGGTCTATCTTGGGGCTTCTCCAGCAAGCGCCCCAAACGTTCTTAAAAGGCACTCAGCAGCAGAGTATGCCGCTAAGTGAGAGCGAGATCGAAGCGAAAATCGCTCAGCGTATCGAGGCCAAGGCAAACAAAGATTTCGCCCAGGCGGACGCAATCCGTGATGAACTCGCGAACCTAGGGATTATTCTCAAGGACTCCCGGGAAGGCACGTCTTGGGTATTAGAAGCACCTTGAGCCAAAACCTTTATCTCTCGTTGGCGGCTTATGCGCTAACTTAAACGCAGGAGGCTCTTATAATGACTATATAAGAGCCTCCGTCGTTTATAAGCCCACTTCAAAAGGAATTTAAAGATGCGCTTTTCAGCCAATCCTTTCATTGCTAAGCCCTTAATCGCTGCTTGTGTCGTCTCCCTCGCGGCATTCTCCCAAGTCAGCGCTAACGAGCCCGTGGTGGTGTCGTCCAAAATTGATACAGAAGGCTCGGTGCTGGGTGAGCTGATTATTCAAACCTTGGAACGGAATGATATTGCCACTGAAAATCGACTGCAGCTGGGCGGCACCAGCGTCGTGCGCACCGCGTTAGAAGCCGGGGAAATTGACCTTTACCCGGAATACACCGGTAATGGCGCGTTTTTTTTCGATATGACCGACAGCCCAGTATGGAATAATGCAGATCAGGCTTATGAAACCGTACGCGAGCGTGATGCGCAGCAGGGCCTGATTTGGCTGCAGCCTGCCAGTGCCAATAACACCTGGGCAATGAGCGTACGCGAAGATCTCGCCGAGGAGAATGAGCTGGTGAGTCTAGAAGATCTCGCCGCCTATTTGGCTGATGGGGGAGAGTTCAAGTTCGCCGCCAGTGCTGAGTTTGTCGAGTCTGAGCAAGCTCTGCCTGCGTTCCAGAAAGCTTACGGTTTTGAGTTAAGTGATGATCAACTGCTGGTACTCTCTGGTGGTAATACAGCCGCTACCATGCGTGCTGCTGCCCAACAGACCAGCGGCGTTAATGGTGCCATGACGTATGGCACGGACGGTGGCTTAACGGCGCTGGGGCTGGTGGTATTGGAAGACACCAAGGGCGTGCAACCCGTGTATCAACCTGCCCCAGTGGTTCGTGAAAGCGTACTTGACGCCTATCCAGAAATCGAAGCGCTGCTCAATGACGTTTTCACCACCCTTGACCTGGTCACTCTTCAAACACTCAATGCCGATGTTGCCGTTAACGGGTTGTCTCCCTCCCAAGTGGCCAGTGACTACCTTGATACGCTTAATAATTAATGCCTGGTACTCTTATAAATTAATGCTAAGGCTCGGGATAACTAATTAATGTCTCTAATGGATGCACTGCCCACCCCGCGGTTTCGTTGGGAAGGGCGGCACCCGAACATTGTGCTTATTACGCTTAGCCTTACGATGCTGGCCGCGTTCTGGTTACTCGACGTGGTCAGCATGGCGCCCAATCGCATCGTGGCAGAGACGGGTTATGGTGCGCTTGATGCGTTCGGTTGGCCCGGTGCGCTTTTGGTAACGCTACTGCTCTCCTTCATCGGTATTCTCGCGTCTCAGCCAAGTCATCGCCATTACCGGGCGCTGTTAGCAGCGGTGGTCGTGATAATGGCGCTAATGCCGGTGGGGTTGATGGCTAGCAGTTATTTGCTCATTGATCCGGAGATGCCTCAAGCACGTTTAGGTATAGGTGCAGCCTATTGGGTCGTGCTTTTTGTGCTGCTGCTGTGCTTGGTGGAACTACGCTTACGCCTAATGCTTACCCGGATGTGGCCCACCCTGCTGCTGTGTGGTGTCGCGCTGATCTGGTGGCTATGCGCGGCTTTTGGATTAGAGGCGCTCGCCCTTGTTCAAGAGTTTCAAGCCCGTGATCAACAGTTTCTAAGCGCGGTTGTACAGCACATCACGCTGGTGGGTATCGCCGTCAGCGTCAGTGTTGTTCTTGGGTTAGCGCTTGCTATGCTGATGCGACGTTATACCCGTCTGCAGAAGAGTGCCTTTGCACTACTCAATTTTCTTCAGACCATTCCCAGTTTGGCGTTATTTGGTCTACTGCTAGCACCATTAGCCTGGCTTGCCGCGAATGTGCCCGTGTTAAGTCAGCTTGGTGTGAGTGGTATTGGCACAACGCCAGCTTTAATCGCACTGATTGCTTACAGTCTGCTCCCCATTGTGCGCAATACCTATATCGCGCTTGAAGAAGTGAGCGCCGATACGTTAGAGGCCGCCAAGGGGATGGGCATGCGCACCGGGCAGCGGTTTTGGCAAGTGCGGTTACCGCTGGCACTCCCGGTGCTCTTGGAAGGCGTGCGGATTACCACCGTACAGGCCATTGGGCTTACTGCTGTTGCCGCTCTGATTGGTGCGGGCGGGCTTGGTACTTTCATTTTTCAAGGCTTGGGCCAAGCTGCCATGGACATGGTGCTACTCGGCGCACTACCGATTTTAATGCTGGCGCTTGCGGTAGATGCGGGCTTAGGTGCCCTGGCAGAAGCGCTACGCCCCGGAGGAATAAGATGATCGAGTTGTCCCACGTATCCAAGCGGTTTGGGGATGAAACCGCTGTGGACGACATTTCTCTACGGGTACCCAAGGGTAAATTCTGCGCCTTAGTGGGTACATCGGGCTGTGGTAAATCGACCACGCTGCGCATGATTAATCGCTTAATTGAGCACAGCGAAGGGGACATTATCCTCGATGGGCAGGCGATAGATGTCTACGACCCGGTGAAACTACGTCGCAGGATTGGCTACGTAATTCAGCACACCGGGCTATTTCCCCACTGGACGGTGGCGCGCAATATTGGTCTGGTACCGCGGTTATTGAAGTGGTCAGCAGCCGATGTCCAGTCACGGGTGGCTGAGTTAATGCAGTTGCTCGGCCTGCCGGTTGATGAGTTTGGGCATAAATATCCCCATCAGCTTTCCGGGGGGCAGGCGCAGCGGATTGGGGTCGCGCGTGCCTTGGCAGCAGACCCGGATATTTTGTTGATGGATGAACCCTTCGGCGCGCTTGATCCTATTACCCGTGAAAAGCTACAGGATGAGCTGGCCAAGCTGCAGGCGCGGCTACACAAAACCGTGCTGTTTGTGACCCATGATATGGATGAAGCGCTTAAGCTGGCGGATCACTTGGTGGTCATGCGTGAAGGTCGAATCGTGCAACAGGGTTCTCCCTTGGCGCTATTACAAAACCCTGCCGACCCTTTTGTCGAGTCGCTGTTGGGAGGGTTGGAAAGGGGGCTTAAACAGGCGGCGCTAACCCGGGTAAAAGATCATATGACCTCCATGGGGCCTACCTTGCCCGCGCAGTCGCGTATCCCCGGCACTTTCTCGCTGCGTCAGGCGCTCTCCATGATGCTGCGAGATCATAGCGACCGGTTGACCGTTGTTGACCAACATGATGTGCCGGTCGGTGAGCTATCGTTGCGGAGAATTATCAAGGAGGCTCAACTGGATAATGGAGACCCGCGTGAGTAACTCGCTAAACGTCGCCCATCCCCCCAAAAAAACTCCGCAATGGTTATGGCCACTGTTATGGGGGGTGCTGCTAATGATGAGCGTTGTTGCTATGTCGGCTGCCGAGCCCCTGTTTCGCTGGCTAGAGCCTGATGCCCGACAAGTGATTTATGACCGAGCTGAGCTATATGTTCTGCTTGGCCGGCATCTCTTTGTGGTGGGGGTCGCAGCGGTGGTGACCATTATCGCGGGAGTCGCCGCGGGCATCGCCGTTACCCGCCGATGGGGCAGTGACTTTCTACCTCTGGTGGCCCAGTTGGCATCGCTTGGACAAACGTTTCCCCCGGTAGCCGTGCTGGCGCTGGCGGTGCCCGTACTAGGGTTTGGTACTTTGCCGATTATTGTTGCGTTAATGCTCTACGGGCTACTGCCTATCGTGCGCAATACCCTCGCCGGTTTACAGGGCGTCGAAGGCGGTATTAAAACGGCTGCCCACGCGATGGGCATGAAACCAGCGCAAATCCTGTGGCAAGTCGAGCTACCGCTGGCGGCACCGGTCATCTTGGCGGGCATTCGCACTTCGGTAACCATTAATATTGCCACCGCTGCGCTCGGCGCCACCGTGGGGGCTAGCAACCTGGGTGATCCAATCATCTCCGGCATCGTGAACGGCAATATGGCCTATGTGGTTCAAGGGGCGCTGGCCATCGCCTTGCTGGCGCTAACGGTAGATAGCCTGTTCGAACTGCTGCAGCGTCAACTGCGTGCGCGCATCTCCGATACCTAATTTTCTGCGTTTTAACCTCTCTGCGTCTTAAGTAGCATCCCTAAACTCCTTGCGCTGCGTTATTGTCCTGAATGTTGTGGTCGCTAGATGTTGCGTTGGCCTATGGCAGATAAATCCACTGGCATAAACGGTCAATACCAACAACACTGCCCTCAAAAGGGGTGAAACAAGGACAATAATGATGACACAGTATGTACACCAGCCGGAGTTCATGACCGGCGACGAATTTACGATTCCTACCTTCAGCGTGCTTAACCCTGAAGGTGAGGTGCATAGCGGCGCTGATGAGCCTACGCTTGAGCGTGATCACGCCCGGCGTATCTATCAGGCAATGCTGGCCACACGTATTCTCGATGAACGCATGATGGCGGCCCAGCGCCAAGGGCGGCTGAGTTTCTATATGCAGTGCACCGGGGAGGAAGCCGCCGTAGTGGGCGCCACTGCTGCGCTCAATGACGCCGATATGATTATGGCGCAGTACCGCGAGCAGGGCGCTTTAATGTATCGCGGCTTCTCCATCGACGAATTCATGAATCAGCTGTTCGGCAACGAGCTCGACTACGGCAAAGGCCGCCAAATGCCGATTCACTATGGGTCGCGCAAGTTGCACTACATGACCATATCGTCTCCCTTAGCGACTCAGATTCCACAGGCCACGGGCTACGCTTACGGCCAAAAATTGGCGGGTAACGGGCACTGTACGTTAACGTTTTTTGGCGAAGGCGCTGCCTCCGAGGGTGATTTCCACGCCGCGCTGAATATGGCCTCAGTGCATCAGGTGCCGGTGATTTTCTTCTGCCGTAACAATGGCTATGCCATTTCCACGCCTGCCGTCGAGCAGTTTGCCGCCGACGGCATTGCTCCGCGTGCCTTTGGTTACCACATGCACGTCATCCGGGTCGATGGCAACGATGTCCTGGCAGTCTATGAAGCGACGCGGCAGGCACGCAAGATTGCCGTTGAGCAAAATCAGCCGGTATTGATTGAGGCCATGAGCTACCGCCTTGCCGCGCACTCCTCATCTGACGACCCCTCTGGCTACCGGTCGAAAGATGAAGAGGAGGTATGGCGCGCCAAAGACCCGCTGCTGAGGCTGCAAAAGTGGCTATTGAAGAAGCAGTGGTGGAGCGAAGAGGAGGAGTCGTCTCAGCAGGAAACCCTGCGTCGTGAAGTATTGGAAACCATGAAGCGCGCAGAGAAGCGCTCATCGCCGCCACTGGAAAGCCTAATCAGCGATGTGTATGCCGATGTTACCCCCGCACTGCAGCGTCAATTTGATCAATTAAAGCGCCATATACGTCGCTACCCGGATGCCTACCCCCGCGGAGCAAAGTCGCTGGACTTAGATGTGGGCACCGAGACTGATACTCAGGGAGAGGCGTAATATGGCTACCATGAACATGCTCCAGGCGATTAATAATGCCCTGGATATCGCCATGGCAGAGGATGAAAAAGTCATCTGCTTCGGTGAAGACGTGGGTATTTTTGGCGGCGTCTTTCGGGCCACCAGCCACCTGCAGGAGAAGTACGGTAAAGTACGCTGTTTTAATACGCCGCTGGTTGAGCAGGGCATTATCGGCTTTGCCAATGGCTTGGCGGCCCAAGGCTCGGTACCCGTCGCAGAAATTCAATTCGCCGACTATATTTTTCCCGCCTTTGACCAAATCGTTAATGAAACCGCCAAGTTCCGCTACCGCTCAGGGGATCTGTTTAACGTAGGTGGGCTGACTATTCGTACCCCTTACGGCGGCGGCATTGCGGGCGGCCTCTATCACTCACAATCGCCGGAAGCCTATTTTACCCATACCCCTGGTCTCAAAGTGGTGGTGCCACGCAACCCATATCAGGCCAAAGGGCTGTTGCTTGCCGCGATTCGCGACCCGGATCCGGTGCTGTTTCTGGAGCCCAAACGTCTCTATCGCGCTGCCGTAGGCGAGGTGCCTGAAGAGGATTACCAGCTACCCATTGGTGAAGCCGACATCACCAAAGAAGGTACCGATATTACCGTAGTAGGCTGGGGTGCTCAGATGGAGGTAATTGGCAAAGCGGTTGAGCTAGCCGAAGAGCAGGGCATCGCCTGTGAAGTGATCGACTTGCGCTCACTGCTGCCCTGGGACGCGGATACGGTGGCTGAATCGGTGCTAAAAACCGGCCGGCTCGTGGTCAGCCATGAAGCGCCATTAACCGGCGGCTTTGCCGGTGAAATTGCCGCCACTATTCAAGAGCGTTGTTTTCTCTACCTGGAATCGCCCATTACACGGGTGACGGGGCTCGATACGCCTTTTCCGCTAGTGCTGGAGAAAGAGTATCTGCCTGATCATCTGAAGATTTTTGAAGCGATTCGCGAAAGCGTCAACTTTTAGCGCTGAGGAGAAAAACAATGAGCGATTTTTTACTGCCGGATATTGGCGAAGGCATCGTCGAGTGCGAAGTGGTCGAGTGGCGCGTCGCGGAAGGCGATCAAATTGAAGAAGACCAGCCCATTGTCGAAGTCATGACCGATAAGGCGCTGGTGGAGATTACTGCCCCCGAAGCCGGTGTCGTGACCAAGCTCTATGTGGCCCAGGGGCAAATTGCTAAGGTGCATGCGCCGCTCTTTGCCTATCAAGTGGAGGGGGGAACCCAGACCGGCGACCAAGCCAGCCAACAAAGTAATAGCCATCAGAGTGAAACCGAGTCAGAAGCTGGACAACCGGCCGCTCCTGAAAAGCCGAATGAGACCGCGGCAGAAGCACCTACTGCTAAAGGCACTCAGGGGGCTGCCCCCCTATATGGCAAAGTTCCCGCAAGCCCCGCCGTTAGGCGCCTGGTGCGTGAACACTCCCTGCAGCTCACGGAGATCGCGGGGAGCGGCAAGGATGGGCGGGTGCTTAAAGAGGATGTTCTTGCGCATCTTGACCAACCATCACAAACAGCCGCCTCCGCCAGCATCGCCAAAAAACAAGCTGTTAACAACCAAGCTGAAGCCCAGGCGCCCCGAGTTGAGTCACTCCGCGGCATACGGGCGGTAATGGCCAAGCGTATGGTCGAGTCAGCCAGCACCATTCCGCATTTTCACTACGGTGAAGAGATCGACGTTACTGCACTGCTGGCGCTTAGAGAGCGTTTAAAGCCCTTGGCCGAGGCCCAGGGAGAGCGGCTAACCCTTATGCCGTTGTTTATGAAAGCCATGGCGCTGGCGGTGGCCAAAGAGCCTATCGTTAATGCCCAGCTTAATGCGGCTGGGGATGAGCTGCACTATTACCCTCAATGCAATATTGGTATGGCGGTGGATAGCAAAGCGGGCCTGATGGTGCCCAATGTGAAAAACGTTGAGCGCCTCACTCTGCTGGAAATTGCGCGGGAAGTCGGCCGGTTAACCACGGCGGCACGAGAAGGCCGTGTCGACCAGGCCGATCTAAAAGGGGGCACGATTAGTATTTCCAATATCGGTGCGCTGGGAGGTACCTACGCAGCACCGATTATTAACGCCCCGGAAGCTGCGATAGTGGCAATTGGTAAAACGCAGTGGCTGCCACGCTTTGATGAGCAGGGGGCCGTGCAGCGCCGAGCAATTATGACCATCACTTGGGCGGGGGATCACCGCTTTATCGATGGCGGTACTATTGCGCGCTTCTGTAACGCCTGGAAGGCCTTTCTGGAAGACCCGGAAACCATGCTGCTTCACATGGCGTGAATAAGTTGGGGTTAAAACAGAGTTGGCATAAGCCCGTGTTGTTATAAGCATTTGTTGGTATAAACCAATGTATCAGGCAGCGCTTCAGCAGTTCTATATACCCGAAGAGCAGTCGGTCTATCTGCTGAGCCATCACGATGCCCGCAAGCTTAAAGACTGGGTGGCGCTGTGTCAGGCACAGCTCACCCAGTTGGGCTATCAAGACATTGAATTAATTGGCAAGGGCGCCTACGGTTTTGTGTTTGCCGGTAGTACCACCCATAAGGGCGCAATCGCCCACTACGTGTTTAAGTTCTCGCGCATTACCCTACCCACCCATCTGCAGGAGCGCCTCGAAGAGGAGGCGTTTATGTTAGAGCAGGTCTCCCATCCACGTATTCCGGGTCTCATTGCCTACCAGCGCTCCCGAGGGCAGTCGATCCTGGTAATGGAGCGTGCACCCGGCTGGAATTTAGAGCAGGTATCGCTCAAGCAGGGGCGTCTCTCCCCACGCCTGATTGTGCGCATGGCGGCGCAGCTTGCCGATATCCTGATGGCTCTGCGCCGTGAGTCTGGCCACCAGGCTCGGCCGGTGGTGCATGGCGATATCAAACCCTCCAACTTGGTGTTTGATGCCGAGCATGAATCCATTGCGCTAATCGACTGGGGCTCATCGGTCTTTGCTCAGCTAGACGCCCAACTGCAGTTTGTGGGTGCCAACGTAATGGAGCTAATGTCCGATAACTTGCAGCAGACCAATGCCCGCCTGGGCGATGTCTACTTTATCGGCGAAGAGCAGTTAAACGGTGCGTTGTCGTCACCACGCTTTGATGAGCAGGGGGCAGCGGGAACCCTGTATGCGCTGGCGTCGGCGCAGTCGTGTCGCTTTGGTCATCGGGCAATTCCCGCCAGTTCGTTGGGCTTGCCCATGGAGTTCGCTCGTACCCTGGATGGCATGCTCGACCCAGACCCTCAGGTGCGGCGCAAAGCAGGCGACTACTTTTTAAATAACATGCAGCGCATAGCCAGGGTTGTGATGCTCGATCTGCCTGCAGCGCTCAATGTGCCGCTGGTGCCAGTATGGGTGCGTCCTGCGCATCAAGAGATCGATACCGTGGTGTATAGCTCGCGTAAAGCTTTTCTACGCGAAGTCTTTTCACAGGAAGAGCATGCACAGGAAACCCTCAATGACGTTAACGATGTACAGCTTGACCGCTACTACAAGCAGTTTATGCAGGGGATGGGGGAGACCGAAAAGGCCTTTTTGGCATCGGTGAGCCGACTGGGGAAATATCCTGTGGTAGGAGGCTTGGCGGTTCGCTGGGAGCGGGAAGGGGTGTATATCGATTCGTCGTTAAATTTGCACGATCCGACACTCAAGCCTGCCTTTGTCGAGGCGGTTAATAATATGGTGCACTTGGCTAGAGCGATTCATCGCCAAGGGGTATTTAAAAGCTGCCTGTTTAATGCCCGCCAAACACTGCACTTAGAGCGTGCCTCAGCGGATGACGTCTTTGTTAGCGAGCCGAATATGGCAATAAACTATGAGCTGAGTGCGGTGCCGGAGCTTGAAGATCGCACCCGCCAACACAGCTACTTCGAAGATGGGCCCGACCCCGAAGAGCTACTCGTACTGCCTGAATCGATAATGCGCGTGCTGCAGCAACTAAACGACATTCACCACACGGGGATGATCATTTTTGAAGCGCTGCCGCAGCATCTTAAAATCCATAGCTACTACCGTTTGCTTGACCCTGCTAAGGAGCATGAATTTCGCGTGCTGCTGGCAAGTATGCTGGCAGCGGTAAGCCAAATTGAAGGCCTGGGGGTCTCCGGTTTTATGAAAATGCCCTATAAGGACACCCGTTACTTTACACATCTCGAAAAGCAGCCAGAGCGCTACTACCCCCGTGACCCGCGTGAGTATGTGAAAAAAGTCTAAAGAGTAATGACTTTTCGTATTCAGCTTATCCTAGATAACCTAGCCGCTATTTAACGTCAAATACGCTATAGATATCATGCCTTGTATGATGAGTTTAATTTATTTGCGAGCTGCTGCTGCCCCTAGAGTTTAGGTAAGTAGGCACTAAACTATTATAGTGTAGGTGAAGCATATAATGCATTTGTGTTTGCGTATGAGCCATTGTTTTGACTCTATCGATTTTACTGATCTCGAATTGATCGTGCGTCAAAAAGTGCCTGTTTTAACTCCTGCGCAAAGCGAGGCTAGCGCGGCGATCTACAGCTTAATCGAAACCGCCAAAGCCAATGGCACGACTTACCCTTGTATGCGAGATACTGTTGACCTCAACGCCAATGATCTCAACACGCTACTGCCAGATGCCTCACTGGTTCAAGCAATGACTGCCTAGATGAGCTTAATGGGACGCTTGCAAAGTAAATGCCGACTCGAGTAACCTTGACAAGGTTATTCTCATCCAACTCAAGAAGTCTGAGCGAAATAGGAGTATTCTGGCTTAAAGGTGAGTTTGCAATCATTTTTAATTGTTTTTCTGATGCATCGCGTCCAATCTCCATAACTTCAGGCTCGACTCTATTTTCAATTAAATAATATCGTTTGATGAGCAAGTCTACGGTTGCTAAAAGAGAGAAAATAAAAAGAAAGAAAACAATTAATGTGGCAATTCTACGCCGGTTATCGCCATTCAATCCTCTGTTGCCGCCAACACTATAAGCCAAAACAATTGTTGGAATTAAAAAGTATCTTCCTTGAACTCCAGATATTAGTTGCGCTGGATGCGGAGTCCATGTGACAAGAAGAGCAAAAAATATAAATAGCACGGAAATTAAAAACACTGCTAGAAGCAAGAGTCTTTGGGACCATTCATCGCTGATTCGATGGAAAGATACTGTCAATAGTGCTACGATTACAACGATGACTAAATAATAATGGTAGTACCTGTTTTGGAAAGAAGCATCGAGCCAACCTAAAATTCCAAAAAAAGATTTGTAATAAAATTCTTGCAAGCCCTCATTTGACAAAGTCTGCCAAACAACAGAGAAAAATTGAGTTGGATGAAACAGGTAGTGCGTAATAATATTGGAAGTAGATTCTCCAATTGGTACTCTTAAATCGACAGTCGTTTTAAGTGCAAAAAAAGTCCACGCAAAAACAAATAAGGTACCTGAGAAAAACAATAATAGTGATCGCATGTTTTTTGTATAATAAAAAGTTGCAGCGAGCAATATAAGTAGCGGTAGTGTATGGATCCGACTGGATCCAAGCACGATGATAGTTAAAGCAAGTGCATATTGAACCCATTTAGATGATGAGTCCTTATCATTAGCGATACGCAAAAAAGCTGAGATCGAAAATACCGCAAGAGCAGCTGAAATACCGTCCAAGCTAGCAGATGAAATTTGGAATAGCGTCATCGGAATTACAATGAGCGCAAGTACTAGAGGGTTTGGTGGGTAAAGTCTGAAGGCCGTATAGAGAATCAGCATGACGGCAAGGAGCGCGAACGTACGCGCTACTCTGTATGAATGATCAACACTAAGATTAAACCATTCTCCAACCAAGAGCCCCAACGTCTGAGGAAGGTAAATAACAGGAAAATAATATCCAGTGCCAGGTGATGGATCGTAGACCCTCTGACCACTCCATGTGATATCGCCTGAGGAGGAAAAATCTTCGGCTGATAACTTATCTTGAGAAGGAAGATAACTATAAAGATATTCCAATAGGCCGCTGTCAATATAACCACCGCTAGACTTACCATCAGGTCGATCCAAGACAACGACACCTTTACCCAATAGATAAGCACGTTCAATATGATCATGCTCATCCGGTGACTTTAGTGGCGGAATGATAGATGATAGTACTAAACAGCCTATTAACAAAAGCAGAATAACGCTAAATATTTTGTTGCATATCATATTATTAATGAGCAGTTTGATGTCTAACCAATGTAATCGCATTTGAGTTTTCATTTAGTGATCTTTTTATTAATAAGAGTATGTAGGTTTTTATCGCCGCAGAAACAGTGTTGAACAGTATAAAACTTGATGGGATCCGGTTGAATTGCCAAGTGAGATATTAATGAATCATCAAAAAAACCACTACTATTCATTGTCCCGGTCTGTACTTGGCCTTTGCATTCACCGTTCATCCGATCTATATATCCAATACTTACTCAAAAAGAAACCATTAAGCGCAACAAGAGGAAGTGAGACAACCTTACCTAAAATGGGCATTGATAACCAGCTGTTAAATATCTGTACAATGATCAAGACGAGCACATAATTAGCCAAAACCACAGCTATGTAGCGCGCAAGCATAACGTGCGAATAATCTTCTTTAAAAGTTATGCGAGAATGCAGAGTGAAATTAACAACCAAGCCTGCAAAGAATCCGAAAGTAGCTGAGACTAAGTAATGAATATTAAAAGTTATCAGGAGCTGCATCAGCCCAATATCTGTCACTGCACTGACTATGCCAACTATAATATATACAGAGAACTGGCGTGCAATCATCTAGATTTCCACCGAGTGATAGTTCCATGCTTATGTATAGGCCGTCTCGGCAGAGAGGAAATATCATAAGATAAAAAGCCTAGAATGAGCTGCAATCCGATGAGTACAGGCATGGCTGAGAGCATGACAGTACCAGCTGGAGTGGTAATGCCAGTTTGAATAGAAGTTATCCAATGGTAACCACCATAAAATGAGCCAAAGCCAAGTAACGCTAATCCTGCAGGCAGCTCAATTGAAGCAAGAGACATGTCACGAAGAAAGTAGTTATAGAAAATACGCTTTGAAAAATTTCGCACATGCTTCAAAAAAAACTCACCTACAATCTTGGATATCTTTAAATTACTGACTTCGTCACCGTACTTTGCTTCCATTGGCACATCAATAACTACCGCGCGAAGCGTATTTAGTCTAAATAGGGTGTCCGTCTCGAAAAAGTAACGTCGGCTTATCTTATTAAAAGGTAGATGACGAGCAACGTCAGCATGAATAGCCGTATAGCCATTTGTCGGATCAAAAAGATTCCAATAGCCCGACGACAGCTTGCACATGAGTGAAAGCATTGCGTTGCCAAAAAGGCGGATTTTAGGCATTGAGCTTACTTTCTCAAGATCAAAAAACCGATTCCCTTTTGTGTAATCAGCCTCACCGCTAGTAATGGGAGCCACAAAATCCATGATCAGGGCTGGATCCATTTGTCCATCACTATCTATTTTGACCAGAATATCCATGCCATTTTCAATAGCCGCCTTATAGCCGGTCATGGTAGCACCACCAACACCCTGGTTCTCGAGATGCCTAATGACAGAAACTCGATCATCTTTACAATTGGCTTCCACAAAATCACCTGAGCCATCAGGGCAGCAGTCGTCAATAACATAAATGCGAGTAACTTCAGGCCCAATCTCATTGATCACACCCAAAATGTGATTGCGCGCCTTATAAGTGGGGATGACGACGGCAATTTCTTGCAAAATTTCTGTTCCCTTATCGGTATCTACCAAGCCAATGATCCTTGATCTGAAAATTTTGCAGAGCGTGAAAGGCAGCTCAAACGTTATTACTTTACATGTCAGGTTGTGGAGTATCACCCTTTCTGAACTTCGTTGCCATAGCCTATAACCATCGCTGGGTTCTTGGCGGGCTTAGGGGAGTCGTCCGACGCCTCCGACTTCCCTCTCAGAAGCCGTTTCTTAACATTTACTGATCTCTCGAAGTGCCAATTACATCAGTCTGTTGCGCTAACCAGTCGGCCAACTGCACAGTAAGCTCATCGCTAGCGTGGCCAAACGCATCCACCACATCGGTAATATCGACGCTGCTCGCTTTCGCGCTGGTGCTGAAATTCATCGCTGCAAGTGGTGTTCGGTTTTGAGGGCTGACCAGTTGGACATTGAGCTGCACCTTCACAGTGGGTGGATTAGTCACATAGTCGCTCTGGAAATAGCGCATCTCACTGAGTAGCAGCAGATCGTGGGGCAGGCGGTCACTCCCCACACCAGCAAACAGTTGGCTCTGCTGTAGCCCTTCAATCAAGCGCGCTTGGAGGAGGTCGGGGGCATCTTCATGCCAGCGGGCACCCTCATATACATTGACAACATTTCCCTCAGGGTAGACCACAATGCGGTTGCTACTGAGCAAGTGCCCCGCTTCAGGGTTGGCAATGCCCAGGCGTTGGGTAGCGCTATTAGATGAGGGGGTCGAAGACGGTAAGTCGCTCGCAGGCAAACGGTAAAGGGTGGCTGGCTCGCTTTCGGGCAGTATCGAACAACCGGCACTGAGTAGCAGCACAGCACCGGTTAGGATAATAGCGGGAATACGTAAACTCATGGGCGGAACTCCTCTACCTGATCACGGCCCAGAAAAAAGTCTGTCGGGCTCTCTTCCAGCTGGCGGGTAATACGATCCAGCGTGCTCAGCGTGGAGCGTAGTGAAGAGAGCGCCGGGGCAATATCCTGGGCACCCTGCAAGCTGTCTTCAACGGCGCCTGCGTTACTCTCCACGAGCTGCTCAATACGCTGGGCGGCGCGGGCCACATCGCGGCTCGCATCGGCAGCGCTCTGCATGACTATTCGGCCATCCTCGCGTAACAGCTGAGTGGCTTCATGGCTGAGTTCATCAATGCTGGTAAGGGTAGTGGTCGCCTGACGCGCAGCATCGCCAAACAGGGCCATATTCTTATCAAGCGCTTCCTGCTGAGTGGCAATCATCTCAGTAATCTGGGCAATGTTGGTCAGGATATTGCCTGCCTGCTCGCGGTTATTATCGTCAAACAGTTCGTTAACGTTTCGCAGGATCGAATTGATGTTCTCGATCATCTCTTCACCCTCATCGAATAGCGTAGCGATGGGGGAGGGATCGGCCTGAATAAATGGCGCTTCATCGTTGGTTTGATCAACCAGGCGTGGGCTCTCTGGGGTACCGCCGTGAAGCTGAACCGACATGCTGCCAGTAATACTGGCAAAGGCGAGTCTGGCACGCGTATCGGTTTTAATCGGCGCGTCTTCATATACGCGGATATTGGCAATGACTTGGCGTGGATCATCCGGGTTCAGAATCAGCTCGGTGACATCGCCTACCTCAATGCCGTTGTACTGTACTTTGCTACCTACAGATAGGCCGCTTACGCTGCGTTCAAAGAGGATACGGTAGGGCTGATAGCTCCGCTCACCGGCTGCATAACTCATCCATAGTGCAAACAGTAACGCGCCAGCGGCAGTGGCCAGCGTGAAAAGGCCGATTAAAACATGATGCGCCCGTGTTTCCATGTGCAGTCACTCCTGGACGTTAGCATTAGTTGAAGAGGTGGTATGAGCTTCTTGTGCAGCTCTGCCGCGGGGCCCGTGAAAGTATTCCTGAATCCATTCATCGTCAGTCTCTGATACCTTGTCGATGGTATCGACCACCAGCACGTGTTTCTGCGAGAGCACGGCGACCCGGTCGCAGGCGGCGTAGAGCGTATCCAGATCATGGGTGACCAGAAAAACGCTGAACCCTAGCGCATCGCGTAGGGTCACCAGCAACTGATCGAAGGCCGCTGCACCGATAGGGTCAAGCCCTGCAGTAGGCTCATCGAGAAACAGAATGTCGGGATCTAGCGCTAATGCACGGGCCAGGGCGGCGCGCTTAATCATGCCGCCGGATAGGGATTCGGGAAATTGTAGCGCGGCCTGCGGTGGAAGCCCGACCAGCGCAAGCTTGACCCTGGCAAGATGCTCGGCGTCTTCACGCGGCAGTTTGGCATGCTCGATCAACGGCAGAGCGATATTCTCTTGCAGGTTCAGCGAGCTAAATAGTGCGCCGCGCTGAAACAGCACCCCAAAGCGGCGCTCTATTTGGCTACGCTCCTCCTCGTTTAGCTCGTTAAGGGTGGTGCCCAGGACTTCAACCGTGCCGCCATTGGGGCGTTTTAAACCGACAATACTGCGTAAAAGCACGGATTTTCCGGTGCCGGAACCTCCCACAATGCCAAGAATTTCACCGCGCTCAAGGGTAAGATCTAAATTTTCGTGAACCACATGGGGGCCGAACTGGTTCACTAATCCCCGAACCTTGATCACTGGTCGCTTATTTGACTCTGGCTTGTTTGACTCTGCATCCATTACCAGCCCATCTCCATAAAGAACAGCGCGGCAAGGGCATCAATCAGAATCACCATAAAAATCGACTGCACCACGCTGGAGGTGGTATGTGCCCCGACGGATTGAGCGCTGCCGCTGACCTTAAAGCCTTCCAGGCAGCCAATAACGGCGATCACAAACGCAAACACCGGCGCTTTGCTAAGTCCTACCAAAAAGTGTGTCACCGACACGTCTTTTTGCAGCGTGTTAATAAACTGAGTGAGGGAAATATCCAGGGAGAGGGCAGCCACCATAGCGCCACCTGCCAAACCACTGAGCATCCCCACAAACGCCAGCATGGGCAGGCTAATTAGCATCGACATGACCCGGGGTAGCACCAAAAGCTCAATAGGGTCTAGCCCTTGCGCTTGTAGGGCGTCGATTTCTTCATTGGATTTCATGGCGCCAATTTGCGCCGTAAAGGCGCTGGCGGTTCGCCCCGCTAATAGAATTGCGGCAAGCAGAACACCAAATTCCCGTAAGAAAGAGAACGCCACCAGGTCGATGGTATACACCGTGGCGCCGAAATCCTGCAAAACGGTCGCGCCCAGGAACGCGACGACGGCGCCCACCATAAACGTCAGCAGGGCGACGATGGGTACCGCATTAAGCCCACTCTGCTGAACGTGCGCTACCGTGGCGGTAACGCGCCAACGCCGTGGCCGGAATATCAGCTGGAATAGAGTAGCCATCACCAGGCCTATAAAGGCCAGCAACTGGCGCTGCTGAGACCACAGCGCCACCATGTTTACGCCTACCGTGGCAAGCGCTTGGCTGAGGCGCGAATAAGAGGGAGGCTCGACGTCAAGCGGCGCTTCCATGGCCTCGGCAATACGCACAAGCAGTGCCTGCTGCTCTGTTGGCAGCTCACCCGCCCAGTCAGATACTTTTTGGGCTCTCTCAACGCCAATCAGCTCAATTACCAGTACGGCACCGGCCGTATCGAGGCGGGTAATAGCTTTTAAGGAGAACGGCTCATCCCCAGCATCGTGCCGTGCTGGGGGGGTGACTGTGTGATGAGAAAGCGCTGATTTGATATCGCGATAATTGGCAAGCGTCCACTCGCCCTGTAGCGCTATCGTTTGATCATGACGCGCAATCCACTCGCTTGGCATCCCCTCTCCTTGGCGCTAATAGTGATGATGAGTTATTAATGCGCTTGTTTAGAGGGCTATGATGCATTCAAACGGGCGTTAGTTAAAGTCTTCCTAGCGCGAAGCTATCTACCAGAACGGTATCTGGGGGCCAATTCCTGCTTTATCTGGTTAGCGACTTCTTTGAGTCTTGGGCCTAGGTTGTTGACCAAGCGGTCATGATCCAGGCGTAGGCTCGAGCCACCGCAGTTAATGGCCATTACCTCTGCGCCATCTTCGAGGATCAGCGGCATAGCGACCGCGCTAATATCTCGCTGCCAATCCTGTTCTGAAAGACAAAAACCATACTGCGCATAGTCTTTCAGGCTCTGTTGAATGCCCGCTTCATGCTGTGGCCAGTCGTCCCCGTATTCGCTTGCCAGCTCGTGAAGGATCTGTTGACGGCGTTCGTCGGATAAGCCGCAGAGCCACGCGCGACCAATGGCGGAAGTGACGATCGGCAGTCGTGAACCGGTATCCAGGCGAATGATGAGGGGGCCATGGCCGTGACAAGTTTCCAGATAGACCATATCGCTGCGGTCGGCGCCGCCCAGGCTAACGTTGCAGTCCGTGGCATCAGCGAATTTTTGCAGATGCGGGCGGGCAATTTCACGAATGCCCATATTGGCGAGAAAGCGATACCCCAGCGCCAAAACGCCGGGGCCGAGGCGATACTTCTCTAAATGAGTGTTGTGCTGCAAATAGCCAAGCTGGGTAAGGGTATAGGTCAACCGGGAGACCGTCGGGCGGGGGATATTGGTGCGGTTAGAGAGTTCGGCATTGCCTAAATACTCTTCACCCGCGCCAAAGGCGCGCATCAACTCCAAGCCGCGCGCCAGCGCGGTCACAAAGTTACGATCTTTTCCTGGCAACTGTGGGTCGTCAGCATCAGTGTCGGTGGGGTGCATTGAGTATCCCAACAAAATAGGTGGCTTATGGCGCCCAGTATCGCATATCTACTTAGGCGCAGCTGTTATGCCCATCAACGAACAGGCGTTGGTAGCAAACCCATCTCATCTATCCAGGCGCTCAATAATCGTGGCGATGCCCTGGCCGACACCGATACACATGGTGACCAGCGCATAGCGTCCGCCGGTGGCTTCTAACTGACGTAAGGCCGTCAATGCCAGGCGTGCGCCAGAGGCTCCCAGCGGGTGACCGATGGCAATGGCGCCACCGTTGGCATTTAAGCGGGAGTCGTCAGAGGAGAGCCCCAACTGCTGCACACAGCCCAGTACTTGAACGGCAAAGGCTTCATTTATTTCTATCACGTCCATCTGCTCAAGGGTCAGCCCTGCACGGGCAAGGGCCTTTTGCGAAGCGGGAACCGGGCCCAAGCCCATCACCCGGGGCGCAACACCGGCAACGGCGCTTGCGACAATGCGTGCACGCGGCGTTAGCCCCACACGCTCACCGGCAGCTTGGGTGCCCACTATCAAGGCGGCGGCACCGTCGTTAAGGCCTGAGGCGTTGCCTGCGGTCACCACGCCGCCCTCAAACAGTGCGCCTAACTTGGCCAGCTTATCTTCGGTGCTTTGCGGGCGTGGATGCTCGTCTTTATCTATCAGCAGGGGTGGCTGTTTGCGACCTTGAGGCACTTCTACACCAAACATCTCACCGTCGTAGAAACCGGCTGCCAGTGACTGTGCGTAGCGCGCCTGGGAGCGGGCGGCAAAAGCATCGCTGGTATCACGGCCGATATTCAGATCGTGGGCAATGTTATCGGCGGTTTCCGGCATGCTGTGGCTGCCGTACTCTTTGGCAATCCAGGGGTTGGGGAAGCGTGAACCGATCACCGTATCGTACATCGGTTGATTACGGGCGTAGGGGGAGTCCGCTTTACCAAGTACATAGGGCGCGCGGGACATGGACTCTACGCCACCGGCTAAAAACAGCTCGCCTTCGCCCAGTCGTGCTGCTCGGGCAGCGTCCATCATTGCCGCTAAGCCGCTGCCACAAAGACGGTTGACGGTTTGTCCCGCCACTTCTATAGGTAGGCCAGCGAGCAGCGCACCGTGACGGGCCACGTTACGGGAGTCTTCGCCTGCCTGGTTGGTGCAGCCTGCTAGCACCTCTTCATAGCTTTCTGGGGCGAAGGGGTTGCGGGCGACCAGTGCTTTAAGGGTTAAACCCAGCAGTTCATCGGGACGAATGGCTGCCAAGCTACCCCCGTGGCGACCAAAGGGGGTGCGTAAACCGTCGTAAATATAGGCGTCTTGCATGATGGTTTTCCTGTTGTTGTTAAGTTGTTGTTAAGTTGTTGTTAAGCAGTCGTTAGCGATATTTGCAGGGCGGCACGGCGGCGTAGCCATGGGCTAGGGCGGTAACGTGGGTCACCGGTGGCCTCAAGCAGGTTATTGAGTATCGTCATAATGCGCGTGGCGCCGTAGTGGTCACCCATGCGCAGCGGGCCGAAGGGGTAGCCCAAACCCAACTCAACTGCGCGATCGATAGTGGCGGGTTTCGCGACGCTTTGCTGGGCAATATCGGCCCCTACGTTGACGATGCAGGCAATCACCCGCTGGAGAACAAAGCCGTTACTGTCTTGAAGCGTGCTCACCGGGGTGCCGTCATGATTTAGCAGGCTTTGCGCGGCTTGAATAAAGGCGTGCTGAGTTATCGGCGTGGTCATCAGGCTGCGGCGCTTCTCAAGCCCAGCAAGCATATCCACCGCCACGCACTGTTTGGCATCTAGCCCTTGGCGCAGCGCGCAGCTAGTAGCGTCTTCACCAAAAGGCGTCAGCAGGCAGAGCGCTTGCTCACTGGGCTGGGGGGCGGTCTCTAATGGCCAGCCCGCCGTGTTGACTAATTCAGCGAGCGCTGCGGCGGATTCGGCGTCATCTTGGCTGATCCACACCGGGCAAGGAGACACTCCAGCGATAGCGGGTTCATCCGCCATTTGCGGCTTGCCTTCCACATAGCGGTAAAAGCCTTCGCCGGTTTTACGCCCCAGTAAGCCCGCAGCCAAGCGTTGTCGCGTTAGTGGAGAAGGCCGAAAGCGCGCCTCTTCATAATACTGGTGATACACCGACTCCATCACCGCATGGGAAACATCCAGCCCGGTAAGATCAAGCAGGGTAAAGGGCCCCATACGGAAACCGCCCTGATCAACCATAATGCGATCAATGGTGGCTGGGTCGGTAACGCTTTCACCTAGTATACGCAGCGCTTCGGTGCCAAAGGCGCGGCCAGCGTGATTAACCAGGAAGCCCGGCGTATCCGTGGCCTGGGCGGTGAAGTGACCCATGGATTCGCCCAGAGCATTCACACGTTGGGTAACTTCATCGGCGGTACGTAAACCAGGAATAACCTCGGCAATCTTCATCAACGGCACGGGGTTAAAAAAGTGGAAACCAATCACTCGCTCAGGGTGTTGGCAGGTAGCGGCAATGGCGGTCACCGAAAGCGATGAAGTATTGGTCGCTAACACCGCCTGCTGGCTGACGATCGCTTCTAAATCGCTGAACAGACCCTGCTTGGCTTCGAGCTTCTCGACAATGGCTTCTACGACGATATCGCATGGGGCCAGCGCGGTGAGTTGGCTTGCCTCTGTCAACTGCTCACTATAATGCTGCGCCTGCTCTTTAGTGATTCGCTGCTTATCAGCACTTCTCTCCCATAGGCCATTAATAAACGTTTTGGCCTCTTCGACAGCACCCTCCTTAACATCGAACAGCATGACTTTTAGGCCTGCTTGGGCCGCCAGTTGTGCGATGCCACGCCCCATGGCGCCAGTGCCGACAATGCCAAGCGTGGTGAAGGGGGAAGGTGTTGATTCGCTAGCCATACGCCAAATCCTCGCTGCAAGTGCGTGCTTTATAGATTTTGATTCTGCATTGCAGAACTGTGTTTCAATTATTGACTGCTATCCTAGGCTATGCAAAAGTGCCTGACAAGAATAGTGAACAATAGTTTTGCTATGCAAAATATGCGCACTGTCCATGCTCAGCGCTACTTCTAATGATAACGCTAACTATAAAACCCGTTGCCACCAGGAGCCGTCATGATTCGCGATCCCGAACTGATTAACCAGCTTATCGATACCATCGCCCGTTTTGTCCGTGAGCGCCTAATTCCCAATGAGGCGAGACTGGCAGAGGAGGACGCGGTACCGCCGGAAATCCTTGCCGAAATGAAAGAGATGGGGCTGTTTGGGCTATCGATTCCCGAGGAGTACGGCGGCCTGGGGCTGACCATGGAAGAGGAGGCGTTGGTGGCGATGGAGATAGGCAAAACGTCGCCCGCCTTTCGCTCGGTATTTGGCACCAATAACGGTATTGGTGCCCAGGGGATCTTGATTGATGGCACCGACGAGCAGAAAGCCAAGTATGTGCCGCGTTTGGCAACGGGGGAGATTCTTAGCTCATTCTGTTTGACCGAGCCGGACTCAGGCTCCGACGCTGCCAGCTTGCGAACGACGGCGGTGCGCGACGGCGACCACTTCATCTTGAACGGCACCAAGCGCTATATCACCAACGGGCCTGAGGCGGATCTGTTTACCGTAATGGCGCGCACTGATCCCAATAATAAAGGCGCAGGCGGTATTTCTGCGTTTATTGTTGAAGGCGACACCCCTGGTTTAGTGCGCGGCGCGGCGGATAACAAGATGGGCCAGAAGGGCGCTCACACCTGCGATATTATTTTTGATAACTGCCGGGTACCCGCCGAAAACATTATCGGCGGTAAAGAGGGCCAAGGTTTTAAAACCGCCATGAAGGTGCTGGATCGCGGGCGGTTGCACATTTCTGCAGTCTGCGTAGGCGTGGCTGAGCGCTTGGTCGAAGAGTCATTGCGCTACACCATGGAACGCAAACAGTTTGGTGCTGCCCTTGCCGAACACCAATTGATTCAAGCCATGCTGGCAGATAGTAAAACCGAAGCCTATGCAGGCAAGACCATGGTGATGGATGCCGCGCGCCGTAAAGATGATAACGAAAACGTTTCGACGCTGGCCTCCTGCTGCAAACTGTTCTGCGCTGAGATGGTAGGGCGAGTGGCCGATCGCGCGGTGCAGGTTCACGGCGGCGCGGGCTATATGTCTGAGTACGCCGTTGAGCGCTTCTACCGTGATGTGCGGCTATTCCGCATTTACGAAGGCACGACCCAAATTCAGCAAATCGTGATTGCCCGGAATATGGTGCGGGAGGCGTCCTAATGGCTTTGTCGATACCTTACCAAGCACCGGACGAGAATATTTTTGGGCGCCTCGCCAGCGAGCTGGTGGCTGAGCTTCCCGAACGACTCAGCACCCGCGTGCTTGAAAATGCCCGACGTAT
This sequence comes from Vreelandella sp. F11, assembly GCF_042466685.1. Taxonomy (NCBI): domain Bacteria; kingdom Pseudomonadati; phylum Pseudomonadota; class Gammaproteobacteria; order Oceanospirillales; family Halomonadaceae; genus Vreelandella; species Vreelandella sp. F11. The sequence continues at coordinate 2,496,532 of NZ_CP170448.1, read as the reverse complement.
CGGTGATCAGCCCGCCATTGTGGATGGCAGTGTGCGCTGGAGTTATGCAGAGCTGGGTGAAGAAATACACGCCGCCTGCGACTGGTTAAGCGCGCTGGATATTCGCCCAGGCGACCGGATTATGACGGTGAGCGAAAACTGTCGCGCCCTGGTTGTGCTATTGCTAGCCGCTAGCGAGATGGATGTGTGGGTAGCGATTGTGAATTCGCGCCTCTCGGCACAGGAAGTAGATCTAATTCAGGGCAACTGCCTGCCTCGGCGCGTGTTCTATACCAGCGATGCGTCACCAGAGGCGTGCCAGCACGCCGAGCGCCACGCCGCCGACCGCTACCAGCACCCTCAGTTAGGCGGGCTGGCTATTTCGCCACTGTATGACAGTGAGCCCGAGCCGATATGGGCTAGCGGTGCCGAGCAAGTGGCCGCCATGATCTACACCTCGGGCACGACCGGAACGCCCAAAGGCGTCATGCTGACCCATCGTGGCATTCTCTATATCGCCTCGATCTCAGGCGGCATGCGCCACTTAAGCGAAGGCCAACGGGTGTATGGCGTGCTGCCGATGTCTCACGTGTTCGGTCTCTCATCGGTCTGTATGGGGTCGCTGTATAACGGCGCCTGCCTCTATACCGTGCCGCGTTTTGAGGCTGCGCTAATGCTGGAAACCCTAAAACGGGAGCGAATCACCGTGCTCCAGGGTGTGCCCGCCATGTATGCCCGGGCGTTAGAGTTTTTAAAACGTGAGCAGCGCACTCTTGAAGCGCCTGAGCTGATTTACATGTCTGCGGGTGGTTCGCCGCTGGATAGCGACACCAAAGTGCGGGTGGAGGCAGCCTTTGGTCTGACGCTACATAATGGCTACGGATTAACCGAAGCGAGCCCCACCATCAGTCAAACCCGTATTGATGAGCGCCATACCAATAGCACCGTTGGTCGTGTACTGCCCTTGCTGGAGTACCGCCTGGAGCCGCTAAGCGATAGCGGCACTTCCGAGCATCCGGGCGATGAAGTGGGTGAGCTATGGGTGCGCGGCCCCAATATTATGAAGGGCTACTTCCGCCAGCCGGAAGCCACTCGTATCACCCTGACCGAAGACGGCTGGCTCAATACTGGCGACATTGCCAAGCTCGATCATGATGATCAGCTGTATATTGTGGGGCGTAGCAAAGAGCTGATTATCCGCTCAGGCTTCAATATCTACCCACCGGACGTAGAAGCGGTGATCAACGAGCATCCGGCAGTCACGCTAACCGCCGTGGTAGGGCGCCAGATCGCCGGTAACGAAGAAGTCGTGGCCTTTGTGCAGTGTGAGCCGGGCGTCGAGGTGGATGTAGCAGAGCTCAAGGCGTTTATCGCCGAGCGGCTCGCGCCCTACAAGCGACCCACCCAAATTGTGTTAATGGATACGCTACCGTCTACCGCCAGCGGCAAAATTCTTAAAGGGCGACTACGCGATATCGCTCAGCAGGAGAGCGGGTCATGAACCAGTCGGATACGCCTCAACAAGCACTCATGGGTTATCACGAGCTGTTGGGCATGCAGGTGGTTGAGTGGCAGCCAGAGCGTGCCGTGGTAGAGCTTACTATCGAGCCTAAACACCTGAACCGTAGTGGTAATGTGCACGGTGGTGTATTGGCTTCGATGTTGGATAGCGCGCTGAGCCTGGCAGGCCTGCACTGCGATATCCCAGGCAATATTCGCCGTGGCATGACACTGTCACTAACCACTACCTTTGTAGGGCCCGCTCGGCAGGGTGTGCTGCGAGCAACAGGCAGTGTGCGCGGTGGCGGTCAGAAAACGTATATGAGCAGCGGCGAGATCGTCGATGAACAGGGCGCTTTAGTGGCCCTTGGGGAAGGCTCATTTCGGCGTCGCAGTGGCAGTGAATCGCCTGAGGGCTTTGCGGAGAACAATCCAGGGGAGCCAACTGAGTGAACCCAGCCCGCCTGCGGGTCTCGCTGCTGCTGCTGGTCACCCTGGCAACGCTGTTCCATCTGGTAGTCGGCAGCCTGACCTGGCAGGCGGTCGGTATTGCGGCAATGCTGCTCTACTTAGCGACGCTGGCGGGTCAACTGACCCGAATGGCCAAAGGGTTGCTGCTGGTGGCGGGCGTGTTGACGCTAGTCGCGTTGTGGCGCTCGCCAAATCCGGCTCAACTGCTGTTTGAGGCCAGCGGACGTTTTGCTTTTTTTGCCACCTTTGTAGTGGCTCTGAGTATGCTGCGCTTACCTGCCTATCGATCCCGTTTGGTGCGCCGCTGTGGGCAGAGCATGCTGCTTCAACCGCCCAGCCGCCGTTACCCCATTCTGTCGTTAGGTTCGGCGCTGTTTGGGATTATCCTTAATATTGGCGTGCTTAATCTGTTCGCCGCCATGATCGAAAAAAGCAACACGCTAGGTGCCGCCCAAGGGCGCGCCTGGGTTCGCGAGGCTCGTCAGCGGCGCATGATGCTGGCGCTGCTGCGTGGGTTCTCCCTGGCACCACTTATTTCGCCCATGGGTATTGGGGTGGCGGTGGTGCTATCCAGTCTTCCTCAAGTCACTTGGCTTGAACTTGCGCCGTATATTTTGGGCGCTGCCGCGCTGATTTTTCTAGCCGGTTGGGCAGTCGATTTTATGACCGGCCCGCATCCCCCGGCCAGTAAAGCACCGTTAGCGACTCCTTCGTTACGCCCTTTGGGCCAGTTTAGTGTGTTGCTGATGGGCATCGTGGCGTTGGTGTTTAGCATTGCTTGGCTGTTAGAACTGCGCTTACCCATCGCTGCGCTTTTAGGCGCGCCCACGGGGGCGTTGATCTGGCTTGCCTGGCAGCGGCGAAGGCTGGGCTTCGGCGGGCTGCCTGCAGCCGCAAGCGCGGTGCATCGTCAGTTGCCCTGGCTGCTTTCCCCTAGTGTCAATGAGATTGTGGTGCTGGGGGCGGCGGGCTATCTGGGCCATTTATGCGTTGGTTTAGTGGATACCCAGCAGTTGGCACCGCTATTAACCGTGTTAAACCAGTGGGGCGCCTTTAACGCCGTGCTGGCGATGCTAATGGTGGTGGGTCTTGCCCAAGTAGGCGTTAACCCGATTGTAACGGTGACGCTGTTAGTGGGGCTGTTGCCGCAATTGGGCATTGAAGGACTTACGCCTGCACTAATCGGCGCTTCGCTGATGGTAGGGTGGGCGCTGGCGCTAATGTCATCACCCATGACGGCATCGATGTTGATCCTATCGCGGTTTACTGGTGTGTCCGCCACGCGCATTGGTTACCGTTGGAACGGCCGATTTCTGGTAACCTCAATTCCACTGTTAGCAGCTTGGTTTGTCTGGTCACCTTTTTAGTGGCGCCACAATAAAGAAGCGCTTGACCTTTGTTCGGCGTTTTTTTATTGTTCTTGTTATAAAGTGAAATAATATTCTGCTATGCGAAACTGCATGTTTGTTAATTGCATGAAGTGTTTGTTAATCGCATGAAGTATTTATTAATCGCCTGGAGCACGCCTTATGAAAATTCTCGTCGCGGTGAAACGCGTCATCGACTACAACGTCAAAATCCGCGTTAAAGCGGATCACTCTGATGTTGATCTCACCAACGTCAAAATGGCCATGAACCCCTTCTGCGAAATTGCCGTGGAAGAGGCGGTGCGTCTGAAAGAGAAGGGCGTTGCCACGGAAGTCGTGGCGGTAACGGTGGGCCCTAAGGCTGCCCAAGAGCAGCTGCGCACCGCGCTGGCGCTGGGTGCCGATCGCGCCATTCACATCGAAACCGACGAGCGCGCCGAATCCCTGGCCGTGGCCAAGCTGTTGGCCAAAGTGGTCGAAGAGGAGCAGCCGGGGTTGGTGGTGCTGGGTAAGCAGGCCATCGATACCGACAACAACCAGACCGGCCAAATGCTGGCGGCACTCACTGGCCTGCCCCAGGGCACCTTTGCTTCAGAGGTTGCGGTCGACGGCGACAAAGTGAATGTGACTCGTGAAATCGATGGCGGTCTGCAGACCATCGCCCTGACGCTGCCGGCGATTGTCACCACCGACCTGCGCCTCAACGAGCCGCGCTACGCCAAACTGCCCGACATCATGAAGGCCAAGAAAAAGCCGCTGGATGTGAAAAGCCCTGCCGACTACGGCGTCGAGGTGGCGTCCAAGGTCAGTCTGCTAAAAGTCGAATCGCCCGCCGAGCGTAAAGGTGGCGTTAAAGTCGCCTCGGTAGACGAACTGATCGACAAACTCAAAAACGAAGCCAAAGTACTTTGAACCAGGTGCTTTAAGACAAGCGCTTTGAAAGGAGCTGATTTTATGAGCATTTTGGTACTTGCCGACCTGCATGAAGGACAACTGGCGGGCGCCACGGCCCACGTCGTGGCGGCGGCTAAAGCCATTGGTGGCGATATTGACGTTCTGGTGGCCGGTGAAGGCGTTCAGGCCGCGGCTGAGGCGGCGGCCAAGCTTGATGGCGTGAGTAAAGTACGCGTGGCGGATAACGCCGTTTACGCCCACCAGCTCGCCGAGCCCATGGGCGCGCTGCTGGTCGAACTGGCCGATGGCTACACCCACGTGCTGGCCAGCGCCTCTACCACTGGCAAGAACGTACTGCCGCGTCTGGCGGCCTTGAAGGATGTCAGCCAGCTTTCCGATGTGCTTGCCGTGGATAGCGCTGATACCTTCAAGCGCCCGATTTACGCCGGCAACGCCATTGCGACGGTCAAAAGTGACGACGCGCTGAAAGTCATCACCGTGCGTACCACCGGCTTTGATGCCGTGGGCGACGGCGGCAGCGCCTCCATCGAAGTCGTTGATACCGTGGTCGATAACACCCAGTCCAGTTTCGTCAAACAGGAACTGGCCGAGTCGGACCGCCCGGAGCTGGGCGGCGCCAAGGTCGTCATCTCCGGTGGCCGCGGCATGGGCAACGGCGAAAACTTCAAGCTGCTCGACGGCATTGCCGACAAACTAGGCGCCGCCATTGGCGCTTCCCGGGCCGCGGTCGACGCAGGTTTTGTGCCCAACGATATGCAGGTCGGTCAGACCGGTAAAATCGTTGCCCCGGATCTGTATATTGCCGTGGGTATCTCCGGGGCCATTCAGCACCTGGCGGGCATGAAAGACTCCAAGGTGATCGTCGCGATTAACAAAGATGACGAAGCACCGATTTTTCAGGTCGCGGATTACGGTCTGGTAGGGGATCTGTTTGAGCTACTGCCGGAGCTTGAGAGCAAACTGTAAGTGCTTATGGTGTCCACTTGCTGGTCGGAACAACCCGTAGCGGGGGTCTTTCGCCATGGCCGGAAAAAGTTCCCGACGTTTCCGGCATTTCCGCCATCCATGGCGGTCAGATGGCGAAAGTAGCGCCCATGGATGGGTTCACAGCGCCCCCGCGTAGGGTTGTTCCGACCATGCCATTGCAGTGTGACATCCTTATGCAAGGCCCAAAGGGGCCCTTTGCACTATTTTCTCATAATAATAACCAGCGAGCTGCCTATGCTAACGCGCCTAACCGCTTCGTTAACTCTGCCGGTGATCGGCTCTCCGATGTTTATCGTCTCCGGGCCTGAGCTGGTGATTGCTCAGTGCCAGGCAGGCATTATTGGCGCTTTTCCTGCGCTCAATGCCCGCCCAGCGGAAGCATTGCGCGAGTGGCTGCAGCAGGTCACGCAAACCCTGGCGGAGTATGATCAGCATCACCCAGAACAGCCTTCGGCGCCCTTTGCGGTTAATCAAATCGTTCATCCTACCAATGACCGTTTAGCGCACGATGTCGCCCTGTGCGCCGAGTTTAAGGTGCCGCTAGTGATCACTAGTCTGCATGCGCCTAATCGCGTAGTGGAGCAGGTACACGCCTACGGCGGCTTGGTCTTTCATGACGTTACCACGCTGCGCCATGCCAGAAAGGCAGTCGATGCAGGCGTCGATGGTTTGATACTGGTCTGCCACGGCGCGGGCGGCCATGCCGGACGCTTAAACCCTTTTGCGTTTGTGGCCGAGGTGCGGCGCTTTTATGATGGCCCGCTGGTGCTGGCAGGGGCGATTACCCAAGGCGAGCAGATCGTTGCCGCCCAAGCGCTAGGCGCTGACTTGGTGTATATGGGCACGCGCTTTATTGCCACCCAAGAGGCAAACGCTCAAGCCGCCTATAAGCAGATGGTGTTAGACGCCGCTGCGGGGGACATTGTCTATACCAACCTGTTCACCGGGGTGCACGGTAACTATCTACGCCAGAGCATTGAACAGGCAGGATTGGATCCGGATGCGCTACCGGCAGGCGATAAAAGCGCTATGCGTTACGGCTCGGGGGGCAGCAGCAAAGCCAAAGCATGGCGGGATATCTGGGGTGCGGGGCAGGGTGTAGGCAGTATTAACACGCTTAATAGCGTGGCCGACGAGATAGCCACGCTGCGCCAGGACTACCAGCAAGCGCTGGATCACTTACGGCGGCTTTGACGAAACGCCGCCACACGCATCTGAAAATCCTCAGAGGCCTTGCAATGATCCTGTAACTCGCCCTCCAACGTCATCGTGTCATTCAGCGTGCGCTGTGCGGCTTCACGCAGGGCACGTTTGGTAGCGCTTAATGCTTGGGGCGACTGCGCGACCAGCGCTTGGGCCAATGAACGCGCCTCCGCTAGCACTTGGTTATCTTCAACGACGCGGTTAGCCAAGCCGAGCGCGACGCAGCGCTCACCTGCAATGGGGGTTGCCAAGGCAGCCATTTCAAACGCCTGAGCGTGACCAAGCTTGCGTACCAGATGCCAGCAGGCGCCGCCGTCGGGGATCAGGCCAATATTGATAAAGGCAAGCTTGAGATAAGCGGAGCTGCCCATCACCACCATATCGCTGGCGAGCACATAGGAAACGCCAATACCTGCAGCGGCGCCACTAACGGCCGCTATCACCGGCTTATCCATCGTCATTAAACGGCGCAGGGCGGGTAGAAAGAGTGTTTCCAACCGCTCGCTGGCGGGTTGAACCGTCGCCTTCTCAAACTCTGCCAGATCAGCGCCAGCGCAAAACGCACTGCCTTCCCCACGCAGAATCACGCAGCGAACCTGTTCATCAATCGCCACCGCCGCCAGCGCCTCATTGAGTGCCAAGGCGGTGGCTTCATTGAGGGCATTACGTACCTCTGGGCGCGCAATCGCTACTTCGACGATGCCATCATAAAGATCGCTGACAGTGACTAACTCGCTGAGAGGGGCTGGCATATAGCGCTCCACTTTAACTTTTCAAGGCAACATTGTTAGGCAAAATCGTTAGGCAACATTTAATAGCTCGCTGACTGTTTCAAGATGGTAGTCGCTGTCGCCCAAATAGTGATCGAACATTACCAGGTGCTTGGCGTAACTGGCGACATAGCACTCTTCGGACATACCCATGCCACCGTGGAGCTGGATCGCCTGTTCGGCAATAAAACGCGCCGATTCGCCGCAGTATGCCTTGGCCGCGGCAATTTTATAATCACGCTCGCTGACAGGCAGGGTTAGGCTAGTGGCGGCCAAAATCGCCATTGAGCGGGATTGCTCCAGATGCAGGTGCATATCCACCATACGGTGCTGCAGCGCCTGGAAAGTGGCCAGCGGCAGGCCAAACTGCTTGCGCTCTTTGAGGTAGGCCAGGGTCTGATCGCAGGCCTCTTCCATTGCGCCAATGGCTTGGGCACATAGCGCAGCACGGCCAAGGGCCAGTACCTCTGCCAGCGCATCGCTGACATCGTCACTCAGGCAGTTGGCTGGCGGCAGCGTGACGCTGTCCAGGGTCAAATCACCGGCGGGCTGATCGTCGATAGTGCGATAAAAGTGCGACGATGCGCCCGGTGCATTCGCAGGGACGATAAATAGCCCTAGCTTGCCGTTATCCAATCGAGCGGTAACCAGACTAGCCGCTGCTGCTTCAAGGTTTAGGACGACATCTTTTCTGCCGCTTAACTGCCATTGCCCATCTTGCTGGGTCGCTTGGGTGGCGATCGCCAAGGCGTCGTAACGGGCGTTATGCTCCTGCCATGCAAAGGCTAGCTGGAGCTCGCCTTCAAGCAGCGGGGTTAACCACTGGGTTTGCTGATCACTGTTGGCGGTCAACGCCAGCAACTGGCCGGGCAGCACCAGGCCTGCCAGGTAGGCTTCGGGTACTAAGCCGCGTCCCAGTGCCTGCATGATAATCATCAGGTCGGTGCCGTCGCCACCCAGCCCGCCAACATCTTCGTTGAAGGGCATATGCAGCAGGCCGAGCTCGGCAAAGGTGCGCCATAGGGGAGATGCACCATTGGGAGCAGCGGCAAGCATTGCGCGGCGCTGTTCGGGGGAAACCTGATCGGCCACCAAGCGGGTGAGCGTCTCTTCGAGCATGCGCTGCTCGTCGGTTAAAGCAAAATCCATGGTGACCTCACATGTTTAAAATGGTTTTGGCGACAATACTTTTCTGTATCTCGTTGGCACCGCCATAAATCGACAGCTTGCGACGGTTGAAGTACTGGGCGCTGGCGGCCGCGCTTTGGGCGCGCTCGTCATTCAGGCTGCCTTCGCCATGCAGGAAGTCGGGGAAAAACGGTAGGGCGGCGGGGCCAAGGGCACGGCGGGTGAGTTCGCTTAGCTCCTGGCGAAGCTCTGAGCCACGTACTTTGAGTAGCGAACTTTCTGCGCCGGGCACACCGCCATCCCGGGCCGCGGCAATCACGCGCAGATTGGTGACTTCCAGCGCCATCAATTCAAGCTCGGCTTTGACAACACGTTGGCGAAAGCTGGGCAGCGCCAGCAGCGGCTTGCCGCGATGCTCTATTCGGCTGGCCAGTGACTTCAAGTGACGCAGCGCCTGCTTGGCGTGGCCAAGTCCTGCAATGCCGGTGCGTTCGTGGGTGAGCAGGAATTTGGCGCAGGTCCAGCCCTGGCCCTCTTCACCGACGCGGTTTGCTACGGGAACGCGAACGTTATCTAAAAAGACTTCATTGACCTCATGGGCGCCATCCAGGGTGATAATGGGCCGCACGGTGATGCCAGGGGTTTGCATATCGATCAGCAGAAAACTAATGCCTGCCTGCTTTTTCGCGTCTGGGTCAGTACGTACTAAGCAAAACAGCATATTGGCGTGCTGGCCCAGGGTGGTCCAGGTCTTCTGACCATTCACGATATAGTCGTCGCCATCGCGTACAGCGCGGGTATTTAGGCCTGCCAAATCAGACCCGGCGCCGGGCTCTGAGTAACCTTGGCACCACCAGTCCTGGTTGCTCAAAATACGCGGCAGGTAATAGTGCTGTTGCTCCGCGCTACCGAATTTCATAATCACCGGCGCCACCATATTGACGCCAAAGGGCACGACCGTCGGCGCGTGGGCCGCGGCGCACTCTTCATCGAAAATGTGCCGCTGCACGGGCCCCCAGCCTGGGCCGCCATGCTCTTTAGGCCAGTTAGAGGCTAGCCAGCCTTTTTCACTGAGAATATTCTGCCAGCGCAGGTGATCTTCGGCACGCAGGTGGCGCCCCAGGCGCACGCGTTCGCTAATATCGCTGGGCAGTGCCTCGGCTAGAAATTGGCGAACCTCTGCGCGAAAGGCCTGCTCTTCGGGGCTAAAGGTGAGGTTCATAGCGGGGTGTCCTTAAGAGTTGATTGACGGTGAGGCCCACCTAAGTGACGCGGGTATCCCAGTGCCTCCACCGCCAACAAATCGATATCGCTCTCGCGGTAGCAGAAGCCGTTCTTTGCGATGCTGACGCTCGCCTGTTCAAGGGCTGTTTGTCTGTCGCTCGCTGTCGCCTGCTGGCTAGCAAGTTGGAGCGTATTCAGAAGGCTTTGCTTTTGGCTGGCTACGACATTTAACCGCAATGCCTTAAGAGTGAGTGCCGCTCGCTGTTGGGTAAGTGGCTCTGCGCTTAAGTTGACCAGCTCGACCATGCTGCCGTTTTCAGCAACGATAAGCTTTAGCGCGCTATCGCTGCCGCTGCCAATATTTTCTAGTACGATGGTAGGGAGTGCTGGGCCTGAATCCCTGTCTGCAGTTGGCGCTAGCAGGCAAAGTTCGGTGGCATTGTCTGCTGTACTGGTTAGGGTAATGCCCGCCTTTTGTGCAGCTTTTTGCAGGCGCTCAAACAGTGGGTCTTCGCCGATTAGCGCAACGTGTTTAAAAACGTCGGTGCTCTCAACCTCAGGCACCATGTGGGGGCTACGCGCAGCGAAAAAGAGGTGAATCAGCCCGGCGCGTTGAGGGGAGTCCATACAGGCCAAAAACAGCTCCCGCTCACGGCGCAGACCATCTTGAAGTGATTCGGCCGTCACAGAGGCCTCAACAGCTTCCACAATGCGAAACGGTGAGAAGAGCTCAGCAGCGTCTTGGTTCAGCCGCTCCAACATAGCGGAGATTGCCTGGGGGTTAGCCGCTGGCGCTGGCAGTTGGCCCGTAACGCGTGCCATTTGGTTGTCTGCAAGCACTGCTTGGGCCGCAGTTAAACCTGCTTCAAGAGGCGTTTCAGCACTGCTAATGGCGTCGATAATGCCTGCCTCAAGTGCTTCTTCTGCCGCAACAAAACGCCCGCTGGTGATCATCTCCAAGGCGCGCTCAACGCCCACTAAGCGCGGTAAACGCTGGGTGCCACCAGCGCCGGGCAGTAGGCCAAGCTTAACCTCCGGAAGACCCACACGGGTTCCCGCCAGTGCCACTCGATAGTGGCAGCCCAGAGCCACTTCCAATCCACCGCCCAGGGCCGTACCGTGCAGGGCGGCAATCAACGGCTTTGGGCAGGCTTCCAATTGGCTAATCACATCAGGCAGCAGAGGGGCTTGGGGTGGCTTACCAAACTCGCGAATATCGGCACCCGCAATAAAAGTGCGGCCATCGGCTAGCACTAACAGCGCTCTCGCTTCCTGATCGGCGATGCCTTCTTCCAGAGCGTTGATCAAGCCACTGCGTACTGCTTGGCTTAGCGCATTAACCGGCGGATTGGCGATCTGAATAACGCCTATATCGCCGTGGCGCTGATAATGAACTGACATAGTTAGGCTCTCGTATTGCGCATATATAAATTGAAAAGAGTTCGCTTGGCGGGCCGTCTGCTAAGCAACCGAGGTGCTTTGTGAACGACGGTGATGTCGCTGGCTTAAGCGTGCCATCAAAACGCCGGGCACTAGCGCGGCAAGCGCGAGGCCGATCAGTTCCCACTGGCTAAGCGGCACCATGCCACCACCGGGTAGCGCCAGCAGCAGGCCAGCGATCAGTATCAAGGCACGAATCACGATCTCCTGCATTGCGCCATAGCCCAGTCGACCGACCCCCATCAAATAGCCCTGCATTGCTGAAGCAAACAGGATGATGCCGATGACCGCCTGGATAAATACGGCCACTATCATTAGCGGCGCGCCCTGCATGATCAGCGCGGGGTTAAGCACGAACAGGAAGGGTATGAAGTAGATGACGCTGCCAAGGCGCATTGCCTGCAGGCCGGTTTCCATGGGGCGTGCACCGGCCACGGTCGCGGCGGCAAAGGCACCCAGCGCCACTGGCGGGGTAATAAAGCTCAGCATGCCCCAATAGAGAATGAACATATGAACCGCCATGGGATCCAGTCCACCGCCCTGAATCAGCGCAGGTGCCAGCGCCACTGCCAGGAAGATATAGGCGGCGGTAACGGTCATGCCAATACCCAGCACGAAACTGGTTACCGCCCCCATAATCAACAGCAGCGGCACGCTGCCACCGGCAATATTGATAAAGTCGTTGGCGATGGTGCCGGAAAGGCCGGTCATCGAAAGCGCACCCACCAGCATCCCCACGCCGGCCAGAATAGCGATCAACTCGGCAAACAGCTTGGCAGCAGACGAGAGCGTATCGGCCACGTCCTTCCAGCCCCAGCGGTTATGCTTGGAAAGCTGATTGAGCACTAACAGCAGCGCGGTAGCGTAGAAAGGCGCTACGGCTTCGCGCTGCATAATCAGCAGCATCCAGACTAATAACGCGAAGACAAAAATAAAGTACCAACCCTCTTTGAGGGTTTGCCAAAGCGAAGGCAGCTCAACGGCGGGTAGGCCTTTAATGTCGTGGCGAGCTGCATAGGCATCGATCTGAATAAACAGACCCAGAAAATACAGAATTGAAGGAATGACAGCAGCCAGGGCTACCGCGGAATAGGGAATGTCGAGAAACATGGCCATAACAAAAGCGGTTGCGCCCATAACAGGGGGCATTAACACACCGCCGGTTGAGGCGCAAGCTTCCACACCTCCGGCAAAAGAGCGGCTCATGCCAATACGGCGCATCGCCGGAATTGAGAGCACACCGGTAGTCAGCACGTTACTGATCACGCTACCGCTCATGGAACCCATCAGGCCGCTGGAGAAAATCGATACCTTGGCCGGACCGCCGCGCACGTGACCCAGCAGTGCAAACGCCAGGTTGATAAAAAACTTACCGCCGCCGCTTTTTTGTAGCACGACACCAAAGACCAAAAAGCCGATCACCAAGCCTGCGAACGCCTGCAGCGGCACCCCCATGATGCTTTCTGTGCTCATGGTGTGGTACATGGCAGTCTGTTCTAGAGTCGAAGGAAACGCCTGGATAGGGCCAGGGACGATATCCGCCACCAGCGGGTAGAGTGAGAAAACGCCTGCAATGATGGCAATCGGTAAACCGCCTGCCCGGCGGGCCGCTTCGATAATGAGTAGCCAGTAGGCATAGCTGGCATAAATGGCGATCTCAGGCGCAGAAAACGCCCAGCCGCGCTCTAAAATGGGGACTGCGTTATAAACAAAATAGCCGCCAACGATTAGCGTTATTGCGCTCAATAGGTAGTCGTACCAAGGGATGGGCTGTTCTTGCTGGCGACTGCGCATGGGCCAAAGCAAGAAAACCAGCGGTAGCAGCAGTGCCACAACGGCGTAGTAGAACTGCGTCTCGAGACCCGTAACGAACGTCAGTAAGCCAACGTTAAACAGATAATCCAGCGTCATCGCCATCAAAATGATAGTGACAGTGGCTGGAATCCAGCTTAGCGCGGGAGGTAACTCACGAATTTGGCTGATCTTTTCTTTAACCTGCTGATTATTGGCAGGCGAGGTATCTGTAGTCATGGGGACATCCATCAATCAGCAGGGGGCGGCGAGCGCCGCCCCATGGCGTATTACTCAAAGATCGGCTCGTAACCGGCATCGCTCAGCGCGGTGGCGCGAGCTTCCATCCATTGGGTGGTGAAGGCTTCATCGTCACTGGGGGCATCTTGCATAAAGTCTTCCCAGGCGGTTAATAGCACGTTCTGGCGTTCAACAAGGTTGTCCTGATGGGCCTGCATTTCCTCCGTCCATACATCGATCTCTTTGTAGTACTCCACGACCGCATCATGGAATGGCACTACCCACTGAAGATCCTGCTCTTCTAAGGCATAGCCAAGCGCCCCTGGGGCGTTATCTTTATAGTCGTCAAAATTCTCCTGCATGGCCTTGATCAGTCCGTAAGCCACGTTGTCGTCCAGGTCTTGGTTGGCCACCACGATGGGGTAAGGGTAACTAGCGCTGGGCACCGGATTTTCAGCGCTAATGCCGCCTGCCCCAGAAGTGACTTCGTGAGGGCGGAAGTAGGGGGCAACTGCGGCCATGCGCTCCCAGCCAGCTTCGTCATTGGGATCCAGCACTGGCCAGCTAATGCCGCGGGGGCTACTGGCCAACTGCTGGGCTGGCGGGGTTACCGTTGTGGTAAAGGAGGCATCTACATCGCCAGCTATGATGCCGTCAAACGAGCGACCGTAGCCGGGATAATCAACCCGCTCGACGTCATCCCAGGTTAAACCACCGAAGGCGAGATACGCCTCTGTGCCTTTATTGAGCGCATCGTCACCACGGATATAGGCGATGCGCTTACCGGCCAGGTCGGCGGGCGTTTCAACGTCCAAGTCGCCCGCAACCGCAAGGGAAAGACCAAAAGAGGCAGTAGAAGTGGTAATGACGCGTAGCGGCTGAGGGCCCCAGTCACGGTCGGCAAACATCATTACACCTTCCGCGCCGTAGTAGCTGGCGATCCCGCAGGCGCAAAGGTCAACGCGGCCCTGCTTAAGCGGCGTCATGCGTGATACATCGTTATCACCCGGCAGAATACGTACAGACGAGTCGTACTTGTTCTGCAACATATTGCCGATGGCCACGGCTTGGGCATAGCCACTTGAGTTGGTGCCATAAGCCGTCCAGGCCATGGTGCCGGGGAGTTCAATGTCACTGGCGTGGCTGACTGCGGCGCCGAGTAGCGATAAAGGTAAGGCGGCGATGAGCAGGCGGTGAGCAAATGGATGCATTGGGGTGCTCCTTTATTGTGGTTGTGCGTAAGGATTTAGTTACGTTTTGCTACATACAGTTTTGCTGTGCGGTACTTGGTTTTGCTAAGTGGTCGACTGATAGTAGAGAAGCTGCTAGGTGGCTGTCAATGCCGTTATCGGTAGCGGTGCTTAGTGCCAATCGACAGGCATAAAAAAACCAGACAATTGTCTGGTTTTTCAGAGTAGTAGCGAGCGGTATGCGGTTAAGAAAATTCACGCCAAGCGGCGTAAGTGCTTAGAAATACCCGTCCGGTAAGTGCATCCAGGAAGTCGCTCTTCTTGAGTTGATCCATTACCGGGCCTTTTACTTCTGATAAATGCAGTTTGACATCGGAGTCTTTTAAGCGGGCGTTGATGGCATCCAGGCTCTCTAGTGCCGAGGCATCAATCAGATTAACCGCCGAACAGATCAATACAACGTGCTCAAGCTCGGGGTGGCTCGCCACCAAGTTATAAACGGTGTCTTCCAAATAGCGGGCATTGGCAAAATAGAGACTCTCATCAATGCGCAGCAGGGCAACGGTGTTGACTGTTTCGACATCGTGGCGGGTGGTATTTCTAAAGTGCTCGGTGCCGGGCACGCGGCCAACCAAGGCGCTATGAGGGCGGCTGGTGCGGTACAGAAATAGCGCAATAGAGAGCGTTACCCCGCTGATGATGCCCGCTTCAACGCCTTCGCACAGTGTCAGTAAAATCGTCACCGCCATGGCCGCAAAGTCGCTGCGGGAGTAGCGCCAGGTTTGCCGCAGCATGGGAATGTCCACAAGCGTCAAAATCGAAACGGTAATCGTCGCGGCCAGGGTCGCAATAGGCAGGTAGTAGAGCCAGCCGGTGAACGACATGGTAACCAGCGCAATACCTAGTGCTGCAAAGGCACCGGCGGCAGGTGTTTGCGCACCTGCGTCGTAGTTGATAACGGTGCGGGACAACCCACCGGTTACCGGCATGCCGCTGGAAAAACCGGCAGCTAAATTGCTGGCACCAAGACCCACTAGCTCCTGATTGGGAGAGATACGCTGGCGCCGCTTCGCGGCCAACATCTGGCCCATGGAGACCGACTCAACAAAGCCGACCAGGCTAATCAGCAGCGCTGGGATTAGCAGAGCTCGCCATAGCGAGTAGTCTGCCCAGGGAAAGCTAAACGCGGGTAACCCTCCAGGAATTTGCCCCACCACGTCGACGCCTCTACCAGCCAGCTGCCAGTGCCAGGTCACCAGGGTGGTAATTACGACGGCAAACACCGGCCCCGCTTTAGCGATCAAGTCCGCTAGGGCGTTAGGCAGGCCCATTCTGTTCAGGGTGGCTTTACCATAGCGGCGCATAACGATTAAAAACAGTAGAGTTCCACCGCCGATCAGTAAAGTGGCTACGTTAAAGGTGTCTAAATTGGGCACCAGCGTGATAAAACGCTCTACCAGGGTAAAACCACTGCTCTCAACCCCTAGTAAACTGCCCAGTTGGCTAGCGGCGATCAGAATGCCCGATGCCGTTAAGAAACCGGAGATAACCGGGTGGCTCAGAAAATTGCTGAAAAAACCCATTTTCAGCAATCCCATTATCACCAGCATGCCCCCAGAGAGCAGCGACAGAATCAGCGCTGCTTGCAAGTAAGTCTCTGTGCCCGTGGCGGCCACCGCGGAGAGTGCGGCACCGGTCATCAGCGCGATAATTGCCACCGGCCCCACCGCGAGGGTTTTACTGGTACCAAACAGTGTGTAGACAAGCTGCGGCAGGATGCTGGCATAGAGCCCTACCACCGCGGGTAGCCCGGCCAGCAGTGCATAGGCCAGCGATTGGGGAATGACCATCACGGTGACGATCAAGCCCGCCAAAAGGTCAGCTCCCAAAAGGCGTTTATGATAGTGGGGCAGCCAAGTCAGGATCGGCAAATAGCGCTTTAGCATGGATTCCATGTGTTGTAGAAATGGTAGAACAGAGAGAGTAAGGGATATTCCCATTTATTGCAGTGCTTATATTCATTTGCACTGTGCTAACCCAATGATGACCAAGCGCTTATAGGCTTTCTGTCTCCTTCAAAAGTGTTGCTTCCTTCCCCCAAAGTGCTACTTCTTTCATAAGCGTAACACGCTAAGCTTAGCCGCAAAGGGGAGTTAAGCTCCCCCAAATAGGGTTGTCGATACTCAATAACGTCAATAAAAAGAGTACTGCTCATGCGCTTGCTGCGATTGTTAGTTCCGGGGATTTTATTGGCGCTGTCCATAGGGCTTGTCTTACAGGGCGGTGTCTGGATTTATCTTGCGCTCCTCTTCGCCGCACTGGGGGGCGGCGCTGTAATGCTCAGTGGGTTTGAAGGCGTGTATCGGGCCGACCAACGTCGCCTTGAGCAGCGTCAGCGTGGCTTTAAGCCCCTTCGTGATTACCGTTCGTTACGTGGTATGGCGTACCGGTTAATGAACCGTGCCAGTAGCACCGCAATTGCCTCGGCAGAAGTGTCGCACTATGCCGACCTGATGGATCAGCGCCTTTCCAAGCAAGAGGCCATGGCCCGTGAGGCTTCATCAAGCATGACGGCGATTAATGCGGCCATTATGCAGGTCAGTGCCAGTGCCAGCCAGGTGGCGGCACTGGCAGAGAGCGCCCGGGAGGCCAGCCATCACAACCATGCCGAGCTGGACGATATTATCCAGGACATGAGCGATGTTGCCGAACGCTCAAACCAAGCGCTGGAAATGCTCACAGCGCTGAACGATAAGATTGAGCGTGTTCGCAACGTTACCTCCATGATTGAGGATATCGCCGAACAAACCCATCTGTTGTCACTCAATGCCTCAATTGAAGCGGCCCGAGCGGGTGAGCATGGACGTGGCTTTGCCGTGGTTGCTGGCGAAGTGCGTAATCTAGCACTCAAGACCTCTACCGCGACGCAAAGTGTCGATGAGCTGGTTAAGGATATGCATCAGAGCGGCCAGTCGGTAGTCGACACCATTGGTGACTTAATGTCCCGTATCAGCGAGCGCTCCAAGGGGCTACAAGTGGTCGGCAACAGCCTGGGGACAATGACCCAAGAGTTCGATCAGGTGCAGAGCGAAATTACTCGGGTTGCCGATGCAATGGAAAACACCCGCCAGCATAGCCAAACCGTGGCGGACAGCCTGAGCCAGCTGGAAGATGATGTCGATGAAGGCAACCGCAATATGCACGATTTGGCTGAGCAGGCCAGAGCATTGATGGAGGCGGCGGAAGGCGTCGACGGTGAACTGGCGCAGCAGCATTTAGAGGGCCGCCACCAGCAGGTGTTCCATGCTGCACGATCAACCGCCGATAAGTTGGGTAAGCTGCTGGAGAAGGCGATTGCCAGCGGAGAGCTTTCAGGCAACCACCTGTTCCAACCCCACTATGAGCAGATTCCCGGTACCCAGCCGCCGCAATATAAAACCGGTTTTGATAGCTTTACCGATCGATATTTGCCGGATCTGCAGGAACCTTTGCTTACTCAGCTAGGCTTGAGTTATGCCATTGCCTGTGACCGTAAGGGCTATGTGCCGACCCATAACAAGGCGGTGAGCCTCGCGCCAACCGGTGATTACACCCACGATCTAAAATTCTGCCGCAACAAACGAATTTTCGATGACCCCACCGGCAGCCGCTGTGGCGCTCATGAAAAGCCGCTGCTGTTACAAACCTACAAACGTGATACCGGGGAGATCATGCACGACCTCTCGGTACCGGTGTATGTGCAGGGTAAGCACTGGGGCGGCTTCCGGGTCGGCTATCAGCCTGAACGGGACAACGCTTCGAACCCAATGCTTAAAGCTACTGCCGATGCTAATGCATCACCACCGCTGGCACTAACTGGCCGCAGCGTAGCGCGGGCGTGATTGCCATGCCGACCAGGAGTAGAGGGCGAGCCCTATCCAAATAAGCACAAACGTTGCCAACTGGATAACGCCCAGGGGCTCGCCGAACACGGTTAAGGCAATCAGAAACTGAATGCTGGGGTTGATGTACATCAAAAAGCCCAGGGTCGCCAAACGCAACCGGCGTGCCGCGCCGGCGAAGGCCATTAAAGGCAGCGCGGTCAAAACGCCACTGGCGATCAGCAGGCCAGTCGATGTCGAATCTTGTAGAAAATGCGAGCTGCCGTTCCAGCTTAACCATGCCAAGGCGATCAGGGCGAGGGGGAATAGCAACAGGGTTTCTACAAACAGTCCGGATAAACCGTCCAGCGGCACCTGCTTACGAAACAGGCCATAACTGCCGAAACTTAGCGCCAGCAGCAGACTAATCCAGGGCAGCTCGCCAAGCATTATAAACTGCGCTGCAATGGCAACGCTGGCCAAGCCCAAGGCGACCAGCTGTAGCTTGGCCATCACTTCCCGAAGTACCAGCATGCCTAGCGCGACGTTCACTAAAGGCGTTAAGAAGTAGCCCAGGCTCGCCTGCAATACCTGCTTCGACTCCACCGCATAAATATAGATGCCCCAGTTAAAGCCAATCAGTAGCGCGCAGGCCAACACCCGACCAAGCCGTTTGGGTTCGCCCAATGCAGTGACCACAGGAGGCCAGCGGCGCAGAAGGGTAATCAAACCGACCAGAAATAGACACGCCCAAATAATACGGTGAATCAAGATTTCAAAGGCGGGGACGCCGTCGAATAGGGCAAAAAATATCGGAAAGCAGCCCCACATGATGTAGGCGGTCAGCCCAAACATAACGCCTTTGACGGCAGCAGGATCGCGTGTTGGAGTAGGAAGCATAGCAGCCTCATTATTTAAAGATGCTAATCTAGCATAAACGTTGCCTTGAGACTGACGAATTGGAGGTGTTAAGTGAGTCAACTTAGGAACACGCTAGTGCAGTGTGATCTGCGCTGGGAAGACCCCCAGGCCAACCACGCCCATCTTGAGCAGTTGCTGGGCGATCTGGATAGCCGCGATACGGATCTTATTGTATTGCCGGAGATGTTTGCCACGGGCTTTACCATGAACTCCCGCGAAATGGCCCAGCCAATGGCAGAGAGCCAAAGCGTTGCCTGGCTACAGGCCCAAGCGAAGGCGCGCAACTGCGTGATGACCGGCAGCGTGGCGATCGAAGAGGGCGGCGAGTTTTATAACCGACTAATTTGGGCGACGCCAGAGGGGGCGTTGACCCACTACGATAAGCGCCACCTGTTCCGCATGGCCGGTGAGCATGAGCGCTACGGCATGGGCAGTGAGCGCAAGGTGGTAGAGCTCAACGGCTTCAAGCTGCTGCTGAGCGTTTGCTACGACCTGCGTTTTCCGGTGTGGATGCGCCAGCAGCCAGCAAAAGGGGAACATTTCGAGTATGATGCGCTGCTGTGTATCGCCAACTGGCCAGCACCCCGTCGTCACCCTTGGCGCACGCTGCTGCAGGCCCGCGCGGTAGAGAACCTAAGCTATGTCATTGGCGTAAACCGCGTTGGAGAAGATGCCAAAGGGCTTGCCTATAGTGGCGATTCCCTATTGGTGGACTTCAAAGGCGAACCGCTAATTGATCAACCTGCCCATACCCCGTTCATAGAGACGGGCACGCTGGATAAAACTGCCCTTGATGCTTTTCGTGAAAAATTTCCTGCCTGGCAAGATGCCGACCACTTTCAACTGCTGCCAGGAGTGGGTTAATGATGCGCCTTGATCGCTTTTTGAGTGAAACCACGCCGTTAACCCGTAGCCTGGCTAAGCGGGCACTCAAAAATGGTGAGGTAACCCTCAACGGCGAGCCGATCAAGCAGTCGGCGACCCAGATCGATACCGATAACGATGTGGTGGTGCTCAACGGCGAGCGGTTGGCGCTGGTTGGCTTGCGCTACATTATGCTGCACAAACCGGTCGACGTTGAGTGCAATGCCCGCCGCGGACTCTATCAGCGCGCGATAGACCTGATCGATCTGCCTAAGGCCGATCGGTTACAGCCGGTAGGGCGGTTGGATGTGGATACCACGGGATTGCTGCTGTTAACCGATGATGGCCAGTGGTCGCACCGTGTCACCTCGCCGCGGCATCGTTGCGCCAAGGTGTATATCGCTGAGCTAGCGGAACCTATAGAAGGTGCCGCCGCCGAGTGGGCGATTGGCCAAGTGGCCGAGGGCATTATGCTGGATGGGGAAGAGACGCCGACGCAGCCCGCAACGTTGCGGTTTTTATCGCCCAACCAAGCGGAGTTGACCATTACTGAAGGGCGCTACCATCAGGTGAAGCGGATGTTTGCTGCCTTGGGTAACCATGTAAATTCGCTGCACCGCAGCTCCATCGGTGATTTAGCCCTGGATGAGAACCTGGCGCCCGGCGAGTGGCGGGAATTAACCAGCGACGAAATCGCGCTTTTTTGAGTGCCAGTTTAAGGTCTGCTTTAGCCGCTTCCCCAATGGGTGAGCGGTTTTATTTTTATTTTAATATTTATACCGTTATCTTATTTGTTTGCCCTAAGTTATTACCGAGAGATTGTGCGAATCAGGTGGAAAAGTCGTAAGCGAAACTGCCTTCCAGCAGTTCCGTCAGCCGTTGCTTCGTCTTAAGGGGCTAGGTGGGCTGCGGCAATCAGCGCTTGGGTATAAGCGTGCTGGGGAGCTGAAAGCACCTCTAGGCACGGGCCTTGTTCAACCACTTCGCCATCTTTGAGCACTATAATCCGGTGGGCCATGGCGCGGACGACAGCTAGGTCATGGCTAATAAACAGATAACTCAACTGGCGACGCACCTGTAGATCGCGCAACAGGGCGACCAGCTGCTTCTGGACGGTACGGTCTAACGCCGAGGTCGGCTCATCGAGTACCAGCAGCTCCGGCTCTAGGATAATCGCTCTGGCGACGGCGATGCGCTGGCGCTGACCGCCGGAAAACTCATGAGGGTAGCGGGCGGCACAGCTTTCGGGCAAGCCTACCTCGTGCAGCGTTTGCTTGACCCGCTGGGCGACTTCCTCAATGGAGAGGTCAGGGTAGTGGAAGCGCAGGCCCTCGCTGACGATATCAAACACCGGCATACGCGGTGAAAGGGCGCCATAGGGGTCTTGAAACACCATCTGTAGGCGATGCCGGTGACGACGTAACGCATCGCCGGTTAGGGCGCTTAGTTTATCACTGCCCAGCGTCACATCGCCTTGACTGGTGACCAGCCGCATGACAGCCGAGGCTAGCGTGGTTTTACCCGAGCCGGACTCACCCACAATGCCCAGGGTTTCTCCCGGCGCAATATGGAAATCAGTGGGTTGAAGTGCCACGAAAGCGGGCGGCTGACGCTTGAACAGGCTGGTTTTAGGCCGCTTGAAACTGACGCTCAACTGACGCGCTGTTAGTAGCGGGGCGGTCTGCTCAATATGCTGGGGCCTCCCTTCCGGTTCTGCGGCTAGCAGCGCCTTCGTGTAATCGCTTTGCGGGTGCTGAAAGACCTGCTCCACCGGGCCGATCTCCTGAATACGGCCCTGATACATAACGCAGATACGATCCGCATAGCGGCGTACCAGATTCAAGTCGTGGCTGATAAACAGCATACCCATGCCATGGTGATCGCGTAGTTCACGCAGCAGGGCGAGAATGTCCTGTTGCACGGTAACGTCCAGCGCTGTTGTCGGCTCATCGGCAATCAGCAGCGATGGGTTGTTGGCAATCGCCATGGCAATCATTACCCGTTGGCGCTGCCCCCCCGAGAGCTGGTGGGGCCAGGCATCCAGCAGCTCATCAGGTCGCGGCAGTTTCACCTGTTCCAGTAGCGCTTTGCTGCGTTGGCGGGCGGCCTCGCCACGCAGCCCCTGATGAAGGCGGAGCGCTTCACCGATCTGCTTACCCACGCGATGGAGTGGGTTAAGCGAGGTCATCGGTTCTTGAAAGATAAAGCCGACGCGATTACCGCGTATAGCGTTCCACTGGGCTTCGGTTAAGTTGGCTAGGTTGGTATCACCCAGCCAGCGTTCACCCTCAACGCTAGCGTTACTGGGCAGCAGATTTACCATACCCAACGCCGATACGGATTTGCCGGAGCCGGACTCACCGACAATGGCCAGGGTTTCGCCCGCATTGAGGGTAAGTGAGAGTGACTGCACCACCGGGTTGCCATCAAAAGCGACATCAAGATGTTCAATGCGCAGCAGGGGATTAGGCATGCTGAGTCTCCTGGGCAGTACCCGCTTGGCGCTGCTGCACGTGACGGGGATCAAAGGCATCGCGCAAGCCTTCGCCGATAAAGACCAGCAGTGAGAGCATGATGGCCAGAGTCATAAACGCCGTAATACCCAGCCACGGAGCATGAAGATTATTTTTGCCCTGGGCCGCCAGCTCGCCTAGCGAGGGGGCGCCGGGGGGCAGGCCGAAACCGAGGAAATCCAGTGCGGTGAGCGTGCCAATGGCGCCGGTAAACAGAAACGGAATAAACGTGAGGGTGGCCACCATGGCATTGGGCAGCACGTGACGCCACATAATCAGGCGTGACGGCAGGCCCATGGCTTTGGCCGCGCGCACATACTCCAGATTGCGCGCGCGCAGGAACTCGGCACGTACGATGTCGACCAAGCCCAACCATGAGAAAAGCAGCATAATCCCCAGTAACCACCAAAAACCTGGTTGCACAAAGCTGGCCAAAATAATCAGCAGGAACAGCACCGGCAAGCCGGACCAAATTTCGGTGAACCGCTGACCGATCAAATCAATTTTGCCGCCAAAGTAGCCTTGTACACCGCCTATCGCCACACCCATCACTAATGACCCTGCAGTGAGTACCAGGGCAAAGGCAACCGAAAGCCGGAAACCATAAATCACTCGTGCGGTTACATCCCGTCCCTGGTCATCGGTGCCCAGCCAGTGGCGGCTATCCGGTGGGGCCGGAGAGGGGCGGGTCATATTCATATCCAGGGTCTGGTAGGAAAAAGGAATAATGGGCCACAGCGCCCAGCCGTGGTCTTTAATCTGTTGCTGCACAAAAGGATCCAGATAGTCCGTGCGGGTGGGGAGGAAGCCACCAAATTCGGTTTCCGGATAGTCCACCAGCATGGGGAAGTACCACTGGTCGTCGTACTGCATAATGATTGGTTTGTCGTTGGCAATCAGCTCGGCAAACAGGCTAAGGATAAACAGCGCGGCAAATAGCCAGAGGGACACCCGGGCACGACGATTGGCTTTAAAAGCCGCCAGTCGCCGGCGAGTAATGGGTGATAAACGTGACGATAACGAGGCCATTATCACGACTCCCGGGTCGAAAAATCGATACGCGGGTCGACCCACACGTAAGTCAAATCGGAAATCAGCTTGAGGATTAAGCCGATCACGGTATACAGGAAGAGGGTGCCAAATATCACCGGGTAATCCCGCTGCATGACCGCCTCAAAACCGAGCAGGCCCAGCCCATCCAGGGAGAAGATTACTTCGATGAGCAGCGCGCCGGTGAAGAAAATACCGATCATGGCAGAGGGTAGACCCGCAATAATGATCAACATGGCGTTGCGGAATACATGGCCATAGAGAACGCGCCGTTCGTCGGCGCCTTTGGCGCGGGCGGTTATAACATACTGTTTGTGAATCTCATCGAGAAAGCTGTTTTTGGTCAGCATCGTCAGCGTGGCAAAGCTGCCGATCGAGGCGGCGATCACTGGCAGTGTGATGTGCCAGAAGTAGTCTTTGACCTTGCCCCAGGCGGAAAGCTGGTCAAAGTCAGGCGAGGTCAGGCCACGTAGGGGGAAAAAGTCCCAATAAGTGCCTCCGGCAAACAGCACAATAAGCAGGATGGCAAACAGAAAACCTGGAATGGCATAGCCAACGATCACTAAGCCCGACGACCAGACGTCAAACCGGGAGCCGTGGCGCAGTGCTTTTTTGATTCCTAACGGGATGGAGATTAAGTAGACCAGCAGTGTCGTCCAGAGCCCCAGAGAAATAGAGACTGGCAGTCGTTCGATCATCAGCTCGATGACCGGTCGATCACGGAAGAAGCTGGTACCAAAATCGAGGGTGAGGTAGTCCGCCATCATGCCGATAAAGCGCTCGTGGGCGGGTTTGTCAAAACCAAACTGCTGTTCTAGCTGCTCGATAAAGCGCGGGTCAATGCCACGGGCGCCCCGAGAGTCATCGCTGACCTGGACGTCGGCGCCGCCCATATCCAGGCGTGTGCTGGCCATAGCGTTGGCGCCTTCAAAACGCGCCAACATTTGATCAATTGGCCCGCCCGGCGCCGCCTGAACAATCATAAAATTGAGAAGCATGATCCCGAACAGGGTCGGAATCATGAGCAGCAGTCGGCGTAAGGTATAACGGGCCACAGAGCACTCCGAGGTTTATGACGATGAAACCGTTGAGGATAAGCCGTTGCGATTAAGTCGTTGTCATCCAGCCAGCGTTAGCGTCCACGTTGACGGCGCTGCAGTTCTGCTTCACGGTCAGTGTCTACCCACCACGCATCCAGATCCATGGCATACGCTGGGAACGGTTCGGGGTAGCCGAACTTATCCCAAATGGCGATTCGGGTCTCCCCAGAGTGGTAGTGGGGAATGACATAAAATCCCCAGCGCAGCACCCGATCCAGCGCACGGGTGGCGGTATCCAGCTCTTCGCGGCCATCAGCGCTAATGATCTCCTCCACCAGTGCATCGACTGCAGGGTGCGCCAGTGACATCCGGTTACGGCTTTGCGGCGCCTCGGCGGCGGCACTGGTCCAGAAGTCACGCTGCTCATTGCCCGGATTGTTCGACTGCGGGAAATGGCTGATCACTATGTCATAGTCGTAATTGCGCTGCCGGTTTAAATATTGATTAATATCAACGATACGCAGCGATGTCTGCACTCCCAAGCGGGCCATGTTACGCAGCATGGGTTGAACGACCCGCTCAAGGCCTGAGTCGTAGAGCAATACTTCCAGGCTTAACGCCCGTCCAGTCTCCTGATTGACTAGCACGCCGTCCTCAACGCGATAACCTGCCTCGCGCAGCAGGTCGAGCGCTTTGCGTAGCCTCTCGCGCAAATCAGTGGGCTGTTCAATGGGCAGCGGCTCGGTAAAGAGGCGGTCGGAGCCATGAGAGGCTATTAACTCTTCGCGGAAAGGCTCTAATAGTGCCAACTCTTCTTCAGAGGGTAAGCCGGTGGCTTCCATTTCAGAGTTTTGGAAAAAGCTCTCGGTGCGCTGGTAAGTGCCGTAAAAAATATTGGTGTTGAGCCACGGAAAATCGAAGGTCAGGCTCAACGCTTCCCGCACCCTCGGATCTTGGAACTTCTCTTTACGCAGGTTGAAAACAAACGCCTGCATCATCGATGGATTAACGTCAGGCACTGTTAGCCGCTTAACCAAGCCCTCTTCATAGGCTGGAAAGTTATAGCCAATTGCCCAGGTGGCGGCGCGGGCATCGGTACGGAAGTCCGTCAGCCCCGCTTTAAAGGCTTCCCAGGCAATATCGCGGTCACGGTAGTAGTCGTAAATGATGCGATCAATATTGTAACGACCAACGTTGACCGGCAAATCCTTACCCCAGTAATTCTCATCGCGCTGATAAACAATTCGCCGGCCAGGGTCTACCTCGCTAATACGGTAGGGCCCGGAACCTGGGTGTGCGGCCAGCGTCGGCGAGGTGAAATCTCGGGGCTCCCAGTAATGGCGGGGAAGTATGGGCAGTTGGGCAACGATTAACGGCAGTTCCCGTGACTCGGTATCGTTAAAGGTAAAACGTACCTGATGCTCATTCAGGGCGATGGCTTCTTCTACCCCCGCGTAGTAGCTGGCGTAAAACGGATTGCCCTTCTCGCGAAGCAAATTAAGGGAGAACACCACATCGTAGGCGGTGACCGGTTCGCCATCTTGGAAACGCGCTTCTGGCCGCAGGTCGAACTCAATCCAATCTCTTTCTGGGTCAAGGCGCACACCCTCAGCCAACAGGCCGTAGAGGCTAAAGGGCTCATTGGGGTTGCTGGCCATCAGAGTGTCGTAAATTTGTGAGATGCCGGTTACCGGCGTACCACGAATGATAAACGGATTGGTCGAGTCAAAACTGCTCCCCACGGCAGTATGGGTTATCGTGCCGCCTTTGGGAGCCTGGGGATTTACATGAGGGAAGTAGGGAAAGCCAGCCTCTAGGGCAGGGCTATCGTAAAGCGATAGCCCGTGAACGGTTTCAACCGGCACTCCATTGTGTTCGTCTGTGTTTAGATCACCTACCACGCTATTAGCGCGAGGGGAGGTGATAGACGAATCACTGTTAGAGGTCGACTCTGGCGCTATCGTTTCTGAAGCCAGTATCGATGCGTTGAACAGCAAGCCACTGATGAGTAGAAGCGATTTCGCAAAAAACAAACCACGCGGCATTGGAGACATCCCATGTGAACAAAGCCAATTAGTTAACCCGGTTTAACGCCCTGAAAGTGTCAACAACTGGCCTGGTTGTAAAGCGCTGGGGCGGTCAATCGCATTCCAGCGGATAAGATCCTGTTGATCTACATTATACCGGGCAGCGATCGCGGAGAGACTATCGCCTCTTTCAACGCGATGAGTAGTGGCACGGCTGTTTTGCGCTACCGCCTGATTACTTTCTGATGCCTGGTTACCACCCTGTGCAAGTTGCGCAAGCATCTGCGTATCCACTTCTTCAGGAACCAGCAGCGTCTGGGCACTACGAGGATCAATACTGCCATTCAGCAGGCCAGGGTTTAATTCGGCTAACGCGGTTTGGCTGACATCCAGCAGTTGTGAGGCTTCCGAGAGTGTCACTGCATGGGCCAGCTTAACTTTCGCGAAGGCCGGGTCAACGTGTATCTCCGGCAAGCTGACGCCGTACTCTTCAGGCGCATCAATGATCGTCGCGATGGCTTTCAGCTTGGGTACGTACTGCATGGTTTCATGGGGTAGCGAGAGATCCCAGTAGTCACCCTTCAAGCCTTGGCTTTGGGCTTGCCGTAACGCGCGATTAACCGTTCCAGCTCCGGCGTTATAAGCGGCTAATGAGAGCATCAGGTCGCCTTCGTACCACTGGTCAGCCTGCATTTCCAAGTAGTCCAGCGCTGCCTCGGTGGAGGTTAAAACGTCTAACCGGCCATCGTAGTTTCCGTTGCGAACCAGGCCCAATGCATCACCGGTGCCAGGCATAAACTGCCAAAGCCCCGCGGCACCGCGATGACTTCGCGCACCGGGGTCAAAGGAACTCTCTACGAAAGGAATGAGTGCTACTTCACCCGGTAGGCCGCGTTCGCTAACCTGCTGGGTAATCCAGGCGAGCCAAGGGGAGGCGCGCTCGGTAATAGTGGCAATGTTTTCGGGGCTTGAACGGTAGTACTCAATCCATTCATCTACCCGCGCTTGGGCCTCGGCTGGCAGCGACTTCTCTTGCCACTGAAAACTATTACGCAGCGTCGTCCAGGCGTCTTGGGGTTTTAGCTCCAGCGCCTCCCAAAAATGGATTTGAAACGGTGTGGGGCGAGGTTTTGTAGCGTCTACTGATGTACTTGTTGAAGCAGTAGATCCTTCATAAGCTGTAGCAGAGGCTTGAGAGCTTGCCGCAGCGGCTAACATTAGGCCCATAATTACGGTACTGCCAGCGCTCAGCATCAAGCGCTGGCGAATCGTTCGATAGGTCATAGTTGCATTCGTTTGGTTTCGATAGCGTTCTTAAAAACGGTTCTTCCACTCACGCAGAGTGGTGAACGTAGCGAGATCATCATTATTAACACCCTGGGTACCTGCCGCCTGGCGCACGCTATCAGTGCCCACGCGAAGGTAGGGATTAATTTTCAGCTCGCGTCCTATCGTGCTGGGTAAGGTGGGGCGATCCAATGCCCGCGCCTTTTCACACTCCTGCAAGGCGTGTTTGACGTCTTCGTTTTCAGGATCCGCAGCACGGGCAAACGTCAGGTTTGCCTGAGTGTACTCATGGGCTGCAAAGACCAGCGTATCTTCAGGGAGTTCCGCAAATTTTTTCAGCGCGGTATACATCTGCTCTGGTGTACCCTCAAATAAACGACCACAGCCCGCGCAAAACAGCGTGTCGCCACAGAACAGTAGTGCAGGGATACCTGCGGTGAAGTAGCTGATATGATCCAGCGTATGGCCGGGGGTCGCCATGACGTCAAAAAGGCGCCCCATGATGCGGACTTCGTCACCGTCACCCACGTGTTCATCAATGCCTTCAATTTCAGGATTGGCCGGGCCAATCACGTGGGGGGCGTAGCGTTTAATTAACTCCGCTAAACCACCGGTATGATCATGATGATGGTGGGTAATCAGAATACAGCTGAGGGTTAGCGATTCACGCTCAAGAAACTCGATCACCGGGGCAGCTTCACCGGGATCCACCACACAAACACTTTGACTGGTATCTTGTCTTAATAGCCAAATATAGTTGTCGCTTAGGGCGGGGATCGGTGTCACGCTCATCATCGGCGAGATCCTTTAAGTTACGAAAAAACACATCAAACATTGCGCTTATTAGCGCTAAATCGGTGCGTAAAAGGCGTTAAAAAGCCGTTACTGTGGAGGGAAGCGCTGTTCATGTCAAATTCGACGACGGCCACGACACTGGCTAAGCGCTTACAAAGTAGCCAGCCTTATTGGCAATCAGAAGCGGGGCGTTCGCTGTGGGAAACCCAGCGAGCCTGCTTAGGGCCCGTGGTGGAATCACGTGTGGGCGGCCATAGCCTGGAAATGAGTATGGGGCCGGCACTGATGACCATGTCGGCTATCGCGCACTCTATACGCTGGTCGCCCACGCGTCAGCTAGCCGAAAGCGATAGCACTTTAGTTTGCCCACCGGATCAGTTCGCACTGCCCGATCGCTGCCTGGATGTGATGGTCATTCACCACTGGCTTGAGCACTTAACCGATGCCCACTTCACTCTGCAAGAGGCCGCGCGGGTGACCGCTGACAACGGCATATTAGTGCTGTTTGGCTTTAACCCAATAGGTGTGAGCGGTCTTGCCCGGCAGTTGCGCAAGCATCAGCAGACGTTTCCCTGGAGCGGAACCTGGCGCTCGGCAAGTCGTCTGCGCGACTGGCTGGCGTTTGTCGACTTTGAGGTGGAGCGGGTAGACTATTGCTGCTTTCGCGGGCGGATGAACGCCAAGTGCGGTGAGTATTGGGAGTCGTTAGGACGGCGGCATAATTTGCCGCTGGGCGAAAGTTATATGATTCAGGCGCGTCGTCAGCAGCGCCAAGCGCCGGTGCAGCGTTTGAAATTTGGTTTGAAGGCGCCAGTGTCACCGGCATCGCTGGGGGTTACCCGCTCTGGCTCATCCGCCCACTATCAATCCCATCAAGCACCTCCAACGCATCAAACTCAAGCACGGCAAACTGATTTACAGAAATCAATTTTACGGAAGTCTGTTTTACAGAAACCTGTTCTACAAAAACCAAGGGATCAAGAGATTGACTAAAGAGGCGGCCGGACATCTACCTCGGGTAACGGTGTATACCGATGGGGCTTGTAGGGGCAATCCAGGCCCCGGCGGGTGGGGCGTAGTGCTGGCGAGTGGCGAGCATGAGAAAACCTTGAAAGGCTATGAGGCCGAAACCACTAATAATCGCATGGAGTTAATGGCTGCGATTATGGCGCTACGCACGCTTAATACCCCGTGTGAAGTGGCTCTCTGGACGGACTCTCAGTATGTTCGTCAGGGCATCACCCAGTGGATTCACAACTGGATCAAGCGCGGCTGGAAAACCGCTGCCAAGCAACCGGTCAAAAATGCCGAGCTGTGGAAGACCCTCCACGAAGAGACCCAGCGCCACCAGGTCGAGTGGCACTGGGTGAAAGGGCATAGCGGTCATCCAGGCAATGAGCGTGCCGATGCGTTAGCCAACGAAGCGATTGATGAGCACCAGAAGAGGAGAGCATGATGCGTCAGGTGATCTTGGATACTGAAACCACGGGCATCGACCCAAAAGAGGGGCATCGGCTGGTCGAAATCGGTGCTATTGAGATGGTTAATCGACGCTTCACTGGTCGCACTTATCACCAATACATCAATCCTGAGCGGCATATCGACGCCGAAGTAGTCGCCGTTCACGGGATTGATGACGCCAAAGTCGCTAACGAGCCGGTGTTCGCGGCCATTGCCGATGAGTTTTGGGCATTTATCGAAGGTGCCGAGCTGGTGATTCATAACGCCCCCTTCGATGTGGGCTTTATTGACCACGAGCTGGGCATGTTGAACCAGCAGCGAAAATCCCCTGTATTGGGGCCGGTTAGAGATCATTGCGGTGTATTGGATACGCTGACCATGGCGCGGAAGATGCACCCCGGCCAACGCAATAGCCTGGATGCCTTATGCAAGCGCTATGATATCGACAACGGCCACCGGGTATTGCACGGCGCACTGTTAGACTCGGAGATCCTGGCCGAGGTCTACCTGGCGATGACCGGTGGGCAAACCGCGCTGACCTTGGACGCGGCCACCGCAGCGGAGCAGGAGCAGGCGGACACCTCCAATGAAGGGATGTCGATTCAGCGTCTCTCTTTAACGCCCGGCCAACTACGCGTGGTGCGGCCCACCGACGAAGAGCGAGCTGCTCACCAGGCCAAGTGCGCAGCGCATCAACTGAACTGGTTTGAAGGTGCGGCCAGCGATGCTTAGGCGAGAAATACCCCATCACGAACAGGCCGGTAGAGTTATTCGACTGTCGCGTAGCCTATTGGCGCCCGCACCCTTAAACGGTAGTGAAGAGCTCACCCCGCTTCAGCCCCATCAACCCTGGACAGAGCAGATGCAGCCGCTCTGTTACTGGAATGATGAGCCGGTGGCGCTGCTTGTTGAGCCCCAGGCCGAAAGCGGTTGGATTGATGGTCGCCAATGGATGAGTGAACTTTCCACCGCCTGGTTCAGCCTGCTCTCTACGGCGTTGCAGGTGGGGGCATGGTTAGAGAACCATCGCTTCTGTGGCCGCTGTGGCGCACCGGCCACCAAGCTTACGGCGGAATTCGCTATGCATTGCCACGCCTGCGGGCATCGCAACTATCCGCGAATTTCACCGTGCATTATCACGCTGGTGACCAGTGGGGAGGCAATGCTGCTCGCCCGCAGTCCACGCTTTCCACCGGGGCGCTACTCCACCTTGGCCGGTTTTATCGAGCCGGGGGAGTCAGCGGAAGAGGCGGTGCACCGTGAGGTGTTTGAAGAAGTGGGCGTGCATATCGATCAACTGCGCTATCACCAGAGTCAGGCGTGGCCATTTCCGCATTCGCTAATGTTTGGTTATTTCGCTGAAGCCACCACTCGACGCATTCGCATCGATGGAGTAGAGATTAGCGATGCAGCGTGGTTTTCACCCCGTCAGTTGCCCTCTCTGCCGCCGCCGTACTCGATATCCCGCGAGCTGATCGAAACGCATTTGGCACGCTGGCGCGAAGAGTGAGCGGCGCCGCGTGCCGAGATAACGATTATTCGCTAGGGAATAAGCTCGTCAGCTTAGTCGCCAGCATGACGTTACCGGTTGCTTTCAGCTTGCCGGTCATAAAGGCCGTCATGCCATTGATCTCGCCGCTCATAATGCCTTTCAGCGTGTCGGTGGTTAGGCTTAAGCTGACAGAAGGATCGTCGTGCTCACCCTCTTGTACGTCCAGCGTGCCATCTTGGATGTTTAAGTAGTAGCTGCCAGCATCGGTAAAGTGAAACTGGAAAACTTCATTCATGCCCTTTGCTGCTTGCGGATTGAAACGCGCTTTTAGCTTCTCAAGGGTATTGTTAGACATAACATATCTCTCAGTGAAGTAGATGGAGCTTAAGTAGTTGAGGCCAAGGTTAGCGACCACTACTCAAATAAACAATCGTAAAGGCAAGCGAGGTTATTTCATACGTGCGTTCCAATCAAGCACTGTAGCCAAACCCCGCACAGGTATATGTCCAAAGTACTCGTCATAAAGGAATCACCCCCCTAATGGAGAACGTCAATGAGTGAATGGGTAGCAGAATTAGGCACCTTTGTTGTGCAGACCACCATTGTGATGGCGCTGATAGGCATTGGCCTGCTGATGATTGCGCGAACCAGGCAAGATAAAGAGAGCGAACTGAAGCTTACCGTCGAGCCACTTAACGATCAGCGCCGCCGCCGTGGACGGCGTTTGCGGCTAGCCGCGACGCTTCCTGGGGCGCGCAAAAAACTGCTTAAACTATTTCGCAACGAAGATAAAAAGCGCCAGAAGGGGCATAAATCTGAGCAAGACGCTGCCCCAGCCTCACGTGTTTGGGTGCTCGATTTCCACGGCGATCTGAAAGCCTCACAAGCCGAGCATTTTGCCCAAGAAGTATCCGCTATTATCGACGTCGCCGCTAAAGATGATGAAGTCGTGGTGCGCCTTGAATCTGCGGGGGGCTTGGTGCATGCCTATGGGTTGGCAGCAGCCCAGTTAGACCGGCTGCGTACCGCAGGGCTCACCACCACCGTGTGTATCGACAAAGTAGCGGCGAGCGGTGGTTACCTGATGGCCTGCACCGCGCAACATATTAAGGCTGCGCCCTTCGCGGTGATTGGCTCCATCGGCGTGGTGGCGCAAGTGCCCAATATTCACCGCCTGCTTAAGCGCCACGATGTTGATGTCGAACTGCTGACCGCCGGTAAATACAAGCGCACGTTGACCGTGCTGGGTGAAAATACCGAAGAGGGCAAAGCAAAGTTCTTAGAGGACTTGGAGAATACCCACCGCTTGTTTAAACGCTATGTGGCAGAACGGCGCCCCTCCATGGATATCGACACCCTGGCCACGGGGGAGATTTGGTACGGTAGCGAAGCGCTGCCCCTTCAGCTTGTCGACAGCGTGGGTACCAGCGAAGCCTATTTGGTTGAGCGCATGGCCGAAGCGGAAGTACTAACCGTCAAGCTGGAAGCACCTAAAACCGTTGGTCGTAAGCTGGGATTGGCTATATCGGAAGGTGTCGAAAAAGCTGCGCTGAAAGCGCTTGGTCTAATCGACGCCGCTGGGTGGCAGCGGCGCTGAAAATAAACCCTTAAACGTTATGCGGCGTAATGGTGCGCCAAGGTATCGATCACTGCCTTGGCGCTCTCACTGCTTAACGAGTAATAGATAGTTTGTGACTCCCGCCGGGTATCGACGAGTTCATCACGTCGCAAAATAGCCAAATGTTGCGAAAGCGCTGACTGGCTTAACGCAAGCTGTTGATTAATTTGCGTGACTGACAGCTCTTTCTCCGCAAGCAGGCAGAGTATTTGCAGCCGTTTCTCGTTGGCTAACGCTTTTAGCAGGTTGGTTCCCGCTTCAATCGCGCGACAGTTATGTTCAAGCAGGCGTTTAGCGGCGCTTGTAGAAGCAGACATAATGATCTCCTTGCCTACACTGTTACATCAGCGTGTTATAAGCATTGTTTTAGAGGCGTCGTTTTAAAGGCGTCGTTTTAAAGGCGTCGTTTTAAAGGCATTGTTGTACGTTGTCGAGGCATCGTCGCGTCGCGAGGATCAGAGTTGTTTAATGATCAGTAATTTAGCGAGTTTTGTCCAAGCCGTTGTTTAACGATTAATCAATGGTAGTTTTTCTTCATCTTGTCGACAATGTTTTGTCGTGTCTACCGCTTTGGTCGCTATTTAGCCCATAGTATGAGGGTGAAGTAGCGGTTTTATTTATACAGTGTCAACAATCCTTCTTCATCGTTACTACAAAAAAGATAGGGACACCATGAGCCGCTACCAACACACCTTCCAACGCTCCATAGAACACCCTGAATCGTTCTGGGCCGAGCAGGCCAAGCGAATTCCCTGGTACACGCCGCCGAAAACCATACTCAGCTACGATGAGCAGGGCTCTGGACAAGGGCATGCTCGTTGGTTTAGCGACGGTGAAATGAACCTTAGCTACGCTGCACTGGATTATCATGTCGAAAATGGACGTGGAGACCAGGCAGCAATTTTCTGGGACTCGCCCGCAGCGCAGGCCAAAAAAACCATTAGCTACCGCGAGATGCGCGATAAGGTGGCGTATTTTGCTGGCGCCTTAACGCAACTGGGTGTCACCAAGGGTGATCGCGTGGTGATCTATATGCCGATGATCCCCGAAGCCCTGGTAGCCATGTACGCCTGCGCCCGACTTGGCGCCATTCACTCGGTGGTCTTTGGTGGCTTCGCCCCCCATGAGCTGGCGGCGCGGATTGAAGACGCCGAGCCTAAAGTAGTGGTTGCCGCTTCCTGCGGCATCGAGCTAGGCAAGGTGTTGCCTTATAAACCAATGGTAGACCAAGCCGTTGAATTAAGCGCTCATAAGCCGGATGCCTGTGTGGTTTATCAGCGTGAAGCGCACCGGGCTGAATTGGGGGCAGGCGACCACGACTGGGAAGCGCTAGTAGCGAAGGCGCCATTTGCTGAGTGCGTGCCGGTGAAGGGCACCCATCCGCTGTATATCCTCTATACCTCAGGCACCACCGGAAAGCCCAAAGGTGTGATGCGCGATACCGGCGGCTACGCGGTGGCGCTGGCCTATTCGATGCAGGCGATTTATGCCATGGAGCCCGGCGAAGTGTTCTTTACCGCCTCGGATGTGGGCTGGGTCGTCGGGCACTCCTACATTGTTTACGCCCCTTTGTTAATAGGTTGCACCACGGTGGTCTATGAAGGTAAACCGGTTAAAACCCCCGATGCGGGCAGTTTTTGGCGGTTGATCGAAGAGTACCGGGTG
This sequence comes from Vreelandella sp. F11, assembly GCF_042466685.1. NCBI lineage: Bacteria > Pseudomonadati > Pseudomonadota > Gammaproteobacteria > Oceanospirillales > Halomonadaceae > Vreelandella > Vreelandella sp. F11. The sequence continues at coordinate 2,461,734 of NZ_CP170448.1, read as the reverse complement.
AAGAGCTTCTTCACTGCGCCCACGGCGTTTCGTGCGATTAAAAAAGAGGATCCCGAGGCCAAACTGCTACAGCAATACGATATTAGCAGCCTAAAGCACCTCTACGTAGCTGGCGAACGCCTCGACCCACCTACGTTTCACTGGCTGGATGACCTGTTGGACGTGCCGGTCATTGACCACTGGTGGCAAACTGAAACCGGTTGGCCCATCGCCGCCAACTTGCCTGGTATTGAACCTATGCCGACCAAGGCAGGGTCTGCGACCTTTCCCGTTCCCGGTTTTAATGTACAAGTGCTCAACCGCGATGGCGAGCAGGCAAAACCCATGGAGCAGGGCAGTGTGGTGATCAAGCAGCCCATGCCGCCGGGCTGCTTGACCGGCGTTTGGCGCGACGAGAAGCGCTTTCACAGCGCCTATATGGCGGCGTTCCCCGGTTATTATTTAACTGGCGATGGCGGTTATTTTGATGAGCAGGGCTATCTGTTCATTATGGGCCGCACCGATGACGTCATTAACGTGGCAGGGCACAGGCTCTCGACCGGTGAAATGGAAGAGGTGGTGGGTGCACACCCCGCGGTGGCCGAATGCGCGGTGATTGGGATTCATGACGATCTTAAAGGGCAACTGCCGATTGGCCTGGTGATTCCCAAAGATGGCTTTGATGGCGATGAAACAACGCTTGAGGCCGAGCTGATTGCCCGGGTTCGCGAGCATATTGGCCCGATTGCCTGCTTCAAGCAGGTGTTAGTGGTCGACAGATTACCCAAAACCCGCTCGGGTAAGATTCTCCGCAAGCTGCTGCGTACGATTGCTGACGGCAAAGAGTTTGCTATTCCCTCAACCATCGACGATCCCACCAGCCTGGCGGATGTTCACGCCGCCATGCGCGAGCGCTCGGTAGGCGCAGCGGACAGGGCCACACCGCTGGATTGAAGTTTCGCAGGCTACAGCCGCCCGGGATTGCGGGCGGCTTTTATTACCCGACTTTTAATAGCTCGCAGAAGCCGTATAATGCGCGCTTACTACCCCGAGGGTTCCCTAACCCCTCTTCGCTATTAAAAAAAGGTCTACCCGCATGTTTGCATTGAGTGAGACTCAGCACCGCCGTTGCCTAATGGTGATGGTGGCTTTTCATATCGGCATTATTGCCGCCAGTAATTATCTCGTTCAGCTACCGTTTACGCTGTTTGGCTTTCATACCACCTGGGGCGCATTTAGCTTCCCGTTTATCTTTCTGGCCACCGACCTGACGGTACGTCTGTTTGGTAAAGGGCCGGCGCGATCAATTATTCTGCGCGTGATGCTCCCCGCGTTGCTGGTCTCCTATGTGGTATCGGTGGTGTTTCCCCGCGGCAGCTTTGCCGGGATTGAGGCACTTTCGGAGTGGAATCTGTTTGTCGCCCGTATCGCCCTGGCTAGCTTCCTGGCCTATGTGATCGGCCAGTTGTTAGATGTCCAGGTGTTTGACCGCTTGCGTCAGTGGGCATGGTGGGTCGCCCCCGTTTGCTCAACGGTGCTGGGCAATCTGGCCGATACCTTTGCATTCTTCTCGGTAGCGTTCTATAACAGCCCAGATCCGTTTATGGCCGCTCATTGGATAGAGATCGCCGCCGTTGACTATGCGATTAAGCTCGCCATCAGCCTGCTGTTTTTCCTACCGCTGTATGGCTTGCTACTTGCCTGGTTGACTCGCCGCTTGGTGGTTTGGACAGATCAAGTAGATGCTGCACCCCGCACGGCGTAACCGTGTAAACACCACAGACACCGCAAGGCTTAGGAGCTAGCATGACTGACGCTGCCACCGTTGATCTCCATTTTATCGATATGCCCGCCGAAGAAGCCGCCGCAGATGCTGTCCCGCTGGTAGTGATTCATGGCCTGCTGGGCAGTGCCGATAATTGGCGATCGCACTTGAAAGTGTGGCAGCGCAGCCGCCGGGTGATTGCGCTGGATCTGCGTAACCATGGCCGCTCGCCCCATGCAGAGGGAATGCGTTACACCACCATGGCGGATGATGTGATAGCGCTGTTGGATAAGCTTTCGATTGAGCGTGCTCACGTGCTGGGCCACTCCATGGGCGGCAAAGTGGCGATCAGTCTGGCGCGCTTGGCGCCTGAGCGGGTGGCGTCGCTGATTGTGGCGGATATTGCCCCGGTGGCTTATGACCACGGCCATGACGATGTCTTCGCCGCGCTAGAGAGTGTGCGGGAGGGGCAGCCCAAAAACCGCCGTGAAGCGGACGACCTGCTGGCCGAGCATGTGGACTTCCGGCCCACGCGGCTGTTTTTGGCCACGAACCTCGTCCGTAACGATGATAACGTGATGGCACTACGGGTAGGCTTAGATCAGATTAAGCGTGGCTATAGCGACATTATTGACGTGCCGGATGGTGAGCAGCCCTACGACGGTGCGACGCTAGTGCTGCGCGGCGGCGATTCCCACTACGTGGCTGACGATATGATTCCCGCGCTGCGCGAAGTATTGCCCCGCGCCCGGGTGGTAACGCTTAAAAATGCCGGCCACTGGCTACACGCCGACCAGCCAGACGCCTTTCAGCAGGCGGTTATGGCATTCTTGGACGCCCAGTAGATGCGTTTGGAGTAGGCGAAGAGCAAGCCGTGCGGTGTTTTCAGAGTGGCGTAATCGTCAAGCCGTGCTGCTCCGGGTAGCGTAAGAAGCGGTTCAAAATTCGGTAGCTATCCACATCGAAACTTGCCGACGTTTCCGCCAGAGTTTGTGCTTTGTTAAGGCTTGATGCACTGCCCAGGTAACACCATTGGCGGACAACATGCCAGGCGGGGGCTGCACTGCCCGCTGGCTGTTCTTCAATTGCAATACTGCCTGGCCAGGGCCACACATTGACCTGAAGCTGTTTGAGCGCTGCCTTTGCCCGCTGGGTATGTGCAGCTATTGACTCCTGACCATTGCACGCTCCAAGGCACTTGCCCACCTGGTTGGCAAAACAGCGCCCCTTACCTTTTTCAAGCCCTAGTACCCGAGGGCAGAGCTGTTGCTCCTCGGCAATCCCACGCAGCGCGCTCTTGGCCTCTCGGGCATTACGAAACAACCCATACAGCGTGCCACCTTGTGGCCGGTTCAGCGGCTGGCTCAGGGCGCTCCCACTGAGTAACTCAGGATGGTCGGCTTCCTCGGCCCAGTGCCAGGTCGTTAACTTACGCTGCTTGCGTAGTTGGCGGTTCATAATCGGCATTAACGTTTTCACCAGCTGCGCTTCACGCAACTGGGCGCCTAAATCTCCAGCAGTCTCTTCCCACTCGATGTGCTGCACCTGTTGGGCGAGGCGCATCTCTTTATCGTCATGGTGGTCGCGCTGAAAATGCCCCAGCACACGGCTGCGCAGATTGATGCTTTTGCCCACGTAGAGTGGCAGCCGGTTATGGCCGTAAAACAGATAAACGCCGGGGCAGGCAGGCAAACCCTCCAACTGGGCGCTATCCAGATGGGCGGGCAGTGTGCGGTGGCGGCGCTCATCCCCCAGTAGGCGCTGCCACGCTTCATCGCTGTGCTCAACTTGCCACGCTTGCCAGAGTGACCACAGCGCCTCTACGTCGTCTCCAGCACGGTGTTGGCGGATGGAGGTGATGGCGTAGCGACTCAGCAGTGCTTTCAGGTTGTGCTGGCGCTCTTGAGGCGCTATCCGGCGTGATAAGCGTAGCGTGCATAGCAATGACGCGCGGTATTCCTGCCCGGCGCGCTTAAATTCGTTGCGCAGAAAGCCATAGTCAAAGCGCGCATTGTGGGCCACTAGCTGACCGTCACCTAACCACTCCCGAAATGATTCGGCTATCTGTGTGAAGCGGGGCGCATCCACCAGCATGTCATCACGAATCCCCGTCAGTTGGGTAATCTGCGCGGGCACTTTGCACTCTGGATTTATTAAGCTTGTCCAGCGATCCACTAGCTCGCCGTTGACGACTTTAAGGGCGGCTATTTCAGTAATCCTATCCCGAGTCGTCCGGGTGCCGGTGGTCTCAACGTCTATAAAGATTAAAGCTGTTTCGCTCATGGGCCGCCATGTTCGTGGATAAAGAGCTATCAATACGTGGTTATAAAGAGTGGGGATCTACCGCTAAGCGCGTGACGGGAAGTGTCGCGTCGGTAAGGCCCATTTGATTTAAAAAGGTTTCAAAACCAGCGTAGCGGCGGCTATCTAATGCGGCGGGGCTCAGCGCCATACGGCGGAGGATATCCTCCCAGGCATTGGCGTTAATGTCATTGTCGAGTACAGGGTGCGCGCTAATCAGTTGCTCCCAGGCAGCGGTAGGGTTGTCGATAATCCAGTGGCTCGCCTGCTCAAGGGCGAGCACGAACCGGGACCAGGTATCGGCGCGGCGCGCGAGCGTATCGCTATTGGCCAGCACTACTAGGCCATCGCTACGGGGAATGTCTAACTCATTGAAGCGAATGACGTGGGTGTTAATGCCTTCCGTCGCCAACTGCTGGGGGAGGTAGTGGTAAAAACCATCGGCAACGGCGTCAATCTGGCCTTCACGCATTGCACGTATTGGATCAAAATGCAGGTTGACTGGCGGGTCGAAATCATCGGTTTGCTGCACAGAGCGGGGTATTAAACGCGGAATGCTCAGGTCGCGGCCTTCACCGGTGGTATAACCGTAATGTAACCCAGCCAGGGTACTCTCTGTTTCCGTCTGCGCTTGTCCCGCCACGATAACCGCTGATAACGATGTCTCAATCAGTGTTGCGATTCGGGTGATGGGCGCACCGTTATGGACATACAAGTGAAGCAGTGGCTGTCGGGTTAACGCCAAATCGACTTCGCCTGCGGTTAATAGTTTGATGGCAATGGAGGGGTCGGCCGGTGATTGAATATCTACCTCAAGCCCTTGAGCTGCATACAGCCCCCGCTCCTTGGCAATCACCAAAGCGGCATGTTGTGGACTCAAGTACCAATCCAGCATAAGCGTTATGTGCTTAACCGGCGGCGGCTCTAGAGGTGGGGCAGGGGTCTGCGCCATGGTGGGCACTTCTTCGACACTTTCGCTGTCAATGGGTCGCAAAAATGCTTCTGGCACCTCGACGTCACTGTCCAGCGTCAGCGGCGTGCTTTCTGGAGAGCTTTCTCCATCTTGCAGGGATTCTTCTTCTAGAGGGCTTTCTTCTTTTGCGCTTTCTTCGCTCTCTTCATTTGCGTAAATAACTGAATTAGAAAACAGTAAGGTAATGATGATACTCAACAGAATAGGGTGCCAACAGCGTGAGAGGCAACGCAACATAGTCAGTAACTCCAGAGGTCGTAACGGCGAAGTGTAGCCGCCCAGGAAAGCTTCTGACCAGCCCCTTGAGCATAAGAGGGCGCTGAGAAGAGACAGTAAATTCAACGTTTACATGCAATAATAGCGCTGTATTGATGTAGAGATGGAGAGTCATGGACGCAATTTATATGTTCTTTTTGGTAGGCGGTTCGCTAATGGCCCTCAGTATTCTGGCCAGCCGTTTATCGTCGATGATGGGTGTGCCGCTACTGCTGATCTTCCTTGGGCTAGGCATGCTGGCAGGTGAGGAGGGCGTGCTGGGCGTTGTATTTGACGACTACTCCATGGCCTTTGCCATTGGCCACCTCGCGCTGGCCATGATTTTGTTGGATGGTGGCTTACGCACCCGCCTCAAGACCTTCCGGGTGGGGTTTAAGCCTGCGCTCTCGCTTGCGACCTTCGGTGTTTTTATCACCAGTGCCATTGTTGGCATTATCGCCATGTGGATTTTTGAACTAACGATAGTGCAGGGCCTGCTGGTCGGCGCGATCGTAGGTTCAACGGATGCTGCCGCGGTTTTCTCCATGCTTAGCGGTCGCGGCGTTAATCTCAACGAGCGGGTAGGGGCGACGCTGGAGATTGAGTCGGGCACCAACGACCCGATGGCGATTTTCCTGACCTTGATGCTGGTTGAACTGCTTGTCGGTGATATTGGCGGGCCTGTTGAAACCTTCCTGTTCTTTATGTCCCAGTTTGGCATTGGTTTGATTGTCGGTCTGGGAGGCGGTTGGCTGAGTGCCAAGCTGCTGCGCTGGCTTGATTTAGCCCCGGGCCTTTACGCCATGCTGGCGTTGGCGCTAGGGTTCAGCGTGTTCGGTTTAACCAGCGTACTGGGCGGCAGCGGCTTCTTAGCGATTTACCTTGCTGGGTTGATGATTGGTAACCAGCCAGGGCGCCACCTCAACTTTATTTTGCCTGTTCACGATGGCTTGGCGTGGCTAAGTCAAATCGGCCTGTTCCTGGTGCTTGGCCTGCTGGTTACGCCCAGTGAGCTGTGGGACGTAGCACTGCCCGCGGGTTTAGTAGCGCTGGCGCTTATCTTTATCGCCCGCCCGCTGGCCGTGCTGATCACTATCAAGCCGTTCTTTAAGTTTCGCTGGCGGGAAACCTTCTTTATCGCCTGGGTAGGCTTAAGAGGGGCGGTACCTATCGTACTGGCTATTTTCCCGGTTATCGGTGGGGTCGAAAACGCGTCGCTCTACTTTAACGTTGCCTTCGCTGTGGTCTTGATGTCGTTGCTGATCCAGGGCGGCTCGCTGACACTGATGGCCAAGTGGCTGAAGGTGGAAGTGCCTGTGGGTACCGTACCTAACCGACGCGGCCCGCTGGGCATATTGCCGGAAAACGACTTTGAGCTGTTTGTGTACGGTGTCGAAAACCAGGATTTAGAGGACGTGCCCATCCGGCTGCTGCGTTTTCCGTCAGGGGCGCTTATTTCGGCGCTGTTCCGCGACCACACCATGCTGCACCCCAAGGGCAGCACACGCTTAAAGCTGGGCGATGTGATTTGTGTGATCGGCCGCTCAGAGGACTTGTACGCCCTTAACAGACTCTTCAATGGCGATGCCAAGCTCAAACAGGAGCGCGCCTTCTTCGGTACCTTTACCCTGGATGGCAGCGCGCAAATGCAGGATATCGCCCAAGCCTATGGCTTAACGCTCAGCCCTGGCGAGCAGAACATGACACTGGCGGAGTTTATTGCCCTGCGCGTGGGTGGCCACCCAGTCATTGGGGACGACGTGGATTGGCACGGCATCCATTGGGTAGTCAGCGACATGGAAGGCGGGAAGATTACCCGCGTCGGGTTACGTTTGTACTAAAAGGCGTTGACTTCCAAGGAAAAGCTGTTAGTATACGCACCCATAAGCCGGAGGGATGGCAGAGCGGTTGAATGCACCGGTCTTGAAAACCGGCATAGGTTAATAGCCTATCCAGGGTTCGAATCCCTGTCCCTCCGCCAAGTATTACGAATAAGCCGCTGATTTCAGCGGCTTTTTTGTGTCTTAGATTTAGTCGGCCCCCCAATCAGTCCCCCAATTAAATGTTTAACATTGCGATAAATTTCTTGCTAGAAATATTTTTATATTTGGTGCTACGTCAGTGCAAGAGGTGCATGTAGAGCTTTTGCCACAACTCACAGCTTTGCAAATAGGTAATGACAAGGGAAGGAAAGCGTTTTTAGCTAGCGTAATCATTCATTGCAGTTAAGGGGGAAAGAAATTCCAGGCTAGTTTTAATCAATGAGAGCATTTCTCTTGGCGTAGACTATGACCTAGCAGAACGCACCATGAGCGCTGGAAGGCACTAACTGTAGGCGATTAGGCTTCACAGTAAGCCGGTATCTGATTCTTCAATACCATTTATTATTGCCTGTTCTCGCATCCGCATGCGAAGAGTAGGGAAAGCATAACAGTTTAACGATTTAAGCTTGCTAGTATTCAACTCTGCATTGGAGAGACGTTTTTCTACCAGGTCGTGATATGTCTGCTTATCATTGCTTTCAAGAGGTGAGTCATCCCACCCTCCCACAAACGCTTCTAGACGACAGCGATAGCTTAATTCCTCTGCCAGGGTATTCATTAAGCTGTTTACCATTGTCATGTAGTCATGCTCTATTTGCTGAGCTTTTTCATGCTGTTTATTCAGTTGGGCTCTCAGTTTTTCTCGATCTCCTCTAGCTTGCGCTGTGTCGCGCTTTTGATCATTAATCGCGTCGTTGATGATTTGACTAAGGGTATTGCCCTGGGATTGCCCATGGTTTTTGGCCAAAGCATTAAGCTTCTTCAAAGACTCTTTTGGCATCTGAAGGGATACTGGATTGCCATGTTTTTTCCGGTGTTGGCGAGTTTGCCAAGCACTTTTCATCTGTCTGCTGGCCTCTCGATACTCTGCATTATCTGGAAGCAAATTTAAGCTCTTAGCCATTTCTTGATAGCCAAATTGATTGTGATTCTTCACTAATTTGAACAGAGAAGAACCGGCAATCGCCTTACGGCCCATGTAAGAAGCGATCCAAGCCAACTGGTCATTATTACTCTTATTTATCCAATCAAACGGCTGTGTCATTAGCGCTAACCAATAATGATGTTGCTTATAAATTGAGTGAGCATCATAGCTGCACTCACATGTAAAAACCAGCTGTCACATTGTAATATCACAATGTGCTGGCACTGTTTAAGCACAATGTAATCAAACAATGTATTGAATTTATTTTTACTAAGTAAGCAAATAGGATTTTAATTATCTTGTGAAACGCCTAAAATACTAGCAATGAATACAACATTGCTGACTTACCAAAACCCTCAATTATCTCCTGAAGCACGATGGTTGGTGATGCAGTGGGCTTTGCTTATCGGCCCTGAAAATAGTGTCGAAAGCTCACTGCAGACACTTTTTGCCCGCCTGGGCTTAACCTATGCGCAGGGTCGTCGTGCTTGGGGGGTACTCACTGGTAAGCAGGGAGATAATCAAGAGCGATTTGTTGATATAGAACGACTGCCACGTCAGGGGCCTGGGAGACCAGGCTCGCGATATCGCTTATCAGCTAAGCTGGTGAAGGCAATTGCAACTACCCCTGCACATGCTTGTGAGCAACATGTTGAAGAAATCAACACACTGGCAAAAACGACACGTTTATCTACCACTGAAGAAAAAGTCGGTTTGATTGAGGGTAGCCGTCTCCGAGCCCATAGTTTGACGCTGCCTAATCGTTGGCTGCTGATGGTGCTATTAGCGCATGCAGACTCCCCAGGCGTCGTTACCTGTTTAAGCGTATCAGCGATGCGCCGCCTAACAGGGATGTCGCGCTATCGCATTACGAGTCAGTTGAAGAAGCTAAGCGACTTGGGCCTCATTACGCATCACGAGCCAGGTCGCTACGCCCCCCATTCCAGTGTTCGAAAGACCTCCATCTACTTGCTTGACCTAGCCCATCCGTTACTGGGTAACGGTGGCAGAGAGTCAGTAAATATTCTATTACCGACCTCAAGCTCTGAGCATAAGAGAACGGAGTTGGTAGATGGCATAGTTGATGCAGCTTTAGCCGCAGGAGTAAGTAGTCTAAAAATCGCGGCATTGCTAGAGGAATATAAAGCTATTGAGGCTGCTAACAGACATGCATCAACCGAGATGGAAGAGGCCACCCTATCTAAAGAGGCTTTAGATAGGGTGGCCAAAGTTTATAAAGCTAAAGTTAAAAAAGCTCAGAACGTATACCACTTTGCTATGGAGTTACTGCCTAGCTCTTACCCCCTAGAAGATGGCATAGAAGCTTTGCTTACGGCTTACGATGCCGATGACGCTGCTTGGCTGTTGACTAGTGTACATGTAGATGCAATGTGGCTGCTCTCATCAGCCTGGACTGAAATGATTGAAGGCGGGGTAGGCCCGAGAGACCCACACCCAGAAATCATCGCGAGTATTGCACGCCGCTTAGGTTCCTTACTTAATGACGTCAAACATGACGATGTTGATAGTGAATTGGATACCGAGGCTGAAGAAAATGCGCACGGCCTCCAGGATAAGGATGAACAAACGCCTAGCGAGATCGAAGTATCTACAACGAATAATCCAGCCTCTTACTCTCATCTTGTTAATTTTTGTTATGCCTTATCCCACCATTTGGCCAAACAGCTTCAATTTGCATTGAGGGGCCATACCTATAAACACGGGGAAATCGATTATGAGGCAATGGATTTTATGTTGATTCCCGTTTGCTCTAACAAGCCTGATCAGCAACACATTTCCATGTTTCAACTGCGTGGTTATGGGGCTGGTGGTCTAAATCTTATACAGGAAGAAACCGCATACACCTCAAATGTATCCGAAGATCTCAAAGCTTATTGGCAAGGCCACTATAACAACTACCTTGCAGCAAAAATTGGCGAGCATAACGATGCCCTTGAGGGCTCTATAACGTCTTCCAGTTAGTAACTATGCAGACGATAGTGCCACTAACCAATTAAAAATACTCAGCTTCCTCATGTCATGAACGAATAACAGGAGTTCGTCATGAGCATGAAACTGATCCGCATCAAAGACGTCATGGATCGTACTGGCTTGGCCAAATCAACGATCTACAAGTACATAAGCCTTGGGCAGTTCCCTCAACCTACTAAACTAGGCACCCGTGCCGTGGCCTGGGTTGAAAGTGAAATCGAGGCTTGGATTAATGACATCATTAAGCGTAGGGATGAAGGGGTTGCTTAATGCTTATTTATTTAGGCAACTCTAATTTAATTAAAGAGTTGATAGTCCAGTACCTTTCACCAGCTCACACCACAGTCCATCTAGGTTGATGATCACTGAATCAGTCTTTTCGACCCTTGTTTAATTATTATTAACTTAAGCATTAACTTAAGCGAAGGGTAAAGAAAGGGTTCTACAGCCCGCTACCTAACCAAGCAACATGATACATCCTTTGAATCCAGCGATAGCTGGAGGATTCATTGTGCTTGTAACCAGAGCCCATGCCTTGTTGGTCATGGGCGATTTCTCATGTCCAGGAGATTCGAAATGACACTACTTCCCCCCACTAACACTAATCTGCACTTAAGCTATGCCCCTTTGTTTAACGCCATGAGCGTACAGGTAGAATCTTTGCCGATGGTGAGTGAATACCTTCAAGCGCTAAACGACACAATGCAAAAGGCGATATGTGAATATCCTCGAGTATTGGCTTTGCGTGTTGATCCAGTAATACCAACCGAGATAAGCGATAGGATGACGCTAGAGGATTATAAAGGCCTGATGTCAAGGTTCATTTCTTCTCTGAAGGCTATTATCAAACACGACCGGCAGCAAAAGCGTCAGAGCGGCTGGGTGCCAGATACCAAAGTGCGCTATGTGTGGTGCTGCGAGGTAGGCAATAATGGTAAACCTCACTATCACTTCTTTTTGCTACTTAACCGCGATGCTTATCACATGCCCGGCAGAGCATGCTCCCCCAATGAAAACCTTATCAGCCGCGTGTCACGCGCTTGGTACAGCGCGCTAGGTATTGCTTGGAATCCTCAAGAGCCATGGGTTCATGTACCAGCCCATCCGTTTTATTGGATCGACCGGGATGATCCAAACAGCTTTCAGGAGGCGTTCTATCGCGCCTCATACCTTTGCAAAGCTGAGACAAAGCATTATGGGCTTGGGGTCAGAGCGTTTGGCACTAGTCGCAACTAAGTGACGCTGTACATCATCCCTAGCTCGCTAGGCCCATCAAGACCAATGGACATGGCTAACTGAGTATCGCTTTGCCCACATGCCCCCACACCGCTAAACTCGGCTCACTATTTTGTGGGGGCGATGTTTCAGCCATGCCCACGGTTACTGCCATACATGGAATCATCAATGAGCCACACCGTTACGCTGCAACAGCTGGAATCCTTCTTATGGGAAGCCGCCGATATTCTGCGCGGCAATATGGATGCGTCCGAATACAAGGATTACATCTTCGGCATGATGTTCTTGAAGCGCCTGTCGGATGCCTTTGAGGAAGCACAGGAATCGGTGGTTGCGTATTACCTCAGCAAAGGCAAAAGCGAAGCCCAGGCGCGTGAGCTGGCCGATGATGAAGACGAATACGACAAAACCTTCTATATCCCGCCTGTCGCCCGCTGGGGTGCCATCAAAGACCTAAAGCACGATATTGGCGCGGAGTTGAACAAGGCCACCGAAGCCATTGAAGAGCACAACGCCACGCTGGAAGGCGTGCTGGTGTCGATCGACTTCAACATCAAGAACAAGCTTTCTGATAAGAAGCTGCGGGATTTGCTCAGCCATTTCAGCCGCTACCGGTTACGCAACCAGGATTTCGAGCGGCCCGACCTACTGGGCACGGCCTATGAATACCTGATCAAGATGTTTGCCGACAGCGCCGGTAAAAAAGGCGGCGAGTTCTATACGCCTTCTGAAGTGGTGCAGCTACTGGTATCACTGCTCAAGCCCCACGCAGGTATGCGCATTTATGACCCTACGGCGGGGTCAGGCGGTATGCTGGTGCAAACCCGCAATCATCTAGCTACCAATGGCGAGAACCCGGCTAACCTATCGCTGTTTGGCCAAGAGATGAACCTTAACACCTGGGCCATCTGCAAGATGAACATGTTCTTGCACGGTGTTTACAGCGCCGATATTCGCAAGGGCGACACGCTAGGCGACCCACAGCACACCCAGGGCGGTGAGTTGATGACCTTCGACCGGGTACTGGCCAACCCGCCGTTCAGCTTGAAGAAGTGGGGCAAGGAAGAAGCCGATAACGACGCCTATGGCCGCTACCCCTACGGCACGCCACCGAAAGATTCCGGTGACTTGGCCTTTGTGCAGCACATGATCGCTAGCCTGAATGCCGAAGGCATGATGGGCGTGGTGATGCCCCATGGTGTGCTGTTCCGAGGGGCCAGTGAAAAAGCTATCCGTCAGGGCATTTTGAATGACGACCTGCTGGAAGCCGTGATTGGCCTGCCACCGGCGCTGTTCTACGGCACCGGCATTCCCGCTAGCCTGCTGATTATCAATAAGCACAAACCAGCCGAACGCAAAGGCAAGGTGCTGTTTATTAACAGCGAGCTGGAATATGAAGAAGGCAAGAACCAAAACAAGCTGCGCCAGCAGGATATTGAAAAGATCGTCAGCACGTTCGATAACTACGCCGAGATCAAGCGCTATTCAAAAGTCGTCATCCTGGCGGACATTGCCGAGAACGACTACAACCTGAACATCCGCCGCTACGCCGATACCAATCCACCACCGGAAATCTTCGATGTGCGTGCCATCCTGCACGGTGGCATTCCCGTACGGGAAGTAGAAAGCGAATATATCCGCGAAGAAATCCTGATGGATTTTGATGTTAGCTGCGTGTTTGATCGCCGCGATGAAGCCTACTTTGATTTCAAACCAGCCATCAATAGCAAAGAGCAGCTACGCGATATCGTCCAGCATGAAGCGCCCGATGCTGAGAACAGCGCCGCTATTATCAGCCAGCTAGAACGCTGGTGGGATAAGTACAAGGTCTCGTTACATGAACTGGATGCTGAAGTAGCCGAAGCCGAGAGCGTGATGAAGGGGTATTTGAAGGAGCTGGGGTATGAGTAATACAGTTCCTTATGGGTGGTCTATTGGCAATCTCACTGATTTCAGCGACGTTAACCCCCGATTGGTACAACGATCAGCGATGAATGCAGATACTCCCGTCTCATTCATTAAAATGGAAGACGTATCAAATAATGCTGTCGTGAGGAATATTCGGACTGCATCGTACGGGCAGGTGTCAAAAGGATTTACCAGTTTCCAAAATGGAGACGTCTTAGTCGCCAAGATAACTCCTTGCTTTGAAAACGGGAAAGGCGGCTTTGTCCAAGGTTTGAGGAATGGGGTGGGCTTCGGCAGCACTGAGTTCCATGTATTGCGAGCAAGAAAAAACTCTAGCCCAAAATTTCTCTATCAATTAACCAATTCCGAAGATTTTCGTCTCAAAGGTGCAGTAAACATGACCGGCTCAGCTGGTCAACGGCGAGTTCCCACGGAATACCTGAAAACGCTAGAGATAGCTTTCCCCCCACTCCCCGAACAGAAAAAAATCGCCGCCATCCTGTCATCCGTCGATGAGGTGATTGAAAAAACACGCGCACAGATCGACAAGCTGAAAAATCTGAAAACCGGCATGATGCAGGAGCTGCTGACCAAGGGGATTGGACCGGGCGGCGTTCCGCATACGGAGTTTAAGGATTCGCCGGTGGGGCATATACCGTCAGAGTGGAATTTATCATCACTTGAAGAGCTTTCATCTTTTATTACCAGTGGCTCCCGTGGGTGGGCGCAATACTACTCGGCAAGTGGGGCTATATTCATTCGGATTGGAAACCTCACTAGAGGACATATAAACCTGAGGTTTGTAGACACTGTGTATGTAAATCCACCCGATTCTGCCGAGGGCAAGAGAACGAAAGTCCAAAGTGGCGATGTTTTGATTTCAATTACAGCTGATCTCGGTGTCATAGGTGTTGTGAATAAGTCTATGGGCGAGGCTTACGTAAACCAGCATATTTCATTGGTACGCCTGATTGAGCCTGAGCTTGCACGCTGGGTTGGCCACTTTCTTGCTTTTGAAAATACCCAAAAGCAATTCATTGCAAACAATGATGCAGGCGCAAAAGCTGGGTTAAATCTAACTGCTATTCGAAAAACCCTCGTTGCTTTGCCCCCCACTGATGAGCGTGTATTAATAGTTGACTCTTTAGATAGTATCGATCAAGCGATTTCGATGAAGCGTGTCAAACTGTTGGAAATACAAGACTTGAAAAAAGCCCTCATGCAAGACCTCCTCACCGGTAAAGTCCGCGTCAAGGTTGATACCCGCGAGCTAGCTGAAGCCTGACTTTCTCCTCTAACTGCCCCCCTTCATTAGTTGACAGGTCTTTATTTTAAATCATACTTGTCAACTCAATTCCTCTTCACTAAGGTGCCCCCATGCTGCATGATCGATTGCATCGTGCGCGTGTCCTCAAGAACATGACCCTGCAGCAGGTGGCCGACCAGCTAGGGGACATTACCAAGCAAGCTCTGTCCAAATATGAGCAGGGCAAGGACGCGCCCAACTCCACTCGCTTAATCCAGCTCGCCGATGTGCTGGGGGTGAGCCCTGAATATTTTTTCCGCCCTGACTCCGTGGCATTAGGCGCAGTCGATTTTCGCAAGCATTCCGCCTTTGGCAAACGCCAGCAGGAAGCCGTGAAAGAACAGGTTTGCGAGCATCTTGAGCGCTATTTAGCGGCGGAAAGCGTGTTTGAGACTGAACCACGCCGCCGTGGCTTTACCCAATGGCATCGCCGTTTCGCGGTAGCTAACGCTGAGGAAATCGAACAGGCGGCGGAAGCGCTGCGCCACGCCTGGAGCCTGGGGCTAAATCCCATTGCCAACCTGACCGAAACCCTGGAAGAAAACGACATCAAGGTCGTGGGCCTAAACGCCCACCAAAAGTTTGATGGCCTGTGTGCGCTGGTCAACGAGGGCGCGGATGCGGTGATTGTGAGCAACACTGACCGCCCCGGTGAACGCCAACGCTTTAACCTCGCCCATGAGCTGGGCCACCTCGTGATGGCTATGCCTGAAGCTATTCACGGTACTCGGGAAGAAGAGAACAACTGCCACCGCTTTGCCGGTGCCTTTCTGTTTCCTGCTAGCCAAGTACGCGCCATTTTCGGCGAGCACCGCAAGCGTGTGCTGTTTGACGAGTTCTTGCTGGCAAAACAAGAGTGGGGCATTTCCATTCAGGCGATTCTACGGCGGCTGCATGACCTGGGTATCATCAACCCAAACCTCTACCAAAGCACCGTCAAATACTGGTCAATGCAGGGCTACCGCTCCAGTGAGCCTAACCCCTTGCCCTCAGAAACTTCCTACCGCCTGCGGCAGCTGGTTTACCGGGCACTTGCGGAAGGGTTAGTCACTCCCTCACGAGCAGCGGAATTACTTAATATCGGCCTGGGGGATATCCAGGAGGTAATGGCCAACGGACAGACAGGTGGCGGCGCGCATGTCAGCGAAAATACTTGTCTCTGATACCAATATTTGGATTGATCTTCATCGTAGTAGCCTGCTGGAAACCGTTTTTGAACTGCCCCATCAATTCGTCACCACAGATTTTGTATGGCGAGAGCTAAGGCAACCACCCGGCCAGCAGCTGACGGATCTGGGGCTGATGATAGAAGGCTTAAGTGGCGATGAGGTGGTGTCGCTCTTTGATCTTCGCCAAACCCTGGGCAACTCTTCTCTGGCCGATGTGTCCTGCTATTTTCTGGCCAGGGAGCGACGCTGGCCGCTATTAACCGGTGACGGCGCGCTGCGCAAATCCGGTCAACAAGGCCAGCTTGAGGTGCGGGGTGTGCTCTGGATTTTGGACGAACTAGAACGCCACGCCTTGCTCTCGACGCAACAGCTCGCCGATGCGTTAGACAGCATGCTGAAGGGAGGTGCCCGATTACCGGAGACTGAATGCCGTAAACGGCTGAACCGATGGCGGTAGCATGCTAGGCTGAGCGAAAAGTACTACAAAGGATAATTACCTTGTACCAGGATGAGATCGAAAAGGTCGAACTGCCCGCCATTGCCCAGCTTCAGCAACTGGGGTGGCGTTATGTTCCTGGGGCAAGTTTATCCCCTGTGCTGCCTATTGACGGTGCCCCTTCTACCGGTGAGCGCGGCTACTATCGTGACGTAGTACTCGTCAAACAGTTAGAAGCCGCATTGCGGCGCCTGAACCCCTGGATCAGTGAAGAAAACCTGCGCAAGGTACTGCGGGAGATTACTCATCCCCACCATGCGGGCCTGATGGAGTACAACCACGCGATTTACCAACAGCTGGTGAATTATCTTTCGGTAGAGCAAGACGTGGGTAAGGGGCGCAAGGGGCAGACGGTCAAAATCATCGACTTCGACCAGCCTGAGAACAACGACTTTCACTGCACCAACCAATTCAAGATTGAAGGCCTCAATCAGAACATCATCCCGGATATCGTTTGCTTCGTGAACGGCCTGCCGTTGGCGGTAATTGAGTGCAAGTCGCCCTATATTGTCGACGCCCTAGCGCAAGGTATTGACCAGTTACGGCGCTACGCCAACCTGCGTTACCCCGAAGATGACGAAGGTGCCCAAAAGCTGTTCTGGTATAACCAACTGATGGTCTCCACCTGCCGCGACCAAGCCAGAGTAGGTACTATTAGCTCCAGCGCCCAACATTACGGCGATTGGAAAGATGCCTACCCCTTTACCGACGGGGATATCCGCCAGTTACTTGCTTCCACTCAGTTAGTCCAGACCTTACCTGCCCCCACTGCTTACCAAGTGACGGATGTGCCTTCTCCGGCTTACCTGCTAGAAGCGCAGCGCATTGCAGCGGGCCAACCGGCTCACGCAGATATCAATGCCCAAGAGCGCCTGCTGGCAGGGCTTTTCTCACCGGCTAACTTTCTCGATGTACTGCAGAACTTCACGCTGTTTGAAGCCGTGGATGGGAAGCTGATTAAGAAAATTGCCCGCTATCAGCAGTACCGTGCGGTTAACAAGGTGATTGAGCGGCTGAAAGCAGGCCAGGATCGTAAGGAAAAATCGGGGGTGGTGTGGCATACCCAAGGCTCTGGTAAATCCCTCACCATGGTCATGCTGGCTGTGAAGATGCGACGCGACCCAGAACTACAGCAGTACAAGCTGGTGTTCATCACTGACCGCACACAGCTGGATAGTCAGCTCTCTGCGACGTTCCGCGATGCTCAGAATGAAACCATTCACAATGCTGGCTCTGTTGCTCAGCTAAAAACGCTGTTGCAGCGCGATTCATCCGATATCGTCACTGCTATGGTGCAGAAGTTTCAAGATGCCGAAGCCGAGGGCGATTTCAGCGACCTGAACCCCAGCGATAAAGTGATCGTGCTGGCCGATGAAGCCCACCGCACCCAGTTCGGTAACCTCGCGGCCACCATTAACGCGGCGCTACCTAATGCCCCCAAGATTGGCTTTACCGGCACGCCGTTGCTGAAAACGCAGAAAATGAGCCAGGCGTTTGGCGGGTACATTGATCAATACAAAATTAACGAGGCCGTGGCCGATGGGGCCACGGTGCGTATTCTCTACGAAGGCCGTCAGGTGCTCACCGATGTGGTGGGCGATTCGCTGGATGCGCTTTTCGACGAGTATTTTCGCGATTACAGCGATGACGAAAAAAAAGAGATCAGGAAAAAGTACGGGGTGGAACGTGCGATACGTGAGGCACCGGCACGCATCCGCTGGGTATGCATAGACCTGCTGAAACACTACCGCGAGCACATTCATCCCAACGGCTTCAAAGCGATGATTGTGGTCGGTAGCCGCTATGCTGCCACGCTGTTCAAGAAAACCCTGGATGAGCTCGACGCTCCGCCGTCTGAAGTCATTGTTTCCGGCAGCCACAATGACCCGGCTTACTTGGCGCAGTACACCGATAAAGCACGCCAGAAACAGGTCATCAGCAACTTCACCAAGCCGTTAAGTGAAGATCCAACGGCTTTTTTGATCGTGAAAGATATGCTGTTAACCGGCTTCGATGCGCCCATTGCTCAGGCCATGTATATCGACCGCAACCTGAAAGACCACACGTTGATGCAGGCGATTGCGCGGGTTAACCGCACCTGCTCCTCACCTAACGGCAAGGGGGCAAAGCAGGCAGGCTTCATTGTCGATTACTACGGGCTATCTGATCAGCTGACCGAAGCGCTGGAGATGTTCAGTAATGAGGACGCTGAAGGCACTTACCACAGCCTGAAAGACGAGATCCCTAAGCTGAAGGCCGCCCACACAAGGGTGGCCAAGCTATTTGCAGGGGTGAAAGAGAAGGATATTGATGCCTACGTCCTTTTCCTCAAGGATGAAGACAAACGCCAGCAGTTTGAGCTGGCGTATAAAGCCTTTGCTAAACAAATGGATATCATTCTGCCTGATACCGCGGCCAAACCGTTTGTGCCTGACCTAAAATTCTGGGGCAAGGTGCAAAACGCTGCGAGAAACCGCTACCGCGACCCAGGCCTTAACCTGGCCGATGTAGGTGAAAAAGTTCGCAAGCTAGTGGAAGACCACATTATCAGCACGGGGGTAGACCCCAAGATCCCGCCAGTGGATTTAATGGATGCCAACTTCAAGCAAACCGTGGAACAAATTAAGTCCCCAGAATCTAAAGCGTCCGAGATTGAAAGCGCGATTAAGCACCACATCACCGTGAAACTGGAAGTAGACCCCGAGTATTACAAATCGCTCAGCCTGCGCCTGCGGGATATCATCGAGAAAACGGCAGGCAAGTGGGATCAGCAGCTGGAACTGCTTTCACAGATGGTCAGCACCATCAATACTGAGCATAAACACGAAGCAGATGCCCTGGGGCTGAGTGAAACCGAGTTCGCGTTCTACAACATTCTGATGGCAGAAGTGACGCACCATGCCGGGGAAGATGCCATCAGCGAAGCGGTGCATGATGAGATCAAAGCCATCAGCCAGCACCTTGTCGACATGTTTGATGAAGCCACCCAGATCGTCGACTTCTTCGATAAGCAGGATCAGGTCAAACGCATGAAAAAAGAGATCAAGCGCGCCGTTCTGGATGGCTCCTTTGCGGATAAAGCCCTGGTAACCGCAGTGCAAGACCGCTTTATGGAGCTGGCCAAAAACCGTTTTGGAAAAGCGAATCCATGACCGCCATGGCTAACCCAACCGAATACCGAGAGGCCTCGGGTTTTATTGCCGAAATCATCCGCACTAATCGCCGTAAATCGGCGGATATCCGCGTGGAAGAAGGCGCGGTCTCTATCGTAGTGCCCAGTGGCACCCCGCTAGAAAAGATCGACCAGCTGTTGGCCAGCAAGCGTCGCTGGATCAAAGAAAAAGTGGCACTACACCAGCTGGCCGCGCCTGCCAGCAGCCGCGAGTTTGTGTCCGGTGAAGCATTCCCTTACCTGGGGCGTAACTACCGCCTCAAGATAGAAACCGGCGCCTTTGCTCCAGTAAAGCTGCTACACGGCAGATTGTTAATAACGCTACCCAGCGGCCCGGAACGACCGCACATGGTACGCAACGCCCTGGTGCGCTGGTACAAACGCCAGGCTGAACAAAAAATAAATGAGAAAGTGACGCGCTTCGCCCCCGTTGTGGGGGTATCGCCTATGGGTGTAGGCATTCGCACGTTTAAATCACGTTGGGGCAGCTGCACCACCAAGGGCAAGCTTGAGTTCAACTGGCAGATCATGATGGCCCCCAATCGCATGGTGGATTACGTGGTGATGCACGAGCTTTGCCACCTGATCCGCCACGACCACTCCCTTGAGTTTTGGAATGAGCTTGGACGGGTGATGCCGGATTATCAGCAATGTCGGGATTGGTTAAGGGAAAATGCGGAGAGGGTGCGGTTTTGATGGGTTCTTTGAAGATTTACAGCCGCTCTTGTACATAACCAAGCTAGTTCTCGTGCTTGCTTATGTAACAGTAACAGCGATTTTCAGCCTAAAGCGATCATGACGGAAAAGACAGCAGGCGTGCAGATACGCTCGCTCATTGATAGGCAGAGAACTTCAACTCACTATTATTCAAATAACCTGAGGAAATGTGATTTGACCAATGAAAATACTAAAAAAATGGGATTTTGGGGCTTTATATCAGCTTGTGGTTCCGCTTTGGTGCTTTTGGGAGGTGGGGTCGTTGGGGCAGTAGCTTTCTTCGACTTAAAGCTTTTTCCGGTGGATTCCGTTGTGTCGATTACCGAGCTTCAAGCCAATTATCTTCACCGTTCGGTAGTCGAGGCCGATTACGTCGAGAAATCGAAGGTATATCAGCAATATGTGCCGAGAGAAGAGATGGAAATGATCTTAGAGGGATATATCCCTAGTGAGAGCGTTCTCACCGAGTACGTACCAAAACAACAGTATGAGTTGTTGACCCGAGAAAACAGTAGCCTTAAAGACAAACTCTATGGGATTCCGTCTCCCCTCGAACCGGTTCGGCGAGAATTAAGCCCAAGAGGTAATTGGCATGATGAGCGATTTGGGATATTCATCGAAATGAATCAGTATTATGGCTCCGAGGGTAACATTAAGGCCGTTTTCGCTCTTCAGTTGCCCGACTCAGCACTCCACGAGGAACACGTCTCTGATGAGCAGGGGAGCATACGCAGGTGGCGTTTTCATAAGGCTGGGCGAGAGTTTGAGTTATTTATGGAGCGTGTACACCCGCCCGTCTTCGTAGTGAGCGAAATTTGACGTTTCAAAGTGATTTGGAGATTGACCGTTTGGAAACAACCTTACAGCTTCCAAACGGCGGTTCAACTTGGGCTTTAAATAAGTTTTACAAGGTTCAACCTCACCCCTAGAGTGTCAGACTAACAAGAAGGGTAAATACGACTATCTGAACTTAAAAGGCCGCTGAATGAAAGTTCAGCGTTAGATCAAAATCTGAACAAAACTAATAGAATCAAAAATTTATATGAATCTTCAGTCAATTCGCTTGTCGAACTTCCAGTCCTTTGGAGCACATCCTATTGAGCTCGGGCTGGAAGAAATGACCTACCTGATTGGCCCCAACGGCTCAGGCAAGACAGCTGCGCTCCAGGCGCTTTGCCGCCTGTTTGCATTTGATCCATCCTTACGCCGAATCCTAAGGTCTGATTTTCACGTTTCCTTAGATGAGGAGGATGTGCCGGAAGAACGTCAGCTCTGGATAGAAGCCGATTTCCTATTTCCAGAGCTGGCGAAAGATGAAGACAACAGCACCGTTGCTCCTCACTTTGGCCACATGCGCCTCGACGAAGAAGACGGCATACCGCGTGTGCGTTTTCGTCTCAGTGCAAACATGGGGCAGGATGGCGATATTGAAGAAACCTTGGTTTATGTTTTGGAGATTGATGCAGATGGTTCACCGCTCAACACAGCACAAGTGCCCCGATCTGAGCGCAACCATATTCATGTCCACTACCTTCCAGCCCGCCGTGATCCAGCCGACCACATTGCCTACGGTGCCAATGCGCTGCTCGGGCGCATGTTGCGTGCAGTGAACTGGGATGCGGAGCGCGACGCTATAAAAGATCTCACCGACCAAATCAGCGACAGTCTCGCGTCAAACCCATCGATTAATGCATTCAGCATAAGCTTGAGAGAAGCATGGGGCGCTTTGCACAAAGGCAGTTTTTTTACTGATCCAAAGATCACTTTTGTGGCCTCTGAGGTTGAAGCCCTGTTGAGACATATGTCGGTTTCTTTTTCGCCGGGGCATGATGAACAGTTAGTGGACTTCTCACGCCTGAGCGACGGCCAGAAATCGATGCTATATCTGTCCCTCGTACTTTCGTCACAGGCCATTGGTCGTGCCGTGCTGGCTGAAAAAGACACATCATTCAATGCCGACAAGTTGCGCCCGCCTGTCTTTACGCTGATCGCAATCGAAGAGCCGGAGAACAGCCTTTCACCCCATTACCTAGGACGAATCGTTAATGCCCTAAACATGATGACTGGTAACGGCGACGCTCAGGCCCTAATTGCCACTCATGCCCCGTCGATGCTGCGACGCGTTGCTCCCGAACGGATTCGATATCTGCGCCTGACTGAGGGAAGAACTTCGCGTGTTACCCATATTCAGTTGCCCGACACCATGGACGAAGCTCACAAGTTTGTACGTGAGGCCGTGCAGGCCTTTCCGGAAATATATTTCTCTCGCCTTGTGGTATTGGGAGAAGGCGACAGCGAAGAAATTGTGCTTCCACGACTACTTCAGGCCAAAGGTGCTCCAGTCGACGAGTCTGCTGTATCGATAGCCCCCTTAGGCGGCCGGCACGTCAATCACTTTTGGCGATTACTTTCTACTTTACAGATTCCCTATCTGACCCTTCTTGATCTAGATGTCGCACGCCACCAAGCTGGATGGGGGAGAATCAAATACGTGAATGACCAACTGAGAAAAATTGATCCCAACAAAGTACTTCCCACTGAATGGCAGATTTCAAAGTGGGATGATGACGAGATACTTCTCCGCACTCATCATTTTTTTGGTGGAGAAAAGATAGACCTTTTCAAAGCACTTCAAGCAAAAGAGGTCTTTTTTTCCTCTCCGTTAGATCTCGATTTTGCGATGCTCCTCGCCTACCCGACCGCCTATGGCGTAGTAAGAGAAACACCTGATGAGTCAACGGTCAGGGCTGTCCTCGGAAAAAGCCACCATAACGCAAGCCAATATAGCGAGGACGAACTGAAGTTGTTTAGCACTTACCACCGCAGCTTCAAGCTTGGCAGCAAACCGGCAGCGCATATTGATGCACTCGCCAAGCTCAGTGATGAAGATCTGCTCGCAAACATGCCTGAATCTTTTGGGCGCTTGGCTGATGCTGTGATCGCCAAGCTTGCAGGGCTGCCTGAGTGATAACCGTCAATACATGGCAGCCCGCAGATGGGCTTACACTTGAACCGAATGCTCTCCGTGCGGCAAAGGAACAAGTGCACTGCCTGGCGCTAACGGCAGGTCCTGGTGCAGGTAAGACCGAAATGCTTGCGCAGCGGGCAGACTTCCTGCTGCGTACGGGCACTTGCCGCTATCCCAAACGAATTTTGGCTATCTCGTTCAAGGTCGACGCCAGCAGCAATCTGAAGGAGCGAGTAAGACGCCGCTGTGGTTCTGAGCTGGCATCGCGATTTGACAGCTATACCTTCCACGCTTTCGCTAAACGTATCATCGATCGATTCAGGCCAGTGCTAACGGGTGAATATACGCTGGATGTTGGATACAAAATCGCTGATCGAAAACAAGGGCCTTCGCGCAGCTTGATTGAGTTTGCCGACTTGGTTCCTCTGGCTATTCAGATTCTAAGGAAATCAAAAGTCGCACGTAACGCTATCCGCCAGACCTACAGTGATGTATTTCTGGATGAGTTTCAGGACTGCACCAATTTACAGTACGAACTTCTAAAGCTCGCTTTTCAAGAGACCAGCATTCGCCTAACTGCAGTGGGCGATACCAAGCAAAAGATCATGGGCTGGGCGGGAGCCTTGGATGGAATTTTCCAAACTTTCGCTGCCGATTTCGCTGCGGTACCGCTCAATATGTACCGCAACTTTCGTTCAAAGCCACGCTTGCTGCGTCTGCAGAACGAAATAATTCGGAAACTCGATCCTATGTCCGTCATGCCCGATGATCAGCTTGCTGGCGATGAGGGCGAGGTATTCGCTTGGCACTTCGAGAATAGCCATACAGAGGCGGAGTATCTGGCGGCCTTGATTGAGGGGTGGATATCGACCGAACTACTGCCTCCAGCAGAAATCGCGATTCTCATTTCCAAACAGCTTGATCTTTACGCCGACCATCTCATGGCAGCACTAGAGGCACGTGGCATCCCTTACCGCAATGAGCAGCAGATGCAGGACATCACGGTCGAGCCCGCCGCCCGATTAGTTGTGGATTACCTGTCTTGCCTCTACGGCCAGCGCGAGCCAAAAGCCTGGATTCGGCTGATGAATCAGTTGGCTCCCTTCGCAGATGAGGACATCCAATCGAATGTACGCAAGGATCTAGATCGACTGATCAAGCAACAACGGAAAGAGACAGCCAGCGCTGACCTGATTGCAGAGCCTTTTTCTGGGTGGTGGGAGTTTGTGCGAGCCTTCTTGAAGCAAATCAGTATCAAAACCCTCGTAGCGCTGTCACCGGACTATGAATCCCCTGGTCGCCTCAAAGAGGTCGTGCAAAACACTAAGATGTATATCGAAGAGTTGCTCAAACTGGAACCCGATTTACCTAAAGCACTTGAACGTTTTTCAGACGATCAAGCAGTACGCATCCTGACTATACACAAGAGCAAAGGCCTTGAATTCGATTCGGTCATCATCATGGCCGTTGAGAACGAAATCTTCTTTGGAAATCAAGCTGAAAACCGTTGCGCATATTTTGTCGGAGTTTCACGAGCTAAGAAGCGGCTGATTCTTACCCACGCTGATCAAAGGGAACGGCCAGCTGGTGCTAAGCGATGGGACGTTAGCCGCTCTCCTCAAAATGAATATTTTAATTACGCCATACCGTTTTTGAGGTAACAACGATAACTAAAGTGCTAAACAGGGTTTAAGTTTGTAATGGGGTAATGGTTGACTCCAAAAAATAAAAAACGCCTGGGAGGTAGCCCCGGCGTCTATACCGTTAATGATCGATTGGTGTATCTATGTGATGGTCGTGTCACGCTGCCATTACTTGACTCATGCGCCGCTCCATTTCTTCATGAAAGGCCTCCACCCGCTCCGCAATTCTGCGAATAATGATGTCGTCGCGGTAGGCACGCTTGATGAACAGCGGCATGCCTGGCCAATAGCTCACAAAGTCGATCCATTCCCGCTCGCTGACCCATAGTCCTCCCTGGCACTGGGGTATGTGCTCATCGGGTATTTCGCCGCTGAGCAGCACCTCAATCTGGAACTTGGGCAGCTTGGTTTTGATTTCCAGCAGACCGTTAGCGCCTACCAAGCTGTCAGGTGAGTAGCCCACCCCGTGATTTAGGATCAGGCCCACTTCCTGTGGTTCGGGTTCGCCGGTAGCATCGCAATAAAGTGCACGTGCCACGCCTTCCAGCTCATGACCACGGCGGGTATGTGCATTGCCTTGAAACGGCTCGGCCAGTTCCCCGGTAATTCGCTCACCGATCAACTGGTGCATGTAGGTAATCGCCCCGGTACCCAACCCGCCTGGGCCTTTACCCTTCACCAGTAAGACCTTGAGCTCCGACATGGTGACGCAACCTAGCCGCGCTGCCAGCCACTCTGGGGTGCCTTGCTCCATACTAAGCACTTGCATGAAAGCCTCCTGTCATAAGGGGTAGAGTGTGGATTACTTAACCGCCCGCTTAGAAAGTGAGACGCGTAGCTTGTCGAAGTCAGTCTGAGGTACTTGCACGGCTGAACCGTATTTACCACTGAACCATTCCTGGGTCGTGGCGGGGCACTGGCTAATCAGTCGCTGGATCTGTCCCGCCTGAAAGGGCGTTACTAGCTTGATAGCGGATTTAGTACTGGATTTACCGTTGTCGTCCTGGCCCCGTGTGGTGATGTTGAGTAGGGCGCAGAGTACATAACGCTTGCCGTAGCTGGTGGAAGAGCCAAACGCCTGCACAGCGTTTTTGTTACCGCTCATATCGGCAGGCAGCAGCATGCTGGTTTCTTCACGGTGGCCATCCTTATGCATCAGCACACCGATCACCTCAATACCGCGTTCCTGTGTCTGAATCCGAAAGCTCACCGCAAAGCCGTGTTTCTGCATGATGGGGCGCACGGTATCGACGATATCTTCCAGCGTGGCATAGCAGCCGTTATTGGTTTGCCCGCGTTCTTCAATGCTGGGCAGTTCGGTCTGCATGGCCGCCATAGCAGCGCTATAAGCCATCATGGCCTGTCGATCCATGACCCGTTCCTGCATCTGTAGCAAGCGCTCCATTTTGTCGATATCGACGTCCGGGTTGAGCGCAGCGCGTTCAATCACCTGAATAATGGCAGTGCTCTCCGCAAGGTGGGGAGCGGGTACTGCGGGAACAGCCTGTAAAGAGGATGCAGACGTCTCGTGATTTACCACATTAGTTTTGGTTGCCATGAAAAGGCTCCTTCAATAGAGGGTTAAAAATCGGCGGGAAGCTCGCTGGGAGGGACGGGGCATAGGTGCAGCTCGGTGCGATACAGCTGTCCTTTTGCCATTACGTAGGTTTCGGCATAGGTTTGATCTTGGGTGAGCAGTCGTTCCGTCAGTTGAGTTAAGGCGATATCTAGATCGGGACTGAGAGAGGCCATGGTGTGCTCCACGTAAAAGCAAAAAGCCCAGCCTGTTAGGGGCTGGACTTATCGCGCTATCCAATGAGGGGTAAGACAAAAACCAAGAAAATCAGCACTAAAATGATCAGAAACAGCATGTCAGCTCACCAGGACAAGGGCCGTTTGTAGCGCCTCTTGCTTCAGCTGCGCCCCTTGGCCAAACCACGCGGAATCCAGACGGGTATCGTTACTACGCGCGCGCTTATCGTGATCCACGTACTCGGTAACGGCATTGAGCAGACCCCACGCAGTATCCTTGGCAGTGTCGAGGTGCGAACCGCGACCTTCGCCGTGGTAGAGCTTCTGAACCTTGTTGAGTGCCCGGTAGTTAGGCAGCTTGGAAGGGTCATCTATCGGCTTATCAATACCGCAGAGCACCGACTGGAAATACTGCTGTGCCTCACGATGGTCGATCTTACGTTCCGCTAACGCCTTCATGCGGTACATGAAGTCATTCCACTGGGAAACGGAAATACCCAGCTGGCTTTTTACCGCACGAGGATCGAACTCTGACCGGTGGGGTACCTTCACTGCCTGCGACGTGCCATCCACCGCAATCTGCAGCGTATTGTTGCACACCACTCGCACCGTGGTGGGTGTCGCCATGGTGGCTAGCGTGCCATCACAGGACGTTGCCAATAGCAGGTAGTCGTTGACCTCATCCTGGCCTTTCAGTGAGGTGCTTAAGCCGCTGCGCGCCAAGGCCCAGAACTTACGACCGCCTTTCAGGACGCCAGCGGTTTCCAGTTCATACCCGGCGTATTCCGTCAGATCGCGGTAAAACTCCAGAATTTCTTCGGGCTGCACCACCTTATAACGCTGGGATACGACCGATAGTGGCGCTTTGGTATCCGAGCGGTAGAGCACTTTTTGCTCGGGGAACGAGTGAATACTGCCCAAGTGGCTGGCACCCTCCGCAATAAAACGCACCGGGGCTTCTTCAATGTGCCAGTTCATACCGGCCTGTTGTTGCCAAACCTCTAACGGTTGTTGACGGGATAGCTGCTGTCCCAGGCCGTGCCAAGGGGTAGCGCCGACGTAAGCCATTTGTTCAATGAGGTGGGCCATGGTGAAAACTCCTAGCAATAAAAAAGCGCTGACGTTAATCGCCAGCGCTTTATGGTTGGAAAGTTAGGGGTAAGTCGATTAGTGGTGACGCATTAACGAGGTGAAGTGTAGGAGTGGGGTAATTACCGGAAGGTATGACCGCACGATACGCACAGCCAGGGCGTTCCTTCACCGGGTGGCAGCTTCTGTGTGAAAAATAACGCTGCGGCACGCGAGCCTGCCTGACTGCCGGAAACAGCGCCCACCACAGCAGCGGGTAGTTTGGCTAACGGGAAGCGAAAGGTAGCCATCGTTAACGGGGACGTTAGGTGAGAAGAAGCACGCCACGCCCCAATGGCTCCACCCACAAGGCTGCTGCCCACCGTGCCGATGCGTTGGGCTGTTTCAAGGTTAAGCGTGCGAACGGCTGCACAGCGTAGGCAAGGCGGGGACATAAATAATACTCCTATAGGCGTCAAAGTGATCCCGTGTGCAGGATTCATAGGAGTGATATAGATCTGTATTTTTTTGGCTTCGACCTTTGAGTGATTGTTAACAGTGATTTAAGTACATAGAAACCTATGGATAGGTACATTTTGGTGTATTTTTGGTTTGGAAAACTTGATTTACTATATTCACTGGCATCCATCCCTAATTCTTTTTATATAAATATTTTTATTTTAAGAACAATGTAAGGAACTCCCCGCCAAGCGCACTATTGAGAGTAATTAAAATTGCTGCTTAAAGAACATAATTATGGTTTTTTTGAAATTAGCAGCTATCTCAACAGAGAGGAGAGTGTCATGTTGAAAATTAATCAGATGAAAAGAATGTGCGCGTTAGGTCTTTGTCTTAGCATCCTTGCAAGCCCGCTTGCGATCGCTAATAACTCGATTGAGGTAAACAAAGACCGCTCTGCGGGGCATGGTGTCATTATGAAGCCGCAGTCTCACGCTGTGCAGGGAGTAGCTTTATTTACAAAAAATGATCTTTTATATGATAAAGGAGATCGTCAAACAGATCAGCAGTTTATGGTCGACAAAAAAAATAAAACTATCAAAAAGGTTAACTTATCCCCAGCTGATTTGGTGGGGCAAGGTAACGGAAATACTCATTGGTAGTAATGCATGTTAATAAGGTCTGGGCTATTGATTTATAGCCCAGATCTTTAATCTAATCGTATAAATAAAAACTCTATAAAAGAGCTTTAATAATGTCTTAATTTTGAGGTGCGAAAGGGTTGAGGCTTTTATGCCAGTTTATACATTTACTGTGGGCAGGTAGGAGCATCTTTTGAGCTTGAAAAACCTAAATGGGTAAACCAAGCCGTTGCGTTACCTCCCGCATTATCACCATCGCTCATTAAGGCAATGCCATTAATATAGCTGGGGGAGTTGCTAAAGAGTTCTGCGAAGTCGGCACGTACATCGCGCACCTCAGCTATCCAATCACCAACACGCTGCTCCCCACTTTGTAGGGCTATTAGCTGCGCCCGCTGCGTAAAGGCGTTGGGCCAGGTAGCACCTTGGGGCTGGGTAGACGCCCACACATAGTTCACCGACTCCACCTGCCAAGGCAAGAGCCCCGTTTTATGCGCAACATAAACGCGAGCGGGGTAGTCATCGCCAGCTTTAGTGGTTTCGTCCAGCCCCGGGTAGGTGTTACTTACTTGCCAGCACCAGTGCAGGTAGGGCGTTTCATTTAGATCAATATCACGTTCAAGGTAGCGGGCAGACGCTTGTCCCTGGGATTTGGCTTCCAGCACCCGACGGCCTGACTTCTCAACGATACTGTACAGTGTATCGCCTTCAAAGCTTCGAGTGGGCCATGTCATGATTTGGTTAGGGGTGAAATGTACTTCCTGGGCGATTGCCGCACCCACAAGAAACGGTGAACTGCATAAACCAGCTCCTATCATCAAGACCGCATTTATACGGTTAAGGCGAGCCATGACGGTCACCTTTATCGTTTGATGCGCGAGGTATGTCGGGATGATGGCGGCCGATTTTATGTAACAGGTCAAATTGGCGGGCACAGGTACGGCAGGCTCCGCACATCGAGAGATGAAATCGTAGTGCGGTGCTTTCACGAAAGGTGAGCGCTCTATCTTGTTTGAGCGACATTAAACGCGTTGCTTCTCGGCACATTATCATAGCGTAACCCTCTCACGAGTATTGGTCGGCGTGCAGTCATCGCCTAACGTTCGGTGCCTTTGAAACTAAATTCCTTACAAATTGAGGCATTGACACAATTTGTAATACAGATATTCAAACAGTCCTAGCGGCTTGATGCGTTCAGCTGTTCGAATGAGTCGCGTAGCGCGTTAACACTCGTGACCCCCTGTATGGTTTTTTGGCGTTGTCCTTGAGCGTCAAATAGCAATATCGTGACATGACCGACACCTTGCTGACTGGCGAATTCAGCCCCTTTTGTAGTATTGATATCCGCAATGCGCCAAGCCGGTGGAGCTTCCATTTCAGCGAGTGCTGTTTCAGCATTGGCCTTTAAACGCTGACAAAGAGGACAGCTATGATCATGAACTTGAACCGCTACCGGCGTGCCGCTGCCAATAACGCTAAGATCCGATTCTGCCCGTGCGGTGTGTTCGTTAGCGATTAACCAGGCCACCGGAACGGCTAGAAACGCCAGTGCAATGAGTGATTTCTTAACCAGGGCTGTTATTTTTTTAGGTGGTTTACTAGATGCTTTCTTTTGACGGGAAGAGGGTGTTTTTCGCTGTTTGTTCATTAGGTTAACCAGCCTTTTTCAATACAATCACGCAGCCGTAAGCGTGCACGGTGCAATATGACCCAACAATTTGCATCGCTAAGCGTTAATGCTTCACAAATCTCCTGGGTGGTCAGCCCCATTAACTCACGCATAGTGAATACCTGGGCAATATTCTCAGGCAGTACCATCAAGCAGGTGTCGAGTAAACGCCAAAACGCTGCGTTTTCGAGTACTTGGTCGGGTTCACCCCAAGGGGTGGGTTTGCTGGCGGCTTGCCAACGCCCATTTTCTTTAAATAGGTTTTCAAACGAGTCTTCATCGCTCAGCTCATCATCTTGCCAAGAGAGGTAGCGACGTTCATAACGAAATCGCTCAAGAATTTTATTTTTTAAAATACCAAATACCCAGGTTTCGAAAGCCGAACGTCCCGAGAAAGATTGGTGCTTTTCTAATGCGACGATCAAAGTATCCTGCACTGTATCTTCAGCAGCGGCGCTGTCTCGTAACTGTAAGCGTGCGAAGGCGACAAGCTTGGGCCGCAGGGCAGCAATGTGGACTTCAATAGATTCCATGTCGGTCGTCACGGCAGCGTCCTCATGGGCAAATTGGGGTCATAATAATCACCATTCATCATTACATACCGGCCTAGTTGGGCGTATCAATGACTTCGTTCACCTGCAACAAGGGTTCGGCATTGGTGAAATTGGCAATATCGGCAAGCAACTGGTCACCAACAGCGGCAAACGCAGACTCGAAGCATTTGGCCGAGTCAAACCCTAGGTGCGCGACCAAATGGTAGGGGGATTGAGGGTCGAGACGACGGTGTACGCGGAGATAGCGTAATCCATGCTCGCTTAATAAGTCATTGACCAATGCAGCATGGGTTTCAAGGTAATAGGCATCATCAAATTTGAGGGTGCCAGAATCGGGGTAAGCGACCATAACGTCGATCATCATGTTCTCCTAATATAAAAATGGGCCCGTGACCGCAACGACGGCCACAGGTTAATAGGTTTTATGACGCAGGCGCTTCCCAAGCTAAAGGCTTGAGCTCCTCATTGAGCGGTGTGCCCGCCACATGGTTGGTGTAGTTGGAAAGGGTTTTAAGGGCGCAAGCGATAACCAGCTCAAGCACCTGTTGCTGAGTGAAACCTGCCTCAAGAAATGCATTTAACTCGGTTTGCTCAGCCCAGCCGCGCTGGGCGTTCAAATGGCGGGCAAAGCGAGTCACTGCAGCTAGTTTGGCATCATTAGGTGTGTTTCGAGCGCGTAAATCCTTGATGACTTCGTCATCGGCACCGGCTTTCTTTATGCCTCCGGTATGTGCTGCCACGCAGAATTCGCAGCGGTTATCCGCGCTAATGGCAAGCAGAGCCGCTTGCTGTTCAACAGGGCTAAGGCTGGTTTTGGCAAAAATGCCGTCAAGGGTTAGATAAGCTTCGAGTAGCGTCGGTGCTTCCGCCATTTTGGCAAAGATATTAGGCAGAAAGCCCATCTTTTTTTCAGCGGCCTGAAGGTTCGCTTGAGCCTCTTTAGGTGCACTCTGAGTGGTATGTAGCGGAAAATCAGTCATTTCAAACTCCCTCTGATTAAAAAAAGATCGGCTATGCTGAGTTGTTAACTCGCCTAAATGATTATGGAACAATCGGTTCATAATTGGCAATGGGAATGCTCAAAAAAGCCGAAATTAGATATTTAGCGTCTGCTCAATGTAACGAAGGGTTGTTGCCGAGCATTTTGATTAATTCAGCGCACTGTAAAGATTGTGCTCTCTTAAGCACTAACCATCACGAGCATTGGGTAGAACGGTGGTGGACATGAAAAGCGTGCTACAGAGAATGGGCTACATGATGAGTTGTTGGTTGTCGTGTCCTCGACATAAACAGGTGAGCGCGGGGCCGACTGAGAACCACATTGCCACGCTTTTAAAGCCAGGTGATGTTTTGTTGGTAGAAGGGTCGTCGCGGTTCAGCGTTGTTATTAAATATTTAACACAGTCGTCATGGTCTCATGCAGCGTTATACGTGGGGAGCGAACATGCCCGATGTATGGGTGCGCAAGGGGAGGAATGTTTTATCGAAGCCGATGTGACAGCGGGAGTTCGCTTGATTGGACTGAGTGAATTTAATGGCTGTCATTTACGAATATGTCGACCTGTTGGTCTACGGGGGAGTGAGGTGGAGGCGTTAATTCAGTTTGCTGGTAGCCGTCTTGGGTACCGGTATGACTTACACAACATCATTGATTTAGCGCGCTATTTTTTACCTTTACCTCCCGTTCCACAGCGCTGGCGTAGGTACTTTTTAACGCTAGGAAGCGGTGATCCCACGCGAGCCATTTGCTCGACACTTATTGCCCAAGCCTTCCAATCAATCTATTACCCTATTTTGCCTATTATGAATAATACCTCAGCTGCTGATGCTGATGTGGCAGGAACAAATCAGCTTCTGCTAACCCAGCGTCACTATTCGTTATTTACTCCGCGAGACTTTGATTTATCGCCTTACTTCGAAATCGTGAAACCGAGATTGATAAATGGGTTCGATGCCCATCAGCTTCACTGGCGGAAACCGAGTGATTCATCCTTAACTTAATCAGAGCGTGTAAGGAAGCTGTGCGCTCGTTCACTTACTCATGTCATAACTAACAACAACCAAGCAAGTGTTGGGCTGAGGCCGCTAAGTCGTGTCTCTTCACAACAAGGCTGACTTCGAGAGATGAACATCATGTCGCTAACTAAACAAAAACGCATTGATTTGCTTAAGAAACTTCGTCGCCAGGTACGTTACACCGCACCTGTCTTGGTGCTGGTGGCAGGCGGCGTTGCACTGGGCGTTTCGGCCAATGAGCAGAACGTATTTGCCAACGACCAATCCGCTCCAAGTGGACTCATGCTGGCAAGTAATCACGCAGAGGCAGAGGCGCAACCTGAAGCCGAGGCTGGTGCTGAGGGCGAAGCAGAGGCAGAAGGCGAAGGTGAGGCAGAAGGCGAGGGCGAAGCGGAAGGAGAGGCTCAAGCTGAGGGTGCAGCAGGAGGAGGTGTGCAGCCTAATGAGCGTACACAGGCAGTGTCCCGGCCCGAAGGTTATGTACCCGGCTACGATGAAAACGGCAATAACCCCAAAACACTCATTGAGCGCGGTGAAGCCCTGTTCAACGACACCTCGCTGAGTACAAATGGCCTCTCCTGCGCCAGCTGTCATGGCAGTGATGGCCAACAAGGCTATCAGGCAACGTTCAATCAGCCGTACCCTCATCCGGTTGCCATGGGCACCAATATGTTTGGCATGGAAACCGTCCATGCCGACGAAATGGTGCAACTCTGCATGGTGGCACCCATGGCGGCTGAACCGCTGGATTGGGAGTCTGAGGATTTAGCAGCCCTGGCGGCGTATGTGGTTAATGCCCGTCAGCGCTTCGCTGGTGAGGCGGATGGTCACTGTAATCTGTAGATCAGCATGGCTTAGAAAAGCAGGGCGGCTTTTAGCATTGAGCTGAAAGCTGCTTTTTGGACTGATTGTTCTTTTTGTGGTAAAACGCTTCCGCTGACTGATAAATGAAAAGGATCCTGAATGTTTGCTGACACGGCGAAAAATGCATAGCGTGATTGCCAAGCAATTGACCATCATGATGCTGGTGGTTTTGGTAACGCTTTCAGGTGCTGGCTTTAGCAGCACTGTAAAAGGGAGCTGTCTAGTTGATGCGCCTGTCTCAGCGCCTGTTAACACGGATAGCCATTGCTACTCGCCCTCGTTGCTAGAGCAAGCTGCAGAGCATGCGGATGCTTCCTGCTCTCCCTACGCGCCTGCAAGTGCAAACGCCATCTCAGGGACTATTTTGACGCCTTCTCCGCAGTGGTTGATGAAGGTGCCTTTTCCCCAATCACATCCTGAGCGTTTAGAAAAACCTCCCCGCATTTCATTGCATTTCTGAACACCTAGACGCGTTTCCATACCGCTTCAGAATCATGAGTGCACCTCATGAGCTGACGGTATGCCGGTAAGACATGAACGGAGAAAACAATGGAATATCATGCGATTGAACCTATTGCCGTGGTGATTGGGCCATTGGTGATTCATTGGTACGGATTAATGTATGTGGTGGGTTTTTTATCCGCCTGGCTGTTGGGGCGTTGGCGTGCTTATACCCTGGGTTTGAATAAAGAAGATATCAGTGACCTTATTTTTTATAGCGCCGTAGGCGTCATTGTTGGCGGTCGGTTGGGCTACGCCATTTTCTATGGCATGGAGCAGTGGTTAAGCAATCCATTGTGGGTCTTTCAGGTCTGGGACGGAGGCATGAGCTTCCACGGTGGTTTGCTAGGCGTTGTCGCTGCAACACTCTTTTTCGCACGTAAAAAGCGTATCGCTTTTATAGATATGGCGGATTTTATTGCTCCTCTAGCCCCTATTGGTTTAGGCGCGGGTCGGTTGGGTAACTTTATTAATCAAGAGCTTCCTGGCCGTATCACCGATGTGCCTTGGGCGTTGATCTTCCCACAGGTAGGGCCTGAACCACGCCATCCCTCTGCGCTATACGAGATGCTGCTAGAAGGGGTGTTGCTGTTTGTGGTGCTTTTTTGGCTGTCACGCCGTCCACGCCAAAGAGGCCTGCTATCGGGGGCTTTCCTATTCGGTTATGGCGTTTTCCGCTTTGTGGTGGAGTTTGTGCGACTGCCAGATGCCCATATTGGGTTCATCGCCTTTGATTGGGTCACCATGGGGCATTTGCTGACACTGCCCATGTTATTTGGTGGCGTTGCATTGATCCTGTGGTCACGTTCCCAGCCTGTTACTAGCGTTAAAGGAGCCTAATAATGAATTTAATGAACCCCACCAGTACGCGCCGCATGTTTTTAAAAAAGAGCGTTCTCGCTGTCTGTAGTATGGCCGCGGTTAGCACGTCGGTATGGCCTTTATTGGTTTATGGCGATGAGCAGGAGGTGCCTGACAACAATCATTACCCTATTCCTGAAAAGGGCAATATGATCGGTCAAGATTACCAGGTAATGGCCAGCCAAGAAGATACGCTTATTGATATCGCTCGTGTGCACAACGTGGGTTATGAAGAAATTCTTTCTGCTAACCCTGAGGTCAGTGTGTGGGTGCCAGGTAAGGGAACGGCCGTTACCATTCCACGGCGCCATATTTTGCCTAACGAAGCGCGTAAGGGGATTGTGATAAACGTCGCTGAGCTGAGGCTATATTACTACCCGGAGGTCAAGCCGGGTGAAACGCCACGGGTTGAAACCTACCCCATTGGGATTGGCCGTGAAGGCTTCAACACGCCACTGGGTATTACCAAAACAACGATTCGTTTAGAAAAACCAGCATGGTATCCGCCACGCTCTATGCGCCAGGAAGCCGCTGAGCGGGGAGACCCTGCGCCGGCGGTGGTGCCTCCCGGTCCGGACAATCCGTTAGGTGAGCATGCGATTTTATTGGATATTCCTGGCTACTTAATTCATGGCACCAATCAGCCCGATGGTATTGGCATGCGCGCTAGCCGGGGCTGCATACGTATGTATCCAGAAGATATTGCCTCCATATTTGATAACGTGCCCAGTGGTACTCAGGTCAACATTATCGACCAGCCCGTTAAAGTGGGCGTTAGTGAAGAGGGCGATGCCTATGTGCAGGTCTTTAAAACAGTTGATAGCGATAAGGTAGGCGCTGACGAGCTGAAAGCGAGGCTGCGTTTGGAGTTGTCGGCGTCTGAGGAGAGTCTCGCAGGGCTGGATGATAACCGTTTGAAGGCGCTATTCGACCAGCCTGATGATCAAATAGTCGCGTTATCTGCACTTACTCAAGCACCGAAGGAGGGTGAAGCGGAAGCAGCGAGCATGGATATTTATCAAATGATAACGCAGATACCTTCAGCTTAAAGCTGTTGCTAATTGTTTGATGCCCCTTAGTGGCTAAAACTAAGCGTAACACCTTCATGACGCAGCCTTGTCATGAAGGTGTACCACATCAATGCTTAATTTGGGTGGGGGTCGCGTGAACACATTTTGCGAGCCTCCCATGCTTTAGGTTTCTTAACTCTAGAAGCGTCAATCGAAAAAGAGTCTTCCCGCTGAAACGCGATTAATAGCAGACTACCCGCAAAGATAATCAGCGAAGGGTAGAACAGCACGTTGGTGCCCTCCAGGTACCAGCCCAGCGGGTCAATGATTGAGGGGAAAACGGCAACAAGAGAGGCCCCGTTAATCGCCACCTGTAGGGGAAGTACCCAGCGGCGCATCAGCCCCACCAGAACCAATAAACCGATCACGATCTGTACCACGCCGAAAAGGTACAGAAGCGCCTCTGCGGACATAAACGAAAGATAGTATTTCTCGCTGATTGCCGCGCTACCTTCTGTGTTGAGGAGCTTGTTGGCGCCCCAGAATAGCATCAGACCCGATAGTGAGATGCGCAGTAACAGCAGCGTTAGTGCCTTCATTCGAATGATCCTTGATTGTTGGTTGCGTTGTTAGCGATGCGCGTTTATGAGCGTCCAGTCCACTGGCAATATGCGCTAACCACTCGTCATCAGGGAGGGCGGCACCTCCCGAGGTAAAGCTTCCCCAGTCGCTGCTGAGCAACACGCACATCCAGCGTGGGTGTGCATAGAAACTCTCTGAGTTGATGACGAGCTTTTGTGGTAGCTGAAACGATTGCCTTACAGTGCAGTCACGATTTTTTGTATTGATGCCTTGTCTAGCCGTTGTGACGCTGTCATTTCCGTGCCGTTGATGCCGGTCACATGCGTTGAAGTTAAAAATAAATACAAAAAATGGTAACCGTCGTAGACTATTTGGAACGATCATTCCAATTTAGGTTTAACGCTTAAAGGCAAAGCAAGGGGAAATTATGTCAACAGCAGACGCACATCGTTCTGAGCATCGCGAAACCCAAAGCGATAGCCATCCACCACTATGGCCACGGGCCTTGAAAACGGCGCTGATCATTGGGCCACTGCTGACCGTGATCAATCAATCTGAGGCGCTGTTGGAATTTAGCGGTTTCAGTTTCTGGCAATTAGCGTTAACCATGTTAGTGCCGTTCTGCGTGTCATGGCTGGGTGCCTCTGGCGCCAAACAGCAATTCGGCCGTACCAGCCAAAGGTACGTTGAACGTTTTGATAACATTGCCGAACTTGCTGACATAATTGGCCATAACGCCTATGCGGTGAATCAGGCCTCTCAAAAGCGCCATGCATTCATTGAGCAGGTACTTTCTCACAGCCGCCAGACGGGAAAAGAGGCCGAGCATCTGCAAGTGACAGCCGAACAGAGCTGTAAAACACTACGCCAGGCTAATCATGACGCCGCCGATGTGAATGCACGCATTCAGCATGTTGCCGATGGCATGTCGGCAGGCCGTGTGCTCACTCAGCAAACGGCTGAAGCGGTGGCCACATTTAGCCAGCAGTTTGACGATATTCAAGGCATGGCGGCTAGCATTCAGCACATAGCCACCCAAACGAACTTGCTGGCAGTCAATGCGCGGGTAGAAGCCGCCAGGGCGGGAGAAGCCGGGCGTGGTTTTGCCGTTGTGGCAATGGAGGTCAATAAGCTCTCAGACAGCGCGGCCAAAGCGGCCAATGATATTCATCATCGGCTGGATGCGCTTTCCGGTACCACGATCGACGTTAAGCAAAAGATGCAGACGCTGCAGTCGCAAATCGAAGCGCTCGAAGCCGAAAGCCAGGCCGGACAGCGCGGCGTAGCGACGGTGGCGACGGCGATTGACCATGCCACCGGCGCCGCCGATGAAGCAGCCGGACATGCGGTTCGTCAAGTGGAGGCGACCCGAGGCGTGATACGTGACCTTGAACAGGTGCTGGAGGACACACAAAAAGCGATCAAGCGCTCAGCCAACAACCACCACCTTGCCCTGGAGCTCAAGCGCGTCGCTAGCCCAGTCATGCCATCCCTGCCCGAATCAGCCCCTGCGCTTCGAGCATCGGGAGTCCAAAATGGCGTGGTGTAACTGGCTCACAACCTCTTTCGGAAAATGGTCAGCTGCTCCCAATCGGTTTAAAGCGTTATCATCAGCGGCATCTATTGAATAAATAAGTTACCTTCGCTCTTGCGATATGTACAGCCGATGCTTTGTTCATCCCGCACAGCAAGACAACTGCTTCACATCCTTGGTGAAGGTTTGGGCACACAGCTTGAGGCCTTCCACCATGGTCAGGTAGGGGAACAGTTCATTACCGATGTCCTCTACTGTCATACGAGCCCTTAGCGCCATCACCGCCGTCTGGATCAGCTCGCCGGCTTCTGCCGTGACAGCCTGCACACCCAGCAGGCGCCCGGAATCGCGCTCGGCGACCATCTTGATAAATCCATGGGTGTCGAAGTTGACCAACGCACGGGGCACGTTCTCAAGTTCCAGCACACGGGTATCCACGTTGAAGCCTTGCTTTAGAGCCTCGGCTTCCGTCAGACCCACCGTGGCAACCTGAGGATCAGTAAACATCACCCCCGGCATGGCGCTGAGGTCCAGGGTGGCTTTGCCTCCCGTCATATTAACGGCGGCCCGACTGCCCCCGGCAGCGGCGACATAGACAAACTGCGGCTGATCGGTGCAGTCACCGGCGGCATAGACACCGGGGACCGTGGTTTGCAGCTGCTCATCCACCTGAATCGCGCCATTGGAGGTTTCCACGCCGATGCCCTCCAGGTTCAGGGCTTCGGTATTGGGCGTCCGGCCGGTTGCTACCAGCAGTTGATCTGCTCGCAAGGTGCCAGCATTGGTGTCCATGATAAATTCATTGTCGGCATAGTCCACGCGGCTGGCCTGGGTCTGCCGGAGTACCTCGATGCCCTCGCGCCTGAACGCTGCCTCTATGGCGTCACCAATGGCGGGGTCTTCACTGGACAACAATCGGCTGCGGGCCAATACAGTGACCTCGCTGCCCAGCCTAGCGAAGGCCTGGGCTAACTCTAGTGCAACGAAACCAGCACCGATCACAATCAGCCGCTCGGGAATGGTATCTAGTGCCAGCGCACTGGTGGAGGTGAGATAGGGCGTCTCAGCGAGCCCTGGCACCGGTGGCTTGGCGGGGCGAGCGCCGGTGCCGATAAAGGCGCGATCGAAGCTAACCGTCTGTTCGCCGCCCTCGTTCAACTTGACCACCAGATTATTGGCATCGACAAAGTGGGCCTCACCGTTCAGCACCGTGATGGCTGATTGGTCGCGCAGTATGCTTTCGTATTTGGAATCACGTAGTTCCTCGACACGCGCCTGCTGTTGCTGAAGTAGCTTCGCCCGGTCTACCTTCGGTGCCTGCGCGCTTACCCCCTCGTCAGAGGGGCTTTCCTTGCGCAGGTGTGCGATATGGGCAGCGCGAATCATGATCTTTGAGGGCACACAGCCGATATTGACGCAGGTGCCGCCGATGGTGCCGCGCTCGATCAGGGTGATACGGGCGCCGCGCTCGACCGCCTTCAGGGCAGCCGCCATGGCCGCGCCGCCGCTGCCGATCACTGCGATATGTAGGTTGTTGTCGTTACTCATTTGGGGAACTCCTTGAATCTGTCGAGGCTTTTTCACAGTAGGCGTCGTATTGCTTTTTGCGCCATACCGCATAGACGGTCAGACCGATGAATAAGGCCAGCGCGGGGAGCAACAC
Source organism: Vreelandella sp. F11 (assembly GCF_042466685.1). Lineage (NCBI taxonomy): Bacteria > Pseudomonadati > Pseudomonadota > Gammaproteobacteria > Oceanospirillales > Halomonadaceae > Vreelandella > Vreelandella sp. F11. Next base: position 2,421,713 of record NZ_CP170448.1, on the reverse strand, counting down.
GTAATCGAGATACCCCGTCAGAGCTGCCAGGCCTACAGTGCCCAGCAGGATCACCAGGATTGGGGTGAAGCAGCACAACGCCACCAGGACGGTGCCAATCACGCTCGCACGCAGCAGGGTCTTTGGGTTCTTCATGGTTATTCCCGTTCAGCTTCCGAGGGCTTCAGTGTGGATGGATAGCCGGCATCGCCCGTGGCCTGGTTTAAGGTTTCGACGGAAGTTAGGTTATCGTCGAAGGTGACCACGGCTTCTCGATCCGGATAGCTCACGTCGACTTGTGAAACACCGTCTACCTTATTTAAAGCCAACTTGACGGTGATCGGGCAAGCAGCGCAATTCATGCTCGGTACCGCGAGTGTCACGGTTTGAATAGCGGCCAGGACGGGCAGGCTGAGCAGGGTGATGAGCAACGTCAGGACAAAGCGCATTTTCATTGGAAAATCTCCTTTCAGTAGAACAGTGGCAAAACATAAGGGAACACTAGAGCGACCAGTACCAGTACCAGTACCAGTACCAGTACCAGTACCGATACCCCCCAGAAGATTACCTTGTAGGTCGTTCGCACCTGGGGTACGGCACACATTTCTCCCGGCTGGCACTGATCCACTGGCCGAAAGATTCGACGCCAGGCGAAGAACATGGCCACCAATGCCACACCGATGAAAATCGGGCGATAGGGTTCGAGATCCTTCAGGTTACCGATCCAGGCACCGGAAACCCCCAGCGTGATCAGTACCAGGGGTCCAAGACAGCAGGCGGAGGCGAGAAGCGCCGCGATCCCTCCGGCCGCCAGGGGGCCACGCCCCGATTTGGAATTCGACATAACGCTTACACCTTTCGTGACTTTGATCGTTGAGATAAGGTTACGTCCGTAGTCAGCTACGGAGTCAAGGCGTATGTCGGATAAAGCGAATGCAATCACCATCGGTGGCCTGGCGAAGGCGGCCAAGGTTCATGTCGAGACGATCCGCTATTACCAGCGGCGAGGATTATTACCGGAACCCCAACGTCCTCCGGGTGGTATTCGACGCTATGGTGATGCCGACATCGACCGATTGACGTTCGTGAAAACTGCGCAGCAGCTGGGTTTCAGTCTCGACGAGATCAGCGACCTGCTTCGGCTTGAGGACGGCACCCACTGCCAGGAAGCCAGTACTCTGGCTGAGCACAAATTGCGGGACGTGCGTGAAAAAATTGAAAGGCTGGAGAAAATCGAGAATGCGCTTGGGAAAATGGTCGACCGATGCCACGCCCAACAAGGCAATATCAGCTGCCCGCTCATTGAGTCCTTACACGAAGGAGTTAGCACGGCAGAAGATGCACGCTAGTTTCCATCAAAAAACATCTGCGATGCGTGCCTTTGCGTGTCGTGAGTTCAAGTGGAAAGAGGCTTAATTTTCTCTTAGATCCACAATAAACCCTAATTCTCATATTCATATGAGGAAGGCGCTTAAGTGCATGTCCACTCAAACGAGCAGCTTTAGATCGATTGATTGTGACGCTCAGGAGGACGAAGCTTTTTGCGATAGGTTTCTGGATCATCGCCAAATTTTGTTTTAAAAGCAGCGCTGAATTGACTACGGCTCAGATAGCCGCAGCGCTCGGCAATGCGTTGTGTTGGTAATGAGGTGGTGTTTAAAAGACGTGCAGCGTAACGAAGACGTAGTTCGATTGAAAATCGCTGTGGCGGCATCCCAAAAGCACGTTTAAAACGCTCAATAAAGACAGTGCGACTCATATGGCAACGCTCAGCGAGTTGATCAATATTCAATCGTTGACCCCTATATTGTGTCATTGCCTCAATAGCATTATGTAGTTCCGGCGCTTCCAAGGTTAATAGCCATGGATGTTGAGGTGCATTTGCTTGAATTTCACGCAGCAGCCAAATAAAACATTGTTTCATCAATGCTTCCAGCATGGCGGTGGTGCCAAGCTTTGGAGATTCTAATTCATGAAATAATTGGTGAAAAAGATGCTGGATATGAGCATTAGAGTTTTCAAGGCGTACCGGAGCGTGCAAACGATCAAACGGAGAACCGCCGGTCAGTGAATCGACTTCCAGCAAGCCACACAAAATGAGGACGCCTGGCAATGTGGTATCGGTATGGGTACGCATCCAAGGGGGTGACTGCCCAACGGGTATACATTGATTAACGCCAAACGGCTCCCCCGTAACCTCGTCGATGGTGAGGGCATAGTGGGGCGGGCATATGACTAAGCTACCGGCGTTTAAAATCGTTCGTTGATGATTTTGGCCCACCATACTGCCGTTTCCACGCAATATATAATGAAGCGATACCGTTCCTAGTGGGGGAGTCTGTAGCGGCCAGCCACGTCGAATGTCGCATACGGCAAACGAGGTGACATTGATCAACATATCTTTAAGCGTATTTTCAAGCATACCTGTCACCCATTATCCGAACGATATGGCACCTTTCTAGGACTTTTATCGTTGTGGTTGCGTCTAGGCTAATCAGGGTCAGACACTCCAAGAGGATTTACCTTATGTGCAACCATCATAGTGACAATAAGTCGCCAGCCACTCTACATAACGTAGATGAGGGGCGCCGACGTGTATTAGCGGGCGGCCTTGCTGGTATTACAGCGGCAACAATTGGTGGCTTTTCCAGCTCTGCTATGGCGCAAGGCGCAACTACAGACCCTTATGCTCCGCCAACAGAAGGTGCCTTACCCGACACAGGCTTCCAACTGGATCTTAGTCGTGCAGCGCTAGTCGTTACCGATCCCCAAGTCGATTTTCTAAGCCCAGATGGCGTTACTTGGCAGGTAGTTGGGGAAAGCGTACAGGAACACAATACGGTAGAAAACATTCGCCGCTTATTTGAAGCCGCTAAACAGCGAGGGATAACGGTAGCGGTGTCACCGCACTATTATTACCCGCACGACCACCAGTGGACGTTTGGCGGCCCGTTAGAAAAAATGATGCATGGCATCGGCATGTTTGATCGTGAAAATCCGCTCGCCGCTTTACCACGTAATACCGGTGCTGATTTTATGCCGCAATATAAAGCATATATTGAAGATGGTGAGACAATTATTACGTCTCCGCATAAAATTTACGGCCCTGAACACAACGATTTGGCACTTCAACTGCGTAAACGTCGCATTGATCAAGTTATCTTGGCTGGCATGTCCGCAAATTTATGCGTCGAATCTCACTTGCGAGAACTATTAGAGCAGGGGTTTGAAGTGGTTGTGGTACGCGACGCTACTGCCGCAGCAAAACTACCAGAGGGCGATGGCTATTTAGCGGCCTTAACTAATTTTAGGTTTATTGCTAACGCGCTTTGGAGTACAGATGAAACGGTCGCCAAACTACAGGGGTGAGAAAACCCTGGGCGGCTAACGTCATTGCCCGGCCCAATAGCTGCTCCAGAGTGCTGGTTTATCCACTCTCTGGAGCATGCGCATTACACGTGATTGCTATCTTCAAATCCCTTTTGTCATTTCAATAATTTATGTAAATGGCACAGAAACCAACCAGCTTTCGATATGCTGTCAGCTCTTAAGGCATTGCGAGAGGGTAAGAATCGACGGGGTTACGGCAAGATTGACTGGCTGACCTTCAGCTTCTATCTCATTGCCAACCCTGATTTACTGGATGCTTTCACCTCGTCGTTCTACTTCAAGAATGGAACGACGGTAGCTTCTACGGATGTGAAGAGCGCGATTATATCGATTTCCCTAGTCTCGCCGACACGTTGGCGTAACATGGGCTTCACTGTCACGAAGGATATAGGTGCGCCCAAATGCCCCAACAAACGCTAAAAGCACAGCCACGTATCATTTTCTTTGATGTCGTTGAAACTGTTTTTTCTCTAGCTCCGCTAGAGGATAAACTGACAGAGTTAAACCTGCCCGCAGGTACGGATCGACTATTTTTCGCACAGTTATTGAGAGATGCTTTTGCTCTCTCGGCCAGCGGGGTCTTCCACCCCTTTCCAGACATAGCCAAAGGGACACTAACGGTTCTGCTGCATAGCCTTGGTCGCGAGGCCGATGAAATCACGTTGAAGGAAATCTTGGGAACTTTCTCCCAGCTCCCTGCCCACAAAGATGTCAAACCCGCGCTAGAAAGGGTGAAGAACTCAGAGTGCCAGGTCGTCCTGCTGACTAATGGCTCCCGCGCCAATACAGAGAAGTTGGTACATGACAACGGCATAGAACATCTGGTTGACGATATTGTATCGGTGGAGGATTTCAGCATCTGGAAACCGCAAACAGAACTTTACCGACTGGCTGCATTTAAACACTCGTGCGCCCCGGAGAATGCTCTGCTGGTAGCTGCCCATGCTTGGGATGTCCACGGCGCGATTCAAGCCGGGTTTCATGGCATTTGGATTCAACGTCAAGAGTCGTTCTATCATCCCTTAATGGGTAACCCTGATGGGCAGGTTACTAGCTTGGTCGATGCGGTGGATCTAGCAATTCATCGGTTGGGGTGAGCATGCAGCCGGTGAAACTCGGCCCATAGTAACGGCTGAAATGCCACTCACAACGTTGCGCGTGATCTTAAGGGAGAGGAAACAGAACGCGGTTGAGCTCAGCAATGCCGGATCAGAACAAGCGATCTTATCAGCGAGCGCGCCGACCTATTAGTAGTAGTCGCTTTTCATTTACTGTTCAAAGTCCGACAGGCAGGTATGTATCTCGCCGATCTGTGGGCGTAACATGAGATTTTGGGTTCCGGCCAATTGGTCGGAACCAGATTTATGTCCACAGGAGAAGAAACCAACTTTCTTGCAGCATCGTTTTAACTACCACAACAGGCTTATCGCTAATCAGCCGATACCACGAGGTGGGTAATTCTTGTCCTGGATAGTAGCTATCCCCGTTTTGATCATTTCCAGATTGGGACGACAGAAAGGAGCGCTAGAGATTTCCCCGAAATGCAGTCCGCCATCAGGGCGAATGAAAAATAGTCCCGGTTCAGCAAAAGGTTGATCGGTCTCCGCACTATCCAAGGGGGTAGAGATATACAGTCCTAAATCCCGCGCCTGATCGATACCAAGGCCATAAGCGACTTCGAAATTTAAGCCCAATTCATCGGCGAATTTTTTGGCTTTTTCCTCAGGGTCGGTTGAGACCGCAACGATTTGCACATTCCTATTATCGAAGTCGGCTTTCATATCATTGATCTGGCCGAGGTATTTTTTGCAGATGGGGCAGTGAAGACCCCGGTACATAACCAGCATCTGCCATTGGCCTTGCGGTGGCTGTCCTAGCGTCACCGTCTCACCAGTAACGGTCTTTAAAGCAATAGCCGGAAAGGTTGCGTCGATTTTAGCGTGTGCTGACATCATGTAACTCCTTTTAACGTGTGGCCCCTAACAGATTGTTTGTAAAAGGGGCATTGAGTGGACACCTCAATACGTGGAAGATTCCGGTTCACGTACAGTAGCTATAGTCGATACGTTGCTACTCGTCGAAAGATTAAGTACCAGGCCCGCATTCCAAGCAGGGATCGACGTCGGTGTCGGCCTTTATCATTTTTCCGTACAAGTCTCTTAGCGCAGTACGCACCCCTTCCTCAATCACCGGGTGGTAGAACGGCATCGCCAGCATAGTGGAGACTGTCATGCGTTGCTGAGCGGCCCAGGCCAAGAGGTGGCCAATATGTTCAGCGGCGGGGCCATACATCTCGGCGCCCACGAACACACCGCTATTGCGCTCTGCATAGACTTTTAAGATTCCCCGGTTTTTTCCTAATACTTTGCTACGTCCCTGGTCTTCAAACGAGCTTTTGCCCGCAACATAGTTTTCGCGTTCGGCTGCCGACATGCGACCAACGTCGAGGCCCACGTTGGTTATCTGTGGGTTGCAGAACACCACGGAAATGGGCGCCTTCCTTTCAGCGGAGATCACGTCTGGGTAACGGCCCGCATTGTCCCCGGCGATTCGGCCTTCATGAGCCGCTTCGTGAAGAACGGGTGACTGTTGATTGGCGTCACCTACCAGGAAAACCGGGCTGTTGTCGCACTGGAGTGTCGATGGCTCGTATAGCGGGATCCCGTTGTCATCCAGAATTAGCCCGCTGTTGTGAAGCGCTAGTTCCTTAAGATTAGGCGAACGACCTGTCGCCACCAGAACATAGTCAAATAGCTCCGTCAGCGCGCCCTTGTCGCGATGAACAAAGCTAATGGAAACACCATCTTCAACCGAGGAAACATCGGTTACCTTTGAGCGAGTGTCCAGATAGAACTCCTCGTTAAAACATTGTTCGGCATAATTGCGTATTTCCTTGTCAGTTATGCCGCCCAGAGAACCACTTCGACCAAACATGCGCACGCGAACACCCAGGCGACTCAGCGCCTGTCCCAATTCCAAGCCGACTACGCCGGTTCCAAACACTGCCACCGATTCGGGCAGGTTAGGCAATTCGAACAGGCTGTCATTGACCAGCAGCCGTTTGCCCAACCCCTGAAACATATCAGGAATAGTAGGACTAGACCCGGTGGCAATCACGATGCGATCCGCCTTGATTTCAATTCCTTCACCGACCATCAACCTGCCCGGCGAGATGAAGCGGGCACGACCTACCAGCTTGTGGGCGGAGTGGATAGCGTCAACGGATGCCAGTACCGATTCGACAAATTTATTCCTTTCCTTGCGCACGCGTTCAAGGACTTTCTCGCCATTAACCACGATATTCTCGACCTGAATCCCAAACAGTCCTGTGTTAGCTGCATCATGGGCACTTTCCGCCGCTGCGATCAGCAACTTGCTGGGCATGCAGCCTACCCGGGCGCACGTTGTCCCGTAGTGGCTGCCTTCGATTAGAACCAGATTGTCGGTGTGCTTGCGCGCGGCGTTATAGGCGGCGAGACCCGCTGTACCGGCACCTATAATCGCAACGTCTACTTCTCTTGTAGCCATCTCATCGTCTCCAAATATAACCATTCGATTGGTGTTATTGACTTAACGTTAGGACGTCTGGACAAGTTGAAACGCAAACGTCAAATTATTTCATGCTGACTAAAATCGAGGGAGACCACACCAACCAAGCGAGCCACACCGACTGTTAAGGGGTATACGCGCTGCTACATCAAGGTGACACAGCGCTATCGCCTATTTGTTGAAATAAGGCATCTAAAGCCTGAGCGGTATCGTCTAATTTAGGCGTGCTCTGGTTGATATAAGGAGCAAAAACGTAGCTAGGTATTTTCCATGACAGTGTCGCGCTGTCGGATGAATCTTCAGTAACGTAGAACCGCAGTGGCGCTTCAATCATTGCCGGTACGCTTTCACGGATGATATCTACCGCAAAATCGTTACGAAATACCCCGACGACTCGATTGCCTGGAATGATTTCGCCGCGCTGTGCAGCGGCCTCGGTTGGACCTGCTTCTGTGACAACAACCATCCCAGCGTCTGAAACAGCCTGGTGTAGATCATCGAGCAGCGTCGCGTAGTTTTTCTCTGAAGCAATGATTGTCCAACCCTCTTCTGGCCAATCAATCGGCTCATTCGCGGATGCTTGGGTGATAAACGATCCACTGCCTCCTGCCACCATCAACACTGTAAGGAAATAGCGGGATTGTTTGATAAATGGGTTCATTGCTAGCTCTCCTCGATAAAAAAACGACTTAACGCATGTTTTGTTGCCAAAAGCGCAGCGTGGAGGGATGTACACCAAAATCGCTTGATACGGACATGTTCATTGATTCGCACAACAGCCGGATAAGCGCCATATGATGTACGGTATGGCTCATTAGAAACGCCAGCTCACGACCTAGGCTGGAAGGCAATGTGAGGTTATTGCCCGATGGGTCGACTGAGTAGTTAACCATTATGGTTATATCGGCGGGCTGGTGGGCCAGCGCTTGTAGTTCAGCCCGAAGCTTGTCAACGGCTTGTGTCGCAACGCCGGGATCTTCTTCCAGCGCTGCCTGGCGAGCACGCTGTTCATAATTGATATTACATATTTGGACGCCATCTTTGAGGCCTGCCAGTAGCGTTTGATAATGCTCTAGTACATGGCGTACATGTTTACCCACTGACTGGGTATCAAACAGCTGTTGATACAACGTACAAGGCAGTAGTAAGAGTAAAGCGTTGAGCTGATTAAGTGGATAGATGTTTTCATCCACCAGCTCCTTACTCGTGGCGCATGACTCGGCGGCTTGCAATGAGGTAACTGGCATAACGAAGCTCCTGATACGCTGAGCTGGCGACATCACCAGCTCAGCACAACACAACACAGCGGATTAAGCGTGCTGTAAATCGTTAACCGGCTTCGGCACCGCCTTCACCTTCACCTTCGCCTTCCATTTCTTCTTCCTCACCTTCGGCACCGCCTTCGGCCAGCATCATGGGCGCTTCCTGCATCGGGGTGAATCCTGTGGTGGGCTCGTCTGCTTGGGCTTGGAAAGCAAGACCGCTTGCCACCAGGGCGAGGGCAGGTGCGGTATAGCCGAACTGGCGGCTTAGACGGCTCAGTAAACGACGTTTAGCTTCGTGTTGAGACATGGTGTTTCTCCTTATAGTGTCACAAGCAAATGCGCCAAATGGCGCGCCTTCCTGCCGCTATACCGCGGCGCGGGAAGAGGATAAAACCGGTGTCTGTTTAAGCCACTGGGTAACGGTTTCGACCTGCTTAGTGTCCAGCCGGGCGCAGCGCGCCCCCTGGATCATTTGCTGAAGCGCAGTTAAGGCGTCAGGGCTTAATCCTTGTAGGTGTTCTGCTGTTTCCAAGGCAATGGGCAGCAGGGCGCCGAGCCATTCAAGCGACGACGGTGCCTCCGAGCTTACGCACGGGGCTGCATCAAGCCATAAAAGCCCAACGCAAGGGCCGCGTTCCTGAAACAAGAACCCGACATCCTCAATCGGGACATTAAGCGGTTCCAAAGTGTCCGGTGCGGCCAGAGAGAGGCGTGCCCCGCATGTCAGGGCAAGGCCGTTATGAGCCGCCACTGCCTTCAGTGTCTCCATCGCTTGGGTAGAATCTTGGTTGGGCGTAACGCAGACGATATGCCCCTCCTGTCGACTCAGCAGCACGACATCGAGTATCAGATGCCCATCAATAGCGGTGTGGGACAAGCAGTGCTGGATAATGGCGGGGACGATGTCGTCGAGGTGCAGACGCGAGCGAATAACCCGGCTGTCGTTGGTCAGGCAATAGCCGTTGGCGCTTTCCAGTATGTGCAGCGACGCATCGGGGGCTTTTTTATCGGCCTCCAGCAGAGGCGCGAGGGCGTTGGCAATGCGCTCTGCCACTGGGCCCTGGGGAGCACTGATCGAATAATGACGCTGATCAAAGAACAGCGTAATGCGCGAGGTAGCAGGGTGCTCGCGAGCGGCGCACGCCGTGTTGGGCGCTGAGGTGTCGCGATCCTCAGGCGCCAGCAGCCCATGCTGCCACCATAGCGAAAGTGTGGCCCACATATCGCTGGCAAGAGTGTCGGCGTCGACCTGCCCGCCGCTTGCCGCCTGCAGGTGATCAATAACGGTCTCGATCGACTCGCCTTCGCTGACCAGTAGCCAGATCAGCGCCGCGGTGTCGTTAAGCTGGAAATAGCGCCCGCTTGTGTGGTGGTAAAGCGCCAATTGCTCACCGTCGATCAGCTCGCTGACGTCCTGGCCGTGGAAAGACAGGCTCAGCGGGGCGAGCTCAGCCGCCAAACGGTAATCGGCAAGGCTGGGTAGCCCGACAAAGGGCAGGTAGCGATTGGCATCCAGGGTCGGGTAGAGCGGTACAAACCCACCGGCCCGTTCACGCTCGGCCGCCAGTGCAGCGGCATCGAAGGTCGCCTCGTCGCGGGGCAGTTGAGCAAGCCCGGTCAGGGCAATCATGTCCTGCACAAGGCCGGTTTTGACGGCCTCTTCGACCACGCCGCCGTGCTCGGGCTTGGCGCAGGTGCCCAGCGAGGGGCTCAGGTTGCACTCCAGAATCCAGGGCTTGAGCTGGTCGTCGACCAGGCAGTCCAGGCCGATTAACTCGTAGCAGCCGCGTGGATCGGCGCCGTCTTCCTGGGAGCGGGCGCGCATCGCCTCGACGCCGGAAAGCGCAGTCAGCGTGGCTAGATCGTGAAGCTGGCTAAATAGCGCCTGGTCGTCGTGGCCCTGCTCGCGAAGCCAGTGGCGATAGCGGTCAAGATCGATAAACTCCACCGGAATCTCGGCGTCAAGGTTGAGCGCGTTGATGTCGGGGTTGGTCAACTGGCTAAAGGGGTTGTCGATGTCGTCCGGGCTCCACGGCGCCGAGGCCAGCTTGGCAAAGCCCTGGTCGTAGAGATACACGCGTAGCGGGTCAATGCTGACAATCAGCATATAAAGGCGTAGCACGTATTTGTGGCCGCGGATGGTGTGTGGGTTGGCAACGTACTCCTGCACCAGCCAGTTGGGCGCCAACGGCGCGGTGGTCGGGTCGCGCAACACCTGAACCCCTTGGCCCTTGGACGCATTGGTCGGCTTTAAAATCCAGCGCTTTTCTGGATGCGCGGCGGCGTCTTCGACAAGCGCCGGGTAGTCGTGGGGCATTTCATAGGCGCGCGGGAAGAAATTCAGCCGCTTAGTGTTGGGATGCGCCTCACCGTAGTGGCGCCGGGTACATTCGCGCAGCGCGCTCAACCCCGCATGCAGGCGGCTTTTGACCGTGAGCGCGGCGTTGCCGGGAATATGGTTCATCACACGGCTGGCAGACGTCGTCTTGAACGCTGCCCTGGGCGGCATTCCGGTGACCCAGGCCGCCTGCCAGTCCTGTTCATTTCCCTCTTTCCACCCCTTGGCTTGCAGCGTCTGGCGAAAAAAAAGATCCTGCTCGGCATGGCGCTTACCGCTTAGCCAGAAGGTGGGCGGTGACGCAGATGAGCGTGGTGTGAAAGGGGGCATAACAGTGCTCCTGATGCATTGTTCTCATGTTCAGTGAGGCCATTTTCAAAATACTTACATCGTCACGTAGATTATTTTCCTGTGCTCTTGGAGAGTGCCATATAGTCAAACGCTATTGTCAACTTCTCTTTTTATAGCGCATGATAAGGGTATTGTACCAATCGTTCCTTCCCGTTAGAGGAGTTGTTTCCATGAAACGCATCGTTATCAGTGTCGTTGGTGTCTTCAGTGTGATTACCCAAGCTCAAGCGTTGGAAATGCCGCCCCTGGTGGATGCACAGTGGTTGGATACCCACAAAGAGCAGTCGTCACTGGTGATTTTGGACGTTCGCTCCTCCATCGATAACGGCGGAGATGAAGATAGCTTTCGAGAAGCGCGCATTCCTGGTAGCCGCTATACCAGTTATACCGATGATGGTTGGCGCGAAAACCGTGACAGCGTGGCGGGGTTGATGCCCGAGGTCGACGATTTGGAAGCACTGATCGGTAGCCTGGGGATCAGCAACGACAGCGACGTGGTGATCGTGCCAGCAGGGACAGGGCCGACGGACTTTGGCAGCGCGGCAAGGATCTATTGGACCTTGAAAGTATTAGGTCACGATGACGTTTCGATTTTGAACGGTGGCTTTGCAGGCTGGCAGCAGCAGGGCTATGACGTTGCCACGGGCGATCCTTATGCCTTTGATTCGACAAACTTCGAAGCGTCTTTACGTGAGCAGTTAGTGGCAAGTACGGAAGAGGTAGAGGCGGCGCGAGAAGAGCAGGCGCAGTTGGTAGACGCACGACCCTCTGACTATTTTTCTGGTGAGAATAAATCACCCGCTGCGCGAGTGGCAGGAACGATACCAGGCGCACGAAGCCTACCGCACCAAAGCCACTTAAATGTTCAAAACGGTGCTTACTACCTGGATGTCGATGGTCTGCAGTCACGCATTAATGACGCTGACCTGGACAGCCGTGAGCGCACCATTGCTTTTTGCAATACCGGCCATTGGGCAGCGACCGACTGGTTTGTGCTCAGCGAAGTCGCTGGGTTTGAGAATATCGCCATGTACGATGGCTCCATGGCAGCCTGGACCATCAGCGACTCCCGCCCGGTGCAGCTCGCCCGTGAAGGCATTAAACAGGTGCGTGAACTGCTTAATTAAGCCTTTTTTTCCTATGCCCGCAGGATCAATGCGGGCTTTTTTTATGGGTGAATAAAAAAGCGCGTACAGTCAGTAGCACCGTCAATATGGTACATTAGGCAGCTAATCAGTTAGACAGGCAGTGAGGTAGACACATGAGCGTTGGAAGGCCGATGCAGCATCAACCGGAGGCGGCGTTAAGCGCTGCCATGCATTCGTTTTGGCGTTCTGGATATCACCATACATCACTGCGTGATCTCTTAGAGGCCATGAACATTTCGCGCAGTAGTCTTTACCATCTCTATGGTAATAAAGAGACGCTTTTTACGAAGGCGCTTGCACGCTATCGTGAACAGCTGCTAGCTCAATTGACTTCCTCACTGGCACAAGAAGAGAGTGCTTGGTGTTTTATAGAGCGCCTTCTGATGCGCACTGCCGAGCAGGCAGAAAGCGAGCAAGCCGCCTTGGGCTGCTTGATTTTTAACTCTGCCACTGAGCTTGGCAGCCAAGGCTCATCTGAAGCCGAGGCCGCTGCACAAAGCGTTCAGGCTATAACTTCATTTTTTGTAACGGTTATTGAGCAAGCGCAAGTCGAAGGCTCCATTCCCGCTCAGCGCGACCCTCAAAGCTCAGCATATTTCTTAACGCTTTCAATATCAGGGCTACGGATGTTACTAAAAAGTGGCGCTACACAGCAGCAGGCAACGCTTCAGGTGTCTCATATTTTGCGCGGTTTAGTTTGACTTTTATTAAGTAAGTATTTGTTTTATTGCGTTTTATACCAAAAATGTTGTTGTGCAGTGACAGTTAAATGCTTTTATGTGCCATTACATAAATCATCTGATAATGTCATTTTCAGATGATTCTTTATGGTTTTACATAATTTGCCCAGTCCTGCATCATTTCCCGACGTTTTTCAAAGAGATCACCACGCCGATAGGCGGCTTCGACTTTGTTTTCGATAGTGTGAGCAAGCGCCATTTCTGCTACGTCCCTAGGGTAACTGGAGACTTCACCCGACCAGTCTCTGAAGCTAGAGCGAAAACCATGGGGGACGAAGTTACCCCGTGTGCCACCAACACCATATTCCATACCTCGCATAAGCTGAAGCATTGCCATATTTGACAGAGGGCGTCCATGTCGAGCGCCTGGAAAGATAAATAGATTACCCTGGATTCGGGGAAGACTAGAGAGTAGCTCTACTGCTTGGGTGGATAAAGGCACCCTGTGCTCCCTTCGTGCTTTCATCCTTTCAGCAGGAACCGTCCATGTCTTCTTACCTAGATCAATCTCTTGCCATTCTGCATTAAGAACTTCGGATGTTCTCGTTGCGGTCAGGATGAGAAATTGCAAAGCTTTAGATGAAATACTGGTGTGCCCATGCAGCTCGGCAATAAATAAGCCTACTTCTTCGTAGGGCATAGCTGGAAGATGAGAAACCTCTTTAACCCGCGAAGGTTTGGGGAGCAACTTATCCAAGTGGCCACGCCATCTTGCAGGATTGGCTTCATCTCGATACTTGTGTGCTGACGCAAAATCTAGCACATTCTCAATTCGACCTTGCACGCGCTTAGCGGTCTCAGTTTTGGTCTTCCAGATTGGCTCAAGTATTCTTAGTAGGTGATGAGTATCGATTTCATCAACTGGCATTTCACCAATAACGGGTCTTGCATATGTCTTTAATGTACTAACCCATTGCCTAGCATGTTTTGCATTACGCCAACTGTGCCGATGAGACTTGATGTAACGCGCAGCACAACTTGTAAACGTAGGTGTAGAATGCTGCTGCTTTTCAAGGTCTCGGGCGTTGATAGGGTCAACACCGTCTTTGGCCAGCTTTCTGAAGTTCTCTGCTTTGCGACGGGCCTCGGCCAGTCCAGTATCTGGAAAACTACCAAGCCCCATTTCTCTACGTTTTCTATTGAAGGTAAACCTTAGTACCCATTTCTTAGCTCCACCTTCGGAAACCACTAAACGTAAACCACCACCATCTTCATGCTTTCCAGGCCCTGCAGAAGCTACTTTACGTGGGCTAAGTTTGTGTATTGCCATGGTTTACCTCTCCAAAAAAATGGGAGCAGTCCCCCAGTTAGTCCCCCATATGTTATGGATTACCATAGACTCCGGTGGACATAATGGCAATTCAACCTTATGATTTTATTGATAGTCATGGACTTTGAGAGATGCTGGGGGAGGTTAAAGTAACGGACTGTCCCTCCGCCACCTTATCTTGAACAGCCCCTGATTCGTCAGGGGCTTTTTTAGTTTTTAGGCCATACGATTGCTGCCTAATAGCCCTTCCATAGAATGCTCCGGTCTTTCACTGTGTTCAGAATGTGTCTGGGAATTCTGAATTACCTCTGCCTGGGCGTGGTACATACCTCGATTTCCTTATCTCATTAAGAGAGATCAGTCAGTGCTTCAGGGTGTTTTTCAGCGACTCGCAGCAGTGTCCGTGCAGTGCCGGTGGGCACGCGACGGCCGTGTTCCCAACCGTGAAGCGTGCAAAAACTTACGCTCAGCAGCTTGGCAAACTCACCTTGAGAGAGGCCCACGCGATGAAGATTTTCAGCCGCCTTTTTCAATGGATTTTTCAAGCCTATGCACATGAGTGGTGACAGCCGCTATTCCTTCAGATACTGTTATCTTAAGAATTATGAGTGCTTGGATTTGGCTGGAAACGGCCCAAAGCGGAAGTTGGTGGAGGGCGGCTAACGGCCAGGAGCAGACAGTCATCCCAAGAGATTGGTTTCGCCCGATAGATCATGTCATAAATCTACCAGTCATCAGGGATCAGCACTGGGTTGGCAGAAATGGCCAAGATAGGCGTCCCTGCCTCGTCATGAGTAACAGGGAGCGTCGCTGTGTACCTATCTGTTTTGAAACTAGAAAATTTCCGCCAGTTTGGCCAGGCCAACCATGGCTTGGAGGTCGCCTTCAACCCAGGTGTCACCGCGCTGGTTGGAGAAAATGATGCAGGTAAAACGGCAGTCATCGATGCGATCCGGTACGTACTGCAAACCCGTGATGCCGAATACCTGAAGCTGCAACTAGAAGATTTCCATATCGATAACAGCGGAGCTCAGGCCAGCACCATTACGCTGAGGTGCACATTAGATGGTTTGAGTAAGGCCGAACTGGGTGCGTTCGCTGAGTATGTTACTTACAAGAACAGCGTAGGTCGGCTGCACATCCATTGGTCAGCCACGCGCGTCCAAGGCTCAACGCTCACCCGCAGATGGGTGGATATTTCAGTGCGTTCCGGAGAGAACGGGGAAGGGCCGTCCCTGGATGCAGGGGCCCGTCTTCTGCTCGCCACTGCGTACTTGAAACCATTACGTGATGCGGAGCGCGAGATGTCGCCAGGCCGCAATTCTCGGCTCTCTCAGGTCTTGAGCAGCTTCCCAAACATCGATGTCGGAAACGCTTTCGATACCGCCACCCCGCCTGCTAGCCCCGTTGATGCAGAAGCGTTGAGCATTGCTGGTATGGGCGACTACATGCGGTATCTGGTGAACAAGCACAGCGCTATCGTCAGCGCTGAACATGCTATCAACCAAAACTACCTGGCCCCGCTTTCTCTTGCGGGACGGCCCCTGACAAGCCGTATCAGTTTCGGCGAGGGGGGTACCGAGGATGCGAGGCTGAAACAGATCCTTGAGCGCCTAGAGCTCGGACTGCTTAATCACGCTTCGAGGGAGTCTCGGGGCGTGTATGGCCTGGGCTCGAACAACGTACTATTTATGGCCTGCGAGCTCCTCCTGCTTGGAAAAGAGCCGGACGGCCTGCCGCTGCTATTGATTGAAGAGCCTGAGGCTCACCTGCACCCGCAGCGGCAACTGCAGCTTATGGATTTTCTTGAGAAGGCCGCGAAACCTGAGGATGGTTTGAGACCGGTACAGGTGGTTCTGACCACACACAGCCCGAATTTAAGCTCAAAGATTCCGATCCAGAATCTTGTGCTCATGCATCGAGGGCACGCGTTCTCCCTGGCTGAAGATCAGACCTGCTTGGGCGCCGATGACTATCGGTTCCTGAGTCGATTCCTAGATGTCACGAAAGCAGGATTGTTCTTCGCCAAAGGGCTGTTGGTGGTGGAGGGCGATGCTGAAGCGATCCTTCTGCCAGCCCTTGCGCGTATGCTTGGAAAAGACCTGACCAAGCATGGTGTGTCGGTGATCAATGTGGGCGGCGTAGGGTTGCGGCGCTACTCCAAGATCATGCAGCGTCGAGATACGAGCAAGGGTGAGATCTCCATTCCTACGGCGTGTATTACCGATATGGATGTCATGCCTGACTGCGCGCCTGAGATTCACGAATTGGTAACGGGGCCGACTGATCCCAAGTGGAGCAGTACTAGCCGCCGCTGGAAGGCTGTGCGTGATTTCGGCGCGAATATTGCAGAGCAAGAAGCCGGTATGGCTGAGCATCGTCAGAAGCGGATGGTGAGCGACGGACAGTGCGTTCGAACCTTCGTAGCAGACCACTGGACACTCGAATATGACCTAGCCTTTTCCGGTCTTGCGCTTGAAGTGCACGCGGCAGCTTACCTAGCGATCAACGAGGAAAAGGTTGATCAGGGGAAGGTGACTAGAGCAGCTCTTTTGGTTGAGGCTGAAACCGCATTCAAGGCGATTGAGGCAGCCCACTCCACCAAGGAGGCCAGGTGTTCGGCTGTCTACAAGCTGGTCAAGAAGGCCTCCAAAACCATTACTGCCCAGCACCTGATCGACCTGATAGAAGACCGTTTCGAGGCTAAGACGCTGGATGCGACAACTCTGCGTGACTCGCTATCAAAGTCTGTGATTCACGCGATCGAATACGCCACCAGTGGCTCAGCAGTGCCGCCGACGGGGTCTACGGTCACGCCGGTTGCCACGGGCACTGTAGCCGGCACTTCAGCAGCTGTTGAGGAGAACGAGGAATGAACCTGACCCAGCTCATTGATCCGATAACCGACGACGATGTGGAGTGGGTCACCAATCTCATGAAATTGGAGGCATTAGACGAGCCTAGGCGCAGCTTCCTGCAGTCCATGAGCTCACTGGACGTCTCCGCTTGCCCTGGCAGCGGCAAGACCACATTAGTGGTGGCCAAACTGGCGATCCTCGCTCGCCATTGGAAGAGTCGAACTCAGGGTATCTGTGTCCTTTCACATACCAACGCAGCGCGGGAGGAAATTGAACATCGCTTGGGAGGCTCGGAGATTGGGCAACGTCTGCTTCGCTACCCGCATTACATCGACACTATCCATGGCTTCACTGGGCGATTCCTTGCTTCACCATGGCTTCGATCGGAAGGCATTACCCTCACGGCCATCGACGATGAACTCACACATGCTGCTCGTAGGAAAGCACTGAAGCCCTGGGAATACGCGGGCATCAAGACCGCTTTTGAATCGGCACACCTCAAACTCGAAAAGTTGCGCTTGCGCACTGTCGATTTCGACAACCCGCTCACAGGTTCCAGTTTCAAGTTCGGGGCCCACACAGACACCTACAAAAGGGTCTGCAAAGCGATGTCTCATGCAGCGAAGACGGGGCATTTTTGCTTTGATGAAGTGTTCGTGTTGGCTGATGCGCTGCTGGCTCAAGAGCCTGCGGTAGCTAGCGCTTTGCGAGCACGTTTTCCTTGCGTTATGGTCGATGAGATCCAAGATACGCGGTACGAGCAGGCCGACATTCTGAGCAAGGTCTTTCCGCGCCAGGATCCAGATGTTTGTGTCATCAGGGTTGGGGATCCCAACCAGGAAATTTTTGAAGAGAAGATGGAGCTGCCGGAGCCGTTTCCCGATCAGTCGAGCACCATGGAGATCGCCAGTAGCTTCCGTTTCAATCAGTCGATCGCGTCAATCGCCAATCCCTTTGCTTACCTGCCGATCACTGGTGGTTTGGTAGGGTTAAGGCAGAGTGGTGCCTGCCTGCCTGCTCCTAATACCATCATCGTCTTCCCTGATGGCGATGTGAGCAACGTGCTAGATACCTATGGGCAGCTATTGATCCAGCACCTACCTGCAGGTGTGCGGAGGTCAGGTGTCTATGCGGTTGGAGCGGTACATCGGCTGGACAATGACAAGCCAGAGCATTACCCCAAAGCGGTTGAGCATTACTGGGCACCATATCAGTCAGAGGTTAATAAGCCTTCCTTTAAGCCACGTACATTTGCAGAGGGTGTACACATCGCTCGTCGATATGTTGCTAAGGATGCAACTGCGGCTTCAGGCGTGGAACTGATTGCGTCCTGCTTGTTGACCCTTGTGCGCCTGGCGTTTCCCCGTGACGCGATTGTGGCGAGGTCTCGCAGTCATCAATGCGTCGAACAGCATCTTGCCGGGCGTCCTGGAGTGGCCGCTGCATATCGTGGATGGCTCGAACGGCTGTTGTTTAGCCCCACTGGTTTTCCTCAGGCGGAATGGGATGCAACGGTTGCCTCAGGCTTAATGGATCTTGCGGCGGAGTTGGTGTTTTCTGATCAACGGATGGCAGCAACGGATGCTGAAGCCTACCTTGCCTGGTCACCTGCTCCTCAAGTAGAAGACCCAGGCGACAACGTTGGTGCGCTGCTCAACACATACAGGTTTGAGACCGGTTCTGAGCACGTGAACATCCGCTTGTCTTCGATTCACGCCGAGAAGGGTAAAACGCATGCTGCCACCCTGATTCTGGAAACGTACAACCGCACTCACTTCGTCAAAAAGCTCTTGCCGTGGCTTGAAGGCAAAGCCTCAGCTGCGCAGCGTCCGAACGAGACGGCGAAGAAGAGCATGATGCTCATGTACGTGGCGATGACCAGGCCAACTCATATGCTTTGTCTGGCCATGCGCAAAAGCTCGATGGGTGAGGGTAAGGCCGAGACCAAGAGGAGGACAGCACTGCAGCAGGCAGGTTGGGCAATTATCGACATTTGATACGGCCACGTGGTTCGCCCCTAGTTTCCTAAACACCCAACGACCGCTTTTGGCCGTTTACCGTCTTAGCGAAAAATGAAAGCTTGCCTCGTTATAGGATCTGCCTCGCTGGGCAACTCCATTTTTTCTAATATTTACCCCAAAATACTCCCATCCCTCAAACGACCTAAACAATCACTTCCCACCACACGATCAATCATCCGTATACCCATCGACCCCAGCGCTACCTTCAGTCACACGACAATACGCTGGACTACATTGCTGGGTTCAGGATCAGCACTCCCGTGATTGTGATCTAGGATAATGGCGGCAGCGCTGTAGGGGAGTGAGGCATTGAGCACGTCCTTTAGTAAGCTCTAGCCGCATCAATGCTGCCTCGGAATAGCTCCTCAACGCGAATACTGGCTGTCAAAAAGAGCACGCTGAACAACTTTGTGCTAACACATTCTACTGGTGTCGCCTCCTAGCATTACCTTGCTACGCAAGGAAATTTATTAAAAAAACCAATTTGGTCATTTCTCTACTCCGGTCGCGTTGTGTCGAAACAGAGCCCAGCAGTAAGCTCCTTACCCAGGCTTACATAGTCTGCAAGATAAAAACAATTAATAACGCTAGGAGAAACGCAATGTTCAAGAAAACCGTTCTTGCCGCATCAGTCATCATGATATCGGGCACGGCTGCTCAGGCTGAAGGCCCTTACCGCATCGGTATAACCCAAAATAATGTAGGTGTTGATAGCTACCAAACCACCTATGAAAGTGCTTTTGAAGAGGCCGCCGAGCGTGAAGGCAATGTCGATATCGTGGTGTTAGATGCCGGTGGTGATGTCGCTCGTCAGATTGGGCAGATGCAGGATCTCATTCAGCAGCGAGTTGATGCCATCATTATCTGGCCGACCAATGGTCAGGCCGTTATTCCGGCGATTCGTCAGGCGCATAATGCAGGCATACCTGTGATCGTGACCAATTCTAAAATTGCTGAAGCGGGGCTAGAGTACATCGCTGCCTTCTCTGGGCCGGATAACGTCCAGCAAGGCATTTCCTCAGCCGAGATGATGTGTGACGCCTTAGGTGGAGAAGGGCAGATCGTACAAATTGCTGGCCAGCCCGGCTATACCACTGCAATGGAGCGTGCAAAGGGATTTGAGGATCGTCTAGCTGAAGCGTGCCCGGGTGTTGAACTGATGGAAACGCAACCAGGCAACTGGAACCGTGAACGTGCTCAGCGTGTTATGGAAGATTTTTTGACCAAATACGACCGTATCGACGGCGTTTATTCGGGCGATGACAACATGGGTGTTGGCGCTCTGAATGCGGCTAAAGGCGCTGACCGAGCTGATGAGATTATTTTCATTGGCGCCACTAACTTCGCCGTTGGCTACGACGCGATTGAGCGTGGTGAGTATTACGGCTCTATTTATCAGTCTCCCGTGGATGATGCTGAGGCGGCTCTGCAAACAGCACTGGATGTTCTGGCGGAAGAAGACCTGCCGAAGATGAATTTCTTCGATACCCCCAAAATCACCGCTGAAAATCTCAGCGAGTTCGACCGTCCCGTTTTTTAAGGTAAGGCATGCTGCCCGGAGTGACTGCGTGTAGTGTGCAGTTTCCGGGATACAGCATGTGCCTGAAAGCAGGGGTTCCTGCGCATGGAGTGCGCGGAAAGCAGCAATGGAAATATGTGTGCCCATTGCGCTAACCGGTCTTTCCAAGTGATTTCATAACAGGTGATAAGCATGGCTTCCGCTGAACAATCTAAATCCAGGCTGCCGACAGGAAAGCTTAGTAAGGCTAGCGTAATGAGCTTTCTATCAGCCCAGGGAATTCTCATTTTTTTCCTGCTCGGTATGTTCGTTTTCTCTTTCTTTTCTGAGCAGTTTCTCTCCCAGTCGAACATTATGACGGTGATTCGCCAAGCCTCGATTATTGGCATTATCGCGGTAGGCGTCACCGTGGTGATCATCGGTGGAAACCTGGATCTTTCGGTGGGATCGATGCTGTCATTCTCGACGGTGCTCGTTGTGGATTTACACGACAAGATTGGCCCAACTAATGCCATCCTCATGATGTTTGCGCTGACGCTCATGATCGGGGCCGTCAATGGCTTTTTAATCGGTTTTCTGCGCCTTAACTCGCTCATTGTGACGCTTGCCATGCTGTCGGCGATCCAGGGCTTTGTGCTGATCTATAGCGGTGGCCAGAACGTTGACATTGCTAACCAAGATGGCACTTGGTTCGCCTTCTTTGGGCGTGGCTATATCGCGGGAATTGCTGTCCCCATCCTGCTATTTGGGTTGTTGGCCATTCTGGTTCAAGTAGTGATGTCCTACACCGGCTACGGGCGACGTATTTTTGCTGTCGGTGGTAACCCGATGGCTGCCGTTTACTCGGGGATTCGCAAGAACTGGTGCGTCTTCAGTACCTATCTGATTTCAGCCTTTTGCGTGGCATGTGCGGCACTGGTGCTTGGCTCTCGTGTTATGGGTTCCCAAAACAACGTTGGCCAGGGATACGAGCTGCTGGTGTTGGCGGGCATCATCCTCGGTGGCACCAGCTTGCTGGGTGGTTCAGGCAGCATTTGGAAAACAGTGATTGGTGTACTGATCCTGGGCTTTATCCAGAACGGACTGCTACTGATGGGCTACCCCTATTACATCCAGTGGATCGTGACCTGGGTAATTATCATCCTGGCCGTATGGCTGGACCTCGCTAACAAGCGTAAGCGCTTGTTGACGACCCACTCATAACGCGGAGGAGTGACAGATGACTTTTTTAAAAGGGTTCTTCCGTGGCAAAACGGCTATCCAACCGATATGGATCTTCGTCCTCGCCATCTTCATTTTTTTCAGCTTCACGTCAGAGTACTTTCTGTCGTTTGGCAACATTTCTAATATTTTGGTGCAGACGTCCACTATCGGCCTAATCGCACTAGGCATGACCTTAGTGATGATCAACGGCAACATCGATTTGTCGGTTGGGGCAACCTTAGGGCTGGCTGCTTCACTGGCGGTGGGTTTGCAGGAAACCAGCATGATACTGGCAATCCTCGCAGCACTCGGCTCAGGCATTCTGCTGGGCGCCATTAATGGCTTCATCGTATGGAAAACGGGCGTTAACGCTTTCATCGTCACGCTGGGGGCCATGCTCGGGGTGCGGGGCCTGATCTTCTTGTACACCGGTGAGCAGTCGTTTTATGCACTGAATTTTGCCTTCTCTGACTTCGGTGCCAGCACCATTGGGCCTTTTCCAGTACTGGCGATTATCTTCCTGATTTGCACACTGATCATGCACTTGGTGCTTACGCGAACGGGCCATGGCCGTAATACCTTTGCGGTGGGTGGCAACCCAGAAGCCTCGATTGATGCGGGGATTCGCTTGGGGCGCCACATGATGATCAATTTCATTATTGTTGGCTTCTTCGCTGCATTAGCTGGCGTGCTACTCGCCAGCCAAATGGGCGCGGCAACGCCCAATTTGGGCCGTGACTATGAGCTCTGGGTGATTACGGCCGTGGTGCTAGGCGGTACCAAGTTGACCGGTGGCTACGGAAGCATCGTCGGCACCTTGGGTGGGGTACTCGCCATTGGCATTCTGCGTAACGGCATGAACTTGATGCAGGTGCCCGCTTTTTATGTGCTGGTCATCCTCGGCGCCATCCTTATTTCCGTACTGATTATCGACAAGAAGCTCAATGTACCCTCGGCTAAGGAGGTGCGGATATGAGCCCTTCACAAGAAAACCTGTCTCAAAATGCGCATGAGCAAGTCAGTGCTTTAAAGCGTCAGCCGATCAACGCGGATCCGATACTTCGACTAGAAGGGATTACCAAGCGTTTTCCTGGTGTGGTTGCTTTAAATAACGTGGATTTTGATGTGCGGCCCGGAGAAGTGCATGCGCTGCTGGGTGAGAACGGTGCAGGCAAGTCGACGTTAATGAAGGTTCTGGCGGGTAAGCACCAAGCCAACGAAGGCAAGATCATTCTTGGTGGCCAGGAGATGGCTTTCGAAAATCCCAAGCATGCTAAGCGCGCAGGGGTAGTGTTGATCCACCAGGAGCAGTCGCTGGTTTCCGAGATGACGGTCGCCGAGAACATCTTTCTCGGTAGCTTGCCAAGAAAGCCATTCAATCGCGTTGATTGGCGCAAACTGCGTGAAGATACCAACGCTATTCTGGCGACTCTCAAATGCAGTTTTCAACATGACGACCTAGTAGGGTCGCTCTCGATTGCCAAGAAGCAGATGGTTGAAATTGGCCGTGCGCTGGCGTTTACCCCGCGTGTAGTGGTGTTTGATGAGCCGACGGCATCGCTCACCGACTACGAAAAGCCCGTACTTTATGACGTGATTAATTCGCTATGTGAGCAAGGTGTAGGGATTGTTTATATCTCCCACCGCATGGATGAGATTTTTCACCTCTCGCACCGCATCTCGGTACTGCGGGACGGTGAGTACACCGGCACCGTCAATACGGCGGATACCAACGAGGATGAAATCACCCGAATGATGATCGGTCGCAGCTTGGAGCTCGATCATGCCAGCAAACCGAGCGATTTCGGCGACAACATGCTGGAAGTGCGAAATCTCTCGGTGAAGAGAGTATTCGAGAACGTCAGTTTTAATGTTCGCAAGGGCGAGATTGTGGGCATGTACGGGCTGGTGGGGGCGGGGCGCTCTGAAGTTGCAGAGACGATCTTCGGACTGCGCACGCCCTCAGCCGGTGAAGTGGTGTTGGACGGCAAAGTGGTGGCGTTTCGTAACTCCCACGATGCGGTGGTCAGCGGTGTCGCGTTAGTGCCGGAAGACCGTAAGGATCAGGGGCTGATTCTGGGTATGAACTGTCGCGATAACATGACCCTGGCAAGCCTCTCCAGTGTGTCGTCGTTGGGCTTTATGACGAGTGCAAAAGAGCGCCAAGTCTACGACAAGTATCAGCAGGCGATGAAAATCAAAACGCCCAGTTGGCGCCAGAAGGTGGGCAATCTAAGCGGTGGTAATCAGCAGAAGATTGTTATCGGCAAGTGGCTACATACCCACCCTAAATTACTCATTCTCGATGAGCCTACCCGCGGTATTGATGTGGGTTCCAAGTCGGAAATCCACACCCTGGTGAAAGACCTGGCCAAATCCGGCTATGCGGTGTTGGTGATCTCCTCAGAGATGCCGGAAGTCCTTGGTTTGAGCAATCGCATTATCGCCATGTATGACGGCCGCGTGACCGCTGAGTTTGATGGCGACAACGTCAGTGAGGATGAGCTGGTACAGGCGATTACCGGGATGGGCAAGCAGGCACAGGCGAGCTAGCTCGCCTGTTGCGACGGGTGCGCTCTGTCAATCGCGCACACATACCACATCAAACGTATAAGGAATGTTTCATGCAACCCTTTGTTTATGATGGCCTGCCATCCCGCGTGGTGTTTGGCCAAGGAACCCTGTCACGGCTAAGTGAAGAGCTTGAGCATCTCGGCTGCACACGCGCGCTGGTGCTGGCAACGCCCCAACAGCATGAACAGGCAAGTGGCGTGCTAGCGCAGTTGGGTGAGAAGGGCGTTGGCGTTTACGCAGAAGCCGCCATGCATACGCCGGTAGAGGTGACTGAGAGTGCCTTGCAGGTGGTGAAAGTACTGAACGCAGATTGCACCATTGCTATCGGTGGTGGCTCGACCATTGGCTTGGGCAAAGCGATTGCGCTGCGTACGGGCTTACCTCAGATCGCGATTCCCACTACCTATGCCGGTTCAGAGATGACGCCGATCCTGGGTGAAACCCGCGATGGTCTCAAGACCACTCAGCGCACCTTGGAAGTACTGCCGGAAACGGTGATTTATGACGTTGACCTTACCTTAACGTTACCCGCTGTGATGTCGGGGACTAGCGGTATTAACGCCATTGCCCATGCGGTAGAGGCGCTTTATGCCCGCGACTGCAATCCGGTAATTGCGCTGATGGCAGAGGAGGGCATCGCGGCGCTGGCAAGAAGCCTACCCGTGATTGCCAACGACCCTACCCATGCTGAGGCGCGCTCGGATGCGCTTTACGGCGCATGGCTGTGTGGCATTTGCCTTGGCTCGGTGGGTATGTCGTTGCACCACAAGCTTTGTCATACCCTGGGCGGTTCTTTCAATCTGCCCCATGCGGAAACGCACACCATAGTGCTGCCTTATGCGCTGGCTTATAACGCGCCTGCGGTGCCTGATGCAATGGTGCGTATCAGTCGTGCGCTAGGCTGTGACGATGCGGCCGCTGGCCTTTACGACCTGGGGCGTGCGGTCGGTGCGCCCAGCGCGCTCTCGGAATTAGGCTTTAGCGTGGAAGACGTTGAGCGGGCCACCGAGATTGCTACCCGCAACCCTTACTGGAATCCACGTGAGGTCGAAGCCAGTGGTATTCACCGTTTGTTAAGCGATGCCCAGTCGGGGCTTCGACCCCAGGCAGGTAGTGGGGGGGCTCAATGAACACGCTGTTTATTAACGCCACCCTTGTCACTATGGATCCGCAGCTGGGTGAGCTGAGCGATGGCCAGCTTCTGGTTGAGGATGATCGTATTGCCGCCGTGGGTCATGACCTGACCGCCGACCCCAAGGCACAAGACGCCGAGGTGATTGACTGTGGCGGCGGTATCCTCATTCCCGGGTTGGTCAATGCCCATATGCATACCTGGCAGACCGGCCTGCGTGGCGTTGCCGCCAACTGGACGCTGCTTGAGTATTTTCGCCACGTACACCGGGGGCTTGCCGCGCTATTCACACCAGAAGATATCTACATTGCCACCCGCATGGGGGCGATTAATCAGCTTAACTGCGGTACCACAACGCTGGGTGACTGGTGCCACAACAACCCGACCCCAGCGCATACTGACGCGGCGGTAAAAGGGTTAAAGGAGTCCGGCATTCGTGCGCTGTTTATGCACGGCTCGCCCAAACCCGACCCAAAACCTGGTCAGCCGCACTTTAGTGAGATTCCCCACCCGCGCCATGAAATCGAACGACTGCTCAGTGGCGAACTGGCAAACCCGGAAGGGCTTGTCACCTTAGGCATGGCTATTCTTGGCCCTCACTACTCCACCTTAGAGGTGACCCTGCAGGACTTTGCCCTGGCCAAAGAGTTTGGTCTCGTCGCTTCAATGCATCAGGGCGGTGGCGAGGCAGTGGCGCCCGGCGCCTGGGACGAAGTAGAAGCGCGTGGTTTGCTTGGCTCCGACATCAACATTGTGCATGGTCAAAGCCTGGATGATGGCCAGATGTCGCGGTTCTGCGCCAGCGGTGTAACGTTCTCGATTGCACCGGAAAACGAGATGACCCAAGGCCATGGCTTTCCGGTAACGGGGCTGGTGCGTCGGCACCAAGGCGTGGTGTCGCTGGGGGTTGATCTTGAGTCTGTGTTGTCGGGTGACATGTTCAGCGTCGCCCGCATGGCACTGGGGATGCAGCGCGCCCTTGATAACGATGCATCGCGTCGTGAGCAAGGCAAGATTCCTGATACTTCAACGATTACCACCCGGGAAGCGCTGGGCTGGATCACGCTGGATGGGGCGAAAGCCCTCGGTCTTGATAACCGCATTGGTAGCCTGACCCCAGGCAAGCAGGCCGACCTGGTACTGCTGGATAGTAACCAACTCAATATGCAGCCGGTCAACGACCCTATTTCTACGGTGGTAATGCAAACAAGCCTTGCCAATGTCGACAGTGTGATGGTGGCTGGGCAGTTCAAAAAACGTGGCGGCCGTCTGTTAATCGAGACTAAGCAGGGTATCGCTGAGCTTGCCAAATCTGGCCACCGTATTCACGCCGAACTGCTGGCGCGTGAAGCGCAATCGACACAGGAGGCAACCCCATGACAACGGTTTCCACAACGTCCCCTTCGCCCGCTAAAGTGGCTTGGATAGGCTTGGGTAAGCTGGGCTTACCGATGGCCGCCAGAATTATTCAATCCGGCACCGCGGTAGAAGGATTTGATCTTTCCGCTGAGCGGCTGGCTTTAGCAAAGGATATCGGTATTACCCCACACCAGAGCCTGGCTAGTGCCGTTGCCGATTGTACCCTGGTGTTTGTCTCGATCCCCGATGACCGCGCGCTGATCGGTCTTTGCATTGAGTCGGGTGAGCTTGTTCGTCACATGATGCCCGGCACTGTTTTGATTGAGACCAGCACGGTAAGTGTTGAAGCCTCTGCACGAGTGGCCGAGGCGGCGAAGGCCCATGGCATTGCCTATTTGCGCAGCCCTGTGTCAGGGAACCCGGTAGCGGCAGAGGCGGGCACGCTGTCAGCGATGGTCTCTGGCCCACGGGATGCGTTGGCAACGGCTAAGCCTGTGTTTGACGCTTTTACCAAGGCGCAATACTGGCTGGGCGATGAAGAGCAGGCCCGGGTGGCCAAACTGGCGATCAACCTAATGATTGCGGTGAGCGCCGGGATGATGAGTGAAGCCCTGACCCTGGCGCGCAAAGGCAACATTGAATGGGACGCCATGCTAGAGCTTATCTCTGACAGCGCGGTGGGTTCGCCCATGGTGAAGTACAAGGTACCACCACTTTTAGAACGCGATTTTACCTCGACGTTTTCTGCCGCCCAAATGGCCAAAGATCTTGATCTGATACTCGATTGTGCCCACGGCTCTGGGGTGTCGACGCCGCTGGCAGCGCAAATGCGCGAAGCCTATACCGCTCTTATCGCCACGGGGCATGGCGGTGATGACTATATCGCCACCGTACACCACACCGAGCGCCTTTCAGGGCTGGGTGAGCCGATGCCAGCAACGCATGGAGGGCAATAAGATGCGTAACTTAACAGCCGACAATATTACCGCAGCGGTGATTGATGAGTTTTCTAGCTGTGATGATGAACGGCTTAAAACGCTGCTTAATGGCTTGGTTAAGCACCTGCATGCCTACCTGCGCGAGGTGCAGCCTAGTGAGAAAGAGTGGACTCAGGCAATTGAGTTTCTCACCCGTGCCGGGCAGATGTGTGACGACGAACGCCAGGAGTTCATCCTGCTGTCTGACACCCTTGGCGTGACGATGCTGGTCGATGCGATTAACCATTCGAGCAGTGATCCTAATATTACCGAAAGTACTGTGTTGGGCCCTTTTTACGTCGCTGACCCTCCCCAGGCGAACCAAGGTGATGCCATAAATTGGGGCGTTGAAGGCGAGCCGCTATTCGTCGAGGGCAACGTGCACGATGCCCAGGGTAAACCGTTGGCGAATGTCACCATTGATGTGTGGCAGTCCGACAGTGAAGGTTTTTATGACGTCCAAAAGCCTGAGCTGGAAAACGCCTCATTACGCGCGCGCTTTCATACCGACAGCCAGGGTCATTATGCCTTCTGGACGGTGACTCCCTCACCTTATCCAATTCCCACTGACGGGCCGGTCGGCAAAATGCTCGACATCACCGGGCGTCACCCATATCGACCTGCCCATGTGCATTTCATGTTGATGGCGCCGGGGTATGAAACCTTGGTGACTCAAATTTTTGCTGAGGATGATCCTTACCTTGATTCTGATGCGGTGTTTGGCGTCAAAGATTCACTGGTTAAGGCGTTTGCTCAACAGCCGGCGGGGCAGGCGCCAGATGGCCGACAGATGGAAACGTCTTACCGCTACTTTCACTACGACTTCGGCTTGAAGACGGCCTGAACCTTTCACCCTGAACGTCCAGCTCGTACTGAGCTGGCTAAATCGAAAGAGGAAATAACATGACAACGATTGATCAAACCGCTATCGCAACCCTGTTTACGGAAGCACGCACCCACAACGTTTGGCAGGATCGTGAGGTCAGCGAGGAGACCCTGCGCGAACTGTATAACCTGATGCACTTTGGGCCAACCTCTATGAACTGCCAACCCTCGCGCATTATTTTTCTGACCACCGATGAAGCAAAGGAGCGCCTAAAGCCTGCTCTGTTACCGGGGAATCAAGAAAAAACCATGAAGGCGCCTGTGGTGGCTGTCATTGGCTTTGACACTGAATTTTATGAGCATCTGCCGCGTATGTTTGCCCACAATAAGGATGCCAAGTCGCTGTTCGAGGGTAAGCCTGACTTTATCCACTCCACGGCCTTCCGCAATAGCGCTATCCAGGGGGGCTACCTGATCTTGGCGGCGCGTGCGCTAGGGTTGGATGCGGGCCCCATGTCCGGCTTCAACAATGCCGCGGTGGATGAAGAGTTCTTCCCCGATGGCAAAGTGAAGAGCAATTTCCTTTGTAACTTAGGCTATGGTGATGCCAGCGCGCTGTTCCCGCGTGGCGACCGCTTCTCCTTTGATGAAGTGTGTACAGTGCTGTAAACATTCGCATCGCTACGCTTAATTGTTTGCCTAAGCGAGAAGGGGGGCCGTGACTGTCATGGCCCCTTTTTCGCTCCTAACGAGTGGAGCCGCGGCTTAACATTAAAAAGGCTTTCAAATGATTATTGACTGGGTGTTCGTGGCGCTAATGATTATTGCGGTGCTGCTCACGGGGATTTCCAAGTCGGGTTTTGCCGGTGGGGTTGGCGTGGTGGCTGTGCCGCTAATCTCACTAAAAGCGAGCCCGACCTTTGCAGTGGCGGTGATGCTGCCGCTGTTGATAGTGATGGATGTGTTTAGTCTAAAGGCGTGGTGGCGGCAGCGGGTTGATCGTTTATTGTGGCTTATGTTTCCACCTGCGGTGCTGGGGGTGGCGATAGGCTATTTCACCTATGGCTGGTTTGACGAGGCGCTACTGAAACTAGTGCTGGGTGTTTTTTCAGTGCTGTTTGGCCTGTGGGGATTGTTCAAACCGCTGCGCGGAAGGCGGCTGCCTGGCTGGGTTGGGCGCTTGTGTGGTGGGGTGGCAGGGTTTACCAGTTTTATCGCCCATGCTGGCGGTCCTCCGCTTAACTTTTACTTACTACAGTGCCCATTAACCAAGCAGCAATTTTTGGCTACAGCCGTTGTCTTTCTAGCGATTACTAACTTGGTGAAGCTGGTTCCCTATACCCTGTTGGGCTTGGTGAATATCGATAACCTGACGATAGCGCTGCTGTTGATGCCTGTTGCGTGGTTGGGGGTTCGGTTGGGGCTGGTTATTCAGAAGCGCATCAATGGTGAGCTTTTTTTCCGAGTGATTCTGTGTTTACTGATTTTGCTGGGTATCCGGCTAATCATGGACGGCATAGACTGATGGTCAGCCTTATGGCTATGTGATGTTTTGGAGTCGTCATGAGAGACGGTCACGTTGAGATCAATGAGGCTAAACCAGAAGGGCCTTACGATAAGCTGTCGCAAATGCCCGCCTCAAAAATTTCTAATACAGAGTTTGCACGCTTCATCGATTTCATTGAAAAATTCGAAGACGAAACTGAAAGCACGCTTTCCATGTCGCTGGGCTATCGCGAGATGCGTATGTTGCTGCACGTCATGCGCAATCATCTTGCGGGAAGATTAACCACCCCAACATCATTGGCAGATGCCTCTGGCCTTACCTATGGGACGGCAAAGCGCGGTATCGAAAGCATCATGCAGCGCGGTTTGCTGATCTCACGCCCACGCACTAAGTCAGGTAAAACGGTTTCGTTGCACCCTTCCGCCCAAATGATCCAGGAGTGGGAAAGCTACGCTGAGCGAATCAAAGGGTTTCTTGGGCCGTTGTTCGGGATAGACCCGTCATCCGACACCGCCAATAAGATATTTCTTGGTACCTCATCAACAGAACGAGTGATATCAACCCCTGCCGTGCTATCTGCAAGGCTGGAGCTGAAGGGCGGGTTACGTGTGCTAGCGCACGCTGACCCAACCTTTATGGCTATGCACAACCTGAAGCGTCAGTTGGAATCGATTTTTGGACTGGAAATTCGTAACAAGGCAAAATCCATCGATAATTTGCTAGATGAGATTCTAGACAACGCTCGTTTGGCTAAGTCGCGCTATGACATCGTGGCCTGTGACCTACCCTGGTTTGGTGAGCTAGCGGCGAGTGGGGTGCTTATGCCACTCGAGGCGTTAATCAAACGCGATGATTATGATCTCTCTGATTTCCATCCAATGGCTATTCAGAGCTCCAGGTACGCAGGCAGTCAGTACGGAATACCGGTTCAAACAACGCCTGAATTGCTTTGCTATCGCCAGGATATTTTCGAGGCGGCACAGTTAACGCCTCCCACCACAACAGAAGCGCTGGTTAAAGTGGCTAGGCAGTTACATAACCCCGCCAAGGGGCGTTACGGCATTGCCTGGAATGCGGCGAGAGGAACGCCCCTTGGGCACACCTTTAGTTTTCTTATGGCCAAGTTCGGCCAGCCGCTGCTTAATCTTCCCATCTGCCAGGGCGGTTATGACTTTCAGCAAGCCACGGGCGAGCAACTGCGACCTATGTTCGATTCAGATGCCGCTTACCGAGCCTGTGAATATATGCTGGATATTTTGAAATATTCGCCGCCTAATATTCTCAATATGTCCTGGTACGAGCGGGCTAAATCGTACGCCTCAGGAGAAGTCAGTATGGCCTATTGCTATACACTTCTGGCACCGCTGTTTGAGTTAGATAAGCACTCACCTGCGTATGGTAATACGGGCTACTTACCCCATCCGATTGGCAACCACGGTCGCGCTATAACACCCATCGGCGGTTATGCCCTGGCCATTCCCGCTAACTTGGCAGAAGAGCGAGTTGAGGCAGTCTGGACGGCGCTCAAGCACCTGACCTCTGCCAGCATGTCCAAACTTTATATTATGAATGGCAGCCTGGTAACGCCTCGCTTTAGCGTCAGCCAGGATCCTGAGGTCTCTGCATTATCGCCGCTGATTAAAATCGTCAACGAAATGGCAGAAAATGACATTTTACAGGCCTGGCCACGCCCACCTGTACCTGGAATTACGGACATTATAAGCATCGCGGGGAATGAGATATTCGACGTGCTGGATGGACGGCGCTCTATCAAAAAAGCGCTCTCTATTGCTCAGGAACGTGCCGATAAAGTAATGCGAAGCAGGGGAGTTTATTGAAGAACGGCCGCTAATATGACCGATCCCCATGTTCCAGTAAGCACGAGTAAAACATGGGGACGATCAACACGGGTAGCTACTGCATGATCATGCCGCCATCGATCATAAGCAGTTGGCCTGTCATGTAATCGGATTCCTGACTTGCAAGGAAAGAAGCGGTACCAACCACATCTTCAGGGTAAGAGTAACGCTTCATTAGAATCATTTTCTCAGCAAGTTCATCCATCGACTGTCCCTGCTTATCGAATTTGCCGATGCTAACCAAATCTTTGTCGAGCTGTTCCCATAGTTCAGTGCGCACTACGCCGGGGCCATAGCCATTGACGGTAATATTGTGATCCACAAGTGCTTTAGCGCCGCCGTTGATCATGGCCAGCACCGCATGCTTGCTGCAAGAGTAGGGGACAACATCGTCAAACGCCTGACGAGAAAGAATCGAGCCAACGTTAATGATTTTGTAAGGGCCGTTGTCTTTACCCTGGCTGATCATCTGCTTAGCGGCTTCCTGCATGCCAAGCAGGCAGCCCAACGCGTTAACATCCATAATCTGGTGCCAGTTTTCCTCGGTAATATCGAGAAACATCAATGGCTTGTTGATGCCCGCATTATTGACCATCACGTTCAAGCTGCCAAAGGCGTCGACAGTGGCTTTAACAGCGGCAGTTACTTCAGCTCGGTCGGTCACATTGAGTTTGACCGCAATGGCGTCGCCGCCGTTTGCCTTGATACGTGCGGCAACTTCTTCGCACCCTTCAAGGTTGATATCCGCCACGCAAACTTTTGCTCCTTGAGCAGCATAGTGTTCGGCAACGGCGGCCCCCATGCCACGTGCGGCGCCGGTAATCAGGCAGTTTTTACCTTTGAGTCGAGTGTTGTCCATGAGCTTACCTTGTAAGTTTTGTTTTGGGTCAGTCCACGCTACCAACGTTAATTAGTCCTGGCGGCTTGGTGCATGGAGCCTTTGTTAACAAGGGCTTCCGTCGTTATATTCGTCGATGCGAATGACAGTTTTTAATTACCTTGTGTTGACATATTCTCGGGATGTCTTCTTCGCAATGACAGGTTGATCTGCTGCTAATATGACCAGATTGGACGTTTCAGTGGACAAGCAACATTAAGCAGTTGAAGAGAATTGTTTAGGGAATTGAGATGCAGATGGAGAGTCACCAAGCGACTCTATTTAAATAGGACGTATTTAAAGCGCCGGTATCGCTAGCAGGCCGCTTGCTCCCTGCGCCTGACTTAACGGCTAAAACTAACACCATGAACTCGGCTAGGTTTCCAGCTAGTCTTAGTAGACAGAGGTTCATATCATATCCGTTACCACGAGGAGAGAACGCCATGCGGCAACGCGATGAGTTTGTTGAGGAAATGAAAGCTAGGCTCGACGAGTGGAATGCTGATATCGACAAGCTGACTGCCAAGGCTCGTCAGGCGAGTGACGAGGCGAGGGTGAAGTACCAAGAGGACATCGAGCGGCTCAAGAAGCGACAGGCGGAAACCCAGCAAAGGCTCGAAGAGCTCCAGCATGCCAGCGGTGCGGCCTGGGAGAGTGTCCGTCAAGGTATGGAAGACTCTTGGGAGCTAATGCGAAAAGCCTTCCGGGACGCCTCTGATCGTTTCAAATAGCTGTAAGCTGCCACAATCAACTGGGGTCGCGCCCCTCCTGAGGCTGCGACTTGTTACCTTCTTGAAGACGCTCAATGGAGGCATTTCCCTGCTTCGCCAGGGCCGCCATGCGGTTGATTTGCTCATCCAGGCGGGGCAGGGCGTCCTGCCTGTAGTTGGATAGATCGTCAATGGCACCCATTACCTCACCGAACGCCTCCTCAAGCACTTGCATGTCGAGCATTGCGGAGGAGGCTCGTTTCTGAATATCCACGCCTTGTTGTCGCAGCGCTTTGGCGGTGCCGCCAATCATCTGCGCTGTGGTGGTGTTAAGGGCTTCGATGCGATCCAGCACTAAGCGCTGATTGGCCATCGCCATCGCCACAGTGACCGCGACGGTGAGCGCCGAGACGGTGACGTTAATGGCTCTGTCCACGCCGCGCATTAATTCTCGGTTGTTGCGGATGATGACCTCTAGCGCCAGCACGCCTTGCTGACTTACAGCCAGTTGCTGCTGTAGGTCGACGATGCGCTGACGAAGGGGAAAGAGCAACTCCTCCTCTAGGAAGTGACGCCGCGGATCATCACTATCGCGAGTGGCGATCTCATCTTGCAGACGGCGATCGATTATGCGGCCGAGGGCAATCTGGCGGTTCAGCTCGCTTAAAATTTTAGTTAACGCCTGCTGGTCATCGTTCAAGGTGAGGTTGTCACGGTGTAGCATGTCGCGGCCGCTTTCCAGATCTTCGATGATCGCGTCCAGCGCTTGTTGGGTATTCTCAAACTTGCGAAAGTAGCGCTGGAGACGACTGTCTAGACCGGGGATGACCGCCAGAACGCGATCCAAGGTGGTCGGCGCCAAGCGGTGGCGCGCGGGATCGAGCCCTTCCATGCGTCCACGCAAATCGGTCAGTGCCTTGGCGACCGGCCCGCCTTCGTCACCCTGGTGGGCCAGCTTGCGCAGCGGCGTCTGTAGCATGGCACTGCGATGGGCTGCCTGCTGTTGCAGCTCAAGCCCCATCTCGTCTACGGTACGGCGCTGGCGAACGGTAGACTCCTCATCTCCTTCGGCAAGGATATCCTCGACAAAGCGGTCAGCCATGGCTTCAAGTTCAGGGTCTATCTCAAGGTCTATCTCAAGATCTATGTCATGCTCGTCAGGGGCGGTGGTATCGGCCTGGCTTGCTGTGAAGTGACTGGCTTTCAACTGGTCAGCGATCTCGTCCACCGGAGGCAGGGAGAGGCGACGTCTGTCATCAGGTTGCTGAGCCATAGAGTTCTCCCAAGTTGTTAAAATGAGCGATTTAAAAAGCGCTATCAAAGTAAACGATTAACGAAAAATATAGAGAAAGCTACGCGGTGGCAATGAAGGTTGGATTACTCTTTGCGGGCATAACGATCGGCGCCTTCTACAAAGAGGCGCAGATCCTCCAGCGCTTTCTCAGTGGTGACCGATGCCTGGGGTCGGGCCGTCTCAATACGCGCCATGGAAACAGCGGTATCGTCAAGGACGGTCAGGGCGGACTCGATGCGCGCGGAGAGCTTATTCAGGCTATGTTCGGTCTCCACAAGCAGATCAAGGCGTCGCACCAGGGCGCCTCGTTCCTCATCGCTTAACCGTTTGCCCTCCCGCTCCAGCCGACTTCTCACGTAGTTGCCATCCACACTCACCACTCCACGTGCTTGTGAGGCCATGGTTGTCAATGTATCAACCGCGCCAAAGCACACTTGAGTGACCAGGCCTTGCGAACGTTCGAAGGCCAGCTCGCCAGTGTGGAACCGCTCACCCAGCACGTCCATCACGTGCCGGTAGCGGCTGTAGAGCCGATCTGAGAGGATCGCTAGATCAGGGCGCTGGACGTCGAGAAGGCGCTGCTTGACCCGACACATGGCCAAAACCAAATCGCTGGCTCCCTCGGGTGGTCTTGCGGGATCAAGCACCAAGACGCCCGCTTCAAAGGCATTGCGTTCCTCTTGAGCACGGCGGCGCTGCGCTTCAGCTTCTCTTTGGGCCTCATGGCGACGCTGGCGACGGCGGGCGAGCCAGCCGCGTAGCGTTCGCTCGGCGGGAAGTGCCACAGGAATGGCGACAAGGCCTGTAAGCCAACCAAACAGGCTAGGGCTGAACCCGCCCCATAGGGAGGTCAGCCACAGCAGCATGCTGATGGAAGGGACTACCAGGCAATAGCGGGCGATCACCTGGAGGCGACTGGGCGCCATCACTGGAACCGCCAAGCCAGGATTGAACAGGCCGACCAGTAGCCAGGGCAGGCAGGTCATAAACAGGCCATAGGAAAATCCCTGCAGGAATCCCAACATAGGTACGGCTATCCTTCAGTCATGGAGCGCAAACAGAAGTGTAGAGTAACCGAGGTTGGGACGCTAAGCACCCGTTGTGCAACGGCAGGCCACTGAGTGTGAGCCGCTATTTAATCTTGCAGGTATTGAGACCGAAGAGCTTGTAGGCTGGACAGTAGTTAAATAACCCGGTGGCTAACGGCAGTACACCGATCCAGCCCCAGACGCCAATGGTGCCTGTTAGAGCCAGTACGATCAGTACAATCCCCACCAGGATGCGTAAAATTTTATCGATACCACCGATGTTGCGGCTCATAGCGTACTCCTCAAGCTGAGTTTGGTGTTCATTAGTTTTAAGCGCTAGTTCTAAGGGCTTTTATTAACTTTTGGAATAACGTAATAACATATTGCCTTTCGATCATAGCCGTCTTTCCAGTTAAGAACACTAGGCAAGTGGCCGTAGCTTGATCCATATCAAGCCAGTGGAATTTTAATGGTTGCCCGAAGACGCCGCTGAGCATGATGGTGGTTAATCGAAGACGCGTAAATAAGGGCTCGATCTTCTGATTTTTTTCGATGTATGTGGTTCTGTTGGTCAACAGCGCTTTAGAAATTATGCCCATCTATCAGCGAGATAACTTCTACAGTTATTCAACAGAAACTCTACAGATTAATTGCCATATGTAACTGGATCGACTAACTTAGTTACACGGGTGCGCTAAAAACTTTCCTAATGCTGGCTTGCTCAATCGCTCCTGAACACAAATGACTGCGGCTCAGCTCACTTGGTGCGCTCCAATCTCAGCCCCGTCACTTTGGGTCAACCAGCAAGGAGGACATCGAATGTCGATATCATCAGAAAAGCAAATGCCCGAAGCAATAGCGGCCTGGCGTGATCCTGAAATGGACTCGGTCAAAGGCACGGAGACCCCTAAAGATCCAAACAAAGGTTATATCGCTCTACTGGGCTGGAGCATCAATGCGATCAAGGCGGCGCAAAAATTTGACCGTCGTTACATCGTTGTAGCGCCCGAGTGGGCAGCGGATTTCTGCGCCGCTAATAATATTCCTTTCATTCCGTGGGACTTTATTCGACTGAATGATCGCTCCATGGAAATTGCCGAACGGTTGAAGGAGGAGGGAGTCGATGTTGCCATCCCGCTGTTCGAAGAAACCGTTGAGTGGTCGGGCGCGATCAACTCTGTTCTCCTCGACAGCCCACGCATGTTCGGGCAGTCCATTCTGTTCCGCGACAAGGCGTTGATGAAGCGCCGCGCGCAGTTGGGTGGTATCCGCGTAGGGATATTCGAAGAGGCGCACGAGAAAGAGGATATTGTCCGCTTTATGAAGCGCGTCAATCAGACGTTGCTTAAACTGGATGGTGATCCGGATGACCCGATTCACGTCAAAGCGTTCGACAAGGCCGGTTGTCTTGGCCACCGCATGATTCGCACGATAGAAGAGATCGATAACATCCCGGATGAAGAGTATCCGCTGCTGATGGAAAGCCACTTGAGCGGCTGGGAGTTTGCCGTTGAAGCCTGGATACACGATGGAAAAATTCAGTTTCTGAACATTTCGGAATATGTGACGTTAGGCTACTCGGTATTTGTACCCGCAACCGCAGAACTCGAGAGCTGGCGCAATGCGATCACCAAGCAGATCGAATTGCTGATCAAAACCTTCGATATCCAGTTTGGCTTGATTCATCCCGAGTACTTCGTAACGGCTGACGGTGAAATGTACTTTGGCGAGGTTGCTTACCGCCCACCCGGCTTTAAAGCGTTTGAGCTGATTGAGAAGGCCTACGGATTTAACGCTTATCAGGCATCAATGCTGGTGTTCGACCCGAAGAGTACCAAAGAGGAGGTAGCTGCCTTCTTCCCCAAAGAAGTTGTCGATGCTAAGGGGTATGCAGGCTGCTTTGGCGTGTATCCACGCCGTCGTGTGGTGAGCAAGCTGGAAATGCCCGAAGAAACGATTAATCACCCTTACTTCGAGTCACATGAACTGGTTGCACCCGCTGAAGAGACGGTGCCTGACCGGTCCGCCTTCGGAACACACTGGGGTCTGATCTTCTTCTTTGGTGACGATCCCATCAAAATGCGCGATCTGCTGAAAGCCCAAGAGGATCTGGACTTTTACGTCTAACGCTGACTAACGCGTAATGCCTAACGATGGGCGCTTTTATCCGTATCTGGAGGACTAAGTATCCGGATGCGGGTAGCGGCGCCTTTTGTGGCTTATCAATGTT
Source organism: Vreelandella sp. F11 (assembly GCF_042466685.1). Classification (NCBI taxonomy): domain Bacteria; kingdom Pseudomonadati; phylum Pseudomonadota; class Gammaproteobacteria; order Oceanospirillales; family Halomonadaceae; genus Vreelandella; species Vreelandella sp. F11. Next base: position 2,383,710 of record NZ_CP170448.1, on the reverse strand, counting down.
AACTGGCGACTACTCTACCTGCTCCAGTAGTACCGCCATGATATCGTCCATGGTGACAAAGCCTAGCAGGTCGTTGTCTTCCAGTACCAAAATTCGCTTTACCCGGTGTTCGGTCATCATTGCTGCTACCTGCCGTACTGACAGGCTTTTGCCGACCGACAGCGCTGGTTTGGCGCAGGCGTCATAGACGTTAAGAAGGTCGATATCGCCTTCCTCAGCCACCACTGTTTTAAGAACATTGGTGTAGGTGATAAGCCCATAGGCATCGTTGGGATGCTGTTTCTCAACGACCAACGATTTTACGCTATGCTTCTTCATCAAGCTTAGCGCTTCCCGAAGTTTAGCAAAGGGTGAAACGCAAGCCACATCGCTAACCATCACATCTTTGACCAGTTTCATCACTGAAGCTCCTCAAATATTCTCTTTCAAGTGTTGTTCAAATTTATGGAACTGGGATACGTCAATGCCGCCGAGATGCTCTAGCGGAAAGGTAAACACCAGCCCCTGAGAGTCGTTTTCCTGGGGCATCAGTTGCTGTTGAATGGCTTTTAGAATTTGCAGTGACAGGCTTTTTTCGAGCACCATTACCAGAACGCTCTGGCTACCATCGTAGGTAAGCCCGAAAAAGGTTTTCTTGGCGGTATTGCTTATGCCACGACCCGTCATCACCGTAATGCCTCCGGCGCCAAGATCACGGGCGGAATCGATGCATTCCTGTTCCTGATCTTCCGGAACAATGGCAACGAGAACGGAAAACTTCATGAGTGCACCTCTCTGCGATTTGTCCACCAATGCATCACAATGGCATAGGTCATAACGGTAACAATAGGGAAAATAGACGCGAAAGCAATCAGCCCGAAACCGTCAATCAGGACGCTACGGCCCTCAATATTGGCGGCTAAACCAATGCCTAGTGCTGTTACCAGTGGCACAGTGACCTCTGATGTAGTGACGCCGCCCAAGTCGTAAGCCAGGGCAACGATGTATTTAGGCGCTAGAGCGGTCAGGATGATCACGAGTGTGTAGCCACTCATTATGTAGTAATGCATTGAGCCACCGACAATGATCCGGTGCACGCCAATGCTGATGCCAATGGCCACGCCAAGGGCAACCAGTAGTCGGATAGCGTTGCCGTTAATCCGCCCTGCGGCAGCCTCTTCTGCTTGCTTGCCCACCGCCAGCAACGCCGGTTCGGCCATGGTGGTGGCAAACCCAATCATGAAGGCAAATAGATAAATAAAGCCGAAGCGTTCCAGCTCGATGAGTTGTTCGGCCATGCTGGTGCCGATCGGGAAAAGCCCCATTTTAAGTCCCACCACAAAGGCGTAGAGCCCAAAAATGACCAGCACAAAGCCAAACACTATTTTGCGAGGATTAGAGAGTCCGCGCCGCAGTACAATGTATTGGAAAAATAGGATGGTCAGTATGATGGGCAGTACGTCTCGTATCATCTCAGCCAGCTGCAACAGCATTTTCAGCGCGCCTGAAATAGCGTTACCTTCATCCTTTAGAGCCAGCACCTGCACATCGTCTAAGCCCCCGCCGCTGTAGACGATAATGCCGTAGAGCTGCACGGTGATCATCGGCACCATGACAGCCAGTGCAACCAATCCGAAACCATCGGTCAGCGGATTTCGACCGCGAATGGACGCGGCCAGGCCAATGCCCAGGGCAGCAATCAGGGGAACCGTGACAATGTTGGTGGTGACGCCCCCTGAGTCATAAGCTAGGCCGATAATTTCTTCCGGGGCAAACCAGGTGACAATGACCACCGTGATGTAGCCTATGATCATAAACCAGTGCAGAGGGTAGCCGATGATAATACGGAAAACCCCCAGCGCAATGACCATGCCGACGGAGGTGGCAACCAGTAAGCGGAGTGTAAGTGCATCGATTTTGCCGGCGCTAATATCCTGGGCTTGTTGAGCGACCGCAATTAGCGCTGGTTCGGCGACCACTGCAGAAAATCCCATCGCAAACCCAAACGCCAGCAGAATCGGCACCGAGCCTCTTTTGGCAAATTGATTGGATAAGCTTTTGCCGACCGGGAAAATGCTCAACTCAAGGCCCTGAAGAAACAGCGCAACGCCTACCGCCACGATTAACAAACCGACTGCCATGCTCAGCGTATTTTCAGGCGCTTGTTGAAGTACGACCAATTGGAAAAACACCACGACCGCCACAATCGGCAACAAATTTTTCAAGGCGTGTAGCAACGATTGGCCGAAAGCGCGAACGTAGAACACTGAGTACCTCTCTGTTAACGATGAGCGTGCGTGCCTGTGATTTATCAGGTGGCTAAACAATAGCATGTTACAGCCCACTGAAAATGACTTGAGTCAGAGATGATCAGATTCGGAGACTTCCCCAAGCTAAGCAACAACCGTTTATATTGAGGGCGTTAATCTCGCACGTACGTACCCATCGTCAAGCGGTGGAGCTCTCGTAGTGACAAACACGGTTCGCTGACGCCTTGGCGTTATCGGCCAATGACTCCTATGTTGTTGGAACGACAAGGGAGGAATAATAATGGATGCACTAGCGAAGAAACTGGGTCTCAAGACGGATCCCACTATTTTTTTTACGTCCGCAGGGATCATGATCCTTTTTCTTGTGGTGCTACTGATTGCGCCGGGTCCCATAGGGGCGGCCTTTGGTGCCGGGCGGGAGTGGATCGTTACCAACCTTGGCTGGTTCTTTATTTTAGGGGTGACGAGCTGGGTGGCCTTTCTGCTCTGGGCGGCGCTTAGCCGTTACGGGGCGATCCGTTTGGGTGGCAATGATGCAAAGCCAGCCTACGATAATATTTCCTGGTTCACCATGCTGTTTGCGGGGGGGATTGGCACGGTATTGATGTTCTGGGGGGTGGCGGAGCCTATTTCCCACTTTTCTAACCCCCCCAGGCCGGATGTTGTGCCTTTCTCTGTGGAAGCCGCCGACGATGCCATGAGTTTTTCGATCTATCATCTGGGGCTACATACCTGGGCGATTTTCACGATGCCAGGGTTGGCGTTTGCGTACTTCATCTATCGCTACAACCTGCCGATGCGCTTTAGTTCAGTATTTTATCCGCTGCTAGGTGAGCGTATTTACGGGCCTCTTGGCAAATCCCTTGATGTCTTCGCGATACTGGGCACGCTGTTTGGGGTAGCTGTCTCTATAGGCTTGGGCACCCAACAGATCAACGCGGGGCTAACGGAACTGTTTGATATTCCAGATGCCGTTATCACCAAAGTAATCATCATCGCCATACTCACCTCTGTCGCCGTGGGGTCGATTGTTGCGGGTCTCGATTCAGGCGTGAAGCGTCTCTCCAATATCAATATCGCCATGGCCGTTGGCCTTTTGTTGTTTGTGCTCTTTACCGGTTCGACCGTTTTCCTTTTGCGTGCTGTAGTCGAAACCTTCGGCCTCTACATAACGAACCTGCTGCCGATGGCGTTCTGGAATGACACGCTTGCAAGCTACTCCAGAGAGGGCGGCGCCTGGGGGTGGCAGGGTAGCTGGACAGTCTTCTATTGGGCCTGGACGGTGACGTGGTCGCCATTTATCGGTATCTTTGTAGCGCGCATTTCACGTGGGCGTACCATTCGCGAATTCGTTCTTGGCGTGCTTTTCGCCCCCTCCATCTTCACGCTGGTCTGGTTCGCGATCTTTGGTTGGTCGGCAATGGAGATTGATGGGATTGGCGCTGATGCCCGAGAAGCGCTGGGCGAGCAGGCTGGCCTTTTATCTGCCGCCGTAGGTGAAAGCATTCCACTCGCCATGTTCGCGTTCTTTGAGAATTTCCCGGCTGCCACCTTAATCCAGGGTTTGGCCGTTGTGATCGTCGCTATCTTCTTTGCCACCTCATCCGACTCTGCATCCCTGGTTGTTGATATGCTATGCACCGGCAGCGCGGATCCGGGCCCATGGCACCAACGCGTGTTTTGGGGCGTCTCTGAGGGCATGCTGGCCGCGATGCTCATTGTGCTTGCAGGTGATGCCGGGCTTACCGCTTTGCAGGAGGTGATTACGGTAGTTGGCCTACCGATGTTCATTTTGGTGTTCGCTATGATGTTCGCGTTGTACCGGGGCCTTTCCCATGAGGATCTTAGTGAGGTAAGAGTGGGCAATCCCCCTAAGCGCGAGGAGTTAGCGCCGGATGAATAGGCAAGTAGATAGTTAAACAGTAGGTATTAAATAGAGGAGCGGTGGCTGGGCATGTCCCCAGCCACCGCTCTTCAAATGCGCCACTGCATTTGGGCGCTGTGACCGTCTGTTGATGACCGCATCGGTGTCAGTTCCTATAGTTCACACCAAAGACGCTCTTTGAAGTCTTCACTGAGTTCCGACACGCTGCGCATGCGGTTGAATGTGGCTTCTGTCATCTCGCCAGCGATTTGGTGGTAGCAGGATGTCATCGATTCCGGCGTCAGAGGCCCGTTGAAGCCCAGCATGCAGTGTGTAAGCTTGCTATAAACGGGTGCCATGGTCGCAAGGAAGTCGATTTCATGGCGAAATGCGTCATTAATTGTTTCCAGCCAAATACAGTGCAGCTTGGCCGCCGAATTGGATGTTTCAACCCAAGGTTGATACCAAAAAACAAGCAAGTCATTGTTATTAAATACTTTGGTATTGGCTGTATTAGGGGAAGCTTTTTGAAACGCTGATGTTGTCATTGTTTGTCCTCCTCACGTGATGAGAGAAGTATAGTATTCACTGCTTTTACTGAAAAATTTAATTGTTACTACATTGATCGATATCAATGTTTTAATGCGAAGTAATTATTAATAATTAACCGTTAAGTATAATGGGCGCTGGTTGCAATACGACTTATGTCTCCGGTTTTATTGAATTTTCTCTATATCTTTGCAGGTGTGCTGACATTAAAAAATGTTCACAGCTAATTTAGGCTAAATAATAGAAGTTGAAAAATGAGCATTATTTTTAATTTAGGCATGGCAGGGGCATTATCTATGCTCTTTGCTCAAGATCAATGAGTTAACTGATAAAACCATGCTATTTATGTCATTGAGGTTTACTGAAAGCGCGCTCACTCCAAGGTAGTGCATATCGTGAATCAACGGTTACAGTCGCCAACCTTTTACGAGCCGGTCAAGGAGATGGCAGACACTGTAACGGTGGTGCTTCAACCTGTGACGACAAGACCTTACTGCTTCAATTTTAGCTTGTTTGGGAGACAGCATGGAAACCCCTACTGCCAACACCGTTGTGCCATCAGAAAACTTGCCACAAGCAGTGCATGCCAGGCTCGCCGAGGATGTCCTTGCCGACTTGAAGACTTCACCATCGGGGCTAAGCGTAGATGAGGCGGCAAGGCGCTTAGAGAAGTATGGACGTAACCAGTTGCCGGCAGTTGCTGGCCGACATCTGCTGCTTCGATTCTTCGCGCATTTTCATAACGCACTGATCTATTTCCTGTTGGCGGCTGCCGTCGCTGCTTCTTTGCTGGGGCATTTTGTGGATGCGTCGGTCATTGTTGCCGTGGTTTTGGTCAACGCCGTGGTCGGCTTTGTGCAGGAAGGCAAGGCAGAGAAAGCACTCAATGCAATCGGCAACCTTATCGCACCACACGCCCACCTGGTTAGGGAAGGAAAACATACTGAAGTGCCCGTCGATGAGATTGTTTTGGGTGACATTGTTTCGTTGGAGGCAGGAGATCGCGTGCCTGCAGACCTGCGCCTGATTCGTGCCAGCTCATTGCAAATCGAGGAAGCTATTTTGACCGGCGAGTCGGTGGCGGCAGAGAAGCGGGTGGCACCAGCACCAAAGGAGGCCGCGTTAGGCGACTGCCACTCCATGGCTTATTCGGGCACGCTGGTAGCCACTGGGCAAGCGACAGGGGTTGTGGTGGCCACCGGGAGTGATACTGAGATCGGTCGTATCAGTACGCTGCTGCGCGATGTTCAACCACTCACCACGCCGTTGCTGCAGCAGATCAATCGCTTCGGCAAGCAGTTCACCTGGGTTACGTTGGCTGTCACAGTCGTACTGTTTGCCTTCGCGGTATTGATGCGCGGTCATGTCTGGTCGGAGGCGCTCATAGCGGTGGTGGCCTTGGCCGTCGCAGCAATACCAGAAGGCCTGCCAGCAGTCATTACCATTACCCTGGCTATCGGTGTGCAGCGTATGGCGCGACGCAACGCCGCTATCCGCCAGCTGCCCGCAGTTGAAACACTCGGGGCAACGTCAGTCATCTGCTCTGACAAAACCGGTACGCTAACACGTAACGAAATGACCGTGCGTCGACTGGAGGCCCCTAGTGGCCGCATGACGGTGTCGGGGGCGGGCTATGCGCCGGAAGGGCAATTAACAGCAGAGACGGCGGAGAAGGCCACTAAAGATACGTGGCCGACGGATATCGATAGCCTGATCTTGGCCGGACTACTATGCAACGATGCTCAACTGATCGATAGCGATGGAGAGTGGCACGCGATAGGCGATCCTATGGAAGGGGCACTAGTCGTGTTGGCCATCAAGGCTGGTTTGGAGCCTGATGCTACCCGGCACGAGTGGCCCCGCGTTGCCGAGATCCCTTTTGATGCCAAGCACCGCTTTATGGCCACGCTAAACTGCCATGCGACGGAGGGGGCTAGGGTATTCGTCAAGGGTGCTCCGGACGAATTGCTGCAGTTATGCTCACTTCAGGCGGCTGATGAGGGAAGTGTGCCGCTGGACAAGGATGCCTGGACGGCACGTATCGCAGAGGCGGCTGCCCAGGGCGAGCGAGTGCTCGGTTTAGCGACTAAGCAGGTTTCATCCAGCTCCCATAAGCTGTCGTTTGCTGACCTCGATGATGAGTTGGTTTTTGTTGGCTTAATCGGCTTTATCGACCCGCCGCGGGAGGAGGCAATGGCCGCCATTAAAGAGTGCCATTCCGCCGGTATTAGGGTGAAAATGATTACCGGCGATCACGCCGCGACGGCAGCGGCTATTGCGCGCCAGTTAGGGCTTGATGATGACCCGCACGTAATAACGGGGCGTGAACTTGACGACATTGCTGATAGTGATCTACCTGACATCGTTCGCGAGACCAGTGTTTTTGCCCGTACTAACCCCGAACATAAACTGCGTATTGTTCGAGCGCTGCAAGCGACCGGTGCCATCGTGGCTATGACCGGTGATGGCGTTAATGATGCGCCCTCGTTGAAGCAGGCAAATGTCGGTGTTGGTATGGGACATAAAGGCACCGATGCGGCAAAAGAAGCCTCACAGATGGTTCTGCTCGACGATAACTTCGCCTCTATCGTGGCTGCAGTGAATGAAGGCCGAGTGGTCTACGACAATATTCGCAAGGTGACGGCTTGGACGTTACCGACCAATGGGGGCCAAGTGCTGGCTGTCATTGCCGCGATTGTGTTTAATTTCGCCATGCCGATGTCAGCCGTCCAGATCCTATGGATCAATCTCATCACGGCGGTCACTCTCGGCTTGTCGCTGGCTTTTGAGAAGGCTGAGCCCAATGTCATGCAGCGTCGGCCAAGGCCTCCAGGGCAGGGGTTATTGACCCCCTTCCTGGTATGGCGCATCGTGTTTGTGTCGTTTTTGTTCCTGATAGCAGCACTGGGGATGTTCTTCTACTCGCTTGGCCGAGGAGATGAGCTGCCCTTGAGCCGTACTTTAGTGGTTAACACCATCGTAGTGCTTCAAGTGTTCTATCTGTTCAATGTGCGCTACCTGCACATGACTTCGTTTAACTGGCGTGGCGTGTTGGGAACCCCCGCTGTGTTGATAGCGGTGACGTTGGTCTTCATTGCTCAGCTTGCCTTCACGTATCTACCGATAATGCATCACCTGTTTGATACTCGGCCAGTGAGGATTACCGATGGGGTGTTAATCATCACTATCGGTGTCGCTATGATGATAGTGCTGGAAGTTGAGAAGGTAGTGTTGCGGCGGGGAGAAAACACCCAAGCCAGCAACAACGCCTAAGCCCTACACTGTGTGCGCCTCGGTGAGCAGCTCGCTCAGTTGTTGCTGTGAAAGACGTGTATTGGCCATGTAGTAAATAATGTCCCCATCCTTCAGTGGTCGATCAGTAGCAGGGTTAAGCATGCTGCCTTCGCTGTCATCGCTGCTGTTGGCAAGGCCTAGCACGGTGGCGTTGCAAACCTTTTTTGCTTGCATAAATAAGTCGCCAAAGGTGGCACCGGCAGGCGGCTGCATTAATCGGGTTTGGTATTGGGTTGCGCCACGATCAACGGCGAGTAGTTCGTTGACGACCCGCGATATTCCCGCATCGGAAGCTGAGCGAACCAGCATTTCCAGTGCTAGGGCCTGGGTGCATTCAATACCTGGCAAGGTACGTCGCAACATGGCTGCAGTATCGGGATTGGCGCAGTGGGCGACGATATGGGCATTTTTTGCTTTAAGGCTGTAGGCACTCAGCGCGACGGTCGCAACCCGCTCATCGCTCGTGTCGTAGATGATAATGCGGCTGGCGCTCTCAACCCCGGCCCGCTTGAGAAGTTCAGCATTGGAGAAGCTCTCTCCCTTAATAAATTTTAAATCCGCCGGGCGTGGATTGCTCATCTCTTTAGTAACGCAGAGCACGACTTCATCCGGTAGGCCTTTATCAGCTTTGAGAATGTCTAAAATGCGCTCAGTGGTTTCTCCGTGCCAGCCAATGACGAGCGTGTGGCCGGATAGATGGCTAAAATCGCCTTTTCCTTGCATCTGTAATCTCCAAAAATTTGAAAGGGTGACCGTGGCTTTGCCGATTAAGGCAGCAAATAGTGAAATGCCGCCTGGGATAAGATAAAGCGTGGCTATCCACTTTCCAGCCATGGTTGTCGGACTGAAATCACCGAACCCTACGGTGCTGGAGACAACCACATAAAAGTAGACCCAATTGGTAGGGGAGTCGGCTATCGCTTCGCCGACTAGCGAAAAAAGCACCCATGTAGTGCCCATGTGTGCCAACACAATAAGTAGAAGGAATGTCCACGAAATTTGTAGCGTAGATGCTTTCAGTACGCGAATGAGTTGCTGAATAACAGGCATAGCGGTCTCTTACGGTGGTGATATACCCGCCTAGTTTTCTAGGCATGGGCGTTGATGTTGTTATGCACAATCAACGCAAAACGAAGGGGGTATTAAAAGCCAGCTTTATTTACTTGCGTGCCGCGTATGCAATCGCCGTAGACCATGGTGTCGCCAGCCTCCTCTGCGAGCTGGCGGCAATCTGCCGTTCTAGATGAGGTGGGGCCTGAACTACAGCCTGCCAGTGTAAAGGTAATCAGGCAAAGGGCGATGAGTGCTTTCATTGGTAACTCCTTGTCAGCAAATAATTCTTTTGACATTTAACCTCATAGGTATCGCATGTGTCGATAATAGGTGACGGAACATCATGCCAAGCGTGCATGTCATAGCTTTGGTTATGTCATCAATAGGGTTCTCTTTTTATAGGTAGGATAAGCATATGGATCGTGTATTTGCGTGGGATCACCACCATAGTCAGATTGTTTACCGTATTCCCGGACATCGGTATGCAGATGGGCGAGAAGATAGCGATCTTTCCCCCGTATGGCTACCCGCGGAGGAATCAGACTTACCCGAAGGGGTGACGATTGAAGATTTGCGCAAAGTATCCGTTAAGGATTAAAGGATTAGCCGGTAAAGATCCTCGTAATTTCGAACGTTTTCAAACAGGGCATGTTAAGGCACATAAAATAAATTGTGTTTGGCTAGCGATCGGCTAATATGCAGATGCTAGCCCCCCCCATCTCTGGATATGCCGCCATGTTAAAAGGTTTAATCGTCTGTTTTGCGGTGCTATTTGCGCAACTGGCGGTACTGTATGTAATGGATGCTCGCCTCTATAATGCTTCCCAAAATGTGCGACAAACGGCGGTGACCACCGTTACGCCACATAAAGATGAAAAAGAAGACGAAGAAGAAGCCCAAAGTTAAGCAACGGGTATCTTAATACAGGCTTCAAATACGTTCTGCTGAACTGAGTATTTAGACACCCTAGCAGTGTTGAACTCTGCTAGGGTTATTTGTATTTAAAGCATTTCAGCCAACCAGTTATTGAAAGCTGTCCAAGAGCGTTCATCGGCGCGTTCATGGTAGGCATCGCTGCCAAATACGCTGAAGGCGTGGGGGGCGCCTGAATAGATACCTACCTCATAGGTGACACCTGCGGTTTCTAACTCTTCAGCCAGAGTCGCGACGTCCTCTAAGCTCACCGCACTGTCGGCACCGCCATGGGCAATAAAGATAGGAGCGGTTTCACCTGAGTAAGCTTGTCCATCGGGGGTGTTCAGTCCGCCGTGAAAACTGGCGTACGCAGCTATATTATCCGCTTCACCGGAACGCGCGATTTCTAGCGCTACCGCACCGCCAAAGCAGTACCCCATAATGACCGTTTGCTCAGCAGCGCCTTGCTCTCTAGCCTGGGCTAAACCTCCAAGAGTTAGCGAGCGCATTCTCTCTCTATCCTGGTAGAGTCGATTGGTCGCGGCGCGTTTATCCTCGACTGCTTGAGGGCGGTTGCCTTCACCAAAAAGATCCACGGCAAAAACGTCATAGCCTTCATCGGCCAGCATATCGGCACGTTGGCGCTCATAATCATCCAGCCCATCCCAGTCATGAACGATCACTACGCTACCCTTGGCGTTGTCGGCCGCGGAGACAAAATAGCCTTGAAAATTTTCATCATTCACGCGATAGGAGATATCCTCTCCGGCAGGTGAGAAGGCCATGGCGGTCATGGAAAGCGCTAAAAGTGGCAGAGTGGTGGTGGAAAGTAGAATTTTTTTCATCGCTTTGATGTCCAAAGAAGTGTTCAACAAGCATAGACAAAGCGCGTTGGGGCGATTCAACGTTGAATAACCATTTGCTAGCCAGGCTTTGCTACATAGACAAAGGCTTGCGTCTGGAACTCGGTAACGGCATTCTTGTCAGTTGTTGGAAATACCATTTAGGGAGCATGAACACATGGCTTACAACGATTTACGTACGGCGCGTCCTCAATCGAGTGGCGTTGCCAACAGTGTTAGCACTAACAAGGTGTTGCGTAACACCTACGCGCTACTGGCAATGACGCTGCTGTTCTCAGCAGTCACAGCGGGTGCTGCTGTAGCCCTCGGTATCCAACAGATGAACATCTTTGTGTTCTTGATTGGTGCCTACGGTTTGATGTTCCTGGTTCATAAGACCGCGAACTCTGCGGCCGGTTTATTAGCCACGTTCGCCTTTACAGGCTTTATGGGCTTCACACTCGGGCCGATTCTATCTGCCTACCTGACCTTGCCCAATGGCGGCGCGTTGATTATGAATGCGCTGGCGATGACAGGTCTGACCTTTGTTGGTCTTTCTGCAATCGCGCTAACTACTAAGAAAGACTTTAGCTTCTTGAGCAACTTCTTGATGGCAGGTGCCATCGTATTGATACTGGCCATGGTGGCCGGAATCTTCTTTCAAATTCCTGCGCTTTCACTGATGGTATCAGCGGGTTTTGTGCTATTTGCTTCAGCTGCCATTCTGTATCAAACCAGTGAGATTATTCACCGCGCAGGTGAAACTAACTACATTCTGGCCACGGTGACGCTCTACGTATCCATCTACAACTTGTTTGTTAGCTTGTTGTCGATTTTGGGTATCATGAGCAACGATTGATCTAATCACGCGTTAGATGGCATGACAGGCCCTACTTGATAGGGCCTGTCTTTTTTTAGGCTAACCGTTACCAGGTATTATGATCATGCAGTACGGCTTATTGGTGATGGGGGCGCCGTATAGCAGCCCAGCACCACACTCTGCATTACGTTTTGCTCATGCCGTTCTTGCTCGCGGGCATAAAATTGCGGGTGTGTTTTTCTATCACGATGGCGTCCATAATGCTTCATCGCTGATGGCACCACCCCAGGATGAGCTTAATCTGCGAGAAGCCTGGACTGAACTGCATCAGCAGCATGCGGTTCAGTTAGATGTCTGTATTGCCGCAGCGTTGCGGCGTGGACTGATGAGCGAATCGGAAGCCCAGCGACACGGTAAGCAGGCCTTCAATGTAGCGCCGCCTTTTGAATTGACCGGTCTAGGACAATTGCTGGAGCTACAGCAGCGCGTTGATCGCCTCATTACGTTTGCTTAAAGGAGCGCCCATGGCGACACCTGATGCGCTATTAGTGATAATTCGCCACGCCCCCCATGGCTCGAACTGGCTACGTGAAGGGTTAGATGCTGCCTTGGTTGCAGCGGCCTTTGGCCAGTCCGTGCACTTGCTATTTATGGGACAGGGTATAATGGCACTACTGAAAGAGCAGGGCAGCGGCGCGCCGGGCCAAAAAGCCACGCTACCCACCATTGATATGTTGGAAATGTATGATATTGACAAGCTTTGGGTGACCGAAGGAGCGCTGCAAGAGATGCATTTATCAGCAGACGCTCTGGTTGAGGGCGTTACAATGATAGCTGAACAGGAAGTGCCTGAGCTTTTGCAGCAACACGCCCAGATCCTGAATTTTTAGAACCCATTGAGCGCTATTATGATTCTACACATCCTTACCAAAGCGCCTGGTAGTAGTGCATCTACTCAAATGCAGCAGGCGATAGGGGGACAAGATACCGTGCTGTTGATCGAAGAAGCGGTTACTGCAGCACTGGATACCTCCTGGTCGGCATGGCAGCAGTGTCAGTCGCGAATCTTCCTGCTTTCAGAAGACCTGGCTTCCCGTGGGCTTGCCAGCGTCGCAGCTAAGAATGAGCTGCCCACACTAGAGTTGCAGGGCTTTGTGGCACTCACTGAACAGTATGAAAAGACCGTCACTTGGTATTAAGCATGTCTGAGCCGAAAATATACCGTTATCTTGATTCTCAAAAAAAATATCCGCTAGATCCGGAGGGATATCTGGTTAATCAGTCAGATTGGGAAGAAGCTGTTGCTCATTTAATGGCTGAAGAGGAGGGCATAACACTTACCGCGGAACACTGGGAACTCATCGAGCTTGTGAGGGCATTTTATCAGCGTTACGAAATGGCGCCAGCGATGAGACCGCTTGTGAAAGCCACCAAAAATGCACTGGGCGAAGAGAAGGGGCGCTCGATCTACCTGATGCAGCTTTTCCCCGGCAGCCCGGCAAAGCGAATTGCCCGCCTGGCCGGTTTACCGAAACCTACCAACTGCCTATAACCAGACTGCATGCCCGCTGGTTTTCCAACCCTAGGCCACATCACCACGTGTGCAGACCGATAAAACAACGGCATCTTCCGGACTGGTGGATACCAGGGCGTGGCCCATATCGCTATCGAAATAGATGCTGTCACCTTCGGCAAGCACTAGCGGGGCGTAAAACTCGGTGTAGAGCATAATATCGCCGTTTAGCACCATCAAAAACTCTTCGCCATCATGGCGTACCCACTGGTGGTATTCGTCAAAGCTGCGTGCCCGCACGATAGTTTTGAAGGGAATCATCCGTTTTTGAGCGAGCTGATGACCCAATAGTTCGTGCTCATAGGTGGGTGTGGGGTGCAGTTGCCCTTTGCCTTTACGGGTAAGATCCCGCCGCCCCATGGTATAACGCTCCCGCTTGGGGGGCGTAAGCAATTGAGGCAGGTCGATGTTGAGCCCGGTGGTGAGTTTCTGCACCACGCTAAAGGTGGGGGAGACTTGATCATTCTCGATTTTAGAGAGCGTGGAGCGGGCAAGGCCGGTGCGCTGGCTCACCTCTTCCAGCGTCCACTGATTAGCGAGACGAATTTGCTTGAGCCGCTCGCCTAAACGCAATGGTTCAACAAAGGGTTTGCTTCCCGATGCAATACGCAGCGCGGCATGCTCTTCAGTCGTAGCGGTCATAGGTCGTCACATTGGCTGCGTGGTCTAACGGTGCGTATCTAAAGGCGCGTGTAAACAGCCATGATATCACAGCTCAGAAGTGGCTAAGAACGACCTACAGACCCTAGAACGCTGTCGAATTTAAGGTACCTCAGAAAACGGCAGGCCCAGAAGCGCTTTTAGGTGTGCCTCCACGCCACTGGCCAGTGACTTTGGGTTATAGCCACCTTCGAGCACCGATACAATGCGGTTATCAGCGTATAGGGTGGCGATCTCCATAGCGAGATGGGTAATCCAGTAGAAGTCTTCATCCTCTAGACAGATGTCGCCCATGGGATCATCACGGTGAGCGTCAAAGCCGGCAGAAATTAGTACGAGATCGGGTTTGAACGCGTGCAGGGCAGGCAGCCAGTGGTTTTCGATAATGCGCCGAAATTCAGGGCCATCGGTACCCACTTCCAGTGGTGTATTGACAACGTTTTGCCACTCGCTGCGCAGATACCGCCAGGGGTAAAACGGATATTGGAAACTGGTGCAAATAAGCACCTCGGGATCGTTTTTAAAGATATCGATAGTGCCATTGCACTGATGCACATCGAAATCCAAAATAGCGATACGTTTAGCACCGTATTTGGCTCGCGCATGGGCCGCCCCCACGGCGATATTATTGTAAAAGCAGAACCCCATGGCATCGCTGGCTTCCGCGTGGTGGCCTGGCGGTCTAACCGCACAAAAGACATTATCCGCCTGACGCTTAAACACCTGATCCACACCGCGGATAACAGCGCCTGCTGCAACCCGTGCGGCTTGCAGGCTGTTAGGGTTCATCATGGTATCGCTGTCTAACGTAACGATACCTTCGGTGGGCAAACACTTATCCAGGGAGCGCAAGTGGCGTAAGGGGTGTACTCTGGCAAGTGCCTCTTCGCAGGCTTCCTTGGCATCGGCCTGCATGGTTTGCTGTAATAACCCAGCAAGCGATAGGCGAGCGCGAATGGCCTCCAGACGTTGAGGGCTTTCAGGATGCTCCGGCCCCATATGATGCAATGAGCAGTCTGGGTGGGTAAGGTAGGCGGTAATCATTCCAACGCTCCATTATTATTGATGTCACCTTAATCGCCTTCTGGGCCTGGGCGACAGTGTCAATAAGTCGTACAGCCGCGATTCATGTCAGGGGAGACGCATTGTGAGCACGCGCTTTTTACACCATTTTTTCGAACCTCGCACACTAGCGGTGTTTGGCGCCTCTGAAAAGCCCGCGTCATTGGGCGGTTTAGTGCTGAGAAATATTCAGGAGGGCGGCTTTAAAGGGCCGCTCTGGGCGGTCAACCTTAAAGGCTACTCCGAGGTTTTCGGGGTACCCTGCTTTAGTCGGGTAAGCGAGCTACCGGAAGTGCCCGACTTAGCCGTGGTCTGCTCGCCTATTGAAGGCGTGCCTAGTCTGATTAAAAAGCTTGGGCAGTACGGTGTCAAAGCGGCCCTGGTTCTCTCCGGCGGTGCTTACCTGGATCGGGACAAGGGTAATAAGGGCTCCATTCGCGAACGCATGTTGAGTGCGGCTCGTGTCTCCGGCATTCGAGTACTCGGCCCCGAGTGCATGGGGTTGATTGTACCGGGTAAGAAATTAAACGCCTCTTACGCCAGTCAACCGGTGAAAGCGGGCCGCGTCGCTTATCTGGGCCAGTCCGGTATGCTCGCCAACGCCATGATCGATTGGGCCGCCGGGCGAGATGTGGGCTTTTCACACCTGATTACAGTCGGCGACAGCGTAGATGTACTGCTGCCTGACCTGATCGACTACGTTAACCAATTCTCGCCCGCCCAGGCCATTATGCTGCACCTTGAGCGAATCAGCGACGCCCAGCACTTTATGACCGCCGTGCGTGATGCGTCACGTAACCGCCTGGTACTGGCGATAAAAAGTGGCCGCACCCCAGAATCGGATATTTCCGGCATGGCACCCACGCCAGGGATTGCTAACCGTGATGTGGTGTTTGATGCCGCTTTTGCACGCGCTGGGGTGGTGCGGGTAGATGACTCCGACGAGCTGCTTGATGCACTGGAAACCCTATCGCGCATGAAGCCCTTGAAGGGTGACCGCTTGGCGATCGTCTCTAACGGCCTGGGGCCTGCCATGCTGGCCATCGATAAGCTGATCAGTGCGGGCGGTAAACTGGCCGAATTTAGCGCCGAAACCCAGGCAGCGCTGCACCGCAGCGAGATCGATATGAGCAAGCCGGGCGAGAACCCGGTGGATGTGGGGGGCAACGCCTCGCCTGAGCGGTTTGTTCAAGCGCTGGAGATTGTCGCTGCAGACGCCAATGTGGATGCGGTTCTGGTCGTTCACGCGCCCACCCGTATGGCGCCATCACTCGTGACTGCCCAGGCGCTGATCGATAACCGAAAGAAGTTTCGCCGCAACCTGCTCACCAGTTGGATGGGCTTAAAAGAGGCGCTTAATGCCCGCCATATCTGTAATTTAGCGGGGATTCCGACCTATATTTCACCCGAAAAAGCCGTTAAGGCATTTATGCATATGGTGATTTATCAACGTGTTCAAGCGCTACTACAGGAGATTCCGCCAAGCCTCCCATTTACCACCAGTCCCGAAATACGTGCCCAGTGCCGCACACTGATCAAGCAGGCGAAAGAGCAGGGCAGGCAAACCTTAACCCACTCTGAAACTGCCAAAGTGCTTGAGGCCTATGGTATACCCACAGCCCCCAGCGTCTATCTTACCAATTCCGATGATGCGCTTGCTCGCGCTGGAGAAATTTCTGGCACCAAAGCACTTAAAGTGGTTCATGAGGGCAATTGCCGACCCTATCGCTACCGTAAGCACCCGCATAAAATTTCAGCAGGCTTGCTACAGGATTTGGACACCCCCGAGCAGGTAGCGGAAGGGGTTCGCCAGCTTGGTGAAAAAGTCGCTGAGAAATTCCCCGAGTACGCGATTCGCGAGTACTGTTTGCAGCCGATGCAGCGCGGCAAGCACTCGATGCAGATTTGCGCGGGTATTACCCGTGATCCGGTCTTTGGCCCGCTGATCGTGTTTGGTATTGGGGGTTATAAAGTCAATGTGCTGGCTGACCGCCAAGTGGCGCTGCCACCGCTCAATATGAGCTTGGCCGCCGATGTGGTGGGGAGAACCCACGCCGCTTCGTTAATTCGCGAACACTCCGCCGACCCAGAGCGAGACATTCAGCACCTGTGCCAAATGCTGGTCAAACTCTCGCAAATGGCGTCTGACCTTAGCGATCTGCGCGGGCTGGAAATAAATCCGCTGCTGCTGAACCGTGATGGCATGGTCGCTGTCGATTTCGCCATGGATCTTGGCACGCCATCGCGCTTTGCGATCATGCCATACCCTGAAGAGCTGCGCGAATGGGTGACGCTGAAAAACGGCTGGCAAGTGGAGGTCAGACCCATTCGTGCCGAAGATGCCCATTTGATTACTACCTTTCACCGTCAGCTCTCTGAAGAGAGTATTCGTTTCCGCTATTTCCACAATAAATCCAACCTAACCCAGCGCGACCTGTCGATTCTGTCGCATATCAATTACGACCGTCAGATGGCGTTTATTGCCGAGTATTTAGGCGACGATGGCAGCAAAGAGATGCTTGGCGTGGTGCGGGTATGGAACGATCCGGACAATATTCGTACCGAATTCTCGGTCATTATTCGCGATGATTTGCAGGGGCTGGGGATTGGCAGCCTGCTGATGAAGAAGATGATCGATTACTGCACTAACATTGGCACTCTGGAGATGATCGGCAAAATCATGGTCGACAACCATCCCATGCGGGCGCTAATGAAGCACTTGGGCTTTAAATGCCGCTATAACATGGAAGAGCAGGTGATTGATGCCGTGTTACGCCTCAACGAACCCGAAAGCGAGTGGCAACGTCACCGCCTTGAGAGCATGCCGGACTGAGCCTTTTAATTGCTTTACCTGTTTTCGTTTTACCTTTTTCGCTTTAATAACAGCAAGGCCTGCGTATAAAAACGCAGGCCTTACTGTAAACTTGTTTCAGGCGCTAAGGCGCCATGCGGAAACGGCTCCATTCACCGCCGTCGCGACGCTCAAAGCGCAGGCGGTCATGTAGGCGGCTAGGCTGGCCCTGCCAAAACTCGATCATTTCCGGGGTGATACGATAGCCACCCCAGTGGATTGGGCGGGGGATATCCTGGCCATCATAGGCTTGTTCAAAGCGCTTTTGGCGCTCTTCGATCCAGTTGCGGTCAGGAATTACCACGCTTTGAGTCGCAATCCAAGCGCCTAGCTGACTGCCGCGTGGGCGGCTGCCAAAGTACTCATCAGACTCATCTGCGGACACCTGCTCAACGGGGCCCTCAATACGCACCTGACGGGAGAGGGAAGGCCACCAGAAGGTGATGGCCGCGAAGGGCACATTGCTCAGCTCGCTACCCTTATGGCTATGGTAGTTGGTGTAAAAAACCATGCCGCGCTCATCAAATCCTTTTAACAGCACCACCCTGGCGTGGGGGCGGCCTTGGCTATCGACGGTGGCTAGTGTCATAGCATTGCCATCTGTACCCTCTTTTTCCAATGCGAGGGTGAACCATTCATCAAACAACACGAATGGATCATCGGGTGCTTGAGACTCTTCTAACTTGCCGCCTTCATAATCACGCCTGATATCGGCTATGTTACGTGTCATTGAATGCTTCTCCCTGGAGTTTCATCCATGTTCGCTGGTATGCCTTTAAAGCTCAAGTGACCGACATCAATGGATGTTAAACGCGTTGCGACTCACTGTTTTATTTTAACCAGTGTTGTGGCTTAGCGTGGTAACTATCGATTGCGGCTAACTGTCTCGCATTCTAGGAGAAAGCCAGAATTAATGCGAAACTCTCTCATTATTTCGGGCTCATCACTGCTGAGAGGTTAGGCCATGCGCGACAAGGTAGCGATAGAGGTGTGGGATGGTTGGATTCGCCTGTTCCACTGGGGATTAGTGGCGGCGGTATTGATCTCTTTTTATACCACCAAGACTAGCGGTGCGCCCTTCCTATTTCCGGTTGAAGTGCACGCCCAAGCGGGCTACGTGGTAATAGGACTACTCGTGTTCCGTTGGCTATGGGGCGCCCTGGGCAGTGTATATGCGAGATTTAGAACGTTTCTATACCCACCTGCAAAAACAGTCGCCTACTCCAAGTCACTTCTCAAGGGCCAACCAAGCGCTTATGCCAGCCATAATCCGCTGGGCGGCTGGATGGTGATGGTGATGCTGCTCTCGCTTAGTTTTCAAGCCGTGAGCGGCCTGTTTTTAAGTGACGATATCTTTTTTCAAGCACCGCTCTATGGCTTACTTGGCGACGGGGTGGGCAGCCGGCTTAGAACCCTGCATCAGCTCAATAGTGATCTGCTCATCGTGCTGATCGGGCTGCATTTAGCGGGTTTGATCGTACATCGGCTGCTGGGTGAACCACTGGTAGCGGCGATGCTGGTAGGTACCAAACGTTTTCGCCAGCAGCCTGTCGATGTACATAATGAGCCATTTAATGCTGCCACGCTGCGTTTACGCGCGTTGGGTGCATTACTTATCGCCGCTGGCGTTATCCTATGGCTTTGGTTTTATTGACCTATTGTCTTAGCTGTCGACTACGAAAGCGTGCATAGCCCATGCAACCGGCAAATAGCACCAGCGCCACAACCGCCTCCAAAATTCCACGCAGCCCTTGCCCGGGAAGGGTAATCAACATCACCCCTTGGGTGAAGTAGAGCAGGCTGACGAAGGCGAGCCAAGCGTGGCCACGTGCGCGTTTGCCTATGATCGAGGGTAAAAACAGCACCAGTGGCAAAACGAACGCAACGACAGGGCGCCAGTTAAAATCGTCGTTTTGGAGTAAAAAGCCCCGATAAATGACCAGTACCAGTAGAATGGCAAAACTGGCTAGCACCACCTGCCGACTTCTCAGAGTCAGTTTATCAAGCCCATGGCGAGCTTCTACCTCTTCCAGCCACTGCCTCATGATGCCTCCTGACGCATAGCGTGAAGTGCCAAGGCGAGTCTCGCCAGTCGTTTACCCTGGGCAGTACAGAGTTCGCGCTCGTGCTCATCGACCGAGCGGTCGCTACGTGTTCCAGCCAAGTGGCTGGCACCATAGGGCGTGCCGCCTGTACGTGTCTCTAGCAGGGTGGTTTCACTGTAGGGAACCCCTGCATAGACCATACCGTGGTGTAGCAGCGGCACCAGCATAGTGAGCAGGGTGCTCTCCTGACCTCCGTGTAGGCTTGAAGTTGAGGTGAATGCACTGGCGGGTTTGTCGATCAAAGCACCGTTCATCCACAAGCCACTGGTTGAATCGATAAAATACTTAAGCGGTGCTGCCATATTGCCAAACCGGGTGGGGCTGCCCAGTGCTAACGCGCTGCAGTTGCGCAGGTCGTCCAGGTCTGCATACACCGCGCCTTCTGCAGGAATTTCTGGGTCTATGGCTTCACAGGTCGTTGAAACCGGCGCCACTGTACGCAAACGTGCCTGAATGCCGGGTACGCTTTCTACGCCAGCCGCAATCTGTTGCGCCATGGTGGCCGTGGCACCTGAGCGGGAGTAGTAGAGAACCAGAACGTAGGGTGTCATTTCACTCATCACTATTCCTGAATGGGTTCATGGAAGCTGTCGCGGTAATGTGTCATCACATAGGTGCCTATAGTACCAGAGCTATCGGAAGCTCCGCGTACGCTACAAAGGCATTTTGTTGCTCTGGAAGGCGCTTATAGACCCAAGCACGGGTGCCATCGTCAAGGGTTAACGCCACCCGCTCATAGCGGACACCCAGCCGTTCATAGCGATCAAGGCGGGCTAACTCTTTGGCATTCACGCTCAGTACCAGGCCTTCGACACGACTGCCTGGCTGGGGCGAAAGATCGAGTCCGTTGCGCTGATAACCCTCCAGCACGGCTTCCTTTGGGGCACCTAAGCTCCCCATCACAACGAATCGGATAGGTGCATAGCGTAGCGTGCCATACACAAACACCTGATGAGTACGCTGTTCAATAGCGGGGAGTTCCTCAGGGCGGTCATAAAACCATGGACTGAGCATGGTTAACCAGAGCCATCCCGCTAGGCTGAGCAGCCCCACTGCGCTTAAAGTGACAAGACGTTTTAGCCACACCATACTGTGTCTCACTGCGAATGCTAAACAAGGGCTGGCCAGCTTGGCGCGCCAAACAGAAGATGACAAGTTCTCTGTTATCGACTTATTGAATCCGCTTATGCAAAGTGCGCGGGTTTGCTACTCTATTTATGTAAGATTGGTGCTTATTAGACCCTGCCGTAGGAGCCTGCAATGAATCAGCCACTTCGTGATGATCTGGATTTTCGTGCTCTCGTAGGCGATGTTAAACCGCTACCAGCGAGCAATCGTGCTGATCCAGGCGCTAGTCGCAAAAGCCCCTCCGAATCGCAGTTGGCCCGGCGGGAGTGGGCAGAGGAAGAGACCGGGGCGCGCAACTTCCTATCCGACGATTTTGTCGATCTGCTGCCCCCCTTTGATCCCATGGAGTATCGCCGCGAGGGCATTCAGCAGGGTGTGGTCGATAAATTAAGGCACGGTGGCTATAGCGTTCAGGCGCAGCTCCACTTGCTCAGGCGTCCCTTAACGGAGTGCCGCCGCATGCTGTTTCCCTTTATTCAGGAAGCCTACGCCCACGATTTACGCTCGGTTATGATCGTTCATGGTCGCGGGCGTGAGATAGATAGTCCTGCCAACGTACTGCGTTCGTACCTTGCCAAGTGGCTCAGCCAGTTTGAGGAAGTGCAGGCATACGTCTCCGCACAGCCTTCGGAAGGTGGCTTGGGTGCGACCTGGGTAATGCTACGTAAAAGCGATCGCGCCAAAGCCAATAATCGCGAGCGCCAGCAGAAGCGCCGGGGGTAACTGTTTATTAATAAAATGGTTTACAAATAAACAGGGCAGCCGAAGCTGCCCTGTTGGGTTTGCAAACGTCACGCACTGCGCTTACTTATCGGCAGCTAAGCGACGCTCAAATAGCGCCTGGCGCTCTTCAACATCAGGCTGGTAGCGAACGCTGATAAAGCTTAACGCGCGCAGTGCGTCCTCGGGATGCTGGTCATCACGCAGCGCCATGGCACTGAAACCACAGCGGCGCATATAATCCAGTTGGTCAACTAGCACGTCACCCACCGCACGCACTTCGCCGCTATAGCCATAGCGCTCGCGCAGCAGACGCGCGATGCTGTAGCCACGGCCATCGGTAAAGGCGGGGAAGTCGATGGCAATGGCCAACGCTTTACTCAGTTCTGCCGCAAGCTCCGTGTTGAGTTCAGTATCGCTCATCAGAAGCGGAGCCAGCTCTGTGTCTTCCTGGTTAGACTGCCATAGTGCCAGCGGCACGAACGCCGGGCGCTGCTCGGGAAGCGCGTCTTCATCGTAGGAGACACACCAGGCGTTCTCCTCCGCCAGCTCACCATTGGCAATCAGGTGATCCACATGAACCGGCGTCTGCTCAACCGCTTCAGCTTGCGCCTCATCGGGCTTATTAGGCTTAGGCATAGACACGCTCCTTAAAGGGTTTTAGACCAATACGGCGGTAAGTATCCAAGAAGCGTTCGTCCTCATGGCGCTGTGATACATAGACTTCCAATACTTTTTCAACCACATCCGGCACGTCTGAGCGGAAAAATGACGGGCCTAAAATCTTACCCAGCGAGGCATCGTCGGTGGAATTACCGCCAATGGAGATCTGGTAGAACTCTTCGCCTTTTTTATCCACGCCCAGGATGCCGATATGGCCAACATGGTGGTGGCCACAGGCATTCATACAGCCTGAGATATTCAGATCCAGCGGGCCAAGGTCATAAAGGAAGTCTAAGTCTTCAAACTTCTCCTGTAGCGCCTGGGCGATGGGAATCGATACCGCATTGGCCAAACTGCAGTAATCGCCGCCAGGGCAGCAGATAATGTCATTGAGCGTACCCACTGTCGGGTTTGCCATACCCAGCGCCTCAAGCTCTTTCCATAGCGCTTCCAGTTCATCCACCGGCACGTCAGAAAGCACCAGGTTCTGCTCGTGGGTCACGCGCACTTCACCAAAGCTGTAGCGGTCAGCTAAATCGGCCACAGCTTCCATCTGGTCGGCGGTAACGTCGCCCGGCGCGTGCTCACGGCGTTTCAGCGACAGCGTTACGGCTTTGTAGCCGGACACTTTATGATCTGTCACATTGTTGGTAACAAAACGCGCAAAGCTACGGTTTTCAGCGCGTAGCTTGTCAAACTCTTCCGTTGCGGAAGCGGCTACTGGGCGACGCTCAGGCTCAGGGAAGTGGACTTTGGCTGCATCAACGGCCGCTTGATTGAGCGTTTGCGGGCCATCTTTCAAGTGCGCCCACTCTTCATCCACGCGACGACGGAATTCTTCAATACCCAAGGCCTTAACAAGGATCTTAATACGCGCTTTAAACTTGTTATCCCGGCGACCAAACTGGTTGTAAACCCGCACGCAGGCTTCAAGATAGGTCAGCAGGTGCTGCCAGGGCAGGTCTTCGCGCACCACGTCGGCAATCATCGGGGTACGGCCAAGGCCACCACCGGCCAATACTTTTACACGCAGCTCTCCGTCACTGTTGTACCAGAGGCGCAGGCCAATATCGTGCACCTGGATGGCTGCACGGTCTTGAGCCGCACCGCTAACCGCGATTTTGAACTTACGCGGCAGGTAAGCAAACTCCGGATGCAGGGTAGACCACTGGCGGATTAGCTCGCACCAGGGACGTGGATCTTCCACCTCATCGTTGGCGATGCCAGCAAACTGGTCGCTGGTGGTGTTACGAATGCAGTTACCGCTGGTTTGAATCGCGTGCATCTGCACCTTGGCTAGATCGGCCAAAATATCCGGTACATCTTCAAGGGCAGGCCAGTTCAACTGGAGATTTTGCCGCGTGGTGAAGTGGCCGTAGCCACGGTCATAACGGCGAGTAATCTCAGCCAGAGCCCGGAGCTGACTGCCAGCCAGCATGCCGTAAGGGATCGCAATACGCAGCATGGGCGCATGGCGTTGAATATAGAGGCCGTTCTGCAACCTTAGGGGGCGAAACTCTTCTTCTCCCAAACGCCCGGCGCGGTAGCGTTCCATCTGATCACGGAACTGAGCGACACGCTCGTCAACCAGGGTTTGGTCGTGAATATCATAACGGTACATGTGGCACGATCCTGCTAAAAAGCGAAATGGTCACGTTGAGACGGACGTTAGTATAGTGTCACCTTAACGCGGGCGTTATATTCTACAAAAGAATATATAATTATCTTTTTATCTCTAAAAGCTATTAAGAAACCGCTGCAAGAGCCTGGCGGCCCATTAGAAGGCTGGGGCTAGCCAGTGGCGACGCTGCCATACCCATAAAAATCCGGCTGAGTTTATCAATCTGTAGAGCAGTTGCATAAGCCAGATACCTAATAAGCCCTGATCCAAACCGATGCCGACCCACCAGGCCATGGGTAAAAAAAGTAGCCACTGCATGCCCAGGGACAGCAGCATCACCGTGCGTTGAGCGCCAGCACCCATTAACGCCTGAGCGAGCACGAGAGCCGCCGCATCCAGCACAATCATCACGCCAGTTAACTGCAACGGGAGTTTACCCAGCGCTACTAGCTCACTGTTGGTGAAAAAGAGGGCGAGTACCTGCTCCGGCAAAAACAACATGGGTAGCGCCAGCACAACGAGTAACAGCCAAGCCACCCGCAGCGCATCCAGCCCCCAGCGGTGGGCTTCATACTGAGCATCCCGGCCTAACGCTTCGCCTACCAGGCTCATCGCCGCAACGCCTATTCCCACTCCTGGCAAAATCAGCAGCAGTGACAAATTAATCAATACGTGGCCAACCGCGACGCTGGCCGTGCCTAGTTGGCTCAAGAGCCCAATGAGTAGCGCGTAACCCGCTGCGAATAAAAACTGCTGTAAAGAGTGAGGAGCAGCAAGTGCCAGGGTAGTGCGCAGGGTAGCTATGCGTGGCAGCTGTTTCAAAAGATGGTGTAAAGAAAAGCGTTGGGAACTCACCCAGCACCACACCATCAAGCCAATAAATAGCGACAGCGTGGTTCCCGCACCCGCACCACTCGCCCCCATATGGGGTAGCCCGGCTAAACCGTAGATTAAACCAGCGCTAGCCGCTACGTTAATCAGGTGAACGGAGACGATGATACGCAAATAGAGATGCGTTTGCTGACGACCGTTCCAGTAACCACGAAAGCAGAGCGTTAACGCGATGGCGACCAGAGACACCACCCGCCAGCGGAAATAGTCCACCGCGACGCTTTGAACATCATCGGCTTGGCTAATCAAGCTCATCAGTAGCGGCGCTTGCCACCAGGCCCAGAGTGATAGCGGGAGACTTATCGCAAACCCAATTAACAGCCCCGAGTTAAGCGGGTGGGCGATATGCCTGTGGGCAGCCCCCACCCGCTGAGCCGTTTGTGACTGCACGCTGGAAGATAGGCCAAACACTACCGCGGTCAGCATAAACATGGCGTAACCGCCCACACCTACCCCCGCAAGCGCTACTTCACCTAAATGCCCCACCAGCGCAGCGTCGATCAAGTTGAGCATGCTCTGTGAAAGCATGCCCAGCATGATAGGTAAGGCAAGGCGCAACACCCTGCCATGGCGGTTTGCAAACAGCACTAATCAACTCGGGTCGTAGGAGAGTACCGGTGAGAGCCAGCGCTCCATCTCCTCCAGGGGCATCTGCTTACGCGTGGCGATGGCTTCGACCTGATCCCGGGTGATCTTACCGGTAGAGAAGTATTTCGACTGCGGGTGGGCAAAGTACCAGCCGGAAACTGCCGCCGCTGGCCACATGGCAAAGTTTTCCGTCAGCGCTAAGCCCGTGTTTTCGGTGGCATCGAGCAGCCGGAACAGCGTGGCCTTTTCGGTGTGATCGGGGCAGGCAGGGTAGCCAGGGGCAGGGCGGATGCCCTGATATTTCTCCGCTATTAAGGCATCGTTATCCAGGGTCTCTTCCGGCACGTAGCCCCAGAACTCTTTACGCACCCGCTCGTGCATACGCTCAGCAAAGGCTTCCGCAAGCCGATCCGTCAACGCCTGCACCATAATGGCATTATAGTCGTCCCCGGCCGCCTCATAGGCCTTGGATAGCTCATCAACCCCGTGGCCGGTAGTGACCGCAAAACCACCAATCCAGTCGGCTTTACCGCTCTCTTTGGGGGCAATAAAGTCGGCCAGGCTGTAGCAGATACCGTCGCGGCCTTTGGTGGTCTGTTGACGAATATGGAAGAGGCGTTCGACGACTTCACTGCGCGACTCATCCGCATAGACCTCAATGACGTCGTCATCCACGCTGTTAGCGGGCCATAGGCCAATAACGCCCCGAGCCTGAACGCGCTTCTCTTCCACCAGCTTACGCAGCATGACTTTGGCATCTTCAAACAGATTGCGCGCGGCTTCTCCGACGACCTTATCGTCGAGAATCTTGGGGTACTTGCCTGCTAGCTGCCAGCTCATAAAGAAGGGCGTCCAGTCGATGCGCTCGACCAGCTCTTCGAGGTTGTAGTCGTCAAAGGTTTTCAGCCCGAGCATATTGGGCTCAGCCGGTGTGTAGGCGCTCCAGTCGGTGCGGAAACGCCGCTTGCGTGCCTGGGTGTAGTCCAGATCCGCCGCTTTGGGGCGGCGCTTGGCGTTACGCTCACGAACCTTTTCGTACTCTTCGCGAATCTCGGCGACATAGGGTGTTTTTAAAGCCGGCGTGAGCAATTTACCCGCGACGCCCACGGCGCGGGAGGCATCGGTGACGTAAATGACCGGGTGCTCGTACTGGGGCTCAATTTTCACCGCAGTATGCGCTTTAGAGGTGGTCGCACCGCCAATCAGCAGCGGTAGATCCATGCCTCGACGCTGCATCTCTTTGGCAACGTGCACCATTTCATCCAACGACGGGGTGATCAGCCCCGAAAGGCCGATAATATCGGCGTTGTGCTCTTTGGCCGCCTGGAGAATTTTATCGGCGGGCACCATCACGCCCAAGTCAATCACTTCGTAGTTATTACACTGCAACACTACGCCAACAATATTTTTACCGATATCGTGGACATCGCCTTTGACCGTGGCCATAACGATCTTGCCTTTAGCCTTGGTCTCTTCGCTCTTCTCGGCCTCGATATAAGGGATCAGGTAAGCCACAGCCTGCTTCATGACCCTGGCTGACTTCACCACCTGTGGCAGGAACATCTTGCCATCGCCAAACAGGTCGCCCACCACGTTCATACCGTCCATCAGCGGGCCTTCGATCACCTCAATGGGCCGCTCGGCCTGGGCACGGGCCTCTTCGGTGTCATCTTCGATATAAACGGTGATACCTTTCACCAGCGCATGCTCAATACGCTTGTTGACCGGCCAACTGCGCCACTCGAGATCCTCTTTTTTCGCAGCGCCGCTGCCGTCGCCTTTATATTTATCGGCGATATCGAGAAGTCGCTCGGTGCCGTCGCTGCGCCGATTGAGCACCACGTCTTCAACCGCTTCGCGCAGCTCGGCGGGGAGGTCGTCATAAACGGCGAGCTGGCCCGCGTTGACGATACCCATGGTGAGGCCCGCACGAATGGCGTGGTAGAGAAACGCTGAGTGGATCGCTTCGCGAACCGGGTTGTTGCCCCGGAACGAGAACGAAACGTTAGACACACCGCCGGAAATCATCGCGTGGGGTAGGTTGTCGCGAATCCACTGGGTCGCCTCGATAAAGTCGACCGCGTAGTTATTGTGCTCCTCAATACCGGTGGCGATGGCAAAGATATTGGGGTCGAAGATGATGTCTTCGGCGGGGAAGCCGATCTCATCCACCAGCAGGCGGTAGGCACGCTGACAAATTTCGGTTTTACGTGCAAAGGTGTCTGCCTGCCCCTCTTCATCAAACGCCATCACCACGATGGCAGCGCCAAAGCGGCGGCACTTGGTCGCCTGCTCGCGGAAGGCGGCTTCGCCCTCCTTGAGTGAGATGGAGTTCACCACCGCTTTGCCCTGGACACACTTCAGTCCCGCTTCGATGATCTCCCACTTGGAGGAGTCGATCATAATCGGCACCCGGGCTATGTCGGGCTCACCGGCGATCAGGTTAAGAAAGCGCTCCATGGCTTCCTTGGACTCGAGCATGCCCTCGTCCATATTGATATCGATGACCTGGGCGCCATTCTCGACCTGCTCCAGAGCCACTTCCAGCGCGGTGGTGAAGTCCTCTTCCACGATCAGGCGCTTAAAGCGCGCCGATCCGGTAACGTTGGTGCGCTCACCGACGTTGACGAACAGCGAGTCGGCTTCAATATTAAACGGCTCAAGCCCGGATAGCCGACAGGCGCGGCTGCGCTCGGGAATGGCCCGCGGCGCCATATCGCGTACGGAATCGGCAATAGCGCGAATATGCTCGGGCGTCGAGCCGCAGCAGCCGCCGATAATATTGACCAAGCCGCTTGCAGCAAACTCGCTGACGATCTCCGACATCTCTTCCGGTGTCTGGTCGTACTCACCAAACTCGTTGGGCAACCCCGCGTTGGGGTGAGCGGAGACAAAGGCGTCTGCCTTGGTAGAGAGCTCTTCCAGGTAGGGGCGTAGCTCTTCCGCCCCCAGCGCACAGTTTAAGCCCACCGAGAGCGGCTGAGCGTGGCGCACCGAGTTCCAGAAGGCCTCTGTGGTTTGACCCGAAAGCGTGCGGCCAGAGGCATCGGTGATCGTCCCGGAGATCATCACCGGCAAACGCTCGCCGCGGGCATCGAACAGCTCTTCCAAGGCGTAGATGGCCGCCTTGGCATTGAGCGTATCGAAGATGGTTTCGATCATAATCAGATCGGCACCACCTGCAATTAGCGCTTCGGCGGCTTCGTAGTAGTTCTCACGCAGCTCATCAAAGGTGACGTTACGCTTGGCGGGATCATTCACATCCGGCGATAGTGAGGCGGTGCGCGAGGTGGGGCCTAATACGCCGGCCACGTAGCGGGGTACACCGGTTTCGGCGGCCACTGCATCACACACCTCACGGGCTAGGCGCGCTGACTCGCGGTTGAGTTCAACCACCAGCGATTCCATACCGTAATCAGACTGTGACAGCTGGGTGCTATTAAAGGTGTTGGTCTCAATAATGTCCGCACCTGCCTCCAGGTAGTCGCGGTGAATCCGCGTGACCACATCGGGGCAGGTGAGTGCGAGCAGATCATTATTGCCTTTAAGATCTGAGGGCCAGTCGCTGAACCGCTCGCCGCGAAAGTCTTCCTCGCTCAACTGGGCGTTCTGCAGCATGGTACCCATGCCGCCGTCCAGAATCAGGATGCGTTCAGCAAGGCGTTGGGTGAGGGTTGCGATCAAAGCACTATCAGCCATGGCAGGGGGAGTTCTCCAGCGTCACAGTCGTCAAAGGGGATGTTGTTATCGTCGGAAAAAGCAGCATCTGTCGTTTAGAGGCGCATAATGATAACAAAAGGGATAGCAAAAGGCGCCCCTGGGAAGGCTATACCCTGCATAAGGAAAGATAATTAAAATAGCCGACTAAAACAGTCGGGATTGTGTCAGTGCGCCGTTTTGCTTACCATAGACACAAATGACATGTGAAGTGGCGCCGCCACTACCACGGGAGGAAGACAGCCCTCATGACCACGACTAGCGAAAAAGAAACCAACGTCGATACCCAAGGTATTGATATTACGGATAGCGCACAAGAGTACCTGGCAGAACTGCTGGAAAAGCAGAACGTTGAGGGTATTGCGGTACGCATCTTTATTACCCAGCCGGGCACGCCCTACGCGGAAACCTGCTTGGCTTATTGCCGTCCCGGCGAAGAAGAGCCGACCGATGTGCTGCTGGAGCTCGAGAAGATCAACGTCTTTCTCGATAAAAACAGCTTAGCGTTTTTGGAAGAAGCGGTGGTGGACTTCAACGCAGATCGCATGGGCGGTCAGCTGACCATCAAAGCGCCGAACGCCAAGATGCCCAAGGTCAATGCTGATAGTCCGCTGGAAGACCGTATCAACTACGTACTTTACAGCGAAATCAACCCTGGGCTTGCAGCCCATGGCGGTGAAATCAAGCTGGTTGAGCTCACCGAGCAGCAGTATGCGGTATTGGCCTTTGGCGGTGGTTGCCAGGGCTGTGCGGCGGTCGATTTAACGCTGAAAGATGGCGTTGAGAAAACCCTGATGGAGCGTATTCCAGAGCTTGCCGGTATTCGCGACGTTACCGATCACAGCGATACCACCAACGCCTACTACCGCTAAATTAGCGATAATAAAGCTCAAAAGCCCAGCGTCAATCGCTGGGCTTTTTACGTCTACAGATTGATTACTGGGTTGGCTCACTACTCTGCTTTGAAAGCGTATCGGGGAGCGCCGTTAGCTGTGACTGAAGCGCCTCCATCCGACTCCAGAGCTTCTCTTGCCACGCTTCCTGCAGCGCGGTTTCACGCTCGGCATGCTGCTGGGCTTGGCGATCTAATGCGGCCTTCGCCTCATCTAGCTGCTCGGTTAACGTTTTTTGCTGCTTCTCCAGCGATGTAATTTGCTGCGCCTGCTCACCAAGCTGCTGCTCGCGCTCGCTGGCTTCCATCTGTAGCTCATGCAGCGCTTGCTGTTTAGTCTTTAGCTCCTGGCTCAATGTCTCAATGCGCTGCTCAGACTGCTGCAGACGTTTTTGGAAACTCTTCTCCTCCTGGGAGCGCGCCTGCTGAGCGCTATCCAGCATCGCCATCAGCCTCCCTTCGGCCGCTTCATGACGCTGCTCTTCCTGAGCTAACCGCTGCTCCCATGCGACCTGCTGTTCGCTGAGGGCTTGGCTATGCGCATCGCGCTGTACGCCAAACCGATTCTCTAGCTGTTGTTGCGCCTGCTTTAGTTGAGCGACTTCTTTCCGCGCTGTTTCAGCTTGTTGATGCCAGTGATGTTCGCTGGTTTGACTGGCGGCCAACTCTCGGTTTAACGCTTCCATCCGCTGCTCCATATGACGCAAGTGCTCGGCGAGGGCGCTTTCTCGCTGTTCAGCGTTAGCCGCCTGCTGTTTAGCCTCCTCTGCGAGCTGCTGAGCATCGGCCACCTGACGATTGGCGTCTTCACGGTAGTGGAGCAGCGCTTGATTCGCTACCTCTTGGGCTTCGCGCCAAAGCTCCCCAGCCATAGTCACCACCACTTCCGGCACGCCTTTGGGCGGCGGCACGTCACGGTTCTGCTCACGCTCGCTTCGCCACTGGCGAAAGTGATCACTAATCGTCGTGAAGCTCCCGGTGCCCAGCACATCGCGAATGCGCTGTACGCTGGGCGTGTCACCACGGGCCAGCAGGGCATCAATGGCTTGTTGAACATCGCTGTACTGAATGCCGTTGCGGGCCATGTAGTGATCCTTCCTTGAGCGCTTTTGGAACCGCCATTGTCGTGACTTACCTTTGAAAAGGCAATAATTACGTATTATGTAATACGTAAATTTATTTACGATATTAGCCATAAATTCAAGATTATCCGTATTATCTTGAATTTATGCGGTTACATGGGCACACTTCAGGCCTGAGTAAGCAAAAGACGACGAATGGGAAGAGAGTAGTGGCGGGTATGACAAACGAAGTTATTACACCCACTGGCCAACTGCAGATTTTAAAAGCGTCGGCTTTAAAAGCGTCGCCAAGTGGCAGGCGTATTGGCGCTCAAAATGATGCCCAGGCAGTGACCGCATGGCTTGATGAGTACATGGATAGCCCGCAAACCTGGAAAGCTTATCGCCGCGAGGCGGAACGGCTGCTGCTCTGGCTGGCAAGCCAGGAACTAACGCTGGCCGATATAAATCGCGAAACGCTCCGTGGCTTTGAAGCCTTTCTCGCTAACCCCCAGCCTAGCGAGCAGTGGGTAGGGCCTTCTAAACCTCGCACACACCCCGCATGGCGGCCATTTCGTGGTGCGTTATCACCTGCCAGCCGACGCCAAACCCTGGTGATACTGCAAGGAATGTATGCCTGGCTGGTGGAAGCGGGGTGGGTTAACCACAATCCGTTTCGTTTGATGCGCGATAAATCCCGCCGCCTGAATAATCAAACGCCGCGGATTGAGCGCTATCTGGAGAGTGGCCTTTGGGCGTGGCTATGGCAGTGGCTGAATAGGCCGTTAGCAAGGGAGGAGGGTAGCCGCGCCCATTTCGAGCAGGCGAGGCGGCGCTTTATTTTTGGTTTTGCCTATCTATTGGCACCACGGATTAGCGAGATGGCCGACGCGCACATGGGGGATTTCCAGCGCAGCGAAGGGCGCTGGTGGTGGCATGTGGTGGGTAAGGGCAGCAAGATAGCGCGCATTCCACTGCCCGACGATATGCTTGACTGCCTGCGTCAGTGGCGTCAAGCGCTGGGCTTGCCTGACGCTCCCAGCCAGCTGGAAGCTGAGACGCCGGTGCTGCGTGCACTGGATGGCCAACGCGGCCTGGGCCATAATCAGCTTTATCGGCTTATTCGCACTACGTTTCAGCAAGCGGCGCAAGCACTCGAAGATGACGGCGGCGCACCTGAGCATATTGCCGCGCTTAACCAGGCAACGCCGCACTGGCTACGGCATACCTCGATCACCCATCAGGCTCAATCGGGCATTAGTCTGCGCCATCTGGCCGAAAGCGCTCGCCACGCGCGCCTGGATACCACCTCACGTTATCTTCACACCGAAGACAACGAGTGGCATCGCGAGCAGCAGCGCCATCGATTGACAGTTTCAGAACACAACCTCCCTCAAGACTCCTTCGACCCGTTATAATGCCCCCAATGAACAACCTATGACTCAAAGTGTCAGTCGCCACTACAAGCCAATTCCAATAGAGAAGGAAATAGCATGAGCACTTCCGGCGCCGAACAGGCCCAGCAAGAGCTGATTGAAGATTTCGAGATATTCGATAACTGGATGGATCGTTACCAGTACATTATCGATATGGGTAAGCAACTGCCTGATTTTCCCGAAGAGTGGAAGATCGAGGAGTTTAAAATCCAGGGCTGTCAGTCAAATGTATGGATGCGCCATGAAGAGGAGGGCGATAAGCTGGTATTCAAAGCAACCTCTGATGCCGCCATCGTTTCGGGCCTTATCGCCGTACTGCTGCGCATTTACAGCGAGCGCACCGCGGCTGAAATTCGTGCTACTGAGCCGCACTTTTTGACAGACTTGGGATTGGATAAACACCTTTCACCAACGCGTAGCAACGGTTTGCATGCCATGCTGGAGAAAATCTACGCGGTAGCGCAGCAAAAATAGGAAAACAAGCTAGCGGGGGTGATGATGATCACAACAGGAGGGCGGAGATACGCCCTCATCCTCACGACAAAGCTGCTCGCTGCGACCACCGGGCACCGGATCCATACCACCGGGGTTACCTGGGTGACACTTAACGATGCGCTTAACGGCCATCCATCCACCCTTTATTGGCCCATGCACCTGAATTGCCTCAATGGTGTAAGACGAACAGCTTGGCCAGAAGCGGCAGCGCGGGCCTAAAAGGGGGCTGAGCGTATATTGATAGACTCTTACGCAGCCAATCATCACTTTCATCAATAACCACCGCGGGCCTATGCGCAGGGCAGCTATGATTCGAGTCTTGGCTGAGTGTGGCATAGCGGGAACTAGACTTTTTTGCCGTACAGTTCGTCGGGGTCGATCAGCGGCGTACTGGTGATCGACGCCTGCTCTTTGTCCACGGCAATATAGAAACAGCTGCGCCGACCAGTGTGGCAAGCTGGGCCCGTTTGATCAACCTGCAACAGTAGCGTATCGCCATCGCAATCAAGCGCGGCTGAGACTAGCTGCTGCTGCTGCCCTGAGGACTCCCCCTTACGCCATAACTTCTTGCGCGAGCGCGAGTAATAGCAAACACGCTGAGTGGCTAACGTCTCTTCTATTGCCTCTCGGTTCATCCAGGCCATCATCAACACTTCGTTAGTATCGTGCTGCTGAGCAATGGCAGGGATCAAACCATCAGTATTAAAACGCACCGCGGCTAGCAACGTAGCCACCGCGGGAAGAGTATCTCCGGGAGCAGCACGCTCAAGTTGCTTAAACAGCGCATCCGGCGCGACGTGATCAAAACGGGACATACAATTACTCGCTAGCTGTTCGACAATCCTGGCAGAGCCCTTGGAGCTCAATGGTTTGGCGCTCAACGTTAAAGCCTCGGCTTTTGGCCAGTGCTGCCAGTTGCGCGCTGATTTCGTCCAAGTGTAGCTCTTCCACATAACCGCAGTGACGGCAAATAAGCAGCTGAAAACCGTGGGCATGCTCCGGGCAGGCGCAGGCCACATAGGAGTTCTGCGACTCAATGCGATGCACCAAGCCTTGATCAATCAAGAACTCCAGCGCCCGATAAACCGTCGGGGGGCGGGCGGCCGCATGCTCGGTAGAGAGCTTGTCGAGCAAATCATAGGCTTTTAGCCCACCGCCATTTTCAGCAATCATCTCAAGTACGCGTCGGCGAATAGGAGTGAAACGAACGCCGCGGATATGGCACTGAGACTCCGCCTGCTGTAGTAGTGTACTCGCTTGGGTCATGGGCAACTCGTTGAACGTTATTAGCCTACTCGATAGTAGTCTACGCGCCGGTGGACGTGGTGTCAGGGCTTTCTGCCCGCTGGCTATCAACCAGTTCACTTTGCCGCGCAAAGTGGTGCTGGGCAAACGCCACCCGCTGTTTGGCGGGCACACCATCGGGTTGACGCTCAATAAGATCAAGTCGGCGGCGTAAGCCTTCACCATTGGTCATTTGAATAGCCAGGCCAGGCCTTGCATTGAGCTCAAGCAGCATCGGGCCATGCTTGCGATCCAACACCATATCGGTACCCAGATAACCTAAACCGGTCATTTCATAACAGCCTGCGGCCAAGTTAAGCAGCGTTTCCCACTGGGGCACAACCAGGCTTGCCAGATCATGCCCAGTGTCAGGATGGCTAAAGCAAGGGCGGTCAAACTGCACGGCACGCAGAGCGGCCCCGGTAGCGATGTTTAAGCCAACACCTACCGCCCCCTGGTGCAGGTTGGCCTTGCCGTCGGACGCCGCGGTGGAAAGACGCATCATGGCCATAACAGGGTAACCCTTGAAGACAATAACCCGAATATCGGGAACCCCTTCATAGGTGTAATCCATCAGGCTTTCATCGAAATTAATCAGCGTTTCAATCACCGCCACATCGGGGGAGCCACCCAACGAGTAGAGGCCTGATAGAATATTCGACACATGCCGCTCGATATCGGTAAGAGAAAGCTGGGCACCGCTGGGCTTGATAAAGACGTTATCTTCGACCTTTTCAATCACCAGAATGCCTTTGCCGCCGCTTCCCTTGGCAGGCTTGATAACGAAGCCGGCATGGCCTGTTAGCATATCGCCAATGTGTTTGACTCCGAACTGAGTGGTCACGGTACCAATCAGTTCCGGTGAGGTAATCCCGTACTGCTGGGCCAGCAGCTTGGTTTTAAGCTTGTCATCCACCAAAGGATAAAGCCGA
The DNA here is from genome assembly GCF_042466685.1 of Vreelandella sp. F11. Lineage (NCBI taxonomy): Bacteria > Pseudomonadati > Pseudomonadota > Gammaproteobacteria > Oceanospirillales > Halomonadaceae > Vreelandella > Vreelandella sp. F11. The sequence goes on along the minus strand of NZ_CP170448.1, from coordinate 2,348,445 downwards.
CGGCTGTTATATCGCCCAATATAACGAATATTGCGACGATTCATGCCGATGATGCCTTTATCCCGCAAGCGCGTGGGCCACGTCCAGTTCTTCAGCCAGCTCATGAGGGTTTCTCATCATCAGTGATTGGCTTGAAGCGGCGTAACTCTAGTAAGCGATAGCCCGTGTAGTTGCCCAGCAGCAAAATCAGCGCCATCAATATCAGCTGTACGCCCAGGAAGTTGAACGTAATGTGGCGCACCCAGGGGTTATTCATCGCCAGATAGGCAAGAATCGCCGTAATCAAACTACCGCCACCCTGGATTAACACCTGCTTAGGGCCTTCCTCTTCCCATAGAATCGACATCCGCTCGATGGTCCAGGCCAGGATAATCATCGGGAAGAAAGTGATTGTTAAGCCAGCACTGAGCCCCATTCGGTAAGCCAATACGGTGAAGATTGAGATAATCGCAATCACCGTTATGATGACTGCTGAGACCCTGGCCACCAGCAATAAATTCAGGTAAGAGAGATAGTTACGAATAATCAGGCCGACGGCGACAATGAGCAGAAAGCCAATCAAGCCCGTAGGAAGGGTGGTTTGAATGAAGGCGAGGGCGATCAACACCGGCATAAAGGTACCGGACGTTTTGATACCCACAAGCACACGCAAAAACACCACCATTAACGCGCCAATCGGAATCAGCAAAATAGTCTGGAACAGCGCTTGCTCTTCCAGCGGCAGGCTATGAATGGAGAAATTCAGCAGCGTATCTTCAGAGTAATGATTGCGCACCGCCGCAGAAGCCGGCTGATCATGGGTCATCATGGAGAACGTAACCCGGGAATTGGTGCCGCCTTGAACTTCCAGCACGGCTCGTCCACCGGTTTCCCACAGCAATAAATTGTCCGGCTTGCCTTGCTCACCTGTCAGCGGGTGGAAAATTGCCCACTCTTCTCCAGACTCATCAAACACCTGAATCCAGCTGCTCAGGGTTTGGCGTCGGCGTCCATCTTCCAGCAGTAGGCCACTTATTTCTCGAGCTTGCACTCCAGCCTGGTTGAGTAGACGCACCACCAGTGCCGCTGGGTTTTCTTGTGATAGAAGCAGCCGTGCGTTCTCTTCCTGACGCTCACCATTAATATCGCGAATCAGCTCGCGAGCGAAGGTGGCGTTATTGGCGCTACGTGCCCAAGCCTGCTCAATAAGCTGGCTGGCCGCTGTGTCATAGGGTCTTTCCCATGGAGTGGTAGCAACGTCAGGCGGTGTTTGTGCCGGTGAGCGGGCATCATCCGACACCAGCATTTGAACCGAGTAGTAGAGTGTCTGGCTGCCCGCAGCTTCACGAATAGTCCAGCGGGCGGTGCGGCCTAACTCATCCGCCTGATAAGCAAGCCCATAGCCTGACGAGGCAGTGTTCTCTGTCAGCACACGGTAGCCTGCCTGATGAGAAGGCAAGGCCAAGTCAACCTGGACAGGGCCTCCTTGGGCATTAAAATTAATACCCGCCTCAATCTCCCACACCTGGCGCTGCTCTCCGGGCAGCCAGGGGATCTCAAACTGCACATGGCGTTGTACGCTGGTCGCGATGCCTACGACCATCAGCAGGCCGACAATAATATAGAACATTAACCGTGACATGGAGATTCCTTTCCTCGTGAAACGCTAGAGCAGTTACTCTTCGCTATCGTCTTCATCAACTGCTTCATCTTCAGCAGCTTGCTCAGCTGGTTCGCCACCAGGAAATTCGGGGCGGTCATGCAAGTAGGTGTCGGCTACATCAATGACCGCAATATCCATCAAAAAGCGCCGTCCTAGCAGCACCGGGTAATCCAGGTGAGAGCGGTCATTGAGGGTAAATTCGACATTTTCACGAATCGGCCCTAAGGTCATTAATAGCGAAATGACAGGGCGTGACTCTTCACCTGAGGCCTGAACAATACGTACTCGGCGTACGATAGGCGCTTCGATCCACTCATCGCGCTGAGACTCAACGGCCACGTCATCTTCGTTCAGCGCCAACTTGAAGCGCACCCAGTTTTCACCATCACGTTCGAAACGAGTGATCTCTTCAGCAGAAAGTGACGACGTGTTAGCCCCGGAATCGACACGCGCCTTGAGGTAGGTACCCAGACTCGGTAGCCCGATCCACTCACTGCGACCCAGCAGCGTTTTGGTGGTTAAGCTCTCATCAATTTCACACTCTTCGCGAATGATGACAGGCTCTTCACCGCGGGCTTCCAGCTGCTGTACATCTTGGCGAAGGTAGCGCAGCAAACTGCCCACTTCACGCATATCGGCAGTCAGTGTTTGCTGCTGATCAAGCTGGCGTTCCTGCAGTTGAGTGTGAGAGTCGCATTGCTGCACCAACTGGCTTTCCAATTCCAAGATACGAGAGTTGAACGAGGCTTCGCTTAAAGGGGGAGGTTGGTTCGTTTCCGGCTGGGTTGCTGCACAGCCAGCCATCGAAAGCGACAAGCCAGCTACAAGCCACAAAACACCTGGGCGCATAACGAGAGATATCCTTGGACAATAGGTTGGGGAATGATAAGGAGATGGGAGACTAGTGTCCAACGCCATCACAGCTTTTCGGGCACCTATTACAGATGCTTAGGTTACTCTATTTAACATAATATATGTTAAGCGAACCATAGAGAGCCTAGTAGTAGTCACGGCCATCGTGGTGCTCTATGCTAGCAAAATACTGAACAGACATTGTACTAAAATCCATTTTCATATAGGAAATGACTCATGACCCGCTCCTTGCGTATTGGCTATCTCTTCACACTACTCTTCATGTTGGCTGGCTGTGCCAGCGTTAATATTGAAGACTACGCTGATTCTGAACCCCGCCTGGATATTGCCGAATATTTTGCGGGTACCACTCGTGCCTGGGGCATGGTGCAGGATTACTCCGGCGAGGTACAGCGGCGTTTCACCGTTGAGATCCAAGGCACCTACGAAGATGATACCCTGACACTGGATGAGGCTTTCGTATTTTCAGACGGTGAAACCGATCGCCGCGTTTGGACATTTGAACGCGTTGATGAGCACCGCTGGATTGGCACCGCCAGCGATGTAGATGGGCAAGTTGAAGCACGCCAATACGGTCATGTCTTCCACATGCGCTATCCGTTAGATATCGAAATTGATGGTCGCATGATCTCATTTACCATGGATGACTGGATGTACCTTCAGCCAGATGGCCGTTTGATCAATCGAACCGCCATGCGCAAATTCGGCTTCACGCTGGGTGAAATTACCCTGGTGTTTGAGAAGATATAAATCCATAGTAAATTTCTCTGCATAAACCCCAGGCCCAACAAAAAAGCAGCCCGCTTCATTTAGCAGGCTGCTTTTGTCATCTCATGCTAGCGTTATGTTTACTCTGGGGCTGCGTATGAGCCATCTTCCTGGTGAACTTCATTACCGGTGATCGGCGGCGTGAAGACACAGGCAACGGTCATGCCTTTTTCCTTGCCGCGCAGCAGGTGTTCGTCATGCTGGTCTAGCAGATAAATATCGCCTGCTTTGATCGGCCAGATTTTGCCGTCAGCCAGGGTTTCAACTTCACCTTCACCTTCATAGCAAAACACTGCTTCGTAGTGATTTTTGTAGTGAATATGCGTCTCAGTGCCAGGAAAAATGCGGGTAATATGGAACGAAAAACCGGCATTGTCGTTGGCCAGAACAAGGCGCGTGCTGTCCCAGTTACCATTTTCAGCGGTCACTAGACGCTCTGTTTTACGCGCTTCTTCAAGATTACGAACGATCATAGGAGTACTCCATTGAAAACGGCTGGCGACTACCAGCCGCTATATCCCTAACTAAAAAACCTGTGAGCTTACTGTTTCAGCGTAACACCTAATTCTAGTGCCAAGTTACTCGCTAGCAACAGCCTTGACGCACATTTCGAGGATATCCAAACCTTCCAGCAAGTCTTCATCGCTAATGGTTAGCGGGCACAGACATTTCACCACTTCACCGTCCTGGCCGCTGGTTTCAATCACCAGGCCATGCTCAAAGGCTTTGCTGGTAATTTTATCGGCAATATCACCCGATACGACGTCAATACCACGCATCAAACCACGACCACGCTCACTGGCAGGCATGCCGTGCTCCGTTAAGTGCGCCGCTAACTTTTGGAAGCGCTCTTCTACAATACGCCCTTTACGCTGAACATCGCGTTCAAAAGTGTCATTCGTCCAATATTTTTTCAACGCTGCAGTGGCGGTCACCATCGCCAAACTGAAACCACGGAAGGTGCCGTTATATTGGCCCGGCTTCCATTTATCCAGCTCTGGGCGCATCAGCACATGCGCAAAGGGCAAGCCAAAGCCAGAGAGTGATTTCGAGTTGGTTATAATGTCAGGCGTAATACCCGCATGCTCAAAACTGAAGAATTTGCCTGTGCGGCCACAGCCAGCCTGGATATCGTCAATAATCAGCAGAATATCGTGGGCACGGCAGATGCCTTCAAGACGCTTCAACCACTCCAGGCCTGCCACGTTAATACCGCCCTCGCCTTGCACGGTTTCGATAATGACACCCGCGGGGATATCCAAGCCGCCAGATTTATCGCTGAGCAGTTTTTCAAAATAGTCCAGGGTATCGGTGTGCTCGCCCATGTAGCCATCGTAAGGCAGGAAGCTAGCACCCTGGGTAGGTATGCCCCCGGTGGCTTCACGGAATTTACGATTACCCGTCGTCGCCAAGGCACCCATGGTGACACCATGGAAACCATTGGTGAAGGTGACAATATTGTGTCGGCCTTTAGCTACACGAGCCAGCCGGATAGCGGCTTCTACAGCATTGGTACCGGTTGGGCCAGGCAGATGCACTTTGTAGTCGAGCCCACGTGGCTTGAAAATAACGTTTTCAAGCGTTTCCAGATAATCACGCTTAGCATTAGTCCACATATCCAAACCGTGAACCACACCGTCAGTCGACAGGTAATCGATCATCGCCTGCTTCATGTGCGGGTTATTGTGGCCGTAGTTAAGCGTGCCCGCGCCAGCGAGGAAATCAATATACTCACGGCCGTTCTCATCCGTTAAGCGCGCATTTTGCGCTTTGGTGAACACCACCGGGAAGGAACGAGAATAAGTACGTACATTGGATTCCATGCGTTCAAGCGTCTGGGTCTGCATTAGCGACCTCCTTGGTTGATCATTTTGACTTAAGGCGTTACTTGCCCGAAGCAACATGAGCGGGAAAACAGGTAGTCCTATACGCAATATCTAGCAAAACAGCGTATTAGATGCGGTCTGTTTGGAACGGGCCAATACGAACCAGGTTTTCCGGGTCATGCTCTCCTCCGAGCTGTTCGGTAGAGAAGTATTCGCGGCTGTTGAGTGGCGCGTGCCAGCGCGCAGCCAAGCGGCGAAACAAGCCCCAAGAGGCTAGATTGTCGGGGGTGATGGTGGTTTCAAGGTGATGTACATCGTCAAGCTCGGGGCGTGACATAATCGCTTCAACCAAGCGCCGGGCTAGACCGGTGCCTCGCGCTTTTTCACCGACAGCCACTTGCCATAGAAAGTAGGTGTCGGGAGCATTGTCCTTAACATAGCCAGACACAAAACCAACAATTTCACCCTCTTCGTTGGTAGCGACTGCACAGGTATCACGAAACTGAGTCGCAAGCAGCAGGTAGGCATAGGCTGAATTCACATCCAGCGGTGGGCAGGCTTTAACCAGCTCGTAAACCCCCCAGCCATCATCCGCATTGGGTTTACGAATAAATAGCGGTGTCTCGACATGACCTACAACAGCATCGGCCACCGTTGGCCTGGCCAAGTCAGCAGAGGGGGTAAAAGGTTGTATCGGCGTACTCATAGTTATGCTTCGCTGTAGCGAATTTGATGATCATTATAACAGCTGATTATGAGCAATTCAAAAGCCATATTATTCTCCACCCTACTTTCCATAATTTTTTGTTATACGTGAGCAGTGCAACCATGCGACAGCGCCTCGGCCACTTAACTGCTATCGCTTTTAGAGTAGTGCACAGAGCAAAAAAAGGCGCGCCAATCGGCACGCCTGTACAGCATGGGCTGCTATGTGCGAGTGAGCGTACGCAACGTAACGAACTCCTCGGCGCCTGTAGGATGGATGCCTACAGTACGGTCAAAGTCCTGCTTGGTAAGACCCGCTCTTACTGCAATGGCAATACCCTGTATGATTTCACCCGCATCATCACCCACCATATGGGCCCCCACCACTACATCAGTGGCATCGTCCACGATCAACTTCATCAAGGTGCGCTCTTGACTGCCCGATAGCGTGTGCTTCATGGCACGAAAATCGGTGCTATAAACGCGGATATTGGCAAATTTTTCCCGGGCTGCCTGCTCGGACAGTCCTACGGTACCTATATTGGGATGGCAAAAAACGGCGGTGGGAATCGTACTGTAATCCAACGGCTGAGGAATCGTATCGGCGAAATGAATATCAACAAGCTGCATGGCCTCTGCCAGCGCGACCGGCGTCAATTCGGGCCCAGCCGTTAGGTCGCCTAGCGCCAATACTGAAGGCAGCGCTGTTTCAAACCGTTCGTTAACGGGGATTTTACCCGCGTCATCCAAGCTCAATCCCAACGCTTCAAGCCCTAAATCGCGGATATTGGCTTTTCGCCCCGTGGCCGCGAGCACTACGTCGACCTCAAGCACATCGCCGTTGGTGAGATGCACACTGTAGGCATCTTGGCCGGGTTCAATACGCTCAATATTAGTGTTGAAGTGAAGATTAACCCCCTTTCTCTCCATTTCAGCACAAGTGAACTCACGAACCTGCTGGTCAAAACCTTTCAAAAACAGTTCACCGCGGTAGATAAGGTGCGTCTCGCTGCCCAGTCCATTAAAGATGCTGGAGAACTCCACTGCAATATAGCCACCGCCCAGCACTAAAAAGCGCTTGGGGAAGGTGTTCAGATCAAAAATCTGATTGGAGTCCAGGACATATTCACTGCCAGGAAAATCGGGCACCCAGGGCCATCCACCGGTTGCGAGGAGGATTTTGCGCGCACTCACTGACATGTCACCATGCTCGCCACTTAGCGTTACCCTATGCGCATCGGCCAGGCGTGCTCGAGCGTTAAGCAGCGTTACCCCCGCCCCCTCCAGCATGCGCTGATAAATACCATTGAGGCGTTTGATTTCACTAATTTTGTTGTCGCGCAGTGTGGGCCAATCAAAACGCGCAGGGCCGGGTAGCTGCCAACCAAAGCCTGCCGCATCGTCAAAGCTGTCATGGAAATGGGCAGCGTAGGAGTACAGTTTTTTGGGAACACAGCCAACATTGACGCAGGTGCCACCCAGGTAGCGATCTTCGGCAATCGCCACCTTGGCCCCGGTAGCGGCTGCCATGCGAGCAGCACGCACGCCACCAGAGCCTGCGCCGATCACCAGAAGGTCATATTCGTATTCAGAAACGTCTGCCATGCTTTGCTCCCGGGGAGTTAGAATTTGTCACAATCAATAGTCGTAGCGCCCATAGGTCAAGTGCGGTGGTTGACCTGACTGCCAAGGGAGGTTAAAACCTTCTGCGGCTATTTTGAACTAGTTCATATTTTATGCAGTCACTAATTTTATACTGAGTAGGGTTTGATATTCCGTTTACCTACCAGCCATTTGAACCCCCTTAACCTTACTGGAGACGCTATGTCTGACCCTATTGCGACGCTACTCGATAATAACCGCGCTTGGGCTGAGCGCATGTGTGAAGAAGACCCCGACTACTTTAAACGTCTCTCGAACCAGCAAAACCCCGATTATTTATGGATTGGCTGCTCCGACAGCCGCGTGCCCGCAAATCAAATTATTGCCCTCCCTCCTGGCGAGGTTTTCGTCCATCGTAACGTCGCCAATCTACTCCATCACACGGATATGAACGCGCTGTCGGTGGTTCAGTTCGCGGTGGATGTACTCAAGGTCAGCCATGTCATGATTGTCGGCCACTATGGATGCGGGGGCATTAAGGCCGCCATGATGGGAGGCGAATGCGGCGTGGTGGATTACTGGTTGCATTCGGTTCGCGAACAGTACAACCACCATCGGAGCTCGCTGGAGCATCTCCCGCTTGAAGATCAAATCGACCGCATGTGTGAACTTAACGTAAAAGCCCAAGTAAACAGTTTATGCCGCACCAAGATTCTGCAACGTGCCTGGCAGCGTGGCCAACAAATCTCTGTGCATGGCTGGGTCTATGGGTTAAGCGATGGACGCGTTAAAGATCTTAATTGCACGATAAGTGGCTTAGAGCAAGTGGAAACACTTTACCGCATTGATCGCCTCCAGCAAGGAGATTGAGCGCCCTCCCCAGCGCCTATTTTTTAAATAGTGACTTCCAAAAGCCATTTCCAAAAGCTATCTCCAAGACTTATCTCCACGACCCATCTCCAAGACTTACCGCTACGCTAGTCGTAGCGGTAAGCACGATGGCAACTTTTACAGCTCGCTCCTACCTCTGAAAGCGCGCGTGCGGTATCACGCGGGTTCTGTTGCTCGGCCACATCTATCAAATTGGCGATTTTATCCTCAAGGTCGCTAAAACCGGCAGCGAACTGATCCCACTCCTCCCATATAGAGGCCCGCGCTTCAGAACCACTGCCGTGTGTGCCCTCAATAAAGGCAGGCAACAGACGTTGCGCACTGGCGCGCTCTTGTAGCTCAAGCAATCGCGGCGTTGCGGCCTCAATATCTTGATTATTGATTAAGTCAAAGCGCAACTGACGCACCAGACTCTCAATATCTTTAAGCTCTTCGCGGCGCCAAATCACGGCTTCGCGTTCGCTTGCGAATGGCGTATCGCTGACCGCCTGAGGCATGGCCAAGCCACTTGCCTCATCACCTGCCCAAGCCAGCGGCGCGGATAAAATTAGCGCCAAGACGCTGGCTGCCGCACTGCGCGGGGAAGCCCACTGTAAGTGATAGCGCTGCTGCATAATGGCTACCTGTCGATGATGCGTTGGTAAAATGGCTAATGAAGTACTTTTTACCCTATTGGGCACGTGACGCCAGTCCCTTTAAGGCCACAGTAGCCATTGGGATTTTTATCGAGGTACTGCTGATGGTAGGCCTCGGCGTAATAAAAGGTTTCAAGTGGCTTGATCTCGGTGGTGATCGCCCCTCTACCCGCCTTATCGAGTGCCTGCTGATACGCAGCCGCACTCTGCTCGGCTGCCGATTGCTGCGCTTCGCTGGTGGTAAAAATAGCGGAGCGGTACTGGGAACCAATATCGTTGCCCTGGCGATTGCCCTGGGTCGGATCATGCTGCTCCCAGAAAACCTGCAGCAATGTTTCCAGCGTGATTTGCTTAGGATCATAAATTACCCGCACCACTTCGGTGTGGCCAGTACGCCCTGTGCACGTCTCATCGTAGGTGGGGTTTGGGGTTTCTCCGCCGGCATATCCCGCCGCAGTGACATAAACGCCAGGTAGTTGCCAAAACAGGCGCTCCACGCCCCAGAAGCAGCCCATCCCCAGCACTATCTCTTCATGGCCCTCGGGGAATGGCGGATGGAGCGAGTGCCCATTAATGGTATGCAGTTGGCTTGTTTCTATCGGCGTATCACGTCCTGGCAATACACGGCCTGAGCTAGCGTTTGAAAAAAGTGACATATCACCCTCGCTTATTGCTGCTGAATGATTTCGGGATTACCGGAACGGGTAAACGTGTAGATTAAATCCACCGCTTGATTGGTACCCGAGACGGCCTGCACATACAGATTACGCCACAGGGTGTAGCGCAGTGTTAGTTCGGCAATTGGCGAGAAAATTCCTACACCGTAACTAATTCTAAGATCATCGGTCAGTTGACCGCTGACAGCAACTTGGCTGTCGTCACCAGCACCGGCGGTATCCAGCGTCAAGTCGTCAATACCGAAGGCTTCACCAATCGAGCCCACCGCACCACCGGTGCGCCCTAAGGACATACCGATTAGCGCGGTTGTCAGGGCGCTATCCACACCACCACCGGAGGCATCCGGTGCGCGACCCCGTAATAGGTAAGAAAGCGCGCGGGATTCGTCCATGGCGGGTTCAGAAAAGATCAGTACGTTTGGGGCTTCGGCGCTGCCGGTTACCCGCAAGCCCGCGATGACATCATCTTCGGTGACGTCAGGGTTGCGAATGGCTTCGAAGTCGAGTGTTGGCAGCCCCGGTGGGCCGCTAAACAGCAGTTCACCGCGTCGAATAACCAGGTCTTGGCCGAACGCCTGAAAACGACCGTCGACCAAATTAACGTCACCAAACAGCTGCAATGCCCCGCTGCTTTGGCGAATTTCCAGCGCGCCTCCCAATCCGGATTCCAGGCCGTAGGCTGAAATTTGCATATCACGGCCCAAGGTTAAGGTCACCAGCACATCAATCTCCATGCCAGTAGCGGCCAGTTCATCCGCGGCGCTGGGGCCTTCCTCATTGGCAGCCGCCCGCTGGGCCTCAATTTCTGCCTGGCGATCATCGCGTTCAGTAATAATCACTTCATCGCCACTCGGGGTCACCGCTGACGAGGGCATATCGCCAATTTCAAGCCGCGCCCAGGGTAGATTGACATCCCCCCTCACCTGCAGCCTTTCAGGCGTAACCCGAATGCGGATATCAGGCGCGACCTCGAGCCTCCCAAACTGAGGTAGCACGACCAGGATAGGCTCTTGGACGGCATCCAGGTCGACGCCAATCCGCCAGTCATCACCGCTTGGCCAATAAGCATCACCGGTGATTTCCAAACGCCCGCGCTCAGCGGCCAGGTAACCGTTAATGTCGCCCTGCTCACCATCGAAAGAGACCACCAGCTCTCCCCCCTGAATGTCGACAGGGATATCCGGGCCGCTTACCCCGATACCGCGTAGGCCGAGCTGGCCCTGTAAATCAGGGGCCGCAGTGGTGCCGGTAATTTGCACGCTGCCCGATAAATCGCCTTCCAATCGATCCATTCCCACCAACATGGGCCGGTAGGGCTGCAGCGACACACTGTTTGCGCGCAGTTCGCCTGATAATGCGCCGGCCCCTAATGGGTCGTTGACCGACAGGTCTAAGTTGAGATCCCCCGCTTCGGCAAGCGAGAGCGATACATTGGCATCCGCCTGAGATTGGGTGGCTTCAATCTGAGCGTCTAAACTGATTTCCGGCAGTTCGACAGGCTGGCCATAATCATTAACGGCAGTAATCGCGAGCTCACTAAGAATTTGCAGATCAGCCTGCCATCGGGCCCCACCCTGGCGCCAGTTGGCGACGAGATCCGCGGTTGTGTCGCCCTCTAGCTGCCACTCTTCCGGCAGGAAAGGCTCCAACATTTCCATTGGCACTTCGCGTACCGTGAGCACAGCGTTGCCCTGTTGTGCAGAAGCGACGATCTCCTCTTCGGAGCAGACCAGCCCGCCCTGCTCACGGCGCAGACAGAACGTCGACAGACGTGCCTCGCCATTAGCTAGGTTGTAGCGCACGTCCATAGGGGCTTCAAGGCGAATATCTCCTGCCTCCGAATCGATCTCAAACGGTGTCAAGCGAGCTTGATACCGCTGGCCCTGCTGGTCATAACGGCCCTCCAAAGCAAGCTGCGCACGGCTTAGAGCGCTGTTGTCGGCGCCTTGTGCGCTTAGCTCAAACCGATGCTCTGAGAGGCGACCAGCCAGATCTGCCTCGATGTTTGTCAGCGACTGCCCCCCCACATTGGCGTTTTGTAGCGCCAGTTGTACGTCCAGAGTGGGATTATCAATGCCCTGTACATCGGCATCTAACGCAAACCGCTCAATGCGGTTTTCACCAAAACGGACGCCATCGCCCTGTAAGTTGGCGAGTAATTGAGGCTGATCAAAGCTGCCGCTAGCCTCTAACGTACCCACGATAGTGCCTGCCAAATCTGGCGAGAGAGTTTGCAACTGGCGTAGGGCAATTTCCGCATCTAATGACATCGCCTGTTGGCTGACTTGTCCAGCAGCTTCTAGGCGATTATTCCCCTGGGTGAACAGCAGTTCATCAATATCCAGCTCCAGGTTACTGTTAGCGTCAAAAGATGCTTGAAGGGTTAGCGGATAGTCACGCAGCTCACCGTCGATCGCTAGGTTGGGCACGTTAATAGCCCACAAATCCCCTTGCTGACGCAGCCTAAGTTCAATGTCGCCGTTTAAATCACCCTCTAGCTGGTCGACGAAGTGGGCAGGGTTGAACTGATCCAGACGAATGGTCGTGTTGACCTGTAGCGGTGTTACCCAGTTGATATTGCCTTCGCTGCGCAGGGAGCTCTCGTCGACCGCGAGGGTGAGAGGTTGCCAGCTAAACTGCTCAAGATCGCCCTCTCCGGTGACGTTAATTTGAGTGCGCGGCAGGCTCGGGCCCTCGACCGCCAGAGCCAATTGAGCACTATAATCGCTCAGGCTGCCGGTTACCTGTAGATCCAGGTCATCGACTGTATAGGCTTGGGCTGTCCCCTCTTCAGCGCTGGCATCGACGCTCTCATTGCTACTCTCATCTGTACTGACAGGCAAAGGCCACTGTAATTGGTCACTTTGTAGCTGCAGTTGGAACGGCAGCGTCGGGGCGAGTACGTCGACTTCCCCTCTCAAGGATGCATTGACCGCGCCGGAAGCGTCCAACTGCGCTTCAAGCGCATCCATTGGGCCAGACAGTGTCAAGGTTAAAGACTCACCACTTAACTCTGGGTATATCTCGGGTAAAAAAAGTTCGACTGCTAAACGTGCTTCGAGCGGATAATTGCCGTTTAAGGTGGCATTCGCGGTTAATTCAGCCTCAGCGTCCGGGGTAACAACGGAAAGCTCGGTGACTTCGACGTGATCACCTTCGGTCAGCAACCCAAGCCGCAGCCGCTCGACGCGATACTCGGCGGCCCCTTCCAATCGAAAATCGTTAAGCGTGAATTCAGGTAACTGGATATCAACCGGTAGCGTGATCTCTGGCAGCTCCAGGCGCTCGCGTTCTTCAAGCTGCTGCTCTGGCGATTCCACTGCCGCCAACGCCTCTTGGGGTGGCTGGTTGATCAAGATAGCACCATCGATGGCTTCGGCCTGAAGCGGTGTTTCAATACCCTGGGTTAGTAGAACACCCGATGAGGGTGGTAAATAGAGGCGAAGTTGCTCCAAGTGAGTCGGCGAGAGTCGCACTTCGCTTCCTTCGGCAACGGCAGCTGAGCTAAAGGAGCGCCACGCCACCTGTGTCCCATCGGCTAGCCGTAGGCTAACATCGTCCAGCAGGAGTGAACGGAGCTCGATGGGAAATGGAAAACGAATCGCCAGCGGCGACCCTTCCTCTTCGGGAGGCGGCGCCTGTTCATTAGTTGAGCCTAATCGGATATCAGCGCCCACCACGCGCAGCGTTTCGAGACATAAACGCCCTGACAACACGCAGTCATCCGCCCACTGGAGCTCAAACTCATCCACACTGATGCGGGTTTCGCCCAGCTGTAGCTGAAAGTTTTCGAGCTGAAAATGGTCGAGCAAACCGCCTTCATGCTGGTCGTAGGTGAAAAAATCGCGCTGCTCACCCTGGGAGAGCAGCACGCCAGTGCCCCAGGGAGATAACGCCACCCCAACCAGTAGCGCTACAATGCCGAACAGCCAAATGGGTAACACGATAACCAAACGCACCAAGCTCCAGAGCAGAAGCCAAGCGCGATACCGGGGGGACAACATACGGCGTTTATCAGATGTAGCTGGTTCAACCTGCGACAAGTCTCTCTCCTAGAATTCCGGCCCGATGGAAAAGTGCAAACGCCAATCGTCTTCGTGGTCGAAGGGGTGCGCGATGTCAAAACGTATTGGCCCCACCGGCGAGACCCAGCGCACACCGGCACCGGCACCGGTTTTCAAATCATTAGGCCCCCAGTTATCAAAGGCGTCGCCGTTATCTACGAAGGTGGCGCCCCACCAATCACCCGTTACCCGGCGCTGATACTCCAGCGTTGAGGTGAGCATTTGCTGGCCGCCGCTCAGTCTACCCTCGTCGTTGCGGGGGGATAAGCTCTCATAGGAGTAACCGCGTACACTGCGGTCGCCACCCGCGAAAAAACGCAGCGATGGCGGTATTTTGGCAAAATCATCGGTTTCAATGGCGCCTACACTTACGCGCGCCAAGAAGCGATTATCGTTGCCGACCATACGGATCCACTCCGTATCTCCCGTGATACGAGCAAATGTCGCATCCGATCCCCAAACGGTGTCCGAATACTCTATCGAGAGCTGCTGGCGGTCACCCCATAATGGGAAGCGCTGAGGGCGTGTTCGCGTACGTGACCACTGAATGCCGGGATAGAACAGCCATACCTCATCTGCCTCGCCGCCCTGTTCGAAGTCCTCATAGGTAGTACGAAAATAGAGGGTTTGTACCCAATCATTATCAAACTGCCACCGACGAGCCAGTTCAACGGTGCCTTCTAGCGACTTGGTGTCGCTGTCATCGACGTTACGAACCCCGTACTGAAGCCGATAGCTGTCGCGAAGCGGATCCTCAAGGGGCACATTATAGACACCGGTAAAACGCTGCTCTGGGGCGGATAAATAGAGGTCGTGATCAAGACTATGACCATAGCGGTTAATCCATGGTTGATCCCAACCAAACCGCAGCCTTGGCCCTACATCAGTCGCATAACCAATACCCACTTCGAACTGGTGACGATCAGCAGGCGTTACGCTGATATCGATAGGAAGCTGAGCATCATCGCGCTTATTAATACGCAGCGCGCTAGCAAGTGCTGCACTGCTTAAACGTGGTCGCTCAGGCTGCGATGCAGTGGCTTCACTCCACCAGGGGGCACCACCGCCAGAAGGAGCGATCGTTAACTCTTGGGCTGTTTCAAGACGGGGGCGAACAGAGACCGAACTGAACCAGCCGGTTTCAGCGAGCGATTGATTATACTCCGCTAGGGATTGGGCCAAATAGGGATCGCCTTGCTCGAAAGGCTGTATGCGCCGCAACCTGTCTAGCTCAATATGACTGCCGGTGATAGAGGTATCACCAAATTGATAGCGGGGGCCGCTATCAAAATCCATATAGAGTCGCGCACTTTGCAAATAGGGGCGCACTTCCATACGCCGATCAGTAAACCCCCAGTCAAAGTAGCCACGCTCGATAGCCAATCCTGAAAACTGACTGCTCAAGCGATCCCACGGGGCATGGCGCAGCGCATCCCCCTCCTTTAGAGGAAAGTCCTTTACGGCCTGTTGAAAAGGGGGGTCTTCGCTTGCATCGCCCTCCACATTGATTGACAGAATTTCAATTTCAACCTGGGGGCCCGGCTCGATTTCAAGCCAGACGCGCTCATCCGTGGCCCGCTCAAGGGTTATGTCAGGCTCGTAGTAGCCATAAACGCGCATTGCTTCCTGGGTGCGTCGGCGAACTTCGCCCTCCAGGCGCACCTCGGTATATTGCGCTGCATCGATGTTCTGTAAATAGGCTTGGATATTGCCTTCGACCTCATTGGAAACACCCTCGATAGTCGCTTCCAACGCCCATGCGCCATGCGATACGCATAATAGCGGTAGCACTGCAAAAAAAGTGCGTCCTGTGGCTAATGTCCATTGCCGTTGTCTTCCCATACATTTTTATCCCAACCTAAATCAGCGGCTTAATCTCCTCAGCAGTGCCATGCATTAGCATGTCACTGCTGAGGCAGTCGCACTCATACACTCGCTGCAATTCGTTAACGCAACATCTCTAGCTGGGCACTGAAAGCAAGCTGTGCTTGGCGGACTTGGCGCACATCGCTTTCCAGCGAATTCAGGCGTTGAGACCACTGTTGCTCCAGTTCTTCCAGGGCTGACTGATCTGCCGGTGCTTCGAGCGCTGCAACGGACGTTTCCAATTCATCAAAGCGATCCTCAATGGTAGCTCTCTGGGCTGACAACTGCTCTTCCCAAGCACTGGTCACGCTATTGAGTTGGCTATCCAGCGCCTCGATCCGCTGTTCGGTCAATTGCTCCAAATGGGAGACCTCTTCAACGAGATTTTGACGACCCGATGTCCCGGTTTGTTCCAAAGCGTCAAGCGATTCCCTCACCGCCATCAATTGGCTGTCTCGCAGTTCGGCTTGCTCCCTAAACTGAGCCAACTGCTGCATCAGCGTGTTGATCGAGTCGCTAGAGACCGTATCCTCACTCGTGGTGAGAAAACCGTATAGCTCCTCCCGGGTGGCAGCCAACGAGGTGGCAAGCTGCTCCTGCTCTTGGAAGAGAGTCGACAGCTGAGCTTGTACAAAGGTTATCGTATCTTGTACATCCGTGTCATCCGAATCCAACCGAGCATGTACGTTAGAGACCTCCCCACTCACCCGGTGAATCTCATCCAGCAGCCGTTCACGTTCGTACCACAGACCAACTGCCGCCGCGCCCAATAGCGCAATGATCAGCAGCAGACATAGCCATAACGGCCATATTGTCGGCCCCTTTCGATGGCGTAGATGTTGCGCCGTCAAGCTTTGATCCACATCGGGCACAATACGAGAGGATGCGGTAGCGTCTGGCATGACATTTCCTCAAAGAGTCTTCGGGTCGGCACGACGGCCAATACCTCGGTACATTAATCCACAGCTGGCAACAAACTCAGGATCGTAAATATTGCGCCCATCCAATACGAGTTTAGCGTTTAATAGCGAGCCGAGTCGGTGCCAGTCAGGGTTCCAATACGTTTTCCATTCGGTCACCAGCATCAGGGCATCGGCCCCCTCACAGGCCTGATAGAGGTCATGGGTATAAGTCACCAGATCGTCGCGCTCGCCTACCAAAGCGCGCAGAGCCGGCACCGCCGCTGGGTCGTGGAGCTGAACGTTAACCCCCTGCGCCCAAAGCGCTTCAAGCAGCGTTAATACCGGAGCATGATCAATACGCGCAGTGCCGGGTTTAAACGCAGCGCCCCAAATCGCCACTGTTTTACCCGCCATCTCGCCAGCAAAGTGAGCCCATAACTTGCGGAACAGAGTCTCTTTCTTCTGCTCGTTGATATCCATCACCTGCTCAAGCAGCGCTGAATAGCGGCCACTTTGGAGCTGAACATCGGCCAGGCGAATCAAATCCCGTGAGAAGTTAGGCCCGCCAAACCCACACCCGGGATACAGGTATTCAAAACCAATACGCGAGTCGGCGCCCATTCCCTGCCTTACATGCTCAACATCCACCCCCAGGGTATCAGCCAAGCCCGCAATTTCATTCATATAACTGATGCGCGTAGCGAGCATCCCATTAATCGCCAGCTTGGTAAGCTCCGCAGCGCGGCGGGGCATACATTGGAAGACCTCGCTGCGGCGATTAAAGGCGCGGAGTAGCTCCCTGGTGACCTGTTCGCCTGTGGCATCATCACACCCCAGCAGTCGCCTAGAGGGGCGGGTAAACGAGTCCCACGCCCGACCCTCTTCCAGCGTGTCAGGGAGGGCCACACTAGTGTGCTGGGTGCCCATCAACGCATGCAGGCGCTCGGTCTCACCGACGGGAAACGTTGAGTTATTGATAAGCACAATGCCCTGCTGGTCAGCCAGTAGCGAATCTTCAACAAGCGTACTGGCGGAATTGCGCTGTGCGGGCGATAACGCCAACCAGATCACTTCAGGAATGACCGCATCCTTAAGCTGATCAATGACCTGCAGCGTCCCTTCCGCCAACCCCTGTTCAAGGTGCGTCATTAGTTGAGGTTCGCTGCGTAGCCAATCCACCTGAGAAAGCGCTGACCAGGGCGCGTCAGCATGAGGCAACCACTGTACCTGATGCCCCACCCAGGCTAACGCAGCGGCTGCCGTCGCTGCGCTTAACTCGCTACCGTAAAGTAACACCCGCATGGGTTACTCTCCTTGGTGGTAACGTGACAGCAAGGCTTTGAAGCCCTCGCCAAACTCAGGATGCCGACGCGCATAGGCGAGCGTGGCTTCAAGATAACCCAGCGGCTGACCGCAATCGTAGGTAGTGCCCTGCATGCGATAGGCCTGGACGCCCGACTGTTCACGTAGCGTTTCAAGCGCATCGGTTAGCTGAATTTCACCACCGGCACCGGGCTTCGTGGCTGCTAAAATAGGGAAAATATGGCCCGGCAGCGCATAACGGCCAATCACCGCCAGATTTGAGGGTGCTGCATCACGTTTTGGCTTTTCCACCATACCCACCAGATCTGCCGATTGATTAGGCGCGGGCACATCATCGGCTGGCGCCACGATGCCATACTTTTCGACGTGTTCCCAAGCCACCTCTTCCACCATCAGCTGCGCTGTTTGCTGCTGATCATAGGCTGCTAACATGCCCGCCAAATCGGTCGCTGGGTTGGCACTATTATCGACCAGCACATCGGGCAGCAGCACGGCAAACGGTTCATTGTCGCCAATGATCGGGCGAGCGCAGAGCACCGCATGGCCCAGCCCTAACGGTACTCCCTGGCGAATGCTGATAATGCTGACATTATCTGGCACCAGATTGCGCAACATCTCCAAAAGTTCGTGCTTACCTTTTGCTTCCAGACTGGCTTCCAGCTCGGCGTGAGTGTCAAAGTGGTTTTCGATCGCGCTTTTATTACTACTGGTCACCAGTACAATTTCGCGAATCCCCGCGGCTATCGCTTCTTCAACGACATATTGAATGACTGGCCTATCGACAATCGTAATCATCTCCTTTGGAATAGCCTTCGAAGCCGGCAAGCAGCGGGTGCCAAACCCAGCGACAGGAAGTACGGCCTTGCGAATCATAGAGAGGTCCTTTTCATGCGTTCCGACACAGGAGTGGTTAGAATGTCCATAATACTGAAGGCGCGGATGGATGCCACCTCGTCAATGGACGATAACCAGTGCAAATGGATTAAAACCAGTGATTAAGCGCCAATGATTGCTTAATGCTCAATGACAATGGGAGTCACAACATGCAAGCGACACCACAGGATAGCACTGCTGGTCACTATCAAGGCAACGTCGATGCAGCCGAAGTCGCTAAATTTGAAGCGCTCGCCAGCCGCTGGTGGGATCCGCAAGGTGAATTTAAACCGCTCCATGAAATTAATCCCCTGCGCCTCGACTTTATTGATGCCCGAGCGGGGCTGGCGGGAAAAAAGGTGCTGGATGTAGGTTGCGGCGGAGGCATTTTAAGTGAGTCCATGGCCAACCGCGGGGCTAACGTCACTGGCATCGATCTGGGTGAAGCCCCATTAGCCGTCGCCAGGCTGCATGCGGAAGAGCGCGGCGTTGAGATTGATTACCAACACATCAGCGTGGAGGCTATGGCAACTCAAAAGCCGGGGTTTTACGATGCAGTGACCTGCATGGAGATGCTTGAGCACGTACCCGACCCGGCATCCGTCATTCGCGCCTGTAGCGCCCTGGTTCGCCCTGGTGGCTTTGTATTTTTCTCTACTCTGAATCGCACCGCCAAATCTTACGCGTTTGCCATTTTGGGTGCTGAGTATGTGCTAAGGCTGCTCCCCCGGGGCACGCATAACTATGCGAAATTTATTCGCCCTTCAGAAATGGCAGCCTGGTCTCGAGACAGTGGCTTAGAAGTACGTGAGCAGACAGGCCTGACCTACAATCCGCTAACCCGCCACTACCGTCTGGTCAGCCATGATGTGTCGGTCAACTACATGATGTACTGCCGTAAGGTAAGCGACTAAATGCCGATACATGCGCCTCAAGCCATACTCTTTGATCTAGACGGCACCCTGGTCGATACCGCGCCAGATTTAGCCCAAGCAACCAACACGCTACGCCTACACCATGGTTTAGACCCACTCCCCTTTGAAGTGATTCGCCGTCAGGTCTCTAACGGCGGGAGTGCGCTGGTCACATTGGCGCTGGGGTTAGAAGCCTCTTCAGATGGGCATACTCGGGCACGTCAATTTCTGCTTGATGCCTATGAGCAGGCTGTCGCTGTACACAGCCGAGTTTTCTCGCCACTCGATGTATGGCTGAAAGAGTGGCATGGCGATCAGCGCCCCTGGGGGATTGTGACCAATAAGCCGCGCCGTTACACCCTCCCCTTGCTGGAAGCCTTGGCGCTGCAGCCCGGCGCCCTGCTTTGTGCAGACGACCTAAGTGTAAAAAAACCAGCGCCTGAGCCACTTTGGGAAGCAGCCCGACGGCTAGGCGTTGAGCCTGAACAGTGTTGGTATATCGGCGATCATGCCCGGGATATTGACGCGGCCGTCGCAGCGGGGATGACGGCTGTGGCCGTTGGCTACGGCTATATCAGCGAGGAGGATGACTACCAGCAGTGGCCTGCTGATTTGTGGTTTGGTGAGTGTGACGCGCTGGTCGATGCCCTGAACGGCTTCAAACGCTAGCGATAACTTCAAGCGCTTGATTACCGAGGGCATCGACTCTGATAAAGCCTAAACTCAAGCGCTATACCCGGGGCGGCTGGGCATCAAGCTTTTGGCCGCTGGTGCCTGCACTGTCTGGCCCCATAAGCCACAAGTAGGTGGGCATAATATCTTCCGGTGTGCGAAGCATGAGAGGGTCTTCACCGGGAAACGCAGTACGTCGCATTTGAGTTCGCGTCGCCCCTGGATTGAGCGAATTAACCCGGATGTTGGACTGATTATCCAACTCGTCGGCCAGTACTTCCACAAAACCTTCAGTGGCAAACTTAGACACGGAGTAAGCGCCCCAATAGGCGCGACCTTTGCGGCCAACGCTGGAGGAGGTAAAAATAACCGACGCATCATCAGACGCCTGCAGCAGAGGCAGTAGCGCCTGCGTCATCCAGATGGGCCCATTAATATTGACCTGCATAACCTGCTGCCAAAGCTCAGGATTATACTGATCGAAGGGCGTGATGCGGCCTAATAGCCCAGCGTTATGCAGCAAACCATCCAAGCGCCCAAACTCTTTATCCAACGTCTCCGCCATATCATGGAAATCTTTTAGTGTGGCGCCCTCAAAGTTAAGCGGAAAAATCGCTGGCTGGGGGCCACCGGCCGCTTCGATTTCATCATATACACGCTCTAACTTGGCAATAGTGCGCCCCAACAGAATCACCGTTGCACCGTGCTGGGCGTAGCTCAACGCTGCCGCACGGCCAATGCCGTCCCCTGCGCCGGTTACCAACACGATGCGATTTTCCAATAGGTTGGGCGCTGGTTGATAGTCGATCTTGCAGCTCATGCTGATTCCCTGAAGCAAAAATAGATCAAAAAATATTAACTTGCTGATTGGCGTAAGAAATCGTTAGCAAGGCCTGCCGCACTACTTTGCGGATAATCATCGCGCACTTGCTCAAGCAACTCACGGCTGCGCTCTGCTTCGCCTTTACGCGCCTTCACCAAGCCTAACTTATACATCGCATCCGGCACTTTACTGCTGCCGCTATACTCCTCGATCACGCGACTAAACGCCTGATCGGCGGCATCCAACTCGCCCTCTGCCGCATATAGCTCACCCAGCCAGTAGTGGCCATTCGCCGTTAGGCTCGTATCAGGATGGTCGCTCACAAAGGCTTCAAAGGCCGCAATCGCTTCGTCAAAACGACGTGCCTGAACATGCGCAAAGGCTGCTTGATAATCGGCTTGGGCGTCTTCACTGACATTGCGGCTAGAAGGTGCATTGACAACTTCCTCGGCGGCTTCAGGCTCTACCGCTGGCGTTGACTGCTCGATCTGGGTTGGGCCGCTGCTCATAAGGCGATCTTCAATGTCGAGATACTGCTGCTGCGATTGGCGACGCAACTGTTCCAACTGGTGGCGCAACTCTTCAATCTGACCACGTAGCTGTTGGATCTCCTGCTGGTGCTCCTGTACCTGGTTAAACAGTACAAGATTGCCGCTTGACGCTTCCTGCCGCTGCGTCTGCTGGTAGAAGCCGCTGTTGGAAGCGTTAGCGGAAGAGTTAGAGAGGTCTTGCACGAGCGGCTGTTGAGCGGTGGCCGTTAGGGACAATACGGACAGCGGGAGCGCAATGGCTCCCGCACCGCACAGCCTCCCAACGTAACGCTTGAGACTGTGATTCATGATGACTCCGGAGACGTAAACGGCGTGCGGATAACCGCACGCCGGATTCATCAGTGGTTAAACACTCAATAGTTAATGCTTAGTAGTTAAACACAACACGACGGTTCTGAGCGTAGGCACTCTCGTCTTGACCGTTGACAGCCGGACGCTCTTCACCATAGCTAACCACGCTCATTTGTGAAGAAGATACGCCCTGGATGTTCAGGAAACGCTGCACGGCGTTAGCACGACGCTCACCAAGTGCCATGTTGTACTCACGGGTACCACGCTCATCCGTATGTCCATGGAGAACCACCTGGGCATTAGGGTTGGCACGTAAGTAGCGCGCATGAGCCATTACCACGGATTCGTACTCACTCTTGATCGTATCGCGATCAAAATCGAAATAGATCGTGCGTACCTCTGGAATGCGTGAATCAGCCTGCTGACCAGCGCCGGAACCAGAAGTAGAGCCATACTGACTGCCTGTGCCTGTACCCGAGGTGCTGGAACCGGTCGAGCTGCCATCCTGGCTACCATACGAGTCACCGTCTTGGGTTCCGCCGGTGCTGGAACAGCCAGCAATTACCACGATAGATAGCGCTGCTGCTAGTGAGCGAGCCAACGGTTTAATTTGCATAATCAGACTCCTTGCCTGAAAACTAAAAATTTCGATATTAATCAATTGATTTGATCAATTTAAGAAGGGTGACCAAGCTGGATCACGGACATCGCCTTGTGCTGATGGCAGCCTGAATGAAGAACGACCATCGGCAGACACAGCACTTAGTACCCCACTATTACCCTGTTGGGTAGCGAAGATTACCATGGTCCCGTTCGGCGCAACACTAGGAGATTCATCTCTTGTTGATTCACTCAACACCACCAAGCGATCGCCACTTAGATCCTGCCTAGCTACTTGGTAACCTCGGCTAGAGCGGTGAATCAAGAATATCTGCTCTCCATCCGGTGAATAGCGTCCGCGGGCATTGTAATTACCGGTAAATGTCAGACGCTGAGCCTCTCCACCACCCAGCGTGTATTGATATAGCTGTGGGCCGCCACTGCGATCCGAAGTAAACAACAGGCTGCGCCCATTCGGCGCCCAAGCGGGTTCCGTGTCAATGCTGTTGTTATTGGTAATGCGCTCAACGGATCGGTTGGCAACATCCATAATGTAAATTTCAGGCTGGCCATCTTTAGACAGCGACATGGCAATACGCCGTCCATCCGGCGACCACGCTGGCGCACCATTTATGCCATCGAATGAGGTCGCTTGCACACGCTGGCCGGTGGCTACATCCTGAATATAGATTGCCGGACGCTCAGTCTCAAAAGAGACATAGGCGAGCTTGGTACCATCAGGCGACCAAGCGGGTGACATGATCGGTTCATCTGAGGTCAACACCTGCTCACTGCGGCGACCATCGGCGTCGGCAACGTAAAGACCAAACTGCATATTGTCACCGATACCTTGGGCTGTGACGTAAGCAATTTTGGTGGAGAACGCACCACGGATATCGGTAATCTCTTCAAAGATTTGATCACTGATGTAGTGGGCAGCGCCACGCAGATCATTGCCCCGAACCGTTACGGTTTCACCTATCATCCGGCGCTGCCCGCTAATATCCATCAGTTCGAATTGCAGTTCGAAGCCGCCGTCAGTTTGTGCCGCCCGGCCGACAACAAGGTAGCGAACGTCAAGCGAACGCCAGGTGCCGAATTGCACATCGTCAGATTGGCTCGGCTGCTCGAACATAGCGCTACGCTCTAGAGGAGCAAAATAGCCACTGCGTTCAAGGTCATCCTGGACAATCTGGGCGACGTCTTCGGGCAGGCCGTCTGAGCCAGCGAACGGCACCACTCCTATAGGCAGCGCTTGATCGCTGCCTCGCGTGATCTCAATAGTTAAGTTGGCGCTAGCCACACTGCTAAACGTGAACAGCAAGCATAATAACCAAAACTTTTTTAACACTTGAGTTTGCATCAACGGACTCCCCCTGGGGAAAAGTTCAATGTGATATTGCGTCGGATTTCGCGCTGCTGAGCGTCTGTTAACTGTAGTAGTTCAGAAAACGGTGCTGCTTGCTCAACCGCCTGAATAATTGATTGGTCAAAGGCATTATCGCCACTTGATGATGTTACGTTTACTAATAATACCTCCCCCGACGGCCCCAGACGCACATTAACAGAAGCCCGCATACTATCACTCGAACCAGCGGGAATTATCCAAGCTTGTTCAATAGCTCGTTTCATTATGTTACTGAAATTATTCGCCGCCTGCTCAGCTTGCTGGGCATTGGCTGCCGCTTCGGCCTCACCGGCCAGTTGGCGTTGCATGGCCGCCTCTGCAGCTTCCGCTGCTTCGCGCTGTCGCTCAGCTTCTGCTTCACGACGCTGCTGCTCTTCTGCTTCACGCTGGCGCTGTGCTTCGGCCTCGCGCTCCCGCTGTGCCTCCTCTTGCTCCCGAAGGCGCTGCTCTTCAGCCTCGCGTTCACGTGCGGCCTCCTCTTCTTCACGGCGCTGCTGCTCTTCTGCTTCGCGCTGACGCTCGGCTTCTTCCGCTTCCCGTCGCTGCTGTTCTTCCGCTTCACGCTGACGTTCTGCTTCTGCCTCTTCGCGTTGCTGCTGCTCTGCGGCTTCCTGTTGGCGCTGCGCCTCTTCCACTTCACGCTGGCGCTGAGCGGCCGCTTCCGCTTCGGCTTCGCGCTCAGCCGCTTCTGCCGCCTGTTGCTCAGCTTGAGCAGCCGCTTCTTCAGCGCGGCGCTGGGCCTCGGCCTCCGCGGCCGCACGTGCTTCTTCTAACGCTTGTGCTTCTGCTTCAGCTTCCGCCGCCTGCCGGGCTGCTTCTTCTGCCGCTTGCTGCTCGGCGGCAGCCTGCTGTTCACTATCACTGGACGCAGGCTCTTCCGGCGCTTCGGGTTCAGTGGGCGCTTCGGCAGGCGCATTCATGGCCGCTTGCTCTTCTGTTGCCTGCTGAGCCTGGTCGGTAAAGGTTTCAGTACTGACTAGCGTAGCCTGCACAATCGAAGAGCTGTCAGGCTCTGCTTCCCTACTCGGCAGGCTGATCAAGCTAAATGCGACAATCGCGACGTGCACGGCTATCGCCAGAACAGTAGGCCACTTATAGCCGACATCTTGGGGATCGCGCGGGGATTTCAGTGCCATGTGCGCCTTGCCCTTACCCATCTTGCGGCGGCTCAGAAAGCAGCCCCACGTTAGCAACGCCGGCGCCTTGCAGAGTGCTCATCAATACGACGATCTGCCCGTAGGCCACGTTGCGGTCACCACGAACCATGACCGGCGTACCTGGACGCCGGTCAAGAATTGTGGTCACTCGTGACGACATCTCCTCCAGCGTGACCGAGGTGGAGTCTTCCCCCAGCGTAATGAAATACCCACCATTGCTATCGACTGAAATAACGATAGGGTCATTATCTTCCTGGGTATCAATGGGCTGGGAAGTGACTTGCGGCAACTCAACTTGCACGCCCTGGGTCAGCATGGGCGCGGTGATCATAAAGACCACCAGCAGTACCAACATGATGTCAATGAAGGGGACAACATTAATCTCCGCCATTGGCTTGCTTTTACCGCTACGATTGAATGGTCCTTGCATGGCTCTCTCCCTTAGCTGGCGCTCGGTTTGCCGTCACGACCTTGCAAGTTGCGGTGCAGGATAGCGTGAAACTCTTCGGCAAAGTCTTCATATTTGCCCAGCAGGCGAGAAGATGAGTTGGAAAGACGGTTATAGAAAATGACCGCTGGAATCGCCGCAAATAGGCCCATGGCGGTGGCAATAAGCGCTTCAGCAATCCAGGGAGCCACGGTGGCAAGGGTCGCTTGCTGGGTTAGCGACAGCGCCTGGAAAGAGCCCATAATCCCCCACACAGTGCCGAACAGGCCGATATAGGGGCTGGCCGAGGCAACTGTGGCAAGAAACACCAAGTGTTGAGTTAAGCGATCCTCTTCCCGTGACCACGCGACCCGCATGCTGCGTTGAACACCCTCCAGCACGGTATCCGGATCACGGGTTTTAGGCATCAAACGGTTAAACTCGCGAAAACCGGCTTGAAAAATATGTTCGGCGCCATGGCGCGGGTCATCGGCCGGGATCTCACGGTAGAGCTCGTTTAAGTCGACACCAGACCAAAAAGACTCCTCAAACTGGTTGTACTCTTTTTTAGCACGGCTCAGCGCAATACTGCGCTGAAAAATCACTATCCACGAGAGGATCGACCCCACCAGCAGTAGCAGCATTACCAGTTGCACCACAGTACTGGCATTCATTATCAAATGGGGAATGGACATGGTGTTATCGTTCACAGGTGCCCTCATCAATCTATTAGGGTCGGGATTGCCGACGCAGTGAGTGACCTCTTAATTAAGAGGCCCGAGTCAAAACTTTAAGCGATGCAGGCCATGGCTTTGGCCGTAAACGCTCGCTGCTCAAGCAAGCTATCTCGACTGTGGCAGAGCAAAGGAGTTCCTCTCCACGCCAAACTTGCTGTTCAAACGTCATCCGGCAGCGCCCCACTTCAGCCACGCGGGCACTAATTTCCAACGCGTCGTCTAGGGAGGCCGGTTTCGCGTAGTGGCAGGCCAAGCGGTATACCACTAGCTGTGTCCCTTCGTCTAGCAGCGTTTGCTGATTAAGGCCCAACTGGCGAAGCCATTCGCTGCGAGCACGCTCCATAAACTTCAAGTAGTTAACGTAGTAGACAATACCGCCTGCGTCAGTATCTTCCATATAAACGCGCAGCGGCAGGCGATAGCTTTCACTTATGCTGTTGCCACTCACGGACGGCGCTCTCCTTCCATATCGGTTGCCTGCTCGTGGGGCACTCGCTCAAAGTGCAACCACGCCTGGCGGGTCACTACCCGGCCCCGGGGGGTGCGCATCATTAAGCCCTGTTGAATGAGATAGGGTTCAATGACATCTTCGATGGTGTCACGCTCCTCACTGATGGCAGCGGCAAGTGAGTCAATGCCCACTGGCCCACCATCAAACTTATCGATCATGGCCAGCAGTAGCCGCCGATCCATATGATCTAAACCGTGGTGATCCACGTTGAGCATATTGAGCGCCGCATCGGCCATGGCGACATCGACCATGCCGTTACCTTTCATTTCGGCGTAATCCCGCACCCGGCGTAGCAATCGATTGGCAATTCGCGGCGTGCCACGAGAACGTCTCGCGACTTCAATGGCACCATCATGGCTGGTTTCAACGCCTAACAGGCGCGCCGAACGCGAGACAATTTCCGTCAGCTCTTCAAGATTATAAAATTCAAGCCGTTGAACGATACCAAAGCGGTCACGCAGCGGGGAGGTTAATAGCCCTGCCCGGGTGGTGGCCCCTACCAGGGTGAAGCGGGGGAGATCCAGCTTGATCGAACGCGCTGCTGGCCCTTCGCCTATCATGATATCGAGCTGAAAATCCTCCATGGCCGGGTAGAGCACTTCCTCCACCACCGGTGACAGGCGATGAATTTCATCGATAAAGAGTACGTCGCCAGGCTCTAAATTCGTCAGCATGGCGGCTAAGTCGCCCGCACGTTCAAGCACCGGTCCGGAAGTCGACTTCATACCGACGCCCATCTCGGTGGCAATAATATGCGCGAGGGTCGTTTTACCTAGCCCTGGGGGACCAAATACCAGGGTGTGATCCAGGCTCTCTTCGCGCAGCCGGGCGGCGCCGATAAAGATTTCCAGTTGTTCACGCACGCGCGGCTGGCCAATATAGTCATCCAGCCGCTTGGGGCGAATAGCGTAGTCAATGCGCCCCTCTCCCTGTTCAGGCTCAGCGGCGATCAGCCGATCGTGTTCTAACATAGGTGCTCTTCTTTAATGGCGATTCAAAAAGGGCTTAGCCGCCCATGCGCTGGGTCAGTGCGGCCTTAATCAGCGCTTCAGTGGACTGATTGGGGTCGATGTCGGCGAGCATTTTCGATGCCTCAGTCAGTTTATATCCCAAGCTAACCAAAGCGGCTTCCGCATCGGCAAGATTATTGCGGGCAGAGGCACGACCATTGGTTGCTTCAAGGGGGAGTAGCGCGTTGCTGCCGTCTTCCCACTCTGGGAAGCGGTCGCGCATTTCAATTATCAACCGTTCAGCGGTTTTCTTACCCACTCCTGGCAGCGTTGTCAGCGCTTTACTGTCGTCATCACGCACGCAGCGCATAAAGGCGTCTTCGTCCATACCCGACAGTATGGCGAGTGCTAGCTTGGGCCCGACACCATTGACCTTGATCAAGGCACGAAACAGCGCACGCTCGTGCTCCCGGCCAAACCCATACAGTAGGTGGGCGTCATCACGAATGGTCAGATGAGT
The DNA here is from genome assembly GCF_042466685.1 of Vreelandella sp. F11. Taxonomy (NCBI): domain Bacteria; kingdom Pseudomonadati; phylum Pseudomonadota; class Gammaproteobacteria; order Oceanospirillales; family Halomonadaceae; genus Vreelandella; species Vreelandella sp. F11. Next base: position 2,320,237 of record NZ_CP170448.1, on the reverse strand, counting down.
GAATAACGAAACGCTCTCGTTCAGTGCAGGAAGTGCAACCAGCGTATTCATCGAGGTTTCCAGCTCGTAACCTACACCGTGAACATCGATCACAATCCAGGGAGGTTGCTTTGCCACTAGCTGGCCACTCAGACGTCCAATCATAAATTTGCTCGCACCGGGTGAAAAAAGTGAAAAACAGTAGAGTCAAAAACAGAGGGTTACTATAAAGCGACTCTGTACAGGTGACCAGTAGTTCAGCCACCGGTACAGCGGGAATTAAAGCCGCCAGCGTCCGGTTGAGCGACGGCGGCCCCGAGATGGCGCGGCGGGCAAGCCATGGCTGCTAAACACAGCACCGTTATAAGCATGGGTTAACGCAATGGCTAACGCGTCGGCGGCGTCAGCTTGGGGAGTAGCAGAGAGCTGCAGAATAGCGGTCACCATATGCTGCACCTGCTCTTTATCCGCGCCGCCCTGGCCAGTCACCGCCTGCTTTATCTGCCGCGCAGCGTACTCGGCGAGGCTCAAGCCGTGGTTAGCCATACACACCATTGCTGCTCCCCTCGCCTGCCCCAGTTTGAGCGCAGAATCGGGGTTCTTGGCCATAAATACCCGCTCAATGGCGACTTGAGAGGGACGATGTAAACCGACGACTTCACTTAGACCGGCGTAGATTTGCGCTAAACGCTGCTCTAAAGCCCCTTCTGCAGTGCGAATACAGCCACTTGCCACATAGCAAGGTTTAACCCCGACCACATCGATCACCCCATAGCCAGTCACCCGAGAGCCGGGATCAATACCCAGTATGCGGATTGGTAGGGCCGACGGTGTTGGATCCATAGCATCAATGCTCATGTCAGCGTTTTACTTAGTAACCTACAAAAACACCGACGCCGTGGCGTCGGTGTTAGGCAGCGAATCAACCGTCTTATTCGGCGGCTGTTTCCGCTTTGACTTTCTGACGAAGACGGATGTTCAAATCTTTCAACTGATCGGGGCTGACTTCGCCCGGCGCGTTGGTCATCAAACAGGCAGCGCTTTGGGTTTTCGGGAAGGCGATCACTTCACGAATCGTTTTGGCGCCGACCATCAGCATAACCAGACGATCCAAGCCAAAGGCCAAACCACCATGGGGTGGCGCACCGTACTGCAGCGCGTCCAGCAGGAAGCCGAATTTCTCTTGGGCCTCTTCTTCGCCGATGCCCAGGATCTCAAACACCGTGCTCTGCATGGTTTGGTCGTGAATACGAATAGAACCACCGCCCAATTCGGTACCGTTGAGCACCATATCATAAGCACGCGAAAGCGCACTTGCCGGGTCTGCTTTCAGCTCTTCCGGTGTGCAGGAAGGTGCGGTGAAGGGGTGGTGCAGCGGGCTTAGGCGACCATTGTCGTCGGCTTCGAACATCGGGAAGTCGACCACCCACAGCGGCGCCCACTCCTGGGTGTAGAGCTCCAGATCGGCGCCTAGCTTAACGCGCAGCGCGCCAATGGCTTCGTTGACGATACGTGCTTTATCGGCGCCGAAGAAGATAATGTCACCATCTTCTGCACCCACGCGGTCGAGCAGCTCTTCAACGATGTTTTCCATAAACTTAACGATCGGCGATTGCAGACCCTCAAGCCCTTTAGCACGCTCGTTGACCTTGATCCACGCCAAGCCTTTGGCACCGTAGATGCCGACAAACTTGGTGTACTCGTCGATCTCTTTACGCGACAACTTGGCACCGCCGGGCACTTTCAGCGCTGCGACGCGACCATCATCAGCGCTGGCAGGGCCAGAGAAGACCTTGAAGTCGACTTGTTGCATCAGGTCGTCCACGTCGGTCAGTTCCAGCGGGATACGCAAATCCGGCTTATCGGAACCGAAACGATCCATCGCTTCCTGCCAGGTCATCCGCGGAAATTCCGGCAATTCTACTTTAAGCACTTCCTGAAACAGTTGACGAATCATGGCTTCGGTAATACCCATGATGTCGCTCTCTTCCACAAACGACGCCTCGATATCAATCTGAGTGAACTCAGGCTGACGGTCGGCGCGTAGGTCTTCATCGCGGAAGCACTTGGCAATTTGGTAGTAGCGATCAAACCCCGCCACCATCAACAGTTGTTTAAATAGCTGAGGCGACTGGGGCAGCGCGAAGAAACTCCCCGCGTGGGTACGGCTAGGCACCAGATAATCGCGGGCACCTTCAGGCGTAGCACGGGTAAGTACAGGCGTTTCGATATCCAGAAAACCCTGGTTTTCGAGATAGGCACGCACGGTATGCGAAATACGCGAGCGCAAACGCAGCTTTTCGATCATATCCGGGCGACGCAGATCGATATAGCGATGCTTTAAGCGCACTTCTTCGCCGACTTTACCATGCTCATCCAACTGGAATGGCGGAGTAACGGCGGTATTGAGTACTTCAACCTCTTTTGCCAATACCTCAATCATGCCCGTTGGCATGTTGGGGTTTTGGGTGCCCTCTGGACGCAGCCGAACGCGACCGGTGATACGCAGGACAAATTCACTGCGGGCACGGTCGGCATTCGCGAACGCCTCGGCGGTATCAGGGTCGACCACGAACTGCGCGATGCCGTCGCGATCGCGCATATCAAGGAAAATTACCCCACCGTGATCACGGCGGCGATGAACCCATCCGCATACCGTAACCGTTTGATCCACCAAAGTTTCGTTTAGCTGGCCGCAATAATGGCTGCGCATGTCAAATCCTGTTCTGTTTCGTGGCAATGAGTGTGTCGCGGGCGTCCCGACCCTGACTACCGCGGCTATGCCGCGGCGCCCTTGTCTTTGGGAGTAGCGCTCTTAGCGGTAGCGCTGGAATCACTTGATTTACCGGCATCTGCAGAGGCAGTTTTGCCATCAGCGACCAGGTTCTTTTTGCTACCCGTTTTGAAATCGGTTTCGTACCAACCGCCGCCGGCCAAGCGGAAACCCGCTGCCGAGACTAGCCTTTCCAAGCCATCGCTTTGGCATGCGGGGCAATCCTTGAGAGGATCAGCGCTAATTTTCTGCAATTTCTCCATGCGATGGCCGCAGGCCTTGCACTCATATTCATAGATGGGCATCTTAATGACTCCTAATAAGCTTAACCCTGACAAGCTCAGTTCTGAAATACTCAGTTCTAATGACTCAGTTTTACCAGACCCAGCTCTGAATGACTCAGCTCTACCAGGCCCAGTTCTGAAAAGAGAGAACAGTAGCGAACACAAACGCTGCCAGTCTGCAATATGTGGCCAGTCGGGATAAATTCCAAGGCTGCGGTTGATAAAGCGCCGCCATTATACCCTTTTGTGCCCCCTGACGAGCAAGGTTATACAGCCCCCTGCAGTTAATGGAGAGAAGAAAATGCCCAATGCGGTGATACTGGATGCGGAAAGCCTCGGCCCTGAGATCAACTTGACCGCCATTAAAGAGACGGTTTCGCACCTTGAAGTGTTTGAGCAAAGCACGACTCAACAAGCACGGGAACGACTTGCCAACGCTGATATCGCGATCGTCAACAAGGTAGTACTGGACGCTGAGACACTCCAGCAACTGCCTAAACTGCAACTCATATGTGTATTGGCGACAGGCCTTAATAATATCGATCTTGAGGCCGCTAAAGAGCACAATATTGAAGTTAAGAACGTAGCGGCTTACGGCACGGCCAGCGTTTCTCAACACACCTTGATGCTAATGCTCGCATTAGCCAATCGACTTCCTCTCTATCAACGTGACGTCGCCGCAGGCGAGTGGCAGCGCAGCGCCTTCTTCTGCTTGCAGGATTACCCGACGCTACAGCTCTCCGGCAAACAGCTAGTGATGGTCGGCCAAGGTGAACTGGGCTCTGAAGTAGCCCGTTTGGCCGAGGCCTTTGGCATGCACGTTACCTTTGCTGCTCGCCCCGGCAATGAGGCGAATGATAAGCGCCCTGCCCTGGATGACCTGCTACCGGAGGCTGATGTTATCAGCCTGCACTGCCCGTTAAGCGAGGCCACAAAGCACTTGATCAACCAAGAGCGCTTAGCGCGCGCCAAAACCTCGCTACTATTGATCAACTGCGCCCGTGGCGGGGTTATCGATGAAGTGGCCGCGTTAGCGGCGTTGCGCAATGGCAAGTTGGGGGGATTGGGCGTTGACGTTCTGCCCGCCGAGCCGCCCAGAGACGGCCACCCACTACTGGATGCGCTCAGCGAGCCGCTCAACTTGATTGTTACGCCTCACAATGCCTGGATCACTCCGGAGGCAAGACAGAATATTGTTAGCCTAACGGCTAACAATATTCTTGAATGGGAAGGCGCTAAATAGAATTCTGGTCGACTCTAATCAGAGGTTCCTAACAAGCCTTACTGGGTAGCAAAGTGGCTCGGGGCGTGGCAACTCTCCAACACCTCGAGCTCCACATGGGTTACCTGTGCACCTTCCGAGCCTTGCCATAGCCATTCACTTAGCTGCTTGACTCCGTCAGAGTGACCGCACATCAATACCTCAACGCGGCCATCGGGCAAATTTTTGGCATATCCGGTGAGGCTATGTTGAAGAGCTTTCTCTTGGGTCGCACGGCGGTACCAGACACCCTGCACCTTGCCAGTGACAAGAGCACGTACGCAGCAATCGCTCATACACACCTCTCTACTTTTCGCTTGTAAATGTAGTGTTAAACAAACTCGCGTTTGACAATGACGGCACTATTGCGCGGTATCAACGGGCGGCCACGACGCAGTAGCAATGAGCGGGTGAACGCCGCCCCAAACAACAGTATTAATGAACTGTAGTAGACCCATAGCAGAATCATAACCACCGACCCGGCGGCGCCATAGGTGGATGCTGTTGCCGTATATGCCAGGTAAATGGCAATCACACTGCGTCCAATGGTAAACAGCACGGCCGTCACCACAGCACCAATTAATACATCCTGCCAGCGCAGCACAACATCGGGCAGTACTTTGAAAATGGTGGCAAATAGCAAGGTGACAACCCCCAGCGAAACCAGCGACTCAATCGATGTTGTTAATAAGCTGGCATAAGGCACCAGATTATCGGCGGCCTGAAGCATACCGCGCAATACGACACCCAATACCAGCGACACCAGGAGTATAAAACCGATGGAGAGAACCACCGTTAACGACAGCAACCGATTTTTAATAAACAACAACACACTGTTGGAGGTCGGCTTTGCCGTTACGCCCCAAATGGTATTGAGGGAAAACTGCATCTGAGCAAAAACGGTTGTTGCACCAATTAATAGAGCCCCTACGCCCAATAGGGTTGGTAGGATACCCGACTCCTCAATCCTCGACTGAGCGACGGCGTCTTGAATAGCGACAGCTGCGTCAACCCCTAAGGTACCTTGCAGTTGCGCTACGATTTGCCCCTGAGCCGCCTCTTCTCCCATCACAACACCAATCACGGTGACAGCGATAATAATAGTAGGCGCCAAGGAGAAAAGCGTATAAAACGCTAGCGATCCCGCGTAGCTAAAGGCATTTCGCTCTAACCATAGTGACGTGGCGTCTTGCACTACTTTCCACCAGAAGATAGCGGCGCGTTTAATCATATTCACTCCCTGTGTGCTGGGTACCGATGCTAGGGATCGGGGCGTTTTATAGACGTTATCAACATCTAGCATACCTAACCACAGCGTTTAGCGCAGTTTTCTGGTAGGTTGCATCTCTGAGATCACCAAACGAAAAAGGAAGCTTGGATGGCCACTGACACTCCGCACTCCGCGACTGCCTGCGACTTCGACTGTTTGGTGTTTATCGGTCGTTTTCAGCCACCACATTTGGGGCACCTGGCGATTATTAGGGAGGCGCTTAAGCGCGCGCGGCAGGTCATCGTGCTGGTCGGCTCCTCTTGGCAGGCCCGCTCACTGCGTAACCCCTGGCGATTCGATGAGCGTCAAGCCATGCTGCGGGCAGGATTTGATGACGCGGATAATCAACGTCTGGAAATTACCCCATTACTCGATGCCCTCTATAATGACGATGTTTGGGTGCGCGATGTGCAGCGCAAGGTGCGTGACCTGGCTACGCCTGCCAATGCCCGTCTTCCCCGTATTGGCTTGATCGGGGCCAGCCGCGGCCAATCCAGCTACTACCTTTCACTGTTCCCCCAGTGGGAGTCAGTCAGCGTGCCGTCGGTGGAGGGTATTTCAGCCAGTCAGATCCGCGAGCGCCTATTTCGCTCCCCCAGTTCGACGGATGATTACCTGAGCACTGGCGCTTACCACGATTTACCGCCGGGCGTGGTGGAGAGTGTGAAGCACTTTTGTCATGGGCGTGCCTACCAGCAACTGCTGGAAGAGCAACAGTTACTGGATCAGTATCGCCAAGCCTGGGCCCATGCGCCCTACCCGCCTATTTTTGTCACGGTCAATGCGGTGGTCGTACAGTCGGGACATGTGCTGTTGGTAAGACGCACGGCGGCACCGGGCAAAGGTCTTTATGCCCTGCCCGGGGGATTTATTAACCCCCACGAACGGCTGCTGGATGCTTGCTTGCGTGAGCTTCGCGAACGTATACGCTTGAAGGTTCCTGAGCCTGTGCTCAAAGGCTCACTGCGCGGCCAGCGGCTATTTGATGAGCCCCACCGCAGTTGGCGCGGACGTACCCTGGCGGAAGCTTTCTACTTTGCGCTACGCCCTGACCAGCAATTGCCGCGCCTAAAACCTGTCAAAGGCGGCGATCATGCACGCTGGGTAGCGCTTGCCGACCTTGAGCCGGACAGCCTGTTCGAAGATCACTTTTTTATTATTCAGAACTTCCTGGGACTTCCCGCCGATTTTGGCAGTGGATAGACTTCTACAATTCACAATTCACAATTCACAATTCACCCATTAGGCCTGAAGAAAATCCCGCGGCAGCTTCATCATCTGGCGCCATAAACGCTCCACGCCTGGTTTATGCACCATGGAGCAGCGGTATAAGCGAATTTCCAGGGGAATATCCCAGCTTGGGTCACCTGCCCTCACCAATCGGCCGCTTTTTAGCTCTTCGCGAATACAGAAATCAGGTATCCACGCCACGCCAACGCCCTGTAAAACCATCCCCTTTAGGCCTTCGGCCATGGCCGTTTCATAGACCGTACGCAGCTTCATACGCAACGGATCATTCTTCAACAGCATGCGCACACTGCGACCCAAGAAAGCTCCCTGGGTATAGGAAAGATAGGGAATGGAGGTGTCGTGCTGGAGTGAGAACTTAGCTTTCCCACGCTCGTCTGGCAACGAAACGGGCAGCATATTAACCTTACCAATCGAAAAAGAGGGAAACACTTCAGCATCCAATTGCATTGTCGCAAAGGGGTCGTAATAAGCGAGCATCAGATCGCAGTTGCCCTCCCGCAGCACATGAATCGCTTCGCCCACATTCATGGCGACCAAGCGGGTCGGCAACTCGCCCAAGCCCTGCTGCAGGCGAGAAATCCAAGGTGGATAAAAACTCAATGCCAGAGAGTGTGCCGCGACAATATCCAGCGCCTCATTGGCGATGGAAAGTCCCCGTAAATGACTAAGCGACTCGTTTAACTGTTCGACCAGATTGCGGGCAGTGACCAAAAAAAGCTGCCCTTCTGGCGTTAATCCCACGGGGGTAGTCGAGCGATCCACTAGCGTGACATCAACGGCCTGCTCCAATGCCCGGATACGGCGACTGAAGGCCGGTTGGGTTACATGCCGCTGGCGTGCTGACGCGGAAAAGCTGCGCGTATTGGCCAGCGCTACAAAATCTTCCAGCCATTTTGTTTCGAGATTCACCCCATGACTCCTTGTCTCACTCTACTTTCACGCATATTTGTTTTCCTTCTAGGCTGACGTATCTATTGAACCGGGGCCATTAAATAGGCCGCGCGCGAGACGACTTTCATCCACACCGGACGCTGATTGATTTCATCGATGGTGACACGACGGCAGTGTGAAAAGTCTTTTTCCAGCATCTCTTCGACGCTGGCCGCAAAATCGTGGCTTGGTATAAACGCGGTAATCTCAAAATTTAACCGAAAAGAGCGGTTATCTAAATTGACGGTGCCCACCGTCGCTGCATGGCTATCTACGAGTATGACTTTTTGATGTAAAAAGCCGGGGAGATAACGGTATATTTTAACCCCCGCCCTTAACATATCGGGTAGGAATGAGAACGCCGAGAGGAAAACTAACAAGTGGTCTGGTCGCTCTGGAATCATTACCCGTACGTCGACACCGCGCATTGCCGCAAGGCGCAGCGCGTCCTGAACTCCCTGGTCGGGAACAAAATAGGGGCTGGTTACCCACAGCCGCTGCTTTGCGCTATGGATCACCTGTTGAACAAGCAGGCTGGCAGTGTCCTGGCGATCAGCGGGCCCCGAGGGCACAATCACCACGTGATGATCAATCGTGGTAGCAACGGTATTCGCTATCCAGTTCAAGCTGATCACTTCATCAGTGGCCCAGTGCCAATCCTCCCAAAAGGCTTCCTGTAAACCCAGCACGCTAGGCCCTTCGAGCTTGAGGTGGGTATCCCGCCATGCTCCATGGCGTGGGTTCTCTCCCAGGTACTCGACCCCCACATTAAAGCCTCCTACCCAGCCCTCTTTGCCATCAATGACAGTCACTTTGCGATGGTTGCGGAAGTTGAGCTGAAAGCGGTGTTTAAGGCCTCGCGATGAGCGAAAGGCACTCACGGCCACTCCATCGCTAATTAAATCATTGAGGTAGCTATCGGCTAGTTTACGGCTCCCCACCTCATCATAAAGAAAATAGACCCGTACACCGCGCCGAGCAGCACGCTGCAAATGCTGTTTCAGGCGTTGGCCAAGCGTATCGTTGCGGACAATAAAAAACTGTACCAATACATACTGTTCAGCGCGCTCAATGCCATCAAATAGGCTGTCAAAGGTTGCAGGCCCATCAATCAGCAGTGTCGCTTGGTTGCCATGGGTGAGCGGCATCATGGCGAGCTGTTCAACCGCCTGAATATCCGCATTTGGAGAGGGCGCAACGTAGGGCTGCACATTAGCTCGGTAGCGTACCAGCACCCGCCGTAGCACGGTGTCCCGCTGGCCACGGGCTGACACATAACCATAGAATCGCGGCCGCCCGAAAAACCAGTAAGCGGGCAGCGCAATATAGGGGAACGTCAGCAGCGATATGATCCATGCCACAGCCCCCTGAGAGGTACGGCTGGACATCAGCGCCATAATGGCCGAAACGATACCCATCACGTGTATCAATAAGATGCCAGTCCCTAGCAACCAGGAGGTCATAGCGGCGTCCTTATAAAGCCCTCACAAAGAACAAGGCCTCGCTGACAGCGAGGCCTTTATGCGGTTAGAAACCTATGCATTCAAAGCCTAACCAACCTTACCACTCCATTACGCCGATTGGGCAATAATCTCTTTCCACTTCGCAGGACCGGTTTGATGTACCGATGTGCCCAGGCTATCAACCGCTACGGTCACCGGCATATCTTCAACTTCAAATTCGTAGATAGCTTCCATGCCTAAATCTTCGAAGCCCACTACCCGTGATTTTTTAATCGCTTGGGCAACCAGGTAAGCTGAGCCACCTACCGCCATTAAGTAGACCGCCTCATTATCACGAATAGCATCGATAGCGGCTTGGCCACGCTCTGCCTTACCGACCATACCTAACAGGCCTGTCTCTTCCAGCATCGTGCGGGTAAATTTATCCATCCGCGTGGCGGTGGTTGGGCCAGCAGGCCCAACGACTTCGTCACCGATGGGATCAACCGGACCGACGTAGTAGATAAAGCGACCTTTCATATCCACGGGTAGCGGTTCGCCTTTGGCCAGCATGTCGACCATGCGCTTATGGGCAGCATCGCGGCCGGTTAGCAGCTTGCCGTTCAATAGCAACGTATCACCGGGCTGCCAGGTTTTGACCTCTGCAGGTGTAACTGTATCAAGATTGACGCGTTTGACGTTCTCGCCCGCCTCGCGGGTGATTTCCGGCCAATCCTCAAGCTTCGGCGCTTTTAGCGCTGCGGGGCCAGAACCATCCAGCGTAAAGTGGGCATGGCGGGTCGCCGCGCAGTTGGGAATAATCGCTACCGGCTTGTTGGCCGCATGGGTTGGATAGTCTTTGACTTTAATATCCAGCACGGTGGTTAAGCCCCCTAACCCTTGGGCACCGATACCGCTTTTGTTGACCTTATCAAACAGCTCTAAACGTAGCTCTTCGGCACGATTGCTAGGCCCGCGAGCCTGCAGATCCTGAATATCGATGGGATCGAGTAGCGCCTCTTTGGCAATCAGCATGGCCTTTTCGGCGGTGCCACCAATACCAATGCCCAACATACCGGGCGGACACCAGCCAGCGCCCATCTTCGGCAGTTGCTCCATCACCCAATCAACCACGCTGTCAGAGGGGTTGAGCATGGCAAACTTGGATTTAGCCTCGCTACCACCGCCCTTAGCGGCCACGTGAATATCGACCGTATCACCGGGCACGATTGAATGGTGAATAATCGCTGGGGTGTTGTCTTTTGTGTTGGCTCGCTTGCCGTCAGGATCCGCCAGCACCGACGCACGCAGAATGTTATCGGGCAGCAGATAAGCGCGACGAACACCCTCATTAATCATATCGTCCAGGCTCATATCCGCTTCCCAGGTAACGTTCATGCCCACGTGAACGAACACGGTAACGATACCCGTATCCTGGCATATCGGGCGGTGCCCGGTAGCGCACATACGAGAGTTGATCAAAATCTGAGCGATGGCATCTTTGGCAGCGGGGTTCTCTTCGCGCTCGTAGGCGGCGGCCATGGCGTCGATAAAATCTTTGGGATGGTAGTAAGAGATGTACTGCAGAGCATCGGCAACGCTTTGAATAACGTCGTCCTGGCGAATCACGGTCATGGAGTAATAGCTCCTAGGTTATCGTCTAGTCAGCGGCTCTCTTCCGCACCGGCGGAGGGGCCGTCTTAGCGTAAGGCCAGTATACCGTATTGGCCCTCCTCCGGCAGCACTCCTCAACGGGATGTCTGACTAGTTCAACAAGGCTTGATGTAGACCATACTTTTAGACAAGATAACGGTATAAATAGCTACTCACGCTGATTGGCAGTTTGGACATAAATAGAGCCGTCGCGATCCGACCATTTTGCGCTCGATCACCGCTCCACAGCGGTGGCACTCTAGCCCTGCCCGTTCGAAAACCGTAAAACGCCACTGCCTGCGTGGTTCACCCGCGGCTTTGGCCTGCGCAATCCAGGCCTCCCGATTGGTAACGCCAGCGGCCTGGTAGGCTTGGCGGGTAACGCCAATGATGCAGTCAGCTAGCGTTTGCTGCTGCTCATGGGTTAAGTCTACCGGGCGAGCACTCGGGGGCAGATGGGAGAAGAACAGAGTTTCAGAGCGCAAATAATTTCCCAGCCCAGCAACAAACCCCTGATCAAGCAGCAACGCGCCCAGGCTGCGCTTATGAAACTGCTTTAAATTGAGCCGCTGCTGCACATCGGATGAAGTCACCTCTTGGCTCAGTAAATCAGGGCCCAGGCGTGCCAAGAAAGGGTGTTCGGTGAGATTTTCTGCGTGCCAGAGGGAAATATCGGAGGCACTATAGAGACTGGCGCAGCGCCCTTCTGCACTCAATCGAACCCGCAGCGCTCGCTTGGTGTTTGGTGGTTTATCCTCGCTATGCAGCTTCCAAACACCATAGAGTTGATTGTGGGAGTAAAGCACGCGCTGATCGGCAAACCGGATCAGCATTGCTTTACCCCAGGTATCCACTCGTGTAACCCGAACGCCCATAAATGATGCTGCCTGCTCGGCAAGTTCTGGAAAGGCGAACCAGGCATCGTCGATCACCCGCCCGCCTATCTGCTGCTCAATGCGATCTGCTGCGCGGCGAATTTCTGGGCCTTCCGGCATACCGCTAGCCCAGCGCCAACTGTTTTTCTTTCATTTGATGGAGCTGATCGCGAAGCCGCGCCGCCTCTTCAAACTCGAGGTTTTGCGCCGCTTCGAACATCGCATCCTCAAGCTTACTGATGGCACCCAGTAAGTCTTGATTGCTCATGGTGGTGACATCGTACTCTGCAGCGCTCTCCGCGACTTTACGCTCGCTGCCGCGTCGACGACTGCTCTTCTTACCTGGTGCCTGGGCGGCTTCAAGTATATCGGCCACCGAGCGCGTCACGGTGGTCGGCGTAATGCCATGCTCATCGTTATGAGCAGTCTGTTTGGCGCGGCGACGCTCGGTCTCATCAATTGCCTTGCGCATCGAGTCGGTAATCCGATCACCATACAGAATCGCCTTTCCATGGGCGTTACGGGCCGCGCGGCCAATGGTCTGTATCAGCGAGCGCTCCGCACGCAGAAAGCCCTCTTTGTCCGCATCCAGAATCGCCACCAGCGACACCTCGGGAATATCCAGACCTTCGCGCAGCAGGTTGATGCCTACCAACACATCAAACTTGCCGAGCCGCAGATCACGAATAATCTCCACCCGCTCGACGGTGTCGATATCCGAGTGTAAGTAGCGAACCCGAATGCCGTGCTCGTCAAAATATTCGGTCAGGTCTTCCGCCATGCGTTTGGTTAGCGTGGTCACCAGCACCCGCTCACCAACGGCAGTGCGCAAACCAATTTCCGAAAGCAGATCATCTACCTGAGTGCTGGCCGGCCGCACTTCAATTTCGGGATCCAATAGCCCGGTGGGACGCACCACCTGCTCAACGGTCTGGCTGGCATGCTCGTCTTCGTAACGCCCGGGGGTGGCGGAGACAAAGATCGTTTGCGGGGAAATGGCCTCCCACTCTTCAAACTTCATCGGCCGATTATCCAGCGCTGAGGGCAGCCGGAAGCCATACTCGACCAATGTCTCTTTGCGCGAACGATCGCCTTTATACATGCCGCCTACCTGGGGCACGCTGACGTGAGACTCGTCGATAAACAGCAATGCGTCATCGGGCAGATAGTCGAAGAACGTCGGTGGCGGCTCTCCGGGGGCTCGCCCAGAGAGGTAACGGGAGTAGTTTTCGATACCGTTGCAGTAACCCAACTCCAGCATCATCTCAATATCGTAAAGGGTGCGCTGTTCAAGGCGCTGAGCCTCCACCAAACGCTCATGCTTGCGCATCCACTCCAGGCGCTCTTTCAGTTCCTCTTTAATCGCATCAATGGCGCCCAGGATCGTTTCCCGGGGGGTAACATAGTGCGATTTGGGGTAGATGGTCATCCGCGGCACTTCGCCGTGAACGGCACCAGTGAGCGGATCAAACAGCCGAATCGTATCTATTTCACTGTCGAACAGCTCCACCCGCACCGCCTCTTCATCAGAGTCGGCGGGGAAAATATCGATCACATCACCACGCACACGGTAGGTGCCACGGCGAAAATCCATATCATTGCGAGTGTACTGAAGCTCAGCCAAGCGGCGCAGAAAGGCGCGCTGATCAATGAGCTCGCCACGGGTAAAATGCAAACGCATTTTCAGGTACTGGTCAGGATCACCCAGGCCATAAATCGCCGATACCGATACCACGATCAGCGCATCGCGGCGCTCCAGCAGTGCCTTGGTGGCGGAGAGCCGCATCTGCTCAATATGGTCGTTAATTGAGGCATCCTTCTCAATAAACGTATCCGAAGAAGGCACATAGGCTTCCGGCTGATAGTAGTCGTAGTAGGAGACGAAATACTCTACGGCGTTATCCGGGAAAAACGCTTTAAATTCGCCGTACAGCTGGGCCGCAAGCGTCTTGTTTGGCGCCATCACAATGGTAGGACGCTGCTGCTGTTCCACCACGTTGGCCATGGTGAAGGTTTTGCCCGACCCAGTGACCCCCAGCAGTGTTTGATGGGCAAGCCCTGATTCCAGGCCACTGATCAGCCCCTTAATGGCGGCCGGCTGGTCGCCAGCTGGCTGAAATTTTGACTGCAATCGAAAGGCTTTGCTCATCGGTGCTCCTAAAAAAGCGAATTTAAACTAACCGCGTAGCGATCTCGACCGTAGACTGGGTCATCAACCGCTGAATGGGGCAGCGGTGGCTAATATTTTCCAGCCGGGCGCGCTGCTCCGGGTCTTCAATCCCGTGCAGCGTTAATGCCACGTCTAGCTTGTAGATGCCCTTTTTTTCCTGGCTATCGTCACGCTGTACGGTGACGGTAATGCCCTCAAGCGGCCACTCTTTGCGCTTGGCGTACATCTGCACGGTAATCGCTTTGCAGGTACCCAGAGCAATATCGAAATAGTCGTGGGGATCAGGTGCACTGCCCTCGCCACCTACTATTGGTGGCACATCGGCATAGAGATCTTCCAAACCATTGACTTCAACTCGCTGCCTAAAGACATGGTTACGTTCGCTAATCACGGTAATGGGAGGGTGCATTAGGATACCTTTACGCCTAGCTTAAGTTTTTCAATGGCATTAATCAGCGTCTCGCGCTTTGCCCGACCGTCCACATCGGCACCATGGCGCCCCACTTCGGCACTATCAACGCCATCAAGCATCATGAGCGCCGTGGTGATTTTGTTCACCTGGTCGACCGATTTAACACCCTGGAATGTCAACGACTGCTGTGCCATAGCGTTTCCCTACCTGTTGCCCTGTGCAAAACTGATACAAAGAGAAAGAGTCTAGCATGCTAATGGTGCCTTGCAATTAGTGTCGGCTGCCCGCACCTAATAGCACTAAAGAGACTTTTACTTTTTCGCACTAAATGCATCACTATCGAACGCTTTCCCACTTTTGCAGGAGTTTTTATGGCGACCGTTACCGCTAGCACCCCGGCCCTTGGCAGCGTCCGCCTTAACCACTTGGCCGCGCTGGATGTGAAGGGGGCGGATGCAGAAAAGTTCCTTCAGGGCCAGACCAGCGCCCAGGTCAGCCTGGCCGACGAGCACTTTGCGCCGCTCACCTGCTTCTGTACGCCTAAGGGCCGCATGCTGGCCAACGCCCAGCTAATGCGCTTGGGTGAAGAGCACTATCGGCTACTGATCAGTAACACCTTGTTAGATAGCCTAGCGAGTCATCTTAAAAAATTCGCCGCCTTTTACCGCGCTGAACTAACCACTCAACGCGACCTAGTATTCATTGGTGCCAGCGATGAGGCCCCAGCGCTTGCGGAGCAGCTGGGTCTGGAGCTACCTGATCGAGTGGGCACCCACACCAACAACGACCAAGTCTGCGTAATCCGCTACCCTGGTGAGACACCGCGCTGGCTATTGTGTTTCGATAACGATAGCAAGGTCGATTTACCGTCGCTTCAGGATGACCAGGCGGGCCGTAATGCTTGGCAGCTTGAGGATATTCGTAGCGGTTTGGCGTGGCTAACCGATACCCAGCAGGATCACTTCCTGCCCCAAATGCTGAACTGGGAAGCGCTGGGCGGCATTAGCTTTAAAAAGGGCTGTTACACCGGCCAGGAAGTCGTCGCTCGAGCGCACTTCCGAGGCCAGGTGAAAAAGCGCTTAATGCGTATCAGTATAGAGACTACAACGCTGCCTGAGGTTGGCGCTAGCGTGGTCAATGGTGACGATAAAGCGGTCGGCGAAGTGGTGGTCAGCGCGCCTGATCATCAAGGCGGCGTCGAATTACTGGCAGTCATGAGCACCAAAGTCGCCGAAGAAACCATGCCGCTCTATTTGGATGGGGCGCCAGCATCCCTTCTCCCATTACCCTATGCGATTGAGCGCGTTGACCCGGAACAGCTGGCGGTTAGCCTTAACGGCTAAGCTTTCTCTAGGCTTTGCGTTTCTAGGTTATTTCTAGGTCAAAGACAAGCGAAACAGTGTCGCGGCGGTATCACTGCTCAGAGCCGCGACCTGCTCCGCTGTTTGCCCGCGCAGTGCGGCAACAACGCTGCATACCTCTGCCACTCGACATGGCTCATTACGCATGCCCTGATAGCCACTTAGCGGCATATCGGGGCTGTCGGTTTCCAGCACAAAAGCATTATCAGGTAGTGCCTTAACGGTTCGCCGTAAGCGCTTGGCGCGCTCGTAGGTGACAGCGCCACCCAACCCCAGCTTAAACCCCAGGTCGAGAAACTTGTTCGCTTGCTCAATGGAGCCTGAGAAGGCGTGAATCAACCCCGCTTTGGGAAGCGCAAGCTGGCGAAGGCGCTTAGCAACCTTGTCATTGGCGTGGACGCAGTGCACCACCACTGGGAGTGCATGCTGTTTGGCCAATCTTAGCTGGGCATCAAAGCAGTACCACTGCGCTTCAAGGGTGTCAGTAAAACGGCCATCAATACCGCACTCACCCACGGCAACCACCTCAGGATGCTCGCCGAGCAGAGAATCAAGCGCGTTAATATCCGCAGCTTGATGCTCATCGACAAAGTAAGGGTGTAAGCCTAAGCATACCGAGGTATCCGCTCGTGCGCCAAGCGCTAGCACCTGCTGCCAGCGGGTACGGGTAGTGCCTGGCACCACAAAGTGCGCCACACCCACTGCCTTGGCACTCTCAAATACCTCCGCTCGATCCTGATCAAACTGGGTAAAATCGAGATGACAGTGGGCATCAACCAGCATGGGACTACCTTTACATGTTAGTGCTCGCGGGTCGGCTGGAAGCGAATATCCGGCCAGCGCTCCTGGGTCATCTGCAAGTTAACCCGGGTAGGCGCGATATAGGTGAGATAACCACCACCATCGATCGCCAGGTTAGCGCTGGCTTTACGCTTAAACTCTTCGAGCTTTTTGGCATCTTCGCAGTAGACCCAGCGCGCGGTCTGTACATTGACCCCTTCGTACAAGCAGTCGACCTTGTACTCCTCTTTCAAGCGGTGGGCGACCACATCGAACTGCAGCGTACCGACGGCGCCAAGAATCAGGTCGTTGTTGTCCATGGGCATAAAGACCTGGGTAGCGCCTTCTTCGGAAAGCTGCTGCAAGCCCTTTTGTAGCGCCTTCATCTTCAGCGGGTCTTTCAGTCGCACGCGCTTAAAGAGTTCAGGCGCAAAGTGCGGTATACCGGTAAAGCGCATATCTTCGCCCACGGTAAAGGTATCGCCGATCTGAATCGTGCCGTGATTGTGAAGACCAATAATATCGCCGGGCCAGGCCTCTTCTACCTGGGAGCGGTCGGAGGCCATAAAGGTCAAGGCATCGGCAATCTTAACGTCCTTGCCGATACGCACATGGCGCATCTTCATGTTCTTTTCGTACTTACCCGAACAGACGCGCAAAAAAGCGATGCGGTCGCGGTGATTGGGATCCATATTGGCCTGGATTTTAAACACGAAGCCGGTGAAGCGCTCATCATCAGATGTGACTACCCGTGTATCGGTTTCGTGGGCCTGGGGCGGAGGCGCGTACTCGACAAAACCGTCAAGCATTTCACGCACACCAAAGTTGCCCATAGCGGTACCGAAATAGACCGGTGAAAGCTCCCCCCTCCGGTAAGCATCCAGATCAAACTCATGGGAGGCGCCGCGCACCAGTTCGACTTCCATGCGCAGCTCTTCGGCCTGCTCTTCTCCAAGCACAGCATCCACTTCGGGACTGTGTAAGCCCTCTATGTGCTTGTCCTCAGGAATGCGGCTACCCTGTCCCTGGGTATACAGATGAATCACGTCGTTATAGAGGTGGTAAACACCTTTGAAGTGGCGACCCATACCGATCGGCCAGGTCATCGGCGCACATTGAATGTTTAAGACGGTCTCGACTTCATCCATCACCTCAATGGGGTCGCGGATATCGCGATCCATTTTGTTGATAAAGGTGAGAATCGGCGTGGTGCGCAGACGACACACTTCCATCAACTTAATTGTGCGATCCTCAACACCTTTGGCGCCGTCGATGACCATCAAGGCTGAGTCAACCGCCGTAAGCGTACGGTAGGTATCTTCAGAGAAGTCTTCGTGACCGGGCGTGTCCAGCAGGTTAACGATACGCCCCGCGTAAGGGAACTGCATCACCGAGGTCGTTACCGAGATCCCCCGCTCCTGCTCCATTTTCATCCAGTCCGACGTTGCGTGGCGATCGTTACGCTTGCTCTTCACCGAGCCGGCTAACTGGATAGCATTGCCAAATAGCAGCATCTTTTCGGTAATGGTCGTTTTACCGGCGTCGGGGTGCGAAATAATCGCAAAGGTGCGCCTAAGCCCTGCTTCATGGGCTAGCTGTGTCTCTTTCATTGTGCCTCTTCAACTATAGGGTCTCAGCGCAGCACTCAATCAGCAGCTTTCGCTAATTAGCCACCGCGCAGTGAGCAATGTTCATTGGCGCAATTGTAACGCCTGGAGGCAGCTGTTGTCGCGGGTGGCAGCAAACGTAACGCCCTTGTAAAAGACCAAAAAAAACGCTGAGCAAGTCAGCGTTTTATCGTACTAACGGTCATGACCGTTGCCAGTCAACCATTATGGGTACTGGGCTCTAGGCGTAGGTATTAACCTGCGTACCTACATTACCCTCTTTGGCCAAATCCGGTTCCGCGCCAGTGTCCGCTGAAGCCATGATTTCGGTCACTTGCTGCGCCTGAGTATCTAGCGCATCTTTAAACACCTGCATTTGTGCCTGCTCAGGAGTTTGCGCCTGGTTCATATAAAGCGACGCGCTAACAGAACTGCTGATGCCTACATCCATAGTTCCACCTCATGGTGTGCAAATGTACTTTTAAACTAGCAAAGCATTAGATCACGCGCAAAGATATCGTTCCCTATTACTTACCAGCATCTACTACTATCGGCTTATTTCAGCTGAGCATTAATGAATATAGCGCTAGCTAGAACCTGCCCGCGCGAAATGGAGCCATATCAATGGTGGTAGGCTGCCCTTCCATCATTTCCGCCAGCAGATGACCGGTTGCAGGCCCTAAAGTAAACCCCTGATGACCATGACCAAAGGCGAGCCAGAGCCCGGGATGCCTGGGTGCAGGCCCAATCACGGGCTTCATATCCGGCAAACAGGGTCTTGCGCCTTTCCAAGGCGCTTCATCGCGGCGTTCGCCAAGCGGGAACACGCCGCGCGCGACTTTCTCGGCAGCGCCTAACTGATTGACATCAGCGGGTGCATCCAGGCGGTCCAACTCCGCGCCAGTGGTCAGGCGAATACCCGCGTTCATCGGCGCTAATAAATAGCCGACCTCTGCATCCATGACCCAGAAATTTAGTTTGGCGGGCACTTGAGGTGCGTAGTGCATGTGGTAGCCACGTTTTACAAAGGTAGGAAAGTGATAGCCTAATTCTTTAAGCCAGCTTCCCGCCCAGGGCCCTAGCGCCACAACGACGTTATCTACTTCTAGCACTTCAGCAGCGGTATTCACCTGCCAGCGGTCACCCACTTGTTGAACCGACTTGATATCCGACTGCAAAATACGCCCGCCGTCTTTACTAAACGCTTGGGCATAAGCCGCGACCAACCCACCTGGGTCAGCAACCGTCCAGGGGTCAAGCCAGTGAATCGCACCGATAATGGTGTCACTCAACGAAGGCTCTTTCTCCTCAAGCGCAGCCCTATCCAGCTGCGCAAACTCTACGCCATAAAGGCGCCGCGCCTCTTCGGCTTCTTTAACCCGCGCGGCCAGTTTTTCCGGAGTGCGGTAAAGCTCAAGCCACCCCTGGCGGCGCACCAAATGATCCGCGCCCGCGGCATCAATCATCGGGCCGTGAGTTTTCAGCGAAAGCTGAATAAGCGAAGCGTATTCCGGCACAATTTTTTGGTAAGCCTTTGGCGCTGAGTTCATCCAGTAGCGCAATAGCGGTGAGGCGGCGTTAACCATGCCCGCCGGACGATAGCGAATATCCACCCGGCGGTTAGGTAAAACGCTGAGTAGCGTCTTCACGTCGCGGGGAAAGGGGTAAGGCCTAACCGCTTCACGTTGAATAATACCCGCATTGCCAAACGAGGTTTCACGGCCAGGCTGAAGGCGATCCACCAGGGTGACCTCATGCCCCCGCTGGCGCAGATGCCAGGCAATGCTGACACCCACCATGCCTGCTCCCAAAACTACCGTTTGACGCGCCATTTTGATGCACTCCCTTTCACGGATTTAGAACCACAATTGAAGCTCGATAACTATTTGAAAAATATCACCAATTCATTCGCATTTATATAGTCGTAAACGCTATTTTTATAGCAATAAACAGCAATTAATACTGTTATAAGCGTTAAAAACGATGACTTCACTATTAGCGGCATAACAATTGCTTAGTTTCTATTAGGAAACCTTAATGGCATTCAGCTAGCGCCGCTGTAACGGTTTCTTCTCCTACCGCGCAAAACCCATAAAGCACCAAAAAGAAGCGCACCTGCACCAAAAGTTGCTAAGGAAAACATCATGCCTGCCACGCTAGATTTGCATAGCTCGCTGCTCGACACACTTTGGGTACTGTGGGCCGCTGCTTTGGTATTTGTGATGCAAGCTGGCTTTCTCTGCCTGGAAGCAGGCACGACGCGTACCAAAAACGCCATCAACGTCGCTATGAAAAACGTAGCGGACTTTGCCATTGCCGTCAGTGTTTTCTGGTTCATCGGTTTTGGCATCATGTTTGGCGACTCTTACCAGAGCTTAGTCGGTTCGACACTGTTTGGCTGGCAGTTGGAAGCGTCCAGCAGCTGGGTGATTACCGTTTTTATTTTCCAAGCCATGTTCTGCGCCACCTCTGCGACCATTGTGTCCGGTGCGGTGGCGGAACGTATGCCTTTTATAGTCTACACCTGGACAGCCCTCTGGATAGCCTTACTCATCTACCCGATTTTTGGCCACTGGGCGTGGGGCGGGCTGTTAGGCGGTGCAAAGGGCTGGCTTGGCTCGCTCGGGTTTATCGACTTTGCAGGCTCGACGGTCGTGCATAGCGTGGGTGGCTGGGTGGCGCTGGCTGCCGTACTCTGTATTGGCCCACGTACTGGGCGCTTCACCCACGGCAAACCACCCACCGCTTTTCCCTCTGGCAACCTGCCTCTCGCTATGCTCGGCGCGCTGTTTATGATTTTAGGCTGGTTTGGTTTTAACGGCGGCAGCACCCTGGCGGTTACCGAGCAAATACCCGGCATAATAGCCAATACTGTGTTGGGCGCCGTTGGAGGCATTCTTTCGGGCATGCTAATGGGACTAAGAACGCGACGCTACGCCGACGTAATGTATGCGATTAATGGCGCCATTGCGGGCTTGGTTGCTGTCACTGCCAGCGCTCATGTGATCTCTTTATCGGCGGCATTTGGGCTAGGCGCGGTTGGTGGCGTACTGATGGTGCTGACCAGCGAATGGCTGCTAAGTAAGCATATCGATGATGCGGTCAGCGCCATTCCTTCGCACCTTGTCGCAGGCATTTGGGGTACGCTCGCTCTGCCCTGGGTGGCCGACCTCTCGCTACTGGAGAGCGGCTTATCCCGGTCGGCTCAGTTTGGCGTACAGTTGATCGGCGTTGTGGTGTGTGGCATTTGGAGCTTTGGCAGCGCCTGGCTGCTGTTCCGCGTTACCCGGCGCTTCCTGCCTATACGCGTCTCACCTGAGGCAGAAAAGATGGGCCTCAACCTCGCTGAACATGGCGCCAACAACGAGCTAAACCAACTACTTGAGCATATGCGCCAACATGAACGTCAGGGCGATATGCGCCAGCGGATCGAGGCCGATCCGTTTACCGAAGTGGGCGAAATAGCCGCAAGCTATAATCGTGTCACCGCCGCTCTGGAGCGCGCCGTGGGGCATACCCGCGTGATGCTGCGCAACCTTCGCGATGGCGTCATCACCTGGCAGGCAGACGGCACTTTAACAAGCCTGAATCCCGGGGCGGAGCAGCTCTTCGAAGTCAACGCCGCACAGCTTATTGGTCAACCTGTCTCAACGCTACTACCCGCCCGCTCCTTAACGCCTGGCGCACGTCATGAAATTAAGCGACGCAACGCAGACATGCAGGTGCGCTACCTGGAGATACAAGTCAGCGAAGGGGCTAGCGGTTCCGTGTCAGAGCGCTCTGGAATGGTAAGAGACATTACCGAACGCAAACAGCTCCAGGAGCAGTTAAACCGCGAACACGACCTTGCCCGCACTACCCTGGCATCCATCGGTGATGGTGTTATTACCTGTGACGCCAGTGGCAACGTCACCTTTATCAATGCGGAAGCCAAACGCCTAACCGGATGGACACTTGAGGAGGCCCTGGATAAACCTATTTCCCTGGTGTATCAACTACTCGAGGAAGCTAGTAAAGAGCCGCTCAGCAACCCAGCCCGACAAGTGCTAACTCAGCTAACCCCAGTGCACTCCACCGAACACTGCCTGCTGGTGAACCGTGATCACACCCATACCCCCATTCAGCACAGCGCTTCGCCAATACGTTCGCGTAGCGGCATTACCTTAGGCGCAGTGGTTGTTTTTCAGGATGTAAGCCTCACCCGCCAACTCACCGAACAGCTCAGCTATCAGGTCAGCCACGACAACCTGACCGATCTGCTCAATCGCCGCGCCTTCGAATCAGCACTGACTGCGCTACTCAATCGCGACGAGGGTTACCATGTGCTGTGCTACCTGGATCTCGATCAGTTCAAAATCGTCAATGATACCTGCGGTCATCTAGCGGGAGATGAGCTGCTGCGCCAAGTGGCGTTAAAGCTCAAAGATCATGTGCGCAGTAGCGATATTGCCGCCCGCCTGGGTGGCGATGAATTCGCTTTGTTGCTACCCGATTGCGGTATAGAGCGAGCTTTGTCCATTGCGGAAGCGCTACGTTGTGATATCGAACAGTACCGTTTTGCCTGGCAGGGGCACACCTTTGGTATCGGCGTGAGCATTGGCTTGGTTGAACTGAACACTGCTCAGCCCATGCAGTTGAGCCAGGCACTCCACGCCTCTGACGCGGCCTGCTACGCCGCCAAAGAGGCCGGCCGCAATCGTATCCACTGTTATCAGCCTGACGACCACTCATTACTGGAGAAACATGGTGAACTTCAGTGGGTACAACGCCTGCAAAACGGCTTGGATAACGATACCTTCCGCCTTTACGCTCAACCCATTGTCCCCGTTTGTGCCGACGGCCCTGGCTACCGAGAAATTCTGCTCCGACTTGAAGAGCAGACCGAGATCATCGCGCCTGGCAGCTTTCTCCCCGCCGCCGAGCGTTATCACTTCATGGTACGTATAGACCGCTGGGTTATTCGTAATACTCTAGCCTGGCTAGGGGATCAAAACCGCCACGCGACTCTACCGTCGCACAGTTTGTGGGGAATCAATCTATCTGGAGAGTCGCTATCTGATGCTGACTTCTGCCAGGATCTTATTGCTCAAGTCGCCATGGCAGGCCTACCCCACGGCACGCTCTGTTTTGAAATTACTGAAAGCACCGCCATTGCCCAACTTTCTAGAGTTGGCGAATTAATTGTCACCCTCAAAGAGTACGGCTGCCTCTTTGCACTGGATGACTTCGGCACCGGACTCTCCTCTTTTAGCTACTTGAAGCAGTTACCGGTCGATTATTTAAAAATTGACGGACACTTTATCCGCAATGTGGATCAGGATCCGATTGACCGAGCGATGGTCGAGGCCATTCATGCTGTCGGCAAGGCGCTTGGTATTGCCACCATTGCTGAATTTGTGGAACACCAGACAACGCTGGATACGTTGCGGCACATGGGCATTGACTACGCACAAGGTTATTTACTTGGCAGGCCTGAACCGCTCACTCATATGCCAGGCCATCGCATTAAGGTGATGCCACGCTAGCCAGCCATGGAAATGCTAAATGCTCAAAACGCAAAAAACCCGACTAAGGGCAGCATTTTTATCGACAGAGAAGTAACTAAAAAAGTAGCAACTAGAACAGGAAGGAAATGCAATATGCGGGGGTAATGGGGTGGATGATGGGACTTGAACCCACGACCACCGGAGTCACAATCCGGGGCTCTACCACTGAGCTACACCCACCACAACCTAAAAACTGGAAACGCAAATATTGTCACTGGGGTGGATGATGGGATTTGAACCCACGACCACCGGAGTCACAATCCGGGGCTCTACCCCTGAGCTACACCCACCAAAGACAATCTTACGTAAAACAAATAGCAAGTGCTTGAAGATAGGATTCTGACAGGTTGTTACCACTGATTGAGGTGGCACGCCCAGCAGGAATCGAACCCGCAACCTACGGCTTAGAAGGCCGTTGCTCTATCCGGTTGAGCTATGGGCGCACATAGAGTATTCATAACAAACGAATACTGATGAGCACTAGACCACAACTGCAGCTTGGAAAAGCAAACTACTACCTTTCTTGCTAAGTGAATGGTCGGGATGGAGGGATTCGAACCCCCGACATCCTGCTCCCAAAGCAGGCGCGCTACCAGACTGCGCTACATCCCGATTTTCATCACCTTAGACGCTACCGTGCTGCCCGTCTCAAGCGAGGCATATATTACTATTTTTAATTTTAAAGTCAACCATTAAAGTGATTGTTAGTGAAGGCGCTTTGCCTGGATGCCCCGACATGCGAAAATTGCCGTCTTTAAAGCGCTGTCGCGTGAGCGTTTTACTGTCTAGGCCATTTTTAACATCCACAGGGATTCCATTACATGACCGCCCAACTAATCGATGGCAAAGCCATCGCTGCTACTGTCCGCCAACAGGTTGCCGAAAAGATCGCTGCACGCCGTCAAGCTGGCGGGCGGGCACCAGGACTAGCCGTGGTTGTGGTCGGGGACGATCCCGCCTCTCATGTGTATGTCAGTAATAAACACCGCGCCTGCGAACAAGCAGGCATTATCTCCTTTAGACATGCCCTGCCCGCTACAACCTCACAGCATGAGCTGGAAGCCCTGGTTGACCAGCTTAACAACGATCCTGCCGTGGATGGCATCTTGGTTCAACTGCCCCTGCCCAAGCATCTTGATGCCGGGCCCATTTTAGAGCGTATTCTTCCGGACAAAGATATCGATGGTTTCCATCCCTACAACATTGGCCGCTTAGCCCAGCGTATGCCCGCCCTGCGCCCCTGCACGCCGAAAGGGATAATGACGTTACTAGCACAGAGTGATATTGAGTTACGCGGCTTGGACGCCACCGTGGTGGGCGCTTCCAACATCGTTGGCCGCCCGATGGCGCTAGAACTCATGCTAGCGGGTTGTACTACCACCGTTTGTCATCGCTTTACGCAGAACCTCAAAGAGCACGTGAGCCGCGCCGACATTTTAGTCGTGGCTGTCGGCAAGCAGGGTGTTGTCAACGGCGAGTGGATTAAGCCCGGCGCTATCGTGATCGACGTAGGTATCAACCGCCAGGAGGACGGCACGCTAAAAGGCGACCTTGATTTTGCTGCTGCCGCCGAACGCGCCAGCTTTATCACCCCCGTCCCCGGAGGCGTTGGGCCAATGACTGTCGCTACGCTGCTGGAAAACACACTGGAAGCCGCCGAGCAGCACGACTTAGCAACCGATCATGCCTGAGTTAAACATCACCCTTTTTGTATAGGAGCATGGCGCAGTGAAGCGTATTGGTATTATTGGCGCAATGGCGCAGGAAGTAAGCACGTTGGTGGGCCAGTTGGATAACCCCCAGCGATATGAGCACGCAGGGTTTGTATTCCATACCGGCACGCGTTACGGCCTTGAGGTCATCGTACTGCTGTCGGGGATTGGCAAGGTTAACGCCGCGGTAGGCACGGCTATTATATTAGAGCGTCATCAACCCGATGCCATTATCAACACCGGTTCCGCCGGAGGCTTTGCCACCGATTTAGCCATTGGCGATGTCATCATTTCAGACGAAGTTCGTCACCACGACGTTGACGCCGTGGTGTTCGGCTACGAGATAGGCCAGGTACCGGGGATGCCCGCTGCTTATTTAGCCGACACAGGGCTGCGAGAGGTGGCACGTAACGCCATCGCCTCGTTAGGCGAAGTCAAGGTGCGCGAAGGCTTGATCGCCACCGGTGACGCCTTTATGTCCGATCCTGCCCGAGTAGACGCAACCCGCGCCCAGTTCCCCAACATGCTGGCGGTAGAGATGGAGGGCGCCGCCATTGCCCAAACGTGCCACCTCTACCAGTGCCCTTTTGTGGTGATCCGCGCGCTCTCTGATATTCCCGGCAGCGGCGACAACCATCTCTCCTTCGATGAGTTTCTGGAAGTAGCCGCCGACCACTCATCGCGCATGGTTGATCAAATGCTTAAGCAACTTGGCAGCGTATAACGGGCTTACTAGGTGCTCGATGCCGCCGACGTTAAAGCCGTCGGCGGCATTCGCTACCCGCTAAGACTTAATCGCCCAGCTCAGCGTCTCCCCCGCCAGCAGGGGAATGATTTGCTCCCCTTGGGCGTAAGGATAACTTTCCGGCAGCGTCCAACTCCGCCGTTCAAGCGTAATGGTGTCCAGGTTAGGTGTTAGCCCGTAAAAACGCGGTCCATTAAGGCTCGCAAAGGCTTCCAACTTGTCCAAGGCATTCATTTCATCGAAGGCAGTGGCGTATAGCTCAATGGCCGCAGGTGCAGTATAGGCACCGGCACAGCCGCAGCTTGACTCTTTAGCCCCCTGGGAGTGCGGTGCACTATCGGTACCCAAAAAGAACTTATGGCTGCCGCTGGTAGCTGCTTTCAGCAGCGCCTGGCGATGCTGTTCACGCTTCAGGATCGGCAGGCAGTAGTAGTGAGGACGAATGCCGCCCACCAGCATTTTATTACGGTTAAACAGCAGATGATGAGCGGTAATGGTGGCCGCCACACTGTCCGGTGCCTGAGCAACAAACTCAGCAGCCTGCTGGGTAGTAATATGCTCACACACTACTTTCAGCGTTGGGTGGCGCTCCATCAGTGGCTTCATCACTGTTTCAATGAATACCGCTTCGCGATCAAAAATATCGATCTCTGCATGGGTGACTTCACCGTGCACCAGAAGTGGCATGCCCAACTTGGCCATCATCTCAATCGTTGCGTCGCAGCGGGCCAAATCAGTCACCCCTGAATCGGAGTTCGTGGTGGCACCCGCAGGGTAGAGCTTCACCGCTTTAACAATGCCACTTTGCGCCGCACGCTCGATCTCTTCCGGCGGGGTTGTATCGGTGAGGTAGAGCACCATTAAGGGTTCGAAGGTACTCCCCGCAGGCAAGGCATCGAGAATACGCTGGCGGTATTCAAGCGCCTTGGCAGTCGTGGTCACCGGCGGGGTGAGATTAGGCATAATAATCGCCCGCCCCATTTGCGCAGCAGTATGGCCAACTACCGCTTTAAGCGCTTCATCGTCGCGCAAGTGAAGGTGCCAATCGTCGGGGCGAGTCAGTGTTACGGTGTCCACGGCAAGTCCTGTAGTGGTGTAAAGGCAGATATAATGCAGCGTGTACAGTATACGCAATTGCGCGATGGGATAAATCCGCTACTCAGACGCCCACACCCTCGTCCAAGTGTCGTATCATGGCGCAGCTTTTTAAGACACGGCTATTTTAAGATTCGGCTCGAACGGTTAATTTTACACGCTTTTATAACAGTTGGTTTTTGACGCTAAGGATTCGGTTGTTTATGCAGAACGTGCGCCGCTATGCGGATATTATTGCCAGCCTGGAAGGGTTGATGTGGCTAAGTCTCGCCTGGTCAATTTCACTCTCCGTTCATATCGGCAGCACGGAACCCACTCTCGCTAGCCTATTGGTGATTGGCGCCCTGGTGGTTTTCTGCTGGGCACATCGGCCGCTACGTTATTTGCTGGGACGCTACCATATTCGCAAACGGCGAACCGACATGTGGATTCACACCCTGGCGCTACCGCTGCTACTGGCGATGTTTTTCCACATAATGATTGAAGCGTTACTGGGTAGCGCATGGCTTCCGCCTAAAATGCTACTGTTCAATATCTTGGCTTCTGCAGGCTGGGCAACCTACGTCATGACCCTGCTGATTAAATTTATCATTCATGGCTTTAAAGCCAGAACCAAGTAAGTCCATCATGCCGACAGAACTACCCCTTCCGCTCTCGACCCCCAACCGCAATTTGGTGCGACTGACTATTGTCCGCGGCATCACGTGGACCGGTTTTTTACTGGCGATTGTGGTGGGCGTAGAGCTGCTGGCTTTCGATCTACCGGTAACCGCTGTGGTGAGCGTGGTTATTTCCATGGGCGTACTCAATATCGCCACCTGGTGGCGCCTGGGTCGCCCACGTGCAGTGACGCATCTAGAGTACTTACTGCACTTACTCGCCGATATCACTGGCTTAACACTACTGTTCTACTTCTCGGGCGGCTCCACTAACCCTTTTATTACCTACTACCTGGTGCCGGTCACCATCGCCGCAGCCACACTACCCTGGCGCCACGCCTGGATCATCGCCGCCTGCTCCATGGCAGGCTATACCTTTTTAATGTTCTCCTACTATCCGATCCCTCAACTGGGCCATATCAATAGCGATAGCCCCTTGAGTCTGCACATATTGGGTATGTGGCTTAACTTTGGCCTCTCGGCGGGTCTGGTGACGTTTTTTATTTATAAAATGGCCCACGCACTACGGAGCCGTGACCAGGCACTCTCACGTACTCGGGAAGCCGCCTTACGTAATGAGCAGGTATTGGCGGTCGCCACCCAAGCGGCGGGCACTGCCCATGAGCTGGGTACCCCACTCTCTACCATGGCAGTTCTCCTCAAAGAGATGCAGGCCGACACCCCCGCCGACTCGGCGCTCGATCAAGACATCAATTTACTTCGTCAGCAGGTAGACGTATGCAAATCACGTCTGCAAAATTTAGTCTCTAACGCGGACCGTCGGCGCATGGCGGAACCCGAAGTGCTGGATGCGGAAGTGTGGTTAGCGGGGGTTGTACAGCGCTGGCTGGTGCTTCGTCCGGATGTGAGCCATCAATTCGATGTAGCCGAGAAACGCGGCAGGCCTTGGCTGGCCGTCGATGCCACCCTCGACCAGGCGTTAACCAATTTGCTCAATAACGCCGCTGACGCGAACCCTGAACACATTGCCATACGCTTAGACTGGCAGAGTGAGAGCGTGGTGATTGATATACGCGACCATGGCCCAGGTGTCGCCATGTCGATTGCCGACCAGCTGGGGGAGACATTTATTTCGACCAAAAGCAAGGGCATGGGCATCGGTCTGTTTTTAACCCATGCCACCATCAATCGCTTTGGTGGCGGCGTAAGTCTGTATAATCACCCGGAAGGGGGCACGCTAACGGAAGTTACGCTGCCTCGCTGCGCGGCGCCCAACTAAACGCGACCGCCCCAAGCACCGCCAGTAATGGATTGAGGACAACATGCAAACGCGAGAGCAACGCCTGCTGATCATTGATGACGATGAAATGTTTTGCCATGTGCTGAATCGTGCCCTAACCCGCCGAGGTTACGATGTCATCGTCGCCCACGACGCAGAGCAGGCCCTGGCCATGGCCGCACAGCATGCGCCTACCATGGCGACCCTTGATTTAAAGCTGGAAAACAGCTCAGGTTTAAAACTGCTTCCCGAGCTACTTGCCACCATCCCTCAGTGTCGTATTGTGGTGCTAACCGGCTACTCGAGTATTGCCACAGCCGTGGAGGCAATGAAACTCGGCGCGGTTAATTACTTATGTAAGCCGGTGGATGCTGATGACGTTTTAATCGCTTTCGAGCGCCAAGCTGGCGACCCGGATATTGAACTGGCTGACAATCCCCCCTCGATTAACCGCATCACCTGGGAGCATATTCAGAAAGTGCTGCAGGAGCACGATGGCAATATATCCGCCACCGCACGGGCGCTGGGTATGCACCGCCGCACCTTGCAGCGGAAATTACAAAAACGCCCGGTGCGTCGTTAAAGCCTGCAACAAATCACCCCGCCAACCACACAAGGTCACTGGCGGGGCCAAACTGATTAATTAATGCGCCGTCCAACCAAGATCAATATTAAAGCTCGATCCAGTCACGGCACCGGCGGCGTCAGATGCCAGGTAAGCGACTAACTGCGCCACCTCTTCAGGCTCTATCAAGCGCTTGATGGCGGCCTGTTTAAGCATGACTTTTTCGATCACCTCCTGCTCATCCATACCGTGCAATTTAGCCTGGTCGGCGATCTGATTGTCCACCAGCGGGGTTTTGACATAGGCAGGACATACCGCATTCGCAGTGATGCCCTGTTCACCGCCCTCCAGCGCCGCCGTTTTGGTCAAACCAATCATGCCGTGTTTGGCGCTGATATACGCCGCTTTTCCTGGCGAAGCCACCTGAGCGTGTATCGAGGCTACGTTCACAATGCGTCCCCAGCCCTTTTCCCGCATATGCGGCCAAGCCGCCTGTGTGAGCAAGAAAGGCGCCGTTAGCATCAGGTCCATAATCTGACGCCACTTCTCCTCGGGGAAGGTCTCAATCGAGGCAACGTGCTGAATCCCAGCGTTATTGACCAGTATATCCACACCGCCAAAACGCTTAACCGCATCGGCCACCGCCGCCCGGCAGGCATCAGGATCGGTTAGATCCGCTTCAAAGAAGGCTGCGCCGGCTTGTTCAGCGACCGCCTTCCCCGCTGGATTAAAATCAACGGCAAGCACTTGATGGCCTAACTCACAAAAGTGCTTAACCACTGCGGCACCGATCCCGCTGCTGGTACCGGTGACCAGCGCAACTCGCGGCGTTGTAACGGCTTGGGAAGTCATAGGCAATTTCCTTTTCACTACGTGGATGGGAGTTCTATTGAAAGTCCTGCTTGTAGCATCCTTGTCAGTATAGCTATCTAGGCGTTGGGCTAGGCGTTGGAGACTTCAGCGGGTTGCATTAAACGCGCCATCATTTGCTGCGCCAGCCTCGCGGCCTCCTGCATGCTCTCCAGCTCGCTTAAATCACCCAAAATGGCGCGCTTATAGAGTGGGTAGCCGCCAGGTAAACGCTCACGGGATAGCTGATAACCCCCTGAGGGCAATGAGAGCGTCAACGTCTCCGCCATGGACTCAGCCCACAGAGCGGGTTGGGGCACGCCGACCAACCAAAGTTCACAAGGCGTAATCAACGCACCCACCAGGTGCTCAGCGCCGTAATACTGAAAGCATAGCGCATCAACCCCTAAACGCGGGTTCCAGTCACTTTTCTGTTTCATTGACGGCAAGTGCGCATCTCGGTACGTCTTTGCCAGTTCAGCAAGGAGAGCGTATTCGTCAGCGGTAAGCGTTTGCATAGGCTTAATCGTTTCCCCAGATAATAACGGGCATTAATGGTTCGTGTAGCGAGCTGCTATTGGCGAAACAAGCTCCGGTCAGCCACAATAGGCGCGAATTTATCGCTCAGCCAACGGCTATTTACCCTTCAGTGACTGCCCACTTGGTTACTTATTCTGCTTATCGTAAAGGAGTACCCGCTATGTTTGTGGTTATTTTTGGTCGGATGTCATGCCCTTTCTGTGTGCGCGCTAAACAGCTTGCCGAACACTTGGAAAAAGTCGGTAAAATTGAGGGCTATCGCTATGTAGATATGCCTTCCGAAGGGGTAACGAAAGAAGATATTGCCAAAACGGCAGGCAAACCCATTCACACCGTTCCGCAGGTGTTTGTCGATCAAGCCCATGTGGGCGGCTTTACTGAATTTGATCAGTTTGTTCGCGACCAGCAACTGCTTGCCGTTTAACCGCTCGTTAATACGCGTTGAACCCTTGCTTACCTCGCTTGCCTATACTGAGCAGTTATTTAATGGCTCACGCTAGGTGTGCCACTTTAGGCAAGGAGTTCACCATGCAGCGTCAGGAGTTTGTTCAGCAGCTGTGGCTAGACTATGTACATACCCATCCCGATATCGGTGCGCTTAGACTGTGGCCATTATCAACCACGGCCGAATATTTAACGCTCGTCACACTCAATTACGGCCCTTTTACCGCTGCCGCACTGACTGGCAACTTGGCCCATATGGGCTATCGCCGGATGGGCCACTACGCCATGGCCGATAAAGGACTACTGGTGCAACTGCTCGCACCCAGCGATGGCAGCAGTTGGCTGGTGCTAGCGGAGCTGCAAATAGGCACACTCTCCAAGGCGCCACGGGAAGCCATTGAAGGGTTGGTGCAACAATCGCATCCTCAGGACTGCAAGGGCCATAACTTACTCTGCCGTGGCCGCCCTTGGCCAATGCCAAGCTGGTCGCTTTATCAACAGCTGCAGCAAGCGCACCCATTAGCTGCCTGGATAGCGGTGATGGGTCCCCGACTGCATCATGCTGGCTTTGATTGCGGGCAGCTTGGGGATCCCTTGGAGACGCTGAATCAACGCCTCAACGAAGTGGGCATGCCAAGTCTTCAGGGGCAGCAGAACGGCGTTTTTACAGTGTCATCACTGCTGGATCACCGCTTCTATCCCACCACACCGCAGAAAGCAGTTTTCGCCGATGGCGATGAGCATCGCCTCTGCCTGGGGGGGCTGGCGCTCGTGCAAAAGCATGTTGAAGATAACCACGAGCGAATTGCTGAGGTTCTGCTACCCCACCATACACGCTGTGAGATGGCGTGAGACGCTAGCGGCATAAGCACTAGCGTCTTCACGGGTAGTGGTGGTTACTCGGCGTCAAACGTCATCTCGGGAACATGGTCAGGCACAATTAGCTTGCCCGCCGTTTTCTCGACGATCTCCTCAACGCTTACGCCTGGTGCGCGCTCCTTGAGAATAAAGGCGCCATCTTGGATTTCAAGATAGGCAAGATCCGTCAACACACGGTTAATGCAGCCTGCGCCAGTTAGCGGCAGTTCGCATTTTTCCAGTAGCTTAGATTCGCCATGCTTAGAGGCGTGGGTCATCGTACAAATGATGTTTTCGGCACCGGCGACGAGATCCATGGCACCGCCCATGCCTTTAATCAGCTTGCCAGGAATCATCCAGGAAGCGATGTTGCCCTGCTGATCCACTTCAAAAGCCCCCAACACGGTCAGATCCACGTGGCCGCCACGAATCATCGCAAACGATTCTGCGGATGAAAAAATCGCCGCGCCTGGTCGAACTGTCACCGTCTCTTTGCCTGCATTGATCATATCGGCATCAAGTTCGTCTTCGGTGGGGTAGCGGCCCATCCCCAACAGTCCGTTTTCGGATTGCAGCATAACGTCGATGCCATCCGGGATGTAGTTGGCGACCAGGGTGGGAATACCAATGCCCAGGTTGACGTAAAAACCATCTTGAAGTTCTTGGGCGACACGTTGAGCCATCTGTTCGCGCGTTAAAGCCATGGTAGTTTCCTCTTGCTGAATCGTTTAATAAGAAGCGAGTGTTACGACGTTTGAAGCCGACGGCGTTTGAAACTGACTAAGTTTGAAGCCGTGACGGATTAACTGCGCACCGTGCGTTTCTCTATCCGCTTCTCAAACGTGCCTAGAATAATCCGATCCACATAGATACCTGGCGTGTGGATCTGGCTAGGTTCAAGCTCACCCGGCTCAACGATCTCTTCAACTTCCACCACGGTAATTTTTCCTGCTGTGGCGGCCATGGGGTTAAAATTTTGCGCCGTATGGCGATACATCACGTTGCCATAGCGATCCGCCTTCCAGCCTTTCACAATAGCAAAGTCGCCTACGATGGCTTCTTCTAAAATACAGTGTCGCCCATTAAATTCGCGAACCTCTTTACCCTCACCAATCGGGGTGCCGTAGCCGGTGGCAGTGTAAAAAGCGGGAATGCCAGCGCCACCTGCGCGCATTTTTTCCGCCAAGGTACCTTGAGGCGTTAATACCACCTCAATTTCATCGTTGAGCATCTGCTTCTCAAACAGGGCATTTTCACCTACGTAAGAGGCCAGAATCTTACTGATTTGACGATCTTCAAGCAGTATTCCCAAGCCAAAACCATCGACACCGCAGTTATTGGACACTACGGTAAGATCATTAACGCCGCGGCGCTTGATCTCGGCGATCAGGTTTTCAGGGATGCCGCAGAGCCCGAAGCCACCGGCGATGACGGTCATACCGCTCTCGATGCCTTCCATTGCCTCTTCGTAGGAAGCTACACGCTTATCGAATCCTGCCATTGTTGTGCCTCACATTGTTGTTGATGATCACTATTAGCGTAGATGAGTACTGCCCAACATACGCGAACTAACGCTAAAGATAGCCCCAGTGTTGAGCGAGATGATATATTTGTTAAGTTTGTTTTTCTTATCAATTTATTTTTTAAACTTATAAAAGGCCCGTTAATGACCGTCAAACAGCTACGCGCCTTTCTGGCGGTCGCCCAATCCCTCAGCTTTACCCAAGCCTGCGAGCGCCTGCACCTATCCCAACCGGCGTTAAGTCTGGCGATTAAAGGCCTGGAGGAGTCCCTGGGTGGCAAACTGCTGATTCGCAGCACCCGTAGCGTCAGACTAACCCCTGAAGGCGAGTCACTGCTACCGCTAGCCAAACATCTGCTGGCCCAGTGGGACAATACCGAGGAGCGTTTGCGCCAGCGCTTCACCCTCCAACTGGGGCGTCTCAGCGTGGCGGCAATGCCCGCTTTTGCCGGTAACTTACTCCCGGCGGCGCTGGTTAAATTTCGCCAACAGTACCCCAAAATCAACATTACCGTGCACGATGTCATCAATGAGGAGGTCACCGCCATGGTGCGCTCCCGACAGGTAGAGATGGGGATCGCTTTTTCGCCCGAGGGCACTGGCAGCCTGCTGTTTACGCCGCTGTTTGAAGACCATTTTGTGGCGGTTGTACCGCCTGACTCTCCGTTAACCCACTCTTCCCAGCTCGCCTGGTCAGCACTGCTCGACATGGACTTCATTACGCTTCAGCGCCCCTCCATGGTGCGACGCTTACTGGAACAGGAACTGGGTAAGCAGCATATGGCGCTAACGGTGGCCTTTGAGAGCCACCAGCTCTCCACCGTGGGTAGAATGGTAGCCGACGGGCTGGGCGTCAGCGCGGTGCCTTCCATGTGCATTCGCCAAATGCATGAAGTGGGCGCCCGCTGCATACCGCTAACGGCGCCTGCTATCTCCTGTCGGGTCGGCATCCTGACCCACCAGGAGCTCTCTGTCGCTGCCCATGCACTGCGCACCGTACTGCTTGATACCGTTCAAGCGCCCTCACTCTCCCGACTAACACCAGACTAAGTTGATGAGATACACAGGGTTTCTGCTGGGCAGGGTGGCTAGGATCATTTAGCATTCAGTATTACGCTATGGGTTTGACGGTAAGGAAACGCGGTATGCCTATTTTTAAGGGGCTGGTTAGCGCACTGCTGCTAACGCTCAACACGCTGTTCTGGGGCGTACCTCTCATTCTGCTGACACTACTTAAAGTCATTGCCCCAGGGCAACGGCTCAGACAGTTGGTGCTGCGGGGGCTGAATGGTGTCGCGCTCAACTGGATAGGCGTTAATCTCTGGTGGATGCGTCACTGGCTCAAGCCGGTGCTACACGCCAGCGTCCCCGACCATTTGAGCCCGCAGCAGTGGTGGCTGGTCATTTCCAACCACCGCAGTTGGACGGATATCTTTATGCTGCTAATGGCGTTGCATCGGCGTATCCCCATGCCACGCTTTTTCCTAAAGCGCCAATTAATCTGGATCCCCATTGTGGGGCTGGCTTTTTGGGCACTGGAATTTCCTTTTATGCGCCGCTTTAGTCGCGAACAGATTGCCAAAAATCCAAAGCTGGCCACCATTGACCGTGCCGCTACCGAGCGGATGTGCCAGCAGGCGCGCCTCTCACCCATTGCCATTTTTAATTTTGTCGAAGGCACCCGCTTCTCGGTTGCTAAACGCGATGCCCAGCAGAGTCCCTACCGCCATTTATTGCGCCCCAAAGCGGGCGGCATTGCCCAGGTACTTAGTCTGCTAGGTAACCAATTGGATGGTATCCTGGATGTGACGATCAGCTACGCCAACCCCTCGCCGACATTTTGGGGCTTTTTATGCGGCAAGGAAGCGCCCGTCACACTGCAGGCGCGGCAACTCAGCATTCCTGAGTGGATGTACGCATCAGAAAACCACGAAGAAAAGCAGCATAAGGAACGCTTCCACACATGGATCAATGCACTCTGGTTGGAAAAAGATGGCATGCTGGACAGCCGAACCGATCACGACTAGCTGGCTGGCTCACTGCTTGGCTGTTAGCGGGGCTACTCACCGGTTGCTCCAGCGCTCCTCCATCATCATCCCAGCGAGC
Organism: Vreelandella sp. F11; assembly: GCF_042466685.1. Taxonomy (NCBI): domain Bacteria; kingdom Pseudomonadati; phylum Pseudomonadota; class Gammaproteobacteria; order Oceanospirillales; family Halomonadaceae; genus Vreelandella; species Vreelandella sp. F11. Next base: position 2,284,308 of record NZ_CP170448.1, on the reverse strand, counting down.
GGCTGCTCCCAGCGCCAGCCAGATCAGCGGTGACTGGGTGCAAGTGCAGCGTGGCGATACACTGGGTAAACTGGCGGCCCGAGCTAACGTGCCGCTGGAACGCTTGGAGCGTTTTAACCCTGGTGTTAATGCTCGCCGCCTGGAAATTGGCCAGCGCCTGCTCATTCCCACTCAACAAGAGCGGGCACCCTCCGGCGGCCCTTACCGCTACCAAATCCGTCCTGGCGATACGTTCTCGAGTATCGCCCGACACTTTGGCACGACGAGTGGCCGCATCCAGAGCGCCAACCCTAGCGCCTCCCCCACCAGCTTGAGAATAGGGCAAATTGTCAGCCTACCCCTTAGCGGTTCGGCGCCGCGAAGCGCATCACAACGTACGGCGAGTAGCAGCGAATCATCAAGCGCTAACAAGCCTGCCGCGGTTCCCACTAGCAGCCCGCCCAGTCAGGCACTGCCCTCTTCAGCGAGGCGCTGGCCTTGGCCCTTGGATGATTATCGCGTGGTTCGTCGTTTCGGGCCCGACAGCCGTGGCACTCTTCAGCCCATGCTGCTCGCTACTCAGGCCGGTGCCCAGGCTAAATCCGTCGCCCCGGGCGAAGTGCGCTTTGCCGATGGAATGCGTCAGCTGGGTGAAGTAGTGATTGTGCACCATGCCGACAATCTGCAGACCGTGTACGCCCTTTGCGAGCGGATTTTGGTCGAGGTAGGCAAGCAGGTGAGCACCGGGGATCCGCTCTGCGAGGTAGGTCAAAGCAGTGCCACCCAGCGCTATGATCTGCTCTTTGATCTGCGCCAAGATGGCAAGCCCATTGATCCCAAGCAGGTACTGCGCTAAAGCAACCGCTCATACTGTCTTTAATAAAGCAGCGGCCCCCACATAAGCGGGGGCCGCGTGACAGTGGGTATCCCCTTAACCCCGGTAGTAGCCCGGTTTTACAAACGGCATGGGGGTCACCACCATGGGTAGCTGCTTACCGCGAACTACCGCGAACACGGCACTTTGCGGCGCTTCCAGTTCGCGACTGACATACCCCATCGCCACCGGCTTACCGACACTTGGGCCAAAGCTGCCGGAGGTTACGCTGCCTATTTCGTTGCCCGCCACATCCACCAGAGGCGCGCCCTCGCGAACCGGCGCACGGCCTTCAGCCAATAGCCCAACGCGCTTGCGGGTGTGATCCTTGGCATCGACCTGATGAAGAATCACGTCTGCCCCTGGAAAACCGCCTGGCCGATCACCATCACGGCGACGCGGCTTACCAATTGCCCAAATCAGCCCCGCTTCCACCGGCGTGGTTTGCTCATCCATATCGTGTCCGTATAGGCATAAACCCGCTTCCAAGCGCAGCGAGTCACGCGCCCCCAGGCCAATCGCCTCGACTTCGGGCTCGGCCAGTAACCGCTCGGCAAACGCTTCACAGGCATCGGCGGCGACGGATATCTCAAAACCATCTTCGCCGGTATAGCCGCTGCGGCTCACCCATACCTCCTGCCCGGCAATGGTGAAGCGGGCATGCTGCATAAACACCAGCTCGCAGGCTTCAGGGCAAAGTCGCTGCATCACGTCCCTCGCCTGGGGGCCCTGCAGCGCCAGTAGGCCACGATCCAAAGGTTCAATCGTATGCGTTGAGGCCAAATTAAGCCGCAGGTGCGCCAAATCCTGATCTTTACAAGCGGCGTTCACTACCAAATAGAAGTGATCGCCTGCATTGACCACCATCAGGTCATCAATAATGCCACCTTCGGGATTGGTGAAAAGCCCGTAACGCTGGGCGCCCTTTTCCAGGCCCACTAAGTCAGCAGGTATCAGGGTTTCCAGCGCTTTGGCCACGTTGTCTCCAGAAACACTAATCTGCCCCATATGGGAGACATCAAACAGTCCACACTTTTGACGGGTGTGCTCATGCTCTTTTTTGACCCCCAGCGGATATTGGACCGGCATATCATAGCCAGCAAACGGCACCATTTTGGCGCCTAGCTTGAGATGTAGCGCATGAAGCGGCGTTTGTTTTAATTCGGACATGGGGGCTTTCCTCACTTAAAAAATTATTCACTTATAAATGCTTTACTTAAAAAAGAGACGGGAAGCCACTGCTTAAGTGTCTTCCCGACTCTACTGTCATTCACGTTTTGTCTTCACCTACAGCGCCTTTTAACGCGCTACGGATACTATTGGTCGTGATCCAGCTCTTCACCCGGCAAGACGTCTTTGCCGTCGAAATAGTCCTTGGTTAGTTTAAAGACTACCGGCGAAAGCAGTGCCAAGGCAATCAGGTTCGGGATCGCCATCATAGCGTTGAAGGTATCCGCCATGAGCCAGATAAAGCCCAGCTGAGCGATAGCACCCAGGGGGATGGCCAGTACAAACAGCACCCGATAGAGCATAATTGAGCGCGTGCCAAACAGGAACTGGCAGCACTTCTCACCGTAAAATGACCAGCCCAGGATGGTGGTAAAGGCGAAAACCGCCAAGGCAACAGCAACGATCTGATTACCAAAGCCAGGCAGTGCCGCATCAAACGAGAGCGCGGTCAGCGACGCCCCCGCTTCACCTTCTTGCCAAACCGTCGAGGTCAAAATCACCAGCGCGGTAATCGTGCACACAATAATGGTATCGATAAAGGTACCCAGCATTGCGATTAAGCCCTGGCGTACCGGGTTCTTGGTTTTGGCCGCTGCGTGTGCAATAGGCGCACTACCCAAACCCGCTTCGTTGGAGAAGATACCGCGCGCTACACCAAAACGAATCGCCGCCATGACGGCGGCACCCGCGAAACCGCCTGCAGCCGCCATGGGGTTAAAGGCGTAGTAGAAGATCAACCCAAAGGCTTCACCAATCTGCCCCGCATTAACGATCAATACCAACAAGCCAGCGATCACATAGGCAATACCCATAACCGGCACCAACTTGCCCGCCACTTTAGCGATACGCTTGATACCGCCCAGAATCACCGCGCCAGCCAGTACCATAATGACCACACCTGTGAGCCAGTGCGGCACACCGAAGGTGGCGTCCATAGCATCAGCTACCGAGTTGGACTGAACCGTATTGCCGATGCCGAAGGCAGCGACAGCGCCAAAAAACGAGAATAAGCCGCCTAACCATAGCCATTTTTTACCCAGGCCATTCTTGATGTAAAACATCGGCCCGCCCACGTGGTAACCGGTACTGTCAGTTTCACGATAACGCACGGCCAGCACCGCTTCGGAAAACTTAGTGGCCATCCCCACCAGTGCGGTAATCCACATCCAAAACACCGCGCCAGGTCCACCTAATGCGATGGCCGTGGCAACACCGGCAATATTACCGGTGCCGATGGTCGCAGAAAGTGCGGTCATCAAGGCATCAAAAGGCGATATTTCCCCTTCATCACCCTCTTTGGCAGGCGCTGCTTTACCCACCCCAGGCTTTGCATCACGCCCGGCCCACATTAACTTGAAACCCATGCCTAGCTTTCTAATCGGCATCAGTTTCAAGCCAAGCTGCAGATAAATCCCCACACCGAGCAGCAGAATCAACATGACGGGCCCCCAGACCACGCCGTTGATTGCCCCTAAGAGGCTAGTTAATGCTTCCATGTTCATTTCCTCGCTTTGTTGGTATGCAATGGTGGTGTGTATTGTTGATTGGCTACCATATAGTAGTTATTTGCGACGTCGCTATGGCTGGTTAGCATAGGATGTAAACGTTTTACACCATAAACTTAGCAAGCATCTAGGGTGATGTCGCTTGTGCATAGAGGATACCGCTTTTTTCATAATCCGACTTGTGACCCAGGCGAAAAAGTAACTGGTCAGCTAACGCTACCAAGCACGCCATGGAGCAACGAAGAAATTTGTTTCCGATTGGAAACACGTTAACATGCTGGTTTATTCGCTCGACCCGCCCTAGCCACTATTCGCCAAGGCGAGCGACAAACGCTAGTATGCTCGGGCCCAGAAACTGTTTCATATAGGAAAACATCATGAGCAATCTTCCTGCCAATCTCCGTTACGCTGAAAGCCACGAGTGGGTGCTTGATAATCAAGACGGCACCGTGACCGTGGGCATTACTGATCACGCCCAGCAGGCGTTAGGTGATGTCGTGTTTGTCGAACTGCCCGAAGTGGGAGCAGCGCTGAGCAAAGGCCAAGAGTTTGGCGTTATCGAATCGGTCAAAGCCGCTTCTGACCTCTACTCGCCGGTGGTTGGCGAAGTCATCGAAGTCAATGACGCCCTGGAAGACGCCCCGGAGACAGTCAATGAATCGCCTTACGAAGGCGGCTGGATTATGAAAGTGCGTCTAGATAGCGACTCACTCGATGGCCTGCTCGATGCAGATGCCTATCAAGCAACGCTAAGCGCCGACGACTAACGCGGTAGTTGAATCAATTAAGAGCCTGCACTTTTGGTGGGCTCTTAGTTTTATGCCCTGCACGGTTCTCTCTTAACGTCCGGAATCTTCTTCATGTCTCTTGAAACACGCCGTCTGGCCGAGCTGGCCGATCACGATGCTTTTATCAAACGTCATAATGGTCCAAGTCAAGATGACGTGGCCACCATGTTAAAAGCGTTCAACATGCAGCACATGGAAGATCTGATTGAACAGACCGTGCCGAGCGATATTCGTCTTGACCGCGAGCTTGCGCTTGAAGAACCGCGCAGCGAAGCAGAGGCGCTAGAGTACTTAGCCCAGCTAGCGCGGCAAAACCGCGTGGCGAAAAGCTATATTGGCCAGGGCTATTACGGCACTCATATGCCCGCGGTGATTCAACGTAACGTATTGGAAAACCCAGGCTGGTACACCGCCTATACACCCTACCAGCCGGAGATTTCTCAAGGCCGTTTGGAAGGCCTGCTTAACTTCCAGCAAGTAGTCATGGATTTAACCGGAATGGAGCTGGCCAATGCGTCGCTCCTCGACGAAGCCACCGCCGCCGCCGAAGCCATGGCGCTGTGTAAGCGTGGCAACAAGAGAAGCAAATCCAACGCTTTTTTCGTCGCCGATGACGTTTTCCCGCAAACGCTAGACGTGGTCAAAACTCGCGCCGAGTTCTTTGGTTTTGAATTGATCACCGGGCCCGCTGAAGAGATCGCCAGCTACGATGTGTTTGGGGCTCTTGTCCAGTACCCTTCCGCCAGTGGTGAAGTGCGCGATCTGGCTCCGCTATTAAGCGCAGCGGCTGAGCGCAACATCATGACCTGCGTGGCCAGCGACCTTTTGAGTCTGGTGCTGCTTAAAGAGCCCGGCCAGTTGGGTGCGGACATTGTGATTGGCAACTCCCAACGCTTTGGCGTTCCTATGGGTTTTGGCGGCCCCCATGCGGCGTTCTTCGCGACTTCCGATAAACTCAAGCGCTCGATCCCTGGGCGAATTATCGGTGTGTCAAAAGATAGCCGCGGCAACACCGCCCTGCGCATGGCGATGCAGACCCGCGAGCAGCATATCCGCCGCGAGAAAGCGACCTCGAACATCTGCACTGCCCAGGCGCTGCTGGCCAACATTGCAGGTTTTTACGCCACTTATCACGGCGCTGAAGGGCTGCGCAAAATTGCCGGTCGTGTTCACCGCCTGACAACCCTGCTCGCCGAAGGCCTTAAGCAGGCAGGCATAACGCTCGCTCATGACAGTTGGTTCGATACGCTGCGTTTGACCGGCATTGACGCTGGCAAGATCCATGGTCGTGCCATGACCCACGACATTAACTTGAACTACTTCGGCAATGGCGATGTAGGCATAAGCCTGGATGAAACCACCACCGCCCGCGACGTAGCAACGCTATTTGACGTACTGCTGGGTGACGAGCACGGTCTTGCCGTAGCTGTTTTGGACGAGCAGGTAGTGGCTAACGGCGCTACAGGCATTCCCGCTGCCTGCCAGCGCGAAAGCGACTTCTTGGGCCATCCCACCTTTAGCCGCTACCGTAGCGAAACCGAAATGCTGCGCTACTTGAAGCGTCTGGAGAACAAGGATCTGTCGCTTGCTCATGCAATGATCCCGCTCGGCTCCTGCACCATGAAGCTTAACGCCACCAGCGAAATGATACCCGTCTCCTGGCCCTCGTTTGCGCATCTGCACCCCTTCGCGCCTCGCGATCAGGTGGCTGGCTATCATCAAATGATCGACGAACTCTCAGCCTTCCTGGTCGAAGTCACCGGTTACGATCATCTCTCGATGCAGCCTAACTCCGGCGCCCAGGGCGAATACGCAGGCCTAGTGGCGATTCGTCGCTATCAGGCAGCCCAGGGTGAGGGTCATCGCGATATCTGCTTGATCCCAAGCTCCGCCCACGGCACCAACCCGGCCTCGGCAGCCATGGTGCAGATGAAAGTAGTGGTGGTCGAGTGCGATCAGAACGGCAACATCGATATGGCAGATCTACGCGCTAAAGCCGAGCAGCATCGCGACCAGCTCTCCGCCATTATGTTGACCTACCCTTCCACACACGGCGTGTTTGAAACCAGCGTGCGCGAAGCGTGCAAGATCGTTCACGACAACGGCGGTCAGGTGTATATCGATGGCGCCAATATGAACGCCCAGGTGGGGTTAACCCGCCCTGGCGATTTTGGTGGCGATGTTTCTCACCTTAATCTGCACAAAACGTTCTGTATTCCCCACGGTGGCGGCGGCCCGGGCATGGGGCCTATCGGCGTAAAAGCCCATCTGGCGCCCTACGTTTCCAACCACGTAGTAACGCCGATCAACGGCGTTAACGCGGATAGCGGCGCGGTATCCGCAGCTGCGTTCGGCAGTGCCTCAATCCTCCCCATCTCCTGGGCCTACATTAAGATGATGGGCGCGCGCGGGCTGCGTGAAGCCACCGAGCTAGCTATCCTAAACGCCAACTATATTGCCAAGCGTTTGGAAGCGGCATTCCCGATTCTCTACCGCGGCCAGAATGGCACCGTTGCCCACGAATGCATTATCGATATTCGTCCGCTTAAAGCGGCCTCTGGGATTAGCGAGGAGGATATCGCCAAACGCCTGATGGATTACGGCTTCCACGCGCCGACGATGTCGTTCCCGGTGCCGGGCACGCTGATGATCGAGCCGACCGAGTCAGAGTCGCTGTATGAAATCGACCGCTTCTGCGATGCGATGATTGCCATTCGTGACGAGATTGCCCGAGTGGAGAGCGGCGAATGGCCGCTGGATAATAATCCGCTGGTCAATGCACCGCATACCCAGGCGGATCTGATGGATAGCGACTGGCAGCGGCCTTATGACCGCCAGTTGGCTGCCTTCCCGACCGCGGCTGTTCAAGCCGCGAAATACTGGCCCGCCGTTAACCGCGTCGATAACGTTTTTGGTGACCGTCAGTTAATCTGTTCCTGCCCCAGCATCGATGAGTACCGCAACTAACGGCATAGCTGACAAGATGTGAAGCAGTAGCGCTTTAAGTAACGAGAACGCCCTTGGTGCCTTATCAATTAGCCAGCACCAGGGGCGTTTTTTCTTGCAGGCGCTGAGCGTGAAAACCGTCTAACAGCTTTTCGTAACGCTTGGGCAACACCGAGTCGCGCCGGCGCAGCAAATAGAGCACTTCATTGACCGCATTGGGCAGGTTCAACGCTTTTACCTGGCGTTGCCAAGGCGATGTTTCCAGAACCAGACGCGACACCACTGTAAAACCTAAGCCCCTGGCCACCGCATCCAGCACCATACTGACTTCATTGGTAAAGCCTTGATGGCGGAAATGGGTCATCGAGCGGAACTCGTCGGGGTAATTGGCGCGCAGAAGCGCATTGGCGTGATTAATGCCATCGTAATAGTTGAGAAAACCGATGCCCATTAAATCTGACAGCGTGCTGCCCGCAAAATCAGCAGGCACCACTAAGCAGAGCGGCTCTTCATGCCAAATGCTGCAATTAAGCTCAGGGTGACGCATTGCCTCGGTAACTATCCCAATATCATAACGCCCTTCGAGCAGGTCGTTGACGATTTCGTGGTTGAACGCAAAGCTATAGTTGACCGTTAAATTGGGGTGCATTTGCTGCTGCCCCAATATATACGGATAGAACATCAGCCCAACGCTACCCGGCGAGGCAATGCGGCAGTCACCGCTATCTAAAGAGTCATCGTCCAGCCCGTGCCGGAACTGCTCATGCTCAGCAAATAACTTTAATGCGTAATCGTAAGCACGTCGCCCCGATTCGGTTAGTGTAAAGCTACGCCCTTTACGCTCTAACAGCGCTTTATTTAAATAATCTTCTAACTTGCGAACATGCTGGCTTACACCCGGCTGGGTCATCTCTAAACGTTGCGCTGTACGGGTAAAGCTGCCTGTTTCAACAAGCGTAATAAAGGTACGAAAATAGTGGGCATTGAACATAGTAAAGCGCCATGGTCTTGGGTAACGGTCTTTAGCCGCTCTCTATGAGAACACGCTTTAGGCAATCGTTTAGTGAGTAATTAAACTCAGTAAACAAAAGCGCTATTGCCGCCGTTCTGTAAAATATGCTTCATAATAGCACAGCCACGCGGGCCAGCTGCTGCGCTGTACCCGCCGCTTGGGCGTGGTAGTATGCCAAGAGACATCAAACGATTAGGGACAGCCCCGCTAATGACCGAAAACGCTCAACCTCGCGCCACCCTTTCCAGCATTATTTCCCCCGAAGGAAGCCTCGAAGTCCTCTCTCAGCATGAAGTCAACCGACTTCATAAAACGTCTCAAAGCGGTCTACACGATCTACTTCGGCGCTGTGCATTGGCAGTGCTCAATTGCGGTAACCCCACCGATGACAGCCTGGCGATTTTAGAAGCCTATAAAGATTTCGATATTGAAGTGCTGCAGCAAGACCGCGGGATTCGCTTAAAGCTCACTAACGCTCCTGCCGAAGCCTTTGTTGATGGCCGCATGATCCGCGGCATCCGCGAGCATTTATCCTCGATCATTCGCGATATTGTTTACGTCTACAACGAGATTCAGCACCATAATCGGTTTGACCTTAGTACGGGTGAAGGCACCACCAATGCGGTTTTCCATATTCTGCGCAAAGCGGGCACGCTAAAACCCGGCCGTGACCCTAGCCTGGTGGTGTGCTGGGGCGGTCACTCTATCTCCCGGGAAGAGTATGAATATACCAAAGATGTGGGCTACCACTTAGGCCTGCGCGATTTAGATATTTGTACCGGCTGTGGCCCTGGGGCTATGAAAGGCCCCATGAAAGGCGCCAACGTGGCCCATGCCAAACAGCGGCGCAAAGAGGGCCGCTATTTAGGCATTTCAGAGCCGGGCATTATCGCAGCCGAAGCGCCCAACCCCATCGTCAATGAACTGGTGGTGATGCCAGATATTGAAAAACGCCTAGAAGCCTTTGTTCGCCTAGGCCATGGCATTATCGTTTTCCCTGGCGGGGTAGGTACTGCAGAAGAGATTCTTTACCTGCTGGGCATCCTCCTGCACCCCAGTAACAAAGAGATTCCTTTTCCGTTAATTTTCACCGGCCCCGCCGATTCTGCGGCCTACTTTCAGAAAATTGATGAGTTTCTCGTTTATACCCTGGGTGAGGATATCCGCCGTTACTACACCATCATTACCGGCGACCCGGTCTCGGTTGCGCGCGCCATGCGCCATGGTATCGATGAGATCGCTGAATTCCGGCGCACCCATCAGGATGCGTTTTACTACAACTGGCGATTGACCATTGCACGCGATTTCCAGGCAACCTTTGAGCCGACTCACGACGCCATGCGTGGCTTAGCGCTGCACCGCCAGCAGCCCACCCACGAGCTCGCCGCCAATCTGCGCCGCGCTTTCTCGGGGATCGTCGCGGGTAACGTCAAAGAGGCTGGCATTCGTGCCATTGAAGCCCATGGCCCCTTTGTACTCACCGCAGAGCCCGAACTCATGGAACGCCTTGACGAGCTACTCACCTCGTTTGTAGCCCAAGGGCGCATGAAACTCGATGGCCAGCACTATGTGCCCTGCTATGTGCTGAAATAACAGCACTTAGACTCTGTCTGAAAACTGGCTGCGCTCGCCGACTTGTAAGACAAAACCTAAACCTGAAGGGAATCAATACGCACAGCTGCCGGTTGAGCGGCGGCTGTGCGCTAAAAGGGACCGGGTCGCCTTATGCTGTTCATTGCGTTTATAGCACTACTCGTCGCAGGTATCGTTAAAGGCGCCATCGGTTCCGGCGTCCCGGTTATTGTCGTCCCCATTCTTACCATGCTGTACGACGTTCAGCTCGCTATCGCCCTCTTGGTCGCGCCTAACTTATTTAGCAATGCCTTACAGGTATGGCAATATCGACGCCACTTATTACCCTTGCGTTTCTTGGCAGCGTTCTCCATCGCCGGCGGGCTAGGCATTGTGCTGGGCACTTGGGGATTAGTCGTTTTATCGCCCGATATATTGTCACTGAGTGTCGCGGGGGTGATCGTGCTTTACCTGATCATCAAAGTGATGAAACGCCGCATTGCCCTGCCTTTTACTATCGCAGCGCGACTAGCGATTCCCATTGGCCTGCTTGCAGGCGTGCTTCAAGGCGCAGCAGGCATGTCAGCACCGGCTTCGGTGACGTTTCTCAATGCAATGCAGCTGAAACGAAACGTATTTATTGGCTCGATCTCGGTCTTCTTCGTCGCCATTACCATTGTTCAAATACCGGCGCTTTTAAACGCGGGTATTTTAACTCTGGAGCGCTTTCTGTTTAGTATCCTTGCCCTTGTGGTGATACTCGCCGCCATGCCGCTAGGCGCCCGCCTGGGCAAAAGGCTGCCCCACCGCTGGTTTGATAATTTGGTTATGCTACTGCTGGCAAGTATCGCCGGTAAGATTTTTATCGATACGCTGATGGCTGGCTAGCTTTACGAAAAGCGCACCCTGCTCTTTTTTCACTTCAGCTAAACGGAACTGGGGAACCAAGTCAGGTAAAAGTGGCCAGAATAGCTACACTGAGGGAGCATTACCTCAATTGACCTTGAAAGGAACTCAATATGTCGATGATTAACCAGCTAAAAGATGTAAAAACCAAAGACTTCGCCAAGCACTGCTATGAAAGCAGCAGCGTCGATAAACTGCGTGAGGCGTCGGAAGGCAGCCCTGATCAGTCAGAGATGGAACATTGGGGTTTAACCGAAGGGCAGTGGGAAGAGGCCATTGTTGCCGCCCTCGCCGACCATGAAGCTAAAGAGTAAGTCCCCCTTAAACACAAAGATCATGGTTGTAGGCACGTGCGCCCTAGCGAATAACCGCTAGGGCGTTTTGGTTTTTGCAGCGCTTACGGTACACAAGGCTTACTCCACACGAGGCTCAATCCAAACGGGAGAATGCAATGCCACCATACTCCTTTTGCAGTCGCTCAAGCCTGGCCAGTTCGTGTTCTGTTAGCTCGGGTGAGTTCCATAATGGCTGTTCATCAAGATCTTTCAGACCTTCCAAAGTGACCGTCAACTCTGCATTACTCGGTATTTGAGCATTTCCCCATGGGCCAAAGCGATTAGGCGCAAGGCTCCACTCCAGTGTCTCTCCTGGCTCAATGCCATTAGGTATAACGTAGTAAAACGTTTCGTCTACCCAAGGTACTGAGCTATCAGCGCTAGCCACGACGCCCCTCAAAAGCAGCTCAGAAATGGTCTGATCAGTGCCATTGGTCACTTCAAGAACAATGACTGGCTCTGGGGCACCATAGGGGCTTGATCCCATATAATAGCGAGCACTATCAATGGTAAACCGCGCTAGTTGCTGCTGGTCGTGGGCAGCGTTTGCACGCTTCTCTTCCAGCCGCTTTAAGGTGCGAATAGCCTGTTCGCGTTCGCGTGCCCGGCGCTCGCGCAGAATTTGATCGGCACGCTGGATCACCTGATCCCCCGTTAATCCATGCATTTGCGCGTTGGCAGTTTCGGCGATCTCAGCAGCATTCATGCGATGAGGGTTGAGAATATCGATACCACTAAACGACGTTGACGTGGCGATAATGATCAGCCCTTGATCAAACTCATCGCGCTTGTAGGTGGGCAAGGAGTTACGCACTTTCTCAACAGAGACAACCGACGCAGGCATGGAGCTAGTATCAATTTTGGGGTCTGAGCAACCAGCTATCATGAGTACTGATAGTGATATTGCAGACAGCCTAAGCAGGCTCCACATACACTCACCTCAAAGCAGGCAGATAAAAATTGCAGAGGAGCTTAACGGAAAGCGCTATTAACCACTAGCCCCAGGGGGGCTGGGTTAGCGTTTCATGCGCTTAAAAAACGCTTAACGATTAGTTTAAAACACTCACTAAATCGTATCATCCGCCTGTTGCATTCATAAATCGTACTATTTGAACCTCACCATCCGTCGTGAAGTGATGACGCTCAGGCTTTTTCTTCATGGCCGCAACAATAGTTGATTTAAGCCGCTGGGAGTCCCCCGGATAACGTCGCATGACGGCGCGTAAATCTACCGAATGCTCATTGCCCAGGCAAAGCAGTAGCCGACCTTCAGCCGTCACCCGGACACGGTTACAGGCGCCACAGAAATTGTGGCTATGGGGAGAGATGAAGCCAATCCGCGATTGGCTGTCTGCCATACGGTAATAGCGGGATGGCCCTAGGGTGGTCTCGGTGGTGGGTAAGAGTTGATAGTGGTTTTCTATGGTCTCGCGAACCGCATCAGTGGAAAGAAAGGTTTCACCACGGTTATGCTCGCTGATAGCGCCCAGCGGCATCTCCTCGATAAAGCTGATATCGACTTGTTCATCCCGGGCAAAGTTTACCAAGTCGAGAATTTCGTCGTCATTGCGCCCCTTGAGCAGTACGGCGTTGAGCTTAATCGACTGAAAGCCAGCGCGACGCGCTGCACGGATACCCGCGATCACCTGATCAAGATCCCCCGTCCGGGTTAATGCTTTAAAGCGTTCGGGCTTGAGCGAGTCGAGGCTAATATTGAGCCGATGTAGCCCGCCTTGGCGCAAAGCATCAGCATGTTTGACTAAGCCTGAGCCGTTGGTGGTCATAGCCAGCTCGCGCAGACCTTCCAATGCACCGAGTTTTTGCACTAGCGTTAGTACGCCCTGTCGTACCAGCGGCTCACCGCCAGTTAGACGGATTTTCTCCACGCCCAGCTCGACAAACGCCTGCGAAAGCGCAGCTATCTCCTCAAGGGTCAGCAGTTGGGCGCGTGGCAGAAAGGTCATTTTCTCAGCCATGCAATACACACAGCGAAAATCACAACGATCAGTCACCGATATACGCAGGTAACGCACCGTACGGCCAAACCCATCAACTAGTGCATTCATTCTACGGGCTCCTCTTGGGTACTGGCATTAACGGGCAGCCGGGCAATGAGTCCTTTTACCTCTGCGGTAACCTCAGTGATTGTTTGCTCATCATAAAACTGACCCCGTCGCTTGCGCAGGCCGTTTTCATATAGCTTTACGTGCTCTGTGGGTATCACGTCCGCTTTGGCTAGACAGTGGCTGGCGCAGTGCATCTTGCACCCGTCAATGGCTACGATAGGCCGCCCGGAGCGGGCAATACGCACCAGGCCGGGCACACCACCGCCCACACCGGCAATGCAGGACATTTCTGCCTCTCCCGCATGGTCAAGACGCAGGGCAACGCTATTGGCAAGTTGCGCCACATCAGAGCAGCCGGAGCAGGCATAAATCAGTGTGCGGGGTTTGTGATGTGAAGACATACCCTCTCCTATAAAAAGAAAACAGCATCAGCAGCCACAGTGAGTATAAAAATTCAAGCGGCGAACTGATTAATGGGGTAGTAGTTGTAGGTGCTCCCTTCTGCTACGTCTGTTTCGGGATTAATCATTAAATAGCCATCGGCTTGGCTAGCCGCACTGAGCATATGCGAGCCCTGCCCACCCGCTAACTGCGCCACTGGCAGCTCTCTTGCCCAATCCAGCACCACCCTTAACAGCTCACAACGCCCCCTGGGGCCGCGCTGAGAAAAGCCTGCCTTAACGGGATAACTCTGCAACGCAGCGACACTTCTACCTTGCATGGCATGAATAAACGGCAGCGCCAGCAGTTGCCAGCCCACCAGGGAGGCCACTGGGTTACCCGGCAGCGCCATTAACGGTGTGGAAGAGGCAGGCTCCGCGCCCAGATAACCGAACGCAAAAGGCTTCCCTGGCTTCATGGCGACCCCATGAAAATGTAACCCACCGCGCTGCTCGATCACCGGGCGTACATGATCCTCCTCGCCGACCGAAACGCCACCTGTGCACATCACCACATCTGCAGCGGTTTGTGCGTGCTCAAAAGCCTGATGCAATGACTGCGGGGAATCAGCAATGACGCCCAAATCCAGCACATCGCACTGAGCTTGCGCTAGTAGTACGTTAAGCATGGCGCGATTGCTGTCGTATACCTGACCCGGTGATCGCGCCGTGCCTGGGGCAATCAGCTCATCGCCGGTGGAAAGCAGCGCCACTCTCAGGCACCGTTTGACGGTCACAGCATTGATTCCATGGCTTGCCAGCAGCGCAATTGACGCGGCATCGAGAAGCTTACCCGCAGTGAGCAGCGGGGTGCCTATGCGAGTCTCCTCGCCCTGGCGGCGAATGTTAGCGCCTAGCTCCAAGCTACCCTCAAGGTGGATATGCCCTCGCTGATCAAGGGTTACCCGCTCTTGAGGCACCACAATATCTGCCCCCATGGGTACCGGCGCGCCGGTAAAAATACGCGCGCAGCCTCCTTCCGGTAGCAGCATGACGCCTGCCCCAGCCGGTACGCGTTGAAGAATGGGTAAGCCTGCACCGCGAGGTACCGCTTGGTAATCAGCCAGACACAGCGCGTAACCATCCATAGCGCTATTGTCCACACCCGGCATATCGAGAGGTGCGACCAGCGTTTCTGCCAGTACTCGCCCCGCCGATTGTTCTAGGGTGATGCTTTCTACTGCATTAATGGGCGTGGCGCTGTCGATAAGCCGTTGGCGTGCATCAAACAGATCTAACAAGCCGGGCGTGACTATTTCTGCGCAGTGACAGTTCATAAGCGCTCCACCTCATTGGAAGAAGTCGCTTTATGACGTCCACTGCACGGGGTTGCTGAAGGCAGCACCATGGCGGCGAAGTTGCAGGGCCGAGTGCGGGAGTCCAGCTGCAGAGCGATTATTTTGTCCCACGCCAACGCACACGCTTTGGGCGAGCCGGGCATCGCAAACATCATCGTTCGGTTGGCCACCCCAGCTACGGCGCGAGACTGAATCGTCGCTGTACCAATGGTCTTCAGGGAGTAGTGGCGGAACAGCTCGCCATACCCCTCAATCGCTTTGTCGAACAACGGTATCAACGCCTCGGGAGTGGTATCCCGAGCGGTAAAGCCAGTGCCGCCATTAACCAGAATCGCGTGGATATCTGATCGTGCAATCCATTCCGAGACCACGGCACGAACCTGATAGATATCATCGACAACGATGCGCCTCTCTACCAGGGTATGGCCGCTTTCACTCAGATGTTTAACCAGCAGATCACCGCTGCCATCCTCATCGAAACCACGCGTATCGGAAACCGTTAGCACCGCGATGCCAAGCGGAGTGAAAAGAGCATCTACAGGAACATGGGACATCAAGCCTCTCCTATTAGCTTTGCTATTGCATCAAGCTGCCGCCAGCATCGTCATCCAGAACAATCCCTTCGACGCCTATTTCGCTCTCTAACGCCAGCAAATAGTGACGCAGCGCGCGTCGAGTTGCCTGCTCCCGTAGGCTATGGCGCACCCGGTCAATAACTTGATCGAAAGCTAACGCCCTACCTTCTCTGCGCTCGTCAATACTCACCACATGCCAGCCATAGCGAGACGCCAAGGGGCGCTCGTGTAGACCTACGGGCAAGTGCTGCAAAGCGCGATCCAACTCTGGAACAGTCTGCCCTGATACCAGCCAGCCCAAATCACCATCCAGCTCTTTTGAAGGACACGCGGAGTGGTGTTGAGCAAATTCGGCAAACCGTTCGGGTATCTGATTAAGCTGTTCGAGTAGCTTTTCGCCCAACTGGTAAGCGTCATCGCGACCCTGGGAGTCATCGGGTGCGGCCGCGAGCAGGATATGCCGAACGCGTAACTGCACTGGTTCGCTGAAGCGCTCGCGGTGGGTCTCAAAAAAGCGCTGGCAATCTGCTTCCCCCGGTTCCGGCACCTCAAGTTCCTGTTCGAGCAAGGCAGCAATCGCCGCATCTTCCTGTACTTCGCTAACTTCCTGTGTCGATAGTAGGCCCAGGACGCTAGCACGCTGGCGCAGCAGCTCTCTGACCACCAACGCACGGGCTGCCTGAAGCTGGGCCTCCCCCGCCGTTTCGGCGGGATGGTACTGCATCTCCAACGCAATCGTTGCTTCATCGATAGGGGCGTCGCCGACACGTACCGGAGGCGGGGCGACACCCCCTGGTAGCTGTTCGATATCAATCATCTGCATGTTATTTCTCCTCTAGGCCAGGGCGAGCAGAAGTCAGTTTTAGCCACGACGGCGGACAAGCTGATAACGACGAGTCACGTAGCCGAACGGCGCGCTCCACACATGCACCAGCCGCGAAAACGGGAACAGCAGGATGATGGTCAGGCCGATAAAGATATGCAGTTTGTAGATCCACGACACTTCCTGCATGTAGTCCGCCGCACCGCCGCTGAAGAAGACAATCGACTGCGCCCAGCTGGAGAGTGTCAGCATCATCTCGCCATCCATATGGCCCAGCGAAAAGATGATGGTCACCATGCCCAGGCACGCCTGTATGACGATCAAGCCCAGGATCAAGGTATCCATCATGCTCGACGACGCCTTTACGCGTGGATTGGCCAGACGACGATAGAGCAACATGGCGCCGCCCACCACGCACATGGCACCGGCAATACCGCCCACCACGATAGCCACTAGCTGTTTAGTGCCGGCGTGCAGGAACGGTTCATAAACCCAGTGCGGTGTGAGCATGCCCACCAAGTGACCGAAGAAAATCACGATAATACCGATATGGAACAGGTTACTGCCCAGGCGCATGTTCTTGGATGACAGCATCTGGCTGGAGCCGGTCTTCCAGGTGTACTGACCATGATCGAAACGGAGCAGACTACCCAGCAGGAACACCGTGCCGGCAAGGTAGGGGTAGTAACCGTAGATAAGATGGGTTACGTAGTGCGCAATCGCGTCATTCATAGCGGTTCTCCTATTAACGATTGGCAGAAGAGGTTGGCGAGGTGGCCGTCATAATGCGAACAGCCTCGCTCTTAACGGAATTTTTACGCTCAGCAAGACGGCGGCCTTCAGCAGACTGCAGCGCGCAATCCTCGTCAGAGGTCGCCGAGAAGCGCACCGCTTCTTCTTCCCATACGGCATCCAACGCTTCCGGGGTGTTATCAGGCGCCTCTTTTTTGACCTGGGGCCGATGCTCCTCGACATCGCCCTCGGCGCCGATTAACGCCAATAGTGACAGTGGCACCAGGGCGTGATCCGCTCCCCGCTCCTCCAACCGTGCGGTCAGCAGCGCCAGGATATGGCGTATCTCCCCCAGCCAGCGGCCGATCTCGGCTTCGTCACACATTGAAAGGTACTCAAGGAATACCGGCAGATGATCGGGCAGTTCCCGGGCATCCAGCTCGAAACCGGCAGCGCTGTATTCAGCCATTAAATCCACCATGGCCTGACCACGATCACGGGATTCGCCGTGAACGTGCTCGAATAGCAGCAGCGAGGTAGCGCGCCCTTTGTCGAACATGGCGACATACTCGGCCTGCAGTTCAAGCAACTCGCCCTCTTGGAGACGCTGACACCACGCCATCAGTGATGCCTTAAGAGCCGCCCCCAGGCGGCGCTCGGCATTGAGAATTTCGATGAGCTCGCCGCAGGCATCCTGCAGTTCCTGGGTCGGATAATCGAGCAGACGGGCCAGCACGCGCAGGCTACGCATGCCCTGTAGCGGCTCAAACGGCGGCTCTATCTGGGTCGATGAGATAGGCGCTTGGATAGCGGCTTCAGTCATGACGAGACTCCTCAAGTTGCGGCTGCGGGTCGAAGACCTCTACCGGTTTCACCAACACGCTGGTCTGCTTACGGCCATTAAACAGGTTCGGCTGGCTCTCACCGTGGCAGCCATCACCAAAGGTAAAGCCGCATCCACCCCGTTCAGGGAAGGCTTCTGTAGCCATTTCCCGATGGCTGGTGGGGATCACGAAACGATCCTCGTAGTTGGCAATGGCCAGGTAGCGGTACATCTCCTCTACTTGGGCTACACTCAGTCCCACCGCATCGAGCACTTCGGCGTTGGGGGCACCTTCCACGTGCTTGCCGCGCATATAGAGCCGCATTGCCATTAAGCGCTTGAGCGCCAACACCACAGGCTCTTCCTCGCCGGCTGTCAACAGGTTAGCCAGGTACTTCACCGGGATACGCAGCGATTCGATCTTGGGCAGGATGCCGTCGAACTCCACATGGCCTGCCTCGGCGGCGGACTGAATCGGCGACAGCGGCGGCACGTACCACACCATCGGCAGCGTGCGGTATTCCGGGTGCAGCGGCAGCGCCAACCCCCAGTCGATCGCCATCTTGTAGACCGGTGAGGCCTGGGCCGCCTTGATGACGTTATCCTGGATGCCATCCCGCTTGGCCTGGGCAATCACTTCCGGATCGTTAGGATCTAGGAAAATCTCGCACTGGCGGTGGTAGAGGTCACGCTCGTCAGGGGAGCTTGCCACTTCCTCGATACGATCAGCGTCATACAGCAGCACGCCGAGATAGCGAATGCGGCCCACACAGGTCTCGGAGCAGATGGTCGGCTGACCGGCCTCGATACGCGGGTAGCAGAAAATACACTTCTCGGACTTACCGCTTTTCCAGTTGTAGTAGATCTTCTTGTAGGGGCAGCCGGAGATACACATCCGCCAGCCGCGGCACTTGTCCTGGTCGATTAGAACGATGCCGTCCTCTTCCCGCTTGTAGATCGCACCGCTGGGGCAGGACGCCACACAGGTGGGGTTCAAGCAGTGCTCGCAGAGGCGCGGCAGATACATCATGAAGGTGTTTTCAAACTGGCCGTAAATATCTGCCTGCACCTTGTCGAAGTTGGCGTCTTTGCGCCGCTTGGCGAACTCGGTGCCGAGAATCTCCTCCCAGTTGGGGCCCCATTCGATCTTTTTCATGCGCTGACCGGAAATCAGCGAGCGCGGACGCGCCACCGGCTGGTGCTCGCCGATCTTGGCGGTATGCAGGTGTTGGTAGTCGAAAGTGAACGGCTCATAGTAGTCATCCATCTCGGGCAGGTCGGGGTTGGCGAAAATGTTCGCCAGCACCCGCCACTTGCCACCAATACGCGGTTCAATGCGGCCGTCGTTACGGCGCATCCAGCCGCCCTTCCACTTGGCCTGGTTCTCCCACTCTTTGGGATAGCCGATACCGGGCTTGGTCTCGACATTGTTGAACCAGGCGTACTCCATACCTTCGCGACTGGTCCAGACATTTTTGCAGGTCACCGAACAGGTGTGGCAACCAATACACTTATCAAGGTTGAGAACCATGCCTACCTGGGAACGAATTTTCATTTCACGGCCTCCTGAACGCTGTCATTGCCTTCACCATCCAGCCAGTCAACGTGTTTCATCTTGCGCACTAACACGAACTCATCGCGGTTTGAGCCGACGGTGCCGTAGTAATTAAAACTGTAAGAGAGCTGCGCGTAGCCGCCGATCATATGGGTTGGCTTGGGGCAGACACGGGTGACCGAGTTGTGAATGCCGCCTCGTGTGCCGGTGATCTCAGAACCAGGGACGTTCACGTTGCGCTCCTGGGCGTGGTACATCATTACCATGCCCGCCTTGACCCGCTGGCTGACCACTGCCCGCGCGGCAATCGAGCCGTTGGCGTTGTAGACCTCGATCCAGTCGTTGTCCTCGATATCGATCTCCGCCGCGTCCGCCTCGGAGAGCCACACCACCGGGCCGCCGCGGTTGAGCGTCAACATCAGCAGGTTGTCCGAGTAAGTGGAGTGGATGCCCCACTTCTGGTGCGGCGTGAGGAAGTTCAGCGCCTTGCTCTTGAAGCCGTTGTCGGCGGGCAGTGTGAAGCCTTTGGCCGCCTTGGTATCGATGGGCGGACGATAGACCAACAGGCTTTCGCCGAACGCGCGCATCCAGGCGTGATCCTGATAGAACTGCTGACGACCACTCACGGTGCGCCATGGAATCAGCTCGTGAACGTTGGTATAACCGGCGTTATAGGAGACGTGCTCATCCTCGAGGCCGGACCAGGTCGGGCTTGAGATGATCTTGCGCGGCTGAGCGACAATATCGCGAAAGCGAATTTTTTCTTCATGCTTGGGCCTCGCCAGGTGCGTGTGGTCGCGTCCGGTAATCTTGGAGAGTGCATCCCACGCTTTTACTGCTACGGCGCCGTTGGTTTCCGGTGCCAGGGTCAGAATCATCTCGGCGGCATCAATAGCGCTGTCGATCAGCGGCCGCCCCTTATGCGGGCCATCCAGCTTGCGATGGTTGAGTTTGCCCAGCAGCTCGACTTCAGCATCGGTATTCCAAGCGATGCCCTTGCCGCCGTTACCGATGCTTTCCAGCAGCGGCCCTACGGAGGTGAAGCGCTCATAGGTTTCGGGATAGTTGCGCTTGACCTCAATCAGCGATGGCATGGTCTTGCCGGGAATCGGCGCGCATTCGCCCTTCTTCCAATCCATCACCGCCGGCTGGGCCAATTCTCCTGGCGAGTCGTGCTGCATCGGCAGCGTGACCAGGTCGGTCTCTTCGCCCAGGTGGCCTACACACACCTTGGAGAAAGCCTTGGCAATACCCTTGTAAATATCCCAGTCGCTGCGCGATTCCCAAGCCGGATCGGTGGCGGCAGTCAAGGGGTGAATAAAGGGGTGCATGTCCGAGGTGTTAAGGTCGTCCTTCTCGTACCAGGTTGCCGTGGGCAGCACGATATCCGAGTAGAGGCAGGTGGTGGACATACGGAAATCCAGCGTCACCAGCAGGTCGAGCTTGCCTTCCGGCGCCTCGTCACGCCATACGACTTCTTCAGGCTTCTGGCCACCAAAGTCACCCAGATCTTTGCCCTGAATACCGTGGCGGGTACCCAGCAGGTACTTGAGCATGTACTCATGGCCCTTACCTGAGCTACCCAGCAGGTTGGAGCGCCAGATGAACATATTGCGCGGGAAGTTCTCTGGCGCATCCGGGTCTTCCGCGGCAAAGCGCAGTTCTCCGCTCTTGAGCTGCTGAACGGCATAGTCGGCTGTTGACATACCCGCGGCTTCGGCTTTTTTGGCCAGGCGCAGCGGATTAGTGTCTAGCTGAGGTGCTGACGGCAACCAGCCCATACGCTCGGCGCGCACGTTAAAGTCGATCAGACTACCGGGGTACTCCTCGGCCTTGACCAGCGGCGACAGGATCTCTTTGATCTCGAGCTTCTCGTAACGCCACTGGGAAGAATGGTTGTAGAAGAAGGAGGTAGAGTTCATATGGCGCGGCGGGCGCTGCCAGTCAAGGCCAAAGGCCAGCGGCGTCCAGCCAGTCTGCGGACGCAGTTTTTCCTGACCCACATAGTGAGCCCAGCCGCCACCGCTCTGACCGATACAGCCACACATCACCAGCATGTTGATCAGGCCACGGTAGTTCATATCCATGTGGTACCAGTGGTTCATCCCGGCACCGACGATGATCATGCTACGGCCATTGGTTTTATTGGCGTTGTCGGCAAACTCACGGGCGATGCGGGTGCACTGCTCTGCCGAGACACCGGTGATTTTCTCCTGCCACGCGGGGGTATAGGGGCGAATCTGGTCAAACGAGGTGGCGCCATCATCTTCGCCGTCGCCGACAAAGCCACGGTCAATACCGTAGTTGGCACACATCAGATCAAAAACGGTCACCGCCAGCATTTCGCTGCCATCGGCTCTCTTCAAGCGTTTGGCGGGCAAATTGTGGAACAGTAGGTCGTCAGCCGCGCCGACACCCGCCCCTTTAACGTGCTCAAAGTGCTCGTGCTCGATACCGCCGAAGTAAGGGAACGCCACGCGCGCGACGCTATCGTGGTGGTTGACCAAACTTAGCAACGGCTTGATTTCAGTGCCTGCGGCGTCCAGCGATTCCAGGTTCCACTTGCCCACTTCGTCGCCAGTTTCGCCCCAGCGGAAACCGATGGAACCGCGTGGTACCACCAGCTGGTCACGGGTTTCGTCCCAGGCGACGGTTTTCCACTCGGGATTGTTCTCCTGGCCCAGGGCAGCATCAAAATCACTGGCACGCAGTTGGCGACCCGGTGCGAAGCTGCCATCTTCCCGCGCTTCCAGTTCCACCAGGAACGGCATGTCGGTATAGCGGCGCACATAGTCGGTGAAGTAAGCACTGGGGTTCTCAAGGTGGAACTCTTTGAGGATGACATGGCCCATGGCCATGGCCAGGGCGGCATCGGTGCCCTGTTTGGCAGAGAGCCACTCGTCGGTGAGTTTGGAGACTTCGGCGTAATCCGGGGTAATTGAGACCGTCTTGGTGCCCTTGTAGCGCACTTCGGTAAAGAAGTGAGCATCCGGGGTACGTGTCTGGGGCACGTTGGAGCCCCAGGCGATAATGTAGCCGGAGTTGTACCAGTCAGCGGACTCAGGTACGTCGGTCTGCTCGCCCCAGGTCATTGGTGAGGCTGGCGGCAAGTCGCAGTACCAGTCGTAGAAGCTCATGCAGACGCCGCCAATCAGCGACAAATAACGGCTACCCGCCGCGTAGCTGACCATCGACATGGCGGGAATCGGCGAAAAGCCAATGATCCGGTCGGGGCCATACTGCTTAGCGGTGTAGACGTTCGAGGCCGCGACCAGCTCATTGAGCTCGTCCCAGTTACCGCGAACGAAGCCGCCCATACCGCGGGCACGCTTGTACTGCTTGGTCTTGGCGGGGTCTTCGACAATCGACGCCCAGGCATCCACCGGGTCGGGATTCGCCTTGAGTGCTTCGCGCCATAGCGCCAGCAGCGGCTTACGCACTAAGGGGTACTTGAGGCGGTTGGCGCTATAAAGGTACCAGGAATAGCTAGCGCCGCGTGGGCAGCCACGCGGTTCATGGTTAGGCAGATCAGGACGGGTGCGCGGATAGTCGGTCTGCTGGGTTTCCCAGGTAACCAAACCGTTCTTAACGTAGATTTTCCAGCTACAGGAGCCGGTACAGTTCACCCCGTGGGTGCTGCGCACCACTTTGTCGTGCTGCCAGCGGGCACGATAACTATCTTCCCACTGGCGGGATTCGCTACGTAGTTCGCCATGCTCATTAGCAAAAGGCTCGCGGGACTTGCGGAAGAAATTCAGCCGATCTATGAAGTGACTCATGGTCGATCTCCAGGCTCCTCGGAAATTTGCATACCCGACAGTGCGGGTTCCATGGAGTGGATTCTGCGTGATCGACAAGCGAATTACTGCGTGATTACCTCCATATACACCCTATCTACCCCCAAGGTGATAGAGCGGCCAACGTAAAGGAATAGACGGTTGGCACTGTTGAAATTACACCGTGCGCGAATAACGGTTTTCCGTTGGTTTCAGGTAGGCGTCGAACGCCATGGCCAGGTTGCGGATCATCAACCTCCCTGATGGCAGCACCTCGATTTCATGGTCGCGCAAAGCAATTAACCCGTCGTCCGCCATCTCTTCGAGGCTCGCCAAGGCACTCGCGAAGTAGCTGCAAAAATCGATATTGTGGCGGGCCTCGATAGCGGCGAATTCAAGTCGGCCGTGACACATGAGGGTATTGATGACATCGCGGCGCAGTCGGTCATCATCGCTGAGGCGATAGCCTCGAAAGACCGGCAGGCGACCCTCCTCCAGGCGATGCTGGTACTGGGCAGTTTCCTTGACGTTTTGGCTAAAGGTATCGCCCACCTTGCCAATCGAGGTAATGCCCAGCCCAATCATGTCGCAGTCGGCGTGGGTAGAGTAACCCTGAAAATTGCGCTGCAGAGTGCCATTCTCACGGGCCAGGCTCAGCTCGTCATTCGGAAGGGCGAAGTGATCCATGCCGATGTAGACATAGCCTGCAGACGTCAGGCGGTTAATCGTAAGCTCCAACAGCTCCAGCTTGCGCTCGGGGGGCGGCATGTCTTCGGGGCGAATTAGCCGCTGAGCTTTAAAAAGTTCGGGTAGATGGGCGTAGCTATAAGCGGCAATGCGATCCGGTTGCAGGTCAATAATCTTGGTTAGCGTGGTATCGAAACTCGCCACCGTCTGCAGCGGTAGTCCGTAGATCAGATCCACGCTGACCGAATCAAACCCTGCCTCGCGGGCGGCCTTGACCAGAGATACCACCTGCTCTTCGCTCTGGACGCGATTGACCGCCTGCTGCACGTCGTGATCGAAATCCTGCACACCGAAGCTCAACCGATTAAAGCCCAGCGAGTAGAGCTCAAAGACCTGTTCGGGGGTCACGGTGCGGGGGTCTACCTCCAGCGAGAATTCACGCTTTTCAGGTGCGGCGAAATGAAAGGCGCCGTCAAGCGCCGCCATCAGTTCGCTTAGCTGGATGTTGCTTAAGTAGGTTGGGGTGCCGCCGCCCAGGTGCAGTTGGGTCATTTGGCGGGTGGTATCGAACAGCGCTCCCTGAACACGTATCTCCTGTTTTAACCACTGAAGGTATTCGGCAGCTCGTTCGGTATTATGAGTAATGATTTTGTTGCAGGCGCAGTAGTAGCACAGGCTTTTGCAGAACGGGATATGCACATAGACCGAAAGCGGCTTGGGTACTGCGACCCGATTACTGCGCTCGGCGGCGCTACGGTAATCATCCTCTGCAAAGGCGGCATGAAACTGCGGCGCAGTCGGATAGGAGGTGTAACGCGGGCCCGGGCGGTCATATTTCTCTACCAGGGGCCGGTTGAAGAGCAGTTCATCTTGCATGATCGGGAAAGGCCTCTAAGGAAGGTCTAGAGAAGTGGCTAGAGTAAGGAGCGGTTAATATTCATACAGTATACGTTTTAAAAATCGCCTGCATCCAGCTTGACTCCCCTGCTGCGCAATCCACTTTTGAAAGCCACCCCATTATGACCTGAGTCAAAAGGCAGCAAGAAATAGGTGACTAAACTGCTCGGATTTTCCCCGCAAGGAGTCTCGCTATGGAGCTTGTATGCCCCGCCGGTAACCTGCCCGCCCTGAAGCGTGCCGTCGACGAAGGTGCTGACGCTGTCTATTTCGGTTTCCAGAACATCACCAACGCACGGCAGTTCGCCGGGCTAAACTTTACCGACAAACGTGCCCGCGAGGGGATCGATTACGCCCACCGACATGGCAAACGCGTTTTTTGCGCTATTAATACCTATCCCCAGCCCGATGGCTGGCAACACTGGACGCGGGCCGTAGACCAGGCAGCCGAACTGGGCGTGGATGCGCTGATTCTCGCCGATATGGGACTGCTCGACTACGCTACTCGCCATCACCCCGAGATCGCGCGGCACCTTTCAGTACAGGGTTCGGCGACTAGCCATGAAGCGCTACGCTTTTACCACCAGCATTTCGGCATCAAGCGCGCCGTACTGCCAAGGGTGCTGTCAATCACTCAGGTTCGCGACCTCGCCAGGCAAACACCGATAGAACTGGAGGTGTTCGCTTTCGGCAGCCTGTGCATCATGGCCGAAGGGCGCTGCTATCTCTCCTCCTACCTCACCGGCGACTCTCCCAATACCCGGGGCGTTTGTTCTCCTGCAGCCCATGTACGCTGGGAAGAGACACCTCAAGGCTTAGAGTCACGCCTTAACAACGTTCTTATCGACCGCTACGCCGAAGGCGAGCGCGCGGGCTACCCCACCCTATGCAAGGGTCGCTTCGAGGTGGCGGGCGAGACCTATCACGCCATCGAAGAACCCACCAGCCTCAATACCCTGGAGCTGCTGCCGGAGCTGCGCGACCTGGGCATCAGCGCGGTAAAAATCGAAGGACGCCAGCGCAGTCCTGCCTATGTCTCGAAAGTAGCCAGCATTTGGCGTCAGGCGCTTAATCACCTAGCGGCTGAGCCTGAACGCTTTCATCCAGAAGCTGCCTGGATGTCCGGCCTTGCCGAGCTTTCCGAAGGTGCCATCACTACCCTAGGCGCCTACGAGCGCCGCTGGAAATAGGAGCCTACTATGTCGCACACTACACCTCCCCCATCACCAACCTTATCAACCGGCCCTCTTCAACTCTCACTCGGGCCGGTACTTTTTTACTGGACTCGGCAACGCTACGCCGACTTCTACCGCGAGGCGGCCGACTGGCCGGTAGAGATTATTACCCTGGGCGAAACCGTCTGCTCGCGGCGCCGCGATATGAAACTGGACGACTGGCTAGGCATTGGCCGCGAGCTCACCCAGGCGGGCAAGCAGGTTGTACTCGCCAGCCAGACACTGATCGAGTCTGAGGCCGATCTGCGTGACTTACGCAGGCTGTGTGACAACGGCGACTTTATTGTCGAGGCCAATGACCAAAGCGCCCTGCAGCGCCTCACCAGTGCCGGGTTGCCGTTTATCGCCGGTGCTGCGCTCAACCTCTACAACCCGGCGACGCTGGGCGTCATGGCACGTGCTGGAATGAAACGCTGGCAAGCGCCGGTAGAAATGTCACAGCAAGACTTAGCTAAGCTTATTCACGATTGCCACCAGGCAGGCATTCCCCACCCATGCGAAGTATTCGCCTACGGTCATCTCCCCTTGGCCTGGTCGTCACGCTGCTTTACCGCCCGGCGTCACCAAACACCCAAAGACCGCTGCAAGTTCGTCTGCCAAAAGTACCCCGAAGGCTTGGTGCTACGTTCACAAGAATCCCGGGATGTTTTTACCCTGAACGGTATTCAAACCCTTTCCAGCGCCTGCCAGGATCTGCGCCATGAACTTATGGTCATGGCGGATATGGGGGTATTGGTGGCCCGCCTCAGCCCCAGAGCGGAAGGAATGGCCGAGGTGGTCAAGGCTTTCGACCAGGCCCGCCACGGCAGGTTAGCTACGCCCGATCCTTTGACGCTGGTAGAGGCTGAAATCTGCGACGGTTACTGGTACGGCCGACCGGGTATGGATAACACCCGCACTGCGCCCAGCTAACGCAGACGCAGACGCAGACGCAAAAACTTAAGCGCCTCCGCTTCGCCCTGTTCTTATCCACCTAATTCTGATCTGGATCATTTTTCTGAAAATCCTGAACGCTTACCCTATACACAACATGTAGTGCTTATTTTTATAAATATTGGCATATATAGGATAAAAAGTGACAACCACCACTAGCGTTCAGGCAGAAAAGCGCCATATCGATGTCGCCTCGACGGTCAACGAGTACCTTCAACGCGCCGATTGGCGTGTCCATGCCAATGCCAATCAGGGCTATTCATTGGGCGGTTTAATCCTCAATGTCTCTGGCAAGTTGATCGCCAACTACTGGCTCGATGAAATTTACCCCCACGCCGTGGGGAAAGCTCATCGGGAAGGTGATTTGCATATTCACGATCTGGATATGCTGTGCGGCTATTGCGCCGGCTGGTCGCTGCGCACTCTGCTACTAGAAGGATTCAATGGGGTGCAGGGACGAGCCGAAAGCAACCCGCCCCGCCACCTTTCAAGTGCCCTCGGGCAGATGGTTAATTTTCTTGGCACCTTGCAGAACGAGTGGGCCGGGGCACAAGCCTTCAGCTCTTTCGATACCTATCTGGCACCCTACGTGCGCAAGGATGGACTGACCTACACACAGATCAAGCAGGCGCTCCAGGAATTTATCTACAACCTCAACGTGCCGTCGCGCTGGGGGAGCCAGACGCCCTTCACCAACCTGACGTTCGACTGGGTCTGCCCCGACGACTTGCGCCAGCAGGTACCGGTTATCGGCGGCGAGGAGCAGCCATTCAGCTACGGAGAGCTGCAGGTGGAGATGGATTTAATCAACCGGGCCTATCTGGAAGTCATGAAAGCCGGTGATCGCCATGGGCGGGTGTTTACCTTCCCGATACCCACCTACAACATCACCCATGATTTCGACTGGGAAAGCGACAACGCCGAGCGGCTTTTCGCTCTAACCGCCAAATATGGCCTGCCCTACTTTCAGAACTTTCTAAACTCGGATTTGGAACCCCATATGGTGCGTTCCATGTGCTGCCGCCTGCAGCTTGATTTGAGTGAGCTGCTTAAACGCGGCAACGGTTTGTTCGGCAGCGCTGAGCAAACCGGATCGTTGGGAGTAGTGACGATCAACTGCGCCCGGCTGGGTTACCGCTTTGCCGGCGACCGAGCCGGGCTGTTCAGTGAACTGGATCGCCTACTGTCGCTCGGGCGCGATAGCCTCGAACTCAAGCGCGAGCGCATTCAGCAACTAATGGATCAGGGGCTCTACCCCTTTACCCAGCGCTACCTGGGCACCTTACGCAATCATTTCTCCACTCTGGGTGTGAATGGGCTTAACGAAATGGTGCGTAACTTTACTGGGGATCGCTGCGATATCGCCGACGCCCAAGGGCTGCAGCTGGCGCTGGATCTGCTTGACCACGTTCGGGAGCGGATGCGCGAATTTCAGGAACAGACCGGCCATATGTACAACCTGGAAGCCACACCAGCGGAGGGCACGACCCACCGCTTCGCCCGGGAGGATCTGGCGCGTTTTCCTGACATTCTTCAGGCCGGTACACCCGAGGCGCCCTACTACACCAATTCCAGCCAATTACCGGTGGGCCATACCGATGACCCTTTTGAGGCATTGGGCCACCAGGATCCCTTACAGACGCGCTATACCGGCGGGACTGTACTGCATCTTTATATGCGCGAACGGGTTACCTCGGCCACGGCCTGCCGCAAGCTGGTAAAAACGGCGCTCTCACACTTTCGCTTGCCCTATCTCACGGTGACACCCACCTTTTCGATCTGCCCGGCACATGGCTACCTGGCCGGTGAACATGAGTTCTGCCCCAAGTGCGATGAAGCACTCTGGGCTCAAACGGCGAGCGCAACCAACGCCGCCACGGCATGAGGCATTTGCCTCACTTTTATCAACTCGTTTAAGGAACTTTCCAATGCAAACCACTCAATACGCTAACTTGCCCACTGAACAACGCCAGCGCTGCGAAGTCTGGACCCGGGTCATGGGTTACCACCGGCCGGTAAGCCAGTTCAACATCGGTAAGCGTGCCGAACACCAGGAGCGCCGCCATTTTACTGAAGGCGCCGTCTCTCTGTAACTAACCCTTATCTCTCACTCACGACGGCAGGGGGCCTGGCGATAGCCCCCTGTATGGGGTTATCACAATGACTATTCTTACGGTACTTGATAACGCTAGCGCTCAACCCAACTCGGTTCGGCTACCCATCGCCGGGCTTGTGCCCATGACCACCCTAGATTATCCCGATCATCTGGCGTGCGTTGTCTTTCTCCAAGGCTGCCCGCTACGCTGCGGCTACTGCCACAACCCCAGCATGATCCCGCCGCGCCGAGGTGAGCCCCATGAGTGGCAAGCAGTACTGGAGTTTCTGAGCACCCGGCAAGGCTTGTTGGAAGCCGTCGTTTTCAGTGGCGGTGAACCAACCGTGAACGCCGATTTGCCTGCTGCGGCAAAGCACTGGGATTTAAGGTAGGGTTGCATACCGCCGGCCCTTATCCTGACCGTCTCACCCGGTTATTACCGCATCTTGACTGGGTGGGGCTGGATGTAAAAGGGCGAGGCGAAGAGTTTGACCGTATATGCGGTCGTCCCGGCATCTGGCAGCTACATGCCCGTAGCTTGGGAATTCTGCTCGACAGTGGGCTCAGTTTCGAGTGTCGCACCACCATCCACTGGAAGGATTTTAAGCTAGCCGACGTGGAACGATTGGCCATGACGCTTGCTGACTGCGGCGTACGCCACTACGCGCTACAGGTGGCCCGTGGAGGGCAATGCCTTGACGCCAGCTACTCTCAGCCTGTTACCCATGCGCCCTCTAAAACTCGATTAAATGCGTTGGTCAATCGCTTGGAGCCACATTTCGACCGGTTAGAACTCCGCCAATAAAGTCTCCTTAGCCCGTTACTTTCAGCGATATTTCAACCCTGTAGTTATTGCACGCCCCTGAACATTCATACAATATACTGTTTAAAACCGTGTCACGTTCGGAGCAACTGAAAGTCCATGCATCTCACCCGATTCACCGATTATTCAATACGCGTATTGATCTTCCTCGCGGTAAAGGGAGAAGAGCGCTCAACCATCAACGAGATCGCAGAGACCTTTGATATTTCTCGTAATCACTTGATGAAAGTCGTTCAGGAACTGAGTCAGAAGAACTACGTTACTGCTATCCGGGGCAAGAATGGCGGCTTATTGCTTACCCGTGACCCTGAGACAATCGTGTTGGGTAAGCTTGTGCGCGAAATGGAACATGGCATGGAGTTAGTGGAGTGTTTTCATAGTGATAACAACTGCATCATTACCCCATCTTGTCGGCTCCAGCCCATTCTAAGCGAAGCCTTGTCAGCATTTCTGGAGGTGCTTGACCGCTATACCCTCGCAGACGTGCTGTCCAATCGTTACCCGCAGTTGGCAGGATTAATGCGTATCCCCACCCTCAATGTGTAACGATCACTGGGTTTGATCCCAGACAATAAAGCCATAACTAGTTGCACTACAATAGATGCATTAATAATACTTCTTAATGTCTTCTACTTTGCCAAATGAGGTTCTGTATGGCTAACGCTCCATCATCCATGCCCTCCGCTTCCCAATCCGAAGCCACATCAACTACAGGCACCTTAAATGGCCTTAAGACAAGCCGCGGGCGAGGCACGGCTATCGTGGTTTATATGCTCTTTCTGGGTAGCGTGTTAGCTGTGGTCACCGCCCCCCTTGGAGTGCTTATCGCCCATCTGAAAAAAAACGATGCAGAGGAGTGGGTTGCTTCCCATCTGCAGTTTCAGATTCGGACTTTCTGGTTAGGCGTACTTAGCGGGGTAGCGTTCACGGCTATTTGGCACTTACTGGGGTGGATTGGGTTACCGGCAATAGCCCCCTGGGCATTGGGTTACCTCTATTTCACTGCCTGCCTGATTTGGATGGTGGGCCGTTGCGGGGTAGGAATTACTCACCTCACCAACAACCGCCCTGTGGCAAACCCACGCAGCCTTGCCTTTGGCGGTGCGCGGGTCACTCTCGCCGATCGTTAATACGTCAGCCATCCTGCCCGTCGACGCGCGCCTGCATCAGTGGCCATGTGTAGTGCATTAGAAATATGGTGTAGGCCATGCACCAGAAAATGATGCTCAGCGTGTAGGTCCAGTGGGTAATTTGAGGGAAAAATGCTAATACGGGTGAACGCACCAAGGCGGCTATTAGCATTAAGCCCAGCGCCACACCAATACCGGGCAAAGTGCGTATGGGGCGGCCAGTATGACCTAGCGAAACCCTGGCCATCATTGCCAGCATCATGGTGCCCATGCCACCAATGGTCAGGGCGTGCACGGCAATTTCGGTGCGCATCAGCCCCATGAGTGCCAAGACCCACATGATAAGCCCTAGCGGGATACAGGCGTAGCTGCCGTGCAGCCCCCAAAGTAAAGGTTCGCGCCAGCTGTGGAGCCCGCCCCAGCGCGCCATGCGAACAGTATTGGCCAGCGCCGCCAAGAGCATTACCCCGCCCAGTAATAAAGCAGGAACGGCAACCCCCAGCATAATGGCTAATTGCAGCAGCACTACGCCGGCCATGCTAACCAGCGTCACCCCATCGAGTAAAGGAATAGGTTCAGGTTTGGTGCGTCCCAATCGATTGGCGGTAAACATGGCAATCACACGCCCACCCACTACCGTCATCATCAACGTAATTAGCAGTACGGCTAAGTAGGCGGCCTGGCGGATCAACTCGGCGTTGCCCTTCATCACCCCCAAGTGCATCGCCAGGTTGGCAGCGGCAAACAGCAACAGTGCTGGAATAAAGATCAAGTTGCGCCAACGCTTTGCGGTGATGACCAGGCGCGCCATCACTACGGCGACCACGGGGAGAAACGTAAGATCAACCGCCAACAGCAGCCACCCCGGCAGGCCCATAGGGAACGCCATCAGCACCCTTCCCAATAGCCATAACAGCACCAGACCCAATAGCGGGCCGCCGTTTAGGCTCGGCAGCCCCGTCCAGTTACGCACAGCGGTAAGCAAAAATCCCCCGACCACCGCCGCGGCAAAGCCAAACAGCATTTCATGCTGATGCCAAAATACCAAGCCGCCATAGGGCCGCAGCAGAATATTGCCATGCCAAAAGGCTAACCAAACCAGCAGAGATACGACACTGAACAGCGCGGCCAAGAGGAAAAAAGGCCGAAAAGCCAGGCGAAGCAACGGTCGTTGCATAAGCTTAGAGGCCGGTTGGGCGGAGGTGACGGTCGGCATGGCAAAATACCCCACTGATGTACTGGAATATGCATTGTGCGTCAGGCTAAAAACAAAAACCATGACAAGTATCAAAAATGCATCTTTAAGCTTTGAGTAAGCTAGAGACTGGCTAAGGGCAGGCGTTTCTGCAACCGCCATTCGCCTTTTCATGGTTGTGAATGGTAGCTCTTTGGCATTAAGATGCATGTGCAATGAATCTTAACACTTGAGGTACTACTTGTGCTTACACACAAACAGGAAAAACTGATCAATGCGACGGCTCCCGTCGTGGCCGAACACCTGAATGCGATTACACAACGCTTCTATCCGCTGATGTTTTCCCGCTACCCAGAGGTCAAGCCGCTCTTTAATGAGGTTCATCAGCAAAGCGGTGGTCAGCCCCGTGCCCTGGCCAACGCCGTGTTGGCCTATGTGCAACTACGCAGTAATCCAGCTCAGGCGCGAGCTACTCTGGATGTTGTCGTCAGTAAACACGTCTCGCTAGGCATTCTTCCTGAGCAGTACCCTATTGTCGGTGAATGCCTGCTGGCAGCGATTGGCGAAGTGCTGGGTGAAGCTGTCACCCCGGAAATCGCCGATGCCTGGGGCGCTCTATATAACGAGCTTGCCGGCCTGTTAATTGACCTCGAAGACCAGCGCTATCGTGAGTTTGAGCAGCGCCCGGGTGGATGGCGCGGCACACGCCGTTTCAAGATTGCCAGTACCCATCAGGAGAGTGCGTTAATTCGCTCTTTTATCCTTGAGCCCGAGGATGGAGGACGTGTGGCTGACCATGAGCCAGGTCAGTATATCGGGGTACGCCTAACCATTAGTGGCGAGCTGGTTTACCGGCATTACAGCCTCTCAGACACACCAAATGGCCAAAGCTATCGAATCTCGATCAAACGCGAAGAACAGGGCCAAGTCAGCCGCCACTTCCACGATGTCTTACAACCCGGCGACACCTTGGAACTGTTACCGCCGGCAGGAGACCTCACCTTGGTTGATGGTGACGAACCTCTGCTGCTTGCCAGCGGCGGCGTTGGGCAAACGCCCCTGCTTCCCATGGCAAGACATGCCTTGTCCCTTGGGCGGCATGTCACCTATCTACACGCTGCCCTGGATGCCGACCACCAGGCCTTTAAAAGCGAATTAGAAGCACTGAAGAGCGAGTACCCTCAACGTCTTAAGGCTGTCCGTATTCATGAGCGCGGCAACGAAGCCGAACATATTGGTCGTATCGACCACAGCTTATTAGCTCACTACCTGCCTGATCTTAAGGCGCGCTGCTATTTCGTCGGCCCCCAAGGATTTATGACGGCGATTAATAGTGCGCTGTCTGAACTGGGTGTCGACGAGGATCGTCGCCACTTTGAGCATTTTGGTCCGTCTCGCCCGCTCAACGCAGCCTAATAATGGGCGGCCCCGACACACTACCGGGGCCGATTGATAACAGCTATAAGGCTGAGCTTACGAGCAAGTCACTCCCTGCGCGCCAAGCGTTCCAGGCCCACCAGCAACTCCCCCAATCGCCCCTGGGCAAGGCCTTCCTCACAGCCGTCAAGCAGGTTCTTGAGCGTCAACCCCAGTTCCGTATCCCCTTCAATGATTAAGCGACGCTGGAAAAACAGGCTGTCGGGATCTTCGCGACGCGTGGCCAAACAGAGAAATTCACGCCAGCCCCCACGAATAGTTGCCTCGCCCTTCTCGCGGCATAATAGCAAGCGCTGGGATTTAAGCGTCAGGCTGAGTGTCACGCCTAAATCCGCAATGGTGAGACTAATGCGTCGACCTTCCACCGCGTCAAACTCTCCCTCTGCGAGCGGTATAGCGAAGGTACGGTTGAGCAAGGGCTCCACAAGACGTCGCTTGATGGCAAAGGGAACCCGCGGATCAAGCGTACGAATCATTTGATGAGCGGTAACAGGCGGAGAAATTGAAAAAGCGGGCAGGGAAAAAGCCGAGGGCAGCAACAACATAACAAATACTCCGTGGTAAAAGACATCAGCGGTTCACACTTGGCGACTGATGCTAAGCGTTGCTCTGGCGAAGAGTGCTGATATGTATCAAGGAAGACTAAATATTGCGCCGGCATTAAGATGCATATAAAATATTTCTTAAATTAACTGTTATTGATGAGCGCACTGGCTAAGAGATGCGCATTTGAGCATCCGCCTGGAATCATAGTGGTGCTGGCGATTTCTCCAGCGCCTTCGACCGTTAGAATGTGAGGAGAACCATGATGAAATCATTGTCTGCAGCCCTTATCGTCGCGGGTGCTGCCCTGGCGTTTTCAGCCGCCGCTCAGGCAGAAGCTGATGGCGAGGTGGTTTATAACCAGGCCTGCATGGCCTGCCACATGACAGGGGCTGCTGGCGCGCCTATCAAGGGTGATGCCGAAGCGTGGGAACCGCGTATCGCAAAAGGCATCGAGACGCTTTATGAGCACTCGCTCACGGGGTTCAATGCTATGCCGCCCAAAGGCGGAAGCATGAATCTTAGCGACGAAGAAGTGAAATCGGCCGTTGACTTTATGGTTCAAGCCGTCGAATAAAACCAAGCGCTGTACAGAAAGTGTATACCAGTATGCTGGGATGCTATTACCCCGGCGTAACACTCAACGCTTGGAGGGGTAATGAGTCGCGATCTGCCCAACCCCGGATGGGGGCCATTATCGGCGTTACCCGGCAATCCCTTGATGTGGGTGCTGATTCTTAGCGAAATGCTGGTTTTCACCGCTTTCTTTGCGCTTTACGCTGCCCAGCGCGCTCTTAACCCCGCCCTTTTCAATGCCTCACAACAACAGCTCGACCCTGTGTTGGGCGGCATCAATACGCTGGTGTTGCTAACCAGCGGGCTATGCGTTGCCTTTGCCGTGGAGGCAAGAAGCGCCCAGCAACTTCGGCGCAGCCGACAGTGGCTAGGTGCTGCTATGCTGCTGGGTTTGGTCTTCTGTGCCCTTAAAAGCATTGAGTACGCTGACAAGTTTGCTGCCGGGTTAACGCCGGAAACCAACGTCTTTTTCGGTTTCTACTATGGTTTAACCGCCTTCCATTTTGCTCACGTTGTGTTCGGCTTAGCGCTACTAGGCTTAGTGAGCTGGCGCACCTCTACCGAGAACGTAGAAACAGCGGCAGCCTTCTGGCATATGGTGGATTTGATTTGGATCCTGCTTTATCCACTGATTTATCTGCTGAGATAATTTTGTGAGGGAACAATGAGAGCACTCCCCGGTACGCGACGCTTGCTCATTACCTGGGCCTTTTTAATGGCGCTAACCGTGGTATCCATGGTTTCCGCTCGGCTAGATCAGACCACCGACTGGCAGGCGCTTCCTTTATGGTCAGCCGCCCTGGTACTGATAGCAACCGGCTTCAAAGCCCACCGTGTGCTAATGGTCTATTTAAACTTGCGCGCCGCTACCTCAGCCTGGCAGGGGGTTTTATTGCCCTAACGCTGTTAACGCTAGCGCTGATTGCCTCAGGCTATCTGGTCGGTCGCTTTCACATAACAGGGTAACCAAAGTGACTTTCAGCGCAGCGTGGAATCAGAGGCCGAAGACCGATGCGCTGTATTGGCCCAGGCCTCCAGCAGACGGCCCAGGCGCATCAGGCCGTAAACGATAAAAGGGACTAGCAGCATTAGCGCCACGCCCCAATCACGGTTATTGATAAGCCACACCAGCGGCACAATGACGCCTAACGCGACCAAAAACCACAGGCTAATTGCCACGACAAAGCGATGACGAGACATGGGAAACCTCCTTAGGAAGCAATAATCTGGCGGTAGATACTCGGCAGGGCCAGGGAGAGATGCTCCGGCCGCTGCACAATGGCGTATCCACCTCGCCCGAACAGATGAGGAATATAGCGCCCCGCCTCCCGGTCAATCGTTACCCCGAACACGCGCACGTCTTCCCGTCGCGCTTCAAGCACCGCTTTACGCGTGTCCTCAATACCATAACGTCCTTCATAATAGTCAGTGTCGTTGGGCTTTCCGTCGGTCAATAGCAAGAGCAACCGGTGCCGGTTGGGCCGCTTGGCAAGCGCTTGGGAAAGGTGCCGAATGGCAGGCCCCATACGCGTGTAGTGGCCTGGTTTGAGCGCTGCGATCCGCCGTGACACCCGCTCGCCCATTGGCTCATCGAAACTTTTCAGCGTATTGACCCAAACGCGGTGACGGCGGTGAGAGGTAAAGCTGTGAATGGCATAGTCATCACCGCACCCTGCAAGGCCGTGCCCCAATACCAGCAGCGCCTCTTTAGCCACATCCAGCACCCGCCGGTCTTCCAGCCAGGCCTCAGTGGAAAGGGATACATCGACCAGGATCGAAACCGCCAAATCCCTCGCCTGGGTACGGCTAGCTTGATAGAGACGGTCGCTGGCTTCACCGGTCGCCGCCAGATCACAGCGGGAGCGGATGACGGCGTCCATATCCAGCTCGCTGCCATCCAGCTGGCCACGTAGCGTCTCACGACGCGGCCTAAGTGCTTCAAACTCGCGTCGGACTCGGCGAATGCGCCGTTTTGTCGTTTCATCCGGCTGCCAGTTCTCCCCCTCCTCGCTCTGCACATCGCTGAGTACCACACAGTGGTCAGGCATATAGATTTGCTTACGATGATTCCATTCCGGATAGGTATGGCGCCCACGCAGACTTCCCCCACTCACCTCACCGGGCGCTAGATCAAGATCAAGCTTTAACTTGGAAGCCGCCTTCTTACGGTTAGCACTGAGCACAATTTCATCAATCTGGTCGGCCGCCTGTTTGGCCTTATCATCGTCTTCATCCTCTACATGACGATTGAGATTGACCATTTCGGCCCAGGAAAGCATCTTTTCGGATGCATTGAGCATTAAAGAGTCATCGCGGTCGGCCTGATCCTGCTCGCGCCGGTCAGCCTTACGTTTACCATGATCATCTTGTGGCGAATTCTTCCCTGCGACCGGAGCCTCATCATCTTCCTGCTCGGTTCGTGCCTGCTTATGGGTACCCAGGGCAACGGCTTGCCCCCATAGCGGCACCGGAAGTGGCGGCCGGTATCCACGCGGCGCATGGAAGTTGTCCAAAGGCAGGGACTCATCGAGGATGGCGATATTCATCACGTCGGCCCAGCCGCCCTCGGGCGGCGTTTCTCCAAGCTGAATGCAGAGAACGGATTCAAGCGCTGCTTCCATCGGCGGCAAGCGCTTGCGCTGGGGGCGAATGGCCAGCAATGCCTGACATAACCTGGTGTGACGCTGAGCGAGCCCAGGGAAGTGGGCCAACACAGCCCGAGTCGCCCGGTTTACTTCACGCAGCTGGAGAAGGTCTTGCTGTAGCGGATCGTCGACGACGTGCACATACCGGGTCTCCGCCAGGTACGCTACCAGCCAAAGGTAGAGATCCCGGTTCAAGGAAGCCTCGGCGAACAAGGCAATGCGTGGCGGTAACAACAGGCTTTCTTCGTCACGGCGTGCTTGATCGAGCACCTCCTCATCAAGCCCAAGCCTTTGACGTAAGGATAAGCGATGCGACGAACTACGCCCCGCAATAGCAGCAACATCAATACCCGCCTCGCCGCCTCCGGCACGGAAAAAGACGCCAAGCATGGGCCGCAGCGTTTCAAGGCGCACTGCGGCTTCGGGATGGTCTGGGTAGCTTGCCGCACTGGAAGCCCAACGGTGCCAATGGCGGCCTACAAACTCTTCGACTTCAAGAAAATCAAGCATGCCGTGCCCTCACCCAAAGGTTGCTTGAATGGCTTCCATCAGACCTTCCTGAACATCTGCGTCATCACTTAGCGGCTCCACTAAGGTAGCCCGGGCAGCTTCCAAAATGGGCACCCCGGCGGCAATCAGGGTAGCGCAGTAAACCAACAGGCGAGTAGAAACACCCTCTTCTAAATCCTGCCCCTTCATAGCCCGCAGGCTGGCGGCAAGATTGACCAGCGCGGCGCACTGCTCACCGGGCAATCCACTCTCCCGCGCGACAATATCGCGCTCGACTTTGGGTGGTGGAAAATCAAATGACATGGCCAGGAAGCGCTGGCGGGTACTCGGTTTAAGCGATTTGAGAATATGCTGATAGCCAGGGTTATAAGACACTACCAGCATGAAGTCATCCGGCGCTTCGAGCAGTTCCCCGGTACGTTCCAACGGCAGTAGTCGGCGGTCATCGGTGAGCGGGTGAAGCACCACGGTGACATCTTTACGCGCCTCCACCACCTCATCGAGATAGCAGATCCCCCCTTCGCGCACTGCTCGAGTAAGCGGGCCATCGACCCAGCGGGTCTCGCCTCCCTGCAACAGATAGCGGCCGGTAAGGTCGGCTGAAGTCAGATCGTCATGGCATGAAATAGTGAACAGTGGACGCCCTAACTTGGCGGCCATATGGCTAACAAAGCGCGTCTTACCGCACCCGGTGGGGCCTTTCAGTAGCAGCGGCAAGCGTTGATGAAAGGCATGCTCGAACATACTGCATTCATTGCCGACACTTTGGTAAAAAGGTATATCACGCTCATCGAAACGATTAGCGCCAGAAGAGAGAGGCATGGGGACACTCCATTGCCGGAAAATAAATAAAGAAAGTAAAAACGGCCCCGCAGGGCCGTTAAGTTCAGGCCGAGCCTGCCCCAGCGGTAATTTGTGTGCCGCCGGCGGGCACCTGCTCACGCGCGGGCCCGAAGAAGGAGTAAAGCAACATGATCGACCCCACGGCCACGGCCACGCCAGCGCCCAGACGCATAAGATAGAACAGGCCTAATTGATCCTGTACTTCCATGTAATTCATACCCAAGACGCGCTGCAAGTGAGTCTGCACGACCCCGGCGAAGGTCAGGGTAAAGGTCATAAAGCACATGGCACTGGTAACGATCCAAAAGCCCCACATATTCAGTACCTGGTTGTACGGCTGGACGCGGCGGATCTGCGGCATGGCGTAGGTAATAACGCCAAGAATCAGCATCACATAGGCACCATAGAAAGCTAGATGGCCATGAGCGGCGGTTACCTGAGTACCATGGCTGTAGTAATTCACGAACGAAAGGGTATGCATAAAGCCCCACACACCCGCGCCGAAAAAGGCAATGGTTGGGCAGCCTAAGGCCCATAGCATGGCCGCTTTATTAGGATGGTTACGACTGCCCTTCCAGAACATGGTAAAGGCGAAGACCACCATGGCGAAGAAAGGCGCCACCTCAAGCGTCGAGAAGATGCTGCCGATGGGCTGCCAGTAGCCAGGTGCGCCAATCCAGTAGTAGTGGTGCCCGGTGCCCAGCAGGCCGGAGAACAGTGCCAACCCAACAATGATATAGAGCCACTTCTCGATCACTTCGCGATCCACGCCGGTCATTTTGATCAGCAGATACCCCAGCAGGGAAGCCATGATCAATTCCCATACACCTTCCACCCAGAGGTGCACCACCCACCACCAGTAGAGTTTATCTACCGCTAGATTGGTCGGGTTGTAGAAAGCGAATAACCAGAACACCGCCGCTAGCCAAAGCCCCAGCATTAACACCAGATTAATAGCGGTCTTGCGACCTTTCAGCAGCGTCATGCTGGTATTGAACAGAAACATTAGAAAAGAGATGGTAATGAGTATTTTCACCCAGAACGGTTGCTCAAGAAACTCGCGCCCTTCATGGATCCCGAACTGATAACCAACCAGAGCAGCGACACCGGCAAAAGCAAAGATCGCCAGTTGGATATACGCCAGCTTGGGGCTATGAATTTCCCGCTCCGCTTCTTCTGGCATCAAGTAATAGGTACACCCCATAAAGCCGATCAACAACCACACAATTAACAGGTTGGTATGGCTAACGCGCATGATATGGAAGGGCATTACTTCGGCCATAAAGTTGGGCCAGGCATAAACAGTGGCGGCCAGCACCCCGAAGAGAATTTGTAGCGTAAATAGCGCCATGGCCACCATAAAGAAAGGCAAGGCGACCTTCTGGGTTTCATATTTCATTGTGCGGTTCTCCTTTATTCATCCGCTGTCTGGAGGTTTTAGCCAGCAGGATGTGGGGGCCAGTCTTGGTCGTCGATGCTATCGGTCCACTCTAGGAAGTCGATTAACGAGTTCATCTCTTCTTCGCTAAAGTCATAGGAAGGCATCTGACGGCGACCTTCGATCCCCAATGGCTGGGCGCGGATCCAGGCATTAATACCTGCTCGAGCGGCCTCAGGATTTTTGTGGCCGCCATAACGCTCCCAGACGTTTCCCAATTCAGGAGCAAAGTAGGCGCCTTCCCCCATGATGCTATGGCAGTTGATGCACATACTTTTTTCCCACACTTCTTTGCCATGCTTCACCGACTCAGTCAGGCCTTCACTGTCGGTGGAGACATTGACCATGTACCAATGGCTATGAGCCGTTAGCGCGGCAAATAGCAGGAAGAAGAACAACGAACCGCCGTAGAAAATATTGCGGGCCGCTGATTTAGTCAGTCCATCAGCCATTAGCCATACTCCCTTGCTAGTCTTGTCAGGCCCTCGGCTGGAAAGCCAAAAGGCATTTATTAAGATGCATATTATTTACATTTTAAGATTAACAGAAGAATTCCTCTTGCAACATTGCCACAGGTCAATTTTTGGCAAGAGAAAATCCTATTCACATTCAGCATTGCTAATTAAAAGTGCAAAAGCACGGCTTGGTTTTCTTAAGCATGACCGAGCGTTCTGTACGATTGTTGCCAGTGCATAGCAGTTCCAGAGGGACTCGATGATATGGCTTAAAAGATTTTAGACGGCACATACCACTGCTGCTGATGTAGGTGGCTCTCTCTTAAACAAAAAGAATTAACTTTTACTCTTGACAAAGCGAAAGCAAGCCTTAATCCTGAATATTAATATCATGACATGATATTTTAAAATCCATTCTGATCACCACTGACCGCGAGGCTAGACAATGAACCCCCTAAGCATTATTCAACTGCCTTTTACCCACCTGGCGGGATGGAAGGAACTCCAACAGCGCCACCCTTCAATCGCCACTCTGGCCTGGTGTATCGTGCTGCCCATGTCGTTGTTACCTCCCGTGATGCTCTATTACGCGGGTTCCCACTACGGGGATATCTTCGCTCCAGGCTTCGCCGATCGGCAGTGGCGCTTCATCACGACCATTCTATTCCTGGCCGAGCTGCTCACCTTCTTTGTAATGGGCTGGCTAATTCACGCGGTGGTCAATAGCGATCGTGATCTCTCAATTAGCTACCACGACGCTTATCTGTTGGCAGCCCTAGCACCTTTGCCACTTTGGTCAGCAGCGATCGCTCTGCTGATCCCCAGCCTGTTGTTCAATGCTGTGGCAGTACTGGTGGCACTGGGCATCTCTTGCAGTTTGGTCTACCACGGGCTGCAGGCTCTGTGTAAACGCTCAGCGAATGACGTAACAACGATGTCCGCAACTTACACCGTTATGGCCGCAGGGTTGCTGGCATGGGGCTTGCTGATGGCTATTGTCTGGGCTTACTAAGGTTGAAGTAGAGAAGGATCGACTAACTAGCTAGGCTTAAAAGGACATTCATTGACTTGCGAGGTAACGATGAATATTGCATTAAAGCGTGCCTACGACGCACCTCACAACAAGGATGGTTATCGTGTCCTAGTCGACGGAATCTGGCCCCGCGGAGTATCCAAGGAAGAAGCCAATATCAATGAGTGGCGTAAAGAGGTCGCACCCAGCAGTGAGCTTCGCAAAGCATTCCATAACGGATCACTCGGCTGGAATGACTTTCGCCGACGCTATCTCAAAGAGTTAACGTCCTATCGCGAGTCCCTGCGTGACCTTGCGCAACGTGCAAAGAACGAGCGAGTCACCCTGGTGTATGCCTCAAAGGAAGAACGCCGAAACAATGCCGAAGTACTGCGCCAATACCTGAAAATGCTGAAATAATCATTTCCCCAATGATGCATCATCTTGCGCTAACGTATGGCGTAAGCGCTAAAGGCAATCACCTCTCAGGCCAACCAGGAAAGCGGGCTGTGACGTATCGCGGCCCCCACCATATAGGCAAAGATAGCCACCGCTACGACGGCGGCCATAGCACGCGCTTTGGGCGTTGGCCCCCGCTTAATCGCAATGGTGCCAATACCGATATAGGCCAGCAGCCCCAGTAACTTGGCGCCAAGCCAAGGAAGCTGCCAGGGCCATACGGAAAGCAATACCATCAAAGTCACCCCCAGCCCCAACAGAGCCGTATCAATAAGATGAGGCAATACCTTGACCCAACGGGCGTTGAGTCGCGGGCTTTCCTGCACCGACCACCAGGCGCGCACTATGAAGAGCGTGATGCTCAGCGCAGCGGCCGTCATGTGCAGGTGCTTGATGAGGAAATAGTGCTCCATGGTAACCGTCCCTAGCCGACGTTAACCGCATTGCCGTGATGATCGAAGGCAAGATAGGCGGTGATATTACCCATTTGCAGCGACTCCATCATACGCTGGAGCTGCCGTTCAACCTCGGCGTCATCTTTTGG
This sequence comes from Vreelandella sp. F11, assembly GCF_042466685.1. Taxonomy (NCBI): domain Bacteria; kingdom Pseudomonadati; phylum Pseudomonadota; class Gammaproteobacteria; order Oceanospirillales; family Halomonadaceae; genus Vreelandella; species Vreelandella sp. F11. The sequence continues at coordinate 2,241,616 of NZ_CP170448.1, read as the reverse complement.
GTCGTCCATGGCAGCTGTGAAAACTAGATCCCATTCGATCTCGGTACGGCGTGACTCCTCAACCAACGCCGCCATGCTGGTCAACTCCTCCGTCGACTTGTCTACGCATACTACCGGCACCAACACACCCCCTTCCCCCTGTTCGAAGCGACGACGCTGGTCAGCATCGGGGAAATCGGGCAGCTCTGCGCGAACGAACACAAACAGCAGGCGCTGGGGCTTAGGTTGTTTACGCGCTTCCTGCAGTAAATCGGCAAACGTCGCTATGGTCATAAAATGGGCCTTATCGCTAGTGGTTTAAAATCAGAAGGAGAGAGTAAGTAAGAATGAACAGGTGAAACTACTAGGTGGCATTACTCGGGTGACTCTACGAAAAGCCACAGCAGCAGCATTACCATAAACAGAGGTATCAACAGGCTAAGTGGCGCCGCGCGCCAACCATAGGCTTGGACTACCAGAGGAGCCATCCGCAAGGAAAACCCTACCCCCGCCGCTAAAGCCAGAAAAACGGCGACACAAAGACTCACCCAGCGGCCAGGCATCCAGCCTTTGGCGTGGGCGATGCCCGTCGTAATCACCGCCCCTCCCAGTCCAAGCCCAGCCCCCACCAACAAAAACTCCCACGGTTGGCTAGCCATCCCAAATCCGCCCAGCGCCAACGCTAGCCCCAGTAATAACCATTGCATCAAGCGGCAGGTGTCTCCCCGCATGGCGATAAACCAAGCCAGCCAAGCCAACAGCACACCGCTACTCAACGGTACCAGCACATAGAGAGGATGTTTTGCGAGCAGGGCATAAAGTGTCCAGCTAGCCACCGCTAACGCGCTTGCCAGCGGCATTAGCAGCATGGCTACCAGCAACTGATAACCATTTACTGGCTGTTTTGATGTCTCCAACGTGGGAGGCGGCACAGATGATGGCATGGCGTTTCCCAGCGAGGGTATAAAGACATCCGAAGACATGTAAGAATTGTCTGTAAATACTGGGCGTAGGTCAAAAAACATCGGAGGTAGGTCGGCTAACCCCAAAGGAATAGCCCTCGTATCGAAACGCAGACAGTGCCACACTCCCTTACCTCTTCCGCGCTATCGGAAATGCCATGAAATTACTTCAGCGCTCCCTGGTTGCTCGCATCATTGCGTCCTTACTTGCCATTAGCGGGATGGCACTCATCAGCATCACCCTGACCATGGCAATGTCTAACAGCAGCCGTGGCGATGCTGCCGCGATTAATGTCGCTGGCTCACTACGCATGAATGCCTATCAAATCATGGGGGCATTGCAACGCCAGGAGTATGCTCCAGAGGAGACAAGCGCAGAACAGCTCGAAGGACTGATTTCGAGCTTCGATCAGCGTTTGTATGGCACAACGCTTCAACAAACGATTCCCACTGATGATCGTCACGAGCGCCGCCGTCAACTGGAAAAGCTTCAGATCTACTGGCAGCACACGCTTCGTCCGGCACTAGAGGCACCGTCCCCAGCCACTGCGCTTGACCTCGATACGCTAGAAATGATGATCGTGGCGATGGTCAATGACATTGAAGTGCTGGTGACCTATTTGGAAGAGAGCACGGAGGCCAAGGTGCGGCTGCTGGGGTTGATGCAAGTGCTCTTTTTGGTACTGATCGCTATAGTGGTCTCGATCGCCCTCTACGATGTTCGCTTCAATCTGGTAGTCCCTTTGCGTCAACTGATGGTTCTTGCCCGCGAGGCGGCACAGCGTAACTTCAAGCCACGCTCCGAACTCCGCGGCAGCGACGAGTTGGCTCTGTTGGGCCATACCTTTAACAGGATGTCTGCCGAGCTGGCAACAAGCTACGCCGCACTGGAAGACAAAGTCTCGCGCAAGAAGCAGGAACTTGAGCGCAGCAATCAGGCGCTGCAGGTAATGCACGATGCCAGCCGCTCGCTGTATGGGGGAGGTAATGATCTCTGCTCTAGCGCAGCGCCCATGTTACGCGAACTGGAAAAGCTGCTGGATATCGGGCCGATACGGCTTTCTCTAAACGATCCTTTCGATCAACGGAAAATGCCGGTATTAGAAACCCACTCGCGTACCCGACCAGAGTATTGCCGTGACCAAGAGTGTCACGCCTGCCTGATCGATCCTCGCCCCTTGGAGATGGTGTCCAACAACCAGTCACAGTGCTTACTGCTACCGATTAGCGTAGGCGATACGCTGCTAGGTACCCTGGAAGTGTGGTATCCCCAGGAGCGCCTCAACGATAGCACCCGTCGGCTGCTCACCATGTTAGCCGACCAGCTCGCCACGGCGGTGTACCTGCAGCGGCGTATCGAGGAGCAGCAACACGTTACGCTTATCAACGAACGAACTATCATTGCGCGGGAACTGCACGACTCTCTCGCGCAATCGCTCTCTTACTTGAAGATGCAGGTCGCTCGACTCGAACGCATGCAGCAAAAAGAGGCCACCCGAGAGGCGCAGTCTGCAGTATTTGATGAGCTACGTACCGGTTTGAACAGCGCCTATCGTCAACTGCGTGAGCTACTCACCACTTTCCGACTCAAACTTGATGGGCCCGGGCTGCAATTTGCCCTGAGCCAAACCGTCGAGGAATTCAGTCAGCGTATGGAGGCAACGGTCGAGCTTGACTACGATGTGCCGCCTTACCTACTTAACCCCAATGAAGAAATTCACGTGCTGCAGATCATTCGTGAGGCACTGGCCAATACCCACAAACACGCCCAGGCCCATTGGGCTAGGGTCACAGTACGCTTCGCCGACGCCCGCCTGCTAGTGCGTATTGAGGATGACGGTATCGGCCTGGAAGACGATAGCTCGCCGCCAATGCACTACGGTTTGGTGATCATACGCGACAGGGCCAACACTCTGAATGGGGAACTGAGTATCACCAATCGGCCCGCCGGGGGAGCCAGTGTTGAGGTAGACTTTACTCCGTTGACCGCTCGCTTAATTCAGCAGCAGCCCGCTTCGGTTGCCCCCAACTCTCACTTAGGTACAGGGACTTCTTAATGACGCTGACAACTGCCAAAGACACACCTGCCAGCCTGATGATTATCGACGACCATCCGCTACTACGGCGTGGTGTGATTCAGCTGCTTGAGCTAGAAGACGACCTTGAACTGGTTGGCGAGACGGGCGATCCCGAAGAGGGCATTGCTCTGGCACTCAAGCTCGAGCCTGATTTGGTGTTACTTGATTTAAACATGCCGGGTGTCAATGGGTTAGAAGCTTTACGGCGCCTTCGGGAAGCTAACTATAGCGGCCGTGTGGTGATGTTCACTGTTTCCGACCATGAGGATGACGTTGTCGCGGCACTGCGTACCGGTGCTGACGGTTACCTGTTAAAAGATATGGAGCCCGAAGACATGGTGCGCCAACTGCGTCAGGCTGCTTTGGGACGCATGGTGATCAGCGAAAGCCTGACCGCCCTACTCGCTGAAGCCCTGCGCAATCAACGTAATGCGCCCACTACTCCCGATATTCATAGCCTAACCCAACGTGAACGTGAAATTCTGCAACAGCTTGCTGGCGGGCTCTCCAACAAGCTCATCGCACGCAAGCTGGATATTACCGAAGGCACGGTCAAGGTTCACGTCAAGCACCTGCTCAAAAAGCTCAACTTACGCTCCCGTGTCGAAGCCGCCGTCTGGGCAGTCCAGGAAGGTATCGATCACTAGTCGATTCTGTGTGGTTACCTCTAAAGACTCCCAGAATACTTTTGCTCTGACCCGCCTTTACCCCCTGCCGATTTTTTCTCTTTAAAATCAATGAATCCAGGCTTTTCAGCGACTACCTCTCAAGAGGTATGTCGCTGTTTTTCATGCTATTTCCACCTATTCCCCAACTTCTTCCTCAAGCGTATCTTGCTTTCTAACTGCTAGATGCAGATAGGTTTGATGCCAAGGGGAAATCGCCATGAGTAAGAGAAACGCCGACATTGAGAAGTGGGATGTCGAAGACGCCCAATTCTGGGAGCAGGAAGGCAAACACATTGCCAACCGCAATCTATGGATATCCATTCCCAGTCTGCTGATGGGATTCGCCGTCTGGATGATGTGGGGAATGATTACCACCCAGATGCAGAACCTGGGTTTTTCATTCACGGTTAACCAGCTATTTTCACTGACGGCGCTTGCCGGTCTAGCGGGTGCCACACTGCGCATCCCAGCATCGTTCATGATCCGCATCGCTGGCGGGCGTAACACCATCTTCCTGACCACCGCGCTATTGATGATCCCCGCTGCCGGCACTGGTATCGCCTTGATGAACCCAGGCACGCCGTTCTGGGTATTCCAGGCATTGGCACTACTTTCCGGTATCGGTGGCGGTAACTTCGCTTGTTCAATGAGCAACATTTCCACTTTTTATCCCAGCAAACAGCAAGGTTACGCCCTGGGCATGAATGCAGGCCTGGGTAATTTCGGCGTCACGACCATGCAAATTGTCATCCCGCTGGTAATGACCGTCGGCATTTTCGGCGCTATAGCCGGGTCGCCGATGGAACTGCAAAGCGCTAGCGGTACTTTGATCGGCAGGATCGAAGCAGGTACCGATACCTGGATCCAGAATGCTGGCTTTATCTGGCTTGTATTCCTGGTTCCATTAGCGTTCGCCGGTTGGTTCGGTATGAACAATCTTCGCACTATTACGCCCAACCCTGGTTCTTCGCTTGCTGCTTTCAGCAAAATATTGGGCCTCTACGGCGTCGGCATGGTGACCGCGGTTATCGGTATGCTGGCGCTCGGTTGGCTTAATATGTGGATTGCCCTGCCGCTAACCATCGTTCTGACCCTGGTGTTGTTGCGCCTGATTCCCGGCGACATCAAGCCCAATATCCAGAAGCAGTTCGCAATATTTTCCAATAAGCACACTTGGTCAATGACCATCCTCTACATTCTGACCTTCGGCTCTTTTATCGGCTTCTCTGCAGCCCTGCCGCTCTCTATCAACGTCATCTTCGGCAACATGATGGAAGCGACTGCCGATGGCACGCTGATTCGCGTGGCCAATCCAGAGGCGCCTAGCGCCTTGACCTGGGCCTGGATAGGCCCTTTCGTAGGTGCTCTAATCCGCCCGTTGGGCGGATGGATCTCCGACAAAGTGGGTGGCTCCATCGTTACCCAAATCATCTCTGCGATCATGGTGGTCGCCTCCATCGCCACCGGCTACGTGATGATGCAGGCCTATAACGCCACCGATCCTAATCAATTCTTCTGGCTATTCCTGCTGCTATTCATCGTGTTATTCGCCGCCAGTGGTATCGGCAACGGCTCTACCTTCCGCAGTATCGGGGTTATTTTCGACCAGCAGCAGAAAGGCCCGGTACTTGGCTGGACCTCAGCCGTCGCTGCCTATGGCGCCTTCATCGCACCGCGGGTAATGGGCGAGCAAATCCAGGCCGGTACACCGGAACTTGCCATGTACGGCTTTGCGGTCTTCTACGCCATCTGTCTGGTCATCAACTGGTGGTTCTACCTGCGCAAAGGTGCCTACGTTAAGAATCCCTAAATAGGGCTTGCTTCTTTATGCCCGGAGCCAAGCTTCGGGTCTTCACCCCCTACCCCACTGCGGGAGGACACCATGAAAATCATGATTGCCTATGACGGTTCGCGAAACGCCAAGTTGGCTCTCGCTCAGGTCGTCACTATGTTCCGCTGTAACCAACCTCTACTGGTACTGGTCGGCGTGGTGGAGAATCCACTCGACGCTACCGATAACAACGAGGCGCTTTTTCAGCAGGAGCACGATGAGGTTAAACGGCACCTTCAAGAGGGTGTGGCATTCGCCATCGGCGAGGGCTTCCAAGCCGAGCAGCTGCTAGCCGAAGGGGATGCGCGCAAGATGTTGCTGCAGGCCACTCGCAAACTCTCGCCAGACCTACTGGTCATTGCCCGCCATAGCCATCAGCCGGACGGCGGCATCATCGCCAAGTCGTTAACTTATTTTGTTGATGAACTCGACTACATGACTTTCGGCAGCGTCAGCTCGTTCCTGGCCCGGCGCGCCGAGTGTCCCTTGTTGATCCTACCCAGCCCTTGAGCAGCCCCTACCCCTCCTTTTGGTACAAACCACCTTTGGGACACAGGACGATACGACCATGAAAGTTTCCGCTGTATTCAAGTTTCGCAGCCCTGAGATTCGGGCCCTGCACCTGACCTGGATTGCCTTCTTTATAACCTTTTACGTGTGGTTCAACATGGCGCCGCTCGCATCGAGCATGCTCAAGAGCGTCGACTGGCTGACCACGGATGATCTCAAGCTGTTCGCCATCTGCAACGTCGCCTTGACCATTCCCGCGCGCATCATCGTCGGCATGGCATTGGATCGGTTCGGCCCGCGACGGGTATTCTCGGTGCTCATGGTAACTATGTCGCTACCGGCGCTGGCGTTTGCTTTCGGTAACAGCATGACGCAACTGCTGGTGGCGCGCCTGGTACTGAGCTCGATTGGCGCCAGCTTCGTGGTCGGTATCCACATGACGGCGCTGTGGTTCAAGCCCAAGGACATCGGCTTCGCCGAAGGCTTCTACGCTGGCTGGGGTAACTTCGGCTCCGCCGTAGCAGCCATGTCGCTGCCGACCATCGCCTTGAGCATGTACGGCGGCCCCGATGGCTGGCGCTGGGCAATCGCCCAGAGCGCTATTGTTATGGCCGCTTACGGTGTTTACTACTGGTTCGCGATTACCGATGGCCCGGATGCCCAGGCTCACCGTAAGCCACGCAAATCCGCTGCCATGGAAGTGAGCTCCTGGGGCGATATGATCAAGCTGATCATCTGGACGATACCGCTGGTCGGCGTGCTCGCCATCCTGGTCTGGCGTATTCAGTATATGGGTTATTTATCGGTTACGGGTGCCGTTATCGCTTATCTAGCCATTATCACGATCGTCATCTATCAAATTGTCCAGATCCTGAGAGTCAATCTACCGATCCTGCGTAAGGGGGTACCGGAGGATGATAAGTACTCGTTCAACAGCGTGGCGGCGCTTAACAGCACCTATTTTGCCAACTTCGGCGCGGAACTGGCGGTAGTGTCGATGCTGCCCATGTTCTTTGAGCAGACCTGGGGACTGAATGCCGCGACGGCCGGACTGATTGCTGCATCGTTCGCTTTCGTCAATCTGGTGGCGCGCCCCATGGGCGGCATGGTTTCCGACCGCATGGGTAACCGTCGTTTCGTGATGCTATGCTACATGTTTGGCATTAGCGTTGGGTTCTTGTTGATGGCCATGCTCAATTCGAGTTGGCCGCTCATTCTGGCCATTGCGGTGACCATCGGCACTTCGATTTTCGTGCAAGGGGCTGAGGGAGCAACCTTCGGTATCATTCCCTCCATCAAGCGCCGCATCACTGGGCAAATCTCGGGCATGGCCGGCGCCTACGGTAATGTTGGCGCAGTGGTTTACCTAACCATCTTTACGTTTGTCACACCGTCGCAGTTCTTCTACATCATCGCGACCGGCGCCTTCATCAGTTGGGTTATCTGCCTAGTGTGGCTCAAGGAGCCAGAGGGCGCTTTTGACGACGAGTACTATGTTTCTTCGGTCGATAGAGATATCGAAGAGCAGGCACTACAGAGTGCAAAGCACTGAACGGTCGGCACATCTGTAGCGTCACGGCACTGTTCGCGTCGATTGGATCCGGACAGTGCCTCTAGAATAAAAAGAGCGCCCTCAGAGCGCTCTTAAACAGGATCCGTTATGTCCTCAATCCAGGTTAAGGCCGCCACTGCAGTCGGAAATCCGGTAGTAGGAATCGCTAACATGGCGACTTGTTTAAGCTCCTCGGCACTCACGCCCTCCTCCAAGGCACGACGCACATGGGAGTGAACGGCCCCTTCAGAGCGTGCCCCTATGGCCAGCGAGAGTTTTATCAAGCGTCGGCTACGTTCATCAAGCGGCCCAGCTTCAGCACAGGCTTTGCCCAAAGCGGCATAAGCCTCCCATATCTCAGGATACTGGTTCGCAACGTCTCCGGCTCCAGAAGGCAAATCATGCTTTGTCATAGTGCAATACCTTAACGATAAATTGGAGTTCACAGTATAGAAGTAGAGCAACTAAATGCCACACACCGCACTTAAGAGCTAAACACCAATCGTACCAAGCATTATTAATGAGGACTTTCGATGTATATTGGCCATATCCCACTTCTTAAGCTCTGCATTAAGTGGACTTATTCCAACCAGGAAATGGCGTCTCTTCCTGCAAATGACGCAATTCAGGTTGATGAGCTTCAGCGATTTGCGATACTCGATTCACGCCCTCTTCCAATAAATGCACTTCTATTTGGCGGCGATCCTCACGCCCTTGCCGCCGCACAACCAATGATAGCTGCTCACAGCGGTCAACTAGCGCCACCACCCCATGATGTTTTGATTGAAGCCGCTCAGCAAGCTCCCCCACCGTCGCCCAGTCTCTTCCCTGGAAACCACGAAGATGTAGCAATAGTTGATACTGCAAGGGCGTCAGCCCATAGCGGCGACAGATATCTTCACTATGGCGCAGAAAACAACGCAACCGGTAGCGAAATTGCGACAGCCGCTCAAAGTCGCTTTTATCAAGTGTCTGGGGGTTACTCATTTTTCCGTTTCTCTTAACCACATACTTAACTATCACTTATTGGCCAATTTATAGCGCCTTTAAAAAATACAATATCATACTATGATACAACCAGCCATTGAGATTATCCCCCCAGGAGGGATCTGCAATGAGAGCACTCACTTTTCTCAAATTACCATTCACCCATCGTGAAGGCTGGAAAGAGTTACAGGCATCTTCCCCCTCCATTCCTTTACTAGCGTGGCTGGTGGTGTTACCCATGTCGCTCTTGCCACCAGTAATGCTCTATTATGCGGGCACCCATTACGGCGATGCATTTATGGCGGGCTTTGCTGACCGAGAGTGGCGTTTTATCACGACAATTATTTTCCTGGCAGAGATATTGAGTTTTTTCGTTATCGGCTGGGTAATCTACGCTGTAGTCAATGGAACTGAAGAGCTATCTATCAGCTATCAAGATGCCTATTTACTTGCCACACTTGTACCACTACCGTTATTCGTCGCTTCATTGGCACTATTGGTACCCAGCTTACTTTTCAACGTAGTGGTTATACTTAGCGGGCTGGGCATCTCTTGCAGCTTGATTTACCACGGCTTACAAGCCCTCTGTACGCATCAAGAATTTGATGTTGCTACGATCTCAGCCACTTACACGATTATGGCTGCCAGTGCTCTGGGGTGGGGTATATTGTTTGCGGTTATCTGGGCTTATTAAGCCATTAACATGAGGCGCACTGGCCTACAGGGGCATCAATCCAGTCATCGTCAAGCCCAATAATGACGCGTGAAGCAAACGGTCTAACGCTGAGAAGTGGGTAATGTGTGTGCTAGGCAGGGAGATGAGCAAAATTCACGATCACTCGCGTCTTCCTCTTCGAGCGCTGATAGCGCCAGCTCTTTGATTACTGGAAGGTGGGAATCTTCAATTTCACGAGCGGCGGTTAGTAGGGTAACTCGCCCCGCTCGTGCGAATCTCATTAAAGGCAGTAGCTTGTCAGGACATGCCTTCAGCTCACGCCTGTAGCGCTCAAGAAAGAGTGATTTACTGATTTTTTGCTGTCGATACTGACGGCATAATTGAGTGGCAGGCGCTATCTCTGGATACCACTCATTCAGTGCCAATAAATTGGGAAACAGCCCGCTAGGACGTACCCGATCAACCAGCACGCGCGTGCCGTCGTGATCCTCTATCGGCGCATATATACGCTTTGACATGATTTCATACGACATCGTTTATATACCTTAGCCAGCGCGTGCATGGCTTCTCCGAGTTCAACCATATCGGTATTAACATAGCAGTAAAATTATCCGAGCAACAAAAAGCCCCCCTGGTCATAGCCATATCGAGGTTTTAATACTCTATCTCTAATACTCCCCTTCGCACCATCCAGTTAATCCGCTCTTTAAATAACATAATGTTAAATACATATTTTCATTACATTATAAGGACAATTTCGAATGGTGTAGCATGCTGCTCGCAGCTAGCTTCACAGGTTGTGCTTCCAGCCCTAGCCTTTAAGCTCGGCAAAGCATAGTCAGTCCAGGGATGGAGAGAAAGATCAACACCTGTGAGCTCCGTTGCGAGCACCGGAAGCCACGCTATATGTCATGTTGGGAATAACTGGCAATCGTTAGGACGCAGGTTCTTTCAAAAGATGAAGATAAAAAGGGTCGAACTCTCCTGCTTCTATTAGTTTCTGCCAATCTGGCACGCTGATATGTGTTTTTGAATTAATAACTAAGCCATCTGTGCGAAGCGCCTGGAGAGTGCGGTTCATATGAACGACAGTAATACCTGTAGCATCTGCCAGCTCCACCTGTGTAATTGGCATTTTGAATTTTTGGTTATCAGCCAACCCAACCACCTTCAGGCGTAACAAGAGCTCACAGAAAAGATGGGCAATCCTTGTGTAGGAATCGCGCTGCCCGATATTCAAAAGCCACTCGCGGGTGATTGAGGCTTGCACCAAGGTCTCCCGCCAAAAAGCACTAGCCAGTCGAGGGTAAGTTTTACAGAGACGGTGCATATCTTCATGCTTAATGAAGCCGAGCCTGCAGGGGCTGATTGAGGCAAGAGAAATATCGAGAGATGTCAGGTGTAAGCTTTGTAGATCAGGGATATCGCCAGGTACATAAAGAGCCAATATCTGCCGCTTGCCATCACCAGTCAGCTTGTAAGCACAAGTAAACCCCTCAACGATCAAAAAGCACCGAGAGGGCTGATCCCCTACCCTCACAATGTCCTGATCTGCTGTTAGAGATAACGTGCTGATTGGCAGGTCATTGATCGCTTTCTTTTCTTCATCTTTGAGAATGAAGACGCTCTCCAACTTTCGGATCAATAAGAGATTGGGTGTTAAAATTAAAGTGGTCATATGTAGCTCCATAGTTCGCAGTTATGAAGCCGGATGCAACACTTTATCTGCTCCCCAGGAAGGGATTTACATATGCCACTAATCATGCGCTGCATAAAACTATATAGCTAGCTGTTATCCATGATGTAGCTCAATGATTACACTTTCAACTGAAAGATGAACGGTAAAATTAACTGTCCTGGCCATCCTCCGAAAAATGAGGGTGCTCAGAAGTAGAACTCTTCCAAAGCAAAATGCAGGGAGATTCTGCATGAAAATCACGTTTTTATGACAGTTAAATACTGCCGTCCTTAAGCAGGCCCAAGGCAGCCACCTGTTCCATATCTATGCCGCGAATATGGCCTGAGCAGCCCGACCGTCTAAAAGTGGCGAGCTAACGTTGAGGACGGATGCTTCAAGGCGGAACGGTGGAATGAACTGGAGGGTGAAAACCCGGCGGCTCAAGAAGATGTACGCTGAGGAGCAGTTGAAAGCACACACCTAAAGGAAGCCAGCGAAAAAAATGCTGAAGCGGGCTCTGGCACTACAATAATGATTGGCTTACTGCGGAACTTGGAGGGTCTCACTCAACAGAAACTAGCCGCGGAGGCTGAGTCTACTTCCTCTGTAAAAATAAGGGAGTCATCTTTAAACCTGCAAAGATATATTTATATTCCCAAAATGACACCCAAACAAAACCGCCGCTAGGTTTTATCCATAAGCGGCGGTTTTTAATAGAACTTGGTCGGAGCGACAGGATTCGAACCTGCGACCTTTGCAACCCCATTGCAACGCGCTACCAAGCTGCGCCACGCTCCGCTGTCTTTATTGGCCGCTACATCTTTGCCTCAAGACGGTGCGTATACTAGCTGTTTCTTGCATAAATGAAAAGCCCTTATAGCGCTTTCTTTTCAAGTATTTGTCACACACCGCCATAACGCTCATCGCCCTTTATGGCTTGCGTTGATCCGCTTCAAGCAACAGATAGGCCATGGCGTCATATACACCGGGGGCCGTTACGATCAAATGATCCGGGTAAATATCTTCTGGTACCGCTGGGGGCACTGGGTATAGGTGCCCAACGCGGGCGCCGGCTTCCCGGGCAATAACCCAGCCTGCCACAAAGTCCCAGGGCGAGACACTTTCATAGTACGCATCCAGGCGACCGCAGGCGACATCGCACAAATCGAGCGCTGCTGCGCCATTACGACGAACGTCCTGGCACTCAAACAACACAGCTTCTAACCGCTTCAAAAGTTGCTTACGCTCCTCTTTACGATATGGGAACCCTGTTCCTACCAAGGTGTGCGCCAGTGAATCTGCACTGCTGGGCTGTATGGGCTCGCCGTTGCAAAAAGCCCCGGCGCCTTCGGCAGCACTAAAGGTCTCGCCTAAAAACGGCGCATGCACAACACCCACTTTGGCGACGCCCTCTTCCATCCAACCGATGGAAACCGCTACGTGGCGAAGCCCTTGGGCAAAATTAACCGTACCATCAATGGGATCTACCACCCATAGCTTTGGCGCCGTTGCATGCAAAGCGCTCTCGGGGGCAAGCTCTTCACTCAGCCGCGCTTCTCCGGGGAAGTGCTCCTCCAGGCGCTGACTAATCAGCTTGTCCACGGCCACATCCACATCGGTGACAAGCTCATTATCCTTTTTTAAACGCTGGGCAAAGTCCTGCTGCTCCCGCGCCTTTATGATCATCTGCCCCGCTTCTTCAGCAATAGCGATAGTAATTTCAAGACGCGCGGCTAGTGTATGGTCGCTCATTGAATCTCCCTTGAGAACGCGATAATGCTATGAGTCTCTACCATAAGCCGCTGCGATGTAATTTTCGAGTCAAACCGACTCCCAACGGTAGTGGTTAGCGCAACACGTCTACTAAAACATCCACAACGATGCGTGTGGCCGCTTCGATTAACACCACATCGGCACCGACACGCTCCCACTCATAGCCTGGGTAGCGCGGCAACTGGGACGCTAGATGGCCATCAAATCGCTTGGCGATACCGGGGGGTAACGGTTTACCACGCTCAAGGTTGCGCTGAATACCTGGGGGTAACGATTCGGCTCGTGGTGCGTCATGCCGGCGCAGTAACTGACGTATTTCACGTTCGTTGATGCGCGGTAAATCGACCCGCTCATCGCGCGAGTGACTATGTCGGTTAGATTCATGCTGCTGGTGATGATCCTTATCACGGGCACCGTGGGCCGGCGCATGGGCAGGCTGGGCGAAGGCTGCGTTATTGAGCAGCAATGCGACAAACGCGCTTATGGCAATCAGTTTGATGGGCTTCACTGTAAGCTCCTCGCTTAAGGTCAGAGCTTACTAGTGTAGAGAACAAATGCGGAGGAAGTGTGGAAACAGAACAGCCGCGCCAAAGAGCGGCTGAAAAGCAAAAATAAACTTGAAGACTTAATTTTTCACCGATTTAATCTTGGCAACCGCGTGGCACGATATTGTCAGAAATAGTTGCCTTACAGATCCACCTACCGCTACCGGCCTCTCGGGTGACTGACATTGTGTTTGATGCACTGTTTCCACCAGATGCAGCTGTTCCTATTGATCCAAAATTGAAGGTAATTGTCGGAGCGTAGGTGTTTAAACCTGAATAAGTGAGGGTATTTCCACCTGTCAAATCATCTTCATTAAAACCTATATAGTCTACGAACGCACCATTTTCATCCCCTGCTTCAAACTCAGTTACAGGATTAACCCCAGAAGCCACCGCGGCATCAAATCCGGTTTGTAAAGATTTCAGCGTTGAATATGCGGATGTGGCTTCAGCTCGCTGAATATAGGACTGGTACTGGGGTATCGCCACCGCCGACAGAACGCCAATAATAGCGATAACGATCAGCAGCTCAATCAGAGTGAAACCGACTTGTTTGGTGTTCTGTGTCATTGTGTGGGCAGCACTCTGCATAAAGGCATCTCCTGCGGGGGAAGGGCAAGCCTTTGTAAGGACAGTAATTTCTTAAAAAGAATTAGCAAATATTAAAATTACACTAGCTTACGTGATCTGTTTTTACAACACTCTCTATAGGCGTTATCGGCCCAGGCGACTACCACTTTAGCGGCTTGAGATTATCAGCCATTTAATGCCTGTAAACACTAATTTATGATACAAGTAATACGCTTAAAACGATGTAAAGCAGGTTTCTGAATGAGCCAGCCCCCTTTTGAGTCGACGTTAAGCCACGCCGCTGCACGTGGCGGCCTGCACGGCTTTGCCCAGCGCTTGGTTAAGCACGGCCTGCTGACCGAGGCCCAGGCCGCCACAGCGGAAACCACCGCGTTGGATCTGGAGATATCGCTTCTTCAGCATGTGATCGAAAGCGGCCTGGTCGATGCTAACAAAGCCACACTGGCAGCGGGCTGGGAGTATGGGCTGCCAGTCATAGATCTGGAAGCAGTTCGACTTTCCGCGCTGCCTTCTGCTGCTGACTACCCTATCAAAGTGCTGCAGAGCCTTAACGTTCTGCCATTAGCCCACCACGGCCATCGTCTAACGGTTGCAGTTCCCTACCCCGCCACGCTGACGCAACTGGATGAGTTGCAGTTTGCGACCGGCCTGAGCGTGGAAGGCATCCTAGCTCCCGTCGATCAAATCATGGTCGCGCTCAATAGCTACCTTGCTCAAAACGGGCGTGGCATGCTTGATGAGTTAGATGATGCGGTGAGTTCACTGAGCATTGTGCAGAATAACGAGGGTGACGAACTTCCTCTGGAAGAGTCTTCTCAGAGTAGTGACGACGCCCCCATTGTTAAGTTCGTCAACAAGATATTGTTAGACGCGATCCGCCGGGGCGCCTCTGATATTCATTTTGAGCCTTACGAAACCCTCTACCGGATACGCTTTCGTATTGATGGAATGCTCATAGAAGTGGCGCGACCACCCTTTGCCATGCGCAATCGTATCGCGGCCCGCCTAAAAATCATGGCTCGACTGGATATCTCGGAACGCCGCTTACCCCAGGATGGCTCGATAAAGTTAAAGCTATCGCGCACCCGCTCTCTCGATTTCCGGGTCAACTCATTGCCAACCGTTTATGGCGAGAAGTTAGTGCTGCGGATATTAGATCCGACCGCGGCGCAACTGGGTATTGAGCAATTAGGCTTTACCGACGAACAACGGAGCCATTATGAGCATGCGTTAAAACAACCCCAAGGCATGATTCTGGTCACTGGCCCTACCGGAAGCGGCAAGACCGTTTCGTTATATACCGGCATTAATATTCTTAATAAAGTTGAGCGTAATATTTGTACCGCTGAAGACCCGGTTGAGATCAAAGTCGCCGGTATCAATCAAGTGAACGTATTACCTAAGATCGGACTCGATTTTGTCAGTGCACTAAGGGCATTTTTACGGCAAGACCCGGATGTGGTGATGGTAGGCGAAATTCGCGACCTTGAAACCGCCGAAATTGCCGTTAAAGCAGCCCAGACAGGGCACTTGGTGCTCTCCACGGTGCATACCAACTCGGCAGCTGAAACGCTGACTCGACTGGCGAATATGGGCGTCTCTTCTTTTAACATCGCCAGCGCCGTTAGTTTGATTATTGCCCAGCGACTGGCTCGCAAACTGTGTCAACACTGCAAAGAGCCCATTAACATTCCCCATGAAGCGCTGCGTAAAGAAGGCTTTAGCAGCGCAGAGATCCAAAAAGCGACTATCTACAAACCGGTAGGTTGCAAGCACTGTACCCACGGCTATAAAGGGCGAATTGGCATTTATGAGGTAGTACCGATTAGTGAAGCGATGCGTCAGCTAATTATGCGTGATGCCAACGCATTAGATATCGACCAGCAGAGGCGCCAGGAGGGCTACCCGAGTCTGCACCGTAGTGGGTTGCTGAAAGTCATGCAGGGTATTACCAGCCTGGAAGAGGTTAACCGTGTGAGCAAGGAGTAAGGCATGGCTAAAACGGCACGTCGACGCCAAACGCCCGCCATCAGGCTATCGCGCTGGAAATGGAGTGGTAAAGGCCCCCAGGATAGACCGCTTAGCGGTGAGATGATTGGCCGCAGTAAAGCCGAAGTAGCCGCTGAACTCACCAAGCAACATATCGTTATCCGCCGGATTAGTAAAAAAGGCAACCTCGGCGGCAGTGGCCGCATTAAACCCTACGATGTCATGGTCTTTGTGCGTCAAATGGCCACCATGACTCGTGCTGGCATACCGTTGCTGCAAGCACTTCAAGTAGTAGCAGAGAGCCTCAAAAAACCGGCTATGGTTGCCCTTGTTCAGCATATGATGAGCGATATATCGTCGGGTGCCAGCTTCTCAGACGCATTGAACCGTCACCCCAAACACTTTGATCGACTGTTTGTTAAGATTGTCAATGCTGGTGAGCAGTCCGGTGCGCTGGATCAAATGCTCGATCGTATTGCGACCTATAAAGAGAAGGTTGAGTCGCTGAAAGCGCGGGTTAAGAAGGCCCTTTGGTACCCCACCGCCGTTATGACGATAGGCATTGCAGTGACCCTATTGCTGTTGATTAGAGTGGTGCCTGAATTTGAAAGCATGTTCCAAAGCTTTGGCGCTGAACTCCCTGCACTGACCCAACTGACCGTGAACTTATCCGAGCTTGCCCAGCGTTATTGGCTAGCCGCGCTCGGCGCAGTGATGGCTGCCGTGCTTTTGCTTAAAATAAGCATTCAACGCTCGCCAAGCGTTGCTTACCGTATGCATGCACTGCTGCTTCGCTTGCCGGTCATTGGCGATATTATGCATAAATCCGCCATTGCCCGTTTTTCGCGTACATTAGCGACCACCTTTGCCTCTGGTGTACCACTTGTTGAAGGCTTAGACACCGCCGCCGGTGCCACAGGCAATAAAGTGTACGAGCGCGCGGTGGCACAAACGCGCCAAGACGTAGCCACCGGGCAACAGCTACACTTCGCCATGCGTATGACCAACCGCTTCCCCCCTTTAGCGATTCAAATGGTCAGCATTGGTGAAGAGGCAGGGTCGCTTGATGCCATGCTCAATCGCGTGGCTGATTACTATGAAGAGGAAGTCGATAATAAGGTCGACGCCCTCACTTCGCTGATGGAACCGATTATTATCGTGGTACTGGGTGTGCTGGTCGGCGGCGTGGTGGTCTCTATGTACTTGCCCATCTTCGACTTGGGCTCTGCCCTCTAAACAAACTCAAGGAGCGATATGCACTACCCTCCCACCATCCTGTGGTTAATTGTGTTATTGATTGGGCTATGTCTAGGCAGCTTTTTGAATGTGGTGATTACTCGGCTGCCGGTGATGCTGATGCGGGGCTGGCGCAATGAAGCCCGGGAAGCACTTGAGCTTGGCACCGAACACTCGCAGCGCTTTAACCTGGCCACCCCCGCTTCCATGTGCCCACGCTGTGAAGCCCCTATTGCGTGGCACGACAACCTACCGTTAATTGGGTGGATAAAACGTCGTGGGCGCTGTGCCGAGTGCCAAACGCCTATCAGCATTCAGTACCCACTGGTGGAAATAGCCGGGGGCTTGTTGGCCATAGCAGTGCTAGCGCTCCAAGGCCTTACTGCAGAGTCGATCTTCGTTTACGGCGCCTGCCTAATGCTGTTAGTGCTCGCCGTGATCGACTTTCGCACCCAGCTACTGCCCGACGTGATTACCCTACCCTTACTTTGGGCGGGGTTACTGTTTCAGCTTCTTTTCCAGCCACTCATGCTGCCGAGTGCCGTTATCGGCGCCATGGTAGGCTATCTGTCACTGTGGAGTTTTTATTGGCTATTTAAATTGGCCACCGGCAAAGAGGGAATGGGCTATGGCGACTTTAAGCTGCTAGCGGCGCTGGGCGCCTGGTTAGGATGGAGTTTTTTACCGCTAATCTTGATCCTTTCTGCAGGGCTTGGGGCCGTTGTTGGACTAGCTGCCCAGGCCTGCTCGCCTCGCCTCCGCGGCACACCGCTACCGTTTGGCCCTTTTCTCGCTCTCGCCGGCTGGGTGGCACTGTTAGTCGGTGACGAAATAATGGCAATGTATCTCAACCTGCTCATGTAAAACTTAACCAAGTAACAATGGGCCATGTGACATTTGGTTATATAAAATTTAGCTAGAATGAGGCAGTAGATGATTATCGGATTAACGGGGGGCATCGGGTCAGGTAAATCGACCGTTGCTCGCGCTTTTGAAACACTCGGCGCCGCCTGGGTCGATGCCGACGATGTTGCCAGGGAAATAGTTTTACCGGGGGAGCCGGCATTGATAGCCATTCATAATCGTTTCGGTGATCAGGTCATGCACCAGGATGGCACGCTTAACCGCGCCGCCCTACGCGAGATTGTGTTTAACGATCCAGAACAACGCCGGTGGCTAGAATCCGTCACACACCCCAAAATAAGGGAACGGTTAGTACAGCATTTAGAGACACTCAAAAACCAGGGCGCGCCCTACGTGCTGCTTGTGTCACCCTTGCTGTTTGAAACGGGTCAAGATGCGCTCGTGAAACGTGCGGTGGTTGTCGATGTGCCCCAAGCGCTGCAACTATCGAGAACCCAACAGCGTGATGGGGTGAGTGAAAGCCAAGTGCATGCTATCCTCGCCGCCCAACTTTCCCGCGAACAACGGTTAGCAAAAGCAGACGACGTGATAGATAACAGCGGTGACCACGCCAGCCTGATAGAGCAAGTGGCACGGCTTGACGAACGCTACCGTCGGCAGCTTAACTACTGAGATATCGCGCCTGTTATCGCAATTGGAGTTTTTTATGGCTCGCCCTGCAAACGATTCCCCGCTAGAAGTTAATTGCCCGCAGTGCGCTAAGCGCGTGCCCTGGCTGCCAGAGAGCACTTATCGCCCTTTCTGCAGCAAACGCTGCCAACTACTGGATTTAGGCGCCTGGGCCGATGAGTCGCACCGCATATCGGGGGAGTCCGCCATGGACGAGGCCGATATAGAAACGCTCCTAGCGCAAGCCGACAAGGATGCGCCACTCACCTGAAAAACCCTATAACTGACCTAGCGAGCCCTTATACTCCCCATGGCCGAAACAAACGCTCCCCCCTCATCGCCTTCGGCCTATCATGTGCTGCTTCAATTGGAGCAGCAGTTTGATCATCTACTGGAAACCATTGAGGCAGCCGTCTCGCTATACGAGCAGCAGCTACCGGCTACATGGGTCTTTAATCAAGCGACACCGCCTCGTGACTGGCTGCGTAAAGCCCTCTTCGACATGTGGCATGAGCAGGATCAAGATGGTCGTGAGACGCGCAACTATATTGCCGTGGTCGCCGCTAATGATGAACTGATAAGGGCGATTGACGCTATCAATCAAGCCAAAGTCCATTTCAGCAACCTACTGCAACATATTAAACAGGCATTTCCACAGGCACTTAGCGAGGCAAAAAGCCGCTTGCCGAAACGCCACCCTCACGTTGATGAAGCGTTACGCCGCAATGGACTCGCTCGTTTACATCTTAAACAGAGCTGGCGGCAGCTACCTATCGCACAAGCGCCTGTCTCACGCGTTCGCTTTGCTTGGTACAGCAGTGGTCGCTCTATTAAACGCCTGTCAGTGCAAGAAGCTGAAAATAAGCTTTTGCAGTTTGATACCGATGCGCCGCATATCCGTATACAGCTACGCAAGCTAGCGGGTATCCCCAGCGGCGAAGCGCTTGCTCAGGTGCAAACGCAAGCCCCGCTTATGCGGGCAAATCTGTTCTTTACAGAGCCACTCGACGATGGGCATACACGCCGGGCACTGAATGCCGCCATGCCTATTTTTGTTCCTGACCATAATCAACGACTGCCCCATATTAACCTACCTGCACCACAGCCACCCACCACGCGCACACGGGCCAGGCGACGCGATGAGAAACTGGAACAGGAGGTATTTCTGCCGAGTTTGCGAATTTATCGCTACCGCTAGCATAAGGACACTTTTCAAGCCTTCTGCTCAAGCCTTCTGCGGTGTTTTTCCAGTGCTAGCTGCAGGCACTATATCCTGCTGCCATACGCCATAGCCAAGCAGTGCTTCGATCAGCTCAGCCAGGTCGTTATGATCCACACCATACTCGCTCAACAGAGCTTCAAAGCGCTGTTTAAAAATACGCTCCTGCTCGTGCTGCTGTTCCTTCTGCTGGGTTTCTTCATCTTCTTGTTCCAGTGCCGCAAGCGAGCGTACCGGCGGGCCTGTCGGTATATCAAAATCGCTTTCTGGATCATCTAATTGGCGTAAAGCCTGGGCAAAAGCATCGTCTAATTCACGAAACTTACGCAGCTTCTCACGCTCATCTATCGGCTTTTGAACCTTTTGATATTTCATCGATGTTTCATTTACACCTTGCTTGAAATGGTCGATATGACTGCCAAAGTCGCTTTTTTTGGCGAAAACTGTGCACAAACGCGTAAAGATCACGAGCAAACTTGCCTTTGCCACCCCGTTGCCAGCATAAAGGCATCATCATTAAATATATGAGGGTAACCAGCACATTTATCAAACCCGGCACAGTCAGCGACAACTCATTAAATCGATGCTTCGCATCAACATTACCTAAAAGTAGCCTGAATAGAGACACAGACTCTTATCTGTAGGCTGATTTTTTCCCTTCAGCTAGGTTACCAATACTAACGCACTGGGAGAGTGCACTACAGGCGATATAAGCACGACCTGTACGATTCACGCATGAGAGGCCAGATAATGTTCAACGCGATGACACGAGCTGAGATCTGGCTGCAGGATACACTCGATCAGTCACTCGGCATCGAAGACCTTGCTAATCACATAGGGTATTCGTCTTCTCAAGTCCGGCGCCAATTTCGGCAAAGCTTTCACATTTCACCGAGCGCCTATCGTGAAATAAGACGACTGGAGCGCGCGGCGGTGCTACTTGCGCTTACTCCTCTCAATATAGCGCAAATTGCAATACGTTGCGGGTACCAAAACCACTCCTCTTTCTCACGGGCATTCCAACGTTGTTATCAGTTCAGCCCGCGCAGTTTCCGCCTAAAGCTGAAAACCACTTTGCAGCGCCCTGTGCCACCTCATGGTTTTAACACACGTATCGAAAAAACCACTGGCCGCCAAATGATCCTGATGCGCCTTTACAAGGCTCCCGAGCATATTAAGGGGCTAGGAGATGAAAGCCATCACAATATGCAGCTAGCGTGCTTACAGACGCGGCTGCGGCGATCTACGACCATCATCGCACTGCCCGACATACTCGCCGACAGAATTAATGCACTTAATAATGAGTCTATCAACTCTTACCGTACCGACATTGGCCTCTACCTATCGGATACGGACAATGCACAAGACATTGCGCTGCCTGTTCTCTATCGGCGGGTCGACATTCCTACTCATTACTACGCCAGCACATGCTTTGACAGTTTAGCTGGCCTTTATGGAGCCTTGACGCATACCATCATCTATCTGCTCAACAGGCAGGATGTTTGGCACGTTAGCGGTCACCCTCCACAGGTATTATGGAAAGCAAACCATTTAGAACTTCGCATCCCATTAATAGGTTAGTAATGGGGATAACGGCACAGGAGTATACCTGAAAGCGTATAGCTATAGAAAACCGGCATTCCTGTACAGAAATGCCGGTGATTGGATAGCTTAGTCTTCCATACGCTCCAACCAGGATTCGACGGTTTCATCACCGTACTGGTCTTTCCAGCTACGCAGCCCTTTATGATTGCCGCCGCGAGTTTCGATTACTTCCCCTGTTTTAGGGTTTTTGTAAATTTTAAGACGGCGCTTACGGCGCGCATTGCCACTCGCTGTGGTTTTAGAGCTCCGCTGGTCTGCAGTCGGGTCTAATAAGGCAATAACATCGCCCGGACGCTTACCGAACTCATTCATTAACGCTTCAAGTTTAGCCTTAAATTCCAACTCACCTTTCAGACGTTGATCGCCTTCTAAACGCTGAAGATCTTCTTGAAGCTGCTTTAGCTGCTGTTCTTTCTGGATATATTCGTTAAGTAAAGACATAGGGGGTTCCTTTAATAGCGTATCCAACTGAACGGGGTTCAACTGAATGGGATCTAACTTAGGTGCAAATTGACAACCATGGCACCTGCTAGTTCAGAATGCAGAGACATTATTCCTGTAAAAAGAGTAACTGACAACAGTCTAGTTGATTTTCACCCAATTACTAATCGTTTTTTAAAACTCAATTGTGGCTAAAGAGTTTAAAACTAATAGCCCCCTGATGACTATGCGAACCTTCTGCTGAACAACTACTAGCGCTCAACCGCTGCAAACAAAAGCGCCGCCCCTAAGGGCGGCGCTTTTGCTAACCAATAACTAACCGATAGTTAGTCTTGGCCCATCTGCTGCTTGATCAAGTCACCGATGGTGGTCGGACCACCTGCTGTTTCCGGCTCTTGCTCACGCATCTTCTTCAGGTTCTGACGCGTATCGTCCTGGTCTTTCGCTTTGACCGACAGATTAATCTGACGGCTCTTACGATCAACGCTCACAATACGAGCTTCAACGCTGTCGCCTTCGTTCAGTACATTGCGCGCGTCTTCTACGCGGTCAGCACTGATTTCAGAGGCTTTCAACACCGCAATAACGTCAGTCGCCAATTCAACTTGGGCTTCTTTAGCATCAACTTCAATGACGCGACCTGTTACGATACTGCCCTTATCGTTGACTGACAGGTACTCAGCAACGGGGTCAGAATCCATCTGCTTGATACCCAGCGAGATGCGCTCACGCTCAGGATCAATAGAGAGGATAACGGCTTCAGCTTCGTCGCCTTTCTTGAAGTTGCGTACGGCTTCTTCGCCAGTATCGGTCCAAGAAATATCAGACAAGTGAACAAGACCGTCAATACCGCCTTCAAGGCCGATAAAGATACCGAAGTCAGTAATTGACTTGATGGTACCTGAAACGCGGTCGCCCTTGTTGTAGTCAGTGTTGAAGGTTTCCCACGGATTAGCAGTACACTGCTTGATACCCAGGGAAATACGACGACGCTCTTCGTCGATATCCAGCACCATGACGTCAACATCATCGCCCACTTGAACGACTTTTGACGGATGGATGTTTTTGTTGGTCCAGTCCATTTCAGAGACGTGAACCAGACCTTCAACACCCTCTTCCAGCTCGGCAAAGCAGCCGTAGTCAGTCAGGTTAGTGACGACCGCGTGCACTTTCATGCCTTCCGGATAACGCTCTTTGATGTTGACCCAGGGATCTTCGCCCAGCTGCTTCAGACCCAGTGATACGCGGTTGCGCTCACGGTCAAACTTCAGAACTTTGACGTTGATCTCGTCGCCAACGGCAACGATTTCGGACGGATGCTTGATACGCTTCCACGCCATGTCTGTAATGTGCAGCAGGCCGTCAACACCACCCAGGTCTACGAAAGCGCCGTAGTCTGTCAGGTTCTTAACGATACCCTTGATCTGCTGACCTTCTTGCAGAGTTGCCAGCAGCGCTTCACGCTCGGCACTGTTCTCTGCTTCCAGAACCGCACGACGTGATACCACAACGTTGTTGCGTTTCGGATCGAGCTTGATGACTTTAAAGTCCAGCTCTTTGTTTTCCAGGTGCGCAGTGTCGCGAACAGGACGAACATCAACCAACGAGCCAGGCAAGAAGGCACGGATAGAGTCAACTTCGACAGTGAAGCCGCCTTTAACCTTACCGTTAATAACGCCCTTAATGATTTCGTCTTTCTCGAAGGCTGCTTCCAGAATCTTCCAAGCTTCTGCGCGCTTGGCTTTTTCACGGGACAGACGCGTCTCACCGAAACCATCTTCTACGGCTTCCAGTGCAACGTGCACGTCGTCACCGATAGCGATGTTCAGATTACCGTGCTCATCGCGGAATTGTGACGCAGGGATCTGACCTTCAGATTTCAGACCAGCGTTGACAGTAACCCAGTCACCGTCAATGTCGACAACCTGGGCCGCGACAATAGCGCCTGGCTCCATGTTGATGTCGTTAAGAGACTGTTCAAACAGCTCAGCAAAGCTTTCGCTCATGGTGTTCCTACGTAATTACGTTGTTGAGGCATAAATGCCTTCTCCGCACCACCAGCAAGTGCGGGCCTAATGTCACTCAGCCTTTGGGGGTGTTAACGCTGGTTAGACCTGACCGGGCTCACCGATGTGAGTTTAGTGCCCTGCCACGTCGTGACACCTATCCAAAAGCGCCGCAAGGGAGAATCACACGCCGCTTACCAGCCCTCTTTGGGCGAGCAGTTCGGTCAGTCGATCAACCACTTCCGGTATGCTCAGGCGCGTGGTATCAAGCGTAATGGCATCATCTGCCGGCTTGAGAGGAGCCACACTGCGCTGCGTATCGCGTGCATCGCGTGCCTGAATCTCCTTTAAAAGACTCGAAAGACTAGCATCCACCCCGGCTTCCTGCAACTGCAGATAGCGCCGACGCGCCCGTTCATCGGCACTGGCGGTTAAAAAAATCTTCAGCGGGGCGTCGGGAAACACTACGGTGCCCATATCACGACCGTCAGCTACCAACCCTGGCGCCTGGCAAAAATCACGCTGGCGCTGTAAGAGCGCCTGACGAACCGCAGGCAGCGCTGCCACCTGTGAGGCGCGTTCACCGGCCTGCTCAGTACGAATTTGCTGACCAACATCGTCACCTTCAAGAAAGGTACGCGGCTGGCCCTCCTCCACCGGGAAGGCGACATCTAACTGCTCCGCTAGGCGTGCAAGCCCAGCTTCATCGTCCACCGCCACGTTATGCTTCAACGCAGCTTGTGCCGTCAGCCGATAAAGCGCGCCGCTATCCAGTAGGTGCCAGCCCAAGCGCTCGGCCACCAAACCACTGATAGTGCCTTTACCGGCGCCGCCAGGACCATCAATAGTGAGAACGGGAACTGCGGCAACGCGATCACTCATGGGCACCCTCCACGCTAACGCCCATACCAATGCGTGTCGCCAACTCGACGAAGTCAGGGAACGAGGTGGCCACATTGGCGCAATCTTCAATGATGATGTCGTCACTGGCACGCAACGACGCAATGGCGAACGCCATGGCAATACGGTGATCCCCCAGGCTATCGACACGCCCACCGCCGTAACTGGCTACTTGCGCATTACCGTTACCGACAATATCGATGCCATCTTCTACTGTGGTGTGCTGCACACCTAGAACAGCCAAGCCATCGGCCATGGCCTGAAGGCGATCCGACTCTTTGACGCGCAGTTCTTCAGCACCTCGCAGCCGCGTTACGCCTTCGGCATTAGCGGCAGCGATAAACAGTGCAGGAAATTCATCGATGGCGAGCGGCACTTGATCGACAGGAATATCAATCCCTTTAAGCGGTACGTAGCGAATACGAATATCGGCCACCGGTTCACCACCCACTTCACGCTGATTCTCTAGTGCTAAATCAGCCCCCATCAGGGTAAGAATATTAATCACGCCAATCCGGGTTGGGTTAATACCCACGTGTTCAAGGGTAATATCTGAGCCTGGAGTAATCGCGGCAGCCACCAGAAAGAAGGTCGCCGAGGAAATATCCGAGGGCACGTCAATCGGGCCAGCTGTTAGCTTACCGCCACCCTGAAGCCAGCAAGTATCGCCTTCGCGGGAAACCGCATAGCCAAACCCATTGAGCATTCGCTCGGTGTGGTCGCGAGTCGGTGCAGGCTCGCGCACACGAGTTTCGCCTTCGGCGTAAAGCCCGGCCAACAGCAGGCAGGATTTCACCTGAGCACTGGCCATTGGCATATCGTACTTAATGCCTTTGAGGGCAGCACCGCCGTGAATCTTAAGCGGTGGGCGCCCGCCTTCAGCGGTGTCAATGGTGGCTCCCATCAGGCGCAGCGGATCAGCCACGCGCCCCATGGGGCGTTTCGTCAGTGACTCGTCGCCGGTTAGCTCACTGTCAAACGCCTGACCAGCCAGCAGCCCTGAAAACAACCGCATAGCGGTGCCCGAGTTACCCACATAGAGCGGGCCAGCGGGAGCTTTTAAGCCATGCATACCGACACCATGAATGGTGACCTTACCTTGATGCGGCCCTTCAATCGCCACACCCATTTCACGAAATGCCTGCAGAGTCGCTAGACTATCTTCGCCTTCAAGAAAGCCCTTTACTTCAGTGACACCTTCAGCCAGTGCGCCCAGCATAATGGAGCGGTGGGACATGGATTTGTCGCCCGGTACGCGCAAACGCCCCTGGGCTTTACCGCCCGGCTGCACACGGTAGGTCACCTTACCTTGTGGTTGCATATGATATTCCGCCTGATAACTGGTTTTGTTCAATAAAGAGTCGAAATAGTGCCGGGCGTGGCTCGCCCGATCAAAGGTGGCAATCAGCGCATCGCTGTCACCGGCTTCTACCGCAAGACGCAAGCGAGCGAGTCCTGCTTCAAAATCATCCAGCGATGCCAGCACCGCTTCTTTGTTGGCAATAAAAATATCTCGCCACATCACCGGATCACTGCCCGCGATACGGGTAAAATCGCGAAAGCCGCCCGCTGCATAGCGAAAAATATCTAGCCGCTCATCCTGACGAGCCAGCGTATCCACCAGAGAAAAGGCCAACAGGTGAGGCAAATGGCTGGTACGTGCCAACACTTGGTCATGGCGCTCAACGTCCATTTCCAGCACCTCGGCACCGCAGGTTTGCCATAAACAGCGCACGCGCTGCAGTGCGTCACGATCGACGTTTGGCTCAGGCGTCAGAATTACCTTGTGTTCCATATAGAGACGCGGATTTGCTGCCGCCACACCGCTTTTCTCTGAACCGGCTATCGGGTGTCCCAACACCATATTGGCGGGGACTTGACCAAAGACTCGTTGAGCACAGGCGCGGATGGTCGCCTTGGTACTGCCCACATCGGTAATCACAACATCAACCGACGCGCTAGGCAGCGCCTCGACCAAGCTGGCCATAACGCTCTCCATGGCAAGCACCGGCACTGCCAGCACCACCATGGAGGCGTCATTGACTTGCTCAGCTAGATGGGTACCGCCCGAATCGATCAGCCCCATCTCGATACCGCGCGCGATCTCCTGCTCATCCGGATCACAGGCAACAATCTGCCCCTTAAATCCTGCAGCGCGCAGCGCTGCCGCAAGCGAACCACCAATCAACCCCAGACCAACAATCAATAGTCGCACTTCACGACAAGCTGATGCTTTTACGCTTTTATCGACCATTAACGTCACAGCACGCCTATGGGGTAGGAACCCAGCACGCGGAGATCCGCCGCTCGCAACTGCACCTCTTCGAGCACTGCCGCGACCTTAGGCTCATCGCGATGGCCTTTAAAATCGATGAAAAAGACGTAGTTCCATACGCCCGTACGGGAAGGACGTGTTTCAAGACGGGTTAAATCAATCTGGTGGCGATGAAACGGCTCCAGCAACGCGTGCAAGGTACCCGGTTGATTACGCATAGCGACCACAATGGAGGTTTTATCCTCCCCCGCCATGGGCACATCCTGGTTACCAATAATCAAAAACCGCGTGGAGTTATCCGGGCTATCTTCGATTTTTTCCGCGATATGCTCCAAGCCATAGAGCTTGGCCGCCATATCGCCCGCAATGGCGGCGCTATGCCACTCGGTTTTAACCAGTTTCGCCGCTTCAGCGTTAGAAGAAACCGGCACGCGCTCGGCATGGGGAAAGTGTGCATCCAGCCACTTGCGGCACTGGGCAAAGGATTGCGGGTGGGAATAGATACGCGATACTTTATCGCGCCTCGTCGTTTCGCTCACCAGTAAATGGTGATGAATACGCAGCACTACTTCGCCACAAATTTTGATCGAGGAGTCCATGAAGGTATCCAGAGTGTGATTCACCACTCCTTCGGTGGAGTTCTCCACCGGGACGACGCCATAGTGCACGGCGCCCGCCTCAACTTCACGAAATACCTCATCGATGGCGGCCATGGGCAAGCTCACGGCGCTTTCACCAAAATGCTTGAGCGCCGCCTGCTGGGTAAAGGTGCCCTCAGGGCCCAAATAGGCAACTTTAACCGGCTGCTCAAGGGCCAAACACGCCGACATGATTTCACGAAACAGCCGCGCCATCTCTTCTGAATCGAGCGGGCCTTTGTTTAACGCCATAATGCGCCGTAGCACCTGGGCTTCGCGCTCAGGGCGGTAAAACACCGCATCTTTATCTTCGGCCAGCTTGACGTGAGCCACCTGCTGGGCGCAGCTGGCGCGCTCGCTGATCAGATTGAGAATATCACTATCGAGCTGATCGATACGCTGGCGCAGCTCGTCCAGATTGATCGGCGTGTCGGACATGGTAGTTAGCCCCTTGTTTTTTCAAAATCAGCCATAAATGCAATTAAGGCATCTACCGCAGACTCAGGCACCGCGTTGTAAAGGCTGGCACGCATACCGCCCACGCTGCGGTGGCCTTTTAGATTAAGCAGTCCCGCCGCATCGGCCTGCTGTAAGAACGCCTTATCCAGCGCTGAATCGGCCAAGACAAAGGGCACATTCATCCGCGAGCGGTTATGTTTTGCAATCGGGTTGCTATACAGCTCGCTGGTATCAATTGCCGCATAGAGCTTATCTGCTTTACGCTGATTGATAGCATCCATCGCCGCCAGCCCACCGATGTCCTCTTTCAGCCACTGGAAGACCAGACCGGCCAAATACCAGGCGTAAGTAGGCGGTGTATTCACCATCGAACCCGCATCTGCCAGCATTTGATAGTTAAACAGCGAAGGTATACTGGCCTGAGATTTACCTAACAGGTCGTCACGCACGACCACCAGCGTTAACCCGGCGGGGCCAATGTTTTTCTGCGCCCCTGCATAGATCACACCAAATTCGCTAACGTCAATGGGCCCAGACAGGATATTCGACGACATATCGCAGACCAGTGGCACGTGAGCACCATCAGGACGTTGAGTATGCGGCGTATAATCAAATTCCAAGCCACCAATTGTCTCGTTAGAGGTATAGTGCAAATACGCAGCATCTGCGCTCACCCGCAGCTCGTCCTGCGTAGGCACCGCCGTATGACCGTTGGGCTCACTGCTGGCAACCACATGACAACCAAAACCCAGGTGTTTGGCTTCATTGAGCGCCTTCTTGCCCCAGATGCCGGTCTGAATAAAGTTACCACTACCACCCTGTCCCAACAGGTTCATGGGCAGCATGGCAAACTGCATGCTGGCCCCGCCCTGTAAAAACAGCACCTTATAATTATCCGGCACGCCCAACAGTTGACGAAAATCGGCTTCGGCACGCTCGGCAATAGCGATAAACTCATCGCTGCGGTGACTCATTTCCATTACAGAAAGGCCGCGCCCTTGATAGTCCAAAAGCTCTTCCTGGGCGCACTCTAGTACAGCGACAGGCAGGGCCGCTGGCCCTGCACAGAAATTATAGTGACGTGTCATCAGCCCCTGCATCCTGTCCATCATCTGAATGGTTACTCGCCGGCGCATCGTTGAGACTGGCTTCTTCAGAGTCAGTTGCTTCGAGATCGTTTAGCTCTTCGCTCTCTTCCGGCTCATCAACGCGTACTGTCTTGACCAGCTTCTCCTCTTTGCCCAAGCGAATCAGCATTACGCCCTGAGTATTACGCGACGTGGTAGAGACCTCCTCCACACGGGTACGCACTAGCGTGCCACGGTCAGTGATCAGCATCATTTCATCACTGTCGTAGACCTGCATCCCCGCTACTAGCGAACCGTTGCGCTCGCTGGTCTGCATAGCAATAACGCCTTGTCCACCACGGCCACGCAGCGGGAACTCCTCCAGGCGGGTGCGCTTGCCGTAACCATTTTCACTGGCGGTCATAATGTAGATTTGACCATCAGAGGTTTCGGCCCCGGTGCTCTCTGGAGCGCTATCTTGCGTTTCTTCTTCGGTATCCGCTTCGGCGTCGATCTGCTGGCTTTTAGGAATAATCAGGCTAATGACTTCCGCATCGCCTGCCAGACGCATACCACGCACGCCGCGGGCAGTACGCCCCATGGCGCGTGCGTTACTCTCTTCAAAGCGAATCGCCTTGCCGTTAGACGACAGCAGCATGGCATGATCATTACCCGTGGTTATTGCCGCACCCACTAAGCGGTCACCCTCCTCAAGGTCAATCGCAATCAGGCCAACGCTGCGCGGCCGTGAGAACTGCTCAAGGCTAGTCCGTTTAACGGTGCCTTTGGCCGTAGCAAAGAAGATGTAGTTATCAGGATTGTAGTCGCGCACCGGCAAGATGGCGTTAACCGCCTCACCCTCTTCCAGCGGCAGCATATTCACCAGAGGCTTACCCCGCGAGCCGCGGCTGGCATTGGGCATTTCATACACTTTCAGCCAGTACACTTTGCCGCGATTTGAGAACAGCAGAACGGTGTCATGCGTAGAGGCCACCAGCAGATGCTCAATCACGTCTTCGTCTTTCATGGCCGTCGCGGACTTACCACGGCCACCTCGGCGCTGGGCCTGATAATCCGACAACGGCTGGGTCTTGGCATAGCCAGAGCGGGACACGGTCACCACCATGTCCTCCTCAGCGATCAAATCTTCCATCGAAAGATCCAGGTGGCTGGCCTGAATTTCCGTGCGACGGTCATCGCCAAACTGATCACGTACGGCGTGCAGCTCTTCGCGGATCACTTCCATCAAGCGATCGGCTGAGGCCAGAATCTCGGTTAGCTCGGCAATTTTCTCAAGAATGCTCAGGTATTCATCAAGCAGCTTCTCAGTTTCAAGGCCCGTCAAGCGGTGCAGGCGTAGCTCAAGAATCGCCTGCGCCTGGGCAGGTGATAGCCGATAAGAGGTGGCCGCAGTGTTTAAACCGAAGCCCTCTTCAAGCTCTTCCGGTTTGCAGGAAGTAGCCCCGGCCCGCTCCAGCATCGCGGTCACCTGGCCGGGCTGCCACGTCTTAGCGAGCAGCTTTTCACGCGCTTCTGCCGCATTGGGCGAGGCTTTGATCAGTTCGATCACTTCGTCGATATTCGAAATGGCAACGGCCAAGCCTTCCAACAGATGACCACGCTCACGGGCTTTTTTCAGCTCATACAGCGTGCGCCGGGTAACCACTTCGCGCCGGTGGCGAATAAAGGCTTCCAGCATCTCTTTAAGGTTGAGGGTACGTGGTTGACCATTTTCCAGCGCCACCATGTTAATCCCAAACACATTTTGCAACTGCGTTTGAGCAAACAGGTTGTTGACCACGACTTCGCCGGACTCACCGCGCTTGATTTCAATCACCACACGCAGGCCGTCTTTATCTGACTCATCGCGCAGCTCGGCGATGCCTTCAATCTTCTTCTCTTTTACCAGCTCGGCGATTTTCTCAATCAACCGTGCCTTGTTCACCTGATAAGGCAGCTCGGTGATGATGATGTGGTCACGACCGGTTTTGTCGTGGTGCTCAATGGTGTGGCAGGCGCGCACATAAATACGCCCACGACCTGTGCGATACGCCGACAAAATGCCTGCGCGGCCATTAATGATGGCACCGGTGGGGAAGTCAGGGCCGGGGATGTACTCCATCAAGTCATCCACCGACAGCGTGTAGTCGTCGATTAACGCCAAGCAGCCGTCAATCACTTCACGCATATTGTGCGGTGGAATATTGGTGGCCATGCCCACTGCGATACCCGATGAGCCGTTGATCAGCAGGTTGGGTACTTTGGTGGGCAGGACGGCGGGAATACGCTCGGTGCCGTCGTAGTTATCCACCCAATCGACGGTATCTTTCTCAAGATCAGCAAGCAGCTCGTGGGCGAGGCGCGACATGCGCACCTCGGTATAACGCATGGCAGCCGCGTTATCCCCATCAATCGAACCGAAGTTACCCTGGCCGTCGACCAGCACATGGCGCATCGAAAAGTGCTGCGCCATACGTACGATGGTGTCATACACGGCGCTATCACCGTGCGGATGGTATTTACCGATGACATCGCCGACGACACGCGCCGACTTCTTGTACGGTTTATTCCAATCATTACCCAGTTCGTGCATGGCAAACAGCACACGCCGGTGAACCGGTTTAAGGCCATCCCGCACATCGGGAAGTGCGCGGCCAATAATGACGCTCATCGCATAGTCGAGATACGACTGTTTAAGCTCGTCTTCAATATTGACGGGCAAGATTTCTCTGGCGATGTCACCCATGAAAGTCAGATCCTTTGCACTGCATTGGCACTGCGAGAGTTGAAAGCGCTTAAAAACACCGCCCTAAACACAATAGAACGGCGCGCAAATACTTCGCCATCATACCACCGCAAAAGCAGCAAGGGCAGCCAGGGAGCTCACCAAAGCGGTTTAGGCGCTAAATGCCTCTTTTGGCAAGGTTAACGCGACTAACGTCTCACGCACCTCTGCTTCAATGGCAGCGGCCTTGTTGGCGCGCATATCAAGCAGCACGAAGGTTAAGTCTGCACGGGCGATAACGGCGCCATCTTTACGCACAATCCGGTGGTGACACACGCCACTTCGTTCACCTATATCAACAATCCCGGTGATAATCTCCAGGTCGTCGCCGTGCACCGCTGCCGCCAAATAATCAATATTCAAATTGACGACGACGAACGCCCGTCCAGCCTGATGGAGCTCTTTAATCATCTCTGGATGCTGGTCAAAGAAATCCCAACGCCCCTCCTCCATAAACTCAAGATAGCGGGCGTTATTCACATGCCCATAGCCATCCAGGTGATAGCCTCGAACGCGTAAATGAACCCGTGACAGTGATGTGCTCATATCAACTCCCCTACAATGATTGACAATGGCCCAATCAAACATAAGTTTGAAACGCGCGCAACAGAGACGATTGATGGCCGCCGCTGGTAGGAAGGCCCCGCTTTCGCCATAATGTGCCACCTTTTGAACAGGATTGGCTCCATGTGGTTTAAGCACTTGCATTTATACCGCCTGCACGACGCGCCGGAATTATCCAGTGATGCGCTGGCTAGCGCCTTAGACGAGCACTCCGCCAAACCACTCGGCAACGCTGATGCGCGTCGCCTTGGCTGGACAGCACCTGCCGGACGCTTGGGCGCAGGCCAGCTTGTGCACGAAATCCAAGGGCACCGGCTGCTTTCCGCTCTGCGCCAAGAGCGCCTACTGCCCGCTTCGGTCGTAAAGGAAGAAGTTGATGAGCAGGTGGCGGATATTGAGGCCAGCGAAGGCCGCAAAGTCACCCGTAAAGAGAAGACTGCGCTCAAAGAACAGGTTACCGAGAATTTACTGCCCCGCGCCTTTGTGCGTAGTCAGAAGATTGATCTCTGGTGGGACACCCGCGGCCAGATGATTGGCATTAATGCTAGCTCGCGCACCCGCGCCGAAGACATTCTGGATCTACTGCGTGAAACCCTGGGCAGCTTAAAAGTCACCCCATTGAGTTCACAGACGCTGCCTATTCGTGCCATGACGACCTGGCTGGGTGACTCAGCCAGCCGACCGGCCGATTTACAGTTGGGCGATCAGGTTGAGCTCAAAGCCAAAGGTGATGACGGCGTGCTGCGTGCTCGTCAGGTCGACTTAGACAGTGATGAAATTCAGCAACTGCTTGAGAGCGGCCGCCAAGCCAGTAAACTCGCTGTTAGTCTGGAAGGTCGGTTAAGCTTTTTGTTACACGATGATTTGGCGCTGAAATCGTTACGCTTTGGCGATGCATTGATTGAAGAAGCCGACCATGCTGACGACGGCGATGATGCGCTTGCTCGCTTGGAAACAGACTTTATTTTAATGGCCCAGGCGCTATCCACGGATATTCCGCGCTTGATAGAGTGGCTCGGCGGCGAGACGCAGCGGGAACCTGCGGCTCAATAAGTGGTTCTATAGACCTTCGCCTCGATGTTATTAATCGATATTTATTATTTACCATCCAACGGTTCGCATGACTCAACACAATAACGCTACCAACGTCTCTACCGAGACAGACCCGTGGGCCGATATTCGGCCCTTTATGGATCATGAAGTGGCCGACGTGCTTGCCAGGCTCTCACGGGATAACGAACTGCTTGATGCGCTAACCCGCTTTCGACTGCCGCGAATGGCACGCTGGGCGCCGTCATTAGCACGTCTGTTTGCTAGTCGTGCCGTGCGGCGTGAAGTTAAGGATGTTTCAACGGTTTACGAATTCCAAATGCGCATTGCCCACTACATGGAGCGCATGATTCGCACCACCACGGATGCGTTTGAGGTCACCGGCCTCGACAAACTCGACGCCAATGGCGCTTATCTCTTTATTGGCAATCACCGCGATATCTCCTTAGACCCAGCGTTCGTCAACTATGCGCTGTATCAGGCAAACCGTGACACCGTGCGTATCGCTATCGGCGACAATCTGCTTAAAAAGCCCTATGTCACCGACCTGATGCGACTTAATAAAAGCTTTATCGTGCCACGCAGCGCTCGGGGTAAACGCGCGATGCTGGCGGCGTATCAACAGCTGTCGGCCTATATTCGCCACACCATTACCGAAGACCAACACTCTATTTGGATGGCACAGCGCGAAGGACGCGCCAAAAACGGCATCGATCACACTGAGCCAGCAATCATTAAAATGTTGACGATGGCCAGACGTAACGCCGAGCGCGATATGGTATTTGGCGAGGCCATCGCGGAACTGAAACTGGTGCCGGTATCGATTAGCTACGAGTACGACCCCTGCGATGTGCAAAAAGCCCAGGAACTGCACGATATCGATACTCAAGGCAGCTACGCTAAAAGTGAGTTTGAAGATATTCGCTCGATTGTGGCGGGCATTACCGGCTCCAAAGGACGTGTACGGCTGCATTTTGGCACGCCGGTAGGTTCTGATATGGCAACCCCCGACGAAGTCGCGGCTGAGATCGATCGCCAGGTGATTGGCGGCTATCGTCTGTTCCCCAGCCACTATTTAGCCTTAGAGGCGTTGGGAGAATCACCTGAACTGGTAGCGCGCAAATCGATCACACGTCAAGACAGAGAGCGCTTTAATGCCCGGCTTGCCGAAGTACCGGAGCCGTTGCGTCCTTATTGGCTTGCTCAATACGCGAATCCCGTTAAACACAAGGCCGGTCGATTGACGCTGTAAACCTGCGCTTTAATTTAGCTTTTTAAAGCCGTGCAACGCATGCCCGTTGGCGGAAAAAATGCTATGGTCAAGGCATTGATTGGCTTCGCTTGGCGCTGTCGTCAATTGCGACCCTGAGGAGATTCCCATGTCCGGTTCAGAAATTCAGAAAACACGTGTCATCAATGAGCTACGTGGTTTTATTCGCAAACTGCTGCAAGATCCAAAAATTCTTGAGCAGTCCCTGGCGGTTGCCAGACAGCAGTTAACAGAAGGCAATAGCCCAGCAGCAATGGCCAGGATTGCCAACGAAATTTCCGATACCACCAGTGTGCACATCCCGGAAGACCCAGCCGAGCACTCTGAGGCAGATAAACTCTTTTTAGAACTACTGCGCGAAGTCGTTCAAGAGGAACAAGCACTCTACTAGTCAGTATCGCCAACCGCGTCAGCGGCGAAGTCTATTGAAACTTCGCCGCGTTTTTGTTATTGCCGAACCGGCACCCCTATTCACTCGGAATTAACCTTCACCATGTCTACTACCGCCACGCGCAACATTTTGGTGACTAGCGCGCTCCCCTACGCCAACGGAGCCATTCACCTCGGTCACTTACTTGAGTATATCCAGACTGATATCTGGGTACGTTTTCAGAAAAGCCGTGGCCAACAGTGCTACTACGTGTGTGCCGATGACGCCCATGGCACTGCCATTATGCTGCGAGCCGAGCAGGAAGGGATTACCTCTGAAGCGCTGATTGAGCGTGTCTCCAACGACCACCAAACAGACTTCGCACGCTTTGGGGTCGGATTCGACAACTACCACTCGACTCACTCGACTGAAAACCGCCACTTCAGCGAAATGATTTATAAGCGCCTGCGTGACAAAGGCCATATCGCCACCCGTGATATCGAGCAGATGTTCGACCCGCAAAAAGGCTTGTTTTTAGCGGATCGCTTTATTAAAGGCACCTGCCCTAAATGTGGCGCCGATGACCAGTATGGCGACAACTGCGAAAAGTGTGGCGCTACTTACACGCCAGCCGACTTGATCAACCCGGTTTCGGCTATTTCAGGCGCCACGCCCGAAGTACGCACCTCGACCCACTACTTCTTTAAGCTGCCTGACTTTGCCGACTTCCTGCAGGGCTGGATCGACGACGGTCATGTGCAGCCGCAAATTCGCAATAAGCTGATGGAGTGGTTTGAGTCCGGTTTTAATGAGTGGGATATCTCCCGCGACGCCCCCTACTTTGGCTTCGAAATCCCTGATGCCCCAGGCAAATACTTCTATGTCTGGCTGGACGCTCCCATCGGCTACCTGGCCAGCTTTAAGAACCTGTGTGACCGCGAAGGCATCGACTTCGACAGCTTCTGGAACAAAGGCTCCGACGCCGAGGTGTATCACTTTATCGGCAAAGATATCGTCTACTTCCACGCGCTGTTCTGGCCCGCCATGCTACATGGCGCAGATCTGCGCACCCCCACCGCCGTCAACTGCCACGGCTTCCTGACGGTAGACGGCGCCAAGATGTCGAAATCCCGCGGCACCTTTATTAAAGCCGCCACCTACGCCGATTATCTCAACCCGGAATATCTGCGCTACTACTTTGCCGCCAAGCTTACTTCCAAAGTTGATGACCTGGATCTGAATTTGGACGATTTTGCCGCGCGGGTAAACTCCGACCTAGTCGGCAAGGTAGTCAACATTGCCAGCCGCTGCGCCGGTTTTGTTAAAAAGCTTGGCGGCGGCAGTCTCTCAAGCCACTGCGCTGAGCCACAGATGGTCGCCCGCTTTATTGCCGCCGGTGATGACATTGCCGAAGACTTTGAAGCTCGGGAATTTAGCCGTGCAATGCGCAAAATTATGGAACTGGCGGATGAAGCCAACACCTACATTGCTGACAAAGAGCCCTGGGCGCTAGCCAAGCAGGATGGCCGCGACACAGAGGTGCTTGAGATATGCTCGGTAGGCATTAATCTGTTCCGCCAGTTGATGGTCTACCTGGCTCCTGTGGTTCCCGCCATGGCTGAAGAGGCCCGCGCATTTCTTAACGTTGAGTCGCTGGATTGGCACACTCGCCAAAGCGTGCTCACCGATCATTCGATCAACAAATTCAAACCGCTGATGACCCGCGTTGAACGCGACAAAATCGATGCCATGATTGAAGCGTCGAAGGAAGATCTCGTGGAAGAGCAAAAATTGAAAGAAGCGCCCAAAGGCCCGCTGGCGGAAGACCCTATCGCTGAGGAGATCGACTTCGCCGCCTTTGCCAAAGTCGACCTGCGCATTGCGCGGATCGCCAAAGCAGAGTACGTCGAAGGCGCCGACAAGCTGCTGCAATTGACCCTCGACCTTGGTGGCGAAACCCGCAACGTCTTCTCCGGCATTCGCTCAGCCTACGCCCCGGAAGCCCTGGAAGGCCGCTTAACGGTTATGGTCGCCAACCTGGCACCTCGGAAAATGCGCTTTGGCGTATCGGAAGGCATGGTGTTAGCCTCTGCCAATGAAGAGGGCATTTATTTGCTTTCCCCAGACACGGGTGCAGAACCGGGTCAACGGGTAACATAATTAGCGTATTTCGCTAATGAGGGGGCAGAGGCTAACCGTCTTTGCCCCTTTTGTTTTTTTATTTTTGATAGCTATTTTCCTCGCTTTGCTCAGGCACACCTTATGGTTCAACACTACTCCCGATCTTTGCGCTTTCGCTTTCTAGCCGCCTTGGGTGGCGTTTTGCTCATCGCGCTTATGTCCTTAGTGGTATTGAGCAGGTGGGTAATATTCCCAGCACTGCATAAAGAAGAGCGCGCGGTAGTCACACAAGAGTTGAGGAAGATTGAACGCGCTTTGCAGATCAGCCAACAAAATTTATTGGCCCAGGCGCGAGATTGGGCAATTTGGGACGATACTTACGAATTCGTCCAAGGTAACTACCCTGGCTATACCGATACCAATTTTAGCCAGCAAATGTTTGAAGAGATGGGCTACCAGTTAATGGCCTTTTTCAACGCAGAAGGCGGTGTGCATTTTTTAGCCGGCATCAATCCCGCTACCGGTCAATACCACACCTGCTACAGTACAGAGCGTGATTGCCGTTGGATGTCAGGATTGATTCGCACTATGCAGGCTTCCATTAAAGAAGATCCCAAACAGGGTAAAAGCGAGCTGTATGCGGGCTCACCGCCGCTAATAGTGGCCTCCAATCCTATTTTTCGTACCGACGAAAGCGGCCCATCCCAGGGCTGGCTGTTTAAAGTGCGTCCCATGGATAATGCGTGGCTTGCTTTAATTGAAGATTATACTGGGCTAGAAACGACGCTATCGGTGGTTAATAGCAGTGAGAGTAAAGATATTGCTATTACCATCAGTGGCAACACCATCTTTGCCCAGCGTTACTTATCTACCTATCCACTCAACGAGCAGCTAGCGTTGGGAACTCAGCTTAACCGCACCAGTTACTTGGCCAGCTTAGAGACCTTTCGCTACGTCTTGTTATGGACAGCCTGCTTGATGCTATTGGTTATAGTCCTTGTACTGCTGCTATTAGAGCGCATTATCCTAAAGCCCCTCAAAATCTTAACCCGTTTCACCCAGCAAGCCAGTGATGATCTTGAAGGGGCACACAGCTTGTTGCTGCGTGGTGATGAAATAGGCATACTCGCGCGCGCTTTTCAAAAGCAGTTTAAGCGCCAACAGCAACTTAACGCCGACCTAATTGAGCTTTCTACCCATGACCCCCTAACCGGCTTACCCAACCGCCGCCTATTCGATCAACGCTTGCAAGAGTTGGTGAATATCGCCATAGCCTCTGGTCAGCCACTCACTGTCATGATGATAGATATTGACCATTTCAAACTGTTTAATGATCATTATGGACACCCTGAAGGTGACGTCTGTTTGCAGCGGGTAGCTCAGGCGATGCATAACGTCGCCTCTACCCACGGATTTTTTATAGCGCGCACGGGCGGCGAAGAGTTTAGTGCCATGCTACCTGCCACTTCCGCCACCCAGGCAGTGGAGAAGAGCCAAGCGCTTAGCCATGCCATCGACCAATTACAGCAACCTCACCAGGTGTCACCCGTGGCTTCATATGTCACCGTTAGTATTGGCATTAGCCAGTTGAACATAGAGGGCGCCATGACGCCCAGTGTATTAATGACGACCGCCGACCAAGCGCTCTATGCTGCCAAGGCAGCAGGCCGACACTGCGCCAAGGTCTATACGCCTTCGCTAGCCAACACCGCCTTTTCTTCGCACAATACGCTGTCATGAGTGAGTTATTTATCATTTTGATCAGCACTGCCCTGGTCAACAACTTCGTACTGGTTCAGTTTCTGGGCCTGTGCCCCTTTATGGGCGTCTCTAACAAACTGGAGTCGGCCATGGGTATGTCCCTGGCCACCACCTTTGTGTTGACCCTGGCGTCGGCCGCTAGCTTCGTGGTCTACCACGGCCTACTGGTGCCCCTTGACGTCACTTATCTGCGCACTATTAGCTTTATCGTGGTGATCGCCGCCGTGGTGCAGTTTACAGAAATCATGGTGCGCCAGCTGAGCCCGCTGCTGCATCAAGTGCTGGGCATTTTTCTGCCGTTAATCACGACAAATTGTGCGGTATTGGGGGTTGCGCTTTTGTCGCTCAACCGGGAATTAAGCTTTTTTCACACCACCCTATATGGTTTGGGCGCAGCATTGGGCTTCTCTCTTATTTTGGTGCTATTTGCCGCCATGCGCGAACGTTTAGCGGGGGCCGATATACCCAAACCCTTCCAAGGTGCCGCCATTGCCATGGTCACCGCCAGTCTAATGTCGCTGGCCTTTCTCGGCTTTTCAGGCTTGGTGCAGGGATGAGGGCAGCGCGATGAATAGCAGCATTGATCTCATTGGCATCCTTAGCACCGTCGCGGTACTCACCGGACTGGGTATCGGTTTTGGTGCCCTACTGGGCGTGGTGAGCGAGCGCTTTAAGCGCGAAGATAACCCGCTAGTTGAGCAGATTGATGCGCTACTGCCGCAAACGCAGTGCGGCCAGTGCGGTTACCCGGGCTGTCGTCCTTACGCCGAAGCGATTAACCAGGGCGATGCGTTGAACAAATGCCCCCCCGGTGGCGAAGCGACCATTCACGCCCTGGCGGATCTCTTAGGCCGTGAAGCCGAGCCCCTCGACGGTGAGGCCCAGAGCGAGGCCAAAGTGGCCTTTATTCGCGAAGCAGAGTGCATTGGCTGCACAAAGTGTATTCAAGCCTGCCCGGTCGACGCAATTATCGGTGCCGCTAAACTGATGCACACCGTCATTGAAAACGAGTGCACCGGCTGTGATCTCTGCCTAGATCCCTGTCCAGTAGACTGCATTGATATGCTGCCCCGTTCAACCCCGCTCAACCAGTGGCAGCCGGTAGTGACACTCTCATCAAGCGCAAGCGTGATTGCTAGCGACCGCCAACCCGCTTCGGGGGTGGCTTGATGCCGGGCAGCTATGACTTCCCTGGTGGCATTCACCCACCGGAGCGTAAACAGCGCTCCAACCAATCTGCACTGAGTGAAGCGCCACTGCCCCCGCGGGTCACTCTCCCCCTGCAGCAGCATAGCGGCCAGGCCGCCACCCCCTGCGTGTCAGCGGGCGAGGCCGTAAAAGTAGGCAGCGTGATTGCCAAACGGGAAGGAATGATTTCCAGTCATCTGCACGCCAGCATTAGCGGCACGGTAAGCGAGGTTAGCGCTACCCAAATCACCATTGAGGGCGATGGCCAGGATGAGTGGCAGCGGCTGCCCAGCCTCGACTGGCGCATTGCGGATACCGCAGCGTTGCTGGAGCGTTTGAGTGAGAGCGGGATTGTCGGCCTAGGCGGAGCTGGGTTTCCCACCCATATTAAAGCGCGGGTGGTCGAGGAGCATGCGATTCACAACTTGGTGATTAACGCCGCCGAGTGTGAGCCCTATATCACCGCTGACGACCTCACTCTACGCCACTACGCTAATGAGGTGCTCGAAGGTGCGCAGATCGTCGCCAAACTGTGCGGCGCGCAGCAGATTATTATTGGCATTGAAGATAACAAACCTGAGGCCATTGCAGCACTGCAGCATGCCCTGCCTGATAGCCAACCCGTGCCGGTTGAGCTAACCGTCATCCCTACGCGCTACCCCAGCGGCGGTGAGCGTCAGCTAATTAAAAAGCTGCTAGATCTTAACGTGCCTAGTGGCGGCCTGCCCGCTGATGTGGGGGTACTGTGCCATAATCCCGGCACACTGTTGGCAATCCTGCACGCCGTCCGCGATGGCCAGCCACTAGTCTCCAGAGTCGTCACTCTGACCGGTGAGGCGATTGCCCTGCCCGGCAATCGCTGGGTGCGCTTGGGCACTTCAGTCAAGCAACTATTAGAGGAAGCGGAGCTGAACCACTCGGCGCTAAACCAAGTGATTCAGGGCGGCCCGATGATGGGAACCCCGCTACTGACGCTGGATACCCCGGTCACCAAACGCACCAACTGCCTGATCGCCGCCACCCTTGATGAGCTACCGCCGCCCCCAGCGGAATCGCCCTGCATCCGCTGCGGTGAGTGCGAAAGCGTTTGCCCGGTAGCACTGCTTCCCCAACAGCTGCACTGGTACGCCCGCGCTCAGGAAGACACCAAGCTGGAGCGCTATCACCTGTTTGACTGCATTGAGTGCGGCGCCTGCAGCTACGTCTGCCCCAGCCATATTCCGCTAGTGGTGGATTACCGCGAAGCTAAAAGTCGAATACGCCTGCAGCGGATAGAGGCCGCGAAAGCAGAGCACGCCAAACACCGCTTCGAACATCGCCAAGCACGGCTCGCCCGTGAAGAAGCCGAGAAACAGGCTCGCAAGCAAGCCCGTCAGGCGCAACAACGCCGCCCTTCGAACACGGCCGCCACCAGCAGTGAGCAGGTAGACCTGCGTGGCCTACGGATTGCCCATGCCGCCGCGAAAGCATCGGTCAAAAAGGCTGAGAAAACCCTGGCGCGCATCGCACAGGAAGACCCCAAGCAGCCGCTGGATGATTTGGAAACGCAGCTTGCCACGGCACAAGAGAACTTAAAGGCGGCTGAGTTGCAGCTTGCCCAGGCGCGCGAACAGCACTCCAGCGAGGGGTCACCATGAGCATGATGCACGCCTCAACCGTTAAGGATGCTGCGGCGGCAGCTGTACCACCAACGGCGAGCCTAATGCGCTGGGTAATAGTGGCAACACTGCCAGGCATCGCCACAATGAGCTACTTCTTTGGGCTTGGCGTTATCAGCAATGTACTCCTCGCAGCCGCTTTCGGCGTTGCGCTGGAAGCCGCCGTGCTGCGACTACGCATGCGCCCCATTGGTGTCGCGCTGAATGACTCAAGCGCTCTGCTTACCGGCGTTCTGCTGGGTGCATCACTGCCACCCGCTAGCCCCTGGTGGCTGATCGGTGTGGGCATGGTCGCCGCGATTGTGGTCGCCAAGCAGCTATACGGCGGCTTGGGACATAACCCCTTTAACCCCGCCATGGTGGGCTATGCACTGCTGTTGGTATCGTTTCCTGCCTACATGACGCTGTGGGCACCGCCCCAGGAATTGCTACCCAACGGCTTATGGGCGCAAATTGCTGGAACGCTACCCACCGCCCAACTGGATAGTTTGAGCGGCGCCACGCCCCTTGATGCGTTCAAACACAAAGGCGAGGCGGTGCTTGCCAGCGAGTTCTGGGCGACTAATCCACTACCGGATGGAACCCTAAGCGCCTGGCGATGGGTGGCTCTCGCTTGGTTAGCGGGGGGTGTATTACTGCTGGCGAAGAGAATTATTAGCTGGCACATCCCGGTAGCGATGCTGGGTAGCGTACTGCTCCTGGCCACGCTGTTTTACCTCAGCGACCCGAGCCACTATGCCTCGCCGCTGTTTCACTTACTCACCGGGGCAACGCTATTTGGTGCCTTCTTTATTGCCACCGACCCGGTTTCCGCCGCCACTAGTCGGCGTGGCAAACTCATCTATGGCGCGGGCATTGGCGTTCTGGTGATCATTATCCGCACCTTTGGCGGTTACCCCGACGCAGTGGCGTTTGCGGTACTGTTAATGAACCTCTGCGTACCCCTACTTGACCTATATAGCGTACCGCGCCCCACTGGTCAGCCTAAAGCCGCTCCAGGAACGCCAAGAGAGCCAGGAGAGCGGCCATGACTCTCTTTCAGGCCATGCAGCGGGGTGCCTTTGCGCTGGGCACCTTTGCCCTGGTCACCGCAGGCAGCGTCGCGCTTACCCGGGCGCTAACCGCCGAACGTATAGAAACGCATCAATTGGCTTACCAGCACCGTCAGCTTCAAGCCGTGTTGCCCCAAACTCTGGCGAATACACCCGTCACTCAGGTGCTGGAAAGCACCTTTACGATCCCCAATCCAGAAGCACTAGGACTTCAGAGCGATAGCCAAGGCTGGTGGGTGAGCGATCAAGACAGTAACGAGAACGAGAGCAGCGCGGTGATTTTGCCAGTGGTAACCCGCCAGGGGTATAACGGTGAAATTCACTTGTTAATAGGCATCGACCAGCAGCAGCGTATTAGCGGCGTGCGCGTTACCCAGCACCAGGAAACGCCTGGGCTAGGCGATGACATTGAGCGCAGCCGCAGCGACTGGATCACCGAGTTTAATGGATTAAGGTTAGATAGCTTGCCGCCAGAAGGCTGGGCGGTAGCTAAAGATGGCGGTCACTTTGATGCGTTTACCGGTGCGACGATTACCCCCAGGGCCGTGGTCAACGCTGTCCATAAAGCGCTTCAGTACGCAGCCGATACACCGCTACCGATCACCATTGAGGAGCCCACACCATGAGCCAGTGGCGCGAACTCGCCCGAAGTGGCCTTTGGTCGAATAACCCCGCCCTGGTTCAATTGCTGGGGCTCTGCCCGCTGCTGGCCGTCAGCGGCAGCGTGGTCAATGCGCTAGGCTTAGCCATCGCCACGCTGCTGGTGATGGTCGGCGCCAGCACGGCGATTTCACTGATACGCCACCAGGTACCCAATGCGGTGCGACTGCCCGCTTTTGTAATGGTGATTGCCGCTTTTGTCACTTGCGCTGAGCTGCTGATGGCGGCCTATGCCTACCCGCTCTATCAGGTATTGGGGATTTTTATTCCACTGATCGTCACCAACTGCGCCATTCTTGGTCGCGCCGATGCCTTTGCCTCCCGCCAGCCGGTACTCCCCGCGGCTATCGATGGCTTGATGATGGGCCTCGGTTTTGGTGCTGTGCTGGTGCTGCTTGGCGCACTACGCGAGTTGCTCGGCCAAGGCACGCTATTCAGCGGTATGGCGCTACTGTTTGGGCCTAGCGCGGCCAATTGGCAGCTGACCATTGCCGACGACTACCAGTTTCTGTTTTTTGTGCTGCCGCCGGGGGCGTTCTTTGTGGCGGGTATGTTAATCGCCCTGAAAAATGTCATCGACCAACGTAGCGCTGCCCGTGCCCGACCAGCGGCAGCCACACCGCGCGCCGATCGACGCGTGCGGGTCACCGGCACGATTAAGTAAACGGCACACGTAAACAATCGCTTGTATCCATAAAGAGACCCGCCATGAATGCCCAAAAGCGTCATGAAATTTTTACTCGCCTCCAGGCGGAAAATCCCCATCCGACTACCGAGCTAAATTGGAGCACGCCGTTTGAGCTGCTTGCCGCCGTGCTGCTTTCTGCACAAGCCACCGATGTGGGGGTAAATAAAGCCACGGCGCGACTCTATCCCGTCGCCAACACCCCCCAAGGGATCATCGATATAGGTATCGATGAACTA
Organism: Vreelandella sp. F11; assembly: GCF_042466685.1. Taxonomy (NCBI): domain Bacteria; kingdom Pseudomonadati; phylum Pseudomonadota; class Gammaproteobacteria; order Oceanospirillales; family Halomonadaceae; genus Vreelandella; species Vreelandella sp. F11. The sequence goes on along the minus strand of NZ_CP170448.1, from coordinate 2,197,015 downwards.
AAAACGCACATCAAAACCATCGGCTTGTATAACACCAAAGCCGAAAACTTGATGAAAACCTGCCACATCCTGGTCAACCAGCACGGCGGCGAAGTGCCCAATACCCGCGAAGCCTTGGAGGCCCTGCCTGGCGTTGGCCGTAAAACCGCCAATGTGATTCTCAATACCGCCTTTGGTCAACCCACCATGGCGGTGGATACGCATATTTTCCGGGTCTCCAACCGCACCGGCATCGCTAAAGGCAAAAATGTCGTTGAGGTGGAGCAAAAACTACTGCGCCATGTGCCAAAAGGATTTCTTCACGATGCTCACCACTGGTTGATTCTTCACGGCCGCTACACCTGCATCGCGCGCAAGCCTCGCTGCGGTAGCTGTATTATCGAGGATCTGTGCGAGTTTAAAGACAAAACTGAGATTGCTTAGCGGCTAACGAAAGCCCAGGCCCTCAAGCTGAATCCATCAGCAATTGTCGATAAGCCCTACGCCAGGCGGGCCACTCCCATGCGGAGGTATCGAGAGTTTCTGGACGGCTAGCCGGATCGGTAAGCCAAGCAGTGAGTCGGTCGTAAAGCCCTTGCCGCGTGCCGTCGTAGCGATAGGCGGGCGGATAAAGAGCGGGAAAGCAGAGCCGATCAGGCACCAGAGGCAGCGCCCCGCGCTGGGCCGCCTCCATAATCGCCAACCCCTGAAACTCATGCCAGGTAGTCGAGACCACAATGCCCGCGCTATCCAGCAACGCCCGATACGCCTCCTCCGGCTGCGGGCCCCACGCCACAATATGAGGGGCTAAGCGCTGCTCCGCCTCGGCAAAAATAGCGGGGGTTTGCCGGAAACGCTGGCCCAGTACTGCCAGCTCAAAGGCCGCCCCGGCATCGCTTAATGCAAACAGCACGGCAAAGAAGTCGTCGGGATTCTTGTCATACTCCCAGCGATGGTTCCAGACAATTCTGTGTGGCACTCTCTTGTGAACAGCCGCTTGCGGGAGACGTTCAGAGCTGTCAGCAATGGGCACAGGTAAAACCAGCGCCCGCACACGCAGCGCCTCCAGCGGCTTAGCTACCGGGAGATTTTCCGGCATTTTTTTCAGAAAGGCCCGCGCACCATCAATAAGAGAGTCGCGGTTATAGGCGCTGTTAAACACCACTGAATCCGCCGCCAGCGCCGCATAGAGATTGACCATCTTGGCCTCTACCTGAGACACCTGATCGCTCGATTCCGGATAGGCAAACTGGTTTTCGTGAAAGTAGACGACCTTTTTTGCCCGGCCAAGATGCGGAAACAGTCCTACCAGGGTTGCCAGATCCACCATCGAGGTCGCTAACACCACATCAAATGACTGACTGAGAGTGTCATGCTCTTTTAACATCCAGCTCAGTGGGTTACCGCGAATACGCCAAGCAAAATGGCGTGGCGGCAGGCTCAACAGCGTCCACGAAAACTCATCGAGCTGAGCCATCAAACTGTGTGCCCAATAGCGATGACTCACCGCTTCGTAGGCGGATAACAGGAGTACGCGCATTGTCAGCCTTAGTAAGCAGATCAGTGGGAGGCCATCAAGCCATGGCAAAGAGGCGTGCAGTGTAGCAAAACGCGTAAGAGAGCTCTTTTGTAATTGCTCCATTCTCTTACCTGCATTCGGCCAAGGTCGTCTTGGCTGACCTGTAAGATCTAACTAGACTCCAGGCAATGTTAAAACAAATAAAAGCGGGAGAGCTCCATGGCTAAAGTGCTCGTTGTCGATGACGAACCCAACATTGTTTTGTCGCTGGAATTCCTGATGGAGCAAGCGGGGTTTGAGGTCGTCACTGCCGAAGATGGTGAACAGGCACTGGCAAGAGTGAATGAGAGCCAGCCCGATTTACTGCTGCTGGATATTAGCCTGCCGGGAATGAGCGGTTTTGACGTGCTGGAGCGGCTGCGCAGCGAAGCAGCCACCGCTCAACTGCCGATTATCATGCTGACCGCTCACGGGCGTGATGTAGAGAGGGAAAAAGGCATGGCGCTGGGCGCCGATGATTACATCACCAAGCCCTTCTCTACCCAGTCGCTAGTGGAAAAAGTCAAAGCACTACTCAGTGAGGAGCAGCCATGACGCGAGGCGGGCTGCCCAAACGTCAGCGCCTGATTGGTCTCTGGCTGCTGCTCAGCGGCATCAGTGTGTTGGGTGGGGCCATTTTTGCCGCCTGGTTGGACGCCCAGCTCGCCCCCACCGGGGTAACCCGCATCGCCCTCTGGGTAGGCAGCTTCTCCGGTGGAGCAACGATTTTTTTAGTCGGTTTGGTGCTTGAGCGCATGCTGTTTACTCCACTGCGCCATTTACAGGTGCAGCTAGCGCGCTTAGTCGCCAATCCTGATGCCCGGGACGAACACCCACCTGAAGGCTGGCTCAAAGGACTGGGGCCCGACCTACGCCGTGTACGCGAAAGCTGGCGTTCGGATCGTAGCCGTTTAGCCACCGCCCACGCTGACGGCGCCCGCAGCGCGGCACGCATTCGCCAAGAGTTGGAAACGCTGCTGCAAGTGCTTGAAACACCGCTGCTACTGTGCGATCACCACCGCCGTCTTATGCTGTTCAACCAGGCGGCAGAGGACTTTTTCGAGAGTAATACAGGACTGGGACTGGGCAAACGCCTGGAGGCGCTGCTACCGGTGGCGAGCTTACAGCAAATGCTAAGCCAACTGCCCAACGACGGCTCCCCAAGAGAGCTACTAGCGCCCTGCGATGACCGCTGGCTCAAGGTGATTTTGCGCCGCGTGCCGGGTAGCGATGGCGAAACACTGCTGACCTTTAGTGATGCCACCGCCTCCTGGTCGAGTGAAATGGGCGTTAGGGCGGAATTGGCCGATATGCTGACACCGCTGCGTCAGCATACCGCCAGCCTGACCAGCGCCGCCGATGCATTGATTCAACTGCGCAATCAAAATGATGCCAGCACGTCTGCTTTGCGCCAGCGTTTTGAGCGGGTTATCCAAGAAGAAGGCGCTACACTCGGCGACAACGTGGCTAAAATCGGCCAATTGCTCGACGATATGCAACACCAGGGCGAGCGCTTAACGCCCATGTGGTCAAACGACTTCTGGCAAGCGCTGGACGAGCGTCTTGACCCGGAGCACCGCTTAATCACCCCGGTGGGCATGCCCGCTTGGTTTAAAGGCGACGCCCCTGCGTTGATCGCGCTGTTTGACTCACTGGTCAAACACCTCAATGCCCACCTTCCTGACAGTGGCTTTGAAGGTGAGATATGCCTGGGTAACAAACGCGTCTACCTAGACCTTATTTGGCGTGGCAAGGCGATCCCCGAGCATGAACTGGGGGAGTGGCGCCAGCAGCCGCTCAACTCACTGCCGTTGACGCCCAGCGTCGCCGATGTGCTACGCCAACACGCCAGCGACATCTGGAGCTTGGCCGACGATAATGGCATTTATTCACGCCTAAGACTTCCCCTGCCTGCCATGGAACGCGTCGGCGCCCCTCGCGAAACCGCTCCGCCGCGTCCTGAGTTCCATGACTTTGGTATTGCCGACCTGCCCCCACCAGATGAAGCGCTGGCCTGCCGAACGCTGCGCAGCCTGGAAATCGTCGCTTTTGATACAGAAACAACAGGGCTTGAGCTGCGCCGTGGCGACACGGTAATCAGTCTTGGCGCCTGCCGCGTGGTCAACGCGCGTTTATTGGCCAGCGAGGTTTTCGATCAAAAAGTGGATCCCCAGCGGCCGATCCCGCCTGCAAGCACCGCGATTCACGGGCTGACCGATGCCGACGTGATTGGCGCGCCGCCGCTGGATATCGTGCTTACCCGCTTTCGTGATTATGTCGGTGAAGCGGTACTGCTTGCCCATAACGCTGCCTTTGATCTGCTCGCCATCAGCCACAAGGGGGTCGCCTTCGATATCCCCATCATCGACACCCTGCTGATTTCACGGGCACTGGACGAAGCACTCGATGGGCATGATCTGGATAGCTTGGCCCAGCGCTATGACCTGGCTTTTCCACCCGGCACCCGCCACACTGCGTTAGGCGATGCCCGCGTCACCGCCGAGCTATGGTTAGCCCTGCTGCCACGCCTGGAAGCCCGTGGAGTCGATACACTTGAGCAACTGCTGGCGCTGCAAGCCAACGCCTTCGACCGACAGGATGCCAGTGCCTGATGAAACCGTTCGTTATGAAATCACGTCAAATAGAGCGCCTAGTCGCCCTGGTGGCGATTGCCCTGCTACTCTTCTGCCCGCCGCTGATTATCGTGGTCGATCGCCTCCCCACCGTTAGCGTGGGCTGGCTTCCCCTCTATCTATTTATCGCCTGGGCAGTGGTCATTGGGTTGACCGCTTGGCTGATGGAACAGCGTGCGGGCCGTTAGCCATGCGTAGTGAGGCGATTATCCTCTGCACCGCCTTTGGCTATCTGGCGCTGCTGTTTGTGGTCGCCGCCTGGGGCGACCGACGCGCGGAGCAGGGTCGTTCCATCATTGGCTCGCCAACGGTCTATGCCCTCTCTATCGCCGTTTACTGCACGGCCTGGACCTTCTACGGCAGCGTCGGGCGCGCCGCTGAGTATGGCCCCAGCTTTTTACTCATCTACCTGGGGCCGACGCTTGCGATGCTGTTGGCTCCCTTTGTCATCCGCAAGATGGTGCGCATCGCCGCACGGCAACGGATCACCTCCATTGCCGACTTTATCAGCGCCCGCTACGGCAAAAGCACCAGTTTAGGTGCCCTGGTGGCGCTGATGGCGCTCATTAGCATCACCCCCTATATTGCTCTGCAGTTAAAAGCCATTACCGTTAGCCATGCAGTACTGATCAATTATCCCCGCGCAGCCGACACCACCTTGGTGGATGAACACTTCTGGATGGATAAATCCCTCTGGGTGGCTCTGGTGTTGGCGGTATTTATTATTCTGTTTGGTACCCGCCACCTGGATGCTAGCGAGCGCCATGAAGGCATGGTGGCGGCCATTGCGGTGGAATCGATAGTCAAACTGGTGGCCTTTATGGCCGTTGGGGTCTTTGTCGTATTTGTGATGTTTGAAGGCCCCGCCGCGCTGTTTGAACAGGTAGCGGCCACGCCCGCCCTTGTCGATAGCATGCGATTGGATCGTGTGCCTGGTGGCGTCACAGGTTGGGTGGGCATGCTAGTGCTAGCCTTTCTGGCCTTTTTAACCCTGCCCCGGCAGTTCCAGGTATTGGTGGTAGAGAATGTCGATGAGCAGCATTTAACGCGGGCGAGCTGGCTTTTCCCCCTCTACATGCTGCTGATTAATCTGTTCGTTATTCCCATTGCCCTGGCAGGCCTGCTGCTTGGTGTAAGCGCGGGCGACCCGGACAGCTTCGTGCTGACGCTGCCGCTCTCCGCCGGTTTGGAAGGGTTGCCGCTACTGGTATTTATTGGTGGTTTGTCTGCGGCGACAGGTATGGTGATTGTCGAGACCATCGCGCTCTCCACCATGGTAAGTAATCAGTTAGTGATGCCCCTGCTGCTGCGTTCACGGCGTCTGCACCTAAGCACCAAAGGAGAGCTTGCCGGTTGGCTCTTGGGTATTCGCCGCATCGCTATCGTGCTGATCCTGCTGCTTGGCTATCTCTACCATGCGCTGATTGGTGACTCCTATAGTTTAGTGACGATTGGGCTGGTCTCCTTTGCCGGGGCGGCTCAGTTCGCTCCGGCGCTGTTGATTGGCCTGTATTGGCGCGGAGCTACTCGCCAAGGCGCCACTGTTGGCTTAATCGCCGGGTTCTTGACCTGGTGTTATACCCTACTGCTACCTGGGTTTGCGCAGTCCGGCTGGCTAGATGTTTCACTGCTCACCGAGGGGCCATGGGGTATCGGATGGCTGATGCCCTATGGTTTGTTCGGCCTGGAGAACTGGGATATTTATACCCATTCTCTGCTCTGGAGCATGCTGGCGAATGTGGGGCTGTTGGTGGTTGTATCGCTGTTTACCCGCCCTACGCCCCTTGAGCAAACCCAGGCAGCGCTATTCACCGAAGCGATGCACCCTAACCTGCAAACCAGTTCACTATCTTCGTCACTGTGGCGCGGACAAACTACCCAGGGGGCACTCAAAGAGCTGCTTGTTCGCTATTTGGGTGCCCAGACCACCCGCCGCGTGTTTAGTCATAGCGGTAGCAAAAGTACCTATGCAGCGGATGAGCCCGCCACCGCCGAGCTAATTACCCGCGCCGAACAGGCACTGGCAGGCGCGCTGGGCAGCTCCTCAGCACGAGTGCTCATCAACTCGGTGGTACGCGGTGAAGCACTGGATATTGAGTCAATTCTGAGCATTTTGGACACCACCTCACAAACGCTGGAGTACAACCGCCGCTTGGAGCAGAAGTCCCAGGAGTTGGTACAAATCGGCGAAGAGTTGCGTAGCGCCAATGAGCGGCTACGCGAGCTGGATCGCTTGAAAGATGAGTTTGTGGCCATGGTCAGCCACGAACTTCGCACGCCCCTCACCTCCATCCGCGCCTTTGCAGAAATTCTGCGCGATAGCGGACAACTACCCGACGAAAAGCGCCAGCACTTTCTAGGTGTTATCGTCCATGAAAGCCAGCGGCTGTCACGCTTAATCGAAGAGATCCTGGATCTCGCCCGCCTTGAGAGTGGTCGTTTAACGCTAAACCCCGTGCCCCTCGACCTTGCCGATCTGGCACGGCACAGCATCGACGCCATTGCGCATCTGCATGAGGAGCGCGGCATTGCGTTAGACATTAGCTTGGAAGCGGATCCCGCCATGGTGGTGGGCGACCATGACCGCTTGGAGCAGGTGATTATTAACCTGCTTGATAATGCGGGTAAATTTGCTGACCGCGAGCAGCCCAAAGTGCGCCTTACGCTTTATCGCCATCGCCGTCATTTCCGCCTAAGTGTGGAGGATAACGGCGCGGGGATTAGCGAAGAGGAGCGTGAGCGAGTATTTGAAAAATTCCATCAAATACAGCAGGACGATGATATTCCACGAGGTCGGCCAAGAGGGAGTGGCTTAGGGTTACCGATTAGTCGCGGCATTATCGCCCACCTGGGAGGGCGGCTCTGGGTTGAAGATGCCAAAACCTTAGGCGGCGCCTGTTTAACGCTGGAACTCCCCGCCGCGCCAGATGACGCAGCCCTCTCTGCTCCGTGCTAGGTGTTTTTCACTCGCTGAACAAAGACTCGGATCTGCTGTAAATCAAACTTCAGCAGTAGACGCTCATCTTCGCGCAGCCGCCGCAGGTCAACCCAGCCATCTGCGGCTTGACCACGGGCTCTGTTATACCGCTGCTGATCCAATAGGCGCTGTTGCAGGCGCTCAAAAGCAGCAACAAGCAACACCGATTCAGCCGACGTTAGCGCATTCGTTGAATGGCTGAGCGCGATCAACCGGTCACGAGTGGCTATTTCATCCAGCCCGTGCCGCAAGCAGAGCAAGCGTGTAGCGCTGATCAAGGGCAACAAAGCTTGCTGCTTAAGATTAATGGCTTGCTCGTGGGGGGCGTTCAGGCCGGGGCTTGAAGCGAGCCGCCCAAAACGATCCAGCGCCACCGGTAGCTCATCCAGTAGCACCATCATTTCATCCATAAACAGTGACGCTTTGGGAAGTATCGAAGCGATACGCTTACCCAGCTGCGCAGCAAGCGCGGGATTACCGGCTACCGGGGCAAAATCGAGCAGAATATTGGTCTGCTGAACTCGCTTAACCTGGCGGTCAGCGCTCCATATCTCAAGCTGTGCTTGCCATTCGCCAAGCCGTTTGCGCCACATCGGCCAGCGCGCCATGACATGCCCCTGGCAGAGCGGTATACCCGCCTCATGCAGGCGCTGGGTAAACCGCTCACCTAAGGCTTGAAAATAGCCGTCGATCTCCACGTGGCGGTGGTCAGGATAATCGTCAATAATCAGCGCATTATCCTGGTCGGGGCCTAGCAGGCTCTCGAAGCGCGCGGCAGAACCTAGTAGTAGCACGCAGTAGTCGACTGGCGGAGCACCCCAGCCCTGGGCCTGCATCTCTTCCAGGGACTGCGCTACTGCCTGACGGTATAGCAATGCATTGTGGTCACTGATAATCTGGCTAATACGCCAGGCAGGGAGATCATAATGCACCAACGTTTCCACCAGCGGCAGTTGCCAAGCATAGGCGTCCGCCAACGAGGAGCCCGGCGAGGAGAGTACTTGAGGGAGTACTTGAGAGAGTGCTGGGGAGTGCGCTGAGAAGGATGTCGCAAAGCGTTTCGAGAAAAGAGTCTCTAACGGCGCATTAAGCGCCGAAGTGTTGAGCGTTCCATTCTCATGGAATAGAGAGCGCCAGGGTGAGGCTTGGTGTACTAAACGCATACGCCTCTCCTACACGAAAGGTTATGGCAGCGGCACTCTACGCGCTTTGGTCGCTCTTGCCTGCCTGGCGCGGGTCTGGTGCAAACATCGCCTCACCCACTTCATCAATATAGCGCTGCGCTTTGGTGACCATCATGGTATCGCAGGCCTCTCGCCCTGGGAGCATATCTGAACGCTCAAATCGATGCTCCAGGGTTTCACCACTGGTGTCAGCCTTACGAATCCAACCGCTAACACGGTACTGACCGCTCTGGTTGTCTGGCTGAGAAACAATCTCGTAGCCTTTGTACTCCACCGGCTCAGCAGCGCTGGTGGTAGCGCCCGACTCAGTCTGGCGATCACTGCCAAAGAGGCCGGAAAGTATTTTTTTTAGCATGCTGGCTCCTTTTTAAAAACCATATTTAAAAACCATGGCTCTTTTGCTTGTAGGGCGGCAATGCGATAGCCACCCTACAAGGTATAGGCTGCTTTTATCAGCGCTTAATTAGCTCTGCTTACGCCCTTTACCGGCAGCAATGCGCAACCGGAGCGCGTTTAGCTTAATAAAGCCTTCAGCGTCTTTCTGGTCGTAAGCGCCCGCATCATCTTCGAAGGTAGCGATTGATTCATCAAATAGCGACTCATCAGACTTACGCCCCACCACGATAGCGTTGCCTTTATAGAGCTTCATGCGCACGACGCCCGATACATTCTTTTGGGTCTCGTCAATGGCGGCCTGCAGCATACGACGCTCGGGGCTCCACCAGTAACCGTTGTAGATCACTTCAGCATATTTCGGCATCAGTTGGTCTTTCAGGTGGGCTTCTTCGCGATCCAGAGTCAGTGACTCAATGGCGCGGTGAGCGCGCAACATGATCGTGCCCCCTGGTGTTTCATAACAGCCACGGGACTTCATGCCCACATAGCGGTTTTCAACAATATCCAAACGGCCGATGCCGTTGTCGCCACCCAGTTTATTGAGCTTTTCGAGCACTTCATGAGCTTTCAGCGGCTCACCATCAATCGCTACGATATCGCCCTTTTCATACGTTAGCTCAACGTAAGTGGGGGTATCGGGCGCGGCTTCAGGAGAGACACTCCAGCGCCACATATCGTCTTCGGCTTCAGCCCAGGGATCTTCCAGAATGCCGCCTTCGTAGGAGATGTGCAGCAGATTGGCATCCATTGAGTACGGCGATTTTTTCTTTTTATTAGAGAAATCAACCGGAATTTTATGCTCTTCGCAATACGCCATTAGCTTCTCGCGAGAGGTCAAGTCCCACTCGCGCCAAGGGGCGATGACTTTTACACCTGGCTTCAGGGCATAGCCGCCAAGCTCAAAGCGCACCTGGTCGTTACCTTTCCCCGTGGCACCATGAGAAATAGCATCGGCACCGGTCTCATTGGCAATTTCGATCAACCGCTTGGCAATAAGCGGGCGAGCGATAGAGGTGCCCAGCAGGTACTCGCCCTCGTAAATAGTGTTGGCGCGGAACATCGGAAAAACATAATCACGCACGAACTCTTCGCGCAGGTCTTCAATGTAAATCTCTTTTACGCCAAGCGCTTGCGCTTTGGTTCGCGCCGGTTCGACTTCTTCGCCCTGACCGATGTCGGCAGTAAAGGTCACTACCTCGCAGTTGTAGGTTTCTTGCAACCACTTAACGATAACGGATGTGTCCAGGCCGCCTGAATACGCCAGCACAACCTTTTTGACATCGGACATTCTTTGCTCCTCGTTGACCATAAAATATTGATTAGTAAAAACCACACTTGCCACTAGCACCCGGCGAATGTGATAGCTCTTTGGCATAGCTCGTCGGCATAACCCTTGAGACAGATCTTGAGTATAGCGCTCTCAATGCTCAGCGAATACCGTCAACGACGCCTGGGGACTAAAGCTGCTAGAATCACACCATTCAAAGCGGTGGCTTGCCGCTGATGTTGATTGAGTACTCGCTTTATTACTACTGCTTCAACTATTACTCGCTTGAAGATAAGGAGAGCTGCATGAGCGAGGCAATTGCCCGCGAATTAATGGCCCAACGTTTTCGCAGTTACCTGCCCGTGGTCGTTGATTTAGAAACCGGGGGATTTAATGCCCAAGGCGACGCTGTGCTTGAGATAGCCGCCGTCACGCTGACCATGGATCCGGAGGGCAACCTGCTTCCTGATGCCACCTATGCCTACCACATTCAGCCCTTCGAGGGCGCGAATGTAGAGCAGTCCGCGCTCGATTTTACCGGGATTAACCTGGACGATCCGCTACGCCGCCAAGTGGCGCTGAGCGAGTCTGAAGCGCTGGGGGAAATTTTCCGCCCGATTCGTAAATCGATCAAAGCCCACGACTGCACCCGCGCCATTTTAGTCGGCCATAATGCAGCGTTCGATCAGGGTTTCCTCAACGCAGCGGTCAATCGCTGCGGGATTAAGCGCAACCCGTTCCACCCTTTCTCAAGCTTTGATACCGCCACCCTTGCAGGCCTGATCTATGGGCAAACGGTGCTTGCCAGGGCATGCCGTGCTGCGGGCATTGAGTTTGATAACAAGGCCGCCCACTCCGCTCGTTATGACACCGAACGCACCGCCGAGCTGTTTTGCGCCATGGTCAATCGCTATAAAGACTTGGGCGGCTGGCAGCTTGCCCAGCGTGAACAAGAGATGGATGGTGCTGATTAACACATCGCCGTCAATCGTCAGCCGCCAGATGTTATTGCTAGTGCCACCACGAAGTCAGAGAGCCACTGATGCAGAGCATCAGGCTTTACGCTAGACTTTGCCTCAATGTAGCAGCGTGGTTTAGCACGAACGCTAAGGGGTAACGTGAGCTTGGCGTTGATCATAGACGAGCGCTAAAACAGTATCGACTAACGCTATACATTCGACTAACTCTATACACTTTCAGGAGATGAGACGTTTCCATGGCCCAGCATAATGCCTTTTACGCCCAATCCGGTGGCGTTACCGCCGTGATCAACGCCAGCGCCTGCGGCGTTATCGAAGCTTGCCGCCAAGCCCCCGATCAGATTGGCAAGGTTTACGCCGGTCACAACGGCATTATCGGTGCCTTAACGGAAGACCTTATCGACGTTACCCAGGAGAGCGATGAAGCCATTGCCGCCCTGCGCCATACACCCGGCGGCGCTTTTGGCTCCTGCCGCTATAAGTTAAAAGACATCGATACCCACCGCGCCCAGTACGAGCGGTTAATTGAAGTCTTTAAAGCCCACGATATTCGCTATTTTTTCTACAACGGTGGCGGTGACAGCGCAGACACCTGCTTAAAGGTCTCGCAACTTTCCGAGAAACTGGGCTATCCGCTGACCGCTATCCACGTGCCCAAAACCGTCGATAACGACCTGCCGATTACCGATAACAGCCCGGGCTTTGGCAGTGTCGCTAAGTATATCGCCACCTCGACCCTGGAGGCATCGCTGGATATCGCCTCCATGTGCGCCACCTCTACCAAAGTATTTGTGCTCGAAGTCATGGGCCGCCACGCGGGCTGGATCGCCGCTGCAGGTGGGTTAGCTGGCGAAGCCGAAGGCGAGCCGCCACATATGATTATTTTCCCGGAGATACCCTTTAACCGTAAAGCGGCGATGGCGCGGGTTGAGGAGAGTGTTAAGCAGTATGGTTACTGCGTTATTGTGGTTTCTGAGGGCGCTCGCTATGAAGATGGCACCTTCCTGGCCGATGCGGGCAATACCGATGCGTTCGGCCACCGTCAGCTTGGCGGCGTAGCCCCGACCCTTGCCGGTATGATCAAGCAGGATTTGGGCTACAAGTACCACTGGGCAGTCGCCGACTACTTGCAGCGCGCGGCGCGCCACCTGGCGTCTAAAACCGACGTAGAACAAGCCTATGCCGTGGGCCGCGAAGCGGTCACCCTGGCGCTGGCGGGTAAAAACGCCATGATGCCGGCTATTCGCCGTATCTCCCAGGCTCCCTACCAGTGGGACGTGATCTCTGCCCCGCTTTCCCAGGTGGCTAACCAAGAGAAGTTTATGCCCCGGGACTTTATCAGTGAAAACGGCTTTGCGATTACTCAGACCTGCCGTGACTATCTCTCACCGCTGATTCAGGGAGAGGACTTTCCGCCGTTTGAGAACGGCCTGCCTAAAGTCGCCAAGCTGAAACTGGCCAAAGCAGAGCGCAAGCTGCCTGTTTTTACGCTGTAAGTTAACACCTCAAGACTAAAATAGCGGCAATAAAAAACGGGGCGATGAAGTAATTCATCGCCCCGTTTTATGGGTACTTTTTATATGCACTTCTTATATGCACTTCGTCGCCTGGGGTTAGCGTAGCAACCAGGAAAGCACTAGCAGCAATAACAGAATCCCCGCTACCCCCTGCCAAAACCGCCGCGGCTCCTGGCGGCTCTCTTCCCGATTAGGTAGCCGCCCCAGCGGCACCCTAAGCGCATGCAAAAACTCGGACATACGCCTAAACCGCAGCGCCCGTTGGGGATCCAAGGCGCGGCGTAGCGCATCGTCCAGTTCGGGTGATATTTCTGGATTGGTGGTACGCGCGCTGCGATAGGTCAACTCCTCCAGATCAGTATGGCTGCGCAGTCGGTTGGGTGTAAGCGTATAGGGTAATGCGCCGGTCAATAGCCAGTAAGTCGTGGAGGCTAAGGAGTACTGATCGCTGCGCCGACCAATGCTGTCACCCAAGGCGTACTCAGGTGCGGTGTGTTCGTTAAAGCCAATCTGCCTGAGCAACTCACCTGAGTGGCGGTGCCCTTCCCCATCGCGCATATGGCAAGCACTAAAATCGGTGAGCACTAGCTTGCCGTGGGGGTCGATCAAAATATTATCGGGATTGATCTGCTGATGAATGATTTCCCGATGATGCAGCGCCTGCACTGCCTTACCCAACTGATTGGCAATATCCAGGCGCTGAGTCAAGCTGGCTTGAGGATGGCGCTCCGCCCATTGCCGCAGCGTTTCGCCTTCGATGTGCTGCATTAAGTAGTAGAGATAGCGACGCGGGCGGGAAGGCTCCATCACTTTCACCACAAAGGGCGAGTTCACCCGCTCCACTACCCACTGCTGGAGTAGAAAGTGCTCTAGATAGGCATTACGTAACGAAAGCTCAGGACTGGGTGCTTTCATGACCATTTCCCGCTCGCTATGCACATCGCGGACGCGATAAACCCGCGACTGTGCCGTGCGTGATAGCACGGCGAGAATCTCCAGGCCGTCTAAACGCTCCCCCGGTGCCAGCTCTGGAGGGATGGGCAGATCGCCGTATAGCTGCCCCGGGTGCTCGGTGACCTCTTCGGGCAATTCGTCGATGCGTACCAGTTGAAAACAGAACTGATCGCCGCCGTAGCCACGCTCCTGAGCACGCTGCTTTGCCTCATTGGCTAGCCGCTCACAGGCGGCATCCAGATCGCTGGCATCCTGACGAATCAGGCGCACATAATCGGAAGGCAGCAGCGTGCCGCGCACCCCCTGGGTGGTAAACAGGAACAGATCGCCCTGTTTAAGCGCAATATGGGTGTAATCAATATCGACACTGCCATCCATACCCAGCGCCCGCGAAGGGTAGCGATAACCGCCGAGATCGGTCACATGGTCACGACTGAGCTGTTCAAACTCTGCACCCCGCAACCGAAACACCAGCGTATCCCCCATATGAAACAGATGGGCTTCACGACCACGAAATACCATGGCCGACATGGAGGAAACAAAACTGCCCTCTTTAACATGCTGGCTTTGGCTGTAACACCAGCTGTTAAGCGCACGCAGTACGCGGGTGGCCGAGGTTTTAACATCCCAGTGGTCAGGCGTAGAAAAGTAGTCGGCCAGAAAGCCGCGCACGCTTATATCTCCCGCCTGCTTGGCCATGGTATTGCGTGAAATGGAGTCGCTGATCACCGCGCAGCCACCTTTGGCGCGAAGCAGCGGCGCTTCAGGAAAGCGAACCGACATTGAACTGCGGTGCAGACGCCGGTCGGGCGCGACAAACGCTTGACCATAACTGATGAGCAATTGGGCGTGCGACAAGTCATCCTCCTAGGCTGCCGACTCGTTCGAGGGACATCACTGTCAACCAACACTGTCAATAAACGCTGCCTATGATACACGCAGCGGAGCAGAAACGATGCCCACCAAACGTCTCTATCATATTCGTCCAAATGGAAAGACATATGAATGATCACCCACGGGCAACCTATGTCGCATTGGTAATTGGGCAGCCATGTTCGTATAATTCTTCGCCATAAAACGACTCTGAAACGATTGCCTAACCACGGCACGACTCTAGCCACAGCACTATCAAGGAATCAATGATGAACTTCGATAATATCCCTGCTGGAAAGGATCTCCCTAACGACGTTTACGTGGTGATCGAAATCCCTGCCAACCACGACCCGATCAAATATGAAATTGATAAGGATATGGGCGCGCTACTCGTTGACCGCTTTATGGCCACGCCCATGTTCTACCCCGCCAATTACGGCTTTATCCCGCATACTCTGGCCGACGATGGCGATGCCCTGGACGCCTTGGTGGTAACTCCGCACCCGGTTCAACCTGGCAGCATTATTCGCGCCCGTCCGGTAGGCATTCTGAACATGACCGACGAAGCCGGTGAAGATGCCAAGTTGATCTGTGTGCCCCATGCCAAGCTAAGCTCGCTCTATGACGATGTCCACGAAGTGACCGACCTGCCTGAGCTACTGCGCCAGCAAATTGCGCACTTCTTCGAGAACTACAAAGATCTCGAGAAAGGCAAATGGGTAAAAGTCGAGTCCTGGGAAGGTGCTGACGCCGCACGCAAGGCGATTGAGAAGTCCGTTACCGCCTATCAAAAAGCGTAACCGTTGCATGGCAGTGAGTTTTTTTGCCGCCAATGGGATAAAGGGCCGCCTTCGGGCGGTCTTTTTATAGGCGCAGGATTAAGTCACTGTTAGGAGCCGCGTCACGTCACCGCAGCGTATACGCCAGAGGTATAAGGTTGCGGTATGCTATTCGCCTTTCACTGCGATGCCATTGATTAAGGACGCACCGTGTTAGCTATTAAACGCCTGAGCCTGTTTACATTATTGATTTTCTTTCTTGGCTTGCTACCGCTAAGTGCAAAAGCCCAATGGTTTTCATCGTCTAGCAACCAAGACGAATTTTTGCCGGTGCTGGAAGCCTTTCAGCCGACCGCTTGGCATGATGGCGATACACTCTATATCGGTGTGGATATCGCAGATAAGTACTACCTCTATCGCCACCAGTTTGCGGTAGCCAGTCAAACGGAGGGTATCAGTCTCGGCGATCCCAGCATCCCCCAGGGCATCTTTACCAACGATGAGTTTATGGGCGATGTGTATGTATTCCGCGACCAGGTAGTGTTTGAAGTACCGCTGGAAGCCCCCTACTCAGGCCCTTTAAATATTGAGCTAACCTTTCAAGGCTGCGCAGACGCAGGTTTATGCTACCCACCGGAGCGCACGCAGCTTAAGGCAAGCGAAACGGAGCCGCCCAATCAATTTGCAAACTGGCAAGCAGGTGATATCACTGCAAGTGAAACGGCCACCTCACAGCGTGACTTCTCTGGGCCGCAAAGTGCGGACAGCCGCTTTAGCGCCGTGATCAGCGATGCGAGTCTAGCGCTAGCGCTAGGGCTGTTTTTTATGGCTGGCTTGGGCCTCACCTTTACCCCCTGCGTACTGCCGATGATTCCGATTTTGTCATCGATCATCGTCGGCCAGAACCCTACCCGCCCCCGCGCCTTTGCCCTCTCGTTAAGCTATGTACTCGGCATGGCGCTAACCTATGCCCTGGTTGGGGTCTTAATGGGGCTGTTTGGTGCTGGACTTAATCTTCAGGCGCACCTGCAGTCAGCACCGGTATTAATCACCTTTGCCGTGCTCTTTACGCTCTTTGCCCTGGCCATGTTTGGCGCCTTTAACCTTAATCTATCGCCCCGCTTGACCAACCGTATTGACGCTTGGCAGTCACGCGCTCAGCGCAGCGGCCCGGCAGGGTTAGCGCTGGCTGGCGCCCTCTCGGTACTGGTGGTATCGCCCTGTGTGACGGCTCCCCTGGCGGGTGCGCTGGTGTTTATCTCCTCAACAGGGGATGCCGCGATGGGCGGCGCGGTGCTGTTTGCACTTGGCATGGGCATGGGAGTACCGCTTCTTTTGGTGGGCACCTTTGGCGCCACCCTAATGCCCCGCTCCGGCGCCTGGATGAATGGTGTCAAAATCGCTTTTGGGCTGCTGATGCTAGGCGTCGCCATTTGGATGATTGAGCGTTTAGTGGCCGCGCCGATGGCGCTGCTGCTTTGGGCAGCCCTTGCTATCGGTACAGCGCTGGCGCTTGGGGCGCTGAGTTTCAATCAGCCACAGGGGTGGCCACGGGCACGCCAAACGCTGGGGCTAATGCTGCTAGCTTGGGGGATAGCCCTGGTGATTGGCGCCGCTCAGGGGGGCAGCAACCCCTTGCGCCCCCTTGCGGCAACCTCCAGCACTAGCGGAAATAAGCTAGCAACACTCGAATTCACTCAGGTAAGCAGCTTAACCGAGCTTGAAGCGGCAATTAGCCAAGCTGAAGGCGCTAATCAGCCGGTGTTTGTTCACTTTACCGCCGACTGGTGCATTTCCTGCAAGTTGCTGGAGCGGGATGTTTATCCTGATCCGCAGGTTTCCGCAGCACTAAGCAATTACACCTTGATCGCGGCCGATGTCACCCACACAGACCCCCAAAGCCGTGAATTGCTGAATCAATTCGATCTTTTCGGCCCTCCCAGCTTGCTCTTTTTCAGCCAGGGCGAGGAGATTCGTGCTGCGCGCATCCAAGGCGAAGTGACTGCCGACCAGCTGTACGAACATCTTGAATCCGTCAACCGCTGGGTAGTGAACGGCTGATTTCTATCCCTGTCTAATCGCAATTCAAAGAGGCTGAAAAGGCTTTTTGCAGCGAACATCGTCAAACAGTTGTTTAATTCTGCTTTAGATGTGGGTTTTGCCATTGGCTTAGGCTGTTGCTGGACATCCTGGCACTTTTTCGGCAAACTCCGCTCCCACATTAGCTAAAAACTTGCTTTTTTAACGGTGAGAACGGGGTAACGTTCGCTAACATGCCGCGTTCTCCTCATTTTTAATTTTGGTTTACTGCGCAACGTACGCGCCATAAAGAGCTGCCTGCACCTATGCGTGAGCGCTTTGTGACTACTTTTAAGACATTGATGGGGCTATGCCATGGATATCCGCAAAGTTAAGAAACTGATTGAGCTGCTCGAAGAGTCCAATATTAGCGAGATTGAAATTCAGGAAGGCGAAGAGTCAGTACGCATCAGCCGCCATCCTAACGGTGCTTCGTGGCAGCCACAGCCTATGCCGCAATATGCGCAGCATCCTGGCTATGCACCAGCCGCTCCCGCTGCAGGCGCTGCTCCAGCATCAGCGCCTGCTTCTGAAGCAGAGCCTCAGGGCGCAAGCTACCAGGGCGAAGCCGTTAACTCGCCCATGGTCGGCACCTTTTACCGCAGCCCAGCGCCGGGCGCCAAATCCTTTGTTGAAGTGGGCGATAGCGTTAAGCAGGGCGACACCATATGCATCATTGAAGCCATGAAAATGATGAACCAGATTGAAGCTGACCGTGACGGTGTCGTGGAAGCCATCCTGGTGGAAGATGGCGAGCCGGTAGAATTCGATCAAGCCATGATCGTTATCGCTTAATCTTTCATTTTCAACACGGGTGGACTCTCCCATGCTGGACAAGGTACTTATCGCCAACCGCGGCGAGATTGCCCTCCGTATCCTACGGGCCTGTAAAGAACTGGGCATTAAAACCGTAGCGGTGCACTCCAAAGCTGATCGTGAACTCATGCACGTTCGCTTGGCGGATGAAGCCGTGTGTATTGGCCCGGCTTCGTCAGCGCAGTCTTACTTAAATATTCCGGCCCTGATCAGTGCGGCCGAAGTCACTGACTCCTCTGCCATACACCCTGGCTATGGCTTTTTATCTGAAAACGCCAACTTTGCCGAACAGGTTGAGCGTTCAGGCTTTACCTTTATTGGCCCCCGCGCCGAGACCATTCGTCTAATGGGCGACAAAGTCAGCGCCATCCAGTCAATGAAGGAAGCAGGTGTTCCCACTGTACCAGGCTCCGACGGCCCACTGGGAGACGACGACGCCACCAACTTAGCCACTGCACAGCGTATCGGTTACCCGGTCATCATTAAGGCGGCTTCTGGCGGCGGCGGCCGCGGTATGCGCGTGGTGCACACTGAAGGCCATCTGCTCTCGGCGATTACCGTCACCCGTACTGAAGCCCACGCCGCCTTTGGTGACGGCACGGTCTACATGGAAAAATTCCTTGAGAAGCCGCGCCACGTCGAAGTACAGGTGCTCGCCGACGGTCAGGGTAACGCTATCCACCTTTATGACCGCGACTGCTCGCTTCAACGTCGTCACCAGAAAGTACTCGAAGAAGCCCCGGCGCCAGGTCTGGATCCTGAAGCCCGCGCTCAAGTGCTTGAAGCGTGTCGTCAGGCGTGTATCAAGATCAACTACCGTGGCGCCGGTACCTTCGAGTTCTTGTATGAAGACGGCGAGTACTTCTTCATTGAGATGAATACTCGCGTTCAGGTCGAGCACCCGGTCACCGAAATGGTCACCGGCGTGGATATCGTCAAAGAGCAGCTGCGTATCGCCTCAGGCCTGCCGCTGTCGATTCGTCAGGAAGATGTGCAACTCAATGGCCACGCCTTTGAGTGCCGGATCAATGCCGAAGACTCGCGCACGTTTATGCCCTCTCCCGGCAAGGTAACGCTGTTTCACGCCCCCGGTGGTTTAGGCGTCCGTATGGACTCCCATCTCTATACCGGCTACACCGTCCCGCCGCACTATGACTCGCTGATCGGCAAGCTGATCACCTGGGGCGAAGATCGTGAAATCGCCCTGACCCGCATGCGCAACGCCCTCGACGAGCTGCTGGTGGAAGGTATTAAAACCAATATCGACCTGCAAAAGGATTTGGTTCGCGACAGCTACTTCCGCCAAGGCGGTGTCAACATCCATTACCTGGAAAAGAAACTCGGCGGCTAGCCGCCAAGTCTTTCCAGCGCACTGCGTAATCCCCAGCGGGGTGGCCATGTCCACCCCGTCTGTGTCTTTAAGGTATGTGTCTTTAAATCGCCTTGCGGAGAACTTCCATGCCCTGGCTGCAACTCAAAGCCCACGTCGCTCCCGAACAGGCCGAGCTCCTTGAAGAGCTGCTGCTTGAGGAAGGTGCGACCGCCATTGGCCTTCAGGATGCCCACGATGATCCGGTGTTTGAGCCCGAGCGGGGCACCACCCCGTTGTGGGAAGATACCATCCTCACCGGTCTTTACGATGACCTGGAGGGCGTCGAGAGCATGCTCGAGCGCATTGAGGCCGCCTGGTCAGAGCAGATGCCCGGTGAGCCCTGCCCGACCATCGAGTATGAGCTGCTCGCCGACCGGGACTGGGAGCGGGAGTGGATGGACGACTTCACCCCTTTGCGCATGGGCCAGCGGCTATGGATCGTGCCCAGTTGGCACGAACCACCCGAGGCAGAGGCCGTTAACCTGATTCTCGACCCTGGCCTCGCCTTTGGTACCGGCACGCACCCCACTACAGCCCTGTGTCTGGAGTGGCTGGACGGACTGGCAGTAGCGGGCCACCTAGCAGAGCAACAGGTATTGGACGTAGGCTGTGGCTCCGGCATTCTGGCTATCGCCGCACTCAAGCTAGGTGCCAGCCATGCAGATGCCACCGACATTGATCCCCAGGCGCTGCAGGCCAGCCGCGACAATGCTGAACGCAACGCTATTGCCGAGTCGGATTTAAATCTCTACTACCCTGAGCAGTTAAGCGATGGCGGCCACTACCCTATCGTGATCGCCAATATTTTAGCCGGCCCGTTGGTTGAACTGGCGCCGATGATTGCCGGGCATGTGGCACCTGGTGGCCGCGTTGCACTATCGGGGATTTTAGCCAATCAGGCCGATGACGTTTACGAAGCCTATGCAGCGCAGGGCCTTATCATGGATGAGCCTGTCATCCGCGAAGGATGGGTGCGGCTTAGCGGCCTGCGTTCGCGTTAAAGCGGCAATTGGCCTTCACCCCACCAGCGAGTAGGCGTATCATACGCCCCCTTGAAACGCCTACTCGTCGCCACCCCAGCGCTCACTGCTCAAAACCAATAAAGTCTGATGCCATGACGTTAAACCCATCACCTGCCAACATTGGCCCAATCACCAATGTATCGGCCACCAATGGATCAGTCGCCATTGGCCCGTTTGCGCTACCCAATCGGGTAATACTTGCGCCAATGGCCGGCGTCACCGACCGCCCTTTCCGTCAGCTATGCCGACGGCTTGGCGCCGGATGGGTAGTAGGTGAAATGGTCACTGCAGACCCCAGCTTGTGGCATACTCGCAAATCGCAGCTGCGTATGGATCACCGGGGCGAGCCTGACCCACGCGTGGTGCAAATCGCCGGGGGCGATGCAGACATGCTTGCCCAGGCTGCGCGCTTGAATGCCGAGCTGGGTGCGCAGATTATTGACATTAATATGGGTTGCCCGGCCAAAAAAGTGTGTAACAAAGCGGCAGGGTCGGCATTACTTCGCGATGAAGCCTTGGTGGCGGAGATACTCGATGCGGTGGTGGCAGCGGTTGATATACCCGTTACACTCAAAATCCGCACAGGCTGGTGCGCCGAATCCAATAATGCCCTGCGTATTGCCCGGCTCGCCGAGTCAGCCGGCATTCAAGCACTCGCTGTGCATGGCCGTCATCGCCAGCAGCGCTATACTGGACAGGCAGAGTACGACACAATTGCCGAGATCAAATCTCACCTATCGATCCCGGTCATTGCTAACGGCGACATAACAAGTCCGGAAAAAGCCGCCGAGGTACTCGCTTATACAGGCGCTGATGCAGTGATGGTTGGCCGTGGTGCTCAGGGTAACCCGTGGATCTTTCAACAGATCAACCACTATCTCCAACATGGAGAGCGGATGGCGCCACCAAGCCTTGCGG
Source organism: Vreelandella sp. F11 (assembly GCF_042466685.1). Classification (NCBI taxonomy): domain Bacteria; kingdom Pseudomonadati; phylum Pseudomonadota; class Gammaproteobacteria; order Oceanospirillales; family Halomonadaceae; genus Vreelandella; species Vreelandella sp. F11. The sequence goes on along the minus strand of NZ_CP170448.1, from coordinate 2,175,711 downwards.
AGCGCCACCAAGTGCTTCACGGGCATTTAGAAGCGTTGCACACGTTTTATGGCACCACCATGGGTGTGCGCATCGCGCGCAAGCATGTCGGCTGGTACCTCAGCGATGACCATCGCTTTACGCCGACACAACAGCGCGCGCTTAAGCAGCAGTTCAATGCGTTAGCGTCACCTGAAACGCAATTTGATTGGATCAATGACGCGATGGCCCCCGGCGCCGCCACGCGTTTGCTAGCCAAAGGAAGCTATGCTGCATGACCGAACGCGATCTTCTATCTAGCGACAACTACTCAAGCGACGCGCTTACCAGCGACGCCTTTTACGAGAGCCACTCCCCTTTAGCGGGTACGCTAGCGGATCCAGCGGCTAACTCGCCGCCTCAGCCGCTCCGGGAGGCAGTGGAAACGGCTATGCGCCGCTACTTTGAGCATTTGGACGGCAGCCAGACGACCGATCTTTACGCCATGGTAATGGCCGAAGTAGAAGCGCCTCTGCTGGCCTGTGTTCTGGATCACACCGATGGCAACCAGACACGGGCCGCTGATGTGCTCGGACTAAACCGTGGCACGCTGCGCAAAAAACTCAAGCTATACGGACTCATCGAAGGTGACGCCCCATAAGCCTGGGGCGTTGTTGTTTTTAATTCTCGACTCTGCACACGAGCACTCTAATGGCTGATACACCTCTCATGGCTGATAACCCCTCCTTGACTGAAAGCAACGCTACCCCCGTCCGCCGCGCTCTGCTGAGCGTTTCTGATAAAACCGGCATTGTGGAGTTCGCCCGCGGCCTCACTGAGCAAGGCATTGAGCTTCTCTCCACTGGTGGCACCTTTCGTCTACTGCAGGAAAATGCTATTGCTGTAAAAGAAGTGTCTGAGCACACCGGCTTCCCTGAAATTATGGATGGTCGTGTTAAAACACTGCATCCAAAAATTCACGGCGGCATTTTGGCCCGCCGTGGTCAGGATGATGCGGTCATGGCTGAGAACGATATCACGCCCATTGATATGGTAGTGGTCAATCTCTACCCCTTCGCCGCCACCGTCGCCAAGCCCGACTGCACGCTTGAAGATGCCATCGAGAATATCGATATCGGTGGCCCAACCATGGTTCGTGCTTGCGCCAAAAACCATGCTTACACCACCATAGTGGTCAATAGCAGTGATTACGCTCGAGTACTGGGCGAGCTGGCCGCCCAAGATGGCCAGGTCAGTCGCGCCACGCGCTTTGATTTAGCGGTTAAAGCCTTCGAGCACACCGCCGGTTACGACGGTGCCATTGCTGACTATCTCGGCCGTAAGGTCAATGCCGCTGATGAAGCGTTCCCACGCACCTTTAACCTGCAGCTCGATAAAAAGCAGGACATGCGTTACGGCGAAAACCCCCATCAACAGGCGGCTTTCTACATTGACCCCCTGGCAAACGAACCCAGCGTTGCTACAGCAAAAATGCTCCAGGGCAAGCCGCTTTCGTATAACAACGTGGCCGATACCGACGCCGCCTTTGAGTGCGTAAAGGCCTTCACCGAGACCGCCTGCGTAATCGTTAAGCACGCAAATCCCTGTGGCGTTGCCATTGGCGCCACCGCTTTGGCAGCTTACGACAAAGCCTTTGCTACCGACCCCACCAGCGCGTTTGGCGGCATTATCGCCTTCAATACGCCGCTGGATGCGGAAACCGCCCAGGCGATTATTGACCGCCAGTTCGTCGAGGTAATTATTGCCCCGGGCGTCAGCGATGAAGCCGCCGCCATCGTGGCCAATAAGCAGAATGTGCGCTTATTGGACGTCAGTGCCCACTGGCCGGCCGAACAGCAGCCTGCACTAGACTTTAAACGCGTCAATGGTGGCTTGTTGGTTCAGGAGCGCGACGACGGCATGGTCACCCGCGACGAATTGACCGTGGTCAGCCAACGTGCGCCCAGCGAGCAGGAGCTACGCGACCTTGCCTTTGCCTGGCGAGTGGCCAAATTTGTCAAATCCAATGCGATTGTTTACGCCAAAAATGGCCAAACCGTGGGTGTCGGCGCTGGCCAAATGAGTCGCGTTTATTCGGCTAAAATCGCTGGGATCAAGGCCGCAGATGAAGGCCTTTCGGTGCCCGGCTCAGTGATGGCGTCTGATGCCTTCTTCCCCTTCCGTGACGGCATCGATGCGGCCGCAGCAGCAGGCATTACCGCCGTTATTCAGCCAGGGGGCTCCATGCGTGATCAGGAAGTCATCGATGCGGCCAACGAAGCAGGCATTGCCATGGTATTTACCGGCATGCGCCACTTCCGCCACTAAGTCGTTAACTAACCTGCATTAGCAACAAAAAGCCCCTTAGGCGCTCTCTTGATAGAGCATGCCTAAGGGGCTTTCTTACTATTATCAACAGAGGCGAATGGATCACTGACCATTAACGCCTACCGAGCCTTTAGCCAAGATCAATACATAGATACTTGGTTTCCAAATACTCTTCCAGGCCCTGGTGACCCCCTTCGCGGCCTAGACCCGAGGCTTTTACACCCCCAAAAGGCGCGGCAGCGTTGGAAATAGCGCCAGTGTTAATACCCACCATACCGTACTCAAGCGCTTCGGAAACACGCCATACGCGGGCAAGATCACGGGAGTAGAAATAGGACGCCAAACCATATTGGGTATCATTGGCCATCTCAATAGCCGTCTCCTCATCATCAAACGGGAAGACAGCAGCTAATGGCCCAAAGGTCTCTTCGTGAGCCACTTTCATCTTGTCAGTGGCAAAACTGATCAGGGTTGGCGTAAAGAAATTGCCGCCCAGGGGATGCGGATGCCCACCCAACAAGAGTTCAGCGCCATTATCAATGGCATCCTGCACATGCTCGCTGACTTTTTTAACCGCATTATCATCGATTAACGGGCCGATATTAATGTTGGGTTTGGTGCCATCCCCCACATACAGCTCGCTGTTCATGGCCACTGCTAGCTTTTCACAAAAGGCGTTAATGACACTGGACTGAACCAAAAAGCGGTTAGTGCAGATGCAGGTTTGGCCAGCGTTGCGGAACTTGGCGGCCATGGCACCTTCTACGGCCGCGTCTAAATCGGCATCCTCAAACACAATAAAGGGTGCATTACCGCCAAGCTCGAGCGATATCTTCTGGATATGCTCCGCCGCTTGGGCCATCAGCTTGCGCCCAACCTCGGTCGAACCGGTAAAGGTGATCTTGCGCACTTTAGGCGACTCAGTCATCGCCTGGGCAATATCGCTAGCGCTTCCGGGTACGACGTTAAAGACACCGCGTGGGATACCTGCCCGTTCAGCCAACAGCGCCAAGGCCGTTGCAGAGAAAGGAGTCTGGCTAGCAGGCTTAACCACTATCGTGCAACCAGCGGCCAATGCAGCCCCGGCTTTACGGGTAATCATCGCCGCCGGGAAATTCCAGGGCGTAATCGCCCCCACTACGCCAACAGGCTGTTTAGTGACGACAATGCGCTGATTGGCATTTGCCGCGGGAATGGTTTCGCCGTAAACGCGCCGCGCTTCTTCGGCAAACCAGCGCAAAAAGCTGGCCGCATAAGCGATTTCACCCGCGGCTTCTTTTAGTGGCTTGCCCTGCTCGTAAGTCATCAGCATGGCCAGATCCTGTTGATGCTCAAGCATCAGATCGTGCCACTTCAGCAGTAAGTCAGCTCGCTCCTGGGCAGTCAGCGCCCGCCAAGCCGGTAGCGCAGCATCTGCGGCATCAATGGCTCGCTCGGTCTCGGCTTTACCCAGGCGGGGAATATCGCCAATCGCTTCGCCGGTTGCCGGGTTTAATACGGTAATTTGCTCGCCGCTATCTGCCGCGACCCAACTGCCGTCGATATAAGCAAAGGGGCAATACAGCTGTGTTTCTTTAAGCGCTTCCATGTCAGGCTCCTGACCAAAAATGTTGGCCTCGTAGGCTCATTAACGTCTTCATGCTAAGACGAAACACCCCTTCAAACCAAATTTGCGGCATGATTCACCGGCCACTGACCACCGGTAAATTTAGCTAATGAGCATTAAAAACTCTTGCCGAGTCGCTTGGTTCTTGCGGAAGCCACCCAGCATTACCGACGAAGTCATGCTGGAGTTTTGTTTCTCCACGCCACGCATCATCATGCAGAGATGTCGTGCTTCAATGACCACAGCAACGCCCTTTGCCTGGGTAACCTCCTGCACGGCCTCGGCGATCTCACGGGTTAGGTTCTCCTGAATCTGCATACGACGGGCAAACATGTCGACGATACGGGCAAACTTAGAGAGCCCTAACACCTTTCCGTCAGGCAAATAAGCAATATGGCATTTGCCAATAAATGGCAGCAGGTGATGCTCACACATAGAGTAGAGCTCAATGTCTTTTACCAGCACCATTTCATCCGTTTGCGACTCAAACACCGCGCCATTAATAATGTCGTCCAATGACTGAGTGTAGCCCGCATTGAGAAACTGCATGGCCTTGGCTGCACGCTTAGGCGTATCTCGTAACCCTTCTCGATCGGGATCCTCGCCAAGTGCTGAGATTATCTGGCGGTAGTGCTCAGCGATATCATCGGACATATTTAGCCTCATCAATAACTATTTCAAAAACTATCTCAAGAACTATCTTAAGAACTATCTCAAGAACTGACTCAAGAACTGGCTCAAAAAACCATGCGCAATCGCGCTCAGGCGCTCAGGCGCTCAGCAAGGGCAATCCCCTTTTTTGCACATGAGAAGCCCCTCATCATAAGAGCGGCATCAACCTCGCCCCTCTTCTACACACGTTGTACAAAAAGTATATTTTTAAAATAGCCTGCACAACGAGTATTAAGCAAGTAGAGCATTTTACCGCATCTCGGTTGCCTGTGACTTGTTTACCTGCGACAGAGCGCCGCGTCGTTAACTTTGTAACCTAGGGGGCTGTGATATGATTCATGGATTCAATTTTATTGCCTTGATCGCAGGCGCCAACATTGAGAGCTCGCTATGTCATTTAAACCAACGTCTTTTTGGTTAACCGCCCTCGCGGCCCCTGTTTTTGCTACGCCGCTATTGGCTACTGCAGACACCACGCTTTCACTGCCCAATGAAGCAACTGTCGGCGTTGAGGTCGTGGAAGAGCTTACGTTCGAATCAAACCAAACGCGCCTTAATGATATTTTGCTACACCCAACCCAAGCCACCAATGCCTCGCACTCTTTACCTGAATACTGCGTCATTGTGGGCAGTGCGCAGTTGGTGGATGAGCGCATTCGCGTCACCACCCAAGAGGCAACCTGTATTGAAACCCACGACGCCGACAGCAATATTTTTACTGGCGAATTTAGCGCCAGCGCTTATGACCAAGATGGCCAATACGCCATCGCCTGCGAGAGCACCCCTTGCACGCTATCCCCTGGCCAGACGTTCCTCCTGACACTTGACCAAGCCGTTGAGATTGAGGAGTTAGATAACCCTTCAGAGGAGCTTAATCAGCAGCGTCGTGAAGCGGATGGAGAAGGTATCGCCAACCCAGTTCCCCGCGAAGAGGCTGTGCCCGATTGAGCTAAAACTAATACCATTACAATCAGTCAGTGCCGAGCGCTAACGCTCTCTTACGCCAGCCAGCGAGGATTCTCTAACTGAAGGCACTGCTGCTCCAATTGGCGGATATGCTGATCCCAATAGCCGCTATCCGCCAGCCAGGGAAACGCCTGGGGAAAAGCGGGATCATCCCAACGTGACACCAGCCACGCCGAATGCCTTATCAGCCGATAACTTCTTAGTGGCTCAATAAGCGCCATCTGTTCAGTGGGAAATGGGCGCGCCTCTTCATACCCCTCGGTTATTTCACTTAAGTAGGACCGCCAACCCTGAGGGTCATCGGTTGGCAGTAGCATCCAGATATCTTGCATAGCGGGCGCCATGGTGCAGTCGTCAAAATCGACCAGGGTAAACTGCTCATCCCGCCCAAGCACATTGCCCAAATGGCAGTCACCGTGACAGCGAATCATACTGCTGGCGGGCACATCATGCTTTATAAGCTGCTGATGCACCTTCTCAATCACACGGTCATAGGCCCGACACTGATGACTATTCATCCAAGCGCTGGCCAGCACGCGCTGTTGAGCATCAAGGATACCGCTGGCCATCTCTAAACGTGGGCGGTGCTGGAAGGCTTTTTTAGCCGACACCTGGTGCAACCGACCCAGCAACTCCCCCATGGCAAATAGGTGAGAAGGATTATCCAGCTCCGGCGCCTGGCCAGGGCAATGGGGAAACAGCGTAAACCGAAAATCCTTAAAATAGTGTAACGACACACCTGCTTTATTACGCCACGGCGCCACTACCGGCACCTGCTGATCTACCAGCTCCTGCAGAAAATCGTGCTCCTCCTGAATCGCACTATCTGACCAGCGGTCAGGCCGATAAAACTTAACAATCCAGTTTTTGCCATCATCATCGCGAAACAACAGCACGCGGTTTTCATAACTGTTCAGCGCAAAAGGCTCGCCTGCAGGCCAAATATCCAGCGACTCCACTGCAGACATCACTAAATCAGGCGAAAGAGAGCTAAACGGGTGTGACATAGGCCACTCCTGGGTTGGCTAAAGCGCTAATGAGTATGCGAAAAGGCTATTCTATCAATCCTTGCCTAGCGGTGTCCGCGCTGCCGCCCAAATATCAACGCGCTTTGCGCCAGCATCCAGCGCGGCCCGTGCCAACGCCTGGCCAGTGGAGCCGGTAGTGACCACGTCATCTACTATCACCATATGCGCCGGGGGCGGTGATTCAAAGACAAAGGCCCCCGCCAGGTTGGCAATTCGTTGGCGGCGATTCAAGGTGCGCTGGGATGGGGAATCCTTTATTCGTTTAGCACTCACCATTGGGACGCCCAGTGGGCGGCTGAGCTGTTCGGCTAACCAGCGTGATTGATTAAATCCCCGAGTACGAGCATGCATAGGCGTCATGGGCACCGGTAAAAAAGCATCGCCGAGAGTATCCGGCGGAGTTAACAGCATCAATTCAGCGAGTAGCGTGCCCGCCCGTGGAGAAGCATGAAATTTAAAATCATGCACCAGCTGCTTAATCGGCCCTTGATACAACAGCCCCGCTTGAGTAGCTGAAAATAGCGGTGGATCTATTAAGCAGTGCCCACACAAGCTCGCGCCATGGCTAACAGGGTCTCCACACTGGCGGCAAGCATGTAGGTTCCACGGCAGCTCGTCCAGACAGGTCACGCACCACCCTCGCCCCGCTACTGCCGGTGCCAAGCAAAAGGCGCAGTAGCCAGGCATGGCTTGCTTGATCCACTCTCCTCCCCCCTGTAGCCACTGCTTTAACGCCATGCCAGCTCCTTACACTTTGTGCATAAATATCAAATCATTGATTGACTTGGGCCACAAATCTGATAATATACGCCTCGTCTTAGCGGATGTGGTGGAATTGGTAGACACGCTAGATTTAGGTTCTAGTGCCGTAAGGTGTGGGAGTTCGAGTCTCCCCATCCGCACCAATTATTTTTTATTATTCAAGCAGTTAGGATTTCCCTTCTTACTATTGAAAGTCTTCATATTGCTTGGTTCTGGCGCTTTATAAGCGGCTTTATTATAAGCACTATGTCAATGTAGCTCCCCAAAACGCCTATTCTTATCTGTTAAAAACAGCAATGGCTCAACGCCATTTTTTGCATGCCTGGCATTTACTGTATCAAATTTTAGCATCAGCCGGTTTGGCTGACTTGCCCCTGCTTTTCCGCTAGCCTATACACTCAATAACTTACAAAAGTTCCCTCAATGGCTATCACTCAACGCTATATTGAGGGATGATCGCTAATAAAGATGAGAAGGATCTCATACTATGGAATGGCTTAACGATAACGCTCAAGCAATCTCGGCTGTAGCGAGCATATGCACGCTTTTCGTGTGGGTATTTTATGCCCAGCTTCTCTATAACGGCTATGTGCGGCAGCGTCGCCCTCGTGTGATTATTAATCGCGGCAGAGGAATCGGCGTGGACGCTATCTGCTTAATCAGCAATATGAGCAGTGAAGCCATCTATATTCAGCACCTTGTCGCGGTATTGCATACGCACAAAAGCAGTTACTCCCTGGATGTGGTGGAGTATCAGCAGCGCGGGGGTGAGGAACAAAAAAATGAGCAGCAGTCGCAGGAAACCAGCTACCGCACCCATCAAGGCCCGCTAGCTTCTGGGGATTACCTTAACATTCAATCGTTTGGCGATATTGTCAATCAGGTTAAAGAGTATTGGGAAATCGATGACAATCAGCTGCAAGAGCAGAATATCCAGCTTGAAATTCGCGTTATCGCTATTTATGGATCCGAAGACATGCCGACCGGCGCATCGCGAACCTTTAATCTCGACTTAAATGCGTCACCCAACCATCAGCTTATCCCGGCGAGTGTCGATACGGATCGACTCAATAGCCGTGGCCAACGTAAGCGCGTGCTGGAGTGGGCAAAAGAGATTGAGACCCACAAAGCACGCTGAATCAACGCTATTGCCAAGCGGCGACGCGCCCCATTACCGAGACGACTGACGATGCATAAATTTGTAACCCTCTGCTGGCTTGGCCTACTCACCATGGTATCCACGAATCTGCATGCAGAGGAGGAAGATAGCGATTTACCCGAGTGGGCAGAAGAGCGTATTGAGCCCTTTCGTGAAAGTGTCGGCAACTGGGTCGATAACACGTCGCGACGCATCGATGGCTTCTTTGGCACTGACGACCATATGCAGGTCAACAACGAATCCTATCTACGTTTCGGTCAAGAGATTGATTGGATGGAGGGCGATGGCACTCGCGGAGATACCACCCTTCGTTACCGTATTGACCTGCCCACCTCGGAGGATCGTCTGCGACTGGTCATCGAGAGCGATCCGGAAGAGTCACAAGGCACCCTGGAAGAGCAAGGCTCTGGACGACTCGCCAATGACCAGCGTGACCGTCGTAGCTCTACGCTTGGCTTGGATTGGCTGGAAAGCCGCGATAAACGTGAAAACTGGAGCAATCGAGTAGGTGCCGGCGTTCGTCTGCGCCTCCCTCTTGACCCTTACGTGCGCTTTACCAGCGAGCGTCTCTGGCAACTGGGTGAAGGGCCATGGCAGCTTGAGTCGAATAACCGCGTCTCCTGGTTCAACAATGAAGGCTACTCAGCGCGCACACGCTGGGATGTCGGTCGGCCATTGAGCGAACGCCGCCACTTACGCTTTATTACCACCGTCCAGTGGCGCGAGGAAGAAGATAAACTCGAGTACAGTGAAGTTGCCGAAATCAATCACCGCATCAACCGGCGCAGTGCTCTCCGCTACTCAGCCATCGCCATCGGTGAAAGTGCCTCCAACCCGCGCATGACCAATTACTACCTACAAACCCGCTACCGCCGTGATATTCATAAAGGCATTTTGTTCGCCGATGTGATCCCAGAGCTACACTTCCAGCGCGACGTTAGCTACGACCCACGCTGGGCAATGACACTGCGCCTGGAGATGTACTTTCAGCGCAAAATTAATCGCGACTACTTTTAAGCTTCAAGCACACGAAGCCATCTACTAGGCACCAGGGCGACCATGCAGCCTCCCCTGGTGTCTATCACATACCTTTGCCGTACCACGGCAACAAGCTACAGCCGCAAACCGCCGTCACACTCAATGATGCGCCCAGTGAAGTAGTCGTTCTCCATAATAAAGGCAACACTTTGGGCAATATTATCGGGCTCACCCAAACGCTTTAACGGTACGCTTGACGAGATACGCTCCAACATATCAGGGCGCATCGCAGCGGTCATTTCGGTAGCCACGAACCCAGGTGCTACTGTGCCGGTACGAATACCATAGCGGGCCAACTCCTGACTCCAAGTGACGGTCAACGCATGCACACCGGCTTTTGCAGCAGCGTAGTTGCTCTGCCCCATATTGCCTGCCCGGGAAATACTCGAGATATTGACGATTACGCCTTCATGTCCGGCTTCAATCATCTGAGTGGCGGCCTCGCGGCCACATAGGAAAACGCCGGTTAAATTGACATTAATAACGTTTTGCCAAGCCTCAAAGGACATGCGTTTTTCCACTTTCCCCTCTTTGGCCTTTACCAACAGCGCATCCTGGGTAATACCCGCGTTATTGATACAACCGCTAATCGGCGCCATGCGCTGGGCAATATCAGCAAACGCCTGAATCACGGAGGCCTCTTCAGCAACATTGACCACAAACGCCTGGGCATCGACACCTTCAGCAGAAAGTTGCGATACCGCCTGATCAAGCGCTTCAGCGCTCATGTCCAATAGCGCCATGCGCGCGCCCTGCTTGCCCAACCGTAGCGCCATGGCATAACCCAACCCACGCGCTCCACCCGTGACTGCAATTACTTTATCGGTAAGTACCATTCGTGACTCCTTACAGCGGATTAAACCAGCCTCATTGTGCATTGCAGCATAGAAGAGTTATGACCATAAATCGAGCCACATTACCGCTGGAATACTCAATGCAAGCTGCTTGCTATTTATATTTATGTCACCATATTACGCAATTACAACGGTTATCGAGTCGCTTTCTGGCGTTTTTGGGAGTTAGCCATGCCTATTCTTATTTTTATATCACTCTTTACGCTACTTGATTTTGTGGTTCTGTTTTCGATTGGCAGCCAGATCGGCCTACTCACGACCCTACTTTTAGTGCTCGGCACTGGTGTTGTCGGGCTACATCTAATTCGCAAAGAGGGTGTGTCCACCTTTGCCCAGGCTCGCCAGCGGATGCAGGCCGGTGAACTCCCCTCCAGCGAGCTACTAACAGGCGCTGCACTTATCTTCGGCGGTGCCTTATTAATGGCTCCTGGCTTTTTGTCTGATGCGCTAGGATTGGCATGCCTGATTCCCAGCGCACGCCAGTTGATGTTCAAGGCACTTACCTGGCTGGGGCTTAAAAAAGTTGCTGGGCAGCAGCAAGGCCCAAGCGCTTCCTCAGCTCGACCTGATGACTATCCAAACAGTCAGTCGTCACAGCAGGATGGCCCGATTGAGGGGGATTTTATCAGCAGAGATGAACCCCCACGCCGTCGTTGAGGTTTACTTCAAAAGAAAATCAGCGGAAAAGCAATTTTTTATTACCTGCCCCCTTGAAAGGTCATCCGCAGCCCCCATTTTTCATCCAGCACACAAATTCGGCAGCGATCTTTATGGGAGCTGCCATTAACAATGAAGACTGTGAAGTCTTCACTTCTCGCGGGTTACTCCCTCGAGAACACTTTTAAGCTAACCGCCCCTACCAGGGCTTCAACCATACTCAGGAGAACGTGAATGAATATCCGTCCTTTGCACGATCGTGTCATCGTCCGTCGCGTTGAAGAAGAGCAGAAAACTGCAGGCGGCATCGTGCTTCCGGGCAATGCAGCAGAAAAACCGACACGCGGTGAAATCCTCGCTGTCGGTAATGGTCGCATTCTGGAAAATGGCGATGTCCGCCCGCTAGACGTCAAGGTTGGCGATAACGTGATCTTTAAAGATGGTTATGGCGTTGAGAAGCAAAAAATCGACGGCGAAGAAGTCTTGATCATGAGCGAAGCCGATATTCTTGCCGTTGTTGAAGGCTAACAATCGTTGCTGCCCACCTTTTTAGTGAGCGCACCGAATCCATTACTTTCACGTTTTTGCATTCAATTTAGGAAGTAGCAGATATGTCAGCTAAACAAGTTAAATTTTCAGATGATGCCCGTAAACGCATGGCCCGCGGTGTCGACGTTCTGGCCAACGCTGTAAAAGTTACCCTCGGCCCGAAAGGCCGTAACGTGGTACTGGAAAAATCTTTCGGTTCTCCCACCGTCACTAAAGACGGCGTTTCTGTCGCCAAAGAGATCGAACTGAAAGACAAGTTCGAAAACATGGGCGCCCAGATGGTCAAAGAAGTCGCTTCTCAGACTTCTGACGCCGCGGGTGACGGTACCACTACCGCTACTGTTCTGGCCCAGGCCATCATCGCTGAAGGCCTGAAAGGCGTAACAGCGGGCATGAACCCGATGGATCTTAAGCGCGGTATCGACCAAGCCGTCAATGCTGCCGTCAAAGAAATCAAAGCAATGTCTGTCCCTTGCACCGACACCAAGTCGATTGCACAGGTAGGCACCATCTCTGCTAATGGCGACAAGCGCATCGGTGAAATCATTGCCGAAGCGATGGAAAAAGTTGGCAAAGAAGGCGTCATTACCGTTGATGAAGGCCGTGGCTTTGAAGACGAACTGGAAGTCGTTGAAGGTATGCAGTTCGATCGCGGCTACCTCTCACCCTACTTCGTTACCAACCAGGACACCATGACGGTTGAACTGGAAGATCCTTACATCCTGTTAGTGGATAAAAAGATCTCCAACATCCGTGAGCTGCTGCCGGTTCTGGAAGCCGTTGCCAAGCAAGGCAAGCCGCTGGCCATCATCGCTGAAGATATCGAAGGCGAAGCCCTGGCAACACTGGTTGTGAACAACATGCGCGGTATCGTTAAAGTCGCTGCTGCGAAAGCACCCGGCTTCGGCGACCGTCGTAAATCCATGCTGCAGGATATCGCTATCCTGACCAACGGCACGGTCATCTCTGAAGAAGTCGGCCTCACGCTTGAGCAGGCGAACCTGGATCACCTGGGTACCGCTAAGCGTATGACCATGTCCAAAGAGAACACCACCATCATCGACGGTGCTGGTGCAGAAGGCGATATCGAAGCACGCGTCAGCCAGATCCGCGCGCAAATCGAAGACACCTCTTCTGACTACGACAAAGAGAAGCTGCAAGAGCGCGTTGCCAAACTGGCAGGCGGTGTTGCCGTTATCCGTGTCGGTGCGGCCACCGAAGTGGAAATGAAAGAGAAGAAAGCCCGCGTTGAAGACGCCCTGCACTCTACCCGTGCGGCCGTTGAAGAGGGCGTGGTGCCTGGTGGCGGTACTGCACTGGTTCGCGTCATGGCCAAAGTACAAGGTCTGACGGGCGATAACGAAGACCAGAACCACGGTATCAATATGGCGCTACGCGCTATGCAGTCTCCGCTGCGTCAAATCGTTTCCAACGCCGGTGAAGAGCCTGCGGTCGTGATTAATCGCGTGAAAGATGGCGAAGGTAACTTCGGTTACAACGCACAAACCGGCGAGTACGGCGACCTGTTCGAGATGGGCGTTCTGGATCCGGCAAAAGTAACCCGTACTGCACTGCAGTCCGCTGGTTCTGTTGCTGGCCTGATGATCACCACCGAGTGCATGATCGCAGAAGACCCGGAAGAGAAAGACGCTGCACCCGATATGGGTGGCATGGGCGGAATGGGTGGCATGGGCGGCATGATGTAATGCACCCCTGAGCCCTTCGCTCTATCGACGGCTAGCGTTTAGCTGTCACCAAGAACCCCGCCTTGTGCGGGGTTCTTGCGTTTTGAGCGGCATACAGGCGTGAGGATGCCGATAGCGTTTTGTCAGCCATTTCCAGGGCCGAACGTGCTACTATCTGCGCGAATTTTTAAGCTACATTTTCACTACTGGGCACCAGCGCATGTTGCAGCATATCCGTATCGTACTCGTTCAGACCTTTCACCCCGGCAATATCGGCGCAGCAGCGCGGGCCATGAAAACCATGGGTTTAACCGAGCTGGTGCTGGTTAATCCGCGCCTGTTTCCCGATGAAGAAGCAACTCGGCTAGCCGCGGGCGCTACCGATGTGCTGGAGAGTGCGCGTCTGGTTACCTCGCTGGAGGAAGCCGTTAACGACTGCGTTCAGGTCGTGGGTGCCAGTGCACGCTTGCGCAGCCTGCCCCTGCCCCACTTTGACGAACCTGATGAGATGGCAACAGACGTCATCCAGAACGCTCAAACGGCGCCAGTGGCACTCGTATTTGGGCGTGAACGCTCGGGGCTGACTAATGATGAGATCCGCTGCTGCACGCATCAGGTCAGCATTCCTGCCAACCCCGATTACGGTATTCTGAATTTATCCCAGGCGGTACAGATACTGGCTTATGAAGTACATCGCGCCTGGCGTAAAGGTGATGGGAGCGGTTTTACTTATCAGCGCCCGCTGGAGGCAACGCCGCCCAGCCGCGAACAGTTCTTACACTTTCAAGCGCATCTGGGCCGCTTAATGCAGGAAAGTGGCTTTTTAACCCAGCCCCACGCCCGCACTGAAGAGCAACTTCAGGCGCTCTTCGCCCGTGCTCAGCCCAGCCGTAAAGAGCTTTCGCTGTTAAGAGGGCTATTAAGCGCGTTTGAAAGCCATCTGCCTAAATAAGCGATATGGCTTCGGGTCAACCAAAAGAGGGAAAAGGGACAGCCCGCGCCGCCCCTTTATGACGTTAAATTAGATGTTTTAACGCAGCGCTTTCAGAGCATCATGGCCGCTAGCCAGCCAAAGCCCACTAACGGGATGTTGTAGTGCAGAAACGTCGGCACCACGCTGTCCCACATATGGTCGTGCTGGCGATCAACGTTCAGGCCAGAGGTTGGCCCCAAGGTTGAATCCGACGCTGGGGAACCAGCATCACCTAGCGCCGCGGCGGTTCCCACCAGCACAACTGTGGCCATGGGCGAGAAGCCAAACTGTACCGCCAAAGGCACAAATATGGCGGCAATAATCGGAATGGTTGAGAACGACGAGCCGATACCCAGGGTAATAAACAGCCCTACCAGCAGCATCACCAGCGCCGCTAAGCCGCGGTTATCGCCAAAGAGTGCAAAGGCCCCCGATACCAACGCATCAATCTCTCCCGTGGTTTTCATGACTTCGGCAAAGCCCGCCGCAGAGATCATGATAAAGCCGATCAGCGCCATCATACGCATACCGCTGGTAAACAGATCATCCGCTTCGCGCCACTTAAAGATGCCGCCCATTGAAAGCAGACCAATGCCTACCAAGCCACCCAATATCATTGAGCCACTGTAAAGCTGGAGGCCGAGTGCCGCGACAATAGCTACCCCCGACATCACAAGCCCTAGCATATGCGGTTTGGCGGGCGTATGGCCTTCACTAACGTTGGCGTTAGCGATATCTTCGGCTTGATACTCACGCGGGCGGCGGTAACTCCAAAATAGCGCAACGATTAGCCCCAGCGCCATGCCCCCTACCGGCACTGCCATGGCCATAGGCACCATGCCACGGGTAATCTCTAAACCTAGCGGTTCCCCAGCGCTATTTAAGTTGGCCAAAAGAATATCGTTTAGAAAAATCGCCCCAAACCCTACCGGTAGCAGCATGTAGGGTGCCGTTAAACCAAAAGTAAGCGCACAGGCCACCGCACGGCGATCCAGCTTTAAACGGTTCATCACGGTCAACAGCGGCGGAATCAGCACGGGGATAAAGGCGATGTGAACGGGGATAGCGTTCTGGGAAGAGATAGCCACCAACAACACCGCCGTTAGTAACAGCATTTTGACCCGCGCCTGATGCACGGCGTTGGTCTCTTTGCCGAGTAGTGTAATTAAACGGTTAGCCAGCATATCCGGCAAGCCAGAGCGGGAGATCGCCACCGCGAAGGCCCCCAAGGTGGCGTAGGCCAGGGCTACCTGGGCTCCGCCGCCAACGCCTGTATTAAAGGCATCCAGCGTTTGTTCTAGTGACAACCCGCCCACTAAACCGCCGACTAAAGCGCCCACCACTAAAGCAAATACCACCGAGACACGCGCCAGCGATAGCGCCACCATCACGAGCACCGCAAGAATTACTGCATTCATGAATATTCCTAGAGCTATTGAGAGGTCATTAACAGCAAAGGGGGCGGATTTTAGCAGATTAAGTAGGTAAACCTAAGGCCGCGCTGCATGCTTAACGCTTTGCTACTTTAGTCGCGATATCATTGCTGCATCGCACCATACTACCTACCATCGCAATCTCGCTTAATTTCAGCGTCGGCTACTTTACTGCTTGCTTAGGAGCTCGCATGAGCATACTTGCGATTGTCATTTCACTGCTATTATTGATGTTCCTCGCTTATCGAGGCATTTCGGTGCTGCTGCTGGCTCCTCTCATGGCGTGTTTAGCGGTGCTGCTCTCTGGCGATGCCGCCTTTTTATTACCGATCTACACCGATACGTTTATGAGCGCGCTGGGCAACTATGTTATCCAGTTCTTCCCACTGTTTTTGCTGGGCGCACTGTTTGGCCAGTTAATGGCCGATTCCGGCGCCGCCCAATCAATTGCCAACGGGATTGTCAAAAAGCTCGGCACTCACCATGTCGTGCTCACTGTTGTCATGGCCTGTGCAGTGCTCACCTATGGTGGCGTTTCGCTGTTTGTGGTTGCTTTTGCCATTTATCCGATTAGCCGCGAGCTGTTTCGTAGCGCCAATGTGCCCAAGCGACTGATTCCGGCGTCTATCGCGCTTGGCTCTTTTACCTTCACCATGACAGCCCTCCCGGGAACCCCTTCGATACAGAACGCAATTCCCATTCCTTATTATGAAACCAACAGCTTTGCAGCCCCTGGTCTCGGCATTATCGCCGGTCTGCTGATGCTTGGACTGGGGACTCTCTATCTTCAGTCACGGGTAAAAAAAGCCGCATCTAGTGGCGAAGGGTACGGCCAGCATACTGATCGCGAAGCCGTGACCGATGAAGAACAAGCCCCCACCAGCCTGCCGCTGTGGCTGGCGTTGATACCGATTATGATGGTGATTGGTTTAAACGCGCTGTTTACCTACGGTGTGTTTCCCGCCCTCGATTTAAGCTTTATCGATGATGAGTTTGAAAATGTATCCTCATCGGGTCAGAGCGGGCTTTGGGCCATTCTGATCGCACTGCTGAGTGCGTCGGCATGGCTAATTATTACCCGCTGGAAGCACTGGATGGATCTTAAAGAGAGCGTTAATAAGGGCTGTTTGGGATCGCTGCTGCCAATTTTTAATACTGCTTCAGAGGTGGGCTACGGTGCCGTCATAGCCAGCTTGGCAGGCTTCGCCATTATTCGCGATGCGGTGCTCACCGCCTCCCCCGGCAACCCTTTAATTTCTGAAGCCTTGGCGATGAGCGTACTAGCGGGGATTACAGGCTCCTCCTCCGGCGGGCTCTCAATTGCACTAGAGACCCTGGGCAGCGAATACCTAGCCATGGCGCAACAAGCCGGCATTAGCCCTGAGCTAATGCACCGTGTTGCAACGCTTGCTGCAGGTGGTATGGACACGCTCCCTCACTCAGGCGCTGTTATCACCCTACTGGCTATCTGCGGCCTGACCCATCGCCAGTCCTACGGCAACGTTGCCATGGTCACCATTGCATTGCCGGTCATTGCGTTAATCAGTGTGATTACCTTAGGAACACTATTTGGCAGCTTCTAAAAGCGCACAACGCATGCGATAGTTAGCTAACTATTAGCCTGCCAATAAAGAGAACACCATGGCCTTCGTTGTTCGCCACTCACTGCTGCTGATCATATTGGGAAGTTTGGTGATTTCCACAGCCATGGGGCTACGTCATGGTTTCGGGCTCTTTATGGAGCCCCTCAGCAGCGAGCTTGGCTGGGGGCGTGGGGTATTTGCTTTTGCACTCGCTTTGCAAAACCTGGTTTGGGGCTTATCGCAACCCTTTACCGGGGCACTGGCGGATCGCTTCGGTGCGGCCAGGATTATTGTGGTTGGCGGTTTGCTGTATGCCTTGGGGCTACTGTTTATGAGCCTCTCTACCTCAGTGCTGGGCATGACGGTCAGCGCTGGGCTTTTGATAGGCCTTGGCCTCTCCGGGACAACCTTCTCGGTGATCCTTGGCGCCGTTGGCCGTGCAGTGGCACCTGAAAAACGCAGTATGGCCATGGGCATTGTTAGCGCGGCAGGCTCATTTGGCCAGTTCGCGATGCTGCCCGGCACGCTTGGTTTGCTAGAGTGGCTAGGCTGGGCGGCGGCGCTAATGGCCATGGCCGCCATTGCCACGATTATCATTCCTTTGGGGGCCATGCTGCGTGATACACCCTCGGCCAAAACAGCGTCCGATTTAAGCCTCAAAGATGCCCTCAATGAAGCAGCAGGCCAAAAAGGCTTTTGGCTACTCTGTTTAGGCTTTTTTGTCTGCGGCTTTCAGGTAGTGTTCATTGCCGTGCACCTTCCCGGCTATCTATTCGATAAAGGCCTGGCGGTGCAAGTGGGGACAACGGTACTGGCACTAGTGGGGCTGTTTAATATTGTCGGCACTTATACGGCGGGATGGATGGGCGGCATTTGGTCGAAACCCAAATTATTAACCTGGCTCTACTTGATTCGTGGCGTGGTGATTACCGCCTTTGTTTATTTGCCGTTAAGTCCGATTAGCGCTTATCTTTTTGGTATTGTCATCGGGCTACTATGGCTCTCAACCGTACCGTTAACCAACGGTATCGTGGCTTCGGTCTTTGGTGTACGCCACCTCTCGATGCTGGGCGGCATCGTGTTTCTGTTTCACCAGCTGGGCTCTTTTATGGGCGTCTGGTTGGGCGGCTATTTTTATGACCTGACTGGCAACTATAATACTGTGTGGCAAATTGCTATTGTTCTCTCGGTGGTTGCTGCAGCGTTACACTGGTTTATTAGTGAAAAGCCGCTTGAGCGCACGACACTTACCAAGGTAATGTCATGAACGCTGCTAAAACGTTTTCTATTATGCTTTTAGCGGTCGCCCTGCTTGCCAGTTTGGCGTTAGCTTGGTGGGGTTGGCACAGTTTAGACCCGTCGCTACTGCTACTGGGCAGTCGACTCTGCTAGCGCTTACCCCATCCGCCAGCGGCGCCACTGGCGAAGTATCAAACCGTGTTTGGGTGAGAACAGTAAGGCAACAAAGAACCAGCTGGTAGCGACCAACACAATGGTGCCGCCCGAGGCGACGTCCAGCACTACCGAAAGCCACAGTCCAATGACTGCTGAGCTAACTCCCACCCCCACGGAAATCAGCATCATGGTTTTAAAACGGTCGGTCAGCAAGTGTGCCGTCGCACCAGGAGTGATCAGCATCGCCACCACCAGAATAATTCCCACTGTTTCCAAACTCGCCACGATGGTAAGAGTGAGTAGCAGGATCAAACCGTAGTGAATGACGCTGGTATTAAAGCCCAGCGCTTGGGCCTGCAGGGGGTCAAAGGCATAAAGAAGCAGCGGCCGATAGGCGAGCCAAACGACTAACAGGGCAATCACACTGGCGACCAATGTCAGCAACAGCGCCGACTGTTTAACCCCCAATACGTTGCCAAACAGAATATGCATCAGGTGAGTACTAGAGGCAATTTTGCTAATAATCACTATGCCCAGCGCGAAGGCGCTCGTGAACATCAATCCCATGGCCGCGTCGGACTTTATCCGCGTGTGGCGCTCAATAGCACCAATGCCCACCGAGGTTAAAGCGCCGGTTATAAACGCGCCTACAAAAAAGGGCCAGCCTAACAGGTAGGCAATCGCCACCCCTGGCAGCACAGCATGAGAGATAGCATCCCCCAGCAGCGACCAGCGTTTAAGCACCACATAGCAGGATAAAATGCCGCAAATAGCGCCCACCAGCACCGAGGTTAATAAGGCACGCTGCATAAAGGCGTATTGAAAGGCGTCTGAGATGCCATCGGGTAATAGATTGACAATGACCATCAGCGCAGCGATGAGCCCACTTACCAAGGCATCGCCAAACAGACTCAGTGCCGTCATTAGTTCTGCCACTTCGCTTACCCCTGGGCTGCCATAAAGGAAGTTGATTCAGCGACGCGCACATCGTTCGCCGACTGTTCGATAGAGCTCACCGCCAGCTCTGCCAATTTGGCATCACTGAGCATTTCATCAGGCGACCCTACCCCACGGATAAAGCGGTTTATCAGCACCACATGGTCGACATGCCGGCGGGCACCGGGCATATCGTGAGTCACCATTATAACCGTACGCCCTGCCTCCCGCTCCCGGGCGAGTACGCCTAAAATCAAACGCTCACTGGGCGGGTCTACGCCCGCCAGAGGCTCATCGAGAAGTAAAATGTTGGCCTGCTGGGCGAGCGTACGGGCCAGTAATACGCGCTTTTTCTGCCCACCTGAGAGCGCGCCAATGGGGCGCTCCGCCAGTGCCAGCATATCAACTGCCAGCAACGCCTCACGCACAGCCTCACCATGACGGGAATGGTACCAGCGCGAAGGCAACAAGCGCCGCCACAGCGGATCACTGCGCATATGCCCGTAGCGGCCGCCCATAACGGTCTCCCATACGGAGACAGGAAAATCCCACTCAATCGCTTCCCGCTGCGCCATGTAGGCAATGTGACCCGCTTTCCGGTGCGTCGCAATCGGCTCATTAAACGCCTGCACACTCCCCCGCAGCGCTTTCATGCTACCGGTAAGGACATGAAAAAGCGTCGATTTACCCGCACCATTCGGCCCCACAATGGCCGTCCATTTACCCGCCGGGAACTGCAAGTTAATGTCTTCCAAGACGGGCTGGCGCTGATAGGCTGCGTAGAGCCCTTTAATATTAATCGCCACCGGGGCGCCGCCAAAAGTCGTTGCCATGATCGTTTACTCAGTTGCCAATGTTTGGCGCAACAGCTCAACGTTGTGGCGCATCATGGTGAAATAATCACCCGCGTCACCCTCTGGCTCGCTAAGCGAGTCCACATATAGCGGCCCTGCGACTTTAACGCCGGTATCCCTTGCCAGGCTGGTGACGTGGCGGTCGGAAATAGTGCTCTCCCAGAACAGCGCCGCCGGTTGGCGTTCATTAATCATATCCACCACGCGCATAAGCTGACGGGGTGAACCCTCCGTTTCGGCGTTGGTTCCCCAGATGCCATCGTGCTCAAAGTGATAAGCGTCTGAAAAATATAGGAAGGCGGCTTCGCTACTTAGTAGCACGCGACGCTCTTCCGGTATCGCTTCTAAGCGCTCCTGGAGTTCAACATGCAGGGCATGCAGCTCTTCTTTTAGCGCTTCAGCACGCTGCTGCAACGCTTCAGCTCGCTGGGGAAGCAAATGCTCTAGCTCATTAGCGACGACCTGGACATAGGCTGACACCGCACGCGGATCCATCCAGAGATGAGGATCGACATCGCCTTCCATGTCGCCGGTAATAATCGTTTGAGTGGGGTATTCAGAGACTTCGGCAACCGCCACTAGAGGCGTTCCTTCAATGACCGTTGCTTCAACCTGGGGCATCCACTGCTCTAACTGGTAGCCGTTGTAAAACACAATGTCTGCGGTTTCCAAGGCAGCGAAATTACTAGGGGTTAATTCCCACTCGTGCACCTCAGCGCCAATCGGCGTTAATACCGACACATTGGCGTCCTCCCCTACCACGCTGGCGACAATATCGCCAAGCACAGAAAAAGTGACGGCCACATTCAGGTGAGACGCCGCGCGCTCTTGCGCTTCAGCACTGATCAGAGCGCCGCTCAGCCAGAGCGGTAAGCTCAAAACCACACCCAGATTGCGTTTGTTCATTGTCTCTCCTTTGTGCATACCCAGTAGGTAGACTGTATCTCAATAAAAAAGCATAGTGCAAACAGTTTAGCCTTGGCTAACAATATTGCACAAAAATACGTTACCATCCCCCGACTATCCAATGATTGTTCCCACTGCTTCCGATATAATTTACCAATGACTGATTCTAATCCGAACGCCTCATTGCCTGCCCCAAGCATTCCTGGAGATGCACTGCCCCCTGTGGAGCAGCATGCCCAGCAGTATGCGACGGTGCGAAATGCCCACGAAACCGAGCTGATTGAAGACTATGTTGAGCTGATTGGCGACCTACTGGCGCACCGCGGCGAAGCGCGTGCGGCAGACATTGCCAACCGTATGGCGGTAAGCCAGGCGACGGTTTCAAAAATGATTCGGCGTTTAAATGAGCTGGAGTTGGTCACCAGCAAGCCATATCGCTCGCTGTTCCTAACCGAAGCGGGGCAGAAAATGGCAGAGACGTCACGCGCCCGTCACGATATCGTGCTGCACTTCTTACGTGCTCTCGGCGTAAGAGATGCGACTGCGCGTATTGACGCTGAAGGCATGGAGCACCACGTTAGCGACGAAACCCTCGCCATCATGCAGCGCTTCACCGAACAGCAGCAAAAGAGCTAACCTGCTGCGCGTTATCAGTGGGAAAAACGCAGATAATTCACCTGAGTAATGGCACCGTTCCAAATCATCTCCAAATGAGTGGTCTGGATAATATCGGTCACACAGCGTGGTGTCATCAGCGCCCAGCAGTTCGCATTCAACCGGCGAACTGAGTAGTAGCGGAGCCCAACACTGCATCGGCGTATGTCGGCACCAAAGGGTTGCGAGACTGAATAATCATCGGCTGCGTAAATGGCATGCTCAACGGGTAAAGCGAGTGCATCGCAGCAACCACCCTGATCAAAAGTGGCCTTTAATCCGCGAAAGACGAACCTTTCATAGTGTAATCCCGGCACGTTTTGCCAATACACCTGCTGGTGATGCTTTACTTCGGCAATCGCCGTTTCAAGGGTATCGGCAATATAGAGCACCCCAAAACTACCATCGCTAAAGCGCGACCCCTGCGGATTTACATGGGTAAACGGCGCCACCGCATAAGAGCAGCCACGAATTCCGAACGGAATTTGTTCGTGGGGTAGTAATGCTAAATTACCCACTTCATTTTGTAGCCGCGGATTGGTTAATGCCTGCAGTGCATGGAGTGCAGCGAACTCTTCAGCGCTCGCCACATCGTCGAACAGGTCAATCGGCGGAAACTTGCTATTGACCAAGCGATAACCAGTGACGTTTCCACTGGGTAGGGTCGGCAAGTTGGTGGGCGTTACCACTGGCTTCCCCGCAGGCTATCGATACGCTTAAAGGTTTCATAGAGCGCCGCAAAATCACCGCACCCCATCACTTCGAGCGGCGTACGGCCATTGAAAAAGGGATTGTGGTTCACCAGGTTAACGAACCCATAAAGATTTTCCGGATTATCAAATATCATCCGCAATGCAGCATGGATATTGAGTAAGTAGCTGATCCGAGTTAGCTGATCGCTATCTAATTTTATCTCGTCAAGCTCCCCACGCCGGGCACGTGCGTAAGTACTATGCGAAACACGTAAAATCGCTTCACCCTGCTCCCCGGACGCTCGCCATTTGTCCAGAATGCGCACCGCCGCTTTCAAGCCCGCCGCTGCCGCTGCCCTATTTTGGGAAATGTCGTGTGCCGTTTGCATTGCGGCTCCTTAGCTAATAGCCATAACTTTCAGCCACTCTCCCCAAATACTAAATCAATAAAAAAGTATCTGCAAATACAGTTACTCAGTAATACAAACGCGATTAACCTCCCAACACTTTGGCGGGCATCCCTAACCGTCCGATACCGGGCAGTTTCAGAGCGGGCCGCATAACGTCGATACCAAAGCTCAAACCAAGGAGATTAAGTTCGAACCCCTCCTCCAGTGCCAACATAATGCCTGCCACCCCGCCAAATGAGAGCTGATAACCGGTGCCGCTGGGCACCGCCGCAAAAACACCATTGAAAATGTAGTCTTTACCGATTGCCGTTACCGGAAGCGACACCTCAAAACCGGGTACTTCGCGTATTACCCAAGCAATAAAGCTATTGCTGTTCGGCCCAGGCCACACTCGATAAAGCTCAGCCTGAGGATAGTTAACGGCGGCGACCTCTATCTGAGGTATGAGCTGGGCTGCCGCATCGCCGCGATAATCGGCTAACAGTGTGGGGGGATTGCCAAACCAAGCTCGATCGGGCGTATCAATGGAAGAGACCACCGTTGGGCGCCGCCAGCTCAATACCTGATGAAGTCGGTAGCTATCGGCATTTTCCGCCTTGGTCGCAATCCAGATATGTTCGCCAAACGCCCCACGCCAGTTATAAGCGCGTGCGGAATAGACCTGAACCACGGCTTCAGAGCTCTTCGCTGGATCAGGTGCTATACCAGCAGATGACCGATCTAATGATGACCAATGAGCATCAGTCACCACCTGATTACTCGCCAATATCCAAACAGGCCCCGCCAACAGCAGCGCTAATAGCGCCACAAGGCTAAGCATCCCTCGCAGTAGCATTCTCATTGCATTATCCGTCACTGAAAAGTTATCGGGTCAGTACCGCTATAACTCAACGGAATCTAGAAATAATGACCGCAGTTGAAGCAATGCCTAGCTCAACGAGCCAGACGAGTAAGCCACCCCACACTCTTCGATCCTGCGCCAGCTCATTACTTACCCCATGGAAGCTACAGGGTATTTATTCTTTATAGCCATGTTGATAAGGCCATTCATCATAGTGCCAGGATGAGTTAACTAAGGCGTGAGACTGATGAGATTCCTGTTTAAGTTCACGTTTTAGTTCAATATTTACTTAAAGTAACTACTATACACTGAAAGATACATTTTATTACAAACACACTGTCATAAGTTCCAGGGTGGGAATATCACCATGCAGAATCGTCCTAGCTCCCTACTGCCGATTTGCCTGCTCGCCTGCCTAACCACCAGTGCGGCGCAAGCGCAAACAACGACTGATGCGCAACGCGAAGCACTGGTTATCCAGGCACGCCAGGGGGCATTGGAAACATCCATTGACGGTCTACAGTCACTTTATCACCAAACACGCGATGTGCGTGTTCGGGCTGATCTTGTAGCACTGCTGGTACGTGCCGCTCGCCATCAGGAAGCTTTGGACGTGTGTCCCTGGTGCCAAACAGAAAATTACAGTGATTCAGAACTTGCCAGCCTTGCTGGGGCCGCTCGAAGTGCGGGCGAATACGACAAGGCGCTGGATATGTTTCAAACACTCACCTATCGAAACCCTTCAAATGCTCAGGGGTGGCTTGGCCAAGCGTTGGTTCATACCGACATGGGCAATTACACACTGGCGGATATATCGTTGCAGCAGTACAACCAAGTAGCCGGCACAACAACGGCAGGGCTTGAGGCAAAGGGCTACCTAGCAGCACAGACAACTAACGCCATGCAAGAGCTGGACGCCCGCCAAGCCCTGGTAGCTCAAGATCCAAGTAATACGGGCGAATTACAAGCACTTTATCGTCTGGCCGTCGGGCTTGGCGCCAGCTCGGCGGCACGCCGTATTATGCAGTCTAATCCCGATGTCTTCAGCGACAGTGATCGCCTGTGGCTTACTTATTATGAAGGGGTAACGGATATACGGCTAGGTATACATACCGACCAGCCGACAAGAACTGCGGGGGGATTGGCGCAATTGAACAGCGTTTTGAACACACCTAACGCCCCTCAAAAACTTATCACCATTGCTGAATACGACAAGGTGGTGGCGCTTGCAGAGCTGAGACGATTCTCTGAAGCGGAAGCACTAGCCATGAGGCTTGAAAACCAGCACGGCCAGCTACCAAGCTACGTAGCGCGTGCCAGAGCCTATGCACTGAATGGCATGGGGCGTCCAGATGAAGCCATCGAACTCTACGAAAACCTGATTCGACAATCCCCTGCTCAGGCAACAAATCCTGACGATCCACTCAACGAAGGACTGTTTTACAGTTACACCGATGCCCAGCGATTCCGCGATGCGGATAGGTTATTGGCAGAGTGGCGCGCCAGCGAACCTGAACAACGCCTAGATTTCACGCGCACCGTTCGCATCGAGAACCCCAACTATCAAAAAGTTTTGTTGCTGGAAGTGCTACTGGATGCCTGGCGTGGCCGTACCGACGAGGCCAGCGAGCGTCTTGCTGAATATCAGAATCAAGCACCCGCGGATCCCTACCTTTGGCTTATGAAAGGGGATATTGAGCGTGAGAGAGGTTGGCCAAGAAAGTCAGAAGCCTCTTACCAACAAGCAGAGCAACTACTTCCACCTGACCAACAAACTGTCGCTCAGCACGGTGTGCTGCTAGCCCGATTGCAGCGGGGCCAGTGGCAAGGCACCACTGATGAAATTGCGAGAACGATTACTGAAGCAAGGCCTAGTGCCTCACGGGACGACCTAGCGCGAGAGTGGCGCGAACAACGTGCCCCTCAACTCAGCAGTACGTTCGAGCGCAGCAAGGGGCAAGGTAGCGGTACTCAAGCATCTCGCGAGTGGCGCTATGAAGTACTTCTTGAAGGGCCGCGAAATAGCAACGGCTCCCGTCCTTTCGCACAACGTATTGGCCAATTTGGAGAGTTTGACGATGAGGATCTCTATGCCTCCTACAACATAGCAGGCTACGAATGGAACCTTCATCCAGCTACAGTCACTCTGGCTGCGGGCCACGGCTCACAGCTCAACGATGACTTCCTGACCCTCGCCGAGCTGCAGTATGCCCCAACGGATCACATTACCACGAGGCTTGGCGTCGAGATAAACACCACCGACACACCGCTAAGAGCACTGAAAGATGGTGTCAACGCAGACCGTTACCGTGCTGAGCTGGCTTATCGGCACGACGAGCGCGGAGCTGGCGCCATCGGCGTAATGGCCACCGATTTTGACGATAGCAACCTGCGTCAATCCATTTACGGCTACTGGAATCAAACGCTTTATCATCTGGATCGCTGGCAGGTCAACGCAGAGGTGCAGGCATCCGCATCACGTAATGATGAGGTGGATGCCAGCTATTTCAATCCTAGGCGTGATGCAAGCCTGGCCGGTGTATTAACCGTTAACTACGAAACCCCGATTGACTACCGGCAGTCCTTTATCCAGTCCATTTCCCTCGGTTCAGGACGCTACTGGCAAGAAGATTTCGACAGTGAGAACACTTGGTCAATTGGATACCAGCACCGCTGGGAGCTGACCCCCACCGTAAATTTTGAATATGGCATTACCCGCGAGCGAGCCGTCTACGACGGCGTTCCTGAATATGACAATGTTATTTCAGCCGGCTTTGTATGGAGATTCCTATGACACTCTGGCGCGTTATTGTAATGAGCGCGGTTCTGCTGGTAGTGGTCAACATTCAGCAGGCCCAGGCCGACCGCGTGCCGGGAGATTATGTAGTGATTAGCTACCACGACATTGTGGACTCCAGCGTCACCCCCGAGCTGGATATCTATTCGCAGACCATTACTCGCAGTCGGCTAATTGAACACTTCAACCTCATCACGGTTGGCGGCTACCAGCCAGTGAGTTTACAACAGATTCTGGATGCCAAAGCCGGGGGGCAACCTCTGCCAGACAAAGCCGTACTGCTGACTTTCGATGATGGCTATCGCAGCTTTTATGACATTGTGTTCCCGCTACTCAAGCTCTACAACTTCCCCGCCGTACAAGCTGTGGTAGGCAGTTGGCTGGATGTACCCGCTGGCGGACGTGTGCCCTATGGCAACATCACCCTGCCCCGCGAACGTTTTCTCAGTTGGGAGCAGGTTAGAACACTGAACGAATCACCGCTGGTGGAAATCGCCTCCCACTCCTACGACCTTCATTACGGGGTAGTCGGTAACCCCATGGGTAACGAACAAGCAGCCGCGGTCACCAGCATATGGAACGCGCGCAGCGGTTATGAAAGCGAAGCGGCTTACCTTGAGCGAATTCGTAACGATATGGCTCGTACTCAACAGCGATTCCAAGAACAGGTAGGCCAGAGTCCTCGCGTCATGGTGTGGCCCTACGGTGCCTACAGCGAGGCGACTCTTGATATCGCCGCCCAGTATGGCATGGAGTACACTTTCAGCTTGCTCAGTGCTCCCAACCAACTCAATGACTCAATGCGCAGCATGAACCGCTACCTCATTGACCAGGAGACCACCCTGGAAACGATAGAGGAGATACTCTCCAATCGCGTATGGGAGATGGAAGAGCTACGCATTGTGCACGTTGACCTGGATTATGTGTATGACCCAGATCCCATTCAGCAAGAGCAGAACCTCGACCGCTTAATTGAGCGTATTTCCCGTTACGGTGTCAGCACAGTGTACCTGCAAGCTTACGCTGATCCGGATGGTAACGGAGTCGCCGATGCACTCTACTTCCCCAACCGGCATTTGCCCGTTAGGGCTGACCTTTTCAACCGAGTCGCCTGGCAGTTAAAGAAACGCGCGAACGTAAAGGTATATGCATGGATGCCAGTACTCTCGTTTGACCTGGGGCCTGGTTATCAGTATGTCACCGATGTAAGAACTGGCAACGAGTCACCCGATCACTACCGTCGCCTCTCACCTTACGTGGAAGTGAACCGTCATACCATTCGTGAGATTTACCAAGATCTTGGTCGACTGACCAAGTTCGATGGTTTGCTGTTTCACGACGATGCCTTCTTTACAGACTTTGAGGATGCCTCTCCTAACGCCTTGAGCGCTTATCAGAGAGCGTCACTACCAAGAGATATCAACACGATACGCAATGACGAAGGCTTGATGACTGCCTGGGTGCGTTTCAAGACCGAATACCTAACCGATTTCACTCTCGAGCTGGCGCAGGCCGCGAACTACTATCGCCAAGCGGACAATAAGGTATTCACCACCTCACGCAACCTTTACGCCGTCACGGTAATGGAGCCGCGTAGCCAGCGTTGGTTTGCCCAGGATATGCAAAACTTTGCCAGTGGTTATGACTTCGTCGCCGTGATGGCTATGCCCTACATGGAAGAAGCCGAGAATCCCGATGCGTGGCTGAGAAGCCTTGCCCAGCGTTCGCTAGCTCAGGTAAGCGCCGACCAATTGGTATTCGAATTACAAACACAAAACTGGCATACCCAAACCCCTATTCCCAGCGCTGAGATCGCTCAGTGGGTTCGCATTCTGCGTGAAGAAGGTATCAAGAACATTGGTTACTATCCAGATGACTTTCACCAAAACCATCCAGATATCAATGTGATGCGACCGGTTTTTTCCATCGGACGTCGTTTTAGGGCCACCCCATGAACATACTTGACCATCTCGCCGTCTTCACACTCGGCTACCCAAGCCTGATGGCAACCATCTGGATATGTGGGGGCATCTACTTCTACGTCCACTGGGAGCGGAAACAGCCTTGGCCTGCCACCTTCACGTGGGACGAGACCGCCCCTAAAGTAACGGTGCTACTGCCCTGCTATAACGAAGAGGCAAATGTTGAAGAGACCATCCACCATCTTTTCAAGCAGAACTACCCGTATATGGATGTGATCGCCGTCAATGACGGCAGCAAAGACGACACCGCTAGTCGGCTGGACACCCTAGCACTCGAGTATCCTGCATTACAGGTATTGCACCAAACCAACCAAGGCAAGGCTAGTGCCCTGAACAATGGATTGAGCCACGCCACAGGCGATATCATCGTGGGCATTGATGGCGATGCGATACTTGACTACGACGCCATCGGCTACATGGTCAGCCACTTTATCAGCAGTCCAAACGTCAGTGGCGTCACCGGCAATCCACGGGTAAGAACCCGCTCGACCGCCATTGGCAAGATTCAGACCGGCGAATTTTCCGCCATCATCGGCTTGATCAAACGCGCCCAGCGTATCTACGGAATGGTATTTACCATTTCCGGGGTTATCTGCGCTTTCCGGCGCAGGGCACTGGAAGAGATCGGTGGCTGGAATACCGACATGATCACTGAGGACATTGATGTCAGTTGGCGCTTACAGCTGAATGGCGGCCAGGTACGCTATGAACCCAGGGCCATGTGCTGGGTACTGATGCCGGAAACTCTAAGGGGACTCTTCAAGCAGCGTTTGCGCTGGGCGCAGGGTGGTGGTGAAGTTTTCCTGCGCTATTTCTCACAAACCATCCGTTGGAAGAACCGCCGCTTCTGGATACTGATGCTGGAGTATATCGTCAGCGTGGTGTGGTGCTATTCCGTTATCACGTTGATTGTGGCATGGCTAATATCTCAATTGTTAATGCCTATGGCATGGCCTATCACCGCCAAGCTGCTCTCCTACTTCGGCAGCATCCTGATCGCCATCAGCTTCATCCAGTTCAGCGTTAGTTTCTATATCGACAGCCGCTATGACAAGGAGATATTCCGCTGCGTCTACTGGAGTATCTGGTATCCATTCGCCTATTGGATTATCAATATGGCCACCGTCATTATCGCCTTCCCAAAAGCTATGCTGCGCCAAAAAGGGAGGCTTGCCACCTGGACTAGTCCTGACAGAGGGGAGCAATTCAATGAACAATAAACTAATGCCCGTTATCATCGACAACCCCTGCCATAAAAGCTGGGGCTATCGATCACGCGATACCTTGATCACACTGGCCACACTTACCCTGTGGATTTTGGTGATGGCCAGACTGTACATGTTTTTCATAGTGGAGGAAGCGATCCTAGAACAACTCTACGCTTCAATCATGATCAAAATAGTGTTGGTGGGCTTCATTGTTACCTTTCTGACATTCCACTGTTGGGCAGTTTATAACAAACATCTCTATACTAACTACTTAAAGCGCCAACTGAGCCAGCTTAAACAGCCATTGATTGAAAGAGACAATGACACCGAGATCCAAATCGACACTGAACAATCAATCCAAGAACAGGATATAGTCCTTATAACCAACCAAACCACAAACTGATATCACAAGATTGATTCTAATAATGGTGCCCAAGAGGTAAGGCTGTAATGCACAGTTGTATCAGCAACAAATGTTGCTGATACAACTTAATGAGAAGACAGCTGTTCAATCTACTTACTAAAAAACCCACTCTCAATAAAATTCAGCATAAGAGTATAGAAAACAATTTATTACTTTTTTCAACTAAGGTAGTCGACCATGACACCAGAGTAATGAACAGCCACGGAAGATCATTGAGGCAATTGAAGATTTCAACAGCAGTCATTTTGGGCAAATGTTAGCTTAGTGTCGCTTTCGATGTAACACATGAAGCCAGCTAGCTGCCATAGACAGCTAGCTTTTTGCCAGTTTATGTACCGGACTGCCCAGGAAAAGGAATAAATTCAGCGTCATCCCCCGGGGGAAGGCGAAAACGGCCATGTTCAAAATCGCCCTCGATCCATGCTTGCTTGGCGGCCTCCAGCTTCTCCCGCGAAGAAGCAACAAAATTCCAGGAGATATAACGGGGGCCATTCAGTGTTTCACCGCCCAGTAGCATCAGTCGAGTGCCGGTTTCACCCGCCACCACTGTAATCGGGTCGCCTGGCCGGAACACCATCATGCGGCCGGCCTCGAAGGTCTCACCTGCAATAATGACGCTACCGGACATCACATAAATGCCGCGATCCTCATGATTATCCGGCAATGGCAGCTTTGCCCCTGGCTGCAATATCGCATCTGCATAAAACATTTCTGAAAAGGTCTTCACTGGTGCCCGCTCACCCCAAGCCGTTCCCAGGATCAAACGCACTTCCTTACCCTCTCCCTCCAGTACTGGCAAGGTCTCCTCGGCATGATGCTCGAAGCTAGCAGGCTGGTCTTCATAGGCTTCGGGGAGCGCTACCCACGTCTGTATCCCCAACACCGAGTGCTTGTTCTGACGAGTGGTAGCACTGGTGCGCTCGGAGTGGGTTACCCCATTACCCGCTACCATCCAATTAACGGCCCCTGGATGGATCATTTGATTAGTGCCCAAACTATCGCGATGCTGGAACTCCCCCTGATACAAATAAGTAACCGTGGCAAGTCCAATATGCGGGTGTGGGCGCACATCAATGCCTTCATCCTTAAGAAATTCAACGGGCCCCATCTGATCAAAAAAAATGAATGGGCCCACCATCTGCCGCTTGGGGGCAGGCAGTGCACGGCGCACCTCAAAACCACCCAAATCCCGGGCACGTGGAACAATCAGTGTTTCTATGTCGTTCAAGCTACCGGCGGACGGGCATTTTGGCTCTAAATCAGGCATCCAACTCATAGGGTTTCTCCAGCAATGAGAGGTAGGAAAAGGGAGTATGCACCTTACATAAGCACATCGCGCCACTCTGAGTGACGCGCAAACTGTGCCTTTGCAAATGGGCATAACGGCATGATTTTCTTGCCCGATAAGCGAACATCTTCCACCGCTTTTGCGACTAGCGCAACACCCACTTTCTGTCCGCGCATGGCATCAGGCACTTCAGTGCTATCAATAATGATCATCGAATCACCCGCTTTCGAATAGGTCATCTCTGCTGTGGCCCCATTGAGTTTAACCAAATATCGCCCCTTGGTATCACTGGATACATGCTCAATTGTAAATGAGGTTTTAGGTACATCTGACATTGCGTTCTCCTTGTTGTATTACACGCTAAACGGCTCAGCATTTGTTTCTAGTTTAAGAGCATTAACAAGCGCAGTTGTTTATTCAAGTCACCATTTAGCCTTTTGAAAAAGCTCTTATGCTCTGCCTTCATGTGGATGATTAAACGTCAGGAAATGGCGCACAACAGGGCCTTCCTCCCCTTGGTGGAAACGCAGGACTTCCTCTTGGATATCGGCAGCTGATTTAGAAACGCGCTTATGTTGACGCAGATGCTCGGCCCAAGATTCAACCTGGAACCACTCCAGCAGAAAGGTGGGATCAGCAGAGTCCTCGGTAATGCCCCAGGCATAGGCGCCATCGCGCCGTCTTTCAGCTGAGAGCTTAGCCAATAATTTCAGAAAGGCTGAACGATCTTCGAGGGCTACGCGGTACTCTATCTGGATAAGTACCGGCCCTCGGTCATACTCAACGGGAGTGGCCGTTAATGGCTCGGGCCAGTGATTCGAAGGCATTAAATCGGATTCGCCTTTGGGCAGCTTGATACGATGTGCAATACATCCGATCGCAGCTAGCCCCGCCGCGCCAGATAGTAACGCCAACGGCACACCAATCCCTTGAGCGATGATCCCCCATGCCAAACTGCCTGCGGCCATAGCGCCATTAAACACGGTCAGATATACCGCCAGAGAGCGGCCACGTACCCAGTTGGGAAGAATTGCCTGGGCGACACCGTTGAGCGTCGTCAACGCTGTAATCCAAGCAGCACCAAGGATCAATAAGGAGGACACAGCGAGCCATTTGGGCGGCGCTAGGGATAACAACGCCATAACGGCCGAAGTGACTAATGCTGAGGTGAGAAGTAGGCCGTCGGGGCTAAGGTAAAGACGCAGGCGAGGCATAACAACCGCCCCTGCGATTGCGCCCACACCCACGGCCCCAAGTAAAACGCCATAGAAGCCAGGGCCGCCGTTCAGTAGCTGACGCGCCACCAACGGCAACAATGCCCAGACTGAGCTGGCCATAGCAAAAAAGAGAAACGCACGTAGTAGCACAACATGCAATTCACGGCTGGCGCGGGCATAACGAAGCCCGGCACGGAAAGCACCTGGGAAGCGTTCAGACAACACATCCCGGTGCGTTGCTGGCCGTTTCCACCAAATGAGCGCAGCGATGACAAATACATAGCTTAGAACGTCTACTCCATAGGTAAACGCTGCCCCCATGCTGGCCAGCAGCAACCCACCCAAAGCAGGCCCAACAGCACGAGCAATGTTAACCCCCAGCGAGTTGAGTCCCACTGCGTTCTTGAAGTCTTTCTTGTCTACCAGCTCGGGGACGATAGCCTGCCAAGTTGGCCCCATCAGGGCAACGCCTATGCCCCCTATAAACGTCAGCATTATCAGTGATGCCACGGAATGCTGATCGAGAAGCGATAGAATGACAAGGCAGACGCTGACACCAGCAAGTAGAAGCTGGACGCAGATCAGCAACTTACGCCGGTCGAGCATATCGGATAGCACGCCTGCGGGGATCGCCAAGAGAAAAACCGGCAGAGCCGCGGCGGCCTGCACCATAGCAACGGCTGCTGGAGAGGGGGATAAATCAGTTACCAGCCAGGCACTGGTAACATCACGCACGAAACTACCAATGCTGCCGATGATGGTGGCCGCCCAGAGTACGGCAAATAGCCTTTGCCGCAAAGGAGCAAACGCATTGTCCGACGTTAAAGAAAGAGGCGTGGAAGGAGTCTTATTCATGTCTTTCATCCCTGCAAGCCATGGAGTCTTTGTGCCAATCGATGCATGAGGTTTCCCTTTCACACGGCCCAGCAAGAGCAGCCTAGAGCCCCGAAGAAGCCTTTCAGATCCGACGTCGGCGCGTTAGATACCCATGCCCGGGCATGATCATGGCCGTGTAGACCACAGGCGCTAGCACAGCCACAGCTGGCCATTGCTTGGGCGTGCAGCGGTGCCAAAGAGTTTTTTCCTGCACCTTCGGGCTCGCCCCAGGCACCGTAGCCCTTAAAGGTGCGTGTCGGCGACCAGTCAGGCATGGCAGGCGGCAGTGAATTGTCGTCCAGAGGAGCAAAATCATGGTCACCATAGACAATGCGTCCCCCGACGACTGTCAGGACGGAGGTCAAGAAGGAGATCTCATCTTCAGGCACGCTGAAAAAGTCTCTACTCGGTACGATAAAGTCAGCGAACTGTCCAGCCTCGATGCGGCCGCGCTTGTCTTCCTCGTTAGAGAACCAAGCCACATTCTCGGTCCACATGCGCAGCGCCGTCTCGCGGTCGAGCAGATTATCTCGCGGATATAAGCCGAGTCCGCCGACCGTTTTGCCGGTGATCATCCACGACAGCGAGACCCAGGGATTATAGGAGGCCACACGGGTAGCATCGGTACCTGCCGAAACGTTAACGCCCTTCTCGAGCATGCGTTTGACGGGTGGTGTCGCCTCAGCGGCACGGGCACCATACTGTTCAACGAAATATTCGCCCTGATAAGCCATACGATGCTGTACTGCGATACCACCTCCCAGCTCGGCGATGCGGTCGATGGATTTGTCTGAGATAGTCTCGGCGTGATCGAAGAACCAGTTAATGCCCGCCAGCGGGATGTCCTGGTTAACCTTTTCGAAAACATCCAGCGCTCGAGTAATGGTTTCGTCGTAGGTGGCGTGCAACCGCCAGGGCCATCTGTTCTGTGCCAGCACACGCACCACCTCTTCCAGCTCGCCTTCCATTTCTGGCGGCATGTCGGGGCGCTCGACACGGAAATCCTCGAAGTCGGCCGCCGAGTACACAAGCATCTCGCCGGCGCCGTTGTGGCGGAAATAGTCATCGCCCTGCTTATACTTCACGCTGGAGGTCCAGTTTAGAAAGTCCTCCTTTTCCTCCTTCGGTTTCTGAGTGAATAGGTTGTAGGCTATACGAACAGTAATCTGGCCTTCATCGGAAAGCTTCTGGATAACTTCATAGTCTTCTGGGTAATTCTGGAAACCTCCACCCGCATCGATCACGCCGGTCACGCCTAGACGGTTAAGCTCTTGCATGAAGTGGCGTGTGGAATTGACCTGGTAGTCGAAAGGCAATTTCGGCCCCTTGGCAAGGGTGGAGTAAAGAACCATTGCGTTGGGCTTGGCCAACAAAAGGCCAGTGGGGTTGCCGTTGGCATCGCGAGTGATCTGGCCGCCGGGTGGCTCGGGCGTATTTTTGCTATAGCCTGCGGCGCGTAAGGCAGCCCCATTAAGTAGTGCACGGTCATACAGGTGCATAAGGAAAACGGGGGTGTCAGGGGCGATCGCATTAATTTCTGCAAGGGTCGGCAGGCGTTTTTCTACAAACTGATGTTCGGTAAAACCACCAATCACGCGCACCCATTGTGGTGCCGGGGTGATCGCAACTTGGCGCTTGAGCATATCCATTGCGTCAGCCAGCGAGCGTACGCCGTCCCAGCGCAGCTCGAGGTTGTAGTTCAAACCGCCGCGCACCACGTGGGTATGGTTGTCGAACAGACCAGGCAGCACGCTACGCCGCTGAAGATTAACGACCTGGGTGCCTGGGCTGGCCAAGGCCATGATATCTTGATCCAAGCCGACGGCCAGAAACCTGCCATTTTTGATCGCAACGGCAGTGGCATTAGGGTTTGCCCTATCAAGCGTCGTGATCTGGCCATTATGAAAGATAATGTCGGGAGCAGAATCGGACATAGTGGATACTCCTTTGTTAAGGGGTGCTGTAGAGGCGCTAGGCTCTGATCCACTGCACGATTACCAGCAAGAGTGTTATAGCCGTCTCAGCACCACCGGCGTTTTGGCGCGATGCTCCCAACCGCTGGGTGCAAATTTAACTTAATATTAGAATTAGGATTAGGGCGGCCAAAGCCGCCCCATAACAACCTAAATCTCAGCGTGAACGGGAGCCAGAGTAGGTCCGTGCTCTACTCGTTCATTGGCCTTGTGCACCATGGTGTAGGCATAATCAACACCCATGCCGTAAGCGCCGGAATGCTCTTTCACCACCGCCATCACCGCGTCGTAGGTATCGCGGTTTTTCCAGTCACGCTGCCACTCCAGCAAAACTTGTTGCCATGTCACCGGCACCACCCCAGCCTGGATCATCCGCTGCATCGCGAAATCGTGGGCCGCCTGGCTGGTGCCGCCGGAGGCGTCAGCCACCATATAGATTTCGTATCCGGCATCGTGCATCGCCGAGAGCGCGAAAGTGGTATTGCAGACTTCCGTCCAAAGACCCGAAACGATGACTTTGTTTCGGCCGTTTTGCTTGAGTGCATCGCGCACTTTCTGGTCATCCCAGGAGTTCATCGAGGTGCGTTCGAGAATGGGCGCATCAGGAAATACTCCCAGCAGTTCGGGATAGGTATGACCCGAAAAGCTTTCGGTCTCGACGGTGGTAATGATCGTTGGGATACCGAACACTTTCGCAGCCTTGGCCAAGCCAACGACATTGTTCTTCAAAGCTTGGCGGTCAATTGACTGAACGCCAAAGGCCATCTGCGGCTGTTGGTCGATGAAGATTAACTGTGAATTACTGGGCGTAAGGACTTCAAGCTTGGGGTTCTGCATTGGGCTCACCTTATGACGGATGTGATGGAAGTCGTGAAACGGCCATTCACTATTGCAGCCCACCCCTGCTTAAGATTGGACGACAATCTTGGTTTGGGACAATTGTGTGATCCTCTATCTGAACGATCCAACCATCTGATACTTCGGTGTAAGTAAGGCGCGGCGAACCCAAAACCACCTAGGTCGCGGGGCTAGTGGTGCTCGGGGCAGCATAGCTTTTTGAAGGGCAATACCGTTTGAAGCTCAAGCCAACACTGACGTGCTGGCGTTTATCCGCAGAAAAAAAGATTACGGCGCCCGAACGGTGTTTGGGTATCGCTCATCACATATTCATCCCAATTCAGCGAGTCATCCAATAACAAGCGGCGATGTTTTGCGAGAGTGACTAGCCGGGGGAATTATTACCGTCGGCCATCAACTCCATCCATCGAAAAACATCCCGATATCCCTTTCTCGAAGTGAGGCTCTAAAATGAAAGCGCAGATACTCAAAGCATTTGGCGGCCCGGAAGCGTTCGAGCTTAGCGAGGTACCCAAGCCAGTGCCGCAGGCGGGACAAGTGCTGGTGCGAGTACACGCAACCTCCATCAATCCACTGGATTACCAGGTGCGACGTGGCGACTACCCAGACCTGGTACCGCTGCCGGCCATCACCGGGCATGACGTATCAGGTGTTGTCGAAGCCGTTGGGCCAGGTGTGACGAGCTTTGTGCCAGGCGACGAGGTCTGGTACACCCCACAAATTTTTGACGGCCCAGGAAGTTATGCCGAGTACCACGTTGCAGCCGAGAGCATCATCGGGAAGAAACCACCCTCGCTGAGTCATCTCGAAGCGGCCAGCCTGACCCTGGTTGGTGGGACGGTGTGGGAAGCATTGGTCGTGCGTGCGGCGCTCAGAGTGGGGGAAAGCATCCTGGTGCACGGCGGCGCGGGAGGCGTCGGCCATGTGGCGATTCAGGTGGCAAAAGCAATGGGTGCCAGGGTGTTCACCACCGTGCGTGAAGCAAATTTTGAGTTCGCGCGGAATCTGGGTGCCGATGTGGTCATCGACTACAGGAAAGAGGATTACGTTGACGCCATCCTGCGGGAAACCGGTGGCCACGGCGTCGATGTAGTGTTCGACACCATCGGCGGTGACACACTATCGCGCAGCCCCGACGCGCTCGCTCAACTTGGCCGCGTGGTCTCGATTGTGGACATTGCCCAACCGCAAAACCTTGTGGAGGCCTGGGGCAAGAACGCCAGTTATCACTTCGTTTTCACTCGACAAAACCGCGGCAAGCTTGATGAGCTGAGCGCATTGATAGCCCGCGGTCAGCTGCAGCCACATGTAGGCGCGGTCTACTCACTTGCCGATATTCCAGACGCCCATGCCCTACTGGAGACTCCCAACAACGGCCTCCGGGGAAAAATCGCAATTGCCGTCGAGCCATCGCTCGTCTCGTAAGTGCGAATGTTTAACCGTTGAACTCAACTTGAGGGAGTATCCCATGGTTTATGAAATCGCTCTGCTGCCCGTTCACAAAGAACACGTTGAACAGTTCAAGCGTGCCTTTGACAAGGTCGCGCCCTTGCTCACCCGCGCCAAGGGTTATGGCGGCCACATGCTCGCGCAAGGGATTGAAACGCCCGAGTTATTCAACCTGATCGTGCGATGGGCGTCGCTTGAGGATCACACGCCAGGCTTCGAAGAGAGTGAAGATCATCAGATGTTCATGATGGGTTTAGAAGCGTATTTTGCGGAGGAACCGAAGGTCTACCATATCGAGGGGCAGTTTAGTAAAAGCTGCCCCTAACATTATCCATGTTCCGGCACGCTGAAACTTTTTAAAACTTTCATTATGAATTTTTTAGGGCATTTTCCTTTATGTAACTTTATCTTAAATAACGTCTATCGGGAGCTCTCAAATGACTGACTTCTCTAACCATCGTGGTTATTCTACGATGTTCAAAGAAGAAAAAATGACCCTCGGGCTTTTCTTCGCTATTGAATCTTATTCGGGCTCAGTCCCCGAGATGAACATCGAACAACAGATCAAAACAGCCAAAATGGCAGAGTCATCTGGCTTTTCTGCCCTCTTCTTTAGAGACGTTTTCCTGAACGTTCCTTCATTTGGTGATGTCGGCCATATTTATGATCCATGGGTATTTATGGGTTATGTAATGGCACACACATCCCGTATCGCGCTTGCCACGGGTAGCATTGTCAGCACTCTTCGACACCCGCTGCATATTGCAAAGGCGGCGGCGTCAGCTGATCGTCTATCCGGTCAGCGCCTAATCCTAGGACTAGCAACGGGTGACAGGCCCTCAGAGTTTTCAGCATTTCAGACATCCATCGATACTCGCAGCGAGCTCTTTCGCGAGACGCTTGCAGTGTCTCGCCAGGTTTGGAAGGAAGACTTCCCTACCATTTCGACTGAACGAGTAAACATGTCGGGCGGCGACTTATTGCCAAAGCCGATGTTGAATGACATACCTGTGTTGATCACAGGCAATTCGCGACAGTCGCTGGAATGGATCGCGCAAAACGGAGATGGTTGGCTCTATTATCCTCAAAAAGTAGACCAACAAGCGCGGACGATTCAGACATGGCGGTCACTTACCGAAGGTTTCAAGCCCTTTTCACAATCGTTGTATGTCGATCTTTCTGAAAATCCCGATGAACCACCAACTCCCATTCACCTTGGACTCCGAACGGGTTACCGCTCCCTGATTGATTACCTCAATGCCCTGCAAGAGATTGGTGTGAACCATGTCGCGCTAAACCTCAAATATGGGAAACGACCTGCACACGAGGTGGTACAGGAAATTGGTGAATTTGTGGTTCCCCACTTTTCAGCACATTGAACTAACAAGACACACCAACACATGGGGTGATGAGTGGGACGCCATTCCTAGGATTTAACCCAACGGCGCCCTGGTAATGTCTGTTACTTTTGAATTAGTTGCTCCAGGTTGGAGAGCGCAGGCGAATTCTTGGTGCTTCGCGAAAGAAAAAGAGAGACCTGCTAGGCCTCCCCTTTTTACATCAAGGCTGCCTGCAACCGAGCTTTAGGTGCATGCAGCTTTCGCCAGGTTTGCGGCGCCAAGCCTGTTTCGCGTCTGAAGACACGACAAAAATGTGACTGATCGCAAAAGCCATGTCTTAGCGCAATTTCACTCAAGGAGCGCGCCGAACACAGCATGTCTTGCCTTGCAGCCTCCACTCGCGCGGCAGCGACGTACGTTAGCGGAGTGACGCCCGTTGTTTGTTTAAACGCATGTGAAAAGTGGCTGGCGCTCAAACCTAGCAATGATGCAAGATCGGTTGTCCTTATACAGTGGTCGATATGCTCACTTATGAATGCGTCTACACGTGATATCTGCCAGCGTGCCAGCCCTCCCCTATGTTTATACGGTGAAGGCTCGCTTTGATTATCGACCGCCAGCAAGGCAATCGCCTGATCAAGATAAGTCGAAGCAATATCAGGATCACTATGAATCGTCTGCTCTGTTTCCATTAGCAACGTCAACAGTTGTTTAACCTGCTTTACAAGCTCAGGGCGGCTGGATGAAGCTTTCTCACCGTCATTGGGAGTAACGAAAAATTCAGGCCTGCTCATAGAGTTCTCCAGATTATTTAATCTTGCTAGATGAGATTGGCATGCCTTGCGAGAACTACTGTTTGCAGGATCGCACCGGCAACTAAATACATGCCGCTGAGGATTGGTGTGTACAAAGCGACTGATAGCATCTACGCAATGGCTATGCCGCTGGAGCGATCAATATAAAAAAATATATATTTATCAAATAGATAAAATTACCGCTGATACAAAATAATGCTATTCCAGAGTTTAGCTGTGGGAGGCTGGATTGATCATATGGTAAAGCGATGGCGGAGCGTTGCGGATTTGATCAATACCACTGCGGTGCTTTCCCTGTCATTGGGAAGACCGCGAAGAGCGCGTCTCGTATTATGGTTTCGTTAATGTCGGTCAGGATGAAGCCGCGTTCGATCACATTCTCTAGGCTTTGTCTCAAAAGTCGTCGAGCGAAGGCCAGGTAAGGCAAAAATCGGCGAAAAGACGGATCGGACTCGCGCACGAGCCGATTTTTTAACGCAGTATGGTCGAGCACAGCCAGTTTTCAGACAAAGTCTAATTCGCGGATATTTCCGGGCCAGGCGTAATGGAGACATAGAGGATCTTCACATAAGCTTCGCCCTGCGAGTGTGACGTCTGAAACAAGCGTTATTACAATAATAAAAGCTGTTTTAAACCTTTTATTATCGACACTTATTTCTTAAAAGCAGTTTTTTCATTTTCGGTCAAACAACACAAGTATTTGAGGCAGTCTAAATATTGAAAGGTGTCGGACAGGCTTATGGGTTCTAAACCTGCCCGACAACACTGGCTACGACCAATCTATCTATCCACATCTTTAAGGGTTTCTATCGGTCAACTCGGACGGTGACAAATATTTTCCCTCACTATGTTGTTGCGTTAAAGTTGATTCAGGAGAAACAATCTGATTATATTCACCCGAGCTTCGCTCTGCGAGTGCTACGCCTGAAGCAAATGTTAATGCGATGATTGAAGCTGCGTTTAACATTTTCATGATTGACTCCTTTTACTTAATTTAAGTTGCCTTATTTTGATAAAGCAACAATGTTTGAGTAATTTCTTGATTGGGTGGTTGATGGGCAGATCTAAGGTGTAATTTTGTCCAGCATTACAACGCATCTTCCATGAAACTAGCGCCATTCAGCGATTTCTGGCAGGTACTTCAGACGGTGAAAACTTATTAATTTCTCTGTCCTGTTGCTTAGTCAAAGTTGACTCAGGAGAAATAATCCTGTTACCTTCAACCGAACCCCGCTCCGCTAGTGCCATGCCTGAAGCAAGTGTTAATGCGATGAATAAAGCTGCGTTTAACATTTTCA
Source organism: Vreelandella sp. F11 (assembly GCF_042466685.1). NCBI lineage: Bacteria > Pseudomonadati > Pseudomonadota > Gammaproteobacteria > Oceanospirillales > Halomonadaceae > Vreelandella > Vreelandella sp. F11. Next base: position 2,134,247 of record NZ_CP170448.1, on the reverse strand, counting down.
TGATAAAAACCCCATATGATTAGTAGTTACTTATACGACAACTAATGTTGTTTGGTGATAAGTATTTTGCCTACTAAGTTATGACTATTGGTGATCAATAGTCTTGACAAAGTGATCAATAGTATTAATTGATCTCTAGATTGGCTGCTTTACTAACCTGTAACCAAACACATGCTGCTGAGTGTTGTTTTTTAGAAAGCAACTGATAGTGTTAAAGCAACAGCTATGCCACTTGAGCAAGTTCTATTAAAAATATATATTTATCAAATTGATACAATTGTTACTGGTGGGCCTGGATAAAGGGCAGTGCTTTGCTGTGGCAGGCTGGATTGATGATATGGTGAAGAAGAAGCGATGCGTTGCGGATTTAATTAATGTCGCGGTGGTACTTATGGCAGACCGGCCAAAATTCTCCGGGAGGCGCACGAAAGAAAGCTGATTGAAATCAGTGAGCAACAACGTCGTTGATGATGCCGATTTTCTTCAGACGGTAAGCCAGTGCAGGTCGGGACAGGCCGAGCATGCGAGCAGCTTGCGAAACATTTTGCTGCGTAAGCTCCATAGCCCTTCGCATCAGCTGTTCTTCCACCACTTCCAGGTTTACGTTCTCTTCTAATATCTGCATGGCCCAATCGGCGGCACTCTCCGTATCTGTTGTAGCCTGTACCAGCGCACCGTTAGCGTTGAGACGATCAGCGTGCGGATTGCATGTCTTTGGGAAGGCCGCGAAGAGTGCCTCTTGTACTATGGATTCGTTGTGGTTGGTGAGAATGACACCGCGTTCAAGTACGTTCTCCAATTCACGGATATTTCCGGGCCAGGCGTAATGGAGACACAGTTCCAGAGCCTTATCTGATAAACCTAGCGTACGCTTTTGGTACTGCAGATGAAGCTTGTTTAGAAAGTGCTCGACCAGCAGCGGCAGATCCTCAAGTCGGTCGCGCAGAGGAGGGATCTGCACCGGAAACACATTCAAGCGGTAATAAAGATCCGCGCGAAACCGACCCGCCTCGACCGCGTCGGCGAGGCTCTCATTGGTAGCAGCAATTACTCGCACATCGACCTTGCGGGTTCGTGAGTCTCCTACTCTTTCAAGTTCACTCTCTTGCAATACCCGTAGCAGGGTCGCCTGCGCTCGGGGCGTTAGTTCTACCACTTCATCCAGAAAAATGGTTCCCCCACTGGCACGCTCGAAGCGCCCTTGGCGGGTCTGATTTGCGCCGGTATAAGCACCTTTCTCGACGCCAAACAATTCGGCCTCAATTAGCTCCGGCGGAATGGCGGCACAGTTCAACGCGACGAAAGCTTGCTCAGCGCGCTCGCTGCGAAGATGCACGCTCCTTGCGATGACCTCCTTGCCGACACCGGTTTCTCCCAGCAGCAGAACCGACACCTTGCCCTGAGCTGCTTTGTCGATCGTATTGCAGACATCCTTGTAAGCAGAAGATTGTCCGATACCGTAGAACTGCCCTTCTTGCTTCTCCAAGCTGGTGCGCAGTGAGCTGATCTGCGACTCAAGATTATACAGCTCCTCAATGATTGGATCGGCTTGAAAGTACCTTTTAAAATCTGCGGCGTTCTCCCATTCCTCAGCTGGCTTTCCAATAATAATGCAGCGCTCATCGCCGCACCCGCGACAGCTCGTTTCCTGAATGATAATTTCACGTTTCATGAACGATGAGCTGTACGCACACGCGTAGCCTAGCAAGGACCAGCAAACAGGCTCCTTCATCAGGCCCAGCTCGGTCTGGCAGGCCTCGACTTCAAAAGAGTCAATCCATTCAAACTCGCAGTAGAAGTGGCCGGTCTCCTGATTCACCTCTAACTGCATGGGTTTCACATTGACCATGCCTTTCAACGAGTGCAGTAGCGGCCCAACCAGAAACATTTCCGAGTCCGGACTGTTTGGCCTGAGCTTGCGCGCCATTTCCGCGTCCTTAAGGCCTGACTGGTAGCCAAAACGCAAGAAGAACCCTTTGGCGCGTTCGATACCAAGGCTATTGACAAGTTCACGGCGGAAATTAGCCATTGCCGACACCTGCATCAGCAGCATGCGCTGCTCGCCGAACCAGATCTTGCCCTCGGTGCTTTGAAAGCGAATCTGTTCGCTCAGGTCCTGATAGTCTGAGTACTTGAGCTCCGGCTTGAAGCTGGAAGTCATAATCGAGCCCCGAATGTGTTTTCTAGAGACGCCCATTGATTCAAGTCACGAATCATTTATCAGTATGTATCGATGCCAAAGTCTCGCCCAGCCCCAATGGGGTAACCATTCTCCAACCCTAAAGGGTGATTTTAATGATTCGAGTCGATTGAGTCTTCGCTGTATGCGTATATTTACTAAACGCCTTCAATGATAGGCGCCCAGCTTGACCAATGTAGTAACAGGCTTTTAAGAAAGGTCTGAATAACCGTTGTTTTTTTGCCGACAAACAATCGAAGATTCAGGATCAAGGCTGTGCTGCTATTCTATTTTCCTGTCAGACACGGGTAACGGATCTTCTGAAACAGAATAGAGCAAGATTTTCTTCTTCATAAGACGAAGAAAGCGAAACGACATTCCGTCTTTTTCGAACGACTCAACGCTATAGCTACATATGGGTTGCCAGCATTTTATCCCAAATCGGCGGGTTGCCAATTTGTTCGCCGAGGAAGCTACTGAGCGCCCGAAGCTTGGGCAAGGTTCTATACGACTGACGATACACTACGGAGATATTGCCTCCACGGGGTGCATAGGGCTTCAGCACTTCTCTCAGTTCACCGCCCACAATGGCCTCCGCAGCCAGAAAGGTGGGCAGTATCGCGAGCCCAAGACCCGCTTTGGCCGCCTCCATCAGTTGGTCGCCACAATTAGTACGCATCCTGCAGCGCACACGGAAAGACTCCAATGTATTGTTCACCGGCAGCGTCCACATGCCATGTGGTTCTCGATTCACGTAAAGCATCGCGAAATGCTGTGCCAAGTCTTGCGGAGTTTGTGGTGTACCGTGCGTACTCAGGTAATCAGGACTGGCACAGATGATATGGCGGTTGGGGGTAATAGTCTTGGCCACTAGCGAAGAATCCGGTAGTTCACCAATTCGAATCGCTGCGTCAAACCCGTCCTCGTGCAAGTTGACGCGACGGTCGTCGAACTCAAGATCTAAATCCAACTCCGGATATTGCCTAGCAAAAGACGACAGAATCGGTGTCAGATAGCGAAGACCAAAAGCCATTGGAACCGCTACTCGCAGCCCCCCGCGAACTGTCGACTGTGAGGTAAACACTGCATTCTCGGCTTCTTCAACCTCAGTGAGGATCCTGATGCAATGACGATAAAAAACCTCTCCAGACTCAGTGAGGCGAGCCTGCCGGCCACGCTCTAACAAGACGCTTCCTAAACGTTTTTCTAACTGTTGCAAACGCTTAGAGACAATCGACTTGCCCGTACCCAAACGACGAGCCGCTTCGGAAATACTGCCAGTGTCTGCAACTGTGACGAAAGCATGCATCTCAGAGAATTTATTCACGTTCCAGATCCACAGGCAAAAGTACGTAGTCAACCACTGGGCTCCTGTTGAAGAGCATTTTAACGACGGTAAAATGCTTCAAATACAAAGGATAGAATAAAAACACTGTTTTTGGATTAACGTGGGATTTAAGGACTATTTGAATTAACGGCTCTCCTTGCCCGCCTCGGCGAACATCCATGGGCGTAGAGCTCGATGAACACGAGGCAGAATCACCCACGTTAGAATGGTAGTGAGCACCATCGAGCTACCGGTCAGGAGCACGAGCCAATTCACTGAGTCTGCGAGGGGGCGGACTATGACTACATTGACCGCAACAAGAGTCGGATAGACGCCGAGCCACGTCGCAGCCGCCTGCTTCCATTTGGGCGCACTGGCTGCCCCTGGAATGCTGACAGCGTTAGTGCGGCCTGCTTGTGGCTGGATGGTTCTCAATGAGTAATTTACGCCCTCCGCACGCAACAGCAGGAATAAGTCTGATCCCAGCCAAGTGTCGAGTTGCTCCTGAGAGTCGAACTGTACAACCGTATGGGAGATCGCCGGCCCTTGATCAAGCCGAATGATTGAGCGAAAGCCGGACGCTGCGCGAACGCCATCGCTCATTCTTTTTGTCCATTCAACAAATGCCTGTTCATGGGCCGGGCGAATGATATGACTGACAACTACACCAGCAATTTCAGACATGCTTGATACCCCTTTTATTTGCGTGGCAGCTTATCGTTTTTATTACTGTTCGTGTGGGCTGTGGTAACCAAATACATGCCGCTGAGTGTTGTTGTGCACAAAGCGACTGACGATTCTCAAGCAACGGCTATGCCATTGCAGCAATTCCCTATAAAAACCTAAACTTATCATCTGGATAGAAATATAACTGATGCGACGCGGATCGGATTCAGGGTTTATCTGTGGGACACTGCATTGATCATATGGTTAAGCGATTTTGACACCTTGCGGATTTGATCAACGCCACTGTGGAAATCAGCGCTCTCGCCGTTGGCAGGGTTAGCCTCCGTATTGGTCGACCCAGGCTGGGCTACATTGCCTCTAACGACCTACCGAAAGAGTCAAAACCGGCAGACTCTCCGCCCCACCCGCTTGAACCTCCTGTCGAATCAGTGAGGAGATAACACCAAGCGTTCGTCGTGATTCGAGATCGTTCTTGCGGATAAAACCAGGTTCACAAGTGTTCAACTACGAGGTAAATGCCAGTCTGTTCTTGCTGGCTGGCGTGTACGTGGAAGAAATCGAACATGTCGGGTATCGGCAGGTCGGGAGCCACTCCCTCTGTGTGATGGGAGTCCGGAATCGACACACCTCTTGACAGGAAGTAACTAAGGTCACCGCACTATTCAACCCACTATCAATCTCACTGCCGCTGAAGATTTCCATTTCGTTCGAGCGGCAGTGCATTGGGCCTCTAGCCTTTGATTTTAGAAGCAATGGAGGCGACATATTCGCCCTGATGGCGGGCAATATCCAGCTCACGATCATCAGGTTGCCGAGAGCCATCAGCGCCCGCAATGGTCGATGCACCATAAGGCGTGCCGCCACTCACCTGGGAGATATCAGCTAGCTTGGGGTTGGTGTAGCCGATCGGCACGATAATCATGCCGTGGTGCGCCAATGTGGTCCAGGTAGAGGTGATGGTCATTTCCTGACCGCCCATTGTCCCGGTTGAGGTGAACACGCTCGCCACTTTACCTGCCAGACCTCCCCTGGCCCAAAGACCGCCGGTCTGATCGAAGAAGGTGCGCATTTGCCCGGCCATATTGCCGAAGCGGGTTGGCGTGCCGACGATGATAGCGTCATAGTCGCCCAGCTCCGCTGGCGTAGCCACTGATGCGCCCTGGTCGACCTTTCCGCCCGCTGCCTTGAAGGCTTCGTTATTCATGGTTTCAGGGACACGTTTGACGGTGACCTCTACGCCATCGACGCTACGAGCGCCCTCAGCAACTTTGTTCGCCATGGTTTCGATGTGACCATACATGGAGTAATAGAGAACAAGAACCTTTGTCATTTTCGCTTCCTCTTTAGGTGAAAAGTGTTTTGCGTTTGCTTTGCCCGTCATGCGGGCGCTCAGATCGGCGAGCGAGTTGGATCTAGTGGCGACGTAAGCCGGGATTGAGAGCGATGTGTTTGTATTCAACGAAATCATCCATCGCCGCCACTCCATTTAAACGCCCCTGGCCTGACTGCTTGAATCCACCTTCCTCAAACTCGTCGTAGACCACTGCCCAATCATTGACCCATACAGTGCCGGCCTCCAGCTCGCGAGCAACCCGTAAAGAGCGATCGATATCGCGAGTCCATACACTAGCTGCCAAGCCAAACTCACTGTTGTTGGCCAAAGCAATCGCCTCTGCTTCGCTATCAAATACCTGGACAGTAAGCACAGGACCGAACGTCTCAACCTGGACAATCGGCATCTCGGGATCAGACACCCGCAGTAGTGTTGGTCGATAGAACGCTCCGCTGGCCAGAGGCCCTTCCGTTACCGGACCACCGCGCACGATGACTTCGGCACCGCCAGCAATGGCCTCTTCCACTATTTGGTTAACGCGCTGAACGTTGGGCTTATCGATCAAAGGCCCCATCTCGCTATTTGGATCTGCAGCGGGCCCCACGCACACGGCCTGCAGCCGTGCGGCCAAACGTTCGATCAACGCGGAAGCAATATCGCGCTGTACCAACAACCGCGACCCCGTCATACAGAATTGGCCCGCAAATACAGTCAGGGCTTTTTCGAGCGTTGGCACTGTTGCTTCGAGGTCGGCATCGTTAAACACCAGCATGGGCGTTTTCCCGCCCAGCTCCATGCCAAAACGCTTCAGCGACTGCGCTCCGGCGGCGGATATTACACGGCCAGTTGTGGTACTGCCGGTAAAACTGATCACCGGAACCTGATGAGACTCCACCAGATGGATGGAACCCGCTGCGCCTTGCTCGCTGAACAGGTTGATAACACCCCGCGGCAACGACACCGACTCGCTCATGATGCGTGCCATCAAGGCGTTGGTTTGAGCTGTTTGCCCAGGCATTTTGATGACAGTGGTACAACCCGCAGCCAAGGCTGGCGCCAAAGAGCGAATCATCAGTATGACTGGCGAGTTCCAAGGCACGATGATGCCTGCGACACCAACTGCTTGACGAATCACCATGGAGATTTTGCCGGGTTTAGGCTCTGCCGCACGACCGTACTCAGCGCGAGCAAGACCAGCGTAGTAGCGCAACTTGGAGGGCACCATAGTGACTTCGAACGTGGCTTCGGGTTTTACTTTGCCGTTTTCCAACGCAAGCATGGCGATCAGTTCGTCCGCATTGCGCTCAAAGGCGTCAGCCAACTCCAGCAGCACCTGGGCACGCAAGTTGCGATCATCTTTCCAAGCCGTTTCAGCGAATGACCGTTGAGCCGCTTCAATCCCCTGCTGCGCCTCATGCAAACCACCTTCAGCGTATTGGCCAATTCCCTCATAGGTCGCTGGGTCGATGGAATCTTGATAAACACCGGAGTCCAGCCAAAGACCATCGATCCAGTTCAAAACAGGCGTATTATTCATAGCGACAGTTCCTCGATAATTAAGCGTAGAGACTGGCGACTTTGGCAGCTGCAGCAATCGCAGCATGTTGGTCACCACCGAGGTGCAAATCGAAGAAGGTCTAAGCGTCGGCAGACCACAACGAATGCGCCAAATCGTATGCCTCGAAAGCGGTGGCCGGCAGTTCGTTCTGGTTAGTGTCCCCAAAACACCAACCGGCCTATATCTAGATCGTTACTCTGCACCCACGGTGAAAGGGGCTTTGTCCTCAACTGTTTTCACCGTCCACGAGCCGGACTGCCGGAACGAACTGGCAGAAGCATAGGTATCTTCCATGAACTGGAAATACGTCATCTTTCCGTCACGAACCTTGGCGTGGATGGAAAACGGTGATGTAAAAACGTGATCGAGCGTTAAGGATCGATAGGTGAACGTACCAAAAATCGCGACGTCTTCGCCGGAAGCGATTTGATCAGTGACGGTAAAGTCTTCGGTCTCCCAGTACTCCGCAAGCTGCAGGAATAAGCTACTAAAGGCTTTTGGGCCGTAGTTTGTGCCAGTCCAAGGCAGGATTTGCTGGAGTTCTGGATTGTCGAAGTTGAGAGAAATGTAGGTTGCGTCGGGAGCAGCCAGCCTCTCTGCAGCAGCTTCAACTTTATCGGGCGTAGTATTAGCCAGGAACTCCATGACAACTGAGAGTGAGGCTTCAGACTGAGAGTCACTTGTCGACTGTGCTGCGGCAGGGGTGACAGTTAAAATGGATGTGGCGGTCATACTAGCGGTGAGCGCAATTATTGCAGCGACCGACTTCACTTGAGCAATCGTGTTCATGATCTTTCTCCGTTTATCTTGTTAACTACCGCTTGCGGTTCGTGGCTGTTCACGTTTACGAGCTGATAGGGTTGGTGGTCGATAAAATGAGTGCTGAGCTTTCAGGGTGGAGAAGTGACGTCAGGCTATTACGTAAGGTCATGATGATCTCTCTGCTATGAGTACGTCTGATTTACCAATAGCATCGACGACAATGCTCCCCTGCCTAATCACTGTCGCAAAGCACCGCTGCTTATTCTTGGATGACTGCCCGAGGTTTGTATGGGTTTGAGATTAGCCGCATCAACCTGCGCCAGCCCATGCGAACCGCTAGGGTAGATGTTCAGATGGCGTCGTTAGGGCAATTGCACTGAGGCGAATAATGGGCTGGCGAAGTATCGGAAGAGTCAAAACCGGGAGATTCTCGGCCCCACCCGCTCGAAAACCCTTTGGAGCAGCCCACCAGAATGCAGAGAAACCAAATAATGAAAAGAGAGCGCAATTTCGTCATTTGCCCAGTTCCCAATCCTCACGGAAGTTATTCGATCAATCCTTTTCACAGAAAACAGAGGAGCGGCCTCCCCAAAGGGGGGGTAATATGGAATACCGCTAGGTGCTATCTAGGATTCCTCTTTTAATACCTATAGTGACCGCATGGGTTCGGTTGCTCTCCAACCGCATACGCGTGCAATCCACCGGGCATTTGTACAAGCCAGCGCGGTTCAGTCTGTTTTATCTTTCCTCCAAAGCCTTATGCGTGCCCCTCGATTGATACCCTGAAAACACTCAAAGAACCGTCTGAAGTATTACTTGGCACGCCTACATCGCTTCTTACCTTTGCCTCGACTTCTTCAATGCACGCATTTATTCGGTGGCAAGTACTAATGGAAAGTAAACCAATACTGAGCAGACTTGGCATTTTACCTCTTGTGCCAAGAGATGCTGCTGAACCTCACCGAGTGGCAACACCGCTTGAGCTGCTGTTTGATCTGGTTTCGGTCATTGCAGTCGCCTCCGCTGCGGCAGGTCTTCATCATGCCATTTTAGCTTTCCACATAACTGAGGGGGTGCTGAAGTTCTCAGCGTCTTTCTTTGCCATTTGGTGGGCGTGGATGAACTTCACTTGGTACGCCTCTGCTTACGACAACAACGACAGTCTGCATAGAGTATTAACAATAGTGGCTATGGCAGGTTCGCTTATTATGGCCGCAGGTATCGATCGATTCTTTCAGACAAACAACATAGACATGATCGTCGCAGGGTTTGTCGTTATGCGACTTGCAATGGTTTGCTTTTGGTTGAGGGCGGCAAGGCACGACCCGGAACGTCGACTGACGGCCTACCGGTATGCAACCGGTATCGCAATTGTTCAGGTTTATTGGGTGGGATTGATGCTCGCCCAGCCAATAGCAGCAAGCCTATTGGTAGGTTTTTATGCTGTCGGTGCCCTGTTCGAATTAATGGTTCCAGCATATGCGGAGAGTAACTGCACCACTCCTTGGCATCGACGGCATCTCATTGAGCGATATGGCTTGTTTAATATTATTGTGCTGGGAGAAACACTACTGGCTGGCAGCCTAGCCATTCAACGAGTTGCAAGCGACAACATAAGCAAGGAGTTAATTGGTATTGTCATCTCTTCTTTGGTTCTGATGTTCGCACTTTGGTGGGTTTACTTCTCACAAGAAGAGCATGTTGCCCACCCGCGTTTGTCGCTAGCATTGCTATGGGGGTACGGTCATCTATTGATCTACATGTCTGGGGCAGCCGTTGGTGTAGGTATCGCTGTACTGGTAGATGTGGTCACCGGCTATTCAAGCTTATCCAAATCAGTTGGTTTACACACCATAGCGGTTGCTATTAGTGGTTATTTGTTCGGGCTTTGGTTGATAAGAGAACGATTCGAACTGGAAGGAACTGGGCGCTACATATTGTTATTAACAGCCGTTGTGCTTCTTTTCTCACCTCTAATACTACCCATCGAGGGCATCGCTACGTTATTGGTCATTGGCGTTGCAGTTCGAAATCAATACGCATGCAGATCCATCAAACAAGAAACTCCTCATGAAATTTGAGCAATGGACTCTTGAACCCACCATAACTGCCTTGTCCGGGCTGGATTAATGGCACACGTCACAAGCTGAAATTCAATAGGATCGCGCCCTCACGGACGTAAGAATAATTGACCCCATGACTATCGCACCAATCACGGAGAATCACCATGAATAGTAAAGCAACAGAATCTGTACCTAGTGCGCATGACAACGCTGGCAGATCGATCATTATCAGGCATACCGTCCGCCCGGAATTCAGAGAACGTTACGAAACTTGGTTAAAGCAAATAATTGCTGCCGCAGCAGAATTTCCGGGTCATGAAGGCGTTCATATACTTCGTCCCCCCGAAGGGCACGACACCTTTGAGATTGCCGTACGGTTTTCCAGCAATTCCGCTGCAGAAGCATGGCTAGGCTCAAACATTCGGAAGGAGTTGTTATCGTCCATCGCTTTCGCGCTCGCTTCTGATGAGCAACTGGAAATCAAAAGTGGGATTGATTTCTGGTTCACACCCCCAGCCTCAAAAGCCAAGCAACCCACTAGATGGAAACAATGGCTTATAACAACCGCAGTAATATGGCCGCTAACGATAATAGTGCCAGCGCTGTATCAGCCGCTATTCAATATACTTCCTGAAATCTCCGTCTGGGGTGTGCGCCATGGGATTATCGCCGCGACTATAGTTGCCCTCGTCGTCTACTTAATCATGCCCAAGGTTGTGCGACTGGTGGCGGGCTGGTTGTTCCGCTAGCACATCAGTATGCAGCTTTCGCCAGGTTTGCGGCGAGAGTCCTGTTTCGCGTCTGAACACGCGGCAAAAGTGAGACTGATCACAAAATCCGTGGCTAAGCGCAATATCGCTCAAGGAAAGTGTTGAACAGACCATGTTTTGCTGCGTTGACTCCAAACGCTTAGCAGTCACATACGATAGTGGGGTCATTTCGGTCGTCTGTTTAAACGCATGCGAAAAATGACTAACGCTCAAACCCAACAATGAAGCAAGTTCGGTGGTTCGTATGCAGTGGTCGAGATGTTCATTGATGAATTCGTCAATTCGCGATATCTGCCAGCGTGCCAACCCTCCCCTATGTCTATGCGGTGAAGGCGCATCCTGACTGCCATCTGCCAGCAAAGCGATCGCCTCATTGAGGTAAGTCGACGCGATGTCGGGATCACCGTGAAGGGTTCTCTCCGTTTCCTTCAGTAGCGTCAGCAGTTGCTTACCCCGTTTTAAGTGGTCAGCACCATTGAAGGCGTTGTTGTCCAATGAGTAACCTGTGCTAACACTCCCGTTCATAGCTCTCGCTCCTTGGCCAAGGGCAAACTCTGGTAACTTGTTAATTCGTCACCATAAGTGTTATAGGATGGCGTTAGCGCGGGGTATCACACAGCCCCAAACGGGGAGGCATTTAACAACACTAAAGGGGGGGTTACGCAAGATCGATAATCCCGCGCTGAATGCTAATAGTCACCGCATGTGTTCGATTGTTGGCTCCGAGTTTATCCATGATATTGCGAAGATGACCTTTTACTGTCTCTTCACCTATCGCTAGAGCGACAGCAGTCTCCTTGTTCGACAAGCCGCGTGCGACACACTGCAGTACCTCAAGCTCCCTGCCGGTCAAACCTTCCTGATCAATATGGGCTGCCAGCTCTGCCGCTATCTCCGGTGGGAAACGCCGTTTACCGGCTGCCAGGGCGCGTATCGTGTCAATGAGCTCACGGCGCAACATACTTTTTAAAAGATAGCCGCGCGCGCCCGCTTTGATCGCTTGCAACGCCCTTACATCCCCTCGGTAGGTGGTGAGTACCGCGATGCATGCTTGCGGAAACTCCGACATGATGGCGCTAATGGCACAAATGCCATTAAGTTCAGGCATCTGAACATCCATAAGCGTAACGTCCGGTCGCGTTGTCCGGTATAGGCGGATGGCCTCCAGCCCGTTGGAGGCTTCACCCACCACGCTTATGTCTTCATAATTGCCCACTACTGCCGCAATACCCTCGCGTATCAGAGAATGATCATCGACTACCAATACGGAGATGGCGTCCTGATGTGCGACCATAACTTTACCCTGCCCTGATTGAACGGTTTTGTTTGTCATCGAGTGCTTTTGCATAGGCAATGGTGCCAGACAGTGACAATCTGATACGCGTACCGCTCCTGTCGCTGCTCACGATCATCAGAGTGGCCTCAATTCTGTCGGCAAGCTCATATATGCCCCTCAAACCGCCGTGCCCAGGTCTGCCGCGCATTCGTTGGTAGAGTGGATCGATGCCCACTCCGTCATCAGCAACCAGCATCTCGAATCTGTCCTTAGCGTAGGTAAAGGTAACGGAAATCTGCGTGGCCTCGGCATGACGCAATGCATTGAAAACCGCTTCTCTTCCCACCTGATAGAAAACGTCGCGAACCTCATTGCGCAGAGTCAACGGCTGCCCCACGTTGCTGACACGATAGGCTACAGAAACCGAAGCGTCAGCCTCCTGCTGTAACAATTGGAATGCAACAGCCAGATCTTCCGCCGGTGCTATCTCGCCGCGCAAACCTGTAATTCGATCCCGGCCCTCGACAATCACTTGCTCGGCGCGATCCAGCGCATGCTCCATCGCATGACGAGCCCGGGACTCTTTAGGCAGACTATCGGCGACCGCCTGGAAGCTGAGCATCATGCCCTGAACGCTTTGCAGTAAGGTGTCATGCAGCTCGCGTGCGATGCGCTCACGCTCATGAAAACGCTCTTCCAGGCGCGTTCGCAGGGCTGCTTTTTCCCGTTGCGTATAAACACGGGATATCCAGAACACCAGTGCCAACAGCGCCCCTGAGAAGAGTAGTAAAAACCATGGACGCAGATAGAAAACCTGGGGAACGTTGAAAATCAAAGCTTTATTAGGCCGATGGAATTGCCCACTCACATCAAGCACACGAACATGGAATTCGTAATTACCGGGGGGTAGACGTGAGAAAACAGCTTGCCTGGAACGACCTGCATCAACCCATTGCGCATCATGACCACTGAGACGGTATTGAAAGCGCATGTTCTCTGGTGCGGCGAGGTTTAACGCAGAATAGTCAATCACCAGCCTTTGCGGTGCTGCCGATAAACGAACAGGTGCGGCGGAGATGTCAATTTCGACACCATCGGCTGTAAGCGCCTGGATTGAAATGACGGGTGGATGTGTCATATCACTTGGTTTATGAGGATCAACACGGACGACGCCTTGGCCGGTGGCGAACCATAGTGAGCCTTCGGGCGTAGAGACTCCAGTGGGCAGTGGCAATACTTTGTGGGGATCCATGGGTAGCCGGCCAATGTGATCGTGAGAGCTATACAGAAGAGTGTCACCGCCAGCTATCACCCGATCGATCTCCGCTGCAGGCAACTTAAAGATGCCGCCACGACTATGAACCCAGATGTCCATCCCAGGTTCTTCTACGCTCTTCTCGGCCGGCACGGCGACTAAGGCGTAAATATTCTGAAATGATTCGGCAGCCGGCAGATCTAGACGATGAAAGCGTCCATCCTTGAGGTATGCCAGGCCATGCTGACCACCTACCCAGGTGCGTTCGGGGAGATGCAGCATGGCTGTGACATGACCAATGTCCAGCCCTTCCTGGTAGCTCCAGCGCTCGAACGTCTGCTCGGCATAGGACACCAATAGGTTATCTCGGTAGCCGAACCACAGTTTCCCTGAGGGACCTCGGGAGGCGCTCACAGGCATCACCTGACGCTCCGAATCACTAAATGGGTCAATATATTGCCATTGCTCATGAGACCAGACGAATAGCCCTTCTCTGTTGACGGAGACCCATATATCGCCATTTTTTCCTACCACCATTGCCCTAACGGCAGATTCCGGGGTGGATTGGACGGGTAATGCGGCGATACGCACAAGTTCATCGTCCGCAAGTGAAAAAATGCCCTGATGCCCACCAATCAACAAACCGTGTTGCTCACTGTTCACTAATGAGTTGATCGGCATGTCTACTTCTAAGGTGGAATGGCGAGTATTGCGAATGCCCTTCAGTTGGCCGTTGTCGGAGCCGACCCAAAGTAAACCATCATCATCTACTGCCAGTGCAGTACTGCCCACGCCGTTAGATAAGGCAAGAGGAGTCAGGTCGTTACGATCGAGTCGATCCAGGCCTGCATCCGTGCCTACCCACAGAGTGCCATCACGGTCAATGAACTGGGCCAATACATAATCAGAGCTGAGTCCGTCACGAGCGGTATAGGAGCTGATTACATCTCGGCCCTCTGTAGGCACATGCATCTTTCCGTCAGCAAGGTAGTACAAACCGGATCCACGCGTGCCCAGCCAGGCACCTCCCTGCTCATCCAGAACGATACTGCTCGCATTTGATATCGGTATCTCTTCAAACTCGACGCTAGCAAAGCCTTTATTTGTCAAACGCAGTAATCGCTCACTGGAGCGATCGGTTATCCAAACGTCGCCTGAGGGGGATGAAGCTATAGCGCTGAAGGATTGACTCCTGATACCCGTTCCCATGAACGAAGGTGCACCCGGAGGCAACATATAAAGCTCCTCTTCGCTCGCTGCCCAGATATATCCATCTGTATCCACGTGCACCGCTCGAGCATGGCGGCCAGTAAAGCCCCTCTCCTGACCAATCGGGCGCCAACCTGTGCCGTCATGGATCGCTAGCCCCTCATCCGCCGCGACCCAGACTCGCCCCTGCTGATCCTCGGCAATGCTGTATACCACACCATCTGGAAGGCCTGGATCAACCGGCAGCATCTCACCATTTGCGCTGATTAAACGGGCTCCACCGATACGAAACCCCACCCACAGCCCTTCTGTGGTGCTGGCAAGCGCTGAAACCACGCCCAGCGGCTCACCGTCAGCAGGCTCGAATTTCTCGAACTCGAAACCATCGAAGCGATACAAGGAGTCATGAGTACCCAGCCAAAGGTACCCATCAACGGTTTGTGCAAGTGCGCCCACTGCAGTCGGGCCCTGGTCACTGGCAGTCCAGCGGCGGTGATCCATGTCATTCGAGATTCGCGCCACTGCACTTGAGCACGCAAAACAGCCAAGTACTAGGCACAGCAGCAAAATCACATATGTTCGCAAGGAATACACATACAGCATGTGTTAAGTACCAAGGCCATTGCCCAGTTTCAAAACCGGCCCAACTGCTGCTGAAGCCATTCAATAATTCGATCCGCGACATGCTCCCAGCCTGGCTGCACAATAAGCAGATGACCATGCCCAGAAAACGAGATGTAGTCTGTCGGCGCCAAGGATCGTCTCTGATAGAAATAGTTGGCTAAAACCACAGAACTGGCAACCATTCGATCATCACTAGCCGAGATCAGTAAGAGCGGCCCTCGCTCCTGATTGAAGAGTAGTCTGCCACCTACGCCCAGTGCCGCCGTTATCATCAGGGTTTGCGGGACTCTGCCAACCAACTGCTCATACAGCGGCGCTGCTAACGGGCGGGGAGCCGGATGCGCTACACAGCAGAAAAACTGCGCAGGCGTCATGCGCAAAAAGCGCATGCCTTGCCATCTCTCAGCGCTTGCCGTGAGTATCTGCAGCAACGAGCGACAGCCAAGTGAGACCCGCTGCGGCGGTCGCGAGGCAATGGCGATACCAGCCCCTCCTATACCACGATCAAGCAGCAGTTGAACGATCAGCCCACCCATCGCATGACCAATCAGAATAGGTGGCGTCGAAAAACCTGCAATCTGCACCGCGTAGAAATCCACAAGGCATTTAAGAGGTGAAAACCTGGCCTCTTTGCCATGAAGAACTTGATACCACCCCTGCTCACCCGGCACGGGTAGCGACAGGACACTGCAGGTGTAACCGCAGGCTTTGAAGTGGCGCTCAAACTTATCCCATACCGCAGGGATAAGCCAGTCACCTTGAATAAAGCAGATATGGTGGCCCACGATCGACAATTAGTGGCCCGCTAGATGCATTGAATAATGCTTCATCGTTGTGCGGAGCTTATCGGCCAATAGACTGCACACCGAAAGACATCTGCGACTGTTGATCGATAAAGATCAGCTGTGCATAGTCCGGCTGTGAATAGTCCAGCTGTGAGTTGCTGGGCGTGAGTACTTTAAGCTGGGAATTCTGCATTGGGCTCACCTTTGACAAATTTGATGGATGTCGTGAAACGCCAGTACACTGTCGCAAAGTACCCTCGCTGAATCTTGGATAACTGCCTGAAATTGGTATAAGAGTGCGGTGAGCGACGCCCGGCTAACTGCTCGAGCGTCGGGGAAGTTTCAGCTACGAATAAAGCTCAGCACATCTGTGTTGAACTGGTCGGCATCAATCTGGGCAAGCCCATGCGAACCACCTGGGTAGACTTTCAGGATGCCGTCATTGACGATCTCAGCAGCCAATTCAGCAGAAGCGGCGAGCGGGACGATCTGGTCGTCATCGCCGTGGATAAACAATACGGGCTTGTCGATAGCCTTTAGGTCAGCGGTATAATCGACTTCAGAAAACTCGTGAATGCAGTCATAGTGTGCCTTGATCCCGCCCTGCATGCCCTGCAGCCAGAACGCCTCCTGAAGACCTTCATTGACCGCAGCCCCTTCCCGATTGAAACCGTAGAACGGCACGGTCAGGTCGCGGAAAAACTGCGAGCGGTTCGAGGCAGTACCCGCACGAATGCCGTCAAAGGCTTCCATTGGGGTACCGTTGGGGTTGCTTTCGGTTTTCAGCATCAAAGGTGGCACTGCGCCAACCAAGACGGCTTTAGCCACCCGCGCAGAACCATGGCGGCCAATATAGTGCGCCACTTCGCCGCCACCGGTGGAGTGACCAATCATGATGATATTGCGAAGATCCAAATGCTCGAACAGCTCGGCGAGATCGTCCGCATAACGATCCATATTGTTGCCCTCCCAGGTCTGCTCCGAGCGCCCGTGGCCCCGGCGATCGTGGGCAATAACCCGATAACCCTGCTGGCCGAAGAACAGCATCTGGTTATCCCAGGCATCTGAGGAAAGCGGCCAACCGTGGGAGAAAAAGACTGGCTGACCCGAGCCCCAATCTTTATAGAAAAGTGAGACGTTATCGCTGGTAGTGAACGTAGTCATGGATACTGCTCCTGTTGGTGAGTACCAGTGGGACAATAAGTCGCTAATAACGAAGGCGATAGAACAAAGATGTCGCGTTTGGATGAATAGAGGTTCGGAGGAGTAGTGACGGCTTGTTGCAAGAAGGATGACGAGACTCTTACAGTTACTAGCTTTCCCGCGAAGCCTCGCTGAAAAGTCTCGTCATCCCTGCTCAGATTATCCTGCGCTACTAGGCACCGGCGTATTGAGCAATTGCTGCTCCCACATGTAAGCGATACTGCTGCCACCACCATGCTGCCTCATGACCTCGAGCACCTCGGCAAGGTGCTCGGTTCGCGCCCAGTCTCGCTGCCATTCGGACGCCAATGCCATCCAGGTCATCATGTTCACGCCGGCCGCAATCATGCGCTGTATGCCGACTTCGTGGGCCTCCACCGACGTACCGCCAGAAGCATCCGTGATGACAGTGACGTCCCAGCCCTCGCCAGCAGCCTGGATAGCGGGCATAGCAACACATATCTCTGTCCAAAGGCCTGCGATAATCAGCTGCTTACGGCCCGTCGCCTTGACCGCGTCCACTGTTGGCTTGTCTTCCCAAGTGTTGATGAACGTACGGTCGATAATCTCCTGGCCAGGGAATACATCAGTGATCTGAGGAAAGATGTCGCCGCCCTGAGCAGCGACCACGCTCGTCAGGATGGTGGGAACATTGAAGGCTTTAGCAGCCTTCGCAAGCGCCGCCGAATTATTAATTACCATCGTTGGTTCGTGACTGTTCAGATTCGCGAGCTGGTAAGGCTGGTGGTCAATCATCACCAATACCGAGTCTTCGGGACGAAGAAGAGACACAAGGCCATTACGAAAAGTCATGAAAATATCCTCTGTCAGTTGTCAATTTTTGCGAGCTTGGTTTCCCGTTAGCAATGCGCCAGCGGCGACATTGCTCGGAACTAGATACTGCTGCACATATACTCGGCGCAGTAGCCCCCTTTGAAGCTAAGCTGTGTCGCAGAATGGGGAACAATGAAGGGGGTATCGAAGGGTCGTACATCCTGTGCTAGATAGGTGCCCAGAGCGGCACCACACTGTTCTGGCGAAAGCACAAGGCATGCCCAAAAAGCGGACTCTCATTTGCAGCAGTATTGTCCTATTAGGTTTTTCAGCCGAGTAGTACCATTTTGCAGAAACCATTGTTGCTATTCGTGGAACGCTAAAATGGACATTGAAGAATTACAGACATTCGTAGAGGTTGCTCACGCTGGAGGCATTTCACCTGCCGCCCTCCGGCTCGGTATCGCTAAGTCGATTGTCAGTCGCCGACTCACCCGTCTCGAAGCGGAACTGGGCGTTCAACTTCTTTCGCGCACCACCCGCGGGGCAGCGCTTACCGAAGCAGGTACTACCTTTAGAGACTATGCAGCCAAAATCTGTGTGGAAACCGACGTGGCTAGAGAAGCAATTCTACCCCACGGTGCACTTCGCGGACGCCTGAGAATCGCAGCTCCACTATCGTTTGGGCCAACGCATTTCGCTCCGGTTCTGGCAGAAATGGCACGACGACACCCTCAACTACACATACACACCTGCTACAGTGATAGCCGTGTTGATCTGATCACCGATGGTTATGATTGTGCTATACGGCTTGGCTTTCTGGAGGATTCGACCCTGAAAGCACGGCGCGTTGGTTCGATTTTTGGCAACCTCGTTGCGAGCCCATGCTATATCAAGACACATGGAGCGCCGGAGAAGCCAGATGACATCCTGACCCATGAGGCTCTCATGCAGGGTACGGAAGCCTGGCAATTCATGGACGGAGATAAGATCATAACGGTGCACCCGCAAGGGCGGTTCAAATCCGACAGCGCCACCGCCCTCGCCGCCGCTGCTGTAGCTGGGCTTGGCGTCGCTTGGCTGCCCAATTTCATTACCCAGGAACATGTGGCATCTGGCGCGCTTGTTCCCATTATGACGCGCTACCCTCCCCCTCCGGCCGGTGCCTATGTTATCCGCCCGCCAGGCCAGCATCCCGCGCGGAAAATCCGGATCCTTACCGAGATGCTGATCGAGTACTTTGAGCAGTCTTCGTATTTATGGGGTGGAGGATGTCTATCGCGCCCAGTTGAGAAACGTAAAAGAGCGTCTTGAAACGCCCGTATATTATCGAAAGGCTTGATAGTGGGTCGCCATGTGGTAGACCCAGCTCCTTCCCTTCATAAAAGCGCCTTATGTACGGCGAATCACCAAATTACGGATTTCGGTCATGTCCTCCATCGCGAAACGCACACCTTCGCGGCCAAGCCCCGAATCCTTGACCCCGCCATAGGGCATGTTGTCGACGCGATAGCTGGGCACATCGTTGATCACCACCCCACCCACATCAAGGTGATCCCACGCATCGAACATCTTGAACAAGTCGCGAGTAAAGACGCCCGCCTGCAGCCCGAATTTAGAGGTGTTGACCTCGGCGAGTGCGGCATTGAAATCAGTGAAGCGTGACAGCACAGCGACCGGCCCGAATGCCTCTTCAGTGACAACCCTAGTGTCGGCAGGCACGGCTTCGAGCAGGGTGGCGGCAAGCATCGCACCCTCGCGGTTGCCGCCACAGAGCAGAGTACCACCAGCAACGACGGCCTCGTTGACCCAGGATTCGAGCCGCGCCGCTTCCTTGACATGAATCATTGGGCCGATGAACGTGTCTCGCTGCTTTGGGTCTCCCGCCACCAGCGTCTTTGTTCTGTCGACCAGCATGTCGCGGAAGCGGCCGTAGACATCAGCATGAATGATGATGCGCTGCACTCCTATACAACTCTGACCCGACTGATAAAAAGCACCGAAAACGACACGCTCCAGCGCATCGTCAAGATCAGCATCCGCATCAACGATCACCGCGGCATTGCCGCCAAGCTCGAGCACCACCTTCTTCTTGCCGCAGCGCGCCTTGAGATCCCAACCAACATCGGGTGATCCAGTGAACGAGAGTAGCTTGAGTCGATCATCGGTGGTGAATAGATCAGCACCGCCGCGGCTGGCGGGCAGAATCGAAAAAGCACCTTTGGGCAGGTCGGTCTCGGCAAGCACTTCGCCGATAATGATCGCGCCCAAGGGGGTGCGGCTTGCCGGTTTCATCACGAACGGACAGCCCACCGCAAGCGCCGGGGCTATCTTGTGGGCAGCTAGGTTAAGCGGGAAGTTGAACGGCGAGATGAACGAACAGGGCCCAATGGGTACCCGTTTCCAGATTCCCTGATAGCCTTTAGCGCGCGGCGAGATGTCTAGTGACTGAACTTCTCCCGTCATCCGCACCGACTCTTCGGCGGCGATACGGAAGGTATCGATCAGCCGACCGACCTCACCCTCGCTATCTTTAATCGGCTTGCCCGCCTCGACGCACAGTGCGTACGCAAGCTCATCGAACCGTTCGGTGAAGCGGGTAACGCAATGGTTGAGCACCGCCTGGCGCTCGTAGCTCGCCATTCGCGCCATTGGCTCTGCTGCCTCGACTGCGCCGGCGATCGCCGCGTCTATCGTCGCGGCATCGGCCTGGGCAACATGGAACGCGACCTCACCGGTGAATTTGTCGATCACTGCAAGATCGGTGTTCGGCTGCTGCGCCACGTTGTTGAGATAGAGCGGATAGATGGACTTGAGCTTGGTCATTCGAAACTCCCGGGATGCATCCCGCTCTCCGGTGAAGCCGGAGAAAGACACAAGGATTGCAATTCTTTCGACAGCATTTTGATGTCGATGTTGAGGATCTGGTCATTCTCCGAGTAATCAACTGGGCAGTCGATCAGATGAACGCCCGGCGTGTCGCGGGTATGCGCGAGCAGCTGCTGGAGGTGCTCAGCGCTTTCCACACGATGCCCGAATGCGCTATAGCTTTCCGCGTACTTGACGAAATCGGGGTTGCCATAGTTCAGCCCCCAGTCCTTGAAGCCCATGTTCGACTGCTTCCAGCGGATCATGCCATAGCTATTATCGTTAAGGATCAGCACGGTGAGGTTGAGCTCCAAGCGCACGGCGGTCTCCATTTCCTGGCTGTTCATCATGAATCCACCATCGCCGCAGATCGCCATCACCTTGCGACCGGGGTAGACCATTGCCGATGCCATGGCCGAGGGCAGGCCCGCCCCCATCGTGGCGAGCGCGTTATCGAGTAGCACGGTATTAGGACGGTAAGCCGGATAGTCGCGCGCGAACCAGATCTTGTACACCCCGTTATCGAGGCAGATGATGCCGTCTTCGGGCATTGCCGCGCGGATCTGTTCGACCAGATAAGGTGGGAAAATAGGGAAGCGTGCATCCCCCGAGATCGACGCGGTGTGCGCGACCTGGCCCTCACGCGCCGCCAGCATCGCACCGAACGTCCAGCCGCCATTGGGGACTATGTCCTGCTTGATCTGCCAGATAGCGTTGGCGATATCGCCGACAACCTCGATCTGTGGGAAATAGACCGGATCAACCTCAGCGGTCTTGGATGAGATATGGATCACCGGTGTACCGCCTGCCTGCATAAAGAACGGTGGCTTCTCGATGACATCATGACCGATATTGACGATCAGGTCGGCGGCCTCGACCGCGCGGTGGACAAAATCGCCCGATGACAGCGCTGCGCAGCCGACAAACTTGGGGTGACGTTCGTCGATCACGCCCTTGCCGAGCTGAGTGGTAATGAACGGAATGCCAGTCTTCTCGATGAACTGCCGCAACATCCGGCAGGTCATGGTGCGGTTAGCACCTGCGCCGACCACCAGGATCGGCGATTTGGCATTTTCAAGGGCATGCACCGCCGCGCGAATCGACTTCACATCGGCATTGGGTCGCCGAATGTGGCTGCGCTTGAGCGGCATTGATTCGGTCTTCTCGGCGGCGATGTCCTCTGGAAACTCGATATGCGTTGCACCGGGTTTCTCCTCTTCGGCGAGCCGGAACGCCTCACGCAGCCGGCTGGGGATGTTGTCGGCGCTGGCAAGTTGATGAGTGAACTTGGTCAGCGGCTTCATCATGTCAACCACATTGAGGATCTGAAAGCGGCCTTGCTTCGACTTCTTAATCGGTTTTTGCCCAGTGACCATCAGGATTGGCATCCCGCCAAGCTGCGCATAGGCGGCGGCGGTGACTAAATTCGTCGCGCCTGGCCCTAGCGTCGCCATGCATACCCCTGCCTTGCCGGTATGCCGGCCATAGGTTGCAGCCATGAAGCCTGCCCCCTGTTCGTGCCGGGTAAGGATCAGTTGAATCGTAGTCGAACGGCTGAGGCTGTCGAGCATATCGAGATTCTCCTCACCAGGAACCCCAAAAATATACTCCACCTTCTCTTCTTCCAGGCACTGGATAAACAGATCGGATGCTTTGGTCATGATGGAACTCTCCTGGCGCGGGCCGTATGGGATAGGGAGGGTAAAGTACCTATTCAGTACTGGTGGCGTGAACGGAACGGATCTGCTGACGTAGTTAGCGATAATCCGCAGTGTGCCAAATGCCTCCTAGTAGGCCATGCTTGATCATCGGCGAATAACAGTGCTGTTCACCCTTGACGAGCGCGATGAAATTTGTGAAACGCCTCGTCACTATCACAAAGAATCGGCGCTTCTTATTGGATGACGACCCGCAATTTGGATGCGTGTGTGATGAGCGACGCCCAAAGCCCCTTTAGGTAGCGCAAAAGCAGCTACGAAGAGCGCAACATTCCCCCCTTGGGCGTTCCCCTTTTCGCGACAAAGCTAATCACCGAACGCTACTACCGAAACGAACATGTGAACATGCATAGTACTAACCAAAGGCAACGGCACCGCTGGCAACGTCTACTGGAAATCCGCTGGGTTATCGACGACTTCAAAGCCATTAAACAAAACCAACTCTGAAGGGCCGACTACTTGAAACAGACCAGGCAAATACTGACACTGCTGATAGAGACGGAAAGAGTTATTCATCGAGATCCAGACGCAGCTGCAATGCAGTTGCTTCGGGCAATCTCCTTGCTTACCGCTGACAGTGACAGCAAACCTTCTCAGAACAGAATCACCGGTAGGTTAGCCCGGTGGCAAATTGCTCGTGTCAATGACTTCATAGATCAGCACCTCGGCCGATGCATCCGCACAATCGAGCTCGCTTCTTTATTGGGCCTGAGCACCAGTTATTTTTCGCACTTGTTCAAACAGACAATGGGAGTAACGCCGCTGATGTATGTAACTGCAAGACGCGTAGAGGCTGCAGGGCAATATATGCTCTCCTCGGAGTGCTCCCTGAGTGAGATAGCACTGAGATACGGTTTTTGCGACCAATCGCATCTTTGCCGAGTATTTAAACGCGAAACAGGCTTGTCGCCGCAAACCTGGCGCAAACGTTATGTTGTCGCCGTCCCCTATCGCAGCCAGGCGTCAACGCCCTATCCAGTCATCCGCTTATAATTAGATATAAAGCGCTTTAAAGCCGACAACGGCTCAGCTTTTATTACAGACTGCATATCGCATGAGGTTTAGTGATTTAGCTCAGCAAAGTGCAGATTATGTTCGAAATATTCCATCAGCAGTTCAGTAAGAACTCGTATTTTTCGGGCGGGATGGTGCCCTGGCGGGCGGATAACATAGGCACCGCCAGGACGTACAGGAAAGCGAGTCATAATCGGAGCGAGCGCGCCAGAGACTATATATTCCTTAACAAGCGCACTGGGAAGCATACCGATGCCAAGACCAGCAACGGTAGCTGCGACCAGCGCTATACCACTATCGGCTTTGAAGCGCCCCTGCGGGCGAACCGTGATGATCTTGTCGCCATCCATGAATTGCCAGGCTTCGGTGCCCTGCAGCAGAGCCTGATGGGCAAGGAGCTCTTCTGGTGTTTCCGGTGCCCCGTGCGCCTTGATGTAGTCAGGACTCGCAACAACCGTTCCATAAATGGTTCCTACACGCCTTGCTAACAAACTGGAATCTTCAAGATAGCCTAGTCGTATAGCGCAGTCATAACCTTCTGCGATGAGGTCGACGACATGATCGCTATAAGAAGTGTGAATATGAAGGTGCGGGTGACGGCGTGCCATTTCTGCTATCACTGGCGCGAAGTGGGTTGCACCAAAAGAGAGGGGCACAGATACTCGCAAGCGACCACGCAGGTCACCAGCGGGAAGGATCGTTTCCCTGGCCACGTCAATTTCGACGCAAGCTCTAGCGGCATAGTCGCGGAATGTGACGCCGGCTTCTGTAAGAGCTGCGCCGCGAGTGGTTCGTGCTACAAGTTGGATCCCAAGTTCCGTTTCAAGCCGAAAAAGCCTTCGGCTAACGATCGACTTGGAAACGCCGAGTCGCCGCGCAGCCGGCGAAATTCCCCCAGCCTCAGCAACTTCCACAAATGTCTGTAACTCTTCAATATTCACTTCAGCGTTCTCAAATTCGCGACCCAGCTATCCACAAAGGCGTTTTACCGCATCAATAATAGGAAGAGCCATATTATCTAGGCAACGCCGTAACGAGTGACTGTGCAGTCGATACCAATTCCACTCACTAGCAGAGGACGCCATTAGCAACCTTTCGGAAAGGAATGGATTCAATTCTTCGTCCCACAGACTCGCTACTCCTTTGATAGACCACTAGCCTTATCATTTAGTAGCGAATAATAAACCTTGCGAGCCGATCGACTGAGTGGCTTTATATGCAGCCCCTCTGCGGCCAAAGTTAGTCAGTTGACCTAGTCTGCGACCAGCGCCTATTTAGCTTGATCACGATAAAATCGCCACACTGAATCGCTGAATTTGACCTGACAGTCGTGGACTTAAAAGCCGGAACTGTCAGATCAAACCGCGATTACTACACATTAGCGACATCAGGCCTGTATGTTTCTCACAATAACCAGCTAACAAACCTCCTAATATGCTGGCATTACCGTGCCAAAGGGGTTGTTCTGATCATCATGCTCTCCTTTAGTAAAAGGTGCCCCTCAATATGGTAGACCTTCGGCTCCTCCGAAAAATACTCTTCTAAGCCCATCATGAACATCTGATGGTCTTCACTCTCTTCGAAGCCCGGCGTGTGATCCTCAAGTGACGCCCATTGCACGATCAGGTTGAATAACTCGGGCGTTTCAATCCCTTTCGCGAGCATGTGGCCGCCATAACCCTTGGCACGGGTGAGCAAAGGAGCGACCTCGTCAAATGCACGTCTGAACTGTTCAATCTGTTCTTTGTGAACAGGCAGCAGAGCGATTTCATAAACCATGAGAGATTCCCTCAAATTGAGTTCAACGTTTAAAAGTTCGTACTTACGAGATGAGCGATGGCTCGACAGCAATCGCAATTTTTCCTCGAAGACCGTTGTTGGGACTCTCCAGCAGCGCGTGGGCGCTTGGAATGTCGGCAAGCGAATACACGGCGCCCACATGCGGCCGCAGCTGGCCATGCTCTATCAATGCGCTCAATTCATCTAGTTTGCCGCGGTTTTGTCGGGTGAAAACGAAGTGATAACTGGCGTTCTTACCCCATGCCTCCACAAGGTTTTGCGGTTGGGCAATGTCCACAATCGAGACCACTCGGCCAAGTTGAGCGAGCGCGTCGGGGCTGCGCGATAGTGTGTCACCGCCGATGGTGTCGAACACTACATCAACGCCGTGGCCACCGGTTTCCCGCAGGATGGCCTCAACGTAATCCTCTTTCCTGTAGTCGATGACCACATCGGCACCTAGATTCCGTGCGAACTCAAAATTTGCTTCACGCACGGTGGTGAACACCCTCGCACCCATGGCTTTTGCTACCTGGATCGCCACATGACCGACGCCTCCCGCGCCGCCGTGCACCAGGATACTCTCCCCCACCCTGAGCGCCGCACGCACGACCAGTGCTTCCCACACCGTCCCGCCCACCAGGGTCAGGCTGGCCGCCTCAAGATGACTCAGTGAGGGCGGCTTCTTCCCGATAATGCTCTCGGCTGCAACGTGGTACTCGGCATAACTTCCAGGGCCGTCAAAAATTTGCGGGGTGTACCAAACTTCGTCGCTTGGCACAAAGCTCGTTACACCTGGCCCAACGGCTTCGACAACACCCGATACGTCATGCCCGGTAATGGCCGGCAGCGGCACCAGGTCTGGGTAGTCGCCACGTCGTATCTGGTAGTCCAGCGGGTTGATGGAGGTTGCGTGTACCCGCACCAGCACTTGTCCCGCGTGCGGCACTGGCTTGGATACCTCGCTAAGCTCGAACGCTTCCGGGCCGCTAAATGCTTTAAGTATCTGCGCTTTCATTGTATATCCTCACTTCTATAAAAAGGTATATCGAGATTTCTCGATTTAAAATGGTAAAAATTTAAACGTTGCCTTTGTGGTATCAGCCCATAGCAAATCCTCGTTTCTAAAAAAAGAAATATCGCAATTTATCGATATTAGCACATAAATGATTACAGCTCTTTTCTTATGATCTCGGCAAGAGCACTGATGGTTTCTTCATTGCGCTTGTAGTAGGTCCACTGCCCGATGCGCCTGACTTCGATCAGGCCCGCTCGTTGCAGAGTTGCAAGATAACCAGACACCGTTGACTGCGATAGCCCGACGCCTTCTTGAATGCTACTTACACAAACACCCACCTCATGAACATCCCCTTCATCCTGTGGGGGAAAATTCTTCACGGGATCCTTCAAACCTCTTAAGATTTCAAGGCGCGTACGGTTTGAGAGGGCTTTAAATATTTCGATTAATTCCATGACCTCTATTATATCGATGTTTTTAGATATGTCAATACGTAAATCAGGCATTTTATGGGTACCCCACTCCGCTAGCAAGGTGCCCTTTGCTCTGGGCATATAATGGCGGTATAGACGGGCCATTGTTACATTACTTGCGCTTCTCGCCATTGTCTTGGGACATTCCCGTGTAGGCTTTCAAGGCGCGCGATAAGGCCACTTCGCTTCCATAGCCCACTTCCCCGGTAATAATCTTGATCGGCCTACCGCGCTTCAACGCCTGCTGTGCCATCCTGATACGCCACCCTTGCAAATACTGACCCGGCGTATCACCCACGACGTCGCGAAAGGTGGAAGCAAACACACTGCGCGACATACCTGCCCGTTCCGCCAGCATTCCCCCCTTCACATCGTTGTTTTCCATTAACTGTCGCAGTATTTGAATCATCACCACCTCAAATAGGCGGTTAACGAGCGCAACTCGACCACACCGCTGAGTAAATACTTCTTCAAACAGCAGATCGAGAACCTGCACTGCACCAGCAATGGAATCCAAAGGCAAACACACAACGTTAGGCAAACTCGCCGCAATCGGATTCTGTTCGCCTCCCTCAAAACGTAAGCTGGCACAAGCCATATCGGCGCCGCGCTCGGGTCGGTAATAAAACGGTGCTTAATTGGTCGTGGATAGAGCAACGAACTGGGCTGCGTAATGTTCATCGAGTGATCGTGATGTATCACTTTAACCGTTCCATGGCGCACCAAGTGCATCTGCCCCGACACCTCATCGGCTTCCAACGTATTGGTGCCGCATAAAGCCCCTGCGTGAAATACCTGAGCTGTTACCGAGAAGTGCTCCATGAGCGGGAACAACCTGAACATCATAACCACTCTCTCAAGCCACTCCCTTTGAACCTCTCTTACGTCTTTGCTTGCCTGCAAACGCACCGGGGGAGAGGCCCTCATGCCGAACAAATGCCATCCCGAAGGCACTGGCAGATCCGTAGCCGACCTGCAGGGCGATCTCCGTGTTGGTCAGTTTGCCTTGCCTTAGCAGCGTCTTGGCGATGGCCATGCGCCAGTCCGTCACATATTCCATCGGCGCGCGTCCGATTTCCTTCCTGAACTTCTCGAAGAATCCGGAGCGGGACATGCCCGCGTCCTTCGCCAGCCCGGCGACGGAAATCTCAACACCCGCGTCCGCGTGGATGCGCTGCAAGGCGGCGGCCAGTTGTGGATCTGACAGCCCGCGCAGTAGCCCCGGCGGCATATTTACGGAAGGGCTCGAGCGGAGCGCCTCAATCAGCAGCACCTCCAGCAGCCGCTGGAGGATCAGCTCACGCCCCGACCGGTCGGCGCGGGTCTCCTCGTGGATCACCGGAAGCAGTGCCATCAGGCGATCGTGCCCGGTGACATGGATCATCTCGGGTAGCAGTGACACCAGCAAGCCGCTCGCGGGCGTATCAAAACGGCAATGCCCGACCAGCGCGCGCACCTCAACGGGGGCGTCCGTCGGGCCGAGGCGAACCCGCCCGGGTTCTATTTCAAGTGGCTGGCCCGGTTCCCTGGGTTCCGGCGGCACCTCGCTGGTC
Organism: Vreelandella sp. F11; assembly: GCF_042466685.1. Classification (NCBI taxonomy): domain Bacteria; kingdom Pseudomonadati; phylum Pseudomonadota; class Gammaproteobacteria; order Oceanospirillales; family Halomonadaceae; genus Vreelandella; species Vreelandella sp. F11. The sequence continues at coordinate 2,106,019 of NZ_CP170448.1, read as the reverse complement.
ATGCTGAAGTCATACAGGTCGGGAATCAGGACGAAGTCTCCGGCCGTTAGCCTGACCGGCTTGCGACCGGTCACCTCAACCCGGCAGACACCCTCAACCATCGCGCAATAGAAGGGGCTGGCCATGTCATTCCTCTCGACCCTCCACTGGCCACCTGCCTCGACCCTCTTCGAGATAGAAATCGCCGGTTTGAGCAGCGTGACAACGCTTGAAAGAGGGTCTTCAGTGCCACTGAACACAGATTTGGACTCCTGATGAATTATTTTGGACTTTTGTTCATATCATGAACGGATGCCGCAATCTACACTCTGCTTCACATCAGTCAACCTTCAAACGAGGTCACCAGATGAACCGATTGATCAAGTTGTCTCACGCCTTACCGACGGCGGCCCCCGCCATGACCGTGGCCTACACGCCAATCCGTCTGGAAATGCCTGGCCGCCAATCTCTGGAATTGCGCCTGACCGCGCCCGCAGCCGGTGATGCCCTGCCGATAGTGATCCTGTCACACGGCTTTGGCCCATCGAACTATATCCCCTCGAAAGACGGCTATGCCCCGCTCGCCCAGTTCTGGGCCGAACGCGGCATTGCCGTTATTCAACCGACCCACGCCAGTTCACGAGTCGGCGGACTTGACCCCGACTTACCTGAAGGCCCCTTCTACTGGCGCGAGCGCGTAGACGAGCTGCGTGCCATCCTCGACCAATTAGCCGAGATCGAGCGGCAGGCTCCAGCCATAGCCGGACGGCTGAACCACGACCGGATCGCCGTGGCGGGCCACTCCTTCGGCGGCCACACCTGCAGCCTAATACTGGGCGGACGTTTGTATGGGGAGGATTTCTCCAATCCGCGCATCCGTGCGGGTGTCCTACTAGCGACTCCAGGGCGTGGTGGCGCTGATATGAGACCCGAGCATGCTCGGCGCTTTCCATTCTTTGACGTGGATTTCAGTGGCATAGAATTGCCCACCCTTGTGGTTTGCGGCGCGGAAGATGACCCGCATTTCACGCCCCGCGGCCCCGAGTGGCACGCGGATGCCTTCTACGACGCGCCGGGGGCCGATGCCCTGCTAACAATCAGTGGCGTGGGCCATGGGCTTGGCGGAATCGCGGGGCTCGACGCGAAAGAGACCGAGACAGAGGATCCCGAGGCGCTTGAGGCGACACGACGTCTGACACTGGCGTGGCTAAGGAGCATATTTTGCATAGAGCGAGAAGCCTGGACACAGAGCCAAGCTGCGCTCAGTGATCGTGCGGCCGCCATCGCCAAGATCACCGTGAGAGAGCGCTGAGCGCCTCATTGGCAGCTCGCCTTAACGCTTTTCAATGCGAACCGAGGAGAAACCGAAATTTAGCGGCCCGGCTGACCAAGCGAAAAAAATCACCAGCTAACTGGGTGTTGAAAGCAGTAATTGCCCAAGCTTACGAGCTGCGTATTCTACCTGGACACGGGTTAGCGCTGCGAAGCCCAATACAATGGCTGTTGTTCGGCAACCCCAAGGCGATTCTATTTTTCTCATCGCTGTTGCCGCAATTTGTGAGTACCCAACAGGACTCGCACATTTCTGCGTTTCTTCCACTAATTCTGCTATTGGTGTTTATCAAACTGATCGTGTCGAGCACTTACGCACTCGCAGCTCAATCAATGGCAACACGACTGGCTAAACCCGGTACCGCCGTTTGGGGTAAGCACTCTGCAGGGGGAGTATTGATGCTGTTTGGGATCTTCATGGGCATAACCGCTTTTTACTGAGTGCCCACGTACTGGAAAAAAGGCTGGGCGATTCACTTCATGGTTGAGTGCACAAAACAAAAACGGCAAACATAGCGATTTCAATCAATAGAAAATAATGGCTTCGCTATTTTCGTAGTAATGATACGAAGAAATAGTTGCTGCCAAGAATTTAGAGCGTTGTGCCAATTTGGGGAGAAAACATCAGAGATGGAGGGGGGCAGAAATGGAGGCGGCCCCAAAAGCCACATCCCGGCACACGCAGCCACCACTACCGTTGCTCCCTTCCGGGCCTGGCGGGGTTCGCAGTTTAGCGTTGCGGGAGGACCTAAGGGGCCACCATAACGGCACACTCTGTGATTTATCCTACTGTTTACAGGCAGTAGCGAGTGTGCTGAGGTTGATGTGGTGGCTACGCCCTGATTTGAACAGGGGACCCCATCATTATGAGTGATGTGCTCTAACCAGCTGAGCTACGTAGCCTTTTCCTCATCAACGGGTGCAGATTATGCCTACCTTAATAACGAAAGGCAAGCCGGATTCCGGCTTGCCGCTACTAGTTAGAAAGCGTGGCAAAGCGATCTTACTGAATGGCTGCACGTACAGCAGGAGCGCCAGGCTCGCCGTCGCGAGTGGTGACACCCTCTAACCACTCATCCAGAATACTCTCATTGGCTTTTAGGTATTCACGGGCCGCATCACGGGGATCTTCACCATCATCCATAATGGCGCTCATCAATTGGTTCTCCATTTCCAGAGTAAACGTCATATTGCGTAATAGCGCTCCCACATTGGGGCACTCATCCACGAATCCGGCACGGGTATTGGTATGCACCGTCGCGCCGCCTAAATCGGGGCCAAAATAGTCATCGGCATCAGAAAGGTAGGCCATATCGAAGTTGGAGTTCATGGGGTGCGGCTCCCAACCCAAAAACACCATCCACTGCTCATTAGGCACCCTAGCGCGCAGTTCTGCCAGCATTCCGGCTTCACTGGAATCGATCACCTGCCAATCGCCTAACCCATACGCATCATCATCGATCATCTGCTCAATGAGCTCGTTGCCGTCGTTACCCGCTTCGATGCCGTGCACGCTGCTATCAAACTGATCTGCGTGCTCTGCTAAATCGTTAACCGACGTTACGCCCGCATCGTAAACGTATTGGGGAACCGCCAAGGTGTACTTGGCCCCTTCCAGGTTGGCTACCAAGCGCTCAACTTCACCGCGCTCGATATAAGGATCGCTGATAGAGGCCATGGAAGGCATCCAGTTACCTAGGAAGACATCGAAATCATCGTTGCGCATACCGGCGTAGGCAATCGGTACGGAAACGGTATCCACGGTCGGCTCGTAACCCAACCCCTCAAGGACTTCGCTGGCGAGCGCAGTGGTGGCGGTAATATCCGTCCAACCCACTTCAGCAAAGCGCACGCTGCTGCACTCATTGGCATAAGCCGCCGTTGGCAAACCCGCTGCCAGCAATAAAGCACCCGCGTAGCGTGAAGAAATTCTGCTCATCATCGTTGTCCCCTTGAAGCGATAAATATTGTCGCGCCTTTTTATTGATTGAACGTTCAATAAAAAAATGCCATCATGGTTAGGTAATCATGTCTACGCTCGGGTTTCAAGCAACGGCCCTGTTAGACATTCAACGAATTAGGAGAACGCTGTGCCAAAGGTGGGAATGGAACCAATACGCCGCCAGCAGTTAATTAACGCAACCATGGCAGCGATTGATGAAGTCGGCTTGGCCGAAGCAACGGTGATGCGCATAGCGCGTCATGCAGGCGTCTCGGCGGGTATTATCAGTCACTACTTTGGCGGCAAGGATGGCCTGCTCGAAGCGACCATGCGGCAGATATTGACCGACCTGACCGATGCCGTGGCAGTTCGCCGTAATGCGCTAGAAGACGACTCTCCCCGCGCCCATATTGGTGCCATTATTGAAGGCAACTTTGATCGCACCCAGGTCACCGGCCCCGCTGCCAAGACTTGGTTAGCCTTCTGGGCCAGCAGCATGCATAAGCCAATGCTGCAACGGCTGCAAAACGTCAATGATCGACGCCTTTACAGCAATTTATGCCATCAGTTTCGGCGTGTTATGCCACGCGCAGAGGCCCGCAACGCAGCACGCGGCTTAGCCGCCATGATTGATGGGTTGTGGCTCCGCGGCGCGCTAACGCCAGAAGGCCTTGATGCTAAAGAAGCACGCTTTCTTGCCCACACTCATCTCGATCAGCTTTTTGCTCACTATGGATGCCAACAACCCGCATCCAACACTTATAGCTAATTTTTATCTTATTTAAGGAGTCCTACATGGCCGCTCAAGACGTACAGCCACTCTATATTGATGGTCGCCAGGTAGACGCCACTTCAAGCAATACGTTTACCGTTACCAACCCTTTTGATGGCAGCCTGCTAGCCACTATCGGCCAAGCCAGTCAAGCCGATGTCGATTCAGCCGTTGCCGCCGCCCAACGCGGCCAGCGCGAGTGGGCTGCGATGACCGGTATGGAGCGTTCGCGCATCATGCTTCGCGCTGTCGCGCTATTAAGAGAGCGCAATGACGAACTGGCCGAGCTGGAAACCCGCAATACCGGCAAACCCATCAGCGAAACCGCCAGTGTTGATATTGTGACCGGTGCAGACGCATTGGAGTATTACGCAGGCTTGGCACCGGCTATCGAAGGCAGCCAGATTCCCCTGCGCGATAGCTCTTTTGTGTACACCCGCCGTGAGCCGTTGGGTGTGATCGGCGCGATTGGCGCCTGGAACTACCCGATTCAAATTGCCTGCTGGAAAGCCGCCCCGGCACTGGCGGCAGGCAACGCGGTGGTGTTTAAGCCCAGCGAAGTCACCCCGCTCACCGTGATGAAACTGGCGGAGATATTCACCGAGGCTGGACTACCAAACGGTGTCTTCAACGTGGTGCAGGGCGACGGGCAAGTGGGCGCCATGCTTACCGGGCACCCCGGCATCGCCAAAGTCTCGTTCACCGGCGAAGCGGGCACCGGTAAAAAGGTCATGGCCGCCGCGGCTAGCTCAACGTTAAAAGACGTCACCATGGAGCTGGGCGGTAAGTCGCCGCTACTGGTCTTCGCCGATGCAGATCTTGATCGCGCTGCGGATGCCGCCATGATGGCCAACTTCTACTCCAGTGGCCAAATTTGCACCAACGGTACGCGGGTATTTGTTGAGCGCAGCGTTAAAGACGCCTTTGAAGCCAAGCTGGTCGAGCGCGTTAAGCGCATCAAAGCAGGCGACCCAATGGATCCCAGCGTCAACTTTGGGCCGCTGGTCAGCTTTGAACACCAGCAGAAAGTCCTCTCCTATATTGCCCTGGGCAAAGAGCAAGGCGCTCGCTTGCTCGTGGGTGGCGGCGACTGGAACACTGGCAGTTTTGCTAATGGCGCCTGGGCAGCCCCAACGGTATTCACCGACTGCACCGACGATATGCGTATCGTGCGGGAAGAGATTTTCGGCCCAGTGATGTCGGTACTCGCCTTTGATGACGAAGCGGAAGTCATTCGCCGCGCCAACGACACCACCTATGGCCTGGCCGCCGGTGTCTTCAGCGAAAGCTTGAACCGCGCCCACCGCGTAATTCATCAGTTGGAAGCAGGAATCTGCTGGATTAACACTTGGGGCGAGTCACCCTCTGAGATGCCGGTAGGCGGCTATAAAGAGTCGGGGATCGGTCGCGAGAACGGCATCGAGACGCTTAATCACTATACCCAAACCAAGTCCGTACAGATTGAAATGGGGCCGTTTGAGTCAGTGTTTTAACTCTTTCTGGTTATGCGACTCACTTGCCAAGGGCACTGGGGGTAGCTTTGAGCGAGGGTCTTTCGCCATGGCCGAAACCTGATCCCTTCAGTTTCGGCATTCCCGCCATCCGTGGCGGTCAGATGGCGGAAGCAGCGCCCTCGCGAAAAGCTACCGCCAGCAAGCCCCGCCCCATCTTCAGCCTCGGTAATTCACTATGTCTCAACCACGCGAATTTGATTACATCATTATCGGCGCAGGTTCGGCGGGCAATGTGCTCGCTACTCGCCTCACCGAAGATAGCAGCGTCAGCGTCCTGCTGTTAGAAGCGGGCGGGCCCGACTATCGCTTTGATTTCCGCACTCAAATGCCCGCCGCTCTGGCTTACCCGCTGCAGGGCAAGCGCTACAATTGGGCATTTGAAACCGACCCCGAGCCACATATGGACGGCCGCCGAATGGAGTGTGGCCGCGGTAAAGGCCTTGGCGGCTCCTCACTGATTAACGGCATGTGCTATATCCGCGGCAACGCCCTGGATTACGATAACTGGGCCAAACAGCCCGGCCTTGAAGAGTGGGACTACCTTAGCTGCCTGCCCTACTTCAAAAAGAGCGAAACCCGCGACATCGGTGCCAACAGCTACCACGGCGGCGACGGCCCGGTCAGCGTGACCACGCCAAAAGCGGATAACAACCCGCTTTACCGTACCTTTATCGAAGCGGGAAAACAGGCGGGCTACCCGGAAACCGAAGACGTTAACGGCTACCAGCAAGAGGGCTTCGGCCCCATGGATCGCTTCGTTACGCCCAAAGGCCGCCGCGCCTCCACGGCCCGTGGATACCTGGATATTGCCAAACAGCGCCACAATCTCACCATCGAAACCCATGCCGTCACCGACATCATTGAGTTTGAAGATAAGCGGGCGGCGGGCGTTCGCTATGAGCAGAAAGGCGAAAAACAGCAGGCCAACGCACGCCGCGAAGTGCTGCTCTGCGGTGGCGCCATCGCCTCCCCACAGATTCTTCAGCGCTCAGGCATCGGTAACCCAGAACTGCTCAACGAACTCGGTATCGAAACAGTACATGCCCTGCCCGGCGTAGGTGAAAACCTCCAGGATCACCTGGAAATGTACATCCAGTACGAGTGCAAAGAGCCGATTTCCCTCTACCCAGCGCTGAAGTGGTACAACCAGCCCAAAATTGGCGCCGAGTGGCTGTTTAAAGGGACTGGCGTCGGCGCCAGCAACCAGTTTGAATCCTGTGGCTTTATCCGCAGCCGCGATGAAGAGGAGTGGCCCAATCTGCAGTACCACTTTCTGCCTATCGCGATTAGCTACAACGGTAAAAGCGCGGTGCAAGCTCACGGCTTCCAGGCCCATGTTGGCTCTATGCGCTCGGAAAGCCGCGGTCGCATTCGGTTAACCTCGAAAGACCCTCACGCCGCACCCAGCATACTGTTCAACTACATGGCCAAAGAGAAAGATTGGCAAGAGTTCCGCGACGCCATTCGCCTCACCCGCGACATCATCGCCCAGCCAGCGTTTGATAAATATCGTGGCCGTGAAATAGCCCCCGGCCCAGACGTACAGACAGACGTTGAACTGGATGCCTTCGTCAAGCAGCATGCCGAAACCGCCTACCACCCCTGCGGCAGCTGTCGGATGGGCAATGACGAGATGGCAGTCACCGATGGTCAGGGCCGCGTTCATGGCATTGAGGGTCTACGCGTAGTCGATGCGTCACTGTTCCCGGTGATCCCTACCGGCAACCTGAACGCGCCAACGATTATGCTGGCGGAGAAAATCGCTGACCGGATTAAAGGTCTTGAGCCGCTCCCCCGAGCTAATGTTGACTACTACGTCGCTAACGACGCACCGGCCAAACGCGCCTGAACATTTAGCCGATTTTCTACTCAAAACGCCATGGTCTGTCGCCATGGCGTTTTTTTTGATCAGCGCATCGCATTTACGGCGCTAAACATGCCTAAATACTTGCACGAAGCGGGTACCATCTGCCAATATTCAAACAAGTGTTCGATTAAACATTTTAACCAACACTTTAACTAACAACAGCTGGCCAGCACTAAAGGCCACCAACTGAGAGAGACACTATGCTCACCCTACTTCTTATCGTGCTCGCCATTGCTGGCCTGCTCGTCGTGATGCGCCGCGAGGCAGGCGCCCCCGCGGCAATAGCGGTGCTTGGCGTATTGGGCCTTGTTGGCCTGCTGTTTGATGCCGAAATCATTGGCGTGCTGCTGTTGATTGGCACAGCCGCCGTCGCAGTGGCTGGCCTACCTGCACTTCGTCGCAAGTGGCTCACACCGCGCCTATTCGCCACCTTTAAAAAGGTAGCCCCTAAAGTGTCTGCTACAGAGCGGACGGCGCTGGAAGCGGGCAGCGTCTCCTGGGATGGCGAGCTTTTTTCAGGCAAGCCACAGTGGGAAAAGCTGCTCGCCTTTAAAGATGGTGGCCTGCGCGACGATGAAAAAGCCTTTCTGGCCAATCAGTGCGCCAAAGCGGCCGGCATGTGCAACGCCTGGGATATTGCCCAAGAGCGGGCCGACCTCCCTCAGCAACTGTGGGACTTCCTGAAGAAAGAGGGCTTCTTCGGCATGATCATTCCGAAGGAGTACGGCGGCCTCGGCTTCTCAGCTAAAGCGCAATCCATGGTGCTGCAAAAGCTCTCTGCCAACGAAACCTTGATGGTCACCGTGGGTGTGCCTAACTCATTAGGCCCCGGCGAGCTACTGCTCAAATACGGCACTCAAGAGCAGAAAGATCACTACCTGCCGCGCCTCTCCGATGGCCGTGAAATTCCCTGCTTTGGCCTCACCGGCCCACGCGCAGGCTCTGACGCTACCTCGCTGCCGGACACCGGCGTAGTGTGCAAGCAAACCATTAATGGCGAAGAAGTGCTTGGCCTGCGCCTTAACTTTGAGAAGCGCTGGATCACGCTGGCACCCATCGCCACTGTGGTGGGCTTGGCCTTCCGTCTGTTTGACCCCGAAAAACTGCTTGGTGACGAAGAAGATCGCGGTATTACCCTGGCGCTGATTCCCCGCAATACCGACGGCATGGAAATTGGCCGCCGTCACCACCCTATCGGCAGCCCGTTTATGAACGGCCCGATTATCGGTAAAGATGTCTTTGTACCACTGGACACCATCATTGGCGGCCCAGACATGATCGGTCAGGGCTGGCGCATGCTGGTGGAGTGCCTCTCGATCGGCCGCTGTATCACGCTGCCCTCAGGCGCTACCGGCACTGCACGTTACGCCCTGGGTTGGAGCGGCGGTTTCACCCGCGTTCGCCGCCAGTTCAACGTGCCGGTTGCCGAGATGGAAGGTGTGCAGGAGCCTCTCGCTCGTATGGCCGCGCTGGCCTATATCTCCCAGGCCACCGTGTATCAAACCGCCAATATGATCGATCACGGCGAAAAACCCGCCGTGCCCTCGGCCATTCTGAAAAGCCAGTTAACCGAGTTCCAACGCGTGCTACTCAGCGACGCCATGGATGTTCACGGCGGCAAGGCAGTGACACTCGGCCCGCGCAACTATCTGGGTATCGGCTATAGCGCCAACCCGGTAGCGATTACCGTGGAAGGCGCCAACATCATGACCCGTAACCTGATGATCTTTGGTCAGGGCGCTATCCGCTGCCACCCTTATGTGCTTGATGAGTTGGCCGCCAAAGAGGCTAACGATATGAAGGCATTCGACAAGGCTTTCTTCGGCCACGCAGGCTTGATCTTTGGAAACGCGGCGCGTGCCTTTACCCTGGGCTTTGGCATCGGTAAAACCAGCGTTCCCTTTGATGGCCCCGCTGCGGTTTATGCCCAGGATATTGCCCGCCTCTCCGCTGGCTTTGGTCTATGTGCCGATGCCGCCATGGCGAGCCTGGGTTCAGCACTGAAGAAACGTGAAATGATCTCTGCACGGCTGGGGGATGTGCTCTCGAATCTCTACCTCACCTCCATGGTGCTCAAGCAGTGGCAGGCAGGTAGTAAAGTAGAAGGTGAAGAAGCGCTGCTGCACTACAGTTGCCGTTTCCTGCTCCAGCGTGCAGAACAGGCGTTTGTGGAGATTTTCGATAATCTTCCCAACCGTGCCCTGGGCAAAACGCTCAACGCCGTGGTGATGCCCACCGGCCGCCGCTGGAACAAGCCCCACGACGACCTGGCGCGCGATATTGCCCAGCGTGTTTCTACGCACAGCGCACTGCGCACCAAGCTATTGGAAAACACCTGGGACGCTGATGACGGTGAACAGCGCAACCCGCTGGCCCGCTACAACGCCCTGCTGGTGGATTATGATCGCGCTGAAGCAATCTACCGCACGGTGAACAAGGCGTACGCCAAAGGCGAGCTGCCGCAGACGGCGCTACACCCTGAAGCTCGGGTCGAGGCTGGCTTGGAAAAAGGCTTGATCAGTACTGAGGATGCCGACTTTATGCGCACCTTCGAGGCTGAAGTGCTGGAAATGCTCACCGTGGACGATTTCGCCTACGATGCCTTTGCCAAGAACAAGTCCACACTGATCGATCACAATGAAAAACCTGTGCCAGCGTTCACACAGCAGAAGCAGGAGGAGGAAAACGTTAAGTAATTCCTATTTTTCAAAGCGTTACCAGTAAAACGGCCGTCCCCTGTGCCCCAGGGGGGCGGCTTTTTTGTGTTCACTTTCTACGCCTAAATGCGTAGTCAAATGCGCCAAAAACGCGTTGCAAGTTCGCAAACGATCAACTAGCCTTTCGTAAACGAAAACGATCTGCACTATTCAATAAATCTACAAAACTCTCCAACAACAATGACGCTAGCGAGATCGGCATGTCCTTACATTTACAAAATATCGATCACATCGTTAACGGTGTGCCGCATATCAGCGGAATAGACTTGGCTCTTGAGCCAGGCTCTTTCAACGTGCTGTTGGGTCGAACGCTGGCCGGGAAAACCACGTTAATGCGCTTAATGGCGGGACTTGAGCCCCCCACCCGCGGCAAAGTAATTATGGATGGCAAAGACGTCACAAACGTCTCAGTGCGTAAGCGCAATGTCTCCATGGTGTATCAGCAGTTTATTAACTACCCCAGTCTTACCGTTTACGACAATATTGCCTCACCACTGAAATTAGCCAAGCAGCCTAAAAGCGAAATTGATAAGCGGGTTGGCGAAATCGCTGAAATGCTGCATATCGAACAGCTACTTAATCGCTACCCTCAAGAGCTTTCCGGAGGTCAGCAACAGCGTACCGCCATGGGGCGAGCACTGGTCAAAGACGCCGACTTAATCCTGTTTGATGAGCCGCTGGTTAATCTAGACTACAAGCTCCGCGAAGAGCTACGCGATGAACTGCGCGAGCTGTTTAAGGCGCGTAACTGTATCGCCGTATACGCCACCACCGAGCCCAATGAAGCACTGGCATTAGGGGGCAATACGGCGGTACTTCATGAAGGAAAACTGCTTCAATACGGCCCTACCGAGCAGGTTTATCGCGAGCCCAACGGCCGCTTTAGCGCAGAAATGTTCTCTGAACCACCGATCAATATTGTTCCCGGCCAATTGACCGACAGCGAGATCACCTTCGATCAATCGCTGCACTTTCCCTGCGATGAGAAGCTAAAGCGCCTTGAGCCAGGTGATTACGACTTTGGCGTGCGTGCTTCCCACCTCACACTCCAACCTCAACAGGCTGACGATCTAGCGCTGGATGTGCATGTGGATGTAGCGGAAATTAGCGGTTCTGAAACCTTCCTGCATGTTCATCACGAACGCTTTCCTCTCGTTCTGCACTTAGCAGGTATACACCAGTTTAGTGTTAAGCAACCCTTGAAAGTGTACTTCCCTACCCACCAGCTTTACGCCTTCGACAAGCAGGGCCATACGGTACATATTCCTGCGCGTCAGGGAGGAGCGGCCCATGGCTGAGATTACCTTAAAAGGCCTAGCGCACTCCTACGAGAAAACGCCCAAGGGCGCGGCGGATTATGCTATCCGACAGATGGATCACGTATGGCATCAGGGCGGCGCCTATGCGCTTTTAGGTCCATCAGGATGCGGCAAGTCGACACTCCTGAACATTATCTCTGGCCTGCTTGAACCCTCAGAAGGTGACGTACTTTTCGACGGGCATCGGGTCAACGAGCTGCCTCCGGAAGAGCGCAACATTGCCCAGGTTTTCCAGTTTCCGGTGATCTACGACACCATGACGGTGTTCGACAATCTCGCCTTCCCCCTGCGCAATATGAATACCCCCGAGTACCGGGTGAAACCCAAGGTGCTCGAAGTCGCCGATATTCTTGAGCTGACCCCGCTGCTGGATCGCAAAGCCAAAAACCTGACCGCCGATGAGAAGCAGAAAGTCTCCATGGGCCGTGGCTTGGTGCGCGATGACGTCACGGCGATTCTGTTTGATGAACCGCTCACCGTAATCGATCCCCAGCTTAAGTGGAAACTACGCCGCAAACTCAAGGAGATTCACGAACGCTTTAACATCACCATGATCTATGTGACCCATGATCAGCTAGAGGCCTCTACCTTCGCGGATAAAATTGCCGTGATGTATGAAGGCCAGGTGGTACAGTTCGGCACGCCCCGAGAGCTGTTCGAGCGCCCAGCGCACACCTTTGTGGGTTACTTTATTGGCAGCCCCGGCATGAACTTTATGGCAGTGGAATGCAGAGACGATCAAGTCATGTTCGGCTCACAGCCACTGCCGGTTAGTGAGCAGATGAAGCATGCCGTCGCCAACGCTAGCTCTACCAATATCAAACTGGGTATACGTCCTGAGTTTATCGTCATTGGTTCAAGCCCAACGTCCCATAGCATTCCGATTAAAGTGGTTAGTGTGCAAGACCTGGGCACCTACTCCCTGCTTACCTTTAAGCTCAACGATCAGACATTTAAAGCCCGCCTGCCAGAGGGACATCAGCCGGTAGGTGAAACGGCGTTTGCGCACTTCGATGATGCGCACTTGGCGCTGTATGTCGATGAATACCTGGTGGAGGCTGGCAATGAATAACAAAGTACCCAATAACAGAGCCTGGCTACTGGTGCTGCCCATGCTGGTATTGGTGGCGTTCTCCGCCATCATTCCGCTGATGACCGTAGTCAACTACTCGGTGCAGGACGTGCTCGGGCCCTACGCGACATTTTTTACCGGTACCGAGTGGTTTAAAACCACGCTTAACGACCCGGCATTGCAGGCAGCTTTTCTGCGCCAAATTTCATTCTCGCTGATTATTCTCGCTATCCAGATTCCGCTGGGGATTGGCATCGCGCTGATTATGCCCAAACGCGGGTGGCAGGCCTCGGCGGTGCTGATCCTGATTACCCTGCCGCTGCTGATCCCCTGGAACGTGGTCGGCAGTATTTGGCAAATATTTACCCGTGGTGATATCGGCCTAATGGGCTGGGGCCTGCGCGAGCTCGGCATTAACTACAACATTACCCGTAATGCCGGTGATGCCTGGGTAACGATCATCTTAATGGACGTGTGGCACTGGACACCGCTGGTGGCCATGCTCTGTTACAGCGGCCTACGCTCGATTCCCGAAGCGTATTATCAGGCAGCGCGCATCGACCGGGCGTCTAAGTGGGCGGTGTTCCGCTATATCCAGCTCCCCAAGCTCACCAATGTGCTCGTCATCGCGGTACTACTGCGCTTTATGCACTCTTTCATGATCTACGCCGAGCCCTTTGTACTCACCGGCGGCGGGCCGGGTAGCGCCACTACCTTCCTAAGTCAATCGCTGGCCACCATGGCGATCGGCCAACAGGATCTCGGGCCTTCTGCTGCCTTCTCGCTTATCTACTTCCTGGTCATTCTGCTTGTGAGCTGGGTGTTCTACACCACCATTATGAATATGCAGAAAGATAAACCGCCGCATGGAGGTGCTTGAAATGAGCTATCAACTCGAAAACACCCAGCGCGGTGAAAAGTACAACACGATTTTTAGCAAGGTTTCACCTGCCCAGCGACGCAACCGCTCCGCCCGCTCTCGCTGGCGCTCGCGCATCTTACTTGGCCTGTATCTCGTATTGATGATTTTGCCTATTTATTGGCTACTCAATATGTCACTACAAACCAACAGCGAAATACTGGGCTCCATGACGCTGTGGCCACAAAACGTAACGCTTGATAATTACATCGGTATTTTTACCAACTCAAGTTGGTATATGGGCTACGTCAATTCAATGCTCTATGTAGCGATGAATATGCTCATCACCATCTGCGTCGCGTTACCGGCCGCCTACGCCTTTAGCCGCTACACCTTTATTGGCGACAAGCATCTATTCTTCTGGCTGCTGACTAACCTGATGGCGCCGCCTGCGGTATTCCTGCTGCCCTACTTCCAGCTCTACTACTCGGTAGGCCTGTTCGACACCCACATTGCGGTAGCACTGGCTCACTGCCTGTTCAACATACCGCTGGCAATCTGGATCCTGGAAGGCTTTATGAGCAGCGTACCTAAGGAGATCGACGAAACCGCCTATATCGACGGCTATAGTTTTCCGCGCTTTTTCGTCAAGATTTTTATCCCCATGATCCGCTCAGGCATCGGCGTCACGCTGTTCTTCCTGTTTATGTTCTCCTGGGTAGAACTACTGCTAGCACGAACATTGACCGCTACCAGCGCCCAGCCAATTGGCATGATCATGACGCGCACCTCCACCGCCTCCGGGATTGACTGGGGCACCCTGGCAGCCGCCGGTGTACTCACCATCATCCCCGGCATTCTGGTGGTCTATTTCGTTCGTAATCATATCGCCAAGGGCTTTGCCCTGGGCCGTACCTAAGGAGATCTAGCTATGTCTTGGATGGTATGGACCGTACCCACCGCCATATTCTTTTCATCAATTGCCGCCATGCTGGCAGGCATGACGGTATGGGAGATTTTGTCGCCAACCATTGAGCGCAAAGGGTTTTTACCCATTGCCACCACTCGCGGGGATCGGCTGTTTATCGGTCTGCTCTCTGCAGCCTTTATCCATTTGGGGGTGATTGGGTTCACGTCACTCTCCATTTGGATAGCACTAGCGGTATCAGCCCTATGGCTGCTGGTTTTAATGCGCTGGGGCTAGCCCTTTGGAATAGCCCTTGGGACTAGCCCTTAGGAAATGCCACCAGCGTTTAATCGGTATCAAGGACGGCAAAGCCATCAAGGAAGAACACAACAAAACGAGGTCAACATGCAAAAGCACTACAACAAGTCCAGACTGACTAAGTTCAAACTGACAACCCTCGCCGCTGGCTTGATGCTGGCGTCGGGTACGCTGTCAGCGCAGGAGCAGGATACCCGTGCCATCGCTGAACGCTTGGTCGACGAGCACTTCCAGAACTCAACCCTGAGCAGGGAAGAGCAGATCGAAGAGCTGATGTGGTTTGCCAACGCTGCGGAGCCTTTTCGTGGCATGGATATCCAAACCGTGGCCGAAGGCCTCACGACTCACGTTTATGAAAGCGAAGTGTTGGCCGAAGCCTTCAGTGAACTCACCGGTATCAATCTGACCCACAACATCATTGGTGAAGGTGATGTGGTAGACACCATGCAGAACCAGATGCAGTCGGGTAACAGCATTTATGACGGCTTCGTCAACGACACCGACTCCATCGGTACACATATCCGCTACGGCACCACCATCAACCTGACTGAGGCAATGGAGAACGAGTGGGCGGACTACACCCTACCCACTCTCGACCTGGATGATTTCATTGGCCTGCAGTACGGCACCGGGCCAGATGGCAGCCTCTATCAACTGCCTACCCAGCAATTCGCGAACCTTTATTGGTTCCGCTATGACTGGTTCCAGCGTGAAGATCTTCAGGAACAGTTCCGTGAAATTTACGGCTATGACTTAGGCGTGCCCACCAACTGGACAGCTTATCAAGACATTGCCGAGTTCTTCACCGAGCACGTGGGTGAAATAGACGGCACCAAAGTGTATGGCCATATGGATTACGGCCGCCGTGATCCTTCACTGGGCTGGCGTTTCCACGACTCCTGGCTCTCCATGGCGGGCATGGGCAGCCCTGGCGTTCCCTCAGGTAACCCGGTAGATGACTGGGGTATTCGCGTCAATGAAGAGAGCCAGCCTGTTGGTGCAAGCGTTAGCCGCGGCGGTGCAACTAACTCACCGGCCTCGGTGTTTGCCATGCAAAAAGCGGTCGACTGGCTGCGTGATTTCGCCCCACCCGAAGCACAGGGCATGACGTTTGGTGAAGCCGGCCCCGTGCCTGCTCAAGGCCATATCGCTCAACAAATCTTTTGGTATACCGCCTTTACCGCCGACATGACTGACCCAGCGGTCGCGGTGACTGATGATGAAGGCAACCCGCTATGGCGCATGGCGCCTTCACCTACCGGCCCGTACTGGGAAGAGGGTATGAAGGTGGGCTATCAGGACGTAGGCGCCTGGACGTTCTTTGACTCAACGCCGGAAGATCGTCGCACCGCGGCGTGGCTATTCGGCCAGTTCACCGTGTCGAAAACGGTGTCGTTGGAAAAACTCATGCACGGTTTAACGCCGATTCGTGAATCTGACATCTTCTCAGAGCAGATGACCGAGATGGCGCCCAAACTGGGTGGTCTGGTGGAGTTCTACCGCAGCCCCAACGAGTCAAATTGGACACCTACCGGTACCAACGTGCCTGACTATCCGCGTATGGCCCCTCTATGGTGGCAAAACCTGGCACCTGTCATGAGCGGTGAAGTCACTCCTCAGGAAGGCCTCGATAAACTGGCGGCGGATATGGACAGCACGATGAATCGTTTGGCTCGGGCCAACGTTTTTGACAGCTATGCCCCGGTGCTCAACGAAGAGCAGGATCCGCAATATTGGCTGGATCAGGAAGGCTCACCCAAGCCCAAGCTGGAGAATGAAATGCCCCAAGGCACCACGATTCCTTATGACGAAATGATGGAAGCCTGGATGGACGCCGGTACGCGCCAATAAGCACCACGCGCAACGCTTGCAGGGCGGGCAACCGCCCGCCCTGCCAAGGGTTTCATTGGCGGCAGGCCATAGCACAAGAGAAAACACCCACTGCAACAGGGCTATTTATTGGTTAATTGGATCCGCTATGAAACTGCGAAATCGAAACATCGAGAAATTACCTACTGAGACCTTTGATGCCCTGATTATTGGGGGCGGTATTAACGGCGCGGCGACCGCAGCGGCACTGGCGGGCAAAGGTGCCAAAGTCGCGTTGATTGATCGCGGCGACTTCGCTGGCAGTACCAGCATGCACTCCTCCAATCTCGTATGGGGAGGCATTAAGTATATGGAAAGTAAGGATTTTGCGCTGGTTCGCAAACTGTGTAAAAGCCGTAACCACTTGATAAAGAGCTACCCGTCTACGGTGCAGGAGATTCGCTTCCTGACCACTATTTCAAAAGGTTTCCGCCACTCACCTCGCTACCTGTGGGCGGGTACCTGGCTTTACTGGCTGATGGGCAACGGCTTCACTCAGTTGCCGCGCCTGCTCTCGCCGAACAAGATTAAGCAGCAAGAGCCGATTATTGATGTTGAGGGCGCCGTAGGAGGCTTTGAGTACTCCGATGCCTACCTCCACGATAACGACGCACGGTTTGTGTTTAACTTTGTGCGCCACGCGCTCAACTATGGAGCCATTGCCGCCAACTACGTCGAGTCACTCGGCGCCGAACGGGAGGGGGATGTGTGGGTAACCAAAGCGCGTAACGTGATGGATGGCACTACCTTCGACATCCGCGCCAAAGTGCTGATCAACGCGGCAGGCCCTTGGGTAGATCAGCATAACGAGCTGACTGGCCAAAAAACCACCCATCATCACCTCTACTCAAAAGGTATTCACCTCATCGTACCGCAGCTAACCGACTCCCAGCGGGTGCTCGCGTTTTTCGCCGACGATGGCAGGCTGTTTTTTGTCATTCCTATGGGCAATCGCACCTGTATCGGCACCACCGATACCCACATGGAACACCCTGAGGTGGACGTTACCGCCGAAGATATCGCCTTTGTGCTGGAAAATATCAATAAACGCCTCACCCTGGATAAACCACTTAGCCAGGATGACATTATCTCAACGCGTTGCGGCGTAAGGCCCCTTGCCATTAAAGATAGCCAGGGCAATGACCGCGATTTTCTACAGCTTTCACGCAAACACGTGATTGATACCAATGTTGAAAGCGCACATATCAGCATTTTTGGCGGCAAGCTTACCGACTGTTTGAACGTTGGCGATGAAATTGCCGAAGCGGTGAGCCAACTGGGCGTTACACTGTCAGACCCCAATTTTCAGTGGTATGGGGAACCCCCCAAGCCCGTGAAACAGCAGTTTATGGATCAAGCCAAGCGCATGAACCTGGATGCCATGACCGCCTCTACGTCATCAGAGCTACTCTCTACTCGGCTGTGGCGGCGCTACGCCGACCAAGCTATCCAGATGCTCGAGAAAATTCGCCAGGATCCCGCTCAGGGCGAAATTTTAATTGAAGGCACTGAGTACATTCGCTGTGAGATCGAGCATGCCCGGGATCATGAGATGATCACCCAGCTTGAGGATTTCCTGCGCCGCCGCGCCAAAGTCTCACTGGTGGTACCGCATGAGCAGTTACGCCAATCCAGTGGCTTAAAGGAGGCGTGTCGGGTGCTATTTGGCGACGACGCTGACGACCGTTTTAACCACTATTTTGAACAGAATCGCGATACCGCACTGCCCCCTACTTCTTCACCAGTGGTTTAACATAGGCAGTCATTAATCATTAAAAAGCCCTCTCAACTGAATGAGAGGGCTTTATAGTTGCAGAGCCTTATTTAGGTAGAGCGCACACGTGAAACGGCGTCCAACCAGCCTTGATAGAGCTGCTCGCGGGCAGCCTCTTCCATCTTCGGCATAAAGCTCTTTTCGCAGCGCCATAGCTGCTCGATCTCTTCCAGCGTTTGATACCAGCCGAGACGCAACCCGGCCAGGTAAGCCGCTCCTAGCGCCGTGGTTTCCAGAATCGTGGGGCGATCAACCTGGACACCCAGCATATCGGCAAGAAACTGCATCACCCAGCTGTTCTTCACCATGCCGCCGTCGACGCGTAGCGTACCTGGCGGAGCCTCCATATCGTCGTTCATACAGTGCTGCAGATCGCGGGTTTGGTAGCAGACTGCTTGAAGGCCAGCAGCCACGATTTCAGCAATGCCCGTGTCACGGGTTAACCCAAAAATAGCGCCGCGCGCTTTCGGATCCCAGTGCGGAGCGCCCAAACCGGTAAAGGCGGGCACCAAATAAACGCTGTGCCCGCTGCGGGTCTCCTGGGCCAAGGCTTCAGTCTCTGACGCGTCGGCAAACAGATTCAAGCCGTCACGCAGCCACTGTACTGTCGCCCCAGCTACGAAGATACTGCCCTCCATGGCATAGGTCGGTTTGCCGTTAAGCCGATAACCAATGGTGGTCAATAGACGATTGCGCGACAGCGATGGCGTTTCACCCGTATTCACAATCATAAAACAGCCGGTGCCATAGGTGCTTTTACCCATCCCCGGCTGAAAGCACGCCTGCCCCACCAGCGCTGCCTGCTGATCCCCCGCTACCCCAGCAATGGGGAGCGAGGCGCCCAGCCAGTGCGCTTCGGTGGTGCCAAAATCGTCGCTGGAGTCTTTCACCTCGGGCAGCAGATTGGCGGGAATATTAAACAGCGCCAGCAGCTCTTCATCCCACTCCTGGGTATGGATATTAAAAAGCGCCGTACGCGAAGCATTGGTGGCATCGGTCACGTGCTGCTGACCACCGGTCAGCCGCCAGATTAAAAAGCTATCGACCGTTCCAAACGCCAGTTCGCCCTGCTCAGCGCGCTCCCGAGCGCCCTCAACGTTATCCAATATCCAGGCAAGCTTGGTGGCGGAAAAGTAGGGGTCAATCAACAGACCCGTTTTAGCTTGAACGACATCGGTATGACCTTTATCGCGCAGCGACTGGCATAAATCCGAGGTGCGCCGATCCTGCCAAACGATGGCGTTATAGAGTGGTTTACCCGTTTTCCGATCCCACAGAATAGTGGTTTCCCGCTGGTTGGTAATACCGATGCCATCGATTTGATCCGCAGAAACCTCGGCGTTGCGCATCACGTCTTGGCAAGTTGCCACCACCGTGTCCCAAATGTCTTCGGGATTGTGCTCAATCCAGCCGTCGTGGGGAAAATGCTGGGTAAATTCTTGCTGGGCAACAGCCGCCACCTGGCCTTGGCGGTCAAACAGAATGGCGCGGGAGCTGGTGGTGCCTTGATCAATGGCGAGTATAAAAGAGGACATATCGAGTTCGCTTTGTTGTATTGTCTTTCGATTTTATATACTGACTTTCGCTTTATTATCATCCAAGGCTACTCTAGCCGTCCAAAATGCTCAAGGCTGAAACTGCCCCATTATGCAATGTAGAGCGCCACATCGTGTTGGGTCAGCAAGCGCTGAATCGCATCCGGGGGGTTACGGTCGGTAAATAGCGCATCCAACTGCTCCAGGTTACCTTGCCGAACGACTGGATTACGATGAAATTTGGAGTAGTCCGCCGCCAAATAGATGCGCCGCGAGTTGGCAATAATTGCCTGAGCAACACGTACTTCCTGATAGTCAAACTCCAGCAGCGAGCCATCCTCATCGATACCACTGATGCCGATAATGCCGTAGTCCACTTTGAACTGATTGATAAAGTCGATCGTGGCCTCACCAATGATGCCACCGTCCCGGGAGCGCACCTGACCACCGGCAATAATGACGGTAAAATCCTCTTTGTGCTGCAGGATGGCGGCCACATTAAGATTATTGGTAATAATCTCAAGCCCTTGGTGCTCTAACAGCGCTTGAGCAATCACCTCGTTACTGGTGCCGATATTAATAAACAGCGAGGAGTGGTTAGGGATGTGCTGAGCTAAGCAGCGTGCAATGCGCTCTTTCTCCTCCAGATGAAGCGTTTTGCGCGTGCTGTAAGCGGTATTCACCGTGCTTGACTCGATACCTACCCCGCCATGGACACGGCGAACCCGCCCTTCATCGGCTAAAGTATTCAAATCACGGCGAATGGTTTGCGGCGTCACGGCAAAATGCTCGGTGAGCTGTTCAATGCTCATATAGCCGTGCTGGCGAACCAGCTCGACAATGGCATCCTGACGAAATTGTTGATTCATGAGCCCGGCCTGTTCGATTTTTATTGATATCTGAACATAATCTAGCAAAATTTTCGAAATCTAATAGCAATGTTCAACAATCCGCCAGGGGGCAAACTGTTAGACCAAGCGCTGCAATTTCAAATCATAGCGGCCAGACCAACAGAATCATCGGTATCGCCACCACCAATACTACCAGCGAAAGCGGCAGGCCCAGTTTCCAATAATCGCCAAAGCGGTAGCCGCCAGGTCCTAGCACCAGCGTATTGGATTGGTGTCCGATAGGGGTTAAAAACGCACAGGAGGCACTGACAGCGACCACCATCAAGAAGGGGTCGATTGAGACATCGAAGCCATGGGCCAAACTCACCGCAATCGGCGCCATTAGCAGCGCAGCCGCCGCATTATTCACCACATTGGAAAGCAGCATAGAGAGTAAAAACAGCCCAACCATCGTCACGACTACCGGCCAATCGCTGCCAAAGCTAAGCAGCGCATTAGCAATTAAATCCGCACCGCCGCTGGTTTCTAATGCTTCGCCCACGGGGATCATCGCTGCAAGTAGCACGATAACGGGGCCATCAATGGCCTGATACCCTTCACGTAACGGTAGCACACCAATGAGTAGCGAAATCAGTGCCGCAGTGCTCATGGCTACCGCGGCCGGCAGCAGGTCAAACAGCATCGCTATGATCGCCAAAGCAAAAATAGCAATTGAGACAGCTAGCTTGCGTGGCTGGCCAAGGTGCAACTCACGGCTAGCCAGAGGTAAGCAGCCCAGTGAGGCCAAGCTGTCAGAGATTTCATTTTCACTGCCCTGCAACAGCAAAACGTCGCCGTTCTTGAAGCGGATATCCCGCAGCCGCTGCTTCAAGCGCCCACCATCCCGGGCGACAGCCACCAAGTGCAGCCCAAACTGGTGGTTTAAACGTAGCTGTCGCACGCTGCGGTTAATCATCATAGAGTCGTTGCGTACCACGGCCTCAATTAACTGCAGGCCTTCGGTATCCACGCGCTGTTGATCCTGTGCAGCGTCTTTCTTTTTAGCCTTATCTACCTCTTTGTCACTGGCTGGATGCTCAGCGTCCTTCACTTCTGAATCGTCTTCGGCCTCTTCATCCAGCTCAGCAATCGCGCTAAGCCCCACTTTGTCTTCCAGCATTTGGAGCTCATCAGGCCCTGCTTCTAATAGCAGTATATCGCCCTCTTCAAGGGCGCCGTGGAAGTTATACCCCGCCCGGCGATTGTCATCGCGCACCACCGCTAACACAGGAATGGTTTCGTCCAGCTCATCACGCAACTGCTGAAGCGTTAAGCCTTTAGCTTTCGACTCTTCACCCACTTTCAGTTCGACTAAATAGTTGGCGGTATCGAACATTTCATCCGTAGAGGCCTGGCCGCTACGCTTGGGCGTCAAGCGCCAGCCCACCAGAACAATAAAGGCCAGCCCCGCCAGCGCAACGGCAATACCAACAGGCGAGAAGCTAAACATACTAAATGCTTCATCCGTCACCTCACGACGATAACTGGAAATAATGATATTGGGCGGAGTGCCAATTAACGTTGTCAGACCGCCGAGTAAAGAGCCAAACGCCAGGGGCATAAGCAGTAAGGAAGGGGAAGTATTGTGCTCACGGGCAAGCCGCATCGCCACCGGTAGCAGCAGCGCCAGTGCGCCCACGTTATTCATAATACCCGATAGCAATACGATGGTACCCACGAGCACCAAGAGTTGAAGCAGCAGGTTTTCACCTACCTTAAGCACTTGATTGGCAATAATATCCACCACGCCCGAGCGCTCAAATCCCCGGCTAAGCACCAATACGGCAGCCACGGTAATCACAGCCGGATGGCCAAAACCGGTGAATGCACTATCGGCCGGTACTAGCCCGAGCATGACAGAGCCTAGCAACGCCGCCAGCGCCACTAAGTCATAGCGAAATCGCCCCCAGATAAACGCGGCGAGTGTTAGCCCAAGCACAATAAACACCAGCGTGCTCGGCGCGAGCGATAGCCAGCCAAGATCTAACGTTTCAATGCCTGAATTCTCAACCCCAGAGCCCTGCGCACCTGAGCTTTCAACACTTAAGTCCTCAGCCGACATCCTTTTCTTACTCCCTTGCCACCGTCTGATAGGGGCAGCCTGCGATTGATGCACGCCACGCTCACAGCATGGCCATTTCTCATGCACATTAGACGTTTACTATACACACGTATAGCCCCTGCAAATGGATAGTTTCATCAACGCCTATCGTATAAAAGCAGAGCAGCTCGGCAATGCCGAGCTGCTAAGGGAGTGGCTGTAGAGTGAAAGCAGGTTTAAATAAACAGCGGCTTGCAGGGTTTCGTTGCATCGCAAGACGCTTACTAAGGCAACAAAATAGACGACCCTGTGGTTTTACGGCTTTGCAGCGCGTCTTGGGCTTTGCCGGCTTCTGCCAGCGAGTACCGGTTAGCGATATCGATGTTAATTTTGCCACTTTCGATCATGGCAAAAAACTCTTCGCACATCATCTCCAACCGCTCACGGGTGTCGGCGTAGCCATTCAGGCTGGGACGAGTCACGTAGAGCGCGCCCTTCTGGTTAAGAATACCGATGTTAACGCCATCCACCGGGCCAGAGGCATTGCCAAAGCTGACCATCAGTCCACGGGACTTTAGGCAATCCAGTGACATTTCCCAAGTGTCTTTACCCACCGAGTCGTACACCACATCACACATAGCGCCGTTGGTAAGCTCGCGTACGCGCTCCACCACGCTCTCTTCGCTGTAATTGATTGTCGCCCAGGCGCCGTTGGCCATGGCTAGATCCGCTTTCTCCTGAGAGCTAACGGTGCCGATCAGCTTAACGCCCAACGACTTCGCCCACTGGCAGGCAATCGACCCCACCCCGCCGGCTGCGGCGTGAAACAGAATGGTCTCGCCACCTTTTAGTTGATAGGTTTGGCGCAGCAGATACTGAACGGTAAGCCCCTTGAGCATACTCGCCGCTGCAGTTTCAAAATCAACGAAGTCAGGCAGCTTGACCACTTTAGCCGCAGGCAGTGTGTGCAGTTCGGCATACGCCCCCAAAGGGCCTTGGGCATAGGCCACGCGATCGCCAACGTTAAGGTGTGTGACCCCTTCACCAACCGCATCGACCACACCGGCCCCTTCGGTGCCTAGGCCAGAAGGCATGGAAGGGGCCGGATAGAGCCCGGTACGAAAATAGATATCGATAAAATTAAGGCCAACGGCTTTGTTGGCAACACGCACTTCATCCTGACCAGGTTCAACAGGATTAACGTCGACCAGTTCAAGTACCTCAGAACCACCGGTGTGGGCAAACTGAATACGCTTAGACATTAGGACTCCTTATTGTGTAATTTGCTTATTATTCGGTTGATACACCATCTCCGAATAGTGGCAGGCATGGCAACAGGTGCTGCTATACAAGCGCGTCGCGGCGTTTAAATCAAGCTAGCACGCTAGCGTATTTTTACCCATTAGAACGCGAGGCAATGCAATCCCGCTGTCATGCGCCCATGCTAGTATTAGCGCTTCTTTATCGTCTAAGGCTTATAGATTTGTCATGACGCATCCCGCTATTCAACTCCCCTCGCTGATTGCCCACCGCGGCTACTCCGCCGCGGCCCCTGAAAACACCCTGTCTGCAGTGCGTGCAGCCCACCAAGCGGGAGCAAAATGGGTAGAGCTGGATGTACAGCTACTGGGGGATGGCACCCCAGTGATTTGGCACGACAGCGATGTCGCACGCTGTTCAAACGGACGTGGTGGACTCGCCTCTATGAGCTGGGCCAAGGCGCAAACCCTGGATGCTGGGGGGTGGTTTGATGACCGTTTTTCAGGTGAGAAGATGCCTAGCTTAGCGCAAATGCTGGCACTGCTTAACGAGCTGGAGATGGGCGTCAATATGGAAATCAAGGTCAATAAAGGCCGCGACCCTATCGCGCTGGTGGAACGTGCGCTGCCGGAGATGCTCGATACTCTCCCCCCCGAGCGCTTGATTATCTCCTCCTTCAATGCCGCTGCTCTTGGCCACTGTCGCCAATTTGCCAGCAAAGAGCGGCTTGCTCTGGGGGTACTGTTCGGCAGCGTGCCCAAAAGCTGGCGTGAGCAGTGCGAGGCTATCGAGGCTTTTAGTGTGCACCCCCACTGGCCGCGTTTGAAGCGCGCCCAAGCCGACGCTATACAGCGCGATGGCTATCAAATACTCTGCTATACCGCCAATGACCCCAGCGCTTTTCATAGCCGGTGGGCGTGGGGTATTGGCAGTGTCATCACCGATGAACCCGCCGCGTTCAAGCGCTTTTTAGATAGCCATTGATCAGTACAAATGGTTGATAAGTTCACACACTGACAAGGAGTCCGCCGTGAAGTACCTAGGAGCCCATGTGAGCGCCGCTGGCGGTGCAGACCAAGCCGTGCAGCGAGCGGTGGAAATTGGTGCGGATGCGTTTGCGCTATTCACCAAAAATCAGCGTCAATGGAAAGGTAAACCGCTCACCGATGAGGCGATTCAAGCCTTTCGCGACGCCTGCGCCGAGCATGACTTTGCCCCTAAGCAGATTTTGCCCCACGACAGCTATCTAATTAATCTGGGTCACCCCGAGAAGGAAGGCCTGCGCAAATCCCGGGATGCCTTTCTGGATGAGATGCAGCGCTGCGAGCAGTTGGGACTGACGCTGCTTAATTTCCACCCTGGCAGCCATTTGAACAAAATCAGCGAAAGCGACTGCTTGAAACGTATCGCAGAATCCGTCAATGAAGCGCTAACGCATACCCAGGGCGTCACTGCGGTGATTGAAAATACCGCTGGGCAAGGTACCAACCTGGGCTGGCGCTTCGAGCATTTGGCCGAAATCATTGCCCACGTGGACGACAAAACCCGCGTCGGGGTATGTATTGACACCTGCCATGCCTTTGCGGCGGGCTATGATCTACGCACGACAGCGGCCACCCAGGCAATCCTTGATGAGCTAGGCAGCGTTGTCGGCTTTGAGTATCTGCGCGGCATGCATTTAAACGATGCCAAAAGCAACCTTGCCAGCCGCGTGGATCGCCACCATAGCCTGGGCAAAGGCAACATCGGCCTGCCCGCCTTTACCACTATCATGCAGGAACCACGAATTAACGCTATTCCCATGATCCTGGAGACTATCGAGCCCGAGATATGGGCCGATGAAATAGCTTGGCTACGCGCTCAAGCCCCCTGAACAGCGGGTAGAAAGAGTCGGCCTACGATGCAGCGCTTTTTGCACGCCCGGTAATGCTTGCCTACGCTTAAACTCCTTTACTCAAGCCCCAGCCCACGTAAGGAGTGTGCAATGAGCGATACCGATCTCGGCAGTTTAGATGCCCAGACCCTGACTCACTTGTTTGGAAGCCGAGAAGCCTCGCCGCTTGAAGCGACTCGTGCCGCCCTGGAGCGGATCGAGCGCTTCAACCCAGAGGTTAATGCCTATGTGTATGTGGATGCTGACGGCGCGGAATCGGCGGCCAAAGCCTCGGCACGGCGCTGGGGGCAAGGCAAGCCGCTCAGCCCCATCGACGGGGTGCCGGTATCGCTTAAAGACCTGACCCAAGTGGCGGGCATGCCCTGCCGAGAAGGCTCGCTAACTTCTTCTGAAGCGCTATGTGACACCGATGCGCCACCCGCGCGCATGCTGCGTGAAGCAGGCGCCGTCCTACTAGGCAAAACCAACACACCCGAATTTGGCTGGAAAGCCGTGACCGATAACCGTGTCTTTGGCGCCACGGCTAACCCCTGGGATACGCGGTTAACCCCCGGTGGTTCTTCCGGCGGGGCCGCCGCAGCCGCAGCGCTCAATATGGGGGTACTGCACCAGGGCGGCGACTCCGGCGGCTCGATTCGTATCCCTGCGGCATTCACCGGTGTGTTTGGCTTCAAACCCACCTTTGGCTGGACGCCCCAATGGCCGCCGGCTAAAGAGCCCAGCCTATCGCATCTGGGGCCGTTAACGCGCACTGTGCGGGATGCGATCAGCATGCTCAACGTGATGGGCCGTTACGACTACCGTGACCCTTACGCCACTCGCGGGCAGCCCGAGTGCTGGGGAGTGGATTTGGATAAAGCTTTAACCGGGCTAAGGATTGGCTACTCGGCTGATCTTGGCTACGCCAAGGTAGATCCCCAGGTTGCCGAACGCGTGCGAGAAGCAGCCAGCAAACTGGAGGCGTTGGGCGCTGAAATCGTCGAAGTGCATCCTGGCTTTTCGTCGCCGCTGGATACCTTTCGCAAGCTGTGGTTTACCGCCTCTTTAGAGCAGTGGTCACAGATGGATGATCACCAGCGCACGCTGCTGGATCCCGGCATGGTAGCCAATGCCCGTGAGGCAGAACCCTGGAAAGCCGTTGAGCTGTTTCGGGCATTGTCAGATCGTGCGGAGTTAACTCAGCGCCTGGAGCATTTTAATCAAGAGTACCACCTGCTAA
The DNA here is from genome assembly GCF_042466685.1 of Vreelandella sp. F11. NCBI lineage: Bacteria > Pseudomonadati > Pseudomonadota > Gammaproteobacteria > Oceanospirillales > Halomonadaceae > Vreelandella > Vreelandella sp. F11. The sequence continues at coordinate 2,078,939 of NZ_CP170448.1, read as the reverse complement.
TGACGCCCTCGGTGGCTATACCACCGTTTGAAATAAACCAGGAAGTTCCGCCCGGCAGCGATATGCAGGATTGGGAGGAGTGGGCACCCTTTAGCTATCCGTTTAACCTCAGCCAGCAACCCGCAGCGTCGGTGCCCTGCGGTTTTACCGATAACGGTTTGCCGGTGGGCTTTCAGCTAGCGGGCGGTAAATTTGATGATGTGCGCGTTCTGCGTGCCTGCCACGCCTATATGGAAGCGCACCCACCACGCTTTCCCAGCGTCCCCAACCCCGCCCAGTATGCTTGACAGCTGGGCTGCATAAACTGAGCCGCATGAAAAAGCTCAGCCAAGCATAACGCTCGGCTGGGCTTTAGCGGTCAATTAGGAGCATTACATCGCCGAGAGTTTCTCTTGGTCTAACACGCCAGACATACGCACCATAGCCAGCGCTTCGTCCAAGCTGCCCATCTCTTCGATCATCACTAACTCGCTCTCCAAACTCACCGGCTGACCGGCTGTTTCAGAGAGCAGTTTTTCAAGAGAGGCTACATCCATAGCGTCGTCTAATTGGTGAACATCTACTGAGGCGCTGTTGCGGCCCGGCAAATAGATGGTGCCATTAGAGAAATCCACGGCGTAGGCAATTACTCCGGGTACAATAAAAAACAGCAAGCCGACACCATTGGCGACAGCAATAACCGGATCAATATCACCGCTCAATTGCCCTTTACGCTCAGGGTGAAAAAGCGTACCACAACCACTCAATGACACGATGGAAACGCCAACCACGGCGCCAGTCAACCAGCGACGAACTGCTTGATGCATGAAGGTTCCCTCAAACAAAATAGTAACGATAGTCGAAATAGCATATTGAGCTTTCGTTTTTTGCCGACTATCGCGCCATAAAACTTGCTCAGTCTAGCACAACCATCCAAAAGCATAGATCAATTGAACATAAGCACTATTTTGCCGCTTTAACCGCTAGGCCGTACAATGGCCCCATTCAACGCTTCCAAGCACTTTTTCAAGAATTCAGTTTCAAAAACCAGTCTTAAAAAACTTAAGGAATGCTCACGCCCATGCGCGCCAGCCAATTACTGATTGCCACACTCAAAGAAACTCCGGCTGACGCCGAAGTCATTAGCCACCAGCTAATGCTCCGTGCCGGGATGATTCGCCGTTTAACCTCAGGGCTTTACACTTGGCTGCCCCTTGGCCTGCGCACACTGCGCAAGGTGGAAGCCATAGTGCGCGAAGAGATGAACCGTGCCGGTGCTCAAGAGGTACTGATGCCCGCCGTGCAGCCCGCTGAGCTTTGGCAGGAGTCTGGCCGTTGGGAGCAGTATGGCCCTGAGTTATTACGCCTGAAAGATCGCCACGACCGCGACTACTGCGTCGGCCCGACCCACGAAGAAGTGATTACAGATCTGGTTCGCAAAGAGATCGCCAGTTACAAACAGCTGCCGGTCAATTTCTATCAGATTCAGACCAAGTTCCGTGACGAGATCCGTCCACGTTTTGGGGTAATGCGCTCTCGCGAGTTCATCATGAAGGACGCTTACTCCTTCCACCTGGATGAAGACTCGCTGAAACAGACCTACCAGGATATGTACAACGCCTACACACGCATCTTTACGCGCCTGGGCCTCGACTTCCGCCCGGTCATCGCCGACAACGGTTCTATCGGCGGCACCGGTTCTCATGAGTTCCACGTACTGGCGGGTTCAGGTGAAGATGACATCGTGTTCTCTAACGCCTCCGACTACGCTGCCAACATGGAAAAGGCCGAAGCCCTGCCTGCTCCCCTGGGCAGCGACATACAGCGTGAAGCGCCTAGCCAAGAGATGCACCTGGTGGATACGCCTAACGCCAAAACCATTGCCGCCCTGGTAGAGCAGTTTGATCTGCCGATCGAGAAAACGGTCAAGACCCTGATCGTACGTGCCGCCGAAGGGGGCCTGATTGCCCTATTGGTACGCGGCGATCATGAGCTTAACGAGGTGAAAGCCGAGAACCTTCCCCAAGTGGCAGCCCCGCTGACCATGGGCAGCGAAGAGGAAATTCGCGCAGCCGTGGGTGCAGGTTTTGGCTCGCTTGGTCCGGTGAACCTTGATATGCCGATTATTGCCGACCGCAGCGTTGCCCTGATGAGCGACTTTGGCGCGGGTGCCAATATTGAAGGCAAACACTATTTCGGTATTAACTGGGAGCGTGATGTGGCCCTGCCCGAGGTAGCCGACTTGCGCAATGTGGTGGAAGGCGACCCCTCACCGGATGGCCAAGGCACACTCTCTATCAAACGTGGCATCGAGGTTGGCCACGTCTTCCAGCTTGGCCAAAAGTACTCCCAAGCCATGAACGCCAATGTACTGGGCGACAACGGCAAAACCAGCCATCCTTGGATGGGTTGCTACGGCATCGGCGTGACCCGCGTGGTCGCCGCCGCCATCGAGCAGAACCACGACGAATCCGGCATTATCTGGCCTAACGCTATTGCGCCCTTCCAGGTGGCACTGGTGCCGATGAATGCACACAAGTCCCAGCGTGTTCGCGAAGAGTCTGAGCGTCTTTACCAAGCACTCACCGCTGCCGGTTTAGACGTTCTGCTGGATGACCGCGATACCCGGCCCGGGGTTAAGTTTGCTGATTTGGAACTGATGGGCGTTCCTCATCGCCTGGTAATTGGCGACCGAAGCCTGGACAACGGCGAGCTGGAGTATAAAGGGCGCCGAGATAGCGAAGCCACCATGGTGCCTGCAGATCACATCATCGATTTTTTGCGTGAGAAAGCGAGTAGCTAAGACCGCAACGCTTTGCGTAGCCTTGCCGAGCGGCGCTGGACTTGTCACCACAAGCCTAGTGGCCGCTCAGCCGTTGCTGCAACCACTGCGATGGCAGTTTGGGCGAAACCTGGTACCCGGAACGGGTATTACAAGCATGGCGGGATACCTGGCGTCAGGCAGCATTGCGTTAAGTGTTGGCTTACCGTTAAGCCAAACACATGACTTTCTTGCATAATCCATCCACTATTAAGTTTAACACTGCACGGGCTAACTAAGAGCCAGCTTAATACGGGATGCCGACCTCAATGCCACAGCCAACACGACTGCGTCACCCTTTTATGGGTTTTGCCAGTGTATACCCACTCCCGCTATTGGCACTGGCGGTTATCAGCCTACTTATCCCCACCGCTAATGCCGCTCAGATAACCGTCAGCAGTAGTGATGGCCACCCCCTTGCGGATGCAGTTGTTGAGGTTTACTACGATTCGACAGCGGCCAATCCTCCTCAGCAAGAGAACATCTATCAGCGCGGTGCTGCCTTTCACCCCAAGGTACTCGCCGTACCGACCGGCAGCTATGTGGCATTTCCCAACCAAGACACCACCCGCCACCACGTCTACTCTTTTTCACCGGCCAAAACCTTTGATTTAAACCTCTACTTGCAAGAAACACCGCCACCGGTTCACTTCGACCAAGCGGGGGTGGTCGTCTTAGGGTGTAATATTCACGACCATATGCAGGCGTTTATTGTCGTCAGCGATGCCCCCTACTCGGCGATAACGGGCGCCGAAGGCATGCTTTCCCTGCCCACGCTGCCAGCTGGTGAGCATCGTGTGCGCGTGTGGCACCCGCAACTTGATGACAGCCAGCAAGTTTGGTGGGAAGGTATCATTACCGACAGCGACCAGTTGGAAGTCAATTTAGAACTCAACGCACTGCCACCTCCAGCGCCAACCCTCTCTCCCCTTCAGCAGCGATTTAAAGATGCTACTTAAGACCCTAGCAGGGTTCAGAAGGTGGAACTCAACCACTTAGTGAGGTTGCTATGCGCTTTAGAACGCGCCTAATGCTCGTACTATTGACAGTGGTTATTGTCTCGCAACTCGCTACCGGGGTGGCCTTCCTTCGCGCGACTCAAAACGATGTCATAGCAAAAGGCTCCCAACGTTTAGAAGTAGGTGCCAATGTATTGGCACAACTACTGGATGCACGCGGTGAGCAGCTAGCCAATAACGTCGCCATTCTTGCCGATGACTTCGGTTTTAAAAGCGCCGTTTCCACCCAAGACACCGAGACGCTCTACTCTGTATTGGCCAACCATGGTGATCGAGCCAAGGCGGATATCGTGTTACTCAGTGGCCTGGATGGACGTATTTTGGCGAGCAGCCATCACGCGCAAAATAGCCCCATGCCTTTCCCACAGCTGTTTGAACGGGCTAGCCAAGAAGGCGAAGCGGTGAGCGTGGTCATTGCCGAAGAACAGCCTTATGAGTTTGCCCTTCTGCCTGTACGTGCCCCCAACCTGATTGGCTGGGTGGGTATGGGCTTTTTAATCAATGAAGCGGTAACAGAAGAGATTAACGCGTTAACCGGGTTGGACATTAGCGTAGTCAACTATCGCGACAACGGCGAGATCAGCTACCTTGCCAGCTCTCATCCTGAGCAACTGGCCATGGCGTTGATGAGCGGGCGCGACGATGAGCTAATAGAAGGCGAATATGCCTTACACAGCCAGATGACGCCGGATGCCGAGTACCTGACCTACGCGAGTCAGCTCTATTCGGATGACGACAACCAAACCTATGCATTGTTGCAACTCTCACGCAATGAACTGCTAGGCGCCTACCGCTCATTGCAATGGCAACTGCTGGGGATCATTGCCCTGATTCTGCTGTTTACCGTGCTAATAGCCATGTGGAGCGCACGGAGCATGAGCAAACCGTTAATAGAACTGGCGAAAGCGGCTCAGCGCATTGGACGTGGAGAGCGTTTCACTGAGTTACCGATCGGTACTGAGCGGAGTGAAACAGGGCTATTGGCGTCGACCCTGCTCGCTATGCAAGAGGGCATTGCTCAGCGGGAGGCAACGCTTCATCACCAATCCCGACACGACTTACTCACCGACCTGCCCAATCGCATCAGCGCCCAGGAAGATATCAGCCTTTTGATCAAACGCGGTGAGCCATTTACCCTGCTTCGCCTGGCGATTAATAACTTTCGCGACATTAACGACACCTTCGGCTATGCGCTGGGGGATCATGTGCTGGTCGCCCTGGCAAAACGCTTGCAGCACTTAGATAACTCGGAGAGCACTGCCTACCGGCTTGATGGCGACGAGCTGCTGCTGCTCGTCAAGCAGTCAAGAAGCGACTTTGCCTGGCGCACCCGACTCTTCACGACGCTACATCACCCTATCGATCTTGATAAATCCCCCATCACGCCTTCACTTTCAGCGGGAGAAACCAACTACCCCGACCATGGCGACAGCCCGCAACTGCTGCTGCGACGATCCGATATCGCCCTGGATATGGCGCGTCGTCACCGGCACAACCACCAACGCTACCTGGAGGGTCAGGATGAGCACCATTTGCGCCAGCTCACCCTGATTCGGGATCTACAGGATGCGGTGAGCAACGGTGAACTGTGGATGGCCTACCAGCCCAAAGTAGACACCCGAAACGGTCGTGTCGATCAGTGCGAAGCATTAATGCGTTGGCGTCACCCCTCATTAGGGTTTGTGCCTCCCGACGAGTTCATTAGCTTAGCCGAGCGTTCTGGAAGTATCGGCATGCTTAGTCACTGGATGTTAGCCAATGTCTGCGCTCAATTGCATGCCTGGCAGCAGCGTGGCTATCACTTATCGGTAGCGGTTAACCTCTCCGCCAGTGATGTGGTGGATCGCCAGTTGGCGACTTACTTGACCAGTTTACTTGAGCGCTACCGCCTGGCACCTGCCCGCCTGAGTATCGAAGTCACTGAAAGTGCCGTTATGCAGGACGTTGACGCCGCCATGGCGACCCTGATAGAGCTGAACCAACTGGGGCTGCGTATCGCCATTGATGACTACGGCACAGGCTACTCATCCCTCGCACAAATAAAACGCCTCCCCGTCGACGAACTCAAGATTGATAAGTCCTTCGTGCTGGCCATCGACTCGCAAAAAGATGACTTAACCATTGTCAGCTCAACAATCGAAATGGGCCACAGCTTAGGACTGCGCTTAGTGGCCGAAGGCGTTGAGAATCGCGCCAGCGCCGAACTGCTAAGCAATCTTGGCTGTGACTATTTACAAGGGTATTGGATTGCTAAGCCGATGCCAGCGGATGAAATACCCGCTTGGCTGGATAATTTTACGCCACTGTCATTGCCCCACCCAATCTCTTCCATACTCAAGACGCTCCAGAGAAAGCAATGAGGTTATTTCAATCGATGTTTTCAATGCCCAACTCACTCTTTCGGCACTCCTTCGCTGGTTGTCTTACGCCCTTTTTAGCGGTCTGTTTAGCGTTTGCCGCCACCCCCTCCTCTGCGGGAAGCCGTATTTTGGGTACGGGTGGCGTAAGTGCTATTGAAGGAGCTGCAGGCGGCGGCTTATCGCCTTGGGCAGTGCTTTCCAGTACCGCCAGCGATCAGGAAATAGGCGTCACTGCCGCCGCGACCCGTGCCTGGGTGGACGATTACAGGCTGACGGTAACCGGCGCCAGCCTGAATGTATATGATCGTGTTGAGGTCTCCGTGGCTCGTCAAACCCTTGATTTAGAAACCCTGGGTGGCGAGCTAGGGCTGGATATTTACGGCGCTAAGGTGCGCTTACTCGGCGATGTGCTCTACCACCCTTGGGGCATTTGGAGCCTTGGTGTGCAACATAAGCGACTGGTTGATGGTACTATCCCCACCGCCCTGGGCGCCGATAAAACAAGCGGTACTGACGTGTATCTTAGCGGCAGCAAGCTGCTATTTAGTGCGGCTGCCGGGCGCAATGTGCTGCTCAACGCGACCCTGCGCAATACTGAGGCCAACCAGGGCGGTTTACTGGGTTTTGGCGGTGACCAGGGAGGGCGCTCGTGGGTAGCCGAGGGGAGTGTGGGCATCTTTATTACCCCGCAATGGATTGTTGGCGCCGAGTATCGCCAGAAACCCGATAACCTAAGCGTTGCCGAAGAGGATGATTGGCAAAGCCTCTATACTGCCTACTTCTTCAATAAGCACGTATCACTCACGGGCGCATGGTTGGATTTAGGCGATATTGCCGGCCTACCCTCCCAACGCGGTGGCTATCTTTCACTTCAGGCAGCTTTTTAAGCGGGGCGCTATGATCTATCCACGCACACACTATCGCACACGCCGCGGCTTAATAGCGCTTACTTTTATAGCGGTGGCGTTTTCGCTCATAGGCTGCGCTTATCAATCAACAAATACAACGCTCTATGAACGCCTGGGCGGGAAAACTACGATTGATGCAGTCGTTGAGAACCTGCTATACCGAATTGCCGATGATCCCGAAGTAGTGGTGTTTTTTGCTAACACGAATATCGATCTATTTGCCGAATCCCTGGCCAGCCAGCTGTGTGACGTCAGCGATGGCCCCTGCCACTACGAAGGCCCACCGATGGATCGAGCACATCAACACATGGGGCTGACAGATGTCCATTTTAATCGTTTAGTGGAACATCTCGATGCCGCGATGCAAGAGGAAGGCATTGCCCTTGGCGCGCGTAATGAGCTGCTGGGCAGACTCGCCCCCATGTACACAGACGTTATGCGTCTTCAGTAACCTGCCAGCCGTCACTACCCATCGTTTTGACCCGGTAGAGCGCTTTGTCAGCAGTCGCGTAAGCGTAAGTAAAAACGCGGAGCTGCAGTGATGGCTGATCAGTCGGCTTGAGTTTAGGTGTCACCACTTCGCCTCTATACTGCGGATCATCCAAATCCAATCGTCAAAATCACGCAGGTTCTCAACATCGCGATTATCACTAGTATCATCTCGTTCAACTAACCGAACTGGGCCGCGTGTGCGGATGGTTAGCGGGTCACCATCTTCCTTCGTAATTAAGTACCAGCGGGGGTCATCCCACCCCTCAAGTGTCACTTCGTAGTCATCCCAGGCAGTAAAGTGGAGCGCCGGAGGCACTTCGCCAAACTGGTCAATCAGAAAGGTTCGAAACGCTAGGCCCTGCATCTCCACATCGCGCCCTTGATAGGGGTCGTAGAGCGTAAACGTCTCGTCAGACATGGCACGCAAATCACTTAAAGCGACTTTTTGAGTGACATCGCCATTGATTATGCTTAATGCCTGGGCGAAAGCAGCCGTGGGAAGCGCAATACCCACGACGATTAATGCGCACGCTAACTGATCTCGTACACGACCCCATGGGCTGCGGTGTAAAGCAACTGCGTTCATGGCATAGCTTCCTGGTAAATTCACTCTTATAAAAAGAACTTTACCAGAGCACGCCTTGTATTACTCCTCAATGCACGCTAGGGATACAACTTATCAGTATATTTCAGGCAAAAAAAAGCCAGCCCATATGGGCTGGCAACAGGAAGCTTACTATGCCAGTAGCGCTTGGCTAGTAAACCCCCTCCCCTGACAAGGTTTACATGAACCGGGAAAGCTACTTCTTACGCCCACCTTTACGCAGATGATCGCGAATCACGAAGCCTACCCAACCCACCATAAAGGCGATTACTAATGCGACGGTGGCTAAGCCGAAGATAATTGTGTCATCCCAATACATGATGAATCCTCCCGCCGTGATGTATGCATTCATACTAGTCACTTACGGGCGGAAGAATGCTGACCTGGGTCAAGTTACGCTAGGCAGGGAGAAGCGGTTAAACAGGAAATTGATACCGATCAATTTTGGGGGGTGATGAGCGCTACAACACCTTGCGATCTTCGACTTTGCTGTGCTCGGTACCCGGTGGTAACGGGTGGCCTTTGGCTAATTCTGCACGGGTAGCGTCGCGTACATCTAAAATGGTCACTTTATAGTTCAGCGTACGCCCGGCTAGGGGGTGGTTGGTATCGACAGTGACACGGTCGCCGTCGATTTCAAGAACCGTAACAATCTGCGGCCCGGCTTCACCTTCTGTTTGAAAGCGGCTGCCCGGTGCCAAATCAGCGTTACCAAAAGAGCCACGGCTAACTTCTTGCACCAAGGCTTCATTGCGTACACCGTAGGCATCCGCGGGCATCAGCTGAACGCTTAGCTCGGCGCCAACGGTTTGGCCTGCTAGCGCACTTTCCAACCCTGGCACAATATTGTCGTGACCATGCAGGTACTCGAGCGGCTTATTGCGCGCGTGGGAGTCGTCCAATACCTGCTTGCTGCCATCGTTGAGCACGTCGCTAAGAACATAGTGCAAGGTAACTACCTGATGCGCCGTAATCGACATGGAAAACTCCTCTCCGGTAAGCTGTCGGTTTTGTGATAGCACTTTGTGATAGAACACTGCTTCAGTTTATCACTTGGCCGTTGCCAGCGTCTTTCCATCAGGAGTAGCGTTTAATGTTAAGCCCCATCCCCCAACGCAGTTGGCTGGCTGCGCTGGCTGTTTATTTTCGTGCACCCGTTATTACCATGCTGTTTTTGGGGTTTTCCGCAGGCCTGCCCTTTTTGCTGGTGTTTTCAACACTCTCTGCCTGGCTGCGCAGCGACGGCGTAGAGGTAGCGGCCATTGGCTTTTTTGCCTGGATTGGCATGCTCTACTCAATCAAGTTTTTCTGGGCACCCGTGGTGGATCGGTTAGCGCTCCCAATATTGACCCGCGCTTTTGGTCAACGTCGCGGCTGGATGCTGTTAGCCCAGGGGCTAATCATTGCAGGATTAGTAGGCCTCGCTGGTTTGAGCCCGGTGGGTAATCTCGGCTGGGTGGCTCTCTTTGCACTGCTAGTAGCGTTTGGCTCAGCGACACAAGATATCGCTATCGACGCCTATCGTATTGAGTCCGCCGACGACGATGTTCAGGCCGCCATGGCTTCGACCTATATTATTGGCTACCGTGGTGGTTTACTTGCCGCCGGTGCCGGCGCGCTCTATATCGCAGCGTCGGCCTCTTGGGATGTGGCCTATATGAGCATGGCGGCGCTAATGGGCATTGGTGTACTGACCGTGTTGCTACGCCCCGAGCCAAAGCGCGCCTCCCTCTCTATTCAACTTATCCACGAGCCTAAGGTGCGGGCGTTTATTCGCGCCAGCCGGGGTAAACCCAAACTGTTACGCCGCCTGGGCGCCTGGAGCATTGGCGCGCTGGTCTGCCCGTTTACCGACTTCTTTAGCCGCTATGGGGTGAAAGCGCTGTGGATTTTGGTCTTCATTGCCGTGTTTAGAATTAGTGATTTAGCCATGGCCTCCATGGCCAATCCGCTGTATATCGACCTGGGCTTTTCGCTGGCAGAAATTGCCAACGTGACCAATATATTTGGCATTGCGATGAGTATTACTGGCGGAATGTTAGGTGGACTTTTCGTGGCACGCTACGGCATCGGCCCGCTGCTTGTCTTCGGTGCCGGATTGGTGATGGTGACTAACTTACTGTTTGCTGTGCTTGCCGTGGTGGGTAATCAACTGCCCATGTTAGTGGTCACCATTATTGGCGACAATCTTGCCAACGGCTTAGCCAGCGCGGTGTTTATCGCCTTTCTCTCCAGCCTCACCTCGCGTGCCTATACCGCCACTCAGTACGCGCTGTTTTCATCATTAATGACGCTGCCGGGGAAATTTTTAAGCGGGTTTGGCGGGCTGGTCGTTACCGCGCAGGGCTACCCGAGCTTTTTCGTTATCGCCACATTGCTGGGTGTGCCAGCGATTATTTTAGCGGTCTGGATTAGCCGAGATAAAGAACTAGTACCAACCCCCAAGCCTGCTTGAACAGGCTCGGGGGGGTTGGGTTAGCGGTGGGCTTCCAGCCAATCCAATGCCCCTGGCGTCGTACGCCACTGATCACGCATCAAAGTACGGTACTGCCATGCTTCCGCCCGGGAGCCGGGGTCAACCTGGCCATCCGGATGGGGCATGGAGGGGCGGGGATTCTCGGCGCAAATCAGCTCTAGCGCGTAGCGGTTATGGCTAAGCACATCGCCGAGTGCGGTCTCAGCCGCCTCACGCTGCTCTAAACGATAGAGCGCCAAGGTTTTGCCCATCAGCAGCCCAAGCACCAGCGAGCCGTCGTCGTCACTCTCTTCGGCTAGCGCTAACGCCTCTTCGTTGCGATCATCGCGGAGTAGCTGGTCGAGCACCAGCTCACGTAGGCCCAAGCTATCTTCCTGGTCGATCAGCAATAGCTCCTCGGCCAACTCACGAGAGTGCTGGCGGGCACCGCGCTCCATACCCACCACCAACGCTAACCCTGTGCGTAGTAGCATGGCATTGTTGGCGTCGTCCCAACACAGATTACCGCCACCTTCTGCCCGGGCTTGTTCCAGCCAGCGCGAGAGACGCAGCGCCAGTGGTTCCAGCAGGCTCGGCGCCATCCACGGCAGGCTGCCAAAACGGCTGGTGAGCGCCAAAGTTACGTCTTGCACTACCTGGGGCGCGTCCAGCCATTCGGGATGCGCGCAGAGTGCCGACATCCACTCAATGGCGTTGCCCCAAGGGTCATCACGAAAGCCCAGCGCTACGTCTTCATCCACCAGCACTTGAAAGTGCTCATGCCAAGCGGCAAACAGCGTTGCCTCCCGGGCACTGGAGTTGTAAAACAAACGCCCACTTTCAGGGTCGGCGCTGACATCGATTTTGGGGGCCGTCGGCAGCGCAGCCAACAATGCCTGAAGCGCCACCAATGGGGTGGCCAGATCCTCTTCCGCACTGAGCAACTGATCGGCAAGCGTCGCGCCGGGGTTATCCGCCAACGCAGCGAGAAAATCCAACTGATCTTCATCCAGCTCGCCCTGGCGCACCAGGCGGCGGTACCAGAAGTTGGCACGCTCTTTAGCCTCCTGCTCGTGACCTTCATGCAGCAATAGCATGGCTTCAATGTACGCCAAGGTAGGCGAATCGGGCAGCGCCTGCTGGGCTTTTACAAAAGCCCCGCGGGCACTGTCCAAATCATCGTTATCCAGATGCATTAAACACAGTCGCTCAAGCGCCACACCGCGTAAGAACAGTGGCCCGCGCTCCATCACATCGTCAAGCAGGTCGGCGCGTTTGCGGCTAAAGCCGCGCTCTTGATAGATATCCAGCAAAATCTCAAAGGCCGGCTCGGCCTGATCGGGCAGGCGTGACCAGTCGCTACCATCGAACAGCGATTCGAGGATTTGCATGGCGCGCCCCGTCTGGCCGCTTTCAGCGGCGATCAACCCTGCTTCCAGCAGCGCTTGAGCCGGTGCCCGCTTGCTATCCAACGCCGCTTTCAGGGTCGCGCCCTTCCATTCGCGCAGCGAGAGCATCCACATCATCTGGTCAGGTATTTCGGTGGGAAACTCTACCTGGTAGCAGCACTGCTTGAATTTGCGCCCAGAGTCGCACCAGCAGGGTTCATTACGCCCCGGCGTGGCGAGGGGTTCACAGGCGAAATCGAGCCGCTCAATCGGTGTTTGCGACCATAGCACTGGCGCCAGCGCCTGGGCCATAGCCACATCGCCATCGAAAGAATCCGCGCCTTTGGCGCGCACCCAGGTCATAAAATCCGGATAGTGTTCCTGTTGCCTGATTGCCGAGAGTGCCCCGGAGGCAAATCCCAGCAGCTGATCGACCCATACCGCCAGCATTGCCGTCTCCACTGTGTTAAAAGCGACATAGTTTAGCATGACCCTAAGGGTTCACGCAGAGAGGATTGGCGACACCTTTAAGGGCTGCTAGAGTGCAGCGATTTGAGCAAATCACTCAGCGTTCGAGTCGATTGGAGCGATGCAATGAGCGAACTGACCGTTAGTCTCTGCCAAGGTTCGGCGATAATCCCCCATTTGCCAGCGCTTGCCAGGCTTCGCATTCAGGTATTTCGCGACTTTCCCTACCTCTACGATGGCGAACTAAGCTACGAATCGGATTATTTAGGTCGCTATGCACAAAACCCGAATAGCCTATTCGTATTGGCCTTCGACGGAGAAGAACTGGTCGGAGCCGCTACCGGACAGCCTCTTCAGGATGAAGTCGACGAATTCCGCCAACCGTTTATAACCAACGGCATTCAGCCCGAGCGTGTCTTCTACTATGGAGAATCCGTGCTGCTTCCCACCTATCGGGGCAGCGGAACGGGTAAACGCTTTTTGGCCGAACGAGAAGCCCACGCCAAACGACAGAGATTTGATATAGCCGCTTTTTGCGCGGTAGAACGACCCGCAGATCACCCCGCTAAACCTGCCGACTACCGCTCGCTTCAAGGTTTTTGGAACGCCCATGGCTACCAGCGCCATGGAGAGCTTGCCACCACCTTCGCTTGGCGAGATATTGGCGAGCAGGCGGAAAGCCATAAGCCCATGGTGTTTTGGCTGAAACCCCTTGGCTAGGGAGTCACTCGCCTGGATGGTTTACGCCCACTCAAGCAGCGGTCGGGTTCGCTCATGCATATCCAACCGCGCTCCCAAACGTACCAGATTCCAGTAGTGGCCGTTCAGCGCCCGAGAGAGCAGCAGCGTATCGGCGGGGGGCTGCAGACGATCCATCGCCGCCCATACTTTCGGGGTCAGCTCGCGCAGACGGCGGTGTACCCGTACATCGCTAAAATCCTGCTCCCCCGGCTCAAACAGCGGCGCGATACATTCGGCGGACTCTCGATACAGGGCTAGCGGCGCGCCCTGCCCCTGGCGGCCGCCCATTTGCATCAAGGCTTCATCCATCCCCATTGGATCATGTTTTAGCGTGGCATCAAGCAGTTGCATCATTGCTTTCAAGCGGGTGTCAGGTACGGCAATCACCGCGCCTAAATCGTAAATCACCAGTCGCCCCTGAGCATCGGCGGCGAAATTGCCCGCATGAGGGTCGGCGTGGAGCTCGCCGTAGGTAAATAGCTCTTGGGTTATCCAGTCAGCCAGCGTTTGGGCAATGCCCTGGCGCGTCGCGTCATCTGCATCGGCTAATTCACGCAGAGGAGTGCCCTCCACGTAGCGCATCGCCAAGACATGGGGGCCGGAAAGCTCAGTCAGCGGCTCGGGAATCACCAGCCGAGGGTCATCCTTATAGCGCTCACGGTAACGGGCCAGCGCAGCGGCCTCTGCGTGGTAATCCAGCTCGCCACGCAGGCTTTCGGCAAGCTCTTCAAACAGAGCGTCCAAGCGCGCCTGGGGCACTTTAAACCAGCGGCCTAAACGCATAATGCGCCGCACCTGGATCAAATCGCTCTCCAGCACCTCGGCAAGGCCAGGGTACTGCACCTTGAGCACGACAATTTCGCCCTCATGGGTAGTGGCGCGGTGAACCTGCCCCATGGAGGCGCTGGCAAAGGGCCGCTGCTCGACTTCGCTGAAGTAGTGGTCAATGTCGCCATACTGCTGAACCAGCGCTTCTTGAATACGCGGCCAGGGCATCGGCTCGGCCTGCCGCTGTAGGCGGGCAAGCTCCTCAGCGAGATCGGGCGGCAGCAGGTCGTCCCACTGGGACATAATTTGGGCAAGCTTCATGGCCGGGCCTTTCAGCTCTGAAAGCCCCTCAAACAGCGCTTCACCCAGGGCACGCCAGTCCGCTTGGCCACCTAAGCGGGCTTTAAGCAACGCCCCGCCGGTACGTGCTCCCAATCCCATTAAACGACGCGTTCTGCCGTGATCACGCATTTGCTGTATCTCCTGGTTACTCAACTCACCGCATACCTAAGACTAATTATTTATACAAAATATATACATCGAAAAATACTTGGAAATATTTAGCATCACTATACATCCCTCGACGACTCCTTGCTCTATATAGATCAAGGTGTCTGCTACCATAGGCGCTATTAAAGGATACGATGAAGGCTTCGCTGCTATGCGCCTGATAATTGCCGAGAAACCCAGCCTCGCCCAAGCCATTGCCGAGGCATTACCGGGCTATAGCAAACGCCAGGAGGGCGCTGTGGTATGTGGCGACACCACGGTCACCTGGTGCCTGGGGCACCTGTTAGAACAAGCGCCGCCGGAAGCCTACGACCCCGCCGACAAACAGTGGCGGCTGGATCGGCTACCCATTGTGCCGCAGCAGTGGAAACTGATGCCGCGATCTAAGGCGCGGGGCCAACTGGCAGTGATTCGCAAGCTGATCAAGCAAGCAACGGATGTGGTGCACGCCGGCGATCCCGACCGAGAAGGCCAACTTCTGGTGCAGGAAGTGATCGAGTACATGAAGTATCGCGGCCCGGTGCAGCGGCTACTGATTAGCGATCTTAATAAACCGGCAGTGAGCCGGGCGCTGGCAAAACTGCGCTCCAACGCCGACTACCAGCCACTGTTTCAGGCGGCCCAGGCCCGCTCCCGCGCCGACTGGCTGTATGGTATTAACCTAACCCGCGCCTGGACGCTCACCGGCCGCCAAGCGGGACATGACGGCGTGCTGTCTGTCGGTCGCGTGCAAACCCCGGTACTGGGGTTAATCGTACGCCGCGATAACGCTATTCGCGATTTCGTGCCCCACCCGTTTTATCCGCTATGGGTCGACTTAAAGGTTGCCCAAGGCCAATTGCGCGCCTGGTGGGCGCCCAAAGAGCACCAACCATTAGATGACCAAGGGCGCTTAATTGACCGCACCCCGGCTGATGCTTTAGCGACTCAGTTACCCGGCGCAACAGGACAACTCACCAAGCTCGACCAGCAGGAGAAACGCCAGGCACCCCCGCTGCCCTACTCGCTCTCAGCCTTGCAGGTGGATGCCGCCCGCCGCCACGGGCTCTCTGCGCAGATGGTACTGGATATCTGCCAGCGGCTATATGAGCGCCACAAGCTGATCACCTACCCACGTTCAGATTGCCGCTACTTGCCCGAAGAGCACCTTCAACTTGCCCAGCGAAACCTAAACAGTGCGTGCCAAAACGATGAAGGGCTTCAGCAGTGGCTAAATGGAGCGGACTTCACCCTGCGCTCCAAAGCGTGGAACGATAAACAGGTCGGCGCCCACCACGCCATTGCACCCACTGGCAAACCTGCCGACTTCAGCCAGCTCTCCGCGACCGAAGGCCATGTGTTTCGTTTAATCGTGCGCAACGTGATGGCGCAGTTCTATCGCCCGCTGCGCACCTTTGAGGTAAAAGCAGAATTTACCCTGCTCAATGAAGCCTTCCGTGCCCGCGGGCAAAGCATTCTCGACCCCGGCTGGAAACCGCTATTCACTACCCGTGATGAAACACCACCACTACCGCCGCTGACCCAAGGTGAAGCATGCCAAGCAATCGGCGCAGGCGTTGAAGAGAAAGAGACCCGCCCGCCGGAGCCCTTCACCGACGCCAGCCTCATCAAAGCGATGATGAACATCGGCCGCTACGTTGATGACCCGGAAGTACGCCGTACGCTACGCGACACCGATGGCCTGGGCACCGAAGCCACCCGCGCAGGCATTATCGAAACCCTGGTACAGCGCGGCTATTTAGTGCGCCAGCAAAAGGCTCTGCGCGCCACCAAGCTGGGCAGTGCCCTGATCGCCGCCCTGCCCAGCGTGGTTAGCACCCCGGAGCGCACCGCATTATGGGAGCAGCGCCTACGCGCCATTGCCGAACAGCAGGACGACCCCGGCGCCTTTCAGCAGGCGCTGCTGGAGGATCTACGCGGTTTGCTCACCCACAGCGATGCAGGAAAGCTCAGGCAGAGCCTGCAGGCCGCCCAGGGTGAATCGGGTAGCCCAGTGAAGCGCACGAGCACTAGAAACAAACGGAGAGGAAGCGTGAAACGTAAACCTGCCCAACAACGTTGATGTTGCTTGCAACTCTTGCAGCCACTACTTGAACCTTCGACAGCAATCAGACAAACTGTCACCAGATATAAACAAGAGGTGACAGTTTGTCTGATTTTGGCTCCGCCCTATCTTCCCGGGCGCAACTTCAAACCCTATTCCACCAGCACGGCGGCCAGCTTCGTTTGAGCGAGGCGCTAGCCCAGGGTATTAGCCGATACCAATTCTATCGACTTCGCGACGAAGGGCTTATCGAGCCGCTCAGCCGTGGCCTGTACAGGCTGGTGAACCTGCCGCCGATTGAAAACCCGGATCTGGTGACCACCGTTACCCGTTTCCCCAATGCGGTGCTCTGTCTAATTTCGGCGCTGGACTGGCACGGCATCACCACGCAGATACCCCACCAGGTGCATTTGGCGGTGGAGCGGGATGCCCGCCTGCCGGTTTTGGATTATCCACCAGTCGCCGCTTACCGATTCTCCGGGCAAGCCTTTAGCGAAGGCATTGATCAGGTCGAGGTGGATGGTATCAAGCTACTGGTCTACAACCCGGAAAAAACCCTGGCGGACTGTTTCAAGTTCCGTAACCGCATCGGTATGGATGTGGTGCTAGAGGCTCTGGAGCTTTACCGCACCCGCAAAGCCTTCCTGCCTGGAAAGTTGATGAAATACGCCAATATCTGCCGCGTCGCCAAGGTCATGGCACCTTACGTGGAAGCCAAGCTGTGAAGAAAGCCCACGCAAAGTAAAAGGAGATGATCGTGGCCCAAAACATCACTGCCTCTGTTCGCCAGAAATTGCTGAACAAATCCCGAGAAGAAAAACGCCCCTTTCAGGAGTTACTGCAGTACTACGCCATGGAGCGTTTGCTTTACCGGCTTAGCCAATCGACTCATAACCGCAGTTTTACCCTTAAGGGCGCCCTACTGCTATGGGTTATACAGGGGCCTGATATTCGACCAACGCGTGATATCGATATGCTGGGCCAAACAAGCAATCGCCCAGAAGCTGTTCTGGCCCAAGTGAGCGATGTGCTGGCTACGGGCGTTGTGGATGATGGTTTATCTTTTGATTCAAACACGTTGAAAGCCGAAGCCATTACCGAAGACGCCGACTATCAAGGGATTAGGGTGACGTTTACGGGATTTCTCGGCAACGCCAAAATTCCCATGCAATTGGATATTGGCTTTGGCGACATTATTTTCCCGCTACCTTCCTGGCAAACGTACCCTGCCCTTCTGGACTTCCCCACCAGCAAAATTCTTTGTTACTCACCTGAATCATCCATTGCTGAAAAATTTCAGGCGATGGTCAATCTGGGCGAACTAAACAGCCGCATGAAAGACTTTTACGATATTTGGTCACTCTCGCGGCAGCACTCTTTCACACTTTCGAACCTAGCTGGCGCTATAACAAGAACCTTTGCCAACCGGCATACGGAACTCCCTGAAGCCAATCCTTTTTCTACCGCTTTTGTGGACAGCAAGCAGCCACAATGGCAGGCTTTCCGTAAACGTATTGGCCAGCCCCATGTGCCAGAGACGTTTTCGGAGGTTATAGCAGCGGTGTTGGTATTTCTTGCTCCCGTGATAGAGGCAACATCCTCCAACCCAGTGCAGAAAATCTGGCACCCACCCGGACCATGGCGTCGACAGGTCGAAGGTTCGTGAATCAATTCGTGAATATGATTCAGCCCGCATCAGGGTGAGATCGTTGCCTTGGCGCCCTCCCGCGAGACGGTATTGCCCTCACGAACATCCATAAGTCGCTGCGCCACCGCCTTTACAAACTGCAATTTCTCTGCGGTTTTCTCATAATTCTCAAGCCCCTGAACAACAGCAAAGCAATATAATTTAGACTCAAAGTCAGTGAGGCACAGCGATATCAACTAGGTGAGTCGGCGGCAATAAATCAAGGCTTGCTTTCATGGTGCGCACCTCTTCCGCTGGCGGGCGGCCAAAGAACCGCTTAAATTCGCGGCTAAACTGGGAGGGGCTCTCATAGCCGACCCGGCTAGCGGCGGCGGCTGCCGTCACCCCATCACGGATCATTATCAGCCGCGCATGGTGTAAGCGGGTGGATTTAATGTACTGGATAGGCGAGGTTTGGGTGACCGCCTTGAAGTGAACGTGAAAGGCTGGAGTACTCATACCTGCGTCATTGGCTAGACTGGCGACTTCCAGCGGATCGGCATAGTGGGCATGAATACGGTTGAGGGCCTTAGCGATTTTGCCGAATTGTCCATAATGGGAGAGAGCTGTTCGAACGCTGCCCCCCTGCTCTCCTGTCAATACCCGGTAGCAGATCTCCCGGACGATAAAAGGGGCGAGTATATGCGCATCCGCTGGGGAGGCAAGCGCACCCAGCAGCCGTAGCGTTGCATCGGCCAGCGACGCTTCCAGGGGGCTGGAAAGCATGCCACGCGGCGCCTCTAATGGCGGCCCACCCGATGCTTCCAGCATCGTCACCAACTCAGCGATCACTACCGCATCCAGGCGGATCGCAATCCCCAGCATGGGCTCTTCAGGGCTGGCTTCTGTTTCCGATGTAAATGGCAGGGGAACCGATAACACCAAGTAGTGCTGTGCATCGTAGATATACACCTCATCCCCCAAGTAACCACGCTTTCGGCCCTGGCAGATAATGACGATACTCGGCTCGTAAAGCACCGAGGTATTTTGCAGTGGGCGGTTAGAGCGCATAAAACGTACGCCATCCAATAGCGACTGGGTATAGCCTTCGTGAGGTGCAAGTTGGTATAGGCACTCCACGATCTTACGGTAAACCACAGCATCACTCTTCAATGTCATATTAACCACCTCTGTCATGCGTGCCGCACCTGGATGAACTCGCCGAGTCGGTCACGTCTTAAGAGTAATATACATGCTGGGTGGCTTAACGCGCCGCACGCCATTAACAATCAAATAGAATTAGGCAATGATGCGATAGGATCGCGTATACAGATGTCTGCCGCGGCAGCTTAATCTTCTCAAGGTCAATTACTGAGAGGATTACCCAATGACTACGTTATCAACCCCATCTTCTAAAGTTGTTTTATTAACCGGCGCCAGCAGCGGTATCGGTGAAGCCACTGCCCGTTGGCTGGCAGGCCAAGGGCACCGCTTGATCATTGGTGCACGCCGCACCGACCGACTGGAAGCATTGACCCACTCCCTGCGTGCAGCAGGCGGCACAGTGGATTTTCAGGCATTGGATGTCACCGATCTTGAAGACATGCAAGCGTTTGCGGATTTTGCGATCCATACCCATGGCCGCATTGATGTGATCATCAACAACGCAGGCGTGATGCCACTCTCCCCTTTAGCAGCGCTCAAAGTTGATGAGTGGAATCGCATGATCGACGTTAATATTCGCGGTGTGCTCAACGGCATTGCTGCCGTTCTGCCGACGATGCAGGCCCAGCAGAGCGGTCAGGTGATCAATATTTCTTCCATCGGCGGCCTCACCGTTATGCCCACCGCCGCTGTTTACTGCGCCACCAAATATGCGGTTCGCGCTATTTCCGATGGGCTACGTCAGGAAACCGACAATATCCGTGTGACCTGTGTCTACCCAGGTGTGGTGGAATCGGAACTGGCCCACACCATCACCGACGCTGAAACCGCAAAAGCGATCGACGTTTTCCGCCAGATTGCCCTCAAGCCCGAGGCGATCGCTTCCGCCATAGCCCATGCCATCAACCAGCCCGATGACGTCGATACCAGCGATATCGTGGTGCGACCTACCGCCAGCCAATAACACCTCATGCGTCACGCCCGAGCTATTCGGGTGTGCACTTGAGCACAGGAGCTTTCACATGCAAGAAACCAAACCTCCCATTTATTGGACACGAGCACTGGTGGTCGCTGGCATTATCACTATTTTTCCAGCGGCCAGCTCTGCTCAAACCACACCGAACGAAGGAAATGCCCCCATGACAGACCACCCGTATGTTGGAATGTGGGTCACTAAAGATGGCCGCATTCGTCATCAACTTTTAGCCAATAATCGGTACGACGAGGCCCGCGGGGAGCGTGAAAGCGCTTACCAAGGGCGCTACCAGGTGACGGGTAACTATATCGAATACTGGGACGACACCGGCTTTACTGCAGATGGCGAGTTTATAGATGGCGTGCTGTATCACGCCGGTATGGTGCTATATCGCAAAGAGTGATTTTTAATCCGAGTGAGTCGCTATCAATAAACAACAACACTCCTATAGCGCTATCAAACATCGGAACTATCTTCATCATGCTCTGAGCGGGAAGCTTTTTTCTTGCTGACTGAATCGGAAAAGAAAGGCACCACATAAAGCACCATCCAGGCCAGCAGCGTACACAAAACCGCCGTCTGCTCGCGTCCTAGGCCTACGGCTATGCCAATTGCCGCCGTCAACCAAACCCCTGCCGCCGTGGTAAGCCCTGACGTACCTTTTTCATCTTTTCGGGTGATGATGGTGCCAGCACAAAGAAAACCGATGCCAGCAATAACGCCTTGGATGACCCGGCTCATTTCCGCGTCAGAGATACCTGTTTGCTGAGGTATAAATATAAACAAAGCCGCCCCCATACAGACCAGCATATGGGTGCGTATTCCAGCGGCTTTGCCTCTCTGCTCTCGCTCGAGACCCAATAGACCACCCAGAACAGCTGCCAGCAGCAACCGAATCACCACGATGATGAATTCACTCAGATCATTAAAATCCGAAAACTCGGATATGACAGTATTAATAACTACTTCCATCGTTTCGTTCCTTGACTGCCAGAGTAACGGCGCCTAAATAGTGAACAACCGCGGAGATTTAAAGGGTATCCAACAGCGCACCCTGTTAACCAACTCAGCAGGAGAGTAGCTTGTTATCAAGCCCCGCAAGATAACGGTATAAAAGTCTACAGTTGTCAATTCATCAACGTACACAGTCCTCCCGGTACCGCCAACACCCAATCCCGAATAGCCTGTATCGTCGGGTCATGCCGTCGGCTTTCGGGGTAGACCAGAAAGAACGGCTTACCTTCAAATTCCGGGCCGAAAGGTTGCACCAAGCGCCCCTCCTCCAGCTCATCCATAATCAACTGACGACTCATCAGCGCGACCCCCTGCTCACCTACGGCGGCAGAAATAGCATGGGTCTCATCAGAAAATACCAGCCCGGCACTCACGTCCAGTCCCGGCACTTTTGCCTCTTTCTGCCATGCCGCCCAATCCAGTGGTGATGATATGGCCCCCTGACTGCTGAAGTGAATCAATGGGTGCAAAGGTAGCTGGGCTACCTCGTGTAGGCCAAGGTGTGGGCTACAGGTCGGGATAAAGGTGTTATCAAACAGCTTTTCTGCGACCAACCCCGGCCAGCGGCCATCGCCATAACGAATAGCGATGTCTGCCGTTACCCCATCCAGCGGAACCGGCTCATGGGAAGCATGAATACGCAGGTCAATATCTGGATGGGAATCGCGCAGCATACACACCCAGGGCAGCAACCAGCGCACCGCAACAGCTGGCGTGGTAGAAAGCGTGACGGTTTGGCGAACAGGTATAGCGCTCAGCCGCTCGACGACACTGCTGATGCTATCAAAGGCAGTTTCCAACACCTGCTGTAGCTCACGGCCTTGAGGGGTCAGCTCCAGTTGACGCGGCTTACGCAAAAACAGCGAAACGCCCAGCGCCTCTTCGAGTCCGCGTACTTGGTGGCTGATGGCCGTGGCAGTCACCGACAGCTCCTGCGCAGCCTGCTTGGCGCTCTCATGCCGGGCAGCCGCTTCAAAAGCGCGAAGCGACGAAAGAGAGGGTAATCGGCGCTGGGTCATGAATGAGATCTACTCATCTATAGCTGCAAGAAAAGATCGTTTGTTTAGGCTGAAAGGCTCGGCCTAAGCTAAGCCTGTTGTTAATCATAGATGAGATCATCTCAGATTAGGAGGCTAACATGACACATATTCTGCACATAGACGCTAGTGCCCGGCCCGGTATTGCGGGAACAGATAATCACGGTTCACACAGCCGCCATCTGACCTATCAGTTTGTCAGCCAGTGGCAATCAGGACGACCTCAAGACACGGTTACCTATCGCGATATAGGTCAAAACCCGCCGTCGATTATTAATCACGACTGGATTGCGTCTGCCTTCACCCCCGAAGAGCGGCTTGAACCCTGGATGAAGAAGGCGTTAGCAGAAAGTGATCAATTGGTTGATGAGTTAATTGACGCTGATATTGTGGTGATCGGCACGCCGCTATATAACTTTGGCATGCCAGCCACCCTTAAAGCATGGATTGATCAAGTGGTGCGAGCAGGCAGAACGGTGGAGTTCGACGACTCCAATCCGATAGACCCTTACGTACCCAAACTCACAGACCGAGAGAGGCATGCGGTTGTGCTCACCGCTAGAGGCGGCGTGAATATGGCACCAGGTGAAGAAATGGCCCACTTGAACCATCTGGAACCACACCTGGCCACAGCACTTCAGTTTATGGGGATTACCCATATCCACTACGTTGCTATAGAAGGTCAGGAAGTAGGTGGAGAGGTGCTGGCAGCCTCTATTGCGAATGCGCTGCACAAAATTGAGGCGTTGGTAGATGAGTTGCAAACGGCGGTTGGGGTAGCACCGATACCAGTGCCAGCCTAACGATATGTGAACAACCAGCATTTACCTTATTGACTAGATTGAGGGGCCCTATTCAATGCTTCATGAATAAAATCCCCTTTTGCAGCCGTATAGGCCTCTCGATCTGTTTTAAACGCTGCTGCCCACTGCCGCTTACTCCTCTCGTACTGCTGCGCTAGCTCAGTGCTGTCGCGAAGGCGATTGCGAAACGCAAGGCGACGGTTCCACTCTTCGCCGCCATACACCATAACATGCAGATGGTGCGTCCTGCGTCCATTGGCAAACCGCATCAGCCAGCGCCTTCCCACTAATGAGGCGTTGTACTCTAATGATGTCGCATATTTGGCACGGCATAACGGCTCCAGTAAGCCATCAGCCTGATGCATTGACGCGACGCCTGCCAGGATATCGATGATTGGCTTGGCCGAGAGACCGTAAACAGCGGTACTTCCGATGTGCTCAATGGCGAGAAATTCACTTGGAAATAATCCTAGAAGCCTGTCTCGCTCCTTCTCAAATAGCATTGGCCAAGTCGGATCATAAGGAAATAGCGCAACCTCCTCATGAATGGCTCGACTTAAAGATTCCGTTTCATCCATTGATGAGGTTCCCCTGTAGCGCAAATTGTTGCCTATGCCTCATCTGATAACAGTGGTGGCATTGGGCAAACGAGAATATCGGCCATGGCACGGAACAGTTCGGCTTCGGCAGGCAAAATGCGTCCGCTATGCTCAATACAGCGCGCCATCGCTTGCAACAAGGCAGGCTTATGCAGAGGCTTTAAGCGCCGCAAACGCTCAACAGCCAAGCTGAGCGCTCGCATATCTTTTATATCGTCAGTGGTTGTTAATGAGAACGGCAGCTCCCTTTCAGCGGCGTTAAGCGCAGCGCTTATCTCAACGGGGTCATCTTGACCCGCGGTGGCCAGCACCGTCAGTAGCAGCTGACACTCCCGCTGCAGATCGTTCAACTTAAGATTAGCAGGCCCGTTGCCTTGCTGGCCTAAGTTACTCAGTAATAGCTGATATAGAGTCCACTCAAACAAGCTGACATGACCATCCGCCTCGATCAGCCGTTCCATACAGAGGCGAAAGTGCTGGGCCTGCTCCATCGAGAGCGAGCGTAACGCCGGCAGCACCAAATCAATCAGTGGCAAGCGTAACGTTACATCCAGCCTCAGCATTTCCGGGCCATACTCCATCAGCGCTCGGTAAACATCTGGCAGTGCAACTTGATGCAACGCCTTGAGCTGATGATGACGCATTGTCTTATCCTGGCTGAGCAGCAGCGAATAGACCAAAGCACGAGCGGCATAGGGCTCATGGGCGGCAGTTTTAATCCGCTCAGGCAGCGCCTCCAGCGTTGCTCTAGCTTGGGCAAGGTGGCGCTGACCAGGCTGGCCCATGGTGTTAATGGCCGCTTGTGCAGAGGCTCCGGTTAACACAGCCGCCATTGCTGCCGATCCGGTTCCTCGCCCAAGCGTGGGATCCGCGCCTGACTGCTCATCGTTGTATTCTGGTTCTGGTGCGTCACTCTCGGCTTGCGGGGTGGGCAAAGTGGCTTCGAAGCGGCCATTCCAGTCCGGCATTACCCGATTGATACGATCTTTAAGTGGCGGATGGGTGGCCATCATTTGGCTAAACCCCTGCCGCACGCCTTGACCGAAGAACAGATGACTGAATTCCGCCGCCTGTGTGGCTTGCAGGTAAGAGCCCTGGGTATGCGAGCCGATTTTAACCAGTGCGTTACCAATCCCCTGAGGGTTGCGGGTAAATTGCACCGCAGAGGCATCCGCCAGGTATTCACGCTGCCGACTGACCGCCGATTTGATCAAATTGCCAAAAAAGGTACCCGCGTAGCCGATCAGCATTAACACCGCCCCCAGCGCCAAAACGACAGCACCTGAGTTGTCGCGTTTTCCACCGCCCACCCGTCGAAAGCGCATACTGCGCAGCACTGTCCCGCCCAATAAGCCAATGATGAGGATGCCATGGAGGATGCTGATCAGGCGCATATTCAACCGCATGTCACCATGCAGAATATGGCTAAACTCATGAGCTACAACGCCCTGCAGCTCATCCCGCGTCAGGTGACGAATCGTGCCACGGGTAATCCCGATCACGGCATCATTGGTTTGATAACCAGCGGCGAAAGCATTGATACTCTCCTCCTCCAGCACATAAACCGAGGGCACTGGCGTTCCAGAGGCAATCGCCATCTCTTCAACCACATTGAGTATGCGCCGTTCGTCAGCATCGCGGGTATTAAGATTGATCTCGCGTCCACCCAGGGCTTCGGCCACTACCCGGCCACCACGCTTTAGTTGACTGCGTTTGAATAAACCGCCCAGCACCACGACGGCCAGCACAGCGATAGCAACGCCAATGACAAGCTCAATCGAGAGAGCCGACCACATCCCCTGAGTAGAAAGATTGGTTTGGGTCGCGGACTGGTTCCCCATGAGATGAAGGGCGATGGCAATGGCCAGCGTGGTAACCGTAATCAGGGCGAGTACTGCCAGTACCATCAAAATAACCAGACGCCCTGTTTTACGACGAGCATTATCCTGCGCGGTAAAAAAATCCATGTCGCGTTTTCCCTGAGCTTAGAACGAGACCTTCGGCGCCTCTTGAATCTGCGCGCTGTCTTCAAACTCTAACAACGAGGCATCTTGCCCATGACCGAACATGCCAGCCACTGCTACTGGCGGGAAGCTCTGCCGATAAGTGTTGTAGTGCATCACCGCATCATTAAATGACTGCCGCGCAAAGGCCACCTTGTTTTCAGTACTGGTTAGCTCTTCTGACAATTGCTGCATATTTTCTGAGGCTTTTAAATCCGGGTAGGCTTCCATGACCACGTTAAGCCGCCCCATCGCCTGGGTCAGCGCCCCCTCTGCACCACCCAGGTCTGCCATCGCTCTGGCACTGCCCGGGTTTGCCGCGGCCGCTTTTAGCCCCGCGGCCGCGCTATTACGCGCCTCAATAACCGACTGCAGGGTCTCCTGCTCATGGCTCAGATACCCCTTGGCAGTTTCAACGAGGTTAGGAATCAGGTCATGCCGCCGTTTAAGTTGTACTTCGATTTGGGCAAAGGCGTTCTCAAAGCGATTTTTCAACGACACAAGTCGGTTGTAGACACCGATGACATAAAAGGCAATAACGGCGATGATCGCCACGATGATGATAAGCGTAAGCAGCATAGTGCTTCCTTTTAGTAGCTATTCGTCAGTAAAAAGCCGGTCTATGAAAAGCTAGACAATGAGCGCCTAGCCCGTGAAAAAAGTAGCCAACAAACTCAATATCGTACGTTCATACATCACGTTGCAAGCTTAGGGAGAAAGGAAATGTCGACATAGTATTGTTGAAGATCACCTTTCTCATAAAACACGGTGATCGTATCAGTATGAATGTAACTCGATGGATCAAACCAGATATTATGGCTTTTAAACACATGCACTTCCGAGGTGGCAGGATTCTGCCATTGGGTGATCACCTGGAATGGGTGCCTGCCATTCACTGAGAAGCGTGTATTTAACTCTACCCCCTGATAGTGGGTATCGATAGGCACACCATTTTGCTTTAAAGATTCGCCTTTGCGACGCCTAAACTCAGGCACGAACATAAGAATGACGCCTGCCAGCAAGAACACGATGCCGATACCGGCAAGAATCGCCTCTGCTCCCCATAGTGAGAAAAAGCTATTAATTTGGGGACTATTTCGCTCGCCGGGCTGGTATAAAACCTCCACCTGTTGACCTGGGGAGTAGCTGGGCGGATTGCTACTTGTCGATGATGTAAAATTCACCAACTGACCGCTTTCATTTGTGAATTGAACCACAGGGCGATAAGTAATCGAGTCGCTTGAGCGAGACTCAACCAGCTCAAGTACCGTACCTTGAGTGAGCACTGCCTCTGAGAGAAAATCTTTTGTATTCAGCAATAGAAATACAGAAACGACGAGCAAAGCAATACCAACCACTAGCGACGTTAGCTTTACAAAGAAAAGTGTTTTCACTTCCACTCCTTGGAGATACTGAGGTTGACGTAGCAAACGGTAATCAGAACAGCTTTATACAGGTGAAACAGTCCATTAGATAAAGGTTAATAAAAACCAGGTGACGCGTCAATTAGGAATAATTACCAACTGAGACACTCCTCTTCGGTTCATTCCATAGAGCAAATTAACGGATCACGGCAGGCGGCAAATAGATGGTGAACTCGTTGATAGGCTCAATTAATACGCTGTACGGAGAGCTTTGCTCCGCTGTATGAACAATACCCAGGTCAGATAACAATTTAAAACGAGCGGACTTTAACGTAGCAGGCTTCACCGCCAGCTCTTTATGCCAGACACGATAGCTGCCTAGTTTTCCGTCGCGCCGATAGTAAAAACCCGCAAGCGGATGGGTAAGGTAAACCAATGCCGATTCAGTATCGGGAAACCCAGGAAAGTTAAAATCTGATTCAGGTGATTGGGCAAGCTCAACAGAAGCTTCCGCCCACTTAGACGCCGTTTTCATACGATAATGACTATACAGACCGGTTGTCTCATCATATTTGCAATCGAAAGAGACTTTGCCTGCATGCCAGGGTAAATTCCAAAGATATCTGGGAACAATCAGCGTCCATGAGTCCAAAGTGGTTCCCAAAAACCATACACATCGCTCCCCTGTATGCTTGTCGATGATATAGATACGGTAGTTGGTTTGCCCCATAGTAAATTTTGGGAAAGGGAATATGGCAGAAGTGAAATCCACATCGATAAAAGGAACCACCGAAATAAGCCCCATTGCCTGACCATCAATCTCAACAGCGTCTAACACAAACCTCTCGGGGAAAAGTCCCTCGAATCGGCTGGCCGGCACAGCGTAAGTAACAATTGCAAAGTGCTTAAGACCACACAGTACATCTATGCCTTTAGGCTTTGGCCGCTTAATCAGGTAATCCTCAAACTTTCGCGATACCTGCATGAGTTTTTCCTTGAGTTAATTTTTCATCGTCTAGATTATTCGTTGCTGTAATTGTAAGGCAAAGCGACCAACATTACTAAGCATAACTAGGACAAAACCTCAAGATCCTCTTTGAGTTGCGTGGGGAAATAGACTGCACAGGGTTGAAAGAAACCAGCAAAACCTATAAAGAAGAACTTAATTTCGATCTTTTATAGGCCTCTGAAGGCCCTTGTATAAGCCACGACATGCTCATGTTGCTGCAAAGATCACTGGGCTTTGTTCAGCTAAAGCTTGCCGCTGATATATTCTGGGGTCTAGGTGAGCCTAAAGAACTAACATGTGAAAACGAAAAAAAACACTCATAACACAGCGGCAAAGGCAGAATAAAATGACGACTCCTGAAGAAAACAGCGTCGATAATGAAGCCATCCATTGGGATCAGGATATTAGCTACGGCCAGTACCTGGATCTGGAACCCTTGCTTGCTTGCCAGAATCCGGCTTCTGATGAACACGATGAATTACTCTTCATCGTTATCCATCAAGTATCCGAGCTATGGATCAAACTGTGCCTTCACGAAGCTCATGGCGCCGCAGCGCATATTCAAGAAGATAACCTGCGCCCTGCTTTCAAAATGCTATCGCGGGTTTCCAGAATTCAGGAACAGCTTATCAAGGCCTGGGAAGTGCTGGTCACCATGACCCCCGCCGACTATGCCAGCTTCCGAGACAGCCTTGGCCAGAGCTCTGGGTTTCAGTCCTATCAATATCGGGAAATGGAATTCCTGTTGGGTAACAAGAACGCCAAGCTAATCGAAGCTCACCGATCAAAACCCAAACACTACCAAAAACTTCAGGAATCCCTCCACTCGCCCAGTCTTTACGATATCGTGCTGCAGCTGCTTGCTAAACGCGGTTTCAACATTCCGGAAAGCAAAACTCAACGCGATTGGAGCATCCCCTACACCGCCAGTAGCGAGGTGGAAGCGGTCTGGACGGAAATCTACCGCAACAGCGAACAGCACTGGGATCTATACGAGCTTGCTGAAAAACTAGTGGATGTCGAATTCAACTTTCAGCGCTGGCGATTCAGCCACATGAAAACAGTCGAACGTATCATTGGTTATAGACGCGGCACAGGGGGAACGGCTGGGGTGAATTATCTGGTCAAAGCGCTGGATCTTCAGTTCTTCCCGGAACTGTGGAGTGTTCGGACGACGATATAAGCACTTAGTGCGCTGCTGCGCATCCAGCTTAACTACCGTCTTGATATTCAAAACAGCGACATACAATTTTTCGGAGCAGCCATATGACTGTAAGCCTGGATAGTGTTCGTGAGCGTGACCGCCAAGACCCATTGGCAGACTTTAAAAGCCATTTCGCCCTGCCCGAAGGCGTGCTTTATCTTGATGGGAACTCACTGGGCGCTCAACCGAAGGCCGCCAAACAGGCGGTCGATGAGACTCTGGATCAATGGCGCGACCAACTGATCAAAGGCTGGAATCAGGGCTGGTTCGATGCCCCGGAACGCCTGGGCAATCTACTAGCCCCGGTGATTGGTGCGCAACGCGGTGAGGTGAGCGTTACCGACAATATCACGCTAAATATCTTCAAGCTGCTGGGGTATATTCTGGGCCAAAGCAAGGAGGGTCGCCAGACGGTTCTTAGCGAAGGCGGCAACTTTCCGACCGATGGCTACATCGCCCAAGGCTATTGCCGGGTGAGCGGCGCCGAGCACCGCTTCCTGCCCGAAGGAGGCAACTTGGCCGAACACCTCGACGGTGTAGCCGTGGTGGTACTGAGCCAAGTTAACTACCGTACTGGCAAATTACGCGATATGGCCACCACCTCGAAACTGGTGCATGACCACGGTGCGGAAGTCATTTGGGATTTGGCCCATTCCGCAGGCGCACTGCCCATTGATCTAAACGGTTGCGGCGCTCGCTACGCCGTAGGCTGTACGTACAAGTACCTTAACGGCGGACCTGGCGCGCCAGCTTTTTTATACGTGCATAGCGATCATCAAGACAAAGGTTGGCAGCCGCTTTCCGGCTGGCACGGCCATGCATCGCCCTTCGCTTTTGAAGCGGATTACACCCCAGCGGGGGATATTTCCCGCTTTCGCACTGGCACCCATTCGGCACTTGCCTACGCCGCTCTGGAAGCCTCACTCGCCCTATGGCGCGGGGTGGACATGCATGCACTGAGAGCAAAAAGTCTGGCCATGAGCGACCTGTTTCGAGAGTGTTTAAGCGATATTTTTACCACTTATAATATTGACGATATAACCCCATCAGCCAGTCAGCGCGGCAGCCAGGTATCACTGGTGGATAGTCAAAACGGCTACGCTATCGTTCAAGCCTTGATTGCCCGCGGTGTGATCGGCGACTACCGGGAACCCGGCCTAATGCGTTTTGGTTTTACCCCGCTCTATCTCAGTTTTGAAGATGTTTGGCAGGCTGCCCAGCACTTCCGTGAGGTAATGGAAAGCGGTGAGTACCAGGATCCGCAGTTTCATGTGCGTGGGGCCGTTACCTAATAGAGGTACGTGATGACTGAAATTCCCCTGAACCTCGCCTACTCGCCGAGCCATTTCGCTCGGGATTATGAAGCCACTTTAAGGCGCCAGGCAGCTTTAGGTATCGACCTGGAGGCACGCCACCAGCCGATTACCCTGCGCTACGGTGAAGATCCGGCGGCGCGTCTCAACCTGTTTATCCCTGCAAATACCGTGGGGCCCTGGCCGCTGATGCTATTTATTCACGGCGGCTACTGGCAGGCGCTGGACAACACCGCAACGGACTTTCTGGCTGAACGCTACCTGGCCCGTGGAATGGCCTTCGCTTCCCTGGGTTACGGCTTGGCACCGAAAAATTCCATTAACACCATGGTGAGCCAATGCATTGAGGGAGTTACGGCGGCATGCAATGCGCTCGCAGATAATGGTGGCGTGTGGTCTATTGTATTAGGCGGTCATAGCGCCGGTGCACAGCTGGCTTACTGGGTCGCCGCCAGGGGTGACATACCTATCGATAAGTTGATACTGGTTAGCGGCGTTTATGACCTAACGCCATTGGTGGATACCTACGTTAACGAAGCGCTGGAGCTCAACCCAACCCAAGCGTTTGCGTTAAGCCCTATATTTTCCGATTCGAGCAAACTACCCTCATGCCACGTGGTGATCGCTGAAAATGATCCTCCCACTTTTCGCCAACAAGCGCACGATTTCGTTGCAGCGTTAAAGACTAGCCATATCCAAGTCGAGTTAGTGGATATAGCTAACTGCGATCACTTTGATGTGTTAGAGGCGTTATAAAACTTGAAGAGGTAATTAGCTGTAGTAAATCCCCCTGGCCAGCACCAAGCGGATGATGACCGTCTAGCTTACTCAATGTCTTAACCTTGAATTGCTGCTTCGATCTCAGCAATGTTGATTTTTCTCATCTGCATCATTGCGTCGAATGCGCGCTTTGCGACGGCAGGGTCAGGGTTGGTAACGGCGTTAATCAGCACAGCAGGCGTTATCTGCCACGATATTCCCCATTTATCCTTGCACCAGCCACAGACACTTTCCTCGCCACCATTGGTAACAATGGCATTCCAATAGCGATCCGTTTCGGCTTGGTCATTCGTTGAGACCTGAAAAGAGAACGACTCATTATGCGTAACCCCAGGCCCGCCGTTGAGGCCAAGGCACGGAATGCCCATCACGGTAAACTCGACGGTCAATACATCCCCCTGCTTACCCGAAGGAAAGTCCCCCGGCGCGTGATGAACCGCCCTGACAAACGAATCAGGAAAGGTGTCAGCGTAAAAAAGCGCTGCCTCTTCTGCGTTACCATCGCACCAAAGGCAAACAGTATTCTTTGCGGGGGTAGTCATGTTACGTCTCCACTAAAACCATACTGCTCATCAAGCCCAGTGAAATATTGACTGAACTTACCAAGTCTCCTCAGAGCCCGGCGGCCCCATATCGATCTGCATATCAGGCGCTATATCCACTACGCCTTTGACCTTTTTCAGCCGTTCCGCCGTGGCATCGTCTGCCGAGCCGGTAATACAGCCGATCTCCTCCAGCACCTCCTGGATGGTTAACCCCTCAGCGCTGAGGCGCGTGGCCATTTCATTTATCGGTTGATCGCTGGAAATAGTGATCAACCATAGCGCTACCGTTGGCATCTGGCATATCTCCGTAGCAAGTGCACTGGGCGGCGTGAAAGCAGCGCTAGCCCAGCGCACGTCGTCTAACATCAGGGAGCTTGCACCAACCCTGCTCCCACGCCGGATTCAGGCAACGGCAGTTCCTGCACCGAAGCCACCAGTTGCTCCCAGAGTTTCCTTCCCCGCAATGAGGCATCTGATTGCGCCCAAAGTGCGGCGCAGCCTGCCACGTGTGGCGCCGCCATGCTGGTGCCACTGATCGTTTTATGGCGGGTGGGCCGGGGCCATGAGGAGAAAATATCGCGCCCAGGCGCGGCAATCTCAATCTTGCCATGATTGGAAAAGCTAGAGGGCTTCAGGTTCGGGTCTAGAGATGCCACCGACATCACAGTAGGCGAGTTAGCAGGCGCCCCTGTATTGGTTGCTGAATTGCCCGCCGCAGCGATAACAAGGCACCCATTACGCAGTGCCGCCTCGCCTGCATGGGTGTAAGCGGCCTGCACAGGGCTCTGGCTGCCAAGCGACATTGAGATCACTTCACAACGGTTGGCGATGGCCCAGTTCAGGCCAGCGAGCACGCCCGCCCCGGTACTGCTGCCCGAGTTGGTCAGTACCTTGCCGACGAAGACCTGCGCCTCATACGCGATCCCGTAACGCTGTGTGTTTTCACCGGGAGCCTGGGGGCCACAGGCCGTGCCGATACAGTGAGTACCGTGCCCGTTGATATCCTGCACCGGCTCCCCAACGAATGAGCGGGTAACGAACTCCCTACCCTCGAAATCCGGGTGGCCAAGATCCATCCCGGTATCCAGCACGGCGACTTTTATACCCGCGCCACTCCATCTACTTTGCGGCACCTTACAGCGTTTTAGCCCCCAAGTTGGCCGAAGGGCGTCCTCTTCAAGGTTCTCTTCGCCTTCTTCCAAATCCAGCTCAACGCCAAGATCACGAGCGATGGTGCTGGCTGCACGCAAAAAACCCCGTAGATATTCAGAATTTTCAGAAAAGGCGAAATACTCTGGCTCAATAATTTCGATGGGACTATCCGCGGCTACTTTACCCAGCGCACTCATGCCATGCTGCTGTAGGGCATCGCCGCCTACCAGCGCTACTCCAATCTCCGGAAATACCATTGCCTCAGCATCTCCGGCATCTTCCAGGCTAACGGCTTGATCGGTGAAATCCCGCGCATCAGCGATGCGAAATTTCTGGGCTTTTAGCGACTTAATGCCCTCTTCTACCCGCCCCTCACGGTAACTGATCAAAAAGCGCCCGGTTTCAAGACAGCTACCGCCCCGCTCGAGGGCTGCCAATAACAGTTTTTCGGTGCCGCATGAAACAGTGGCGAGTGACTCACCCGCTGGCGTATTGCCTTTACCTGTCGGTTTTTTCGCCATCGTAGACATCCTTTTCATTTAGCTGTTAAGCGATATGGAATAGGTGAATCACAGACACCATGCAAGGGAAAGCATGCCTATCTATGTAGCACCCACCATTTCAGCTTAACGCACCTGATGTGCTTCGCCAGATCGATTTCAGGCTACGATCCTTAAACATACAGGGCGCTTAAATGAAGGAGGATGAGACATGGTCGTTATTGGTTAATCTCAATAGGGAGGCACTCGTCATCGCGGAGTGTTAGCACTTCGACACCAGAGGATGTGACTGCCACTGTATGCTCCCACTGGGCAGACAATTTCTTGTCACTGGTCACCACCGTCCAGCCATCCCGCTTGGTTTTTATTTTGGCCTTGCCCTGATTAATCATCGGCTCAATGGTAAATACCATCCCTTCTTTTAACACTAAGCCTCTGCCTCTCTTCCCGTAATGCAGCACCTGAGGCTCTTCATGCATTTCCCGACCAATTCCATGGCCGCAATACTCACGTACAACAGAGTAGCCGTACTTTTCGGCATATTGCTGAATTGCGTAGCCTACATCACCCAACGTGGCACCGGGCTTAACCGCTTGTATTCCTAGCCACATGGCCTCGTAGGTTTTATCGACCAGGCGCTTGGCATAGGGAGTCACATCACCGATCAGATACATCTTGCTGGAGTCAGCAATAAAGCCGTTTTTCTCCAGGGTAATGTCGACATTGACGATATCGCCTGGTTTGAGTATTTGCTTGTCGGATGGAATGCCATGGCACACCACGTGGTTGACTGAGGCATTCAATACGTACTGGTAATCGTATTGCCCCTTACTGGCCGGGCGAGCCTGCAATTGATCGACGATATAACGCTCAGCCCAATCGTTAATAGCCATGGTGGATACGCCGGGCGCTATCCGTTGGTCGAGATGACTGAACACCAATCCGAGTAGCCGTCCGGCTTCCCGCATCAAACGCAACTCCTCCTCGCTTTTTAGCGTCAGCTCACTCACCGACCACCTTCCTTACTTCAACGTCGGCTTTCTTCATTTGCTCACGCATGATGTCAGAGAAGGTCATGCCCGGATTGGCCTCAGCCAGCATGCCCACCTTTATCCAGTACTCTGCCTGGGCATTGATTGAGCGCACCATCACCGAGCTGGCTTTGCGAATGTCTTCATGCAACTGATCATTGATCTTAACGATACCCATCACACCACCCAATATATGAAATGAATATGAATCATATACGAATCATATATCTCGTAACGATTGGCGGCAAGGCTACCTGATTACGTTGTTACGGGGACACGTTGGTCATAGGTTCCAACGCCAATACTTCTTTGCGCAGCACAAGCTTCGGCTTCTCTAACGAATCGCGCCACTGAACACACTCCTGCTGTTGCTGCGGGTCGTTATCGGGGCTTGCGCCAAAGGCATCCAGCCAGGCCTGACGGGAACACAGGTCTTGATACTCCCCGAGCAGGCGCTGGCGGTGCTTCAATTGAGATAGAAACGGCTCAGGGGTCTCTGGATTCAGATCAGCCAGGTAACGAATCCGCTTCACGCCCTTCCGCAGTTCATGGAACCCGGTGTCATGGGTATCCAGCGAGAGTGCCGCCAGGTCTTCATCGTGGCGTGCGATACGCTCATTCAGTACCGTACGGATACGCTTTGGCGTAAGTTTCGAAAGTGCCTTACCAACGTCATCGGAAGCGATAAAGTGCTGCCATGCCTCCATCTCCTCAGCATACGCTGGTGCACTTAACTGCTGGCACAGCGCCTGGTGGCGTTCCCGCTGGCAATCCTGCAGCCACTGTATCAATCCCTGGCGACTACCAGGAGTGAGCGGCGGGGGCGTCTTGGCTATATCCTCCAGAAACACATCAATATCACGCAGGTCACTGGTAGCCTGGGCACGTTGCTTGAGCCGCTTAAGCATCTTTTTCAGGCCAGGCACTCGGGTAATGGCGCGCACGGATTCACCCACTGCCCGGCTACGACGCAGATTGACCCGGTACTGGTGCAGGAACTCAGGATCAACACCTGCGATAACACCAGCTTCCAAGGCACGGATCATCTGATACTGGTGCTCCAGCATGTCACGAATACGGCTGGCGGTGTCGTTATTGCGTTTGGGTGGTTGGGGAGCAAGGCGCTGAAAAAGAGGATAGCTGGCCGTTTCCGGGGTCAGGCACCCTGCCAGTTTGGCTCCGTTATGCCCCGCGCTTTTCCAAGAAGCGGACAGCGTGAAATGCAGAACGCTCCCGGTGGGCAGCGAATGCGGCGCTGTCTGGTCGAGCCAACGAGCCAGGTCATACAGCGCCGGGTTATGCCCAATCACCAGGACTCTTTCGGCTTCGTTTGGCAACGATTCGACCCAGGCCTGCAGCCCGTCACCATCGAATGTATAAAGGTCTTCATCAAAGTGAACCTGGTTGAACAGGGCATGATCAGGCAGTTGGCCTGCGATCTCATCGAAGGTTTCCCGCGTGCGAGCCGCTGTACTGACGTAAATCCCCCCTTCTAA
Source organism: Vreelandella sp. F11 (assembly GCF_042466685.1). NCBI lineage: Bacteria > Pseudomonadati > Pseudomonadota > Gammaproteobacteria > Oceanospirillales > Halomonadaceae > Vreelandella > Vreelandella sp. F11. Next base: position 2,042,765 of record NZ_CP170448.1, on the reverse strand, counting down.
CGCTTGCCAGTGCTGAAGCACATGCGCCATAGCCGCTGCCTGACGTTTACCACCCTTTCGCAACGGCCGTTGGTGGTCGGTCATGTCGCCACTGGGCTGTTTAGCCTTGGCGTGCCGCATTAGGTATAGGTGCCGCATGGGTTCGCTCCCAAGCACAGTGTGATACGCTAAGTTTAGTACACGCCAATCTTCTAGGGAGAGTGCTGACGAGGCTTCACCACAAACCAACTGGCCAACACCAAACTACCAAATAGCGTGTAACCCACCACAAACACCCACTCCGGCAAACTGAAATAGAGCAGGCTGTGCAGCCAGTACTGAATAAACGAGCCCGAATAGGTAGCGGCGCCCGCCTCAGCCCTCAGCGCCATTTCCCAGGTAGTTAATGGACAAACCATACCGGCCCAGGCCTGAACCACCACATAGCCAATGGCGCACAGATGCACGATACGAAAGGTTCTATTGCGAACCCACCGCCAGTTTAAGAAATAGCCTGCGTAAATTGCGGCCAGGCCTAACACTACGAAGGCCACAAACAGCACGTGGAGAATGAGAATAATGTCGGCGATTAGGAGAAATAGCGTGGAAGGCATAGCAGAGGGTACCCACTAGCGAAACTTAGCTTACGTTCGACAGCACGCATTAGCAGAGTGTTCAGGGAACAGTGGTTCCATCAAGTACTGAAATAACCACTCCGGCTCTTTCGCATTACTCCTCTTCAATTTCATTGAGACAAACGACGACTTGGTTTCTGCCCCGACGCTTGACAACATAAAGCATCTCATCCGCTCGTTTAATCAACGTCTCCAGGTCTGTATCATCTGAATTTGTGGACGCCACGCCCACGGTGACGCTTGGGCGGAGTTTGCCTATCTCTTCTGTTAACGAAAGCTCAGCCACCCTCTTTTTCAAACGCTCTGCGACTGGCTGTGCATCGTTTAAACTGGTCTCTGGCAGTGCTACGACAAACTCTTCGCCACCAAAGCGCCCTATCACATCCGTTGGACGAAGAGATTCTGCGCAAACTTCGGCGATCCTGGTCAGCACCCAATCCCCATGGCTATGCCCCCAGATGTCGTTAATGTCCTTGAAGTGATCCACATCGATCATAAACAGGCAGAATGGCTCCTTGCAGGACTGCGAGTGCTGCAGCAATTCTTTAGCCAGTTTTATAAAGTGGCCTCGATTATTTAGGCTGGTCAATGCATCCCGCTCAGCGACCACTCTCAACTGTTCCTCCAATGATTTTCGGTGCGCGATTTCTTTGTGTAATTGGTGGTTCTGCTCTCGCTCTTCCTGAAGCAGTGCATATTGCTTGCGCTGCAGGCATTCAAGACGAAGCAGGGCGAAAAATCCTACAACGTTGCCCATAATCAGCAACAGAGCAACCAGCAGCGTCGCTACCGGGGCAAGCCTTGCGAACAGCACCGCAGCCACTAAAAAACCAATATTTAAGTAGAGGCTGGCAGCTGTCACGACTGTTAGCGGATTGGGAATCAGAAGATAAAACGCCATGGTAGCCACCACCACCGCGGTGATTTGAGTAGGGAGGCTTTCGGGTCGTAGGGGGACAATCAAGATAATGCCCGTGGCAAATACCCAAAGCGGCAAAGCGTGCAGCCAGACTCGGTAATCGTTTCTCCACCAGCGCCGTACCACGCACGCCACCATCAGACAAACACTCACCACCACTATTCGCATGGCAAGCAGCAGATAGAACTCCTTTGTCAGACCCAGCAGGTAAAAATCCGAAATCGCGAACATGCCAAAAACACAGGCCGCAACGCTCACTGTTAGGCTGTATTCACGCCTCACGTTTTCCTGGATAGAGTGGCGATATATCTGCTCATGGCTAGCATCGCAAAACTGTCCGGTTAACCCATGCACCCGATACTGCTGTTTCTCTAATGGCACAGCCCCACACTCCCTACGTCACGTGGCAACTTTTTTCTTATTTTATCAACAACGCGATACCGCTCACCTCAACATTCCGCAGGCGTAACCGCGCGATAGCTAGCTGAGGCCTTTTCCAGTCCTTGCTGTAATGCCCGAATGCGAGATTCATGGGCGGGGTGCGTAGAGAGGAATTCAGGGGGCTGAGCGCCACCGGCTGCAGCCATATTACGCCACAGAGCCACGCTTTGATGCGGATCAAACCCCGCACGCGCCATAATCTCTAGGCCCATCAAATCCGCCTCCTCTTCATGGGTGCGGCTGAAAGGCAGGCTAATACCCAACTGGGCGCCGATACCCAAGGCCTCCATTAACTGCTGGTTGCCAAATTCCTCTTCCCCTAATAAACCCACCACCAAGAACACGGCTTTAATGCCAAGCTGTTGGGTAAGCCGCTCATTGCCATGATCTGCCAGCACATGGCCAACCTCATGGCCAATCACCGCCGCTAGCTGGGCAGGGGTTTCAGCCACCCGCAGAAGGCCACTATTCACACCGATGCGCCCACCCGGCAGCGCAAACGCATTGGGGGAAGCATCCTCAAACACCACCACTTCCCAGCGCGTCGGGAAAGCGCTGCCTGGGTAGCTTGCCTCAGCGCCAGCCACCACCCTCTCAGCTACACACTGCACCAACTGATTAGCCTGCGCATCACGGCTGACCGGCTGGCTATTACGCAACTGGTTAAAGGCGTCTTCCCCCATGTCGGCCATTAATGAGTTCGGCACTAAAGCCAATTGGGAGCGCCCGGTGGGAGTTTCACCGCAGCCGGCCAAAGAAGCCAGCACCCCCAAGAGAAATAGAGATGAGAGAAATCGCCGATGCATCGGAGGGTCGCCTGGATTAAGAAACGTGCAGTAGAGTGTAAGGCGCTTCACAGGCATGACGCTCGTCGCGTTCATCAACGCTACCCAACCCGAGGTGCCGGTCGTTATCGTAGGCAACGAACAGCCGATCATGATCCAATACGGCAAGACCTTCGGCTTTGTGCTCAAACTCCATCGGCAAGCCTGCGGGGGTGGTCACCAGCGTTGGCTCGCGCCCTTCCCGAAAACCGCTCAAGCCCACTTCCCACAGGTACCCGCCAATACGCTCTTCACCAGCCTCTATTACCTCAAAGCTATTGAGCAGGTAAAGACGGCCATGGTAGGGGTCATACTCCAAGCTTGATAGGCCGCAGTCATAACGCACCGCAGAGTGACTGCCGGGGTCGAAGGTGTAGTGTTCGCGCATCTCATCGATAAACACCAGGTTGCCACTTTCGCTGATCTCGTAATGCGCGCCGACAATCCGGCTGACATAGCTAAAATCATCATGGGCTTGGCCCTGCTCACGAATACCAAACAGTAGCAGGCCATCGCCGCGTTCGCCGGGAATGGCGGCCAGCCCCTCAATTTTGTAATACGGGAAACCAATTGCTTGATCCAGCTTGGTGCGAAGTTCTAGCGAGCCTTCCACACCATCCCGGGGGTCGGGATCGACTACCTGCACCTGTTCAGGATGGCCCAGCGGCCAGATCAACAGATGGTTGTAATCATTCAGTTCATGACTTTCGTTGTCGATACGGTCAAAGCCAGTAGTGGCCAGCACGTGGCGGCCATCCGCCGTGAGAGAGAGATCTTCATACTTAACAGCCTGTTTAATCAACGGAGTGGTGAAGTACTCCAATTGACGATCATCCGGCCCTTGCTCGGTCATCGGCATGGCAAACATCGCCGAACGCTCATCCCCCGGCACCGGTTTATCACTGGCTAAAATAAGTCGCTGACCGTCGTAAAGCACGGCAGATACCTCGGCATTTACCAGTTTGCCGCGCTCATCGCGTAGCCCGGCGGGAAAACAGTGGATAGTGCCCTGCTGCAGAATGGTGGCGTGCGTCATGGTGATCAATTCTCCCGACTGCTGAAAGTAAGTCCCAGCTTACTAGAGCGTTGGGGAGAGCGTCGAACATAGGCAGAACCATTGATTGGGTCATCATCTGCTTGAGCAGTGACGTTGCTGGAATGGGATGCTTTGACGACCTCCCCGTTTTAATCGCAGGGAGATACGTCTAGATCATTGCACTGCAAATTTACGCTTGTTAAGGCGTTTGCGCTTCGTCGCGCATTACTCTGAGCGAGGTAATTTCAATGTTGAGCGCATCGCGCGTTGCTTCTAACTCACTTACCTCTTCACCCACCACGACAAGTTGGTTATTAGCCTCTTCAATCTCGGTGTTTAGCGCTTCCAGGTCTGCTTCAGCTTGAGCGCGCGCCTCTTCTGCCTCCTGCTGGGCCTGCTGAGCAGCATCGCGGGCAGCTTCAGCCTCTTGTTTCTCTTTTTCTACCTCGGCGTAGGTCTCATTCAGCTCCTCAAGGGTGCTCTCTTTTTCGTCTATTTGCTCGTTGAGGGTGCCCACTTCTTCTTCATGGGTTTCATGCTCGCCTCTTAAAGCGGTCAACTCTTCTTTAGCATTGGCAATGTCGGCTCTTGTCGATGCAAGCGCGGCCTCCGCCTCGGCTTGTTCCACTTCCAGGTTGCTCATTCGCTGCTGCAACGTCGCTAAGTCTAGCTCTGCGGCTTCCACCTCGGACATCTGCGCCTGAACCTGCTGATGCACTCGCTCAGTTTCGGCCAATCGTGCTTCGAGTGCTTCCATACTGTCTTGTCTTGACCCTGCAATGTTATGCGCCAGAACGGCCCAGACCAACGCAATCATCGCGATGACCAAGAGCATCTTTACCCGGTTATCACTCAACAATGCTGCCATCGATGGTTTATTAGTCCCTGTCATTGATGTAATCCTCTCGCCATATTGGTACTACTAACTTAGCAGATAACGTATTAATTTCAGCAGCTTGTAATCTTATCTGTTGTTAATATGGGGGAAGTTCTTGATTCGGCTAGGAGTGATCATTCATAAAAAAATTGACGACAAAACACGCCCGTTTATTTCAGATGATATTTCAAGCGAGTAATCGGGAAAGCGCTAACCTGGAAGACTACTCTTTAGAAAGCAAAACCCGGCCATTTTCGCCGGGTTTAAATCACGATTGGATAATAATCTGCTACTGAAATAAGCCGCTATTCAAAACTCTTCCCACTCGACTTCTGCTACTTTGGAGCTGGGCGTCCTCCCACTTGCAGGCCGGGCCTGTTTTATAGAAGGCACTACTGCCTTGGGTACAGAATTACCAATGGGCAGAGACACACGGTTCTCACCATCAACCAATTTGAAGGTAGCCACAGCCGATTCAAGTTGCGCTGCTTGCTCTTCGAGTGAAGCGGCTGCTGTAGCAGCTTCTTGTACTAGGGCTGCGTTCTGCTGCGTCACCTCATCCATCTGCGAAACGGCTTGATTGACCTGCTCGATGCCATCACTTTGCTCCGAGGAAGCAGCGGAGATTTCATCCATAATATCGGCAACACGCTTCACGGAAGCCATTATATCTTCCATTGTTCGGCCAGCCCCTTCCACAAGGTTAGAGCCCTGCTGAACCTGACCCGCTGATGTTTCAATTAATGCTCTAATCTCCTTGGCTGCATCGGCGCTACGGCTAGCAAGATTGCGCACTTCTGTCGCCACAACGGCAAAACCTCTACCCTGCTCCCCTGCACGGGCAGCCTCAACAGATGCATTAAGTGCCAGAATATTGGTCTGAAAGGCAATCGAGTCGATCACACCAATGATGTCACTAATCTTTTTAGAGCTTTCTGCGATGCCGTGCATTGTCGCAACTACTTGACCTACGGCTTCCCCACCACGCGCTGCCGTTGTAGACGCGTCACTCGCTAGGGTGCTGCCCTGGCGAGCATTATCCGAGTTTTGCTTCACGGTTGCAGTGAGCTGTTCCATGCTGGCAGCCGTCTCTTGTAGTGAAGCGGCCTGTTGCTCTGTACGCGAGGAGAGATCGGCATTACCTCCGGAAATTTCTCTCGCACCAATATGGATGGAACCACTGCTATCACGCACGGATGAGACGGTTTGTGAAAGCCCTTTCTGCATATATTGCATAGCCGCGAACAGCTGGCCAATTTCATTTCGTCCCCGCTCTGCGATTTTATGCGACAAGTCACCTTGGGCAATGCGCTCAAAATGATGGACGGCTTCCTCAATAGGACGAATGACAACTCGCATCATGCCCATTCGAACGAAGACGACACAAAGAAAAACCAGAAGCAATGCAGCCAACCCTATATAACCAGATGTTGTCATGGTCGATTGGTAATCGGCCATAAGATTTTGACCACGTGTGCTGGCATAGTCGTTGAAGGCTACATTCGCCTGGATATAGGCTAGGTTGAGCTGGTCACCTTCACGTTTGGCTGTACGAAAGGCACTTTCATTATTACTCAGCAGGGCCTCGTATTGTGGTTCTAAACCACGGGACACAAGTTGAGTAAAGGCAGCTTCTATTGCATCTGCAAAGGGTTTTCCTTGCTCAGACTTTGGTGCCGCTGCAAATGCTTCAAACCGCTGCTGAGCCCTTTGCAGCATTTGGCCTGCTTTTTCTAGATGGGCTTCTGCCAGCGTCTGATCACCTTCGTTCAATGCGTCGAGGTGGTTAAGGAAGAACAGCTGAGTATCAGCAATATTTACTTGGGCACGGTTAAGCGCGTTCAGTTGCTGAACATTAATACGGTTAAGTTCATCTATCGAACTTGCTCCCAGAGTGCTGGATTGGTAGCCCAACGCCGCGACTAGGAGGATCAAAGCTGTAAACAAGCCCAAAACAGCCGTTAAGCTTGCCTTAACAGTTAGGTTTTTCAATAGGTTATTCATTGCCTACTCTTATGTAGAGAATCAATCGTTAACGAATGACTCCAGCCATGGGGGAAGGTATTACTCCATAACAAGCAGACTACGTGTTATAGGTAAGTGCTATAAACTATCGGCAGCAGTAACCTGGCTTTTAGGTGTCACACAAAGATATTTTGAAACTCTTGATTCAGGTCAATTTTTTAATTTACCTTACAGGTCATATCAAAGATTCTGGTTGTAAACAAATCAATGAGTTAACAAATTAATCGTGGGCAAAAAAAATCACCCGGATACTCTTGAGCTAAGATATTGATATAAATAACAATAATAAAAAGATTTAAAACTCCACCCAACACACTCAAGTACCCCAACCTTATTTTAGAGATTGGCTTTAATATGTTGGATGGCAATTAGGCATACAGATTTAGCTGCCAATAACCAACGTCGTGCCACTGATCGAACTTAAAACCCACCCTTTCAAAATGGGCCACTTTTTTCATGCCCATTTTCTCATGCAGCGCAACGCTGGCAGGGTTGGGAAGCGTGATGCCGCCTATCACCGCATGAATGCCGCTCTCTTTGAGCTTGGCAAAAATAGCTTCATACAGTTTTGCCCCCAAGCCCCTGCCTCGCACCTGGTTGGAAAGATAGACGCTAGCCTCGACTGAAAATCGATAGGCGCTTCTCTCCTTCCATTTTGTCGCGTAGGCGTAGCCGACCACAGCATCATCTTCCCCTGCCACCAACCAAGGCAAACCGACCCCCTGAACGGCTTCAATCCGGCCTTGAATGTCTGAGCCCGTGACTGGCTTTTCTTCAAATGAAATAGCGGTGTTTTCGATGTAGTGGTTATAAATGTGCGCGATGGCTTCCGAATCACCCTTTGCGGCATCTCTGATCATGGTTTATTCCATTTATATTCTGACAGTTTAGGTTCACTGATTAAAAAATCGACTTCCGCTTCCTAGGCCAGCTAGGTAGCCTTTAATGCCAAGCAGGCGTTACCCACACCGCGTTGCCAGAAACTCGCCATTGCCAACAGGTACACTGCACGTGGTGAAATCGGGATCTGCCGATACCAACTCCATAAAATCAGCCATTTCATCTGCGTGGGAAGTGGCATTATCCACCACAAGCAGCCCGCCCTTACGTAAAGCTCGCTGGATATTCGGCCACCACTGCACATAATCAGAGCGTTTTGAGTCTAGAAAGAGCAGATCGAAACTGGCATCGTCCAGACTCTCAAGCAGACCACCCGCCTCCCCTCGATGTTGAGTAATGACCTCAGAGAGTCCTGAGCGCGCAAAATTTTTCGCGGCGATCTCAAGCTTGAATTCGGAAAGCTCAACGGTGGTAACTTGCCCTCCAATTCTCTGCACAGCCTGGGCCAGCCATAAGGTGGAATATCCATTCGAGGTGCCAATTTCCAATACTCGCTGGGCATTGGTTGCTTGAACAAGTACCGATAGAAACTCCCCCGTATCGCGGGTGATATTCAGCATGCGCCTTGGGCGTTCAGAAATGGCAGCATCGTTTTGTTGGCCAAATTGCTCAAGTTCCGTTAGCAGTTCTTGAAGATTTTCACTCACAGTTGCCTCCCGTTTCGTTTGGCACAGCATTTCAATCAGAACATTGACTGGCCTTTGCTTACGCAGGCCGCTTTGCAAGCAGCGCCCAGACACCCGCTGAAGAGAGTAACGTTCCACCAACCATGTTGAAGCGGCGCTGGGCACGACGCGATGCAAGCATCTTGCGCACCGACGTTGCGAATACGGCATAGAGAGTGGCATTGAGCGTTGCCAACGCCACGAACGTGACAGCAAGTATCCATAGTTGTTGCCCAACATCAGCGTTCGGGCTGACGAATTGCGGTAAGAAGGCGACGAAAAAGATAATGCCCTTCGGGTTAAGCGCAGTCACGAGATAGGTATTGGTGAAGAGCCTCCAGCGCGAACTTGATACTGCTGGTGTTACTGGCTGCACTGATGATAGACCGGCACGCAACAGCTTTATGCCCATATAGAGCAGGTATAAACCGCCGATCCACTTGACCACGGTGAACCAAAAAGCCGAGGTGGCTAACACCGCTCCTAGGCCAAGCAGTGAAAAGAGCAGCGCGGTTGAATCACCTAACGCCACCGCAGCGACAAGCGGAATATTGGCGCGCCTGCCTTGGGCGATGGAGTAGCTAACCACGGTCAAAATCGTTGGCCCAGGGATGGCGAGCAAAGCCACCGACGCCAGGGCAAAGGCGAACCAGATTTCAATAGACATGGGAAGCTACCTCACAGGTTGTTAATGCTAAGTTAGCATAAGCTCAATAATGATTGGAGTGCTCTTTGAAAAGCTTATTAAGGCACCTTAAAACGCTTAGTCGTTGGTCACGTTAGCTGAAGTTGTCACCCCTGGAGAGTGATACTATAGTGATACTATTAGTCTGATTCAGGGTAATCCCCATGAAAGTGGAACTTGTTACCAACCTTAAGCGCCAAGCCACCAAAATTTTGGCAGACCTGCATTTGTCGAAGGAGCCGGTACTGATCACAGAACATGGTCAACCATCTGCTTATCTTGTGGATGTGCAAGATTACGAGTTCATGCAGCGCCGTCTTGAGCTGCTTGAAGGGCTCGCACGCGGAGAGCGTGCTGGGCTTGAGGGAAGAACATACAGCCAAAGGGAGGCCAGGGAGAGAATGAGCAAATGGCTGAAGTAGTCTGGACGGAGCCAGCTCTTCAGGAGTTGGGCGCTATCGCTGAATACATTGCGCTAGATAATCCTGCCGCTGCGAATCACTTAGTCAAAAAGGTTTTCGATAAAACCGACCGTTTGGAAGGTTTTCCCCAATCCGGGCGGACTCCCCCAGAACTCCCTAATTCGGTATACAGGGAGGTAGTTGTTCCCCCGTGTCGCATTTTTTATCGTCAAGATGAGACTCGGGCTCTCATCCTTTATGTCATGCGAGAGGAACGGCAGCTCCGTTCGTACATGCTTGAGAGCAGCGAATAGAGTGCGCGTAGCCGCTGGGCAAATTAGCGGGTAAATCATCGATTGGGAACGTCGCAATCTTGCTGTGCTCGTGACTTACTACTGGGCTAAATCGCCCAACTAAGCGGCAACCATAGGTGACAATAAACACATGCTTACCTGGGATCACCTCAAACAGGTAAGTATCAATAAGGCCGTTTGCCTCAACATCGACACCAAGCTCTTCCTTAAACTCCCGAACCAGGCATTCGGTAGAACGTTCTCCAATCTCAATGCGTCCACCGGGCAGTTCCCACTCGTCACGGTCATTGAGCGCCAGTACCACCGCATCAGATGGCAAGACCAAAACACCTTTGATTGATACTGGGAACATAGTGCTTCCTCTCAGCAGTTAGATCTGCTTTACCTCGTATTTTCAAGCTGCCACGTCAAAGCGGCATCTAACAGCTCTAGCGCCTTGGCTTTATTTGTCCACCAGTCCGTTGACCAGACTCTAAACAGCGTCCAGCCCAACCCTTCCAAAACGCCCTGGCGTACCTTGTCCCGCTCTCGGGCATAGGCTGAACTGTGGTACATGGCGCCATCACACTCAATGCCTGCCAAGTAAACACCGGGCTTGTCCGGGTGAACGATGCCCATATCGATACGGTAAGCAGAAACGCCGATTTGCGGATGCACGATCCAGCCTTTTTCTTGCAATGCTCGGGCAACAGCAATTTCAAACGGCGATTCAAAGTCCCCCACAGAGCCATGCACGGCGGCGCCCAGTGCTGCAGCGCCACGTTCGGCGTACTCCAAAAAGTGCTTGAGGTCAGCCACAGCCCGTGCTGAGGTGCGGGCCAGATCGATACGCTCTGGAACCAGGGTGGAGAACACCACCATTTCGGAGCGGGCGCGGGTCATGGCCACATTCAAGCGGCGCTCGCCACCGTTGCGGTTCAGCGGGCCGAAGTTCATGGTGACGTGGCCGGCTTCGTCCGGGCCATAGGTGATGCTAAATAAGATCACATCCCGCTCGTCGCCCTGCACAGTCTCCAGGTTTTTCACAAACACCGGCTCCAGCTCGTCGTCGGAGAATGCCCACTCGATGCTGGGATCTTCCCCCCGGGCCTTGTCGAGCAGGTCTTCAATCAAACTCTGCTGTTCGGTATTGAAGGTCACCACCCCAATGGACTGACGGCGCATCGCTTCATCTTCCGATGTTAGCCGCCGCAAGATCTCATCTACTATGGCCTTCGCTTCACCTTGGTTATGGCGTGCCTTTCCTCGGGCATAGAACCCTTCTGGCCGCACCAGCGAAACGCCCTTGTCAGGGTGTACCGGGGCTGGAAAGGTCACCAGTGAGTTTTCGTAGTAACGGCTGTTGGAGAACGCAATCAAGCTCTCGCGGCGGGAGCGGTAATGCAAATTCAATACCCGCTGGGGGATACTGGCGCCCATCAACTCGTCAAGAATGCTCTCAAGATCGCCCTCACCGTCGACATCGCCATCCGGGTCATCATCGGAGCGGCTAAAGAAGTTGGTCGGCGGCATCTGTTTGGGGTCACCCGCCACGATGACCTGTTTGCCCCGTGCCAGTGAGCCGACCGCATCCCACACGGTAATCTGTGAGGCTTCATCGAAAATCACCACATCAAACAGCGCCTGTCCTGGAGATAGGAACTGAGCAATAGAGAGCGGTGACATCATTAAACAGGGCGCCAGGGTAGTAATCGCATCGGGGATGGTTTCCATCATCTCCCGCACCGGTTTATGGCGCATTTTTTTCTGCAGTTCGTGGCGTAGTACGCCCCAGGAAGAGCTCTTCTGGATACCCTCCTGATCAGGAATTTCCCCTGACAAACTCGCCGCGATATATTGGGCCGTCAAGGCGCTGAACCGGCTATCCAGCTCGCGGAAATTCTCAATCGTGGCCTGATGCTCAGGCGATGAGAAGGTGCGCAGCACCTCATCTTCGCCAATCACCGCCGCCGACCACCAAGCACAGTAGGCCGCTTCAAACACTTCCTTGACCTGATCCGCCGATACGCTGCCCTGCTCAATGGCCTCTACCAGCGGGCCTAGCTGGTAATCCAACGCCTCAGAACGGCGCCGCATCCAGGCACACCACTCTTTCAAAGAAATATGGTGGTCGATAATCTGCTGGCAGTGCGCGCTTAGCGCCTCCAAGGCGGGCACATCGGCATCCAGACGCCCATCCAGCGTTGAACCGATCAGCCCTTCAAACTGCATTTTTAGCGCCGTAAACGTCTCAAAGGTCGCTTGGAAGTCATTGACCACCCGCCCTACCGGGGCCTCTGGCGCCAGCAGGTCGTTGGCATCATATAACAGCGTACGAATCTTACCCCGCAGCATCGCCAGCGACTCTGCGTCATCAGCAAGCTTGCCCACCGCGACACGGGCACGAGAACCCAATAGCTTCAAGGCGGCCATAGCATCGGGGTCGGAGTTATACGCGTCCCAGCCCCGTAGCCCCTTCAATACGCCATCCAGGCGATCAATATGGCCGCCCGTTTCGCGCAGCTGCATCAGCACGGGGATATCGTTATCGGGGTTTGGTGTGCCCTGGGCACCGCCTGCGCGCATCTGCTTGACGACGCTACGCTTGGCAAACCAGCTTTTCGGCCACCAAGTTTCGTTGGCTGCTGCCCAGGTCGGGCCAAGTACAGCGGCATCCAGCGTTTGCCACGCCAGTGGCGCATAGCTACAGCTTAATTTTTGCTGGGTAGCGATATAAGTTTTAAGCTGGGTGACTGCCTCTTCCAACGCATCAAGCCGATCAGGGGCATCGGGTTCCAGGGCAAACGAGGCTGGCTGGCGATAGGCATCCAGCAGTACTTGACCACACTCCGCCACGGCCGAAAGCTTGACCAAATTAACCCTGCCCAAACTGATACCCAGCGCCTTCTCAAGGGCTGACAAGTCTAGCGACATTTTGTCTGCACTGGCTTGGAGACGCCGGGCAACACTGACCACCTCCTCCTGCCACTGGGGCCGCCAGTCGTGATGAGTGACGGCACTTAACGGGTGATCCACCAAGTTACCAACGGCGTGGGCCTGCACGCTCAGCAGTGTCGCTATTTCGCGCAGCTGTTCTAGCTGTTTTTCATCATGAGTCGCGGCGGTGGCCCAGCTGAGTTTGGCCTTCGCGGCCAGCGCTGCGTCGCGGATCTTGATACCCATTGCATAGTGCGCCGTCAGCCCGTTACGGTGGCGCTGATGTAAGGCATTAACCACGCAATTTAGGCGATCACGCAGGTTTTTCAGCCGCTCACCCTCCGCCTTCCAGTCGCTTACCGATGCCTTGGATGCGCTACTCCAGGAAGTGCGCAGTTGATCCAACACATCCGCTTTCTTGGCCTTGTTGGAGTGCAACTCCAGGCAGAACTGACCAAGACCAATTTCCCGCAGGCGGCGATGCACGACCTCCAGGGCGGCGGTCTTTTCCGATACGAAGAGAACTTTTTTGCCCTTGCCGAGCATGTGGGCAATCAGGTTACCGATCGTCTGACTCTTACCGGTACCCGGCGGCCCGATAATGACAAAATCCTTTCCCCGATCCGCCGTGGCAATCGCCGACATCTGGGACGAATCCGCAGGCAGCGGTGTCAATAAATCGGCGGGGGTGTATTCCCGGTCAATCTCCTTGGCGTCAACAAAGCGAATATCGCTTTCATAGGGCTCGCGTGGGGTGTCCAGCAGATGCTTCACCACCGGGCTCTCTTTCAGCGCCTCGGAGCGATCCATCAGGTCTTTCCACATCAGGTACTTGGCGAACGAGAAGTGCCCCAGTACCACCTCTTCCACTACCTCAAACCCAGGCACTGTTTTAATCGCCTGGCGAACTCGGTTCCAAATACCTACCACATCGACGCCGCTTTCATCTTCGGGTAGCGCGCCTGCGAGGCCGTTAATATCGATGGCGAAATCTTTTTTCAATAGCTCCAGCAGCGTGGTATTAAAACGCGGCTCATCATCACTGGCGACCATCTTCACGCCGCTGCGTACCGACTTTCGCTCCAGCGATACCGGCAGCAGAATCAGCGGGGCGCGGTAGCGGCGGCTACCTTTGTCGTTCGGTTTCCACAATAAAAACCCGACCGCCAGAAACAGCGTATTGGAGCCACCTTCTTTTAACGAGGTCTGAGCCCTGCGGTAAATTTCCACCGAGCGCTTCTCCAGCTCTTCTTTGCTGAAATCTACCAATACTTGTTTCTTGTCCAGCGCATCGCGGGAGTAGACGTCCTTGAGTTCCTCCCCCGTTCGCTGGCGATGAATATCCTCATCCTGATCCTGCGCCTGTAAGCGGGGAAACGGCGCGATTGAAATGCGCGCCCCGGTCGCCAACAAGTCTTCCAGTGCGCTTGGGTCACCGCACACCAACGGCAGGCTACTTTTACTCGGTTTCTGGTTAAGCAAGGGGTTACGCGCAGAGAGGTCTAACAGCTTACGTTGCCAGCGCTCCAAACGGCCACCCGGCGAGTCTTCAAACACTTCCTGCGCCATATGCACGGTGGCTGCAGGCAAATCCGGAGCCTCTTCCAACAACGGCTCGAAAGTGTCAGTTGCACGGCTTGCCGCGAATGTGTTCTCAGGCCGAGATGTCAGGCTAATGGGGTTGATGCGATGGGCCCGTGCCCGGCGAATATCCACCGCCGCGACAAACTCATGGTTCTTATCCAGCGAGACCTGCTTATTGCCTGCCTCGACCGCCTTGGAAAACGGTGGCGCAGGATGCTGCGTGGTATAGGTGGTTTCAATCAGGATAAGTTCTTGCAGGGGAATACGCTGGCGAAGGGTTTCCGCCTCATCGACCACCACACTGGAAAGATCTTCTTTTTCCAACCACAACCCGACCAGCGCATGCCCTTCGGTAAGCACTACCAGTGGGTTCAGTTGGGCCTGCTCTAGCGCTGCTGCAAATAGCAAAGTGGTGTCCAGGCAAGTCGCTACTTTGGCACTTTCAATGTGGTGAGGGAGGCGAACTTTCTGACCATTGCGTTCAAAGCTGGCGGGCGGCAGCGCGTAGCCCAGCTGCATCCTTATAATGGCGGTATAAATCGCCGAGGCCATTAGCCACACCTGCTCTCGGCTGTTGGACTCATAGCCATTAATCTGGTCGGGCTTACCCGCCTTACGCAGAATCTGGCTGGCCTGGCCCAGCAACCGATCCACCATTGGGTCGTTGGGGGTACAAAACGCCGCCAACAGCTCTGGCATATAGCCTGCCCCGCCCCACTCATTACAGGCCAGCAACTCTACTGGCACTGCCTGCTCAACCAAGGTCTCATCACCCTGACGAACGCTAAGCGTCACCGTGCCACGCATGGATTCTGTTAGCCCAAACAGGAAACCAACGTCCAACTCAAGATCGCGATCCTTTAACGCCAGCCGCCCACCCGCCGCCAGCTGATCCACCGTCCAGGTTTTCTGCTTCACAAACCCAGGAGAAGCCTCCAGCGTCACGATAAGATCAGAAAGCGCCTGCTCTTCATTGATGTTTTCAATCTGCAGCTCCCGTAGTACCGCAAACGCGCTCTGATGGCAGGCGAAATTGATCTTCTCCACTAGCGTGGCGTGGATCTTGAGGACAGAGGATTCTTGGTTAGGCATGGGCACTCTTAATTAAGATTAAAGCCAGTGGTCGTTCAGGCGTGGATGTTTAGGCCAACTACAGGCTCATCAGAAGGTGGTCAGCAGCAAGCCGGCTATTACCGTTTCACTCGCCAGCTAGGTCGTTACTGGTAAGCCGTTTGCCCATAATACAAAGACTGTACTCCCTACCATCCATCTCGGCTATATCAGGAAGGCGTCCCCACTCATGGTAACCAAGGGACTTTAGCAACCGCATACTCGGGGCATTATGCGCAAAGACATAGCCCACCAGGATACGTAAACCCAGTGTTGGCGCCATCTCCTCTGCCGCCAATAACAATTTCTTTCCTAGCAGCTTCCTTTGATGCTCTGGGGCGATATAGATGCTCAGCTCAGCGGTATGGCGATACGCGGGTCTGCCATAGAAACTTTCGAAGCTCACCCATGCAACGACCTCTTCGTCCTGCTCGTATACCAGTAGCGGACGGCTTTCTGGTTGATGTTTCCGAAACCACTCAAGGCGCGATTCGATGTCAACCGGCTGAGTATCCGCCGTGGAAGTTCTTGTCGGGATAGCGGCATTATAAATATCTACAATCCTCGGCAGATCGAGTTCTTGCGCATGCCTAAGCCCCATTGAAGCCTCCATAAATGGATACAGAAAACATGGTTCAGGTAACGCAGCGCTCACGCTTATATTGATCTCGGCTAAGAGAGCAGAAGTAAATCAAATTGGATTATCGGTGAGGCAATACCTTTTGAACCATTGATGCTAAGTTAGCATAAGACTCATGGTGATTGGAGTACTCGCTACGAGTTCAGCAGCTCTAGTTGTAATGATGGCTTTTAACATCACCATATGCCTAACTGAACGGCGCCCCACCTCCCCGGTGCCAAGGTACCAATAAAGGCACCGACCAGCCCCAGGTAAGCGCCAGTCATCCAACTGCGATGCTGCTCTACCCTGCGCTTCAAAATAGCTACCACCGCAACAGTAAGCGCCACTAACACCCATAACGAAAGCAGATGAATAGGCCCAAAGTGCCCTATCAACGGCAGAACGCCGCCGCCAAACCAGAGGGAGCTCAAAGCTGAAAGAGCCATGGCCAGCACCCAAATACTGCCCATTATTCGATGAGCCACAGTGCCCTTGGTCGAGAGCAGCACAATAGCCCCAAGCCCCAGGGCCAGAAGGGACGCGTAGAGATGCAGGGTAAACGCCATGGAAACCTCCGAGAGACAAGCCAGCCGCATGGCAAATGCAACTTGTTGCATAAGGCTAGTCTCTATCATTTCATTATGCAACTATGTGCATAATGTTCTCACAACACACGGTTCCCTATGTCCCTACGCGCCGTTTTATTAATTACCCTGCAGCGTGAACCCGGCACCGGCTACGATATCCTGCAACGCTTCAAAGCGGGCCTTGCCCATGTTTGGCAAGCCAGCCACCAGCAGCTTTACCGCGAACTTGACCGGATGCGTAGCGATGGCCTGCTGACGTGCGAGACGCTGCCGCAAACCGAGCGCCCCGACCGCAAGGTTTACCAACTGACCGAAGCGGGCCGTCAATCACTGGACACCTGGCTCGCCGAGCCCTTGGCCGCAAGCCCAGTGCGCCAGCCGCTGTTCGCCAAATTTTTCGCCTGGGAACGCTGGCCCAAGCAGGCCCGCCGCGAAGAACTCACCGCCTTTCGTGAGCAGCTTAAGGAGCGCTTGATGACCTATGCCGCAATAGAACGGGAGTGGTTTAGCGACCCACAGGCGTTGACGCCTGCCCAACGGGCGCCCTGGCATACATTACGACTTGGCCAACGTCTTACCGAAACGTGGGTGGAATGGGTCGAGGAAGTGATGGAAGAAGATTAGCTATGGGTGAAACCAGCCTCTTGTTGAAGCTGGGGCTTTAGTGGGATAGAGGCTACCAGCACTTTACGGGCTAGCTTTTAAAAGCTCAGAAAACGAGGGAGGTAGGAATTCATCGATATAGCTATCATTGAATTCGACTAACCGCGCCAACGCTTCGGGGTCGGGCAGCTTCACGTGCTGGCGGTTTCGGATCACCAGCCCCTCATCACGCAGCATCGAGAAAGTCCGGCTTACGTGTACCGGGCTCATCCCCAGCGCGTCACTAATCAGCTCCTGCGTGAGCGGCATGAAGAAGCTATTGTCCTCAACGGCATTGATCCGCTTGAGTCGCAGATAGATCTCGTAGAGAAAGTGCGCCAACTGCTCGTGGGCTGAATACTTGCCGAGGTAGATCAGCCGCTCGGAGAGTTGCGCCTGCTGACGCGTGGCGGTGGCCACGATGCCGACAGCTAAGCTCGAACGCCCAAAGAGTTCAAAAAGCTGCTGATATGAGAATGAACAGATCACACCTTTATTAATCATTGCCGCGCTCGCCAAGCGCCGGGTGAAGCCAAAATCGCGAATGCCGATAATATCGCCAGGAAGGTAGAACTTGAGGATCTGCTTTGAACCATTTTTCAAGTTACGATAGGAGTATGCCCAACCCTCCTTGACCACGCAGAACAGATCGGCTTCCTCGCTCTCCTGCCAGAGCACCTCGCTAGCTGACATGTATCTAGGGCTGAGCTCAAGACCCAGCAATAACGCTTTGTCTTCTGCAGACAAAACGCCTTGAGTACTAAGGCCCCGCATCACTACTGAATCGATGAGAGACACTCTGCTACCCCTCAGGCAAATGGTTTTATTAGCGTTATTCTAAAACAACCACCTGCTTTACCAACCTAACATAGGTTATGAATTACCATTATTATCAAATGGTTGCATGAATCACATAAGATGATCCAGCTCAGGAATGACACACGACAACTTCGTTTCGGCAACACTTCAGGCAGTGCCATCAGTACAGCCCCGTGCCTGGCGCAAGTCCTTCGGCGACAATATTTGACTATCCTGCCAAACTTATTCTAACAAACGTCAACACGCACTATAAGTAAGCGGTTTTCCGCGCTATTGATAACGCAGGCACAATAAGCCGTCATAACCGACGTTGCGTATCACTTATCAAAGCAAAGGAGTTGCCAATGAAGCACTATGGAAAACTTGGACAAGTTGGGCGCAAAGGATTTTCCCTAATGGCTCGGCTCGGCCGCTACGAACTAGCGATGCTGCTATGCGTCGCGCTACTTTCCGGTGGGATTTGGGGGTTCGTCGCGCTGGCCGAAGAAGTTATCGAGGGAGACACCCATAGCGTCGATGAAAGCCTGCTGCTCGCTCTTCGCAACCCGGCAGATCTCAGCGACCCGATCGGGCCGGGCTGGGTTGAGGAAATGGGCCGGGACTTTACCGCACTGGGCGGTGTCGGCGTGCTGGTACTCATCACATTAGGCGCCCTGGGCTACCTGTTACTTGCCAGACACTATCGCGCGGCTCTTTTTGCTTCGATCGCGGTGCCCGGCGGCATACTCCTCAGCACCGTGATGAAGCTGGGCTTTGATCGCCCTCGCCCCGATCTCGTGCCTCATGAAGCCATGGTCTACACCGCGAGCTTTCCCAGCGGCCACTCAATGATGTCTGCCGTAACCTACCTCACCCTGGCCGCGCTACTCATTCGCGTACAGCCCGCGCTGAGGCTGAAGGCTTACCTCCTGCTACTGGCGATATTGTTAACCCTACTAGTGGGCATAAGCCGCGTCTATCTCGGTGTCCATTGGCCAACCGATGTACTTGCCGGCTGGACGGCCGGAGCGAGCTGGGCAGCGCTGTGTTGGATCGTGATGCAATGGATGCAACGGCGCGGGCAGATAGAACCGGAAGAGAGCAGCGCAGATTGACCCTCGATTCCTGCTATCGATTCCCTCTATTCCGGACGAACGGCAGTTTTACCCGGACGCACGGCAATTCCTAGTGATGCGGTCGACTCCTATGCTTGTGGCGTGCCCTCGAAAGAGGTACCTACGAAGGTTCGCCACCATGACAGCTCCTCGCCTTTACGGCGAGCGTCCGGCGGCCGGGGGAGCCCTTCCAAAAGGATCAAAGCCATGACCGATTTTATTCTCAAGACGCTCGATGGCGGGACTTGTAGCCTTACTGCCAAAATGATTTCGACACTGCGCGCGGATATGACCGGCCCGCTGCTACTGCCTGGCGATGAGGGCTACGACACGGCCCGCAGCGTCTGGAATGCGATGATCGACAAGCGGCCTGCTCTGATCGCACGTTGCGCCAATGCCAACGATGTCGCCGCAGTAGTGAACTTCGCACGCCAGACCGATGCGCTTATCTCCATCAAAGG
Organism: Vreelandella sp. F11; assembly: GCF_042466685.1. NCBI lineage: Bacteria > Pseudomonadati > Pseudomonadota > Gammaproteobacteria > Oceanospirillales > Halomonadaceae > Vreelandella > Vreelandella sp. F11. Next base: position 2,023,229 of record NZ_CP170448.1, on the reverse strand, counting down.
CGGCGGGCACAATATCGCGGGGAACGCGGTTACGGAGGGCGGCCTGATGATTGACCTCTCCGCGATGAACAATGTCGACGTGAACCCTAGGACACACCGCGTCCAGGTGGGCCCCGGCGCCACGCTGGCCGATCTCGATGCGGCGACCACTCCCTACGGACTTGCAGTACCCGTCGGAATCAACTCGACGACCGGCATTGCAGGCCTCACCCTCGGCGGCGGTTTCGGTTGGCTGACGCGGGCGCACGGCCTCACGATCGATAGCCTGGTTGCGGCCGATGTCGTCACCGCTGATGGCGCGCGGCTGTGCGCTACAGCGGACGAGAACCCCGACCTCTTCTGGGCGCTCCGCGGTGGAGGTGGTAATTTCGGCGTCATCACCCGTTTCGAGTTCCAGGCAAGGGTTGTCCGATCCAACCTGCTGTGCGGTCTACTCTTCCTGCCGCTTGAGCGGGCTCGGGAGCTCTTCGCGCTTCAGCGGGAGCTGATGGAAAGCGGCCCGGAGGAGTTGACGACGTGGATGGTGGTGCGCAATGCGCCCCCAATGCCTTTCCTGTCTGAGGAATCACACGGCACAGGTATCGCAATGATGGCGTTTTGCTACGCAGGGGAACCCGAAGATGGCGAGGCCTCAATCGCTCCTCTCCGGGCGGTTAGCAGCCCGCTCGCACTTCTGGCTGGCATTCAGCCTTTTGCCGAGTTCCAGCAGATCTTCGATCCGCTCCTGATCCCCGGCGCACGCAACTATTGGAAGTCCCACGACTTGCTCGAACTACCCGACACCGCTATCGAAGCGCTTATCGAGGCCGTCGATCGCTTGCCCGACGCGGAAACGGAGATTTTTGTCGCTCATGTGGGCGGCGCATTGTCTCGCGTCGCACCGCATGAGACCGCCTTCGTTCAGCGCCGCCCCCATTACGTGGTCAATATTCACACTCGCTGGCAGGATCCGGCAAAGGACGACGCAGCTCGTGGCTGGGCGCGTGGCCTTTTCGAAGCACTTTCTCCTTACTCCGCGGGCGTCTACGTCAACTTCATGCCAGCCGAAGAGAGCGCCCGCGTAGCCGAAGCCTACGGTGCAAACTACGCCCGCCTCACAGCAGTCAAGGCCTGCTATGACCCCGAGAACCGGTTCCGTCTCAACCAGAACATCTTACCCGACTCTGAGGTTCAGCTGGCCGGGTGATGCTGATAATGTGCCGCTGGGGACAACCTCGGCGGCGCTATCTTCCGGAGCATTCAGCGATGCCGCGCTTTTTGCCGCCAGTGCGTCGGCGATAGGCCCGTCATCCGCTTGAAGGCACGGCTGAAAGAGGCCTCGGATTCATAGCCAATTGCGTCAGTGATCTGGGCGAGCGTTGCCGTACCCGCACTAAGCAAGCTTGCCGCTCGCTGCATCCGCCAGCTCGTGAGATAGGTCATAGGCGGTAGGCCCAAAAGCGCTGTAAATCGCTCAGAAAGAGTGGTGCGCGACATACCCGCCTCGCGCGCGAGTTCAGCAACTGTCCAGTGGTGGGCGCAATCGCGGTGCAACAGCCGCAGCGCTCGGCCTACCGCTGGATCGCGCAGACCGGCGAGCCAACCATTAGCATCCGAAGGCAAGGAAGCCGCGTGCCTCCGGATTGCCTCGATGAAGATGAGCTCGCTCAGCTTTACCAGCACCCCACCGCTTCCAGCATCGGTCGCTTCACTCTCTCGCGCAGCTGCACCGATCAGATGCCCAAGGAAGCCATCGCCACTGCCGTAGCCATCAGGTACATGGATAACACGAGGGAGCGCTGAGATCAGCGGATTGAAGGGTGCCACATCAAAACCGAGAAAGCCGCAAAGGAGCCGAGTGGTACCGACTTCGCCGTCCCGGAAATCAATGTGGAACGGCAGCGAGCGCCCGCGTGCGACCTCGTCAAATACAGCGAGGTTTGGCACCGCATCAAGGCCAGGATCACTGGCCAGGACGTGCGTGTCGCCGTGTGGAAAAACCACCACGCTTCCTGGCCCCAGCTTGATCGGATGGCTATCGGGATTGGTCAGCCTAGTCCAACAGCTACCTTCGACAATGACGTGGTATTCGATCACGTGCTGCGCGCCGGACACCACTGTCTGCGCAAGCTTTTCTTTGGGCGGCGCTGCTGCCACCCAGGGCGCTGCCGCGTCCACCTCGAAGAACACCGCACCAGACAGACGGACGCTGCGCAGCATTTCGGAAAGGAAATCGTGGTCGATCACATCTTTACCTCACTCGCAACGCAGCCCGAAAGGTAGACGACTGAGCAACCGCCCGTGATGACATGCATAGTTAGATGAAGTCGGATATAAAGGCAATAATAGAGAGCTGAGATTTCATGTAAAAACCTCAAATTAAGAATGTTTCTGAACCCGACATGGGAGTGTGATCATTGCAGTATAGGTAGTCAGGCCTCTCAAGGTTCGGCCTTAGCGATTCTTTTACCAAAATGATGAAACCGACTTACCTCTTTCCCCTAAAGTCCAGAGGTCACATCGGCAGGCTCTTAATACGTCCCGTATCGCGAAAGCATGGATAAGCTAAGTTGGTCTAGATGCAACTATCTTAAGTTCGCCTATGTACAAATGATTTCGTAGATAAAAATACTTGCCCGCTTACTTTAAGTATAGCTAAATAAAAAGCGCTCAGGGAGACTGGGTGGAGAGGAAGGTAAACTGCCCAACCACGCTCTCGTCAATCAAGGGCTCGACCTCAAGCTAACAAGCAGGCATGGTGAGTATTATTATTTACCATCAGCGAACCAACAGGAGGTTATGCCAATGCCAAACTCTCTTACTCAAAACCTGTCTCAAAACCTATGCAGGATGGGGCTATTATCGCTCTTGGCGTTATCCCCCAATGCCTTCAGCCAACAACAACCTGGGGCAGCGTCCGGTAATGATGTCACTACCGAGTCGTTCCAGGATTGGGAAGTCCGTTGCCAGCGTAGTGCCGAGGGCCCGAGCCCTTGTGCAATGTCGCAATTGATCACTCAACCTGACAGCGACCAGCCCTTGATGCAGGTCATTCTCGACTACCCGCCCCAGATCGATGACCCGGTGATGAGCTTCTTCGTGCCCCTGGGGGTGCGCTTGGCCCCGGGCTTGCAATTGAGCGTGGATAACAGTGAGCCAATCCCCTTCCCCTATCAGGTCTGCCAAGAGCAAGGGTGCCGTGCTGATGTGCCCATTGACTCGTCGATGTTGCAGCAACTCCGTAGTGGCAGTACGGCAACCCTCAGCATGATTAGCCCACGCGGTGAACGCATGGACATAGACATTTCGCTGATCGGCTTTACGGATGCCAGTACCCGCATCGCCCCCTGATCTTAGGGATCTTGCCCGGCAAAGCCGGATAAATAGGGCCGGAAACAAGTCTACTCAGCCGTTGCCAGCAGGCGTATGTTTACGCCTGCTGCCTCGGGGCCATGCAAAACTGCGCTCTAGCACTTAGCATTTTAGCCACATGAAGCGACGCGCAGAGGAAATCGATAAGTGCTCAATAAAGCCGCGTAATGGATAGAGCATCAGCCTCATGAATCAAGGTGTTCCGATTGCTCTGCAATGGTCAAGCAGCGGAGCAAGTGTCGTGTTGACGCGTCCCCCGTCGACTCCAGCGTCCAGATGATAATTTTCATTTGGCATTGGCACTGAGCTGATGAAATTGGATGTCGGTCGAAGTCCTGCAAAGGTGCTGTCGTCGACGGTCATCTGCCCACGGAACCGTGCGAAGGTAAATCCTTCATCGCCATCTATCTGGTTCTCAAGGCGAACGGGAAACGTCCACTCCCCATCCATTCCGTAGGCGCGATAGATCAGTACATAGGTTGCATCCGGGTCAAGATCGTTGGGCTGCGTGCTGGACACAAATTGACTGACGTCGAGCTCTCCGTTTTCACCGCACGTCATTATCAGTCGCACGACACGACCAGGCACACGCTCGCCGGGCTTTACGCCAAAATAGCTGGAGTCGAAAACAACAGCCGGAATGTCGTCGATCAAGAGAAGGTTCAACTCCCCCGGCGACCTGTCGGCGTTATCCGGCATGTCGTGAAGAAGCGACAGCCTGGGATCGGTACCTTTGGCAGCCTCCTCTATCAGCATCACGGTTGCATCGGCACCGGCGTAAACGTACGCACTCTCTCCCGGTCCAACAGATTGATCACTGGAGCTGAAAAGCCGTTCGTTTTCTGGGCTGACCCAGGCGGGATCCCCACCACTATTGAAGGCGATCATATTGGCTTCGAGATGCTTGCGCATCTCGGAAGCGCATGAAAGCTCCTCAATTGCGCCATCGACAAGCTCACGTGAGTAGACGCCGGGCGTGATATCCTCGGCTTGATCGACGATAGGATAAAAGGCAGCTGGAACCGTTACTTGCTCGTTGTAGCGTCCTATTTCCCGGGACATGATTTCGGTGCCATAGCCGTTTCGTGTCGTCTCGGTTTCGATATAGGTGCGTGAGATGGGGATCAATCGATCTTCGCAGGAGCCCAGAACCTGAACCCGACGGATGATGTAGGACGTGATTAAGGCATTCATCGGGCTGAAGTTGTCGCTGGTTCGGAAGCCCCATTCGTAGAAATCTGCGACCGGGTTGAAGCCCGACGGCCCCATCGCCCGAATTTGCCTTACCGCTTCGTCGGCCGACTTGCGATGCTCTCGGCGTGCAGCGCCGAAGTCTCCGCGGGCGATGTATGACAGCATCCTGCCGCCGTAATCGCTCCCCAGTGGAAACAACCCGGCATCAGAGCTGCTAACAACTCTCGCCCTTTGCATGCTGTCTGGATCGTATGGTGCATCGAGTATAACATTCATACTTCGCGCGCCGGTGACGCCCTGGAAATAGATCGCAACGGTGGATTCACCCTCGCTGATCGTCATCTGGGGAAGATGCTCAGACAATGCAGCGCGAAGCGCTCCAGCCAGTTCAGAGCGGCATCCTTCGCGCGCAAGGATCTCGGCGAAGGCGGCCTCGTTCTCCTCATCGGTCTGAGTACGGATCGCGTAAACTTCAGGAACGGCAGCGTTCGGATCCCTGCTCCCGAAATCCTTTATTGGATCCTCCTCATACTCTGCAATAACAACCGGCACCAACGACGAAGCGGCAAGATAGAACTCCTCGAATTCCGAAGGAGAGAGCCTAATTTTCTCCTCCTCGCGAAGAGCGAGGCGGTCACTTTCGCGCGTGAAAGTATACTCCTCCCAGTCATCCGTCATCTCGGCACGACAGGTTGTGTCGTATGCCCGGTGGAATGCGATATAGATACCAATTTTGTTGGCAGCCGAATTGCCGGCCGATTTGTCACCTTCGATTATCCGCGTAAAGTAGCGCCTCTTACTACGAGGCAGATAGCCTAGCTCCGGCCCCGCCCCTGCTACCACCAAGACAGCGTCTTCTGAATCAACCGAGGCAGGTGCCTCAGTGGCAGCCACCTGCCCAGGAAACTGCGTCGCCATGACCTCAAGCGCCAAGCCGAGTGTCTCAGGGCAAGCGTCAACGGGGGGGCCGATGATAAGTAATGGATGCAAACCTGACTCCGGCACCTGAAATGCACGCAGTGCTTCAGGGCCGATCGCTGCGGGAACAGCGCCAGACCAGAATGCAAGGTTAATGCTCCGCGCAGACGTGAGGTAATCCCGGTCGTCAGCCGGCGCGGCCGAATATTGATCATATATACATCGAAGCACCGGGGGAGCCTCCGCGATCGCCGCCATCACAGGATCAGTGAAGAGCCTCGCGTACCGACTTTCTTCATAGAGAACGTTTTGCCAAGCTTGGTTTAATGCCCCTCCCTGGGGTTCATCGGAGGGGTCGAGAAGCGTGGCGACCGGTTTAAAAAAATTCCTTAAGAAGACAGCAGGATTCGTCAGCGACACTTCTTGGACGAATGAGTTTTTGGCGTCATAAACGAAGTTGTAAAACCGGTAGTCACTAATGATCGACCTCTTGCCAGAGGGGGGCTCTTCGAGCGCCGGAAAGCTCAGCGGGACACGGCCTACAAGGTGAGGAACCTCGGTGAGCGCTCCATGGGCATTGACAAGATGATAGCCTCGGGTTGCCAAGTAGTCTAATGCACGCTCCCGGCTGTGTGTATTTCCGGCTGCGGCACTAATGTAATGTGCGTCATCCCGCGAAAGCTCTCCTGGCGGCAGACCGAACATGTTCTGAACACACGCTATAGAATCGTCTGCATCGTTCAAGTCGCCGTCTATCTTCGGCACAGCACACCCTAACAGTGTCAGACCATATTCCAGGTAAATCCGGTTTTGTAGGGCCGCTTGATAATGGAAACTGGCGGGTGTGCCGTTTTCATTCAAACATGTCAGTTTACTTTCTTCGCCCTGCACCTCAACACTGCAAGTAAAAGCTGTCTCTTGTGACAAGGCGGGAAATCCCAAGAGAGCACCCGTCAGCATAAATGCAATGGTTGCGCCTAATCGCAAATAATTTATTGAGACATTATTCACTGCACCACTCCTCACGCCAACTTATTAGAAAACAGTCATTTAGGGATCTTAATTTTTAGATCAACGCATCTCAGCGTGAAGCTACTTATGGGAGGGAGCGGTTCAGCAACCCAACGCTGCCGCGAGTATAACGGTGCGTTGCAAAAGCTATTTTTAGTCGCAAATATATTGATAAGGTTCGTTTATTTAAATGCTGAGTCAATATGAAAAACCTCATCAAATAAAGCGGGGGTTTATAATTCAGCACCGACGTCACCCCCAGATCGAAGCGCTACACTTTAGAGCCTGATCCTATGGGTAAGGAGATTGGACATGAAGAAGCGTTTCAGTGAAGAACAGATTATTGGCCTCCTGGACGAAGCCGAGAATGTACACTAGAAAAGCTGCACGCCGAATCACTACTGGAGACCTGAATTCAACTAATAAGCGCAGCATTTGCGGTATTTAGGACTCCTGAATGTTCAGACACCAGCCTTCGCAACGAGTGCATGATGACTCCGACCGAGACCATGCTCGCGCATGTTGACAGCCCAAAATAATCGTCGAATTACTCCAGGCACTATGCTCACATTCATCAACTAAGATACGTTTAGGTTATGCAAAGCCGCATCTGACATCCTACAAGCTGGCCTTGAAGATGATGAACACTCTCAACCCGAAGACCACTTTCTACAACCAGCTTATTTGAAAGGATTTAACGAAAAATTTAGACGTCCCCGCGCCGTGGTGAACTGAAAGTGGAATCAAACGTTTATGAGCAATGTAGCCTGCCCGCTTTTGGGTCATTTACTGCCAACTTTTATCCATCAGCGTCACCTAAAATTCAGCATCCGGCCAAGAGCGGTCTTTAAGAAGCCACTTATATAGCGCTTGAACGCGCGGCTCACTCGCCGGTTTGGAGCCGCGAAGCGGCAGAAAACAGGTCGCCGTGCAGCCGCTTGTTAGACTATTTGTGCAAACACCTTAATCTTTGAGCCATGCTTGCTTTATCGCACTAAAATCAAGCTCTTTCCATTCCTCTTTCCATAGCTCAAAATACGGTATGTCGTTAGATGAGGGAGGAAGGTCACACTCATCAACCTTGACCAAGGATGGCATTACTACTGCCTCGCCAATGAGAAGTGCTTCCCCAGCGCTGAGCGTAGGTAATTTGTCACAGAGATTTCCTAGAGTATCTGGAAGAAGCCGAGCGACATAATTCTGATCGCTTGGGTTCGTCAGTCTCATTGCCAGAAAGTTACTGCACTGCGAAAATATTGTTTCCGATATTTCGGATGGCCTTTGGCTGGATAGTAGTAGTGTGACTCCATACTTTCGGCCTTCCTTTGCAATACGTTCAATAGAAAGTTTTGAGGCTCTGAACCTTGCTAAGTCACTGTTTGGGACATACTTGTGTGCTTCCTCGTAAGCCAACAAAATAGGCGCATCATTATTGATTGCCTCGCCGGCATTACTCCTCAGAACCTTATAATAGTAACCATGCTCAAACAGTATTCTAGAGATTAGTGACACAGTAATGCTTAGAACCTCGAATGGGACACCACTTAAGTCAATGATAGTAACATTTGACTTTTCCTCACAATAACCCAAAAGGCTTTTTAGCGTACTCTCTAGCGTAGCCTCTTCACTTGTATTTCCGAATAAAAAGCCCAATCTTTCTTGAGCAACTTTCGATTCAAAGCGTGCAAAAAATTTATTCAAGCTACCATCGGCATAGTCCCCTTTGGATATGCTCTGGGACTTTGTTTGATGAAACTCAAGCCTACCTTCGAAATACTTATCTAGTCTCTCTGCCGCCATAAGCTGTATGCCATGGGTGGCATCAGTTTTTCCATCTTTTAGCGTATAGGAGCCATCTACAATCATATATCGTGATTCGTTTTTTGCGTTTACTGTTTCGTTTTTTATATTGTAAAGAGCATTCAAAACCTCATGAATGTCAAACCTTAGCGGGCTATCATAAAATATAGACCTCTTTTCAGGGTTGTGCTTTCTTTTGTTTTCTGTAACCAGGTTCCGAAATACTGAGGACTGGTTATAATTGTCACGTTCACCCGTATCTAGAAGAATCTCTTCCAACTCTTCACTATTAAGAAGCCAGTACGGAAGGTGAAGATTGTTCACATTGAGGAAGTTCGCATTTGGGAAAGCAGTTTTGTATTCCGAGTGTATGTCAAAGACAACAATATGAGAGTTATTTAGCGTGTACTCTCCATTTTTTGCAGCGACGGCATTCTGGATTACTTTCGATATAGTATGCGACTTACCTGCGCCAGTAGAGCCAACCACGGCAATGTGCTTGTTAAAAAATCGGTTGCCGTCGACGGGAACTTTCACGTCGTGGTTTGTAGCCAGCGAGCAAAAAACAAATTTTTTCTTCGAATCAACTGAATCCTCGAAAATTTTCTTAACATCCTCTTCAGTAGCAGGGGAGACGCCGGTTGGAGGAATAGTTAAAGTATCTCCTCCGCGGATAAACTTTCCATCGTCAATTATGCCAAGCGGTAAAGCCTCAATTATATGCCGCCGCTCAGCCTTATCTGTCACTTCTATGCTGAAGTTTTCAATGGTTGCAATGAGAGCGCAATCGTCGCTATCAGTTATTCGCAAGTACGATCCGACCTTTATACTCTTTCCTCCGGAAAATGCCGCTATATCTTCAACAGAGATTTTAACTTTATCCGGATATACCGCAATTACCTCAGCCTTTATTTCTGCAGCGTTTGTCATGATCTTAAAACCTCCTCAATAAAATATGCGCTATCTACTTTAATGGTGTTATGGTTTTCACCTTTTGGAAAATACTGTGACTCAACTGGAAGGTCTTTATAGAAGTCAAATATTTCGACCAAAGAACCTTTGATTTTTGAGACGACAGGATCAAGATAATCAACTGCAGGTATGAACTTTAGACGAATGCGATTTTCTTTCGATGGCTCTGTAACAAGGTGATCAGGACAAAAATCAGATCCCTTAAACGGATATCCATCATCAAAATTAAACCCCTGCCTTAAGAGATTGCCCTTTAGCGAAACTAAATCATCCTCTGAAATTCCGCGTATCAGTAAATACGGACAAAATCTATCACTTTGCGGCGTGCGAGTGTGTTCGACATGAGAGAAAGTGGTTGCTATTTTCACTAACAGGCCAGTAAAATCCGGAATACTGAATTCACCAGTTATATCAATAATGAAAATTCTAGACGCTTTGGGGGTTTTGGTTGAAGCAAACTTGAAAAATTTTTTCTTAATAAGTTTTGCATAATAGTCGTTGCCAAATTTTTCCCGTAGCCACAAATTAAACACTACTTCCTTTCGATTCACCTCTTTAAGAAAACTGGCTTTGGTAATTTCTCGTGCATTAATGTCGGCCTGGATTGCCAAGGACTGAATAACATTGATTGCGTTCGGATAGTAAAACACCTTTGCATCGTCAGGGGTACATCCGGGAATTTGGGAGACAAGGAGCCTAATAACGCTTCTCTGCTGATCATCATAAGACGGAGCATTAAGATCTATACCCAGTTGACTACGAAAGTTTTCTAGTTGCGTATCATTAACCCCAAGCTCAGTGTGTACCTCATGAACAACTTTCTCCTGCTTGTAAGTAAGAAAATTTTTCTTGAGAAATTCTAAATCAAAATCAGCTAGCAGCTTTTCCTGTCCCGATTTATAATGCCCATAGACTCGGTAATTAAAACGCTGATCCGTTGGGCAGCCTTCTGTAGAATAGTGCCGTAACATCTGAATCACGGCATCCTTGATTACCGAATGGTTATATATTGTTCCTTCGTAATATTTGCACTGAACTAACGTGCGGTAATCCCCGTCGTCAAGATCGATGTCCTCAATACCCTCCACTACTATTCTCGATTGTGGCGCGGATGCGTTGAGAATACTTACTATCGTATGATCGAACTGGTAGAAGTATCCTTTTATGGTCGCATGGGCAGAACGGTTTGACACTAAAATATTCCTTTTTTGGAAAACTTTCTTAGGCTTCAACCACATAATGTGGAGTAACTTGTCGGTCTAACATCGTATTAGACGGCGCGTTTTATGATTGAGTAAACGTGCTGGCACTTTTTTTCAGCAAATGCAGCCTGCCAGATTCTTTCAAACCTATGACCCTTTTGACTGTTAATTTAAACTAGACAGCATAGCCAAAATTCGCGCTTCTGCTGCATTTCAAAGAATGTCCGCTTAGGGTCGAAAGCAGCCCTGCAACCAGAGTGCCCCTGCAGCAACCACCGACTCAACCATTCACCCATTCCACATGCAAACTTTCAAAATCCCCTTAGCTTCAAAGCTACCAGATAATGATTGCTGCCGTCACTGGAAATTAACCGTTTATACCGCCTTCATTTCTGGGCAATGGACACTGTAAGCTTGGCGGTAACAACGCTGCTGAGCAACAATCTTGAAGATGACGACCCACTGGATTATCGGCCCTGGTGCCATTGGCCGCCTGCTGGCCCATTCGCTTTCACCCATAGCGGCCACTACGCTACTCGGTCGACGTGCGCTGCCTGAGCAGCAAGCACTTTCCACACCTGAAGGCGAACAAAAGGTGCAGCCTCTCAATATACTCACGGTTGCCCAACTCACCTCTGAAACGCATGAACCACCCACCTTTGTACATATCACTACCAAAGCCATGGTGGCTGAGTCGGCGCTTGCTGGCATTACTGACTGTATTTCCCCTTCTACTCCGCTGGTGCTGTGGCAGAACGGTTTTTTAGCGCAGCCGCGTATTACTCAGGCGTGGCCGGGGCCAGTGTTGTGCGCGACAACAACTGAAGGGGCTTACCTAACCGGTGATGATGGCGTGGTTCATGCGGGGCGCGGGCATACCTTTGTGGGCGATTTAAACAATCAGCACGGTGCGCTGGCGGAAGAACTCGCGCACACATTAACCCAGGTAGGGCTCGCCGCCACAAAGGTGTGCGATATTCGCCAACGCCTGTGGCAAAAACTGGCGGTGAACGCGGCGATTAACCCTCTAGTGGCGCTGAATGGCGTGCGTAATGGGAAGCTTCGCGCCGACCCTTATGCGCAGCGTGTGGAAGCTGTGGTGAGGGAAGTCGCGGCGGTTATGCAGGCAGAAGGTATTCAGCCGCCGAACGGTGGCCAAGGTAATGGTATGAGTGGTGAGCAAGCGTGGTTGGCGTTGGTGTGGCAGGTGGTGGAGAACACCGCGAACAATAAGGCTTCGATGTTGCAGGATGTAGAGGCCAAACGCCCCACCGAGCGCGGGGCGATATTGGGGCCGTTGATTGAGAGTGCGAAGCGGCATGGGTTGGCACGCGAGGTGTTGCAGGGGTTGGATGATGAGTTGGCGGAGATTGAGGCGAGCTTTTAGGCATTACCTGGGGCAGCTTTGCTGCCCTCCCGCGGGTGCCTCGTTTCTCGCTTCGCTCGCTACTCGTTACCACGCGCTACATAAAAACCTCTTCCTAGCCAGGCATTTAGAGCGTGTCACAAGCGCACTTCTCTCATTCAGATTCAAATATCAGGTAACCGGAATCACCACCACTTTTTGGTAGGCGGGGCGTTCGGCGATTTGTTGGTACCAGCGCTCTAAATTAGGGCGCGGCTGCCAGGTTAAGCCGATATGCCATAAGTTGTAGATAAAGGGGGCAACGGCAATATCGCCCAGGCCAAATTCACTGCCCGAGAAGAACGCTTGCTTGGTCAGCACGCTTTCCATTAGCTCAAACAGCTCTTCACACGCCTGCATACCTGCTTCAATGGCAGCAGTGTCGCGTTTTTCGGGTGGGGTTCTGACATAGCCCATCAGAATCGTGCGGTGCCTGGGTGACAGGGTGCTGTTCGACCAATCCATCCACTTTTCTGCCTGCGCCCGTTCAGCGGGGGCTTCGATCCATAGCTTGCTTTCATACTGGGCGGCAAGGTAGCGAATAATCGTATTGGATTCCCAAAGCACGCTGTTGGTGGCGTCATCTTTAAGTAGCGGCACTAGCCCGGTGGGGTTCATGGCCAGGTACTCCGGGGTGTTATTTACCCCGTGCTCAAGCCCGGCCTGGATCTGCTCAAACGGCAGTTCCAGCTCTTCTAGCACCCAAAGCACTTTTTTGACGTTGGTGGAGTTGTTGCGGCCCCAAAGCGTGATCATGGCAGTCCTTGTATATGAGCAGTTTCTTTAAGTTTGCCCGCCCTTGAGGTCGGAGACAAGCTGTGGCTTTGGTGGGATAGCTGGGGCGGCTGTGCCGCCCTCCCGCGGGTGCCTCGTGTTGCTCGTTCCTCGCAAAACTCGTTACCACGCGCTACAAAACCCCGTCCTCCTCACCATTTACCCCTAACCATTTACTCCTCACACCTCACGATTCACCCTCTTTATCCTGATAGAACTGCATCAGGCTAGAGAAGTCGAGTTTACCGTTGCCTTTGGCTTTATGCAGGGTGAACAGTGAGCGGGCGGCGGAGCCCATGGGGACGGCGGAGGCGCTCTGCTGACTGACATCCATGGCGAGGCCTAAGTCTTTGATCATTAGGTCGACTTGGAAGCCGCCCTGGTAGTTTTTGGAGGCCGGTGCGTTTTCCATGACGCCTGGGTAGGGGTTGTAAACATTGAGCGCCCAGTTACCGCCGGAGCTCTGCTTCATGATTTCTGAAAGCACCGCGGGATCCAGGCCATTTTTAACCCCCATATTGATCGCTTCGCAGGTGCCCGCCATCAGGATAGAGAGCAGCATATTGTTGCAGACTTTAGCCACCTGTCCTGCACCATGACCTCCAGCGTGGAAGATGTTTTTGCCCATGGCTTCCAGCACCGGTTTGGCCTGTCTGAACTCGGCCTCGCTGCCGCCTACGATAAAGGTCAAGGTGCCCGCTTGCGCGCCGCCCACGCCGCCAGAAACCGGGGCGTCGACAAAACCGATACCCAGCTTCTCGCCCTCTTCAGCAACGCCTTGGGCGGTGGCTCCGTCAATGGTAGAGCAGTCAATGACCAGCGCCCCCTGCTTGATCACTTCAAACAGCGGCGCATCGTCTTCAATATATAGCCCCCGCACATGCTTTCCGGCGGGCAGCATTGAAATAATAAAGTCGGCATCGGTGGCAGCTTCCTGAGCCGAGAAAGCCACTTCACAGCCATTCGCTTTGGCGGTGTCTTGCGCCTCTTGAGAAAGATCAAAGGCGCGCACGTCATAGCCTGCTTTTACTAGATTGGCAGCCATGGGGCCGCCCATATTGCCCAGGCCGATAAATGCGATGGTGTTCATTTTATTATCCTTATTAGCCGGTAATGGGAAGATTATATTAGCGTAGATCCGCCAGCGGATTTTGCGACCATGCGGAAGATAGTAGCTCGTTGATAAAGCTATCCTCTACCGAGGCCACATCGGGATAGGTCCAGTTCGGTTGCCCATCTTTATCGACCAGCAGTGCGCGCACACCCTCGGGGAACTCACGGTGTCGGCAGCACTGTACCGAGAGGGACATTTCGGACTGGAACACCTCTGCCAGCGACATGTGCTTGGCACGCTTTAGCTGCTCATCGATTAACTTAACAGAGACAGGGCTGCCGTGGGCCAGCGTTTGTTGAGCTTTGCTAAACCACTTATTGTCGCTTTTTACCGCCGTAATAGCGGCGACAATTTGTTCTACGCTGTCGTGATCCATCAATTCACGAATCAGTGGTGAGTGTTGGTAAACGGGCGCTTCCAGCTCAGCGAATACCGGCTGGGATGTTTGCTCAAGCTCACGCATAATGCGGTTAACCACACCGTTGGCATCGGTATTTTCACCGGCGCCCCATTGTGCGTCGGTCAGTTGCTGCAGCATGGCATCACGGTGGTCGCTGGCGATACAGCGGTCAGCCAAGCCCAGGTGAACGGCATCAGGCGCATTGATTTGGCAGCCCGTCATGGCTAAAAAGCGCCCTGCGCCGTTGGGCAGGCGGTTCAAAAACCAGCTGGCGCCAACATCCGGGTAAAGCCCGATGGTGACTTCCGGCATTGCCAAGCGCGAGGTCTCCGTCACTACCCGGTGACTACTGGCGCTTAATAGCCCCATGCCGCCGCCCATCACAATACCGTTGCCCCAGCAGATCACCGGTTTGGGGTAGGTGTGCAAAAGAAAATCGAGCCGATACTCGGTCTCGAAAAAGCGCTCGGGAAAGCTGGGATCACCCTCGCCGGTAATCGTTTTATACAGATTCACCACGTCACCACCGGCACAAAACGCTTTTTCGCCTGCGCTATCCAGCAGTATCGCTACCACCCGATCATCAGTGGCCCAGGCGCGCAGGCGGGGCAACATCTCTTCACACATCTCAAGCGTTAACGCGTTCAGCGAGCGCTCAGCGTCGAGTTTCACCTCGCCAATCACGTGGCCGTCTTGGGTGGGGTGTTCGGTAAACAGTACGCTGCTCATTGGCATTCCTTATCCTCTTACAGCTCGGTGGCGCCATCTGCCAGCACCCGGCGGGAGATGATCAGACGCATGATTTCGTTAGTGCCTTCCAGAATCCGGTGAACCCGAGTATCACGCACATAGCGCTCCATGGGGTACTCCTTGATATAGCCGTTGCCACCGTATAGTTGAAGCGCTTCGTCGCACACCTTGAAGCCCACATCGGTAGCGAAGCGTTTGGCCATAGCGCAGTAAGTGGGGGCGTCGGCGTGGCCTGCGTCCAGCTTGGTAGCGGCCATGCGCACCAGCTGCCGGGCGGCCACCAGCTCAGTGACCATATCGGCCAAGCGGAACTGCAGCGCCTGGAACTCGGCTAGGCGCTTGCCGAATTGTTTGCGCTCCAGCATATACTCCCGCGCTTTATTGATTGCCTGCTGGGCGGTGCCGATAGAGCAGGTTGCAATATTGATACGCCCGCCGTCGAGGCCCTTCATGGCGATTTTAAAACCGTCGCCTTCATTGCCGAGCAGATGATTGGCGGGCACCCGAACGTCTTCAAAAGTGATCATGCGGGTTGGCTGGCTATTCCAGCCCATTTTCTCTTCCTTGCGCCCATAGCTAATGCCCTCACTCTTGGCATCGACCGCAAACGCCGAGACGCCGCTGGCGCCCTCACCGCCAGTACGCGCCATGACCACCAGAAAGTCGGTGCTACCGGCGCCGGAAATAAACATCTTACTGCCGGTCAGCACGTAGTGATCGCCATCGCGCTTGGCGGTGGTTTTCAGTGAGGCGGCGTCGGAGCCTGAGTTAGGTTCGGTTAAACAGTAAGAACCCAGTAGCTCGCCTGTGGCCAGCCTTGCACCCCACTGCTCTACGGCTTCCGGTGTGCCAAAGTCCGCCAGCATCCAAGTGACCATATTGTGAATGGTCAGATAGGCCGTGGTTGAGGTGCAGCCCATGGAGAGCTGTTCAAAGATAATGCTGGCATCAAGGCGCGAAAGGCCCAACCCGCCCACGCTCTCCGGCGCATAAAGGGAGCAGAAGCCCAGCTCGCCCGCTTTGCGAATCACATCGACAGGGAAAAACGAGGTCTGATCCCACTCGGCGGCGTGGGGCTCCAGCTCGTTTTGGGCAAAGGCCCGCGCCATATCGGCAAAGGCAACCTGGTCTTCATTGAGCTCAAAATTCATGGCGTATCTCCGCTAATGTGCGAGCACACAGGGTGTTGTCGTTATAATTGACGTTTACGTTAACTTATCTATTTACCTCACCACAAGCAACATACCAGCGGTTGCGACCTTAGGCTTAGACCTAAAAAACTTAAACCTAAAAGGCTTGAATAAAAAAAGGGTGCCAAACGGCACCCAACGGGAAGAATCAATGAGTACGGCACAGAGCAGCCGCTCTTAAAACCTACTCTTTAAAACCGCTATTAAAAACGGCTACTTAAAGTTTTTGCGATACATCTTATCCAGCTCGCCGATGATTCCGCTGCGGAAGCTGAGCACACAGACCACAAAGATGATGCCCAAAATCACGCTAACCCAGTTGCCCAGCGGCGACTGCGCCAGGATATGCTGCAGGCTCACCACAATACCTGCGCCCATCAAAGGACCCAACAGAGTGCCAACGCCGCCCAGCAGGGTCATCAAAATCACCTCACCCGACATGTGCCAGTGGGCATCGGTCAATGAAGCCAGCTGGAACACCACGGTTTTGGTCGAGCCCGCCAGGCCCGCCAAACCCGCGGAGATTACAAACGCTACGAGTTTGTAGGCGTCGGTGTTGTAACCCAGCGATATTGCTCGAGGTTCATTTTCACGAATGGCTTTTAGCACTTGGCCAAACGGTGAGTGCACCGTGCGCTGAATCAGTGCGTAGCCAAACAGAAAGATCACGAAGACGAAGTAGTACATTGCTAGATTGCTGCGCAGACTGATCACCCCAAACAGCTCGCCACGGGGCACGCCATGCAACCCATCCTCACCGCCGGTAAAGGGCGCCTGGATGTAAACAAAGAACATCAACTGCGCCAGCGCCAGCGTTACCATGGCGAAATAGATGCCCTGGCGACGAATGGAGAGCACCCCAAATAGCGCACCCAACACGGTTGCCAGCAACGTGCCCGCAATAATACCCAGCTCTGGGGTTAATCCAGGGTAGCTTGCCAACAGGTAGCCGGTTACGTAGCCACCGGTGGCCAGAAATGCCGCATGACCAAAAGAGAGTAGCCCCGCATAGCCAAGCAGCAGATTAAAGGCACAGGCAAACAGCGCAAAACAGAGCACCTTCATTAGGAATACGGGGTAGGCTAAGAATGGTGCCACCAACCCAACGACAATCAGCGCCACATAGAACATATTGCGGCGAAACTTAGCCCGCTTCTGGCGTTCCAGTACGGCGGATGGTGCCGCTATTGTTTGAGATTCCGCCATGCTTATGCCTCCTTACCGAACAGCCCCGCAGGGCGCAACATGAGCACGAGGATCATGACAAGAAAGATCACCGTATTGGACGCCTCGGGGTAATAGACTTTGGTCAGCCCTTCGATAATCCCCATAGAGAGACCGGTAATAATAGCTCCTAAAATCGAGCCCATACCGCCGATCACCACCACGGCAAAGACCACGATTAACAGGCTCGAGCCCATGGTCGGTGACACCGGATAGAGCGGCGCAGCCAGCACACCAGCAAACGCGGCCAAGCCAACGCCAAAGCCATAGGTAAGCGTGATCAACAGCGGTACATTAACGCCAAAGGCTTGCATCAACTGCGAGTTTTCAGTCCCCGCACGCAGGTAAGCACCCAACCGCGTACGCTCGATCATAAACCAGGTGAACAGGCACATCGCCAACGCCGCCACTAGCACCCAGGCGCGGTAAGTAGGCAGGAACATAAAGCCAAGATTCAAACCACCCTGAAGAATCTCAGGTGTTGCGTAGCGCGCCCCGGAAACCCCGAAGAAGTTGACCAGCGTACCCTCAAAAATCAGCGCTAAACCAAAGGTTAGCAGCAGCCCATAAAGGTGGTCTAAGTGAGCGATTCTGCGCAGTAAAAAACGCTCAAGCAGCACACCAAAGGCACCCACCACTAGCGGCACTAAAAACAGCGCCAGCCAGTAATTAATACCCAAATAACGAAAGCCTAACAGCGCGGCGAAGGCCCCCAGCATGTATTGCGCCCCGTGGGCAAAGTTGACGATCTTCAACAGGCCGAAGATGACCGCCAGGCCCAGGCTGAGCAGTGCGTAAAAGGCGCCATTCACAAGGCCCAGCGTGAGCTGCCCCATGAAGACGGCCAATGGCACGCCGAATATCATCGTCATAACGCGACTCTCCTCGCCGTAGAGCAGTTGGCGGCCACTTGCCGCCAACTGGCTCTACACGTCACTTGCGATTGCTATCTGATCCAGGCGCTGCCTGAAAATCAGTTCTGCACCAATTTGCATTGGCTTTCAGACAGCGGGCGGTAGGCTTCTTCGGCGGGAATGGTGCTGAGGATTTCGTAAAGATCCCACTCACCGGTAGACTCTTCGGGTGTTTTTACCTGGGCCAGGTACATATCGTGGATCATGCGACCATCTTCACGAATGGTACCGTTACGGGCAAAGAAGTCCTCAATGGGCATTTCGGCCATTTGCGCGCGCACGGTTTCAGGGTCGTCGGTGCCCGCGGCTTCAACGGCTTTCAGGTAGTGCATGGTACTGGAGTAGATGCCCGCCTGAACCATGGTCGGCATGCGGCCCACTTCATCAAAGTAGCGCTGGGCCCATTCGCGGGACTGCTCATCCATGTCCCAGTACCAACCGGTAGTTAGCAGCAGGTTCTGGGTGGCTTCCAGGCCAAGGGCGTGCACGTCATTCAAGAAAATCAACAGGCCTGCAAGCTGCTGTCCGGATTGAGTTAAACCAAACTGGCTAGCTGTGGTGATAGCGTTAACGGTGTCAGCACCGGCGTTGGCCAGACCAACAATTTTCGCGCCAGAACCCTGTGCTTGAAGAATGTACGATGAGAAATCATTGGTGGGGAATGGGTGGCGTACGCCGCCGACAATTTCACCGCCACTCTCTTCAACGACTTTGGTTACATCGGCTTCCAGCGCATGGCCAAAGGCGTAGTCAGCGGTCAACATGAACCACGTATCACCGCCCTGCTCTACAACGGCCTTGGCAGTACCATTAGCAAGCGGATAGGTGTCATACACCCAGTGAATATGGTTAGGGGTGCAGTGCTCGTTGGTAATGCTAGACGCCGCCGAGCCGGAAACGATGCCCAGACCGTTGTTCTCTTCAAGCACTTTGGTTACCGCAATAGACACAGAAGACGCTACCAAGCCGCCCACCATATCGACGTTATCCTGATCGATCCAACCACGCACGGTATTAGCCCCCACGTCAGCGCTGTTGCGATCGTCAGCACTGGAAATAACGATGGGGGCGCCATTTACGCTGCCGCCAAAATCGGCCACCGCCATCTCCATGGCGGTCAAGCCGCCTGGGCCTGCAAGGTCGCGATAAGTGCCGGACATATCGGCGAGGTAACCAATACGGACTTCACCATCGCTCATATCTGCCTGGGCGGTGGACACAGCGAAGCTTGAAGCTGCCGCCACGGCGATGCTGGCAGCCAGCGTTTTTTTCATAAAGGTCATGTTCTTCTCCTGGCTCTGGGGCCTTGTTGTTGTGATATAGCGGTTATGGTGTGCTTGAGCGGTTGTGTAACGATCTACCAAGTAAATGATGCATTTATTGTTCTTATGAACAGCGAGTGTGTCGTCAGGTACGTCTAATGGTGCGTTATACCCCTAGCATTGAGTTGAGATGTTCCCGCCGCGATGGCAGCTGCGCGGCGCTAATTTCTTCGACAATCTGCCCGTGATCCATCACGAAGTGGCGATCCGCCAGCGGCGCCGCGAAGCGAAAGTTTTGCTCTACGAGCACAATGGTCATCCCGCGCTCTTTTAGCTGAACCAGCACCTCGGCAAGTTTCTGTACGATGACTGGTGCAAGCCCTTCGGTAATTTCATCGAGTAGCAGCATGCGAGCACCCGTACGCAGAATGCGCGCCATGGCCAGCATCTGCTGCTCGCCACCGGAAAGTCGCGTGCCCTGGCTTCGACGCCGTTCATAGAGGTTCGGAAACATGGCATAGATTTCGTCCAGGCTCATACCGCCGGAACGCACGGTAGGCGGGAGCAGCAGGTTTTCATGCACATCCAAGCTGGCAAAAATGCCGCGCTCCTCAGGGCAGTAACCGATGCCTAACCGTGGAATATGGTGCGGCTTCATATGCAGCGTTTCATTGCCGTTAATCACGATAGAGCCGGTACGGCGCCCCACCATGTTCATAATCGATTTCAGCGTAGTGCTTCGGCCTGCACCGTTACGCCCCAGCAGCGTCACCAGCTCGCCACGCTTCACATCAAAATTGACGCCGTGCAGGATATGAGACTCGCCATAAAAGGCGTGTAGATCCTGCACGCGCAACATTTCCAGACTTTGCGTGTTCTCAACAGGCGCTTCGGCCTCAGCGATGTTCATACAGCAGCTCCCTCTTTTTCAGAACCATCCTCTTCCGCGGCGTCGCTGCCCATATAGGCCTCGCGCACCAGAGGGTTCCGGGAAACAGCATCGTAATCGCCCTCGGCCAGAACAGCGCCTCGCGCCAACACGGTGATGCGATCACACAGGCGGCTCACGACGCTTAAGTTATGCTCCACCATTAATACAGTACGCCCCTGGGAGACACGCTTAATCAACGCCACGATACGGTCAACGTCTTCCGCGCCCATACCCTGAGTAGGTTCATCAAGCAGCATCATGGTGGGATCGAGCGCCAAGGTGGTGGCTAGCTCAAGCGCTCGCTTGCGCCCATAGGGCATCTCTACCGTTAAGGTATCGGCATACTCCCGCAGCCCCACTTCTTCCAGTAGCTCAAGGGCTCGCTCATTAAGGTGATCCAGGGATTTTTCAGACTTCCAGAAATGAAACGATGTACCCAACTTGCGCTGCAGGGCTACCCGCACATTCTCAAGGGCCGTCATGTGAGCAAACACCGCAGAGATCTGAAATGAGCGCACCAAGCCTAACTGAGCAATTTCGTTGGATTTTTTACTGGTGATCGACTTGCCACGATACAAAATGTCTCCGCGGGTAGGCGGTAAAAATTTGGTCAGCAGATTAAATACTGTGGTTTTACCCGCGCCATTAGGCCCTATCAGCGCGTGTATGTGTCCTTCCTGCACCTGAAGATTGACGTCGTCCACGGCAGTAAAGCCGCGAAACTCTTTGGTCAGCCCTCGGGTTTCGAGGACAGGTCCCTGAAGGACATCGTTTGCACTCATAGAGTGACAGCCTCTTATTGTTGTAGTGCTGAATGCGGTATTGGCTAAGGCGGCACCCTTATTATGGGCTGCCACTGCCTTACCTGAACGTAAGGTGTACGTGCAAACTAGCAACTCTCGCTATGGCAATACAATTACAACTTTGGTCTATCGGCGATAATTTGTTGTACCTATAACTGACTTCAAAATATAAATATCAATAGCTTACACGATTTCAACGCTTTTCAACTGCTAGCAGTTATTGCTTTACGTTAACGTAAACTTGTTTTAGCCTCAGTGGAAGTGTTCCATAGAAGGCATATCGTAGGAACAATCTTTAGGAATTATTGTTAACAACATGCCTTTTTGAGAGAACGTCACCATGAGCAAAACTTACTCGATTAGTGAACTGGCCAGCGAATTTGATTTAACTACCCGAAGCATTCGCTTCTATGAAGATCAAGAACTGCTGCATCCCACCCGCCGTGGGCAGACCCGGGTTTATAGCAGTAAAGATCGGGTTCGACTCAAGCTCACCATTCGTGGCAAGCGGCTGGGATTTTCATTGGCTGAAATTCGCGAACTATTCGAGCTATGGGATGAAACTCGCAGCGGCAGTAAAAAGCAGCTGCATTTAATGCTCAGCAAAATAGCCGAGCGCAGGGCAGCTCTCGACCAGCAGATGAAAGACATCACCATGGTGCAGTTAGAACTTGAAAGTGCCGAAATTCGCTGCCGCCAGGCGTTAGAAGAGCTTAATGAAAAAGGGCCACACGAAACACAAACCGAAGATGAGCGAACGAGTACTTCCGAAAAAACGGCTTCCTCCTCTTCCGCCACTATGCACTGAATCGGCGCCCGGTCATCTAATTAAGCCCGTTCGACTCGCCGACACAGCTAGCCAGCATAGTTAGCAAATACCAATAAATTAGCAACAGGTGATTGATCATGTTTTCACACTACTCAGAACTTAATTTTGGCCTCGACGATGAGCTGAACATGCTGCGTGAGCAGGTCAACGCCTTTGCGGCCAGCGAGATTGCCCCCCGTGCAGCCGAGATCGATCGCAACAACGAGTTCCCTAACGATTTGTGGAAGAAGTTTGGCGATATGGGGCTATTAGGGATTACCGTGCCTGAAGAGGATGGCGGCAGCGGCATGGGTTATCTAGCCCACTGTATCGCCATGGAAGAGATCTCTCGGGCCAGCGCTTCGGTAGCGCTCTCTTACGGCGCCCACTCCAACCTTTGCGTTAACCAGATCAAGATCAACGCCTCCCCCGAACAGAAAGCCAAGTACCTCCCCAAACTAATCAGCGGCGACCACGTGGGCGCCCTGGCCATGTCCGAGCCCGCCGCAGGCTCTGATGTGGTTTCGATGCAGCTGCGGGCCAAGCAGAGTGGCGATCACTACATCCTCAACGGCAACAAAATGTGGATCACCAACGGTCCAGATGCGGATGTGCTGGTGGTCTACGCAAAAACGGATCCCGACGCCGGCTCTAAAGGCATCACCGCCTTTATTATCGAAAAAGGCATGCCCGGCTTCTCCACCGCCCAGAAACTCGACAAGTTGGGCATGCGCGGCTCCAACACCTGCGAGCTGGTGTTCCAGGATTGCGCCGTTCCCGCTGAAAATATCCTCGGCGGCGAAGGCAAAGGCGTACGCGTACTCATGAGTGGCTTGGATTACGAGCGAACCGTGCTCGCCGCTGGCCCCATTGGCATTATGCAGGCCGCCATGGATGTGGTGATGCCCTATATCCATGAGCGTAAACAGTTCAACCAGTCAATCGGTGAGTTCCAGCTGGTACAGGGCAAGGTGGCGGATATGTACACCACCCTGAACGCCTGCCGCGCTTATCTATACGCAGTGGCCGGTGCCTGTGACCGCGGCCAGACCTCGCGCAAAGATGCCGCTGGCGTCATTCTTTACTGTGCTGAAAAAGCGACGCAAGTCGCGCTGGACTCCATTCAGTTGCTTGGCGGCAACGGCTATATCAACGAATACCCCACCGGGCGCCTGCTGCGTGACGCCAAGCTGTATGAAATTGGCGCGGGTACCAGCGAAATTCGCCGGATGTTGATTGGCCGTGAACTGTTTACTGAAACCAAATAAAAGGCCGCGCCATGAGCACTGTGAATAGCCAGATCAATCCGCGCAGCGATGTGTTTCAAGCCAACGAAGCCTCTATGCTGGGTGAAGTGAACAAACTGCGTGAGCTAACCGCCGCCGTCGGCCAGGGCGGCGGCCCCAAAGCCCGCGAGCGCCACGAAAGCCGCGGCAAACTGTTTGTGCGTGACCGCATTGATCACTTGATCGATGAAGGCTCGCCGTTTTTAGAGTTTTCCGCTCTGGCGGCCCACAATATTTACGACAGCGAGATTCCCGCCGCGGGCGTGGTGACCGGCATTGGCCGGGTCTCTGGCGTGGAGTGCGTGATCGTTGCCAACGACGCCACGGTAAAAGGCGGCACCTACTTTCCGCTCACGGTGAAAAAGCACATACGCGCCCAGGAGATTGCCCGCAAACATCGCCTGCCGTGTATCTATCTGGTCGACTCCGGCGGCGCCTTCCTGCCCCGCCAGGATGAAGTCTTCCCCGACCGCGACCACTTTGGGCGCATCTTCTATAACCAAGCGACCATGTCCGCCGAGGGCATTCCGCAAATCGCCGTGGTCATGGGCTCCTGCACCGCGGGGGGTGCTTATGTGCCTGCGATGGCAGACGAGTCGATTATCGTTAAAGAGCAGGGCACGATTTTCCTGGGTGGCCCGCCGCTGGTAAAAGCCGCCACCGGTGAAAGTATTAGCGCCGAAGACCTGGGCGGCGCTGATGTGCACGCCAAAGTGAGCGGCGTCGCCGACCACTATGCAGAAAACGATGCCCACGCACTGCAGCTTGCCCGCGCCTGCGTGTCGCGGCTTAACTGGCAAAAGCGTGGCAAGCTCGCCATGCAGGCGCCAAAACCACCCAAGCTCGACCCTTCCGAGCTGTATGGCATAGTGGGTACCGACCTGAAAAAACCCTATGACGTGCGCGAGGTGATTGGCCGCATTGTCGACGACTCTGATTTCGACGAGTTCAAACGCTACTACGGTGAAACCCTGGTCACTGGCTTTGCCCATATTCACGGTTACCCGGTGGGCATTGTGGCCAACAACGGCGTGCTGTTTTCTGAGAGCGCCGTAAAGGGTGCGCACTTTATCGAGCTGTGCGCCCAGCGCAAGATTCCGCTGATTTTCCTGCAGAACATTACCGGCTTTATGGTCGGCTCCAAGTACGAACACGAAGGTATTGCCAAGCATGGCGCCAAACTGGTCACCGCCGTGGCCTGCGCCAAGGTGCCCAAGTATACCGTGCTGATCGGTGGCAGCTTCGGCGCCGGCAACTACGGTATGTGTGGCCGTGCCTATGACCCCAACCTGCTGTTTATGTGGCCTAACGCGCGTATTTCCGTGATGGGCGGCGAGCAGGCGGCGGGCGTACTCGCCCAGGTTAAGCGCGAGCAGCATGAGCGCGAAGGTCGCGAGTGGAGCAAAGAGGAAGAAGAAGCCTTCAAGCAGCCCACCCGGGAACAGTATGAGCATCAGGGCCACCCCTACTACGCCAGCGCCCGCTTGTGGGATGACGGCGTCATTGATCCGCTGCAAACCCGCGATGTGCTAGGGCTCTCTCTGGCTGCCGCGATGAACGCAGAAGTCGAAGAGACGCGCTTCGGCGTGTTCCGGATGTAAGGGGCAATCACCATGGCTTACTCAACACTCATCATAGAAAACGGCGTAGCACGCCTGACCTTAAACCGGCCCGAGGTGCATAACGCCTTTGACGACAGTTTGATCGCCGAGCTGAATGAACACCTCAACAAGTTGCATACCCTTGCTGAAGCTGGCGAAGTTCGCGCGGTAGTACTGGGTTCAGAAGGCAAAAGCTTCTCCGCGGGTGCCGACCTGAACTGGATGAAGCGCATGGTCGATTACGACCTGGAGGATAACCTCGCGGATTCCCGCAAGCTTGCCGCATTGATGCACGGACTCGATACGCTGCCCTGCCCCACGGTTTGCCGCGTTCAAGGGGCCGCCTTTGGCGGCGCGGTGGGGCTTGCCGCCTGCTGCGATGTGGTGATTGCCTCAGGAAAAGCCAAATTCTGCCTGTCGGAAGTCAAGATTGGTCTTTCACCCGCCGTCATCAGCCCTTACGTTCAGCGCGCCCTGGGTGAACGGCAGATGCGTCGCTATGCGCTAACCGCCGAGGTGATAGACGCGGAAATGGCGCTCGCTCTTGGTCTAGTCCATCTGGTAGTGGAGCACGATAAGTTAGACGACGAGGTGGACACCATGCTGGCAACGCTATTGGCCGGCTCGCCTCAAGCCCAGCGCGCAACCAAAGCGCTAATGGCCGAGGTGGCTCAAGCGCGCGACAGTGACGACACCCGCGAGCATACCTGCCAGGTAATCGCCAAGCTGCGCGTCAGCCAAGAGGGGCAAGAGGGTTTATCCAGCTTCTTTGAAAAGCGTCGCCCCGATTGGGCCGAACCTAACAAAACACCTAACGCTTCGGAGCGTCGCTCATGAGTCATTCGCCCACTAACGCAATAGACGAAAAAGCTGAAAACGCCGCTCGCACAACGCCTTTTGACACGCTTCTAGTCGCCAACCGCGGTGAAATCGCCTGCCGAGTAATGCGCACTGCACGCCGTATGGGGCTAAAAACCATCGCGGTCTACTCCGACGCCGATGCCAGCGCCCGCCATGTGCGTGAAGCCGACGAGGCCGTGCACTTAGGCCCTGCCGCCGCGCGGGAAAGCTATCTAAATATTGATGCCGTGATTGACGCCGCCAAGCGTACCGGCACCGGCGCTATTCACCCCGGTTATGGCTTTCTTTCCGAAAACGGTACCTTCGTCAAAGCACTTGAAGAAGCAGGCATTACCTTTGTCGGCCCGCCCGCCTCAGCGATTGCCGCCATGGGTGATAAATCTGCCGCCAAAGCGCGCATGGCCAATGCTGGCGTGCCGCTGGTGCCGGGCTACCACGGCGATGATCAAGGCGACTCGCTTCTACGTGCCGAGGCCGACAAGATCGGCTACCCGGTCATGCTGAAAGCCAGCGCCGGTGGCGGTGGTAAAGGCATGCGCGTGGTGGAAAGTGGTGATAGTTTTCAGGCCGCGCTAGACGGCTGTCGACGTGAGTCTAAAGCCGCCTTCGGCGATGACCGCATGCTGATCGAAAAGTACCTGGTGCAGCCACGCCATGTGGAAGTGCAGGTGTTCTGCGACCGTCACGGCAACGGCGTTTACCTGTTCGAGCGGGACTGCAGCGTCCAGCGCCGCCATCAAAAAGTCATCGAAGAAGCCCCCGCCCCCGGCATGACGGCGAAGCTGCGCCGCAACATGGGCGACGCTGCAGTGCGCGCCGCTCAGGAGATCGGCTATGTGGGCGCGGGCACTGTCGAGTTCTTACTTGATGCGGATGGTTCATTCTACTTTATGGAGATGAATACCCGTCTCCAGGTCGAGCACCCCGTCACCGAAATGATCACCGGCCGGGACTTGGTCGAGTGGCAGCTACGCGTGGCGATGGGCGAACCGCTCCCTTGTAGCCAGGACGAGCTAACCATTACCGGGCATAGCTTTGAGGCGCGCATTTACGCCGAAGATCCGGATCAGGATTTTCTGCCCGCTACCGGCTTGCTCAACCGTTTCGCGCTGGATTTAGACGGCGCAGGCCTGAGCGCTGACCAAGTACGCCTGGACAGCGGCGTAGAGAGCGGCGATGCGGTGTCAATGCACTACGACCCCATGCTCGCCAAACTCATCGTGCATGGTGCTGACCGCGATGCGGCACTGGCGAACCTAAACCGCGCACTGGCAGCGCTGGACGTACAGGGTGTCGTCACTAACCGCGCCTTCTTAATGCGCTTGGCGACTCACCCTGGCTTTAAAAATGTCGAACTGGATACGCGCTTTATTGAGCGTAACGAAGCCACCCTGTTCGCACCGCGCACCTATGGTATGGAGGCCTTCGCCAGCGCCGCGCTGATTGGCCTGAACCAACTCGCCCAGGAGTGCGAAAGTGACTCCCCCTGGGATCGCCACGATGGCTTCCGCCTGAATGCACCCCATACCATTCGCATTGCGCTGTGTGACCCATCAGATGTAAAGGCCGCTGACAGTGATGAAGCAGTCGTGATTGTCGAAGGTAAACGCAACGCTGGCGAGGCGCTGTGGAACCTGACTATCGGCAATGAGACCCTCACCGCGAGCCTACAGCCGCTGACCGGCGATGCGGTCGCCGTCACCCTGAACGGCCACCGCCGTCGGCTGCAGGCCCGCCGCGATGGTCATGTGGTGGTCATGGCTGATCCAAGCGGTGAAACGCGCCTGTTCTGGCGGCGCATCGATGCCATCGATCATGGCCACCACGAAGCAGAATCCACGCTAACAGCTCCCATGAATGGCACCGTGGTGGCGCTACTCGTGGAGCCCGGCGTGGCGGTTGAGAAAGGTATGCCGCTGATGGTGATGGAAGCGATGAAAATGGAGCACACCATGACCGCCCCCGCCGATGGCAGCGTGGAGACCTTCCACTTTCAGGCGGGTGACACGGTTAGCCAGGGCGCCGTTTTACTCGACTTTGCGGCCAACGAATAGGAGCAGCACTCTTATGCCATTGCCTACGTCTGTCAAGCTGTTCGAAATGGCCCCCCGGGACGGTCTGCAAAACGAGCCGGGGGCCATCGTGCCTACCGCGACTAAAATTGCTTTGATTGAGCGGCTTGCTCAAGCAGGTATCACGCATATTGAAGCGGCCAGTTTTGTATCGCCCAAGTGGGTGCCGCAAATGGGTGACGCCATCGAGGTGATGGCAGGCATAAAGCGCCAGCCCGGTGTGGTCTACTCCGCATTAACACCCAACCTGAAAGGGCTGGAAAACGCCCTAACGGTTGGTGTGGAAGAGGTAGCGGTCTTTGGTGCTGCTTCAGAATCCTTCTCGCAGAAAAATATCAACTGCTCTATTGCCGAGTCACTGACCCGTTTTGAGCCAGTGCTCGATCGTGCTCGCGATGCGGGCGTGCGTGTGCGCGGCTACGTCTCCTGCGTATTGGGCTGCCCCTACGAAGGCGAGATTGACCCCAGCAAAGTGGCCGAAGTAGCCAAGGCGCTTTATGAGATGGGCTGCTACGAGGTGTCACTCGGCGACACCATCGGCGTCGGCACACCGCTGGCCGCCAAGCGCATGATTGAATCCGTTCAGCAACAGGTGCCGATAGAGTTCCTGGCCGCCCACTTCCATGACACCTACGGCATGGCGCTGGCCAACCTGTATGCGGTGATGGAGGAAGGCGTCAGCGTGATTGATGCGGCGACAGCAGGTCTTGGCGGCTGCCCCTACGCCAAGGGCGCCTCCGGCAACGTAGCCACTGAAGACGTGCTCTACCTGCTTGAAGGGCTAGGCATTGAAACGGGTATCGACCTGCAGGCAGTGATCGATACCGGCTACTGGATCACCCAAGAACTAGGCCGCAAGCCCAGCTCCAAGGTGGCACTGGCAAAAGGCGCTAGCCGTTAAATGAGACGTTAATAATAAAAATTAAAAGTAGCGAATTATCCTCTGCCTTCCCGCTCGGACAAGAAAAAATATCGGAGAGATACACCATGGCATCACCTGCTCTTACCCTACCCAGCTACTCCAGCAGCATGGCTGACAAGCCCCTGCTGGGCATGACCATTGGCGACAAATTCGACCAGATCGCCACCCAGCATGCCGATAACGATGCGCTCATTGTGCTGCATCAGAATATCCACTGGAGCTATCGCCAGCTTCAGGAAGAGATTAACCGCTGTGCCCGCGCCCTGCTCTCCATTGGGGTTAACAAAGGCGACCGTGTGGCCATCTGGGCGCCCAACTGCAGCGAATGGACGTTAACTCAATTCGCCACCGCCAAAATTGGCGCCATTCTGGTCAACATTAACCCCTCCTACCGCACCCATGAATTGGAGTACGCGCTGAATCAGTCCGGTGCCCGTTTTCTGGTCACTGCCAACAGCTTCAAAAGCTCCGACTACAGCGCCATGCTGTTTGAGCTGGCCCCGGAACTCAACACCTGCGCTGTAGGGGAGCTCAAGTCGCAAAAGCTGCCTGATCTTGAGTGCATCATTAATTTAAGTAACGAGCAACTCAGCGGCATGTGGCGCTGGTCTGACCTAATGCAAGAAGCCAGCAAGGTTAGCCAAACCGATGTTGACGACCTACAGGCTACGCTGCAGTTCGACGACGCGATCAATATCCAGTACACCTCCGGCACTACCGGCTTTCCCAAAGGCGCAACGCTCTCCCACCACAATATTCTCAACAACGGCTTTTTTGTGGCGGAGAGCATGGGGTTTACCAGTGAAGACCGCCTGGTGATTCCAGTCCCTCTTTACCACTGCTTTGGTATGGTAATGGGCAACCTGGGCTGCATGACCCACGGCGCTACCATGATCTACCCGGACGAGGGCTTTGACCCTGGCAAAGTACTCAAGGCGGTACACGAGCAGAAAGCCACCGCGCTGTATGGCGTGCCGACCATGTTTATTGCCGAACTGGATCACCC
Organism: Vreelandella sp. F11; assembly: GCF_042466685.1. Taxonomy (NCBI): domain Bacteria; kingdom Pseudomonadati; phylum Pseudomonadota; class Gammaproteobacteria; order Oceanospirillales; family Halomonadaceae; genus Vreelandella; species Vreelandella sp. F11. The sequence goes on along the minus strand of NZ_CP170448.1, from coordinate 1,993,458 downwards.
TGATTTCCCTGGCACCGACCTTTCATCGCTACGCACCGGCATTATGGCGGGCTCGATCTGCCCGGCTGAGATCATGAAGCAGGTCATCAACAAAATGAACATGAAGGGCGTGCAGATCGCCTACGGCATGACGGAAACCAGCCCAGTCTCCACTCAAACTGGCGCCAACGACAGCATTGAAAAACGCGTATCCACCGTGGGCCGCACCCAGCCTCACTTAGAGAACAAAATTGTCGACCCCGGCAACGGCGGCATTCTGCCCCGAGGTGAAATCGGCGAGCTGTGTACCCGCGGTTATAGCGTGATGCTCAAGTACTGGAACAACGATAAAGCCACCGCCGAAGCCATCGATGAAGCGGGTTGGATGCACACCGGTGACCTCGCCACCATGGATGAGGAGGGCTACATCCAGATCGTGGGCCGTATTAAAGATATGGTGATTCGCGGCGGTGAGAACGTCTATCCCAAAGAGATCGAAGAGTTTTTATACGCCCACCCGGCGATTTCTGAGGTGCAGGTCACCGGTGTGCCAGATAAGAAGTATGGTGAAGAGCTGATTGCCTGGGTGAAACTCAACAGCACCGCGGGCGAAGTAACCGGCGAAGAGCTGCGCGAGTACTGCAAGGGCAAAATCACCCACTTCAAAATCCCGCGCTACTTCAAGTTCGTGGACGAGTTCCCAATGACCGTCACCGGCAAAATCCAGAAATTCAAGATGCGCGAAATTTCCATCCAAGAGCTGGGCTTGGATCAAGAGTCGTAAGCGATGACGTCTTCCAATCCGTTAGCGGATCACTATCAGCGCGCCCTGCGCGCTGATGAGGTGCTGGCACAAATAGATGCTCACTACCCCGATGGCCCCACGCTACATCAACTGGCCCCCTTGGATCAGTTGCATATAGGCGGCGTGGCGGCATCGGCCCGTTTACTTGAACGACTAGACCCTACAACGCATGTGAACGTATTGGATGTCGGCGCTGGGCTGGGCGGCTTGATGCGCCAGGGCGCGGCGTTGGGCTTTCAAATGACCGGGCTGGATATTACCCATGGCTTCAGCGTGCTAAACAGAGCGCTGTGCTCGCGAGTTAACCAACCTGACGCACCACCACTTGCCTGGGTAACCGGTGACGCGGGCGCCCTGCCGTTTGCCGATAACAGCTTTGATGCCGTGCTGTTTCAACATAGTCTGTTAAACATGCCCGACGCTACCAGGGTAATCGCACAGAGCCGCCGAGTTCTGCGCCCTGGTGGGCAGTTAGTTATGCATGAAGTGGTCAGCGGCCCCAACGTGGCACACCTTCGCTACCCGGTGCCGTGGGCAGGTGCTTCCGAGCACTCCCATTTACTTACCCTGGCTGAGCTAACTCAACTGTTGGAAAACGGCGGCTTTCAACTAGAACACGTGGACGATTGGAGTGAAATGGCCTTGGCGTGGCGCCAGCGCCAACGGCAAAAAGAGCAGACGCCAAGACAAGCCGTGCTGTCACCCCAGTGGGTATTTGGCGAACGCTTTCTGACAATGGGTAAAAATTTAGTCGATAATCTGGCTCAAGGCGCAATTAAAGTGGTGGAAATCCAAGCCAGTTGCTAACCTGAAGAGCAATAGCTTTTTCCTCCCTACCCGTCGGTATTCGGCAATATTTGGGTATGTAACGATAGGTGTACGAGAAATGCCAATTAAACGCTTGGCAAGCACCCTGCTCTGCTGCTCTGTTCCCTGGTTTAGCAGCTACGCCGACGACGCCCCGCCGGTCATGGCGTATACCGCTCCTAATAGCGAACTTATGCAGCTGGATAACGGCGTCATCTTAGAAGGTAGCGACCTTCAAAGCCTTGATAATTATACCAGCGGTTTTCGGGTCACCGCAGGCTTCAGCCCCTGGCGGCTCCCGCAACTCGATATCGGCGCTGAAATTGCCTACCGGGAAAGCGAAGAGATCTCCACTTCCTCCGGTGTTAACCCCCTTATTATGGATACACTCAGTTTGGGAGGCGCCATTGTTGCCGGAGTTCGCATGGGTGCTTTCAGCATCTATGCGAAGTCCGGCATCACAGAATGGCGTGGCGAAAGTGACCTGGAAGGCGCCGATGAAAGCGGTACAGCATTGCTGCAAGGCTTCGGCGCCACGATGACGATTAACCGACTCGTCAGTCGCCTGGAGTATGAGCGCATTGACGCACCCACCCTAAACCACCTCAATATGCTAAGCGCCTCCTTACATCTGCCGTTTTAATCTCACTCGCGGTTTTGGTTTGGCGGTGTCCAGATCGGCACATCTTCCCGCTGCGGCTCTGGCCAATCCTGCTGCATGGCACTATTCAACGACTCTTCCAGCTTCATAAATAGTTCACCGTAGCGGGGGCTGAAGCTGATGCCCTCTTCGATCTCTTTCCAGGCGTCAAACAGCTCATTCTCGTGGGCATCTTCGTTCTGCACAAAAGCCCAGGTCATCTGCTTGGCACGCATGGGGTGCACGCCCATGGCCGTCAGCGCGTGACCACCCAGCTCCAGCGCTGAGTGGTAGGTTTCACTGATAACATCGTCGGCACCTGCGTCACGTAGCTGATAGCCATGACCACGGTCGAAGGCACGGGCCAGCACCCACACTTGGGGGTAAGCATGCTTAACGTGCTTAACCATCTGCACGGCACGCTCACGGTCATCTAAGGCAATAACCAACAATCGGGCATGCTCAATCCCTGCGGTCTCAAGCAAACCGGAGCGGCTGGCGTCACCAAAGTAGCTTTTGATGTTAATTCTGCGCAGGTTCTCGATCTGCTCTATCTCATGATCCAAAGCCACAATGGGAATATTGTTGGCACGCAACAAGCGGCAGATGATTTGTCCAAATCGCCCTACGCCCGCCACGATCACCGGTGCCTGTTCTTCGATTGCATCCGCCTCCCGGTCGTCATTTTTGGCTGTTTGGTATCGTGGAAGTACTAAGCGGTCGTAGGCAATAAACAGCAGCGGGGTTAAGAACATCGATAGCGCCACTACTAACGAAAGCACCTGGGAGATATCGGTAGGAATCACGCTGTTTTGTACGCTGTAGGTCAGCAGCACAAAGCCAAACTCACCGGCTTGGGCAAGGCTTAAAGTGAATAGCCAGCCGTTGCTGCCATGCACGCGGAATAGCAGCGCCAAGCCCAGCAGAATCACACCTTTAACAACGATAACCGTCACGCCTAGCAATAGCACCGTGCCCCACTCCGCTGCTAACACCGAGAAATTGATCCCCGCCCCTACGGTAATAAAGAACAGCCCCAGCAGCAGCCCCTTGAAGGGCTCAATATTGGCTTCCAGCTCGTGCTTAAATTCACTGTTGGCGAGCACCACCCCCGCCAGGAAAGCGCCCAGGGCGGGGGATAAATTGACCACACTCATCAGGGCGGCGATGCCAATCACCAACATCAACGCCGTAGCGGTAAATACTTCACGCAGGCCAGAGCCAATCACATAGCGAAACAGCAGCGGCATTAAGTAGTAGCCCCCGGCAATCACACTGGCGATAGCAGCCACCACCACAAGGGCGTGCGCCCAGCCGGGCAAGTGGGCGACCAGGCTTAAGCTGGCGTGGCCATCATCACCGCCCGCCCCCATCAATTCAGGTAGCGCCAGCAGCGGGATCAGCGCCAACATGGGGATTACTGCAATATCCTGAAACAGCAGCACCGAAAAAGCGCTTCGCCCACCCTCGGTTTTGGCCAGCCCCTTCTCATTGAGTGTTTGCAGCACAATCGCCGTAGAAGAGAGCGCAAAAATCAGCCCCACTGCCAGCGCCGTTTGCCAAACGAGCCCCAGCCACCAACCAATAGTGCTACCTGCCGCTGCGGTTAGCACGACCTGAAGCCCGCCCAGGCCAATCAGCCGAACCCGCATGGCCCATAGCCCCTTGGGATCTAACTCCATCCCCACCAAAAATAGCATCATCACCACGCCAAACTCGGCAAAGTGCTGAATGGTGGTGGTCTCCTGCCCCACCAGCCCCAGAATCGGGCCAATCACGACCCCAGCAACCAGATACCCCAGCACAGACCCCAGACCAAAACGCTTGGCTAGCGGTACCGCGATCACCGCGGCGACAAGGTAAATAAAGGCTTGAATAAAATAGCCGGTCATCGTGACTCCTCAAAATTTAACGCTCTGCTTGACTTCCCTGAGCAATCAGGTAGCGTACTAGTACACTAGTACATTACAGATTACCTGGTGGCACACATGACAACAGACGAACACTACCAGGCTGAGCTAATCCGCCATTTGCTCGCTATTGACTCACCTGAAGCAATGGACGCAGCGCTGGCGAGCCTGCTAACGCCTGCAGAGTACCAAGAAATCAGTAAACGCCTACAGATTTTTAAACTGCTGCGCGAAGGCGTGCCCCACCGCAAAATTGCCGAAGCCCTGGGCGTGGGTATTGCGACCGTGTCACGCGGATCACGCGCGCTGACGATGTTAGCCTCTTCACGGAATGATCACTTATGAGCACCACCGATACGCCCGCTACGGCAGGCCCACAGCCTTTCACCCTGCCCCGTAAACCGCACTACGTGACGCTGGCGGCAGACTGCGACTTCTTTGCCCTGTTCCAGAAAATCGAGCGGCGCTTCGATACCTGCTACATGCTGGAGTCGCTGGGTGAAGATAGCCACATGGCACGCCACTCGATCATCGGCTTCGACCCTGAGTATACGCTTTACGCCAACGGCAACACGCTGACCATCCAAGAGCGTGACGGCAAAGCCAACCACTACCCAAGCGACAACCCTTACGAGCTACTGCGCAGCCTGATTCCGCAGGATATTATTTCCCGCAAGTACGCTGGCGGGCTAAGCGGCTATCTTGGCTATGACGCCATGCAGTACTTCGAGCCATCGCTTGCGTTAAAAGCCAGCGATGATTTCAACACCTTCCGCTTTGGGCTCTACAAAGATGGCCTGATCCTCGACAAGATGACCGGGGAAGTCACCTACTTCTACTACGACAACAGCCGCTACGACTTTTTGCAGACGCTGATCAATGCAGACGACGAGCCAGCAGGCCCGCTGCAAATCACCGCGCTGGGCGACACCATGAGCCAGGCAGAGCACGCCGAGGCGGTGGCCAAGGTGAAGCAGGATATTATTGACGGTAAGGTGTTCCAGTGTGAAGTCGGCTTTAAAAAGCGCTTTAGCATTAAAGGCGATACCTTGGCGCTCTACGACCAGCTACGCACCATTAACCCCTCACCGCAGATGTACTACGTCAAATTTGGTGAACAGAAGCTGATTGGCGCGAGCCCCGAGCTGCTATTCCGGCTACGCCAAGGCGAGATGGAGACGTTTCCGCTGGCAGGCACTACCCTACGCGGCAAAACGCCCCATGAGGATACCCAGTTGGCCCGTGCGCTGCTCAACGATCCGAAAGAGATCGCCGAACACAACATGATCGTCGACCTGCACCGCAACGATATTGGCCGGGTGGCACAATTTGGCACGGTGAAAGTGCGCAGCTTGATGGATATCAAACGTTTTAGTCACGTGCAGCATATCTCCAGCGAGATCGTCGGCATTATCGCCGAAGGCGAAGATATGTTTACCGCACTGGCCAGCAACTTCCCGGCAGGCACTCTCACCGGCGCGCCCAAGATCGAAGCGATGAAGATTATCGACGACCTGGAAACCGACGGGCGCGGCCCTTACGGCGGCGCGGTGGGCCAGTTCTCGTTTAACGGCGACTGTACCTTTGCCATTCCCATTCGTACGGTATTCGTCAACGGCGAGCGCGCTTACGTGCAAACCTGCGGCGGCAACGTGTATGACAGCAACGCCGAAGATGAGTACGAAGAGATCCGCCGCAAGTTTGCCGGCACCCGCAAGGCCTTGACCCCCTTTATGAGCACGGAAACGGAGAGCCCCGCATGAAGGTGCTGATCATCGACAACTACGACTCCTTCACCTATAACCTCTACCAGTTCATAGGCGAGATTCTGACCACGGAGAAGAATCGCGGCGGGCTAGCCAGCTTTGAAATACTCGTTAAGCGTAATAATCAGATCGATTTTAACGCCATCGAAGCCATGGCCCCGGATCGTATTATCATCTCCCCCGGCCCCGGCTCGCCGGATGACCCGCGCTACTTTGGCGTGTGCGCAGAAGTAATAGAGAAACTGGGCAAAACCACGCCGCTGCTGGGGGTTTGCCTGGGCATGCAGGGTATTGTGCACGTGTTTGGCGGCAAGGTAGTGAAGGCGCCGCTGCCGATGCATGGCAAGATCAGCCCCATCAACCACAATAATGCCTCGGTATTTAATGGCGTACCCAATCAGCTTGAAGTGATGCGCTACCACTCGCTGATTGCCGACGCGCCTACCCTACCCGACTGCCTGGAAGTGACGGCCACCGTGGGTGCTCTGGAAGCCGATAACTTTGAGCAGCGCAGCCGCTGGCAGGCAGTGGGCGAATTTGAATTAATGGGCGTGAAGCATCGGGAGTACCCGATACATGGCATCCAGTTTCATCCAGAGTCTTTCGCCACCGAAGGCGGCAAAGAGCTGATTGCTAACTTTCTTTTCGCGCCCAACGCTCAAGCTCGGGCGTAAAGAGGAAGCGTAGGGGGGCTAAACGGGTGGTTAAATGAGATTCAATGAAACCATTAGCCACCCAGCACAGGCCAAATTCAGCCCAACCGTCAGCCAGAAAGTAACCTGAAAAGCGGTTTTGCGGTTTTTATGCCGCAGCCGCTGCTGGGCCATTAGCGCGCCCGGCCAGCCACCCAACACTCCGAGCAGATGTAATGACTTCTCACTCACCCGACGGCGGTGTTTAATCGCCGCTTTTTTATCGATGGCGTAGGTAATGTAAGCGAGCATGCTGACCACAACGTAATAAACGACGATTGGAATCACAGTGAAGACTCTTGCAGGAGAAGGTGCTGCAGACTACTTACGCCGCTGGGAAGGTTTACCGCCCGCCGCTGGCTTACCGCGGCCTTTACCCACTGGCTTACCTTTAGCATTGGGCTTGCCTTTCACACCGGGCTTGCTTTTAACACTGGGCTTGCCAGGCGCTTTGCCCTTGGGGGGCATTTTACCGGTACTGCCTTTCGGGCCGGTACTGACTTTTCCGCTGGCGGCTTTTTTACCCTTGGGAAGAGGTTTAGCCCCGGCGGCTTTTGTGCCAGCAGCCTTGGCGTCTGCTTTGGCCGATTTCTGACGTCCTTTGGCAGCTGGCTGCTTTACTCTGCCAGCGCTGTAGTTGGGTCTTTCAGGTTTCGCTTTGCTTCTCTTCTCTGGAGCTGCCTCTGAGCTTTCAGTCAGGGCGATAATAGTCTCGATCTCTTTCGGCGTAAGGTCGCGCCAATCACCCAGTGCCAAGCCTTTAAGAGGCACATTCATAATCCGCGTGCGAATCAGTTGGGTAACCTCATAGCCGAAGTATTCGCACATACGACGTATTTGGCGATTGAGCCCCTGCACCAAGGTAATCGTGAATACAAAGGTAGACTCTTTTTGTACCTTGCAGCGCTTGGTCACCTTGCCCAGAATCGGCACGCCACGCTGCATGCCGTCGATAAAGTCGTCGGTAATCGGCTTGTTCACCGTCACCTGATACTCTTTTTCGTGGTTGTTATTGGCGCGCAGAATCTTATTAACCAAGTCACCGTTATTGGTCAAAAAAATCAGCCCCTGGGAGTCTTTGTCGAGCCGCCCAATGGGGAAAATACGCGTGCCGTGTTTAACAAACTCAACGATATTATCCTTCTCGCTGGACTCGGTGGTACTGACAATGCCCACCGGTTTGTTCAGCGCGATAAGAACGAGATCCTCCTCCTCCTGAGGCTCGATCTCCTGACCATTGACCTTCACCAAGTCTCCCGCCACCACCTGATCGCCAGTGGTCGCACGGCGACCGTTAATCCACACGTTGCCCTGCTCCACAAAGCGGTCGGCTTCACGGCGGGAGCACATACCGCTCTCGCTAATGTACTTATTGATCCGGGTAGATTTTCGAAACGACATAAACCGCCACGTGGCTAATGGGTAATAAGCAAACAGTTAAAAAGAGGAGCCGGGCTCCTTTAAGAAAGCCAGCTCCTCGTCGGTAGAGGCCCGCCCCAACAGTGCGTTGCGGTGCGGGTAACGCCCAAAGCGATCAATAATCGCTTTGTGGCGCACTTCAAAGTCGTAGTTATTCTCTAACCCCGGCTGGTCAAACAGCTGCATTGCCAGCTCATGAATGGCCACGGATTCGCTATGCATATAGGGCATATACAGAAAAGCACGCTGCTCGCTGGTTAGCTCTAGGTCTAATCCAGCGGCGACTGCCTCTTGAGCGAGCGCCAGTGCTAAGGCATCGGTGGCAAAAGCGCGTGCGTCATCGCGGTAGATATTGCGCGAGAACTGATCCAGCACAATGATCTCAGCGAGCCGCCCTTCGGCTGTTTGCCGCCATGGGTAACACTCACACTGCGCGGCTTGGGCATGCATGGCGCCAAACCGCTCCGCGATCATCCGATCTATCTCAAGGTCTTTTTTAAACCACTGAGCAGGCGTCAACTCCTCAAACCAGAAATCGAGTACCGCTTGAGCCTCTATGGACATTGACGCCTCCTACTTTAAAAAATGTAAAAAATATCGACGTTGCCTAATCCGGATTGCTTAGCCCGTGTTACGCAGACCCGCCGCAATCCCCGCCATCGTCACCATCAGGGCACGGGAAAGATCGGCGCTAATCGCCCCATCGGCATCGCGGTTCCGCTGCAACAGCTCCGCCTGCAGGCCGTGGAGCGGATCGATATAGGGATTACGTACATCGATTGCCTGGCGAATCAGCGGTGTATTCTCCAGCAGTTTCTCCTGCTGCAAGATATCCAGCACGGCCTCTTCCAAACACCCAAAGCGTTCACGTAGCTGTTTACCCAATGCCTTCAGCGAGGGTTCGTCGACCAAGCGGTGTTCGTAGTACGCCGCAATTGCCACATCAGCTTTGGCCAGCAGCATCTCAAGCATGTCCAGATAGGTGCCGAAGAACGGCCACTCGTTGCGCATCTCCTGCAATACATCGCGCCCACCGGGCTGCTCCAAGCGCCGCGAGAAGGCTTCGCCGCTGCCCAGCCACGCCGGTAGCATTAAGCGAATCTGCGTCCAGGCGAATATCCATGGAATCGCGCGTAGCGTCTCGACACCGCCATCCTGGCGCCGCTTGGTGGGCCGCGAACCCAGTGGCAGCCTGCCCAAGGCCCCCTCAGGCGTGACCGCCCGGAAATAGGGGACAAAATCGGGGTCTTCGCGCACCACGCCTACGTAGGCGGTATGCGCTACTTTGGCGAGCTGATCCATCTCCTCGCGCCAGTGGGGTTCCGGGGCACGCGGTGGCAGTAGCGTGGCTTCCAGCACCGCACAGGCGTAGATCTCCATGGAGCGTAGGGCAATATCCGGCTGGCCAAACTTAAAGCGAATCATCTCGCCCTGTTCGGTTACCCGCAGGCTGCCATTTACCGAGCCTGGAGGCTGAGAGAGAATCGCCGCATGAGCCGGGCCGCCGCCACGGCCAACGGTGCCACCTCGGCCGTGGAATAGGGTCAAGTCGACACCATGACGTTCACACACATTGACGAGGGACTCCTGAGCACGATACTGCGCCCAGGCAGCAGCCAGCTGACCGGCATCTTTTGCTGAGTCCGAGTAGCCAATCATGACCTCCTGACGGTCATCAATCAGCGAACGATAGCCCGGTATCGCCAGCAGTTGATCCACCACATCGCCGGCGTGATCCAGGTCGTTGAGGGTTTCAAATAGCGGTGCGATAGGCAGCGTTACCTGCCCCCCGACCTCTTTCATTAGCAGCGCCACGGTGAGCACATCTGAAGGCTCAGCGGCCATGGAGATAATGTAAGTCCCCAACGCCTCTGAATGCTCCTGGGCGATGACTTTGAAGGTATCCAGCACTTCTCGGGACTCGGCGGAGCACTCCCAGCGGCGCGGAATCAGCGGACGTCGTGAAGTTAGTTCCTCAAGCAGAAACTCCTGACGTTTGGCTTCGTCCCACTCCTGGTAATGACCCAGGCCAAGGGCGCTAGTCAGTTCCTCAATGACCTGGGCATGGCGACTGGCTTCTTGGCGCAGGTCAAGCTTGGTTAGTGTGACGCCAAAAACGGCTACCCGACGCAGGGTATCCAGCAGCGCGCCGTTAGCGATGGTGTCCAGCCCCACATCGCATAGCGAACGGTAGCAGGCGAGCAGCGGTGAGTAGAGCTGGTCGCGGGTTTCGATAATCGGCCCGCCGTCGTAGTTACGCCCCTCCAACTCTGCCTTAGCCCAATCCCGGGTGGACTCCATGCGTGTTAGCAGGCGTTTGAGCACTTCACGGTAGGGCTCGGCTACATCCCCCGCCTCGGCTTTGAGCGCACTATTCGCCTTCCACATGGAGAGCTCGGTTTTAAGCTGTTCGAGATCGCGTAAATAAAGATCGGCGGCCATCCAGCGACCTAACAGAAGCACCTCGCGAGTCACTTTAGCCGTTACGTTGGGATTGCCATCGCGGTCGCCGCCCATCCAGGAGGCGTAGCGAATGGGTGCGGCATCCAGCGGCAGGCGCTCACCGGCGGTTTCCAGCAGCAGGTTATCCAAATCCCGGTGGAAGTCAGGCACGGCCTGCCACAGCGAGTTTTCAATCACCGCAAAGCCCCACTTTGCCTCGTCCACCGGGGTGGGCCGCTCGTGGCGAATCTCATCGGTGTGCCACGCCTGGCTAATCAGTTCTTCCAGGCGGCCCTGGGCGCGGGTGCCTCGCTCAGGGTAGTCATCGGAGCTCTCAATAGCGGTTAGGCACTCATCAATGGCGTCATATTTTTGGATCAAGGTACGGCGGATAACTTCCGTGGGGTGAGCGGTGAGCACCAACTCTACGCGCATATTGGCGAGGGCCTCGACCAATTGACGCGGAGAGCTGCCCGCCTGCTGAGCACGCTCAAGCAGTTCACCCAACACCGGCTGGGAGCCGGGCTTATAGTCCTCAACCCGACGAAAGCGCGCCCGGTAGTGCTGCTCGGCAATGTTGGCGAGGTTTAAAAACTGGTTGAACGCCCGGGTGACCGGCAGCAGATCCCGCTCGGGCAGCTCACGCAGGTACTCAATTAATTCGCGCTGCTGCAGCGAGTCGCCCTGGCGCCCGCGCTTGGCGTGGGCGCGAATGGTTTCAATTTTATCGACAAATGCCTGGCCCAAATCGTCGGCAATGGTGCGCCCCAGGCTATCGCCCAGAATACGCACGTTATCACGCAGGGATTCGTGTAGGTCGTGACTCATTGGCATGGCCTCCTTGCAGGGGTCGCGTAATTATTAAATCAGGAATGGGTAGATTGTTTTTCTTCTGACTGAAGTTCTTGTGCTTTGGCTGCCTGCCAGTGGGCTTCCATCTCGTCTAGGGAAGCCTCTAGTAATGGCCGCTGGGCAGCGTTAAGCTCGCGCTCTACATAACGAAAACGGCGTTCAAACTTGGCATTGGTCGCGCGCAGGCACTGCTCCGGGTCGGCATTAAGCGTGCGGGCAAGATTGGTGACGGCAAATAGCAGATCACCGACTTCTTCCTGAGCGTGCTGCTGGTCTCCGGCAGCAAGCGCCTCTTCGACCTCGGCCAACTCTTCACGAATTTTGTCAATCACGCCGCGCGCATCGGGCCAATCAAAGCCCACCCGTGCGGCGCGTTTAGAGAGCTTGGCTGCACGGCTAAGCGCAGGCAGCGTGCGCGGTACATCGTCAAGCACAGAGGGCGCCTCAACGGCCCTTTCCGCACGCTCCTCGGCTTTAAGCGCCTCCCAGCGGCTGTTGACCTGCTGGGTTTGCACCTCCTCGGCACTCACACCCGGTGGGCGTCGCGAGGCCAGCGTGCCCTGCGGAAATACGTGAGGATGGCGGCGCAGCATCTTGGCAGTTAGCGTATCGACGATATCGGCAAAGTCGAAGCGCTGCTCTTCCGCACCGAACTGAGCGTAATAAACCACTTGAAAGAGCAGATCGCCCAGTTCGCCCGGTAGCTCATCAAAAGCGCGCCGCTCAATGGCATCGGCCACTTCATAGGCTTCTTCCAGAGTGTGGGGCACAATGCTGTCCCAATCCTGCTGGAGATCCCAGGGGCAGCCCTGTTCATGGTCACGCAGTACCTGCATCAAGGTCAGCAGGTCATCCATACCATGGCGCATTATGCTCCTCCCTTACGCACTTGTTGCTCTGGGTCGGCATTGCGCAAACGACGCACTTCGGTAACGTTAGGCAACTGCTGAATACGCGAGAACAAGCGACCCAGGGACTCAAGACCATCGACCTCCAGAGTAATGCGCAGGCGAGCAATGCCTTCATCGGTATCGGTGAGCGTGTTCACGGCAAGTACGTTGACTTTTTCATTGCCCAGCAGGCCCGTGACATCGCGCAGCAGCCCGGAGCGATCCCAGGCCTGAATCTCGATGGTCACCGGGTAGCGGGTCTGGGCGCGTTCGCCCCACTCTACTTCAATAATGCGCTGGGGTTCGTCCAGGCGCAATTGCAGGATATTACTGCAGTCCTGACGATGAATAGTCACCCCACGCCCCTGGGTAATAAAACCGATAATCGGCTCGCCGGGCACCGGACGGCAGCAGTTGGCCATACTGGTTTTAAGGTTACCAACGCCCAGCACCGTGATATCACTTGTGGTCGCTTTGCTGGATTGGCGCTTAGGCTTGGCAAGCAGGCGGTCGAGCTGCTCCTGGTCGTCGGTTTCACCAAACAGCTGTTGGGCCTGGTGCAGCACTTGGCCAATACGCAGATCACCGGCGCCGAGCGCGGCGTACATATCGTCGGCATTCTGGTAGTTGACGGCTTTGGCCAGTTTGGGAAGATCAAGCCCCTCGACGTCCAGGCGGCGCATTTCTCGGTCAAACAGCACGCGCCCCTCATCCAGGTTTTGATCCCGCGCCTGATGTTTAAACCACGCCTGAATTTTGGCCCGTGCCCGGGAAGTACGCACATAGCCCAGGGTGGGGTTTAACCAGTCGCGGCTTGGTCCACCTTTGGTGGCGGTAAGAATTTCTATCTGCTGGCCGGTTTTCAACTTATAGGTGAGCGGCACAATGCGCCCATTTATTTTGGCGCCCCGGCAGCGATGGCCAATTTCGGTATGCACCCGGTAGGCGAAATCGATCGGTGTAGCAATCCGTGGCAAATCAATGACGTGGCCGTCAGGGGTAAAGACATAGATACGGTCAGGCGCCACATCGCTGGAGAGCCCTTCGCGGAGATCGCCAAAGCCGCCCACTTCGTCCTGCCACTCCAATACCTGGCGCAGCCAAGCGATTTTCTCTTCGTAACTCCGGCTTTTGGCGTTGGTATCGTGCCCTTTGTAGCGCCAGTGGGCGCAAACACCCAGCTCCGCCTCGTCGTGCATGGCGAAGGTACGAATCTGGATTTCGAGCACCTTGTTCTCTGGCCCCATCACGGCGGTGTGCAGCGACTGATAACCGTTCTTTTTGGGGTTGGCGATGTAGTCGTCAAACTCGTTGGGCACATGGTGCCAGCGCGAGTGAATAATCCCCAGCACGGTGTAGCAGTCAGCGACTTCTGGCACCAGAATACGCACTGCGCGCACGTCATGAACTTGCGAAAAATCTATCCGCTTACGCTTCATTTTGCGCCAGATCGAGTAGATATGCTTGGCACGCCCATCCACATCGTAGCGGTGGATGTGCTGCGCTTCCATCAAGCTCTTGATGGTTTCGACCACATCGTGAATATAGCGGTCGCGGTCGAGGCGCTTCTCCGCCAGCAGTTTGGCAATCGCCTTGTAGTCATCTTCATGCAAGTAACGAAACGAGAGGTCTTCCAGCTCCCATTTAAGTTGCCCAACACCCAGCCGATGAGCTAACGGCGCGTAAATATCGGCAACTTCCCGGGCAACCTGTAAGCATTTCTCCAGTGGCGCATCTTTTACTTGGCGCAGCGCACAGGTACGTTCGGCAATTTTGATGAGCGCTACGCGTACATCACTGACCATATTGACCAGCATCTTGCGCAGGTTTTCCTGCTGATTGTGTTGGCCCATGCCATGGTCAGGCGCCAGCGGGTAGCTGATCGCGGCCATCTGCAAGACACCATCAATCAGGCTGGCCACTTCTTCGCCAAAACGCTTTGACACCGCTTCAAGACTCAGCAGCCCTTCACGCACTGAGCGATAGAGAACGGCGGCCTCAAGTGTCGCTTGATCCAGCTTTAATTCGCCAAGAATATCGGCCATTTCCAGACCCATGCGAAAGCTAGAGCCTGGCGACAGCCATACACGATGGGTACGCGGCGCCTCAAGCTCTAACTGCTCAGCGAGTTCACAGGCCTCGACTAAACGCTCAGGCTCACGTAGGCGCACATCCTCTTGAAGGCGCGTTAACCATTGTTGTATGTCCACCTTTCCGCTTGCGGTTAGCGGCTGGTCTTCACGCACTTTCACCATGACAATCACTCATTCCTTTCAGGGCGACGATCTCTACGTGACCGCCACCGTGGCTTGATGCGATGGGGAAACGTCTACTCCCCGTACTCGAACAGCATCAGCGTTTCCATATGCGCAGTGTGAAGGAACATATCCGCCACTGCTACTTGCTTGACTCGGTAACCCGCATGCACAAGATGTGCCGCATCCCGGGCAAGCGTCGCCGGATCACAAGAAATATAGACCACCCTGGGCACCGGGTGGCGCGCCAGCGCCTTGCAAATGACTTCAGCGCCGCTACGCGGCGGGTCGAGTACCAATGCATCGCTACCGCCATGCTCAGTTAATAGCGCATTTACGCTGGAAGCGCTGTTCAAATCAGCCTGCTGTCCGCTAACCATCAGTTGGTTACGCTTGGCATTAATGGCTATGCGCGCCACCATGGCAGGGTTACCCTCTACCGCATGCACCTCAGCGCCCGCTGCCGCTATGGGCAGGCTAAAATTCCCGATACCGGCAAAAAGGTCGAGTAGTTTTTGCCCTGACTTGGGCGCAAGCCACTGAATGACCTGGGCGACCATTTGTTGGTTCACCTGAGCGTTGACCTGTAAAAAATCCCCTGGTGCAAAACTTAAGCTAAGCGGCGCTTGACCTTCTACGGTTAGCAACTCTTCAAGCGTCGGCGCTGCACCATGCCAGTGCAGTGCAGGCGTTTCACGCCCCAACCAGGTGCCCAGCGCCACTCCTTGCTGCTGCGCAAAGGCTTGCCAGCGTTTAGCGTCCCCGGCGTGCTCTTTTAACTGACGCACTAATACGACCTGTTCCGTCGCCGTGGCCATTAATTCAATGTGGCCTACCTGCCGCGGCGCCTCTAGCGTGCCCAACAGTTCACGCAGGGGTAGTAGCAGCTGTTGTAAGGGATCCACAAGCACCGGGCAGCGTTCAATATCGACTAACCGGTGGCTGTGAGCCGCCCGAAAGCCGAGCCGCGTATCACCCTGACCATCCACTTTGACGCCCAGCCGCGCACGGCGTCGATAGCCTTGGTCGCTGCCTTGCAACAAGCCAATATCTGTTAGCGTGATTCCTTGGCGCGAAAATAGATCGCGCACTACTTCGCGCTTATGGTCGCGCTGGTCATCAATCCCCAGGTGCTGTAGATCACAGCCACCGCAGTGACCGAAATGTGGGCAAGGAGGTGCAACGCGTCGCTCGGAAGTGCTCAGCAGCGATTTGATATGCGCTTCGTCAAAACGTTTGCGGGTCAGATGAATCGCCACTTCGACCTGCTCACCGGGCAGTGCCTGATCGACAAATACGGTTTTCCCGTTGGCAGCGTGGGCAACCCCGCGCCCATCATGGGCCAAACGCTCAATGACCAGCGGCGACGCATCCTCTATAGCAGTATGCGGAGCCTTACCGCCCGGCGAACGCGCCAGCCCAGAGTGCCCTGATGCGGGCCTGGGCGGCCGCCGTTTTCCCAGCATGGCCATGGTTATACTCCTGGGGCAAATAGGCCAGTAGAGAGATAGCGATCACCACGGTCGCAGACGATAAACACAATCACCGCATTTTCGGTTTGCTCAGCGATACGTAGTGCCCCTGCCAGGCTTCCGCCTGATGAAACCCCAGCCAGAATGCCCTCTTCACGGGCGAGACGCCGCATATGCTCCTCGGCCTCTTGCTGACCAATATCCAGGGTGACATCCACCCGCGGCGCCTCAAAAATAGCGGGCAGGTACGCTTCTGGCCAGCGACGAATACCGGGAATACTGGCGCCATCGGCGGGCTGTAAGCCAACAATCTGAATAGCCGGATTTTGCTCTTTCAAATAGCGCGACACCCCCATAATGGTGCCCGTCGTCCCCATGGAGCTAACGAAGTGGGTCACCTCGCCCCCGGTTTGCTGCCACACTTCAGGCCCAGTGGTACGGTAGTGGGCCAGGGGATTATCCGGGTTAGCGAACTGGTTAAGCGGTTTGCCTTCGCCTCTAGCGATCATGCCATCAGCAATGTCCCTCGCCTCTTCCATGCCCCCAGCTTTGCTGGCAGAGATTAATTTAGCCCCAAAAGCGGCCATCGCCTGCTTTCGCTCCTCCGAGGCGTTTTCCGGCATCACCAGCACCATCTGATACCCCTTGATCGCCGCCGCCATGGCGAGCGCGATACCGGTATTGCCTGACGTTGCCTCAATTAGCGTATCGCCGGGAGTAATATCCCCCCGGGCTTCTGCTTCATGAATCATGGAAAGCGCAGGGCGGTCTTTGACCGAGCCGGCAGGGTTATTGCCTTCGAGCTTGGCCAACAAGGTATTGTTACGCCCAGCGCTAATGCGCTTCAGGCGCACTAGAGGCGTGTTGCCAACCACATCTTCTAGCGTGGGATAGCCCTTGAGATCGTTCATGAATATTCCTTATCGTCACCGTTATGCTGCATTATATCGGTGCTGCCTTGGGCTGGACAGGCAACCTCATTGAATCAACGAGTTCTTTTCATGTCTTTGAACACCCGTCTTCTATTCGCCTTACTCGGTTTTCCTTTACTGGTATACGCCATGATGGCCGTACTACTGGTCATACAGAGTGAGACGCAAGCGCGTACAGCACAGCAAACGCACTTGGAAAATGCCGCCGAGTTGTTAGCTCCAAGTCTTGCTGATGCGGTCGTAAAGGGTGATACCCAACGCCTGGAGACGCTTGCGCGCCAGCTCCACAATATGCAGGGACTTCGCACGGTTGCGTTATTAAATCAACAAGGCAGCCTTATTTTACAGTTGGGTCAAGCCACCCCTTCGCTACTCAACGCCCCCGCTGATCACCAACTGATCATGGAAGAGGACGTTTGGCGGCTGCGTTTGCCGCTAGAGGCTCCTCAGCTTAGTACAAGCCAGACCAGCACCCGACAAGCCAACCCAGCAAGCGACAGTAGCGTTGGCTGGCTAGATATCGAAATGGACACGCGAGCGCTCACGCTAGTGCGCTATAAGTTGATCGCCAGCCTCAGTCTAGGTGGCATGTTGCTAGGCCTACTGCTGTTTTTAGTCGCTTTTGCCATCAGTCGCTATGCCACTCGCCCTATCGAAGAAGCCAACCGGGCGCTTTATCGACTATCCCGCGGTGACTACCGACTGGGCTTGGCCCCCTCTAATGCGACAGAGCTTCACCAACTGAGCGGTCATATTAACGCCCTGGCAGAGCACTTTCAGCAGGCCCAGCGAAATATGCAAACGCAAATCGAGCAGGCCACCAGCGAGCTGCAAGAGTCGATGGAAACCATTGAAGAGCAGAATATCAAGCTCGATTTGGCTCACCGCAGCGCACTACGTGCTAACGCCGTGAAGTCTGAATTTTTAGCCAATATGAGCCATGAGATCCGTACACCGCTGAACGGTATTATCGGCTTCTGTCGGTTACTGGGGCGCTCATCGCTGGATACACGTCAGCAGGAGTGGCTGCAGCACGTACACCGCGCTTGCGACAATCTGCTAATGCTGGTTAACGACGTACTCGACTTTTCCAAGCTTGAAGCGAACCGCCTCACTCTGGAAGAGACGGATATCGATATTGTTGCACTGGTTGACGAAGTGGTGGGGCTGCATGCTCCTGAAGCCCAACGCAAGCAGCTACACCTGGTGGCCATGGTATATGACGACGTACCTACACCGCTCTCCGGTGACCCGCTACGTATACACCAGGTACTGAATAACTTAATTGGCAATGCACTCAAATTCACCCATGAAGGCGAAGTGATCGTGCGCGTCATGCTGGATAACCTTGAAGGCCAGCATGTGGTACTCAATCTCAGCGTCAGTGACACAGGAATTGGCCTAAGCGAGGCCCACAAGGAAGCGCTGTTTAGCGCTTTTTCCCAAGCAGAACCCAGCCACTCAAGGCAATTTGGCGGCAGTGGCCTGGGCCTTACTATCTGCCGACAATTAATTGAGCGCATGGGCGGCGAGATTGAGGTGGAAAGTGAGCTGGGTAAAGGCACGACTTTCTCTTTTACGCTCCCCATGCTTGCGCATCAGGCTATCGAGCGGCCACCAGAAGTTCACTTGGACAACCCGACCATTCGTTTATATGAAACGCATGCGCCCACCCGTCATGTGCTCGAACATCTACTGCAGCGCTGGGAGGCACACCCCGTCGCCTTTGATGCCTCTGAGCCAGCGAAATTGATGATCTTGGGGTTGGAACATAGCGACTTTAGCTCTGAATGGCACTCCCACTGGCAAACTGTGATCGACCAAACGCCCTACCCCACACTGATTTTAGCCAATGGCAACAGTTTTGACCTACCACCACTCCACTTAACCCATGGTGGAGAGGTTCTCTACAAACCCTTTTCCCGCGCTCAGTTGGTGGCGTCACTAAAGCAATTGTTATTACCTGCACTGACGGCGCATAAAGATGGCCAGGAGCTACTCGCGCTACCAGCAGCCCCCCAGCCACTCAAATTACTGATTGTCGATGATAATGCGCCGAACCGAGAGTTGCTCAAAAGCATGCTTGAAGATCCGACCCTGGATGTCATTACGGTAGAAAGCGGTCACCAGGCGCTAGAGTTCGCACGCACCAGTAACGTTGATATGGTGTTAATGGATATTCGTATGCCGGGAATGGATGGCGTGCAGACTACCCAGGCGCTGCGTCGGCTTAGCAGCACCTGGGCCCGCTGCCCTATTATTGCCGTTACCGCCCACGTGCTCAGTAGTGAACGCCAGCAGTGGCTAGCGGAAGGCCTTGATGACGTGCTAATAAAACCGATTGATGAGGCCCAGTTGGATCAGTTACTCAATCGCTTTTTGGGGGTTACCCGCCGGCTGACGGCCGGCAGCACAGCGGCGTCCTCTTCACAGCGCGACAGCAACGCCGCCAATACGCAGCGCTTTAGCACGCCCCCCGCCACCCTGCCCGTTATTGATCTTGAGATTGGTGCACGCCTAGCGGGGGGTAAAGAGTACTTGGCACGGGAGCAGCTAAAACGTTTGATCGACAGTCTGGATGAGAGTGAACAGCATATGCGCGCGGCGTTTACCCAGCACAATCTTCCCACTCTGCTCGACTGGGTACATGGACTTAATGGCGCCAGCCGCTACTGCGGCGCGCCTGAGCTGGCTTTACTGGTAGAAACCCTGGAAACCCGACTGCGCACCAGCGGCTTAGACCATGTTGAAGGGCTATTGGAAGAGCTTTACCGGGCAATGGGACGGCTACGTGCACAGCGCCCGCTACTGCTAAGGCACTAAGCAAAACTCAACGTTAGCCTTGGTTTTCACGCTATAGTTCACGCTCTAGTACAACAAACGCCACCGCATACTCGGCTTCATCACTCAACGTTACGTGACTGGTGGTGACACCTGCAGCTTGTAAAAGCCTTCCAGCTTCGCCGTTGAGCAAGAAATAGGGCTTACCCAAGGCATCGTTCAGCACCTGAATATCACACCACTGCAAACCCTGGCGTAGGCCTAACCCCAACGCTTTAACAAAGGCCTCTTTGGCAGCGAAGCGTTTGGCCAGGAACGCGGCGGGCTCAGATTTCTGCTGCCACAGCGCATGCTCTTCGGGACCTAAAATGCGCTGAGCAAAGCGCGGGCCGTGCCGCTGCATAGCCCGCGAAAAACGCTCAACTCGGGCAATATCCGAGCCAATTCCCACAATCATCGCCTAAAGAAACCTCTCAATAGAAATCGCAGTTTAATGTCCGCAGCAACCATTGTGAACGTGCCCTGAACCACTTTCATGGTCATGGTCGTGCTCATGATCATGGGCATCGAGGGCCGCCATCAAACCTGCTTCCTGGCCAGCAATGATTAAGCGCTTCATCTCCTGCACGGCCTCTTTAAGGCCCACAAACAGCGCCCGGGCAATAATGGCATGACCAATATTGAGCTCGTTGACGCCCGGTAGCGCCGCAATTGCCTCAACGTTATGGTAGTGCAAGCCGTGACCAGCATTCACCACCAAGCCTAATGAGATCGCGTGAGTTGCGGCGGTCGTTAAGCGCTGATACTCCGCATTGGCGGCCTCACTACCAGGACGCGCTTCTGCATAAGCACCTGTGTGCAGCTCAATCGTCGGCGCTCCGGCGCGTAGAGCTGCATCAATCTGCTCCACGTCAGGGTCGATAAACAGGGACACATCACACCCCGCCGCACTTAGCCGCTGACAAGCACTGGCAATGGCGTCAAAACTGCCAATCACGTCCAGGCCGCCTTCGGTGGTCAACTCTTCGCGTTTTTCCGGCACTAAACAGACATGGGCAGGACGAATTTCTTCAGCCAGCGCAAGCATCTCTTCGGTTACGGCCATCTCCAGATTCATGCGCGTATTAAGCACTTCGGCCAGAATACGCACATCCCGGGGCTGAATATGCCGCCTGTCTTCACGCAAATGCACCGTAATGCCATCGGCGCCCGCCTCTTCAACGACTAATGCCGCCTGCACGGGGTCAGGGTAGCGAGTACCACGGGCTTGGCGAAGTGTCGCAATGTGATCGATATTGACGCCTAACAGTATCCGAGGGGGGTGCATAAAGCCTCCAGCGCAACGATAAGATAAGAGTTTGAGAACTGTAATTAGGGACGCTGACGGCGCCGCGCTAAATCAAGCATCAGCTCCCGCGAACGTAACACGGTGGTGCCCAGATGGGGTGCCAAGGCCGCTCGCATCACCGCCTTCAATGCATTGGCAAGGCCTTCATGCTGCCAATCCCCCTGCTCAATATAACGCAGCGTTCTGCCATCAAGCCCACGCTCTGTAGGCATAAATGCCCGGCTAGCGGTGTCAAAGCGGTAGCGGAGCTGGGGATCCAAGACGCCGCCTTCTGGTGTCATAAACTGTGGCGTGGCCTCCAGCGTCTCTAACAACGCCCACTCGTAGCGGCGTAACGCCAGCGCTCGCTCCGCTGGCGCTGGTAGCGCTTCAAGCAGGGCGGTGTAAAACGCAAAAACCTCAGGGGCTGGCAGTTCCAGCGGCAGCAGCCGGGTTGCAATCTCATTGGCGTAAAGGCCGCATAGCAATCCTTCACCGGCCAGCAGCGCCGTCTGGCCGCGGGATTCCATCAGGGTAAGCCGCTTTAGCTCACGGCTGCCCTGCCAGGTCACAAACAGCGGTGTAAACGGCTGTAGCCGCTGACGGGATTTTGAGCCGGGCCTTTGTCCACCATGGGCGACAGCACGCACTCTGCCGTAATCAAGCGTTAATAGATCCACCAGTGCACTGGTTTCACGATAAGGCCGACGGTGGAGCAGAAAAGCCGGCTCTGGTGACATCGCTACTTTCAATCGAGATCGTAACCCAAGCTTTTCAAGGCGCGTTCGTCATCCGACCAGCCGCGTTTTACTTTCACCCATAAATTGAGCATCACTTTGGTGCCCAGGGCGCGCTCCATATCCAGGCGCGCCTCGCGACCAATGCTCTTGAGGCGGTCGCCGTTTTCACCAATCAAGATGACTTTTTGCCCCTGACGCTCCACCAAAATCAAAGCGCTGATATGAGTCACCCGCTCTGTCTCGCGAAACTCTTCAATTTCAACGGTCATCTGGTAGGGCAGCTCGTCGCCCAATTGGCGCATCACTTTTTCACGCACCAGCTCGGCGGCCATAAAGCGCAGGCTTTTGTCGGTAATCTGGTCTTCAGGGAAGAAGTGCACACTCTCAGGCAGGTGTTTGGCCACCTCCTCTTCCAGGGTATCCACCTGAGTGCCGTGCTTGGCTGAAATCGGCACGATAGCGGCAAAATCGCGGCGCGCGCCCACCTCTGCCAGCCATGGCAGCAAATCACCTTTTTCGCCCAGGCGATCGACTTTATTCACCGCCAGAATCACCGGTGCTTTTACGTGCTCCAGGCGCTTTAATACCGCCTGATCCTCTTCCGTCCAGCGGGTACGGTCGATAATAAACACCACACAGTCCACATCGCGCAGCGCCTGGGTGGCCGCCTGGTTCATAAAGCGGTTGATGGCTTTATTACGATCCTTGGACATGATGTGCATGCCCGGCGTATCCACGTAGATAAACTGCGTCTCATCGACTGTTTTAATACCCATCACCTGATGGCGCGTGGTTTGCGGGCGCCGCGAGGTGATCGATATTTTCTGCCCCAGAATACGGTTCATGAGGGTTGATTTGCCCACGTTGGGTCGGCCAACAATGGCAACGAATCCGCAGGTTTGGCTCATGATTTATCTCCAGGGCTTTTTTCGAGGTACGACAGCGCTTCTTCTGCCGCCTGCTGTTCAGCATGGCGGCGGCTAGGGCCTTTACCAGTGGTATGCTCAGCCAGCAGGTCAATGTAGCACTCCACGGTAAAGGTCTGGGCATGCGCCTCACCCTTTACGCAGACAACTTCATACCGCGGTAGCGCGGCTTGACGCGATTGCAGAAACTCCTGCAGTCGCGTTTTAGGATCTTTCTGGGTGTCTTGTAACGAAATATTTTCCAGCCTAGCGGCGTACCAATTCAACACACGGTCACGCACCACATCCATGCCAGCGTCGAGATAAATAGCGCCAATAATGGCTTCTACCGCATCCGCTAGAATAGATTCACGACGGTGTCCACCGCTTTTCATCTCGCCGGAGCCCAGTCGCAAACACTCACCAAACTCCATTTCACGGGCCAACTCCGCCAGAGTCTGTCCCTTTACCAAGCGTGCGCGCAGACGTGAAAGCTGCCCTTCCCGGGCTTGGGGAAAGCGCTGAAACAGTGCCTCGGCGATAACAAAGTTAACGATGGAGTCACCCAGAAACTCCAGGCGCTCATTGTTACGACCACCGAAGCTACGGTGGGTCAAGGCCAATTCCAATAGCGTATCGTCGCCAAAGGTATGGCCGATTCGTCGGCAAAAAGCGTTCAAGGAATTACTCACAGCTCTCCTACGTCATTGACGTTAACTAAAGTGACATAACTAACTAAATCCAGTACTGGCAGCGTCTTCATTCAATGTGCCGCACGCTGGTAAAGCTTGGCAACCCGCCATCCCAATGCATCCATACTGCAAACGCGCGCCCGACAATATTCTCTTCCGGCACGAATCCCCAGTAACGGCTGTCGTTGGAGTGGTCGCGATTATCACCCATCATGAAGTAGTGCCCTTCAGGGACTTCCACTTCACGCATTTGCGGGCCAGGGTCGCGCGGGTTGTTGTATATAAAGTGCTCGGCATCACCAAGGCGCTCTTCTAACAGTAGCTGTTGAGGCGACCCTTCGGGCCCCTCTTCGATCAGCTCTTTCGTCACCGGCTCACCGTTAACGTAGAGCTGCTTACCTTCATAACGAATGCGATCCCCGGGCATGCCGACGACACGCTTGATGAAGTTCACCGAAGGCTCATCGGGGAAACGAAACACCATGACATCGCCACGCTCAGGGTCGCCGACTTCGATAAAGCGGGTGTTCACCACCGGCAAACGTAGGCCGTAGGCAAACTTGTTAACCAGAATAAAGTCACCGACTTCCAGCGTAGGACGCATTGAACCAGAGGGAATCTGAAACGGTTCGATGATAAAACTACGCACCACCAGCACCACCAGCAGCACTGGAAAAAACGAGCGCGCGTAGTCAACCGGCCAAGGCTCTTTAAGCAGCTTCTCGCTGGTAGCTGGATCAAGCCCGTCCTGGGTCTTGGCCTCCGCTGCGGCGAAGCGTTGGCGGCGCTTGGGCTTTAATAGCCACACGTCCAACAGGTAAATAACGCCCGAAAGCGCAACGGCAAGTACCAGCAGTAATGAAAAATCCATGAGTGGCGTTCTTTCCTAGTCGTTAACCTTGAGCACAGCAAGGAAGGCATCCTGGGGGATTTCCACGCGCCCCACTTGTTTCATGCGTTTCTTACCTGCTTTCTGTTTCTCGAGCAGTTTTTTCTTACGGCTGACATCGCCGCCGTAACACTTAGCCGTCACATTCTTGCGTAGCGCCTTCACGGTGGAGCGAGCCACCACTTGCCCACCAATCGCTGCCTGAATCGCCACATCAAACATCTGCCGTGGGATCAGCTCTTTCATCTTTTCCACCAGCAGACGGCCACGCTGGTGGGCGTGATCACGGTGGATAATCACCGCTAGCGCGTCTACCTTGTCGCCATTAATCAGTACGTCAAGACGCACCAACTTGGCCATTTCAAAACGCTCGAAGTTGTACTCAAGTGAGGCGTACCCCTTGGAGATAGACTTCAGGCGATCAAAGAAATCCATGACCACTTCTGACATGGGCAGCTCGTAGGCTAACTGGATCTGGTTGCCCAAAAACTGCATATCACGCTGCACACCACGACGCTGCTCACACTCGGCAATGACGTTACCCACGTACTCCTGGGGAACCAATATACTGGCGCGGACGATCGGCTCACGCATTTCATCTACGTCGGCCATATCGGGCAGCTTGGAAGGGTTGGACACGTAGTTAACATCACCACTCTTCATCGCCAGTTCGTAGACAACCGTGGGGGCGGTAGTGAGCAGGTCGATGCCATACTCTC
This sequence comes from Vreelandella sp. F11, assembly GCF_042466685.1. Taxonomy (NCBI): domain Bacteria; kingdom Pseudomonadati; phylum Pseudomonadota; class Gammaproteobacteria; order Oceanospirillales; family Halomonadaceae; genus Vreelandella; species Vreelandella sp. F11. The sequence continues at coordinate 1,968,544 of NZ_CP170448.1, read as the reverse complement.
GCTCCAGGCGCTCTTGAATGATCTCCATGTGCAGGGTGCCAAGAAAGCCTACCCGGAAACCAAAACCAAGTGCGTCGGAGTTCTCTGGCACATACTCAAGCGAGGCATCGTTAAGCGCCAGTTTTTCAAGCGCATCGCGGAAATCTTCGTAATCATCCGCACTGACCGGAAACATACCCGCATACACCTGCGGTTTTACCTTTTGGAAACCAGGCAGACGCGCTACATCAGGTGTTTTGGTGTGGGTAATCGTATCGCCCACTGGTGCCCCGTGAATCTCTTTAATGCCTGCGACAATAAAGCCCACTTCACCGGCGCGCAGAATATCGGTCTGTTTGCGCTGGGGGGTAAAAATACCCACCTCCGTGGCGCCCCAATCACGTCCCGTTGATTTAATGCGAATCTTGTCGCCCTTACGCAGCGTGCCGTCGAAAAGACGTACTAACGAGACAACGCCAAGGTAGTTATCAAACCAGGAGTCGATAATCAGCGCTTGCAGCGGCGCCTCCGGGTCACCTTTGGGCGGCGGTATATCACGCACCAAACGCTCAAGCAGTGCATCGATGCCAATGCCGCTTTTAGCCGAAACCTGGCAGGCATCAGTGGCATCGAGGCCAATAATCTCTTCGATCTCCTGAGCGACCTTGTCGCAGTCCGCTTGGGGCAAATCGATTTTGTTAAGTACCGGCAGTACTTCCAGGCCTTGTTCGATAGCGGTATAGCAGTTAGCGACCGACTGAGCCTCCACCCCTTGTGCAGCATCGACCACCAGCAACGCCCCTTCACAGGCGTAGAGCGAACGCGACACTTCATAAGAGAAGTCGACGTGCCCAGGGGTATCGATAAAATTCAGTTGGTAAACCTGACCATCGGCGGCGGTGTAATCCAGCGTGACCGACTGCGCTTTGATGGTAATACCACGCTCACGCTCAATGTCCATTGAATCGAGCACTTGCTCTTTAAGCTCACGCTCGGTCAGCCCCTCGCAGGTCTGGATCAGGCGATCAGAGAGCGTCGATTTACCATGGTCGATGTGAGCGATAATAGAGAAATTGCGTATGTGCTTAAGCTTTCCGTTGGGAACGTCTTGGGACATCGAGTCTGTTCTGCCTTAGTGGTACGCAAGCGGCCCCACTAGCAGGCCGCTTCGAGAGTTCAAAGCTCGAAAACAGCTGCCGTTTGAAAATAAGGGCCATTTCCGACAAAAAGATATTCGCTATTGTAGCGATATGCGCAGGCTAGGAACAGCGGTCCGGCGAGAACCGCCGGACCAGGAGTGAAAATAGGCGGGCTATTCCAGACGAAGCGCTACAAAGAGTGAGCGCCCATCGCGGAACAGACGTACTGGAATAGCACGGTCAGTGGGCAACGCCTCGACAATCTCTACCAGCTCATTGGAAGAGGAAACGCTGCGGTGATCAATGCTCACTAATACATCACCTGGGCGAATGCCGGCCTCAGCAGCCACGCTGCCAGACTCAACCTGGCGCACGATCACACCGCCGGGAATATTCAACTGCTCACGCATGGTGTCATCAATTTCTGCGACCATGACACCAAGACGCGCTTGATTATTGCTGCTGCCCTGCGCCGTCTGCTGCTCGGCATCTGGCCAGCTACCTAATTCGACTGACTCGGTCAGCTCTTCACCGTCACGCATCAAGGTGAGCTCCACCTCGGTGCCGGGCGCACCTTTACCAATCAGCCGTGGCAGTGAACTCGAGCGTTCGACCTCTTCACCATTGACCTCCAGGATGACATCGCCAGCCTGAAGCCCACCCTGTGCCGCGGGGCCTTCGGGATCAAGGTCAGCAATCAGCGCGCCAATCGCACTCTCCATGCCGAACGATTCGGCCAGGTCGTCAGACACGGGCTGGATCATCACACCTAACCAACCACGGTTCACGCGACCACCTTCACGCAGCTGGTCGGCCACATCCATGGCAACGTTAATGGGAATGGCAAACGAGACGCCCATAAAGCCACCGCTGCGGGTAAAGATTTGTGAGTTAATACCCACCACTTCGCCATCTAGATTGAACAGCGGGCCACCGGAGTTACCGGGGTTGATCGCTACATCGGTTTGAATAAACGGCACATACGCATCTCGCGGCAAGGTACGGTTAATGGCACTGACAATACCCGCGGTGACCGAATGATCAAAACCAAAAGGCGAGCCAATAGCAGCCACCCACTCACCTACTTTGAGCTCATCAGAATCCCCTAGCGTAAGTGTAGGCAAGTCACTGGCATCAATTTTAAGTAGCGCCACATCAGTCTGTGGATCGCTACCTATCACTTCCGCACTCAATTCACGCCGGTCATTGAGCCGCACGAGGATCTCATCAGCATCCTGCACAACGTGTGCATTGGTCATTACATAACCATCTTCACTGATAACGAACCCTGAGCCTAAAGACTGCCGCTCTTCTGTACGCCCCTGCCCGCCACCAGGCGGTGCTGGAAAGCGATCACCGAACTCCTCTCCAAAAAAGTGACGGAAAATTTCCGGGATCTCCTGACCACCGAACCCACCCAAACCCGGCGCGCTACTGCGCTGTACCGTTCGACTGGTCGAGATATTCACTACCCCTGGCGCAGCGTCTTCAACTAAGGCAGTGAAATCAGGCAAATTCTGAGCGTTGGCGACTTGGCCAAACGTTAGCAGTGCCACCACACAGACCCAAAGCGTGGAAGGGAGAATCAAGCGCTTCATGCAAGAGCTCCTACTTTATGTAATAGCAATCAATGACAGATCAACAACTCAAAGCGAGATGCCGGAGAACCAAATTGACGAACTAATTGACCAAGCGTGGGCGAAAGCGTTCCCCACGCCCACGCATTAGGTATTTAATACCTAGCGCACCGCCGACCAAGGCAATAAAAAAACTCAGCGGTGCCAGCCAAACCATGTCACTTACAAACGACACCGTGCCGGATAGCAACAGCGCCAACATAAGTGGCAATCCATAAACACAAAAAGCCAGCAGTGTGACAGAGGTGCGCGGTAAGCTAATAGTGACTTGACGGCCTAGCGGATAGTTTCGCTCAGCGTTACTGGTTCTCGTGGGGAGTGCAACAGCAATGCGCTGACTGCGCTGGCGCGCCAACAAACGTCCGCCACAACCTCTCCCCTGAGCGCACTGCTCGCAGTTCTGTTGGGCGGAAATTTCTACGATGACACTTTGCGCAACATGATCGACGACCGTGCCAGCACGGTGTAGAGAAGTATCAGACAAAGCGTCACAGCAAGACGAGGTCATCATTCAATCTCCCCAGCCTGATCGTTGCTTTGCGGAGATGGGTCTTCCAGGAGATCGAAAGTGATTGAGCGAACTATGCGCTGCAGCGTTGCTACCGGCAGCTCACCAATCACCACCAACTGCCAGCGCCCCTCAGCAGTGATGGCATGCTCAATGGCCACGGCCGAAACCCCTAGCTGTTGCACGCCTTCTTGCAAGGTAGTGGTTGCATCCTGCGCAAGGGGCTCGACAAAGATACTTACGGTAGCCAAACCATCACTGTAGACGCGCTGGTGAATATCATCGCCGGCGAAAGTGACGGGTTGTGCAACGAAGCCATCGGGCAACCAAGTGGCGCGCCAAGGTGTACTGCCGATAACGATAGGGGTAGCCGCCCTGACGCTGCCAGTATATTTTTCGGGGGACTGAAGCTGGGTAATTTGAAAGGTTTCAATGATCCTGCCTTGATGATCACTGAGCACATGTTTAAGCAGCAATCCGGTATCCCCATCCAGCCACCACTCATGTGAAAAGCGCCACTGGTCGCGGGGTTCAAAAACCAGCTTGATAGCATCACGATCTGCTACCCGGGTGTTGTCCTCAAGCTCGATAGCATAATATTTCTCAAGATGAGCTGCCCATCTTGCTGGAGAAGGTAGCTCACCGTTGCCATGCCCTTCAGTCCAGGCCAATCTACCCACCGGCGAGCGACGCTCAATGCTTACGGAAGGGCCGTCAAGGTACTGCACCACCTGCTGACGAACGCCGTCTTTAATGCGGTGCGACAGTGCTAGCGTGCGAACATCGACAGAGTCGATAGCCACTGCTCTCGCTTGAAAAGCATAACAGTGACTGGCCCACAGGCCGCGCTCAAGCCACTCGGTTGCGTTGCGGGGTTGCGCCTCAACCTCCTCCATCGCACACTCATAGCCATCACTATCGCTAGAGCGAGCACTGGCTTCCGAAGCACTGGTTTCCGTAGGGCTGTCGGCATTTTCTGCATGCGCCTGAAGCGAGAGCGTGCCCACCAAAAACGCCAGCGCCCAAGTACCTTTTAAGCGCCTGGGCACTCTTATGTTGCGCACCCCCATCCCGCGCACTCCTTACTTACCCATTGTGCATCAATAATCAAAAAGCATGCATTCGGCTTAGCGCTGACCCAATGGCTCAGTGACTGCCGATGAGCGCATTAATGGCATCCAACTGTCGCCACTACCGTAAGCGGCACTCTGGGTATGCTGCTCTAAATAAGACTGCAATAAGCCAATCTGATCAACATCAATGTTAGTCCCCTGGGACGCGGAGACTCCCTGGGGTGTCTGAACCGAGTAGCCAGCTTCGCTAATGTTCATTAAACCACCTTGCCCCGACTGGCCGCTGAGCCGAAACGGAGTAGGCTCAAACATGGGCATATCAGCGCGCGTAGCCACTGCCGACTGAGAAGCCAGGCTAACGGGCTGCACTTGGGTGGATCCATTAGCCCCAGGTGTCGTCGTGGCTACGTCACTGCTGCCCTGGCGAACGGATGAGTCATTGCCAAAGAACTGAACGCCAGTAATCACCATCAGTGACACAGCAGCGGCAACGCCGGCGCCGCGAGCAAACGAGATGCCGCCCGTACGGTGAGCCGCAGGCTCAGAGTCTTGCATCATTGGAGCAGGCTCTTCGCGCAAACGAGCCATAATGCCCGCAGAAAGATCAACGCTTACATCAACGCCCTGCTCGCGCTGCATCATGCTGCGGGCAAGGTGATAGCGGCGCCATGTTTCTGCGGCATCGTCATCATTTGGCAGTGCCTTCAACACTCGGCGAAGCTCAAGCTCATCACTTTCGCCATCCATTAACACCGAAAGTGATTCCCGTGTGTTTTGACTCATACTTCACACCCTCACACTGTTTAAAAGAAGTACTGGGGTGATGGCCTTCGTTACCTACACCACCACTCCGACGACTTCCAAGGCCAAGACTCCGTTACAGGCTAAGGAAATTATCAAAATTTACTAACCTGCGACGCTAAGCTCATGACGCTTTGCACACCGATATATCAACGATTGACACATCAAGCGTGCTCATCAAGATAGTCAGGCTTTATGACGCCTTACATGCCAGACAGTTCACAAAAAATAAAACCTTTATTTTTTATACCGACATTGTTACAGCGATCATATTGCCGCCTTCCTACGACCACTCCTCGTCGCGACTGTTCCGCGCCGTCGATACTAATGGGCGAATATGTTCATCAACCGCCTCGCGAGCACGGAAAATTCGCGAACGCACGGTACCCACGGGGCACTGCATGACCTGGGCAATATCTTCGTAGGCAAGACCATCCAGCTCGCGCAGGGTAATCGCCGTGCGCAGATCATCAGGAAGATTTTCGATCGCCTGATAAACCGCGGCCTCAAGCTGGTCTCTGGCGATTGCCGCTTCAGGCGACTCTGAATCTGCCAACCGTCCGCTCTGGTCGATAATTTCAGCATCGACAATATCCAAATCACTGCCCGGCGGACGCCTTCCCCGCGAAACTAGATAGTTTTTCGCTGTATTAATCGCGATGCGGTACATCCAGGTATAGAACGCACTTTCTGAGCGAAACTTACCCAAGGCGCGGTACGCCTTAATAAATGCCTCCTGGGCCACATCCTGAACTTCAGAGTGATCATGAACGTAACGACCAATCAGGCCGATAATTTTGTGCTGGTACTTTTTTACCAGCAGATCGAAAGCGCGCGTATCACCTTTCTGGGCACGTTCAACAAGCTGTTGGTCTGTTTCCCGAGTGCCCATTCACACGCTCCTCCAGCTCGTACGACTTGCGCCGAGCCCCATTCCTATTAGCCCTAACACGTGGGCGTTCACAGCAAGCAGCATAGCGTCCCTTGGGCATTGATTAATAATAGAGTGAATAACAGGGCGAGTACGTCGCCCGAGTATGTTGCTGCATTTTATAACGGTACTAAATTTTAACGACCTAAATTTTAACAACAGAGCGCCCAGTGTTACGCGTTCCGTGCAGCGCATCAAGCGCTTACCCCCTTTCGCAAAACCCTGCGGCTGACACTTTTAATGCCGCTATAGTTCCACAGCAATTGATTTTTACCTGCCCGGCGAGCGATAGTAGATACCACTTTTACCGGCGCCTCACTTTTTCAGTCATTACGTAATCACAGGTAGCAAGATGTCAGAACAGCAGGTTAATAACCTTAACGTCCTCGCTCAAGACGTTCTCACCACGCCAGAAGCGCTCAAGAATGCCGTACCGTTAACCGAGGCGGCAGAGCGTACCGTAATTGAAGGCCGTAAAACCATTCAAAATATCCTGGATGGCAACGACCCGCGGCTGCTAGTCGTCGTGGGGCCGTGTTCAATTCACGATGTGGAAGCCGCACTCGACTACGCCCGCCGTCTTCGCACACTGGCCGACCAGGTCAGCGACAGCCTGTATATTGTGATGCGCGTCTATTTTGAAAAACCACGCACAACGGTTGGCTGGAAAGGTCTGATTAACGACCCGCACCTTAATGACTCCTTTGAGATTGATGAAGGCCTGCATATCGCCCGCAAGCTGCTGGTCGATCTGGCAGAAATGGGCTTACCACTGGCGACCGAAGCACTCGACCCCATCTCACCTCAGTACCTGCAGGACTGCATTAGCTGGTCTGCGATTGGCGCCCGCACCACCGAGTCACAGACCCACCGGGAAATGGCGTCTGGCCTCTCCTGCCCGGTCGGCTTCAAAAACGGCACCGACGGCAGTCTGGACGTGGCGATAAACGCGCTTCAGTCCGTGGCCAGCCCGCACAATTTCCTGGGCATTAACCAAGCCGGTCAGGTAGCCATTATTCGCACCCGCGGCAATGCTTACGGCCACGTCGTTCTTCGTGGCGGCAACGGCAAGCCTAACTACGACAGCGTGAGCGTCGCCCTGGCGGAGAAAGAGCTTGAGAAAGCCAAGCTCTCACCCAACATCATGATCGACTGCTCCCACGCCAACTCCAACAAAGACGCCGCGTTACAGCCGCTGGTACTGGAGAACGTTACCAACCAGATCCTGGAAGGCAATACCTCCATTATCGGCCTGATGGTTGAGTCCAACATTGGTTGGGGCAACCAGAAACTAACCGCAGACCTCAGCCAGCTACAGTATGGTGTCTCCATTACCGATGCCTGCATCGACTGGGACACGACGGTAGAAACCTTCAACCGCATGAACGATAAGCTAGCCACCACCCTGGCCAAGCGCATCGCCAAATAACGGTATCACCGCGATAACAGCGACGGCAAAACCCCGCTTCGGCGGGGTTTTTTACGCCCGGTTAGCGACTGATTTCACGCCGAAATGGCGGTAGCGCATCTAACAGGGCCTGCCCATAGCGGCGGGTAATCACCCGTTTATCCAGTAAGGTGATTGTGCCTCGGTCGCTCTCTTTGCGAATCAAACGCCCGCACGCCTGAACCAGTTTAATAGACGCATCAGGCACGCTAATGCGCATAAACGCATTGCCGCCCTGACTCTCAATCCACTCCGCCAATGTTGCACCTACCGGATCGTCGGGCACCGCAAAGGGCAGCCGAGTAATCACCACGTGCGTCAAATAGTCGCCAGGGAGATCAATCCCTTCCGCAAAGCTCGCCAAGCCAAAGATGATACTCCCCTTACCTTTATCAACGGCCGCTCGATGGCGTTCAATAAGCTCACGCTTGGGTAGCGCATCCTGAGCAAGCACGCGCTCTTTTACCATCGCAGGCAGGGCTTTATCCACCGCCCGCAGCTGAGCACGGGAAGAGAACAGCACCAGCGCCGCTTCTTTTTCGGCCAACTGCGACACAAACGTGACAATCGCCCGCTCATGGGCCTCCCTGTCGCCAGGGTCGGTGGCCTCTTGGGGGACTCGCAACACCGCATTGGCGTAATCAAAGGGGCTTGGCAGTGCCTGATAGCGATAGCGATTGGCCAATCCAGCCCGCTCCTGCAGGCGCTCAAAGCGCCCCAAAGCGGTCAAGGTCGCTGAGGTGACCACCGCACCGTGGCAGCGTCCCCATAAATGCTTGGCCAGGGTATGCGCCGCTGACACGGGGCTAGCTGAGAACTCCACTTCCGGTTCGCCTGCAACACGGCTAAGGGTGATCCAGCGGGCGCTGGGCGCCTCATTGGCCACATCCTGCTCGCTAAACGCCTGCCAAAGTGCATGGGCTTCTAAGGCTCGCCCATGCAGCAGCGCCACCAAGGGCAGCCAGGTTTCTGCCTGCTCACGATCAAGGCCGGTCTGCTTATCAGGATCAAGACTCTCGCGCAGTATATCGCTGATACTCTCGAGACAACGCGACAGTGACGCAAACATCACCAATAGCTGCTGCGCCTGCTCCCGCAGCGCATCGGGAACTTGGCCCTTTTCAAAACGCGATTGATGGGTGGCCTCTTCGTCTGCTAAACCATTAGGTCGCTCCGCCAACTGGTGCCCCATGCTAAATACGTCACCTAGCGCAGGCTCCAGGTTATGAATCAGCTCTGGCAAGCTCACCAATAAGCGAGACACCGTGGGCTGAATGGCTAACGCCTGGTGAAGGTCGGTCAGGCTGCTTCTCAGCGTTTTTAACCAGCGCAGACAACCGTGCACCGCAAAACGGTGGGCAAAGTGAGAAAGCGCCTTTTCGGGCAGGTGGTGGCCTTCGTCGAAGACAAAGATGCAGTCCGCGGGATCAGGCAGAATTGCGCCGCCACCCAAGGCCAAATCAGCCAGCACAAGATCGTGATTGGCGACAATGACATCCGCATTTTCAAGCTCGCGGCGGGAGCGAAAGAACGCGCAGGCACCAAAGTGACCGCAGCGCCTTCCGGTGCACTGGCGATGATCCACCGTAAGACGGCGCCAGTGGGCATCCTCAATCGCCTCGGGCCAGTTGTCGCGATCCCCCTCCCACTCACCCTGGCCATAGGCTTGAGCCATATCGCTGGCAATGACCGCGAAGTCACTACTTTGGGTTTGCAGTGACTGTTCAAACAGCGACAGCGTTGGGTTGGGCTCGGTACCTTCGAGCGCCTGATCCAAGCGCGCCACGCAGACATAGCGGCCACGCCCTTTGGCTAATGCGTAGCGAAAAGCGATACCGCTGTGGCTAGCGAGCGAGGGTAAATCCTGGTTGAGCACCTGCTCCTGGAGAGCGACCGTGGCCGTTGAGATGATTAGCCGCTTGCCCCGCGCTTTAGCGATCGGCAAGGCAGCAATCAGATAGGCCAGGGTTTTACCCGTGCCGGTGCCCGCTTCGAGCACACAGACATGGGTATCGCTGGTTCGCTTGCCCTCGCCGTCGCTCTCGATATTTCCCAGCGTGCGGGCGATTTCGGCGATCATCATGCGCTGACCATAGCGTGGCGTTAGCTCAAGATTCTCCACCACGCGACGATAAGCGTCCTGAATCTCGCTTTTAAGGGCATTATCCAGCATGCGGTTTAGAGCATACCTTCCGGCGGATGTACGCAGGGCAGTTTGTCATTGATGTAGCGTTCGATTTCCGGCAATGAGAAAGCATCCTCTTCGCCAACGAAGCTAATCGACACGCCCTTAGCACCGGCGCGTCCGGTACGACCAATACGGTGTACATAATCTTCCGGGTCTTCGGGCAGGGTGTAATTGATGACGTGGCTAACGTCTTCAATGTGGATCCCACGGCCAGCAACGTCAGTGGCGACCAATACCTGAATCTCACCTTCGCGGAAGCTTTCCAGGGTTTTGATACGCTGATTCTGTGGCACATCCCCCGACAGCATCGCCGCACTGACACCGGCCTTTTTCAGCAGGTCGTCAAGCTTGCGTACCAAGTCACGACGGTTACCGAACACCATCACGCGTTCGAAGCTCTCCTGTTGGAGCAGGTTAACCAACAAGCGCTGCTTGTCGTCATCGGACACCAGGTACACACGCTGATCGATATCCGCCTGATTCTCAACGGTCACTTCGATCTCAACGTGGGCAGGATTTAATGTCCACTGGCTGGCAAGGTTCAGGATGTCGTCGGTAAAGGTGGCCGAGAAGAGGAAGGTCTGACGCTCCTCTTTTTTCGGCGTGTAGCGAATAATCCGCTTAACATCGGGAATAAAGCCCATCGACAACATACGGTCGGCTTCATCCAGCACCAATACTTCGACTTCATTGAGGTCGATATCGCGCTTCTGGTGGAAATCCAACAGCCGCCCTGGCGTTGCCACCAGAATATCGATCTTGCTGCCCAGGCTTTCACGCTGCTTCTGGTAGTCCATACCGCCGACCACGCTCGCCACATTGAGCTGCGTGAAGCGCGCTAACGCTTTGGCATCTTTTTCGATCTGCAGCGCAAGCTCGCGGGTAGGAGCAATAATCAAGGCACGCGGCGCGCCAGGCTTTTGTCCATTGGGTGTTGGCTCTTCCAGAAAGTAGGCCATCACCGAGATCAAAAAGGCGGCGGTTTTACCGGTTCCCGTTTGCGCTTTGCCGACAATGTCGCCACCTAATAGCGTTTGGCGCAGGGCTTCGGCTTGAATAGGCGTGCAGTACTCAAACCCCTGGGCATGAATAGCGCGCATTAAGGGCAGCGGCAAATCAAAGTCATGAAAGCGCCACTTGCCTGCCACGGCGGGCACCTGAAACTGACGAAGATCCCAGCTCGACTGGCGACGACGCGGTTTACGACGGCGACGTTTTGGCTTGCGGTTCTGGGCCGGTGCTGTGGTCTGTTCCGACTCGCTCATAGGCTGTCTATCTGTCCATTGCTGTGGAAGTTGGCATCATGAAGCGCGCATTGTACCAGGGCTTGGCGATAAGAGCGCGTCCTGCTGTCGAAGGAGTCCCAAGGCCTGTTAGAATAGCCGTTAAATCGACGTAAGGAGCGCGACATGACGCGTAAGAAAAAAACTCGTTCACTGGCCGACAAGGTAACCATTCGTACCGGTCGGCGTAAGGATTATAAAAAATGGCGCCACGACAATCCTGATCAAGTCGCCCCTTCGCGCCGTTTTGTAGCGAAAAAACAGCAGCAGCGCAAACTTCAGGCGGTGAGAAAACTGGCCCGCCAACAGAGTGGGCAGGATATTGCCATTCACCCTGACAAAACTGGCAGCGGCGTCAACAAACCGCACGGGGACGACTCATAATGCGCTTGGTTTCGTTCAACATTAATGGCATCCGCGCACGGCTTCACCAGCTACAGGCGTTGATCGACACTCAGCAGCCGGACGTGATTGGACTGCAGGAAACCAAGGTGCAGGACAGCGAGTTCCCGCTTGCCGACGTAGAGGCCATGGGCTACCACGTTTTTTATCATGGCCAAAAAGGCCATTACGGTGTTGCCTTACTGTGCCGCCAAGCACCCGAAGAGATTTTTTACGGTTTCCCCAATGACGGGGAAGACGCTCAGCGCCGCATGATCGGCGTTCGTCTAATCGCAGAGGATGGAGAAACCGTGACGGTATGGAACGGCTACTTCCCTCAGGGCGAAAACGTTACTCACCCGACCAAATTTCCCCATAAAGAGCGCTTTTATGGCCAGTTAGCGCGACTGCTCAACGAGCAGCACCGCCCCGACGAGCGGCTGGCGATCATGGGCGACTTTAATATCTCGCCGGAAGATCAGGACATCGGCATTGGTGAAGCTAACCGTAAGCGCTGGCTGCGTGAAGGCAAAGCCAGCTTTCAGCCCATTGAGCGCGAGTGGCTCGAAGGCATTAAAGCCTGGGGGCTTAGCGATAGCTACCGACTCTGCTACCCAAACAGCGCTGACCGCTTTAGTTGGTTCGACTACCGCTCAAAAGGGTTTAATCAGGAGCCCAAGCGCGGCCTGCGTATCGACTATATTCTCGTCACCCAGGCGCTTGCAGAAAAGGTTACCGGTGCGGGTATCGACTACGACCTGCGCGCCATGGAGCGACCTTCAGATCACGCGCCTACCTGGAGCGATTTTGATATTGCGCTTAAAATCTAGACCTCTCTGCATACGGCGCTAGGGCGCCGCGAGGGCGCTGTGAACCCATCCATGGGCGCTACTTTTGCCATCCCTGGAAAAAGACCCTCGCTTTACCCTATCGCCGACCTACTGAACTGGACAAACATCTTTTCTGCGTGAGATTAACTAGTTGAAACTGGCCAGCCACTGCTCCGCTTCATCGTCACCTAATGACGAGGCGCGGGCAAAGGCTTGTTTCGCTTGCCCATCCTCACCCCAGGCGTAAGCGAGCTGGCCATAGGCTCGCCAGTCGGCGGCAGTTTGCGTATGCAGCGCCAAGGCGTGCCAGGCATTTAGGGCCTTCTCAACGTCTTTGGCCTGCCGCCAGGCGCTGGCCAGTAGACGCAGATTCGACTCGTCGCGGACAATATCGCCCTCACTCATCGCCCGCTCTAGGTGTTCTGCCGCCCTTGCGGGGGTGCCGCCGGCGAGATGGAGTTGAACCAACAGCCAGAAATCTTCCTGCTCGGTTAATTTGCCTAATTGCCACGCCGTCTCCCACAGGCCAGCGGCAACCCCTGACTGGCCAGCCTGCTGAGCAAGGCCAGCGGCTTGGCGCCAGTCAGCAGCGTCGCTTTGCGCATTCAAGCCATCCAGCAGCCAGCCCAAGGCCTGATCGCCTTGCCCTGCATTGCGATACACAGCAAGCGCTAGCGTCTGCTGAACTTCGTTTAATTCTGGCGTCTCATTAACCGCCTGCTCTAGCCAGTCGGCAGCTTCTTCCCACCGCTCCTGTTGCGCCAGCAAGCGGACTAACTGCCATGTAGTATCAATATCCTGCTGACTGGCTAACCACTCACTGAGCAGCTCAATGGCCTGATCACGCTGACCGGCAGCACGACGCAGTGAGGCTTCCTCACGTAGCCAGCGAGCCGCCTGGGCGTTATCAACCCCATTTAAGCCACGTGCTATCGCCAGCCGATCCGCTGCCTCAGCGTGTTGATCCTGGCGCGCCAAGGCGCCTGCCGCCAATTGCTGGTAGAGGGCGCTAGCCCACTGATCCGATTGATTGCCTGGCGCCAGGCGCTCGGCCTGAGCAGTCGCACGCTCAACAATCTGAGCTAACGCGCCTTCTTGCAGTTGACTATCTTGTAATTGAGCCTGCAGCGCATTGAGGTCAGCAATCACATCACCCTGCAACGCTGGACTCGCCAGTGCTGAGAATGACCATGCGCTAAGCATTAAACAAACGCTGAGCGATAAAATCGATAAAGGGCGCTTCATAGCTACCTCAACTGAAACTCGACCCGCTGGGTGGCATTGCGTAATCGATCATCGGGTTCAAATTGCCACTTAGCAATCGCGTCTCGCGCGGCATCGTCAAATACGCGGCGCGGCTGCGCATTGGTAATACGTATAGAAGAGCTGTCGACGCTTCCATCGCGGCGAATTGTAAACGTCACTTCCACAAAACCTTCCATGCCACGCCGCTGAGCACGAGGCGGATAAATGGGTTCAGTCTGGCTAGTTGGAGTGGCCCGTCCAACATTAACTGGCTCATTCGAAGGCGCTGGCTCAGCCGCTGGAGCAGCCTCGCGCTCAGCGGGCTCACTCGTCTCAGCAGCAGGCGCTGGCTCAGCGGGCGCTTCCTGTGGCGGCGGCTCAGGCGCAGGTTCTGGCGTGGGCTCAGGCCGGGGCTCTGGTTCAACTTCCGTTAGCTCCGGGAGTTCGCTGTCCATTTCTACCGGCTCAACGGGTTCATCCGGCAGTTCTACTTCCGGCATGCTGATAGTGCTCTCAGCTACGGGCGGTGGCTCGGGAGCTGGCATGGGCGGCGGCGTTTGTTGCGGCACCGCTTCAACGGGCTGCGGTGCGGGTGCCTCTTGTTCGGGGGCCACTTCCGGTGCCTCAACCATCGTCATCGCCATACTCATGGTCAGCTTTTCGGGCTCCCGCTCGGGGGGAGCGACAAGCTGGGCAAGCAGCCAGAACAAGCCCACTGCCAGCACGACGCCTCCCATTAACGACAGCATGTGGCGCATCATGACCCACTCCGACTCGCTGCCACCGCCACTTGGTCAACCCCCGCTTCGCGCAGGCGATCCATCACCTCGATCAGCAACCCAGTCGTGGATTCGCGATCCGCCTGGATAACCACCGAGCCATCGTCGCTCAGCATATCGGCCACCTGCTGCCCAACCCGGTGGGCATCCACAGGACTACCATCTACCCACACTGCGCCCTCTGGAGAAATCGCCACAAGCACCTGGGCATCTGGACGCGGCGTGGCGGCACTGGATTCCGGGCGCTCAATCTCGACACCACTCTCTTTGACAAAGCTGGTGGTGACGATAAAGAAAATCAGCATGATAAAGACCACGTCGAGCATGGGGGTAAGGTTCACCTCATTGCTTTCAGCAGTTGCATCTATGGAACGACGTCTACGCATCACTCTCCTCCAGTGCCCGAGCCAAGCGGTCATGCAGCCGCTGGTCTTCACGACGAATGACGTGCTCTAAACGACTAATAAATAACAGCCCTACCACAGCGACGGCCATACCGGTCAAGGTAGGCAGCGTTGCACGGGCAACACCGTCGGCCATGGCACGCGCCTGATGAGTCTCACTCAGCGAAAGACTGTCGAATACACTGATCATCCCCGTTACCGTGCCTAATAATCCCAGTAACGGGCACAGCGCGACCAACAGCTTTAACCATGGCAAGGGCTTGCGCAGCCTGGCGACGAGCGCCTCTGCCCACACATGGCGCAGCGTGCGTGCACTCCAGCTGGTGTGGTCATTGCGCGCCGCCCAGCGGCGCAGCAGTTGACGCCTTGCTATACGCCAGGTGATTCGGTAGTACCACCAGCGCTCCATGGCCATGGCGAACACCAACACGGCCACCACTGCCAGAACGACCAGCACCGCACCACCCGCCTCCACTAAGCGCTCAACGGGTTCGAGCCAGAGAGGAAGAGTGGACATGTTAATTCACCACGGGCGTTTGAGATTCCAGATGATCTGCCAATGTCGCACTCGCCTGCCCTTCAATCACATGGGTCAGATAGCGACTGCGACCTGCCAACGCTGTTTGCACAAACAGCAGCGGCACGGCGGTAATCAGGCCCAGCACAGTAGTCACCAGCGCCTGGCTAATACCACCCGCCATTAGCTGCGGATCACCGGTACCGAATACGGTAATCGCTTGGAAAGTCACGATCATGCCGGTTACCGTGCCCAGCAGGCCGAGCAATGGCGCAATGGCAGCCAGTAGTTTGACCATCGGTTGGCTGCGCTCCAGCCGAGGCAGTTCGGCCAGCACAGCCTCATCCAGCCGCGCTTCCAGTGCTTCAGGGGTTTGATGCTTATCCATACCCTCGAAGCGTAACAGCACACGCCCTAGCGGGTTATTGGCCCGCAGTTGATCAAGGGATTGGCGCTGGCGTTTAACACGCAGACTGACCAACACTAGATAGAGGTACTGGCCAAGGCCGACAATCATGCCCAGAACCCCCAGCGCTACAACCACGTAGCCTACATAGCCACCCTGCTGGAAACGCTCCCATAGACTGGGCTGCTGGGCCAGGGCTTCCAGCACACTGCCCTGAGTAGGATCCACCGCAAACACATTACTTTCGCCCTGGTAGTAATCCGCCAGCAGCCCGCCAATGGCACTGGGGGTACGCGGCAAAACCACCAGGTTGCCGTCATTTTGACCACGCTCTACAAGCTCGCTCTCGGTAAAGGCTGCAAAATCGCCCAATCGTACCAGCTCGCGGGTGGCCACCTCGCCATTAGCATCGGCGACCGGCATTGAAAGCCGCTCGGCACGACCGGTGCGCGCCGTTAGCGTCGCCAAGCCATCTACCAAGCTTTCCAACTGATGGCGCTCAAGTACTTCGACTTCATCCAAACGCGGCGGCAACGAACCCTCTTCGAGGGTGAGCAAGCTCTCCTCCCCCAGCGCATTGCGAATCTCGGAGCTATGCCGGGCCAGATTGTCCAACAATCCGGAAAGCGCTTCGCCCTGCTCTGCCTGACGTTCGCTCAGTTCACTGGCTTGCTCTGTTTGCTCTGCCTGCTGGGCCTCTAACGTTTCATGCTGCTGCTGGGCCTCTTCGTTCTCGGCGCGCGCCTGCTCCAGTGCGGCCTCTAGCGCCTGCTGATCATCCAGGAAGTCCATTAACCGCTGTTGGTCACGCGCTTGCGCCGCCTCACGGGCTTCACGCAACGAAGTAGCGTTTTCGGTTTGTGCTGTGGCTGCACCACTGAATGCCGCCAGCACTATTAGTGTGCAGATAGCGCCAAACTGCCCTATGGACAAACGACCAGCATGCTGGCGATTAAACGTTAGGCTAAAACGACTCATGGCTGCTCTCCCTGCTGATCATTGACAGTAATCGAGAGCGGCAAGGTTAATAGATCCGGTGCGCGCTGATCTTCCGCCATGCGCAGACCACTGCGCACTTCGCGCAGGTACTCGTCATCCAGCGACTGCCATTCGCCACTTTGGGCGCTCCACACGCCACCCTCGCGGCCATCGGGGGTTAGGTAGTAAAAGCCGATACGTCCGATGCGCAAGAAGTCCACTTCACGTTCGCGACCATCCTGGCTTAAACGACCCCGCCAGCTGTCCATCTCCTGACCATAATCGAGTTCAACGCGCCACGCTTCGAGCAGTCCATTAATACGTTCAATGGTGTTTTGCCCCTGCTCATCGGGCTGTCGCTCAACCCGTGCCAACCGTTCATCACGCAAGAACGGCAAGTCACGCTCAATCCATTGGCTCAACTGCGCTGACATGTTTTGCTCAATCACGGGCAGCGCTGCACGGGTCTCTTCCAGCGTATCCAGCGCCGTCGCCAACCGCTGCTGGCGCGCAGCCTCTTCCGCCAAGCGTCCACTCAGTGAGGCATTCTCAGCCTCCAACTGGCGGGTTTCGCGCTCCAAACGGCGCAGCTCTTCCAACTGCTCGCGGGTTTGCTCATCAGCAGCATCAATCTGCTCCTGGAGCGCTGCCTGAGCCTGCTGGGCTTCTACACTCTCGGCCGCTTGAGCCACTGCTTGTTCACTTGCCAACAGCGTGCCACTGACCAGCACTCCCGCTAGCCACCATCCACGCAAGGCAAAGAAAGGCCTGTTCAGCACGTCGACTCTCCGTCACTGAGTAGCGGGCGGCGGACGCCGCCCCACTAGAAACTAATTGGGTATCAGAACGATTTGCGTTTATCTTTCACGCTGACTAGCCTACCACTAATAGAATAAATGACAATATTTATCATTAGCAATCAATCGATTTTTGCTTACCTAGCGCGCATAAAAAAAGCGCCCTTCGGCGCCCGTTATTACAATATTCAAGCTTAATAGTTAACCACTACGTACTCTTTCGTCAGCGGTGCCAGCGGAAGCAGCCAAGCCTCTTCACGGGTTACCCATCTTGCTTCGGCAATTTCAGCCGCCGCCTCGACAGGCTCATCGATAACAAGGCTAAATAGATGCGCTTTGAGCACCATGTCCGGCTCATTGGCGGCGGGAGCGCTGTATACGCCTAGCGGAATCAGTTGATCTTCATTAACCTGCAAGCCCAACTCCTCCTTCAGCTCACGGCACAGCGCCCTTAGGGCAGTTTCCCCTGTATCGATCTTGCCACCGGGCTGCATAAAGAAAGATGTATTGTGCTTACGCACCAATAGCAGGCGCCCATCAGGGTCGCTTACGACGGCAGCGGCGATCTCTAATACGTTAGCTTCGCTGGCTGACATACACCCTCCTCTATGCTCATAACTTCCGGTGTGAGATTAAAACGCCCAGTCGTCGTCTTCTGTAGCGACGGCTTTGCCGATCACGTAAGAGGAGCCAGAGCCGGAGAAGAAATCGTGGTTCTCGTCGGCGTTGGGTGAAAGTGCGGCCATGATGGTCGGATCCACATCGGTAACACTACTGGGGAACAGCGGCTCAAAGCCAAGGTTCATCAGCGCTTTATTGGCGTTGTAGTGAAGGAATTTTTTCACGTCTTCACTGAGGCCGACCTCGTCATACAGCGACTCGGTGTAGCGCACTTCGTTGTCGTAGAGCTCCAACAGCAGTTCGTAGGCGTAATCTTTGACTTCCTGCTGACGCGCGGGTGTCGCTTCCGCCATTGCCTGCTGGAATTTGTAGCCAATGTAGTAGCCGTGTACCGCTTCATCGCGAATGATCAGACGAATCAAGTCAGCGGTGTTGGTCAACTTGGCATGGCTTGACCAGTACATTGGCAGGTAGAAGCCAGAATAGAACAGAAACGACTCAAGGAACACGCTGGCGACTTTGCGCATTAGCGGATCATCCGAGCGGTAGCGCTCTAAAATGAGCTGGGATTTTGCCTGTAGCGTGGGATTCTCTTCGCTCCAGCGGAAGGCGTCATCCACATCGCGAGTGGTGCAGAGCGTCGAAAAAATCGAGCTGTAGGAGCGCGCATGCACTGATTCCATAAAGGCGATGTTGGTATAAACCGCCTCTTCATGGGGCGTGCGGGCATCTTCCATTAATACTGGCGCACCGACACTGCTCTGAATGGTATCCAGCAGCGTAAGGCCGGTAAACACGCGGATCGTCAGCTGTTTTTCTTTATCAGTCAGGGTATTCCAGGACTGAATATCGTTCGACAGCGGGACTTTCTCCGGCAGCCAGAAATTACTGGTCAAGCGGTTCCATACTTCCAGGTCTTTATCATCCTGAAGGCGGTTCCAGTTAATCGCGTCAACCCGCGATAAACGTTGCATGGTATTCATATCACTCTCTCAAAGCCCGGCTATGAGAGCCGGGCTAGCGAAACTTATTTATAAAAACTGGCTATAAAAAGCTGGTTTTAAAAACGAACGCTCAATACATACAAGGCGTATCAACAGACATCAGTGCCATTACAGCGTGCAGGAAACGCAGCCTTCTACCTCAGTACCTTCTAACGCACTCTGGCGCAGGCGAATGTAGTAGAGCGTTTTGATGCCTTTGCGCCAGGCGTAAATCTGCGCTTTATTGATATCGCGCGTGCTTGCGGTGTCCGGGAAAAACAGCGTTAGCGATAAGCCCTGGTCGACGTGCTGCGAGGCTTCCGCATAGGTGTCGATGATCTTTTCCGGGCCGATTTCATAGGCGTCCTGGAAGTAGTCAAAATTCGCTTCATCCAGGAAAGGCGCCGGGTAATAAACACGCCCCAACTTGCCCTCTTTACGAATCTCTATTCTCGCCGCCACCGGGTGAATACTGGAGGTGGAGTTATTGATGTAGGAGATCGACCCCGTCGGCGGTACCGCCTGCAGGTTACGGTTATACAAACCGTGGGCCATGACCGAGGCTTTGAGCTCCTGCCAATCGTCTTGAGTCGGCAGCGCAATACCGCTGCGCTCGAACAGCTCACGCACTTTGTCGGTACGCGGCAACCATGCCTGATCGGTGTACTTATCAAAGAAGCTACCCGATGCGTAGGTGGAATCCTCAAAACCGGCAAACGACTCTTTATGCTCAATCGCCAAACGGTTCGACGCACGGATCGCATGAAAGGCCACGCAGTAAAAGTAGAGATTGGTAAAATCCAAGCCCTCGTCAGAACCGTAGTAGATATGCTCCCGGGCCAGGTAGCCGTGCAGGTTCATCTGCCCCAAACCAATCGCCCGCGACTTCGCATTGCCTTCAGCAATAGAGGGAACGCTGCGCAGGTTGCTCATTTCCGAAACGGCGGTAAGGCCGCGAATAGCGATTTCCACGCTGGTGCCGATATCGCCTGAATCCATCACCTTGGCAATATTCATGGAGCCCAGGTTACAGGAGATGTCCTGGCCGATTTGGCGATAACCCAGATCGTCGTCATACTCCGTCGGCGTATTGACCTGAAGAATTTCAGAGCAAAGGTTACTCATGTTAATGCGGCCAGCAATCGGGTTGGCGCGATTAACCGTGTCTTCGAACATGATGTATGGGTAGCCTGACTCAAACTGCAGCTCGGCGAGGGTTTGGAAGAAGGCCCGTGCATTGATCTTATGCTTGCGAATGCGCGCATCCGCAACCATCTCCTGGTACTTCTCGGTAACGCTGATGTCGCCAAAGGGCACGCCGTAAACACGCTCTACATCGTAGGGCGAGAACAGGTACATGTCGTCGTTGCGCTTGGCAAGCTCGAAGGTAATATCCGGAATCGTCACGCCCAACGAGAGCGTTTTGATACGAATTTTCTCGTCGGCATTTTCCCGCTTGGTATCCAAAAAGCGCAGGATATCCGGGTGGTGAGCGTTGAGATACACCGCCCCTGCCCCCTGGCGGGCCCCCAGCTGGTTAGCATAGGAGAAGGCATCTTCCAGCAGTTTCATAATCGGGATAATGCCCGACGACTGATTTTCGATACGCTTAATGGGCGCGCCGGACTCACGAATATTGCTGAGCAGAAACGCCACGCCGCCGCCTCGTTTGGAGAGCTGCAGGGCCGAGTTAATGGAGCGGCCAATCGACTCCATATTGTCTTCGATACGCAGCAAAAAGCACGACACCAGCTCACCGCGCTGCTGCTTGCCGCAGTTCAAAAAGGTGGGCGTCGCGGGCTGAAAGCGGCCGCTAATGATTTCATCCACCAGCGACTTCGCCAGCGTTTCGTCGCCCCGCGCCAGGGTCAGCGCGACCATGCAGACACGGTCTTCGTAACGCTCTAGATAGCGCTTGCCATCAAACGTTTTTAGCGTGTAGCTGGTGTAGTACTTAAAGGCGCCCAAAAAGCTTGGGAAGCGAAACTTATAGGCGTAAGCCTGCTCGAACAGCGCCTTGATAAAGGCGAAGCTGTACTGGGCCAGCATCTCGGCTTCGTAGTACTGCTCTTCGACCAGGTAATCGAGCTTTTCTTCCAACGAGTGGAAGAACACCGTGTTCTGGTTAACGTGCTGCAAGAAGTACTGGCGTGCCGCTTCGCGATCCTTATCCAACTGTAGCTCGCCATTGGCACCGTACAGGTTGAGCATGGCGTTAAGAGCGTGATAGTCCAGCGTGCGCGCTTCGGTCTTAGCTGCTGGCCGCTTGGCCTCACCGCTGCTAGTGGACACGTCGTTCGAGACTGAGTCTTTCGGCGCTGAGTCTTTCAGGGCTAGGTTTGTCGTTTCCAAAACTCTTCTACTCCTTGACGGACATTGGCCACGTCATCGTCGGTGCCAAATAATTCGAATCGATACAGCAGCGGCACATGGCATTTTTTCGCAATAATACGGCCAGCAAGGCCATATGCTTCGCCAAAATTTGTATTTCCTGCTGCAATCACCCCCCGCAGGAGGCTTCGATTATGTGTGTCGTTAAGAAAATGGATCACCTGCTTGGGCACCGCCCCCTGCTCACTTCCCCCACCATAAGTGGGGGTAATTAAAATATACGGCTGGGTAACGCGTGGAACAGGCTCATCTCGATTCAACGGCAGTCGCTTTGCGGCAAAACCAAGTTTTTCTACAAATCGATGGGTATTGCCTGATTTTGTAGAGAAGTACACCAAACTGCCGGCGATAGGTGAGGATGAACAACTTGCCAGCATGTCAGGTAACTTAAGCCAGCGCTTGAATGCGATCCGGACGGAAACCCGACCAGTGATCCTCACCGACGACGACGACAGGAAGCTGGCGATAGCCGAGAGCTTCGACTTCTTCTTGGGCACCGGATTCGGCAGTAATATCGATAACGGTGTAATCAAGCCCCTGCTTGTCGAGCGCGCGGTAAGTTGCGGTGCACTGAACACAAGCCGGCTTGCTATAAATTTGAATTTCCATGGATGATCCCCTTTTCATAGCGGCATTTTTCGGGTAGAGCACATCTAGTGCCCGCCCCCTCTAGAAGATACAACGCATACTATATATAGACCAATGGAAAATCAATTCAAGCATATGTGGTATTTTTCATCCACAGGATATTGACAGCTAATGCCCAATACTGTCCCAGACAAAAAAAAACCGCCCACTAAAAAGTGGGCGGTTTTTTCACAGCGCCGCAAAGCGGCGCGGCTAGCGGATCATAGCAATATTAGCTAATCGCAGCTTGGTAACGACGTTCAACGTCTTCCCAGTTCACCACGTTAAAGAACGCAGCAATGTAGTCCGGACGCTTATTTTGATACTTCAGGTAGTAGGCATGTTCCCAAACATCCAGACCTAACAGCGGCGTATTGCCGTGCATCAACGGGCTGTCTTGGTTCAGGGTATTCTCTACCACTAGTTTCTTTTCAGGGGTAATGGAGAGCCAGGCCCAACCACTACCGAAACGACCAACGGCCGCTTTTTTGAACTCTTCTTTAAAGGCTTCCAGACCGCCCAGCTCAGCATCAATCGCTTTGGCAACATCGCCCTGGGGGTTGCCACCGCCGTTAGGCGACATCATCTGCCAAAACATGGAGTGATTGGCATGACCGCCACCGTTGTTGATAACGGCTTGACGCTTGGCTTCCGGAACGCGATCCAGATTAGCGACCAGCTCTTCGACAGGTACATCTTCAAGACCTGTGCCTTCCAGCGCGGCGTTCAGGTTGTTGATGTAGGTCTGATGGTGACGAGAGTGGTGAATTTCCATCGTCATCGCATCAATGTTTGGTTCGAGAGCGTCATATGCGTACGGCAATTCGGGTAGTGTATGTGCCATATCATCATCTCCTTGAGTGGCTTTCGTTGCTTTCAATTACCTATGTGCGGTCAGCCCGCAGCTTTTTCAACCACCGGGGTGGTATTTCTTACCTTTTGCCCCAGTACTTTAGTCAACTATTGCCAGTTTACCTAATACACCGGCCAAAAAAAAAGCCGACTTCTGGCGAAGTCGGCCCACCGCTATTTACTCACGTATTGCTTACAGCTTGCTCTCAAGCTCCGGCAGGATCTCGAACAGATCCCCCACCAGGCCGTAATCTGCCACCTGGAAAATCGGTGCTTCGTCGTCTTTGTTGATCGCGACGATCACCTTGGAGTCCTTCATCCCCGCCAGGTGCTGGATGGCACCGGAAATGCCCACGGCGATATACAGATCCGGGGCGACGATCTTGCCAGTCTGACCGACCTGCATATCGTTAGGTACAAAGCCTGCGTCGACCGCGGCACGGGAAGCACCGATGGCGGCACCGAGCTTGTCGGCAATGCCGTCGAGCAGCTTGAAGTTTTCGCCGTTGCCCATACCGCGGCCGCCGGAGATCACCACCTTGGCACCGCCCAACTCGGGACGATCCGACTGTGCCAGTTCTTCTTTCACAAAGCTGGACTGACTGTTTTCTACCACGGTATCGACCGCTTCAATCGTCGCGCTGCCGCTGGTGCCGACCGCATCAAAACCGGTGGAGCGCACGGTGATCACTTTCAGCGCGTCGTCGCTTTTAACGGTGGCAATGGCATTACCGGCGTAGATCGGGCGCTTAAAGGTATCGGCGCTGTCCACGGCGATAACGTCCGACAGCTGGCTGACGTCTTTTAGCGCCGCTAAACGCGGCAGTACGTTTTTGCCGGTGGTGGAGGCGCTGGCCAGCACGTGGGTGTAATCACCCGCCAGTTCGACCAGCAGCGCGCCCATGGGCTCGGCCAGCTGGTGGGCGTAAACGGCGTTATCGGCGACGCGGACTTTGCTCACGCCGTCGAGTTTGGCGGCGGCCTCGGCAGCGGCTTGAACGCCTTCCCCGGCCACCAGGATATCGATATCGCCACCGATGGCTTGGGCGGCCGCCACCACGTGGGCGGTGGCGCCGGCCAGTTGGCCTTCGTGCAGGTCGGCAAGTACCAAAATGCTCATAAAATCAGCTCCTTTCAAAGCGCATGCGTAAAGTACGGGGGGTAATTAACCGACCTTAAAGAACTTTGGCTTCGTTTTTGAGTTTGTCGATCAGCTCGTCTACCGAGGCGACTTTAACGCCCCCCTTGCGCTCGGCGGGCGGCTCTACTTTGAGCAGACTGACCTTGGAGGCAACCTCGACGCCGTAGTCGGCGGGGGTTTTCACATCCAGCGGCTTTTTCTTGGCCTTCATGATGTCGGGGAGCTTGGCGTAGCGCGGCTCATTCAAACGCAGGTCGGTGGTGACAATCGCCGGCAGCGTGAGGGCAATGGTTTGCAGGCCGCCGTCGATTTCACGGGTGACATGAACCTTGTCGCCGTCGACCGCCACTTCCGAGGCGAAGGTACCTTGCGGAAGCCCCGTCAGTGCGGCGAGCATTTGGCCGGTCTGGTTGTTGTCGGTGTCAATGGCCTGCTTGCCCAGCACCACTAATCCCGGCTGCTCCTCTTCGACCACTTTGGCCAACAGCTTGGCCACCGCCAGGGATTCGGCGCGCTCGTCGGTTTCGATATGGATGGCACGGTCTGCCCCCAGGGCCAGCGCGGTACGCAGCTGCTCTTGGGCGGCCTTGGGGCCTACCGTGACGGCGACCACTTCCGTCGCCACGCCCTTCTCTTTCAGGCGCACCGCCTCTTCCACGGCAATTTCGCAGAAGGGGTTCATGGCCATTTTGACGTTGGTGAGATCGACGTCCGAATGATCCGCCTTAACGCGGATTTTGACGTTGTAGTCGATGACGCGTTTCACCGCGACGAGTACTTTCATAGGTTCCTCGCTTGGCTTGTGTAAAGCCGTTACCCTGAGACGGCACCCGCCCAGCGGATACCCCTTTTTAAGACGTGTGATGCATTGAAAACTTACCGGCAATCGCTCAAAAGCGATCGCCTGCCCCAATACAGGCGCTGCCAACGATAACGGCGGCGCTTTTAAATTCAATATACAAATTCAATCGAGCGTTTGATAGGTGCGCAATTGAAAAACCTTATCAATTTGCCATAGCCTGCCATAAAGCGACAATAGCTAATGCTTAATCGTCCACTACGGCCTTAGTCGTAGCACTGAACGCTGGTAAGCAAAGCATACAGCCAATAAATACCCCTTTCACCATCGTAGGCGTGACCTGACACAGGTATTATGCCTATCATGGGGCATAACCAGAAGCAAACGACCGTTTTAAATTAAGATCACTTTTTATAAGCTAGTTTCCTAGCCCGAACTTTGGGTTAGCTTTGAGTTAGCTTTGTAAAAGTTGACACTTAAAAAGAGTAAGGAGAAACCGGGTGGAAACTGTTGAACGCGATGTAATGGACTTTGATGTCGTCATTGTCGGTGCGGGCCCATCCGGGCTTTCCGCAGCATGCCGACTGATGCAGCAAGCCAATGAGGATGAGCAAGAACTCACGGTGTGTGTCGTTGAGAAAGGTTCAGAGGTTGGCGCGCACATTTTATCCGGCGCGGTGTTTGAACCCCGTGCACTAGCGGAGCTATTTCCTGACTGGAAGGAGCGCGGCGCACCGCTCAATACGCCGGCGATTCGCGACGACGTCTTCTTGCTCAAAGATGCCGAAAAAGCGCAGAAAGTGCCTAACGCCTTGGTACCTAAAAGCATGCACAACACCGGGGGCGACCTTACCCGCTATGTGATCAGTGCTGGCAACCTGTGCCGCTGGCTGGCCGAACAGGCAGAGAGCCTCGGGGTAGAAATCTTCCCGGGTTTTGCTGCCCAAGAGGTCATTATTGAAGATGGTGCCGTGCGCGGCATTCTGATTGGCGATATGGGCGTCGCCGCCGATGGCACCCCCAAGGATAGCCATATGCCGGGCATGGAGCTGCGCGCCAAGTACACGCTGTTTGCCGAAGGCGCGCGGGGGCATTTGGGCAAGCGGTTGATCAAAGACTTCTCATTGGATGCAGGTCGCGACCCGCAACACTACGGTATCGGCCTTAAAGAGCTGTGGGATGTGCCTGCCGACAAACATGAACCTGGGCTCGTGTTGCATGGTTCTGGCTGGCCATTAGATAAAAACGCCCACGGCGGCTGGTTCCTCTACCATGCGGAAAACCAGCAGGTCGTTGTGGGGTTGATTATGGATCTTGGCTACCAGAATCCATGGCTTTCGCCCTTCGACGAGTTTCAGCGCATGAAGCATCACCCGGTCATTAGCCAGTACCTCGAAGATGGTAAGCGTGTAGCTTACGGCGCACGGGCAATTACCAAAGGTGGCTTTAATAGCCTACCTAAAATGACCTTCCCAGGTGGACTATTGATTGGTTGTGATGCAGGCACCCTCAATTTCTCCAAGATCAAAGGGCTGCATACTGCCATGAAGTCTGGCTTGGTTGCCGCGGAGAGCGTATTTGAGGCAATCAAAGGGGGCGATGAGGGCGCACAGGAGCTAACGAGCTTCACCCAGAAATGGGAAGCCAGTTGGGCCTATCAAGAACTTAAAGAGAGCGCCAGTTTCGGGCCTGCGATCCATAAATATGGCACCGTCGGCGGCGGAGCGTATAACTTTGCTCATCAGTTGCTGGGCAACAAGTTGCCAAATGTCCATGACACAGCCACCGACCATGGAGCTCTCAAGCCTGCAGCCGAGTTTGAAAAGATTAACTACCCCAAACCGGACGGCAAACTCTCTTTCGACAAGCCAACCTCGGTGTTTCTGTCGAATACCAACCATGAAGAGGATCAGCCGTGTCATTTGCGCCTGGACGATCCTGAGTTGCCGATCCGCGAAAACCTGCCCAAATACGCAGAGCCGGCGCAGCGCTACTGCCCGGCTGGGGTTTATGAAGTGGTGGAAGATAGCGCAGGTCAGCCACGCTTTCAGATCAACTTCCAAAACTGCGTGCACTGCAAAACTTGTGATATCAAAGACCCAGCGCAAAACATTACCTGGGTGGCCCCAGAGGGCGGTGGTGGCCCAAACTACCCGAATATGTAAGTAGCTGGCTCACTGCTTGCCCTGTATTGGCTGCAAAAGGGTAAGCAGTGCTTCATTATCCCTTACTTCTTTTCCAGACAGCTTTCCTCTGCTGATAACGGTCTGTAGCTATAAAAACCGTGGAAATGGTGGCTGTAGGGACTGAGAATGAAGCGTTCCTGCTCATGGGAGGCGACCCCCTTCGCAAACACCTGGAGACTGAGATGCTGACCCAGCTCAATGACTGATGAAGATAACTGCTGGTCATGACGTGTCCCTGATAAACGCTTAACTAGGCAAGAGCTGACTTTTAAAGCGTCTACTGGTAACACGTTTAAATCGGATAAAGATGAATACCCGGTGCCAAAATCGTCAACCACAATCCTGACACCCAGTTTTTTGATCTCTGCAAAAATACTCGCCGTACGGTTAACATCCTGCAGCAGCATGCTCTCGGTAATCTCCACCTCAAGCAGCCTCGGGTTCATACCGGTTGTCGCTAGCGCGTCGCTGACACTCTCAACAAAGCCATTGTCATAAAATTGGCGTGCGGAGATATTGACGGCCATGGTTAAAGCAGGAAAACCTTCATGCTGCCAAAGCATGTTTTGTCTACAGGCATTTTCGAGCACCCATTGACCGATAGGCATAACCAAACCACTCTCTTCAGCGAGGGGCATAAATTGCGCGGGCTCAAGCAGGCCCAGTGTTGGATGCTGCCAACGCAGCAGCGCCTCCATACCAAGCGTATTGCCACCTTCGATGTCATACTTTGACCGAAAGAGCAGCCTGAACTCCTGACCTTCAAGCGCCCGGTGCAAGCCAGACTCCAGCGTTAAGCGCACATCCATCTCCGCACTTAATTCGTCGGTATAGTACTGAACATTGTTTTTGCCCAGTTGCTTCGCCTGATACATGGCCATATCAGCACTTTTCATTAATGTTTGCTCATCAAGCCCGTCAAACGGATACAGCGAAACACCAATACTGACCGAGACATGACACTCCTGGCCCGCGAGCATAAAAGGGTCTCTAACAGCGGATAGAATTTTTTGGGCTATTGGCTCAATCTGATCTCGGCGGCTGGCCCTGCTCAAAATAATGACAAATTCGTCCCCCCCTAACCGAGCGACAAAATCGCTTTCTCGCACCGAGGCGGTCAGCCGTCTTGCCGCCTCTTGCAGCAGGTGGTCTCCGGCATCATGCCCTAAGGTGTCATTAATTAACTTAAAGCGGTCAAGATCCAGGAAAAGGAGCGCAAAGGATTCATCATGGCGGGTGCCAAGCTTCACAGACTGGGTAAGCCAGTGGCTCAAAAAAGCTCGATTAGGCAAATCGGTTAGCGTGTCATGGAAAGCCAAGTGCTCAACCTGCTGGGCGTGCAATACACGCTCTTCCATTACCCGCTGCTGCGCCCGCTGAAGCTGCCAGCTTAGACGGGCGAGCATAGCCAGAATGATCAGCAGCAAGCCGCTTGTCCAAGCAGCCCGCTGCCAGTATTTTCGCGCCAGCTGTTGAGCCGAGGCCAACTGCTCCTGCGCAGACAATCCGACGACGATAGATAATGGGAAATCATACAGCTGGCGAACCAGCGTGTAGCGCTCGACACCTTGCCAATGGGTCAGAAAGGGGGCACTTACAGCATCCAGCGTGCTACTTTTCCAAGCCGCTATATCCATCAGCTCACCGGAGTAGGTAGCCTCTCCACTGCGCCTGACAAGTACCTCGCCACCCGTACCAACAAGTGCCAGCATCCCCTGCTGGCCCAACGAACCCACTTCATAACTGCTCACAAAGTAATTCGCATCAATAGCGATAACCACCCACCCCGTGCCTGCCTCTTCCTCAGATGTTGTCTGGGACATTAACGGCCGAGCAAAAGTCAGCTGTTTTGCTTGATAAGCATCCGTCTCCCAAACGGCCAAGTAGTCATCGCCCAGCACTGCTTGCGAAGGAGGCGTTAGGCGCTGCCCAAGCCGTCCTGAATCAGTCGTTTCAACAATCCTGCCCTGTGCATCAACAATACTGATGGTAAATAGCAGAGCAGGCGGCAGTAACCGCTGCTCATTCAAAACACCAAGCACGTTAGCGTAATCACTACTATTGGCGGTAAAACGAACTAATTTCAGTGCCGTATCGATTTCCCGCAAGGCTCTGACAACACGCGCTTCATAAGTGTCGGTTATTTCACTCACAGACAGCTCAGCCTGGCGCTCAATGACCATACTCTCTTTATTGACTAAAAAATAAGTACTGCCCCATATAACCAGCAGCATCATAAAGGCCACTATACCGAATAGTACAAATGGCTCGACAAGATGATGTGACCATCGATTAATCAAGATTCGGGATGGACTGCCCTGCTCTGGGTCTGTTTGATCATTGAGGCTACTCAATTGTCACCACTCGCAAACGCTCATCAAGAAAAGAAGAGTCTATATAGCCTAGGGATTTTGCATCGCTGACTAGCCGCTCTACCACTGCACGACTGTTCGTAAGCGCTTGGGGCGGCTGCCCTCGTCCGGTGAATATCTGCCTCGCCCAGTGCGCCTTGATCTGCGCGGGGGTTTGCCCTGTGTAGAGAGTGTAAAACTCACTTCTCGCTGCCGTACCTTCAGTAAGATCCAAGGGCACGACTTCAACTCCATTGACTATTAGCGTGCGGCGCCCTAAGTAAACCTCTCTTAAATCGCTAAAGGTAAGACGAGTAACAGGTGCTTCAACTGATACAACCACCAATACCTCAGCTGAAGCTGGGTGGTAAAACAGGCTCAGCCCGGATGCCAATAACAGGCTGGTCGCAGACGAAATGAGGCGTTTAAACATTGCCACTCTCCTTAAAACACAAAGTCGAGCGCAAGGCTGAACAAGTTAATACGTTCACCTGGGGTAAACTCGGGCTGTTGATTAATCAGCCCCCCGGATGACCCTGAACGCATATCGATGTGATCATACTGGGCCGTTAGGGCCATACCCGGCCTGAAATCCCAGCGAGTTCCCACCGTTATGCTCTCCTGCTGCATCCCGCTGGATATTAGCTCATTCAACATACCATTAAGTAATTGCGCGCCTTCTGCAAAGGGCGCTGGATAAAGGGCAGCATTCAATCCCGGCTCTGAGGTATTACTGGTGACTTTTGCTCGCGCAACCCCCACATACGGTGTCCACTCGGCGATCCGATAACCGAGCGTTATGTAAGCGCCTTCACTCTCCCCTAACAGAGATGGCGACGAAGAGCGTGCCCATTCGCCCATCACAAACCATGAGCCGGGGTCATAACCCAACCCTAAGCTCAGTAGGCTCGTACGCTTACCATCCACTTCATAGCGGCTAGCAAGCTCTTCACCGGGTAGACCAAAGAGGCGATAAACGTCGAAGAATTGTGAGAGTTCATCTGCGCTTACTTTAAGTTCGCCATAGCTGGCAAACAGGGTGACATCCCCCCAATGAGTACGGTGAGAAACGCCCCATGAATCGCTGGCGTCGATACTGCCCGTTGAGTAATCAACGCTGCCCCCACCAAAATTCATCTGCAATTCATTGGTAGTCTCCCCTAATGGGTATCGATAGCGCATATCAACACCATCGAAATTGGCCACGGGCATTAAACGGTAAACTTCTTGTGGGGGCCTAATCCATGGGGTGGCGTAATTAACTTTACGGTGCTCAGAGGCCATAAAAGAGCTTTGCACCATTCGCCCTACGCGCAAGCTAAGATCAGGGGTAAGGTCATATTGAACATTCGCCCACTCAATCTCAGGTGCGAATGAACCATCGTATCGCTTCTCGCTGACCACCTGAACAACCGAGGAAAGTTGTGGCGTCACACGCAGCGTAGCTTGGAGCCCTAGGCGGCTATCAACTTCAGCGCTCCAGTCATCACTATACCCTGCACCTTCTGAAGCAAAGGGGTCAGCAACGAAGTCAGCGTTTCGCTCATCGGAATGAACAACGCCCAGCGTGCCGAAACCATTAAATTCCAGATTAGGCAGACCGCTGTCGGCAAGCAAGGCGCCGCTTTGGGTGACGATCAAAATGGCGCAGAGCCAGGTGGCTTGCCTTACCATGCCCGTTCCCTATTTGATTAGTTATATGCTATGAGCTGTGGAGTATTCGCTCGGTAGGAGTGAGGGTATTAAATCGGCAGGGCCATGCTAAGTCAAACAACCCTAAAGCTTAATTCGACGGCAAATGTGAAAGAGTGTGTCTTAGCGTTGAATCAACGACTTATCCCACAAGCGTTGAGCCATTTTCCAGCAACTCAATGGGTGCCCGGCGGGCAATAAGCCGCCTTCGCCCGGCCTGGTCAAAGCGCACATCAATCACTGGATCACTGATACTGCCTTCTACGGCGGCCACTTCACCCTCGCCAAATACCGCATGAAGAAGGCGCTGACCGGGGTAAAAATGGGCATCTCCCGAATAACCTACTTTGGCCTCTTCAACCTGCGCCGGTGCTAGCGCAATATCGTCGCGCCCCAGCCGGGTTAGATAGCGCTTTACCAACGCCACCGATGTGACTTGCAGCGAAGCCGCTGGAGGGCTGGCACTGGCTAGGCAGGAGGCTACCCGCATACTGTCCTGCCAGGCGCTTTCGGCAATAAAGCGACTAGGCCGGTGCACGCCGCCATCATGGAGCACTAAAAGCTGCTCCTGGGCACGGGTAATGGCGACGTAGAAGAGCCTACGCTCCTCCTCCAGACGGTCATCACTGAGTGGATTGTCGCGGCTATAGTGGGGAAAGTCCTCTTCGTTAACCCCAGCCACCGCCACCAGCGGCCACTCAAGGCCTTTGGCGCCGTGAACGGTACTGATCAGGACACCGCCTGCCTGGTTCTCTACCGGTCGCTCAAGCAGTTCGATAAAAGCATCCGGATCCTGCACGCTTTGCGCCTGCTCGATCAACACATCGAGCAGGCGTACGTCTTCTTCGCCTTTATCCCGCCGTGCAGCGGCTCTTTTAAGCGTTTTTTCAGCATCAATACTTTCAACTACATGGCGTAAAAGCTTGGCGGGCGGCCAAGCACTTAGCTGGGGCAGCTCACAAAGCAGCAGCCAGCGTTTTTTTAGCGTACGCCGCTGTATGGGCTTTAACGCCGTTAACAGGGGGTCATGGCGTTCGGGCCACTGCTGGGTAGCAGCCAACTGATAGGCAAGTCGCTGCAGATGCTCACGGGCAACGAAGGGGGTGGGTTGTGCAAGCAGCAGTAACAGCTGCTGCGGGTCGCGCAGCAGATCAGGACGACGCGACAGTTTTAAATACCCCGCCAGGGCCTGCACCAGCGGTAGACGAAAAACAAAACGATCCTCACGCTGAAGCCGAAAAGGAATTCCAGCTTGTAACAGCGCCAGTTGAAACGGCACTGATAGCGCCCAACTGCGCACCAGCAGACTGGCCTCGTTAAACGCTCGCCCCTGGGCCTGCCAATCCACTAACGCATCAAGCAGCAAACGACTCCCCTGCCCCACCGAGACACGCGTCTCCGGGTTATTGACGGCGGCAAGGCACAGCTGGTTGGGACGGCGCTGATTCGCCGCAATAGCATGATTAGCCGCCAGCGCCAGGGCATGGCCATGCCGAAACGTCGTCGACAGCGGGTAGTCAGTGGCTTCGCCAAAGGTAGCAGTGAAATTTTCCAGCATGTTGTCGGGTTTGGCACCACGCCACTCATAAATACACTGGTTGGCATCACCCACTGCCATCACCTCGGCACGACTGCCTACCAACACAGATAGCAGGCGCTGCTGAGCAGCGTTGATATCCTGATACTCATCAATAATCACATGATCGAGAAACCCTTCCACACGGCTTCGCAGGGCACTATCTCCCTCTAACACCAGCAGTGGACGATAGAGCAGATCGGCATAGGTCATAACGCCTTCCGCTGCTAATAGCCGCTCCGCCTCGGCAAACGCCGCTGGAAAGTAGTCGGTATCCGGGTCGAAATTTAGCCGCTCATAGAGTGCTTCGGGGGTGATCATTTCTGCTTTCACCAAGCCACAGAAATGGGCCAAGGTTTCCAGCCGATCCCCCTCCAGGGCAGCATCGCGGCGTTCGACAGCGTCCCGCAATACGTTCAGGCTCGCTTGACGAAGCAGCCTTTCCAACTGCCAATCGGCGGATAACAACTGCCGGGGCGGAAGGGCGCCCCAGCGGCACAGGCTTTGGGTCAAGCGGTGGCCCAGGGAGTGAAAAGTGCGCACATCCGGCAGTGCCTGCCCGGCAGGTGCCATGGAGGCTAACCGGCGCTGAAAATCATCCTTTGCTGAGCGGTTAAACATCAGCACCAGAATACGCTTTGGCGGAACCCCGTTAGCCAATAGATGCAGCACCCGCGCGGCCATGGTGGTGGTTTTGCCTGCACCAGCCACTGCCGCCACCCGCGCATGTCCAATCTGGTGGCTGACCACAGCTTGCTGTTCAGCGGTTAACTTCACGGCGCCTCGCCAAGCAACTCATCATCAATCTGCCCCAGCACAAACCACTGCCCTGCACTCGTTACGCCAAGTTCACTCTGGCCATTGCCTATATCACGGGCTTTAGCCGCCTCAACCAGTTGGTAAAAGACATTACGGTGCAAGCGCGCAGCGAGCCCAAACCTCACCGGCAGTTGCGGCACAGTCTCGCCTTTTGGGGTTAAACTGAGAGAAAGCGGGTGCTCAGCATCTAAGCGCACAATGTCGTCAAACTGGGTGGTAAACCACCAGGCACCGTCACGAAAGTCAGCTTCTACCGCCACCAGCGGCAGGTCTTCGACCTCTATCCGCCAGCGCTCCACCGGCGTGACCAGGCAATACCCCTCGTCATCCAGGCGCAGCAGCGTGGCTAGGAGACGCGCCACCTTGGGTCTGGCAAACGGCTGCCCTTCGTGCCACCAGCTACCATCGGCGTGAATGACGATACTCATATCGCCAGAGAGCGCAGGCCGCCACTCATCGAGGGGAGGAATAGCCCCAGCGAACTCTTCCTCTCCGCCACCTTGCTGGAGCAATCGATCAATATTCATCTCGCCCACCTCGCTTGAGCGTATTCAAAGCGCATTGGGCGATAAAAGCCCAGCGTTTGCCAGCGCCTCTCTAACGTGTTCCGGAGCATCGGGCGCCGCGGCACGGAAGAGCTGATAAAAGTTGGCAGTCGTCTGCATGGCGACTTCATCGACAGTGATGCCCCGTTCCTGGGCAATGCACTCCGCCACTTGTACCACCCAGGCGGGCTCATTGGGCTTGCCGCGATAGGGAACAGGCGCCAGGTAAGGGCTGTCGGTCTCAATCAACAGACGATCAAGCGGCAGTTGACGGGCAAGTTCACGCAGCGATGCAGCATTGCGAAAGGTAATAATGCCCGACAGTGAGATATAAAAACCCAGCCGCACCGCCTCACGAGCCATCACCAAGTCTTCAGTAAAACAGTGTAATACACCGCCCACCCGTGAGTCGCTGTATTCACGTAGCAAGGCCAAAGTTTCCTGTTTGGCTTCGCGGGTATGAATAATCACCGGCAGCTCCAGCTCCCGTGCGGCGATTAAGTGACGCTTGAAACGCTCATGCTGTATCTCGACAGGCACACTGTCGCGGTAGTGGTAATCCAGGCCAGTCTCACCAATCGCCACCGCGCCATAGCGCTCAGCGGCCTCTTTTATATCCGCGACGCTGGGCTCATTGTCACTTTGGTGTAAGGGATGCAAGCCAGCCGAAATCGCTACATCGTGATGCTCCCGGGCAATGGCCGCCAGTTGGGGCATATCGTCTAACGTAACCGCCACAGCAAGAAACTGATTGACGTGGGCAGCACGAGCGGCGGCCAAGGTGGCCGCAATGTCGCCCCCATGGGTCTGGTCGGATAAACGATCTAAGTGACAGTGTGAATCGACAAACATACGGCTCTCGACAATAAATGGGTTCTAGCAGACTGTTAAAAACAAGGGGGTCAAAACAGATAGGCCATAACGACTAGATCATAACCAGGCAGTTCAGAGCGTGAAGGACGGGGCCGCTTTATCCAATTGACCGGCAAGCAGCGCCTCAATGCGGTCACGCACAGAATAGTTCTGCTGGCTGAAGTGGAGACCAATGCCTGGCATTCGGCGGCCACTCACTCCCTCCGGCGACACCCACACCACCTGGCCGCTGATCGAAAGGCGTTCGCTTTCCCCTGGCAGTGTGAGCAGTAAAAAGACTTGCTGGCCAAGCGCATAGGGAGTCTGAGTGGGAACAAACATCCCCCCACGCTCCAAAAAAGGCATATAGGCAGAAAGCAGTGTCGGCACATCAGGAATGGTAAGAGAGAGCGCTTTCTGAGTTGCCATGACGACCTCGCTGAACTGTTTTGAACAGCCGTGGGGAACAGGGTTAAATACCGCTATGAACGCAATAGCGCTGCCCAACGCACCAACCACGCCTCGAGTACTAGCTGAGGATTTGGGTTTGCCCCCACTGCCAATAAGCGCCGCTGTTCACGGGCATAATCAAGCAGACGAAACCAATCTTGAACACGACCATTTTTGACCGCTTGGCGATAAAGCGGCTCTAAATCGGGATTATGCAATACCTCTCCGTTACCGGATAAACCGAGACGAATCAGGTCTTCCAGCCAGGCAATACCGTACCATAAGATGGCATCTATCGCCTGGCGATCCAGGCGGGCCGCCTCTGAAACGGGCTCTGCACCCCGCACCAATTGCTCAAAACTGTCATGAATCTGATGGCGCAGGGCGCGTTCTTCTGGTGCGGCCAGCTCCACGGCCAGCAGCGGCAGTCCTCCCGCCACCTGCCACCAGAAGTAGGCTTCATCGGCGCTACCCAATTGCTCAATCAACCAGCCACGACACGCCTCAAAGTCGACGCTAGGCAGTGACCACTGCTGGCACCGAGAGCGGATCGTCGCTAGCATCCGCGAAGGGACATCGGAGAGCAGAATAAACAGCGTTTTATCACCGGGCTCTTCAAGGCTTTTGAGTAGCGCATTGGCGGCAGCAACGTTCTTGGCCTCGGCGGGAGAGACCACAATCACCCGGTAGCCACCCTGCTGGGCAGTTTGCGAAACAAAACGGTTAACCTCGCGAATGGGGTCAATACGGATTTGGCGCTTCCCCTCTTCAGGCGAGACCCGCAGGAGATCCGGGTGATACCCCGATGCCAGCATCGCGCAGCTATGGCAGTGGCCACAGGCTTGATCCGCGGGTGAAGCGCATAGCGTTCGGGCAATTAACGCTTCCGCCAACTGCTGCTTACCCACGCCGTGGGCACCGTGAATAAGCAGCGCGTGGGGCATTCTGCCACTATCAGCCAGACGGGTTAAATGCTGCCAAGTGGCTTGATGCCACGGCATTACGCTGGTTAACGCCATGCTGCGATCCGATTGAGCAGGCTTTGACGTATTTGCGTTTGCACCTCTTCGAGCGAGTGCTGGGCGTCAATCACGGCAAAGCGCTCGGGCGCTTCTACCGCACGCGCCAAGTAAGCATCGCGCACCGCCTGGAAGAAGTCCCCCGGCTCCTGTTCAAAGCGATCCCGTTGCTCTTGCCGGTCAGTCAAACGCGACTCTAAGCGCTGTGTGGCAGCCTCTTTAGGCATATCCAGCAGCAGCGTCAAATCCGGTGAGACCCCCTGCTGAACAAAATTCTCCAGCACGGCAATGCGCTCCTTGGCGATGCCCCTTCCGCCGCCCTGATAGGCAAAGGTGGCATCGGTAAAACGATCACACACCACCCACGCCCCTCTGGCCAGGGCGGGCAAAATTTTCTCCGCCAAATGTTGGGCCCGCGCTGCGAACATTAGCAACAGTTCAGCGTCCACGTGCAGCGGCTCTTGAGGAGCAGGATCCAGCAGTAAGGCGCGAATAGCTTCGCCACGAGCGGTGCCGCCCGGCTCTCGGGTACGCACCACTTCCAGGCCCTCAGCTTCCAGGCACTCAGCGACAAAGCCCACGTTGGTGGACTTGCCCACCCCTTCGCCGCCTTCCAGCGTAATGAAGCGTCCACGCTTACTCATCATGCTCCCTTACTGTGGTATTCTCGATCAATATTGGCTGATGGTTCACGGCGATTAACGGTTACGAATATAGCGGTTAACAGCGTTGTTGTGCTCCCGCAGCGTGCGCGAGAAGTGGTGCGTACCATCGCCGCGGGACACGAAATAGAGTGTTTCACCAGGCAATGGATTTACCGCCGCCTCTAGCGATTCGCGACCTGGCATGGCGATCGGCGTAGGCGGCATCCCGTCAATCACGTAGGTGTTATAGGCCGTAGCCTCGCGGATATCGGCACGGGTAATTCGCCCTTCATAACGCTCACCCATACCGTAAATAATCGTCGGGTCGGTTTGTAGGCGCATGCCCTGCTCCATCCGGCGTTTGAACACCCCGGCAATCTCGCGCCGTTCCTCGGGCGCGCCGGTTTCCCGTTCGATCAAGGAGGCCATAATCAGCGCTTCGTAGGGAGAGTCAATGGTAAGGTCGTCCGCGCGCTCTTCCCATACTTCTTCCAGAATGCGCTCCATCCGCTCCAATGATTGGCGCAGAATATCCACATCGCTCATCCCCAGATGATAGCGGTAGGTATCAGGAAAGAACCAACCCTCGGGAAAGGTGCCCTCTCGGTCGAGAAGCGTCATCACCTCTGCATCACTCAAGTCAGCGGTACGATGTTCGAGTTTCGGCGCGGCATTGAGCAACTCGCGCATCTGCCGAAAAGACCAACCCTCAGGAATGGTCAGCGAGTAGGTAACCACTTGATTGCTACCTAGCAGCGCCATCATTTCCAGTCCGCTCATATCCGGCAACAGCTGATACTCGCCTGTACGCAGCCGAGGCACACGTTCCGGCTCAACTCGCGCTAACAAACGAAACGCCCAGGCATCCTCAAGCACGCCCTGCTCTTCCAGTTGCGCCACTACCTGATTAAAGCCTGCACCAGAAGGCACTTGGTAAAGCATTGGCTCTTCAATTGAAAGCGGCGCCTCTAATCGGCTCTGCCAATAGAAATAACCGCCCGCTGCACTGGCAGCCCCAACCACTATCAATACCAATAAAGCGGTTAATAACCGTTTCACCATGACACCTCTAAGAAAATTGCTGAGCGATATCTAAACAGTGGCGTTTAAACAACGCCCAATAGCTGATGCGCCAAGCGCTGGAATGGGTCAGAGTGACTCAGCGACCAGCGCTGCAGCAGCGAGCCACTCGCTGAAAGAAGCTTAGTGACTGGCCATACCCCCTGGACAGAGTTGGCCACCCATAGCCGTTCGACATCAGCGAGTTGATCAAGCGTCAATGCATCCTCAGCGACGGCCCCCTCTTCAAGCAACGCCGCGCGCAGCGTTCCAGCCACACCGCACTGGTCAAGCTGAGGCGTAAACACCTCCCCCGCCTGCTGCCAAAAAACGTTCATGCTGGTAGCTTCTACGATCAGGCCTTCACTGTCGGTGAGCAGCCCCTCGGCAATAGTGGCATCGTTCCACTCCCGACGGGCCAGTACGTTCTCCAGTCGATTTAAGTGCTTGATACCTGCCAAGCGAGGCTGACGGGCAAGCTGCAAGTCACAAAGTCGAACCGTCACCCCTTCCTGCAAGCGCTTAACCGACGGTTGAAACGGCGTTCGACGACTGAGCAGCCGCGGCGTTACCTGCTCGGGCTGTGCATAGCCACGCCCACCGCTACCCCGGGTCAGTATCAGCTTAAGCACTTCGAACTCAGCAATGGGATCGCCTTGCCAAGTGGCGTCAAGCGCCTCCTGGCTAAGTAACGGTATTCCCAGCCGCTGACAGCCCTGCGCCAGGCGCGCCGTATGGTAGCGCCACAGCACAGGAGCACCATCACGCAACAGCACCGTCTCAAAAAGGCCATCACCATATGCCAGCCCACGATCATCAAACGGCACCGACTGATCATCAGATAACGCAGGTGGCAACATAGCCCACTACACCTTTTTAAACAGTAGCGAACCGTTAGTGCCACCAAAACCAAAGGAGTTCGAAAGCGCCATATCAATGCGCATATCCCGCGCGGTATGCGGCACATAGTCCAGGTTGCAGCCTTCCTGCGGGTTATCCAGATTAATCGTGGGGGGCGCAATCTGGTCACGAATAGCCAGAATACTAAACACCGCCTCCACTGCGCCTGCAGCGCCCAGCAGGTGGCCAATCATCGACTTGGTCGAGCTCACTGCCACACTGTTTGCAGCATCACCCAGAACGTTCTCAATGGCGCGGCTTTCAGCCAGATCGCCTGCCGCGGTGGAGGTGCCATGAGCGTTGATATAATGAACCGCAGAGACATCAACCTGGGCATCTTTGATCGCATTGCGCATAGAGAGCGCAGCGCCACGCCCATCTTCCGGGGGCGAAGTCATATGATAGGCGTCATCGCTCATCCCAAAGCCCACCAGCTCGGCGTAAATATTTGCTCCCCGTGCCTTGGCATGCTCATACTCTTCAAGCACCAGCACCCCAGCACCGTCGGAGAGTACAAACCCATCGCGGTCAGTATCCCAGGGGCGGCTTGCCGCTTGGGGATCATCATTGCGGGTAGAGAGTGCGCGGGCAGCAGAGAAGCCACCCAGCCCTAGCGGCGTAGTGGCCATTTCGGCACCGCCACAGATCATCACGTCGGCATCGCCGTAGGCGATAGTGCGTGCACTGTAGCCAATATTATGGGTACCCGTGGTGCAGGCAGTCGTAATGGCAATGTTCGGGCCTCTAAAGCCGTGCTGAATCGCCATATTGCCTGAGATCATATTAATGATAGAGCCTGGTACAAAGAACGGCGAGACCTTGCGGGCACCGCCTTTGTTCAGCGCGTTGTGATTGTGCTCAATCATGGGTAAGCCACCAATGCCTGAGCCGATAGCTACACCGATACGATCGGCGTTTTCCTCGGTGCACTCAATACCGGAGTCTTCTACCGCCTGTGCGCCGGCTGCCATGCCGTACTGAATAAACAGATCCATCTTGCGGGCATCTTTTGGATTCAGATACGGGCTAATATCAAAATTTTTGACTGCCCCACCAAAGCGGGTGTTAAAACCGCTGGTGTCAAAATGCTCAATAGGTGTGATACCGCTTTTACCGGCCACAATGTTGGCCCACGACTCATCAACGCTATTACCCACTGGGGTCACCAGGCCTAACCCAGTTACCACTACCCTTTTCCGTGCCATCAGCTTTCCTCCAGGCATCCATGGTGACGCGACCCACTTGGGTCATTTGCTGCTTAAATTTGGTCAACAGTATAACGGAGATTGAACGTTATTAGCATTGTGGCTGCAAAGCAAAAAAGCCGCCCTGGGAAAGGACGGCTTTTAAGGTGGGTGGCTAGCACCCCACCCTGGTTCGATGCATCGACGCAGCCCTTACTGGTGGGCGTTCACGTAATCGATAGCTTCTTGAACCGTGGTGATCTTCTCAGCTTCTTCATCAGGAATTTCAGTATCGAATTCCTCTTCCAAAGCCATAACCAGCTCAACGGTGTCGAGCGAATCAGCACCCAAGTCTTCTGTAAAAGAAGAGCTGTTTTGGATGTCTTCTTCTTTAACGTTCAGGCGCTCTGCTACAACTTTCTTCACGCGCTCTTCAATAGTACTCATTAACCTACTCCAGTCGTTCACATTAGCCGTTTTTGATAACCAGCTATTTGGAAACCGCAAGCCAAAAGCTGCGGGGTAGTTTATAGACGCCCTTGGGTCGACGCAACCGCCAGGCCCAAGGCCATCAACGCATATTCATGCCGCCATTCACGTGAAGCGTCTCGCCAGTAATATAACCGGCTGCATCACTGGTCAAAAAGCCCACCGCTGCGGCGATCTCTTCCGGTGCCCCTAAACGGGCCAACGGAATTTGTTTAAGCAACATCTCA
The DNA here is from genome assembly GCF_042466685.1 of Vreelandella sp. F11. Classification (NCBI taxonomy): domain Bacteria; kingdom Pseudomonadati; phylum Pseudomonadota; class Gammaproteobacteria; order Oceanospirillales; family Halomonadaceae; genus Vreelandella; species Vreelandella sp. F11. The sequence goes on along the minus strand of NZ_CP170448.1, from coordinate 1,927,814 downwards.
TGCTGTGCTTCGGGTAGTGCTTCGGTCATATCAGTCGCAATAAAGCCTGGCGCCACTGCGTTAACCGTGATCGCACGGGAGGAGACCTCACGTGCCAGTGCTCGGCTGAAACCTTCCATACCGGCCTTGGCTGCAGCATAGTTAGTTTGACCCAAGTTGCCCATGGTTGCCACCACAGAACTGATTGACACAATACGCCCAAAACGCGCCTTGGTCATGCCCCGTAAACACGCCTTGCTAACACGATAGACAGATTTCAAGTTGGTATCCATAACGGAGTCCCACTCATCCTCTTTCATTCGCATTAGCAAATTGTCACGGGTGATACCGGCATTGTTAACCAGAATAGTCGGCGCTCCAAAGCGCTCGGTAATGGTTTTCAACACGCTATCGATGCTGATCTGGTCGGTCACATTAAGACACAGACCGGCCCCTTCAATGCCGTGCTCTTTCAAATCGGCATCAATTTTCTCAGCACCTGACTCGCTGGTCGCAGTACCGATGACAATGCGGCCCTGGCGACCTAGCTCGTGCGCAATGGCCTGCCCAATACCGCGACTCGCTCCTGTTACCAGAGCAACTCTACTCTCTTGTGTCATAACGTTCTGCCTCTAACCGTATAATCAAGCAAGGATAGCGAAAGTCACCTCTCCTTGGTCACGCCTTATCAGCCAACGTTTCACGCGCCAGCTCAAGCGCAGCCTCCAGGCTGTCGGGATCATTCACCGCTAATCCTTTACTACCCTTCACGATACGCTTATTGAGGCCAGTCAACACCTTTCCTGGCCCGCACTCAATAAATACCTCCACGCCTTGCTCTGCCATTGCTTCAACACAGGCGCTCCAGCGCACCGGCAGATAGAGCTGTTCGACGAGGCGTCGACTCAATGTCGCGGTGTCGGTATGGGCCTGAGCATCGACATTTTGGATCACCGTGTAGCGCGGCGCCCGCAGTTCAATGGTTTGTATCGCCTCAGCCAGCCGCTCAGCCGCTGGACGCATTAGCGCGCAGTGCGAAGGCACGGAAACAGGCAATGCCATGGCGCGCCTGGCCCCGGCCTCTTGGCAAGCCACAATAGCCCGCTCAACGGCCACTTTCGAGCCCGCTATCACCACTTGTCCTGGGGAGTTGTAGTTGACCGCTGACACAACGTCACCCTGGGCAGCCTTTTCGCAGGCGGCTTCAACCGCATCGTCTGCTAACCCCAGGATTGCTGCCATGCCGCCTTCGCCAGCGGGCACCGCGGTCTGCATGGCTTCTCCACGCAAACGCACTAAATTGACACCTTCGGCAAAGCTCATAACACCAGCACACACCATAGCACTGTATTCGCCTAGACTATGGCCCGCCATAACCGTCGGACGAGGGCCTTCCAGCTCTTGCCACACGCGCCAAATAGCAACACTTGCAGAGAGCAGCGCAGGCTGGGTGCAAGCGGTTGCATTAAGCGATTCCTCGGGGCCTTCCTGGACGACTTTCCACAAATCGTAGCCCAAAGCATCCGACGCTTCCTCAAATGTCGTTCCCACCACACTGTAGCGCTCGGCAAGCTCTCGCAGCATTCCAAGCTGCTGAGAGCCCTGCCCGGGAAAAATGAGGGCAAGGGGTTGAGACATGTCGTTCACCTTTGCTCTTGTAGGCATTTGCTCATATGAGCGATAGGCGAGATTATTGGCACATCCTGATGCCACCTAATAAACCCGCAAAAAAAGTCAATATTTATTATCTGATCATGGCTGGCCTGCGCCATCATTTGCACTCGACAGTGCTTGGGATGACGGCTGCCAGCGACCTGCGATCCGCGCAGGTAAATTATGCTCTACTTCCTGCAGAGCGCGCCGGATAGCGTAGTAGAAACCATCGGCATGAGCACTGCCGTGACTTTTCACCACGATACCGCGCAACCCTAACAAGCTGGCCCCGTTGTAACGTACGGGATCGAGCTCTTGCTTCAAACGCTTTAACACAGGTTTGGCCAGTAGGCTTGCCAAACGCCCGCTAAGACGCGACTCAAAAGCCATCTGCACGCGCTCAACCAGCATACTCGTCAAACCTTCGCTGGCCTTCAGGACAGCATTGCCCACAAAGCCATCACACACCACCACATCAAGCTGACCTTTAAACAGGTCGCCACCTTCAGCATAGCCCTGATAGTCGAAAGCACTATCATTGGCATACTCACGCAGCAGACGATCAGCTTCACGCACGCTAACGCTTCCCTTGGTGGCTTCTGCACCAACATTGAGTAACGCCACACGCGGCACCGCCGTGCCATCAACGCATTGCGCCATCGCCGCCCCCATCTGCGCGAAATCGACCAAACGGTGGGCAGGAGAATCCACATTGGCGCCCAGATCCAGTAGATAACAGCGACGCCCTTGGCGTGCAGGAATCGCGGTACTGATCGCCGGTCGAGAAATCCCCTCGACCATACCCAGCTCGCGCCTTGCCAAGGCAACAAGCGCCGCCGTATTGCCCGCGCTCACACCCGCCACTGCTTCGCCCTGGGCGACACAGCGCAGCATGCGCGCCATACTGGTCGCTTGGCCTCTGCGCAACGCCCAGGCAGCCGTTGCCCCAGGCAACACACTATCGGGCGAATCACGCACCACCAAACGTGACGCTGCCGCAGCCAGAGGCTGCGGCAAGCGCGAAAGCTCAGCAGTAATCTGCTGACGCGGGCCAAACAGAATCAGTTCTAGGCTGGGGTGTTCTACCACTGCCCTAGCTGAGCCAGCGATAATCGCATGAGGGCCTTGGTCACTCCCCATTACATCAATCGCTAAGCGCATACCGCACTGAGCCCGTTTAGCCGCTTAATAATGCAATTGAAGCTTTATACCTCAACCACTTTGCGACCGCGGTAGAAACCGTCTGGTGAAACGTGGTGACGCAGGTGAGTGGTACCGGTTTCTTTGTCCTGGGACAGCGTCGGAGCGGTCAGCGCATCGTGGCTACGACGCATGCCGCGCTTGGAACGAGTTTTACGGTTCTGTTGAACTGCCATGGGTGTTTACTCCAAGGTATTAAGGTAAAGGGTGCTTATTTTTTGCCTTTCAAGACATTTAGCACCGCGAAAGGGTTCGTCGCTGGCGCTGTTTCCGACGCCGCGCCTTCTGTTTTGCTGACCAGCTGCTCCGCCGAGACATGACATTCGGCTTCATCGTGATAAACCACCTGAGGCAGACTGAGAATCAACTCATCCTCAATCACCGTCAGAAGATCCAACTGTTCCTTTTCCACCAGCACCGGTTCATGACTGGCAGGCAACTCGGCCGCTAAGGCTTCGTCAGTGACCATTCCAAGCAGAAAGTCACTGCTTACCTCTTGAGACAGCGGCACCAGGCAGCGTCGGCAGGCAAGCGCCAACGTCGCTTGCAAGTGGCCACGAATTTCACGACGACCTTGAGCATCGACGCCAAACTCAAGCACGACATGACAGTCGCCGGTTTGGACACCCGCTTCTTCGGCAAGGCGCGGCAGCTTATCAAGCGCTACCAAGCCTTCGATTCGTTCGTGGCGGGCTGCGAGCTTATAAGGCTCCACCCGACTGGGGAGTTGTGAGGTCAACATAGGCGCGCAATGATAGGCACTCCCCCTGCCGGTGTCAAAGCTGTCAGTATATTTTTCATGGCTTCCTCAACAAATAACCCGCATAGATCTCAAAAAACAGCCAACATAGGCAGCTTTAGCCGCTTTCGCTACACTCTGTTATTGCTTTCAATGTCCACTGCTGCCAATGCAATGCTTTGATGTTGCCCTAGCGCAACCACATAGCCAGGAGCCAAACCTTGCCCCCATCATCCATGACCGAACCATCGAACACTCAGAGCGCAATGGCTCAGCCATCAGCCCAGTCATCAACGACGGAGCTGGTGCTAGCCTCAAGCTCACGCTGGCGGCGTGAGCTTTTGGATCGCCTGCAACTCCCCTACCAGTGCCACTCACCCGACATTGATGAAACACCTCATCCCGGTGAAACACCTCGCGCACTGGTGCACCGCCTCGCGCTCAGCAAAGCCTACGCTGTGGCAGCCCACTTCCCTCACCACTACGTTATAGGTTCTGATCAGGTGGCGGTATTTGAAGGCGACATTCTTGGCAAACCCCACACAGCCGAGAAAGCTTGCGCTAACCTTGCTCGCTTCTCTGGCCAGCGTGTCACCTTTCTAACCGGCTTAGCGCTACTGGATACTCGCCACCAGCGCCATCAGGTTCATATTGAGCCTTTCGAGGTCGTGTTTCGGACTCTTAGCACCCAAGAGATCGAAACTTATGTCGCCAAAGAGCAGCCACTGGATAGCGCTGGCAGTTTTCGCATGGAAGGCCTCGGCATTGCCCTGTTTGAAAAACTGGAAGGCCGCGACCCCAATGCACTGATTGGGCTACCGCTGATCGCGCTCTGCGACATGCTGCGCCAAGCGGGGCTGGATCCGCTTGGCCAGCCCTAACCAGCGGTGCGCTAATCAGCACCTCCACGGCTAAGATTGGCGCTTAGAAACGCAGCGGGGTGTTAGGCGCTTTAATGCCTAGCACCTCAGCAGCAACCTGGGTAAAACGCCGCGTAAAGCGCTCGAAAGGGTCGAGGCTGGGGGTGTAGTCTACCCAATCGGTGTTCCCCACCTGCTCGCGCGACAGCTGTTCGAGGTTACCCAACTGATCGACCAGCCCTAGCTCGATGCTCTGCTCACCCCCCCAGATCAAACCGGAAAAAATGTCCGAGCTATCACTGAGCCTGTCACCGCGCCCCGCGCGGACGTCATCGATGAACTGGCGATGGGTTTGGCTCAGCACTTCCTGCCAAAACGTTTCTGCCTCATCATCCATGGGCTGGAAGGGGTCTAAAAAGGCTTTGTTCTCCCCTGCCGTGAGCACGCGACGCTCAACACCAATACGCGCTATCGCCTCTTCAAAGCCAAAGCCTGCATAGATCACCCCAATAGAGCCCACCAGACTCACCGGTGATGCCACAATTTCATCTGCCGCGGCGGCAATGTAATAAGCGCCGCTGGCACCTATATCCTCAATCACCGCGATTATCGGTTTGTCACCCTGCTCACGCAGGCGCATGATTTCCGCATAGATACGCTGAGACTGCACTGGGCTACCGCCTGGGCTATTAATGTGCAGCACCACGGCAGCCGCGCTTTCCGCCTCCCAAGCACGATTTAACCCCTGGATGATACGCTCTGCATTGGCGGGCGAATCGCTCGCAATCACCCCATTCACCTCAACAATGCCCAAGTGGCGTTGCGTGGGCGCGGTGACACTGGGCGAATCCCAGTAAAGGCTATAAAGGATGGCAGACAGTCCAGCTAGCACGACAGCGAGAAACATCAGGCGGAAAAACAGCTTCCAGCGGCGGGTACGCCGCTGCTCGGCCAAGACACCGCCTATCCAGTGATCCATCATTTCCAACTGTGCGAGTCGCTGGCGTTCGCGCAAAGTGTCAGCATCGTCGCCCGGCGCGCCTGACGCCTGCTTCGACCCTGCACCGGGCGGAACCTCCGGCCCCTCAGTCCAAGGATCCTCTTTAAACTCGCTGGACGGGCCACTATTAACAGAGCCGGTGCGGCGATCGCCATTGGCCGGGTTGTCATGTCCGTCGTCTAGACCATCGTGGCGGGTTGGGTCGTCACTCATAAAATGTCCTTATAACCGATCAAAAAGCTCATCGACGCTGTGGGCGATCCACTTGGGGCGGCTTAATGCCAGGCGCTCCGGCGTATGCACGCCGTAGCTTACACCCACCCGATCCATTCCCATCGCCCTAGCCATTTCCAAGTCATACTCAGTATCTCCGACCATTACCGCCCGTTCGACCGGCACAGAGAGCTCTGCCAGCAGCTCTGAAAGCATCTGCGGGTGCGGCTTGGAACGGGTCTCATCTGCCGTGCGGCTGGCATGAAACCAAGCGCCGCTGCCGGTCGCTGCAAAAACACGGTCAAGCCCGCGACGGCTTTTACCCGTCGCCACCGCTAAACGCTGCTGATTACGTCCGCGCAAATGGGCGATATGCGCCTCTACGCCGCTAAAAAAAGCCATCGGAGTAGCATCTGCCTGCACAAAGTGATGCGCGTAACGTTCGCGAAGTCGCTCAGCCTGGGCAGGCAAAATGCCTGGGCAAAGCTGTGCAATCGCCTCGGGCAGCCCCAGGCCGATAATATCCTCCACCTCGGGCGCTGAAAGTGCGCCCCACTCGGCCTCCAGAGCAGCCGCCTGCATGCAGGACACAATGCGCGGCACCGAGTCCATCAAGGTGCCATCCCAATCAAATATAATTAACTCGTACTGCATGACAGCTCCTTGGTGAAAGGCACGTTAGTGAAAAGCAAATTAGCGCAAGGCGGATTATTGGCGGGCGCGTTTAAGCACTTCTTCCAGGGCTTCTGGCAACGGTGCTTTAACGGTTACCGGGCGACCATTAGTGGGCTCAGGAAAGGTCAATGCCCGCGCGTGCAGAAACAGGCGCCCCAACCCCAACTGCTTGGTGAGCAGGCCGCTCTCCCGGGTAGCATACTTGTCGTCGCCTAGCAGCGCGTGGCCCGCATGGGCGGCGTGTACGCGTATCTGGTGGGTACGCCCGGTCACCGGCTCAGCCTCTATCAAGGTTACTTTTTCGAAGGTTTCGACCACCGAAAAATGGGTGCGCGACACCTTACCGTTGGGATCCACCCTTACCCGCCGCTCACCATTGCCCGCATCAAAGCGGTCTAGCCGAGCACTCTCATAGGTTTTCCGCGCAGGCCAACGCCCGCTCACCAAGGCCAAGTAGCGCTTATCCATACCGTGCTTTTTAAGCGACTCGTTAAGCGTCACCAGCGCATCGCGGGACTTGGCCAGCAGCAAACAACCGGACGTATCGCGATCCAAGCGGTGAACCAGCTCCAGAAAGCTTAAATCATCGCGTACCTGGCGCAGCGCTTCTATTAAACCAATTTTAACCCCGCTACCGCCATGCACCGCCAAACCAGAGGGTTTGTTAAGCACCATCCAATCGGGGCCTTCCATAATAACGCTGCCCACCAGCAGGTCGCGCAAATTATCACTGACTTCTTTCACCGCTTCCCGTGGTGCCAACCGCAGCGGCGGAACGCGTACCAAGTCCCCCGCCTGCAAACGGTAATCGACCTTCACACGTTTTTTGTTAACACGCACTTCGCCCTTACGCACGATGCGGTAGATAAGTGCGCGTGGAGCTCCTTTAAGCCGCGTCATAAGAAAATTATCAATTCGCTGCCCTGCTTGCTCCGGGGCGATATCCACCCACTGCACTTCACGCCCTTCGGACATTACCGCTTACTCCTTGTGATCCTGTGACATCGGCTTAAAAACGGCATTCTAACGTAGACCCAAGGGCATTGCGTCAATTGCTGGTCGTAGCCTTTACTGTTATATTCGAAATCGTTCACCAGCTAAGCGCAGAAAGCTGTCTTGTCTAGCGCTAGTGACTAGCTGTTCGATAGCTAATTGAATAATTTTGTTAGCAGAGAGCATCACCGCTGAGCTTGGTTAAGCGCCTGCCCGACTAACACGCAGGCCTGAACGCAAAAACGGCACCAGTGTACGCATTGCCCGTTTTTCCAGTATTAAAACTGATCTTAAAAATGCAGTAACGCTGCCGCCCGTTTTTTATGCCGGCAGATGAAAATAAGCCTAGCCCTCAACGGCAGGCAGTAACGAAACAACGCCACGTCCTGAGCAGCCTCGCTTTATTCGTCACAAAGCGCTGACTGACTCCGGGCGAAAAGTTCAACGCTGTGCCGGTGGCCGGCGTTGGTGAATCGATGAATGCCAGGTGTTGGCGGTGTCAGCAGGGCCGGATGGACGTGACAGCCACCGGAACACGTCCTGCCTCCGCCACGTACTCAACGCCCTATAGGCCGGGTTGGCGATGACGCCTTCCCGGCTTGACGCGTCAGCATTGCAATGCGCCGAGCACAAGCACGCAGCACCCAGCGATTCGCCTACGTCACCCAATAGGCAGTTCGCCGGTACGCAACGCTATGCGAGACACTATGAAACGGATGCTTATTAATGCGACCCAGCCCGAAGAGCTGCGCGTCGCTTTAGTTGATGGACAACGCCTCTACGATCTGGATATCGAATCCGGCGCGCGAGAACAGAAAAAAGCCAACATCTATCGCGGTAAAATCACCCGCGTAGAGCCCTCGCTTGAAGCTGCCTTCGTCGATTACGGCGCTGACCGCCACGGTTTTTTGCCGCTCAAAGAGATCTCTAAAGAGTACTTTGTGAAAGATGTCTCTGGACGTCCAAGCATTAAAGAAGTGCTCAAAGAGGGCCAAGAGGTCATCGTTCAGGTCGATAAGGAAGAGCGTGGCAATAAAGGCGCCGCGTTGACAACCTTTGTTAGTCTGGCGGGTCGCTTTTTGGTGCTAATGCCCAACAATCCTCGGGCTGGCGGTATTTCTCGCCGTATCGAAGGCGACGAGCGCAGCCAGCTCAAAGATGCCATGGGTCAGCTGACCGTACCGGATAAAATGGGCCTGATCGTGCGCACTGCGGGCATCGGCCGCAACCCGGAAGAGCTGCAGTGGGACTTGGATTACCTGGTTCAGGTGTGGGAATCGATCACCACCGAAGCCGCCAAGCGCCCTGCCCCGTTTTTGATCTACCGGGAATCCAACGTCATCATTCGCGCCATGCGCGACTACCTGCGCCAGGACATCGGCGAAGTCTTGATCGACAGCCCCGAGATTCACGCCGAAGCGTTGGGCTTTATTCGCCAGGTGATGCCGTCGTATCAGCAGAAAATCAAGCTCTACGCAGACGAAGTACCGCTATTTTCACGCTTCCAGATCGAGTCGCAAATCGAAACCGCCTACCAGCGTGAAGTGAAGCTTCCCTCAGGTGGCTCGATCGTGATCGATCACACTGAAGCACTGGTCTCCATCGATATTAACTCCGCCCGCGCCACCCGCGGTAGCGATATTGAAGAGACCGCCCTGCAGACCAACTCCGAAGCCGCCGATGAGATCGCCCGCCAGTTGCGCCTGCGCGATATCGGCGGTTTAGTCGTGATCGACTTTATCGACATGGGCCCTGCGCGCAACCAGCGGGAAGTCGAAAACCGCATGCGCGATGCCCTCAAGCTGGATCGCGCCCGGGTTCAGATCGGCCGTATTTCACGCTTCGGCCTAATGGAAATGTCCCGCCAACGCCTGCGTCCTTCGCTGGGTGAAACCAGCGGCGTGGTCTGCCCGCGCTGTAATGGCCAGGGCACCATTCGCGATGTGCGTTCGCTGTCGCTCTCCATCATGCGCCTGATTGAAGAAGAGGCCATGAAAGAGAATAGCGCGCAAATTCGCGCCATCCTGCCGGTACCCGTGGCGACTTACCTGCTCAATGAAAAACGCAGCGTGCTGGCTGATCTTGAGTCTCGCCAGAATGTGCGTGTCGTACTGCTGCCCAATCCGGATATGGATACGCCTCACTACGACGTACAGCGCCTGCGTGATGATCACTTGGACGAGGACGACACTCAAAGCCTATCGAGCTTTGAGCTCTCCACCGATACTGAAATAGGCAAAGAACCGACGCCCAGCTTTGTGCCACCCGCTCAACGGGCCGAAGCCGCCGTCAAGAGTGTCACCCATAACGCCCCTGCGCCCGCATCGCTGCAAACGGAAGAGAAGGCGCCTGTAGCTGCCCCGGCGGCTAAGCCAGCACCGGTAGCGAGCGAGCAGCCTAGCGTCATCGGTCGCTTTATCCGTGGTTTCGCAAAACTGCTGGGTAGCGACGAAAATAGTACTGAGGCCGCCCCAGAGCCCAAGGCTGAAACCCCAGCACCACGCAAATCGAGCGAACGTAGACCCTCTCAGCGCAGCAACGAGTCGCGGCAGAGGCCTTCACGCGGCGATAGCAACGTCCGTCCTGAGGCAAAAGCCGAACCAAAAGCTGAACAAAACGCTGAACAAAAAACCGAGCAGCGCAGTAGCGCCCCGCGTCCTGCCAGTGACGATAATGGCGATAAGCGCAGCGGCCCTAGCCGCACCCGCAACCGCCGTCGCCACCCCCAGCAGGAGGATGCGAACGGTCAAGAAGTAGCTAACAAAGCACCTCGTAAAGAGACTAAAGCTGACAGCTCTTCCAAAGAGAGCTCTAAAGAGAGCGGCAGTGGCAAAAACGCAGCTCAGAAAGAGTCACGTCGGGATAACAGTGGTGATAAAAACCGCGACACTCAGCGCGATGAAGCGGCCAAAAGCTCAGAGGCTAAAACCCCAGAAGCGAAGCAAGACGACGGCAAGCCAAAGCGTACCCGTAACAACCCGCGTAACCGCACGCGCACCAAGGCGATCAACCCCCAGGCTGAAGCCGAGCAGTTAAAGCTGCAGGCCGAGGCACAAAATGAAGTGCCAGCAGCAACGCCAGAGCCGAAAGGGGTCTCTGCTACAGAAGAGGCTAACGCCGCCTCTCAGGATGCAGCAGCAGCCCCGGCAGCGGAGAGGTCGGATGCCCATACCGCTCAGCCAGAAGTGGCGGCAGACGATGCACCTGAGTCAAGCGCCAAGAGTGAGTCGGAAACCCAATTAGACCCTGAGGCCAAGGTAGGCTCTGAGACTAAGTTAGACTCTGAAGCCAAGCCAGAGGCTGAGCAAGCGGGCGACGCAACGACCGCCGACCAGCCAGCGGCAGTGAACGCCAAAGCGCGTAAATCGACGCACCAGCGCCGTCAGCCGAAAGCGGCCCCCCAAGCGGAACAGTCCGACACCGCTGGGCAGAATGAAGATACTGCCAAGCCGAGCGAACCGGAGGCCACAGCGACCAATGCGCAGGCAGCACCGTCAGAGGCAAACTCAGAAACAGCCGAGGAGAACGCTGAACCAACTGACGCCAAGCTAACGGGTGATGATAGCCAGCCAATGACTAGCGAGTCGGTAGCGCCAGACTCCATCGCACCGCCTGCGGCCAACGCTGCCGATACATCAACAACGATTGGAGAGGCCGCTTCCCCTGCACCTTTCAATAGTCGGGATACAGAGCAAAGCAGCGGCCAGCATCAGCCCGAAGCAGCAACGAAGGCTCAGGAAACCAGCCAGGAAGCAGCAACGCCCAGCGCTGTTGGATCTGCTGCCCCTGCGGTTGAAGAGCCCTCTAGCAGCGAACCGACGCAAGACGCAGCAGAAAAAGGTGATGAGCCAAAGCACGTTGAAGCAAAGCACGTTGAAGAGAGTGTCGTTAAAGAGAGTAGCGTTGAACTGGATAGCGCTGAAACTACCACTGAAAAGAGTAGCGACGAGCCAGCAGCGACTGACCACACTGTGGCAGAAGCCCCTGTAACTCAAGCAGACGCTCAGCCCGTTCCGCCGGTCGCCAGTGAAGCGCCAAGTGAAGATGCCGCAGGCGAAGAAACGCCTAAACCGCGACGTCGTCGCTCTCGGGCTCACAACGATCCGCGCGAGAAGCGTAAACAGGCGCAACAAGACAACCGCTCGGAATAGATCGGCCGCGTGTTGTAGTAACAAAAATCCCCGCTCCGGCGGGGATTTTTACGTTATGGGCATCGTCGACTGAAGGTTAACTAATGAGGGTTAATCAGCCGTGGCTCGGGCTCTAACCGCATCCCAAAACGGGTCTCGACCTGATTAGCGATATAGTCGGCTGTTTTCATTAAGCCCTGACGGTTGCCACCGCCAAAGTGCACCAAAACCAACGCTTGATGCTGGTGCACGCCAAAGGCGCCATCGCGCATCCCTTTCAAACCACACTGATCAATTAACCAGCCCGCCGCCAGCTTTGTTTGCCCTCCCTCCTGGGGGAAATGGGGCATAGCAGGATACTGCTGCAATAACTGCGCTGCCTGCGCATCAGGCACCAAGGGGTTTTTGAAGAAGCTCCCCGCATTGGCAAGCTTATGGGGGTCAGGCAACTTCTCGCGCCTAATGGCACATACCGCTTCGGCGACCGCGAGCGGCGTGGGCGAAGGTGTGGATGTGGAAGAACCGGCTAATCGTATGGCAAGGTCACCATAGCCAAGCCGGGGTACTGGCGTGCGTGACAAGCGCAACACCAGTTGGGTGATCACAACACGACCTGCCAATGCACCTTTAAAAATGCTCTCACGGTAACCAAAAGCACACTGCTGGGTGTCTAACCACTTAACCTGTCCGGTGGCCAGCTCCATGACCTGCACCGCCTGCAGCGTATCGGCCAGTTCAACGCCGTAGGCACCAATGTTCTGCACCGGTGCAGCACCACAACTGCCGGGGATGAGTGCTAGATTTTCAATGCCCCACAGGCCGCGTGTAGCAGTCGCCATTACCAGGGTATGCCAATTAACCCCCGCCCCGACATAAGCAAGCACATCCCCTTGACGCTGATTGAGCCAGTACTGTTGCAAATCAGGCCGCACCACCAAACCGGGTAGCGCTTCAGGAAGCAGAACATTGCTGCCGCCCCCTAGCAACGTGACGGGCCACTCCTCTCGGCGTGCCTCGGCTAGCGTTTGGCGTAGTGCTGTTAAGGTCGTTGGCGCCGCAAAGCGCTCTGCCTGGCAGGGGAGCCTAAGCGTATTAGCGGCGGACAAATCCACATTGCTGAGAATCTTCATCTGTGCAGCCACACCCTTAGCCCCATTACAGCTCTCGCTTAAGGTGGCGAATCAGCCCTTCTGAGGCAGCTTCAATCATATCGAGGGCCTGCTCAAATCCCTCATCACCGCCAAAATAGGGGTCTGGGACTTCAGCACCGGGGGTACCTGCAAAATCTAAAAACAGCCCAACATGCGCCTGGCTATTGGCAGGCTTCAGCTCGCGCATGGCGCATAAATTGTCCTGATCCATGCCGAGCACGTAGTCGAATTGGGTAAAATCGTGCTCGCTTAGCTGGCGGGCACGCAGGTCGCTTATATCGATACCGCGCAGTAGCGCTGCCTGCTGCGCGCGGGCGTCTGGCGCTTTGCCGACATGCCAACTGCCAACGCCGCAGGAGTCTATTTCGACCACATCGGCCAACCCTGCTCGCTCAAGAGCACGCCGAAAAACACCTTCGGCGGTGGGTGAGCGGCAAATATTGCCTAAACATACAAATAGTACTTTCACGATCGCTCCTTAAAAGCTGAGCTGCTCAAGCAGTGTCCGAACCCGCTCTATGTCAACAGCGCCCGGATCCGCTCTATGTCAACAGCGCCCGGACCCGCGCTATGTCAGCGTCAGCAGCGCCCGAACCCGCGCTAGATCCTCAGCGGTATCGACACCGGCAGGGTTTACTTCGCTGGCCAATGCCACTTGAATCACGTGGCCGTTCTGCAGTGCACGTAGCTGTTCAAGCTGTTCGAGCTGCTCAAGGCTTGAGGCGGGCCAATCGCGGTAGGCGGCTAGAAAACCGGCGCGGTAGGCATACAGACCGATATGGCGCAGCCAGGCATCGGTTGCCAGCAGGGTGGGCGGTGTTGTGAACTGCTCACGATCCCAGGGGATCGGTGCCCGTGAGAAGTAGAGCGCGCGGCCTTGCAGTGTGCGCACTACCTTGACCACGCTGGGATTAAACAGCGTGTCCACGTCGTTGATAGGCTCTGCCAGCGTGGCTATCGACGCTTCAGGATCACCTGCTAGGCGCATAGCCACCTGGTCGATCAGCGCAGGGGGAATCAAAGGCTCGTCGCCCTGCACATTCACCAGCAGCGCATCCTCCGCCAACGCCAACTTATCAGCCACCTCGGCTAAACGGTCGGTGCCCGAGGGGTGATCGTCGCGGGTCATAATCACCTCGGCGCCGTAAGGCAGCATGGCATCACGAATGCGGCTATCGTCCGTCGCTACGACGACTCGACTGGCGTGGCTTTGGCAAGCCCGCCGCCATACGTGAGCAACCATTGGCTCCCCGGCAATCTCAAGCAGCGGCTTGCCGGGCAACCGGGTGGAGCCGTAGCGTGCGGGCACCACAACCGTAAAGTCGGGAAAAGCCATTAAGCGCCTCCTGAATGTCCTGGAGAGCTTCCTGGCGTGCGGCCAGGAGAATTCGGCAGCTTTTCATCGGCATCCATAGCGCGAGCCTCTTCAGGCAGCATCACCGGGATACCCTCCTGGATCGGATAGGCCAAACCATCGTAGTGGCAGCGCAGCTCTTGAGCTTCGCGATCATACTTCAGCTTGCCGTTACATAACGGGCAGACCAGCATCGCCAGCAGTTCCTTATCCATGCGCATATCTCCTTCATGAAAGTGCCGACAGCCGCGCTGCCAGCCAGTGCTCAAATTCGGGTGGAAGAGTGGCTTCCACGTCTAATACCCAACTGTTGGGCGGCGCCAGGGTGTAACACTTAACGGCATCTTTGGCGGTCATAATCACTGGGCGGGTATCTACAAAGCTTAGCGCGTCCGCACTAAACTGCTGGTGATCGGCTAACGGATGCCACTCACCCTCGACCCCCAAGGTGGAAAGTGTCTTAAAAAAGCGCTGGGGATGCCCGATACCTGCCACTGCGTGCACCGGCAGCGTAAACGGCAGTGGTGAGAGAGGAAAGCGTTCACCGTCTGCCAGGCGGCGCCAGCCCAGCGGTGCTAACTGCATAGTGATCGCTGACGGCATAAGCGCCGAGTCAACCGGCAGCGGCGGCTGAAAGTCACCGTTGACGATCACCGCATCAACCCGCTGTAATCGAGTGGGTGTCTCGCGCAGCGGTCCGGCAGGCAGGCAGCGCCCGTTACCTAACCCACGGGCACCATCGACAACCACCAGCTCAATATCCCGTGCCAGGGCCAGATGCTGCAAACCGTCGTCGCTAAGGATAATATCGCAGCCCCTCTCTACCAGTGCCTGAGCCCCCCGCACACGTTGGGGATCCGCTACCACCGGCAGCCCCGTCTGCTGTGCCAGCATCAACGGCTCATCGCCGCTTTCAGCCACGTTAGTGGCGGCGGTGACCAGCAGCGGGTAACGCGACGCCTTGCCACCATAGCCGCGGCTTACAATGCCTGGCGACCAGCCTTGAGCCACCAGCCAGCTAGCCAGCCACGCCACCAGCGGCGATTTACCCGTTCCCCCTAAGGTGATATTGCCCACGACAATCACCGGCACCGGCGCCTTCCAGCTGGCTTTGCTGCCAATCCGGTAGGCTTGTTCTCGCCGCGCCATGGCCCACTGATACAACGCCCCTAACGGCCTCAGCGGCGATAGCCAGCGACTGCCCTGGTACGCGCCTTGTAGCCAACGCTCTGGCAGCGTTCTCATAGCACTTCTTGAAACTGTAGCTGATGCAGCGCCGCGTAGGCGCCGTCGGCCTCCAGCAGCGCCTGATGCGTCCCCTCTTCGATAATCCGCCCTTGATCCATCACCACGATTCGATCGGCCCGCTCAATGGTAGAAAGACGGTGGGCGATGACTAGGGTAGTCCGTCCTTCACAGACCCGCTCCAGGGCTTTTTGAATATAGCGCTCAGACTCAGTATCCAACGCTGAAGTCGCCTCATCCAGCACCAGCAGCGGCGCATCCTTGAAGATCGCCCGGGCAATCGCCAGCCGCTGACGCTGGCCCCCGGAGAGCATCACGCCATTTTCACCCACGGTGGTGGCGTAACCATTGGGAAGCTTATCGATAAACTCATGGGCGTAGGCGGCTTCAGCAGCTGCTTGAATCGCCTGGGGATCAGGGTTGGCCACGCCGTAGGCAATATTATCGGCAATGGAAGCGTTAAATAGCGTCACCTGCTGGGATACCAGCGCAATCTGTTGGCGCAGCGGGCCCAGTGCGTACTCATCGAGATTAATGCCATCAATACGGATACTGCCTTGGCTGGGCCGATAGAAACGTGGCAGCAGGCTAACCAGGGTGGACTTGCCACTTCCCGAACGACCGACGATGGCCACCAGCTCGCCCGGTGCGACGCGCAGATTGATATCGTGCAGGACTTCGGGCTGATCATCAGCGTAACGGAAGCTGACATGATCAATCACCACATCCCCCCTTAAACGGCTGGCAATTTGCTTACCACTATCCTGTTCGGGAGTCATATCCAGCAAGCCGAAAAGTTCTGATGCCGCCGCCAAGCCTTTCTGAATTTCACCGTTAATCTCGGTTAACTGCCGCACTGGCTTAATCATTAGCGCCGCTGCAGTAATAAAAGCAACGAACTCCCCCGGGGTCATATTGGCCATCAACGAGGGCGCCATGGCCAGCCACACCAGTATGGCCATGGAGATAGCCACCAGCATGAGAATGACCGGAGAACTGACTGCACGGGTCATGGCCTCTTTCATGCTTTGGCGACGGTTCTCTTCACTGACCCGCTCAAAGCGCTGCTTTTCATACGCCTCCGCACCATGGGTGCGTACTACCCGGTAGCCTGACAGCGCTTCCGAGGCAATATGGGTAACATCGCCCATGGAGTGCTGAATGCGTTTTGAGATGCGCCTAAAGCGCTTACTGACGTAGCTAACCACGACGGCAATGATCGGCGTCACACCCAAAAACAGCAGTGTTAGCATCCAGTTAGTCCACAGCAGATAGAGCACCAGACCAACCACGAACAGGCCTTCACGAAGAATAATCGTCACTGCCTTGGTGGCCGCCCCCGCCACTTGCTCAACGTGGTAGGTGACCCGCGATACCAGTTGACCGCTGGAGTGGTGGTCAAAAAACCAGCCGGGTAGATGCAGCAGATGGGCAAACACATCACAGCGCAGTGTATGGATCACATAACGGCCAACATAGGCCATGAAGTAGGTGCTTAAAAAAGTACCTACCCCCCGGGCGGAAAACATAATAATGACAAACAGCGGTAGAAAGAACCGAAAAGCGGCATCGGGGTTCTGAATGCCATCAATGAGACGCTTCATCATTTCTGCCAGCGCGGTACTCGACGCTGCGTAAACCACAAACCCCACCACTGCCAGCGCAAAAGCACGCCAATGCGGCTTTACATAGCCCAACAACCGTTTATAGATAACCCAACCTGAATCAGTCACACGCGCTCCTGGCCGAAGACCCAAGGGCCTATAGTATGCAATGCGGGGAATTCTACCTGATGGCGACGCGCTTCAACACTGGTTGCGTCGTCCTGGCACTGGTCGCATCGTTTCAATCTGAATAGGTTGGGCCGCGTTTAGCCGAAAACGCAGCGCTCCGTCATGGGCCGTGCTCCATAGACAGCTTCCCTGCTGGCGAAAACGGCGCACCACCGAATCGACCGGATGGTGAAAAGGGTTACCGCGTCCCGCGCTGAACACCACATGCTCAGGTGAGGCATGGCGCACAAACTGGATGCCCGAACTGGTACCACTGCCATGGTGCCCTGCCACCAAAACACTAACGGGCAGGTCTACCTCACGCAGAAAGCGCCGCTCCACCTCGGTGCCCACATCCCCCGTAATCAGCAGCCGCTGCTCACCAACGCTCACCTCAAGAACGCAGGAGCGATCGTTAGCAGAAAAATCGTTACTCCCTGCGGGGGGCCAGAGAATACGGTAGCTGACGCCGTCACGCTCCCAGTGTTGGCCACGTTGGCAGTTACTACTTGGAACTGGCAGTGCTTCACCCGCAGGCGCCAGCCACTGTTTGACCTGATGATCGGCTAGCAACGCACCGATACCGCCGGCATGATCATTATCAGCGTGGCTAACAATGACTTGATCAAACTTCTGCCCCGGCGACCAAAGCGCCTCCAGAGGCATAAAACCACTGCGAAAGCGCGGCCCGGTATCATAAAGAAGGCGATAGTTTTCGCTACGCAGCTCGATCAATTGCCCCTGCCCCACGTCATGCACGCTGACACTGAGCGTATGGGGAGGCAGCGATGACGAAAGCGGCCACCAGGACAGCGCCACCACCAGCGCAGTAGCCGTCAGCCGTAAACCGGGCGGCACGGCAGGTAGCCCCCAGCATAATGACAGCAGCAACAACGCCAAGGCGAGCGGGTAGGCTAATGGCCGGTCAGGCTCCCACAAGGGCCAGTGCTGCACAGCCAGCGTCAGCAACAGGTTGAACACGCTCAGCGCCTGCTCAAACAGCCACCATACCGCCTCTCCCGCCAAGGGGATGGGTGACAGCAACCACCCCAGCAGCGCCGTGGGCACCATCACCGAACTCACCCAAGGCACGGCAACTAAATTGATCAATGGCGCGGCGGGCGCCACCCGCCCAAAGGCCACCAATACCGCAGCGGCCATTAACGGCGCTAGCAGCAGTTGCGATCTCACCAGCGCCCAGCACCAGCCCTTGATACCCTGGGGGCGGCTCCGCCCCTGCCAAATAATAATCAACCACGCTACGGCGATAAACGATAGCCACATTCCAGGACGCCACAGCGCCAATGGATCGAATAGCAGTACCAGCGCAAGTGCCAGCCACCAGCCTTGCCAAGGCCCCGGCGCATGCCGACCACTCAGCACCCACAGCCCGACCAGTGTCATCACCATCGCCCGCATGGCCGGCGGCGCCATCCCGGCAAGGGTGGCGTAACCCACACAGGCTAGCGCTGCCAACCACCAAGGCCAGGTGCTCATGCGCCAGTGGGTGGGCGTGGTAAAACGCGCGCCTAATTTGGCCAGCATTAGCACAAATGACGCCACCAGCCCGACATGCAAGCCTGAAATCACCACCAGATGCGTGGTACCGGTGGCGTTCAGCAGCGACCAGTCATCTTGGGTTAACTGTTCACTATCGCCTAATGTCAGCGCGGCCAACCAGCGCTTGGTTCGTGCGTCAAGGGGCTTGCGGGCTAAAAAATCCAGCGCAAGCTGGCGCAGCGTGGGGTCTGCGGGAGAGAGCCTAACGGGCGCTGGTTCCTGGCGCAGGTAGCCGGTAGCGTGGATTCCTTCGCGCCACAGCCACTGCTCATAATTGAAGGTATCAGGATTGGCAAAGCCGCTGGGGGGTCGCAAACGAAGCGTCATTTGCCACTGCTCACCGGGCTCAAATAGCGCATCGCTATAAGCGGTTATGCGCACCTTGCCGAGCGCCGAACAGCTGGGCCGTTGCCCCCTGATAATTAAAGCGCTTTGACACTTATCGACGCTTAACAGCAGGCGCGTTGCACTGCCCACTGGCTGAGCAGTCAACACGGTTGCCTCCACGGCAATATCTTCTCCGCCTAGCCCCGCAGGCAAACGACTCCCCCACTCTTTTTGTACCCCAATGAAGACCCAGGCACCAACTAGCAGCCATATGCCTATGCGCGGGCGCCACCCCATGCCTAGCAAAGCAGCAACCAATACCCATCCAAAGGCGTTGGGAGTTACCCCTGCGGTGTGGCTGTACCAGGCAACAGTGCCCCCGGCGAGTGCCGAAAGCGCCGCTGGCATGGCAACCCCTAACCGCATAGAACTCTCCCTGGCGAACTTCATTGATGGCCTAGCATAGCCGAAAGGCAGCTCGATATGGATAATGGGCCACATCGATAGGTAAGAGTATCCGTCATGCCGCGCAGGTTCCTGCAGCGCTACATGCCCAAACCCGACACCATCAGGAAGCAGCGCTCGCTTCGCTTTATGGCACCGCTGATTGCAGATCCGGGTTTGTGGCTTTTAACTCGCCGAAGCGTTGCCAATGCCTTTAGCGTGGGTGTGTTTTGCGCGATGCTACCCATCCCCTTTCAGATGGTGGTCGCAGCCCTGGGCGCTCGTATTACACGTTGCAACTTAGCTCTCTCGGTGGGCCTGGTATGGATTACTAATCCATTAACGATGCCGCTATTTTTTTACGGTAACTACCGGATAGGTACTTTTATTCTGGGCGCGCCCGTGCGGGAAGCCCCGTCACGCATTTCGACACGCTGGATCGCCGAACAGATGCACGACATTATGCCGGCACTGGTCGTCGGCTCGTTGGTAACCGCGGTAGTCTTAGCCATCGTGGTCAATATTGGCATTCGCTTGATCTGGCGCTGGCACGTCTCCCATAACTGGAAACGCCGCCGCCAGATACGTCGGCAGCGGCGTGCGCAGATAGAAGCTGAATTTGACGATAAGGTTTAATGATTGAACCCGACGGTTAACGCGCCGGTGTCTGCTCGACCAATTTACCTGCATCCAGTTTAAGCACGCGGTCTTGATGGGCCGCCAGGCTAACGTCGTGGGTCACAATCACGAATGCACAGGCGCTCTCTTTGGCCAGTTCATCCATGAGTGCCAAAATAGTCGCCGCCGTGGTTTGATCCAGATTGCCTGTGGGCTCATCCATGAGTACCAGACTAGGATCGGTGACCAGCGCACGGGCAATCGCCACCCGCTGGCGCTCCCCGCCGGACAGTTCACCGGGTTTATGATCCGCCCGCGGCTGCATACCTACCCGCTCAAGTATCTGCATAGCCCGCTTCTCGGCGGCCTTTTTTGACTGACCGCGAATTATCAGCGGCAACGCCGCATTCTCAAGCGCAGTGAACTCCGCCAACAAGTGATGGAACTGGTACACAAATCCGATATAGCGGTTGCGAAAGCTGCCCAGTGCCGCCTCATTCAACCCTGACAGCGGTTCACCAGCGATTATGACGCTGCCTTCACTGGGGCGATCAAGCCCCCCCAGCAAATTGAGCAACGTTGTTTTACCCGAGCCCGAGCTACCCACGATAGCCACACGCTCCCCGGCGCGCACCTGCAAATTGAGCTTGTCCAGCACCGTCAGATCCTGGGGCCCCTCACTATAGGTTCGTGTCAGCGCTTGGCAATCAAGCATAACCGCCGCTTCTTGCCGGGTATTCGTAGACGAAGAATCGATAGGCGTCGAATTCATAGACATCGTGTCATCCTGGTTCCTGAAATCATTGCTCCTGAAGCCATTATTCATAGCGCAATACATCCGCTGGCTGAACTTTTGCCGCCCGCCAAGCGGGATAGAGTGTCGACAGGAACGTCAGACCAAAGGCTGCCAAAACAATGCGACTGACATCATTCCACTGCAGCCGAGAAGGCAGATCGCTAATAAAGTAGACACCTGCATCCAAGAACTGGATCCCCAGCGTGCCTTCCACCCAGCCAATCAGATCAGCAATGGTCAGCGCCAGCAGCACACCCACGGCCACCCCAATGGCGATACCAATAAAGCCGATGGCCATGCCCTGAACAATAAAAATCCCCATAATCGAGCTCGGCTTAGCGCCGATGGTACGCAGAATGGCGATATCCGCACGCTTATCGGTCACCACCATCACCAGCGTCGAGACGATATTAAATGCTGCCACGGCAATGATGACGGTTAACAGCAGCGCGATCATGCGCTTTTCCATCTGTATCGCCTGGAAAAGATTGCCTTGAGAGAACGTCCAGTCGCTGCCCCGATACTCCGGCCCAAGGTCATTGAGAATCGCCTGGGTTTCGCTGCTGGCTGCAAACAGGTCATCCAACTCTAGACGCAGCCCGCCGACCGCATCGCCAAGCCGGGCAAGCGTTTGCATATCTTCGATATTGGCGTAGGCCAAATTGGCATCCAGTTCAGCCCCGACGCTAAAAATACCGCTAACGGTAAAGCGCTTTAAGCGGGGAAAGACCCCGGCGGGGGTAATCGATGCTTCAGGTACCAGCAGTGTCACTCGATCCCCCACCCCGACGCCCAAGTTACGCGCCAGCATGGAGCCCAGCACCACATGCCACTCACCAGGAACCAGATCGCTCAGTTCGCCTTGGCGCATATGATCGCCAATAATCGACACCCGATCCTCCCAATCAGGGTTAATGCCATTAACCATGGCGCCCTGATTACGCCCGCCCACCGAGAACATGCCCTGCTGTTCGACATAGGGCGCTGCGCCGATGACACGTTCGCGCTGCATCAGCTCTTCGGCTAACGTTTCCCACTCGACCATGCCCACCCGGGACTCGATTTTAGCGTGGGGCACCATGCCTAAAATACGCGTGCGCAGCTCATGGTCGAAGCCGTTCATGACCGACAGCACCAAAATAAGTACCGCGACCCCCAGCATTAACCCCAACATTGAGGTAAGTGAAATAAACGAAATAAAGTGATTCCGGCGTTTAGCGCGCACGTAGCGCAGCCCCACCAGGAAAGGCAAACGATCAAGCATGGCGTCATTCCTTATCAATAAGCGCTCATGGTACGGTTTTTTTAGTCTCTCTGCATGTTCAAACGGCCATTAGAGCGACCTTCGCCGTGAGCGTTCAGAATAAAACGTTACGCTTGCAACTTGCCCCGCCACGCCCTACATTGCGCCGATTTACTGCTGACCGTGGGGCTGCGCTTTTATGACGTACCGTTTGCTACCCGAATGGTATCCTCAGGATGGGATACAACTGACTTGGCCACGCCCAGACGGTGATTGGGCACCACTGCTTGCGCGCATCGAAGCCACTCTCGAGCGCATTGTGATGGCCACCGCTGGCTATCAGCGCGTGTTGATTTGCGTACCTGATGAACTTACTAAGCAGCGCTTGGCCGCTACTTTTGAGGCCTACGGCGTTCCCGGCGAACGCCTGCAGCTTATTGTCGCACCCACCGACGATACCTGGGCGCGGGATCACGGCCCTATCAGCGTGGTCGATGAAGATGGCCAATGTGTGATGCTTGATTACACCTTCACCGGCTGGGGCGGTAAATTTCCTGCCGAGCACGATAACCGTCTCACCCAGTGGCTGGCCGATGCGGGTGCCTGGGCTTGCCCGGTGTCATCGCGAAATCTGGTACTTGAAGGCGGCGGTATAGAAACCGACGGCGAAGGCACCCTACTTACCACAGAAGCCTGCCTGCTTAACCCTAATCGCAACCCCACGCTATCCCGAGCAGAGATAGAAGCGCAGCTTGGCGAAGACTTCGGCGTCGACCGTGTACTGTGGCTGGCCAACGGCCATTTAGAGGGCGACGATACCGACAGCCACATCGATACGCTGGCACGCTTCTGCAACCCAACCACTATCGCCTATGTGCGTTGCGATGACCCCAACGATCCGCACTACCCGGCCCTGGCGGCCATGGAGCAGGAGCTGCTGGCTTTCAGGCAGCGCAATGGCGAACCCTACCGCCTTATCCCTCTGCCCTGGCCCCAGGCTTGCTTTGACCCTGAGGATGGCCACCGCTTGCCCGCCACCTACGCCAACTTTCTGATTATTAATCAGGCCGTACTAGTGCCTACCTACGGCGATCCGGCGGATGTCACCGCACTGAGCGCGCTAGCGGTTGCTTTTCCTGAGCATACGCTCATCCCTATTGAGTGCGTCAGCGTTATTCGCCAACATGGCAGCCTGCACTGTTTAACCATGCAGCTTCCCAAAGGCACGCTTGCCCGGGGCACGCCTACCACGACCGCCATTTGTTAAAGGAGTCACCATGTCGACAACGCTAACCGTCGCTGTTGTGCAGCAACCGGCGTGGCCGGACAAAGCCCAAAGCCTGTCTGCCAGTGAAGCAGGCATTCGCAGTGCCGTTGAGCAAGGCGCGCAGCTGGTGCTGCTTCAAGAACTGCATGCCACCCACTATTTTTGCCAGTTTGAAGACCCTTCGCTGTTTGACTTGGCAGAACCTTTGGATGGCCCGACCGGCCAGCGCCTGGCGGCGCTCGCTAAAGAGCTGGATATTGTCTTGGTCGGCTCGCTATTTGAGCGCCGCGCACCGGGGCTCTACCACAATACCGCCGTGGTCTATGACCGCGCCAAAGGCCGCGTTGGCCAGTATCGCAAGATGCATATTCCCGATGACCCAGGGTTTTATGAGAAGTTTTACTTCACCCCGGGGGATCATGACAGCGCCCGTGGAGAAGGCTTTACTCCGATCGAAACATCCGTGGGTCGCCTCGGCGTCTTGGTCTGCTGGGATCAGTGGTACCCCGAAGCCGCCAGACTGATGGCGCTGGCCGGTGCCGACCTGCTGCTCTACCCCACGGCGATCGGCTGGGATCCCAATGACGACGGGGAAGAGAAGCGCCGCCAAAAAGATGCTTGGACAGTGATTCAGCGCGCCCACGGCGTGGCCAACGGCTTGCCCGTACTGGTGGCCAACCGGGTTGGCTTTGAGGCGGATCACTCCGGGGTCGGCGATGGCATTCAGTTTTGGGGCGGCAGTTTTGTCTGCGGGCCGCAGGGTGAACTACTTGCCCATGCGGGGGAAGAGACAGAGCAGTTGGTCGTTACCCTTGATATGGCACGCAGTGAAAATACTCGCCGCATCTGGCCTTATCTGCGTGATCGCCGTGTGGATGCCTATGGAGACCTAACCCGTCGCTACCGGGACTAGGCTTAGACTAAACGTCGCTCGTCGCTGATGTGTAAGCCAAGCTGGGCATCAATAAAAAAACGCC
This sequence comes from Vreelandella sp. F11, assembly GCF_042466685.1. Classification (NCBI taxonomy): domain Bacteria; kingdom Pseudomonadati; phylum Pseudomonadota; class Gammaproteobacteria; order Oceanospirillales; family Halomonadaceae; genus Vreelandella; species Vreelandella sp. F11. Next base: position 1,903,618 of record NZ_CP170448.1, on the reverse strand, counting down.
TGCTCTGGATAACTTCCAGGCAGGCGTTTTTCACTACTTGCGCTTTTATGCGTTCTGGCCGGGCGTGTTACTTCCAGAAGTCACGGATCGAGGCGATCCCTTGAGCACCCACGGCACGAGCGTGGTTGGCATCAAAGCGCGTCATTCCGCCCAGTGCAAACACCGGCATACCTGCGCGTTCGACCAGTTGCTGGAAATCATGCCAACCGAGGGGCGCAACTTCGGGGTGCGATGGCGTGGTGCGTAGCGGCGAGAGACTAACGAAGTCGCATCCCAACACGGCTGCCTGGGTAAGCTGCGTTTGGTTATGCGTTGATGCCGACAGCCACTTATTTTCAGCAATCGGACGGCGCTCCAACTGCATTAAGCGCTCACTGGTCAAATGAATACCGTCGGCGTCAATCTGATCGAGCAGCGCCGGTTCACCGTTAAGCAGCAGACGAGCACCGTGCTCACGACATAGACTCAAGGCACGCTGGGCGCGGGCCAGATAAGCCGTCTCATCCAACTGCTTGGCGCGCAGTTGTACCAGGCGAATGTTGTCCTCACGCAGCGCGCGTTCCAAAAACGCATCAAAACGCTCTTCATCCAGCTCCTCACCGGTAATTAAATACTCGGTAGGCAGCCTTACCGCGCGCAGAATCGGCAAATTAGCCGCTGGGAAGGGGTAGTTGGAGAGCTCGCTCATGGGCACCCAGCGCACCGCCTGTCCCTCACGGCCAAAGGGTTCACCCGCAAACTCATGCACCTGCCATACATCAAGCAGGATATGCTTGTCGGGGTACTCATGGTGGACGCGAATCAACGGCTGGGCACAGACAATCTCAACGCCGAGCTCTTCGTGCAGCTCACGCTTTAACCCTTCAAGGCCAGTTTCATAAGGCGCCAGCTTACCGCCCGGAAACTCCCACAACCCGCCATGGTCAACGTTTGACGGCCGACGGGCGATCAGTACTTGCTGCTGATCGGCGCTGATAATGGCAGCTGCCGCGACGTGAACCCGTCGTTTTACCTTTATGCTCATAGACTCATATACTCGTTACGTCTGTATCCACTGCGCGCACCAATGCCGATGGCACCGGTGCTATCTCGCTGCGCATGACCTTTTTCGCTGCCAGTTAATCCGCTGCGAGGAACGAATAACTAGCTGCGGTAATCCGCGTTGATAGACACATAGTCATGGGAGAGGTCAGAAGTCCACACCGTGGCACTCTCTTCCCCGCGCCCCAAGTTAATGCGAATGGTAATTTCTGACTGCGCCATTACGGCACTTCCCGCTGCTTCGGTGTAGCCTGCTGCACGTCCGCCCTTTTCCACCAGGCGTACATCACCTAAATCAATCACCACACGATTGACGTCAAAGTCACCCACAGGCGCTCGCCCAACGGCTGCTAAAATACGCCCCCAGTTAGCATCTGAGGCATAAAGCGCGGTTTTCACCAGCGGCGAGTGAGCCACCGTAAAAGCCACATCAAGCGCCTCTTGACGACTTTTAGCCTCACCCACCTGAAGGGTAACGAATTTCGTTGCCCCTTCTGCATCGCGAATAATCGCCTGCGCCAGCTCGGTCATCACTCGCTGTAGGGCATTACTGAAAACGGCAAGCTGCTCTTCATCGGCGATGCGAGGGCCTGTGCCGGTCGCCGCTAACATACAGGCGTCATTGGTGGAGGTATCGCTGTCCACGGTAATGCAGTTAAACGAGCGATCGACGGTTTCACGCAGCAGATGATCCAGTAACGGTGCTTCGATAGCGGCATCCGTCACCACAAACCCCAACATGGTCGCCATATTGGGTTTGATCATGCCCGACCCTTTAGCGATGCCGTTAATTGTCACCTGCTGGTCGCCTATTTCCAGCGTGACGGTGGCGCCTTTGGCACGGGTGTCGGTGGTTAATATACCTTGCCCCGCCTGCTCCCAGGCAGCACTGTCGCTGGACAGGCTTTCAAGCGCTGGCGCAAAGCCGGCTAAGAGGCGATCCATCGGCAGCGGTTCACCAATCACGCCGGTTGAGAATGGCAGTACATCCTGTTCAGCCACGCCTACCTGCTTGGCCAGCTCGGCGCAGCAGGCTTGCGCATCGCGCAAGCCTGCTGCGCCGGTCCCCGCGTTGGCATTGCCGGTATTGATCAGCCAAAAGCGTGGCGAACGACTTTCTGCGCGACACTGCTCTAGATGCTTTTTCGCCACGACCACGGGGGCGGCGCAGAACGCATTAAGCGTAAAGACCCCAGACACCGTCGCAGTCTCTGGGAGCTCAATCACCACCACATCACGACGATTCGGCTTTTTGATACCCGCCATTGCAACCCCCAGACGCACCCCTTGCAGGGGTGGCAGCTCTGGAAAGGGAGTGTTTCCAACCGCCATGATTCTCTCCTTTAGACAAAGACCTTTTTACAGGCTGTTCAAAAACGGTCTCAAAACGGGCGCCGCTAGCTTAGTTTTCCACAGCACTGCTTATACTTTTTACCCGAGCCACAAAAACAGGGATCGTTACGACCCACTTTCGGACCCTCGCGACGCACAGGGCGGCCATCGATACCCGGTGCTTCCTGCTCGTTTTCGGGTTGCTCTGCGGCGGGAGCGTCATGGCGGCTAGCTGCTGTGGCGGTTTCCCGCGCCAGCGCTTCGCGGCGCTGTTGCTCAAGGGCGTCCACTTCCTCGGGCTGACGAACCTGCACGTGGCTCAGAATACGCGTGACATCGGCTTTAATATGCTCTAGCAGATGCTGGAAGAGCTCAAAGGATTCACGCTTATACTCTTGCTTTGGATTTTTCTGCGCATAGCCACGCAGGTGAATCCCGCGACGCAGATGATCCATTGACTGAAGGTGCTCTTTCCAACGCGTGTCCAATACTTGCAGCATGACCTGCTTCTCAAAGCGACGAATTAGTTTCTCGCCCGCCGCCTCGATCTTGGCCGCATAGGCTTCACGGTGCATAGTCTGCAGCCGCTCACGCAGTTGCTCTTCGCTGAAGCGCTCATCCTCGGCGGCCCATTTAACCACCGGCGCTTCAAGGTTGAACTCGGTTTTGAGGTGCGCTTCCAAGCCGGGTAGATCCCACTGCTCGGGCAGACTCTGGGGCGGCACGTAGTCACTGATGGCCGACTCCATCACCTCTTCGCGAATACCGATAACGGCATCGGCAACGTTATCCGCAGCAAGGATCTCATTGCGCTGGTCGTAGATCACCCGGCGCTGGTCGTTAGCCACGTCATCATACTCAAGCAATTGCTTACGAATATCGAAGTTACGCCCTTCGACTTTCTTCTGGGCACGCTCAACAGCGTTAGAGACCATCTTATGCTCAATGGCTTCGCCATGCTCAAGTCCCAATGCCTGCATCAGGCGTTTGACGCGGTCAGAGCCAAACAGACGCATCAGGCTATCTTCCAGTGACAGGAAGAACCGCGTCGAGCCAGGATCGCCCTGGCGCCCGGCACGGCCACGCAGCTGGTTATCGATACGCCGGGACTCGTGGCGCTCAGAGCCCACTACGTGCAGGCCGCCAGCGGCCAGCACGCCATCATGACGCGCTTGCCACTCGGCTTTAAGCGCATCAATCTGCTCTTGGCTCGGGTTTTGCAGCTTGGCGACTTCGGCCTCCCAGTTACCGCCGAGAACGATATCGGTACCGCGACCGGCCATGTTGGTAGCGATGGTGATCGCCCCTGGTCGACCTGCCTGGGCAATAATTTCGGCTTCACTCTGGTGCTGCTTGGCATTCAGTACGCTGAACGTCAGGCCTGCGTCGCGCATCAACTTGGCGAGGTATTCGGATGTTTCAATAGACGCCGTACCCACCAACACCGGGCGCCCGGCCTCAGTCTCGGTTTTGACATCCTTGATAATCGCTTCGTACTTCTCTTCAGCGCTCAAATAGACCAAGTCGTTGAGATCTTTACGGGCCAATGGCCGGTTGGTAGGAATCACCACGACGTCGAGGCCATAAATCTGACGAAACTCAAAGGCTTCGGTATCAGCGGTGCCGGTCATACCGGCGAGCTTTTCATACAGACGGAAGTAGTTCTGAAAGGTTGTCGAGGCTAGCGTTTGGCTTTCCCGCTGAACCGTGACGCCCTCTTTGGCTTCGACGGCCTGGTGCAAACCTTCCGACCAGCGACGCCCCGGCATGGAGCGGCCAGTGTGCTCATCTACGATCACCACCTGACCTTCAGAGACGATATAGTCGACATCGCGGTGATAGAGATGGCGGGCACGCAGGGCCGAGTGCATATGCTGGAGCAAGTTAAGGTTCTGCGCGGCATACAGCGACTCGCCATCGCCCAACAGCCCTTCAGCGCGCATCAGCTCTTCAACTTTATTATGCCCCTGCTCGGTTAACTCTACCTGCTTCTGCTTCTCATCGATTAAAAAGTCACCGACGACCGTTGCCTCTTCGTCTTCAATCTCTTCGCCCTTCTCAAGCTGCTGGGCGAGTTGATTAACGACCTTATAGAGATCGGTATTTTCATCTACCGCCCCAGAGATAATCAGCGGCGTACGTGCTTCATCGATCAGAATGGAGTCGACTTCATCGACAATCGCATAGTGCAGACCCCGTTGGACTTTATCCTCTAACGAAAACGCCATGTTATCGCGCAGATAATCAAAGCCGAACTCGTTGTTGGTACCATAGGTAATATCGCACTGATAGGCGTGGCGCTTCTCTTCACTCGTCTGACCAGAGAAGATAACGCCAACGCTAAGGCCCAAAAACTCATATAGCGGGCGCATCCACTCAGCATCACGACGGGCCAGATAGTCGTTCACCGTCACCACGTGAACGCCTTTACCGGGTAGCGCATTGAGATACACCGCCAGGGTTGCCACCAGGGTTTTACCCTCGCCCGTTTTCATTTCAGCAATACGGCCACGGTGCAGGGTCATGCCGCCCACCATCTGCACATCGAAATGGCGCATGCCCATAACGCGTTTACTGGCTTCTCGTACGATGGCAAACGCGGGGGCTAACAATGCATCAAGGGACTCACCGGCTTCTAAACGCTGGCGCAGTTCAGCGGTTTTTCCTTGTAGTTCAGCATCGTTAATAGCCTCGAGCTCCGCTTCCAAGGTATTAATATGCGGCACACTCTTGTGCATGCGTTTAACATCGCGGTCATTTTTAGAGCCCACGACTTTACGTAATAAATTATTAAGCATGAAATATCCAAATATTCACGAGCGTCCCAGCGGACGTTGCCCTTTCAATGCATGCCGCTTATCTGCGCAGCATGCACAAAGTAGATGTATTAACGACAGGCTTGGCGGGAAGGCGGGCCGCGCTGGGTCAACACATCCCGTGCCGCAACCAGCATAGTCATCGGGGCTAGCCAGTGACATAGACGCCGTAAAGGCGCAAAAGATTGGGGGCTTTGAGCCCAGCGTTGCAGGGCGCGTCGGCGCTTGGCTACCCAGTGGGACTGCGCGCGCAAAATGGCGGGCACCCACAAACAGATAGTAACGCTACGTTCGCCACCACGAAACGCATCCGCAGGGCCTAAACTGGCGGGTAAAAGGCAGCTTACTAACAGGCCGGCCAGCCACCAACGCGCTAAACCGTAACGGCGATGGCGCCGCGGCAAAGCAGATTGAACATCAAGCGTAGGTGACATGCTGTAGACCGACTCCTGAGCGTGATAAAGTGAACTAATCAGCCATTGGCGAAGGTGGCCGACGTCATTAGTCGTGGTGCCTAAAATAGCAGCACCTAGGAATTAAGCGTATGAGTATAAAGGTTAAGCGTTCGCGCGCCCAGCCCATCGCCCGTTTGCTCTCAAAGTCGGGCGATATTAATCAATTAATGCGGCTCTCTCGGCTAATTGATCAGGCTCAACGCCACCTGCGCGCCCACCTCCCCGAAGAGATGCGTGAGCATATTTTTGTGGGTGGCTTTAGCGAAGGCCGCTTAACGCTGATTAGTGGCCAGGCGGGTTGGTTGACGTGGTTGCGCTTTGAACAACAACGCTTACTGGAACTACTTCATCAATTGCCCGGCTTTGAAGGGGTCAACGGCTTTACTTTTAAAGTACGCCCTGTACGCCCTATTGTGGCGCCCCCAAGAAATACACGCAGCCTGTCAGCCGATGCAGGGAAAACGCTAGCTGAGTGCGCTGAGGATACCACCCATCCAGCGCTTAAACGCGCCTTGGAAAGGCTGGCATCTCATGCCAGTTCCCCTAAGTGACATCCTCACGGCTGCCTGAATCGAGCATGCTCTCCGACTTAACCATTGCCCAAAAAGCATAAAGCACCGCCTAAGCGATGCTTTAATAACCGAACAAACCCTAAGGCGATGCTGCATCAGGCCATTGCGGGAGCGACATAGGAAATAGGTGCCACGGCCTTCTCTTCTTCAAAGGTGACAATTTCATAGGCATCGGGTTGCGCCAGCAACTCGCGGCATAACTGATTGTTTAGCGCATGGCCAGACTTGACCCCCCTAAACTCGCCAATCAGGCTGTAACCCAACTGGTACAAGTCACCAATCGCATCTAATACCTTATGCTTAACAAACTCATCTTCGTAGCGTAGACCGCCTTCATTAACAATACGGTAATCGTCAACCACAATGGCGTTATCTAAACTGCCGCCTAACGCCAGATTATTAGAGCGCAAAAACTCTAAATCACGCATAAACCCAAACGTACGTGCGCGAGAGACCTCTTTAACAAACGAGGTGGTCGAGAAATCGATCAGCGCGGTCTGTTTCTGCTGCTCAAAAACAGGATGATCAAAGTCGATTGCAAAGGAAACCTTGAACCCTTGATGGGGTAAGAAAACCGCCTCCTTATCTCCATCAGTCACCCCTACCCGATGCTTGATGCGAATAAATTTCTTCGCCGCATCCTGCTCCAAAATACCCGCTGACTGAATCAAAAACACAAACGGGCTAGCGCTACCGTCCATAATGGGCACTTCAGGCTCGCTAACATCTACGTAAGCGTTGTCGATGCCCAGCCCGGCAAAGGCTGACATCAAGTGCTCAACGGTAGCCACCTTGACCCCATTCGAAACCAGAGCAGTACAGAGTTTGGTATCTTCAACTAACTCTGCCCGGGCAGGAACGTGTACAACGGGATCCAGATCGGTTCTAACAAACACAATCCCAGTATTAGCTGGCGCCGGACGCAAAGCCAGGTGGACTTTTTTGCCAGAATGCAGGCCCACTCCGGTGGCGCGAATGACGTTTTGTAGGGTGCGTTGTCTGATCATGGATAGTAGCCGAGCTCTTATGACGGTAATAACCGCAGGGGAAAAGTTATCAAACAGTGTTCACTTTAACAGCAAACGAGCGTTTTAGCCAATAAAACGCTCGCTCGCTGTTACAAATGAGCCTGATAACGAGATCAATCCGCCTGGCGGCGAAGAAACGCGGGAATGTCCAGATAGTCATCGGCTTCGGAAGCGCGACGCTTTTCAGGACGAGGCTTTGCTGCCGCTTCGGGTGCTTCAGCGCGGGCTGTCGCCTGTTGCCGCATGACCGTTGGCTGCTGCAACTTGCGGTAATCAGACGATTCCGCGGCTGAACGACGGGCGGGTTCCCGCGCCGCCGCTTTAGGCTTTTGCCCATCTAAACCCGCAGCCACAACGGTCACGCGCAGTTCATCGGACATTTCCATATCAATGGAGGTGCCGACGACAATGGTGGCGTCTGAAGAGGCAAACTCTTGAACCGTAGCACCTACATCATTGAACTCGCCGATGGACAAGTCGGGCCCTGCCGTGATGTTGACCAGAATACCGCGGGCGCCGTGCAGATCGATATCTTCCAGCAGCGGGCTACGGATAGCTTTCTCAGCCGCTTCGCGAGCACGGTTTTCACCCGTGGCACCACCGGTACCCATCATCGCCATGCCCATTTCAGACATAACGGTGCGCACATCAGCAAAGTCGACGTTGATGATACCCGGACTGGTAATCAGCTCTGCAATACCTTGAACAGCGCCCAACAGCACATCGTTCGCCGCACTGAAAGCCGTCAGCAACGTGGCGTTCTTGCCCAGCACGGAGAGCAGTTTTTCGTTGGGAATAGTGATCAACGAATCCACGTGTTCTGAGAGCTCTTTCATGCCCTCTTCAGCAGCGCGCATACGTTTTGGCCCTTCAAAGGGGAAGGGACGCGTTACGACGGCAACGGTAAGAATCCCAAGCTCCTTGGCGACCTGGGCCACCACCGGCGCGCCTCCGGTTCCCGTACCACCGCCCATACCGGCAGTGATGAAGACCATATCTGCGCCCACCAGCAATTCTGCGATGCGCTCACGATCTTCCATTGCCGCCTGGCGTCCCACCTCAGGGTTGGCACCTGCACCTAACCCTTTAGTGATCTCACTGCCCAACTGCAGCACTGTTTTTGCCGATACGCGTTTAAGCGCCTGGGCATCCGTGTTGGCGCAGATAAACTCAACGCCTTCAATATTACTTTCGACCATGTGGTTAACAGCATTGCCGCCACCGCCGCCAACGCCAACCACTTTGATGACCGCACTGCTCGAGGGTGCGTTATCTACCAATTCGAACATAAGCCCCGTCTCCTGAACCGCGCTTGCGGCCCTGTCAGAAATTTCCTTTGAACCAGCCTTTAATTCTTGCCAGCGCCGAATGGTCTTCCTTGATATCACGCCGGGAAAGCTCGTTTCGTCCCTTATGGGCTGCAACGACTCCCCCGTGGCTTCTTAGACCTTGCCCATGACGCGTTTCCTGCAAGGCATAATGCAGCAGACCAACGCCCGTCGCATAGATCGGATTACACACGACGTCCGCCAAACCTCTTACGTTTTGCGGACATGCGATACGAACGGGCATATGGAAAATCTCTTCTGCCAATTCGCTAACCCCTTCCATGCGCGAGGTACCACCGGTAAGCACTATGCCGGCGGCCACCATGTCTTCATAGCCACTTCGACGCAATTCGTCTCTTACTAGCGTAAACAGCTCTTCGTAACGCGGTTCTACCACCTCGGCGAGCGCTTGACGCGATAGATCACGCGCAGGACGATCACCTACGCTAGGTACTTTGATCATTTCATCACTTGCGGCTAAATGCGTTAGCGCGCAAGCGTACTTAACTTTGATCTCTTCAGCGTGCTGCGTGGGTGTTCGCAGCGCCATGGCAATATCGTTAGTGACCTGGTCACCAGCGATAGGAATGACTGCCGTGTGACGAATGGCGCCTTCGCTGAAAATCGCCATATCAGTCGTTCCGCCACCAATGTCGACCATGCAGACACCCAGCTCACGTTCATCCTCGGTGAGCACGGCCATACTAGAGGCTAGCTGCTCTAGGATAATAGCATCAACCTCCAAACCGCAGCGGCGGACACACTTCTCAATATTCTGCACCGCGTTTAAAGCGGCTGTTACCAAGTGTACCTGCGCTTCCAAGCGCACACCGGACATACCCAGTGGCTCACGAATGCCGCCTTGGGCATCAATCGAAAACTCCTGCGGCAGCACATGCAGCACTCGCTGACCTTCAGAAATGGCGCGGGCCCTTGCGGAGTCAATTACGCGCTCAATATCAGAGGGTGTCACTTCGCGCTCTTTTATTGCCACAACGCCATCTGAGTTCATGGAACTAATATGGCTGCCTGCTACGCCAACGTATACCGAGTGAATATCACAACCGGCCATTAACTCTGCTTCTTCAACGGCGCGCTGGATAGACTGTACCGTTGATTCGATATTGATCACCACGCCGCGCTTCATGCCACGCGAAGGGTGCGAACCAATACCTGCAATTTCAATTCCGCCATCATCGGTAGGTTGACCGACTATCGCGACGACCTTGGACGTTCCAATGTCCAGCCCGACCACCATATTGGATGCGTTGGGTGAGCCTGCCATGAGTCGGGAAATCTCCTTGCGTCATTGTTAAAAGTAAATATAAATAGGGTGGCGCTTAATCCAACGCTTAACATTGAAAGCGTGCTACCCGAAATAATCAGTGATGTGTCTCAGACACTCGCTAAGTACCAATAGCCGAAATTAAAAACTATTTAACCCGCGTCTGGCCCATAGTATAGAAACAATAGTCGCAATACGACTAGTGCAAACCCACAATAATAGGCTTGTGAAGCAATTTAAAGCCGATTATTGGCTTTTTCAACGATGGCAACCACTCACTTTTACACCTTATTTGCACCAAGTAATAGAAGAGTTACTCATCTTGCACAGCAAATTCACTTTCTCCATGCCATGCAACAGCAACGCCGTTAGGGTAGCGCAGATCAATATAGCGAATCTGTTCGGCCAGAGATGACAACTCACGCTGCCATGAAGCCGACAACCGTGCTAAGCGCACTTCATGCTGACGTCGACCCAACATCACCCAAGCGCCATCGTTCAACTGCAGCCGCCAGGCACCGCGCGGCTCTAAACGAAGTTGAGTAAGATGCAACGATAACTGCTCAAAGTGAAGTTTTAACCGGTGGTAATAGTCCAATACTTCTTCACTGCTGCCCGCAGGACCTGCCAGATCCGGCAAACCCGCTGGTGGCGATAAGGGCGCAAAAGCAAAAGGCTCACCTTCAGGGTTGAGTAAAAAATCATCGTTCCAGCGCGCGACGGGCTGCTGCTCAACCAGCTCAAACACCAGTGCGTTGGGCCACTCACGGGATATACGCACTTCGTTTAACCAACCTACCTGCAGCGCGCGGTTTCGCAATTCGCCTAAATCAGCCGACAGCCAAGTGGCATCAACGACCAGTGGCGCCAGCTGAGTGCGCAGGTAGTCGGCGCTGACATACTCCCATTCGCCGCGAATAGACACCCGCTCAATAGGACGATCCAGCCATAGCCACAGCGCCCGCCCACCGGCTCCCATCAGCAGCGCTAGCAGAATAATCCCCAACCAAGCATTACGCCTTTTCATAAGGCACTTTTTAATAAAGCGCTTTTAAACAAGTCATTACTCATGCTGTGAACGACTCACCTGCGGTGTTGAGTATTTGTAGCACTAGGTCATCAAAGCCGATGCCTGCATGAGCTGCCGCTTGAGGCACCAAACTATGGTCGGTCATGCCGGGTACCGTATTGACCTCCAGTAGCCAAAAACGCCCTTCGCTATCACGCATGACATCAACCCGCCCCCAACCTACCCCACCTATGGCCATAAACGCTTGCTGGCATAGCATAGCGAGCGCAGCTTCATCCTCGGCAGTTAAGCCACAAGGCAAATGGTATTGGGTGGTATTAGCAATATATTTGGCTTCATAGTCGTAGAAGCCGCCGGGAACCTCTACGCGAATAGCGGGCAGTACCTGATCACCCAGCAGCGCCACGGTATACTCCTCGCCTACGACAAAACGCTCCGCCATCACCCGAGCGTCGAACTGGGCTGCTTCGTGATAGGCCGCCTCAAGCGCTGCCTGGCTTTTTACGATGCTAATGCCCAGCGTTGAGCCTTCGTGCACTGGCTTAACGATCAGCGGCAAACCTAACTGCTCGACCACCGCTGACCAGTCCGAACTGGCAGCCAGCATAATGCTTTCAGGGGTGGGCAGCCCAACCGCACTCCACACCTGTTTAGTGCGCTGCTTATCCATTCCCAGCGCCGAGGCAAGCACCCCACTGCCGGTATAGGGAATATTCAACAGCTCCAATGCACCCTGCAGTGTGCCATCCTCACCGCCGCGGCCGTGCAGGGCGACAAAGACCACCGATGGCGCCAGTTGTTCTAAGCCAGCCAGACCACCCTCTTGGGGATCATAGCTACAGGCATCAATACCTTTACGCCGCAGCGCTTCCAGCACCGCCGCACCGCTTTTAAGCGATACTTCCCGTTCAGCGGAGGTGCCGCCATAAACGACCACGACTTTACCAAGAGAGCTGGGGGAGGCTACGTCAACGCTCACAGATCCACCTCGTTCATCGCTAGCTGTGCCTGTGCCAGGCGCAGGGAAATCCCGCCCACATCACCAGCGCCCTGGGTAATTAAAATATCGCCGGGGCGTAATACGTTGGTTAGCAGGGCAGGCAACTCATGTTTATGCTCGACAAACAGCGGGTCGACTTCGCCGCGTTGACGGATAGACCCTGCCAAGGTACGCCCCTCAGCGCCAGGAATAACCGCTTCACCCGCACTGTAAACATCCAGCAGCACCAGCGTGTCGACTTGGGAAAGCACCCTGACAAAGTCTTCGTATAAATCGCGGGTACGGCTATAGCGATGGGGCTGATATAGCATGACCAGACGACGCTCCGGCCAGCCAGCGCGAATCGCCTGGATCACCATATCAACTTCACGGGGATGGTGACCATAATCGTCCACCAACATGATATCACCGCCACCTTTAGGCGCTGGGAAGTGACCATGTACCTGGAAACGGCGCCCTACACCGGCAAAACTTGCCAGACCGCTTAGAATAGCACTATCACTCACGCCAGCGTCGGTAGCGACAACAATCGCGGCCATGGCGTTTAAGGCATTGTGGCGACCCGGCATAGCCAAACGCACGTCTAACGGCACGGCGCCCCCAGGGCGTAGCGCGGTGAAGGAGACTTCACCACCACGCTGGGCAAAATCAACGATGCGATAATCGGCATCGCTATCAAAACCATAAGTCACGAACTGCCGCTTCACCTGCTCACACAGCACACGTACATGAGGGTCATCGATACACAGCACTGCTAAACCATAAAACGGTAAGTTGTGCAGGAATTCGATAAAGGTACTTTTTAGCCGCTCAAAGTCGCCGCCATAGGTCGCCATATGGTCAGCATCAATATTGGTAACAATCGACACCATTGGCTGTAAGTGCAAAAACGATGCGTCGGACTCGTCGGCTTCGGCAACCAAATAGTCACCTTCACCTAAGCGGGCATTGGCACCGGCACTGGTCAGCTTGCCGCCAATCACAAAGGTGGGATCCAAGCCACCTTCGGCCAATAGGGTCGCCGTTAAGCTGGTCGTAGTGGTTTTACCATGGGTTCCCGCCACGGCGATACCGTGACGAAACCGCATTAGCTCAGCGAGCATCTCAGCACGACGCACCACCGGCACACGGTGCTCATGGGCCCAGCGAATTTCTGGATTGGTTTCATCAATGGCACTGGACACCACCACCACATCTGAGCCTTGCACATTGGCCTCAGCATGGCCAATCGCCACACAGACACCACATTGACGCAACCGCTCCACGACTGAAGAGGTTTTCACGTCACTGCCGCTAACGGTGTAGCCCTGATTGGCTAGCACCTCGGCAATACCACACATACCTGCGCCACCAATACCGACAAAATGGAGCCGCCGAATCCGGCGCATGCCGGGGCCTGCGGTGGTACGTGCGGGTGTCATGTTATTGTCCGAATCGATCACGCAGAGTCTCCTAACGGCACCATCACCAAACACCCTTCAGCCAAGCGTTTTGTGGCATCTAAATGGGCGGCCTGGCGTGCATTTGCCGCCATTGCCGCCAGGGTATTTGGGACGAGCAATTGGTTTAAAAATTCGCTTAACCGCTCAACGGTCAGCTCAGACTGAATTACGCACTTGGCGGCCCCCGCCTTGACGAGCACTTGGGCGTTGATGCGCTGATGGTCATCGACAGCAAACGGGAATGGTACCAACAGTGCCGGCTTAGCCGCCGCCGCCAACTCCGCGACGGTCAATGCCCCCGAGCGGCACACCACTAAATCAGCCCACTCGTAGGCAGCGGCCATATCATCAATAAAAGGACTCACCTCAGCGCTCACGCCGTGCTGCTGGTAATTGTCTGCAGTCGCCTGCTCACGCCCCTTACCTGCCTGGTGGCGAACCTGGGGGCGCTGCTCAATGGGCAGTGTCGCCAGCGCAGGAGCCAAACGTTCGTTAAGGGCTACAGCCCCGAGGGAGCCACCCACCACCAACAACCGCAGGGGCCGGGAAGCGAGCGTTGCCTCGTCTCGCGGCAAACTCCCCAGAGCGGCAATGTCGTCACGCACTGGGTTGCCAATGACATCGGCACGTGCCCCAAAGGCCTCAGGGAAAGCGGCATAGGTTCGTTTAGCCAGTCGCGACAAGACGCGATTGGTCAGGCCTGCCACGGCGTTCTGCTCATGAATAACCAGCGGGACGCGCGTCAACCATGCAGCCAAGCCGCCGGGACCACTGGCAAAGCCGCCCAATCCGACCACCACTTGAGGCTTGAACTCGCGAATAACCGCACGCGCTTGCAGTACCGCACGGCTAAGGTTCAGTGGTGCTTTTAGCCAGCCCATCAAGCCATTGCCGCGCAGTCCGCTAACCGCAATTGTATGCAATTTAATACCCGCTTCAGGCACCAGGCGATTTTCAATACCTCTAGGGCTACCCAACCACTCAACGTCGACCTGCTCCGCCTGTAAAGCATTGGCGAGTGACAATGCTGGAAACACATGGCCACCAGTGCCACCCGCCATAATCAGTACTCGTCGGCTAACGTTCGTTGTCACATCAAACTCCTGATAACACCACGCGGCATAGCGTTACGATAAACGCGGCTCATGGCGGGATTTATACGGGGTTGAAGCGCGCTTAGGCCGGTGCCGTGTTTCGGCATCTGTGCGCAGCAGCAAACCAACCATAATGCCCGTGACTAGCAGGCTGGAGCCGCCATAGCTCATCAGCGGCAGCGTCAGCCCCTTGGTCGGCAATAGCCCCGAACTCACCGCCATGTTAATAAATGCCTGCGCGGCGACCACAAAACCGATCCCGTAGCTGACATAAGCGCCAAACAGGTGCCCTGCCAGCTCTGCTTTACGGCCGATCCACATTGCACGGGCAATAAATAGTGTGAACAACAGCACGACGATAATTGCACCGATCATGCCCAACTCCTCAGCGATCACCGCAAAAATAAAGTCGGTGTGTGCTTCGGGCAGGTAGTGTAGTTTTTGCACGCTATTGCCCAGCCCGGTACCAGTGACGTGCCCTCGCCCGAAGGCTATTAACGCTTGGGTTAACTGGTAGCCAGTCGCAAACTGATCAGCCCAGGGATCCAGAAAACTGGTCCAGCGTGCCAGTCGGTAGGGCTCAATCACCACCATCACTACGGCGCCGGAGCCGAGCAGTAGCCCACTGCCACCCAGCAGTACTAGCGATGCACCGCTCATCATCAGCATGCCGATCACACAAACGGTAAACACCACCATGCCGCCGAAGTCGGGCGCTAAAAAAAGCAGCCCAACAGGCACCGCCAGTACGGCTAGCGGGCGCCACATGCTGAACGCACGGCGGCGCAAATCGTAGGTGAAACGCGACATAAACGCCGCCATATAGAATATCAGCCCCACTTTAGCAAATTCAGACACCTGCAAACTTGGCAGCGGCCCCGGCAATGCTATCCAGCGCTTACTGCCATTGATTTCTTGACCGATAATCAACACCAGAACCAAAAGAAATATAGTGGCGAGCAGTATTAATGCAGCATTCTGGCGCCACACTTCAAGCGGCACGCAGAGCATAAATACGCAGGCCATGACGGCGAGCACCAGGAAAACGCCGTGTTGGCGTGAATAGTGATAGGTATCTTCCAGCAAGCCAATAGAGGCCGAACTGACCATGATCCAGCCCAAACCCGCCAAGGCCACCGCAGCCACGATTAACCAGACATCGCAGGGTAAGTCGCGGGTAGAAAGCGTCGTGCGTAGACGCTGAAGTCGACTCATAGCGCTTCCCCGGCTGTAGTAGCTGCTTTATCCAGCACCCAGCGACGAAACACCTCGCCGCGCTGCTGATAGTTGGCAAACTGATCAAGGCTCGCGCAGGCGGGCGAGAGCAACACGCAGTCCCCCGGCTGGGCGAGTTCGAACGCCGCTACCATCGCTTGGGTTAAGTCCTCTACCTGCCGAATGCTAACGTATTCAAGCAACGCGTCGGCTAACCGTGGGGCATCTAATCCAAATAGCAACACATGGCGCGCGCACATCGAGAGAGGCTTCGCCAATGGGGAGAAATCGGCGCCCTTCCCCACTCCCCCCGCCAGCAGGATCAAGCGCCCTTCCAACGTCGCGCCAATGCCATTAATGGCCGCTAAGGTAGCGCCTACATTGGTACCTTTGGTGTCGTTGACCCAGGTGACGCCATTAATTTGTGCAATGACTTCACTCCGGTGCTCCAAGCCTTTAAATTCACCCAGCGCGCGGCGCATGGGTTCCACGGCAAAGCCTAACGCCTGCCCCATGGCCAGTGCAGCCAATACATTGAGGTAGTTGTGCTGACCGGCTATTTTCAACTCATCTATAGCCATCCAAGGGTCAAAGCCCTGCATTAACGTTAGCTTTTTGTGGTGTAGCGCCAGCCCCCACTCATTACCCTCTGGAGCACGCTGAGAAAAGTAAGCTACCTGGTCAACAGGATACGTCGGCCAGGTAAGGGGCTCATCAGCATTCACCACGGCGCTCTCTGCACCGATAAAAATACGCTGCTTTGCGGCACGATAACCGTGCATATCCCCATGACGGTCAAGGTGATCTTCGGATAAATTCAGAAAGGCAGCACAGCTAGCCCCCAGGGAGGGAGTCGTCTCAAGCTGAAAACTTGAAAGCTCAAGGATATACAGTTCAGCATCGGGATGGCTCTCCAACAGGTCCAGCGCGGGGATGCCAAGATTCCCGCCCACCGCCGCCTTAATACCGGCGGCAGTGGCCATTTCACCTAGCAGCGTCGTCACCGTTGATTTGGCATTGGATCCGGTGATGGCTGCAATGGGAGCATTAGCAGCACGTACAAAGAGGGCAATTTCGCCCACGACCATCGGCTCGCCTGTACGTGGATTGTGTTGATCCGCCAGCTCCTTTAAGCCCGGCATGCGCGGGTCAAGCCCCGGGCTAACCACCACTTCTGCAACGTCGCGCAGATCCAGCAACGTTAGTGAGCCACAGTGAACCTCAATGCCTGGATGTGCGGCTTGAAACGCTTTCAACCCCGGTGGTTCAGCACGAGTATCCGCGACCATGTAGGGCACATTCAAGCGGCTTAAATGGCGGCATATCGCACGTCCCGATACCCCTAGCCCCACCACCAGCGTTAAACCTTTAGCAACTCGAACCATCACAGGCTCCCTCTCGCATCATGCCCACATGCATTAACGAATTTTGAGCGTTGCGAGGCCAAGCAGCACCAGCACCACGGTAATAATCCAAAAGCGCACAATTACCCGTGGCTCAGGCCAGCCTTTTAATTCATAGTGATGGTGCAAAGGCGCCATGCGGAAGATGCGTCGCCCAGTGAGCTTATAGGAACCCACTTGAAGAATGACCGATATTGTCTCCATGACAAAAATACCGCCCATGATAAACAGCACAATTTCCTGGCGCACGATCACTGCCACTACGCCCAACGCAGCTCCTAGCGCCAAGGCACCCACGTCGCCCATAAAGACCTGGGCTGGGTAAGTGTTGAACCACAAGAAGCCTAGCCCGGCGCCGGCAATGGTGGCACAAAACACCGCCAGTTCGCCGGTACCGGCAATAAACGGAATATGCAGGTACTCGGCGAACACGGTATTGCCACTGGCATAAGCGAACACCGACAACCCCATGGCCACCAGCACGGTGGGCATAATCGCCAGACCATCGAGACCATCGGTCAAATTAACCGCATTGGAACTTCCTACAATCACAAAGTAGGTAAGCACGATATAGAAAACGCCCAGTGGCAGCGCGATCTCTTTGAACATCGGCACTAACAAACTGGTCTCGACCGGCGTAGAAGCGGTCAAAAAGAGCAGCACCGCCGCTCCAAGGCCGACTACCGATTGCCAGAAATACTTCCAGCGTGCGGGTAAACCGCGCGGATTTTTTTCCACCACTTTGCGATAATCATCGACCCAGCCGATGGCACCAAAGCCCAGCGTGACACCTAATACCACCCAAATATAGAGATTGGTTAAATCACCCCATAGCAAGGTACTCATGGCGATGGCCAGAAGTATCATCGCCCCCCCCATGGTGGGTGTGCCCGCCTTGGAAAGGTGAGACTGAGGACCATCGTCACGCACGGACTGCCCGATTTGCCCTTCGACCAAACGCCGAATCATCCATGGCCCCAGCCATAAGCAGAGCATTAATGACGTGAGAGCGCCTAAAATCACGCGCAGAGTTAAATAATTGACTACCTGAAAAACAGATTGGTACTGCGACAGAAAATTCGCCAAGTGAAGTAACATGAACGGCGTTTACCTTATTTATCCGAACGCAGTGCATTAATGACATGTTCCATGCCCGCACTGCGCGACCCTTTCACCAGCAGTGTGGTGTCCGGCGGCAAAGTATTAATGACATGGCGCGTTAGCGCCTCGTGATCGTTAAAGTGCAGCCCACGACCAAAGGCTTCGCTGGTAGCGCGTGTGGCGTCGCCCAGCGTCAATAGTTCATCAATGCCGAGCTCAGCGGCGTAGTGACCAATATCCGCGTGCAGCGCTGCCGAATCGCCTCCCAGCTCGCCCATCGCTCCTAGTGCACACCAGCGCGGAGCTGGGAAACTCGCCAGCGTATCCAGGGCCGCTTTAACCGCCCCAGGGTTGGCATTGTAAGTGTCATCCAGCAGCTTGGCACCCCGCAAACCGGGTAGCACGGTTAGCCTCCCCGCTAACGCTGGCAGCGTTTCCAAGCGCGCAATGATCTGCTCGGGCAGCACGCCCAGCGCTAATGCCGCAGCGGCAGCGGCCAGGGCATTACTGACGTTATGCTTGCCAAGTAGCGGCAAACGTACCTGTCCAAGGGCTTGGCCATGCTGCAGTAGCGTGAAAGCATACCGCCCTTGAGGATCACAGGAAAGCGCTGCGGCGCTGACATCAGCCTGGGGATGAAAGCCAAAGCTGACAACTCGCTTTGGGGCCGCTCGAGATACCCAAAAGGGGTAGTAGTGATCATCGCGGTTCAATACCGCCGTACCCTGCTCGTTCAGCCCAGCGAGCAGCTCACTTTTTGCCTGGGCGATCTGCCCCATGCCGCCAAATTCACCTACGTGGGCACCGGTCACATTGGTAATAATCGCAATATTGGGCTGTGCCAACGGCGCTGTCCAGGCGATCTCCCCCAAATGATTGGCGCCTAGCTCTATCACAGCGGCTTTATGTTGTTGCCGCAATCGCAACAGGGTCAGCGGCGCGCCGAAATCGTTATTCAGATTCCCCTCGGTCGCCAGCACCTCACCTAGAGGCGCCAGGAGCGCAGCGCACATCTCCTTCACGGTAGTTTTGCCACTATTACCGGTGACAGCCACCAAGGGGCCGTGCCATGCATGCCGATGAGCGCCGGCCAGTAGCCCCAGAGCTAAGCGCGTATCAGGGCACACCAGCTGGGGTAAGTCGCACTCAACGGGAGCGTCAACCAACGCCGCCACCGCACCAAGCTCCATGGCACGCTCAACAAAGTCATGGCCGTCAAAATAGGGGCCCTTTAACGCCACAAACAGGCAACCAGGCTCAATTTTACGGCTATCGGTAATAACCGAGCGAATGGTTAACTGAGCGCTGTCCGATGGCGCTTCGATACACAGCGCCGCAGCCACTTGACTAAGAGCCCAGTGCATTACTGCGCTCTCCGCAGTGCAAAGGCACGCTGAATCTCTTCGCTATCGGTGTAAGGATGGCGCACCCCTTCTATCTCCTGATACGCCTCATGCCCTTTCCCGGCGATCAGTACTACATCCTGAGCACCCGCTTGTTGAATAGCCGCCGCCACGGCCTCACTCCGCGCACCGATTTCAATCGGCTGAAAAGCAGTAGAGAAGCCTGACAAAATCTGCTCACGAATTTGCGCAGCGGACTCGTGGCGAGGGTTATCATCGGTGACCACAATGTGATCCGCCAACTGCTCGGCGGCCCGGGCCATTTCGGCACGCTTACCCGTATCACGCTCCCCGCCGCAACCAAAGACGCACCACAATTTACCGGCGTCGGCCAAGTGAGCACGCAGCGCCTGCAGGGCACTTTTCAAGGCATCCGGTGTGTGGGCGTAATCCACCACCACGCTGGGGGCGCCAACATCACCATACAGCTCCATACGCCCCGGTACGGGCGTAAGTGACGTCGCGGCATCAAACAACGCATCAAGCGGTTCGCCCAGCCCGTACAGTACGGCCATGGCCAACAGCACGTTATCTAAATTAAAGCGACCCATTAACGTTAAGCGCAACATTTTCTCGCCATCAGGCGTGGCGATCATCGCCTGCTGCCCCCAATCAAACGCCTGCCAATCCAGCACTCGCAGCGTAACGGCTTCATCTTGCCCGGTGGCCAGTACACGGACGCGGCTACTGCAACCCGCAAGCATCAAGCGCGCCAGGGGGTCATCACCATTGACCACCGCCAAACCAAGCTCAGAACGCCGAAACAGCTTGGCTTTCGAGGCGGCGTAGGCGGCCATGCTGCCATGGTAGTCCAAATGATCGCGAGTCAGATTGGTAAATACCCCCACGCCGACGCTGACCGCGTCCAAACGGTACTGATCCAGGGCGTGGGAAGAGGCTTCCAGGGCGACGCGCGTGACGCCCTGCTGTGCCAGCGTACCCAACGTCGCCTGCAGCGCCAGGGGGCCAGGCGTGGTTAAACCACTATCGCTCAACGCGCCTGGGCGCCCCACGCCTAATGTGCCGACCAGACCCGCAGGTGTTCCCAACGCTTCGCTGAGGGCCGCGATATAGTGAGTGACGGAGCTTTTACCGTTAGTACCGGTCACCGCAATCACTTCCATATCGCCGGGCACCTTATACAGCGCCCGCCCCAGCTCGCCCAAACGTGACGATAAATGCGGCAGTTTCAGCACCCGCCCCTCAAGCTCGACATCGCCGTGTACCCCTTGGGCTAAAACCAGCGCAGCGCCAGCTTCAAGCGCTTGTTCGATAAAATCGCGGCCGTCACGCTGGCTCCCAGGCACGGCCACAAAAATATCCCCCTCCGCCAGCTTGCGAGAGTTCATCTCAATATGCACCTGATCCGGCAGCTTCGGCAGACCAGCGGGCAGTGGCGACTTGGGCCATACTTGCTTGAGTGCCGCTAAAACATCGTCTGGGCTCAGCGTCATGCCATCTCCTTAAAAAGCTACTCCGCCTCGTGATCCGGCGGAACATCCAACAAGCGTAAAGCATTCCCTGTCACACTGGAAAAAACCGGCGCCGCGACAGCGCCGCCGTAGAACTCGCCTGCTTTGGGGTGATCGATCATTACCACAGTGACGATACGCGGATCAGAGATGGGCGCAATTCCAGCAAAAACGCTGCGGTAAGCATCAGTGGTATAGCCTTGCTGGCCTATTTTGCGCACCGTGCCCGTTTTGCCTCCCACGCGATAACCCTCTACACGCGCCCGCCTGCCGCCGGTATAGGCAGCTACTGAGGTTTCGAGAATATTCAGCAGGTCATTAGCAACCGTCGGCTCTATCACCGGTGAGCCTTGGGGCGGCTCAGAAAGACGCAGCAGCGATGGCGGCAGACGCACGCCGTCATTGGCTAATGCCGTGTAAGCACTCGCCAGTTGCACCGCTGACACAGAGAGGCCGTAACCGTAAGAGAGTGTCGCCCGTTCGCTGCGTGACCAGCGAACCGGCGCCGGTAGGCTGCCAGTGGATTCACCAGGAAAACCGGTTCCAGGCGCCTGCCCCAGCCCTAACTGATTATACTTTTCCCAAATCGCCGTATCGCTTAATTGCAGCGCCAAGCGAGACATACCCACATTCGATGACTTCTCAAGAATGCCGGGTAGATCCAGCTCGCCATAATTACGGAAATCGCGAATGGTGAACTGATCCAGTCGCATCCAACCGGGCGAGGTATCCACCACCGCGTCGCGATCCACCACGCCACTCTCTAACACGGCGGCCATGGCCAGCGGCTTCATCACCGAACCGGGCTCAAATACATCGACCAACGCCTGGTTACGCAGCCCACGCGGATCAAGCCCCGCTCGGTTATTAGGGTTGTAAGAGGGCAAGTTGGCCATCGCCAATACCTCTCCCGTGCGGGCATCCATCATCACCAGCACGCCACCATCAGCCTCATTCTCGGCCACCGCTGCACGCAGTTCACGGTAGGCCATATATTGAATACGCTGATCAATCGCTAAGGTCAGCTCGCCTCCCGGCTGGGCTTCGTTGATAACGCCCAACTCACGAACCAGACGCCCGCGGCGGTCTTTAATCACTCGCCGCTGGCCAGGCCGGCCCGCCAGGTAAGGTTGATAGGAGAGCTCTAAGCCCTCCTGACCGACATCATCAACGTTCGTCACCCCCAGCAACTGAGCAGCGACCTCACCCGCGGGATAGTAGCGTTTATATTCACGCTGTGGGTAAACGCCGGGCGTGCGCAAGTTAAGAATCTGCTGGGCTGCCGCGGGGGTCATCTGGCGGCGTAAATACATGAACTCATGCTCGCTAAAGCGCGCCACCCGCGCCTCAAAATCACTCAGCGACATGCCCAGCGCCTGGGCCAGCATCACCCGCTGTATCGCATCGTCGGGAAGTTCTTGCGGATTAGCCCATAGGGTCACCACCGGCGTAGAAATCGCCAACGGTTCACCATTGCGGTCTGTAATCATGCCACGGTGGGCGGGGATTGTTTCGTGACGTAGGGTTCGCGCATCGCCCTGACTTTGTAGAAAGGGACGGTCAATGACCTGCAGCAAAGTAATACGGCCAATCAAAATAGCCGATGCCAAGCCAATCGCGAGAAGAATAAACATGAAACGCCCGCCGCCGAGCGGGGGCGCAATGGGAGCCTGACGCGAGGTACCGCCTCGGCGTTCGCTTCTCATGGCCGAATCACCTCAACATCATGGACATCGGGGATCCGCATACCCAGGCGCTCGGTGGCAATTTGTTCAATACGGGCAGGTGTCGACCAGGCGCCCTCCTCAAGCAGCAACTGCCCCCACTCCGTTTGCAGCTGGTTCTCTTCCTGCTCCAGCTGTTGCAGCTGCGCAAATTGAACCCGCGTCATATGGGTAGTGACTACCACGCCCAACCCAGAGGCCATGCAGAGTAGAAACAGTAGCGAAATAGCCACCGGCCAGGCGCGTAGACGCAGCCTGAAAGGCCATTCGGTGCGTAGCGTGGTTGCCCACTGCTCAATCCGATCCATGCTCATGATGACATTTACATCCGTTTGCGTGCAGCCCGCATGACGGCACTGCGTGCGCGAGGATTAGCATCCACCTCCTCCTCGCTTGGCCGCACACCTTTGCCGAGCGCTTCAAGACGCCGATTCATTTGATCGTCGCGAATCGGCACCCCTCGCGGCAGGTCGGTATCACCGCGGACATGGTGACGAATAAAGCGCTTCACGCGACGATCTTCCAACGAGTGAAAGCTGATAACCACTAAGTGGCCACCGGGCGCCAGCGCCTCTAACGCGGCGTCTAAAGCACTGTCTAACTGCTCCAGCTCGCCGTTGACGAAAATACGCAGCCCTTGAAACGCTTTCGTGGCAGGGTGGCGCCCTTTTTCCCAGGCGGGATGGGCTACTTTTAACACCTCGGCCAGATCCACCGTGTGGGTAAACGGCTTCTCAACCCGGCGAGTGACCACGGCGCGGGCCAAACGTTTGGCATAGCGCTCTTCGCCATAGGTTTTGAATACGTAGGCAATGTCTGCTTCACTGGCCCGGGCCAGAAAATCAGCCACACTTTGCCCCTGGGTAGGATCCATACGCATATCTAGCGGCCCATCGCGCATAAAGCTAAAGCCGCGCTCGGGGTCATCCAACTGAGGCGATGAAACGCCAACATCAAGCAGTACCCCTGACAGTTTGCCGTACAGACCTTGCTCACGAGCAAACTCACCAAGCTGAGCAA
This sequence comes from Vreelandella sp. F11, assembly GCF_042466685.1. Classification (NCBI taxonomy): domain Bacteria; kingdom Pseudomonadati; phylum Pseudomonadota; class Gammaproteobacteria; order Oceanospirillales; family Halomonadaceae; genus Vreelandella; species Vreelandella sp. F11. Next base: position 1,879,857 of record NZ_CP170448.1, on the reverse strand, counting down.
ATTCACGCTGGGTAATCTGGAAGCGCTGATCGTCTACTTCTGCGGCCGCAGCAATTGCCTGGGGGTCACGATCCATAGCGAGCAACCGGCCTTGGGCATCCAAACGATCAAGAATCAACCGTGAGTGACCGCCTCTCCCGAAAGTCCCGTCTAAATAGACACCCTGCGTATCGTGAACAAGGGCATCGACAGCCCCCTCCAGTAGTACGCTGGTATGGCGAAAGCGGGAAGCAACCTGTTCAGCGTCAGGAGAAGGCATTTTTTTCTCACACAAGATGTTAGAGACAACGTAATAAAGAGCGTGCAGGCACGCCCTAAAGTGGAAATGGGGGAGTCAGCCGATAAGCCGGGTTCTGTCGTGGACAGCCATTCCTCTAGGCGCTGCGTTACCACAGCGCTCAAGCAACCTACCCGGATCCAGCGCGGGCCACGCCATTGGATCCCTATTTGGTCTTGCTCCGAGTGGGGTTTACCATGCCACGCACTGTTGCCAGGCGCGCGGTGCGCTCTTACCGCACCCTTTCACCCTTACCGGCCCCAGAGGTTTATTTCAGGGGCTTAGGCGGTCTACTCTCTGCTGCACTTTCCGTCGGCTCACGCCGCCCAGGCGTTACCTGGCACTCTGCCCTATGGAGCCCGGACTTTCCTCCCCCAACACCTTTTGAGGGGTATCAGCGGCGACTGTCTGGCCAACTCCGGCGGCAAGCATACCAGCGCCCTCGGCTAGCCTCAATGCTCACCTTTAATTGCTTGCAAACGCGCGTACCAGACTTGCTTACGACCACCGAGCATTCTCGCCGCAATCGCAGCACTCTGCTTTACACCAACCCCCTCTGCCAACAGCGCCTCTAGCAAGGTATCTGCCGATATATCCTGATGCTCACTCTGTGCCACCGGCGGGGCGCCGGCGACAATCACCACGAATTCACCGCGGGCTTGATTAGGATCGGCCGCTAAACGCTCCAACAAGGATTCAGGCGTACCATGCAGAAAGGTTTCGAAGGTTTTGGTTAGCTCACGAGCCAGCACCATATCGCGCCCCGCCATTTGCTCCTGCAACGCTTCAAGGGTGTGCACGATACGATGAGGGGATTCATAAAACACCAGCGTCTCTTCGCGGCTTTTCCAACCCTCCAGTGCTTGGCGGCGTGCGCCAGACTTGGCAGGCAGAAAACCAGCAAACACAAAACGATCTGTCGGCATCCCCGCCCCGGATAGCGCCGTAATCAGTGCGCAGGGGCCGGGGATAGGTACAATATGGCGATTGCGGGCGCGTAACTCTCGCACCAGAACAAAGCCAGGATCACTGATGAGTGGTGTTCCAGCGTCGCTGATCAAGGCAATATCTTCGCCTGCAGCGAGATAACTGTCTAGCGTATCCACACGGCGCGCTTCATTGTGTTCATGCAAAGAGAGCATAGGTTTATTCAACCCCAAGTGCGCCAACAGGCGCCCACTATGGCGGGTATCTTCAGCCGCAACTCGCGAAACTTGCCCTAATACCCGAGCGGCACGCGCGGTTAAGTCATCCAAATTCCCAATTGGCGTGGCAACCACGTACAATGTGCCCGGATTATCGTCTGTCATTGTTGACTCTCAATTCGTTGATGGCTTGCCCTGCTGGTGCGCTATGCTTGTGCAGTGGCTTGGTCAATCGCTGACAAGCAGCGACAGCGCAAATGGAAACCTAAGGAAGGATACATGAAACAGTCATTACGTGGCTTACTCGCCGCTGCCCTCATGGCACTTCTCGTTGCTGGCTGTGCGATGCAGTCGCCTAGCGTGGTAGATCGTGCGCCCGATGAAGATCCTGGGCAGCTACTCAGCCAAGCGGAACAGCAAGCACCAGAACAAGCCGCCAAGACACGCCTGGAAGCGGCGAATATTCTGGCCCGCCAAGGTGAGCGCGACAGAGCCTTTGAAACCGCCGACGGGATCGATGAAAGCCTGCTATCAGAGCCCGATCGGGTACGCTGGGCATTGCTGTTTTCCGAGCTCGCCCGTGCTTTGAACGAGCCGCGCGCGGTGCTTCGCGCCACCCAAGTGCTTGACGACGAACTACCGATGCAGGCCAGTCAGCAGGAGAGGCTTGAAGAGCGCCAACGCTGGGCTCGCGAGGCGCTCGATCAACCCAGCGGCGCCGTTAGTGTCGCCCTGCCTGAGCTTGAAGGGCAGGCGATACGCCGTATCGTTGTTGCTTTGCCGGAATCAGGCCCACTCAGCAGTGTCGCCAACACCATCGCCTCTGCCATGCGTCAACACCATGATGTCAAAGGGGGCAACGTCGAGCTGAGCTTCCTGGACGCCTCGCGCTACTCAATGGATGAGCTTTATGACCGCGCACAGCAGATGAATGCGCAGTTAATCATCGGCCCACTAGATAAAGATCAGGTCACCCAGCTAGAGCAACGCGACAGCGTGCCGCTGCCGACACTGGCACTCAACTATGGCAGCGGCGACAACAACCAGGCCCAGCGCCTCTTCCAGTATGGCCTGTCGGCCGAAGATGAAGCACGCCAGGTTGCCCGCCGCGCCTGGCAGGATGGCCACCGCCAAATGTCTATGATGGTTCCGGATAACGGCTGGGGCCGACGGGTAGGCGAAGCCTTCTGGAATGAGTGGCACAGCCAGGGCGGCGAAATCACTAATGCCGTGCGCTACAACCCAGAGAGTTCGGTCTCCAACGCCGTGCAAACCGCCCTCAATGTCAGCGGTGATCGCGCTCGTCTTAGTAACATTGACGCACTCTTTTTACTCGCCCTACCTGAGTATGCACGTCAGGTACCACCCACCATGGATTACTACTACGCTCCCAACCTGCCGATCTATGCCACCTCACACTTACACGAAGGGCGTCTGCAGACGCGCCTGGATCAAGATCTTAACGATGTCATGTTTGTGGATATTCCCTGGCAGATCCCTGATGCGGCCGTTGGCGGCGAAGAAGCTCTCCCTTTTGCAGCGACCTACCGGAGCTTGCGCGACGAATCGGACGCTTCCATGTTTCGCCTAATGGCCATGGGCGTGGATGCTTACGAACTGGCCCTTCGTTTTACCAATCTTGACGAGCTCAACGGTCTCAATGGAAGCACCGGCACGCTCTATCTGCGTGACGATGGACGCATTTACCGTGAACTGCCATGGGCGAAATTCCAGAATGGCGTTCCATCACCTATTTTAATTCCTAACCTGGACGAAAGTGACGACTAACGCCCACACTGCCCGTGCCCGCGGCGCAGCCATTGAGCAAATTGCCGCTCAATGGCTGCGCCAACAGGGACTCACCCTCGTTACGCAGAACCACTACGTGAAAGGGGGTGAGCTTGACTTGGTCATGCGAGACGGCGATATTCTCGTGTTTGTTGAAGTTAAACATCGCACTACAACGCGCTACGGGCACCCGCTGGAAACCGTCACTTACCAGAAGCAGCAGCGCCTCGTACGTGCGGCACGGCTATATATCGCCCGCGGCGGGCTTTCATCGCCCTGCCGCTTTGATATCCTGGCGATAACGGGCAAGCCGCCCAACCTCGAATTTGATTGGGTGAAAGCCGCCTTCGATGCCTTTTAACTGTTTTTGAAGCTTTTTTTAAAACGGTTTTTAACACTCAAATTTAACCAGGAAGCCCTGATGGACTTTCAATCTCGGATACTCGGCCACTTCAACGCCAGCATCGACACCAAGACATATGCCAGCGAAGTACTCCCGCCGTTTATTGAAGTAGCCAGCCAAATGATGGTGCAGTGCCTTGTTAGCGAAGGGAAAATTCTTAGTTGCGGCAACGGTGGCAGCGCTGGCGATAGCCAGCACTTCTCTTCGGAGTTACTCAATCGCTTTGAGCGTGAACGCCCCAGCCTACCCGCACTGGCACTGACTACCGATACCTCTACGCTGACCTCAATTGCCAATGACTATAGCTATAATGAGGTATTTTCAAAGCAAATTCGCGCCTTAGGACAGCCAGGTGATGTACTGTTAGCCATCTCCACCAGCGGTAATTCGGGCAATATCGTCCAAGCCATTCAAGCTGCCCATGATCGCGACATGACAGTGGTCGCCCTCACCGGCCGCGACGGTGGCGATATGGCGTCGCTTTTAGGCCAGGATGACTGCGAGATTCGCGTCCCGGCAACATCGACGGCGCGTATTCAGGAGGTTCACCTACTGGTGATTCACTGTTTATGCGATCTTATCGATGAACAGCTATTTGGCAGCGCTTAGTCGTTTTTTACTGCGTCCCCACAACCACGATGTTTTTAACTGCTAGCCTCAAGGAGTCATACCGATGACCCAACGTCCTTCCTCCCGCGGCCTAATGGTAGCTATGCTTTGTGCAGCGCTCTTCATGACTGGCTGCGCCAATAATTCAGCCTCCAATCAGTCCAACTACGCCCAGCGCAGTGACGATGTGGAAGCCGTCGACACGACCATAGAGCGTGAAGTAGGACGAGCCCTGGAGCGCGCGGATGCACGCCTGGCAGACGCACGCATACGCGCCCATAGCTATAACGGCGTTGTACTACTGGTGGGACAAGTGCCTAGCGAAGAGCTTCGCGACATGGCGGAAGACGTGACCAGCAACCTACGCGGCGTTAACCGGGTTCATAACGAGTTAACCATTGCCGCCAACCTACCAGCAAGCCAACGTCTGGCCGATACGTGGCTAACCACTAATGTCGTTAGCCATTTGGCAACTAATGACCGCATCGACTCTTCAAAAATAAAGGTCACCACTGAAAATGCCAGCGTTTACCTGATGGGCCGTGTTAGCCGTGAAGAGGCTGACCGCATTGTCAACGCAGCCTCCTCAGTTGGCGGCGTTCAGCGGATCGTAAAGGTATTTGATTACCTCGACTAACCACACCAGCGACCTCTGGTAGCCACAAAAAAGCCTCGCTTATTAAGCGAGGCTTTTTTGTGGGCGTGACCCTAGGCTATTTAACAACCCGCAGGGTCGGCTTTTTCTTCGCCTTGCTCTTTGCTTGCGCCTCTTTATCAGCGTCTTCGCTTGAAGCGTTAGAATCGCTACCAGGATTTTCAGCAACCGGCTCAGTCACCGACAGCTCAGGCTTGGTAGAGGGTTTCTCCTCCTCCTCAATATCGCCAAAGGATTCGGCACCTTCGCCCAATTCAGGCTCATGGCCAAAGACCATACCAGCACCATTCTCTCGAGCATAGATAGCGATTAACGCCTCGGTCGGTATCATCACCTGCATAGGCTGCCCGCCAAAGCGTGCATTAAAGCCTATCGCCTGATTCTCCATAAAAAGATCACGCACGGCGGTCGGTGCCACGTTCAAAACGATCTGACCGTTTTGAACAAACTGACGGGGCACCTCCACGCCAGGCAAGGTAGCGTCAACCACCAGATAAGGCGTTAGCTCATTATCCAACAACCACTCATAGAGTGCTCGGGCGAGATAGGGGCGACTCGATTTCATCTAGACTCCCTCCTCCTTACAAGAAAGGCTCCCTGCCCTTACCAAGCACACAGGAGCCAAATGAATTCAAGCGCGCATCTCTTTTTCACGCTCACTCAAAGATGCCTTAAACGCTTCACGCTCGAATACTCGTGACATGTAGGACAGCAGCGGCTTAACCTGCTTTTCAGGCAACTCGATATTGAGATCCGGCAAACGCCACAAGACAGGAGCCAAACAGCAATCCACCAGCGTAAACTCTTCGCTCATGAAATAAGGCATATCTTCAAAAATCGGCGATATGCCAATCAAGCTTTCACGCAGCTCTTTACGCGCTCTATCCGCTTCTTTCTTTCCACCGCTGCGGATTAAATCAACCATTGGGCACCACTCGCGCTCAATGCGGTGCATCCATAGGCGGCTTTGCGCGCGCGCCACTGGATAAACAGGCAACAGCGGAGGATGCGGGAAACGCTCATCCAAGTACTCCATCATAACCTTTGATTCATACAGCACCAGGTCACGATCTAACAGTGTCGGCACACTGTTGTACGGGTTGAGGTCTGCCAGCTCTTCCGGTGGTTTTTCATCGAGCACATCGACGATATCGACGGCAACCCCCTTCTCGGCCAACACAATGCGCACACGATGACTGAAATGATCATCACTACCTGAGTAAAAGATCATCGACGACCGCTTGGCCACAACACCCATGAAAGCATCCTCACATCAAAACAATCTTGGATAATAACACGCCAGCGCTACCTTAGGGGAAGCTAGCCTGCTTTGCTTTATTGCCATGCTGACAAGCAAAAGGCGCACGGCTTACGCCGTGCGCCCCACTGACCATCAGCTACTACTAATTAGTGGATGTCTCGCCAGTACTCACGCTTGAGCAGGTAAGCTATCACACCAAAAATAAAGATAAAGATCAGCACTTTAGGCGCCAGCGCCTGGGCCTGAAGCTTGGAGGGCTCACCTACATAAGCCAGGAAGTTAGTAAGATCATACATCGCTTCCTCAAACTCAGCAGGCTCGAGCGCACCCGGCTCGGTCACTTGCAGCACATCACAAGACTGGTACTTGCCCGACAACGCGTCGGGCTCTTGGCCTGCAACCGGGTGATCCGTTTCAGCACACACCAGCTCCTGCACGCCCTGCAGCGGCTCCAACACGTTAGGCATCGCCACCAAGTCAAACACGGTATTATTGACGCCCGTGGGACGACTAGGATCTTTGTAGAAACCAAGCAGGTAAGAGTAGATCCAGTCGGTTCCACGCACACGTGTTTTAAGCGATAGGTCGGGCGGCGGCGCACCGAACCAACTCTCCGCGTCGCCACTGTTCATGGCATTGTGCATCTGATCGTTATAGGCCAACTCAGGCGAGAAGATCAGATTCTCTTCAACCAGATCCTGAGGCATTCCCAAGTCGTCAGCCGCACGAGCAAAACGCTGGTATTGAAGCGAGTGGCAACCCATGCAGTAGTTAACATAGAGCTTCATGCCATTTTGCAGCGAGGCTTGATCGTGCAGATCAGGATCCATCGAGTGAGGCACACTGGCGCCTCCTGCAGCCATCGCGGTTACTGGCACTAAGGCGAAAAGGAGTCCAAATAGATACTTTTTCATTAGCCAGTCACCCTTTCCGGAACGGGTTTAGTCTTCTCCAGCTTGGTGTAGAACGGCATCAAGACAAAGAAGGCGAAGTAAATCACGGTGCACGCCTGAGCTAGCAGCGTCCTGCCCTCTGTCGATGGCAACACACCCAAAACCCCAAGGATGACAAAGCTGATAGCAAACAGCGTCAGCATGACTTTCGACATCCAGCCTTTGTAGCGCATAGAGCGCACGGGGCTACGATCCAGCCAGGGCAGAACAAACAGGATCGCGATCGCCGCACCCATAAATATAACGCCCAGGAACTTAGCGTCTAAGCCAAATACCGAGAAGGTTATCGCGCGGAGGATGGCGTAGAAAGGCGTCATGTACCAAACCGGCGCAATGTGATCAGGCGTCTGAAGCGGGTTCGCAGGATCAAAGTTAGGCCGCTCAATAAAGTAGCCGCCGCCCTCTGGGAAGTAGAACACCACCACACAGAACACAAACAGGAACACAGCCACACCCACAAGGTCTTTTACCGTGTAGTAGGGATGGAACGGAATTCCATCCAGCGGCACACCGGCCTCATCTTTCTTCTGCTTGATATCAATGCCATCTGGGTTGTTTGAACCCACTTCATGCAGGGCAATAATGTGCAGCACAACGAGCGCCAGAATGACGATTGGCAGTGCAACCACATGCAGGGCAAAGAACCGGTTGAGGGTAATGCCTGAAATCAGGAAATCGCCTCGTACCCACTGCGCCAGGTCGGGGCCGATCGCCGGGATAGCCGAAAACAGCGAGATGATCACCTGCGCACCCCAGTAGGACATTTGCCCCCACGGCAGCAGGTAACCCATAAAGGCTTCCGCCATTAGCACTAGGTAAATCGTCATACCAAAGACCCACACCAACTCACGGGGCGCTTTGTAAGAACCGTACAAGAGGCCACGGAACATATGCAGATAGACGACGAGGAAGAACGCGGAGGCGCCGGTGGTGTGCATATAGCGAATCAACCACCCCCACTCCACATCGCGCATTATGTATTCGACGGAATCGAACGCACCTTCCGCGGAGGGGTTAAAGCTCATGGTCAGCCAAACCCCGGTCAGGATTTGGTTAACCAGTGCCAGTAGTGCTAGCGAGCCAAAGAAGTACCAAAAGTTGAAGTTTTTCGGCGCGTAATACTTGGAGAGATGCTCTTGCCACATCTGAGTAGCAGGAAAACGATCATCCACCCACCGCATGATGCCCTTTTCCGCCTTGGCTTTATTCGGATTACCCATTAGGCAGTCTCCTCATCTTCGCCGATGACAATGATATCGTCATTTTCAAAGCGGTAGGGTGGCACCTCAAGGTTGGTTGGGGCGGGAACGTTGCTGAACACGCGACCAGCCAAGTCAAAGCGAGAACCATGGCAAGGACAGAAGAAGCCACCCGGCCAGTTATCAACGCCGACACCCTCAGCATCGGGCTCCGGACGAAAGAGCGGCGAACAGCCCAAATGCGTACAGATGCCGATCAACACCCCAATCTCAGGTTTGATTGAGCGCATATGCCCTTCAATATAAGCAGGCTGCTGTGGCACGGCTGACTCTGGATCAGCGAGCACCCCCTCACCGAGCGACTCAGTGCGCTCAATCATTTCAGGTGTGCGATTGATGATCCAAATCGGACGCCCTCGCCACTCGACGATCATCCGCTCTCCGGGTTCAAGCTTGGATATGTCTGCTTGAACGGGAGCGCCCGCCGCTCTTGCCCTGGCACTAGGCTGCCAAGAAGCCACAAAGGGTACCGCAACCCCGACAGCACCTACCGCACCCACTACGGAGGTGGCGCCTACGAGGAAACGGCGTCGGCCTTTGTTTACGCCGTTATCTGCCATTTCAGGTTTCTCCCATCAGCTTACCCGTTCCGCCGCAAAGGCGTCTTGCGACGACGAATATTAATTACGCTCTATGGTAAAAAAACAAAGCGCTGTGCACAAGAACAACCGCTCGTGACCATAGTGGTACAAGCAATATAATTTTTTGATATTCCAATAAAAAACGCCCAGGTCGAAGACCTGGGCGTTTTGCCGCATAGCGTAGAAATTAACGCTTGGAGAACTGCGGACGACGACGTGCTTTGCGCAGACCGACTTTCTTACGTTCAACTTGACGCGCATCACGCGTTACGTAGCCAGCGGCACGCAGCGAAGGACGCAGGTCTTCGTTGTAGTTCATCAGGGCACGGGTAATGCCGTGACGAATAGCGCCAGCTTGAGAAGAGCCACCGCCGCCAGCGACAGTCACGAAGATGTCAAACTGGTTCAACGTTTCAGTCAACTCAAGCGGCTGACGAACAACCATACGACCGGTAACACGACCGAAATAGAGGTCGAGATCTTTGTCGTTGACTGTAATTTTGCCAGAGCCCGGCTTCATAAACACGCGAGCGGTGGAAGTCTTGCGGCGCCCGGTACCGTAATACTGCTGTGTCATGGCGAAGATTTCCTCAGAGGTTCAGTTCAAGCGGCTGTTGGGCAGCATGCGGATGCTCGTCGCCAGCGTACACTTTCAATTTCGTGTACATGGCACGGCCCAAAGGACCTTTCGGCAACATGCCTTTAACGGCAGACTCAATGATACGCTCGGGCGCATGATCAAGCATTTTGTCGAATGTCATAGAGCGCAGACCGCCCGGGTAACCAGTGTGGCGGTAGTAGGTTTTAGCCTTCGCCTTATTACCGGTTACGTGGACTTTCTCTGCGTTGATCACGACGATGTAGTCGCCAGTATCAACGTGAGGGGTAAATTCGGGCTTATGCTTGCCACGTAGGCGGCGAGCAATCTCGGTTGCCAGACGACCGAGCGTTTTGTCCGTAGCGTCGACTACATACCAGTCGCGCTGGACGGACTGCGGCTTAGCACTGAACGTCTTCATGGATGAAATCACCAGATTAAATGTATTGGGTGACTTACACCGTTGTACGGCGAAGCACCATCCCTATTCTTTTTGGTTGCTGACTTACACCAGCAACATGCAGCGAGGCGGCATTCTACAGTAAGGCTGCTGACAAGTTAAGCCGTTTCGTGACTTTTTTACTGAGCCGACACCCCTCAAGGCTTGTGCGCCAGTGCCAGGTACTCCTTGGACTGCATCTCCTGGAGGCGAGAGAGAGTCCGCTGGAACTCAAACGTTAGCTTTCCATTGCTATAAAGCTCTTCGATCGGCGCTTCTGCGGACATTAGCAGCTTCACGCCGCGATCATAAAACTCGTCCACCATATTAATAAAGCGGCGCGCCTGGTCATCCTGCCTGGCCCCCATACGCTTTACATTGGAAACCAACACCGTATGGAACTCACGGGCCAGCTCAATATAGTCATTTTGACTACGCGGCCCATCACAGAGCTCAAGAAACTCAAACCATGCAACGTCATCATGCAGCTGGCGCGTTTTAAGTACGCGATGATTTACCTCTAGCGACGCGTCTGACTCCCCTTCGTGGCCGGCAATTTCCCGAAAGCTACGCGCTAACTCACTCTCAGCCGCCTCATCCAGCGGTGAATAAAAGATCGCCGCCCGCTCTAACGCCCGGAGCCGATAATCAACCCCTGAGTCGACGTTAACCACCTCACAGTGGCGATTTACCAGCTCAATGGCGGGTAAAAAACGCGCCCGCTGAAGGCCATCTTTATACAAATCATTAGGCACAATATTAGAGGTCGCCACTAACACTACCCCTCGCTCGAACAGCGCCTCCAGCAAATTGGCAAGAATCATCGCATCGGTAATGTCTTTGACAAAAAACTCATCAAAGCAGATAACCCGCGCCTCGGTGGCAAACTTACCTGCGATGAGAGTGAGTGGATTCTTCTCGCCTTTATAGTGGGTCAGCTCATTATGAACGCGCTGCATAAAACGATGAAAATGGGTGCGCATTTTGTCTGGAAAGGGCAAGGCTTCATAGAAGGTATCGACCAAGTAGGTCTTACCGCGCCCTACCCCACCCCAAAAGTAGAGACCCTTGACGCTAGGCAGAACAGGTTCGTCAGATGATGAGAGCTTCTTGCCCATCAACCCAGCCATTTTAGCCTTTAGACCTTTATGGGCGACCAGGGCTTTGGGGGCGGTGGTGGGTGCCGCGACAAGCTCATCATAAAGCCGCTGAAGATGCTTGACCGCCAACTCCTGGGCCGCATCGTATTGAAAATCATCGCGCTCCAAGTCAGCCCGATAGCGCTCTATAGGCGATGCAGGGCGCGTTTTTGACGTTGCCCTACCCGCAGATAATGATGACATGCACTCGCCTCCTACAGCATGTAAGGCAGCAGCCAGCTCAACCACTGGCAACCTCAAGAAGGGTGTGATTATACCTGTAGAGACATCTAAGCGCATGAGCGGATTGACCCAACCGGCTGAGTGACGCCTATAATGGCAGCCTGTTCGATTCTTAAGCTGCTAGCTAAAGCAGCCTAACTGTTATATTCAAGGCGCCAGGGAGAACACTGTGGACGCGAGCTCACCATTAACGTTTGCCATAATCGGTTTTATCGTCGGCCTGATCGTTGGGGCGGTCGCTTTTCGCCTCTTAAGCAAAGGTCAGCGCGAGGCTGCTTCCATGCGCCAAAAGCTGCTCGAACGCGAACACCAGATTGCCGAGATGAAGAGCAGCGTTGGCAGTCATTTAACGGGTATTTATCAACGTCTAAGCAATATCCGCGATGAAGCTAACCAGCTAGAGCTTCAGCTCAAAGAGGACGCCGCGGAGTGGGATATTCGCGACGCTGCTATTCAGCCTAGCCTTGATCTGTCGGGCATCGATTCAACGCGAGAGCAGCAGACAGCGACGGACGCCAGCACCCCTGCCATGCCCCGCGACTACGCGGATGGCAAAGGCGGCACGCTGTCGGAAGACTTTGGCTTGAAGGGCAAAGAGGCAACAGCGCCCCAGCCTCCACGCTACTAAACGACATATGACTGCCCCCGGCATACGCTAGCTGCCTTTCAGGGTACTGACAGCGTTATGCCGGGTTATCAATATCCACAAAGCGGTGCTCAACGCCGTACTCATCACTTAGCCACTCGCCCAGCGCCTGAACCCCATAGCGCTCGGTGGCATGATGCCCTGCGGCGATATAGTGAATCCCCATTTCTCGCGCCAAGTGAGTCGTCCTTTCGGATATTTCACCTGAAACAAAAACCTGCGCACCAGCATCAAAGGCGTCAGTGATCATGTCCTGCGCACCACCGGTGCACCAGGCGATGCGCTCAATAGCGCCTACCTGCGGGGCTTCAATAACCAAAGGTTCACGCTGCAAGGTTTGCGCTATTTGCGCCCCCAGCTCATTGATCGAATGCGGCTGCGGCAAACGCCCTGACCACAGCAGCCCCTCCCCCAATTCGCCATCAATACACCCCTCTACCTTCCAGCCAAGACGTCTGGCCAGTTCCGCGTTGTTTCCCATCTCAGCATGAGCATCCAGAGGCAGATGATAGGCTAGCAGGCTGATTCCATTTTCCAGCAGGGTTTTAATCCGCCTCTGCTTCATGCCGGTAATCGCCACGGGCTCGTTTTTCCAAAAGTAGCCGTGATGCACCAGCACCATATCAGCCTGCCAGGCAACGGCTTCATCCAGTAGTGCCTGACAGGCAGTAACGCCTGTCATGACGCGCTTAACCTGCTCGCTACCCGCTACCTGTAAACCATTAATGGTAAAATCTTTAAACTCTGTCGCACGCAACTGATGGTCACAGGCTGCCACTAATTGGTCACGATGAATCATATTGCACCCTTGATTGATTGAACTGCACCCGTGAGGTACTTGCTAAGAAAGTGTTACCATAAAACCATTGTAAAACTCGCTGCTTTTTATCGCGAACAGTGAGACCGACCCGTTAAGGAATTGATCGCATGCGACGCTACGTGCTGCCTTATTTATGGCCTGTTATCACTGGCGTGCTGCTCGCGGTGGTGATTCTCTTCGCACTCCCCGAGCAGCTGCCCAACCCGTTTCGTGACTCGTCGCCTCAAGCCCCCCAAGTCGCCGCGCCGGTCATCTCGACGACGCCAGCAGTGGTAGAGCCCAACCCTAACCGCCCTGCGCCTGAAATTCATCAGGCAGCGCCGCTTTCCCGGAACAAAGGCCCCGTCAGCTATGCTCAGGCAGTGGAGCAAGCCGCGCCGGCGGTGGTAAATATTTACTCATCCCGCATCGTTGAGCGCGACCAGCACCCACTGATGTCAGATCCATTTTTTCAGCAATTTTTTGATAGCCAGGGAGATGACGCTACAACCCATCAACGCATGCTCTCAAGCCTGGGCTCTGGCGTTATTGTCAGCGAGGACGGCTACGTACTGACCAATCACCACGTCATCAACGGCGCTGATGAAATCCAGGTCGCCCTACGTGACGGACGCGAAACCATTGCAGAGGTGATCGGCACAGACCCTGAAAGCGATTTGGCCGTCCTGAGAATCAACCTGGACGACTTGCCGGTTATTGAACTGACAGACTCAGCCGACGTAGCTGTAGGCGATGTAGCGCTCGCGATTGGCAACCCTTTTGGCGTCGGCCAGACGGTCACCATGGGCATCATTAGTGCCACCGGGCGAAATCATTTAGGGTTAAACGCCTACGAAGACTTTATTCAAACTGATGCCGCCATCAATCCAGGCAATTCAGGTGGCGCACTGGTCAACCCCGAAGGCGCCATGGTGGGAATCAATACGGCGATTTTCTCGCGCTCCGGCGGCTCCCAGGGCATTGGCTTTGCCATTCCCGCCAACCTTGCTCACAGCATTCTGGATGAGCTGGTCACTCAAGGGCGCGTCATTCGTGGCTGGCTGGGTATTGAAGCGCAGGCGCTATCACGTGAACTGGCGGCTTCTTTTGGGCTGCAGACACCACAAGGGGTGATCGTCGCCGGCGTAGTCAGCGGCGGCCCCGCCGCAAAAGCAGGCCTGGAACCCGGAGACGTACTCCTTGCCGTCGATGGTCAGCCGATTTTGGATGCCCGTTCGACGATGAGCGAAATTGCCTCAATCCCGCCCGGCACGTCACTACCGCTAACCATTGTGCGCAGTGGTGAGCGGATGGAAATGACGCTGGAAGTGGGAGAACGCCCGCTACCGACCATCCCTATCAATCAAGAGACCCCCGGCCAGCGCGACTCATAGTTTGCAATATGAGCACGCTGGAGTGGCCCTGTATGTATCAGTATCGCTGTATCAGCCGCGGATCCGGTACTCCGCTGAACGGGCGTGAGCCGTTAGTGACTCCCCCCGTGCCAATACCGAGGCGATTTTACCCAGCTCTGAAGCGCCGTCTGCGGAGCAGTGAATAATCGAAGAGCGCTTCTGGAAGTCGTAAACGCCCAGCGGCGAAGAGAAGCGCGCCGTGCCAGAGGTAGGCAGCACGTGATTCGGCCCAGCACAGTAATCACCCAGCGCCTCGGCGGTGTAACGCCCCATGAAGATGGCCCCGGCATGGCGAATATCGTCTAACCATGTATCGGGGGCGGCGACGGAGAGCTCCAGGTGTTCAGGAGCAATCCGGTTAATCAGCGTAATGGCTTCTTGGGCGTCCTGACAGAGCACCAAGGCGCCACGTCGGCGCAGAGATTCACGCACAATCGCTTCACGCTCCAAGCTCGGCAGCAGCTTTTCAATCGCCGCCTCGATGGCATCTAAGTGCTCAGCATCCCAGCTTACCAGGATCGCCTGGGCATCTTCGTCATGCTCGGCCTGAGAGAATAGATCCATCGCCAGCCAATCGGGGTCGGTCAACCCATCGGAAACCACCATAATTTCCGAAGGCCCGGCAATCATATCAATGCCCACCTGACCAAATACCGCACGCTTAGCCGTGGCCACATAAATATTGCCAGGACCGACAATTTTATCGACCCGGGGTACACTTTCAGTGCCGTAAGCAAGCGCTGCGACCGCCTGGGCGCCGCCAATCGTGAACACATAGTCGACACCCGCCAAATGAGCTGCAGCCAACACCAGCTCATTGAGCACGCCGTCCGGCGTAGGCACGACCATAACGATTTCGCGCACACCGGCCACATGGGCAGGGATTGCATTCATTAACACCGAGGAGGGGTAAGCCGCTTTACCCCCCGGAACATAAATACCGGCGCGATCCAGCGGGGTGACTTTCTGCCCCAGCACCGTGCCGTCCGCCTCTTCATATTGCCAGGAATTAGGCTTTTGACGCTCGTGGTAGCGCTTAATCCGCTCGGCGGCACTGGAGAGTGCCTCGCGCTGCTGAGCAGGCAAGTTATTAAAGGCTCTCTCCAACTGTTCGGGCGTTAACGTCAGTTCGCCCATGGAAGTAACAGAAAGCCGGTCAAAGCGATTAGTGGCTTCCACGACCGCCGCATCGCCGTGCTGCTTTACGCTGGCAAGAATCTCTTCTACCCGCGCTTGTACTGCTTTATCAGACACCCCCTCCCAATCCAACAACTCATCAAGCCGGTGGTGAAAGGCAGCATCGCTTGTCGATAGGCGTGAAATCGTAGCAGTCGTCTGTTGGCGTTCACTCATGGGTCACCTCACATCATTCGGCAAGCTGGGTCTGACGCTTTTTGACCGCACTGTCCAAGCGGTCGAGTAGCGGCTTAATGCGCTCATGCTTCATGGTCATGGCGGCTTTATTCACCACCAGCCGGGTGCTGATATGGGCAATAAGCTCACGCGGCTCCATGCCATTTGCCCGCAGGGTATTGCCGGTATCGACGATATCGACAATCTCATCGGCCAGGTTCATTAACGGCGCCAGCTCCATAGCACCATAGAGCTTGATTACCTCGGCCTGGATGCCCTGCTCGGCGTAATAGCGTCGCGCCACGTTAACAAATTTCGTCGCCACCCGACGCCGGGCGCGGGCCGGCAGCTCGCCGGTCACGCCCGCGGTCATCAACTTGCAGCGGGCAATCTCCAAATCCAGCGGCTCATAAAGCCCTTCGGCACCGTGCTCAAGCAGCACATCTTTACCTGCGATACCGACATCGGCCGCCCCCAGCTGAACGTAGGTGGGAACGTCGGTGGCACGGATAATCACCAATTTCACGTCAGGCAAATTGGTGTCAAATAGCAGCTTGCGACTTTTACTTAGATCCTCGGCAGGCGAAATCCCCGCATCGGCTAGCAGCGGCAGTGTCTCTTCCAGAATACGGCCCTTTGAGAGGGCTAAAATCAGTTGCTTACTCATCGTTGGCCCGTCGTTATTCGAATGCAGGGATTCATAGCATAACTTAGCCGGGTATACGGCGAATACGCGCACCCAGCAGCTGCAGTTTCTCTTCGATACACTCGTAGCCACGGTCAATGTGATAGATACGATCCACCAGGGTTTCGCCCTCGGCCATCATGGCCGCAATCACCAGCGAAGCAGACGCGCGCAGGTCGGTGGCCATTACCGGCGCACCGGAAAGCTTCTCGACCCCCTCGATCAAGGCGGTATTACCCTCCAGCACGATATTGGCGCCCATGCGGTTGAGCTCTTGAACGTGCATAAAGCGGTTTTCGAAAATGGTCTCGACCACCCGAGAGTGCCCCACCGCCACGGCATTCATGGCCACGAACTGCGCCTGCATATCGGTAGGAAACGCCGGATAGGGCGCGGTGCGAATATTGACCGCCTTAGGGCGTTTACCGTGCATGTCCAGGGCAATCCAGTCATCGCCACTGGTGACTTCGGCACCCGCCTCTTCCAGCTTGGCAATAACGGCATCCAGGATGTCGGCGCGGGTACGCTTAACCTTCACCCGCCCACCGGTCATCGCCGCGGCAACCAGAAAAGTGCCCGTCTCGATACGGTCAGGCATGACATCGTGTTCGCAGCCGTGCAGCTTCTCGACACCTTCGATGGTGATAGTGTCGGTGCCATGGCCGCTGATGTTAGCGCCCATTTTGATCAAGCACTCGGCCAAGTCGACAATTTCAGGCTCGCGGGCCGCGTTTTCCAGAACGGTTTTGCCATCGGCCAAGGTGGCCGCCATTAGCAGGTTTTCAGTTCCGGTCACTGTCACGGTATCAAAGTAGATAGTCGTCCCTTTTAGTCGACCATCGACCCGCGCGCGGATATAGCCAGCCTCCACGCGAATCTCCGCCCCCATAGCTTCCAAACCACGGATGTGTAGGTCCACAGGGCGCGAGCCAATGGCGCAACCGCCGGGCAGCGACACATCGGCTTTACCGAAGTGGGCAAGCAGCGGGCCCAGCACCAGGATGGAGGCACGCATTTTTTTAACCAGCTCATAGGGCGCGTGGCACTGGGTAACCTGGGATCCATCCAACTGAATACTCAGCTTCTCGCCCATCACCGGCTCAACGCCCATGCGGCCAAGCAGTTCTAGCGTGGTGGTAATATCCTGCAGGTGCGGCAAATTACCAATCACCACGGGGCCATCGGCCAACAGGCTGGCACACAGAATAGGCAACGCCGCATTTTTGGCACCGCTCACCCACACTTCACCGTCTACCGATCCGTTGCCGGTAATGATTAACTTATCCATGGGGCGACCGTTATTGAACGTTTTCCGGTGCAGTTTGCCACTGCGCCGGAGTAAACGTTTTGATGCTAATCGCGTGGAGGGCACCCGAGGCGATCTCATCGCTCAGCGCAGCGTAAACAAGCTGCTGACGTTTGACCGGAGAGAGACCTTCAAAGGCATCGCCAACCGCAATCACCTGAAAGTTACAGCCTTCACCCTGGATATGGAACTGACATCCGTCGATACGGGATTCAAGCAGTGCTTTTACCTCATTGGGTTGCATGACGCAGAGAACTCCTTTGGGGTCATCGTTATTAATGAACGTAATTGGGTCGACATAATAAAGAAAAGCAGTGCGCTTGGCGATGCCGCAGCGTTAAACGGCCAGAGTAGTGGCTGGTTGCTCAATCAAAGCATCCAACTCAGCCAGGGAGGCAAGCCGGTGTAGCGGCGCTGACAAAAGAATGGATTGAACCTGAATACCGCGCTGCCGACAAATGCGCAGCCATTCAAATAGCACGCTAATAGCAACACTGCTGGCTTTTTCAACGCGACTAAAATCTAAACTGATCGTGGTTAGTTCGGTTTGCTTGAGCCATTTAACACCACTGGCGGCCAAGTCGGCCGCCAGGGTGACTTCCACATCGCCGGCCACAAGCAGGGTGGCGTTTTCTTCACTCACCGTGACGCCGGGGCGTGAAAACAGCGCTGTCACGCATCGCCTCCCTGCTCAAGCTCCTCAACGCCCACTTCAGGCGACCAGCCGTCAATAACCGCATCATAGTCACGGCTGTTTTCACGCATGGCTTGATCAAACTGATTGCGGAACGTCAGGCCCAAATTAATGCCGTTAACGATCACATTCACTACCCGCCACTCGCCGTCGGAGAGCCTCAGGCTATAGCTTACGGGGTACACTTGGCCATTGCTGGCCACTACTTCCATAGCCACACTGGCCTGGTCGTCGTAGCGCTGAGCCTGCTGGGAGTCCAGCACTCGTAATTCTTCATAATCAAACGTCACTAAGCCGCGGGCGTAGGTATCAATCAGCGTTTGCCGAAACACATCCACAAAACGACGGCGCTGCTCCGGAGAAGCGTTGCGGAAATAGTTGCCCATCACGCTGGCACCGATATAGCGAAAATCTGCTACTTGATCGAGGTTACTATCCACTAACGCCTCGAGCTCGTTAAGGTTATTGGCATAATAATCCTGACGCCCCTGTAGATCTGCCATCAGCGACTCGACGTTCTCGCGAATCATCGCTTCTGGCGTCTGCGACTGCGCCTGAGACTGCAGTGGCACCATAAACGCTGCCACCATGCTTACCACCAAGAGCCAACGACCCAACATCAAGCTCACTCCATTCATCACCATTATCTCCCTACCCGTTATTGCACTGGGCCCATTATCACACTGGATTCGTGCCTACCATTTAAAACACTAGTTACTCGCCATATTGGACACAAATTGCTGGATAAGTTCTTCCAGCACCAGCGCCGACTGGGTGTCGCGAATGGTGTCGCCATCTTCCAACATCTCAGGGTCGCCGCCCACACTAAGACCAATGTACTGCTCACCCAACAGGCCTGCCGTCAGGATAGAGGCGATCGAGTCTTTGGAAAGCTGACCTTCAAGCTCGCTGTTCAGACTTAGCACAACCCGCGCATCAAACCACTCGGTATCCAGCTCGATTGCTTCCACCCGCCCCACCGTCACGCCAGCCATAGTGACCCTGGCGCGGGGCTTTAAGCTGCCAATATTGGCAAAGTTGGCCTCTAGCTGAAATGACTGCGAGGGCGCAGAGAACGTCAGTCCACTAACACGTAAGCCGAGGAACACGAGCCCCAGGATACCTGCCACCATAAACAGGCCAACACCGAACTCCATGGTTTTACTGCGTTTCATGAAACTGCTCCAGCCATTAAAGGCCGCCAAACATGATGGCGGTCAATACAAAATCAAGCCCCAAAACTGCCAGGGACGAATACACTACTGTGCGTGTCGTAGCACGCG
Source organism: Vreelandella sp. F11 (assembly GCF_042466685.1). NCBI lineage: Bacteria > Pseudomonadati > Pseudomonadota > Gammaproteobacteria > Oceanospirillales > Halomonadaceae > Vreelandella > Vreelandella sp. F11. Next base: position 1,860,326 of record NZ_CP170448.1, on the reverse strand, counting down.
AGATACCTTCAGAAGTCGGCACCAAATCAAACCCCTGAAACACTGCAATCCAGGTCACCACCAGGGCAAATACAGCGCTTTTGATCATGCCGTTACCAATATCATCAACAAAGGCCACGCTGGCCTGCATGTTGCTCCAGTAGGAACCCTCAAAAACGCCTAGCCACTCAACCCCCACCAGGTATCCCCCCCAGATACCCACCACGCTAAACCCCACCGTCAGAATAGGCAGCGACACAAAGCCTGCCCATAAGCGCGGGGCTACCACACGACGCAGCGGATCAACGCCGATCATCTCCATGCTGGTGAGCTGCTCGGTCGCTTTCATTAAACCGATCTCGGCGGTAAGCGCAGAGCCCGCCCGACCAGCAAACAGCAGTGCCGCCACCACTGGCGCCAGCTCGCGCAATAGCGAAAGCGCCACCATTTGACCCAGCGCCTGCTCAGCGCCGAAATCGACCAGAATGGTGTAGCCCTGTAGCGCTAGCACCATGCCGATAAACAGTCCAGACACCAGCACAATAGCTAACGAAAGCACGCCAACAAAGTGCATCTGGTGTAACCATAATCGCCAACCTTCTCGGGAAGGCACCCCCACCGCTGACTGAAATAGAAACACACCCGCTCGACCCAATGCTTCCATTAAGTCGCACCCCCGGCGCCCCAGCCGGGTGATACGCGCGGCGCTGCTAGAGAATTTTGACTGCATTAACCCTGCCCTTTATTTACCCTGCATGTGTGCATTGACGCTAACGTTGCCACCTAACCTCTCTGTCTCATCGGGGGGTCACCCAGAATATCGCGATAAAACGCCTCGGCGGGGTAGTGGAATGGCACCGGGCCATCGGGCTCACCATGGATAAACTGACTAACCCGCGGATCTTCATTGGTATCCAACGTTTGCGGGGTGCCATGAGCCACCACTTGACCATCAGCAATCAGGTAGAGGTAGTCGGCAATGCTCAAGGTTTCCTTGATATCATGAGAGACCACCACAGAGGTGAGCTGCAGCGCTTGATTAAGACGCTTAATCAACTGCACCAATACACCCATGGAGATAGGATCCTGGCCTACGAACGGCTCGTCGTACAGAATCAGCTCCGGATCCAGCGCTACCGCACGGGCCAACGCCACCCGGCGCGCCATACCCCCGGACAGCTCAGCCGGTGTTAAGTGTCGCGCACCGCGCAAGCCGACTGACTGCAGTTTGAGCAATACCAGGTCGCGCACCATGGTATTGGGCAAATCCGTATGCACCCTCAGCGGAAAAGCAACGTTCTCAAACACATCCAGATCGGAAAACAGCGCACCACTCTGAAACAGCATGCCCATCCGCTTGCGTAGCGTGAACAGCGCCTTCCGCGAAAGCTTATGCACATCCTGCCCGTCAATCAGTATTCGCCCACTCTCCGGCGTCAGTTGCCCGCCGATCAGCTTTAGCAGCGTGGTTTTACCGGTACCGCTCGGCCCCATGATCGCGGTCACTTTACCCCGCGGTATGGTCATATTCACACCACGGAAAATTTCGTGATCGCCACGAGTGAAATAGAGCTCTTCAATTTCTATAAAGGGTGCATCTGTCATGGATCAGTTGACTCTTAACGAGGCGTAGCAAAGGCTAGATAGCATACCCTACTTGCTGCCACCGCAGTTAGAAAACAGTGTTTCTAAAACATTATCGAACATCGTACTATAACGCTACAAGACGTTACGGTGCGAATGGCCGCTCCTTATATAGCACGTCAACAGCAGTCGGCTTGAGTAACGACCTCAATTACTGCCTATTAGGGGTATCGAGATGTTATTCTTGGCGGTTACCACTTTGTTCATTTTCAATTGTTAAGAGAAAACGCTATGCGCCAGCCTCTTGCTTCATCCAGCCTACTACGCGAAAGCGCACTGCGTACGCTGCAAATTGAGCAGGCAGCGATCGGGGGCCTCCAGGCTAAACTGGACGAAAGCTTTGACCGCGCCTGCGAGCTGATCCTCGCCTGCCAAGGCCGCGTGGTGGTGACGGGCATGGGCAAGTCGGGGCATATTGCAGGCAAGCTGGCAGCAACACTGGCCAGCACGGGCACACCGGCCTTTTTTGTTCACCCCGGCGAAGCCAGCCACGGCGACCTGGGCATGATCACCCGCGCAGATGTAGTGCTAGCACTGTCTAATTCAGGTGAAACCGCCGAAGTCACTGCTCTACTGCCGCTGCTCAAACGCTTGGGCACACCACTGGTGAGCATGACCGGGCGCCCCCACTCCACGCTTGCCAAACACGCTGACGCCCATCTCAATAGTGGCGTTGAGCGTGAAGCGTGCCCGCTCGACCTGGCTCCCACCAGCTCCACCACCGCTGCTCTCGCCCTGGGCGATGCACTGGCGGTTGCATTACTGGAAGCACGCGGCTTTACCGCTGAAGATTTCGCTCTTTCCCACCCTGGCGGTAGCTTAGGTAAGCGCCTGTTACTGCGCGTTAGGGATCTAATGCACGACGGTGCGCGACTACCCCAGGTCGCACTGGGAAGCCCATTACGCGATGCGTTACTGGAGATCACCCGGCAGGGGCTTGGCTTTACCTGCGTGGTGGATAGCGATGGGCGCCTCGCCGGGGTCTACACCGATGGCGACCTGCGACGCACGCTGGATCAGTTCCATAATCTGCGCGATGTGCGCGTTGACGACGTTATGACCCGGCCAGGTAAACGCATCGGCCCAGACATCCTGGCAGCCGAAGCGGTACGCATCATGGAGGAGAGCCGTATTACCGCGCTCGCGGTGGTCGATGAACAACAGCGCCCTATTGGGGCTCTACATATGCATGACCTGCTCGCCAGCGGCGTTATTTAATCTACCGGCGTTTTACTCCGCCTGGCTTTACGAATTTACTGATATGGAGGCTCTATGTCCCTACCTGCTGCGCTACTTGATCGTCTCCGCCGTGTACGCCTTTTGGCGCTGGATGTTGACGGCGTACTCACTGATGGCCGTCTCTACTTTCAGGCCGATGGAATCGAAATCAAGGCATTCCATACCCAGGATGGTCATGGGCTAAAACTACTCAAACGCGTTGGCGTGCATGTAGCGCTGGTTACCGGTCGTGATTCACCTATGGTAAGTCAACGCGCTGCTGCCTTGGGCATCGACCATGTCCATCAAGGCTGTGAGGACAAACTGGCGACCCTGCGCGGGCTTTGCCAGCGCCTCGATATCGAGCTGGAGCAGGTGGCCTATTGTGGTGACGATCTACCCGACCTAGCGGCCATTAAGCGTTGCGGTGTCGGTATTACCGTCCCTAATGCACCGGATTATATGCATACTCACGCCGACTGGATCACCGAGCGTCTGGGTGGCCACGGTGCAGTGCGCGAAATCTGCGATACGCTGCTTGAATCCCAAGGGCACTGGGGCGCGGTGCTTGACACCTACCTCCACGGCCGCACGTAAATGATTAAGCGCTTTAAAGTGCATATCTGGTTAGCTGGGCTGGTCATAGCGCTGGGGGCTCTACTGGTATGGCTTGACCCCCGCGGGCCGCAAGACACCAGCATCGATCCAGAAGCGCAGGCTCAAGAGCCAGGCCACGTATTGGAAAATGCTGAAATCACTCTATTTGGTGATAATGGCAACGTCCTGCAGTCGCTGAAAACCCCGCGCCTTATCCATACGCCTCAGCAAAGCGAAACCTGGACAGAAGAGCCCGAAGCGCTGCTTTACGACAATGAGGATCGTCAATGGCTGGCTAGCGCGGATGTAGGCACGCTCAATACCGCCACCCAGTCGCTGCTGCTGTCAGGCTCGGCACGTTTGATAGCACCCGATGAAGGTTGGCAGCTAGATACCGAGCTATTGCATTATGATGGGGTAACTCAGCATGCCTGGAGTGATACACCGGTCATGCTGCAGCAACCGCCCCAGCAAATGAGTGCTTCACGTATGGACGTGTGGCTTAACGATAGCCGGGTTCGCCTAACGGATAATGTACGCGGTACACACCCCCCGGCCAAGCAATCTAGAGAGGAGTCGCCATGAAAGCACTTGTTTACACCGCCCTTTTTGCGCTCGCGATGCCGCTAACAGCGCTGGCCCAAACCTCACAGCAGGCGCCTATTGAAGTAGAGGCCGACCGCTTGGATCTCGACCAACGGGCGGGTACCGCCGTTTATAGTGGAGACGTGGACATTCGCCAGGGCGAAATGCAGCTGCAGGGCGAGCGGGTAGAGATCAAACGTAACGAGGCTGGTGAGCTCTCAACAGCAACAGCCACCGGTGAGCGCGCCTATCTGCGCCATCAGGGTGAAGGCCAGGACGGCCCCACCGAGGGTTGGGCACGGCGGATCATTTATCACGTTGCGGAACGCCGCGTCGAGTTGATTGACCAAGCCGAATTGACCCAACAAGAGGATAAATTTACCGGCGGGCGTCTTGAGTATTTTATTGACCGTGAAGTGATTCAAGCACGCTCTGACGTTGACGGCAGCGAGCCCCAGCGCATTCGAATGACCCTTCAGCCTGAACAATAGGGAGCCAAGCTGTGGCCACTGCTGACACTGCGCCGATCAAAACCCTTTATGCCCACCACCTGGCTAAAAGCTACAAACGGCGTCGGGTGGTTAAAGATATTAACCTAGAGATCTGCCAAGGCAGCGTTGTGGGCCTACTTGGCCCGAATGGTGCAGGCAAAACCACCTCGTTCTATATGATTGTCGGGCTGGTAAAATCCGATGCTGGCAAAGTAGGCATCGATGATGTGGACTTAACCCGCGCCCCCATGCACGAACGCGCCGCGGCGGGCATCGGCTACCTCCCTCAAGAGGCGTCTATTTTCCGCAAACTTTCGGTTGCCGATAATATTATGGCAATCCTCGAAACCCGCAAAGAGCTTAATCGCAGCGAGCGGGAGCAGCGCCTGGAAGCGCTGCTCGAAGACTTTCATATCACTCATATTCGCGACAATCTAGGCATGAGCCTTTCAGGCGGTGAGCGCAGGCGAGTCGAAATAGCCCGCTCGCTCGCCACCGAACCCGCTTTTATTTTACTGGATGAGCCCTTTGCGGGCGTAGACCCCATTTCGGTAGGCGAGATTAAAACCATCATCCGTGCGTTGAAGCAGCGCCATATCGGTGTACTGATCACCGACCACAACGTGCGTGAAACCCTGGATATTTGCGATATTGCGTATATCGTCGGTGATGGGCAAATCATTGCCAGCGGCTCACCAAGTGCCATTCTCGATAATCAGAAGGTCAGAGACGTATATCTGGGTGCTGATTTTCGCCTTTAAACTAATCAACTGTGCCTACAATCACCACCTGCCCATAAACCTATTTTTTGGCTCTGTAAATAGCGCTCTGCAACAACTTTACTACCAATGGCATGCTTATTGCACTTGCACCAGGCACTCACTCGCACTAGTGTGGAGCCTTCTGATTAACGAGTGGTTCTCAGATGGTCATGAAAGCTTCTCTCCAACTGCGTATCGGCACACAGCTGACCATGACGCCCCAGTTGCAACAAGCGATTGCGCTGTTGCAACTCTCGACGCTGGATCTTCGTCAAGAAATTCAGCAGGCTCTAGATGCCAATCCCATGCTGGAGCAGGAGGATGAATTTAGTGAGCAGGCTGTCAGCGAGCCTAAGGAAGAAGAGTGGTCAGAGAGCATCCCTACGGAGCTCTCGGTAGATAGCGACTGGTCCGATACCTATCAAGATATGGGTAGCCAGGGAGGTAGCAGCAGCGAAGGCCCCGATTTTGAACGCCAAGCGGCCGGACAGAGCCTACATGGGCACCTGCTGTGGCAACTTGCCATGACCGACTTCAGCGCCCGCGAGCAGCTTGTCGCGGAGAGCCTAATCGACGCACTAGATGCAAACGGCTACCTGACTCAGCCACTTAACGATATCCGTGAAGGCCTACGAGCCCAGGGTATTGATGGGCTTAGTCAGCGGGAAGTGGAAACCACACTGCTTAAGCTGCAGCAGTTTGAGCCAACCGGCATATTTGCCCGCGACTTGCGTGAATGCCTAATGCTGCAGCTTGCCGCTCTTCCCGACGATACGCCGCTGCTGGTACCCGCCCGCCGCCTAGTGCGTCAGTTTCTTGAAGCGCTCGGCAAGGATGACATGCGCCTGCTGAAACGCCGCCTAGGGCTCGACGACGAACAGTTGGCCGATGTCATTCTACTGATTCGCAGCCTGGATCCTCGCCCAGGCAGCGCCTACGGCGACACCGACGACAGCTATGTGACCCCCGACCTAGTCGTCCGCCACGATAACGAAGGCTGGCATTTGGAGCTCAACCCTGAGGCCCTACCACGGCTGCGTATTCAGCCCGACTACGCCAGCCTGATTAAGCGTGCGGACAAAAGCGATGACAACCAGTTTCTCAAAGAGCACCTCCAGGAAGCGCGCTGGCTGATCAAGAGTCTCTCCAGCCGTAACGATACGCTGCTGCGGGTGGGTCGTGAAATCATCACCCGTCAGATTGGCTTTTTAGAGCACGGCGAAGAGGCCATGAAGCCGCTGATACTGGCAGATATCGCTGAAGCCGTTGAGATGCACGAATCGACTATCTCACGGGTAACGACGCAGAAATATATTCATACCCCACGCGGTGTATTTGAGCTCAAGTACTTTTTCTCCAGCCAAGTGAGCAGCCAGGATGGCGACAGCCACTCCAGTACCGCCATCCGCGCGCGGCTCAAAAAACTCATTCAAGAGGAGCCCCCTGGCAAACCGCTTTCTGACAGCCGCTTAGTCACGCTATTAGGCGAAGGGGGGGTGCAGGTAGCGCGTCGCACGGTGGCTAAATACCGCGAAGCCATGGGCATCCCCTCCTCCAGCGAACGGCGCCGTTTACGCTAGACCCTGATGCCGTTTAAGGGAAACTCTCGACAAGGGCTTTGCAACGCGGCAAAAAGGGTTACAATCGAAGTACAGTCCGATGGATAAGGAGTACGTCAATGCAAGTTAATATCACTGGTCATCACGTAGAACTGACTGACGCCTTGCGTGACTATGTCAACGAAAAACTTGAGCGTGTAGAGCGCCACTACGACAATATAACCACGGTGCAAGTCACCTTATCAGTGGAGAAAGAGCGCCAGCAGGCCGCCTGTACGCTGCACGCCGCAGGCGCGGATTTACATGCGGAAGCCATGGACAGTGATATGTACGCCGCTATCGATGCCCTAGCGGACAAAATCGACCGTCAACTCGTTAAACATAAGGAAAAAGCACAAGCTCGCGCCCAAGGCGCAGGCGTGCGTTAATTCAATGACGTTGGAAACCATACTCCCCCCGGAACGCGTTCTGTTTGACGTACCCGGGGGCAGCAAAAAAAGGGTGCTGGAGTTTTACAGCACCTTTATTGCCCAAAATATTCCCAGCCTGGACAGCCAAGAAGTGTTTAGCCGTTTAATCGGCCGTGAGCGCTTGGGCAGTACGGGTATTGGTAACGGTGTGGCTATCCCCCATGCGCGTAGCCCCCACTGCACAGCCCCTATCGCTGGCTTTTTAAAACTGTCAGAAGCGATTGATTTCGACGCTATCGACGGCGACCCGGTAGACCTGGTGTTTGTTCTGCTGGTGCCCGAAGAAGCAGATGACACGCACCTCTCACTGCTTGGCCAAGTAGCCACCATCATGAATGATGCGGACACACGCCAGCAACTGCGTAAAACGGCCAGTCAACGTGAACTTCTTGAGCTCATCACCGCCAAAATTCGTGAGCAATCAGCAGCCTAATCGATCTTAAAGTCTGCTTGAGGCTCATCGCGGCAGGTTTATTTTTGGCTCGCCCCCTTCAAATGCAGCATGGCCAAGGCAGAGAGACTCTATGCAACTGGTGATCATTAGCGGCCGCTCCGGGTCAGGTAAATCCATCGCTCTGCAGGCGCTGGAAGATCTTGGCTACTACGCGATTGATAACCTTCCCGCTATGTTGCTGGGATCGCTGGTGGACGAAATACGCGACCAGGGTGACCGCACCCATTTGGCGGTCAGCATTGATGCCCGTAATTTGCCAGGCGCGCTAGAGCGCCTGCCCGCTTTGTTGGAAGAGCTACGCCAGCGTAAAATCGACTTCCAGGTTATCTACCTGACCACCGATGCGCGCATACTGCTCGAGCGCTACTCCGCTACTCGGCGACGCCATCCGCTGACCCGGGATAGTGAGATGACGCTGGAAGAGGCGATCAACAAAGAAGAGGAGACGCTGGAGGATATTCGCGATCTGGCCGATCTGTTGATCGATACATCTCGTTTATCGGTGCACGATTTACGCCGTCGCATTACCGACCAGGTCGCGCATCAGCGGAGCGATAAGCTTACGCTGACACTCGAGTCGTTTGGTTACAAACGCGGCGTGCCGTTAGACGCTGACTTGGTTTTCGATGTGCGCTGCCTGCCGAACCCTTATTGGGATCCGACGCTGCGCCAGTTCACAGGTCGCGACGCTGACATTGTGGCTTTTCTAAGCAGCTACCCGATCGTTGACGCCATGAGCAATGACATTCTGGGCTGGCTGGAGCGTTGGCTACCCGCTTACCAAAATAGCCAGCGTAGCTACATGACCATCGCGATTGGCTGCACCGGTGGCCAACACCGTTCGGTTTACATGGTCGAGAAGTTAGCGGAAAAGTTGGCTCCCTGCATGGGCGAAGTACAACTGCGCCACCGCGAGCTGGGGTTACACTACACCTTAAGCAAGCAGTCAGCCGCCACCCTCGTCAGCTCTGCTCCAACTAACGAGCGACCAGAGACCTCTTAAACGCGTCTATCCATTAATGACACCACTCGGCGAAAAGGAACCAGGGTGCCAGAACGAACACTCACACTCACCAATCAACGCGGGCTACACGCTCGCGCGGCGACAAAACTGGTCAAATGCGGTCAACAGTTTTCGGCTAAAATACATGTTTACAAGCAGAATCAGGTCGCTGACGCCGCCAACATCATGTCGTTGCTGATGCTGGCAGCCCCTTGCGGTACAGAGCTGAAGATCAATGCCGAAGGCGATGATGCCGAACAGGCGCTTGAAGCGATTCAAGCGCTGTTCGACGCCCGCTTTGAGGAGGATCAGTAGCCGTATAGCTTGTGCTTGCTAGTCCCCCGCCACGGTCATGGCATCAATCAACCAGCTACCCGTGTGAACACTGCCGCGGGTATCGGTGTCATCACCAATGCCGACGAGGCCAGTGAACATCCGCTCCAGGTTACCGGCAATGGTGAACTCTTCAACGGGGTACTGCACCTTCCCGTTTTCGATCCAAAAGCCTGCGGCCCCCCGGGAGTAATCGCCGGTGACGCCGTTGACGCCCTGCCCCATCAGTTCCGTCACCCAAATCCCCCGCCCCATCTCCTGCAGCAGACTTTCGCGTGATTGCAGTGGCGCCGCCAAACGCACATTACGCGCTCCTCCGGCATTGCCAGTGGTATGCATGCCAAGGCGACGAGCACTGTAGGAAGAGAGCATATAGCTGGCAATGCGTCCCTGGTCGATAAAGCGATTATTACGCGTTTGCACGCCCTCACCATCAAACGGCGAGCTGGCCATGGCGCCAATTTCCATCGGTCGCTCTTCTAGGCTAAACCAGTCCGGAAACAGCGGTGTGCCGAGCCGGTCACACAAAAACGAGGCCTGACGGTAGAGCGCACCACCAGCCAATCCACTGAGAAGGTGACCGATTAACCCGCTGGCCAGCGAGGGGTCAAACAGCACCGGGAAGGTGCCCGTGGGTGGGCGTTTAGCGCCAAGCCTGCGCAGCGTGCGAACTGCGGCTTCGCGCCCTACCTCCGCGGGGTCACGCAGCGCCTTGGGGTCGCGGGCAGAAGTGTAGTCGTAGTCGCGCTGCATACCGCTGGCGTCTTGAGCTATCAGCATGCACGAAAGTGAGTGGCTACTGCCCTTTTGGGTACCTAAAAAGCCGTGGCTATTGGCATAAACGCGCACCCCTTCGCCACTGGAAAGAGACGCGCCATCTGACTGGGAGATACCTTCTACGTCACGCCCCGCCTGCTCACAGGCAAGCGCCAGCTCGATCGCCTCGTCCGTAGTGAGCGCCCAGGGGTAGTGCACTTTAAGATCGGGCAGCTCGGTGGCCATCAGCGCGGCATCGGCCAGCCCTGCGGCCTTATCTTCACCGGTATAGCGGGCAATCGAGAGCGCTTTCTCTACGGCGGCCTGAATCGAGGCACTACTGGCATCAGTGGAAGAAGCGCTGCCTTTACGCTGGCCCACGTAAAGCGTGACGGCTATGCCCTGGTCGCGGGATAACTCAACCGTTTCAACTTCGCCAAGGCGCACGCTAATGCCGATGCCCTGATCAACGCTTGCACCCACTTCGGCAGCATCAGCGCCCAAGCGCTTCGCCAGTGCTAGCGCCTCTTCGGCTCGGGCGGTCAAAAGCGACTGCTGCGCGGTTGCATCAAATGCCTGTGCCATACGGCCTCCTTTTTCAACCGAATGTCTCTCAACTGAATGTCTTTCAAGAGAGTCTCTTCGGTGAATCAATGTTGTACTCGCAGCTGGTATAATCCCGCCACGAATCTTGTCTGTGAGTCACACTATGCGTAAGCAACGTCCCGATCCCGTAGAAACAGAAGAGCAGGAAGAACGCCCTAGCAAGTCGCAACTCAAACGCGAAATGCATGCCTTACAGGCACTTGGGGAAACCTTAATCGCCATGCGACCGGCGGAACGCGCCCGTTTCCCCCTCTCTGACGATATGCTGCGTGCTATCGAGGAAACTGCGCGCATTCGCTCCCACGAAGGTCGCCGTCGCCATATGCAGTATGTCGGCAAGTTAATCCGTAAAGAGGATCTCACCGCCATTCAAGCCGTGTTCGATTCCATCGACCAAGAGCAGGAGCAGCGCGACCACGCGTTTCACCGCCTGGAAAAATGGCGGGAACGCTTAATTGATGAGGGCGATCCTGCTGTCGACCTGTTTATGGCGGAGCACCCCGATGCCGACCGCCAGACCCTGCGTCAATTGATTCGCAACGCCCAGCGGGAACGCGAGCAGGGCAAACCACCCACCAGCTCGCGCAAGCTATTCAAACACCTGCGCGAAACCCTCTCTCTTTAAAGGCGGCTCATTAAGACCGCCCTTCAAGACTGAGTACCGCCGACGGTCAGCTCATCCAATTTCAGGGTGGGCTGGCCGACACCTACTGGCACACCCTGCCCCTCTTTGCCACACACACCGATGCCGGTATCCAGCGCCATATCGTGGCCAATCATGGAGACACGCTGCATCGCTTCCGGCCCGTTCCCAATCAAGGTGGCCCCTTTCACTGGCGCCGTCACCTTACCATCTTCAATTAGGTAGGCTTCGCTGGCGGAGAAGACAAATTTGCCCGAGGTGATATCCACCTGCCCTCCACCAAAGCTCACCGCGTAAATACCGCGCTTAACGCTCTTAATAATATCGCTAGGTTCATCCTGGCCCGCTAGCATGACCGTATTGGTCATACGCGGCATGGGTAAGTGCGCAAAGGATTCGCGTCGCGCGTTGCCAGTGGGCGCCATACCCATTAGCCGGGCATTGAGCTTGTCCTGCATATAGCCGGTCAAAATGCCGTCTTCGATAAGCGGCGTATATTGTCCTGGGGTGCCTTCGTCATCCACGCTCATGGAGCCACGACAATCCGCCAGCGTTGCATCATCGACAATGGTCACGCCTTTAGCGGCAACACGTTGGCCCATCTTGCCAGCAAATGCGGAACTGCCCTTACGGTTAAAATCTCCTTCCAGTCCGTGACCGACGGCCTCATGGAGCAGAATCCCCGGCCACCCCGACGCCAGCACCACGGGCATTTGCCCCGCGGGGGCATCGACGGCTTCCAGGTTGACCAGCGCTTGGCGCACCGCCTCTTTAGCGTACTGCTCGGCAACTTGGTCATCGCGCAGTTTAGCCATGGAGTAACGGCCGCCACCGCCAGCGCTGCCCCGCTCACGACGGCCATTCTTTACCGCGATAACGCTGACATTAAAGCGCACCAGCGGGCGAATATCCGCCGCCAAGGTGCCATCGCTAGCCCGCACCAGGACTACTTCATAAGTGCCAGACAGGGACGCACTGACCTGACTGATAGAGGGATCCGCCGCACGGGCGACGCGATCCGCCTGCTTTAGCATGGCGACTTTGTCCTCGGCGCTAAGGCCTGCCAAGGGGTCAATCCCCGCATAGCGCGACATAGCGGAAACAGAGCTAACCCTCTGCCCAGGTAGGCGTTGACCACTGCGCACAATACCTGCCGCTGTGCGGCCAGTATCCATCAGCGCATCGGCCGTAATTTGGTTGGAGTAGGCAAAGCCGGTTTTTTCACCTGCCAGTGAGCGCACGCCGACGCCACCGTCAATACTGTAGCTGGCCTCTTTCACTTCGCCATCTTCCAGTACCCAGCCCTCTTGCCAGGTACGCTGAAAATAGAGGTCTGCGTAGTCAATGCCCGCGCCCATGGCGTAGCCCAGCCCGGTCTCCAAGGCCTCTAAATCGAGACCTCCAGGGGTCAACAGAATGTCGGCAGCCGTATCTACATCACTTTTATATACGCTCATTGGGGGCCTTCTAAAGTAACCTGCGGCGAAGTCCAAGGGCCTCGCACGCGATAATGGAGTGTCGTGGCACGATCCAGGGCGTCGCCAAACAGCTGGTCGGCAAGGAACAGTGCGCCACCCACGATGGGCGCGCCAACGGCAATCGCCGCAATCGGCAAACTTTGTGTTACTGGTAGTGTGACGCCAAGCCGCTGGTCAAGTTCACGCGTCACCAGATCGACACTACCGGTGAGCGTTAGGGTGGTGGCCGGGGCATCAATTTGCAATGGCCCACGTAGCGTCAGCAGCCCGCCGGTAACATCAGCCGTCCCCTTAACACGGTCAAATGCCGTGCCGCGGCCGGTAACGTCAGAAAAATCCAAGCGGAGACGACGTAAAATATTATCGAAATTGAGCAAGCCGATTAAACGCGCAGGTGCCGATTCCAGAGTGACAAAGCTGCCATCACGAATATCGGTACTGATATAACCATCCGAACGGCTTAACTCCAACTGCCAAGGCGCGCCCGGCCAGTCTAGAGAAGCGGTCACATCGGTACTGCGGCTACGCATGGCCACCGGCTGGTCAAGTCGTTCAAGGGCGGTGCCGATATCCCCGCCCTGAATCGTAATGTCCGCGCGGGTATGGCTGGAAACGGCATCCCCTTCCCAGTGCAGCTCGCCGCGCGCCGAGAGCTGCCCCAGGGTTAAGCCAACGGGAGTCAGCGAAAAGCGCTCGCCGTCGGTTTTCCAGTAGGCGGTCAAGGGACCAAAGCGGCGCGACCCCATGGCAATTTCGGCTAGGCGCAGTCGTCCATTGGGCACGTCGGCTAGCCAAGCAGGAATGGCCACAGGCTCCTTACGCTGCGTTTCGACCGACTCCATCCATGAGTCTGGCATCGGTGCGTCACTGTCATGCTCGACATTGGCTAAAGCCAGCAAGCGATCAAGCGCCAGCGCTTCAATGGCCATATCTAAAGGTTGTGGTGATTGAGCATCGTAGTTTAAGCGCCCGGTGACGAGGTTACCGCTTAGGCCCAAATCCACCCGGCCATCGTTCATATTGCCCGAGGCGTTAAGACTACCTAAACACTCCCTTTGGTAAATCATACAGGGGGTGGCTATCGAGACTGTCAACGGCATTTGAGTGCCATTGCCTGGCGTGCTGGGTGGCCCGCCTGCCATTAGCGGTGCAATCGCCTGCTGCCACGCTAGCGGGTCAATTCGAGGTACGGCAGCGTCGAGACTAACCCCAGGCTGGGAGGGCCAGTCGGGCAGGCGCTCCGCCCGGCTACCTAAATTTAACGTCCCAGCAAGCGAGCCGTTAAGCTGTTGCAGTCGTGCAGAAGCAATATCAGCGAGGCGGCTTTCGAGACGTTTTGTGTCCATATCGGCGGTTAATGTCCAGGGCCAAGCCTGCTGTGGCGTTTTTGCAAAGGGTTCGGGTAGATGGCTGGTGACGCCGACTAAACGACTCTCCAAGCGCAGAGTGGGTGTGGGTGTTAGGGCGACACTGCCCTGCCACTCTAGCGCCCCTTCTAACGGCATACGCCCCCGGCCACCATCCAACCCCGCAAGTGTAAAAAGCGCCCCGGTGGCGACTCGCCCTTGAAGCTGTATACCGTTGCGCTGAGTATCAATATCAGCGTTGATAGAGCCGCCAAGCAACTGCCCACTCGCTTCACCTATGAGGCCTGTACTCTCACCATCCTGCAGCCAGGCGAGATCCCCCTCAACCGATTGAAGACGTAGATCGAGCGGCTGATAAACCACTTGCGAGAAACGCGGTCGGGCATTGATCTCCAGTCGAAGCGCCTCGGGATTTTGCAACGGTAACGATAGTGCAATATCACCATTCACGTCTCCTGACACCCGCAAATCACCCAACTGTGACAGATCAATCTCGGGCATCGCCTGTAAAAACGACACCAGCGCTGGCCCATCTGCCTGCAATTGACCCGAAAGGTTGAGCGTCTCATCCTCCATTACTAGCTCACCCTCTGAAGCGGTGACGCCATGGCTCTGAGCATTATCGATTTCAGCCTCCAACACCCTGTTTTGCCACTTAAGACGCCCCTCCACATCGTCAAGGCGCGGCCAGCCTGGAGCAATCGGCAAATGCCCTTGGGTGACTGCCAACGCGAGCGTCGCGGTAAAGTCTTCGGCAGTGGCTCCTTCGCCTAGTGGCTGGCTTAATTGCAGCGAGCCTTCGCTGACATAGCCGCCAATATCATTGAGCAGCCACTCGCGAAGCTCGTCATCCATGACACTTAGCGGCAGCCACTGGGCCAGCGGGCGCTCAACAGCATCCACGTCACTAAAGTCCAGCTCTAAGCCAAAATGCCCACGCTGATTACCGGTCACCAAGCCAAAGCCACCCTCTACCTGTGCGCCGTCCCAGTCGACGCTTAACCGCTTACCACTCACCATGGTATTGGGGCCATCATATACCCACTCAACTTCCCCTTCAGCACGTCGCAGCTGCATGGGGGCGGCAAAAAACTCGGGAAAATAGAGGGTGCTTGCACCATTACTGCTAAACAGCACGCGGCCGCGGAAGTCTCGCGCCTGCACCCAGGCATCCAGCGGACCGCCACCGGGTGCTTGCTGCCACGGAGAGACTTCTACTCCCGTTAGCGCGGCATCCACCCCCCAATGGCCATCCTGTTGTCCAACATGTAGCCCCTCCACTTGCCCCCGAGGGGCGAGAGTCTGCAATACCCGCGTAACGGACTCAGGTAGCAACACATAGTCGCGCCAAGCGGTTAACGAGGCGAGCTCAAAGGCACTGGTGCGAACTTCCCACTCTCCTGGCTGGTGCGTGGCGTGCCAGTGGCGCGGTAGGGCAGGCCCAACGCTGCCGCCGGGGGGCTGGGCCCACTCCACGCTATCCGCATCGCCGCTTAACCACGCCTCGCCCCCATCGCCATCCCGCTGCCACAGGCCGTTGGCTTCAATATCCCTTAATACCGCGTACTGGACATTATGACGAAGCGTCAATTGTGGAACGTCGACCGCAACCCGGGCCTCTTCGAGACGTCCGGCACTCCAGCGCCCCCACAGCCGTGCACTGCCGCCAGCCTGCTCCAAATAGGCCGCGTGATCAGGCCGGAACATATCAGCCAGAACGACTAACTGATCAAGCTGAATATCCAGTTGCAGCGCAGCCGAAAAGTCGCTAAAGCCACGTTTTCCAGGCTGCATCTCAACTTTCATTTCAGCCGCCGGCAGTGCCACTTCGCGCGCCTGCTGTAACGATTGGGCAATATTGATAGCACCTTCCAGCCGTGTCCGCCGCTCATCGCCAGTCAATAACAGCGTTTGGGCATGCAGCAGCACGGTATCCTGCTTGCCATGCAGCACCACGCGGGTGTCTTCCACCCACAGGCGTTGGCGCAAAATCAACCCCGCCCAATCATCGATGGTCGCCAGATCCACTTCAGGATCTGGCGCCATCAATAGCGGTAGCTCAGCGGGCTCTGGCCACTGCCAAGCCGCTCCAGTGCCTTGATAGAGATGAAACTCGGTACCGCTAATGCGGGCATCGCTAAAAATGGGCGCCATATGAACAAGTGACGCCCAGGTATCCAAACGCAGACCCGCATGCTCAAGGGAAAACAGCGCCTGACCCTCTGGGGTTTCAGCGCTCACGCCGTCAAGACGCAGCAACAGGTCGTTCCGAGCCAGAGAAAGCGAGAGATGCTCAATCGTGACCGGCACGCCAATACGCGCTTCAAGCAGCGCTTCAATACGGGGGGTAAGGGCATCGGATTGGCTAATCGTCAGACGCAGCAGCAACAGCAGCACAGCGGCGCTGCCTAGCAACCAGGCGACGATTAGCAAACTCCAACGCACCAGCGAACGAGTAGGCATGGTTACATCAGCACAATATCGTACTGCTCTTGGGAGTAGTGCTGCTCAACCTGAAAACGGATAGTTTTATTGATAAACGTCTCCAGGTCGGCCACCGCCGCTGACTCTTCATCTAGCAAGCGGTCAACAACGGGCTGCGACGCAAGCACCATGTAGGTTTCAGCACTGTAGGCACGCTCTTCGCGCAAAATCTCACGGAAAATTTCGTAGCAGACGGTTTCAGGCGTTTTAAGCGTGCCCCGGCCACTACAGGTGGGGCACGCTTCGCAGAGCGTCTGCTCCAGGCTTTCCCGGGTACGTTTACGGGTAAGCTGAACGAGGCCAAGCTCGGTGACACCGGTGCACTTGGTTTTGGCGTGATCGCGCTCTAACGCTTTCTCAAGCACACGTAACACCTGCCGCTGATGCTCAACATCAACCATATCGATAAAGTCGATAATGATAATGCCGCCCAGGTTGCGCAGACGAAGCTGGCGGGCAATCGCCGTGGCCGCCTCAAGGTTGGTTTTGAAAATGGTCTCTTCAAGATTGCGATGGCCAACATAACCACCGGTATTGACATCAATGGTGGTCATCGCCTCGGTGGGATCAATCACCAGATAGCCACCGGATTTCAACTGTACCTTGCGCCCCAACGCTTTCTGGATCTCATCTTCGACGCTGTAGAGGTCAAAGATGGGTCGCTCGCCGGGGTAGTACTCAATCCGCTCAACCGCATCAGGCATAAACTCTTTGGCGAACTCTACCAGCTTGACGAAATTCTCCCGCGAATCGATACGCACTTTTTCAATATCGTCGCGCATTACGTCGCGTAACGTGCGCATAAACAGCGGTAAATCATCATAAATGACGCTTTGTGGTGTCGCAGTTACCTTACGCTCGCTCACCTTGCGCCATAGCCGCAGCAGAAAGTGCATATCGCCTTTTAGCTCATCATCCCCCACCCCTTCGGCGGCAGTACGAACAATAAAGCCTCCCGTCACTTCCAGCGTCTGCTCTGCCACGCTGCTATCCAGCAGGGCTTTTAACCGCTCGCGTTCGCGCTCATCTTCGATGCGCTGGGAAACCCCATGATGAGGCGAATCCGGCATATACACCAAATAGCGGGAAGGGATCGAGAGGTGGGTGGTTAAGCGCGCCCCTTTGCTACCGATAGGGTCTTTCGTGGCCTGCACCACGAGCGCCTGACCTTCATGAAGCAACTGGCCGATGGTCTGCTGCTCATCAAGGGGCGTGCCGGGTGGCATGACCTCGTGGGCATGGATAAATGCCGCCCGTTCCAAGCCAATATCAACAAAGGCAGCCTGCATGCCAGGCAGTACACGAACCACTTTGCCTTTGTAGATATTGCCCACGATGCCACGCCGACGGGAACGCTCGATCAGTGCCTCTTGCAAAACGCCATTTTCAACCAGCGCTACGCGGGTCTCCATTGGCGTTAAATTAATGAGAACTTCACCGCTCATGCAAAATTCCTTGTTGGTTGACGTATTCCTTGCCAGCGATACAGGCGGCGACGCCCTCTATTCAAGGGAATTAAACGCGCTGCCAGATAGGCACTCCCTGTCGGCATAGCAAGTGCGTCGTTTCAAACAGCGGTAGTCCTACCACTGCCGAGTGACTGCCTTGAATCTGTTTTACAAATATGGCTGCTAATCCCTGTATTGCGTAGCCGCCAGCTTTATCAGCCGGCTCGCCGGTGCGCCAGTAGGCAACGATTTCATCTGCACTTATTTCACGCATGGTCACCTGGGTGGCCACACAGCAGGAGAGCATCCCCTCGGGCCCACTCACCGCCACGGCGGTAAGTACCTCGTGACACCGCCCTGAAAGCAGGCGCAGCATCTCGGCACCCTCATTAAAATCCGCCGGTTTACCTAGAATACGCCCATCGACCACCACAGCGGTATCTGAACCTAGCGTAGGCAGATCGGTTAAGGGAGCAGCCGCCTCGGCTTTGGCAACCGCCAGGCGCTGCACATAGGCGTGAGGCGACTCGCCAACCAGCGGTGTTTCGTCAATATCACAAGGGTAAACGGCAACCGGCACACCAATGGATGCGAGCAAGTCCCGACGGCGGGGAGACGCAGACGCCAAGCACAAAACAGGCGCGGTCATGAGGCAGCCAACCGACGTTCTAAGGCTTGAAACATCGTCGCTAGCCACGGCCACAGCAACCCACTGATCAGCGCAGGTATCAAAAAGGCTAAATGAATTGAAAAATCCCCCACGATAGTGCGCAGCCACTGGGCGACTAGCTGCATCAACCCTAGCAGCACTAGCACCAGTGCCGACTGCTGTACCAGCGAATAGGCCCGAAAGCGGGGATAGACCAGAGCACAGAGAAATGCCAAGAGCGCATAGATAAGCGCATGCTGCCCCAGCGCAGTGCCTTCAATCAAATCCATTAAAATGCCTAGCACAAAGCCATGAAAAACGCCGACTCTGTCGGGGGTGCGCATACACCAGTAGATCAGCATTAGCCCCAGCCACTCGGGACGATACACCTGCCAGCCATCCGCCAGCGGCATGACTTGCAAACACAACGCCAGCAATAGACTTAGCCAAATAACCAGAATTGGCACAACCGGTGCACGTGGCATCAGGGCACCTCTTGATCGGGATTAGCGAGCTGAAGCGAAGAGCGTAAAGCCTCTGATGAAATATCCAGCGTCTCATCCCAGGCGTGTTCATCCACTTCTGCTCGCGGAGGCGGAAAAAGCAGTAAGAAGTGACGCGAGCGCTGCAGTTGAGCCATTGGCTCAGCCGTCACACGCGCAAAAGGCTGGCCAGGATCGTGATAGACCTCGGTAACACGTGCCACGGGGTAACCCGGTGGAAAGCGTCCCGCCAATCCTGATGTGGTCAGTAAATCGCCTTCACGGATATCCGCCGTATCTGGCACGTACATCACGTTAACACTGCTGTAACGCCCCGCCCCTTGGACGATAAAGCGCAGCCCATTGCGATTTAACTGAACCGGTAAGGCATGACTGGCATCGGCTAACAGCAACACCCGGCTGGAGTAGGCAGAGACCGCGGTAATTTGCCCCACTAAACCCGAGGCATCGATCACCGGCTGCCCTACGTAGGCACCGTTACGATGGCCGCGATTAACCACCATTTGGTGACTAAAGGGGTCGTTATCCAGCGACAGCAGCTCAGCCGTGATATAGGGAATGTCACGGCGCTTAGCCGCGTTCAACAGCTCACGCAGCTCGCTGTTTTCCGCGGTCAGATTTGCCAGCCGTTGGCCACGATGAGAGAGGGTAAGAATCTGCTCGCGCAGGCGGCGGTTTTCATCCACCAATGCCTGTTGATCGGAGAGCGCAAGCGACCCCCAATTCAACAGGTCGCTAGGCACACTAACAACCCATTGAATTGGGGCAACGACCATCGACATTTGCGCACGCACTTGCTCCATGCGCGTAAAATGCAGGTCGACAAACATCAGTGCACTGGCAGCCAGGACGCAAAAAAACAGCCGGTAGCCCGGCAGTGGCCCGTGCGAAAACAGCGGTTTAATAGGCAATCCCCCCGCAATTAACCGCTGCGATTAGTCGCTCGACAGCAACTCAAAGGTGTGCTGATCAATCATCTCCAGCGCTTTACCACCGCCGCGAGCAACGCAGGTCAACGGGTCTTCGGCAACGATCACCGGCAGCCCTGTCTCTTCAGCGATCAGCTTATCCAGGTCGCGTAACAGCGCCCCACCGCCCGTCAATACCAAGCCTCGTTCGGCGATATCTGAGGCCAATTCCGGCGGAGACTGCTCAAGGGCGCTTTTGATCGCGGCCACGATAGATCCTAGGGTTTCTTGCAACGCTTCCAGGGTTTCGTGGGAGTTAAGCGTAAAGCTGCGCGGGATGCCTTCGGCCAGATTACGACCGCGCACATCAATTTCACGCAGCTCACCGCCTGGATAGGCACAGCCAATCTCTTCTTTGATGCGCTCGGCGGTGGCCTCACCAATCAGGCTGCCGTAATGGCGACGCACGTAAGCGGTGATCGCTTCATCAAAACGGTCGCCACCCACCCGAATAGACTCGGAGTAGACCACGCCATTGAGTGAGATGATCGCGATTTCAGTGGTACCACCACCAATATCCACCACCATCGACCCCTGCGCTTCGTCGACCGGAAGGCCTGCGCCAATCGCCGCCGCCATGGGTTCTTCAATCAAGAACACCTCGCGGGCGCCGGCACCTTCTGCTGACTCACGAATCGCCCGGCGCTCTACTTGCGTTGACATACAAGGAACGCACACCAGCACACGGGGGCTGGGGGTTAAGAAGGTGCTTTGGTGGACTTTACGAATAAAGTGCTGAAGCATCTGTTCGGTGACGGTGAAGTCGGCAATAACGCCATCTTTCATTGGCCGAATCGCGGTAATATTACCCGGCGTACGCCCCAGCATTCGCTTGGCATCAGTACCAACTGCCGCGACGCTGCGCATATTGCCAGACTGGCGGATAGCAACCACGGAAGGCTCATCGAGCACGATACCGCGACCGCGAACATAAATCAGTGTGTTGGCCGTACCCAAGTCGATCGATAGATCGCTGGAAAACAGCCCCCTCAAACGTTTAAACATGGATGTTGTTACCTAGTGCAGACCGGGAACCCTGTGCGGATGCAAACGGTATCACCGCAACCCCTTGGCAGCAAGCACGAGTCGCGCCTAACACTGCCCGTTGGGGTCAAAATGTGGTACCTTTTGCGGCTATTTTCCACGTCTGCGACACAAGACGTTTTTTTGATATCGGTATGTATACCGCTGAAAGCGGATTATGTTCCATCACGTTAACGAGGAATTCTCGATCATGGCGCTTGAAGAATCTCATGTGCGCCGGGCTGCTCACTTGGCCCGACTCGCCGTCAGCGATGACCAAGCCAGCGGCTTTGTAGACGACCTAAGCCGGATTCTGGACATGGTCGACCAGCTACAAAGCCTCAATACCGAAGGCGTGACGCCGCTCGCCCACCCACTGGATGCGACCCAGCGACTGCGCGCCGATGAAGTAACGGAAACCAACCAGCGCGACACGTTTCAGCGCTGTGCTCCGGCGGTGGAAAATGGCCTGTATCTCGTGCCCCGCGTCGTTGAATAAACGCATTGAGTAGCACGCTGCGTAACGGCGCAGGCACCTTTAATTAAGCCACCACTATTGCCATTTTTTTCTCCCCTGAACGGAGCTTCTGGGTCATGCATGAGAAAACCTTAACGCAACTCGCAGCCGCCTTAAAAAGCGGTGAGTTTTCAAGCCGCGAGCTGACCGCTCACTATTTACAGCGCATTGAAAAGGCTGACGGCCAGCTGAATAGTTTTATCAGCGTGACCGCCGAGCAGGCGCTGCAGCAGGCGGAAATCGCCGATAAAGCGCGAGCGGCGGGCAACGCCGGGCGGCTGGTAGGTATCCCCTTGGCACTCAAAGATATTTTTTGTACCCAGGGTGTAAAAACCAGCTGCGGCTCGAAAATGCTGGATAATTTTATCGCCCCCTACAGCGCCACCGTGGTGGAAAAACTTAACGCGGCGGGCACCATCAGCCTGGGCAAAACCAATATGGACGAGTTCGCCATGGGCTCCTCCAACGAAAACAGCTACTACGGCCCGGTCAAAAACCCCTGGGATCTCACTGCGGTGCCCGGCGGCAGTTCTGGCGGCAGTGCAGCAGCGGTCGCGGCGGGTCTGGTGCCCGCCGCCATGGGTACCGATACCGGCGGCTCGATTCGTCAACCCGCGGCGTTTTGCGGGATTACCGGCTTGAAGCCCACCTATGGCCGCGTGTCGCGCTTTGGCATCATTGCCTACGCCTCAAGCCTTGATCAGGCAGGCCCCATGGCACGCAGTGCCGAAGATTGCGCCCACCTGCTGGGTGTCATCGCTGGCCATGACGGCCGCGATTCCACCAGCGTTGCCCGTGGCGTCCCCGATTACGTGGAGGGCCTGAATGCGCCCCTTTCGGGCCTCAAGATCGGCCTACCTAAAGAGTATTTTGGCGATGGTTTGGATCCAGAGGTCGAGAAAGCCGTCCGCGAAGCGGTAAAAGTTTACGAATCTTTGGGCGCCACGGTACGCGAAGTTAGCCTGCCGCATACCCACTATGCGATTCCGGCCTACTACGTCATCGCCCCTGCCGAGGCCTCATCGAACCTGTCCCGCTACGACGGCGTGCGTTTCGGTCACCGCTGTGACAATCCCAGCGATCTGATCGACCTGTATACCCGCTCCCGTGCAGAGGGCTTTGGCGAAGAGGTGAAGCGACGCATCCTGATCGGTACCCACACGCTCTCTGAAGGCTTCTTTGACGCCTACTACACCAAGGCCCAACAAGTGCGCCGCCTGATCCGTCAGGACTTCCTGGACGCCTTTGAAGATGTCGATGTGCTGATGGGCCCCGCCTCACCCACCCCAGCTTTTGACCTGGGTGCCAAAAAAGACCCGGTGTCGATGTACCTGCAGGATATCTACACCATCGCGGTGAACCTAGCAGGCATCCCCGGCATCAGCGTACCGGCGGGTTTTGCCGGCGGCCGACCCGTCGGCCTGCAGATTCTGGGCACCCACTTTGCCGAAGCGCAGTTGCTTAACGTCGCCCACCAGTTTCAGCAAGCGACCGACTGGCACTTACAACGTCCTGCCTTTGCAGAGGAGTACGCCTAATGCAATGGGAAACCGTTATTGGGCTTGAAGTCCACGTTCAGCTCGCCACGCGTTCAAAAATTTTCTCCGGCGCCTCCACGGCGTTTGGCGCTGAGCCAAACACCCAGGCCTGTGCAGTGGATTTGGGCCTACCCGGCGTGCTGCCAGTGCTTAATGAGCAGGCCGTCGCCATGGCCGTGCAGTTTGGCCTGGCGGTGCATGCCGATATCGCCGAAGTCTCGGTATTTGACCGTAAAAACTACTTCTACCCCGACCTGCCCAAGGGCTATCAGACCAGCCAGATGTACCACCCCATCGTCGGCCCTGGCGAGGTTGAAATTACCCTGGAAGATGGCAGCACCAAGCGTATCCGCATTCATCATGCCCACCTGGAAGAGGATGCCGGTAAATCGCTGCATGAAGATTTTCATGGCATGACCGGTATTGACTTGAACCGGGCGGGCACGCCGCTGCTGGAGATCGTCTCCGAGCCCGATATGCGCAACGCCAAAGAGGCCGCGGCGTATCTCAAGGCAATTCACTCCATCGTGACCTACCTGGGTATTTCCGACGGCAATATGGCGGAAGGCTCAATGCGTTGCGACGTGAACGTTTCAGTACGCCCCAAAGGCCAGGAAGCCTTTGGCACCCGTGCAGAGATTAAAAACGTCAACTCCTTCCGCTTTGTCGAGCGCGCGATTGCCTTTGAGGTAGAGCGCCAGATTGAGCTGATTGAAGATGGCGGCAGCGTGGTTCAAGAAACCCGTCTATTTGACCCTGACCGTGATGAAACCCGCAGCATGCGCACCAAGGAGGAGGCCAACGACTACCGTTACTTCCCCTGCCCCGACCTGCTGCCGGTGGTGCTGGATCAGGCCTACCTGGATCACCTGCGTGGCCAGTTGCCCGAACTACCGGCGGATAAGCGCGAGCGCTTCCAGAGTGAGCTGGGCCTCTCTGCTTACGACGCCAACGTGATCTCCGCCAGTCGCGATATGGCTGAATTCTTTGAAGCGGTGCATAGCGAGTGCGGCGATGCCAAGCAGGCGGCCAACTGGGTACAGGGTGAACTTTCCGGGGCGCTTAACCGCGAAAGCCTGAGCATTGCCAATAGCCCGATCTCAGCGCGCCAGTTAGGCGAGCTGATCAGCCGCGTACTGGACGACACCATTAACGGTAAAGCCGCTAAAGAGGTTTTTCAGGCG
Organism: Vreelandella sp. F11; assembly: GCF_042466685.1. Classification (NCBI taxonomy): domain Bacteria; kingdom Pseudomonadati; phylum Pseudomonadota; class Gammaproteobacteria; order Oceanospirillales; family Halomonadaceae; genus Vreelandella; species Vreelandella sp. F11. The sequence goes on along the minus strand of NZ_CP170448.1, from coordinate 1,836,068 downwards.
TTGTGGAATGGCCAGGGTGAAAGCGCTGACGAGGTGATCGACGCGAAAGGCCTCAAGCAGGTAACCGACACCGGCGCTATCGAAGCGATGATCGATCAGGTGATCGCCGACAGCCCTGCCCAGGTCGCTCAGTATCGCGACTCGGAGCCGGAAAAACGCGGCAAGATGATTGGCTACTTTGTGGGTCAGGTGATGAAAGCATCACGGGGCACCGCCAACCCGCAGCAGGTCAATGGCTTGCTTAAAGAGAAGCTCGACGCGTTGTTGTAAAAACTTAAAAACGGCTGCTCAGGCAGCCGTTTTTAATGGCACCAATCTGGACTAGAGTAGCTGGCTGGGTTGAGTAAATCGCTTCAACTGCGCACAGCCTGCTGCCCACACCTCGGCCTCAAGCTCGGCGATGGCAGCGGTTGGGAAGCCCACACCCTGGGCCGGGCTGCCCTCAACCAATAACCCCGCCAACTCGCCTACCAGCGGCATATGGCTGACCAGTATTATTGGTGCGCCTTCAGGCTGCTCAAGCAGCCAGTCGCTTACCGCGCCCGGTGCGTCATCCGGAGTAATAAAATCCAGCGTTTCAAGCGACGTCTCCAGCGCAGCGCAGAGCCTTTGGGCGGTTTGCTGCGCCCGCGCATAGGGGCTGGCATAAATCCTCGGCATACACAGCTCCCCCGATGCCAAACGCTCCGCCAGCCAACGCCCCATTTTTTCGGCCTCCAGCTCGCCGTGGCGGGTCAATCGGCGCGCCTGATCCGGATACCCCGGCGCGGCTTCCCCGTGGCGCATAATCAGCACATCAGACATTGCTGCCTCCACTGTTCTTAGCAGGAGCTTGATCCCGATGAGCCTGCTGTACGGCTTCGCGGGGCAAGATAAACTCTACGTCGCTACTCTGTTCGCCCATCATCAGGGTGCGCGCCATCTCCTGAGCAGGCACGCCGTCAAACAACACATGATTAAGGCCTTCCGCCAGCGGCATATAAACGCCCATTTCACTCGCTTTAGCGCATACCAGCTTAACGGTATTCACACCTTCTGCGACTTGACCAAGCGCATCAACCGCCTCTTCCAGCGTGCGGCCTTCACCCATGGCGTAGCCAACCCGGTAATTGCGCGATAGGTTAGACGAGCAGGTAACGATCAAATCCCCCACCCCCGCCAACCCTAAAAAGGTCATCGGGTTCGCTCCCTGGGCAACGGCGAAGCGGCTCATTTCCGCCAAGGCGCGGGTCATCAGCATACTGCGAGTGTTCTCGCCCATGCCCAGCGCCGCCGCCATACCGGCGGCAATCGCATAAATATTTTTCAGCGCACCGCCCAGCTCAACGCCATGGCGGTCATCGCTGGCGTAGACCCGAAAGTAACGGCAGCCCAATACTTGCTGTACGCGGGTGCGGGTTAGCGGGTCTGCGCTTGCAATCACCGTCGCGGTCAACTGCTTATCGGCAATTTCAGAGGCCAAATTCGGGCCCGCAATCACGCCAATGTGACTAAAACCTGTTTCCTGCTCGAGTACCTGGCTCATCAGCAGGAAGCCCTCCTGCTCGATTCCCTTGGTGGTACTGACCAGTATCTGCTCTGGTCGTAGCCACGCTTTTGCCGCCTGCACCACGCTGCGAAAGGCTTTTGAGGGAATGGCAATCAACACCAGCTCGGCATCCGCCAGCACGGCTTTAAGGTCGGTCGAGGCTTCTACTGCTGTATTCATTGCGTAATGCGGCAGATAGCGCCCATTGCGATGCTCTTGATTAATTTGCGTGACCAGCGCTTCGTCGCGCATCCATTGACGAACCCGGGCACCGTTATCGGCGGCAATGCTCGCCAGCGCTGTACCAAAACTACCGCCCCCCAGTACCGCCACACGGGCGGGCACTGCACCATTGGTTTGCTGCTCAGCCATCATAATAGTGTCCCAATAAGTCTTGCAGAACGTATTACCCTACTCTATCAAAACAGACGGCCCGCTGGGGTTAACCAAGCGGGCCGTCGTCGTTAGCGCAGCGTAGATTATTAGGCCGTCAGAACGCTATTCAGACGCTTCACATAGGCGGCGGGGTCATCCAAGTGACCACCTTCGGCGATAATGGCCTGATCCAGCAGTATATGCGCTAACTGGCCAAACAGGTCGCCTTCAGCGCTCTCCAGGCGAGCCACCAGCGCATGGTCTGGATTAAGCTCCAAAATCGGTTTTACCTCGGGCAGCGGCTGACCAGCCGCTTCCATGATACGACGCATCTGATAGCCCATCTCATGCTCAGGCAGCACGACGCAGGCGGGGGAATCGGTCAGACGGTGGGTGATTTTTACCTCCTGGACGCCATCGCTTAGCGCGTCTTTAACACGCTTAACCAGATCCTCTTTGGCTTTAGCGGTCTCTTCCTGCGCTTTCTTCTCTGCTTCGTCTTCCACATCGCCAAGGTCAAGCTCGCCTTTGGCCACATCGGCAAAGGTTTTACCATCGAACTCGGTGAGATGGCTCATCAGCCACTCATCGATACGGTCAGACAGCAGCAGCACTTCGATGCCTTTTTTGCGGAAGATCTCCAGATGCGGGCTATTTTTCGCCGCATTGAAGCTATCCGCCACCACGTAGTAAATCTTCTGCTGGCCCTCTTTCATGCGCTCAACATAGTCTGCCAGCGCATGTTCCTGAGCAGCCGTATCGGTATGGGTGGAGGCAAAGCGCAACAGACCAGCGATTTTCTCGCGGTTGGAGGGATCTTCACCCGGCCCTTCTTTCAATACGCTACCGAAGGTGATCCAGAAAGTTTGATACTGCTCTTTATCTTTGGCCAGCTTCTTGAGCATATCCAATCCGCGCTTAGTAAGCGCCGATTTGATTTTATCGACATTGGGATCCTGCTGGAGCAGTTCGCGGGAGACGTTAAGAGACAGCTCGCGGGTATCCAGCACGCCCTTGATAAAGCGCAGATAAAGCGGTAAGAACTGTTCAGCGTCATCCATAATAAACACACGCTGAACGTAGAGTTTGACGCCACGGGCACCGTCGCGCTCAAACAGATCAAAGGGTGCGCGACCCGGCACATAAAGCAGGCTGGTATACTCGAGCTTGCCCTCAACCTTGTTATGGCTCCAGGTCAACGGATCCGAAAAGTCGTGGGCAACGTGCTTGTAGAACGCCTTGTACTCATCGTCGGAGACCTCACTTTTGGGGCGCGACCAGAGCGCCGTCGCCTCGTTAACGGTTTCCCAGGTAGTTACTTCACTACCCTCGATAGGATTGCCTTCGTCGTCCTTCGCCGTTTCGGTTTTCGGCATGCGTACGGGAACTTCGATATGATCCGAGTACTTGCGCACCAAGCCCTGCAGGCGATAGTCGTCGGCAAACTCTTTGGCGTCATCTTTCAGGTGAAGCGTGATTTCCGTACCGTGTTGAGCACGCTCGATATCGGCAACGGTAAACTCGCCCTCGCCTTTTGAGCGCCACTCAACGCCTTCGGAAGCTTGCGTGCCCGCCTTGCGGGTACGCACCGAAATCTCATCAGCAACGATAAAGCCTGAGTAGAAACCAACGCCGAACTGACCGATCAGCTTGGCGTCCTTCTGCTGCTCACCGGAGAGCTGCTTGAGAAACTCGGCGGTACCGGAGCGCGCGATGGTGCCCAGGTTGGCGATCACGTCTTCGCGATTCATACCCACACCGTTGTCACGCAAGGTGATGGTGTTGGCCTCTTTATCATGCTCGATTTCGATGCGCAGCTCGCTATCACCTTCATAGAGCGCGTCGTTATCCAGCGCCGCGTAGCGAAGCTTGTCACAGGCATCTGCTGCGTTTGAGATCAGCTCGCGTAGGAATATCTCCCGGTTGGAGTACAGGGAGTGAATCATCAAATTCAGCAACTGCTTGACTTCCGTTTGAAAGCCTAGCGTCTCTTCGTGGTTAGCTGATTTATCAGCCGCTTGTTCGTGGGTAGCTGTAGTCATGCGCTTATCCCTTGTGGCTCACGTTGGTCAATTACCCCTGCGCCATAGGGCAGGGGCATAAAAAGTCGTATCGTGAGCCTGATATGGGGTTAAGCCGCGCTTTTTCAAGCAGTCCAGAGTGAAGAAACAGCGTTAAGAGAAGACATAAGCTAAGAAGGCGTCATGTCGGGATCGCTATATTTCCAGTCCCGATAGCCCTCCAGACGCTGGTCGATGCGATTGAGCAACCAGCCGACAATCAGCACATCGTCAACGACACCAATAAGCAGCAGAAAATCGGGGATCAGATCAAATGGCATTACCAGGTAGCCCAGCGCTAATGTCATCATGCCAAAAGCTGACCAGGGAATCGGTCGAAACTCACCACGGATTACATCGCGGGTCATGGGGATAAACAGCTTTAAAGCGCGCACAATACGTTTTGTCGCCCAAACGCGGGATTTGAGTCGACGCAGCAACCACCAAGTGGATAATGGGGCCATCGAAATTAGATCCTTTGAGTATCTAGGCTGTCAGATCATGACCGCTGGTATTCGTTCAGTGTAGCGGTTGCACCGCAATTTGCGTGGGCTACTTCAGAGCCCTGATTAAGTGACACCGATTTATAGAGAGAGAGCACCATGCTGGTTTCGCCATTTCGCCATACCGCCCGAGTGCTATGTACCGCACTACTGGCGAGCTTACCTGCACTTTCGTGGGCTGCATCTGATAGTGAGTTACGCGACGCCCTTGCCGCTGCCCGCGAGCAGCAGTGGGCACGTGTCGATGAGCGCTCAATTGCAGATCACCCGCTACGCGGCTACGTGGAGTACCACCGTTTAAGGGGGCAATTGCCGAACGTGTCCCCTGATCGAGTGCATCAATTCCTCGACCAGCACGCCGACTCCCCTCTCGCGGTGTGGATGCGTGGTCAAGCGATTGCAAAATATGGCCACGCAGGACGCTATAGCGATCTGCTCGCGGTGGCCGATGGTGAGCCAGCAGGCACCGCTCGCCAGTGCTACTACTACACGGCGCTGCTCGCATCTCAACCCCAACTGGCGAGCGAGGCAGGGTTAAAATTATGGCGCGTAGGCAGCTCACAGCCTGACGCCTGCGACCCGCTATTTGATCGCTTGCGTGCGAACGGCACCATCGATGCCACGGCTATTTGGGAACGCAAGATGCTCGCCTGGCAGGCGGGAGAGTCGAGCCTCTCAAGTTATCTTGGCAGGCTATTAAGTGGCCAATGGCAAACCGCATTAGAAACGGTGGATAACGTCACGGCACGCAGCAGCGCGATCACCCAGGCGCCTGCCTGCTTAGGCCCAGAGTGTGCCGCCACGGCAAGCTTCTACCGAGCGGCCATGCAACGCTTCATCCGTGAAGATACGTCAGCCGCTTTTGCCGCCTGGCAGACGCTCTCGCCGCGTTTAAACCTGCTGCCCAGTGACCGCCAAGCCATCGAGGAAGAGCTGGCTTTTTATGCCTTGGTGCGCGATGTACCTGGCACGCTAAGCTGGGTCGACAGCGTGCTACCCAGCCTTGAAAGCGAGCGCGTCTTAGAGCTGCGTGTTCGCCATGCGCTGGCGGGCCGCGATTGGAACGGAGTGATCCATTGGATTGCTGAGATGCCCATCAATCAGCAGGAGAATAGCCGTTGGCAGTACTGGCTAGGCCGCGCCAATGGACAGCTTGGCAATCAGCAAGCCGCCGAAGCTCGCTATCAGCAGGCTGCGCAGGATCGCAGTTTTTACGGCTTCGCGGCAGCAGAAAAGCTCGGCCAACCCTATCAGTTGAACCTTGAACGCAATCATTTTGACGAAGCGTCGCGCCAGCGCATTGCCCAACTCCCCGCCGTTCAGCGCACCGAGGCTTTGCTACGCATTGGCGAGGACGGTCTTGCCAACAGCGAGTGGCTGCACGCGGTACAGAGCGGCTCGCCACAACAGGCACGCGCACTCGCCGACTATGCCGCACAGCAGCAGTGGCATGCACGCCTGGTTCAAACCACCATTGCCGCTGAAATGTGGGATGCCTTGGATTGGCGTTTCCCCCAGGCTTACCACGACAGCTTTCAACACTGGGGTCGCCGCACCGGCGTAGACCCGTACCTCTTGATGGCCATTACCCGGCGCGAAAGCGCTTACAACCCTAACGCCCTTTCACCCGCCGGGGCGCGTGGGTTAATGCAGCTAATGCCCGGCACCGCCAGCCAGGTCAGCCGCGAATTGGGCATTAGCGATCCTGGCCCCTACGGAGTGCTCGACCCAGAGCTTAATATTCGCCTGGGTAGCACTTACCTGCGCGACAAGCTGCAGCGCTACCAGGGCAATCGACTGGCCGCCGCAGCGGCCTATAATGCAGGCCCTGGCCGCGTCGATCAGTGGCTGGGGGACGGAGTGGAAGCCTTTGACCTTTTTGTTGAGAGTATTCCCTTCCGCGAAACCCGCGACTACGTGCAGGCGGTGCTTAGCTATCGGGTGATTTTTGAGAGTCTCGCCAACGGCGGCAATAGTGAAGGCGTTTCACTGCTTAGCGATAACGAGCAGCAGGTACGCTACGACCGAGCCCTGCTCGCCCGCCGCTAAGCCTTTCTCTAATCACAACCTTATCAGCGCCCGGTCTATACCGGGCGCTGTGTCAAGGCCAGCCGAATACCAAACACCACCAGTACACTGCCTGTCGCGGCATTAAGCACTTGCGCAAAACGGGCGTTAGCCAACCATTTGCCGGCACTTCCTACCATCATTACCACGCTGATTTGCCAAATATTGGCGATGATAAAGTGCACTCCCGCCAGCCATAGCGATTTCAGTAAAGCAGGGTCGCCGGGAGCGATGAACTGAGGCAAAAAGGCCATGTAGAACACCACGGTTTTGGGGTTCAACACATTGGACAAAAAGCCCTCTTTGACTGGCTGCCAGCGTGAAACGGCAGGCACGCCTTCTAGCACTCCATTAATCGGCAGTGGCTGGCCTTTCCGCGCGGCTAACAAGCTGGTAATACCCAGCCAAATGAGATAACCCGCTCCCACCAGCTTCAGCATATGGAACGCCCATGCCGATTGCAGCAGGATCAGCGAGATGCCCAGCGCTGAAATCGTGGCATGTACAAACAGGCCGCAACAGATAGCGACACTTGTAGTGACGCCATCACGGATGCCTCCGCGCGCCGTGTTACGAATCACCAGCAGTGTATCGACACCGGGGCTGATCGTTAACAGCGTGATCGCTACCAAAAAGGAAATAAACTGCGCATCAATAAAACCCAACTCGATCATTTAAGCCTGCTCGCAACGAAATAAAAAATCTTAGGAATGTCGCTGGACGACAGCCGTGTTTACATCTAGAGTAATTGTAGCGGGTGAACAATTGAGTTGCCCGTGATTACTAAGCACGTTAAGGAAATAGAAAATGGCAACTGGCACTGTTAAGTGGTTCAACGATACTAAAGGCTTCGGCTTCATCTCTCCTGATGACGGCGGAGACGATCTGTTCGCCCACTTCTCCGAAATTCAAGCTGAAGGCTTCAAGACCCTGCAAGACGGTCAAAAAGTCAGCTTTGAAGTGACTCAGGGTAAAAAAGGCCTTCAGGCTTCCAACATCCGCCCAGCTTAATTGCTAACGGATGGACAAAGGCCCGCAAACGCGGGCCTTTTTTATTGCCTGACGGTAATCACCCAAACTTTACCTCTCACTCTGAGGCTCACCGGCATCATCGGCTTCCTGGCTACTTGCTGTGCTATCAAGCTCGCCTGACGATTCAACGACCGCACCACTCTCGGCCTCTCGATTTTCCAGCTCTTGAAACTGCTCTTCAAGTCGTTGTTGTGCCTCTTCAAAGCGGCGTTCGGTATCCTCAATCAAAGCGTCAACATCGGTTGCCTCGCGATCATCTTGCAACGGCGTCCGCTCTGGCAAACTGCTTTCGGTGTCCCAACTGGGCGAAACGTCCTCACTTTCCATCGGCTCCAAAGTCGGCGACTGCTGCTCCACCTCCTGAAACTGCTCCTCTAACCGCTGTTCGGCCTCTTCAAAGCGGCGTTCGGTTTCAGCAATAATGTCATCCACGTCCGAGCGGGTAGCCTCACCTGGCATTGCACTCTCTTCATCGAGTACATCTTCAGGACTCGCTGCCAGCGTATCTTCTCCCGCTTCAACCTCTTCACCACCAGCCGTTGCAACGTCACTGGAAGAGGTGTCGTCAGGCTGAGTGTCACTCTCTAGCGCTTCCGCCCGTTCAAGTTCTTCAGAGGCTTGACGTGCTTCAATATCATCCTCTACCTCTTCGGGAGTGGCTATATCTGCTGAATTTTCAGCCGCCTCCGGCGCCTCTTCTGCGCCAGCCCCCTCATCCCGGGTCGTTGCTTCATCCGTCACCGCAGAATTATCATCGGTTGTCACGCTGGGATCTTCCTGGGAATCACCGCAGGCACTCAACAGTAGTGCCACGGCGGCGAATGCGGGTATCCACACGCGATTTGCCATTGGGTTCTTCTCCTATATAACGTTAAAAATCTGGGCCATGGTTAAATCAGTCGTCAACAGAGCTAAGGTTGACTGGTCGAGGAGAGCAGCGGGCACTCCTCAGGTAGTAGCACACGCAGCGCAAGGGGCACGACTTCCGCGCAGAACTGATCATAGTAGCGCGCCTCGCCATCGAGCGTGAGTGGCCATGGCGAATCATTTCCCTGGGTGGTTAACGTCAGCTGGGTCGTGGTGAAATAGCGCACAAACCGCCCATCATAGGGAAAACTTTGCAGCTCGCTAATGAGCTTGGTCAGCTCGGTTACCGACTGAAAGTCTTTCACCAACAGTACGTCCAACCGGCCATCGTCCAGCTTGGCACGGGGTGACAATACCTGCCCGCCTCCTGATTGGCGGCCATTGCCCAGCGCCAGGAGCAGTAGCGACGCGCTCTCCTCTTTTTCATCCCAATGCAGCGTGCCGCGGTAGCTGCGGTGGCGCCAAGCTTTTAGCGCCCCCATCACTGAATAGGCCCCGCCCCCAAGCAGCCGCTTTAAGGTTTTGGGTGTTGATGACGTCACTTCAGCGCCAAACCCACCGGTCGTCATATTGATATAGTAGCTGGTGGCCGTTTCGCCCCCAGTGCCTGCAGTGACGCGCACAACATCAATGGGATAGGCGCTTAACTCCCGAGCAGCAGCCAGAGCGGCCGCTGGCTCCAGCGGCAAACCAACGGAAGTAGCAAAGTCATTGGCACTGCCAAGGGGCACAACGCCCAACACAGGCCGTCGGTCATGGGGCAAACGCATCAGCCCGTTCATCACTTCACTGACGGTGCCGTCGCCCCCGCAGGCAATTACATGGGTAATGCCCATAGCATCAGAGTGCTCAGCAATGTCAGCAGCGTCGCCCCCTTCCCAGGTAGCGCGAACAGTAATCAGCATCCCTGCCCGGCGCTGTTCATCGACTGCTTCACGCAATGCCGGATTACCGGCGGATTTACCATTGATAATCAGTAAATAGTGTTGCTGAGAGTCTGTCACTGTTGTTATTCCTTTCCTTAGAATACATATTTAATAGCAATACCTTATGCCAATGCCTTCTCGACCACCTCGTAAACATTTGAAGAGAGTGGCTGCGCCTTAATCCGCTCAAGCTCCGACCGCATCAATGCTTGACGGGTTTCATCAAAGCGCTGCCAGCGGGTTAATGGTGTAATCAGCCGCGCGGCAATTTCCGGGTTAAGCCGGTTGAGTTCGATGACCACGTCAGCCAGCAGTTGGTAGCCTTGACCATCCAAACGGTGGAAATTGACCCGGTTCTGAGCAAAGGCGCCGACCAGCGCGCGAACTCGATTGGGGTTTTTAAGTGAGAATGCAGGATGCTGCATCAGGTACTTCACCCGCTCAAGCACATCTGGCTGAGGACGGGAGACCTGGACAGTGAACCACTGATCCATCACCAGCGGATCATGGGCCCACTTCTCACCGAAGGCTTTGAGTGCTGGCGAGGCCAAATCATCGCGGTCACTGTGTACCAGCAGGGTAAGCGCTTGACGCACATCGGTCATATTGTGGTCGGAGGCGAATTGCGCTTCACACAGCGCCAGGCCCTGCTCATCTTCAATCGACATCAGATAAGCAAGCGCCACGTTTTTCAGACTGCGCTGAGCTATTTGCTCCGGCGTCGGCGCATACGCGTCTTCTGACATATTGGCTTCGTAGATGGCGATAAACTCATCGCGCAGCGCCATGGCTAACGACTGACGCACAAACTCCCGGGCCGCGTGAATGGCGTCAACATCAACGATGGGCTGTTGCTCGGCGATATACGCCTCGGAGGGCAGTGTCAGCATCTCTGCCAATACTGCCTTATCGCTCATAGGCCCGTTCAGCAGCGCCTTAAAGGCATCCACTACGCGGTTATCCATGACCTTTTCCACACCATTTCGGTGAGCGGCAATCAGGTCATCCAGGGCCAGCAGCGCCAAACGCTGACCAGCATCCCAGCGGTTGAAACCATCGCTGTCGTGGGTCAACAAGAAGGCGAGGTCTTCTCTGGAGTAGGGGTAATGCAGCTTCACAGGGGCGGAAAATTCGCGCAACAATGAGGGTACCGGCGCTTCAGCCACATCCGTAAACACAAAGGTCTGCTCATCTTCGCGCAGATGAATCACCGCATCTTTACCGATCTTTTCACCATTGAGCGTCAGGGTGAGATCCTGACCCGATTTGGTACCCACCAGTCCCATGCGCACTGGAATATGCAGCGGCAGCTTATCTGGTTGGCCCGGTGTTGCAGGCGTACGCTGACGCAGCGTTAAGTGGTACTCACCCTGCACGTAATCGTACTCCCCATGGGCGTCGATATCCGGGGTTCCTGCCTGGGAGTACCAGCGCATAAACTGGCTGAAATCTTCACCGGAGGCTTCCGCCATACAGCCGACAAAGTCTTCAATGGTCACCGCTTGACCGTCGAAGCGTTCAAAGTAGAGATCGGAGCCGCGACGAAAGCTCTCCTCCCCCACTAGATTACGCAGCATGCGTACGACTTCGGCCCCTTTCTCATAAATTGTCAGGGTGTAGAAGTTGGTAATTTCAATATAGTGGTCAGGGCGAATCGGGTGCGCCGTGGGGCCAGCATCTTCGGCAAACTGCGCCGTGCGGAAAAAGGAGACATCCTGAATGCGCTTAACCGGCGCAGAATTGGTATCCGCCGAGAAGCACTGGTCGCGAAAGACCGTAAAGCCCTCTTTAAGCGAGAGCTGAAACCAGTCGCGGCAGGTGACACGATTGCCCGACCAGTTGTGAAAGTATTCGTGGGCAACAATGCCTTCCACATTTTGAAAAGTCGCATCAGTGGCCGTTTTGGGGTGAGTCAGTACCGCGGCGGAGTTAAAAATATTAAGCCCTTTATTCTCCATCGCCCCCATATTGAAGTCATTGACGGCCACGATCATGAACAGATCCAGGTCGTACTCACGGCCGTATGCCTGCTCGTCCCACGCCATGGCGCGCTTTAACGAGGCCATGGCATGCTCGGTTTTATCCAGGTTCTCTTTTTCCACCCAAATCTGCAGTGCGACATCACGCCCGCTCATGGTGGTGAAGTGATCCTCTACGCTATGCAGGTTGCCTGCCACCAGGGCGAACAGGTAGCAGGGCTTGGGATGCGGATCCTCCCAGGTAACAAAGTGACGACCGCCCTCCAGCTCCCCGCGCACGATCGGGTTACCGTTAGCGAGCAAAATCGGCTCGTGCTGCTGATCCCCGATCACGGTGACCTTAAAGGTCGCCATGACGTCCGGGCGATCGGGATAAAAGGTAATTCGCCGAAAGCCCTCCGCTTCGCACTGGGTGCAGTACATAGCGTTGGATTGGTAGAGCCCCTCTAACGCCGTGTTCTCCTGCGGGGCAAGCTCAACCTCGCTCTCCAACACAAAGCGCTCGGGCACTTGCGCAATATGCAGGCCTTCATCGTCTAGTTCATAAGCAGCGGCATCCAACTGCGTTGCATCGATCGCCAGGGAGATCAGTTTTAGGTGCTCGCCATTCAAGACGAGCGGTGCGTCAGGGGCAGCCTCTGGATGCCGCTCCATCAATAGTCGAGCTTTCACTCGGGTCGCGGCGGGGTCAAGATCAAACGTCAGCTCGGTATGAGTTACCCGGTAGGCGGGCGGCTGGTAGTTACTTAAATAAACCGGCTGCGGATCAGACATAGTGCGTGACTCCTGTATAAAACGAATATTACATAATTAAAATGTTCGAAAGCTAAATACCACGGGCTAGTCGCGGAAGTTATCAAACTGGAGCGGCAAATCCGGCCCCTCTTCTCCGCGCAGCAGCGCCATCACAGCTTGTAAATCGTCGCGTTTTTTCCCCGTGACACGCACCTTCTCACCCTGAATTTGCGTCTGCACTTTGAGTTTACTGGCCTTGATGCGCTTGACGACGTCTTTGGCTTCTGCAGCGTCCAGCCCCTCCTTGAGAGCGACTTCCTGGCGCGCCTTAACCCCGGAGAGTACCGGGTCTTGAATATCCATACAGCGGGCATCGATGCCCCTAGCGATGAGCCGGGCGCGCAGTACATCGAGCATCTGCTTAAGCTGGAAATCAACTTCCGCTTCTAGCTGTACTTTGTCGCCTTCAAGGGTAAAGCTGGCGTCGACCCCTTTAAAATCAAACCGCGACTGCACTTCTCGGTTGGCCTGATCCACGGCGTTAGCGCCTTCGTGCTTATCGAACTCTGAGACAATATCAAATGAGGGCATGGTGTAATTCCTGGCAAGACATGACCCCCTATTCTAGAGCAGCCAGCCCCCCAGGGGCCAATTCTGTTGCTGTTTGTTGGTTTTCGGCATGAATTATTAAGACAAAGGTTCACGAAACATGGAAAATATCTATACAAAAATTATCCTCAAGGGCAGCCGTAAAGATGTTCAACTCTCTGAGGATGGCTTAGGCTAGCATTTTATAAAAGCGACTATTGTCAGTCTGCCCTTTTACCAGGAGATACCATGAGTGACCGCGACACCCGCCACAAAGCCTCTATGGAGAAGCTTAAAGCGCGCGTAGAGGAGAAAGTCGCCAGCGCCAACGAGCAACGGGGCCTCATCATCGTTAACACCGGTAACGGAAAAGGTAAAACAACCGCTGCCTGGGGCACGGTCACCCGCGCTTTGGGTTACGGCTATAAAGTAGGCGTGGTTCAGTTTATCAAGGGGTTGTGGGAGTGCGGCGAGCGTAATCGGCTGGAGGAGGATGCCAATCTAGAAGTGGCAATCATGGCGACCGGCTTCACCTGGGATACACAAAATCGCCAAGCAGACACCGACGCCTGCCAGGACGTATGGAAAGAGGCTGAGCGTATGCTGGCGGATCCAGCAACCTATCTGGTGGTACTCGACGAAATCACCTATATGCTCAAGTTTGGCTACCTGGAGATCGAAACCGTTAAACAGGCACTGGAGAGTCGCCCTGTTGAGCAGACAGTGATTATTACCGGCCGCAACGCTCACCGCGAACTCGTTGCCATGGCCGATACGGTGACCGAAATGCAGGAAGTGCGCCACGCCTTTAACAATGGCCTACAGGCGCGTAGGGGAATCGACTTCTAATATGCAAGAGGGGCAAACTAAGTTGCCCCTCTGAACCGCTTAAACCGCTTTTAACTGTCGAAAGGGTTACGCAGCACGATGGTTTCCATGCGGTCTGGACCGGTGGAAATAATATCGATACTGGTACCTACCTGCTGTTCGAGGTAGCTGATATAAGCGCGGGCATTGGCGGGTAGATCTTCTACCTTTTTAGCGCCAAGCGTCGACTCTTTCCAACCCGGCAGGTCTTCGTAAAGCGGCTCGACAGCTTCGTAGCCTTCCGAATCCACCGGCGTTTCCAGCACGTCGCCATCTTTACTGCGATAGCCAACGCAAACGCGGATATTTTCCAAGCCATCCAGCACGTCCAGCTTGGTCAGGCAGATGCCGGAGACCGAGTTAATCTGCACTGCGTGACGCAGCGCCACGGCGTCAAACCAGCCACAGCGGCGGGCACGGCCAGTGGTAGCACCAAACTCATGGCCCCGCTCAGCAAGGTGGCGGCCATCGACGTCAAACAGCTCCGTGGGGAACGGGCCTGACCCCACACGAGTGGTATACGCCTTGGTGATACCCAGCACGTAATCCAGATAAAGAGGGCCGACGCCAGAGCCGGTGGCCGTGCCGCCTGCGGTGGTGTTGGAGCTGGTCACGTAGGGGTAGGTACCGTGGTCGATATCCAGCAGCGAACCCTGGGCACCTTCAAACAGGATATTTTCACCCGCTTTGCGCAGGTCGTGCACCATACTCACGGTGTCGCACACCATGGGCCGCAGCTCTTCGGCCATCTGCATCGCGGTATCCAGCACCTCCTGGAAGTCGACTGCCGGTTCGCCATGGTAGTTCACCAGCACGAAGTTGTGGTAATCAAGCACTTCGCCCAGTTTTGAAGCGAAACGTTCGCGATGCAACATATCGCCTAAGCGCAGGCCGCGGCGAGCGACTTTGTCTTCGTAGGCAGGACCAATGCCCCGGCCAGTGGTGCCAATTTTAGCAATGCCACGGGCTTTTTCACGAGCCTGATCCAGGCGCACATGGTAAGGCAGAATCAGCGGGCAAGCAGGCGACAGGCGCAGACGCTCACGCACCGGAACACCTTTGGCTTCCAGCTCACGGATCTCTTTGATCAGCGCTTCAGGTGAAAGCACCACACCATTACCAATCACGCAGGTTTTGCCTGGACGCAAAACGCCGGACGGAATCAGGTGAAGCACGGTTTTTTCACCGTCGATGACCAGCGTGTGACCGGCGTTATGACCACCTTGAAAACGCACCACGGCAGAGGCGGATTCAGTCAGCAGGTCAACGATTTTACCCTTGCCCTCATCACCCCATTGGGTGCCCAGCACTACGACATTCTTACCCATTATGATGCACTCGTCTCTTGTGTCAGGGCCGTTGGCTGCCAACGACCGTCGATAAGCTCAAGACGGCGGTCACACTCATGCTCCGCCGGCCCAGTACGCTGCCCTGGCAGCGCTTGAATCACGCGTTCCCCTTGCTCACGCAGCGCGACAATGGCAGCGTTGAGCGACTCATCCTGCTTAGCGGGCGACCAAATAGCCCCACGACTCGGGGATGCTGACGCCAGCGATGCCAACTGCTTCAAATCCATTGAGAAGCCAGTGGCCGGGCGGGCACGACCAAAAGCCCGCCCTGTATCATCATAACGCCCGCCTTTAGCCAGCGCATGGCCATAGCCCGGCACATAAGCGGCAAACATCATACCCGTGTGGTATTGATAGCCGCGCAGCTCCGCCAAGTCAAAGTAGAGCGATACATCAAAGCGTGCCAGCACGCCTTGATAAAGCGCATCCAGTTGATCCAGTGCGGCTGTCACCGAGGCTGGCGCCCCCGCAAAACGCTCACGCGCCTGGCGTAAAATATCCGCACCGCCGTGCAGATCGCCCAGCGCTAACAGCATGTCAGCTAATGCCGGGTCGCTAACGCTAGCATCCACCAGTTGCGCTAGTTGGCTCGGTGATTTTAGCGCCAACGCCTCAAATAGCGCGCGCTCTTGCTCGTCGCTGAGCGCTGCAGCTTCGACAAGGCTACGGTAGATGCCGATATGCCCAAGCGCCAGGTGAATCTCTTCCGCACCTGCGGCTTTCATGCTGGCCAGCGCCAAGTGAATAATTTCACTGTCTGCCTCAAGCCCCGCATGACCAAATAACTCCGCGCCCACCTGCACGGGGCTACGCCCGCCTTGATGCTGATCCGCCTTGGCACGCAGCACGTTAGTGCAGTAGCAAAGGCGTACCGGCCCTTGACGCTTCAGCGAGTGGGCATCCATACGCGCTACTTGTGGCGTGACGTCCGCCGAGGCGCCCATCATGCGACCAGTTAACTGGTCGGTCAGCTTAAAGGTCTGAAGATCCAGATCCGTACCGGTGCCGGTTAATAGGGAGTCTAAAAACTCCACTGGTGGCGGCATGACCTGGTCATAGCCCCAGCAGTGGTAAAGATCGAGCAGTGCACGGCGCAGCTCTTCCATACGGCTTGCCTGAGGCGGAAGCACCTCATCCATGCCGTCGGGCAGCAGCCAGCGGTCAGCGATGGTCATGACGATTGCCTTGAACTTGAAGAATAGGAGCCACAAAAAAACCGGGCGACGCCCGGTCAATAAATTCTATCACGTTTATTGGCTGGGTGAACCCCGCTTGGCTATCAACAAACCAAGACGAGGAGCACCGGCCAATGGCGATTTACTCGCCGCTGCTTTCACCGCTTTCGGGTTCAGCGCTACGCAAATAGCGGAAGAAATCGCTACTCGGCTCTAGCACCATCAGATTGCCATCATCGGCAAAGCTTTCGCTGTAGGCATTGAGACTACGCCAGAAAGAGAAGAACTCCTGATCCTGACCATACGCTTCAGAGAAGATCGCAGCGGCTTGGGCATCACCTTCACCGCGCAGTGTTTCGGCGCGCTCATTGGCCTGGGCCAACAGTACTTGGCGACGGCGATCCGCGTTGGCGCGAATACGCTCGGCTTCTTCCTGACCCTGAGCACGCCATTCACGCGCCTCACGCTCACGCTCGGAGCGCATACGCTCAAACACTGCCGCTGAGACATCTTCAGGCAAATCGATGCGCTTGATGCGGATATCCCGAATAGCGACCCCAAGCTCTTCACGCATGAGCGAATCGAGCTCTTCAGTGGGACCGATCATCAGATCATCACGCCGTTCGGCAATAATTTCCTGAAGGTTCAAGCGACCAAATTCATTACGCAGGCTTTCATCTACTCGCGGCTGAATCAAGCGGATAGCCATCAGCTCATCGCCCGCTGTTGCCTCGTAATAGCGGGTGGGGTTAACCACCTGCCACTTAACGTAGGAGTCGACAATCACTGCTTTCTGCTCGAGCGTCAGGTAACGGCTGGTATCGGTGTCCAGCGTTAGAAGACGAACATCAAACTTACGGATCGTTTGTGCGATCGGCACTTTGGCATGCAAGCCAGCCTGAATATTCTCTTCGATGACTTCACCAAAACGCAGCTTAACAGCGCGTTCGGTTTCGTCGACCACATACAGCGTATTACTCGCCAGCCAAGCAACGGCAGCCAGACCACCAACAATCAGCAGGGATCGATTATTAATCATTTACCGGCCCTCCCTGCGGATGGAGCTACTATTGGTATTGGATGAAGAGCTGGAACTGCCCTGGGTGTTGCGCAAGCGCTCAAGCACACTGGGATCCAACTGCTCATCGCTATTGGCACTGCCGCCTGTTGAGGTACGACCTTGAGCACCACTCCGGCCACTCATCTGATCCAGCGGCAAGTACATCAACGGGGCGTTTTCGCTCACATCCAGCAGCACCTTCGGCGTTTTACCGAACACCTCTTCCATCGTGTCCAGGTACATACGTTCGCGCATGATCTCGGGCGCATTGCTGTACTCGGTCAATAGCGAGTTAAAGCGGTTGGCTTGACCCTGTGCTTCAGCAACGACCGACTCACGGTAACCCTGGCCTTGCTCAACAATACGCTGCGCCTGACCTTGGGCTTCAGGAATAATGGCGTTGGCGTAGGCAATACCCTGGTTGATCGTACGCTGACGATCTTCGCGGGCACGGATTACGTCATCGAAGGCGTCAATCACCGGCGCGGGCGCCGAAGTGGATTCAATGTTGATGGTTTGTAGACGGATACCAGCACCATAGTTATCGAGATAAGACTGCAGACGACTGGCGACCGAGCTACCTAGAATCTCACGACCCGAGGTAAGGATATCGATCATATCGGTACCGCCAACAACGTGACGTAGCGCCGAATCCAGCGCATTCTCAATCGAGATAGCAGGATCACGAACGTTAAGTACGAAATCACGAGGGTTCGCCACTTGATACTGGGCAGAAATCTCCACTTCGACAATGTTTTCGTCACGCGTCAGCATCGACTGTGTTTGTGACAGAGAGCGTACACGGGTCACGTTGACCATACGCACATCATCGATCAGCGGCGGATTCCACTGAAGGCCGGGGTTGACGACGTCTTGGTATTCGCCGAAGCGGAGCACAACCCCACGCTCGGATTGATCCACGAGGTAGAAGCCCATCGCAGCCCAGACCGCCAGCGCAATGACAATCAGAAGGCCTGGAAGTGCAAAGGGGTTGCGGTTTTTATCACTACCGCCACCGCCGGTTTTCTTGCCACCCCCTTTCTTGCCCCCGCCCAACATGCCGTTGAGTTTGTCCTGGAACTTTTTCAGCGCTTCGTCCAGATCGGGAGGGCCTTGGTTGTCCCCCCCCTTATTGCCGTTGTTGCCGCCACCGCTATTATTGCCACGGTTTCCATCGCCGTCGTTTCCACCGCGTCGGCCGCCACTACTCCAAGGGTCGTGCTGGTTGCCACCACCAGGCTCATTCCAGGCCATACTTCGTCTCCACTAAGGTATTCGCTAACGCGGGTGGCATCGCATTTAAACGGCACCACCGCGTTTTGATATTATTGCTCTAAAAACCTTGTACCATTTTTATACAAAGCAGCATACATGCAGCGCAACAAGATGGGCAATCAAGTCATTTACCACTCATCGGTTTCACGCAGCGCTTCAGGTAAATAAGTGTTGGCCCGCTCGCCTAACTGGGCCATCAGCTGATTAAAGTCACGCCGCGGCAAACGCACATCAAGTACCGAATGCCCCTGCTCGTCAAACGCTTCCTCACGAACGGCATTAAGCTCGTGCAACCCTGCTCGCAGCTTACCCTGCTCGGGAGTCAGTGTCAGCGAAAAGCCAATAACATCATTGGCTAAGCGCTCGCTGAGTGCCTCATGCAGCAGCTCCAGCCCTTGCCCCTGCTGGGCAGAGAGCCAAACCACTTCGGGTACGCCATGACCATCACGCTCTATGCGAGGGGCACTATCGAGCTTATCAATTTTATTCATGACTTTGAGTACCGGCACATCATCTGCGCCGATCTCTTTAAGCACTAGCTCCACCTGCTCCACGTTTAGCTCGCGGTCAGGGTCTGCGGCATCGATCACATGCACCAGCAGCGACGCTTCCGAAGCTTCCTGGAGCGTCGCTTGAAACGCCTCGACCAACTTGTGCGGCAAGTGGCGAATAAAGCCCACGGTATCGGCCATCACTACTGGGCCAACGTCATCAATTTCAAGCCGCCGCAGAGTAGGGTCGAGTGTCGCAAACAGCTGATCGGCTGCATACACCTCGGAATTGGTTAAGGCGTTAAATAGCGTTGACTTACCTGCGTTGGTGTAGCCTACCAGGGATACGCTATGAATTTCAGCGCGCGCACGAGCGCGACGGTTTTGGTCGCGTTGACTGCGTACTTTATCAAGTCGCTTATGAATCGATTTAATCCGTCCACGCAGCAGGCGACGGTCAGTTTCAAGCTGCGTCTCACCAGGCCCGCGCAGACCAATCCCGCCTTTCTGGCGCTCAAGGTGCGTCCACCCGCGCACTAGACGAGTCGACATATATTCAAGCTGGGCAAGCTCTACTTGCAGCTTACCCTCATGGGTTCGTGCCCGTTGCGCAAAGATATCGAGGATCAGACCGGTACGGTCTAGCACCCGGCATTTGAGCTCTTGCTCAACATTGCGCTCTTGAGAGGGACTTAAGCTATGGTTGAAGATCACCAGCTCGGCCTCGTGAGCTGCGAGCAGTGCTCGCAGCTCTTCCAACTTACCTGACCCAATAAAGGTACGCGAGTCAGGTCGGTGGCGGCTAGCAGTGAGTAAAGTCGCAGGCTCTGCACCAGCAGAGCGTACGAGCTCTAAAAACTCACCCGGGTCTTCACGTTTTTGTTCATCATGAAAATCGACGTGAACAAGAACTGCCGTTTCACCGGCGTCTGGGCGTTCGAAAAACAATCAATACCTCGTGGACTCTCTTGCTTCTCTAGCGGTGTTAAATCTCCGCATCCTGCTCTGCCGGGTCTTGCGCAGGCAAGCGTACGTTGCGAGACGGAACAACCGTAGAAATAGCGTGTTTGTAAACCATCTGACTGACGGTATTGCGCAGCAGGATAACAAACTGGTCAAAGGATTCGATCTGGCCCTGCAGCTTAATGCCGTTGACCAAAAAGATTGAGACCGGAATGCGCTCCTTGCGCAGAATGTTCAAGTACGGGTCTTGAAGGGACTGCCCTTTGGACATGTTGCTCTCCCTAAAACTGTCGTTGGGGTTAATTATCAAATGGCGTGCCCTACTGGTGCTACGCCGCCCTGTTATCTACTGCCCGAAAGGCCAAGTGATGCCCGAAGAGCTTCATGGTACTCGAAAGGCCCAATCGCTCAGCCAATCGAAAACACACGCTTACTAAATTACTATCTTAGAGGACTATCTTACGCTAAGCACCGCTGTCACGCACGAGTTTCAGCACCTGATCCAGCGCGTCCGAACGCTGAGAATCCACCCAATTAAGCTCAGGCCAACTTCTTAGCCAGGTTAATTGACGCTTGGCTAGCTGACGAGTTGCAATCACACCTCGCTCAACAAGAGAGGAATAATCGTAATCGCCCTCTAGGTGCTCCCACACTTGTCGATAACCCACACTCTTCATCGCCGGAAGGCCTAAATGCAAGTCATTACGCTTTTTGAGGGCAGCGACCTCATTTATCAAGCCTTCACTCAACATTACTTCGAAACGCTGGGCTATACGTTGATGCAACAGACGACGATCACTAGGCGCCAACGCTATCGACAACACGCGCCAGGGAAAGGTTTCCGGCTGCTGCTCAGCCCACAGCTCACTCATTGGACGCCCGCTGGCGTAGTACACTTCCAGTGCGCGCATGAGGCGCTGCGGGTCATTGGGATGAATGCGCTGTGCGGACACCGCATCCACTTGAGCGAGCTGTTGATGCAGTGATGCTAGCCCCTCGACCTGCCACTGGGCTTCAAGCCGCTGGCGAATCGCGGGGTCTGCAGACGGCAGGTTTGCAACCCCTTCGACCAGCCGCTTGAAGTAGAGCATGGTACCGCCGACCAGCAATGGCACCCTGCCAGCCGCGCTGATTTGTCGCATAAGCGAAAACGCATCTACTCGAAAATCGGCGGCCGAATAGGGCTCCGCGGGGTCACGGATATCGATCAGATGATGGGGCGCGCGGGCAAGCTCCGCCGCACTGGGTTTGGCACTGCCAATATCCATACCGCGATACACCATAGCCGAGTCAACGCTAATCAGCTCATGCCCAAGGCGCTCGTGCAGCGCCATGGCGGTATCGGTTTTCCCGGCGGCCGTCGGGCCCATCAAAAAAATCGCCCAGGGGCGCGTATCAGCCATGCGTTTCCATTAGGTAAGAAAAAGGGTGATTGCTACTGCCTGCGCAGCTACTGCCCACGCAAGAATAAACGATCGAGCGCTTTTAGCCCCATCTGCGTCCAGGTGGGGCGGCCATGATTACACTGGTCGCTGCGCTCGGTGCGCTCCATATCGCGTAGTAGCGCGTTCATTTCATCAATTGTTAGCCGCCGGTTAGCGCGCACACTGCCATGGCAAGCCATGGTGGAGAGCAGTTCATGCAAGCGAGCCTCGACTTGATGGGTACGTCCATACCGCGCCAGCTCTTCCAGCATCTGGCGTACCAGCGCCTCAGGATCAGCTTGGGCAAGCAAGGCGGGCAATTGACGTACCAGTAGCGTTTCCGGCCCGGCGATATCCAGCTCAATCCCCAGTTTGGCAATCGCTTCTTGCTCGCTCTCTGCGGTGGCCACTTCAGCCCGGCTGGCGGCGATGGAAACGGGCACCAGCAGCGGTTGCGCATCCAGTCCTTTAGCCGCGGCCAGCTGAGTTTTCATGCGCTCATAGACAATGCGTTCGTGGGCGGCGTGCATATCCACCAACACCAAGCCCTCTGCGTTCTGGGCAAGAATATAAATACCGTGTAACTGCCCCAAGGCAAACCCCAGCGGCGGCGGCGCAGTGGGGTCATTATCGGGCATCGCCAGCGGCGCTTCACGCACCTCACTATCTTGCCGGGGGGCGCTTGGCTGTGGCGTTAACAGCGTCTCTTCATGATTGGGATGGAGCGCCTGATAGCCCTGCATAAAGCGGCGCACTCGCTCGGCACCTGGGTGGCGATCCGGCGAGTGGGTCAGCGCAATGCCCTGTTGCTGCCAACGAGGCTGCTCAATGCTCGCGTCAAAAGCCTCGCCTTGGGGCAGTGCATCTGGTGCATCGTCTTCCCCCTCTTCAAGGCTTTCGGCGGGTTTTGCGGACGCCAAAGAGTGATGAAGACTGGAGTAGAGAAAATCGTGCACCATGCGGCCATCACGAAAGCGCACTTCGTGCTTGGTGGGGTGAACGTTGACGTCCACCACATCCGGGTCGAGATCCAGATAGAGCACAAACACCGGATGACGACCGTTAAATAGCACATCGCGGTAGGCTTGGCGCACCGCGTGGGCGACCAAACGATCACGCACTACCCGTCCGTTAACGAAGAAGTACTGCTGGTCGGCCTGGGAGCGCGAATGGGTGGGCAGGCCCACCCAGCCACTTAGCCGCAAACCGCCCGCTTCACGCTCAATGTAGCGGGCGTGCTCGATAAAATTCTTACCCAGCAGCGAGGCAATCCGCCGCTCTCGGGCCGCCGCAGAGTGACCCGCTGGAAGCTGATGAATGACTTTTTGGTTATGACGCAACACCCAGGCAATATCGTAACGGGATAGCGCCTGGCGGCGAAACGCCTCCTCCACATGGGCAAACTCAGTCTTTTCTGTGCGCAGAAACTTGCGCCGGGCAGGCGTATTAAAAAACAGGTCGCGCACGCCGACGCTGGTGCCACGGGGGTGTGGTGCGGGGGTCACCCGTGCGTCCATGCCCCGCCCTTCCGCCACCACCCGCCAGCCATGGCGGGGATCCTCTTCGGCATTGGAGATCAGTTCCAGCCGGGAGACGGAGCTGATCGACGCCAGCGCCTCGCCGCGAAAGCCCAGCGAGCTAACGCCTTCCAAGTCCTCCAAACTGCCGATCTTACTGGTGGCGTGGCGGGCCAGGGCCAACGGCAAATCCTCTTGGCCAATACCAATGCCGTCATCGCGCACCTTAATCAGCCGAGCACCGCCCTGCTCAATTTCCACTTCAATGCGCTGGCTACCTGCATCGATCGCGTTCTCTATCAGCTCTTTGGTAACCGATGAAGGACGCTCAACCACCTCACCGGCGGCAATCTGGTTGGCCAGCCGTGGGTCGAGTACCTGTATGCGCGGTACGGTAGCGGTCATGTCAGTCACTACAAAACCTCATGAGCGGGGAATCTGTAACACTTGGCCTACGCGGATCACGTCACCATTCAAGTCATTGGCCTGCTTCAGTTGATTCACCGGCACCCCATGGCGCACGGCAATCGCTGACAGAGTATCCCCTGACTGAATACGGTACTCGTTACCCGACGGCTGGCGTTGATTATCGCGCTGCCAGGCTAGCAGGCTGGCTGGCGGCGGGTAGCGCTGAAAATGGTCGCGTAAGCCACTGAAAATCGCCTGGGAAAGCCCTGACTGATGCACCGGGTCACGCAAGCGACGCTCTTCGTCAGGGTTAGAGATAAAGCCAACCTCAATCAACAGCGAGGGGATATCAGGTGATTTAAGCACCATAAACCCCGCCTGCTCTACCCTTGACTTGTGCAGCCGATTAATCCGCCCTAACTGTTCCAACACCTGCCCGCCGATAGAGAGCGAATCGTTTAGGGTTGCGGTCATGGTCAAGTCCAACAACACCCCACGCAGTACCTGATCTTTATCACGTAAAGAGAGATTGCCATCGACGCCGCCGATCAGATCCGAGCGATTTTCGCTGTCGGCCAGCCACTGGGCGGTTTCCGAGGTGGCGCCACGTTGCGACAGTGCATAGACCGAGCTGCCATGAGGGCGTGGGCTGGTAAAGGCATCGGCGTGGATGGAGACGAAGAAGTCCGCCTTCTGCTCACGAGCCAGTGCGGTGCGCTGCCGCAGTCCAATATAGTAGTCACCATCCCGGGTTAGCACCGCCTTAAAGCCTGGCGTTCCATTCACCTCAGCAGCTAAACGCCGGGCAATTTCCAGCACCACGTCTTTTTCACGGGTACCGGCGGGGCCGATAGCCCCTGGGTCTTCACCGCCGTGTCCGGCATCTACGGCGATAATAATGTCTCTACGCGGATGCGGCTTGGCTTCCTGCACTTCAACCGGTACTGAGTCAGTAGGCGTCTCCACGCTGCCCGGCAGTTGGCTTTGCGCCGACGCCCGCTGGGCCTGAATTTCCTGATCCCGAATCATCGCCTCAATAGGATCAATGGGGTTCTCGACGGCACTTTCGCCGGGGTATTCGAGATCCACTACCAAGCGATGCCCGTACTGATCATTAGGCGCCAGAGTAAAATGTCGCGGTTCAATCTCACGGTTAAGTTCCAGCACCACCCGCAGGCCACCGCCCTCCCGTACGCCCGTGCGCACCGAGGCAATCGCACTATCATGCAAAGGCAGCGTACTGGGGTCGGTATTCATCTGGGTATCATCCAAATCAATCACCAACCGATCTGGATTCTCCAGTGAAAACACGTTGGCATTGGCAGCCCCTGAGAGGTCAAATACCAGCCGGGCATGATCTGGCGCCGCCCACAAACGCATACTGTCTACGCTGGACGCTTGAACATTAACCGCTGCCAGGGCAAAAAAACTGGCGGCCAGTAAGCGATATACGCGTGCCGCTATGCCCTTTATTTCCATTGAGTCACACCACTCTCCAACTGGTCGGAACTTAGCTTACTTGCTTTACTTACCTGACTTTGTAAGGTGGCTAATATACTCTCACCATGATCACTGCCCGCGACCAATGAGACTAAACGCCCTTGATCCATTACTTCCAAGGTTAGGTGAAGGTCAGGCGCGGGCAACCATCCTTCACCTCGGCTGGGCCACTCAATAATGCTAAGCGCATCGTCGGCCAGTACGTCACGACCACCAATAAACTCAAGCTCTTCCGGATCCGACAGACGGTACAAATCTAGATGATAGACCCGCTGAGAGCCCAACTCGTAAGGCTCTACCAACGTATAAGTGGGGCTTTTAACCGCACCGAGATGGCCGTAAGCGCGCAAAATCCCCCGGGTTAGGGTGGTTTTTCCGGCACCAAGCTCCCCCTCTAGATAGACGAGCCCGCGTCCTTGCAACACCTGCCCGAGTGCTTCGCCAAAGGCGACCTGGGCCTCTTCACTGTCTAATTGCACCTGCATGTGGGCTGCCTTCACGGATTAATCAATTTTCGCGCATAGGATGCCAGATCGCTGGCCAGCAGGCCACGTTCGCCTTCCTGCTGGGCTGCGCAATCTGCCGCTAGCGCATGCACCATGGCCCCCAGCCAGGCGCTAAACTCTACGTCGCCAAGCTGCGCAATCAGCGCACCCAACATGCCGCTGAGCACATCGCCCATACCGCCGCTAGCCATGCCCGGATTACCGTAAGGGCATACCACCAAGCCTGTGGGGCCTGCGATTAAGCTGCCCGCGCCCTTTAGAATGACCACGCCACCCCGGGCGCGTTGCAGCGCCTGGGCCGCAGCGGGTCGATCGGACTGGATATCGGCAACGGAACAGTTTAATAGCCTCGCGGCTTCACCCGGGTGCGGTGTCAATATCCAGTTATCGCGACGCACATCCGGCCACTGGCGCGCCAGCAGGTTCAACCCATCGGCATCCACCACCAGCGGCCTGTCTGCCTGCAGCGCGCTCTGCAACACTGCCTGCCCCCAGGCCGCCTGACCAAGCCCTGGGCCGATCACTATGACATCAGCGTTATTGGGCAACTCTGCAGCCTCAGCGCCACCGCGTATGCCATGCGCCATCACTTCCGGGCAGCGTACCAAGCTGGCGACAATATGCTCAGGCGCCGTTGCCAAACTCACTTTACCTGCTCCCAAACGTGCTGCGGCCTGACAGGCCAGCAGCGCGGCACCGCCAAAACCGGGGGCTCCGCCCATCACCAGCACGTGGCCCATGTCGCCTTTATGACTGGTACGCAAACGTGGAGCAAATACCGCTGCCAACAGCGAATCATCAAGCCGCCAAGCCGTAGGGGGGATGTCGAAATAGGCCTGAGCTTTGACACCCAAGGGGCGAAAATCAATCTCGCCGGTATAAGCCGGCGCATCCCCCGTATGCAACCCCACCTTATCGCCGATAAAAGTCACCGTGCAGGCGGCCTTTACGGCAATCCCTGGCACATCGCCAGTATCGGCGACCAGGCCTGAAGGAATATCAATCGCCAGCACTGGCTGATCTGAGGCGTTGATCATTTCAATAGCGCGCTTGAAACGCCCTTCTACCGCTCCGGTCAACCCGGTACCTAACAGCGCATCGACGATCACTTCACCAGTGAGTTCGATACCGGCGTGCCACTCCTCGCAGCCCACCCCCGCAGATGTGGCCAACTCAGCGGCACGCGCCGCGTCTCCGCTTAGCTCTTCAACGCTCTTGAGCGTTATCCGCTGCACTTTCAGGCCAGACTGCATGGCCAGCGCGGCCAGCACGTGCCCATCGCCACCATTATTCCCGCCCCCACATAACACAGTGATGCTACGCGCCTGGGGCCAGCGGGATCGAAAGCTATGCCAGGCACTTGAGGCGGCACGCTGCATCAACGCAAACCCCTCGATACCACCGGCAATGGTGCGACGATCAAGCTCCCGCACCTGGGCAGCTTTATAGAGGGGGCGTAGCATGGAAGTGTTCGGGACTGTCACGATCGCTCCTTTCGCATGTTGTGATGGCTGACGATGCGTTAGCATAGCGCGCCTACGTCTAGCTATTGATTGACTACCTATTTGACTGACTTGTTTGAATAACCATGCCGAATTCCACTGCCTTTGCACATTCTAGCCAAGCATTGTCCAATGCAACGCTTACTCGCCTGGCCGACCTGATTAAAACCTGGGGGCAAGAGCTGGGCTTTCAGCAGGTGGGTATCACCGATCCCGAGCTGTCGGCCCATGAAGCTCACCTGGACGCGTGGCTGGAAGAGGGCTACCACGGTGAAATGGGCTTTATGTCCAAACATGGCACCAAGCGCACCCGCCCCGCAGAGCTGGAACCCGGCACTCAGCGCATTATCAGCGTGCGCATGGATTACCTGCCCGCCGAAGTGGAGAGCACAAAAGTACTCGGCCAGCCCAACCGCGCCTATGTTTCCCGCTACGCTTTAGGGCGTGATTATCACAAGCTTATTCGCAAACGGTTAGCCCTATTAGCAAAAAAAATTGAGCAGGAAGTCGGTGAGTTCGGCTATCGCGCCTTTGTCGACTCAGCGCCAGTGATGGAGCGCGCCCTGGCGCAAAAAGCGGGACTGGGCTGGTTCGGCAAAAACGCCATGCTGCTCAACCCTAAAGCGGGCTCGCTGTTTTTCCTGGGTGAGCTCTATACCGACCTGCCGCTGCCCGTAGATGCGCCTTTTGAACATGAACACTGTGGCAATTGCAGCGCTTGCCGCACAGCCTGCCCCACCGGCGCCATCGTTGATGACAAAGTAGTCGACTCACGCAAGTGCATTTCCTATCTCACCATTGAGCTGCACGGGTCGATTCCGGTCGAGTATCGCCGCGCCATGGGTAACCGTATTTACGGCTGCGATGACTGCCAACTGGTATGCCCGTTCACCCGTTTTACCCGTATTACCCAGGAAAATGACTTTGCCCCGCGCCATGACTTAGACCGGGCATCGCTTATCAGCCTGTTTGCCTGGGGCGAGGCGGAATTTCTGGATAAAACCGCCGGCAGCCCCATCCGACGCATTGGCTACGAGCGCTGGCTGCGCAATATCGCCATTGGCCTGGGCAATGCGCCCTGGAGTGAGGCCGTGGAAGCCGCACTAGTTGCACGCAGAGCCTACCCCAGCGATCTTGTGCGTGAACATGTTGCCTGGGCACTTGAGGAGCAGCGTCTCAAGCGCGGTCAACGCATTGCCACTGACGCGCCTTAAACAGTTACTCCTCTTCGTCGCTGCTTTGATCAACACGTAAAAACGTGCTGCGGTAGTGGGCAAGTTCAGCAATCGACTCTTTAATATCGTCCATGGCCAGGTGCACATTCCGCTTACTAAAGCCCGCCAGCGCTCCAGGATTCCAGCGTTTGGCCACCTCTTTTATGCTCGACACATCAAGATTGCGGTAGTGGAAAAAATTGAGCAGTGCAGGCATCTCACGCTCCAGAAAGCGCCGATCCTGGTGGATACTGTTGCCGCACATGGGCGACGAGCCCGCCACCGCGTACTGCAGCAGAAACGCCAGGGTTTGCTGTTCGGCTTCAGCAGTTTCCACCTTGCTGGCTTTTACCCGTGCAACCAAACCTGATTCGCCGTGGGTTTTCTGATTCCAGTCATCCATCTGCGTCAGCAGGCTATCGGGCTGCTTCACTGCAATGACTGGCCCCTCAGCCACGACGTTCAAGTCCGCATCGGTAATCAGTGTGGCCACTTCAATGATGCGCTCTTTATTGGGATCTAAACCGGTCATCTCTAGATCGATCCACACCAGCAGATCATCACGGGGCGCTGTTTTAGCGCTCATTGCATCCGTTGTTTCGTTGCTCATTACCGTTACCCTTCTGCCTAAATGGCTCGTCAAATCCTGCCATTGTGCCTTAATTTTACGCTGACAGTTAAATAAGGGCCTGTGGTCGTTTCAGCGTGAGTCACGACGAAACGTCCACAGGCCCTCTAAATTCTCGCACTTTGGCACAAGGGGGAACAGCCCCACATCGGCCGCTGAGACTATATTATCATCAGTAAACCATATCACTTTAATTATGGGTAAAGGTTCAAAACCGGATTTCTGATTTAATTTTCATTCAGGTAGAAACAGTGTTTTCAAGATCGCCTTCACCCTTGGATAATTTATTAATATTACGTGCCATCGTTAATTGGCGGCGCTTTACCGTACCGTACGTCCACCCTGACATGTGCGGGGTCATCATCACATTGTTTAATTCATGGAAAGGTAAAGAAGCGGGTAGAGGATTAGCCTCTGAGGCTGTAGGGTAGACATACCAAGTATCTATGATTGCGCTAGCAATCCGCGACTCCTTGAGGGCGTCAAATAGTGCTTCTTCATCAACCACGCGGCCACGACCAACATTGATAAAAACAGCACTACTTCTCATATCCTCAAATGCTTTATGGCCAATAAGACCTTCGGTATCTTTAGACAGAGGGAGCGTATTAACAACAATATCGACATCCTTCAACATAGAGGAGAGGTCATCAAGGGCATAAGATTTTTTTATATGGCTAGACGCTTCAATCCTGCTTCTATTTGCAATAGATACCTCCATTCCAAAAGCATGGGCCCTTTTTGCCAATTCCTTTCCAATATGCCCATAACCGATGATACCTATAGACTCAGAAGATAGCTCAGTGCGTAGGCCTGATGCACCACCGGCCCAATACTTCCAGTCACCCTTTCTTAACCTTTCATCGGCATCGGTTATTGGAACATGCCTAAGCAGAAGGGCCGACATGACATACTCAATGATCGCTTGCTCATGCCCAAAACAATTACAAACCACTGTTTTGCTTGGGAGCAGGGAGAAATCTAAACCGTCATAGCCCGCGCCCGGGACATGAAACAACCTTATTGTTTTTAAGCTAGGTAGCGATAAATCATGCTTTACGCCAACAATGACATCGGCGCTGGTATAGCAAGCAATATCTTCATCAGATTCGAGCGTATCTGGTAACAGCTTTATGGAGTGATTTTCCTCAAGAAGGTTCTCAAAACCATCGAAAAACGTTTGGGCATTCTTTCCATGAAAAACTATGTTCATAAAGGCTCCAGCATTATTATTAAACTAAGATTGATTAAACTAAGGTTGATTAAACTCCATTCTCACATCAAAGACACTAGGAGGTAATTCATTATCTAGTATAGGCAACATATCTTCGACAAAGTCGATCAACTTGTCAGAAGCAAGTGCGGCTTTTTCTGGCTTCCCTGAAAGTATGGCATCCAGAACGGCTATATGGCCTTCCACAGTACTATCAAGACATTTCCCACCGGCGGTATAGGAATGATAAATCCAGCCAATTCTTCGAAAAATAGTATGCAAAGGTCTAAGCGTATACTGCAAAAAGGGTTCACCGCACGCAGAAAGCACCATTTGATCTATTTTGCTATCATACGCATTGAACTCAGAGATAGTTAAGGACTCGCTTGTTTTTAACAAGTTAGCTATGTGGCGAAACTGACTTCTTTGCGCGTCGCTTGCTCTTTGGCTAGCTAGTGATATGACGAACCTTTCGAGATCTCGACGTAAGTTAAGCAGCAATGAAGCACGAGATAAGTCTATTGGCGAAATCTGGATACCTTGTCGTGGATGAATAATCATTAGCGTATCAGCAGACAACCGCGTTGTTGCTTGATAGACCGGCATTCGATTAAAGCCTGTCATCGTTTGTAAGTCTTGAATCCTAAGATGGCTGCCTGGCTTTAGCTCACAGGTGACAATTAATTCTTCAAGCTTATCATAGGCAAGATCAAGCAGATTCTGACCCGTATTACTAGGTTTGCTACTCATATATACTTAGCCATTGTTATCGGACAAAACTCACTTATCAATCATACACTAACTTATCAAATAAAATATTAGGCCTGGTGAAAAACATGAGTACTCAGCGCTCATCAAAATCAAGCTGAACTTTCATCGATTTCTCACGCAGAGACGCTAGCTCAAAAGCAGACCTTGCCTCTCTAAAAGGTATAACTGAAGATACGAAAGGTTTTAAATCAACCACCCTTCTATCAATTAGGTCAGCAGCCTGGGAAAACTCCTCGTCAAAACGGAAGCTCCCCATCATCTTCACCTCCTTAGCAACCGCTAAATTTAAGGGAAATGGGATCTCACCACCTAAACCAACCAAAATTATAGTGCCGCCAGGCTTAATAATCTCTAATGCCGACGCAAGTGCTTTGGGGCTACCCGAGCATTCAAAGATAACATCTTGGCTACCCTTCCCTTGAGCAAGGGAAGCCAACGCATCTGGTTGGCTATTGAGATTGACACTGCGATGCGCGCCTAATTGAGTCGCAATCGCTAAAGGAGCATCAGAAAGATCTGTCGCGGTAATATAGTGAGCCCCAGCGCGAGCAGCAGATAGCACCGTTAAGCAGCCAATTGGCCCGCACCCCGAAACTAATACGTTCCCCCCGACCAGAGAGCCAGCTTGACGTACTGCATGGAGACAGACGGCTAAAGGCTCTGCACAGGCAGCATACGTCAGGTCAGTCTCGGGTTGTAGCGGGTAGAGTTGTTGTGCAGGAATGGTGACATTTTGGCGAAACAGTCCCTGTTGATGAGGAAACCGCATGGCACTTCCAAAAAACCGCATATCCTCGCACTGATTCCGCTGACCACGCAGACAATAGTGACATGCGCCACAAGGCATCGAAGGATTCACAGCCACCTTATCGCCCAGTTTTAAATGGGCAACACCCATGCCTAGTTCGGTGATAACACCGGCTACTTCATGCCCCAGAACCATAGGCTCTTGCAGCTTAACCTTACCAAAACCACCGTTATGGAAGTAATGTAGATCAGAACCGCAAATACCACCCTTACTAATGGCGACCTTTACTTCACCTGGGCCGGGCGGATGCGCTTCTGGATGCGCTTCGACGCGTAAGTCGCCGGGGGCGTGTATGACAATCGTTTGCATAAATCCCCCTATAGCACTGATATCATGCCACCGTCAGCATAAATTATTTGCCCATTAACATAGTCTGAAGCAGCAGAACTAAGGTAAATGGCTGTACCTGCAAGTTCTTCAGGCTTTCCCCAGCGACGGGCAGGTGTTCGGCTTTTTACCCATGCATCAAAATCTGGGTTTGAGGTTAAGGCTTCGTTCATATCAGTCAACATATAACCAGGCCCAATGGCGTTAGCCTGGATGCCATGCTCTCCCCACTCAGCAGCCATCGCCTTAGTCAGCATTTTTACCCCGCCCTTGGCTACCGTGTAGGGAGCAACCGTTGCGCGGGCTAGTTCACTGGTTAGGGATCCAATATTAATGATCTTTCCGTAACCACGCTCAATCATTCTCTTTGCCGCTTCTCTGCCAACAACAAAAGCTGAGGTTAAATTAGTATCAATGACACGATGCCAATCGGATGTTTCAAGCTCAACCATCGGTTTTCTAAACTGTACTCCGGCATTATTAATCAAAATGTCAATATTGATACCCGCTTTATCGAATTTAGCGAAGGCTGATTTAACCTCGCTTTCATCGGTGACATCAAAAGCAGCGACTTCGACATGATAGCCACTCTGAGTCATCTCTCTTTCAGCAGCTTCTAGCCGCTCTTGGTTCATCCCGTTAAGAATGACGGAAGCTCCAGCGCTAGCAAGCCCCTCGGCAAAGGCGCGGCCTAAACCCCGTGAAGAACCTGTAATGAGAGCGGTTTTACCTGTTAAGTCAAAAAGATTCGTTGCCATGGGTGTCTCCTTTAAAGTGACGTTTTTCTCACGCTCAGATCGGAGCGTTTAAAGAAAGTGGGCAGAAGCTCAACGCCAAGCCCTGGCCCCTCCATAGGGTATACAAAGCCATTTTCGATTTTGGGTACCGCCGTTACCAGTTCGGTATACCAGCCTCGATAAAAAGCTCTTACACTCTCCTGAATGAGCGTGTTTGGCTGACTAAACGACATATGAATGGCGGCCACAAATCCCACCGGGCCAATACAGTCATGAGGAGCAAAAGGGCGATGCCAAGTTTCGGCAAGGGAGGCTATTTTGCGCCCTTCTGTTAACCCCCCGGTCCAACAGAGATCGACCATAACCACATGGGTTGCGTCACGATCCAGCATGTCTTTATAGGGCCAACGAGAGCCAAGCGTTTCACTGGCACACGTCCAAACAGAGGTAGAAGCGGCAAACTCAGCCAGTGCTTGCGGTGAGTTCATTCGAATGGGGTCTTCATACCAAGTGGGATTAAATTGTTCCAATTCCTTAGCTATATTTTTTGCAGTCGGCAAATTCCACTGAGAATGAAACTCAACCATGATGTCCATTTCATCGCCAACAGCCTTACGTATTTCTTCGAAAGGTTTTATCGCTTTTTTCATTTGCGATGAGGTGATGTACTGGCCACGCGTCTCAGCAGCAGCGGGGTCAAATGGCCAGATTTTCATTGCCGTAATACCCGACTCCAGGAGATTTTCAGCTAACTGCGCAGGGCGGTTCATAAAGCCATCCAGATCCTCATAAGGCCCCTCCGCAGCACCTAAATTCCAATTTGAAACTGGCTTAATATTGTTAGTTCGAACGTAACGGTAACCAGCACATGTGTTATATATGCGAATCTTCTCCCAACACAGCCCTCCTAACATTTGGTGGACTGGCTGGTTACATACTTTACCAAAGATATCCCAGAGAGCTATGTCAATAGCAGAGGCTGCACGGTATTCAGCGCCTGTTGAAGACTGCGCCATGGGTAGTGATACCATCTCTTTGTGCAAAGCCTCAATATGAAGAGGGTCTTTGCCCAACAACCGCTCGGAGAGTGTTTCGTGTATATGGGCTTCTACAGCACCAGCACCATAAAATGTTTCACCTAAGCCGACGATACCCGCATCCGTCTCAACGTGTACCCAAAGCACATTGGAAAACTCTTTTAATCGATATGTTTTTATCGCTGTAATTTTCATTTTCAATCCTTTTTAGCTAAGTAAGGCCGGTAACCAAAGTGCCACATCAGGGAATGCCAATATAAATATCAATATTGCTATTTGTATAAGCATAAATGGCCAAAGCGAAGCGTATATTGTCTGAAGGCTAATCTCAGGCGGGGCAACACTTTTCAAATAAAATGCAGCTGGACCAAATGGAGGTGACAAAAATGCAACTTGCATCGTTAATGAAAACAGTACTCCAAACCATACTGGGTCATAACCTAGATGGGTTACAATGGGTACAAAAATAGGAATTGTAAGAAGCAGTATCCCAATCCAATCCATGAAAAGACCCAGCACAAAAAACACCAGCATCATAACCAGGATAGTTGCAAAAGGAGAAATACCTAGCCCTGCAATAAAGCTAGTAACATACTGCTGCCCTCCTGAGAGATTGTATATTCCAATCAAGACTGCTGCGCCAAAAGTTACCCATAAAATAATACCGCATGACAGAAGCGTTCTTTTAAGCGCCTGCCACACTAGCTCTTTGCAAAGCTCTTTACGTGCATATATCACCATAAGGGTGGCGCCCACAGCTATACCAGCTGCTTCTGTAATCGATGTTACGCCTCCATAGATACATCCAAACACTATAAAAATTAGCAACAGAAACGGAAGGAAGCCATGAATGACATCCTTCCAACCAATTGCTTCGACTTCTGCTTTTTCGGGCATTGGGGCTAGGTTTGGATTTAACGTACAGCGAATATAGATATAAGCATAATAGGCAAGCGCTAGCACAAAGCCTGGGACAAATGAAGCGAGAAACAGTTTATGTACTGAGACTTCGGCAGTAAGCCCATAAACAATGAGTACAATTGACGGGGGTATCATTGTCCCCAAGGATCCGCCAGCACAGATGACGCCAATTGCTAACTTCTTATCGTAGTTCAGTCTCAACATTTGAGGTAGCGCCACTAGACCTAGCAACACTATTTCACCACCAATGATCCCACTTATAGCCGCCATAAATATGGATATCACCAGCGTAACGGTCATTACGCCACCTTTTCTATGCCCAAATAACTTATTGAGGCTATTGTAAAGGTCGTGGGCTATTCTCGATCTCTCTAAAAGCGTCGCCATAAATATAAACAGCGGAATTGAGAGCAAAGCATACTCCGTAGCCAACCCATATATTGTTTTGTGGGCAATGGCGATAACAGGAGTACCATAATTAAAGTAAGCGATTGTGATCGCAAGAGAACCCGCAGCAAAGGCTAGCGGCACACCTATCGCCATCAGGAATAGAACGCCAAGAACAAGTACTAGGGTAATTAATTCAATCGACACGTCCCTTCTCCTCAGCCAGTGAGCGAGTGTCGATCCCCCGCATATTTTTAATAAAATTGATAATCGCGTAG
This sequence comes from Vreelandella sp. F11, assembly GCF_042466685.1. Lineage (NCBI taxonomy): Bacteria > Pseudomonadati > Pseudomonadota > Gammaproteobacteria > Oceanospirillales > Halomonadaceae > Vreelandella > Vreelandella sp. F11. Next base: position 1,801,050 of record NZ_CP170448.1, on the reverse strand, counting down.
ATCGCTATTATCAGTGCTGCACACACTATGGCAGGCTTGACTGTCGCAGGAATGGGAGGATTCCAAGCGGTTCCAAAGCGCTCCCACGTCGCCAATGCTTTCCAAGAGCTGGGCCAGCCGAACCAGGATACCGCCAAGCAGTAGGTCAGCACGCAAATAAGCTGAATACAGTCGAATACTCGCTTTAGCCAAGATGGCGAAGCATCGTATAGGACGGTAATGCGAAGGTGCTGATCGAGCTGCATCGCATAGACACCTGCCGCCGCATAAAGAATCGCAGATAACCATAGCGCCAACTCATTGGCCCACAGTGTGGGGGATTTAAATATATACCTGGCCAACACCTCGTAAAAAGTAACGGCTACAATAACGAGTAGTAATAAAGAAAAAAGGGCAGTTACTGTTTTGGCAATTGATGACTTATGCATGAGGGGCGACATAGAGGTTTCTCCTTGAGTAAGCCGAGGCCAAGCGACCTCGGATTATTGATATTTTTATCTATTCAAGGATGCCTAATTTGTTCATATAGGCAATGTGAGAGTCATATGCAGCCTTGGCTTCAGGACTACGTGTCGACCAATCTTCCCACACTTGTTGAGCTGCTTCCCTAAAGGCCTGGCGGTCTTCCTCGCTCCAGTCGTGTAGGGTCACGCCTTCTTGCCTAAGCTCTGCTGCTGCTTGCCGATCAAGCATCGTAGAGTCTTGAACTATCTCCAAAGCAATAGTATCAACAGCAGAACGGAGTATTTGTTGTTCAGCTCCACTAAGGTTATTCCACTTATCAAGATTTATCGCCACATGCTCAATCGGCATTGAATGAAATCCCGGATAAGTTGCATGCTCTGCGATGTCGTAGAGACCTAACCCTTTATTCACAGCGAGAGTGGAGGCATCCGCTCCAGAAACGGTTCCGGTAGACATGGCAGTAAAAACTTCACCAAAGGGCATAACAACCGGCCCAGCGCCTAAACTGGCAAAAATTTCCGATTCCATACCAGGAGGGGATCGAAACTTCCACCCATCGAGATCCTCTATGCCAGCTAACTCTGAAGTTGAGCTGAGCGATTCAGGTGTAGCAATAAACACCCCTATCAAGTGCATATCAAATTGGTGGTAAAGTTCGTTAGCTAGCTCTAAACCGCCACCATCTTTGTACCAACCAATTAACTCGTAAGGCGTGTTGTATCCTCCCATGATATCGCCATAAAATTGAAAGGCTGGGTTTTTACCGGTTATATATCCCGCCCCTGTTGCATCACCATCAATAATCCCCATGCTCGCCGACTCAAATGCCTCCGATGCTTTCACCACTGCTGAGTCTGTATGCATTTTTATATCCAAACTCCCGCCCGACATCTCGTTAGCTAAATCAGCAAATCGGTTAAGAGCCGTCCCTTGTAATGATGAGGAGCTGTGATGTGTTTGGAAGTTTAGAACTGTCACATCCTGCCCATAACTGTTTGTTAAAGGCGTAAGAAAAGCGATGCCAAGCGCTACAACGATAGATCTTTTTATAATTTTCATAAGCTGCTCCATATTTTCAATTCATACTGTGATATATCACAAAATATTAATAGCAGCATGAAGATCGGGATGTCAAATAGCCATTGGCAAGGATTTTTTGAGTACTAATAAGAAGCTGGTGTCGGCTATCTTCTACAAACCTATACTCCCCGGCCGGAAACCAAAAACACCGTCCAACAATTAATTTCATTTCATATATAAAACATATTGTTACGGAAACATCAGAAATTGCTTACATTCGAAGTAGAGGGGTAATTTAATTTGGCTTTTACAAGGAAGGCGGAGCGTGTCACTACGTGGAATTATACTAATTGATGAGCTCACGAGGCAGTTCATGCAGGCAAAACAAACGCCCTACCCTGCCCATCATTCTGTTGGATTTAGCGTTGTTAATGGGCTGCTATGGCGCTGAACGTGGTAATCGAATGGGAGGCAACCTGATGAGTGACACAACAGAAAAGTAATCAAATAGCGACTTTAATTAGCTCCTCAAGCAGCTATACAGGACAGTTTGGCTAGTTGGTAGGTACAATGATCGCTATTGTACCGATCATCAGGTGGTCATGAGCAAACGTAAATTAAGTCGCCAGCAGCAGTGGCGAGTCGAGAAAGTCCAGGCAGAACGTGCCCAGCGCGCTGAAAAGCGCGATGTGCAGGATGCTGAAAAACTCGCCGCTGGCGAATACGGCGCCGAACAGCCGGGACGTGTTGTCGCTCACTTCGGGCGCACCCTTGAAGTGCGCAACAGCGACAATGAACCGGTGCGCTGCCACTTACGCGCCAATCTGGACGGTCTGGTCACTGGTGACCGGGTCATATGGCGCGCTGGTCAAGAAGGTTCGGGCGTGGTGGTGGCGCGGGAAGAGCGCGACAGCGTACTTAAGCGCCCCGACGCCCGCGGCCTGCTCAAACCGGTGGCCGCCAACATTGACCAGCTGTTGATCGTATTCGCAGCGGAACCCGCGCCCCACGCCAACCTAATCGACCGTTATTTAGTTGCCGCGGAAGCCACCGGCATTGCGCCAGTGCTGGTGCTCAATAAAACCGATTTACTGCCAGAAGATGGCGGTGAGCTGGGTAAACTACTCGAGCGCTATCGCGATTTGGGCTACCCCGTCGTCCGCACCACCACCGCCACAGAAACTGGCCTAGATGAACTGCGCAGCCAACTCGAAGGGCGCACCTCGGTATTCGTTGGCCAAAGCGGCGTCGGCAAATCATCGCTGATTGATCTCTTGCTACCCAACGAAACCCTGCGTATTGGCGCACTCTCGGAGGACTCCCGCAAAGGTACTCACACCACCACCACGGCACGCCTTTATACCATGAGCCGCGCCGAGGTGGCCGACGGCGATCTCATCGACTCACCGGGTATTCGCGAGTTTGGCCTGGTGCACCTCAACGAGCAGGAAGTCACCGACGGCTTTATTGAGTTTCACGACTATATTGGTTACTGCCGCTTCCGTGACTGCAGGCATCGTAATGAGCCAGGCTGCGCTTTACTCGCGGCGGTCGAGGCAGGCAAGATTCATCCAGCACGCTTTGCCAGCTATCGGCGCATTCTCGATAGCCTAGACAGCTAACGCTTACAGGAGTTACCCATGAGTATTGAGCGCCCATCGTCGGAAGCCAACCTGCTGCCGCTAATCGTTGAACCCGAACAACTGCAAGAGCACCTGGATAATCCTGATCTACTGATTATCGATGTACCGGTCAACGGCGACAGCTATCGCCAGGGCCATGTGCCTGGGGCTATTTTTCTCGATTTTCGCTACTTGATGCGTGGCGAAGGGCCAGTGCCCAGCGACGTTCCCAGCGTAGAAGCGCTATCGCGGCTATTCAGCGCCCTTGGCCTGACCCGCGACACCCACGTCGTGGCTTACGACGACGAGGGCGGCGGCTGGGCGGCGCGCCTGCTATGGACGCTGGATCTGATTGGCCATACACGCTACTCCTACTTGAACGGCGGCATCCACGCCTGGCGCGACGCTGGACTGGAAGAGAGCAGCGAACCGACCGCTCCATCGCCCAGCGAATACCATGCGGAGATTCTCAACCCCAATGCCCTGATCACCTACGACGAGATCAAAGAGAAGCTCAACGACAGGCAATTCGCGGTATGGGATGCACGCTCCAAGGATGAGTATGAAGGGGTGCGCGGTAACAACAAGCACCTGGGCCACATACCTGGCGCCGTCAATATGGATTGGCTCCACGCCATGGATCGCCATCGTGCACTGCGCATCCGCGATTACGCCGAGCTGATCACCGAGCTGGGCGCCCTAGGCCTGACGTCGGAAATGGAAATTGCTACCCACTGCCAAAGCCACCACCGCAGCAGCTTTACCTGGCTAGTGGGCAAAGCGCTAGGCTTTAATATGCGTGGCTACGCAGGTTCCTGGGGTGAATGGGGCAACCGTGACGACACACCCATTGAGAAGTGATGCTCGACAGTTTGCGCCCTGGCGTCAGGAATACGTATAAGCAGACCGTCTTTTTCAGGGATGAAAAAGCCGAGCGCCCAGGGATGGGTTTACAGCGTGTCTGCGTTACGTATTGCTGAGTTAGCCAGGGCTGTGATGCCAGCTAATTCAGGCTTTTAGCCACTGCTACGAAGATATTATTGTGACTCTTTCCCAAAAAGCCTTTTCGCTACTTCAGTATCCATTGCCTCACCATGCGCTCTCGCGCCTGACCGGCAAGTTCGCCCAGTGCGATAACCGCTGGGTGAAAGACACCCTGATCAAAGCGTTTATCAAACGCTTTAATGTCGATATGAGCCAAGCGCTGGAGCCCGACCCCACCGCCTACGCCACCTTTAACGACTTCTTCACCCGCGCGCTAAAAGCCGATGCCCGCCCACTGGGCGAAGGCATCCTCAGCCCCGCCGATGGCACCCTCTCCCAATATGGGCGTTTGCAGGCAGGTCAACTGGTGCAAGCGAAAGGCCACACCTACTCAGCGCAAACCCTACTGGGCGGCGATACAGCGCTAGCAGAAGAGTTCCTAGGCGGCAGCTTTGCCACGGTTTACCTCTCGCCAAGGGACTACCACCGGGTACATATGCCGGTCACCGGCACACTCAGGGAGATGATCTACGTACCGGGTCGGCTATTCTCGGTCAACCAAGCCACCGCCAACTATGTACCGGGGCTGTTTGCCCGGAATGAGCGCCTGGTATGTATCTTTGATACCGAACACGGCCCAATGGCCATGGTGCTAGTCGGCGCGATGATTGTCGCGGCTATCGAGACCGTCTGGTCGGGGCAAGTAACGCCGCTTTCGGGTCATCCCCAGCGCATGCAGTTTGGGCAGCCCATTAGGCTAGAAAAAGGTGCCGAGATGGGACGCTTCAAGCTCGGCTCCACGGTGGTAATGTGCTTTGCCAAAACCGTCAACTTCGAAGAGCGCCCCCTTGCAACGATGGTTAGCATGGGCGAATCGCTAGGTGACCACTAGCAAATAGGCGTTGAGAACGTAAGCACGTCTTCCAGGCGTGCTTTGCCCAGTGCCAATTGGATAAGACGATCAATTCCCAGCGCGACGCCGGCACCTTCAGGTATCCCGTGCGCTAGCGCGGCAAGCAGACGCTCATCGACATCCACTTCCGGCAATCCCAAACGACGGCGCTCAGCATTGTCTGCAGCAAACCGCGCACGCTGCTCAGCCGCATCGGTCAGCTCATCGTAACCATTGGCCAACTCAATACCGTTTAGGTAGAGCTCAAAGCGGGAAGCCACCCACTCACCGTCAGCATCCTGATGGCGGCGAGCCAAGGCTGCCTGGTTGGCCGGGTAATCAACCACCACGCTTAGTTCAGCCTTTCCCAATTGGGGCTCAATCACCATACTCATCAACAGGTCTAGGCACGTTTCGCGCCCCTCACCGGCCAGCGTTTTAGCAGACATTTGCCCACGCTCAGCGGCTAACGAGCGCAGCTTATCCAGTGACGTGGTAAAGGGGTCAACTTCTAAGTGGGTATGAAACAGCTCCCGATAGCGGTAATGCACAACCGGGCCGGGGAAGCTTGGCAGCAACGATATGATGAGGGTAGCGGTCTCATCAATCAGCTTTTCCAGCGTAAACTGCGGCCGATACCACTCCAGCATGGTGAATTCGATATTGTGACGGCTCCCCACTTCACCGTCACGAAAGCTTTTGGCAAGCTGAAAAATGGGGCCACTACCAGCGGCCAACAACCGCTTCATATGGAACTCAGGAGATGTTTGTAGCCATAGCCGTCGCTGGCCTCTACCCGTGCGCGCCTGGGTGTGCAGCGACACCAAGTGCACATCTGTGCTGCCCCCCTGCCCCAACACCGGGGTTTCCACTTCCAGCACGTCACGCTGGGCAAAAAAAGCCCGCACTTTGGCCATTAACCGCGCCCGTTCGCGCAGCGTTTCTAAAGACGCTGAGGGTTGCCAATCAATGGCCATGACGACTCCTTGGAAAAACCACCTTAAATAATAATGGCCACGCTTTGTACGTGGCCATTAAGAGATGCAAGCGCTCTGAAAAGCGATCAAGCGCGGGAGACGTAATCCCCACTGCGGGTATCGATTTTCAACACTTCACCCTGGTTAATGAAGAGCGGCACACGCACCACAGCACCAGAGGACAACGTTGCAGGCTTAGAGCCACCCTGTGCCGTATCGCCTTTCAAACCGGGATCTGTTTCCACAACTTCCAACTCGATAAAGTTAGGCGGCGTCACGGAAATGGCCTTATCATTCCAAAGTGTAATGATATAGGGCACCTGCTCTTTCAGCCACTTGATGGTATCGCCCAGCGCTTTTTTCTCTACCGCATACTGCTCAAACGAGCCATCAGTCTTCATGAAGTGCCACATATCCCCATCGTTGTAGAGATACTCCATCTCCAAATCCATGACATCGGCACCTTCCAGCGAGTCACCGGATTTGAAAGTCTTCTCACCTACGCGGCCAGTCATCAGGTTGCGCAGCTTAACGCGGTTAAACGCCTGCCCCTTACCCGGCTTGACCAGCTCGTTCTCAACGATCGAACAAGGATCGCCATCAAGCATTACTTTCAGACCGGCCTTGAATTCGTTGGTAGAATAGTTCGCCATAATGTCTCTCAATCATCCATTTCAGTTATTTGTTTCAACAGGTGCTGCGCGAAGCCATACGTTGCCGCCGTCAGCAGGTTTATATGCCAGCAGCTATATGCCAGCAGCTATATACCAGCAGCGTTGCAAATGGCGTCGTTAAATAAGTGCGCGCATGATAACCCGAAGGAGGGCTTTTTTGCAGGAGAACATCATTATTGCCGCGTCTGAAACGCAAAGCCATCGCGACCCACTGGCGGATTCCACTTGGCAGCAGCAGCTTACCCATGCCATTCGCGACCCGCAAACCCTATGCGAACGGCTGGGACTAAGCCGCGATTGGGTGGCGGGCGCTCAAATAGGGCACGAACTGTTTGACGTATGTGTGCCCGAGGCGTACCTCAACAGGATAGCCTATGCAGACATAAACGACCCATTGCTGCGCCAAGTGATTCCGCTAGGCGAAGAAGCGCTCACGCCTAAGGGCTACGTCGTTGACCCCCTGGAAGAGGCCGACCACCGGCCCGCGAAAGGGCTGATTCATAAGTATGCGGGCCGGGTGCTGCTGATCGCCAGCCCCAACTGTGCCATTAATTGTCGCTACTGCTTTAGGCGCCACTTTCCCTATAGCGACAACTCTCCATCCAGAGCCCAGTGGCAGGAAGCACTCGACTACCTACGCAGCGACACCACAATTCACGAGGCGATTCTTTCTGGCGGCGACCCGCTGGCTGCCAATGACCGCCAACTAGCCTGGCTGGTCGAGCAGTTGGAAAGCATCCCACACCTTAAGCGGCTACGCATTCATACCCGCCTGCCGGTGGTGATTCCCGCCCGAGTTGATAACGCCCTACTTGGCTGGCTAACGTCGACACGCCTGCAAAAAGTCGTGGTACTGCATATTAACCACGCCAATGAAATCGACCAAGCGGTGATCGACGCCTGCACGCGCCTCAAACAGACGGGTGCCACACTACTCAATCAAAGCGTACTGCTGCGCGGCATAAACGACGACGTGGCTACGTTAGCCACACTATCGGAACGGCTGTTTGAAGCAGGTGTGCTGCCCTATTACCTACATGTATTAGACCCCGTGCAAGGCGCTGCGCATTTTGATGTGCCGGATCATGAAGCCCGCGAGCTTGTTGCGCAACTACGCGATCATTTGCCGGGGTTCTTAATGCCGCGTCTGGTGCGGGAAATTCCTGGAAACGGGAGTAAAACGCCGTTGTGACTTAATTTAAAGAAACAGCGGCGCTGAGAGGCTTGAGTGGCTCAGTGTTGAAGCCTTAAAGCAAAACGTTCGCTACACCTTTCGGATAGGCCCAGCGTACTGAGCCACCCACTCATCCGCTGTAAGCAGCAAAAAACCCTCAGCCTCAGCCTGGGCCACCAAAATCCGATCAAAGGGGTCTTTATGAATGCGAGGTAAATGAGCGACGTTAAGTGTATGCAGTGAACTGATGGGAAGTTCTAAATAACCATTATCCACCAACCCCCTTCGCAATAAGTGCGGGTCAACTTGAAAATCAGGGCGCTGCAGGCTGTTTTTGATCACCACTTCCCAGATGCTGGCGGCACTAAAGTAGAGCCGGTTATTCTCGTCATTGATCAGCGATAGCGCATCCGCCGAGAGTTGCTCGGGTGACGCCGCCGCCCAGAGCAAAATATGCGTGTCCAGAAGCAGATTCACATCAGCCTCCAAACATCTCGGCTATTTCCTCCTGCCCCATCCGATCAAAGTCATTAGGCACTTTAAACTGGCCCGCCAAGAAACCCAGCCGCTTCTGCTGACCCGGTGCGGGGCTGTCAATCGCCGTTACACGCGCCATCGGCTTACCCGCTTTGGCGATAATAAACCCCTCGCCCTCGGCAGCCCGCGCGACTAGCTGCGACAGGCGCGTTTTGGCTTCGTGTATGTTGATAGCTTCCATATGAAGTTCTCCAGAGAAACTCGACTTAGTTCAACTAGCTTAGTTTATGCGAGATAGGCAATTTTGCAATGCCTCACCTCCACTGGAAAAAACAGCGCTACGTGTTGCACCCTTTGATCAAGTCACGTCCCCAAGATCATAAAGGTTCCGTTTTCTGCTAAAGTTATAGTGCTAACGATTTCTGACATTGAGTTAGCCTCGATGTCAGGCTTTCCACTCAGCAGGAGGCCAACACGTTATGTCGTCACCCCTCTCATCAAAACCGGGCGCTATCGTCCTTCTGATAGCCTCACTCGCCGGACTTGCCATCGCTCTGTATGCCTATTTCACGCCGCTGACCGGGGTTACCGGAACGCTCGGCGCGCTGGTGGCCATCGTGGCCTGTATCGCGCTTGCAGTATTGGCCCTACTTCTTGCTGCTGCAGAAGGGCGTGGAGCTTCCATTACCTTGCGGGTACTCATTCTGATAGGTCTCGGGGGTACATTTTTCGCCGCAATGCTGCTCCATCAGTGGTGGATTGGCGCTGCCATGGTGCTCGGCCTGATCGGTTTGATTGTGGATATGATCCGCCCAACCCGTCACGCACGCCTCACCCACACCTAAGGAGCTGCCCATGCCAACTTTATTGCCCTCCCCGAGCACTCCGTTTAAATTTGTTACATCGGGTTTAGGCGCGGTTACCGCCCTGGCTATTTGCTTTACGCCCTTGCCGCTACTCGCTCAGGAGCCGTCAGTAGATACAGAGCAATCCACAGCTCAAGAACCGTCCGGTGAACAGGCATCGCCAGGGGAGCAAGAGAACGACATTCAGGAAGAAGCGGCTAGCGCCGCCCCCATTCCACTGGTGCCTGGCGAACCCACCTGGGACAGTTTTCACGGCCAGCTTAACGCCCAGAAATATAGCCCGCTTGATCAGATCAATACCGACAACGTTGGTGAATTGGAAAAAGTATGGGAAGTGCACACTGGGGATGTTGCTGATGGTTCCGGGGATTTACCTGCAACCGTTTGGTCTGCCACGCCGGTGTTTGCCAATGAGACGCTGTATATCGGTACCCCCTTCTACCGGATTCTGGCCCTAGACCCCGCGAATGGCGAAGAGAAATGGAGCTTCGATACGCAATCCTCTCTCGAAGCGCTGACCCAGCCCGCCCTGAAGAATCGCGGTGTGGCTTATTGGGAAGCGGACACCCCGGAAGCAGGCGAGCCCTGCCAAAAGATCATCTACATGGGCACCATGGATGCGCAACTGTTCGCGGTCGATGCCGATAGCGGTGAACAGTGCGCAAACTTTGCCAATAACGGCGTGCTCGACGCCAACCAGTGGAATGACACCAATGAAAAATGGCCTTTGTCGCTGCTACAGCCACCTACCGTGGTGGGCGATCATCTGATTTTAGGCTGGGCAGGCATGGACTGGGCCTATGAAGAGGCGCCCCCTGGCACCGTATTCTCAATCAATGCCCGCACCGGCGAGCTCGAATGGACGTTCCAGGCACTCTCTGATGAGATGCGCGAGCAGAGTGGTACCGCCAATGTCTGGACGCATATGTCCGCCGATGAAGAGCTTGGCCTAGTCTATTTGCCGGTCTCCTCCCCTTCACCGAACTACTGGGGCGGTAACCGCACCGAAGAAGTGCCGCTAGGCACATCGACCACCGCGGTGGATATCGAGACCGGCGAAGTGGTTTGGTCGCGGCAGTGGGTTCACCACGATATTTGGGATTACGACATTAACGCCGCCCCAACGCTGATGGACATTACCGTCGATGGTGAAGAGATCCCGGCGCTGATTCAGGCGACCAAAATGGGCTTTCTATTCGTGGTCAATCGCGAAACCGGCGAAGATGTTTGGCCGATTGAGGAGCGCCCAGTACCCAGCGGCGACGGTAGTGTTGAGGGCGAAGTCTATGCGCCGACCCAACCCTTTCCGACCAAGCCCGCGCCACTGTTAGATCAGTCCGAGAAACCCAACGTCTGGGCGCTGGCTGATGCAGTTAGCTTTGGGGAGTGCTCTGCGCTCTGGAATGATCTCAGCTATGAAGGTATGTACACCCCGCCGACGACCCAAGGCGAAGGCACGCTTGGATTTCCCATCAGTGCGGGCGGCGTACAGTGGGGCGGCGTCGCCTTTGACCCCGAAAGCCAGACCGCCATCGTCAACACCTCGCATATTGTGCAGTACATAAAGCTGTATAATCGTGAGGATTATGAGGCAGCTAATAGAACATCCGGCAACGAGAGTGGCTTTGCCCCTCAGGAAGGCGCGCCCTATGGGATGCGTTTAGAGGTCGCGCTCAATCGGTGGGGCATGCCCTGCTGGGAACCGCCCTTTGGTGAGCTTGTCGCCCTCGACATGACGACAGGTGATATCAAATGGCGTCGTCCGATGGGCGTATCCCAACAGTATGGCTTTTTTATGCCTGAGAGCTGGGGCTCGCCCACCATCGGTGGCCCGGCAGTGACCGCGGGTAACGTTGTTTTTATCGGCGCTTCCATGGATGCCAAGGTGCGCGCCTACTCGCTGGAAACTGGTGAGGAGCTGTGGTCGGATCAGACCGAGGCACCCTCCGTCTCCAACCCCGCGGTCTATGAGTACAATGGTCGCCAGTATGTTGCCTTTATTTCCGGTGGCAACAGCATCCTGAAAGATCAGGTAGGTGATCAGATCGCCGTTTATGCCCTGCCGGAATAGCGCTTGCGGTTGACCAATAGCAAAACGGGGCGGCCTTAAGGTCGCCCCGTTTATGTTACATCTCATCTTCTTAGTTAGTTTCGTCGACTTGCCTTGGAGTACGTTTGGCTAACGCATGGTTAGCCGTTTTAAAACATACCCGTATCAACGGCACTAAAAGCCACAGCAGCGGCGTCAATAGCCAGCGATAAGCAAATCGCGCCACTATCAGCACCGGCAGTAGCACAACCAGCCAAATAAGAAACTGGCCCAACCATACCGGCCAGCCTAGCCAGGTAGAAAGGTTGGCGCCCAGCGCGCTGACTAGGCTTGGGTGGCGAACCACCACATAGGCAGTACCCGCTACCGCAGCAATCTTGGCCATGCGCGGCAGGGTCGCAAAACGCCCGCTGGTAGCAACAACGCCTTGGCCCAAGCCAGCGCGAGCGCCCTGGGCTTCAACGCTCCCCACCCGCGCAGCTCGGGCAGTCCTGCCCGCCCGCAGCACCTTAACGGTGCTGGCCATGACCAGTAGATCGACACCCGCCCAGCCTAAATCGGCTGCGCCAATGGCGTCGCCGCGGCGCCACTGGCTTTCAAGATCGCGTAGCCCGCTGGTAAAGAAATCGCCGACGCCTGCGACGACTCGCTCACCCTGCAACCACTCAACCTCACCTTGCTCACTGACCACAAACTGGTTAAGCAGTGCGTGGCCATTGGCATCTAGCAGCGCAATGCCCATCTGGCCACGACGGTAAGGCGTGAACGCTGAACCCGCACCGCCCTCCTCATCGCTCCACCAGCGGCTAAGCTGCTGGTAGCGCTCACCAACCCAGTGCTGCGCTCTGAGCGTTGCAACATCGTGGTGGCTAAAGTAGCTGATGGGCAGTACGGCGTCAGCGCCAAAACGCACCAACACCTGCTGGAACTGAGGCGATAAGCCGTACTCCACCAGCACATCGCGGGCTATATTACCATGGCGTAACATCGCCAGCGAAGCGCTCATCCATAAGGCTTGGTCGGATGAATAGCTAAGCAAAAGCGCGTTAATCTCTGGCGACTCCTGCTGAAGCGATGCCTCTAGACTGGGCAGCGCCCGCTGAGCTTCCAGGCGCACTAGCTTGGACTCAAACGGCTCGTGGGAAGCCACGGCTGATGCTAACCCAGCCAGCACTAACGCGATTAACACTATGATCTGCCAGGGCCGCATCGCTTTCCACCTTGTTATGTTGGCAATCGCCTATTATCCCAACGTCTCTGCCGTCACGTTCGCCGCCGCGGGCTGGGTGGAGTGGTGGCGATTGATCGCGCTAAGGACGCCTTTCATGGAGGCACTGGTAATGCTCTCATCGGTGCCTACACCAAACACCGCTTTGCCATCGATACGTACTTCCACATAAGCTATAGCTTCAGCATCGGCGCCTTGACCGCGGGAATGCTCGTGGTAGTCAATGATTTCCACATCATGTCCGGCGACGGCCAGCGCTTTAATAAAGGCTGCTAGCGGTCCGTTGCCTTCACCGCTGAGCGTTTGGCGGCTGCCATCAGTCTCCACAATGGCTTCCAGTGTCACTTTGGGGCTATCAGGTTCAGAAGAGAGCCGGTGACTCACCAACCCAAAGGGTGCTCGCTGTTCCAGATACTCATCCGCGAACGCTTGGTAGATCATCTTCGACGTGATCTCGCGCCCGGTGCGCTCAGCGACTTCCTGCACTACCTGGCTGAACTCAATCGAAAGGCGACGCGGCAGCTCAATACCGTGCTCCTGCTCAAGCAGGTAAGAAACACCGCCCTTACCCGATTGACTGTTAACCCGGATAACGGCTTCGTAGCTGCGGCCCACGTCGAGCGGATCGATAGGTAAATAAGGTACATCCCACACTGCATCTGGATTAGCGCGGCGATCCGCCATGCCTTTTTTGATCGCGTCCTGGTGGGAGCCGGAGAAGGCGGTAAACACCAGGTCGCCCACGTAGGGGTGGCGGGGATGCACCGGCAACTGGTTGCAGTACTCCACTTCGCGCATGATGGGCGTGATATTGGAAAAATCGAGCTTAGGGTTAACGCCCTGGGTGTACATATTCATCGCCAGGGTGACGATATCGACATTGCCGGTACGCTCGCCGTTACCGAACAGCGTGCCTTCAACCCGGTCGGCCCCGGCCATCAGCGTTAGCTCTGCCGCCGCTACGCCGGTACCGCGATCATTATGGGGGTGCACGCTGACAATCAGGTGGTCGCGTTTTTTGACGTTGCGGCAGAACCACTCAATCTGGTCGGCATAGTTGTTCGGCGTGGCGACTTCCACCGTCGCTGGCAAATTGACGATCATGGGTTGATCGGCACTGCTGCCGTAAGCCTCCATAACCGCTTCGACAATTTCGACGGCAAAGTCCATCTCGGTGGTAGTGAAGAGCTCCGGAGAGTACTGAAACGTCCAGTTGGTTTCTGGTGCGGCATCCATCTGAGCACGGATCTGCTGTGTCGCCTCCACAGCGATTTGCACGCACTCAGTCTTATCAACGTTAAACACCACCCGGCGGAACATGGGATCAGTGGCGTTATAGACGTGGACAATGGCGTTCTTGGCGCCTTTCAAGGCTTCAAAAGTGCGTTCAATCAAGTGCGGGCGCGCCTGAGTTAGCACTTGAATGGTCACATCCTCAGGAATTTTATCCTGCTCAATCAGCGAGCGCACAAAATCGAAGTCCGTTTGGGATGCTGACGGAAAGCCTACCTCTATCTGTTTAAAACCAACGCTGAGCAGCATGTCGAACAGGCGCTGTTTACGCTCCTGATCCATGGGGTCGATTAGCGACTGGTTGCCGTCGCGCAAATCAACGCTGCACCAGATAGGCGCCGTTTCGATACGTTTGCTCGGCCACTGGCGGTCGGGCAGATCAACGGCCACAAAGGGGCGGTACTTTTTGGCAGGGTCAGTCAACATCATGGCGGCTCTCCTAAAATCAATCTGTTGTGGGCTTATCGGTGTGCTTACCGCCCGCGTCATTCTGGTGCTTAGGGGCTGTCGAGTAGGCTTGAGCGAGGGCTGATTCCATGCGATCAAGCTGCGCTTTCAGCCCGCGAACATCATTGCGTAGCGACTGCAACTCGGCTTCTTCGCCCTCGCCGTTGTCCAGCGCCATTTGCGCACTCTCTTTCTGCATCACATCCAGCACAATACCAATCATCATATTGAGAAAGATAAAGGCGTTCAAAAAGATAAACGTTAAGAAATAGATCCAGGCGTAGGGGTAAACCTCCATGGCGGGATAGAGCACGGCGGTGGCCCAGCTCTCAAACGTCGCCACCTGAAATAGCGTGAGCATGGCCAGGGAGATGTTACCCCACAGCCCCTCGTCGACATTGTGAAATAGAAAACTGCCAATGGCGGCGTATATGTAAAAAATGATAAACATCAACAGCACTACATAGCCCATTCGCGGCACCGACTTCACCAGGGCGCTAAGGAGCATCTGAAGTTCAGGTATCATCGAGACCAGGCGTAGCACCCGGAAAATACGCAGCAGCCGCGCCAGCAGCACCATTTCCGAGTCGTCCATGGGAATTAGGCTGGCAGTGACAATCAGGAAGTCAAAAACATTCCAACCCTTTTTAAAAAAGCTAAGCAGGCTGCGCTCTGCGGCCATTCTGATTAAAATTTCAATCAGGAAAAAAATCGTTACGACGATATCGAGATAGAGCAGCCATTGCTCGACCTTCGTGGTTTCATCGTAGGTCTTCGCCCCGATGACAAGGGCAGAAATGACGATTATGGCAATCACCACCGCTTCAAAAATTTTGTTGGAGCGCAGCTTTTCGAAACGGGCCTGCCAGGTAGTAAAGGACTCACTCATGTAACAAAAAATCTCTCAACGGTTAATCCGCACACTTTATACTAAAATTACACGCCTGCTACACAAGTGATATCCTGTTGTTTCACTTGATGTATGCTGCGCCACCAGAACGCCTTCATGGGCGCCCTGTTGGTACCCTTTTGACTTTTTATTTAGCCGCTGGATGACCCCATGACACTGCTTTGGATAGCCTTATTGCCTCTGCTAGGCGTACTGGTACCGGCACTCACCGCACAGCGTGGGCGAAGTTTCTGTTCCCTTGCAACGGCGGTGCTGCCCGCTACCGCCTTAGTAATGACGCTACTCAACATGCCAGCCCTGCTAGATGGCGAGCAACTGCGTTTTTCGGCCACCTGGATGCCTGAACTGGCGCTGAACTTAGCGTTTCGCCTGGATGGGCTATCGCTGCTGTTCAACCTGCTGATACTCGGCATTGGCCTGCTGATTATTCTTTATGCGCACTACTATTTAGCCAAAGATGAGCCCTTTGGCCGATTCTACGCCTTCCTGATGCTATTTATGGCATCAATGGTGGGTATTTCAATGTCGGACAACCTGATTCTGCTCTGGCTGTTCTGGGAATTAACCAGCCTCTCCTCGTTCCTGTTAATTGGCTTTTGGTCATACCGCAGCGACGCACGTAAAGGCGCTCGTATGGCGCTTACTGTCACCGGTGCGGGGGGGCTTGCACTATTGGCAGGGCTACTGCTGCTGGGGGATATGGCGGGCAGCTTTAACATGGGCGATGTATTGGCCAGCGGCGACGTGATTCTAGCGGATTCCCGCTACCCGCTTATGCTGGGTTTAGTACTCTTGGGGGCCTTTACCAAATCGGCCCAGTTCCCGTTCCATTTTTGGTTACCCCATGCCATGGCGGCGCCCACGCCAGTATCGGCTTATCTGCACTCGGCCACCATGGTGAAAGCGGGCATTTTCCTGATGGCACGTCTGCACCCCGCCATCGCGGGAAGCGAGCTGTGGAGCGTGGCCGTTTCCCTGGTCGGTATCGTCACCATGCTGTATGGCGCCTGGTTTGCGCTGATGAAAACCGACCTGAAAGGTATTTTGGCGTTCTCCACCGTTAGCCATTTAGGCTTGATCACCGTGCTGCTGGGCATCGGCAGCCCCATGGCGATTTTGGCTGCGCTGTTTCACATTCTGAATCATGCCACCTTTAAAGCCGCGCTGTTTATGAGTGCCGGCATTATCGATCACGAAACCGGCACGCGGGAGCTAAAGCAGCTGGGTGGCCTGAAAAAAGCCATGCCGGTAACGGCGCTACTGACCACCTTGGCGGCGGCAGCGATGGCGGGCGTACCGCTTTTTAATGGTTTCTTATCCAAAGAGATGTTCTTCACCGAGGCGCTGGCAACCCCGGTTCTGGGAGGATTAAGCTGGTTATTACCTGCGCTAGCGGCGCTCGGTGGCATTCTTTCTGTGGCCTATTCGCTGCGTTTAGTGCATGCCGTTTTCTTCAAACCGGCCCGTGAAGCACCTCCAAAATCACCTCATGAGCCACCCCACCTAATGCGCCTGCCGGTGGAAATATTAGTTGTACTGTGTGTCGTGGTCGGCCTATTCCCAGCATTTATGGCAACGGGCGTGTTAGCGCTCGCCAGCCAAGCAGTGATCGGTAGCCCACTCGATTTCCACCTGGCTATCTGGCACGGCGTGAATCTGCCCCTCATTATGAGCCTGCTCGCCTTTGTTGTCGGCGTTGCGCTGTATTGGCGACATAGTGATGTGCGCCGGTTTACCCAGCAATTTGCAGGGGTCGATGCCCGCCGGGTGTTTGAACGCATCCTCGTTACTATCGGTTACCGCGCCGAGCAGCTTATCGCTGCCCTGGAAGGCAACTCGCTGCAGCGCTATGTTGGCTGGCTCTGGCTGGGCGCCCTAGTAATGGGTGGAGTTGGCCTGGTTCAGATCACTGACTTAACGGGCGCTGCTGGCAATCAAGCGCTGGATGGAGTGCTCATTTTAGGTGCTGGCATGTTGATGTTTGGCGGTGTGGCCACCGCTGCCACCCACCGCTACCGGCTGATTTCTCTGTTGATGCTATCGGTCGTCGGGCTATTTGTGGCGCTCACCTTTGCGCGCTTTTCGGCACCGGATCTGGCGCTGACACAGCTTTCGGTGGAGGTTGTCACCATGATTCTGCTGATGCTGGCGCTGTTTTTCCTGCCGCAGAAGACACCACGGGAATCCAGCCCACTACGCAACGTTCGCGATATGCTGCTGGCAGGCACGCTAGGCTTGGTGATCGCCAGTCTTAACTACGCCGTCATGACCCGGGAGACGCTGTCGATTTCCAGCTTCTTTGTAGAGAACAGTAAGCCCGGCGGTGGCGGCTACAACGTCGTCAATGTGATTCTGGTCGACTTCCGTGGATTTGATACCCTGGGTGAAATCACCGTACTGGCTATCGCGGGCCTGGCTATCTTTAAGCTGCTGAATCGCTTACGTCTATTTATGCCGCACAGTGACGGCGAAGGGCGGGTATGGTCGCCTGACCGTTACCCGGCGGTACTCACGTCAATTTCCATGACGCTACTGCCGTTGGCACTATTAGTCTCTGCATTTATCTTCCTGCGCGGCCACAACCAGCCGGGTGGCGGCTTTATTGCCGGGCTGATTACCGCTGTTGCCTTGATCCTACTGTATATGGCGCGGGGCGTAGAGTGGGCGCAAGAGCGCCTGGACTTCCCTTTCCAACCCGTGGCGGTTATCGGGGTAGCAATTGCTACGCTCACCGGGCTGGGTAGCTGGCTGTTCGGACACCCGTTTTTAACCTCAGCATTCGGCTACTTCACCCTACCGCTCATCGGTACCTTTGAACTGGCCACCGCGCTGCTCTTTGACCTGGGCGTTTACTTAGCGGTAGTGGGCGCTACGCTGATGATTCTTGCCAACCTGGGCAAAGTCACCACCGCCCATCGCCCGGTGACCGAAGCCTCGGAAAAAGAGACTGACGCCAGCGCTGCAACGCCTTCTGCCAAGGAGCCTCGCTAATGGAACTGCTCTATGCAATGACCACCGGGGTATTGACCGCCTGTGGCCTCTACTTGACCTTGCGAGGCCGTACCTTTCCGGTGGTGGTAGGTCTCACACTGCTCTCTTACGCCGTCAATCTGTTCCTGTTTTCGATGGGCGGCCTGACCACTGATGGCCCCGCTATTGTGTCTGAAGGAACTAACTACGCCGACCCGCTCCCCCAGGCGCTGGTGCTCACCGCCATTGTGATCGGCTTCGCCATGACTGCCTTTGTGGTAATTCTGGCGATGCGGGCGCGCAGTGAAGTGGGGAACGACCACGTAGACGGTAAAAAGGAAGACCGAGAATGATGCAGCACCTGATTGTTTTCCCTGTTGTTCTACCGTTAGTGGCGGGCATTCTACTGCTCTATCAGCGCCAGGGATTAGTACGTTACAAACGCGCGGTGAGCGTTGCTGCCACCGCACTGCTGCTGTTAGTAGCGATTGGCTTATTACGCCAAGCCGCCAGCGGAGAGATTACTTACTACGCCCTGGGCGATTGGCAAGCCCCGTTCGGTATCGTGTTAGTGCTGGATCGCCTCTCGGCGTTAATGCTGCTGCTGACCGCCATTCTGGCCGTTGGCGCAGTGGTGTTTGCCTGCGCCGGTGACGACGAAAAAGGCAGCAACTTTCATGGTCTTTTTCAGTGGCAACTACTGGGCATTAACGGTGCTTTTTTAACCGGGGATCTGTTTAACCTGTTCGTCTTCTTTGAAGTACTGCTGCTAGCTTCTTACGCCCTGCTACTGCACGGCGGGGGTAAGGCACGCATTCAGGCCAGCGTCCACTATGTGGTGCTCAACCTGGCGGGCTCTTCGCTGTTTCTGATTGCGGTGGGAATTCTCTACGGCGCCACGGGCACGCTCAACATGGCCGATATGGCCATCCGGGTCGCTGACCTGCCAGCAGAGCGTGACGGCTTAGTGAGCGCTGGGGCACTGATGCTACTGGTAGTATTTGGCTTAAAAGCTGCCATTCTGCCGCTCTACTTCTGGCTGCCCAAAGCCTACGCCTCCGCCCCCGCTCCAGTGGCGGCACTATTTGCCATTATGACCAAAGTGGGTATTTACGCCATTCTGCGCGTTTACTCACTTATTTTTGGCGATAGCGCTGGTGGCCTGGAGGCGCTGGAGCAGCCCTGGGTATGGTGGCTATCGCTCGGCACCCTGGCAGCCGCAGGCGTTGGGGTAATGGCCGCGCGAGATCTGCGCCTGCTAGTGGCTTACCTTGTACTTGTGTCTGTGGGCACGTTGCTGGCAGGTATTGGGATGCGCTCACCCCAGGCAGTCTCTGCGCTACTCTATTACCTGATCCACACCACCCTGATCACCGGGGGGCTGTTTCTGTTAGCGGAAATGATTGGCCTACAGCGCGGCAAAGCGGGTACTCGCTTGGTCAAGGGTCGCCCGATGGTACAGGGCGCAGCAATCGCCATGCTGTTCTTTGTCGGCGCTATCGCCGTGGCAGGCGTCCCGCCATTTTCCGGTGCTTTCGGCAAAGCGCTGATGCTTAATGCCGCCGAAGGCACCCAGCGCCTGTGGCTCTGGCCACTGCTGCTGCTAACCAGTTTAGCCTCGCTAATTGCCCTTTCCCGGGCGGGCTCGACGCTATTTTGGCGCAGCCACCGGGGCACCCCCAGCGGCACCCCGCTGCCCTGTCGCCAGTGGTTTGGCGTTATCTGGCTACTGAGCGCAGCCCCGTTGCTAGTCGTCCTGGCAGGGCCAGTGAGTAGCTATACTCAAGCCACGGCTGAGCAATTAGCCAACCCACAGGTACTGATTCGCACGCTACTGCCCAATGCTGCTGGAGATGCCCCATGATCGCCCCGCGCTCCTGGCTACCCACGCCTGTTTTATCGATACTACTGCTAGTCGTTTGGCTGCTGCTGGTACGCAGTTACGCCTTTGGTCAATTCGTACTCGGTGGCTCGTTAGCCATTTTGATCCCGCTGCTCACCTACCGTTTTTGGGATGCGCGCCCAAGGATCTCTAAGCCTCTCGCCCTACTGCGCTTTGTGTTTCGAGTACTAGGCGATATCGTAGTGGCCAATTTCGAAGTCGCATATTTGATTGCCAACCCCTGGCGAAGGATGAAGCCTCACTTTGTTGAATATCCATTAATGCTAGAGGATCGATTTACTATCACGCTGCTGGCTAGCACCATTAGCCTGACTCCCGGCACTGTCTCCGCCAATCTGCGCCTGGATGGCAAGTCGCTGCTGATTCACGCCTTAGATGTCGACGATGAAGAGGCGCTGATTAACCAGATTCGTGAGCGCTACGAACGCCCGCTCAAGGAGATTTACGAATGCTGAGCATTGCGCTGTATATCACCTTAGCGTTGGTAGTGGTGGCACTGTTGATGAACCTCTACCGACTGACCATCGGCCCCAGCCTACCCGACCGCGTGCTGGCTCTGGACACCATGTACGTCAACTCGATTGCACTCATTGTGCTGTTGGGGCTGTGGCTGAACAGCAAAACCTATTTCGAATCGGCGCTGCTGATCGCGATGCTAGGTTTCATCAGCACCGTGGCGGTATGTAAATATATTCTGCGTGGAGACATCATCGAATGATGAACATGAGCTGTCGAATGATGAATATGCATCAGGAGGAACGATGCCGATAATTATCGAAGCGCTTATTTCACTGCTGCTGATCGCTGGCGGCATTTTTGTGTTTATTGGTTCACTAGGGATGGCCCACTTAAGTGACTTTTATATGCGCCTGCACGGGCCGACTAAGGCCACCACTCTAGGTATCGGCTGTATGTTGATCGCTTCGATGATGTATTTCTGGAGCATCGACGGTAAACCGGATGCTCAAGAGCTGCTGATTACGCTGTTCCTGTTCATTACCGCCCCGGTGAGCGCCCATCTGTTGGCCAAGTCAGGGCTGCACCTGAAGCTAAAACACGCCGAGAAAACCCTCGGTAAGCCGGTAGAGCTGAAATCTGAAGAAGTCGGCGACAAACCGGTTCCGCACCCGGATAAAGGCCATGGCTAAAAACGAATAGAGTCTCTAAAACATATAAAAAAAGTCGGTGCCCAGTGGCACCGCCTTTTTTACGACGTTAAATCTCGCTGATGGTAGCCCAGCAGATAGAGTACGCCATCAAGGCTCGATGTAGAAAGCGCCTGACGCGCCTGGGCACGCACCATAGGTTTGGCCCTAAACGCAATGCCCATACCCGCTTTGGCCAGCATTTTCAGATCGTTGGCGCCATCACCCACAGCAATCGTTTGCTCCAGGCTAAAGCCCTCCCGCAGCGCGATCTTTTCGAGCAGTTCCGCTTTGCGTTCGGCATCGACAATCGGTTCGCTGACTGCGCCGGTGACCTTGCCCTCTGCGATGATCAGCTCATTGGCATGGATCTCGTCAAACCCTAGCTTCTCCTGCAAGTGAAGAGCAAAGTAGGTAAAGCCGCCAGAGAGAATCGCGGTGCGGTAGCCCAAGCGTTTTAGGTTGACCATCAGCCGCTCAACGCCGTCCATCAGCGGCAACTCCGCAGCAATTTGCTCCAGCACCGACTCATCCAAACCGTCCAGCTTACTCATCCGCTCGCGGAAACTTGCTTTAAAATCGAGCTCGCCGCGCATGGCACGCTCGGTGACTTCGGCGACCTCTTCGCCCACGCCGTGGCGGCGCGCCAGTTCGTCAATCACTTCGGCTTTGATCAGCGTGGAGTCCATGTCGAAGCAGACCAAACGGGGCTGAACGTGATCGCGGGTATCTGCTTGGATAACAATATCCACGCCTAGGGTTTCGCTGAGTACCCGTGCAGCGTTGCGCACGGCCTCAACATCTACCTCACCTACCAGACGCCGCTCAACACAGTCGATGTCCTCACCCTGCTGTGTATCGGCAAGGCGCTGGGTGCTCTTTTCCTGTAGCCCAAATTGCACGATGAGCGCGTCTACCTGAGCCTGAATCTCCGCGGTGAGTCGCGGCGCTAAAACGGTTAGAATCAAGTCGCCGTTTGCCATTAATTAGCTCCTACCATTATTTATTCCCCTGCTTCTAAACGGTCAACTTTTTGGAAGCCGCGGGGCAGCTTGCTGCCGCGCCGGCCACGCTCGCCACGATAATAGGCCAGATCGTCGGCTTTGAGGGTTAGCTTGCGCTTACCGGCGTGAATCATTAGCGCATCGTTAGACGCCAGTACGGTAAGACCGCAGACAAACTCTTCCCGACGCGCAGCCCTGGGGCCGGGTATATCGAGCATTTTATTGCCTTTGCCTTTAGACATCTCAGGCAGTTGATCTAGCGGGAACAGCAGCAGCCGGCCTTCGTTTGACACCGAGGCCACCCACAGCTCGTCGCCCTCAGGCACTTCAACCGGCGCCATGACATTGCAGCCTTTGGGCAGGCTAAGCACCGCTTTACCGGCTTTATTCTTCCCCGTCAGCGTATCGAGGCGCGCCACAAAGCCATAGCCACCGTCGGTGGCGAGGACAAAGCGTCGTTCGGGTGGCGCAAACAACAGCCCCGCCATTTTTGCCCCGGCGGCGACATTAGCGCGCCCGGTAACTGGCTCCCCCTGGCCCCGGGCACTGGGCAGATTATGCGCCGAGAGCGTATAGGCACGCCCGGTGTCATCCAGCAGCACCAGCGGCTGGTTGGTTTTGCCTTTCGCCGCCAGTTGGAAGCTATCCCCGGCTTTATAGGAGAGGCCCTCGGGGTCGATATCGTGCCCCTTGGCCGCACGAATCCAGCCTTTATCGGAAAGCACCACGGTAATTGGGTCAGCGCCCATCAGTTCGACTTCAGAGAGCGCCTTGGACTCTTCGCGCTCTACCAGCGGTGAGCGGCGTTCGTCACCGTGCTCTTTACCCGCCGCACGAATCTCTTTTTCGATCAGGGTGGTGAGCTTGGCTTCGCTGCCCAGCAGGCCCTGTAGGTATTTGCGCTCTTTTTCCAGCTCATCCTGCTCGCCGCGAATTTTCATCTCTTCGAGCTTGGCCAGGTGACGCAGGCGTAGCTCTAGAATCGCTTCCGCTTGACGCTCCGAGAGGCTAAAGGCCGCTATCAGCGATGCTTTGGGATCATCCTCTTCACGAATAATGCGGATCACCTCGTCCAGATCCAGGTAGGCAATTAGCAGGCCTTCGAGGATATGCAGGCGATCTTCGACTTTGCCCAGGCGGTGCTCCAACCGGCGGCGCACCGTACTACGACGGAACTGCAGCCACTCACCCAGCATTTCGGGCAATGGCATCACCCGCGGGCGGCCATCCAGGCCAATCACGTTCATGTTCACCCGCACGTTCTTTTCCAGATCCGTCGTGGCGAACAGATGGGCCATCAGCGATTCAACGTCGATGCGGTTGGAGCGAGGTTCGATCACCAGGCGGGTGGGCTCTTCGTGGGTCGACTCATCGCGCAGGTCAGCCACCATGGGCAGCTTTTTGGCCTGCATTTGCGCCGCAATCTGCTCCAGCACCTTGGCACCGCTGACCTGATAGGGCACCGAGGTAATCACAATATTGGACTCTTCGCGCTCATAGCGCGCACGCAGTTTGACCGAGCCCCGGCCGGACTCGTAGAGCTTACGCAGATCAGCCGGCGGGGTAATGATTTCCGCATCGGTAGGAAAGTCCGGCGCGGGCACGAATTCCATCAAATCGGCGGTGGTCGCCTTGGGGTTGCGCAGCAGATGGCAAGTCGCTTCGACAATTTCCGAGACATTATGGGGCGGAATATCGGTGGCCATTCCCACGGCAATCCCGGTACCGCCGTTGAGCAGTACATGGGGTAGCTTTGCAGGCAGCACCAGCGGCTCCTGCATGGTGCCATCAAAGTTAGGCACCCAATCGACGGTACCTTGGCCCAGTTCGCCGAGCAGCACTTCGGCAAACTTGGAGAGTTTGGCCTCGGTGTAACGCATGGCGGCGAAGGATTTAGGGTCGTCGGGACTCCCCCAGTTGCCCTGACCGTCCACCAGCGGATAGCGGTAGCTAAACGGCTGCGCCATCAGCACCATGGCTTCGTAGCAGGCACTGTCACCATGGGGATGAAATTTACCCAGTACGTCACCGACGGTACGCGCCGACTTTTTGTACTTGGCGTTGGCGTGCAACGCCAGTTCGCGCATGGCGTAAATAATTCGCCGCTGCACGGGTTTCATGCCATCGCCAATGTTGGGCAGGGCGCGGTCGAGAATGACGTACATCGAGTAGTCGAGGTACGCTTTTTCGGTGTAATCGCGCAGGGAGAGACGTTCGACGTCGCCCTCCGCTACTTGAATATCCATGTCGATCATATCCTACCTTGACAACAAAACCGCCCCAGTCGGGGCGGCTGATAAGCGGACGCGCGGCCACTTAACATGGCTCGCTATGTTAATTGATACCTTTCGTTTGGTGCCTTCGTCTCGTGTGGCAGCGAAGCCGCTTGAGAATTGCCGTGAAACTCATCCAGCAACCCTTTCAAGCGCTGGGCCTGGAGCGACAGCTCATTGGCGGCACCAGCGGCCTGGCTGACCAAGCCAGCGTTCTGTTGAGTTACCGTGTCCATTTGGGTAACCGCCCGATTGATCTCATCAATGCCGTTGGTCTGCTCGCCAGACGCTTGGCTGATTTCACTAATCCGCGCGGTTACCTCTTCAATCGCCACCACTATATCTTTCATGGCAGATTCAGCGGCTTGAGCATAGCCACTACCGGTCGCAATCTGCTCAGAGGTGGTTTTAATCAGCCCATTAATGTTTCTGGCCGAGGCAGCACTGCGTGACGCCAGCTCGCGAACTTCGCTGGCCACCACGGCAAACCCACGGCCATGCTCACCCGCACGCGCTGCCTCAACGGAGGCATTAAGCGCCAATATATTGGTTTGAAAAGCAATGTTTTCAATCACATCGACTATCGACGAAACCTCAGTAGAGCTTTCGTTGATCGCTTCCATGGATTGCGCCAGCCGCGATACCTGCTCACCACCTTGTTTAACTTTTTCCGCTGACTCTTTCGCCCGCTGATCCGCCTCTTGGGCGTTATCAGCGTTGCGCTTCACCGTCGCAGCCATCTCTTCCATCGTGGAAGAGGTCTCTTGCAACGACGCTGCCTGCTGCTCGGTGCGGCTAGAAAGCTCGGTATTGCCCGCGGCAATTTCCGACGATTCACTGGCGATGGCATCCGCTACGCTGCGCACGTCGCCAAAGAGATGCTGCAATTTATCCGAGTAGCGGTTTACAGCACTGCGTAGCTCGCCAATCTCATCATCGCGATAAATAGTCAGCTCACGGCTAGAGCCACCCTGCCCTAACTGATCAATCTGCAGGGTGGTACTGCGAATTTGCCGCAACAGGATGCGGCCACCCCACCAACCAAGTGCAAGCAACAGCGCTAACAGGGGCAGAATGACAACCAGCAAATCACGCGTTAGGGTACGTGCCAGCGCCGTCACTTCCTCTTGCGGCGTCATTAACCCAAGCGTCCAACCGGTATCCTGCATATCAAACAAGCGCACCGAAGCGGGAGCATCCAGGATCCCTGCGGTCTCAACGCTGATTTCATCGCGCCCTTCATTTAAGCCATCAATAACCGGCTGCAGCCAGGGCATATTGCCCGTTAAATTCGCTAAACCCTGCATCTCATCCGTTTCCAGATCAGCACCGGGGAAATGAATGACATTCCCTGCGCTATCAAGCACAAACGCATAACCACCGGTCGCACCGCCGTTTTCAGTCAAGAACTCGGCCACACCTTCTAACTGCATATCAATAGTGGCAACGCCCGCAAACTCATCATCAAGATAGTAAGGGACGCTGCAGGTCACCATTGCCACGCCCGTGGCAGGATCACGATACGCCGTTGACCATACGCACTGACCCGGTTCGGCATTACGGGCACTGCTGTACCACTCTTCATCATGATAAGGCGACATACCGGGGGCGTTATAGTCATCTAAAAACTCAAGTCCGCCCTGCTCGTTTCTTGCCCAGAAGAAACTAAAACGCTCAACCCCCGCTTCAAATGCATTGGGCTCTGGCCAAATCCCGCCGCCGACAATGACGCTATTACGATTGTCATCTACCACTGTTGGGAAGGCTTGCAAATAAAGTTCTTCTTCGCGAGGTAACGACTCAGCCAAGGCGGCAAGGCTCGATGTATTACCTTCAACCCGCGACAACTGCGCGTCCAAAGCGTTAACGATCGAACCGCCTGTTCGATCCACCAATGACTGGCTTGCTGCAATCACCAGCGGTTGACCACGCCACGCCATCACGGCGTAGATACTGGCGGCCATTAGTAGCATAAGTGCGAGTGCGGCCAGCGTTAGCTGTCTAGATATCGTGTTAAACAAAAGCCTTCCCCCCTAGAAATGAATGTAGGTTTATTACGTTTTTAAACTTTTGAGCCCCACACTCAACTATCGGCTAGAGCGCGCGTTACTATAACAACGCCTTGTTAACGCTTATCTATTTTATCTACACCTCGATATCAGCGAGGTTGCCATAATCTTCCAGCCACTTTTTGCGATCAGCGGCGCGTTTTTTGGCCAGCAACATATCCATCATTTCCATGGTGCCATCGCCATCGGTCAAGGTGAGCTGCACCAGGCGGCGGGTTTCCGTCGACATGGTGGTTTCACGTAGCTGCAGCGGGCTCATCTCACCCAAGCCTTTAAAGCGCTGCACATTGGGTGTGCCGCGCTTACTGGCCAACTGCTTGAGAATGGCGGCCTTTTCGCTCTCATCTAGGGCGTAGTGCACTTCTTTCCCCAGATCGATGCGGTAAAGCGGCGGCATCGCCACATAGACGTGGCCGGCATCGACCAAGCTCGGGAAGTGTCGTACAAACAGCGCACACAGCAGCGTGGCGATGTGCAGGCCGTCGGAGTCGGCGTCGGCGAGAATGCAGATTTTGTGGTAGCGCAGTTTTTCCAGATCAGCGCTGCCAGGGTCGGCACCAATGGCAACCGCGATATCGTGCACCTCCTGAGAGCCGTAGATATCGTGGGTCTCCACTTCCCAGGTATTCAGGATTTTACCGCGCAGCGGCAGTATCGCCTGGGTTTCCCGGTTGCGGGCCTGTTTGGCACTGCCGCCGGCGGAGTCCCCCTCGACTAAAAACAGCTCGCTTTGGGCGGGGTCTTGGCCGGAGCAGTCCGCCAGTTTGCCGGGTAGCGCCGGGCCGGAGGTGACCTTTTTACGGGCGACTTTTTTGGCTTTTTTCTGGCGATTCTGCGCCGCGCTGATCACCAGCTCGGCAATCGCCTCGGCTTGATCCACGTGGTGGTTCAGCCATAGCGAGAAAGCGTCTTTAACCACCCCGGAAACAAAACCGGCAATCGTTCGCGACGAGAGCCGCTCTTTGGTTTGCCCGGCAAATTGGGGGTCGAGCATCTTCACCGAGAGCACAAAGGAAGTGCGTTCCCAGAGATCATCGGCGGTGAGTTTGATGCCGCGGGGTAACAGGTTGCGGTATTCGCAGAACTCGCGCAGTGCGTCCAATAGCCCGGAACGGAAGCCGTTTACATGGGTGCCGCCCTGGGGCGTAGGAATCAGGTTAACGTAGCTCTCCAGCAGCGCTTCGCCGCCTTCCGGTAGCCATTGGATCGCCCAGTCCACGCCGTGTTCGTCGTCGTTAAAGTGGCCAACAAAGGGCTCTCGGGGCAGCACTTCATAGCCGTCGGTGGCTTCAACGAGATAGTCGCGCAGGCCATCGGCGAACTCCCACTCGGTAGAAGTGCCATCAGGCTCTACCAAGGTGACTTTTAAGCCGGGGCAGAGCACTGCTTTAGCGCGCAGCAAATGCTTCAGTCGGGTTAGCGCTAGCTTGGGACTATCGAAGTAGCTCTCATCGGGCCAGAAACGCACCAGCGTACCACTCGCCCGCTTGGCCGCTTTGCCAATTTCATGCAGCTCTTCGACTTTCTCACCGAACTCGAAGGCCATGGCATGGCGGGCGCCATCGCGGGTGACTTCGACATCCAGTCGGCGTGATAGCGCATTCACCACCGAAACCCCAACACCGTGCAAGCCGCCGGAGAAGCGGTAGCTGGTGGAGGAGAATTTGCCTCCCGAGTGCAGCTTGGTAAAAATCAGCTCAACGCCGGATACGCCATGCTCAGGGTGCAGGTCAATCGGCATACCCCGGCCATTGTCCTGCACTTCGATCCCGCCGTCGCTATGCAGCACAACGCTGATTTGGGTGGCATGGCCTGCTAGCGCCTCATCGACACTGTTATCAATGACTTCCTGGGCAAGGTGGTTGGGGCGAGTGGTGTCGGTATACATACCGGGACGCTTACGTACCGGCTCGAGGCCCGACAGGACTTCGATGGAACTCGCGCCGTACTGGGAGGCATCAAACTGGGTCATGTAACGTCGGTTCCCTGAAAAATCGTACTGGCAGCCATATTGAATGCTGAAACGAGTAATTGGCGGCTTGCAAAGACGCACAGGATAGCGGAAAAGCAAAAAGCTGTATATCTAGCCATGTTTCATAATAGGGGCGCCGGGGATAGGTCACTCCTGCTCCGCCGCCCAAAATGCTTCAATCAACCCACGGCTTGAGGCATCCATCCGCGATAGGTCGCCATCACCGTCGATGATTTTCTGGGTATCGGTGGCAATCTGTTTACCCAACTCAACGCCCCACTGGTCGAACGGATTGATATCCCAAATCACCGCCTGAACAAAGACCTTGTGCTCGTAAAGCGCGATAAGTGATCCCAGGGTCGCAGGGGTGAGCTGGTCAAGCAGCACCGTTGTCGAGGGCTGGTTTCCGCGGTAGCGCTTGTGTTCCGGCCGTGGGCCGTCATCTTCCAAGGCGTCATCGCCAAGCATAAGAACACGGGACTGAGCAAAGCAGTTGGCCAGTGCCAAACGGTGCTGGGTTTTAAGGTGACGGCGGGTATCCGGGTCTTCCACCTCGTCATAACGCTTGAGCGGCGCGATAAAATCACATACTACCGGCTGAGTGCCCTGGTGCAGCAACTGGTAGAACGCGTGCTGAGCATTGGGGCCAAGCTGACCCCAGAGCACCGGGCAGGTGGAGTAGTTTACCGGTTGGCCTTGGCGAGTGACCGATTTACCGTTGGACTCCATCTCAAGCTGCTCAAGGTAGGCGGCGAAATACTCCAAGCGGCCATCATACGGCAGAATGGAGTGCGCGCGAATATCCAGAAAATTGACGTTCCAGATGCCCGCTAACGCCAACAGCACGGGCAGGTTCTCCGACATTTCCGCTTCAGCAAAATGGCGATCCATCGTGTGAGCGCCAGCTAAAAACTCGCGGAAATTCGCCATGCCGACCACCAACGCAATCGGTAGCCCAATGGTGCCCCATAACGAGTAGCGTCCGCCTACCCACTCCCAGAAGGTTAACTGGTGATCCTCCGCAATGCCCCATTCAGTCATTTTCTCAGGGCTCGCCGATACACCAATAAAGTGCTGACGGACCACCAGCTCAGCGCTAATCGGCGTCGCCCCATGCTGGGTCAAGCGGCTCAAGAGCCACTCACGGGCAGTGTTGGCGTTAGAGAGCGTATCAATAGTGGTAAACGATTTGGACGACAGCACAAAGATGGTGGTTTCAGGATTCAACCGGCTCAGATAATCCGCTAACTGGGAGCCATCCATGGTAGAGGCAAAATGCACCTCCACCGGATGAATATCTTTGGGACGGAAATCCGACAAGGCATGGGTAACCATTAATGGGCCCAGATCTGAACCGCCTACGCCCAGGTTAACCACATGCCGAATCGGCTTGCCGGTGGCACCGCGCCACTGTCCTGCGTGCAGCCGACACACCAGACGCTCCATTTGGGCAAGGCTTTCGTGCACGGCGGCGACGATATCTTCACCTTCCAACTCAAGCGTCGCATCGGCGGGCAAACGCAGCGCCGTGTGTAATGCCGGGCGATTCTCACTGACGTTCACTCGCTTACCGCTCAGCAGCGCTTCAATAGCAGAGGGAACGCCCGCTTCGCTGGCCAGCGTAAACAGATGCTCGAGCGTATCGTCATCCCAGCGCTGCTTAGAGAGATCCAGCGTCAAGCCCGCCACTTGGCGAGTAAAGCTCTCCCAGCGCGAGGGCTCGGTGCCAAACAGCGTTTTTAGGTGAACGTGCTGCAGCGTTTCAGCGTGATGCTTTAACGTCTGCCATGCTGGCAACGTATCGGGTGTAGCGCTTGATGCTGAGGCCATATGGCTTCTCCAGTGGCGTCGATCCTTGCAGCAGGGCTCTTAAAACAGGCCTGTTCTAGTCAATTCAGGGCGAGTAAACTAGCACGCCTTTTCCATAATCCCGGCTTGCCCATGAGTGATGCATCTTACCGTGACGCTATCTTTTCGACACCCCTTGACCGAGTAGCGCGGTTCTCTTTCGATGAAAAGGTAGTCGCCTGCTTTCCTGACATGATCCGCCGATCGGTACCCGGCTATGGGCAAATTCTCGGCATGCTGAGCCTAATTGCCCAGCGCCACCTGCGCCATGGCGCCCATGTCTATGATCTGGGCTGCTCGCTGGGCGCTTCCGGCCTTGCACTGGCAGGGGCGCTGGCGCCTGACGCCTTTCGCTATACGGGCGTTGATCTATCCCCTGCCATGGTCGCCCAGGCTCGGCAAACCTTTGCTGACGAGTGCCCAGCGTACGCTATGCAGGTAGAAGAAGCCGACATTCGCACCCTGGAGTATGCGCCTTCGGGCATGATCATTCTCAATTTTACCCTGCAATTTCTGCCTGCGGCAGACCGTGATGCGCTATTAACCCGGCTTTATGCAGCACTGGAACCTGGCGGCGTACTGATTCTCTCGGAGAAAACAGTGGATGCCGACGAGCGCGACAACGCCTGGCGGGTCGAGCGCTACCACGACTTTAAGCGCGCCAATGGCTACAGCGATTTAGAGATCAGCCAGAAGCGCACCGCCCTTGAGAATGTGCTAGTGCCCGACACGCTTGACGCGCTGCATGGGCGCCTGAAGCAAGCCGGATTTCCGCGCTCAATGACCTGGTTTCAGTACCTCAACTTTGCCTCGCTAATTGCGTTTAAGGAGGGTTAAAGGTGGCGCCGTTATCCGACGATCATCGCGCGATTTATCAGGCGTTTTTGGATCAAGCCACGCTTGATGCCTCGCTGATCCCCTGGCTAGCAAAGCTTCCCGAGCAGCTAGCGCACGGGCTTGACCGTAACCGCCATGGCGATTTATCCGCCTGGGAGAAAGCCGTGGCCAAGCTTCCAGCGTTACCCGCCGAGCGACGCGTGGATTTAAATAACGACACCGTCAGCGTTGATCTTGATCTTAGCGATAGCCAGCAGCGCCAGTGCTTTAACCTGCTAAGAAAGCTCGCCCCGTGGCGTAAAGGCCCTTTTCAACTGGGTGGCATTCATATTGATACCGAGTGGCGTTCGGACTGGAAATGGCAAAGAGTGGCGCCACACCTTGCACCGCTAAAATATCGCAAAGTGCTCGATGTCGGCGGCGGTAGCGGCTACCACGCCTGGCGGATGGCAGGTGCTGGCGCGGCCTTTGTGTTGGTGATCGACCCTTCACCGCGCTTCTACTGGCAGTTTCAGGCGGTACGCCATTTCGTTGGCGATGCTGACGGGGGCAGAACACAGTTTTTGCCAGTGGGCATCGAAGATGTGCCCGAGAATCTGGGCTTTTTCGATACGGTATTTTCCATGGGCGTGCTCTACCATCGCCCTGCCCCGTTGGAACATCTTCAGCAGCTAAAAGCCGCGTTAGTTCCGGGCGGCGAGCTGGTGCTGGAAACCTTGGTAGTCGAAGGCGACGAGCAGACCGTATTTGTGCCCGGCGAGCGTTATGCCGCCATGCCCAACGTCTACTTCCTGCCCTCTTCCAAAGCCCTGTGCCACTGGCTGGAACGCTGTGGTTTTACCAACGTGCGCGTGGTGGACGAAGCCGTTACCACGTTAGACGAGCAGCGATCGACGGAGTGGATGACCTACCAGTCGCTGGCGGATTTTCTTGACCCTGAAGACCGCACCCGCACAATCGAAGGCTACCCTGCGCCCAGAAGGGCGGTGATTTTGGCGAATAAGCCGGGGTAGATAATATGTCGCCCGCCCCAGCGGCAACTTCAAATGGGGCTTAGCCGAAAGCCATAGTTTTAAGCCATCATACTCGCCCTCATGGAGTTCCATCACTTTTTATTTCCAGGTTTAGCTCTTCTTCTATCGCTAAATAATTAGGGGCCAAACTGATCATTAGGTTTTCTCTTCCTTTCCATTTTGTATTTTTGACAGCTAATCGATGAGAAGCCCTCGCTTCCTCTAGCTCTTTCCGGCTAACCTGCTCGTAAAAATCTTGCCAATGAGCGCTTGCGACTGTTCTCTTTCCTTCTTTATCATGAAGCCTGGTAGTAAAATCTAAATCGCGAAATGGCTCTAACTGAGGAATATCGGGAAGAGGTTGAGTCACATCCATATAACGACATAACATATCCCATGCTGCTTGATGCTCCGCGACACCTCCATCTACCTCTACTATAAAATCAAGTGGCTGGTTCGAACTTGGGGAACGGCTATTATTAGGATAACGATGAATTATTCGCAAAGAGTACTTATGATCGCCTAAGAAACTTACTTTCCTGGCAATATAAGCATCAAATTCATAAAATGGGAACTCTCCCCATGGTGCGATTACCTTCCCAGTCTTACGCGAGAAATGAAATTCGTTCAAACCACTTAGAGCTAATCTATGGTATTTGTGGTCATTATCCATCCATTTAATTGCTAAATATGTCACTACTACAATTACACCAATCAGCCCTAGAGGGCTTAGCACAATGGCTAGCAGAGCATACGGATCAATCTTATAAGCAATAATTAGGAAAACTGCAACCATGAAATAAAATTTTTCATCTGACGAATCTCTACTTCTCCAAAGCCTAAGCCAATCACCGCCCAAGCTTTTAAAAAAACTTTTTATTACAACGAAATCATTAAACTCTTCGTCTATTCTCATTATCCAACGTGACTCGTTTGCTTCACAATCTTTCCAGCGCTGAGGATCCATAAAAAGCTCTGATGGAGTTTCAGAATACTGGTATTCCGTAGGATTAACCCCTAAGTAAGCAGACCAACCCAGGCGTTTGACAAAAACTTTTTTCTTTAGCCTATAATCCGCAAACACACTTTCCTGAGAGGGGATAGAGTCTAATCTAAATGCAGTTTTCGAATAACAAGATTCAAAGCCATCAGAGGAACACTCTATCTCTGAGAGCAATGTATCGTCCTTAATTTTATCAGCCATAACACCTCGATTTTACTATCATTTTAAAGCATTAGGTTTCCAGCCAACACTGAAAGCTAGGTAATCAGAAGAAATAGAGGCCATCGCATGCCTACCCCCCCCGAAACTAAGAAAATTAATACAACACTCGAAATTCCAATCATTTTCTCGCTTATATTGGCTTATAGTCACAACATCTACTATTGAGTAGCAAAAGCAATATTACCCCTGCTTTATCAGGCGTTTTAAATAGTTTTAACACCGCACAATTTAGGGAATCTCACGCCGATAAAGTGAATAGCCTGACACCCGCCAACGCTAGCCCGTGCGGGTGTCGTAGTAGCCTCCCTGGGCGCTACGGCCTTCATCTTCTATTCGCCAGTCAGCACCACCATCGTAGCTAACCGCAGTCACGTCCTTGCCCAGCAGACTGCCTTCGTTCACGCCATCAAAAAGCAACCCTTCTTCCGGTGTGATGTATAAGGCATAGCCCACCAAGTTACTGTCAAACTCATGCAGCTCAGTGAGTCGATCATCATTCCAGTGCCAGATCGAAGTAGGGTGATGCACCAGCTGCTCTTTGGGCATTAAGGAGGTGGGCCTTCCTTTACGGGCGAGAATGTAGACCTCTCCTTGTTCATTCGCGGCAATATCGTTAACACCGTAATCGCCTACCGCTACTTCAAAGTGTGGCTCGGTTTCCCCCCACGGCAGTGCGTAGATAACGCTTTCGCCTCGCGCTTGATCGAAGAAAGTCATACGTAGCACGTTATCCTGACCGAGGGCGACTAAATCGAAACGCTTCCTTTCGTTTTCTGGATCACGTGCTGTCGATGGCACAGGGATTTCCTTCCAGTGCTCACCGCCATCCTCGGTACGCCATACGTGGGGGCCCCAGCCAATCAGGTAGCCCCGCTGGGCATCGAGAAACCGAAATGTCGAAATATTTTGATCTTCTGGCCAGCGTAACTTCTCCCAGGACTCACCCTGGTCGGTAGATTTAAAGAGTTGGGTGAGTTGCGGCGTGTAGCGCTCGCCTGGTGCAGGATTCATGTGATAGTCCATCCATGCCGTCGCGAGATAGAGGGTGTTCCAATCCGGAGACAGCCACCAGTCGGCCTGCTGAGCAGGCTCTTCAAATCGGCGCTCGACGCCCTCCTCAAGCGAACCCGCGAGAATACGTACTGTGCGGCGGTTGGCGGACTCGCCGGGTTTGCCCATCCATTCCGCTGTGGGTTCTGCTCTATTAGGATCACTCCACTCATCACGTGACTTAAGCGTTATTTCAGGATTTGTGAGTTTCATTGACAAAATCTGCTCACCACGCATCCGAAAATCCCCCGGCCCGTAAGGGGTGTCTTCCTTCATAAAATCGTTACTAATGCGCTCCCACATGCCACCACTCGCTAACCCAAAAATAGCTAAATCAGCGTTACGGTTGCTAGCTTGAGATGGCGACGTTTGGCTCTTATTGAGCCCCTTGTCAATGTCAACGCCCCACCCACTCCTTGGCTAGCGTGCGCTCTTCGGGGTCATAACGGTACACGGTGATACCACCGTCAAAAGCATGGCCGGTGACCAGCAGGTTGGCATCAGGCGCGGAGTCGATACTCAGGTTGCGGGAGTAGTTATTGACCGAGGGAAAAGGATCCGTACCCAAATCAAGATACGCTTGGGGCCAGGGGTTGCCTGCCTCGAACAGGGCGGCATGGGTTTGACTAGTGCCATCACTACGATAATGGCTATGACCGATGCGTAAGAACTCCTCACTGCCATTGATAAAAGCAATGGCAATAGTCGTTGGCGTAGCTAACGGGCGATAAATACCATGTTCATCAGGTTTTTCCTTCCTTGGGACATCAATTAATTCACTGGCATCCCAATAATCCTCTTCTGGTAGCCCATCTGGCAAATCATCTAACAAAACACCGCTATCATAGTCAGCCATTCGGTGGCGTTCTTGAGGTTCATCCGTATTCCAGAAAAGCCCGATGGTATTCTCATCACCGCTGACCACCCACTAACCGTCCGGGCTAACGGTGGCATAGGTTTTGGATGAGTTGCCCGGCAATTTAGCTACGGGTTCCAAAGTATCAATATCCCATAACGTCACCCCGCCGTAGCTGGAGGAAAAACGAAAATCGTCCTCTTCCCGTACCGGCGGGGAGTCGTGAAGCTCTCCCCCTGGGCTTCCCGAGCCTCCAGAGACAAAAAAATCGCCGCCCATTGAGAGGTTCAAGACCTGCCCGGTGCCAGTAAAGCTGGGGCTTTGGCTGTCGCGCAAAACGGGACGTAACGCATCGCCATGCCCATGGTAAATGTTCCAGGTTTGGTTACTGGAAAGGTAGTGCTGTCTATCGGCGGACATCACATGCCCATAGGTCGGGAAGTGCTTAAACTCCTCAACCACTTCCCCATCAACGCGCTGCACATGTACCACTTCGTCCTGATCCTGCCACAGAAAAACGTCACCTTCGGGGATAAAATAAGCACTATAAAGATTGGCGTTATCCGCCAGTTTCGCTCGTTGCTGGGAATCGATATCCCATAACACCAAAGCCCCGTCTTCGTGGGCAGAGATCACATAGCGGCCATCGCTCGAGACGCTTAGCGAGGTGATCGGCTCCAGGCGGCTAAGCGTGAGCCAAGCACCAGCGGCTATAACCACCAGGATGATAACGGCCAACTCACGGCGGCGGTGTTTGGCTCTCGCTAAGCCCCCTTCCAGCATCACCTCCCCACCCACTCCTTGGTTAGCGTTCGCTCTTCAGGATCATAACGGTACACGGTGATACCGCCATCAAAAGCATGGCCGGTGACCAACAGGTTGGCGTCAGGCGCAGAATCGATGCTCAGGTTGCGGGAGTAATCATTCACTGAGGGAAAAGGATCCGTACCCAAATCAAGATACGCCTGGGGCCAGGGGTTGCCTGCTTCGAACAGAGCGGCATAGGTTTGGCTGGAGCCATCGCTGCGATACTGGCTGTATCCAATACGCAGGAACTCCTCGCTGCCATTGATAAAGGCAATGCCAATGGTAGTTGGCGTAGCTAGCGGACGATAAACGCCGTGCTCATCAGGCTTATTTTTTCTTGGAACATCAATAAGTTTACTTTTATCCCAGTACTCATCTGTTGCCAAACCTTCTGGAAGGTCTTCTAGGAAAACACCACTGAGGTAGTCAGCCATACGGCGGCGCTTTTGTGGTGCATTTGTATCCCAGAAAAAACCCAAAGTATTCTCATCACCACTGACCACCCACTCCCCATTCGGACTGATCGTGGCATCTACCTTAAACGAGTTCCCAGGCAGCATGGCAATAGGCTGAAAGGTGTCGAGATCCCATAGAGTTACGCCCGTATAGTTGCTGAATCTACGCTCAGGTGCCACTGCAGGCACCTCGTCGACGCTTGGGCTCTCACGGTCTCCCAACCCTGCCGATACGAATTTACCTCCTTGCTCCGAAAGAGTTAGCTCTAGTATCTTTCCCGACCCTTTAAAACTGGGTGAGACGCCATCTTGCATGACAGGCCGCATGTCGTCTCCATTCCCATGGAAGATATTCCAGTCGATATCAGATGCCAGATAATCGGAAAAGGTTGAGTCCATCACATGCCCATAGGTGGAAAAGTGCTCGAATTTTTCGACTATTTCCCCATCGACACGCTGTACATACACAACATCATCCTGATCCTGCCATAGGAATACATCGCCCCCTTCAATAAAGTAAGCGCTGTAGATATTGGCTTCATTGGACAACACTTCTCGTTTTTCTTCCTCGACATTCCAAAGCACTAACGCGCCATCTTCGTGCGTAGTGACTACATACCTCCCGTCGCTAGATACCCCGAGCGCGGTAACCGGTTCAAGACTGTTCATTAACCGCCAGGCCACTACCCCTGAAGCCAGAAGAATGAACAAGATCACCCCTAAACCGATAATTTTTTTCCTAGATTGGTTCATAGTCACCAAACCCGCTATCCCTTATTAATGGCCTTACAATTCCTTCTTGATAGCTCTTCTCAAACACTTCAGCGCTAGGAATTTTCATTCCCGAATGGTTGAATAACCAGCGGGTTTGATCAACGAAATCATAAGCCTCATTAGCCAACCTTAGTCTTATAAACTCACTTTCAGCACTCACTGCATCAAACCCAATACTCCCCAACGCTGCACGTGGGGCTTTCCCTGCTCGCCAATTCCTGCCCACCAGCCACTGCAGGGTATCGATATAGGCGGCGGCCTGCTCTTCGCTCACCACGGCATGGTGGGCGAGGGGTGCCAGCAGGTCATAGGTAGGTAAGGGGTCGGCGCTGGCGATTGCGGCGCGCGCTTCCTCAATCGCCATCTCTCTGAATGCCTGCCAAGCCCGTGCCGCGCGATCCTCGCCATATGGGTCAGGGCCGACCGGCATGGGCTGAGGCACGGGCGGACTCACCGTATCGGCCGGGGCTTTATCGCTGTAGTAACGGATGAAGGGTGTCGATAGGCCAGCGGGAAATATCCACCACTTTTTGCCGTAGGCGCCTCCCGCCGAACCGATGAGTTCATCCAGCATATCATCGGCGCTGAAGATATCTTGCAACCAACGTGCGCCCCGCAAAGCGGGGCTGGTGACTTCCGCTACCTGCTGCCAGAAGGAACGTGCGTCCTCAGGCGGCGGCCCGAGAATGCCATCCTCTTCAGAGTGCAACACCACCACCTTGCGCACCGCCTTGTGGGCGTCGGGGAATACGCCCATACCCAACGGGTGGCTATCCTGGGAGGCATCGTTGACCAAGGCGTTATCGGCCACCGCCGGTTCCCATAAATAAACGTTGTCGACCCATTGATGGCGCGCCTGTTCACCGAGCAGATTGAGGGCCGTGAGTACCACGCGCGCACCCAGCGAGTGGCTAATGATATTGATGGCAATGCCTGCGTCATCAAGCTGTTCAAGCAAGGCGACCAACCGCCGCCCGGCAGCCATCGCATTGAGTTCAGCCTGGAAGAAATCGACACTGCCCGTATCGCCAAACCACGCGATTCCCACCATGCGCGTATAGGGGCGCCAGTCTTCTTCGGTCATTCCGGCAGCACGGTTGAGCTGATGTTCCATGTGAACGAACCAGTTGTAGGCACCACTGCCGTTACAATACGCCTCACGATATTCATCCGATCCATTTTCGGTCGGCGTATGATATAGGTTGTTCGCTATCTTGCCTCTCGCGACAGGTACTTGGATATTTACCTTGTCTATATCTTGAAGAATCGTGGCGCTACTTGCCCGATGAGCAGTGGTTAATAGCGGTTCAGCATTGATATCGCTGCGCTTCTCCCAGGAGGCAAAAGTACCATACTGACCTAGCGGCACGTTGTAGCCGTGCAAGAACAGCGTGGCGTTATTGCCCGCCAAACGCAGTTGTTCCAGTTGCTCTTCAGTTAATAAATCGGCCTCGGGCGATGTCATTTCATCGCGCAGATTGAGACTAATAGGCGGGGGCAGATAGGTGGCCTGGATTGTCGTTTCATCCATGGCAATATCGACTGCAGGTGGCGCCGCCGCTGCTCGGCATGGATCCAGCGGCTCATCGTTGACCGCCACCAAATGCAGACCATGGGCATCCACTAGTTGCCAAGCGACCTTATTAGGCGAGGCCCCTTCATGACGGCTAACGCCCTCAGCATCAATGGTCGCGCTGACGGTCTTGCCCGCAGAATCTTTTAAACTGACCAACGTGCCTTCAGGTAGATAACGTCCCAACGTATCGCGATGCACAATCAATACGGTAACGCCCACGCTGCAGTGGGCAGGCATCGTGACGCCCAACAGGCTTGTTCGGCTGGGCTGTAATCGCGGGGGCGAGAGTGTTTCAGTCATCGGGGGCTCCATCCGGTTGAGGGGCTTGCGCACTGACTAACGTCTGTAACTCATCCAGCACTGCCTGCCGAGATCCCTTGTGTGTCTTCAGTTGTTCTATCTGACTTGGCGAGAGCGGCGCAAGATAGTCTGATGCGGCAAGTAGCTGGCAGCCTTCCCAACACGCATACTCTGCCGAGAGAGATAGCGCCTTCATTTGTTGCAACCATTGCTGCGCTAGCGAATACGCAACGCCATAATCATTGGCCAACTGCCGGCAGAACGCTTGATCCCGCGCGCGTTGCAGAGCCTGCTCGTGATCAACGGTCAACCTGAACTTACCCAGCGGTTCATCATCAGGTGCTGGAGAGTCAAGCCGCCATGCCTTACCGTTGGCAACGCCCTTCATAGCGGTAATCGGGCCTAGCAGTGCGTGCGTTTCGCCCTCGGTCAACACACTGGCCAACCCGGCATATAGTCGTGAATCGGCATAACGAAACAGGGCAGGAGGACCAGTTTGTCGGTCGACATGGGTTAATTGCCGGTAATGCGCGGCGGCTTCTGGCAGGCTTGCATCGCTATGCAGTTCGATAGCGGCGCCCTGCGCCACCCAGTTGGCAGCGATAACATGGGCACGATCATTGGAAAAGCTGATCAAGATTGGCCCTTGTTGCGCATGCTGGGCGTAAGCCGTTTGCAAATACAGCCGCTCGTAGACGGGGCTTTCGTCTATTTCGAAAATTTGCCGCAGCAGCTGTGGATATAGCGCCAAGTCGACCAAGTAAAAGACCGATAACGGAGTCGTGCTTAGCGGCATGGGCATTCATCTCCCAGGGCGCAGCGATGCACATTATCGTTATTGCCGTCCTTCAGCCGTTGGCATATCTCAACCACCGCAGCGCCCTGCAGGGCCGCTGTCATTAGCTGGTTTTGCTGTAAGGGGGCAATGCGTTCATGCCGTTCGGTTGCTACATGCCCGGGTAACAAGGCCTCCATTACCGCCTGTCCACTCCCCACACCGGGGCTACCCCCAGAGTTGAACTTGACCTGAGCACCAACGATGGTAATCCCGCTGGGATCAAGTTTGACGAAGCTGCCCCCGGCCTTGAGGGTGATCTCTGCTCCGGCATCAATCACCGTTTTGCCGCCTGATTTTTGATGCACTTCCTGTCCCGCTTCCAGCAGTTGCGCTCGGCCGATTTTTTCATGACGGGTGCCATCGATCATCAGGTGGTCGTCGCCATCTACTTGGGTGTGGCGGTTGTTATGTACGGTGTGGTGATCGTCGTTGTCGATCTCGCTGATGCGGTCGTTGTGCACCTTGAGGTGGCTGTCGTTGCGGATCTCTTCGGTGCGGTCGTTAAGCGTTAATAGCTCCAGGTCTTTCTGGGCGTGGAGCCAGATCTGCTCTTCGCCTGCTTCGTCTTCAAAGCGCAGCTCGTTAAAGCCTTCGGCCTTGTGGCTTTGGGTACGGATGACGGTGCGGGTTTTGTGTTCCGGCAGCGGGTAAGGCGCCGTATTCACCGCGTGGTAGGTGCGCCCGGTGACCAGCGGCTGATCGGGGTCGCCCTCTAAAAACGAGATAATCACTTCATGACCAATACGCGGAATGGCGATACTGCCGTAGCCGCCACCTGCCCAGCCCTGGGCAACCCGCACCCAGCAGCTGGCGGTGTCGTTGGGTTCTGCGTAGCGATCCCAGGGGAACTGTACCTTGACCCGGCCGTGTTCGTCGCAGTGGATCTCTTCGCCTTCGGGGCCGACAACAAAAGCGACCTGGGGACCATCGACCCGGGGTTTGGGATTGGCGGTGGCGCGCCAGGGCGTATCGCCGGGGATAAGAGTGACCTGGTTGTAATAACGCGTCATGCCGCTCGCATCACTGTGCGTCATTCCATCCTCTTCCAGCGCCTGGGGTTGCTCGCCGAAGTGATGCACTTCAATGGCTTGCCAGTCGCGATTCAGGCTATCGCTGTCATGATCCATCAACGTAAAGCGCAGGCCGGGGGCCAGTTCGGGGAGGTCGCTTTCGGCGCTGGCGGTCATCGCTTCGCGGCGTAGCTGCTCCAGGCGAATACGGGTAAACGGTTGGCCGGAGGCGTCCTGCTTATAGCGGCCAGGGTAGTCGTAGTGTTCGTAGTCCGCGTTTTGACCATGGGCTTCTACGTCGCGCCCCAGGTGGTCATGCAACTGCGCATAAGCGGGGTTTTTAAAGCTGTACTCTTTCAGCGTGGCGGACGCGGTCGCCACACGGGCGGTATGGCTGAGTTTGCGCACATGGCGGCTGGGGGCGGTGCCGCCTGCACGGCTGTGGTAAGTGCGTTCGCCGAGGTTGGTCAGTACCTGCGGGTCGTCGGCGAAGATCAGCCGATGGCTACCCTCTGCAAATTCATGGAAGTAAAACAGGCCCTCTTCGGCGGCCAGGCGCTCGATAAAGGTGAGGTCGGTTTCACGGTACTGGACGCAGTACTCACGCTCGGCTAGGTCGCGGTTTACCGAAAATCCCACATCGGTAATCCCCCGCTCATCGCACAGGGTATTAATGATGGTGAGCGGATCGACCTTTTGGAAAATACGCGAGTTCTGACGCAGTGAAAGCCGCCAGAGCGCTGGGCGCAGCACCAGCGAGTAGAAGGTACGGCGATGGCCGCGGTCACCCTGGCCAAACTCGCTGACGATACCGTGCACTCGGCGCAGCGGTTCGCCATCCTGCCAGATAGTCAGTTCCGCCTCACGATCCAGCAGCTCCGCGGCGTCCAGGCTGCCATCACGGCTGGCTAGATTGAGCACCAGCTCAAAGGGTTGGGAGAGCACTTCGCGATGATTGAAGTCGATCACCGCCACATCATCCACCCCCGGTAACGTTAGGGTGAATTGAAGGCCTGTCTTATCCGCCCCCATCCTGTCAGGCATAATGCCGCTCCATGAACCATCATTCGCTAATGAGAAATGCTCAGCATAGCGAGCCAAAAGCGAAGCGCAACCCTTCCAGAGAAGTTACAGAGATCTCTTACACGCATGTAAGAGATCTCTTACAAAACTTTAAGAGATGGCTTACAGACATCTCAGCACTCCCTCACTTAGCAACGCTTTTTAGCAATAGCAGAGCAACATTGAGATATAGTTTTGTAGTCATCAGTGGCACTGAAAACCTGAATTCAGGCACAACACACCTAGCGCCGTAAAATCACCAGCCAGCGCCCCAGGTTCATAACACTGGCGAGCGAGGCGGCTACGTAGGTAAAGGCGCAAGCGGTGAGTACGTGGCGGGCGCCGGGCATATCGTAAGGCGGCACGTACTCTTTAAGCAGCGGCAGTGCGCGGTTAAAACTGGCATCGAACTCGACCGGCAGGGTCACTAGATGCACCAATGCGGCGGTGCCAAAGCTAATGACGGCGATAGCAATCACTATCGCCAAACCACCCGGCAAACGCGTTAGTAGAAATAGAAAAGGCGCGGCCATCATCAGTATAGCGCCGAGTTTTTCGGCTTTTTGAGCCACACCCACTAACCGGCTGCGCGCCAGCAGCGGTGCATAACCCTGATAGTGCTGAATAGCGTGGCCTACCTCGTGGGCAGCGACGGTGACGGCGGTTAGCGAACGGCCGTCGTAATTATCCGGGGAGAGCCGCACGCAGCGGGTTTCCGGGTCGTAGTGGTCACCGAACTCGGTGCGCTCGACACTCGCGCCCTCAATACCCAGTCGGCGCAGCAAATGATCGGCAAGCTCTGCCCCAGTGCCAGGATAATCGTCACGACCACGAGTATGGCGTTTGAGCACCCACTTGGCCCATGCATTGGGAAGCACAAAAACAACCAGTGCGAAAATGATCAGCAGAACAACCATGGCAGTCTCTATCCATCAACAACCGCCGTTAGACAACCGACGGTCAACAGTTTTTCTCAGCCTAGCGCTTATCAGATGAGTGCTTATCAGCTTAGCTTTTACCATGGGGACTGGCTTGGCAACAGCGTTGTGTGAGGGTGGGGTTATGCAGGCGTGTTGCGATGCTCCTCCACGTCGCGCTTGACCGCCGCTAAGCCGTGGGCAGAGATATCGCCCTGAGCGTGGGCATGCTCGGCAATCAGAACGCTATCGGCGGCTAACACCAGTTCACACTGGGTATCCACCAACTCATCCCGCAACCGCTGGATAGCCTGCTCACGCTTGGGGTTTTTATCCACCCGGCGGATATAGATGGCTTTTATCCGGTCAGGGTAGGCTTTCACGATCTCGAAATAGACTTCTGGATCGTGCTGACCGCTGTCGCCGATCAGAATGCAGGGCATCTCGCTGTAGAGGGTCAACATGCGGTCGATCAGATCACGCTTGTGCTCTTCGGCACGCCGCGGCCATGGGCGGCGCAACGAGATGCCCCACTCGCGTAAAAAAATAATCGGCCCAACGGGAATGCGGTTGATCTGAAAAAAGGTTTCGAGCATTTCGTAAATGGCCCAAGGCCCCCGGGAGACATACAGGATGGGCCGTTCGGCGCGCTCACTCACGCCACGATGCAGTGCTTGATAGAGCGAGGCCACTCCAGGGAAAGCGGTGCGGCGGTGGGGTTTTTTGACAAATAGTCGGTATAGCATTTTGAGCTTTTCCGCCACGCCGGTAAACATCACGGTGTCATCGATATCGCTGATCACCAGCAAATCTGCTTCGGGAGGCGGTACGTATACTTCAACGTGAGTGCGCACTGGGGTTTGATGGGGGCAGTGCACCAAAATATCGGCGCGGTGCCAGGAGACATCAATGGGTAGCGCGTGACTGATCGGCAGGTGCACATCGAAATAGCCATCGCGATCCGTCCCCACGCAGAGCTGATTGTCGCCTATGTGTATTTCCACCTGCGCATCGGCAAGGCCACGGCGCAAAATTCGCCGCGCTACATCTGCGGTATCGCGCCAAATGCCATGGCGTGGGATCGCCCGGCCAAGCGCCGCCTGGCGAAACACCCTCCCCATGACAAATATTTCCTGCTGGGAACCGTAGCCACGGTAGGGATGAACCACCATGCCACCGCGGCCACTGTCTCCTTTAATAGGTTTGGCAATAACGTGGACAAGCCTTTTAACAAAGCTTGCCCAC
The DNA here is from genome assembly GCF_042466685.1 of Vreelandella sp. F11. Lineage (NCBI taxonomy): Bacteria > Pseudomonadati > Pseudomonadota > Gammaproteobacteria > Oceanospirillales > Halomonadaceae > Vreelandella > Vreelandella sp. F11. Next base: position 1,756,822 of record NZ_CP170448.1, on the reverse strand, counting down.
TGGCGCAGTATGCCCATCAAGCGTGTTGACCGGAGTGACGCCCTTCCTGAAGCTCTTCAAATAACTTGGCATTGAAGGCATCCAAGTCTTTCGGTGTGCGGCTGGTCACTAGCCCACTATCAACAACGACAGGCTCATCCACCCATTCAGCACCAGCATTGAGCAGGTCTTGTGCAACGCTAGGAACGGAGGTCATACGACGTCCTTCCACTACGCCTGCATTGATCAATATCCATGGGGCATGACAAATCGCTGCCACGGGCTTACCTACTTGGAAAAACGCCTTTACAAAGCTTAATGCCTCGTCGTTGGTGCGCAGCTCATCGGGATTGAATAAGCCACCGGGCAGTACCAACGCGTGGTAGTCAGACTCATTGACATCTGAAAGGGCTTTATCAGCTTCGTAGGTATCACCCCAGTCGGTTTCCGCCCAAGCCTTAATCCCCTTGCCATCGGGAGTAACCACGTGAACCTCAACGCCCTCTTTCTGCAGCGCGGCACGCGGCACGCTCAACTCAGACTCTTCAAAACCAGCGGCGGCTAAAATAGCCACTCGTTTACCATTCAGTGCTTGTTTCATCATGCTCTCCTTTTCGTGATGATTTGCGTCTGTAACGCTCCACTAGTGTGGCGCATATAGTAACAGCGTCAAGCTACCCTGCTAATGAATCGAGGCTATCGGCACTGCGCTAAGCGTTATGTACGATTTTACCTATTTCAGCGAGATGATAACCACCTAACTGTGCTGCACGCTCCGCAAAGCGGGCTTGATGCGCAAACGCCAACAGACGCTGTATAGAAGGCTCGAAATAGCTGCGACGCCGCATGATTAAATCAAACGGCTCCTCGCAAAGGGGAACGAAGTCCAATTGCTGGCGATGGGCAGCGGCTTCAACCCCCAGCCCAACATCGGCCTCGCCCTGACCAATGCTGAGCGCCAAATCATCCTCGTTTAAGGAGGCGTGTGGGGCCCAGTTCAGCGCCGTGCTCTCTATCGCTGCTTGGCTTAGCAAACAGCTCAGCAGCCTTGCTGCCCCAGCATCTGGCTGACGATGAGCCACACGGACGCCGGTTCGGTTTAAATCACTCAGCCTGGTGATCTTCAGCGGATTGCCAACTGGCAAAAGCAGCCCCTGGCGACGCTTGGCCCAGCGCACTATCAATAGATCACGCATGCCGCTTAAGCCGAGTGCATCGGGTTCGTTGTAGCGTTGGGTGGAAGCATCGAGCAGATGAATACCCGCTAACATGGCCTTGCCGTCAAGCAATCGCCGTACGCCGTCTCCACTGCCTTGGCAGAGCATCGCCAGATCAGAGCCACTTTCTCGAATAGCCCACTCCAACAGCGGATCCTGACTACCAGCCACCACGAGCGGCACTGTTAAGCGCTGCGCCTGATCACCTTCCAAGTGATTTAACACCCATAGGTCTATTTGCTGGCGGGGAAACAGCAGCTTTCCCGTTATCCGGCTACACGGAATCTGACCTTGGCGCACCAGGTCATACACTTTGCGCTCTTTTAAGCGCAGGTAGTCAGCGACTTCTGCGGTAGTCAAATAAGCATGTCGTTCAAACATCGCGATGGAGACCTCATTGCGTGGCACACCGCTGCCCCTTGTTTAAGACTGCATAAAACTGCACCAATTTCAGGTCTGGGTGCATTTAGTCCCTTAACGGTACATCATGCCACTTATTGCGCAATTGTTTTTACACGCCATTTCTCAAACAACAGCTCCCAAACAACAATGATGCCGACGCTCAATGCTGACCAGTGACAACGCTTTTAGTACCGCCCTCGCCCTGATCCTGGGTATGGATAGTGCGCTCATCTCCATTGTAACGCTCTCGCTGCAGGTATCGCTGATGGCGGTAGTGATCGCCAGCCTGATAGCCCTGCCCTTAGGCGCCGCCCTGGCGCTATGGCGCTTTCCTGGACGTAACGTCGTGATTGTCGCCCTGAATGCTCTAATGGGCTTACCGCCCGTCGTGGCTGGTCTTTGTGTCTACCTGTTGCTTTCGCGCGCAGGCCCCCTGGGCGAGTGGGGGCTGCTGTTTACCCCCACGGCGATGGTGATCGCTCAGGTGATTCTGGTAATGCCCATTATCGCCGCCCTTACCCGCCAGCAGGTCGAGGCGCTCCACGGCGAGTATGCCGAACAATTGAACTCATTGGGGCTGACGCGCCTGCGTATGATCCCCACCCTGCTATGGGATGCGCGCTTTGGGCTATTAACGGTGATCCTGGCAGGCTTCGGCCGGGCCAGCGCAGAAGTGGGCGCGGTAATGATTGTGGGCGGCAATATCGATGGTGTCACCCGGGTGATGACCACCAGCATTGTGCTGGAAACCAGCAAGGGCAATCTGCCCATGGCGCTAGGTTTGGGGATCATCCTGCTCGCCCTGGTCACCATGATTAACGCGATCGCCCATATCATTGGTGAAACGGCAAAAAGGCGGCTGGGATGAACGCACGTCATATGCCCCCCGTCGCTCCCCTTGAACTCGATAGCGTGGGCTTCATCCATCGCGGGCATACGCTGCTCAAACCTACCTCACTACGCTTGGTTGGCTGCCAGCGAACGCTAATAATGGGGCCGAATGGCGCAGGCAAAAGCCTATTAATGCGCTTGGCCCATGGCCTATTAACGCCTACCAGCGGATCAGTCCGCTGGCAAGGTGAGCAGCCCGCGCAAGCGATGGTTTTTCAGCGCCCGGTGCTGCTACGCCGCTCAGCGCTGGATAATCTCACCTATGTGCTGGCCATCAACAAAGCAGCACGTCCAGAGCTGACTACATTACCCCGAAAAGCCCAGGCGATGAGTGCCCTTGAGAAGTTTGGCTTAGCACACCTAGCCAAACGGCCTGCGCGGGTGCTTTCCGGCGGCGAGCAGCAGCGTTTAGCGTTGGCGCGGGCCTGGCTGCTCAACCCCCAAGTACTGTTTTTAGATGAACCCACCTCGGCACTCGACCCTGCGGCCATCAAGGCCGTCGAAGATGCGGTACAGGAGTTTCATCACAGCGGTACTCGTATCGTCATGACCACCCATGATTTGCACCAAGCACGCCGTCTAGCCGATGACATTGTGTTTATGCATAACGGGGAACTGCTCGAACACACTCCGGCCCACGCTTTTTTAACCGCCCCCACCTCGCGTGAAGCGGGGGCATTTATTCGGGGCGAACTGGTTTGGTAGCCCTGAATTGGCCGTGGAATAAACTATCAACAAGGAGCACGAACATGAATAAGACTACCGCGCTTATCACTGCAGGAACGCTGGGACTTACATTCAGCGCAACACTCATGGCAGCCGATGACTACATTACGCTGGCGTCGACCACATCGACCGAAAACTCAGGTTTGTTTGACGCTATCATCCCCGCATTCAGCGAAGAAACCGGGATTGATGTGCGCGTGGTCGCTGTAGGCACCGGTCAAGCGTTCGAAATTGGCCGCCGTGGCGATGCGGATAGCCTGCTGGTTCACGACACCGCCGGTGAAGAGCAGTTTGTGGCCGATGGTTACGCCACCGAACGACTCAATGTGATGTACAACGATTTCGTCATTGTTGGCCCCAGCGATGATCCAGCGGGCATCCGCAAGAGCGAGACCGTTATCGATGCCATGCAGCGCATTGCCGAGAGCGAGTCCCCCTTCGCCTCACGCGGGGACGATAGCGGCACCAACCGCGCGGAGCTGCGCTTGTGGGAAGATGCGGGCATTACGCCACAGGGTGAATGGTATCGTGAACTGGGTAGCGGCATGGGCCCCACGCTGAATACCGCCGCGGGCATGGATGCCTATACGTTTACCGACCGCGCCACTTGGGTCGCCTTTGACAACCCACAAGACCTTACCCTGCTGTTTGAAGGCGATGAGAGATTGTTTAACCAGTACGGCAGCCTGCTGCTCTCAACCGAGCGCTTCCCGCACCTAAAGCATGATCTCGCCGCCCAGTGGCATGAGTGGTTGGTTTCCGAACAGGGCCAGCAAGCGATTGCGGATTATGAAGTGGATGGCCAGCAGCTGTTTTTCCCTAACGCTGAGTAAACTTGCAAGCCCCCCTATAGTAAAACGGCACGCCTTAAAAGCGTGCCGTTTTGCTTTAAGCGATGATATTTAGCGGTTAAACAAGCCGCTAATATCTTTCGCTTCCCAGTGGGGAAAATGCTTACGTACCAAAGCATTCAGATCGCGCTCGAAGGCCGCCCAGTCGGTCGTTGGGGATGTGGTTGTCGTCTCACTCGCAGTACCGCGGATCATACCGGCGCCTACGGTGACGTTGGTCAGCCGGTCAATGATGATAAAGCTACCGGTGCCTGGGCTGGTGCGGTAGTCATCCACGGGAATCGCAGCGGTCAGCTCCACGTCGCAGCGGGCAATGGCATTTAACCCCAGCGAGTGAGTGGCATGTTTTTCCAGGGTATTGACGTCGATTTGGTAATCTATCGCGCTTACCTGGCCGGAAAGATCCCGGGTCGCCAGTTTGAAATCGTAGAGTTTGCCCGGCGTTAACGCCTCTTCCTGCATCCAGACAATATCGGCTTTAAAGGTGTTGGAGAGCGGCAGTTCGCTATCCGCCGCCACCAGCCAGTCGCCACGGGAGATATCGATCTCATCTTCCAGGGTTACCGTGATGGCCTGACCGGGATAAGCGGCCGCAAGGTCGCCATCAAAAGTAACTACCCGTGCAACCCGGGATGTTTTACCCGAAGGCAGTGCTTTAACGGCTTGACCAGGGCGTAGTACACCCGCGGCCAAAGTGCCGCAGTAACCGCGAAAATCAAGGTTCGGGCGGTTCACGTACTGCACCGGTAAGCGCAAATCGCTGAGGTTTTGATCGCGGGTGATTTCGACACTCTCTAATAGCTCGATCAGCGTTTTCCCCTGGTAACCGTCGCTAAAATACCAGGGCGTCTGTTCGCTACGATTGACCACGTTGTCGCCATTCAGGGCCGACATCGGCACAAAGCGAATATCCGGCGCCTGCAGGTTAGTGGCAAAAGCGCGGTACTCATCGACGATCTCGTTAAAACGCTGCTCGGAGAAGTCCACCAGATCCATCTTATTAACCGCAATCACCAGGTGCTGAATACCCAGCAGGTCGGCAATAAAGCTATGACGGCGGGTCTGGGTTTGCACACCGTAGCGGGCATCGATCAAAATAATTGCCAGTCTGGCCGTTGAAGCACCGGTGGCCATGTTGCGGGTGTACTGCTCGTGCCCTGGCGTATCGGCGATAATAAACTTGCGCTTATCGGTGGAGAAAAAGCGGTACGCCACATCGATGGTAATGCCCTGCTCGCGCTCCGATTGCAGACCATCCACCAGCAGCGCCAAATCAACGGTATCGCCGGTGGTGCCGCTGGTTTTAGAGGCTTGGGTAATCGCCGCCAGTTGGTCTTCAAAGATCATTTTCGAGTCGTGAAGCAGGCGGCCAATCAGCGTCGATTTGCCGTCGTCTACACTGCCGCAGGTAATAAAGCGCAGCAGATCTTTGTTTTCGTGCTCGTGCAGGTACTGTTCGATATTGTCGGCAATTAAATTGGATTGGTGAGACATATTAAAAGTACCCCTCGCGCTTTTTCTTCTCCATTGAGCCCACTTGGTCGCGGTCAATGGCACGGCCACTGCGCTCACTGGTTCGGGTCAGCAGCATCTCTTGAATAATTTCCGGCAGCGTCGCCGCTTCGGACTCCACCGCACCGGTCAACGGATAGCAGCCCAGTGTCCTAAATCGCACTGACTTCATTTCCGGCACTTCGCCAGGCGCCAGCGGCAGTCGGTCATCATCGACCATAATTTGCATACCGTCGCGCTCGACGATCGGCCGCTTCGCCGAGTAGTAGAGGGGCACGATGGGAATCGACTCTAAATAGATGTACTGCCAAATATCCAGCTCGGTCCAGTTGGAGAGCGGAAACACGCGGATTGATTCACCTTTATTGACCTTGGCGTTATACACGTTCCAAAGCTCAGGGCGCTGATTCTTGGGATCCCAGCGGTGATACTTATCGCGGAACGAATAGACGCGCTCTTTGGCCCGGGACGCCTCTTCATCCCGACGCGCACCACCAAAAGCGGCATCAAACCCATACTTATCCAGCGCCTGCTTGAGCGCTTGGGTTTTCATGATATCGGTGTACTTGGCGCTGCCGTGATCAAAAGGGTTGATATTGGCGGCCCGCCCCTCTTCGTTGGTATGCACGATCAGCTCCATACCCGCCTCTTCAGCCATGCGGTTGCGGAACTCGATCATCTCGCGGAACTTCCAGGTGGTGTCCACGTGCATCAACGGAAACGGCGGTGTACCAGGATAAAAAGCCTTCCGCGCCAAATGCAGCATGACCGATGAGTCCTTGCCGATGGAGTACATCATCACCGGGTTGGCGAACTCGGCGGCGACTTCACGGATAATGTGGATAGACTCGGCTTCTAACTGTTTGAGGTGGGTCAAGCGCGCGGCATCAGGGGTATTGAAAGCCTCCTGCTGTGGCGCGGCAGAGCGTGTCGCTGAAGACCGCTCCTTTGAAGAAATAGTAGACAATTGGGTCATGGCCCCTTACCTCACAAGAACAAGCTCGTCACTTAAGCTAAAGAATATTGTATGTTCGAATGGAGGTAGGGTAACGCCGAGTTGATAATAACCCAAAAGAATTAATAACTATCTTTTTATTCCCAAATCACCTATAGAAGATTAATAGTGCGATAAGGCTATTAATCGATGCGTTCAATCCAGCTCTGCCACTCGCTTCCCAAGGCATCGCTCCACCCCAAATCAATTACCCGATAGCCAGGGCGGGAAGCTTCATCAATAGCGAACTGCTCAGCGCCGGGCAGGAACTGATCCGCCATCGCCGGGCAGCCATAAACATCAACAGTCACCTCACCTTTGCTTTTACCTACGCCTAAAACATGATGCTCGGCATAAGCTTGGTGCGTATGACCAAACAGGATGATGTTGACCTGCGGGTATCGGCTTAGCAGCTGCCAAAATGCATCGCGATCCTGTAGGCCAATAGCATCCATCCACACCGCGCCCACATCTACCGGCGGGTGGTGCATGGCAATCAGGGTGGGCCTGTCATCCTCCTCTAACCGCTCAGCCAGCTTGGCTAGCCGCTCGCTGCCCAGCTCCCCAAAAGGTTTGCCCGCGACCTGGGTATTGAGCAGCAGAATGCGCCACGACCCCAAGTCCACTTGATCGACCATCGGCCGTTCGGCCGCCATGAACGCAGGCTGATCGTGATTACCCGGCAGCCAGTACCAAGCGCAAGGCAACTGCTCCAGCGCCTGTACTGCCAAGGCGTAGGAAGCGGCTGACTCATCCTGGCTAATATCACCGGTAAACAGCACGATATCGGGCTTCTCGGCGACGACTGCGCTCAATACCTGTTGAAACTGTCGCCAGGGAATTCCCGCTCGGGAACGCGCTTCGATATCGGCGTAGAGATGAGCGTCGGTAATTTGCACCACACGCATTAGGGTATCTCCGGCACATCGATGGTATGACCATGAGCAAGCCCATGAGCCAGCCATTCACCTAAGAAGCGGTTGAGCTGCAGCTTCTCATCCGGCTGATGCATTCGGGCGTTGGGGTAGCGGTAACGGCCATTAAAGTGGCGTTCGCGCTGAAAATCGGTGACTTCCGCCATGCGCACATCGTGATAGAGATGCACACGCATGCGCGGCCCCTCCAACACTGTATCAAGCGGGCCGGTCTGAGAAACATCCACCATGGTGGTGTAAGGCGCCTGCTCTTGAATATAGAGATGCAGATCACCGAAATAGTGTTTATCACCGCGCAGGGCGATATCACGACGCTGGCCGGCCTCCATATCGCCCACCAGGCGCACCAAACGCAGATAGTTGGCGCTGCACTCCCCTTGGAGCGATTTTAAATCGGTGACATAGGCCGTTCTCGCCATGTTCACTCCTTGTCTGTTTCGCTTTTCGTCGTTTCACTTTTCGGCAACGCTCGCTGAGAAGCGGCACGTAGTGAGGCTCGCTGGCTATTCAGCCAATGTAGACCAATTAACGACATGGCGTTGTCGAGCCGCCCCTGTGTTAAGAGTTCCCAGGCGTTGGCAAACGGCATAACGTGAACACGAATATCCTCATGCTCCTCATCCAAGCCATGAATTCCCCCTAACCCATAGGTATCTACCAAACCACAAAATAGTGTCACTTGCTCGTTGCAGGCGCCCGGACTTGGGTAATAGGTGTGAAGTTTGGTCAGCTCAGTTACTTTGCAACCCGCCTCTTCCCACGCCTCGCGACGCGCCACATCCTCCAGCGATTCACCTTTTTCTGCCAAACCGGCTACGAGTTCGAGTTTCCAGGGAGAGGCGGCGTCATCAATGGCGCCGGCACGAAACTGCTCAATAAGTACCAGCGCATCACGCTCAGGGTCGTAGAGCAGTACCCCCACCGCATCAAAGCGATTGTGCACTTCGCGACGCATGGGTTCGCTCCAGCCGCCTTCAAACAGCCGATGGCGAAGCTCCAAGGCTTCCAGGCGGAAGAACCCCTGGTGGAGCGTTTCCCGTTTCAGCAGCTCAACATCATCGCGCTTGAAGTCAGGAACACTAAGCGCCGTGTTTTTAAAAGGGGAGTTCTGAAAAGGGGTATTCTGAACAGATTCGTTCTTGGAGTTGGACGCCATAAGGCACTCCCAGTGGTGATAATCGCGCTATTATCAATGCTTGCCACCGGGAATGCCAATTCAGCGGAGGGATTACAGCTGATTAAGTAGCGCCTCGGCATCACGACGTAGCGCTTCATCGGAGACTTGCCGGTTGTCACGGGCAGTACCGTTAACCGCACGCTGGGCGTGCTCGCGAGCGGCCTGCTCATTGCCCTCTTCTTTCAGGAAGGCGGCATAGTAGTAATTCACATCAATACCGTCTGGGCGGATTTCCAGGGCACGCTGGAACATGCGCTCAGCGGTATCACTATTGCCAAAACCGAGTGGTCGCCCCGGTGCGCGGTCATATAGAGCACCGAGCGTCACATAGGCAGAGCCATTCAACCCTTGGGGGTCAAGTTCGATCGCCTTTTCTAAAACATCACGCGCATCGCCTGCGATGCCTAACGCGCCTAAACCGCCACGCTCCCGGGCATAAGAAGCCAGAATAATCCCCTGCCAGACAAGTACGTCAGCTTCATCACTGTGCTGCTCGGCCAACTGCTCCGCCTCACCTGCCAACGCCTTTAACGTGCGCTCCCGCTCGTTGGCGGGGAGTTCCGTCACGGTATGCTCCCATCTGTTTTTAAGCGAGAAGAGCTCACCTTCAAACGCAGAAGCGGTAAGCGGTGACAACATCAACGCGCTGCCAATGACGGCGGCGATGAATGAGCGTGGTAAAGCGTTAATTGAAAAAGAGAGACTGCGCATAGTTACTCCTAAATTATTGTTGTCCTGCTGAAACCGTTCATGAGACCTACCCATAGCGGGCCTCTCGCTCAATATAGCAAAAAATGTAACAAACGTTTGAATGATTTACCACTAGCATGCTGTTTGGTTGCTTCGCGCAATTAACGTAAGGTAGATAGCTCGAAACATAAGGGGAATAGGTAAATGAAAGGCCGCAACATGACCCGCTGGCGTGATCCAGCCAAAGATCCGCGTCAAGCCCCTAAGAGCAACCTGATTACCCCAGAAGGGGCGGCTCGCTTGCGCGCTATTTTGGATCACCTGTCGCGGGTCAAACGTCCGGCTATTTCTGCCAAGGTCGGCGAAGCAGCCGCCCAGGGCGACCGCAGTGAAAACGCCGACTACACCTATAACAAAAAAGAGCTGAACCGCGTTATCGCCCGCATCACTTACCTGACAAAACGTTTGGATGAATTGCAAATCGTTGATCGCCTTCCCGCCGACACCAGTAAAGTGTTCTTCGGCGCCTATGTCAGCCTTGAGGATGAAAATGGCGGTGAGGTGCACCTCAGAATCGTTGGCCACGACGAAATCGACACCAAAAAGCGCTGGATCAGTATCGATGCCCCCATGGCCAAAGCACTGCTCGGTAAACAGGTGGGTGATGACGCAAAAGTGCTCACGCCTAACGGTGATACGTTTTATACCATCACCGCCATCGACTACACCGCCTAGCCGCTGCTCCTTTATCGCCCAATCTTGTAAAGGCTAGTCTTGTAAAGAATAGTCCACGGTGGTGACAACACGAACACGTTTGGTTTGCGGCGTGTAGCTGTCCAAGTCCTCGATGGAAAAGTAGCCCTGGGTCGCCTGACGAATCTGGCCCACCTGGCTACCGGAATCTTCAGCAAACTGCTGGGCTGCGTTACGCGCATCCGCCGTGGCCGCAGCAATCATTTCAGGTTTGATCGCGTCAAGCCCGGTAAAGAGAAACTCCGTGCGGTATTCGTAGTTGGGCGAGAGCAGTACCCCCTCTCGCACCAGAGAGGTCGCATTGGGAATCGCCTCGATGACACCCTCAACATCCGGGGAGCGCAGCAGCAGCGTCGCTTCCGCGCGGTAGCGCTCATCCGGGCGCTGGCCACCGTACTGATTGCTAAACTGGTCGGTAATCCGCGGCGGAGTGGAACTAACATGCTCCGAGGCAAACCCTTGCGCCTCCAGGAAATTGCGAATTGCCTGCTCATCGTTGGTTAACTGCTGCTCAAGGTCGCTCAAGCTATTGGCACTGACGCTGTAGTTGAACGGCCACAGCACCAAATCCGCTGGCACTTCTCGCTCGGCTAAGCCGCGCACCGTGACGCTTCGTGACGACTGCTGCCACACTTCCGCAGCGCCTTTGATATAACTACCGCTCCATACCAACCCCAGCGCCAGCAGCCCACCCAGCAGAACAGCGCTGCCCAATACCACCGTATTTCGAGTACTTCCCGCCATCTCCGTCACTCCCGCTCACTACCGTTAAATTAACGACTACTTATTTGCATCATAGTCCTTAAAGGTACGGTCGTCGGCAGCTGATTGTGGCAAGTTTGAGTAAATATCTATGCGTTAGCTCTAACGCCCTGACTTAATCGCACCGTAAACCTTGAAGCGGCGGTTATCCGCCAGGGTCTGGAAATCCTGAAACGCGCGCTGCAAATGGTCTGGATAGGGCAAAAAGCCATTGGCTACCAGGATCAACCGCCCTCCCACGTTGAGATGCTCTGGCGCCGCGCTGATCAAACGCTGGCTGGGGCCATAGCTGATGTCGCGCTCTTTATGAAAAGGCGGGTTGCTAACGATCCAGTCAAACTGCTCGCCTTCAAGCGCGCTGAATACATCACTGCTGAACACTCGTCCCTCTAGTCCATTTGCTGCCAAAGTGCGCTTGCACGCCTCTACCGCAAAGGCACTGACGTCTACAGCGGTCACATGGTGGCCGCGCTGGGCCAGCCAGGCACTAATGATGCCGTCACCACAGCCCATATCCAGCACCTTGAGCGGTTTTTTCGGCAAGCTACTTTCCAAGCTCTCCAACAGTAACAGCGTGCCTTCATCCACTTTGCCGTGGCCAAATACGCCCGGGTGGCTAAGTAATATTAAACCTAACGTCTCAAACGTTTGCCAAGCGCTGTCGCTGGAGGAATCCAATGAAACAGTACGCGTAGCGAATAAAGAGCAGCGCCGCGCGTTGTCGCGTTTATCCCAAGGCATACCCAACTCATCAAGCATCTTAGGAACGCGTTTGATGCCACCTTGGTGTTCACCGACAATTTCAATGGCTGTCCCTTCAGGCAGCTGCTCGCATAACCACTTGAGCCACCATATACCTAACTGGTGCGCCTTCGGCCAAAACAGCACAATCTCTTTGCCAAAGGGCTCGCCCGCGGCTAAGTCAAAAGGCGTTCGGGTCTGCTTGCCTTTCGCCTGCCACTCACGCAGTGCGTCAAAATCGCCACTGACCACCCCCGTCGATTGATCAATCAGCCAGCTATCGACTGGCGGGCCAATGGCCCACAGCGCAGCATAGTTATCTTTTTGGCGCTCTAACAGCTGGCACGCTGGGGCTTGGGCACTCATTCAACGATCTCCGGTTTAATTAGGGTATAAAGCAGGTAGCGGCCCAGCCGCCAGTGGGGGTCATAGCGGCAGTACTGTTTCTCCAGTGCCAGCAGCGTTTCCGTTTCTGCGGGCGCGTCGGGAGAGTGACGCAAGTAGTCTTGAAAGACGCGGATACCGGCAACGGCGTCTATCATTAAGCCGTTATCCGCGCTCCACTGCTCAATCTCGACATGACTAACCGGCGAAATAGGCGTCAGCCGTTGGCGCTTGCCCTTCCCCGCCAAGCGGTCGCTCAACGCCTTCTCAAGATTGCCTTTGACCACATTGGAAAAGCGCAGCGCATCGCGGTTAAACACCATCAAGCTAAGCTGACCACCCGGTGCCAATAAATCACTCAAGGTAGCCAGCGCCGCTTGCGGGTCACCTAACCACTCCAACACGGCATGGCAGGTAATCAGCGGCCATGAGCCTGGGACATGCTGGGTTAACTGTTGCAGCGGCGCCTGCAGGTAAGTGATGGCCTCTTCCGGCAATGTCTTAGCGTCTCGGTGCCAGGTTTTTGCGTAGTTCAGCATATCCGCTGAAGGCTCAGCCATCGTTACCCGGTGCCCACGCTCAGCAAACCATGCCGCTTGCTGGCCCAGACCACCACCGACATCGAGTACTTTCTGGTGGCTCAAAGTGAGCATTTGCGGCAACAGATAGTCCAGCATGGCTAAACGCAGCTCGCCACGCGGCGCTTGATAGAGCGAACGCGAAAACTTATCGGCTAAACCATCAAAATAGCGATCCCCAGCCTGGGTTAATTGATAGCTTTTAAATTCGGCATTGATTAATTTATCGTTGGGGTGCATGCATAAGACCAAGCGTCGCATCAAAGCGGCGTAGTTTACCCTGCTTGGGCGCGAAACGCCTGCTGGGGGGAGAAGTGTTGCCAGGTCTCATTCTGCTCCATGGCAGCAGCAAGCTGAAGCAGCTGTTTATCCTCGCCAAGGCGGCCCACCACCTGAACGCCAACCGGCAAACCGTTGGCCGCTACATGCATAGGCACTGACATGGCAGGTTGCCCAGTGAGGTTGGCTAGCTGGGTATACGGCGTTCGGCTGAGGGCGTCTACCGCCAAACGTTTCAGCATACCCGCCTTCAACGCCAGAGATGGCAACCCCGGCATCGCCAACATGCCCATCATCCGCTCTCGCGCTACTGACGGGTAAAGCTCGCCAATTTTTGGAGCTGAGTCTGCGGCGACTGGCATGATCAGGACGTCATAGCGCTGATGAAACCGACTCATCTGCTCGGCTGCCATATGCCAATAGCGTTTAGCCAATTCGTAATCCCGTGCGGAAAGCTTTGTGCCTAACCGACCAATGGCACGGGTTGAGGGCTCAATATCGAGCTTGTGGACAGGTACCCCGGTTTGCTGACTCACCCAGGTAAGATCCGCGGCCAAATGGCCCAAATAGAGGGTGAGATAACTATCGGCGAGCGCCTCTCCATCAACGGGCGGGTCACACCACTCGACCTCGTGTCCCATCGCTGCCAGCGCCGTAGCCGCCTTCTCAACCGCCAAGCGAACCTCACAGCTTAACGTCGTTCCCAAGCCTCGGCTTAACGGCTCACCCAGCGAGACGGCAATGCGCAACGGCGGAGACTGAACCGACAACGCAGCCACATAGCCGGTTTCCTTCAGCACCGGATAGGGCCCCGACGCCGCCATACCGTTGGTGTGTTCAAGGAGGGCGGCGCTATCGCGAACGCTACGCGTCACGGCATGCTCAATGACCGCACCTTGCCATACCTCACCATGAGCAGGCGCGAGGGGAACCCGGCCCCGCGAAGGCTTAAAACCAAACAGCCCACAATAGCTGGCAGGAATACGAATAGAGCCTCCACCATCCCCGGCGAGGGCCATGGGTACGATTCCCCCCGCCACTGCTGACGCGGCCCCACCACTGGAGCCTCCAGGCGAGTACCCAGCCCGCCAAGGGTTTTGGGGGTGCGGATAAGCTTTCGGCTCAGTAATCCCCATCAAACCAAGTTCAGGGGTGGCTGTCTGCCCTACGATGACCAAGCCAGCGGCTCTTGCACGCTGAATCAGTAACGCATCTTCCTTGGGGCACCACTGGGATAGAGATGCGCTTCCAAAGGCCAGTGGCTCACCGGCTAGGCCCATCAACAGATCTTTACTTAAGGTGGGCACTCCGCCGAATAGAGTATCAGTCGGAAGTTTTTGACTCTCTTGTCTGGCACGCTCGTAACGCGTTCTTACCAAAGCATTTAATGAAGGATTAAGCTTCTCAATAGCCGTTAGGGCCGCTTCAAGCACCTCCTCCCGACTGACTTCACGGCAACGGATTAGCTCGGCTAAGCCCATCGCGTCATACTGCTGGTACTCGTCAAGGTGCATGATAGTAGCCTTATATTTTCCTCAACCTAGCAGAGAGCATGCATATCGCTCCCATCAGCGCTCCAGCATATGCGCTGTCGTACCAACATTTAAGGCGGGTAGTTACCTTATTTGCTCGAAACTGGCTTTCAATGTCACCCTGGCTGGTGTCATTGCAACCCACCCCAAAACAAAAACTATCAAAAAACGATTATTGATAAAAAAAATCTATTGATATAGGTTTGCAAATGCTTTCGGAATACTAGCTAATCAACTAGAAGGTTATTAGCAGGTATCTCATTAATATTTCCGACGGGGGCTGATCAAAAAAGACAACCAAAGTCACCTAGCTTTACAAAAACAATACAAAGGGTGGAATTTGCATGCTTATCGATACGACTATTCACAATACTACCAGCCAAATAATGAAATCGTTGTTCGATAAAGACCACACCATTACGATTTTTTCTAAGGAAGCTGCGCAATCCATAGCGGCGACAGCTATTAAAGTTGAGCCTGATAATAGAAAAATCACGTTAGAGATAAAGTACGCGGGTCTTTCGCTCTCTCCTTACCTAAATAACGACACCATATCGTTTGATATAGAAGCTTCACGGCATGGGTATGATGCTGAAGAAATTTATAATATCGAGCACGTTCCTGCTCATATTATTCAAATAGACCCCGACACTTACCACCTAACGTGCCAACTCCCCCACTCGATCTTTTCCTCCGATAACCGTGGTGCATTAAGAGTCCCTTTTGTCCTTGGCATGCAGGCTCGCGTTTACCTGGAAGTGTTTGCCCATGAACTTAATATAGAAGGTAAAGTGCGCAACCTTTCAGTGGGCGGCTGTATGGTGGATGTGCGCCTCGAAGATAGCATTGCACTGTCTGTCGATCAGATACTTCCAGGCGTAACGCTAAAATTTCCAAATGGAGAGGCATTTAAATCGAGTAGGAAGGGGAGTCGCCTCCCCTGTCCTCTCACACCACCGGGCATACGGTTCCGTACCACGGCGGTTCATGCAGAACGTTTAAGCCATCTTACCGTATCCAGTACCGAGATCAGTCCCTGGTCATAAAACCATTTCCTCGGCAGGGCCTGATTCATGTGCGAAGCCCCGGCATTCCACCAGGGGCCTCGACCGTTCCCCGCCGATTTCCAGGCGCGGTGCCCGTCTAGGCCTAGCCCTCGCAGCTTCCGACGCCGAGTCGATGGGCGTTTCCATTGTCGCCAGATCAGGCCGCGTAAGCGCCGGCGTATCCATTGATCCAGTGCTTCCAAGGGGCGTTTCACATCAACAAGATTGAAGTAGTTAGCCCATCCTCGTAGGACTGGCCTCAACCCTTCGATTACCCGTTGGATGTTACGCCCCCTGCCACGTTTCAGGATCTCACGGACACGCTGCATCATGCGTGTCAGGCTTGTCTTGGCGAGCGTCAGTTTCGACTGCTTGTGCCGAGTGAGGCTGTAGCCCAGGTATCCGCGTAGCCATGGCCGATCCACCGCACTTTTACGGCGATTGACCGTCAGCCGAAGTGAGCTCTCGAGATACTCACTCAAGCTGCCCATGACCCGCTCGCCTGCTCGTCGGCTCCGTACATAGATTTGTACATCGTCGGCGTAGCGGCAGAAGCGGTGGCCTCGGCGTTCCAACGCCTTGTCCATGTCGTCCAGCAGGATGTTCGCCAGTAGCGGGCTGAGGGGCCCGCCTTGGGGTGTCCCCCGCCGCCTCGGCGTGGGCAAGCCATGCTGGAACATACCCGCCTCCAGATAGCGACGGATCAAACGCAGTACACGCTTGTCGTCAACGCGCCGCGCGACCCGTGCCATCAGCAGGTCGTGATTCACTCGGTCGAAGAAGGCTTCCAGGTCAAGATCGACCACCCAGCGGTGACCGGCGGTGACGTGGGCCTTCATGGCCGAGACGGCCTGCTTGGCGCTCCGCTTGGGGCGGTAGCCGTAACTCGACTCGGAGAAGCCCGGGTCGAAGATCGGCATCAGTACCTGGGACAGCGCTTGCTGGATTAGGCGGTCGGTAACCGTGGGAATACCGAGCTGCCGCGTCCCACCCTTGGGCTTAGGGATCGTGGTTGCTCGGATCGGGCTGGGGTGGTACTGATCGGCCAGCAGCCGCTCGCGCAGCGTTGGCCAGTACGTCTTTAGGTGGTCGGCTAGCTGATACACCATCATGCCATCGACACCCGGTGCGCCTTTGTTGGCAACCACCCGACGGTAAGCTCGCTCCATGTTTTCCGGGTCAACGACCCGTTCCATGAGCGAGGTTGGCTCCGCTTTCGTCCACGATAACGACGCCGGGCTCGTCTCGACGCTCACCGGCTGGGACTCGGAGTACTGCCCCTGCCCCTCTGGGTGAGTGACGGTATTCGCGTCATGGTCTGTCTTCATGATCGATCCTCGAGACGTTATCGCCTACTCGCGGTTCTTCATGTTCGGCCCTTGGTGCCGTGGTGAACCGGCACTTACTATGGCCTCGGCTGACGTCTGGTGATCCATCCCGTCGCCTCTCGACGCCGGTAGCACCGTGGCAGACCACCAGACCTCCCAGGGTAAGACGCGCGACCTTCCCGCTTATGCCTGTCGGATTTACGTCATGGCGTTCCGTGCAAGTATCGGGCTTTGGTGAGTGTAGCCACCTTACCCCGCCATGACGCCTCGTATCCGCTTCCTGTTCGTCAGGCCAGCGTTTTGCCTCGGGCTGCCTTTGGATTCCCCCTCGCGAGGGACACCCTTGCCGTCGGCTAGCACTTCCCCTTGCCGGGCGTGCAGGGGACTTTCACCCCCAAGTCATCCTGAAGCACCACCCCCAGGAACAGCGCCGGTCAAGGCGCTGCGCGCCATGCCTGGCGCACTACTCAAGGGCGCATACGTCATATGCGCCCTTTTGGCAATCATGGCCATGCCGCCGTTGGCATAGAGTTCATCGATATGAGTCCCACCTCCACGGAAACGCTATTCCATTACGTTGCTGAAGCTGAATTCGAGGCCGCTTTACGCTCGGGCACTCAACATAACGCGCGGGCAAGATCAAAACTGTTTATAGCCGATGCGAAAGAGAAAAAAATGCAGCGTCAAGAAGAGCATGACCAGGTAGTCAGTACGCAACATACCCCCTTACTGAGAGGCGTCCTCGAAATAGCCCAGCAGCTCCAAATCATGTTGATGTTTATGAAAAATAAACATTTATTACCCGATGAAATTTTATATGAGTGTGTAGACAGCATTCTGTATATGGTCAACCATGACCGCAAAGCCCTACAGTATGCGCTAACGTATTTGCATGATGAGCCCGAGTGGGTACGCCACGCTATCCAAGTCGCTAGCCAGCTCGCCATAATGCTGATTAGCCGTGACCCCTATGCCTACCAAACGCGGGAGGCAGTCGCGGGCGCCTTACTTCATACCATGGGTAAACCACTACTGATTAGTGAAGAGTTGCCCTCACTGAAAATCCACATGTCGCCGTCACAAGGGGAGATACTCAAGCAGCACGTACATGCGCTTAGCAAAAAACTGTCGGTTCTCAACTGGACACCCAGCCCAACGTGCAGCGACATTATCTTCAATGCAAACGAGCGGCTTGATGGCAGCGGCTACCCCAAAGGCATACAGGCAGAAGGGTTATCAGACGTTGTGCGTTTAATGAGTGTTATCAAAATAATCAACAAGCTGACCCATGAACGTAATGGACAGCACCCACAGCAACCTTTGGACGCCTACCGGTGGGTCAATAGCCGCCCTGAGGCGTATGAAAAGTCATTGCTGGTTGAGTATATCCAGCACTTTGGCCTCTACCCTATCGGCAGCCTGGCTAGGTTTTCAAACGGTTTTCTAGCCTGGATTGTGGATGTAGATGCAAAGGGCATGCCTTGTAAAGTAGACGTGGTTAAAAATTTGGCTTTTAGGGATACGTCCATTGATACCGTGCTGTTTAGTAACGATTTTAACCAGATTGGTCGACTCGAAGGGACGGTCAACCCTAGCGATTATAGTGTCAACATGAAAAA
This sequence comes from Vreelandella sp. F11, assembly GCF_042466685.1. Lineage (NCBI taxonomy): Bacteria > Pseudomonadati > Pseudomonadota > Gammaproteobacteria > Oceanospirillales > Halomonadaceae > Vreelandella > Vreelandella sp. F11. The sequence goes on along the minus strand of NZ_CP170448.1, from coordinate 1,738,426 downwards.
AGCATAGCTAGGCTTACCGTTCTTAAACATAGCCACGCTTAAACATAGTCACTCTCAAAAGTCGTTGCTAAGTAATCAGTGATTGCTCAAAATGGGATCGATACCATTCACTCAAGTGGTTTATGTCTTCCATTTCACGTCGCTCCACCATTATTGAAGTAGCCCGACTAGCTGGCGCTTCTAAAACCAGCGTATCCCGCTATTTTGGCGAAGAGCGAGACCGGCTATCGCCCTCACTTCAGGCGCGCATCGCCCATGCGGCAGGCACCCTTGGCTACCAGCCAAATCAAATGGCGCGCGGACTAAAAGGTGGGCGCTCTAAATTAATAGGCATGTTAGTTGCCGATATCCGCAACCCATTTTCCGTTGCCATCACTCACGGGGTCGAGCAAGCTTGCCGCCAATACGGCTACTCGCTGGTGGTGTGTAATACCGACAATGACCCGAAACAGGAGCACCAGCACCTAGACCTCCTTGGTGCGTACCAAGTCGAAGGGCTGGTGGTGAATGCCTCCGGCAGCCCCGAACGTCAGTTGCACACCTTTATCAGCCAGGGAACCCCTATCGTGCTGCTAGATCGGGAAGTCGACCATGTGGCGGCGGAAGTGGTCGGGCTCGATAATCACCTGGCGATTGATATGGCGCTCGAACACTTAGCCGATCAAGGCTACCAGGCCGTGCTGTATGTTAGCGAAGCGCCAGAGCAGTCAAGCACGCGACAAAGGCGTTTTTCGCGTTTTCATCAAGCTGCCGAACAGCGAGGTCTGCATCAAGCAGCATTACTGCTTGCCACCGCCAAAGGCACGGCATCGCAGCAAACGCTAAGCGACTTTTTAGTCGCCCATCAGCAGCACGCTTGTGCCGTTTTATGTGGTAACGGCAATGCCACCCTAGCGGTGACTCGCCTGTTTCAGCAGTTGGGCTTACCGCTTGGCAAGGTAGGTTTGATGGGAATTGATGAGCTCGATTGGTGCGCCTTGGTTCCTCCCGGTATTACCACGCTTGCCCAGCCCACCGATGTGATCGGCAAAACGGCGGTTGAGTGCTTGATGCATCGCATTGCGCCACATACGTCGGCACTGCCGACCACGGTAAGTTTTGCACCTAGCCTGATTGAACGAGGCTCTACCCAGCGCTAATTTTTAAGTCACCGCTAGAAAAGCGTCGCAAAAATGGTATCGTTCCCATTGAATGATAATAAACAGCACAAAGAGAGTAATGAGCATGCCCCACCCTATCTCTAGCCCACCCGAAATTCTTACCTTTGGCGAAGCCATGGCCATGTTTGTGGCGGAAACGCCGGGCGGTTTAGCCAGCATTGAGCATTTTCACCGGCGCTTGGCCGGTGCCGATAACAATGTCGCGATTGGCCTCTCAAGGCTGGGTTTTCACGTGGGCTGGTTAAGCCGAGTGGGCACCGATAGCTTCGGCGATTTTATCCAGGCGGCTTTAACGTCGGAAGGTATCGATGGCCGCTATATTCATGCCGACTCACAGCACCCCACCGGGCTGCTCTTTAAAGAGCGCGCCCAGGACGGCGCCGACCCGCGAGTCGAATATTTCAGGCGTGGCAGTGCTGCCAGCCATCTCACTATCGACGACGCCCAGGAGGTCGACTTTCAGGCGCTTAACCACCTTCACGCGACGGGCATTACCCCGGCGCTATCAGAGAGCGCCCGCCAGCTTAGCCATCACTTGATGGAACAGGCCCGCGCCCACGACGCTACCATCTCCTTTGACCCCAATTTACGACCATCACTTTGGTCCAGCGAAAGCATTATGCGCTCGACCCTCAATGAGCTCGCCAGCCTTGCCGACTGGGTTCTACCAGGGCTTTCCGAGGGCCAACTGCTCACCGGGCAGCAGACGCCTTACGACATAGCAGGCTACTATCTGGATCAAGGTGCTTCAGCGGTGATTATCAAACTAGGCCCGGAAGGCAGCTATTATCGTGGCAACCTGGACGGCCAAGAGAAGAACTTTACCGTACCTGGCTGCCGGGTAGCGGAGGTGGTGGATACCGTAGGCGCAGGCGATGGTTTTGCCGTCGGTGTCATCAGTGCCCTGCTGGACGGAGGCACGGCTCGCCAGGCAGCCCAACGCGGCAACTTAATTGGCGCCCAGGCTATCCAGGTAGTGGGAGATATGGAAGGCTTGCCTAACCGAGCGCAACTCCAAGCGCTTGAAGCCGAGTTCCCTAACGTCTAATGCACCAAGTCGTATTCTGATAAACAGTTTCTCGAAAGCAGGTTTTCACTAAGGAGATAACAATGAAAAAACGCCTCGTGGTTCAAGGACGGCTCAGCGATGCTCAGTTGGCTGAGCTTCGCGATCTGTTTGAAGTGGCTGTACTGCCGAAAACCAGCGCCCTTGATGCCCCTGAAAATCGCGCTCTGTTAGCGGAGGCACACGGTATTATTGGCTCCGGCCTGGCGATTACCCCCCAGTTGCTGGACGCAGCGCCCAACTTGAACGTCATTGCCACCATCTCGGTTGGCTACGACAACATCCCGGTTGATGAACTGACTAAGCGCGGCATTATGCTGTGCAATACGCCGGATGTGCTGACCGAAACCACCGCCGATACCGGTTTTGCACTGATTATGGCCACCGCGAGGCGGGTGGTAGAGTTAGCCGAGTGGGTGAAAACAGGTAAATGGCAAGCCAGTATTGGCCCGGCGCTGTTTGGCAGCGATATACATGGCAAAACCCTGGGCATGGTGGGATTTGGCCGTATTGGCCAGGCCGTTGCCAGGCGCGGGTCCCTGGGCTTTGGCATGCGGGTGCTCTACTCCAACGCCTCTCCTAAACCCGCTCTCGAACACGAACTTGGCGCGCAGCGCCGCGAACTCAACGCGCTGTTGGCCGAGGCCGACTTTGTCTGTGTCACGGTGCCGCTAACTGCCGAGACCGAACACCTGATTGGCACCCAGGAGTTCGCTCAAATGAAGCCAACGGGCATTTTCATCAATATCGCCCGCGGCAAAGTGGTTGATGAGCGCGCCTTAATACACGCCCTTGAAAACGGCGTTATTCAAGCCGCCGGGCTGGATGTCTTTGAGCAGGAGCCACTGCCTGCCTCATCACCGCTGCCAAAGATGGCCAATGTGGTCGCCCTGCCCCATATCGGCTCTGCCACCCATGAAACCCGTGACGCCATGGCCCAACGGGCGGTGGACAATATCCGCCTGGCGCTTCAGGGTGAACGCCCTATCAGCTTAGTCAACGAGGAAGTCTATCCATGAATTCTGCGCTGAATACGACCACACCTCTCTGCCTACTGTTTGACTGCGATGGCACCCTGGTGGATAGCGAAATACTGCTTGCCGAGGTGATGGGCGATATTCTGCCCGAATTCGGTTTACCTTTCTCAGCACGGCAATATATGGATGAGTTTCGCGGGGTACGTTTCCAGACCATCGTACAAACGCTGGAAAAGCGCTTCCAGGCGTTGGCAGAAGACGCCTTTCCCCAGCTTGAGGCAGGTATGCGGGCGCGCATGGAAGCCCGTATGCGCGCCGAGCTAGTGACCATCCCTGGTATGACCGCCGCGCTGGAAGAATTAAGCAGCCACCCCAAGGCCGTGGTATCCAATGGCCCCGAGCGCAAAATTCGCTGCGCCCTGGAGAGCACCGAGCTAGGCCATCATTTTGCCGACAGGCTCTTCAGCGCCTATACCCTCAACGTCTGGAAACCCGACCCCGAGCTGTATCGCAAGGCGGCTGCCGCCATGGGTTACGCACCACAAGCGTGTGTCGTGATCGATGATGCGGCGGTGGGTGTGGAAGCTGGGCTGGCGGCGGGCATGCATGTCATTCACCTCAACCACTTCCCCAACGAGGAAGTAACACCTAAGGGCGCGATTGGTATCCACCATGCCAGCGAGCTTCCCACCGCCATTGCGCGCCTAAACGCCTGATCACGGTTGCTTGATTAACTGATCAACTGCCGCTAATCAACTCTCCAACACCCGCTCTCGACAGGCATGTTTTCCGTGCCTGCCGACGATAGCCCCTGTGCGCTTATAACTCCCTCCCTCTGCACCGAAAATACGCATCGCGACCAATGTCGCATAGCCCAAGCATTGACCTACACAGGAATGACGTTAAGCTTGGCCTTACATCAAATATAAAAACAGATTTTATATTTGAGAAAACCATCGCATCGCAACAAGAACATCACAATAAAACGGAGAGCCTTCCATGCGCCTAACCCACTTAATGATGGCCAGCCTCGCGATTGGCTTCACCACGTCGCTTCAAGCTGCCGATTTCACCTTCAAGTACGCTCATTCGCAAACCGATGAGGCGCCGCGCTCTGAGTCCATGCGCTACTTCAAAGAAGCGCTGGAAGAGCGCAGTGATGGGCGCATCGCCGTCGAACTCTATTTCAATGGCACCCTGGGGAAGGAGGAGGATGTACTTCAGCAAGTCCAAATGGGGCTTATTCAAGGCTATCGCGGTGGTTTGTTTGCTCAAGCTAACCCCGCCTACCTGATCTATACCATGCCGTTCCTGTTCACCACGCCGGAACAAGCCATTGACGTTATGGAGGGCGAGCTTGGCCAGGCCATTAATGAAGGCGCACGTGAAAGTCAGCTGCACATACCGGTGACCGGCGTTGCAGGCGGTATGCGCCAGTTAACCAATAACGTTCGCGCCGTTAATCAAGTGGATGACCTCCGTGGTTTGAAGATTCGCACCCCGCCACTGGCACCCACGCTGCGGGCATTTGAAGCGTTGGGAGCCTCCCCCCAGCAAGTGCCTTACACCGAGACTTATATGGCGCTGCGCACCGGCGTGGTCGATGGACAAGAAAACCCGCCCTCCAATATCGCCGATATGAAGTTCCATGAAGCTCAGGAGTACATGTCATTACTGAACTGGCAAATCCATCCTGACCCTTTCTTTATCAGCGCCCAGTGGTACGACCAGCTACCTGAAGAGCTGCAGATGATCGTCGACGATGTTGCTCAGGAGACGATGACGCGCTCCAACGAAATTTGGCTCGCTTCCGAAGCCAACTACCTCGAAACCCTTGGCGAGCACATGAGCATTAATGGCATCGCCGATGAACACCGCCAAGGCTTTGTAGATGCCGTCGTTCCTGTCTGGGAGCACTTTGTTGAGCGTGGTGACTTTAGCCAGGAGCAGTTAGAGCAACTGCTCGCACTGACCGATCAAGCCGAGGTACTGGAGTAATGAATCCACCTCCACTGGCGCAGCCGATGGCGGAAGATACCGCCTTGATGCGGGTAATGCGCCGCTTCGCTAGCCTGCTGGAAAATCTGATCGCCGCATTAATTGCGGCGGTTTTCCTGCTCTGTTTGGCACTGGTGATACTGCGCTACGTATTCAACATTGGCTTTGCCGGTGCTGAGGAGGTGATGCGCTTTCTATTTGTGTATTCCACCGCACTGGGGGCATCGGTCGCCATTTTGCGCGGCGAGCATATCCGCATCAGCGTGCTTGTGGATGCACTGCCTACGGCAATAGCCGTCTGGCTGAACCGCTTACGCCACTGTCTCGTGATGCTATTCAATGGCTATTTGGCATGGCTCAGCATCAGTTGGATTGGGCAGGTGGGTCGTTTCCGCTCCGCCGTGCTGGATGTACCTAATTGGGTAGTGCAAATCAGTGTCCCCATTGGCGCGCTACTGGTCATTCTATTCTCCTTGGCGGTGCTAGTGGGTGGAGAGCGCCCCTCCGCTCAACGCGAAGACGCGCAGGAGGGCCAGGCATGATTTTACTGCTTGTTAGCTTGATGGTGCTGCTGTTGATTGGGGTGCCCATCGCCTATTCGCTAGGGCTTTCGGGGCTGGTCTACTTCTTGATCATGCAGCCAGGCTTGATTGGCGTGCTGCCCCAGCGAGTACTGTCCGGGATGGATCTGTACACCATGATTGCCCTGCCGCTGTTCATTTTGATGGGTTTGGTGATGAACGCCTCAGGCATTACCGCGCGCTTAATCGACTTCTGTTTGATGTTGGTAGGCCGTTTTCCAGGTGGGTTGGGGCATGTCAACATCTCGACCTCGATGATCTTTGGCGGCATATCGGGCTCTTCAGTGTCGGATACGGCTTCGGTGGGCTCCGCCATGATTCCGGAGATGGCACGCAAGGGATACAGCGTCGAAACCGCCAGCGGCATTACCGTGGCCTCTTCCACCATGGGCATGATTATTCCCCCCAGTGTGCCTATGGTGATCTACGCCGTTACCGCGCAGCAGTCTATCGGCACCATGTTTATGGCGAGCCTTATCCCCGGTCTACTCATTGGCCTGCTGATGATGGGCATCATTGCACTAATGGCCGGTCGTCAAGGCTACCCCCGTGCCCACGCAGGGTTAAACCCGCAACAGCGCCGTCAGGTGATTCAGCGTGCGGTACTCGCGCTATTAATTCCTCTGTTTGTAGTGGGTGCGGTGGTCGGCGGTGTCGCTACGGCCACTGAGTCTGCCGCGTTAGGCGTGGGCTATGCGCTGATCCTGGCATTGGTAGTATTTAAAAGCCTCAAATTGCGTGAACTGCCTGCACTGTTTCGCTCTGCCGTCATGACCAGCGCCACGGTAATGATCATTATCGCCATGAGCCAGCTATACGTGTGGATTCTCTCGATGGAGCAGATTCCCCAGCTGTTGGCAGGCTTTTTAGGCGGGCTGGATCTTACCCCGATATTGCTCCTGCTGGTAATTGCTGCTGCCGTGCTACTGATCGGCACCTTTATTGATGTAACCCCCGCGATTTTGCTGATTACCCCAGTGGTGCTGCCGGTGCTTGCCCTGGCCAATATTTCACCCGTGCAGTTTGGTGTCCTGTTGATTAGCGGTCTGGCGATTGGCTTGGTCACGCCGCCGGTGGGCATGTGCCTGAACGTCTGCTCCTCCATCACCGGCCTCTCGATTGGGCGTATTTTCCGCGGCGCCCTGCCGTTTCTGCTCGCTAACCTCCTGGTGATGCTGCTGGTCATTGCCTTTCCAGCCATCACCCTGTGGCCGCTCACGCTGTTCTCGTGAGCCCATTTACTTTTACCATTAAAGGAAATTCATATGGATATTCGCCAAGCGCTTCATAGCGATCATTTTAAAACCCTCGATACCCAGGGCCTGCGTGACAAAATGCTGGTCACCCAGATTATGGTGCCAGGCCAACTGTCGCTCACCTACAGCCACGTTGACCGAATTATTGTGGGTGGCGCGGTGCCCACTGATTCGCCGCTGACCCTGAGCTGTGGCAAAGAGCTTGGCGTTGACTATTTTCTAGAGCGGCGGGAAATGGGCGTTATTAACATTGGCGCGCCCGGGCGCATTACTGTCGACGGTGAAACGGTCGAGCTGGGCACCCACCACGGCCTGTATATTCCCAAAGAGAGTCGTGAGGTCAGCTTTGAGAGCCTCGAAGCAACCAAGCCTGCGCGCTTTTATATCAACTCAACGCCTGCCCATGTACGTTACCAGCTTCGCCATGTCCGCCCGGAAGATGCCTCGCCCACCACCCTTGGCGACCCCGAAACCGGCAATGTGCGTACCATCAATAAGTACTTGCATACCGATGTACTGGATACCTGCCAGCTCTCCATGGGGCTTACCCAGTTAGAGCCCGGCAGTATGTGGAACACCATGCCCTGTCATACCCACGAACGGCGTATGGAAGTGTACTTCTACTTTGACCTGAGCGAAGACGACGTGGTGTTCCACCTGTGTGGCGAACCCCAAGAGACCCGGCATATCGTGGTTGCCAACGAACAAGCCGTGATTCACCCCAGCTGGTCGATTCACTGCGGCTTTGGCACTCGCCGCTACACCTTTATTTGGGGTATGTGCGGTGAAAATCTGACCTACGATGATATGGATTTTATCGCTTCCAAAGAGCTGCGCTAAACCACTACTTAGGGAGAGTGACCAATGACACTATTTTCACTGAACGGCCAAGTTGCCATGGTGACTGGTTGCAACAAAGGGCTGGGCCAGGGAATTGCCATTGCACTGGCAGAGGCGGGTGCCGATATTGTGGGGGTCAACCGCAGCCCTGCTGATGACACCCGCCAGCAGGTCGAGGCCCTAGGGCGCAAGTTTTACGACATTACGGCTGAGCTAGGCAGCCAAGCGCCTAGCGAGATTGTTTCACAGGCGATCGCGAAAGCGGGCAAGGTGGATATTCTGGTCAACAATGCGGGGATTATTCGCCGGGCGGCAGCCGTTGAATTTTCAGAGCAAGATTGGGATGACGTCATTGACGTTAACTTGAAAGCCGCTTTCTTTCTCGCCCAGCAGGTTGCCAAGCACCTTATCGAGCGCAAGGCGCCGGGCAAGATCGTCAATATCGCTTCATTACTGTCGTTTCAAGGCGGCATTCGTGTGCCCTCCTACACCGCCAGCAAAAGCGGCATTCTCGGTCTAACGCGTCTGCTCGCCAATGAGTGGGCGGGCCATGACATCAACGTTAATGGCATCGCCCCTGGCTATATGGCCACCGACAACACCCAAGCACTGCGCGACGACCCCCAGCGCCATGCTGAAATTCTTGGCCGAATCCCCGCCGGACGCTGGGGCACGCCAGAAGACTTAGCCGGCGCTGTGATATTCTTATGCTCCGATGCCGCCCGCTACGTGCATGGGCATACCCTGGCGGTAGACGGCGGCTGGCTGGCACGCTAACCAAGCATTTTGGTTAACGCCACGATCAACGAGCGATAGGCAATCACGTAAGGGAGCTTAAATGAAGGAGAAGGCTGAAACGCAGTACCACGCCCCTGCCTTAGAGAAAGGGTTGGATATTTTGGAGCTGCTTGCCCAATCCCCCCAGCCGCTAAGCACCCAAGCGATTGCCGAGCAGATCGGCCGTAAAACCAATGAGATGTACCGCATGCTGATGGTACTGAGGGATCGTGGCTACGTTAGCATGGATGATAGCGGTAGCCGCTATCAGCTAACGCTTAAGATGTTTGAAATGGCCCACCGCTTCCCGCCCACCAAACGGTTAGTACAGGCCGCGCTGCCACGCATGGAAGAGCTGTGCCATGACATCTCCCAGTCGTGTCACCTTAGCGTTGCTCGTCCTGGTCATCTATTGGTAGTGGCCCAGTATGAAAACCCCGACAAGATGGGCTTTGGGCTGCGCCTGGGGGCCAAAATCGATATATGCGGCTCTGGTTCAGGGGCCGTCATGCTGGCCTTTTTGGATGAGCAACGCCGTGAGCGCATTCTCGCCGCCAGCGATGCAACCCAACAAGAGGTTGACCGAACGCGGGCGCTATTTGATCCGATTCGCCAACGTGGCTACCACGTGGGGCCAAGCCCTCAAGTCCAGGGGCTAACCAATATCAGCTTCCCCGTCTTTGGGGTTCATGACGTTATCGAAGCCGTTATCACCATCCCTTACCTCACGCTGATTCCAGAAGCGATGCACCGGGAAGTTCCCAGCATCGACCGCTGCCGGGAGCAGTTAGGGGAGCTGGCAGACGCCCTGACGCTGGCTATTGGTGGGCGCCTACCAGCATCAGCGAGCTAAATCTGCTCTCTCTATCACGTCGCTCGCAATAACAGCACTCTAAAAGTAGGTGGCTATACGCTCTTTAACGTTTAGTTGATCATCCACTAACAGTATCCGGCGCCATTTATCGAAGGTTAAACAGGGATGAGAGGCGCCAAAGGCAACAATATCACCGACCTCGACATCTTGAGCCCCTTCCGGAAGGCGCACAAAGGTGTGCTGATCCATAATTTTCGTCACCTCCCAGCCATCCACCGACAAGGACTGCACGGGGTCGCCTTCTTCACGAAACCGACGGAGCGCAATCGGTAACTGGTCATGACCAATATCACGCTTACCTAGCGCCACAATGGCAAGCCCAGGCTCGGGAAGCGACTGCACCTGGGCAAAGACTTCCAGGGCAGGCTCAAGTCCCTGCTGCAAATCCGGCCGGCGATCTAATACCGCTGATTGCGCTTCACGGTAAAGGCCATGGTCGTGGACGACGTAGCAACCAGGCCGTAGCACAGGGGTAAACTTGCCATACAGCGGTGCGCCGTCAAAGGCTTCTGCGATCACATCATACCAGGCGGAACCTGATGCGGTGACAATCGGGCTCTCTTCAGCAAAGAGCCCAGCAGTTTTAAGCTCGACGGCAATATCCACCAGGTATTTAGCATAGGCACGTATGCCGGCCTCGGGATTATCCCCGTGAACCACACCCTCATAGCCCTCCAAGCCCACCAGAGAAAGTGCTGGCTCATTAGCAATTACCTCCGCCAGCGAAAGAATCTGCTGCTGGTTGCGGCAGCCACAGCGGCCACCCTCTACCCCCACCTCAATAAGCACCGATAACGCCATGCCCCGTTCAGCAAAAAAGCGCCCGAGCTGGCGAGCGTTCTCATGGCTATCGACCACACAGTAAAACGCAGCGCCCTGCTCAATCAGAGTGGCAATAATGGCCATATTGGCCTGGCCGACCAGTTGGTTGGCCATTAACAAACGGGGGACGCCATTAGAGAAGGCCGCACGGCACTGGGGCGCAGTGGCTAGTGTTATCCCCCACGCACCCGCCTGAAGCTGACGATCGAAAAGCGCGGGCGTCATGGTGGTTTTGCCATGGGGCGCCAAGTGAGCGCCGTGAGCTTCTGCGAAGCGCTGCATCCACTCTACGTTATGGTTCAGGGGGCCTTCATGCACCACGGCGGCAGGCAGGCTGACACCTGACAGAAGGTTTGAACCCAATTCCACACCGCCTTTATCAACCGCTAACGCCATTGTCTGCATTCGCCCGCATCCTCATTTTTTAATAAGCATCAATGTTAGATATTTTCACAACTATTGACTTCAAGTTAGAAACTAACATACTTTTTAAATCAGGCAACCATTAGGAGTCCACGGTGAGCCAAGAAATCGACATTTTGTCACGCATTACCACTGACTTTGCTGCCCTCCGCGACGCTGAAAAGAAGGTTGCTGAGCTAATATTTGCTGACATCGAATTTGTCACCGAAGCAAGTATCAGTGACATCGCCCAGCGCGCGGGGGTCAGCGACGCCAGCGTCACACGCTTTGCCCGCGCCATCGGCTGTACTAACGTGCGCGACTTAAAAACACGCTTAACCCGCGCCTTAGCCGCTGGTCGTCGTTTTATTCAAGAAGCCACGCCTGAAGACAGCTCAAGCGTGGTGTATGACATTGCTACGCAAACCCTCGCGCTTAACCGCGACTTACTCGCCCAAGCCGATGTGACCGGGGCAGTTGAACAGTTAGATAAAGCCCGTCAGATATTGGTGTTTGGCGCCGGTGGTGGTTCCAGCATTCTCTGCCAAGAGCTTCAGTTTCGCCTGGTACGCCTTGGCTATGCGATCTGTGCTTACCCTCAAGCACTGCTACCCCGCATGGTGGCGTCCACTCTTGAGCCTGATGATGTAGTCGTCGTGCTGTCGGTGACTGGCTACACACCAGAGATGGTGGAGTCAGCAAAGATCGCAAAACAGTACGGCGCCAAGGTGATTGCGATAACCGCAATGAATTCTCCATTAGCCGAAACATCCGACATTGTGCTCCCGATCACCTCCCGAGAGACCGACTTTATCTACCACCCTTCGGCTTCCCGTTACGCCATGCTGGCGGTCGTTGATGTGTTGGCACTTGAACTTGCCATGCGCCACCGCGAACGCTCGCGTACCAAATTGCGCCGCCTCAAGCTGAGCCTGGATGATCATCGCGGTGGCGACAATCGCCAGCCATTAGGAGATTAGGATGGTTTACGACCTGCTGATTCGTAATGCCAACGTCCTGGATGGCTCAGGCGCTGCTCATTTCCGTGCCGATATAGCTATTCAGGGAGAGCGTATCTGCGCTATCGGCGCTATGCCCTATGCCACCGCAACGACGATTATCGATGCCGAAGAGCGCTATCTGACCCCAGGCTTTATCGATGTGCATACCCACGACGATACCAATGTAATTCGTACACCCGAAATGCTGCCCAAGCTGACCCAGGGAGTCACCACCGTAGTCGTAGGCAACTGCGGTATCAGCGCAAGTCCGGTGACACTCGCCAGTGAAGTCCCCGACCCAATGAATTTACTGGGCAAGCTAGAGGATTTCCGCTATCCAAGCTTCTCCGATTACGCCAACGCCGTAGACGCCGCTCAACCAAGCATTAACGTTGCCGCTTTGGTGGGGCATACCAGTCTTCGCAGCCAGGTAATGGATAGCTTTGCTCGCCCCGCTACGTCGAAAGAAGTCGCCAAAATGGAAACCCTGCTTCGCCAAGCGCTTGAGGAAGGCGCGCTGGGGTTGAGCTCTGGGCTTGCCTACCGCAATGCGATACAGGCACCGACCACCGAAATGGCTCCCCTGGTAGAAGCCGTTGGCAAGTCGGGAGGCGTTTATACAACACACCTTCGTGATGAGTTCGCGGGCCTGCTGGAGGCCATGGACGAAGCGTTTGCCACCGCTCGTGATGGCCAAGTACCGCTGGTAATTTCGCACCTTAAATGCGCCGGCGCGGGCAATTGGGGAGGCGCGGGTAAGGCGCTGAGCAAACTGGAAGCTGCCGCCCAACACCAACATGCTCACTGCGACTGCTACCCCTACACCGCGGGCTCTTCCACTCTCGACCTGGGCCAGGTAACGGACGAAATAGAGATCACTATTACCTGGTCGACCCCGCACCCGGAGCAGGCGCGTCGACCACTAAAAACAATCGCCGCCGAGTGGGGTGTGTCACTGCTGGACGCTGCCAGGCAGCTACAGCCTGCGGGCGCGGTTTACCACAACATGAGCGAAGCGGATATGCAACAGGTGTTAGCGCACCCGCTCGCCATGGTGGGCTCCGACGGCCTGCCGAACGATCCGCATCCACATCCGCGCCTTTGGGGTGCATTTCCGCGCGTGCTGGCCCACTACAGCCGCGATTTAAAGCTAATGCCACTGTCGGAAGCGGTGCGCAAAATGACCTCTCTTTCAGCGGCCAATTTTGGCTTAACGGATCGCGGCGTGATCCGCATAGGCGCCTATGCAGACCTCACCCTTTTTGATCTCACGACTCTTGAGGATACGGCCAATTACGAGAACCCCATCGCGGCCGCTAAAGGCATCGAAATGGTCATAGTGAACGGCAAAATCGCCTATCAACACGGCGCCATTTCAGACCAACGCGCTGGCAGGATGCTGCGCAGAACAGAACGTATTTCTCAATCAATACCCAACTTTCACCCCAATCAGGAGCAAACCCCATGAGCATTACTCGATACGGCACCGAAGGCGGTGTAGGCACCGGCGGTCAGAAGCTGCCTTTTGCCCGCGCCGTAGAGGCAGGCGGCTGGTTGTACGTCTCTGGCCAAACACCCATGACCGACGGCGAAGTCGTTGAAGGCGGCATTGTTGAGCAGACCCGTCTCGCCTTCGATAACTGCCTGGCCATTATGCAGGAAGCCGGGTATGGCGTTGAAGACGTCGTGCATGTCACCACCGTACTCACCGATGCGCGCTATTTCACCTCTTTCAATAAGGTGTTTAAGGAGGTCTTTGGCGACAACCCACCGGCGCGTATCTGTAGCGTTCAAGACTTGGTGGTGGATTGCAAAGTGGAGGTTGACGTGAAGTGCTACCGCGCTGATCGCGCCTAGTACTCAGTAAGTTAAGCGCTATGCATATTCAGGTATAACCCAATCCAGACGCTAATAAAGCCTAAACACTAAGAAAAAAGCATCACGAAAAAAGCTCCAAAAAAAGCGCCACACCCCGGCAAGGGTGCAGCGCCAGATTACCGCGCGATTAGGATAAAAGCCCCGCGGTAATCGCTTCCATTGTCTACCTTCGGCCGCGGCAACGGCCGGATACACAACGATAAGAGGTTAACATGAACAGTCAAATATTCCTTGTCACCTTCGTGCTCTACATTATCGCTATGATCGCCTTCGGATGGTGGGTCTCAAGGCATAAACGCGGTAGCGGTGACGACTTTCTACTCGGCGGGCGAAGCGTTCCACTCTTTCTTACCGTGGGAACCACGGTGGCGACGATGGTGGGCACCGGCTCCAGCATGGGCGCCGTTGGGTTCGGTTACGCAAACGGTTGGGCAGGTGCTTTATACGGGCTTGGGGGTGCCGTGGGTATTCTATTGCTCGCGGTCTGCTTTGCTCCCGTACGTAAATTTCGCTTTATGACCATGAGTGAGGAGCTGGCCTATTACGTCGGTGCGAATCGGCTGGTACGCAATGTGGTCGCGCTACTTATCTATATCGCCTGTATAGGGTGGCTGGGGGCGCACATTCTTGGTGGCGGCCTCTACCTCTCCTGGATGGCAGGTATTGATCTCACCACGGCGCGCATTCTGGTGGCGCTAGGTTTCGGCATTTACTGCGTAGTGGGGGGATATTTTGCGGTTATCTGGACGGACACCATCCAAGCGGTTGTGCTGTTTGCAGGGTTTATACTGATGGCGGTACTGGCATTGATAGAAGTTGGCGGTTTTTCGGGGCTTACGGCGGGCATGGATGCAGGCGCCACCAGCTTTCTAGGTATTGACCAGATTGGCGCCCTGCCAGCGCTCTCTTTAGCCGCCGTTATTGCGATTGGCGTGCTGGCGACCCCCTCCTTCCGTCAGCGTATCTACTCAGGTAAATCAGTTGGGTCGGTACGCCGTTCGTTCTTAATCACTGGCGTTCTTTATCTGGGCTTCTCGATCATTCCCGCGATTATTGGTATGGCCACCCATGCCCTTAACCCTGGGCTTGAAAACAGCAACTACGCCTTCCCTTTCCTGGCCACAGAGATCATGCCGCTTGGGCTGGGTTTACTACTATTGGTAGCGGGCCTCTCCGCTACGATGTCGAGCGCCAGCTCCGATGCCATCGCCGGGGTGTCCACACTAATTCGCGATCTCTATGTGCTGGCCACAGGCCGCACGCCCTCAGCGCGCAACGTGGTGCGCTTCTCGCGGATTGCGCTTGTGGCGACTATTGGTCTGGCGCTGCTATTCGCACTGGCCTCGGACAATGTCATCACCTATATCACCCGCATGATCTCGACGATTCTTTCAGGGCTGTTTGTGAGTGCCATGCTGGGCCGCTTCTGGCCTCGTTATAACTGGCAGGGTGCTATCGCTACGCTGATTTGCGCCTCGGTGACTTCCTTGACGATTATCGCCAATAGCGACTGGACAGCCTTCTGGGGTAACCCCAGCATCCCCGCAGTGCTAGTAGCGCTGATAGCCGGTGTGATTGTTAGTCTAGTGACGCCCGCTTCCCGCGTCACTTCTGCCCAGGCGCTGGCGATTCTTGACCAAGAGCGCAAGCGTATGGAGCAAGTGCCGGAACCGACTCTCACGAACGCTGAAGCGCCCGCTGCCCCTCACTAATCGTTAGCCATAAGTGCACAATAAAAAACCCCACTGATTGAATCGATCAGTGGGGTTTTGCTATTAACGGAGCTATTTAACAGAACTATTTAACAGAGCTTATTTAACAGAACTATAGCGCCGCTAGTGCTTCACTCAATCCACCATGGCTTAGTGCTTGATATGCCGCCAGCACCGCCTGCGCAAAGGCTTCGTCTTGTGCCAATGCGCTAGGCACCACATCGTCCATGGCTAAATAGGCCGCTACCAGCGCGCTGGGATCGCGACCATATGTCTGGTGCAACTCTGCAAAGCGCTTGGCTAGCGGATCATCCACGCGGTGACTATTTCCTTGTAAGTCATGACCCGCGGTATAGCGTATCCAGGCCGCCATCCCCAACGCCACGCAGGGCGATGTTTGTCCTGCGGCGCTACGCTCCTTCGCGCCAGAGAGCCAGCGCTGCGGAAGTTTTTGGCTACCATCCATAGCGATCTGCTGCAGGCGATGGCGCAAGCTGTCGTTGGCAAAGCGTGCCAGTAGCGAGTCGGCATAGGCGTCTAAATCGATTCCCTCGGGCATCTCAAGCGTAGGCGCCGCCTCTTCAAGCATATAACGGCGCAATAGCGCCCGAAGCTCGACATGATTGATGCCGTCATAAACCGTTTCGATACCTGCGAGAGCGCCAATATAGGCAAGCAAGGAGTGGCTACCATTGAGCATGCGCAGTTTCATGGTTTCAAACGGCGCCACATCTGCCACCATCTCAACGCCCTCAGCTTCCCAGTCGGGTCGTCCCTGGGAGAAGGTATCTTCGACCACCCACTGCGTGAACGCTTCGCATACCACCGCATTTGAGTCGGAAATTCCCAGCGCCGCTAAGCGCTCAAAGTCGGCATCCGTCATCGCGGGGACGATGCGATCCACCATGCTGCAGGGAAACGCTACTTCACTGGCAATCCAACTGGCCAGTTCTGCGTCACGATGCTCGGCTAGTTGCACCACCGCCTGGCGTGTCCGCTTACCGTTATCTGGCATATTGTCGCAAGAGAGCACGGTAAAGGGGGCAATGCCAGCCTCACGCCGCTGAGCCAACGCTTCTACCAATAAGCCTGGGGCCGTTCGCGGCTGTTGGGGCGAGGCAATATCACCGATGATCATTGGGTCATCGACTTTTAACTCACCGCTCGCGGGGTTTAAAAAGTAGCCCTTCTCAGTGACTGTTAACGTAACGACACGGGTATCCGCAGAGGCCATTCGTGCCAGTAGTACCTCTCGGTCTCGGCTCCAGTTACCCGCGCCATCACGGCCCGAGAAAAGCGTCTCTTCAATCACACCAATTTCCCGCAGCGTAATGTTCTCACTATCGGCGTACTCCGCTACATGATAGCGATGCCCTGCTGCTCTCAAGCCGTCGACTAAACCCACGCTAGAGCGCAAATTCGCGCTACAGACCCCCCACTCACCATCGCCACTGCGTTGTCGATAACGCTCTAGATAGACCGCTTGGTGGGCGCGGTGAAACGCGCCTAACCCCAAATGGACAATACCCATCTGACCACTTTTCGGAATTGCTTCAATAAGCTCTGGAGCCATCATCAACTACTCTCCCATTAGCAAGTTAGGCAACCAAAGCGAAATTGCCGGGACATAGGTCACCAGCAACAGCACCGCCAAGTTGCACAGCAAAAAAGGCACGATGGCTTTTGCCACCGTCAACATGGGCAGCTTGCCAATCCCCGCTACCACGAATAGGCACACGCCCACCGGTGGCGTTGTTAGTCCAATCATCAGGTTCAACACCGCGATCACTGCAAAATGCACCGGATCAACACCGACGCCAGTGGCGACCCCCACCAATGCAGGGAATAGAATTATTAAGGCGGCGATGGTCTCCATAAAAGCGCCGACGAACAGCAGAATCAGATTAAGGATGAGCAAAACAATCAGTGGGTTATCGCTGATAGAGAGAATCAGTGAGGCAATCATCTGAGGGATCTGTTCACTGGTCAGTATCCAGCCAAACAGGTTCGCCAAACCGACCATCAGCAGCAGTGCCGAAGAGGTCAATACGGTGTCAGATAAAATCGTCGGGAGCTTTTTCCACGTTAGGCCTTTATAGACATACATGCCGACGACCAACGCATAGAGGCAAGCCACAATAGACGCTTCAGTGGGGGTAAAGAAGCCACCAATAATGCCGTAGAGAATAATCACGGTCATCAGCAGCGCCCAGAAGGCTGTTTTGGCTTCGCGCAGCAGTTGCAAAAAAGGCACTCGCTGCTCTTTAGGGTAGCCACGGCGAACGGCAAGAATATAGACAGTGACCATCATGGCGAGGCCCATTAAAAGCCCCGGCACGGCGCCTGCCAGGAACATCCGTCCGACCGAAATACCGCTCAGCGACCCGGCGATAATCATCGGCACGCTGGGCGGTATAATGGGCCCAACGGTTGACGAAGCAGCGGTGACCGCAGCGGCGAACGGCTTGTCATAACCCGAGCGCGCCATACCGGGAATCATCACCGAACCGATGCTGGCGGAATCGGCAACCGCCGTACCGGAGATACCACCAAAAATCATCGACCCCGCCACGTTGGCCAAGCCAAGGCCGCCGCGAATATGGCCTAACAGAGCGTTGGAGAAGCGCACAATATGATCGGTAATATTGCCCACATTCATTAAATTGCCAGCCAGCACGAAACCGGGGATACAGAGCAGCACGAAGGTGTCGATACCCGCATACATACGCTGCGGCACAATGGTTAATGAAATGCCTTCAAGCAGCAGATAAGAGAGCGACGCTAACCCCAATGCAAACGCAATGGGCATGCCCACCAACAGCAAAACCAGGAAAACGCTAAAGAGGATAATAACTTCCATGCTTAGGACTCCTGAAGGGAGGCAGAGGAGCGACACATTGCGATCATTCCCTCAAGACACCCCAGCAAGCTGTAAACCAGGAGTAGCGCAAAGGTGACCACCGTTGAGAAAAAGATATACAGCATGGGAACATGCAGCGTTGGCGAGGTCTGCCAAGCCCCGTTTTGCGCATACTGCCAAGCGTAAGGCAGCACCATAAAGGCGAATAGACCTATCAGCGCACAGATCAACACTTGAAAAGCCGCCTGCATCCGCGGCCCTAGCAGGTGATGAAAAAGCTCCACGCTGATGTTGCGGTTCTGACGCAGCACCACACCAGCGGATAGCGCCACCATATAAATAAACAGATAGCGTGAAAGCTCTTCCGTCCAGGCTATCGAAAATGGCAAAAATAGCCGCGAACAAATTTGTAGCAGTACCGTGGCGGCAATCGCAATCAGCGCCGTAACGGCCAAGGTCAGCAAGCACGTGTCAACCCAACCAATGACGCGCCCAATGGGGCCTTTAAATTTAGGCACCGCCGACATTGAAGCCAGACTCTCTAACGCTTCCTGTTCAAGCGCTTTTTGATCCGAGTTCATAACCGATTCCTCATGGGCAAGCTGCTTGTGCCGTTAGAGAATGGACTGGCGAATGCCAGCCCATATTCATTCCCAATTCACTAACAACGCCTTACCAGCGTCCTTACAAACGGCATTACAAGTCCTGGATAGCGTCAAAGAGTTCGCGCTGCTCGTCAGTTAAGGCCTCAAGAACAGCGGGGCGCGCTTTCTCTGCGAAGGCATCGACGTCGACTTCCACGAACTCCATGCCACGCTCTTGAAGCGCTTGCTCGAGGCGCTCTTGATCCTCAATGAAGAGCTCGGCCTGGTACTCCTGCATCGTTTGAGCAGCGTCTCGCACTACCTGCTGGAGCTCATCCGGCATACTTTCAAACTGATTACGGCCAATCACTACGTAGATCCAGCTGCGCACATGGCCAGTCATATTGACGTAGTCCTGCACCTCGTTGAAGCTGGCGCTCTCAATTAGGCTAAGCGGGTTCTCTTGCCCTTCCAGGGTGTTCTGCTGAAGTGCGGTAAATACTTCGCTAAACGCCATTGGGGTTGGACGTGCGCCCATTGCCTGCCAGGTATCAACGAACAGCGGCACGTTAGGCACGCGCAGGCGCAGCCCGTCCAGCTCATCAGGCGTGCGGATAGGCCGATTGGAGGTCAGCTCACGTGGCCCACGCTCAAACCACGCCAGAGGCACCAGGTTAGTGCGCTCAGTGATTTGTGCTTCAATCTCAGCACCGATATCACCATTCACCGCTGCATGAAGGTGTTCAGAGTCTCGAAAGGCGTAAGGTACCGCCATCATCGCGGCTTTAGGCGCCCAGTTCTGTAAGCTCTCACCGGTAATCGTCATATCCGCCGTGCCCAGCTGAATACTGTTGATTACATCCATCTCGTTGCCCAACTGCTCGCTGGGATAGATACGTACTTCTATCTGCCCGTCAGAGTTTGCTTCGACTTCCTGTTTGAATTTCTCGGCGGCCTGGTGCCATATGTTCTGCTCGTTGGCTAAATGGCCAAAGCGCAGAGTGTAATCTGCCGCCATTAATGAGTGGCTACCTAGCATGGCGGCCCCAATAACAGCGCTGGTGATAAGTTGTTTGATCATTATCTTTCTCCTACACACGGATGTTGTTAATTATTGATTGCGGCTGTTAGTTGCGCGCGAGTTGGCGTGGTTACCCTTAAGCACTAATTTGAATCAGTACCTTACGGGCCTCTTCTGGCCGGTGATCAAGCATGTCGATGGCGTTGGGCATGTCACTGAGTGGCAGCCGGTGGCTGACTAACGCCAACGGATCCAACTGCCCGCTGGCCATCAGCTCAAGCACCTCCGGAAACTTACGGTTGTTAAGTCGCGAGCCGACCAGGGTCAGCTCTTTCTTAATCACTTCTAGCTGTACAAGGTCACTGGGCTGAACGCTAAAGCCCAGCAGTCCAATGCGCCCTGCTGGCGAGGCTAAACGCAGCATTTGCGGTAGCAGCGCTGGCACGCAGGCCGCATCGGCAATCAGCGGCACACCTTCGCCTTGGGTGAGAGCGAGCACTTCTTTTTCAATATCCTGCTCGCGGCTATTAAATACCTGTGAGGCACCAAGCTGCTTAGCGACGGCTAATCGCTCAGTGATAACGTCCGTGACAATGACATCTTCAATGCCCTTGGCCAGGGCCATCTGCAGAATCGTCATCCCGATCACGCCCGCGCCCAAAATCATGAGCCGGTCGCCGGGGTGGGGCTGCATGCGATCAAGTACGTTGGCAGCAATGGTATAAGGCTCAACCAGCGCAGCGGCGTCTAGCCCGATATGTTCAGGTAGGCGGTGTACGTTAGCCGCAGGAACCGCCACAAACTCTTCAAAACCGCCATCGCGATGCACGCCGATCACTTCAAGCGAACTGCATACGTTGGGGCGCCCAATGCGGC
The DNA here is from genome assembly GCF_042466685.1 of Vreelandella sp. F11. Classification (NCBI taxonomy): domain Bacteria; kingdom Pseudomonadati; phylum Pseudomonadota; class Gammaproteobacteria; order Oceanospirillales; family Halomonadaceae; genus Vreelandella; species Vreelandella sp. F11. The sequence continues at coordinate 1,717,741 of NZ_CP170448.1, read as the reverse complement.
ATGGGTAGCAGGTGCCGCAACTGATGACCGGATCAATACACACGCGATCCCCAGCAGCGACGTCAGCCACCCCTTCCCCTACCGCTTCCACTACCCCGGCGAACTCATGACCCGTGATGCGCGGAAAGCGCACAAAGGCGTTGTCGCCATGAATGATATGCATGTCCGAGCCGCAGATACCGGCGAAGGCTACTCGAACAAGTACCTCCCCGCTGGCAACCTCAGGAACTTCAACATCAGCCACTTGGTAGTCGTGTGGCGCTTTGACCTGAAATGCTTTCATTGTTGAAACCCTCCTTACCAGTGCCACAGAGTGCCATCTTCCAACCGGTTCACCGGCAGGCTGGCGCGCTTATAGGGGTACTGCTTAGCTAGTTGCTCGTCGATATCAACGCCGTGCCCCGGCTTTTCGCCGACAATGAAATGGCCGTCCTCAAAGCGGTAATCGTGGGGAAAGACCTCATCAGTGGCGCTGGTATGCGGCATATACTCCTGAATGCCGAAATTGGGTACCCAGGTATCAAAGTGAATGGCAGCACCCAGGCACACCGGCGAAAGATCCGTTGGGCCATGGAAGCCGGTGCGCACGTGGTAAAGACCTGCTAAATCGGCGATTCGGCGCATATGGGTAATACCACCCGCATGGGTTAGGGTGGCGCGTATATAGTCGATCCACTGATTCTCGATCAGTGCTTTGGCGTCATACAGGCTATTAAAGACCTCGCCCACGGCCAGCGGCGTGGTAGTGTGCTGTCGAATAAGCCCAAACGACTCCTGATTTTCAGCCGGCACGCAGTCCTCAAGCCAGAATAGATGGTAGGGCTCAACCTCCTTGCCTAAGCGGGCGGCCTCGATGGGCGTCAGGCGGTGGTGCACATCGTGCAGCACGTGCAGGTCTTCACCGAAGCGCTCACGCACGGCGGCAAACAGCTTGGGAACATGATTTAAATATTTACTGGTACTCCAGACGTGCTCTGCGGGCAAATCAGCATCGGCAGGCTCATACGGCTCGCCATCTTTTTTAGCGACCCCATAAATACTGGCAATCCCGGGCACGCCAGCTTGCACGCGTACCGCTCTATAGCCCTCATCCACATGACGGGCTACCTCCTCCAGGCAGGCGTCAATATCACGCCCCGTTGCATGGCCATAGACCATAACGCGGTCACGGCTCTTGCCGCCCAGCAATTGATACAGCGGCATGCCTGCAAGCTTTGCCTTAATGTCCCAAAGCGCCATATCAACAGCGGCAATGGCACTCATGGTGACAGGCCCGCGCCGCCAGTAAGCGCCGCGGTAAAGGTAGTGCCAGATATCTTCAATACGACCGGCATCACGCCCAATCAGTGTGGGTAATACATGCTCTTCCAAATAGGCGACCACTGCCATCTCGCGGCCGTTTAAAGTGGCGTCGCCAATCCCATACACGCCCGATTCGGTAACAATTTTCAGTGTGACAAAGTTGCGGCCTGGGGATGTTACAATTAAGTATGCATCGCTAATGATCATAGTGAGCCCATCACAAGAGGTAAGAAGAAATTAACGCTCAAATAAGTAACACTGCACATAGTGGTAACGCACTGTACGCATCATCTCGCCGACCAGAATCATCATCAAAATCGACATAATTGCTGTGTGCTTATGATAAGCCGCTGGGCTACTTCATCGTCTAACAGAAAGTCATTACCCATGAACTCAACATTATCTTTTAACATCATTTTCACTCCTTCATAACGAGACTTTTATAGGCAGATTTAGCCCAGCAGTAAGTTAGGCAAAAACAGCACTACATTGGGGAAGAAGAGAATACCCAGCACAACCACAAATACAGCAAAGACAAACGGCAGTAACTCACGGCTATACTCATAGAATGAGCAGCGTAATATCCCGCATACGGTATACATTGAAATACCGACAGGAGGTGTCATACCGCCGAACGTAACCAGCGTCATCATTAACAGTCCAAAATGAACAGGATCAACACCAGCAGCTTTAATAACGGGCACCAGAATGGGGGTTAACAACATGACAACAACAGTGGCTTCTAGCAGCATGCCTAGAAAGACAAGAATTACTGACACTGCCAGCAACAGCGTTATATGGCTAGAGAATACCCCTAGCGTTAGCTCTGCTATTGTTTGCGGCACCCTTTCAAAAGAGACGACATAACCAATAATGCCTGAAAACATAATAATCAACATTATCATGCCAATATCTCTTACACTGGCACGCATGGCATTAAGTATCTCTTTAACCCCCATTTCACGGTGAATCACGCACCCCACCAATAAGGCGTAAGCGACGGCAAAGGCGCCCGCCTCTGAAGGAGTAAACAGTCCATAGCGAATACCGACTAAAAGCCATACGGGGAAGAGGATTGCCCAAATACTGCTACGTAAGGCTTTGAGCACTTCACTCCCCGTAGGTAGTTTCTCCCTAACCGGTTGATACCCCCGGCGTTTAGCCATGATGTAAGTGGTCACCATCAGCGCCACCATTAATAAGAAGCCCGGTACCAGGCCTGCAATAAACAGGCGCCCGATGGAAACTTCGCCAAGGTAGCCATACAGAATCAAGCCAATGCTGGGCGGGATAGTCGCAGTAATTAACCCGCCGATGGAGAGTACCGCGCCGGTAAACCCCGCAGAATAGCCGCCCTTGATCATACTCTTGCCCAGCACGCGGGATTGCATGGCGGCATCCGCCACAGCAGAACCGGAAACCCCACCCATTAATGTGCTCAAAACAATGCTTGCCTGGGCTAAACCGCCGCTCATCCATCCCGCTAATAGGGTCGAAAGGTGAACCAAGCGGGGAGTAATCCCACTGGCGTTCATCAGATGACCAATGAAGATAAACAGTGGAACGGCCAGCAGGGGAAATGATTGCGTTGACGAGACAATGCGTTGGACAGCAATACTGGTCGGCAAAAATGTCTCAGGTAATAAGAAGTAAGAGAAGCCTGCAATACCAATGGCAAAAGCAACGGGCATACCAATGGCCATTAAAAGCAGGCCGAATCCTAATAGTAACGCGGCCGTCATAGCGCTTCCTCCACCTGTTCATCATCGTCAGCCACTAAGCTGCCGATAATGCCATTGGTGAAGATACGGCGAAGTAACGAAATCAACATCAAGCCAGCGCCAACGGGTAGTGCCAGGGTGATATAACCGTAACTTAGCCCTGCCACCCCCATAGGCCGTTGCCAGTTGGAGGTCGCTAAGGCATAACCATACCAGATTAAAAGAGCCAAAAAGAGCATCATCATGCCAACACACAGGCTGGTAATAATGAGCTGCAACTTAATAGGCAAACGAATAACAAGCGCATCTATTCTTACTTGACCACCCTGGCGCAGAGTAATGTCAGCGCCTAACACAGCAGTCCAAATAAACAGAAATTGCGCAAGCTCAGCACCTCCTGCAAAAGGATTTCCTATTGCTCTAGCCACTGAGCTAACAAACATGGTGAGAGAGGTACCACCGAGTAGCATAATAGCCAGCCACTCCTCACCTTTATCGTACCAATGCCACATACAGCATTCCTCGCCCTATACGGGCATCTGGATAGTTAAGTAATAGCAAAGAGGAAAGAGAGGTGCCCCGCCCTGGCAGGCAGGGGCTTAGACTTACTCTTTAGAAAGCAGCTGATCACGATACTGGTTGTAACCTAGCTCTTCATAAACGCTGCTCATGCGATCTCTAAAGACGTCCATATCAACCTGAGAAAACGTTACGCCTTCCTGCACCATACGCATCCGCACTGAGGCTTGGGCTGCTGCAGTTGCTTCGCTGGCCTCTCCGCCAGCTTTTAGCAGCTCTTCATCTAGAATAGTGCGTAATTCATCAGGTAATGCTTGGTACCACTGTTCGGAAGTGGCAATACCGGTCATCAAATGGATATGGTTGGTTAATGCCACATGAGTAATAACTTCATGCAGGTTTTGACCTTCAGCGGCGGTGAGCTGTGCTTCAGCCCCATCGATCGACCCTAGCTGTAGGGCTGAGTAAACCTCTGACCAAGGCAGTGGGGTTGGAGTAGCGCCCATCGCTTCAACGGTTTTCACCCAAACAGGTGAGTTGATAGTGCGGATACGCACACCACTTAAATCATCAGGTGTCTTTACTTCATTTTGGGTCAGCATCTGCCGCGACCCCTGAAACCAGTTATAATTGAGCAGTCGTAAACCACTTGTTTCAGCCATACTCTCTACCCAATCCAGGTAGAGCGGAGACGAGGTGATTTGATCATAGTCATGATAATCTTCGACTAAATAAGGGGCACTCAAGATACCTAGCTCGGGTTGATACTCCGACAAGCGACCAGCATCAACTAAGATAGCGATATTAGCGCCACTACGAATTTGTTCGATCACGTCTTCGTCTGAACCAAGCTGGCTATTGGGAAAAATCTGAATGGTCAACTCGCCCTCTGAGCGCTCCGCAATCGCCTCTTTAGCACTCTCCATTGCCTGGGCGATAGGATCTTGAGGGCTCAAAGCTATTGAGACATTAAGCTGGTACGCGGCGTGAGCCGAATGGCTTGCGACAATCAGCGCTACAGCAGGAAGTAATTTTGTGAGTTTCATTTCAGGCTCCTAAAGGCTTTCATTTATTATTGATGATTTACCAACCAGTTCTGGCTGATCCTTCGTAATGCGGCCTATGTTGCTTTTTTGTTGTTCTCAAGCGGGTTTTATATAGATAGCGCATGAGCATTGATGCCCACATTTTCAAACAATTCTGGAAAGCGGCGCTCTAGTTCAGGTAGCGAATGAAGTATTTCACGCTGGTGGGTACTCATTGCCTGCTTGGCCGCCTCAGTATCCCCAGCCGATATCGCGTCCACTATGGCCTGATGTTGATCTGCCAGTTTGGGGATGGGTGTCGAATCAGGAATACTCAAATACCGCACCCTATCTAACTGCGCTTTAACATCTTCAATCACGTTCCACGCCATGGTTTGCCCCGCAGAGATTGCCAAGGTGCGATGAAACATCTCATCAAGAAAGAAAAAACGGTCATGATCTTGCCGCTCAATGCAGCCACGCTGGCGCTCAATCAGCTCGTTTAACTCCATTAATACGCTTGATGGAAGCGTGCATTTAGCTGCCTCTAAAGCAATGGCAACCTCAAGCGACTCACGAATAAATCGCGCCTCCAGCACCGCTTGGCGCGAAATGCGCACAACATAGGTGCCCCGTTGGGGACGAACTTCCACCAGGCCTGACTCAGAAAGGCGAATAAACGCTTCGCGCACAGGTTGGCGACTGACGGTAAACAAATTCGCAATCTCCTTCTCCGATAGCGCCTGCCCCGGTGCCAACACCATCTGGATAATTGACTGCCTCAGCACGTGAAATAGCCGTTGGCGTACCGATTCTCCATCGTGGGTTTCCTGCCAAAGCGTTTGTAATGTTGTGGGCATTGCACCTGATCCTGATAGAGCAGCACGTGTAGGTTAGCTGCGAAAACTGATATGACTAGTATGGTAGTGGTATTAAAATAAAAAAAGGGTCAATGGTTTACCCTTTAGTCGCACATCTAACGAATTGACAAACACCAAATTCAAAGAAATATCTTACATAACAGCTTGGCTTAGCGTATTTTTTGACTGTAGTTCTGTAACGTTGCAGGCATTTATGTGTAGGTATTTAACCAGCTAGCGCCTAAAATGGTTTAATACAAACGAATGAATTCTATTATCACTGCCCTGAGGCAAGTGACATGGAAAAGTTTAGGCTGGGCTGCTGCAAGCCGATGAGAGCCAGGAGAGAATAATGCAGGCCATCCAGGCAAGTGATAATTCGAAAGACTTGGTCTTATCGACTGAATTACCGCCATTTTTGGTAGCAGATCTAATTAACTGTCCGGCTCTTCCCAGTCTGCCATCGGTCGCTATCAACGTCTTGAAAATAGCCCGCACTGAGCACCCCTCAGTAAACGAGTACGCTAATGCGATAGAGCGTGATCCTGCCTTGACCATACGGATCATTACCCTGGCCAACAGCGCCTTTTTCTCGCGTAGCCATACAAAGGTGCATGGTTGCCAGGAAGCGACGGCTCGTCTGGGGTTAGACACCACGCTGGCAGCGGTAATGAGTTTCAGCCTGCTTCAAAACAGGGGCATTGATGTTCATTACCAGCGTGTATGGATGCGCTCCATCATTGCTTCATTAGCAGCCCGTCACCTTGCCATCTATCTCTGCCCCGAAATGGCGGGGCCCGTGTTTACGGCAGCCTTGCTCCAAGACATTGGCATCATGGCATTAAGGGCAACCTACCCTAAAGAGAGCAACAATCTCTATACAGAAACCGCACTCTCTCATCGGCAGCTATCGGAGTCGGAACAGCGGCTCTTTGGCTGTGATCACTCACAGGTAGGCGCCTGGCTTGCCGCCAAGTGGGGAGTTCCGACGCCACTGGCACAGCGAATCTGCGACAGTCACAGCGAATACGACATTAACGCCCCCGACAAGCTGTGCGTTCAGCTCTCTGGTTCCATTGCCGACGCCTGGCTCTCTTCCCATCCAGCGCAATCGCTAGTCGCCGTGGTGCGGGAATTTGAAACCTACCAGAGCGCCCAAACGATCTCTTTACGGCATTTGCTAGAGAATATTCAGGAACAGTTGCCTGCTCTGGCGGACATGCTGCAGATGACGGCTCCCCCTTTGCAGAACAACGAATCGCTACTGGCTGAGGCTCAGCAGCTGCTGTTTCAACAAACGTTACAGCTCAAAGCGCGCCTTGATACCCAGCAAGCAGAACTCGCCTCCCTTCGTCAGCGGCAAGATGAGCTGGAAGAGCGCTCCCGGATAGATACGCTTACCGGGCTTGCCAACCGATCCTGGCTTGAAGAGCAGATGCACAAGCGCTTTGTCCTGTGTCAGCAACAGTCACGCATCATGTCCGTAGTGTTTATTGATCTTGATCACTTTAAGAAGCTAAACGATCAATACGGCCACCAAATGGGCGACAGTGTGCTGCAAACATTTGGCAAAACGCTACAGTCGCTCATTCGTGACGGCGATCTTGCAGGGCGCTGGGGTGGCGAAGAGTTTCTGGTCGTGTTGCCAGATGAAGATGCACAGTCAGCCCAGGTATTCGCTAAACGAATTGCCCAGCGGCTGGCAAAAACGCCGATGGCACACGATGATCAGGAACCCATTCATGTATCCGTATCCATCGGTATCGCCTGTTTGGATGACGGTGGATTTGGCAGTGCGGATGAGCTTATTGATGCGGCCGATAAAAGTATGTATTTCATCAAGCACACAGGACGCGGTGGCATAGCGATATACGGAGATCGGGGTGCGATGGTCACGCCTATTAACGACTAGCCCTTTTTATTACTGGAACGCCTCCCTCTATAGCAATATATGAGTCTTCTATGCTGGAACTTCGTCAGGTACATAAAACCTACGCGACGCCACAGGGGCCGCTAAGGGTACTCGAAGATGTCTCCCTACGCTTGGCCGGAGGAGAAAGCCTGGCGTTAATGGGTGAATCCGGGAGCGGCAAATCCACCCTCCTGCATCTTGCCGCTGGTTTGGATCTCCCCGACCAAGGGACAATTACCCTTGAAGGCCAGAACGTCGCCTCATTACCTGAGCCCGCCCGCGCCAAGCTACGCCGCGAGCAATTAGGGTTAGTCTTCCAGCAGTTTCATTTAGTCCCCAGCCTAACGGTGATCGACAATCTGCGCTTGCAGGCGCGCTTAGCCAAGCGCGATGACGCCGACTGGGCAGGCTACTTGATTGAGCGACTAGGACTGACAGGCTTGGAGAAACGCTACCCAGAACAGCTCTCTGGTGGGCAGCAGCAGCGCTTAGCGATCGGTCGTGCCCTGGCTCCCCGCCCGGCCCTCCTGCTGGCCGACGAACCCACGGGTAACTTGGATGAAACCACGGCAGGCGAAGTGCTTGAACTGTTATTAAGCCTCGTCCACGAAACCCAGTGCGCCCTGCTCATCGTCACCCACAGCCTGCAAGTGGCGGCACCGCTAGATCGCTGCCTTCGCCTGCGCCACGGTCGCCTACTAGACGCGGCACCATGACCCAGGTTCTATCCACGCTACTTAGCCACTACCGGCGCCATCCTGGCCAACTGATCATGCTGCTACTTGGGCTTTGGGTTGCCAGCGCGTTGTGGAGCGGCATCCAAGCGATCAATGCTACAGCAAAAGAGAGCTACGCCCGCGCCGATGCACTGTTTGCCACCCAACTCGATCAGCTTGAGCGCCGCGATGGTGCCCCACTCACCCGCGCCGAGTATCTCGCCCTGCGCCAGGCAGGCCTGCCCGTTTCGCCCATGCTGGAGGGGGAAATCGTTACCCAGGATGGCACCCGGCTCACGCTGATCGGCATTGATCCACTCACCCTGTCCGGTGACAACCCGTTTGCTCAAGCAGATACCTCTGCGTCGCTAAATGACTTTCTACTTTCCCCGTGGCAAACACGCCTAGCACCTGACGCCCTGATAGCTCTGGGGATAACGCGCGAAAGCGCATCAGGCGCCACCCCAACCTTAGCCGATGGCAAGCAACTTCCACCGCTGATTTTATCGCCAGCGCTTCCACCGAACACGCTGATTATGGATATGGCAGCGGCGGCGCGGTTGCTTGAAAGCGGTAACGAGATTACCCGCATGGTGGCCGCCCCGGGGGCACTAGCGGAAGCACCGGCCGGATTAACCCTCACCCGCGCCACGACGGTTGCCTCCCCCGGACAACTAACGGAAAGCTTTCATCTCAACCTTACCGCTTTGGGGCTACTGGCCTGGGTGGTGGGGCTATTTATTGTTCAGGCAGCGCTAGGTCTGGCGCTGGAGCAACGCCTGGGCATGCTGCGCACCCTGCGGGTGCTGGGTGTATCAGGGCGCCGCTTAGTTTTAGCGCTCAGTTTAGAGCTAATCCTGCTCGGCCTGATCGGCGCTCTGGCCGGTATTGCCAGCGGCGTTTGGCTGGCACGCCTGCTACTGCCCGATGTCGCGGCGACCCTGGGCTCGCTTTATGGTGCAGGCGTGGGGCAAGATCTCAACCTGCCCTGGCACTACTGGGTCGGTGGGCTGGCGGTTAGTCTTGGCGGGCTACTGTTGGCGGGCAGCGGCGTGTTATGGCGCGCTGCCCGCTTGAACATGCTGGAGTTAGGCCAGATGCAGGCCTGGCGCCGCGGTTACCGGCGTCAATTAACGCTGATGAGCATCAGCGGTACCCTCGCCTTGAGTATTGCGCTAGCGCTGTATGCCTGGCTACGCTTTCAGCCCCCTGGCGATGGTTTGATGGCGGGCTTCGGGCTGATTGCCGCACTGCTATTGGCCAGCGCGCTATGGCTTCCCCCCCTATTAGCACTACTGCTGAAAGGGCTGGCCCATCTTGCCCGGCGGCGCCCACTTATCCACTGGGCAATGGCGGATATGCAGCTACAGTTACCCAGGCTGTCACTGGCCATGATGGCACTTCTCATTGCGTTAGCGACCAATCTGGGCGTCGGCAGTATGGTTGGCGGCTTTCGCCTCACCTTTTTAGAGTGGCTTGATCAGCGCCTGGTCGCCCCGCTCTATTTAAATGCCCCCAGCGAGCAGTACGCAGAGATCGACGCCTGGCTCGCTGGCCGCCCGGAGGTGTCTGAACGGCTGCTGACTCGGCGCAGTGACGCAACGCTGCAGGCCGCCACCACGCCAGAAGGCAGCCGTTTAATAGGCTCGCCCATCGAGCTTTACGGCATTACCCCAGGTGAATCATTAACCCCACACTGGCCGCTGCTGGCCACCGAGCAGAGCCGCTCATCCGCCTGGGCAGCCTTTAGCAAGGGCGCCATGTTTATCAACGAGCAGCTCGCCACCGCAGAGAACCTCTCCCCTGGCGACCAGCTAACCCTTAGCGCGCCGGGCGCCAATGAAACGCTGACCATCGCCGCTATTTATCCCGATTACGGCAACCCCAGCGGGCAGGTGTTGATGGCATCGCCCCAGCTTGCCGCTCGATTTGATGCGCCGCCAAGCTCCATGGGCTTAGTGCTGAGTGATAACGCGGATGTTGATGAACTACGTGCAGCCCTGGGCGAACGCTTTGACCTCGGCAGCGATGCGCTGAGTGATCAAAGGGATATCAAGCGTGTCGCCACCGAGATTTTTGAGCGTACCTTTACTATTACCCGCGCCCTCAATGGCTTGACCCTAGCGGTAGCAGCCCTGGCTCTGCTCGCCAGTCTGCTGACCCAGGCACGCAGCCGGCGCCAACAGTTAGCACCTCTTTGGGCGCTGGGCGTTCCCCGTGCGCAGTTGGCGCCATTGAATCTGGCCCAACTCGGTGGCGCTGCATTAGCGACCGGCCTGCTGGCGATTCCGCTGGGTATCGCCATTACCTGGGGCTTAGTGGCTATCATCAATGTGGCCGCTTTTGGCTGGCGACTGCCGCTCTACCTATTCCCCTGGGAAATGGCCGTTACCCTGGCGACCGCCGTGGGTGTCGCCCTACTGGCGGCTGCCCTGCCTACGCTGCGTTTCTGGCGCGCCTCGCCACGGGCCTTACTGGCAGAAGAGGCCAATCAATGAGCTTACTTCGATGGTTGAGCCTCAGCCTACTTATCAGCAATTCTCTGGCGCTCTACGGCTGTGGGGAAGAGCAGCCAACCAACAGCAGCGCAGGCTTTGCCGGTTTGGGGCAAACGGCAGAGGGTTTTCAGCATGCAGAACCCAACCAGGCTATTCGCTTTCCCCAAGATCATGCTGCCCACCCGGATTACCGTATCGAGTGGTGGTACCTCACCGCTAATCTGGAAGACGCCGACGGTGTGCCCCTCGGCCTGCAGTGGACGCTGTTTCGTCAGGCACTTATGCCGCCCGGCGAGCGCCCCGAACCCACGCCCTGGGCAGCCGACCAACTCTGGATGGCGCATATGGCGATCTCCCAAGGCGAGCAGCATCACGTTGCCGAGCGCTTTGGGCGCAGCCACTCCCAAGCCCCGCTTTATCAACCCCACGATGCTCAGGCTGGCGTTATCGCTACTCCGTTCCACGCCTGGTTAGACGACTGGCAGCTTAAAGCGACTAGAAAGGTCGATAATGCCGACTTCAATGATCTCACCCTCTCCGCTTACAGCGGCGAAGATACGTCGCGTTTTGGCTATACGTTGACGCTTACTACCGAGGGGCCGCTCGTCTTTCACGGTGAAAAGGGGTTCAGCCAGAAAGCCGCCAATGGGCAAGGTTCGATGTACTACAGCCAGCCCTTCTGGCAGATAGAGGGCGATGTCACCCTTAACGGCGAAACTAAGTCCGTCAGCGGCCGCGGCTGGCTGGATCGTGAATGGAGTAGCCAACTGCTTGATGCCCGCCAATCCGGCTGGGACTGGTTCTCGATTCACCTGAATGACGGCCACAAGCTGATGGCGTTTCAATTACGTGGGGGTGGTGACAGTAGTGACGACACTGAAGCCGAACAAGATGCGGACTACCGCTCCGGTACCTGGGTTACCCCACAAGGCGACGCCACACCTTTAGCCACCGACGACATCACACTAACACCACTGGCAACTTCATCCGTCGCCGGTCGCGAAGTACCCACCCGCTGGCGACTGGAAATAGCCTCAGTTGGGCTCGATATCAATATCGAAGCACCCCACGCCAACCGCTGGATGACCACCAGCGTGCCCTACTGGGAAGGTGAAGTGGTGGTCAACGACCGCGCCAGCGGCGAACCACGTGGCGTAGGTTACCTGGAAATGACCGGGTATTAACATGGCGAATTGTGTTGCCAATGCACAGGGCTAATACACAGAGCTAATACACAAAGCTAATTCACTCGGCATTATCTACGATGTAAGCGGCGAGGTTAGCGATATCATCATCAGACAAATCAGTGGCATTGGGGATCATTAAGAAGGAGTTTGATCCCACCTTTTCTCCCGCCCGGTACGTCTCAAGACGCGAAGTGATGTAATCTGCGTCCCGCCCGCTCAGCGATGGAAAGCTCGCCATTCCTTTTCCGCTTGGGCCGTGACACTGAGCGCATGCGTCCGCATAGAGTGTGGCTCCAGCGGACTTATCTGCCGCTTCTAGAGTAGCCGACCCCATCGCCAACGCCGTCGCAGTGACGCAAAACAGAAATATCTTCATGGTGACCTCTTCCCGGTAGAGTGGTCTTGAACAGTAAGCTTGAGCCAGATTAAGGTGAGTGCGCAGCCGCACTGCCAAACGCCAGCGCGGCTGCCTATAGCTCACTCCGGAGTGATACGGTAAATGCTGCCTTCATCAACTGCCGTATAGAGATCACCATCAGGCCCCAGCACCAATGATCGGAAGCGGGCCGCCCCCATGGGCACCGGCATTTCGGCAACGTCGTTGACCGAAAGGCCATCTTCCGCGATATCGATTAGATTAATGCGTTGACCCACCGGCGTACCGCCAAAACCAATCCCCATAAAGCCAACCAGCAGACGTCCGTCCCAATCCCCCCACTGTTCACCGGTTAAAAACTCAGTAGCCACCATACCTTGCGAAAGACCATCATTACCCCAGGCAGGCTTCATGGCATCGGGGTAGGTTTCCAAGTCGGTCACCGGCATATAAGCAGCCCGCTCTTTGGGATCCATCCCTTCGGTCTGGTTGGGTTCATAACCGCAGTAATCGTCCGGGCAATCACCACGCCCCGCCATGTTAGGACGCGGATCCCAGCCACTGTTGCCGCCATTAACGAGCACATTGATCTCATCCGAATGCCAGGGGCCATGCTCGGTCACGATCGGCTGACCTGTGCTCGGGTGGAAAGTGATACCTTGTACGTTGCGATGACCGTAGGTATAGATACGTGGATCGAAACCCTCAGGCGGTTCGTTGCCCTCGGCAGCCTCGCCATTCCGGTCAATACGCAGCACCTTACCACCAAGAAGTTCCGGTGACTGAGGGAGCTCACTGTTATGGTTATCGCCAGTGGTCACATAAAGATAACCGTCATCGGGACTGAAGCGGATACGGCCCCCATTATGAGCACCAGCGTCGCCAAACGGATGATCAGTGGCAGCGGGTTTGTACGGGATGTCATCGACAATATCAGTGCGATCAGAAACTTCATCAAAATCACTATTCACTGTCATGCGCAGCACGCGATTAGTGCGTGGCTCAGACATGTTGGAAGCAGAGTAGACGTAGACCGTCCGGTTTTCGTCAAAATCAGGATCGACCGCAACACCGTTCATACCAGCCTGCCCCTCGCAGACAAGATCATCCGCTGTGGTGGCATAGTCGTCAGTGCCTTCCATGCCTAGCAGGTGCTCTACCTCACCATCGGGTAGCCTTACCGACAGCCCTCGACAGCGTTCGGTGTAAAACATCGTCCCATCTGGCAGAAAGGCCATATCCCACGGGTTTTCAAGACCGGTTAACACCTCAGTTTGGCTGAGTTCAGGCGCATTGTTGGCAGTCGCAATGGCGGGCAAGCCGATAATCATCGCCGAAGCGATGATTGCGGGCAGCGGCCGCAGAGTGGGTTTATGGGACATGGGGTCTCTCCTTCCTAGTGTTGTTTGTAATTGTTATCAACTTTGCCATGGGCTTTTTCAGTTTAGATCGGCAGCCATGCCGGTCAATATTTACCGCTCCCATAATGAGGAGATAGGAGTGAGGAGTTGGAGTGCGGAGCAGTGAATTAATTAGCGAGGGTCAAAACTGCATTTTGTGTATAGCGAATGTCGCTTTACGACAACTAATGTTTGCCCACCGCGACACACTGGTAAGCGAATAAACTGCTGACAAGAGAGCTCGCCATGAATCGCAATGTCATTCTCACCTGCGCCGTAACAGGCGCAGGTGATACCATCGCTAAAAACCCCAACGTACCCGTCACGCCCAAGGCTATCGCCGCTTCCTGCATTGAAGCTGCACGCGCCGGGGCCAGCATTGCGCATATCCATGTTCGCGACCCGGCAACCGGCGGCATCAGCCACTCGACCGACCATTTCCGCGAAGTGATGGAGCGCGTTCGCGAGGCGGATGAGGGTATTGTGATGAACATTACCGCTGGCGGCGGCGGCGACTGGATACCGGATGCCACAGACCCGACCCGCGGCGGCCCAGGCACCGATATTCAAACGCCCGCTGAACGTCACGCCCCGGTGGGTGAGCTGCTCCCCGAGCTGTGTACGCTGGATTGCGGTAGCCTCAACTTTGGCGACATGGTCTACGTGAATCCCGCTGACTGGCTACGCGAACACGCCCGTTTGGTGCAAGCCGCAGGCGTCAAGCCGGAGCTTGAGTGCTTTGATCTGGGCCATGTCTGGTTTGCCCGCCAGCTTCAGCAAGAGGGCTTGATCGATGATGATCCACTCTATCAGCTCTGCCTGGGCATACCCTGGGGCGCCGAAGCAGACACCGAAACCATGCTCGCCATGCGCAACAAGTTACCAGAAAACGCCAACTGGGCAGCGTTCGGCATTGGCCGCCATCAGATGCCCATGGTCGCCCAGGCGGTGCTGCTGGGCGGTCACGCCAGGGTGGGGTTGGAAGACAATCTGTTTTTAGAGAAAGGCGTGCTGGCCACTAACGGCCAACTGGTCGAAAAAGCCTCAACCATTATTGAAAACCTCGGCGCCCGGGTAATGACACCTGCAGAAACCCGCGCCCATCTTAGGTTACGTGACCCAGAGCTGCGCGCTCCGGCAGGAGGTGACGCATGAGCCGTTTAGCCGTGATTGGTACCGGCGTGATTGGCAATGGCTGGATTGCCCGCGCCCTCGCCCAAGGCTGGGACGTGGTTGCGTTTGATCCAGACCCATCAGCACCTACGCGCACCCGTGCATTTATCGACAACGCCTGGCCTTCGTTAACCCAGCTAGGCCTGTCGTCTAATGCCAGCCCTGAGCGGCTAACGTTTGTGGCTACAATAGAAGAGGCCGTGAGCGGCGCTGATCTGATTCAGGAGAACGTGCCCGAGCGGTTACCGCTTAAGCAAGAAATTCTGGCCGCCATTGATGCCGCTGCCGCGCCGGACGTTATTATTGGCTCGTCTACCTCCGGCTTTAAGCCCACCGACCTGCAGCAGCAGTGCCAGCAAGCGCCTGGTCGCGTGATCGTCGCTCACCCCTTCAACCCGGTGTATTTACTACCGCTGGTGGAGCTTGTGGGCGGCGAATCAACCCAGACCGCGCAGATTGCCACCGCCCAGAAACGCTATCAGGCCCTCGCCATGCGGCCGTTAGTGGTTCGCCGTGAAATAGAGGGCCATATCGCCGACCGCTTAATGGAAGCGCTGTGGCGGGAAGCCCTGCATCTGGTTAACGATGGGGTGGCCACCACCGAAGAGATCGATGCGGCGGTGGTTTACGGCTGTGGGCTGCGCTGGCCGTTGATGGGCACTTTCTTGACCTTCCACCTGGCGGGCGGCGAACCGGGCATGCGCCATATGCTGGAGCAGTTCGGCCCGGCGTTAAAACTGCCCTGGACCAAGCTGGAAGCCCCGGAACTCACCGACGAACTGATTGATAAAGTGGTAGAAGGCTGTGAACATCAGGCCGCGGGTCGATCAGTGGCTACCCTTGACCGCCGCCGGGATGACTTCCTGGTCGAGCTGCTTGAAGTAGTGCAAAAATACTGGCCGGAAGCCGAAGGCTTGGAAGGACGCATTTAATGATCATTTATAAAACCCAGGTCGCTCCCGAATGGGTCGACTACAACGGGCATATGAACGACGCGGAGTACGCCCGCGTCTTCTCCCTGGCCTGTGAAGCACTGATTGACCACATTGGGCTGGATGAAGCGGGCCGTGAGCACTACGGCTACACGATCTATACCCTGGAAACGCACCTCTGCTACCGCCGCGAGGCACACCAAGGCCAAGCGCTAAACGTAGGTCTTACACTGCTCGATAGCGACACAAAGCGCCTGCACCTCTTTTTCACCCTGTTCGATGACGAAGACAACCTGGTAGCGACCAGCGAGCAGATGCTAATGGGCATGAAACAAGCGTCTGGACGTCCAAGCCCGTTTCCTGAAGCGGTCGTGAATCGCATTGCAGCACTGCCCAAAGTAGATAGCGGCGCCTGGCCAGAACTTGCCGGGCGCACCATCGGTATACGGCGCTAAGGATGACAGTAGCGATGAACGTAGACGCCTTTATTCAGCGCTTTAGCGCAGGGCTGGCAGTCATGGAGGAGCAGCCCCTGCCTCAGGCAAGGCGCGCTTACGACAAGCTCTGCCGCTCGTTCGCCCCACCCGACCCGGCCGGTATGCGGGTCGAAGATAGCATTATTAGTGGTGTGAGCGTGCGCCGCTTTACTCCTCAGCAGCAAGCGCCGGGGTGCGTGCTGTTTATACATGGCGGCGGTTTTACCATCGGCTCAACAGAGAGCCATCATGGCCCTGCTGCCAGCTTGGCCCACCAGCTTGAGCGCGAAGTGGTCAGCGTTAACTACCGACTGGCACCGGAAGTAACGTACCCCACCATGCTGGCAGAGTGCCAAACGGTGTTAACAGCCATTCAACCTATTGCCCTGGTGGGTGACAGCGCTGGAGGGCGACTAGCTATCGACCTTGCCCACCCGCTAAGTGAAGCGCCGCCGCTGGGATTAATCTACCCGCCCGTTGGCGAACTTTCGCCAGCTTGCCTGGGTGAAGATGCCCCACTGCTTTCGCGCCACGATGTGCTCAGTATTCGCGGACAGTGCCCTGAGATTATCGCCACTCAGCGGGATCGCCACTCTCCTACCCAGAGCATGGAAATCCTGACAGTCGCACACGACCCGCTAACTCAGCCCATCGAAGCCGCAGTGGCCAACTGGCGAGCAGCAGGCGCCTCCGTGGGCTATCGCTGTGCGCCGCAGATGGTACACGCAGCCCTTCACGCCCAATCGCAGCTCCCCGAAATGGGCAGTGCGTGGCAGGATTTCTGCCACGCACTCAAGCAGCGGCTTGATGGATAAATAAACTATTTAAGCGTCGAACTGGGCCCGCACCTGCTCAATCGCGGACTCGCCATCGCGGGTTTTGACACCGTCGAGCCACTCAGCCACGGTGTCTAGATTATTACCAATCCACTCATGGGCCACTTCATCCGCCGGGCGGTCTTCGTAGCTATACTCGTGTACCCATTCGTTCTGGTCTTCGATATCGATCACGTACTGCGACAGGAAACGGTGAACCTCCGGCGCGTCGTCCGCCAGACTGGCAGGGGTAATCGTCCATACCGTGCTTTCAATAGAAGCCACGCCCGCGCCATCGCTATCGGCCAAGTAGGCCAAATCGAAGCTCACGTTCATCCAGTGGGGCTCCCAGCCGACAAAGGTCACCCACTCCTCATCCGCCATTTTCTGCTCAGCCTGGGCCAGCATGGCCGACGTTGAGCTTTCGCGGAGCTGCCAATCGCCTAGCCCGGCAAGGTCGTTATCGATGGCGTTGAGAATGGCATCATTAATGCCGGTGCCCGCTTCAATGCCCTGGATTTCGCCATCGAAGCGGTCACGGTGCTCAGCTAGCTCCGCGACCGTGGTAACGCCGGCATCGTACACATACTGAGGAACCACTAGCCCCGAATTGGCGCCGCGGATATTGGAAACCACTTTTTCTACTTTGCCATCGGCCACCAAGGGCTCGACCATATCGGTCTGAACCGGGTACCAGCCGCCTAAATAGATGTCCAGATCGTTACGCGTCAGGCCTTCCAGAATGACGCTCACGGCTAAATCCTGCTGGCGGGTCTCATACCCCATGGCCTCAAGTAGTTGGGCGGCCACTTCGGACTTCACTGTAACCCCGGGCCACGGCGGCACCCCAAAGCGCAGTTCATCAAGCTCCGCCATGGCAGGGGTGGCGGCAAACGCAGAGAGTAAAAAGCCCGCCGTCAACGACAGCGTCTTGGTAGTGGCAGAGTTGGTGGTGACAGAGCTGGTGGTGGCAGAGCTGGTGGTGATAGAGAGAGCAGTGACCGACATTTGGCTAAACCTCTTTATTAGTTGGGTTTAGCTAGTATGCGCGGCTTCCCCTCTACTACTAGACAATAGGCGACGATTACCAGACATTAAGCGACACTCAGTGCGCTTTAAAGGTCTTTTCCCGCCATGCCAGCACGAACCTGCCGGGGCGAGTAGCCGTAATGGGCACGAAAGGTACGCGCAAAGCTCGATGAGGAATTAAACCCACAGGCTACGCCCACCGCCAGCACCGCGAGATCGGTCTCCGCCAGCAGCCGCCGGGCGCGTTTAACGCGTAGCTGCAAATACCACTGGCGCGGAGACTCGTTGAGCTCCTGCTCAAACAAGCGCTGCAACTGGCGCACCGATACGTCTACTCGGCTGGCTATCTCGTCAAGGGGGAGCGGCTCTTCAAGGTTCTGCTCCATTAACGCCACCGCCTCCACAACCCGCCGGTTATGCGTGCCTAAGCGCTTCACCAACGCCATGCGCTGCTGATCGCTGCGGGTACGGATCCGATCATGGATAAGCTGCTCGGAGACGTCGATGGCCAGCTTCGCCCCATGCCGCCGCGCAATCACTTCCAGCGCCATATCCATCGCCGCAGCCCCACCTGCGCAGGAGAAGCGTCGTTCGCCCAACTCATAAAGCTCATCGGTGGTATCAATGCCCGGAAAGCGCTCGCGAAAGGCGGGCAGGCTCTCCCAGTGTAGCGCCACACGTTCGTGTTTTAACAACCCGGTGGCGGCGAGCAGAAACGCCCCAGTATCGATACCGCCCAGACAGCAGCCCGCCTGATCCAACTGATGCAGCCAGGCCATTAACGGCCGGGTAAGGTGCGCCTCAGGAGTGAAGCCGCTGCACACTGCCAGAGAAGGCAGATGGTGCACCTCCGCCGTTGCTTGATCGGCTATCAGAGTCATGCCATTAGATGCCGTCACCGGCCCGCCATCAGCGCTGATCAATGTCCAGTCGAACAGCGGGCGATGGGCGATGCGGTTGGCAATACGCAGCGGCTCCACTGCCGCAAAAAAGGCCATCATGGAAAACTGCGGCAGCAGTAAAAATCCGACCATTTCAGGCAGCGGGCCTTGATAATTAAGACGCATGAAATCAGGTCAACCCCAGCAGCGCTTCAGCCAGCTTAACGTCATCATAACGGTGGCTGTCGGCGTCCTCCGGCGCAAGATCCAGGTCAATCACTTGTATTCCCATTTCATCGCGGATCGTCTCAATCTGTTGGGGAGAAACACTCAGCAGCTGCGAATCAAACAGTAAAAAATCAATGGAAGAGCGCTTAGACGACAAGGGCTCCAGTGTGCCAGACAAGTGTGCATTGAGCACTTGAACCTGATCCACCAGCGTCATGCCAAGCGTTTCAAGATCCGTGCCCAGACTCGGCACATACACCTGGGCTGACGGGTTTTTAGCCAACGCCCTATCCACCCCTTTGGGCAGCAGGTTGGCAATGACACTGCTGTAAAAGCTGCCCGGTGGGAAGACGATCAGCTCTGCCGAATCGATAAGGTTACGGGTCTCTTTGCACACCTTGGAGGCATCCAGGGTATCGATATCGTCCGCCTCACCGGATAATTTTATCGCTTGGATAGGCGAATCGATTTCAGCCATCTCTTTGCCGGTAAAGCGGTGCTGGCCGATAATTTTTCGCCCATTCGCTAGCAACACCTCCAGTTGAAGGTTGGCATCCGTCGTGGTGCGAACGGTGCCGCGAGTTTTGATCAATTGGCCAAATAGAAAGGCGATGGGATCCAGGGAGCGCTCATGAATCAGGTAGCCGCCGGTCAAGATAAGGTTCCCCACACTGGCGCCAGCGAGGCTAAAATCCTTTGGCATATGTTTGTAGAAGGCAGCGATATAGCTCTGGATCAGTGATCGCATAGGCTCAGCGATCGCTTTAAGCAGCGGGTGCTTAGCACTGACAAGGGCCTGCAGGTTTTGCTCCAGGGCTGCCTTTACCGCTGCCTCATCCTCCCCCTGCGCCGCTAGCCGATGGGAAAAAAGCGCAGCCACTTCTGGGTGGCCAGTCACTGAGTCATCCGCCAGCGCCAGCAGGCGTGCTCTCAGATCACCCACGGCAGGCATCGCGAAGGCCCGGCGCAACTCTGCCGAACTGCCCCCCGAATCAAACGGCGTCACCAGATGAATGGAGTTATGGGTATAGTCCGTCAATACTTCTGAAAAGCCTTTCAGTGCCGTACCGCCACTGAAGAAGAGTATTTTCGGCCCCAGCTCGGGGGCTTTTCGGTATCGGGCCAGGCGTAGATCCCACCCCCTGTCGAGCGCACGGGGCAGGCACATCCGGCTACAGGTAAAACGTCTTTTTTTCATACAACTCTTTGAACTGTAAGAAACATGTAACGTAAATGACGGCACGGTTATTTATACTGATGACACTAAAACAGTGGGGCCAAGTGTGGCCAAATTAGTTAAGCGCACTTTATCTCGGTGAGGCAGCGTATCAATACGTCGATTTTGGAGCATTTCTATTTTCTACGATTCGAAGTTGAAAATCACTTCGAGTTACTTGAAGTTTATGTGACTCAGTCTAGTCAACCTCTCGCGCAGCGCCTCATCAATCGTAAAGGGTATAGAAGCACACTGCTGGAGAAGGTCGAGCTTGCCGTCGCCATGGATGTGCAGCGACGCAAAGTCGATGGACAGGGCTTTCAACAATCCAAATCCCTTGAGCGTTTAGCCCGGTTGCTTGACCAGCTTGGCCAAGCCTGCCTTGAATTCACAGCCATCAAAGCACTAAAACAGCTTCCTGATAAGTCACGAAAAGAGTACGCCAAGCTGCTTCGGCTGGTTGGTAAATCATTGAAGCTGGTGATCATTAACGTCGATGACGCGAACATTCGCCAAGGCCTTAAAATAGGTCGTCGAATACCCAAAATAACTAACCGTTTAACGACGGCTTTCGCCCCTGACAATTCAGGCGTCAAAAACAGCGCCGTGGTGGATTTTCAGCTTCACCGTATGATCCACCTGCTCTCAGAACTCGCCGACGCCCTGCTCGCCGCTAACTTTGGCCCCGCTGTACGCTTACAAAACTACAAGCAGTTGCAAGACGCCGCCCATGCTATGACCGCCCAGAGCGACGAATTTACCGTTGAGCGGCTGGCACTTACCCGCAGCGGCAGCACCATCGCCACGCTGAAAGCCGAGCACGCCGCCTCCGGCAACAGGATGGCCGTCTATAAAGAGGGTGAAAGTCAGAAAGTCATTGAAGAGCTGTACGGAGTAGATCAATGGAAGCGGGTCTACCCCAAGGTGGCCCCCACGGTGCTCTCGCACCATGTGGAGCAAGGGGGCGAGCTGGGTTCAATGGTCATTGAGCACCTCCCTGGCCGAACCCTTGAATCACTGCTGTTAAACGGCCAGTGGAAATCCGCCAAGCAACTTATCCGCACACTCCAGCGGACGTTGAGAAAAATCTGGAAGAGCTCGCGCACGCCAGAACCCGCGCAAGCCGAGTATATGCAGCAGTTGCGTAAACGCATGCCGGAAACCCGCCACACCCACCCGACGCTGTTTAACGAACGCCAGACTATTTGTGGGCTGACCCGCCCCAGCTTTGACGAGCTGATTGATCGACTTGAGCCTCTTGAGAGTCAGCTTAGGGCGCCATTTTCAGTACTGATCCACGGCGACTTTAACGTCGATAACCTCATTTATGACGACCTCAAAAATCGCATCTACTTCATTGACCTGCACCGCGCCTCCTACTCTGATTATGTGCAGGATCTATCCGTACTGATGGCGTCGATTTATCGACTCCCCATTATGGATGCTGGCCCTAGAGCCGAATTAATGGCATTAATCGGGCAGCTCTATCAGTTTGCTCGCCGGTTTGCCAAGGAGAATAGCGATACACATTTTGACGCCCGGCTAGCGATCGCCTTAGGTCGCTCCTTTGCCACCTCCACGCGCTTTATTTATGACAAGCCTTTTGCCACCAGACTCGCCCTTAGAGCGAGCTATCTGCTAGAGGCAGTGACGCTTCTAAACCCTGAAAACATTGAGAAGTACCGGCTTCCCCTAGAGGACATTTTTAGTGATTAATAAGCGGATTGCAGTCATTGGGATACCTGGCAAATGGTCAACCGACGTATTGGCGACGCATTTAGAGCAGCGCACCGGCTACCGTTGCGTCATCGATATGGCGGACGTCGTGCTAGAGCTTGAAACCGGCCAGTTGCGTTATCGGGACACCCTGCTCAATACACTTGACGGGGTGATCATCAAAAAAATAAGCGCCGACTACTCCCCTGCCGCAGATGACCGACTCCGCATGCTCAGCAGCCTCGAAGCACAGGGTGTGCGCTGTTTTAGCAGCCCACGCCAGGTAAGCCGTTTGATTAATCGACTGGAAGGCACCGCCGCCCTGGCGGCAGGCGGCGTCCCGCTGCCCGCAACGCGAGTTACCGAGAGCACGGCTGCAGCGCTGGAGGCGATTCAAGCGTTCGGCAAAGCGATCCTAAAGCCGCTCTACTCAACCAAAGCCCGCGGCATGGTAGTGCTCAAAGCGGCAGACGGTGTAAAAGCCAACACCCAAAAGCTTGAAAAGTTTAAGGCGAAGCATGGCCTGTTTTACCTTCAGCAGTTCGTGAACCTGGGCGGACAGGATCTAGGCATGGTATTTCTAGGTGGCGAGTATCTGTGCACCTATGCCCGTGTTAGCGATGGCAAAGCCTGGAACACGACGATCCACAGCGGCGGCAAATACCAACGCTATGAGGCCAGCCCTGAACTGATTGAACTTGGCCGTAAAGCCCAGGCATGCTTCGATCTCAGCTTTACCACTGTGGACATTGCCTTGACCGACAAAGGCCCCGTGGTGTTTGAGGTCTCCGCCTTTGGCGGGTTTAGCGGCGCCAAAAAAGGGTGTGGGATCGATGCCGCCGAAAAGCTGAGTGACTATGTGCTGAGCCAACTTGAGACAGAGACAGCAGAGGCAGCAACAGCAGAGGCAGGCTAATGATCAACCTTTTTGACGACCAGCACATCATTCAGGCCAAGGCCGCGTGTCACTATGCGCTACCGCTGACGTTCAATGGTTTAACGGTGCGCGTACGGGCCGACCAGCCGGCCATTCTTGACCACCTGGAGGTTTACTATGCTGGTTTAACGGCGTCTGGTCTGCTCCCGAAAGAAGTCCATACCGTTGACCAGCCAGAGCTACCGGTATGGCTACTGGATCAGCAGGTGGATACCAGCGGCCGTGAGTGGATAGCGGTCAAGCGGGCCAGAACCAGCCCGCTGGGCCTGAAAGAGGCTTACGTGGATACGCCCCAAGGGCGCTGGATTCATAAAGTACGCACCGGGATGGTGCTGTTCCAGTCGCTAACGGCGCCGGTCGCGCTGGGTGAATTAACCAGGCACCCCTCACAAGTCATCAACTTTATTAACAACCAGTTTCTCAATCATCACCAACGCCATGGTTACCTGCTCGGCCACGCCTCGGCTTTCGATATCGATGGCGACGTCACGGCCATTGCCGCCAGTTCCGGTGGCGGTAAATCGACACTGATGCTGAAAGCGCTGGAAACCGCCAAAGCACGCTTTCTCTCCAATGACCGGATTCTATTTAAGCCCGCAAACGGCAAGATAAACGCCCTTGGGGTCGCCAAACACCCCCGCGTTAACCCAGGCACGCTGATCAACTCGCCGCGTTTGAGCGACATACTGCCCACTGAAGAGCGCGACCGATTTACCGGCATGCCCAAAAGCCAGCTATGGGATATTGAGCAGAAGTACGATGTATTGATTCCTAACGCCTATGGCGAGGGTAAAACCGCTCTCTCCGGCACGCTCAAACACCTAATACTGCTGGACTGGGCATTAGACGCTACCGCCTCGACAGCCCTGAGTAGCGTGGATATCACCCAAACGCCTGAGGCGCTTGAGGGCTTACGCAAAAGCCCAGGGCCGTTTTTTCAGCAAGCGGATGGCAGCTTTCCTGCTGAGCAAGCCCAATCTGCCCAGACCTATGCAGACCACCTAGCGGGCGTTGACGTGCTGCGTCTCACTGGTGCTATCGACTTTGCACGGGCCATTGCGCTACTCCAAGAGAGGGGCATTCTCTAATGGTGGCGCTGGCGCTGATTCGCCACGGCGAGTATGCACAGCTGGCGGATACGCCCAGCGCCCTGCAGCCCTACCCCCTCACGGAAAAAGGTGCGGAAGAGGTTCGAGAGCAGGCGCAGCAATTCGGTGAATGGCTAGCCACATCAGGCTATCAGCTCAATGCCGAGATACACTGCTCGACGCTGTTAAGAGCCTGGCAAACCGCCGAGATCTACCGGGAAGAGCTAGCCCCGTTTTTTATACAACTACCCCGTTTATGTAGCGTCTCGGCACTTTGTGAACGCAGCGTTGGGGCGCTGGCCAACCTTAGCGTTCAGGAAATAGAGCGCATCGTTGCTTTAGACCCCCGCCTTGAGCCGCTTCCAGCGGGCTGGAAATCAACCAGCGACTTTAGACTACCTTTCGATGGCGCAGAGTCCCTGTTAGAGGCTGGTGAGCGGGTTGCTGCCCATCTACAAACGCTTTTAGCGCCATCGCCACGGTTTGCGGGTAAGCAACTACAACTGGTGGTGGGCCACGGCGCCTCCCTTCGCCACGCGAGCTATCATTTAAATGTCATCCCCTTCGGCGATATTAAACGGTTAAGTATGTTTCATGGTCATCCGGTCGTTTTCGAGCGGCATCACCAAGGCTGGAACCAACTGTACGGCAACTGGAAACGGCGCCAGTCGGCTGACCCACTCGATTAAACAATAGCGACCCACAAGATGGCTTCCATGACCGCGTTCAATGTTATTCCAAACGTAACCGACCACCCCTATCACAGTGCCATCTTAGCTCGCCTGCCAACGGAGTGGACGCCCTGGCCCAATGATTCCAGCTCGGTCAATCATGATGAGGCGCTAAGCACCTTTGCCAAGCGCACACAGAAAAAAGGCTTCTCCTGGCCCAAAAAGCCGGTGGTATTTATCTCAGACCCCCATGCGGATGCCGAGGCCTTTGAAGCATCGCTGATTGCCGCCGGGGTGATCGAACGCGATGGTGCTCACCTGTGTGAATATGCACTGACCCAATTCGGCAAAAAAGCCGACATCGTGGTGGGCGGCGACTGCCTGGATAAAGGCCCCAGCAATCTGATGATGCTGCGCAGCCTGGCCCACTTATACCGCCTCAACGCCAAGGTAACCCTGCTGGCCGGTAACCATGACCTGCGTCTGCTGATGGGGCTGCTTTCTCTGGAACGCGACACAGACGCCGGTAGCCAGCACCTTTTTGTGCGCATGGGTAAAAAGGTGGTGCCACTATTCAAGGAGGTCTTCGATCAATACCTGGCCGACACCCAGTGGGACAAAGGCTTACCGTCTGAGGAGGCGTGCCGACAAGCGCTGTTTCCAGGCAGTGACTGGTTCGAGAACTTCCCCTTCTATGCCGCCGGGTTCCTAACGGATGAGGGCATAGCGCGTGAAATTAGCAAGATGACGACCAAAGCCCAGAACTTTGAAGCGCACTGTGCAAAAAATGGCCTGTCGCTCTCCCAAGTCTACGCCGCCGCTATGAAGTGCCGTTCGCTGTTCCTCAAAAAGTCGGGGGAGTTTAGCTGGTTTTTCAGCCGCATGCGGCTGGTCAAAAAGCGCGGCTCTTTTCTGTTTCTGCATGCAGGCCTTGATGACCATATGACCGAACTACTCGCCAATCATGGCGTCAAGTATGCCAACCGCGCCTTCAAACAAAACCTGATGCACCAGAATCTGTTCAGTTTCTATTACGGCTCTTTGGCCAACACCTTCAGAACCAAATATCGTAAAGCCGACCTGCCCCTTACGCCCCGCGGCGCCTATACCGCCCGGCAGGCAGGCATTCAAGTGCTGGTTCACGGCCATATCAACCAACACTTTGGCCAGCGGGTCACGCTTAAAAACGGCCTTATACATATTGAAGCCGATATCACCCTAGACACCCATTCGCGTAAAAACGAGGGGCTTGATGGCTGCGGTGTGGGGGTAACGTTAATCGACAAAAAGCGCGGTGTAGTTGGCCTGAGCTGTGATTACCCTCAGGCAAAAGTATTCAAACCTGGCCGCAAAGGAAAACTGACGGGAGCCCACTAAATGAAGTCCAAAACTAAATTCAGCCACGACTCGCTGCTGGATCGTCAGGCAACCCAGGAGCTGTTGATCACCCTGGCAAATGCAATCAATAAGGGCGAGCTTGCCTTCCAGGAGAGCGAAGGCGAGCTAGTGTTGACGCCCCAGCAGCTGCTGCAAGTCTCCCTACGTGCCAGCGATGAAGGCGACAAACAGGAGGTGGAAGTAAAGATTAAGTGGCGCACCAAAGAGAAAGCGCTTTCCGATACGCCACCCAGAATTAAAACCAAAGCGGGTAAACGCTAGGCTCCACAGACGTCCCGAGCCCTACCCCCATGAATATGGGAGTATGATGCCCATGTTTACGCCAGAGCCCTTTCGGCTCAGGAAAGGCGGTAGGAGCATGGAAATGGACGTTACACATTTAGAGCACGTTATTATCGCTTTACTTATTCAGCTCTCACTACTGCCGTTTGTTTCTGCACGTGTGGCTGGTGTTATTCCGGTGGCAATACTGCTCGGGCGCGAGATTGCACAGCACGAATACCGGCTAGGCATTCACCGTGGTTGGGCGTGGGGCGAAACGCTACCGGTCGGTATGTTTGAAGGCGTCTGGGGTGCGTGGACGTTAGACTCAGTGCTTGATGTGTTGCTGCCAGCACTGGCATGCGGGCTGCTGGCAGTTCTGATTGAGTTTAAAAAACGGCGTACCGCCAAGAATGCGATAAAAAACGCCAGCTAGTCATTATCGAGACGCTCAGTACGGTATAGCTTCCACTCATTTTCAACCCGGCCATCAGGCAAGCGGCAGTAGCGACCGGTGCCCAGGCTGCTTTCGCGAATTTCATTCTCCCCGCCGAGGCTTCTGCAGTATTCAGCGGCATATTGCGTCATCTGGTTTTCAGAATCCGGGCCACCCCCGCCGTTGGCACAACCGGCGAGTAGCAGTAGTCCTGCTGGCATTACTAAGTAGCGATATAGGTTACCCATACATCCCGACATTGTGATCTTCCTTCGTCCCTAGCCTTTCATCGACTACCCTTCATATTCGTAGATCAATGACGAAGTTGCCAATCCCAGTAACCCAGTGTCAGCACCGAAATAGAGAAAAAGCCTAATGAAACACTCCCTACTTCCGCTCTGCCTGTTCAGCACTACTCTACTGGCGAGTGCTGTCGTTTATGGTGAAGAAGCCCGGCAGTCTCATGATGCCTGTTTGGAAAGCGCGGTCACCACCGTAGACATTGTGGCCTGCATTACCGAAGAGTTTGAACGCGAAGATAAGCGGCTCAACGACAACTACCAGCAACTGCGCAGCCAGTTGAGTGATAGTCGTCAAGAGCAACTGCTAACCGCCCAGCGAGCTTGGATTGCGTATAAGGAGGCTAACTGTGATTTTTATGCCAACCCAGAAGGTGGCACCTTGGCGCGGATCAGTGCCAACTCTTGCGTACTCACCGAAACGACCAACCGCGCAGATGAGCTCGAAGCACTCATGCAACCCTAGGCTTTGTCTGAAAAGTCGGTGAGCGAAGGCCAGACAAGGCAAAAATCGGCGAAAAGACGGATCGGACTCGCGCGCGAGTTTACGTGTTGTAAATGAGTACTTTGATCGGACTCGCGCACGAGTCGATTTTTAACGCCGTATGGTCGAGCGCAGCCAGTTTTCAGACAGAGCCTAGGAATAAGCGCCTGCATCCGCCGTGGGGCATGCAGGAGACTCGGTTTGCTGTTATCGAAAATAACAGCTAGCCTTATACAGGCCATATACACAAAGATGGTCGTGTTCATATATAAATCCATTTCATAAGGAAAGTGAAATTATGTCCAGCCCAGAGCATAAGCAGAAGATCTGGAAGATGATCAAAGATATTAAAGTCGGCATGCTGGTAACCCTAGATCACGACACGCCCCGGGCACGCCCGATGCATCTAGTGCAGGAAGAGTACGACGGCACCCTGTGGTTCTTCACCCGCCGCAGTGCCGAAAAGGTGTTTGAAACCAAAAGCGACCACGATGTGTGCCTTAGCTTCTCCGACCAGGAAGATGGCGTCTACGTCTCGCTGTCGGGCAAAGCCAACCTGACCGATAACCGCGAACTGATCGAGAAATACTGGAACCCCTTCATCGCCGCCTGGTTCCCGGAAGGTAAAGACGACCCAGACGTTGCCCTACTGGAAATTAAAGTTGAGATGGGCGAGCACTGGAAAGCCAAAGAGAGTAAAACTTTCCAGCTTTACGAAATCGCCAAAGCCAACCTCAAAAAGGATGCCACCCCGGATCTTGGTGAGAATGAAAAGTTCGGTGGGTAACTTGCTACCCAAGCGCCCCACTGCCGGGGCGCTTTTCAGCCTGATCATCATCATGCTCATGGGTGCATCCACCTCATGGGCCAATGATCAGCCCCGGAGTGATGATGCTCCCCCTCAGGGTGAATGCGCCCCCAACGACCGGCAGCAGGCAATGCTCTCTCAAGTCAACGAAGCGCGTAGCCAAGCACGCCAATGCGGTGACCAACAGTTTGAGGCCGCAGAGCCGTTAACATGGAGCTGCAAGCTTGAAGCGGCGGCCGAAAGCCACTCCAAAGATATGGCCGAGAATGACTACTTTAGCCATACCAGCCCGGAGGGCGCAGGTATCGAGCAACGGGTGGGCAATCAGGATTACACATGGCAAGCCGTGGGTGAGAATATCGCCGCGGGCCACACCTCTGTTTCTGCCGCGGTAGAGGGCTGGCTAGACAGCCCCGGCCACTGCCGCAACCTTATGAATAACGCCTTCACCGAAATGGGCATGGCGAAAGCCGAAGATCCAGAGTCGCGCTATTCAACCTACTGGACACAAACGCTCGGCAACCCGCGCTAAGCGCCCACGAGTCAATTATTGCCCGCCTCCTAAATCACCGTAGTGAACAGCCGTAATCGCGTTTTTAGGCGAGCCATCGACCAGTTTGGTGCTATAGGTTAGGATCGAGTAGGAAGGGGAGTCGCCTCCCCTGTCCTCTCACACCACCGGGCATACGGTTCCGTACCACGGCGGTTCATGCAGAACGTTTAAGCCATCTTACCGTATCCAGTACCGAGATCAGTCCCTGGTCATAAAACCATTTCCTCGGCAGGGCCTGATTCATGTGCGAAGCCCCGGCATTCCACCAGGGGCCTCGACCGTTCCCCGCCGATTTCCAGGCGCGGTGCCCGTCTAGGCCTAGCCCTCGCAGCTTCCGACGCCGAGTCGATGGGCGTTTCCATTGTCGCCAGATCAGGCCGCGTAAGCGCCGGCGTATCCATTGATCCAGTGCTTCCAAGGGGCGTTTCACATCAACAAGATTGAAGTAGTTAGCCCATCCTCGTAGGACTGGCCTCAACCCTTCGATTACCCGTTGGATGTTACGCCCCCTGCCACGTTTCAGGATCTCACGGACACGCTGCATCATGCGTGTCAGGCTTGTCTTGGCGAGCGTCAGTTTCGACTGCTTGTGCCGAGTGAGGCTGTAGCCCAGGTATCCGCGTAGCCATGGCCGATCCACCGCACTTTTACGGCGATTGACCGTCAGCCGAAGTGAGCTCTCGAGATACTCACTCAAGCTGCCCATGACCCGCTCGCCTGCTCGTCGGCTCCGTACATAGATTTGTACATCGTCGGCGTAGCGGCAGAAGCGGTGGCCTCGGCGTTCCAACGCCTTGTCCATGTCGTCCAGCAGGATGTTCGCCAGTAGCGGGCTGAGGGGCCCGCCTTGGGGTGTCCCCCGCCGCCTCGGCGTGGGCAAGCCATGCTGGAACATACCCGCCTCCAGATAGCGACGGATCAAACGCAGTACACGCTTGTCGTCAACGCGCCGCGCGACCCGTGCCATCAGCAGGTCGTGATTCACTCGGTCGAAGAAGGCTTCCAGGTCAAGATCGACCACCCAGCGGTGACCGGCGGTGACGTGGGCCTTCATGGCCGAGACGGCCTGCTTGGCGCTCCGCTTGGGGCGGTAGCCGTAACTCGACTCGGAGAAGCCCGGGTCGAAGATCGGCATCAGTACCTGGGACAGCGCTTGCTGGATTAGGCGGTCGGTAACCGTGGGAATACCGAGCTGCCGCGTCCCACCCTTGGGCTTAGGGATCGTGGTTGCTCGGATCGGGCTGGGGTGGTACTGATCGGCCAGCAGCCGCTCGCGCAGCGTTGGCCAGTACGTCTTTAGGTGGTCGGCTAGCTGATACACCATCATGCCATCGACACCCGGTGCGCCTTTGTTGGCAACCACCCGACGGTAAGCTCGCTCCATGTTTTCCGGGTCAACGACCCGTTCCATGAGCGAGGTTGGCTCCGCTTTCGTCCACGATAACGACGCCGGGCTCGTCTCGACGCTCACCGGCTGGGACTCGGAGTACTGCCCCTGCCCCTCTGGGTGAGTGACGGTATTCGCGTCATGGTCTGTCTTCATGATCGATCCTCGAGACGTTATCGCCTACTCGCGGTTCTTCATGTTCGGCCCTTGGTGCCGTGGTGAACCGGCACTTACTATGGCCTCGGCTGACGTCTGGTGATCCATCCCGTCGCCTCTCGACGCCGGTAGCACCGTGGCAGACCACCAGACCTCCCAGGGTAAGACGCGCGACCTTCCCGCTTATGCCTGTCGGATTTACGTCATGGCGTTCCGTGCAAGTATCGGGCTTTGGTGAGTGTAGCCACCTTACCCCGCCATGACGCCTCGTATCCGCTTCCTGTTCGTCAGGCCAGCGTTTTGCCTCGGGCTGCCTTTGGATTCCCCCTCGCGAGGGACACCCTTGCCGTCGGCTAGCACTTCCCCTTGCCGGGCGTGCAGGGGACTTTCACCCCCAAGTCATCCTGAAGCACCACCCCCAGGAACAGCGCCGGTCAAGGCGCTGCGCGCCATGCCTGGCGCACTACACAAAGGTCTGGGTTTCCGCATCATGCATGCGCACGACGCGCATATTCTTGAAAAGCGCCGAGCGGCGTTGACTAAAAATCACCTCCTGCTCCTCTACTTCCGCAGGGTCGAAGACAATCTCCCCTGTCTGGCGACACGCCACGCTCGCCTCACTGGCCTCCTCAGCCAGCCCCACCGCACCGGAGATCCCGCCAATCTGTGAGTAAGAGAGGTAGCAGGAGATACCCTCAACCTTCGGGTCATCGAAGCGCTCCACTTCAATGGTGTTGTTCGGGCCCAGCAGCTTGAACTCCGTGCGCACGCTGCCGATGTGGGCATCCTGGGCGAACAGTGTGGGTGGCAGTAGCGCAAACATGGCAATGAGCGATGTAAAGGCAACGCGTTTAGGCAACAACATGGGCAGCTTCCTTGGGATTAGTTAGCCGGGGGATAGGCATGCAGAGAGGATACCTGATGCGCGTAGTTGTTGGGGAATGAACGGAAAAATGATGGTGGAGGTCGAGAAAAAAGCGAATTGAGCAAGGTGATTGGCGTCTTGGCAGGAGGAAAACAAGCCCTATAATTAATTGAACACAGGCTTTACTCCCAAAACGGTAGAAAACATGAGGGGCATAGCGAAGCGCACACTGAAAGAGTTTTGGGAGCAGGGCTATGACGACGCCAAGACCCCATTAACCGAGTGGTACAACATGATGCTCAGAGCATCCTGGGAAACGCCACAACAGTTGAAGGCCGATATTGGAACCGCCAGCATCCTTAAAGGTGGCCGTGTTGTTTTCAATATCGGCGGCAACAAGTACCGAGTCATACTCTCCATTCGGTATGAGCAGCAAATTGCCTGGGTTCGTTTCGTTGGCACCCACGCCCAGTACGATCAAGTCGATGCAGAGACAATATGATGAACATCCAACCTATCCATAACGATGCTGATCTTGAGCGCGCATTTGCTCGTCTTGAGGCGCTTTGGGCTGCTGAGCCAGACACTCCTGAAGCGGACGAGATCGAAGTGCTCTCAATCCTCATAGAGAAATACGAGGACAAACACTTTCCCATCGGGCCATCTGATCCTATTGAGGCGATCAAATTCCGCATGGAGCAGCAGGGGCTAACGCCGCGCGATCTTGAAGCATACATCGGCTCTAGCGGACGAGTTTCAGAGGTGCTGAACCGTAAGCGAAAACTCAGCCTTCGCATGATCAAGAACCTGCATGAGGGGCTTCGAATCCCTTATGAGAGCTTGATGAGTCAGGCCGCTTAGTTTTTACTGTCCCACTTTTGGGGTGCAGGTCACAAAGGCGGGGCGTTGGCCATACGCTAGCGAATGATTGGGGTTAGGCTTGAGCGCTATCCAAATCGTCCAGCCTCGGTAATTACTCCATTTGCAGCGGTGCCAAGGTTTGGCTTGTGCAGGCTGTGTTGGTTCGGTGCTCTTGGGCGCCGTTCCGCCGCCATTCGTGCCGGGCTGCCGCTGCGGATGCCTGCGAACACTCGTTGAACTCGCGTTCTTCGTTACCAAGCGCTACGGGTATGTGCACTCACTCGATTTCGGTGGGGTGATTACGTGCCTCGGCCATATGCATAACGTGCACACTCCCTTGGAATCCACGCCTTCATGTGCAAGCGTGATTTAGTAGCGCGTGGTAAGCCTACGGCGCACCCGCGGGAGCAGCGCGCAGCGGTGCTGGGGGTTGGCTGAAGTGCCATTGGGCGTCGTTCCGCCGCCTCCCGCGGGTGCCTCATACGCTCGTCCCTCGCGAGATTCGTTACCACGCGCTACAGAATGTGCGCTGACTTGATTTGGGTGGGTTTGTAGCGCGTGGTAAGCCTACGGCGCACCCGCGGGAGCAGCGCGCAGCGGTGCCGGGGTTGGTGTGGTGCCCTTGGGCGTCGTTCCGCCGCCATCCGCGGGTGCCTACGAACGCTCGTTGAACTCGCGTTCTTCGTTACCGCGCGCTACGGGTATGTGCACTCACTCGATTTCGGTGGGGTGATTACGTGCCTCGGCCATATGCATAACGTGCACACTCCCTTGGAATCCACGCCTTCATGTGCAAGCGTGATTTAGTAGCGCGTGGTAAGCCTACGGCGCACCCGCGGGAGCAGCGCGAAGCGGTGCCGGGGTTTGGCTTGTGTGGGCAGAGTTGGTTCCGTGCCCTTGGGCGTCGTTCCGCCGCCTCCCGCGGATGCCTCATACGCTCGTCCCTCGCGAGATTCGTTACCACGCGCTACGGGTGTCTGCACGAAGCTAAGTCGGTGGGTTTCGTAGTGCGTGGTAAGCCTACGGCTCACCTGCGGGAGCAGCGCGCAGCGGTGCAGGGTTTGGCTGAAGTGCCCTTGGGCGTCGTTCCGCTGCCTAATGCCTTGACCTAACCATCGCAAGCGCAGCCTCTCGGTTGATGGCAGGTATAGTTACGGCTAATGCATGAGTTACCGCATGCTTTTCCTTTGGAGCAGGTGCGACAGCATCCGCCCTGAGTAAATAAAAGCTCTTCGGGTATCGTATCAAACACTAGGTCGCACTCGGTTTCTTCACCGCTCACGATAAGTTCGGCTTGGGTTACCCATTCACCAGACATGTCAGGCGTTTGTTCAGCGCTTGCCACACTGGCGAAACATAGCGCCAGCATCAACATCATTGCTTTGATAAGCACGGGCTTTCCCTTTAATTATTATTCGTGGCTGCAGTATGGAGGTGAAGAGCAAAATCTAATAGCTATTACGCATCAAAGCAGGCAAATACTTGCCCAACGCACATCATCACTAGATGTTAAGGAGAAAAAAGTCAGGGGAAATAATTCGCAGATAGCCCGTTGGCGTACCTGGCAGGAGTCTAAAAACCACATAACAATATGATTTTAAATAACTTAATTTAAAATACACCAACTCATATATCAACTCCGCCGTTTGCAACCCGCTAACCTTCCTAACACGCCAACGCCCCGCACAAAGGCGGGGCGTTGGTCATAAACGGGCAAATGATTAGGTAGCACTGTCGTCGAGATCGTATTGCGAGCAGCCCCCTTCAACTGAACTAAAGCACCATGGCAGCAACCCAGCCAAATACAATCAGCGGAATGTTGTAGTGCAGAAAGGTGGGCACCACGCTATCCCAGATGTGGTCATGCTGCCCATCAGCATTGAGGCCTGCGGTGGGGCCTAGGGTGGAGTCTGACGCGGGTGATCCAGCGTCGCCCAGGGCGGCGGCCGTGCCTACCAATGCTACTGTCGCCATGGGTGAAAAGCCAAAACTCAAAGCCAAAGGCACATAGAGCGAAGCAATAATGGGAATGGTCGAAAACGAAGAGCCGATGCCCATGGTGATAAACAGCCCTACCAACAGCATAATCAATGCGGCCAGCCCTTTATTGTCGCCGATAAGCTCGGCAGAACTCGCCACCAGCCCTTCCACCTCGCCACTGGCTTGCATCACACTGGCAAAACCTGCCGCTGAGATCATGATAAAGCCGACCAGGGCCATCATGCGCATTCCCTCGGTAAAGATACCGTCCTGCTCATGCCAGCGGAAAACGCCACTCATGGAGAGCAAAGCAAAACCGAAGATACCGCCCAGTACCATAGAGCCCGTCATCAGTTGCACGGTGACCGTACCTACCAGAGAAATAACCAACATGGCCTTCTGCCACCCGGCTAGAGAAAGCGCAGCTTCCTGGGGCGATTTATCACCATGTGCCAACTCACGATCTTCATAGTCTCGCCCCTTGCGATAACTCCAGAACACAGCCACCGCTAATCCTAACGCCATGCCACCAATGGGAATCGCCATCGCCAGAGGCACCATTTGGCGGGTCACTTCCAATCCCAGCGCCGCGCCACTTTCGTTGAGGTTCGCGAGCAGTATGTCATTCAGGAATATCGCCCCAAACCCAACGGGCAGTAACATATAAGGCGCCGTGATACCGAAGGTAATCACGCAAGCCACCAGTCGCCGGTCAAGCTTCAGGTGGTTCATCAGCTTTAGCAGCGGCGGCACCAGCACTGGAATAAAAGCAATATGGACAGGGATCAGGTTCTGCGAGCTGACTGCCGCGGCTAACAGCGCCGCCAGCAGTGTATAGGTAACCGTGCGGCGGCTCCCCCCAGACTCATCTAGCTGGAAGCGCCTAATGGCCCGGCTGGCCAGTAGCTCGGTGATACCAGAGCGCGATAAAGCGACGGCAAAGGCCCCTAACACCGCATAAGAGAGCGCGATGGTGGCGCCATTACCCAGCCCCTCATTAAAGGCGTCAAGGATCTCACCAATCGGCATACCCGCGTATAACCCACCAACCAGCGTGGCGACGATAAGCGCAAACACAACTGAAACGCGCGCAAGACTCAAGCCGACCATCACTAGGATAGCCAGAACGATAGCATTCATGAAAAGCCTACTTTGTTGTTAGATGGTAAATAGTGCGTTCCCTATGGCATTGGGTCGTCACAGCCTCTCGCCATAGGGAAGCATAAAACGCCTTAAACCTGGCTTGGCAGCGTATGCGGATGAGCCAATGGGGTTAACGTACGCTCGCGTATCAGGTCGCTGGCGGCTTCGATATCCGGCGCGAAGAAGCGATCCTGGGTGTAGTGGCTGACGCGGGCGCGTAGCAGTTGCCTGGCTTGCTCTAGCGGCTGGGTAGTGGTCAAGCCCTGGCGCATGTCCAGCCCCTGGCACGCCCCCAGCCATTCGATGGCTAAAATGCCGCACACATTCTCCGCCATTTCCCACAACCGCTTACCGGCGGCGGGCGCCATTGAGACATGGTCTTCCTGGTTAGCCGAGGTAGGCAGGCTGTCGACACTATGGGGGTGCGCCAAGGCTTTATTTTCACTCGCCAGCGCCGCGGCGGTGACCTGGGCGATCATAAACCCGGAATTGACCCCGCCATTCTCAACCAAAAATGGCGGTAGCTGCGACATGTGTTTGTCCATCATCAAGGAGACACGCCGCTCGGCAAGAGAGCCGATCTCGGCGATAGCTAACGCCAGGTTGTCAGCGGCCATGGCTACCGGTTCAGCATGGAAATTACCGCCGGAAATAATGTCATCCTGCTCGGCAAACACCAGCGGGTTATCAGAGACCGCGTTGATTTCCGACGCGAGCACCTCGGCCGCCTGACGGATCTGGGTTAACACAGCGCCCATCACCTGTGGCTGGCAGCGCAACGAGTAGGGATCCTGAACTTTATCGCAGTTAGCATGGGAGTCACCGACGGCACTGCTTTCACCGAGCAGATGGCGGTAAGCGGCGGCGGCGTCAATTTGGCCGCGCTGGCCACGCACTTCATGAATCCGGGCATCGAAGGGTGAACGTGACCCAAGCGTGGCTTCTACGGTTAACGAACCGCACACCGTCGCCGCAGCAAACAGGTCTTCGGCGTCGAACAGGCCCCGCAAGGCATAGGCGGTGGATACCTGGGTGCCATTAAGCAGCGCCAGGCCCTCTTTGGGTGCCAGCGTGATGGGCGCCAGTCCAGCGATTTCCAACGCCTTTTCAGCGGAAACCCACTCCCCTTTGTAGCGGGCTTTGCCCTCGCCCAGCAGTACAACACTCATATGCGCCAGGGGCGCCAAATCACCGGATGCCCCGACGGATCCCTTAAGGGGAATATGCGGGTAAACCTCGGCATTGATCAGTGCCACCAGAGCATCCAAGACCTCACGGCGGATGCCGGAGAAGCCTCTTGCTAGGCTGTTGACCTTGAGCACCATAATCAAACGCACCAGGGCATCATCTATCGCCACCCCCACGCCAGTGGCATGAGAAAGCACCAGAGAGCTCTGTAGCGATTCAAGGTCTTCGTTAGCAATGCGGGTCTGGGCCAATAAGCCGAACCCCGTATTAATGCCGTAAACCGTGCGGTTCTCACTAACGACCCGGTTAACGCAATCAACGCTGCGCTGTATATCCGCACTGGCGCTCTCCGGTAACGTAACAGGCACATGCGCTTGATGGATCTGGCGGGCTTGGGCAAGGGTCATTTTGCCGGGCTGAATGTCGAGATGTTTCATTTGATCGCCTATAGAGACAGGAAGGTGGTCATCCCACCTTCTCAACTGTTGTATTTGTGCGGGCTTTATTGATTAAGCATCGGCAAATCAAGACCATTTTCCTGAGCGCACTGTTTAGCAATGTCATAGCCAGCATCGGCATGGCGCATCACGCCGGTGCCCGGGTCGTTGCGCAGCACACGGCCTAAGCGGGCGTGGGCATCATCGCTGCCGTCACACACAATCACCACGCCAGAATGCTGGGAATAGCCCATGCCTACCCCGCCGCCATGGTGTAACGATACCCAGGTGGCACCGCCTGCGGTATTGAGCAGTGCGTTGAGCAGTGGCCAGTCGGAAACGGCGTCAGAACCATCCATCATCGCCTCGGTTTCGCGGTTGGGGCTGGCAACGGATCCCGAATCGAGGTGATCCCGACCAATAACGATCGGTGCTTTTAGCTCGCCACTCTTGACCATTTCGTTGAAGGCCTGCCCCAAGCGGGCACGGTCTTTAAGCCCCACCCAGCAAATACGTGCTGGCAACCCCTGGAAGCTAATCCGCTCGCGCGCCATATCGAGCCAGTTATGCAGGTGCGGGTCGTCGGGAATGAGCTCTTTGACCTTCTGGTCGGTCTTATAAATGTCCTCAGGATCCCCGGAGAGCGCCACCCAGCGGAAGGGGCCGATACCCTGGCAAAAGAGAGGACGAATATAGGCAGGCACAAAACCCGGAAAATCAAAGGCGTTGGCAACCCCCTCCTCCATTGCCATCTGCCGAATGTTATTACCGTAATCAAAGGTGGGTACGCCCATCTTCTGGAAGTCGAGCATCGCTTGCACATGCACCGCCATCGACTGCTTGGCCGCCTTCACGGTGGTTTCAGGCTCGGACTTGCCACGGGTCACGTACTCCTCCCATGTCCAGCCGGAAGGCAAGTAGCCGTGCAGCGGGTCGTGTGCGCTGGTCTGATCCGTGACCATATCCGGCTTGATGCCGCGCTTAACCAGTTCCGGCAGCACATCCGCAGCGTTACCGCACAGGCCGATAGAAATAGCTTTACCCTCGGCGGTATAGCGCTCAATACGCGCCAGGGCATCATCAAGATTGTCAGCCTGTTCATCCAGGTAACGGGTGCGCAGGCGGAAGTCGAGACTTGCCTGCCGACACTCGATATTCAGCGAACAGGCACCGGCCAACGTCGCCGCCAGCGGCTGGGCGCCGCCCATGCCTCCAAGTCCAGCGGTCAGAATCCAGCGCCCCTTGAGTTCACCGTCGTAGTGCTGCCGCCCTGCCTCAACAAAGGTTTCATAGGTGCCTTGTACAATGCCCTGGGAGCCGATGTAGATCCATGAACCTGCCGTCATCTGGCCGTACATTATCAAGCCTTTGCAGTCCAACTCGTTGAAGTGCTCCCAGTTCGCCCAGGCGGGGACCAGATTGGAGTTGGCGATCAGCACCCGAGGCGCATCCTTATGGGTTTCGAAGACACCGACGGGTTTGCCAGACTGCACTAGCAGCGTCTGGGTATCTTCCAAGCGCTGCAGCGTTTCGACGATTTTGTCGTAGCACGCCCAGTCACGGGCAGCACGGCCGATACCGCCATAAACCACTAAATCCTCCGGGCTTTCAGCAACATCCGGGTGGAGATTGTTCATCAGCATACGAAGCGGCGCTTCGGTCAGCCAGCTCTTACAGCTGAGTTCCGTACCGGTCGGGGCAATGATCTTACGTGAAGCATCGTGACGTTTATCGTTGGTTGGCATGGCGTCATTCCTTGTGTTTCTGTTCGTTATTCGTTGGTCTAAGTTGTGCCCTGGCACTTATTCAGGGTTAGCTCACTAAATTCAGTTATCTAAGGTCAGCAAATGCACGAGCCGAGCCGCCGCTCGGGCGGTGCGGCTGTCGATATCCAGGCTGGGGTTAAGCTCTGCCAAGTCCGCCAGGCGAAGCTTGCCGCTGTCACGCACGGCTTCAATCAGCGGCTCAATCAAGGCAAGCGAGACACCGCGTGCGGCAGGCGCACTCACGCCGGGGGCTTCGGCAGCAGGCAGTACATCCAGGTCAATGGTTAGGTAAATGTGGTCGCACTTGGCGATGAAGCGCTGTACGTCTCTGATGATAGAATCAAGGCGTAGCGCTTCGATCTCGCGATCTTCGCGAACCAGTGTTCCGAGCGCGGCGGCGCGGGTAAATAAGGCGCGCGTATTCGCAGCGCGGCTTACCCCCAGGCAGGCGTATCGAAACGACCAATCCCACTCTTGGCACTTATCGGCAATCTGGGCGAAGGGGGTGCCTGAGGAGCGAATATGCACTGGATCGCGCAAATCGAAGTGCGCATCCAGGTTAATGATGCCAATCCGCGGCGGCGCCTTTTTGGGCATAAAAGACTGCGCCAGACCGAGCCAGCTGGCGTAAGCCACTTCATGACCACCACCCAACACAATTGGCAGGTGGCCAGCGGTTAATAGTGACGTCAGACGATCAGCCAGCGTCTGTTGCGCTGCCTCTAACGCATCATCAACACAGCGCACATTGCCGGCATCATAAACAGGCGCAGTGCGATGCCAAGCCAACGGCGCCAGCGCACGGCGTAACGCATTAGGGCCTTCAGCAGCGCCGGTGCGGCCCTGGTTACGCGCAACACCTGCATCACTTTCAAAACCCAGCAGTGCACAACCCTGCGCGGCGTTGTTGGTTAACGGCTCGATACGCTGGTGCCAACGGTCACTATCGGGTTCAGGATCCGTGCGCCCCTGCCAGAGCGCCATATCAATGGGCGTATCAGCGGCCATGGGTTAACTC
Source organism: Vreelandella sp. F11 (assembly GCF_042466685.1). Taxonomy (NCBI): domain Bacteria; kingdom Pseudomonadati; phylum Pseudomonadota; class Gammaproteobacteria; order Oceanospirillales; family Halomonadaceae; genus Vreelandella; species Vreelandella sp. F11. Next base: position 1,678,023 of record NZ_CP170448.1, on the reverse strand, counting down.
CCCCTGATAGACACGCTGCCGTAGGCGACCTGGCTGCACCGCGTAGGCCAGCTCAGCGGGTGTCTCAATATCCCAGATACACAGATCCGCCACCGCGCCTTCGTGAAGCTGCCCCTGCCCTTTCAATCCTAGTGCGGCAGCACCATTGGCGGTCATCCCCGCCAGTGCTTCCTGGGGCGTCATGCGAAACAGCGTACACGCCAGGTTGAGCATTAACGTGGGCATAAATAGCGGCGAGCTGCCTGGATTGGCGTCGGTGGCCACAGCCATCGGCACGCCCGCTTCGCGCAGCCCCGCAATGGGCGGCTGCTGCGTTTCACGCAGGGTGTGGAAAGCGCCGGGGAGAATGACGGCCACGCTGCCTGCTTCGCGCATGGCAGCAATACCGGCGTCGTCAAGATACTCAATGTGGTCAGCGGACAATGCGCCGTGGCGGGCTGCCAACGCGGCGCCACCCAAGTTAGAGAGCTGTTCGGCATGCGCTTTGATGGGTAAGCCATGGGCCTGCGCTGCTTTGAAAACCCGCTCACACTGCGCTACTGAAAAGGCGATTTTTTCACAAAAGACATCGACAGCATCGGCCAACCCTTCCGCAGCTGCGGCAGGAATCATTTCATTGCAGACCAGATCGATATAGCCGTCGCTATCGTTCTCATACTCCGGCGGCAAGGCATGGGCGCCTAACAGGGTCGTCAATACCCGCACTGGCAACGCTTCACCTAAACGCCGGGCAACCCGCAGCATCTTCAGTTCATTAGCCACGTCCAAGCCATAGCCCGATTTGATCTCGACCGTAGTGACGCCTTCCTCAACCAGCGCTTTAAGACGTGGCAAGGCGGCATCGAAGAGGGCTTGTTCGCTCGCTTCCCGGGTCGCATAAACGGTACTCAGAATGCCTCCGCCGCGGCGCGCAATCTCTTCATAACTGGCGCCCTCCAAACGCGCCTCGAATTCGTCCGCGCGCGCTCCGCCAAACACCAAATGCGTATGGCAATCCACCAGGCCGGGTGTCATCACGCCGCCCCGCCCCATGTCATGACAACCATCAGCCTGTGACTCATCGAAGCCATCCATGGGCGTCATGGTGACAACACGCTCACCTTGAGTAATCACAGCCATGGGCTTAGGCAATGTTTTCAGACCATCGAAGAGACTGATATCGCGCCAAATGTAGCGTTGTTTGTTATTAGCCATGGAGGTCTCCTTGGAGCAAACACAATGTATATACAATTAAGCCCATGCCGGATTACTTCGTCAAGCAATGAACTAAGCAAATAAGCAGTTGCAAAGTTAAAAAAAACGCCAAAAAATAAGTAAAACACATAAATAACAAATACTTATCTTAATAAATTGACAAACAAAAGATCGTCTAACGTCCACCTCACTAGACTAATGTCTATTGCCAAGTGCTATGCGCAAATGCTGTATGGGGTTAGCTTATTGTATATACATAAAACAAGCCCAAGTCATCAGAACGATAACCTCACAATGAGAGGCCTACCCATGCAGCCCATGAACCCGCCTTCCAAGCAGCGAACTAGCGCTGCCACTATCTTTAAACTGTTTGTGCCTAGCGCACTGGGTATCCTGATTTTCTTTGTTCCCATCGAGATAGGTGGGCGAAGCACTATCCTGCTTGACCATATGGTCACAGGGCTGCGCTCTTTGATGGGCGATTACAGCGGCATTTATGCGTTAGTGATGATCGTGGCGGGCGCCGCCTACCCACTTTTCAAAGGCTATTGGCGACGAACAGTGACCGAAAGCATTTTTACCGTACTGAAAATCATCGGTGTTGTTATTGCCGTCATGGCGTTAACGGGCTGGGGCCCAGCATTTCTGCACGAACCGGATATGCTGCCCTTCTTATTTGAAAAACTGGTGATTCCGGTAGGTTTAATCGTACCCATTGGTGCTATTTTCCTGGCACTGCTGATCAGCTATGGATTGCTGGAATTGATTGGCGTACTGGTTCAGCCGGTCATGCGGCCCATTTGGCGAACGCCTGGGCGCTCGGCAATCGATGCCGTTGCTTCTTTTGTGGGTAGTTACTCGATCGGGCTATTGATTACCAATCGGGTTTATCAAGCGGGACAGTATTCAGCCCGGGAAGCCGCCATCATCGCCACCGGTTTTTCCACGGTGTCGGCAACGTTCATGATCATCGTGGCGCGTACGCTGGATCTTATGAGCGTTTGGAATTTGTACTTCTGGCTCACCCTGGTGATTACGTTCATCGTCACGGCGGTCACGGTACGACTGCCGCCTCTGGCAAACATGGATGACCATAAGCGTGACGGAGAACCGGAGGCAATCGCGGGGAAGCGCTTAAGTACTGCCTGGCAAGCAGGCACGGAGGTTGCCGCCAACGCGCCAAGCCTTCACCGCAGCGTAGCGCTCAATTTTAAAGAAGGGTTGATAATGGCTATCAGCATCCTGCCGTCGATCATGTCGGTAGGCTTAATCGGGCTGCTCGTCGCCAAATACACACCTTTATTTGAATGGCTGGGGTGGCTGTTTTACCCCTTTGTCGCCATTTGGGGGTTAGATGACGCCGCGGCACTGGCCCAGGCATCTGCTTCCGGGTTGGCAGAAATGTTCTTACCGGCTCTACTGATGGCCGAGGCCGAATTCGTCGCCCGTTTCGCGGCAGGCGTGGTATCAGTCTCTGCTGTGCTGTTCTTTTCTGCTTCCATCCCCTGCATTCTCTCTACCACTATTCCGTTTTCAGTAGGCCGCATGCTCATCGTGTGGTTTATTCGCGTTGCATTGAGCTTGCTACTTGCGGTGCCCGCGGGCTACCTGGTTCAGTCACTGATCAGTTGAATGCTGGCATTAATGACAAATCACGAGGTCGAAGGAACCGACCTCGCTGAGCTTTTAACATCGATTTAGGCGGTTTTTCGTTGCAGGGAGGAGCGTAACTTATAGCGGTCGCCAGGGTGGAGCAGGCGCGCATAGCTAATCAAATGCTCATCAGACCAGGTACGCCTCACCATGCTCAGGCAGGGGGTCTGGGTATCAATACTTAGCCACTTTGCGGTTTGCTCATCCACGAGCACCGCTTCAACGATATGCTCCATATCCGTTATGGGGCAAGCGGCGACCAGCACTTCGTTAGGTGTATGGCGCGAAAAATCGGTGTCCAAATAATCCGGCACCCAACGAGGATTGACGTAACGGTTCTCAAGTTGAATCGGAATGTCATTCTCATAGTGCACCAAGAGGGTATGAAACACCCGGCTGCCAAGTCTCACGCCTAAGCGCAGCGCCACTTCATCATCTGCCTCAATCGCCTCTTGGGTGATGACCTTATTACTGTATCGATGCCCACGCGAAAGTACTTCTTCGGCAATGTTGTATACCTCCACCAAAGAGGACTCAACCTTACGGTCGGTAACGAAGGTACCGACACCGGGTTGACGCACGAGGTACCCTTGCTGCACCAAATCCCTGATGGCCTTATTAGCCGTCATCCGGCTCACGCCAAAGTCTTTCGCCAGCCGCTCTTCCGTAGGTATCTGATGATTCAGCTGCCAATCTCCACACTGAATCTTATCCAACAGATGTTGACGGATCTGCTGGTAGAGGGGAGAACGCGTCATGAAGCTCCTTTTCGATTAAGACCGTTTGTCTATACAGCTATCTTACTCGCCTTGGTGAACAAAGCACACTAGTGCCAGGACAACACCTGCTACTTGCCAACCCAAGATGCAATTTTTATTAAGGAGCCATAAAGACAAAGGGTCGTCGCTCCCCCCTTGTATTATCCCCTTACCTCAGGATCGTCGCTTTCGCGACCCTAGCTGGCGCGTCTATCCATACAACGTGCTTTATCAAAGTTTTTTATTGCAGCAGCAGCGGCGGCCATGATGCGGGCATTATTAGCCCTCCTGAGCACTCTCACCGGCACTACCGAATGACGGTGGCGCATGAAAACGATAGTTATATCAACCCCGACACTTGGCTTGAGAGCACAACCATGCAGCTAGGCTCGTGGTGGGAGGAGTGGCAAATCTGGCTTGAGAAACGCTCCGGGCCTCTGGTTAGAATGCCAACTCTAGGGTCAAACGACTATCCGCCATTAGAAGATGCACCGGGGAGCTATGTGAAGCAGCCATGAACAAAGTTTTCTTTTCGGCGAGATAAATTGAGCATCAGTTCGCCAGCGAAACGCCAAGACTGAATAAACTGGCAAAAAAGCACCTTCGGGGAGCTACCTAATATTGATGACATCTCACCCTCTTTCTTAACTTAAAAGTCATCACAAAAAGTAATTACTGAAATAGACTTCAAATATAAAAATAACTACCTTTTCGCATTGCATAACTAACAGCATCATCTACGCTTAACTTCGCCAACGTCTAAAATAAATCAAAAATCACATAACCATTTGAATTATAATCTTTTCAATAAAACCATTTTTAAAAAACGTTCGTGGCTCACGGAGCTTGCACTGAAATTTTATTGCAGAACCTGGGGTAAAACGTATGGAAACGACAGCTGGTTTGGATAAGCCGTATATCAAACAAGGTATGACTTCCGGTCATTCCTCTCTTTTAATTGTACAAGAATTGAAAAAACTTTCTCAATCTATATTAACCTTGCGTAGAAAAAAAACTCTTTTATACCAAGGAGATCCTTTCCAAGGCTTATACATCGTGCAGTGTGGCATGCTAAAACAAACGCTTCAGTGTAAAAGCGACAATGAGCAGCTCACACACTTTTTTCTACCTGACGAAATTATTGGCCTAGATGCTATTGGCGAGGGATTTTATGCAGGCACCATAATTGCCATTGAAACATCAGGCTTACTGCACATTCCCTTTAGACGAATTGAAGAGTTTCCCAACCTTCAAACTAGCCATATGCAATTGCTGCGCTGTTTGAGTCAGGCCATGAGCATTGAACACTCACGAATGTGGCAAATGATTAGCCAGCCTGCAGACGTCAGATTAGCCATTTTTTTTGCTGCGATGTCGAGGAATTTTTTTGCTCGGGGCTATTCGCCCTACTCTTTCAGGCTGGCCATGTCGCGACAAGAAATGGCCGATTATCTCTGTATGGCAGTAGAGACGCTAAGTCGCCTCATCAGTCGCTTTCAGCAGCAAGAAATATTAACAGCACGTGGTCATGAGTACTGCATAGTAAACCCTGATGCATTAGCGTCTATAGCTGCAAAAAGGAAGTGAATTTATCGCCATTGCCCATGCGAAAGAGTTAACCATCCGCCAGACAAGAAAAGGAGTGAACAAGCCTAGCTGTGCTGGCCTGACCACGCATAACATTCGGTTCGGAGACGAGTTTCCATTACAAATTAAGCACGACGGTGACGCTATCCACCTGATGATCCGTTGGCACCACCAGAAATCCAAACTCTTTTACCATCTTGAGCATTGGGTGATTCTCCCGCAGCACATCCGCAAATATCTGCTTAATCGCGTTCATGCGGGCAAAATCAATTATCTGCTGCATAAGGCTATAACCCAGCCCGGTTCCTTTAAAATCACTACGCACCATGACCGCAAACTCCGCTTTCTCTTTATCGGGATCGGCAGACAGGCGCACTACCCCCACAATCTCGTCGCTTCCAGAAGGTATCGCTACAAAGGCCATTTCCCGGTCGTAATCTATCTGAGTTAGTCGCGCCGCAAAAGCATGGTCAAACTTTCTGATGGCTGCAAAGAAGCGCAACCGCACATCACTGGGAGAAGACTGGCCCAGCATGTGAACCAGCGCCGATTCATCTTCGGGGCGTATGGGGCGCAAGCAATAGGCTTGGCCACTGCGTGTCATGATTGTTTGGGCGAGCTGCTTGGGATAAGGTCGGATGGCCATAGGCAGCCGTTGTCGCTGACCGACCCTAATCACGATGCGCGCATCCAAAGCCATCACACCAGAAGCATCAGCCAACAGCGGGTTGATATCCAGTTCGACTACGCGCTCCAAGTCGCTGGCCAGTTGTGACAATTTTATCAGCGTGAGCGTGATCGCTTCCAAATCAGCGGCCGGACGATCACGATAGCCTTTCAACAGACGCGATATGCGTGTCGAGCTGATCATATCTTGAGCCAGCAGTGAGTTAAGCGGGGGCAAACCAACCACGCGGTCACCAATGACTTCAACGGCTTTACCACCCTGCCCAAACAGAATCACGGGGCCAAAAACGCGATCTTCAGCGACGCCTAAAATGAGTTCATGCGCCCCTGGACATCGAATCATCGGTTGCACATTGAAACCATCGACCCGTGCCGAGGGAGCCTCCTGGTGAATGACCCTAAGCATATTCTCGGCCGCCAGAGACACGGCCTCGCCCGAAGCCAAGTTTAGCTGCACGCCCCCGACATCAGACTTGTGAGAAATATCGCGCGACAAAATTTTCAGCACAACCGGGAAGCCCAGCTGCTCTGCTGCGTGACTGGCCTCCTCCGGCGTGCGAGCCAACATGGCTGGCACCGTAGGTATGCCATAGGCAGCCAAGACAGCTGATGCTTCGGGTTCCGTCAGTACACTGCGACCCTCATCAGTTACACGATCAATGATCGCGTTCGCGCTAGCCATGTCGATGGTAATAAGATCAGAAACAGCCGCTGGCGTCTCCATAAGGGCTCGCTGATTGCGACAGTAGCTGGAGAGGTGCAAAAAGGCACGAACCGCCTGCTCCGGCGTGCCATACGAGGGGATACGTTTCTCCGCAAACAGTCGTCGGGCTTCTGCGGGCGCGCCTTCGCCGAGCCAACAGGTCAAAACGGGTAGCTGATGTTTCTCAAGTGTCGTGATTAACGATTGAGCAGCCTCCAGGCTGTCGGTAACCGCGACTGGGCAGTTAATAACGAAGAGCGCATCAGCACCGCGTTCATCAAGCAGTACGTCAACCGCCTCTGCATAGCGTTGGCCCGACGCATCGCCGAGAATATCAACGGGATTGGCGTGTGACCAAGCCTTGGGCAACACGGCATTCAAACGCGCCAAGGTTGCCTCGGAGAGCTCTGCCAAGTGGCCACCCACATCGATCAGTTCATCCACGGCTAACACACCGACCCCGCCACCGTTGGTGAATATAGCCAGCCGTTCTCCCTGGACGCGGATGCCCGTGGCAAGCGTTCCTGCCGCCTGAAATAGCTCATCCAGGGTTTTCACCCGAAGCATTCCCGCACGCCTAAAGGCAGCGTCATAGATAGCATCGGATCCCGCCAGAGCCCCAGTATGCGAAAGCGCCGCTTTGGCACCTGCATCACTGCGGCCGGCTTTCACCACCACGACCGGCTTGTTTCGTGAAGCCATGCGTGCAGCCGACAAGAATTTACGTGCGCCGGAAATGGCCTCGACGTAGAGCAGAATGGAGTGCGTTTTTGGGTCAAGCGCCAGGAAGTCGAGCACATCGCCAAAATCAACATCGCTCATTGCGCCTAGCGAAATGATATACGAGAAGCCGATACCGCGCGCTGACGCCCAGTCGAGGATCGATGTTGCCACAGCCCCCGACTGGGTAACGAAAGCGATATCGCCCTTCAGAGGGGTAAGATGAGCGAAACTGGCATTGATACCCTTGTGAGGAGCCAAAATACCCAAACAGTTGGGCCCTACAATACGCATTAGATAAGGGCGTGCCGCATCGAGCATTGCCTGCTGAAGCGCCTTTCCATCCGCCTGCTCCCCTTCGCCAAAGCCTGCGGTGATAACCACCGCCGCACGGCAGCCCCGCTCGCCAAGTTCCTTGATCAAGCCCGGCACGCTCTCCGGCGGGGTCGCGATAATTGCCAGATCAGGAGTCAGCGGTAACTCACTAACAGAGTGGTAGTTCAGGGTTGATCGAATGGCACGCTCACTAGGGTTGACGGTGAGTACCGGCCCGGCAAAACCAGCACAGAGTAAATTGCGCGCCAACACGGCACCCACCGATCCAGGCTGGTTGCTAGCACCAATGAGCGCAATTGTGTCAGGAGAGAACAGCACGTCTAAATTGCGAATCGACATCTAAAATCTCCGATCATCGTGGGATTTCGGGACGCCTCACATCGTTTGTAAAGTCACCTGAATCAAGAAAATCGACGCTCACATTGGCGTTTAGCGAGAAATGACGTGGACTAAATCATTGTATGACACTACTTGTTGCCGTAACGGTTTATTAACAGCAAAAACATTGATCTACAGCATCAAAGCATTGATTAATGGTAAGACAAGTGCCTATTAGCGTCTATACTCTCTTTAAGTCCTGGGTGTAAAAAATTGACTATCATGACAACTTTAAAGTCAAACATCTCAAAAAACCTTGAACGCACTCAAGTATAAAGTAACGAATGATATAGCTGACGTAACCATAGGGCGAATGCATAAGGTGTTTGAGTTTAACGAGAACATCCTAATAGTGTCTTTGATGCGAAACATAGGCCACGAAAAACCTACAAAATCAAAACTCTAACCAAAGCTGGACAAATCATGTCAGTCGAAACTGTTCAACAATTGTTGAAGATGACGCGCTTATTACACACTAACTTAGCTAATAGCTTAGAAAAGGCATCGCTTTCAACAAAAAATGAAAAAGTGCTCATGCTGCTTGATTATCTATCACTGCATGAAAAAGAGCTGAGCCGTGTCTTGGCACTGAGTGAGCAAGACGCTCAGTCAGCTGCTATTCACACATGGTGCGTTGAGTATTTCGACAAGCACGCTATTGCACTCGACAACATAGATTACAGCAGCATGACCTTCGCAGAAATCATGCGCTCAATCGTAACCATACATAACAAAATCATTGAGCTTTATCGCTATTTGGCGCTACGTGCAGAGACAGTAGTTGCAAATGAGCTACTGAACAATCTCCTCACTCTTGAACAGCATGAAGCAATGCGCATGGTTCGTGACGCGCAAGAGCTTGAAGATCTTTAGCGCTCTAACTAAAGGCACTCACGAGTTTCAAAAACTACCAAAGCTAATTTTTCATTAAAATAATTTCTGGCCAAATAACTGAACATGAGACAATGACACCAAATAAAGTGAAGCTTTCTTTACTTTTTATTAAGCACTAAGGGTGTACCATGATTACAAATGAAAGAAGAAGAGCGCTTGTAGAACTCCGGATAGAAACGCTCGAACGTATACAACGCTACGAAGCACATCAGCACCAGCGAAGTGGCGCCTTAGATAAAGATTTGGAAGAACAGGCGCCTCAAATTCAGAGTGATGATATCGTCGACCTTTTGGACAATGAAGCACATGCTGAGCTTACCCAAATTGAAAAAGCCATCTCTCGTATTGACGCCCACGTGGGAGAGCGCTGTGAGGTGTGTGGCGAAGTAATAGACATTCACCGCCTCCAGGCCTTACCTTACGCGACGCGTTGCAACGAGTGCGCCACTCCATAAAGTGATGCGCTATTAATTCAGTACTCATTAGGCTGTGAGCGCATAAGAAGTACATTCAATACGGTTGCGGCCGTTTCGCTTGGCATTCAGTAGCAAGTGATCGGCACGGTTGATCAAATCATCAATGCAGCGATCATTCAGTTCAAGCGTGGCGATGCCAATGCTGACATATAGCCTGGCACCCTGCAGCGTGTTACTCAGTCGCTCTGCTATCACCTGGGCGCCTTGGATATCGGTTTCAGGTAATATGATGATAAATTCGTCCCCACCGTAACGACCCACCAAATCCCAATCGCGCACCGTGGAACGCATCGCATGGGCAAGAGTTTTCAGCATATGATCACCCGCCGCGTGTCCCTGCTCATCATTGATAGTCTTGAAGTGGTCAATATCCAACATCATCACACAGAGCGATAAGCCATAACGAGCAGCCCGCTTGAACTCAGTGTTTGCCAAATCAAGGAGATGGCGTCGATTATACGTTTCAGTGAGGCCATCATGGGTAGCCAGGTAGGTCAGGTGCAAATTGGTAGCTACCAACTCAGCGGTACGCTCTATAACCCGGCGCTCCACTTCTTGCTCGGAGTATGCTGCAACCTGCGTCATGCTGGTCATATCTGAGTTCAAGACGATACAGAGTAGATGCGACACTACCCCTGGTTGGTGCATGATAGGAAATAGAAGAAGCTTAAAGCTGTGCTGGTCACACCCTGTATTGAAGCAACCACCCGCCACTTCAAAATTAACAGGCACTCCCTCTTTAACACAGCGTGTGCAGTTTACAATCAACTCCTCGGCTAGGGGTGGTGGAAGTAGATTTCTGAAAGGTTTACCCATACTTATTAGATGGTTGCTAAATCCAGCAGGTTGCAGATGCTTAATCTCTTCAATGATATAGTGATTTCGTTCAGTAACACGTACGATCATCATCTCTTTAGGGAAACACTCCCAAAGGCTTTTAGCCACTGAATTAAAATCGCAATCAAAACAGCTAAAAAAATCCGGTTTATTACATACTGAAGAAAGCATGAACACACCTCACTGATATGAGTACATATATACAACACTCTATTTCAGCTTTGACTACCACAAGCTACTTATAAAAACCTATAGAACGTTGTTCGCGACACTCCTGTATGACGCGAAACTCATTATTTTTCTGTGTTACAAATTCGAATAAAGTATTATGTAACTCAGGAGTGGCATTGGTCTCTAGCAACCAGCCAAAAAACGTGCACGAATTTTTAGCAGCCTCTTCAGCTTTAGCGAGAATTTGGTCTCCCACTTGATCATTCACTACAAAAAAGTGCTGCTCTTTTATATTGAGCAAAGGTTTTTTTCCTAATCCCTCAGCATTAACGCAAGCGCAGAGATCCATTTTCCTAGCCACCTCCTGTAAATTACAAAGGCGGTGCACACACTCCATGCTAATCGCATTCATCAAGCGACTAACCGATGAATCAAAAGGTAGAAAAGTAAGGGCTAGCCATTTATAGCGGTTTAGCTCACTAGCTTCATTATAATAGGCTAAGTTTAACTGCTCTTGAGGCAGAAGAGAAAGAGCTGCTAAATTATTCATGATCACGACCTTTGGGCAATAAAAAAGAGGGAAATTGGTACCCACGGGTGCATACTAGAGTGAAACAAAGCCAGCTTTCTATGACATAGGTCAACTTTTATATCGCGGTTAAAAATATACAAAAAACTAATTAAAAAAACCCAACCATCACCATTAATTTATTTATTGTGTGCTTTCACCAAAATTAAGATATCGTATTAATGCTAATATTGCATTTGCGCATAAACAAAAGCACTAATTAATACAGGCGACACCACTGGCCACCCTATCGGGCAGGATTTCCTCACAGCCCAGCAGCGCGCAATCGATCTTTAAGTCGCTGGTTTTCCTCAATTAGGTCGGCCGTTAGTGCGGCAAGTTCGGGCACGGCCTCAAAATCGCGTTCCAACTGATGCATACGCCGGGCACGGATCAAATCAAAGCTGGTGAAACGCCAGCTCGCCACAAAAGGCGAACCATCAGCCAGTAAGCCACGCTCAATACGCTCGATGACCCAGTCGGTTTCAACTGAGCAGGCACGCGCCAACTCATCAAGTGTCAGGGTCGCCTCATCAATTAGATCACCGCTAATAGTAGCTCGCTGTACCATGGCTTAGCCTCCCTTACGTTGGCGCGGATCAAAAGACATTTCCCGCGCCATGGTTTCGTAGAGTTTCCGTGCCTTATGGCTATCGGCTGGGGGCAGTACGACCTCTAATTCCACATATAGATCGCCCGGCTCAGGCCCAGGAATACCACGCCCCTTCAAGCGCAACCGGCGCCCTGTTTGAGAGCCAGGAGGCACCTTTAGTTTCACACCCCCGGAAGGGGTGGGGATTTCAATGCTGGCACCTAACGCAGCCTCCCAGGGCGTGACCGGTACCGTCTGATGCACATCACGCCCTTCAACACGGTAAAGCGAGTTGGGGGTAAAGTGGATCTCAAGGAACAGATCCCCCGGAGAGCCCCCGCCGACACCGGGGCCGCCCTGCCCCGTAAGACGGATATGCTGGCCCGCTTTAACGCCTTTGGGTATGCGCACGTTGAGGGTATGTTCTTTAGAACTGACGCGAGCTTGGGCATCGGCCTGTGGCACAAGCAACGTGATCGGCCGGGTAGCACCGAGGTAGGCATCTTCGAGATCAATAACTACCTTGGCGTGACGATCTTCGCCACGCATTTGATAGCCGCCGGCGCCTCTTCTTGGGCGGCGCGCATGGCCGAAAATATTCGCAAAGAAATCACTGAATTCACCGAGGTCAGCCTCCTCGAAGCCACGCCCGCTGAACTCAAAACCTGCATCCCAGTCCGGAGGGGGATGGAAATCCTGGCCAGAGTGATACTGCTCAGCCAGTTGGTCATAGGCAAGACGCTTCTCGGGATCAGACAGCACTGCCTTGGCCTCATTGATTTCCTGCATGCGCTGCTCGGCATCCGGCTCTTTGCTCACATCGGGATGAAACTTACGAGCCAGCTTGCGGTAGGCTTTTTTAATCTCCTCGGACGTTGCGGACTTCTCCACGCCGAGCATCTGATAATAATCCTTAAACTCCATGTTGAGAGCCTCCCGCAGTCGGAATGGGCTCCAGGCACTGTTCCGCCAAGTATCCCGGGTAACAAGCAGTAAATGACTCAAGGATAGTCGAGGTTCACCTTGCATGCTTACAAGTTTGGTCGGGCGCCACTGGGCGTCGTGCCGACGCCTCCCGCGGGTGCCTCAAACGCTCGCTGAACTCGCGTTCTCGTTACCACGCGCTACGGTATGTGCACGAAGCTGGAACGATGGGTTCTCGTAGCGCGTGGTAAGCCTAAGGCGCACCCGCGAAAGCAGCGCGCAGCGGTGCCGGGGTTGGCTGCATTGGGCAGATTATAAGTCCTAATCCTTGGCCATCGTTGAGGGCTAAAATTTTCGTGCTTGGTTTGGTTGAGTTTATCTGTCGAGCGGTTAGTGCCATGGAGGCATATACCGGAATGTATACCACTTAGCAGCGGGATATGGAAGGAACAGCGAGGAACATTGATGAGCTAAAAAACCATGTATTTCAGAGTATTGTACTCTTTTTTAGGCCTTCTCAGGACGTCTCAAGAATGGCCGCTGGCGTCCCTGGCAGGAGTCGAACCTGCGACCTGCCGCTTAGGAGGCGGCTGCTCTATCCTACTGAGCTACAGGGACAAACGTGGTCTTAACTAGCGGGCGCGTAGTATAACGCGTCGACTTAGGTAGGGCCAACCGCGTTGGGCTATTTAGCAGAGCTATTCGTGCTATATCCAGCCGAGCAAACGCAGCGCGAAGATGCCTAGCGTAACGGTAATGCTCGCCATCAGTGTGGTGATGGCGATGATATTGGCGGCTAGTGGCACATTGCCGCCTATCGCCTTCACCATCACAAAGCTGGCGGCGGCGGTGGGGCTGGCGAAGAATAGGAACAACAGGCCCAACTGCTCGCCTGAAAAGCCCATCATCCAGGCCGCGAACGTGGAGAGTATTGGGAGCGTGACCATCTTCATCAGGCTAGCGCCGAGTGCCACTTGGCTGCTGTCGCGCATGCTCGAAACGGAGAGCGTCGCGCCAATACAAATCAGCGCCAGTGGCAGTGTTAACGAGGCAAAATAGTCGCCGGAGGTGATCACCCAGGAGGGCAGAGGGATCGAAAGTGCGGTAAAAGGTAGTGCCGCAAACACTGAGATGATCAGCGGGTTGGTGGCCACATGTTTGAGCAGGCTGCGCCAATCAGTCGATTGACCAGGTTGGTAAAATGCCAGTACAACAACCGAAAGCGCGTTGTACATCACAATCACCACACCCAGCAGAAGGCTACCCGCTGATAGGCCATAATTACCGTACATCCCCGCCGCCAGTGCTAAGCCCACCACCCCACAGTTACCGCGAAACGCACCTTGAACGTAAATACCGCGATCCTGGCGGGCCACACGGTAGTGCGCCCATGCCCAGCTGAGCAAAAACTGGCCGAGGGTTGCCACCGCAAAAAACACCATCAGCGAAACGTCCAGAGCAACGCTTAAGTCGGCTTTTATCAAACTGAGGAAAATCAAGGTGGGGAGCGTTGCTTTAAATACCAGCGCCGAGGCGGTCGAGACAAAAGCGCTATCGATCCATTTCAAGCGCTTGAGCCCCAGGCCAACAAATACCATCGCGAAGACAGGCAGCGTGACATCAAGCGTGCGGGCAAACAGTTCAAATAGGTTCACAACAGTATCTCGGTCAGCCTTAAATTTAGCGCCTGCTTATACTGTACTGCCGGGCAACGTTTGTCGACTGGCAAGCGGCGTCTGATGTGTCGCACAGAACGCACGCTTACCAGAGGTTACTTGAGCTGATCAAAGAGCTCCATGACATCATCGTTGGGCATATTAACCACCACCCCATCACGCCCGTGCTCCTTGGCTTTGTAACTACCGGCATCGGCTCGCGCTAAAACATCCTCCATGCTGGTATCAGTCTCATCAAAGGTAGTCACACCAATACTTAAGGTGACCCTGTACTCTTTGCCTGCATGGGTAACGGAGATTTCACTGACAGATTGACGCAGTGACTCAGCAATTCTCCTTGCCTGAGCCAACGTACAACTGGGCAGCAGCACGCCAAACTCGTCGCCCCCCTGGCGCGCCACATGGTCACTACGGCGCACTTCCCAAGCAACCACCTGGGCGATACGGCGCAACATTTCGTCGCCTAACGCGTGGCCACCTTCGTCATTGATGGGTTTGAAGTGATCCAAATCAAACAGCAAAAGGGCTGAAGGGGTGCTGGTTTTTTGGAAGTCGGCAAACGCCTCTTCCAGGCGGCGCTCGAAGCCTCGGCGATTCAACAGGCCGGTTAATGGGTCGTGCTCCGCCTCCCAGCGCTGAATGGCTTCCTGCTGACGGCGCTCGGTAATATCTTTGACGACCCCCACTAAACCGAGGGTATGCCCATCCTGGGAGAGCATAACAACACGGGCATGAATATCCAGCCACAGCAGCTCATTATCACTACGTAAAAAGCGCAACTGGCGGACAAAATCGCTACCGGTTTGCAGACTGTGCAGCCACATATCCTTCGCACCGTCGATATCGTCTGTATGAATCTGCTCAAGCCATGTTTTCATGGGCACGTCAGTGGATATGCCCAGCATCTCCAGTAGCGCGGGGTTCATATAGGTAATGTCGCCCTTAATATTGGCGACAAACATACCCTGAGGCGCCGCATTGAGCACCGAGTCAAGAAACGCCTCGCGCTCTTGAAGATTGCCTAGCAGCAGTTGCCGTTCATCTTCTACACGGTTAAAGGTGCCCGCCACCTGCTGCAACTCTTGCATCCTGGTCGCCAGACTGACGCTCTCACGATGCCCTAACCCCACTTCACCAATCTGTTTTTCCAAATGCCTCAAGGGCGAAAGCACGCGACCCAGCATCCACAAAAGCAGCGGGAAAATGAGTAAAACCAGCACCACCCATGTCCACCATAGCTGCCTAATAAAATCTGCTAACGGAAGTTGCGCTTGAGAGATGGGCAAGTAAAGACCAACGACCCAACCGGCAGACCAGACCTGTGCGTAGGATTGAAGCGCCATTTCCCCTTGCACTAGCTGCCCTACGGCATCCCCCTCCCAGCCATCCAGCGCCAAGTCCAACCAGGGGTTAAACTCCTTGCTGGGCACAGAAGCATTAATAAAGGAACTATTCGGGTGGTATAAAACTTTCCCAGAGGAGGTAGCAACGCCTGCATAGCCTTTTTCACCCAAACGCACTTTGGCTAAACGGCTAAATATCCCCCCAGAATCCAGGCTAAGAATCCCCCCAATAAAGCCATCGAAATCGCCTTGCTCGGTGAAACGCGGTACCCCCACTACCACCATTGGCATGCCGCTCGCCCGGCCTACGAAAGGTTCACTAACATAGGGGCGGCGAATACCGCGCAGCATACGAAAATACTCAAGCTCAGCGGTTTCGAGCCCCACCCTGCCAACGATAGCGGGCCAGTCAGCAATAATCCTTCCATCGCGGTTGGCCACCACAATTCCCTCGAACCATGCCATTAGGCTATCGTTCTGCCGCAGTTGGTGGCTGATCCAGCTCGCATCATCAGTGGGGCCTATCATTTCGCTTAATCGCTCTAACGCCTGAAAGCGCATATCGATTTGCTGAGTGACCTCATCAGCGAGCAAGGTGGCTTCATAACGCAGGTGCGACATATTCGTTTCCTGCACCATGGTCTTACCAATTTGCCACGCCATGCCCAGCACCAACGCGATCAGCAACAACAAGGTAAAGGAGAGCCCCAGCAGAAGCCGGCTCTTTAACGAACTGAAAGAAAATAGCTTTTTTAGCAGATGGGCAAAGCGCACCGATTATCCTTTTTATGCATCCTTTACTTCACTCCAGGTTCAGCAGAGCAGTATCAACGATACAGGCAACAGACAAACTTACCAAAAAAGTAGCAACTATTCGCGTTGAACAAACCAAACTTGAGGCAATTTTATTAACATGCAAATGATTGCCGGGGGTAGACAAAATAGTGAACACTCACAAAACCTGAATTGATAACCCCCTACAAATCACGTATGTTCGCCCGCCTACACCTTATCCTGATTCCTCACCACGACCTTATTTATGGCGAAACGAACAGCAGGCTACACATCTTCAGGTATTGGCAAGCTGGCTGCCCTGCCTGCGCTGCTGTCCGAATTTGACCAATTCATCAGAATAAGTGCACTAAAGCCCCAACCCGACGCGGTGATTGGCTGGGGGTTAAAGCCCACCAGCGTCCGCACCAGGCGGTATGCCCAGCGTCGACAACTCGCTTACATCGCCTTGGAAGATGGCTTTATACGTTCGTTAGGGTTAGGCGTAAACGGCTTTCAGCCGCACAGTCTGGTGGTCGATGAGACCGGTATTTATTACGATGCATCGCGACCTTCTGATTTAGAAAACTGGCTAAATACGGCCACATTTGACGCTGAGGAGTTAGCCCAGGCAGAGTGCTGTATGGCGCTGATTGCCCACTACCGGCTCTCCAAATATAACCACGCCCCCGACAAACCGATTAACAGTAACAGCCGTGGGCGCGTGCTGGTGGTTGACCAAACCGCCGGGGACGCCTCTATTCACTACGGTGGCGCCAGCGGTAGTAGCTTCGATCAAATGCTCGAGGCCGCGTTAGCAGAGCACCCGGACAGCGAAATTCTGGTCAAGATCCATCCGGATGTCATCGCCGGGAAAAAACAGGGCCACCTGCTAAACGCCGCGGCTCACCCACGCTGCCAGGTAATCGGCGAAGACCTTAACCCCTGGGCATTATTTGATCAGGTCGACCACGTCTATGTGGTCACCAGCCAGCTTGGCTTTGAGGCCCTGCTTGCCGGTAAGCAGGTACACTGCTTCGGCATTCCGTTTTACGCGGGCTGGGGACTTACCCATGACCAGTTGCCCTGCCCCCGCCGTCGCGTTACACGCACATTAGTTGAGCTGTTTGCTGCCGCCTATCTACGCTACTGCCGCTACGCCAACCCTTACACCCGCCAGTCCGCCACGCTGGAAGAGACGATTGCCTTAATCGCCGACCAAAAGCGCCAGCAGGAGCGCTACCAGGGCCGCTGGCGGGCGTGTGGTTTCTCCTCATGGAAACGGCGCTTTATTGGCGATTTTTTAGGCCCCGCTGCCAAGGTGAATTTTCAGGCCGAACTGGCAGCCAACAAACAGCCCGACGAACGGCAGCTGGTGTGGTCAAGCCGCATTGATGCTGACTTTAAACGCCAGCACGCGCAGCACATGGCCGATGTATGGCGCATGGAAGATGGCTTTATTCGCTCGGTGGGGCTGGGTGTCGATCTCACTCAACCATTGTCACTGGTGATTGATTCCCGAGGCATCTATTACGACCCCAGCCAGCCCAGCGACTTGGAAGAACTGCTCAATAGCAGCCACTTTAGTGACGACCTGCTGCTACGCGCCCGGCATTTACGTGAAAGGCTGGTGGCGCTCAAGCTATCCAAATACAATGTGCGCGGCCAGTCAGAGGTCGAGCTGCCCCAGGATCGTTACACCATATTAGTGCCCGGCCAAGTCGAGAGCGACGCATCCATTGCCACCGGCTCGCCGCACATTAATACCAATAGCGGGCTATTGAACGCTGTACGTAGCGCCCATCCGGATGCCTACATCGTTTACAAAGCGCACCCAGATGTATTGAGCGGTGCGCGTATCGGGGCACTCGATACCAGTGCCAAACGCCTGTATGATCTAGATGCCAGCGACATCGACATCGCCACCCTGTTAGAGCGCGTCGATGCAGTGCATACGATGAGCTCCTTGACCGGATTTGAAGCACTTTTGCGCCAGCGAGAAGTCAGCACCTACGGGCTACCATTTTATGCTGGCTGGGGCCTAACGCAGGATGCGCTTAGCTGCCCACGCCGTACGCGCTCACTCTCGCTGGATGCGCTGGTTGCCGGGACACTGATTCTCTACCCCGGCTATGTAGACCCAACGACCCGCCAGCTATGCAATGCTGAAACCGTCGTCAGCCTGTTGGAACAGGCAAAAACCCAAAAAAACATCCTTACATGGAAACAGCATCTCTACCGCTGTTATCGTAACTTGTTGATCGGAAGGCATTGAGTTGAAGCATCAGAAGCGTGCATTCTTATTTTTGCAGGGCGTTTGCTCACCCTTTTACCAGCGCTTGGCCAAGCGCTTGGTTAACGATGGGCACCGAGTCGTTAAGGTCAACTTTAATGCGGGCGATATCGCCTATTGGCAGCGTACCCACAGCGAAAGCCACCTGTATCGCGGCCCAACCGCGGAATTACCCGGCTATATCAAATCACTCTGGGAGCAGTACGCCATCACCGACCAGGTAGTGTTCGGTGATCGTCGCCCTATCCACCGCCCCGCAGTCGATAATGCCGCCGCCGCAGGCGTACGCACCCATGTGTTTGAAGAGGGCTACTTTCGCCCTTTCTGGATCACACTGGAGCGCGAAGGGGTTAACGGCCACTCGCTGCTGCCCCGCGATCCCAATTGGTTTTATGAGACGGGCAAAGCACTGCCCGAGCCACCCGCACCGGTGCGCTTTCGCTCATCTTTTAAAATTCGCGCCATGCACGATGTGGGCTACCACTTGGCCGGGCTGGCCAATCCGCTGGTCGCGCCGCACTACCGCAATCACGCGCCAATCACCGCTCCGGTTGAGTACGCAGGCTACATCAAGCGGTTTGCACAGCTAAAAGCGGTTTGGAAAAAGCGCGATGCGGCGCGCATCAAAGCGCTAATCGAAAGCGGTCTTCCCTATTTTATGCTGCCGCTGCAGTTAAATAGCGATGCGCAAATTCGCGATCACTCCCCCTACGCCAGTATGCAGGAAGTGATGGACGATGTGATGGCATCGTTCGCTAAACATGCACCCAGCGAGACGCAGCTGTGCATCAAGAACCACCCTTTGGATATGGGCCTGGTCAATTACCCCAAGATCATCAAACAGCTTGAAGAGCGTCATGGCCTGCAAGGGCGCATCGTTTACCTGGAGTCGGGGGATCTCAACGCCCTGCTCAAACACGCCAGGGGCAATGTGACCGTTAACAGCACAGTGGGCATCGTATCGCTAGAGAAGAACTGTCCCACCTATGCGCTGAGCGATCCGATCTACAATTTAGATGGACTGACCTATCAAGGCGAGCTGGCGGATTTTTGGCAGCAGCCGCAGCCGCCCAACGACGAGCTTTTTGGCTATTTTCACAAGACCGTCATGCACGCCGTTCAGGTTAACGGTGGCTACTACTGCCAGCCCGGCATCGACTTAGCCGTGGATAACGCCGCCCGCATACTCGAAGCCTGTCCGTCGCCGCTGGAGAAGCTGCTGTGACTGACTCTATAACAGAACCCGTGACCGCTACTGAGCAAGCGACGACGAAACAGCCGCCTAATAACCGCTGCGTGCTGATCACCGGTGCCACTGGTGCAATTGGGGGCGCTCTGGCCAACGCCTATGCCGCCACCGGCACCCACCTGGTGCTGCACGGTCGGCAGCAGGAGAAGCTAGAGGCAATTGCCAGCACTTGCCGCCTGCAAGGCGCTCAAGTCACCCTATCCACGGTCGATCTAACCGATGATCACGCCCTGCAAGGTTGGCTGTCCGAACTCTGCGCCCAACAAGTACCGGATATCGTGATTGCCAACGCGGGCAAGAATACCCACCCCCAAGGGCCAGCTCTCCTAGAGCCCTGGGAGGACGTACAGGGGCTGCTGGATATTAACCTGAAAACCCCTATCGCCATGGTGCAGCACCTGGTGCCTGTCATGCAGGCCCGCGGCAGCGGTCAGCTCGTGCTGATCAGCTCCCTGGCAGCATGGCACGGCTTACCCACTACACCCAGCTATAGCGCCAGCAAAGCGGGTATCAAGGCCTATGGCGAAGGGCTACGTGGGCTGCTCGCGCCTCACGGTATCGGCGTAACGGTGGTCATGCCCGGCTATGTCACCTCACCGATGTGTGAAGCCATGCCTGGCCCCAAACCCTGGGAGTGGCCCCCCGAGCGTGCTGCCAAGGTCATTAAGCGCGGTATCACTGCAAACCGCGCACGCATCAGCTTCCCCTTCCCGCTTAATTTTGGCACCTGGTGGCTGGCGGTTCTGCCCGCAGGAGTCTCTCAGTGGCTGATCAAACGCCTGGGCTTTAATCACCCGGGAGACACGCCCCATGATTAGCGCGCTGATAGGGCCGCTGCTATTGGGGCTGTTGATAAGCGGCGCGTTTGAAGCCCTGCTCAGCCCGCGGCCGCGCCCTTTTTGGCAGCGCGGAGCAGCCGCCAATAGTGTCCACCTTGGCACATGGCTACTGCTTTTCGGAGTGCTGGTGCTGCTACTCCAGCGCCCGTGGTTTGCGTTGATGGTGTTTCTCTCACTGCAACTGGTCGTCGTGCAGTCGAGCAATGCTAAATCCCATACGCTCAACGAGCCGTTTATCTGCCACGACTTTGAATACTTTTGGGACGCCATTCTCCACCCGCGCCTCTACGTGCCTTTCTTCGGGGTTGGCTTGGCGATTGCCGCCAGCAGCGCCGCTGCGGTAGCGATTGGCGGCTTCTTTTACTGGGAAGGCTCACTGGTAACCAGCGAGGGTGCCAGCCGTTTTTTAACCAATGCGTTGGGGTTAATAGCGGCAGGCGCTTTTCTACTGGTATTGAGCGTGAGCAGGCTCCCCGCCATTACCTTACGCCCCGCAGACGACCTATACCGCTTGGGGCTATTCGCCAGCCTGTGGGCTTACGGTGTCGCGCTGATGCGCTCACCCGTGCCTGCGCCGGAGCAATCCCCCTTTCACGCTTTAACGGCGGTGGCGAGCGCGCATCAAAGCGAGCAGCTACTCCCCAATATAGTGCTGGTGCAGAGCGAATCGTTTTTCGACCCGCGCCCCTGGTGTGCAGAAGTTCACAGCGACCTGCTCCCCCACTTTGATGCCACTCGCGCAAGTGCCAGCCTGCACGGCGCGTTAAGCGTACCCGCCTGGGGCGCCAATACAGTGCGCACCGAGTGTGCCCTGTTAACCGGCACTGCCCCCAGTCAGTGGGGCGCGCGCCAGTTCAACCCTTACCGCACGCTTGCTCGCCACCCAATGCCCAGTTTAGCGAGTGCGTTAAAAGCAGCGGGCTACCGCACGGTGTGCGTGCACCCCTATCTGGCAAGCTTCTATTTTCGCCACAAAGTGATGCCCCAATTAGGCTTCGATCACTTTATAGATATCAATGCCTTCAAGAGCAGCGACAAAAGTGGCCAGTACGTTAGTGACCAGGCGGTTGCACGAAAGATTGGACGGCTGCTTGAAGATGACGATAATAGACCGCTATTTGTGTTTGTTATCACCATGGAGAATCACGGCCCGCTCCATTTAGAAGCCCCCAATCGGGCGACGCTAGCCACTACGCTGCCCAACGCGCCATGGCCGCTGCCCGATCATTTGCGTGATTTGGCGGTCTATTTGCACCATTTAAGTGAATCCGACAAGATGCTAGCCAGCGTTAAAAATTCGCTAAATACTGCAAAGCGACCAGGGCTGCTAGGCTGGTATGGGGATCATGTGCCGATTCTGCCTGAGGCGTATGCGCACTTTACGCCTCCAGATAGCCGCACCCCCTACATGGTATGGTCATCAGCGGATTGGAAAGCAGCAAGCGAGCGGTTGGCAACGGCGCATTGGGAAACGACTAATGAGCCACTCGAATTAGCCGCAAACGAACTTGGTGTCCAGTTATTTAAACAGGTGTTTGGACACGATATAAGTAACGATGTGATCAAGGCAGAACCAGAACCTCAGGAGCAAGAATGACTAAACGCGTTGCCATTATCGGCGCCGCCCATCGTTTCCCCGGCACCACCCCTGAAACGTTCTGGCAGGACCTGCAAGCCGAAAAAGATTTAGTTACCGAAGTGGCCGCCGATCGCTGGAGCCACGACGTCTTTTTACACCCGGATAAGCGCCACCCCGGCACCAGCGTGACCTTTGCCGCTGGCAGCCTGGGCGATATCAGTGGGTTCGACGCTGAGTTTTTTGGTATTTCCCCCCGCGAAGCAGCCAACATGGATCCCCAGCAGCGCATGCTCCTGGAACTCGCCTGGGAAGCCATGGAAAACGCCAGCATTCAGCCAAGCTCCCTGCGCGGCAGCCAGTGTGGGGTATTTTTAGGCGTTGCCAGTCTCGACTACTCGTATCGCATCGCAGACGACATGGCGGCGATTGACGCCTCCACCGCTACCGGCAACACCTCCAGTATTGCCTCTAACCGGTTGTCGTACGTATTTGACCTGCATGGCCCCAGCATGTCGCTGGACACCGCCTGCTCGTCCTCAATGGTAGCCTTTCACCAGGCCTGCCAATCGATTCGCAGTGGCGAAACCACAATGGCGCTGGCGGGCGGTATTAGCCTGCACCTCCACCCCTATGGCTTTATCATCTTCTCCAAAGCCAGCATGCTCTCACCCACTGGCCGCTGTCAGGTATTCGATGAAGCGGGCAACGGCTATGTGCGCTCGGAAGGGGCAGGCCTTTTCCTACTCAAGGAGTATGACCAAGCGGTAGCCGACGGCGACAACATTATTGCCGTAGTGGCAGGCTCTGCGGTCAACACCGATGGCCATAAATCCGGCCTAACGGTGCCTAACCCCAACGCCCAAATTGACTTAATGAAGCGCGCCTACCAGCAGGCAGGCATCTCGCCGGATGAAATCGACTACCTGGAAGCCCACGGCACCGGTACCGCCGTTGGCGACCCGATCGAGACCCGCGCAATTGGTGAAGCACTCGGTCAGCAGCGTAAAACGCCGCTGCTGATTGGCTCGGTAAAGAGCAACCTGGGCCACCTGGAAACCGCCTCCGGCGTGGCGGGTCTGGCCAAGGCGCTCTACAGCATTCAGCATCGCGAAGTCCCCGCCACCATTGGCATACGTAAACTCAATCCGCGCATCAAGTTTGATGAGTGGAATATCTCGGTGGTTACCAAGGCTCAGTCGCTTAAGAAGCAGGGCCGCCTGGTCATTGGCGTGAACTCCTTCGGTTTTGGCGGCGCCAACGCCCACGTTATTTTGGAAAGCCCGCCCGAGCGGACAAACCCCGAACCACAAACGCCGGATACACCGCTACCCCTTCGCCTTAGCGCCCGCAGTGAAGCCGCGCTTAGCCAAAGCGCTGAAGCCCTGGCTAACTTTCTGCGTGAAAACGACTTACGCGAAAACGACAGCGCCAGCTTTTACGATATCGCCTATACGCTGTTCAACCACCGCGACCAGCATAGCCATGGAGCGCTGCTGTACGCCCAAACGGCGGAAGAAGCCGCTGCGCAACTCAGCGAGTTTGCCGCCGGTGAAGCCAATAGCGTTATTACGCTGGAGCGCCTACCCAACGCGGTAGGCCCGGTGTTCGTTTACGACGGCAACGGCTGCCAGTGGGAGACCATGGGGCACGACCTGCTCGCCGAATCGCCGATTTTCGCTGAGGCCATCGACCGCGTTGACGCCCTCTTTCAGCAGTACGGTGATTTCTCACTGCGTGCCGAGCTCGAAGGTCGTAATGGTCAACGTGAGGAGAACCGCTTCGGCTTAACCGAGATTGCCCAGCCGGCGCTGTTTGCCCTGCAAGTAGCCTTAACCGAGTGGCTTTACGAACAAGGCATCACACCCACGGCGGTATTCGGCCACAGCGTCGGTGAAGTAGCCGCCGCCTGGGCCAGCGGCGCATTGAGCCTGGAAGATGCGGTGAAAGTGATTTACTACCGCAGCGACTACCAGGGCCAAACCCGTGGCCAAGGCGAAATGACCGCCGTGGCCATGAGCGCCGACGACATCGCCGCGTGGCTCGATAAGCCCGAGTTCAGTCAGGTTTGTCTGGCCGGCATTAACAGCCCGAAAGGTATTACGCTAGCAGGCGACAGCCAACAGCTCGGCGCCCTGGAAGCCGCTCTAAGCGAGCAGGATATCTTTGCGAAGCGTCTCCCTCTGGACTACGCCTTCCACAGCCCTGCGATGGACAGCATTGAAGCCGGGGTTATTGACGCGCTGGCAGACATTACCCCACGGCCCACGCAGATCCCCTACTACTCCACCGTGACCGGCGCGCTAAGTGACGGTCTTGAGTTGGATGCCACCTACTGGTGGAAAAATATTCGTGAGCCGGTGCTGTTTGAAGCCGCCGCCAGCGCGCTGATGGAGCAAGGCCATAACGTATTTGTAGAGATTGGTGCCCACCCCATACTGCGCCGTTACCTCAATGAGTCACTCCGCCAGTTGGAGCGCCCTGGGCTGGTGTTTGGCACCATCGAGCGCCATAAGCCGGGCCTTGAGGGTTTGCAGCGCTGCTTGAGTCAAGTGCTGTTAAGCGGTCTTGCCATGGGCAGCCGCTACTTCCCTGTGGCAGGCCAGCGCGTACCGTTACCCCGCTATGCCTGGCAGCGTAGCCACCACTGGGTACACAGCACCAGTGACAGCCAAGGCCTGCTTTCTCGCTACTACCAGCATCCGCTGCTGGGTTACCCGTTAGCCCAGCACGAACACACCTGGGAGAGCCAACTCGACACCCAGCGCCAGCTCTGGCTGGCTGACCACGTGGTGGGTGAAGGCGCGGTATTCCCCGGTGCAGGTTTTGTGGAGCTAACGTTAGCGGCGGCACTGCAGCTAAAAGACTCCCCACTACTGGATATCGAAGAGCTGGAAATCCGCGCCCCGCTGCTGCTGGATGGCCCCCATGGTCGCACCATGCGGTTGGCCTACTTGCCGGAAGATGGCCGCCTGGAGATCCACTCCCGCGAGCCAGCCACCGGGGTTGAGTGGCAGTTGAATGCCGTGGCGCGCACCATGCGTGAAAGCCGTGGCTTTTTGCTCAATCGCAAAGCCCCTGCGCTACCCACCCGTGCACCGGACTACACGCTGGCAGACCACCTGGAAATGGCCGAGCGCATTGGCCTGCACTATGGCCCTGCTTTCCAGGCGATTTCCCACGGCTGGATTGAAGGCGATGCGGTAATTGGCGAAATCGCCCTCTCGGATGAAGTCCAGGCGCAGCTCAGCACGCTGCACGTGCACCCCGGCATTCTGGATAGCGCTTTCCAAATGTTTATCCCGCTGCTGGCCCAGCACAGCGAGTTTGCTTCCCAGCTTGCCTTTGTTCCGGTGCGCGTAGGGCGCATTCAAGTCAACACCCAGACGGGCATGCCGGTCATCGCCCGCGCCGTGATGGGCAAGCGTGCGCCGCACTCCTTCACTGCCGATTTCGAGCTGTATGACGCCGCCGGAAATGCGGTCGCCGTCTTGAGCAAAACCCGCTTCAAAGCGATTCGTCTCAACCGCGCCCATCACCAGCACTTCAGCTATTTGGATGTGGAGCTCACTCCAGCGCCACTGCAGGCAGAACCGCTGGCTCTGCCCACCGATGCGCTCGCCCGCCTGGCCGATATCGCCAGCGCTTACGGCGAAAGCACCGGGCAGCGTTATGGCAATGAAGTCGCCCCGCTGCTAGACACTCTCAGCGAAGCCTTCGCCCAGCAAAATAGCGTTTTTGATAGCGTGGTTGATACCGTGGCTGATACCGCTGTTAATAGCAGCGAAGCTGATGAAGCCCAGCACTCGCCAGACGTTATCTGGCAGTTGCTGGTACAGGACTACCCCGACTACTTTGCGCCCATTCACCTGGTGGGCCGTTTAGGCTTTCACCAGCAGGCGCTACGTAGTGGCTCCAGCGATCTTGAAACGCTGGGCATTAGCCACGACCAACTGGCGCGCTTGAACCGTGTGCTGGTGGGTGAGAGCGGCTGGCAGGCATTGGCAGGCGAGTTAGCCGAGTTGATCGATGCCCTGATAGCAGAGCTCCCCGCGGGGCAGCGTTTGCAGCTGCTGGAAGCGGGCCCCAGCGCGCCTGCGTTGGGCGAACGGTTGCTGGAACGCAGCGCCCAAGCGCTTTACCACGACCTTACCCACTACCGTGTTATCACCACCCTCGATAGCACGCGCCATCAGGCGGAGCAGTTGCAAGAGCGCTTCCCGCTGATGGATATCCAGCACCTTGACCAAAACGACGCGGCGGCATTAACCGCCCCCAGCGACGTTGAAAAAGCGCAATTGGCGTTTGTCAGTGTGGATATCACCCAACCTGCCGCCACGCGTCAGTTGATTGAAGCCTTACCTGAGCAGCTAGCCCCCGGCGCCCAAGTGATGCTGATCGGCATCGCCCCCAGTCGCTGGTTAGATGATCTGCTGGCCACACCTGGCATTGATCAAACCGCCCTGGAGCAAGAGGCCCTTGTCGGCTGGCTAAACGACCAAGGCTTTGTGGTTTCCGCGCCGATGGCGCTGGAAGAGAGTGACAGCGGTGCCTACCTGCTCCACGCCCACTACCCGTTTGACACCGCCGCCAGCACACTCGGCACCGCTTCGCGGCGCCATTTGGTGATCGCGGATGACCAGAGTGAAGCGCTCGCCGCCAGCCTGGTCGAAGCGCTGCAATCACTAGGCGCTCCGGCCCTGCTCAGCCTCAGCCACGGTGCACCCGCCGAGCTGCTTGAACACGCTTTAACGCAGCCAGCGCTCGCCCAACCTGAAATGGGTGAGCATGGAGAACTACCGCTCAATGTCATAGACCTGCGTGGCCTCGGCGCCAGCAGCACCGAGTCGCAAACCGCACGCTGTGAGCACGCGCTACAGTGGACGCTAGCCCTGGAGCAGCACTCCCTCGCCGCCTCTCTATGGCTAGTGACCAACGGCCTGAGCGCACTCTGGCAGGCAACGACTGACGCTGGCCTTAGCGATAGAGAAGCCCCTGGCGATGCCGCCCTGTGGGGCTTTGGCCGCTCACTGGCCAACGAGGCCGTCGGTCATAGCGTTTACCTGCTGGATGTACCGGCGACGATGAGCGAATCCGCGCTGCATACCTGGGCGCAGCTGCTGGCCCAACCGGATCGCGAAAACGAAGCGCTGATTGATCATCAGGGCCATCGCTTTGCGACCCGACTGCGCACGCTACCGGCACCCCGCCCGGCAGCAGCGGATCAAAGCAGACCCTCGAACCAAGCGATGACGCTGGGCTTCTCCATGCCTGGGCAGTTGCGCCAATTGACCTGGCGCCCGCGTCCGCTACCGGAAGCCGATGCCGATGAGGTGGCCATTCGTGTTAAAGCCACCGGGCTCAACTTCCGCGATGTGATGTACACCCTCGGCCTGCTCTCCGACGAAGCGATCGAGAACGGCTTTGCCGGGCCGACCCTGGGCCTTGAGTTTTCAGGCGTGGTCGAAAGCGTGGGCAGCAACGTCACCCACGTGACGCCTGGGCAAGCCGTGGTGGGCTTTGGGCCCGCCAGCTTCAGCGACAAGGTAATCGCCAGCCAGCACGCGGTGGCACCGCTGCCTGAGGGCATTAGCTTTGCCGCGGCGGCCACGATTCCGACCACCTTCTTCACGGTCTACTACGCGCTCAAACATCTGGCGCGGGTCGAGCCCGGCGAGAAAATCCTGATTCACGGTGCCGCGGGTGGCGTAGGCATCGCCGCGCTGCAAATTGCCCAGTGGCTGGGCGCGGAAATCTACGCAACGGTAGGCTCCGAAGAGAAGCGCGACTTCCTGCGGCTGATGGGGATAGAGCGGCTTTACGACTCGCGTTCGCTCACCTTCGCCGAAGAGATCCTCGAAGATACCCAGGGCGAAGGCGTCGATGTGGTGCTTAACTCACTCGCCGGGGAAGCGATCAACCAGAACCTGCGCGCCCTGCGTCCGTTCGGCCGCTTCCTGGAGCTGGGTAAACGCGACTTCTACGAAAACACCCATATTGGCCTGCGCCCGTTCCGCAATAACTTAAGCTACTTCGGTATCGACTC
Organism: Vreelandella sp. F11; assembly: GCF_042466685.1. NCBI lineage: Bacteria > Pseudomonadati > Pseudomonadota > Gammaproteobacteria > Oceanospirillales > Halomonadaceae > Vreelandella > Vreelandella sp. F11. The sequence goes on along the minus strand of NZ_CP170448.1, from coordinate 1,649,752 downwards.
CGACCAGCTAATGAAGGTGCAGCCCGCACTTACCCAACGCCTGTTTGGCGAGATGATGGCGCTGTTTAACGACGGCACCCTTAGCCCGCTGCCGTTTACCTCGTTCAGCCACACCCAGGTCATCGATGCCTTCCGCTATATGCAGCAGGCGCGCCAGATCGGCAAAGTGGTGGTGACTTACGAACAGCCTATCGCGCCGCCGAAAAACGACGTGCTAGGTACCGCAACGATGCAGCTCTCCGCGGATGCCAGCTACCTGGTCACCGGCGGCCTGGGTGGTTTTGGGTTAAGAACCGCTCAATGGCTGGTCGATAAAGGCGCACGGCAGTTGATTCTGCTCAGCCGTAGTGGCCCCGCCAGTGAAGAGGCCCAGGCAGCGATGGCGGCGTTTGAGCAGCAAGGGGTGACGGTACTCGCCGCGGCCTGCGATATCACCAACCGCGCTGCGCTGGCCGATGTGCTGGAGCGCGCCAAGGGTGAACTGGCACCGCTACGCGGCATTGTGCACGCCGCCACGGTGATCGACGACGGCTTGATTCGCAACCTGGACGCCGAACGCATTCAGAAAGTGCTAGCGCCCAAAATCGATGGTGCCCGCCACCTCGATGCACTCACCCGTGAGGCCGAGCTGGACTTCTTCGTGCTCTACTCGTCAGCCACTACGCTGTTCGGCAACCCTGGCCAGGCTAACTACGTCGCCGCCAACCACTGGCTGGAAGCATTTGCCGCCAGCCGCCGCGCTGCGGGCTTACCGGCCACCTGCGTGCGCTGGGGTGCCATTGAAGATGTCGGCTTCCTGGCCCGCAATACTCGCACCCGAGATGCGCTACAAGAGCGCCTGGGCGGCTCAGCGCTGCGCTCGGAGGACGCGCTGAAAGTACTCGAACAGATGCTGCTGACCCCAGGGCCAAGCCTGGGCGTGCTGGAACTGGAGTGGGGCGCGCTTGCCCGCTTCTTACCGACGGCTGAAGCACCGCGCTTTAACGAAATTGCCCGCGACAGCGACGACGACGGCAGCCGGGATGCCGACGATGATATCAGCGCCCTACTGGCCGACCTTTCGCCGGAGGAGCTGCACAGCACCGTCACCGACCTGCTGCGCGCCGAGCTGGCCAGCATCCTGCTGATTGATGAAGAGAAGCTCGATATTCACCGTTCGGTCTACGATATGGGCTTTGACTCCCTGATGGGCGTTGAGCTTATGACCGCTATCGAGAACCGCTTGGGCGTTCAAGTGTCAGTAATGGTGCTCAGTGAAGCATCCACCCTCGACAAGCTGGCGGGCGTACTGATTCAGAAAATGCATCAGCACGACGATGTTGAAGACGCTCCGCAAGATGCGATAGCCTCGCTGGCCGCACAACACGGTGCAGAAGGCTTCTCCACTGAGCCTGCGTCTGCCTCTTCATCACCCGCGACTGAGACACCATGACCGCCAAGCGCTCTGAACTGAAACAGCAACTGTTGGAAAAAGCACGCAGGCGCACCGCGCCGCGTGCTGCCAGCGCCGCCGCACCGTCGTTCAACGGGCAAGGAACTGAACAGCGAACAGTGCCCGAGCGCTTCACGCGCTTTGATGCCCAACCCGGCTACCAGCAAATTGCCATGATGCGTCAGGCCGCCGACCAGTTGGGCTTGGTCGACCCCTTTTTCAAGGTGCACGAAGGCACCGCCGGGGCGACCAGCGTGATCAATGGGCAGAGCTGCATTAACTTTGCCAGCTACAACTACCTTGGCTTCTCAGGCGACCCGCGCATTAACCAGGCCGCCTGCGATGCTGTGGCCCGCTACGGCACCTCGGTCTCCGCTAGCCGCGTGGTCTCGGGCGAAAGGCCCATTCATCAGGAGCTGGAACAAGCCCTGGCCAGCGCCTACGACGTTGAAGATGCCGTGGTGTTTGTCAGTGGCCACGCCACCAATGTCTCTACGTTGGGCTACCTGCTCGGGCCCAAGGATTTAGTGCTCCACGACGAGTATATCCACAACAGCTCGCTGGTCGGCGCACAGCTTTCCGGCGCCAAGCGCATGTCGTTTAGCCATAACGACCCTGCCGCGCTGGAAGCCCTGCTGGCCCGTCATCGGCATCAGTTTGAACGCGTACTGGTGGTGATCGAAGGGCTCTACAGCATGGACGGTGACATCCCAGAGCTGCCCCGTTTTATCGAGCTCAAGCAGCGCTACCAGTCCTGGCTGATGGTCGATGAAGCCCACTCCTTTGGCGTCATGGGCGACACCGGACTAGGGCTACGCGAGTATTTCGATATCGACCCGCGTGATGTGGATATCTGGATGGGCACTATGAGTAAAGCCATGGCAGGCTGTGGTGGTTATATCGCGGGCAGCAAGCCACTGGTGGAAACGCTGCGCTACCTGGCTCCCGGCTTTCTCTACAGCGTCGGCATGCCCGCCCAGGTCGCCGCCCCTTCGCTGGCCGCGCTGCAATTGATGCAGCAAGAGCCCGAACGGGTAGAGCGCCTGCACGCCATCTCCCGCTACTTCCTAGAGCAGGCCACTGCCCGTGGGTTAGATACCGGCAAAAGCGTCGGCGCCGCGGTCGTACCAGTGATTATTGGCAGCTCCGCGTCGGCTGCCAGGCTCTCCAACGCCCTGTTGGAACAGCACATCAACGTACAGCCGATTCTGCACCCGGCGGTACCCGAAAAAAGCGCACGGTTACGCTTCTTTCTCTCCTGTGATCACACCCAGGCGCACATTGATCAAACCCTTGATGCGCTCACCGCGCTACTGCCATAATTTTGTAACGCTTTTCCAGACGCAAGGATGATGGCATGGATGTTTGCAATGACCAGGAGGGCGCAGCAGCGCCCGCCTGGTACGTTATTCAGTGTAAAGGGGGCGAATCATTTCGCGCTGCCGAGCACCTCGCCAACCAAGGGTATGAGGTGTTTCATCCTGTTCTGAATAGCCAACGCAAGCGTCAAGGCAAGCTCACTACGGTGACCGAACCGCTCTTCCCCTACTACCTGTTTATCTGCCTGGATCAGTTAGTCAGCAACTGGCGGCCCATTCGCTCCACCCGCGGCGTGCTGCGCCTGCTCACCTTTGGCGACAGACCCGTCTCAGTGCCTTCGCAACTCGTCGAAACCCTGCGCGCCCAGCCGCACAGCAACGAAGGCATTCACACCTACTTCAACGCCGGCGAGAAAGTCATCATCACCGACGGCCCCTTCAAAGACCTGGAAGTCATCTTCACCCGCTGTAAAGGCGAAGAGCGCGCCATCGTGCTGCTCAATGTGCTCAACCGACCCCAGCATCTGGAAATACCGCTCGATACTTTAAGCAAGTAATAGCCCACACAGCCCATAACGATGCGCTACACTAGGCCTTCATAACCCAATCATTCTGCATGGAGGCAAGGGTGGCAACCTATCGACGCGCGCATGTTCCTGGCGGCTGCTACTTTTTTACCGTCGTCACCTACGCACGACAACCACTGCTGGCGGATCGTCTTAATATTGATGCACTAGGACGTGCCTTTCGCAGAGTCCGAGAAGAGCAGCCTTTCGCAATGGATGCATTCGTACTGCTCCCTGACCACCTCCACTGCCTGTGGAGATTGCCTGAAGGCGACGCCGACTACTCCTCACGCTGGCGGGATATCAAAAAATTCGCCTCACAGGAATTCCTCTTTCCACCCGGCACCCATAACGCCTGGCAGCGGGGCTTCTGGGAACACGTCATTCGCGACGAAAACGACTGGCAACGCCATATGGATTACATTCACTACAACCCCGTCAAACACGGCTGGACGAAAGCCCCACGGGACTGGGAGTGGTCAAGCTTTCAACAATGCGTTCAAAAAGGCTGGTACGACCCCGACTGGGGCACCCAACAAGCCCCCGATGTCGCCGATATGGATTGGGAATAAAGCGCGTGACGAAAACAACCACCGAAATCGATGCTTGTCGTAGCGCGTGGTAACGAAGAAGGCGAGTTCAGCGAGCGTTCGTAGGCACCCGCGGGAGGCGTCGGAACGACGCCCAGTGGCACCCAACCCACAATACCCACACAAGCCAACCCCGGCACCGCTGCGCGCTGCTCCCGCGGGTGCGCCTGAGGCTTACCACGCGCTACTCAATCTCGCGTGCACATGAAGATGGGGATTCCAAGGAGTGTGTACGCCATCACACCACTGCAATCGAGCGGGTGCACCCGTAGCGCGTGGTAACGAATCTCGCGAGGCACGAGCGAATGAGGCACCCGCGGGAGGCGTCGGAACGACGCCCAAGGGCAACCAACCAACACTGCCCATACGAGCCTAACCCCGGCACCGCTTCGCGCTGCTCCCGCGGGTGCGCCGTAGGCTTACCACGCGCTACTAAATCACGCATGCACTTGAAGGCGGGGATTCCAAGAGGGTGTGCACGTCATCACGCCACCGAAACCGAGTAATTGCACCCGTAGCGCGTGGTAACGAATCTCGCGAGGCACGAGCGAATGAGGCACCCGCGGGAGGCGTCGGAACGACGCCCAAGGGCAACCAACCAACAATGCCCATACGAGCCTAACCCCGGCACCGCTTCGCGCTGCTCCCGCGGGTGCGCTTCGCTTACCACGCGCTACTCCATCACGCCTGCACTTGAAGACGGGAATTCCAAGGGGGTGTGCACGTCATCACACCGCCGAAACCAAGTAATTGCACCCGTAGCGCGTGGTAACGAAGAACGCGAGTTCAACGAGCGTTCGTAGGCACCCGCGGGAGGCGTCGGAACGACGCCCAGTGGCAACCAACCAACACTGCCCACACAAGCCAAACCCCGGCACCGCTGCGCGCTGCTCCGCGGGTGCGCCGTAGGCTTGCCACGCGCTACTCAATCTCGCGTGCACATAAAGATGGGGATTCCAAGGGGTGTGCACGTCATCACACCACTGCAATCGAGCGTGTGCACCCGTAGCGCGTGGTAACGAAGAACGCGAGTTCAACGAGCGTTCGTAGGCACCCGCGGGAGGCGGCGGAACGACGCCCAAGGGCACCGAACCAACACTGCCCACACAAGCCAACCCCGGCACCGCTGCGCGCTGCTCCGCGGGTGCGCCGTAGGCTTACCACGCGCTACTAAATCACGCCTGCACATGAAGATGGGGATTCCAAGGAGTGTGCACGTCATCACACCACTGCAATCGAGCGTGTGCACCCCGTAGCGCGTGGTAACGAAGAACGCGAGTTCAACGAGCGTTCGTAGGCACCCGCGGGAGGCGGCGGAACGACGCCCAAGGGCACCGAACCAACAATACCCACACGAGCCAAACCCCGGCACCGCTGCGCGCTGCTTTCGCGGGTGCGCCTGAGGCTTACCACGCGCTACTCAATCACGCGTGCACATAAAGATGGGGATTCCAAGGGGTGTGCACGTCATCACACCACTGCAATCGAGCGTGTGCACCCGTAGCGCGTGGTAACGAAGAACGCGAGTTCAGCGAGCGTTCGTAGGCACCCGCGAAAGGCGTCGGAACGACGCCCAGTGGCACCCAACCAACACTGCCCACACAAGCCAACCCCGGCACCGCTGCGCGCTGCTCCCGCGGGTGCGCCGTAGGCTTACCACGCGCTACTAAATCACGCGTGCACATGAAGGTGGGGACTCCCAAGAGCGGTCAACAGCAATCAAAATACCGACAGAAATCCTGATGGAGTTGTTGAAAGCGTGCGGCCGTTAAAGAGCCATATCTCTTTACAACTACCTGTTTTTAAATGACAAATGTTTTTCTTACCATAACTTTAGAACGCTTTGGCAGACTACCTTCTTCTAAATCAGCTTCTTCAAGTAACGATTCATCATTATGCAGTCTATGTAATTGGCTACTGACAGGGATCCCAACAAAATCATCAAAAGGCAGGTTATCTCTAAAAACAATCACGGGCCTGAGCTTCCGCTGTTTAGAGTCAGAAAAGTAGAACTCGCACAATACGAGTTCACCTCGCCTCACTTCCATACTGCGTCCTCATCTGCACTGCTCCATTCGTCTACCAATCCCGCTGAATGTTCAGAAAATGCTCGCAGATCCGAGCTTTCGGGATCATCTTCCAGCAAGATAACAACACGCGCATGCCTATTAGCAAACGCTTTATACTCATCAGGAATATTGACCACACCATCCTGGATATCGGTTTCAAATTCAATCGCGTACATCGTATCCTCCTAACCCTTCACATCTTGGCTAATCATTGGACACCCTTTTTGCAATAAATTCGAGTATTACCACACCCCGTAGCGCGTGGTAACGAATCTCGCGAGGCACGAGCGAATGAGGCACCCGCGGGAGGCGTCGGAACGACGCCCAAGGGCACCGAACCAACACTGCCCACACGAGCCAACCCCGGCACCGCTTCGCGCTGCTCCCGCGGGTGCGCCGTAGGCTTACCACGCGCTACTAAATCACGCCTGCACATGAAGGTGGGGATTCCAAGGGGTGTGTACGTCATCACACCACCGAAATCGAGCGGGTGCACCCGTAGCGCGTGGTAACGAAGAACGCGAGTTCAGCGAGCGTTCGTAGGCACCTGCAGCGGCAGCCCGGCACGAAAGGCGGCGGAACGACGCCCTGTGGCACCCAACCGACACTGCCTGCACAAGCCAACCCCGGCACCGCTTCGCGCTGCTCCCGCGGGTGCGCCGTAGGCTTACCACGCGCTACTAAATCACGCATGCACATGAAGATGGGGATTCCAAGGGGTGTTCACGTCATCACACCACCGAAACCGAGTAATTGCACCCGTAGCGCGTGGTAACGAAGAACGCGAGTTCAACGAGCGTTCGTAGGCACCCGCGGGAGGCGTCGGAACGACGCCCAGTGGCAACCAACCAACATTGCCCACACGAGCCTAAACCCGGCACCACTGCGCTATGTTTCGTCTACCGGGACAATATCAATGATTACCGCCGTGGCATCATCGTGGCGTTTAAATCGAGGAAACCTTACCGTGTCGGCATCCAGTGTTTCGCACGCTCGCAACTGCTGAAGCACAAATGCTAATTGGGCCGCTGGATCTTCCCGCATTAACCAAGACTCCGGGGCATCAAAGCCATACGCCTGCCAAGCCGCTGAAAAGCCATCGCTCGTTAGCAGCACCCGTTTGATACTGCTTCGTTTAAATCGCCGCACCTCCGGTTTGATTCGCTCAAGCCCCACCACACTTAAAGCTGAGTACCCATGAGCAGCATTCATTTGCTCACGATGCTCCATCAACATGGGTTTGATCGCCTGCAGTGCCTTCTCGGGCGGCTCCCCCTGCCGCTGAAGCTGCTTCAACCTATCGAGAGCGCGCTCATCAAGCCTATGCAGCGCGTTGTCGCCAAAAACGCGCCAGGTATCCACCCCGTCGTTCACATACAGCTCACAGTCGCCCAAACGGGCTAACACCAGCTCATCCCCCTCTTGCGCTACAAGCGCCATCCCAGCAGAAGGCAGCTGATAGCCTGGCAGTGACGGCGATACGCTAGCCCGCCACTCCGCACTTACTTTTGCGAGGGCATCGCTTAACGCATCATCCAGGGTTAGCTGGGTAGACCAAGCATTACAAAGTAAATCACTCAAGCGGGAAACGAACCAGCAGGCGTCACTGCCCTCTTCTGCGATAAGCGGTTCGCCCAGCCCTGTGGCGCCGTCCAGTACAAAAGCAAGATCAGGCCCGATATAAAAAGTGTCTTCGTTATAGGCGGCCTGACCAGCATCACTAACACTGGCAATCCCCTGCAAGCCATTCAAATTATTGCCGTTCGCCATGTTCATATCCAAAGAGTACTATCTATATATCAATCAATAGTGGATCTGCCTGCAAGGAGGCACAAGTGAGTGTCACGCATTATTTAAGTATCGTGTTTTCTCGACAGCGGTGGCGCTCAGCCCTTTGGTTCGGCCTCTTGCTGCATGGTTTTCTAGGGGTATTTGCCCTGGGCAAGGAGATAATGGAGGGGTTCAATCTCTCTTTCCTGATCAACTCGGTGCAGTTCGCCCTAGTGCAAGGAGCCTTGATTCTTCTGGTGATCACGACCAGCAAACAGGAGAAGCAGCGCTACTCCCTTGATACCCGCTTCTACCTGACCTGCTACAAGAGCGAACGCCACCGCTTCCTCGCCCTGAAGCGCAATGCACTGGGTAACGTCCAGGCCTTGATCGGCATTTCGCAAGACGAGCTGCCCGAGCACCAACAAGACAGGCTCGCAACCCGAAAAGATCTGATGGTGAGTCAGAGCGTGATCGAGTGGCTACCCACTACCGCCTTGAAAATTACAGATATCCAGTTCGAGTTAATGGATGAGTGGTATGAGCTCCCCTGGGTGATCAATGACCAGGGGCTGGATACGATCCTCAAGCGCTTCAATGCCATTGACCGCTACGACTATAACGGGCTGACACTCGCGGTTCATGATTGGCACGCCCAGCCCGAACAGTTTTCAATACGTTTTAAAAAGTCGTTCTACTACAACTACCTGGCGACCAACATGCTGCCGGAAATGCAGCTACCGGGCGGGCTCACCTACCGCAGCCTGCTAGAACCCGGGCCATCCCTGAGCGCACTGAATACAGCACTGCCAGAAAACCACCTGGGGCTAAGCTGCCTGATCAGGACGAACGATGGCGGCCTGATCATCCCTCGGCGCAGTCAACATACCAATGTCTTCAAAGGCCAGCTCTCGCCGAGCATTTCCGGGGTCGCCAACCTCAGCACATGCCGTAATGCAGAAGGCGCTTACACCGCGCTGGCATGGCTGCTCCAGGAGTTATCAGAAGAGCTGCCTTTCCTGTACAACGCGCCTGATATCTTTGCAGAGCCACTGCACGACATCGCAAGTCAAGCACTCTTTCTTGGCATGACCCGTGAATTGAGACGATGCGGTAAGCCGGAAGTGTTCTTCTTCTTGCCGCTGGAAGTAAGCACCGAACAGGTTCTCTCCCTATGGGACAAGAGTACGAACAGCGAGAGCATCCAGACACTTAACTCTCTACACGGCATAGATCACAACGAAAATAGCGGCCTGCTTGTGGTGGATGAAGAGGAGCTGTTTTCACGCATCAGACCTCACAGCATTGTGCGTAACAAGAAAATGCTGAAGCGCGACAATGCTGAATTGAGCGTTGTATTACCCGCAAAAGAGCAAGCTGACATTCTTTCTGAATCGTTACTGGCTAACCTGATTCTGTACCAGTACCACCTGCAAAACACACCGGTTGCCGAACCAGCGGTTTAGCCAATCCATGGGGCATTGAGCTGCCCCATTTTAACTGCCCCATGTCAGTTGCCCCAGGGCGACTCTATCCCTTCAACACACCGGCCAACAGCTCAGTGGCGTTGTCGATCAGCTCGTCCAGGTGCTGTTCGCCTTTAAAGCTTTCGGCATACACTTTATAAAGCGATTCGGTGCCACTTGGCCGAGCGGCAAACCAACCGTTTTCGGTGGTGACTTTGATACCACCAATAGCGGCACCATTGCCGGGCGCGTTGACCAACACCGCAGTAATCGGGTCACCAGCAAGCTGCTTCTCGGTCACACTTTCGGCGGTCAGTTTCTTGAATGCCGCCTTCTCTTCCGGTGAACAAGCCGTATCCACGCGCTTATAGAAAGGCTCGCCGAAACGCTCAGTCAGCGTGCGGTAGTACTCGCTAGGTGTCTTGCCGGTCACCGACATGATTTCCGCCGCCAGCAAACAGAGCACGATGCCATCTTTATCGGTCGACCACGCCTTACCGTCACGGGTCAGCAAACTAGCGCCAGCGCTCTCCTCCCCGCCAAAGGCCAGCCAACCCTCATGCAGGCCATCCACAAACCACTTGAAGCCTACCGGCACTTCATAAAGCTCGCGCTGGTGAGAGGCAACGACGCGATCAATCATGGAAGACGATACCAGCGTCTTACCAATCTTCAGGCTAGCCGCCCACTCTGGGCGATGAGTAATCAGGTAATCGATGCACACCGCCAAAAAGTGGTTCGGGTTCATCAAGCCGCTGGCATCGACAATACCGTGGCGGTCGGCATCCGGGTCGTTACCAAAAGCGATATCGAAGCGGTCTTTAATGTTGAGCAGATTGGCCATCGCCGCAGGGCTCGAGCAGTCCATGCGGATCTTGCCGTCGTGATCCGGCGGCATAAACGCAAACGCAGCATCGATAGTGGAATTCACCACCTCAAGATTAAGGTTGTAGTGTGCCGCTATCGCTTGCCATACCGGCAGTGCAGTGCCGCCCATAGGGTCAGCGCCTAACGTCAGGTTAGCTTCTTGAATCGCGGCGATATCGACGACGCTGCCCAGTTTGGCAACATAATGTGCGGTGAAATCGTACTCCTGAGCGTGGGCAATCGCCTCATCCACCGGCACAGTTGGCACATCTTCTAACTGGCGCAGCAGGTAAGCGTTGGCGCGCAACTCAATCCAGCCGGTGGCATCGGTATCCGCGGGCCCGCCGTGATGCGGGTTGTACTTAATGCCGCCATCTTCAGGCGGGTTATGCGAAGGGGTGATAATTAAACCATCCGCAAATGCCACATCCGGCGCCGCCTGATCCTCAGGATGATTGTGGTGCAAAATCGCCTGGCTAATCAGCGGCGTCGCGGTGTAACCGTGATCCTTCTCAACGAGTACCGGTACCCGGTTCGCGGCCAGCACTTGCAGTGCGCACTCCCAGGCGGGGCGCGAAAGCGCGTGGGTGTCGAAACCTAAAAAAAGCGGCCCCTGATAGCCCGCCTCAGTGCGATAGTCGACCACTGCCTGGGTAATCGCATAAATATGCCCAGCATTAAAGGTGCGCTCCATGGAGCGGCCCCGGTGGCCAGAGGTGCCAAACGAAACCCGTTCCTTGGGCACGCTGGCACTCGGTTTTTCATCATAAAAAGCCTTTGTGACAACATCCATTTACGTCTCCCTTGCTCGGTTTAGCCACGTCTTAATTGGTGCCGTATTCATACAAGATAGTTTACACGCAGCAACTTATAGTGCGCTACGTAGTTAGCGAAACCAAGATAGTGAAACCAGCGCACGTAAAAATGTCAGCTGACCCTTTTGCAGCTTTGTCCACCCAGTCCTATACTGTAACTAGCAAGACAAACAGGACACACAAGCCATGATTGATGAGACAAATCAGTCCGACAAACAAGCGAAGCAACGTGCTTCTGAATATCAAGAAGACTTAGAGCGTGCTTTGAAGCAGATGAAAGCTGCTTTTCGGCTTTACTATCCCGAAGAGGTAAATTCTCTTGAGAGCGGTGTAGCGCCCACGGCTGATAATAGCGAAGCGCAAAATTACACTACTGGCGGAGTAGTCAGGCACAGGGCCATAGCCAAGAAAGCCAAAGTCAAGAGAACCAAGGCCAAGAGAGCCAAAGCTTCCCGTGCTCGTGCGGAACTTGTTTTAAGGGGGGTTGAGGCCATATCCCGAGAGGTGGGCAATCTTCCGCCTGAATCAGTAGACCAACTGTTGCGTTCATCTGATCCAAGGCTTCTCGCCGGAATTGCCAGGGCCTCACTTGATGACACTCCGATTGACAGAGTGGAGAGATTAAAACTCAAGGGTACTGAGCGTTTTCAGCAATTAATTGAGGATGCGGGGGGCGCGGTTTCTACCAGGTGGGTTTCTGAATTTTTCGATACTACCGAGGAAGCTATCCGAAAACGCGCTCAAAGAGGGAAGCTGATTGCACGGCGCACGGCTTCCGGTGACTTGAGTTTTCCACGTTTCCAGTTCGATGAGAGCAGGAGACGGCTGTTACCCGGCCTCTCAAAGCTACTCACTGAAACGGCAGCATGGGATACGGAAGAGTTAATCCGCTTCCTTTTGGTACGACATGAACCTGCCAGCAGCAACGACACTCCGCTCAAATTGCTTGAGCGTGACCAAATCGACCAGGTGCTGAGCCTTACCAGATTACATATGCAGCAGAGGGCATAGGATGGCTCGTTTTCCGGAGGATATGGATACACTCGAATCGCTACCCGTAAAAACCATTGACCTGAACACCTGCTTTTATCGGGTCAGCGGTACAAAATACGGTTCAGCCAAATTCTATTCAGAGAGCCCCCAAAACCGTTGGACACCCATCAGTGGCACTCCCGGCGTTTGCTATATGGCTGAGACACCTATTGGCGCTTTGGCTGAGTCAGTTTGCCGAAATGTGGCGCACCTTAATGAAGCGGAAATGTTTTCATCGTTGTCTGAGCTACAAAAACTCGGCATGTTTAAGTTGGTACTGCAAAACCCAATCACAGTGTTGGATTTCACCGTTGCCCATCTTGGTCGCTACAGGCTCGATGCCACCATACTGGGAGATTATGATGCGTCTTTATCGCCGCCTTACAAGTTTTCGCCAAATTGGGCCTCCCATGCGGTTAAGCTTAAGCTTGCCGGTGTATTGTACCGTTCTCGTCACAAAATCGATGAAACCTGCCTGGCGCTGTTCGATGTAGGAACGGATATTGTTGAAGGAGCGTGCGGCAAGCTAGATGACGACCAGTATCTGGAAATACTGGAAGACGAGTTCAGATGGGCCGTTATCTGATGGGAAGCCCACATTACTGTGAGTACCTGCCTGTATGACGCTGAGTGACTAGGGCCATCACCTTGCTTAGCATCAATCACTGCCGAACAGGTCGCGGGTATACACTTTGTCTTCCACATCGCTCAGTTCAGCAACCATGCGATTAGCCAGGATGACATCACACTTCTCCTTGAATGCAGCCAAGTCACGCATGACGGTGGAACCGAAAAACTTATCCTCTTCCAGCACCGGCTCGTACACCACCACTTCCACACCTTTCGCCTTGATGCGCTTCATCACGCCCTGCATGGCACTGGCGCGGAAGTTATCCGAACCCGTTTTCATGATGAGGCGATACACGCCCACAATGGTCGGGTTGCGGCGCAGTATCGACTCGGCGATAAAATCCTTGCGGGTGCGGTTGGCATCCACAATTGCCTGAACTATGTTGCTTGGCACATCGGCATAGTTGGCCAGCAGTTGCTTAGTATCCTTCGGCAGGCAGTAGCCGCCATACCCAAAGCTTGGGTTGTTGTAGTGCTTGCCAATACGCGGATCAAGGCCAACACCCTGAATAATCTGCTTGGCATCCAAGCCGTGGGTTTCAGCGTAGCTGTCCAGTTCATTGAAGTAGGCGACCCGCATGGCCAGATAGGTATTGGCAAACAGCTTGATCGCCTCGGCTTCGGTACTGTTGGTCAGCAGCACTTCCACCTCTTTCGTCATCGCCCCCTGCCTTAGCAGTTCAGCAAACGTCTCGCCGCGGCTGGAGCGCTCGCCGACAATGATGCGCGAAGGGTAAAGGTTGTCATACAGCGCCTTGCCTTCGCGCAAGAACTCGGGCGAGAAAATCAGATTCTGAGTATTGAAGCGTTCAGCAGCGCTCTTGGTGTACCCCACCGGCACGGTGGATTTAACCACCATTACCGCCTCGGGGTTGATGCGCATAACCTGCTCGATAACGGCCTCAACGCTCGTAGTATCAAAATAGTTGGTTTGCGGATCGTAATCAGTGGGCGTGGCAATAATCACGAACTGGGCGCCTGCGTAGGCCTCTTCAGCATCCAGCGTAGCGGTAAAGTTCAAATCATCACGGTTCAAGAACGCCGCTATTTCCGTATCTTCAATCGGTGAGCGGCGGCTGTTCAGCAGCTCGACCTTTTCGGGCACGATATCTACCGCCACCACTTCGTGGTGCTGCGCCAGCAGCATCGCGTTGGAAAGCCCTACATAGCCTGTTCCTGCAACGGCAATTTTCATGCGAATCAATTCCTAGACTGTCTTTAAAGCTCTCTATAAAAGCTCTCTTTAGAAGCTATTCTCAAGAGCTCTTTCAAGAGCTATTTTCAAAAGCGGGGTTTATAACCGGCTTTAAACACGGGCAAGACACAGCCAGCCACAAAAGCCCATGGGAACCAACCCGCTAATCAGAACGCGCAGGACGGGCAATCTAATCGACCAACGAGCCGCCCAAACTTAATGCCCCCACACCACAAAATAGGGGTTGAGCTTTTCACTGGGGTTGGCGTAGCTAAGCGGGGCGCCTTCCAGGGTTTCTACACGACCGCCCGCTTCCAGCACTACCGCATGGGCGGCGCCGGTATCCCATAAGCAGGTGGGCCCTAATCGTGGGTAAGCATCGGCAAAACCTTCAGCAATGATGCACAGCTTTAGCGAGCTCCCCATGGGCAGCATGGTGTGCTCACCCAACTGTTCCAGCCACGCGGCTAAATCAGGGCTAGGGTGCGAACGGCTTCCCACTATCCGCCAGGTAACGCCCGCTTTAGGCTTGCCTGCCACGGAAATAGCCTTGCGGCTTCCATCGGCTTCAACCTTAAACGCCCCCAGCCCTTTCGCTGCGACGTAACCCACCTCAAGTGCAGGCGCGGTCACCACGCCCAGCACCGGCTTACCGTTTTCGATCAAGGCAATATTGACGGTGAACTCGCCGTTACGCTTGATGAACTCCTTGGTGCCATCCAGCGGGTCGACTAACCAGTAGCGACCATCAGCATCGGCACCGGAAAAACCCTCAATATCCTCTTCAGAAAGGATCGGGAACTGAACCGGTAGTGCTTTCAAACCACGCACAATGACATCGTGGGCAGCAATATCCGCCTCGGTCAGCGGGCTTTTATCGTCCTTCTCTTCCACACTGAACTCGCGTGCGTAAACGCTCATAATGGCATCGCCAGCGTCATGTGCAATGCGCTCAACGGCATCTAACAGTGTTTGGTTAATCACAGTCACAGACGTGTCCTTAAATGAGCTACTGGAAAAATTCAGAAACTTGTCGCATTACTAGGGATTAATCTAAGCGCTCACTGCGTGCCTGCCAGAACCACGAGGCATTTAAAGAATCACCAACACGCTGGGCATCAATTGCAGCCTGCTTAGCCATGCGTGCAGTAGCGGCGGGGTCTTCCAGTAATTGCTTGAAGCCAGCCTGCCAAGCGGTGAGATCATCATCCACCAGCAGGCCATTTTCGCCATGACGCACTACCTCCGTATAAGGGTAGCGATTGGAATAGATGCCTACCCCGCCCATGGCGGCAATATCCAGAAACTTGATAAAGGACTTACCCTGATTGAACGGCGTTGCTAATAGCGGCGCCAAACCAATGTGTAGGCGGCACTGACGCTGGTACTGCTGAAAAGACTGCCAGGGTAGCGGCGCGGGGGCTTTCACCCGAGGCAGCGCCGCCAAACGCTTAGGCATATGCTGGCCCAGCATTATCTCAAGCTCGGTATCGTCGCGTTGCTGTTGGAGTGCCTCCAAGGCAGGTGTGATATGCAGTAAATCCTGAAGATGCGCCCGCGTACCGTGAAAGCCTATCTGCCAAGGTGTTTCTGAAGATGGGTTAGCGGTAAAGTGGGTCTGGCTGGGTAACGGCGCCAGTAGCGAGGGAGTAAGGACTGACACATTGGCGTGGCGCGGGGTAAAGTAGCTAGCCAATTGGTCACTACACGCCACCACTTCATCGGCCAGGGCCAGCAAGCGTGGCTGAAGGCTGGCGATCCCCGCCATACGTTTGCGATAAGCGCTGGGTAACGTGGCATCGTCGGCAGCAGCGGCTATATCATCATCAATCAAATAGACGATATAGCCAAAGGCATTACGGTTTCGCTCTAGCCAGCGCAGCCAGCTTAACGGTAGCGAGCGGCATAGCAGCAAGTTTACCCCGGCATAGCGGCGTTTGAAGGAAGGCCCATGCAGCCGTGCAGCACCGAAAGAGCGAGAGACGGGAAACCGCTCGGTCAGCACGCCCTGTTGACGCAGGATAGGCGCAGCGGATTCATAGAAATAGATATCCTCCGTTGGCCACGCGCCATCGCTAAGAACGACCCAGTGAATTTGGCGACTCATGATGCACCCCTTTTAATCCATTAATCGAGTGATGCACACACCCGGCATTACAAACCACATCGGTGATTACACTGCCTGCACAAGCTAACCCCAGCAACGCTTCGCGCTGTATTCGCGGGTGCGCTCCGCTTACCACGAGCTATGCCCCCCTTACCCCTCACTCCTTACCCTTCACTATTAACCCTAACGCAATGAATAATCTTCGTGCACCAGAGTTAAATTGGGATTGTAAGCCGGATCGCTGTCCAGCAACGCGCCCCAGGTTTTACGCATGTAAGCGTATTCGCTGAGCCAGCGGGCGCGTTTTTCTGGGGTATCATCGGCACCACGAGAGATAGATTCATGATGATAGAGCGCGGCATAAGGCGTCCACAGATTACGGTATCCGGCTTCACGAACCTTGATGCAGAGATCCACATCGTTATAGGCCACCGCTAGATCTTCCTCGTTCAACCCGTTGACCGCATCGAAGACTTCCTTGCGTAACAGCAGGCAGGCGGCCGTCACCGCAGAAAGGTTCTGCGTGACTTTTAACCGGCCCATATAGCCATCTTCATCACGCTGGAAAAAGCGGTGGGCATGCCCCGCTAAACCGCCCAGCCCTAAAATCACTCCACCGTGCTGAACGGTATCGTTGGGGTAATAGAGCTTGGCACCCACACAGCCAATCTCAGGGCGGGAGACCTGCTCTACCATCTCACTCAACCACTGCCCATCGATCGGTTCGATATCATTATTGATCAAGCCGATAATGCTGCCCTTGGCATTGGCCGCGCCAAAGTTATTAATTGAGGAGTAGTTGAAAGGCGCATCCCACAGCAACACTTTTACCCGGGTATCGCGGGCCGCTACGTCTTTCAAATACGTCAGAGTTTCGGGGCAGCTACTCTGGTTATCCAGAATCAGCAGCTCGAAGTGGGTGTAATCGGTACGATCCAGAATGGCATCCACGCAGGGGCGCAGAATATTCACCCCATCGCGGGTGGGCACCAACAAACTCACCAGTGGCGGGGGGTCTGGCATTGGCCAGCGAACGCGTTGGGTACCCGGCAGTAGCCCAGGTGTCACCTCAGCGTTAAGTCCGCTTTCGCGCAGATGTTGTGCAACAGTAGCCACATAGCTTGCATGTGTTAACTCAGACCCCGGTGCGCCGTGGTAAGCAATATGCGGTACATGCGCCAGTTGCTCCGGGGTAAAGTCTTCCCGCCGAGTCACATTCAGGGTTTGTACGTAATCGAGCCAATCCGCGTCATTGGCGAACTCGCCGCACATCTCTGCAGAGAGACGCGGCACAAAACCGTGCCGGTAACAAACAGCGCGGCCCATGTAGGGCATTGCGAGCAGTAAATCGGCGTTCCACTCAGGCTTAAACAGCGGCGAGTGCCGAATGCCCTCCTCATCCAGGCTATCTTCGTCGGCCACCAACATTTGCGCTTTGGGGTTATCCACGGCAATGCTCGCCATATGGAACAAGGCATTGGTGGCCAAACGGTCACCGGGGCGTAAAAACCATACCCAGGCATGCTCACAGTAGGAGAGCGCCTCAACGCGCAGTGCCGCCACGCTAGTGGCATCGCTCTCCATCACGCTAAAGAAAGGCATTTCACGCTGCCACTCACTCAACCATTCATGCCACTGCTTGAGCACCTGGGGCGGCAGTAACAGCAACGCCTGATGAGGTGTGAGCGACTGCTCCGCCAAGCTTGCCAAACTGAGGTTCAAGCGCTGCTTCAGAGCCTGTATTTGAGCAGCATCCATGGGATCCCCCGCTGGGCAAACCAGCAGCATGCTGCAATCGAAAGAGTGAAGACGAGAACGCAATGCCACGATAGGCTCGTTAGGCGCCCGCCTGCGCTCGATTTGGCGAATCCAGTGCTGATAATGCCGCCGGGTAGAGAGGCTGATAAAGGTGCTTTCGTAATCTTCAAGCGCGATGGTCTGCCATTTTCGGCTTTGCTTACGCGCCTGCTGCTTCAAGCTCTGCAAAATCTCATTCAGCGAGAGATCACGATAGTGCTCATGCATGTTTGATAACCGCTGCAGTAAACGGTTATGAGCGAACATAGGTGTTAGCCAAACAAAACGAAAATGCCCCAGCGAAAATGCACCCACGGCGTTCATGGGGGCAAAAGTCACCCGCTTAACGCCTCTGGGAACATATACCAAACGCTTAGTTACCTTACCCACCCGCAGTGGCAACTCAACCGTTACCGAGCGGCGCGAGGATTCAAATGTCAGGCTAGACACCACACTGGTCACATCCCGTTCGCAGGCAATTTCGACCATATTCCAGCCCGGTAGCGGCAGTTGCCCCTCTAACGAAAAAAGCGGCTCAGTCCCCAGTGAAAGCCATTCACCGGGACGTGAAGCCGCCTCTAATTGTTGTAAGGGGACAAAGCGTTGTGGGCTGCGATGATGAGGGTACCACCCCCTATCACCAGATGTTTGAGTAGCATTCATTCAGAAAAAGCGTCTTAGCCGGCGGATATGGAGCAGGCATCTTACCAGCCTGTAGCCCATGTCACACCAATCGTCATGCCCGCCGACTTGCGATCGGCAGTGCATCTCTAAAAGCGGCCAAGGAAGACCCCCCATTAACCTAGCCAGGGGATCAAATTGAGTTCCGCTAACAGTACGTCGTCAGGCTTGGCAAGCACTTGGCGTTTCTCGACCATCGCCTGCTCTTCAATGTCTAACCGCACCCGTTTATCACGAATAAGTTCTAATAGCGATTGCTCTGAGCTAGGCACCTGTACCACAAACCGCGCATTGGTTTGCGCCGCCAAGAAGTCTGGCGCCACCGCTGCGACCAAGTCAGGATCAATATTCCCAGCGCTGTGAACAAATACAAAGCGCTTAAAGATTCTGCACAGATAGTTAAACATCGAGTAACTAGAGGAGGAGCCGAACACTAAACAGGTTCCCGCGACCAGTGCATCGGGGTACTCCATCACCAGCAGTCGACCAAAATTGGGTAGGCCATTATCAAATACTTTGTAACGCACATGATTAAAGGAGATAAGCACCTCAATGGTTGAGGTTTGCTTGGGGGTTAGCTTATTCCCCAGGTCACCGCCCATGGTTTTATCTTTGTAGCGATCCTTTTGAAATATCGCTTGGCACACCTCTGGATCAACCCCAAGCTTTTCAGCCAGCGCGATGGTGGCTGCCAAAGCGCCTTTATGGGTCCAGTGGGTATCGGTGGGAATAAAAGCGCTGTCACCCAACGCTTTTAGCTCTGGAACCGGGTATACCACATCGTTGGAAGCTGCCAAGCCAAGCACCTGATGCATGGGGCCAGTGTTACCTTCTCTAAGCGGGTGATAACGGGCCCCCATCACGCTCTCTTTTGAAGGTGCCACTAACAGCGCCCAAGGCCGCTCACCGGCCACCTTAGCGGTCTGAGTTAAGTAGGTTTGCCAGCCCGCAACTCCCGCCTTGGTTAAGCGCATTCGGCCCATAAACTGGTCAACGCTACCGTTGGTGTCGTTATCCAGGAACAGCCAGCCCTGCTTGCCCTCAAGCACTTTTAATTGCTCAGACGACTCGGCATCCTGGGTATCGACGCTCACGTCTTGCAGCAGCCAGCGCTGCTCTCCCAGCGCCAGCCATAAGCGGAAGCGCCCTAGCCTCGGAGGTATGGTAAAGCGAAAACCGCAGTTAAGTAACGGGTGCTGTTTGGCAGGCACCTTGAGCACATTTTCAATCACATCGGGGCGATCAATTTCCAACGGGTGGCAGAGCTCAAACGCTGGCTGCCACTCAGCAACGACGAACACATCGGACTGCATCTCGTTGAGCGCTTCGGGCAGCAATACCCAACCCTGTACAACGCGGCCTGATGGCAAAAAACGCGAACCGCGCTGCTCAGAAGGGTAATCAAGCGCCCAATGCTCAACGGGCAACTCATCACCACTGTTGGTAGTAGAAATTCCCTCTTTCAAGCGGCGCTTAAGCCAGAGTTTCAAATCGAAGGAGACTGACCTCGCTTTGGCTGCATTTGCTTGAGCGGCCGCCGGTTCAGCCCCGGGGGCACCGCCAACGATTTGCTGTAACCACTGTATGTGTGGCTCAAGCTGAGGCACCATTTCAACGGCACCACGGCAAGCAACGTCGTTACGGTCGTAGCGCATGAAGTAGTCACGCTTCTTATTGTAGTTAGGTCTCGCCGCGCTGCCGCGTTTCGATTTGCCTAACACGAACTCCTCAACCGATTTCACCAGATAGTGGTTAATACGAGCGCCTTCCCACACTATTTGCTCACTCAGGCCGAACTTAGGTTTGCCCTGAGGATCTAATCTCGTCTCAAGCGGTTGGCCTAAGGCGTTAACATAGTGGCCACGGCTTAGGAGGGCATAATGCGGATTCTCAAACGCCTTCACATAAGCGGGCCGAACCACGCTCTTAAAGTGGCGATTTGGAGGAAATGACTGCTCAGCACGCTGGGTAAAACGCTCGATCACCAGCCCTGCCTCCCGAAACTTCGCCCCGTTGGAGCCAAAGCACGCCCAGTTCAGCGCTAGCGCGCCAACCTCCGCTGAAGCAAACTGCTTAGCTAGCCAATCGAGTAACGGAAAGGAGCTTTGCTGGCCTGCCACCTCATGTTCAGCAGTAGGAAGCAGATACTCATCGGCATCAATAAACGCAACTAAATCAATATTCTTAGGACACTTTTTGAGTAGTTTATGGTAAGCAGGAAGTTGCGGCGAGCCATCCCCACTTGGCACTGATATCAACGTAACGAGGCCCGTTTTAGAGAGCGACTCAAGCCGTTCGTAAGTACCATCGTCGCTTTCATTGTCAGCAATTAAAAAGTGGCTAGCCCCCACCGCGAGGTGAAACGCCATCCACTCACTCAAACTATCCAATTCATTTTTGACGATAGCAGCAATTGCAAGCTTCAAATAAAAAACCCCTAACAGTTCTTATTAACCGTTCTCAATAACATGAACAAACTCAGACTCCTGCGTCAGCTTGTAAGCATTCGCCAAGGCATTGCGCAGTTGGGTAGCATTAAAATTGGTTTCTGCACGCAGCCTGCCAGCCTGCCCAAAACATCGGCACTGTTCCGGAGCACTGGCCAAGTTAGCTACTTGGCGGGCGGCAGCCAAAGCATCACCAAACGGCACCAAAAAACCGGTTTCGCCCTCAACTACAAGCTCCCCCAGCGCGCCCCACTCATAAGCAACAACTGGACGTGCGGCGGCCATTGCCTCTAGTACGGTACGTCCGAAAGACTCTTGAAAGTGCGATAGGTTCACTACAATATCCAGGGCTGCCAAGGCCTCTTCAGGGCGTTGAACGTAGCCAGCGAAAGTAATATTGGCCGGTGCGCGATCCAGGGCCTGCCGTCTTAACAACGCCTCAATGGCTGACGTATGGGCACCATAAAGCACCACCTCAACGGAGGGGGCGAGCGTTTGCAAATGCCCCGCCATTACCTCAACGTCAGCCAGCCCCTTCTTGGCAATATTGCTACTCAGCATGCCTACCCGCACACAAGTCTCTTGCTGAGTATCAAACCTCACTTCAGGCAGCGCTAACAGCGGCGCCATCTCAATGGTATTGGGCACCACACAGAGCTGGGGAGAGTGCGATTCGCTAACGGCTTCACGGGCAAACGCTTGGGCGACACAAAAAGAGTTAGCAATAATGACATCCGCACAGTGATGAACGTGGTCAACCACCTGGGCTGGCGTTGCACCCAGCGTTAAACAGAGCGCTTCATCATGGGCGGGCAACTCGCGAACGTGGGTTAATGTGGGCACACCTTCGCACCTTGCGGCCACATAAGGCTCAACAAGTACCACGGTATTGCCATGCACCGCCTTAATCGCAAAGCGCTTTATCAGGTCGCGAAAATAGCCCACGGTAACGTTCACTGGCTCCCTACCCACCTGCCACCAGCCGTAGGGCAGCACCGCTAACGCCTTGCAGCGGGTTAATAGCGTCTGCTCATACTCGGCGTTATTGGCTTCGGGTAGCGTAACTACCACATTCCAACGCAATTCGCCTATCGCATCAAGCATGTCCAGCAGGCTTCGCTCAGCGCCGTATAGCGCCGCACCCGCCTGGTGGGCGCAGAGCATGACCGTTGGGCGTTGGCTAAATTCACGCACCCCTTGCCAGATGGGCAGTGGCTCCAACCCCTTAGCATGCCCCTCTACCATGTAGTGCACTAACGGGTGCTGGCCAGACACCTTCACCTCTGGATAACGGCGACAGTAGCCGGAAACGGTAAAGTGCGGACCTGGATCACGCTGCTCCAGGGTGCCAGTTGTGTAGAAGTGTTCTAACGGCTCGATGCTCGCCTGCTGAAGATCGATATAGCGCTCTAAGTACCAGCCCGCATCAAACAGCGCGGATTCGCTGACAACATCAATCTCCGCAAAGCTCGCCTGCAGAGTATCGGTTGGTCGCAACATGGCCGGTGGCGCGACAAACGGGCGATGCGCCGGGTGTTGCGGTATATAGAGCTGCTGCGGGTTTTCAGCCTGGGCGTGCCAACGCCGCGCCGCGGCCATGTAGCGGTAACGTAAACCGGTGAACTTGGTTACCAGGTGAGAGCGGGAGTGTTGCGTAAGTGACCCCTCATCAGCACGGCCAAACGCAAGCGGAACTCCCGGCAACGCGATTACGACGCTTTCTGCACTAAAGGCCGCTTCCACACGCTCGCGGTACTCGGCATCTGCATTGGCACTTACTACATCCCAAAAACCTAACGTATCGATAACTTCACGGCGCAGCAGCAGCGAAGAGATATTAGGAGATATCCAACCATACTCATCTAACCGCCAGCGGTGAAACAGTAGCTCTGGCGTCGCACGCACCCAGTGAGAGAGGCACGCCTTTGCTTCTGGATTCGCAACCAGTAAACGCCATTGGGTTACCAACTTCTGAGGGTGGGACCAGTCATCGCTGTCATGGGTTGTAACAAAATCGCCATTCGCTGTGGCTAAACCGGTATTCCGTGCGGCATAGGCCCCCAAGTTAATCGCATGGCGAATCAGCGTCAGCGATACATGCGTTGGAGCCATGCGCTGCCACTTGGCAACCTCATCTATGCTGCCATCTTCACTAGCATCATCCACCACCACAATCTCTAAACGCACGCCCTGCTGATCAAACAGACTGCCTAGTGCAGTGCCAATGGTATGCGCCGCGTTATAAAGCGGGACGATGACTGTGATTAGCGGTGAGGGGTGAGGGGCGAGGGGTGAGGGGTGAATAGAGAGGTTATCCAGCGACAATGGCGCTGCGGTGTCGCGCTGGGTAATCGCGCTTAGCCCATAGGTGGAAAAAAGCTGATTGAGCACCTTAAGTCGATCAACATCGCTACCCTGCTCTACCAGCAGCGCATTTGCGCCTGCTAGGTAGGTATCCGCATGCTCAGGAAAGCGCTGTTTAAGCGCTTCAAGCAGTGCTGGTAATACGCTAGCAGTTGAAGGATGCGGTTTACCTTCCAACTGCAACCGGCAGTGAGCTTCAATGGCTAGCAACGCCATACCAGGGTGATCCACAGAGACGACAGCGTGAAGGTCATTGTTTGGCAGTAGCCAATTAATGACATCACTCCACTCCCGTTGCCACGCAAACCAACGCGCTAATGACCATCGTGATGCCAGTTGTTCATCGCGGCTGGCAGAGGCATCTACAAGTAACGCCTGCAACCTTGGCAACATTACAGCGTGGGCGCCCCGCCAAAGCGCATGATCCCAGGCAAGTGCGCGATTACGCCTGGGTAAGCGCCCCTCTTTTACACCATGACGTAGGTAGTGCTCCCATGGGTCAATGCCTGCTTGAGCCACATCCGGGTAAGCGGCTAAATACCAATCCGCATCAAACTCGGCTTGCGTGGCGTCTTCAGCCGATGGCGGCGTTTCAGTGGCATGAGAGGAAGAGATAAGGCGCCAATATTTAGCCAAATATGAGAGCACGGCTATACAACCCAAGTAAAAAACGAATTAAGCAAAAAATGCAGCGCTGACATTTACTCGCTAGGACAATTAATCGCTACCAAATAGGTCTCGGGTATAGACCTTATCAGTGACGTCTTTCAGCTCATCTACCATGCGATTAGTCAAAATCACATCGCACTTATCCTTGAAAGTAACCAAGTCACGCATGACGGTTGAACCGAAGAATTTTTCTTCATCAAGAGCTGGCTCGTAAACCACCACTTCGACGCCCTTTGCTTTAATGCGTTTCATCACACCTTGCATGGCACTAGCACGGAAGTTATCGGAACCGGTTTTCATAATCAGCCGGTAAATACCCACCACTTCGGGCTTTCGGCGCAACACGGATTCGGCAATAAAATCTTTGCGGGTACGGTTAGCCTCAACAATGGCCTGAATCATGTTGTTGGGCACATCTTCGTAGTTGGCCAGCAGTTGCTTGGTGTCTTTCGGCAGGCAATAGCCACCATAACCAAAGCTCGGGTTGTTGTAGTGCTTACCGATGCGCGGGTCTAGCCCAATACCTTCAATAATCTGTTTTGCATCAAGGTTATGGGTTTCAGCATAAGTGTCGAGTTCATTAAAATAAGACACTCGCATCGCCAGGTAAGTATTGGCAAAAAGCTTAATTGCTTCCGCCTCAGTGCTATTGGTAAGCAGCACCTCGACGTCCTGCTTAATCGCGCCCTGCTTCAACAGCTCGGCAAAAGTTTCACCACGTACAGAGCGTTCGCCAACGATAATTCGTGAGGGGTATAGGTTATCGTGAAGAGCTTTTCCTTCACGCAAAAACTCTGGCGAGAAAAGTAGATTTTGCGTATTCAAACGCTTGGCAGTATCCGCAGTGTAACCTACTGGCACAGTAGACTTGATCACCATCGCTGCATCAGGGTTAATGCGCGTTACCTGATCAATAACCGCTTCTACACTATTAGTGTTGAAATAATTCGTTTTTGGGTCGTAATCAGTCGGGGTAGCAATAATAACAAACTCTGCGTCCTTATAAGCTTGCTCTGCATCCAACGTTGCAGTGAAATGCAAATCTTCACGGGCTAAAAACGCTGAAATTTCAGCATCTTCGATAGGTGATACACGTTTATTCAGCATCTCGACCTTTTCAGGTACGATATCTACTGCAACAACTTCATGGTGTTGAGCCAAAAGCATGGCATTTGAAAGACCCACATAGCCAGTACCAGCTACTGCAATTTTCACCAAACATTCTCCAAAGGAATAAAAGAAAAGTCAAAGCAAAGTAATAATTTTAAGAAAAAGATTTCAAAAAAAATTTACTACTAAAACTTCAAAATAAACAAAACCATGAACACTAACAATCACACTAAAACAACGTATTAGATTGAAAATACGAGACATTCAACCGTTCCATGCAACAAAAATTAATATACTTATGTGACATAATTTACTATTTCTTAGTTTTTCTAATCGTAGGAGTGATATAGGGTAATATAGCATGAGAAGCAGTCAGTTTATTAAATTCCTCTAAAAACTTATCTGGACTAGTAAAATCTAGATTGTCTATCTGCCAAGGTGCATACATCCACCACTTTGAAGCCAGAAGTCTTTCTATTAATTTTTCGGAAAAACGATACCTTATAACTTTGGCAGGAACTCCTGCCGCTATTGCGTAAGGAGGAACATCCTTAGTAACAACAGAGCCTGCTCCAATCACTGCACCTGTACCAATCTTGACACCTTTAGATATAAAAACACCATTTCCTATCCATACATCATGCCCTATAGCAGTACGAGTAGTTCTAATATCTTCTAAAGCCTTCTGACGATTAACCTTAAGTTTAGAAAAAGATTCTGCAACAGAATCGTCATTCCAATAACCAAAAATATCTTCCCCATATTGAAATGGATGTGTTGAAACCCAACTGGTTACATGATTACCTTGACCTATATTTACATTTCGAGCAATAGAACAATATCTACCTATATCAACTGAATAAAAATACCCATCAACTAAGTACGAAAACTCGCCCAACTTTACATCCCGCACTAAGGTAGAATCACCTACTTTAGACGGTGGAAAGAAAGAACAATCTTTTCCTGCCCTCTTAAATGCACCATCAGAAAAAAGAATTCCTTCTTCCTTCATTTTTGCATTATTGTCTACTAACCCTATATTTTTAAGTGAATAACTAGACTTCTTTTTTGATTCCAAATAAAACTTTTGAATTGAGTTATCAATAGACTGCCACTCAGGAAGAGAGTCTTTCATAAGCTCTCTCACCTCATCCATATCTTCCCTATAAAATTCTAATAACTCGCAAAGCTCATTTGCAGTAACGTAAGGAGACTGATCTATATTCAAAGATATTTTATGATTATCATATTTCCTACTGCTATCTTTATTAGAAGCTACAACATTAACAATGCTTTCATCTTGGTATACACCTAAAAAACTTTCCGCCTTTTTTATACCTGCTAAAGGATCATTAATTATATCGCGTTCCATTATTAAACCAAGGCAGTTATCTGGAGAAAGTTCAGAAACCCATGAATTAATGTGCCTAGAATAAAAACCCAAATCCACTATACCAAAGCGTTCATAATATTCGCCGATAGAGGCATTGGATGCAATTCTATTGCGCTTGGCATGGTGAAAAAAAGCAGATACCGCTCGCCAAACAGGGTGCCGAAGAGAATAAATAACTTTAAGTTCTTTACCACAAAACTCAGCTGCTGACTTAGCTATAAATTCATTATGATTTACGCCAGGCTTACAAAATCGAGAAGAAGGATCTACAGACCAAAAATATGATGGCGTTTGTTCACCAATGACAACATGACGATCATCTGCCTCTTTAAAATTAGAAATATAATTAGAGACTTCATTTTCATCATGCCAATTTTTTTTATTAAAAAAAAGCAATTCAATTTTTTCAGGTAGAAAAACTTGCTTGTGTTTTTTAAGACAATCATAAAGCCATGTTGCTCCCCCCTTCTGAGTTCCTACGATTAAAAAGTTTGGCTTATTCTCTTTCATGCAGACACCTTCAATTTATTAAATATAAAAATTATTCTATGTTCGGAACAAAAACTTTCGATAGGCTTTTAAAGCACTCTAGGCTTATGAGCTTTGGATATGTATTGCAATCCAAATCAACAAAAAATTGCGAAAGCAATTAGCAATTAGCAATTAGCAATTAGCAATTAGCAATTAGCAATTAGCAATTAGCAATCAAACGTAATAATGAGAAATCTTAAAATAAACGAAGTATTCAAAAATAACCTAGCTTGCATTTAGCAGCTCAGCAAAGGATTTTTCTTCACTTACTAAAGAAAAATATTCAAAAACTGTCTGCTTATTAAGCTCACCACACTCTATAGAATAAGGCTTATTTTCAATGTACGAAACAAGCGCATTAACCCAATCACTTTTTACAGCATTATTAGCATATACCAAGCCTTTCATATGCGCTTTAAGTTTTCTATAAGGTATAGTGTCAGAAGCAACAACAGGCAAACCTAAGGAGGCATACTCTAAGACTTTCAAATAAGATTTATGATTATTAAATTCATTTTCAATAAGTGGAGCAATTCCAGCCACAGCGTCTGGTACTTGGGTCTTAATCCAATCAACAAAATCAGGATAATCAACTTTATCCACAGGCACATCTACCTTCTGAACCCAGCTAGGTACAGTATCTTTACTGTCTAACACTCCTATAACACGAAAAGTGAAATCAGGAATTGATTTTGCAACCTCTTCAATATAGGGCAAAATAAAATTATAATCCTCTTTATGTGTGCGTGTACCGACATATACTACAACATTATTTTTTGTATATACGATTTCTCCTCCTCTCCATAAGCGTTCACTTATTTTATTTTCTAACGTATAAATTTTATCTGAATACTTACTTAGAGAATCTTTTAACTCGTTTGTAGAAACAGTTACAGCATTTGCATTAACTATTAGCTTTTCAAGATAGGGCCTGTAATTTTTATAAATTGATTTCGAGTCGATACTTTCTGGTACATTTAAAAGATCATCATCCAAGTCCAATAAATATTTTACATTACCATTCTTCGAAGAATTAATTAAGGCATCTACGCCTGCAGGCGTTAAAGCATTTCTTTGTATAATTAGATTCTTAATCTCTCCGACTTCCAAGCCTGCTATTAGCTGGTCAGAAGACATCCGGCAATATGTTAAATCATTACCCAACTCATTTACCGTTCTCTCCCATACTCTCACATAAGTCGAACCATTACCGCGCACCTGTTTTCTATCACTTGGACAAACCACACCAACTATCCGATCAGTCAAAATAGTCTGGCTTAAATTTATGCCATTAGACAATGTCTGATAAAGAGCGTGATACTGAGCTGCCATCCATCTTATATCTCTAAACTTTCCCTCTTTTTCTTGCCAGTCTTTGACACCTGACAGCTTGCTATTCAAATCTGTATTTAAAGAAATTATAATTTCTTCATACACTAATTCAATTTGCTTATTTTTTAAAACCCACCCAGCGTTGTACTCCTTTACTCTGTCACCAACGGTTGGATAACCTAAGACAAAAACAGGTAGGCCCACTGAAAACAACTCAGTTAATGTATGACACCATGTTTCGTCCCAAATCGAAAAAACTGCGCCTACATCAGGTTTTATCTTAGCAACATGCTCTGCAAATTGATCTCTCTCATACTTTCCGTGAAACACTAGTCGTTCGCTTGCATTTTGCAATAAAGTTTGGCGCGCATTGCCTAAAATATGGAATTCCAAAAGCTCATCTTTATCTCTCTCTAAAAGAGACAGAATAACGTTAAGCCCTTTAGCTTCATCTATATTACCTGGAATTAGAATTTTGTATCTATTTTTAGCTATAATTTCTTGCTTAGGGTTAATAAACTTTTCAAAATCTCTTCCATGTTTGATAACCTTGAATCTATCAGAATCAATACATTTAAAGTTATCTAAAAATATATTTTTAGCATGTTCGGATGTTGTAACAAATGCATCTACATATTGTAATGCTTTCGAAAAATTTTCACGCCAGTTGTGTATCCACGCACCTTTTAAGGGAGGAAGGGCATCGCTTTCCCACAAAGGGAAAGTACAATCTTGCTTTGCTTGAGACTTAGAGCAATCGCCCTCACAGAAAAACAAATCGTTATCTAACAGCTTTACTGTTGGACACAGCGCATAGTAGTCATGAAAAGACTTTACTACCTTAGCTCCTGCTAACTTAGCTATTTTGGTCAAACCCAATGAATGCCATACTAGATGTCTGATATGCACTATTGAAAATCCGAATTCAAATAGCCAATTGTAAACCACTCTATCATACTCATGAGAAGTATGCGTTAGAGGGTCAACAGGTTCTGACAGCTCATGACGCAAAACAACCTCGTCATCAACTTTACCAGCTTTATAAAGCGTTAAAATTTTACTATCACAATGTAATAACCATGGCTCTATTGAATCACTTAAAGCCAGCATTAAATCTCTATTTGTCTGAGGAGTACCTCCAGTTTTAGTTGAAACTACAAATAGGCACCTATCTTTTACTACCTCGTGCTGACAATCATAAATTGCTTTCTTGGCTTGAAAACGTGCAAGCTTAATTTTTAGATCCTGTGTGAATACGGATATCGCTTTTTTATAATCTGGATAACGCTTATCAATTATTTTTCTTCCAGCTATCATCAAATCATTTTTTGATTCACCAAAGCTTTTAGATCTATCATGAAACACATATGTTCTATCATCTATAATATTACGCCACCCTTTATTTCTAGCTCGCATACAAAAATCATTCTCTTCTCCATAACCTCTTGGAAAAGCCTTTTCATCGAGAATTCCTACATCATTGATACAAGAACGCCGAATGAACATACAGAACCCATTCCCTGTAGGTACTGTTGGATATAGCCCAATAGATCGGCGTCTAAAAGCTTTGGAATACTCAATTTCAGAGACCCCTAATGGCAGCTTATTGTCATTTCCAATATTAGGGGCAGAAAAAGCACCAGCCCTATCAGACATAGGAGTGACTGTTGCTATATTACTATCCGTGTTAGCGGCGAAAAGGATGCTTTCTAACCAAAAGGGCGTAACCCTAGCATCAGAGTTAAGTATCACTACATCATCGTTTTTGCAAAGTTCAAGCCCTTTATTGACAGTCCTTGTGAACCCCATATTTTTATTATTATTAACTACAACAAACTGATTATCGAACTTTAAAGTCTCTAGAAAAATATTTATATTTTTATCTGGACTAGCATCATTAATCAAATAGACACAGACATTTTTATCTGTATACAAACGAAGTCTATCCACACAAACTTTCAAATCTTCCAAAGCATTATAGACAGGAACAACAATACTTATAGGAGATGCAGCGTTATTGTAGTCACCGAAATTAATTACCTTTTTTTCACTTCCATTAATAATACACTCAATTTTTCTTTCAGAAGGCAATGTCAAAACTACATGATTAGAATCTTTATCGAAAATTCCTCTGGGAAATTTTATTGAAAACCCGCCTAAACCTTCACTTTTGTTATGTTTTTTTAAATCTTGGCGTTTTATATCATTTTTAACTATGCAGTAATTAAAACCATTGACCTCAACCTTAATATCAAATACGTCCTTTTTGTTACCTTCATTTACAGCCCAACCTGAAATAACACTTTCATTTTTTCTTTCTACCTTAACATTATACTTGCATTTCAATGTTGATTTATTGACATTGTTTTCACTATGTTCTTTAAAATCATAGCTTCCAACACTTCTTTTTTTATTCTGCGCCATTACAATATTAAAATTTAAATAACTTTCCAAAGCTGGATACTGCTTTATAGCTTGCCGATATAAAACAACTGCTTCGTCATACTTTTTTTCACGCAACAGTCTATTAGCTGTAGCAACCAACTGCTGATCTCTAGTATGCAGATTTTCACTTAGACTCATTTAGCTCACCAACCCCTATGATTAAAAACACAATGTCCATTTAAAAATTCTTCAGCAACTATAGTATTAGAGCGCATCACCCACTTAGGATCTAACTCTTTCTCAGCCCACAATTTAACTAAGTCCGTGTAATTATATTCTAACTCTTTATTACTTGAATCTAGGTTTGATATCACTAACAAACCAGTAGGATATATATTAATTTTAGCAATATTTAGATCAGGCCTATACTTTTCGAATATTTCAATGAGTTTCCAAATATCACCTGTCCAAGCCCGGGTGCGTCGCTCACGCTCCGCCTGTGCTGGATGACCAGGAAAAATGTCATCAATTACAACTACTGTATTTGAACTTGAAAAACGTTCTAAATTAATAAAATCCCTCAGCGCGTACTCAAACAAATGCATGCCATCGATAAATGCCAAATCTGGTGAATGCATTAAGTATTGATGAGCATGATTTTTAAAGAACTCATCGCTAGTCATGCGTAGTATCGTATGGTTTTTTTGCAGCTTAATGTTGGGCCTAGGCATAGGGTCTACACCAATTGCTTCACATTCCGCTAGTAACAAGCTTTTTCCTGTTTGCACACCGATTTCTAGATACAAATTGGGCTTGAATTTTTGATGCAGTTTTTTAAGGAACTCATGTTTATCGCCATCGCCTATTAAGCGTTCTTCTTCATCCGTACCTTGTGGAAAGCTTTTTTGATTTTGATAAGCCTCATCTAATCTATCGTAATAGGTTTGAGGCATGTTTTCTTGAAGAATGGAGGCAAGAGTTTGCCAGTGCCGGATGGCTTCATCAAACAAACCTTGGCGCTGCACACTTTCTGCCAAGCCGATTAAGATAGCTGGATCGTTTGGACACTGCTCATGAAGCTCAGCTAAAAGTCCGTAGGGCACGTTATGCTGTACATCGCTCTTTTCAAACGACTTCACCGCCCAGCTTTGAGGTAAACCTAGTTGCTTGAGTTGCTGTTTGGCGCGCACCTGTGTCGCTAAACGCTGCTGAGGACCATAAATAATTAGGCCTAGCGAATTATACCAATGCTCTTGGCCCTTTTGTAACTCTCCATTCACGGCTCTAGCTCGAGCTAGGCTATTATGAACACCTGAAAGTAATACCCGATAGCGCCATAACCGTTCATTTTGGGCTTTATCCTCACCCTGCTCAATCAGTTTCCAAGTTGCTATGGCATTTGCGCAGTCGCCAAGTTGAGCATAGGCAGCTGCTAGGTATGTTCTAAGCTGGGTGTTATCGACTTCATCGTCAATATCATTTGTAAGTGCGATTAGTGCCTCCCAATCGCCTTCTACCCATAGTGTTTTCGCTAACTGTAATTTTTCACTCTCAGGTATGTCTTGGGGCATCAATGGTAATAGCATGGTACTCTTCATCTTTAATGGGTTAGTCTTATTAGATTTTTTGATCAAAGGCTAGGTAACTGCATGTGCCAATGATTAGTACTTCGTTAGCTATCAATGACCCTGTGTATCAGAGCGAAACAATTTCATTAAAACTGAGCCATTTCACTAATATTTGCGTTCAGGTTAGCCACAAGCTGCATTGTGAAAAAAAATTTGACATTGCAAGGCGCAACACGCTAAAAAATTAACCACCATACAAAGCATTATCAACAAGAAGCAAGGCATGCTGACATACCAGTGACTTTGATTCGCTATACCAGGCTTACAAAAGATACAGCTTATCTTTTTAAAAAACTAAAACCTATCTTGAAGGACATAGATTACGAATTTTTCAGTGAAAAATTTAATAAGATAGTACGCCCTGATCTTGTTCACTCTTTTAATAAAAACGATTGCTAAAATTTTTTCATTTTATCTTTCTGTTAAAGCGCCTTATAACTCTCAGTTACAAGGTGCTTTAAAGAAGCTCATCTTGGTTTCAGTTTTAAAATTTTAGACAATTGTTCCATTCCTGCGCCTGCCCTTTCTCATCCTTTCCAGACAGCTGGGGTGCTTCTCCATTCACCAACGGCCACTCTATATTAAGTGTTGCATCGTTCCATAGCAGCGAATACTCGTCGCCTGGGTTGTAATAGTCCGTGCATTTATACTGAAATTCCGCTTCTTCACTGATGACGTAAAACCCATGGGCGAATCCAGGCGGTACCCAAAGTAGCTGCTTGTTATCAGCGCTGAGACGTACGCCTGCCCATTGGCCGAAGGTTGGGCTGCTTTCTCGTAGATCTACCGCTACATCGAACACTTCGCCTTGGGTAACGCGCACCAGCTTGCCCTGGGGCTTGGCATGCTGGTAGTGCAGGCCGCGCAGAATGCCCTGCTTGGATTTGCTGTGGTTATCCTGAACGAATTGGTAATTACCACAATGTTCCTCAAACTCACTCTGGCGGAAGGTTTCCATAAAGAAACCGCGCTCATCGCCAAATACTTGAGGAGTGAGAAGTACTACTTCGGGTATAGCAAGTTTTTCGTATTGCATAGATAGCTCGTAAAGAGTGAAAAGTGAAGTGTTAGAAGCCAGGTATAGGCTCTCTCTACCTCACATTTTACCTTTCACTTTTAAAAGGCGTTGAAGGTATTGGCCGTACTGGGTCTTCGAGAGAGGCTTGGCTAGTTTGGTGAGATGTGCATCACTGATCCAGCCATGCTGCCAGGCAATTTCTTCAAGGCAGGCTATTTTCAGCCCTTGGCGATGTTCAATAGTTTGTACATATTGGCTAGCCTCTAGCAAACTGTCGTGTGTGCCTGTATCTAGCCAAGCAAAGCCACGACCTAAGCGTTCTACGCGCAGGTCACCGCGTTCCAAATATGCATTATTGATGCTGGTAATTTCCAGCTCGCCACGCTCAGATGGTTTGACATTTTTGGCAATTTCCACCACATCGTTATCGTAGAAATAGAGGCCCGTTACCGCATGGCTAGATTTAGGCTGTTTAGGCTTCTCTTCGATGGAAAGCGCTGTACCCTTTTCATCGAATTCTACCACGCCAAATCGCTCCGGGTCTTTTACTAGGTAACCAAACACAGTGGCTCCGCTAGTCTGCTGGTCGGCACGCTTAAGCTGTTCCGAAAAGTGCTGTCCGTGGAAGATATTGTCGCCCAGCACTAAGCATACTGAATCTTGACCAATAAATTCTTCGCCAATGATAAATGCCTGAGCAAGGCCGTCTGGGCTCGGCTGTATAGCATATTCAAAGTGCACACCGAAATCCGTGCCGTCACCCAGCAAATTTTGATATTGGGGTAAATCCTCTGGGGTAGAAATAATTAGAATTTCACGAATACCCGCCAGCATAAGAACCGAAACAGGGTAATAAATCATCGGTTTATCGTAAATAGGCAGTAGCTGCTTAGAGACTCCACGAGTAATCGGATGCAAACGAGTTCCAGAACCACCTGCTAATATAATTCCTTTACGTGACATAACTTCTCCTTCTTAAAAATCAATGGGCCATTAGTCGATTGCTTAGCTACTCAGCAATTTATCTTTCAGCAGTAGCTCTTTGATTAATTCTAACTGGGCCTCCGCCCTTTCCAACTCTATTTCTAACTGTCGCTGTTTTTGCTGCGTTTCACTGCTTTCGTTGGTTAACTGCTGGTTTTTCTGTCTTAGCACCTGAATTTCTTTACTCAGGGTTTCTCTTTCCTCCTTTGCTCGGGCAACCTCTTTTTTGCTAGCCTCCAACGTTTTGCTCAGCGCATCGCGTTCCTGGCTCATGGCCTCGAACTTTTTCTTATGTTCGTTACTTTGCTGCTGAGTCTTTTTTAACACACCGTGTAGGCGATTGCGCTTAAAGGCTTGCAAGCTAAATTCTGGGTCTTCGGCATCTTCTTTTACTGGCTCAAAGCCTTCCTCTTCGCACCATTTGACCAATTCACTCTGTACGGGCATGTCTACGTAAAGGCATATCGAACTGGTACGCACCCAGAGGTGGCTTAGTGTTGCCAGCAAGCCTTGTTCTTTCAATTTCTTAAGTAGAGGCATAGCCTGGTCGGCTTGCTCAATAATCAGCCCGGTTACGCTACTATCTTCCAAGCCCTGCTCTTTTAATAAATCGCCCACTGCATGGGTTTCAACTGTGCGGCACTGCTGTAACGTTACGCCCGGGTAGAGCTCTTTTAGACTTTTGGCTTCTGCTAGGCTGTTGAAATCTTCAAGGCTGTAGCGGTAGCAAGATTGTTCATTACCTAGGGGCGTTACCCATGCAGTAGCAAAGCGTGCACTGTTTTTCAGTGGAATGTACTCAGCTGTGCTATGCGGCGGACAAACTACAAGTGCGGGCGTTTTCGACTGCTGAAGAACTTTTTTGCTCTCTTTGCGTAGCGGGCCTATGTGAAGCAACAGGGGTGCGGGGTGTTCGCTCATTCGGCACGCTCCTTAGTTATGTGGGTATTTTGTTGAGGAGCAGGAAGCTGGTGTTGTGGCTGCGTTTCACGCTGTTCTGACATGCCATATTTCACGTAATGCAGCAGTGGGTGTAGGCCTGAAGCGGCAACGTCTTGATGCTGTGTTAGGTAATATTCGGTCACAAAATCGGCGCTGGGGTTTCGGCCTTCCAACGCACCAAATTTTACGTAGTGTTCAGCTGGATTCATGCCCGATTTAGCAACGTCTGGATACTGTTCACAATACCATTGAGCATTAAAGTAGGTGCTGTTTTCAACTTGAGCTACTTGTTTGGGCAATGATTTTTTGTAGGCCCGGATATTGCGATACGCTGCAGTAGCATGGCGGTAGGCGTGTGTTCGTAACCAGCGCACTAGTGTTTGCAGCTCTTCTAGCTCTTTCTGCAATATATATGCCCGTTGTTTGCTGATTAATAATTCCTCTACAGCTTCTTGTACACGATGAAGTTCTTTAATTACCAGATCATTTTCATCTTCTACTTGCTTAATCCGCTGAGTCTGCTGCTTTTTCTCGTCTAGCGCTTTTTCCAGCGCCTCTTGAGCTTTATGCATCTCATGGCTCATTTGGCTATTTTCTTCTTTAGCCTCGTTGAGTGCTTGTGCTGTTTGCTTAGCTTTCTCAGCCGATTTTTGGCTTTCATTAAGCTCATGCTGCTGTTGTTCAAGCGCTCGTTGGGCTTGGTCTAGATACTTCTGATTTTCCAATTCGGCGTTTTGTAACGCTTTTTGATGTTCCAGTGCGTCAGTAATGACTTGAGCGGCATCTTGCTGCCATTCGCTAGTTTCTAGACTGCTGGCGGCCAGATATGCGTGCGCCAACTGTAATTCGGAATCTTCATTCAGCAAATAAGCAGCCGCTAAACGGTGCAAGGGCGAAATATCTAGCAGTGGCAACTGGGTAAGCGCTTCATCTGCTTGGCTCAGCTGTTTTCCTGGCACATAGCCGTAAAGATTCAGTTGCCTACGATGTTTACGAAACAGTGCTACTAGTCGTTGAGCCTGGGCTTTCCAACTCTGCTGGAGATCGCTGGGTGCGCTGCCTTGAGCGGTTAGCGCGGCAATATAAGGCACCGGCTGTGGCCATAGCAGTTGAATGCGCTTTTCCTTATTGCCTGCCAACCATTGGCTAATGAGTTGGGCTGCTGACTCTGTCAGTTCATCCAGTAATACAGTGCCTTTCTGCCCCGTTTCCTGAAGTGCCTGCAGCTGCAGCGGCGACTGACCCGGTGGCAACAGTGAGTTAGGCTGGTGCGTAAAGGCATTCAGCCCTAGGTATATTACCAACGACATTTTAGTGTAGCTCCTTGCGGTATTTCGTTAAAAAGTGAGGAGAAAGGCAATAACTCATCACCTGTACTCTTCACTTATTCAAATGTTCTTTCAGCGTTAGCGCTAGCTGGCTTTGCCAAGTGGGTAAGGCAATACCCAGAGCATTTTCTAGCTTGCTGATTGCCATCCGGGAATTGAGCGGACGTTGGGCGGGCGTTGGGTAGTCTATGGTTGGTATCCCATCCGTAGCATTTGGTGTGATCGCCAGCTCTTCCCCATGTTCATGGGCTTGGTGAAAAATTTCACAAGCAAAACCGTGCCAGCTTGTCTCCCCTCGCGGCGCTACGTGGTAAATACCTGATGTTATGTGAGGCATTAGCGAATGTGTAAAAGCTAGTGTGGTTACTTGGGCAATTAGACGTGAGGGTGTAGGGGCACCTACTTGGTCGTTAACGATGCTGAGTGCTTCACGCTCGCGACCTAAGCGCAGCATTGTTTTCATAAAGTTATTGCCACGGGCGGCGTATACCCAACTGGTGCGGAAAATTAGATGCTGGCAACCGCTTTGGGTAACGGCCTGATCACCTTCCAGCTTGGTTCGACCGTACATGCTTAACGGTGCCGTGTGGCTGTCTTCCTGCCAGGGAATTTCACCATCACCTGGGTAGACGTAGTCGGTTGAGTAGTGCACCAGCGGAATGCTGTGCTTGACAGCATACTTGGCTAACTGTGCTGGCAGCTCGGTATTGAGGCGCTTGGCTTGCTCTGGCTCGCTTTCGGCTTTATCGACCGCTGTGTAAGCGGCGGCGTTAAGGATAAGGCTTGGCTTGTGCTCTGCCAGATAGTTATCCACCGCTTGGGCGTTGGTTAGGTCGAGCTCTTGGCGTATAGGGGCCATGATATTACCGAATATGGCAAATTGGCGCTGGAGTTCAAAGCCGACTTGGCCGTTGCCGCCGGTGATGAAGATATTCATTGGAGGAATCCTTTTCATACACGCAGAAAGCTAGTGCAGGTAGCACCGCTCCGCGCTGCTTTCGCGGGTGCGTGCGCTTCTACCACGCGCTATGAGTTGGTGCCTAGGCGTTGGCCTTGGTAGCTGCCGTCTTGTACGCGTTTCCACCAGGTTTCGTTGGCCAGGTACCACTGCACGGTTTTGCGCAGACCGGTTTCAAAGGTTTCTTCTGGTACCCATCCTAGCTCGCGTTCGATTTTGCTGGCATCTATGGCGTAGCGCACATCGTGGCCGGGGCGGTCGGTCACGAAGGTAATCAAATCGCGGTAAGAGGTTTCTTGGGGTACTAGCTCTTGTAGTAGATCACACAGAGTTTCTACGACTGTGAGGTTGGCTTTTTCATTGTGACCACCGATGTTGTAGGTCTCACCTACTTTTCCTTCTGTGGCTACTTTGATCAATGCGCGGGCGTGGTCTTCTACATACAGCCAGTCGCGGATCTGTTGCCCATCGCCGTAAACCGGAAGTGACTTACCGGCAAGGGCGTTGAGAATCATCAGCGGGATGAGCTTTTCGGGAAAATGAAACGGGCCATAGTTATTTGAGCAGTTGGTTACCAACGTGGGCAAGCCATAGGTACGCTGCCAAGCGCGCACTAAATGATCAGAACTGGCTTTACTGGCCGAATAAGGGGAGCTTGGGGCATAAGATGTTTCTTCGGTAAATAAGTCATCCGTGCCTTCTAAATCGCCATAGACTTCGTCGGTTGATATGTGATGAAAACGAAACGCTTCAGCTTTACTGACATCTTGCTCTTGGAGCGTTTTCCAGTAGCTTCGGGCGGCTTCTAATAACACTGCGGTGCCAACCACATTTGTTTGGATAAACTCAGCAGGGCCATCAATGGAGCGATCCACATGGCTTTCTGCCGCTAGGTGCATCACAACATCAGGCTGATGTTTTTCAAACAGTTGCTGCATAGCGTGTGCGTCGCAAATATCGGCTTGCAAAAAAGTATAACGCTCATTGGTTTCAACGCTAGCGAGCGACTCTAAATTACCGGCGTAAGTAAGCTTATCTACATTCACTACGCGGTGGGCTGAGTTTTGAATAAGTTCACGTACAACTGCTGAGCCGATAAAGCCAGCACCACCGGTAATTAGAAATGTCTTAGTGTTCATATGTCTCTTAATAGCTAGTAATGATTTAAAAAATATATAATCAGGCAGATTTGCGCTTTTCTTGACGCTGCAGCTCTTGCAACATCTCAAGATGCTCGCGGGCTTCACGCGCGGCCTTACCCGCCTTTTGGACTTCGTTTTTCGCCGCGGCAATATCTTGCGGTGGTGCATCCTGCGTTTGAAATTCCGCTACGGCTTCCTGGGCGCCTTTTAGTGTTGAGTGGCAGTCTTGCAGGTATCGACGGGCGCTTGGTATGTCAGAGGGTAAAGCTGTCCCATTTTTCTTCGCGTCTGAGTCTGCGTGATAGTTCTCAATGGCCTTTTTAATATCATCGTACCAATGAGCCTTACCATTTTTGAGGTAGAGGCCCGCTTGGCAGAGGTCTTTTAAGATGCCTTCCGAGTGGGAAACCATAATCAGCGATGCTTGGCCAATTTTGGAATTAAACAGCTCTTTGGCTTTGGCTTTAAATGCCCTGTCGCCTACGGCGGTGGCTTCGTCGGAGATGTACACGTCAAAATCAAAGGCTAATGAAAGCCCGAAAGAGATCCGCGATTTCATACCGGATGAGTAGGTGCGAATCGGTTCATCAAAAGAGCTACCAATTTCAGCAAAGTCTTCTACAAACTGGATCACCCGCTTTACTTCCGAAGGGCCACTGCCTTGCACGCGGGCCACGAATTTAACGTTCTGCCTTCCCGTCATGTTGCCCTGCATACCGCCTGAAAGCCCTACTGGCCAGGAAACACGGCTATGACGGATAACTTCGCCACGCTCAGGCTTATCCATGCCGGCGATAAGGCGCAGCAGCGTGGATTTACCCGCACCGTTCGCGCCGATCAACCCCACGCTTACCCCGGTGGGGATCGTCAGGTTGATGTCCTTGAGTACCCAATCGCTGCCGTGGTGATTGTGGTAGCGTTTGTAGAGGTTTTTTATCTCAATCATTTGTTTGTGAATCGTGAGGTGTGAATCGTGAATCGTGAATGCTCCTCAACTCACTACTTACCAGTCACTACTCTCACTTCTTTTCCCTTTCGCTTATAGAGTTTTTCCAACTCGCTTTTGAGCGTTCCGCGGGCGGTTTGTTCACCGTGCACCAGACGAATGGTGTTGGGCCAGCGGCGCATACGCTTTACGAAGTTGAGCAGGTCTTTTTGATCGGCGTGGGCGGAGTAGCCGCTGATAGAGGTCACGCCTGCCTTTATATCGATTCGCTCGCCGTCTATGATTACCCAGCCACCCTGGGGGCCGTACTGCTGAATATCCCGCCCTGGGGTGCCTGCGCCTTGGTAGCCCACAAACAGTACTTGGTGGCGTTTATCGCCGAGCATGGCTTTTAGGTAGTTCATAATGCGCCCGCCTGCACACATACCGCTGGCGGCAATGACTATTGCTGGGCGACCTGTTTTGGCCAGGTACTCCACGGTTTGTTCGTGCTCTGCGTGGCTGTCCACTGTGTAGAGGTTGGCAAAGTTGAGCGGGTGACGGCCACTGCGGAGGCGGCTTTGAGCTTCTTTATCCCAGTAGGGTTTTAGCTCGCGGTAAACCTTGGTAAAGCGTGCGGCCAGCGGTGAATCGACAATTATTTCCAGCGACTGCCATTGTGGCGAGCGCGCTTGGTGGATGATGGTTTCCAGCTCGTACAGCAGTTCTTGGGTGCGGCCAATGCTGAACGCAGGCACCATCACCGTGCCGCCGTTAGCGAGTGCTTGCTCTACCGCGGCTTTCAGGGTGGCTCGGCGCTGGCGGCGGTCTGGGTGTAGGCGGTTACCGTAGGTGCTTTCGAGTACCAGTTGATCACAGCCGTAAGGTGATTTTGGCGCGGGTAGTAATGGGGCATAGGGGGCGCCTAGATCGCCGGAGAACACGACACGCTCTTTTTCGCCGGTTTTCGCATCCTGGTAGCTTACTTCTACGTAGCTGGAACCGAGTATGTGCCCTGCCCGTTTGAGTTTGACGCGGGTGATGCCCTTTCCGCCCATACCAGAACCAGCACCGGAGTGAACGCTTACATCACTACCTGAGCCTATGTTGTGCCATTTTCCGTAAGGCACGCTAACAATCTGCTGTTCTAACTGGGCTTGGAAACGCTCAATTAGCTGTGCGTTGCGGGTAAAGCCGATTTTTAGCGCGTCTTCAATGACCAGTGGCAGCAGTTTGGCCGTGGGGATCGAGCAGATGATAGGGCCGGTGAAACCAGCGGCCAGCAGGTAAGGCAGCCTACCCACGTGGTCGATGTGTACGTGGGTGATGATCAGGGCCTTGACGGTGCTAATATCGAATTCAATCTGAAGCTGCTCGAAGCTGTTTTCTGCGGCGTCTTCGCCTTGAAAGAGGCCGCAATCCACCAGTAGGGATTCTTTTGAATTGAGAATCAGTTGGTGACAGCTACCGGTGACACCAGTGGCGCCGCCATGGTGGATTATTTCGAGCATACGAGTTGTGAGTTGTGAGTTGTGAGTTGTGAGTTGTGAGTTGTGAGTTGTGAGTTGTGAGTTGTGAGTTGTGAGGAATTATCGATTTTGTAAATGGCGAATCAACCCACCGAGTAAACCAGATACTTGGTGAATTAATTCAATGGCAGTTGTCACATCCCGGATGTAACCAAGGCGCTGGGCAATCAGCACCTGGGTTTCTATTTCACTCAACGAGCCACGTGCGATAAACAAAAAACGAATAAAGTCTTTATCACTTCCTCTTGCTGCACCTTCTGAAATGTTGCTTGGAATTGATACGGCAGCTCGCCTCATCTGACTTGTGAGACCAAATCTTTCGTCATCAGGAAATAGCGACGTAATTTGATAGATATGTTCGACCAGATCCATCGCCCGTTGCCAAACTTTCAGCTCCTGATGCTTCCTCATTCCCACCTCCCTACCACTTACGACTCACCACTCACGCTTTACGACTCACCTAGTCCC
This sequence comes from Vreelandella sp. F11, assembly GCF_042466685.1. Classification (NCBI taxonomy): domain Bacteria; kingdom Pseudomonadati; phylum Pseudomonadota; class Gammaproteobacteria; order Oceanospirillales; family Halomonadaceae; genus Vreelandella; species Vreelandella sp. F11. The sequence goes on along the minus strand of NZ_CP170448.1, from coordinate 1,608,263 downwards.
TGTGATCCTTGATGATCATGATCAGCATGCTGAGGATGAAGGCTAGGAAAATTGTGATGATGGCGAATACGCTGCTGTTGTAGAGACGGTTCGGTTCTGTGGGGTATTCCGGCATTAACGGGCTTTGCAGCACGCTTACTTGCTTTAGCTGACGGGCGGCTTCCAGGCGGGTGTTCTCTAATGCGGCGAGTGCGCTGGAGTAGGTTTCCTGGGCGAACTGAGCCTGTAGTTCTAGCGTTTCATATTGCGCTGAAACACTGTTGAGTGAATCACCGGAGGCCTGGGCGATACGATCCCGCTGCTCAACAATTTGGTCTCGTAGTGCGCTGATATTACGCTCTACTTGGCGTAGTTCTGACGATTGCGCGCTTTGGTAGCTAGAGAGCGCCGTACGCTGAGCTTGTAGGCGAGCTAAGTCTGCTTCAAGTGTTGCGACAACTTGATTAATGTTTGTAACGGTATCTGTGGGCGATACCAGCCCGTACTCATTTTGGTACTCCAGCAACGCTTCGCGTGTTTCAGAGAAACGTTCATCCAGGCGCACCATTTGCTGCTCTAAAAACTTAACCTGCTCTTCGGCCAAGCGGTGCCCCATTTCATTCATATGGTCTTCACCGGCTTCCAGCAATAGTGTGGTCATCTGATGCGCAAACTCAGGGGTATACCCCTCTACTTGAACATTCAGCACCCCTGCGTACTCATCTAGCTCTACCGTTACCCGGCGCAGATAATATTTGTGCAGGTCTTCAATCGGTGCATCGTGGTTATGTAGCCTGGCAAAAATATCGCCGTGTTCGGTGTAGTGGTCGCGGATATTTAATTCTTCATCCAGGCGACGCAGCATATCCACGGATAGTAAGTGTTCACGCAGTAGCAGCAGATCTTTGGTATTGCCGCCACCACCGCCCATGATTGAAGATAAACTAATCTCTGGAGTGGCTACTTGGGGGCTTTCTAACACTACAGTTGCGCGTGAAACATAACGATCCTGCGCCCATACAAACCAGTAGAAGGAGACCAAGATAATTGCGACTATCGCCACGGCCCAGTGTGGGGATTTTTTTACAAAATGATGTAACGAACGTTGCATGGATTATTGTGCCTTTAACCGATCAATAAAGCGCAGATGCATTAACAGCCCTAAGGCAATTAGCGAAAATGTAAATAGCCAGAAGTAAAGCATACTAGTGCCGTTGACCACGTGGTAATTTTCAAAAAAACCAAGACGCAGCGTTTCAAGCCCGTGGGGAATGGGGTTGAGCATCAGGTATTTCAGCACCCAATGTGGCAAGCTATTTAGCGGCAAAAGTACCCCCGAGATGATCAGTAGTGGTAACGAAAGCATCCTTATGATTTTGCCCACCTCTGGCACTAACGCTGATGCGACGGATGTGACTAAACCAAGCCCGATACCGAGACACCATAGCGACAACCAAGCCCCCATAGCCCGAAGCGCATTGTCAGGGTACATATCCAACCCTAGCATCAAGCCACCGACTATAAAGATTAGGAATACAAAACTTCGTAGCATGCCTTCCAGGAAGTTGCGCACCAATACTGGGTCTACCGGTTGTACTTGCCGGTAGGCAAACAGTGCTTTGTTGCCCTCCACAGCCCCCATGCCACGCATCATGCCTTCACGCACCAGGAAAAATCCCATCATTCCAGCAATCATCCAGGGAATAAAAGGTGCATTGGCTATCAACTGGTCACCACTGACAAAACTTCGGATGCCGACCATGATTCCAACCAAGGCAACTGGCTCAAATACCATCCAGAACCAGCCCATGCGATCAGCCATGGTGCGCGAAATGGCTTCGCGCATAAACATGGCGTACCAGACGCTGCGGGTTACCTGCCACGGCGTGCGGGCGCGCCGTGGCTGGGGCTGAGCGTTTATGTTATCCATAGCGTTACTTTTGCATGTGTTAGGTGTGAGGTGTTAGGTGTGAGGTGTTAATCGTGAGGGGCGAGGAGTTTGTTTGACTCCTCACCATTCACTCCTTACACCTCACCTATTACAGATCAACCGCTACTTTGGTGGCCACGGCTACCTGGTAAAGGATTTGCGTCAGCGTTGAGGCTAGCTGCAGGTTGTGGGTGGGTGCAGCGGGCATAACCAGGATTTCGTCGCCGGGGCGTAGGTTCACGTTGCGGGCGTTTTCAACCGCGCCGTTCTGGCGTACCACCAGAATGTGGTCGTCATCCGCACGCTCGGTGAAGCCGCCGGCGCCTTCGATGTAGTCGATCACGCTCATGCCGGGACGATACACCGCGGCTTGGGGCACCAACACTTCTCCGCTGATCAGCATGGAGTCACTCACTTCAGGAATGGTGACTACATCGCCATCCTGCAGGCGAATATCGGAGATGCGGCCATCGTAGGCCACTACCAAGCGGCCGCTGGGCTCTAGCTCACTGGCGCGGGCGATGAAGTCTTGGATCAACTGCGCTTCCTGAACTCGAATCTGGGCCTCTTCGTTGGTATTGGAAGGCGCGCCCAGGTAGGTGGTTTCCAGGCGGCGCAGGCTGTCTTCAAGCGATTGCGCTTGCTGCTCTTTTACACTCTCCCGCTTGATTGAGATGCTTTCCACGGCGGTCATGTTTTCCGGCACGGCAATGGCATCCAGCAGTTCGCTCAGGCGAGCATCCCTGGGTAGCGCATAGCGCGAGGGGCCGTAGTAGCTGCCCTCTACTTCTACCACAATGGTTTCGCTGCGCTTGTCGGAACTGAACAGCACTTCGTCGCCGCTGCGAATAGTTTGGCCTGCGAACATGTCGATGGGGAAGTATTGTGCAATGGGGCCGTCTTCACGGTCACCGCGCAGCAGTACATGGGAAACACCACTTTTCAGCCGCGCCAGGTTGACCAGCTCGGCGCCGCTGAGCTGGTTGCCGATTAACTCGTAGCGGTGTTCACGGTGTACATCGCCACCCACGGCAATGGCCGGGCCGCGCTCTTCCACTACGATGGTGTCGCCATCCTGAAACTGCGGGCGGGCAATGCTGCCATTGAGCAGGAAGTCGTAAAGATCGACCGTGGCTACTGTGGTGTCGTTGCGCACCACGCGCACCTGGCGGTAGCTGCCCAGATCCTGGTCGATGCCGCCTGCTTGATCTAGGAAGTAGAGCAGCGAGTCGTTGGGGGTGCCTGCATAACGGCCGGGGTTTTCTACATAGCCGGTGACATAAACCGCGACCGGCTGTACGCCTTGCAGGTTGGTGTAGACCTCGACGTTATCCGGGTAAACGGAGGTGATCGCGCTGCGCACGCTGTTATCGACTTGCTGGCTGCTTTGCCCTTCTACATTCAGCGGGCCAGAGCCGGGGATGAAGATATTGCCTTGGGCGTCTACCGGCAGTACGCGGTCAAACTCGAAGGCGCCCCAGGCACGTACGGTGACCTGATCGCCTGGCTTGATCTTGTAATCGGGGTTTAGACCATCGCCCATGGCGCCACGGAAACCGCCAGTAAACAGGTTGGCGCCAAACGGTGGTAGCGCGTCCGGGTCTTGTGGGGGTAGCGATACCGGGCCATAGGTGCCGCTGCGCCAGTCTGCGCGGGGAGTGTCGTTCACTTCCCCCTGCTGGGCACCTGCGCCCTGCTGGCCTCTCTGTTGCCCGCTCTGCTCAGGCAGAATGCTGTCGGAGAGGCTTAGCGACTGCGCCAGGGTGGAGCTGGCGGTGAAGGTACTGACCAGCGCCAGGGAAGCCACGGCTATGGTGCGTTTGAACGATGCGCGGTTCAGCATTTTTAAAACGTTCATTAGTTGCGCCCCTGTGATGTTTGCGCCACAACGCGTTGGTTGACCCAGCCATTGGGTGTTTTACACACCAGCGCTGGGCGGGCGGCATTACCTGCCACTCCGATTACCTGCAGCTTACGACATTCGCGCCCGCTGGCGGCCAGGTAGGCGGCGTCGGCGACGATCTCGACGTTATCGCCCCATGGGCTTTGCACCAGGTTGAGCACTGCGCCTGCGGGGCTCTTGCTCAGGAAGTCGTTGAGGTTGGGATCTTGCAGCAATGTGGCGGGGTCATTACTGAGCACATATTGTGCTTCTTGATGGCTAGCGCCGGAGGGGTATGAGGCGCAGCCGCTGACCATGACGAGACTGAGCGCCGCCAGCAGCATGCGAGCCGGCGACACGAATGAACGTTGGGGTGATGGCATATTCGATTCCAAATTAAAGGCACGCTACCGCCCAGGGATTGTAACGGGCGTATTCCCTTGCCCTACTCTTCTGCGCGGGTGAATGTGGTGGTGCGCTTCGCTCTTGATGGTCTAGAGACGTGGATATCAGACTAGATATTTCGCACCAGCCCGCCATTGTAGGGGAATACCGTTGCCGCCTCTACATTGACAACCCTTATACAGCCTGTTCAGTTTACTTATGAACTGAAAGAGTTACTTTTCATTGACTTAGCTCACCTGCTCAGGCTCGGCAATTGAGGTGAGCACAAAAACGCCACACTGGTGAGCCAGTGTGGCGCAGGAAATGACCGTCTAACGTGCAGGCCGGAACCAGGGGCTACGCTTTGCCGTATACCTCGGCGGAGGCAAACGCACTGCCTGCCTGATCCTTTTCAGAGAGCGCGAATGGCACGGGCAGCTCAGGCCATTCGATACCCAGTTCTGGGTCGTCAAAACGGATGCACCGCTCAGATTGAGGATGGTAGAAGTCAGTGGTTTTGTAGAGGAAGTCCGCCGTTTCAGACATCACTACAAAGGCATGGCCAAAGCCTTCCGGCACCCATAGCTGGCGGTTGTTTTCAGCGGAAAGCTCGATGCCCACCCACTGACCAAACTGTGCCGAATCGCGGCGCAAATCCACGGCCACATCCCAAACGCTGCCATGCACTACCCGCACCAACTTGCCCTGGGGCTGTTCCAACTGGTAGTGAATGCCGCGCAGCACGCCCTGGCGTGAGCGTGAATGGTTGTCTTGCACGAATTGGCGCTTGCAGCCGGTGGCGTCTTCAAACGCCTGCTGGTTGAAGCTTTCCATAAAGAAGCCGCGTTCGTCGCCGAACACCTTGGGAGTCAGGATCACCACCTCGGGCAGGGCTGTTTTTTCAACGTGCATCAGTGGGCTCCTTTGGCGTCCAAGCGGTGTAACAGGTACTGGCCGTAGCCGGTTTTGGCCAGCGCGTTGGCACTTTCACGCAGCGCTTCATCGGTTAGCCAGCCCTGCTGCCAGGCGATCTCTTCCAGGCAGGCGACTTTAAGGCCCTGGCGGTGCTCGATGGTCTGCACATACTGGCTGGCTTCCAGCAGGCTGTCGTGGGTGCCGGTATCCAGCCATGCGAAGCCACGGCCCAGACGCTCCACGCGCAGATCTCCGCGCTCCAGATAGGCGTTGTTGATGCTGGTAATTTCCAGCTCGCCGCGCTCGGATGGTTTCACCTGGCGGGCGATTTCCACGACATCGTTGTCGTAGAAGTAGAGGCCAGTCACCGCATAGGGCGATTTGGGCTTGTCGGGCTTCTCTTCTATCGAGACCGCAGTGCCCTCTTCGTCGAACTCCACTACGCCAAAGCGCTCGGGGTCTTTGACCAGGTAACCAAACACTGTGGCGCCGCTGGCTTGGGCAGAGGCGCGCTTCAGCTGGTCGGAGAAGTGCTGGCCGTGGAAGATGTTATCGCCCAGTACCAGGCACACCGGCGCATCGCCAATAAACTCTTCACCAATGATGAACGCTTGGGCCAGGCCGTCTGGGCTTGGCTGAACGGCGTACTCGAAGCGCACACCGAAGGATTCACCACTGCCCAATAGGTTTTCATACTGGGGCAGGTCTTCCGGCGTGGAGATGATCAGGATTTCGCGGATGCCGGCCAGCATGAGTACCGAGATGGGATAGTAGATCATCGGTTTGTCGTAGATGGGCAGCAGTTGCTTTGAAACACCGCGTGTAATGGGGTGTAGGCGGGTTCCGCTGCCCCCCGCTAAAATTATGCCTTTTCGTTGCATCGTTGTTGCTCCTTGCTCGTTGCCCGCCACTATCGCGAGCTTGCTATTTCTTCCACGGTAAGCGCCAACTGGCTTTGCCAACTGGGCATCTGAATTCCCAATGCTGCTTCTATCTTAGCTACTGTTAACCGAGAATTCAGCGGCCGGGTAGCTGGGGTCGGGTACTCTGCTGTGGGGATGGCGGAGACGCCTTCCGGGGTAATCGCCATCGGCAATCCGGCTTGCTTCGCTACCTGAAATATCTCGCAGGCAAACCCGTGCCAGCTGGTCTCGCCCCTGGGCGCGAGATGGTACACGCCACTTTCCATGTCGTTAGCGGTTTTGGGGTTACGCAGCTTAGCTAACGCTTGCTGGGTGACGAGTGCAATCAGGCGTGCGGGCGTGGGCGCACCAATTTGGTCACTCACAATGCTTAGTGCTGACCGCTCGGCCCCTAGCCGCAGCATGGTGGCCAGAAAGCTTTTGCCAAAGGCGCTGTAGACCCAGCTGGTGCGGAAAATCAGGTGCTGGCAGCCGCTATTGGCGACGGCTTCGTCACCGGCCAGCTTGGTTGCTCCATAGGCGTTGCATGGGCCGGTGGTGTCACTCTCCTGCCAAGGGGCGGTGCCTTCGCCGTTGTACACGTAATCGGAGGAGTAGTGGATCAACCAGCAGGCGCGCTGCTGGCAGTACTCCGCCAACTGCGCTGGAAGCTCAGCGTTTAGGCGCGTCGCCATTGCCTGGTCGGATTCGGCGTTATCCACCGCGGTGTAGGCTGCCGCGTTAACGATTAGGTCTGGCTGGTGTTCGGCCAGAAACGCATCGACGGCGGCGGCATCGGAAAGATCCAACGCGGCGCGGTTAGGGGCTAGTATATCTCCCAAGGTGGCGAGTTGACGGCGGAGTTCAAAGCCTACTTGGCCGTTGCTACCAGTAATTAAGATATTCATTGCAGATCCTTTTTAATACACGCCGCAAGCCTGTGCATTTGGCACCGCTTCGCGCTGCTCCCGCGGGTGCGCTGCGCTTACCACGCGCTACTAGGTTGTGCCTTACTCTTTATAAGCTGCCTAGACGTTGGCCCTGGTAGCTGCCGTCTTGTACGCGCTTCCACCAGGCTTCATTGGCCAGGTACCACTCTACGGTTTTGCGTAGCCCAGTCTCGAAGGTTTCTTCTGGTTTCCAGCCAAGCTCATGCTCAATTTTACTTGCATCAATGGCATAGCGTAGGTCATGGCCTGGACGGTCTTGCACGAACGTAATTAAATCGCGGTAATTGCTTTCCGCTGGCACCAACTCCTGCAGCAGGTCGCATAGCGTTTCGACCACTTCAAGGTTTGCCTTCTCGTTATGCCCACCGATGTTATAGGTTTCGCCGACAACGCCTTCCGTGACGACTTTGACCAGTGCGCGGGCGTGGTCTTCTACGTATAGCCAATCGCGCACTTGCTGGCCATTGCCGTAGACCGGCAGCGGCTTACCCGCTAGGGCATTCAAAATCATCAGCGGGATGAGCTTTTCGGGGAAGTGGTACGGCCCGTAGTTGTTGGAGCAATTGGTGACGAGGATCGGCAGGCCATAGGTGCGGTGCCATGCACGCACCAGGTGGTCGGAACTTGCCTTGCTGGCGGAGTAAGGTGAGCTGGGGGCGTAGGGGGTTTGTTCGGTAAACAGGTCTTCCGGGCCTTCCAGGTCGCCATACACTTCATCGGTCGAGATATGGTGGAAGCGGAACGCGCTGGCTTTTTCAGGGGCGCTTGCTTTCAGGCCTTTCCAGTAGTGACGAACGGCTTCCAGCAGCGTGTAGGTGCCGACGATGTTGGTCTGGATAAACGCAGCGGGGCCGTCAATCGAGCGATCCACATGGGATTCAGCCGCCAGGTGCATCACGGCATCCGGCTGGTGGCGCTCCAGAATGGCAGCCATGCTTGCCGCATCACCAATATCGGCCTGCTCAAAGGTGTAGCGGTCGCTGCTATCTACCGCGGTTAGCGATTCGAGATTGCCTGCGTAGGTCAAGGCATCCACATTCACCACGGCGTGTTCGGTCTGCTCGATCAGGTAACGGATTACCGCTGAACCGATAAAGCCTGCACCGCCTGTTACTAGAATATTCATGCTAAATCACCACTATTGCGGATCACTCTCTGATCGATCCCTGATTAATCTCATCGTTTTCACATGGCGCACATGCAAAAACACTGAACGCTACTTGCCTGCCCTGCCGATGATGCCGTGGAATAACCCTTGGGTCATTTTCATAAAATGTTGTCGACGAGGTTTAGCATATAAAGTGTAAAAACCATATTTCAACAGTAACCGCCATGCATCGACACACTTCCACTGCAGCGGCACCCACCCGGTACGGTAGAGCAGCACGGCATTTCTGAAGTGATAATAGTGACGCAATGGGCTGTGCAGCGGTATTTTCCGACCACGAAACTCGATAGGCGTTTCGCCCAGGCTGTGCTCCATGTGCGCCCCGCATACACCATAGCTTTGAAACCCGTGATGACCTGCTCGCAGCCCCCATTCTATGTCGACATAATCGATGAATAAGTCGTCGCGCATATCACCTACTTTTTCCAGCACCGACATAGGAATCAGGCATCCAGAGGCGATCAGATAATCGACTGGCAACACGGCGCTGTCGCTCTCGCAACTATGCCTGCATAACCGCCAGTTGCGAATTTGCAGAAACGGGGGCGGATTTTTCTGACGAGTATCTACGTAGCGAGGCCCGACAGAAGCAGCTACCGGTTGACTGGCTAGCGCGGCATGCAGCTTTTCAAGCATATTGGGCGCGGGCAGGCTGTCTTGATCCATTAACAGCACGTGTGTAGCGCCCTGCTGCTTGGCCCATGCAATGCCTACGTTCTGCGCCGCGGCTATGCCGCGGTTTTCATCCAAGGCAATGATGTGATCGGCAGACTGTGGCCGCCCGTCACTCCAATTAGCCAGGTCTTCATCTGAGCCGTTGTCCACTATCAGCACCGTTTCTACTTGGCTGGCTAGCCGATCAACCAGTTCACCCAGCACGTCCAGTGCCGGGTGGTAGGTGACAATAACGGCCGTGGTACGCGGTGTTGCCACATTAGGATCGATTGGCATGCCGGTACTCACTGGTTTCAATGATGCTATCGCTTTTGGAGTAACGGCCGGCATCTACGTCAACCAGTATCTCCGCCAGCTCTTCTGCCTGATCTTCAAAGTAGGTTAGCTGGCTGTTTTCCAGTTTGATTTCATCCCCTGGGCGATAGTTTTTAAACACTCGGATGGATTCCAGAACCGCCTCTTTCAGGCGCTCACCTTTATCGCTAAATGGGATAATAATGCCGTTCTCACCAGGAATGATGTCTTCGACGACACCACCGGCGTCGGTCGTGATGACCCAGACGTTTCTGGCCAGAGCCTCCCGGATGGTCAGGCCGAAGCTCTCTTTCCACTGGGTGGGGAACAGCAGCACATCAATACTGGCGAAGAAGCTGTCGATCGTCTCCTGCGTATAGGCGGGTACGATTTCTACTCTTTCTACATTGTGGAATGCACTGGGATCGTAGGATGAGTATCCAAGGTTGAGCGCGTTGTCTACAACTACTAGTTGAGCCTCGCTACTGGTAAGTTCAGCAAACACCTTTTTAATAAGATGCACACCTTTTATTTCGGTATTACCCCCCACGTAACCAAAGCGCACTGAGCCTTCGTGGCGGATCTTAGGGATATGGTTTGGCTTGCGGACACCATTTTTATTAACCAGCACCTTTCGCTCAGAGTAGCCGTTGGCTATAAAAAAGTCGGCAAAAAAGCGGCTTGGCGCAAGTAGCACGGAGGCACTATTGAGCGCGGCATACATCTTAGACAAACGCTCATTATTCAGCTTTGCGTTGTTTACACAGGAAGCGCAGACCTCTTTGTCAATGACGTATTGACCGCAGAATTTACCGTGGCGATCGATCATGAATTGGCGACCACACAGCCACCAAGCGTCGTGTAGTGTAATCACATACTTAATGTTTCTTTCTATACAGAGATCGACGATCGACAATCCAATGCCTTGGATACTATGCAGGTGCACAATATCTGGTTTAACTACACTCAATACATTGCTCAACGCTTGAGCAACGTTCGGGTTATCGAATTGAGCTCGATCATCCAAGCCCTCAGGTAGTCCCATGCCATACACATTGATGCCGTCTGCTTCGTAGCGTCTGACTTGGTAGGCTTCGGCTACATTGGTGGGCACCGCGGTAAACATATGAATATTAAAATCATCACGGTGGTTTAGTCTGGTATTAAGTTCTTCTGCCACAATAGTGGCACCACCGAAAGAACGCGGCTTATAAAAACAGTTAACTGCAAGTACTTTCAACTTATCAGCTTGGTCATCAAATACTTTTTGATTCGCATAATCACTTAAGACAGGCTGCAATTGTTGAGTGGCAATATTTTCCGGCGAGTAGGACTGCAGTACTGATGCATGGGCATTCTCTGCCACTTTTTGGCGTAATTCAGCGTTATTAGCCAGCTTTGAAAATGCCTCTGCCCACTCTTCATTGGTTTCGCACAGAAAGCCGTCAACGCCGTGGTTAATGGCGTCGGCGAAGGCTGCCCTTGGCGAGCAGACCGAAGGCACCTGCACTACGGAGGCCTCTAAGAACTTGATATTGCTCTTCGAGTCGTTGAACACATAGTGTTCTAACGGTGCAATGCTGATATCACACTCTGCCAAACTCTCCAGATACTCTTCATAGGAGCAAACAGGAATGCGTTCAATACGGGACTCGTACTGGTCAAACTCCGCTGGCAGGTCTAGCAAGCCGATCAAGCGGAAGTGCACATTGCTGTGGGTGGCAAGCGTTTCCAAAAGTGCAGGCACGGCTTCTTGGAAATCGACGTTATGGGTGTTGGTCCCGGAGCCGTAGACGATACGAATCACGTTGTCCTTGAGAGCCGTTTTACGCTTCTCATTGACCTTTTCGGCCACGGCCATAGTTTGTGCATCCAGCGCATTTTCAACCACTTGGACTCGACTCATGCCGGACTCTTGCATCGCTTTTGCAAGGCCGGTGGTAGAAGCTATGCCGTTATCGCAGCTGAGCATGGCCTTCAAATAGAGGTCAGCCCCCTGTACTAACTCATCTAAGGTACCCTTATCAAATTCTGCGAGTGTCTTACTATTTAAAAGAATATTACGATCAAAAATGAGGTCATCGACTTCCCAATATGTAGGGATATTGAGACGCTTAGCCTCTTCAATAATGCTTAGTACATTCGGGTAAGCAGGTACGCGATAAAAAATGACCATGGAGTGCGTCTGCAGCGCTTTGAGCGCTTTAACAGAATCTGTCCAATCTATAGCGGTACACTCAACACCTAGGTACTCAAACATTTTCTGCTTTTGAGTGACTCGGTATTTTTTGCACTGGGGTATGCTGAATTCAGCGACAATCAGTACTCGCGGTACTAGGTACTCAGATGACTGGTGACTTATTGCTGCTAAATAGACAGGATCGGTTACATGGGGCATCCCTACGCTGGCGCAAGCCTCGACCAACCGGAATCCTCTTTTAATCCCTGCGAAACCTTCACGGCGGTAGATTGCTACGGCTTTCTTTAGCGTGCTCTTCACCCCGCCACCGCGCTGCACCGCTGGTTGGATTAGCAACACTGCACGGCGGCACTGTTTAATAAATACTTTGCCGTCACGGAGCGGCTTGGTTATCTTCCAGCTTCTAGAATTGAGAACTTCTGCTAGCTGGCGCTCTTTTTCAGCTAGGTTCTCACTTCGCTCTAGCAGCGATGTATCACGCTCGCCAATGTTTGCATTGAGCAGTGCGTGCTCTCGATCCCTCTCGGCTAACTTCGCCTGAGTATCTTGAATATCATGATTAAGCGCTTTAACTAGATCGTCTCGTTTAGCTATTTCCTGATTGGCATTGGCAACCGCTTCGTGTAGCTGGGTAATGTCCCACTGCCGCTCAATGACCTCACCAAGCTTGGAAAAATACTTACGTATGAGCGCGTGCCCTTCGGGCTGCGACCACTCGTTGACCAGTTCCAGTACTTCTTCTGGCTGCTCTTTACCGACAAACAGCACGCCCAGGCCAAACGAGTGCTCAAAAATGATGTGCGGGTAGTGCTCTTTTAACTCGCTCCATAGCTTCCAAACGCCAAAGCCGCGCTCACGTACGTTGGTATCGTGAAACAGTACAACGCCCTTTTCGGAGAGCTTCGGCAGCCACGTTTCAAAATCGTGTTTAACCGCTTCGTAGCTGTGAAGACCATCTATGTGTAGAAAATCGACATCGCCATCAGCAAAGTTCTCTACTGCTTCATCAAAGGTCATTCTCAGCAGTTTAGAGAAATCTTTATAGTGCTCATCGTGATGCTTTCTGACCACATCAAACACGTGTTCAGAGTACAAACCTGCGTGCTCATCCCCTTCCCAGGTGTCTACCGCATAGCATCGGGTAGGCAGTTTGTTTTTGTCGATACTTTCACAAAAGGAGAAGTAGGAGTGCCCGTAGTGCGTACCCAGCTCCACCAGACAGTCTGGCTTCAAGGTTTCAACCAGCCACGCACCAAAGGGGATGTGACCAAGCCATGCACTGGGAAACTTCGAGGGTTCTTTCGAAACAAACGAAGACTTCAACATCTGCTGATAAATATTCATAAGCTGGTCATCTCAATCTTTTTCATAGGTACGCCTACTAGCCCAGTACTGACACTGCTGCTATGCGACTTCAATACGATGGCGTCGTGCATCCAGTGGTGCTGGACATGCCCTTGCTGGCTGCCTTCAGCGATCGCTACCGTCATTGAGTAATCCCCCATCGGCAAAACCGGCATCCTGAATTGGAAATTGGCCACGAAGGTTTCGCCTTCAGCAATGTGAACCGGCTCTTCTACATAGGTGAGGTAAGTGTTGTCACCAAACAGGTGCTGACCCAGCCTGTCTTTGACAAGGAAGCCGACAATTGGGCTGGTCAGGTAAGCCTTGGCGGTGCACTCGATTCTTACCGTGACGTTTTCACCACCCACTACCCAGGCCAGGCGTTGACCGTTTTCATCCAGCAGGTGCGCCGAGTCGATAACGGCCCCACCACTGCCGAAGCCTTCCGAGTTTTCATCAAACTTCACTATTTCGATGTCGTTGCGATACTGGGTCGTGTTGATGAAGTCCAGCCGCATGTCTCGAACGTCTTCGACAGTCTCTTCTTGATCGGAACTGTCGCTCTTTTCATCCTTATTGACTGTCATGGGCGCGGTGCCATCCTGCTGCGAGATGTACATGGCAGCCAGATACGCCTTGGATATGTCTTTCGGCTCTCCGATCATCTTGATTTCGCCCTTGTCTAGCCATACCACTCGCTGACAAAGGTTGATAATGGCGCCTGTGTCGTGACTCACAAACAGAACAGTGCCGTGTTCCATGAACTTGCGCAGAAAGCGCATGCATTTCTGCACAAAAAAAGCGTCACCTACCGATAATGCTTCATCAATGACGAGGATGTCGGCATCTACGTGTGCAATTACTGCGAACGCTAGGCGAACCGCCATGCCGCTTGAGTATGTCTTGATTGGCTGGTCAATGAAGTCACCGATATCGGCAAACTCTACGATGCTGTCGAAGCGATCGCTCACTTCTTCAGTGGTCAGGCCCAGCACAGTAGCGTTCATATAGACGTTTTCACGCCCCGTGAACTCTGGGTTAAAACCGGAACCAAGCTCCAGCAGCGCTGCAATCCGACCACGGGTCTCAATCTGGCCCTGGGTGGGTGTCAGCGTGCCGCAGATCATCTGTAGCAGCGTTGATTTCCCCGAACCGTTACGACCAATGATACCGACCGTTTCACCTTGTTTTACCTCGAATGAAACGTCATGAAGCGCCCTGAATTCTTTAAAGTAGTTTGTGTGCCCTGCGCCCATCAGTTTTTTCAAACGCGGAACAACAAACTGCTTCAATCGATCATTAGGCTTATCATAAACCTGATAATATTTATGAATATTATCTACTTTAATTATCGTTTCATTAGAGGACATCAGCAAATCCCTTTCTGGTTTTCTGAAACCATGCATATCCTAACCAAGCGAAAACGGTAGAAAAGAATGTATACACTCCCAACCCTACCCAATCAGGTAAACGCCCCCAGATTAGGACTTCTCGTGCTTGCTCGATAATAAAGGTTAAAGGGTTTAGCAATATCAATATCTGATACTCTTCTGGAAGTCGATCGATAGGAAAGAAGATCGGTGACAGGAATAACAGCACGGTGACTATGACGCCGATGAACTGGCCGATATCACGCAGGAACACCCCCAATGCGGCCAGCATCCAGGCCACGCCTAACGACAATACAGCCAGTGGGAAGAAGACAATAGGCGATAGGATAATGGTCCAGGGAGGAATGCCGGTAAATACGATATAGGCGAACTGGAGCACCAGAAGGCTAATAGCAGTGTGGAAAATGGCGCTACCTAATGCAATGGCGGGCAGTATTTCCAGAGGAAACACCACCTTCTTGACATAGTTGGAACTCCCCAGCACCAAGCCAGGTGCTTTACTCAACACTTCTGCAAAAAAGCTATGCACCACCAAGCCTGCAAACAGAACAACCGCAAACTGAGTGCTAGTTTCGTCTTCACCTACGCCCCAGCGGGCATTGAACACCACCGAGAAAACAAAGGTATACACTAACAGCATGAAAACAGGGTTTAGGAATGACCAGAATAGTCCTAACACTGACCCTCTATAACGGCCGGCGACATCGCGCTTAGTCATCGTTATAATAAGGTCACGATGCTGCCATAAACTTTTTAGCAACGACTTGAATGATATTGGTTGATCAGAATGGGGGTTCATCAATTCCTCGGATTATCTTTCAGGCAATTTTCGCCATCATTTATATAAGACTAGAACAAGATCAACACGTAATGACTAATATCTTTTTATCAGCTGTTGTACAAAATCATCTATATTAGCGTTTTCTTTCTGTTTCTTTTTCGCGAGAAGGCAGTTGAGCAAATAGGTTTTCATACGCCGTCCGTGGTGAAAATTAATACATCTTAGGGTTTGGCCAATACTGGCAGGTGGCTACTATACAGCAGCGGAGGTTTTTTGAGAATTCTGAGGCTCTTTGGCTCCCTAAAAGCCACGATAAGGTAGATGCCTTTTGAGCCTTATTACCAACAAAAGCAAATGACAATTATTACAATCTAGGTTTTCTATATCAGTAACTCGTTAAAAATATGCTATTTTATTTGGATTTATTGTAATGCTTGTGTCCACCAACAGATAATGAGAGAGCTTAGTGAATAGCGTAGGCCTATGTGTACCAACATTGAATGCTGGTACCTTGTGGCATGAGTGGCTGAAACGAACCGCTCTTGCCGCAGATGGATTCCGCGTATTGGTGGTGGACTCTTGTTCTATCGACGGTACCGCCGAAGCCGCGCGCGATGCGGGCTTTGAAACGCTGGAAATCAGCCGTGAGACGTTTAATCATGGCGCCACCCGCCATAGTGCGCTGCATCACTTGAGTGATTGCGACATCGTGGTTTTTCTCACTCAGGACGCATTGGTGGCCGACTCCGAAGCGCTGTTCCGACTAGTCTCCGAATTTGAAGATCCCAAGGTGGGCGCCGCTTTCGGCAGGCAGTTGCCACACCTGGATGCCACGCCGATTGCAGCCCATGCACGCCTGTTCAACTACCCTGCATCTTCACGAGTGGTCAGCCAAACGGATATTCCCAGGCTGGGCATAAAAACCGCCTTTCTCTCCAACTCCTTTGCGGCCTATCGTCGGCAAGCGCTGATAGAGGTCGGCGGATTTCCCGACCATGTGATTCTTTCTGAAGATATGGTGGCGGGCGCCAGACTGCTCAAGCAGGGTTGGAAGCTGGCTTATAATGCTGATGCCTGTGTCTATCATTCGCATAACTATTCAATTTCTGAGGAGTTCAAACGCTACTTTGATATAGGCGCCTTTCACTCTCAGGAGGCGTGGTTAATTGAATGGCTGGGCAGCGCTGAAGGTGAAGGCTTACGCTTTATTCGCTCTGAGGCGAAATACCTGCTAAAACACGCCCCCCTGGCACTTCCCAGCGCCCTTCTGCGCACGTTTTCGAAATACGTGGGCTATAGACTTGGGCGCCATGAGAGGCAGTTGCCTACTCGCCTTAAAAAACGGCTTTCAATGCATGCTCGGTTCTGGCGCTGAGCACTCCTAATGCCGTTTCCATGGGATAGTTTTATGCAGCATCAGTAGGCATTTTTGTTAAAAAAACCTTTGATAATGGTAAGAAAAATAATCTTTAAATCCAGGCCCAATGACCAACTGTCGATATACCACAAATCATGCGCGACACGTTTTTCCATTTTCTCGATGGTATCGGTGCCGCCTCTGTGGCCGTTCACTTGCGCCCACCCGGTAATTCCGGGCTTTACTTTGTGCCGCTTCATATAAGATTCAACAATGTCTTTGTAATATTCGTTATGCGCCAGTGCATGTGGCCTTGGCCCAACAATCGACATGCGACCCTGCAATACGTTATAAAACTGCGGCAGCTCATCGAAGGAGCTTCTCCTCAGGAAAGCACCAATAGGGGTTATTCTTTCATCACCTGGGCATGCTTGAGTCACCCACCCTTCTGGCTCCTGGTGTACGTACATGGTTCTAAACTTATACACCTTGAAAAACTTGCCATTGGCCCCGGTGCGGTACTGTTTGAACAACACAGGTCCAGGTGAAGTCGCTTTAATGCAGATTGCAATCAGTAAGCAAAGCGGCAGTATGAGCAGGCTGATGATAGCCCCCAGCACTAGATCCTCCATGCGCTTGACGATCCTCGTCACTCCATCCAGTGGTGAAACACTAAGATCGACTGCCAAGTGGCCTGCCACTTCACTCATGCGGTGGTTGAGCAGTTGCATACCTTCAAAGTCGGGTATGAAACGAACCTCGGCAGTATGATAGCGAAGCTCGTAGAAAATGGAACGAACCAGCCCGCCCATTTCCAGCGGCACACAGATCCACACTTCGCGCGCACCTGACTCGGTGACTCGCCTGATCAAGCGTTCATAGAAGAGCTCATCCGGCTTTTCTTGCAACCGCTCGATACCTGCGATGCAGTAACCTTCAAAGGGGGCATCACGCATCCCTTTGCCCACATGAATCACTTGCAATGAGGGCCCTACCAAGAAGACCGGACGCTTAGCTTTACCCAGCTTTCTTGCATATTTAAGCAGTAACTGTGCAGCGACTCTTAACCCGGCCGCAATAATAAACGAAAAGAACAGCGTATAGCCGATCCACAAACGAGAATAGCTACCGGCAGCATGTGCAAAAAAGATGAGTGAAGCTACTAATATGGCAACAGCCAACCATACCATACTCAGCTTTACTAATAGTGTTGATATTTTACTGATACGCCAGCGTATATAACCGCCGTGCAATGTATTAATCATCAAGATTAATGAAGCCATTACCACTATTGCAAGCCAATACCTGTCGTGCAGTTGTAGAGATTGAAAGCGCACACAGTGTGCGAGCAGCCCACCTACTACAAGTGCAAATATATCCACTCCCGGCATTATAAGCTGAGCCGGATAGCGTTCTACAATTCCTATTGATCGTCTATCCATGAGTCACAGTATTGTTTGCAATTCACTATTGCATTATGTTTTCGTTAAGATAGCAGGCAGTATTCACTAAAATTTGGCTAATAGTTTTCACTGCTACCCTCTATATGATGTTAAATATTACATTTTTAACCTTGAGCCAAGCACACAACAATTAATAATCAAAAAATATTTTAAAAGGATTTAATATAAAAATTAAATTAATAAGACACAAAACTCCTACTAGCAACAGTTCACTCTCACCGCCTTTCCTTTGACCCAATCATAACAGAACAACGCGCACCTCGCCTCATCCTGAAGACTGCTTTCAATACGCTTCGCACAGGCACGGCTCCTTAAGCCAACAGGATTGCCAAGCCCCTATTGTAGACGAGCCCGTACAGAAGGATGCAAAAAAAAGCCCTCTACTTGGTGAAGAGGGCTTTTTTGTAGGGTAATGCGCTTAGATTTTGTTGCTTACGAACTTATTAAAAGTGATAGCGCGCTCCAGTGAGCCAATACGTTCTGTCTGCCGTGCTCTCTTTGCGTGCACTAGGCGCATCGCCGTCAGCCAGCTCTACAAAAACATCGAATGCGCTGGAAACTTTGTAGTAAGCCCCGGCTGCCCAGGCGTTGCTCTCTTCTCTTCCGTCAGGGTCGACGTTGTAGTAATCCGCGGTAAATGCCCACTGCCCTATGGAGTAGGTACCGCCCAGGCCAACCGTATCGAAACCACCGCCGTAGGTATCGTTATTATCCTGGGTTTCAACCCCCAAGCGCATGGAGAGCTGATCAGTGACCGAATATGCGCCGATAAGGCCATAAAGCATTTCGCCGTTACCGCTGCCGCCACCACGAACCACGTTCTCCACCGCGCCAAAACCGATTTTAAACGGCCCCTGCTGGTAACGAATACCACCTTGAGCAGCAACGACTTCGCCTTCACCGCTCTGTTCAGCAGCCGTTAATCCGCGCTCGCTGTAGTGCTTAACCTGGAGAAAAGAGGTGAAGCCGTTCAGCTCGGGGGTGTAGTAGCCAATTGAATCGCCGCGTGACTGTAACCCGGTTGAATTGAAGAGCAGGCCACGGTCGAGGTAGACATCAAAGGGCGCCGATACAAATTGGTAGTAGAGGCTATCGAAGTTACCTGCTTGCAGTGTGCCGTACTGTTTGCTCGCCAAGCCGATATAGCTCTGACGGATTTCATTGAAGCCTTGGTCAGTATTACGTTCATCGCCGGTAAATCGCCACTCTAAGCGCCCAAAGGCGTTTAGATCAGATGTAACGGCATGACTCATTCGAAACCCTAAGCGGGAGTAAACATCAACGAACTCCGCCCCATCATCGACTTTATTCCCAGCGCTATCAAACTCAGGGCCACCACCCGCAACCCCCATTGCGATACGCCCATAAACATCGAGCTTCGTGCCTTCTTGATCATATAGCGTTGTGGCTTGAACCGAGGAGATACTTAACAGGCTTGCGACCGCTACCGCCAACTGCTTCTTCTGCATTATAAATAATCCCTTGATACGCTAATTTTATTGGCTGCTTTAGCTTCTCAGCTGCACAGCCAGATAATGTTATACAATATCAAGCCATTATTAAAGAAAAATCGTTCTTATTTGTATTGCCGCCTAAAAGCAAATTATGAGCAAAAAAAAACCGACCTCTAAGAGGTCGGTTCTATTGGTTCTGCTAGGCTGTTAACCCTTCAAACGTGGTAATTAAACCAAGCTTAGAAGTGGTAACGAGCGCCTGTCAGCCAGTATACGTCGTCGGTCAGGTCACCAAGGGTAACGTCACGATCAACAGTCGGCGCGTCGCCGTCAGCCAGCTCTAGGAATACGTCGAAGTTGCTGGAAACGTTGTAGTAAGAACCAAACGCCCATGCGTTGCTGTCATCCAGGCCACCGTCACGATCTACGTTGTAGTAGTCAGCAGTGAATGCCCAAGGACCAGTAGTGAAAGTACCACCCAGGCCGACTTTATCGTAGCCGTTTTCGTCGTTTGCACCACGAAGCGCGTAGCTGTCGTTGTTGTCACGAGTTTCATAGCCCAGACGTGCAGAGAACTGGTCAGTGAAGTCGTAAGAACCGATCAAGCCGTACAGCATTTCGCCGTTACCGCCGCCACGCTGAACATCTTCAACAAAGCCTAGACCGATGGTGATCGGGCCTTGTGCGTAACGAACACCACCTTGCGGTGCAACTACAGCACCTTCTTCAGTAGTGCCTACGCCTTCAACTTCGCCACGCTCGCTGTAGTGCTTAGCTTGCAAGAATGCAGTGAAGCCGCTCAGGTCAGGCGTGTAGTAACCGATAGAGTCACCACGTGACTGCTTCGGGTGACCAGCGAATTCAAAACCACGGTCGATGTAAACATCGAACGGCAGTGAAACGAACTGGTTGTAGAAGCTGTCGAAGTTACCAGCTTGGAAAGTACCGAACTGGTCGCTTTGCAGACCGAGGTAGCTCTGACGGATTTCGTTGAAACCTTGGTCAGTGTTGCGCTCGTCACCGCTGAAACGCCACTCGAGACGACCGAAAGCAGTCAGGTCGCGAGAAACTTCGTGGCTCATGCGCAGGCCAAGACGTGAATAAACGTCTACGAATTCAGCGCCGTCATCGATTTCTTGACCAGCGTTGTTGAACTCAGGGCCGCCACCAGCGATACCCATGGCGATACGGCCGTAGATGTCCAGCTTGGTGCCGTCTTGGTCATAAACAGTTGCTGCTTGTGCTGCAGCAGAGGCGCCCAGGGCACCAACGATAGCAGTCGCTAAAAGTGTTTTTTTCATGATGTAAGTTCCTTAACTCGTATACTGTTTCGATCGTTGCTGCTCAGCTCTTAATAAGCTGGCAGTTGGCTTTTGCGGGCCATGCTCTTTTGCCATCCGCCGGTTTTTCCCGGTGGTATGCGGCATGTCCTCAACTAAGCCTTGTTATAGTCCAATGCTCGCAGGACAAACTTTATACCGGGACTCCAGTGAACGCAATAGAAAAAAACAGTGTTTTCTTACTATTTGTGTTTTTTTATGGAACCCACGCCTACAAGCCTGGTCTCAGCGGCCTTTGAATTTCTGCTGCAAGTCTAACAATTTGTCTTCCATGCTAAGCGGCTTACGCGACTCACCTTTTTTTGCTTCCGGCGCTAAATCAGGCTGTTTAGGGGCTTCTCGGCGAGTGTGTTTAGTAGCAGACGCTGATTTGGATTGTTTGGATGGCGTTTTTTCTGGCGGCTTTACCTCTTTCTGATCACCACGTTTGGCTGATGCATGAAGTGCCGCTTCTTTATCGACCTTTCCTGCGGGCTGACCATCCAGATCTACCCGTTCGGCGCCTTCTCGCACGGCTTTTATATAGCGGGGAAGGTTCACGTAGTTGGCCAAGGCGCGGCGAATCAACTTACTGGGCCACTCTTCACGCTCTACAAGGTCTTGGTGAATACCTACTTTAAGCGGTTTGGTATGCCCCTTGAAGAAGGCTTTGGGGTAACGCTCGTACCACTGGTTAAGAAGGGCGTGCGGTGAAGGTGTCTTGGCCGCTTCATGGCTAGCCGATGTTTCAGCTTTTTCTTCTGCTGCTGTTGCTGTTTCTGTTGCAGGGGGGGCTGCTTCCACAGGAGCAGCTTCAGTAGATACACTCTTTTCAGGCGCCTTGACGTCGAGTCTGTTCGCGTCATGGGTCTCTGCGTCGAGGTTTTTTGTATCGAAAGCTGCTTCGCTGGGTACATCAGCGCCTACTGCAGTGACGGGTTCTGGGCTTGGCACGCTTTGCTCTTGGGCGTCTTGCTGCGCCAATTGCTGCTTTAGCCGCTGGTTTTCTTCACGCAGGGCTTGTAGCTCAGCTTGTGTGCGTTCCAGACGCGCTTCTAAATCATCTAACATGTTCATTAAGCTGGCGGCCATAGCCTTCTCCTTTACCCTGTTCAGTCGGCGATGCGCTCATAGACTACGAAATCATAGTTTGGCTGCCCTTCTGCTGGCTGCCCCGCTACGCGCTGCACTTCCTGCCACTCGTTGGGGTCGAAGTCAGGAAACGTTGCGTCGCCTTCTACGTCAATGTCCACTTCCGTTATGTACAGCCGTTGGGCAAAGGGTAACGCCTGGCGGTAAATTTCTCCGCCTCCCATTACCATGATCTCTTCTGCCGCCTCTATGGTGGCGTGCTGGTCGGCCAGGTCTAGCGCTGCGGGCAGATCGTGGCAAACGCGCACGCCTTCATGTGAAAACTCGGCGTTGCGGGTGACCACGACATTAAGCCGGTTGGGCAGCGGCTTGCCAATAGAGGCGTAGGTTTTACGCCCCATGACCAGCGGTTTTGCCTGGGTAATACGCTTGAAGAACTTTAAATCTTCGGGCAAGTACCAGGGTAGCTTGCCGTCTACACCTATTACTCGATTTTTAGCCATGGCAACGATCATGGCCACTGGCACTAACGAGTCGAAGGTATCTTTCTGCTGACTCATACCGCTACCTCGGCTTTGATGTGCGGGTGCGCCTCGTAAGCGTCAATGTGAATGTCTTCAAAACGGAATGCGAACAGGTCATCGATCGCTGGATTAAGCACTAGCTTCGGCGCTGACTTGGGCGTGCGCGACAGCTGCTCTTTGGCCTGTTCAAGGTGGTTACTGTAGAGGTGTGCATCGCCTAGGGTGTGGATAAATTCCCCCGGCTGCAGTCCTGTTACTTGGGCCACCATGGTCAGCAACAGGGCGTAGCTGGCGATATTGAATGGCACACCAAGGAAAATATCGGCACTGCGCTGATAGAGCTGGCACGACAGTTTTCCATTGGCGACGTAGAACTGGAACAGGCAGTGGCAAGGCGGAAGCTGCATGTCATCGACCTGAGCCGGGTTCCAGGCAGAGACAATTAGGCGGCGCGACTGGGGCGAGGTGCGAATTTGATTGAGCACCTTGGCAATTTGGTCAACGCTCCCCCCTTTAGGATCGGGCCAGCTGCGCCACTGGTAGCCATAAACGGGGCCCAGGTCGCCGTTTTCATCTGCCCACTCATCCCAAATCCGCACGCCGTTCTCTTTTAGGTAGGCAATGTTGGTGTCGCCTTTCAGGAACCAGAGTAGTTCGTGAATGATAGAGCGCAGGTGGAGTTTTTTGGTGGTCAGTAGCGGAAAACCACGCGATAAGTCGAAGCGCATTTGATGGCCAAACACGGAGCGCGTGCCAACACCTGTGCGGTCGTGGCGATCAACGCCATGCTCCAGAACGGTTTGCATCAAGTCTAAATAGGGTTGCTCAAGCGCGGGCGTTGTAGCAGTCACAGAATTTCCAAATTAACAGGCGATGTAGCGGTTTATTCTAGGCGCCCATAGCGGCCCGGTCTAGCGGTGCCGGCGTGTTAGCGTTATGCAGTTAACCCCGGCACCGCTTCGCGCTGCTTTCGCGGGTGCGCCGTAGGCTTACCACGCGCTACTAAATCTCGCATGCACATGTAATGTGGGATTCCTATGTAGTGTGCACGTTATGCATATGGCCGCGGCACGTAATTACACCACCGAAAGCGAGTGAGTGCACATACCTGTAGCGCGTGGTAACGAAGAACGCGAGTTCAGCGAGCGTTTGTAGGCACCCGCGGGAGGCGGCGATACGACGCCCAGTGGCAACCAAACAACAATCCCCACACAAGCCAAAACCCGGCACCGCTTCGCGCTGCTTTCGTGCCGGGCCGCCGCTGCGTGTGCGCCGTAGGCTTACCACGCGCTACGAAAACCTATGTTTACGGCGTTTAATCTTAGCTTACGACTTTTATATCTACTGGCTGGGAGCGTGACCAGGCAATAATGATGAGGCCCAGCGCGATCATGGGGAGCGTTAGCAGCATACCCATGGTCACCCAGCCGAAGGCGATAAAGCCGATGTGGGCATCAGGCATACGAACAAATTCGACCATAAAACGGAACACGCCGTAGCAGACCAAGAATAGGCCGGATAAAAAGCCCCGCGATGTCGGTTTAGCCGAGACCCACCAGAGAATAGCGAACAACACAACACCCTCTAACAGCGCCTCATAAAGCGCTGACGGGTGGCGTGGTTCAGGCCCCATGCCAGGAAACGGCATGCCCCAGGGTAACGAGGTCAAGCGGCCCGGTAGCTCATGGTTGATAAAGTTACCGATTCGCCCGGCGCCTAAGCCAATCGGCACTAACGGGGCGATAAAATCGGTGAGGGTCAAAAATGCCAGCTGCTTACGCCGGGCGAATATCCAGGCGGCCAGCAATACACCGAGTAGGCCGCCATGGAAGCTCATACCGCCATCCCATACGCGGAAAATCCAGAGTGGGTCGGCTGTCCACTGCCCTAGCCCGTAAAACAGTGCATACCCTAGCCGCCCACCGGCGACAACACCAATCGCACAGTAGAAGAGTAAATCACCGATGTCGTCATTATTGAGGCCAATCCGTGATGCACGTCGACAGCCAAGCCACCAAGCTGCGACAAATCCCACTACGTACATCAGGCCATACCAATGGACTTGCAGGGGCCCCAAGGAGATAGCCACTGGGTCAATCGTCGGGTAATTAATCATTTACACTCTCTAATGCTGACCAAAAAATATTGATGCCTGCTCACGGTCGTTGGCGTGTAGCAAAGCTACTGTCGCCATACCTGGACGCCATCGCGAGCAGTACACCAATGTTACGAGTGCAATGATAAGTCTGCTTACTCAGAAAGCCACCTTTATCGTTCTTCAGGCGGCATTGTTTTAATCGCACCGGGAAACCAGTGGGTAATCATATTAAGCAGGGTTTCGGGCTGATACGGCTTTGCGAGCAGGTCGTCCATTCCGGCGGCTAGGCAGGCATCGCGCCCGGCATTGTCGGCGTTGGCGGTTAGCGCGACCAGCACGCTTTGATTACCGCCCCGGTTACGCTCGGACTCGCGCCAGCGCCTGGTGGTTTCAAGACCGTCCAGGGTGGGCATAAAAATATCCATGAACACCAGATCAAAGTTGACGCTTTTTTGGCGCTCCAGCGCCTGCTCACCACTACTAACACCCTCTACCTGCAGGCCTTGGGTTTCCAGCATCTGCCGGGCGAGCATCAAATTAACCGGGCCATCGTCGACGACTAATACCCGCAAATTGCGCTGCGAAGCGGCGGGCGCGCCATCACTTCCCACCTCACCCATTCCACTACTGTTTCCAAAACGGTTATCAAAACGATTTCCAGAACCTTGCCCAGGGCTCTGCCCATCGGAATCCTGTTGAATGAGATTGGACAGGAGTGCGCGTATATCCGACACGTGTTCGTATACTTCCATGACATTTTGCCGACATTTATCGGTAATCTCTTTATTCGCCATGGTGTCTAAGTGGGCTAACAAGTTGTCGGTTTCATGTTGCAGCAGCGTTAGATAGCCTGACTTCAAACGCGACTCTTCCCGCGCTCTTTCACGGCCCGCCATCAAATGCTTGAGCTGGCGCTGTTGATGCTGAAGGTCATCCAGTAGGGTTTGCTCATGCTCCTGCCGGGTGTTCTTGGTGGCGGCATTGGCTACTTGGGAGCAGTGCATGCAGCGTTCAAGACCGGCTAGCACTTCGTTAACGCTGGCCAACCGCTGAAGCGGCAGGTGAGATTCGTCGGCGGCATCCGGCGGGGCGCATTTATGCTCGGGTAGTGCACGCGCCGCGGTGGTGCAGAGTGCTTGGCTATGCCGTTCCAGTTCGCTGAGTTCTTGCATAAACCGCGCGTCTTTGTGCCGAGCACGGGTTTTTACCAGCATGAGGAAGACGCTGACGTTCAGACTAGTGCCAATGAGCAGTGCCGCCACCAACCACAGCATGGTGCTCCAGGAGGCGCTGCTTGGCGATATCCACCACATCATGGCGCCAACCACCAAACAAAGTACGACTAATGCTGCTTGTACAAGCAGGAGGGGCCACAGCAGAGGCCAAACAATGCCGTTCCAAAAGTGTTCCCTTTCATAGCGTTGCATGATCTCGCCTTCCTATTGGCCAAATGGCCGCTAATAACGTGACCGCTGTTTAAAACCCAGGCTGCCTGCCAACACTCACACCCAACCGTGTGGAGTTTTATGCTACAAACATGATACTGATGTAAGTGTACGTCTACGCTTCGTTACTGTCATGCGGCTCTTGCGTTGAACGTTTTCCACCCTTTCACCTACGAGTTTGCTATGTGCTTAATATCGTTTGCTTGGCAACCCGGCACACCTACGCCTTTGCGGCTGATGGGTAACCGTGATGAGTTTTATGCGCGCCCCACCGCGCCGCTGGGTGAGTGGCAAGACAGCCCCGACGTTATCGGCGGGCGTGACTTGGAGGCCGGTGGCTCGTGGCTGGCTGCCAAGCGTGGTGGCGTCTTGGCCGCTTTAACCAATGTGCGAGACCTGCAGCTAAGCGTGCCTGCCGGCGCCCCAAGCCGGGGAGAGCTGGTCGCCAATGCGTTGCAGAGTGACGATATTGAAGGGTGGCTGTCCGCACTCAACGAGGGCGAGGCACTACGCTACGCCGGGTTTAATTTATTAGTCGCAACGCCGCAGCGGCTTTGGCACCTTCACCGGGGTCGGGATCGTCTGGCTCTCAGCGAAGTCTCTCCCGGCGTGCATGGCCTCTCCAACGCTGACCTCAACTCACCTTGGCCAAAGCTTTTACAGGTTCGCGATGCGCTTGAGCAGAGTTTATTACCTGTAGGCGCTTTGAAGACCTGGCCCAGCACCGTGAAGCGCGCAATGCAAGATCCGCAACAAGCGGCTGACGAGGCGTTGCCGGATACCGGCGTGGGGCTTGAACTGGAGCGCCAGCTTTCGGCGGCGTTTATTGTCGGCGAGCACTACGGCACCCGCGCCACCTCGTGGCTTACGATGGATAGCCGCGGGCAGATTGAAATGACCGAGCAGCGCTTTGGGTCGCTGGGCCGCTTTGAGGGTGAAACCACCCTGGCGCTATCCAGCGACTCACTTGCTTCTACTTCCTAAGGTTTTATGAAAAACCTAGTCACGGGGCGGCATTAGATGCGTCAACTGCCACTCTTCCATACGCTTCTCTAAATGAGTATGTACCTGGGCAGGTGTATCCAGCTCCATCACTTCTTTAAGCAGTTGTTCGGCATCGCTAAACGGTACTCGGCGAATTGCCGCACGCACTTTGGGCAGGCTTGGCGCGTTCATAGAGAGGCTTGTAAAGCCCATGGCCATCAGCAGTAGCGCCCCGGCCGGGTCACCGGCCAGTTCCCCACATAGCGAAATGGGTTTATTGAGCCGCGAGGCATCGGCGGCCAGTTCCAGCAGCGCACCTAGCAGCGCCGGGTGCATGGCGTCGTAGAGGCTGGAGACCCGGGGGTTGTTGCGATCCACTGCCAGCAAGTACTGGGTTAGGTCGTTGCTGCCTACGGAGAAGAAGTCGACTCGCTTCGACAGTGCGTCCATTTGGTAGATAGTAGCCGGCACTTCAATCATCACGCCCACCTGGGGCCTGACAACCGTGATGCCCTCTTCGCCCAGCTCTAGAATGGCGCGATCCAGCAGGCGCAGCGCTTCATCGACCTCTTCGACGTTGGTGATCATCGGGAAGAGGACGTAGAGGTTATCCAGGTCAATGGAGGCTTTGAGCATGGCGCGCAGCTGCACCATCAATACTTCCGGATGATCCAGGGTGACACGCATCCCACGCCAACCAAGGAACGGATTGGCCTCTTCAATGGGAAAATAGGGCAGGTCTTTGTCACCGCCGATATCCAATGTGCGCATGACCACCGGCAACGGGGCAAAGCCTTCAAGCTGCTCACGGTACAGCTTGGTTTGCTCTTTTTCGCCGGGGAAGCGTTCGGTAATCATAAACGGCACTTCGGTTCGGTAGAGCCCCACCCCACCAATGCGGCTTTTCAGCAGCGCGGTGGCATCTACCGCTAAGCCGGTATTGACCATAAGCGGCATGGTGCGGCCGTCGGGCGTGGCGCTGGGCAGATCCTGCTCGTGCTCAAGCAGTTCGCTGAGCGCCTCTTCTTCGGCGATCAGACTCTCATACCTTGCCGTAAGTTCAGGTGCCGGGCGTACAAACAGGCGGCCTCGGTGGCCATCCAGCACCACCGGCGCACCGCCGAGGCGTGGCAGCGGCAAGTCCACCATGCCCAACACCGTCGGAATGCCCATGGCGCGAGCGACGATTGCCACGTGAGAGGTGCTGGAGCCGCGTACCGAGACCAGCCCTTTAAGCTTGTCGCGGGGCACTTCGCCCAGCATGGCTACGCTGATCTCATCACCGACCAAAATCGCGTTATCGGGATAGGTTTCCGGCGTTGACGGGGTATCTTCCTGCAGATGCGCCAGCACCCGGCGGCCCAGGTCGCGTATATCCGCCGCCCTCTCGCGCAGGTAGTTATCATCTACCCGCTCTAGGTACTGGACGTGACGGCGCACTACGTCGGCCAAGGCGCCGGGCGCCCACTGGCCTTCGCGAATACGCTTCTCTACCTCATCGGCCAGCGCGGCTTCGCCAAGCATCTGTTGGTAGACATCAAACAGCGCCAGCTCCTGGGCGGAGATACGGCTTGCCAAGCGCTCGGCCGCCGCGCGAATTTCGCTGCGGGTTTTGCCAATGGCCTCCTTTAAGCGCGCCACCTCGTAGTCTTGATCGCTTGGAATGAGGTCAGGCACGCTATTAAGGTCGGAGGGAGGGGTAATGACCACCGCCTCACCCATGGCCATACCTGGCGAGGCCGCAACGCCTTTAAACATCGCTTGCCCACCGGCAAGCGCCGGGCGCAGCAGGTTGCCTGTCGCTAAGGCGTGAGCTAGCACTCCCGCCAATTGCGCCGCCATGGTAACCAGGAAGGCTTCATCTTCATCATCGTAGCGGCGCTTTTCGGCTTGCTGGACAACCAATACGCCCAGCATATGGCGCTGGTGAATAATCGGCACACCCAGAAAACTGGAGTAGCGCTCTTCTCCGGTCGCTTCAAAATAGCGGAACTGCGGGTGGGTCTGGGCGTCCTCGAGGTTAAGCGGCTCGCTGCGCTTGGCCACCAAGCCCACCAGGCCTTCGCCTAACGGCAGTACGACGCGCCCGACTGCTTGAGTGCGCAGACCGATGGTCTCCATCAATACCAGCGACTCAAGCTCCTTATCGTAAAGGTAGAAGGAGCACACATCGGTCTGCATCGCTTTACGAATTCGGCGTACCATCGTGGACAGCGCGGCGTCGAGGTTGCGCGCGCCATTCACCTCCTGGATTACCCGGCGCAGCACCTCAAGCATGGACGTTTTACTTTTCACTATTATTTGCCTCGCTGAGGAATTTCCTGGCAAACTGCTGCCGCCCTATGTTGGGCAGCGGCGCGTTGCCCTAATCTTCATCCTGTGCCAGGCGCTGAACGCGGGGAGATAGCTCTCGCAGCGCGCGCCGATATACCTCTCGCTTGAAAGGCACTACCTGCCCTAGCGGGTACCAGTAGCTCACCCACCGCCACCCATCGAATTCGGGGGTTGGGGTTGCCGTCATACAGATCTGGCTTTCCTGGCAACGGATTTTAAGTAAAAACCACTTCTGCTTCTGGCCTATACAGACCGGACGCGAATGTGTGCGAATCATACGTCGTGGCAGACGGTAGCGTAGCCAGCCCCGGGTGCAGGCAACAATATCAACATCGTCGGCGGTTAAGCCGATCTCTTCGTAAAGCTCACGAAAAAGTGCTTGTTGTGGCGTCTCGCTTGCATTGATGCCCCCCTGGGGAAATTGCCACGCATTTTGTCCTACCCGACGTGCCCAAAGCAGTTGCCCCTGGCTATTGGCAATGATGATGCCAACATTGGGGCGAAAGCCGTCAGCGTCGATCACGGACTTCACCTTATAAATTTTCAGTTGTCCCCATTTTTCCACAAGGGAGACAAGCGTATCAATACAATATAACGCTAAGTCATGAATGGTTACTTGGTATTAGCCTGAGTGCTGGTGGGAATGGTCGGGCGACTCTGCGATAATCCGCGTCCGCTATTTGCCTTACTAGCGTCTCGGACAGCACTACTGTCCTTCAACTTTCACTGACTAAAAAAAGGGGAGCGCCGTGAGTCTGGCCATTTTCGATTTGGATAATACGCTGCTATCCATCGACAGCGATCATGCCTGGGGCGAGTTTCTACTCGAACAAGGGGCCGTTGATCCGGTCGCTTACCGGGAAGCCAATGAGCGTTTTATGGCCGATTACAACGCAGGCACCCTGGATATGGCGGCGTTTTTGGAAATGGCGCTTAAGCCACTGGCCGACAACTCCCCTGAGCAGCTTTCTGCGTGGCACCAGCAGTTTATGGTCAGCAAAATCGAGCCCAATATTCTGCCTAAAGCCGAAGAGCTACTCGCGCGCCACCGCACCAAAGGCGACACACTGCTGATTATTACCGCCACTAACCGCTTTATTACCGCTCCCATTGCCGAACGCCTGGGGGTGGATCATTTAATCGCGGTGAATCCGGAGGTCAAGAATGGCCGCTACACGGGCCGCGTTTCGGGCATCCCCAGCTACCGCGAAGGCAAAGTCACTCGGTTGGAAAAGTGGCTGGAAGATCAAGACCAGACAATGGAAGGCGCCTGGTTTTACAGCGACTCGCACAATGATTTGCCGCTGCTAGAAATAGTCGAGCACCCCGTCGCCGTCGACCCCGACGATACCCTGCGCCAGGTCGCTGAAGAGCGCCAATGGCGGATTATGAGTTTGCGGGATTGAGTTGGTGAAGGCGAACCCCGGCACCGCTTCGCGCTGCTCCCGCGGGTGCGCCTTAGGCTTACCACGCGCTACTAAATCACGCCTGCTCTTGAAGCCGGGGATTCCAAGGGTGTGTGCACATTATGCATATGGTCGTGGTACGTAATCACGCCACCGAAATCGAGTGAGTGCACGTCCCCGTAGCGCGTGGTAACGAAAACGCGAGTTCAGCGAGCGTTGAAGGCACCCGCGGAAGGCGGCGGAACGACGCCCAGTGGCAACCAACCCACACTGCCCACACAAGCCAACCCCGGCACCGCTTCGCGCTGCTTCCGCGGGTGCGCTGACGCTTACGCCGCGCTACGAAAATCCATCCGTTAAATATTTTCAACCACCCATAAAAAAACCCCGCAAGCATCACGCTTGCGGGGTTTGGCGTTGACTGGCATTTATCTAAAGCCCCAGCGGGCGCGTTTAGCCGAGCAGGTGCTCGACGGCTGCACGCTCTTCGCGCAGTTCTTTCTCAGTGGCTTTCATCTTCTCTTGGCTGAATTCGTCAATTTCGAAGCCTTGAACGATTTCATACTTGCCACCCTGGCAGCGTACCGGGTAGGAGTAGATGATGCCTTCTTCGATGCCGTAGCTGCCGTCAGACGGGATCGCCATGCTGACGATGCCTTTGGAGCCCAGCGCCCAGTCGTGCATGTGGTCGATGGCGGAAGAAGCAGCAGAAGCGGCTGAAGAGGCGCCACGTGCTTTGATGATCGCCGCGCCGCGCTGCTGCACGGTGGGGATGAAGTCGTTTTCGTACCAGTCGCGCTCAACCAGATCAAAGGCTGCTTTGCCGTCGACTTTGCACTGGGCCAGATCAGGATACTGGGTGGCACTGTGGTTGCCCCAGATGATCATGTTTTCAACGTCAGTGACGTGCTTGCCGGTTTTCTGAGCCAGTTGGGTCAGGGCACGGTTGTGATCCAGACGGGTCATGGCGGTGAACTGCCCTGCGTCTAGATCCGGCGCGTTGCAGGAAGCAATCAGCGCGTTGGTGTTGGCTGGGTTACCGACCACCAGCACTTTTACATCACGGCTGGCGTGGTCGTTCAGCGCCTTACCTTGCACGGAGAAGATGGCTGCGTTGGCTTCCAGCAGGTCTTTACGCTCCATACCGGGGCCACGCGGACGCGCGCCTACCAGCAGAGCGAAGTCAGCGTCTTTGAACGCGACATTCGGGTCGTCAGTGGCAACAATGTCTTGCACCAACGGGAAGGCACAGTCGTTAACTTCCATCACCACGCCGTTCAGGGCGTCCATTGCCTGGGGAATTTCCAGCAACTGGAGAATGACGGGTTGATCCGGCCCCAGCATGTCGCCAGCGGCGATGCGGAAAATGAGAGAGTAGCTGATCTGACCGGCGCCGCCGGTAATCGCAATACGTACTGGATCTTTCATCATTGCTCCTTGATTGGTTCGCCTAGGG
This sequence comes from Vreelandella sp. F11, assembly GCF_042466685.1. Taxonomy (NCBI): domain Bacteria; kingdom Pseudomonadati; phylum Pseudomonadota; class Gammaproteobacteria; order Oceanospirillales; family Halomonadaceae; genus Vreelandella; species Vreelandella sp. F11. The sequence goes on along the minus strand of NZ_CP170448.1, from coordinate 1,576,536 downwards.
ATGGTTCTCGCCTGAGGGTGGCTTAACAGAACTCAAGACGCAAAGATGGTATGCCCAGCCGGGCAAAAACTCAATCAGACATGAGACTACTTGCTATTTAACGCACCCCCCTGTGAGCCGCGTACTGTCCACCCAATAGCGTCCGACTCGCTGAAAAGGTCGAGTTGCGCTATGGTATCTTCGGTTTTATGCCCTCCTTTTCTTGTTTTGCTAAGGACACGGACGCTCCATGCGAAGAATCCCGTTCTCTTATGCCTTGGCTAGCCTGCTGGTGCTGGCACTGGTGATATGGCTCGCTTTTGGCAATTTTCAGCGCTTTCAAACGACACCCCCAGACGCCCAGACAAGTAACGAAGCAGGCTCGCGGGTAGAAATTGTCGTACAGCAGAGCACCCCGTTTATTCCTCAGCAAATTGTCCAGGGCCAACTGACGGCAGAGCGCGAAACCACCCTGCGCGCCAATGTAGCGGGCTTTGTGGCGGAGAAGCCTGTCGCCCAAGGCAGCCGTGTGAATGCAGGTGATACGCTGCTGGTGCTGGATAACGACGCCCTACCCGAGCAGTTGCAGCAGGCCCGCGATGAGCTGGCGGTGGCCGAGGCGGAGTATGCCGGGGCGCGCAATCTGCGCCAGCGGGAACTGATCTCCCAGCCGGAGCTACTGCGCCTGCAGAGTGCCCTAAGCGCCAGCGCCGCTTCGGTGGCACGACTGCAGAAGCAACTGGACGACAGCCGCCCCACCGCGCCATTTGATGGCGTACTAAACCGCGTTCAGGTGGAGCTAGGCGATCTACTACAGCCCGGCGAAGAGTGGGGGCAGTTGGTGGATGACCGACGTCTGAAAGGTGCCGCCTGGGTCTCTCAGCAGCAGGTGGGTGATTTAAGCGTGGGCTTGCCAGTGACCGCCCGGCTGCTGAATGGTGACCATTTAGAGGGCGAGCTGACCTTTATCAGCCACCGCGCCGAAGAGGCAACGCGTAGCTTCTATATAGAAGCCACGCTGGCTAACCCCGCCAGTAAACGCTTGGCGGGCGGCAGCGCTGAATTGACCATTACCCTGCCGCCCCGTCAGGTGCATACCCTTTCGCCCGCGCTGCTGAGCTTGAACAGCGAAGGAGAGCTGGCGGTCAAGCATCTGGATGATAATGATCAGGTACAGCAGACCGCTGTTGAACTCGTTAGCGCCGATATCCAACGCGCCTATGTCACCGGCCTGCCTGATCCGTTGCGTTTGATTACGCTGGGTGCCGGTATGGTAGACACCGGCGAAACGGTCACACCGGTGCCCGTGGAGGAAGCCATCATTTCGCAGCCGGCGGAACAGGATAGCGTTCATGCGCCAGTTGATTAATGCGGCGCTAGCCCATACCCGTACGACGTTACTGCTGTTGGTAAGCCTGCTACTGGCGGGTATCGCCGCCTGGCAGATGATTCCTAAAGAGGCCAACCCCGACGTCACCATCCCGATGATTTATGTCTCGCTGTCGCTGGAGGGCGTTAGCCCCGAGGATGGCGAGCGGCTATTGATCCGCCCCATGGAGCAGGAACTGCGCGGTATTGAGGGGCTGCGTAAATTTACCGCCCAATCCAGCGAGGGGCATGGCTCGATCACGCTGGAATTCGACCCTGGCTTTGATCCGGATACCGCGCTAACCGACGTCCGTGACCGGGTGGATATTGCCCGCAGTGAGCTGCCTTCGGAAGCCGATGAGCCCCGCGTAATGGAGGTCAACGTCTCGGAATTTCCGGTATTGACTATTGGCCTCTCCGGACAATTGGATACCCGTGAACGCATGACCATTGCCCGACGCTTGCAGGAGGAGATCGAGGGCATCGCCGATGTGCTGGAAGTCGACATTGCCGGTGAGCGGGAAGACCTGCTGGAAATTGTCGTTGATCCGCTGGTGCTGGAGAGCTATGGCGTCGATTTTGACGCGCTGTTTAATCAGGTATCACGCAATAACCGCTTGGTAGCCGCAGGCAGTCTGGATACTGGCGCCGGACGCCTGGCGTTAAAAGTCCCCGGCATTATTGAGTCCCTTGAAGACGTCATGAACATGCCGGTCAAGGTGGATGAGGATCGCGTGGTCACCTTTGGCGATGTGGCTTGGATTCACCCCACCTATAAAGAGCCGGAGGGCTTTGCCCGCATTGATGGCCAGCCAGCGGTGGTGCTGGAAATTTCCAAGCGTGCTGGTGCCAATATCATCGCCACCATTGGCGCTGTCCGTGAGCGCTTGGCGGAAGCTGATGACTTGCTCCCTGAGCAGCTCCGCTTCACGACCATTCTGGATGAGTCGACCACCGTTGAGAATATGCTCTCTGAGCTACTCAACAACGTACTGACCGCCGTGGTGCTGGTGCTGATTGTGGTGGTTGCGGTGATGGGCTGGCGCATGGCGCTGCTGGTGGGGCTGACCATTCCTGGGGCCTTTTTAACCGGTATCCTGCTGGTGTGGGCATTTGGCTTTACGCTCAATATTGTGGTGTTGTTTGCGCTGATTCTGGTGGCGGGCATGCTGGTTGACGGTGCCATCGTGGTCAGTGAACTGGCCGATCGCCATTTGCGGGATGGTCAAACGTCCCACGAAGCTTGGCTTAACGCCGCCTCCCGCATGAGCTGGCCCGTCATTGCCTCGACGGCCACTACGCTGGCGGTGTTTATTCCTCTGCTGTTCTGGCCCGGCGTGGTCGGCCAGTTTATGAAGTACCTGCCGGCCACGGTCATTCTGTGCCTGCTAGCGTCGCTTGCCATGGCGCTGGTGTTTTTGCCCACGCTGGGGCGCTTGTTTACCCGCAGCGATGCCAAGCAATCAAATGCCCATCATGACGATGCCACGACTGCCTTTGGTCGCGGCTATCGTCACCTGCTGGCACGGCTACTGATGCACCCGGCCTGGGTTCTGCTGGTGACAGTACTGCTAATGGCACTGCTGTATACCGGCTATGCCCGTTTCAATCATGGCGTCGACTTTTTCCCTAATGTGGAGCCCGATAGCGCTCAAGTATTGGTGCGTGCCCGGGGCGACTTTTCCGCCGTGGAGACGGATGCCATCGTGCAGCGAGTAGAAGCCAAACTGTCTGGCATGAGCGAAGTGCGGGCGCTGTATGCTCGCTCCTTTGCCGTGCCTAACGAGCAGATGGGTAACGATGTGATTGGCATGCTGCAGTTCCAGTTTATCGACTGGCATGAGCGCCGCCCTGCCCAGGCCATTTTGGACGATATGGCCGAGCGCGCAGGGGATATCCCCGGCATCACGCTGGAGTTTCAGGAGCAGGAGATGGGCCCCGGTGGCGGTAAGCCGATCGTGCTCGAAGTGAGCGCCACTAACCCCGACGTCGCCGATGCGGGCGTGAACCAGCTAACCCAACTGATGCGCGAGCTGGGCGGCTTTACTGATATTCAGGATAACCGCAGCCTGCCAGGCGTGGAGTGGCGGGTTAACGTGGATCGTGAAGCCGCGGCGCGCATGGGCACCGATGTGACGACCATTGGTAGCGCAGTACAACTGCTCACCACCGGCCTTCAGGTGGCGAGCTATCGCCCGCCGGAAGTGAGCGATGAAGTGGATATCCGCGTGCGTCTCCCAGAAAATTGGCGCTCGCTGGATCAGCTTGAGCGGTTGACCATCAATACCCAGCGGGGTCAGGTACCGATATCGCATTTTGTGACGCTTGAACCGGCGCCCAAGGTGGGCACTCTTAACCGTATCGATGGCCGCCGGGCGATTACTATTGATGCAGACCTTGCCCCCGGCTACCTCGCCGATGAGCGCCTCGGCGCCCTGATGGCGGCGGGGAGCGACAGCCTGCCTGACGGTCTAATGGTCAATGTGGCGGGTGAGCAGGAGGATCAGCAGGAGTCGATGCAGTTCTTGGCTAGCGCGTTCTTGATTGCTATCGGCTTGATGGCGCTGATTCTGGTCACGCAGTTCAATAGCTTCTATCAGGCGGGCTTGGTGCTCTCGGCGATAGTGTTCTCCACCGCGGGGGTTTTGATGGGGCTGCTGATTACCGGTCAGGCTTTCGGCATTGTGATGGTGGGCATGGGCGTGATTGCCCTGGCGGGCATTGTGGTCAATAACAATATCGTGTTGATCGATACCTACAACGAGCTGCGCGGCCAGGGTATGACACCCGGCGAGGCCGCGCTTGAAGCAGGCTGTTTGCGCCTGCGCCCGGTGCTGCTTACAGCGATTACCACGGTGCTGGGGTTGATGCCGATGGTACTGGGGATCAATGTCGACCTCTTCACCCCTGCCCTGGGCTTTAATGCCCCCTCCGCCCAGTGGTGGACACAGATGTCGAGCGCCATCGCTGGCGGGCTCACCTTCGCCACCGCGCTTACGCTGCTGCTTACCCCTTGTATGTTGGTGATAGGCGGGAAGTTACGGCGTGATAGGTGAAGGGTGAGGTGTGAGGTGTGAGGTGTGAGGTGTGAGGTGTGAGGTGTGAGGTGTGAGGTGTGAGGTGTGAGGTGTGAGGTGTGAATCGATTCTTGGGCATCCGTCGATTTATGTGCACGCAGGATTTAGTAGCGCGTGGTAAGCCTAAGGCGCACCCGCGGGAGCAGCGCGCAGCGGTGCCGGGGTTTGGCTGCAGTGCCACTGGGCGTCGTACCGACACCTCCCGCGGGTGCCTCATTCGCTCGTGCCTCGCGAGATTCGTTACCACGCGCTACGGGATGCGTACGAAGCTGGATCGATGGGTTTTCGTAGCGCGGCGTAAGCGTCAGCGCACCCGCGGGAGCAGCGCGCAGCGGTGCCGGGGGTTGGTGCATTGCCACTGGGCGTCGTGCCGATGCCTCCCGCGGGAGCCTCATTCGCTCGTGCCTCGCGAGATTCGTTACCACGCGCTACGGGATGCGTACGAAGCTGGATCGATGGGTTTTCGTAGCGCGGCGTAAGCGTCAGCGCACCCGCGAAAGCAGCGCGAAGCGGTGCCGGGGATTGGGTCCATCATCAAGGGCAAAAGCGCCGTCTAGCGGCGCCTGGTTCGTAAGGTCTATGCGGGGGATTTAATGTGCTGCGGGCTGTGAGCGGCGTGTAGACGTGCAATCAACTGGTCTTCCAGCGCAAAGCGTTCGGTAAGGCCGCGGGCTAAGCGGTCGATCCAGGCAGGCAGCCGGGCGATATTTTGCTCGCAGCTGAGCGTGGAGCCAAAATCGGTATCAAACTCCAGCACCATCTCGGTGGACATTTCTAAACGCTCAAGCAGTTTAGCCGCGATCGCCAGCGCGCTTTCATCCTCAAAGGCTTTCGCCTCTTCCGACAGCTGGGGATAAATCTCAAAGTGGCCTGCGCTGATGTAGTCCATTAACTTTTCACTGAAGGTATCGATAGGCGCTTTGCTAACGGCTTCCAGCTCAGCATCGCACGCTTCCTTTAGCTCGATAAAGCTAATCAATAGCTGACGACGCTGATCCAGCCAGCGGTCGATCAACGTGTGCACGCCACCCCAGCGCTCCAGGGCATTTTTGCAATCTTCGAGCATGGGGCTTTCTCCTTAAAACTCACCTTTTGACTACGCAACATTAACTGCGCAACTTTCGACTTGTTTAGCCGCTTAAAACAACAATAGGCCTAGGTTCGCGCCTCCTCCTACCTCTGTCAATCCCAGCGGGTACGGTTTCTTTGGTACTTATCATTCGCCGCTCATAGCGCCTTTGAGGACGCCGCATAAACACTGACCTCCGGCGGCGAGCGACTCAATCAATTTAATTATATTTATGTTCATTTCTTCTGATAGCCGCTGTGAGTAAAGGCGACGACAGCCCGAAAAGGCCTCTGATAATTTATTTTAAACTTAAACATTTTAAGCTTGAATTTAATAGATACCTCACCTATCTTCAGAAAAGAGTGTATTTTCCCGTGGAGAACAATAATGAGAATCGCCTGCCTGGGTGGAGGGCCTGCCGGCCTCTATTTTGCCATCAGCATGAAGCTACACGACCCTTCCCACGAGATGGTGGTGATTGAGCGCAACCGTGCAGACGACACCTTCGGCTGGGGCGTGGTGCTGTCAGACGAGACTCTCGACAACCTGGCAGCCAACGACCCGGTCAGTGCAGAGCGTATTCGTGAGCATTTCGCCTATTGGGATGACATTGCCGTTGTTCATAAAGGCGTAAAGACGGTCTCTACCGGCCACGGCTTCTGCGGCATTGGCCGCCGCCAACTGCTGATTCTGCTACAGGAGCGCGCGCGCGAGCTGGGCGTCGAGATGCGCTTTGAAACCGATATAACGGAAGCCTCCATTGAGCAGTACCGACATGAGTATGACCTGGTACTGGCCGCCGATGGGCTCAACTCCCGCACCCGCCAAACCTATGCCGAACACTTCAAACCCGATATTGACGTGCGTGCATGCAAGTTCGTTTGGCTAGGCACACACCAGACTTTCAACGACGCCTTTACCTTTATTTTCGAGAAGACTGAGCACGGCTGGGTGTGGGCTCATGCGTATCAGTTCGATAAGGATACGGCGACCTTTATCGTCGAGTGCAGTGAGGCCACCTGGCAGGCGTTTGGCTTTGGCGAAATGAACCAACAGGAATCAATCACGGTTTGCGAGCGCATCTTTTCCAAGCATCTGGATGGTCATGCCTTGATGACCAACGCCAACCACATTCGCGGCTCGGCGTGGATCAACTTTCCACGAGTGCTTTGCGAGCGCTGGAGCTATGAGAATGTAGTGCTGATGGGCGATGCTGCCGCTACCGCCCACTTCTCTATTGGTTCGGGCTCCAAACTCGCCCTGGAAAGCGCAATCTCGCTGGCTAACGTCCTACATAGTGAATCCAGCATGGAAGCCGCCATCGCCCGCTACGAACAGGATCGCCGTTTCGAAGTGCTACGTTTACAGTCGGCGGCGCGCAACTCCACTGAGTGGTTTGAGCAGGTGGAGCGCTACCTGGATCTCGATCCGGTGCAGTTTAACTACTCCTTACTCACCCGCTCCCAGCGCATTAGCCACGAAAACTTACGGGTGCGCGACCCAGCGTGGCTGGAGAGCGCCGAGCGCTGGTTCCAAACCCAGGCGGGTAATTCGGGCAGCGCCCGCGCACCCATGTTTGCCCCTTATCAACTGCGCGATATGACGCTGGTTAATCGCGTGGTGGTCTCGCCTATGGCGCAGTATAAAGCCGTGGATGGCTGCCCTACCGATTGGCACTTTAGCCACTACGCCGAGCGGGCCAAAGGCGGCGCAGGACTGGTGTATACCGAAATGACCTGCGTGAGTCCCACTGGGCGGATCACCCCCGGTTGCCCAGGACTGTACGCTCCAGAGCATGAAGCAGCCTGGAAGCGGCTATGTGATTTCGTGCATACGGAAACCAACGCCAAGCTGTGCGCCCAAATCGGCCACTCCGGCGCAAAGGGCTCTACCCAGCTGGGCTGGCAGGAGATGGACGCCCCCCTTGCCGAGGGCAACTGGCCGATAATGGCAGCCTCTGATATGCCCTGGTCAGCACGCAATCAAGTGCCCAAGGCCATGGATCGGCGCGATATGGATCGTGTCCGCGATGAATTTGTCAGGGCGGCGCAGATGGCCGACCGTGCAGGCTTCGATATGATCGAGATTCACGCCGCCCACGGTTACCTGCTCTCATCGTTTATTACCCCCCTGTCCAACCACCGTGACGATGAGTATGGTGGCTCGCTGGAGAACCGGCTGCGCTACCCGCTTGAAGTGATCAATGCCGTACGCCGGGTTTGGCCCGCCCACAAACCGCTTTCGGTGCGTATTTCTGCCAACGACTGGTGCGGCGATGAAGGCATCACCCCCGACGATGCGGTGGAGATCGCCAAACGACTGCGTAAAGCAGAGGTAGATATTGTAGATGTCTCTGCCGGGCAAACCTCCACCCAGGCCAAACCGGTGTATGGGCGCATGTTCCAAACGCCCTTCTCTGACCGGATCCGTAACGAAGCAGCGATTGCCACCATGGCGGTGGGCAATATCTATCAAGCCGACCATGTGAACTCGATTCTAATGGCTGGGCGCGCTGACTTGGTCTGCATTGCCCGCCCCCACCTGGCTGACCCTTACTGGACGCTGCACGTTGCCGCAGGCTTGGGTGATCGTGAGGTAGAGTGGCCTGCGCCCTACCGGGCAGGCGCGGATCAGTTGCAGCGCCTGGCTGAACGTGGCGAGGGGTGGGTATGACGCAGCTCACAGATAAGCGCGTGGTGATTACCGGCGGTGGCAGCGGTATCGGTGCCGATATGGCCATGGCCTTTGCCGAAGCAGGCGCCAAGGTCACGATTACCGGTCGCCGGGAAGCTGCCCTTCAAGCGGTGGCAGATCAGCACCGTCAGCTTGATTTCGCCGTGGTCGACGTTACCGATGAGGCCGCCATGGTGGCGCTGTTCGAAAGAATGGGCAGGGTCGATATCGTCATCGCCAACGCAGGCGCCGCAGAGAGCGCGCCTTTTGCCAAGACCTCGTTTGAGCAGTGGCAGCGCATGCTCAACGTTAATTTAAGCGGTGTATTTCTAACCCTGCGTGAAGGCTTAAAGCAGTTGAACGAGGGCGGACGGCTGATCGCCGTGGCCTCCACCGCGGGGCTTAAAGGCTACGCCTATGTGGGCGCTTACTGCGCGGCTAAGCATGGAGTGGTGGGGTTGGTTCGTTCGCTGGCGGCCGAGACAGCCACACGCAATATTACCGTCAATGCGCTCTGCCCTGGTTTCACCGACACCCCCTTACTGGCCGCCAGCGTCGACAACATTGTGGCCAAAACCGGCCAGTCCACCGAACAGGCGACCTCTCATTTTGAATCTACCAACCCCACCGGGCGCTTAGTGACACCTGCCGAGGTGACCGCTACTGCCCTATGGCTATGCGGCCCTAACAGCGGCGCGATTAATGGCCAGGCGATTTCAATCTCAGGAGGAGAGGTATGACAGCCGAGGGTCTAGGAAAAAACAGCTTAAGCAAGGAGCGCCTGCGCCTATGGCTGCGCATGCTGCGTGTTACCCGCCAGGTGGAGTCCGAACTGCGCGAACGCCTGCGTACCGAGCACGACTCTACGCTGCCGCGCTTTGATGTGATGGCCGCCCTGTATGCCGCTGAGGAGGGCCTGAAAATGAACGAGCTCTCCAAACGGCTGCGAGTTTCCAACGGCAACGTCACCGGGATTATTGATCGCTTGGTGGAGGATGGCGCCGTGGAGCGCATTGCCATTGAGGGCGACCGTCGCGCCACACGGGTCTGCCTAACCGTTGCGGGGAGAGAAACCTTTAGAGGAATGGCCGTTGAGCATGAGCGCTGGATCAATGCGCTATTTGAGGGGGTGAGCGAAGAGGGCGCCCATCATATCGGCGAGTTGCTCCATCGCTTACCCGCTTCTCCTAACGATGCCCATTAATCACCGACAGGCGAGAACAACAATATGAAGAGCATGGCTGGCTTAACCCCCGAGCACTTTATCTGGGAAATGCGAGGCGGAGTCGCCGTTATTCGGCTCAATCGCCCAGAGCGTAAAAACCCGCTGACCTTTGAGAGCTACGCCGAGTTGCGCGATGCCTTTCGTGATCTAGCCTACGCCGATGATGTGAACGCCGTGGTGTTTACCGCCAACGGTGAGAACTTCTGCTCCGGCGGCGATGTGCATGAAATTATCGGCCCCCTGGTGGGCAAGGATATGAAGGGTTTGCTGGAATTCACCCGCATGACCGGGGATCTGGTCAAGGCCATGCTCAACTGCGGCAAGCCGATTATTGCTGCCGTCGACGGCATCTGCGTAGGCGCCGGGGCAATTATCGCCATGTCCTCGGATATTCGCTTTGCCACCCCCCGCGCCAGCACGGCATTTCTGTTTACCCGGGTGGGCTTGGCAGGCTGTGACATGGGCGCCTGCGCAATGCTGCCGCGCATTATCGGTCAGGGCCGAGCCGCCGACCTGCTCTACAGCGGCCGCAGCATGAGTGCCGAAGAGGGATTCCAGTGGGGCTTCTACAACCGCGTGGTTGAGCCAGACGCTCTTGAAGAAGAAGCCATCGCCTACGCCACCCGGCTGGCCAGTGGGCCCACCTTTGCCCACAGCATTACCAAGACCCAGCTAAATCAGGAGTGGTCAATGAGCCTGGAGCAGGCTATCGAATCTGAAGCCCAGGCCCAAGCGATCTGCATGCAGACCAACGATTTTACACGCGCCTACCACGCCTTTGTCGCCAAACAAAAACCTGAGTTTAAGGGGGACTAATGAGCGACAAAAGCTTTCTAGCGTGGCCCTTCTTTGAGGCTAAACATCGCGAACTCTCCGAGCAGCTCGAAGCGTGGTGCCGGGCTGAACTACCCCGTGACCACAGCGATGTGGATGCCACCTGTATGCAGTTGGTTCGCGATTTGGGCAAGGCCGGCTTTTTGGAAGGCACTGCGGGCGAACATATCGATGTACGCAGCCTGTGCCTGATTCGCGAAACCCTCGCCCGCCACGACGGCTTGGCCGATTTCGCCTTTGCCATGCAGGGGCTGGGTACTGGTGCGATTAGCCTATATGGCAGCGATGAGCAGAAGCAGTGGCTGGACAAAACCCGCCGTGGTGAAGCCATTTCCGCCTTTGCCCTGAGCGAGCCCCGCTCGGGCTCCGATGTGGCCCAACTGGACACTACCGCCGAGCGCGACGGCGACAGCTACCGTATAAATGGTGAGAAGACCTGGATCTCTAACGGCGGCATTGCCGATATTTACACCCTCTTCGCTCGCACCGGTGAAGGCCCCGGCGCCAAGGGGCTTTCCGTGTTTTTAGTCCCCGCTGATACGCCTGGGCTGGAAATTCGTGAACGCCTGGAGTCGGTGGCGCCCCACCCGCTAGCACGGCTGGGCTTTAACGATATGGTGCTGCCTGCCAGCGCCTTGATCGGCCAACCGGGCCAGGGGTTTCGGATTGCCATGTCAGTGCTGGACGTTTTCCGCTCCACGGTAGGCGCGGCAGCACTGGGGTTCGCCCGCCGTGCACTGGAGGAGTCGCTCTCCCGCAGCCGCTCTCGTGAGCTGTTTGGCGCCACCCTTTCCGATCTGCAAATGGTGCAGGGTCACTTGGCCGATATGGCGCTCAATGTGGATGCCGCCGCCCTGCTGGTCTACCGCGCCGCCTGGACGAAGGATCAAGGCGCCGAGCGTGTCACTCGCGAAGCCGCGATGGCCAAACTGTTTGCCACCGATCAGGCCCAGCAGGTGATCGACCAGGCGGTTCAGCTTCACGGCGGTGACGGTGTTCGTAAGGGTCACATCATCGAAAGCCTCTACCGGGAAATTCGCGCGCTGCGTATTTATGAAGGCGCTTCAGACGTCCAGAAAGTGGTCATCGCCCGCAGTATGCTCGCGGAGGAGTAAGCAGCAAAAAGCCGTATAGCAAATCACCAAAACAATAAAACACAACGCCAGACACCGTATCCCTGCCCGCGCCTCATTTGAGCCTTGGGCAGCAATAAACAACGACACCAAATACGGAGGTTGGTCATGTATATCCAGTCGGCCCATGCTGATACTTTTGCGCGGGATAACCTGCCACCCATTGATAGTCAGCCCGAGTTTCTGCTCGCGGGCTCCGATTACCCTGAGCGAATTAACGCCGGCGTTGAGCTTTGCGACCGGTTGCTTGACCAAGGCCACGGCGAACGCATTGCCTTAGCGGGTAATGGCCGACGGCGTACTTATCAAGAACTCACCGAGTGGACCAACCGCCTTGCCCATGTGCTGGTGGAAGACCTGGGCGTGATTCCCGGCCAGCGGGTGCTGATCCGCTCGGCCAACAACCCGGCCATGGTGGCCTGCTGGCTGGCCGCTACGAAAACGGGCGCCGTGGTGGTCAACACCATGCCAATGCTGCGCACCAAAGAGCTATGCCAGGTAATCGATAAAGCGGAAATCAGCCTCGCCCTCTGCGATACCCGCCTACTCGATGAACTGAGTGAATGCCAGACGTTAAGCCCAACCCTCACGCGTATTGTCGGTTTTGACGGCACTGCCAATCATGATGCGGAACTTGACCGCCTGGCACTGAGCAAGCCCGCTACGTTTGAAGCCGTCGATACCGCCGCCGATGATGTAGCGCTGCTCGGCTTTACCTCGGGCACCACCGGCTCGCCCAAAGCCACCATGCACTTTCACCGCGACCTACTGGTGATCGCCGATGGCTACGCCAAGGAGGTGCTGCAGGTGACGCCAGAGGATGTCTTCGTCGGTTCGCCACCGCTGGCGTTCACCTTTGGCCTGGGTGGGCTGGCCATCTTTCCGCTGCGCTTCGGCGCTACCGCTGTGCTACTCGAACACGCCTCCCCGCCCAATATGATGGACATTATCCGCGAGTATCAGGCCACGGTGGTATTTACCGCCCCCACGGCTTACCGAGCGATGCTTTCAGCACCCACACGCCATGAGGATTTAAGCAGCCTACGCGTGGCTGTCTCCGCTGGCGAAACGCTGCCCGCACCGATTTATCATGACTGGATCCAGCAAACTGGCACTCCCATCCTCGACGGGATCGGCGCCACTGAAATGCTGCATATCTTTATCTCTAACCGGCTGGATGACCATCGCCCCAGCTGTACCGGCAAACCGGTGACCGGTTACGAAGCGCGTATTGTGGATGACGAGATGAATGATGTTCCCCGGGGCACGGTGGGCAAGCTGGCCGTGCGCGGCCCCACCGGCTGCCGCTACCTAGCCGATAAGCGCCAGCAGAAATATGTAAAAGAGGGCTGGAATATCACCGGCGATGCGTTTTATCAGGACGAAGAGGGCTACTTCCATTTCGCTGCCCGCAACGACGACATGATTGTCTCAGCGGGCTACAACATTGCAGGCCCTGAGGTAGAGGCAGCACTGCTGGCCCACCCCGCCGTTAAAGAGTGCGCGGTGATAGGTGCGCCAAGCGAAGAGCGCGGCCAAATTGTCGAGGCTTTTGTTGTTCTAAACGATGGTTTTCAGCAAGATGAAGAGTGTCAGCAAATGTTGCAGGACTTCGTGAAACAAACCATCGCGCCGTATAAGTACCCTCGCTCCCTACGATTTATCGAGGAACTGCCTAAAACATCCACGGGTAAGGTTCAGCGCTTTCGGCTGAGCCAGGAACACTACCCTAGCGCTGATTCTTCAGGCGCTTATACCCATAGTACCAATGCTAGTTTCACTAAAACTAATGTATGACCCTCTCAGCAATAAAACGATTAAAAAATGAGGAATGATCCATGAAGACGATATCCCGCTTTGGCCTTGGCTTACTGCTCTCCTCCAGCCTGGTAACGGCTCATGCCGATGACGTTAAAATTGGCATGATCACCACCCTTTCAGGCGGCGGCTCCCACCTGGGTGTGGACGTTCGCGACGGCTTTATGCTGGCGCTTGAGCAGTCGGGTCGTGACGATGTGGAAGTGCTGATTCAAGACGACGCCAACCGCCCGGATCTGGCGCGCAGTCTGGCCAATGAGTTTATGCAGCGCGATGAGGTGGACATCCTGACCGGTATCATATGGTCCAACCTGGCCATGGCGGTGGTGCCCTCCGTGACGCGCCAGGGCACCTTCTATCTCTCCCCCAATGCTGGCCCTTCCGATCTAGCCGGACGCATGTGCCACGAGAATTACTTCAACGTGGCGTATCAAAATGACAACCTGCACGGCGCCATGGGGGCCTATATGCGTGAAGAGGGGTATGAGCGCCCGATTATCATGGCCCCCAACTACCCCGCAGGCACCGATGCGTTAGCGGGCTTTAAGCACCTTTATGAAGGGGAAGTGGTCGGCGAACTTTATACCCAAATGGGCCAGACCGACTACGCCGCTGAAATTGCCCAGATTCGCGCCAGCGATGCCGATAGCTTGTTCTTCTTCCTGCCCGGCGGGATGGGTATTTCGTTTATGAAGCAGTGGGAGAGCTCCGGTGTAGATATGCCAATCTTTGGCGCCGCCTTCTCGTTTGACGAGATTCTTATCAAAGCGGTAGGCAGTGCCGCCATTGGCGCACGCAATACCTCGCTGTGGGCTTATGATCTAGAAAACGACGCTAACGATCGCTTTGTCGAGGGCTTCCAAGCCGCTTATGACCGCATGCCGACGCTTTATGCAGCGCAGGGTTACGACACCGCTAACCTGATCCTTAGTGCGCTTGAAACCGCCCACCCCGATGACAAAGACGCTTTCCGCGAAGCGCTGCGGGCCGCCGACTTTGATAGCGTGCGCGGCGAATTCCGCTTTGGCCCTAACCACCACCCTATTCAGGACATCTACGTACGTGAAGTCGTGGAGGGTGACGATGGCGAGCCTACCAATCGTCTGATTGGTATCGCGGTGGAAGATATCCAGGACATCTATTTTGAGCAGTGCCAGATGTAATGTCGTCGTGGCTGGGTGTCATCACCCAGCCTTTGCTTTCTTCCTTTGTTAAGGATGCCTAACGTGTCCGTTACTCTGCTAATAGAGCAACTTCTCAACGGCGTGCAGCTTGGCACCATGCTGTTTCTGATGGCTAGCGGCCTTACCCTGGTATTCGGGGTCATGGGGTTGATCAATCTTGCCCACGGCTCCTTTTATATGGTGGGTGCCTATGCCACCGCCGCCGTAACTGCTTCAACCGGCTCTTTTCTGATTGGGTTGGGCGCAGGTATGGCAGCTGCGGCAATGGTCGGCGCCTTGGTGGAGCTACTGGTGATTCGCCGGCTCTATCACCGCCCCCACCTTGATCAGGTGTTGGCGACCTTTGCGCTTATTTTGATTTTTTCCGAAGGCACGCGCTGGATATTCGGCTCGTCGCCCATGCGCCTTAGCCCGCCTTCCTGGTTAACCGGCTTTGTCACCCTGCCCGGCGACACACGCTACCCCATCTACCGGCTAATGCTGATTGGCGTGGGGATTGTCATTTCGATCGCCCTCTACTTTTTGATCTCCAGAACTCGCTTGGGCATGCGTATCCGTGCGGGTGAGAGCGACCGCGAAATGATTGGTGCGCTGGGAGTCAATATTTCCAAGCTGTATACCGTCGTGTTTGCTTTGGGTGCGGGGTTGGCAGGCTTGGCCGGTGCGTTAGTGGGTGCACTGCAATCTGTACAGGTCGGCATGGGCGAGCCTGTGCTGATTTTGGCCTTCGTGGTGATCGTCATTGGCGGTATCGGCTCGATTAAAGGGGCACTACTGGGTGCCCTGTTGGTGGGTGTGGTCGACACATTGGGGCGGGTCTATTTGCCGATCTTTTTCCGCGCCTTTATGCCGCCCTCTGAGGCGACCGGGGTCGGTGCGGCGCTAGCCGCCATGCTGATCTATATCCTCATGGCCGTCATTCTCGCCTTCAAGCCTAAGGGACTGTTCTCTGCCCATGACTAATAACACTTCCCTGACTAATGGTGCCCCGCAAGCCAGCACCGCCGACACGGCACTTGCGCCCAAAACTGGCAGCCACTTTGACCGCAAAGGGCTGGTACAGATGGCACTGCTCGGCCTGCTGCTCTTGGTGCCGGTGGCGGCTTACCTACTGGGCCATATCTACTACGTCAATCTAGCCTCGCGGATGACGATCATTGCCATGGCCGCTGTGGGCCTTAATCTGGCGATTGGCTATGGGGGCATGGTGAGCTTTGGACATGCCGCCTATTTCGGCTTAGGCGGCTATGTAGCGGGCATCAGCGCATACCACGCTTTTGATTACTCGCCGTTTATGACCTGGCCTTTTAGCGTGCCGGGCAGCGATAGCCTGCTGGTGGTGTGGCTGGTGGCTGCCCTGCTGTGTGCACTGCTGGCACTGGTGATCGGCGCGATCTCGCTGCGTACCACGGGGGTCTATTTCATTATGATCACCCTCGCCTTTGCGCAGATGATTTACTACTTTGCCAACTCCTGGCCAACCTATGGTGGCGAGGATGGCCTACCCATTTATATACGCAATACGCTACCGCTGGTGGATAGTAGCCACTCATTGACCTATTTTTTGATCTGCTTCACCGGGCTGGTACTCGCCATGGCGATCACCTCGCGGCTGATGAAATCCCGCTTTGGCGCCGCCCTCACCATGGCACGGCTTAACGACGTGCGTTTGGCCACCGCCGGTATTAGCCCTTACCCCATTCGCCTGGTGGCCTTTGTGATTTCTGCAGCGATCACCGGCCTTGCCGGAGCGCTCTATGCGGATCTAAATGGTTTTGTTAGCCCCAACATGCTCAGTTGGCACTTCTCCGGTGAACTGATGGTGATTGTGATTTTGGGCGGCGTGGGGCGCCTTTATGGCCCCCTGGCCGGGGCAGTTCTATTTGTCATGATGGAGACCCTGTTGGGTGGTATTACTCAGTACTGGCAGCTCTTTTTAGGCTTGGTGCTGCTTGGGGTGGTGCTATTTGCCAAACATGGGGTGATGGGTTGGCTAGCGGGGAGGGAGCGCAATGAGTGATATCGTCCTCTCGCTGCAACAGCTGCATAAACGCTTTGGCGCGCTGCAGGCCACCCAGGATGTTTCACTGGATCTTCAGCAGGGCGAAATCCACGCCCTGATTGGCCCCAATGGCGCAGGCAAGTCGACCCTGATCGGGCAAATTGCCGGTAGCATACGCCCGGATGAGGGCAGTGTTTTTCTAGCAGACACCGACATCACCGGCATGAGTATTGCCCAGCGCGCCCGATTGGGGCTGGGTCGTAGTTTTCAGGTCTCATCGCTGGCGGAGCCCCTTTCGGTGATGCGTAATGTGATGATGGGCGTTCAAGCACTGCAGAGTCACAGCTTTCGTTTCTGGAGACCCGTCGCCCGGGACCAGCAGTTGCTTGAACCTGCTTACCAAGCGCTGGAGCGCATGCAGCTTAGCCACCGCGCCTGGACACCGGTATCCGAGCTTTCCCATGGGGAGCGCCGTCAGGTCGAAGTGGCCTGCGCACTGGCGCTCAAGCCACGCGCCCTACTGCTGGATGAACCCATGGCGGGCTTGGGCCCTGAGGGTTCGGCGAAGCTGACCGAGTTACTAGAAGCGCTCAAGCGGGAAGTGCCCATTTTGCTGATTGAGCACGATATGGAGGCCGTGTTCCGCCTTGCTGATCGTATTTCTGTGTTGGTCTCCGGCAGTGTTATTGCACATGGCGATAGCCAAACGATTCGGCAGGATCCGCGTGTCCGTGAAGCCTACCTGGGAGATTCCGATGCTTAAGGTTGCTGACATTGAGACGTTCTATGGCCCCTCCCAGGCGCTATTTGGCGTGAACCTTGAAGTAAACGCCGGAGAAATGGTGGCGTTAATGGGCCGCAACGGGATGGGTAAAACCACTACCATTCGCTCGATATTTGGCCTTACCCCAGCCAGCCGCGGCACCATTGAGTTTGAGTCCCATAATCTGCGCCGCCTGCCCGCCTACCGCATTGCTAAAGCGGGGCTGGGTTTGGTGCCGGAGGGGCGACGCTGTTTTCCCAATTTATCTGTCCGCGAAAACCTGCTGGTCACCGCTCGCCCTGGTGAGTGGACACTGGAAAAAGTGGAAACGCTATTTCCGCGCTTGGAGGAGCGCCGGGCGCAACTGGCTAAAACCCTCTCTGGCGGTGAGCAGCAGATGTTGGCCATTGGCCGGGCGCTGATGACCAACCCACGCCTGCTGGTGCTCGATGAGGCGACCGAAGGCTTGGCACCGGTCATTCGCCAGGAAATTTGGCGGGCGATTCGGCTATTTAAGGAGCAGGGGCAATCCACGCTGCTGGTGGATAAGTCGTTAAGTGAAATTCTGCCTATCGCTGATCGCTGCACCATTCTTGAGAAGGGCAGCACCGTGTGGGTTGGGGCTCCAGCGGCACTGGACAGTTCGGTGCGTGACCGTTACCTGGGTGTTTAGCGAGGAGAAAAGTAGTGGCCTTTACCACTCAGCGGAAGGTGCGTTTTCAGCACTGTGATCCAGCGGGGATCGTTTTTTATCCCCGCTATTTCGAGATGATTAACTCCGTGGTGGAGGATTGGTTTGAGGAGGTTGTGCACCACGACTTTAACCAACTGCATGTGGAGACCGGCACGGGCGTGCCCACTGCCGCTATCGACACCCAGTTTCACGCACCTAGCAGGCTGGGTGAACGGCTGACCTTTGAGTTAAGGGTGCAGTCTATGGGGCGCAGCAGTGTAACGCTGCAGATTGTCGCTTACTGCGGTGAGCAGAAGCGCCTAACCAGTGATTCAACCTTGGTATTTGTGGATTTAAGTAGCGGTAAGCCGATGCCATGGACAGAGGCAATACGCCAGCATATTACCGTTGATAACCTATAAGGATAGCCATCATGAGTGACGCCAACTTTCATCAGCTTCTTCACCCTTCCCACTGGAAACCAGCCATCGGCTACGCTAACGGCGTGCTAGCTTCAGGCCAGACGGTTTTTGTCGGCGGCCAGATTGGTTGGAATGCCGACCAGGTATTTGAAAGCGATGACTTTGTCGTTCAAGTGAACCAGGCGCTGCAGAATATCGTAGCGATCTTGAAAGAGGCCAGTGCAGGCCCTGAGCATATCGTCCGCTTAACCTGGTATGTGACCGACAAGCGGGAGTATTTGGCCCGGCTTAAGGAGGTGGGCGGCGCTTATCGCGAGGTACTTGGCAAGCATTTCCCGGCGATGACCATGGTGCAGGTAGCGGGGCTTGTGGAGGATCAGGCTAAGGTGGAAATCGAAGCGACGGCGGTTATTCCGGCTGTATAAACTTGCTTACTGAGAGATAACTCTAAGCACAAGAACGGAATAGCCTGTAGCGGGGGTCTTTCGCCATGGCCGGAAAGTGTTCCCGACAATTCCGGCATTTCCGCCATCCATGGCGGTCAGATGGCGAAAGTAGCGCCCAGGGATGGGTTCACAGCGCCCCCGCGGAAGGCTATTGCGTTCCACTCAGAACTAAGGCGTGTTCTTATAACCCATGAAACCCTTTGATCCACTCAACAAAACAACCATCATTAAGATAGTGCTCAAGAATCGAGAAGTGATCGTCGTTGGGGAGTAGCTGCTGGGTGACCGTTTGGCTTTGCTCGCTCACATGCTCAGCATAGCAACTCATCTGCCGCGCAAACTCTTCTGACTCTAAGGCCCCTGCTACCAACTTTATCGGTGCAGCCACTCGGCACGGCTGCCATAGCGGACTGAAATCCTGTACATCGCGGCCCGTTAACTGAAGCTTGGGTTGCAGCCACGACCAGGGAAAGGGTCGCAAGTCGTAGAGCCCGCTCACACATAGCGCGCCGCGAATCAGTTGGTTCGGTAAGCCAAAGATGCCTTGCCAATCCGTTGACATCAGCATGGCACAGAGATGCCCACCCGCCGAATGCCCCGAAATACTCAACTGCTCCGGGTCAACGCCTAGCTCAGCGGCATGGCGATAAACATAGGCCACGGCTGCCTGCGCCTGACGCACTAGCTCACTAAAACGAACCTGGGGGCAGAGTGCGTAATTAACCACTGCCACCGTGATACCGGATTTGACCAAATCATCGACGATAAAGCTAAATTCACGGTGACTCAGTGAGCGCCAGTAGCCGCCGTGGAAAAATACGTGCACGGGGGCTTGTGGGTTATCGGTATCAGGCGCATCGGCATGAAAGATATCCATCCGTTCAGTAAGCGAAGGCCCGTAAGGGACATCTAGACTTACCCGGTGGCGCGCGCGAGAAGTCTCGCTACGCTCACGCCATGCCTTTACCAACACCGCCGGGTCTCGCCCCATCATCGGGTCGTAGGCGCGGTCGATCTCTTCCTGAGTCGCAAAATGTTGATAAAGCATGGCACGCTCCTTATCGCTGATGCCCTACTAACCCCGGCTTTTCATCAACAGCATACGCAGCGGGGCGATTGCCAGAATGGCAAAACCGATCAACGTCCAGGCAGGTAGTGAGAGACCTAGCAAGGAGAAATCGATATTGGCGCACTCGCCAGACCCCGTTAGCACCATGGCAACGACGTCCTGCATGGGCAGAATATCCATCATGTAATCCAGCCCAGGGCCACAGGAAGGCACTTCATCGGCGGGCAAGCCCTGCAACCACACATGGCGGCCGGCGATAAAGGCCCCAGTTCCCACCGCGACCAACGCAAGCAGCCCATAAACAACTTTACCACCTCGCCCTGCCGGGCTATGGATAGCGGCTATGGCGAATACGATACCCGCAGCGATCACCGCTACGCGCTGAAAGATACACAGCGGGCAGGGTTCATAACCGCCGATATGCTCTAAGCCCAGGGCTACCGCCATCATTAGAACGCAGAAGGCTAAACCGGCTAGCGCCACCGAGCGAAAGGAGTGCAGAATCATTGACGAACCTCAGATGGCAGCGCTGAAAGAGCGCGGGACTCACGAGCTTTGGTGAAGTAGACCTGTAAAAATTCTTCAAAGGTCTCTTGGTCAGCGGCTTCGATATCGTGCTGCTGTTGGTGGGAGGTCTCAATCAACTGGGCTAACAGTGCTTCCCGACAGCGCTGCATGGGGGCAGCTTTTAACTGCGCCTCCTGCTCTTTGGCCAGGCTAAGCATCAAATCGCTGAGTGATCCACCGTTCGCTTTTAGACGCTCGAGTACCTGGGCTGATGGCGTGAGCGAAGGGTCAGCCAAACGTGGCGCTAGGCTTGCCAGTGCATCGGCATGGGGTGTGCCCTCTTCGACTGCGTCCAGCAGGCGGGCAACCTCGCCCATCTCGGCAAATATCTGTTCGCCCCACTCACGCACCGAGGTGGTTTCACCGTGGTTGAATAACTGCAGTTCCGGATCGCGGCCACGCTCAACCACCCAGCGACGGTTGTCATCCAGACGGTCACACTCTTCGTCGGAGATCCAAGGGCTGTCGCTAAGTAGACACCACATCAAGAAAGTGTCTACAAAACGCATTTGATCTTCAGTGACGCCGAGAGGATCGAAGGGATTCAAGTCCAAACAGCGCACTTCGATGTACTCCACGCCGCGGGCTTCAAGGGCCTGGCTGGGGGTTTCGTTGTGCTTGGCGACTCGCTTGGGGCGAATATCGCTGTAGTACTCGTTTTCGATCTGCAGAATATTGGCGTTTAACTGACGCCACTCGCCATCCACGTTAACACCCATTTTTTCATAGTCGGGCCACGGGGAAGAGATGGCGTGACGGAGGGTGTTCACGTAGTTAGAGAGCGAGTTAAAACAGATTTTAAGCTGTGACTGTACTTTGTTTTGATAACCCAGATCCGACATACGTAGCGTCGTTGCATAGGGGGCAAAGTACGTATCGTCACTAAGCGACTGCAGCTTTTCGGGCACTTTCTGCCCGTCAGGCAAAAAGCTCTTATCAATGGCCGGGGAAGCGCCAAACAGGTAGAGCAGCAGCCAGCTATGGCGGCGGAAGTGGCGAATCATGCCGAAATAGCGGGTGGAGCGGTAATCGTTGAACGGGATATTGGTGGCTTTCTCAAGCTCTCGCAAGGCGTGCCACATATCATCCGGCAGCGATACATTGTAATGAACACCGGCAATTGCTTGCATGATGCGGCCATAGCGCATGTCCAACCCTTTGCGGTAGACATGCTTCATGGTGCCGACATTGGAGGTGCCATAGTCGGCAATTGGCACGCTGTCATTGCCAGAGAGCCTTGATGGCATGCTGCCGGGCCAGATCCACTCGTTTTCCAAGTGGTGGTAGGTAAAGGTGTGCAGATCAGACAGAAAACAGAGCGCTTCGCCCGGCTGAGAGTAAACCGGCGTAATGTACTCTAACAGTGACTCTGAATAGTCCGTGGTGATATGCGGGTGGGTTAACTTGGAGCCCAGGGCATGCGGGTGCGGCGTTTGGGCGATGTGGCCATTGGCATCAACCCGCAGCCCCTCTTTTTCAAGTCCACGCCGCAGGCGGCCCAACCGTCCAAGGCGCGCACTGGGGATCAGGCGCTCGACTTGCGCGGTCAGCGCGGATGGCACAGTGAGTGGTTCAGGCAAGGTGAACACTCCTTGTCAGTAAAGCCCGCCGTGAGCGGGCCTTGGTGTAGTCAGGTGGCATCGCCATCATCGCTGATTCAAAAACAGAAAACAGGATATGGCGGCAACGATCGTTTTTTCAAGACACCTTCGCATCCAGGGCACGCGACTATTTGCCGCCACGCGCTTTCAACAACGCGGCGCCCAGCGCACCCATAGGCTCCGGCGCTTCCGCTTTATTGGCGTTGCTGCGCTGGTTTCGAGCCGGTTTACGGGCACCACTGTGTTGATCTTTAGGCGAGCCACTGTGCTTATTGGCACCGTTTTCAGCCTCAGGCTGGTCATCCAAGCGCATCGATAGACCTACCCGTTTGCGAGGGATATCGATGCTCATCACTTTAACGGTGACGATATCACCTGCCTTCACCACGCTGCGGGGGTCATCGATAAAGCGATCAGACAGCGCCGAGATATGTACCAAGCCATCCTGATGAACGCCGATATCCACAAAAGCGCCGAAGTGGGTCACGTTGGTGACTGTACCTTCGAGCACCATAGAAAGCTTGAGATCATTAAGGGTTTCGACACCTTCACGAAACTCGGCCGCTTTAAACTCAGGCCGAGGATCGCGGCCCGGCTTATCCAGTTCTTTGAGGATATCGCTGACGGTGGGCACGCCGAAACGTTCATCGGCAAAATCGGCGGGCTTTAACGCTTTCAACGCGACGCTGTCGCCAATCAAGCCGCGTACTTCACGCCCGCTCTGCTTGGCGATACGCTCTACCAGTGGGTAGGCTTCCGGGTGCACGGCGCTGGCATCCAAGGGGTTGTCAGCATTGTGGATACGCAGGAAGCCCGCGCACTGCTCGAAAGTTTTGGCACCAAGGCGGCTGACTTCCAGCAGCTCTTTACGGCTTTTAAAGGCGCCTTTGACGTTGCGCTGGGCAACGATATTTTCCGCCAAGGCCGTGCTAAGGCCAGCCACTCGTGAAAGCAGTGCGCTGGAGGCAGTATTGAGATCGACGCCTACGGCGTTAACACAGTCCTCTATCACCACTTCCAGGCTGCGGGAGAGCTGCACCTGGGAGACATCGTGCTGGTACTGGCCCACGCCAATCGACTTGGGCTCGATTTTCACCAGTTCGGCCAGCGGATCCTGCAGGCGGCGGCCGATGGAGACCGCGCCGCGTACGGTGACATCTAAATCGGGCATTTCCCGTGAGGCGTACTCAGAGGCGGAGTAGACCGAAGCGCCCGCCTCAGAGACCATCACTTTGCTTAAGCGGTGTGCGGGGGCCAGTGCTTTGAGTAGTTCACCCGCTAGCTTATCGGTTTCGCGACTGGCGGTGCCGTTGCCCACCGCAATCAGCTCTACGCCGTGCTGTTTTACCAGCTTAGCCAGCACACTCAGGGCTTCATTCCACTGGTTTTGCGGCGCATGGGGATAGATAGTGGTGTGATCGACAAATTGCCCGGTGGCATCGATCACCGCAACCTTACAGCCGGTGCGCTGGCCGGGGTCGATGGCAAGGGTCACTTTCTGCCCCGCCGGTGCGGCCAGCAGCAGGTCTTTTAGGTTGGCCGCAAACACCTCTATCGCGGTCAATTCGGCCTGTTCCCGCAGACGCCCCAGCAGCTCGGTCTCCAGGGCTGTGTAAAGCTTCACCCGCCAGGTCCAGCGCACCACTTCGGCTAACCATTTATCCGCCGGGCGGCCCTGATCGCTGATACCAAACTGCTTGGCAATCGCGACTTGAGCGGGATGGACAGGGGCTTCCTCTTCGCCGGGTAGGCGGATCGAGAGGCTCAGTACACCTTCGTTACGCGCCCTGAACATGGCCAGCGCACGGTGTGACGGCGCTTTGGCGAGTTTCTCATCGTGCTCAAAGTAGTCGGAGAACTTGGCGCCCTCCTGCTGCTTGCCTTCCAGCACGCGGGCACTCAGTTCGCCCTCTTGCCATAGCCGTTCGCGCAGTTGGCCAATCAGCTCCGGGTCTTCGGCAAAGCGCTCCATCAAGATCTGCTTGGCGCCATCCAGGGCAGCCTTGGCATCGTCAATGGCGGGGATATCGCCCTCTGCCGGGCGCAGATAGTTCGCCGCTTCGCTGTCAGGATCAAGGGAGGGATCAGCCAGCAGCGCATCCGCCAGCGGCTCCAGCCCTGCTTCGCGAGCAATTTGCGCTTTGGTGCGGCGTTTTTTCTTAAACGGCAGGTATAAATCTTCCAGCCGCTGCTTGGTTTCAGCAGCGTCAATGCTGGCTTTTAGCGTGGCATCGAGTTTGCCCTGCTCCTCAATGGCGGCAAGTACTGCTACGCGCCGCTCTTCTAACTCGCGCAGGTAGCGCAGGCGTTCATCTAGCTGGCGCAGTTGAATATCGTCCAGCGCGCCAGTGACTTCTTTACGGTAGCGGGCAATAAACGGCACGGTGGCGCCACCGTCCAGTAGCTCCACCGTGGCGGATACTTGCTCGGGTCGTACGCCTAGCTCAGTGGCTAAGCGGGAAATAATACGCTGATTGACATCCATAAATTGCAACTAACTCATGCAGCATTTTTTAGTGCCAACAAGGTATCACAAACCCGTCATGGCTGGCATGACTTAGGCGTTAGCGCCGCCATCCCCGGTCATCCCAAAACGGCCGGCGCGACTCACGCTGAACAGCGTCGCGGCTCATGCCAATATCTTTTAGCATGTCATCGCTTAAATGACGCAGGGCATTGCGCTCACGATTAAGCTGGCGCCAGCGATAAAACCTTTCCCGCCAGGTGACCCTTGATTGCGGCGCCTCAACCACCTGGCACTGTTGGTTTTGCAAGCAGTGTAGCGAGCGATCCATTTCAACCTCCCTGCGCCGCCAGAAACGGCGTCGTAAATAAGTGTTGAAGGAAGTATTGAGCAGCACCTAAAATCAATCCAACGAATAGTCCTTATGACAAACATCAAAAAGATTGATATCTATGGCCACGCTACCCACCATCGATCACGAGCTACTGCGTACCTTTGTTGCGATTGTCGATCAAGGCGGCTTCACCCGTGCCGCCCAAACGGTGAACCGCACTCAATCGGCTGTGAGTATGCAAATTAAGCGGCTGGAAGAGGATGTTATTCAGCGCCCGCTGTTTGTACGCCAAAACCGCCAACTGCTATTGACCAGTGAAGGTCATACGCTACTTGGCTATGCGCGCAAGATTCTATCGCTGCAGGGGGAAGCCCTAACGTTGTTGCGCCAGCCCGATATGGTGGGCCGCGTGCGCCTGGGCGTGCCAGATGACTATGTGATGCGCTTTTTGCCCGGCATTCTGAAAACCTTTTCCCAGGCGTGGCCGCTGGTGGACGTGGATGTCCACTGCGCTCCCTCGTCAGTGCTATCCCAGCAGCCGCAAGGCAGCCTGGATCTAATTATTATGACGCGGGAGATAGGCGACGAGATTGGCACGATTTTAAGGCGTGAAGCTACCGTATGGGTATCAGCTGAGAGTCACTGCACTCATCTACAGACGCCGGTGCCACTTGCGCTGTTTGAGGCCCCCTGCTTCTGTCGTCGCCATGCCTGCAACGCGCTTGACCGCGCAGACCGAGCTTATCGAATTGCTTACAGCAGCCCCAGCCTGGCAACGCTGCAAGCCGTTGTTGGGGCGGGGTTGGCCGTTTCTGCCTGGATGCGCAGCTTAGTGACCGCTGATATGCAGATACTGGGTGTAAAAGAGGGCTTTCCCGAATTACCCGAATCCTCCATCGTGCTATTGCGCACCGCCTCTACACAATCACCCATTATTGATAGTTTAGCTGAGCATATTGTTGAAGGGTTTAGGCTTTGATGAGACAGATGCACATCCCGTAGCGCGTGATAACGAGAACGTGAGCTCAGCGAGCGTTTGAAGCACCCGCGGGAGGCGGCAGTACGACGCCCGTTGGCACTTCAGCCAACCCCCGGCACCGCTGCGCGCTGCTTCCGCGGGTGCGCTGACGCTTACGCCGCGCTACGAAAACCCAAAGGTTCAGCTTCGAGCACGTACCGTAGCGCGTGGTAACGAATCTCGCGAGGCACGAGCGAATGAGGCACCCGCGGGAGGCGTCGGCACGACGCCCGGTGGCACTAAAAATGGGGGTTGTACGGATCTACACCTTGGTTCAGTTTCATCCGCTGATGCTTTTGTGCATGGGCGACAATGACTGCGGTACTTCACCGGCTGTTGGTTGGTAGAGGCAGGTACGGTCTAGCTGCGAGAGGCTGATCAGCCCCAGCAGCGCCATATTGCGTTCAACTTCACGCTGTAGAAGATCGGCAATATGCTCTACGCCAGCCTGCCCCGCGCAGGCGGCGGCGTAGTTGAAGGGGCGCCCGACAAAGACAAAGTCAGCCCCCAGGGACAGCGCCTTGATCACGTCCGTGCCACGTCGGAAGCCGCTGTCGATCATTATCGGAATATCACTGACCCGGCGCTTAATCTCTGGTAGTACCTGGAGCGGGGAGATAGTGCAATCCAATTGGCGAGCGCCATGATTGGAAAGAATAATGCCTTCAACCCCCGCCTGCTGAGCACGTACCGCATCATCAGGGTTGAGCACTCCTTTAACGATCAAGGTGTCGGGCCATAGGCGCCGCACCAAGTCGAGATAGCCCCAGTCAAAATGGCTGCGCCCGGAGAAGTCTCGCGCGGCTTCACGGGAGATCACTGGTGCCCCTCGCTCGGCATGGTTATTTTCAAAATGCGGCATGCCATGCTTCCACAGCGTGCGTAGGAAGGTATTACACAGCCAGCCTGGACGCATCAAGCCATCGAAGGCTAGGCGCAGGCTTGGCTCTAGCGGTGAGGAAAACCCCGAACGGCGGAAATTATCCGGATTGGGGGGTACGGGGTAATCGAGTGTTACCACTAGTTTTTTAAAACCAGCCCGTTGGATCCTTGCCAGCAGGGCTTCGATACCTTCCGGGGTTCCCGGCAGATACGCCTGAAACCAGTCGGCGCCCTCCACCTTGGCCACTTCCTCCATGGGCACCAGCGATGAACCGCTCATAATCATTGGCAGGTTGCGCCTCGCCGCTGCCCGCGCCAGCACTAAGTCCCCCTGGTAAGTCGAGAGCGCGCTGATCCCCATGGGGGCGATACCGAAAGGCACGGCGTAGCGTTTGCCATACAGTTCAGTGTGCAGATCAATTTGCGCAACGTTAACAAACGCTTTGGGCAAAAAGTGGTACTCATCAAAAGCACTCAGATTCGCGCGCTGGGTACGCCCATCCTCGGCCACATGGTCGATGTAGCCAAAAATTGGCCTGGGCAGTTTGCGCCGAGCGAGCCGCTCAACATCGTGCAAGTTATGGATGCTGGCGAGTTTATTTTGAGTACTCAGTCGTTGAAACCATCCTTTCACAAAGCGCTCCTAATCATTGTTTTATATCGCTCCGGTTCTCAGGCTCGCCTATTCAAGCAGGCACAAAGCGCAGGGCTACTCCGTTATTACACCAGCGCAGGCCGGTAGGATCAGGACCATCTTCAAATACATGGCCTTGATGACCGCCACAACGGGCGCAGTGGTATTCGGTGCGAGGCCAAACCAGTTTGAAATCCAGCTCTGTCAGCAGATGTCCTTCTACATGCTCAAAAAAGCTTGGCCAACCAGTGCCAGAATCATATTTCATTTCACTGGTGAAAAGTAATAGATCACAACCAGCGCAAGGGTATTCGCCCTCTCCCCACTCTTTATCCAAGGGGCTTGAAAAGGCAGGTTCAGTCCCGTGCTTGCGGAGCACATTAAAGGCCTCCTCAGAGAGCCGTTCACGCCACTCAGCTTCACTCAGGTTCAGTGTTTCCAATCCAGGGGCAGCCTCAAGGTCTAAGCGTGGAAACCCAAACGACAAACCGGGCATTGCCCCTACTATGCTAGTGAGCCCTGCTAGGCCTAAAAATTGACGTCTTTTCATGGTGTCGCTCCCGTCGGAATTGGCAAAAATAGCCAATAAAAATGGGACAGTGCCTGAGCACTGTCCCATTCTGACTGCTATCGGTGCTAACGTCTTTGTCGCCCCTGCATTCGATTCCTTACATCAGCGTCCATCTTTTACATCCGCTAACGTTTAGCTTAGCTGAGGGCCCGCTTTGATGATCGCTTCGTTGACCCCTTCAAACTTCTTGAAGTTATCGACGAATTTGGTCGCCAGCTCTTTGAGGTGACGGTCATAGGCGTCACGGTCTTGCCAGGTCTCTCGTGGGTCGAGCAGGCTTGAGTCAACGCCTGGCACGGCTACCGGTACTTGCAGATTAAGACCTTCGATGTGTTTAGTATCGATGTCACGCAGTACGCCGGACTGAATGGCGCTAATGATGGCGCGGGTGGTCGGAATGGAGAAGCGTGCGCCGCCTTCGCCATAAGCACCACCTGTCCAGCCGGTGTTAACCAGGTATACCTGGGCGTCTTTCTTCTCGACGCGCTTGATCAGCAGGTCAGCATACTCACGGGCCGGGCGTGGGAAGAACGGCGCGCCAAAGCAGGTAGAGAATGTGGCGGCCAGGCCTTCAGAGGAGCCCATTTCAGTAGAGCCCACCTTGGCGGTGTAGCCTGATAGGAAGTGGTACGCCGCGGCTTCCTTGGAAAGAATCGACACTGGGGGCAGTACGCCGGACATATCGCAGGTCAGGAATACGATGGCATTCGGCTCGCCAGCCAGATTCTCCGCTACGCGCTTCTCAACGTGCTCTAGCGGGTAAGCGGCGCGGGAGTTCTGGGTCAGGCTATCGTCAGCGTAGTCAGGCTCACGGCGGTCATCCAGCACTACGTTTTCCAGCACGGTGCCAAACTTGATGGCGTTCCAGATGACCGGCTCGTTCTTCTCGGAGAGGTCGATACACTTGGCGTAGCAGCCGCCTTCCATATTGAAGACAATGCCGTCGCCCCAAGCGTGCTCGTCATCGCCGATCAAGAAGCGCGCCTGGTCCGCAGAAAGTGTGGTTTTACCGGTGCCAGAGAGACCGAAGAAGAGGCAGGTTTCACCATCTTCCCCTACGTTCGCCGAGCAGTGCATCGGCAGTACGTCGGCGGCTGGCAGCAGGAAGTTCTGCACCGAGAACATGGCTTTTTTCATTTCGCCGGCGTAGCGCATGCCCGCGATCAGCACTTTTTTGTCGGCGAAGTTGATGATCACACAGCCATCAGAGTTGGTGCCATCGCGAGCAGGATCACACTCAAAGCCCGCAGCGTTGAGAATTGTCCACTCGTCTTTAACCGCTGAATTATAGGCCTGCGGGCGCACAAACATGGTACGGCCAAACAGGTTTTGCCATGCGGTTTCAGTGGTGACGCGTACCGGTAGGTAGTGAGTGGAATCACTGCCCACGTGCAGTTCAGAAACAAAATGCTCCTGACTGGCCAAGTATTCATTGACCCGCTCCCACAAGGCATTGAACTTGCCTGCGTCGAAGGGCTGGTTAACGTTACCCCAATCGATTTGGCTGCTCGTGGAGGGCTCGTCGACGATATAACGATCTTTCGGTGAACGGCCGGTACGCAGGCCGGTATTGACTACCAAGGCGCCGTTGGCTGAGAGGCGGCCTTCGCCACGTGCCACTGCGCGCTCAACGAGTTCGGCGCTGCTGAGATTAACGTGGGATTGGGGGGCGGCTTGAGTCGTGGTCATGTCGATTCCTGGGCTTCTCTCGATTTACCGGGCGTCACCGACGCCTTAATGTTCATCCCAACCACTGAAAAACCGGCTGGGCGCGCTGAAGTCCGGCGCATTATGGCAAAAAGAAAGCCCCCAGGAAACGGGGGCGAAGATCAAATATCTTGTAGTTAAACTACTACAAAGACACTACATTTTGTGTTGCAGCGCAGTAAGATTTCAAACAGCCGTTTGCAAGAACCGTCAAAATCATTGAATACAATGACGCTCCTAGTACGACTGTTAGTCGCCCTGGCATACGCTTTCGACTACATAGTTAGTGAATAGTGGGCGATGGGGCTTCGGGGTCGTCCAACAAAGTTTCAATATCCGCTGCTGTGTAGTGATATTTCGTGTGGCAAAAGTGGCATTGGGTATCAATAGCCCCCTGCTCGTGCAAAATATCGCGCAGCTCCTCCTTGCCCAGAGAGTGCAGTGCGTAGCTCATACGCTCTCGGGAGCAGGTGCAGCCAAAGCGCAGCGCCTTGGGTTCAAAAACGCGTACGGTCTCTTCGTGGTAGAGCCGATGCAGTACCTCGCGCTGCTCCAGGCCGAGCAGCTCTTCAGTTTTGATCGTATCGGCTAGCTGTACGCTGCGATCCCAGGCATCCACATCCTGGTTTTGTGACTCTTCTGGTAACCGCTGAAGCAGCAACCCACCCGCCCGTTTCTCATCAGCGGCCAGCCAGAGGCGAGTTGGCAACTGCTCGGATTGGCTGAAATAGGCTTCCAAACAGCCGCCCAGAGACTCTTGATCCAACGCTACGATGCCTTGATAGCGATGGCCTTCACGAGGATCGAGGGTAATCACGATCTGGCCTTCGCCCACCAGTTCGCGGAAGCTGGCGTGCTCGCTGGGCAGGTCGGCGTCTTCTGCTATGCGTGCAATCGCGCGCAGTTCACCACCGGGGTTGGATTCGGCCATTAACAGGTTCAGAACACCGCGTCCACGCACTTCGATACTCAGCGTGCCATCCAGCTTAACGGTGTCGGTAAGCAGTGCCACGGCGGCTAACAGCTCGCCTAGCAGCTCATTCACCGCCGGTGGATAGGCGTGGCGATCCAACACTTCGTGGTAGGCGGCCGCCAGGGTAACGATCTCGCCGCGGACATTGGTGTGATCGAACATAAAGCGTTGAATTTGATCGGACATAATTTCGTAACCTAGTATTTTAGAACGGCAAGTAGTTAAAGAGGGCGAGGACTTAATGGCGAAGAACTACTCGCCCTGATGGCGCTGAAAGCGCTGGATATCGCGGCGCTGCTTTTTATCAGGGCGCTTGAGCGGATGCTGCATCGCCTCGTTAGTGAGGCGTCTTGCTTCGGCCTCTTTCGCACGACGCTGCACGCTCTCTTCGGTTTCCGCATAGAGCGTGCGCGCTTCCGGCGCGCCACGTCGTTGATCTGAGAGGGATAATACTTCTACCTCCAATACCTCCCAACCTTGAGGCACGCGAATAAGCGCACCGACTTCCACCTGCTTACTGGTTTTAGCGCGACCGCCGTTGTAATTGACTTTCCCGCCTTCGATGGCTTTTTTAGCCAGTGCGCGGGTCTTAAAAAAACGCGCGGCCCAGAGCCATTTGTCCAAGCGTACACTGTCGCTCATTTAGGCACTCCTTGGGTTGCTGACACCTGTTCAGGAAGCTGTTCGGGCAGCAGGTGGGCAAAGCGGTCGAGGGCAATAAATTCTTGCAGCTCTTTTTCAGGCCGCTGACTATCGGGCTGTTTAATACCCAGCAAATGCTTAATTCCAAACTCACGAGCGCTCTCGAGCACGCGGGCGTTGTCATCGATAAACAGCGTGCGCGCAGGATTAAAAGCTTCGATCTCTTGTAGCGCAAACCAAAATGCCTGCTCCTCTTTGGCGGCGCCCACGTCCTCGGAAGAGACGATTGCGTCTAGATAACCTTCCAAACCGGTGAGCGGCAGCTTTAGGGCAAGACTCGCACGATCCGCGTTAGTGGCCAGCACGACCCTTGGATGCGCCTGTTTTAGCCATTTGAGAAAATCCAGCGCGTCGCTACGCAGGCCAATCAGGTGCTGGACTTCGCGCTTTAAAGCAACAATATCCACGCCCAGCTCACGGCTCCAGTACGCTAAGCTGTACCAGTTTAAGGTGCCCTGCTCGCCGAGAATGCGCGCGCGCAGGGCTTCCTGGGAGGCCTCATCCAGTTGGTGCAGTTCGCGGTAGCGCCTTGGCAAGTGCTCGAGCCAAAAGTGGCTGTCGAAGTGTAAATCCAACAGCGTGCCGTCCATATCCAGGAGGACGGTATCTATCTCGCGCCAATCAATCATTGCCGCTCCAGTCACGTTAGGAGTAAGCGTGCTATTGTAGCGTAACCGCCTTTTTCCAGCCATGGAGGCCCTCTTTTATGTCTACCTCTCCCCCTACGCATGACACCTTCAATCACCCTGAGGGTACCAGTGCTAAGCGCTCTAATTATCAGCAAAAACCACAAATTTTGGCGCGTAAGTGCGTTGCCCAAAGCCGTTTATTTCAGGTTGAGTCGCTTGATTTGCGCTTTTCTAACGGCGAGGAGCGTCAATTTGAGCGCTTGACCGGCGCTGACCGCGGTGCGGTGATGATGGTGGCGATGCCCGACCCCGACCACGTGCTGCTGATCCGCGAATACGCCGCTGGGTTTGAAGATTATGTGCTTACTCTTCCAAAGGGGTTGGTCGACCCCGGCGAAGATATCCTTACCGCGGCTAACCGCGAGCTGATGGAGGAGTGTGGGGTTGGCGCGCACCGTATTGAGCCGCTCGTCGAGCTTTCGTTGGCGCCCAACTATATGCGCCACCGGATGCAGGTACTGCTCGCCACGGATCTTTACCCCAAGCGACTACCCGGGGATGAGCCCGAGCCATTAATTGTGGAGACTCACGCCATTGAAGAGCTACCCGCCCTGCTACTGCGCGAGGATTTTCACGAAGCCCGCGCCATCGCCGCGCTCTATATCGCCCGGGACCGGTTGCGAGAAGAGAGGCGCAATAGCGCGACGGATTTGCTTTGATTGGGTGGTGAAGCGTGAGAAGAAAAGAGTGAATAGTGCGTGGGGTAGCAAGCCGCCCAGTGACCTTGCCACACCAACCCCGGCACCGCTTCGCGCTGCTCCCGCGGGTGCGATGACGCTTACGCCGCGCTACGAAAACCCATCGATCCAACTTCGTGCACATACCGTAGCGCGTGGTAACGAATCTCGCGAGGCACGAGCGAATGAGGCACCCGCGGGAGGCGCCGGAACGACGCCTGATGGCACCGCACCACCCCCTGGCACCGCTTCGCGCTGCTTCCGCGGGTGCGCTGACGCTTACGCCGCGCTACGAAAACCCAAAGTTTCAGCTTCGAGCACATACCGTAGCGCGTGGTAACGAATCTCGCGAGGCACGAGCGAATGAGGCACCCGCGGGAGGCGTCGGAACGACGCCTGATGGCACCGCACCAAACCCTGGCACCGCTTCGCCCTGTTTCCGCGCCGGGCCGCCGCTGCGGGTGCGCCTTAGGCTTACCACGCGCTACGAAAACCATCGATCTAGCTTCGAGCACGTACCGTAGCGCGTGGTAACGAATCTCGCGAGGCACTAGCGAATGAGGCACCCGCGGGAGGCGGCGGAACGACGCCTGATGGCACAACACCAACCCCGGCACCGCTTCGCGCTGCTTCCGCGCCGGGCCGCCGCTGCGGGTGCGCTGACGCTTACGCCGCGCTACGAAAACCCACTCACCCCTCACCCCTCACCCCTCACCCCTCACATCAATGGTTCTTCAATGCGATCCAGCGCCGTTGACGATGGCTGTCCAGGCCGGCTTCCAGCAGGGCCATTGAGCGCAGGGCGTCGTCGACACTTACCGGGAGCGGTGCTTTATCACGGATAGCAGCGGCAATGCCTTGGTAATAGGCCAGGTAGTCCCCCGGCAGGGTCGGGAGCTCACGGCGCGTTAGCGGTGCGTTTTCCCCATCCCCTTCACGCAGCGTCAGGGTGCCATGCTGGGCGTCTTCACCCCACAGGGATGTGGGCACTTCGCCGGCTTTCAGGCGATCCTCTTGAGGGTCTAATCCGTATTTAATGAAGCTGCCTTGGGTGCCATTGATCCGGAAGCGCGGTGTCGGTTCCGCCACCAGCGTGCCCGCTGCCAGGGTAACGCGAAAGCTTTCGTAATCGAGCAGTGCCAGAAAATCATCGTCGGCTTTGGCACCATCTCGCCATGTGCCAAGCTCCAGCAGAATAGCGTGGGGCATGCCGAACAGCTCGCAGGCTTGATCTAGCAGGTGTGGGCCCAGGTCGTACCAGATACCACCACCGGGGGTAGCTTTCTCGCGCCAGCGGTCGCGCACTTCCGGGCGGAAGCGGTCAAAATGGGATTCAACATTAACCAGTCGCCCAAGTGTGCCCGCCTCAAGAAGCGCTTTAACGGTCAAAAAATCGCTATCCCAGCGGCGGTTGTGAAACACCGACAATAGGCACTCTTTGTCGTCTGCCAACTTTTTGAGCAGCTTGGCTTCTGACAGTGTGACCGTAAAGGGCTTATCGACCACCACGTGTTTACCCGCCGAGAGTGCCGCTTTAGCAATCGAGAAGTGTGTATCGTTAGGCGTGGGGATAACGATCAAATCAATATCACTACGCTGACACAGCGCTAATGCCTTAACTTCTACCTCAACCTCAGGCAGTGACGCCTGCACCTTGGCTGCATCACTAGAAGAGACTGCGACTAAGTCCAGGCCTTCCGTGGCCTGGATGAGCGGTGCGTGGAAAGTTTGGCTAGCGAAACCGTAGCCAACTAATCCAACGTTTATAATCGCCTTCATTTGATTCCTTACTTGGACTGTTGCGAATGTCGATTGCGTGTATCAGCTGCGAGTATCAATCAAGCTTGCTTAGATCCCGAACAGCTCCTTTGTCGGCGGAGGTCGCCAACAGCGCATAGGCCTTAAGTGCTGGGGTGATCTTGCGGGGGCGCTGTTCGACTGGCTTCCAGGCCGAGGCGCCCTTGGCTTCCATCGCTACCCGGCGAGCCGCCAGTTCGGCATCCGTCAGTTTGACGTTGATTGACCGGTTGGGGATATCAATGCAGATCAGGTCACCCTGCTCGATCAACCCAATGGCGCCACCTGCCGCCGCCTCTGGCGAGACATGGCCAATAGAGAGCCCTGAGGTGCCCCCCGAGAAGCGCCCATCGGTCAGCAGTGCGCAGGCTTTGCCTAGCCCTTTGGATTTTAGGTAGGAGGTGGGGTAGAGCATCTCCTGCATGCCGGGACCGCCTTTGGGGCCTTCGTAGCGAATCACGACCACATCGCCCTCTTTAACCTTGTCAGCCAGCACATCGGCGACGGCCTGATCCTGAGACTCCACCACATGGGCGGGGCCTTCAAACACCAGGATCGAGTCATCGACCCCGGCCGTTTTGACGACGCAGCCATCCAGCGCGATATTGCCGTAAAGCACAGCCAAGCCGCCCTGCTGGGAGAAGGCGTGCTCAAGGTCACGAATACAGCCGGTAGCACGGTCACCATCCAGGCTCGGCCATCGGGCACTTTGGGAGAACGCCGTTTGGGTCGGGATGCCGCCTGGCCCGGCTTTAAAGAATTCGACCACTTCAGCGCTTGGCGAGCGCATAATATCCCACTCATCCAGCGCAGCTTTCAGGCTGTCGCCATACACCGTGGGCACCGAGGTATCCAGCACTCGGGCACGGTCCAGTTCACCGAGAATGGCCATGATGCCGCCTGCTCGGTGAACGTCTTCGATATGGTACTTCTGGGTATTGGGCGCCACTTTGCACAGTTGGGGCACTTCACGGGAGAGGCGGTCGATATCCTCCATGGTGAAGTCGACCTCGGCTTCCTGGGCCGCCGCCAGGAAGTGCAGGATGGTGTTGGTGGAACCGCCCATGGCGATATCCAGGGTCATGGCGTTTTTAAACGCCGCCTTGGAGGCAATGGCGCGGGGTAGCAAGTGCGTCTCGTTGCCTTCGTAGTAGCGCTTGGCTAACTCAACGATGCGGTGCCCCGCCGTTTCAAACAGGCGACGGCGATCTGCGTGAGTGGCCAGCACAGTGCCGTTGCCGGGCAGCGCCAGCCCCAGCGCTTCAGTCAGGCAGTTCATTGAGTTGGCGGTAAACATCCCCGAACAACTGCCACAGGTGGGGCAGGCGCTGCGCTCGACTTCCGCCAGGGTTTCATCGTCTACGCTGTCGTCGGCAGCCATCACCATGGCATCGACGAGATCCAGCCCGTGGTTTAGCAGCTTGGTTTTACCTGCCTCCATGGGGCCACCGGAAACAAAAATAACCGGAATATTGAGGCGTAAAGCGGCCATCAGCATTCCTGGTGTGATTTTGTCACAGTTGGAAATACATACCAGCGCATCAGCGCAGTGGGCGTTACACATATACTCGACACTGTCGGCGATCAGATCACGGCTGGGCAGTGAGTAGAGCATGCCGTCGTGGCCCATGGCGATACCATCGTCCACCGCGATGGTGTTGAACTCTTTGGCAACGCCTCCGGCTTTCTCTATCTCACGCGCCACCAGTTGGCCCATATCTTTTAAGTGGACATGGCCCGGCACAAACTGGGTGAAGGAGTTGGCGACCGCAATAATCGGCTTTTGAAAGTCGCCGTCCTGCATACCCGTTGCGCGCCATAGCGCGCGGGCACCGGCCATATTGCGTCCAGCGGTGGTGGTACGTGAGCGATACTCTGGCATGGCTTCCTCTACTCTCTACTTTTTTCTGTCTATTATTTATCAGCCCACCACATAAAAGGCGTGGGCTGGTGCAAATCCAGCGGCCATAGATTGTGGCATGAGCGATGCGTAGAGACTAGATGCAGGATTAGGTGAAGAGGTTAGGTGTAATGAGAGAGGGGCGCCCTCCATGGCGCGCATTCATCCCTGGCTGCCCTGCCGTTTAGGCTGGCTGTGCAAGCGTTGCAGATAGCGATGGGCGAATTTGGGGCGAAGCTAACGCCTGGGATGGTGAGGATAATGATGGCATGGGCGCCATCCCTGCCTGTTTGAGTAAGCGCTCACGAGCCTTCTCGCTGCTCTCATCTGCCGCCCCCTCTAAGCGGAAAGCAGCAATAACGTTGGCCAGGCTCAACGCTTCACGGGTAAGGTCTTGAGCAGCACTGGAAATAGACTGCACCTTGGAAGCATTCTGCTGAGTCACATGATCCATCTCAGAGACGGCGGTATTGATCTGCGCGATACCGCTGCTCTGCTCATCTGATGCGATGCTTATCTCCTCCATAATATCGCTGACTCTCATCACCTGAGTAACCACCTGTTCAATAGCCGTTTCGGCCTCTCTTACCGCCTGGGCACCACCGGCAATCTCCTGGGAGGAAGCATCAATTAAGCGGCGGATCTCGCCAGCGGCGTCAGCGCTGCGCCCGGCCAAATTGCGTACCTCATTCGCCACCACGGCAAAACCACGCCCCTGCTCGCCAGCCCGTGCGGCCTCAACGGAGGCGTTAAGTGCCAAAATATTGGTTTGAAAAGCGATGCTGTCAATGACACTGATAATATCAGTCATCTTATCGGCACTGGCAGCAATACGTTCCATACGCTCTACCAGCGCCTGCATGTGCTCGCCGGTTTCACGGCTTGTATTAGCGTTTTGCATGGCTAATTGATTAGCCTGACGGGCGTTTTCACTGTTTTGCTGCACGGTGGCGGTCATCTGATCCATGCTAGAAGCCGTTTGCTGTAGCGAAGATGCCTGCTGCTCTGTGCGTGACGCCAAGTCTTCATTCTGCCGTTTGATATGTTCAGAGGCGGGGGTCACCACATCCACCTTATTGCCAACCTCGGTGATTAGCCCCGATAAGCTCGAACGCATCGTTTCCAGTGAATTAAGAAGTTCACCCAGTTCATCATCACGCTTTAACGTTACCCGATTGGCCAAGTTGCCCGCGGCAATTTGGAACGTCACCCGACGCGCTTCATTAAGCGATTTAATCAGCGATTTGAGTACCGCCATGCTTAACCCAACCATCAGCACGATACCCAGTAGCAGCACACCTAGTTGACCGTATAGCATTACTTTCTGCTGCTGCTCGGCGTTCTCCATCAATATATGCGCTGCTGCACGCTCTTGCTCAACGAGCAGATTAATCGTGGCACTAATGCTCGCAGAAGTAGGCTGCACGATATCATTGAACGCTTCGAACGCCGCGAAGCCGTTGCCATCGCGAATAGCTACAAACGCGGTATCTGAAGCCGCTATGAAGTTGTCGAGGTGCGCCGCTAGACCTTCCTGAACGCCGCCGCCCGTTGTGCGCAGCTCAGTGTACTCCTGCCAGGAGTGTTCGATGTCGGCACTCATGGTGGTGAGTTGGCTTTCAAGAGCCTCCAGATCAGCCCGACGTGGGTTTCGCACCGCTGGCTCTAACGCCTGGATCGCTTGACTCACCCGCTGATCAATCTGTTGCAGGTCGGAAACCCCTTCCAGGCCAGTTTGATTGAGCGTTCGCAGACGTTCTGCGGAACTGGTTAAGCCGTAAACCCCCGCCGCTGCCGCCATCACCAATAAGATAATGGACGCCAACACCATCCCGATGAGCTTGGCCTGGATGCTACTGAAACTAAAGCGTTGCACCCACCCACGTAACCCAGTGCGACGTAACGCACCATAATGAAGCTTAAAGCCACGCATTTTGCCCTGTTGCATAGCAGCGTATACGCGCTCTGCCCGGGTAATCGCCTTAGCCGAGGCTTTGCGCCGGATGGAGGTATAGCCTACTACGCGGTCACCATCGAGCAGCGGTGCAATCGTGGTATGCATCCAATACGCTTCGCCCGTTTGGCGACGATTTTTGATAAGACCCTGCCAGGTTTTACCCGCTTCAATGGTTTCCCATAAGTTCTCAAAGAGCGCTTTGGGCATGCTGGGGTGGCGGAACAGGCTATGGGGTTCACCCATTATCTCGTCTAAAGAGTAGCCGCTTACCTCCACAAATATCTGGTTGGCATAGGTGATTCTGCCCTGAAGATCAGAGCGTGAGATCAGCACTTCGTCGTCAGCTAACTCATAAACAGCATTTGCTGCTTGTTCGGTATTATGCATATAGACCCCCTACTTTTTATTGAAGGCTTGCGCCATCTTTAGGCTTAGCGGCTCCCTATCGCTAAACCTTTTCAATTAGAGGTAATGCATTAAATATGCCACCCCAAAGGGTGGCATATAATTAAAACGAACAGAGGCAAATCAAGAACCTAAGGCGTTGCCTAGCGGCCTAGAACGCTTCCCACTGGTCAGCCGGGCGTGACTGTATTGAGGCTGACTTAGCACGCGACTCAGTCGGCGCAGGTAAACGCTGGGCGGCTTTGCTGAGTGCGTGGTTAGCACGTTGCAACTTCGCCCGCGCCTCTTTAATGCTCTCATCTTGAGCCCCCTCCAAACGGAACGCATCGACCACATTGGCGAGTTCAAAGGCTTCAAGGGAGAGGTTATCCGCTGAGGCCGCAATTGACTGCACTTTGGAGGCGTTCTGCTGGGTCACAGTATCCATTTCGGCAATCGCCGAGTTAATTTGACCGATCCCGCTACTCTGTTCGCTGGACGCTGTGCTGATCGACTCCATCAGCTCACTGACCCGGCTCACCTGCTGTGAGACCTCCTTGATCGCCCGTTCAGCCTGATCCACCGCACTTCGACCGCCGCTCACTTCCTGGGTGGTACTATCAATCATCTTACGGATTTCCTGGGCGGCATCTGCGCTGCGACCGGCCAGATTGCGCACTTCACTGGCCACAACCGCAAAGCCACGGCCATGCTCACCCGCGCGGGCAGCCTCTACTGAAGCGTTGAGTGCCAAAATATTGGTTTGAAAAGCAATACCGTCGATCACACTGATCATCTCGGTCATCTTTTCAGCACTCTGGGCGATACGCTGCATACGCTCGACCAACTGCTGCATCTGCTTGCCTGTTTCCCGAGTGCTGGTCGCATTTTGTACCGCCAGGTCGGTGGCTTGGCGGGCATTATCGGTGTTCTGCTGAACCGTCGAGGTCATCTCCTCCATACTGGAAGCAGTCTGTTGAAGCGAAGATGCCTGCTGCTCTGTACGCGAAGAGAGCTCTTCGTTTTCAGCAGCGATCTGTTGAATGGCTGGAGTGACTACAGAAACGCGGCTCTCCACATCGCCCACGATGCTGGATAGACTAAAGCGCATGGTGTCCAGCGAGTAAAGCAGCTCGCCAAACTCGTCGCGGGTTTGGCGCCGCTCACGGGCGGCCAGGTTGCCCGCCGCAATTTGGAAAGTGATATACCGCGCGCCCGACAGGCTGCGAAACACCGACTTTAGAATCATCACGCTCAGACCAATCATGACCAAAAAGCCAATAGCCAGTAACACCAACTGGGCTATTAGCAGCTGTTGACGCCCGCCTTGCGCTTGGGTGACCAGTGCTTCGGCATCAGCGCGCACCAGCTCGACCAGGGTGCTATTCATCTCGCGCAGTGAGTCAGTGGTCGGCACCACCACGTCATTAAAGGCCTCAAAGGCCGCGAATCCATTCCCCTCCTCAATCGCCACCAAGCTGGTTTGTACCCCGGTTGTCCAGGTAGTCAACGCATTATCAAAGGACTGGGCAGCTTCAACATTGACGGCATCATCGACGTAGTAATCCGCCCACAGGGTTTGCATGGCATTAGTATATTGGCCAATCTCTGCATTGACGGCCTCAAGGTCAGCCCGGCGGGGACTGCGTACCGCAGGCTCAAGTGTCTCAACCGTTTGCCCCATGTAGCGCTCGATATGCTGCAGCGAAGCAACGTCACTCAACCCTGATCGATTAAGTGTTTCCAGCCGCTCGCCGGAGACCATCACCGCGTACACCCCCAACCCGCCCGAAAAGCAGAGCAGTAGCAAAGAGACCACCACCATACTGATGAGCTTGGCTTTAAGACTGGAGAACTGAAAGCGCGACAGTATGCCGGTCAAGCCTTTACGCCGCAGCGTGCCGTGGGCTAGCGCGTAGTGGCGGGATTTGCCTTTTTCACGAATTTCAGCGTAGATTTTTTCTGCACGGGCCACTGCTTGCCCAGCAGCTTTACGACGCACAGAGGTATAGCCAACGATACGCTCCCCGTCCCGCAGCGGGGCGACCGTGGCATGCACCCAGTAGTGGTCGCCATTTTTACGACGGTTTTTGACCACACCTTGCCAGGTTTCCCCGGCTTGGATGGTTTTCCAGAAATCTGCGTAAGCAGCTTCAGGCATATCAGGGTGACGAAGGAGGTTGTGGGGCGCGCCGATCAGCTCGTCGCGACTGTAGCCGCTGACCTCAACAAAGGTGGAGTTGGCATAGGTCACATTACCCTTTAAATCCGAGCGAGAGATAAGGACTGTCTCCTCGCTCAGGACATACTCGCGCTGGGTGACCGGCTGATTATTGCGCATTAGTTCTCCGAGAATTAGATATTCTTAATTTTTATTAAAGCAGAGGTCATTATCGCTATAGATAATCTCAGCAAACCAGTGAACAAGTGTAAAAAAAGCGCCTTACTCTCGTAAGACGCTTTAAAAGGTTAAACAGCCGTTGCTGCAAATAAAATCAACGCTCTATTTTCGACCGAAAACGATATCTGATACATCACGGTAGCGTTTGGCAAAGTGCACCGTCATACCCTCTTTCAGATAGTCCGGCAACTCTTCATAGTCGCGCTTATTGGCGTCGGGCAGAATCAATTCAAAAATATCACTGCGCCGCGCGGCAATCACTTTTTCACGAATTCCACCAACGGGGAGCACTTGGCCGGTCAAGGTTAATTCGCCGGTCATCGCCAAAGGTCGGTCAATCGCCTGATGCTTGGCCAGTGACAGCAGCGCGGTGGTCATGGTGACACCGGCCGAAGGACCATCTTTGGGCGTAGCACCCTCGGGCACATGTAAATGCACAAACGCTGAGTCGAAGAAGTCCGCATCGGCGCCATACTCCTGTAGGTGACCCAGGGTATAGCTGTAGGCGATATTGGCAGACTCCTGCATCACCTCACCAAGCTTGCCGGTAAGCTTAAAGCCGCGATCCAGCGAGTGCACTTTGCCCGCTTCAATGGGCAGCGTTGCCCCGCCCATGGATGTCCACGCCAGGCCTGTCACCACCCCCTCCCCGGTAAGCACTTTCTCTTTACGGAAAATCGGCGCTCCCAGGAACTCTTCAAGATTTTTAACCGATATCTTGACGGTTTCGGCCTCCTCTTCCAGCAGCTTAACCGCCGACTTACGCACAATACGGTGAAGCTGTTTCTCCAACTGCCGCACCCCGGCTTCCCGGGCGTAGCCTTCTATCACCTGTTTTAAGGCAGCATCAGAAAGACTAATGCGTTTTTTGGTCAGGTTGTCGCGCTTGAGCAACTTTGGCCACAGGTGGTGTTTAGCAATCGCCAGTTTCTCTTCAGCGATATAACCGGAGAGGCGGATCTGCTCCATACGATCCAACAGCGGCCCAGGAATTGAATCCAGGGTGTTGGCGGTGCAAATAAACAGCACCTTGGAGAGATCCATGCGCACATCAAGATAGTGATCGAGGAAATCAACGTTCTGCTCTGGATCAAGCACTTCCAGCAGCGCCGAGGCAGGGTCGCCCTGGAAGGATTGTCCCAGCTTGTCGATCTCATCCAACATGATAACGGGGTTTTCGACCTCGACTTCCTTAAA
This sequence comes from Vreelandella sp. F11, assembly GCF_042466685.1. Taxonomy (NCBI): domain Bacteria; kingdom Pseudomonadati; phylum Pseudomonadota; class Gammaproteobacteria; order Oceanospirillales; family Halomonadaceae; genus Vreelandella; species Vreelandella sp. F11. Next base: position 1,534,346 of record NZ_CP170448.1, on the reverse strand, counting down.
GGCTTGTACCAGTTTGCCGGGCATAGCGCCGACATAGGTACGACGATGCCCCTTAATTTCCGCTTCGTCGCGCATACCACCGACCGAGAAGCGGTAGAACTGACGCCCCAGAGCTTCGGCGATCGAACGGCCGATGGAGGTTTTACCTACCCCTGGCGGGCCTACCAACAGCACAATCGAGCCGCCTACGTCGCCTTTAAAAGTGCCCTCGGCGAGAAATTCGATAATGCGCTCTTTCACGTCTTTCAGGCCGTCGTGGTCACGATCCAGCACTTGGCGCGCATGGGGTAAGTCCAACTGATCCTGGCTGGTCACTCCCCAGGGCAGAGATGTTAGCCAATCCAGGTAGTTACGCGTGGTGCCATACTCCGGCGAGCCGGTTTCCAACACACTGAGTTTATTGAGTTCGTCGTCAATACGCGATTGAACACGTTCAGGCACCACCAGCGATTCCAAGCGCGCCCTAAAAGTATCCACATCGTTTTCACGATCATCTTTGGAGATACCCAGCTCACGCTGAATGACCTTTAGCTGTTCCCGCAGGAAGAACTCGCGCTGTCGATCCTGCATTTGCGCGTTGACCTGCTCGCTGATCTCGCCCTGCAGCAGCGCTACATCGATCTCTTTACGCAGCAGCGGCAGAACTTTCTGCATCCGCTCCTCCACCGACAGGGTGGCCAGCACATCCTGCAGCTCAGGGCCTTTGGCAGAGGTAATGGCAGCGGCAAAATCGGTCAACGGCCCCGGCTGATGCGGACTAAAGCGGTTGAGGTAGTGCTTGAGCTCTTCCCCATACAGCGGATTGATCGGCAGCAGCTCTTTAATGCCGTTGATAATCGCCATGGCGTAGGCGCGGGTCTCTTCGTTTTCCGCATCCACCGGCTCTTTAGGGTAAGTCACTTCAACAAGGTAGGGCGGCTCTTTAGAGAGCCAGCGGGTAATCTTGAAGCGCTGAAGCCCTTGGGCGATAAACTGGATCTGGTCGTCTTCACCCTTGAGTTTATGCACTTTAACCGCGGTGCCGATCTCTGGAAAACCTTCGTGATCAAGGGAAGTGACACCCTGCTCCCCCACAAAAGCAACACCCAGCGTGTGGTGCGGCGTGTTACCCACACGGCGCATGGTCTCTTCCCAGCGTTCGCGGTTAACCACCAACGGCTGCACCTGGGCAGGGAAAAAAGGACGGTTGTGAATAGGGAGAAGGTAGATGCGCTCTGGCAGCATTTCGCTGGCCGGCACCAGAGAGTTTACCCGCTCGCCGTCGGAGCGGTAATCACTACCCTCCGGCTGGCCAGCCTGCTTATGAGCGCTCTTTTCGCGACGCTCTTTACTACTATGTTCGTTACTCTCTTCACTACCGGGAGCATCATCACTGATTGATGACTGTTCATCGTCAAGTTGCCAATCAAGATGTTCAGCGTCGTGTTCGTAATCCTGGTCGCTCATGCGTCCTCCAATGAACCGATACCGGCGGTGAACACCGCCAAGTGTTGTCCATGGAATGCGGGCAGTGAGCTAAAACTTCAACCCTTCGCAAATAGAACAGTCGATTTAACAGAGTTCCTGACCGCCTTACGCCTTTAACGTTATTGAGGCCAGAGCTCGGGCATTGGGCGGCCATTGACTCGCCATACGCCGCGTACCACATCAAACTGCAACTCCCGCGTGCCCAGCGGCAGCCCTAACCATAGCGCGGCGACGGTGGGAGCCTCATGCCAGGTAAAGTCGCCATCAATACGCTCCAGCCATTTCGCCTGCTCTTTCTCTTTATCAAGATGAATCACGCTAAGCTCATCCAACTGACGGGCATCAAAAAACAGCGCGCCATCCGCATCCAGGCGAATACCCAACAGCGGGCTATCGATAGCAACGGTCGTGACATCTAAACGCGGTGAGTCGCTAAGTACTTTGCGCAAATCCGGCTCTAGGCGGGCTAGCAATCCTTCCGCCATGGGTAGAGTCGCGTCTCCCCAGGCAGCTTCCTGGCGCAAACGACGGATCACGTTACGCACCGCATCGGCATTCAGTCGGGAGAGCTCCAACGCTATGCGACCATTGAGCAGCGGCATGTCCGGCGCTTCAGAAGGTACCATCACGTCGCCTATTGCCAGGTCGCCTTTAATACGCAGCTCGCTCTCATCCAGCACCATGTGACTATTCAAGTCGAGGGGCGACAGCTGGATATCGTAGGAGGGGTAGCTCAACGTCAGCGTTTCAATATGCAGGTGGTCGCGTTGGGCAAAGTGGTAAGCATCATCGATATAAGTATAGCGGCTCTCCAGCTCCGTGGGACCTAGTGCGAGCTGGGCCATACCATCCATCAGGGTGAGCTGGTCAAACAGCGCACGGAGTCGCCAATCACCAAAAACACCTTCCAGGCGCAGCCGACCGCCGCGGACGGCTAACTCGCGACCATTTTGTTGGATAACAAAGGGAGCAAGGGCAAGGCGCACCTCGCTATGGCCGCTAAGGGTATGGTAGCGCCCTTGCCAGCGCGGCACAGAGGGTGCGGTGACTTCACCCACCGCTTGCTGCAACACGGTATCAAGGCGAGGCAGTACCGTGCCTTCGACATCCGTGCTTAAAATACCGTGGCGTGCGCTATAGGTGAGTTCCAGCCGCCAGGGGCGACCCAGCAGTGGTGACAGAATTAACCTGCCCTGGGAACTTAACCAGCCTTGGTGGTTCTCAGTACGGTTGACGCGCCACTCCCCCCGCGCTTCCAGATCCTCAAGCGCTTGGCGCAAGCTTCGCTCAAAAAGCACACTTGAGAGCAGCTGCGCTGCCGCCCACACGATGGCGATGATCGCCAGTGTAGGGACAATCAGACGTTCCTTGCGCATGCTACCTCCTTGAAGCCAACGCCTTGCAGCCAATGCACTCGAAAAAAGTTATCAACCGCTCCTGAGCTCTATTTACCACTCACCACTCACCACTCACCACTCACCACTCACCACTCACCACTCACCACTCAATCAGCTTAGTGCAGCCAGAACCACAGGTGCATAGTACTCCAGGCGTAGACCCCTGCCATCACATCATCGATCATAATGCCAAAACCGCCCGCTACACGGCGATCTGCCCAACGTATCGGCCACGGTTTAAAGACATCGAAGATGCGGAATACAATAAAGCCCCACAACGCAGCTTCCCACGAAAAAGGCACCGCCGCCATGGTCAGCCAATAACCGACAAACTCATCCCAGACGATGCCGGAGTGGTCATGGACACCTAAGTCGTGAGAGGTTTTGTCGCACAACCAAACCCCCACCACGAAAGTGACAAAACAGATGCTCAGGTACCATCCCAGGGGCAATTCCGCCATCATCCAGTAAAACGGAATTGCCGCTAGCGTACCAAAGGTGCCCGGTGCCCAAGGCACCGTACCACTACCTAAACCAAAGGCAAAAAAATGCGTTGGGCGACGCCAGACACTTTTTGGTGCACGATTCATGGCGCTTCCCCACTAAAATGCTGCCAACCGGCGTAGTCACTGAGGTCACTCTGGTCAGAGGCACTAACACCTAGTGCTTCACAACAGTGGCCGATGACGGTTAGCGAGAGACCCAATGGCGCTAAACGCTGTTGCGCCTCTGCGACATCGTCAGCGCCGAGGGTAACCAGTAATTCGTAATCATCCCCACCGGAAAGTGCCGCCTTTAGCGCAGCTTCCCGGCCTAGGGAGCTTTCCAGCGCATCGGCCAGGGGTAAGGCGTCTAACGCGATGACGGCTCCCACCTGCGAGGCGTCGCGAATATGCGCCAAGTCAGCCAGTAGCCCATCGGAAATATCCAGCGCAGCGGTGGCTAAACCACGCAATGCCAAGCCCGCCGCTAAGCGAGGCTGTGGCAATAGATAGCGACTTAGCAGCGGATGCGCCAGATCGCGCTCGCCCTGCTGCCAAAGCGCCAGCCCACCAGCCCCGCCACCGAGCGCACCGGTTACCGCGATCACATCGCCTGCCTGGGCACCGCCACGGGTCAGGGCTTCGCCTACCGGCACTTCGCCCATGACGGTAACACCTATGGAGAGCGCACCAGACGTGACATCGCCCCCTACCAGCGTTGTGGCGTGCTGCTGGCTAAGGGCATGAAAGCCACGCGCATAGTCTGCCAGCCAAGCATGGGCAGCTTCGTCATCGGCAAATTGGCGCTGATCCAGGGTCAACGCCATTAAACACCAGCGTGACGTCGCCCCCATGGCAGCCAAATCGCTCAGCGCAACGGCCAAGGCACGGTGACCTACCGCAAATGCCGGGGCTTCGCGGGGAAAGTGTACATCCACTACCGAGGTATCAACGCTCACAGACAGCTGTTGGCCTGCTTGCGGTAGCAGCAGCGTGGCATCGTCTCCACATCCTAGTGTGACGCCATTTGACGCGGTCGACGCCTCCTGCGACGACATAAAATAGCGTCGAATCAAATCAAATTCGGCAAGCACAAAGGCCCCTTAAACGCATTGTCATACCGCTCGCGTTCAGAGACGACGAGCGCTGACCTCGGCACTACGCAAGCGTATCGCCAGCTTGTCGAGAATGCCGTTCACGTATTTATGGCCGTCGGTGGCGCCAAATGACTTAGCCAGCTCAACGCCTTCGTTAATCACTACACGATAGGGTACTTCCATGCGGCGGGAAAGCTCATAAGCGCCTAACCGCAAAATGGCCAGCTCGACCGCATCGAGATCTTCCAGACGGCGGTCTAGCAGGGGAGAGATTTCACGATCCAACTCCGCCTTGAAACGCACGGTATTGTGGAGGAGTTCGTGAAACAGCGCCTTATCGGCGATCTCCATTACCTTTACCCAGTTTTCATGATCTTCCAGGTCATCGTCAGCCACTTGGCTACGAAACTCGGCTTCAATGGTGGTGATGGACTTACCCGTCATCTGCCACTGATAAAGCCCCTGCACGGTTAACTCGCGCGCCGCGTGGCGGCCCTGCTGAGCAGCAGAGGGTTTACGCTCGCTCATTGGGTATCTCCTGACGGCAGCGCGCGAAGCAGAGAGACCATTTCCATGGCCGCCATGGCCGCTTCGGTGCCTTTGTTGCCAGCTTTGGTGCCCGCACGCTCAATCGCTTGTTCGATGCTCTCAACGGTTAATACGCCGTTAGCTACCGGGGTATCAAACTCAAGCTGTAAATGATTGATCGCCGTATTGCAGCCACCTGCTACGTATTCAAAGTGAGGCGTTCCGCCGCGGATGACCGCGCCCAGGGCAATCACTGCATCGGGTTTCATCACCTTCAGCACGCGCTTCACCGCTAACGGCAGTTCCCAGGCACCTGGCACGTGAACAATGTGAATATGCTCGGCATCGACGCCGTGGCGGGTCAAGCTGTCGACGGCGCCCTCTACCAGGCTATCCACCACGTGATGGTTAAAACGACCGACCACAATGACATAGTGGCCATCGACGTCAACAAAAGTACCTTCAACTTGAGTGAGGGAGTGCATCAATTTATTCCTGCTAAATTAGTCTTGCGGAGAAGTTGGCTCATACGCCGCGTCGTTAGGCCCCAGGCGTTCGACGACTTCAAGGTCAAAGCCGGACAGCGCGGAGAACTTCCACGGTGAACTCAGTAAGCGCATTTTACCCACGCCTAAATAGCGCAGAATCTGCGAACCGGTGCCGATGGTTAAGTAGTTACCGGCGCCGTCGGAATCGCTGGTACGCGGCTGACGCACGCGATCCAAAAAGATATCTAGCTGATCTTTTAAATCCTGATGCGGGCGTCCGTCGTCGATCAACACAAACACACCAGGCGCGGCACCGGCAATCTCTTCCAGCGCGCGGTGAGCATCCCAGCGGCACTGCTCGTCTTTCATTAAGCCCATCACATCACGCAGCGTATCGCTAAGATGCACGCGCACCGTGGTAGCCTGCTCTGGAGTTGGCTGGCCATTGACCAGCGCCAAATGATGAGCGCCCTGAATACGATCACGGAAAACATGTAGTGTGAGCTCGCCATGGGAGGTCATTACCGTTGACGCTTCCAGATGATCGATGGTTTGCTCATTGACGATACGGTAGTGGATCAGATCCGCGATGGTGCCGATTTTAATGCCGTGCTCCTGGGCAAAAGCTTCCAGTTCCGGACGACGCGCCATGCTGCCATCATCGTTCATGATTTCGCAGATCACACCGCTAGGGTCACAGCCTGCCAATGCAGCCAGGTCGCAAGCCGCTTCAGTGTGACCAGCACGGCGCAGCACGCCACCCGGCTCAGCCATCAACGGAAAGATATGCCCTGGCTGAACGATATCGGAGGGCTTTGCATGGGGCGCTACCGCTGCCTGTACTGTGCGCGCTCGATCTGCTGCGGAAATGCCGGTCGTAACCCCTTCGGTTGCCTCAATCGAAAGCGTAAATTTGGTACCAAAACCGGAGCCGTTATCGCGCACCATCAGCGGCAAATTAAGCTGCTCGCAGCGGGCGCGGGTCATCGGCATACAGATCAAACCACGGGCGAAACGGGCCATAAAGTTGATATGTTCGGCCTGCACCTTTTCGGCGGCCATGATGATATCACCTTCATTTTCGCGATCCTCGTCATCCATGAGAATCACCATTTTGCCCTGGCGGATATCGTCCACCAGCTCGGCGATAGGGGCTAAGCCTCTAGAGGTGGGGTGCGCCATGGAGTCTCCAATTTATGTTTTTGCAAGCGGTTGTCACAAGCAGTTGTCACGAACGTTTATCACGAACGGTTTTCGTGACATTTTTCACGAAAAAGGTCGCGTCAGTTAGTCACGGTTTTGCGCGTCAGGGTACCTTGCTCTCGCTGAATGCGCCAGATGCACTCATCGGCTGAGAGGTAGCAATAATACGCCAATCACGCCCCACCGCTCGCATATCGTGAATGGTTAACCGCCGTTGATCCGCCATACGTGAGAGGCCTGGCAGCGCAAAAAGCGGCCGCGCTTCACCGCCTAACAGCGTGGGGGCAACAAATAGCTGCAGTTCATCAATCAGCGCCGCGTCAAGCATAGCGCCCGCCAGGGTCGCGCCGGTTTCCACTAACAGTTCGTTAACCTGCTCATTTTCGGCTAACCACTGGAGCATTGCGACCAGATCGATCCGCCCATCGCTACCGGCAGGTAGTACCAGCACTTCGGCACCCGCCTGAGTTAGCCGATGGCGCTTCTCTTCCGCATGGCCTGGTGTGGTGAGCACTAGCGTACGCCCCGGCTCGCGTAAACAGGCCGCCGCCAGGGGTAAACGCAAATGCGTATCTAAAATCACCCGCAACGGCTGGCGGCGAATCACGTCGTCAGCGTTATCGAGCTGGAGCTGCTCTGCCCGTATCGTTAGCCGAGAGTCGTCCATGATCAGCGACTCGACGCCGCTCAATATTGCGCTGGAACGTGCCCGTAACCGCTGCACTTGGGTGCGCGCTTCAGGCCCGGTGATCCACTGGGACTCCCCTGACCCCATGGCGGTACGACCATCCAAACTCATCGCCATTTTCAGGCGCACAAAGGGGCGTTTCAGGGCCATGCGCTTAATAAAGCCGGGGTTCAACGTGCGCGCTTCGCTTTCCAGCAAGCCCACCGCGACGTCGATACCGGCCTGTTCGAGTATCTGAATACCTCGGCCGCTGACCTGCGGGTTTGGGTCTATCATCGCCATGACGACCCGCGAGACCCGAGCTTCTCGAAGCGCTACTGCGCAGGGGCCGGTGCGCCCAGTGTGAGAGCAGGGCTCCAGGGTGACGTAGGCGGTGCCCCCCTGGGCGCGCGCTCCTGCGGCGTTTAAAGCGTGGATCTCAGCATGAGGTTCACCGGCACGCAGGTGAAAGCCTTCGCCAACTATCTCCTCATCGCGCACAATGACGCAGCCTACACGCGGGTTAGGATCCGTGGTGTATAAGCCCTTTTGCGCCAGTTGCAGCGCCCGGGCCATGTAGCGGTGGTCAGCTTGGCTAAAATTGCCGCTCATTTTGACGGCACGCTCTTGTCTGAGGGCTCTTGGGAAAGCCGGTCAATCTCTGCGCGAAACTCATCCAGATCCTGGAACTTGCGATACACCGACGCGAAGCGGATATAGGCCACATGATCGAGAGTCTTAAGCGTTTGCATAACCGCTTCGCCGATATCACGAGCGTTGATTTCACGATCGCCTCGAGCACGCAGGGTTTGACGAATGCGCTCGACCGCTGCCTCAATGGCTTCAGCGCTGACCGGGCGCTTTTCCAACGCGCGCAGCATACCAGCCCGCAGCTTGGCTTCATTAAAGCTCTCACGGGAGCCGTCGGACTTCACCACCCGCGGCATGACTAATTCAGCGGTTTCATAGGTGGTAAAGCGCTCTTGGCAGCTCGCACACTGGCGGCGACGGCGCACCTGGTCACCATCAGCGACCAACCGCGAATCGGTCACTCGAGTATCGTTTGCACCACAAAAAGGGCAATGCATAGCGGTCAACCTGTTGTCAGCTCGTGTCAGCGTGCCGCACGAGTTAGCGTGTTATAACCTGTCAATGTGTGTGCTATTAATAGCGTTTTAGCAGTACCCACTGCCATAAGCTAATGTACCTTAGCGTTTAAACGCGGTATCAACTCGTATTGTAACGATTTGGCACACAAGCTGCAGCGTTTGTGGCAGATTGTTTATCAGGAGTCACCCATGCCCCGCTTTGAGCAGACCGTTCACGACAAATTTTCAAATACCGTTCATGACTACCTCACCCACCTTTACGGGCCCCGGGCAAGCGAAGTACAGCGCCGCTTGAACCAGCACCTGGCGCATTTCCAGTCGCTTGCCCCATTTTCATCCAACACCGTAGGAGCCAACGCTAATAACGCACCTTCCTGGAGCGAAAAAGACCAGTGGGTGATCAGCTACGGTGACTCCATTATCGAAGATAGTGTGCCGCCGCTGGCCGTACTTAGCGATTTTCTTCAGCAGCGGTTAGGTGATCGTATCAGCGGCGTACACGTACTGCCCTTCTTCCCCTGGAGCAGTGACGACGGTTTCTCGGTCATCCACTACCGGGAAGTTAACCCCGACCTTGGCGACTGGTCGCATATCCGAGAACTGGCCAGCCATTACGACTTAATGGCCGACCTGGTGCTCAACCACGTTTCACGGGAGTCTCTTTGGTTTGTGGACTACCTGAGCGGCAGCCTGCCTGGCCGCGACTACTTTATCGAAGTCGATCCAGATACCGATGTATCTCAAGTGGTACGTCCGCGCAGTAGTCCCTTGTTAGTCCCTATATCCACTCGTCGCGGTACCCGCTACCTGTGGGCAACGTTCTCCGAAGACCAGCTTGACCTGAACTTTGAAAATCCTGATGTGCTGCTGGAGTTCGTGGGTATTTTACTGTTCTACCTGGAGCAGGGGACGCGGATTGTGCGCTTGGATGCGGTGGCCTTTCTATGGAAGAAACTAGGCACCGCCTGCATTCACCTGCCAGAGACCCACACCGTGGTGCGGCTGCTGCGGGCGATTGTGGATCACGTGGCACCCGGCACCCTGCTGATCACCGAAACCAATGTGCCACACCAGGAAAACATCAGTTATTTTGGTTTAAATCGGCTGCCCGAGGGGGCGCCCGACGAAGCCCATATGGTGTATCAATTTGCTCTGCCCCCTCTGCTGTTGCATACCCTCACTCGTGGTGAAGCGAGCACCCTGCAAACCTGGCTTGCCAGCCTTCCCGTTTTGCCCGACCACTGCACCTACCTCAACTTTACCGCCAGTCACGACGGCATTGGCGTACGCCCCCTGGAAGGCTTACTGCCTGACCACGAGCGAGATGCACTGTTGGAACTGATGCACAAGTTTGGCGGTTTTGTCAGCATGCGCAGCAACCCGGATGGCAGCGACACGCCTTACGAAATCAATATTACCTGGTTTGAGGCCATGCGCGGCACCCGCCGCGGCCCCGACCCGTGGCAGATCGCCCGATTCCTATGCAGCCAAGCGATTATGCTCAGCTTACAGGGTATACCCGCGCTGTATATTCACACCCTGACGGGCACGCTCAATGATGTGGAAGGCGTTGAGCGCAGCGGGCGCCTGCGCTCGATCAACCGCCGGCGCTGGCAGCGTCGCGAGCTTGACCTCCTGCTCGATAGCCCTTCAACGCCGACCCACGATGTTTTCCACGCCTTAAACCGGCTATTAGACCAGCGCCGTCAGGAGCCCTGCTTCCACCCCAATGCCGCCCAGCGGGTTGTGGTCTCAGCACCGGAACTGTTGGCGGTAGAGCGCGGCCCGCTCCATGATGGCCGCCGTTTATTGGCGCTGTACAACGTCACCGATCTACCACTTCCTTTAGAAAACGTAGGAGAAGCGGTGACCCAGGCACTGGAAAAACACGCTTGGCAAGGGCTGGATCCCAGCAACCCTTGGGTCGCAGAAGGTACGCTACCGCCCTATGCGGTACGCTGGTTAGTGGCCGATCGCTAATACCATTGAGAAGACTCAATTTTCAAAAACTGTTAGTTGCGACATATCGCCCCAGATATACCGCGCATAATCCCTAAATAATGTCGTGCTGCGACAATGTCAGCACTGCATTATCTTAGGGGTTATTTTTTCTTATGTTGCAACAGAGTGTCGCCCTAGGCCCAATGGGCTTTAGTATCCACCAACTCTTGATCGGCTTGGCGTTCTTATTAGCGTTGTTTGCCGGTGCGCTGCTGGGTCGGCGCCATAGGGTGCCCGTCAGCGATACGCTATTTACCCTGCTGTTTATAGCTTTTATTGGCGCCCGTATGGTCTTCGTAGTGCGCTACTGGAGCGAATACGATGGCCTAGTTTCGCGCCTGAATATTCGCGATGGCGGCTTTGACATTGTTGGCGGCATTGTTATCGGCCTGGCATATGCCAGTTGGGTTTTATGGCGCTCACCACGCCAGCGATTTCCACTGACGGGGGCACTGTTGACCGGCGGCCTGGTGTGGGGGCTCGCCGCAGGTAGCGCTACCTTGATAGAACGCCAAACTCGCCCGTTACCGGATATCACACTGACCACTCGCGCAGGTGAAGCCATCGATTTACCGCAAATGTCACGACAGAGCCAACAACCTATAGTAGTCAACCTATGGGCCAGTTGGTGCCCGCCGTGTATCCGCGAAATGCCGGTTTTTGAACAGGCGCAAACTAATGCAACCGACATCACCTTTATCTTCATTAATCAAGGGGAGTCGCCTGCCCACATTGAGGCGTTTATGAGCGAACACGGCTTCTCACTGGACAACGTATGGCTTGACCCCCGCAATGCGGTTGGACAAGCCACCGGAGTTCACGCCATGCCAACCACGCTCTTTTATGATGCCAATGGGCAGCTGGTGAATACGCACTTTGGCGAGCTTTCCAGCGCGACGCTGCAGCGTGGGTTAGAACGTTTGCGCTGACCCGCACTCTGATCAATCGCCTTCGGCTACTTTTTCCACACCATTTTTCTAACGCCATCTCATTAAAACAGGACGTTGTAATGCAATTAACCCGAAACACCATTAGCGGCTTTTTGTTACTGGCAGGATTGATGGGCACCTCTGCGAGCATTGCCGACGAGCTCCCCGCTCCTATTCAGGCACTCGCCGACCAAGGCTTGGAGATTCATGGTCAATTCGATGCCCCCGGCGGGTTGCGCGGCTACGGCGCCAGCGTGCAGGGCCAGGACATGGCGATTTACCTGACGCCAGATGGCGAGCACGCCGTGGTGGGCACGCTAATGGATAGCGAGGGTAATGACCTTACTGAAGCGCAGTTGGATGAGCATGTACGGGCACCGCTAGAGGCACAAACCTGGCAGCTATTAAGCGAAAGCCACTGGATTCAAGATGGCAACGTTGACGCTCCGCGGGTGATTTACACCTTCACGGACGCCAACTGCCCCTACTGCCGCGAGCTGTGGCAAGCCGTTCGTCCCTGGGTGGAAGCAGGTGAGGCGCAGCTACGTCATATCATGGTCGGTATTTTAGCTCCCGACAGCCCTGGAAAAGCAGCCGCCATGCTCGGAGCCGACGACCCGGCAGCGACGCTGCATGCCCATGAAAGTGGCCAGCAGGAAATCGAAGCCAGCGCCCAACCAAGGGAAATTGAAGAACAGGTGTATACCAATAACCAGCTGTTCGAGGAGTTAGGGCTGTATGCCACCCCCACCTCGGTTTTTCAGCGGGAAACAGAGAACGGGAACGTGCGCCTCGACCGCATTCAGGGTATGCCCAGTGATGAGCGACTAATCGACATGATGGGCAGCGAAGCGCCATAGATGGCTGCTGGAGGCCGCCAAAGCGGCCTCCTTAATGCTTCCGTTTTCCCCCACCTCACTCCTCGGAAAGGTTTTCAAACCGCGGCATGCCGACATTCCAGGGCTTAAGGTTGCCCTTCTCCCCGAAGTTGTCGTGGTCACCGAGTACATGGCCGTCGTGTTCGCGGGTTTGCCCGTACAGTGAGCGGTTATGGAAGGTCGGGCCAAAGCGCTCGGCTGTTTCGGCGACATCGCCCGTGTAGCGGGGGTCTTGGGGTCGCTCTTGGCTGCTTATGAAGTAAGCAATATCCCAGGCGTCTTGATCGCTGAGCGACCGCGGCTGACCAAGCGGCATATTTTGGTAAATAAAGCCCGCCATGGTTTCTACTCGCGCGATTCCCGCGCCCCAATTATTAGAGCCGTCGCCCCAAGGGGCTGGAAATACGTATTCGCCGTTTTCGTAGTGGCCAGAGCCATCGCTTTGATGGCATATCGAACAGTTTTCCTGGTAAGCCGCTTCACCTCTAGCATAGTCGGGCTCTTCAGCTGGCTCATCCGGCGCGGGGAAGCCACGCCCATAAATCGGTTTGTCTGGATACATCGGCGCACCGGTGGCCAGCCACTGATGGTAGGCGCTCAGCGCCAGCATTTCATCGCTGCCATACTCCGGTGGCACGCCATTCATGGAATAAGCAAAGCAACCTGCGATACGCTCTTCCAGGTTATTCACATGCTGGTTCTTACCACGAAAATCCGGCAGCGTGATAGCCGCGGCCCACACTGGCGCACTGAACGGCACCCGCCCTTCGCCCAAATGACAGCTAGAGCAGTTCATATCATTGAACACGTTCTCACCACGCAACTGCTGCGTATTGGTGAAGAGATCATGCCCATAGCGGATGACTTTCTTCAGCTCCGGATGAAGTTCGGAATTCTCAAGGTCTTCCATGGTGGGGGGCTCGTGTACCAGCATATTCAGCGCAGCATCTGGTCGCTCTTCTGGCTGGGCAAAAACCGTGGCTGTATAGACGGCACCGAACGCAAGCGAGCAGCCGGTCAGGGTTATGACAAGGGAGCGACGGCAGATGGTCATTGTGCTGTCTCCTGTTCTTCTGAACCGGGTTGCGTGGCATACCAGGCAGACACCGCCTTAATGTCGTTATCGCTCATGCGTTTGGCAATGGCCCCCATGAGATTCTGTGGGTCGTTGCTGCGTGTCTCGTTTTTCCACGCCGTCAACTGAGCGCTGATATAGCCAGCATGCTGGCTGGCGACACCTGGGAAGGTGCTGCCAACGCCCGTACCACCGGGCCCATGGCAGCTTTGGCAGGACACAATGTAAGCGTTCCAATCGCCGCGTTCGGCAAGCTGTTGACCCCGCGCCAGCAGCGCTTCGTCGGCCTCATCGCCGCCTTGCCCCGGCGTTACCGGCATTTGGCTATAGTATTCGGCAACATCGGCTATTTGCTGATCGTCGAGCATATTGGCAAACGTCACCATGGTCGCGTTTTGACGCTGCCCGGCTTTAAAGTCGTGCAACTGCTTAGCGATATAGTCCGCATTCAGCCCCGCTAAGCGCGGCCATGACTCACCATTGGGCACATTCATACCGCTGCCATTGGCCTGATGACAGGCTGTGCAGGTCGCCGCTGCTGCCTGGCCTCGCTCCGCGTCACCCTGCTGCGCCAGCGCGCCTCCAGTGACTAAGCCAATCCCTATCAGCAGGCCAAACCTGCTTAAGCATTTTTTATTCATCTCGGTTTCTCCCTTGCATTATCGCTGTTAGCTACCCGCCACTGGCACAACCAGGCGGGCGGTAAAACCACCTTCAGCAGGGCTGACAAACGTCACTTCGCCACCAAAGCGTTCGGCTATAGCAGCCACAATGGCTAACCCCAGTCCACTGCCCTGCTGTTTACTGGCGCGCCAGAATCGTTGCGTTAATTGTTCAAGCGTCGCGCCATCAACACCTGAGCCTTGGTCGCTAACGCTAAAGGTAAGATGACGCTCTCCTGGCTCCCACTGCGCATCAAAGGTAACGGGGGCATCGGCGGACCCATGATTAATAGCGTTATCGAGCAAATTACGCAGCGCGGTGATGGCCAATTCGCGGGGTATCGCAAGGGCGACATCGGGCCAGTGGGGCGGGACTATAAAGCGGGTTGATTTGTCGTGTTGGCTATCCGACAGGGCGTGTTCGGCTACATCCACAACGCGGCTAGCCTCCCCATCATCAAAACGCACACGCCCCTCTACGCGAGCCAGCGTGAGCAGCTGGTCAAGGGTTGAGCTCAACCGCACCACACCCTCTTCAGCATAGTTGAGCGATGTTATTGCGGCCTGACCTTCGACCCGGCGAGCCACTTGCAGGTGGGTCTTGATCGCAGTAAGCGGTGTTCGCAGTTCGTGGGCGGCATCGTTGGTAAAGCGCTGCTCACGAATAATGGTCTGCTGCACACGCTCAAGAAGCGTATTTAAGGTTTCAATTAGCGGACGAATCTCTTTAGGCAGGCCGTAGGTAGCGACAGGTGCCAGCGCATCGGGGTGGCGATTGGCCAGCGATTCACGCAGCCGTGTTAGCGGTGCTAAGCCACGCCAAACCCCCAACCAAAGCGCCAACATGCTGCCTACCAACGCTACGACAAAGGGCACCACGGTCATGCGTATAACGCCGCTGAGCAGCATATCGCGCTCATCCATACGATCAGCGGTGGTAATCACGATGCCACCGCGCTCGTAGGTAAATACCCGCCAAGTCACGTCGCCTGCCTGACGATAAGTGTGACCGCCCTCTCCCGGAGCGAGAATAGCGTCCATATCGGCATGGGTACGCGCTATGACCTCACCCTGGGGCGAGTGCACTTGGCAGGCCAGCCCCTCAATGGGTGGAATAGACAGCACCGGGTGTTCGGCATCCTCCCATACGTCAAACGGCAGCTGCAGGACTAACCCGGCCACCATTCTAGCCGACTGCGCTAAGCGCTGATCCAGGGTTTCCACAAACTTCTCTTCCAGGTCGCGCATCAGCCACGCCGCCGCAACACCCCAGAGCAGTGCCAGCGTTAATCCCAGAGTCAGCAGCAAGCGCGCACGTAAACTCATAGCTGCCCCTTGTAGGGCGTACCAGCCGCATGTACCGATTCGGGTTTGCCCAACCGATAGCCAAGCCCTCGCACTGTCTCAATCACGCCGCTACCCAGCTTGCGGCGCAGGTGGTGGATATGCACATTCAGCGCATTGCTCTCCACATCATCGTTCAGACCATAAAGGCTATCTTTGAGCTGGTCGGCTGAAAGGACGCTGCGTGGCGATTGCAGGAAGGTCTCAAGCAGCACCAGCTCTCGGCGAGACAGCATAATCAGCTGTTCACCGATGTAGACCTCCCGAGCCGTCGGATCTAAGCAGAGTGCTCCGTGGGCAATCAGGCCGCTGCTGCGCCCTGCTACTCGGCGAAGCAAAGCATGCAAACGCGCTACCAACTCATCTAAATCAAACGGTTTCACCAAGTAGTCATCGGCGCCGCCCTGCAGCCCATCCACGCGGTCACGCACCGCATCCCTAGCGGTTAACACCAGCACGGGAACGTCGTTGCCCTGCTCGCGCCACTCGGCCAACAATTGAAGACCATCGCCATCGGGTAATCCGCGATCAAGAATGACCACATCACTGGCCACCGTTCGCATCGCCTGACGGGCAGCGCTCACCGTGTAGACGTGATCTACTACAAAATCGAAAGTCATTAATCCTGCGCGAATACCCGAAGCAACCAGCGGGTCATCTTCAATCAACAAGACGTGCATAGCGGTTTCCTATTTATTACCCATCAGCATGGCTGACGGGCATTAACCCAGCGTTAAGACAAATAAAAACGCCCTTGCTGTGATGGCAAGGGCGTGGGCATGGCAATCGCCGAATAAGGACGAATGGCTAGGCGAGACGCTTAGTAGCAAAACGCCTCGCAACAAACCAACCCAATACCATCGTCACCAGCATGGCCAATAGCGGTAACGAAAGACCGCCAATAGAGGCAATCGCCGGCCCTGGACAGTAGCCAGAAAGCCCCCAGCCGATGCCAAACAGAGCAGCGCCCCCTAACAACTTCGCGTCTAACTCCCGCTTGGTAGGCAACTGAAACACGCCACCCAACAAGGGTGCCGGGCGCTTCAATACCAGCCGATAGCCGATAAAGGTGGTGATGACGGCCCCGCCCAATACAAACATCAGCGTTGGATCCCAGACACCCGCCACGTCTAGAAACCCCACTACTCGCGCGGGGTCGGTCATACCTGAAATAGCCAGGCCAAGGCCGAAAAGCAGCCCAGCCGCATAGCCCGCCGCTGTTTTCAGCCAACGTCGTTGACCTGATTCATTCATTGGATTATTCATTAGAGGCTGCCTAAACCTAGCAAGTGACGGGAGATATAAACGGTCACCAGCGCTGTCACTAGAAACATGCCGGTGGCTGCCATGGAGCGTGGGGCCAAGCGCGCCAACCCGCACACGCCATGGCCGCTGGTACAGCCACTGCCCAGCCCCGTGCCTACGCCCACCAACAAACCGGCCACCAGCATTAACCCTACGCCGCCTGCTGGTGCACCGATTACCTCACCCGGGCTACCGGCGACATTACCTAAACCACCACCTAACGCTATGAGCACTAACGGCCCACTGATTAGCCCTAACAAAAAAGCTACTCGCCAAGCGCTATCGCCCTTGGGCCGCTGCGTAATCAAGTTTCCCGCGATGCCACTGATACCCGCGATTCGACCCAGCGTGGCCATCAGCCAGGTAGCGGAAAGGCCGATCAACACCCCTCCAACAAGCCCTTGTAACCCTGCTATCCAATCCACTGGTTACTCCCTAAATAGCACTTAATCAGTTAGAAAAAATTGAGCGGCACTTTGAGATAGACGGTGCCATTCTCTTCCGCCGGAGGCATCTCCCCAGCGCGCATATTGACCTGCACCGATGGAATGATGAGCCGTGGCATGCCCAAGGTGGCATCGCGCTCAGTACGCATTTTTACAAACTCGTCTTCGCTGATACCTTTATGTACGTGAACATTACCGTTTATCTGCTCAGCCACACTGGTTTCATGCTGGAAAGTCTCACGACCAGGGGCTTTGTAGTCGTGGCAAAGAAACAGCCGCGTCTGCTCGGGGAGCGTTAGCACTTTTTGAATAGAGCGATAAAGAGTGCGCGCATTGCCGCCCGGGAAGTCGCAACGCGCGGTGCCATAATCCGGCATAAATAGCGTATCGCCAACAAAGGCCGCATCTCCCACAACGTAGGTTAAACAGGCGGGAGTATGGCCTGGGGTATGCAGCACATGGCCCTTCAATTGACCAATCGCAAACGTATCCCCTTCTTCAAACAGCGCATCAAATTGGCTGCCATCTCGAGCAAACTCACTGCCCGCATTAAACGCCTTACCGAATATCTCCTGCACTGCCACTATATTGGCGCCAATGCCGGTTTTGCCGCCTAGCTGCTCATGCAGGTATGGCGCCGCCGAAAGGTGGTCGGCATGCACATGGGTTTCCAAAATCCAGGTAACGTTAAGGTCGTGTTCACGAATAAAGGCGATGATATTGTCAGCGGATCGCACGTCGGTTCGACCAGCGGCGTAATCAAAGTCGAGCACCGAATCTATAATCGCGCAGGCACGGCTATCGGGATCCTGAACGACATAGCTAAAGGTATTCGTAGGCTCATCAAAAAAGTGCGTCACGATTGGGCGTTGCATCGCAGCCTCCCATAGAGTGGTAATTTCATTCTGATCCTGCAGAGACAGCATAGCTTAAATAAGGTTCTATGCTTAGACCATTTTACAATAAAAGAGCAGTACTACCTTAAAAGAGTGTTCAAGGCTATTTTTGCTAAGGTCTGCCCTGTTTAGGCCGATAGATAAAGAGTTACTCAATTACAACAACTAGGAAGAACATGACTCACTTAACAACCACACAAAAACTCTGGGGAACACTGGGTATTATCTGGATCGCCATGCTGCTTTTGGTTGGCTGGCTTGCCTGGGAGAATCGCCAGACGATTGAGAGCGAACGCCGCGACAGCATTCAGTACGTAGTGGAGAGCGTGCAAAACCAAATTGAAGCATTGCAAGAACGGGTCGCCGCCGGCGAACTCAGCCTGGAAGAAGCCCAACAGCGTGCAATCGACAATATGTCTAGCGTTAGCTTTGGGGCGGGGGAGTATATCTTCTCTTTTAACAACGACTTACTTATCATTTCGCACCCAAGTCGTGACCCAGGCACTGACATGACCAACTATCAAGACGCCAGCGGTATGGCGCTATACCCCGAGTTGCTGCGTGTTGCCCAGGCGGGGGGCGGCCACGTTAACTACTACTCAACCCGTGCGGGTGGCGACGAGCAGCTGCCAAAAACCAGCTATGTCGCGCACCTTCCCGAATGGGAGTGGTCATTGGCGACAGGCGTTTATGTAGATGATATTAACGCCGCCTTTATTACTGGCTTGATTCGCTCAATTGGGATACTGCTGATCATTGGCCTTCCAGTAACGCTGCTGATGGGCTGGGTTATTCGTGATGTTTCTCGTCGTTTAGGCGGTGACCCACGCTACGCTGCCAACGTAGTACGGCACATCGCTGATGGCGACCTGACCCAAGTCACTCAGCTTTCACCCAAGGATCAACAAAGCTTACTGTTTCATATCAATCGTATGCGTGAAGCACTCGCTGAGACAATTGGCGACATCCACCTCGGCGCGAGCCAGGTCAATAGTGGCGTAGAGCAGATTGTGGGCGTTAATGAAGAGCTCTCCACCCGCACCGAGGAGCAGGCTGCTTCATTGGCCGAAACCGCTTCAAGCATGGAGCAGCTCACCGCCACGGTTAAGCAAAATGCCGAGCACGCCGATCACGCCCGTACGCTTGCCACCCGAGCGGCGGATAGTGCCCAGCGCGGCAGTGACTCAATGTCGACAGTAATTACAACCATGGCCACAATAAACGAAAGCGCCACCCAGATGAGCAGTATCGTTAACACCATTGATGGCATTGCCTTTCAAACCAACATTTTGGCCCTTAATGCTTCTGTGGAAGCCGCAAGAGCCGGCGATCAAGGGCGTGGGTTTGCCGTTGTAGCCAATGAGGTTCGCCAACTAGCCAGCCGTTCAGCCGCCGCCGCCCAAGAGATCAAAACCTTGATCGAAGCGTCGGATAGCAAAGTGGTGGAAGGCAGCCGTCAAGTGCGTGATACCGGGGATGTGATCAATGGCATGGTCGATGACATCAAACAGCTCAGCACCCTGGTTCAGGAAATTTCTGCGGCCACCATTGAGCAGAGCAGCGGTATTGAGCAGGTCAATCAGGCGGTAACCCAAATGGATCAAATGACCCAGCAAAATGCCAGCCTGGTACAAGAGAGCAACCACGCCACCCAAACCCTTGCACAGCTCAGCGCCCAGCTGCGTCAACTGGTTGCCCACTTCCGCATTAACCAACAGAACATGGAGCATACCCAGGCCTTACCCGCCTCCTCGCCCGCCCCAAGAGCAACTCATCAGCACAGCGATTTTTAACGCCTGTTCTCACTAGCGAAACAACATAGGGTTATGCCGCCGCGGCAAGCGATTTTGCCGCGGCGGCATTTACTTTAAATTTCGCTAAGGTATTAGCGCCTTAAGCCGATAAGAAGCAACGTTGCTTACTTTCATCGGCTAGGAAAAACATGACACGCTTAACGACGACACAAAAACTCTGGGGAACACTGGGCATTATCTGGATTGCCATGCTGCTCTTGGTTGGCTGGTTAGCCTGGGAAAATCGCCAGACGATCGAGAGCGAACGACGCGACAGCATCCAGTATGTGGTGGAAAGCGTTCATGGACAGCTTGCAGCTTTGCAAGAACGGGTAGCCGCCGGAGAGCTTGGCCTGGAAGAAGCCCAGCAGCGCGCTATCGATAATATGTCCAGCGTAAGCTTTGGCGGCGGGGAGTATATTTTCTCCTTTGATGACGATCTAAAGATTGTCTCCCACCCTAATCGCCCTCGCGGTGAAGACATGAGCGCGTACAAGGATGCTAGCGGCATGGATCTTTACGCCGCTTTTAGAGAGGCAGCCAAAGCCGGTGGTGGGCACGTTGACTACTACTCCCGCCGCATTACCGGGGATGAGCAGGTACCGAAAATCAGTTACGTGGCCTACCTTCCTGAGTGGCAGTGGTCGCTCGCGGCAGGCGTTTATGTGGACGATATTAATGAAGCGTTTATTGCCGGTTTGATTCGTTCGGTCGTCATACTGCTGATCATTGGTCTCCCGGTAACGCTGTTGATGGGCTTGGTCATTCGTGATGTCGCACGCCGGTTGGGGGGCGACCCGCGCTATGCCGCTAGCGTAGTACGGCATATCGCTGATGGCGACCTAACCCAAACCACTCAGCTTTCGGCGAATGATCAGCAGAGTCTACTCTTTGATATTAACCGTATGCGTGAAACCCTGGCCCATACGATTGGCGACATTCACCAAGGGGCGAATCAGGTTAACAGCGGCGTAAATCAGATTGTAGGTGTTAATGAAGAGCTTTCCACCCGTACCGAAGAGCAGGCTGCCTCGTTGGCCGAAACCGCTTCGAGTATGGAGCAGCTCACCGCTACGGTTAAGCAAAATGCCGAGCACGCCGATCACGCCCGTACGCTTGCCACGCGCACCGCTGAAAGCGCTCAGCGCGGTAGTGACTCTATGGCAACGGTGATCTCCACCATGGCGACGATTAACGAAAGCGCCACACAAATGAGCAGTATCGTTAACACCATTGACGGCATTGCTTTCCAAACCAACATCCTGGCCCTTAACGCCTCAGTGGAAGCTGCACGCGCCGGCGAACAGGGGCGTGGTTTTGCCGTTGTCGCCAATGAGGTTCGCCAACTGGCCAGCCGCTCGGCCGCCGCCGCCCAGGAGATCAAAACCTTAATCGAAGCGTCTGACAGCAAAGTGACGGAAGGCAGCCGCCAAGTGAGTGACACCGGGGATGTGATCAATGGGATGGTCGATGACATCAAACAGCTCAGCACACTGGTTCAGGAAATTTCTGCGGCCACCATTGAGCAGAGCAGCGGCATTGAGCAGGTCAACCAGGCGGTAACCCAAATGGATCAAATGACTCAGCAAAATGCCGGTTTGGTGCAAGAGAGCAATCACGCCACCCAAGCCCTCGCGCAGCTCAGCGCCGAGCTTCGCCAACTGGTAGCCCACTTCCGTATTAACCAGAGCATGGAGCATACACATACACTGCCCGCCTCCTCTCCTGCCCCGCGGGTCGCTCACCAGCACAGCGATTTTTAGCACTAGCAAAAGCCAAGTGTTAAACATCAAGGGCTAAGAAAAGGCCAGCTCCCCCTAGGGCAGCTGGCCTTTTAACTGGATAAAACGCTTTGCGCAAGAAATGATTAATTAATAACCAGCGCCGTTAAACTTTTCCCTGATTATCCAGTTCGACCGCCTCGTGCATGCGTGTGAGCAGATCCGGTACCGCAGCCTGCACCCGATTCCAGCTAGGAATAAAAGGCCGCTCGCGAGGGTTATCTATAAACAGATTGCCTGCTTCGAGCAGGTTACTGGCAAACAGCTCCACGGCTTGCTCTTCACTGTGACGGTCAAGGCTCAGGCCATTCATCGTCGCATCGTGGTCATAGGCTTCTATCAAATCCAGCGCGAAACGATAGTAGGTAGCTTTGAGCGTGCGGAAGTCTTCGCTGCTAAACGTCACCCCCTGGGTAGCTAATTTACGGTAGAGGGCTTTTGAAATATCCAGGCTCATGCGGTTCAAACCACTGTCTGGGTCATCTTCGCTAACCGGCTGGTGCTTGTGGTCATAGGCATCGGCAATATCTACCTGACACAGCTGGCGCAGTGAGTAGTTACGCTGTAATTCTGATAACACACCTATCTCCAGGCCCCAGTCTGCCGGCATACGAATTCCCTCAAGTACTTCGCTACGCATCGCAAACTCTCCCGAGAGTGGATAACGAAAGCTATCCAGGTAATCGAGGTACGGCATCGGCCCGCAGACCGTTTTAAGCGCCCGCAGTAGCGGCGTCACCAACAGCCTAGAGACGCGGCCATTCAGCTTGCCCTCGGCAATGCGCGGGTAATAGCCTTTGCAGAAACTGTAGTTAAAATTGGGATGTGCCACCGGATACATCAAGCGTGCCAGCAGCCCCCGCTCATAGGTCAAAATATCGCAATCATGCAGACCCACTACTTTTGATCGCCCTGATGACAGCATATAGCCAGCGCAGTACCACACATTGCGCCCTTTACCAGGTTCTAGCGCGCCTAAACCGTGCTCTTCCAGCTCCGCATCCAGGGCACGCAGCCGTGGACCGTCGTTCCATAAGATGCGCGTGTGCTGAGGCAGCCGTGAGAAAAACTCCCGAGCATGTAAAAACTGCTCGCGATCGGCTCGATCCAAGCCAATGACGATTTCATTGAGATAGGGGACTTTCACCAGCTCATCGACGATCGCCGACAGTGCGGGCCCTTCCAGCTCCGAAAACAGCGACGGCAGAATCAGTCCCATGGGGCGTCGTCGAGCAAACTGGCACAGTTCCTGTTCAAGCGCCTCCACCGAGCGCCGGGTTAGGTTGTGAAAATCGGTAATAATTCCATTTTGATGAAAGTCACTCATGCGCTTACCTCCCTGGATTCAAAGAGCTGTATTTAAAGAGCTACATTTAAAGAGCTGTACTCAAAGAACTGGATCCCGAGAACACAGTAGCCCCTTTCTCCGCCGTCGCTAAACGGCGGTCATCTCGCCCCCACCAGTAGGCCACCCCCTCAGCCCAGCCGGTCGGCCCTGTTGCGTCCGTGCGATAGAGGGAAGCGTTGTGGGGCTCTACGGCTAGTTCGTGGCAACCACGGATGACGACCGCTTGATCGACGGCTTCAAGCATAGTGATATCGTTTGGCCCATCCCCCAATCCTAGCGAAATAGGCGTTCGCCCCCTCAATGCCGTAAAACGTTTAACCAGCCACTCGACGGCACTGCCTTTATCCGCGGAGAGTCCCATCACATGCCAAAAACGTCCGCCTTGAGTAAGCTGTAGACCATCTCCTTCCAGAGCGGCGCGAAACGAGGCCAGCGCCACCTCGCTGTCATGCCACAGCAAAGGCTCACTGCCTTCACGCTGCCGTGCATCCCGGGCGCGAACCGCGTCAAGCCCGGTAAGCTCCATCACCTCTGGCACACTTAGCTCACCCATGCGGGTAAAGCGAATATTTAGACGCTCTCGCCACACTTTCAGTCGAGCACGAATAAAGCCAATATCCACACCTGGATGTTTGATAACGACGCCATCACGACCACTTCCTGGGCGGTCTAAGCGTGCATGACACCAGCCTGGCGGCAGCCCAATCACCGCACCGTTTTCCGCAATAAAGGGGGTTGCCGTGAGGCCTAAAGCTTCGCGCAGTGGTATCAATTCGGCACGGGTTTTACTGGTTACCGGAATCACCGGCACCCCCATCTGCTTTAAGCGGGCAAGCCAGGGAGCAGCGGGGCTGAAATCGTAACTGTGGTGATCGAGCAGCGAACCATCCAAATCGGTCACTATTAGCCGTGGCTGCAGAGCGGGATCAACTGAAGGGGTTGACGCTGCCGAAAGCGTTGATGGGGAAAGACGGGCGGATTCAGGCATGGCACTTCCTCTCTTCGGCCTTAACATTTCGTTAAAACGTCATGTCTCAAACACCTCAATAGCTATAGCTATAGCTAGCCAGTGTCGACTATAGAAAGCATAGCAATTCATAAGCCAAAAAAGAGAAGTGTCAACTCAACAGGGGGTTACAGGCCCTTTTAAGGGATAAATAACCCCGAATATTCTCAAGCACCAAAAAGAGGCAGCCTAAGTGCACCAAATAAGTGCAGGAGAGATCAAAGAAGAGAAAATAAAGCGATAAAAAAACGTTACAGCCCTTGGCAACGCCTCATAAATAGCTATACTGAAATTGTACCCACTGGTGATCCTGTACACCCCTCACCTGATGCCAGTGGGCTGCAGTGAGCCAAGCCCTTTGATGCCCGCCTCCCCCGGCGGGCTTTTTTATTTGATGGCTATGGAGGTACATCAATATGGGTTACTCGACGTGAATCACCACCTCAACCCGCCGGTTACGCGCACGGCCTTCCGCAGTAGCATTGCTTTCAAGTGGCTTTGTGGCCGCCAGTCCTACGGCGCGTAGTCGCTCGGCATCGACTCCCGCGGCCTCCAGTGCTTCCACAATGGCAATCGCGCGGGCGCTAGATAATGCCCAGTTAGACGAGAACTCATCGGTACTAATCGTCTGGCTATCAGAATGGCCCTCAACCCACACTTCGCCATCATAGCGCTGAATAGTTTCCAGCAAACTGCCCACTAGTGATGACCCGTCATCGGTTAGTTCAGCCGTTGCCGAAGGAAACAGCAGTTGATCCTGCACACGAAGGCTGATCCCCTCGGCCACCCGTGAGACTTCAACCCCTTCAAGATCGGGCAGATAGGCAGACTCTTCTACGCGTTCTGAAAGCGCCTGATTTAGCGCAAGTGCCCCCGAGACTGACTCATCGCTCACTGCTTCTACATTCACCGGGGGACGGTCAGTCAACACCACCATGTAGTCAGCTAAGGGGGATGTAAAATCATCGCTGCCCGCGGGCATCAATAGTTTTGGTAAAGTAATAATCGGCTCAGCGGGCGGCAGTGGTGCTGCCAAAAGCGGTGGAACACCGACACTGACGCGTCGTGGAAGATCAGCCAATGTTGGCAAGCCAGCCACACCGAGTGCTGCACTAACGGCCATGGGACTCAACCCTGCCCCACTCCACCCAGGGATGCTCGCACGCTCCTGATTTACTTGAGCCAAAGAGTCAGGCAAGGGTACTCCCAAAGTAGACGATAATGTGACAGCGTCCTCACTCACACTTTCCGCCTGGTTCAACTGAGGGATAATCGGCCCAGCAGCGGCGATAATGACCACAAAGAGAGCCACCAACAAGGTCATGATATCGAGATAGCTGATCATCCAACCACTACCACTATCACTTTCATAATAGGCCGACATTAACGAATCGTGGCGCGGGCCGCCGCGATGATCTTCAAGCATTGGTATTATCGCTCATTAAAGTTTTTAACCTCGTGGCCGATCTAGCTAAATATGACGAACTAGGCTTATCCAGCTAGTCATGCCCAATCAAGTGCTTATAATTAGTCACATAGAGCTAGGTACGTCAAAATTAAGTACGCTGAACAAAGTACGTCGAATTAGGCGTGGCAAGCTAAGCATGGCGAACAGTCTATCAAAAGCCGTTTTGTAGCGAAAAAGGAACCAGCAGGTGCGTACTCGTCCCAAATTATTTCCATTATCCATTTGCATTCGCCCTGTAAGCTTGGGGCTGGCAAGCTTAATGCTCAGCGGCTGCTTTTATGCCAACACCTCTCAAGCGCCGATCGCCACGACCTACCCCTATACTGAACAGCAGCGTATGCAGGCTGCTCACCACTGGGATGTGCTGGCCCGCCATGAAGCTACCAGCATTTTGCAACGCGAGCGTGTTCGCAATCGCGACTTGCACATTAGCGAGCCCAACAGTGAAGCACTGCACGCCTACAGCGGCGGTGAATTTGGCCGCGGCTTTCGCGCGCTACTGACCAGCGAGCTGGTCTCACGGGGCGCAAACCTCACCACCGTCCCGACTGCGAACAGTGCCAACATTACCTTTGATGTAGAAGTCGTCGAACACCGAGATCGTGGTTTTATCCGCCCCCCCGTCGGTGCTTTTACCGCTCTCACCGCGGGTATCGCCGTGGCCACCATTCCCTATAACCAGTGGGCCGAACCTGCTCTTGGGTTAATCCCAGCAGGCATGCTTGCCGATACCACCAGCGGCAGCTGGACGCACACCGGTGACGAAGAGATCATCGTGACCACACAAATCATCGATGGCGAACGAATTCTCTACTCTTCATCCAACATTTACTACATCAATGCCGGTGATCGTCGTCAATATGCCCCTCACCGTGTGCCTCAGGCACCTACCACACCCTCCGTTCCCCTTACTGATACGTGGTAACTTCATGCTGATGACACTTTTAGCTACTTGGCGCGCTCGCTCTATCAACCATGCTGCCCGTGGAGTGGCCATGGTTATGGCGCTACTTTTATTGGCTGGCTGCAGTACGCTGGGTAATGCTAACAACCGAGCGGTCGAACCGGAACCCGATCTCTCCGAATTGGTTCATGCCGCTGCTGAACAGATGGTTGCCAGCAACCCAGAGCTCACGCGCTATAGCCCCATGATTGCTGCCACCTTTGTGAGCATCGACAATCTAAGTCAGTCATCTACGCTTGGGCGTATCAGCTCTGAAATTATGGCCTCAGCACTGGCTCGCCAGGGTATGCAGGTACGCGAAGTCAAAATGCGCGACAGCATGTTTATCGAAGAGAGCGTGGGGGAACTGATTCTTTCACGGCAAGTTCAGCGTTTAACCGCTCAGCACAACGCCCGCTCAATTTTAATGGGCACCTATGCTCAGGGTCAGGACTACGTCTATGTAAGTGCTCGGGTCGTGCGTGCAGGTGATGCGATGGTACTCGGCAGCGCCGATTTCCGGCTGCCGCTCAATAACAACACCCGCAGCTTGTTAGAGGGCCAAGGGGGGTGGTGATACTCCCTAGCGTGCCCCTACTATACAGCCAGTAGTGTTATTGGCTGCTTGGTATTTTTAACGCAATACTCAAATTTATCGCTGTGAAAGCTGAATTCAAATAAAGAAGGCCCTGCAATTCACAGGGCCTTCTTAAAATTAGCTAACAACCAATTTACTTATAAACCGGCAGTTTCGCGCAGACCTCGGCAACTTTATCCAGCACCTGGGCTTCGACGGTGCTGGTATCTTCGCCTTTGGCCAGTACATCAAGAATGTCACAGATCCAGCCGGCTAGCTCGGTGCACTCCTGCTCACCGAAGCCGCGAGTGGTCACCGCTGGGGTGCCAATGCGCAGGCCGGAGGTAACAAACGGGCTTTGCGGGTCGTTAGGCACAGCATTCTTGTTCACGGTGATATGGGCGCGACCCAGCGCCGCATCCGCATCTTTACCCGTTACGCCCTGCTTAATCAGTGAAAGCAGGAAAAGGTGGTCTTCGGTGCCACCAGAGACGATGTCGTAACCGCGGTCAATAAACACTTTGGCCATGGCTTTGGCGTTTTTAACTACCTGCTGCTGGTAGGTTTTAAACTCTGGCGCCATGGCTTCTTTAAAGCAGATTGCCTTAGCGGCAATGACGTGCATCAAGGGGCCGCCCTGACCACCGGGGAAAACCGCTGACTGCAGCTTTTTCTCAATATCTGCGTCGTTTTCCGCTGAGAGAATCACGCCGCTGCGGGGGCCGCGCAGAGTTTTATGCGTAGTGGAGGTGACCACGTGGGCATGGGGCAAGGGGCTGGGGTAAACGCCCGCAGCAACCAGACCTGAGACGTGAGCCATATCGACTAGTAAGTAAGCACCCACTTCATCGGCGATTTCGCGGAACTTGGCCCAATCAACGATTTGTGAATAGGCTGAGAAGCCGGCGATGATCATTTTGGGTTTGTGCTCACGGGCAAGCTGGGCCACTTGCTCGTAATCGATCAGCTCTTGCTCATTCAAGCCATACTGAATGGCATTGTAGTGCTTGCCCGAGAAATTAGGTTTGGCACCGTGGGTTAGGTGGCCACCTGCATCCAGGCTCATACCTAAAATCGTATCGCCGGGCTTAACGAGCGCCTGGAACACCGCGCTGTTAGCTTGCGAACCCGAGTGGGGCTGAACGTTTACGTAGGTAGCGCCGAATAGTTCTTTGGCGTAATCGATGGCCAGGTTCTCAGCGATATCAACGAATTCACAACCTCCGTAGTAGCGCTTACCAGGATAACCTTCGGCGTATTTGTTGGTCAGTTGGCTGCCCTGAGCTTCAAGTACGCGGGGGCTGGCGTAGTTTTCGGAAGCGATCAGTTCGATATGGGCTTCCTGGCGCGCCACCTCTTTCTGCATGGCATCAAACAGCACATCATCGAATCCGGCAATTGTCATATCACGGCTGAACATCGGCGGGAACCTCGTAACGAGAAAGGATCATCATGGGAGAAGCGAGGGCGCTATCATAACGCAGCCTGACGCGACTTTCATCGCATCCGCGTCAGGTCGTACATGAGTGTGCTTCATGTTGCCCTGGCCATTAAATACTGACCAAGTGGACAACCAGGCTGACAGAAGAGCTACTCTAATTGGAAAGTAAATCTCAGCTGCTCAGCACTGCCCATAGGATTCATAATCAGTTGATCAAGGGTAAACGGGTTGGGTAGCGCCAAGTTGACGGTTAGCTGTTGGGAATATCCCGCCATGATATCAACCATACCGGTCATTAATTTGGTGACTTGCGGGCCTAGCAGTTGGCCAAACTGCTGGGCTTGGGCCACGGCCTGGGAGATCACCCGCTCTTCGGTAATGCGCTGCTGGGCAGCTATTTCAGCGGTTAAGCGCGGCAACATTCCTTCATCGGAGTAAGCAATAACTACGTTGCCGCCATGCAATGTTGCCGACTCTAACAGTTCGGGGTTGCGTGTTGCCTGCTCGATAGTCGCCCCTTTCGGTAGCGTGACAGGAAGGTTCATGGTGAACTCAAGCCCGGCAGCACCGCTTAACGTCAAGGATCCGTCTGATATCAGCCGGTTGCCCTCATCCGCCTCTTCCCAGTGGGAGTGGCTGCGCCCTTCTGCCCGTAGCTGCCCAGTGCCGCCTGTGAGTACATTGTTCAGACTCTGAATCGCTTCGCGCTCGGCAGAGGGCACAAGGTGAATCAGTTCGGCCACATCGAAATAAGCCCCCTCAAAGCCCGCATCGCCGGTATAGCTGCTGCCGTTAACCCAGAGCCGCTCAAGCAGTACTTGCCAGTTGTCGCCCGTCAGGCTAAAGCCGTTCAGCTCAGCGTGCTCGATACTCTCTGTCCCTGGGTTGTCTAGCCCGACCAGTTGTTCAATGCGAAGATTCGTTAGCGCGAGCTCAGAGGTGATGTCTCTCTCTAGATCCTTGAATTCTGCACTGATCCCCTTTATGTCCAAAAGCTCTAAAGTGCTGCGACTCAACCCTTCCAGAGTGACGTCATCAATGTGAATATAACCTTCCAGAGGAGTATGACTAATCTCTGTTAAAGCACTCTCTGCCGCACCGTCTTCTATCCGTAGCGTGATATCGCTAGCCGTCACGGCGTTGAAAGAGACACTCTCCACCGCCTGATCAAAATCTTCAGAAGAGAACACCGCCCGGGATGGCTGGGGCAACACTAACGTTGCGATACTGAATAGTGGAGCGGCTTGCCCGGCTTCTATCAAGGCTATGCTCTCCATCACTACTTGGTCGGGGTGCTCATAAGCTCCCTCGACGCTATAGCGCTCGAGGGTAATCACATCGCCGTTGGCGTGAGTAATGGCTACATCCTCGGCAATATAGCGTTGCTGTTCACTGTCTTCATAAATACGGCTAAAAGTGAGCCTATCGCCCTCGCCGATCATGCGTTCACGAAGATCCGCCTCAAGTTGCTCGGGCGACGCATTCACCATGCCCGAAAGCAAAAGAGTCGAAAGCCCGATGATAAGGCACCGGGAATCACCGAAGGAATGCATGCCATGATCTCCTTGTAAGATACCTTAAGCATATCATTAAGCTAATAAAAGTGAGTTACCAAGCGAGTTGTTCGGAGGCTTCGTTAAAGCCCCTTGCTTACTTTGCATTTTCCTTCGCCTCCCAAAATACTGTATATTTATACAATATCTTAAGAATCAGGATGCCGACGATGCCGGGCCAGTCAACTCACTTTACGCCAGCCTTGCCGTTAAGCTCTCAGCCGCTGCCTTATTTAACCTTTATGGGCCGCGCTGGTTTTAGCGGCTTTCCTTCGCCTGCTCAGGATTACGAGCCCTGCACGCTGGATCTCAATACACGCCTGGTTAAAAACCCCACTGCGACGTTTTATGTCACCGCCACCGGCGACAGCATGGAAGGCTGGGGTATTTTTGAAGGCGACCTGCTGATTGTTGACCGCAGTATTGAGCCGCGCCTGGGGCATATTTTGGTCGCTATGCTGGAGGGCGAGGCGTTGGTTAAACGCTACGCGCTTTACCGGGGCACACCGCACCTCTGTTCGAGTCACCCAAACTACCCCCCGCTGCCCCTTGAAAGCAGCGACTGCCAGCTTTGGGGCGTAGTGCGTGCCGTTGTGCACGAATATGTACGTTGACACGCTTCTTTGCGCTAACTGGCCTATTTGAGATGAGGGGTGGCGATGATCGGTCTAATCGATGCCAACAACTTCTACGTAAGCTGCGAGCGGGTTTTTCAGCCCGCACTGGAAGGCAGGCCTGTTGGGGTGATGTCAAACAACGACGGCTGCGTGATCGCCCGTTCAGCGGAGTTGAAAGCGCTGGATATTCCCATGGGCACGCCAGCCTTTAAGCTTGAAGGGCTACGCCAGCGCGGAGAGATTCACCTGCTTTCATCCAACTACGAGCTCTACGGCGATATGTCTAGGCGGCTGACTCAACTACTACGCGATGCCTGCCCGGAGGTGGCCCCCTACTCGATAGATGAGATGTTCGTCTATTTAGAAGGCTTTACCCGCAAGCAGTGTGAGGCACTGGGGCGACACCTGCGCCAGCGTATACGCCGCCACTTGGGCTTGCCGGTGTGCATTGGGCTGGCACCCACCCATACGCTCGCCAAACTGGCCAATCATCTTGCCAAAAAAGACCCTCTCTACCAAGGCGTTTGCTTACTTAATGGGCAGGATCACACCACGGAGGCGTTGCTCAGACGTACACCGGTAGGCAGCGTATGGGGCGTCGGCCACAGGCTTGCCGAGCGTTTGGCCATTGGCGGCGTTAACACCGCCTGGGACTTGCGTGAAAGCAATGAAAAACAGCTCCGCAAACGCTTCTCGGTGGTACTAGCGCGTACGGCGCTTGAGTTACGCGGCGTACCCTGTTTGGCGATGAACGCGCTAGACAAGCCCCGAGAGCGCATTATGACCTCCCGCTCTTTCGGCCAACCAACCGGTGTGTTTGCAGAGGTGCGTAACGCGCTGCGCCGTCACGCCCAGCGCAGCGCTGAAAAACTTCGCGAGCAGCGCAGTTTAGCCCGTGCGGTGATGGTATTTCTCAACACTAACCGCCATCGTCGCGATCAGTTGCAATACTTCCCGCAGAAGCTGATCGCCCTGCCCTCACCCAGCGACGACACCCGGGTGATCCTTGATGCTGTCCGCCAAGGTCTTGAGCTGATTCATCGCCCCCGCTACCAATTTATGAAGGCCGGTGTGATGCTGCTGGATTTAGTAGATGCCGAACAGTACCAAATGTCGTTACTGCATCAACCTGCCCGTGATCGCCACCCGGTGCTGATGGCAACCATTGATCAAATCAACCAGCGCTTGGGGCAGGGCACAATCAGCTTTGGCATGACAAATGCGCCAGCCGCCTGGCAGTTACGCTGCGCCCATCGCTCAGACCGCTATACCACGCGCTGGGATGAACTTATGAAAGTAGGCACTCACCCAGGCGCTATCGATGCGTGTAGTTCGCGTACGTAACCGTTACCCTAGCGTTTATCGGATTTAACGGACGCCAACGCAGGAAGCGCTTTTTTTCATGTCTCTCACTCGGCCAGATAAAGAGTACGCCCCATCCCCCGACCTAGCGCAGCGCTGGGCTAGCCGCTATGTACAGGGCTATTTATCCCGCCACCCGGCACTTGACTCCCCCGACCCTCAGGCCTTGAAGCGGGCACGGCGCTGGATCATTGCCTGGGCAGCGCTCGCTGGTTTGATTTCCGGCACGCTGATTGGCAGCGCCGAATGGTGGATGCGTGAGTTTGCCACTAACCACTGGGAAGCCATGAGCCTTAGGGAGCAACTCCCCTACTGGGGCGGCTATCTGGCCGTTGCAGGCTTGATTACCGCTCTGGAAATCGGCTTTTTATACTGGAATGCGCTGCGCGGCGTGGCGAGCATTACCCGTTTGGCGGGACTACGCTACGGTCAAACAGATACTCTTGAACCCGATATTCAGTTGACCGTTCACGGCGTTTCTCGGTCGGCGCTGGAGTACCCCAGCCCTGGTAGTCTTATTTATGGCGTAGACCCCCACGCCTACCTGCATGGCTGGAAGCTAACACTTAGAGCACTGCTATATCGCTTAAAAATCAGCTTAAGTAGCTTTCTACTGCGTTTACTACTGCGTCGACTATTGGGGCGACTCACGCTGCGCGGTTTTTTACCCCTATTAACCGGGCCGCTATACGCCGTATGGAACGCCTGGATTGCCGCACGCATTATTCAAGAAGCTTATTTACAGGCCCGTGGCCCCGCACTGGTTAAGCACTTGATGGAAACGCTAACAAACAGCGATGAACACACCCGACGCCTAGTGGCCCAGGGGGTTGGCGAGCTTATTATGCGCAACCAACACCCCCACCCCAACCTGGTGCTGCTATTGGCTCGCCTGCTGAATAGCCTGCCTGATAAACCACAGGCGATCGACGTTGATTGGCCAGCCGCGCTACAGGACTACGCGCAACTTACGGGCGAGTCACGTAAAGCGCTGATTAATGCACTTACCCAGGCGACGCTACTGAGCGGCACCTACAAAGGCTCACGCAAGCGGTTCTTAACAGAGGTGTTTGCAACCTGCCAAACGCCGCTGCGCAGCGATGAGGTCAAAGCTCAGCAGCAGCGTTTGTTATCGGGGCAAGTGCCGTAGCGTATTACGCTGTTTTCAGCGCTTGGCGCAGCCGCGGGCTTAACGTTTCGCCCAGCACCACCATGGCGACCAGAATCGCCAAGAGCCAAGGCCAGTGCACTGAAAACGTCACGCTATAAAGCCCTAGCACGTTGGCAAAAATCACCAGAATACCGAGCGGGCTGACATAGCGAGCCATCAGCAGCCATAGCGCATAAAGGCGCAGGTTAAGGCCAAGCTCATCGCGCATGATATTGATGTTGAGCACAAAGCCCGCCATCACGACCGTGCCCAGACCACCCAGCGGCATCAGCCAGCGCGACGTCAGGTAGTCCAGCCAGTCAAAGAACGTCTTACCCGCCAACGTCCAGTCGGCGCCCACATTAAACGAGAGCATCGCCGCAGTGCTGATCAACCACAGCACAATGCCTGTGCTCCACGCCGCCGAACGCCGCGAGAAGCCTTTGTTATCGCATAGCCATGAAATGGTCGCTTCGACCATGGATATCGACGAGGTGAGCGCAGCCATAGAGAGCATGATAAAGAAAAGAATGCCAAACAGCGTGCCCAGCGGCATCGCTTGAAACGCAATGGGCAGACTCATAAAGATAAGCCCAGGGCCTTCCCCTGGATCCATGCCATTAGCAAAAATAACCGGGAAAATAGCCAGCCCCGCCATGAGCGCAACCACCGTGTCCGCCAAGGCAACCCCGAGCGTCGTACGGGCAATGGAAGCGTCTTTGGGCAAGTAGCTGCCGTACGTCATGATCGCGCCAGCAGCCAGCGAAAGCGTAAAAAACGCATGTCCCAACGCGGCCAGCATCCCCTCGCTGGATAGGCTGCCCGTGTTAAACGAGAACAGAAACGCAAAGGCGTCGCCAAAACCACCGGAGAATGCGCCAAACAGAATCAGCACCACCAGCATGATCACCAGCCCTGGCATCATCCAACGGACGTTTTTCTCAATCCCCTCCTGCACACCTTTACCGACAATGACCATGGTTGCTAGCGTTACCAGCGAGCTCCAGAAACCGAGATTCCAGGGGTTGGCATTATTGGCGCCAAACACGGCCGCCAGTTCCTCCACAGTGCCTCCGCTTAAGCCGCCGGTGAGCATTTTCCAGAGGTAGGAGAATGACCAGCCCGCCACGACCACGTAAAACGACAGGATCATAAAGCCACACAACATGGACATCCAACCAAACAGCGACCAGGCCGATGAACGTCCGGACTCGTTCACTACTCGGCGGACAGCATCGATTGGGCTACCGCGGCCACGCCGTCCAAAAGCGATTTCAGCCATCATGATCGGCACCCCTACGACCAGGATGCATACCAGATAAACCAGTACGAAGGCGCCGCCACCGTACTCCCCCGTCATATAGGGAAATTTCCAGATATTGCCCAGCCCCACCGCCGAGCCGGTGGCTGCCAATATAAATCCCCAGCGGCCTAGCCACTGGGTGCGAGGTTGCCCAGAAGTGGTCATTTGCGCAGTTATCCTGTCTGAAAAAGCCGCCTATCCTAGAGGATTTTGCGGCCAAAGCCCACTAAGCCCCAACTTCTAAGCGTAGACCGTGGCTTTGGCCGCGGCATCCAAGCGCTGAGCGGTTTGATCAACCCGGCGCAAGCAGGCCAGCAGCACGACGCCAAGCGTTACAAAACCGCCCGCCAGCCATAGTCCAACGCCATAATGGCCAGAGGCTTCCGCCAACATACCGGTTAACGCCGGGGCGCATATCTGGGCGGCACCGTATGCCAGCGTCATTTTCCCCATTAACCGCGCAGGACTAGCGGGATAGAGCCTGCCCGCCATTGTCAGCACCAAGCTGACGCAGCCAAGGAAGGTGCCGCCATAAAGTACCGCGCTTAGTAGCACTACCGCTGCGTTCGCGGTAATGGCGGGAAGCACAATCCCTACGACTTGAATACCCATAGCGATCATCAACGCCCCTAAATAGCCCACCCGACGGGCGATTAAATCCCATAGCATGACAGCAGGAGCGGCGGCTAAACCGGCCAGGGCAAACGTCCAGTTGCCCATCCCCGCCAGCAGTGGTTCACGCTCGACAATAGCCACTAAGAAGGTAGCGCTGATGACGTAGCCGTAACCGGCGCAGAAGTAGGCGGCGAGCATCCAGCGCATAAACGTGCGCGTTGGCGGTGTAGCGGTTCGGCCAGTGGCCGTGTGAGCCCCCGCTAGTGGCTTTTCCGGCCGCGGCAGCCAGCGCCAGGCAGGCACCAGCAGCACGGCACCCAGCAGGCTAAACCCCCACCACTGAGTCTGCCAGCTAAAGGAGAGCTGGAGCATCATCTCCACGGCCACCGCCGCGACCACCATGCCTAACCCCAAGCCGGCAAAATGAATTCCCAGCTCGCCGCGCTGGCGATGTTGGATTAACCAGTGAAGAATCAGCCCTGACGCTAATAGCATGGCCGCACTGCTTGAAAGCCCCGCTAGAAAGCGCAACCCCGCCCAAACCCAGAAGTTCTCGGTAAGCGCCATACCCGCCGTCGTGATGACAGCCAGGATTAGCCCACAGCGAAATAGTGTGTCTTTGATATAAACAGTGTGAATAGAGGCGGCCAGCACTGCCCCCAGCATATAGCCCGCGTAGTTAACCGCGGCCAGCCAGCCGCCATCAGCATCCCCCATCCAGGTCTGCTGCTGCATCACCGGTAACAATGGGGTATAGGCAAAGCGCGCAATGCCTACACATAGTATTTGGCTAAAAACGCCCGCCAACAGCACTTTGAAGCGCTGGGCACCTAGCGTTGCTACGGTCATGGGGCTGCTCCCGAACGGCTCTTTAATGACGGCTCTTTAACGACGGCTCAGCGGACGTTATGTTAATTAGCGTGCGTATTTTATCGTCATAGTAAGGCCTTTCGGGCAGCGGGTCATGACCACCTAAGTCGAGGGGCAAGGTTAAAAAGGTCTAGCTCGCATGAACCTCCATGCTTAGCAGCAAAAACGATAGTGTTTTGCCATGCCCATCCAAATTGAGCGCGCCATTAACACCGCCCTGCAGAACGTCATCAATCACGAAGTTCATGCCCGCCAAATTAGGCAAGGGGTAGCGCCTCACTCGGCTGGCACCGCGGTGGGCAAACAGCGCCAGCACGCGCTCCTCGGTTACTTGTTCCAGCAGGGTCGTGTAGTCGTCGGGATCATAGGCAAACAGTGCCACATTAAGACGCTCCCCCTTATCCCCGGCACGCGCATGGGCGAGTTGGTGAAGAGAGACAGAGGCAGGCGGGTGCATCGCTGTTTGCGTTGGTTTAGCGTGCAACATAGCGTTCACTCCTGCGTTCCCCGAAGGGCGGTGATTCAAACAGGCTGGCATGGGGATGAATATCGCTACGCTTTACCAAATAAGAGGCGGTAAACACCCGCCTTTGGAACTGGCGCCGCACGCCGCCTCCACCCGCGGGCCCGGCACAATACAGCGCCAATAGCTCCTGGGTGGCGCGGGCTACCCAGCGCCGCTCGCTGTGCTCGGCCGCCAGCCGCAGCCGATAATCACCACAGGCAGACGCTGATGCGCTAAGCTGAAGCTCACCGCTATCGCTATCAAATACGCTAGCCAAGCCAATGATATCCAAGCGAGTGCGTAGCTCGGCAGGGGCGCGAAACGCCAACCGTTCACGCAGTACCTGGGCAGCAAGCTGTGCCCTTGCCAAGGCGTTGGGGCCGGCATAGGAGATCTCAGCCTCGCCCTGCCAGCCGCCTTCATAGCACACGGTGGTTTTGAGTCGCTCGGGCGCAGGCTTGCCGCGAATTCCCGTCACCGCCACGCGGTTGGGTGACAACTGACGCACCTCGGCGTGGGAAAGATCCACCGTGACATCCGGCGTTAGATAATTCGCCGGATCATGCACTTCATAAAGCAGTTGCTCTTTCACCGTCTGCTCGGTAACACAGCCGCCGGTGTTGGCGGGCTTGGTAATCATTAGGCTGCCATCCTGCTCCACTTCAATAATCGGATAGCCCACCGTGGCGAGCCCAGGGACGTCTTTGAAACCCGGATCAGCAAAATAGCCGCCGCTCACCTGGGCGCCACACTCTGCTAAATGCCCCGCCATCATGCCGCAAGCCAGGCGATCCCAATCGTCCCAACGCCAATCGAAGTGGTGCATCAGCGGCGCTAAAAACAGCGCTGGGTCAGCAACACGGCCGGTGACCACTACATCCGCCTGCATGACTAACGCCTCAGCCAGCGCTTTGGCACCCAGGTAGACATTGGCGGAGATCAAGGCGTCCTCGTGCGGCATATCCAGCCGCTCGGCCTCCCAGCGCTGTAAGTCCAAGCTATGTAGCTGCTGGCGGATATCGTCACCGTGCACCTGGGCAATGCGGACATTCGCGCGCCCAAGCTGCTTAGCCAAGTCAGTAATTACCTGACAAGCACCACTAGGGTTCGCCGCACCAAAGTTGCCTAAAATCTTAATGTCGTGATCCAGGCAGTCGCGCAGCACCGGCGCCAGCAGCTCGTCTAACAGCGGTTCAAACCCGCTTTCGGGATCATCACGCATCGCGCGGTGAGCTGCCGCTAATGTCCGTTCGCCCAGGGTTTCAAATACTAAAGCGGAGGGCTGCTGTCGCTTGATCAACTCTGCCACCACCGCCACGGCCGCATCGGTACGGTCACCGGAAAAGCCCGCCCCACTGCCTAATAGAAAGCTCATAGCTGGGTCTCCTTGGCTTGAAGAGAGGGGTGGTCGCCCGCGACAGACTCCAGCTCGTCTCTCAGCAGCGAGCGGCGGCGTATAAATAGCCCAATGATCAGGACTAGCGCCGCCAGCGTGGTGAGCCAGCCGGGTGTCAGCGCAAGTCCAATCACCGCGATCAGCCCCACGACATCGACCACGCGCTTACCCGTCATGGCTACCCGGGACATCAGTGCGGCAAACGCCATCACAAACACGACCCCTTGGCAGCTGGCCAGGACGACATCCAGGGCAGAACCAAACCCCGCCAAGGCCGGGTAGATAAGCAGTAGGAAGGGAATGACATAGATAGCCGCCGCCAAGCGCACTGATTCAACCGCCGCAGGCAGCCAGTTGGTGTCGGCAATACCTGAGGCCACGAACACCGCAATACATACGGGCGGAGTAATCACCGACAGGGTGGCGAAGTAGAAAACGAACAGGTGGGCAATCAACGGCTCAACGCCGATGGTGGTGAGCGCAGGCGCCAGTACTGATGCCACCAGAACATACGCTGCCGTGGTAGGAATCCCCATGCCCAAAATCAGGCACACGCCGCCGACGATAAAGGCGACCAGGAACAGCGACTCTCCGCCCACCGTGACGATCAAGCTGGCTAAGGTCACACCGATGCCGGTCATACCAATCATCGCCACCAGAATCTGCGCCCCGGCCAATAGCACGCCGATAATCACCATGCCTTTACCTGCATCGACTAAGCCTGCCACCAGCTTGCCGAGGATCTCGCACAGCGGCATCTTTGCCATGAGCGCAAAAGGCACGAACGTTAGCACGGTCATCAAGATGCCGTAGAACGCCGACATTTGAATCGAGCGGCCACTAAGCACGCCGTAAAACAGCCCGCCTAATGCAGCCAGAATGGGAATGATACGTTCAGGGCGTATCACATCTGACCAGCTTGGCAGCTCATCATCGGGCACAACCTGCAGTTGGCGGCGCTTGGCGACCAAGTGGATAGTGACAAACACGCCGAGATAGAAAAGAATCGCTGGCAACAAAGCCGCCAAGGCGATACGCAGGTAACTCTCACCGAGGATTTCCGCCATGATAAATGCCGCAGCGCCCAGGATCGGCGGTGCGATTTGACCGCCGGTCGAGGCCACCGCTTCTACTCCAGCCGCGAAGGGACGTGGGTAGTTCAAGCGCTTCATCATGGGAATGGTGAAGTTGCCCGTGGTGGCGACATTGGCCACCGCACTGCCGCTGACCATACCGAATAGCCCGGAGGCCACGGTGGCCACTTTGGCAGCACCGCCCGGCGAGTGGCCGCTAATACGCAGCGCCAGATCCATAAAGGTATTACCGCCCCCCGTGTGCAGCAGCAAACAACCGAACAGTACGAAAGCGGCAATGGTCGTCGCGGCAACGCCCACCAGCATGCCCCAAACGCCTAAGTCACCGAGGTAGATGGTTTCGGTCATGTAATAAAGATCGAAGCCCCGGTGACCAAGCGGCCCTGGGATTGCCGCCCCCAGCCACGCATAAGCCAACCCTACTAACACCAACAGTGGAAAGATCACGCCGATGGCGCGCCGTGACAGCTCCAGAATGGCCACTAGGAGTACGCCGGTCAGTAGCATATCGCGGTGTGTTGCCCAAGGAAGCTCAACCAGAATTTGTTCGTGATTGAACGCCACATAGCTGCAGGCGACTACCACGCCAACCGCCAACAAGGTATCAATAGCGATGCCAAGCGGTCGCCAGCGCTTGCCTTGCCCTAATGGATAAACGGCAAGCCCTAGCAGGATGACCAGCGCGAGAAAGAGGCTCCGCTGAATCAAGCTCTCGAACGGCCCAGTGGCGGAGGTATAAAGGATTAGCCCACCCAGCAGGAGCGCTAAACCTTTGGTGAGTGTCTCACGCATGATCATCTTCTCCGACTGGCCTTACTGAACAGGCTGCAAGGCATCGGGGATGTCATACCCCTGCTCTTCGAAATAACGCGCAGCACCGGCGTG
Organism: Vreelandella sp. F11; assembly: GCF_042466685.1. Lineage (NCBI taxonomy): Bacteria > Pseudomonadati > Pseudomonadota > Gammaproteobacteria > Oceanospirillales > Halomonadaceae > Vreelandella > Vreelandella sp. F11. The sequence continues at coordinate 1,494,665 of NZ_CP170448.1, read as the reverse complement.
AAGTGGCACAGTGCCGACCTCCAACGTCATCTTCGCCATATCCGCATCCTGCATGGCCGCAAACGCATTAACCTGAGGCTCTGGATTTTCCATTACGGCTTTGACGATTTGATAGGCGGTCTCTTCATCCATATCCGGATGGGCGTGCACGGCAACCCCAAAGGCCCAAGTGGTGTAAGCGGGAAGACCCTCTGCTGCCCCTTCAGGGACATCGACAATGGCTACGTCGGGCATTTCGCTGCGCAGTGTGTCGGCCTGTTCTTGATCAAGCGACAGCACGCTTATCGGTGTGAAAGTGGCAATATCCATGGAGGAGCCATCCAGGCGTTCTCCGACCCCCGATTTTACCGACCCCATCACTCGGCCATCTTTCATGGCGTCGACCATATCGGTGGTGGATCCACGTACATAATCCGGTTCGATGCCAAGTGCGCGCATTACCGCTTCGGTGGTTTTCTCGGTGGCTGACCCTGTAATGCCTGGATTGAAGCGCACACCGTTTAAGTCAGCGAAGGTTTCCACCCCTGCATCCTGGCGCATTACGGCATTCTGCGGCGCCACGGTGTAGACCCACAGTAGGCGGTTATCGACGGGGCGACCTTCAAAATCTTCCTCACCGGCGTAGGCGTGATAGCCGGTGTTGGTGGTTACCAGCCCCATATCAATTTGATCACGCCCTAAACGGCGCAGGTTATCCACTGTGGCACCGGTTTCGGCAACCGAAGAGCTGATCCCTTCCACTTGGTTATTAATAATCTGATTAACCGCGACAAAATAGCTGTAGTGGCTGGATGAGCTTGAGGTAGAGCCAATCAACAGGCGCTCATCGGCATTAGAGGTAGCAGCGGCTAGCACCGCGGCGCTGGCCACCATGGCAGTAAGTAGCGTTTTCATTGTGTCTCCAAAGCTCGCTCAGCGAACTATTGTTGTTGTAGGTCGACTTTCTTAAAAACAGTGATGGCGACACTGTTTGCATGCGACAAAACAAGCATGGTCTGCCTTTTATGTTTTGTATATTGAATAGTTTTTAATTTATGTTTTACTTTCTAAATGAATCCAAGCATCCAGCAGTTGCGTGTTTTTGTAGCCGTCGCCCATTCCCGCAGCCTTGCAGAGGCTAGCGAGCGGATACATCTTTCCCAACCGGCGATCTCCATCGCGTTACGCAAACTTGAGGAGAGTGTGGGCGGTGCGCTGTTTGCTCGCACTACCCGCCAGCTTGCCCTGACACCGGAAGGCGAAGCCTTTCTGCCGGTCGCCGTGCGGCTATTGAATGATTGGAATGAAGCTTTTGAGGATCTTAACGACCAGTTTTCAAAACAGCGTGGCAAGGTGACTATCGCCGCCCTGCCCACCCTTGCAGCGGGTCTGTTTCCTCGAGTTATTAAGCGTTTTCATGAAGCCTATCCACGTATCAACCTCAGCCTGCACGATGTGTTGGCCGAACAGATCAATCAAATGGTGCGCGAAGGCCGAGCTGACCTGGGGCTTTCAGTGCCGCCAAGCGATGCAGATGACCTGACGTTTGAACCCGTTCTTGAAGATAGCTATGTGGCCGTTTGCCCCAGCGGGCATCCGCTGCTGGCACAATCGACAGTGGCCTGGAGAGAGCTGGCTGAGTATCCATTTATTGGCATTAATCGCCTTTCCAGCTCACGCCAGGATATTGACCGTATTATGCAGAGCGTGGGAGAGCGGCTGGATATTTTATGCGATGCGCGCCAGATCGCCACGGTAGGCCGGATGGTAGCGGCAGGGTTAGGCATTAGCGTGCTGCCCTCTCTCAGTTTTCGTCAGATCGCCGCCGACGGCATTGAACACCGCCCTCTGGTCGAGCCAACCATACGCCGTGAGCTGGGTATTATATTAAGTCGACGCCATCCTCCTTCCGCCGCAACGAGTGCTCTGCGTCAACTGATACATGATCACCCCTGAGGGGTTTTCTCTACACAAGAGATAGGAATCTGGCAGACTAGAGGTGATTAACATCCACCTCAAATGAGTGAGCGACAACGATGAGCGATAGTGCAAAACCCTGGACACAGCCGATGCCCGACGCGCAGTTCAAACTAATGCGCGAAATCCTTGCAGCTCCCAGCCCAGTAGGGCTCGAAGCCGCGATGACATATGGCGTGCTGAAGCCACATTTCGAATCTTTCGCCCCTAAAGGCTGGCACCTTCACCAGTTTAAGGGCAACGCGGGCGTTGTGTTGGACACCCACCCTGACCGGGACGATATGTTCAAGGTCATGATCATCGGCCATGCGGACAAAATCCGTATGCAGGTGCGCTCAATTGGCGAAGACGGCAAGATCTGGATCAATACAGACTCCTTTCTGCCCACCGTGCTTATCGGCCATGAAGTGAAGCTATTTAGCGAAGACCCCGACGCGCCCGGCAGCTATCGCTGCATTGAAGGCGGCACGGTAGAAGCCCTGGGTGCGATCCACTTTTCTGACCCTGCCCAGCGCGATGGTAGCAAAGGCCTGAAAAAAGAGCAGATCTACCTGGACCTCCAGATCCACGGCGACAATAAAAAGCAGCAGGTGTTGAACCTGGGTGTTCGCCCCGGCGACTCAATTATCTTTGACCGCCCTATTCGTCCGGGCTTTAGTCCCAATACTTTCTACGGCGCTTACCTGGATAACGGCCTGGGCTGTTTTGTAGCGGCTGAAGTAGCGCGTTTGATCGCCGAAGCAGGCGGCACCAAGAATGTCCGCGTGCTGTTTGCTATTGCCAGCTACGAAGAGATTGGCCGTTTCGGCAGCCGCGTGATGGCGGGTGAAATGAAGCCGGATGCCTTGATTGGCGTGGACGTAAACCACGACTATGTGGCTGCGCCCGGTATTGGCGATAAGCGCATGCAGCCGCTAGAGATGGGCAAAGGCTTCACCATGGCGGTGGGCTCTATTGCCAGCGAACAGCTCAACCGCATTATCGCCACTGCCGCTAAAGAGCAGGATATTCCGCTACAGCGCGATATTGTGGGTGTTGATACGGGCACCGATGGCATGGCGGGCGTACTGGCCTCTATCGACAGTGCTGCCACCTCGATTGGGTTTCCCATCCGCAATATGCACACTATCTCAGAAACAGGCCATACCCAGGACGTGCTGGCGGCTATTCACGCCCTCACCCATACCTTGCAAGCCTTGGATGCCATACCTGACCTACAGCGTGAATTCCTGGATAACCACCCGCGCTTAGACCAGGCGAGCCCGCTCACTCACCAAGGCAGCGACAAACCTGACAGTGAGGATGATAGTAATAACGACGAGAGTAGCGAGAGCCAAACAAGTAACCAAAGCAATCACAGCAAGAAAAACAAGAAGAAAGGCAAAAACTAAAACAAGCGTATAAAAAAGAAGCCCCGGCCATTCCCTGGCTGGGGCTTTATCAAACCTTCCTTGATTCGTCTTCACAAACATCCTGTTTGTGCTTCCATGAGCGTAAGCCTTCCTAGCTCGATCTTCCCTGTTGCCACTTCCTTATGATGTGCACCCACAGTGAACCTTAAAACACTTTATTTATCTAACCTATGTTATCAAAACGAAAAAAATTATCTTTTTTTACTTAGATTAAATACACTAATTTAACCCACATATATTCGATATATTTATATGGCGCTTATGCTCAGCAGCGCTATACTTTTATAAGTATCGGTAACGATACTGCTCTACACGGACGTTACCACGCCTGAACCATCAACAACCTACTGATAGGAGGTCAGCGTGCGCGACATTATAATTATCAACAAAGTCAACGGACTGGATGTCATCTGTCGTCATTGCGGTAACTCAGAGTCACCCAAAAACCCGTTTTTTAATCGCTTCCGCTTGGAAGGCACCGGCAAGAACAGCGCCACCATACGCTGCCTAAACTGCCAAACGGCAGTTGAAACACCCATGAATGAATTAAGCTCGCTTTATTATCACTATGCTTGTTGAAGGAAGCGTTTTCATGCAGACGACCCTATTATAGAAAGGAGTAGTTGTTTGTAACACAGACTTTCTATCATCACTAGCATGCACCACAAGCATAAAAAAATTAATAAAAGCTTTATAAGAGTTTAATTAAACTGTCATTGATGTCAAAAAAAACCCGGCCAATCCTTGGCCGGGTTTTCATCAGGTCATCCCTGATCTTGCACCACAAACATCCTGTTTGTGCATCCTTGTGCTATACAAGCAATCCTTGCTTGTTCTTCCCTATCGCGAGTTCCTTTCGCTGTGTGCACACAGTGCGCTTTATAGCAGAGCGTTTATCTAACCTGTGATATGTAGCAGAAAATAAATTGTTTTTAAAAGTTTTTTTGGATCTTAAACAGCCTTTTAGCTAGGCAATTTTTTTACAACATTTTTTACAACCACATTTTAGTGGCATCCACCGCACCATCAATACCATGACGATATTTTTGTCAGCGCCCCCCTAGGGGCACATTGCTGCTTCCACCAACGCAGACGCATTTCAACTCACACTTATCCACATACACGGCTTTAACGCCCACCGCGCCGATAAACAGCGCAGCGGAGCTGCTAGCCAAAGCATGTACCAGCTAGCATTAGTACCCCTGCCAGGGTTTCTGACTAGGGGTATACATAGCGGTGAGGGACATAGCACTGAGCCAGCAGGTCGTAGTTAAGGAACATTTCACCAGCCCCAAAATAGAAACGGCGAAGAAAACCTCGCCGTTGTCATCAAACGCGTTAGTCATAGCGGAGCGTTATTTCGAGAGCCACGCCATCAGCGTCTCAGCCGTCAGCGTTGAGGAAGGCGGGTTTTGGCCGGTAATCAGTTGGCCATCCTCACGTACGTAAGGAGTAAAATCATCTGCTTTGCTATAAATCCCACCGCGCTTTTGCAAGGCATCTTCAACCAGGTGCGGCACGATATTGGTCAAGCCAACGGCCTCTTCTTCGCCGTTGGTAAAGCCCGTTACTTGTCGGCCTTTTACTAACGGCTCGCCAGCGCTGTCTTTGGCATTAACCAGGACAATCGGCGCGTGACAAACCGTGGCAACCGGCTTGCCTTGGGCGATAAAGGTTTCGATCAAGCGAATAGAGTCCACATCGTCAACGAGATCCCATAGCGGGCCGTGGCCCCCAGGGTAGAATACCGCATCGAAATCATCGGCCTTCATGTCGCTCAAGCAATGGGTAGCGGCAAGCTCCGCGTTAGCTTTTTCATCTTGCTTAAAGCGGCGCGTTTCATCGGTTTGGCTATCGTCTGCGTCACTTTTAGGATCCAGCGGCGGCTGACCACCCTTGGGTGATGCCAAGATGACTTCAGCACCCGCATCTTTAAAGACATAATAAGGGGCTGCCAGCTCTTCAAGCCAAAAACCGGTTTTATTGCCGGTATCGCCCAACTGATCGTGAGACGTCAATACCACTAAAATACGCTTGCTCATATCTCTCTCCTGGCGGTGGAAATTGAAGCAATTAAAATGCGTTACGGTTAGTTAGTGGGGGTCTGGATGGCGGAATACAAGGAGAAACGACAAGTGAGCATTGAAGCGCGGGATTTTTATCGCTCTGGCCCTGACCATCGTCAGGGGCAAGCCAGCAGTTTTGCTCTGATCCGGCGTCAGTTTGATTTTCGCTCTATTGAGATTGGCCGCTGGGTCACCAACGCTGAGCGTGACCGGGCCGCAGAGCTGTTTCATGATGCACTGTGCGATCTCATGGTGATACTACAGGGAACAGAGGCGTTGATTTCCCTGCGCGGCTCAATCGCGCTGCAGTACGGCAGCGGTGGCCGACCGGGTGTTTCTGCACACTACGACCCCAGCCAACGCAGTTTTGCGCTGGCTAAAAACGCTGGCCCCGGCAGCATCGCTCATGAGTGGTTTCATGCTTTCGATCACTACATCACCAGTAAGTGTTTTCGCGACACACCAGTCGGCATGTTCGCCTCTACCGCCTGGCTCGCCGATGCGGCGCCCATCCCCCTCCCGCTTAATCAATTATTGATGGAGTGCTTCAAGGCTATTCTGCTGCAGCCAACAGGCGATCAGCCCAGCGAGCTGTTCCAGCGCTCGGCGCAAGTGGATAAAAAACTCGGTCAGCTCTACTACAGCAAACCCGAAGAGCTCTGCGCCCGCGCTTTCGAGGCCTTTGTGCAAGATGCAACTATTACCAACCATTTCTTAGTCAAAGGCACCAAGGCCTCTCCTGAAGCGGAAAGAGGTCTTTACCCACGGGGCCCACAACGGGAACAGATCAATACAGCGTTCAGTGACTATTTTAGTGGGCTGGGGAAGGCGTTGGCAGCTAAAGCTTCATCAGAAAGTTGTTTTCGGAACTGATTACCAACAGCCATGTGCGAAAAAGCACAATCGTGACTACGCTATAGCAACGTTCACTACTCAAAGGAAGAGAATATGTCTACTACCACTATCGTCGTTATCGTTGTTGTTATCGTTGCCGTACTCGGTGTCGGCTTCAGCGGCGTATTGCCTTTTTAAACAGCTTCCCTCACTTTTTCCAAGACAATCCCTGAGAGCCAAAAACGAAAAGGCCGTCGAGCTAAGTGCTTGACGGCCTTTTAAATTCTGTGGCGTTTATGCAAGGTCACTCAACTCCACACTCAACGCGGCAGCAAGGCGGGTCAGCACACTCAACGAGCCTCTCTTCTTTCCTGACTCTATTTCAGAAAGGTACCCCTGGCTGATCCCTGCTTTTTCCGCCAGTTCACCTGCGCGCAGGCCACGGTATTCACGGTACACTTTCACGGGTGCCACGCCGTCGAGCAGCGCATCTACAATCGCTTCGGGAAATGACTCTTCCCTACGAGCCATCACCGCGTTGGCAGCGTCGATATCGTCCTGGTCTTCCAACCGCGCAAGCAGTGCGTGGTACTCCTGCTCGGGCAGTACCACCAGCCGCTCGCCAGTGGGCGTTTGAATAATCTGAGGTACGCTCATGTAGCCTCCTGTTCATTGTCGGGTGCGTTATTGATGCTTTACTGATGCTTTATTGATAGATAGCACCACGGGCACCGATGTTAATGATGTCCAACACATCGCCACGCTCGTCGATGATCACCCGCCAATCGCCTACCCGCAGGCGAATATAATCGCTCCCCTTCAACGCCTTCACATTATTGCGTTGGCTTTCAGGGTTCTCCGCGTAGGCCTTGATTTTACCTTGTATGCGCTTCGACTCAGGCCGCGGCATTCGCTGCAGCACCTTTAGCGCACTTTTACGGTAGGTGATCGTCTTCATTATTAGCATTATAGCCAACAGCGAATAAATATCGAATCTTTGTAGCTATAAGCTAAGAAACCCCAAAGAAGGTCAATATCGCCATAGATGAGCAGTGAGGCTAACTCGCCAGTTGGATCCAATAGCTCGCCCTTCTACGAGAACGCTATCCGCGAGCGCTTCTGGAGAACCCACCTGCAATACACCGGCGTTCGCTACCGCGGCCCCACCAGTGCCGGGACACTCTCATCAGCCAACTGCTTTCCCTGGGAGTAGTACCGCTGCACTGGATCTCTAACCACGTTGGCCACGCGACGATCATCATGATCCAACAGCGTTATGGTAAGTGAATTCGCAGCCACGGCTCAGATATTTCCAACGCAATTGAGAAGCAATTAGACCTGGAGCATTCCCGAAGCTAGTCCCTGAGAGCCAAAAACGAAAAAGGCCGTCGAGCTAAGTGCTTGACGGCCTTTAAAATTCTGTGGCGGAGGGGGAGGGATTCGAACCCTCGAAGCCTTGCGGCTTACACACTTTCCAGGCGTGCTCCTTCGACCACTCGGACACCCCTCCGCGTTTTGGCGCTGTTGAAAGGCTGAACCTTTCGCGACAGAACGGCGCATATACTATTGGCTAAGCCTCGAAATAGCAAGCCTTTTCAGGCCTTACAGCTAAGGCGCCGCCAAAACGGCGTAACTACCATTTGCTTCCAAACAGAGTGTTTCACCACAATAGAGCTGCTGGGTTAGCGCTATGCGTCCTTTTCCTCGCTCAGCGAGCGTGTGGGCAAGCTGGGCGGGAGCTTCCGGTACCGATGGGGTGCATACCAAGCGGTAGTCCCTTGTTACCGGCGCAAGAAAGCGCTGAGTGGCCTCAGCCACGACGACATCCCGGTTGATGCCTTGTTCACGCAACCATAACGTTGCCCAGCACCAGCCTTGCAGCGTTGTTTGCGCTGTGAGCGCGCCCCCGAAGCCGGTGCCTTTGTCGTTAAGGTTAGGCTGTAATGATAGCTCCCAAGTGAGTGCATCACCTTGGCGGGATACCTCGTTAATGCCCAGCGATCCCACCATGGGGATGGCGTCACTCAGCCACTGCTGAAAAGCAGCCAAGTCTTCCGGCTGTCCCACCGGCAGCGGCAAACGTGGGTGCGGCACACCAGGTTGACGCAACACTTTCATGACTAATCCCAACGCTCTACAAAATCGGCAACGCTATGCTGCGGCACGGGTTTGTGGCGCCCCGCCAGGGTACCCAGGTAGATAAACGCGACGACTTCATCATCTTCGTCCAAACTTAAGCCTTTGCGCACGACGGGGTCAAAAGCGTACTTGCCGCTGCGCCACATAGCCCCCAATCCTAAGGCGTGGGCCGCCAGCAGAATGCCATGAGCGGCACATCCGGCAGAGATCACCTGCTCCATTTTGGGCACTTTTTCCAGTTCTGGCGTGACTCTGGCGATCACGGCAATAATCATCGGTGCCCGTAGTGGCTTTTTGCGGGCAGAGTTAAGCGTTTCGTCATTGGCACTGGGGTCTTCCTGAAACTCTGCTTCAGCAAATAGTTCGCCCAAGCGCTCACGCCCTTCCCCGCTAAACTCGATAAAGCGCCAGGGCCGCAGCTCTTTATGGTCGGGCGCACGTAAAGCCGCCTGGTAAATAGCGCTGAGCTGCTCTGCGCTGGGCGCGGGCTCCATCAACTTGCCCATTGAGCTGCGTTCGTGCAGAAGCGTGAGTGCGTCCATTAATGACTCCAAGTCCAATCGTGTGTAGCTACTGTAGCGCAGTCATTTACTGCCTTGCTAGACGCAGCGGCGTGGGAGGCGTTAACCCAGGCGTTGCGCGCCAAGGGCTGATATCTAACCCGCCACGACGCACATAGCGCGCCAGCACCAGTAATTGGCTGGGTTTTGCCTGAGCCATAATATCGCTGAAAATGTGCTCAACGCAGTGCTCGTGAAAATCCTGATGCTGACGAAACCCAATGAGGTAACGCAGCAGCCCTTCGCGGTCGATTTTAGGCCCTTTATAACGTACCAGCACGCTGCCCCAGTCTGGCTGGCCAGTAACGGGGCAGTTAGATTTCAGCAGGTGCGAGTAGAGTGTCTCCTCGACAATCTCCTTCCCTGCCGTTAGATGAGCGCTGCTAGGGGTGTAATCGCTTACCGCGATATCTAAATCGTCCAGGCACTCCCCCGGCAGGGGCCGTGCTGAAAGTTCTGGGGAATCCACATCAAACAACTCAACGCTCACCTCGGCACCCGCTGCAGCGGCTAAGTCGTGGGCGAGGGTTTTCATCACGTCCTCACGACTATAGAAACGAGTTTGATTGAAGCTGTTGAGATAGAGTTTCCAGGACTTAGACTCAATCAGGTGGGGTGAGGCGGCTGGCAAACGAAAGCGTGCTACCGCCACAATGGGCTTGCCACGGCTGTTCAACCAGGAGACTTCGAAGGCGTGCCACTCGTCTTCGCCTACAAACGGCAAGTCACCCTCTTCTATCCCCAGAGGTGTGCGATTGGCCGCACGGGGAATCGGATATAACAGCCCTGCGTCATACTGCTCAGGGTAGGCGGAATCACGCCCTAAAGGCGCGTGCTCTAAAGTATCAGGTCGATGTGCCATGGCGTCAAAACTCCCTAATTATTCTCAATCTGGCGGTCATGGGTTTAGCTGCGGATTCCCTTACCGCGCTCCAGCATCGTCAACGCTATACCAAATAGCACGATAATAAAGGCAAAAATAGCAGCGAGCGCCCAACCGACGGGAATATCCGAGACGCCTAGAAAACCGTAGCGGAAGACGTTAACCATGTACAAAATCGGATTGAGCATGGAAACGCCCTGCCAGAAATCAGGCAGCATTGAGATCGAGTAAAACACGCCGCCCAAATACGTCAGCGGGGTAAGGATAAAGGTCGGCACGATGGAGATATCGTCGAACTTATTGGCCAGCAAGGCGTTAATAAAACCACCAATAGAGAACAACGCAGAAGTGAGCACGACAACTAATACTGTGAGTAGTGGGTGCTCCATGGTTAAGCGGGTAAAGAATAGCGAAACCACCGTCACAATTAGCCCCACACCCAAGCCTCGCGCCATACCGCCTAATATAAAGCCGGACAAAATCACCCAATTGGGCATCGGCGACACCATCATCTCTTCAATGGAGCGCTGAAACTTGTTCGAGAAAAAACTCGATGCCACATTGGAGTAACTATTAGTGATCACTGACATCATGATCAGCCCAGGAACAATAAAGTCCATGTAGCTGAAGCCGTCCATATCGCCAATCCGCGAACCAATCAAATTACCGAAAATGATGAAGTACATCGCCATGGTAATGGAGGGCGGCAGCAGCGTTTGCGGCCAAATCCGCGTGAAGCGCTTGATTTCTTTAAGCACTAACGTCCACAGTGCAATCAACGTTTGTGTCATATTCATGCGCGCGCCTCCTTGCTTTTAACGCTGGGGCTCGCTTCGCGCTGATCAATCGCGCCTTGCCCACTACCTTCCACCATCGACACAAACATCTCTTCAAGGCGGTTGGCACGGTTACGCATGGAAACCACTTGAACACCCTGCTCGCTCAACGCGCTGAACACATCATTTAAGCGCTGACCGCGATGCACCATTAACGAAAGTTGTGTAGGTTCGAGCTGGCGCAGTTCAAAGCCTTCAATGTTAGGTACTTCTGAAACGGGCGCAGCCAAATCGATTAGGAATGTCTCGGTATCGAGCTCAGCCAGTAATTCTCGCACGCTGGTATTACGCACGATGTCGCCGTTATTAATAATCGCCACATTACGGCACAGGCTCTCAGCCTCTTCCAGGTAGTGAGTGGTGAGAATAATCGTGGTGCCTTCGTCTTGGTTAATGCGCCGCATGTACTCCCACATACTGCGCCTTAGCTCAATATCCACCCCGGCGGTTGGCTCATCCAGAATCAACAATTTGGGGCGATGCATAAGCGCCCTGGCGATCATCAGGCGGCGCTTCATTCCACCCGAAAGCATCCGCGCGCTGCCGTTGCGTTTTTCCCACAGGCCAAGGTCGGTCAGCAACTGCTTGGCGCGGGGTAAAGCCTCGCGACTGGTCATACCGTAATAACCTGCCTGAGCCAGCACGATATCAAGCACTTTCTCGAACTGATTGAAGTTGAACTCTTGAGGAACGACACCCAACTGGTACTTGGCTTTGGCGAAGTCTTTATCCACATCGATGCCAAAAATGGAGACCTTCCCCGCCGTTTTTTGCACCAGCGAACAGACAACGCCCAAGGTGGTGGATTTACCGGCGCCATTGGGCCCTAAAAGAGCAAAAAAATCGCCCTGCTGGACGTCTAAATCAATACCTTTAAGCGCCTGAAAGCCGTTGCCATACACCTTGGTAAGGCCACGGATCGACAATGCCGGTTCGGCCATAAATATGTCCTGTCAGCAAAAAATAAGAAGCACGGAAAAGTGCATTAGAAGGATGGATATCGGGGCAATCGTATGTTTTTCAAGCTAGCGCGCTATGGATATATAGCCATGTATACATTAAATGACACTTCGCCACGCTTTTAGGGCAGAAGCCCACTGACTAATACTTTAGTATTACCTCCATGCTATGTAGGGATAATCACCGCTTGGCATACAAGGGAATCAAGAAAACACACAAGAGAACTATACACATAATGAACGCCACCACTACTCACCCCCCAATGGCTTTAACCACTCCACGTTCGGCCGCTTCAACCCAAGCCAAGAAAGGCCTAGCCGCCCTACCACTACGCCGTCAGCGCCTGCTTGGCGTTATTGTGCTCTGGCTGATCCTTGCGGTCATGATTGTCGTTAATGCATGGCAAAGTCGTGCCTTGCTGTACACCGAACGCGAGCAACGCATGGTCACCGCCGTGGATATCGCCGTTTCTACCATGGAACACTTTGACATGCTGGCTCAGCAGGGTGATATCACGCTGGGTGAAGCTAAAACCCTCGCTTTTGACACCATTCGCGATGTGCGTTTCGGTGAAGAAGACAATTATCTATTTGCGTTTAGCGGTGACCTTAAAATGCTCGCCCACCCCCGTCGCCCATACGGGGAAGACGTATCCCAGGTTACAGACCCAGAAGGTCAGCTTATTTTTCGCAGCATACTGGATAACACGCGCAGTTCAGGCAGTGGCATTACTGATTACTACTCTAATTTTGCGCGGGGCAACGATGCAATGCCTTTAGTGCGCACTTACTCAGAAGCTTACACCCCCTGGGATGTCTATATCGCCAGCGGGGTTTTTATGGGCGATGTTAGCAGCGCTATTCTGAGCGAGCTGCTTGAAACAGTGATAGTCGGCATTGTGGCGGGCATATTAGTCACCCTTGCTTTCTGGAGCATGGTGTCTTTAATTTTGCGCCGTTTAGGCGGCGAGCCTAGCTATGCTGCGGACGTCGTCGGCCGTATTGCTCAGGGCGACTTATCCGCGCCAGTCACCCTCCACCAAAATGACACCAGTAGCTTGCTGCACGATATTCAAGTAATGCGCGACAAGCTACGCGAAACCATGCAGGAGATTCAGGCCACCAGCAGCGCTGTTGACAATAACGCCGGTGAAATTTCCTTAGGCAACCAGGAGCTTTCTTCACGCACGGAGCAACAAGCAGCTGCGCTGCAACAAACCTCTTCCAGCATGGAAGAAGTGACAGCTACAGTCCGCCAAAATGCCGATAGCGTAGAGCAAGCCAAAGAATTGGTACACGATGCAGGCGAAATATCCCAGTCGGGTCAGCAAGCGATTGGTGAAGCGGTAATTTCCATGCAGGAAATTAACGCAGAAGCAGCCAAAATTGCTGAGATCGTCACACTCATTGACGGCATTGCATTCCAAACCAATATTTTGGCACTTAATGCGTCCGTAGAAGCCGCCCGGGCAGGTGAACATGGGCGTGGCTTTGCCGTTGTCGCAGGCGAAGTGCGCCAGTTGGCTAACCGCTCGGCGAGCGCTGCTCAGGAAATCAAAACGCTAATCGACACCTCGAACGCACAGGTTAGTAATGGCGCTAGACTGGTAGGCACGGCCAAAGAGCGAATGCAGAAAATTGATCAGCAAATCCAGCGTGTCAACGACCTGTTTGCTGATATTACTGCAGCAACCCATGAACAAACCCGCGGCATTGAGCAAATTAACATCGCGATTTCTCAGCTAGATCGAGCAACGCAGGACAATGCGTCCATGGTTCAGCAAACAGCGGATTCTGCGCATGACCTCACCAAGCGCTCACAGTCGCTTAACAACGTCGTCAGCCACTTCACGCTGGATAGCCAAGCAACCTATTAAGCTTGCCCGTTAGCCGCACCACTACGGCGCCCAAGTTAAGCAACTTGGGCGCCGTGTATGACACCTATCGAATATCAAAAGACACGAAAAATCTCGCACAAAAGAGGCGATAAGGACAATCTAAGACAAGAGGTAGTGTGAGTGTTTACATGGAGCGGGAAAGGAGATTCGAACTCCCGACCCTCGCCTTGGCAAGGCGATGCTCTACCACTGAGCTATTCCCGCAACGTAAACAGAACTGCATATAAAACTAGATGGCGTCCCATAGGGGGTTCGAACCCCTGTTACCGCCGTGAAAGGGCGGTGTCCTAGGCCACTAGACGAATGGGACTGTATATCGAAACTGGAGCGGGAAAGGAGATTCGACCGGGCTGGCGTTCCAGCTCCCGACCCTCGCCTACCGTCCCTATACTGCACTGCTAAATCTGGAGCGGGAAAGGAGATTCGAACTCCCGACCCTCGCCTTGGCAAGGCGATGCTCTACCACTGAGCTATTCCCGCTTATAGAACTCTTGCTATGCAACGTTCTGACTATCGGAAGTGGCGTCCCATAGGGGGTTCGAACCCCTGTTACCGCCGTGAAAGGGCGGTGTCCTAGACCACTAGACGAATGGGACGTGTGGAGCGGGAAAGGAGATTCGAACTCCCGACCCTCGCCTTGGCAAGGCGATGCTCTACCACTGAGCTATTCCCGCATTCCGATAACCCTGACGACCTCTTATCCTTAAAGGCGTAGCCTCAAAAATAAGTGGCGTCCCATAGGGGGTTCGAACCCCTGTTACCGCCGTGAAAGGGCGGTGTCCTAGACCACTAGACGAATGGGACGTTTCATTGCCTCGTCGAGGTGGCGCGTATGTTACTCAGACCTCATTGAGCTGTCAAGCACTCTGCCGCCTCTAAGCTAACTGCCCCTCTTTCAATCACCTACACGCGCAGCTTTATATAAAGCCCCCAAAACCGAAAGGGCCAAAAGCAAACAACGTGCACGCTGAAAGTGCTATGCGCACGAATTAGGCGCCATATCGGTGCAAGCGGTTATTTTTCTTGCACTTACCCTCGCATTCCGCAACCTACAAAACCCTTCAAAATCTTTTATTTATAAAAAAATCGATTTTTATGGCACACCCCTTGCTACGTCATTGTGTTCCTTTGCTGCCCCACTTCCCCCTTAACGAGGTGTGATATGTCCTTATCCCGACGTAAGTTTCTGACCACAGCCGCGGTCTCCTCCACGGCTGGCTTGGTATTAGGCGCCCCATCAATTGCCCGTGCGCAGTCTGCCGAGCGTTTTAATTGGCGCATGACCAATGCTTATCCGCCAGGCTCGCCCTTTTATGTGGAAGGCCCTGGCAGCCCCACTGATGTGATCTCCAAAATTAACGCCATGTCCGGCGGACGACTCAACATTCAACACTTCTCATCCGGCGAATTGATCCCTGCCTTTGAAGGTTTCGAAGCTGTTCAGAGCGGTACCATCGAAATGAACGCCGCCAATAGCTACTTCTGGTCAGGCACCACCTTTGCCGCCCAGTACTTCACTACCGTGCCCTTTGGAATGAGCTTTATGGGCCATATGGCGTGGCTTTATCACGGCAGCGGTCTGGAGCTTTGGCACGAAGTTTACGAGCCCTACGGTATGGTGGCCTTCCCGCTAAATAACACCGGTGTGCAAATGACCGGCTGGTTCCGCGAGCCGATCGAGGATATTAGTCAGCTCAACGGGCTGCGCATGCGGGTTCCTGGTTTGGCCGGCCAGGTCTACTCATCACTAGGGGTAGATGCCCGGGTACTGCCGGGTGGCGAAATTTTCCCGGCGCTGGAGCGTGGCGTGATTGATGCAGCCGAGTTTGTGGGCCCCTTCCAAGATCGCCGTATGGGGCTGCATAACGCAGCCAAGTTCTACCACACCACCGGCTGGCATGAGCCCTCCACCACGGGTGAGCTGCTTATCTCGAAAACCCACTGGGACAGTCTGCCAGAAGACCTGCAGATGATTATCAAAACGGCCTGTATGGCCGCCTGCCTAGAGAGTGTGACTTGGTCAGAAGCGGTTAACGGCGAAGCCATGACCGATTTGGTAGAGAACGAAGGCGTTACTGCCAGCATGCTACCCGCGGCGGTTGTCGATGCGCTGCGCGAAGCGACAATGGACACGCTCTCGAGCGAAGCAGACGCCGATCCATTGGTGCGTAAAGTGCACGATAGCTACATGGCATTTAAAGCCAACCACGATCGCTGGGCAGGTGCCAGTGAGCGAGCCTGGCTAAACGACATTATCGGAGTCTGATATGCGCGCCGTGGCACTGTTTGTCCACGGAGTTGAGGCGGTGGTTCGGCTATTTGGCTGGATCGCCGCCTGGACTTGCGTGGTTTTAGTCGGATTAGTCGCTGGTGACGTATTGATGCGCTATGCGTTTAGCGTTGGCGCGGTATGGCTGCAGGAACTGCAGTGGCACCTGATCTCTCCTATCGCTCTTTTTGGCATGTCGTATCTGCTGCTGATGGGTGAGCAAGTCCGCGTGGATGTTTTCTACGAACGCTTCCCCGCGGGTCTCCAGCGAATGATCGAGGTGATCGGCGGGCTATTACTGCTACTCATGGGGCTATATATCGCCTGGCTGACGCTGCCCTGGATCGCTCAGTCGTACGCCCGCGGAGAGGCATCGCCCAACCCCGGCGGCCTGCCCCTCCGCTGGCTACTCAAATCTTTTATTCCGTTTGGTTTTGTCCTTCTCGCGCTGCAAGGGTTGGCACACGCGCTACGTCAGGCGTTTGCCCTGCCCACACGAGGTGAATAACGCATGTCTCCCAATGAATGGCTAGCGATCGGCATGATCGTGGCTTTTTTCGTGTTTCTGCTGATCGGCATCCCGGTGGGCATCAGCATCGCCGCTACCGCCTTTTTCTTCGGCTATATTGGCTTCGGGCCAATGCTATTTAACCTGCTGCCGTCGCGTATCTACGGGGTAGTAACCAACTATACCTTTATGGCGATACCGCTATTTGTATTTATGGGGGTGATGCTGGAGAAATCGAAGTTGGCGGAAGAGTTGATTGACGTGATCGGCCATCTGTTCGGCGGCCTCTCTGGCGGCATGGGCGTGGCAATCATTTTAGTCGGCGTTTTGTTAGGCGCAGCGACGGGCATTGTCGGCGCCACTATTGTTACCCTTGGTCTGCTCACGCTACCGACGCTGCTTCGCCGGGGCTACCCCAAAACGCTTGCCACCGGGATGATTTGCGCGTCCGGCACCTTAGGGCAGATTATTCCGCCCAGCCTGGTGCTGATTCTTCTGGCTGAAATTCTGGGCGAATCAGTCGGTACGATGTTCGCCGCGGCCATGGTGCCTGGGCTGACCCTGGCGGCGGTATATATTATTGCCATTCTGGTGATCGCCAAACTCTACCCCGACCTGATGCCACCGATACCCGCTGAAGAGCGTGCAAACATGGGTCGTCGTCAGTTGATACGTAAGGTAATCACCGTGGTGGGCCCGCCTGTGGGTTTGGTGTTTGCAGTGCTGGGGTCGATTATCGGTGGTATTGCCGCCCCTACCGAGGCCGCTGCCATGGGCGCGCTAGGTGCATTGGTATTTGTCGCTTGTTCGGGGCGGTTAACCTTTGCGCTACTCAAAGAAGTAGCCAAGGCTACGCTGGTGATCTCGGCAATGGTGTTCTTTATTCTGATCAGCGCCCAAGTATTTGGTTTGGCATTTCGCGGCTTGGGCGGCGAGCATTTGGTGGCTCGAATGTTCGACTGGGTGCCCGGTGGCGAGCTCGGCGCGATGCTGTTTATGCTACTGCTGATGTTTGTGCTGGGTTTCTTTCTGGAATGGATTGAAATTAGCTATATTGCCCTACCACTATTTCTGCCGTTCTTTGTCCAGATGGGCGTTGATATGGTGTGGCTGGGTATTTTGGTGGGGCTGGTGCTGCAAACCTCGTTTCTTACCCCTCCCTTTGGCTGGTCACTGTTCTTCCTCAAGGGAGTGGCCCCTAAAGAGGTCACCACCCTCGACATTTACAAAGGTGCCCTGCCATTTATCGGCTTACAGTTTATCGCCGTGGCACTGGTCTTTATCTTCCCCAGTATTGCCACGTGGCTGCCGAACGCGATTGGTTGGTAACCATTTACCCGATAATTTTTATTAATAACAAAGGATACTCGTCATGCTCCACACCCAACGCAGTTACGGCGGCAGTTGTGTCGCCCCTCACCATCTTGCCGCCAGCGCCGGGCGCGATGTGCTTAAACAGGGGGGCAATGCGGTGGAAGCCATGGTCGCTGCGGCCGCCGCCATTGCGGTGGTTTATCCGCACATGAATGCCCTCGGCGGCGATGGCTTCTGGTTGATTCATGAGCCGGGCAAAGCCCCTATTGCCATAGATGCCTGCGGCCCTGCAGCAGGCTTAGCGGATGCAAACTTCTACGCCGGGGAAACGCAAATCCCCGAGCGTGGCCCAAAAGCTGCCCTGACCATGGCCGGCACCATTAGTGGCTGGCATGAGGCGTTAAAGGTGGCATCAGGATGGGGGACTCCCCTGCCTCTCACAACGCTGCTGGCCGATGCCATTCACCATGCCGACACGGGTGTCGCCGTCACGCAAAGCCAGGAAGCCCTCACCGCCAAACACCTTGAGCGTCTATCCCTGAGCCCTGGTTTTACTGAGGCCCTGCTACTTAACGGCCAGGTGCCCCATGAAGGCGAACGGCTACGCCAGCCGCGCCTGGCCGCGACCCTTAAGCGTCTGGCGGATGCGGGCTTGGATGACTTCTACCGCGGCGAACTGGCCACCAGCATGGCGCGGGATTTAGAGGCGGTAGGCAGCCCACTGCGTCTGGCAGACTTCCACGCCTACCGCGCCCAGCAAGTCAAGCCATTGGAAGTAACGCTGCAGGATGCCACGCTGTATAACCTACCCGCACCGACCCAAGGCATGGCATCACTAATGATTTTGGGCATCTACGAACGACTAAAGGCCACCGAGCCAAACGGCTTTGAGCACCTGCACGGGCTGATTGAATCAACCAAGCGCGCCTTTATTCTGCGCGACCAAAACGTCACTGACCCCGGTCGCTTACCTACACCGCTGCAGGGCTTACTTAGCGAAGAGAGCATTGGCCGGGAGGCGGCTCACATCGACCCTCAGCGCGCCCTACCCTGGCCCCACGAGCCTGCACCGGGTGATACCATCTGGATGGGCACTGTGGATAGCGAAGGGCGTTCGGTAAGCTTTATTCAGAGCATCTACTGGGAGTTTGGCAGCGGCGTGGTGTTACCGGAAAGCGGTGTGCTGTGGCAAAACCGCGGTATCAGCTTTTCGCTTAATCCTGACGACCTGCGCGGCTTAGCCCCCGGCCGCAAACCCTTCCACACGTTGAACCCAGCGCTTGCCAGGTTTAACGATGGCCGCACCATGGTCTACGGCACTATGGGCGGTGAAGGCCAGCCGCAAACCCAGGCGGCTGTATTTTCACGCTACGCGCTGCACGGCATGCCGCTCCAGCAGGCGGTCACCGCGCCGCGCTGGCTATTGGGTCGTACCTGGGGCGAAACCAGTACTAACCTAAAACTTGAGAACCGCTTTGATGACGCCTTGGTGACGGCCCTGGCCACAGCAGGTCACGATGTGGAAGTGCTGCCTGAGGCGTTCAGTGACACCATGGGGCATGCAGGCGGGATTGTGCACCATCCCGATGGGTTAATAGAGAGCGCCCACGACCCGCGCAGTAACGGCGGCGCAGCTAGCGTGTAACATTTCTCCTCGCCGTTTTCAGCCGGCTGAACTTGTTAAGGCGGCTGGCTGTCACTCCGGTGAGTGTTAAGCTAGTCTGCTTACTATAGCCTCTGAAGAGTGGCAAACCAGAGGGAGAGGAGACCCCCATGGCGAAAATAGAAAAATCCCCTGACGAGTGGCAACAGCAGCTAACCCCCGAGCAGTACCGCGTAGCCCGTGAGAAAGGGACTGAACGCCCGTTCACTGGTGACTATCAGGTCAGCGATGCTCAGGGTATTTACCACTGTGTCTGCTGCCATGCGCCACTGTTTGAGAACGAGCATAAGTTTGACGCTGGCTGCGGTTGGCCAAGTTTTGACCGGCCTTTGGGTACCCGCTGTGTGGAGGAGCATGCCGATACCACCCATGGCATGCGGCGCACCGAAGTGGTCTGCTCCCACTGCGACGCCCATTTGGGCCATGTATTCCCCGATGGGCCGCCCGAGACCACCGGGTTGCGCTACTGCATTAACTCGGTATCACTGGAATTTCACCCCGACGAGTAAGCAGCGCTAAATCCTCGCAAGGAAACCAGCAAGGCGGGTGCTACA
Source organism: Vreelandella sp. F11 (assembly GCF_042466685.1). Lineage (NCBI taxonomy): Bacteria > Pseudomonadati > Pseudomonadota > Gammaproteobacteria > Oceanospirillales > Halomonadaceae > Vreelandella > Vreelandella sp. F11. The sequence goes on along the minus strand of NZ_CP170448.1, from coordinate 1,474,814 downwards.
ATAGCAGCCCGCTTTTTTTGTACTTGTAGGAGAGACCGATGCTCGGCTGGTTCCCCGGACATATGAACAAGGCCCGCCGCCAGATTGCGGAGGTGCTGCCTGAAATTGACGTCGTCATCGAGGTACTCGACGCACGTCTGCCCTACTCCAGCGCCAATCCGATGCTGGCCGAGCTAACTCGCCACAAGCCGGTGTTGAAAATTCTCTCCCGCGCCGATCTTGCAGATCCGGAGCGCACGGCAGAATGGGTAGCCTTTTTTGATGCTCAAGAGAACATGCGGGCCCTGGCCGTCACTACCACCAACACCCGCGAGCTAAAGAAAATTCCCAAGCTGTGCCATGAGCTGGCGGGTGCCGTGCGCGCTGATCGGGATGTACGCGTGATGGTGATGGGGATACCGAATGTCGGAAAATCCACGCTGATTAACGGTTTGGCGGGGCGAAAAATCGCCAAAACCGGCAACGAGCCAGCGGTGACCAAGCGCCAGCAGAAGGTACGTATCGATGGGCGAGTGGAGCTTACCGACACGCCTGGCGTGCTTTGGCCGAAAATTGAAGATCAAGCTAGCGCCTATCGTCTTGCGGCCACTGGCGCCATTCGTGATACTGCTATCGAGTACGCCGATGTAGCGATTGTTACCAGCGCAGAGCTGGCCAAACGCTACCCCGAAGCGCTCACCGAGCGTTATAAGCTCAAAGAGCTGCCGCCCTACGCCGCGCCGGACATCCCCCACGACATTGATGCAGATGGCCCGAAAAAACCCGATTTTTTAGCTATTGCTGGCTTCGACGGTAACGCCATCTTAAAAGATATCGCTGCCCGCCGAGGCGGCCTGCGTCCCGGCGGCGCCATTGATCTGCACCGCGGTGCAGAGGTACTGCTTCACGAACTGCGTGATGGCAAGCTGGGCAGGCTAACGCTTGAAACCCCGGCAGACATTCCTCCGCCGCCCGTGCAAAACGACGAAGACAATCAAGCACTTTCCGACGCATAATGACCCAATAGCTCTATAGCCGACGATGGCTTGTAGGCGCTGTTTTTAGACACTCATGCTTTTTGGACACTTTTGGGCCTCTAGCTACTTTTGGACAGACACCTCATGGATACCCCGCAGTCGCACGAACCACAACCGTTAAAAAAATCTCATAAGCTGCACAACGTCTGCTACGACATTCGCGGCCCGGTACTCGACCAGGCCAAGCGCCTGGAAGAGGAAGGTCAGCGAATCCTCAAGCTAAACATTGGCAACCCTGCGCCCTTTGGTTTTGAGGCGCCGGAAGAGATTCTTCAGGATGTGATGCGTAATCTGCCCACCGCCCAGGGCTACTGCGACTCTAAGGGCCTCTACTCTGCCCGTAAAGCGATTATGCAGGAGTGCCAGCGCAAACAGATTCCCGGCGTGGGTATAGAAGATATCTTTATCGGCAACGGCGTCTCTGAACTGATTGTCATGGCCATGCAGGCGCTGCTCAACGACGGCGATGAAGTGCTGATTCCGGCGCCAGACTACCCGCTCTGGACCGCCGCCGCCCACCTTTCCGGTGGCCACGCGGTGCACTACCTGTGCGACGAGCAGGCGGACTGGACGCCCGACATGGCGGATATTCGCGCCAAGATCACCAGCCACACCCGCGCCATTGTGCTGATTAACCCAAACAACCCCACAGGCGCGGTGTATCCGCCTGCCGTAGTGAAAGAGGTGCTGGCGATCGCTAAGCAGCACAACCTGGTGGTGTTCTCTGACGAAATCTACGACAAAATTCTGTATGACGGCGTCGAACACACCGCCACCGGTGCACTGGCGGACGAGGATCAGCTGGTGATCACCATGAACGGGCTCTCTAAGAGCTATCGCTGTGCGGGGTTCCGCTCAGGATGGATGATTATCTCCGGCACCCTGGCCAAGTTAAACGCCCAGGACTACATCCAGGGGCTCAATATGCTGGCCTCTATGCGGCTATGTGCCAACGTACCCGCCCAGCACGCGATTCAAACCGCGCTGGGGGGCTATCAGTCGATCAATGATCTGATCCTGCCCGGCGGGCGACTACTGGCCCAGCGCGATATTACCGTGGAGAAGCTGAACGCTATTCCCGGGGTCTCCTGCGTGAAACCCAAAGGCGCGCTCTACGCGTTTCCGCGTCTCGACCCTAAAGTGTTCAATATTAAAGACGACCAGCAGATGGTGCTGGATCTACTACTGCAGGAAAAAATACTGCTGGTACAGGGCACCGCCTTTAACTGGCCCGAACCGGATCACGTGCGCATCGTAACGCTGCCCTGGGCCGACCAATTAGGTGATGCACTTGATCGCTTTGCCAATTTCTTGTCGCGCTACCGGCAGTAGCTCTGGCAAATAAAACATTCCATTGCCACGACCATGACTTGAAACTGCCATGAACAGTACGTATCTAAGCCATTAATCTAGTAATGCTTCGATGAACCTTAGGGGAGAACCTGCACCATGATGCGAATTCTGCTGTTTTTAGGCACCAATATAGCGGTCTTGCTGGTGGCCAGCATTACCCTGCGCCTGCTAGGCGTTGAAGGCTACCTGCGCGGCCAGGGCATCAACTTCACCAGCCTACTGATCTTCTGCTTTATCTTCGGCATGGCGGGCTCCATCGTCTCGCTGTTTATCTCCAAATGGATGGCTAAGCGCAGTACCGGCACGGTGATTATTGAGACGCCCTCCAACTCCACCGAACAGTGGCTGCTGGACACGGTCGCTGAGCTCTCTCGAGAGGGGGGTATTAAAACCCCGGAAGTGGGTATTTTCCCGGCTCAGCAGTCCAACGCTTTTGCCACCGGTTGGAACAAGGATGATGCACTGGTAGCCGTTTCGGCAGGTTTACTCAACCGTATGCGCCCGGAGGAAGTCCGTGCGGTACTGGCCCACGAAATTGGTCACGTCGCTAACGGCGATATGGTCACCCTGGCACTTATTCAGGGCGTGGTGAACACCTTTGTGATGTTCTTTGCCCGGGTAGTGGCGCACCTAGTGGATAACTTCCTACGCAGCCGCAGTGAAGGCGGCGGTGGCCTGGGCTTTATGGGCTACTTCGCGGTGGTCATGGTCGCTGAGATTGTGTTTGGGCTTTTGGCCTCGGCAATCGTTGCCTGGTTCTCCCGCTACCGCGAATACCGCGCAGACGAAGCAGGTGCGCGCTTAGCAGGCACCAATGCCATGGTGAGTGCCCTGGCGCGCCTGAAAACCGAGACCGAAATGCCCGATCAAATGCCGGATACGCTGCGCGCCATGGCCATCACCAAAGGCCAAACGCGTTCGCTGGTGGAAAAGCTATTTGCCAGCCATCCGCCGTTGGATGAGCGTATTCGCGCACTGAAAGAAGCCGCTTATCGTCAGTAAGTGCTACCTCATAAGCCGCCCCGCTCTGCCTCGGGGCGGCGTGCTTGATAGAAAGAACCTGGAACGCTGAAAAACGTTGCCGTACTTGGCTTTATGAGAGTACTCACTCTATAATCGTACGGAGATACCGTACATAAAGGTGGCGTCATGGACACCATTAGTGTCAATAAGTTTAGAGATAACCTAAAAAGTGTTGTTGAAGAAGTCGTTAGCCGACACGAGACACTCAAGGTCACTCGCAGGGCCGGGGAAGCATTTATGGTGATGAGTGCTGAAGACTGGGAAAGAGAGCAAGAAACGCTACATGTTCTTCAGAGCCAGGATCTGATGCAACAAATTGCCGCATCCCTTAATACGCACAACCAAGGCCAAGGTTACACCCCTACTGATGAGCAGATGAATGAGATCACTGGTATTTGAGGGGCGTACTTGGGAAGCGTATGAAAAGATGCGCGAGACGGATAAAAAGCTGCACAAGGCGCTTTGCAGAGTGCTAAAAGAGATGCTCCGATCAGAAGATCCCTCAACAGGCATCGGCAAACCTGAGCCCCTTAAACATAACCTGACAGGCTTATGGTCTAGGCGAATATCGCAGCAAGACCGCTTGATATACCGGTTCGACGACACGTCTATTTACATCTTCGCCATTGGAGGCCATTACGACCAATTCTAACGCTGCACAGCACACGCTGCTCTGGAGTGAAGACGAAGCCGCAATGGATTACTGATTACCTCCCGTCACAATAAACCCTGCCCCACGCAATATACCTGCTAGCGCTAACGCCTTCCCTGAAAGCTGCACGTTGAGCGTGGCAAATTCACGCCGTAGCGGATAGTTGGCGCGGCAGTCATCAAAGCCTTTGCGCATGCCGTGATTTAGCGTTTGACGCTGTAGCGCATCGTGGTCGCGGCGCACGTCATATACCGCTCGCATACAGAGCCGCAAGGCGTCTTCTGGGGGGAGTGCGTGCTGCAAATGCAGCGACGCGAGGGCGGGTGGTGGGCAAATATCAGCAAACGTCAACTCGCTGGGCTGGTTCCAGTGGCGGGCCAGCGCCTGCTGAATCATCCAGGTGCCGCGTAGCTTGCCGTCCAGGCTATGCCCAGCAATATGTGGCGTGGCTAAAGAGACCAGATCACGCAAGCCGGCGTCGATCCCGGGCTCCTCTTCCCACACGTCCAGTATCGCACTGATGTCACCCTTTCCCGCGAGGCGGCTGCGCAGGGCCAGGCCGTCCACACAGTCGCCCCGCCCGGCATTCAACAGCACGCTGCCGGGTGCCAGCTCCTCGATGCGCTGTGCATTAAGGAGCTGGTACGTCGCGTGGGGGCCTTCACGGGTTAGTGGTGTATGCAAGCAGAGCACGTCGCAGCGCTCGATCAGGGCGTCTAAGCAGTGAAAGCCCTCCTCACGCTCCTCTTCTGCACACTCTATAGCTTCCCGGGGCGGGTCACAGACCAGCGTTGCCACGCCCATGGCGGTTAATCGCGCCTGGAGTCGGCTGCCTACATTACCCACCCCCACAACGCCCACTGTGCGCTCGCTCAATAACCAACCATCGCGTTCTGCAAGCGTAAGCAGGCTGCTCAGTACATAATCAACCACCGCTTCGGCGTTGCAGCCTGGCGCACTGGCGAAGGCAACATCGCGCGGGGCAAGGGCAGCGTGATCGATGTGATCCGTGCCGATGGTACAAGTACCAATAAAGCGCACAGGGCTATCAGCAATCAGTTTATCGTTGACCTGGGTAATCGAGCGAACGATGAGCGCATCCGCATCCTGCAGGTGGGAGGAATTTATCTCCCGCCCAGGCACACGGGTGAGCGAACCGAAATGGCCGAAACAGCGTTCGGCAGCGGGGATATTGGCGTCGACGACAAGTTTCATAGGCGTTTTGGTATCCGGGCTTTACAATGCGCCCGCGACGGCTTGATGGGCAGGCGTGTTTAAAGGCTATTTTTTAAAGGCTAAGTAAGGAGAGTGTTGTGATCGTACGCTGGGAAACCAACCATGACTATGTGTTGGTTCATATTCACCAGGATATGTTTGGTGACTGGATTTTCAGCCGCGCCTGGGGCCAAATCGGCACCCAGTTTGGGGGCCTGAAACACCAGCTAGCCGATACGCTGGATCAAGCCCATATGTGGCTGGAGGATGAGGCCACTATCCAGTCCTCACGGGGTTTTCGCAAGGTACTGGAAGTGGCCGACCATACGCCAGAAGGCCAGGAAGCCATGCGCCAGCTCTCACTGCTGGATGTGCTTTAGGCGCCTCACTCTCCCCGGTTTTTAACCCAGAAAACGTCGCCCATCGCGCTTATGGGCGCCTTTAGGCGGCGTAGTGTCGGGTAGCGCAGTCAACCCTGCCAGCGCCGCTTCATCCAGCCAGCCGCGCTCGCGCAACCAGGCGCTTAAACGCTCCAACTCAAAGCCACAATCCAGCTCATTGCCTTCACTATCCACGATCACCGGTATCCGCACACCGTAGCGTTCAACCAGCGCTTCGTCGTCACTAATCTCGATATGGTGCAGCCACACCTCTTGATTCGTCAGTGCGGTCACCAGCGCTTCTAATTGGCTGCACAGGTGGCAGCCCAACGTTGTATAAAGCGATAGGTGAATCATGCAAGAGCTCTCTTATGGCGCCTTATGACGAAGTAAAAACACATGGTGCAGGTTCGTGCGCCGCTGGAAATCGGGGTCGAAACTGCGCCCGGTGATATCCTCAACGGCGTAGCGCTCGCTGAGTGCTTCATCCAGTTTAAAGCGCCGCTGGTTATTAGAAAACACTAACGTGCCTCCAGGCGCCAAACGAGCCATCGCCAGCTCCACAAGCCGCGGATGATCACGCTGTACGTCGAGGGTGTCGCGCATTTTCTTGGAGTTAGAGAACGTCGGTGGATCCATAAAGATCAAATCGAACTCGGCGTTGGCAGTCTCCAGCCAGCGGAAACAGTCGTCCCGCACCACACGATGCAAGCGGGTATCCAGCTTATTAAGCGCAAAGTTATCTTTCGCCCACTCCAGGTAGGTATTGGACATGTCTACGCTGACGCTGTCGCTAGCGCCGCCTAACGCCGCCTGCACCGTTGCCGTAGCGGTGTAGCAGAACAGGTTCAAAAAGCGCTTTCCGCGGGCCATTTCGCCCAGCATCCGTCGTACCGGGCGGTGGTCAAGAAACAGCCCAGTGTCCAGGTAATCACGCAGATTGACCCAAAGCCGCGCCTCACCCTCCTGCACCTCAAAACGCTCGCCACTAGCGGCACGCTTTTGATACTGAGCGCTACCGGTTTGGCGTTCGCGGCGTTTGATATAGATCTTGCTGGCGTCAACATTGAGCGCCTCGGGCATAACCTCCAGGGCATCGTATAAGCGCTTTTGCGCCTGAGCCGGATTGACTGAACTGGGCGCAGCATACTCCTGCACATGCACGCGATCACCGTAGCGATCCACCGCCAGGGCATACTCAGGCATATCGGCGTCATAGATGCGATAGCTGGTTTCACCGCTCTGCTTCAGCCACTTCTTCAGCCGCTTCTGATTTTTGATCAGCCGATTGGCAAACATTTGGGCATTGTCTTGGTTTTTATGAGCCGTGTGCTCTTCGCTAACCTCTTCACTAGGCGCCGCCACTGCACCGCTCTCGCTCTGAACAGGCTTTGTATCGCTAACGGCAGGCAGGTGCTCGGCGCCCCCCACCTCCATAAGCAGCAGCTTGGCATCCAAGGCACCGTTTTTGAGCGCGTACTGCTTGTGCGCGCGCATAGCCAGTCGGTGGCCGAGATCTGGATTACCGGTAAATACTGCCAGCGTCCAGCCGGGGAATAGCGCTTTGGCTTTCTCACCCAGCTGGGCGTAGAGACGTACCAGCTCAGGCAGCTCGCCCAGGCGCTCGCCGTAAGGAGGGTTGGTGATCAGCAGGCCACGTTCGGCGGTGAGTGTTTCGGGCCGAGTAAGTTGGGCAAGGCTCTGCCCATGCAGGGTAATCAAGGCTGGAATGCCTGCGCGCATGGCATTGGCTTTCGCCGCATTGAGCGCCGCCGGGCTCTGGTCGAAGCCTAATAGCTGGGCTTTGCAGCGCTTACGGCCAATCGACGCGCGCGCTTCGGCTTCGCGTTTCTGCTCCCGCCACGCCTCGTCATCGTGCCCTGCCCAGCCGTGAAAACCGAACCGTTCGCGGTTCAGGTTTGGCGCTTGGTCGGCGGCCATCATGGCGGCTTCAATGAGCAGCGTGCCTGCGCCGCACAGCGGATCAATCAACGGCTCTCCCGCCTTTAAGCGCTCTGGCCAACCCGCACGCACTAACAGTGCAGCGGCCAAGTTCTCTTTTAGCGGCGCGTGGCCCACATCCCGGCGATAGCCTCGGCGGTGCAGGCTTTCCCCAGAGAGATCCAGCCCAATGGTCAAGTTCATGCGGTGCAAATGTGCGTAGATGCGCAGATCCGGGGTTTTGGTATCTACATTGGGGCGCTCCTGCCCGGCCAACTGCAGCGCATCAACCACACCGTCTTTAACGGTTTGCGCGCCAAAGCGGGTGTGGCGAATCTGTTCGCTGCGGCCGTGGAAATCCACCGCTAGGGTGTTACCTGGTGCCAAGTGCTGCGTCCAGGCAAGGCGTGCGACAACATCGCGCACCTGCTCGGCGGTATCGATCATCGATTCGCGCACCAGGGTCAAAATCACCCGGTTAGCTAATCGTGACCATAGGCATACGCGGTAGGCAATGGCCTGACTGGCAGTGAAGTACACCCCAGACACCGTGGTTTTGCCCGGCGTGGCGCCCAGCGCTATGAGTTCATCGTGGAGCAGGCCTTCAATGCCTTTGGGGCAGGTGGCGAGCAAATTTAGCGGAGCGGTTTGGTTCGACTCGATCATGATAATAGCGGCGCTGAAAAGCGCGATATTCCTGTATATAACAAATGAGTTTACGTTTTATGACAAATTGGTAGTCGACAGATGACCCCATCATGGTCTAACAATAAGAGAGTAGCTACTGAAAAACGCATGCGTTACCTGTCAGGGCCGATATAAGACTCGGCTTATGATACGAATGAGATCGCCGCTCGACCCGTTCAGCTCGTGAGCGCTAGACATTTGAGTTGATGCGGCGACTCGCTCTTGAAGCAAGCTCTCGGAATAATGGATATTTTCGGACATGTATAGGCAGATAGATTCGACAATATCCTATTTCTTATCAAAGGCTTTCGTGAAAAGAGGTTAGCCAATGAAACGGCAAAAACGTGATCGCTTCCAGCGGGCTTATGTCCACGGCTACAAAGCGGGTGTATCGGGTCGTTCTCGTGATGATTGTCCCAGTCAAGATATCAATTTACGCGAATACTGGATGAGCGGTTGGCGTGAAGGTCGCGGCGACCAGTGGGATGGAATGACCGGCATCTCCGGTATCCATAAAAATCCCATGGTCATGACTTAACGTTTTATTTTTCTTTACGTCTGAACGAAGGTTTCAAGTGAGCCCACTTAATCGGTGGGCTTTTTATCGCCTGGCGATCCAGCGGCTGGCGTCCCAGCGGCTGGCGTTTCAGTCGTTAAAGCCTTTAACGCTCTGGCGCACTCCCCCACCAGCTTCGGGCCTTGGTAGATCAAGCCTGAATAGAGCTGTACTAAATCTGCTCCAGCGGCAATTTTGGCCTGCGCGGCAGCGGCACTATCGATACCCCCTACGCCAATAATCGGAAGCCGGGGGAGTTGCTCACGCAGTTGGCGAATAACACGATTGGATGCCTCAAAGACCGGTTTCCCAGAGAGCCCGCCGGCCTCATCCGCTTGGGGATCGCCCTGCACGGCCTCACGGGAAACCGTGGTATTGGTGGCAATCACGCCATCAAGGGCGTTGCGCTCGATACTTGCCGCCATTAAGGCGACTTCTTCAGCGCTCATATCCGGGGCAATCTTAATCAGCAATGGTACGTTGCGGCCCGTTTGGCCATTGAGCTCTGTGGCGCGTACTCGAATCGGCCCCAATAGCGCATCCAACTGTTCGCCAAACTGTAGGCTGCGCAGCCCTGGGGTATTGGGTGAAGAGACATTCACAGCAATGTAGTCCGCATAAGGGTGTACCGCGTCTAAACACAACAGGTAGTCATCCAACGCCTGCTCTACCGAAGTCGTCAGGTTTTTACCGATATTGATGCCCACAATGCCGCCGTAGTGGCGCTGTTTGACCTGCTGAATCAGGTGCTCAACCCCCTTATTGTTAAAGCCAAAGCGGTTGATGATCGCTTCATGCTGCGCTAAGCGAAACAGCCGGGGCTTGGGGTTGCCCGGCTGCGGCTTGGGCGTGACGGTGCCTACTTCGACAAAGCCAAAGCCCAGCGCGCCCAGAGCATCCAGATGGTCAGCGTTCTTGTCTAACCCGGCGGCTAACCCCACACGGTTGGCAAACCGCAGCCCCATCAGCTCGACGGGATCGTTTACCGGCTTACCAAATAGCCGCGTTACCCCACCGACACGATGCAGTGCATCCAACGCGCCCAGCGCCATACCGTGGGACTTTTCTGGATCAACGCGGAAGAAGATCGAGCGGGCGAGGTTATACATTTTCAGCGTCTCTCCAGAGCGGCTTAACGGTTGGCTTAGCGGGCGGCGCATAGTATAGCGCAAACCCGACCTCAATCGCAGACAGGTTTGTCACAGGCAGGTTGACCAAAAACGAGAACACCGCACCCCGAGAAGCACGGGGTGCGGTGTTGATGACACGAACGGCTGGAAAAGCGTCTACGCTTCGCTATCGCTCTCGGCAAGGTCTACCAGCTCGCGCACCGCAACGGCGAAGAGGGCAAAGCCACCCTCACTGCCACCGCGCACCTCTTCAATAAGACGGCACCAGCGACGATGCAGGTCAGCGTGCTGATCCAGCCACTGCGCCACCCGCTCTTGGGTATCGCGGCTACCGGCATCGAGTTTCAATACGCTGGTGGTCAGCGCAAGCTGCTGACGCTCAATATCGTCACGGAAGGTTTCCCGCGCCTGTGCTTGCCAGGCGTCACGTACTTCCAACTGCGTTACCTGCTGAATCATCCAAGGCAATTCCAGGCGGCTGCCAATTTCGTATAGCACCTCCGCCACCCGCTGGGGTTTTTCATTGGTCAGGCGCGCCGCCTGAATAATACCCAGGCCGGCGTAAAGGCTTGAAGTGGCTGACACGGTGGACGCCAAGGCCTCCGGCACACCCGCCTCCAAGAGCTCGTCACGGCGGCTATTCCAAGCGCTGAGCTCTTCACCGCTCAGCAGCTCACCAATACCTTCCTGTAGCTGCGCCAAGCGGGGAGCGAAGTACTCGATGGCATCCTGGGTCGAGAGGCCCAGGTGCTGGCGCACAAACCAGCGCGTGGCACGACGTATCAAGCGCATCAGATCGAGCATCATCGAGTACTGGATACGGTTGGGCACCTGGTTATCGAGGGCTTCAATTTGCGCCCATAGACTGGGCAAGTTAAAGCTGTCACGGGCCACGATATAGGCTCGAGCAATATCGGCCCGTCCCGCTCCGGTGGAGTCCATCAGGCGGCGTACAAAGACGATACCCATATGATCCACCAAATCATTCGCGACCTGAGTAGCGACGATTTCGCGCTTAAGACGGTGCTCGTACATCTCATCTTTAAAGCGCTCCACCAGCACTGATGGGAACAGCCGCTCCAGATGGCGGTGAATGTAGTGGTCGTCCGGCACGTCAGAAGTGATCAAATCGCCTTTCAAAGTACTCTTGGCGTAAGAGATCAGTACCGACAGCTCGGGCAGTCGCATGCCTTGTCCGTTGCTGGCGCGCTCTTTTAGCACCTCATCGGTGGGCAGGAACTCTAGCTCACGATCAATTTGCCCGGAGGCTTCCAGTTCGCTGATAAAACGGCGATAAGGCCCCATCGAATAGTCGGAAAGGATGGCCGACAGATCCAGTGCCTGGCTTTGGCGGTAGTTATCCAGAATAACCAGATCGCCCACCTCATCGGTCATTTCCGCCAGCAGTTGATTACGCTGCTTGTCGGTCATGTCGCCGCGCTTGACCACTTCATCGATCAGGATCTTGATATTGACCTCGTGGTCTGAGCAGTTCACACCGCCCGCGTTGTCAATAAAGTCGGTGTAGACGCGCACCCCTTTGGCGGCGGCTTCCATACGTCCTCGCTGAGTCAAGCCGAGGTTACCGCCCTCGCCAACCACCCGGCAATTCAAGTCGTTGCCGTTGATGCGCAGGGTGTCGTTGGCTTTGTCGCCCACATCGGCATCGGTTTCGTCGGAGCCTTTCACGTACGTCCCGATACCACCGTTCCAAATCAAGTCCACCTTAGATATGAGCATCGCGCGGATCAGCTCATTAGGTGACAGCCGCTCTTCCTTGATACCAAAGACCTGCTGCATCTCAGGCGTGATGACAATCGATTTGGCGCTACGGCTAAAGATGCCACCGCCGGCGGAGATCAATTCTTGGCTGTAGTCTTCCCAGCTTGAGCGTGGCAGAGCGAACAACCGCTTGCGCTCGGCAAAGGAAGCCTCTGCATCTGGGTTGGGGTCGACAAAGATATGTAGGTGATTGAAGGCGCCCACCAGCTGAATCTTGTCAGAGAGCAGCATGCCGTTACCAAACACATCGCCGGCCATATCGCCAATCCCCACCACGCTAAACAGATCGCGCTGGGTATCCACATCGAGATTTTTGAAGTGGCGTTTAACCGACTCCCAGGCACCCCGTGCGGTAATCCCCATTTTTTTATGGTCGTAGCCATTAGCACCGCCGGAGGCAAAGGCATCGCCTAGCCAGTGGCCATACTCAATGGAAATTTCGTTGGCGATATCCGAGAAGGTAGCGGTGCCTTTGTCGGCGGCTACGACGAGATAAGCGTCATCTTCATCATGACGAACAACGTTTTCCGGCGGCACCACATCGCTACCTACCAGATTATCGGTAACATCCAGCAGCGCGCGGATAAAGATTTGGTAGCAGGCGATGCCCTCTTTCTGGACAACATCACGGCTGGCATTTTCCGGCATGCGTTTACACACAAAGCCGCCCTTGGCTCCGACCGGCACAATCACGGCATTCTTCACCTGCTGCGCTTTGACCAGGCCCAGCACTTCGGTGCGGTAATCTTCAAAACGATCCGACCAGCGCAGGCCACCGCGGGCCACTTTGCCGCCCCGCAGGTGTACACCTTCCACCCGCGGCGAGCAGACAAAGATTTCAAACATTGGCCGCGGTTTGGGCATACCGGTGACTTTGGAGGGTTCAAGCTTGTAGGCGATGTAATCTTTAAAGCGCCCACCCTCAGCAAGCTGGTAGTAGTTGGTACGCAGAGTGGCGAGAATCAGCTCCATAAAGCGGCGCAGCAGCTGATCGTCGTTAAGGCTGGCCACCCCTTCCAAGCGCTCATTTAAGCTGGCGATGCACTCATCGGTGGCGTGGCTCTGCTGCTCAGGGTCAAAACGCAGCCGGAAGAGTTCAACCAGCTCGCGGGTAATGGCCGGGTAGTTGGCCAGCGTGGCGGCAATATAGTCCTGAGACATGCCGAAGCGGATCTGCTTGAGATAGCGGGCGTAGCCGCGCAGCATGGCCACTTCACGCCAATCCAGTCCCGCACCGATTATCAAGCGGTTAAATGCGTCGTTGTCGGCTTCGCCAGTCCAGATGCGCTTAAAGGCTTCGGTGAATACGTCGCGCATATCGCCCAGACTGACATCCGCACCGCTGTGCTCAAGCTCGAAATCGTGAATCCAGTAGCGCTGTTCAGGCGCATTAATATCGTAGGGGCGTTCGCCGATAACGCGCAGGCCGAGGTTTTCCATCATCGGCAGTACGTCAGACAGCGGAATCTGCGATTCACGATGGAACAGCTTCAGGTTAACGCCGCCACCCTGCTCTTCTAGTGGCCGATAGAGCGACAGCGAGAGATCGTTCTCGCTATCCAGTGTCAGCAGGTGCTGAACATCGAATACCGCGGTGCGGGCGGAGAAGTCTTCACGGTAGCTGGCCGAGAACGCCTCGCGGAACTGATCCATCAGGTTGTTGGCGCGCTCTTCACCGAAGCCTTCGATCATGGCGTTCTGCAGCTCGTCGCGCCAACTGCGCGCCAGCCGCGACACTTTGCTCTCCAAACGCTTGAGGTCGTAGTCGCTGGGGGCGTCGCCATTGAAACGCAGAATCAACTGAATACGCGCCAGCACCGACTCGGATAAATAAGTATTGAAGTCGCCAAAGTGGGCGTCTAACTCATCGCACAATACGTTTTGAATCCGCTGGCGCAGATCAGTAGAGAACACGTCGCGGGGTACAAATACCAGGCAAGAGTAGAACTTGCCGCTGATATCGGCGCGGATAAACAGCCGCACCTGGCGGCGCTCGCGTATATTGAGAATGCCCAGCGCCGTGCTGGCCAATGACTCGGTATCGATCTGGAACAGATCATCCCGGGGGTAGACTTCCAGCACCTGGAGTAGCTGCTTGCCGTTGTGACCCTGGGGATTGAATCCGGCGATATCCATCACGGCTTTAAGCTTGCGACGCAGCAGCGGAATATTGCGCGGTGATTCGTTGTACACCGTGGAGGTGAACAAGCCAAAGAAGCGCCGCTCACCAATCACATTGCCGTCATCATCGTAACGATCAACGGTGATGTAATCAGGGTAGGTAGGGCGGTGTACCCGGGAGTGGTGGGCGCTTTTGGCGAATGACAGAAGCTGCGGCACCAACACATAATCGTTATGCTCATTCACTCCCTCTTCGGTGCGAATACGCTCGCAGTAGCGCGGTTGATTCAGGCGGAACACACCCAGCACACTGTCCGCATCGCGCTTTAACTCGCTGCCTTCCAGCAGATACTCGTCGTAGCCCAGGAAAGTAAAATTATCTTTGAGCATCCACTCTAAAAAAGCAATTGCCTCTTCGTGATCATCTGGGTCAATCTGGGGCGGACAGTTTTTCTCAAGCTCTTGGATCGACGCGGTAATTTGCGAGCACATGGCGTCGAAATCGCCCACGGCGGTACGCACATCGCGGAGCACGTCATTTAGATTGCTTTCGATCTTCTCAAGCAACGCCACGTCGGTGTGGCGGTCTACCTCAATGACAATGAGTGACTCACGCGCTTCAGGCGCGTTTTCTGCTCTGGGCGAGGTAAGCGTCTGTAGCTGGTGGCGCTCATCACGGGCGACCGCCACGACGGCGTTTTGAATCGCATGCACCGTCAAGCCGCGTCGGTTGAGCTCAATGCGCACCGAGTCAACCAAAAACGGCATATCTTCATGGAGAACGGCAACAAAGGTATGGGTCGACTGCCAGCCGTGCTCCTCAAAGTCCGGATTAAACACCCGAACCTTGGGGCTGTGTGGATCGTGGTGCTGCAAAAACTGCCAGATCGACAGCGTTGCGCCATACAGGTCGTCCAGGCGACGATCCACTAGGTCTTCCACCGGCACGGTGGCATAAAAGTGCCGAGCAAAAGCGTCCACAGTAGCAGCACGAGCCGGGTCTAACCGCGCATTTAACCGCTCATGGAGCTGCTTCAAAAGATCTTGCCGACTCTCTTCAATCGCAACGTAGTGCATCCATCACCTCGACTGCCTGGGCCATTAAACGGCCAAAAAACGAAGGACAATAGGCCTTTAGGCCAACATAACGGCTAGCTTACGCTACCTATCGTCGCGTCCCTAATCACCTGACGTGTTGTTCATGGCACATACCGTTTACGCATTAGGTCGTATGCTGACTCCTATTTTCCACCCCACCTTAGCGCCGCGTTAACAGCACTCCACACTCACAGTGGTTGGTAAACGGAAACTGGTCAAATAGCGCAAAGCGTTCTATCCGATGGGTATGGGTCAGTATGGTCAAGTTTTCAGCTAACGTGGCTGGATTGCATGAAATATAGACGATCTGAGCGTACTCGCTGAGTTGCTCACAGCTCTGCGCGTCTAAACCGGCACGCGGCGGATCGACCAGCACGGTAGAAAAATCGTACTCATCCAAGGCCATTTCCGCCACGCGCCGCCCGGCTTTTTCGCCCTTCAGCGCCTGAGAAAACTCCTCGGCTGACATGCGCCCAATCTGGGCGTTGGTTACCCCATTAGCTTCCAGGTTGACGTTGGCACTGGCCACAGAGGTGCGGGAAATTTCCGTGGCCAGCACGCGGCGGAAGTTATCCGCCAGGGCAATGGTGAAATTGCCGTTACCGCAGTAGAGTTCGACCAGATCCGCCTGTTGATGACCAGCGGTCACTTCCCGCGCCCAACTGAGCATTTTTTGGCAGATGTGGGCATTGGGCTGGGTAAAGCTGTTTTCTACCTGCTGGTAGTGCAGCGCGCGGCCATCTACTTCAAGACGTTCCCATACGTGATCACGGCTCAGCACGATGCGCTGCTTGCGGGAGCGGCCAATAATCATAATGCCTAGCTCAACTTCCAGAGCACGGGCTTCGCGCTCCCACTCCTCGCCTAACGGACGGTGGTAAATCAGCGTTACCAGCGCCTCCCCCGATAGCGTGGTTAAAAACTCCACCTGGAACAGCCGCCGACGCAGCTCGTCAGAGCGCAGGCAGGCCTCTCGCAGCTGCGGCATTAGCTGATTGATGCGTTCACTGGCGACTGCGTACTGATCTAACCGAATCACCCGCTTGTTCTTCGGGTTCTCAGGGTCTACCTCGAACATAGCGTAGAAGAGGTCATCCTCTTCATGCCATATGCGAAACTCACAGCGCTGGCGGTAGTAGCCCGGCGGCGATTCAAACACCTCTAACGCCGGTGGCTGAAAAGCGGCAAAGGTACTTTCCAGGTAGTCGCGTTTGGCGGCTAACTGCTCAGCGTAACGTTCAGGTTCGACAACGGGGATAGCCAAGGCTGCTCCTTTGAATAATTCGGTCTGCAATAGTAGTCAATAGTGTTCAGTCGCCCACATTAAGCAATTGGGACGCCTGAAACCCGTAGCGGGCCAAACCAGCGGTCAGATTGGCAGCAGGGGCAGTGGTAAAGCAGCGTCCATCCTGCTGGTCGCTATATAATTCATCGACGACTTGCGCCACCCGACGGGCAATCGCATCGCCGGAATCGATCCAGTGCACACTCTTCGGGGCAAGCTGAGAGAGCCAGGGCTTTAACAGTGGAAAATGGGTACAGCCCAGTACCACGGTATCCAGCTCAGGGGTGTCCAGCGGCTGATGATGAGAAGATAAAGAATGGACAGGCGAGAGAGGGGTAATAGCGTGCCACAAAGGCGCCAGGGCAGCCTGCATTCGTTCGGTATTGGGCGTGATGCCTGCCAGGTACGCTTCAGCTTCCACGACCAAAGCATCGGCGGCGACACGGGTAATCACACAGTCGCTGGCAAAGCTATCAATCAAGCGCTGGGTGTAGGGCCGCCCTACCGTGGCTTTGGTGGCTAGCAACCCAATATGGCGTGTCCGGCTAATCGCTGCGGCAGGCTTGATAGCAGGCACGGTGCCGACGACAGGAATCGCCAACTGCTCGCGCAAATTTTCCAACGCCAGGGTACTTGCGGTATTGCAGGCGACGACCAACACACAGGGATTACAGGCTGCCACCGCGGCGCGACACACCGCTACAATACGCTCGGTCAGGGCAGCGTCTTCGCGCAGCCCATAGGGTAACCAAGCATTATCACAGGCATAGCAGAGCGCAGCATCAGGGTAGTGTTGGCGCAGCGACTGCGCCACCGACAGGCCGCCGACACCGGAATCAAAAATTAGCATGGGGCCTTTCATGACTCTGCCTTTCATGGCTCTGCCTGAAAAAAACGGAGCCGCTAGTTTAGCATGCTCCGTAATTTTATCGATTGCCGTTATGGGTGGCGGTTAGCCGTTAGCGCTATACCGCGGGCACGTCGGCCCCACGCAGCTCAGCGTAGAGTTCAGGGTAGGCTTGCTGCAGACGCTCTAACTCCTGCTCTGCACCTTCAGGAAGCGCCTGACGAAGCTCTTCCATGTCGTCAGGGCTGAAGTGCTCATCAATCAGCGGGAAGAGCCCCTCCCGTTCGTGACGCAGGTAGGCACGGTGCGCTTCCAAATAGTCTTTCAAGTCATCGGCAAAACGATCCATCGGTAGGATGTTATCCATTAGGATCATATCGATATCATTGGAAAGACGCTGAAGGCGTGGCTTTAACTCACGATAGTCATTCGCCATCTGCTCGGTAAGCGCTAAGTGCTCCGGCGCCTGGGTTTGCAAACGTTCCACACAAACACGCTCCAGCGGCGCTGCGAAACCATCCATGTAGGACAAAATATAGTCGACAACCTCACGCATCAGCTGAAAGTTAGGACGCTCGCCCTGGACAAGGGTTTTCTGCTTGAGCTGCAGTACATGGAGTAGTCTCGCCATGTTGGCATGATCTAGACGCAGTTGGTTTAACATCGAACTGTCTCCTTTATTATGTCATGCCTACCGTCGAAGCCTTAATAATTGACGGCATGCGATCATAAGCGCGTGGGGTTATCATAAACAATGCCCCTCTAGCGTTATCCTAGCAAGTGTATCTTTCTGATAGGTTACGCCAAAGGTAGTTCGCCAAGAGGCGATTTACCACCCATACTTGTTGGCAATTTGTTGCTCAACGTACTGATTTATAACGGAAGCTTACATGGATCTTTTCGATAGCGCTCAGGCGATACCCGCTGACGATGCCCCCTTAGCCTTTCGTATGCGTCCACGCCAGCTGGAGGATTACGTGGGCCAGCAGGCACTGGTGGGGCCAGATAAACCTCTCCGCCGCATGGCGGAATCGGGCGTAGTGCGCTCAATGATTCTATGGGGGCCACCAGGGGTCGGCAAAACCACGCTGGCTGAGCTGTTAGCCAGAGCTTCCCAAGCGCATCTAGAACACCTCAGCGCGGTAATGGCGGGCGTAAAAGAGATTCGCGCCGTGGTGGAGCGCGCCCAACAGATGTCCTCCACGGTTATTCTCTTTTTAGATGAGATTCACCGCCTGAACAAGAGTCAACAGGACGCTTTGCTGCCCCATGTGGAGTCGGGGCTGTTAACGCTGATTGGTGCTACCACCGAAAATCCCTCCTTTGAAGTCAATTCGGCGCTGCTCTCCCGCGCGCGGGTTTACGTACTGAAATCACTCACTCAGGAGGAGCTGATCACGGTGATGCGTCAGGCGCTCAGCGACGTTGAACGAGGGCTGGGCAAGCGTGATATTCAGGTGGATGATGACGTATTAACCGCACTGGCCCACGCCAGCGCTGGCGATGCACGACGGGCGCTGGGGCTACTGGAAACCGCCTGCGATTTCGCTACTCAGGAAGCGGATCGCGAAGTGCTGCATAAAGAAGTACTTGCCGATGTGATCGGCCATCAGGCCAGCGCCTTCGATAAACAGGGCGATGCCTATTACGACCTGCTTTCGGCGATTCATAAATCGATACGCTCTTCACGCCCCAATGCGGCTTTGCTGTATATGGCGCGCTTTATACAGGGCGGCGGTGACCCGCTTGACGTGGTACGCAGACTGACCGCCATTGCCTCAGAGGATGTCGGCAATGCCGATCCCCGTGCCCTACCGCTGGTGATTGCGGCGTGGGATGCCTATCTGCGCTTGGGTGATTACGAAGGCCAACGGGCGATTGCCCATGCGGCGATCCATTTGGCAGTGGCGCCCAAAAGCAACCGAATAGACCGGGCCTGGAGTGAAGCCAAGCAGTATGTGCGCCAGCAACCCCAGGTAGAAGTACCCACCTACCTGCGCAATGCGCCGACCAAGTTGATGGAACAGTTAGGCCACGGTGAGGGCTACCGCTATGCCCATAATGAGCCAGACGGATACCCGGCGGGCAGCGCCCACGACTGCTGGCCTGAAGAGCTACCTAAAGCCGACTTTTTCAAGCCGAGCGCCATCGGTCAGGAGAAGCGCTTTGGGGAAATAATGGCGTGGCGGGAAAATCTCGACCAGGAAGCAGATCAGGCGCCCTAAGGCGCCTGATGGTTAACACAGTGGCAGTCTACTAAACTAGGGGCACTCCACCCCCTCACTCCTCACGATTAACCCCTTACAATGAACCCCTAAAGCTCTTCGCGAATGACATCGGTACCTTCAGGGATCTCAAAATCAAACATGTCCCGGGCGATATCGCCATTGAGGGTAATATTGCTAAAGGTAATCGCGGTGCGCTGGCCGGTACTGTCCATCATCCACAGTTCGGTTAACGTTTCGCCTTCAAAGACCATGCTCAGCTCTTCAAACAGCGTATCCGCAGAGATGGGCACCAGGGTAAAGACATCATCCCCCCCCTCCTGCTCGTAGAACACCTCATAGCTCTCGGTTAAATCGTTTGCGCTTCCCGACAGCAATAATGCGGGTGTATGGGTGACCCGATCATCCATTTCCTGAACGGTGACCTGCTCAAGATCGGGATCGTACATATACACATCTTCACCGTCGGAGACCACGGTTTGACTGTAAGGTGCCTCCACCTCCCAACGCAGCATACCCGGGCGCGACAACCACATCTCGCCACGCGCGCTCTGCATTCGTTCGCCGCTGCCATCCAGAATTTGCTGCTCAAAATTTGCTTGATAACGCTCAAGTGGATCCAGCCGCTCGGTCAAACGTTCGGCAGCATCCTCTGCCCAAGCGGGAGCACCAAAGGTTAACCCCAAGGCGCTGGCCGCAAAGGCCAGCTGTGGCGCACCTATTGATGACGGACGTTTTGTTTGCGTATCGCGCATATGCTCTCCCTAGGCAACCGTTGCCAAATAACTGTTGTTTAAAACTGTTGCTCAAAACTATTGCTTAAAATCAGCTAGTGAGGTCGGCTTAACCGTCCATGTGTCGTTAAGACGCGAAAAACGCCGCAGGGTTTCACCTGCGGCGCTACTTCCACGCTTATTGCATAATTGTGCGCGGTTAGTGCCCCACCGGGGGGGGCGCAAGCACTTCACGGGCACCGTTAGAGCCCATTGAGGTCACCACGCCGGCGCCCTCCATGGCCTCAACCAGACGAGCAGCCCGGTTATAGCCAATTTTAAAGCGCCGCTGGACGGCGGAAATCGAGGCTTTGCGCGTTTCAGTGACGAATTGAACGGCTTCATCGTAGAGTGCGTCCTGCTCCGCATCGTCGCCATCCACGCCTTCAGCCTCCAGGCCGGTTAAGGCATCGGCAGAGACGCCACCAGAGAGAATCTCCTCAATATACTCAGGCGTACCACGGCGCTTCCAGTCATCGACCACACGGTGTACTTCGTCATCGTCCACAAAGGCACCGTGGATGCGGTTAGGCGGCCCGGAACCTGCGGGCAGATAGAGCATGTCACCGTGCCCCAACAGGCTTTCAGCGCCGCCCTGATCGAGAATAGTACGCGAATCAATTCTGGATGAGACCTGGAACGCCATCCTTGATGGAATGTTGGCTTTGATCAAGCCCGTCACCACATCCACAGAGGGGCGCTGAGTCGCCAGAATCAAATGGATACCCGCGGCGCGGGCCTTTTGCGCCAAGCGGGCAATCAGCTCTTCGACCTTTTTACCGACGATCATAAACATATCGGCAAACTCGTCGATCACCACGACAATATAAGGCAGTTTCTCCAGCACGGGGTGGGGCTGGTGCACTTCCCAGGGCTGCGGCTCCCAGAGCGGGTCTGCCACTTGAGCCCCGGCGCGCTCGGCTTCATCCAGCCGCCCATTGAACCCCGCGATGTTACGCACTCCCATGGCCGCCATTAGCTTGTAGCGGCGCTCCATCTCGGCCACGCACCAGCGTAGGCTGTTGGCTGCCTCTTTCATGTCAGTGACCACAGGCGCCAGCAGGTGGGGAATGCCGTCATACACTGACAGCTCCAACATTTTCGGGTCGACCATGATTAGCTTCAGCTCGCTAGGCTTGGCCTTGAGCAGCATCGAGATCAGCATGGCGTTAACGCCTACCGATTTACCCGACCCGGTAGTACCGGCTACTAACAAGTGCGGCATCTTGCCCAGGTTGGCGACCACGGGGCTGCCGCCAATATCCTGGCCTAGCGCCATAGTCAGCGGTGAGGTCTCCTGCTGATAGCGGTCAGAATCGATCACTTCGCGCAGGCGGATCATGGCGCGATTGGGGTTGGGAATTTCAATCCCCACCGTAGGACGCCCGGGAATCACCTCGACCACCCGCACGCTTTTCACCATCAGTGAGCGCGCCAGGTCTTTGGCGAGGTTACTGATTTTAGAGACTTTGACGCCCGCAGCAGGCTTGATCTCAAATCGGGTGATGACTGGCCCAGGCCAGGTATCGACGACTTCCGCTTTTACGCCGTATTCGCGCAGCCGCACTTCAAGCAACTCAGCCATATCGGCTAACTGCTCGTCACTATAATTGGGCTGATGCGGCTCTGCGGGTGTCAGCAGCTGCAGGCTTGGCACCTCGCCTTCGGGCTCATCAAGCGTTTCAAAGGCTGGCCGCTGGCTCTGCAAATGCTCCACGGTCCATAACGCGGGGCCTTCATCGGCTTCTGGGGCGCTCTCTTCGGGCGTGAAACTGGGTTCCTGGCGCGCTGCTGGGGGTGGCATGGGCGAAGGTGGCGCCACTGAGCGCGCTTCGCTATCACGCTCCTGCGCATACAGTTCATCATCCATCTCTTCATCGTCCCAAACGGGCTCAGGAACCACCTCGGCGACACGTTCAGGTTTACGCAAAGGCTCAGGCGCAGTGACGCGCTCTGGGGTCCAGGCGGCATCAGCTTCACCGATCTGCGGCTCACCGACACGTGGTTCAGCTTGGCTGCTAGGGTCAGCGGTGAGTGATGGCTCACTGCGACGTTCAGCGGGCGCGGCGTGAACAGGCTCTTTCTCGGCGGGCGGCTCGTCGCGGACAAAGAAGTTACTCGTAGCAGGTGCCGGGGACGTCTCCTCCCGCGTCGCGCGCAGCGGGAAGGAAGTTTCGGCTTCCTGAGGCTCATCATCCGACGCAGGAGTTTGAGCCTCGGGCGCTTTCGACGTTATCTCAGTCTGGACAAAAGCATTTTCCCGCGGCGCGGGCGGTGCCGCAGCGTCATTCTCTTCTGCGGTTTTTGCCGCTGGCGTCAATGGTGGGGCAACGGCAGGGGCTGTAACCGTCGACTCCGCAGTAGGTGTCGATGAGATAGGCGCGGGGGTTTTAGCAGGCACGTGCTTATTGCTCGAAAACGCCGCGGCTTCCCAGGGAATCGAGGTATCCGTTGTCTCGCGGCTATTTGAAGGCGTCGTGTCTGACGCACTGCTCTCTGAAGCGCTGTTCGCCTCGCTGCTGGAAAGTGGCACAGAGAAGGCTGGCTCACGGCGTTCGCGACCACTGGGGCTTTTACCTACCGGCTCTGCCGCAGGCTGCGTCTCAGCAGGTGCAGCCTCAGGCGCTACTGGCTCCGAAGCGTCAGATTCAGGGACGTGGGGCTTGGACGTAGACTTCTTGGCGGCTTTAGCAGCCGCACGCTGAGCGGCGCGCATACGGCGTGTTTGCCGACGCGCCGACACCCAACTGCCCAGGCGGCATAGACGCTTGCCGAGCTCATCGGCCACTTGCAGCCATGACATACCACTAAACAGCGGAAAGCCGCTTAAAATGAGCGCCGCGGCAATCAAGCCAACGCCACCACTACTCACCAGAGGCCTTAATGCACCCACCAGGCCTTCGCCCAAAATACCGCCGGAGGCATAGGGGAGAATACTGTCCGGGTGGTAGAAGTGCAGCGCTCCCAGCATGGTGGTACCGAAAATAAGCAGCACCAAGCCGCCCGCATGTACCGCTATGGCCACCGGGTCGAGCTCAAAACGCACCTGGCGTGAGCGAATCAACCACCAGGCGGCAAAGCCGAACATACCCGGCCACCACAAAGCACTGGCGCCCAGTAGAGAATAGAGGACGTCGGCCAGCCAGGCGCCCACTTGCCCCATCCAGTTACCCACCTCTGTCTCAGGGCCCTGATACGACCAACCGGGATCAGAAGGTTGGTAACTAAACAGCGCTAATAATAAGAAAACACACAGCGCCAGCAGAATCACCACTACGCCTTCGCGCACGGAGCCTTGTAAGCGCAGGCCAAAACGACGAGCCTTATCCTTTGCGGCGTTAACGCGCGCAGATGAAGCCGATGATGGTGTTTGACGCGCGCTACGCTGCGTTCGCTTGTTGACTGCTTTATTCACTTTCAAGCGACTCTCCCTTTACACCTCAATGGCGTCTTTAATCCACTTGCGAGTTTGCATGATACCGAGCATCCTTCCGCCGTCACAGAGGCTATTGTAAAGCGCTCAGTACAAGAACGTCGTAACAGGAGCAAGTAATGCTACCTTGGCTTTCCTCGCCACATCCTAACTTTCCACCTACTCAGGCGGCACTGGACTCACCCAATGGCCTACTGGCCGCGGGTGGAGAGCTCTCCCCCGTTTGGCTGGTCGAAGCCTACCGGCAGGGCATATTCCCCTGGTTCAGCGACGACGACCCCATTTTATGGTGGAGCCCAGATCCGCGCATGATACTCCTACCTGAGCAATTTAAGCAGCGCCGTAGCCTCACCAAACGTTTACGCCATGGTGGCTTTCATATCACCCTGGATCAACACTTCGACCAGGTGATACAGGCCTGCGCCGCTCCGCGTGGTGAAGATAATGGCACCTGGATCACCGACGAAATGCGCGATGCCTACAGTCTGCTGCACGACCTGGGCATTGCCCATAGCATTGAAGTCCATCAACACGGGCAATTGGTGGGCGGGCTATACGGCGTCGCCATGGGACCGGTATTTTTTGGTGAGTCAATGTTCTCCCGCGCCCCGGATGCTTCAAAGGTGGCGCTGGCCCACCTCGCCAGCGCAATGCGTGAGAATGGTGGCAAACTCATCGACTGCCAAATGCATACGCCCCATCTAGCGAGCCTGGGCGCTATTACAGTCGCCCGCGAGGCATTCATCAACTATCTTAAAAACTGGTTACCCGATAAGGCATTTACGTTGACAGCGTCACCCACTGAAACACTCACTGTTCCTGCATCACTCTGGCTTAAGGCGATTGCCACCGAGGGTAATGCGTAGTAATGAACTGTAGTAATGAACCGTAGTGATGAACTTATTCTGTTCCAACCATTTTTTACATAGGAGGCAGGCCGTGAGTAGTAACACTCCGCGTCGGCCGGTACGGGATCTACGTTTCTTCCTTACCGTGCCGCATGCCTGTAGCTATTTACCCGGCAGGGAAGCGACAACGCTGTTTCTCGACCCTCAGGAGTCGCCCGTCCCGGGTGTCTATGACTCGCTGGCGCTGTTAGGGTTTCGTCGCAGTGGACGACACCTTTACCGCCCTCACTGTGAGGGCTGCAACGCCTGCCGCTCGGTGCGCATTCCGGTTGAACAGTTTGCGGCTAACCGCACTCAGCGTAAAATCTGGCGCCGCAATGCCGACATCAGCGTGCGTGTTGTGCCTGCTCACTTTGCATCCAGTCACTACTCGCTTTACGCTAACTATATACGCCAGCGCCATGCCGACGGCGATATGTACCCACCCAGTCGCGAGCAGTACCGCACCTTTCTCACCCTAGATGAGCCTTATGCCCATCTGATGGAGATGTATCTCGACGACGAACTGGTCGGTGTCGCTGCCTTTGACCAGTTGGAGCATGGTCTCTCGGCAATCTATACCTTTTTTGCCGTTAGCGAGGCACTGGACAAACGTTCACTAGGCACTTTTGCTATTCTACAGCTTATTGAACTCAGCCGAGAAAAAGCGCTGCCGCACCTTTATTTAGGGTATTGGATCGAAGAGTGCCGTAAGATGCGTTACAAGCAGGCTTTTGCGCCGTTGGAAATCCTTGATGGGCGCCACTGGCGGCCGTTAATTCGCTAAAAATGCCAGCTTTTTTGCCTTGACGGCGGGCTTACGGCACAATATAGCGCTGTTTCTTGAGCGCCCACCTAGCGGCACTCAAATTTTGACCGGTTATTACATCACTAACTCATAAGTGAGGACATGCCTATATGGCACGCGAAGATCATATTGAAATGGAAGGCGTTATCGTCGATACCCTTCCGAACACCATGTTTCGGGTTGAGCTGGAAAACGGTCACGTCGTTACCGCTCACATCTCTGGCAAAATGCGCAAAAACTATATCCGCATTCTGACCGGCGACAAGGTAAAAGTAGAGCTGACACCGTACGACCTGTCTAAAGGCCGCATCGTATACCGTTCGCGCTAAGTCGTTACACTGTTAACGCGTTCGGCTGATCTCAGCGGTTTTCATAGCTTGCTTTCAAAGCCTGTTTTTCGTAGACAGCGCCGTTCAGCGTCAATGGCTGTTCACTAAAAACGACAACGCCCCGTCAATGACAGGGCGCTGCGTTTTTATGCATATAGCAAGATTATGGCTTTTAGCGTGGCTTAGCGCCCTTTTCAGGGCGCATCTGCCATTTCAGTCTCTGTGGAAAGGTGCAACTCACCCTCTTCCAGGCTGACATGGACAATACCGCCCTGGTCAGCCAATTCGCCAAACAGAATCATCTCGGCTAACGGCTTCTTCAGCTTCTCTTGAATGAGGCGCGCCATTGGTCGTGCGCCCATATCAGGATCATAGCCTTTATCAGCTAGCCAATCCCGCGCCATATCGTCCACATCCAGCTGAACACGCTTCTCATCCAGCTGTGCCTGCAGTTCGATCAAGAACTTGTCGACGACATTGCGCACTACCGAAACTGGTAGCGCATGGAACTGAATGATGCCATCCAGACGGTTGCGGAATTCCGGCGAGAACGTGCGGCGGATCACTTCCATGGCATCGGTGGAGTGGTCTTGATGCTGGAAGCCAATGGAACGACGCGACGCCTGCTCAGCACCAGCGTTAGAGGTCATGATGACGATAACGTGGCGGAAGTCCGCTTCGCGGCCATTGTTATCTGTTAAGCGACCATGATCCATGACCTGCAGTAGTAGGTTAAAGACTTCCGGATGCGCTTTCTCGATCTCATCCAGCAGCAGCACACAGTGTGGTTGTTTGGTCACCGCTTCGGTCAGCAGCCCACCCTGGTCGTAACCAACGTAGCCCGGAGGCGCACCAATCAGGCGCGATACGGTGTGGCGCTCCATATATTCGGACATATCAAAGCGCACCAGCTCGATGCCCATAATATGCGCAAGCTGTTTGGCCACTTCCGTCTTACCCACACCGGTAGGGCCTGCAAACAGGAAGCTACCCACGGGCTTATCGGGGGATTTAAGCCCGGCCCGGGAGAGTTTGATAGCCGCTGAGAGGCTATCAATCGCTTCATCCTGCCCGAACACCAGCATTTTCAGGTCACGATCAAGTTTCTCGAGCAGTTTACGATCAGAGCTCGATACACTCTTCGGCGGAATACGCGCAATCGATGCCACAACGGCTTCCACTTGCTCGACATCGATGGTCTTGGCGCGCACTTCCGGCGGTAGCAGTCGCTGGTGAGCCCCCGCCTCGTCAATGACATCAATCGCTTTGTCGGGCAGAAAGCGGTCGTTGATGTAACGATCCGCCAAACGTGCCGCGCTCTCAAGCGCGCCATCGGTATACTTCAGTTCGTGGTGCTCTTCAAAGCGTGAACGCAACCCTTTGAGAATCTTGATAGTGTCGTCAACCGACGGCGCCATCACATCTACTTTCTGGAAGCGCCGCGCCAGGG
The DNA here is from genome assembly GCF_042466685.1 of Vreelandella sp. F11. NCBI lineage: Bacteria > Pseudomonadati > Pseudomonadota > Gammaproteobacteria > Oceanospirillales > Halomonadaceae > Vreelandella > Vreelandella sp. F11. Next base: position 1,447,823 of record NZ_CP170448.1, on the reverse strand, counting down.
CGCGATCTTTCTCAAAGATGCCGCGGAACTCTTGGAAGGTGGTTGAGCCAATGCAGCGCAGCTCGCCCGAAGAGAGCAGAGGCTTGAGCAGATTGGACGCATCCATCACGCCGCCAGACGCGGCGCCTGCGCCAATCACCGTGTGAATCTCATCGATGAATAGCACCGCATTAGGCTGTTTGCGTAGCTCGCTTAGCAGACTCTTGAGGCGCTTTTCAAAATCACCACGATACTTGGTGCCAGCCAGTAATGCCCCCATGTCCAACGAGTAGACTACCGCATCGGCAATCACGTCGGGCACGTCTTCTTCAACGATACGCTTGGCCAGGCCTTCGGCCACCGCCGTTTTACCCACGCCCGCTTCGCCGACTAACAGCGGGTTATTTTTGCGCCGCCGAGCCAGAATTTGCACCACGCGCTCGAGCTCGTGGTCACGACCGATGAGCGGATCAATCTTGCCCAGCCGCGCCTGTTCGTTCAGGTTGGTAGCATAGCCAGTCAATGGATGCGCAGCACCCTCGCTGCCACCCTCTTCCGCGTCTTCACTCTCTGATGAAGAGGGGGCGGGTGACGGCCCGTGACCAGCCACTTTGGAGATGCCGTGGGCGATGTAATTGACTGCATCAACCCGTGCAACGCTCTGTTGCTTAAGGAAGTAAACTGCCTGGCTCTCTTGCTCGGAGAAGATCGCCACCAGCACATTGGCGCCAGACACTTCGCTTTTTCCAGAGGACTGAACGTGGAAAACCGCCCGCTGTAAAACACGCTGAAAACCGAGCGTAGGCTGGGTCTCGCGATCACCCTGGCCTTCTGGAATCAGTGGCGTAGTCGAGTTAATAAAATCCTGCAGATCGGACCGCAGCTTGTCGAGGTTCGCCCCGCAGGCCTTCAGTACGTCTACCGCTGAGGCATTATCTAGCAACGCTAGCAGCAGGTGCTCAACGGTCATAAACTCATGGCGCTTTGAACGCGCCACGGTGAAGGCCGTGTTCAGGGTCATTTCAAGTTCTTTGCTCAGCATGGCAGTCCCCTTTTCGCTACTACCTAGGGCGTATCGCCACCTAGGGCTTGCGTCGGATCAGTTTAATCGACCGGCACTCTCAACATCGGGTACAAATGGCACGGTTGCAAGCCTCACCGCCAATTATTTCTCAACGTTTCTAATTGGCGGCCTCAATATCACTTATCAACGGGTGCTCACACTCACGGGCATATTCATTGACCTGATAGCTTTTCGTTTCAGCTATATCGCGCGTAAACACGCCACAAGTGCCCTTTCCTTGGGTATGTACGGCGAGCATGACCTGAACGGCCGTCTCGCTATCCATATTAAAAAAATCTTGCAGCACTTCAATGACAAATTCCATAGGCGTGTAGTCGTCATTGTGAAGCACTACCTTATAAAGCGGAGGTTGCGCCAGCGCCGGCTCTGCTGACTGTACCGCTATATCGCCATCTTCATCAGGCATATTTGGCCGCGTCATTCCCGCAATTTCGGTTCGCAGGGCCAAGCATGGACTATTTTGGTTGGGCATAAGCAACACGGTTGGTTGTCTCAACACTGACCGATGGATATCTAAAGGATGTTGTCTACCTTCAGACGCTGACGATCAGCAAGGGTTCATGGAAAGTACAAAATTAACATATTCAATAAGACAAAAAACCCTCGCCCACCAGGGTGAGCGAGGGATATCACAGCGTTTTCATGCGCTTCGCCCAGGGGCCGCGCAGCGTGCTTGTGAAACGCCTTTCCTGGCAGCGTTAGTCGTTTGCCACCATCGCAAGCGCTTCATTGAGCGTTTTGCTTGGACGCATGACTTGGCTAGCCAATTCGCCGTTCGGGTGATAATAGCCTTTCAGATCAACAGGCTGCCCTTGAACGCTATTAAGCTCATCAATAATAGTCGCCTCATTGGCTTTCAGCGTGTCTACAAGGCGGGCAAAGCGCTTTTTCAGTTCAGCATCTTGATCTTGCGCGGCCAATGCTTCTGCCCAGTAAAGCGCCAGGTAGAAATGACTGCCTCGGTTGTCCAACTCACCCACTTTACGTGAAGGTGACTTGTTGCTTTCGAGGAACTTGCCATTCGCTTCATCGAGGGCTTTTGCCAGCAGCTTAGCACGCTCATTGCCAAAGCGTTTAGCGAGGTGCTCCAAAGAGGCTACCAGTGCCAGGAACTCGCCAAGGCTGTCCCAGCGCAGGTGGTTCTCTTCCAGTAACTGCTGAACGTGCTTGGGTGCGGAACCACCAGCACCGGTCTCAAACAGGCCACCGCCATCCATCAGGGGAACGATGGAAAGCATCTTGGCACTGGTGCCCAGTTCAAGAATCGGGAACAGATCCGTCAGGTAATCACGAAGGATGTTACCTGTCACTGAGATGGTATCGAGGCCACGAATCACGCGTTCCAGGGTGTAACGCATTGCCCGAACCTGAGACATGATATGGATCTCAAGCCCGTCAGTATCGTGATCCTTGAGGTACGTTTTGACCTTTTTGATCAGCTCGTTCTCATGCGGGCGGTATGGGTCGAGCCAGAACACCGTCGGCATACCAGAATCACGGCAGCGCTCTACTGCCAACTTGACCCAGTCGCGAATTGGCGCGTCCTTGACCTGGCACATCCGCCAAATATCGCCCTGCTCCACGTTCTGCGTCAACAGCACCTCCCCCGTGTCCAGGTCGGTGATATTGGCAACACCATCTTCTGGAATTTCAAAGGTCTTGTCGTGGGAGCCGTACTCTTCGGCTTTTTGCGCCATCAAACCAACGTTGGGTACAGTGCCCATCGTCGCTGGATCAAAGGCACCGTGCCATTTACAGAAATTGATCATTTCCTGATAAATACGCGCGAATGTGGACTCGGGCATAACGGCCTTAACGTCCTTAAGACGACCGTCACCGCCGTACATCTTGCCCCCGGCACGAATCATCGCCGGCATCGAAGCATCCACAATCACATCGCTGGGCGAGTGGAAGTTGGTGATACCGCGAGCCGAATCTACCATCGCCAACTCTGGACGCTTTTCATGGCAGGCGTGCAAATCGCTAATGATTTCATCACGCTGTGATTCTGACAGCGTCTCTATCTTTTCGTAGAGATTGGCGATGCCATTATTGACGTCGACCCCCAGCTCTTTAAACAACTCACCGTGTTTCTCAAAGGCGTCTTTATAAAAAATCTTGATACAGTGGCCAAACACAATCGGGTGTGAAACCTTCATCATCGTCGCTTTTACGTGCAACGAGAACATCACGCCAGATTTACGCGCGTCTTCTATTTCCTGCTCGTAGAATTCGAGCAATGCTTTTTTGCTCATGAACATGCTATCGATTATCTCGCCGTCGAGTAGCGGGATATTCGATTTGAGCACCTGGGTCTGGCCACTCTTGGTGATCAGCTCCATCTTCACATTGCGCGCACGATCCAGCGTTATCGACTTTTCACCGTCGTAGAAATCGCCCTTATGCATGTGGGAAACGTGGCTACGCGAGGCCTGACTCCACTCACCCATCGAGTGAGGATACTTGCGTGCGTACTCTTTGACGGCCTTCGGCGCACGACGGTCAGAGTTACCTTCGCGCAACACTGGGTTAACCGCGCTACCTTTGACTTTATCGTAGCGCGCTTTGATCTCTTTCTCTTCGTCGTTACTTGGCTCGCTAGGATATTCAGGCAGTGGGTAGCCCTGCTCTTGCAGCTCTTTGATCACTGCCCGAAGCTGCGGCATGGAAGCACTGATATTAGGCAGTTTGATGATGTTGGCTTCCGGAACCTTGGCCAGGGCACCCAACTCAGCCAAGTGATCCTCAATGCGCTGATCTTCAGTCAAGTAATCAGGAAATAGAGCGAGAACACGAGCCGCCAGGGAGATATCCCGGGTTTCCACTTCGATACCAGCAGCATCGGTGAAGGCGTCAATAATCGGTAGCAAAGAATATGTGGCGAGCGCAGGCGCCTCGTCGGTGAGCGTGTAAATGATCTTCGGCGTTTTAGACATTTTTGCGTTAACCTCTTTTTTCTATCGCTGTGATTATAAAGACCCTGAGCAACGCGACTCATTCAACGAGAGACCATGCCGCGAAGCAGGCGGGGCCGTTTTATTTGGCTTTATCTAGCCTTATCTAGCTTTCTCAATTTTCGATCGGTGGTGGTTGAGACGGTTGTTGGGCTGATTGCTGAAACGATTTTTGAAAAGTATACCAGCGCTGCATTTTAATCACATGAGAGATTGTCGACAAATCAAGGACAGCCCCTAGAGAGATTATGAGCACTTTATATTTATTGCATAAACCCTATCGCATGCTCTCTCAGTTTACCGATAAACAGGCGCGTGCCACATTAGCCGATGTCATTACTGTGCCTGGCGTGTACGCCGCAGGGCGGCTTGATTACGACTCTGAAGGCCTGCTGCTACTCAGCGATGATGGTGAATTGATTCACCGCATCACTCACCCGCGGCATAAGCAGCCCAAAACCTACTGGGCTCAGGTGGAAGGCGATATTAGCGAGGCAGCGCTGCAAGCCCTTCGCCAGGGAGTAACGCTTAAAGATGGCCCAACACAGCCAGCCAAGGTGCGCAGGATAGAGCCTCCCTCTACCGCGCCACGCCAACCGGCCATTGACCCTAAGCGCCATCCCTCAACTAGCTGGCTGGAGCTCACCATCAGTGAAGGCCGTAACCGCCAAGTGCGCCGCATGACGGCCCATGTCGGTTTTCCAACGCTGCGCTTGATTCGTACAGCCATTGGCCCCTGGCGACTGGATGGATTAGCCCCCGGCGAGTGGCGCAAAGAAACGTTGCACGCCCCCCGCCCCGCCACTGCGCCCCCTGGTCGGGGAGCAGGCGCGCGAAAAAAAGAGCAGCGCGCTCGGCCCACTCCAGCACACAGGAAATCCAGATGAGCCTCATTCGCAGCACGGCTGCCTGCGTCATTCAGCAGGGTGAGCGCTTTTTAATGGTAGAAGAGCAGCGTGGCGGCCCGCAGAGCGTGTTTAACCAGCCCGCTGGCCATGTCGAACCCGGCGAAGGCCCCATGTCGGCCATTCTTCGCGAGGTATTGGAAGAGACAGCCTGGCAGGTATCGCTTACCGGCTACCTGGGTCTCTACGTTTTTCATACCGAAGATGGCCAGACATTTCATAGCCACGGTTTTATTGCTGAGCCGCTTCAGCAGCTCGACCTCGCCCTTGACGCTGATATTTTCGCCACCCACTGGCTCACACTTGAGCAAATACGCGCGTTAGACCAACGCTCACGCTTGCGCAGCCCCCTGGTACTCAAACGTATTGAGGACACACTCAACGGGCCTTGCTATCCGCTGGCGGTGATTCGCGAGTGAAGCACTCGAAGGCATTCCCTACCATCGTGTATAATCCCCGCCCAATTGCACACTACTTCTACTGAGGATGCCTATGTCATCCAATACCGGGTCATCCAATACCGAGTCATCCAGCACTGACTCAACCACTACCGAAACCTCTGCTAACGGCAAAGTGATTGTCGGTATGTCCGGCGGCGTCGACTCGTCTGTTTCTGCCCTTCTCCTCATGCAGCAAGGCTATGAGGTCGAAGGCCTGTTCATGAAAAACTGGGACGAAGACGACGGCACCGAGTACTGCACCGCCAAAGAGGATCTCGCCGACGCAGAAGCAGTCTGCGAAAAGCTCGGCATTAAGCTACACACCGCAAATTTTGCGGCAGAGTATTGGGATAATGTCTTTGAGCACTTTTTAGCCGAATACAAAGCGGGCCGTACGCCCAACCCGGATATTCTATGCAACCGGGAGATCAAGTTTAAGGTGTTCCTTGAGTACGCCGAAATGCTGGGTGCCGATAAAATCGCCACCGGCCACTATGTGCGTCAGGGCGTGCGTGAAGGCCACCCACGCTTGCTTAAAGGCCTGGACGGCAATAAAGATCAAAGCTACTTCCTGCATGCGGTGCCGGAAGCCGCGATTGCACGCACTCTGTTCCCCGTGGGTGAACTGGAAAAACCTGCCGTGCGCGCCTTGGCTGAACAGCACGATTTGATTACCGCCAAGAAAAAGGACTCCACGGGCATCTGCTTTATAGGCGAACGTCGCTTCCGCGACTTCCTTCAGCAGTACCTGCCCGCCCAGGCCGGCACCATTGAAACGCCGGATGGCGATGCCATTGGCCAACATATGGGGCTGATGTACTACACCCTTGGCCAGCGCCAGGGCTTAGGCATAGGCGGATTGGCCAACTACTCAGAAGAGCCCTGGTACGTGGCAGCAAAAGATCTTGATCGCAATGTACTGATCGCAGTGCAGGGTAAGCATGATCAGCTACTCTACTCCGATACATTAGCCACCGAAGCGATGGACTGGGTCGCCGGTGAGCCGCCGGTTCAGCAAGGGCGCTTTACCTCTAAGACCCGCTATCGGCAAAGCGACTGCGGCTGCGAAGTGCGCGTGCTACCCGACGGTGGCGTCGAAGTGACGTTCGACGATCCGCAGTGGGCGGTTACACCTGGCCAGTCGCTGGTACTTTACGATGGCGATATTTGCTTGGGCGGTGGCGTTATTCGCGCTACCTGGAAGAGAGCCGCGGAGGCCGCTGCATGAATCCCACCACGCCGATTCATCGCGCCCCCGACTCTCCGGCCGCCCGTCAAGCACTTGCGTTGGCGGGCGTGTTTCAGGCCGCCAGCCTGGTTGACGAACTTGCCCGCACCGGCCAAGTTGACCCACGCGCCTGGGAAACGCTAATTGAAGCCACCGTGGATACTAATCCAGACAGTTTCGAAGCTATCTATGGTGGGCACCCCAACAACTTGCGCCGAGGCCTGGATACCTTGGAAGCCCTGGTGGGGCGCAAACAAGCGAATCCAGTGGTGCTACGTTACGGCTTTTCACTACTCATGCTGATGAACAAACTGCGCACCGATAACGACATGATGGATATACTGGGGCAAAAATTAACCCGGATTCAGGGTCAGGCCGAGCACTTTGGCACTACCCATGAAAACGTGGTTGCCAGCCTGGGGGAAGCGTACCAAGAGACGATATCCACCTTTAAAACCCGTATCGTGGTGCAGGGCGACCCATCACTGCTGCAGAGCCGTATGATGCCCGAGCGGGTGCGCGCCTGTTTAATGGCCGGCATTCGCTTTGGGTTACTCTGGCACCAGCAAGGCGGGCGGCGTTGGAAGCTGATCTTCCAGCGTAAAGCGCTACGCCGGGCGCTGGACAGTCTCAGCTAGACGACTAGCGAATCGGCCACACTGCTCTCATCTAATTTTCTTTCGAACCTCCTGGAAACAATGCCATGCAACTCTCCGCTTTGACCGCCCTCTCCCCCGTTGATGGCCGCTACGCCTCTAAAGCCGCCGCCCTGCGCGAACACTTCAGTGAATTTGGCCTGATCCGCGCCCGCGTAATTGTGGAAGTTCGCTGGCTACAGCGTCTGGCTGAGCACCCGCAAATTATCGAAGTGCCAAGACTCTCAGCTGAAGCGACCGCGTTTCTTGAACAGTTGATTCGTGAGTTTTCGCTTGAAGACGCCGAACGCATCAAAGAGATCGAGCGCACCACCAATCACGACGTCAAAGCGGTTGAGTATTTCCTCAAAGAGAAGATCGCAGGTCAGGCCGAGCTGCATGCCGTGACCGAGTTCATTCACTTTGCCTGCACCAGTGAAGATATCAACAACCTCTCTTACGGCGTAATGCTCAGCGATGGCCTAAACGCCATGCTGCCGACTATGCACGAAGTGGCTGACGAAATCGCCAAGCTGGCCATTGCCCACGCCGCCCAGCCGATGCTGTCGCGTACTCACGGTCAAACCGCTACCCCGACCACCCTGGGCAAAGAGATGGCCAACGTGGCGTACCGCCTCAAGCGCCAGCTTAAGCAGATCGAAACAGTGGAAGTATTGGGTAAAATCAATGGTGCTGTCGGCAACTACAACGCCCACCTGACCACCTATCCGGAGATCGACTGGGAAGCCAATGCGCGCACCTTTGTGGAAGGTTTAGGGCTAAAATTCAATCCTTATACCACCCAGATAGAGCCCCACGACTACATCGCCGAACTGTTTGATGCCATTTGTCGTTTCAATACGGTTCTGATCGACTTCGATCGCGACGTATGGGGCTATATCTCACTGGGCTACTTTAAGCAGCGCACGGTTGAGGGCGAAATTGGCTCTTCCACTATGCCGCATAAAGTGAACCCAATTGACTTCGAGAACTCCGAAGGCAATCTGGGCTTGGCCAATGCAGTGCTTAGCCACCTCGCCCAGAAACTACCCATCTCACGCTGGCAGCGTGACCTCACCGATTCCACCGTGCTGCGCAACCTGGGTGTCGGCTTGGCCTATGGTTTGATTGCTTACCACGCTAGTCTGAAAGGTATTAGCAAGCTTGAAGCCAACCCCGAGCGCTTAGACGCTGACCTGGATAACAGCTGGGAAGTGCTTGCCGAGCCTATCCAGACGGTGATGCGTCGCTACGGTATTGAGAAGCCCTATGAAAAACTCAAGCAGTTGACCCGCGGAAAACGTATTGACCAGGCGGGCTTTGCGGCGTTTATTGATTCTCTTGAACTGCCCAGTGAGGTCAAAACCGAGTTGAAAGCGCTCTCACCGGCCAACTATATTGGTAATGCCCAGGCTCAAGCCGAAGCGCTGACACAACAGCTAAACGCTTTATAACGCCACCTTTACTTAATGACGCCAACTTACTAACGCCAGGGCATGCCATGAACCATCACGATAAGCCGTTAACCTTGCTGGGCGATCTTACCGCCGCAGACTTTCTGGCCAATTATTGGCAGCAAAAGCCGCTGCTGATCCGTGGCGCAATGCCAGACTTTATCAGCCCGATTGAAGCCGATGAGCTGGCCGGGCTCGCCTGTGAACCTGGCGTTGAAGCGCGTTTGGTCGAAGAAGAGGGCCCGGATGGCCCTTGGCAGGTCTCCCACGGCCCCTTTGATGAGGCCACCTTTGAGCGCCTTCCAGAACAGAACTGGAGCCTTTTAGTGCAAGCCGTTGACCACTACGTTCCATCGGTGGCGGCGCTACTGGACGAATTTGACTTCCTGCCGCGCTGGCGGCTCGATGACGTCATGATCAGCTACGCGCCCCCTGGCGGCAATGTAGGCGCACATATCGATCAATACGATGTGTTTTTACTCCAAGCCAGCGGCCATCGTCGCTGGCAGTTGGGCGGTAAGCTCACCGAAGATGCACCGATCATCCAAGGCATCGATCTGCGCATTCTGAAAGAGTTCACCGTAGAGCCGGACTCAGACTGGGTGCTTGACCCCGGTGACATGCTCTATCTCCCTCCCGGCTGGGCGCATCACGGCGTTAGCCAGAGCGATGACTGCATGACCATCTCGGTTGGTTTTCGTGCCCCTTCTGCCGATGAGGCGATCACCTCCTACGCCGACTATTTGGGCGAGCAGTTGCCTGCATCACAGCGTTACAGCGATGCGGGCATGGCGCCTGCGCAGCAGGTAGGTGAGCTGGATGACGCCGCCGTTGAGCGTATGCGCCAGCTGATTATGTCGACGCTGGATAACCCGACCCAAGTTGCCCAGTGGTTTGGCCGGGTAATGACCCAGCCAAAATATGTCGATCAAGTGGTACCGCTAGAAACGCCGATGGACGAAGCGGCGCTTGTTGCTCAACTACAAGATGGCGATCCGCTCTATCATATGCCCGGTTCACGCTTTGCGTGGCGGCACGACGCCAGCGGCACCACACTGTTTGTCGATGGTGACGGTCACGCCTGCTCGACTGAACTAGCCAAGCGACTTGCCGACACCACACCACTCTATGCCGAAGACCTTGAGCTTGACGGCGCCGCTACGCTCATCACGCAGCTGGTCAATACCGGCAGCCTTGGCTTTATGAGCGATGAAGGTGAGGACGACGAGGAGTATTGATGGCCATCACCCACATCAGTACCGGCGACTGGGAGACACTGGGCCAAGCTGCCAGCGAAATCCGGCGCAAGGTATTTATTGAAGAGCAAAACGTGCCTCAGGATGAAGAGTGGGATGGCTTAGACCCTGGATGCCAGCACTTTCTGGCGCTCCTCGATGGGCAGCCGGTAGGCACCGCACGCCTACTGCCCGACGCACATATTGGCCGTGTCGCGGTACTTATTGAGGCTCGCGGCACCGGCATTGGAGTACTACTAATGCAGGCCGCGATTGAAGCGGCTCGCCATGCAGGCCACTCCGCGGTGGCCCTCAGCGCTCAGGTTCACGCACTGGCATTTTATGAGCAACTAGGCTTCATCGCCCACGGCGATGAGTTTATGGATGCCGGCATTCCTCACCGAGAGATGACGTTATCACTTACCTAGCCAACCATTTTGACCAATCTCTAGCACTGCCTCGGCAGTGCTTTTTTATGCCTTTCTGACGAAAAACCACTACACAAACCCACCGCTTTCCCACCCCACTGTAGTCGGGTTACAACGCCCTATGCCTCCAAGTGTCAATTGTTGAATGCACCATCCTCGTGGATAGTTATTGCATTGCAGCGTTTAGGCGATGTGGTTAAGACTTCAAGCCCGCAACGCTGTATCAGATGTCTCTAGCACTGATGCCTCTAGTAACCAAGACAATGGGCTTAGAGACGATTGACTTAGAGACGATTGGCTTAAAGACAGAAACGCAAAATTCAATGATGCTGAATACAACTTCGCAGGTGCAGCATAAGAAAATGCTGATTTGCGGATCATCACTAGCATTCAAGAACTGCTATCACGACCAAAGAGGGTAAGCTCATGTCAGGACTGCTCGACGATATCAAAGCCATGGCCCAACTACGCGAAGCACAAGGCGGCAAATGGGAAGCTATCAAACCTGAGTACGCCGCCCGCATGCGTGCCCAAAATCGCTTTCACACCGGCCTAGACATTGCTCGCTACACTGCCAAAATCATGCGTGAAGATATGGCCGCCTACGATGCTGATACCGCACAGTACACCCAGTCCCTGGGTTGCTGGCATGGGTTTATTGGCCAGCAGAAGCTTATCTCGATCAAAAAGCACTTTGGCACTACCAAGCGCAGCTACCTCTACCTGTCTGGTTGGATGGTAGCCGCTCTGCGCTCCGAGTTCGGCCCGCTGCCCGACCAGTCAATGCACGAAAAAACCTCCGTCGCGGATCTAATCGAAGAGCTCTACACCTTCTTAAAGCAAGCCGATGCCTGGGAACTTAACCACCTGTTCCGTGACCTGGATGAAGCTAAAGAGGCTGGCAACAGAGGCAAAGAGCAGGAACTGATCAGCAAAATCGATAACTACGAGACTCATATCGTCCCCATCATTGCCGATATCGACGCTGGCTTCGGTAACGCAGAAGCCACTTACCTGCTAGCCAAGAAGTTTATTCAAGCGGGTGCTTGCTGTATCCAGTTGGAAAACCAAGTCTCTGATGAGAAGCAGTGCGGTCACCAAGACGGCAAAGTTACCGTGCCCCATGAGGACTTCCTGGCCAAAATTAACGCCGTGCGTTACGCCTTTTTGGAACTCGGCATTGAAGATGGCGTTATTGTGGCGCGTACCGACTCACTCGGCGCAGGTTTGACGCAAAAAATTGCCGTCACCAATGAACCCGGTGACTTAGGCGATCAGTACAACAGCTTCCTGGATGGCGATGTCATTGAGAACGCTGCTGACATCAACAACGGTGACGTCGTCATCAAACAGAACGGCAAGCTGGTGAAACCCAAGCGTCTCGCCTCGGGCCTCTACCAGTTCAAACCCGGCACCGGCGAAGATCGCGTTATTCTTGACTGCATCACCAGCCTGCAAAACGGTGCTGATCTGCTGTGGATCGAAACCGAGAAGCCCCACGTTGGCCAGATCGCCAGCATGGTTAACCGGATTCGCGAGGTCGTGCCGGACGCCAAGCTGGTCTACAACAACTCACCGTCGTTCAACTGGACACTCAACTTCCGCCAGCAGGTGTTCGATGCATGGCAGGAAGAGGGTAAAGACGTTTCTGCCTACCAGCGTGACAAGCTAATGAGCGCCGAGTACGACGAAACCGAGCTTGGGCAGCTGGCCGATGAGTGGACACGCAATTTCCAGCGCGACTCGTCTCGCGAAGCGGGAATCTTCCACCACTTGATCACACTGCCGACTTACCACACAGCCGCCCTGTCCACCGACAACTTAGCGAAAGGCTACTTCGGCGACGAAGGCATGCTGGCTTACGTAAAAGGCGTACAGCGCCAGGAAATTCGTCAGGGAATCGCCACCGTACGTCACCAGGATATGGCCGGCTCCAATATCGGTGATGACCACAAAGAGTTCTTCCACGGCGATGCAGCACTTAAAGCGGGCGGCAAAGACAACACCATGAATCAGTTCGGTTAATTCATAGGCAATACGATTCACTTCATTACCTAACCGTAACAACAGGAGGCCATTTGGCCTCCTGTTTTTGATTGGCTACCGGTATTTGCACACTGTTTTCTTAATACACTGTTAGACTCTCGATTAAGCTATTTCCTGGCGATGGCTTTATCAGCTTTGATCTTTTTAAACGATCGCTGGTCAAACGCGTCAGCATCGGCTATCTTTAACGAACACTGTTCTATAACTGCCATCCACCCTTTGTCTGCTCTATCGATGACAGATATATTGGTAACAGTCACATGGATGGCAGCTATCAAAATAGACACCCTGGAGGTTTGTAATGAAACGTCTTCTTCTCCCTATTGCCGCACTGAGTATTCTCACGCTCGCTGGCTGCGCCAACACATCAGGCTACTCTGGCGATGTCTACAGTGGTAACCAGGCTAAAACAAGCCAAAGCGTCACTTATGGCACTATCGTGGCGGTTCGCCCGGTGCAGATTCAAGCAGAAAGCCGAGCAGGCGGTCTTTTAGGTAGCGGTGGCGGTGCGATTATTGGTGGCCTTTTAGGCAACCAAGTAGGTGGCGGCTCAGGTCGTCAATTGGCGACAGTGGCAGGCGCCCTGGGCGGCGCGGTGGCAGGTACGGCCGCTGAAGATGCGACCAATCGCGTCAATGCACTGGAAATGGAAATTCGTCGTGATGACGGCTCTGATATTGTTGTTGTTCAGCGTGCAGACCGCCAATTCCAGGCTGGCCAGCGTGTTCGCCTAATCGGCAGTGGTGCTAACCTGAGCGTGGCACCCTATTAAGCAGCATTGATAGTCGAAAGCGGTTAAGTATAAAAAAGCCCGGTCATCAAATGAAGATGACCGGGCTTTTTAACTGCAATCAGCTTAACGGTGAGTCTTATTACCTGCCCAACTCGCCAGTGCCATGATGGCCCAGCCAATAAGGGCAAGCAGGATAACGACCAGCAGCATCTCAACCGGTTGCACCAGGGTGGTGGCTCCAAGCACTGCCAGCGTAATCACCCATAGATAGCGGTTGTCGCCATGGCTTTTCAAAAAACCGGGCAACACCTTATCTAACCCCTCGCTAACGCCGCTATTCCAGCGCTGATACGCAAAATAAGCAATCAGGCAAAAAGCGATAAGCCAAATAATCAAGATCGTCATTACATGCTCCAAAAGTGATAGGGCAAAGGAAAAAGTGATGGTCGTAGGGTATCCCTGGTCACCCTGGCGCGCAATACCGCCGAAAGTGGTGAGTAGGAAAAAGCACCGCTACCCCCCTGACAAGCCAGCCCACACGCGTTACCATATTGGGACATGCACTCACCGAAAGGTTATTCCATGCAAATTGCGCAAAACTCGGTTGTCGCGTTTCACTACACCCTGACCAACGATGCAGGTGAAGTGCTAGACAGTTCCGAAGGCCGTGAGCCGCTTACCTACCTCCATGGCGCCGGCAATATCATTCCGGGCCTTGAGAAAGAGCTGGAAGGTCGTGCTGCGGGCGATAAGCTGAACGTCGCAGTATCGCCTGAAGAAGGTTACGGCGAGCTGCAAGAGCAGCTAATGCAAGAAGTACCGCGCGATGCGTTCCAAGGCGTTGAAAGCATTGAGCCGGGTATGCAGTTCCAAGCCCAGACTCAAGGCGGCCCTCTAATGGTTACCGTCAAGAAAGTCGAAGGCGATACGGTCGTTGTCGATGGCAACCACCCGCTGGCTGGTCAGCAGCTCAACTTTGATGTTGAGATCGCTGAAGTACGTGAAGCGAGTGCTGAAGAAGTTGAGCACGGCCACGTGCACGGCGAAGGCGGCGTTGAGCACTAAGCCGCTCTCGCTACCGATCAGAAAAGGTGACCTTCGGGTCACCTTTTTTTGTGGCTACCGGAAAGTGAGCTTATTCATCGGGTATCAGCACTAGCTGCCCGTGGCGTACGCTACGCGACGACGTTACTTCGGCGGCAAACTGTTTGAGCGCTCTCCCCTGGCCTTTGAGCAGCGCCACTTCCAGGCAACTGTCGTGGTTAATATGCACATGCAGGGTCGAAAGCGTAAGGTCATGATGGTCGTGGGAGTGGCGAGTTAAGCGCTTGGACAACTCACGGGCGGCATGATCGTAGACATATACCAGCGCCCCCATGCAGGGCGAGTCCGGCGCGGCCTCTTCCCTCACCTGCTTTAAACCACTGCGGGTCAGGTCGCGAATCGCCTCTGAGCGATTCTGATAGCCGCGCTCACGCATTAGCGTATCTACCTCCGCCAGCAGCTCCTCATCAAGCGTAACCGTTACACGCTGCATTCACGCCTCCCCCAATTGATTCACTTTGCAAGTGTCGCCCTTGCCGTTAGTATGATGTTATTGAAAAAAGATCATACCAATGACATCAAGGATAAAGCGATGCCTGGACTACCTCGGCCTATCTTACTGGGTATTACGCTCAGTTGTTTAGTGGCCACGAGCGCCGTGCAGGCAAAAGAGCAGTTGGTGCTCGCCATTGGAGGCGAGCCTGAACAAGGCTTCGACCCACTACTGGGCTGGGGGCAGTACGGTAACCCGCTGTTTCAGTCGACGCTGCTTTCACGGGGTAAGGATCTTTCACCGCAGCCAGAGCTGGCTACAAAGTGGTCGCTCTCTGAAGACCGCCTGACCTGGACACTCACGCTGCGTGACGATGCCCGCTTTGCCGACGGCACGCCGCTGACCGCTGAAGATGTGGCCTATACGTTCAACGCAGCGGCCAAGGCAGGCGGGCGGGCAGACCTAAGCGCCCTGGATCATGCGCAAGCGTTAGATGAGCATACCGTCACGCTTCACCTCCGCACCCCACGCATCACCTTTATTGATCAGCTAATGACGCTGGGTATTGTGCCTAGCGCCGAGCGTACCAATGGCTATAGCGAGCAGTATGGTCGTCAGCCCCTGGGTTCTGGGCCTTATCAACTGGTCGAGTGGCAGGAGGGCGAGCAACTGATTGTTGAACGTAATCGCTACTTTTACGGCCCTAAGCCCCCCTTTGAACGGCTGGTATTTCTGTTTACCGGTGAAGACGCCACGCTAAGTGCTGCTCATGCAGGCCAACTGGATATCGCTTCGGTTCCACCCGCACTGGCGGTCAATGTGCCAGCACACATGCAGCGGGTGATTATGGAGAGCGTCGATAACCGCGGCATTCTGTTCCCCATGCAGCCCGCCAATGGCGACCATGCCACCTCTGGCGCACCCATTGGCAACGACGTAACCGCAGACATTGCCATCCGTCGGGCGATTAACCTTGCCGTTGACCGCGATACGCTGGTGGAGGTGGCCTTACAGGGTTACGGACGCCCCGCCTTTGGCCCAGCGGACGGCCTCCCCTGGAGCAGTAGCGATGAACGGCTTGTCGCACCCGACCTTGCCCAGGCAGAGGCGATACTCGACGCCGCAGGCTGGCGGCTAGGCGACGATGGCCTGCGCTATAAAGAGGGCCTGCCCGCACGCTTTCGGCTTACCTACCCTTCAAGCGATACTACCCGGCAGTTACTTTCAGAAGTGAGCGCCGAGATGGTACGCCCGCTGGGAATTGAGATGCATCCCACCGGCCGCCACTGGGATGAAATCCAGCGCGAAGCGCTGCACCAGGACGCCATTATGTTCGGCTTTGGTAGCCACAGCCCCCAGGAGATCTACTACCTCTTCCACAGCCAGCATGCGGGTAACGGTTTCTACAACAGCGGTTTCTACGCTAATCCTCAGGTAGATGCCCACTTGGATAACGCCCAGGCGGCGGCAAGTATCGAGCAAGCCAACCTCGAATGGCAGGCGGCGCAGTGGGACGGCACCACCGGCTACGGCGTACGCGGCGATAGCAGCTGGGCCTGGCTGGTCAACCTAGAACACGTCTATTTTGCTGACACCTGCTTGGATGTTGGCGAACTGGGCGTGGCGCCCCACGGCCACGGCTGGCCAATCACCGCCAACCTGCTTGAGTGGCACTGGACGTGCGACTGACTGCGTCTATCGCTAAGCGCTTGGGCCGTCTGGCGCTGGTACTCCTCTGCGTCGCCCTGGTGTCTTATGGGCTAATGATGGCCTCACCGGTTGACCCTGTTGATGCCTACCTGGGCCCACAAATGGCCCAGATCAGCCCCGAACAGCGCGCTCTGATTGCCCAGCGCTGGGGGTTCGATCAGCCGCCTGCCGTTCAGTTTGGCCACTGGCTGCGTCAGTTAATCAGCGGGGATTTGGGCTGGAGCCATGTCTATAACCAGCCGGTTAGCGAGGTGATTGGCCAGCGCTTTCAACGCTCCGTTGCGCTACTCGGCAGTGCCTGGCTGCTCTCGGCACTACTGGGATTTAGCCTCGGCATGTTGGCGGGTGCCAAAGAGGGCTCCAAGCTGGATAGCATCATCAGCACCTACGCCTTCATTACCGCCTCCACGCCCGCCTTTTGGCTGGCGATACTTGCAGTACTGCTGTTTTCGGTAACGCTGGGATGGACGCCAACTTGCTGCGCAGGGCCCCCCGGCGCCCTGAATCAGGAGGTCACCTTCGCGACGCGGCTGCACCATCTGCTGCTGCCGGTGGCTACCCTGGCACTGCTGGGCATCGCCAATATCACCCTGCATACCCGCGCCCGCATGCTTGAGCTAATGCGCTCAGAGGTTGCTACCCACGCCTTTGCACAGGGCGCCAGCCGAATAGATGTGGCCTGGCGCCACGGTCTCCGTCACGCCAGTTTACCAGCGGTGACGCTGGCGTTTGCCTCACTGGGTGAGCTATTCGGCGGCTCTATCCTTATTGAGCAGGTATTTGCCTACCCCGGTTTAGGTCAGGCCACAGTGGCAGCGGGGCTGCGAAGTGACGTTCCCCTGTTGCTGGGCATCGCGCTATTTACAGCAGCGTTTGTCAGCGTCGGCAATATGATCGCCGATAGCCTCTACGCCGTTATTGATCCACGCATTCAGCCAGGTGGTTTATGAGTCAGCCTCAGCCGCGCCTGCGCGCCGCCTTCAGCCTGGGCGTCACCGCCCTGCTGGTCGTAGGGCTTGTCGCTAGCCGGTGGCTGCTGGGCGATTTCCCCCAGCAGATGCAGTTTGAGGCCCGGCTGGCTCCGCCAAGCGTTGAACACTGGCTGGGCACCGACGCGCTGGGCCGGGAACTCTGGGCGCGAACCCTTGCCGGGCTTGCGCTAAGCTTCTGGGTAGGCTGCCTGGCCGCGCTCCTGAGCACACTGATTGCGCTGAGTTTGGCAGCCCTGGCCACGCTGTCAGCGCGGTTGGATGCCGTGGTGAGTCTGCTGATTGATACGCTGCTTAGCGTGCCCCACCTGATTTTATTGATGCTAATCGCCTTTGCACTAGGTGGCGGTACCCAGGCAGTCATTATTGCCGTGGCCGTGACCCACTGGCCCAGCCTGGCCCGGGTGCTACGCGCCGAGCTATGGCAACTGCGCCAGGCGCCCTATGTGCGCATCTCCCGTGCGCTGGGTAAGTCGCGCTGGTTTGTGCTCCACGGCCACCTGCTCCCTCATTTATTGCCCCACTGCCTGGTGGGCGCCCTACTGCTGTTCCCCCACGCGATTCTCCACGAAGCCGCGCTGACCTTTTTGGGCTTTGGCTTAAGTCCCAGTCAGCCCGCTATTGGCGTTTTGCTGGCAGATGCCATGCGCTACTTGAGCGGCAGCTATTGGTGGCTGGGGGTATTTCCCGGTTTGGGGCTGTTACTGATGGTGCTGGGTTTCGAGCGCCTCTCCCGCCAGCTACGACGGGCTCTTTAGGAGGTTGCAATGCTCACGATCGACTGTTTAACACTCCAGTTGCCCTACTATGCAGCCGGTTATGCCGCATGGTGGAAGCGTCGCTGGGCTACCTGTCTGGATGCCTTTTCGCTAACGCTCTCCCCCGGCGAGGTGCATGCGGTGGTGGGTGCCTCGGGCGCCGGAAAAAGTTTGTTGGCCTATGCGATCATGGGGTTACTGCCCACACCTGCGCGCTTAAACGGGCAGCTTTACTACCAAGGAAGACCTCTTGATGCATCACGCCAACGCCAGCTTCGCGGCCGGGAGCTGGCGCTGATCCCACAGTCGCTCAGCGCCTTAGACCCGCTGGTGCGTACTCAGCGCCAGGTAGCCTGGGCGGCTCAGCGCGCTGGCCAAGCACCAGCACACGCTTGGCACGCCTCCCAACAAGCCCTCGATCACTATCAGCTAGACGCCCGAGCACAACAGGCCTATGCCCATGAGCTTTCCGGCGGCATGGCCCGGCGCGTGTTGACAGCCATGGCCCATGTCAGCCAAGCAAAGCTAGTGATTGCCGACGAGCCCAGCGTGGGCCTTGACCCTCACCAGCGCCAACGGGTGCTAGATGCACTGCGCGAACTGGCCGACCAGGGTAAAACGGTGATCCTGATTACCCACGACCTGCGCCATGCCCTGCCGATTGCCGACCACGTTACCATTATGCGTGGCGGCAAGCTGATCGAGACCGCGCCCGCCAGCGCCTTTCAGGGTAGCGGCGCCGCTCTTACCAGCGCTTATTCACAGGCCTTGTGGCTGGCGCTACCGGACAACGCATTTGCCACGACCACCCTAAGCCATTGTGAAAAGGAGACGAACGTTGCTTAACGCGCAGCGGGTGAGTTTTCACTTTGCATCCAGGGTACCGCTACTCCAGAACGTTTCATTAACGCTGGGCGCGGGGGAGTGGCTGGGGTTAAGCGGCGACTCGGGGGCGGGTAAATCGACGCTGGGCCAACTGCTGGCGGGCTACCTAGCGCCCCAGGCTGGTAATATCACCCTGGATGGCGAGGCATTACCGAAAAGCGGCGTACAGCCCGTGCAGTGGCTACCGCAATCGCCGGAGCTGGCGGTGAACCCACGCTGGCGGGTAGGTAAGATACTAAATGAAGCCTGGACGCCGTCTGAGGCACAGTGCCAAGCGTTTGGCGTCCAGGCAAAGTGGCTCTCGCGCTTGCCACAATCGTTATCGGGGGGAGAGCTGCAGCGGGTATGCGTGTTGCGAGCGCTCGCGCCAGAAGTACGCTTTCTGGTGGCCGATGAAATCTCCACCATGCTCGACCCAATCACCCAAGTGGAGCTTTGGCAGGCGCTAAAACAGGAGGCGCAATTACGCCAGCTTGGCGTGCTGGTGATTAGCCACGACACCGCCCTACTGGAACGGCTCTGTCCAAAACGCTATCACTTACGCGAAGGTCAATTGACGTGCATCTAGCTAATAGCCTGGCGACGCTCAAAACGCCATAGGCCGAAAGCAATCAGCAGCGTGATACTCAGCAGCAGCCATGAACCAACGCTCACCCCGAACCAACCGGCCCATTGCCAGAACGGCTCCAGCCAGAGGCCGCCCAAACTGGCCCCCATGTAATAAAACACCAAGTAGAGCGCCGAAGCACTGCCACGCGCCCCCTGGGCATAGCGCCCAACCCAGCTGGAGGCCAATGAATGGGCCAAGAAAAAGCCAAAGGCATTAACGGTTAAACCAACAATAATCAGCAGCAGCGAATCCGCTAAAGTAATCGCCGTGCCCAGCATTAAAATCACCACCCCCACCATCATGCACGCTGCGGGAGAAAAGCGCCCGGCCAATCGCCCGGAAATCATCGAACCGAAGGTACCGCCGAGATAGGTCAAAAAAATCAGCCCCAGACCACTCGCGGCAAGTAGGTAAGGCTCGGCGGCCAACCTAAAGGTAATATAGCTGTATTGGTTAATAAAAATCAGGAAGTTAATACCACCCAGACAGTAAGCAGCGAGTAACACCGGGTTGCGCATATGATTGACTAGATCGCTGACTGCTTTGCGCAGTTCAAAGCGCTGGGGAGTAAAGGCACGGCTATTGGGCAACAGGCGCCAAAATACCGCACAGCCGACGAGCGTCATGATGCCGACCGCTAAAAATGCCGCCGTAGGGCCGCCAATTTCAGCCGCCCCGCCGCCGACGATACGCCCACTGATGCCGCCGAGCGAGTTGGCACCAATGTAGAGTCCTACCGCGCTTAACAGCGCAGGCTTCTCAAACTCATCACCCATCCAGGCGATCGCCACCGCCGGCAGCCCGCCCAGCACAAAGCCCTGCACCAGGCGCAGCAGCAACAAACTTTCAAAGGTGGGGGCAAAGGCCAAAGCAATGGAGCATCCGCCGGCCAACAGCAGGGTGATGCGCATAATGCCTTCGCGACCAATGGCATCAGAGAGTGGCCCGAAGACCAGCAGCGCAATGGCTAAAGAGAGGGTCGACACCGACATCAGAAGGCTGACGCCAAGGGTGGAGACAGCGTAAGTCTCCTTTAACCCTGGCAGCAGCGGTTGCGGTGCATAGAGATTAATAAAAACAAGAAATGAGCCGAGGCAAAGCGCCAAGGTGGCGCGCCACCAGGCGCGCGTTTTGGCTTCAATCATGCCATTCCTAGATTAATGACGTCAGGCTACTGGAAAACAGTGCCGCCCAATTGGGCCAGATGCGTTGGCTCCAGCGCCCGCCGTGACTGCCAGTAATAACGCTGCCAGTAACTGTTATCCAAGCTGGAAATAATCACCCCTTTCGAGGTCGAAGCGTGGAGAAAATAGCCATTGCCCACGTAGATGCCCACATGGTTATAGCGACCCGGTGGGCGGAAGAACACCAGATCGCCCGCCTGCAGCTCTTGGCGGTCGATCGGGCGTCCCTCGTGTACTTGGCCACGGGTGGAGCGCGGAAGCTCTAAATTAAAGGTGTCACGGTAAACGTTGCGTACCAGGGCCGAACAGTCGATACCTCTCTCTGAGGTGCCGCCAATTCGGTATGGCGTTCCTGCCCAGCGCTGGTGCTGCGCTAGAAGCGCCTCACGAACGACTGTTGGCGGCGGTACTTGCAAACTGCGCAGATGCGCATCGATGGGATCAACCGGGGACATTTGTGGGTTCGCCCCCATACCCGGCAGCGTCATCGAGAAGTAATTCTCAGGGGCCTGCATATTGCTCTGTCGGGCAGAACCTGCGCAGCCAGCGACCAATGCAACTAAACAACAAACACTTACAACACGGACAGCGGTCACAGCGGGGCGTGGCAACGCAACCATGCGATTAACCTCGTGACATTGATAAGAGGGCGGTATGAAAAAACTCATTTTTCTAGGCTCGACTATAAGCTAGTTATCATATGTTTGGCGAGCATCAATGTAATGTGCGCTGATCACCCGGCAGGGTATCAATATGCAGCGGCGCAAAATGGCGTGGTTTATTGCCTGGAAAATCCAAACTCACCCATGGGCCGGCCAAGATTGGCGCACCGCAGACCCAAGCCACCAGTGCCTGACGAAAACCGGCTAAAAAGCTTTCACGCTCCGGCGTTTCGCCCATAAAAAACGAAAAGCCTGCATACATCCCCATGGCATACTCTTGCCACCCGGCATAGTGATCCGCCGCTAATTGGTAAGCGCGATCCAACACCTTGGCGAAAGCAGTGCTATCCAGCCAGCCTAGTTGCCGCGCGGCAATAGCCAGATCGACCAGTTGGGCAATGTCCCAAGCGGCCATATCCACCTCATTACAGCCATCTTCGTTATCACGCACACGACGTAAACGAAGCAGATGGTGGCGTTCATCTTCAGCACAATCGCCGGATTCAAGAATGGCGATTTCAGCACTTAAACGCTCAATATTGAGGGTATAGGGCGCATAGTTAATCTGATACTCCTGGCGATCCCCCGACTCGAGCATATGGGTCAAAAACTCCTGCATGTCCCCCGCATTGCTCAAATGGTAGTGACTCTCTACCCACTCACGAATCTCGGCGCACTCACGGGCGCTCTCGGGCTGGGGCTCACTCCAGACCGCACTGTTTAGGGGGCCCACCAGCGACATGGCGGTGAAGTGACTCAAGGTGGGGCGACTGCCCGGTTCGCGCCAGGCGTCGTGACGCCAATCCAGCCAGTGAAACAGGCTGCCGGGATCTTCAATGTGCCAAATAATTTCATTCACCAGCGAGGCGTTTTCAGGCTCGGGCAAACAGCTCTCCCAAGCAAACCAAGCTTCTAACAAGCGCTTTGCGTTAGGGTAAAAACGGCACAGGCAGCTTCGCAGTGCGCTGGCGTACTCCATTAACGGCGCACGGTCAAATAAGCCGCTGTCGAGGGACATATGCAAATAGAAGGCGAATTTTTCGGCCATGTGGATCGTTGCCGCATGGCGACTTACTCCCTTTACCATATTGCGCTGCTTAAGCTCTTCCGGCGTCGGTTGGCCAAACCAGCTTTGCGAAGGGGGTAAAACGCCGTGCACTGCGTCAGCCGCTAACTGATTAAGATGATGCGCCTGGGCGGGCAACCAGTAGCGTGCCAGTGCATGAGCACCTTCATCCGCATGCAAGCCAAGTGACTCCTGCAAATAGAGCGCCGCATCGGCACGCTGCTCTTCAGGCAGCGCCGCTGAGGGGTCTATCTGGCGCAACATGGCATCCGGCTCGCGAACGCTGGCTAGCGCCAACAGCCAGTGATGGGGCATATTGCGCCACTGCCGTATGCGCATTTGGGATGCCGTGCGCGTGCCCTCATCCAATAACTCCCCCGGGGGATGTTTCCATGGGCTGTGGATGCTATGCAGCAGCAACTGGTGCCGCTCGCTGGGTGTTTTACCCCGCCGGTCGATGCCATCAAATAGACTCTGCCCGCGCCCGTAGGCATTAAGGACTGCATACCAATCATGGTAGCGGCGACTGATCAAATCAGCGGCGTGCCCGGCTAAATCATCGGCCTCTTCCTGGCTAAGCCAACCACAGCAAGCACCGGCCCAGGCGAGCTCAACAATTCGTAGCCAATCCCACGCCGCCCACTCAAGCGGCTCACCTTGGGTGACAAACTTATTCAGTACCGGCGCATAGGGCGACTCTTCTACCACACTACGCTGCCACTCCATGCGCTGAGCATTGTCCATACTGAGCAATTCGCGTGCTTCGATATCCCAGCGCTGTCGCTCGCCTTGAGCACCTAACCAGAGCATCACGCCAATAAGTGCATCACGATCCTGGACATCCCATACATGGGCAAGCCACTCGGTGGCCTCAGGCCAATCGCTCTGACTGGCAGGATAGACAATAATCGGCCGGAACAGCGCGCAGAGCCGCCAGCTTTGCGCTTCGGGCTGTTGGGGCCAGAGCGAGGCGGGAGGCGGCAGTTCCGCCAGGGCGTTCTCGAGCTCATCCCAGGTAACGCCTTCGCCATCAGTTTCAAGGGTGGCCAGTGCTTGGCAAGCGTCAATAAAGCGGTCATCGGCCCCCACTTCCCAGCCCCGCGCGCCTAACGCACGGCGTAGATCCGCCAGCCAAGCACGTAAATCGCTGTAATCGCTGGTGATGCGGCGAGTCAGATGGTGCGCCCAATGGCGAGCCTGATCAGCGTCTAACCAACCCGCCGCCCCTGCCAGTGCGGCCCACTCAAGCGCGCCTAGCAAACGATCGGCGCTACCTGCGGGCGCCCCCAGCCCGTGAAAGAGCTGCTCGGCCAGCTCGCCTCGATGGGTAATGCCCAGTTGTAGCAGGCGCTGCTCCGCTGCCCCCGCATCGACCGCCAACGGATGAGGAGTAAACGCCCAATCACACAGCACCAGCTGTTGGGCCCACCAGGCATTTAACGCGTCGATCAAGAGGCACCTCGAAAAAGCACAATGACACCAGCACATAGCTGGAACTAAAGCTGCCTAGTGTAACGGAAAGTGGCGCGAACACCGATAGCCTTGGCAACGGTAGGCACAAAACGACACCGCCCGGCACAAGGCCGGGCGGTGTCATGCGGCTAGCGACTCAATCGCTAAGACTGTTTCACTTTACTAATCACCCATAGGAGCACCACCGCACCCACGGTTGCGGTGACTAGCGAGCCGATAAAGCCCCCGGACGACAGGCCGAGAAGGCTGAACAAAAAACCGCCCACGACCGCGCCAACGATACCGACACCGATATTACCCAGGATGCCAAAACCACCGCCGCGCATGATGTTGCCAGCAATCC
The DNA here is from genome assembly GCF_042466685.1 of Vreelandella sp. F11. Classification (NCBI taxonomy): domain Bacteria; kingdom Pseudomonadati; phylum Pseudomonadota; class Gammaproteobacteria; order Oceanospirillales; family Halomonadaceae; genus Vreelandella; species Vreelandella sp. F11. The sequence continues at coordinate 1,423,485 of NZ_CP170448.1, read as the reverse complement.
AACCAGCTAAACCACCAATGATTAACCATGCAATAAAGCCCATATAGTCTCCTTACTATTTTATGACGGGTTTCAACTAGACATTTCAGCTAAGCATTTCAGCTAAGCATTTCAGCTAAGTATTTCAACTACGTATGTTAGTAGGCGTTTTACCTACTAGTCACGCTTGTTCTACCATAGCACACAGCATTAGTGTTCGACGCCTCCGGTATCGATACCTGGCAACTCTTAAAGGAAAATTCATGATCCCCGTCTCGCTCAATCAACTGATTAAAAGCACGCAAGGACAGCAAACGGCTCAGTGGGAAGGCCGCGACGTGGTGCTTTTCAATATGTCCTGGGGCGAGTTGGTGATTAGCCTTCAGGGCGCTCAAGTGCTGCACTTCTGCCCTGCAGGCGATACCGGCTGGTTATGGCTGACGCCTACGCCCCAATCACTGCCAGGCGCCATCCGGGGTGGTATTCCACTCTGCTGGCCGTGGTTCGCCGACGAGCGCTATGCCGACGAGAGCCCCAATCACGACGGCCCCTTTCATGGCCTTGCCCGCCACGCCGACTGGCGATTGGATGCCGTTGATGAGCACGCCGAAGGAATTGAGCTCCACCTCTCTCCAACACAGCCTCTGCATACATTGCTCACCGCGCGTCTAGTGGTGCAAGCCAATGCCCAGCGCTTAAACGTCGAGCTGATTAGCGAAAACATCGGCGAAACGCCGATCAAAACCAGCGGCGCGCTGCACACTTATTTAGCCGTTGCCGATACCCATCAGTGCCGCCTGGAGGGCCTTTCCGGCGCACGCTATCTCGACAAACTGCGCGATTTTGCGGAGAGTGAGCAGCAGGGAACGCTAGCCGTTCAAGGCGCCGTTGACCGCATTTACCACACCAATGAAGCCGTACTGCTCAGTGATGGCGAGCGCACTCTGCGTATCGGCAAGCAGTCTAGCGACTCCACGGTGGTGTGGCACCCCGACCAAGACCTGCCCAGCGACACTCCCACCGAAGTAGCGCGCCACTTTATTTGCGTTGAAGCTGCCAATACGCGCCTGGATCCAGTCTGGCTGGTGCCCGGCGCTCAGCACCTACTGGGAACCACCCTCAGCCGCGGTTAATCTTCGGTTCATCAGCGCTTTGCTATCATGTGCTCAATGGCATTTGAGCTAGGGAGATCCAATGGATCCGCAACAATGGCTAGAAGCTGCCACGCTGGCCTTTAATTTAATCGGTATGGTGGTGTGCTTGGTCGGCCTCACGCTGGCGCAGAAGATGTCCCGCCGCTGGCCAGGCTACACTCTGGCAGGGGTTGGCTTTGTTATCGCCACCCTGCCCATGCTTTCGCAACTGGTATTAATGTTTAGCCAATGAAGGCTAGGAGCCACAAAGGGATCGATAGGATGCGCCAACCGTTAAGTCGCGAACTGAGCAATTTGTTAGAGCGGGGACGAGATCGCCAGTTGCGCCTAGCGGTCACCGGCCTCTCCCAAGCGGGGAAAACCGCGTTTTTAACCTCACTGGTCAACCAGCTGCGCCATGCTGGCGTGGAGGCGCAGCTCGATTTACTGCCCGCCGCCCGGGAAGGTCGCCTGCTCGGCGCCCAGCGGCTTAACCAACCCGACCTGGGCGTGCCACGGTTTCCCTACGACCCCGGCATGGCTGCACTGCGCGATACGCCGCCGCGTTGGCCGGAGCCCACCCGCGGCATTAGCGAGTTACGCTTACAGCTGCGCTACCGTCCTGCGCGCAGCGGTTGGTTAACCCCTGAAATCGCCCACCTGACCCTGGATCTATTCGACTACCCCGGCGAGTGGCTGCTCGATTTACCGCTGTTACAACATGACTTTTACAGCTGGAGTCAGGCGCAGGCGCTACACGAGGGTGAACAGCGCCGCGGCCTGTTTAGCGAATGGTTTGCCGCCGTAGAGCAACTTGACCCCGCTGGTGAAGCGGATGAGGCCCAGCTTGCGGCCCTGGCAGAGGAGTACGCTCAAGGCCTACGCCGCGCCAAGAAAGCGGGCTTTTCCGACCTGCAGCCCGGGCGTTTTTTGCTTCCCGGCGAACTGGAAGGCGCGCCGGTGCTGCAGTTTTTTCCGCTACCGCAGCTTGATGCCTCTCAACTCAACACCTCAAGAGAAACGCTGGAAGCACTGCCCGCCAACAGCCTTTACGCTACCCTGGCAGCGCGCTTTCGCTACTATCAGCAGCAGGTAGTCAAGCCCTTTTACCGCGACCACTTCCGCCGTTTTGACCGCCAGATTGTATTGGTGGATGTGCTTGGCGCGCTCAATGCAGGGCCCGAACGCTTTGAAGATCTTTCCCGTGCGCTTCGTCAGTTAATGCACAGCTTCGATTATGGCCAACGCAGCCTGCTCACGCGCTTGTTTGCACCTAAAATTGACCGCCTGGCGATTGCCGCCACCAAAGCCGACCACGTCACCCCCGATCAACACGGCCACTTGGTGCAGCTGTTAGAGGCCTTGCTGGCAGAGCCTCTCAAAGACCTACGCTTTGCCAATGTGCCGGTTAAAGCGCTCTCGCTGGCAGCGATTCGGGCCACTGAAGCCCGCGAGGTGACCCATGAGGGTAAGCGCTCACCTGCTCTGCGAGGCACCACATTGGAAGGAGAAGAGGTGCTGGTTTACCCCGGCGATGTACCCGCCCGACTTCCCGCTGCCGAGTTCTGGCAGCAGCAGGGCTTCGACTTCCCTGGCTTTCGACCCATGCCAACCACCTCGGAAGCGCTTGATCATATTCGCATGGACGCCGCCATCGACTGGCTGATTGGAGATAAACTGACATGACCACCCCACAGCCACGCCGTCACTTTACCCTGGATGACACACCCGAAGAGGTCGCTGATGCTGAAACACCTCTTCGCCAGCGCGAAGCCTTTACAGGCGCCAGCGAGCACCACCCTCTGGCGCCTCTACCTGAAGATAAAGCGCTACCTGCTGCCAGCTTAGGCGCCCCGCGTAAACGCCGCTGGGGACTTCTGTTTGCCCTGGCAGGGGGCGCTGGGCTTGGCACCGCTGAGCTGGTCACCGGCATTCCTGATGCCATGGCTCAGTCACAGTGGCTCACCATTGCGTGGCAGTTGTTCGGCATCTGCCTGATTGGTTTGGGGGGAGTCTCTCTGCTCAAGGAACTGGGCCGTTTACGACGCCTGAAACGCCACGACAAACTGCGTGGTGACCTTGCCGAATTGCCGCTGCGCTCACCCAAGCAGGCCCAGGCGATGGCCGAGCAGCTAAGACGCCAGCTCAAGCTCGCCGACGATGACCCGCACTGGCTCGCCTTTCAGCGCGCCAGCCAGCCTCACCATAGCGGTGAGGAGATCCAGACCCTACTGCGTTACCACCTGTTGGCACCGCGTGACCGGGAGGCCCAGCGACTGATCACCCGCATGTCCGGTGAAACCGCCATCATGGTCGCCATCAGTCCGCTAACGCTGGTCGATATGGCGCTGGTGGCCTGGAGGAGCTTGGCGATGGTAGATCGGCTCTGCCGCCTGTATGGCCTTGAACTGGGATACGCCAGTCGCCTGCGGCTGTTTCGCAATGTGCTGCACAACATGGCTTTTGCCGGTGCGAGCGAACTGGCTACCGACGCCAGTATGGATATGCTCTCGCTGGATTTGGCTGGGCGTCTCTCGGCACGCGCAGGCCAGGGGCTAGCTACCGGGCTGCTTAGCGCACGCCTGGGGCTACGCGCCCAGCGGCTCTGCCGCCCGGTGCCCTTCACCGCCGATGAGCAGCCCAGGATCGCCGATCTACGCCAAGACCTGTGGCGGCAAATCAAACGGCTCGATAAAGACACGGTGCCGCAAAAGCGCTAATGGAGTAACCAAACACAGCCTGTTTTCGGCTAAAGATGGGATTCAACGCTGTTTATCCTCATGATGGGTGTTTGACATGACATCCTCCAGTGAGGAGACGTAGTGTATGAACAACCCCAATAATCCTGAGTCGTCTTCGACAACCAGCGACATGCAGACCGACTACGTGGTGGGTCAGGATAATATCAAGGGCCAATTTGGCCCCATCGGCTTCGATATCCACAACCGCGTTTTTGTCGTATCGGCGCTTGCCTCGGCCATTTTCATCATCCTCACCCTGCTGTTTCCAGAGCGTGCCGGGAGTATATTCCAGTCCGTTGTCTCCTTCTCGACGGGAACATTGGACTGGTATTTCATGATCCTGGTCGATTTCTTTATTCTATTCTGCTTAGCGCTAGTGGTTCTGCCCTATGGCTCGGTCAGGCTGGGCGGGGCGGATGCCCGGCCGGATCACAGTTACCTCTCCTGGTTCGCCATGCTGTTCACTGCGGGGATCGGCATCGGACTGCTGTTCTTTGGTGTGCTAGAACCGGTTTATCATGCCAACGTTTCGCTACCCTTGGGTGTCGAGTCTCCGTTTGGGGCTGATGGTGAGTTAAATCCAGCGGCTATTGCTGACGCCAGTGCATTGGGGCTCGCCGGCACCTATCTCCATTGGGGCATCCATGGTTGGGCGGTATATGTGGTAATGGCACTAGCACTGGGGCTGTTTACCTATAACAAGGGCCTGCCGTTCTCGATTCGCTCGGCGTTCTTTCCCATTCTCGGTGAGCGTGTCTGGGGCTGGTGGGGGCATGTGATCGATATCCTGGCAGTATTCTCCACCCTGTTTGGGCTGGCCACCTCCCTCGGACTCGGCGCCCAGCAGGCTAATGCGGGGATGAATTTTGTTTTTGGCCTGGAGGTCACCACCCTGACCCAGGTCATCGTCATCATTCTAGTCACGGGGGTGGCGTTGGTGTCGGTCTGGCGTGGTCTTGAGGGTGGCTTGAAGAAGCTCTCCGAGATCAACATGATTCTGGCCGTGCTGTTCTTCTTTTTCGTGCTCTTCGCAGGCCCCACTCTACTGGCCTTAACGGGATTCTGGTCAGGGCTGACCACCTATGTTACAGATTTTATACCTCTATCGGCCCCCTTCGGTCGTGACGACGACGCATACCGCCAGTCCTGGACGATTTTCTACTGGGCCTGGTGGATTAGTTGGGCACCTTTCGTGGGGATGTTTATCGCCCGCGTCTCCCGGGGCCGCACGGTGCGTGAGTTTATCCTCTGCGTTTTGCTGGTTCCCAGTCTGTTTATCTTTGTCTGGATGGGCGTGTTTGGCTCGACCGCCCTTGAACAGCTCTATGCTGACCCGGCGGGCAGCCTGGTTAAAGAGTATGTGATCGATAACTACAGGCCTGAGCTATCGCTGTTTGGCATGTTGAACGAGCTGCCGCTGACGGGCCTGATGTCGACCCTGGGTATCGTCCTGGCGCTGATCTTCTTTGTCACCTCATCGGACTCGGGCTCTCTGGTCATCGACACCATCACCGCTGGCGGTAAAATCGACGCTCCGCGGCCACAACGGATGTTCTGGGCGGTCATCGAGGGCCTCATCGCCATTGTACTGCTGATCGGCGGTGGCCTGACAGCACTTCAGGCGGGGGTCACCGCCACGGCGATCCCCTTCTCGATTGTGATGTTGCTGATGTGCTACTCGATCATCAAAGCCCTCAATGGTGAGCTGCGGCTTATTCGTAAGTGATCTCTGCAACCTGCAAGAAATGGTAAGAGGCCCCTACTGAAGTTAGCTAGGGCCTCTTATTTCAACCGAATCAGCCGCAAGCGCTTACGCAATACGCTGCTCGGTCTCGGCATCAAATAGAATCGCTCGCCCCATATCAATACGCAGCGATAAGCGCTCCCCTGCCACCACCGCACATTTAGGCCCAACGCGGGCAGTGACTTCCTGCTCGCCTAGCGGTAAACGTAGCAGAATATCCGCCCCGGTAGGCTCAACCACCGCCACACGGGCGCTGAGTAGCGTTCCTTCAGCTTGGGCGGTTAACCGCTCATCCTCTTCGCTGAAGTGCTCCGGGCGCAGGCCGAGAATCACCGGCTGATTTAATCGTTCAGCCATATCTGCGGCGATACGCTCCTCTGGCCAGGGCAGCACCAGTTCCTCCTCTCCTGGTGTGGTAATGCGTAGTTGGTAACCGCCTTGGTTATCTTCCAGCGTGGCGCGAATGAAGTTCATCGACGGCGAACCCATAAAGCCGGCCACAAACATATCCACCGGGTTGTTGTAGACTTCATCCGGCGAGCCGAGCTGTAGAATATGACCGTCGCGCATCACCGCAATGCAGTCTGCCAGGGTCATGGCTTCGACCTGATCGTGGGTGACATAAACAATGGTGGTACCCAGGCGCTGGTGGAGCTTTTTGATCTCGGTGCGCATATCCACGCGCAGTTTGGCATCCAGGTTGGAGAGCGGCTCGTCAAACAGATAGACCTTTGGCTCCCGAGCCAGCGCCCGCCCCATGGCCACCCGCTGACGCTGGCCGCCGGAGAGCTGGGCGGGCTTACGCTCCAGCAGGTGAGTAATTTGCAGCAGATCCGCTACCCGCTCCACGGCGGCCTCTCGTTCAGGTTTGGGCACTTTACGCATCTCCAGCCCGAAGCTGATGTTCTGGCGCACGGTCATGCTGGGGTAGAGCGCGTAGGACTGAAAGACCATCGCGATGTCGCGATCCGCGGGGGTGCGCCAGGTGACGTCTTCGCCATCGATATAAATATTGCCAGAGGTCACCGGCTCAAGACCGGCAATAGCATTCATCAGAGTGGACTTACCGCAGCCCGAGGGGCCAACCAGTATCAGGAACTCGCCGGAATCGATCGAGATGCTGACGTCTTTGAGCACCCGCTCGCTGCCAAACTCTTTACGCACGTTGTGGATTTCTAACGCTGCCATAATGAAAATCCTATTCTAAAGCGACTGACAAACTCCATTCATCTGGGTTGGTCAGAAGCAGCCCTCCGCGGGGGCGCTGTGAACCCATCCCTGGGCGCTACTTTCGCCATCTGACCGCCATGGATGGCGGAAATGCCGGAATTGTAGGGAACATTTTCCGGCCCTGGCGAAAGACCCCCGCTACGGGCTGCTTCTAACCTTCTAGAAATGGTTGCCACTCACCTAGTTGTTATTAGCCTTTAACGGAACCGGCTGTCAGCCCGCGTACGAAGTATTTTCCCGCCAGCACGTACACCACCAGGGTGGGCAGCGCGGCAATCATTGCCGCCGCCATATCGACGTTGTACTCGCGAACGCCGGTGGAGGTATTCACCAGGTTGTTAAGCGCCACGGTAACGGGCTGGGTGTTGTGAGCTGAGAACGCCACCCCAAACAGGAAGTCATTCCAGATTTGGGTGAACTGCCAGATCACCGACACCACGATGATAGGCGCGGAAACCGGTAACAAAATGCGCCAGAAAATGCGGAAAAAGCCCGCGCCATCCAGCTTTGCCGCCGATACCAGCTCGTTGGGAATACCCACGTAGAAGTTGCGGAAAAACAGCGTGGTGAAGGCAATGCCAAAGACTACGTGAACCAAAATCAACCCGGCGCGGGAGCTGGAGATACCCAGCCAGCCGAGGGTTTGCGCCATGGGTAGCAGCACCACCTGGAAGGGAATAAAGCAGCCAAACAGCATTAGTGCAAAGACTAACTCAGAGCCTTTGAAGCGCCATTTGGTCAGCGCGTAGCCGTTTAGGGCGCCAATGGTGGTGGAGATCAGCACTGCTGGAATCACGATCGCAAAGGAGTTCCAGAAATAGCCGCCAACGCCATCGCAGCGCATGCCGGTACAGGCTTCACCCCAGGCTTTTGTCCACGGCGCCAGAGTGGGGTTTTGCGGCAAAGACAGCAATGACCCGGCGCTGATTTCGCTCAGCGGCTTCACCGAGGTCATCAGCATCACCACCAGCGGCAGAATATAGAATAGCCCGGCGAGTATCAGCACGCTATAGAGCAGACCACGGCCCAGCCGCGCAGCGGGCGTCTGACGACGAATCACATTAGCCATGCTTGCGGCTCCTTAATTCGGAGTAGAGATAAGGAATCAAAATCGCCAGCACGCCGCCTAACATCAGCATGGCACTGGCCGAACCCAAGCCGATCTGCGCCCGGGTAAAGGCGTGTGCATACATAAAGGTGGCGGGCAAGTCGGTAGCGTAGCCCGGTCCACCGCCGGTGAGTGCGACGACCAGGTCAAAGCTCTTAATGGCAATATGGGCCAAAATCATTACGGCGCTGAACACCACCGGGCGTAGGCACGGCATCACCACGCGCAGATAAATCCGCGGCAGGCTGGCGCCATCCAGCTGTGCGGCTTTAATAATGCTGTCGTCAATGCCTCGCAGTCCGGCTAAAAATAGCGCCATCACAAACCCGGACGCCTGCCATACGGCGGCAATCACCAGGGTGTAAATGGCCATATCCGGGTCGACAATCCAGTCAAAGCGAAACGACTCAAAGCCCCAGCCCTGAACCATCGCTTGAATGCCCAACTGTGGATTGAGTAGCCACTTCCACACTACCCCGGTAACGATAAATGACAGCGCCATGGGGTAGAGGTAGATGGTGCGCAGCGCGCCCTCCTGGCGAATTTTTTGATCGAGTAGTATCGCCAGCAACGCGCCGATCACCAGGCAGATCACCACGAACAGCACGCCAAATATCATCAGGTTGGTCGAGGCAACCCACCAGCGCTCGTTGGCCATCAGGCGTGCATATTGACCAAAGCCGACAAAGTCATAGCTGGGCAGCATGCGCGAACTGGTGAGCGAGAGCACGAACGTCCACAGCATGAAGCCGTAAACAAAGAACAGCGAAATGGCCACCGACGGAGCCAGCACCAGGCGCGGCAGCCACGCCTGCAAACCGCCGGATGTCGTCGACTGCTTAGCGCCAGGCGCTAAGCGTTTCGCGGAGGTATTTTTCATGGGGAGGGAAGCTCTCATGGAGAAGTATCCTTGCCAAGCAACGAAGGCGCCGCCGTTGCGACGGCGCCTGGAGAACGTAAGGTCTAGAAAACCTTAGAAAGAGGCCGCTTGGGCAGCGCTCACCATCCGTTCTGCTGCTTCTTCGGCGGGCATATCGTCATCGTTGAAGTAGTTAGTCACCACGTCAAAAATGGCGCCCTGTACATCGGCACGTACGGCCATGCCATGGGCCATACTGGGCACTAGGCCGCCCTCTTCGGCGGTACGCTGGAAGTCAGCCAACGACTGCTGGGCACAGCTGTCGAATTCGCTCATATCAAGATCAGGCCGCGCTGGAATCGAGCCTTTGGCAAGGTTAAACGCTTCCTGGAACGTAGGCTCAAGCACCAGGCGTGCTAGCGCTTGCTGTGCTGCGCGCTCCTCGTCGTCGGTGACGCGGAACATGGCCAGGCTATCGATATTAAAGGTGAACGCATCTTCGGTGCCCGGTGCTGCCGCACACAGGTAATCTTCCCCGGCGGTCAGTCCGGCCGCGGTGAACTCCCCTTTGGCCCAGTCGCCCATAAGCTGAAAACCAGCAACGCCCTCAATCACCATGGCGGTAGCGACATTCCAGTCGCGCCCGGGCATGCCTTCATCCATCAGCTCGCGGGTACGCTTGAAGTCTTCAAGGGCGTCGATCATTTGTTCGCCGCCTAGTGCTTCAGGGTCTAGCGCTACCAATGCCTGCTGATAAAACTCGCTGCCCTGCCCACCCAGTAGCACGCTTTCAAATACCGTCGCGTCCTGCCAGGATTGACCGCCGTGAGCCAGCGGTACGAAGCCCGCTTCGCGGATGGCCTCACCTGCTTCAAATAGCTCATCCAGGGTGGTGGGCATCTCTACCCCTGCCGCTTCCAGTACGTCCGGATTGGCCCACAGCCAGTTGACCCGATGCACATTGACGGGAACTGCCACGTATTGACCGTCGTGGCGCATGATATCGGCCACGACTTCAGGGAGGAGCTCGTCCCAACCTTCCGCATCGGCCACGTCATTCAGGTCACCGAGCAATCCCAGATCCCCCCACTCCTGAATCTCGGGGCCTTTGATTTGGGCTGCTGAAGGCGGGTTGCCCGACATAGCGCGGGATTTAAGCACCGTCATGGCGGTTTCACCGCCGCCGCCTGCCACGGCAAAGTCCTGCCAGCCGTAGCCTTCGGCTTCCATTAACTCTTTAAGCACGTTGGCAGCACGGGCTTCCCCACCGGAAGTCCACCAGTGCAGCACTTCAACTTCATTCGCTTGAGCGGTAGTGGCTAGCGTGGCACCTGCCAGGGCAAGCGCGAGGGTCGTCTTCTTTAACGTCGACATGGAGTCACTCCTTATATTGTTATTGTCCTCTCGGACGTGCGACACCCAAGAGGTTACGCCAAGGCGAGCGTCAACGGGAGTTACCGAGTACTGCATAGTGTTGGGGTTTTATTACAAACCTGTAATAGTTTCCTGGCGGGGTAGCGAGAGAGTCACCACCAGCCCACCATCAGCATTGTTGGCGAGCGTAATATCACCACCGTGGGCACGGGCAATATGCCGGGCAATCCCCAGCCCCAGGCCACTACCGCCAGTATGTCGGCTGCGTGAGGGCTCCAGGCGAACAAAGGGCGAAAACACCCGCCCCAACTGCTCTTCGGGTATACCTGAGCCGTGGTCGCGAATACGCATGGTGACCGCATTACCGTGATCAACGATTTCCACATCCGCCTGCTTGCCATAGAACACAGCATTCTCAAGCAGGTTCGCCAAGCAGCGCTTAAGCGCCAGCGGTTTGGCAATCAGCGCTGCAATAGTGTGACCGTTTTTAGTCTCGATCGTGACCTTGCCACCCTGAAGGCTAAGCTCTTCGGCCAACTCTTCGAGCAGGTGTGTTAGATCAACGGGGGCAGGCTCTTCATGCAGATCCAATCCTTTCACCGAGGCCAAGGCGCCTTTAACCAAGCTATCCAGCTCATCCAGAGAGGCGCAAAAACGCTCGCGCTGATAGTCGTCATCGAGCATCTCGGCGCGCAGGCGCATACGGGTTAAGGGGGTCTTTAAATCATGGGAAATCGCCGAAAACAGCCGTTCTCGCTCCTCAATCTGCTCGCGAATACGCCGCTGCATACGGTTGAACGCCGCGGCGGTGGCGGCCACTTCTTTGGGGCCGCTCTCCCGTAGTGGCGGCATATCCAAGTCATCGCCCAGCTGATTCGCTGCCCGTGAAAGCCTCGCCAATGGCCGGGTGACGCTGGTGATACCCAACAGAGACAGCGCCAGCACGCTTAGCAGCACCAGTAGCCCGACCAGCAAACGCTCCTCAGAGAGCCAGCGATAGCCGCTGAAAATATCCGGTACGCCAAGCAGGGTAGCAACGTAAAGCCAAGTGTCTGGGGCAAGTTCCAATTGAACCACTAAAATCGGCGGCGAGAGTGGCTCCATCAGCAGGCTGTGCTGCCCCCAGCGGGGTGGCAGGTCGTAGAGAAGCACTTCGTTATTGAGCACCCGCAGGTTTTCCGGGCGGGAGAACTCGACAATCACATCCTCGATATTGAGCTGCTGAGTGAGCACCGAGCGCACATTATTCACCACCACCTCTTTTTCCGGCCCCGAGCCGATATCGTCGATGTTGAGCCTGCGTTCGTTGACGCTAACAAAAAAGCGCGTACCGCCCATATTACGCAGTTGATCCAGCACGATATGGCGGTAGTCCACTGGCAATGAGCGGAAAAACTTCATGGTGGAGGCGATGCTAAACGCCATATTGGTGGAGAGCTCATCCAGCTGTGCCAAGTGGCTGGAGCGCACCTGGGACGTCCAGATGGCGTAACTGGCCCCCTGGGCCACTAGCACGCCGGCGATCATAATAATCACAAAGCGCCCGCGCAGGGATGCTGGCAGCCATCGGGATAAGCGGCGCCTAGTAGTTGCCCACCGCTCCCGACTCACGTTAATGCGTCTACCTGAGCGGTTAATACGTAGCCCGCCCCGCGCACAGTGCGAATCAACTGCGAGTGCTGGGCATCTTCACCCAGCCGTTGGCGCAGTCGGCAAACGTGAACATCAATGGAGCGGTCTAACGGCGGCGCATCCCGCCCACGGGTCAGCGCATAGAGATCGTCCCGAGAGAGTACCTTGGCCGGGTGCGCTAAAAACACCTGCAGCAGCTGAAAATCCGCCCCGGAAAGTGCCGCACGTTCCCCCTGCAGATCAATCAGCTCGCGGGTCATGCGGTCGAGCTGCCAATTCCCAAAGCTCACCCAGCGCGCCTGCCCGGCGGGCAACTCAGGCGGTGCACAACGGGTACGCCGCAGTACTGCTTTAATTCGCGCCAGCAACTCGCGGGGATTAAACGGCTTGCCCAAATAGTCATCAGCACCCAGCTCCAGACCAAGAATGCGGTCGGTCTCATCGGCACTGGCGGTCAGCATGATGATCGGCACATCGCTGTGCTTGCGGACTTCACGGCAGATAGTAAAACCGTCATCACCGGGGAGCATTAAATCGACAATCAGCAAGTCGGGGGCGTGTTCAGCACGCAGAGAATGCAACGCCTGCGCGCCGTCCGCTGTGAATACCCGATAGCCGTGGCGGCCCAGGTAGTCCGCGAGCAGTTCACAAATTTCCGGATCATCATCGACCACAATCAAAGTAGCGGGGGGTGTCGTCATCGCAGCGGTTGTCGCCCTACGTTGTTGTCGTTTTATTGGGCCTTGATGATGGTCGAGGGGCCAAGCAGTAGCAAGACCGCTACGACCAAGGTTGCATTAGCGTTAATCGTTGACGAAAACCACGCGCTCGTTGGTGCTTAAAGCCCAAACCGCTTTTTCAGCCACACAGCAACGGCCGCTTCGCCATGGTGACCAATGCGCTCAGCACCGCTTACACGATCAAATAGCGCCGGGTGGGCGTTGGCCATGACTTGGGCCTCCCCTGCCAGGTCAAGCATTTCGGTATCGTTAAGGTTGTCGCCAAACGCTAAACAATCGGCGGGCGTTAAGCCCAACCGTTCCAGCAGTGATGATAGCGCCACGCCTTTGTTGACCCCACCGGCCATGATTTCCAGCGAGTCAATCGTGGAGTAAGTAATATGCAGGTTGTCGCCGTGAGCTTCTTGCGCCTGGGCTTCTAGCTGTTTCAGCGCATTTGGATCGCCTAGATAGAGCACTTTGCCTACACCGTTAGTGTCCATTTGCGCGGGCGGCACGACTTCATAGCCAAACCCTGTGGAGGCGTGAAGTGATAATAAGTGCGGGGCCTCTGAATCAATATGCCAACCGCTTTCGCGATAAAGGTTAAGCCGTACTTGAGGCGGACGCGGAAGACCAATTAGCGTTTTTGCATGTTCAGGCTCAAGGTGATTAGCCGCCAGCAAGGCATCTTCCGGGTCGTGAACATAGGCGCCGTTAGTACTAATCAAGTGTGCGGGAATATCCAACTGATCACGAAACACCTTCATATCGTAGTAGTGGCGGCCAGAGGCGAGCGCGACATGATGGCCTTGCTTCACCAATGCCCTCAGCACCTCTACAGTGCTTTCGTGCAGGGTGTGGTCGCTTCCTAATAGGGTTCCATCCAGGTCAGAAACAATCAGGCGAGGTGTCATAGCGCGCTCCGTGAGTATGGTGCTTTAGCTTAACCGATTGATTCCTGGGACGCCTAGCCGTCGCTGGCTAGGATGCCAGGCCCAATGGCCGCTCCACCTCGCAGGCTCGGCCATTGGGCAACATCAATGGGATGAAAGCCCCAAGGCGACCGCCTCTGCTTGTTCATCCAAGATTATATGGATCACACCTCGCTGCAGTCGCTGCACGCCGTGAGCACCCAGGCCAGCCAGCTCCGTCTCGTCTAGCACAGAGGCATTGGCTAGTTCCAAACGCAGTCGAGTGGATGCCACCGCCGACGCACTACGCACATTGCGTTCGCCGCCCAGCGCTTGCTGCCAAGCCTGACGAGTCTGAGGTGTTATGGGCGCTATGGCGGTTGACGGGAGCGCTTCGGCGTTAGGCGACCCTGGTTCGGCAGGCTGCACCGGTGCTTCACCAGTGGCGCTTAGCGCGGCGCGTATATCATCAACCACTGCGTCGGCAATAGGCCCTACAATGACCTGAAGTCCACCGCCTTGAAGGCGCAGAAGCCCTCGTGACCCCAGCGTCTTGAGAGCCGACTCGTCGATAGCATCAGGGTTATCCAATACTAAGCGAAGCCGAGTCGTACAGGCGCCAACGCTTTGCAGGTTTGCTGCGCCCCCCAGAGCGGCAACAAAAGCCGGGCCTCGCTCACTGGGGGCAGCCTCCGTCCCAACGGGCGCTACTGTCTCTGGGTCACGGCCCGGCGTCGGCAGGTCGAAACGCACAATCGCCCAGCGGAAAATCGTGTAGTAAATAACGAAATAGGCCAACCCTACCGGCAACATCAGCCAGCCGTTGGTAGAAAGACCATAGGAAAGGGCGAAGTCGAAGGCCCCAGCGGAAAAAGTGAAGCCCAGTTTAACGTCAAGCCAGTGCAGCAGAGCCACTGAGACACCGGTCAGCAAAGCGTGCATGACATAGAGCAGCGGCGCCAAAAACATAAAAGTGAATTCAATGGGTTCAGTGACGCCGGTCAGAAAAGCGGTCAATGCCAGCGATAACAGAAGACCGCCCACCTGTGCACGTCGTCCCTTCGGCGCTGCATGGTACATGGCCAGCGCTGCGGCTGGCAGGCCGAACATCATCACTGGGAAAAAGCCGGCCATAAAGCGGCCTGCGGTAGGATCACCTGCGAAGAAGCGATTAAGATCCCCGCTCACTACCGCCCCAGAAGCCGTCTCAAAGCTGCCAAACACAAACCAGACCAAGCTGTTGAGCACATGGTGCAGGCCAGTAACGATTAACAGCCGGTTGAGCATCCCGTAGACAAACAACCCTAACTCACCGGCATCGATCAACCACTGGCCTAATAAGTCAATGCCATGCTGAATGGGCGGCCAGATTATCCCAAAGGCGAACCCCAGAACCACAGCAGTAAGGCCGGTGACAATAGGCACAAAGCGCCGCCCGCCGAAGAAAGCCAAGTAGTCTGGCAGTTGGATTGCTTGGTAGCGGTTATAAAGCAAACCCGCCACGCTCCCGATGATGATGCCCGCCAACACCCCCATATTAATCTCTGGATTGAGAGAGTTCAGCACTGCATCGAGAACCAAGTAACCAATGACACCGGCCAGGCCCGCTGCGCCATTGCTGTCATTGGCAAAACCCACCGCCAAACCAATGGCAAAAATCAGCGCCAGGTTAGCGAATATTGCTTCGCCCGCACTGGCGATAAAGGCAATATCCAGCAGATCGGGCTGGCCCAGACGTAATAGCAAGCCAGCAATAGGTAACACCGCAATGGGCAGCATCAGAGAGCGGCCCAGTTGCTGTAGCCCGCCCATCATGCGGGCTCCAAAAGTCATAATAGCCATATCAGCACCTCGCGAAGGGAGTTGTTATTGGAGAGGCCTCATTATCCAGGGCCAGCAGCTCGCCGAGGCGCAAGCGCACCGAGACTGCATCAGGTAAGGCCAGTAGCTCCGGGATGTTGGCTGCCAAGGCGGCGGTGTCCAGACGGCGCAAAGCAGCCTTTACCGCCGGTATTCGTGCAGGCTCTACTGAGAGCTCATCGACCCCCAGAGCCACTAGCAAGGGAGCAGCCAGTTCGTCACTGGCCGCACTACCACATACGCCGACGGGACAGCGCTTGGCGGCGCCAACGACCGTCGCTTGGATCAGACGCAGTACCGCCGGGTGCAGTACATCCGCCCGGCTAGCCAGCGCTGGATCTTCACGATCCATGGCCAGGGTGTACTGGGTTAAGTCGTTTGTGCCAATGGAAAGAAAATCTGCCTCGTCGGCAAGATTGGCAGCGCATAGTGCGGCGCTAGGCACTTCGATCATGGCCCCTAACCGCGGCCGTTCACTCAGCCCTAGCTCCGCGGCCAGCGCCTCTAAACGCTGGCGCACTTCGCGTAGCTCGGCGGCCTCGCTCACCATAGGCAGCATGATATGCAGCGCTTTCAATGGGGTAACGCCCAGTAACGCTCGTAGCTGTGTCTCCAAAAGCTCAGGATGGCTCTGCCAAAGGCGCACGCCGCGTACTCCTAACGCGGGGTTAGGTACGGATGGCAAACGTAGATAAGGAAGCTGCTTGTCGGCACCGATATCCAGCGTGCGAATAATCACTGGTTTACCGTCTAACGCCTGTAGAGCGGCTTGATACTCTTTACGCTGTAATTCCTCGTCCGGAGCGCTATCTCGCTCTAGAAACAGAAACTCGCTGCGTAGTAGGCCTACGCCATCGGCGCCTGATGCTGCCGCTAGGCGCGCTTCCTCGGCGCCACCAATGTTAGCGCGCACCTCAATAGTACGTCCGTCTAAGGTAATGGCTGCCTCATGAGCGGCCGCCCGCGCCGTCTCGGCTTGCTGTCGGCGAGCCTCAATTCGCTCAGCCATCTCGGCCAGTTTTATCGGCGTTGGCTTCAGTGCCAAGCAGCCTTTCTCGGCATCTAGGATGACGCTTCCAAGGGAGGCTTCATGAGCGGCTTCCAATAGCCCCTGCCCCATAGCCACGAGA
Source organism: Vreelandella sp. F11 (assembly GCF_042466685.1). Classification (NCBI taxonomy): domain Bacteria; kingdom Pseudomonadati; phylum Pseudomonadota; class Gammaproteobacteria; order Oceanospirillales; family Halomonadaceae; genus Vreelandella; species Vreelandella sp. F11. Next base: position 1,407,062 of record NZ_CP170448.1, on the reverse strand, counting down.
CAAGGGATACCTCGCGCCCGCGCCAGTATCGCCACATGAGAAGTAGTTCCTCCACCGACGAGGCAAAGCCCCGCCGGGTGCTGGTCAGCCACGGCCACCAACTCCGACGGGGTTAAATCCTCCGCCACCAAGATGGTGCCTTCAGGCAGCTCAGGAGCTGCCTCTTGATGATCGTCGCTCAGCACCGCCATCACACGTCGCTGCAGGTCGCGCAGATCCGCGACACGGGCAGCAAGCAAGTCGTTACCGCTAGCAGCAAGCCGCTCTGCTTCAGCGTCTAATGCTTCCCGCCAGGCTTGGCCAGCACTGCGGCCATCACCAATCCGCGCCTCTGCCGCCGCGACTAAGTTGGGGTCTTCAAGCCAAGCGCCATGGGCTGCAAAGATTTCCGCCTCGGCGACCTGCCCTTGGTGTACCGCCTGCACCTCGGCTTTTGCTAAGTCTTCACTGATACGGTTCAGTGCCTGTTTAAGGCGTGGGGACTCTACGCTTCCACCTTCGCCCTCGTAAGGTACGCTAGGCAGTGGCGGTTGATAAACTATCAGCGGGCCAGTCGCCAAGCCATAGCTGGCGACCAAACCGGCCAGCTCCCCTATCCCAAGGGGTTTTTGAAGCCCCTCTGGGGGCTTGCCAGCGGAGTGCTCCTCGGCTTCGGGGGTAGTCAGCAATGCTTCAGCGGCGTCCAACGCGGCTTTCCCCCGAGCTCCCTGGGCTCTCAGACGCAAAGCGCTGCCTGCAACCAAGCCAAGGTTCATTAGCGCACTTAAGCTTTCGACATTAGCGCCAGCACCTTCTGCCGCAGGCTCAAGGTGTACTTCCAAATTAACATCGTACTCCCGTGCAATGGCTCTTAGCCGCGCTGCAGGGCGGGCATGCAACCCTGCCGCTAGAGCGAGCGTTAGGCAACGCTCAACCATTGGGCCTTGGGTCGTCGTCGCTTCTTCCTGCTCCGCTACAGTGCGAGTAAGCACCAACAGCTCCTCACCAAGAGCAACTCGCTTACCCTTGCCATGGCGGGGCGGCAACAGGCGCCAGCCAGCGGGTTCGGTGACCACTATGGGCGTGATAAGCGCAGAGGCACCTAGCGCCAGCACATCGGCGTCAAAGCGGCACAGCGGTTCACCGGCGCGGACTTGGTCGCCAACCGCCACCAAGAGTTCGATGCCCTGGCCCTGCAATTCAACAGTGTCCAGTCCCAGATGTATCAGCAGTTCTAGTCCAGCGTCGGTTCGCAGAGTCAGAGCGTGCCGAGTGCGGGCACACTGCACGATCTCGCCATCGCAGGGGGCATGCAGGCACTCGCCTAGCGGGTCAAGGGCAATGCCCTCACCTAGCGCTAACCCAGCGAAAACAGGGTCGGGCACCTCGTTAAGAGGGATGACCAACCCTTCTACAGGGGCTAGCAGGGTTAAGGTTTGACTTGCATTGGACATGGGAAGACTCCCGCTTTGTCTTTGTTATTAGCTATCAGCTATTAAAGTGTGCAGGTGACCTTGTTAAGGTGCCGGGGTCGATCCGGGTCACTGCCCCGGGCCGCCGCTAGGGCTGCCACCATGACGTAGAAGCTTTGGATAACGGACAGCGGCTGCAGGTCGTCGTGGCCCGCGCTCACCAACGTTAGTTGGCATTTAGCCACGCTCGCATCAGCCACCAGTAACACCTTGGCCCCAACGCTCTCTAGCCATTCGGCCAGCGTTAGCAGCCCGGCCTGCTCCGGGCCCGGCGGCGCAAATATCAGCACTGGGTAGCCAGGGGCTATCAACGCCATCGGGCCGTGGCGAACTTCTGCTCCGCTAAAGGCCTCGGCCTGAATGGCACAGGTCTCTTTGAATTTAAGCGCCGCCTCTTGGGCAACCGCCAGGCCAGCCCCCCGGCCAATGACCATCATCCTGTCGGCTGACTGAAATGCCTCTACCGCAGGCGTCCAATCTTGCTCAAGCGCTTTTTCCAGGCGCTCTGGCAATCCCTCCAGGGCGCTTAATAAGCTGCGATTCTCGCTCCAGTGACCCAGTAGTTGAGCCATGGCAGAGAGGGTAGCCAGGTAACTTTTGGTGGCCGCAACGCTCTTTTCCTCCCCGGCATGGAGAAGAATCTCTGTACCACTGGCAGCTCCCAGCGGAGACTCGGGTGTATTGAGCAGCGCCAACGTGCGAGCACCGCTGGTCGCTAACGCCTGCTGGGTAGCAATCAAATCAGGGCTCTGACCTGACTGGGAGACCGCCAGGGCCAGATGGCCACTAGCCTGCCAAGGAGCCTTGGCCAGTGTCGTCAAGGAAGGGGGTAGCGAAGCCACCGGGATGCCGTTTTGCTTCATGCACAGATAGGCAAAGTAACTGGCGGCATGGTCGGAGCTTCCGCGGGCCACGGTTACCGCTGAAACCGGCGGCGACTGACGCAGTTGCTCGCCCAAGTCAGCCATCATGGGTGCATTTCGCCGCAGTTGATCCCGAATAATTTCCGGGGCGCTGCGGGCTTCATCGAGCATCAGGGACATCAGGCACCTCCTAAGATAGAGCGGCCCTCTACGAAGACCGCCTGGAGTTGGAGTTGAGGGTCAAGAACAACGAAGTCAGCCGCAGCGCCTTCCTCAAGACGACCAATATCACCAAGCCCCAGAAAGTCAGCGGGAATGCGGGATAGGCGGTCAGAAGCCTCAGCCAGCGAAAGTCCGAGGCTTACGAAGTTACGCAGCGCCTGATCCATGGTCAGCGTGCTACCGGCCAAGGTGCCGTCGGCCAACCGTACCCCACCTAGGCATTTGGTGACGGTCTGCTCACCCAGGCGGTAATCGCCGTCAGGCATGCCAGCAGCGGCGGTGGAATCAGTCACCGCATAGAGATTAGGGATGCAGCGCAAGGCCGTAAGGATGGCACCAGGGTGGACATGCAGCAGGTCGGGGATCAGCTCGGCGTACTCGGCATGGGCCAGCGCCGCCCCCACCATACCGGGCTTACGGTGGTGTAGGCCGGTCATGGCATTGAATAAGTGGGTGAATCCGCAGGCACCATGAGCCAGCGCCTCGACCCCTTCTTCATAGCTACCCAGAGTGTGCCCCAACTGCACCCGCACGCCTCGATCGCTGAGGTGGCGAATCAGTGCCATATGACCGGAGAGTTCTGGAGCAAGGGTAATCAGGCGAATCGGCGCCAGACTGCAAAGTTCGTCTAGCTCCTCGATCAACCCCGTCCGGGCATAGGCTGGCTGGGCACCTAACTTGCCAGGGTTGATATAAGGCCCCTCCAAATGCACGCCCAGCACTTTGGCTGCCAGGGGTGCGGGTGCCTGCATATAAGCCGCGATATCCCGCAGCGTCCTTCTGATGTGGTCATCTGGCGCCGTCATGGTAGTGGCCAGCAGCCGAGTGGTTCCGAAGCGAACATGGGTGCGGGCCAAGGTAGCCAGCGCCTCTCCTCCCTCCATAACGTCAGCGCCACCACCGCCATGCACATGTAAATCGATAAAGCCGGGGAGTATGCGAGGATGATCGTTGGAATCAGGGTCTACCGGCTCGCCGCTGATACCCTTGATACGCTCCCCTTCCCAGTGAATATCTCCCAGGCGCCAGCCCTCGGCGGTCAGGATATTGCCAAATTGCATAAGGTTTCCTAGCGAGTCAGTTCGACCATAAAGTCGTAGTAATCGGTGCGGCAGTAAGTCACCGTAAGCTCTGCTGGCGTGCCATCGGCCAGATACCCTAGCCGAGTGATCTTAAGCAGCGCCTGCCCCTCGGGCACTTCGGCGAGCACCGCTAGTTCTGCGTCAGCGTTGATGGCGGTGACATGCTGCAGGGCTCGAGCCATTGACTTACCGCTGGCTTCCAGTACCGCATAGAGAGACGTTTCTACTGCTTGGGGATCGGGCAGCACCGATACAGGCAGGCAGCTATCCTCTACCGCCATCACCACCTCATCCGCCAAGCGTAAACGCTTAAGGCGTGCCACCTGGGCATCGGCTCCCAAACCAAGACGCATACTCTCTTCCGCATTGGGGGTCGCCAGCTTGCGCTCTAACCATTGAGAACTGGGCGTAAAACCACGCTGAGTAAGTAGCTCGGTGAAACTCACCAATCGGGTTAACGACTGATTAAGTCTCGGCGTGATGAAGGTGCCAGAACCACGGCTACGACGAATGAGCCCCAGCTCAGCCAGACAATCCAACGCCTTACGCGCGGTAATACGCGAGACATTGAGGGTATCGGCCAAGCTCCGCTCTGAAGGTAGCGCCTCGCCGCTCTCCCAGGCACCCGTCTCGATGGCATTCTCCAACTGACGGGCTAACTGCTGGTAGAGCGGTGTCGCGCCCTGCGGGTCAAGGCGCAGGTGGCTAAAGCGTGGATCCATGGATATCTCCGTACAACAAACAATACCAATTGAATACCAATATAGACATAATTCAATACCAATCAAGTGCCAATTATCAACTACCACAACCGAATAGCCCCACTCCACTCTGCCCACAGGGTAATTACCCAGCTAACGGGGAAGATGTAGGTTATTGATAAATCGAGAACAAAAAGAACTTCACATAGAGACAATTGGCGCAGCCTGCGGGAATCCGTATAGTGGCACCCTAACTCTCGCCAACTGATTGAGCTCATGCTTCAGAACAACGCCATGCTTGCCCAGCTCAAGCAACAGATTCGTCAAACCACCCCCCGCGCTGAAGGGGTGATCAAAGCCACCGACAAAGGTTTCGGTTTTCTCGAAACCGACGACGGTGAATCCTATTTCGTGCCGCCGCCCGCCATGAAGCAGGTGATTCACGGTGATCGCGTGGAAGGCGTGATTCACGAGAACGGTGACAAAAAATCTATTGAGCCTGAAAAGCTGATTGAAGCTGGGCTGGATCGGTTTGTTTCCCGCGTGCAGAAGCGCGAAGGCCGCCTGTCCGTCGTACCCGACCATCCGTCGATTAAAAATGTGATCAAGGCACGGATTAAGAACAGCCTTGATGAAGAGAGCATTGCTGACGGTGACTGGGTCGTTGCGCGTTTGGTACGTCATCCGCTAAAAGCCGACGACCGCGCCTTCTTTGCCCAGATTGATGAGTTGGTGGCTAAAAGCGACGACCCAGCGGTGCCGTGGCGCGTTACGCTGGCACGCCATGCGCTGGAGCAAGAGTGCCCCGATGCGGGCACCGACTGGCCGCTGATGGATGAAGGTCTGACCCGCGAAGACCTGACCGCTACGCCCTTCTTCACCATTGATGGTGAGAAGACCCGCGATATGGACGATGCGCTGCACGTGGCTACCCGCGCTGAAGGCGGCTGGCAGTTGAGTGTCGCGATTGCCGACCCTACCGCTTACGTGGCAGAAGGCCATGCGGCCGATTTAGAGGCCCGCACTCGCGCTTTTACTGTCTACCTGCCGGGCCAGAACGTCACCATGCTACCCGAGCAGCTAGCGGATGACCTCTGCTCATTGTGGGAAGGTAAGGATCGCCCCGCTCTGGCCTGTACGCTGGATATTAATGCCGACGGTAGCATGGGCGATTACCGCTTTTTTGCGGCCAACGTAAAATCCCACGCCAAGCTTGTCTATGACAACGTCTCCGACTGGATCGAAGGTCAAGGCGACTGGGCACCCGCAGATGAGATCGCCGAGCAGCTTACTGCGCTGCGTGATTTGACCGAGGCGCGTACCGCTTGGCGTAATAAACACGCGCTGGTGTTTAAAGACCGTCCCGACTACGTGTTTGATCTCGATCCCGCCGGTAATGTACTGGCGGTGCGCACCGAAGAGCGCCGCATTGCCAACCGCATGATCGAAGAGTCGATGATTGTGGCCAACGCCTGCTGCGCGGACTTCCTTGCTCAGCACATCGGTCACGGTATCTTTAACGTGCACCGTGCGTTCGAGCCGGAAAAGGCCGAAGCCGCCCAGGAGTTCCTGGCAGGTCAGGAGATCGTGGTTGAGCGCGAAGCACTGACCGAGCTTGCCCGCTACACCGAGCTTAAGCGTGCGCTGGAAAGCCGCGACGACGCTTGGCTGGATGCGCGTCTGCGCCGTTTCCAGGGCTTCACTATGATGTCAGCTCAGCCCGGCCCGCACTTTGGTTTAGGCTTGGCTGCCTACGCTACCTGGACATCGCCGATTCGTAAGTATGGTGATATGGTCAACCACCGTTTGATCAAGCGCGTGTTGAAAGGCGAACAGGCGCCCGCCGAGGCTACCCAGCAGCTCACCGAGCAGCTGACTGAGCGTCGCCGCCTGAACCGTATGGCCGAACGCGATGTGAAGGATTGGCTCTACGTGCGTTACCTGACGCCCTCCGCACAGAACCAGGACACCTTTGAGGCCGAGATCATGGCCATCAACCGTGGTGGTATGCGCGTTCGTCTGCTGGAAAATGGCGCGACGGCGTTTGTGCCCGCTCCCTTGATGCACAGCGACCGCAGTAAAGTGGTCATTGACGATAAAGAGGGTCGTATCCAAATCGAGGGTGAAGAACGTTATAAGCTTGGCGATCCTATTCGAGTAGCACTGACCGAAGCCCGCGAAGAGACTCGCTCGCTGGTGGCTAAACCCGCTGAGTAAACCGAACGTGTTGTTTCATCGCAAAAACCGACAACGGCGCCTAAGGGCGCCGTTGTTGTTTCAATGCGGGCACACCCCGTTTGCTTTTATTAAGCCTGGCGATGCTGAAAAAAGAAACGCAGCATTTCCTTGGTGGCATCGGGGCCTTTCGGGTCGGTATAGCTTCCTTTCGTGTTGCCACCCGACCAAGCATGGCCCGCCCCGTGTACTCGCCACTGCTCCAGGTGCGGTTCGCTCTTCGCATTGTGGTAAGTGGTACAGGTGTAGCCGTGACCATTCGCTACCTTCCCCTTCTCTACCGTCGCCCCTGTTTGACGCGATGTAGTGTACTGAGCGGCCACGCGATCCGCATTACTGGGGTGTACGGTGGTGTCGCGGTCGCCATGAAAAATAATCGCCGGCACATCCGACGCCCACCCGGCTCCTTTTGCTTTGTTACCGCCACCGAGAGGCCCTGTGCCGCCCTGCATGGCCCCTAAGGCATCTGGAAGACTCTTGGCCACACCATGGGGCAGCCCAGAGTGCACGCCTACCGCCGCAAAAAGATCAGGGTAGGTCATTGCCAGAGTGGTCGCCATGGCGGCGCCTGCCGAGAGCCCTGCCACATAAACACGGGTGGTATCGAGCCCATAGGTGTCGATGATCATGCGAGTCATACCCGTCAGAATCTCTGGCTCACCGCCCTCACGCTGCTGGTCTTCGGCCTTGAACCAGTTCCAGCACTTGGAGTTGTTGGCGGTCGTCGGCTGGGCCGGATAGAGCACACAACACAGTTGCTCTTCGGCCAGCCGGTTCATATCGGTTCCAGCAGCGAAGTCATCGGGATTCTGCGTGCAGCCATGCAGCATAACCACTAGCGGCAGCGCTTGCCCGTGATAGCCGCTGGGGATATACAGCTTGTAATCACGTGTTCCGACGCGGTTGCTGAAACTACCGGCCTTGAAGGCGCCTGCAGAAGGCGGCGCCTGTGACGCTGGTTTCGTAACCGTGTCTTCTTTATCGTTCACCTGCCAGGTTCCATCGAAGGTATTGCCACCTCGGCAAGCCCTGTTCGGCGCACCTTCACGCCTTGCTTCGGGCACACCACCCTGAAGAAGAGCCATGGCCTCGTGCAGTCTTCCCGCGCGGGTAAGTCGCGTCGCTTCTTCCATTCGCTTTGTCATAGTGGCATCGATCATTTTCAATATCCTTATTCAATGATTATGTTTGATTGCGTAGTACATGACTGAGTGCATGACTGAGTGGTGACTCATTCAGTGAATCCGACCCACCAGCGCGGCCTTAACCGCCTTACTGGCATTTAAAGCCCCCAACACCACCACTGACTCAATAGTGGCAAGGGCAAGCTCCGGCGTTACATCGTCGGCAATACTGGCCATACCCAGCACCTGAATCTGCAACATCTCCCCTGCCGACTGCAGGGCCTCCAAATCGGCACGACTATAGTGCTCAAGCCCTAGCACAAACGATTTGCGGGTGACGGTCTCTCTCACTACATCAGCATGGTTTGCCAACTGATTGCGGATAGCCGTCCGGATCAGATCGGTTCGGTTGGAGTAAAACCCCTCCTGTACCAGCAGGTCGATCTGCCCCAGATCAACAACCCCCAGGTTGATAGTAATCTTCTCGCTAGAGTCGCCGCTCTTGCGGCGCAGTTCGTGCACGCTCATTTGTGAAACCTCGTTGTGCTCGTCATTGAACATCTCATTGGCACTATAGCACCTAAATAGACTCCATATGCCATCCACATGGATGGTATATGCAATAATTTAAGCTCATAAATAGTCCAGCGCACAGGTTCAAGTGTCTTCGAACTGACTTATTTCTCCTTTATGGTGAAACGATGACACTCTTTGGGGTTGGAGGTTAGCTTGCACATTGCTGATGTGACGATGTTTCATGCCCCCGCCAGCGGCGGTGTACGTACCTACTTACAGGCTAAACACCGCGTTTTTTCACACCTCCCACAGCTGCGTACCAGCCTGCTGGTACCGGGGGCAGAGCGCGATAGTTTGGGCGACCACCACACTTTACCGGCGTTACACCTGCCCTTAGGTCAAGGCTATCGTTTTCCGTTACGAGGCTCGCCATGGCGTGATGCCCTGGTCGATCTAAAGCCAGACGTTATTGAGGCAGGCGACCCCTATGTAACCGCTTGGGCGGCACTCGAGGCAGGTCAACGGCTTGGTGTGCCAGTGGTCGGTTTCTATCACTCCGACCTCCCACGTCTGATGGGAGACCGCTTTGGGCGCTACGTTGAGAAACGCTTAACCCGCTATGTCACGACGCTTTATAGCCAGTTTGATAGCGTGCTGGCGCCCTGTAACGCCATGGCTAACCGGCTTAGGGATTGGGGCGTCGATAACGTCCGCGTTCAGCCATTAGGCGTCGATTTAACCCAATTTAACCCCCAGCAGCGTGACGATACTTTCCGCAAAACCATGGGCATACCCAGCGATAAAAGGCTGCTGATCTTTGTGGGGCGCTACTCACGCGAGAAAAATATTGATGTACTGCTGGCGACGATGCGCCAGCTAGGCAGCGATTACCATCTGCTGCTGATGGGCCCCGGCATGCCACATCACGTACCCAGCAACGTCACCATTGTGGATCGCTGTTGCGGCGCCCATGAGGTAGCCAAAGCCCTGGCCAGTAGCGATGCCCTACTGCATGCAGGCACCCGGGAGACATTCGGTTTAATTGCCCAGGAAGCCATGGCGAGCGGTATCCCCGTAGTCGCTGCCCGCTCTGGGGCGCTGGCCGAGAACGTGCCATTGGGCGCAGGGATTCTATGCAAACCCCTTGATCCCACTGCCATGGCTGAGGCGTGCGTGGCGCTGTTCAGTAATGATATCGCCGCCAGTGGACGCTATGCGCGCCGCCATGTGGAGCGTCACTTCAACTGGGATGGGGTTATGCATTCACTGCTTGAGCATTATCAATACCTTTGTCACGGCAGCCAACCGTATGCAATCCACCAACACCATTAATCGCCGCCAGCTACTGAAGTGGCGCCCTATCCATGGCGTACTGATTGCCTTGGCACTCATCGCCCCGCTGGTGCTCACCGTCTGGCTGGGAGGCGCACTGGCACTGCAGCGTGTAAGGCATTTTCCCCTCGAACTGTTGCTTTTAATGCTTTTGCTAGCGTTTCTATGCTGGAATCTTAATGCGCTGAGATTGCGTTTGATGCTGGGCGGCCGGGCAGGCAGGCTCGGGCAACGCGGAGCACTCGGCATTGAGCTGGCCTCCAAGTTTGCCCTGTGCGCGACCCCAGGCGGCAGCGGTGGGCCAGTCACCCTACTAATGCTGCTTGCCCAGCGTGGCTTTCCACCCGCAAAGGGCGCGGCGATATTCCTGATTGATCAAGGCTGTGACCTACTGTTCTTCATGGCTATGCTGAGCGGCTTAGTGGTTTTCTCACTTTTCAGCAATACACAATGGCCACACCAATCGCTCATACAATTTTCACTGGTTGGTTTAGTGCTGTTGGCAACGCTGGTCGGTATGCTCATGCGCTTTCTACCCAGCCTACTGCGTGCCGGTGGCGTTATAACAAGCTGGCCCAGTCGTTACCGGCGTCGCTGGCTGGCACGACGTTTATTAAGATGCCGACACGCGCTCAAGGTCACTCTTAAGCTACCTCGTAGCATACTGATCGCTATGCTTACGCTGACGGCGTCGCATTGGCTGATGCGTTATAGCCTGCTCTATTTAGCAGTGCTGGGGGTAGGCGGCCATGCAGATTGGATGTGGACGTTTTTAACCCAAATGCTGGCCATGGCGGCCAGCCAGTTTAGCTTTCTGCCTGGAGGCGCGGGTGCTGCGGAGGTAGGCGTGGGTACTCTGTTGCTACCGCTGATGGAGCGCGAACAGGCCGCTGCAGCGGTACTGATATGGCGGCTGGTCAGCTACCATTTATATTTGGCGGCGGGCGCACCGCTGTTTGTGCTGTACAGCTATCGCATGCTGCGCCGATCACCGGCACGGTAGCGCAAATGAATAAGGGCGCCCCGAGGGGCGCCCTTATCGCGTGCAGCTAAACGTCAGTGACTTACCAGCCAGTGACTTCTTTCAGCGCATCGCCGATTTCCGCCAAAGAGCGCACGGTTTTCACACCAGCGTCTTCAAGGGCAGCAAACTTCTCGTCAGCGGTGCCTTTACCGCCAGAGATGATTGCGCCCGCGTGGCCCATACGCTTGCCAGGAGGTGCAGTCACACCGGCAATGTAGGAAACCACAGGCTTGGAAACGTTGGCTTTGATGTAAGCCGCGGCTTCTTCTTCCGCCGTACCACCGATTTCACCGATCATAACGATGGCTTCGGTTTTCGGGTCTTTCTCGAACATCTCAAGGATGTCGATGAAGTTAGAGCCCGGAATCGGGTCGCCACCGATGCCCACACAGGTAGACTGACCAAAGCCGTGATCAGTGGTCTGCTTAACGGCTTCATAGGTCAAGGTACCAGAACGAGATACGATACCTACGCGGCCCGGCTGGTGAATATGACCCGGCATGATGCCGATTTTGCATTCGCCCGGGGTGATAACACCTGGGCAGTTGGGGCCGATCAGGCGTACGCCCAGCTCGTCGCACTTCACTTTGGCTTCGAGCATATCTAGCGTGGCGATACCTTCAGTGATGCACACAATCAGCTTGATACCGGCGTTGGCCGCTTCAAGGATTGAGTCTTTACAGAACGGCGCCGGTACGTAGATAACGCTGGCTTCCGCGCCGGTTTTCTCTACCGCTTCTTTCACGGTGTTGAAAACGGGCAGACCGAGGTGCTCCTGGCCGCCTTTACCCGGCGTAACACCACCGACCATTTGCGTACCGTAGGCAATCGCCTGCTCGGAGTGGAACGTGCCTTGGCCACCGGTAAAGCCCTGACAGATGACCTTGGTGTTCTTATCGATCAGGATGCTCATTACTTGCCCTCCGCCGCTTTAACGACCTGCTGAGCCGCGTCGGTCAGACTGGTAGCCGCGATAATGTTCAAACCGCTAGATGCTAGTTTTTCAGCACCCAGCTCGGCGTTGTTACCTTCCAGACGTACGACAACCGGTACGTTGACACCCACTTGCTCAACGGCACCGATAATGCCTTCAGCAATCATGTCGCAACGTACGATACCGCCGAAAATGTTAACCAGTACGGCTTTAACATTGTCGTCAGAGAGGATGATTTTGAACGCTTCAGCCACGCGCTCCTTGGTGGCGCCGCCGCCAACGTCCAAGAAGTTAGCGGGCTTGCCGCCGCTCAGGTTGACGATGTCCATGGTACCCATGGCCAAACCTGCGCCGTTAACCATGCAACCGATGTTGCCATCAAGCGCGACATAGTTAAGTTCCCACTTCGCCGCATCGGCTTCGCGCTGATCTTCTTGCGAAGGATCGCGCATCGCCTGCAGGTCAGGGTGACGGTAGAGCGCGTTGCTATCCAGACCCAGTTTGGCGTCGAGGCAGTGTAGATTGCCCTCTTCCGTTACCACCAGCGGGTTAATTTCCAATAGCGCCAGGTCTTTATCGTGGAACAACTGAGACAGACCTAGGAAAATCTTGGTGAACTGCTTGATCTGGTCACCTTTCAGGCCCAGAGCAAAGGCTAGCTCACGCGCCTGGTACGGCTGTGCGCCGACCAGCGGATCGATTTCAGCTTTCAGAATCTTTTCCGGCGTCTCTTCTGCAACTGTTTCGATCTCAACACCACCTTCGGTAGAGGCCATGAAGACCACACGACGGGTAGTACGGTCGACAACAGCACCGAGATAGAGCTCGTCGGCGATATCAGTGCAGGTTTCAACCAAAATCTTGGCAACCGGCTGACCTTTTTCGTCAGTCTGGAAGGTCACCAGGTTTTTGCCTAGCCACTGTTCAGCAAATGCTTTGGCTTCAGCCGGGTCTTTAATCAGTTTAACGCCACCCGCTTTACCACGGCCACCGGCGTGCACCTGGGCTTTAACCACCCACATGTCACCACCGATTTTTTTGCAAGCCTCTTCGGCTTCTTCGGGAGTGTCGACTGCAAAGCCTTTAGACACTGGTAAACCATAATCGGCAAACAGCTGTTTACCTTGATACTCGTGAAGATTCATCGATTCATGCCATTGGTTGCATGTGACTCGAACGATGATCAGCTTCTAAAAAGAACTGGTCATCCCCGTTCTTTCGATCTTTGTGGATTAACACAAAGCCGAAAGTTTGCGCCACCCTTAAAAGGTGGCGCTTCGTTGTTGCTTACTGAATTATTTACGCTTTTTGCGATTGGCCATATGAATAGCATGGCCATCAACCGCAAGCGCTGCTTCGTGAACAGCTTCCGACATGGTCGGGTGCGCGTAGCAGGTCAGGGCCAGGTCTTCGGCGCTAGAGCCGAATTCCATGGCGATCACGCCCTGGGCGATCATCTCGCCTGCGTGTTGACCCACGATGTGCATACCGAGAATGCGGTCAGTTTCCGCATCGGCGATGATCTTGGCACTGCCTTCGGTAGCGTTGTTCGCCATTGCACGGCCGCTTGCCGCGAACGGGAAGGTACCGGTTTTGACTTCAATGCCTTTCGCTTTGGCGTCCTGCTCAGTCATACCGACCCATGCAACTTCCGGGTAGGTATAAATAACGCTAGGAATGGTGTCGTAGTTCATCTCAGCCTTATGGCCAGCGATGATATCCGCCACCATGATGCCTTCTTCAGACGCTTTGTGCGCCAGCATCGGGCCACGTACACAGTCACCAATAGCGTAAACGCCGGGGACATTAGTACGGCATTGGTCGTCGACAAAGATGAAACCACGCTCGTCCAGTTCAACGCTCACGCCATCGGCAATCACGCCTTTGGTGTAAGGGCGGCGGCCAACACATACGATGAGCTTATCAAACGTCATCTCTTGTTCGCCGTTGGCATCGCTGTACTTCACAACGACTTCTTCGTCTTTTACCTCAGAACCGGTCACGCGAGCGCCCAGTTTGATGTCCAGACCCTGCTTCTTAAGCAGTTTCTGTGTCTCTTTAGCGACGGTGGCATCGACCATCGGCAAGAAGGAGTCCATGGCTTCCAGCACGGTGACTTCGGAGCCCAGACGGTTCCATACGCTGCCAAGTTCAAGGCCGATGATGCCGGCACCGATTACACCCAAACGCTTAGGCGTTTCGGTGAATTCCAGCGCGCCGGTTGAATCAACGATCAGGCCTTCGGTCAGCGGGGTCGGCGGAATTTCCACCGGCACGGAGCCCGCAGCAATCACAATGTTGTCGGCATCGTAAGTGGTGGTGTTGCCATCGGTATCGGTGACTTCAACCTGCTTGCCGGAAACCACTTTACCGGTACCTTCGATAGCGGTAACGCCGTTGGCCTTGAACAAGCCAGAGATGCCGCCGGTCAAGTTCTTAACGATCTTGTCCTTACGCGCCATCATCTTGGTAACGTCCATCGAGACGTCACCAGCCTGAATGCCCATATCGTCGAAGTCATGCTTGGCTTCAACGAACTTATGGGAGGCTTCAAGCAATGCTTTAGACGGGATGCAGCCTACGTTCAAGCAGGTGCCGCCGTGAACGACGTTGCCTTCTTTACCAATCCATTTTTCAACACAGGCCGCTTTTAGACCCATCTGTGCGGCACGAATGGCGGCAACATAACCGCCAGGGCCAGCACCAATAACGATCACATCAAACTTATCAGCCATGTTGGCTCCTTTAGCTTGCTGGCCTCCCCCCATTTAACGCGAACCGGGTGGGAGGCTGTGTGCGAGTGCAGTTAAATCCTGGTTAAGCAGTAGCGTACTCAATCATTATTTCAATAATGATAACGCTTATACTTTAGACATCCAGCAGCAGACGTGCCGGGTCTTCCAGCAATTCTTTCAAGGTAACCAAGAATTGAACGGCGTCTTTGCCATCGATCATACGGTGGTCGTAAGAGAGTGCCAGATACATCATGGGGCGAATCTCGACCTTGCCGTTGACTGCCATCGGACGATCCTGGATTTTGTGCATGCCCAGAATAGCGGTTTGCGGCGGGTTGATGATCGGGGTCGACATCAAGGAACCAAAGGTGCCGCCATTAGTGATGGTAAAGGTGCCGCCGATCATGTCATCCATGCCCAGCTTACCGTCACGACCACGCTTACCGAAATCGACAATCTTGCGCTCGACGTCAGCAATTTTCATGCTGTCGGTGTCACGTAGAACCGGCACGACCAAGCCACGGTCAGTGGAGACAGCAACGCCGATATCCTGATAACCGTGATAAACGATGTCGGTACCGTCGATCGAGGCGTTAACGTCCGGGAACCGCTTGAGCGCTTCAGAAGCTGCTTTTACAAAGAAGCCCATAAAGCCCAACTTAATGTCGTGAGCTTTTAAGAACGTCTCTTTGTACTGCGCACGTAGGGCCATGATCTCGGTCATGTCCACTTCGTTATACGTGGTCAGCATCGCTGCCGTTTGCTGTGCCTGAACCAAACGCTTGGCGATGGTTTGACGCAAGCGGCTCATCGGCACGCGCTTCTCGATGCGCTCACCTTCAGCAGCCGGTGCAGCGGCAGCTTTCGCCGGTGCTGCCGATTTGGCTGCTTTCTTGGCCGAACCGTCTTTGACCGCTTTCTGCACGTCTTCTTTCAAGATGCGACCACCTTTGCCGGTGCCCTCAATCTTGGCAACGTCCAGGTCATGCTCGGCCACCATTTTACGTGCGGCCGGGGCGAGGATTTTGTCACCGACTTTCTCATCGGCGCCATCGTCATCGCTGCTGTTGTCTGCTTTCGCGGAGGCTGAATCACCACCGCTATCGCCGCCGCTGCTGTCACCGCCAGCACCTTCAGTGAAGGTCGCAAGAATCGCTTCGGACTCTACCTGACTACCCTCTTCGGCTTTGATTTCAGCCAGGGCGCCATCGGCCGGTGCCACGACTTCCAGCACCACTTTGTCGGTTTCGATATCGGCCAGCACTTCATCGCGCTTCACCGCTTCGCCGACTTTTTTGTGCCAGGTCGCTACGGTGCCTTCCTGGATCGACTCAGGGAAGCTGGGGGCTTTTACGTCGTGCTGCTTGCCGCCACCGCTCGATTTTTTCTCTTCTTTCTTACCTTCAGACTTATCTTCAGATTTCTCTTCGGCTTTGTCAGCGCTATCATCGTCAGAAGATTTCTCTTCTTTTTTGCTATCAGACGCGCTGCCTTCGCCGATTTTGCCCAGCACCTGTTCTGACTCAACCGTATCGCCCTCTTCGGCCATTACGTCGGTCAGGGTACCCGCTTCCGGTGCGACGACTTCCAGCACCACTTTGTCTGTTTCGATCTCAACAATCAGCTCGTCACGCTCAACGCTGTCACCCGGCTTTTTATGCCACGCCGCCACTGTGCCTTCGGCAACGGATTCCGGAAAGGTTGGCGCTTTGATCTCAGTAGCCATGTCGTTTCCCTTATGTGTTCTCTAAATCCGGTGGTCGCTTATAAATTAAAAGCGTCTTCCACCAGCTGGCGCTGCTGTTCAGTATGGACGGACATATAGCCAGCTGCTGGGGCAGCAGAGGCAGGGCGTCCGGCAAATTTCAACTCGCGACCGAGGCCATCTTTAATCATATCGGCCACTGCACGCATATTGTGCTGACTGGAGTACCAAGCGCCCTGATTAAGCGGCTCTTCCTGGCACCACACAATGTCCTCTACGTTGGTATAGTCTTGCAGCGCTTCCAGAAGCTCTTCTTTCGGGAAGGGGTAGAGCTGCTCAAGACGTAAGATTGCCGTGTCATGACGCTCATTCTCAGCGCGCCAAGCGGCTAAGTCGTAGTAGACCTTGCCAGCACAAAGCACCACGCGGGTGACCTTCTCAGGAGCAAGATCGGCTTGGTCGGCCAGTACCATGTGGAACTTGCCGTGAGCTAAATCTTCGAGACTCGAAATCGCTTCTTTGTGACGCAGCAGCGATTTAGGTGTCATTACTACCAGCGGCTTACGCAGCGGACGAATCACCTGACGACGCAGTAGATGATAAATCTGAGCAGGCGTGGTCGGTACGCAGACCTGCATATTGTGCTCAGCACACATTTGCAGGAAACGCTCCAAGCGCGCCGAAGAGTGCTCCGGCCCCTGGCCTTCATAACCATGCGGTAACAGCATGGTTAAACCACACACCCGGCCCCACTTGGTTTCACCTGAGGAGATGAACTGATCCACGACCACCTGGGCGCCGTTGAAGAAATCACCAAACTGGGCTTCCCAAATCACCAAGTCATTCGGCGCAGTGGTTGAATAGCCGTACTCAAATGCCAGCACCGCTTCTTCCGAAAGGAAGGAGTCATGAATAGTGAAACGCGGCTGACCATCGGCCATGTTCTGTAGCGGAACATAGGTGGTGCCATCCTTCTGGTTATGCACGACTGCATGACGGTGGGAGAACGTACCACGCCCCACGTCTTGCCCGGTAATCCGGATCGGATGGCCCTGCTCTAGCAGCGTGGCGTAGGCCAGCGTTTCCGCAAAGCCCCAGTTAAGCGCCAAACCACCGGCCTGCATTTTACGCCGATCTTCATATATTTTGGCCACTTGGCGCTGCACTTCGACGCCATCCGGCACCTCGCACATACGCGCCGCCAATTGCTGCAGACGCTTCATATCAAAGGTCGTATCAGCATCACCAGACCATTCGTGACCCAGATAAGGCGCCCAGTCAACGAACAGCGACGCATTGGGCTCTTGAACCAGAGCGTTGGCAACGTGGTTGCCTGCCACCAGATCATCACGATAGGTTTCGACCATCGCTTTGGCATCTTCTTCAGAGAGCACACCCTGCTCAACCAAGCGCTTGGCATACAGCGAGCGCGCAGAGGGATGATCTTTGATCTTGGCATACATCATCGGCTGCGTGCCTGACGGCTCGTCAGCTTCGTTGTGGCCACGGCGACGGTAGCAGACCAGATCGATCACCACGTCCTTTTTGAACTGCTGGCGATAGTCGAGAGCGACTTGAGTGGCATGTAGCACTGCGTCCGGGTCATCGCCATTGACGTGAAAAATAGGCGCTTGAACCATCTTGGCAATGTCAGTGCAGTATTCGGTAGAGCGTGCATCCAGCGGATGCGAGGTGGTGAAGCCCACTTGGTTGTTGATCACAATGTGGACGGTGCCACCGGTTTTATAAGCACGGGTTTGGGACATCTGGAATGTCTCCATCACCACGCCTTGACCAGCAAACGCTGCATCGCCGTGGACGTTGATCGGCAGCACTTTGCTGCCCTCTTCGTCGTTACGACGATCTTGGCGGGCACGCACCGAGCCCTCTACGACAGGTGCGACAATCTCCAGGTGCGACGGGTTAAACGACATCGCCAAATGGACTTCGCCGCCCGGGGACATGACGTTCGAGCTGAAACCCTGGTGGTACTTCACATCACCTGAGCCGCGCTCAATGACTTTCTTGCCGTCGAACTCATCAATCAAGTCGGCTGGGTTTTTACCCAAAATATTGACCAACAGGTTGAGTCGACCACGGTGCGCCATACCGATGACGACTTCCTTGGTGCCATAACCGCCAGCACGTTGGATAAGTTCATCCATCATCGGCACAAAGGTTTCACCGCCTTCCAGACCAAAGCGTTTAGTACCTGGATATTTGGACGCCAGGTAATTCTCCAAACCTTCAGCGGCGGTCAAACGCTCCAATACGTGCTTACGCACATCGGCGCTGAAATCCGGCGCACTGCGTACAGACTCAAAACGCCGCTGCAACCAGCGTTTCTCTTCCGTATCGACGATATGCATGATTTCGCAGCCGATGGAGCGGCAGTATGTGCGCTCCAACGCATCCACGATGTCACGCAGTGGCGCTTTGTCGATACCTAAAAAGAAAGAACCGGTTTGGAACTCGGTGTCCAGGTCAGCTTTAGAGAGCTGATGAAAGGACAGATCGAGATCAGGGACGGGGGTGGGATTACGCAGTCCTAGCGGGTCGATATTGGCCTTTTGATGGCCACGGAAGCGGTAAGCGTTAATCAGCTGCAGGACTTTTACCTGCTTTTTGTTTTCACCGCTATCGGCAGCGGCGACTACACGGCCCGGGCGACTTTCGCGCCCCAACTGGTAGAACTGATCACGCACGGGGCTAAGTGGAACATCGTGGGAGGCACTGCCCTCGGGACGCGGCAACTGGTCAAAATAGCTGCGCCATTCGTCAGGGACAGACTCAGGATCGGCGAGGTACTGCTCGTAAAGCGCTTCCACGTAGTGAACATTGCCGCCACTAACGTGAGAGGAACGCCACATCAACTCCATTATGCCTTGTTGCATCTCTCGGTCACCCTGCACTGATGGGGTGGTATCGGTATCGTCGCAAACGTGCGGCGACATCGCTATTGCCCTGCCGGCGGGGCGGGACATTTGCCGGCGGCGCCGGCCAACGGCCGGAAACCCTGTTCGTCTAGCTATTCATCATCTAACGGTCGTACGGTGTTTCGTCTTCAGTTCATGCTCGAAAGCCGGTACCCCAGGCACCGGCTTTCAAACTTGTCTGATCAGCAGTGCGACGTGACGCCGCACCGCGTGACAAACCCTATGATAACAAGCGAAGCGCCATGATTTAAGTGGCATTATCACCCAACTTAAGTGGCAGACGCATTTTTACCAAGATGTCATAGGCTTAGGTAGCATCAGCGAGTAACATTTCGCGAATTTTACCAATCGCTCGCGTAGGATTAAGGCCTTTTGGGCAAACCGCTACACAGTTCATGATGCCACGGCACCGGAACACCGAGAACGGATCTTCCAAATTGCTCAACCGCTCGCTGGTCGCCGTGTCACGAGAATCGGCCAGGAAGCGGTAAGACTGTAGCAAACCGGCTGGACCGACAAACTTCTCTGGGTTCCACCAGAACGACGGGCAGGACGTTGAGCAGCATGCGCATAGAATACACTCATACAAGCCATCTAGCTTGTCGCGCTCTTCTGGTGACTGTAGGCGCTCAATGGCAGGCGGTGGCGTGTCGTTTTGCAGATACGGCTGAATGCGCTCGTACTGCTTATAGAACAGCCCCATATCCACGACCATATCGCGAATAACCGGCAAGCCTGGCAGCGGACGCAGGGTCAGTTTGTTGTTTTTGACAACGTCTGACAGGGGCGTGATACACGCCAAGCCGTTTTTGCCGTTCATGTTCATGCCGTCTGAACCGCAGACGCCTTCACGGCAGCTGCGACGAAACGCCAAACCGCTGTCTTGTTCCTTCATCATATGAAGAACATCCAGCACCATCACATCACGGCCTTTGGTATCGACCTGAAACTCCTGCATGTAAGGTGCGGAGTCGGTTTCCGGGTTGTAGCGGTATACGGATACCTGAAGATTGGACATAGTGACTCCCTCTCGTCTATGCGGCGTTTAGTAGGTACGAACCTTAGGCTCGAACGTATCAACAGTTTTCGGCTTGAAGTTAACGTCGCGTTTTTTCAGCTCTTTCGTGGCCGGGAAGAACAGCGAGTGCTTCAGCCAGTTGACGTCATCACGGTCTGGATAGTCGTAGCGCGAGTGGGCGCCGCGGCTCTCTTTGCGCTCAAGGGCAGCGATCGCCGTCGCTTCAGCCACTTCCATCAAGTTATCAAGCTCTAACGCTTCAACACGTGCAGTATTGAACGCATTGGACTTGTCTGGCAGATGAGCATTCGCAATCCGCTCACGCAGTTGCGCTAGCTTGTCGACGCCTTCCAGCATGTTTTTCTCTTCGCGGAATACGCCGAAAGAGGTCTGCATGATTTCCTGTAGTTCGGCTTTCAGCTCAGGAATACTTTCGCCACCCTCCGACTCGTTCCAGCGCGTGATTCGCTTCATGGCGAACTCAATATCAGACTCGGAAGCGTCCAGGTACTCAATACCTTCGTTCAGCGCGCCTTCAATAAACATACCGGCAGCACGCCCAAAGACGACAAGATCCAGCAGCGAATTACCGCCCAAGCGGTTAGCGCCGTGAACCGATACACAGGCCGCTTCACCGCAGGCGAACAGGCCGTTAACGATATGATCGTTACCGCTTTCGTCCATGGTAATCGCTTGACCATGAATATTGGTCGGGATACCGCCCATCATGTAGTGGCAAGTCGGTACAACCGGGATCGGATCCTTCGCCGGATCGATATGGGCAAAGGTCTTAGAAAGCTCAACGATACCCGGCAGGCGCTTACCAAGAACTTCTTCGCCCAGGTGATCGAGCTTCAGGAAGACGTGATCGCCCTTCTCGCCACAGCCACGACCTTCCAGAATTTCCATGACCATCGAACGGGCAACAACGTCACGGCCGGCCAAATCTTTGGCGTTCGGCGCATAACGCTCCATAAAGCGCTCGCCATCTTTATTGATCAGATAGCCACCCTCACCGCGGCAGCCTTCTGTGACCAGCGTTCCCGCACCGTAAATACCGGTTGGGTGGAACTGCCACATTTCCATATCCTGCATCGGGAAGCCAGCACGCAGTGCCATGCCGATGCCGTCGCCGGTATTGATCAAGGCGTTAGTCGTGGAGGCGTAAATACGGCCTGCACCACCCGTCG
Organism: Vreelandella sp. F11; assembly: GCF_042466685.1. Classification (NCBI taxonomy): domain Bacteria; kingdom Pseudomonadati; phylum Pseudomonadota; class Gammaproteobacteria; order Oceanospirillales; family Halomonadaceae; genus Vreelandella; species Vreelandella sp. F11. Next base: position 1,385,994 of record NZ_CP170448.1, on the reverse strand, counting down.
CGAGAACCGTGGCCTTGGATTTAACGTGAACCACTTCGCCTGTTTCGATGCACATGGCGATACAGCCGACCACGTCACCGCTGGCGTTCTTGACCAGATCAACCGCGTACCACTCGTTGAGAAATACGGTGTTGTTCTTCAAGTTATTCTGATAGAGCGTGTGCAACAGCGCGTGGCCGGTACGGTCAGCCGCCGCACAGGTACGAGCCGCCTGACCGCCTTCACCGAAGTTCTTCGACTGGCCGCCAAACGGGCGCTGATAGATACGGCCGTTGTCTAAACGCGAAAACGGCAGGCCCATGTGTTCAAGCTCAAATACCGCTTTCGGGCCTTCAGAACACATGTACTCGGCCGCGTCCTGATCAGCAATATAGTCACCGCCTTTAACGGTGTCATACATGTGCCAGCGCCAATCATCGTTGGGATCATCGGACGCGATTGCACAGGTGATACCACCCTGAGCAGAAACGGTGTGAGAACGCGTCGGGAACACTTTTGATAACACGGCCGTCTTTTTACCGGACTTCGCCAGTTCCAGAGCGGCTCGCAGGCCAGAGCCACCGCCACCAATGATAATGGCGTCAAACGTCAGGCTACGCAGATTAGACATGTAATCAAGCTCCCCACAAAATTTGAATGCCCCACACCAAGTACACGAAAATGCCCAAAATGATGACAGCTTGGGCACTCACGCGCAGGCGAGTGGACTTGAGATAGTCGGTGGTGACGGTCCACAGACCGATCCATGCGTGTGCGGCTATGGCGACAAACGCCAGTAGCGAGAAAATCCGCATCCACGTTTGGCTGAACAGGCCGCTCCACGCGTAGTAATCGAGGTTCGGATTAAACAGCAGGAAGGCAACGATAAAGACCGTGTAGAGGGCCAAAATAACAGCAGAAACGCGCTGCATCAGCCAGTCGGAAAGCCCGCTACGGCCAAAACTTGTAATGTTAGTTACCATATCCAAACTCCTGCCAGAATAATCAGAACGGCGCTGACCACGACGGTGATCTGCGCTTTTTTAACGCCACCCTCAAGGGTTACTCCTATGTCGGCATCCATTAGCAGGTGCTTGATTCCCGCTACAAAGTGAAATGCCAAGGCGGATAACAGTCCCCAAGCAATCAACTTAGCCAAAATATTATTGGCCAGTGCATCGCTAACGGCATCGAAACCCGCAGGAGATGATAAGGATTTACCCAGCGCCCAAAAAGCGAAGATCAGGCCAACGAACAGGATGACACCCGTGATGCGGTGTGTGATCGACGTCAGCGCCGGCAGTGGGAAATGTATCGTAGTAAGGTCTAGGTTTACGGGTCGTTTGCTATTCACGGCTTTGTACACACTCTCTTGGCCCGCTCTGCGACAGGTCGGGCATGGCCCGAGCGGGCGGTGGTTGCTGGAAGGGGCTCGGCCGTTGCCAAGTCGGGCACGACCACCTACCTGCCGGTCGCGCGCCGTGGATTATAAGAACCTTCGCCCTCGCTTACAAACCGAACTCAGGGCTAACTCGACTATGGTGCAAGAAAATTGTCTTCATCCCGAGTCGATTTTGCGCTGCAGCATGGTTATAGTGACAGTAGATTAGCAATTTGATAAGCCTGTTAACATATAATATTAGCCTATCGTCAATCTTCTGACGCTTCGCCATAATGTAGGCTTTTTCATCATATACAAAAATTATCTACAACAACAATATTTGTACAACTTGCAGCTAGCGCTTAGGCTAATTGACAAAATGTCGCACGCTTCTATAGTGGGCAAGCCTTTTCGCCGGCGCGGTATGCGCAGCAATGACTTTACGTCCCAACCCGAATTCGAAAGGAGGCCAGCATGGCTGACAGGAAAGCGACATTGACGGTAGACGGTCTGGATAAACCGATCGAGCTACCCATGTATTCCGGCACACTTGGCCCCGACGTCATCGACGTACGCGGCTTAGGCGCGGAAGGCCTGTTCACCTACGACCCCGGCTTTATGGCCACCTCTTCCTGCCAGTCTGCCATCACTTATATTGATGGTGGCAAGGGCGTACTGCTTCATCGCGGCTACCCCATCGACCAACTGGCCAAAGAGTCTAATTTCGTCGAAGTTTGCTACACCCTGCTATTTGGTGAGCTGCCCAACGACGAGCAGTACGCGGATTTTGAATCGCGCATTCGTAACCACACCATGGTTCACGACCAAATCAATAACTTCTTTAAAGGGTTCCGACGCGATGCGCACCCGATGTCTATCTTGTGCGGCGTAGTAGGTGGCTTAGCGGCTTTCTATCACGACCACATGGACATCACCCAGGAAGAAGATCGTGTCATCAGTGCGATTCGTTTGATTGCCAAGATGCCGACGCTGGCGGCCATGTCGCACAAATATAACGTCGGTCAGCCATTTAACTACCCGCGCAACGATCTGAGCTATGCAGAGAACTTCCTCTACATGATGTTCAGCAACCCGTGCGAAGAGTACAAAATCAACCCGGTATACGCGAAAGCCATGGATCGCATCTTTATGCTGCATGCGGATCATGAGCAGAACGCCTCTACCTCTACGGTACGCCTGGCAGGCTCCACGGGTGCCAACCCGTTTGCCTGTATCAGCGCGGGCATCGCGGCACTCTGGGGCCCCGCTCACGGCGGTGCCAACGAAGCCGTGCTGGCCATGCTTGACGAGATCGGTGACGACTCCGAAGAGAACATCCAGCGCTTTGTTGATAAAGCCAAGGATAAGGACGACCCATTCAAGCTGATGGGCTTTGGTCACCGCGTTTATCGCAACTTTGACCCCCGCGCCAAGGTAATGAAAGAGACCTGCGACGAAGTACTCGCAGAGCTTGGCCTAGCCGACGATCCGCAGCTCAAAATCGCCAAGCGCCTTGAGCAGATTGCCCTTGAAGACGAGTACTTCATTGAGCGTAAGCTATACCCGAACGTCGATTTCTACTCAGGCATCATTCTGAAAGCGATGGGCATCCCAACCAATATGTTTACCGTGATTTTCGCGGTATCACGTACCATCGGCTGGATCTCGCATTGGCACGAAATGCTCAGCGAAAGCTACAAGATTGGTCGTCCTCGTCAGCTCTATATTGGCCACGACCAGCGCGATTATCCAAAAAAATAAATCCCCGCTTGATAGTACGATCAAAGGCCACCTTCGGGTGGCCTTTTACGTTTGAGCCCAACGTCATCTCGTAGCCCACAGCGCACCATCAGATGCGCTGACGATCAATCAGCTACCGTCCACCGAGCCTAGCTAGCTTGCCCCTAGAGGGCGCCCTTGACCTCTTATCAAGCCTGGCCCATTGCGGCAGCCAGCCATCATAGATGCATTCACTTGATAGCGTTTTGCTTCGCTTTTTTAACTCATCATTGGCCTAAATCGCCACCATTTAAATAGCCTAAATAGCGCCATTACTGCTTGACTTTTTAGCTTCTGTATCCTGAAGAAGGTTTTCCACACTATCTGTGGATAACCCTGTTCACAACCACTTCAAAACGTCCCGAAATCGCCATGGGCAGTGGGCCAGCCTTAAATTGGTCATTTTTTAACCTATCATAAGTCATTGTTTTCAAACAATTTAAGTTCTGTTCAAGATTTTTTGCGTCAACAACAAGGGGTTGTGCACAACCTTTAAACCAGAATCGTAAAAGTGGACAAGTCAAGCACAAAATCGTCCAAAAATTGACGATTTGTAGCCTTTCCGTGAACGGCAGGAACACAAAAAAACAGCAGATGAGAGAACTCATTGCCAGAGAAATAAACGATTAGGAAGGGTATTGAAGCAGTGGCGTCCCATAGGGGGTTCGAACCCCTGTTACCGCCGTGAAAGGGCGGTGTCCTAGACCACTAGACGAATGGGACGTGTAACACTAATTACAAGGCGCTTTGAAGCAATATTACGCTTAAAGCATGCCTTCTTGAGCGGCTATCCATACGCTACGCTTAATTAAATAGCTATATGAATTGGTGGAGCCTAGCGGGATCGAACCGCTGACCTCAACACTGCCAGTGTTGCGCTCTCCCAGCTGAGCTAAGGCCCCACATGTCGCGAAGACGGAGCGTATAATACTGATTCCGCTGACCTTCGTCAACTGCAAAAACGCCAATTTCCTAAGAGAAGAAATTGGCGCTAGTACTATATCAATTGCGGTTAGCTGATTTTACTCAACTATTTCACGAAGCGACTTCACGAAACTCTTTTTCAAAACGCTTGGCCTGCTTTTTGGAGACGCCGCCTAAGATCTCTATCGCACTGCGTAGGCGTGCCCGGGTAACGTCTGACCCGAGAATCGCCATGGCATCCATAACCGAGGTACTGGACGTGCTACCAGTAATGGCAATAAACACCGGAGCAAGGAAAACCTTCATTTTTAAATCAAAATGCTCAGCAAGTATCTTCACTTCGCTCAGCAGCGCCTCTTTGTGCCAAGCAGAAACGCCCTCGAATCGCCAGACAAGGAACTGGAGCAGTTTGATCAACTCCTCTTCCTCTAGCTTCACGCTATCGAACGAGGCTTTTGTTAGCGTCGGCAAACCTGAAAAGAAGTGCCCTGCCAAAGGCATTACCTGGGAGAGCGTCTCTACCCGTGGACGTACCTGTGGCAGTATCTGCTTAACGTAGGCTTCATTGAAGGCCCAATCGCGAAGCGCGCTCAACAATGCGTCATCGTCCAGGTCTTCACGGATATAAACACCGTTTAACCAAGTCAGCTTCTCCAGATCAAACACTGGGCCACCTAGCGAGACACGCTGCACATCGAACTCTGCCATCATCTCTTGGAGGCTGAATTTTTCGCGCTCATCGGGCATCGACCACCCCATCCGCCCCAAATAATTGGTAACGGCCTGGGGTAAAAAGCCCATTCGACGGTAGTAATTGATGGAGGTCGGGTTCTTGCGCTTCGAAAGTTTGGATTTATCTGGGTTGCGCAGCAGTGGCATATGACAAAGTTGCGGCATTTCCCAACCAAAATACTCATACAGCAGTTGGTGTTTAGGTGCTGAATTAATCCACTCCTCCCCACGTAATACATGGGTAATTTCCATCAAGTGGTCATCAACAACATTGGCTAAATGGTAGGTGGGCATACCGTCTGACTTGAGTAGGATTTGCGCATCTACCTGCGCCCACTCTACTTCGATAGTGCCACGCAGCATGTCGTTAACTACACAAACGCCTTCTGCGGGTACGTTCATACGCACCACATAAGGCCAACCTTCCTGCTCACGGCGTGATTGCTCGTGACTATCCAGCGCCAAATCAGCCGGCTTCAATGCCAGATGCAGGCCCGCTGCTTTGCGGGTTTCGCGGAGTTCATCCAGCTCTTCGCTAGTGCGATAGCATTTAAAGGCATGCCCAGCATCCAACAATTGCTGGGCGTGTTGGGCATAAATATCGCCCCGCTCGCTTTGCCGATAAGGGCCGTGGGGGCCACCAACGTCCGGGCCTTCATCCCACTCAAGACCCAGCCAGCGCAGTGAATCAAGAATCATCTGTTCCGATTCAGGCGTAGAACGCACCCGATCCGTGTCTTCAATACGCAGAATAAACTGGCCACCATGCTGACGCGCAAAACAGAGGTTAAAAAGCGCGATGTAAGCCGTACCAACGTGAGGGTCTCCAGTGGGAGAAGGTGCGATGCGAGTACGTACGGTCATGAAAACGTCCTATTGGCAAAAGTGCATGGCGATATTATACGCACCTTAGGCGTAACCAACAGCGTTGCTAAGGGAACGACTAGCGCAAGAAAGCGTCAGAGAAATTAACTCAACGTTATTTGTCCACTAATGCGCGCTAAAGCACAATCGCTTAGTATGGCTCTGCAGCACCAGCTTGGGCACATACCCCAAGCTTGAGACAGTCCAATAACGTATGTTCATAGCGCCACTATCTATATTAGAAAATATTATTATAGTGGAAGTCATTCAACGAGCATTTTTCGCTCATTATCAGGAAGACGAAATGGAATCGCTAGGCTCACGTATCAAGCAACTGCGGCTTAGGGCCAAGCTCAACAAAGCTGCCCTCGCACGCAAAGTTGGCGTGTCAGATGTCACCATTTCTTATTGGGAGTCTGGGGCGATCAAACAGATCGGTCACGAACGCCTTGTGGCGCTCGCTGATGCCCTTGACTGCTCCCTGGCAACACTGCTGGAAGGTGACAGCGCCCCCGAGCTATTAACGTTGACTCATACTGGCCCCCTCCCCTGGGAACAGGTACAGGCAACGACCATTAAAGTGCCCAGTCACCTCCCGCTTAACATCGACTGGAAAGCACCGTGCGTAATGGCAACACCCGCCCAAGGTACAGATTTTTCGCCCGTTAACGCTGGCGACCTTCTGCTACTCGGGCCAACCCATGTGTTTCACAAGGCGGGCCACTATGTAGTGCAACGCGATGACCGTTTCGTCATTGAGCACTTCGCCAAAGCTCCAAGCGACACATCGATTCATGCAGTACTGTTAGCCCATTGGCATCCTGCCTAAAGCGTCTACCTCCCCGGACTCTCTAGCACCTCCACCTGGTCACGCGTTTGCCTTGGCTCACTCCCCACCAAGAAGCGACGTGAGTAGGTGGCCACTTGGCCCAGCCCATGGCGGGATTGCCTAACCAACTCTCCTGCCAGGTGCTGGCCCTCGTGGCCAATAATGGCCTGAACAGCTTCCGGCTGCACACTGCCTTCGGAAACTTCAACCCTCACTATATAGCCACCATCGGGCAAGCCACTGCCAGGGCCAAATGGCCCCGCAGCAAACATGCCATCGCCTACTCGTACTCGCTCGCGCCAACGCACGCTGCTGATTTCTCGCTCGACAATAACCTGTACCAGTGTTCCGTTTGGCAAGTTGCTTTCGCCTTCCACCATTAAACGCCGGTCACTACGCAGCGACACATGCGCCATTATCTCGACGACAAGTGGCGCCACTTCTTCCGTTTCAGCCACTTCTATCCCGGCGGATGACTGTTCTGAGGATGAAGCTTGCTCTGCGGTTGCCGCCGACTCGCCCGGTGCGTCGGTTTCACCACAGCCTGCCAGTAACGCAGCGGATACCATCAACACGCCAACACTGCTAATTACATTGCGCATACGAACTCCGAAATATTACTTGTTATGCAGCTTACCACTGCATTGCCGCCGCCACAGTGGAATACTCGTTTTTAGCCCCGCGACTGGCCCCGCTTCCGGTACAATGTGCTTATCATGCTAACAAGACACTTTTAGGAGCAGCGGCTTTGGACATCATTTGGTGGTTGGCTTATGTAGCACTGGGTGGCTTTGTAGGCTTGATGGCGGGGTTATTGGGGATTGGCGGTGGTGGCATTATGGTGCCGATCTTAACATCCCTTTTTGTACTCCAAGGCGTGCCCCACGAACACCTTGCCCACTTGGCCTTAGGCACCGCTATGGCGGCCATCATTCCTGCCTCTACCGCTAGCTTGTTCTCCCACCACCGGCACGGGGCCGTTCGCTGGGACATCGTGCGCTTTATTACCCCTGGCATATTAGTCGGCACCTTTTTGGCGACCTTTATCGCGGCGCTGATTCCCACGCGTGGCCTTGCCATCTTTTTCGCCTGCTTCATGGTGCTAATGTCGCTCCAGATGCTGGCAAACATCAAGCCCAAACCAAGCCGCGGCCTCCCCGGCCCTATCGGTGTAAGCGGTGTGGGGTTGGGCATTGGTGGCATTTCCGCGCTCGTTGCCATTGGCGGCGGCTCACTTACCGTACCCTTCCTCACCTGGTGTAACGTCAAGCTACCCCGCGCAATAGGCACCTCAGCAGCCGTAGGCCTACCAATCGCCGTTGCGGGTGCGCTTGGCTACATAATCAACGGCTGGTCTACCCAAGGGCTGCCCAGTGCAGCACTCGGCTACGTTTACCTGCCTGCGTTACTATTAATGGCGCCCTTCAGCATACTCACTGCCCCCATCGGGGCGAAATTAGCGCATAAGCTACCCGTTAAACTCCTCAAGCGGGTATTCGCTTTTATGCTGATGGGGTTGGCACTGCAGATGGTGTATGCGGTGTTTACGGCGTGAGGGGTGAGCGGATAACGCTAAACACAAGCTCGCCCTTTGGTGATGCGCGGCACAGCCAAAAAAATGCCCCAGCCATCTTTTATGGCTGGGGCATTTTGCATCTAACGAGCCCTAACCTGATCGCTGCCTGCGATCAATCGATTACAGGCGTTGATCGAGCCACTTTTTCACATCCAGTTGCTCGCGTGTATCACTCGGCAATTCATCACGGATCATCTCTTCACCCTTGTGAAGCGCCGTGATGGGGGCGGAAGCGGACAGCACCGTGTTCAGCATATAAAGCACTTCGTAACCCTGCTGGCGGTTAAATAGCGTGCTGTCAGGCTCACCTGTTACGCGTGGATCATCGCTAGGCGCTGCGTCCCAATCGTAGTGATCCAGGCTCATGTTCGTTTGTGTAAAATTAGCCATTTGGCACCTCATTCGTCCAATGAAATTGCCCCTAAACCTTGGGGCCGTAGCCGCCTCCTTCATGGCGACACCCCCAGCGTAGCAAAGAATTTGATTTATGCTCGGCTCAGACACGACTGGCAAGATCGTAGTTGAAGCTAGTAATAGGACAGGGCGTCATACTGCTAGCGTCGTACAATGCTCAGCTGCTGCACGCACAAAAACGACGTCGCTGCATGGCTGGTGGGGTAATTAAGTCATCCGCTGAATAATGGGGAGAGGTTAGCTGGTGAAGCATAAGACGATTTTATACATGGCCTATTCCGTTGCCCCTCTGCCATTTTTCTTCTTTTATTGACATTCATCGCTAATTTCGCTTTTGTTGAGTGTCAATTAAAAAATAATTAAGGGATCGACATGAGAGAAGCAAAGCCTGAGTACCTTTCCCAAGGAAAATATGCACGGCTCATCCCCACACTGGCTGATAGTAAAAAAGAGGAGCGAGCCACCTCAATTCTACTAGCTGCATTGATGTCGGTCTTTGAGTTTCGTAAAGCCATGCTTCAATCTATAAATCAAAGAGTTGGTAACCGCACAAAGCTCGAAGCATGGACAGAAGTAGTCTTCAGGGATGAGCAGCCAATCCCCAAAAAAAGAAGCCCTGACGACCGCCCTGATGGATTGGTCGTACTCGATACAGGACGCAAAAAGTGGCATGCCTTAATCGAGGCTAAGGTTGGAAATGAATCCGTGGGTGAAGACCAGCTTTTGAAATACATTAAACAGGCCAAAGAGCATGGTATTGATGCCGTCATTACTATTACGAATCAGTTTGTAGCCTTACCCACTCACCACCCCGTACCTATTAATAAAAAGCACTTGCGCTCTGTTGAAATTTTCCACTGGTCGTGGACTTACATAGTCACGATGGCGCAGCTTTTGCTGACGCAGAATAAAATTGAGAGCCAAGATCAGCGTTTCATTCTTCATGAAGTGGTGAAATACTTAGAAGACCCAAACAGTGGTAAGGCAGGTTTTACCAGTATGAATCCTGAATGGAAAAGCGTTGTACAAAGCGCCTTCAACAACACAAAGCTCAATAAAAACTCTGAAGAAGTCACCAATACAGTTAGTAGCTGGCATCAAGAGCAGCGTGAGCTTTGTCTACAAATGTGGCCTTTAGTGGGGGAAAAAGTAGATATTAAGCTGTCTAAGTCCCACCGTAACGATCCTAAACAACGGCTTGCCGACGATTGCGATAAATTAGCCAATGATCACCAGCTTTCTAGCACTATCGCTATTCCAAATGCTGCCTCTGACTTACTTGTAACAGTCGACCTTTTGAAAAAGTCAATCACCTGCAGCATGCGTCTCGAAGCCCCCAAAGATAAAAAAGTAGTTCTGCCAGAGTCAACTGGCTTACCCGGCAACTGCCTCAAGATGATAAGAGCCCTACGATACGCATAAAAGCTATTCGGAAAGGGCAAGCGATGGACACCGACAAACCCTTGGAAGAAGTACGTCAGCACCCAGTCATCCTAGATGCAGATAACACCGACACTCAGCCTGTATCTTTTGAAGTATTCACCTCTCATGATTTAGGCGGCAAATTCTCGGGCAATCGGGTCTTTATCGAGCAGCTTGAAAAGATTGTCCCCGATTTTTATCGCTATGCAGGCCAACACCTTAAAGCATGGGTTGCTCCTGCTCCCCGTGTAAAACAGGTTGAACAAGATCCAGAAGAAGAGACGGAAGCTCAAGTCACAACCCCTGCTGATGAATAATTGGTCAATATTGTAAAAACATAACCCCCAGCCATTCCATGGCTGGGGGTATCGGTGCCGCATCCTTCTGGCGAGGCGGATTCCGTCCCGTGTGCTTTCAAGCGACTTAGCTATTTTCTCAAAAAAGCATGGCTGTTTATGTAAGCCATTGCCGACACAATTTGTAAGAGATCTCTTACAGCGACCAGCCCCGATGGTACTCAACGGACAGAATGCGCTTTCCCCCAGATGCTACACGCACAAAACGAGTCTTATTCTGCTGGGCTAACTGTCAGCATCACGCCAGTATAAGGAGAACTTGAAGCGCTAATTGAGGCACCCTCAAACACAATGCTAGCCGTTGAGTCTGGGCTACTTTTCATGTCATCCACTAGACCCAGCAGCAGGACAATCGACTCATCAGTAAGCTCGCCAGGATCAAGTGAGGCTATCGCGATATTAAACATTACTATAATAAACTCACCTGACTCGTCCGTGCCGTCTCCTGTGCCGCTCATTACAAGATGATTCACAAGCCGTGAATCAGGATCAGCTGTCCCAAGAATTGAAACGGTATCAAGAAATACCGATCCGAAGACCGCCTGACCATCTACCTTTTCATCAGAAATTGAAGGATCTAACGAAAAAGGTATCCCCAATTGCTCCATATGACCATTAAACCGATTAGCGTACTCGTCAGGAGTAAATCCAAAGTCGGATCCACTCTGGATATCACTGCTATAAGCCATCGCTGAAAAAGCGATAAGACCAACGGAAGCTACTGCCTTAAGCAGATTCATTCCCTCTCACCTCTGTTAATTATCAGTATTTAACGCTCTCAGCCACTCCACATCACTGAGGTATTACGCTACAAAACCTTACCGCACAGCCTTTCCATTTCGTAGTCAGCACCCCACCCGATGTGGCCAACTCCAGCTCCCGGCGCTTCGCCCACTCTTCTGCCATTGCCTTTCTAGGGAATGTTTTTGTTTCAGAGTGGTCTGGTTGATCACGGCGAGCAATGCGAATTTGCGCCAGATATGAGAAACTGCCGTCCTTTTTACGGCGCTTGCGAATCGTTGCCACACTTGCCTCTCAGATGTACCAAATCAAAAGCGGCTCACGTACCAAAAATGTACCAACGAACCATGAAAAATGCCGCTCAACCACTGTAAACATGAACAGTTATGAATGATACCACAACCGTGCAAACCTGCATGAATCCTGGCATTACTCGCCCGGTGCTGGATAGAACTTTCTCCGTCGCACCCATGATGGATTGGACCACACGCGACTACAGAGCATTCGCACGCACCTTAACCAAGCGGGCGCTCCTGTATACCGAGATGGTCACTACCGGTGCGATTTTGCACGGAACGCCTCGTGAGCGCTTTTTAGGCTATAGCGAGGTGGAGCACCCCCTTGCGCTGCAGTTGGGTGGTAGCGATGCCGGTGAGCTGGCGGAGTGCGCGGCGATTGCGGAGGCGTGGGGCTATGATGAGGTGAACCTGAACGTCGGCTGCCCGAGTGACAGGGTGCAGAACAACCTGATTGGCGCGTGCTTGATGGGCTACCCCGAAAAGGTCGCCGATGCGGTACGGGCGATGCAGGCAGCAGTCTCTATTCCGGTCACGGTGAAGTGCCGTATTGGCATTGATGACCAGGATGAAGACGCTGACCTTGAGCGGTTTATCGCGATCGTCGCTGATTCAGGCTGCGAGGTGTTTACCGTTCACGCCCGTAAGGCGTGGCTACAGGGCTTGTCACCCAAACAGAACCGCGATGTGCCGCCGCTTAACTATCCCCGGGTTCACCGTTTAAAGCAGAGCCGTCCTGAATTGCATATTGGCATTAACGGCGGGATTAAAACGCTGGCAGAGTGCCAAGAGCAGCTCACTCATGTAGATAGTGTGATGGTAGGGCGTGAGGCGTATCAGAACCCTTGGTTGCTGGCAGGCGTCGATGAACAGCTATTTGGTGAGCAAGGCCCGGCGGCGAGCCGCTTGGATGCCGCGAAGGCTTTTCGGCCTTATATTCAGCAGCGCTTGGATGAAGGCGCGAAGTTGAACCACATTACCCGCCATCTGCTGGGCTTGTTCCAGGGTTGCCCCGGCGGCAGACGCTTTCGGCGTCATTTATCAGAACACGCCCATAAAGAAGGCGCAGGGTTGCGCCTATTTGATGACGCGCTTAGCTTGGTGAACGAGCCCGAGTGCGTCGTATAAAAAAACCCGCTACGCAAGCGTAGCGGGTTCGTCTGCCTAGTAGCATAGGCTTACTAGCCGTTTTCGCGGCGGTTCGCCATTACGCCCTGCTCGACACGCTCGCCAATCGTTTGGTCGACGTTTTTCCAGTACTCGAATACTCGTGACAGCACTGGCTCTTCAACACCATCGGAAACGTGACCCACAATGTTGTTGACCAACCGGTCGCGGGCAGCGTCATCCATTACCTTATTGACCAGGTCATTGGCTTGGTTGAAGTCGCCATCGCCCGGGCGCAGCGTGTAGGCGGCGCGAACCAACTCACCGTCAGTCTCCCATACCGCATCTTCCGGGTGCCTTTCCGGGTTGGCGTGCGCCCCCCCTTTGCTATTAGGTGCGTACACCGGGTCGGTGGAGTGGGAAATACGCATCTTGCCACCCTGGCTGTAGCTATTCACCGGGGCCTTGGGCGCGTTAACGGGGATTTGTTGGTAGTTCACCCCTAAACGCGCGCGGTGTGCATCAGCGTAGGATATTACCCGCGCCAACAGCATTTTATCCGGAGAGAAACCGGTGCCTGGTACCGCGTTGCTGGGCTGAAACGCTGCCTGTTCGATTTGGCTGTGGAAATCGACAGGGTTGCGATCCAACGTCATCTTACCGACTTCTTGCAGCGGGTAGTCGCCGTGCGGCCACACCTTGGTCAAATCGAAGGGGTTGATGTGGTAGGTCTTGGCATCTTCAAAGGGCATGATCTGAACTTGCAGTGTCCAGGTTGGATAATCGCCGCGTTTGATGGCATCGAACAGGTCTCGGCGATGGTAGTCGGCATCCGCCCCCGCCATTTTGTCGGCCTGTTCCTGGGTCATGCACTTAATGCCCTGGTCAGTTTTGAAGTGGTATTTCACCCAAAAGCGCTCGCCTTCAGCGTTCACCCACATATAGGTATGGCTTGAATAGCCGTTCATGTGGCGCCACGTAGCGGGGATACCACGATCCCCCATTAGCCAGGTTACCTGGTGGGCAGACTGAGGAGAAAGCGTCCAGAAGTCCCACTGCATATCGTGATCACGCAACCCATTATCCGCTCGACGCTTTTGTGAGTGGATAAAGTGCTGAAATTTGAGCGGATCGCGCACGAAGAACACAGGGGTATTATTACCCACCATGTCGAAGTTGCCCTCTTCGGTGTAGAACTTCAGCGAGAAGCCACGGGGGTCGCGCCAGGTGTCCGGGCTACCCGACTCACCGGCCACCGTCGAGAAACGCGCCAACATATCGGTTTTCTTACCCGGCTGGAGAAAGTCAGCCTTGGTGTACTGGCTAACGTCGTGCGTTACTTGGAAGTGACCAAAGGCGCCACTCCCTTTTGCGTGGGGCTGACGATCCGGAATCATTTCCCGGTTAAAGGCAGCCATCTGCTCCATCAAGTAGTGATCATGTAGAACGATCGGCCCATCGGGGCCTACTGAAAGTGAGTGTTCATCACTGTTGACGCCTATGCCCGCATCCGTTGTGGTGTGCTTAGGTGTATCGCTCGTCATCGCTTTTCCTCCATGTCACGGTAGACGTGGCGTTTGAACGCCACTCGTTCGAGTCCGATGAAAGCTTAGCTATTTATTTTAGTTGTCATCATTTTAACAGCCGCTAACAAAGCCCACCCCTAGGTATAGTCAAACGGCTGCTAACTTGCCATTTATAGTAGCTATTTCTTACCTATCAAAGCGATAGCTTTTAGTTATTAACAACAATTAATAAAACGAATCAGGCGGCGGCACCAAGCTTGAATTAAAGCTCTCAATAGCCGTTTCAGCCTCATCAATTTCATTGAAACGAGCAATATGAAAGAGCGCCTCGCCTTCATTGGCAAGCGGCAAGCGGCTCATACCAATCACAATACCATCGGCGACGGCGCGCACTTCCCCCTCATCGTTGCCAAAGGGATCAGCGACTTTGCCCAGCACCTCGCCTTTCGCGACGCGGGCACCTAGGCGCACCTTGGGGCGTAAAATGCCGTCGATAGGAGCCCGGGCCCAGCTGGACCCCTTAGCAAGCTCCGCGGGCGCTGGCGAACGGCGGCGCTGTTCGCCGGTCAGCATGCCCAATCGGCGCATCACTCTCAGCACACCACGCACTCCTGGTGCGATCGCCCACTCGTCAAAACGCAGTGCTTCGCCAGCTTCATAAGTGAGCACAGGAATGCCGCGGGTCTGGGCATAGTGGCGCAGGCTACCTTCACGCAGTTCCGCATTGAGGACGACAGGCGCCCCAAACGCATCCGCCATACGCTCGGTTTCGCTTCCAGGACGGAGTTGTGCACGAATTTGCGGCAGATTAGTGCGATGGATTGCGCCGGTATGGAGGTCAATAATATGGGTAGCATGATCGACGATTTGTTCGCGAAACAGATTTGCAATACGGCCGCCGAGTGACCCCGACTCGCTGCCTGGAAAACAGCGATTTAGATCACGCCGATCAGGCAAATAGCGGGTTTGCTGCAAGAAACCAAGTACGTTTACAACCGGCACAGCGATCAAGGTACCGCGGATACTACTAATCGCTTTCGCGCGCAGTACCCGACGAACAATCTCAACCCCATTGATTTCATCGCCGTGAATGCCACCACATACTAACAGCACCGGGCCATCCTTGCGGCCATGAACGACTTCAACAGGTATATGCAGGGGCGTATGGGTATATAAGCGCGCCACCGGCACATCAATTTGTAAGCGTTGGCCGGGCTTGATGGTATGTTCGCCCAGCTGAAAAGAAGCTCGCGCCATGCTTTTTGTCCTGTATTTTTAATCCGTTTTGCTCACGACGTTTGTACGCATGTGGGCTAGTTTCATAGCCTTTTTATACGCTTTTGGTGGCGAAATGACGAATTTGTTAACCTACGTTATATGGTATGTCATTTATCCATACAGTTTTGAATGTAAATGTGCTTCAGCTTAGGTTAAAATGTGACCATACAGTGTCGATAATGAGGTTGCATTTCCATGGCAAGAAAGACCAAAGCAGAAGCGGCTGCTACCCGAGAAGCGCTGCTTAAAGCTGCTGAAGAGGTATTTTTTGCCAAAGGTGTGGCACGCACCTCCCTTGAGCAAATTGCTCGCCATGCTGGCCTTACCCGCGGCGCCGTTTATTGGCATTTTAAAAATAAAGGCGATCTATTCATGGCGCTGGTTGAACAGGTGCGTATGCCCTTCCAGTCGTTGATGGATGAGGTAGATAAAGCTGACGCCAAACTATCACCACTGGAGTCTATTCGGCTGGCCTGCCATGCAGGACTGGTGCGCCTTGAACAACCCTCTTACCAGCGAATACTCTCCATTTTGCTGCATCGCTGCGAGTTCTTCAGTGACATTAACCCGCTCGATATGCAGGATCAGATCGGCAACGAGTGTTTTGAAGAGATGCTGGATGTCTTTGTGCTTGCAGAGCAGCAGCAACTATTGCGTGAAGACCTTAGTCCCGAAGTGGCAACGCGCTTGATGCAATCCATGCTGGGGGGCCTTTTCCATGATTGGCTACGTAACCCCGAGGCTTTTTCGATTCGTGAGCGCGGTGGCGAACTGATCGATGCCACTATTCGCATGATGCAGCGTTAAACAATCACTCTCGCTGCAATGCAGCAAGTAGGCTTATACTGGGCTACTTTTATGGCCGTGTGAGCAGACCTATGGATGCTTTGGAGTTTGTCCGCGTACGCGAATTGGAAGTGGCCGTACGCATTTGGAACCCTAACGCCCCGCGCACGTTGATCGCCTGGCATGGAATTGCCCGTCATGGCGGCGACTTTAGCGCGCTTGCACGAGAACTCGGCACTGAATGGCGAATTCTTGCCCCGGATACCCCAGGTCGTGGGTTATCCAGCTGGTCGCTGTTTCCTGCCCACGACTACCTTTATAGCCATTACGTGTCGGTAGCGATCGCACTACTCGATCACTTTGAACTCGATTACGTGGATTGGTTGGGCACCTCAATGGGTGGCCTGCTTGGTATATTGATCGCTGCTGACCCGCAGCACAGCGCGCGCATTTCGCGGCTGATTCTTAACGACGTAGGCCCCGAGCTGAACACCCAGGGCCTTATAGGTCTTTCTAGCTATTTTGGCGTTACCCACCGCTTCTCTACATTTAGCGAACTCCAGCAAGAGCTCAACCGGCACTATGCCAGTTTCGGTATTAGCGCTGAATCTGCTCGGCGTGAACTGGCTCTCAACAGTGCCCGACGGTTACCGGATGGCAGTTGGACGTATCACTTCGATCCGCGCATTGGCGAGCAGTTTGTGCACGACACACCGCGGGACATGTGGGCTGACTGGGCGAACATTCGCTGTCCGGTGATGGTAATACGTGGCGAGGAATCGACGCTTCTGGATCCAGAAACGCTGCCGCGGATGGCCGAGGCACACCCTAAACTTGTTACCCTAAACGTGCCTCACTGCGGTCACGCGCCTATGCTGGATAAGCCCGAGCAGGTTGATCCCATTCACGACTTTTTAAATCGCCCCGCACCTCGTCCAACCCCATTGAATAAAACACAAAACGCTACTAGCTGGCAGCGTGCAGTGCAGTGGCTAGCACAGCTGTGGCGACGGTGGCGGAAGTAGACCGGGACGCAAATATTTTAAGCATCCCGGTTACTCTCCTTAGTGAAAAGCGGTATCAGTGAGACGCCGAGTAATGGGTAGAGTGGCGGTTTTTCTGGTTTAGCCGCATTTTATTTAAACGAATCCGTGTTTCAAGGTACGTCTGCTCAGATACGCTGCGGTAAGCCCCCTCTTCAGGCAAATACTTCACCAGCACCCGGCGCTCCCCCTGCGCAGGCAGAGCGTCGCTTTTGCTAAGCAGTTTGACTCTGCTCGTCGGCTCATTATCAATCACCGCAAACGCCTGCTCACCCGCACCTTGGCGCTCGGTCACTACCACCGTTTGGCCCAGCAGGCAACGCCGGGTGAAGGGGCGGTACCGGTGCAGCCCACGGTGCAGCGCCTGGCAGAGCATTGCTGCGACGGGCGAGGCTATGACCAGCGTACCCCATAGCACTAGCACCCCTACCGGTATACGTATCAAGCCAAGCGGCAGCCAACGCAGTACCAGCAGTTCGATCGCTACTGTTAGTACTGCGGCAATCGTCAGAATTACCGTTAAGGCCAGCGTGGCGGGAACCCCAGCGAAGCCTAAAGAAACCAACGTGCTGGCAAGATGGTCTTCTTTGAGGCTATCACGCTCAAAAAGCTCTAACGGGGCTAAGCGGATAATCACCAGTAGCCAGTAAAGGGCTAACAGCCCGAGTAGTAACGTAAAGACGATGGCCGGAAATTGGGTAGCAGCGTGCAGTAGATCATTCATAGTGACACCTCCCCCGGTACTTAGCCGGTGATGTATTGTTACTTCCAGCTTAGTTCAGATTAGCTTTTCCGCGCCACCTCTACCTTGATCTCGGTCAGAGCCATAAAAAAACGGATGCCACCCGAAGATGACACCCGCTTTTTTTGCTCGTGATTAATTGCTAAGGATTAATGTTTGTCATGCTCCAGTGCTGGTTGGGAGCCATCATGCTTATGCCCTTTCATCTTGCGACTTAGCCAATCAGAGACCGTCGCAATCATGGCGTAGAAGCTAGGAATAAACAGGCTACCCAAGGTGGCAACAGAGAACATACCCATCGCCACCGTGGTGCCAATGTGATGGCTGCTCACGTCGCTGGCACCGGTTGCCAATGCAAGCGGCAAGGTACCAAAGATAAATGCCAGGGAGGTCATCACGATGGGACGGAAGCGCAGCTCTGCTGCGGTAATTGCCGCTTCACGGATTGATTTTCCCTGCTCCTTACGCTGCAGTTCGGCGAACTCAACGATCAGGATCGCGTTCTTCGCAGCAAGCCCAACCACCACCAGCATACCGATCTGCACATACACACTGGTGTCCAGTCCGCGCAACGCGATACCACCAATCCCCCCCAGGAATGCAAACGGTGTTGCCGTCAATACCGCCAGCGGTAACGACCAGCTTTCATACTGAGCCGCCAGGATCAGGAAGACCATCAACAAGCCGAAGACAATCGCCAGCGTCGCGGCGCTACCCATATTGGACTCTTGATAGGCGGTACCCGTCCAGCCCATGCCCCAGTTGCTCCCCAGCGCTTCCTCCACGACTTCGTTCATCGCTTCGATCGCCTGAGCTGAGCTATAACCAGCAGCTGGCTCACCCTGGAACATTGCCCCGGCGTAAACGCCGAAACGGGACACTACCGATGGACCGGTTTGGCGCTCCAGCTCGACAAATTCAGAGAGCGGGATACGTTCGCCATTTCCGCCACGCACGTAAACGCTACTGACGTCTTCCGGTGTCTTGCGGAATTCATCTTCGTTTTGCAGATAGACCTGGAAATTACGGTTTTGATAGCTGAAGTAGTTCACAAAACCGTTACCAAAGGTATTGCCCAGAGCCGAATTAATGTTTTCCAGCGCCACGCCGTAACTTAATGCTTTTTGCTGGTCAATGTTGGCGCGGTAGGACGGTACATTAACGTTGAACGTGGTAAATACCCGGTTCAAGGCTGGGTGCTGGTTAGCTTTCTGCATGATTTGTAGCGATGCTTCATACAGCTCACGGGGCGATGCACCCTCAAAGGACTGCAAATAGCCGGTAAACCCGCCGGTGGTCGAAAGCCCCATGATAGGTGGCAAATTAAAGGCCATGGCGGAACCACCGTCAATACTGGCGCCCAATCCCATAATACGCCCTACGAGTTCGGTGGCCGTCAGGTCACGCTCAGACCAGGGGCTTAGATTGATAAACATGACCCCCCGAGCGGTATTCACGGAACTCGACAAAATGTCATAGCCAGCCACCGCTGAGGAGTATTCCACACCGGGAATATCTTCAATCGCCGCACTCAGTTTTGCCATATAGCGCTGGGTACGATCCAGCGATGCGGCGTCGGGGAGCGACACGCTCACCAACACAACCCCCTGATCAGTTTCCGGCACCAGCGTCGAAGGCGTATTGGCGTAGAGCCAGTAGGAACCCACCCCGGTAAGCACCGTTAGTGCTAACGCTAACACCCATAAACGTACCAAGCCTTTTACTACCCACATATAGGCGGCGGTAATGCCAGCAAACAGTCGGTCAAACAAGCGCAACGGTGTATTCAAGGCACGCTTAACTTTGGACTGCCCTGCTCCCGCGATTTTATGCTTGATAAAAATCGCCGACAGGGCGGGCGTAAAGGTCAACGCCATTAGCGCCGAAATGGCGACCGAGATAGCGACAGTGATCGCGAACTGCTGGTAAATTTGACCGGTAAAACCGCCCAGAAACGCCACGGGTACAAACACTGCGGCCATAATCAGCGAAGTTGCAATGACCGGCCCGCCAACTTCTTTCATTGCCCGAACAGTCGCATCGCGTACGCTAATATCGTCTTCTTCACTCAGCACGCGCTCGACGTTCTCTACCACCAGAATGGCATCGTCGACCACTATCCCTATCGATAGAACCAAGGCAAACAGGGTCAGCAGATTGATCGAAAAACCAAACACATAGAAGCCAGCAAATGTACCCACCACAGCGACCGGTACCACCGACATAGCAATCACGGTGAAGCGCCAGTTCTGTAGGAAAATAAACAGAATGACGATAACGATCAGAAAGGCTTCAATAAAAGTGTGGAGCACCGTTTCCACGGAGGCATCAATAAATAGGGTTGTATCGTAAGGTGCCACATACTCAAGCCCGGGCGGGAAGCGGCCAGACAGCTCCTCCATCGTATCCCGCACACCCTGAGCAGTTTCCAGCGCGTTTGCACCGGGCTGCTGGTTAATAATAATCGGCGTCATGGTTGAGCCGTTCAAACGCGCATCAACCCCGTAGAAAGATGCCCCAAGCTCAATACGCGCGACATCTTCAAGGTGCAGCGAAGAGCCGTCGCTATTGGTACGCAGGTAGATATTACGGAAGTCGTCGACATTACTGAGACGACCGCCAGCGGTAATCGTATAGGTGTACGCCCGCGGCTCACTCTGCGGCGTCGAGGCCAAGTTGCCCGCTGGCACTTCAGTATTTTGCGCCCTAATTGCGCTGGCTACTTCACTGGGCGTCAAGTCGTACTGGGCCAGCTTATCCGGATCCATCCAGATACGCATGGCAAACTCACCGCCGCCCAGCACTTCTGCATTACCCACACCCGGCACCTGACGAAGTTCATCAAGCACGTTCAACGTGGCGTAGTTCTGCATATAGATGTTGTCGTAGTCACCATCAGGTGAGGTCAACGCGATAAACATCAAAATAGAGTCAGAGCGCAGCTCAACGGTGACACCTTGTGACTGCACGGCTTCAGGTAACTGCGAAAGTGCCCCCTGTACCCGGTTGTTAACGTTGATGGTGTTAATATCACCATCGGTGCCGATATTGAAGGCAACGCTCAAGCTCATAAGGCCGTTATCAGCGCTGTTAGAGGTCATGTAGAGCATGTCCTCAACGCCGTTAATGGCTTCTGCAATGGGGGCCGCCACGGTTTGTGCAACGGTTTCTGCATCCGCCCCAGGGAACTGCGCCTGCACTGATACCGTTGGCGGCACCACGCTGGGGTACTGCTCAATGGGCAGAATGCGCATCGACATCACGCCCACCAGCGTCACGATAATCGCCAGTACCGTGGCAAATATCGGGCGGCTGATGAAGAAGTTAGAGAAGTTCATTATTGCGCACCCTCTTCCCCTTCAGCGGGCTGACTATCGGCTGCCCCCTCTTCCATTGACTCTGCCGCTTCAGCCTGCTGTTGCGCCTCCTCTTTCTCCACATCTTCAACGATGTCCTCAGCGTTGCCATCAAACGGTTGAGGGTCAATCGTCATGCCCGGCTCTAAACCAGCAGGATCGCCGACCACCACACGTTCCCCCGGCTCTAGCCCCTCACGAATCAACTGCCAAGGGCCAGCCACTTCGCCCAATGAAACAGTTCTCTCGCGGGCTTTGTTGTCCTCATCCAGGACAAACACCTGCGGGCCCATTAACCCTTGCGTCACCGCGATCTCAGGCACTGCCAAGACCTCAAAGCGCTTCAGGCCCTCAATGCGCACACGCACAAATTGGCCGGGTAGCACTGCCGCATTGGGGTTTTCAAAGGTAGCGGACGCTTGCACGGTGCTGGTGCCGCTATCAACCCGCGATCCCAGGAAGTCTAAATGCCCTTCCAACTCAGAGTCGCTGCCACCACTCACGCCAGGGATGCTCAACCGCGCACGGATATCCGACGTATCACCTCCGTCACGCAACTGGCGACGCAGTTCAAAGGCATCACGCTGGGGCAGTTGGAAACGCACCTCAAGGGGATCCAGCGGCGTGATTGTCGCTAATTCCGTACCGGAGGTAACCAGATTGCCTACGTTAACTTGGCTCAATCCGATCATGCCCGATACGGGGGCAGTTACCTGGGAGTATCCCAGATCCAGATTAGCGCTGGAGAGCGCCGCCTCTGCCTGTGCCACGTTTGCCTGGGCGACCCGTTGGTCTGCCAGTGCCTGATCATACTGCTGACGGCTAACCGAATTCTGGCTTAGCAGTTGCTCAAAACGTTGAGCGTCGCGCTGAGCGCGGGAAAGCTCCGCACGGGCGCTCTGCAGATCGGCTTCACGCTGATTGACAGTTGCCTGGTAAAGATCTGGTTCGATGGTGTAAAGACGATCGCCCTCTTCCACTAACTGACCGGGTTCAAAGTGGCGCTCCTCCAGAAACCCATTGACACGGGCTACCAAAGTAACTTCATCGTCACTGCGCAGCAGCGAAGGGTACGACTTATCCAGCGGTATATCCTGACGCACCATTTCAGCCACTTCGACCTTGTGGGGCGGGGCTTCTTGCTGAGCACCTTGGCCCTGTTGAGGCGCCTCGGCTTGTTCTTGACCGCAGGCTGAAAGTGCCAGCGCAGCTACTAGCGTCACCAGACTCGCTCGGCGAGAGTGAATCATCTTCTTCATACGTTGCATTCCCATATATCTTTTTTAAGGTGACCGATAGCACATACGCATCTGGATCACTCCCAACCAACAGGCAATTACGTGCCGGGCTGGGGCGGTGCACCGATGTTGAGCGCGGGCTCATAGCGGTCATTGCCAATGCTCTCTGGCAAGGTAAAGTTCACCTCATCACCGGTTAACCACGCATTGACTTCTTCAATGGCGTCCACATCAAGGCGTCCTGCCTGCTGGCGCAGCGAGAGCAGATTAACGACATAGTCGTAGCGAGCCTCTGCGTAGTTAGCGATGGCGTTATACAAATTCTGCTCAGCGTTCAAAACATCGACGATATTACGGGTGCCGACCTCGTAGCCGGCGCGGGTTGCTTCCAGCGCGCTACGGTTCGAGACGATCGCCTGCTCACGGGCCTCGACGGTTTCTACATCGTTGCTGACTTGGGTGTACAGCGAGCGAACCTGCTGGATCGACGAGCGACGCTGAGACTCGAAATCGTACTGGCTACTCTCCAGTTGATAAGTGCCCTGGCGGATGCTTGCGCTGGTACTGCCGCCGGTGTAGACGGGCAAATTAGCGCGTATGCCTACCTGGCTAGAGGAGTCATTGCCGGTGGTGTTATCAATATCACTGTCGCCATACTGATAGTTGCCGAAGGCTGAAAGGGTAGGCAAACGACCCGCGCGGGCAATTTCCACACCGCTGCGTGACACCTCAATCCCCGCCTGTTGCGCCAACACCTGAGGATTACGCTCGATGGCTTGCTCTACCCAGTAGTCGCGGCTGCTTGGCTCAGGAAGCGCAATGGGCATGCTGTCGCCCAGGGCTTCAATACTGGCGTAGCGCTGGCCGGTCAACTGCTCCAGTGCCTCAAAAGCCACCTGTAGACTGCTCTCTGCGGCAATCCGGTCAGCACGGGACTGGTCAAAGGTGGCGCGAGCCTCTTCGACTTCGGTAATCGCTATTAAGCCAACTTCAAACTGCTCACCCGCCTGCTCGAGCTGACGCCCGATGGCACGCTCTTGAGCAAAACGCGCTTCGAGTACTTCGTGGGCACGCAAAATGTCAAAATAGGCGCTGGCCACGTCAATTAGCAGCTGCTGTTCGGTGGCCGCAAGCAGATATACCTGCTGGTCGATCTGGCGCTCGGCCTGAGTGACTTGCCGACGTGTCACTTCATCATAAAGCGCTTGGGTGGCTTCAAGGGTGAGCGATACGGTGTTGTAACGGTCATCACCGGCACTCACATTGCCAGCACCAGCACCAGCACCAGCTCCGGCTTGGGATGAGCGCTGGCTTTCATACTGCTCGTTATGCGCCACGGTGCCTGAAGCGTTAATTTGCGGAAGCAACCCACCTCGTGCAACGTCTCTGCCTGCTTCTACACCCAGATACTGCGAGCGCGCCGAAGCAAGCTCAGCGTTATTGTCTAACGCATCACGGGTAATCGTGATGAGATCGGCAGCTTGAGCAGGCAATACAAAAGAAGCGGTTAATACCGCCAATAGTAGGGGTCGTAAAGGGGCATTGACTGCCCAGTGTGCCAGTCGCATGGGATTGCCTCTAGGTATCAGTGTCAGATGGTAAACGCGCTTAGTCTCTCAGCTTACTCGACTTGTGCTATAGAAAACCAAGCCAATTAGCGCGCTAAATCACTCGAAATACGGTGCCATTCAGAAAGATGAGCATTATAGTTACATTCATGTATGTATGCTAGCCTTGAACAATCTAAAAATGTGTGAGCAGCCTGTTGTCAAGTCGCTTCCAGCTTACCCTAGTCCAAAGCACGATGCGTTGGCGATTAATGCGGCGCGCTTTTGCGAAATTCTCGCGTGTCGATGCCCCACTTATTTAGCCGCGAAGCCAGCGTAGTGGGCTTGAGGCCAAGCAGCTCCGCCGCGCCCCCTGCCCCAGAGACTTTCCCTCCGGCTTGCTCCAGAGCGGCAATCGCGCTCTCCCGCTGACGCTGGCCAAGCGCTTGCTCGGTAAGCAGCGCTACTTCATTCTGCTCTGCACCGGCATGACCCGCTGCAGAGATGGGGTTAGTGCGACCTATCTTGCGTGTGGGCTCTCCCAGCAGCAGGTCATCAAACATCAAACGCCGATCCTGGGTCACGATAACTTGCCGCTCAATGATGTTCTCCAGTTCACGGATATTGCCCGGCCAGGGATAGCGCTGCAGGATCTCCAGCTGGGACGGCGGAATACGCACCCCTGGCTTATTAAATTTCAGGCAGGCGCGCTGTAAGAAGTGCCGCGCCAACAGCGGCACATCCTCAATTCGCTTGCGTAGCGGAACCGACTCAATGGGGAACACGTTGAGACGAAAATAGAGATCTTCGCGAAAATGGCTGTTATCGATCATATCGCGCAGTTCGCGATTGGTTGCTGCGATCACTCGCACATCCACTTCGCGGGTACGATTATCGCCCACGCGCTCAAACTGCTGATCCTGCAGCACTCGCAACAGCTTGCTCTGCAGCTCCAGAGGGATTTCGCCGACTTCATCCAAAAATAGAGTGCCACCGTGAGCAAGCTCAAAGCGCCCTGGGCGATCTTGTACCGCGCCGGTAAAAGCCCCTTTTACGTGACCAAAGAATTCGCTCTCAAACAGGTCACGTGGAATAGCCGCGCAGTTCACGCGGATTAGCGGTCGGTCGCTGCGCGTGCTCCCGGCATGAATAGCGCGAGCAATCAGCTCTTTGCCGGTGCCCGACTCGCCGCTAATCAACACGTTGGCACTGGTGGGCGCCACCAACTCAATCTGCTGGATCAGCTTGGCCACCGCCGGGCTGTTGCCGACAATATCACGATGATTCAGCTCCGCTTTTATCTCTTCTTGAAGGTACTCATTTTCCAATTCCAAACGTTGCTTGAGTGACTCCACCTCAGCAAGGGCATCGCGTAGCTGCTGCTCAGCGCGCTTACGCTCGCGAATATCACGAAACAGCACCACCGCCCCGACCAATCGTCCCATCTCGAATATCGGTGTGCTGGTGTACTCAACGGGAATTGCTTCGCCATTTTTGTGCCAAAACACTTCATTATCGACGTGATGTACCTGGCCGTCGCTAAACGAGGCGTGAATAGGGCACTGCTGCACCGGAAAATGCCTGCCATCGGCATGCGTGTGGTGGAACATAAGGTGCGCATCGTGGCCCACCATGTCCTCGGTACTCCAGCCCAGAATGCGTTCTGCTGCGGGATTAACGAAAGTGGTTTTGCCTTCAGCGTCCAGGCCGTAAATGCCCTCCCCCGCAGCGCCCAGAATAAGCTGGTTCTGCTTCTCAATCCGCTCAAACACCTGCTCAACCCGCTGCCAGCCAACCTCCCCCTGACGATGCTGGCGGCCTAGCTCGGCTTTGGCACGGCGCTGCTCGGCCTTGTTGCGGTCAATCAATGTTAATAACAGCTGCGAAGAGTCGTCGACACGCTGAGCATAAACCTCAACGCGATACGGCTGACGCAGCATATCCAGCATTACCAAATCATCTGACCAGGCCGTCTTTTGTGTCAGCGCCTCGTCAGTAAAGCTCACCCAAAGCGGCAGTGAAGCACTCAAGCGGTGGCTAAACGGGGCCGCTAAAGGCAGCGTTTGAATAATATTGAGCATCTCGCAGGCAGCTGGGTTAGCGTCCAGTAGTTGATCGACAAACGGATCAATCACGATCATTGCAAGCGGTGAAAAATCGCCCATTAGAGCGGCGGTGTGAGTACGTGCATGTTCACCCATTGGCGCATACCTCAGGTTTCAAGGTGGTCTCCACTTATCCATTCAATTCCCGCGCCACTTACGATATTTCGTCAATAAAACAACGAAAGATCGTTAATTACGATTTTTCGTGACCATTCTAGCTTTTCCAAAAACCCGTTATAAAAACAAATTAATTCAATTAAAACATTTGCTTAAAAATCCTCCGCACAAGTTGGCACATAAATAGCAATGATTAAGCGGAACGACTAGGCGGAACAACTAAGTGGAATAGCTGGATGGAAACGCTATGTGAATAGTGCGATTGCGCCACACGCTTAATCTCTTTTGCACCAGGACGGCGCAGCCATCGGTTTTGTTGCTCCTATTTATTGCTCTTATCAGGAAACACTAAAACTCTTGGATTAAGCGTTAACTAACCGAAATGACACAGGAGACATACATATGTCTTATCTAATGCCCAGTGAGTTTGTCACCAAATTGGTGGATCAGGGGGAGTCAAAAGTCTATATGGGGACACGGGATACGCTTATCCGCGCCTTTATGGCGGGGGCGACCCTTGCGTTGGCGGTTATTTTTGCCATCACCATTGCGACCCAAACAGGCAACTTCTTAATTGGGGCGCTGCTCTTTCCGGTGGGTTTCGTCATGCTCTATTTGATGGGCTATGACCTGCTGACCGGGGTTTTTACGCTGGTGCCTATTGCATGGCTCGACAAAAGACCTGGGGTAACCCTGCCACGAATGCTGAAGTGCTGGGCGCTGGTAGGGCTCGGCAACCTAGGGGGCGCCCTGTTTATCGCCACCTTTGGCTACCTGAATTTCACCATGGGCGGCACCGAGGAGATCAACGCGGTCGGCCAAACCATGATGACTGTGGGTGAAAGTCGCACAGTAGGTTACCAGGAGGCAGGATTTGCCGGTTGGATTGTGCTCTTTCTAAGAGGCATGTTCTGCAACTGGATGGTCTCTATGGGCGTAGTGGGCGCCGCTATCTCGACAACGGTTTCCGGCAAAATCATGGCCATGTGGATGCCGATCATTGTGTTTTTCTATCTCGGTTTCGAGCACTCCGTCGTCAACATGTTCCTGTTTCCGATTGGCCTGATGATGGGCGCCGATTTCACCCTGTATCAATACATTATGTGGAACGAAATCCCCACGGTACTAGGCAACTTGGTTGGCGGCCTGACGCTGGTAGGTTTGGTGCTCTATACCACCCACGTCCGTACTCAGCCCAAAAAAGTGTTGTCTTGATCCAGTAACCAAAAAATGGGCGTCACTCGCCCCCCCCACTCTAGAGGAGAATCACCATGGATAAGCTCGAAATGCGTCACACTCTGCTCGCCGCCAAAGCGCGTAAAAAAATGAGCTGGGACGATATTGGTAACGCCGTTGGCATGTCACCGGTGTGGGTCGCTTCGGCCTGCTACGGCATGAACAGCGCCAGCCAAGAGATTGCCGCTAAGCTTTGCGACACCCTGGGCGTGGAGAGCGAGGTCGCCGATGCCCTGGTAGCCTTCCCCACCAAAGCCTGGGATGAAGCGATCCCCCAAGACCCCTTTATCTATCGTTTATATGAGGTCGTCGGTGTTTACGGTGAGACTCTGAAAGATGTGGTGCAGGAGAAGTTTGGCGACGGCATTATGAGCGCCATCGACTTCACCATGGAGGTCGACAAAGTCGAAGACCCCAAGGGCGACCGGGTACTGCTCACTTTAAACGGCAAGTTTTTGCCCTATAAATCCTGGTAAAACACAAGTGCTGGTAAGGCTCAGGTGTAAGACTCGAGCCTCGCCACGCTGCGTTCAACCGCCGAACGGTAGCTGGCGCCGAACAGCAGCAGGTGATTCAGCAACGGATAGAGTTGAAACAGCGCTTCACGCCTCGGCCAGTCGGTCGGGGCGTCGCCATTCCAGTAAGCATCAAAAAAAGCCTCCCCCGGCGAGCCGAAGAGCGTCAGCATCGCTATATCCACCTCCGGGTAGTGGCGATACACCGCTGGATCGATAATCGCTGGCCCCTTTGTGGTGAAGAGTACATTCCCCGACCAGAGGTCACCGTGAAGCAAGCTGGGCGGCGCATCTGGCAGCCAGCGCTCCAACTCCTGAGCCAAGCGATCGATACGCCCACGTAGCGCTGCGTCCAATAGACCACACTGGTGGCACGCCTCACACAGGGGTAATAAACGCCGCTCGCGCTGGAAGGCCCGCCCATCACTGAGCGGTGCATTAGGTTGGGGCGTGCGCCCACAGGCATTATCCTGATGCCAGCCGTGGGCGTCGCCAATCACACTGTGCAACCCGCGCAGCCCTTCGCCTAATGCGGTTTCGCTCTGCGGCCCGCCAGGCACTGTATCCAGCGACTCAATGACTAGCCAGCCCGCTGACAGGCCTAACACTTCAGGCACCACCAACTGCCCAGAGGCGCTGCGCAGGGCACGTAGCCCTTCGGCTTCACCGCGCAGTCGTGATGCATCGTCGTGCTTAATCACCACCTGCCCCTGGCGCGTCTCCAGACGATACACTGCGGCGATATCTCCTCCACTGAGCGGCTGCAAATTGCCAGTGGGGGTTAAGTCGATAGATTCCAACAGTTGGCTCAGGGTGGCATCCATGAGGCTTTCTCCCTGTCCCCGAATGAATAACTGCGTCAGGGTTAGGGTTCTGCGGGGGCGCTGTTAACCCATCCATGGGCACTACTTTCGCCATCTGACCGCCATGGCCGCCCCCCGCTGCACCCTAACCCCGACGCCATGGGCTAACCTATTAGCCTAGTCGTTTATCGATCAGGCTCTCTAACTCAAGCTGGTCATCGTGGAAGCGGCGGATGCCTTCGGCCAGCTTGTCATTAGCCATGGCGTCCTGGTTGTGGCCCCAGCGGAAAGCGGATTCGCTGAGCGGCTCACTGGGTTTGCCACTACCATCGGCTGCCTGGATTTGCGCAGTAACGCTACCTTCGGTGGCATCCAACTCTTCTAATAAGGCAGGCGAAATGGTCAACCGCGGGCAGCCTGCCAGGGCAAGCACCTGCCCGGTGGTACGGAAGCTCGCCCCCATCACCACCGTGTCGTAGCCGCCCTGGTTGGCGCGCTGGCAAACGCCTTGCACAAACTGAACCCCCGGGTCGTTTTCCGGCGTGTAGTCGTTGCCGGTCTCTTTTTTGTACCAGTCGGTCACCCGACCAACAAAAGGCGAGATCAGAAACACGCCGGCATCAAAGCAGGCCTGGGCCTGAGCTTCACTGAACAGCAGCGTCAGGTTGCACTGAATGCCCTCGCGCTCAAGCACCTCAGCGGCGCGAATGCCCTCCCAGGTAGACGCCAGCTTGATCAACACACGGTCACGGGACACACCGCGGGCGTCATACAGCTCGATTAACTCGTGGGCCTTGGCAATACTGGCTTGGGTATCAAACGACAGCCGCGCCGCCACTTCGGTGGAAACACGCCCCGGCACAACGGCGGAAATCTCACTCCCCATAGCGACTGCCAGACGGTCAACGGCATGCTTGACCTGCTCTTCACGGCTGCCGCCAGAGGCTTTGACGCCGCTCAGCTCTTCATCAATCAGCGCTTGATAACCCGACAAACTAAACGCCTTGAGCAGCAGTGAGGGATTAGTCGTCGCATCCTGGGGCTGATAGCGACGGATAGCCTCAAGGTCACCGGTGTCGGCGACGACAAGCGAGTGTTGCTTTAGCTGTTGCAGCTGGCTGGTCATAAAATCTCCTTGGTATGCGTTTAAGCGCCGCCATGGCGTTGTTCAAGTTCTGCGCAGTAGCGCCTATAAATGGGTTGGTAAGCAGCCACTCGCCCTGGATGGGGGTCAGCCAGTGACTGGGCATCCAGGTGGACCAGTTTTTCACACAGCGCTTCCAGGGTGACGCCCTCTGAACGCTGGTCGCACCAGGCCGCCTGTATCGCCGCACCTAACGCGGCCGCGTCGGTAATCTCAGGACAAATTACCTGGGTGCCGGTAATGTCAGCAACCATCTGCCGCCACACGGGGCTGTTGGCACCGCCACCGATCAAACGGATCTGGCTGGCCCCGGCGGTTAAATCGCCCAACAACTCCAGCCCATAGCGTAGCCCGAAAGTGGCCCCCTCCACCACGGCCCGGCATAAATTAGCCTGGGTGGTGTTTAAGCTGGTCAGGCCAAGAAAGTCCGCCGAGGCGTCGGGCAGCATCGGCACCCGTTCGCCGTTAAAAAATGGCAGCACGGTGACGCCTTCAGCGCCTATGGGCGCGCTGGCCACTCGCTCGCCAAAAGCGGCCAGATCCAATCCAAACAGCTCACGCACCCGTGTAGTCGCCGAGGTGACATTCATGGTGCAGATCAGCGGCAGCCAGCCACCGGTACTGGAACAGAAGTTGGCCACCATGGCGCTATCGCACTCAACAGAAGTCGCCGAGTAGGCGCAGACGGTGCCGGAAGTGCCCAAACTGAGCGTGATCAATCCTGGGGTGATATTGCCTGTACCAATGGCACCCAGCATATTATCACCGCCGCCAGAGGAGACGACTACCTGATCGCCGAGCCCCAGTTCCCGGGCCACGGCTGGGCACACGACGCCTACCGGCTCATGGGCTGCCAGCACACGGGGGAGCACCCTTTCGGGGTCTAACTCTGGGGCTATCTGTGCAAATACGTCTAGCTGCCAGCAGCGTTTGCGGGTGTCAAAGTAGCCGGTGCCGGAGGCGTCACCCGCCTCGGTAACGCGCTCGCCCGTCAGCCAGAAATTGAGGTAGTCGTGGGGCAGCAGCAGACTCTCGATACGCCGATACGCCTCCGGCTGATGCTCACGCAGCCAGGCAACTTTAGAGGCTGTGTAGCCGGTTTGCAGCACTAGCCCCAGCTTCTCCAAACAACCCGCCTCGCCCCCCAATCGAGCCACTAAATCGGCATTCTGGGCACTGGTCTCGGTATCGCACCATAGCTTGGCGGGGTAGACCGGCACACCGTTGCCATCCAACGCCACCATGCCGTGCTGCTGGCCAGAAACACCCATGCCGCGCACTTGGCTCGCCGATACAGCGGCTTTGTCCAACGCGGCAAAAAACGCCGCTTTCAATGCGGCTAACCACTCCACAGGCGCCTGTTCACGGCGGCCATTTTCGCCCTCTTCCAAGCGGTGAGGACGGCTTGCTTCGGCGAGAATTTTTCCTCGCTCAACGTCGACCACGACTACTTTGGTACTCTGGGTACCGCAATCCACCCCGATATACATCACACTGTTCCTTCGGACGATGCCAGACCCTCTAGGGTAGCCCGTGCGCCACGTTCGTGCAGGGAACTTAGCGCGGCTAAATAGGCTTCAACAAAGCGTGGGCTGTCGATTAAGTCGCCAAACAGCTCGCGATTTTCGATAAAGGCCGTGGGCCGCGAGCGATTTTCGGCAGCAATGGCCATTAATGGTGCCTTCAAACGATCCACAATCTCTATGGGTTCGCCCTGCTCGTCCACCCCTTCAGCGTAGCGCGCCCAGCTGGCCACTACCGTGGCGCTGCGCTCTATCTCACCGCCCTGGGCCAACTGCTGGCGAATCACCGGTACCAGCCATTTGGGAATCCGGTCGGAGCTTTCAGCGCAGAGCCGTGCCAGAGTATCTTTGATTTGCGGGTTGGCGAAGCGCTCCATCAGCGTTAAACGGTAGGTTTCGAGATCAACACCTGGCACCGGTGCCAGAGTGGGCGTGCCCTCTTCACGCATATAGCCCAGCAAAAAATCGACGAATAGTGGATCCTGACACACTTCATGGGCGTAGCGGTAACCGGCTAAATAGCCCAAATAGGTCAATGCCTGGTGGCTGGCGTTAAGCAGGCGCAGCTTCATGAGTTCATAGGGTTCGACGTCTTCCACCACTTGAACCCCTACTTTATCAAGCGCCGGGCGACCAAGGGGAAAGTGATCCTCCAATACCCACTGGGTGAAGGGCTCACAGACCACCGGCCAAGCATCTTCAACGCCAAAGCGCTGGGCAAGCTCATCAATATCCGTGGGCGACGTAACCGGGGTAATGCGATCTACCATGGCGTTGGGGAATGCCACCTCTGCTTCCAGCCAAGTACCTAATTCTGCATCCCGCGCCTGGGCATAGGCGCCGAACATGCGTTTGGCCACGTCGCCGTTGCCTTGAATATTATCGCAAGACATCACGGTAAAGGGCGCAATGTCGCGGGCACGGCGGCGGGCAAGCGCCTCCACCACTAGCCCGAAGCTGGTAGTAGGCTGAGTAGGGTTGGCAAGATCACCACGCACCTGGGGGTTATCGAGATCGAATTCGCCACTTACCGGGTGAAAATTGTAACCACCTTCGGTCACCGTCAATGACACAATACGAATCACTGGGTCAGCCATCTGCTCGATCACCGCCTCGGTCTCTTCCGGTGCGAATAGATAATTGACCATACTGCCAATGACCCGTGGCTCATACTGGCCATCAGGGTGCTTAACCACCAGCGTGTAGAGATAATCCTGAGCTGCCAGTGCCTGCTGCATGCGCTTGTCGCCTGGCATCACGCCTACACCCACAATGCCCCAGTCCAACGCTTCGCCCTGATTCATCAGCGTATCCAGGTACATCGCCTGGTGGGCACGATGAAAGCCGCCTACTCCAATATGTACGATGCCGGGGGTGAGCGTCTTACGGTCATATTGAGGTTTAGCAACGTAATTAGGTTTAGCAACATCGTCGGTTAGCTTGCCCAGGTTGTGATTGTTAAGTCGGGTCATGGGACTCTCCAGCCAAGGCCTACTTGGCGCGATGGGGTGAATAAAGGTAGGTAAAGATAGATAAAAGGTGCGGTTTAAGTGTGCTAACACAAAGTACTAGCGCCAGCGCTGGTCGGGCGGTAAACAGCAACTCTTTACTAACTGCGCGTTGAGCATGTCTTTGTGGTGGGTGCGCTCAAGCGCCCCGGTGCGATCTTGGCCCATCTCAAGCCAGCGGCTGACCAGACGCTCAACCAGCACGACATCGTCGACGTCTATAAACAGCGTCCAATCAAACAGCGGGCGCAGTTCGCGCCAGGGAGAGCGGTCAAGCAACAGGTAGTTACCCTCAACAATGACAATGCGCTGTTCAAGAGTAATCAGGCGCCCACCGGCACGGGCGAGATCCAGCGGACGATCAAATACCGGCACCGCTACCGGGTGAATAGCCTGGCGGATACGCTCAAGGTCGCAGCGCAATCCCTCCACATCGAAGGTATGGGGCGCACCTTTGACGGGCACCTGCTGCTCGCCCAGCACAGCGTTATCGAAGTGGTAGCCGTCCATGGGCACCAGCCCCGCCTGGCCTGGCAGGTGTTGATTAATAGCAGCGCAGAGCTGGGCGCTGCGGTAGGATTTTCCCGCCCCTGGTGGCCCTGCCAGCGCCACCAGGTAGCGTGATGCGCCTTCAGCGGCGCCAATAATCTGCCGGGCTAACGTATCTAGATCAGGGCTCATGACCACCTCAGCTCATCCAGTTGCCGCCATCGACATTGAGCGTCTGAGCGACCACATAGTCGCTGTCCTGGCTGGCCAAAAACACCGCCGCGCCAGTATGATCTTCGGGCAACCCCATACGCCCAAACGGCACTGCCTCTCCCACCAAACGTTTCTTCTCACCCAGCGGACGGTTTTCAAAACGGGCAAACAGCGCGTCGACCTCCTCCCACATCGGCGTATCCACCACGCCGGGGGCAATGCCATTAACGTTGATGCGGTGCTTGATCAGATCCAACCCACTGGATTGGGTAAGGCTTATTACTGCGGCTTTACTGGCACAGTAAACGCTTACCAATGCTTCACCGCGGCGACCTGCCTGGGAAGCCATATTGATAATTTTGCCCCCCTGGCCGCGGGCCACCATGGAACGGGCAACCGCCTGCAGGGTAAAGAACATGCCTTTGGTATTGACCGCAAACTGCTTGTCGAAGCTCGCCTCGGTCACCTCAAGCACCGGCGCCATATCAAAGACCGCAGCGTTATTGACCAGAATATCGATGCCACCAAAGCGCTTGTTGACTGCCTCTACCATGGCATCTATCGAGGCCTGAACGCAGACATTGAGCTCAACCCCCATCACCTTTTCACCATCCGCCTGCTGCTGCAGTGTCGCCACTGCATCATCAATGGCAAGGCGGTCAATATCCGCCACCACAACGCTTGCGCCTTCGCTTAAATAGCGCTGGGCAATGGCCAGGCCGATGCCCCGCGCGCCGCCGGTAATCACCGCGACTTTGTTGTTTAGCTTCATCTTTATGCTCTCATTTCTTGCTGCGCCGTTATTGCCGGAACCCCTTTATTAAGTGATCTATTGACCACTGGCTTGCCACTCATCCACCAACGCTTCCAGGCCATGCATATGCGCTAAAATGCGCCAAGCGCCAGCTTGGGTCAGCCGCGCCGACTGCTCTGCATCCACATGGCTGGCACCAACGAACCCAATCACACACATACCCGCGGCATGGGCGGCGGTCACCCCGGCCACGCTATCCTCTACCACCAGGCAGTCCCGTGGTACTTGGCCTAAGTGAGAGGCCGCCAAGCGATAGAGCGCAGGGTCGGGTTTGGGATTAGCCACCTGGTCAGCGGTAAAAATAGGCACCTCGCCAAACGCCTCGGCCAATCCCGTGCTCGCCAGTGAAGCCAGCACGCGGCTGCGGCGGCTGTTGGAGACCACCGCCTTCTCCAATGTGATGCCACGAACCGCCTTGTCAGCTCCCTCTATGGCTTTAAGCTCTCGCGCCAGACGCGCCTCAATGGCGGTATCCACCTGTTCGGTGGCATCCACAGGCAGGGCGTGGGCACTTAATGCTTCGAGATGAGCGAGAATCGCCGCCGTGGTCATCCCTAGCGCCTGGCCCAGTTCCTGATCGATATTCAGATCGGGCAGCCAGTGGGAGAGGTACTCCACCAGAGTGCCTTCGGCAAGGGCTTCGCTATCGACCAGCACGCCATCGCAGTCAAAGATGAGTGTCCTCATGCAGGCTCCTCAGAAGGCGAGCCGGGGGCACGGTTATCGTGGCGGGTCAGACCCGCCAGAGGGTGCTGCTGCAAGCTGGGCAGGGCCAGGCCGCTAGCCTCAAAAAGATGGGCACGCTCAGGGGCAAAGCCGAAATGCACCGTATCGTTGACCCGGTAAGCCACGTCGCCATCGGCCATGATAGTGATGAGTTCGTCGTCCATCTGGACATAGAGTGAGGTCTGGCCGCCTAGCCGCTCCAGCACTTTGATCTCTCCGCTCAGGGGCCCCTGCTCCTCGAGCACTAAGTGTTCCGGGCGAACACCCAGCTCCAGGGGGGCGTTGGCCTCCAGGTGCTGACCGTCCACCGGCACGCTGCGTTCACCGCCACCGGGCATCCGAATCCCCACGCCTTCAGGCGAAACGCTGGTCAGCGTTACCGGCAGAAAATTCATTTTCGGCGAGCCGATAAAACCCGCTACAAAGCGATTACGCGGATGATGATAGAGCGCCATGGGCGAGCCCACCTGCTCGACCACACCGTCGTGGAGGACAACGATTTTATCCGCCATGGTCATCGCTTCGATCTGATCGTGGGTGACGTAGATCATGGTGGCGTCCAGCTCATCGTGCAGGCGCGCCAGCTCGATACGCATCTGAACCCGCAGCGCAGCATCCAAGTTGGAGAGCGGCTCATCAAACAGGAAGATACTGGGGTTACGTACAATCGCCCGGCCAATCGCTACCCGTTGGCGCTGACCGCCGGAGAGCGCTTTGGGCTTGCGATCCAACAGTGGCTCCAGCTGCAGAATCTTGGCCGCTTCCAGCACTTTGGCCCGTCGCTCCTCTTTGGGCACCCCCGCCAAGCGCATGCTGAACCCCATGTTGTCCTCTACCGTCATGTGCGGATAGAGCGCGTAGCTCTGAAACACCATGGCGAGGCCGCGATCGGCTGGGCCTACGTCATTGATGCGCTGGCCGTCGATCAGAATATCGCCGTCGGAGGCGCTCTCCAGTCCGGCGATCATGCGCATTAGGGTCGATTTACCGCAGCCGGAAGGCCCCACGAAGACCACAAATTCGCGGTCATTCACCTCAAGGTCGATGCCCTTGATCACCTCGGTATCGCCGAAACGCTTGGTAATATTGTGCAGTTGTAGTGTTGCCATGAGGAAGATCCTTTACTTGACGGCACCAAAGGTGAGGCCGCGCACCATTTGTTTTTGGGTCATCCAACCAAGTATCAAAATCGGCGCAATCGCCATGGTGGAAGCGGCGGACAATTTGGCCCAGAACAGCCCCTCAGGGCTTGAGAATGAGGCAATATAGGCGGTTAACGGCGCAGCATTTGAGGTCGTTAGGTTGAGACTCCAGAACGCCTCGTTCCAACTCAAAATGACCGATAGCAGGCCCGTTGAGGCGATCCCCGGCAGCGTGAGTGGCAGCAACAGAAAGCACACTTCCTGCAGTGTCGAAGCACCGTCCATCCGCCCCGCTTCAAGAATGTCTTTAGGCATATCCTTAAAGAAGGTGTAGAGCATCCACACCACGATCGGCAGGTTCATCAGCGTATAGACAATGATTAGGCCGGTGCGGGTATCGAGTAGCCCAACGTCGCGAAAAATCAGGTAAATCGGCACCAGCACACCTACCGAGGGCAACATTTTGGTAGAGAGCATCCACAGCAACGTGCCCTTGGTGCGTTTAGTCGGCAAAAAAGCCATGGCATAGGCTGAAGGAATCGCAATCAACAGTGCGAAGAACGTCGAACCAAACGCCACCACTACGCTGTTAAGTGCAAATCGGGTATAGCCCGAACGTGCCTGTACCGCCTGGTAGCTCTCCAAGGTAGGGGAAAAAATCAGCGTGGGGTCAGCAATCGCCGCCGATTCCGTTTTAAAACCGGTCAGGATCATCCAAAAGATCGGAAAGAAGATCACCAGCGCCACCGACCAACCCAAGAGCGTTAGCAAGAGGCGCTTGCTTTGCGCTGACCGCCACCGCGACACAGAGTGAGGCGCGGCGGTTTTGGAATTTAATGTTGTCATCAAAGTACTCCCAGGACACAAGTGCCGGTCTACTCTTCCAGGTTTTTGGCTACCATTCGAACCAGGAAGATCGCCACGATATTGGCGAGAATGATCGCGATCACCCCACCGGCGGAGGCAGTGCCCACGTCAAAATCCAGCAGCGCACGAATGTAAATCAGGTAGGCCAGATTGGTCGTGGCCAAGCCAGGCCCACCGGAGGTGGTGACAAAAATCTCGGCAAAGATGGTCAGCAGGAAGATCATCTCAATCATGATGACCACGCTAATGGCTCGTTTTAGGTGCGGCAGCGTAATAAAGAAGAAAATCGCCACCGGCCCTGCCCCGTCCATTCTGGCGGCCTCCACTTGATCCTCATCCAGCGACTGCATGGAGGTGAGCAGAATCAGCAGTGCAAACGGCAGCCACTGCCAAGCCACGATGATCACAATCGAGGTCAGCGGCAGCGAGGAAAACCAGTCGACGGCGGGCAACCCGATGGACTCAGCCAGCCACGCCAGCACCCCATTCGAGGGGTGCATCATCATGTTCTTCCACACCAGAGCACTCACGGTGGGCATTACAAAAAACGGTGAGATCGCCAGTACACGGGCGATCCCGCGTCCTGCGAACTCTTGCTGGAAGAGCACCGCTAGCAGGGTGCCGCCCACCACGGTAATCGCCAGCACCCACCCCACCAGCAGCAGCGTGTTACCCATCGCTGCCCACAGCGCTGGGTCGGTGAGCAGGTATTCATAGTTTTCCAACCCGGCAAAGCCGGTCATACCGGGCATGAGCAGGTTGTAATACTGAAAAGAGAACCATAGCGTCATGCCTAACGGCACAATCATCCATAGCAGCAGTAGCGTCACGGCCGGCGCTTGGAGCGACAGCGTTCTCAGCCCACCGACGGTACGGCCGGAAGCACGTGTTTTAGTCATGGGGTTACCTGCGAAGTACGAGGCTGTTTACAAAAAACTGCTCGAAAACATCGATAAAACACCTGCCTCCGCTGTAGTAAACAAGGGGAAGGCAGGCGTCATTCTCTTTTATCGTTCGATGTAGCCAGCCCGCTGCATGGTGCGTTCGGTGGCACGCTGAGCACTCTCTAGCGCCTGCTCCACCGTGGTATCACCGGTTAACGCCGCGGCAATGGTTTGCCCCACCTGGGTACCGATCGACTGAAACTCGGGAATACCGACGAACTGAACACCCACGTAAGGGTTGGGCTCCAGGGTAGAGTCCGTGGGATCGGCGTCCTTAATGGCCTTTAGCACGAAGTCAGCAAAGGGCGCGGCTTCGGTGTACTGCTCATTGGCGTAGGTCGATTCCCGGGTGCCTGGTGGCACACTGGTCCAGCCTTGGGTTTCACCGACCAGCTCAATGTATTCCTGGGAAGTTGCCCAGGTAATAAACTCAAGCGCCGCGTCCTGGTTCTCTGAAGAAGCCGGGATGGCTAACGCCCAGGACCACAACCAATGGGAGCCCTTAGGTGTTTCGGCCACGGGTGCCGGGGCAAACCCTAGGCTGTCCGCCACATCGGATTCATTGCCGTCATACAGTTTGCCAGCTGCAGAGGTGGCATCCACCCACATGGCGCAGTTGCCTCGGGAGAATAGCGCCAGATTTTCGTTAAAGCCGTTGGAGCTAGCCCCCGGCGGGCCGTAGTCGTTGAGCAAATCGACATAAAATTGAATAGCGTTCACCCAGGCTTCAGAGTTGAGTTCAGGGTTCCACTCTTCGTCAAACCAGCGGCCACCGTAGGTGTTCACCAGCGTGGAGACAAACGCCATGTTTTCGCCCCAGCCAGGCTTGCCACGTAAACAGATTCCAGCCAAGCCATCCTGAGTGCCATGTAGCTCACCCGCCCACTCGCGCACCTCTTCCCAGGTGGGTTGCTCGCTCATCTCAATGCCCGCTTCTTCGAATAGATCCGTGCGGTAGTACATCATTGAGCTTTCAGCATAAAACGGCAGTGCGTGGAGCGTATCGTCGTAGCTTAAACCATCGCGAACGGAGGCTAGCAGGTCGTCTTCATTGTAGTCGTCGGGCAGATTATCCAGCGGTGAAAGCCAGCCGCGCTCAGCCCAAATAGGCACTTCGTAAGTACCGATGGTCATGACATCGAACTGGGCACCACCGGTGGCAATATCGGTGGTCATGCGTTGACGAAGCACGTTCTCCTCCAGCACCACCCAGTCCAGGGTGATGTCGGGATGTGCCTCTTCGAAAGCCTCGGTGAGGCTCTGCATAATCACCATATCGTTGTTATTAACCGTGGCCACGGTAATTTCAGTTTGCGCCTGGGCTTGGCCCGACATGGCAATGGCGGCCGCTAGCGCGGTGACAGGCAAGTGACGTGCGAGTCGCATAAAGCACTCCTTTGGGCTGGTATTGGCATTGTTGTCGCCTTGATCTTATTGATCAACTATCGAACA
Source organism: Vreelandella sp. F11 (assembly GCF_042466685.1). NCBI lineage: Bacteria > Pseudomonadati > Pseudomonadota > Gammaproteobacteria > Oceanospirillales > Halomonadaceae > Vreelandella > Vreelandella sp. F11. The sequence continues at coordinate 1,346,480 of NZ_CP170448.1, read as the reverse complement.
AATGATCGTACGTAAGCAAAAAAAAAGCAAAGCCGATTAGCTTAGACTTTACGCTAATTCATAACCTCTAATGCATGTTGCGGTGCACAGAACCTATAGCGACTCAACAATCTGTCGGGCGGCCACTTCGTCAGTCACCAACCCTTTCAGCCAGTTGCCGCGCAGCGCGGCGTGTATCGCCGGGGCTTTTTCGTGGCCACCCGCGATGGCTACCATGTGGTGTTTACCAAAACGCTCCAGTGGAAGACTGGTGACTCGCCGTGTAATGGAGCAGTCAATCACCTCGCCGTCTCGGTTCAGCGGCCAACCAAGCAATTCCCCCACTGCTTTCAGTCCCAGTAATTCGTCCAGCTCGCTTTCACTAATAAAGTGGTCTTGAAACAGCGTTGCCTGACGATCAATACGCCCGATACCGATAAAGGCGGCCTCTGACTCTCTGGCCACATCAGCAATCGCCTTAAACAGCCGCTGGGCAAGCATCGCCTCTTTTTCAGCCAGCGACTCGGCGACCACGGGTGCCGGCAGCAAGAAGCGTTCGCCACCGGTTTTATCCGCCATCACCATCACCGCATCGTAGCGGTTGGCCGAGCCATCCCGGGCGACATTGCCCACCAGCGACACAAAACGGTGCTGGGGCCGTTCGACACGGCTAAGCGCTTCTACCGCTGCCCGCACCGAACGTCCGGTGCCCAGCGAAAGCGTCAACGGTTCGCTGCGCTCAACCAGTTGCGCTATGCGCTCGGCGGCCGCAACCGCCAAGTAGGAGGCGGCGCTGTCGGCGGCATGGCTATCAGCGGGCACCACTTCACAGTAGGTCAAACCGAAGTGATCACGCAGTGTGCTGCCCAGCGCCATACAGTGAGAGATCGGATGATCGATATGGACTTTTACCAGCCCCTCCTGGCGGGCCAAGGCTAATAAACGCTGAACGCCGGGGCGTGAAACCCCCAACTGGCTGGCGATCTCATCCTGAGTCATTCCACCGACGTAGGACATCCAGGCAGCCCTGGCGGCCTGATCCAACTTTACTTCAAATTTATCCATGAGGCGGCTCGTCTAACAGTCATAGGGGAAACGTCATAAAAATATCATCATACAAAGCCAAGCCCGAGACCAATAGTCACCTATCCGCTAAGATAGCCACCGTTTAGCGTTTTCCAATGAACCGATCATTTGGAGATACACCATGTATAAGCTCGCTTTTTTTGTCCCCATAGAAGATGCCGAAAGCGTCAAGCAGGCGGTGTTTGAGGCCGGTGCAGGGCGTGTAGGCGCCTACGAAAACGTCTGTTTCCAAACCCGCGGTACGGGCCAGTTTCGCCCAACGGAGGGCGCCCACCCGCATATCGGCTCGGTGGGCAGTCTGGAAAAGGTCGAAGAGTTCAAAGTCGAGCTGCTATGCGATGAAGCGCATATTCACGGCGCTATTGCGGCCTTGAAACTTGCCCATCCCTACGAAGAGGTCGCTTATGATGTGTGGCAGCTCGCCGACCTATAATCAAACCTTTTAGTGTTAAGCGCTACCAAAGTAACGTTCACGATCTTCAGGCGTTACCATGCTGATATGCAGCGGGAACTCGTTGTGAGGGCGGTCGGCGTAATAGTGTTTGAGCGTACGCTCGATGGTGGTGAAAGCCAGCTCATCCCAAGGGATTTCATGCTCCTCGAATAGCGCGACTTCCAGGCTTTCTGGACCGGCGCTGAAACTACCGACTAACTCAGCGCGAAAAATCATATAGACCTGGTTGATATGCGGCAGGTCAATGAGCGTGTAGAGGTTGGCCAGTTCGACCTCGGCGCAAGCCTCTTCCCGGGTCTCTCTGGAAGCAGCCTGCTGGGTCGATTCGGCGTTTTCCATGTAGCCAGCGGGCAGCGTCCAATACCCCTTACGGGGTGAAATCGCCCGTTTACAGAGCAGCACTTTACTACCACTAACGGGCAGAGTACCGGCCACGATGCGCGGATTCTGATAGTGTATCGTGCCGCAGGCATCGCACAGGTAGCGCGGACGGTCATCCCCTTCCGGGACGGCAAAACGTACTTTAGCACCACACTGGCTACAGAAATTCATCGCATATTCTCAACGGCTAGTGAATAGAAGTCTCGACGCGCTTGACGCCAACGACCGCTGCTGGGTAAAAGAGAACAAAGTAATGGGATGCCCCATGTTAGAGAAACTGCGTAAACAGCTGCAACAGCTGACTCCTCAACGCTTGGATCACATCGTGATGCCCGAGGCCGCCGTCCTGCTGCCCATTGTCGAACGCCCAGCACCTACTTTACTGTTTACCCGCCGCGCCAGCCATTTGAGCACCCATAGCGGCCAGGTGGCGTTCCCGGGAGGTAAGCGCGAACCCTTTGACGCTGACCTCTACGCTACGGCGCTTCGCGAGGCAGAAGAGGAGATTGCCCTTGACCCCGGCCTGGTGCAACCCCTGGGGCGGCTGTCGGACGTTATTTCGCTTCACGGCATTCGCGTCACCCCCTGGGTGGGCATTATTCCGCCGGATCTACCCTTGGTTGCCGACCCCGGCGAATTAGACGCCATTTTTGAAGTACCGCTGAGCCACTTTCTAGACGACCACCGTACTCATACCGATGTGATTACCGTGGATGGGGTGGCCCACTACGTGCCCAGCTACCACGTAGACGGCCATGTTATCTGGGGGCTTTCGGCCATGATGCTGGTGGAACTGCTGGCTGAAGGTTTTGGTATGCCGATCGACCTATATCAACGCCCCCACGGGCCTTTGCGCCACTACCCTGAACGCAAAAGCCGTCTCTCAAACTCCACCACGACCGTTTCGGGCTCGGCGCCATCGAGATCCAACCAATGACACCCAATGTTGCTACACCGTCACCTGCGCTCCAGCCTGCAACGCAGAACACCCTGGTAGATGCGCTGGTTGAACAGGGCTGGTATGTGGGCCGCGAGGCCATCGACCTGGAACTATGCGCAGCGCTGAACCAAGAGTTACTGCACCGGGCGGCTTATAACGGTTTGGATGAAGCGGGTATTGGCCGTGGTCAACAGCATCTACTGCGTAAAGATATCCGTGGCGACGCTATTCACTGGCTGGATCGCGAGAGCGCTGCCCAACGGCGTTACTTAGACGCCATGAGCGAGCTACGGCAGGCACTTAACCACGCGCTGTTTTTAGGCCTGTTTGAGTACGAGGCTCACTTTGCCCACTACCCCCCCGGCGCCTTCTATCAGCGACACTTGGATAGCTTTCGCGGTCGCGCCAACCGGGTCATCTCAACGGTTGGCTATCTGACCCCCAACTGGCCAAGCGATGGCGGCGGTGAAATGGTGATTTATCATCCTGACGACCCCAGCCAGGAAGTCGCCCGGGTCATCCCCGAAGCAGGCACTTTCGCCTGTTTTCTCTCTGAAACCATTCCCCACGAAGTACTGCCAACCCGCCACCCGCGCACCAGCATAGCCGGCTGGTTTCGGCGCAATGCGTCGCTGGGTGGCGTGCTTGATCCTGCACGTTAGGGTTTTAAGCGCTACAACAGCCTAGCTAAGCGGAACAATTTGCCCGTTGGCCCGCTCCAGCACTTCGCGCACCTGCTCATAATTGGCGCTATGCGTGTTACCGCCCTCGTGCTGTTCAATAAGCCCGACCACGTTTAACAGCGTATCCATGCCATAAGCGTTTTCATCCGTGGCGGTAAACGCTTGGATGTAGCCTTTACCGCTGGTATCCCAGCCTACTTTGATCGGCGAATCGATAATATTGACTTGCGTGCCGACTGGCACCCGCCAAAAAACCGACTCAATATCTTCAGGGTGCATGCGGATACAGCCACGGCTAGCGCGCATGCCAATGCCATCAGGCTGATTGGTGCCATGGATCAGGTAACCGGGAATATCCAGCAGAATAGCGTACTTACCTAAGGGGTTATCGGCGCCGGGAGGCACAACCGCGGGGGCGGGATCACCACGCTCAGCAGCTTCACGACGAATCGACTCAGGTGGGTACCAGGCTGGATTTTCAAGGCGCATGGTCGTCTCGGTAATCCCCAGCGGCGTATTATAGGCGTCACGCCCAATACCAATAGGATAAGTCTCCACCCGCGGCGCTTCTCCGGCCTCGACATCGGGGTAGTAGTAGAGGCGCAACTCCGCCACATTGATGACGATGCCTGTTCGCTCCTCATCGGGAAGGATAAACTGCCCGGGGATGGTGACCTCTGTCCCTTCTCCCGGAACCCAGAGGCTAACATCAGGATTAGCCATACGAATTTCTTCATAGCCCACATTGTGTATGCGGGCAATATCCAGCAGCGTGTCGTCTTCGTTCGCCGTGACGGTATACACTTGGCCAACCATATTGCCCACTTCAGGCAGCAGAAAATGCCCTTTGGGTAGCTCGCTGTTTTCGGCTGTCGCGCTTGAGGCAAAAAGCCATGCGCCTAAGGCAATACTGCTGACGCAGAGCTGCTTGATAGTCTGCAAAGGGTGGGGATTCATGGTCAGGGGGTTCTCCTTTTTATGCGACCTCACTTTTATCAAACAGAGGATACAAGTGAGCCATTTGGAGACGAATATGACCACTGATCGAGGGCGGGTCAACTCGACAGACTGTCGCACGAAGGCGCGCGTGTGGGGCAATGGCAAAAAATAGAAGCGTCCCCATTAGCTAAAAATCTCATTGAATGGTTGTATTTTTGAACACAGCGGCTAACCTAATAAGTGTCTTAGCGCAGTGAAGCGCAAGACAGCGTCAATCACCCTAATGCAATACCTTAATGTATTAGTTATTTAGGGTAATTAACTCACTTAGGAATAATAGTTTCGGCATTGCTATCGCTTATTTTAAACGAAGCCAATACCGCCACTATTGATTTATTCGGGTTGTTACGCGGAGTCGTTAAGCCCAATAAAATCGCAAGGAGCAAGCAAAATGAAAATGATTAAACCCACTATTTTAGGCACCCTCATGGTTCCGGCCTTTATGTTTGCCGCAGGCACCGTAAATGCTGAAGAGAACACCTCCACCATGGAAGCAACCTACCTGACTGAAACGCCAGCAGGCACTTTCCATGCTGACGCCCTAACCGGTAACCAAGTTAAAAGCAGCGTCGAAGATGACGAAGATATCGGCACCATCACTGACTTAGTGATTGATGAAGATGGCCAAATTAATGCTGTTGTCGTCGGCGTTGGCGGCTTTCTGGGCATGGGCGAAAAAAACGTCGCTATCGAGTGGGATTCACTTGAGCTGACCAAAGACGAAGATGGCGAAAATTATGTCATCACCGTTAATGCTTCAGAAGATGCCCTTGAAGCAGCTGAAGAGTATAACCGTAACGAAGATGAAAACAAATAAACACTAGACAGAAGATAAAAGCCCTGGCAATTGCCAGGGCTTTTTAATGCATATCATTTAAAAAACCAATAAACACTCAGGAATCTAAAATGATTTTTAGTGGAAAAAATGGCTCGCGCACACTATCTATACGCGAGCCATCTTTGTTAAGGAAACAACCTATTTTTAAGCAAAGCAAAATCTAAACTTAGGATTTAAGCTTAGCCGTCATGCTAATATCAGCATTTAGAACTTTGGAAACAGGACAATTTGCTTTGGCCGTTTCTGCTGCTTCCTGGAATGCGGCATCGTCAGCGCCACTGATCTCAGCAACAACGTCCAGGTGAATTTTCGAGATATCGAAACCGGCATCACTTTGGGAAAGGGTTACTTTTGCGCTGGTTTCGATTGCGTCAGCGGTATAGCCTTTCTCACCCAGAATCATTGAGAGCGCCATTGAGAAACAGCTGGCGTGTGCCGCACCGATCAGCTCTTCAGGATTGGTACCCGGCTCTCCCTCAAAACGCTGTTTAAACGAGTAGCCAGCATCTAATACACCGCTTTCAGTAGATACATTGCCTTTACCGTCCTTTAACCCGCCTTCCCAGCGTGCGCTTGCTTTACTATCCATACTGTTCTCCTTTCCTGTGATAGTTAGCTTATCGATTGGGCTCCGATAAGACACGGTAACTACGCTTACCGTGCTACTAGCGTAGCTGATTCCTTTGCTTATGCCGAATCAGGGTGTTGAATCGTTCCCCACAGATTCAATAGGGTCGGGGGAAACAGGTTGCAATGACTCAACTGAACGCTCACCGCGCTCTGTAACAGCGGCATCCAAATCAATCATCAGCTCGACGCGGCGATTTTCAGCCCGGCCTTCGTTGGTTAGGTTAGAAGCCAATGGCCTAGTGTCGGCAAAGCCTTGAACAATTAATCGCTTAGGCTCAAGCTCACCGGTGGCGGTGAGGACATTGGCCACTGAAGCGGCCCGCATCGCTGAAAGATCCCAATTACTGCGGAATTGGGATGTCCGAATGGGCACATCGTCAGTGTGCCCATCAATGGAAATCGTTCCTGGCACATTGGCCAAAAGGGTAGCTAGCGATTGCAATACGTCTTCAAAAGCGGGCGTGACAGTAGCGTTACCCGAACCAAAAGTGCCATTTTCAGAAATTCGCACCACTACGCGAAACTGATCGATATCAATCTCTGCCACGCCCTCTGGCAACGATGTCTCGAGCAGCTTTTCAACACTCTGAGCCAACTGGAGGCTTTGCAACTGGCGCTGGGTTTCCAGCACATTTCGCATGGATTCCAACTGCGGCTGCTGTTGCTGAGTCTGCTGACGCACCTCGTTTATCAAAGTGCGGTCTGGCACAGCTGGGGAAAAATGCTGCTTTACCGCACTGGTTCCCATCGGTATCTGCGTGGCTTCAATATCACGCTGCACACCAAATGCTTTAGATAGTTCGTCCGCCACCCGCCGAAACTTTTCAGCATCGATTTCAGCAAAGGAGAGTAACAGCACAAAAAAGCACAGCAACAGCGACATGAGATCTGCGTAGGTGATCATCCAGGCTGGAATATTGGTCTGTTTTTGCGCCATGTTGTTACGTTCGCTCGCCTGCGGTATTGTCTGCTTCTGCGTCTGACGCACTGCGGTGTTCCGGCGGCAGGTATATCGTCAACATCTGCTCTAGCACGCGGGGGTTCTTATCGCCTTTAATGGCAAGTACTGCGTCAATCCACAGCTCCTGCATTTTGGCTTCCTGATTCATCCGTACCCAGAGTTTATCTGCGATAGGACTGGCGATCATCGTGGCGATCATCGCACCATACAATGTAGTCAATAGGGCAACGGCCATGGCTGGGCCAATGAGTGACGGATCGCCCATGTTGGAGAGCATTTGCACCAAGCCTACCAAGGTACCAATCATCCCCATGGCAGGAGACACCTCTCCTAGTGCTGAGAACACCTGCCCTCCCGCCTGATTACGCTCCAAGGTAAGCAGACGCTCCTTTTCCATCATGTCTCTTATCATCTCGGCACTGTAGCCGTCAGCCAACATTTGCAGCCCCTTCTGCAAAAATGGCGAACTAACTTCACGACTTTCCAGAGCAATCATCCCTTCTCGACGTGCCACTTTTGATAACTCAACCAGCTCGTCAATGCTCTCTTGAATACTTGGCAGTTGAAATTTAAAAGCTCGTGCCGCTGCTTTAAAGGCAAATTTAAATTGCGTAATACTAAATTTAGCCAATACCACAAACAGGCTCCCACCTACCACTAGCAACAGCCCAGTGGGGTTCATGAACACCTCTGGTGAGGTGCCCATAATCACAGCGGTGCCCACTAATACAGCAGCCCCTACCAAGCCAATCAATGTTGCGAGATCCACAGCGCTTCCCCACAGTGTAAAAATACTATTATGTTAGTATTTAAGACACTAGAGACTCCCTATAAAAGCGTCAACGTTAAATTAATAACATCTTCCATATTGACTAATTAAAAACAACACACTTTAAGCAGTAGGCATGCCGGGCGATTTAGACGCTGCGGGCTGTTACCGATAATTTATCTCCTACGCGAATAACACTGCCCGAGCCTTCGAGCAGGGTGGCATTTTGACCAAAGTGCGCACCTTTTTGGGAGGGTTGAGTATTCAGCTCTATCAACGTTTTCAGCGGCTCCGCCGGGGCAGGCACCGCGGCGGTATGCTGATCAATGGTAGTGATTTTGCAGCGCTTACACGGCTTGCGTAACGCCAGTTGAAAAGTGCCGCTTTGCTCTGACAACGTTGCCCAACGATCCTCCGCCCACGCTTCATCGCTCTTTATCACGATATTGGGCCGAAAGCGGTTCATGGGTACTGGCGCCTCCCCCTTCGCTACCAAGGCTTGATTCAAGGCGTCTAATGAGCCCGTGGTGGCAATTAGAAAAGGATAACCGTCGGAGAAATAGGTGTGCGCTGCTCCACCATCAAGGAAATCATCTTCAACCGCACGGGTAAACTCAGTGGCAAAACGCACCATGCTAAGCCCCTGAGCCTGCTCACCTAGGGCGGCGACCAGCCAGCGAGATACGTCATCGCTCTCCGGCAGTGCTTTACAGTGGTCATTCCACACCTTAACCAGGCGCAAATTTCCCTTTGGCTCGATCAGTGACAGGCTCAACGGCTCGGCGTTAGGGTGCGACAGCACCAAGTGCTTATCAGTCAGTGCGACTTCCACGGTGGCGAGCGCCGGGAATTGGCGCTGGGTGACAAAACGCTGCTGGGCATCCACTAGCATCCAACGGCGATCCCAGGCCAGCCCGTGCTCTTGCAGCGTGCTGTGATTGACGCTGATTCCTTTTAAGGATTTAACAGGGTAGATATTGAGTTGAGTAATCTCCACGGCGTCCTCGCGACAAAAGTAAAAGGCTACTTTAGCCACTCCCAGCCTTGTCGGCTACTCGAAAACAGAGCCTATAGCGTCCTGCCTGTTTCAATACGATAGCCCAAATCGACCACTGGCCGGGTTAGCGACTCTCCCCGGATCCGTGCTAACAACTCCCTCGCGGCTGTTTCGCCGATGGCCTGACGTGGCGTGACGACACTAGCGAGTCTTGGCGTCATCACCTGCCCTACATCGTGGCCGTGAAAACCAGCCAACGCCATCCGCCCTGGCACATCGATTCCCCGCCGCAGGCATTCGAAATAGGCCCCTACTGCAACATCATCGTTGGTACAGAACAGGCCATCTGCTGCGGGGTAATCTGCGATCACCTGCTGCAGCAGTGCCGCCCCCACGCTGTAAGAGGAGCGCTGGGTGCTTTGTAGCGTAACGGGTGTCAAGCCATGCTCTCGCATAGCTTCGCGGTAGCCACGCTCTCGCTGGCGAGTACGTTCATCCAGGCGCACCGCCAGGTAAATCACCTGGCGTCGCCCTCGTACGATCATCTCGCTGACCATGTCATACGCGGCTTGAACGTTATCGTAACCCACCACCTGCTGCAGCGGAGGGCGGTGGGTATCCATGATTTCAACAATCGGGATACCGGCAGTTTCCAGCATACGCAGGCTGCGCGGTGTATGGTCACGGTCAGACAAAATCACCCCGTCGACATTATAGGAGAGCAGCGAGGCCAAGCTGCGCTCTTCCAGCTCAGGGCTATAGCCATAGTGAGAAAGCATCAGGTGATAGCCCGCAGGCTCCGTCAGCGTTTCGATACCGAGGATCACATCGGCGAATACCTGGTTGGTGAGCGACGGTACCAGCACCCCTATGGAGTGGCTGGTCGCCCTGGAAAGCAAATCCGGTGCACGATTGGGAATATAACCAATCTGCTCGGCAATCGAGAAAATGCGCTCACGCAGGCCTTCCGAGACGGTTTCAGGATCTCTCAGGCAGCGGCTTACCGTCATTTTGGTAGCCCCTACGTTGTCGGCAATATCCTGTAGGGTGGGGCGTTTTTTCTTCAAGAAGTGACTGCCTTATACAAGATGCAAGCATTGGAGCCTAACTAATGGGAGCGACCCCAATGTGCACTCTTTTCTTTATCGGGGCGAGCGATGGGGCTCCGGCAGCGTCGCCGCGAATTGAGCAACAATCACTTGGGGCGACAAGGTGATTGAGGCATTGAAGGCCTCCTCTTCACTCGGCGGTTCCAGGTCGGCCAGTTGACTGGCCAACATGGTATCGCCTTTAAAGAAGTGCCCTGCCCGGGTTTCAAGCCGCTCAAGCAGTAGCTCCCGGCTACCCTCCAAATAGAGGATCTGCAGCGCGGGATCCCCTTGCCTCAGTCGGTCACGGTAACGTTTTTTCAACCCGGAACAGGCAATTACCAGCGACTCATCCCTTGCCCGATACTCGGCAAACAGTGCCGCCAAGGTATCCAGCCACTCGCTCCGGTCGTCATCGTTGAGCGGCGTACCACTGGCCATTTTAGCCACGTTGGCTGGGGAGTGATAATCGTCACCGTCAATAAAGGTCGAGCTTAGAGTCTCCGCCAACTGCTGGCCAATATGTGACTTCCCACAACCAGACACGCCCATCACTAAAATACGCTGTGAGAGGTTCTTCACAGAGGCTCTCCTGTTGGTTAATTGCCGCGTACAGCGGTGAGGTCAGGCAGCCAAGTAACGATTCCTGGGAAGGCGATCAGAACCACCAACACCACGAGGAGCGCCGCATAGTAAGGCAGCATGGCTTTAACCAACGACTCCATCGAGACTTTACCCACACCGCAGCCTACATAGAGGCAGGTGCCCACCGGTGGAGTTAATAGCCCGATGCCTAATACAAACGCCATGAGCACGCCGAAGTAGGCTGCATCAACCCCCACTGAGGTGACAATTGGCGCTAGCATAGGCGCCATGATCACCATCGCCGGGGTTAAGTCCATCACAAACCCCACCAACAGGAGTAAGAAAGCGACAATCAACAGCAGCATAAACGGATCTTGGGTAATTGCCTGCACCTGGCTAACCAAGGTTTGCGGCACCATATTGATCGTCAAGAACCAAGCGATCACCGTCGCGAACGCCAGTAACATCATGACCATGCCGGTCAGACGAGCCGTACGGATCAGCATACCGACAAGCTCTTTAAGCTTAAACTCCCGGTAAACGATCAGCGAAATCGCCAGCGAGTATAGCAGGGCCGCCACGGCCGCTTCGGTAGCCGTAAACACGCCAAAAATAATACCGCCAATCACAATCACCGGAAGCACGAGCGCCAACCAGGCAGCTTTAAAAGCATTCCAGAGACGATCCCAACGGAACTGCTGCACGCCGCCACCATCCTTTTTAGCAAGAATATAGGTGGTCACCATGAGCGCAAAGCCAATCAACAGACCGGGGATAATACCGGCGATAAACAGGCGACTAATGGAGGTTTCGGTGACGATACCGTACAGAATCAGCGGAATTGAAGGCGGAATAATGATTCCAATCACCGACGAGACAGTATTAATCGCGGTGGCATTGGCCGCGGTGTAGCCCTGCTCTTTCATGGAAGGAATCATCATCGCGCCAGTGGCGGCGGTATCGGCTACCGCTGACCCACTGATACCACCAAAAAACATCGAACCGGTAATGGCCACCTGCCCTAAACCACCACGCATAAAGCCGACCAAGGCGCCCGCCAGTTCCATCAAGCGACGCGCGATACCGCCGTTACTCATCACCTCGCCGACTAAAATAAAGAACGGGATTGCCAGCAGCGGAAAGCTGTTAACCCCACGAATAGACTGTTCGATCATGATCGACAGTGGAATATCGGAGAGAACCGCCATCACCAACGCTGCCACGCCTAAACCAAAGGCAATCGGCAGCCCAATAACGATGGAGGCCAATAAAATAGCCAGAAAAATCCATAGCATGATTAGCGCTCCCGCTCAGGGTGACGAATAACGTTCAAACTAACCCATATCCGCCAAATCGAAACTACCGCAATGAAGATGACGCACAGCACCAGCGAAAGGCTGATAAAGCTAAGCGGTACATTCATAATCGCCGAACGCCCACTCGAGCGTGCCAACACTTGATAGCCGCCCCAAATCATGACCACCATCAGACCGGTAATAATCACATGTTGGAGCAGGTAGAGCATATGCGCCAAGCGCAGCGGCAGGCGCCGAACCAGGGCGTCAACGGCTATGTGCTCATAGCGGGAAAAGGCGGCAGCAGCACCGATAAACACCAGCCATATAAAAAGCATACGCGCCAGTTCATCCGCCCAAGGCAGGGAGTGATTAAAGAGTGCACGCCCCACTACGTTGCAGGAAACAGACACTATCAACGCCACTAAAATAGCGCCGATCAGATACTCCATGCCCAAGGTCAGCCAGCGGAATAGGGCGGGGCCTTGGCGGGTATCGGTATCGATTTCCAGCGACTTGCGATTGGGGTCGTCCAGATACACCGAGGGGTCTTCAATCGGCGTAGATGTATTGGGGGGTGTAGAGGAGAGTGACATAGGAGCTCCAGGGCACTGACACGTCGGGCAGGCTCAACGGCCTGCCCAAGTGGTGCGCTAAACGTAAGGTTTAGTTGCTGCTCTCTTCAACAATCTTTTGAATGTCGGCGATAAGGTCTTCACCAATGCGCGGTGCCCACTCTTCGTAGACCGGCTGTACGGCGTCTTGAAACGCGGCTAACTGCTCGTCGTCCAGGCGGGTAATTTCCATACCACGCTCTGCTAGCTGGTCACGAGACCAATCATCGTATTCAGCAGAGAGCTGAATTTCATACTCTGCGGACTGGCGCGCTGCTTCCTGCACAAGCGCTTGATACTCAGGCGCCATACGATCCCAGGTACGCTCAGAAAGCATCATGATAAAGGGAGTATAGACGTGACGCGTCTCGGTGCCGTAATCCTGCACTTCGTTGAAGTTAGAGGTCAGGATGGTACTCCAAGGATTTTCCTGACCATCGACCACGCCCTGCTCCATCGCGGAGAACAACTCACCAAACGCCATGGGCGTAGGGTTGGCGCCTAATGCTTCCCAAATCGCCAAGTGAACCGGATTTTCCATGGTGCGCACGCTCAAACCGCGCACATCTAGACCGGCAACATCGTCGGGACTAGACACCGGGCGAGCACTGTTAGAGAGCTGACGATAGCCATTTTCGGAGAAGGCGAGCGCCTTGAGGCCGGTACCTTCAAAAGCATCCAACATACCCTGAGCAACATCGCTCTGCATGACAGCTACGGCAGCTTCACGACTTGGCAGCAGGAAAGGAAGGTCAAAAGCAGCCAGCTGTTCCACATAGCCGGTGGTCGCCGAGCTAGACGGATAGGTCATGTCCAGCGTACCGGTTTGCAACATTTCCAGCATCTGTACATCGTCACCTAGCTGACTGTTAGGGAATACGTTAACAGTAATACGACCGTCAGTACGCTGCTCCAGAATCTCACCAAAGTATTGGCTGGATAGGTACTGCGGCGAGCTTTCCGCAAGACCGATTCCCATACGTAAGATATGTGAACCGTGATCACCGACCACCTCCCCTTCAATTTCGGGCGGATCAGAGAGTTCCGGGCTCTGGGCATGAGCCATACCCAATGTCAGGGTGGTCGCGCCGACTAGGGTCAGTGTGTTGCGCCAAATAGGGGTCATAGCGTTATCTCCAAGTACTCATTATTGTTAATGATTGAGTTGTTAATGACTGAGTTGTTAATAGCTGAGCCGCCAATAGCGGGGTTATTAATGAATACCTCAATGAAAGGCAATTTGTTACCGGTAACATTCAATAAGCGAAGGCTAGCCACCCGCTCTGTAAGTGTCAAAACAAAACTGCCAACTTACGACCAACGTCTAGGGATAGCCACTAACTGCTTCCCGCGCTACATTAGACGACGTATTTCGGATCGGAACCCATACTTGTGCAACCATCTTGTAGCGAATTAGAGCTCGATCACCAGCTTTGCTTTGCGCTCTATTCAACCTCGTTGATGATGACCAAAGTGTATAAACCTCTGCTCAAAAAGTTGGGGCTTACTTACCCGCAATACCTCGCCATGTTGGTATTGTGGCAAAACGATGGCATCACAGTAGGCACAATGAGTAAGCGCCTACTAACCGATCCTGGCTCACTGACGCCTCTGCTTAAGCGTCTTGAAGCCGATCAGCTGTTGAATCGCAAGCGCAGCCACGAAGATGAGCGCGTGGTAGAGCTGTACCTCACTGAGAAAGGCAGAGCGCTGCGCGAACAGGCGTGCCATATTCCCAGCTGTGTGGTGCATGCCAGCGAGCAGTCGATTGAGGCACTGACCATGCTGAAAGAGGACTTGGTGCGGCTACGCGATAGCCTGCAAAAGAACCAATAGCCTTCGCTTGCTGGCGCTGGGCATTGAGATTTATTTGCCATTTATATTGCGCGCAAAATAAAGCTGCGCTAAGTTAATGGCGCAGGTTCATAATGAAAACACTGACAGGAGATACAGAATGACAACCACTATCGAAAACGTTGTTTATCGCGCCCACGCCACCGCTACCGGTGGCCGTGAAGGCCAAGCCAAATCATCTGACGGCGCGCTGGATGTTAAACTCAGCACGCCAAAAGAGCTGGGTGGCGCAGGCGGTGATGGCACCAACCCAGAGCAGCTGTTTGCTGCCGGCTACTCGGCCTGCTTTTTAGGCGCGCTTAAGCATGTTGCTGGCCAGGAGAAAGTAAAGCTTCCTCAGGATACGAAGATTGATGGTCACGTAGGTATCGGCGCCATTCCTACCGGCTTTGGTATCGAAGTCGAACTAAAAATCAGTCTGCCCGGCCTTGAGCAAGACGTTGCCCAGCAGTTGGTCGAGAAAGCCCATGTTGTCTGCCCCTACTCCAACGCCACCCGCGGCAATATTAACGTTACTTTGACACTAGCCTAAGTACGATTAACTAGCTGAATCGCTAAGTGCCCACGCCACCGCTCTTTGGGCATGCAGAGCGGTGGTGTCGTAAAGGGGCACCTGGGTATCACGCTGGCTTACCAGCATAGCGATTTCAGTACAGCCTAAAATCACCGCCTGAGCCCCTTGGGCATGCAGGGAATCAATGATGGCCAGGTAGCGCTGCCGCGATATATCTTCTATGCGCCCCTGGCAGAGTTCATCAAAGATGACCCGATGAATAGTATCGCGCTCTGACTGATCGGGCACCACGACTTCAATACCGAACTGCTTTTCCAAGCGGCCGATATAAAAGTCCTGCTCCATGGTAAAGCGCGTTCCCAATAGGCCGACGCGAGTGATTCCGTCAGCGGTAAGCTGTTCCGCGGTGGCATCGGCAATATGCAGTAGCGGAATCGTAATCGCCTGCTCAATAGCAGGCGCCACTTTATGCATGGTATTGGTGGCAATCAGCAGGCAGTCAGCGCCCGCGCGCTCAACGCTTTGAGCAGCGTTGCCCAGGAGTTCACCAGCGGTGTGCCAATCGCCCTGCTGTTGCAGCGTTTCAATTTCGGCAAAGTCGACGCTAACCAGCACGATCTTAGCTGAATGAAAGCCGCCTAGCGCTGCTTTTACGCCCTCGTTTAGGGCTCGGTAATAGCCTTGGGTAGACTCCCAGCTCATGCCGCCCAGCACACCAATAACACGCATCCGTCACCTCTGAAGAAAATGAGCTACTTTATTATCAAGCTAATCACCATCTGCCACCCATAATAGCCGCGGCATCATCGATAAACTATTTATAGCGAGGAAACGAATGAGCGACAATACCTATACACCCCCGCGTGTTTGGAAGTGGGAACCTGGCAACGGCGGTAAATTTGCCAATATCAATCGCCCAATCGCAGGCCCTACCCATGACAAAGCACTGCCGGTGGGCAAACACCCTCTTCAGCTCTACTCCCTGGCCACGCCCAACGGTGTCAAAGTCACCGTGATGCTTGAAGAGCTGTTGGAGAGAGGCGTTACAGGCGCCGAATACGATGCATATCTGATAAACATTGGCGAAGGCGATCAGTTCAGCAGTAGCTTCGTCGAGGTGAATCCCAACTCCAAAATTCCCGCGATGATGGATCACTCAACCAATCCCCCACAACGGGTGTTTGAGTCTGGCGCAATCCTGCTCTATTTGGCTGAAAAATTTGACGCTTTCTTACCCAGCGACCCGGCAAAACGCACCGAGTGTCTCTCCTGGTTGTTCTGGCAAATGGGCAGCGCACCGATGCTAGGCGGCGGCTTTGGTCACTTTTATGCCTACGCGCCGGAGAAGTACCAGTATCCGATTGACCGCTACACCATGGAAGTCAAGCGCCAGCTCGATGTGCTGGATCGCCACTTGGCGGAAAACCGTTTTATGGCGGGCGATGAGTACACCATTGCCGATATGGCGATTCACCCCTGGTATGGCGCGCTGGTGAAAAATCGTGTCTACGAAGCGGCTGAATTCTTGGAAGCTCACACTTACAAGAATGTTCTGCGCTGGACGGAAGAGATTGATGAGCGCCCCGCCGTTAAACGCGGCCGTATGGTCAACCGCAGCTTTGGCGAGCCTAATGAGCAGTTGCACGAACGTCACGATGCCAGTGACTTTGAGCTCAAAACGCAGGATAAACTGGCTGACAGCGAGTAACTAACCGCCAAAAAAAGAGCCTACGCTTGGTCTCTCAGCGTAGGCTCTTGGTAGCTTTCAGTTTACAAGCTAAGACTATGCAACCCGTGAGTTATTCAAGGCGTAATTCCATACCCGGTAGAAGTAGAAAATATACCCCAGCCCAAAGGTAACCAGCGAAATCAGCATCCAAAGGATAATATGGCCAATGTTGCTGAACAGGTTGATATCACAGACCATTTTCCGCTCAACGCCAGCCTCATCCACTACCGAGGTACGGTTAATCACAAACCGCGAAAACGAGTAGGGGAAGAAGAAGAGCGCGACCCCAAGGGTAATGATGCTGAGTACCACCCAAACAACCAGATGGCCGATGATATCGATAATGGAAAGATCAGCTTTGATATTCACGTCGCGTCCTTAAAATTAACAGTGGCGAAGAATACCACCGCCAGGTGCAAACGTGAACGGGAAAATTAATATTACTTAGACACATAAGCTGCGTGTTAACTTCACCGGGAGCCACGAACCCCCTCTAAACTCGAATGGCTGCTCTCTGCATACGGCTTAATGACACTCATGGAACCATCCGTTTCCAGCACCACGGCTTCTACAGCCGCCACATCAGCAATGCCACTGCCGCGAATAGCCGACTGAACTTCATCCTGAGTAACCCGTGCTTTTTGCATGGAGGTGGTAATAAATTCGCCACGATAAAGCAGCATCAATGGCTCACCCGTCACTAACCGACGTACCCAAGCGGTTCTTACACTGAACCAAGTAATGATGAACTGAAGAGAAATCAGTAGGGCCATCGCCACAGCGCCCTCAGCTAATGCCACATCTTTAGATAAGAGAACCGTGGCCAATGTGGAACCCAGCGCCACCGTGACGATTAAATCGAAGGCGTTCATTTTCGAAAGCGTGCGATTGCCCGATATGCGCAAGAAAAAAATGAGGGCAGCGTAAGCCAGTATCCCAACAATAATAACGCGCAGTAAATTACCCCAACCATTAAAAAAATACATTTCCATAAGCCCTTACTCCCTTAAACGCCAACGTTATGTAAACATCCAATATCTCAACATTTAGGCTAGCAGGACTGGATCAGTTGTATAGATTACCGGGGGAATTAGTGCTGACTCTCCCACCACTGGGCATAGGAACTGTTATGGGGCGCAAGGCCGCCTTCATCGGGGGCGTTATCATCCCACCATACGGGGCCACGCTCACCGAGTGCTTCTTTAGCGCTTTGCACCGCGCTGCGGGCTTGTCGCATCGCGTCCTCATCGTCTTGCTGTTGGGCTGTTCTAACCGCCCGACGAGCCTTCATTAATGCTTTAATATGGGTGCGCTTTTCATCTTCACCTAAGCACGGGTCAGTGCAGCGCCATAGCCGATTTTTGGCGACGAAGTAGCGCCCATCCGGGGTATGAGGATACTTGTTGGCCATAAGCAATTCTCCTTTCCCGTGGGCGCGAGTGACTACCCGAACCGTTTTAGAAGCGCTTGGATAGCGTGATAGAACCGAACTTATCCTGCTCTTCCTGGCCGTCAAATTCACGGGAGCGTTGAACAGCCGCGTAAGTGACCTGCCAATCATCCCAGGCAAGCGCCAACCCCGCTGAGACATCGCCCACCCACTCTTTACGATCTACCGAGTGGCTATTCCTAAACGTATTGCCGTCAAGGGTCAGGTTTTGCGCCATGTAGTAACCGTCGACGCTGGCAAACAGGTACCACTGCCACCCCTCTTTACCCGTCATATGGTGCCTGCTGCCAGGGCTAGGCGTTAGAGTAGGAATGCCTGGTGCTTCATCCCCCCAACGCACGCTATACCCAACGCTTGCGTAAGTGTAGAGGTTACCCAAAGCGGCACCGACACTAGGCCCATGGGCAAACTGTTTGCCGATCAATGGGGCGCTATTCCACCACTGGCGGCGCATGGCGACGTTGACAATAGCTTCATCGCCAAGCTGGTTATTCCAACCATTGGGCCGGTCACTTTCAGTGATACGATGCACTTCACGCTGAATACTATCGGCCAGTGACGAGGGGCCTACCAAACCAATATCCAAATGCAGGTCAGTCGCCTGGCGCCAGTTTCCCATGGGCACATCTTCATAGAGCGACATACCGCCGTAAACGAGACCTGCGTAGGGGCGGTCATCTTCAATCAACCCACGCTGTTCAATATTGTTGGGTGTGTAGATTTGATGCACAAGCCGGAAAGCTGCCATATCAGCATTGCCGATGAGGCTATCGGGCAAAGCAGTGGCCAAACGCTGTGTCCAACTTTGCGCTTCGGGTTCAAACGCCCAGTTGAGCTCAAAACCGCTGGTAAAGTGGCCATCATCACTGCTGGCCATACCATCATTTGCGTGCTTAACAGAGAGGATACTATCGCTGGCCTGCGCGAGCGTTGACAGCAGGCTTACGACAGCCACTAACGGGAGCAGCTGCCATCTTAGAGGGGTAATTGCTTTCATTACTCGTTCCTTGAGAATTTCCTAGGGAGCATTTTTGCAGAGTGCGTCTTGATGAACATCAACAAACATTGTTGATTGTATGTAATTGTGCAAAAAGATAGCAAGCACACTTTTGCTGACGTCTATACAAAAAAGCTAAGTCACTAAAAAATAAGGGTGGCTCATAAGCCCCCTTCTGCTGTTGATTGCTTGGATGTATAGCGTAGCCGACTAGTAGAAAATTTGCAGACTAATAGCTTAGTTTAGTCACTACCTGTCGCGCAGCAGCCACTGCGGGGTAATTTCATGCTGGCCGTTTTCATCAGTAATAAACAGCGATCCTTCGCTAATCATTACCGCCCAGTTAATCGCCCTGGGCAGATCTTTAGCGATAGTCGCCAGAGCCTCTTGCGGCAGTCCCGCCACATGGACATTCTTCAGCGATGCCACGCTGGGCAGCACTTTGCCCTCCCAAAGGTCTACCCGGCCATAGGCGAGCAGTGAAACGCGCTCAGCCCGCCGTGAGCACCAGGTAATGCGCTCAGCATCCGGCAGACCGACTTCAATCCAGTGCAGTAGACGCCCGTCCAGGCTTTTCTCCCACAGCGCCGGTTCGTCAACATCAGAAAGCCCACGCCCAAAGGCGAGGGTCTCGCTATACCACAGCACATAAGCGAGCAAGCGCGCGGTCATGCGCTCTTCGGTTTCTGACGGGTGACGGGCTACGGTAAAGCGCAGCGTTTCATACACCCCGCGATCCAGATCGGTCAGATTAATATCAACTTTATAGGGCGTTGCGCTAAGAGCCATGGAAGTTTCCAAACGAAAATTTTCGTCAGTGTACCCGATGCAGGGTGTTCCTGGTGAGTTGCCAGAGCAACTACAGCGGGCTATCGGTATATCTTGGCATCAGAGCCAGGTTAAGGCGCACGGTAATCGGCGATAAGGGCGCCATTTTTCAGCGTATCGGCTTCGTGCATGGACTCACGCCATGGCTCTTCAAGCGCCGCTTGATACCACGCGTTCATAGCGGGCAGCGCTAATAGGTGTTCAACATACGCTTGGGACGCGTCGCTGAGCGATAAGTTGAATGTCTGCACGCGAAACGCTACGGGCGCATAAAACGCATCGACCGCAGTAAAGTACTTGCCTGCTAAATACGGCCCGCCAAAGCGCTCCAGCCCCTGCTGCCAAAGTATATCCAAACGCGCCACATCCGCTTTGAGCTTGGCCGATACGCTATCCAATGCCACCCGCATACCGCAATTCATTGGACACTCGTCGCGCAGCGCACCAAAGCCGCTGTGCATCTCTGCGGTTGCAGAGCGTGCCCAGGCACGTGCGCTCTTATCACTAGGCCAAACATTGGTGTGCCGTTCGGCTAGATACTCCACTATCGCCAGGGAGTCCCACACAGCCAAATCGTCATCCACTAAACACGGCACTAAGCCAGAGGGGGAAAAGCGAATAAAGGTGTCGTGGCTTGCACCGGTGCCCCCTTCAAAGGGCATTAGATGCTCATTAAACGGAATCTCCAGCGCTTTCATCAGCACCCAAGGGCGCAGCGACCAAGACGAGTAATTCTTGTTGGCAATATACAACTCAAACATGCAACGCTCCTTAATATGAGGATACACAATTCGCCTATATGGGCAGGCATCTTTAACGCGCCGCTTGAGCCAGCGTGTTACCGCCTAATCCCATCAATACACTACCGCCTATGCGCTGAATGAGGCGAGATGAGCCTTGGGACTTTTGTAGCCACGCCCGCAGCGGGCTTGCAAGCAGCACCACCACGACA
Organism: Vreelandella sp. F11; assembly: GCF_042466685.1. Taxonomy (NCBI): domain Bacteria; kingdom Pseudomonadati; phylum Pseudomonadota; class Gammaproteobacteria; order Oceanospirillales; family Halomonadaceae; genus Vreelandella; species Vreelandella sp. F11. Next base: position 1,325,857 of record NZ_CP170448.1, on the reverse strand, counting down.
TCCGCAGAGGAGAACAGTAGATTGGTGGCAATACCCAGCCAAAGCAGTTGCCAAGCCACCGGCATCGCGCTCTCGGGCTGCACAAACTGAGGTAAAAAGGCGACAAAGAAGAGCGCTGTTTTAGGGTTGAGCACTTCCACTAGAAAACTATCGCGCAGAACGCGTTTAGTGGTGGCCAGCGGTTCCTCATCGCCATGGGCACGAATGCCCTGTTGCCATAGCCGCAGCCCCATCCAGAGCAGATAGAGCCCACCGATGATCTTCATGGCGATATAGGCAGGCGGAATCGCTGCAAACAGCAGCGCCAAGCCCAACGCGGCCGCCACCACATGAACGTAGCAGCCCATGTGCACACCCATCACCGCTAACCACCCTGCTCGTCGGCCGCGCCCCAGGGTTTGCGCTGCGGTATACAGCATCGCAGGCCCAGGAAGATAGGCAAAACCCAGCGCGGCGAGGATAAACGCGGCCCATTGCATCGTGGCAATTCCGAAAAGATGAGTGGTAGGAAGTCTTTGAGAATAAAACGGGGATGACGCAAGCGCCACCCCCTAAATAAGCCAAACTGGAACGAATAAAACGGTAATTAATAAAAACCTAGAAGTTAGCTTTACGCTTCTCGACAAACGCTGCCATGCCCTCTTTCTGCTCGTCACCGGCAAAGCAGAAGGCAAACAGGCTGGTTTCAAGCGCCAGCGCGCTGTCTAGGTCTTGATCCATCCCGTCGTGAACCGCCTGCTTAGCACCGCGCACTGACTGCGGGCCGTTGCCTTTAAGCTGTTTGGTTAACTCTTCAACGTAGTTTTCTAGCTCTGCTTGCGGCATTACCCGGTTCACCAAACCAATACGCAGCGCTTCTTGGGCGTCAATTTTGCGCCCGGTGGTCACCAGATCAATTGCCATCGCAGGCCCAACGCGGCGCGGCAGACGTTGGGTGCCGCCAAAGCCGGGAATGACGCCCAGCAATACTTCCGGTTGCCCAAACACTGCGTTGTCACTGGCTACCGCCCAGTCGCAGGCCAACGCCAGTTCGCAGCCGCCGCCAAGGCAAAACCCGTTCACCAGCGCGACCACCGGCACGGGCAGTGTCTCTAGGCGTTTAATGGTGCGTAGCGCTTGGCTGGCGAAGGCCCTCGCCTCTTCGGGTGATTTGTCACGCATTTCGGTGATATCAGCACCCGCCACGAAGGATTTCTCGCCCGCGCCGGTAATCACTACGCCGCGTAGCGTGGGGTGGGACTCAAGCTCTACCAACTGCGCTTCCAGCGCGGCAAGCACTTCGCTGTTCAGGGCATTCAGCGCTTTAGGACGATTAATGGTCAGTCGTACCAACCCATCGTTATCAACTTTCTCAATCACTGCTTCGCTCATGGCGGACTCCTTATTTGATTTGTTATGGAATATGAAAGTGAACACCACTCAACCCTAGCGAACGCTTGGTTGAGTAGCAATGACTTCTTTCTGCCGCGCTCTTTTGTTCAGCGCAAGCTAATCGTAAGAGTAGAAACCGCGACCACTTTTACGGCCTAGATAGCCAGCGGCGACCATGCGTTTGAGCAGAGGGCAGGGACGGTATTTCGGATCGCCAAAGCCCTCTTGAAGCACTTCCATGATTGCCAAGCAAACATCCAGCCCAATCAGATCCGCCAGAGCTAGCGGGCCCATGGGGTGAGCCGCGCCTAGTTTCATAGCGTTATCAACTGCTTCCGGCGTTGCGGTGCCCTCCTGCACGATAAACGCTGCCTCATTGATCATGGGCACTAGCAGGCGATTTACCGCAAAGCCCGGCGCATCACCTACCGGTACGGCGGTTTTACCCAGTGCCTTTGCGAGCATTTCAATCTCGGCAACGGTCGCATCCGAGGTCTGTTCGGCGCGAATGACTTCGACCAGCTTGAGCACCGGCACCGGATTAAAAAAGTGCATACCCACCACGCGCTCAGGGTGTTCACACACCGCCGCTAAGCGGGTTAGCGACAGCGACGAGGTGTTCGAGGCCAAGATGGTATCGTTGCTCAAGTGACTTAAATCGCGGAACAGCTTCTCTTTCAGTTCAGGCTGTTCAGGGGCGGCTTCAATAATCACGCCACAGCCACTCAACGCACCAAGCGCGGTGGTGGTAGAAAGGCGCGCTAATGCAGCGCTTTTATCCGCTTCGCTGATTTTTTCTTTAGCGACTAGCTTGCTCAACCCTTTATCAATATTCGCCTGGGCACGGCTAAGCTGCTCATCAGCCACATCGTAAAGGCAAACGTCAAAGCCACTGCCGACCACCACTTGGGCGATCCCCTGCCCCATGGTGCCAGCGCCTACCACACCGATTAGTTTGTTACTCATGTTCCTAAGTCCTTACTAGCTTGAATGGTTACGCGCTTCTTCACGCAGCACGAATTTTTGGATCTTGCCCGTTGAAGTTTTGGGAAGTTCGCTGAATATGACTGTTTTGGGCACTTTGTAGCCCGCCAGATGCTCGCGACAGTGGGCGATAATATCGGCCTCGGTGACTTCTCCGTACCCCACTTTGAGTTTCACAAAGGCACAGGGTGTCTCCCCCCACTTCTCGTCGGGCTTCGCCACGACCGCCGCCTCTTCGACCGCTGGGTGGCCATAAATAGCGTCTTCCACTTCGATGGTGGAGATATTTTCACCACCGGAGATGATGATATCTTTGGAACGATCCTTAATCTCGATGTAGCCATCCGGGTGCCATACGGCAAGGTCGCCGGTGTGGTACCAGCCACCCTCTAACGCCTGTTCGGTGGCCTCTGGGTTCTTTAAATAGCCCTTCATGACATTGTTACCGCGCATCAGTATCTCACCGATGGTCTGGCCATCTTTGGGTACCGGCTCCAGAGTAAGCGGGTCGGCCACACACAATGCTTCGAGCATGTGGTAGCGCACCCCCTGGCGGGCTTTGATTTTGGCCCGGGCTTCCAGCGGCAACTCATCCCAGGCTTCACGCCAGGCACATACGGTCACCGGCCCATACACTTCAGTCAGGCCATACACATGGGTCACTTCAATACCCAGCGTCTCGACCCCGGCAATCACCGAGGCAGGCGGCGCAGCACCGGCGGTGGTCACTTTCACCGGGTGATCGAACTCACATTTATCTTCAGCGGGCAGGTTCACCAACCCATTAAGAATGATCGGCGCCCCGCTGAAGTGAGTGACCTTCTCCTCGGCAATTAGCTGCATAATCTTTTTAGGATCGACGCGGCGAAGGCAAACGTTCACCCCGGCGTTGGCAGCAATCGTCCAGGGGAAGCACCAGCCGTTACAGTGGAACATCGGCAGTGTCCACAGGTAGATGGGATGATGGGGCATCGCCCACTCCATAATGTTACTCACCGCATTGAGATAAGCGCCTCGATGGTGATAAACCACGCCTTTGGGCTTGCCGGTGGTGCCGGAGGTGTAGTTGAGCGAGATTGCATCCCACTCATCGGCTGGCAGTTGATAGGCGAAGTCAGCGCTGCCCTCATTAAGCAGCGCCTCGTACTCAATTTCTCCAATGCCCTGGGTGTCGCCAAGAAACTCACTATCAGCCACATCAATGATCAGCGGCTTGTGTTCTAGCTTAGCCACCGCTTGTTGGATGACCTCGGCAAACTCAGGGTCGACCAGAATAGCTTTCGCCTCGCCGTGCTCCAGCATATAGCTGATCGCCTCGGCATCCAGGCGAATATTCAGGGTGTTCAATACGCAGCCTGCGAGCGGTATACCGAAGTGTGCCTCAAACATGGCGGGGATATTGGGCAGCATTGCTGCCACGGTCTGGCCCGGCTGAATACCGCGCTTTTCGAGCGCCGAGGCAAGCTGGCGGCAGCGTGACCAGGTCTCTCCCCAGGTACGCCGCGTGCTGCCATGAACCACCGCAGGGTAGTCAGGATAGATCGACGCCGAGCGCTCGATAAAGGTCAGCGGGGAAAGCGGCACGTGGTTGGCAGCGGTTTTGGGCAAGCCTTGCTCAAAGATAGCGGTCATGGTCGGCTCCTGGTTTTATTATTAAGCGTGTTGTTGAATTTGTTTTAAGAACAGTCTGAAAGCATTGGTTTTAAAAACCTTTTTAAAAACTTTTTTGAAAATCGTTTTAAATGATTGTTTTAAATAACTGTTTTGACGGTGTAGAAACAGCACCGCCGCCTCAAGGGGCGGCGGTGCGAAGCTAACTATTTGCGTTAATAAACCTCAAACTCGCTTAAACACTGCATCCCTGCCTCTATCACCGCGCGCTGTGCGCGGCCTACCGGCAGCCATTGAGTAATTGCGAATTCGGCGCTGCGCATCTTGGCAGTATAGAAGGAATCATTACTCCCGTTGTTAAGGGCTGCCTGTGCACTAAGCGCCGCCTGGCCCATCTGCCAAGCGCACAGCACATGCCCCGCCAAGTTAAGGAACGGCGTAGCGTAAGCCTGCACTGCGTCTGGGCCGGTTTCAGGGTCGCGCCCTTGCTCAAGCACCAGCACTTGGGCAGCTTTTAGATCTTCAAGCCCTGCGGCCAAACCACTGCCCAACGCTTTCAGGGCAGGGTCGGCGTTGAGCTGCTCCACGGTAGCAGCAACGTCATGCAGCAGCATGGTGAGCGCTTCGCCGTTGTCTCGCTGGAGTTTACGCCCCGCCAAATCGAGCGCCTGAATGCCGTTAGTACCTTCGTAAATCGGCGCAATGCGTGCATCGCGCAGCAGTTGGGCAGCACCGGTCTCTTCCACATAGCCCATCCCACCGTGTACCTGAATGCCCATGGAGGCGATATCCACTGCCTGATCAGTAGAGAAGCTTTTGATCACCGGAATCAGAATATCCGCACGAGCCTGGGCAGTTTGGCGGGCATCGTTACTTTCAGCGTGGCGGGCAGTATCCAACTCGGCGGCGCAGTAAAGCGCCAGGGCGCGCAGCGCATCGGTACGTGAACGCATGGAGAGCAGCATACGGCGCACATCCAAGTGGTCGCTAATAGTACAATTCTCACCGCCCCGTGCTTTGGGGGAACGGCCCTGGGTGCGCTCCAAAGCGTAAGCAAAGGCGTGCTGGCAGGCGCGCTCGGCTACGCCAATGCCCTGAATGCCCACTTTGTGACGCGCCTCATTCATCATGGTGAACATATGGTTAAGACCACGCCCCTCTTCACCAACCAAATAGCCAACAGCGCCGCCATTCTCGCCAAAGCTTAAAGTGCAGGTAGGTGAACCATGAATACCCAACTTATGCTCAATGGAGGCGCAGGTGACATCATTGCGCTCGCCCAAAGAGCCATCTTCATTAACCATGAACTTGGGCACTAAAAACAATGAAATACCCTTATTGCCTGCTGGCGCGTCGGGCTTACGGGCAAGGACTAGATGAATAATATTTTCCGCAGCGTCGTGTTCGCCCCAGGTGATATAGATCTTCTGGCCGCTGATGCGGTAGTGATCATTTTCAGGCACGGCGCGGGTGCGCACTTGGGAGAGATCCGATCCCGCTTGGGATTCGGTCAGGTTCATGGTGCCCGTCCAGGTGCCTTCCACCAGTTTGGGCAAGTAAGTCGCTTTGAGTGCATCGCTGCCGTGATGGGCCAGCGCCTCAATGGCCCCGGCCGTTAGCATAGGGCAGAGCCCCAGCGCCATATTGGCACCGTGAAGCATCTCCTGCACCGCGCTGGCTACCACTTCCGGCAGGTTCTGGCCACCTAGAGCCTCTGAAACGCCAATACCGTTCCAGCCGCCGTCGACATACGCCTGGTAAGCCGCCGCGAAGCCCTCAGGCGTGGTCACGCTGCCGTCGGTGTGGCGCTTGGCGCCTTGCTGATCGCCAACTTTATTAAGCGGCCCCCATACGTCACCGGCCAGTTTGGCGGCCTCTTCGAGTACCGCTTCGACCAAGTCGGGCGTGGCTTCTTCAAAGCCCGGCAGGCTGAGCGAGCGGTGCGCTAATAGCTCTTCGAGCACAAAGCGCAAATCGCGTACCGGTGCGGCGTAAACATTCATGGCGAACCTCGGGCTGAAAATTTAAACAATTGTTTGAAAGCATGCCCTAGATAGTAGTAATACTCTCTCACCTACACCATTAGCCCAAGGTATCACCCGTTATCAGCAACGTCTCTGCTCCGTTTTAATTTCGCTTATTTACTTGCTCCACATCATCATAGTAAGTGATATGGCTTTCATCTTCCGCGGGCGGCCCTACCACCGGTTCGGCGGCATCCACATCCCATACGGCATCGGAGAGATCCTCCAAATGCTCGTGCTCCAACGCCCCCTGAATCAACTCTTCGGTGACCACTAGCTCGGCACCAGCAGCGGTCATGGGCGTAGTCGGGGTAAAGGGCGCCACGGGCACCGGCGCTGGGCGCACGCTACGCCGCCAGGAGAAGAACACTAAGAAGAATAGGCTTAGTGAGCCGAAAGCCCAGAACAGGCCCGCATCGCCCATGGCGGTCATCACCGGGGAGATCATAAGGGGGCTGATGGTGGCGCCAATCGAGTTGATCAGCAACAGGCCCTGGCTCATGCGCACCAGCGCCCCTGCTGGGGCGCGGTCAGCGGCGTGACTCACCGCCACCGGGTAGAGGGCAAATACCCCACCGCCAAGCAAGAACAGCAGCAGCGCCAGCAGCGGCGTAGAGAGCGGTAGCCATAGCATCGCCGCCGAGATCAGCACACAGAAACCACTAATACCGATCAGTACCATCTGTCGGTCATGGCGATCCGACCAGCGACCAATCGGGTACTGCAGCAACATTGCCCCCATAATCACTACCGCCATCATCTGCCCCACCTGGCTGACACTCATACCAATGCGCTGCAGATAAAGCGGCAACAGGGTATACGCCGCTGCGACAACCATCCCGGAGCCTAAGCTACCCATCACGCCGGTAGGCGTCAGCGTGATCAAACGGTGCGGGGGAAGCGGCTCGGCATGCTCCATAATCGGTGATACACGGGGAATCATCGCCATGGGCAGCACTGAGAGCGAGGCTAGTAGCCCAATCACCATAAAGGGCGCGGTGACGCCCATAGCATTGGTCACGCCTAGCAGCAGTTGCCCCAGTACCCCAGCGGCATAGAGCGAAATCATATACAGCGCCAGCAGGCGGCCACGAACCTTTTGGTCGCCCGATGTGAGCAGCCAGCTTTCAATGACCAGATACACCCCCACCGTGGCCCAGCCGCCAATGAGACGCAGTACAAACCAGGCCCAGGGGTCGAAGAACAAGCCCTGGAGCAACACCGTGACGGCAACTAATGAGGCAAAACTGCCGTAGGCGCGAATATGGCCAATGCGTAGCAACAGGCGATCATTCACCATGGCGCCTAACGCTAAACCGATAAAGTAAGCGGACGACACAATACCGATGACCGTGGCGGACTCACCGGCAGCATCCAGACGCACGGTAATTAGGGTGGCGAGAAAACCGTTGCCAATCCCGAGAATAAAGAGCCCTAACAGGGGCGCCAGCGCCATGGCTAGCAGTTGCCGCGACATGAAAACCTCGTCTTGCCTAAAAGTAGTGAAAAACAGGGGCTGAAAACAGGCGTGAAAACGCTGATGAATGTGTTCACAGAAACCGGTATCTCATCTGGCACGTCGAGTCAGGCCGGGATAGCGGCGCGCAATTATTGCCCTCAAGCGGGCAAAGTCAATGCTTTTCTAACGTTACAATTATTCACGTTAGCGTTTTGTGTAGAATAACCGTGTCTGGCCCAGGAAATTCCACTACTAAACTATTCTTTTGCGCCCACCAACGGAAGGTCTCCTCACTAAAAAAGCTGATATGCGTGGGGTCGCTAATATAGTGCCAGCAGGCAAACGCTTCTGGCGAAGTGACGCGTTTGGTCATTAATCCCAGATAACCACCTGGGGCGAGCTGGTTCATCAACTGCGCAAACACCTGGCCAGGCTGTGACAAGTGCTCAACGACTTCTGTAGCAGTGATAAAATCATATTTTTGTGTCAACGCTGAGGCATCGGGAGCGTAAAAGGGGTCGTAAATAGTCATCGGGTGACCCTGCTCGGCAAACATAACCGACAGCGTCGGCCCCGGCCCTGAACCAAAATCAAGCCCGCGAGCATGGGATGATAGCTTGGCTAATAGCGGGGTAAATAAACGCCCTAAAAAGCGTCGATATCCCGTATCATGCGGCGAGTTTTGATGCTTATCGTATTCAGCCTTTTCTTCAGCAGCACTCAAATGCTGCTCAGGGGGGACAAATACCAGCTTGCACGTGGCACACTGGTAGTAGTCACGACGCCGAGCCCGGTGGTAGAGCGCAGTCGTGGATTCAGCGCAGAGCGGACAGCGGCGCATCATTGTATTCTCTGGCTTAACGTTATGTATTAAGGAAGGTGGCATGCTATCAGGTCTGGATCATCTTGTTGTTACCGTGACCGACATTAGTCGTGCAGTGGATTTTTACTCGCGGGTTTTGGGCTTAGACGTACGCTATCGCGATGCTCAAAGGGTCGATTTGATGCTTGGGGATACGGCACTACGCCTGCATCAGACCGATACTGACATTGCCCCCATTTCAGCAACGCCTACGCCTGGCAGCCTGGATTTGTGCCTGCGCTGCCAACTGCCGCTGAACGAGTTCAAGCAGCATTTAGATGCGCTGGCGATTGACGTGGAGCTTGGCCCCGTGGCCCGCCAAGGTGCCAATGGCCCGATTGAGTCGATCTACCTACGTGACCCGGACGGTAATCTGCTAGAGGTTTGCCGACCGACTTCGCGCTAATGCTAAGTCTAATGAATCAAGGTATCATATGCCGCGCTTAAACAGCGCGCACTGATGTGTACTTGGCATCATCACCCACTTCAGTATTTATACAGATCGATCAAAGGAAACGTTATGCTAGATAACGAAAGAGAATCCCCACTCGACGGCCAAGTCGTCAACGGAGAGCAGAACTCCCAGCCCGACACCACCATGGCCATGGTTATTTATGCCCTCTATCTGGCCAGTTTTATCCTTGGCTTTACGTCGATTATTGGTGTGGTCATTGCCTATGTCTATAAGGGCAAAGGCCCGGTATGGCTGGACGAGCACTACCGCTACCAGATCCGCACCTTCTGGATAGGGTTGATATACGGCATTATTTTCTCGATATTGCTCTTTGCGGTGATCGGTTTCCCGCTGTTGCTGGCGCTAGCCGTGTGGTTCATTATTCGCTGTGTTAAAGGTTTCAAAGGGCTGCAAGAGAAGCGCGCACCTTCCAATGTAGATACTTGGTTGATTTAACGATGGCGCCACAGGGGGCTCAAAACGTTAGACGCTTTTCCAAAGCCAGCGCGATCAGTTGGCTATGGCGTCAACTGTCACGCTGGCCGCTTGCGCGCCTATGGCGTACTGCTTCGGCGCTCGGCCCTCTGGTTTACCGCTTTAATAAGCGTGAGCGCTGGATAACCGATCGCAACTTAGCGGCTGTCTACCCAAACCTGTCCGTTGCTGAACGTAAAACGCTTGGTCAGCAAAGTTTACGCCACTCAACAGCGACCATGCTGGAACTGGGCCACGCCTGGATGGCGGAACCTGACAGGGTAGAGAGCAGCATTTTAGCGGTGCACGGACGCGATAAGCTCGATAGCGCCCGTACCGAAGGCCGCGGCGTGATTGTGCTTGCCCCCCACTTCGGTAACTGGGAAGTGCTCAACTTCTGGCTTTCGAGTCACTTTCCCTTTACCGCTATGTACGAGCCCCCCAAGATCAACGCCCTCGACCCGGTCATTCGTCATGGCCGTGAGCGCATGGGGGCAAGTTTAGTGCCCACCAATCCTCGCGGTGTGGCGGCGCTGCTTAAAGCGCTTAAACGCAGCGAAGCGATTGGCATACTGCCCGACCAAGAGCCCGATTGGGGCAGCGGCGTTTTTGCCCCCTTCTTTGGCCGAGAGGCCTATACCGCCACCCTGCTACCCAAACTAGTTGCTCGGACTCAGGCGCGTGTTGTCACAGGCGTTGCACTACGTGTGCCTGGCAAAGGATTTGAGATTCACTTTCTGGATGCCGACGAGCGGGTCTATAGCGACGAGGATGTGCAGTCTGCCACGGGTGTCAATGCGAGTGTCGAAAGTGCAATTGCCTTGGAACCGGCACAGTATCAATGGGAGTACAAACGCTACCGCAAAGTAGTACAGGAGCAGCAAAATCTAGCCAATTTCCGCGACTATCGCCTTTATTAGGCTGAAAAAGAGAGCACTGATGACACAGCCCCCTGTAAAGCGCGATGACAGACGCGCGCCACAGATTATTTACGCACTCTACTTGGCAGGTATCGTCACAGCCAATACCACTCTGTTGATTGGCGTAATTATTGCCTATGTTTATCGTAAAGAAGCGGCACCATGGCTGCAGCAGCACTATCGTTACCTGACCCGCACCTTCTGGATCGGCACCCTGTATGCCTCCATCGCCTTCCTGCTCAGCCTTGTGATAGTGGGCACCCTGCTCTGGCCACTGTTAGCGGTATGGCTGGGTGTACGATGCGTGCTCGGCTGGGCCGATGTGCGCAAAGGGCTAACGCCGGCACGTCCTAATAGCTGGCTTTGGTAAGCCGCGACTTATTCCGTCCTTCACTCATTGCTATCACGGGCGTAAACATCATCCAGACGCTCAATATCGTCTTCGCCCAGATAGCTCCCCGACTGCACCTCGATCAGTTCAAGGGGAATTTTTCCGGTGTTTTCCAGCCGATGCAGTGCCCCAATAGGGATATAGGTGGATTGATTTTCAGTTACCAAAAAGCGGCGCTCTTCAAGCGTTACCTGCGCAGTTCCCCTTACCACGATCCAGTGCTCAGCCCGGTGATGATGGCGCTGCAGCGATAGCCGCCCGCCAGGTTTCACGGTAATACGTTTGACCTGATAACGCTCGCCGCTGTCCATCGCTTGAAAGCTGCCCCAGGGGCGCTGTACCTGGGCCGCCGTGCAGGGTTCGGTGCGGCCCGCTTGGGTAAGCGATGTCACCAGCTGCTTTACTTGTTGCGCCTGACTGCGGTGGGCAACCAGCACGCAATCCGAGGTCTCCACGACAATCAGATTATTCACACCCAGTGTGGCTACCAGACGATGTTCGCCAAACACCAACGAATCCTGCGTATTGGTCAGCCAGGTATCGCCTTTGGTGGCATTGCCCGCAGCGTCAGGCGTAACGGTTGCCCATAGCGCATCAAAACTGCCGATGTCGCTCCAATCGGCTGCCAGAGGCACTACAGCAGCGCGATCACACTGCTCCATCACCGCGTAATCAATCGAGTCAGCCGGGCAGCGCCGAAATGCCACTTCGCCCAAGCGTAGAAAATCCAAGTCTCGCCGCGCCCCACCAACCGCCTCCTCACAAGCCTCCAGCATCGTTGGTTGTAACCGCTTGAGCTGGCCTAAATAAGTCGAGGCGCGCAACAGAAACATACCGCTGTTCCACAGATAATCGCCGCTTTCGACTAACGCTGCAGCACGCTGGGCGTCCGGTTTTTCAATAAAAGCGGCAAGGTGATGACCACCTTCCAGCGGCTCGCCACAGGCAATATAGCCGTAACCCGTTTCAGGCTGTGTAGGTACAACGCCGAAGGTAACGAGGTAGCCTGCTTCGGCTAACGGTAGGGCCAGTGAAACGCTGTGTTGAAACGCCTGGACATCGCCGATCACATGATCTGCCGGGAGCACTAGCAACAGCGGATCATCGCCAGCGTGACGCGCCAACAGCGCCGCACAAGCAATTGCCGGGGCGGTATTACGTCCCTCAGGCTCAAGCACCAGGGTAGCGGTTTGATCCATTTCGCGCAGCTGCTCAGCCATTAAAAAGCGGTGGCTATGATGGCCCATCACCATTGGCGCTGCATCGGTTAACCCGGCTAGGCGGGTTAGGGTTTGTTGGAGCAGACTCTGGGAAGAGGTTAAACATAAAAACTGTTTCGGCATCTGCTCCCTGGAAAGCGGCCATAATCGCGTGCCGCTGCCCCCACTTAAAATCACAGGCTGAATCATTGCTGCGTCCTTGTCGTTGTCCTTGAATCAGAGAACTCTCTTTTCTCAGAGGCTACCCCTGCTGCCGAACCCGTGCCTAGGCCAACCTATAACTCTCCAAAGTCGGCCTGCAGCCAGTGGCGAAGTTGGCTCATCCTGGGCGCACTGCTCGCCTCTTCGAGGGTAGGCAGCGTACCGGGAACAAAGCCACGCTCTATAAAAGGCACCAACAGTTCAGGGTCACCGCTAATAATATGCACCGGCACTGCAGCGCTGGCATCGTCGCCGGTAATCAGTGGCGCGGCCTGATGGTCACCCAGCACAATCATTAAGGTATTATCATCCACTACGCGCTCGGCCCACCGCCCGGTGACTTTTACAGCGTACTCCACTGACCAAGCGTAGTGATCGCGAATGCGCTCAATCTCCTGCCACAGCACTTCTGGTGGGTCACCAGCACTCTCCCAGGGGGCAAAAATACGCCCATCGCCAATCGATGACCAATCCTCCAATACCGGCAGAATCGGCGTCCAGGGTGCATGACTGGAGATTAGCGCTAACTGAGCAAACACTGGCGTCTCGCCCAGCAAGTAGCGTTGGGTATAATCGAGGGTAAACTGATCCGGCATGGTGACCCAGTTGAGAGCAGGCCCGGAATAGGCGATATCTTTCGCTGCGGCGATCTCATCAAAGCCATAGGCCTCGCCTTCCGGCCAGGCCAGGGTAATCGCGGGCATTACACTCAGGGTGCGCTGACCGGTGGCACGAAAATCATCGATCAAAGTGGCGTGGCCGCTGTCTAGCATCAACCGATACCACAACTGATTGTCGATCCACCGCCCACTGAGGGTCGTCGCGTGAGCCAGCCAAGACTGCCCACCGCGAATAGGCGCTGTCAACATACCAGAAACCACATGGAGGTCTCGCGCCTCTAACCGCTGCTGCATTTCGGCTAGCGTAGGTAGCAGAACGCCGGAGTAACGTGGATTTTCCAGCGCCGAGATACCGTAGGACTCAATAAAGGTGAGCAGTACATTACGCCCCTCCAGCCCCGGTAGCTGCCTAGCCTCCAATGGGGCTGACGCCAACTGTGCTGTAAAGGCGAGGCGAGCGGCGTGGGTATCGGTTATTTGCTGCCACTGAAAGCGTGTCGTGTTCACCATCGGTAAACGAGCACTATCCACTAGCCGGATCCCACTAAGCTCAAGCGCTGCACTGCTAGTGGCAATGACTAGCAGCGTTAATGCCAACACACCAGGCAGGCGCTTAACAGAGTAGGCGACAGGGGGCAGCAGCAGGCGCACTAAAATCAGTGTGATGGCGAACAACGAGGCAACCCCCGCCAGCATTGCGCAAACTGCCAACAGTTGACCTACATTACCTACTAACAAGTGATAAATTGAGCGCAGCAGAGGTACATCAAGATAGAGATTGAGCGACCGGGCAAAGGCCATTTGGGTGGCGGCAGTGCCTAAATTGACGGCAGTTGCGAGGATCACCCAACTGACGACTCCAACAGCCACTACACGGCGCGTTGGGCCAACAGGGAGCAGCAGCATGAGCGGCGCAATGATAAGTGCCTCCCAAGCGAGCAAATGGGTGCCAACCTCGCCAAAACGCCACCAGAGCGGTGCAATGAGTAAGAAATTCAGCGCTAGAAACAGTAGTAATAATCGACTCATCGCACTCTCATCTGGGACTACCCTTGCTTACAATGTCACTCATAACCTGCCAGCGCCCTCTCTTGAAGAGAGGGCGTACCCAATCACAAGACACAAGAGCAAGGAATAAGGCTGCTGAAAAACACAATAATCATGTACTGTCATATTTTATCGTATAGTTATTGTGTAAAGACTTCACGCTTTGCTTGGCATAAGGCCCACGCGTTTTGCAGGCCTTCACCAGAAAGGATTTCGTCCATGGGTTGTAAATGTGTTGGTAGAAGACCGTTTTTTAGCAGGCCTGTTGCCAAGGGGCGGACTGGCAAATGGATCGTGCTAATTGGCTCTATGCTCGCCGTGCCTGCGTTGGCTGAAGACGATGTGCATTTCAGTAAGGTCATTGAGCGCGCACAGCAGCTTGCTGAAGAGGCTTACCAAGCCCCGGAAGAGAGCTTACCTGAGGTATTGCGCGAGCTCGACTACGATACCTACCGGCAGATTCGCTTTGACCCCGAACATGCCTACTGGAAAAACGAGAGTCCTTTTAGCCTACAGCTATTTCACAGCGGCTTTCTTTTCCAAACCCCGATTGCCTTGAACGTTATCGACAACGATACGGCAACACCCCTGCCCTTCTCTGCAGCAGACTACACTTATGATGGCAATGCCGCAGCGCTCAAAGAGCAAGACCTTACCGGCAGCGGCCATGCGGGCTTTCGTCTCCACTACCCCCTTAATAGCGATCAATACGACGATGAGTTTGCTGTGTTTCTGGGTGCCAGCTACTTCCGCATTGTGGGGCGTGACCAGGCGTACGGACTCTCCACCCGAGGGCTAGCGATCGATACCGCTTCCCCTGATGGCGAAGAATTCCCGGCATTTCGTGAGTTTTGGCTCTATAAACCCGACGCGGATGCTGAACAGATTGAGCTACTGGCGTTAATGGACAGCCCCTCGGTCAGCGGTGCCTATCGGTTTGTTATCCAGCCTGGGGAGAATACCCAAGTCGAGGTCGAAGCGGAGCTGTTTGCCCGCGAAGATATCGCCAAGCTGGGCGTCGCTCCGCTCACCAGCATGTTCACTTTCGGTGAAGCAAGCCACGAGCGGCCAGACGATTTTCGCCCCCAGGTGCACGACTCCGACGGTCTGCTGATGCACACTGGCAGCGGCGAGTGGATCTGGCGCCCGCTGAGTAATCCCTCCTACCTGCATACCTCCACCTTTGTAGACGACTCCCCTGAGGGTTTCGGGTTAATGCAACGTGAGCGTGACTTCAATCGCTACTTGGACGTCGAAGCCCAGTACCACCGCCGCCCCAGCCAGTGGGTTGTGCCGCTGGATGAGTGGGGGCCGGGTCATGTGGAACTTGTCGAAATCCCCACTCCCGACGAGACCCACGACAACATTGTCGCCTACTGGGTGGCAGACGATACGCTGGATGCAGGCGAATCCCGCCGCCTGCACTATCTCACTCACACCTTGAATACTCAGCCTGACGCACACAACCTTGGCCGCGCCATTCGTACTCGCCATGGCCGCGCGGGCGTGCCGGGGCAAGCGGACTCTTCCTCGCTGGAGCAGCGCCAATTTATCGTCGATTTTCAGGGCGGCGCGTTAGCGGATATTACCGCCGACCAGCCCGTCGAGCTCGATATCAGCTCCCAACACGGTGAGGTTCTGCTCCCCCAGGTCACTCCGCTGCCCAACGACGGCTGGCGGGCGAGCTTCCGGCTACCCGCGAGCGAACAACCCAGCGATGTGCGCCTAAGGCTCACCTTAAATGGCGAACCCGTTAGCGAAACCTGGAATTACGTGTGGTATCCCGATGAAGAGTAGCCCTTATCAAGCAAAACTTATATCGCCAGCGCCTGTCTGGATCAAGGCACGTCCATTCAGAGAGCTTAACTAATGCGGCACATGGGGCTACAACGACTGCGCAGCGCGGGTGGGCTTGCCCGCTCGCTATTTATTTACTGGCGGCCAGGGCGCCAGCGAGGCCTCCAACGCCTCTATAAGCCTTTCATTCAACCCGGTAGTGTTGCTTTTGATATTGGTGCGCATTTAGGTGACCGTAGCGCGGCTTTCCATGCGCTGGGCGCCAGAGTGGTGGCGCTGGAGCCCCAGCCCGACCTCGCCAAGTGGTTTAAACGCCTAGTGAAACCAACGACTATTAATCTGCTGCCAATGGCAGCTGGCCCAGCAAGCGGCTTTGCCGAGATCGCTATCAGCCCCGGCAACCCGACCCTCTCTACTCTGGCCACCGAGTGGCGGGAGCAAATTGGCGAACGCAACGCAGGTTTTAGCCAGGTACGCTGGGAGCAACGGCTGCGAGTACCGGTGACTACGCTGGATGCGTTAATTGATGAGTATGGCGAGCCCAGCTTTATCAAAATTGACGTTGAAGGCTTTGAGGCCGAGGTTCTGGCAGGACTAAGCCGCCCAGTGGCAGCGCTGTCGGTGGAGTTTGTCGCCGGCGCCCTGGAGGTGAACCAGGAGTGCGTTAACCACTTAAGCCGTCTTGGCGAATACCGCTACAATGTAGTGGCGGGCGAGCAGCGCCATTTTCGCTGGGAAGAGTGGCAAACACCGCAAGCGCTTAGCGAGTGGCTCAGCGCAGGGGGCGAAGCCCTACCATCCGGGGATCTCTACGCCTGCCGCTCAGACCATCCGCTACTGCTTAACTCGCTTTAATTTTTGCGCACACTATTTGAACTCTCTATAGGCATAGGCACGTCACGCAATGATTCACCACTGGCAAACCCTCACCGCTCCACAGTTAGCCGAATTCGCCCAACGTGACCCGGTCGCGGTACTGGTGCTTGGCGCCATTGAGCAGCACGGCACGCACCTCCCCTTAGCCACTGACTTGATGATTGGCGAAGGCCTGCAAACCGCTATGCTGGAGATGCTTGATACCCATTTAAATGTTATCTGCCTGCCTTCGATTGCGGTAGGCGCCAGCGATGAGCATACCAGTTTCCCAGGCACGCTCAGCTTGCCCGCACCGCTGGCGATTGCCACCCTGGAGGCCTACGGCGACAGCTTAGCTCGCGCCGGCATTCGTCGTTTGGTACTGCTTAACAGCCATGGAGGCAATAAGGCAGTGATGGATTTGGCGGGGCTAACCCTACGACGGCGGTATCGCATGCGCGTGGTAAAAGCCACCTATACTCGGCTACCGCCCCTGGAAGGCGCGATTGACGCTGAAGAGCTCCGCTACGGCTTGCATGGCGGGCTCCTCGAAACCGCGATGATGCACTATTTGGCACCCACGCTGGTACAGCTAGAGAACTATCAAGCTACTCCACCTGCGGCCCCCGAAGGTGGTGCATTGGTGAGCGCAGAAGGCGCTGCCGCCTTTTCCTGGTTAGCGGAAGACTTAAGCGCCCAAGGCGTGGCTGGCGATGCCAGCCACGCCAGCGCTGAATTAGGCAAACGGCTCGTGGAGCACTACGCCCGCCAGTTGGCTAGCGTGGTGACGGAAACCGCACACCTGCCCCCGCTGGCCAACTAACATGACTGAACCAGCGGGAAGCAACTTTAGCCAGCACCCCATTAGGTTCATCGCTGGCCGCTTAATACGTCTTCCAGCAAGTGTCCACCGCGGGTAGCTTTAGCATTCAGATAGCGCTGATTATGGTCGGTCACGCTGCCATATAGTGCTTGGCGTGAGACCACCTCGATACCGCCCTGGCGAAGCGCTTCTATCTTCAGCGGGTTATTGGTGAGTAGCTGTACCTGATCGATATTGAGGGCGTTGAGCATATCCACCGCCACGGCATACTGGCGCTCGTCATCACCAAAACCGAGCACTTGATCCGCATCCACGGTATCCAGCCCACCATCTTGCAAGGTATAGGCACGCAGCTTATTGGCTAAGCCAATGCCCCGGCCCTCTTGCGCCAAATAGAGCAGCACGCCGCCCCCCATGGTTTGAATATCCGACACGGCGTTGCGTAGCTGTTCGCCACAGTCGCAGCGCAGACTACCAAACAGGTCGCCGGTTAAACACGCCGAGTGCAGGCGTAGCGGCACCGCGCTTTCCCAACGTTCCGGCTTGCCGATCACCACCGCAACGTGCTCGCGCAGACCGTCCGGCTCACGGAAGAGCACAAAGCGGCTGTCGGCGGCATCCTCAAGGGGGATATTCGCTTCGCTCACCCGCTTGAGCATACCCGGCGCCCCGGCAAGGCACTGGGCCGCGTCTTCAGCGCTGACTTGCAGTAGGCGCCCTTCTGCCAACTGCTGCTCAATCGCTGCGGTGGCCTCTTCGCTAACAAAGGCACACAGCGCTGCGGGGATCAGCAAGGCGCGGCGCATTAGTGTCACGGCGCCTAGTTCAGCTAGCCCTGCGGGCGTTAGCCCGCTTAGCTCTCCACCGGCAGGTTGAGGGGGCGTTTCTGACGTGGCCAAACCATGCAACTCATTGGTGCTAATGTGAGCTGGCAGCGGCAGGCTGGCGGCCTCAGCGGTTAAGCTCACACCCATCGCCGTCAGACGGTGACGAGTGAGCACCAGCGAAGGTCTCTCGCCCGCTAATAGGGCAAGCGCTTCGACTGAATCACTGCCTTCCAGTGCCTGCACGAGCAAACGTTGCTCACCGGCATTCACCACCACGGGCAATCCACGACGGATATCGAAAATAGCGCGTTCAATCTGGTACATGTAGGCCTCCTGGCTTCCTTACAAGGGGGATGGCGCACGCTTGCGCTGAGCTATTTGCTTTAAACTGAACTAATGGTTGCCCTGAACTGCTTGCTCTTGACCCAATAGCGCCCGCATGATGAAACGGATTTTTTAGCACGGAGGCGTCATGCCCGAACTCAATGCCAACACGATTGCGCTGGCCGATGCCTGGGAATGGCTGTTGGCGTTGCGTCATCGGCACTCTTGCGATATCGCGATCACCTTGACGCCAACCGGCGAGTGGCAAACAGCCCAAAGCGTCACCGTTGAGGCGCGGGAGTTGCTTGACTGCCTGACACCGCTGGCTAGTCGACCGACTTGGGTAGTGGCGCAACTGGGACAGAGCATGGATGGCCGCATCGCCACGGAGAGCGGCCACTCCCACTACATCAATGGCCATGAAAGTCTGGTTCACTTGCACCGCCTGCGCGCCCTGGTCGATGCCGTTGTCGTCGGTGCGGGTACCGCCAGCGCCGACAACCCGCAGTTGACCGTGCGCCACGTTAGCGGCACTCACCCGGCGCGGGTGGTGCTGGATCCACGCGGTCGTATTCCCAGCGACCTGGCGCTGCTGAACACCGATAGCGCCCCGACGCTGCATATCGTGGGGGCTGGCGTAAGGTCTGAGCTGCAGGCAACGACGAGCCTGGCCCACGTTGAACGCTGCGTACTGCCGCTGAATGCCAGCGGGCAGTTCAACCCCCATGATGTTGTCAACCTGCTGGCCGAGAAGGGCCTGCCGCGGATATTGATAGAGGGCGGCGGAATTACGGTGTCTCAGTTTATTGAGGCGGGTGCCGTTGACCGACTCCATCTGCTGGTCGCCCCGCTGCTGATTGGCTCCGGCAGGCCAGGGCTGAAAATGACGCCCATTGAGACCCTTGAGAGTGCGCTGCGTCCGCCCTCGCGAACTTTCCGCTGTGGTGACGACACTCTCTTCGACCTGCGACTGCGGGATACCACCGCTTGAAGGCTGCGCTTTTTCGCGACGACTCAGCGCCACCCAGATGCCCGGCAGACTCGCCAACAGCACCAACATGCCGTAGGCCAACGACACCGCCACGCCCTGGGCGGGCGGCAGGCCGACCAGCGCCCATACACCCGCAGCGGCGCCTTCACGTAGCCCCCAGCCAGCGACCGAGAAAGGAATCAGCATGGCCAGCAGCAGTACCGGTGTCAGTGCCAGCACCTGCAGCGCCGGTAACGCAACCCCAATCGCCCTAGCCGCACAGACCATAACCAAACCGTAGCTAAGCACAATCACCAGTGACGAGAGCAATTGCTGGGGCCACACGCCTTGACGCAACAGACCGCGTCTTACATCGCCAGCCAAGGCTTGGCACCAGTGCGGCAGTCCTGCTAACCAGTGGCAAAAACGCTGGCGCAGCAGCAAGCCAATGACCATGACCGTCGCAAGCACAGCTAATGCGCTTAAGCCCACCGCGGTGATCAATGCCCCTCCCAACGCAGCATGCCAGAGCGGTGAAAGCAGCAACGCTGTTAACGTAAGCACGACCACGGCGACCTGCCCTGAAGCGCGCTCAATAATCACCGCTCGCCAGGCTCGCCCCTTAGAGTGCGCTTGGGTGGCATGGCGGTGCGCCCGTCCGGCGTCGCCTAATACCCCCCCGGGCAGCAGTTGATTGACCAGTAGCGCCAGATAGTACTCACGCAGGGCGTAAGCAAAGCGCAGCGGCACATCGATCAGTCCCGCTGTAAACTGCCAGCGCCAGGCGCAGAGCATGATCTGAAGCGTGCTGATGGCTAACGCCAGTACGACCCATTCGGCGGAGAAACGCCGTACCTCCGCCACGACAGCCTGAGGTTCAACCCACAGCGCCACCGCCGCTAACAGAGCAGCGCTAACCAGCCCGCGGCGAAACCACGGACTGGACAGGCGAGTATGCCAACGCTCAGCAAGTCTCATCGGCTTACGCCTCTTCCTGAGGCATAGCAAGCAGGTCACAGTGCCCCACCCAAATGCCCTGCTCGCCATTGGCCACCGCTTGCTGACGCTGTTGCAGCCAGGTGGCAATGCGCGCCGCGGCTTGCGGAGCTTGTTCGGTGGCGGCGGCAGCCCAGCCTTCAAGCAGCGCCATCATTAATGGCAGTTGCTCTTGACTGCCCGCAGCGAGCTGCCACGGTGTTTCAGCTTGTTCAACGCGATAATTAGCCGCCTCCAGAGCGGCGACTAATGCCCGGTGCGCCTGACCGCCCAATGCGTCGCCCAGGCCTTTATTGCGCTGCTGATGAGCCAGAAACAGCGCCAGCAGCCAGTGGTCTTCGTCATCCAGCACCGGCCCGCCTTGAGGGTCAATAAAGTGCCATTCACCGTTCACGCTAAGCGCTATCAGCAGCGCTTGTTGCTGCCCGACAATCCGGGCCACCAAGGTATCGATCCACTGCTGGGAGACCAGATCTAACAGCGCCGATGCGGTCACCAAGTGCGCATCGGCGAGCGGCACATTGGCAACCGGCTCCAACGATAAGCAGTGGGTCTCAACGGCAACGGGCTGCCCTTGGCTATCGCTTAACCCAGCGGAACATTGCCGCGCCTGGGCTAACAAAAGGGCGTCGTGATCGATCAATTTCCAGCGCTGACGGCCACCCAAGCGGGGCGCCAGAAAGCGCATATTACTGCCCCGGCCACAGCCAAGATCTGCTATCAGCGGCGCTGAAGTGCGCACGTTCAGCCACTCGTTGGCTTGCGCTGCAAGGCGCTGGCTGCGGGACACGGCATCTGCCGCCTCACGCAGCGCCAACCAGTCTGACGCAAACTGACTGCCTGCGTTCAAATCGGGAAAATCGTTGCGCGCAGTTAACGCCACGGCAAACTTATCGCCCGCAGCCTGCCAGTCGCTCAACGCATTACGGGCCTGGGCAGCGCCCTGCCGCAGTTGCTGGCGTAGCTGGCCATCATGGCAAAAACGGCTCAAGGCGTCTTGCAGCGCCTCACTATCACCCGGTTCAACGCTTAACCCTGCACCTTCCGGCAAGGTATCGCGAAGTGCCCCGCCAGTGGTGGTAATTACCGGCAGGCCGTGAGCGAGGGCCTCGGTGACCACCATGCCGTAGCCTTCATACCAGGACGGCAGCACCAGCACGTGGGCATTGCGATAAGCTGCTTCCAGCGTCTCGCTATCGCACTCGCCGTGCAGTTGCACGCTGGCCTGCAAGCCGTTCTGCTCAATCAGTTGCTCTACGCGCTGAGCGAACTCAGGGTCACGTGCGCCGCCGTAGCAGTCACACTGCCAGTGATCACCGGCAACGCCCGCCAGCGCTTGCACTAGCACATCCTGCCCCTTGCGCGGCGTTAGCGTTGCCACGCACAGCAAGCGTAGGGGTTCACCCGGCGCTGCTGCGGGGCTAATCGGCGCCCGGGCCACGCCCGGTTCAACCACTGTTACATTCGCATTGAGGGTTAGAGCGTAATGGTCAGCAAGCTCAGGTAACCGCCGGGCAGTAAACTGGCTGGTAACAATAATCCGTGCCACGTGGGCAAGGGCGGTTAACTCATTGCGATGAAAACGCTGCTGATCGGCCTCATTAAGGCCAGATTCATCGCCTAAGGGGTGATGCAGCAAGGCGGTGATATCGAGCCGTTGGGCATGCTGAGCAACCACCTCCGGCAGCGCCCCCATGGCCAGGCCATCAATCACTACCGCGGCCTGATCGGGAAGCGACGCAAGTGCCTGGGAGAGGGCTATCGCCGCCTCGGCATCCGCGTCGGGAAAGCTTCCCGCCAAGCCGACGACGTCAATTTCCCAACCCTGGTCACGCAAGGCCGAGACAATCTGGGCGTCATAAATATAGCCGCCGGTACGCTGAGTGGGGTCACCGGCAACGATTAAGGTGAAACGCTGACTCATAGCGCGCCTTCGTAGCTAGCCCAAGCCACATGGGACTCATGCAGTTTGATCTCCATATGGGTAATCCCCTGGGCGGTGGAGCCCATTTTCCCCTCACCAATTGCCTTGGCGAGCTGGTCAAAGATCACCTTGGCCATAAATTCGGTGGTGGTGTTTTTGCCCTTAAACTCAGGTACTTCATCCAGGTTGGTGAAGTTGTAGCCAGCCAGTACCGCTTTCACCGTTTCGCTGGCCAGACCGATATCGATCACCAGACCATCCTCATCCAGCTCGGGGCGCTGAAAAACCACATCCACCACATAGGTAGCGCCGTGGGTGCGCTGGGCGGGGCCAAAGATCTCCCCCTTAAAACTGTGGGCGATCATAAAGTGGTCACGAACACATAAACGAAACATAGCGTCTCCAAAAAATGGGCAAATGGGTTATGCGGTGTAGCGCAGGCGGTGACAGAGCTCAACGCTGCCTGGGCCAAACAGTTTAGGGGCCAGCGAGGGGAACTGATCAAAGTCGCTTTCGCCACTGATCAGTGCATCCAACCGCTCATCCACCAACAGGCTCAGCGCTAATGTTAAGCGGCGCTGATAGTCCCAGCGTGGGCGTAATTTAGGCGGCAGTTGGCCTACCTGGCTGGCCTTTAGCGTCAACCGCTGGGAGTGGAAAGCACCGCCTAGCGGTATTGCGACATCGCCTTCACCATACCAGCTCATCTCGACAATGCGCCCTTCACTGCCGATCAGTTCAATCGCTTTGCGTAGCCCTTCAGAATGGCCGCTGGCATGAATCACGCAGTCTTGATCTTGTGGAGCATGTTCGGGGGTACAAAACACCACACCTAGCTGTTCTGCGAGCTGGCGGCGCTCAGGGTTAATATCGACTAAATGCACGTCAACGCCGGGTATCTGAGCACACAGATACGCCACCAACGCGCCGACTACGCCAGCGCCAATCACACAGACTCGCTCACCCAGCATAGGCTCTGCGTCCCACACGCCGTTAATGGCGGTTTCCATATTGGCGGCTAGCACAGCGCGTTTAGCGGGCATGTGGTCAGGTATGGTGAGCACCGCCGAAGCGGGTACCACGTAGTCGTCTTGATGGGGAAATAGGCAGAAAACAGTTTTATCCAGCAGGGCATCAGGTCCTTGCTTAACCTTTCCCACACTGCAGTAGCCGTACTTGACCGGTGCGGGAAATTCTCCCGACTGAAAGGGAGCACGCATGCGGGAGAATTCGCTTTCAGGCACGCGACCATTGAACACCAAGGATTCAGTGCCGCGGCTGATACCGCTGTACAAGGTACGTACACGTACCTCATCCTGAGCGGGAGGACTAAGTTGTTCACGCCGCAGCTCGCCTTCTCCTGGGTTGACCACCCAGAAGGCGGTGGCCCAGTTTTCTTTGGCGGCATTGGAGGCATTGCCAACATCGTTAGGCGCCGACATGAGCGTTCCTTTTCGTTACGAGCCCACTTGTTCCGAGCTCTCTTTCATTCCGTTGAATGTGGCTTGGCACCATTGCACTGCAAGTTAGCAGTAAGAGGCAAGTCGTGTGACTCAACCCCCTAGCGTAATGTGTGACCATGCTTTGCATGGCACGAGGCAGAACAGTTTTCAATGGTTCACCATCTTCAGCTTAGCGGGTGAAAAGAAAATATTCGATTAACCAATTGGAACAATTGAAACTAACCCATCTATTTCTTGATCCTATGGACAACCCTACCTTCTTCTACAAGAATGGTACATATAAAAATAGTTGCATCATTTATTTCAACTGCGGACAGCGATTCCGCTTCGTGAGACACCATGCCGCTCTTCTCTAACGCTTCATCTTACACCCTGCCTAAACGTCTCTATGGCGCTGGAGAGCTACTGCTGGGTGGCATGCTGCTAATATCCTTGGGCAAAGGTCTGCCCCTTTTGATGGCTACTCCCGCTAACTGGGGGTTGGCTATAGGCTTCTACACGCTTATCTCCACCCTGATCCTCATCTTCTGGCCCTACGGCTCGCTGGGCTGGGCAAACCGGGTCACGTTGGCCCGAGCGGTTTTGGTTGCTCTCGTAGCTGGCGCGCTCGCCGACAATGCTTTTGTAGGGGGTATCTGGCAGTGGTTGGCAATTGCAGTGGTCGCTCTGCTATTGGACGGTGTTGATGGCTGGATTGCCAGGCGCACGAAAAGCCACACACGGTTCGGCGCGCGCTTCGATATGGAGCTGGATGCCTTACTGATTTTACTGCTCTGTGCAGGCTTGCTACGGCTGGAATCGCTGGGGCTTTGGGTGCTGTTGATAGGCGGAATGCGCTACCTGTTTATGGCTGCCAGTTGGCGATTCCCGTGGCTCTCAAAACCGCTGTTTGCCAGCTTTCGACGCAAGGCTGTTTGTGTCTGGCAGGTGGTAGCGCTACTACTGGCGTTGACCCCTCTCACATCTCATTTTCTTGCCAGCCTGCTCGCCATTAGCGCATTGATATCTCTCACCTATTCATTTGGTTTTGACATTTTGTGGCTGTACCGAAAATCAAAGCATAGCAAGCAGAATTAACACTCTAATCCCAAACGCTGGTGCCACTCAGCAAGGCTTTCATCGGGGTACTCATCGAAGCACTTATCCTGGAACTGCGCATTGACCTCGACCCAATCCGCCCTGCTTCCCAACATCATGTGTGTTCGCTTGGGTGGTGTCGGCAGTGGTGTATCGATTGCTGATGCGAAAGGATGCACAAGCTCGGGCCAGTCGGGATCGTAAACCCATAGCGACGTGGCGCAATGCTTGCAAAAATGCCGCTCGCCCGTGCTTTGCACGCCATCGATGACCGCTCGATAGACCGAGATGTGCTCATCGCCACTCACGTTGAGGGTTTTACTATCACCGCTGAGGTTGATGGCATAGCCGCCACCGCCCGCCGTTTTACGGCAAATAGAGCAGTAACAACGGTTGAATGGATAGGGATGCTGAGACCTTACGCTGAACGTCACTGCCTGGCAGTGGCATGATCCTTTGAGCAGCATAGCTACCTCCGTTTGCAGCGTTTAATAATCACAAAGGCCCGTTAGATAGCACCAGAGCGCCACTTTTTAGGTGCTCTTTTACTATAGCCCCACAAGCGTTAAACCATCGGACTAAACCAGAATCAACGTTCACCATGCCGAGCTTTTTGAGTCACATCGATGGCAATCTTGAAGGACAAGAAACCAAAATCCTCACCAAATCAACCTCCACTTGGAACTTAATAATTTTGCACTGAAACCCATCCTCTATGCCAAAGTGCCTCAAGATGAGTATCGCTCTCGGCTAAATACAAAAAAAACGATAAGGATATCGTGAAATATAATTATGGAATAAAAGATATTCTTAATATTCTTTTACGGAATATCAAAACTGCCAACTGATCGGATACTCCTCGCTATGAATATTCAGCAACTGCGCATCGTACGCGAGACAGTGCGTCAGCACTTTAACCTTACTGAAGCATCCAATGCCTTGTTCACCTCTCAGTCTGGGGCAAGTAAGCACATTCGAGATTTGGAAGAAGAGCTAGGCGTTGAGATTTTTGAGCGCAGGGGCAAGCGGATTCTTGGGCTGACAGTCGCGGGCAGCACTCTGATGGAATTCATTGAGCGCATTTTGCTTGATGTGGAAAATCTTAAACGCTCAGCGCATCAGCTTACCCATGTGGATCAAGGCAGCCTTGCCATTGCAACTACGCACACCCAGGCACGCTATGCCCTACCGCCCATCATTGCCCGTTTTAAGCAAGCATTTCCAAAAGTACATTTGGAACTTCACCAATGCAGCCCTGAAGAAATTGTCTCAATGCTGAAAGCGGGCAAAGTGGATATCGGTATTGCCACTGAAGCCCTGCACGAAGAGGGGCAACTATTCGCCTGCTTTCCCTTCTACCACTGGTATCACGGCGTCGTGGTGCCGGAAGAGCATCCGCTCAATGACGGCTTACCATTAACACTTGAGCGCATAACTGAACACCCGATTGTGACTTACCACGAAGGGTTTACTGGGCGTACCCGTATTGATACCGCATTTTCGGCGGCGGATGCATTCCCGGATATCGTGCTTACCGCACTAGATGCGGATGTGATCAAAACCTATGTAGAACTGGGCATGGGCGTTGGGTTAATCGCCTCCATGGCGTATCACGAACAGCGTGATCAGGGGCTAAAGCTACTAGATGCCAGTGGTCTATTTCCCCGCAATACTACTTATTTAGCGCTACGACGCGGCCATTTCCTGCGCGGTTATGCTTATCAATTTTTGCAGCTTTGCCGCGAAAACCTGGATGAAGAGACTGTAAACCAAGTATTAGCAGGCCGAAGGGACTAGCTGTCGTTCACCGCCTTCGTTTTCCATCTTTTCCAACCTCCCCATGACGAGCAGGTAACCACGCCACCTGACCGTTGTGGCTTTTCAATATGCCTGATTTCACTACGTAAGCTCGCTGGTTTGTAAAGAATGGCTAATCACAAAAAGATATAAGCAATCCATTTTTTATTGGTTAATCAGAATAAAAGACATGGTTAGGCTGTGATCATCAACTCAACAAACGATTACTTGGTTTCTTTGACTGGAGCAGCCGCTATGCAAGCTATTAACACTTCAAATATTTGGCAACTTTCCAAACTCACCACTGCCACCCTTCTCGGCGGCGCCTTGCTCATCGGTGCACTCACACTCAGCACATCCGCTCAAGCTCAAAGCGAAAGCGTTGAGCTTCTCAATGTCTCTTACGACCCTACTCGTGAATTCTATCGCGAATACAACGAGCTATTTGACGAGTTTTGGCAAGCCGAACAGAGTCAATCTGTGACTGTTCGTCAGTCCCATGGGGGGTCAGGTTCGCAAGGCCGGGCAATTATTGACGGTATTGATGCTGACGTAGCGACACTGGCGCTTGCCTACGATATTGACGCGATCCATGAACGTGCTGATTTGATTCCCCAGGACTGGCAGTCACGCCTACCCAATAACAGCTCTCCCTATACGTCCACCATCGTCCTACTGGTGCGTGATGGCAACCCGAAAAATATTCAAGATTGGGACGATCTAGCTCAGGAAGGGGTTGAGGTGATTACGCCAAACCCGAAAACCTCAGGGGGCGCGCGCTGGAACTTCCTGGCGCTATGGGGTTACGGTTTAGAGCAGTTCGATGGCGATGAAGAACAGACTTATGATTTCGTTCGCCAAGTTTATGAAAACGTACCTGTTCTTGATCCAGGCGCTCGTGGCGCGACTAATACTTTCGTTCAGCGCCGTATTGGCGATGTGTTTATTGCCTGGGAGAACGAAGCCTTCTTGTCAGTAGAGCAGCTCGGACAGGGTGAGTACGAAATTATTGTGCCATCTCAGAGCATTCTAGCTGAGCCACCCGTCACCGTTATAGACGCCAATGTTGACCGGAAGGGTACCCGCGAAGTAGCCGAAGCTTATTTAGAGCACCTCTATACAGACGAAGCCCAGCACTTAGCTGCCAAACACTATTACCGCCCAAGCAACCAGGAAATTTTGGCTGAGTACAGTGATGAGTTCCCAGCGCTTAATCTCTTCACGATTGATGACGTTTTCGGTGGCTGGCAGGAAGCTCAGCAGCGCTTCTTTAACGATGGCGGCGTATTCGACGACATTCTTGAAGATATCAACACACAGTAAACGAGCTTATTGATCCACTTGCCAGGAGGTTAGTTACCTTCTGGCATTTTAATGAGAGTCTATATGTCATCAATTACGCTTGCCAAACGCCGGGTCATTCCAGGTTTCGGTCTCACCATGGGTTTCACTCTGCTGTATATGGGCCTAGTGTTTCTTATTCCGGTGGGTGCCTTTTTGCTTTATACCACCACGATGAGTTGGGAGACGTTTTGGAATGCGATTAGCCAGCGCCAAGTGGTCGCTTCCTACAAGCTCTCCTTTGGTGGCTCATTAATTGCCGCGACGATTAATCTGGTTTTTGGTGGGCTAGTGGCTTGGGTGCTGGTGCGTTACAAATTCCCAGGCAAACGCCTTGTGGATGCACTGGTCGACCTCCCCTTTGCCCTTCCTACCGCGGTAGC
The DNA here is from genome assembly GCF_042466685.1 of Vreelandella sp. F11. Lineage (NCBI taxonomy): Bacteria > Pseudomonadati > Pseudomonadota > Gammaproteobacteria > Oceanospirillales > Halomonadaceae > Vreelandella > Vreelandella sp. F11. The sequence goes on along the minus strand of NZ_CP170448.1, from coordinate 1,297,642 downwards.
CGGTATCGCTCTAGTGACGCTCTATGCCAGTACCGGTTGGGTGGGCCAATATTTGGATGTTTTCGGTATCCGTGTTGCCTATACGCAGCTTGGCGTTGTAATTGCACTCACCTATATCGGCTTGCCCTTTGTGGTACGTACCGTGCAGCCGGTACTGGAAGACCTAGAAGCCGAGTTAGAAGAAGCCTCTGCAAGTTTGGGTGCTGACCGACTTACCACCATTCGCCGGGTTATTTTTCCCGCTTTATTTCCAGCCTTACTCACCGGCTACGCGCTAGCCTTTGCACGCGCGCTAGGTGAGTACGGTTCCGTCGTTTTCATCTCCGGCAATTTGCCATTTCGCACTGAAATCACACCGCTGCTCATCGTTGCTAAGACGGAACAGTACGATTACCACGGAGCAGCTGCGATCGGCACCGTGATGCTTGTGGCGGCATTTTTAATGTTGCTGGTTATTAACGGCCTGCAGTGGTGGGCCAGCCGTCGCCATGGATAACAGGAGCAAACCGTGACAACTCCCTCTACGGTTATTGATACCAACGATACTATTGCCAAACGCTGGCGACGCGCGACAGAAGAGCCTGCCTGGATTCGGATTACCTTAATCACGATCGCCTTAACGTTTCTCACCCTTTTTTTGGTGCTGCCCCTTACGGTAGTACTTTACGGCGCCTTTGAGCGCGGCATTGGGGTTTGGTATGCGGCGGTCAGCGATCCTGATGCATTGTCAGCTATTCGTTTAACGCTACTAATTGTCGCCATTGTCGTGCCACTCAACACCTTGTTTGGTGTTGCCGCTGCATGGGCAATCGCTAAATTTGAGTTTCGTGGCAAGTCGATCCTCATCACCCTGATTGATATGCCCTTTGCGATATCGCCCGTGGTGGTGGGATTAATCTTCGTCATTCTGTTCGGCTCCCAAGGCTGGCTGGGCCCCTGGCTCTCAGCCCACGATATGCGCATTATCTTTGCCGTGCCTGGCATCATCATTGTGATTGCCTTTGGAACGCTGCCGTTCATCGCTCGTGAGCTGATTCCACTGATGCAGCAGCAGGGTAAAGAGGAAGAAGAAGCCTCGTTAACGCTCGGAGCCAACGGCTGGAAAACCTTCTGGTACGTCACCCTTCCCAATATTAAGTGGGGACTCATCTACGGCATCATTCTGTGTAACGCGCGCGCCATGGGTGAATTCGGCGCGGTAGCGGTAGTGTCAGGTCGCATTCGCGGTGAAACCAATACCATGCCACTTCACATTGAAGTGCTCTACAACGAATACATGTTTACCGCCGCTTTTGCCGTCTCTTCGCTTTTGACAGGCCTTGCGCTAGTCACCATTGCGATTAAGAGCGCCGTTGAGTGGAACGAAGAACGCCGTCAGCGTATTGCTGCCGCCTGATCCCTTAGCGCTTCACAGAGATAAGAGACTATTTATGAGTATTGAAATCGATCACGTTAACAAACATTTTCGCGACTTTGTCGCGGTCGACAATGTCAGCCTAACGTTCCGTGATGGCGAGCTCACTGCCCTGCTCGGCCCTTCTGGTTCCGGCAAGACAACGCTTTTGCGCATCATAGCCGGACTAGAGCAGCCAGATACTGGGCGAATCCGCTTTCACGGCGAAGACACTACCGACCTGCATGTCAGCGAGCGCGGTGTTGGCTTTGTCTTTCAGCACTATGCCTTATTCAAGCATATGACCGTGTTTCAGAACGTCGCTTACGGGTTAACCGTTCGACCACGCAAAACCCGCCCCAGCAAAGACGAGATTAAGCAGAAAGTCATGCGACTGCTGGAACTCGTACAGCTGGACTGGACCGCCCACCGCTACCCCCATCAGCTCTCTGGCGGCCAGCGCCAACGAATTGCGCTGGCACGTGCGCTGGCGGTGGAGCCCAAAGTGCTGTTGCTGGATGAGCCTTTCGGCGCACTGGATGCCAAAGTGCGCGCCGAGCTTCGCCGCTGGCTGCGCCGACTACACGATGATATTCACGTGACCAGCGTGTTCGTTACCCATGACCAGGAAGAGGCGCTGGAAGTCTCAGACCGGGTTGTGGTGATGAACAAAGGCCGCGTTGAGCAGGATGGTTCACCGGAGGATGTTTATGACCACCCGGCCAACCCTTTTGTGTACCAATTCCTCGGCAATGTGAACCTGTTCCATGCACGGGTTCATGATGGAATCGCCCGTATTGGCGATGTGCAACTGCCTGCACCTGAATTTCAAGGTTACAAAAATGAGCAAGGTCAGGCGTACGTAAGGCCACATGAGATTGAGGTATTCGCCGGGCGTGAACACTCAGATGCACTGCATGCCAAAATCGAGCTGGTATCGGTAGTAGGCCCTACCGTTCGTCTTGAACTGCGCACCGACAATAGCGAAGAGCTTGTTCACGCAGAGCTTACCAAGCACCACTTTCGCGCCTTGGGCTTAGCGCAAGGTAGCGATGCTTGGATTCGCCCCCTCTATAGCCGCGTGTTCTTGCCTGATGAACGTGTTGCAAACGGCTAAGCGTTTAGTAGGCAAATGGCGTCGCTGGTGCAAACTGCACCAGCGTCCCGCTCCCCCTTCTGACAAAACCCAGCCAACTCTCTGGTTTGGGCCGCGCGACATTGTCGACTGGATTGATGGGCCTTGAGCAATCTGGGGCTATTAAATATAAACGATGGCTTTAGCTAGTGACGTTTATGCCAGCTTTAATTCGACACTATTCTCCATCAATAAACCACTCACCAACGTCGGCTCCAACTGAGTCATAATTCCCAAGTCTCCAGGTCGATCAAGTTTTGGCCACCACACTTTTAAGCCTGCGCGTCTTGCATCCTTGCTCCACTCCGTTAAGTGGGGGAAGTGTTCGCGGCTTTTGCGCGCCAGCGGCAACGCATCAGCCGGTGGCGTTACCCAGCGTACACCGCTCTGTTTCAAGCGCTGCCACTCGTTAGAAGTGGTACCCAACGGCACGGCTTGTGCTAGCAGCGGATAGCCACGCTGGTGAAAACTATGGGCTGCGGTCTGGGCGTGTTCCTCTTCCAATACCACGGAGCCATCTAGCCGCAAGACCACTTGTCTAGGATGCAGGCCCAACTGGGTTAACAGGCTTTCAAATACACTGCCATGAGATACCTCAACTGCTTGGATATGACGCCAGTGCACATCGACAATCAGCGGCTTGGTACTGGCTCCATGCAGCGCCAAATGGTTCAGGGCATGAAGAACCCGTAAAAAACGGTCTAAAAAAACCACATCTTCCTGATTCCACGAGAGAAAATAAAGCCAGTCTGATGGGTGCGGTACGTCGTGTTGATCACGAATTTCTACCCCGGCTTCCCAAGCGGCAATATCTAACCACTCCAATGAGAAGATAGGCTGCTGCGATGGATACAGCGTCAGATTGGAAAGCTGCCCCCATATCCGCCCATTCTCCCAATGAAACGCTGCATGATGTCGCAGGCTGGCATTTGGATTAAAGGCATGAAGGTGATCGTTAAGGTAGTTGGTTACTTGTGTTAACGGCATTAGGAAGTCTCCTTTTTTGTCATCAGCGCACCATGCCCCAGCGCTTCACCGTTAGGCGCTCAACGCTGTCAAAAATAATGTTTTCCACCAGCAGGCCAATCACAATGACGACGACCAAGCCTGCAAATACGTTATCGGTGTAAAGCTCGTTACGGTTCTGGAAGATGTACCAGCCAAGCCCGCCTTTGCCTGAAGAAGCACCAAACACCAGCTCGGCGGCGATCAGGGTGCGCCAGGCAAACGCCCAGCCAATTTTTAACCCCGCCAACAATGCCGGAAGCGCTGCAGGAATCAGAATGAAGGCCACATAGCGCAGCCCCTTAAGGCCGTAATTACGCCCAGCCATGCGCAATGTTTCTGAAACGCCTTGAAAGCCTGCGTGAATATTGATCGCCATGGCCCACAGCACCGAGTGCACCAATACAAAGATCAAGCTGGCCTCGCCCAGGCCGAACCACAGCAGCGCCAGCGGCAATAGGGCAATGGCGGGCAGCGGGCTGAACATGGACGTTAACGTGGTGAGCAAGTCTCGCCCAATACGGGTTGAGACCGCCAAGGTCGTTAACGCCAGAGCGAGAAACGCACCTAAGGCAAAACCTTTTAGCAGCACGCTCAGCGATGCACTTACCCGTGCCAATAGAACGCCTGACGCCAGCCCATGCCAAAGGGCACTCGCGGTCTCCATGGCACTGGGCAGCATCAGCGGATTGTTCTGTACCCTGGCAACCACCTCCCAGGCGACCACCAACAGCACCAGAATGACGCTTTTACGCACCACGCTTTGATCCCACAGCCGCTGGCCAACACTGCGAGCGACTTTTAGCTCGCGCACATCAACGGGCGGTAGATCAAAGAAGCGATCAACCCGTGAATCAACGGGGCCACGCAGGTCATGTACGCTCATGTGAATCTCCTGATGCCGTCGTGAAACCTGTAGTGGGAATAGCGCTCTGTTTATCCAGCACGTCAACGTGGAACGATTGGCTATCCGGGTATTTGATGCCTGCGCCGGTATTCAGCGCCACTACACGCTCATGAGTGCCGATTTCGCCAAGCGTGCTTAACTCCCGTGCGGCAGCGAGAACAGCGGCCCCCTCTGGGCATACAAAGGTACCCTCTAGCTGAGCCGCCCGGGTTTGCTCCCAACGAATCGCCGTTTCACTCACCGCAATGGCGCGACCACCGGTGGCATAAAGAGCGTCTAACACTAGAAAATCCCCTAGTGCTTTTGGGACGTTGATACCAAACGCATGGGTATGACTGCGCTCCCAGAATTCCGATACCCGCGCGCCCGCTTGCCACGCCTTCACAATGGGCGCGCAACCCTTGGCTTGCACGGCAATTAGCCGCGGCAGCTTGCCGGTTACCCATGCCAGCGTCTGAAGCTCCTGCAAGGCTTTGTAAATACCGATCAGCCCCACACCACCCCCCGTGGGGTACAGAATCACATCCGGCAACTGCCAGCCCAGCTGCTCGGCTAACTCCAGCCCCATGGTCTTCTTGCCCTCAATGCGATACGGCTCTTTCAGGGTGGAAGCATCGTAGTGGCCGGTGGCTTTTACCCACTCGCCAATCTGCTTGCCTGAATCACTAATCACCCCATTGACCAGGGTTAGGCTGGCACCGGCAGCGGCACACTCTTGGCGAGTAATAAAGGGGGCATCTACCGGCATACTAATCGTGGCTTTAATGCCTGCCCGGGCGGCATATAACGACCACGCGGCACCGGCATTACCATTGGTTGGCATGGCTAAGTGGGTAACACCCAACTCTTTAGCGCGGGATATGCCCACCGCCGCGCCCCGCGCTTTAAATGACCCCGTGGGCAGCAGCCCTTCGTCTTTCATGACCAAATTATCCAAGCGCATATCGGCACCCAGCGCAGGCAATTCGATCAGCGGTGTAACCACCTCACCTAGGCTGACGACGGCGTCTGGCGTCGTCACGGGCAGCAACTCGTGGTAACGCCACAGGCTCCAGGGGCGCGAAACAAGATCCGCCTTCGACCATGACGCTTTAAGCGCCTCCAAGTCATAACGCACCAGCAGCGGCGAGCCACACTGGCACAGCTGTTGAACGTGTTGATGGGCATATTCAGCAGCACAGCGCGGGCAGTAAAGCCCTTCAACATAGCTATAACGCTGACCTGCTAAGGGAGTGACTTTTTCATCTACACGCGGGCTGACTAACGCACTCATGGGGCCACCTCATTTTCAAATAGCAGCCGATGAATGGTTTGAGTACGCGCTTTGGTGGCTTCACTTCCCAAGCTGTGCAGGCTATCGTCGGCGCAGCCTAGCTCAGCGCGCACCCGGCCTGGGTGGGGTGACAGCAGCAGTACCCGGTTACCTATTACCTGGGCTTCTTCAATGGAGTGGGTAACAAACAGTAGCGTAAAGCCTTCTTGCTCCCACAACGCCAGCAACTCTTCCTGCATTTTGCGCCGGGTGAGCGCATCGAGTGCGGCAAAGGGTTCATCCATCAGCAACACCCGTGGCCGCATGGCCAGCGCACGGGCGATGGCCACACGCTGCTTCATGCCACCGGAAAGCGTATGCGGATAGGCATCCGCAAAACGCCCCAGCCCAACCTTTTCTAGCGTTTCTAACGCCCGCTGCTCCGCCGCTTTGCGCCCCAAGGTGCGCGAAGCCACCAGCGGGAACATTACGTTCTGCTTGACGGTTTTCCAGGGTGGCAGTTGATCAAACTCCTGAAACACCACGATACGGTCGGGCCCTGGGCCATGAATGGTGTTGCCATCCAGACGAATGCTGCCTTCTGCAGGGGTTAGAAAACCAGCGATGGCTTTGAGCAGCGTGGACTTGCCGCAACCGGATGGCCCCAGCAGTACAAACCGATCCCCTTCCTGCACGTTAAAGCTCACTTGCTGGGTCGCTTTCACGACATGTTGGCGAGTCCGGTATTCAAGGGTAACGTTGTCTACTGCCAGCCTGGGAGTTGCTGCTGCGGATGACGTATTTGTCGGTGAATAAGCCTCGCGATCCAGCGAGGCCTCACCCAGCACATGGCGCTTACGCAGTGCAATCGACATTAGCTCCCCTCCCAGGCATGGATATCTTCAAAGAAGTAGTCCTGCCATGAAGTGGGCTCATTCTGAATAGCGCCAACGTCAAACAGAAACTCTACCAACGGGAAAGTGTTGTTCGGCACCAGAGAGAAGCTCACTTGTTCGTCAGTAATAATCGACTCCAGGAAATCGATATCTAACTGCGTGCCTGTCACTCGTTTATAGATATTCGCAGCTTCGCGCGGGTCTTCTTCTATTACCGATCTGGCCTCATCCAGTGCATCCAGGAACGCAGCATAGATGTCAGGATTTTCATTGCGAAAATCTTCGGTGGCGTAAAGCACCGTCGGAGATACAGGGCCGCCTAGAATTTCGTAGGAGTCGGTAATTTTGTGAATGCCCTCTTGCTGCAAGGCCTGGTATTGAAAAGGGATGGATGAAAAGTGTGTATTAATCTCGGTGCCGCCGCTGATGAGCGCCGCCGTGGCATCTGGGTGAGGCAGTGCAACGGTATTGCCCTCTAACCGATCAAACTGATCCTGCCCAAAAGTATCGGCGACCGCCTTTTGCAAGAAACGTGACTGAACAGATACACCGACTGCAGGCACGGCAATGCGATCATTGTCATCAATATCTTCTAACGTCTGAATATCGGGGTTATTGGTGATCAAAAAATTAGGGAACTCGCCTAGGGAAGCGATGCCTTTCACATTCAAGTTGCCATGAGTGCGATCCCACACCGTTAACAGCGGCCCCACCCCAGCCCCGGCAATATCGATACTGTTAGAGAGCAGCGCATCATTCACGGCCGCCCCGCCTGAAAGCTGCAACCACTCCACATCGATATCCACACCGCGCTCGGCACCGTGCTTTTCAATCAGGCCCTGGTCACGGGCAACGTGGAGCAGTAGATAGGTGATGCCAAACTGTTCGGCGATACGCAATTGCTCAGCAGCTTGAGCGGGGCTGGCACTTACCAGCGACACCGCCAACAGCGTGGCTAAACCAGAGGCAGTAACAGATTTACTAATGAGAGTTCGAGACATAACGGTGCTCCTGAGCATTAAATGTCAGGCCACCTTATGGCGCTCCGATATTACTCAGAAGTGAGTTTTCGAGAAGTCTTTATCAGCGAATAACTGAAATACTTATTCACTTTATGCTGACATCTAAATCATAAAAAGGACGGTTATTTAAATTATTTGGGTTCATGACCTGATGCTTCGATAGTGGGTTCACACTCCATTTAAGAGAGCACTGCACATGACATCGCTAACACTCACACAAAGCACGCTTCATGTACGCCCATTAAGCGGACATATTGGCGCCGAGATCGAAGGGATTGATCTTGCCAATCTAAACCACGAAACGTTTGCAGAGCTAAAGTCGCTGTTTCTACAATATCAGGTAGTGATTTTGCGTAACCAAGCACTCACGCGGGATCAGCATATTGCACTGGGTAAACGCTTTGGCGACCTGCACGTTCACCCAATGGCGAAAGGCCCTGAGGGCTACCCGGAAATTTTCCCCATTGAGGCCGATGCCAACTCGTCTAACGACCCGAAAGCGATTCGCGGCGGCAAGCGAGCGGTAAACGGTGGCCATTGGCACTCAGATGTTTCTTGCGATGTTGAGCCACCACTGGGAAGTTTGTTGTACCTACGCGATGTACCTGAATATGGCGGCGACACCCTATTCAGCAGTGGTTATGCGGCGTATGAAGCACTTTCCCCCGCTTTGCAATCCCTGCTTGAAGGCTTAACCGCGGTTCATTCAGGTGAAGCTACTTACCGTCTGCATTACGGTAATCAAACCGCTGCGGATCGTAGTCAGTTCGGCTTTAAGAACGGTGCGGATTACCCTGAGGCGGTACATCCCGTGGTACGCACCCACCCTGAAACCGGGCGCAAAAGCCTGTTTGTCAATCGCGGTTTTACTCGGGAGATTGTTGAGCTTTCCCACACAGAGAGTCAGGCGCTGCTGGAGTTTCTCTATCGCCACCAGGAAACACCGGAATTCACTGTACGCCTAAATTGGACACCCAACAGCTTGGCCATTTGGGATAACCGCTGCACCCAGCACCGAGCTATTTTTGATTACTCCGGGCAGGCACGAAGGGGTGAGCGTGTCACGGTGAAAGGCGACCGCCCCTACTTCAGTGAAACGGCTGGTGTCGTTGAGTGGGGGCTTGTAGGCTAGCTTTTTCAAGAGTGCTCTAGCCACCTTGTCAAAGAGCGAAGTAGTTAGACGCTAACCAGGGAGGCTAGAACGCCGAGCAGCGCGCAGCCAAATAACACCTTGAGCATGCCCACCTTGAAATAAAAGATGGCGACCATGGCGCCGGCGGCGAGTAGCAGGGCAAGCAGATCCAAAGACGCTAGGTTCGGGATCAATAGGCGTGCCCCCATAAGATGCCGCTCCTCTACCTCAGCGAAGATGACATGGAGCCCGAACCAGATGGCTAGATTGAGGATAACGCCAACCACTGCTGCGGTGATGGCGGAAAGCGCAGCGCTCAGGGCGCGATTGTCGCGCAGGCGCTCCACATAGGGCGCCCCCAAGAAAATCCACAAAAAACAAGGAACGAAGGTCACCCAGGTAGTGAGCACCGCTGCCAAGGTCGCCGCCACCATAGGATCAAGCCCCGTAGCCTCACGATAGGCGCCCATGAACCCGACAAACTGGACTACCTGAATGAGGGGGCCAGGGGTGGTCTCAGCCATGCCCAGGCCATCAAGCATCTCCCCAGGTGCCAGCCAAGCATAATTCTGCACCGCTTCCTGAGTGACATAGCCAAGCACCGCATAGGCGCCACCGAAGGTAACCACCGCCATTTTACTGAAAAAGACGGCGATCTGGCTAAACACGTTCTCGCTACCCAGCATGACCAACAACAGCGCTACCGGCGTCAGCCACAGCAGTAACAAGGTCGCCGACATGCGTAGAGACCAACGGCGGTTGGGGCGAGCATGGGCCGGTAGCCCCTCACCAAGCAGAGAGTCTCGGTCGCTTAGGGCCTGATCATTCCCATCGCCATGGCCGCCGCCCACCTGAAAGGCCGCCATTCCCCTTTTACCGCCCCAGTAACCCAGCAAGGCCGCACCCAGGATGATGATCGGAAAAGCCACATCAAAAAAGAAGATGGCAGCAAAGGCGACTGCCGCTAGGCCCAGCATGGTACGATTTTGGAGCGCCCGTTTTCCTATTCGTACGACAGCATTAAGCACCACCGCCAATACGGCGGCCTTCAGGCCGAAAAAGAGCCCCTCTACCACGCCCACGTTCCCCAATGCCGCATAGAGATAGCTCAGCGCGAGAATGGCGATGAAGCCAGGCAGCACAAAAAGTGTCCCGGCCACCAAACCGCCTTTGGTACGGTGCATTAACCAGCCGATATAGATGGCCAACTGCTGAGCCTCCGGCCCCGGCAGCATCATGCAGTAGTTGAGTGCATGCAGAAAACGCCGCTCGCCGATCCATTTTTTCTCTTCGACCAGGATACGATGCATCACGGCGATCTGTCCGGCGGGGCCGCCGAAGCTGAGCATGGCCACACGCAACCAAACCATAACGGCCTCTCGGAACGGTATTTGGTGAGAAGACTCATTGATAGGCGGCATGGCACACTCTCTAAAGACGTTTGGGGAATTATTTTGTAGAATCTACAACATGAATGTTACACATACAACGGCAACGATATCATGACAGATAGCGCACAACGCTGGCTGATACTGATCATGAGCCTCAGCGGGCGAGCGGGCACACCCCGCATGAGGATCTGGCGGGCACTGCGCAGTTTGGGTGCAGCGGTAATGCGTGATGGTGTCTACCTATTGCCGGCAAACCCATTACGTAAAGAAGCGCTGCAGCAACAGGCTGACGCTATTCGGGAGCTAGGAGGTAAGGCCCTTCTGCTGGAAGTGGATGATTCCACCATGGATACCGCCGAACAGCTGCTGCCGCTATTTGACCGTACCTCAGATTTTCAGGATTTAGTGGGGGAAGTTGCCGAATGGCAAGAGGCATGCCCTAGCCTCGAGGAGCGTGAAGCACAGCGCCGATTAATTCAGCTTCAGCGGCGTTTTCAGACCATTGTAGACATCGATTTTTTCCCAGGGCTAGGAAGAGAACGAGCCATCGCGGCTTTGGCAGAGGCTGAAGCGGTCTACAACCGCTGCTTCGTACCTGATGAACCCCGAGCTATCCAAGCCGACATCCCCAGGCGAGTTCGAAGTGCATTTCGCGGGAGAGTCTGGGCCACACGCCGCCGACTTTGGGTGGATCGCGTGGCATCGGCTTGGTTGATCCAGCGCTTTATCGACTCTGAGGCGCGCTTCCTGTGGTTAGAAAGCCCAGCGCAGTGCCCACCGGAGGCGTTGGGGTTCGATTTCGACGGCGCAACGTTCACCCATGTCGACGACAAGGTCACGTTTGAGGTGCTGATAACAAGTTTTAGCCTGGAAGGTGACCCGGCGTTGACCAGAGTGGCCGAGCTAGTTCACTACCTGGATGTGGGTGGTCTCTCAGTACCCGAAGCAGTCGGTGTGAAACTCATGTTAGCCGGGGCTAGGGAGCGTTGTGAGAACGATGATGTACTGCTTGAGCACATCGGCGCACTGCTTGACGATCTCTACCACGCCTACCAAGTGGGTAATTCAGGGAATCAATAATAGTAGACACCCCCTTAACAACGCCGATAGCCCCAGCGACAGCGACAGCGGATCAAGAGCAACATGAAGAAGGCAAATAACGGATGCCAAACTGTTCGTCTACCCGTACTCTACTGCGGCTTGGAGAGGGGCCGCGCTTGATTTAATGCCTTAAGCAATTCAGCCACGGCAGCTTCGCCTTCAGGCTCATCAAATTCACGGGCAAGCGCCCCTTGTACAAAGCTCAAAAAGCGATAGGCAGCTGGCGGCAGGCGTCGCTCCCGGCGCACCACAAAATGCCAGCGGCTTTTCAGCGGAAAATCCTGCAAGGGCAGCTCTTGAACACCTTTAGGAGAGTCCGCAACCACATGTCGCGACAACACTGCCAACCCCATTCCCGATGCCACCGCAAGCCGAATCGCCTCGTTGCTGGCGATCTGCTGGGTGGAGCGCAGCTCGATACCCGCACTATATAACCAGGCATCAAAGGTATGCCGGGTCGCGGATCCCGGTTCGCGCAGTAGGAATCGCTCATTCTTGAGAGTCGCCATGGTGAGGCCCTCCATGCCTTCCCAACGGCAATCCGTCGGCCCCACGACGACCAGCGGGTTGCTCAGAAAAGGCGCGGCGAGCACCGCGTCATCGCTGGGCGGGTGGCTAAATACATAGATATCGTCTTCATGACGCTCAAAGCGATTAAGCATCTGCTGACGGTTACCGATCTCCACCGTGACGTCTACCTGCGGGTTAGCCTGGCTAAAGGGCCCTAAAAGACGGGGCAGCACGTACTGGGCTGTGTTGACCAGGCCAATACTAAAATGGCCGCGGCCACCCCGGTTATATTCATCCAGATACTGGCTGAACACATCGGCGCGGCTAAGCAAGTCCTGACTTAGCTGATAGAGCGCTTGGCCGACCTCAGTGGGCACCACGCGACCATCCTCCTGGCGCACAATGGGTTCACCGACAATTTCCCGTAGCCGTTTCAACTGCTGAGACACCGTTGGTTGAGTCAGGTGAAGTCGATTCGCGGTGGCAGTAATCGAACCTGTGCGTACCACGTCGGCATAAACCTGCAGCAGTCGGAAGGTCAGTTGTCGTACTTTCATTCTTTACACCATAGATAACTATCTATGACTGTATAAAGTTTATTTGTTTTCATCAATCTCTTTAGGTCGCTAAAGTAGCCACTTTAAAACCCTGTAAAGGAGATTTTCCGTGCCGGATATTGTGGTGATGTTCTTTGTGTTAGGTGTGGTGGCCGGTGTGGTGCGCTCCGATCTCAGCATTCCCAAAGCTGCTTATGACATCTTAAGCCTGCTGCTGATGCTGACCATTGGCCTTAAGGGCGGCATGGCTCTGCACGGAAGCCTGAATGCTGCTCTGTTAATCGAGCTTGCCGGGGTTACCCTGCTGGGCATTTTAATCCCGCTGATCATCTTCCCCGTTGTTCGCTACCTGGTTCGGCTCTCTTTGGCAGACAGCGCCAGCCTTGCTGCCCACTACGGTTCGGTTAGCGCCGGTACCTTCGCCGTCGCCCTGGCGTATACCGAAGCACACAGCCTGATGACCGGCGGGCAGGTAACGCTTTATCTGGTGCTACTTGAACTACCGGCGATCATGCTCGGGATTTTGCTCTATCGTCGTTTTAGCCAAGAAGGCTCAACCACTACGATGTCGGGTCTGTGGCACGAAACGCTGACCAATCGCGGCGTCATCCTGCTGGTGGGCGGCGTTTTAATCGGCTGGCTATACGGGCCGAATGCCGGTGAATCGGTGACAAGCCTTTATACCAACGCTTTCCAGGGCATTCTGGCCCTGTTCCTGTTGGAGATGGGCCTGGTCGCGGCAGAGACGCTGCGCAGCCTGCGCTGGGGGCACAGCCGCTTGATCATCTTTGCCCTGGCAGCGCCCGTTGCACTCTCCTGCTTGGGTTTGACGATGGCATACTGGCTTGGGCTGCCCGCTGGCTCAGCGGTTATTCTGGCGAGTCTTACCGCCAGCGCCTCCTACATTGCCGCGCCCGTCGCCATTCGCGCCGCGATTCCAGACGCCAACATTGGCCTTGCCATGCTGGCGTCGTTAGGACTCACCTTCCCCTTCAATGTGTTGATTGGTATTCCGCTCTATCATCAACTTTGGGGATGGCTGGTAGGATGAGGTGACGTTTCTAACGTAGCGCTGTGATGGCTGACCAATGGGCCAGACAGTTTACGCAGCGCCACGTAGAACACCGGGGTGAGGAACAAGCCAAACAGTGTGACGCCGATCATACCAGCAAACACCGCCGTTCCCAGCGCCGCCCGTACCTCGGCGCCCGCGCCGGTGGCGACTACCGAAGGCAACACCGCCGCCGTGAAGGCGATCGAGGTCATGATGATCGGCCGCAGCCGCAACCGGCAGGCTTCCAGGGCCGCTTCCACTACGCCCTTGCCCTGCAGTTCCAGCTCCCGGGCGAACTCCACGATCAGGATGGCGTTCTTACACGCCAGGCCAATCAGTACCACCAGCCCCACCTGCACGAAGATGTTGTTATCGCCCCCGCCAAACCAGACACCAATCAGCGCCGCTAGCATCGACATGGGCACGATCAGAATCACCGCTAGCGGTAGCGTCCAGCTCTCGTAGAGGGCCGCCAACACCAGAAATACCAGCAGGATCGACAGCGGGAAGACTACTAGAGCTGCATTACCCTGGGTGGACTGCTGGTAGCTCAGGTCGGTCCACTCCAGCGCCATGCCCGGAGGCAGCACCTCTTCCGCCAGAGCGTTGATGGCGTCCATCGCCTGGGCGGAAGAAAGCACGCGGGGATCAAATTCGCCGGCCAGGTCTGCTGCTGGGTAGCCGTTGTAGCGCAGCACCGGGTCTGGCCCGAAGGTTTGCGTGATGTTCACCATCGTGCCGATAGGCACCATTTCTCCCTGGTCGTTGCGGGTGCGCAGGCGGGCGATGTCCTCCACGCTGGCCCGGAAGGGGGCGTCCGCTTGGGCAATCACCTGCCAGGTGCGGCCAAAGCGGTTGAAGTCATTGACGTAGGTTGAGCCAAGATAGGTCTGCAGGGTGTCGAACAGTTCGGTCAACGGCACGCCCTGGGCCTTGGCTCTCAGCCGATCCACTTCAGCATCCAGCTGTGGCACGTTGGATTGATAGCTGCTGATCGGAAAGCCCATCCCTGGCGTTTGCGCAATCGCGCCCTGGAGTTGGTTAACCGCCTGCTGCAGCGCCCCGTAGCCTAGATTGCCGCGATCCTCGATGAATAGCTGAAACCCCGACCCATTGCCCAAGCCAAGAATCGGCGGAGGCATGAAGGAGAACGCAAAACCCTCTTTCAAGCCACCAATGCCCTGGTTGATGCGGGCGTTTATCTCCGCAGCACTAAGGCTGCGCTCACCAAAGGCACTGAGGGTTAGAAAGGCTACCCCGGTGTTGGAGGTGTTGGTGAACTGCAGCGCGTTCAGGCCGGGAAAGGCGATGGCGTGCTCCACACCTTCGGTTTCCATGGCGATATCCACGACGTCCTGAAGCATCTGGTCGGTTCTCTCCAGCGACGCCCCTTCCGGCAGGATGACGCCGGCAATCAGGTACAGCTTGTCCTGCACCGGGATAAACCCGGGCGGTACCGCCTTGAACATTACGCCAGTGCCCAGCAGCAACAGTGCGTAGACCACAAACACCGCGCCACGATGCTTAAGAGAGCGAGCCACGCCGCCCTGGTACTTGTTGGAGCTGGCGTTAAAGAAGCGGTTGAAGGGACGGAAAATCCAGCCAAACAGCGTATCGATCACGCGAGTGAGTCGATCCTTGGGCGCGTCATGGGGCTTGAGCAGCATCGCGGCCAGCGCGGGCGACAGGGTTAGCGAGTTGATGGTGGAGATCACCGTGGAGATGGCAATCGTCACCGCGAACTGGCTATAAAACTGACCGGTCACCCCTGACAGGAAGGCCATGGGGATAAACACCGCACACAGCACCAGCCCCACAGCGATGATAGGGCCGGATACTTCTCGCATGGCCTGATGAGCGGCGGCCTGGGGCTTTAGACCCTCCTCGATATTCCGCTCCACGTTTTCTACCACCACGATGGCGTCGTCCACCACGATACCGATGGCCAGCACCAGCCCAAACAGGGTCAGCGTGTTGATGGAGTAGCCCAGCAGATAGAGCGCCCCAAAAGTGCCGATCACCGATACCGGCACCGCAAGCAGTGGGATAATGGAGGCACGCCAGGTTTGCAGGAAAAGCGTGACGACCAGCACCACCAGCAGCACGGCTTCCAGCAGCGTCTTCACCACGGACTCAATCGAGTCATTAACGAAGATCGTGGTGTCGTAGACCGCTTCATACTCCACGCCTTCCGGGAACTGCTCGGAGAGCTCGTCCATGGTGGCGACGACCTGCTCGCGAATCTCCAGCGCATTGGCACCCGGTGCCTGGAATATCCCCACCCCCACCGCGTTGTTGCCGTCCAACTGCGAGCGCAGCGTATAGTCTCCGGCGCCCATTTCCAGCCGAGCCACATCCGAAAGCCTGAGGATCTCGCCGCCCTCGCCGCGCTTCAGCACGATGTCGCCAAACTCCTCCACTGTTTCCAGCCGCCCTTGGGCATTAATCAGGGTGAGAAAGTCACTATCCTCAATGGGTTCGGCTCCCAACTGTCCGGCGGAGACCTGTACATTCTGTTCACGCATGGCCCCCACCACATCACTGGCCGTAAGGCCACGGGCAGCTATGCGATCAGGATCTAGCCATGCCCGCATGGCGTAGTCCCCTCCGCCGAAGATTTGCGCGTCCCCGAGCCCTTCGAGCCGGGCCAATCGATCACGGACATTCAGTCGCACATAGTTGCGCAGGTAGAGGGTGTCGTATTCACCGCTGGGCGAGGTCAGGTGAACGACCATCAGAAACGTAGGCGACTGCTTCTGGGTGGTGACACCTTGACGACGCACGGCTTCCGGCAACCGAGCCTCGGCTTGACTGACTCGGTTCTGCACCCGAACGGCGGCCTCCTCGGCATCGGTACCCGGGCGGAAGGTGACGGTCATTTGCAGCACACCATCAGAGCCCGCCACGGACTTGAGGTACATCATGTCCTCGACGCCATTGATGGCTTCTTCCAAGGGCGTGGCGACCGTTTCGGCGATCTCCTTCGGGTTAGCGCCAGGGTAGACCGTGCGCACCACCACGGAGGGCGGCACAACATCCGGGTACTCGCTGATCGGCAGGTTGGGAATCGAGATCAGCCCCACCGCCAGGATAATAATCGACAGCACCGCCGCAAATATCGGTCGATCCACAAAGAAACGCGAGAAATTCATGGCGGTCTAGTCCTCCCTGGCAGCAATGGCGGGTTGGGCGTCAGCAGCCGGAGCGGCGGGCACCGTTTGAGGGCTCACTTCCATGCCCGGCATAAAGACTTTTTGCACCCCGTTGACGATCACCCGGTCGCCAGCGGAGAGCCCTTCGCTGATAACCATGCGTTCGTCCACCTGGCGCCCGGTGGCGACCTGGCGTCGCTCGGTCAGGTTATTCTCATCCACCACATAGACGTAGCGGCGATCCTGGTCGGTCAGAACCGCCTTGCGATCCACCAGCAGTGCCTGCTCCAACCGGGCTACCGGCATTTCGACGCGCGCAAACTCCCCAGGACGAATGCGACCATCGGGATTGGCAAGCAGCGCCCGAAATTGCAGGGTGCCCGTGTTAGGGTTCAAACGGTTGTCGATAAAGTCCAGGGTGCCCGTGAAGTGCCGCGTGGCGTCGCCACCCAGTTCGATCTGCAGGCTGTTCGGCTCCTCTCCAATCAGTAGTGCATGGCTGGCAAACGCGGCCTGCTCGTCCGCCTCGAAGTAGACGTGGATCGGATCGATGGTGACCAGCGTGGTCAACAGGCTCTGGTCAGCGTTGGCCAGGTTACCGCGAGTAACCATCGCCCGGCCGGCACGGCCGCTAACAGGTGCTGTAATGCGGGTGTATTCAAGATCAAGCTCGGCGGTCTGCAACGCAGCCTCGGCGGCATCGACCATGGCACGAGCGTTACTCAGGGCCGATTGACGCTGATCATGTACCTCCTGGGAAATAGCCTGGCGCCCCAGTAACACACGGGCACGCTCGGCTTCGCTTCCAGCCTGGGCCAGTTGGCTCCTGGCTTGGGCAAGCTCAGCCTGGGCGGCGCCGACCCGCGCCTGATAGGGCCGAGGATCGATCTGGAACAGCAGATCTCCCTGCTCCACCAGCTCGCCCTCCTCGAACGCCACTTCCTCAATATAGCCGCTGACTCTGGGCCTTAGCTCAACCGTTTCAGCCGCTTCTACCCGCCCGGTGAAAGACTCACTCAACATGACCGGTTGAGCAACGATATTCACCACGTCGACGTCTGGCGGCGGTGGTGGCGCAGTCGCTGCCTCCTCGCTCTTGGCTTCACATCCCGCCAGCAAAGCCATTAACAGCAAAAACGGGAGGATCCCCCGGCCACTTGTTGTGCGAGCTCTTTGATTCAAACTTCCCATGATGACTTGCTCCAATGGCTACCGGAAACCGATAGCAGCGTTGGTGATCTATTTCGTACCGCGTGAGCGGTCAGCTTTTATCTAGTCGCTTGAGTAGCGCCAGAATCGACAGTGGTGTTGTTATAGTAAGGAGGGCTGGCGGACTGACAGGGTCGAGCTGAATG
Organism: Vreelandella sp. F11; assembly: GCF_042466685.1. Lineage (NCBI taxonomy): Bacteria > Pseudomonadati > Pseudomonadota > Gammaproteobacteria > Oceanospirillales > Halomonadaceae > Vreelandella > Vreelandella sp. F11. The sequence continues at coordinate 1,279,780 of NZ_CP170448.1, read as the reverse complement.
CGAAACACCTACCAGAGAATGCTTACCATAGGGTGTGCGGGGACGAAGAGGGTATCGGGTTCCTGCGAGAAGATTGCCTAATTCTGTCGTGAGGTGTGAAAGGCTTCACTTGGTAGGGTCTTTGAATCGTCATGCTGTTTCGATGTTCAAGCACCATGACCGTTTGGTGACAGCTGGCACGGGTTGCCGGTTTCTACGCGGTGCTTGCCTGATTCTGCAAAATCAATTGAAAAAGCCTCCGATTTACCCAGCGAAGGCATATACTGCGAACGACTAGGGAGGAGAGCCATTGACCACTATCTTGCCTGAGCAGATTGTCCAGCTCAGCGACAACCTGTCGCAACAGTTGATCAGCGTTGCCCGTCGCTGGAGCCCGCTTGAGGAGCTTCAGGATACGGCGATTGCCGAGGTGCAACTGGTGCGTGCAGATTCTGCCACTAGCTACTGCTCAGCAGTCTATGAACCGTGTATCTGCTTTGTCATTCAAGGTAGCAAGACCGTGCAGTTGGGCGACAAGGAGATCGTCTACAGTGGGCCGAGTTATATGGCAAGCGCCATTCACCTACCGGTGCTAGGCAGGATTGACCACGCGACCCCTGAGCAGCCCTACCTGGCGGTCAAAGTCTCGGTGGATCCCCAAGAGGTGGCCGGGCTGATACTGGAGCTAGGCGATAAGGCACCGCCTGAGGGTAATGAAGCCATCTGCTCTGAGATAGACTGTGGTCTTAGCTCGGCGCCCATGGATGTACGTATGCAGGAAGCGCTTTACCGACTGCTGAGTCTGCTGGACTCCCCGGAAGATATAAAGGTGCTTTCGCCGCTGGCCCGGCGTGAGCTGATCTACCGTGCGCTGATGGGAGGGCTGGGTCCACGCATGCGCCGATTCGCTGCCACGGATTCCCAGGCTAACCGGATCGCGCGGGTCATCTATACCCTCAAGGAGAACTTCACCCAGCCTCTGCGTATCCGCGAGCTGGCAGCCACTGCCAATATGAGCGAATCGACGCTGTACCACAGCTTCCGCGAAGTCACTCGCATGTCGCCGCTCCAGTTTCAGAAAAAGTTGCGCCTACACGAAGCCCGGCGACTGATGCTGGCCGAGGGGCTGGAAGCGGCCACCGCCAGCTACCGGGTGGGTTACGAAAGCCCCTCCCACTTCAGCCGCGAATATAGCCGCATGTTTGGCGCCCCGCCGCGGGCTGATGTTAGCCAGTTGCGTGGCGCTCGAGCGACGCCGCTGCCCGCCTAGGCTTTGAACGTACACTGTCTTCGCGATTGGCACCTGTTCATTTCCCTACCCGCCAGCTTACGGCGTACAAACTGTAAAGCTCTTAAGTTAAAACCATATAAAACTTTTAATAAGCCCAGAACTTAAAAAAGCCACTCCACAAAACCAAAAAAAACAATAAAGCTTTTCAAAAAACCATTAATAACATATTAAAACCAAGAAAATAAGCTAACACAGACATTGTTAGCCAAGGCTATATTAGTTCACCAACCCAAACTTTATTTTTAAACTTCCGCCTTGTTTGTTTAATAAATCATGGTAGGATTCATCGCTATTGAATACCCGACCGTTTCACTCAAGCATAGCGTTCCCGCTCTGTAGACGAGTAGATATCGCGGTACTTTCCCAGCGAGCGAGTTTATATTCCATGACGCCGATTGCCTTAATATTCCTGGCCGTTTCCATGTCGGCGGATGCCTTTGCCGCTTCTATCAGCAAAGGCGCAGAGCTAACCAAGCCCCGGTTCCGCCACGCTATTGGCATTGGCCTGGTATTCGGCATTATCGAGGCAATTACACCTGTTCTTGGCTGGGTAGCAGGAAAGGCCTCACAGCAGTACGTGCAAGCCTGGGATCACTGGGTGGCCTTTACCCTGCTTTCCGCCATAGGCCTGCATATGATTTACGCCGGGCTCAAAAAAGAAGACAAAATAGAGAATCGTCAACAAACGCTCTGGCTACTGGTACTCACTGCAACGGCCACCAGCCTGGATGCCATGGCCGTTGGCGCCAGCCTTGCCTTTATTGATGCCAGTATTATCGCTACCAGCCTTGCTATCGGCCTCGCTACTACGGTAATGGCCTCTATCGGCACGCTGCTGGGTCATAAACTCGGTAAGTTTGTTGGCCACTGGGCGGAGCTTATCGGTGGTATTGTGTTAATCGGGATTGGCTTAGCGGTGCTGGCAGAGCACACGGCTTTTTTTAATGCTTAGCCAGCAATTTATAACCTTGATCCCTTTTAAACTTGGAAGCCCGTCTTAATCAATACAAGCGCCAAAACGGTGACGCCACTTAGTGCGGCGGCCATATTTATACCTTGCGTAAAAGCAGACTGTGCTTGCTCAAGTATCTTATCGGGAAGCCGTTCAGCAACTCACCGGGTATTGAAGCAAAAATTTAACCATCACGCGGTCTCTGCTTCACGTGCCTCACTCGGTGGGTGTCCAATAATGCGTTTGAACGCACGACTGAATGAGGCTTCGGAGTCATAGCCAAGCCGGTTCGCGGCCACGGCAATGCGCATATTGTCCCGCGCTATCCACTGTCGAGCCTGAAACATCTTTACCCGCGCCACATACTTGGCAGGAGACACACCTAACATCCGGCTGAACTTATCGTTAAAGCTTGAGCGCGAAGCCCCCATAACATCCGCTAACTCGGCGACTGACCAATCGCGCTCCGGTTGGGTATGGATAGCTGCCAGCACCTTGCCTAGCTGAGGGCAGCGCACGGCTGCAATCCAACCGCTGGAGTCGTCGCTGCAGGCGCACTCAATCCAAGCGCGAATAATACTGGCGGCCAGCACATCGGCCAAACGGGCAAGTATGCCGCAGGCACCGATCCGATCCAGACTAATCTCTCGCTCCATTGCCTCCAGCAAGGCAGGTACCGATGGGTCACGTTTCGCCAGATCGCTTGCGCGCATCATGTCAGGCATCATCGCGATCAGTGGATGTAGCGGGTCGAGATTGAAGTGCATGGCACCACAGAAAAGCACATCCGGCTCAATATCACCCTCTTTGGACTCACTGTTCACCAGATAAATATTCTCAGAGACTGGCCTACGAGCCAACGTAGCCTTATCCACTGCAGGCACGTCCTGCGAGCTGGCCATTCCGTGGGACGCTCCACGCGGAAAGAGCACCGCATCGCCAGCGTTCAGGTATGTCCACTCGGTTGTCTCGGTGCGCAACCAGCACCCGCCTTGAGCCACAAAATGAAAATGTGCTGCTGGCTGGGCAGAGGTTGCGACGGCCCAAGGGGCGCGCAGTAGGCAGCGCCCATACTCCACGCCCTCAAGACGCAAGCCGAGCAGAATTTCAGTTAAGGTGTCGCGCATGTTAATGGACTCGATTTGGACAAATAGTCATGCTTTATGGATTTTACATCATAGAAAAGCCAAACCCTTAATTTTACACTGCAGCTTCAACTAACACTTTAGTAGGCATGCAATGAACAACACCACTTGCTCCGCCAGCCAGTCGTTACTAACAGCATCGCCCACCGCTGAACCCGCCCCAGCCAATTGGATGGGTATTGTTAGCCTCGCGCTGGGGGTTTTTGGTTTAGTGACTGCCGAATTTTTACCGGCCAGCCTGCTGACGGCCATGGCAGCAGACCTCAATATTTCCGTTGGCGCCGCGGGTCAGGCGGTTACGGCTACCGCTGCGGTCGCTGCGCTTGCCGCGCTTACACTCCCCCTCCTGACCCGCAATTTTGATCGCAGGTTTGTGCTGCTTGGTTTATCGCTGCTGCTCGTCGTTTCCAACACCCTGGCGGCAACGGCGAATAGCTTTTTGGTATTAATTATTGCTCGAGTATTGCTGGGAATTGCCTTGGGGGGGTTCTGGTCGATGGCCGCCGCGATGGCCATGCGCATGGTGCCCGACAATCTGTTCGCACGCGCCATGTCTATTGTTCTGACGGGCGTATCTGTCGCGACTGTTTGTGCCGCGCCTCTGGGCGCCTATATTGGTGGTCTCTGGGGGTGGCGCAGTGCGTTTATTGCCGCTAGTTGCCTTAGTCTGGTGACGCTCGTGACTCAGCTTTTCGCCATTCCCGCCATGCCGCCAAAAGACAACCCGAGCCTGCGCATTCTCTTCCAGCTGCTTAAACGCACGCAGGTTCGCGTTGTGCTACTAGCCGTAGTGCTGATGATTTCAGGCCATTTTGCCGGATTTACCTACATACGGCCGCTCCTTGAAGAGGTGGCACAACTATCCGTTAGTGCAATCTCTGCGGTACTGCTCGGCTTTGGCATTGGTGGTTTTTTTGGCAATTTCGCCGGTGCATTTATCGCTGAGCGTAGCGAGCGCAATGCCATTATCTTTGGCGGGGCACTCATTATTGCGATCACCATTACACTACTGTTCGCGGGCAGTCTGGCCAGCGTTACTGCCGTATCTATCGCATTGTGGGGATTTGCTTTCGGCGCTTTTCCAATCGGGTTTCAAACCTGGATAGTTCGTGCTGCACCGGATCAAGTTGAAGCTGCAGGGGGTTTGATAGTTGCAGCCTTTCAGGTTGCTATCGCCAGTGGCGCCATAGGCGGTGGTATATTAGTGGATTACCTCGGCGCTTTAGGTGGGCCGCTATTAGCCCTGATCACTACCAGCCTGGGAACACTGCTTGTGCTGTCGTTTGGGCCACGCTCAAAACGCCCGGCCTGATAGTAAGAGAGCCGGGGACAGCGAAGCTGCCCGGCTCTTCTGTTGACGAGACCACCCAGTGGGCAGGCGTGACTCAATCAGGGGGTGACGCCGGCCCGTTGTGTCATAATTTTTACCCTGGCAATTAACAGCACTCCAATTTAAAGGGGCAGTCCACTCCTCTGGAGCGGACTGCCTGTCGCCATGTACGGATGATAGCTCATGGCCTCTAAATCTGATTACAACCAGAGTGGGGCCCTATCTTCAGACACGATTTATTGACACCCCACCATCTACTAACAACGCAGACCCTGTCGTAAAGCTGGAGGCATCAGAAGCCAGGTAGAGTGCAGATTGGGCAATTTCTTCAGGCTTTGCCGTTCGCTTCATTGCATGTAGGTTGGCTACGAATGCTAATGCTTCGGGGGTGTTAGCAAACTCTCTGGCTGCAGCAGTATCCGTTCCGCCCGGTAGTAATGCATTCACTCGAATGTTGTGAGAACCATATTCGCAAGCAAGGACTTGCGTCAGTCCAATTAGCCCCGCTTTACTGGATGCATAAGCCGCCATCCCAGGCATTCCAGCAGTATGGCCAACAAAGGTCGACGTGAAAATTAACGAGCCACCGCCAGCCGAGCGCATGGCAGGTAGTTGATACTTAGCTGCCAGAAAGGCGCTCGTTAAATTGGTCGTGATTACCTGATCCCAATCGGCCAATGACATCTCGGGCACTGGCCCCATCGCGCCTAAAATGCCTGCGTTGTTAAATGCTACGTCTAGTTGACCAAACCGCGAGAGCGTCTCATCAACGAGCTTTTTGGCGAAATACTCATCACCTACATCGCCAGCAACTGCTAACGCTTGGCCGCCCTCCTCTTTTATGGCATCCACCAGCGTATCCAGCTCTGACGCTCTTCTGGCCGCGACCACTACAGTAGCCCCCTCCTTAGCGAAAAGCCGGGCAGTCGCTCTGCCAATACCTGCGCTGGCACCAGTAACAATGGCGACTTTATTTTCGAGTGCACCCATCTTTGTGACCTCCATCACTGTTCAGAGATAGGGAGAGCCCCCCATCAACAGCGAAGATCATAAGAAGCCGCTTACCTGGTGCCGACCCGAAACTTGCTAGATTTCGTTGAGACGCTAGTGCTATGCAAACTGGTTGTTGTTGGTGCTTGTTGGGGTACCCTTGTATTCCCGATCATCGGCATAGCCATCGTAAAAGATATTTGTGTAGCTAAGAGCGAGAAGCAGGCGCTTGATTGATGTAGCAATTAAGATGAAAAGTAACCAGGCAAACTAGAAGAGATCCGGAGCAACAAAGGTTTGCCGCAGCTGATGAGAATAATCTGAATCACCATTCAGCAACCCTCCAAGCGAGTTTCCTGATGATTAAGTGTCATACTCGTCATGGCGGCGGTTCCATTCATACGGTTTAGTCTGAGGCCAGCCTTCTTGGGAGTCTTCCCACGTTTCCTGGCGACCATACGGTGTTAAATCCAGGTACGTCCAGAAGCTACCTAAATATTCGACGCCACGCGCCCCGGTAAAATAAGTGCGATATATGTCGTCTCCGTCGCGGAGAAATACGCTGGCGCCGTGCCTTTCTCCCTCCGCTGTCGTCACCCCAAAATCATAATTAAAGTCGCTTTCAAAAGAGGAGTACCAGGGAATCGTCCAACCCATACGCGTTTTGTACTGCTGAATTTTCTCTAAGGGAGCGCGTGACACCATCACCAGCGAGGTATCACGCGCATGCAGGTGGGCCGGGTGAGTCATGGCGTCAGCAACCCACGAACACCCGTCGCACCCCGCTTTCCATTCAGGCGCGTACATAAAGTGATAAACAATGAGTTGACGACGCCCAGCGAACAATTCGAGCAAAGATATAGGGCCTTCGTCGCCATGGAATTCATAGTTTTTGTCTACTTTCACCATGGGTAGCTTTCTACGCTCAGCGCTCAAGGCATCGCGTGCTCGGGTCAACGCTTTCTCTTTTATAAGAAGCTGATCCAGCGCTAATTCCCACTCTTCTGAAGATACGATACTTGGTAGCGGCTGTTTAGTGGTTGCCATTACCCCACTCTCCTATGTATTTCATGAGTGACTTCGCGTCGCACCAGCACTAAGGGTCTTAGCCAAGACGGTAAAGGCTACTGACACGGCCAAGCGGCGATTGTAAGCATCAAGGCATTTATGCCACGCTGGCCGGTCGCGGCAGCGCGTTAAGCCGGAAATCACATTCGGGAATATATCTAGAAGGTTTGTATGCGGTACCTGACTTAATGCAGCAACCACGAGAATGTCTGCATAGGTGAACTGGTCGCCAAGCAAATAACAATGGCGCCTAATTCGAAAATAATAACGCAGTGATGAATGAACTGCTTTCAGCAATATTCATTCTGATCGTCGGAACCTTCTCGCTGCCAGATACCAAGACACGCCTCACAAGATTTTCGCAGACAACAGGTGAGCGCCTTGCCCTCCCACTGCTTCTCCTCCCATCGATCCTCAATATTTCCGAGGTAACCTTGCTTAGCGTAGTCCAATAAAGCTGAGTGTTCCTTTGCTAGTTGGCCTTTTGCCCACTCAGCCGCGACATCTTTTGAAGCAATATCACCCGTTGCTGCCGTTAGCCCCACACAACAGCAGGCTCTTAACGACCGCCTGTTTCAGAACAATCGCTAGGTAGGGTTCAGCCGACCTCGTAACGCCCAATGAAACCCGGAACGCGTTGTAGTCATGTACAGGGGATTATTCAGCATGATCGTAACCGCCTTCAGCAAACACTAGTAGGCAGAACCCATTGCCAAATGGATCGCTCATTGTCGCCAGCATCCCCCAATCAAAAGATTTGATTCCTCCTTCTTGGACAGCACCCACCGAAACTGCCTGCTCGACTGCTGCGTCAATATCTTCAACAATGAAATCCAGATGTACTGGCGTCCAGTGCCGCCTGTAATCACGTTGGAGAGAGATCCCTGGGGCCGCAATGCTCGCATCAGGCTGCTCAATCAGGTAAATGGAGGCAGGCCCTCCCCCCATTTCTGCAACCGTACCGCCAAATAGCTGCCGCATGAGCTGCAAACCGAGCCCGTTCTCGTAGAAGGTAATTGCTTTCCCCATGTCCTCTACATCAATGTTTACGATGAATTGCATTCTTCCCCCTCAATTATCTGCACGATTCTTGAGCTCACCTATGACCGTCAACACCATGTTACCCAGCGAAAACCCGTAGGTAACCAGCAACGTCAAGCCAATGACGCCCACATATTAGCGAACCAAGCTAGCCCAATAATGGCCCGGCCAAGCGTTGTTTCTGTGCACGAACAGCGCTGAATATATTAACCAGGGTACCCACACGGTAGACACAGGCCTTTTTCAGCTATCCATCCACTGATCCAGTGCTGAGTCCTGCCATCGTGATCCGGATCAATCCAGGGCTGGCTAGCAAGAGCCTTGATGGGTGCCCCTGGTGTCAAATTGAGGCTTCGGTGTCCATAGATAGCTTGTCCAATAGCGGTCAGCGGTCGCCAAATCAGATTTTCAGGGGGAGCGTTGGATGGACGGATGGCGACGTCAGCTTCTCGGCGCGTCAGATTGAACAGCTGGTTGGATACGGCGACATCCAGCACGATGCCAGGATATTTATGCTGAAACTGCGTGAACAGAGGAGAGCGCTATCCCATCAACAAAGAGTCCGTTGTGGTAGCCCAAATTTCCCCACTCGGCTCCAAGTGCGTCCGGCGACTTGTTGATCTTGAGCGCAAGTTCGTCGACCACTGGGCCGAGCTTGTCGGCGGCGTTATGGTGAGCTATCTCCTCCACCGCCCGAGCAATCGATGCTAGACGTATCACCTCCAAAACTCGCTGACGCTGCTATTACGCTTGAACAGTTGAAGTCAGTGCTACCTGAAAAGTAGGCACCGCCCACCTCTTCACGCAGTTTTTCATAGCTGAAATTTTCATGTATTTCGCTCTGATAAGCGACAAACTCTGGATGATTGGTATACATCGCCAGCGCATAGTGCTGATGCTGGCTATTTAGCCCCGCGCGCTCAATACTCCGCCTTACCTGCAGCTGCGTATAATACTCCTGGCGTCCATAACCGTTGACCAAAACGTTAGGCAGTTTCTCTATGTAGCCTTTAATAGCGCGCTTCTTCTTGAAGTTATCGAATAGTCCCACCCTTAACCTCCGTTCTTTAATAAATACCAGGGAACCTCTGGTTAACTACTACGCTACATGCTTCCCTCCTGGTTATTGTCTATGGCAGTCCAAGTAAACTTTACCTGACCAAAGCTTTAAAAAAACCAGGATTTTAATAAGTTTAATTTCCTATAAACCTGAAATGAGCGGAGAGCGACTCGTCAGCGCTATTCTCAATCCTACGGCGCACCGGCGAAGTCCAGCAATGGTAACAGCGCTAGGCCCGCCCGAGCTGGCGCCTGGCCGGGGCCCAGGTTTCTAGCTATGTTTCGACTGTCGGCAACCGCACGTACTCCGGAACCCTTTCCTTGAGCAAGGTGATGTGTTCAGGCTGCATTAACTCGTAGTGGTCGGGAATATCCAGACAGACTAACCTCTTCCCCTTGAGCAACGCTCCACTATAGCCTTCCATCGATAAGCGACCTTGTGATGATGTAGATCAAAGTCTACGTTAGGTACAGGCACAGCCTGTTGTCGTGACTTCATATACCACATGGAGGTGAACATGGTCAGTAAGCCTAAGATCCACGCTCAAGCACAGACACTGCCCGGCAGCGAGGCCGCTATGAATCCAGCGGCCGAGATGATCCGAGACGGATACAAGGGCGCCGACAAACTCGCTGGCAAGGTCGCGCTAATCACTGGTGGCGATAGTGGTATCGGTCGTTCAGTGGCGATCCACTTTGCGCGCGAAGGGGCCGACGTGGCTATCGTCTATCTCAGCGAAACCGAGGACGCCAATGAAGCCAAGCGTTTGGTAGAAGCGGAAGGACGCCGCTGTCACCTGATCGAAGGTGACCTGTCGGATGCCAACTTCTGCCGTTTCTGCATCGCCGAGACGTTGGATAACCTGGGCGGGATCAATGTGCTGGTCAACAACGCCGGTACGCAGTGGGTTAGCGAAGATCTCACCGAGCTGCCCGATGAGCAGTGGCGTCGAATGTTCGAGGTCAATATGCACAGCCAGTTCTACCTCGCCAAGGCGGCGCTGCCGCACCTGAGCGAGGGTGACTCGATTATCAACACCGCCTCTATCAATGCCTATGTCGGCCCCGAAATTCTTGTCGATTACTCCGCTACCAAGGGCGCAATCATCAGCTTCACGCGTAGCCTGTCGAATCAAGTAGTAGGGCGCGGCATTCGTGTCAACGCCGTGGCGCCCGGCCCGGTCTGGACGCCGCTGCAGCCCGCCACCCTAGGCGCCCACGATTCACAGTGGCTGGAAGGCTTCGGTGAGGATACACCGATGGGCCGAGCCGGTCAGCCCAGCGAACTCGGCCCGGTCTTTGTGTTTCTGGCCAGCCAGGATGCTTCCTTCATCAGCGGTCAAACGATCCACCCAAACGGTGGCACCATCGTCAATGGCTGAGGCGAGATCCCACTTGATCACATAAGGCATGGCTGCGATGAACCACGACACCGGTCAAAAACCCCGGCGCTGGCTAAATAGTGCCACCCATCACCACTGGCTGACCCGCGAAGGGCTCGCATTGTTCGAATTTCATCGTCAGGCGCGTCTGGCCTCAGGCGGTTTTGCGGCGCTCGATGGAGACGGGCGTGTTCCCCACGGCGCCAGCGCCGACACCATGCTGACCGCACGTATGGCGCACAGTTGTGCTTTGGCGGCACTACAGGGCGTACCGGGCGCTGCTGCGCTCTCCGAACACGCGATTCTTGCGTTGGCAGGAAAACTCCGAGACGAGCAATACGGCGGCTGGTTCTGCGCCGACCCCGCCACCAGCGATGACCGCACTAAGCAGTGCTATACCCATCACTTCGTCGCCCTCGGCGCCGCCACTGCGACCCATGCCGACATTCCCGGCGCGGCGGCTCTGCTCGAAGAGGCCGTCGGGGTGATCAACACCCACTTCTGGTCGGCGGAGGAGCAGGCCTTCGTGGAGAGTTACAGCCAGGACTGGGGCCAACTGAGCGACTACCGCGGCGGCAACAGCAACATGCACGGCGTAGAGCTGTGCTTGGCGCTGGCCGAGGTGCGCGACGAACCGCTGTGGCTTAATCGCGCGCTGGGCATCGTCGAACGGCTGATTCACCGCCACGCAGCTCTCCGGGATTACCGCATCCTCGAGCATTTTCATGGCGACTGGTCGGAATGGCCGGAACACAATGCTGACCGCCCCGACGATGGCTTCTACCCCTATGGCGCCACACCGGGTCACGGTTTCGAATGGTCGCGCTTGATGCTGCACCTGGAGGCGGCGCTTGAATCTCGCAGCCGCGCAGCTCCTTCTTGGCTATTCACTGACGCCGCGGCGCTGTTTGATGCCAGCCTGCGTGACGGCTGGGCCACCGACGGCGCCCCGGGGCTAGTGTATACCGTGGACTGGGAGGGACGCCCAAACTCCCTGCGGCGTCGCCACTGGACTCACTGCGAAGCACTGGCCGCCGCTGCCGTGTTTCTTCAGCGCACTGGCGAAGCCTACTACGAGCGCTGGTATCAGCAGCTTTGGGATTTCGTCGACACCGCCTTTATTGATCGCGCACGGGGCGGCTGGCACCAGGAGTTGGACGGACAGCTGCGGCTTGATCCCGTCGAGGGCGACGTCAAGCCCGATCTTTATCACGCCTATCAGGCGACGCTGCTGCCACGGCTGCCCTTGGCGCCCAACTTGGCGCTGGCCGTCCAGCAACTGTAATAGCGCAACGCTCACATGAGGTGGTCGCCGAGCCAGGCCTCAGGTTCGCGTTTATCGAGCACGACATTAACGCTGCTACTGATTCACTTACTGCCGCCATCTCCTCCGCCACCCGAGCAATCAATAGTCGATTCTTTTCGCCGATTTTGCCTTGTCTGGCCTCCGCTCGCAGACTTTTCAGAAAAAACTAGTCATTGGCCTGGCGCTATGGGCAACTGTTTTCAACTTTCCCTGTGCGCTCATTAACACACTCTGCTTGTTCATGGCCCAAGCAAACCCTGTGACACCGCAAAAAGTGCGAAGAGAGGAATTGCCACGACCGTTGCGGCCGCATCAAACGTAATGGCTACAGGCGTTGCAATAACACGTCCGGCGGTATCGATGGGGCCCCTGGGCATGCTCATCCTGACTTGATACTCGTTTTCGAGCTTTTCAAGCGGCAAACTTCCCTCAATGGTATATCGCTCGCCCCTAATCTCCCGTATCAACTGGAAGCTATTCGTGACAGGATTTTTCGTAAAGCCCAATGCGGTTAATTGGCTGACAAGCTCGGCTGAAGGGTTCTGTTCATGTAGTGTGAGCTTAATGCTGCCGGTCACCACATTGGCGCTAGAGAGCGAGAAGCCGCTAAATTCGGGAAGAAACTCAATCTCTCGGCTGAGCATCAACGCCTGACCAAGTCGCTGCTGAGAGGGAAATAGATAAGCCTCACGCCGTGTGGTGACCACTAAATCATTCGTTTCTTGGTTAACATAGAAGCCGTTAACGGCCACCACTCTTTCAGGCTTGGGCTCCCACAGTTTTGTGGTGCAGCCCGCTAAAAAAATACATAGAACGATCACTACTCGATACATGCTTCTCTCCTGGTTATGGCTCATGAGCAAAAAAGTAAACTTTACCTAACCAAAGCTTTAAAAAACTAGGATTTTTATAAGTATCATTTAATGTAAATACCAAATGTACGGAGAGCGACTCGTTAGCTCAACGCCCACCGAGGCTAAAGCCTTACCTCCACCGCTGGATCAGTGCCAGGCTCTAACTGCTCACCCACCCAGAGCCGATGCAATCGAGTTTTAAGAATGTCGCCAGGCCCAGAGATGAATTTAGGCTGTCCGAAGTGAGTCATCACTTCGTGCTGGCGCTCTAATGCGCGACGATCTTGCGAAACCACTGGAGCCAGGAACAGCCGAATGGCCAACTGTTTGAGCCAGCTTGGCGCCATACCTTTGGGTGTCGAAAAGCGCGCGAAAGGCGTGAAACTGCTTCCTGTCACTGGTGTGAAAATGGCAGTAACACATAACGTCAACTTGGTTTCACCTTCCCAGCGCGCTTGAACCGTAGTGGGCGGATAGTAGCGCGAGATGCTGCGCGAGCGATCACGCTCCAAAAAGCGCGACATCAGGCCATAGTCGGGCTGGGTTTGCTCGATGGCCATATCGATTCCGTCACCGTAGCTGGTAACAATCAGCTCCACTGGCAAGCGTCGATCCCGACGACGAATAAAACCATGGTGCAGATGATTGGTGTGGAACGGATCCATCACATTTTCAACCGCATCGTAGGCGCGACCCACCCAGGTGCCTTGTTGCCACCAGAAATGATCGAGTTCAGGGTTACCGAAGTCAGGAGGTAACGCTGGCTCGACGGGTGCCGCGTCAGAAAGCGCCACAAAGACTCCCCCGTGCCGCTCGACCACGCGCAATGCCTCAGCCTTGAGCCGTTGTTCATGGGTCGTATCGACCAGGCAACCGGGCACTTCAGTGCAAGTTCCATCGCTTGCGAAGCGCCAGCCGTGATAAGGACACTCGAGCGCCCCTTTGTGAACACGCCCTTCAGACAGTGGATAATTGCGGTGCGGGCATCGATCGACCAAGGCGCCAACCCCCTCTTCACTGCGAAAGAGTGCAATCGGTGTATCGCAGCACATGACCTTTTGCGCTTTACCGCGCTTCAAATCTTTCGATAAGGCAACCATGTGCCAGGCATCACGGACTGACTGGGGGAATGTCATTAAGGCAGCTCCTCACCATTCCACTCAAGATCGTAAGTGGCGGCGGCATTTGTCGAGATATTGTGTTTGAAACCCGTCAGGGCGAAGGAGGCGGCGTCGCAAAGCGCGCCTAGCAAAGGCCAGCGATCGCCAGACCGAGACACCACGTCGCGCCCGGTAGCAACGCAGCGCCACCAATCGCGCATACGCGCACCACGCACCGCCTGCGGCAGGCCAAATACGACCATCGCCGGGCCAAGATAAAGAGTGCGTGGCGCGGCTTCAGGTGCGGCGACCCCATCACCGATTGCATGGGCCAGATGACCGGCACCAGTGAGCAGATGCACGCCGCTGGTTGCGCGCGGATTACATTCGAGCAGGTAGGCAGCCCCCGCTTCATCGAACACTGCATCGCAAGCGAACTGCCCGTGAATGGCGGCACACTGCGCCAGGCGAGCAGCCATTGTGCGCAGCGTTTCGCGATGCTGATCTGCGACAGGTTCAAAAGCATAGCCAGCTCCCCCGCCCAGGCGCCAGCTGGAACGGTAGGCAGCAAAGGCAACCAACGCTCCCCGATGCGCCACGCCGTGAAAGCAGACTTCTTCGCCATGTATACGCGCTTGTGCCATCCAGGGTGTGCCGGGGGTGGGTGCAATAGCGGCCAACGCAGCCCGGTCAGGGGCGACCAGCGCGCTATCACCAAATCGGCTGAAGCGCGGTTTGAACACCCACTCGCGACTCCTGCTAGCGAAGCGATCCAACTCTTCTACGCAATCTATCGGATGGCTTTCCGGTACAGGCAGGCCCCATTCGCCGCACTGGCGCGCAAAGGCGAACTTGTCGTGAAGTTGGCGCAACGTCGCAAGGTCAGGCACAAACAGGCGCTCACCCAATCGGCACTGAAGGGCGGGCGCCGCCAGATGGAAAACCTCCTCGCAGGTCGGCACTACCCGCTCGAAACCGAAGGTATCGACTAGCTCGACAATACGCGCGCGAAAGGCTGCGCCCTGCTGCCGGGGCGCGGGATAGCGGTGAACCCGCGCAGGGGCTTTCGACCAGCGCGCCATACGCACCGGTACGCTGTCAGCCAGATGCGGCTCCCATCCGGCGGCGGCGAAATCCCGGGCAATATCCAGTGCGGCAACCGCCCGAGCGCCGGTAATAAGCACGCGTCTAGCCATCGCGCCACACCACTTTACGGCGTTTGGGGCCGCTCCACGCGCTCAGATCATGAAAGACCTCAACCGGCACCGGTAAATCGCATGCCTGGCTCAGCGCCCGAGCAGCCGTCGTTGCGCTCGGGGTGGAGATAGCGGCAGGGCCAAGCGATGAGAAATGCAGTACGACGCGTTCAGGCCCTGCTTCTGCCTGCCAGATTTTGTCGCCCCCCAGCACCGCCTCAAGCGCGGCTACCACCTGAGGTGGCGTAACGGTGCGACCCTCAAAGCGCCAGATATCGCTCACCCGGCCTTGTGGCGCATGGATGACGCGACCAGCAAAACCGCACGGGCAGGAACAAGCGTCGAGTTCCAGATAATCGTCGCCGCGAACACGGACAATCGGTTGGCTGGTGCGGCGAAGGTCGGTAATAATCGGTCGATAGCCAGGCGTACCGGGAACCGGCTCGAGCTCGATAGCCATCGCATGATCGTTGAGGTGCAGCCGGCCGTTCGCACACTCAGCGGCCAGAAACCCTTCGGTCGCTTGGTATATTTGGCGTGGCCTTACCCCCAGCCGCTCAGTGAGGAAATCGCACTCAGCTTCGCTAGTCGGCTCGCTGCCGCAAAATAGATGCTGCAGCGAGGGGAAATGCGCCCCTGCAGCTGCGAAAGCGGCCAGCCGATGCGGCGGTGCGATCAGGATCGTCGGCTCGAAGTGCGCCAGTTCTGCAGCGCTCTGATCAATCGACGCTTCAAGAGGGAAATGGGCAAACGTAAACCGCCCTCGCCCAACATCGCTGTAGAGCGCATTGCTGGCGCGCAAATGCAGGGCGAGCCGTTGGCGCTTGAGCAAGGCACGCGCTGGGAGCAGTCGGGCCAGGCTCTGGCCGATGTAGTCGGCACGCTCTGCGGGGCTGGCGAGAAATAGCCCTCGCGCACCGCCTCCCGTTCCAGTCGACCAGCCTGCCGACAATTCGCCAACGGCAGTGCCTTGCTCTGCGGCGGCAGCCAACCCGCGCAGTTCCTCATCGCTCATGCCTAGGCTGTTCCAGGCGCCGTAATCAGCACGAAGATCCGCGATGTCAGTGACCGGAAACTCCGCCAGATCGCGACCAGCATAGCGTGCCAGTGCGGGCGTACGGGCAATGACAGGCTGCAGCTTGCGCCACATGCTGGCTCGCCGCGCAGCCAGTTGCGTCGGCGACATGCTAAGCGCACGGCGCGTTCGTATCCACGCGGCTAAGACCCGGTCAGTTCGCATCATGGCCGCCAAAACGCTTGGCACTGGCAGCGCAATGTGAAGGTAGGATGACCAGGTCGCCATTGCAGCACGCCGCCTCGCTCAACAGGTTTAGCGTAGCGCGATAACGCCGGGTATCGCCGAGAAGTGCGGTGGTCAGCCACGGCGGCGGTCGGCGTTGCGTGATTGATTTGCCAAGCCACACCGCATCGGCAGCCAGCAAGACCTGGCGATCGTCGCTGGTGCGCAGTGCCAGCCCCCAGTGGCCAACGCAATGACCGGGCAGTTCGACGGCGACCAAGCTGCCGTCACCCAGGATGTCACGGCCTTCGCTAAAGGGCGCGAACCCGCTGGGTAGTGACACTGCTGGCGCATCTTCAAAAAAGCGAGCATTGGCATCGGCTGCCTGGGGAACCAGTGAAGGCAGCAGGCCCTGGCGCACGCGGCCAAAGCGACCCGGCCGGCGCAATTCGGACAGACCCGCACGGGCGCAATAGAGCGGCCGCTGGGCAAGGTGGCACATCCCGGCGACATGATCGCCATGAAAATGCGAGATAATGGTGCCAACAATCGCGCTGTCTTCAATCCCATGGGTCGCGAGCCAGGCGCTCCACGCCTGCTGTGCATCAATGTTGACCGGCGTTGTCCAGCGATAGAACCGCTCGGGGAACGTCTCGGTTGCATCGATAAAAGCAGGATCATAGCCGGTATCGAACAACAAAATACCCCGCGTGGGGTGCTCAATCACCCCCACCATGGCGGGAAAATCAACCGCACATAGGCTCCCACCCGAGAGAGTGGCGACCTCTGGATGGCGGCATAAACCGCGTTCAAGCCAACGAAATCCGACGCGAATCATGGCTGCTCTTCCTGCGTGGCAAGCTGCCGCGCTTCGGCCAGCAGGGTTGCCAGTGCATCATGCTGGGGTCGGTAGCCGAGTAGTCGCTGAGCAGGCTCGAGATCAAAGGTCTGAGAGTAGGCCAGCGTCGCCAGCTTGTAACGGGTCAGCATCGGCTCGCGAGCAGAGCGCATCAGCAGCGCAGCGTTTTCACTGAGCACAGCAATAGCACGCGCCAAGCCAACCGGCAGTGAGACAAGCTGCGGTGTTTTTCCCAACGCCTTGGCGAGCTTACCAGCCACCTCTCGTACCGCAATGGGTCTACCTCCCGATATGTTGATTGCCTTTCCGGCAAGCCCGACTGCCTGCTCCTCAGCGGCGCAGATGGCCCATGCGGCGTCGCGCAGATCGGTCAACTCAATCAGCGCCCGGCCGCCACGCGGAAGCGGCATCCGCTCGCGCCCCGCCAGTTCGGCCAACTTGGACAAGATCACCCGATCGCCCGGCCCCACCAGTGCGCGCGGGCGAATGGCGCAGCAGGCCATGGCGTCCTCACACCGCACAAGCACGCTACGTTCCGCCGCGAGCTTGGTACGTGCGTAGTGGTTAAGTGGCTGAAGCGTAGGGGCGTCATATTCGCCGATGGCTAACCGGTCACGATACGCGGCAAAAATTGATGGCGAAGAAACAAACACGAAACGCTCTACGCCCGAGCGGCTGGCCGCTTCAAGCAGTTGTTCGGTCAGTTGAAGGTTGTGGATCTCAAATGCTCGCGGTGGGCCCCAGCTGGCCGATAAGGCGGCGGCATGAATCACGCTATCGACATCCTTCAGGAGCTCGCGAAAATCAGTTTCTGGGTGGGTAAGCTCCACCCTAACGAACTGCGCGCCGAGTGACGTTAGCGCCTCGCCCGCAACCTGCGAACGCCCTGTGGCACGCACAGCATGCCCGCGTTTTAGCGCCTCGCGCACCAGCGCCATGCCCAGCCCGCCGGTCGCCCCGGTGATAAGGATACGCCGTTGGCTCATAGCTTGAGCACCATGGCACTGGCACTGATCCCCGCGGCGGTGCCCAGCAGCAGGATATAGTCACCCGGCTTGGCGACACCCGCCGTAAGTGCGTGGGCGAGCACGGTCGGGATTGAGGCAGCGATCTGGTTACCGGTATTCGGAAAGATATTGACCACGCGGTCACTGTTGGGCGCGAAAAGCCGCTTAATATGCTCGACCCCAGGTGCACTGGCCTGATGGCAAATCACGCAGGCGAGATCCTCCTTGCTTATGTCCGCCTGCTCGAGCGCACGCTCGATGACACCAGGCAACGCTTTGGCAGCGGCCTTGAAAATACCAAAGGCATCCATTTCGAAATAGGAACCGGCGACCAGAGCCTGGTAACCTTCAGCGATACGCAACTTTGTGCCGCCCGCCCGAAGCTGCGCTAGCGCGTGGTGAGCACCATGGGTGACCGAAACGCTTGAACGCATTCCACACGTTGTGTCTGTCGTCGCCTCAATCGCCAGTGCCGCTGCGCCATCGCCAAAGATGGAACGCGTTTTCGGTTCATCGGGGTTAAGCCCTGCCGACGCGATGTCGCTAGAGAACACCAGCGCGCGCCGCCAGCGTCCACAAGCAATGCCCATGGCGGCGATATCCAGTGCCACCATAAAGGATAAACAGGTCTGGTTGACGTCAAAGCTAGGCACGCCGAACTGGCTAAAGCCGAGACGGTTCTGAACTAAAGCGGCTGTAGACGGGATCGGTTGCTCCATAACGCCACAGCCACCGATGATCACGTCGGGCGGCGTGTTGTGCCAGCCGGCGCGGTTCAGCGCCTCGCGGGCGGCTTCGGTCGCCATCATTGAGGTGGTCTCATCCTCGCTAGCGACATGGCGCGAAGCGATACCAAACTGGCGTTCAGTCCAGCCAGGAGGATGACCATGCCGCTCATCCAGGGCGCGCGAAGTTTGCTGGATACGAGGGCGATAACTGCCCCACCCGGCAATCGTGAAGTTGCTAATCATATGTCCATTTCTAACCGATTCGCTCTCATACTCTAATAAAGATTAATATCAATCAATTAGAAATTAGACGGTGCGCAATTTATTGTTAACTAGGCAGATTGCGTAAAGGGGAGCTAATCACACCCTTAAAGTGGTTCGTGATGGGCGGATAGCTGCCTGATGCTTACATTTGTTAAATTCCGGCTGCACCCGCGGTGGCTAAACCCAAGTAGAGGGCCAACACCGTTAACAACCTAACCCACCACAGAGTAAACTGCCTGCGAAACAGGTTTATAACGAACAGCATACTTCCTACTATCCCAACTAAAACACCGAACCCAACGACCACTGCCCCTGGCTCGCCACCGAGGAAATAGATGCGCATTATTTCGGGGAACACACTCCAGATAAGAGGGATGAACAAAGCAACTACAACACTTGCTAAACCAGTAGCTAATGCCGCGACTTCGAGCCTAAACATAGCACTCCAATATGTATTTAACGCCGCTTATCTTTGGTGATTAAGTTACCGATAAGCTGGATGACAAAACGCACTTCCTCAAGCTGTACGACGCAGAAAGCAGGTTTGCGCAAGGTGCAGTTTTTAAGTCTATGAACTGCGATGGATGTGGGCTGTCAGAGCTGCATCATAGCAGGAGATAGCAATATGCAGACGATTGAGCTAGGCGGAGAAAGCGTACCCCGTATCGGCCAGGGCACCTGGCATATGGGCGAGAATGCCGGGCAGCGGCAGGCGGAGGTCAGGGCGCTGCGTGAAGGTCTGGATTTGGGCATGACGCTGATCGATACCGCCGAGATGTATGCGGAAGGCGGCGCAGAAGAGGTCGTTGGCCAAGCATTTCAAGGTCGGCGCGATGAGGTGTATCTGGTCAGTAAGGTCTACCCCCACAACGCCAGCGCCGAGGGTGTGCAAGCCGCCTGCGAGCGAAGCCTGCGCCGATTGGGCACCGACACTATCGATCTCTACCTGCTGCACTGGCGCGGCCAGTACCCGCTGAGCGAAACAGTGGAAGCGTTTGAGCAACTGCGCGAGCAGGGCAAGATCCTGCGCTGGGGCGTGTCGAACTTTGACATTGACGACTTGGCAGAGCTCGACGCACCCGCTTGCGCCACCAATCAGGTGCTCTACAACCCCGAAGCACGCGGCATTGAATACGATCTGCTACCCTGGCAAGCACAGCACAACATGCCGCTCATGGCCTACTGCCCCATCGGCCAAGGCGGCACGCTACTGCGTGACGCCACCCTGCAACACATTGCCGACAAACACAACGCCACCACCGCCCAAGTCGCCCTCGCCTGGGCCCTGCGCCACCCTGGGGTGATCGCTATTCCCAAAGCCGTCAACCTGGATCACCTCAGACAGAACGCCAAGGCAGATACCGTCAGACTCGACGACGATGACCTTGCTCAGATCGACGCCGCCTTTCCTCCGCCAACGCGCAAGCACTCCTTGCAGATGGTGTAAGGCTAGGCCGTCAACGGCCCTGCACTGGAGAGATGCCATGCCACTGCCCGCCCCACCCAATGCCTGGATCCGCTTCCTCGCCCACCTGCTGTTTATCCTCGCTGCGTGGACGCTGTTTATCAAATACCTATTCCCCGTTGGCTATGCACTGGCATACGGCGAGCCCTGGGCGCGGTATATCTATTGGGATCTCTGGCCAGTGGCCCACGTCTGGCTAGGCTGGGCGCTGCTCAAACAGCCCCGCTACACGCGTGCATTGGCGGTGGGCATGTCCGTTATTGAAATCCTCATCATCGGCACCCTGTCCGTGCGCTTTCTCAATGACCCCGAGTGGTCGATCTGGCGTACCAACTGGTTTGTAAATAAGGTGTTTGTATTGACCTGCTTTGTGCTGGTGTTGGCGGCCACGGTGCCGAGCCCCAAAAAATGGAAGGAGCGACCGCTATGAGCTATCTCATCAAGCATCGCATCACGCGCCGAGAAAGCCTTACGCTCATCGGCGCCACGCTGGCCGCGACGATGTTGCCAAGCGTGCCGCTGCTTGCCAACACCGGCGGTATACACCGGAAGGCCTTCGCGGGGAGTGACCAAAAGCTGCCCGTGATTGGCATGGGCACCTGGCGCACCTTCAACGTTGGCAGTGATCCGAAGTTGCTCGACGCGCGTACCGAGGTGGTGAAGGCTTTTTTCGAGCATGGCGGCGGCCTGATCGACTCTTCGCCCATGTACGGCTCGGCGCCGGATGTGATGGGTTATGCCTTACAAGAGCTTGGAATGCCCGAAAGCCTGTTTTCCGCCGAAAAAGTCTGGAGCCCCGCTGGTGGCTCCGCCCGGGAGCAGGTGGCGAAGCTAAAAGAGCGCTGGACGGTGGATCACTTCGACCTGATGCAGGTGCATAACCTGACCGACTGGCGCGAGCACCTGGCTGCGCTGCAGGAAATGAAGGCCGAAGGCGTTATCGGCCATGTCGGCATTACCACCTCCCACGGGCGCCGCCACGACGAGGTCGAGCAGATCATGTCGTCTGAGGATATCGACTTTGTTCAGCTCACCTACAACATCACCCACCGCGAAGCCGAAAACCGGCTACTGCCCCTGGCAGAAGAACGGGGCATCGGCGTGATCGCCAACCGGCCTTACGATGGCGGCAGCCTGATCAAGCATCTCAAGCAGCGTAATGCGGCATTGCCCGAGTGGGCCAACGAGGAATGCGGCTGCACAACCTGGGCGGACTTCCTGCTGAAATTCATCGTCAGCCAGCCAGCGATCACCTGCGCGATACCCGCCACCACCCAGGTCGAACATATGCGCGAGAACATGCGCGCCGGCCACTCCCCTATGCCCTCTGCCGATGCCCGGCAGCGGATGGCTGAC
Source organism: Vreelandella sp. F11 (assembly GCF_042466685.1). NCBI lineage: Bacteria > Pseudomonadati > Pseudomonadota > Gammaproteobacteria > Oceanospirillales > Halomonadaceae > Vreelandella > Vreelandella sp. F11. Next base: position 1,258,168 of record NZ_CP170448.1, on the reverse strand, counting down.
TATATCGAGTCGCTATGAACGCCTGGACAAGTTACCGGCTACAGGACTTTATTCCCTTCACGGCGGAGGTGTACTTTCGCCTGATGGAACGCATGGGCGAAACCTTCTGGCCGCTGCAATTACTGACCCTCGCCCTGGGCGCCGCCACCCTGGCACTGGCGCTAAGACACCGCACGCGACTCGCCTGCCTGTTACCCGCCCCGCTCTGGGCCTTTGTCGCCGTGGCGTTTTTCTTTCAGCGCTATGCAGAACTCAACTGGGCCGGGGGCTATGTCGGTTTCACTTTTATCGCCCAGGTCGTTCTACTGATAGTGATGGCGCTTACGGGATGGGGTTTGGATAACACGCCACGCGCAACAAACCCACCGGTTACTATCGGCATAGCCATCACCCTCTACGGCCTGATCATCATGCCGCTGGTGGCGCCGCTGAGCGGTGGTTCCTGGTACCAGGCAGAAGTCTTCGGCATCCATGCCGATCCCACAGCAGTGACCACGCTTGGCCTGGTGCTTATTCTGCTACGAGGGTTCGCCCTTTGGGTCGCCGTCATCATTCCCACACTCTGGCTGGTCGTGTCAGGTCTGACTCTGCAGGTGTTGGATTCGACGGGCGCAACAACGCTTTTCGCCGTGTTGGTGATTGCGCTGGTGGGGTTGGTCTGGAAAAGCATGAGATCCAAGGGCAGGAGATAAAAATGCAGCGCCGGTGCCGTTAACAGGCAGGGCTACGCAGCCTGTTTTAGCTGAATAAATAGAAGGTTCAAAGTTCCTCCTTGGATCCGGCTTTGAGGCATGCTTGGAGCACAGTGTAGTAGCATTCAACCACAGCAACTGAAAGGCAGAGACCTCTTTATTCGTCACTAAACAGGCTGCCGCCACCGCCAGACCCAACGATGGGCGTTAAACATCAGCAGGTTGCCACTCACAATCATTGCTAACCCTATAAGTGCATCCGCATGCCACTGGTAACCCTCGAATACCGTTGACAGTGCCAGCGCAACCAAAGGAAACAGTACCGTCGCGTAGGCCGCTTTACCGGCCCCAATACGGCCAACCAGCATAAAGTAGGCACCAAAGCCTCCCACCGATCCTATTACGGCTAAATAAACCAGGGCACCTAGATATATCGGTTCCGCTGGCAGGCTGAAACTGGCCCCCTGAACCCAGGCAATCACCCCCATCAACATCCCCCCATACAACATGGCAAAGGCGTTGGTGGTGTTGATTTGCAGACCGCATCGCTGGTGCCTGACCGACACCATGTTACCCAGCGAAAACCCGTAGGTACCCAGCAACGTCAAGCCAATGGCACCCAGTAGTTCCCAGGTAGCCTCAACGGTGACCAGGTCTTGCCAGAAAATCAGCGCCATACCCGGCAAACCAAGGGCCAGTGCCAAGTAAAATACTCGCGGCACCGGTGTGCGAAAGAACAGGTAGCCATTGGCAGCGTTAAACAGTATCGACATCGAAAACAGAATAGCGATCAGGCCGCTGGGGAGATAACCCGCAGCGGTATAGAAGCAGTAGAAATTCAGACCAAACACACAGCCACCCTGCACTAGGCAGAAAAGATGATCCCTGGCCTGCAGAGCCTGGCGCCGGCGAAACAACGTAAGCCCGGCTAACAACACCAGCGCGGCGATGAGAAAACGATAGAATACCGAGACCGGCACTGCCACGTCGCCCACTTGCCAGGCAATAGCCAGCCAGGTCGAGCCCCAGATCAGAACCGTTGAGATATACAAAAAGCTATTCATGGCTCGCCATTCCAGAGTGGTTAGTGTCAGCCATAGTGTCGGCTCACCCCGGCTGGTTGGCTTGCCCGCGATTGCGCCAGTTTGTCTATTCTTGCGGTTGAGTGGTTCGCTGGATTGAGTTTCGTGCTAAGCCTGAGTACTGTTAACGCAGTGCCCAGGAGCCGCCAATGTTCACCGATACCTTGAACCACTATCCCAGGATGAGACAGACGCAGGCGCGTCTGCTGAGTAGCACCCAGCTAAAAAACGGCATGGCGCTGGCACGTTGGAGTAACTTAAAAGACCGTATTGAGAACATTCACTCAAACCACCACACTCTGAGCGTTTATCTTAACGGTGCAGAGAACTCCCTGCGCTGGCAGGGTTCACAAACCATTGCCAGCGCGACCAGCAACAGCGTGTGTTTAATGCCCGCCAACCTGGACACCAATTGGGAAGTACGCGGGCCTATCTCACATCTGCATTTCTATTTCAGCGACACTCACCTGAGCCAGTTGATCGAACAGGTATGGGATAAAGATGGCCAACGTGTACAACTGGACGAAATCGACTTTGCCGAGGACGCCCTGCTCACTCAGCTGTTTTGCACTACCCTTGGGCAGAGCGACTGGCAAGACCCGCTGGATCAGCTAGCGCTGGATTCCGCCACCCAAACGGCATTGATACACACCCTACGCCACTACAGCCAGCGCCGTCTGCCGACTCTACGCCCGACGGGTGGGCTGCCTACGTGGCAATTAAAACGAGTGGTGGAGTTTATTGAGCACCACCTGAACCAGCCGCTCACACTGAAAGACATGGCGGGCATCACTGGCCTAAGCGACTACCACTTCGCCCGGATGTTCAAACAGACCACTGGCTACCCGCCCCATCGTTATGTCTTGCACCGTCGCCTTATCCGGGCGCGACACTTGTTGGCGGAAACTTCGCTAAATATGACTGAGATCGCGCTGCGCTGCGGTTTCGGCTCCAGCAGCCATTTCAGCAACCGCTTTCGTGCGGAGACAGGGGTCAGCCCCACAGAGTATCGGACGCAACAACGCAGCTAGGATTCTTACGAAGACTACCGTCCTGTTTACTTATTATAAAACGGAGAAACCATGCCACCGTGCACCCAATACTACCAGCAGTGTTGTCGTAAGCAGTACCAGCAGTGCGGGTGAAAAGGAGCTGGCATCCAAGCTAAGCGTATTTACTGATTTTATGGCTGGAGTGTTATTCAAAGACCTGGATGTTGCACACTGTGTTGCGACTATTAACGAGCAGAGCTAGCACATGCAGCACAACAACTCTGGAGTTCAAGCCGCTGAGAAGGTCTGACTGAACGTCCAGCAAATAGCCAGTCCCACCCTCATTTTCAAAAACGTCGAAACGAGCCATCAGAACTGACGGTGCCGTGCGAGAGGCAAGCCGTTAGCTTCCACGTATGCGTTCGAGCTTGCCAGGGCGCTGGCATTGTCTTCCAGCCACTTCTCCTGCTTATGCCGCTTCACAGCTTCCGCAATCCCTTCCTCTGCGGATCTCGATACATTGATTCCCAAGCTTTTTGCCTCTTTGAGAAGCGCACTATCTAGCGATAGGTTCGTTGGTTTTCGGGTGGATTTGGTCACTTCAGTAGCGTGCATGGTTCAATCCTCGCGCGGAACCATAGACTTATAATATGCGCGCATTATATGCGCATCAAGTTTGCAAAGCGGCAGGTTTTGTTCGAACAGCGCTTTAATCTCATAGGCACGGCGGCTGACGAAGCTAGTGCGAGATGCACATCGACTTGATCTCGCTGGGTAAGGTACCCATCTCCTTGATGCACCGAAGCTGGAGCAAAACGACTCGGGGGCTAATCTTAATTAAACTATGTACTGGTAACGGTAAACATCTCTATATTCTCCGCCCAGCTGTGGAGCTTGATAAAAACTCGGGGCTCTTCCAGTAAGCACGAACCCCGCTTTAACTAAAGCGCTTTGAGCGGCAGCGTTATCTACGTCTGTGAAAGAGCTAACGCCTGCCGCCTGGCCGGTTGCGAGCAAGTGTTGGGAGGTTAGTGCCAAAGCCTCTGCTGCGAACCCGCGACCTCTGTATGGGATGCCGATGCCGAAGTGAACAGCCATCGACGCATCATCCTTGGCAACGGTTATCAGCCCTGCAACAGTACCGTAACTAATGGCCTCTATTACCCAGACGCACGTGCCATTAGATGCCAGGCTACTAGGATTAGAGAGCTTCTTGAGCATGCTCTCAGTTTGCGCAACGTCGATGTGTGGCTGCCGAGCCAAGTACTTCGCTGAGCCCAGGTCGCCAGTATAGATCTTAAAGATCGACGGGGTATCCTCAGGCCTGTAGTAGCGCAATCCTAGCCGTTCTGAACCAGTGATCATATCTAGGGGCTCTTCTTCAGAAGGACAACCTGGGCCTTATCCTTCCTGTACCCCAGAGACTCATAGAAGAGGTGTGACTGCCCCCTAAGCGCATTAGCGCGCACTCGGATAACATCCACTTTTCCTGACAGCCACTTTTCCGCTTCGAGAACCAAGCCTTTACCAAGCCCTTGTCCTCTGGCGTTTTTGCTTACTACCAGGCTAACGATCTCTCCCTTGACGCCCTCAGCCAAACGCACATCAAAAATAGCGGATACACAGCCGAGAACGTTACCAGACACCTCCGCGACAAACACTTCCCCACCCTGCTTCCGCACAGCGCTAACACTGCTTACGAGCACCTCCCCAGAAAGATCATAGCCGAGCTGGGCCATTAGCGGGATCAGCGCTTGAGTGTCTTGGTGAGTGTACTTTCGATAAATTGTATTCATGTTTACTCTATTGCGCTTCGCTAAGTCGCAATGGGTTGCTAGCTACCTGCAAACGCTTCAAGCGCTTCTCCTGCCAAACGGTAGCCCTCCCACTCATGTTGTGGCTTTGCACCTATTGACTCATAGAACTGAATCGCGGGCTCATTCCAGTCACGCACGCTCCACTCGAAACGACCACACTCTTTTGACACAGCAATGTTAGCAAGGTACTTCAAAAGCGCCTTGCCAGCACCAACGCTTCGATACTCAGGAGAAACATACAAATCTTTAAGATATAACCCATGCTTGCCGAGCCATGTTGAAAAGTTGAAAAAATAAACGGCAAAACCAATAGGCTCGTTATTGAAGTTGCAAATCAGAGCTTTAGTTGTCGTGTTAGCGCCAAACAAAGCGTTTTCTATTATTGCTAACGAATAAGTAGCTTGCCCTCTATCTTGAACACTGAATCTCGGTGGCCACTTCGGTCTTGACGGAGTTGGAGATAACGCGAGCAAGTCGCCATTTGCAGCACCAGCGTCATCATTGCTTATGATGCGAGCCCCGCTGCTTCGCGCTACCTGCAATCAAGGAACCAATGACGATGAGCACACTGGCACTCAATACGGCCACCGTGGCCTCGCCGTATCCCGCCAGGAGCAGTAGCACCACCGAAATGAGTGGCGCGCTGTAGGCCAAGGTGCCAAGTAGCTGGATGTTCCCGTGTTTGACGCCATAGTCCCAGGTAAAAAATGCGATGCCAACCGGCCCCAGGCCCAGCCCAACCACACCTACCCATTGCATCAAGCCATCCGGCCACACCGTCTCTTCCCACAGCATATGGCATCCTAAAGCCAGCAGCGCCGTCACGCCACAAAACCAACCGACGGCATCCGTTGGCACTGTACGCACCAATCGGCTGAGCACAGAGTAAGAAGACCAGATCAATGCACACGCCAACGCGACCAGATAGCCAGGCAGGTGCTCCCATGCAAAACCACCGGCCTGACGGCTGATCAACAGCCAGCAGCCCAACAGAGCCAGCAACGCCCCCACGATAGACGTCGCGCGTAAGCGCTCGCCTGGCAATAGCGCAGACAACAGCACGATCAGTAGTGGCCAGAGGTAAGCCAACAGGCTGACCTCCACCGCCGGTGCTAGCGTCATCGCCTTGAAATAGGCAAAGTGATAACCGAATAACCCGACGATACCGATACACCAGGCAAACGGCGGTTGGCGTATATAGCGAACGCCCGTATGGCCAGCCAAGATCCAACGCCCACCCATCAACAGAAACGCGATGCCGAAAGTCATGGCCATCAGTTGGAACTCAGGAATTTCGCCACCGGATAGCTTGGTCAGCAAAGCCAACGTGCCCCACAGCAGCACGGAAATGGATCCGATCCAGGTAGCGGCGTTAACGGTTGCCATGTCTCTTCTCCCCGAAATTGTCGTGCGTTAGCAATGACGGGAGAGCGTATCCATAGCATCGATGAGGATCTTTTGAATCCTGGCGGAATTATGTCGAGAGACGGCGGAAGTGGCTAGGCGGTTTACCAAAGTGGCGTCTGAAGCGGTCGCTGAAGGCCGATAACGACGAGTAGCCCACCGCATCAGCCACCCGCTGAACGCTGAGGCCTGAATGCTCAAGAAGCCGCCACGCCTCTTTCATCCGTACGTCTGTGAGATATTGATGAGGCGTCACACCCACCTGATGGCGAAAAAGATCGTTCAACTGACGAATGCTCAGATGGGCCACGCTGGCTACCTCGGCCATGGAAATCGGTCGCTGAAAGTGATCATCCAGAAACTGTTGCGCTGCGTGAACCCTGCGATCCAGCTGCAATTGACTTCCATGGCGCTCTTGCAGCAGTTGGATCAGCAATAGCAGCATGTGATGCTGGGTAGCACCCGCCACCGCCCCGCTCATAGCCTGAGCATGTAGGAACTGGATGTAATGGCGCAGTGCCAAATCAAGCTCGGCGAAACAAGGCAGCTTATCTAGCGCAGGCGCCAGCCCTTCCGGCAAATCGACCACCAAAAACCGGTTATCTTCTGTTGCAGCAAACCCATGGACGCTTCCTGAAGGAATGATCGCCGCACGGTGCTGTGCCACCTCCCCCGCCATGGCATCTATCGACAGAAAAAGCGTACCGACCAAGGGCAGTACCAGTTGATGATGGTCGTGGGAATGACGTTTCACTTCATCGTCATAGGTACGTATGTGCAGGCCAATATCGGGATGTTTCATGACCTTACTCAGCAATCGTGGGCATATTTACTTCCTCGGCCTGATTCATCGGCCGTTTGCCGTGGGCCTTTGGGTAACGCCCGCTGGATGGGCGAAAACGGCAACCCTTGCGGGGGCTTCCAGGCTCGGTGCATCACGAGAGAAGCACCGGTGCCCTTTCAACGAGTGCACCCATTTTAGGGAAGTCTGGGTGACAGCGTGGTGACATCACCCAAGTCTCAGAAGCTTTCATAAAATGAAAATTTGACTATTGAGTATCTAATAAAATCTCGACTCGCTCTTTTCCTCGACCGATGTTATTTCTTTTCAACCTGATAGGCCCGATCTCTCTGGTCGTTCTGACATGGGTTCCCCCGCAAGGTACTTTTGAGAACCCCTCAATCTCCCAATATCTGCGCTCGTTTTTACTGTCATCAAAGCCAGTCTGTATCGTTAATCCTGATTCAATAATTCGGTTTGCCTCATCGGCAAATCCTTGCAGCATGGGAGATATGCTTTCAGGCCACTCAAAATCTATCCTCGCTTTATTTTGGGCGATATGGGCACCCACTTTATTTATCCCTGGCACCGCTTTATAAAACAGTTCCAGAACAAGTTCGGCAGCAAAATGGAGACGCATAAGCCGGTAGCGCCTCTCCCAGTCAATTTCTATGCGGACAGATTGGCCAAGCCCAAGCTGATGATCGTCAGGTAAGGTGTAGATGATCTCGGAACCTTTTTTCACTGCCGAAATAACCGGATAACCCCCAATAGTTCCGTAATCGCTCTCCTGCCCCCCTGAAAAGGCAAAAAAGATGGTTGATTCCAAAGTAATCTGAGATCCATCAACTGAAGCAACGAATGTATCGTGGTTAGTTTGGTATGGGTTTTGCCAAAATATTTTTTGTGTCATGACACACCTCAGTTGAAAGCTCCGCATCTAACGCTGCAGCATGCGCGCCTTGTTAGTGGAGACAAAAGCCGCAACGAACAAGGCATCGCCGTGCCTGGCTGATGATAAGTGACCGCTAGCTGCTCAGATATGATCGTCTGAGCTCTAATATACGCCTTGCGATGCTTATATCTTGGGACATCCAGCGCCTTAAGGCCCGCAGCGCCACTCGCCCTGCCAATCACGCTGAGCGCCGTCGGCCCGGTCATACGTCAACGTCGCCGGCCTTGGCGGCGACTCCCCGCCTTCAGTGGGCTCACCGATGACCTCAATGTGGACGGTCTTGCCCTTGCCACTGAAAGTTGGAGACTCCGTTATGCCATTAAAGCCCCCCGGTGCCGACACGCGCTCCACATAACCGGCGACCTTGACCACCCCTTGCGCCGCATCGGACGACCCCACATTGCCCATGGCTATCAGTAACACTTCCCTATCATCCGTGGTGAACTGGCAACCCAGCTCGCCGGGAAGGCTGGCCTCGTTCATGTCCTCCTCCGTAAGAGCGTTCAGCGTAATCTCGGAACCATCACCGCCCTGGGTCTGCCCCGAGGGAGCGGCACTTTCCTGTTGATCGGAATCATTCGGCGCCTCGGCTGACGGTGAGGTCGACGACGATTGCGCCGCCTCTTCCTCTGCGTCCGAGGACGGGTTGGAGCAGCCGGTGATCAAGGTGATGGCCAGCACACTTGCTAACAGAGTGACGGCGAGATTTGCACCGCGTTGGGTAAAGGGCATGGTGCCTCCTGGAAAAATAAAACCTACTTTAGAGTAACGCGTACAACTATGAATAATCGCTCCTTGAAAGCCAGTAAAGACCACTGGGATTCTATCTCAGCGACGTCCGGGCCCGAAGGATCGTATTGCCTGCTATTTAAGGAGCAATGACCACATAGCGTTGGACAACCGCTCCGCCATAGAGAATCTCAGACTCCAGGCTTCCACCATTCGCTTTAATCATTCTCGTTGAAGGCTCATTGTGCTTGTGGCAATGGATATTTATTTCCCGAATTCCGTGTTCAATAGCCTTCTCGATAGTGAACTTCATAAGTGTATTACCAAGCCCCTTACCCCGGCTGGAAGGCCTTATGCCGAGCCCAATATGGCCTCCCGCGTTGCGAATTCTCTCGTTGAGGTGGTACCTGAGATTGGACACTCCCAGTATTTCGCCTTCATCCACCAGCCAGTATGTGGATGCGGGGACAAATCCCTCTGGAAGATCATCCCCATACCTGAACTGCTCCAATCTTGCTAGCAGCGCTGGGAAATCAGAGTGATCAAAGTCCAGAGGGAATGGATAGCGCTCTTCCTCACCCAGCTCCTGGATGTATTCTCGATAGCTTCTCTCAAAGTCTGAGTTCGGAAGTATTAACTGCACTCGAATGTACTCCTTAACGCTACCAACACGCGCTGATTTGTAGGGAAGGCGCGGCCGAAACGAAAAAAATGCCACGTGATTGGCTTGGTTATGCGTTCTCACGGATAGCACGAACATCTTGGATGTCAACCGGGCGCGAAAGTAACGTTTTATATCGAATCAAATCTTCCTTCAACATAAGGGGAAGCTCAAGGCCCAGCAAATGCACGGTCGCATATCGAGAAAAATCTATATCGAGTGGAGCCCAGGTCTCTTTGCCTGCATCGAAGATATGCGGGCTATCAGCGCTACCTACCTCCACTTTGATACCGTGATATTTGAACTGGACATAGGTTAGATCCCAGCCTTCCTCTTGGCGATGAGCGGCAGCTTTGGATATAAACTCCTGGCCAGCCTGAACCACTGATGAAAAGTGTTCACCAGGAACGAAAAGGTCGATATCATTCAGCTCCCTCTCAGAGCCATATCCTTTTGCGGCGAGCCCTCCGCAGATTAGAAAAGGGATACTCCTGTCTCTCAATAATCCCACGATCCATTGGGCTGCTAAACAGTGCATACCTGAACTCCTTGTTAAACTAGTGAGTACGTATCACTCATAGTATCGAAACTCCTGCTCTTCAAATGCAGGTAAATCATGGATAAATGGCATACCTGAATCACTTTGACACTCAATATCTGCGAGTAACTTATCACCTTCAACCACATATACTCCGGCACGCTCAATTTTCTCTCTCGTACTGTCCTCAAGCCAATCTCCATTGCTGATACTCGAGTACACAACATAACTGTAGTCACCATTTTGGAAGGTTAAATTACCCTCTCCACCACCACTGTATGCGGTACGACTAAAATGGATGTCAGACTCTAGCTCCAGTTCGATTTTTTGCGGAGTGCCAAACCGATAAATCAAGACTTCTTCGCTATTTCGACACACCGAAATACGTTTGGATTCAGCGCTGCAGGAAAAAGACACTCTTTCGTCTGTGTTACACAAATCGTCAGAGTAAACACTGGGACTGAGCAAGATTGAAACTAATGATGCAAACACAGCTTTTATAATAAGAACCTTCAATTTTTTTAATGTGGAGCCTAACGAGGCTGTAGAAACACCTATTTTAGAGCCACTTCTATCGCCAGCTGCTGTAATTCCCCCATTTTACGAAGCAGCTCTTCGTAGAAATTTAAGCCGCCATCAGTAGCTGCCGTGGAGGAACACCAACGATAGCGGTATGGGGCCGCTGCTCGTTATTGCATTGCCATAGCCACTCAGTCGCGAGTTCATGGACATGGCTGACCGAGTCGAACTGGTGCAACTCCAACCATTCATACCGTGCCGTCCATTTGAAGCGTTCAATATAGGCATGTTGAGTCGGCTTGTCCGGCTGAATATATAAAAGCGTTATCCGGTTGCCGTTAACCCAGTCGATCATCGGTTGAGCGAAGTATTCAGAATCGTTATACAGCCGGATGGCTGCCGGTTTTTCCACGACACTCGATAATGTGCTTCAGAGAGCGGTTAACGCGGGCACTCGGCAATGACAGGTCAACTTCGATACCCAAGCCTTCGCGATTGTAATCATCAATGACATTGAAGGTTCGCAGTGTTCGACCGTCGATCAGCGAGACGTCCATGCCGCCAAATCTGGCGCGCCACTTTTAGAAAGTGGCGCGGCTCATGCCATCTTCACGGCATAGTTCTGGGACAGGCACGCCCTAGTCGGCCTGCTTGAGGATGGCTAGAATCTGGCTATCGGTAAATCGTGACTTTCTCATGGAAAACTCCTCACGCTCATTTTATCGGAATTTTCTACTTACAGCCGCTTCGGATTTTCGGGGGGGATTACACCTCGCCGTTCTCCTCAGCAATAAAGCAGTTCGCTGGGTCAATCTCGAAAAAACTCTGTAAGTAGGCCTGTGCATTGGCCAACTCCCAAGTTTCGTTATACGGTGGGACAGTGTACGCCTCGCAAAAGATCACAGCCGCTTGTTCAATATCTGCTATAGCGCAATTCAGTACCTGTATACTCCTCCATCCTATAAACCCCATAACGCCGCCATAAACTTGTTGCGAGTCCAGTGCAGCTTGCTGCACGATGTTTAATGGCCTTGTTAGCTCCAATCTTCCCAACGCTTGCCTTCCGCATGCCAAGGCAATGCTGGCTGGCTTCTGATCTTTTTGCTTCTGCCATTTTGAATATGATGTGTTTCTATGGTGTCAAAGATTCTCTTGCCTTTACGGTTGAATCGCACCAAAAAAAGTATAATAGGCTCGGCAGAATCGCCCCATTGGCTTTTAACTGCATTTAAATTATCGTTATAAAATCTGTTATCAGAATATGTTACAAAAACTGAAAACTGGCAGCTTTCTTTTGCTTCATGTAACTGCCTAACTTCATTTACCTTTTCAATTTTACGAGGCTCATACCACTCCCATTCTAAATTTGCAATTATTTGTTCGGCATTGTCTTTAATAACAGCATCGGTTCTATTGCCATGCTCAAAATACATGAAATAGCCAAGTAGATCTGAAGCAGTTCTTGCGCAGAACCCAATATGTGTTGTCCATTCAGCTCTTGAGGCTATTTCTTTGTGCTCCTTAGTCAAGGGAAAGTCCCGATACCAGAGAACATTAAATAACGTTATGAAATCTTTAGTTATACGTTTCAAATTTCCACCCCGAAAGAGCTAACGCTGCCCACAACCGCGAGCGGCAGCGAATCCAAGGCCCGTCCGTAGCAACGCGGAGGGGCTATTTTGGGCCTGTTGTTGCTGGGCCTTGTTATGCAGGTAATGGCTTCTCATCCAAATATTGGGAAAAACGTAATAAATAGCCACTTGGATCCTGCACAAGAAATTCCTTAAATCTACTAAGTTCTTTACCGGTATTGTACCAGGACTCTTTAACGTCTCTATAAAGCTCGTATCCGGCTTTCACTAACTGATGCTTCAATAAGATCGCATCATTACACTCAATTTGAAAATTTAACCCCGAACCCAAAGGGTACTTTAAACTTCCAACATTCCAGCCTTCCTCATGGTGCTCTTCAATCATTAAGTGAGCTTCATCTAGTTTTAAGTATGCAAAGCTTGGACTGGTTCTTAAATTTTCCACTTCAAACCCTAGGACATCGACGTAAAACTTATAAGATTCATTAAAATCAAGAACAGTAAGTTCCGGTACTAATTTAGGCCATTCCATTCTCAACACTCATGCATAGCGCCGCCAGCATGCACGGCTTTGTAGTGAAGGCAAAGCCTCAACGAAAAAGCCGTCGCTGTGCCTGGCCTTGTTAACTGTATATGGCACGCTGCTTTGCATCTCTTTCCTTGTCACTATCCTCGACCGTTTCAACCGAGGTGATTTTTATATCAATGTAATCCTGTGGAAGCGAAGCCTCATTTGCACCTATCAGAACGTGATTTACATACCAAGAGTACGGTTTTAATTTTTCATCGATTTTGGTGGCAACGTAGGTTGTAGCAGTTACTGGATTTTCATCATGGACTGATAATACAGTTACTTCTTTTTCTTCGTATCCATATCCAAGGCCTTCAGCCCTATCTAAAGCAGATTTTTCAGCAGAATCAATTTTGAACAAGACACCATAAATGACACTCTCCGAATCAGAAGTGAAAAATGCATCACATTTTCCCGAACCGTCTTTGCTCAACTTGTGAAACCTCAAGTCATGGTGACTAAGAGTAAAACAACCAATAGCCTCGGCACTTGGAACCCTTTCCCTTAGTCGAGAAAGTGACATATTCGATCCGTAAGCGAAGTAGTGCATGACACTCCTAAGCAGTTAACAGAGATTATACACCCTGCGATGAAACCTCAATGAACGCGACGTCACAATGACTGAGGTTTCATTGCCACCAAATTGAATCTACTTCATTGATTCTACAGCGTGCAAAGAGAATTTCGGCGATGTAGCCAAAATTCGTGGGCTTGCGCGTTTTGCCTTCCTCAATAACACTGTACATATAAACATAAACATTGAGGATTTCCTCCATGAAACTGATGGAACGCGTCAAGGCAACCATGAGGGTCAAGCGCTACAGCCTGCGTACTGAGAAAACCTATTGCTACCGGATCCGCTATTACATTCAGTTCCACAACTTAAGGCACCCTGCCACCAAGACAGGTCAAGAAGTAGGGCAATTTTTAGAGTATCTGGCCATCAAAAGGCATGTGGCAGCCGCCACCCAAAACTTGGTGTTCAATCAAACTACCGGCTTTCTCAAGATAAGATCAAACCGATGCCAGTGGTGCGGGACCAGCCCACCCTCGCCCTCGCTTTCACGTAAAAGCTCGATATTCAAGCCTCCACACATCTCCTCCACTGCTTGCTGTGAATGAAAGCTCATCGCTGAATGTGTAGCCCAGTCGTGTCTGTCGCCAAAGAGGTGGCCAACGAAGACACCTCCCTGTTCCAGCGCTGATAGGATCTTGTCCCACAGCGCGGTAAAGTGCGTTGGCTCACAGAACGGTAGACTTAGCCCAGCATGGATGAGTGCTGAAGGTGCTAGGCTTTTCAACTCCTCGAATGGCGAGTGCATGACCGTCAGATCAGCAGAGAACTGCTCGGCTTTTAATGCCTCGACGCGTGCAATGGCTTGGGGCTCCTTGTCGATTGCCAGAACACTCCAGCCCGCCCGCAACAGCATGGCAGTTTCGATACCGCTGCCACAGCCCAAATCGACGGCGTGACCGTTACCGATGGGTAAGCATTCATCACCTAGAGCGCGCCTTAACAGCGGGGAAGCGGCGCGTGTTTGATGGGCTTGGTAGAAGGCTTCCCAGCCCGCTCCGTGTTTGTTTTTCAATGTCGGTATTCCCGTATCACATCACACCGTGAGGCTGAGTATTGATGGCACTATCGAATAAAAACTAACACACAGCTCCGGCAACTACCCCCTTGCATCTCCCCCACCCGCCTCCTACACTGCCCTGAATACTGCTTGACGGGGTGCCGGTGGAACCGGCTGAGATCGCTATACGACTGGCTGCTACAGCAAGTCGTCACGGCGGGGCCCGTTGAACCTGATCCGGCTAGTACCGGCGTAGGAATCAAGCGGTGGTTGGGGTGCACCGTTTTCACCTGATAGCTTGCCCCAACTCACTCTCCCTTCGCCCGTGCGCCGGTTCGTTGTACCACCGGAGGCATTATGGGCTACCGCTTTACTGATCTCACCACCGCCTGCCATAACGATTGGCGCGCCTATATTGAGCATGATTTTGTGCGTCAGTTGGGCAGTACCACGCTGCCTGAAGCATCGTTTCGCCACTACCTGAAGCAGGACTACCTGTTTTTGATTCACTTCGCCCGTGCCTACGCGCTGGCGGCTTATAAAAGCCCCACCCTTGCCGATCTTCGCCAGGCCCATGAAGGCTTAAAAGCCATTGTGGATGTGGAGTTGGGCCTGCACGTGGGCTTTTGCCAGGCGTGGGGGATTTCCGAGCAAGAGCTGGAAGCGCTCCCCGAAGCCAGGGCGACGCTTGCCTACACCCGCTATGTATTGGATACCGGCAACCGCGGCGATCTACTCGATCTGCACGTGGCGCTAGCCCCCTGTCTGGTCGGCTATGGCGAAATCGCTAATTGGCTAAACGCCCAGCCCACAACCCTGCGCGGCGCGCAAAACCCCTATGACGCCTGGATTGCCATGTATGAAGGCGACGAGTTTCAGGCCGCCATGCAGGCGGAGCTTGAATGGCTCAACGCCCGCTTAGCCGATGTCACCCCCGCCCGCTTTGCTGAACTCAGCAAAATTTTCCGCGATGCCACTCGCCTGGAAATCGACTTCTGGCAGATGGGGTTAGCGCTAATAGACCAAGACCTGACAGCTTAATACAGCACTACAACAACCTATGGAGACCGTAATGACTAAGTCCGTCAACAATAGAACCAGTCACTTTTTAGCCGAAACCGCCCAGGTCGATGCCGCCGCCATTGCACCACTGCCCGGCTCGCGCAAGGTTTACATTGAAGGTTCGCGACCGGATATCCGCGTGCCCTTCCGGGAGATCTCACTTTCACCCACCAAAACCACCGGCATTGATGAAGAGAACCCGCCGCTGCTGGTGTACGACACTTCTGGCCCCTACACCGATCCAGAGGCTATCAACGATTTACGCAAAGGCTTACCCGCCCTACGCCGAGCCTGGATTGAAGAACGCGATGACACCGAGTTTCTCACCGGCCCCACCTCGGAGTACGGTAACCGCCGCGCCAACGACCCGACGCTGGCCCAGCTGCGCTTTGATTTAACCCGCACTCCACGGCGGGCCAAGCCGGGTAAAAACGTCACTCAGCTTTACTACGCGCGCCAGGGCATTATCACTCCGGAAATGGAGTTTATTGCCATTCGCGAAAACCAGCGTCGCCAAACGCTAGGTAGCGCAGAAGTGGAGCGTATTCTGGGCCAACAGCATAAAGGCCAGAGCTTTGGCGCCAGCCTACCAGAAGAGATCACACCCGAGTTTGTACGCGATGAAGTAGCCCGCGGGCGGGCGATTATTCCCAATAACATCAACCACCCGGAAAGCGAGCCGATGATTATTGGCCGTAACTTCCTGGTCAAGATTAACGGCAACCTGGGTAACTCCGCGGTGACCTCTTCTATCGAAGAAGAGGTGGACAAGATGACCTGGGGCATCCGCTGGGGCGCGGACACCATTATGGATCTCTCCACGGGGCAAAATATCCACGAAACCCGCGAGTGGATTCTGCGCAACTCGCCGGTGCCGATTGGTACGGTGCCTATCTATCAGGCGCTGGAAAAGGTCAAAGGAGTGGCCGAAGACCTCACCTGGGAAGTGTTCCGCGATACGCTCATTGAGCAGGCCGAACAGGGCGTGGACTACTTCACCATTCACGCGGGCGTACTGTTGCGCTATGTGCCGCTCACCGCCAAGCGTGTCACCGGCATTGTTAGCCGCGGCGGTTCCATTATGGCCAAGTGGTGTTTGTACCATCACCAGGAGAGTTTCCTGTATACCCATTTCGAAGAGATCTGCGAGATCTGCAAACAGTACGACGTGGCGTTCTCCCTCGGCGATGGCCTGCGCCCCGGCTCGGTGGCGGATGCCAACGACGAAGCGCAAATGGCAGAGCTGAAAACCCTGGGCGAACTTACTCACATTGCCTGGAAGCACGATGTGCAGGTGATGATCGAAGGCCCCGGCCATGTGCCCATGCACTTGGTGAAAGAGAATATGGATAAGCAGTTGGAGTACTGCGACGAAGCGCCCTTCTACACCCTCGGCCCACTGGTCACCGATATCGCCCCCGGCTACGACCACATTACCTCGGGCATTGGGGCGGCGATGATCGGTTGGTTTGGCTGTGCGATGCTCTGCTACGTCACTCCTAAAGAGCATTTGGGGCTGCCCAATAAAGACGACGTTAAAACCGGCATTATTACTTACAAGATTGCTGCCCACGCGGCGGATTTGGCCAAAGGCCACCCGGCGGCGCAGCGGCGTGATAATGCCCTCTCCAAGGCGCGGTTTGAATTCCGCTGGGAAGACCAGTTCAACTTGGGCTTAGATCCGGACACCGCCCGGGAATACCACGACGAAACCCTGCCCAAGGATTCCGCCAAGGTGGCCCACTTCTGCTCCATGTGCGGGCCGAAGTTCTGTTCCATGAAGATCAGTCAGGAAGTGCGCGACTACGCCAATGAGCACGGCCTAAATGGCGACCAGGAAGCGGTGATGAAAGGGATGGAAGAGCAGGCAGAGAAGTTTCGCCAGAAAGGCAGCGAGCTGTATCAGGAAGTTTAAATATAACTAACAGGTTCGCTGTGGAATGTGGCTCTTGCGTCTTAGCAAAACTCAAGGGCCACCTTTATTCTGCATAATTTTCTGACCTTTCCCTTGCTCAATCAGCTCTGAAGTAATAATAAATTTTCGCTTAAGTAGAGGTTAATTATACATTGCTCGTGTATGATTCCCATTTACGAGTGCTCTGTCAGACACGGCCCATTTAAAACCAATACCTTTCAAAGAACTGATTCCAGATGAAAACCAAACTTTCCATAGCGGTTACCCTTGCCCTATTCAGTGCTGGCCTGCTCAGCGGCTGCAGCGATGATAACGAGCCAACCGAAGCGGCAACGCAAGAGGAAGCGCCGAAAAATAACGCTGCACCAATGCTGAAATACGTTCCGGCTAACTCACCCTACTTCATGGCAACGCGCGAAGCCTTGCCTGAGCAAGATGCCTTTGATCTTTATCAGCGTATGCAGCCCATGACGACCCTTGAGTCGGATCTGGATGAACTGCGCAACACGCTGCCCGAGATAGAAGACGATGAAGTACTGCATTCGATAATGACGCTGTTAATCGCCACGGGTGAAGAGCTAATCGGGGTTGAATCACTGGAAGATGTGCATGCGCTGGGCCTCAAGATGAGCCCTCAGGCGGCTTTCTATGGGCTGGGTATTTTGCCTGTTATGCGCATGCAACTGCAGGATGAAGAGGCTTTTCGTGAAACGCTGCAGCGCATCCTGACCAAAGCAGACATCACCCCGCGCACGGCCACCACTAACGGCACCGACTACTGGATACTGACGCCTGAGGGCCCACTCCAGGCCATTCTAGTCATTGAAGACCAGCAGCTACTGGTATCGGTGGTGCCGCAGGATGCCAGCGATGAGCTGCTAGCGCAGGTGCTGGGTAAAACGCTGCCTGACAGCAGTATCGGTGATACCGATGCACTGGCAGAGCTTGAACAGCGCCATGACTTCACACCTTACGGTGCTGGGCAGATTGACTCCTCTCGGCTGTTTGATGAGCTAAGCAGCCCTACGCATTCAGGTACTCAAGCGTTGATGAATGCCGTCGATGGGGAACCTCTGGATCTCTCCACCTGCCAGGCAGATATTGACCGCATCACCAGCCGCTTCCCTGGTCTTGTCATGGGCATGCGTGAGTACAACCTCGACCGTATGGAGATGAACCTCATCCTGGAAACCGATGAGGCGATTGTCAGCGATCTACGCGCCCTGACCACACAGGTTCCGGGCCTTGGCAGCACAGATGGAATGGCCAGCTTTGGAGTGGGCCTGGATCTGCCTGTACTGCTTCAAACCGTTCAAAAATATGCGCAGGAAGTGCGTCAAAACCCGTTCAGCTGTGATGAACTGCAGGAGCTAAACGGCACTTGGGATGAAATTAACATGGCGATCAATAACCCGATCACCATGATGATTGGCCCGTCGTTGTCTGGCTTCAATGCTCGCATTGACAGTCTAACGATGAAAAACGGTGCACCCAACGGTGTTGGCATCCTCACCCTCGCCTCACAAAATCCGCTGGCGCTGCTGTCTACAGTGAGCGCTTTCATGCCGGAGATAGGGGCTCTTGGGCTTGAACCAGGCGGAAAAGCCAGGCAGGTCGAGAGCATGATGCTGCCACCTGACTCACCCCCGCTCTACGCCGCCATGTCTGAGACGGCGGTTGCGTTAGGCGTGGGTATTAGCGATTCAGCGGCACTGCAGTCAGAGCTACAAGCCTCCGCTTCGGAGCGTGATCTGCTATTTCATGGCCATATGACAGGCGAGTTTTATCAGGCCCTGGCCAATATTATGGAGCAGACACCGTCCGATGAAATAACTGCATCTGATATTGAAGTGCTCAAGCAGTATGGTGACGCTTACCAGAACACAGAGTACTGGTTCAGAGTGGATGACGCTGGGGTTGAAATGAGCTTCTCGCTGGAATTGAATTGAGATTAGGCTGCGTCCGTTATTCGAAATAACCCGCTTTTGGTTGTATAAGTGAATGCTATACAAGTGCTCGTTAGCGGGTTTTCGTTGATAGACTGACTGCTGAATGTGGCGTTGATGTCTTAAGAGACCTCAAGCGCCACTTTCAATACGCCGTCGCGTTGGTGGGCGAAGAGATCGTAGGCTTCGACGATATTCTCCAGCGCGTAGCGGTGGGTGACCATGGGGCCAAGATCCAACCGACCGGCGGCGATGATGCTCATCAGTCTGCGCATGCGCTCTTTGCCACCGGGGCATAGCGAGGTAATGATCTTGTGGTCGCCAAGACCAGCACAGAAAGCGCCTAGCGGAATCGTTAGATCTTGGGAGTAAACGCCAAGGCTTGATAGCGTTCCACCGGGTTTTAGTACGCGCAGAGCGGATTCGAACGTCTGTTGCAAGCCGAGTGCTTCAATGGCGGAGTCGACCCCGCGCCCACCTGTGAGCCTGAGAACCTCCTCGACTACATCGACCTTGCGAAAATCCAACGTTACATCAGCGCCCATCTGCTTAGCCATTGCCAGGCGCTCATCAACACCATCTACGGCAATGATCATCCCCGCCCCACGCAGCCGCGCTCCAGCGGTCGCACATAGCCCAATCGGGCCTTGAGCAAACACCACCACCGTGTCGCCAATTTTGATACCGGCAGCTTCAGCGCCAGCAAAACCGGTTGACATAATATCCGGACACATCAGCACTTGTTCGTCAGTCAGGCCGTCTGGCACCGGCGAGAGATTAGCCTGGGCATCGGGCACCAGCAAGTATTCCGCCTGGGCGCCGTCAATGGTATTGCCAAAGCGCCAGCCGCCCATCGGTTTATAACCGTGGCTGTGGTGGCCGCCATCTTGCGAGCAGCAGTCATCCTGGCAGGCGTAGGAGGTAAAACTGGGACAGATCGCACCAGCGATAACCCGCTGCCCCTCTTGGTAACCCTTAACGTTGGCACCCAGTTTTTCGATAACGCCCACTGGCTCATGGCCGATGGTTAAGCCGCGCTCTACTGGATATTCGCCTTTTAGGATATGGATATCGGTGCCGCAGATCGTGGTGGTGGTCACGCGCATTAAGGCATCGTTGGGGCCAATCTCGGGGATGGGTTTATCATCAATTTCGATACGGCCAGGTTCAACGAAGATGGCCGCTTTCATCATGGTAGGCATGGGTCGCTTCCTCAGTGAGGGGAGTCATGGCACCTCACCATTAAGGCATAGCTGAAAGCGAGTAAGATTGCGCTGGATCAAGCTTTACAATACTCAATAAACTGGCACTGCAATGCCAAAGGCCCAACTCTACCTCAATTGAGCTTAAATTTCTTACACAGCGGAGCTGGCGTCGGTTGAACGAACTCCGGCATCTTCCCAGTCTACCCACGGCTCGTATGAAGCTTCGGTGCGCGAGCTGGCACGAGCAACAAACCGCTTATTGCGCAACACTTTGAGCGCAAATGCGATGTGCCTTAGGCCGCTCTGTATGGCAGTCATCAGCAGATTCCATGGTTAGTGCACTTAGGTGCTAGATCGAGCCAAGCAATAGTATGAAACCCACTACCGCGATACTCACCCAGAAATTAGCGCCCGAGAGAAACTGCACGCCGCGCTTAACATCGGAGGCCATCGAAAGCGTCGCCGCACTCATATTCACCGCAGTAATCAACTGACGGCAAAAGTAATTTCTCTTTTATCCTCGCGAGGATAAGTTTCCATCAATTAAAACCAGCCAGCTTGTTTTTAATTGATTCAAATCAAAATTTATATTAACAACACTAGGATAATTGAAAAGGTTTCCTAATTTATCCTAACGTTTTTACTTTGAGTATGGCGGCAACATTGGAAGTTTCATTTTTTTATTCTCCAAGAACACAGTATAAGCTTGTGCTGTCGTTGGCTGACGTCTCCCTCACAACGATTCACCCCTTATGTGGAGCTGCCCTCCCACTAGCAAGATAGGCTCGCAAGCTCATCAGCAACACCAACCACTGCCGATATCGACTGGGTTCAGGCCAAACTTGCTGAGCTATGGCAGCCATCTCACTGATGCTGTGGCTCGACACAGAACATTCACCTATTAACCGACTGCCAACCGTGGATTCGATATCATGAAGACAAGCAGCAGAAGCAAGTTGATCAAGAGTCTGGTAGCCCTTGCCGCTATCAGTATCGTGGCTTGGTTGGTCTGGCGGGAACTGCAGCCAGATGGCCCAGGCAAGGGTATCACTAGAGGCAACGGACGTATTGAAGCCACTGAGATAGATATTGCCACCCGCGTCGCTGGCCGCCTCGCCGAGGTATTGGTCGAGGAGGGAGAGTTCGTCGAAGTCGGCCAAGTAGTCGCCCGCATGGATACCGCCACCCTAGAGGCCGATCTGGCCCAGGCCAGAGCACAGACTCGCCGGGCCGAGAACGCCCTGGAGACAGCCAGAGCCATAGTTGCCATGCGCCAGAGCGAACTGGAAACCGCGCGAGCCGTAGTCAACCAGCGACAAGCTGAACTGAATGCCTCTCGAAAGCGCTACGAGCGCTCGGCTGAATTGGTGGAGCGAAACGCCATCTCTCGCCAGCAATTCGACGATACCCTAGCCGACTACCAAAGCCAGCAGGCCGCCCTGGCTTCGGCCAACTCCCAGGTGCTCTCTGCCCAGGCTGCTATCCGCGCTGCCGAATCCCAGGTTATTGAAGCTGAGTCGGAAGTGGAAGCTACCCGGGCCGCCATCCAACGCATCGAGGCCGACCTGGACGACAGTGAGCTGAAAACTGACCGCTTGGCCCGAGTACAGTACCGGGTGGCCGAACCGGGCGAGGTGCTCGGCGCCGGAGGCAAAGTACTCAATCTGGTCGACCTCACCAAGGTCTACATGACCTTTTTCTTGCCCACTAGAGAGGCTGGTCGAATTGCCATCGGTGACGAGGTACGACTGGTGCTGGACGCCGCCCCCGACTATGTAATCCCCGCTCAAGTCAGCTTCGTAGCCAGCACCGCTCAGTTCACCCCCAAAACCGTGGAAACCGAGAGCGAGCGGGAAAAGCTGATGTTCCGAGTTCGCGCTCAGATAAATCCAGATCTACTTCTCAAGCACATCAATCAGGTCAAGACAGGACTGCCGGGCATGGCTTACCTGAAGATTGAGGAGGAGGCGCCCTGGCCCGACCATCTTGAGGTCAATGTTTCACCATGACCCCAGAGAAGCTCACCGTCGCCTGCGTCAGCGCCCTAACATTGCGTTACGGCCGTATCACGGCACTTGACGCACTAGATCTGGAGCTGCCGGCTGGCTGCATGATCGGCCTGATCGGCCCGGATGGTGTCGGTAAATCCAGCCTGCTAGCGCTACTCGCTGGCGCTCGCAAGGTGCAAGAGGGCGAGGTCACCGTGCTAGGTGGTGACATGCGTGACAAGCAGCATACCAGCCGCATAGGGCCACGTATTGCCTACATGCCCCAAGGGTTAGGTAAAAACCTCTACCCCACCCTCTCCGTGGAGGAGAATCTACAGTTCTTCGCCCGGCTATTCGGCCACGGGGCCAGGGAGCGTCGTCGTCGCATTGATGACCTGACTCGCAGCACCGGGCTACACTCGTTCTTGACGCGCCCTGCCGGAAAGCTCTCTGGCGGCATGAAGCAGAAGCTCGGGTTGTGCTGTGCGCTGATTCACGACCCTGACTTGCTGATTCTTGATGAACCCACCACTGGCGTAGACCCGCTAGCACGTGCTCAGTTCTGGGACTTGATCACCCGTATCCGCGTTGATCGCCCGCAGATGAGCGTGATAGTTGCAACGGCTTACATGGACGAAGCACAGCGTTTCGACTGGCTGGTGGTGATGGATGCTGGGCGGATACTCGCTACCGGAACTTCCCAGGAACTGTTTGAGCGCACCGCCAGCGACTCACTGGACGCCGCCTATATCGAGCTGCTGCCGGAGGAGAAAAAGCGCAACTATCAACCTGTGGATATTCCCGCGCTGGAAGTTGGTGCCGACACCGACATCGCTATCGAAGCCCAAGGTTTGACCATGCGCTTCGGCGACTTTGTTGCCGTTGACCATGTTAGTTTTCGTATCCGACGCGGCGAAATCTTCGGCTTCCTCGGCTCCAATGGCTGCGGCAAGTCAACCACCATGAAGATGCTCACCGGCCTGCTGCCCGCCAGCGAAGGCCAAGCTTGGCTGTTCGGCCAGAAGGTCGACCCCCGCGATATCGACACTCGCCGACGAGTCGGCTACATGTCCCAGGCTTTCTCACTGTATGGCGAGCTCACGGTACGCCAGAATCTGGTGCTGCATGCCAATCTGTTCCAACTTTCAAAACACGATATCTCCTTACGTGTCGCGGAGATGGTCAACCGCTTCGAGCTCGACAATGTACTCGACGACCTACCGGAAAGCCTGCCACTTGGCGTGCGTCAGCGGCTCTCGCTGGCAGTAGCAATGGTTCACAAGCCCGAGTTATTGATACTCGATGAACCCACCTCCGGCGTAGATCCCATCGCTCGCGACAACTTTTGGCGCCTGCTGGTCGAACTGTCTCGACGTGACCGGGTGACCATCTTCATCTCCACTCATTTCATGAATGAGGCCGAGCGCTGCGACCGCATGTCGATGATGCACGCCGGCCGTGTACTCGACAGCGATACACCGGCGGCGCTGGTCGAAAAGCGCGGCGCGGCGACACTCGAAGAAGCGTTTATCGGTTACTTACTTGAGGCTGGGGCCGATCAGGAGAGCTCCGCGTCACAAGCCACATTACAAGTGTCTGGCAACGCACCGACAACATCCCCTCTCACTGAAGTAACTCACTTTAATGCACCGCGCCACCGGCGTTTCAGCTTGCAGCGCATGCTTAGCTACATGTGGCGCGAAATCTTGGAGTTACGCCGAGACCCGGTGCGTGCGGCCCTGGCGCTGGTCGGCTCGCTGATCCTGATGTTTGTGATTGGTTTCGGTATCAGCATGGATGTGGAGGATCTCCCCTACGCCATCCTCGACCGCGACCAAACCTCGCTTAGTCACGATTACGCGCTGAACCTCTCCGGCGCACCTCACTATTTCATTGAGCGCCCGCCCCTGACTGACTATGCAGAGCTTGATCGCCGCATGCGCAGCGGGGAACTGGCCCTGGCGATCGAGATTCCTCCGGGATTTGCACGTGACGTGATGCGCGGTCGCCATGTAGCGATAGGCGCCTGGATCGATGGCGCCATGCCCCAGCGCGCTGAAACCGTGCAGGGCTATGTCCAGGGCATGCACCAACAGTGGCTGCAGGAACAAGCACGGCAGTCTGGCATCGCAGCCGGTTCAATGGCGGCCAACATTGAGAACCGCTACCGCTACAACCCTGATGTCCAGAGCCTTCCGGCCATGGTACCTGCGGTGATCCCATTGCTGTTGCTGATGCTCCCGGCCATGCTTACCGCGCTCTCGGTGGTGCGTGAAAAAGAGATGGGGTCGATCATCAACCTCTATGTCACCCCGGTCACTCGAGCCGAGTTTCTGATCGGCAAGCAAATTCCCTATATTGGCTTGGCAATGGTCAACTTCCTGTTGATGACCGGGCTTGCGATCACCCTGTTCGGCGTACCTATCACCGGCAGTTTCCTGACACTGGCACTTTCGGCGCTGGTGTTCTCCGTCATCGCTACCGGCATGGGCCTGCTGGCCTCGACCATCACCAAGAGTCAGATCGCTGCCATGTTTTTTGCCATGATCGGCACTCTAATCCCCGCTACCCAGTTTTCAGGTCTGACCGACCCCGTCTCATCACTGGATGGCGTCGGCCGCTTCATCGGCAATATCTACCCGGCAAGCCATATGTTCACCATCAGTCGCGGCGTATTCAGCAAGGCGCTAGACCTTCGCGACCTTATCGGTTCGTTCTTACCGTTGCTGCTGTCGGTTCCCGTGATCATGGGAATGGCGATCATCCTACTCAAAAAGCAGGAGCGTTAAGATGCGCCAGATTGCCACTATCTTTCGTCTCGGCATCAAGGAGTTCTGGAGCCTGCTGCGAGACCCGATCATGCTGGTGCTTATCGTCTACGTGTTCAGCATCGCCGTCTACACCTCTGCAACGGCGATGCCCGAGACGCTGAACAACGCTCCTGTAGCTATCGTTGATGAAGACGACTCGCCGCTCTCCGCAAGGATCACTACGGCCTTCTACCCTCCCCAATTTGTGAAACCGAAAATCATCTCGTTTCCAGAAATGGACGCGGGGCTGGATGCTGGAGACTATACCTTTGTGCTGGTCATTCCCGCCAATTTCCAACGCGACGTGCTGGCCGGACGCACCCCCGATCTCCAGCTCAATATCGACGCCACTCGTATGAGTCAGGCCTTCTCGGGCAACCACTATGTACAGCAGATCGTCATGGGCGAGGTCAATGCGTTTGTCCAGCGCTACCGCACAAGCGCTATACCACCGGTAGACCTAGCCCTGCGCGCGCGTTTCAACCCTGGGTTGGAGCAGTTCTGGTTCGGTTCGCTGATGTCGATTATCGATAACGTCACAATGCTTTCCATCATTCTCACCGGTGCCGCACTGATCCGCGAGCGTGAGCACGGCACCATCGAACACCTATTGGTTATGCCGGTCACTCCGACGGAGATCATGCTGGCCAAGGTGTGGTCGATGGGGGTGGTGGTCTTGCTGGCCGTGACCCTTTCGCTCACCTTCGTTGTGCAGGGCCTGCTGCAGGTACCAGTGGAGGGCTCGGTTGCCCTGTTCCTGGCGGGAACCGCACTGCATCTGTTCGCTACCACCTCAATGGGCATCTTCCTGGCTACGCTGGCCCGTAGCATGCCGCAATTCGGCATGCTGATGATCCTGTTTTTGCTACCGCTGCAAATGCTCTCAGGGAGTGCCACACCACGTGAAAGCATGCCCGAGCTCGTCCAGAACATCATGCTCATCGCCCCCACCACGCATTTCGTCGAGCTCAGCCAAGCTATTTTGTTCCGCGGCGCTGGCTTCGATGTCGTCTGGGGCCAGTTCCTGGCGCTCATCGTGATTGGTAGTGTGCTATTCACCATTTCCCTGGCCCGTTTCCGTAAGACCATCAGTCAAATGGTCTGAAGTTAATCACTCCCCATCAAGCAGGTGCCCTTTTGTACACCAAATTGCTCGTACCAATCGACGGCAGCCATACATCTCTTTTGGCTTTGTTCCAGGTAAGCTAACTAGCAACATTGGCTGTCGCCAGCATTGAGCGAATTCTTCATGTTGTTAATGCACGGAAGTACTCCAATGGGTTTGAAAGCCTGCGTGCGTATGCAGCTTTGTACTAATTCTCACAACACAGCTTCTTCGACTTAGTTAATGTATGCCTCATCGGTATCGTGTCAGGCTACATCACGACGAATATTTAACCGAAGGCGATCTGGGTGATTAACGTATTGCCGCACAGAGACTCACTAACGAAAGCTAATACCCTGTATGCCAGTGCTGACTCTTGTACCTGCGACTCCCTGAAGGATTTCTTCGATATCAGACAAAGAGCCAATAACAGCTTCCTTACCGGTATTTCTGCTGTAGCTGCAAGCCGCTGCTATTTTTGGCCCCATGGAACCCGCCTCAAACTTCATGCCATTGAGTACGTCCGGATGAGCACTCGCAATTGCTTTGTGGTTTGGCCCATTCCAGTCGACATAAGCAGCATCAACATCTGTCGCAATGATCAGTAAATCTGCCTGTAGTTGCTCAGCTAGCAGGGCTGAGCAGAGATCTTTATCGATTATGGCCTCAACGCCATGCAGCTTATTATGTTCATCATAAGTGGTAGGAATGCCTCCGCCTCCTGCACAAATGACGATGGCCCCTTTTTCCAACAACCACTTTATTGGGAGAAGCTCAAAAATTCTATTGGGACGGGGACTGGCCACTACACGGCGGAATTTATCGCCATCAGGGGCAATACTCCACCCTTTTTCCTTCGCTAGGCGTTCGGCTTCCTCTGCTGTGTAGACGGGGCCTATGGGCTTACTAGGGTGCTGAAAAGCGGGGTCATTCAGGTCAACCTCCACCTGCGTTAACAGGGTGGCCAGTGGCACCTCAAACGGCAGCAGATTGCCAAGCTCCTGCTCGATCATATAGCCGATCATGCCCTCAGTTTCCGCACCTAAAACATCCAGAGGATAGACACTAACATCTGTGTAAGCGGCCCCTTGCAGGGCCAGCAATCCAACCTGAGGGCCATTGCCATGGGCGATGACCAGTTCATTATTTGGCGCAATCTTGGCAATTTGTTCACACGCGATTCTGATATTTCCACGTTGAGCCTCTGCTGTCATTGGCTCTCCCCGGCGTAGTAAAGCATTTCCACCCAGTGCAACAACGATACGCATAGACCGTCCTCCTTGATCCCCAACGGCATAATTAACCACAGATGATCAAACCCCACCCAAGGTGGCAACAAGCAGCGCTTTGATAGTGTGCATACGGTTTTCCGCCTGCTCAAATGCAATACAAGCGGGCGATTCAAAGACCTCCTCGGTCACTTCGATGCCATTTGCCAAGTGCGGATACTGGTCGGCAACCTGCTTGCCGATTTTAGTTTCCGTATTATGGAAAGCGGGCAAGCAATGCATGAATTTTACGCGCGGATTACCGGAGAGCTGCATCAATTTACTGTTGACCTGATAAGGCAATAACTGCTCGATACGCTCCCCCCAGGCCTCTACTGGCTCGCCCATTGAGACCCAAACATCCGTGTGAATAAAGTCGACACCTTTAACTGCCGCTACTGGGTCTTCGGTCAAGGTAATAGTGGCGCCACTTTCATCAGCGAAGCGCTGACAGGCATCAATGTGCTCTTGGTGAGGCCACAACGCCTTGGGCGCAGCAATACGCACATCCATGCCAAGTTTGGCACCAATGAGCAGCAACGACTTTCCCATGTTGTTATGTGCATCACCAACATAGGCATAGCTAATCTGATGGAGTGGTTTGTCCGTGCTTTCCCGCATGGTCATCACATCAGCTAGCATCTGAGTCGGGTGATACTCCTCAGTCAGACCGTTGTATACCGGTACCCCGGCATATCTGGCCAGCTCTTCGACAACCTCCTGCTTAAAGCCACGATATTCGATAGCATCATACATACGCCCCAACACCCTGGCGGTATCCTTCATGCTCTCTTTATGGCCAATCTGTGAGGATCCTGGGTCAATGAAGGTAATGTTGGCACCTTGGTCATAGGCGGCCACTTCGAAAGCACAGCGAGTACGGGTCGAGGTTTTCTCGAAGATCAATGCAATATTCTGCCCCTTGAGAAGTTGCTGCTCCGTACCGGAGTACTTGGCGCGTTTGAGGTCGCGGGCAAGGTCGAGCAGATAGCAAAGCTCTCGCTCGCTGTGATGCATTAGGCTTAGCAGGCTACGGTGATGAATGTTAAATGCCATGGTGGGTGCTCTCAGTAATCAATGGGGTCACGAATGATTGGGCAGGTCATACAGTGGCCGCCGCCACGGCCACGACCCAATTCGCTGGCGCTGATGGTAATCACTTCCACGCCTGCCTTACGTAGCAAGGTATTCGTGTAGGTGTTGCGGTCGTAGCCAATGACAACACCGGGCTCCAGTGCCACGACATTGTTGCCGTCATCCCATTGCTCACGCTCTGATTCAAAGCTGTTGCCACCTGTTTCAACAACACGTAAAGCGGGCAATCCAAGAGACTCTGCCACCACATCAAGGAAGCTACTTTCTTCTCGGCGTACATCAATACTGCCTGGGCGGCTCTCATCGGGCCTCAGACTGAACGCGACGATGTTGCGCACGACGTCAGGAAAAATCGTCACCAGATCATAGTCACAGAAGCTGAAAACGGTATCCAAATGCATGGCCGAGCGAGATTTAGGCAGACCTGCAACAATGATTCGCTTGGCCGCGCCAGCAGAGAATAACGCCTGCGCTACTTGACCAATGGCCTGACGGGAGCTGCGCTCGCCCATTCCAATAAGCACCACCCCGTTGCCTATCGGCATCACGTCTCCACCCTCCAGAGTCGCTAAGCCATGGTCGACATCAGGATCACCGTACCAAACCTTAAAATCGGCCTTTTCAAACTCAGGATGGAATTTATAGATCGCCGTGGTAAGCAGCGTTTCCTGACGCCGAGCTGGCCAATGCATAGGGTTCAGTGTTACACCGCCGTAGATCCAGCATGTGGTATCCCGAGTGAACTGAGTGTTCGGCAAAGGCGGCAGAATAAAGCTTGAATGGCCCAGGTAATCGCGGAACATCTTAAGTATTTCACCACCCTCGGAGCCCGCCATATCACTGCCTGATACCCCACCGATAAGAAATTCAGCTAGCCGACGCGGCTCCATCTCATCAAGCCAGGCACGCACCTCATCCTGTAGCCCTAGACCCACCTGATTAGCGGTAATCTTACGATCCAGGAGCCAACTGCGAGCTTCGGGAAGCTTCAGCGTATCCGTCAATAGGTTGTGCATCTCCAGCACTTCCACGCCCCGCTCACGCATTTTTGTCACAAAATCAAAATGATCACGCTTGGCTTGGCTAACCCACAGTACATCGTCGAACAGCAAATCATCACAATTACTCGGCGTCAGACGCTGATGAGCCAACCCAGGTGAGCAGACCATTACTTTATGCAGTTTGCCTGCTTCGGAATGGACACCTAGCATTCGGGTATTGGTAGACATCACGTTTCTCCTTTGCATGCCGGTAGGCATGTATCGTTAAGCTTGTGGCCCGGTAACTTGTAGCCCAGTAATTTGTGGCCTAGTCATTTGCGACTTAGCAGCTTGTGGCCACGGCCAACATTGAGAGCCTTTCAGCCCAGCAGAGCTGCCAGACTCAAACACACCAGAATGATCACTGTCAGAATCAACAGCAGCGGCCACATGAATCGCAGCCAACGCTCATAGGGCACACGTCCTATTGCAAGCGCCCCCATTACCACGGCAAAGGTTGGATTGATCAGATTCACTAATCCATTCGCCGACTGATAAGCGGTCACTACCAAATCTCGTCCTACCCCAGCGAAGTCCGCCATAGGTGCTAAAACAGGCATACTCATTACCGCTAGGCCTGATGAGGAGGGAACAAAAAACGACATCATCACTTGCAACCAATACATCACATTGATGAAGGCAACACTGGAGAGGCCGCTCACACGCTCTTCAGACCAGTGCAAAAGCGTATCGGTGACTAAGCCAGCATCCATGATGACCACAATCCCCCTGGCCAGGCCGATGATAAGCGCGACCCCCAGCAGCTCTTTGGCACCACCGACAAACGATTCGACAAAACGTACTTCACCCAGGCGGGACACGACGCCAACTACCAGGCTGGATGCCAGGAAGAGTGCCGTCATTTCTCCCATCCACCAATCTTGCGCCAGTACACCCCACACCATAATGAGGAAGGTGCAAGCGAATAGAATGAGCACTAGCTTACGGGTACGCGTAAACGGCAATGTTTCCGCGTCGCGCTGGCTTAGAAAGTACTCACGATCCGCTTCATACTGATCACTAACAATTGAGGCTTTGGGATTACGGCGAACACTCGCCGCATAACGCATCACATACAGAACAGTGGCCACGAAGCACAGCGTCAGTATCACTAGCCTTAGAACAAGGCCATCGGTGAAGGGGATGCCTGCAGCATCGGATGCGATAACCGTAGCGAATGCATTGACTGTCGAGCCCAACACACCTACTCCCGCCCCCAGCAGAATAATGGCAACGGCCGTTACTGAGTCATAGCCAGCAGCGATGATGATAGGAATTAGCAGCATGTAGAAAGCCAGTGTCTCCTCGGCCATTCCATAGGTGCTGCCCCCCAGGGCGAACAGCCCCATTAGCAACGGAATGATCCATTTTTCATGCCCCGCCATGCGTGTCATGGCTCTCCCGATTCCCGCATCAATCGCACCGGTTGCCGTCACAACCCCAATAAAGCCACCAATAATGAGCACGAAAAGCGCCACATCGATTGCATTAGCCGTATTGCTCTCAGGGTCGTAAAGCCCTGCAATTGGGGCCATTAACACATCCCAGGCATTTTGTGGATTAGGTTCCACCTGCTGATAGCTACCCACAACGGTAACTTCGCGCCCCAGCGATTCATCAAATTCCCGCTCATACTGGCCTGCTGGTACGAACCAAGTCAGCATTGCAGCCAAGATTGTCAGGCTAAATAAAATGGTAAAAGCCGTTGGAAAACGAAAGCTTTTCACTTTCTTATTACCATTCGTTGGTATGTTATCCATTGCCCTCTCCCCTATAAGTTATCGTCCCCTGCTTTTTTACGGGTTAAAAAAGCTATGACCACGACACAAACCAATCAACATTAGTCTTTTACTTATCAACTATAGCCCTGCTTCATTATAAAAAGTTGACAAACATCAAGAAACAAAAAATAAATAAAAAATTATCAAAAAAACAAATATTTAAAAACATTTCCAATAAAGTATTTATCTTGAGAGATACCCAACCACCCATATAAAAGGGCATTCATTCAAAAGTTCTTTCCATTGAGCCAATCTTGACATAGAGCAAATTATCGAGCGCCTCCTAGATTTAGGCTAAAATAGAAAAAAATACACTTCTTTGTTCTTTGAGTTCTAGTCGCGAGCACGGCACTATTACTTATCTCATGGAGCTACTCCCAGGTTTGGTCGCCATCCTGGCTATGCCCTATACTCTTTACCTGCTTTATCCGCCGGACATTAAACAGACACCCATGCCACACAGATGACGCTGGATAAACTTGCCGAAATGGGTAAGATCAGCCGGGACGAAGGCATTATGCTGTTTGCCTTCTTGGTGCTATTACTACTAAGGGCGGATATCCCAGCACTATTTTTGGGAGACTCGGTCACCCTTAACACCACAACGTCGACGTTTATTGGGCAATCGATACTGCTGCTGAGCGGCGTATTAATCTGGGATGATGTGCTGGCGGAAAAGAACGCCTGGGATACCCTACTCTGGTTCGGCGCTTTAATCATGATGGCAACCCAGCTCAACCAGACCGGCTTGATCGATTGGTTCTCCACTAACATACAGAACTGGATCACTATGATGGGCATCGCCTGGATGGAAGCATCTGCGCTGCTGGTGCTGACCTTCCTCTACACCCACTACTTCTTTGCCAGCACCACCGCGTATATCACAGCCATGATGGCGGTTTTTCTGACCGTTGGGTTAACGCTCGGCGCACCGCCCATGCCGTTCATGCTTATTATGGCCGCCACTTCCTCCATCATGATGACCTTAACTCACTATGCCACGGGCACATCGCCTGTCACTTTTGGCTCGGGCTACCTAAGGCTAGGCGAGTGGTGGAAGCTACTGGGTCACGACTAAGCAAACTTCTCTAGGCTATTCCCAAACAGAAAATGGGAGACGGAAGTTTCCAGGCCGCATAAACACCAACAGGGGGCCGAAGCCCCCTGTTGGTGTCAGGATTATATAACTAGCGCTGTTTTTTCTGGCTCTCCTTGGCATCGCCTTTGCCTTTTTGCAGTTCGCCTTTCGCCTGCTGGGCCTTACCTTTGGCTTCTGTTTTGCTGCTACCCGTTGCCTTGCCCGCGGCTTCTTTCACTTTGCCTGCTGCTTTATTGGCCGTTCCTTTCGCTTTATCTTCTTTACCAGTTGCCATGACGAACACCTCTAATCCGTTAGTAGGGAAAGTGCCGTATGAGAAAGGTGCCAATAGCACGGCTAATCACATGTCGGCACACTCATCAGAGTAGCCTGTATTAAAAAAGTTGCGCTGATTTATTGATGTCAGGATTTTTATGGCCGGTTGCTTGCGGGTAAACGCGTTGGTGTCCAACGGTTTAACACAACGTGTAAGCAAGCCATGGTCAGCAGTGTGAGGGTCAGTGCAACACTCATTGACGAGAACCGATAGAGCGCGCTGTACACCAGATCCTGCTGCGGGCCTAGTGACTGGCCAAACAGAATCCCCAGGGTGGTCAGCCCACCAAAGCCGATCCCCGAACCTCCCCCTTCATGAATATGCTCCCGAGCGAAAAGCATTAACCCCAGCCAGTAGAGCAACACCACCAGCAAAAAATGGTGGCTCTGGGTATATAGCAGCAACTGCATGAGCAGCGCCAAATTGCACCCCAGTAGCGTTCCTACGGCGCGTTTGGCGGCGGATACTTTCGCTCCAGAGTAGCCCAGCGTAAACAGCACCAAAATGGTGGCCATCTGCGCAGAAAGCGACCCTTGCAAGTCGAACACCTGAAACACCACAAACGAGAGCGTGGCGGTTAATCCTCCAATAAGGGTTTCATGGCGAATTTGCGAAGATGTCTTGGTGGCCCTCGGTGGTGGCTGACGGGCTTCTACATCGGGAAACAGCGTATGCATCAGCATGGCAATAAACACTGCTAAACCACTGGCAACCAGGTTACTGGCCAGTAAATCGCTCAAGTCCACATTAGGGTAGCTGGCGAAGTGCAGCAGAATACTGAGTGTCAGCACGCCATTGGCGCCAAACAGAAACAGCGGCCCTTTCGCCATCAGATTAAAGCGAAACAGAAAGATGCCCAGCACCACCAGGGTCATCACTACCGGCATATGTTTGAGTAACCCCACCACCAGGCTGACTTCGAGCACGTTGATCGATACATTGGCTAAAAACTGACGAATGATATGCCCATTGAGTACCGGCACCATACCCAGTAAAAACATCGGGAAAACGGTAAAAAATACACCGTAGTTCCAGCCCATCAGTTGGCTAACTATAAACCCCAGCGTACCGCCCCCGGCCACTCTAAGGCACTGACGCAAGCCATTCTTTGAGAGTTCGGGCTTGCGCCTGGTGGCCGCCATGCTAGGGGATCGCGATCTGGCCAATCTTTTTTTAATACACGCCAATCTTTTTTTAATACACATAGTGCAGCCAGCTAATGAGATGTGCCTGTAACCATACAAAAGGCTTGGCCAGGACAGTATCACCGGGCTGAAGCTGAACCGTGGCACGGGCGCCGCTGGGTAATAAGTTCGCGATTGGCTGAGTGAGCGCCAGGTGTACGCGCATACGCTGGGCATCGCGCACCCAACGATCAGTGGTGGGAATATCGGCCAGTTGCCCATCGGCAGCCAACTGCCCTTCGCGGACACCGGCATCCATGGCGAGAACTTGGGCATCAAATACATGGCCGGGCCAGGCATCAAACACTATTTTTGCTGCATCGCCGGGCGCCACATGGCGCAAACTCTTTTCACGAAAATCGGCAATGATATCGACCGCATCCGCCACTACCGCTACCGCGGGCTGTCCCGCCTGAACATAGTCACCAACCTCTAGCTGCAGGTTGGAAACACTCCCGGCTTGTGCGGCGCGCACCTGAGTATGGGCAAGATCCAACTGCGCTTGGGAGAGCGCGTTTTCCGCTTGGCGCAAACGCAGGTTCGTTTCGCCGGCATCGCCCAATTGCACTTCCAGGCTGACTATTTTAGCCCTGGCTGCCGCCACACTGGCCTGTGCGGTACGCTCAGCAGCCACCTGCTGCTCATATTGTTGGCGCGATACGCTCTGCTGCGCCACCAGGGTTTCGGCACGACGTAGCTCGCCCCGACGTTCGGCTGCCGTCGCTTCAGCGGATGCCAGCTCCGCTTGGGCAGAGGTAAGCTCCGCTTCCAACTGGGCATTCTCTCGCTCGGCCTGTTCGCGATTAAGTTGCGCCTGCTCAACGGCTAAACGAAACGGCGTCGGGTCGATCTGAAACAGCACATCACCTTTAGCCACATGTTGGTGATCACGCACCAACACCTCGCTCACTGGGCCACTCAGTTCGGGCGCTATACGCGTTACCGGCCGCATCACCCGCGATTCGGGGGTCATGGGCATAAAGCTATCGGCCACCAGAAAATAGATAAAAAGCAGTACAAAGGCAGCAAGGGCTATTTTCACCCAGCGGGCAAATGTTTGATCAGGGGTCATGCAGAACTCACTTGTTAGCCACCAGGCAACTGCCTGGCCAGCGCCTCTATACGGGCGCGTATCGTGTAGGAAATAGCATAGGGGACTTTAGTCTAACAATTAATTAGCTTGCTAACAATATATGTGTACTTATTCACTGCATCAACGCGCCATAACAAGTTATAAAAACAAAAAACCCCATGGCATAAAGGCCACAGGGCTGAGTACTGAGTGCTTAGTGATTCGCTACACTTTCAAGCCAACGATTTAGAACCGATAACGTAGACCAACGCTGGCCGCATCAAAGGTGTAGTCAGATTTATCCAGGTAGCGCATGTAATCGGCATTCACCGACAAGTTGGGAGCTACGTCCATTTCAGCGCCGCCACCGTAGGAGAAATCACTCTCCCGGTTATTACTAACCTCAACTTCCGTGAAGCCTGCTAAACCGTATAACCGCACTTCAGGCGCCACCGGAAAAATCCCTTTTGCATAAGCGCCAGCTAAATGATCCAGATCAGCGCCACCATCTGAACCGCCCGTGCCTAAATGCCCTTCCAGCGCAAAGTAGTCATTAAATTGAGCGCCGCCACGCAGGCGTAAGCCCACGTCATCACGGGAAGAGCCCCTGTCTGGATCCAGGCTCCAGAACATGGCATCGCCACCCAAGTAAGCTTGCGGATAACCGAAGGACTGTTGTGCTTGAGCACTCGTTGCAAATGCGCCTGCACCTACCAGGAGTACCGCCGATGTAAGTGACAATAGAGACATCTTCATAGCTTGTACCTCAGTTAAAAAACAGTGTTTCCTTACGCTTTTGTATTGTGATTCATAACTATGGAGAACGCAAACATTTACCGCCCCTTGGATAAACTCAGCACGACAATTCCCCCAACGACGACGGCCCCGCCGACCAGTTGGCCAGGGCTGAGCATTTGCCCCAACACGAAGTACCCCAGCACCAAGGAGGCCACCGGTTCGATATTCATCACCGGCGCGTTGCGCGCCATATCGAGTCGCGGCACAAAAATAAACAGCGTTGAGAATGCCGAGCCATACAGCAGGCCCAGAAGCGTTAGTCCAAGCCAGCCAGTGCTGTTATCCGGCAGGCTCATTCCTCCAGGTACCACTCCGGCGATGCCGCCAATGATCATGACGAT
Organism: Vreelandella sp. F11; assembly: GCF_042466685.1. Taxonomy (NCBI): domain Bacteria; kingdom Pseudomonadati; phylum Pseudomonadota; class Gammaproteobacteria; order Oceanospirillales; family Halomonadaceae; genus Vreelandella; species Vreelandella sp. F11. The sequence continues at coordinate 1,222,236 of NZ_CP170448.1, read as the reverse complement.
AAACACCGTTTGCATGGTCAATAGGCTGCGCAGCGTGCTGCCCACACCCGCCAGGCGGTGTTCGGTGACCCACAGCGCGCAGGCAAAGACGAAGGCCGCCATCAATCCAAACCCGATGCCCGCGATCCACCCTGGCCCCATGCCATCGGCGCTGGCGATCCATGAAGGGATATCCAGCACCACCAGTAAGCCGATTAGAATGGTGCCCATAATCAGGCAGCTGCGCAGCGTCGGCCGCGGACCGCCCAGCGCCCAACTGAGCAGTGCCAGTTGAATCGGAAAGGTATTGACCAGTAGCAGCGCAATCACCACCGGCAGCCTGGCCACGGCCGAGTAGAGGCTAACGCTCTGAATCGCGATTAGCAGCCCCACCGCAAGCTGCCAAGGCCAACTCCCCGCAGGCAGCCAGAGCCGCTTTTTCTGCACGATAACGAGTGCCACCAAAATCAGGCAGGCAACCCCTGAACGGGTTAATACCGCCAGTAACAGCCCAGTACCGTTATCAAACGCCAGCCGCGCCGAGACATGATTGGCGGCAAACATAGTGGCCACGGTCATCATTAACAGAATGGCCAGGTGACGCGGCAGTAGTTTAGGCAAAGGGGACGCTGACATAAGAACAGAACGGCTCATTAAGGGAGTAAGAAGGTGTAAGGTGAATACCAGGCGTGTAGCCATCAATAGCCCAGCATGCCTCGCTTTTACATAGAAGGCTAACGAAATTCAGGCGCTGCTTTTCCGCAGCGCAGCATGTTAAACTAAAGTCTATCTCTTTGCTCACTAACCTCCTAGCGAAAAGGTTTTTATGAACGCACCGGTGCTGGTAATTAACTGCGGTTCCTCTTCGATTAAATACGCGTTGATTGACTCAGACCCTCAGGCACCGCGACTCGAAGGCATAGCAGAGCGCTTAGGTAGCCAGGAAGCACGCCTCAAGGGCAAAAACAGTGCCGGTGAGCGTTTTACACAGCCACTTCCTGAGGCTGACCATACCCAAGCGCTTAACGCCATTCTTGAGCGTATGGAGGGACGATTACCAGCGGCGGTGGGCCATCGCATCGTGCATGGCGGCGAGCATTTCACCCAAGCTGCACTTATCGACGATAGCGTCATCGCGGCTATCCAAACCACCGCGGCGCTTGCCCCTCTGCATAACCCCGCGAATTTGGCGGGCATTGCAGCGACCCAGCACGTTTTTCCGGAGCTGCCCCAAGTGGCCGTGTTTGATACCGCTTTCCACCAAACCATGCCGCCGCGTGCTTACCGTTACGCTCTGCCTGAAAGACTCTACGCTGAGCATGGCATTCGCCGCTATGGCTTTCATGGCACCAGCCACGCTTACGTTAGCCAGCGTACCGGTGAACTGAGTAGCCGTGGCGCAGGCGGCTGGCTGACCGCCCACTTGGGTAATGGCTGCTCCACCAGTGCGGTTTGGAACAATCAAAGCCAGGACACCAGCATGGGTCTTACCCCCTTGGAAGGCTTGGTAATGGGCACCCGCAGTGGCGATGTTGACCCTGGTCTGCACGCCCACCTGCACCGTCAACTAGGCTGGTCGTTAGACAAAATTGATGACGTGCTCAATAAAGAGAGCGGCCTACTAGGGCTTTCAGGCTTAACCAACGATATGCGCGAAATTGAGGAGGCATCCGAACAGGGCCACGCCACTGCTCAGTTGGCAATAGAAGTATTCTGCTACCGGATCGCTAAATCGCTAGCAGGGCTCTCCTGCGCGCTGCCCCAGCTCGATGGGGTTATTTTCACCGGAGGGATCGGCGAAAACTCGCCCATCGTGCGCCGTCATGTATTGTCACTGATGCCCCACTTCGGCTTCGCGTTGGATAACGCCGCTAACGAAGCGACTATCCGCGGCAAAGAGGGCAAGTTGGATAGCGCTGGACACCAAGGCCCCCAGGTATGGGTAATCCCTACCGATGAAGAGGGCCGCATTGCCATGGAAACCCGTCACTGCTTAGAGACACCTGTATGACTAACCACCCCGACCAGCCACAAGCGATTCTACTCGTGCCCACCAGCCAGGGCGTCGGGCTTACCTCCGCCTGCCTGGGGTTAATTCAGGCGCTGGATACCATCGGTTTGAAAGCCGGTTTTTTAAAACCGTTTATGCAGAACGAGCTGAACGGCCCAGGCCTGGATCGCTCCACAGCACTTGTCTCCCGGGCGCTGAGCCAGCGCCCGCCGTCACCGATTTCCCAGGCTCGTCTGGAACGCTTGCTGCGCGACGACCAAACCGATGAGCTGATGGAGAATGCCGTCGAGCTCTATGATCAGGTTGTTCAGCAGGCCCACCGCGATGGCAGTACCCTAGACCTCGTCGTGGTAGAGGGCGTGGTGCCCACCCAGCACACCACCTACGCCACCCAAACCAACGCCCAGCTCGCTAACGCGCTTAATGCGCGGATTATTCTTGTCGGATCGGGTGACTTAAACGAGCCCCAGGCGCTGGCCGAGCAGCTTGATATGCACGCCCGCAGCTTTGGCGGGGTTAGCTCCAGCCGCACCCTGGGCGGTATTTTGATGCGTATGAAGAACCTGCCTTATGCTCAGGAAGACGATCTTTCTGCCGCCCCCGGCACCTTCAAACCGCAGCTGGAAGAATCGGTACTCACTGAGCTACGCCAGTACTCCCCTGCCCTGGCAACCGATAAATTCCACCTGATTGGGGTGGTGCCTTACAGCAAAACGCTCAGCGCCCTGCGCACCCTGGATGTGGCCCGAGCGCTTAATGCCAAATTGTTGAACGAAGGTGAGGCGGCCAGCCGTCGGGTACTCTCCACCAGCCTCTGCGCCCGCAGTGCTGCCAACGCACTACATATTTTCACTCCTGGTAGCTTGGTAGTGGCCTCCGGTGACCGCGATGATGTGGTGCTGGCTTCGGCGCTCGCGACCATGAACGGTGTTCAGCTGGCAGGCGTCCTGTTGACCAACGGCTTTATGCCTAATGACAACATGATTGAAATGTGCCGCCCCGCGCTCAAAACGGGCCTACCGGTATTAGCAGTAGAGACCGACAGCCTGACCACCGCGCAGCACCTCAGCCAGTTAAGCAGCGAAATCCCCATGGACGATTTCGAGCGCGCCGAACAGGTGGCTCGCTACGTTGCCGCTCATATTGATCTTGAGTGGCTGAAAGAACACCTGAGCAGCGGTTATACCCGCCGCCTTTCGCCTTCAGCATTTCGCCATCAGTTGGTTAAACTCGCCCAGTTGGCTAAAAAGCGCGTGGTACTACCAGAAGGTGATGAGCCGCGCACCGTAGAAGCGGCAATCATCTGTCAGCGCCGCGGCATTGCTGACTGCGTACTGCTGGGTAAGCGTGACGATATCGAAAACGTAGCGCGTAACCGCGGGCTAACGCTGCCCAAAACGCTGACGATCATCGACCCCGAGAGCAGCCGCGCACGCTATATTGGCCCGATGGTTGAGCGTCGTCGCGGCAAACTCAACGAGCTAACCGCCGAAGCGCAGCTGCAAGACAACGTAGTACTCGGCACCATGATGCTGCAGTTGGATGAAGTCGACGGGCTGGTTTCCGGCGCCGTACACACCACCGCCAACACCGTGCGGCCAGCGTTTCAGCTGATTAAAACCGCGCCGGAGTATAATCAAGTCTCGTCGATCTTCTTTATGCTGCTCCCCGAGCAGGTAGTGGTCTACGGCGACTGCGCAGTGAACCCCGACCCGGACGCTGAAACCCTGGCCGAGATCGCCCTGCAAAGCGCCCGCTCCGCTGAGGCCTTTGGCATAGAACCCAGAGTGGCCATGATCAGCTACTCCACCGGCGACTCCGGCACTGGCGCCGATGTGGATAAAGTCCGCGAAGCCACCAGGATTGCTAAACAGCGTGCGCCGCACCTGGCCATCGACGGCCCGCTACAGTACGACGCCGCCGCCATCGAGAGCGTGGGCAAGCAGAAAGCCCCTGACTCGCCGGTGGCGGGTAAAGCCACCGTGTTTGTATTCCCCGACCTCAACACCGGCAATACCACCTACAAGGCCGTGCAACGTAGCGCCCGGGTGGTGAGCGTTGGGCCCATGCTGCAAGGTCTAAACAAGCCGGTGAATGATCTCTCCCGCGGTGCGCTGGTCGACGACATCGTCTATACCATCGCCCTAACCGCGATTCAGGCCAGCCAGCGGGAAGGATAGGATAGACTAGACCTAGGTCAATAGCTTTTATTTCTAAAATCCAACCGTTCCAAGCAGCTATCTGCTCGGGGTGGTTGGTTAGTAACCATATCTTCTCTTAACTCTAGTCTAGCAAATTCTCTTAGCCATAAGGTTACACAAAAGCACTAAGAAAAATAAACTTAGACCCTTCTGATATAGAAAAACCAGACAATACGGTTTTTTTTATTAACTTAAGCTTATACACTAAGTATTGTGTACATTCAGGTACCATTGAAGCAAAAGGAGAATACTATTGGATCAAGCAAAAGTAGGAGACCTCGTAGCATGTAGCTGCAAAGGTGGGCCCCATAAAGTAGTAGAAGGGGCTAACTCAAGCACCCTAGACGGTACGCCAGTTGCTAGAGTGGGAGATAGATGCTCATGTGGCGCTACCATCACATCAGGGCTAGGTTGGTTTCTAATTGAAGGACTGCCTGCAGCTATAGATGGCAGCACTACTTCGTGTGGAGGAAAAGTTATTGCTAGCTCTAGCAGCAAGACTGGCGCCCCTACTGGTAGCGAGAGAAGTTCGCTTTCAAATTTAAAAAACATTACAAAAAATAAGTATAACGAAAAATTAAAACTTCTTGATCCCAGAGGAATTCCTTTTGCATATCAAAAGTATGTAGTTGTGCGTAAAGATGGAACGAAAGAATACGGTCAAACCAATGAATATGGTGTAACACACCTAGTCCAAGATCATGATTCTCCTGAAAAAATAAAAGTCTCATTAGTTATTAAAGGATAAGTCTTGTGGATGATACAGAACTACAGCTAATTGATACTGAATTATTAGCAGAAATAGGAGAGCTAGTAACAACAAGTAATAAAAACACGCAACCAGTCGAAATTGTGGCAGAACATGTCATTAGGTTTGAGTTTCACATTTCTATTGGTAAATTATTTATTGTCACCCCCAGCTTCTCAATGACTATAGATGCCACAACTGGCAATGGGGAGTGTTTAAATAACAGCTCCATTGAATGTCAAAGAGCCGCTTGGGAAGGACCTTTGCCTGTGGGAAGCTATGAAATTCGAGAAGAAGATTTAAGTGACCCAGGGCTATTGAAGGGAGCCTACCGAAATTTAAGACATGGAGATTGGGGTGACTGGAGAATCAGGCTGTATCCTCAAGAAGAAGTTGAATTCGATTTATATGGTAGAGATAACTTTTTCCTTCATGGTGGTTCTCTCCCTGGCTCTGCAGGCTGTATTGATATAGGTGGAGGTTTGCTAGGAGACAAGGACACTGACACTGTAAAAACAATTATCAGGATGTCAAAAGAGGCTATTCCTGTCGAGGTACTTCCATGAAGTTATTAACATTATTCTCAATTTCATTTTTTACACCTATAGCACACTCTGAAGTTTTAGATAAAGTAACAACACCCCAGTCTAGCTTATTAATGCTAGCCTTTTTACTTTGTGTTTTTTTATTATTAACTAAGTTTAGAAAAAGTTGGATTTTTTGGCCATATGTCGCAGTGCTTTCTTTTCTAATCCTAGGAAATGCTGACTTTATTTTTAATGATGAAGTGTTCCACATGGCTAGCCGTGAGCATGGTGGCCCAGGCTATATGGCATATATTTACTTTGAATTGTTATTTAATATTTTGATGCTTATACTTTCGTTTGTTCTTTACTTTAAGAAAAAGCGAATTAGAGACTGACAGTATTCAACAATTTCCATCTCCCAGCGAAAAACCTAAAACACTATAATCTACCCCATAAAAAAACGCCCCGAGCTATTTCCTCGGGGCATCTAGTTGAGGGCCTGGCGCTGTGAGTGTATTACACCAGCATCGGCACCATGGCTTCCAGCACCATCACTAAACTCATCGCGGTGATGGTCAAAATGGAGACGCCAAACACCTTCTTGGCCCAGCGCACATCGTCGTCTAAGCGGTAGCCGCGCAGCGCCAGGTAGAGCCAGTAGCCGCCCATGGTCAGCGCCACACACAGATACCCCGCGCCCGCCTGGCTGGCCAGCCCTAGCGCCAGCGAGGCGGGAATAAACGCTACGATGTAGCCCAGGATATGGTGCTTGGCCATTTTGACCCCGCGCACCACCGGCAGTACCGGAATCGATGCCCGTTGATAATCAGCGTAGCGGAAGATCGCAATGGCATAGGAGTGCGGCATCTGCCACAAGCAGAAAATCACCAGCAGCATGATCGCACCGCTGTCGAACTGACCTGACACTGCGCAGTACCCCACTACCGGCGGCATGGCGCCGGAAAGGCTGCCCACTAGTGTGCCGTACTCTGAACGGCGCTTCATGTAGAGGCTATACAGCCCCACATACACGCCCCAGCCAATCACCGCCAGGGCAACCGTCAGCCCATTGGTGCCCAGCGCCAGACACACCACTCCCGACACCCCCAGCAGCGCCGAAACGCCCAGCGCTTGGGTGATGGAAATGCTGCCTCTGACCAGGGGACGATGGCGCGTACGCGCCATCAATGCATCAATATCGCGGTCAATGACGTTATTACACGCACAGCCCGACGCAATGATTAATGCAATCCCCACCATGACCGCCACAAAGCTGAGCCACTCGAACTGCCCCTGGGCGGCCAGAAAGTAGCCGCCTAACGTAGCAATCAGGTTGCCCCCGATAATGCCCGGTTTGGTCAGTTCCAGCAGATCCCGCCAACGGCTAGGTGCTGAAATCAGCCGATCATCATGTTGAGATGCAGATGCTGCATGATCCACAGCGAGCCTCCTACCACTAAGACGAGAACCGTCAGTGTGAAGACGAAGGACATCAGGTTCCAGCCTTCGTCGGCTTTGGTACTCATATGCATAAACATGACCAGCTGTACCAGTATCTGCAGCACGGCGGTCACGGCGATCACAATCACGGTAGCCAGTACGCTAAAAGCACCACTCATCACCACCGCAAAGGGGATAATGGTCAGTATCAGCGACAATACCAGTCCTGTCACATACGACTTAACGCTGCCATGGGCATTGGTTGAACTTGCACTCATCTCACAGCACTCCCATCAGATAGACGAATGAGAAGACACAGATCCAGACGATATCGAGGAAGTGCCAGAACAGGCTTAGGCACAAAATCCTCGGCCGGGTCATATCGTTCAACCCTTTGGTCGACAGCTGTACCAGCATCACCAGAATCCAGATCATGCCGAACGTAACGTGCAACCCGTGTGTACCTACTAGGGTAAAGAAGGATGACAAAAAGGCGCTGCGATCCGGACCGTACCCTTCATGGATCAGATGCTGGAATTCATAGAGCTCCATACCCAGGAAGCACAAGCCCAGTAGAAAGGTAATAATCAGCCATACTTTCACTTGGCCAACACGGTTGGCATGCATGGCCAAAACGCCCATGCCGAAGGTGAAACTACTGATCAGCAGCGCAAAGGTGCCGAAAAGGATCAACGGTAATTCAAAGATATCAGCGCCCGTTGGCCCACCCGCCGTGCCTCTCATCAGCACGGCGTAAGTGGCGAACAGTGACCCGAAGATCACCAAATCGCTCATTAAGTAGACCCAGAAACCAAACAGTTTCGTGCCCGAGGCATCGTGATGCTCTTCTTCGTGCTCTACCGGGTGGTGCGAGCTATGATTTAGCGTATCAGTCGACATTACGCTTGCGCCTCCACGCCTAGTTTTTGTTCACATTTGAGTTGATGCTCACGTTCGATGCGCTCAACTTCAGCAGCAGGAACGTAGTAGTCGATATCGTCGTTAAACACACGCGCCATAAAGCTGACGAATACACCCACAGCGCCGACGCCGGCTAACCACCAGATATGCCATACCAGGGCAAAACCGATGACCAGTGCAAAGAAGCTGATAACCGGCCCGGCCACGGTATTACGCGGCATATGGATATCGGTGTAGGGGGCTTCTTCCAACTGCTCGTTGCTACGCTGTTTTTGCGACCAGAAGCTATCGATATCACCCACTTCCGGTAGGCGCGCAAAGTTGTAGAACGGTGCAGGTGAAGAGGTTGACCACTCCAGGGTACGGCCATCCCAGGGGTCACCAGTGACATCCGCATTTTGCTTGCGGTCGCGGATGCTGACCCAGAACTGAATAATGGTGCAGACAATGCCCAACATGATGATCACCGCACCAACCCAGGCCAGAATCATCCACGGCTGCCACTCAGTGTTGGGATAAGACTGCATGCGGCGTACGGCACCAAAGAAGGCCAGCACGTAGAGCGGCATAAAGGCGACATAGAAGCCGATAAACCAGCACCAGAATGAGCGTTTGCCCCACTTTTCGCTGAGCGTGAAGCCGAACGCTTTGGGGAACCAATAGGTAAGCCCCGCCATCATGCCGAACACCACGCCGCCGATAATAACGTTGTGGAAGTGGGCAATAACGAACAGGCTGTTATGCAGCACAAAGTTAGCCGCGGGCACCGCCAGCATAACGCCGGTCATACCGCCTAGGGTAAAGGTAATAATAAAGCCCAGCGTCCACAGCACCGGCGACGTCAGCTCCAGACTGCCGCGGAACATGGTGAACAGCCAGTTGAACACTTTCACCCCGGTAGGGATGGCGATGATCATTGTCATAATGCCGAAGAAGGCGTTGACGTTGGCGCCCGCTCCCATGGTGAAAAAGTGGTGCAACCAAACCACAAACGAGAGCAAGGTGATCGAAATGGTCGCCCACACCATGGTGGCGTAGCCGAATAGCCGCTTACGAGCAAAGGTCGCAATCACTTCAGAGAACACGCCAAAGGCTGGCAGAATCAGGATATAGACTTCCGGGTGGCCCCAGGCCCAGATGAGATTGACGTACATCATCATGTTGCCGCCAAAATCATTGGTGAAGAAGTGCATACCCAAATAGCGATCCAGGGTTAACAGCGCGATGGTCGCGGTCAAAATCGGGAAGGAAGCGATGATCAGCACATTGGCACACAGCGATGTCCAGGTGAAGATCGGCATGCGGAACATCGTCATGCCTTTGGTGCGCATTTTAATGATGGTCACGAAGAAGTTAATACCGGTGAGCGTGGTGCCTATACCGGATATCTGCAACGCCCATATCCAGTAATCGACCCCCACGCCGGGACTAAACTCTATCCCCGATAACGGCGCGTAAGCGAGCCAGCCGGTAGCTGCGAACTCCCCCACTACCAGCGAAATATTGACCAGTATCGCAGAGACCGCAAACAGCCAAAAACTTAAGTTATTCAGGAAAGGGAAGGCAACGTCGCGAGCACCAATTTGCAGCGGCACCACTAGGTTCATGAGGCCAATGACCATGGGCATGGCGACAAAGAAGATCATGATCACGCCGTGGGCAGTAAAGATCTGATCGTAGTGGTGTGGCGGCAAATAGCCCGCTGCATCCCCGGCGGCCATCGCCAACTGGGTGCGCATCATTATCGCATCCGAGAAGCCGCGCAGCAGCATCACCAGGGCGACGATGAAGTACATGATACCGAGCTTTTTATGGTCGACGGAGGTAAACCACTCGTTCCATAGCCAGCCCCATTTACGGTAATAGGTGATTAAACCAAACAGTGCAACCCCACCAATGGCCATAAAGGCCGCGACGACCATGATGATCGGCTCGTGGTAGGGAATTGACTCTAACGTGAGTTTTCCAAACACGGCTTAACCTCCCGCTTCTACGCTAGAGGAGTGGCTGCGCATGGCATTATCCTGACTAGCATGGTTGTTGGTTTCATGGCCTGATTCGGCCGCATGATCAATAGCGTGAGCGCTTTCGCCATCGTGTGGCTCAGCATGGTCGCTGCCCATCTGGTGGCCGCCGCCGGTATGGAAGCTTGTCAAGATGCTTTCATACAGCGAGGGCGAAATCGCCGAGAAGTACTCCACCGGGTTCGATTTGCTAGGCTCAGCCAACGCCTCATAACCTTCGGGGTAGGTCAGCGTTTGTGGGGCGCCGCGCACGGTTTCAACCCAAGCGTCAAAATCTGCAGGCATCGTCACTTTGGCTTCAAAGGTCATGCCAGAGAAGCCCGCGCCGCTGTAGTTGGTGGAACGACCTGGGTAGCTACCAATTTCATCAGCGATCAGATGGACATCGTTATCCATGCCCGCCATGGCATAAATCTGGCTGCCAAGATGGGGGATAAAGAAAGCGTTCATCACTGAGCCTGAGCTGACCCGAAAGCGCACCGGTGTATCTACCGGAAAGGCCACTTCGTTAACAGTGGCAATACCCTGCTCGGGGTAGATAAACAGCCACTTCCAATCAAGCGACACCGCCTGTATTTCGATCGGCGCCACATCGCTTTCCAGCGGTTTGTGGGGATCAAGGGTATGGGAGGTCTTCCAGGTCAACAGGGCGAGTACCACGATAATCGCACAGGGCACGATCCACACCACCGCTTCGATCACGTTGGAGTGCGCCCAATCAGGCGTGTATTTAGCCAGGCTATTACTACGCCGGTAACGCCAGCCAAACAGCAGCGTCATGACAATCACAGGAATAACCACAATCAACATGAGGCCAAAGGCGGTCAGAATCAGTGTGCGCTGCTCAGCGCCAACCTGGCCTTTTGGGTCTAGCAGCGCTGAACTACAGCCTGCTAGAAACAGACACAGCGCAAGGAGCACTAGCGTGCCTCGCCTGCGCCAAAGTGAGCGTCGTTGCATGGTGTGATCTCGTCAGAGGTTGTTTAAAACACTAGCTAGCCATACCGCCCTTCTACATAGCAGGCTAACTACCACCCCATACTCTTCCCAAAACATGCTCTGCAGGACGCTCTTGAAAACGCGCTAGTAAAACGCTCTCAAGGACAGTGCACACGTGACGCCGGGCGCCATTGCTCCGGGAAAAATATGCGTCGCCGGATGGGAATTGGCGACGAGCCTCGCTGGCTTAAGCACTAAAGACTTAAGCAGTTAAGACTAAAGTATTTTCTATTGATCGAGATCATGAAAGAAGTGGCGCATTGCCGCACCCCAGGTATTGACTGCTATGCACTCCCTCGTCGTCGGTGACCACCACATCAAAATCTTCCAGGGCAGCGAAATAGGCCGGGCGTACTACGCCGAACTTGCTGGCATCTACCACCAACAGTCGCTGCATGGCGGTGGCAATGGCTGCCTGTTTGGGAGCAACCTCGTGAAAGTGAAAGCAGCTAACACCTCGCTCTAGATCTACCCCAGCCGCCGATATCAGCGCTTTATTAATACCCAACCGTTCGATGGCAGCGGCCATATTGTCGCTGCCAAATGACTGCGAAGCGGGATAAAACAACCCACCTAACAGCACCAAGCGCACGTTGGGGAGAGCGGCGACGGCATTAGCAACATTCAGCGCATAGGTGACTACCGTCAGTTCATGGAAATGGCTCAACTGGCTTAGCAGCGGCATCAGCGTTGACCCGCAGTCAATAAACAGCGTATCGCCTTCTTCTATGTAGGCTAATGCCCGCTGACAGAGACGATACTTAGCCTGGTAGTGGCTAGCCTGCTGTTCGGATAAGTCATAAATAGGCGTAACGCCAGGATAATTTGCCATCACCAGGCGCCCACCCAGCAGGCTAATGGCAGTGGACTGAGTCGTGAGGTCGCGGCGGATGGTCATTTCAGAAACATTGCACAGTTCTGCGGCATCGCGCAGATGAAGAGTGCCGCCACTGGCAAGCGCTTCTTGAAGTTTGGCAAGGCGCATCGCGCTACGGCCATTCATGGTGGGCATCTCCTGGCAAACCCTCTTATTGTGATCTTCCCAGCGGGAGCATGGGTGTTGCATCCCCTTGCATAGCTATTTGCATATCTATTTCCATATCTATGCTGAGCGAGCTGCGGCGTAATTTCCACTGCTACGACGGCCATTGATCCTATTAGTGCCATAATGAGAGCTATATGACATTTAAATAGCGTTGATGTGACAACACTTGCAAATCAACGTTAGAAAAATAACACTAAATGTTATAATTTTAACATTAACGCCAGCCCGCACAATTACAACCCCCGGATAGCCCATCCAAATGGCTCCGCGATAACCTTGTTGAGGCTCCTATGACAGTTCGTACTCACTCTTCTCACACCTCGTCTTTTGTCGCGCTTAGCGCTGGCTTAACAGGTGTATTGGCAACAATGCTCACTACACCGCTAATGGCAGATGATGCTCAGCCCCATCCGCTTGACCGGTTGTGGTCATTCGCCAATGTTTCGGTTAACTATCTTGATTGGTCAAACGGTACCGAAGATCGCACCGCTTCCAACGCGGCGAAAAGCGACTTTATGTTTCTCGAAATCGAAGGCGGCGCTGGCTTTAGCTGGGGTGAGTTTTATGGCTTCTTTGATTTCGAGAACCCCACCAACGACCAGTTCGATGAGTCAAGCGGTGGTAAAGACAATTTCCGCACTGCGGGCAAAGTGACCTCGCATATTTACCTGGGTGATAGCCCGCTGTCGATTTATGCCCACCTGTATGACTTCCGCGATTACGGCTATAACAGCCGCGAACAGGATCAGATTCTGGGTCTGGGTTACCGTACCACCTTTGATAACGGCCTCTGGTTCAAGCCCTTTATCGGGGCTGCGCGGGTGCAAAGTAACAGCTATACCGGTATGAACGGCTATATGGCAGGCTGGGTCGCGGGTTATGATTTCAACGCGCTCAACCAGAACTTCAGCGTCACCAACTGGCACGAACAGACGTTTGGCCGCGACGATGACTACCTGGAGCAGAACTACGTGGGCGACAAAGCTGGCAGTGTGGGCACTAACGGTGCGCTGAGCCTGTGGTGGCATCCTAGTGACTTAATCACCACCGGTATTCAGTACCGCTACTCTGAGAATAAGTTGGGCACGCCCAACGACTATCAGAATGCGGTGATCTACTCCGTCAAGCTCAACTTACTTTAAACGCGTTTAACCCTCGCGGACTCGAAGGATCTCCTTATGACACTCCTTATGAGCTTGGTGGGTATGGTCACTCTGGTGGCCATTGCCCTGATCTTCTCTTATGACCGTAAATCGATCCGGCTGCGTACCGTGCTGGGCGCCTTTGCTATCCAGGCGGGTATCGGTGCCTTTGTACTTTACGTGCCGTTTGGCCAGGCGGTGCTGCAGGCCATTTCGTCCGGTGTTAGCCAAATATTGGTGTATGCCAACGACGGTATCGGTTTTCTATTCGGCGGCTTAGCGGATGTGGATAATGTCGGCTTTGTATTTGCGATCAAAGTACTCCCCGTTATTATCTTCTTCTCCTCACTCATCGCCGTGCTCTACTACATCGGCATTATGCAGTGGGTCATTCGTATCCTGGGTGGCGCGCTGCAGAAAGCGCTAGGCACCTCACGTACAGAGTCGCTCTCCGCCACCGCGAATATTTTCGTCGGCCAAACCGAAGCACCGCTGGTGGTACGTCCCTTTATCGCCCGCATGACACCGTCGCAGCTGTTTGCCGTTATGTGTGGTGGTCTGGCGTCGGTGGCCGGTTCAGTATTGGCGGGCTACGCCGCCCTGGGTATTCCCATGGAGTATTTGGTAGCGGCCTCCTTTATGGCGGCGCCAGGCGGGCTGCTGTTTGCCAAGCTGATCATGCCGGAAACCCAAGACGTTACCGACAGCGACAGCGTTTCCAAGGTGGAAGAAGAGATTGACGCCCAGGAAGATAAGCCTGCCAACGTCCTGGATGCCGCTGCATCAGGCGCGACCTCAGGTTTAATGCTGGCCGCCAACGTGGGCGCCATGCTACTGGCATTTATCGCATTAATTGCACTGGTCAACGGCATATTAGGTGGCGTGGGCGGCTGGGTAGGTTTTGACTCGCTGAGTCTGGAGCTGATCTTGGGCTGGCTGTTTGCCCCACTGGCCTTCCTGTTGGGTGTACCCTGGGAAGAGGCCACGCTGGCTGGCTCATTCATTGGCCAAAAACTGGTAGTCAACGAATTTGTCGCCTATATCAATCTGGCACCCTACATCGATGGGGAACAGGTAGTGGCTGCTACGGGTCAGATGATGACACCGCACACCATGGCGATTCTCTCTTTTGCGCTGTGTGGCTTTGCGAACCTCTCCTCCATTGCGATTCTGCTGGGTGGCCTGGGCAGCATTGCGCCTACCCGCCGTAAAGAGATTGCCCGTTTTGGTGTTAAAGCCGTGTTGGCCGGTACACTGTCCAACCTGATGTCGGCCTCGATTGCCGGCTTCTTTATCGCCCTCAGTAACGCGACTGCTTAACGCAGCGAGATTTGCTGAAGGTGACGGGCGCTGCGGCTTTATCCGCAGTGCCCGTTTTTATCTTTTACTGATTTGTGAGAATTCAATGACTGCGACCGCCTCTCCTCATATCGTCCAAGCCGCCCGCCAAGCACTCACCCTCATGGATCTAACGAGCCTGAACGAAAGCGACAGTGACAGTACCATTGAAGCGCTCTGCCAGCAGGTGAAAACGCCCTTTGGCACGCCTGCCGCCGTCTGTGTGTACCCACAGTTTATTGTCACCGCCCAACGCGCCCTGACTGCTCACAAGCTAAATGACCAGGTGAAGATCGCCACGGTCACAAATTTCCCTAACGGCAGCGACGACATTATGGCCGCCGCCCGTGAAACCCGCGATGCAGTTGCCTCCGGCGCCCATGAAGTCGATGTGGTGTTCCCCTATCGCGCGCTAATGGCCGGCGATGAGGAGACCGGCCTTGAGCTGGTCGAGATGTGCAAAGCCGCCTGCGCGGGCCAAGCACTGCTCAAAGTGATCATTGAGTCCGGCGAACTCAAAGAGCCTGCGCTGATCAAACGTGCCAGCGAGCTCGCCATTGAAGGCGGCGCGGATTTCATTAAAACCTCGACCGGTAAAGTAGCCGTTAACGCTACGCTGGAAGCCGCTGAAATTATGCTCAAGGCGATTAAAGCCAGTGGCCAGGACGTTGGTTTTAAAGCGGCGGGGGGTGTCAAAACCGCCGAAGATGCGGCCGAGTATCTAGCCCTTGCCAACGAGATTATGGGCCCAGGCTGGGCGACCCCCGCGCACTTCCGCTTTGGGGCCTCTAGCCTGCTCGGCAACCTGATGGCTACGTTGACCGGCAACACCAACGCGGCCACTACAGAGGGAGGTTACTAATGTCTGCCAACGCCACTCAACACACCCTGCTCCCCCAGGAGCTGATTCGCTTAAAGCGTGACAACCAGCCGCTGCCCGCGGAAGAGATCAAAGCCTTTGTCCAGGGCATTGCCGATGACCGCATCAGCGACGCCCAGATTGGCGCCTTTACCATGGCAGTGTTTCTCAACGGCATGAGCCGTGAAGAAGTGGTCGCGCTGACCACCGCTACCCGCGACTCCGGCCATGTGATGCAGTGGAGCGATTTGAACCTGCCTGGTCCAATTGTCGATAAGCACTCCACCGGCGGCGTGGGTGATTTGGTATCGCTGGTGCTCGGCCCCTGGGTCGCCGCCTGCGGCGCCTTTGTACCGATGATCTCCGGGCGTGGCCTGGGCCATACTGGCGGCACGCTGGATAAGCTTGAATCGATTCCCGGCTACGACCCCTACCCCGCGCCAGAGCGTTTCCGCGAGGTGGTGAAATCCACCGGCGTGGCGATTATTGGCCAAACCGGTGACCTCGCTCCTGCCGATAAGCGCATTTACGGCGTACGTGACGTCACCGCCACGGTAGAGTCTATTCCGCTGATTACGGCCTCTATCCTGGGTAAAAAGCTGGCCTCCGGGCTGGACGCGCTGGTCATGGACGTAAAAGTCGGCAGCGGCGCCTTTATGCCCACGCCGGAAAAATCCCGGGAGCTTGCCAAAAGCATCGCCAATGTGGCCACCCAAGCAGGCACACCCACCACTGCCCTGCTTACCGATATGAGCCAACCGCTGGCACCCTGCGCCGGTAACGCTGTAGAGATCGTGGAGACTCTGGCCCTGCTGCGTGGCGACCGCCCCAACAGCCGCGTGATGCAAGTCACCCGTGAACTGGCAGTGGAAATGCTGATTGCCGGCAAGCTGGCTGGCTCACGAGAAGAAGCGCTGTCGAAGCTTGAAAAAGCGCTGACCTCCGGCGCTGCCGCGGAAGTGTTCGCCCGTATGGTGCGAGAACTCGGCGGCCCCAGCGACTTTATGGAGCGCTCCGAGCACTACCTGGCCAAAGCTGAAGTCATTAAACCCGTATATGCCGAGCAGGCTGGCACCGTTCAGCGCATTGATACCCGCGCCGTGGGCATGAGCGTGGTCGAGCTGGGCGGTGGTCGCCTGCGTAACGATGCCAGCGTCGACCACAGCGTCGGCTTTACCGATATCGTCGAAATCGGTGAGCGCGTGGATAGCCAGCGCCCCATCGCCATGGTGCACGCCCGCAGTGACGCCGCCGCTGAGCGCGCCGCCGAGCAGCTCCGTACCGCGTTTACGATTGGCGAAGCGGCGGCTACCCCCGACACCCTGCTACAAGACACCTTCCGTGGAGAAGCCTTATGAGCCGCGCGATAGTCCTGGTACTGGACTCCTTTGGGATTGGCGCCGCCCCGGATGCCGCCACCTTCGGTGATGAAGGCTCCGACACCCTGGGGCATATCGCCGCCGCCTGCGCCCGTAATGCGGCCGATAACGCCAACCGTTCAGGCCCGCTCAAGCTGCCCAACATGGCCAAGATGGGGCTATTCCACGCCCACCGCGACGCCACCGGCAGCGTTGCCGAAGGCGTGACGCTACCGGACAGCCTGGAAGGCGCTTACGCCCACGCTAAAGAGATCTCCAGTGGCAAAGACACTCCTTCCGGCCACTGGGAAATCGCCGGCGTGCCGGTACGCTTTGACTGGGGCTACTTTCTGGATAAAACCGACAGCTTCCCCCTTGAGCTGCTCGACGCTATTGTCCAGGAAGCTAATCTAACGGGTGTCATTGGCAACTGCCACGCCTCAGGTACCGAGATCATCGCCCGCCTGGGTGAAGAGCACATTGCCACCGATAAGCCGATTGTTTATACCTCAGCGGATTCGGTGTTTCAGATTGCCGCCCACGAAGAGTATTTCGGTCTCGAGCGGCTTTATAAACTGTGCGAAACCGTGCGTGAACTGCTAGAGCCCTACAACATTGGCCGCGTCATCGCCCGTCCGTTTATCGGCGAGGACAGCACCACCTTCGCCCGCACCGGCAACCGCCGCGACTATAGCGTAGAGCCGCCCTCGCCTACGGTGCTGCAGAAGCTTGCCGATGCTGGTGGTGAAGTGGTCTCGATTGGCAAAATTGCCGATATCTACGCCCACTGCGGCATTACCCACAAGGTCAAAGCCAGCGGTCACGACGCGCTAATGGAGGCAACACTCAAAGAGATCGAGCGTACCGCTAAGCGCGAGGTCGGCGAACGCGCCATGATCATGACCAACTTTGTCGATTTCGACTCGGTCTACGGCCACCGCCGGGACGTGCCGGGCTACGCCGCCGCGCTGGAAGACTTCGATGCCAAGCTGCCAGCTTTGTTGGCTGCGCTAAGCGAAGATGACTTGCTGATTCTCACCGCCGATCACGGCTGCGACCCCAGTTGGCACGGCACCGAGCACACCCGCGAGTACATCCCCATTCTGGTACACGGCTCCGGTTTTACCCCCGGCTCGCTGGGCGAGCGTGGCACCTTTGCCGATATCGGCCAAACCCTCGCCGACTTTTTCCTGCTTCCGGCCATGGCCGATGGCAAAAGCTTTCTACCTGACGCTGCTTAAAGGCAAATAACCAACCTCTAGCACAAAATCGTGCAAGGTCTGAATCAGCCCGTAGCGGGGGTCTTTCGCCATGGATGGCGAAAGTAGCGCCCAGGGAAGGGTTCACAGCGCCCCCGCGAAGGGTTGATTCAGACCGTTAAATTATATGGGAGCGTGACATGGCTACACCGCATATTAATGCCGAGATGGGCGATTTCGCTGATACCGTACTGATGCCAGGCGACCCGCTGCGCGCCAAGTACATCGCCGACACCTACCTGGAGAATGTTCGCCAGGTCAACGATGTACGCAATATGTTCGGCTATACCGGCACCTATCAAGGCCGCGAGATTTCCGTAATGGGCCACGGCATGGGCATTCCGTCGGTCTCCATCTACGCCAAAGAGCTGATCACCGACTACGGCGTTAAATCACTGATTCGCGTGGGCTCCTGCGGCGCGGTGCGCGACGACGTTAACGTCCGCGATGTGGTCATCGGCATGGGCGCCAGCACCGACTCCAAGGTTAACCGCATGCGCTTTAACGACCACGACTTCGCCGCCATTGCGGATTTTGAGCTGACCCAGCACGCCGTGGCTGCCGCCAAAGCTAAAAACGTGCCAGTCAAAGTTGGCAACATCTTCTCGGCAGACTTGTTTTACAACCCGCAAACTGAGATGGCTGAAATGCTTAAGCGTTACGGCATTGTGGGTGTAGAGATGGAAGCTGCTGGCCTTTACGGCGTCGCCGCCGAGTTTGGCGCTCGCGCCATGACCATCTGTACGGTGTCGGATCACATTCTGAAAGGCGATTCGCTCTCCAGCGCAGACCGTCAAACGACCTTTGACGACATGATGCTGATTGCTTTGGACACCGTGTTACGCGACGACGAAGCCCGCGCTTAAGAGGAAGTTGTGATGAGTCAGCAAACGGATGAAGTATCAGCAGAGATCGTTGAGAAGCTATTCAGCGCGCGGGCTAACGCCTATGTGCCCTACTCAGCACACCCGGTGGCATCAGTAATGGTGACGCCGGATGGCCAGCAGTTTGCAGGCACTAACGTAGAAGTGGCCCACTACAAAGGCCTGTGTGCTGAAGCCTCTGCCATTTCCGCCATGATCACCGCTGGGCAGCGCCAGTTGGCCACCGTCTACGTGATGGGCCCGGGCGATCACCTGTGCACGCCCTGTGGCGACTGCCGCCAGCGCATCCGCGAGTTCGCCACGCCAGAAACGCAAATCAAAGTGCTCTCCGGCAGCGGCGAACTGCTGAAAACCTACACCATGGAAGCCCTGCTACCCGACGGTTTTGGGCCTGAGCAACTGCCGCAGCGTTAAGCCGTATCCCGCACCACCAGCGCCACTGGCAACGATACATGCCGGGGCGCTGCTCCCGCCCGCGCTTCTGCCAGTAATGCCATGCTCGTCGCCGCTATCTCGGCAATATCCTGTCGTACCGTGGTGAGCCCGGTGGCGAGGGTGGGCAGGTCATCAAAACCGGTGACCGCCACTTGGCCTGGCACCTCAACCCCGCGATCTTCCAGCGCGGCCACACAGCCCAACGCTAGTTCGTCGGTGGCGCACACCAGCGCATCAAAAAGCAGTGGTTGAGTGCCCTCTTCGTCTAAATAGCGATTTAGGTAGCGATAGCTGTTAAGGGAGTCTGACGCCAAGCGATGCGGTAGACTGATCAAGCGTTCGGCGAGCCCCGCCTCTGCCAATGCCCGCCGGTATCCTTCCAAACGGCTATGGGGACGCGGCACCTCTAGCTCGCCGCCCATAAAGGCCAGTCGTTGGCGACCCTGGGCAATGAGGTGGTGGGTGATCTCATACAGCCCCTGCCGATCGTCCGGGGCGACCGAAAAGCCTTCTCCGGCGTCACCTATGCGTACAAAAGGAATAGCAGCGGCCTTAAGCAGTGCCGGGCGCTCATCGCCTGGGGCGTCACCAAGCAAAATAGCCGCCCCCGCGCGTTCGGGTAATTCAGCGGTTTGCTGGTGATTAAAGAACACCGGCACCATACCCTGCTGATGAAGCGCCACGGTAAGATGCTGGTAGAGCAAGATATAGTAAGGGCGCAGCTCAATATCCTGACGGCCGAGAGAGATGCCCACCACCGCCATTTTACCGCTTATTAGCTGACGAGCCGCGGCGCTGGGCTGGTAGGCCACTTCCCGACTAATCGCCAAAATCTTCTCACGCAGGGCGTCGCTAAGGCCCGGCTTGCCGTTCAATGCCCGGCTGACCGAGGCAATCGATACCTGGGCCCGCCGGGCAATTTCCCGAATGGTGGCCGTTTGGGCGCTTTGTTTGCTCTTTATCACCGACTCTTTCTCGCCCTATCTCTCACCTGGAAAGCGTCCAGTGTGCCGAAAAACGCCCGGCGTTGCGACGCTGATTACACTGCAATGTCCAGGCTGCGATCCTCCTGACTGGAGATAACACAGGCATCAAGAACGGTTTGGATCGCCGCGCCGCGAGCAAAATCCGGCTGGTCGTTTTCACCACGGCGGATGCTTTCTATGAAACGCTGATAGATATTCGGCGTGGACGGAGCCTTGACCGTGCTCCAGCGGGCGGGGTGAACATTGTCATCCAGGCATACCTGCACCTCATCTAATGATGTATCCAAATCGACACGAATAGCCCCTTTATCGCCGTGTACGCTGAGGGTTAGCGAGTTGTGGTGCCCAGTCGCCCAGCGGGTGGCTTGAAGGGTGCCCTTGGCCCCATTGGCAAAGGTTACCCGCATTAGCGCGGTATCGTTGGCATCCAGCAGATAGTCACCGATACGGTTATCCGGGGCTTTCTCGAAGCAGGTCAGTTCGCAGTTAACGCGGGTAATATCGCCAACGGGAAAGCTGGCGAAATCGACAATATGGACGCCCACATCCCCTAGCACGCCTTTACTGCCGTGGGCTTCCGAGAGCCGCCAAAGCCACTGGCTATCCTGATCCCAACGCCCCCAGGCATTGCTGACCAGCCAGCTCTGCCGGTAGCTGGCATCCACGTGACGTACTTGCCCAATCGCCCCAGCGGTAATCAGTGCACGGGCGTGCTGAATGGCCGGTGCATCCCGATAGCTAAAGTTGACCATATTGATGACGTTGGCAGCCTCTGCCGCTTGGGCCATTGCATGGGCATCGTCGGCATTCGTCGCCAGCGGCTTTTCACACAAAATGTGTTTGCCTGCGGCAATCACGGCCAGTGACGTGCGCTTATGAACACCATCTGGTGTGACGTTGCTAACGGCTTGGATATCCTCCCGCGCCAGCATAGCCTCCAGGTCGTCATACGCATCGGCGATACCAAAACGACCAGCAAAGTCGCGGGCCTTGGCCAGCTCCATATCGCATACCGCCACCACTTCCACTCCCTCGATCCGGCTAAAGTGCTTGGCGTGTTCACCCGCCATACTGCCAGCGCCAATAATCGCTAAACGGATCATTTGAAGCCCTCCTCGCCGGGTTTATGCAGGCTTTCCCCTTTGATCTCCACCGGGTTGGGCGCCTGATCGGCAGGAACATTAGGGCAACTGTCGATCCATCGAGAGCCTTCCGGGCGGGCCCAATTTACGGCGTTCTTCAGTACCATTTTCACCTGTGTGTCGTAGTAGATTGGGTAGGTTTCGTGGCCAGGGCGGAAGTAGAAAATCTTGCCGTTGCCGCGCTTATAGGTCAGCCCTGAACGAAATACCTCTCCACCTTCAAAAGCACTGATAAAGATCACTTCATCGGGGTTGGGCACCGCAAACGGCTCGCCGTACATTTCGGTATGCGGCAGTTCGATATAGTCGCCCAGGCCCTGCACGATAGGGTGCCCAGGATTCACCACCCATAGCCGTTCGCGCTCTCCCGCTTCACGCCACTTGAGCGAGCAGGTGGTGCCCATCAAGCGTTTGAAGATTTTTGCGTAGTGTCCGGAGTGCAGCACAATCAGCCCCATGCCCTGCAGCACGCGTTTCTGAACGCGATCAACCGTTTCTTCCAGCACATCGCCGTGGGCAGCGTGTCCCCACCAAAGCAGCACATCGGTATTGTCGAGGAACTCTTCACTTAGTCCTTGCTCGGGGTCTTGCAAGGTAACGGCGGTGGCGTTGATCTCTGCCACTTCGTTGAGGCCTTCGGCGATGCAGTGATGCATGCCATCTGGATAAATGCGTGCCACGACTTCATTGGTTTGTTCGTGGACGTTCTCCCCCCACACCGTGACGTTAATGGTCATCTCTTCTCCTCAGCCAGACTGGCAGTCGCTTCTAAATGACGTCTATGTAACTCTCAACCGCCAAGGTAAACGTTTACTACAAATACGTAAACGTTTACTTATCTGCAACTTTAGTCGCGCTAGAGAGAGCACACTGTTCGCTAACGCTATTGGCATAGCGCCCTGGTTATCCGTATTCTGATGTGTTCCCACGCGCTTTAGCGCCGCTAAAGCGCGTGTTTAACTAGCTGTCTCTAACACCAGGAGAACGCCATGGCTGGCTTACTGCCCAACGTCGACCCCGACGGCCTGCTTGAGTACTCAGTGGTCTATACCGACCGTTCGCTGAACCATATGTCACAGCAGTTTCAAGGTGTGATGCGGGATATTTCCGCCACGCTTAAGGAGGTGTATCACGCCCACGCTGCGGTCATCGTACCGGGGAGCGGTACCTTTGGAATGGAAGCGGTGGCGCGCCAGTTTGCCGTTGACCAGAAAACCCTGGTCATTCGCAATGGCTGGTTCAGCTACCGCTGGACGCAAATTATTGAGATGGGGCGTTTAACCCAACAGCACACGGTGCTTAAAGCACGGCGCCTGAATGCCGATGATCCGCATTCACCTTTTCAGCCAGTGCCCATTGATGAGGCCGTGGCGAAAATTCGTAGCGAGAAGCCTGCCGTCGTGTTTGCCCCGCAAGTGGAGACCTCCGCTGGCTTGCTGCTTCCGGACGACTATATTCAGGCGCTTGCCGAAGCAACTCATGAGGTAGGTGGTCTGTTCGTGCTGGACGCTATTGCGGCGGGCACCCTGTGGGTGGATATGCAGGCGCTGGGCATTGATGTGGTGGTCAGCGCACCGCAGAAAGGCTGGAGCGGCTCACCCTGCTGCGCCATGGTGATGCTCTCAGAGCGTGCCACCCAGCGTTTGAGCGAGACCCAGAGCAACAGCTTTGCCTGCGATTTAGGCAAGTGGCACAGCATCATGCAGGCCTACGAAAATGGCGGGCACGCCTACCACGCCACCATGCCCACGGATGCCTTGCGGCAGTTGCGCGATATCATGAAGGAGACCCGCGGTTACGGCTTTGCCAAGGTAAAACAGGAGCAGCAAGCGATTGGCCGGGAAGTCCGCGCGATGCTTAAACGCTACGGTTTTGTCAGCGTTGCAGCGGAAGGCTTTGAAGCCCCTGGCGTGGTGGTGTGCTACAGCGACGATAGCGGCTTGGTGGGCAAACTTGCCCAGGCGGGTATTCAGGTGGCGGGCGGCGTACCACTGATGTGTGATGAAGGTGACAACTTCCAAACCTTCCGCATTGGCCTGTTTGGACTCGATAAGCTCCACCACACAGAGCGCAGCGTAACCAGCCTGGAGCAGGCGATTAAATCAGTGGTTTAAAGTGTCAGGAAGGAGTAGCCCGCTATAAAAATAGCGGGCTAAAGTCACATATATCCCACGCCCCGCGGCATCATACCCAGGTGGTTTTCAACCTTCGTGACCCCTGGTACGTTTTCCGCTGCCACTGATACCGCCTGCTTCTGCTCATGGGATTCGACCAGCCCCCAAACCTCTACCGCACCGCCATCCACAATCACGCTAATGCCTTCGACCTGTACACCGGTATTATTCTCAACCTCTTTGAGAATGGCCTCACGAATCTGCCGATCATCTGAGGGTGATTGGGTCGGCGCTACCGCGGCATTGGCGATCCCTTGTAGCAGGTTAGCGCGGCTGACAATGCCCACCAGTTTGCCTTCACGCAGCACAGGCACCCGCTTGATATGGTGTTTTTCCAACATGCGCGCAATGGTGTGCAGCGGCGTATCTTCCGCGACGGATAGCGGGTTGGCCGTCATGACTTCATGGGCTTTTCGGCCGTGGGACTTTACATAGTCACCCGCATCCTTGCCACCGGCAAACAGCGTTAACCACCAGGCGTCGCGATGGCCTCCGTCATCTTTTACCCGACGCATTAAATCGCCTTCACTGACAATGCCAATCAGTTGGCGATCCTCATCCACCACAGGCACAGCACTGATACGGTGCTTGAGTAGCAGTTGGGCAATGTCGCGCACTTCTGTATCAGGGCCCACGCTGACCACGTTGGGCGTCATAATGTCGATAGCTTGCATGGCTCTCCTCCTTGCGTCAGCCCTTAATACGCATTTTAAAGACTGATTCGCAGATGCAGGTTGTCCTGCTTGTTCTTTGAGCCTAGTTCGCTGCGGGCAATTTGCCTATGCTGGATAGTGATCACCAGGAACACATTGAGGCGGTATTGATCTGGAGCAGTTTATGGGGGCTTATTTACTCCTCACTGGTTTCTTTCTTCTCCCGCATGCCACTGCTCTCTTCGACTTTCTCCACATCGACAATGCCCGAACGGCTAACGACGACCTTCCAACGAGCGAGATAGGGCGTATCTTCGCTGCCTGTTTCCCGAATCACCAGATTGAACAGATGGCGGCGCTCGACCCCCTCACGCACTGCCTGGCCATCTTTCAGGCGGTAGATATGATGTTTGCCCTTACTCATGAGCCGGGTGAGCATGGAGATATCCAGATTGAGCGTTTCGCGGGTGTGCTCGTAGCCGCTTAAAAAGCGCGTGGGGGACATACGTGAACTTGAACGGTAGTGAAGCACCACTTCTTCACGTTGAGCGACCGTGCGGCGGCGCATCTTTTGGATATCAGCGGCCAATGAAGCAAAGCGTTTATAATCAAACCACTCCAATTGGCGTCCCACCGCGGCATTGCGGGTGGGGTCTAAATACTGGCGGCGCCATTTGGGGCGGCCTTTACGCAGCCAGCGCCACAGGGTATTGCGCAAATCATCCTTAAAGACCTCACGCATGGCATAGAGCAGTGCCATGGCTAGCACAAAAAGCGCAGTGATATCGCCCAAGGCGCTACGCAACTGCAGCACGCCCATCGATACAAAGGCCATCACCACGGCGGTGGCAAGCGCTTTGACCGCTTTTTGCTCGCCGCCGCCCAACTCCAAGGCCTCTTGCTTCAGCGTAATCGGGTGCTCAATCAACCGTCGCAGCAGGCGCATTTTATTCGACATGCGCGTAGGGTCTGCCATGACCCGCTCAGCGTTGTACTGCTGTTCACGGCGATGCTCATCCTCACGATGGCAGACGCTGATGAAACGGCGTCGAATATCGGTAAACTCTCCCCCTCGAGGCATATGGGCGATCAGCGCCAGCAACTGCTGTTCGGTAAACCATGAGAGGTAGTTATCGATATTGGCAAAGTACTTATTAAAGCTTTCATCATCGGGCTTATGGCGGCGCAGCCGCTTAAGAATACCGTCGCTTAAGTCGATCATTTCATGCAGTTGATCACGCAGGGCGTCGGCACTCTCTTGTACTTCGCTGTTCTCATCCCGCTCCTCTTGGCGAGCATGACGCAGCTTATTGGCACTCACTAGCATTGAGCGAGTAGTTCGCTCCATCGCTTCCACGTATTGGTAAGCATAGAGGCTTAGGCTCAACCGGTACGACTCGCTGCCAAGACGGTTACGACTGGCCAATCGACTGTGCACCAAGGGTAAGAGATACTCGTCACTGTAGTAGGTGCGTGAGACATTGATGGCCGCATGATAAAAGGCTTCTTCTGAGATAAGCTGTGTGCTTAAGCCAAGCTCGCCAGGCACAAAAAGATAGACGTCGAGGTTATGCGATGTCTCTTCCTTGAGCCGCCGGGTAAGGCGCAGTTGAAAGCTGTTTTTACGCTCAACGTTGATCAACTCACCAATCTCCTACTCCTTTGCCTAACGTGATGATATACCATGGCTAAAAATGATCATGTTGCCGCATAAAGCCATCGTACTTTATTTACCTCTTCGTCTGTGGAGCTAGGAAATGCCCATTGCCCGTTTTTCACCCTTTGAGCTGCTGCTATTAAAGAGCCGTAGCCAAGTGGATACGGCAACCCTGCTGCTGTTGGCCTGGGTGCTGGTGCACCGCCAACACGTATCAGAGGGGCAGCGGCGGCGCCGCTTGGCCCAGGTGACCGCACAATTTCGCCACGGGCATGAGTTAGGCCCGGTCATGAGCATTGCCCATAGCCAAGACCTTCAGGCGATCCAACTTGCCGCCGAGGTGGTTCGCAAAGAGTGCGGCGCTGAGCGAAGCCTGAGCGTCCTTCATCAAGCCATTACCGTCGCCACCGATGACGGCGAGCTGTCACTGGCCAACCACTATATTTTGCGCTTTTTGGCTGATTTGCTAAACGTGGCACCGATGACCTTAAATACGCTGTTTAAGGAGCTCACCGGCACACCGCTTGCCAGCCCCGAAGACCCTAGCCGCGATGCCTACTGGCAAACCCACGACCCAGATTACCATGCCCGAAAAGCACGTGAGGCTGAGGCGGCTGAACGGCAGTACCAGCAGGCCCAAGCTCGGGCCGAACAACAGCAACGAAAAAAAGAGCAGCGCCACCAGCAAAAGCAACAAAAACAGCAGGAGAAGCAGCAGCGTCAGGAGCAGGCACGCCAATCACGAGAACAGGAGCAGCAGCGCCAGCGGGAACAGGCACGCCACCAGGAGCAGGAGCGACAAAGGCAGCAACAGCAGCGTGAACAGGCCGAACGCGAACAGCGCCGCTCACGCGATCACTCTTATCAACAACGCTCTAGCCAGCAAGGGCATCGTCATCACCAGCAACGCACTTCACCGCCGCCACCCGACCGCACCACGCGGGCGCTTTCAGTGTTAGGGCTTACCCCTGGCGCTACCCGGATAGAGGTACGCCACGCCTATCGCCGAATGGCGCAGCTCCACCACCCGGATCGCTTCTATTCAGAAAGCGAGCACCAGGTCGCCTTGGCTTCAGCGCGGTTTCAGCGTATTAAAAACGCCTATGATTATTTGATGCAAACTTACTAAGACCATGTAACGCTATACCTTTCGCACTATGCTCTGTCCTACGCGAGTCGAGTTCCAAGAGAAGCAATAGTTCCCTATGCGTGATTTGTACCAGCGCCTTGCGGTTTCCCCCGAGGCCAACGACCAGGAAATCAGCCAAGCTGTGGCTAGCTGCCAGCATAGCGCACTACGCCAGGATGCCGAGGCGGTGTTCGCGGTTGCCGAACGTCGCGAAACCTACGATACGCTGCACGACACAGTCAGCGATATTGGCAGGCTACGCGCGCGCCTGGGGCTCAGCCACGGCCCCCACTGGCAGGGCGATGTCGCCAACGACTTTTCGCTGCCCCCCGACCACGCTATTGCCCGTCACGACGAACTGGTTGACCGTGTTAGCCACGCGGTCTCGCTGTATAACCGCTGGCGCCGCCTGCGCGGCCCATGGCTACTCATCGCCGTGTTCGCCGCCGGGGCTGGCATAGGTATCGCTTTGGGGCTCGCCCTGTGCCTGGGGCTTTTGCCGATGTGATGCCGCACGATTAGCCGTCTTATTGTGCTTGCGCGCCTGCTCGTCCTGGCGGATCTCAGCTTTTGTCGGACGCGGCGCGGGCTTCGGCGGAGCCGGTTGCTTATGATGGCCGTCGCTTGAATCACTTGCTTGCGTCGCTTCTCCCTTACCCTGTTCGCTCTCAAATGCGCTATTTGCTTGCGCGGCTTGTTCTTGTGGCTCCTCTTCTAAAGAGAACGAAGTCCCCGCGGTAGCCTCCATACGGTCTTCGGCGCGCGCTTCCATACTAACGCTGAGACGCGGTACGCCCAGGTCAATCTCTTGATCTTCCATACGCTGCTTCAGCAGCAGATTAAACGCCCGGGAGACATCCCACTGCATCTCCGGCGCGGTGCGAAAACGCATGCGTAAAATGGGGCAACCATCTTCAAAACCCTGAACGCCCTGCATCTCCAGAGGCGACCAAATGTAGTGACGCATCATCGGATCACGGCGCAGCTCCTGGGCGGTCTCCTGCATCAGCGTAATCGCATCGTCGATTTTCATATCAAAGGGAATGCGGATACGCATTAGCGCAATGCCAAACTGGCGCGACATGTTATGAATCGACTCAATGCGGCTAAAGGTGATGATATGCACAA
Source organism: Vreelandella sp. F11 (assembly GCF_042466685.1). Taxonomy (NCBI): domain Bacteria; kingdom Pseudomonadati; phylum Pseudomonadota; class Gammaproteobacteria; order Oceanospirillales; family Halomonadaceae; genus Vreelandella; species Vreelandella sp. F11. Next base: position 1,194,197 of record NZ_CP170448.1, on the reverse strand, counting down.
TCCCATCCAAATCGCGCAGCCGCACGGTGCGCAGCGTCAGCCCCTCGACCGTACCCATATGCTTATTGATCTGCACGAAGTCATCGACCGCCAGCGAATCCTCAATCAAGATAAAAATACCGGTGATCAAATCCTGTACCAACGTCTGGGCACCAAAACCAATCGCTAGACCGATCACACCGGCACCGGCTAGCAGCGGCGTGACATTGACACCCAAATTCGCCAGCCCAGCGATGAAGGCAATAATCAAAATGGTGACGAAGATAACATTGCGAATCATCGGCGTGATGGTTTGCGCCCGCGCCTGATTAACTCGCCGCCCTCGAGAGCGTGCCGAAGATGTCAGGGCTCGCTGAATGGCAGTATCGGCAAAGATCCACACTAGCCATGCCAGGAGCACGGTGGCGCCAAGGCTCACCAGTGCTTGACCAATCCGTGCACTGGCGACCGCCTGCTGGCCCAAACCAAAGAACGAACTGCCCCAAACTTGCATGGAGAGTTCGGCAAATACCATCCAAGAACAGATATGCGCCAGCACAAAACCAAAACGCTCCAAACGCTTACGGTACTGGCTCTGGCGGTGGCGGTGACGACGCTTGCCCATCCGCTCAGCCTGGCGGCGTAATAACCCAGTGACCACCAGCGTAAGCACCAACAGGCTGGCAGAAATAATCGAGCGCGCCAGGGCGGTACCTACATCCCCCACGGTGATAAAGATCGCCAGCAGCGAACCACTCACCAGTAACAGCGCCGGGATGTGCCAGAGACCACCCAGGGAGCGAATCATCTCAACGGCCGTACTGGCATCACGGCGCTGCTTGAACGGGCGGTTGCAAATCAAATGGCGCACAGGCCGTTTGAATTTGATAATAAACCGCGCCGCGAACAGCGCCGCCAACATATTGGAAAGCACCGAAACCAGGCTCGATAGCTCACTGCCCAGCATTTCCACCAAACGAGAGGAGTTAACCGCATCGCCTAACGCAATTAAGGCACCAATCACAAACAGCCCGCGTAGCGCACGCTGTTGAAGCAGTTGAACCGCGGTAAACCGGTGGCCACGGCTAAAGAACGCGATGACCGTTTCAAACACCACCGAGAGCGCTCGCCCACACACGCAAATATAAGCCACCACCAGCACCAGCGTTCGCCCAGGACTATCGGGCAACACTTGACCAATGCCCAGCGTGATTGCAAACGACAATGCCCAAGGCAGCATACGGCGCAAGAAGTGCACTGCCATCAACCAGCCCTTAGGATCCCTGGGGAGATCCAGTGGCCACTCCCGCCGGGTCGCCACCATACGCCCAAAGGCAATCATGACGACCAGCAGTACCCCCCATATAAAGGCCAGCACGGCCCCCTCGGCCACCGCGCGAATGGCCTCGCCCTGGTCGGCATCATCGTTAAGCGCGCGCAAATCCTCAGCACCTTGCGCCAGTTGGCGCGCCCACTCATCAATGGGGGAGCCACCCGCCTCAGCTTGGTCACCCAAGTCACTCAAGGTGTCGGCAAGAGCACCCAGCAGCCCTTGGCGCACCACGCCCTCATCCTCACTGGCAGCGTCAGCGGTGACCTGGAGCTCGCGCAGCGATTTAAGTAACTCGCTGCGCTGCTGCTCATTTTCGAGCAGGGTGATGACGTCATTTAGCGACCGCTGAAACTCTTCGCCGCTGACCTCAGCCGTTTGCTCTTCGGAACCACTGCTCAGACCGGGCAGCGACACCGCTTGCGCCTGGGCCTGGGTGATGGCCATGCTCGTCACTGTCAGGCTTGCTAACACAAACAAGACAACGCCTATTAGTGAATTGATTAACCAGTGCTGTCGCACGCCTTACTCCTGAAAATTAGCCTGGATGGCGACCTGCGTATCATTGACCACCGCTTCAATTTACTGAACTTAGTCATAAGCTCAGGCCACAAGCTCAGTCTCAACGCGTGACTATGATAGGCTGGAGGCTTAAACGTTCACCTCAAGGATGCTGAGATGACGCTACAAGCTCCACCTAATCGCTTAAATAGCCACGGGAAAATCCGGCAAGTTGGCGTCGAAATTGAATTCGCTGGCCTGCCACCCCGGGACACGGCGATGATCGTACGCGAGCTGTTTGGCGGGGAGCTTAACGTGGTAAGCCCCCATCGGCTACTGGTTGAAGATACCCGTTGGGGCGAATTTGATATCGAGCTAGACACCCAGTACGCGCATCCCGATAAGTCACTGGTCGATGTCCCGCTCGCTGAAGATAGCGAGTGGGCGCGACATCAGCATCAGCGGCGAGTCGAATTTCACCAAAAAACCCGCGAATTGATCGGTGATATGGTCACCGGCCTGGTACCGACCGAAATTGTTTGCCCACCAATACCCTGGAATGAGCTGGAAGCGTTAGACGCCCTGTTTGAAGCTCTGCGTAAACACGGCGCCAAGGGTACCGATGCCAGCCTGCTGTATGGGTTCGGGTTACACCTAAACCCTGAAGTAGAGCGCTTTGACGTTGACTACTTGCTCGCTATGCTACGCGCTTATCTGCTGCTGGCTGGCTGGCTTCGAGACGAAATCAAAGTCGACATTACCCGTGAGATGCTGCCCCATGCCAACCCATTTCACAAAGCTTATGCGCTAAAAGTGCTGGATAGCCGCTATTCGCCTGATCTCGATACGCTGATTGACGACTACCTGCACCACAATCCAACTCGCAACCGTGAGCTGGACATGCTGCCACTATTTGCCTTTCTGCGCCCTGACCACCCTCATGAACTGCTGCATACGCAGCTTACCAAGCCGCGCCCCACCTTTCACTACCGCTTACCCAACGCTCAGCTTTCCCAGCCTGGATGGGGCTCAGTGATCGAGTGGAATCGTTGGGTGGAAGTTGAGAAACTGGCCGCTAATTCTGAGGTTTTGCTCGCACGCTGCGCTGAGTATATCGCCGACCACAACCGACCGATGTTGAGCCGCGCCAAAGATAAGCTTGCCCGGTCAACGGTTAAACTGGCTCGCTGGCTTCGCCGCAAACGCTGATCGTTCGGGAGAGCCCAGCGATATAACCCCGCTTAGTCCCTTTCATTTTCTGTCACAGTGAGTAACGACACGCATGACTCGGCCGCTTATCGGAATTACCACCTCTGATCAAAAAAGCCACTTAGCGTGGTGGTTTGATTGGTTTGCCGTTTGGCGGCATGGCGGCAAACCGCTACGGCTGTCCCCTTCGCGCCCGAAGCCTGAAAGCCTGGACGGCTTAATCATTGGCGGCGGCGACGATATTCAAGCCCACCTCTATGGTGGGGAAGTACAGCTGGATGTTCGCTTAGACCCGGCACGGGATGAGCTGGAACTCGCCCTACTTGAACGCTTTATCCCACTGCATACCCCCGTATTGGGAATTTGCCGTGGGGCACAGTTAATCAATGTACACCTGGGCGGCACTCTGGATCCGGATATCTACACGACCCATGAAGGGCTAAAACGGCGCCGCACCGTACTGCCGCGCAAAACCGTTGATATCGTCGGAGCGAGTAAGCTACACCGCCTGCTAGGGGTAACCTGGTGCCGGGTTAACAGTCTGCATCATCAAGCCGTTTATCAGGCGGGCAGAGGAATTGAAATCGTTGCACGCGACAGGGATGGTTTGGTGCAAGGGATTGAGTCGCGGGAGCACGAGTTCTTGATTGGCGTGCAGTGGCACCCGGAGTGGTTGATTTTCAACCGCCCCCAACAGCGCTTAATTCGCGCGCTGGTGAGGGCATCAAAGCGGCATGCTAAGCGCCATCCGCGCTAGCTCAGCACCGCCAAGGCAGCCTCATAATCCGGCTCATTCTTCAACTCACTCACCAGCTCGCTATGCAGCACGCGGTTATCGGCATCCAGCACCACGACGGCACGAGCGCAAAGGCCTTCCATAGGGTTGTTGCACAGCGCTACACCCCAGGCTTCGCGAAACTCGGGATGGCGGAAAGTAGACAGTGTTTCGACGTTATCTAGCCCTTCGGCGCCGCAAAAGCGTTTGGCTGCAAAGGGTAAGTCCGCTGAAACCACCAATACCACGGTCTCGGCAAGGTTAGACGCTAGCTCGTTAAAGCGACGCGTGGACATGGCACAGGTGGGCGTATCCACACTGGGAATGATGTTAAGCACCTTACGCTTGCCGGCATAGGTATCGAGCGTAACGTCTTGCAGCTCGGTATTGGTCAGCGTCATCGCAGGTGCCGCCTGCCCTTTTGCAGGCAGTGTGCCAGCGACATCCAGCGGTTCGCCTGCGCGGGTAATCTGTTGCATTATCCTCTCCTTAGAAGGTTAATAATCAATACGTGTTGGCCATTTGAAAAGCCATGGTAGGCTATCTTCACGCCTTAGCGCTGTTCCTGAAAGAGCTTTGTTCAATGTTTGCGTTTCATCCTACCGAGGGAGTGATATGGCCTGTGTATTAATCGTTAAAACCGGCGACGCTTTTCCGGAAGTTGTCGACCAGCACGGTGATTTTGAAACGCTATTTGAAAAGCAGCTTAGCACGGCCTTACCGGCACATTTAGATTTACAGGTATGGGATGCAACCCGCCACCCCAGCCCGCCCGAGCTTAATACACTCGCGGGCATTGTGATTACCGGTTCGCACAGTATGGTCAGCGAAGCCGAACCCTGGAGCGAAGCACTTAAGCCTTGGCTGCAACAGGCACTGGCAAACGACATGCCTATGCTGGGCGTTTGCTATGGCCATCAGTTAATGGCCGCCGCTTTTGGTGGCGTGAGTGACTACCATCCGGCGGGCCGCGAGTCAGGCACACGCACCGTGCGGCTAACGCAAGCTGGCCAGCAAGACCCTCTGTTTAGCCAACTACCGGAAAGCTTTGCTGCCCACTTGACCCACGCTCAATCGGTAATGCAGGCGCCTCAAGGTTGTACGGTGCTAGCCCACAACAGCCACGACGCCCATCAGGCGCTGCGCTATGGCCCGCGCCAGTGGAGCGTGCAGTTTCACCCCGAGTTCACGCCACCAGTGATGCGCGCCTACCTTGAGCGCCAACGCGCCGCACTGCGCGACCAAGGCGAAGAGCCTGACGCCCTGCTGGCGAACATTGTGGAGTGCAATGATGCCACTAGCCTGCTGCGTCGTTTTTTGGCGTTCGTATAGCTTCTGACAAAAACCTCAAAAGCCGTCTACTTGCGCTGATCACGCCGTGAGGCCAGCCTATCCGCCAGCCGTGTTGGCTCAGGCAGTTTGGTGCGCCCTAAACAGCGCATCACCCAGGCCATCGAGGTTTCAAGCGTGATGCGGTGCCCAGGCGATACATACACGGGCTTCACCTTGGTGCGGGAGCGCAAAACAGCACCAAGGGTCTCTTTCCCCGCGTAAAGCGGCACCCAGTCGCCGCGCTGCTCGCCCACCTCAGCGTGTTGGCCATAGAGGCGTGACTTGGCAATCCCAATGGTAGGCAAATCCAGCCATAGCCCTAAGTGAGCAGCCACCCCTAACCGGCGTGGGTGGGCAATCCCTTGGCCATCGACCATCACCAGTTCCGGCATCACGCTGAGTTTTGCAAACGCCCCTAGCGCTGCGGGAATTTCGCGAAACGAAAGCAAACCGGGAATATACGGCATACGGGTGGGTTCGCGGTGCACCACCTGCTCCACAACGCTTAAATCGGGCGCGGTAGCAGGATCCCACTTCAATACCACCACCGCTGCCCGGGTAATTTCGCCACCCTCTTCAAAACCAATATCCACCCCGGCGATATGTGTTATCGGCGCTAGGCGATCAGTAAGTTCCAATCGCTTCGACAGCTCTGTTTGCAGAGCCCTCGCCTCTTTAGGCGCCAAATTCCATTCGTGTAGTGGTGCTGACATATCATCCTCCTTGATGTGATGAATCATCATCAAGGTAGCAAAAAAACGCCCCCGCACCAGTAAAGGAGCGAGGGCGTTTGAGAGTTACTCAACTGCCGCTTGGCGGCAGTTGATGACTCCTTACACGAATAAAGACTTAGGCGCGTTCGCGACGACGAACGGGCGCATCGCCTTCGTCACGACGACGGCGCGGAGCGCGCTCAGCCGGTGCGCTGTCTTCACTGATTTCCAACGGGCGACCGGCCACACGGGCACGGGCCATCTTGGTTAGAATCGTTGCGGGTAAACCACTCGGCAACTCGACCACAGAGAAAGCATTGCGAATATCGATACGACCGATACGTGCGCCTTCAATGCCACCTTCGTTAGCGAGGGCACCGACTAGTTGGCCAGGTTTGACACCATCTTTATGACCAACCGATACGCGATAGCGCGTCATGCCTTCAGACGGCGCACCAGTGCGTTCGCGACGTGCTCCCGGCTTACCGCCAGACGCACCATCACGTGAGGGCTTCTCTTTGCGCGGTGCCTGTAGGCGACCAATCGGTGCTTCATCAGCACGCGCCATAGCGGCAAACGCACAGGTCAGTTCGATCGGGTCATGGCCCTCTTCGATGAGACGCTCAATCAGAGCACGCTGCTCTGCAGCGCCCTTCGTTAAGGACGCAATAACACGCTGGTGGAAGACGTCATCGCGATGGGCACGGATAGCGGCTTCGTCGGGTAGCGGCATTTCAGTCATTTTCTGACCGGTTGCCTGCTCCATCCAGCCCACTTTGCGGCCTTCACGGAAGCCAGCAAAGGTAATTGCGATACCACTGCGGCCTGCACGACCAGTACGGCCGATACGGTGCGTGTAAGCTTCCGCATCCTGAGGCAGATCGTAGTTGATAACGTGAGTAATACGCGACACGTCAAGACCACGCGCTGCTACGTCAGTGGCGATCAGCACATCAACTTTGCCACGCTTCAAGCGCGTAATAGTACGCTCGCGCAGGCTCTGGTCGAGGTCACCGGACAGGCCAGCGGCGTTAACGCCACGAGCAGTTAGCTGCTCAACCAAGGTGGTACAAGCCGCACGGGTGCGCACAAAAACGATAGCCCCATCGACAGGTTCAACTTCGAGAATACGTGACAAGGCTTCCAGCTTAGCGCCACCATCAACGCGCACAATGCGCTGCTCGATGTTTTCGCCGGTCGTGGTGCTAGACTCAATGGCGACTTTCACCGGGTTAACCAGGTAGCGGTTAACGATGCGCTCAATTTCAGTGGGCAGTGTCGCTGAGAAGAACACACGCTGGGCATCTTTCGGGGTATCGGCGACCACGCGTTTTACGTCGTCGATAAAGCCCATGCGCAACATTTCATCAGCTTCATCCAGCACCAGGGCAGAGAGGCCATCAAGCTTCAAACTGCCGCGATCCAGGTGATCGATAATCCGGCCTGGGGTACCGACAACCACTTGCGCGCCACGCTTAAGGGCGCCCAGCTGTTCACGGTACTCTTGGCCACCACATAGAGTCGCAACTTCGAGACCTTTGAGGTTTTGACCATACTTACTAAACGAGGCAGCTACTTGCTGAGCAAGCTCGCGGGTTGGCGCCATTACCAACACTTGCGGTTCGCGGCGAGTTAGTTCTAAACGTGACAGTAACGGCAGTGCAAACGCTGCAGTTTTGCCGGTACCCGTCTGGGCTTGGCCCAACATATCGCGGCCTTCAAGCAGCGCAGGGATGGTTTGCGCCTGAATCGGCGAGGGTACGAGGTAGCCCTGTGATTCGACAGCAGACAGAACGGCAGGCAAAAGAGCTAGATCGCCGAAGCTCGGCGAAGCGACAGAAGTCGAGGTCATTAATCACACCTTGGTAGGCCGGCAAGTACCGGCAAAAAACATCATAAGCGTCTCTGACTCTGTCATCGCACAACAATGCAGTCACTGTCGATAACAGGCACCGCCATAGCGGTCAAAGCCATCAATGGAGTCGGAGACGCCGGTCGCACCTAGCATCCGGTTGGCATACACCGCGTTAGCGGGCCAACCACTGTGGCGACCTTCTGCGCCGATTTCACCCGTGTGGCGAAATACTGGAGGCGCGCCATCTACACAGCAATGAACATCTAGCAATTGGCGAGATGTTCCCGCAAGCGACACTACGATTAACTATTAATATCTCTCATTAATAACTATGCAGTTTAACGCTTACCGTCGTGATGGAGGGGTCAACACATGCGAGGAGGGCGCATCCTAACATCGCATTTCGCTTCTGACCAGTACTTTTAACTTACACCATATTGAAACAGGAGCTTGCACTCATGCACATATGGTCTAACCTGAGAGATGCCTAATCAAGTTCACTATTCTCAAGGAGCGATGCAATGAACTGGGATCAAATTGAAGGCAAATGGAAAGAGATGAGAGGCAAGGCCCGCGCGAGCTGGGGTGAGCTTACTGACGATGAATTAGATCAGATCGGCGGTAAGAAAGATCAGTTGGTAGGCAAGCTTCAGCAAAAGTACGGCCTTGAGCGAGACGAAGCAGAGCGCCAAGCCGATGACTGGGCTGACAAGCAGTAACGTTTTTACTGCCCCTTCTATAACACTCCATTCCTGTTTTAAGCCTGTCGGCTTGCTAACACCAGCCGATAAGCGATGTAACATTTATCGTAGCCACATGGAGAGACGCTATGCGTAAGACAATCCTGACAACCGTGATCGGCACCGCCCTTATGGGCAGCGTTGCAATGAGCGCTCATGCCCAAAATGAGCCACAAGGCATGTACTCTGCCGATGACATTCTCGATGCAGAAGTCTATTTTGCCGGCGGTTCCGGTGAAGAGATTGGCGACGTTGATGATATTCTGTTTGATGAAGAGATGCGCATTACCGCGATTGTGATCGAAAGTGGCTCAGTACTTGGCCTTGGTGGCCGAGAGATCGTTGTTGGCACTGATTACTTCACCCTCGAAACCGAAACGGAAGCCGATGGTGATACAGAACATCGCATCATGGTCGAAGCGAGCCAGGAAGAAGTAGAAGCCTTCCCTGCTTACAATAACGAGTGGTGGGAGCAGACCAAAGCTAACGCTCGCGACGCTTGGCAAACGACCCAAGAGGGTGCTGAGAGCGCTTGGCAGCGCACTCGTGAAGCGTTAGATATTAATGATGACAATGGCTAAGAGTTGCAGTTGCGTGCAATAACAACGCAACGCTCCTAGCAGGATTTATACGCTAGAAAAAGGGCTGCCCAATCGGGCGGCCCTTTTCATGTCAAGCCAGTTCCTAATGTAAAACTAGCGCGCTACGGCTCTATTTACGCCGCACGCCCTTACCTGGCAAACGCTCCCGGTTATGGGGGCGCTGAAAATCGAGCAGTGGGCCAGCGGGTACAATGCGTGTCGGGTTAATCGTGTCGTGGCTGTAATAGTAGTGGCGTTTAATGTGATCCATATTGACGGTCTCAGCCACACCCGGCCATTGGTAGATTTCTCTTACGTAATTAGAAAGGTTGGGGTAATCCTCAATGCGCTTAAAATTGCATTTGAAATGACCGTAATAAACCGCATCAAATCGGATCAGCGTCGTAAACAGGCGAATATCCGCTTCGGTCAGCCACTCACCCGCCAAATAGCGCTGATCGGCCAGGCGTGCTTCCATACGATCGAGGGCATCAAATAACGCCTTAACGTGCTTCTCATAAACTGCCTGCTCTGTAGCAAAGCCTGATTTATAAACGCCATTATTGATGTGGTCGTAGACATCGGCGTTTACGTCATCAATGACACCACGCAGATCTTCTGGGTAAAAATCCAGGTCGTTGCCGGTCAATTCATCGAACGCACGGTTAAAAATACGTAGCAAGTCTGCAGACTCATTATTAACGATGGCGCTGCGCTGCTTGTCCCATAGCACGGGCACGGTGACACGGCCGGTATAATGTGGATCCGTCATGGTGTAGAGCTGGTGATGAAAGTCGGCACCGTTAATAGGGTCACCACTGGCGCCTTCGTCCTGACGGTACGTCCAGCCCTGATCGAGCATCAGCGGGCTGACATGGGACGTGCCGATCAACGGCTCCAGCCCTTTCAGCTTACGCATAATCAGTGTGCGATGCGCCCAGGGGCAGGCTAATGATACATATAGATGGTAGCGCTCTTTTTCCGCTGGGTAGCAATTACCGTCTGTCTCCGGCTGATCACCCACCCAATCTCTTAGCTGGGCGGATTCACGTACAAATTCGCCACCGTGCTTTTTGGTGTCATACCACTGGTCTTGCCATTCGCCGTTTACAAGTAGTCCCATGGGGCGTCTCCTGAAAAGTCTTGTGGGGTTCTAGTTATTGCGTCACTGCTTTCAGCATACGCCCGCTTCAAGGAGGCTCAAGCGGATGTTTTACGGTCTTTCATTCGAGTCAGTCGAATCATGCAGCGCGCACTCGCTAACCACCGCTTGTTTCAGTGCAGCGGCCATCGCATGCGCCGCAGGCCCTGCCCGATCCCGATCACGAAAAATCATCTGGATAGGCACTTCGCGAATACCGCCCGCAGGCAGAGGCAGCGGTTTTAATTGACCACTTTTTAACTCTTCAGATATGCGTGTTTCCGGCATCCAGGCAAACCCCAGGCCACGCTTTAGCATATCCAGTGAGGTATTAAGGTGGCTGACGGTCCAGCGCTGCTCCGCTTTCAGCCAGCCCGCATTGGTGGATTGACGCAGTGCTGAATCACGCACCACTAACTGTCTATGCTGAGCCAAGTCGCGCAGATCCAACGAACGCCCTAGCTGATGCAGCGCGTGCTGGGGGTGCGCCACCGCCACAAATCGCACCGTTACCAACGGCTCTCCTAAAAAGCCCTGGGCCTCAATCCCGGAGACCACCAGGTCTGCACGGCCATCGTAGAGCATTTCAATGCCACCATTGAGCACACTCTCGTGTAACTGAACTCGTACCTGAGGGAAGGTTGCAGAAAAGCGTTCTAACGCTTTGGCTTGGGCAGCGGCAGGAAACACCTGATCGATTGCCACCACCACTTCTGCTTCCAAACCTGCCGCCAGTCGGGTGGCGACATCTTCAAGTGACGCCGCGCTCTCTATTAGTTGGCGCGCACGCCGAAGCAGCAGCTCGCCCGCTTCAGTTAAACGCACTTGCCGGCCAATAGGCTCCAACACCTGGACGCCCAACTGCTCTTCTAACTTATGAACGGCATGGTTCAGTGTGGAGGGACTTTTGTGTACCGCCTCTGCCGCACGCGCAAACCCACCGTGGTCAACCACGGCAGCCAACATTTGCCATTGTGAAAGTGTTACCCGGGACATTTCGATTTCCTCAACGCAATACAGCGAGACAATGCGCCTAATGTTCGAAAAAACTTGTGTTCGAAAACATGGCTAGGATGCCAGGAAACAGCCAACACTTCCGCCCATGCTTGTAAAATGGTTAAGATTAGCCGCTAGCGGTAGGAAAATATTCGACAAAAATTATATTTAAGCTTTTAAAAACGTAGTTTTCGTCTACAGTTAACTCAAGATATTTAGTTAGCACGCTTTGCTGGTTACATTTGTTAGCAAACGGTGTTTATAAATAGTAATCTCTGCCTATTATTGCCATTTTTGTATTTAATTACGTTTTATGTATAGGCATACAGTCTATGCACCCCTGCCCTCATGGGGTATGGTTTCCGGGTTTATCGACTTTATAGTTACTTTTAATCACGAACTCGGCGGTCCATTTACCCATGTTGCGAATCCTCCATTCGCTGCCTCGCACGCATAAATTATTACTGTTACCCGTGGCCACAATGGTCACAGTGCTGGGCACACAAAAATTATTAACGACATACCAAGATTTAAATCAACCGCAAACACCGCTTGAAAGCGTGCTGGTTCCGCTTCCAAGTGACTCTACACCGGGCGTCCCCTCACTGCGCCAAGAACGCACCCCGGTGGCAGAAGCGATCGACCGCGCTTCACGTGCACTCGACGCCACCCGCGAGAACATCCCCCTCAGCGAACTAACTGCAACCGAGATCGTTGATCTAGACGTGATTGCCAGCGCAGAAGCCGACATGGCAGACCAACCTGTTGTGGGTGGCGATGCCGCGGTACTGAACACCGCAGTGCTGGAAAGTGCCGGTCTTGATGATGGCGCGCTGCACATGGCCATTGTGCTGGGCACACTAGCCAGTGGCATGCTCGATGTAGATGACTCCTCCTCCATTGAAATAGCCGATGCCACCTCTTATGAGGATTACGGTATTGAGCTATTTGACGATATATCGTTCCTGGAGTTGGAGCTGGCAGCAGAAGAGCCGTTTGTGCCTCAATGGGAAACACATATTGTTGAATCTGGCGAAACTTTCGCTGTCCTGGCGCAGAATGAACTAGGTCTGGGCTACAGCGAAGTGATGGCTCTGCTTGAAGATCTACCCGACCAGCGCATGTTAACCAATTGGCGCGCCGGGCACAGCTTTGATTATCAGCTGGATGAAGATGGGCGTTTGTTATCACTGCGGATGATGAAAAACACTCGCGACGGCATTCTGCTGGAAAAAGATGCTGATCACTTCGCCATCACCACGATTGAACGCCAGGGTGAACCCGTCCAGCGCCTCTATGCGGGTAGCGTTAGCGGTAGTTTTGCGCGCTCTGCCCAGGCGACTGGCTTGAACAGCGGCTCAGTAACGGAACTAACCAAGCTGCTTGAGAAGAAACTCGATTTTCGGCGTGACAGCCGCCGCGGCGACCGCTTTCAAGTATTGGTCGAGTCCGACATGATCGATGGAGAAACGCTGGATTCCCGCGTTTTGGCGGTTCATTATGACGGTGAACGCATGGACTTAACCGTTGTACGTAATGCCAGCGACGATAATTTCTACACACCAGAGGGTGGCAGTCTGGATCCCGCCTTTGCCCGCCACCCATTCGAAGGCAATTACCGCTTAAGCTCCAGCTTCAATCCACGCCGTAAGCACCCGGTGACTGGCCGCATCAGCCCCCATAACGGTACCGATTTTGCTATGCCCATTGGTACACCGGTAACGGCTCCCGCCAATGGTGTTGTCGAGCGCGTGAGCAACCATCACGCCGCTGGCCGCTATGTCGTCATTCGCCATGACAATGGCTACCGCACCCGTTACCTGCACCTCTCCCGTCCGCTGGTAACACAAGGTGAACGTGTAACAATGGGCGAGCGTATTGCCCTTTCAGGCAATACAGGCCGCAGCACTGGCCCTCACCTGCACTACGAAGTCATCGTTAACAACTCGCCGGTGAATGCGATGACCGTTCCCCTGCCCGAAAACACCAGCCTGAGCGGCGACACGCTTATTGCCTTCCAGAACCAGGCAGCGCCAATGTTAGCTGCGCTGGAAAGCGGCGAAACCGGGCCGGTTAGCGTGGCTAACTATCAGCAGGAAAGCGACGACTAGCACTTCGCTACCCAATAACGAATGCTTATACGTAAAACACCGCCTTCAACTAGGCGGTGTTTTACGTTGGTGTGCATTATTCTTTAAATACTCAACCTTAGACTGGGCGCTGCAATGCAGCTAGTAGCGCTGCATCACGGCGGTAGATATCAGGCCGAAACTCCACCTCACCTTGCGCATTCGGCCAAGCGGTTAAATAGTGCAGTGCAATGGGAATACGTTGGGTTAAGTTCACATTGCGATCACTCCCCCCATTTAACAGCGAACTCATTTGGTAGCGACTACCGGTGTCTTGCAGCAGCATTTGCGCCAGCTCAGCCACCCCTTCAACGCGTATACAGCCTGAACTGAGTGCCCGCTGATCACGCTGGAATAGCCCTCGCGCGGGAGTGTCGTGCAAATAGATCATGTCATCATTGGGAAACCGCACCACGACGCGACCTAAAGGGTTCGCCGATCCTGCTACTTGGCGTAACATAACGCTACCTGGGCGCTGCCAATCAATCTCCTCGGCCGCTAGCAGCTCACCCGAGAGGCTCACCACCTGGATATTTTTACGCGATAAGTAATCAATATCGGCACGCACCTGAGGCAACACATCCTCGCGCATTATCGTCGGCGGGATTGTCCAGGAAGGATTAATGGTCAAATGGCTGATCGTGGAGTGGATAATCGGCGTCTCGCGGCGCGGCGTACCTACCACCACCCGGGCATCCCAGTGCTGACCGTTAGGGCGCACGTAGTGCATCCGGTAGCCTGCAATATCAACCCATACCCGTGGCTCAGCCGTCTGCATTGGACGAACCCACCGCGCACGCTCTAAATTGACCCGCAGTTGGTCGATTCGCGACGACACCGAGGTATTCAAGGCCAGGCGGGTTTGTTCGCCCACCACTCCATCTTCCTGTAGCAAATGAAGGCGCTGGAAGCGCCTTACAGCTGCTTCCAGGGGGGCATCAAAGGTACGCCGGTTAGACGCCGCCTGCACGCCAATCATGGGGTAGGCACTGCTGTCAGCCACTTGTAAGTCAGCTTCACCCCACAGCGCTAAGCGTTGACGCAGTACGCTCACATCGTCGTCTTCGTCGCCTGGACGAAGCGACTCCTCCCGTGCGGCCAAGAAGGGCACACTGCCCAAGCTAACCAACTGATAATGTTGCTTCAAAGCATCGCGCAACTGCTGATATTCAGGTGATGAGGGCCGAGCCAGGGCGATAGCGTTATCAATCACGCGATCATCGACAGCATGCACAACGCGCAACAGCGAGTAGCCACGCTCAGGGCGCGGTGCATCCCACTGAGGCTCGATCTCACGAGGGTTCACTTTGCCCCGCTCTAAATGATCCAGCGCCAGCAGCAGCGACTGGGTCGCTTTAATATCAAACGTCGCCTGGGTGGCTTCACTCCCTGCCTGACTGCGCTGAAACTCATCCAGCAGCGTATCAGCGTGATAATCATCGGGTGTTAGACCGTCGGTTTCCAGACTGTTCAGTGCGGCTACCAATGATTCAACCGCCCTGGCTGACTGCCAAGCGGGCTGACCATCGCGAAGTTGATAAAACTCAGCAATGGGCAATCGGTGCGCGTCCACCTTGCTTAACTGCTGGGTCAGCGCCTGCTGTAACGGTACTGAATCCGCATACGCCTGACTAATACCTAAAGGGCTGTGGGTAAGCGTGAGACATAGAGCGACCCCTATCGCCCATTGTCTTAGTGGCTGTATCTCGTTCATCGCCCTCTCCTTGCGTTACTATAGTCTTCCACATCGCCGTCCCGTTTTTATCTTAGTCGGCTAATCATTCATAATGACTGATATTGCTTTTAGGATCGACTTTTATGGCTCTTCGCTTAAATGTTGCCACGTTAATATTTTCCTTACCTTTTACATTATTTACATTACCGCTACACGCTGCCAGTTTCTTTGCCCAAGTTGATTCAACGCCCCCCCGTGGCGTACTGCCTTTAAACCACCAACTGCAGCAGCTCGCCCCCCAGGCATCTCCCGATGCACTGCGTTTAGCCGCCCAAGCCCTAAACTGTGCCGAGCCTAATGCCGAGCGCCTGGCGGTGATCGATTACTCGTTGCCATCTACCGAGCCGCGCCTGTGGGTGTTTGACTTACGCCAACATAAGCTACTCTTTGAAGAGCTGGTCTCCCACGGCCAGGGGTCGGGCGACGCCCAGGCCGAGACGTTTTCCAATACTCCCGATAGCCATCAATCCAGCATTGGTCTATTTCGTACCATGAACAGTTATTACGGCCGCAACGGCTACTCACTACGCTTGGAAGGGCTGGAACCTAACGTCAACGACTTGGCGTTTGAGCGCGCTATTGTGATCCATGGCGCGGACTACGTGAGCGATGCGTTCATTACCCAAACGGGGCGGCTCGGGCGCAGTCATGGCTGCCCGGCAGTGCGTGAAGACGTGACTTACCCGCTGATCAATAGCCTCAAAGAGGATCAGTATGTGTTCGCTTATTATCCCGATGCGGAGTGGCTTGCTACTTCAGCGTTTCTAGGCTGTACAGCCGAGGCCGCGCAGCTTGCCCGTCGCTAATATCGAAACTTTTGGTAAAGGTGAGCGCTAACAACCTCAGTCTAAGAGATTGTTGATAGCTCAATTTCATCATTTACGGTCGCTAAATCAGGCGTACGCGGGAACTCTCTGCAATACTTTGTGACAAATTAACACAAAATATTGCTATCTGCCGTAGGTGTCTCCGCCATGTTCACCTTTATCCACCCGTATCAAAAAATTCGTCGCCTGGAGCAGGAGGTTGCCGATTTACGCACCCAGCTTGACGCTGCCACCCCCAGCTGTCGCCTGTTAAGCTTAATGAAACCTGCACAGTCGATTGGAATGCTGCAGGCGAGAGGCGCAGATATGCTGGCTGCGCTAAATAGCGGCATTCAGGAATATGCAGACCATCTTGCCGGAGAGCGCGCCACACTGACGGAGACTAATAATTTAATCGCCGCTGCTGAACTAGCGGTTAATACTCTTAATCAGCGCTGCCTCGACACTGAACATGCCGAAGCATTACCCCCGTTAGTGCTAGCCAAAACCTTACATACCCTAAGCCAATTGCAGGTTGCCCTCGCACGTAATGCGGGCCACGCCCAAGCGCTAGCGGTTAGCACGGCGCTTGAAACGGCCCATAGCCAAGGTCTACTGGGTAGCACTGACGCCGCTACCCAGGAAGCGCCAGGGTTGGCGGCCATTGCTGACGATGTTCACCGCTTAGCACTTAATATGCACCAATTGAGCCACCAGCTCACTCTTCTGATGGAGCAAATTAATAGTCAGGTAAGAGAGCACTCCCAAGCCGTAGTGAAAAAACGTTTGGCCGATGACGAGATTGCCCGCTCGGCGCAAACAGCTAAACAGGCAGTGAGCCAGCTTGCTGACCAAGCTCAGCACATGCATAAGGTCATTCATCACAGCGCCACCGCTGCTTTTTTACACTCTGCTAAGCTTGATCATGCGGTGTGGAAATGCCGACTTTATAAGCAGCTACTGTCTGCTAACACAGACACCCTGCTAGACGATCACCACCAATGTCGCTTAGGCCATTGGTATCAACACGGTGAAGGCCACCAACGCTACGCTCGCACTGAAGCTTATCGAGCGCTGGCGGCGCCGCATCGGCGTATGCATGACAGTGGTGCTGAAGCGCTTAAGTTTGCCCGCCTAGGTGACCGCAATGGCCAACTAGCCGCCTTGGGTTTAATGGAAGAAGCCAGCCAACAGCTTGCACTGCAGTTGGATAACCTTATGGAGCACGCCATCTTTGAGGCGCCCTACCCAAGCAACCACCACTCGCCGCTTGCAGGTGCCCCTTAAAAAATCCAGTGCGCTAATAATAGCCTTTCGTCTTCTCTAGCCGCCTATGCCATGCTGGTGTCACTAAACCCAATTTCCTCACCAGCAGCAATGGGAAAAGCATATGGCAAAGGTCAAAAAGCTAGACCTCGCGTTACAAGGTGGCGGCGCCCACGGAGCTTATACCTGGGGCGTCATTGATCGCCTGCTGGCCGATGATCGTATTGAAATTGAGGGTATCAGTGGCACCAGCGCTGGGGCGATGAACGGCGTGGTAATGGCCGATGCGCTGACCAGAGGCGATAAAGAGACCGCACGGCAAGCACTGTACGATTTTTGGCAAGCGGTGAGTCGTGCGGGCATGACCAGCCCCATCCGCCGCTCTCCCTTGGATATATTGACCGGCAACTGGAGCCTGGATCACTCGCCCGGTTTTATTGCGATGGATCTGTTAAGCCGCGTGGCCTCCCCCTATCAACTCAACCCGCTCAACATCAATCCACTGCGCGATATCGTGGCTGATCACATTGATTTCGAGCGGGTACGGCAATGCCAGCAGCTTAAGCTATTTGTCGCGGCAACCAATGTACGCACAGGTAAACAGCGGGTGTTTCGCCGTGAGGAGATGAGCGTTGATGCGGTGATGGCCTCCGCCTGTTTGCCCTTTATGTTTCAGGCGGTGGAGATTGATGGCGAGGCGTATTGGGATGGCGGTTATATGGGCAATCCCGCGCTGTTCCCACTTATGGAGGAGTGCAGCGCACGGGATATTCTACTGATACAAATCAACCCTATCAGTCGCAACGAAGTTCCTACCTCGGCGTCAGCCATTATGAACCGCCTCAACGAGATCACTTTTAACTCAGCACTGATTAAAGAGATCCGCATGATTGCGCTGCTGAAGCACGCCCTCGATGAACAAGGCATTGAAAACTGCTATCAACAGGCGTTGTTTCATCGCATCAGCGGTGAGCAGGCACTTGAGGGACTCTCTGTCTCCAGCAAATCCAATTCCGAGTGGGCTTTTCTATGTCACCTGTTCGAACAGGGCCAAGCCGCCGCTGACCGCTGGTTAGGCGAGCACGTTGATGCCATCGGCAATCGCTCCACTCTTGATATTGATGCCGTCTATTTACATGAATAGCGGCTTACATAAATAGCGGCCGCATGGTCAGTTCCCGCCCCTTCTAGCACCAAGATGCCGCAAAATCAGCGCAGCATGCCCAATCATGCAGCATAGCCCTGACCACTTATCGCTAAAACGCACAACAAAAAATACAACAAAATACTGATTAATATAAAAAAGCCATAAAATGGCAAGCTACCTGCTTAACTCCTTCCAGTGGTGGTAGGCGTGGACCAGGCCCAACTGGGTACGAGTGCGTCGAACCTGACCTTCAACGATGAAGGCATGTTCTCGTCAATTGTTTGCGTAACGCGCTAATTCGTTTGCGTTGCGTAGCGATCAACTCGTTTTATGCCCCGTGAGGCCATCCCATGGACATACGCAACAAAGCCAACCGCATTCGGTTATTCAACTTCTCGACCCCTCAGATGCGCGCTTTCCACTTTTCATGGTTCGCGTTTCATATCTGCTTTTTTGGCTGGTTCGGCATCGCTCCACTCATGGCGATCGTTCGTGAAGACCTTTCGCTGACACAAACGCAAATCGGCAATACGATTATCGCTTCGGTGGCGATCACCGTGATAGTGCGCCTTGCAATTGGTGTATTGTGTGATCGCATCGGCCCGCGTAAAACCTATACTGGGCTACTGCTGCTGGGCGCTATCCCGGTAATGGGCATTGGCTTGGCCGATAGTTTTGAAACCTTTCTACTGGCACGCTTGGCCATTGGTGCCATTGGAGCCTCCTTCGTTATTACCCAGTACCACACGTCAATGATGTTCGCCCCCAATGTAGTCGGCACCGCCAATGCTACCAGCGCGGGCTGGGGCAACCTGGGTGGCGGCACCACACAAATTCTGATGCCCCTGATCTTCTCTGGCATGCTGATGCTGGGCGTTAATGAAGCCTTTGGCTGGCGCTTGGCGATGATGGTGCCTGGTGTCGTGATGTTCTTCACCGGCATTGGCTACTGGTTCTTTACCCAAGATGCGCCCAACGGTAATTTCAGCGATCTGCGTGCACGGGGTGAACTGCCTGAAGCGTCAGGCGAAAATGGTGCTGCGCAAAGCTTTCTAGCTGCCGCCAAGGATATACGCGTTTGGGCGCTGTTCGTTGTCTACGGCCTCTGCTTTGGCGTAGAGCTGACGATCAACAATATTGCCGCCATCTACTTCTTCGATAAGTTTGACCTGACGCTAGCTACCGCGGGTCTGATCGCTGGCTTGTTCGGGTTAATGAATATTTTTGCGCGTACCCTTGGAGGGGTTTTCTCGGATCTTTTCGCCAAACAAGGGGGCCTGAAAGGGCGCGTTCGCTGGCTGTTTATTGCCCTGGTTTGCGAAGGTATTGCGTTGGTAGCCTTCTCACAGATGCACGTATTGAGCCTGGCGATTGGCATCATGCTCGTGTTCAGTCTATTTGTGCAGATGGCTGAAGGCGCCACCTACGGTGTTGTACCGTTTATTAACAAAAAAGCCTTGGGCGCCGTCGCAGGGATTGTCGGCGCAGGCGGTAATGTAGGCGCGGTAGGCGCAGCCTTTTTGTTCCGCAGCGAAAGCCTGACCTATCAACAAGGGCTGTTCTATTTAGGCCTAACAGTACTGGTGCTGGCTTCCTGTGTGCTGCTGGTGCGCTTTAGTGATGCCACTGAAGCAGAAGAGGCCAAAGCCTATCACGATGCGATTGGTGATGACGTAGGCGCAGGCGCTCTGTCGTTACGTTAAACGCTTTCCAGTACACTCCCATCTAGCTACATAGCAGTATGGGAGTGTATTCATTTAGGCGGCAAGCCACTAAGGAAATCTCTATGTCTTCAGCGCAGCAACTGCTCTTAACCGCCATCCGTTGCGATATCGACAACCTTACCCACCTTGCCACCACCGCCGATATTGTCGGCGACATTAGCCGATTTATTCATATGCTCCAGCGTGAGCGGGGCGCCTCGACGATCTACCTGGTTTCCCAGGGGCAACGTTTCAAAACCCGCCGCGATACCTACCGTCAACACAGCCAGCAGGCCGAAACGTTAATGCGCCAACGGCTGGAAGCGCTCAGCGAGGAAGCCCGCCCTCAGGCCGCCGCGCGCTTACTGCGCCGAATCGCTGCCGTTTGGTATGCACTTGACGAACTTGGAGCCCTTCGCCAGGCGATCGATACCTTTGCCATCACCCCCGATGCGGCGACTCAGGCGTTTAACCAACTGACCAGCGGACTGCTGGCCATTGTATTTGAGGCCGCTGACACCGCTATCGATCCCGACATCACCCGCACGCTAGTGGCCATTTTCCACTTGATGCAGGGCAAAGAGTTGGCGGGCCAGGAGCGCGCCTGTGGCGCTTTTGGCTTTACCCATGGTCACTTCGACGAGCCCCACCGTGCCCTGCTAAACCAGCTAATGACGGATCAGCAGCGCTGCTTTGACACCTTTGTAGAGTTTGCAACCCCCGAAGCGCAACAGGCATGGCAAAAAGAGCTTTCTCCACGCACGCTGTCGGGTATTTGCCAACTGCGTGATGTCGCCTGTCAGCGATCCTCGGCAACGCAACCATTACCCAAGGAGACACCTGATAAGCTGGGTGAAACCTGGTACGAACTCACCACCCTGCGTATCGACTCAATGAAAATGGTTGAAGATGCGCTGATCTCTCAGTTGAGCGTGCTTTGTCACCGCAAAATTGCCCAAGCCGAGGATGCGTTAGAAAAAGCGAAAACGCAGACGTGTACTTATGCCCCTGCGCCTTGCGAACAGTTGCTGGCGCTCAATGACGGGCAACCGTTAGGTGACCTCACTGCCAACGCCCTCACCTCTCCACTGGGACGTTCACTGATAGAACTCACCCAAGCCCAAGCTAGCCGCTTACAGGGACTGAGTGATGAGCTTGAAAATACCCGCAAAGCGCTGCGTGAACGCAAATTGATTGAGCGCGCCAAGGGGCTAATCATGGCCCACCAGGAGATGAGCGAAGAGGAAGCCTACCGCTTTCTGCGTAAAACCTCGATGGATCAAAGCAAAAGCATGGCGGATATGGCCCAAGCTATTCTCGATCTCTCCGCGATGCTAAAACGTAAGGATGCAAAAACGTAAAGCCGCCGTTAACGACCACTTAGCAGCACTGCACCAGCAGTTTAAGCCTATATTTGCAGGATGCCGTCACCTTAGCCATGCTAAAAGCTTACTTGATTAATTAGGCAAGGAGCTCAACCCATGCATAACGGCGTGCTATTAATCACCGGCGCATCCAGCGGCATCGGCGCCGCCACCGCCCGAGCAGCCGCGCGTGAAGGCTATAAACTGGTATTGGCCGCCCGTTCTAGCGACAAACTCACCGCACTGGCCCAAGAGCTGGGGCCAGAAAATGTGCTGACCTGCGAACTGGATGTGACCAACATGGAGCAGCAGCAAGCCATGGTAGAGCAGACGCTGGAAACCTTTGGCCGATTGGATGCCATCTTTGCCAACGCTGGACGTGGCGGCTCACCCGGGGGCTTTAGCGAGGCTGACCACGACACATGGCGTGAGATGATCCTTACCAATATCTATGGCGTAGGACTCACAATCCAAGCCTGCTTGCCTGCCCTTAAACGCCGCAAAGGCCATGTGTTATTGACCGGCTCAGCGGCAGGACGCACGACCATCCCAGGCTCTATGTATAGCGCGACCAAGTGGGCGGTAACGGGCATTGGCTATAACCTGCGTGAAGAGCTCCGTGGCACTGGTATGCGCGTGACACTGATTGAACCAGGGATGGTAGACACACCCTTTTTTGATGAACCGCCAGCCTATGCCCTCGAAGATCGCGACATCGCCAGTGCGGTGGTGTATGCGCTTGCCCAACCTGCCCATGTAGACGTCAATGAAATCCTTATTCGCCCTACTCCGCCTTTAAGTGAGGAGTGATAAGCCAGCGAACCTGGATAGTCGGCACCTTGTAATTCATCTGCACTGGCCGCATAACGTATAATTACCAAGCGCGCTAAGTAATTTTTCACGCTACGCGCCCACGAATTAATTTGCAGGTGACCCATGAGCCAACTCGCTTCCACGGCACTTTCCGTCCTCGACCTGGCGCCTATTCGCCAAGGCGGCAGTGCCGCAGAGACTTTTCGCGATAGTGTTGCCCTAGCACAATTAACCGAGCGGCTAGGCTATACCCGTTACTGGCTCGCCGAACACCACAATATTGCCGGCATTGCCAGCGCCGCAACCGCTGTTCTAATTGGCCACATAGCGGGACAAACATCCACCATCCGCGTAGGCAGCGGTGGCATCATGCTGCCTAACCATCCCCCACTGGTGATCGCAGAACAGTTTGGCACCCTGGAAACGCTCTACCCTGGCCGTATTGACCTGGGCTTAGGCCGTGCGCCAGGTTCGGATGGCGCCACGATGCAGGCCATGCGCCGCAACGCTCACGCGGGTGTCGACGACTTTCCACAGCTGCTGAATGAGCTGCGCAGCTACTTAGCCGATGCAGAGCCCCAGCAACGGGTGAAAGCGGTGCCGGGCCAAGGTACTCATGTGCCTGTTTGGTTACTGGGGTCTAGTGGCTACAGCGCGCAGTTGTCAGCCAAACTAGGCCTGCCCTTCGCGTTCGCGGCCCAGTTCGCGCCGGGCTATTTATTTGAAGCGCTGCGTTTATACCGTGACAATTTCCGCCCTTCGGAACACCTGGATAAACCTCATGCCATGGTCGGCCTGCCCGTCATTGCTGCCGAGAGCGACGCGCTGGCTCACTACCTGGCGACAACAGCACAGCAGAAGTTTTTAAACCTTATTCGCGGTAAGCCAACCCAGTCACAGCCGCCGGTTGAACAGCTCGATTGGTCGCCGATGGAACAGGCTCAAGTCAGCCAATTTTTAGGCGCGGCTATTATTGGTGGGCCAGAGACAGTTAAAGCAGAGCTTGAGGAGTTCCAAGCGCGCACGGGGGCCGATGAACTGATGATTAATAGCGATTTTTACAATCACGCCGACCGTCTACGCAGCTACGAAATTGTGGCTGAGGTCGCCCGATAAGCGCTTGGCTGCATAGGATAGTTATGATCACACTCGCTTTCTCACCCATAACGGATGACGATTTTGCTGCTTTTTGGCCCACCTTCCAGGCCATTGTTGAAGCACAAGAGAGCTATGCGTTTGATCCCAATATCAGTTTTGAAGCCGCCCGTCAGTTATGGTGTAAAACGCCGAATGCAAGCGTGGTTGCCAAGGATGAAAAGGGCCAAGTGCTGGGCGCTTATTACCTAAAAACCAATGCAGCTGGCCCCGGCGATCATATATGTAACTGTGGTTATATGGTCTCCCCCGCCGCTCGGGGCAAAGGCGTAGCGCGCGCCATGTGCGAGCACTCCCAGCAGCAGGCACGAGAACTGGGGTTTCTCGCCATGCAGTACAACGCCGTGGTGGCCACCAATGAAGTGGCCGTTGCGTTGTGGCAGAAACTTGGTTTTAGTATCGTAGGTACCGTGCCTAACGCCTATCGCCATGCGCGCCATGGTTTTGTCGACACGTATGTGATGCATAAGGTGCTTTAGCGATAATACACTTATCAAACAGCCTTTTATCGAAAAAGCCAAAAAACTTAAAAAACGTTTAATTATACGACTTTATTATGGTCGAGCATTTTACAATATCAAAAACTAAAGCTAACTTAATCAAGCCGCTGCTTTTAACGCTTAATTGATACCTTTTAACACTCACCTATGCACCAATTCAGGTGCGGGGAGTATTAGGAGAAGTAACAATGCAAAACATATCAGTTAAGAGAGTGATTGCTGGTGCACTGATTGTGCTTTTAGCGATGATTATAGTGCTGGGCAGTATGGGTGTCATGGAAGAGCGCGAGGCTGCACAGCTGCTATCAGAAATCAATGAGATAAGTGCTCAACAGGCGAGTGCTGCTAACCGTGCAGAAACTAACCTAATGGAGGTGCGGGTCAGGCTAGAGCGGATATCACAGCACTACCGCAGTGGGAACGAAAACAATGCGGAGCGTGCCCTAGGAGAGGCGCTGCAGAGTTTGGAAAGGTCTGACCGGCGTATTGCAGAACTCTCTGGCCTTGAGCTCCCGGTTGACTCCGAGCGTCGCCCTCTCATTGCTGACATTGTCGATAATTACAACCTTATTGTCACTGACGGCCTAAGAAGTGATCTCGCCAATGAACGCTATGAAGCTCTAGATGCGTATAGAGATCCCATCAACCAAAAATTTTCAAGCTTCAGCACAGCAATCAGTAATTTTAATAACTATGCACTAAGCCGGGGCAGCCAAGTTCACTCGGAAGCCCAGCGCGACAGCGTTATTTTTGGCATTACCGTGGGCATTCTTATCTTAACGGCCATAGTGCTCTATATCGTTGTACAAATAATGATTAATCGGCTCGTTATTAATCCACTGCAACGTGCGGTTCGCATCTGCGAAAATATCGCCAAAGGGGACTTGACCAGCCATATCGACACCCTAGGAAGTAACGAGATTGGCCGCCTTTATAGTGCCATGGAGGATATGCAAGAGCGTCTGGAAGAGATGATTGGCACACTCAATCAAAGTAGCGAAGCAGTCGCTTCCAGTTCAACGCAAATCGCTAGCGGCAGCCAAGACCTCGCCTCACGCACCGAGCAACAAGCCGCGGCTTTGCAACAAACAGCCGCGAGCATGGATGAAATCTCATCAATTGTGCGCCAAAACGCTGACACTGCCAGCCAGGCCCAGCAACTGACCCTAGACGCCGCACAACAGGCAAATAACGGTGAGCAGGCGTCTGAGCGCACCAGCCTGCTAATGAGGGAGTTAGAAGAGACCTCGCACAAGGTACACGACATTATTCAGGTGATTGACTCTATCGCCTTTCAAACCAATATCCTGGCACTTAATGCCTCTGTGGAAGCTGCCCGTGCAGGCGAGCATGGCAGAGGCTTTGCGGTGGTTGCGAGTGAAGTTCGCTCACTAGCAACAAAGACTTCCACTTCATCGAAAGAGATACGCACTATGATTGAAGATATCTCTCAGCGTATTGTTGTCGGTGCGGAGCAAGCAGCGAAAAATGGCCATGATATGGCGGATATCAACGAAGCGATTCGTAAGGTGACGGAAATGATGCAAGAGCTTGCGCTCGCCGCAAAAGAGCAGGAGTCGGGCATTAGCCAAGTCAGTACGGCTGTATCTCAGATGGATTCCGCCACTCAAGAAAATGTGTCATTGGTTGAAGAAACCAGCACCGCGTCAGCCTCACTCCAGGATCAAGCCACTCGTTTGGCCGAGTTAGTCACCACCTTCAAACTGAAGCGGGTTGCGAACGGTGGTTCGGAACCCTCTACCGCCACTGCTTCAAAGCATACCCTGGCAACAACTCACTCTTCTTATACGTCGAAAAAATTATCCAGCACCACACCAGATTGGGAAGAGTTTTAATTCACCTCTTTGGGCCAGCGTCGCTGGCCCTTTTCCCTTAGGCTTTGTCTGAAAAGTCGGCGAGCGAAGGCCAGACAAGGCAAAAATCGGCGAAAAGACGGATCGGACTCGCGCACGAGCCGATTTTTAACGCCGTATGGTCGAGCGCAGCCAGTTTTCAGACAGAGCCTAGGCCAGCCGTTAAGTGAATCATCATTAATAGCCCGCTAAATGCAAAAACCAGCAAAATAAGGTACTTTCCCTCAGCTAATGACAATACGTTAATAAGCAGTTCCTCTTATCGGTGATGGCTAATAATAATGTCTGTTCATACCTGGTTATTCTCGCGCTTCTCACTACGCTCACGGTTTAGCGCACTAATTGCAACGTTGGTGTTTGCCACTACGCTGCTACTGGGCTGGGTGGCATCTCGTGAATCAGCGCAGCAAATGGAAGCTAGCATTGGTACGGCGACTGCAGAAGCGGCTTATCAAATGGTGGATAAGCTAGAGCGCAATATGGATGCACGTATTAAGGAGGTCAAACTCCTATTGGGTATGCAGGCACTCACTAATGACACGCGTCCTGGCGCGCTACGGGGACAGCTAGAACGTTTGCAAGACAATCACAACGTTGTGTCTTGGATTGGCTTTACTGACCCGGAAGGGACTGTTCAAGCAGCGACTGGAGGAATTTTAGAAGGCGTTTCAATAGCGCACAGACCCGTATTTATTGAAGGGCGCAAAGCGCTTTGGATAGGCGATGTTCATGAGGCAGTGCTTCTCGCACAGTTGCTGCCTAACCCCAGTGGTGAAGCGCTTAAGTTCGTCGATATTGCCACCCCTGTGTATGACCGCAATAGGGAACTCCAGGGCGTTCTAGCGGTACATTTAAGCTGGGAATGGGCCGAATATATTCAGCATTCAATGTTTTCACCTACTAAGCAGCGTCAAGATACCGAGATGCTACTGCTTTCAACTGATGGTACCGTCTTGCTGGGCCCAGAAACGCTCATGGGTCAATCATTAGCCAGCCTGGATCATCTACCCGGGCCCGCTACCACATCACCGCAATGGGCTATTGAAACCTGGCCCAATGGTGAACAATTTGTGACAGGCTACGCTCGAAGCAACGGCTATGAGGACTTTCCTGGATTAGGCTGGATAGCGATTAGCCGAAAACCGGTCTCTATCGCTTTTGCCCCCGTGGAGCAGCTCCAGGCAGCCATTATGGGCATCGGTATTCTACTGGCGCTGCTGTTTGCAATGATTGGTTGGACGATAGCCTCTCGCATGGTGACTCCTCTCACCCGCCTAGCCAGTGCCGCCGATCAAATACAGGAGGGCGAGCAAGCCGACTGTATTCCTCTGGAAAACGGCTCTCCTGAAATGAAGCGCCTATCGACCTCAATGCGTAACATGGTCAGCCGGCTACTGGATCAACGTCAAACGATCAACCGCTTAGAGGATCTAGCCAATACCGACCCACTAACGGGGCTTCCCAATCGCGCCTTTCTTAATCAATACCTACAGTTGGCCATTCCAGAAGCGGAAAGAAACCAGCAGAGCATGGTGGTGATGTATATCGATCTGGATGGTTTCAAACGGGTCAACGATGAACTGGGCCACCATGCGGGGGATCTATTGCTTATTGAGATAACCCAGCGCCTGAAAAACGCCCTGCGCAGTGGCGATGTGGTTGCGCGCCTGGGTGGCGATGAATTCGTCATGGTGCTCAAAACCAAGCAGGAGTACCTGGAAATGCTTACCCACGAAGTGAGTAGGCGTTTACTTACGGCTATCGCCCAACCGATTTTATTACCCGAAAATAAGCGCGCCCATGTGGGCTGCAGTTTGGGCGCCGCTTGGTGGCCACACCACGGCCTGCATATTGAAACGGTGCTAAAACTTGCCGATAGCGCCCTATATGCAGCTAAAAGTAAAGGCAAGCATCAGCTAGTGATTCACAAACCTTAGTCAATCACGTCAAAACAGTGTTGGAGCTGCTGCTCAGCGGCAGCGCTGCCCATCGCCGTTAACTTAGCGATATTGCGCTCGGGAATAGCGTCGGTATCGCCGTAAAACTCAATCGCCTTTTCGACGCTCTCTTCGCGCAACAGATGCACCATGGCGTAGGGAGAGCGGTTGGTATAGTTAGAGGCGTCATCGGGCTCAGCACCGTCGAAGCAGTAATCCGGATGAAAAGTGGCGAGCTGATAGACCCCTTCATACCCCTGGTCGACAAGGATATTTTCTGCCAGCTCAACAAAATCCAAGTAGTGATCAAAGCTTTTGAAAAGCGTTGGGAATACCAGCAGCGTGGTTTCTGTTTCTGGATGCTCATCCAGCCACTGGACTTCGACCATCAGTTCCTCCAGTGCCACTTCGATTTTCTTGGAGCGCACTACTTCAACTCGGATGGTGTCACTCGCTAACTCACGTTGAGCGAACGGGCAAATGTCGTGAGCCACAATGAAGGTGCGCACCCAATTCAACGTTTGCGCGGCTACTTGATAATCTGCGTGTTGGTTATTTGTGTGCATTGCACCCTCACGGTCATGGTCAGGTCGGCGATGGCCGACGCTTTGTGCGCAGCAGTTTACCAACTGTTCATGACCAACTACACGTGCTCTTGATAGCGCTTCAGCGCCACCTCATAAGATTTATGGATATGGTCGTCCATTAATGCACGCGCTGCTCTAGCATCGCGCTGTAGCGCCAGCTCCACAAGTTGATGGTGCTGCTCGTCAAGCTCTTGGCGAATCGTCGGCATCTTCGGCCCCAGACGGCGATAGCGATCAAATTGGTCGTGTAACTGTTCAATAAAACGTAATAGCCACACTGACCCACAGGGCGCCACCAAGGTACGATGAAACTGGGTATGCAGATGTTCCCACTCCTCGCCTTTATCCAGGGTTATATCAGCCCGTTTCAGGCGGTGCGCAGCGGCTAACAGGTCAGCTTCCCAAAGCGAGTCACCCTTAGCAATCGCCCGTTCAAGCGCCATTCCCTCCATTTCCAAACGCATCTGGGCAATATCGTCCAGCTCATCCCGGGACAGCTTCGGTACCCGAAAACCGCGCTGATTCTCCTGCACCAGCAACCCATACGCCGCCAATTTATTGAGCGCTTCTCTTAGCGGACTCAAACCGACTTGGTAGCGATCTTTAAGCGCATTGATCGCGAGCTTTTCGCCGGCGACAAAACGCCCGCCCACCAAATCCTTACGTAAATGATCAAACACGCGACTTGATGCAGTACCTGCTGGCCCTGCTGACTTGGCTGACGTAGGTACAGAATTACTCATGGCGATGTCCTTTATTCATCTCAGCTCCCGCTGTCCATTCTATTTTTCGCTGTTGACGTTAGATCGGGCACTACCTATATTCTATTTTAGACAAGATAATCGATTTTTTAACCTACAAACGATAAATAAGGTTTGAGTATGATTTTTCTCCCTTCGTTGGCTGTGTGGAATATCCGCCCATGAAACCAACCGCTCTCTCTTGGCAACTATTCTGGGCATTTTTCCGCGTTGGTATCTTCGGTTTCGGTGGCGGCCCCGCCATGATTCCTTTAGTACGAGCCGAGGTCGTCACCCGCCACCACTGGCTAACCGATGAAGAGTTTGCCGACGTGCTGGCGATTGGCAATACTCTACCCGGTCCCATTGCCACCAAAATGCCCGGCTACATTGGTTATCGCGTGGGCGGTATAACGGGCTGCATAGCCGCCGTCATTGCCATCATCGTGCCAATGATTGTAGCGATGATTGTTATGTTAGGCATTTTCAGCCGCTACCGCGATGTGGCATGGATTCGCGGCATGGGCCAGGCGGTAGTACCTGTTGTCATGGTGATGATGGCACAGCTGACTTGGGACTTTTTCGATAAATCACAGGCTGCTCTTGGCTGGCTGGTTAGTATTGCCATGGCCATTATTGCCGCCGGGCTAATCTACTGGCTCGGCCTTCACCCTGGCTGGGTGATCGGCGCCATTCTCGTTGCTGCCCTGCTGCGCCCTGCTGGCAAGAAGAAAGCGGAGGGGGCGGCATGATTTATTGGGATCTCTTCTTAGCGTTTTTTATTCCCAACATTATCGGTTACGGCGGTGGCCCGGCCATTATTCCACTAATTGAGGCTGAAGTGGTGGGCCGTTATGGCTGGATGACCGCGCAAACCTTCGCGGAAACATTAGCCCTGGGTAACGCCTTGCCTAGCCCTATCGCCACCAAAATGGCCGGCTACGTGGGTTATGAAGTAGCGGGCATTGGCGGCGCTTTCATCGCCGTAGCCGCCACGGTGATTCCTACACTGCTGCTGATGCTGGGTGCCTTGGGGCTGCTCTACCGCCACCGCGACTCTCCCAGGGTTAAGCGCATGAGTCAGTGGGTGCGCCCGGTCATCGCCATGATGATGGCCTGGCTAACCCTGGGATTTCTGCTCGAAAGTTTGGACTCCAGCGGTACGATTCACACCCTGATCATTGGCATAGTCGCCGCTATTGCACTGGTTGGCTTCAAAACGCACCCCGCCTTTGTGGTTATGGGCGCCTTGGTTTATGGAGGCTTCTTCCTCGGCTAACGCTTATTGACAGGTGCATTTATCAAATAACAAGAACCCGATAACGGGATCACGCGCTCACCACGCCGCTGCAGTAAGGGCGGCATCCCACAACACCAACCTCAAAACATAAAGGTGTATAAGAATGACGCGTTCAACACTTACTCTAAGCACTACCCTCGCCGCCATCGGACTTGCGTCTAGTTTGGCAATGGCCACCACCGCACAAGCTGACTATCCCGAGCAGGATATTCGCTTAATCATCCCTTACGGGCCCGGGGGAGCAACGGACATCCTGTTCCGGTTGATTTCTCAGGAAGCTGAGAAAACGCTAGGCGAGTCCATCGTACCCGTCAATATGGCAGGCGCTGGGGCAACGTTGGGTTCACGCAACGTGAAAGATGCTGATCCCGATGGCTACACGTTGCTTGGCAGCCACGACACCATTGCACTTTCAAAGCTAGCGGGCACCGTCGACTACTCGTTTGATGCCTTCGAGCCCATCGCGCTGCTTACCCAAACCATCAACATTCCCACTGCGCACGCCAATCATCCCGTGCAGAGCGCCGACGAAATCGCTGACTACGTCAGTGAAAATCCAGGCCAAGTGCGTTTCAGCATGATCCCCAGCTCCACGGATCACTTCTTTTGGGCACAGTTTTTTCAGGAAGCGGGCATTGATATGGCCGATGTGCGCCTAGTTGGTTACCCAGATACTGGCGAGCAGGTATCGGCACTGATGGCAGAAGAAGTTGATTTCGCCATGTTCAACCTGCCCTCTGGCGGTGCGTTTTTTGAAGATGGCACCTTCCGCGCGCTCGGTATCGCTCACCCGGAGCGCCTTGATAGCATGCCTGAAGTAGCCACCCTGCGTGAGCAAGGTATCGAGATGGATCACTCCACCAGTCGAGGTATTTTTGCTCCAAAAGGCACACCGCAAGAAGTCCTAGATACCATCGCTGAAGCTTACGGACAGGCCTTGGAAAATGAAGAAGTACAGAGCCGGATCGAAAATGAATTTGGCTCTGTTGTTCGCTTTTTGGCCGGTGACGATTACCAAACGTTTCTGGATGAAAACGAAGCTGCACTCTCCGCTGCTGCTGAGAACATCGATTTCCAGAACTGAGGGCGCACGCTCTAGCCTTCGTTAATGCGGGGGCTAGAGCTGCCGGAGGCATCGCTAATGCTTACGCTAACTAAAGACCGCGCCTTGGCGCTGGCGCTGCTCTTAATGGTGGCTGTCATGTGGATGGAGTCGGGTGATATTCGTCCACCGACCAGCTGGCAACCTTATGGGTCAGCGCTTTTCCCCCGCATTTTGTTAGTCGTGATTGGGGTGTTATCACTGCTGATTTTAGTGCGTTCCTTATGGGTAAACGTGCCTGAACGGCCTGGCGCAAAACGCCTCGTTACTGAGTGGTTTCAAAGCCGACGCACCACACTCGCTCTGTTTCTACTGTTTGGGCTCTACGCTGCCTTACTTCCAGTGGTGGGGTATATCGCAGCCACCATAGGCTTCCTGGTCGCTTCTCTGGCACTACTGTTGGGCATTGATACGCGACGTAAATGGATGATTAATCTCACTCTTAGCGCCACCTTAGCTATCGTGATATTTGTCGTTTTCCGCTATGGCCTGAATGTTTGGCTGCCTTAAACCTGGAGTAAATAATGACCAACTTTTTTCTCCAAGCGCTCGCTGAGGTCGGCACGCCATCGGTCTTGGGCTTGATCATCATTGGCGTACTGTTTGGGATTGTGGGCGGGAGCATTCCTGGTTTTACCGTCACCATGGCTATCTTGGTGGTCTTCCCATTCACGTTTGCCATGGATCCGGTAAGCGGCGTATCGCTGATGGTCGGTGTGTTTGTGGGTGGCTACTCTGGCGGTATTGTGTCTGGCGTCATGCTGGGGATACCTGGCACGCCCTCATCGATTACCACCGTTTATGATGGCTATCCAATGGCACAGAAAGGCGAACCTGGCCGCGCCTTGGGCATCGGCGTTGCATCGTCTTTTCTAGGTACGCTGATCAGCGTGGCAGTGCTGGTCTTTTTCGGCCCACTGATTGCCCGTTTCAGCATGAACTTCCGCCCTTGGGAAATCACCGCGTTAATCGTTTTCGCCCTGACGCTGGTAGCAGGACTTTCAAGCGGCGCGCTGCTCAAAGGTCTGATGGCCGCGGCGTTAGGCCTCTTGGTCACCACCGTTGGCTATGACCGCAACAGCAACCTGCGCTTTGACTTTGGCCTACCTGCAATGGGCTCTGGGTTTGAAATCCTGCCTGTGATGATCGGCATCTTTGCCTTCTCACAGCTGCTTGGCAATATCGAAAGGCTGAAGGATGAGAAAAGCGACGCACAAAAAATCGACACCAATGTCACCATTCCCTACGGCCTGATACTCAAAGATATGGCGGGGCAAAAGCTCAATACCCTTCGCTCATCGCTGATTGGCAGCTTAGTAGGTGCGCTCCCTGGCACCGGCGGCACCGTTGCCAATTTCTTGAGTTACGACCAAGCGAAAAAATTCTCCCGGCATCCGGAAGAGTTTGGTACCGGTACGCCGAGTGGCATTGTGGCTTCTGAAGCCTCCAACAGTGCGGTGGCGGGCGGTGCTTTTGTGCCCACGCTTGCCTTGGGAATACCGGGCGATTTGCCGATGGCGATTATGATGGGTGTACTAATTCTGCACGGCATTACGCCGGGGCCCATGATGTTTGAGCAGAACCCCGTATTAGTGGGTGCTATTTATGCCAGCCTGCTCATTGGTGCGGTCGTCATGGTGCTTTGCAACCTGCTGCTAGTGCGCTGGTTCGCCAAAATATCGTTAATCCCCCAACAAATTCTCGTTCCCGTCGTACTAATGCTGTGCGCCATTGGCGCTTACGCCCTGAATAACAACCTGTTTGATATTTGGGTGCTGTTTATCTTCGGCATCATCGGCTACCTGCTGTGGAAAGCGGACGTTCCCCTAACGCCTCTGATACTGGGTGTGGTACTTGGCGACAACCTTGAGCGTCAGCTATTCCGAGCCCTAGAACTTAACGAAAGCTGGTTGACGTTTTTAACACGGCCACTCTCTGCGCTTTTCCTGGCATTAGCCGTCGCTTCGATTTTGTTTTCGCTCTATCAGGATCGCAAGATTCAGCGATTAAAAAATGCCGCTCAGCGAGAAAACGTTTAAGACATTACTACGCTACTTGACAACTCCGTTCAAAAGGAACTCTGGCATGCAACACGATGCACTCTATTATCCCAGCGCCTCGCGCCGGATGGCCACCTTCGGTAAACGTGGCATGGTCGCCACCTCACAGCCATTAGCGGCGCAAGTGGGTATTAACATACTGCAGAAAGGAGGTAACGCCATTGATGCTGCCATTGCGACAGCGGCGGCGCTAACGGTGGTCGAACCCACCTCCAATGGGATCGGCAGCGATGCCTTTGCAATTGTCTGGGTCGACGGCAAGCTACATGGCCTTAATGCCAGTGGCCCTGCGCCACAAGCGGCAACCATTGAAGCGCTGAAAGCACTCGGCCATGATGCAGTGCCCAATCACGGTATGCTGCCTGTCACAGTTCCTGGAGCACCCGCTGCCTGGGCGGCGCTCTCTGAGCGCTTCGGCAAGCTGCCATTCGCTGAACTGCTAGCGCCTGCCATTGCGCTGGCAGATGAAGGTTTTCCCGTCTCTCCCGTTATTCATCAAATGTGGAAAGAGGCTTTCAATACGTATTCAGCCTATAACGATGCCTCTTTCAAACCTTGGTTTGATACCTTTGCCCCCGAAGGTCGAGCGCCTAAGGCGGGTGAGCTATGGCGTTCTGAAGGCCATGCAAAAAGCCTAAAAGCCATTGCTGACACCCACGCTAAAGCGTTTTACGAAGGCGAGCTGGCCAAAGCCATCGACACCTTCTCCCGGGAACATGGCGGGCTGCTACGCAAAGAAGATCTGGCTGCTTACCAGCCGGAGTGGGTAGATCCGATTAGCGTTCGCTATAAAGACCACGATATTTGGGAGATCCCTCCCAACGGCAGTGGCATGATAGTACTGCAAGCGCTGGGTATGCTTGAGCACTTAGGCGCAGAGGGATCTGACCCGATTGAAACCCTTCACCGCCGTATCGAAGCCACCAAACTGGCCTACGTTGATGGCTTCGCGCACGTTACCGATCTAGACGCGATGCGTCCCACGAGTGATCAAATGTTGGACGACGACTATTTAAAAGCGCGAGCAGCGCTGATTGGCGAACAGGCGGTCGATCCGGTACACGGCAATCCAATTAAAGGCGGCACGGTGTATCTTGCAACAGCTGACAGCGATGGCAATATGGTGTCGCTGATTCAGAGTAATTTTAAAGGCTTTGGTTCGGGCATGGTGGTGCCAGGAACCGGCATCAGCCTGCAAAACCGCGGCTGGTCGTTCTCCTTGGATCCACAACACCCTAATGCACTGGCACCTGGCAAACGCACCTACCACACCATCATCCCTGGCTTTATCACCAAAGATAACCAAGCCGTTGGGCCGTTTGGCGTGATGGGTGGCTATATGCAGCCCCAGGGCCATGTGCAGGTGGTAACGGCCATACTTGAGGATCAACTGAATCCTCAGGCGGCGCTGGATATGCCCCGTTGGAAATGGACCAAAGGCAAAACCATCGAAGTTGAGGCCGATTTCCCCAATCACTTAGCACTGGCTTTGGCACGCCGCGGCCACGACATCGTCAAAGTCGCCGATTCAATCAGCTTTGGCCGTGGCCAAATCATTCTGCGTCATCCTGACACCGGGGTACTCCAAGGCGGCACCGAACCACGCACCGATGGGGCTGTGCTTCCCTGGTAACGCCTATCCACTAAACGGACTTTCCGCCGTGTTGCCGTTGAAGGCAACCGGCGGTTGTTAGCTGGCTATCTCCTCTCAATCCCCGCATTATGGCTACTCTTTTTTATTAGGGTTATGCCTTTTTACTATGTCGCCACCGCCCTCTTCACAGGCATCTTCAGCCTCACCGCTAAGCGGCTTTTTTGGCGTATTTCGCTATAGCCGTCGCGCACTCGGGCTAGTCTGGGAAACCTCTCGTTGGATGATGCTTGGCTTAGCCCTGTGTACTCTGGTCGCAGGGGTTCTACCTGCCGTTGCCGCCTGGGTAGGACAACTGATTGTGGATGGAGTAGTGAGTGCCATGGAGGCCCACCAGGCAGCCACTGATCCCAACCTGCTAGTGTCCATTACGCCGGTGCTAACGCTAGTGGGTATTGAGGCCGTGATTATTGGGTTTATTGCTCTGGCTCAGCGGGGCCTTGCAGCCCAGCAGTCGCTGCTGCGTGCGCTGCTGGGGCAGAAGGTCAATGTGATGATCCTGGAGAAAGCCGGCCAGCTGTCACTTAGCCAGTTTGAAGACTCTGAGCTTTACGACCAGCTCACCCGAGCGCGACGTGAAGCGTCTACGCGCCCCCTTGCCCTGGTGAATAAAACCTTCGGCTTGCTGCAAAATGCTATCTCGCTGGGTAGCTTCGCCGTGCTGCTGGTGCAGTTTTCCCCCTGGGCGCTGCTGATCTTGGTGGCCGGTGCCCTGCCGGTATTTATCTCAGAGGCCAAATTCTCCGGCGATGCCTTCCGTTTGTTTCGCTGGCGCTCACCGCAAACCCGTATGCAGATCTATTTAGAGACGGTACTGGCAAGGGAAGATAGCATTAAAGAGGTCAAACTGTTTGGCCTTGAAGGGCTATTTCTCAAACGCTATCGGGATATATTTACCAAGCTGTTTGCTGAGGATCGCCGCCTAACCTTGCGCCGGGAGAGCTGGGGTTTTCTGCTCGGTTTACTCGGCACGTTAACCTTTTATGCCGCCTACGCCTGGGTGGTCATTGAAACGATTGCCGGGGCACTTACCCTGGGACAGATGACCATGTACCTCATGGTGTTTAAACAGGGCCAAGCCGCCCTATCCGCCAGCCTGACCGCGATCAGCGGCATGTATGAGGATAACCTCTACCTCTCCAATCTTTATGAGTATCTGGAGCAACCAGTGGAGGGAGAGAACGGTACGCTCACTCAGGGGGCACTGCCCGGCGACGGGCTACGCTTTGAACACGTTAGCTTCTCTTACCCTGGCGGCGATGCTTCTCTCCAAGATCCGGTTCTCCACGATATATCGCTGCACCTCTGCCCTGGGCAGAGCCTGGCTCTAGTAGGTGAAAACGGTTCGGGCAAGACCACTCTGATCAAGCTACTCACGCGGCTCTATCACCCAACCCAGGGCCGAATTCTGTTAGATGGTAGCGATCTGCGGGACTGGAGCACCCAAGCACTACGTGAGCGAACCGGCGTGATTTTTCAGGACTTCGTGCGCTATCAGTTGCAGGTGGGCGAAAATCTTGGCGTCGGAGATACCCATGCCTTTAACGACCAAGAACGTTGGCAGAACGCCGCTCGTCACGGTATGGCGGATGAGTTTATTACCCGCATGGCTAGCGGCTACAAAACCCAGCTTGGCCGCTGGTTTAAAAATGGTAAGGAACTCTCCGGGGGGCAGTGGCAAAAAATTGCCCTCTCCCGAGCATATATGCGTGAAAACGCTGATATTCTAGTGTTAGACGAGCCCACCGCCGCCATGGATGCCGCCGCAGAAGCCGAAATATTCGCCCGCTTTCGCGAGCACAGCCGCGATAAAATGGCGATACTGATCTCCCATCGTTTTTCAACTGTGCGCAGCGCTGATCTCATTCTTGTTATCGATCAAGGACATATCATTGAACGCGGCACCCACGAGGAATTGCTCGCAGCGGAAGGTCGTTATGCCAAGCTATTTCACCTACAGGCGGCAGGTTACAAATAACCACCTAAACATTAATCGTTATTATTACAACTACTATTAACCAGTTGTATAGCCACTTAAAATACAGAACGTGAACAAAAGTGACAAACGTCACAAAGCTATCGACCATACTAATACTTTAAAGGTAGTGTGCTCCTATAGGCTTTTCACTACAGGAGTAGCACCTATGAACCGCCTCCATCAGATAAAAGTTAAGTATGCGATTGCCTTTATTAGCGTTGCATTATCACTACTGGTCATTGTGATCGCCGATGCGCTGCTCGTTAATATGGTGAAAAGCCGTCTAGACACTTTTATTAACAATTATATCCCTGCCACCTCTACCGTACTCAATGCGGATAGAGACCTTTACCAAGCACGGGTAGCTGAGATCGAGTACCTGCTATCCGACCCCAACTCGGAGCGGGCATCAGCGCTAATCGCTGACTTTGAGGAAAATGCTCAGCAAGCTTACGACCGTATGAGTCAGTATGCCGAACTAATGCAGAACTACCCAGAGCTAACCACCCAACTCGCTAATTTCGAAACGCTCTATAATGACTGGAAACAAGAGGCCACGCGAGTTTTTCAACTACACCAGAATGGTAATACTAACCAGGCTTTAAACCTGTTAGCGGGCTCTTCACTAGATCGGTTCAATACGCTTCGGGATGTCTACGACCTCTCGGGAGTAAATGTTGAAACCGCTACTTACCAAGCAGAAGAAGCCGTCGTCGACAGAATTCAAGTACAACAGACATCCACTATTATTATCGCTTTAATCATCTTTATTACGGCGACACTTATTGCACTATTGGGGCCGTTAATGATGTCACGGGCTATTCGCCAGATTAGCGGACGGATAAAAGAGATCACCGAAGGTGATGGCGATTTAACCGCCCGTATTAACAGCCAGCGCCGCGATGAAATCGGCGAACTGGCACAGCAGTTCAATGCTTTTATTAAACGCATTGATGATACGCTTCAATCCGTTAGCAGCAGCACCGTTAGCCTTCAACATGCATCAAGTGAAATAGCCAAAGGCAGCCAGGAGCTTGCGGCCCGCACAGAGCAGGCTGCGGCCAACCTGCAGCAAACTTCTGCGTCGATGGAACAAATCGCGGCAGTGGTGAGCAACGCTTCCGACTCTGCCCAGCAGGCCGACCAACTGGCGCTTTCAACCCGCGACCTCGCTCAGCAGGGCTTGCACTCCATGCACAGCGTTGAGCAAACCATGGATACCATTAATGACTCGTCATCTGAAATCAGTAATATCGTCAGCCTAATTGACAGTATTGCTTTTCAAACCAATATCCTGGCGCTGAATGCGTCGGTAGAGGCCGCCCGAGCAGGTGAGCATGGTCGGGGCTTTGCGGTGGTCGCCCAAGAGGTACGTATCTTGGCCAGCCGCTCCAGTGATGCGTCCAAAAATATTGCCACGCTGATCAATACCTCATTAAGTCGCACAAAATCCGGTGTTGACCAGGTGAAGCAAGTTGGCGTCACTATGCAGGAGATGGTGAAAAGCATCGAGCGCGTAGCCGATGTAATTGCCGAAATTAGCGCCGGTGCAAAAGAGCAGAGTGTGGGTATAGGGCAAGTCAACGACGCGGTCAACGAGTTGGATAGTATGACCCAACACAATGCCTCCATGGTGGAAGAGTCCAGCGCTGCAGCGGCGGAGCTAAGAGAGCAAGCCGACCGGCTGGGTGTGCTAGTGGGGGCGTTCAAGCTCAGTAATACCCACCAGCAACCAGCCCTTGCTAAAGCAGCCCTTGCCTCTACGACGAATAAGCCCTCGCCTACGCCTGCTGCCCCGCGTCGTATACCGAGCTCACAGCAACCTGAGTGGGAGTCGTTCTAAGCGATCTCCCTTAGAATTCTTGATGCTTCCTTGGGCTTACGCTGAGCCCAAGGAAGGTTTATTACCGACTTATATAATGCGTATCCATTTTAGCAAGCGCTTTGTCTAACCAAAGCCGCTCATCGTAATCATCAAAGGTACACGTATGCTGTCTGATGCTTTAATTATTGATGATGATTGTAACGTCCAACTCTTGGGCAGAATGCTATTACGCCAGCACGGTTATCAGGTGATGACGGCAAGTAGTTTGGGCGAGCTGGTGCGCCAACCTGACCTGCTCAATGTCGAGCTGATCTTGCTTGATATCGATCTAGGTGAGTTTACCAGCTTTGATATTCTGGAATATTTGTATGATTTACGCTTAAACGCTTCAATTTTATTAATTAGTAGTTGCACGGAAGAAACTGCCGCTCATGCTCTTGCAGCAGGTGAAGCAAAAGGCTTGAAAATGCTAGGTTTCCTATCTAAATCCAAGCTGCTCACCGGTCTAACGACATTCCTTGGGCCATTAAAAAAAGCGCCCAAAGCGCCTACGGGCGATGAGTTGGCGAAGGCCATACGTGAACAACAGCTATTTCTAGCTTTTCAACCCCAAATAAACCTCCAGCAAGGCACTCAACAAGGTCAGGTCATTGGCGTTGAAGCACTGGTGCGCTGGCAAGATCCTCAACGTGGCGTGCTCTACCCCGATAGTTTTATTCCTCTAGCAGAGCAAAACGGTCTGATTCTGCCGCTAACTTGGTACGTTATTGAGCTTGCCATGAAGCAACAAGCCCAGTGGCGGTCGCAAGGGTGGGACTTAAACATCTCGATTAATATACCGGCGGCCTTTATTCAGGCAGAGGGCGTTCTGGAAGTGTTTGATCAACTCACCCAAGAGCACCAGGCTGTTCTTAGTAAGATCACCCTGGAGCTCACCGAAACGGCCGGGGTTGAGTGTTTGAGCTACGCTTGCTACGTGCTCAAAGCGTTGCGGCAACGGGGCTGCAAACTGGCGTTAGATGATTTTGGTACCGGTCACTCATCACTGACACAGCTCTATCGGCTGCCTTTCAGCGAGCTAAAAATTGACCGTAGTTTTGTCTCACTGATCGACCAGGATCAAGAAGCCCTGGTGATCACAGAGTCAATTATCGACTTAGGCAAGCGCCTGGGGCTGACGGTAGTCGCCGAAGGTATCGAAAAGCCCACGCAGTACACCCTGCTGGTTGAAGCTGGGTGTACGGTTGGGCAGGGCTACTCTATCGCTCATCCTTTAACCGCTGACGCTTTCAACGCCTGGTTACGCGAGTACTCTCCCTCCGCCCCCATGACGCATCAAACGAGCATACTTTCTTGCTCTAAAGCCTGCTGAGTAGTGTCCTGAAGAGCGACTAAACGCTCCAGATAGATAGCCAATTCATTCAATGGGGCTTCTAGCGCTGCTTGCTCCAATTGGCTTGCTTGCTCAGCAATGGCAGCACAGCCGAGAGAGGAAGCGGCACCTTTCAGCGAATGCGCCTCTTGGCACAAGGCTTGACGATTCTCTGACTGCCAGTAAGCGTCAAGGCGGGCACTACGCTCAACAAGTCGCGTTAAAAACGTGTTCAGCAGCGCACCCAACGCACTAGGTTCAAAGGTGCTTTTCAGCTCTTCGCAAAGACGCTTATCGAGCACCTGAACAGCCCCAACGGTGTCACTCCATGACTCAGAGCCTTTGGTCGAGTGAACGTAAATACCCTCAGGTGCTAAGATTTCGTCATTAGAGAGATAACGGCTGATGACCTGATACAGTTCATCCCGCGTAAAGGGCTTATGGATCATATCGTCCATACCACTTTGCATACAGCATTCGCGGTGCTCAGGCATCACATTGGCCGTCATCGCCACTATCGGCAACCGGGGTAATTGATGCACGGCTTCGTAATCACGCCAGCGCTGGGTGGTTTCGGGCCCATCCAGCTTGGGCATCTGCATATCCATTAAGACCAAACCGAACCTGCCATGATCCACTTTCAGCTGTTCGAGTGCTTCCAGACCGTTCTCTGCGATAGTCACCTGCTGGCCAAGGCGTTCAAGCATAACGCGGGCAACCGTCTGGTTTAACGGGTTATCCTCAACCACTAAAATTTGGTGCTCGGCAGTGAGTGCAAGCGAGTTTTCACCGGTTTGGTATACCGCCAACGGTTCAGTTTCCGGCATTCTAACAATAAACCAAAATCGGCTACCAAGTCCCTGCTGGCTATTAACGCCTATCTTCCCCTGCATGGCCTCGACTAAACGCTTACAGATCGCCAGCCCAAGCCCAGTTCCTTCGTGACGCCGCGCCATGGAGGTATCCACTTGCGAGAACGCCGAGAAGAGTTGCGTTTGATCCGCTTCCGCGATTCCACAACCAGTATCATGCACCTCGACGAGAATATTATCGTCTCCCAGTGGTTTTACCTGGCATTTAACGAAACCCTCTTCGGTAAACTTTAAGCCATTATTGATTAAATTCATCATGACTTGACGTAACCGAGCGACGTCACCCATCACATAACGGGGTAAAGCGGGATCAATAGCGTAGCTGAAGGAGACCTTTGCCTTCGGCTCGCGAAGCGTGTAGTTCTCACAAAGCTGGTCAATACATTGGTGAAGATCAAACGGCTGAGCATCCAGGTCGAGGCGCCCCGACTCAATTTTGGTGTAGTCGAGAATATCGTTGATCACCGCGCGTAGGCTCTCTGCACTGCGCTTAAGCGCCGCTAGATAAGTCTTCGCACTTGTTGTTTTAACCTCCTCGCTTAACAAATCCGCCATACCTACGACGCCATTTAATGGGGTTCTAATTTCATGGCTCATCACCGCCATAAACTCAGATTTTGCCAGGCTCGCTTTCTCTGCTTGCTTGGCGGCCTCGTTCAGCTCTTTACCCTTGGCTTCTAATGCTTGTGCCTTCTGATCACTTGAACGGCTTTCCATAATCAGCGCGCGAACCAGCATGCCACCTGAAAACATTAACAGGACAATAAGCAACAGCACCAATCCGTAGAGACGCGTCAATGCGCGGTGTTCTTCACTATGTAGATGGGAAACATGGGCGTTGGTTTCGATCAAAATGTTTCCGGTGAGCTGCTGTAGCTCCGCCGTTTGCTGTAGGAGGGTAGCCGTTAACTCGCTATTTAACTGGGTGGGGCTGTCCCATACCTTTTCGAGCAGGGTATCCATCTCTAAAATGCGGATTTGAGTTTGTTGAATGACCGCCTCAATATCCTCAAGTTCCGCCACGATTTTGCCTATTTCACCTTTAAAAAAAAGTGACTGTCGGCTGAAGAGAATTTCAAAACGCAGCAACACGTCATCAACCGTAGCGTTCCCTGCACTCGTTTCGAATAGCGAGAGGCGCAATTCGCGCACCTCTCGATCAAACTGATACCCGGCCCATAATAAGTTTTCGAGCAGGCGGTTCTCCAACGCATGCTGACGGTTATAAATAACACCACCGGTGGTTAACGCTGAAAGAAAAAAAAGGATCGCTGAGAATGTAGCGACCCTGGTGCTGCGGGAGAAATAGAACTTCAATAAGGCCAGCATGGCAATTGTCCGATTATTTTATTTAACGTCGATGCGCGCCACCTGCCACACAGAGCGCGAAAATATCTCTTCATCTAGCAGCTCGGGGTGCTGGTCAAAGGGGTAGATGACAAACAGCGGCCCCTGGTCGCGAATTCGCAGCGCTTTACCGTTTGCCTGCATGGCAAGAATGACATCGTAATTCTCAAAATCACTGATGGGCACTGTCGCGGCGTACTCATTCAACGCTACCACACGAATATCCTCCCCTTCGGCACCGACGGCTTCCAGAATAGTTCGCACCAAGGGGCCAGAGAAGCCAATCACACCGTCGTGCCAGGGCGTACGGGTAATCGTTTCGTGCTGCCCTAAGCTTGCTAGCATCGCTTTATCAAAATGGGCTTCGTCACCCACATTAGTCTGCCCCACCTTTCCACTCACTACCAATATCACCGGGCCTTCAGGTACTTCCAGCGCACTAGCCAGGGGCGGCGACAGCAAGGCAAGCCCCACTGCGGCGATTAAAACCTTGCTTTTAGAAACCAAAGAACCACGCATTAAGCTGCACCTCGGTATGAGCGATCAAGAGTGCAAGCAGTATATATCGGCCGTCTGCGGACAAACTGTGAACCTTTGTGTCAACGCACCATCATCAACTAAACTTAACGCATGAGTTTGTAGCTACTACGCGTGTGACGCTTATAAGACGGTAATACAGGGGATCACCATGCATATTGGCGTACTTGAAGATGATATTGATCAGCAGGCTTTTATTGAGCAGTGTCTACTCACGGCAGGCCATCAGGTTTCTTTATTTACCCGCGCCAACGAGCTGCGTCGCGCGACCCAGCAACGATCATTTGATTTTTTGATTATCGACTGGTGGTTGCCCGACAGTGACGGCATGGATGTGGTTGCCCACCTGCGCCAACATGACAGCTGGCGCGGGCCAATCCTGTTTATTACCGCTAGCCAGGGTGAAGACGACGTCGTTAAAGCGCTCGAACAGGGTGCCGACGATTTCCTTGCGAAACCCCTGCGCCCCAGTGAGCTTATTGCCAGAGTAAGCGCACTAGGTAGACGGTCTGGATATGCCACACCTCGCCCAGCACCCGCCTGTCCCGACACCTTTACTCTGCACACCGAAGAGCACTACATCAGTGTTGCGGGCAACGCCGTTGATTTAACCGAGCGTGAGTATCGATTAGCGGCGCTCTTCTTCTCAAAAATCGGTGAACTGATTACCCGTGCGCATTTATTAGAGTTGGTATGGGGTATCAAAGGGGACGTTTCAACGCGAACCGTAGATACCCATGTAAGCCGCCTACGTCGTAAGTTGGAGTTGGATGGACGGCACGGCCTGCGTCTGCGCAGCGTTTACCAGTCGGGGTATCGCATGGAGACCTGCCAAACCACCTCTATAGCACATGTCGCTAACTAGATGGCATCTAGACTTGACGCTCATATAAGCATCGGTTAAAAGATAAAAGCTGCCTTTAAAAGGAAGCTTGGTTTTATTAACCAGAATTTGATTAACGTAATTTTCTTAACGTAATAATTCTCAGAGACCTCATCATGCGCCGGCAAATCCCCGCGACACGAATGAATAAGCTGCATCGCATTATTAATAATGCGGTATCAGCTTGTTGTTGTCGCGCGCCAGAGATGTAATGAGAAAACTGGCCGCGGCAGGTGTCGCGGCCATGTTGTTTTATCGTTACCTTTGAGACTCCCTGATCGCGATGTTGCCCGGCCTCCTAACCCAGGAGACCGCCCCATGGCAATCGCAACAATGACCCGCAAACTACTCAGCGCTTTCACTCACTATCGTAACCAGCGGCGCTTTTACGAAGATCCGCGCTTTCATGACCCGCACCTGTTGAAAGATATTGGCCTACGCTGGGAGCAGGGCCAGCTAGTATCCATTCACGGCGTAGAGGAGCCAAGCCAGCGCAACCAGCGCCTTCAGGCTGAAACCCGCGACGCCTACGAGAAATGTCCCCACTGCGGGAGTAGTTTGGCGTAG
The DNA here is from genome assembly GCF_042466685.1 of Vreelandella sp. F11. Lineage (NCBI taxonomy): Bacteria > Pseudomonadati > Pseudomonadota > Gammaproteobacteria > Oceanospirillales > Halomonadaceae > Vreelandella > Vreelandella sp. F11. Next base: position 1,149,795 of record NZ_CP170448.1, on the reverse strand, counting down.
CCGACGCCCCGGTCACAGGAAGTGGCCGGGGCGTTTTCAGTTGCGTGCCATGCCTGGCGCACAATAAAAAAAGCCGATCCATTGGATCGGCCAAACTGATGGGAGTCTGCACAATATGGGGGATACTGCGCAGAGATGCCTGGGGAAGGCATCGCCAAAACGCCGAGTTAGGCAGCTTGGCGATGCCCTCCCAGGGAGTTACGTCCTTTACGGGAGTAGCTGCCTTTACCTTTTTTCGGGGTTTGCTGCTGCATTTTAAACATCGGCGTTCGCAGCTGCGCTTTTAACGCGTTATCTTTGATCTTGCGCTGTTTCATCATCTTCTCCGTTTACTTAAAGATGCCTGCCTGGGCAGGCATCCACTACGACAAAAACTGTTCATTGAAGTTCATCGGTTGTCGTTTCAAGCGCCTCTTATTGACTCCCTTACTCATCCCAAGCGGGTGCAAAGTCAGGGCTGGCAATACGCTCTTTACGATCTAACTGGGCGATTTCCGCCATTTCACTGTCGCTTAGCACCAAATCAAAGGCGGCCATATTGCTTTGGATATTATGCGCCTTGGTCGATGAAGGTATGGTAATCATATTGCGCTGTTTGACCCAAGCAAGGGCAACTTGTGCGGGCGTGACGTTATGTGCGTCGGCAATCTGCTTAAGGGTCGGGTCGTCCATAACCTTGCCCACAGCTAACGGCATAAAGGCGGTGACCTGGATTCCCTGCTGCTCGCAGTGATCCGCTAGCTTACGGTTCTGTAAAAAGGGATGAACTTCAATCTGGTTGGTAAGAATCTCACCTTTGCCTAGAATGCTAACCGCTTCGTCCACCTGGGCGATGGTAAAGTTGGAAATACCAATATTGCGCGCCTTACCCTCGGCTTTGACCTCTTTCAGCGCCATTAGGTAATCGACCATTGGTACTTCATCCTCTGGGGAGGGCCAGTGGATCAGCAGCAGGTCAACGTAATCGGTGCCTAATTTTTGCAGGCTTTCGTCCACGCTGGCTTTGAGTGTTGTAGGTTCAAGGTTGTCGAACCACACCTTGGTGGTTAGGAAAATATCGCTGCGTGGCACGCTGCTGTCGCGAATCGCCTCCCCTACCTCTTTTTCATTGCCATAAAACTGTGCTGTGTCGATGTGCCGGTAACCGGCCTCAAGCGCTGCGTGGATACTTTGCTTAAGCGTATCGCCTTCCAGGCGAAAGGTGCCGAAGCCGGGGTTAGGCATTACATTCTGCATCATTAACATCCTTTTCTATTGATAGCGTGTTAACTAACATGGGGCGGTCAATGCCCCACTTCAACCCCCTTCTTTATTATCTCTTGATCGGCCTCGGTGCTATCAACGCACTAGCAGGAAGATAACCACTAGCGTCAGGATCAGCGACACGCCCTGCCAAAACAGCACCGGGTCACGCTCCAGCAGCGGTAACTGCGCGCGTTTAAGCATTTCTTGGCTTGGCGAGCGCAGCTCGAAAATAAACTCCGAAAGGGCCGGAAAACGTTTGTGAGGATTGGGATGAAGGGCCTTTTTGAGCACCTCATCTACCCAGGCAGGCAGTTCACGGTTCTCGCTAAGCGCCGATTGGTAGGCAAGCTTATGCTGCGCTGCCCGAGTGCGGGTTTTGGCCACCTCGGTGCCATAGGGCAGCGTGCCGGTTAGCATCTGATAGGTAATCACTGCCAGGGAGTACTGATCCGAACGGGGCGTGCCACCTTCACCCAGAAAATACTCCGGCGCGGTGTACTGGGCGGTGCCTAGAATATCGTCGCTAGCCGCATTAACCTCTTCGGCAATGCCCGCCACCTTGGCAGCGCCGAAATCAATCAGCTTTACCGTGCCGTGGCTATCGATCATGACGTTGTCGGGGCGCAAATCCTGATGGAGCATTTCCAGGCGATGAAAGGCGCGCAGCCCCTTGGCGATCTGCTCGACGATGGGGCGTACGCTGGCCAATTCAGCTTGAGGATGGTCGCGCATCCACAGGGTGAGGGTTTGCCCTTCGATATACGCCAATACGGTGTAAAGGGAGTGGCGGGGGCGTGCTTGGGCGGGGGCGTTGAGCACGTGCTGATTAGCGATACGCCGGGCAATCCACTCTTCGCGCACGAACCGTTCAATGCTTGCAGGGTCTTGGCTTAGCTCAGTCGAAAGCGTTTTCAGCGCGACTTTTTCGCCACTCTCTATCTCTTCCGCCAAGTAGACATGGCTACGACTACTGGCATGCAGTTGACGCACAATGCGGTAGCCGTCCAGCTCGCTTCCTGGGCGCAGTTCAGAAGGTGACGGCAGTGTACTCAGCGCCGCGTAGAGCTCATTAGCGTGGTGCTCAGGCAGCGAATCAATGCGCACAATTTGCACGGTGAGGTTATCGTCGCTGCCATTATCGATAGCGGCAGAGATTAGCGCCTCAGCCGCCGCATCGAGATCGCCCCAATGGGCGTGAATGAGTGCAGCCATTTCAGCGCCGGTCAGCCACTCATACACACCGTCGGTAGTAAGTACAAACACGTCGCCGACACTCAGCGGTACCGAGGAATAATCCAGCTCCAGGTGCTGGCTGGCCCCCATGGCGCGGCTTAAATGACTGACTTCCCGGGAGGCCCAGAAACGATGATCCTCAGTCAGAGGCTCCAGCGTGTTGCCAGAGAGCTGATAGATACGGCTATCACCTACGTGAAACAGATGGGCGGTGGTGGACTTAATCACCAGCGCGCTCAGGGTACACACATAGCCACGATCCAGGTTGTAGCGGTACTGGCTCTGCCGTGTTTGGGCATAAAGCCAGGCATTGGTGGCCTGCAGTACCCGCTGGGCCGAGGTTTTAACCGCCCAAGTGGCTGGGGTGGCGTAGTAGTCTGTTAAAAACCCGCCTACTGCCGCTTCGCTCGCTTCCCGGCTCACTTCGCTACTGCTGATCCCATCGGCTAGCGCAACCGCAATGCCTTTGGTGGCACGCAGGGGTTCACTGGGCAGATAAGCGCCATAAAAATCCTGATTGCTTGGTTTGCGCCCTTTATCAGAGTGCTGGCCGAGCGAAATGGTCAGCGCTGCCATTATGCTTCCCCTAAAAAAAGCCCCCGCCGGAGCGAAGGCTTGGTGAATGACAAACTGCTGCCTATCAAATCATAGGGCTTTTTGCGGCGCGGTACGCACGTGAGTGGTGTAGAGCGTGAGACCCGTTAACGCCAAACCACCGATCAAGTTACCCAGCACTACCGGAATTTCGTTCCAGATCAGGTAATCCATGATCGAGAAGTTACCGCCCATCATCAGCCCGGAGGGGAACAAGAACATGTTGACCACCGAGTGCTCAAAGCCCATGCCGAAGAACAGCATAATCGGCATCCACATGGCAATCACCTTACCGCTCACCGTGGTGGAGATCATCGCGCCTACAACCCCCAGCGATACCATCCAGTTGCACAGTACGCCGCGAATAAAAATCGTCGCCATGCCGCCGGCCCCATACTCTTTGTAACCCACGGTGCGCCCTTCACCTACTTCACCAATCACCCGCCCCACTTCGCTGGGTTCGGTGCTAAAGCCGTAGGTAAACACAATCGCCATGAGAAAGGCGACCGTTAATGCCCCACCAAAATTACCGATAAACACAATGCCCCAGTGCTTGAGAATACGATTAATCGTCACCCCAGGCCGCTTATCCAGCCACGCCAGCGGGGTTAACACAAACACCCCGGTCAACAGATCAAACCCCATTAGATAGAGTATCGAAAAGCCCACGGGAAACAGAATAGCGCCGACAATCGGGTAGCCAGTTTGCACCGCCACGGTCACCGCAAACACCGCCGCAATGGCTAAAATGGCTCCCGCCATAAAGGCGCGAATCAGCGCATCGCGGGTAGACATATGCAGCTTGGCTTCGCCAGCATCGACCATCTTGGTGGCAAATTCGGCAGGCAATAAGTAGGACATAAAGAGCGTTTCCTTTGTTGTGGATCTCAAGGGACAGCAGGGTCAGAAGCGTAAAACGCGCACCGCAAACACTGCCGTTAAGGCGTGGTGTGCTGTGCAGAGCAAACATGGGTGGCTAGGGTAGCGGGCGTTGTGACAACTCTTTGCACCACGCTGCCCACCACAATCAAGCAGGGAGATGGCAAGGGGGTTGCGGCGAGTTTTTCAGGCATATCCGCCAGTGAACCCACCAGTGACTGCTGCTCTGGCTGGCTGGCATTAGCCACCAGCATGATCGGCCACTCATCCGGCAGACCCGCTTCGCGCAGGCCGTGGCAAATCGCACGCACTTTGGAAAGCCCCATATAAAACACCAGGGTTTCATCCTTACGCGCCAGCGATGCCCAATCCGGCGTACCGTCTTCGCGGCAGAGCTGGGCAGTCACAAAGCGCAGCTGCTGCGCATGGCCGCGATCGGTGAGGGGAATGCCCATACAGGCAGCGGCGGCAGAGGCCGCGGTAATCCCCGGCACTATGGCCGCGGGCACCTGGGCGGCAGCCAGGGCATCCAGCTCCTCGCCCATCCGCGCAAACACCGCTGGGTCGCCGCCCTTCAGGCGCACTACCGACTTACCTTCCCGGGCGAGTTTGACCATCAGCTCGCCGATCTCAGCTTGCGGTACGCTGTGATGGCCGCGGGCTTTCCCCACGTAGTAGCGCTCGCTGCCGCTAGGAATCAGCGCCAGCACGTCATCACCTACCAAGCGGTCATACACCACGGCGTCCGCCTGCATAAGTAGGCGTGCAGCCTTGAGGGTTAACAGCTCCGCGTCGCCGCTGCCTGCACCAACCAGGTAGACCTGCCCGGCACGGCACTCGCCACGTAGTGGCAAACGTATGTCGGAAACGTGCGGAACCAACGGCGTAAGCGCGCGGTGTGAAAACCGCATAAAGGCGTTAAACCACTTCAGTAGCAAGGGGTTGCTTAGTGCGGGCATTGGGCCGCTCCTCTTCAATCAGTGATTTCAATTCGGGAATACAGCTACCGCACTGGGTGCCGCAGGCGAGCCTGGCCCCCAACGCTTCTACGCTGGTGTCGCCCTCTCGGATAGCATGGACGATGGTGGCTTGGCCCACTTGGTGGCAACTGCATACCACCGGGCCGGTATCCGCGGCGCCGTCGTCACAGCCGGCTAATAGTCGGCGGCGGTGGGTATCGCTCAGCACCGTCTCGTTAAAACGCGCTTCCAGCCACGCCAGCCCCGGTAACTCGTTGGGCGGGCCGACCATCAGCCACCAGCGCAACTGACCGTTTTCCACACAGGCGGCGCGCAGGCGTCCGTTAGAGGGGTCTTGGCTGACGACCGATACGTCACCAGGCAGCCAGGTTCTCAACTGCGCCAGCCAGTCATTAACCGGCTGCGTATGGGCGAGCTGCCAACGCTGGCAGCCACGCATGGGAATACGTGTCCAGTAGGCGCTGCTGCACCAGGGTGTTGGCTCCGTTCCCCCTTCGGCAACCAGCAGAGTAGCCTGCCAATCAGTAGCCAGAGGCGCCAGCGCCACGGCGCCGTGCTTCGATTCCGGCTGACCGGAGAGCGGATCGATAATGCTGTCGATCAGCGCGCTGCTTCTGGCCTGCTGGGTGAAGCAGTCCGTCCAGTGGATGGGCACGAAGACCTCACCGCGGCGCTGGGCGTGGGAGACCCGTACCCGAGCACGAAATTCGCCCTTCGCGGCGGTTAGCACCGCTAACCCCTGATCGGTGACACCGACGCTATGGGCATCATCCGGGTGCACATCCATAAAGGGTTCGGCGCGGTGATTCATTAGGCGCGGCGAGCGCGCGGTGCGGGTCATGGTGTGCCACTGATCGCGTATTCGGCCGGTATTCAACCGTAGCGGGTAGGCGGCACTCAGCGACTGCTCAGGCCCTTGGGGATGGATCGCCAGCAGCTTGGCGCGACCATTCTCTGTGGCAAATTCGCCATCCTCAAACAGCCGTGCCGTACCATGGGGGGCGGCCTTTGTGACCGGCCATTGAATGGGCGCCAAGGCGTCGTAGCCATCCCGGCCCAGGCCCACCAATCCCGAAATATCAAACAGCCGTTTTGGGCTGCCGGTCGCACCGTTATTTTCAAACCCCGAGAGCCTTGCGTGCTCGTCGAAAATCTCCCAAGGGTGGGTGTAGTTAAATGCCTCGGCAAAGCCCAATCGTTTTGCCACCTCACATATTATCCACCAGTCGTGGCGAGCTTCACCCGGCGGTGGCAACATGCCCCTCTGACGGGAGATACGCCGCTCGGAGTTGGTCACGGTGCCCTCTTTTTCCGACCACCCCGAGGCGGGCAGCACAATATCGGCGTAGGGCAGCAGATCGGTATGGGCAGCGCACTCGGAAACGATCACCAGCGGGCACTTCTCCAGCGCGGTGCGCACCCGTGCGGCATCAGGCAGGCTGATGGCTGGATTGGTGGCCATCACCCAGAGCGCTTTTATTTCGCCTTGCTCAATGGCTTCAAACAGCTCCACGGCTTTATAGCCTGGCCCTTCCGGCAGGGTCGGCGTCAGGCTGTCGGTAGACCAGAAGCGGCTGACCAGATCAAGAGCGCCAGGGGTGTGGTAATCCATATGCGCCGCCAACTGGTTGGCCAGCCCACCCACTTCTCGGCCACCCATGGCGTTGGGCTGTCCGGTAATCGAGAACGGCCCCGCCCCCGGCAAGCCGATTTTGCCGCCCGCCAGGTGGCAGTTAATAATCGCATTGCATTTATCAGTACCGCTGGCGGATTGATTAACGCCCTGAGAGTAGAGCGTGACCACATGCAGTTGGCTAGCGAACCAGTAGTAGAAGGTTTCCAGTCGCTCGGCGTCGACATCACAGGCAGCCGCTACCTCCGCCACTGAGCCCGCGGTTTGCTGCGCGGCTTCCAGGGCCTCGTCGAAGCCTTCGGTGTGGCGTTCGAGGTAGAGGGTATCGAGCTTGCGGCGCTTCGCCATCCACGCCAATAGTCCGTTAAACAGGTAAGCATCGCTGCCCGGCTTAATTCCCAGGTAGAGGTCGGCGATTTCACAGCTGTCGGTCACGCGAGGGTCGATCACTACCAAGCGCATCAGCGGATTGCGCTCTTTAGCCACTTTAATACGCTGATAGAGTACCGGGTGATTCCAGGCCAGGTTGGAACCCACCAGTACGATCAGCTCCGCCTCTTCCAAATCCTCGTAGTTACACGGCACCGCATCGGCACCGAAGGCGCGCTTGTAGCCCACCACCGCCGAGGCCATACAGAGCCGCGAGTTGGTATCAAGATGGGGTGTGCCCAAAAAGCCCTTAAACAGCTTATTGGCCACGTAGTAATCTTCAGTCAGCAGCTGACCAGAAAGGTAGGCTGCAACTGTTTGATTGCCATATTCAGTGCGCAGGACATTTAAGCGTTCGGCGGTGGTGCTCAAGGCGGCATCCCAGGAGACCTCAAAACCATCGACCCGAGGATGGGTCAGGCGGCCCTGCTCGCCCAGGGTTTCATGTAGTGCAGACCCTTTGACACATAGCCGCCCGAAGTTCGCCGGGTGCTCGCGGTCGCCCTCGACAGCGCTCAGCGTGCCCGCTTCAACGGTCGCCGTCACGCCACAGCCGACCCCGCAGTAGGGGCATGTGGTTTTGGCCTGAGTCATAGCTACTCCTCGGGTTGCTCATTAGCGCCAGGCATAAAAAAACGTCCAGTCCCGTTCTCTAATACGCTCTATCAACGTATTAAGAGAAGAGGGCTGGACGTCGTTGCCACAGCGCACCTTCATCGGTGCCTTACTCTTTACAATAGTCTCTTCAAACAAATGAAGATTTACTAACAGCTACACATTTTCTAACGGCGAGTTATTTTTCTAACGGCTTTGGAGTTGTTCGCTGCCATCGCCAAGCAATGAGCGCTTATCCCTTGTTAACTCACTTATTGCCCTGACAGCTGCAAGAGCCAAGCCGAAAACCGCACTATTTAAAAATAATTATTTAAAAACAGATGGTTAAAAAACAACGAATCATCACGCGGCACGCTTTTTAGCACTCTACGCACGTTAAATGGCATGTGAGGGTGCACGCTACCGCCCTTTTCGCACCATCGCTGTGCAGCCTATGCGCAGAGCCGTGCCGCCAGTAATCCAACCACCAAACCTAAGCAACTGAAATAATTATATAAAAGATGGTTAATGGCCAGTTGGCTAGTTCCTTGCTTATTACGGAGTAAGATTTTTAATCAGCTGACAGCCAATGGCGGTTGTCGCGCGTTTAAAAAACGCTATCGGGCAACGACGCCCCTGTTACGCACACTTTTGCAATGCTTTGCAAAGGGATGCGAGACAGGGGCGTTTTTTGTTTGGTGCTCAAGCAGCCGCAAAGACACAGAGGAGCCCCCCATGGAAACCACTTCCCGGTGCTCGCCCAACGACCATCAAAACGACCATCTGGTGATCATTGGCAATGGTATGGCAAGCCACCGCCTAATCGAGGCTTTGGTAAAACAGCCCACACGCCCCCAGCGCATCACGGTGATTGGCGCAGAGCCGAGCCCTGCCTACAACCGTATTCTGCTTTCACCACTGCTGGCCGGTGAAATGCAGCAGGATGCACTTATGCTGCGCGACACCGCGTGGTACGCCGAACAGGGCGTCAACCTGATACTGGGTGAAAAGGTCGAGACGCTTGATCGCGCAAGCCAAACGTTGTCCACCGATAGCGGCCAATCGTTTGATTACGATCATTTGGTCATCGCCACCGGATCACGCCCAGCGCTGCCCGATGTTCCCGGGATTGAACTTGAGGGCGTACACGGCTTTCGCGACCTGCAAGATGCCGAAGCACTTGAGGGCATTGCTCAGCGCGGCGGCGACGCTGTCGTGATTGGTGGCGGCCTACTCGGTCTTGAAGCGGCTGAAGGGCTGCGTAAGCGTGGCAACGGTAACAACGTTAGCGTGCTTCAGCGCAGCGAGCGGTTGATGAACCGCCAGTTGGATACCACCGCCGCGCACCTGCTTAAAGACACCCTCTCTCAGCGCGGTTTACAGATCATCACGGGCGCCCAGCTAGCGCGGCTAGAGAGTGACGGCCAGGGCCGGGTCGCCAAGGTGCATCTTGCCGATGGCCGCCAGTTGAACGCCTCCAGCGTGATCGTTGCCGCGGGCATTACCCCTAATGCGGAACTTGGCCGCCAGGCAGGTCTGCGCACAGATCGAGCTATTGTGGTGGACGAATGGCTCACCACCAGCGACCCGGCGGCCTCAGCGCTGGGCGAGTGCTGCCAGTTCGAGGGCACCACCTACGGCCTGGTGGAACCAATCTGGCGACAGGTAGAGGTGCTCGCCGCGACGCTGTGCGGCACGCATACCCAAGGCTACGCGGATGCCCCGAGCGCCACCAAACTCAAAATCAGTGGTGTAGCGCTCTACGCTTTTGGCCCTACCGAGGCCAGCGCCGAGCATGAAGTGCTGAATTACCACGACCTTGAGCGCGGCGACTACCGCCGCCTGCTACTGCGCGACGGCCAGATTGAAGGCGCGGTGCTTTACGGCGACACCAGCCAAGGCCCCTGGTACTTCGAGCAGGCGCTCGCAGGTACCGATCTCAACGCTTACCGCCAAGCCTTGTTGTTTGGTGGTGCTGATGTCGAGGTGCTACGCGAAGCATCTCAACACAGCCCTGATTCTTCTGAACACTTTTCAAAACAATCTTCTTCAAAACACTCTTCTCATTCAACGTCGGAGGCGGCTTAAATGTCTACCCAACAGCAGCTTATTATTATTGGTAACGGCATGGTCGGCCACCACCTGGTCGAGCAGCTCGTCGATAATGGCGCCCTTGAGCGCTTTCAGGTCACCGTGTTTGGCGAAGAGCGCCACCGCGCCTATGACCGGGTACACCTATCTGAATACTTCAGCGGTCGCAATGCCGATTCGCTCGCCCTTTGCGAGGCGGATTACTACGCCACCAGCGGTGTTGAACTGCGCACAAGCGAAGCTGTGATTGAGATCGACCGCGACCAGCAAGAAGTCATCACCGACCAAGGGCGATACCCCTACGACCGCCTGGTGCTGGCCACCGGCTCCTTCCCCTTTGTACCGCCGATTCCCGGTAATGACCGAGAAGGTTGTTTGGTGTATCGCACCCTGGACGATCTAGACGATATCCGCGCTGCCGCCGAAAACGCCACCACTGGAGTGGTGGTGGGTGGCGGCCTGCTCGGTTTGGAAGCGGCTAATGCTCTGCGCGGGTTAAACCTGGATACCGCCGTGGTGGAATTCGCCTCGCGCCTAATGCCCATGCAGGTGGATAACGAAGGCGGCGAGCTACTGCGCGAAAAAATCGAAGCGCTGGGCGTACAGGTACTTCTGGAACGGGCCACCCAGCGTATTGAGGATGGCGAAGCCAGCCGCCACCGTATGGTCTTCCAAGACGACAAGGTGCTGGAAACCGACCTGATTGTGTTCTCGGCAGGCATCCGCCCCCGCGACCAGTTGGCCCGGGACTGCGGCTTAGAGATTGGCGAGCGCGGCGGCGTGGTGGTGGATAACCAGTGCCTGACCAGCGACCCGGCCATTCTCGCCATTGGCGAAGTGGCACTGTGGAACCAGAGTATTTTTGGCTTGGTGGCCCCCGGTTACCAGATGGCCAAAGCGGCGTTATCAACCCTGATCGGCGGTGACACCCAGTTTGGCGGCGCCGACATGAGCACCAAGCTTAAGCTAATGGGGGTTGACGTAGGCTCGATTGGTGATGCCCACGGTAATCAGAACCCCGGCGCGCGGATGTTCCGCTACCTGGATCCCATCAAGCAGGAGTATCGCAAGCTGGTGGTTTCCAGCGATGGTAAAAAGCTGCTCGGTGCCATGCTGGTGGGCGACAACGGCGTCTATGACACGCTGCTACAGTACTACTCAAACCGTATTGAGCTCCCCGATGAACCCGCTTCGCTGATCCTGCCCCAAAGCAGCGGCGCAGCCCCCACCCTCGGCCCTGGAGCGCTACCGGAAACTGCCACTATCTGCTCCTGCCATAACGTCTCCAAGGGCGATATTTGCGCCACTATTGACGATGGCGCGGTGGATCTAGGCGGTGTCAAAGCGGCCACCAAAGCCAGCACCGGCTGCGGTGGCTGTACCGCGCTGCTTAAAAGCGTGGTGGATCATGAGCTGGAAGCCCGCGGCGTGGAAGTGGATAAATCGATTTGTGAGCACTTTGCCCATACCCGCCAGGAGCTTTACGACATTGTGCGCGTTGAAGGCATTAAAACCTTTAGCGAACTGATCGCAAAACACGGCAATGCCGACACTCACCACTTGGGTTGTGATATCTGCAAACCCGCCGTGGCATCCATTCTGGCCTCCTGCTTTAACGAGCCGATCACCGACGCGGCGCATATCCCCTTGCAGGATACCAACGACACCTTTATGGCCAATATGCAGAAGAACGGCACCTACTCAGTAGTGCCGCGTGTTGCCGGTGGCGAGATCACCCCGGACAAACTCATCGTGCTGGGTGAAGTGGCCAAAAAATACAGTCTCTACTCCAAAGTCACCGGCGGCCAGCGTATCGACCTGTTCGGCGCCCGCCTGGAAGACCTGCCAGATATCTGGGGCGAATTGATTGCTGCAGGTTTCGAGACCGGCCACGCCTACGGTAAATCGCTGCGCACGGTGAAATCCTGCGTGGGCAGCACCTGGTGCCGCTACGGCGTGCAGGACAGCGTCGGCATGGCGATCTGGTTAGAGAACCGCTACAAGGGTCTACGCTCACCGCACAAAATCAAGTTCGGCGTTTCCGGCTGCACCCGCGAGTGCGCCGAAGCCCAGAGCAAGGATATCGGCATTATTGCCACCGAAAACGGCTGGAACCTCTACGTGTGCGGTAACGGCGGCATGCGCCCGCGCCACGCCGAACTGTTTGCCACCGACCTGGACGACGAGCAGCTCTACCGCACCATCGACCGCTTCTTGATGTTCTACGTGCGCACCGCCGACCGCCTGCAGCGCACCTCGGTGTGGCGCGAAAACCTCGATGGCGGCCTGGAGTACCTCAAAGAGGTGATTCTGGAAGATAGCCTAGGCATCAACGACGAACTGGAGCGCCAGATGCAAAGCGTAGTGGATACCTACCAGTGCGAATGGGCCGACGCCATCAGCGACCCAGAGAAGCTCAAGCGCTTCCGCAGCTTCGTCAACGACGACCGCCCGGATCCCTCAATCATTATGACCTCCGAGCGCGGCCAGCTACGCCCTGCTTAAGCGACGATAAGCACTGTCACTGACTGAGACTGAATAAAAACGAGGCACCCCATGACCGCAACGGCACTGAAAAAAGAGATGGATATGGTAGACACCCCTGACAGCGAGGCTTCTGAAAACAACACGGCGTGGCAAAAAGTGTGTACCAAAGATGATCTGGTAGCGTTCTCTGGCATCGCCGCCTGGCTGGAAACCGCCGACGGCTCCGCCCAGGTCGCCATTTTCTACTTGCCTGGGTTGGAAAACGGCAAGGACGGCGCACTCTATGCCCTCGACCACCATGACCCTTTCTCTAACGCCAATGTGATCGCTCGTGGCATTGTCGGCGACCTGAAAGGCGCGCCGGTGGTCGCCTCCCCAATCTACAAGCAGCACTTCCGGCTTGAAGATGGCCAGTGCCTAGAAGATGAGAACGTCAAACTACGTACCTGGAAGATTAAGTTTAAAGGTGATGAGGTGTGGGTAGAGGGTTAGCAACATTGATTAGCTTTGTTAGATCAACAACGTCGCCATTAGGGCGGCGTTGTTGTTAGTAGCTTTTACTCTCGAACGTTATTCATTCAAAAAGCTAATCAGCGCCTGATTAAACTCATCAGGATGGGTAGCATTGAGACCATGGGGCCCGCCCTTGATCACTTGCGTTTGCGCATTGGGCAGTAGCTCCTGGGCCCGTTTACCGCTGACTTCAAAGGGCACGATGCCGTCTGAGTCGCCGTGCAACACCAATGTGGGTATATCGATCTTGGTCAGGTCTTTGCGGAAATCGGTGTAGCTAAAGGCTTTTATACAGTCGTAGGTCGCTTGGGGTGACGCAAAGGCGGCAATATCGCGATGGTACTGGCGATTCGGTTCGCTGACTAAATCGCTGCGCTCGCCTGCGGTAAAGAAGCTCTTGGTAAACTCCTCCAGAAAGGCAAGGCGATCATCTTTTACACCCTCAAGGAACTGATTGATGGTGGCATCATCAAGACCGCCTTCAGGATTATCATCGGCTTTATACAGGTAAGGTGGCACCGCCGCAGCAAAAACGGCTTTATGGACATGCGCCGTGCCGTAACTGGAAAGATAGCGCGCCACTTCCCCGCCGCCCATGGAAAAGCCCACCAGGGTGGCATCGTGAAGATCCAGCGTCTCGATCAGTTTCTTGAGATCTAGCGCTAGCGTGTCATAGTCGTAGCCACCGTCGGCCTGAGTCGATCTGCCAAAGCCTCGGCGGTCATAGGTAATCACCTTATAACCCGCCTCAACCAGCGCTGGCACCTGCTGTTCCCACGAGCGGCCACTCAGCGGCCAGCCATGAATCAGCACAACGGGCTTGCCCGCTCCGCGCACTTCATAATAAAGCTCAACCGGCGTGCCCTTTTGCGTTCCTACGCTCAGCATTGGCATCGTCTCACCCTCCTGTTTGGCTTAACGTGAATCATTAATGTGCCACATAAGGCTAGTACAACCCGTTTGGACTTACCAAAGTAGGCCATTAGTAGCTCTTGATACGTTCAATAGGAGCGCAGGTATTACTGCTAGCCCTCGACTTTCACGATCCCGCGCGCATGAGGGTAAAGAGTCTTTGCGGTTGGGGAGATAGCACGGCTAACTCTGTTAAGGGTGGCTAGCAGCAGCTCTACTTTTGGCAATCATTATTTTTTGGAAGGCATTACCCACTCCCACCATTTCAAAATGTTCTTAACAGAAAAACGTGAGAGTAGCGTCGTTGTTGTAGAGTGCTGAGTCGTTTCAGCATTATCTAGCACTGTTTCACCTTGAGTAACCGCGCAGGTTTTAGGCATTGGCTGCCCACCCTGCTCTGGCGGCAGGCTGATAACTTCATCCTCAATAAACGCTAACCACCACTGCTTTAGGCGGCGCCCAGGCTCACTAGTTAAGGGAAAGGCCTGTTCAACCAACAATAGCTGTGAGGCAGCATGATCATACTCTGCATGATCCAATAAAAGACTGTTTACCATAATAAAAAGCGTATGCCACGCTTGCAATTGGTCTTGTTCGGAGGGGCTCTGTTTCAAGTACTCGATAAATTCACTGAAGAAATTATTACTAAGCGCCATGGGGCTGCCTGCCTTTTCAAGGCGAGCATAATGTTGTCTAATACCGTTTAGTAAATCTTGTTGCCCTCCCCCTCGTTGCATAGCGCTAGGTTCATATTTATCGCTAGCTAACGGTTCAGTCATATACACATGGAGTTCTTGTATCAAATGTGCACTATCCAATGCATCAGGTGCACCCGAGGCTACTTCTAGCGCTAGATTAACCAAGCGTTCGTTCAGATCTCTGGTAACAAGGCGAATTGATGAACTAAAATTTGCAGAGCACTCTGAAATAAGCCACATTAAATGTTCATGGGGAACAAAACGACTGCCCGCTCGATTATGAAACACTACTAATGGCTGAGCAATAGACGCCCACTTACGAGCTTTATCTTCAGTGATGGCAACATACTCAAAAAGCTTTTTTTCTGACTCCATGAGCCCATTCGACATTATGTCCTCATAGGACAACCCTCTCTCTAAACCAACCGTTTGATAAATTTCATTAGACATAGACTCAATATCTTCTTCTAATTCCGCTAGCTCTTCAGCAACTTTACTATGATAAACAGCGAACAATAAAGTAGCTATTTCATTACCAACAATATCGATTTTATTATCTTCACTTATCACCAACAAGGCACTACCGAGCATAGAATCAGCATGCTGTTCAAAAGCATTCACTACCGCATGAGCAATGCACTGAGCATGCCATGCTAGAGCATTTTCAAGCTCTGCCAATGACACTTCACTGAATTGACCGGAACGTCGCTGCTGGTTGATACTATCTAATAGAGCAGCCTTATTTAGTTTCTGCCACTCATCTAAAATATCGTTTAACGCATCAGGCATTAACATAATTTCGGTTGTTAAATCTTGAACCGAAAAATTAAGTCTAGCTAATGATGCGCTCAGCGCACCTTTATCAAGCTGCCCTTCAACCAACTGAAGGGCTTGGGTAAAAGCAACACCTGGCAACCACGCCACTTCTGCCTTTAAACGCATACCTGAATCTACTAGAATAGACTCAATCGTGTTAGCCTCCTCGGCGTTTAAGTAGGATTGCTGAACATTATGCCGTAATCGTTGCTTCAAATCCGTGCGGCTATTGCTGGGTGAATAGTTTAAAAGATAGAAAATATTGTCGCGTAGAGAAAATGTGGAAATTTTACTTTCTTGAAGCGCGTTTACTTGCACCTGCATACGACTATTCATAGCATATCCTAAACCAAAAAAGACATAACATTAACATCATAAAAAAACCAGCCGCGCTTGTAACATACAGGCTAACCCTAGACCAAATAAACAGCATGACCATTATCAGGCTTGATTCAGACTGATAGTCAAATCAGGCTGATTATCAACGAGCACCTTCAACAAACCGAAAACTCCAAGACCGACGGGCATATAAAGAATAAAACCAAGTCCGCCAAAGTAGAGAGATACAATTAGACCCCCGATGGTGTAGAGCAGCATAAAGACAACCATCGCCTTCCCGAATCGCTCTCTTTTCTTCATAACACCCGCTAGGCGATCCTTGTCTTCAGTTCCAATCAGCAACTCACCTTCACAATCTGGGCAAGTAGCCTTATTGGCTTTCAAAAGGTCGGCAATCCATGGTGACTCCTCGCAGAAACAAGAGCTGCATGAGGGACACTCGAAATCAATGTTTTCAACTAAGGCTTTCTCTTCTTTTGTGCTGACTTCTTTTTCACTCATTGATGTACTCTCCAATACTGGGTTATTGATGCACTATCGCTGAGCGCGCTGGCTGCTGCACTCCCGGCACTTCAGGCGGAACGTGCTGCTTCCTCGGCATACACCTCGACGAAGATGCGGTGATCGGCCGATTTGGTTGCCGAGCATGGCGCTGTTTAACTTCTTTAGGTTGGGTGTTAAACATTTATCTTGAACTACCGCGCCTAAAGGAAAAAGTGGGCTAAGCCTGCTGGCTAGCGGCGTGTGCCACAAGCCCAAAGCGCGTTACGACATATCTCATTTCAATGATTTTTTCGCCAAGCGTCCTGATCCAGACAGTCGCTGGGCGACAAATCATGAGTACGGCTGGCAAAATCAACGGAGAGGGTAAATTCGCGATGGGTAAAGCGCACCACGGCGGTGTCATTAGCCCCAGGTAGAGCCAGGTTAAATTGCAGGCCCGTATTATCTGACATCGCTCCGCTCCTTGGATCGTCACCTGCTAATAAGAGCGGATTAGGATAGCGATGCCAATGCGAATAGCAACCCTTACAGAGCCATTTCAGGGCAAGTGACAGAGATCTCTTACACGCTT
Organism: Vreelandella sp. F11; assembly: GCF_042466685.1. NCBI lineage: Bacteria > Pseudomonadati > Pseudomonadota > Gammaproteobacteria > Oceanospirillales > Halomonadaceae > Vreelandella > Vreelandella sp. F11. Next base: position 1,133,277 of record NZ_CP170448.1, on the reverse strand, counting down.
GTAAGATATGGCTTACACATGTAAGAGTTATCTTACAAAATAGGGGTGAAAGATTGCTTTTAGCTAAGCGAGGCTGGCTTGCTCTTCCCCATGATGCCTAGCCTATTGAGCGCTTATAAACCACGCAATCAAGTCTTCGCTCCCCCACCAATGAATACTCAGGCAACGTTTCCGACACTTCGAATCCGGCTTTTTCCAGCATATGCTGGGAAGCGCCGTTTTCCAGCGATACAACTGCAGTGAGAGTATGCAGACGATAAACGCAGCTGGCTTCATTAATCAGGTGTTGCAATGCACGCTGGGCAACCCCCTGCCCGCAGGCTTGCTTTGCGATGCGATAACCTACCTTGCCATGACCGTTGTGCATATCGCGTAAATTGGCACGGCCAATGAGGATGCCTTTATCACGAATAAGTAGCGGTTTCATGCGGCGTTGAGCGTTAAGAGCCAAGCACTCGATAATATGCCGAGTAATACCTTCCAGGGTATAAAAGCGTTCTGACCTCGCCTCAATATATTGCTCAAACCATTCACGCTCTTGCGTTTCAAATACCAACAGATCAGCGGCATCTTCTGGGTTGACGAGTGCGAAGGTCAAGTCGTTAGTGTGGCGCATAAGCATGTCTCTCTCTAGAACGCAAAGCGGGGATGCAAGAGGGTATTTCCATGAGCCTAAGATAAACAAAATACTGACATTGCGACCAATGATGTTGCTATGCTTGCCAGCCCCTTCGCTAAGTATGTACTGGAGCCATAACGTTCATGAAGACTGAATCAAGCACCTTAGCCTTCTCAGCATTTATGGCGCTGTTAATTGGTTGTGCAGGCATCGTGGCCACACTCGCCTCCAACTCCCAAGCGATCCTGCTGGATGGGCTGTTCAATCTGATCTATTTCAGTGTCGCCCTGGTCACGATCAAGGTGAGCAAGTTAGCCAGCCGCCCCGATAGCGAATCCTATCCGTTCGGCTATAGCTACTTTGAGTCGCTGGTGAATCTATGCAAAGGGCTGCTTATTTTAGGCGTGTCTATTTTTGCCTTGGTGGATGCCATTGCCGCCCTACTCACCGGGGGCCGTGAGATCGCAGCGGGCTTGGCGGTGCTGTATGCCCTTTTCGCCACCGCAGCCTGTTCGCTAACTGCCTGGGTGATGCACCGCAGTCAGCGCCATATGAGCAGCCCCTTGGTAGCAGCAGATAAGCTCAACTGGTTAGTCAATAGCGTGATCTCTGCTGCCGTGTTAGCCGCCTTCTGCCTAGTGATGCTGTTTGAGCGCCTAGGCTGGCAGGCGGTTCTGCCCTACGTGGATTCGGTGCTGGTCATTGCGGTGGTGGTGCTCTGCTTGGGTGTACCGGTGCGAATGGCCTCTCAAGCATTGAAGGAGCTGCTCAACAAAACGCCGGAAGAGGCTATCGCGGTGCCCGTTCGCCAAGCCGTGGCGAGTGCCCTGGCGGCTAGCGAGACCCAAGAAGTGCGCGTGCGCATGGTGCGCCCCGGGCGACTGCTCTATGTGATGGTACATGTGGTACTGCCCGATCAATCCGATGTTTCGGTCTCCACCCAGGATTTACTCAGGGCACGCGTCGATGACGAGGTGCGCCGCTACTACTCTCCCGTAGTGTGTGACGTGGTGTTTACTGCCGACACCCGATGGGCAGCCCCCTCCTGTGGTCTATTGGTAGAGAAACAATCCTAGACCCTCTATCCAGATTACCGAGCCTTGCGCAGTAGAACTAGCGTGGCGATCACGCCCACCAGTAGCGCAAGGCCAAACAGCGTTAACGCCAGTGCATGCCCCACGCCATCTATCAGCACCCCGGTAGTGATCACCGGGATACTAAACCCCAGGTAGGCCATCAAAAAATAGCCCGCGCTAGCTTGAGTGGCTTGTTGGCTAGCCGTGGCGTCCGCTATCGCCAACACGCCGCTTAATCCCCCCAGGTAGATAAATCCATAGCAAGCGCTGCTTGCAGCCACCGTGCCCAGCAGCACCGCCACAAGGTTGCCGTGAACAGCACCCCAAGCGATCAACCCATAGGCAATCGGCAAAATCACCAGCCCCAGTTGGGTAGCGCTACGCGGCGCAAGCCTTCTCGCCCAGGGCTGAAAAAGCACCCCACAGCTGCAAATACCGAAGGTGGCGAAGCCGCTCCAGGCGGATAAACCGTGTTGGCTTAACGCCGAAGGCAGAATCGCGATCACCAACCCCACCAACGCCCAGGCCAACAAAATCGCCAACCCATAGGAGAATGCCCCTTGGGGGTAGCTGGGCAAACGCAGCATAGGACTTTTAGTGGCGCTCGGTGCGCGATCCTTAAGCGTGGTAACCACCACCAGCGCCAGCGAAGCAGTGGCTAAATAAATCCACAGGCTGGGTGGCGATACGCTTGGGGTGTGGAAAACAAACAGGCTCGTCACCGCTGCCCCCAGGCCAAAACCAAGCGCGGTACTGGCGGTAACATAGTTAGTCGCCACACGGCTATCCTGCCCACCCAACAGCATCTGCATATAAGCAGGCGCCACCGCGGATGTTAGCCCCGTGCTGATACCCAGCAGCAAGCGGGCAACCCCCAGCGCCAGCAAACCCGGCGCTATCAGGGTCATCGCGGTGGACAAGAGACATAACAGTAGCGCAGTAACGATTAAGGGCTTTCGTCCTACCCGATCGGCCAAGCCATTTAATCCCAGCAACACCGGTATAATGCCCACCACATAGCAGGCGAAAGCGATGCTGGTGGCCCCGACGCCCAAGCCATCCCGCGCTGCCAGCACATCGTAAAGCGGGGCCTGTAAGTTAACCGCCGTGGTAATCGTACATAGCGCAAACGCCAGGCAGGCGGCACTTTTTGTATTGAGCCTTGGAGTAGCAGCGCGGTTCATAGCAAAGTCCTAAATAAACGAGTCGTTGAACCGCTAAGCTCGCACGCTTACCGGGCAGCGGTAAGGTACACTTCACCACCACTTTTCAAACACTGTTCCCCCCTTTTAGCGAACAGTTAAAAACAACAGGGCACGTTATGAAGCTAGAGGTTAATCGCCACTCTGCGACTCCCATCGCTCAGCAGCTCGAAAAGGGGATACGCGCCTGGATTGCAGCCCACGGTGCGGGTGGTGGCCGCCGTTTGCCCTCTATTCGCCGCCTAGCGGCCACCCATAACATTAGCCGCAACGCGGTGATTGAAGCCTACGAACGACTTGTCGCTTCTGGCTTAGTGCGCTCACGACCCAGTTCAGGTTTTTATGTGGCGGATAGCGCAGGCGCATTGGTGTCGCACCCGGTAGGCGCTAACGGCTTGCAAGAGGTCACCAATGGGCTATGGGGGCTTTTCAGTGCCAATGAGCACATGCTAAAACTCGGCTGCGGCTGGCTGCCCAGCGACTGGCGCGAAGGCGACGACCTCACCCACGCCATTCGCCAAGTGGCACGTAAAAGCCGTTCGGGACTTTTCGAGTACAGTACCCCTCAAGGGCCGCAGGATTTACGCGGTTTAATCCAGGAACGCCTGCGCCCACTGGCGATCACTGCGGACGCCCAGCAGGTCGTGATGACCGGTGGCGGCAGTCATTCGCTGGATCTACTGGTGCGTATGCTGCTTGAGCCTGGCGATGTGGTGTTTGTAGAGTCGCCAGGTTATTACAACCTGTTCGGCCTTTTGCACTTACTGCGAATCCGCGTGATTGGCGTGCCGCGATTAGCCGATGGGCCTGATATCGAACAACTGGAAACCTTGTTGGCCCAGCATCGCCCGAAGCTGTTCTACATCAACAGCGTTTTTCAAAATCCTACGGGTAGCACGCTCACTCCGGCAGTGGCGCACCGAGTGTTACAGCTCGCCGAGCTACACGATTTTCAGATTATTGAAGACGATATCTACGCGGATTTTCAGCACACTCCCACTACCCGACTGGCCGCACTAGATGGGTTAAACCGGGTGTTCTATCTGGGCAGCTTCTCGAAAAGCCTCTCCTCTTCACTGCGAGTCGGCTTTATCGCTGCCCCGCCTGAGCAAGTACAGCGCTTGGTAGATATCAAAATGTTGACCAGTATTTCCGCTTCGCGCTTTGCCGAGCAGGTGGTCACTACCCTGCTGCAAAACGGCAGCTACCGGAAACTGACCGAGCGGCTGCGCATCAAGCTCGCCAATCAAATGGCAGTGGCACTAACGATGCTTAAAAATGCCGGTTGGGAGGTGTATACCCAACCGGCTGGGGGGATGTTTGTATGGGCAAAGCCACCCTCAACCATTACGCCCGACGCGCTGGGCAAACTGGCCAAGCGATGGGAAATAACGCTCTCACCGGGGCACTTATTCTTCGCTGACCATCAGCCAACGCCCTGGATTCGACTTAACGTTGCCTATATGCAGGATCCGAGGGCGAAAGCGTTTATTGAAGCTGTGCGTTAAATACTTACTGTTCTTTTGCCTCTTTCACTGGCCACACATCCGCATCCACCAGCTCAGGGCGTTTAAGAATGGCCGGATCAAATATCGGCTCTTTAATACCGTCGCGGCGCTGGCGCTCATAATCTTTTAGCACGGCGACAGCAATCGGCCCCATGATCAGAATGGCAAATAAGTTAGTGGTCGCCATTAACCCCATAGCCAAGTCGGCAAAGTCCCAGACCACACTTAGCTCCGCGACGGAACCTAACAGCACCATGGCGATAATAATCACCTTGAACACGCTGACCGCTTTCTTGGCGTGGCGGCGGAACAGGAATTCGATATTCACCGACGAGAACGAGAAGTTGGCCAAGATAGAGGTAAAGGCAAAAAACAGAATCGCCAGGGCGATAAATATTTCTCCAAAACCACCTAAGTGGTCGACTATGGCATCCTGGGTGAGCTGAATACCTTCGATGCTGTCGCCCGGCGACTCCGACATCAGCCGCTCATAAACCCCGGAAAGCAGAATCACCACCGCCGTACAGCTACAGATCACGATGGTATCGACGAACACCCCAAATGACTGCACTAAACCCTGGGCCGCAGGGTGCTTGACCGTCGCTTGGGCAGCCGCATTAGGCGTTGAGCCCATGCCGGCTTCATTGGAAAACAGGCCGCGCTTGACGCCATTCTCCATCGCCGCTTTGATCGCGTAGCCCGCAGCACCACCCACCGCAGGGCCGAGGCCAAAGGCACTCATTACAATCAGCGAAAGCATATCGGGCACAGCTGGCAGATTGGTCAACAGGATCCATAGCGCGACTAGCAGATACGCAATCGCCATTGCCGGAACAATCTTCTCAGCGGTGCGCGCCACCGATTTGAGACCGCCATAAATAACCGAGCCTGCCAATATGGCAATCACCACCCCGGTGAGCCAATTGGGTATGCCAAAGGCGCCATTCATACCTTGCGCGATGGTATTAGATTGGGCGGCGTTAAACGCTAAACCGTAAGCAATGATCAGAAACACAGCGAACAGCGCACCTAACCAGCGCCACCCCAGGCAGCGTTCGATGTAATAGGCTGGCCCGCCACGAAATACGCCATCCTCATTGCGATGTTTATAGACCTGGGCCAGGGTTGATTCGATAAACGCAGTGGCAAAGCCCACCAGTGCTGTCACCCACATCCAGAAAATAGCCCCCGGACCGCCAATCCAGAGCGCCAGAGCGACCCCGGCTAGGTTACCGGTGCCAACCCGCGCCGCCATGGAGGTGGCAAACGCCTGGAAGCCGCTAATGCCATCCCCGGCGCCGCGTGCGCTGAATGTCACATACGCCATATGCCTGAACAGACGGAACTGCATACCTCGCGTCATAATGGTAAACAGCAAGCCAGCGCCTAGCAGTAGATAGACAAGAATATAGCTCCAGATAAAGTTACTGACCGGCATCATGATGGCGTAGATACCATCGCGCAGGGGGGCTATGAGTAGCTCAAGGGTCTCCATGGGCATGCTCTCCAATTGGGTTCTTGTTTACACGTGAGTATTTGCCCTGCCCCGACGTGCTAAGTTGGCTCCCTAAGGGGTAGAACCATGGCAATTAGTCTAGACAGTTTTTGAATTAGCCCCCAAGCATAGTGCATAAAAAAGCGGCCCAAAGGCCGCTAGAAAAATACAACAATGTAGAGTGACCACCCGTTAATTACAGCTCGCGTTTGCCGTCAACTAACCGCGATACTTTAAGCGGGTTGCCCTCTTTAAGGGCATCCGGCAGCAAGCCTTCTGGCAAGGACTGGTAACATACCGGCCGTAGGAAGCGGTGAATGGCCGCCGAACCCACAGAGGTCGTGCGCGAATCGGATGTGGCCGGGAACGGCCCGCCGTGCACCATGGCGTGACAAACTTCAACACCTGTGGGCCAGCCGTTGGCGAGGATACGCCCAGCTTTACGCTCTAGGGTGGGCAATAAGGCTTTGGCGGCATCAATATCAGCGTCGTCCATATGCAATGTAGCGGTAAGCTGACCCTCAAGCTGTTCAGCAACACGCTTTACTTCCGCCGCATCTTCGCACTCAATAATCAACGAGCTGGCACCGAACACTTCCGCTTGCAGCGCTTCAGATGCGAGGAAATCGCTAGCCGACGCCGCAAACAGGCCTGTCTGGCACTGATAGTCGCTGCCAGTCTGGCCACGGGCGATTTCGCGCACCTTACCGGCGCTGCTCAGGCTGGCCACACCCTCTTGATACGCCCGGTGGATACCCGGCGTTAGCATTGTCTGCGCGCCGCTGGCTTTCACGGCACCTCGCGCTGCTTCAATGAAGGCATCCAGCTCAGGGCCTTTTTCCGCAATGACCAAGCCAGGGTTGGTGCAGAACTGGCCTGCGCCCATATTGAGAGAACCCACAAAGGCTTCACCCAGCGCTTTACCACGTGCTTTAAGGGCTGCCGGTAGCAAGAAGACGGGGTTAATGCTGCTCATCTCAGCGTAAACCGGGATCGGCTGAGGCCGCGCTTGGGCAGTTTTCATCAGCGCCGTACCGCCGCTGCGCGAGCCGGTGAAACCAACGGCTTGAATGCGGGGGTCATCGACCAGCGCCTGGCCAATTTCATTACCGGCACCAAATAGCAGCGAGAAAACGCCTTCAGGCAAGTTGCAAGCCTTCACGGCTTTTTGAATCGCTTGCCCTACCAGCTCAGAAGTGCCTGGATGCGCTGAGTGGCCTTTAACCACGACAGGGCAGCCAGCCGCTAGGGCCGACGCGGTATCCCCCCCCGCAACCGAAAATGCTAACGGGAAATTGCTGGCGCCGAATACAGCGACAGGCCCCAAAGCGATATGGCGCTGACGTAGGTCAGCACGCGGCAGCGGTTGGCGATCGGGCATCGCCGGATCAATACGCACATCTAACCACTCACCGGCACGTACAACGGAAGCGAATAACCGCAGTTGCCCGCAGGTTCTGCCTCGTTCGCCTTCAATGCGCGCCTGGGGCAGGCCCGTTTCAGCCATGGCGCGCTCAATCAGCTCATTACCAATCGCTTCTATTTCACTGGCGATAGTTTCTAAAAACGTAGCGCGCTCTTCGAGAGATGTTTCGCGATAGCTGGCATAGGCCGTTTCCGCTAGCTCGCAGGCTTGCTCAACATGGGCTCGACTGCCGCCAATATAGACAGGCTCTAGTTTTTCGCCGGTGGCGGGGTTAACCGCTTGAATATTGGCTTGGGTGCCGGTCACTGCTTGTTGACCGATCAGCATTTCGCCTCGAATCGTCATATGTTGCTCCTTATATGGGTCAGTGATGTCACTGGTCACGATACTGGGCGTACGTGTTGCGCGCCCGGTTAAGGTGCTGGTACATGGTTTCGCGGGCAGCTTGAGCATCACGAGAAAGAATTGCTTCGAGAATGTAGGCGTGCTCTTCCTGAACTCGCTCTAAATAGCGCTCGGAGGAGATAGGATTAATATCAATGCTTAGTAGCTTCGCGCGGGGAATCACACTCTGACTCCACTGCTTGTAAAAAGATTGGAAAAAAGGATTTTTGGTCGCTGTGGCAATCGCAAAATGGAACAGGTAATCCTCTTCACGGGCTTGGGTTTTGGCAGTATATGCTTTGCTAAAGGCTATATGCTGCGCCTCAAGCCGCTGGCGATCCTCATCGTCATGGCGTAGGGCCGCCAGTTCGGCTGCCGCTGGCTCTAAGGTTAGCCGCAGTTCCAGTAGGTGCAAGATATCTTCCACGGTGGTCGGGTTGATACGCTCGGCGGGCCGCGCCTCTACCGTAGAAGAGCGCAGCACAGAGGTGCCTACGCCACGCCGGGTCTCCACAAGCCCCAGTGATTTAAGATGTGTGATGGCCTCCCGTATGACAGTGCGGCTAACGCCGAAGGAGTCACAAAGACTGTTCTCGGTGGGCAGCTTTTCTCCCACCCCTACTTTTCCCTGAGTGATCAACGCTTCCAACTGGTCGGCCACATGCACGGACAAGCTTCCCTGCTGTGTCACTTTACTTATTTGAAGCGGTTTTAGGGTAGATGCCGTTGCGCTGGTTTTGACCATGGAAGCAATCCTTCATGAATATCCAAGTTGTATTATATCGTACAACCTTGGTTTTGGAAGTGCCACTAAACGGCTTCTGAATGACCCCAGACAGCCTGTTTTCTCTTTTTAATGTCATCACGAAGTAATGACGAATATTTTTTCATGCCAGATACAACACATCATACAAGAAAAAAGTAGGCCTTATCCTCTCTTGCCCATGGCGCAATCGGTGCATGCTTTTTGTTGCAGCATTGTATGATGTAATACAACATATGGTTAATAGAGGGAGCAAAAAGACGATAAGACTTAACGTAACCCTCATACCGGCGAGATTACACAAGGTTCTTTACTTGCATATCGCCACCTTGGGCGGATAACCCGCGGCCCTTAATAGAGTAATCATCAAGGAGTATCACCATGCTGTATGACCACCGCACCTATACCTGCACACCTGGCACGTTGAAGAAACAGATGGCGCTCTACGAAGAGCATGGCTGGGCCATCCAAAAACGCCACCTTGGCGATCCTCTGCTATACGGGCCGGTCGAAACCGGCAATGTGAACTCCTATGTACATATCTGGGTGTTCAAAGATGCCGCTGACCGTAGCCAGCGGCGCGCCGCCATGCAGAGCGACCCAGAGTGGGCCGCCTACCTCAAGAAAAGCGGTGAGGCAGGTTATCTAATCAGCCAGGAAAACAAGATTGTTGTCCCCGCCCCCTTCTTTAAAGACTGATCTCTTTCTTAACGGTTCTCTTCATGAACGAGCTTTAGCTGAACGCAGTGCTGTGACGGTAGTACGTGTTGAAATCCGTTCTGGGTCAGTCACAAGCTCGATCACGGCAGGGCGACCCGAGGCCATAGCCCGCTCCAGAGCGGGCTTGAAACCGGCCGTATCACTAACACGTTCGAAATGCGCGCCCAGCCCTGCTGCCAATTGGCCAAAGTCAGGATTCACCAGGTCAGTTCCCGAGACACGGTTGGGGTGCTCACGCTCCTGGTGCATGCGAATCGTGCCGTAAGTACCGTTGTTGAATAGCAGCACGATGGGCCGCCCGCCATGCTGTACGGCGGTAGCGATTTCAACACCGCTCATCATAAAGCCGCCATCGCCGACAAACGCCAGTACACACTTATCGGGCTCGCGTAAAGAAGCTGCCACAGCGGCAGGTACCGAATACCCCATCGCGCCGCAGGTTGAACCAATAATCCGACCAGGACGCTGGTAGGCCAAAAAGCGCTGCGCCCATCCGGTATGGTTTCCGGCGTCCAGAGTGACAATACACTCCTTCGGCAAGCTGTCGCGCAACGCATGCATTGCCGCGCCCATATCGAGCGGGTAATCGTGTGACGGAGGCAAAATATCGGCAAGATACTCATCTCGCAACGTTTTGCACCACTCACTCCAGCGGCTGCGCTGCCCCCAGTCGTGAGCGGCTAACGCTGCAGCCAGCTTATCAGGGGCCGAAACAACGCCCAGCGCCGGGCTAAACACACGGCCTATCTCATCCGGGTCAATATGCACGTGTATCAGCGTTTGGCTGGGAGTAGGAGACGCCAGCGTAGTATATGTTCGGGTAGTCATCTCGCCGAGCCGGGCTCCGACGACCAACAGCAGGTCCGCCTCAGCAAGGCGCTTAATCAGTGACGGCACCACGGCGGTACCGAAATCACCGACATAGCAGTCTGAGGCATTGTCCACTATATCCTGACGGCGAAAAGAGCAGGCCACTGGAATACCGTTAGTTTCAGCGAAGCTGCGTATCTGCACACAGGACTCGTCCGTCCAGCCCGACCCGCCGACCAACATCATTGGACGCTCGGCACGCGCCACCAGAGCAGCGATCTTCTCGATCTCCTCCACGGCAACGCCCGGTCTTGACGGAGAGTAGGGTTCAGCGTCTTCGACTTCAACGATATCGGTCAGCATATCCTCAGGTAGCGCCAGCACCACCGGGCCTGGGCGGCCTGACGTCGCTACCCGGAAGGCGCGCGCCATGTATTCGGGTATTCGGCTCGCATCCTCTATCTGCGCAACCCACTTGGCGACACCGCCGAACATCACCCGGTAATCAATTTCCTGAAACGCCTCTCGATCCATAGAGTGACGGTCGACCTGGCCGACCAAAAGAATCATGGGTGTCGAGTCCTGCTGCGCAATATGCACACCGATAGCGGCATGGCAGGCCCCAGGGCCGCGTGTCACCAGGCAAATCCCGGGGCGCCCCGTCAGCTTGCCATAAGCCTCGGCCATATTCGCCGCTCCAGCCTCGTGCCGCGCATTGTAGAGGGTGAAATGTTCACGCTGATCATAAAGCGCATCAAGCACTTCCAGGTAGCTTTCCCCCGGCACACAGTAGCCACTATCAGCACCGTGTATAAGAAGCTGGTCAACCAGTACTTTTCCGCCGGTACGCGGCAAGGGGCGAGTTTTTGTTGTCATGTCAGCATCCTAATAACAGAGAAGCGCGCCCCCAGTCGTTCATGACGATCAGTACGGGGGCGCATAGCGAGTAACAGTAGCTAATCCAGTTGCACTCTAGCTAGGGAATGGCATCAAGCTTCGGCTTCTTGCGCAGAATTAGAAAAGCGAAAACGACGGTTAGCGCCAGGAAAGCCAGACTGTCCATACTGGTCAAAAAGACGATCGGGTTACCGTCATTGAACGACAAGGAGCGTCGCAAATACTGTTCCAGATCCGGCCCTAGAATAAAGCCCAGCAGCATAGCCACTACCGAGTAGTTATGCTTACGCAGGAAGAAGGCCAGTACGCCAAACATCAGCGCCAGGAACATCTGAAAAATTGAGTAAGTGGCCACGTAGCTGCCAACGAGCGCCACCACGGCAATTGAGCTGTAGAGCAGGCCGCGAGAGATTGAGACGATGCGAATAAAGTACGGCCCAAACAGAAACAGCGTTAGCGGTATGAGGATCAAAGCACTCACAAATAACGAGGCAAACATGGGTGCAATCAGGTCAGCCTGCTGCTCTATAAGACGAGGCCCCGGCTGTAAGCCATTGATAACCAAAACGCCTAGTACAATAGCGGTAGTTGGATCGCCCGGAATCCCGAACATCAGCATCGGCACAAAGGCACCGCCGCACATGGAGTTGTTCGCAGACTCCGCCGCGGCAATACCTTCTCGACTGCCGTTGCCATACTCCTCGGGCTTCTTCGAACCGCGTTTGGCATCAGCATAAGCCACAAAAGCGGCCATCGAGCCACCCGCGCCGGGTAAAATGCCAATCGCATAGCCAATGAAGGCGCTCTTAATATAGGTAAAGAAGCCCACTTCACAGATTTCAGACCAGGGGGGAATAAAATCGCGCCGACGAATTTTTAAGCCTTTCGCCCGCTTCAGAGTACCCTCTAAAGAGAGGTTCCAGTTCTGCGCCTGTACCAGTAGCTCACTGACCGCAAAGGCACCGATGACCACCGGCATTAAACCAATACCTTCGACCAGCAGTTCAGTGCCAAACTCGAAGCGTGGAATCGGCTGGAGTACATCAATGCCTACTGTCGCCAGCATGATGCCCAGCGTCGTAGCGACAATGCCCTTAGCGATAGCGCCCTTATCGACAATGATGATCACCACCAACGCAAAAAGCACCAGTGAGAACTTCCCTGGGGTGCGGATCAATAGCGCCAGCTCACCGGCAATGGGCATGAACGCCATGAGCAGTAACGCGCCGATTGACCCACCGATCATCGAGCCCAGCGCCGCGTGCCCCAGCGCATTGGCGCCCTGCCCTTTTAACATCAAGGCGTTGCCTTCCACAGCGGTCATCATTGAAGAGGGCGCGCCGGGAATATTGATGGTCGTGGCCGTTATGCTGCCGGAGTACATCCCCGCCATAAAGATCGAGGCACACATGACCAGCGCTGGAACAACGTCAATCGTGTAAGTAATCGGCAATAGCAGGGCTATTGCCAGTACAGAGGTAAGGCCTGGCATCGCACCGAAAAAGGTACCAATCAAGAAGCCGGCAATCATGAAACCCAGCACTTCCCAACTCAACAGCGCTTCAAAACCGCCCAAAAAGCTAACAAAGATCTCCATCAGAACCCTCCCAGCACAGGAGGCAGCCGCACCCCAAAAATACCCGCAAATAATCCATAAAAGAGCGCTGTGACGGCGATCACGTAAAATATAAAGAAGGCAGGACGCTGTTTTTCAAAGTCAAAAATAACAAAGAGGGCTACCAGAAACCCCAGCGTAGCGGGCACGTATCCCAAAGGACGAAACAAAGCGATGTAGATGCCTGTTGCCACCACAATCTGCAATGGCCTTAACAGAGAGCCACCAGCGGCTGCCTCTGCTTCTTTTCGCCACTCTCCTACGATTACAACTATCAGCGCTGCATACATGATGAACGCCATCAGGATAGGCATGAAACGCGGCCCCACAATGGTGTCGCCACCAAACTGAGAGCGTATGCTCAAGGCTTCCGCCAGGTAGATCGTGGTCAATATCAGCAAGAAGGCAGGAAACAGTACTGACGACCTTCTAAAGCGTTCGACGTTGTTCATCGACTCAAAATCCTCTGCTTTAGCTAGCCGTGGCACCGATAACCGGCGCCACGCTCGGTGAGTGGCGAATTACTTGGACATCACGCCTGCTTCTACCAGCGCATCCATTTCGCTGAACAGTGATTCGGCCGTTTCATCAGTCCAAGTAGTCACCTCATCGGTACCCAGCCAGTTCGGCGTTACCCCGACGTTAGCCACCCACTCTTGAAATTCATCGCTGTCGTACGCCGTTTTGTAAGCACTTTCCAGTGCGTTAATGGCTTCTTCCGGGGTGTCTGCGGGTGCGGCGAACACAATAAAGCTGCCAATCTGGAGATCGATCCCCTCGTCAGCGGTGGTAGGCACATCGGGATACGTCGGGTTCTGCGTATCGGAGAACTCAACGAGACCGCGAACGGTGCCATCTTCCAGGAGATTGGAAAAATCCCCCAGGCTGGTGAGGGCCACATCGACTTCGTCGGACAGAATGGCCTCTTTCTGGGGAGCAGCTCCGCCAGGATAGGAGACGATGCGGAACTCCGTATCGGTCAACTCTTGAAGCTGTAGGATCGCTAGATGGATACGCCCGCCCAGGTTCTGAATGGCAACACGAATCTCACCAGGATTTGCCTTAGCCGCTTCAATAAGGTCATGAACCGTTTGATAGTCCGAATCGGCGTCAACAACGATAGCGTCGGGCTCGCTGGTCACTCGCGCAATCAGTTTCAATTTATCAATATCGTAACTGGGCAGCATGGCTTGCCAAGGCACGGTGACCAGGCTGTCGTAGGTCAACGCACCAATCGTATAGCCATCTGGACGGGCGCTCATTAGCTGGCCAATGCCAGTGGCACTCACGCCACCCTCGATGTTTTCTGCGTACATGGAAACATCAAGATTTTCTTCAGCGATGGTGGTCAGTTTACGGACGATACCATCGGTACCTCCACCAGCCCCCCAAGGCACAATCACGCGAATATCGCGCTCAGGGTAGTCAGCTAGCGCCACGCCAGATAGTGAGGATAAAGCGACGGCAGCGGTCAGGGTTAGCAGGGCTTTGTTGTTTTTGTACATTGTGTACTCCTTGGTTAAAAACCTATCAGCAGACTTTTCTCACGATCAAGTCATACATCATACAACCTGAAACTTAGTGTGTTCTTGCTCGCTCTACAATAGAAAGATATAAAAGCTAGACCAAAGTCGAGCGCCTGCCCAGCTGTCCACATCTCTCTATCGGTAATACGTCTGGCTTAATCCATCGTGATCGAGAAAGCGCTTTAACGAACGAGTGCAGGACGCTTCGGATCAAACTCCCATCCAGGAATCAAAAACTGCATCGCCATGGCATCATTTCGCTGTGTGGTATCCAACGACTTATAAAGACTATGCGCCTCCATAAGCTTCTCTTCATCCAGCTCAACGCCTAACCCTGGCGTGGTGGGCACCTTGAGTTTGCCATTGCGAATGAGCAGAGGGTCTTTAGTGATCCGCTGCCCGTCCTGCCAAATCCAGTGGGTATCAATCGCGGTAATCTCACCCGGGCAAGCCGCCGCAACGTGGGTCATCATGGCGAGCGAAATATCAAAGTGGTTATTACTATGAGAGCCCCAGGTCATGCCCCACTCGTTGCAAAGCTCACCCACTTTGACAGCACCTTGCATCGTCCAGAAATGACAATCTGCCAAAGGTATATCAACGGAATTTAGCTGAACGGCGTACTGCAGCTGTTTAAAATCTGTCGCAATCATATTAGTAGCGGTGGGCAGACCGGTACGCTTCTTGAACTCAGCCATTGTTTCACGACCGGAATAGCTCTCTTCTTGGCCACAGGGATCTTCGGCGTAGCTGAGTAGGTGTTTGATAGGCTCTAGCACTCGCACCGCTTCATCGAGCTTCCAGGCACCGTTGGGATCAAGCGTCAATCGAGCGTCGGGGAAGGCGTCATGGAGCGCTCGAATGCAATCGGCTTCGTCTTCGCCACGTAATACACCACCTTTTAATTTAAAGTCTTTAAACCCATAACGCTCATAGGCGGCTTTGGCTAAATTAGCCACTGCCTCGGGTGTTAGCGCTTCTTGATAGCGTATTTCGTCCCACCTATCTTGAGGGTTATGCGCGTTAGGGTATGGCAGGTCTGTCTTGCCTGGGTCACCCAGTAAAAACAGATAGCCCAATGCCTCGACTTCGTCACGCTGACGACCGTACTGACCCAGCAGGTCGGCGACGGGTAGCTGTAGCGCCTGCCCATAGAGGTCTAACAGCGCGGACTCAATTCCCGTGATGACGTGTACCGCTACGCGCAAATCAAACGTCTGACGGCCCCTCTCTTCGCGTCCGTTCTGGGCTAAACGCAGGCGAACCTGATTGAGGGTGTGCTTGATGTTATTGATTTGCGAGCCTTCTACCAACTCACGGCACTGCTCCAGCCCGTTAAGAATGCCGCCACTGGAAGGGATCTCACCCACGCCTTGATTACCTGCGTAATCCTCAAGGATGACCACACAGCGGATAAACCAGGGGGCGTGACCACCACTGAGATTTAATAAGAAACCGTCGTAACCAGCGACAGGTACCACTTTCATTGATTTAATTTTTGGAAACATATCTCGTAAACCTCTACTTATTATTGACCCAAGTTGAAACTTTATTCAGGTGATCAAGTCACTGGCGCAGGATTAAACAGCACCAAATCGTTATGAATACCTAGCCGATCAGCGGCGGCCTGTTGGCGGCCGCTGGCCACCTCAAGAATGAGATGGAAAAGCTCCCAGCCCACCTCTTCAATGCTGGCATCTCCAGTGGCAATCCGCCCCGCATCAAGATCGATGATGTCGTGCCACCGTTTTCCCAACGCTGAGTTGGTGGAAACTTTCAACACCGGCACCATGGCCAAGCCATAGGGTGTACCCCGACCTGTGGTGAATACCTGCAGATTCATGCCCGCAGCTAACTGGAGCGTGCCACAGATGAAATCACTGGCCGGGGTGGCGGCGAAGGTCAATCCCTTACGGCGTAGCCTTTCACCGGGGCCGATGACATCGACAATCGGCGAGTTGCCAGACTTGATCACCGAGCCCAGCGCCTTCTCAACGATATTGGAAAGACCACCTTTCTTGTTGCCCGGGGAGGTGTTGGCGCTACGGTCTGCCTGGCCTTGAGCCAGGTAGTTGTCGTACCACGCCATCTGCTCAATCAGTGCCCTACCCACCTCTTCGTCAATAGCGCGCGGGGTTAACAGATGGATGGCATCGCGCACCTCGGTAACTTCAGAGAACATCACGCTGCCGCCTGCCCGTACAATCAGGTCGGTTGCAAAGCCCACCGCAGGGTTAGCCGTCACCCCCGAAAAGGCATCGCTGCCGCCACACTGCATGCCGACGACGAGCTCGGACGCCGGGCAGGTTTCACGCTGGCGTCGATTGAGTCGCTCAAGGTGTCGTTCGGCCATGGACAGGATACCCTCGACCATCTCGCCGAAGCCCTGAAAAGAGTCATCCTGAAGGCTCAGCACGTTGGCGTCAGGGTCGGCAGCCTCGGTGTTTTCATAAATTCTCACCGGTCGATCGGACAGTAGTGTCGAGGGTTGCAGCTTCTCGCAGCCCAAACCGATGATCATTACCTCGTTACCAAAATTGGGATTCAGGGCGATATTTTTAAGCGTCCGAATGGGCACAATAGCCGCAGGCGCATTAATGGCGACGCCACAACCATATGAGTGATTAAGCCCCACCACATCATCCACGTTGGGAAATCGCGGCAGCAGCTCGCGTTTAATCCGCTGCACGACGAAGTCGACGGTACCGGCGACACACTGCACACTGGTGGTGATACCCAGTACATTTTTGGTGCCCACACTGCCGTCAGAGTTACGAAAGCCCTCGAAGGTATATCCTTCAAGCGGCTCGGTTTTCGGTGCTGGCCGGGTCGCCAGCGGTAGATCCGCAAGTGGCGGTGGTGTTGGCATGTGCAAGTTGGTCTCGCTGACGTGGCCGCCTCGGGGAATAGGCGTAGCTGCCGTACCGATCACTTCACCGTAGCGAATGATGCGCTCACCCTCCGCCAGCTCCGTTAGGGCCACCTTATGCCCCTGTGGAATAGCCATTGTGGTGGTGATCCCCCCCTCAATGGCGGCACCCTCAGCGAGACCGCCCTGCTCAACCACGATGGCGACGTTATCGTTGGGGTGTATGCGAATTACGCTCGTATTAGTCGTTGTCTGTGTCATGACCCTTTCCTGAGGCTGTGTGTGTACTGCCCGTTACCTGGGTCAGCTCCATTTTTTCCCTGACGCGGGACTTGAAGCCCATGACGACCGCGAACATTAGCGAGGCAACAATCAACCCCCATAGCACCATGGCAATGGGGCTTTTGGTGAAAAAGATCGAGAAAGTACCGAACGACTCCAGGCTCTTGACGAAGTAGACCTCGGCTTGGCTCCCCAAGATAAAGCCAATAATTAGCGGGGCCACTTCCAAACCAATTTTCTGCACCAGGTAGCCTAAAACGCCGAAAATCAGCAGCGTCCAGACATCAAACATAATGCCGTAGTTGATGGCATAGGCACCGACCACACACATCATCACAATGATGGGGAAGAGAATATGCTTGGGCACCATGACCACTTTGGCGATGTACTTAATGGCATAGAACATTAAGAAAAACATCACGATATTGGCGAACACCAGGGCCGTCATCATGACGTACCAGGTGTCGGTATTCTCGGGAATAAATAGCGGCCCGACCTGAATGCCCTGCAGCGTGAACGCACCAATCAGCACAGCGGTGGTTGAATCACCGGGGATGCCCAATGAGAGAAGTGGAATCAGCGCACCACCGGTCAACGCATTATTGGCGGACTCCGAGGCGATAAGCCCTTGAGGCGCCCCTTTGCCCATTTGCGATGAATCACGGGTTAAGTTTTTCTCTTGGGTATAAGCCAATACGGAGGCGGCGCTGCCACCGACCCCAGGCAACATGCCAACGAAGGTGCCGATAAAAGACGAACGCACCAGGTTCGTTAGGCGTCCGTTAAAGATCGAAAGCGAAAAGCCTGCTCCCTTGCTGAGTTTGATGCGCTGGTTGGCCAAATCACTCTTCGCCCCCTTTTCCGCCTCAAGCAGAATCGTGGAGATACCAAACACCCCGATCAGCACCGGCAGCAGGGAAAACCCTTCAAATAAGTAGGGTTCCATGAAATCAAACATCAGCCGGGTTTTGCCATTGCCACCATCAGAGATGCTGTAGTCACCGATCAGGCTCAGCCAGATACCGATAACGCCGCTAAAGATGCCAATCAGCATGCTGCTGGAGAGCGAAGCAATGACACTCAGCGCTAACAAAATGATCAAAAACTTCTCTACATAGGAGAACTTGATCGAAAAATCGGCCAGCAGAGGCGCAAACAAGAAGAGTATAGCGGCGCTAATAAGGCCACCGATCACTGAAGCGATGACGCATATTTTTAGTGCTTTTTCACCCTCCCCCTTTTGAGCCATCGGGTAGCCATCAAAGGTGGTGGTAATGGAAGAGGGTGTACCGGGAATATTGAGCAGTACTGCCGGAACCATCCCGCCAGATATACCGCCCACATAGAGGCCAAGCAGCAGCGCTAAGCCATGGTGTAAACCAAGGGCGTAAGTCAGCGGCAGGCAAACAGCCACTGCCATAGTAGCGGTCATGCCAGGGATAGCACCGAAGATGATGCCGACCAGAGCACCGAACCCGGCGAGTAAAAAGAAGGTTATATCGAGAAGTGAGAGGAATTCCATGGTGGCACTCGCTCCGGTCACGGTAAGGTGATAGTGAACAGCTTGGCGAGAACGAACCAGGCCAGACTAGGGGCGACGATGGCATTGACCACGACGATGGTAAGCGCCTTTTTCGTCCAATCATGCAGATAGAGCAGTGACATCAGAAGAACGAAAACCATCGATACCAGCAGGAAGCCATAGCCTGTGTAGGGGAACATATCGCCCACCACGGCCATGAAGTAAAAATACGCCGCAATCAAGGCGAGCGTGCCGAAGAAGCGGAAATTATCCCTGGCCTCACCAATAATGGGCATGGTGCGCTCTCCCCGTTTCACTGCGGCCATGAAAGGAGCTACCTTCGTCACCAGAATCAGGGCAAAGAGACCCGCCATGATCCAGTGGATTATCCTAGGGAAGAACAGGTGGGAGGTCTCGAAATCGATTGAGACACTTAGCAGAGTTGAAAGACCTGATTCCATAACGGCTCCGGGCATTAGCAGCAGACACCCTGCTTACTATTGTTCTTTCTATAGCGGTTCTATAGCGGCTCACGCATGGGTGAGGCACCGGCCGCCTACATAGCAGGTGCCACACCTTTTACTTGATGTTATTGATGATTTCTTCGTAGCGAGCCATTTTATCGGAAAGATACTCAGAGGCTTCATCAGAAGGCTTGAAGTTAGGGATAAAGAAGGCGTTTTTCTGAATTTCCTGTATTTCACCCTCTTCGTAGATCTCCGCTAGCGCTTCATCGATTTGCTCAACAATCGCCGGATCCATGTCTTTGTTGTAGAGGAAGAAGAACTCTTTATCGAACGTGAAGCTCTCGTCCTCTCCCATGGTGACGTGCACGTTCGGCTCTACATACTCCAGCAGCTGCTCGCGAGATGTCTGCCCAAGCCCCTCTTCCGGCGCCTGTTCAATGGTGTCTTGACGGGCCGTTAACCAGACAAAACGCATCGCTTTTTGGTCATCTTCAGGTAACCGCGTGTACTGCTCGTTAGCCTGCACGGTGCCATTAATCACGTCAGCTTGACCGTCAAACAGTTGCTGGTTTTTGTCGGATTGAGAGCCGGTGTTAACAGCGACCAGGTTCTCTTCCTGCCCGGGATGCTCAATGGCGATGGCATTTTTCAGGGCACTGAAACCAATCTCAGAGACGCCACCTGGCTGGATTGCAACACGCACGGTGTCACCATTGCCTACGGCAGCGATGATGTCGTCGAGAGTTTCGTAAGGCGAGTCTTTAGGCACCAGGTAGGCATTGCCGGGGTTGATGGCAATGGTCGGGCCAATGGTATACTTCTCAAAAATATCGTCGTAGCCCTCAACGCCATATAGATGACCAAGGTAGGACTGATCGTGGAAGATCATCAGCGTATTGCCGCGCGAGTCCCGGTCGAGGGTGCGAAAAGCAGAGCTTGCGCCCACCGCATCCACCTTCATGTTGAGATCCAGCTTTTCAGCTAGGTGATCCACGACAATGGTAGAGTTTTGATAAGTGTCTCCACCGGTGGACGTTGAGCCGATAACCACGCGAATATTACCGCGCAACGGGCCATCCTGGGCCATTGCCACACCAGAGCTGATGCTCAACGTTGCCATCAGCGCTGCGGATCCGACACTTGTCACTGTTTTTTTAGCAATGATCATACTTTCACCTCTTTCGCTCGTTGTTCAATTGTTTTGGCTTATTGAGTGATGAGTGGCGTACTACTCAGTCATTTATGAGGACTTAACGCGATCAATCAGCTTTTTAAGCTCCTGACACTCCTCTTGGGTTGGCATTGTCAGCGGCGCGCGAACACTGCCTGCGGGACGGCCAACAATCTCTGCGCCTGCTTTGATCAGGCTAACGGCATAGCCCGCTTTTCGATCCCTGAGGTCTACGAAAGGAATAAAAAAGTCGTTAGTGATCTGTTTCACAACGTCTTTATTACCTTTACGCAACTCCTTGTAGAACTTCACTGCCATCTCCGGCACGAAGTTGAAAACAGCCGATGAGTAGGTATTTACGCCAATGGAGACATAGGCCTCGGCAAAAATTTCAGCCGTGGGAACGCCGCCGATATACACCAAACGGTCACCCACAGTTTTGACGATTTTGTTGAGCGCCTGAATATCGCCTTTGCCATCTTTTAGCCCCACCAAGTTAGGACACTGGTCGGCGAGCTGCTGAACAGAATGAGCATTCAAGATGCCATTACCGCGGTTGTAATAAATCACGTTGACTGACGTGGCATCACAAATCTGGCGGGCATACTCCACCAAGCCATCCTGCGGGCACTCGGTAAGGTATGGCGGCATCAGTAGAATGCCGTCAGCGCCCGCCTCTTCGGCCGCTTTTGCAAAGGCCTTGCCGGCTTCAACGCTTAAGCCCGCGCTGGCAATAACGGGCAAGCGACCGTCGATTACTTCGACAGCGACGCGAACAATCTCGCGATACTCATCCAGCGAAAGACTGAAAAACTCGCCAGTACCACCCGCGACGAAGACCGCCGAGATCTCGTGGCTGATAAACCACTCAAGCCGCTTGCGGTAGCTCGCTTCATCGAAACGACCTTGACTATCGAAATCGGTAATCGGGAACGATAGCAGGCCATCGCCGATGGCTTTTGTTACTTCTTGTCTTGAAAACGTCACTTTGCGCCCTCTTTAAAATGTGTTGACCACTGAATGAGCAGACATCATTAGCTAGCCAACAACCTTATGTCATACATCATACAACCTAGAAGATAAGTATCCTGCTCCCAGGGTGCAAGCAGAACTATCGAAATTTAAACCAAAGTAGCAGCCATACTCTGTAAACCTGTTGAGAGATAAAGTGCATTTAACTAGTCACCTGCAAGCTCACAAACAGAGCGCCATAGCATGTCATCGATAACAATCGGCCTCTCTCCATATCGCTGTTCAGCGGTCGACTCGCCTGGCCAGCGCACTGAGCGCCCCGGCTCGGCAGGCGTGGTGGTGGCTAGATGAGACTGAATGCCTTCGACAATGCTATCGCAAGCTTCGCGGCCGCCGAATTGCTCAGGGTCAAACACCATATACACTTGGCTGCAACCGCCACCACTGCCGCGCTGAACCTTATCAATGGCATGGCTAGGACGCCCTTGAGCGAGCAGTGCTGCTAACGCATCTAGTAGAATCGACAACCCAGAACCTTTCCAGTACCCGGTCGGCAGCAAGCGACGCGTCGTAGCGATCGCTTCAGGATCACGGCTCAACGCTCCACGCTCATCAAAACCACCGTCAACGGGCAATTGCTCGCCCTTCAACTGAGTCGTCTGTAGCTTCCCATAGGAGAACTGAGACATTGCCATATCAAGCACCAGAGGCCCGGTGCTATGCGGTACGGCCATCACCAACGGATTATTGCCAATCGATTGGGAAGCACCACCCCAGGCAGGCATGCACGACTCGGTATTGGTCCACATAATCGTAGCGAACCCCTGCTCAACCGCATGCCAACCATAGCTTCCGCCCCGCATCCAGTGGGTTGTATCACGTAACGCCACCAGCCCCATACCGTGTTCACGCGCAAGTGCAATGGCCCGTTCTGTGGCATGGAGTGCGTTGACCACGCCTATTCCAAAACCTCCATCCAGCACCTCAATCGCCCCCAGTCGCTGAACAAGGCTTGGCTTAGCGTCGATATCGACCCAGCCTTTCCCGACGTACTCAATGAAACGCGGAACCCGCCCGATACCATGCGAATACACGCCGTCGCGGGTACTTTCAGCATGGATTCGCGCGCAGGTCTCAGCATCAGCGGGCTTTAGCCCCGCCTTCAATAGTGATTTTTCAATCGTACTTCGCAACGTCTCAAAATCGATGTTAGCCATCACTTACCCCCACCATTAAAAAAGCCCACTCCGCGAGTGGGCTTCAACACCCCAGCCGCCTCGAATGGCGGTCATGGACTTCAAGCAGCGCCAGATGCCGTGCTTTGCTGTCGAGTACGGTAGTTCTGCCACAGTGTCAGCGCCAGCAACCCTAAGGCGATGACTAAAAAGGTAACGCTGATGGGCCGGGTGAAAAACGGTGTCCAATCACCACCGAAGGTCTGCAGCCCCCGCCTCAGGTTAGATTCCGCTATCGGCCCCAGAATTAAACCCAGTATTACCGGAGCGGTTCCAAAGCCATATCGATTGAGAAAATAGCCGAGCAACCCAAAAGCCAGCATTATGTAGAGGTTAAACACATCCCCATCAACGCCATAAACACCGATAAAACAAAAAACAATGATAGCCGATATCAACTGTTTTCTTGGCACTAGCAGTACACGAACAAACAGCTTGATGCCTAAACACATGATGATAAGCATGAAGAAGTTAGCGACTAAGTACGCTAAAAATATCCCGTAAATAATGCCGCTCTGGTTTTCAAATAGCATCGGCCCTGGTGTAACGCCTTGAATCATCAAACCACCCAACAGAACGGCCGTCGCGGCCTCGCCAGGGATGCCCAGCGCAAGCGTCGGAATTAACGCCCCACCTAACAACGCATTGTTCGCGCTCTCAACAGAGACAATGCCAGCACCATGACCCTTACCAAACTTTTCAGGTGTTTTAGAAAAGCGACGTGCTTGGTCATAGGCTACCAGCGAGGCGATACTGCCCCCAGCGCCAGGCACTGGGCCCACGACAGATCCAGACACGATACCGACGAGAAGGGCACGCCAATTGCGCAGCGTTTCAATAAACCGCGGGCGTGCAATATCGACCTTATGGGGGGTATTCTGAAGTTTACTGGCGGGGTCATATTCGAAGGCATCTTTCAGCACTTGTGACACAGCGAATAACCCAATCAGCGCCGGTAAAAGGTTAATCCCGGTCAATAAAGAAAGCTGCCCAAACGTAAAACGGTCGACCCCCGCAATAGGATCGGTACCGATGGTAGAGCAAAAGAAACCTATCAGGCCTGCAATCAAACCTTTAAGGAGGGACTTGCCCGCAACAGAAGCAATAATGACTAGCCCGAAAATGCTCAGCGAAAAATACTCCGCAGCACCAAATCGCAATGCAAATTCAGCGATGGGTGGTGCGAGAAGACTTAACACCACCATACTAGCGACACCGCCAAAGAAAGAGGCAACAATTGCCAACCCCAGGGCTCTCCCCGCTTCCCCTTTTTGAGCCATTGGGAAGCCGTCGAACGTCGTCGCGACCGAGGATGGCGTCCCTGGAATATTCAGCAATATGGCGGGTATCGAGCCACTGGCACCAGCGCCACACAGGGTACCCAGCAGCATACCAATACCCATCACAGGCGGCATTCCAAAGGTTACCGGCAATAATAGCGCTATCGCCATCGCCGACGTTAAGCCAGGCAGTACCCCCATGATGATGCCAAGGAAGGTTCCCCCAGCGATTGCCAGTAATGTTCCGAACTGAAAGACTAACCCCAAACCTTCCATATATCCCATCAGCATCTCACTTCTCCTTCATCAATCCGGTAGCGGGATATTGAACAGTTCGGTAAATACATAATAAATAACCAATGACAATACGACCGAGAAAATTATATAAGCTGCCAAGTTTCGCAGTTTACGGCTATTGCTTAACTTCTTGAATTCACCGCTAACTACAACAAGGAAAACGACATTAAAGAAGCAAAACAGCGCTGTGCTTACGAGATACCCCAACCGCTCGAACAAATTGATATAAACAATAATCAAAGCCACGATGGTCAGCCACTGCAGTGCGCCTTTCTTCGAAGCAGTGGCATTAAGGTTTGTTTCGGCTTTACTCACTCGCCTTGCAACAAGCCATTCGTAAGAATCACGTATTAAGCAGGGCACGGCACATACAAAAACCAAGCCAGAAATCAGTTTTGGAAAAGAAGCGGGGGAAAGCCCCCCCGCCATGCTGACTGCTGGCAGCGTAGTGGCCATATAAAACCCAATTGCCGATGCCACCACAAGAAACAGATCAAAGATCGGTTTACCTATATCCGTTGCCATCAGTCCCTAACTCCTTATTTTATTTAGCAGCTAAGTCGCCAGCACTTTGTTTCATTATTTCCGCCGATTCGGCGATAAACGCCTCTAGCTCGTCTCCATACAGCGGTACAATATCCAAGCCCAGATTCGAGGCGGTCTCTTCGAAGGAACCTTCTTCTACAATTTCTTTAATGGCATTGACCCACGCTTCCTTAGCTTCTTCCGGGAGGCCATCAGGCCCCGCGATACCACGCCATACTGTCAAAGACAGGTTGTAGCCTTCCTCTTGGAAAGTTGGGACATCGGGCAGCGACTCGCTACGCTCACTGTAGGACATACCAAGGGCTTTCAAACGACCTGACTCCAGAGCCGAGCGAAGTTCTGCCCCACCTAGCACCACGGCATCCACGTGCCCTCCCATAGCAGCGGCGATAGTCTCAGAGCCACCAGGATAGGGAATAAAGTTAAAATCGACTTCAGCGGTATCAGCAAACGCCACCGCGGCAATGTGAGCGGAGGATCCTACACCCGAAACGCCAACTTGCACCGAGGTGCCTTCCTTCGCAGCCTCGACCATAGCGTCCAAGTCGGCGTATTCACTGTCTTCACCAACAGCGATGACATAGGGCTCTTCAAGAATTTTGGCGACAAAATCAAAATCTTCGTGGGTAAAGTCGACATTGCCCAACGCCTCCAAGGTCAGCAAGGCATTACTGGCGGCAGCCAAGGTATAGCCATCTGCCTCTGATGCCTGAGCACGCGTCAGCCCCACAGCGCCGCCGCCGCCCGAGATATTGCGGATAACCAAGTTGGTATCGAGCTTTTCTTCCAGTAGCGGCTGTAGTGCGCGAACGAAGGTATCGTTACCGCCGCCGGCTGAGAAGGGCACGATCATGTCGATGTTTTTCTCAGGATATTCGGCAAATGCACCGGTGCTGGCCAGCATCGCTGACGCAACAGATAAATTGAGTACTATTTTATTCATTGTAATGTCCTTCTTTGTCACATTTAGGGTATTTGCTCAGCGCACCAACGCTGGTTTTTTCGGATCAAACTTCCAGTCATCTATCAAATACTGCATTGCCATCGCATCATCCCGAGCTCCAGCAGGCAGTGAACGATAGAGCCTGTTAGCCTCTTCAATGGCCTTCATGTCGATCTCTACACCCAGCCCCGGCGCATCGGTGACGGCCACTTTGCCACCCACAACCTCCGGCGGGTTGTGAGTCAGACGAGCGTCGCCCTCCTGCCATATCCAGTGGGTATCAAGCGCAGTTGTACGCCCCACGGCGGCAGCCCCCACCTGGGCGAACATGGCAAGCGAAATATCGAAATGATTGTTGGAGTGCGAGCCCCAGGTCATACCATGATCCTGGCAAAGCTGAGAGACTCGTACAGCACCGGAAAGTGTCCAGAAGTGAGGGTCGGCTAATGGAATATCGACTGAGCGCAGCATCAGCGCGTGGGCCATTTCCCGCCAGTTGGTGGCTACCATGTTGGTGGCAACAGGCAACCCGGTGGCATGGCGAAACTCAGCTAAAATCTCGCGACCGGAGAAGCCTTGTTCCGCCCCGCAAGGATCCTCTGCGTAGGCAATCACTCCGTGGAGATCCTTGCACAGCCAGATCGCCTCTTCGAGCGACCAAGCACCGTTAGGGTCAATGGTCGTGCGCGCCTCCGGAAACGTATTGTGCAGCGCCGTGACGGCCGCTATTTCTTGCTCGCCAGCCAGAGCACCGCCCTTTAACTTAAAGTCTTTAAAGCCGTATCGATCATGCGCCGCCTGAGCTAGCTCAACAATGTGTTGAGGGGTCATGGCCGCCTCGTCGCGCAAACGGTACCAGTCGTGATTCAAGCCCCCGGTGCCACGGCGGAAATCCAGAGGCGTAGCATGTCCATCACCGATAAAGAATAAGTATCCCAGCACGTCAACGCTGTCACGCTGCTTGCCGTTGCCTAGCAGCTCTGCCACCGGCACTCCCAGAAACTTACCCATCAAATCAAGTAATGCCGCTTCAAGCGCGGCAACTGCATTGATGCGTAGCTCAAATGTCCAGGATCCTTTACCGAAATCTTCAAAATCGGCACTCCGCCCGGCATTGTGTAACGACGCGATTATGGAGCGCATTTTTCCGATCGACTGACCGACTACCATCTCTCGCGACTGCTCAAGAGACGTTTGAATCGTTTCGCCACCGGGGGCTTCACCCACCCCTACATTACCGTGGCTATCTTTGAGGATAACCAGGTTGCGGGTAAAATACGGCGAGTGCGCTCCACCGATATTGAGCAACATGCTATCGCGCCCTGCCACGGGAATGACCTGCATATCGGTTATCGTGGGAGTGTCGTGACTCGACATAAACAATTCTCCATTAGGCGGTGTCAGCGCGCAGATCAGGATCCCGCTCATTGCCGCATTTAAAAAACGAAGGTGGGCAAACACAGCCCTTGTTGGTCAATCAAAGACTTTTAAACTCAAACCCACTCTTCGTTGCTTGGCATAGGCGATCCAATTATTCAGACCAATATGTCATACATCATACAAACAAGAAGATAAGTAGCATGACTTTCAGACGCAAGCTGCAGTGGTGAAAATTAAACCAAAGTAGCACTTACCAGCCTGAGGGCCAGCGGTGGATCAATCACCTCTTAAAAATACTAATCGACTGATTTATTTGTTTTATATATCAATCACATAGCCTGGCTTAAACAGCTCTGGCGTAAACTCATAAGGATATCCGCCGGGGTTGGCAATGACACGCGTGCCATTACGCAGAATATCTACGGGCTCGTGAACATGTCCATGAACCCATATATCCATCTTGCCCATGAGATGAGGCAGATTGGAAGCAAAGGCGGGTGAAAGCGCATCACCTAAATATTGTTCAGGGATGCAGTCGTGCAGCGGGGCGTGGTGGCTAACCACCACTTTCGGGCCGTCAAAAGGTTGGGAAAGTTCGCCTTCAAGCCAAGCGAGTGCTTCAGCGTGCACCTGCTGACTTGCCTGAGGTGTGAGCGTTACCCCGGGCGAAGTTTGAGCGATTTTAAAATCGGGCATGTAGCGTAGCGCCTTGGACTCCGTATCAGCGGGATCTTGAGTTGGATCACCGGCGTATAGCGCAAAATCAGTCCATAGCGTAGTTCCGTAAAAACGTGTGCCGTTGAGGGTAATGGCACGATTATCCAGCAGTTCAATGTCGAGCCGCTCGGCTTCGAGAGCCAGCTCATCACGTAGCAGCGGCATGCAGGTACCGTAGAACTCATGGTTGCCTGGTACATAGATAATCGGCGTGTCTGGAAACTGGTGGCGCGCCCAGGCAAGCCCTTCGCTCTTACGGTGAATATCCCCCGCCAGAACCACTACATCGGCCTCCACCTCAGGCAGCTCGCGGTTGCCGTCAAAAAATTCCAGGTGTAGATCAGACAAAATACGCAAACGCATAGGGCTCTCCATAGCAAATACCTAATTAAGTACCCTAACCAATCCTACTCAGCCTAAGACACTTTGTCGCACAACGACGGTGTTATACCAAGAAATGCTGCACCGCAACAAAAATAGACTATAATGGAGGTGTCGTCCCAATAGGAGGACCGCACAATGACTGTTTTAATAACCCCCCCTGCACGCGATAATGAAGTTCTAGAGTTCTGGAGCTTGAATGCTCAGTGGCATCGTGCCGCAGTCGAAGCGCTGAAAGCCTATTTAGGCTAATTCAGGTGCTTTTGCACCCTTTTAGACCAAAGATAGTCACCGAAGCCGGAATATTTTCCGGCTTTTTTATGACTATGAAAACCTTTTCCATTCAAAGACCTAATATCGTCATAAAGCCATTTGTAAGCCATGGCTTACGAAAAATGGCAAATCACCTACATCGTTAGGACTAGCCCTTCGCAAATAAAGCTCTTAATATCTCACCACAGCTGCATTGCTGCTTTGCACAACACAAGCTGTGTACAACATGCGCTTTTTACGGCATGAGCTTTTACAACATTATTTTTACAACAAGGTCTCAACACATTCTCTGATCCCCTGAAAGAGGAATAAACGCCATGCAACACTTAGTCACCCCAGCACAAGCGTTCGAAGCTGATGTTATGGAAGTGTGGGCGCAACGCGCTCAGCAGCAGCGTGCGGCACTTGACGCTATTAAGGCTTACTTGCGTTAAATATAGAGAACCAGCATGCAGTTTCAGCTCCATACAACGCCTCGCTTACACGAGGCGTTTTTTTAGACTTACAACCAGCTGATTTGGCAAGCTCGGCTTTCAATTAAGCGACGCTCCTCGTAAAGATAAATCGCTTTAAGAGTCTCAATCGCTACGGCTAATAAAACTTTAAAAAATTTAAAGCGGCAGCAATTAGCGCAATGTCTAGCCAAGCATTGACTTTAATTGCAACGCTTCGTTGTTCACTGTCAATCCCTATAAGCTAATTTGCGATAAGGTATGGAGTTACATGTAGAATTAGTCTAATATTAATTCGGCTAATAAAGGCGCAATACACAACGTGCAGACTTTTCTTGTTATGCACGCACATTGACGAAGGAACGGACGATGCAAACACCTTTTTTGGTTCGCAAAACATCTTATGCATTAGGTTTAGCGGTGACTCTCGCTCTTAGCGGCTGTCAATCCGGCGCTGATCTTGGCGGCCTAATGTCTGCGGGCTCCAGTTTCGCTGGCGCTGCCACGATGTCAGATCAGCAAATGCAACAACTTGGCGATCAAACCATTGCTCAGCTTGATTCCCAAAACCGCCTTGTTGCAGACGATAGCCAGTATGCACAACGTTTAGCGAAGCTAACCCAAGGCTTGGAAACCGTCGACGGCCATACGCTTGACTACAACGTTTATCATTTAGACGAAGTTAATGCTTTTGCGGTACCCAACGGCTCCATTCGGCTGCATAGCGGGCTGATGGATGAAATGACCGACGATGAAGTGCGCTACGTTATTGCCCACGAGATCGGCCACGTGGCGTTAGGGCACTCCAAGCGTGCTTTCCAGGTTGCCTATGCGGCTTCCGCTGCACGTGAAGCCGCGGCTGCCAGCGGCAGCAACACCGCTGCGGCACTATCAAGCTCTGAACTTGGTGACTTGGGCGAAAAGCTTGTCAATGCTCAGTTCTCGCAACGCCAAGAGAATGAAGCTGATGACTATGCCATTGAGCTAATGCAGCGCCACGATTTGAATGCAGAGGCTTCCGTTGCAGCCCTGCGCAAACTTGAAGCCAAATACGGCAACAACAGCAGCGTCTTCTCCAGCCACCCAGCAGCGGGTGACCGTGCAGAGCGCCTAGAAGCTTCGTTCCAGTAAGATTAAGCCCCGCTGGTACTCCTGCCAAGTTAACCAAGATGTTGGCTGGCAGGAGTATTGGTTGCTAGGGTTTAAAGATTTTTTCTTATCACCACTAAGCTCACTCGCCATTCTCTTCTTGCTGTTCGGACAGTTGTGCCAGGTAGGTATCCTGCAAGATATACATGCGCTTTACATCGCGGTATTTGCCGTTGATAAAGAACTCCTGCACCAAGTGGCCCTCTTCTATAAAGCCACTCTCCTCGTAAAGGTGAATCGCTTTGACATTATCTACTGCCACGATGAGATACACCTTGTGCAAATTTAAGATCGTGAACGAGTAGTGCAACGCTTGGCGAATTAACGTGCGGGCAAACCCTTTACCCTGATGCTCCGGGGTAATAATGATTTGAAACTCGCCACTACGATGGATGTAGTCAATCTCAATCAGCTCTACCAAGCCAATGGCATGGCCCTGGCTATCTTCCGCCACAAATCGCCGCTCGGCGTTGTCATGGATATGCTTGTTATACAACTCCTCCAGCTCATCAAATGACTCGTAAGGCTCTTCAAACCAATACGACATAATGCTCTGGTTATTATTTAGTTCATGAACAAAGCGCAGGTCGTTGCGCTCCAGTGCACGTAAATATAGTGTGTGGCCCATCGCCCGCTATCCCTATGAGTATCCGTTAAGAGTACGCGTTTTAAACTTGCTTGCTACTGTTTTCAAACCTGCATATAGATATTTGCTCACGTCATTTTAGCTAGGCGCCTAAACGAAAACAGCTCCGCCAAGGGGTGCTCTCTTCCCTCAATAAGGGCTCGCAGTAGCTTGGCGCCAATCATGCTATAGCTGATCCCATTACCACCGTAGGCCATGGCAAAATGAACGCGTGGGCCAAGGGCCTCATGAGGGCCGAAGAAAGGTAGGCCATCGTCGGTTTCAGCAAAAGTGCCACCCCAGGAGAAAGTAGGATTGATATCGAGCTTAGGCCAAAGCGCCTCTATTTTAGCTGCCAGCCCTTCCGCCTTCTCCTCTACCCGTGCGTCGCGGCGCTTTGGAATATCTTCGTCGTCATCGTCGCCGCCGACGAGGAGGCGTCCATCGCGGGTAGTGCGCATATAGAGGTAAGGCCGCGCCGATTCCCATACCATGGTGTGGCGTAGTTTACCCAGTGCCTCTGGCGGTAGCGGGTCGGTGATCAGCGCATAGCTACTGCGGTTGATAGCCACCTTTTCTGGCAGCCAAGATTGCGACTCATACCCCGCCGCCATAACGACGTTCTGACAACGCAGCCTGGCGCCATTAGCCAACGTGAGCGTCACGCCTTCAGCATCCGGCACCATCGTCTCCATTTGTGTGCGGTCATACACCTCCCCTCCCCGCTCAACCACCCTGGAAAACAGCTGATACGCCATACGGTAGGGGTCAACAGAGGCGGCTAGCTGGGTAAGAATAGCGCCGGGTGCCACAAAGCCGTACTCTGCCAAAATAGCTTCGCGCTCCATCCATTCGGCTTCAAACCCGTGCGTTTGGCGCAGCGCCAACTCCTCCTTGAGGGACGCAACATCCTCTTCGTTACTGGCATAGTAAAGGCTTTGCTGACGTTCAAAATCCACATCGCCCAGCCCTGCCGCCAGGGACTCAAGCTCGCCAATGGCCTCGGCACAAGCGCGGTAAGCACGCACGGCGTCGGCCTCACCATAGCGTTCGGCTAACGCTGTCATATGGGTGTCGATTTCGTACTGCAGCAACGCGGTGCTGGCGGCGGAACTTCCCCACCCCACATCCCGGCGTTCAAGCACCACCACGTGGTGGCCTTTGCGACTTAACTCATCAGCAATCAGAGCTCCTGTAATCCCCCCCCCAATCACAACGACTTCGCACTGATGATCGCGAGTCAGTTGAGGAAAGGTTTTCAACAATCCGTTCTTTACCGCCCAAAAGGGATAACCACTTTTTAGATCCATCGGGTTGCCTATGCTAGAGAGACTTGCAGTATGCTGTTAACCATAGATGGTTCCTGACAACTTGCTCGATAAAGCGTGCCTAAGTGGCTGCCCTTATTAGTTGAATTAAGACTCAAAAAGGAGTTCCGCATGATTGATCTACGCAGTGACACGGTGACTCGCCCCTCCCCCGCCATGAAAGATGCCATGATGGCCGCGCCAGTGGGTGACGATGTTTGGGGCGATGACCCAACGGTCAACGCGTTTCAATCCAATCTGGCCGAGCAGACAGGCAAAGAGGCGGCGCTGCTGTTTCCAAGCGGCACGCAAAGTAACCTGGTGGCACTTATGGCCCACTGCGAGCGTGGCGATGAGTACATTGTGGGGCAATCAGCTCACACTTATCGTTATGAAGGCGGTGGCGCAGCTGTGTTAGGCAGCATCCAGCCACAGCCCATCGAGAATGACGCCGATGGCTCGCTGCCACTGGAAAAAATCAGTGCCGCCATTAAAGCCGATGACTTTCACTTTGCGCGCACTAAACTGCTGGCACTGGAAAACACCATTGGTGGCAAAGTATTGCCCGCAGAGTACGTATTGAACGCCACTGAACTGGCCCGCGAGCGAGGCTTAGCAACCCATCTAGACGGAGCAAGGCTGTTTAATGCGGTAGTGGCTACCGATACTCCGCTTAAGCAGTTGTGCCTGCCGTTCGATAGCGTGTCACTATGCTTCTCAAAAGGCCTTGGCACGCCCATGGGCTCTGCACTGGTGGGCTCGCAAGCATTGATCGACCGTGCCCGGCGTTGGCGCAAGGTGGTGGGCGGTGGCATGCGTCAATCAGGTATTATCGCTGCCACCTGCCAGCATGCGTTAGACCATCACGTGGCCGATCTAGCCGACGATCACCACCGTGCAGCGCGGCTGGCAGAGGGCCTAGCGAAGCTGTCTGGCGTCGAAATCACCTCACAAGCGACCAATATGGTATTCGCACGCTTCCCCGATGAACACGTTCAGCCGCTCTCCGCTTGGCTAAAAGAGCACGGCATTTTGATTGAGCTACTTTATGCCACGCGTTTCGTGACTCACCGCGATATTAATGACGCGGATATCGACAAGGTCATCGCGGTGATGGAGGCTTATTTCAGCCGGCATTAAAGGCGAGAGCTGTGGGTGAAAGGCAGCTGAATATGCCTATTAGCCCACGCTGTAAACCATTAACGGTTTATCTTCAGATGTTGATTCAATCTCCTCGTTTGAATCGAAGCGCACGCTCAACACCACGAATTTCCGCCATGCCGCGCAACCGCCCGATGGCGGGGTAGCCAGGTTTAAAGCCACTACGCAAATCGCTCAACATTGCGTGTCCATGGTCTGGGCGAAAAGGAAGTTGCTCCCCTCGTTTTTCTTCAATATCCAAAATGACATCTATCAGACGAACCATATCGGTATCGCCATCTAAATGCGCATCCTCGTGAAAACTGGCGCCATCATCTTCCAAGGTAGTGTTTCGTAAGTGTAAAAAGTGAACTTTATCCGCCTGTTCTTGCAATATCGCAATGACATCGTTATCAGCTCGCACACCCAGCGATCCAGAGCAGAGCGTGAAGCCATTTACCGGCGACGCAACCATATTCGCAATGTCTCTAAAGTCCTGAGCGGTTGAGACCACTCGCGGCAGCCCGAATAGAGAATACGGTGGATCGTCTGGATGAATCGCTAATCGAACGCCTGTATGCGCTATCTTTGGAATGACTCTTGAGAGAAACGAAGCGAGGTTTTCTCTCAAAACCTCGGCGGTAATATCTTTGTAGGCAGCGAGCCGCTCGCTGAAACTATCGAGACTGTAGCTCTCTTCCGCGCCGGGTAGGCCAGCAATAATAGTATTCGTTAGCTCCTCAACCTGATCTGCGTTCATTTCAGATAGGCGAGCCCGGGCTAATTCCTGCGTTTTCTCGTCATAATCTGACGCTGCGCCGGAGCGCTGCAGTATCAACAAATCAAAAACGACGACGCTAAGCGCGTCATACCTTAAGCATAAGGCTCCATCCGGTAACTCATGGCGTAAGGAGGTTCTGGTCCAATCCAGGACGGGCATAAAGTTGTAACAGATGGTTTTTATGCCAGCCTCGGCAAGATTAATGGCGCTTTCTGCCCAGGCATCCGCCAGCGTTTCCCAACCGTCGGCGTGAGTCTTTATATCCTCATGTATCGGAATGCTTTCTGCCACTGTCCACTCAAGCCCAGCAGCTTCGATGATAGCTTTACGCTCCATGATTTCATTCAATGGCCACACACAACCGTTCGGTAAGTGATGCAGAGCCGTCACAACACCAGTCGAGCCCGCTTGTCGTACATCCGACAAGCTGATTGGATCGTCCGGCCCAAACCAGCGCCATGTATGTTTCATCAATCTTCTCTCCCGTATTGTTAGTGTTAAATAATGCTCTTATTAAATCGTGCTCTTGTTAAACAGATAGCCGTCAAAATTCGGGTCTTCCACGTCGGAAAGCTCCATTAGGGTGTCTCGGACGTTATCTAAATGAACCCACATCGCCTTACGCGCCCCTTCGGCATCTTTTAGCTGCAGCGCAGAGAGGATATCCTGATGATCCTTTAGCCATTTTTCGCGGTAGTTGGTATCAAATATCCGCTCATGCAGTCT
The DNA here is from genome assembly GCF_042466685.1 of Vreelandella sp. F11. Classification (NCBI taxonomy): domain Bacteria; kingdom Pseudomonadati; phylum Pseudomonadota; class Gammaproteobacteria; order Oceanospirillales; family Halomonadaceae; genus Vreelandella; species Vreelandella sp. F11. The sequence continues at coordinate 1,098,721 of NZ_CP170448.1, read as the reverse complement.
GGCCCACATCAAGCTCTGGTCTCTTTTGGCCCATAGTTCAGAAACCATATCGACCAGCACACTGTTTTGCGTGGCTTCTGCTATCAGGCGATGGAATAGCTCATCACTGGAGTAGTCGTTATTCTTTTCTTCAATGCCCTTGCGCTCCATATCAAGCGCTTCCCGCATACGTACAATATCGTTTTTGGTGACTGTCACCGCGGCAAAGCCAGCAATGCTGCTTTCCAACAGCTGCCTTGCCTGTAACAATTCAAATGGCCCTACATCATCAACCACAGGCTTTGCTACCGAGCGGCTGTCGGAAAGCAAATAGATGCCAGACCCTTTTCTCACTTCAACCAGCTCGTCAATTTCAAGCATGAGTATGGCTTCGCGTGCGGCAGATCTGCCCACGTTTAAAGCCTCTGAAATCTGACGCTCAGTCATAATACGATCGCCGACTTTATACCCTTTCTGCTGAATCAAAATCTTCAGGTCGCGAGCCAGCTCTTGGTAACGCCGTAAACCCTTATGCATTAGATTTCATTTCCATTTTTAATCTTTTATAGAGTGGTAAAAAGAAGCTAGAACATTAAATGCTTCTTTTTTTGTAGATTTATCAGCAGCAATCAACCCTTTCCGATTAAAGCCTCTCTGAAAGATATTTTGTCTTCGCTCAACTCTAAAATCGTATAAAATCCAAGGCGACATGCCTTTGATATACGCTAATTTTTGCAGCGTATCGATCTGCCGCCGGTAAACATCCGCCATATACTTTTCGCTAAACAGGCCTTCAGACGGGCCTTGAGATGAGTTATCGCCATCCGCCCCCGTTTCAGAAATGACGACGGGGCGATCAGGGTCGGAATTTTTTCCGATGGCGTACAGGTCGTCGAAGTTTTCATCGTACCAACCGTAATACTCATTAATGCCGATAACGTCTAAATGGTCGACTAACCGATCCTCAATTTTCAATTTTGCATGATTAATCAGGCACGCTGCGGCGACTAAGCGCGTGGGGTCATATAGGCGTGCAGTTTCAGCCAGGTCACGCATAAAAGAGAGACGGCTATCCGTATCTGGATTCTCGTTGCCAATCGACCAAATGATAACGCTAGCTCTATTGCGATCACGCTTTATTAACTCAATGAGTTGGTTTTTAGCATCTTTAAGCGTGCTGTGATTATCAAAGTCAATGGCCCAGTAAACGGGAATTTCTTGCCATAGTAAAAAGCCCATCTCATCGGCTAGTTCAGCTGCGCGCTCATGATGGGGGTAGTGCGCGAGGCGAAGAAAATTACACCCAAGCTCTTTCGCATGGACGAGCCGTCTGCGAATGTCTTCATCGGACGTCACTTTCCCGAGGATGTCATCGTCTTCATGAACAGAAATGCCGCGTAGCCAGATAGGCTCTCCGTTTAGGAGGATATCGACCCCCTGGCGAACGATTGAACGTAATCCGACATTGTCAGTGATACGATCTTCGCCAGCAGTCAGCACCACTTCATATAGGCGTGGGTTTTCAGGCGACCATCGCTCTGGTTCTGCTGCTATTCGGCAGGTGCCTTTGCCCTGTTCAATGCTAATCTTTTGAGCAATGCCTAATTCAGGTATCTCAAGGTAAGCATGGTGAATGCTGGGGCCATCAGCAGCGCTATCAACAGCGCTATCAATAACTACATCAACCTCTATCGCCCTTCCATCCTGAGAAAGGCGAATGAACATATCGCGAATGAATTCTCTGGGTAGGCTAAATAGCTCGACCTCGCGGTAAACGCCACCGTAATTAAACCAGTCTGTATTGCGCATCGGTACGCGATCCAGCGTACGGGTATTATTGACACACAGCATCAGCCAATTGGTTTCTTCGGCCAGGTCATCCGTCAACTCAACGTAGAAGGGAGTCGAGCCGCCATAGTGATTGCCTAGGAATTTTCCGTTAAGAAATACCTTACAGTCGTACTGAGCCGCGCCAACCCTAAGAATGTAGCGATGGCCTGATTCCGCGTCACTATCCCGCTTTTTAAAAAACTCTGGGGTCAGCTTTTTGGTGTACCAGGCGCTGCCCTCAAAAAAGTACCATTTTTCCTTTAGCATGGCCCAGTTTGAGGGCACCGGGACGGAGTCACCCATATAGGGGTCGTAGTCCCAGGGTTCAGTGCGATCAGCAGGGTCGGCGGGCTGCATTTCATACCATTTTTGACGCAGCCCCGTATCAAGCAAATCCACGCAAAAATTCCAATGGCCGTTCAGCGACGTCGACGTGCGGCCTTTCGTGAACACCATGGTGGAGTGGTTCAGATTTTGCAGATTCAATGGCACGTCGTACTCTTCGTCATGTAACGACGTTAGGGCATTCTCAGCCAAGGATGATCGCTCTAGCATCGCCCACCTCCCCTGCAGCGGTTTTAGTTAGCCTCTGCCTTGATTCGGCTGATTAGGTCGGCCAATTCAGCAGATTGGTTAGCCACTTCATCGTGCATAGGCATGACCGCTTCAATAAAGGGCGCTTTATCTACTTCATTAATCTCAACCCCCATCTCAGTCTCAGCGGTTTCCAATGCTGCCATTGCCGCTTTATTCCAGGAATCGGAATGGAACGCCTGAGCTTCTGATGCCGCCTGCCTCATCGCCGCTTGCTGATCCTCCGACATACGATCCCAGGCGCAGCTGGAGATGACTACCACGGAAGGAATGATGGTATGTTCATCAAGGGAAAAATGGCTTACTACCTCGCCATGGCGCGCGTTCGTCAGGGCCGTTGGGTTATTTTCTGCCATCTCTACCACCCCTTGCTGCAGCGCGCTATAGAGCTCACCCCAATCAATGGGAGTCGGGCTACCTCCTAGTAGCTCCACCATTCTGATAGCGGATGGGCTAGGCTGCACACGCACTTTCAAACCCTCCAGATCTGCCGGGGAGTGAATAGCGCGATCGCCATAAAAGGAGCGGGCCCCCTCGGTTAAAAAGGCCACCCCTATGAATCCTTTGTCACCTGACGCGTTGAGGATATCTTGGCCAATATCTCCGTTAATGACCCGTTCAAAGTGCTCTTCGCTTTCAAAAATAAAAGGTAGATTCATGGCGCTATACATTGGCTCAAATGCTTCCAGTTCGGCCGTATTGCTGCGCGCCATATCCAATGTACAGTTTTGCACCAACTCCATGGATTCACGCTGCGAGCCAAGCTGTGCGTTGGCATAAATGCGAATATCCAGTTCACCATCGGTGAGTTCTGAAAGACGCTCACTCATGTACTGCATGCTGACATGAGTAGGATGGTCTTCAGGATTATTGTGGTTCAGCCGAAGCGTCTGGGCGTGAGCTGAGGCCGCTGACACGAACAGCGCCGCACTGATTAGAGCCGTATGTCGCAAGGCTTTTGTTGTCATCAGCTGTTTCTCCTGCTTGTTGTTGTGATTGTTGTCGTGAAAGCCGACCGTCATCGAGACACTCACTTTCTAGGTGACAGATGCAAGATGGCTTACCGACTATATCATGTCAACCAATAAGACAAATTGGTTGACATCTTTTGGAGTAGCAGCGACGCTCTGCATAATGACTAGAGAGTAAGGAGCTAGTCACCGATACACAAAAATAAAACCAGAGGTCTAGGTATGAAACGCGCAATGGACTATGTGCTTGGCACGGCAGTGTTTTTAGTACTGTTGATTATAGTCGTCAGTGTGACGTGGCAGGTGTTATCCCGATACGTACTAGGCACACCAAGCACAGTGACAAGTGAAATCGCACGCTTATTGTTTATGTGGTTGGCACTCTTGGGCGGCGCCTATACCTTTGGCCAAGCCCGCCACCTCGCCATTGATATATTGCCTCTTGCCTTAAACGGCCGCTCACGTCAGTTACTTAACACACTCATACTGTTAATTGTCGCTGGCTTTGCCTTCTTTGTGATGGTGTGGGGCGGTTGGCAAATGGTCTCCCGAACGCTGGCATCAGGCCAAATCACCCCCACGCTGAGACTCCCCATGGGCTACGTATATGGCCCCATCCCGGTTTCCGGACTGATCATCATTTTTTACTGTTTTATCTTTTTAGGGCGAGTTTGGCTTAACCCTAAGTCGGAGGGCGGCTTCACTATAGATCCGCAACAAGCACCTGCCCCACAAGAGAGAGATTAGTATGAATATAACCGTCCTGGTGCTTTTTGGGTCGTTCGCGCTTTTAATGGTCTTAGGCATACCCATTGCGTTCGCGATTGGCGTATCTGCGACACTCACCTTCCTGTTATTCATGAGCGTTGATCAGTCCCTCAGCATTGTTGCCCAGCAAATTGCCTCGGGGCTTGATAGCTTTACACTAATCGCCATCCCCTTCTTCATTTTGGCTGGCAACATCATGAATCGAGGCGGCATCGCACTTCGCCTGATCGATTTAGCTAAAGTGCTTGCCGGAAGACTTCCCGGCTCGCTTGCCCACGTCAATATTATTTCCAATATGCTGTTCGGCGCTTTATCCGGCTCAGCCGTTGCGTCGGCGGCAGCGGTTGGGGGCGTGATGGCGCCCATCCAGAAGCGGGAGGGTTACGATCCAGCCTTTTCAACAGCCGTTAACGTCACCTCATGCCCTACGGGTCTGTTGATTCCTCCCAGCACAACACTCATTGTTTACTCGCTGATTACTGGTGGCACGTCGATAGCCGCGCTTTTTTTGGCGGGCTATATCCCCGGCATCATCATGGGTTTATCCCTGATGGTGGTGGCTGGGATCATATCTAAAAGAAAGGGCTACCCCGTCGCGGAGAAACCCTCCCTTGCTGAAGTTAAATCAGCACTACGCCGGGCGTTATTGCCTTTAGGCCTCATTGTGGTGGTGATTGGCGGGATTATTAGTGGCGTCTTTACGGCGACTGAAGCCTCGGCGATCGCCGTTGCTTATTCACTCTTCCTATCTTTATGTTGGTACAGAGAAATAGGGGTAACGGATCTTCCCAAGATCTTTATCGACTCGGTCGTCACAACGTCTATCGTATTATTTTTAATCGGCTGTTCCATTGCTATGTCCCGCGCCATGGCGTTCGGCGACATACCTTTAACAATCTCTTCATTTATGATCGGCATATCCGATAATCCGATTATCATTCTACTGTGCATTACCGTCGTACTGCTGGTGATTGGTACCTTTATGGATATGACACCGGCACTGCTTATTTTCACCCCTATCCTGATGCCAGTGATGCAGGATATCGGTATAGACCCGGTTCACTTTGGCATCATCATGACAATCAATCTCTGTGTCGGCATTTGTACCCCGCCAGTGGGCTCAGCACTGTTTGTCGGCTGCTCCATCAGTGGCGTGAGTATTGGTCAAGTGATGAAGCCCATCCTGCCATTCTATTTAGTCTTGATAGCCATTGTTCTACTGGTGACCTTCGTTCCACAAATCAGCTTATTTTTGCCCCAGCTTATTTTAGGTTATTAACGAGTTGGCTCCAGGTGATGACCACCGTTAAATCCTGAATTCAGGAATCAAAGGATAAACAATGAAAACCTTAAAAGACTGGCGCCTGGAGCACCACGACGACACCACAGTGCAACTGAGAGTGCACGATAGACATTTAATCTGCATCAACATTCTGGACAACCAATTGTTTCGCGTGCGGCTGCTAAAGGACAGCGTATGGCGTCTTAACCGCTCATGGACAGTAAACCCGGATGGCAACACCTTACCAAAGGGTCGCCCACGTGATTCGCTGACGGGATTCAGTTGCCCCACGTACAAGCTTGGGTGGTCGGATGGCCAGCTGCAGATCGAGACCAGTGCCTTACGGCTCACCGTCTCTCAGCCGCTGCATTTTAGGTGGGAAGCCTTTGTGGATGAAGGCTGGCAATATTTGACTGAAGACAGACCCACCGGCGCTTATATGCTGGGCGTTAAGAACCATGCCCACGCCCACTACTTACGCCGACACCCCAATGAGCGGGTTTATGGCTTGGGCGAAAAAGCCGGGCTGCTGGAGCGGACAGGGCGGCGTTTCGAAATGCGCAGCTTAGACGCCATGGGATATGACGCAGAGCGCACCGACCCGCTGTATAAACACCTGCCGTTCACCCTGACCCAAACCACGTCCACCGGCAGTTTTAGTCTCTTCTACGACACCTTGAACACCTGTGTGTTGAACATAGGGCAGGAGCTTGATAACTACCACGCCCCTTATCGCTTCTTTACGGCCGATGATGGCGACCTGGATTACTATTTCCGCTGGTCGCCACAGCTTCTAGACCTGGTGAAGAACCAGTTGGCATTAACCGGGGGGATGGCATTTCCGCCGCGCTGGTCGCTGGGCTATTCCGGGTCAACCATGGCCTATACCGATGCACCCGACGCTCAGGATCAGCTCATCGGCTTTTTGCGCAAGCTGGAGAACGAGGCGATCCCCTGCGACAGCTTTCATCTTTCTTCGGGTTACACCTCAATTGAAGATAAGCGTTATGTGTTTACGTGGAATAACGACAAGGTGCCTGAGCCAACCACATTGACGAAAGCCTTTAATGACTCTGGGGTGCGATTAATCGCCAACATCAAGCCCTGCTTGTTAAGGAACCACCCGCGCTACGCAGAAGTGGCAAAGAATAAATTATTTATACAAGACAGTGAATCCGACACGCCGGAGCTCTCCAGCTTCTGGGACGATGAAGGTTCTCACCTTGATTTTACCAACCCCGATACGCTCAGCTGGTGGAAAGAGAACGTCACGCAACAACTGCTGAACCTCGGCATCACTTCCACCTGGAATGATAACAACGAATTTGAAGTGTGGGATCATGGTGCCCGTTGCGTTGGCTTTGGTGAAGAGATCGAAGTGGGGCTGATACGGCCCTTGCACTCGCTGTTGATGGTTCATGCGTCATGGGAGGCGCAGTCACAACATGTGCCTCAACATCGCCCCTACGTGGTGACCCGGTCAGGCTGTGCTGGCCTGCAACAGTTTGCCCAGACCTGGACAGGAGACAACAAAACCAGCTGGGAGAGCCTGCGCTGGAATATCCGCATGGGGCTGGGGCTGTCGCTTTCGGGTATTTACAACATTGGGCATGATGTCGGTGGGTTTGCTGGCCCCCAGCCTGGCCCCGAGCTTTTACTCCGTTGGGTTCAGAACGGCATTTTTCACCCTCGCTTCTCCATTCACAGTTGGAACAACGATGGCTCTGTGACTGAGCCTTGGACACATCCCAGCGCTGCCGATGGCATACGTGCCGCTATACAATTCCGCTACCGCTTGCTGCCTTATTTTTATACCTGCCTTTGGCAGGCGGTAAACCACCACGAACCCATGCTACGACCCACCTTTCTCGACCATGAGAATGACAACCAAACCTATGCAGACACCGACGATTTCCTTCTAGGTCGAGACCTACTCGTAGCATCTGTGGTTGAGCAAGGCGCAGATAAGCGGCGCATCTATTTGCCCGACAACCATGCAGGGTGGTGGGACTACTGGACAGGCCAACTGCATGCCCCAGGAACATGGTTAGAGAAGCCGGTTTCATTGGCGGATATGCCGCTGTTTGTTAAGGCTGGATCAATACTGCCGCTTGCTAATGAGGCCATAAAAGCAACGCCGGAGGCGCAAGTTGGCCGAACATTGGCACTGTTTCCCCAGCCTGGATCTTTTTCCTGCACCTCGCTTATTTATGACGATGACGGCGAGAGCAAAGATGGCCCACACTGCGTTACCTCTCTACGGCTTAGCGGCGATGAGCATGGCCTGGAACTGCAAATCAGCCATGCTGGCAATATGCCTTTCCCGTTTTCACAGCTCAACATTGTGCTACCCGCAGGTGAAAGCCGCCCCTTGAGCTATGGTGGCCAAATCATCGAGCGGGATGGTTTCATCACCATGGAGAAGTCATGATGGGCCGTAATAACACAACACTTCAGCCACCATATTTACACCTAGGTATGGGTGCTTTCGCGTATGCCACTATTGCTGAGACGTTAAACCAGAAGGCTTTCCTATGAATAATTATCTACATGCTGATTTCTTGCTGGACACAGAGACAGCACGCCGCCTCTACCATGATGTGGCGGCCGACTTACCTATTATTGACTACCACAACCACCTGCCCCCCGAAGAAGTGGCTAACAATCGCAGCTGGGACAACCTGGGCGATCTATGGCTAAGCCATGACCACTACAAGTGGCGCGTGATGCGCTGGGCAGGAGTCCCAGAGTCTCACATTACCGGTAGCGCAACAGATAAAGAGAAGTTTCTGGCATTTGCCCAGATTCTGCCTAAGGCAATTGGCAACCCCATGCACCACTGGAGCCATCTCGAACTGTGGCGCTACTTTGGTGATGAGGGCAAGTTGATCAACGGCGACAGCGCAGAGGAGATTTGGCAAACCACCCAAGCAATGCTGAGCCAGCCTGAGTTCAACGCCCAGGGCTTGCTAAAAAAAATGAAGGTCGAACTCATTGGCACCACCGATGATCCCCTCGACAGCCTTGAGCACCACCAAGCGTTTGCTGCCTCGCCACACAAAGGTGGGCTTACCATGGTACCTACCTTTCGCCCGGATCGCGCGCTGGCCATCGAAGGCGCTGGGTTCAGTGCCTACATCGAAAAATTGGAGAGTCTGACAGGACAGCCCATCAGCACCTTCGAGCATCTGATAAGCGCCCTCACGGATCGCCTGGAGTACTTTATTGCCAACGGCTGCCGTGCCGCTGACCACGGTATTGGCCAGCTAGAACAGGCCGATGAGCTAAGCACTAGCCAGCTTGATGCCATATTGAAAAAAGGCCGCCAGGGCAAAGCCTTAGCGCCAAACGAAGCCGAGAGCTTCCGTATGGCCGTCTTGGTAGAGCTAGGCCGTGCATACTCTCGGGCAGACCTTGTTATGCAGTTGCACATAGGGCCGCTGCGCAATAACAGTACGCAAATATTGCGCGCAGCAGGCAGCGACTCAGGAGCTGATTCCATTCAAGATAAGCCCATTGCCGAGCCGTTAAACAAATTGCTGGATCGCATGGATAGTACCAATGAGCTGCCGCGCACCATCCTTTATGCGCTGGATCCCAGTAAGAACCCCATCATCGTCACCACGGCGGGTAACTTTCAAAGCGGTGGCATAGCAGGCAAAGTACAGGCGGGGACTGCATGGTGGTTCAATGACCAGCTTGACGGCATGGAAAACCAGATGAACCACTTGGCTCAGATGGGGTTATTGTCCACATTCACCGGCATGCTAACGGACAGTCGATCCTTTTTGTCCTTTCCCCGCCATGAGTATTTCAGAAGGCTGCTATGCCGTATCGTCGGGCGCTGGGTTACTGATGGACTGGCCCCTAATGATCACAAACTGCTTGATGAGATTATTGCGGATATCAGTTACCACAACGCCCGCCGCTGGTTCACGGGGTAAAGGCCTAAGAAGATGCGTGTATCGATATGACCGTTGCGGTAATAGAGGGCTATTTCAGCCGGCATTAAAGGCGAGATGAATGGCGATGCCCGCCATCATCAAGCCAATCAGGCCATCGATAGTGCGCCACGCGATAGGTTTTGAAAGCCAAGGCGAGAGCGCGGCGCCACCCCAGGCCAGCAGGCTAAACCAGAGTATGGACGCGGTAGAGGCCCCCGCCACAAACACACCGGCGCTCTCCTGCTGGGCGCCAATGGCGGGTATCAGCAGCAGAGTATCCAGATACACCTGAGGATTGAGCACGGTGACGGCAAGGGTGGCCAAAATCACTTTGGTTAAACTACGCGCCTTGCCCGCTTCAGCGCTTAACCCCTGCCGCCCGCTAACAGCTCGGAACAACGCCTGCGCCGCCAGCCAGCTTAAAAACACCACGCCCACCCAGCGCATGACTTCCATAGCGCTGGGCATCGTCAGCAGGAAGGCGCTCACTCCAAACATACCCGCCGTGAGCAGAATAATATCCGCACTTATACACAGCCCCGCCGACCACCAGTGATACTCACGACGAATCGCCAGCCCCAAAATGTAGGCGTTCTGCGCTCCAATCGCCATGATAATACCGCCGCACACCACCAATCCGGTGATATAACTCTCCCACATTGCCCCGCTCCCAGTGTCAGATAAGCGTCCTGTTGGTCAATCCTGGCACTAAGGTAACGGAGAGCATGGATAACTAAAAATCATCCTGCTAATGGGGTATTCGTTTTGCTTATAGAGAGATCTATGTGGTTTGGGAAATAACACAAGGTGCTCGAGCTCAACGGCGAGAAACATGCAGTCGCTCCTTTCGCTTGCGAAATTCTGGTGACAGTGGACATAGCCCACAGTAACTCCCTTTCGGCAAGAGATAATCAAGGCAGCAGTGGCGATGAAGCCGCACAGGCACTTCTTCCTCCTCTGTCATCCGTACCGTTTGGCGTTTCGAGCCAAACATCGGGTTGCGTTTGTTACCGTGCCAAACACGTTGCTCTAGCAGATATGCTTTATCACTAGCAGCCCGCTGAACAGTGTCGGGAGAAAAGGTGTCCCGCTGTTGTGCGAGGGTAAGAAGGGTCTCTAATCGCCGCGCAACATTTCCCCACAATATCTTGGTCGGCACTTGAGTTCGCGAGGAAAGGTGGGCAATAAGCGGCTCCAAATGCTCTTTTATTAGAGGAGTGTAACGCCGCAGGGGGTCGAGGCCAGCAATGCTTCCGCCAAGATGGGGAATAACGAAAGCGACGGGGGCTGCATCTTCATCCAATACTACCGATATATCCTGAGGCCTGACGGGGAACCCATGCAGCAGTACTGTTGCGGCGACGGCGATAGGCGGAACTAGTAGAGTGACGTATTTCAGTAACCAGATAGATGCCACTGGCCGCAAGTCGTCAACATGATAAATGCGAGCGCGCCGCAGCAAAATGGCATCGAACGTCTCTGGCTCATTAAGCAGGTCGGCTAGCAGGTAGGCGTGGCTCCCCGCCTTCTCCCTACAGATCAGACCTTCACCGAAGTGGGCCCACTCGCCTTTAAAGATAGGGGTCAATAACTCGATCATATTGTCATCAATGCTCACTGCGCACGTCGAGGGCCTCGACCAGGAGAACAGCAAAGCTTAAGGCAGAAGGAAGAACACCGAAATGATGAAACGTCGCGGGCAAATAGATCTCATCCCCGCGCCGCAAGCTGCGCATATGTTGCCAAGTACCTTGTGTGGAGAATTGCTCATGAACGGGGCTGTTAGCGTAGGGGCTTTCCAATATCACCAAGCGGGCATCAATGTCGATCAATGCGTCAATGCTGACAGTCGTAACCCCCCAGTGGTTGCTTTCCCCTTGCCAGGCATTGGTTAGCTCCAACTGCTCCAAGGCACTTTGAAACATGCTGCTGTTACCAAAAACACGAGCATGACGGTTATCCATTAAGCGAATGATTAAAAGGGGCGGCTGGTTATCTGGGATACTATCCCGCAATGCATAGAGATGCTGTTCAGTTTCGCGTATTAAGCGTTCCGCAGACCTCTCATCATCGATGTATTTGCCAAGTTCCCGAGTGAAAGAGGTCAGCTGGTGCCATGGGTCTGCTCTTGTTTCAATGTCATAAGGCGTTAGGCTCTTCACTGAAGAAATACCAGATAACCGAGCAGAAATTTGAGCTAAATTCGGCGAAACCAAAATCTGCTGTGGCGAAACTTGACTTAGAAGTTCCAAGTTAGGCTGGAAGCCTATGCCAAGGTTAGTAGACTCCATCAACCTAGTGGTAGAGAAGTATTGGGCCTTAGGATCCGTCAGCGACGTAGGTATTATATCCATCGCTACCATTGTTTCGACGATACGGATATCGAGAGCGGCAATGGCTGAACTATTAGAAGACGCTAGGCTTATAGTAGGCAGCGTTAAAATCGCAATGACGACAATTGTCACTGCGCTATTAAATAAACGCCTAAGGATGATCGTGAAACCCGGCATGATATTCTCTTATGATCGACTAAGAACGAGTATTGATAATTCCAAGAACGGGGGCTGCTGCCCCCTTCCTCTTTTTTTGAGGCTGATGTTTTGAACATAGCAAGTTCAATCAGAACTCGAAGCGGACACCGCTATAGAGTGTTCTCGGGTCACCCACGCTTATCCGGGTATTGCCGCCTGAGGCAACAATATACTCTTCATCGGTAACGTTCTTGATGCCCAAGTCAAAACGTAGGCGATTGCCGTTACCGACAGGGAGGTAGTACCAGAGGCCGGCATCAACAACGGTATAGTCACCAAGTTCAAAGCCATGAAGAGTCTCGCCAAGATTATTAACGTGGCCATTATCACCATAGCGGTTGCTAGCATAGGTAATGCCACTGCCGATACCTAGCCCCCGAAGAGCGCTTTCAGGGTTCTGGAATTCGTAGCTTGCCCAAAGGCTGGCAGTCGTGTCAGGTACGTTACGCGGTTGATTGCCGTTCGTTGCTTCGTTATCGCTAACTATCTCAGCATCAAGCAACCCAATAGCGCCACGCAAGTTGAAGCCATCGACAGGGTTAGCGGCGATAGAGACCTCTACGCCTCTAGAGGTGATGCCACCAGTAGGCACTGGCTCTCCGTTGATGGTTTCGACCACGTTATCTTCTTCAAGATCAAAAACCGCGCCGGTAATAAAGTAGCGGTTATCGGCAGAACTCCACTTCACGCCTGCTTCGACCTGTCGACCTTCTCTAGGATCCTGTTCGAAAACTTCTTGATTTCCTACATATATATTTTGAGGCTCGAAGGTGTCTGCATAGCTGAAGTATAGATTCAGGCCCGGCATGGTCTCCCAGACTAATCCGAGCCCCTTCGTAAGCTTACTGCTACTACCTGAATCGATATCGCTTGTTGAACCTGTCAAATAGTTATCGTTATGGTAGCTGCTCTCCGATATTTCATATCTAAGCCCAATGTCAAGCGTCACTGAATCCGTTAGCGAGAACTCGGTAGCCGAGAACACGCCATGCGATTTTTGGCTAACATCGTAAGATTGTTCGCTGCTGGGAGAGTCAAGGTCATTAATAAGAGTGAAAGAGTCCGGCGATGATACAGTGCCCCCAATCTGAGGATTACCGCTTAAGTAACGCCACTCATGGCTGAACTCTCGATATTCCACGCCCGTTGCTACACGTATTGGTATAGCCGTATCGATTTCACCGATGAGCTGGGAGCGAGCAAATTTATATATACGCATGCGGTCTTGGTTGGCACCAACACGCCGGATTAGTGTATCTCCAGCAAGCTCGCTGCTAACATCGGCTCCAACAGAAATGACTTCGGCACGAAGGTCTTCTCCCGTTTCTCTTGAGTAAAAGAGCTTGTTGTCGATTTCCCAGGCTGAATCTGCCAACGGAATGACAACGTCAAGCTCAGCCAGGTGATATTCACTGTTGCGCTCATTGGGAATATTTCCATCGAAGCGAGTATCAAAAGGAACATCCGCTAGTCGGCGTCGCAAATCCCCCACTGGTACCGTAATTAATCCTCTATCTATTTCTCGGCGATCTTTAGAATACTCATGATTGAAGCCTACGCTTGCACCGGAATCACCTTGCCAGAGTAACGCAGAAGATAAAAACTGCCGATCAACGTTGGTATCACGAAATGTCTCGCTGTCCTCAAGCGAGCCCGTGATCCGATAGGCCAAGTTTTGGCTCTCACCGACGGGGCCCGTGAGGTCGAGGGTTCCACGTCGTTGCCCATGCTCATCGAAGGTTGTCGAAATGGAATGTTCGCGTTGAAACTGTGGTTGCTTGGTTTCTATATTAACGATGCCACCTGGCGACATCCGGCCGATATCGGCCACGGGCCCTTTGATGAGCTGAACATTATCAATAGTGGCTGGATCAATACGGCTTTCATGGCTAAAAGGAACGCCATTACGATAAAAGTTATCGTTGCGGTTGAAGCCACGAATCAATGAGTGTTCCCGGGTGCCACCATAGCCATCAGCCACAACCACATTGGGTGATAGGCGAAAGGCATCGGCCATTTCTCGAGCCTGCTGATCAAGCAAGAACTGCTCAGGAATGACGTCGATGGATCGAGGAACATCAATAATATCTTTGGGAATACGCAGCGAGGAGTCAGCGTAACGGCCTTCATAGCGGGCAGGTAGGGTGCCGTAGACCGAAACGGTTTCTAAGTTCTGAGCAGCACGCTCATTCAGGATCTCCAGCCGATAGCTACCCTCAGCACTGCGCACGGCCGCAAGGCCGGTGCCTGCCAACAAGCGCTCCAAACCTTCGTCTACTCCATAGCTGCCCTGCAGCCCGGCGGTCTGCTTGCCAGCGGTCAAAGTGGCATCGAAGGCAATCTCGATGCCTGCGCTGACCGCGAAACGATTTAAAGCCGTATCGAGCTGTCCTGCTTCAATGGAATAGCGTTGCTGAGCCGCGGCACTCTGCCCTGCGGCTTGCTGAGCAATCGCCGTTGCGGGCAGGCCAGCCAAACAGCTGGCGAGTAGACTGTATTGAATGGCGCGGGCCAAAGGTGTTCGGATAAAGCGTGAGTGCGCTTGCTGCGTCGTCATGAAGATCCCCGTTGAGTGATGCATTTTTTATGTCTACATCTCCTACTCCGAACGAGAACGAGAATCCCTCAATGTTTTCTGAAATTTTTTTTCTTAGCTTTCGCCATCGCTGCGCGGCATGACCGTGACCCAAAATGGCGTTCGGTAGACCACTTTTAAAGACAGCGCATCGGCAAGGCTGGCCAGGGCGCGATCGGTATATTGCAGCGAGAACACGCCGCTCACCCGCCGGTCAGCTACCTCTGGTGCGCAGCGCACCACGCCATGGCGATAGCGGGCCAATATCTCGACCACCTCACTAACTCGCATGCCTTCGGCCACCAGCCGCCCCTGAAAGCGGGCCTCTCCAGCAGGTTCCAAGGGCACCGGTGACGATACCCCATCGGCGCTCATGTCAGCCTGCTGGCCAGCATCCAGCGTTATCTGTTCGGTGCCTCCACGCTGCTCCAGGGCCACCCGGCCTTCGTAAACGGCCACTTGGGTGCTGTCAGTATGCTGCTGCACGCTGAAGCGGGTTCCCAGAGGATAGGAAAGTCCTTCCTTCGTCATAACACTGAATGCCCGGGCGTCCGGTGTTTTTGCCGTGGTAATCAGCACTCCGCCACGTAGCAGGTGGAGCCGCCGCTGGTGATCATCAAATCTTATGTCGATAGCAGTATCGGTATCCAAGACCAGATGAGTGCCATCGCTCAGCGTCACTTCGTGACTCTCGCCAATACCGGTGGCGTAGTCGGCGAACTGGCGCTGCCACTGGGGCGTACGCGGTAGCCCAAACCCCAGCCCGCCTAGCAGCACGGCCAAGCCGCCCCACTGCAGCAAGCCACGCCGGGAGACCGCTTGGGAAGACGAAAACAGCTCGCTACGAGCAGCGTGACGCGGTAGCGCAGCCAACCGGCCGTCAATCGCCTGCAACTGCTGCCAGGCGCGCTCATGTTCCGGCGATGCTTGTCGCCAGGCCAGGCAGGCTTCGCGCTGGGCCTCGCTAATGTCGTCGCTCCATAAGCGCGCCATCCACAGGCTGGCCTGCTCTAGCACGGCAGGATCGATGGTCTCATGGGAGGCGTCGGTGGACGTGCGGCTCATGGCATTCACTTAAGGTTGAGATTCGCTTATCGCGCGGTGGCAAGCCAGCAGCGCCCGGGCGATATATTTCTCTACCGAAGAGGCCGAGACATTCAGCGCCTCGGCGATCTCTTGATAACTCTGGCCGTCCAGGCGACACATAAGAAAAGCTCGGCGAGGCTTGTCGGGAAGCTCATGGAGCAGCGTATCGATCTCTAACAGCGCTTCGATAGTGAGTGCTTGCTCCTCGGGAGAAGGCGCGTGTGTCTCTGGAAGCAGGCTGAGAGTTTCCAAATAGGCAGTTTCGATTCGCCGACGGCGGTAATGGTCGACGACCAGCCCTTTGGCGATTTTGGTCAAGAAACGGCGTGACTGTTCCGGCGCTGGCGTAGTGCCCCGCGCCAGTATGCGTAGGTAGGTATCGTGCGCGAGATCGGCAGCGGTATGGGAACAACCCAGCTTGGCGCTCAACCAGCGCCGCAGCCAGCTATGATGATTGTGATAGAGGGCGTCGAAAGGAACCTCGCTTCTGCCCTGTTGCTTTATCGATACCATCGCCCGTTGCCATTGAGTGCCTGTGCCAACTGCCCAAAAAAGGGCAAAACCAGACGCAAACAATAAGTGATAATACTTATCATTACAAATGATATAGCGGTGATCAGATCAGTGTTAGGGCATAGTTGGCTCCTCTAATGCCTCAACGAGGGATTCGGCGAAGCGAAGGGCGGAGGGGAAACCTCCCCAAGACCAGTAGTTGATAGGGACAATTGTATAGTTGCCCTCTTTCACGGTTGGCAAGTGTCTCCACTGACCATCATAGAGGAGTTGTCTCTGCCCTCCAGGTGGATCGTAGGGGCTTTCAAGAAATATTATTTGAGCCTTGATATTAGAAAGGGCTACTGCGCTGACGGTAATCGACCCCCATTGGCCTAAATCTCTTTGCCATGCATTCTGAAGGCCAAGGCGATTTAGCACCATACCTTCAACGCCTCCCTTACCATAAATACGAGCATGGCGCTCATCCACTAAGCGCACTATTAATAGGGGAACGTCTATGCTGTTAAGCTGATTTTTTAAATCATCAAAAAAGCTGTTGGTTCTCTCCACATACTGCTCTGCAGCAACAGAATCATTGACAAGAGAACCAAGTTCACGAGTCAATTCCTCAACCACTTCCCAATGGTTCTGCTCAGCATTAACATCATTAGAAAAATTATAAAGCGTATATTCTTTAACATCAGCAATCTCTCTGAGTCTTGGTATTAAGCTGACATGGGCGGGTGGAGAAATTAGAATATGCTCTGGGGGATGATGTGCAAGAAGTTCATAGTTGGGAAGAAAACGGGAGCCAAGATTTGTCGTGTTAAGGATGATATTATCTTGACGTGAGTAGGTTTCGTACCCTTTTAGACCCGCTAGAAACATAGGCGGATGGCCTATCGCATTGAGCGTCTCGGCGATTGCGAAATCAAATGTTGCCAATGATGATTCATTGATATCGTTACTTGCCATCGAAGCAGCACTAGTCTGCAACCCAACCAATAGAATTAAAAATAAGGGGATACTGCTAAGACATATTGAACGATTAAGAGTGCATCTGTGACACTTCACTATTATGCCTGCCTTTACGGAGTAGAATATAGCGTTTCCACTTAGTAGTTGAGGATCAACCAACTTGCCATATAAGGTTCTTGGGCTGCTTTAGAAACTCTTTGCCCAATAGACCATTCCGTTCTTACTCACGGGAATATGCATGGGCAATGTTAGGTTCGCTGGACAACAAGGTCTTATAGAAGCAAGGATAAAAATGTCGCACCGCCATGTGGGATGTCGGTGCGAAATATTCAAGATACGCTTCAGGGCCAATGCCTTACCAGCTGTAAGACACGGTACCCAGGAACGTGCGATCGGCCCCCCAGTAGCAACGTCCCCCGTTGTTACAGCGGGCAACATACTCACGATCAAATAGATTCTTGGCGTTGACCTTAGCGCTCCAATTATTGCCGAAATCATAACCGATGGACGCGTCTACTAGCGTCTCGCTACCTACCTCGAGAGTGCCATAATCTAGACTCTCCGGCGGATAGGCGTAGGATTTACCCAAGTAACGGACACCAAGACCCGTTTGCAAGCCGTTCAACGCCCCTTGGCGAAAGGTGTAATTGGCCCAAAAAGAGGCTTGGTGGCGTGGTATTCCAGTAATCTGCTCATCTTCTAAGCGTGAGCCCGCATCATCGATGATCCTGGCGTCAATGTAACTATAGGCAGCGGTCAAACTCAGGCTTTCGTTAATATCGCTTTTGACCTCAACTTCCAAGCCCTGGGATTGCGTCTCGCCAACTTGTCGGTATTCACCGGAGCTTGCATCATAGCTAATGTCATCCTGCTTATTGATATCGTAAGCAGCAACCGTCACCTGTGTATTCCAACCCTCAGGCTCATACTTCACCCCTAACTCTACCTGGTCTCCAGTGATAGGCTTGAATTCATCAGCCGTTTGGATCTGTACAGGTACGAAAGTAGTGGAGTAACTAACGTAGGGAGAGAAGCCGTTGGCAAACTGATACATCAATCCGGCTTGCCAACTGAATTCCTCGTCGGAGCGCTGAGTATCATCGTTGGCTGCAGTGTAGTCATCATATTCACTATCTGACCAGTCATAACGACCACCTACCAGTGCAATCAAACCGCCCACCTTGCCCTGCCACTGAGCATAGGTTCCAGTCAAATCCTGCTTGAGATCGCCATCATCTGATAACCTAGAGGTTTGCGGCGCGCTGCTATACAGCGGATCGAAAATATTAATAATCTCGAATTCGCCATTGGCTATATCACCAGCATACTGCTGCTGTTCAAATGATGTCTTGTCAAAACTAACACCAAACAGCAACGTATTTTCGAGCGCCCCGGTGGTCACGTTACCCACCATCTGGTTATCGATGGAATAAACCCTAGATTCATTAGCCCGATCAAGATTATAGGTGCCAATATTAGTCCCGAAACCTGCATCGACGAATTGCAACCAAGTTTCCTGGCGATCTACCAAAGATCGCGTGTAACGCCCGTTTTGACGAAACGTCCAGTTGGCATTAAAGCGGTGCTCGTATTCATAACCCAATGTCCAGAATTCACGATCAAAAGCGTCCCAATCCGTACGCCCCAGATTGACATCAGTACTCAATTTTCCGCCAGCATTGCCAAGTAGCGTCCCCGCTGCTGGCAGCCCTAGTTGCATTTGAGTGCTATCCCTTTGATATTGTCCTAGCAAGGTCAGGGTATCCCTATCGCTAAGGTCGATGGCCAGCGAAGGAGCAAGGTAGACTCGGTCATCTGACATGCTATTGATTTGCGTGTCGGCATTTCGTATCAAGGACACCAGCCGACCACGAACACTGCCCTCTTCGTTGAGAGCACCCGCCACATCAAGAGAGAACTGCTTGCGATCATGAGTACCATAGCTAAGGTTAACCTCGCCCTGATGTTCATAAGTAGGCCGTTTGCTGACCAAGTTGACCATTCCGCCAGGCACATTTTCACCGTATAGAATCGCTGAAGGCCCCTTGAGCACTTCGACCCTCTCCAGACCATAAGGCTCGGCAGATGTGGAGTAGGCATTGGGCTGAACACGCAGGCCATCACGATAAGTACCGTAGCCATAATCCCGTTGGTTCATGCCACGGATGTAGAAAATATCACCGGCCAAAGACTCGCCTCCAGGGTAGCTATACCTGTTAACACCGGGTATATACTCCAGAATATCTTCCAGCGTTTGCGCCCCCTGATCCTCTATCTGATTCCTCGTTACCACCGAAATGGAGCGTGGAGTCTCTGAAATCGGAGTATCTGTCTTGGTTGCTGTCAGACTGCGTTGAGCACGGTAGCCATCATCGGGCCCCACAGCAGAACGCCCCAACCAATCCGCTTCCACACGCACCGTAGAAAGGGCCACCTCACCAGGCCGCTCCACCAGCCGATAGCTCCCATCCCCCTGCCGTACGGCCCTAAGGCGGGTGCCATTCAGCAGCCGTTCCAGCCCTTCGTCTACCCCATACCGCCCCTGCAGCCCAGGGCTTTGGCGCCCCTCGCCTAGCTCACCAGCGCCGCTGATATAAACACCCGCTTCAGCGGCGAAGCGATTGAGCACCGTGCTGACCGGGCCAGCGGGGATATCGTACTGGCGTGCTTGCTGCTGGGCGGTTTGCGCCATGGCGGGCAGCGACAACAGCGGCGTGGCTAACAAACCGGCGGCGGCGAGGTGTACCGCCAGCGCGAGGGCGCGGCGACGCCGTGGAAACGGACGGGTGGCGGTAGGCGATGGTTGTAACGCAGTGCGTTGTTGCGGCATTTCGATTCCCCTTGCAGATGGTTTTTGGCTGCTTATATAGGGGAATCGAACCAGCGCGAAAAAGGGGAACCCGAAAAACCAATTTCTCTCTTTTTATTCTTGGCTGTCACTTGCTTCGCCTGCCTCAATCTTGATCCACCAGGGCATCACTTGCCGCACCGTCACCGGCAGCGTGGTCTCGACCATGTTCAGGGTGCGCTCCAAGTCGTCAAGCGGGAAAGCGCCGAGCAGCGTTAGATCTGCCACCGCCGGGTCGACCTCAAGGCGGCCACGGTGATGCTGGCTCAGCTCCGCGGCGAACGACTTCAAAGACATATTTTCCGCCAGCAAAACACCATTGGCCCAAGCGGCCCGGCTGCCGTTAGCGGGATTGAGTTCACCGATACCGCCAGCGGCGTAGCTGGCCTGCTGTCCGGCGTCGACCACCTGGCGTTGGCTAGCATGGTCGGCATCGCCACGGGTCTGAATAGCCACCGCGCCTTCGAACACCGCCAGCAGTTCGTCGGCCTGGCGTTGGCGCACGCTGAAGCGGGTGCCCAAGGGGGTCAGTCGGGCGCTTCGGGTATCCAGGTAAAAGGGGCGGTCGGGGTCTTTGCCGGTCTTAATCAGCACTTCACCCGCCACCAGTTGCAGTCGGCGCCGCTCCTGGTCGTAGTCGACATCCAACGCCGAGGCGCTGCTTAGCCATACCTGGGTGCCATCCTCCAGTTCGATGCGGGAGATTTCGCCGGTGGCGGAGCGGTAGTCGGCGCCCCAGTAGGCCACCCATTGCGGCAAGGGTGTCCACTGCCAGGAGAGCCCTACCAGCACAGCCACGATTGCCAGGCTAGAGAGCCCACTCAGCAGATGCCACCGCCCCCGCCGTCGATGCCGCGCCGAGCTGATGACCTGGTCGGCAGCGTGGCGCTCGGTTTCATCCAGGTTGGCGGTAAAACGACGGCTTACGCCTTCCACCTGTTGCCAGGCCCATCGGTGAGTGTCGTTGGCGTCATGCCAAGCCTGCCAACGTTGACGCTCAGTTGCCGACACCTCCCCCGCTTGCCACTCCGCAAACCACTCGGCGGCCTCGGCCAAGGCGCGGCGCTTGGCGGTGTCATCAGGGCGAGCGGCCGAGGCCATTTAGAGGTTGGCCTCAAAACCGGCTTCAATCAACGTACACTGCAGCATGGCCTGGGCCATGTACTTTTTGATCATGCGCTCGGAGACGCCTAGCTCCTCGGCAATCTGCCGATAGGGCTTACCCTGCAGTTGCGATGCCAGGAAAGCAGTTGCCACCTTTTCGGGCAGCCGCGCCAGCATGCGGTCGATCTCGCACAGCGTTTCGATGACGATCTGCTGGTGTTCGACAGAAGGCAGGTGTGCTTCAGCGCGGGCGGCCAGGGCGTCTTGCCAGGCTTTTTCGATATCCAGACGGCGCCAATGATCCACGCACAGCCCCTTGGCCATGCGGCTCAAATAAGCCCTTGCGCCGTCAAAGCTATCCAGATGACGCGGCGTTTGCAACAGGCGCACGAAGGCGTCCTGGGCCAAATCAGCCGCCGATTCGCCACACCCCAGCCGCCGGCTCAGCAACTGCTGCAACCAGGGTTGGTGATGGTGATACAACTGGCCGAGGGAGTCTCGACAGCCGGTATGGTAAGCCGCAGGCTCGGCTGATCGGGGTGCCGCCGCCATATAAAAAGTGCCCCATTTCTACGAAAATGATTCTTATTCTTTTTCAATTCACAGAGAGTGTCAATGCACAGTGCTCAACGAACCTCTCCATTTTTTGATATGACCCCCTGCAAAAACCTACTACCCAATAGCGCCAACACCACTACTGCCGCCATGCATAGCGCCAACGCCGTAAACATAGCCGGGTAGCCCAGCCGGTCGAGCACAATACCGGCTAGCACGGGCACGGCTAGGCGCGACAGGGTGAACAGGCTCGCCTGTAGGCCGTAATCCAGCGCCCGGCTCCCTGCACGAGCGAAATGCATCATCAGGCCGAACATCAGCCCCGATAGCGCTCCCATGGCGCAAGCTATCAGGCCCGCTCCCAGCCACCATAGCGACTGCCCGGCCGCCATGTGGCTCACCAGCCCCAGGGTCGCCAAGGCCAGTGCTCCCAATCCTGCGAACAGCGGCAAGGCTCGGCTAATGCCGATCCCCACTGCCAGACGTTGCCCCGCCAGGCTAGCCAGGGCGCCCATCGTTCCACCGCCTACCCCCACCCACCAGGCAACCTGCTCCGCTGGCATGCCAAGGTCGAGCATCAGCGGTTTGAGGTAGATCCAGCCGGCGCCGACGAAAGGAAACAGCAGCATCAACAACGCCACCCAGACACCGGCGGCGGGCTGACGGAAAAAGTTCAGCACCCCACCCTGATGAGGTGGCAAAAAGTGCGGTTCTGCCGAGGCATGTGGTTCGCTTTCTGTCTCTGAAGTCATCACCATGCCGCCTAGCATGATGCCCCCCACCACAAGCAGCAGTGCCATCAGCACGAAGGGGGCCGCCCCACCCGCTCGCTGGTGCAGCACCAGCAGCAGGCCACCGCCCACCACCGCGGCCAGGAACAGCGCCGCCGAACGAATCCCACCGGCGCGTAACCGCTCATGGGCGGGCAGGCAGCGAATCGCCAGCGCGTTCACGGGCACATCAGCCCAGGTCGCCAGCCAACTGATCAGCAGCACCCAGGCATAGAAGCGCGGCGGCTGCGCGAGGGGAAAGTCATACGCCACCCCCAGCAACGCCAAGCCCAACAGCAGCCCTAGCAGGCCAGCCCAGGCGCGGTAGCCTCCGCCCCCGAGACGGCAACGTTCCACAGGAATTGCCATCACCAATTTGAGTATCGCTGGCAGACCTGCCAGCTGTAGCAAGCCAATTTGTGTGCCGCTCCAGCCCTGCTCGCGCAGCACCAGGGGCATTCCCAACAGTAGATAGATACTGGGCAATGCCAGGGCGAAGTGGAGCCAGCCAAACGTCAATTGCTTGGCCATCAGAGAGCGATTCATTGTGCTCTCCTGCGCGCCACCAGGGCCGTGGCAGGCGCCATGGGCAGAGTGATCGGGCGCTCCTCGCACACCTCAAAACCCTGAGCCAGCAGTGCTTCGCGCAACTCACCAGCCTGGGTCACCCGGCGCCCCTGCCATAGCAGCGGTAGATAATAGGAGAGCATGCGGCGGGCCGTCTCGGGGTCTTCGGGAATTTCAGCGTGCACGGAGATCAACTCGCCGCCAGGCTTTAGTGCGGCATGCAGTTTGACCAGGCTGGCCGAGAGATCCGGCACGAAGTGCAGTACCGAGGAGCACCAGATCAGGTCATACCCTGTACCCAAGTCATCCGTCGCCAGGTCGCCGCCCAATGCTTCGAGCCGCGGTGCCAGGCCGGCTTCGGCAATCTGTCGTGCGGCCACCTCGGCGGCCTCGGGCAACTCGAAGAGCACCCCCGTCATCCGCGGAAAGAGACTAGCCAGGCCCACAGCGACTTGTCCCGTGCCACCCCCCAAATCCAGCAGCCGCCAGGGTGCGTCATGCCCGAGCCGTTGTGATACCAATTCACAGGCGGCAGGCGCTGTCACCGCTATCTGCTCACGTGCCAGATGGCTACTTGCCGCCGCGGCCCAGCGCTTACCGCTTGCCAGTGGTGCTGGGCGGTGTTGTCCACGCAGGCCATCGGCTAACCCCGCGCCGAAATCACGCAGAGACGCAAGGCGAAAGCGCCAAGCCTCACCACAGTCTAGCGTTGAGGAAGGCGCCAGATAGCGCCGCGCCACCTCACTGCTGGTGTAATACCACTCGCCCGTCGCAGCGCGGCTTCGGTCGAGCAGTTGCATGCTCCACAACAGCGTCAACCAGTGACGAGTCGCTTCGGGCTGCCATTTTCGTATTTGCGCCAGGTTCTCGGGGGTGGAGGGCGAGGCCAACGTTTCGAAGAGATCCTCTGCTAAGGCAAGCTGCAGGGCCTCGGCCTGCACGGAGGCCAGCGCCAGATCCCAATAGAGTTGCAGTGCATGGGGAAGTAAATCATCGACGTGGTTCATAACGACACCCCCAAGCGCAGGCCAATCTCCCGGGGCGGGCTATACTCCCGTACGCTGCCATTGAGCAGGCCGACGGCGTCGTAACGTCGGTCAGTCGCGTTGTTTACATAGACCCCCACTTGCCATGGCCCATGACGATACCCTCCCGCCACATCAAGCAGAACATGTCCGGGGCGGCTGAAACGGTTGGCTGCATCCAGGTAGATTTTGCTCATGCCACTGAGGTTGGCCTGGGCATACCAGTTCTGAGGCGAGTCGTAGCGCAGCCCCAAACGGGCGCTGATATCGGGCGCAAAGGGGTTATGGTTACCGGCATGATCGCCGCTAAGGTCATTGAACTCGCGAAAGCGGGTACGATTGAGGGCCAGGCCCGCCTGGAGTGTCCAATGTTCGCCCAGCAGGTAGTCAAGATCCAGTTCGAGACCCCGCGAGCGTGCGGCGGCGGCATTGGTGATCAGTACGCTGCCGGGCTGGAGAACCTGCTGCACCTGCATGTCGTCAATGGTCATCCAGTAACTGGCGAGCCCATAGCGAAGCCGCTGCGACAGCGCCGTCCCCTTGATACCCAACTCGTAGGACACCACTTGCTCAGGTTCGTAGCCGGGATAGTCACTCTGACCCGAGAAGGCGTTGAATCCCCCGGCGCGAAACCCTTCGGCATAGCGGGCGTACAGCCAGTCGTCGTCACCCAGGCGGTACTGCAGGGCCAACTGCGAGGTGACGTCGCGCCAGCGCTCACTGCGCTGCCCGGCTCCCTGTGGGGTCAATGCCACCCGGCTCTGCTCCAGACGCAGCCCCGGCGTCAGACGCCAGCGCTCGCCAAGTGGCAACGTCCACTGCCCGAATAGCGCCAGATTCTCAGCCTCTAGCGTCGCCTCACTGCGCTGGGTGCCCATCGGGTTGCGTTGTTCGAACTGCAGTTGATGGTCATCACGGTCGCCGTACAGGCCCAGTACCCAACTGCTTTGCCCCTCATCGCCCTGGCGCTCCAGGCGCAGTTCCTGGGATAGGGTGGTCAAACGCTGGTCGCGCCCGACAGCAAAGCGCTGGGCTGGTGTCAGATCGGTGTCCTGAGTGACGCGATCATGAACTTCCCGTCGAGCGGTAATGGTACGTAGCGTCAGATCTGGCGTCAGTGCATGGCGCACATCCAGGGAGACATCTTCACCGGACGAGTCATTGCTGCCAGGATCAACAGATGTCACGCGGCGTGACTCACTCCCAGCCCGCCCCCAGGGGGCAGCGCCATCGCGATAGTCCAGTCGACCATAGCGCAGGGTAACGTCCGTATCCTGTGCCGGTAGCCAGCGTAGGCTCAGACGCCCACTCTGGCGCTGGCGATCATCCGCTTCATTCCCATCCGCCAGGTTCTCCACGAAACCGTCCTGCTGGCGCCACTCGCCGCTGATGCCCAGATAGAGCCGTTCGGGCACCAGCGCCTGGGCGGCATCGACGCGTAGCGAGGTTAGCTCGCGGCTTCCCAGCGTAGCCTCCACCTCGGTATAAGGGCCTTCATCCGGCTGGCGGGTATGCAGACTGATCACACCGGCCTCGGCATTGCGACCATAGAGCGTCGACTGAGGCCCGCGCAGCACTTCGACCCGCTCCACACCTAGCAGGTTATGATCGAACCCCTGGCCACTTACCACCGGCACACCGTCGACCAGCATCAACACCGATGAAGAGAACGCCGTGGCGCCTGAGGTCAACCCGCGCATTACCGGCAGCGCGGTGCCCGACTGGCCGAAGGGCTGAAAACTCAACCCAGGCGTATAACGCGCTAAGTCGCCAATATCGGCTGCACCTGCATCCGCAAGCGTCTCGCCCGATATCACCACCAGGCTTGCGGACACCTCCTCCTCGGCCTGCGCCACCTTGTTGGCCGTCACCTTCACCACAGGCAGCCCTTCGCCTTGAGCAGCGCCACCTATACTGCATCCCCCCAGCAGAAGCATTGCCGCTGCTTTCTTCACCCTGTTGTTCTGCATCGTTCCCCCTTAAACGCTGTTTCTGCCGCCGGCTGGCGCAGGCGTGCTTAAGGGAGTAGGCTAGCGACAAACGATATCAATTATCATGCTCATTCATATGCAAACCGATTCACTTTGTATGCGTAGCGATGCACCACAGCCACCTGAGAAGCCTCTGCAAGGCTCCCAGTGCTGCGTGCTAGATGATGGCCTCTCGGTGGTGCTCACCCGCTACCGTGCTAGCCAAGCATGGGTCGAAGAGAGCCACACCCCTCATACGGGCGCGGGCGTGATTATGACGTTTGGTTTGCAAGGCCACTCTGATTACCGAGAACGCTGGGGCCCACGTATCGACTTTCGCCATGGTCACACCACGGTAACCGCCTTTCACCAGAGCCAAGGAGAGCGCCACATTCCGGAAGGTGAAGCGGTACTTCAGCTACGCCTGGTTGCCAGCACCGGCTGGCTAGCGCGCTATTTGGGGGAGCGCTACCAATCAGCACTCCCTGCCTCTGCAGGTAGTCGATCATTGGCGTTTCAGCCCACGTCAGCGGGCAGCCGAGCGCATCTTCAGGCACTCCAGGCTTCTATTCAAACAGGCGGCTCTCGTATCCAGACACACATTCACGCCCTCAGCCTGCTGGGAGAACAACTCGAAGCGCTGCTGCCGAAACCCCGCCATACACAGCACATCGCCACCGCAGACGCCGAACGCATTGTTCAAGCCCACGAGATTCTTCTTAACGAATTAGACCGTCCCTTGACGCTGGCTTATTTGGGCGCACGGGTGGGGTTAGGGGAGCAGAAACTCAAGCAGGGGTTTCGGCGCATGTTTGGCACGACGCCTCAGCACTTTCTTCATCAACAGCGCATGCGCCACGCCCATACGCTGCTGGAAAACGGTCAGCAGGTCGCTCAGGCCGCCTACGCCACGGGCTATCGGCACCCAAGTAACTTCAGCTTAGCCTTCACACGCTTCTTCGGTTATGCCCCTAAAGCCATTAAACAGCGCAACAGTTTATAACAAGCGTTGCGGATGGTGATACAGCTGCCTGAGCGAGTCTCGGCAGCATTGCACACTGTCGCGCGACAAGCTACAATAACTGAAAACTAGTTGGACATACGTCGGTTCGGTGGATGATTAAAAGCATCAAGCATAAGGGACTAAAGTTGTTTTTCGAGAAAGGAAGCACTAAGGGCGTCCGTGCCGATCATGTCGACCGTCTCCGTGATCGCCTGACCGTACTGGACGCAGCCACTAGTCTTGACGATATAGCTGCTGGCAACTGGGGCCTTCACCCTCTAACTGGAAAACTGGACGGCCAGCATGCCATCAAGGTGTCGGGTAACTGGCGACTGTTCTTCGAGTTCCGAGACGGTAATGTTTACCTGCTGGACTATGACGATTATCACTGATGGGAGAACAAACCATGGCGATGTATAACCCCTCACATCCGGGCCGCATTATCCGGCAGCGCCTGATTGAGGATGAAGACGGCCACAAGATTAGCAGTGTGGCATCGGTCGCTGAACAGCTCGGCTGCCACCGCAACACCCTGAACCGGGTAATTAATGGCAGCGCCTCCGTCACACCTGAAATGGCATTGGCTCTGGAAAAATTGAACGCTGGAAGCGCCGAATTCTGGCTATCCATGCAGACCAATTATGACCTCTTTCAGCTTCGCCATAGCCAGGGCGCGGCTTAGCCGAGCGATACCGCGCACCCAGCTAGTACCAATCTTCAACCGCTAGTTTCTTAATGCGTTTAAATTCCCCAGTATTGTGGGTGACCAATGTACCTTGGTTGGCGAGCGCGGTACCGGCTATCAGAGTATCGTAGGGGCCGATGGGGGTTCCCTGCTTTTCCAGGGTCGCGCGAATTTGCGCTGAGGCTTTGGCTTCGGGGGTGGAAAACCCAAGAACCTGTACAGTGTCGATCAGTTTGTCGAGCTGCATCGCTCTCTTTTTGGGAGCAGCCGATTTTGCAATACCCAGCTCCAGCTCGTACAACACAATCGCAGGTATGCCAATATCGCCGGGCTTTTTGGACAAGAGGTTATCGGCAACATTGCCCATGCCTTTGAAAAAGTAGATGAGCGTATTGGTGTCAAGCACATACATCAGAGTGGTTCCCGCTGCTGGTCGGTGCCGGTTTCTGCCCGAATCTCCTCCAGCGACGGAAACGCATCCCAAGCCCCAGCCAGTTCGACCACCGCCTGTGGCCACTCATTGGCAACCTCCTCTTTGATCAGATTGGTAATCCATTTGCTCTTGGAGACATTCATCGACTTGGCCGCCGCCGCCATTTTCTTCTCGGTATCATCATCGATATAAATCGTAACTTGGCCCATGACACACCCCTTGCCAGCAAGTATATGTTGAAATATATGTCCCTGCGATAAAAGCGTCAAGGCTGGCAGTTCACCGGTATCTGGGGTCTTCATTCTCTAACGGGAACACTGGGCACTTCGCCATCACCAGGGCGCGGCTTAGCTAAGCGACTCACATCAATGACTACCCATTCACCCTCGCCACCGCATCGCGGCTGGCGGCTTCCCGCTGCTCACCAGTGAGTTCAACTAGCTGCCCACCGCGCATTTCCAGCAGCCGGTCAGCCTGGTCGAAGTAGTGGTCGTCGTGGCTGATGACTACCAGCGTTTTGCCGAGTGCCCTCAGTTGGGGGAGTAGTTCGCGGTAGAACACCCGCCGGAACTGAGGATCCTGGTCAGCGGCCCACTCGTCCAGCAGCAACAGGTCGCGCTGCTCGGCAACCGCCAACAGCATCGCCAGGCGCTTGCGCTGGCCCTGGGAGAGGTTGGTGTTAGTGATGCGATCACCGTCGAAGTCGAGCTTGCTCTGCATGCCCAGTGCGGCCAGCCACTCCTCCATCAGCGCCGGGTCGGGTGACTCGCCTGCGGGGCCCATCAATCGGTCAAATAGATGCAGGTCGGTATAAATCGCCGAGAAGTGTTGGCGATAGCGTGTCCAGTCCTCTTCCCGCAGCGGCATGCCATCAACCCGCACGCAGCCGATTTGCGGCTGGTAAAGCCCGGTGAGCAGTCTCGCCAGGGTCGATTTGCCACTGCCGTTGCCGCCGATCAGAAACACCACTTCGCCGCGTTTTAAGGTTAGATCGATGGGGCCGATAGCAAAGCCCGGCCGAGACTCCTCATCCGGGTAGCGATAGCTGACCTGCTCCAAGGTAAGCACTTGCCAGTCGTGGCGCAGCGCAGAGTGGCCGAACGCCTCGCGGTGCTCGGCCAGGTCTAAACTGCTGATTTTTTCAAACGCTACTCGTGCGTTAATCAGCGTCGGAAAGGCGCCTATCGCCTGCATCAACGGCGCACGCAAAAACAGCAGCGTGAGTGAGAAGGTCGTGGCTACCTGTACGGACGCCCAGCCCAGGCCGTTGGCCAAAAAGAACGCCACACCGATGGCCCCCAGCATCATAATATTGAACCAGTTCACCGCGCTCAGATGATAGGTATCACCAAGAATAAAATGGCGTCGACAATCCTTTGCGTTAGGGGTGTAGACATCACGATACAGCCACTCTGCCCGGTCACGGTTGAGCGCCAACTCTTTGCGCCCCTCGATTACCGACTGGTAATCCGCATAGAGACGATCCTGTATTTCGCGCAGCTTGGCCATATGCCCATAGACCCGGGCCACCAAGCGTATGCCAATTAAAATAGTCACGATCACCCAAAGCGCGGTGACACCCAGCATGGCAGGCGAAAGCCACGCCAGGTAAAGCGTGGCGCCGACTGTCAGCACCCCACCCTGCACCAGTTCCGGCAAGCGTATAAAAGCAACGGTCACTGAACTCACATCGGTGGAGAGACTCGCCAACAAACGCGCACTACCAATCTGCTCGGCGCGCTCAATGTTGGTATCCAGAATTCGCTTGATCAACTGCCCCCGCAGCCGGTAGACGAAATGGTGACCCAGCGTGGTCAGCGCCAACTGCGATGTCAGGGTAATGACCAGCAGCAGCGCTATCAACCCCAGGAATTCGGGCAGGATGCGCCAGGGGTCGGTGAAGGTGCCCAACAGCCGCTGATTGATAAAAGCGATAACACCGATGCCCAAGCCAGCGCTTATTAGGCTGAGCAGTACCACGGCCACAAACGGCCAACGATAATCACGCCATACGATTCTGAACAGTTCCATTAACTTTGGCTCCTTGCAAGAGTTGAACGCTAAAGGAAGCGCTGCAGCGTGCCGTGCTAACCTAACGGCGTTTCTTGGTCGGCTTATTTTCGGGTTTTAGCGGGCAGCCACCGCAAAGCGGCTCGCCGGGTAATCGGTATTTGATACAGCATAGCCGCCGTACACGAGCAGGTGTTTCACCGCCCAATTCCAGGTAACGCACTGGCTGATAGAGTGGATTACGGCGCCCATCGGGCAGCGTCTTGGTGGCGAGATAATCCAGTAGAGGTTCTCCCGCACCGCTGAATTCCGGGTGCCGCGAACAGGTCTTTCCCACGAACTCCACGTAGTGACCAAGATTGCTCCAAAACACCTTGGCAGAAAGTCCGGAGACCACAGCAAGCGCCTCGATCAGTGGCGCGCAGTGGTCATCGAATAGGCTACTGAAACGTGCCTGAAGCGTTTTTGAGGCCAGAGGGACGCCACCATGCGGCAACCAGATACGAGCAGTCTGACCATGGTCGCCAAACGCCAGTCGCAGCTCATCCCCGCCGACCGGCAGGCCGTAACCCAATAGCAGGTTCGCCACCAGCGTTGGAATAGAGACACTGCTGAAATGAAATTTCGACCATATCGAAGCAGCAGCCAGAAAATCAGCATCGTCACCGTGGTACAGGCGGTAACGCGATAGCTGGGCGAAGAGCACTTCATGATCCAGCAGTTCAGTAGCCGCCAATGTCGACTCATCAGGCTGACCAAAACAGGGGGCCTTGGCGTTATCCAGCGGCGGCTGGCGGTAAAGTGCCAACAACACCTCCGCGGGATCCGCCACAGCCCAAAGTTCACTCGGCTTGATCGCCACATGACTCATAGCCGCCGCAGCCCCCACATAAAGTAAGCGCCGCCAATCAGGGAGGCAACCAAGCCCGCCGGTATCTCATAAGGGAAAATAATCTGACGCCCCACCCAGTCCGCCAGCACCATCAGCAGCATGCCGATCAATGCCGCCCCCAGCAGGTGCTGCCCTGCGCGTGAGAAGCCGACCAAGCGCGCCATATGCGGCGCCAGCAGGCCAATAAACGACAGCGGCCCCACCACCAGGGTGGCACAGGCGGTGAGCAGTGCAACGAGCAGTAGCAGCGCTAAACGGGCACGGTTAAGGGTCACCCCAAGCGCCTTGGCCGTCGGTGCGCCTAAGGGCAAGATATCCAGCCAGCGGGTAAAGGGCAGCGTGACCAGTGCCAACACCGCAGCGATACCCCCGACCACCACCGCATTGGTAAGATCCACGTAATAGGTAGAACCCGCCAACCAAGCGATTACCTGCTGGCCGCGGGGGTCGCCGCCCGCCAGCATTACGCTGCGCACGGCGTCAAACAGCGCACTAACCGCCACCCCGGTGAGCAGTAAGCGCTCGGGGAGATAACCGCTCTTGCGGTTGATGCCCACTAGCACCACTAACGTCGCGAAAGCCCCCAGGGTGCCAACCCCGATTAGCATCGCGTTGGTCGGCGCGGGCAGCAGGAAAATCCCCAAAATCAGCGCAATGGCACAGCCACCGCTAATACCCAACACTTCAGGGCTGGCCATGGGGTTGGCGGAAAGACGCTGAAGAATCGTCCCGGCAATCGCCAACATTAACCCGCTGGCGGCGGCCGCCATCACCCGAGGCATTCGCCACTGCATCACGTTCCAGTTATCCGGCGACAGCAAGTACCAGCCATCAACACCCTGGCCAACGAGCAGCCCAAGCAGCGTGGCACCCAGTAGCGCGAGGATTAAACCGGTGGCCAGGCGGGAAGGCGCAGGGTGACGATGGGCGAAAACGCCCGCTCCTTTCGGCGGCTGATCGCCCTGGAGCTTTAGACGCGGAATCAGCCACATTAACAGTGGCGCCCCCAGGGCACCGGTAATCGCCCCAGTTGGGATAAAGGCCGCCACCATGCCACCAAACTGCTGCAGCAGCAGATCCGTGGTGGCCAGCAGCACGGCCCCTAATAGCGTCGACCAGATTAGCCGTGGGCCCAACCGGCGCGCCCCGGCCATACGCACAATATTGGGCGCGGCCAGACCGATAAAGCCGATGATGCCCACCACGCTGACGATGCTGCCGGTAATAAATACGGCCAGCCCCATGCCTGCAAAGCGCAGATAGGTAAGCGAGACCCCCAGGCTCTTCGCGCTGGCGTCGTCAAGTTCCAGCACCGCCAAGGGGCGCAGCAAAAACCAAGCGGCGACACAGCTAATCGCCAGCCGTGGCCAGAGAATAGCCACGCCGTCCCAGCCATTTTGCGCCAGCGAGCCCGCGCCCCAAATTAGCAGCCCGGAGAGCGCTTCGTGGTTAAACAGCAACAGCGCGGTGGAGAGCGCCCCCAAATACAAATTGACCACCAGACCCGACAGCACCACCACAATGGGGGCCAAACCGCGCCTCCAGGAGAGCAGGAAAACCAGCCCCACCGCCAGCGCGCCGCCCAACAAGGCCACCCATTCGCGCCCAACCACAAGCAGCCCTGGCGCCAGCAAAGTGGCGGTCATCAACGCCAGATTAGCGCCCGACGCCACCCCCAGAGTGGTGGGCGACGCCAAGGGGTTGCGCAGCACCTGCTGCATCAGCACACCTGCCAGCCCTAAACCGCCCCCGGCCAGCAGCGCAATCGAGAGGCGCGGCCACCAGGCGTAGTAGAGCAACAGCTCGTCAACATTCTCAAAGGAAGGCGCTACTAACGCCTGCAGACCCAGCGCAAAACCGCCTTGGCCCTCCAGGCCAATCCAGAATAGCACCGCCATCGGCAGGCTAAGCATCAGACAGGCTTTGGCGGGCGACATGCCTCCCACTCGTTGGGCAACTTGCGAGGCGCCTAGCATAGCGGACACCCTTCTGTGATCACCGAACAGCTCGCCACGCGGGGCGCAATAGGCAGCAGCGTCATTGTCTAAGCCTTAATCGTTCTGGAGGTTAATAGTTAAATTATTGACAACGATTCTAAATGATAATAATTAGCACTACAATTGACTCATTAATTGATGCACAAGTAACGGAGCCTCCTTATGGCAGCCAAACCGAGCTACCAGCTTTTCGATATCACCCTCGCCCGGCGCACTCAAGTCAGCGCCTCCCTCGTCAGGTTCACCTTTACCGGCCCAGACGTTGGCCACATGGCGACCTACGCCCCGGATCAGCGCGTCAAACTGTTCTTTCCCGAAGGCGGTGGCAGCCTCGACCCGCTGTTTGAGATCGCCAAGCTGGAAGAGCACGACTGGTACGGCGCCTATCGCGCACTACCAGATGCCCAGCGGCCCTCTGCGCGCACCTATACCATTCGCGCCCTGCGGCCGGAGAAGGCCGAGGTAGACGTTGAATTTGTGCTCCACGGCGACAATGGCCCCGCCTCGCGTTGGGCAATGCACGCCCGCCCCGGCGACCGCCTGGCCATGACAGCCCCCGACGCCAATGCCGAAGGCCCAAAGCTGGGTTACGAGTGGAAGCCCCCCCAAGACGTGCGCCGTATTCTGATCATCGCCGATGAAACCGCCCTCCCCGCCGCCGCAGGCATTCTTGAAACCCTTGATGACCTGCCGCTCAAACCCAGGGTCGAAGCGCTGTTCGAAGTGCCCCGCAGTGACGACGTTCAGCTGCTGCCCCAAGCCGCTAAGCTGCACTGGCTGACCCGTGATGCTGAACCCGGCTGCCAGCACGGTGAGCTGTTGATGAGAGCAGTGCGCGATATTGATTTGCATAAGGAAATTCAAGCGCTAGGCGGCGTGCCTACGGCAGCCACTAGCAACGACGCAAGCGACGATGAGGACGGCCCACTCTGGGAACCCGCCACCTTGGATGACAGCGCGCCCTTCTACGCTTGGATAGCTGCTGAAACCAAGGTCGCCATGAAGCTGCGCCGCTACCTGGTTAACGAGTGCGGGCTACCCAAACAGTACGTCACCAGCATGGGCTACTGGCGCCAGGGCAAAGCCAATGGTTAAAGGCATGACAAACAGCACGGTATTAAACAGTGATCACGCCAGCACGCCTGCTCAAACACCTATTGGCTGGCGAGACAGCCCCCGCCACTACGGGCGCATAAGCCGTGCGCTGCACTGGCTGACCGCCGCACTGATCACGCTGCAATTTACCGTGTTGCTGGCTTGGCGGGGAATGGGCGAAAACGTGATCACACTGTTTTTGGCGAGCATCGGGCCTCATGGCTCGTTGGGTTTTATGCTCCTGATCGTAACCCTGACGCGACTTGGCTGGGCATGGGTCAACCGCAAGCAGCGTCCTCCGCAGCCGCCTGGATGGGGTGGCCGCATGGCGCGCCTTGTACATATCACCTTTTATGGGCTGCTGATTTGGCTACCCGCTTTTGCCATTCTGCGTCAGTACGGGCGTGGCGGGGCGCTGCGCTTTTACGGTATGGAGCTAGTGCCCGAAGTCGAGCGCGACATCACCTGGATGACCGCCCCCGCCAATCTGCTTCACGGCCCACTCTCGTGGCTACTATGTGCGTTGGTCATCGGCCATATCGCGATGGCGCTGATTCACCGCTTCTGGCTCAAGGACAAGGTGTTGTCGCGGATGGTGTCAAGTGGCCACTGAGGGTACCACCTCCACCTCAGCGTCAGCCGACTGCTCTGGGGCCAACAGCTTGCCGCTCTCCAGCCGCACCAATCGATCCGCGAGGTGGAAATAGCGGTCATCGTGGGTAATCACCAGCACCGCTTTGCCCATGCGTTTTAGCTCGGGCAATACCTCGCAGTAGAACACCTCCTTGAATAACGGGTCCTGATCCGCCGCCCACTCGTCAAACACCAAAAACGGGCGATCTTCCAGGTAGGCCACTACCAGCGCCAAGCGCTTACGCTGACCCTGGGAGAGTGCCTGGGTCGTGAACGCACCGTTCTCAACGCGCACCTTGTGCTGCAAATGCAACTTGGCCAGCAGACGGTTGCCCTCTTCATCGAGATCTTCCCGCGGCGCTTCCAACAGACGCTCGAAAAGATGGAAGTCCGAGAACACCACCGAGAAGAGCTGCCGGTAAGCATCCCAGCCGTCCGCTTCGACCCGCTCGCCATTGAGCAATACCTCGCCACCTTCCGGCGGGTAAAGCCCCACCACTACTTTGGCCAGTGTGGTCTTACCGCTACCGTTGCCTCCTACCAGAAACACCACTTCCCCCGGCGTAAAGCTCAGATTAATCGGCCCCAGCTCAAAGAAGTCATCGCTCTGCTCGTGGTAGTACTGATGGGTGACGTCGCGCAATTCAAGACGTTGAAAATCAGGCACCTGAGGTGACGCCTGCCTCTCCTGCCCATGGGGCATCTCGCGGGTGATGTTATCAATTCGGCTAGCGGCTACCCGCGCCATATTGATCCGCGGAATATTGATCAGCAACCCTTCCAGGGGCGTCACCATAAACACAAACACCAGCGCAAAACCGGTCATTACCTGGGTTTGATTAGGCCCATCGCCTGCCAATACAAACAGCACCAGGCCAATAAAGGCGTACATCAGGAACTGCCCCCAACTGGTCGAGATCACAAACAGCGACATGCCATAGGTACGCAGTCGCCGCACACCTTCAACCGACTCCCCGAGTATCTGATCCATAAAGACCCGGCTCTTGCGCTGGTGCAGGCGCAGCTCTTTTGCCCCATCGGTCAGCGCGCGGAAATGCCCAAACAAGCGATCCTGCTCTGACGACGCACTCTGGAGATAACGAATAGCGCGCAAATGCACCAGATGGTAGCCGACAGCACCCAGCCCAATCACCCCTAAAGCAAACAGGAACACCTGCCATGAGAGCATCGCCAGGTAGCCCAAGCACCCCACCACGATGACCGTATTGGTCAAAATCACCGGCAAGCTAACGAACAGTACCGCCACGTTATTGCTGTGCTCGGTGAGCGCCGACTGGATCCGCGCACTGCCCACACGCTCGAACCGGGCAAAGGGGGTCTCGGCCACACACTGGGCGACAAAACTGCGTAACTCAGCCAGCGCCCGCTGCCCCAACCGCTCAAACAGCGCCGTCGACACCATCCGACAGACCATTAGGGCCACAGCAATCCCCGCGAAGCCCCAAGCCGCATTGGCACGGCTGGCGGCATCGCTGTTTAACGCCGCATTGATTTGGGCAATCAGCAGCACGCTGAAAAACCCCGAGAGAATGCTGGCCAGGGCAGCGGCGGTCATCAACCCGCGGGTTCGACGAATCAGATAGGGAAGCACATTCACCTCATTGGAAAGCGACACCTATCCATACAGACGAACCACTCACGCAAAAAGTTAAGCAATTTTTATGTAAACAAGCCTTATTCTCATTCGTCCTTAGATAAGGAAGCCAGTAACGCCGCCCCTCCGGCGGAGTGATTTTTTATTGGCTCGTCAGCCACGAGGACTCTTATGCATATTCACGACTTGATCGGCATCGGCTTCGGCCCCTCCAATATTGCCCTGGCCATTGCGCTCGACGAACAGCGCCAGGCAGGGCAAGCGAAGGATGCCTTGTTTATTGAGCGCCAGCCCTGCTTTGCCTGGCACCCGCATATGCTGCTGGAAAATGCCCATATGCAGATCTCCTTCCTCAAAGACTTGGTCACGCCGCGTAACCCTGGGAGCCGTTACAGCTTCCTCAATTACCTCCACAGCAAAGGCCGCTTGCAGGACTTTATCAATCTGCAGACCTTCTTCCCCAGCCGCCACGAGTTCAATGACTACCTGAGCTGGACCGCCAGCCACTTTGAACACCAGTGCACCTATGGAGAGGATGTGTTTGAAGTGCTACCCGAAACTGATAACGACGAGGTCGTCTACCTCCGCGTTCGCTCACGGGATGAGAGTGGCGCGGTGCAGGAAAGGCTGACCCGTTCATTGGTAATTAGCGTGGGTGGTGCGCCCAATGTGCCTGAATGCTTCGCCGGGCTAAAAGACGACCCACGGGTCTTCCATTCCAGCCACTACCTCAGAGAGTTGGCGAAGCAAGATACACCCAAACGCATCGCGGTGATCGGCGCAGGCCAGAGCGCGGCTGAGATATTCCTTGATCTGCATGGCCGCGAAGGCGTTCAGGTGGATCTGATTAGCCGGGCATGGGCCTTTAAACCCTCGGACGATAGCCCCTTCGTTAACGAAATTTTCAATCCCGAATACACCGACTACGTGTTCAACAACCCCACCGGCCAGCGGGAAGCGCTGCTGCAAGAGTACAAAAGCACCAACTACTCAGCCCCAGATCTCGCGCTGATTCAGGAAATTTACGATGTGTTCTATCAGCAAAAAGTGACCGGCCAGGCCCGCCACCGCTTCCGCCGTCGCCATGAGGTCATTGGCAGCGAAGAGACTACCGAAGGCGTTGAGCTACTTGTGCGCGATTTGGAGAGTGGCCATACGGATATCACCCGCTACGATGCCGTGGTGTTAGCCACCGGCTATGTACGCGACACCCATAAACAGCTACTGGCCCCCGTTGCGGACTACCTGCCCGATTTTGCCGTCAATCGCCACTATCAGCTCTACACCAAGCCCGAGTTCAAACCGGCTATTTTCCTGCAAGGCAGCTGCGAGCCCACCCATGGTTTAAGCGATACCCTGCTGTCGATTTTGGCGGCACGGACAAGTGAGATTTGTGATGCACTAGATCAGACACCTGCTTTATATGCCCCTTCTCCCTGTAAGCAGGAGGTTACTATATCCTAGTTTTCACCAACTCACTTTCATAAATCATACCAATGGTCAGGCCACTTCTTGGCCACTGGGCGTCACAACTAGATGCTGTTCTTGAATACCGTTTCGGTTGAAGCACAGGCACTAAGTCAGCATGACTGATGAGCCTTAAAACTAACATCTACTATTCGAAAACATGGATAAAACATGTCTAAACTCAAACTAGCTTATATCCTGTCACTGAGAAATGCTGCAGCCGATAAAGCTGGGCAACACATTGAGTATAAGGGGGAGAAACAGTACATGATGTCCCCTCTTGAACACCTGGTGACATCTCTCAATGAGACTCCGCTAGGCGATGCCTACTCTCTGGAAACAGTGATTTATGATGACGATGAAGGCTCAATAAAAGACCAAGAGAAACTCAAAGACTATGGTTTCTGTCGTCAACCTGGAAAGCCATGGATATTGCCACAAGAACTCTTTGTGAAGGGACACCACATTGACGACCTCTTTTGCTCTATACCATCCACTTACCGACGCTTACCAAGCGACTCACCCGATAGACTCCCTGCGAAGTCGACTTTTGAAAAAAGCTTGCTAGAGAAGTTAGTGGCAGTCGAAGCAGACGTCGTCGTCCTTGACGGACTATTAGTCATTCTAGACGAGCTAATCCGCCCCCATAGTCCTTTTTATCGCAAGATAGTCAATATCCATCCCGGACTTACGCGCCAAGACTCCCCCTATCAAAGGCGGGGGGCTTCGGCAACACTTGATGCACTGTACGGGGCTCAAGGGAAAAAAGTTATCAACTGGCAGACAATGGAAACCGAAAGCGCTCCTGCTATCAACAAGACTGGCGCCTCACTCCATTATGTCGACGGTGGGATTGATTCGGGCGAAGTCATCTACGACCTATTGGAAACTCATATCGAACCCGATGACTCCATCATTGAATTACGGTGGAGAAACTTCAATAAAAGCCTCTTTCCTACGCTTCACGAGGGGTTGGAATCTCTAAAAAACGATATCACGGCTTCCTCAACATGCTGAATTAATTGAATAGCCGCAGCACTAAATCAGGCAACGACACTTCGTGCTCCCATACCGGTGAGCACGAAGTCATCGCACCATAATCTTAAGCCAATCCCCACTTTTTGATTTGAATTCAGGATTACCCCTCCCTGAGGCTCACACAAAGTTGACACCGAGCTACAGATATTCATAATACAAACAATAACAATTAACATTTACTAAGAATTAAAATGAACCCAATGCAAGGAGAACATTCGTGAACCAACCCACTTTCCGCAAGCGGTGGCTAACGGCCGCCATTGCTATGGCTGCCTGCAGCACGTCGGCAGCTGTGCTTGCTCAAAATGCTGATTCAGATTCATCTGACCTGCCAGTTGTCAGAGTGGTAGGGGAAGCAATTTCAGAACCCACCACGGAAGATACGGGCTCTTATACATCAAGTAGAGTAACCATAGGCAAGCAGGAGCAGTCTCTTAGGGAAATACCTCAATCTGTCAGCGTGGTTACTCGTGAACGAATGAATGACCAGAACATGACGACACTTGACGATGTCATGTCACAAACCACGGGAATAACTAAACGAAGCTATGGCCCTACAGCTTCAACCTTCCGATCCCGTGGGTTTGAGATTGATACTTTACTACTTGACGGTAGTCCAATAGACAGTGCGATTGGCGTGACGGATACCATGTTCGATACTGCGGTACTGGATCGAGTAGAAGTCTTACGCGGACCTTCAGGGCTTCTTCAGGGATCAGGCGAGCCTAGTGGAACCGTCAACCTCGTGCGTAAGCGCGCCCAAGAGGACTTTGGTTTTCAATCCGCCCTTTCCTATGGTTCCTGGGATACTTATCGTGGCGAGGTCGACATCACCGGCGCACTCGACGAATCAGGCAGGCTACGTGGCCGCTTCGTCGGTGTATATGACGATAAAGGCAGCTTCATTGATCATGTTTACGCCGAGAATACACTTGGCTACGGAACCTTGGAGTACGATTTCACTCCGAATACAACTTTATCTGTCGGCATCATGAACCAATCAGGTGAATCCAGGCCTAATTATGGCCTTCCACAACTCGCCAATGGCGAGCTATTAAATATTGATCGATCTACATACCATGGCTCTCTTTGGGATATTAAAGACGAGAGCATTGAACGTTATTTTGCCGAAATAGAACATCAATTAGATAATGGTGGAAACTTTCGACTGATTGCAAACCACATAGAACGCGAAAGCGATACTCAGCAAAGCACCGCTGGCGTAAGCATCCCAACATCCAATACAGACAGCATCGACATTTCGCAGTGGCGTCAAATAAATCCGCGCCAGGATAGCTTTGTCGATGCAACCCTTTCTAGTCCATTTACATTTCTTGGAAAAACACATAACGTCATGGTGGGCGCCAGCCATAAAATTTCCGAAGAGCAAACAACTTGGGGTTATGGAGATCCTCAAATTATCCAGCGAAACCTGGCCGCCCCAAACCCCGACACCCCTCTTCCTATCTTTAACATTAGCACCACCAGAGATATACAAACAGAAGAGACAGGCGTATATAGCCAGCTAAAAATTTCCTTACTAGATAATACAACACTTATTGCCGGCGGCCGAATGAGCTGGTGGGAAGTTGAAGATCGATTAGATTCCTCCAATAATTTTGAGATTAATAGTGAGTTCACGCCCTATGCGGGCTTAATCTATGACATAAAAAACAATGTCTCAGCATATGCCAGCTATACCGACATTTTCCAACCACAAAGTTCACAAAACATTGATGGAAACTTTCTAGAACCTCGAACTGGCGAACAGTTTGAACTGGGACTGAAAGGCGAACACTTAAACGGCACGGTAAATTGGCATGCTGCTGTATTTCGTATCACGGATCAGAACCGTAGCGTTACTGATTTTGATAACCCTGGTTTCTCGGTTGCTGAAGGGGAAGTTGAAAGTGAAGGGTTCGAGTTAGAAATTACTGGGCAACCTTTACCTCGCTGGGATGTTTCAGCAGGCTATGCCTATACCCAAACAGAATACGTAAACGACCCAACCCAGGAAGGACGCGCTTTCTCTACCGATACTACAGAGCACGATTTAAAATTATGGACGCGTTACCACTTTTCCGACAACCCCGACGAAGGATGGAGAGTTGGCGCCGGACTGAACTATGTCAGCAGCATTTATGCAGAAGCCCGGGGAACACGATGGGAGCAGGATGGATATACGATACTCTCTAGCTTAATTGGATATCGTTTTAACCGTCACCTCGACTTCGCTCTAACGGGAAATAACCTAACGGATAAAAAATATTTTGAAACGCTAAGAGCTAACACTCGCAACAACTATTACGGTGAACCACGTAACTTTATGCTAACCATGCGTTATCAATACTAACCTTCCAAGCCAGTGCAGAATACCTTCCTACACTGGCTTTTCTTTACTCAACACAATTTTTGCTAAAAAAACACTCTGATAAGGTTTAAATAATGTCTTATGGGCTGACGTTGCCATTACGGAAAATAATATTTCTGGTTTTCTTAGCAGTAGTCATATTACTGGCTTCGCTCCCTGCTCTCGGACGAAAAAATAGTGAAGAAGGCACTGTATTAACTCTTGACTTTGCCATTGCAGAAACCCTTTTTGAAATTTTAGATACACCTGTTGCTATGGGTGGGGTCAACAACTATAAAAGTTGGGTCGGTGAAAACTCTACCCCTCAAAACCTTGTGAGCATAGGAACTATTCCCCAGCCTAACAAAGAACTTATTTCCACGATAAATGTAAGCACCATATTAGCACCACCTCAATACATATACTTAGAGGATGATCTTTCAAGAATAGCGCCTGTAGAGCAACTTTCACTTTATGATAACAACCCAATGAGAAGCTGGGAAAAAATGGTAAAATTCACTAAAGAAATTGGTGTCCGTGTAGGAAGAGAACAAGAGGCTAATTTCTTGATTTCAGAATCGGAGGAGCACTTTAGCAGACTTCGAGAAATTTCCAACTCCATACCTTCACCACTATTAATTATTCAATTTCTTGACGAAAGGCATGTCAGAGTTTACGGAGAAAATAGTCTACCAGGAACAGTTCTTGACCAGCTTGAGTTAGACAATGCATGGGATGGCCCAACCAACCAGTGGGAGTTTTCAATCATCAGTATAAGCGAATTATTTAATTACGATGTACATCTAGTCATTGTTGACGCCTCTCACTTACCAAGTAGAAAAGCAGTTCAAGATGGCATTATGGCAAGCGGCCTATGGAACCGACTGCCTAGCGTTCAAAAAAACAACACAACTTTACTCAATGCTAATTTTTGGGTTTTTGGCGCTATCCCCTCTACAATTCGTTTCGCCGACTCGTTAGTCAATGCCCTTGATTCTAACTAAATAGCTAACCACTTCCCCCTATAGAGACACTCACACTGCTCTCGCTGAATGTTGCTATAAGCGCACTACTAGCCTGACATTATTCAACATACCGAAAACAAAAATAAAAACATAACACTTATAATTTTATAATTAGCATTAAAATAGCACGCCAAGTATTCCTGGCGCACTATCGAAGGACTATTATAATTATAATGCAATAAATTTATTTCTAAGATATCTCCTGCACAGATTCTTGATGCTGCTGTTCAGCACTTACACTTAGTTGCTTTTCTATCTGTGATAATAGGACGTCATCTCCAACGATTGAGAAATGATCATTAAGGGTCTCAATTGAGGTTCTCGGGGTTCGATTCAACTGTCCCTCTAGCACCTGACGCTCTTCCCAAGCTCTTCCAGCCTCCCACCAGCAGTCCACTTCACAGTTCACTGTCGGCAAGGTATCAACCTGCAGGGAGAGTAATTTTAGATAGCGTGTAACATAGAATATCCGAGCTAATTCCTCGCTACCTAATGCTTCGTACCCTTCACGACCATATTCACCGTATGATGCCATTAGCCTCTCCAATTGAATGATTAGCATCTCTTCGCTCGGCTCCTCACTGCAATTTACATTACCATCGAGCGCTTCAAGCGAAACACCTGGCAGTACCACCGATGCGAAGCGAGCAAAATCTCGCTGCCAGCTATCCTCGCTGTGCAGACCACCGCCAGGTACATAGGGATCTATCAAAGCCAGTTGGCTCACGTCTTGTCCCAACCCTTCAAGACGTGCCGCTATCATCGCTGCCAATGCTCCACCAAGAGACCACCCCAATAGCCGATAGGGCCCCACGGGTTGTATGCGGCGTATCGTCTCCACATAGTCATCAGCCATTGTTTCAAGTGATGAATCTCGATGCTGTGGGTCGGTCAGCATTCGGCAAGACAGACCGTAAACCGTGCATACTCCCTGCAAGCGCCGAGCCAACGGTTGATAGTCAAAAACCGTTCCCATCACGGCATGAATGCAGAATAGCGGCGGCTGAGTGCGACACTCACCATTGAGCATGACAGCCCCTTTGGGCAGAACCTCAGCGTGATTCCTCACTCC
This sequence comes from Vreelandella sp. F11, assembly GCF_042466685.1. Classification (NCBI taxonomy): domain Bacteria; kingdom Pseudomonadati; phylum Pseudomonadota; class Gammaproteobacteria; order Oceanospirillales; family Halomonadaceae; genus Vreelandella; species Vreelandella sp. F11. The sequence continues at coordinate 1,055,534 of NZ_CP170448.1, read as the reverse complement.
CAGCAGATCAGCAATAGTCGGCTTCCGCATCAGATCGAACAGCTTAAAGTTGATCTTAGGTTCCTGCAGGGCTTGTACACGGCCCATTACTTTTAGACTTAGCAGAGAGTCACCACCCAATTCGAAGAAGTTGTCGGTTTCTCCGACCTGTTCAACACCCAGTACTTCCTGCCATATCTCGGCAAGCTGTCGGGCTTCTGGCGTTGAAGGTAATACGTACTCGCGGGTTTCCTTTAAATAAGGTTTAGGCAGTGCCTTGCGCTCCACTTTACCATTGGCATTCAGCGGCAGTGCATCGAGCGTGACTATTACTCCCGGCACCATATAATCAGGCAGGTGTTGACCCAGTCGTTCGCGTAATTCACTGGTGTCGAGATCGATGCCAGCTTGGGGAACCACATAAGCCACCAGCCTCGAGCCGCCGGGGCCTTCTTGGGCCACCACCACTGCCTCGCTAATTTCCGATTGCGATAACAGTTCCGCTTCGATCTCACCTAGCTCTATGCGTAATCCTCGGATCTTCACTTGGTGATCAAGACGCCCCAAGTACTCGAGCTGACCATCTTCCCGCCAGCGAACCAAGTCACCGGTACGGTAGAGACGTTCTCCCGCTGTAAACGGATCGGCAACAAAACGATCTGCGGTTAAATCACTCCGGTTTAGATACCCACGAGCCAGACTTACCCCGCCCAGGTAAAGCTCACCCGCTACCCCCTGCGGCACTAGATTGAGTTCGCCATCTAATACATAGGTGCGGGTACCGCTAATGGGCCGCCCAATAGGTATCTGGCGTTGAGAGTCATCACGGCACCACCAGTGCGTGACATGAATCGTGGTTTCGGTTGGGCCATACAGGTCATGCAGGTTGGCGCCATCAAGGCACTCAGCCACATCTTGCTGCAGCGCCGCTGGAACGGCCTCACCACCGCACATAATATGCTTGAGGCGAGTTTTGGCCTTAACATCAGGATAGGCCAGGAAGGCCTTCAACATTGAAGGCACAAAATTGAGCGTGGTGACCCTATGCTGCTGGATCAGCTCAATGATGCGCTCAGGATCGCGATGATCACCCGGTTGGGCGACCACTAGACGTGCTCCCATACTCAGCGGCCAGAAAATCTCCCATACCGACACATCAAAACCGAAGGGGGCCTTGTGCAGTACGGCATCCTTATCGTTGAGCTGGTAGGTTTGCTGCATCCAGACCATACAATTGGTTAAGGCATCATGGCGGATAGCCGCGCCTTTAGGCTTCCCAGTAGAGCCTGAGGTATAAATGACATAAGCGAGGTGTTCACCGTGCAGCACCACTGCCGTGTTTGTCGAGTCATGGTGCGTAACATCCAGCCGATCCAGATCGATGATGCTAGCGCCATTGGCTATCGGCAACGTATCGCGCAGATGCTGTTGGGTAAGCAGTAGTTCGATGCCACTGTCTTCGGCAATATAAGCCAACCGCTCGATCGGGTAATCCGGATCCAGCGGTACATAGGCGCCGCCAGCCTTAAGAATCCCCAGCAGCCCCACCACCATTTCGACAGAACGCTCCATGGCGATACCGACACGGGTTTCAGGTTTTACGCCTAGACCAATTAGATAGTGTGCCAAGCGGTTTGCGCGAGCATTAAGATTGGAGTAGCTGAGTGACTGATCTTTAAATACTAACGCTGTAGCCTCTGGCGTCTTCATAGCTTGACGTTCGATCAGTTGAGGGATAGATAGAGCATCTGAGTACTGATCAGCATTCTCTCCCCACTCGCTTAACAAATACTGCTCGTCTGCCCCTAGCAGAGTGATGTTATTCACAGCATACTGCGGTGCCGTTTGTAAGCTCTCCACAATGCCAGCAATGGCCATATTCAGGTAGCCACACAACCGCTTAGCACTGAGCGAGCGAATGGCCTGCCCCACCAATTGGAAGCCTTCGCCAAAATCATCGACTGACATCACAATGGGGTAGTTAGTACGACCTCGATTGCCCAATGCCTCCATACCGTTCCACGCCCGGCTAGTTGCCTCTTCCCTTTTCGGAGCACTGTAACGATAGTTCAGCAAGGTTGAAAACAGTGGGGCTCCTCCAGTCACTCCGCTACATCGCTGAGCTAGTCCAAGGCTGGCATGCTCATGGTGCAGCAATTCAGCCAGCTCGCTATGAGTCTGACGTAAGCAGTCTGCCACACTGTTCGTACCTAGCCTGATACGGATAGGTAACGTATTAATGAACATTCCTAGAGCCCTGTCGGCGCCCTCAACACCTTGCATGCGGCCAAATAGCAAGGTACCGAATACCACGTCGTCCCGCCCTGTCGTCTTACTCAGCACTTGTGCCCAAGCAAGGTGAAAAAGGCTGGCCGCGCTAACACCATGGCGCTGCGCCTGCTGTCGCACTTTTTGCGCCAATTCCGCCTCCAGCGGCAAGCGCACTTCCTCTATGTCGCTGCCATCGCCACGGACGTCCAGCATTCCGAACGGAGCAGTAGGCTCCTCAACATCGCCCAACTTCTCTCTAAAGAAGGCTTCATGCTCTATCTGACTTACACCCAACCTTGCCTGCGCCACGAAATTACGGAATGGAAGCGGTTGGGGCAACTCGTCTTCTCGTCCTTGCTGGATGAGAGCAATCTCGTCCACCAGCAGATCGAGTGTGGTGTGATCCAACACTAGGTGGTGGCTAGGCAATTGCAACAACCAGCGCCCTTGCTCAGCGTCTTGTGCCGCAATTGCTCGCACCATCGGGGCTTGGCGTACTTCAATGCGATAATGTTTAGGATCAACATAGGCGTTTAGTCGTTCGGAAACGCTGCACAAAACACCGGTTTCTTCCAGTTCCAGCCACTCCACCTCTAGTGAGGCGTGCCGATACACCACTTGTACTGGTTCATGAAGCCCTTCCCAGAGCACTGCAGTGCGCAAAATATCGTGACGAGCAATCAGTTGATTGAAACCAGCAACAAACTGCGCAAGCCGTTCCTGATTATCAAAACCAAGTAGGCAAGGGAGTACATAAGTATCACCCTCTTCCTGCAACCGATGATGGAACAGGATGCCCTCCTGCAAGGGCGCCAGTGGGTAGATATCCTGAATATTTTTCGCTCCGCCTGGCACTGCATCTTCTATGCGACTGATTTCATCTATATCCAAATCAATCAGTGGCAGCATATCCGGCTGGATCGACTGACAATACTCTGGAATCCTATTGGGCGGCACAACCAGCTTTTTCCTATCAGGCTCTAGGGACAGTGCCTTGGCGAAGGCCGCCAATTCGGGCGACTGGAACAGCGTTCGTACTTGAGATGCCAGACCTTGAGCTCGCATACGTTCAAGCACATTCAGTGCCAACAGCGAATGCCCCCCTAACTCGAAGAAGTTGTCGTGGCGCCCTACCCGCTCGACGCCCAGCACCTCGCTCCAAATCGCTGCTAGCGTCTCTTCAGTCTCACCTTGGGGCGGCTCGTATTGCGAGCTGCTGGCGAAGTCGGGCTCGGGCAATGCCTTACGATCCACCTTGCCGTTGGGCGTTAGTGGCAAGGCATCAAGCATCACCACTACACTTGGCACCATATAGTCGGGCAATACTTGCCCCAGACGTTCGCGTAGCTCTGCCGTATCGATCGATTCATGTGGCTGAGCGACGGTATAAGCCACTAACCGTGCCCCACCCGGCCCTTGCTGGGTCACCACCACTGCTTCTCGTATAACGTCACACTCCACCAGTCGGGACTCTATCTCACCCAGCTCGATGCGCTGGCCCCGTATCTTGACCTGCTGATCGGTGCGTCCGATGTATTCAATCACGCCATCGGTGCGATAGCGGGCCAGATCCCCCGTCCGATAGAGCCGTTCTCCAGGCACTTCGGCATACGGATTGGGCACGAAGCGCTCCGCCGTCAGTTTCGGCTGGCTCAGGTAACCCCGCCCAACCCCGACACCGGCGACATAAAGCTCCCCACACACACCCATTGGTAGTGGGTTCAGCTGGTTGTCGAGAACGAGTAGCTGGGTGTTATCGGTCGGTTTGCCGATTGGCACCACGGCTACGTGCTCGTCATCGTCGCTACGCAACAAGTGCAGGGATACGTCATCGGCGCATTCAGCAGGGCCATAGGCATTGACCAACGGAATCCCCGGATAGCGTGCAAACCATTGGCGCACTAACTCGGAGGTGGAGGCTTCGCCTGTGGGTAGCAGCCAGCGCAGTGCTGGCAGATCGACTGGGGCAGTGTTCAGCATTCCCTGGATCAGGGCGGGAACGCTTTGCAGCACCGTAATACCGTTGTCGCGCACATAAGAAAGCAACGCACTGGGGTCGCGTGCAATCTCATCAGGCACGATCTCGATGCAAGCACCACACAACAGCCCCGCCAGCGTTTGCCAGACGGAGATATCGAAACTCAGCGCTGCGGTCTGGGCAATAACATCGCTGGCCGACAGACCCAGGTAGGGAACCTTGCTCAACTGGTTATTGAGCATGCCACGATGGCTAACGACTACACCCTTGGGTTCACCGGTGGAACCGGAGGTATAGATGACATAGGCGGCCTGATCAGGGTGCACCGGTACGGTGATATCCCCCTCTAGCCCTTCCGCCACGACGAGATCTTCGAACACAAACATCTGCGGCGGGTTAGGCATGGATGCAAGCACACCTTTGAGATGCGGTGTCTGCTCAGTGGTGACAACCAGAACCGATGCCCGGCTGGACGCCAGCATATCGGCGATACGCTGATCAGGAAGCCGGGTATCCAGCGCTAGATAAGCACCGCCAGCCTTAAATGTACCCAGAATCATGCTCGGTAACGCCAAGCCGCGTTCGGCATGCAGGGCTACGACATCATCCGGTTTCACCCCTGCTTGCCGCAGCGCCTGGGCAATGCGATTGGAGATAACTTCTAGCTGTTCATAAGTGAGTGGTTCCCCCTGGTGGCGAACGGCAACTTGGCGTGGATGCTGTCGTACTTGCTCGCGGAACAAGTCGATATAGCCTCGCTCAAAGGGATAAGCAACTGACTGCCCACTGCTCTGCGACAATTGTGCTGCCACCTCGCCTGCTGGCATCGCTTCCAATTCATGATAGGGAGCGTCAGGCCTGTCGATAATTTGCAAAAGCACTTGGCGGAATCCCGAGAGCAAGCACTCAACGTCGGCACCTTCGAATTTGCGCGCATCGTAGGAGAGCTGCAGCGTTAACTTATCGCCTGGCATGACCACGACAGTCAAAGGGTAGTTGGTATGCGTTCGGTTGCCTTTGATTGCCACCTGGAAGTCTTGCCCTTTCCCCGTCAAGCTGGCATCTATCGGCGCGTTCTCAAAAACAAAAAGACTGTCAAATAAACTGCGCCCACGGGCCACTGTACCCAGCGCTTGGATGTCTACCAGTGGCAAGTGTTCGTATTGACGCATCTCCAGGTTTTTTGCCAGTAACGCCTGCAGCCAATCGAGTATCGACATCTGTGGCAAAGGTAATGTTACACGTAGCGGAACTGTATTTATAAATAAGCCTACAGTCTCCTGTATCCCTTCCATCTCAAGGGGGCGGCCAGCCACGGTTACGCCAAACAGGACATCATTTGATTGGGAAAGTCGACCTAGTAGGAGTGCCCACGCCCCTTGTACGATCGTATTGACGGTCAATTGATGCTGACGGGCGACATTCTGCAATTCTGCACTTTCGTCAAAGGAAAGTGAGGAGAAAGCATCAGCCACGGTAGCCACACTGTCGAGCGAACCGTGTGACTGAAGAAAGGGAATTGGCGTTACCTCATCGAAACCTTCAAGCTCATGTTGCCAATAGTCGCGCAGCACATTGGCATCCTGCTGCTGCAACCAATCGATAAAATCACTATACGGCCTTGGCAGCGCCAGTTCGTGACTCGCACCTAGAAGATAAACATCGTAGTAGTGGAAAAAATCGGTTAGCAGCAGAGAGCGACACCAGGCATCCATCAGAATATGGTGGAAACTCTGTACGACGTAAAAAAGGCTATCCGCGAGTTGGATAAGACGCACTTTGAGCAACGGTGGCTGTTCCAGATCAAAACCATCGTCAAGCTCCTTGCGCAACAGAGCCGCCAAACGACGCTCCGCTTCAGGCTCATCGATATCGCGCCAATCGAGATACTCCACCGGGGAGGGAACTTGCCGATACACCACCTGCAACTGCATCTCTTCGGTACGCCAAACAAACCCTGTACGTAGCACCTCATACCGTTCGACGACTCGCTGCCAGGCTTTCTCGAAAGCATTGACATCAATCGGCGAAGCAAACCGGTAGCGATCCTGCATCATGTACATACCAGAGCCTGGATTGAGCAAGGTATGCAATAGCAGACCTTGTTGCATAGGCGCCAGTGGATAGATGTCTTCAACATTGGCGACGTCCAACCGCAAATCGTCCAACTGCGCCTGACTCAGCCTCGCCAGCGGGAAGTCCGATGGCGTAGCACCACGAACACCGCTATCACAATGCTTGATCAATGCCTCTAGTTGCGCTTGGAAGCTTGCTTGCAAGGCATGTATCGATGCCTCGCTGTGAATCTCACGACTGTAATGCCAGCCAAACTGCAGTTGGCCCTCCTGAACCCAGGCCACCACCTCAATCCAAGTCCGGCGCTCACTTTGCGCAGCGCGGGGCTGCCCGGCGCTCTCTTTGGCGAGCCGCCAGGCCGAATCGTCCTGCAGGGAGCGGTCAAACTGGCCTAGATAATTGAAAGTGACCTGGGGGTAGGCTCCGCCCATCAGCGCGGGTTCCTCTTTCAAATAGCGCAGCACGCCGTAGCCGAGTCCCTTGTCGGGCACTTGGCGAAGCTGGTTCTTGATCGCTTTTAGGCTCGAGCCCGGTTCCGCATTACCCGGCGTCAGACGAACCGGATAGAGCGAGGTGAACCAACCCACGCTGCGACTGAAATCGAGATTATCGAACAAGTCTTCGCGGCCATGGCCTTCCAGCTCGATCATTACGCTGTCTCGCTCCGCCCATTGGCACAGGGCGCTCGACAGCGCAGTGAGGAGCAGGTCATCCACCTGGGTACGGTAGGCCTTATGCACCGGCCCCAGCAGTTGCGTGGTTGCCTCAGTAGACAAGCTGCCGGCAAGTGATGCGGTATCGGCAACGGTGTTGCTGCCCTGGAGATTCTGTGCCGGTAGGCTAGGCTCCGGCTCTTTGACAAGACCTTCCCAATAGGAGCGTTGCTCAGCCAACGCCTCCGATGTGGCGTAGTCGGCCAGGGCGCGCGCCCACTCATCAAGCGAGGTGGTGGCTGGTGGCAGATCGAGCGCCTTTGCTGCACTTAACTGCGTGTAGGCCGTTTGCAGGTCGTCGAGAATCACGCGCCACGAGACGCCGTCTACCACCAGATGGTGAGCCACTAGCAGCAGTCGCCCGCCGCGCTCGCCTCCCAGCTCCATCCAGATGGCACGGAACGGCCGCACCAGGCTTAGGCTGCGCTGCGCTGCATCGGCGGCCTGGGTGATGGCCTGCGTTGGATCCGCATGATCGCTCAAGTCGAGGTGCTCGAAGAGGTCATCGGCTAGCTTGCTATAGGCTTGTTGCCAGCTGTCGCCAACGCGCTCAAAGCGCAGCCGCAAGGCACCATGGTGATCGACCACTGCCTCAATGGCACGCCGTAGCAGCGCGGCATCTACATCACTGGCCGCTTCCAGCATCAACGACTGATTCCAATGGTGTGGCTCGGCGAAGTTCTGCTCGAAGAACCAGCGCTGTACCGGCAGCAGTGCGAAGGGGGCCACCTTATCGGGCGCAACCGCTTGTTTAGGTACGGCAGCCGCCAAGGGCGTGGCCATCGCTGCCACGGCGGCAACGGTCTGCCCTTCCATCAACTGCTTGGGCGTTACCTTGTAGCCACGCTTACGCGAGCGCGCGACGATCTGCAGGCTGAGGATGGAGTCGCCACCCAGTTCGAAGAAGTTGTCATTACGACCCACCTGCTCACAGCCGATTACATCGGCCCAGACCGCTGCCAACGCCTCCTCTGCTTCTCCCTGGGGAGCTTCAAAGGCTTTACCACCGCCGGTTTGCACCGGCTCAGGCAGCGCCTTGCGATCCAGCTTGCCATTGGCGGTGAGCGGTAGAGCCTCCAACCGTACCATGGCGCTGGGTACCATATAGTCCGGCACGCGCTCGCCAAGCTGCGTGAGTAACGCGGCATCATCAACGTTGCTCCCGGCGGTCATCACCACATAAGCGTACAGTTGCGAGCGGCCTTCTTCGTTTTCCCGTGCAATTACTTCAGCTTCTGCAATACCCGGCTGTTCGCGCAACAGGGCAGCTATTTCGCTCGGTTCCACCCGATAGCCGCGAATCTTGACCTGGTCATCCATACGGCCAAGGAACTCCAGGCTACCGTCGGCCAGTTGGCGCACACGGTCACCGCTGCGATAGAGCCGTTCCCCCGCATGGAAGGGGCTGGCGACGAAACGTTCCGCCGTTTGCCCAAGGCGCTGTAGATAGCCTTGCGCCAGCCCAGGGCCACCCAAGTAGAGCTCCCCAGCAACGCCTTTCGGCACCGGATTAAGCCAGGGGTCGAGCACATAGGCCCGAGCATTGGCCAGCGGCGTGCCGATCGGCAGTGTGCTGGCAGCTCGATCGGCTATGTCGGCTTGCTGGGTGAGAATACCGACCGTGGTTTCCGTAGGGCCGTAGTGATTAAGCACCTGGCAGGTTGGCTTGAGTTCGGCTATACGCTCCAGTAGCGCCCAGTCGGTCGCTTCGCCGCCCAGGATCAGGCGTTCGCTCGGAAGTACATCCGCCGGGGTTGCAGCATTCAACAGCGCACGTATGTGGCTAGGCACTATCTTGAGCACATCCACCTGCTGTTCACGCATATAAGCCGCAAAGGCATCCGGGTCGAAGGCGCACTCGGGGGAAATGAGGTGCAAAGTGCGCCCCGTGCACAAGGCACCAAACAGTACCGTATGCCCCAGATCCGCCGCCACCGTCGACACCATCGCCATATTGCGGGCATCCTCTGGTAGCGCCAGCGCCTCTAGTACCCCCTGCACGTAATTGGCTAGAGCAGCGTGACTCACCGCCACTCCCTTGGGCTTGCCCGTAGAGCCAGAGGTATAGATCACATAGGCCGTTTGGTGGGGGTGGATGACGGGTAGTTCGTGCTCTACTGACGCCGGAGAATCGTCGGCAAACGCCAGCGCCATTACCGGAACGTCACCGCTCCAGTCGCAAGCCGTACTACTCAGCATTAAGCGAGCGGCACTATCGGCCAGTTGATAGGCCAAACGCTCCGTTGGCAGTTGCGGATCCAGCGGTACGAAGGCTCCCCCCGCTTTGAGTACAGCGAGGATACCGAGTACGTATTCGCACGAGCGCTCGGCGTGGATGGCAATGCGCTCTTCGGGGCCGACCCCCTGGGCGACCATTGCCTGTGCCAGACGCTGGGCCGGGGAGTCTAGTTCGGCATGGGTCAAGCGGTTCGCATCATCACTCACCGCCAATTTGTTCGACGATTCACAACCCACCCGTTCCAAAAGAGACAGCACAGTCGTTTCCTGCCACGGCCGGATCACTCCCGGCACCCCGGCTTCCGTTTCTTTCGACAAGAAGTCACACAGGCGAATTTCTTGAGCGCTATCCCCCTGTTGAATATCCTTCAGGATGGATTCGAATTGATGCGCCAACATCCGAACCGTGGTTTCATTCAAGAGATCAGTGTCATACAAATAATCTAGGCTTATCCCCCCCTCAACTTTGACGCGGAGAGTCAGGGGGTAGTGATTGCCGCTATCGCTTTGAATTGATGAAAATGCCAACTGTCGCTTGTCCGACGCGAGCAGGATCTCATCCACCGGGAAGTTCTCGAACACCACAATATTATCGAACAATCCTTGACTGCCATTTCCTGCCCAGCGCTGAATTTCATAAAGCGGCGTATGTTCGTGCTCCCTTGACGCTAGATTTCCGGCCAGCAACTCACGCAGCCAGTCGCCCAAGCGCATGTCAGGTCTCAGTGACGTGATGACCGGCAAGGTATTGATGAACAATCCCAATATCTCATCGGCGCCATTCAGGTCTGAGGGTCGGCCTGCGACCGTAGCCCCAAACGTGACCGTCTGCTGCCCCATGAAACGGCTCAAGAGCAGCGCCCAAGCAGCTTGCAGCACGGTATTCAGTGTCACTCGCTCGTGACGCGCCACTTCTTGCAGGCGGTCGACATGAAGGCTTTCAAGTTCGCTGCGATATATTCCAGGCTCGGTTGCCGAACCGGAGGAGGCAGGCAAGGTATCGGCTAAACGGGTCGGCTCTTCTACCTGTCCTAAACATTCACGCCAGAATGCTTCACTGGCCGTGCTATCACGCTCCTTCAGCCACTCGATGTAATCGCGATAGCGGCCGGCTTGGGCAGGTAAGAGGGAGCCTTCATAGTGACGGATCACTTCCCCTAGTAATTGCGCACCACTCCAGCCATCCAGCAGTAGGTGATGACTGGTCCAGATCAAGTGGTGGCGTGTCTTGCCAACTTTCACCAAGGCCACACGCATCAGCGGTGGCTTGGATAGATCCATAGCGCGACGTTGCTCTTGGGCCAGGTCGTTAAGTGCCACTTTTTGGTTCTCTCGAGCTCGCCAATCCTCCTCGAACCAGGGGAATTCGACCTGCCTGGCGACCCATTGCAGCGGCGTGTCGTCCTGACTCAGGAAACCGCTACGCAGGATGTCGTGCCGAGCCACCACCGCCTCCCAGGCCGCCTTGAAGCGAGCGGGCTCCAGGCCATCGATATCCACCCGCAACTGGTTGAGGTAGGCACTGCCATGCACGTCGTACAAGCTATGGAACAGCATGCCCTGCTGCATAGGCGACAGCGGGTAGAGATCGGCCAGATTGTCGAACTCGAGCGGCAGGCGATCCAGGTGTTGCTGGCTGATGGACGCCAGCGGGAAATCCGAAGGCGTTGCCCCATGCACGCCACCGCTACAGTGATCGACCAGCGCCTCCAGTTCCCGCTGGAAGCGATTGGCCAGGGCCTGCACGGAGGCATGGCGATAGCGCGCCTTACTGAAGCGTACGCTAAGGGTCAATTGCCCTGCGTAGACTTGGCCGTTGATCGCTAAATCGTGCTGCTGCGGAGCGTCACCATCGAAACAGGTACCGGCACTTTCCTGGGCTGGTGCCCAAAGTGTCGAGTCGTTGAAGCTGCCATCGAATTGCCCCAGGTAGTTGAACACCACTCGGGCCTTGGGCAGGGCACGCAGTGCTTGCTGCTGCTCAGTATTGCCTAGATCCGTGAAGACTCCATAGCCAAGCCCTTTGTTGGGTATCTCGCGCAAGCCCTCTTTGACACGCTTCAACGCCTCCCCCAACTCGCCATGCGGTGCCAGCGCCACAGGGAACAGGCTGGTGAACCAGCCTACGCTGCGTGACAGGTCGACTCCCTCGAACAGGCCCTCTCGACCGTGGCCTTCCAGGTCGATCAGTATCCGTTCGTGGCCGCTCCAATCGCACAACGCCCTACCCAGAGCCGTCAGCAGGATATCGTTAACCTGGGTGCGGTAAGCCGCCGGTGCCGCCTTGAGAAGCGCCTCGGTCTGCTCTTTGTCCAACTGCAGTTGAATACTGGTTTGCCAGGCACTGGTATTCTCACCATGCGGTTCGTCGCAGGGTAGTTCGACGGGCACGCTGGCCAGGCTCTGCCAATGGTTCAGTTCATCGCCATGGGTCTCGGCATAGCCTTGTAAAGCCCTCGCCCAATCCAGCAGGCTGCTGCTCTTTTCCGCCAGCTCAATGGTTTGCCCAGCCCGCACCTGAGAATACGCCGTCTGCAGATTGTCGAACAGGATGCGCCACGAGACTCCGTCCACCACCAGGTGATGAATGGCCAGCAGCAGTCGCCAGCTACCATCACCCATCTCGATAGCCAGCGCTCGCAGCAGTGGCCCCTCGGTCAGGTTCAGGCTACGCTGGGCGTTTTCGCACAGGGCCTCAACCTCCTCGGCATCGCTGGCCCGTCGTACCCACAGCAGATCCTGTGCTTGGATATCCTCCACTGAGGCATAACGCTGCCGCCAGGCACCGTCGACATCCTGCCAATAGCGCAGTCGCAGGCTGTCATGATGCCGAACGAGCGCATCCAGCGCCTGCGATAAGATCATTGTGTCGAGACTCTCTCGACTACGCAGCAATACCGCCTGGTTCCAGTGGTGACGCTTTGGCATCTCCTGGGCAAAGAACTCGGCCTGGATCGGCAGCAGAGGCACTTCGCCTTCAGCACTGCCGAAGCTTAAGGCCTGCGTTCCGTTCGCCACCTCGGCTACCGCCGCTAATTCGGCCACGCTCTGTCGTTCGAACAGTTGGCGAGGTGTAATCCGCCAGCCGGCCTGAAGCATACGCGAGACGATTTGCAAGCTGAGAATCGAGTCGCCACCCAGCTCGAAGAAGTTGTCATGGCGACCCACCCTTTTGACGCCAAGTATCTCTGACCAGATTTCTGCCAGCGCTTCTTCCACCTCACCTTGAGGCGGCTCATAGTGCATGCCACTGGCTAACTCCAGCTCGGGCAGCGCCTTGCGGTCTACCTTGCCGTTGGCATTCAGCGGCAGTGCCTCGAGTGTGACCACGACGCCCGGCACCATATAATCCGGTAGCTTTTGACCCAGCGCTTCACGTAGTGAGTTGGTGTCAAGTTCACTGTCGGCTTGGGGAACCACATAAGCCACCAGCCTCGAACCGCCAGGGCCGTCCTGGGCGACCACCACTACCTCGCGAACCGCCGGCTGAGCGAGTAGTTCGGCTTCGATCTCACCTAGCTCGATCCGCAAGCCACGGATTTTCACTTGATGATCAAGGCGGCCCAGGTACTCGAGCTGGCCATCCTCCCGCCAGCGCACCAGATCGCCCGTACGGTAGAGGCGCTCGCCCTGTGCAAACGGATCAGCGACAAAACGTTCTGCGGTAAGGTCAGGGCGATGCAGATAGCCCCGCGCCAAACCAATACCTCCGAGATAGAGTTCACCCGCAACCCCGGACGGCGCCAAGTTAAGATCCCCATCCAGTACGTAAGTGCGGATACCGGCGATCGGTTGGCCGATAGCTACCTGGTTGTGCCCATCGTCTTGGCACGTCCAGTGGGTAACATCAATGGCCGCTTCGGTGGGGCCATAGAGGTTGTAGAGTGCCACTTGAGGTAAGCGGGCAAATACCTGATTCTGCAGCTCCGCAGGCAGCGCTTCACCGCTGCATACCAAGCGTGTCAGGCTGGTGCAGGCTTCTACCTCGCCATGGGTTAGGAAGGCTTGAAGCATCGATGGTACAAAGTGCAGCGTGGTGATCTTGTGGGTGCGAATCAGCTCAACCAACTGTGCCGGTTCGCGATGGGCGCCTGGTGGCGCCATCACCAGCCGTGCCCCCTGCATCAGCGGCCAGAAGAACTCCCATACCGACACATCAAAGCTGAATGGCGTTTTCTGTAGCACCGCATCGTCGGTTGTTAACCCATAGACCTCCTGCATCCACTGTAGGCGATTGGTCAGTGCATGGTGACGGTTGGCGGCGCCCTTGGGGCGCCCGGTGGAACCGGAGGTGTAGATCACATAAGCAAGATTTTCGCCGTGCAGGGCCACGTTCGGATTGGTCGGCGCGTGGTGAGCAACCTCCAACCGATCCAAATCAATGACGTTCAGCCCATCGGCCACCGGCAACGCATCGCGAAGATGCTGCTGGGTAAGCAATAGCTCGATGCCGCTGTCTTTGACCATATAGGCCAACCGATCACTCGGATAATCTGGATCTAGTGGCACATAAGCACCACCCGCCTTGAGAATAGCCAGCAGCCCTACCACCATCTCAATGGAGCGCTCAATAGCAATACCCACCCGGGTCTCAGGTTTTACACCTAGGCCGATTAAATAGTGGGCCAAGCGATTGGCACGGGTGTTAAGTTCGGTGTAGTTGAGCGACTGATCTTCGAATACTAATGCCGTAGCCTCTGGGGTTGCCTCAGCCTGGCGCTCTATCACGTGATGGATGGGCTCGACCGGATTATCGGTTGCTGCGTGGCTTCCCCAATCGAGCAGCAATGCTTTTTCCGCGTTATCAGGTAGTTCGATGGAGGTGAGCTGTGTTTCCGGCTTTTCTAATAAAATTTTCAGTACTTTCTGGTAGTAACCTATCAAACGTTGGATGGTCTGTTCATCGAACAGAGCGGTATTGAATTCTAGAGCACCAACTACTTGCTCCTTTTCAATAAACATATCCAGGGATAGCTCAAACTTTGCACTCGTCTGAGGAAGATCAATTAGTTCGACAGACACATCATCTAACTGAAGCTGCTCTTCATCAGATCGAAACTGGAGACCAAACATAACTTGGAATAGGGGCTGACGAACGGAATCCCGCTTTACTTTCCGTTGTTCGAGCAAGACCTCCAATGGCATATCAGCATGATTGAGCGAGCCCACTGCATCTTTTTTGACCTGCCGACATACGTCACCCAGCGTCATGGCTGAATTCACGCTTACTCGAAAAGGCAGTGTGGTGATGAAGAAGCCAACGACCTCCTGAAACTCCTCTTGCTGGCGACCTGACGATGGTACGCCAATAGCGAAGTCTTGCTGCCCACAGTAGCGGGCCAGCACTACTTGCCAGGCAGCGAAGAGTGGCACGAAAGGAGTAAAGCGCTCTTGGTGGCAAAAGGCTTTTAGGGAGCTGGCGAGGCTGCTATCCAATACAAAACGCTTTGTGGCACCCCGAAATTCTTGCTGTTTGGGATAGACATGGTCAGTGGAGATTGCTAACGGCGGGACATCGTCACCAAGATGCTCATTCCAATACTTAAGCTCCTTATCAATTTCGCCCGTTGCCACTCTCTTCTGTTGCTGTAGAACATAGTCACCATACTGTACGGGCAGGCTTGGAAGCTGCGTATCACAGTCTTGGCCCAGCGCCTGACGATAGGCTTCACTCAGATCGGATTCGATGATCCGGTTAGACCAGGCATCCGAGACAATGTGATGAAGACAAACAACTAATACATAGCTGTTTTCCGCCAGCTTGATTAAACGGGCTACCAGCAACGGCGGCGCGCCTAAATCGAAGACATGCTGCGCGATATTCTGGATAGAACGCGCCAGCCTTTCGTCCTGTTCTGGTGCCGCCAGTTCAGAGAGATCTTCTCTACGAATAGAAAAAGGGACGCTGGGGAGCACAGACTGGTGTGGTACACCGTTGCGCTCAAAGAATCGTGTTCTCAATACGCTATGGCGTTGAATCAGTGCTTGAAAAGCGCTTTCTAGCGCCCCTGTCTCCACGTTTCCAGTAAGCCGGTAAGCGCGCGGCTGGTTGTAGGCGGTAATATCCGGAGAATAACGGTGCAGGAACCAAAGCTGCTGCTGGGAGTATGACAACGGCAATACATCATCTTCACGTATTGCTTCAGACACTCTATCTTGCCCTTCTCTGTCATTACCTTGTGCTGCTGCGTCTTGTGAATGAGCCACTTCCTTCATCACTAAATCCTCTTCCTTAACCGCATTACAAATAATTTTGCTAGGCAAACTCGGTATTTCAGTCGGTATCAATCTCAGCAAGACCGCTAGTGCTGGCCTCAGCACAACTCTCACGTAGAGCGGCACCCAGCTCGGCAGCGTTGGGATGATCGAATACCACGCCGGGGGCTATCTCGATGCCGAACTGCTTACGGATGCGGGCCACCAGCTTGATCACCAGCAAGGAGTGCCCACCCAGTTCGAAGAAATCGTCATCAATGCCTACCTCATCGCGACCCAGCAGCTCAGCCATGGCTTGGCACAGGTTGGCTTCCACGGCATCCCGGGGCTTCACCAAGGTTTTTCTTTCCGCAGTTTTTTGTGCCAAGGCTTCCAGCACGGGGGTATCTACCTTGCCGTTACCTAGCCGGGGGAAATGCTCAACAGGGATAAAACGAGAAGGACGCATGGGTTCAGGCAGTAGCACAGTCAGCTGCTCGCGAAGCTGGGTCTGGCCCTCAGCAGACATCGCCTCGGAGTCTCCGATCAAAAACGCTACGAGTTCGTGGGTATCAGCCCCCCGACCCATCAGGCGAACCAGGCTCTGCTTAACCCCTGGCTGTGCTTGCAACACGCTTTCGATCTCTGCTGGTTCAATACGAAAACCGCGTAGCTTGATCTGATCGTCGGCTCGCCCAATCAGGCGTACGCCCCCCTCGGGCAGTACACACGCCAGATCGCCGGTGCGATAGAGCCGTTCGCCGACAATAAAGGGATCTTCGACAAACGCGGAAGCATCGCTATTGAGATAACCCCGCGCCAGTTGGGCACCGCCCAAATACAGTTCACCCACGGCACCGGTGGGGGTCGCTTGCAAGTTATCGTCAAGCACTCGGTAGCGGCAGTTCGGTAGCAGCTGGGTTAGCGGCAACGGCCCTGCCATATCCTGCGACAGCGATACCGGGTGCAACATAACGCCCACCGTGGCTTCTGTGGGGCCATAGTGGTTGTATAGTTGGCACTCGGACGAGATCCGCGCAATGCTCGAAAGTAAGGTAGGTGAAGCTGCCTCGCCGCCTAGAATCACTGTTTTCGGCAACCGGGGGACTTCGCACTCCAGCAGAGCTTCCAGGTGAGACGGCACTATTTTGAGCGCATCGATATCGGCCGCCGACATAAAGTTCGCAAAGTGATCGCCATCCTGCAGATCGTCAGGCTCAGCGATCACCAGGCGAGCACCATTGAACAAGGCACCGAACAGCGCCGTATTGCCCAGGTCGGTGGCCAGCGACCCGGTCAGTGCCCAGCGCTGGCATACCGATAGCCCCATGGCCTTTGTGGCACCGGCGACGTAGTTGAGCAGTTGACCATGTTCAATCACCACACCCTTTGGAGTACCTGTGGTGCCAGAAGTATAGAGAAGGTAAGCCACGTCACCGAGTTCTGGCTCTGGAAACGGTAATGCGCCACCTACTTCTTCCACTTCTTGTGGCAGCCCTACACTGTGGATACCGGGAAGAACCAGTGCTGCGTGTTCTGCCTCGGCGTTTTCAGCGTTCACCACTAGCGCAGGCTGGGCATCCTCAAGCATCTGCCGTTTACGGTCTACGGGCCACTCAGTGTCGAGCGGCAGGTAGGCGGCGCCTACACGCCATACTGCCAATAGCAGCACGACCAAATCGGTGGAACGGGGCAAATCAAGCGCTACATAATCTCCACGCTTAACGCCCTGACCATCCAGCCACCGAGCGATATCATTAACGCGGGCTTCTAGTTGGGCGTAACTCAACGTACGGCCCTGCTCCTCAATGGCAACGGCATCCGGCGTCGATTCCGCCCATGTAGTGATATGGGTAGCTACGCTACGCTCGCCCACATCGAGCACACTGTCCTCAATCGACAGTAATCCCTGCTGTTGCTCAGGAGAGATAAGCGGCACCGAAAATAGCTTTTGCGCTGGGTCAGCTAGGCCCGCCTGCAGCAGCGCCTGGTACTGATCCAGCAGGCACCCGGCCGCCGCTCGGCTATAGCAAGATGGGTCGGCGTAGAGCGTCGCCACCACGCCGCTCTTACTGCGGCCTATCTGCAAGGCAAGTTCAAATTCTGCCGATGGCCCTGGCAACTCTCGCAAGCGCCACTGCAAACCTGCCGTATCTAACTCATTCACGCCTTCTGAAAATGCGAACCCCACTGCGAGGTGGCGCTTATCATGCAGCGCGTCAATCGACCAATACTCTTGGGCTTGGGTATGCGCTTCTAACTGCTCTGATAAACGGGCGATACAGCCAGAGAAATCGCTATCAGCGACACCTTCAACCAGTACCGGCAGTACCTTGTCGAAGAGCCCGATCGCCCCTTGCATCACCTCGTAATCCTGACGGCAGTCGTGTTGCCAGCCACCTAGCACACGCTCACTGCCACTAATCCTGGCGAGTAACGCCCACCAAGCCGCCTGCAGCACTGCCTCTGCGGATACTTGAAGCTTGTCTGCCAGGCTATCGATACGCGCCACCAGGTCTGATTCGAGCCGACAAGCCACATATTCATGTTCTACCCGCACGTCATAGCGATTCGCTTGCCTTGCAGGTAAACGGCATGCGCCTGCCTGCTCGGCATGCTGCTGGTGCCTTTGCCAATACTCACGGCCCTCTTCGGCGTCATCGTCGTTTTCGAGCGAAGCGCGCCACTCGATGAACTGGGAATACTGCAGCGCCGACTCCTCATCGGCGCCTCCGCTCTGATCGTAAGCATCCGCCAACGCCGAGAACAGCGACTGCAGACTGCCGCGATCCGCCACCAACGCCGAAACAGCCAGTACTAATACCCAGGCGGCTTCACCCGTTTGCAGCAGCACTGGACGCAGCAGCTCGCCACTCTCAACGGCCATGGGCCGGTGCTTCAGCGACTCGCTAAAGTTATTAAGAAAGTCGTTGGGCTCGTTGAGCAGCACTTCCTTATCATCGCTGCCGCGTAAGTCTTCATATCGACACTCAATAGCAGGTAGCTCTTCAAGCGCCTGGTGTCGCAGCCCGCGATACCCCGCCATGCTCTTCAAAGCCGTAGATAGGGCTTCATGCTGTTGCCTAAGGTCGCTCAGTGCTTGCTCCAGCCGCGAGCTATCAAGCGCACCCTGAATATCGACCACCATGACATTAGCCTGCGCCGATGCTGCCTGCTGGGTATCATTTTCATTAGCTTCCACCGCCACCAACACTGCGCGCTGCTCAGGGCTAAGCGGCCAATGGGCAAGGTTCTGCTGTTCCGTTATCGCATTCATTTATTGACTCCCAAACCCCGTGACTTCATTGACCGACCAACTCGGCATCGGCACTTGCTCCTTGAGCCTCTTCCAGCGCCGAACGCTCATAGATGTCTCCCATCGCTACCACGATCTTGCGTGGCCCCTCGTAGGGATCCCGGGCATGGGCCGCTAACATGTTGTCGACCATCACCACATCGCCCCGGCGCCAGTCGAAGCGCACGGCACAAGCTTCGTAGGCCTCGCCGACAACCTTCATCATCTCGTCGCTAATCACGGAGCCGTCGCCGAAATAGACATTACGCGGCAGGCGCTCCTGGCCAACCATGCCAAGCAGGTCTTCCTTCACATCAGGCTCAAGGCAACTGACGTGGTGGAGCTGCACCTGATTGAAGAACACCCGGTCACCGGTCACTGGATGAGTGACTACCGCAGGGCAGCGCGTGCGTGTCTGCAGCTCATCGCCCCCAAACCACTGCCACTCGATTCCCCCTTCTTTGAGCCGCGCTTCAACCTCCTCCCTGCTATCGGTTTTGAAAAAGTCTCGCCAGCTCACGTCCAGGTTGCGGGTGAAGGTGCGTACATAAAGCAGCCCTTTGCGCTCGAACTCCTCCACCACATCGGCGGGCAGTTGGCGCAACATCTCCCGGCAGTCCACGATCGGTGTGGCACCTCCCACGGGAGAGGGGAATTCGCAGAAGAACAGTTGCTTGCGCGGCCAGCGCTCCAAATGCGAACTTTCGTTGTGATAAAGAATCATCTGGCGCTCGGGATAGGGGGTTGAACGGTAGGTATTGCGCCCCCCTTCTTTCTTGGGCAGGTCACCATAATTGCCGTAAAGTCCCGGCTGGATAGCCTCGGCAAAGGCTTCAAACTCTTGCGGTGTGGTCAGACCAAAGTTACGGAACAGGATGCCTGCATGCGTGCGTAAGTGTTGCTCGATGAAGTCACGCTGGGAAGTTGCCCACGCCACCGCATCAAGGTCAGCGTCCGTCGCTTCGATCACGAGAGGAAAGACCCGTTTCTCATCGAGCAATGCCGTTCGTATCGGTGAGTCACTCTTGGTCGAGGGGCGCGTACCTGGCTGGGATTTCAGGCTGCCAAGCTTGTTGAGTTTGGCACCTTTTGAAAGCTTGTTTTGCATAGCGTGTTTCTCCATTAGGGGTAAGCGAAACTCCTCAACGAGCGTGCTGGGAGCTTTCACGATCTGCGCTAATAGCGACTGCCAGGCACCGGTCAGGTGCTCGATGGTTTCGCGTCGGTATAAGGCAGTGGCATAAACCCACTCGACTGATAGTCCGGTATCGCTCTCATCAACGAATACCGCCATATCGAACTTCGACTCCTGCCGGGGCTGGGGCATTACCTCCACCTCAAGACCCGGAAGTGAGAACCGCTCGGTTGGCGTGTTTTGTAGTACGAAGAGGGTTTGTATTAGGGGGGAACGATCCCGCTCACGGCTGATGCCCGAAAGCTCGACAATTTTGTCGAAGGGAACAGTTTGATGATCGAATGCATCCAGCACGCTGGTCTGTACTTGCTCAAGCCAGTGGCCGAAATCAATCTGACCATCAGCCAAACGAGATCGCAGCGGAATGACATTGACGAAAAATCCGATTAGCGGCTCAACATCAGGATGGCTACGGCCAGCGACATCGGTTCCCACCACTAGGTCTTGTTGACGGGTCTGGCGATGCATCAACAGCTGAAAACTCGCCAATAGAAGCGTAAATAGCGTGGTGCCACGCTGTGCGGCAAGCTTGTTCAACGCTTGTGATAGGTCTGGACTCAGTGTCATGCTCAGGGCACTACCGGCATGGGATGCTTGGCTGGGCCTGGCGAAGTCCCCCAGTAGTGATGAGAGCTTAGGAGCATCGCTGAGATAGCGACGCCAGAAGGTTGCACTTTGCTCGAAGGCCGCTCCCGACAGTGCTTTCTCATGCCAAGCGGCGTAGTCCACGTACTGAATACCCAATTCGGGCAATTCAGACTCCTCCCCTTCCAGTAATTCCCCGTACAGAGTGGCAAATTCCCTGATGAATACGCTCGTGGACCAGCCGTCGAAAACGATGTGGTGAATGACCAGCACCAGGGCATGCTCTTGTGCGCCAAAACGCAGTAAACCCGCCTTAATTAGTGGCCCAGCGGCAAGGTCTAACGGTGTGTTCGCATACTCGGCGAAGGTATCTTGCAAATATCGCTGCTGCTCCCGTTCAGGAAGATCACTGCAATCCAAAACAGGCAGTTCGATGTTTCGCTGATCCTCGATAACTGCGATGGGATCACCACTCTCACTTTCAGGGTAGTGGGTACGCAATGCTTCATGCCGCGCAACGATGGCATTAACGGTGCTTTCCAGAACCTCTATGTTCAACTCCCCTTTCAGGGAAAATAGCGCCGGAAGGTTGTAGGCGGCACGCTCACGGTCGCCCGCCTGACTTGCCAAGCGATCAACCAGCCAGAGCCGGCGCTGGACAGGTGCCAAAGGTAGTTCCACATGGCGGGAAATCGGTATCAGTGGATTCTGACCACCTCCCTGATGGGAGGCCGCAGGATCCGCTAACCGCCGCTCTATTTCATCAACCACATCACCAAAGCGCGGCTTTTCCATGACCGATCTGGTCGGGAAATCAATCGCCCAATGATCGCTAATGCGTGAAGCCAACTGCACCGCCGCCAGAGAATTACCCCCGCTGGCGAAGAAGTGGGCATTGCTTCCCAGCGGCGTTTCCTTGTTGTCTCCCAGCACTTGGCGCCAGAGCTTAGCTAACGTCTGCTCCGTTTCGCTCCCAGATTCCACGAGAGATTGTGATGCCTTGCCACCGCTGGCGTCATCGTCGCCGCCGCTGACAAAATGCCCAAAGGCGTAAATGGCGTAGGCATCCAGTCTACCCACTTCCCAGCCTTGGCGGCAGGCGCTGCGCTGCAGTTTGCCGCTGGAGGTTTTGGGGAGGCCTCCAGGGTTAAGCAGTAACACTACCGAAAGCGGCTCGTGGCAAGCGCTCCCCACCGTCTCGCTTAGCGCTTCGACCAGCTTCTCGGCGGGCACTAGCTTCTGTATGCCGCGGGAGACCTCTGCCGCAACGCCAATCCCTTCAGCGCCTTCCGGCGTGGTCACTGCAAAGGCCGCCACGCGCCCTTTGCGCACTGCTTCCACTTCCGCCTCGATAACGCTCTCAATATCCTGGGGGTAGACGTTATGGCCGCGCAGTATGATGAGATCCTTGATGCGCCCGGCGATATACAGCTGCCCTTCGTGCAGAAAGCCTAGATCGCCGGTGCGCAGCCAACGATCATCACGAGCGTCGTGGTTCTGTGCATCAGTATCATCGGTGCGCTGCCAACTGACCCCATCGCGGGTGACAAAGGCTTGCGCTGTTGCTTCTGGGTTCTGCCAATACCCGTGTGCCACGCTGGGCCCATTGACCCAGATCTCGCCGACTTCACCACTGGGCAGCGAGTGAAGCCCCTCAGGATCGACAATATCGATTGCGTGACCGGGTTCCGGTGTACCGCAGCCCACCAGAGTGTTGCCTTCAACCGCTGAGGCAGCCTTCCCCTCGGCCAGCGACTGTTGAGAAAAAGCCGTGCCCACCACACCTGTACCGCGCGAATTACAGCTAACCAATAGCGTCGCTTCGGCCAAGCCATAACAGGGTGCTGCGGTGTCAGCGGCAAAGCCCGCCGGGCGGAAGCGTTCGATAAAGCCAGTGAGGGTATCGTGGCGTACCGGCTCGGCGCCTGAGAATGCGACCCGCCAGCTAGATAAGTCGAGCGCCTCAAGCTGCTCGTCGCGGATACGCTCAAGACACAGCCGGTAGGCAAAATCGGGGCCACCGCTAATGGTACCCCGGTGGCGGGAGATCGCTTCCAGCCAGCGTACCGGCCGCTGTAAAAAGAAGGTGGGGCTCATCAATACCGCAGGAATACCGCGATAGATGGGCTGCAGCAGGCCGCCAATCAGTCCCATGTCGTGGTAAAGCGGCAGCCAACTGACGAAAACATCGTCGGCACCAATCGAGAAGCCCGTCTCGATAGCACGCTCGTTCGCCATCAGGTTGCCATGGCTGACCATCACGCCTTTGGGCGTGGCCGTGGAGCCTGAGGTGTACTGTAAAAAGGCGATATCACCACGCTTTGGGTGATGCTCAATCCAGTGTTCAGCGCGGCTCTCATCTAAGGCATCCACGGGGATCAGTTCGGCGCTGCCGAAGCCTTCGCTTGCAGATGCGACCACATCAATAATCGTCGTAGAGGTAAGCACACAGGCAGCCTGGGAGTCGGCGGCAATGGCCAACAGACGCGCCAGGTGCTGCTGTTTGGCCGACTCCGGCGGGAAGACCGGCACGGCAATTACCCCGGCGTACAGGCAGGCGAAGAACGCCACCACGTAGTGCTCATCGTTATCCAGCAGGATCAAGGCACGCTCACCCGCCGGGAACCGCTGCTGTAGCTCGCTGGCCAAAGCACGCGAACGCCGCTCCAAGGTGGCGTAGTCAAGGGTAGTTTCGCCTTGAGCGTTCACCACAATCAGCGCCCTGTCATGGGGCCTTTCCTGAGCTAAGCGACTTAAATGCTCTACAAAGTTGTTAGAAGCACCGTTGTGGGGCGAGCTACTGCAAGTTGTCTGGGCGTGCCTAATATTCATATGCGTACCTGCTGGAATTCCTGGCCGTGGGGTTGAGCCGTTATCTTCAGTCTTTGGAGAGGTTGCCGTGCCCTTCCGCCATGGCGACGACGACTTTGCGCGGCCCTTTAAACGGCGTGCGCGCATGGGCAACCAGCATGTTGTCGAGCATCAGCACATCGCCTGCCTGCCAGGGGAACATCACCGTTTCTTCGGCCAGAACACCGCGAATCTCATCGAAGATGGCATCGTCGATGGGGCTACCATCGGCAAAGAAGACGTTGCGCGGCATGTCTTCGGGATCAAGCAGCTCTTCCAACGATTCACGCACTTCTGGCTGCAGGTTGGAGACATGGAAAAGATGGCCTTGGTTGAACCACACCTGCTCACCGGTGACAGGGTGAGTCTCTATGCTTTGGCATAGCTGGGTAGTGCGCAGGTCGCCATCGGGCTTCCACTCACAGCGAATACCCGCGCGCTGGCAGAATGCCTCCACTTCGGCGCGGTCTTCGGTGTTAAACACCTTTTGCCAAGGCATATCGAAATCGCCGTAGTTACGTACGTAGAGAATGCCGGGGGCAAAGCGCTCGCGGATCTCTGCGGGCATACGGCGGTAAATAGCGCGGCTATCGGCAATGGGGGTTTCACCGCCCTCGGGAGAAGCGGTGACGCAGTGGAACCAGATTTTCATCGGCCACTCGCGGGTGTAGGCCTGCTCATTGTGAAGGGGAATATGTTGATGAGCGGGATACTCGGTCGAGGTATAAATGCCTGACGAAACCGCTGAACGCGGTGTTGAGGCGAACTCATAGCTCAGCAGCGGATGACCAAACGCAGCGGCAAACTGCTGAAAATCGTCCACGGAGGGAACATCGAAGCCTCTTAGCAGTACCCCACCGACTCTGGCCACCAGCGACTCAATATCAGCACGCAACTCGCCAAAGGCTTCCAGTAGTGGCTGCCCTGGGTAAGAGGGAGAAATCATAATGGGCAGCTCTGAATCAGCAGGCCCCTGACGTTTGGATATGACGTTGGTTGGTTGCGTTAGTGTTGCGCTTTGGCTGTCCATTATTGATCTCCTAAAAAGTCGTTGAGTAGCGTTAGCTCTGGATATAGCTCTTGACATAGCCCAGGGCAGCGGCATAGCCACTCGGCGCTGGCAGCGGCCATGCTTGCAAAGGTGATGAAACGGGAAGCGAGTGCTCAAGGTGATAGGTGTCTGGCGGCCCTAAAGAGGAAGTGATCGAGAGCGCCCGCAAATGATCAGCAATGCCCAGGCCCAGGGCTTTGAGCACCGCCTCTTTAACCACCCAGCGCTCCATAAAGGGCAGTGCGTGGTCGAGCTGCTCACTCGGCGATAGCACCAGCCCTTGCAGCGGCGCCAGTTCGGCCTCGGATCGGCAGCGCTCAATATCGACCCCCACCGCGCCGCCGGGAGCAAGCGCGATCAGGGCGACATGGCCAGAGTGGGAGACATTGAAAGCAGGCCCACCAGCGTTTTCCAACGCGGGTTTGCCGTAAGCGCTCTGAGTGAACACCAGCTTTTCTGGCGCTATACCGGTGTGCGCGGATAGCAGTCGCCGCAGGGCAGCGCGTGTCGCCACGGCGCGCACGACATCGGCGTGATGGCGAAGCCGCTGGGCGCGCTGCCACTCGGCTCGACTCAGCAGACGATCATCGTCGTCGGCTACCGGGGCATTCAGATCGAGCGCTAAGCGCCATACCTCAAGCCCCTCGGGCACCCCTTCAGCTAACCGCAGGCGCTGCATGGGGCACCTCCTCAAGCCGTCGGGCCAGTGCCCGCTTTAAGGTATCCAGCACTTGCGGTTGCTGCTGGCGAATAAAGAAGTGCCCCCCTTCGAACCAGTCTAAAGAGAACACCCCGCCGGCTTCCCGCTGCCACGCTTCCAGACGCTCTTGCTCAATATCGTCTTCACGCCCGGCGAGTACCTGTAGGGGGTAAGCAAGCGGTGACCCGCCGCGATAGCGGAAACTGCGGCAGAGGCGATAGTCCGCCATCAAGATATCGAGGGTAAGGCGCAGCAGCTCAGGGTTTTCGAAGACTTCCTCTGGGGTGCCGCCCTGTTGGCGCAGATCCGCGATTAAGGCCTTATCGTTATCAAGCCCCGCTAAACGCTCTGAGTCGCGCATTGAGGGTGCCGCACTGCCTGAGGCGAATAGCATCCGTGGCTGAGGGCGCCCCACATCGCGTAAGCGTGCCGCCATGCCATAGGCCAGCAGCGCCCCCATGCTGTGGCCGAACAGGGCAAAATCACCGCGCAACCGCGTTGCCTGCTCTTCGCACAGCCGCACCACCTGGGTCTCGAAGTCATCGATAAGCGGCTCACCCAGGCGTTCGCCACGCCCAGGCAATTCGACGGGATACACCTCGACCCAGGCGGGCAACTGGCGCTTCCAGCGTAGATACATGGTGGCGCTGGCCCCGGCGCAGGGCAGGCAGAGCAGCCTTAAACGCTTAACCTGCATTCACCTGCTCCGCCTCAGCGCCGGCCTGCTCATCCATCCACTGGCGCAGCGAGAGTGGCCGCATATCTGTCCAGGTCTTTTCGACGTAGGCTAAGCAGGTTGGCTTATCGCCCAGCACGCCGGTATCCGTCCAACCGGCAGGAATCGCCTTCCACTCTGGCCAGAGGGAGTACTGCTCTTCGTGATTGACTAATACGCGGAAGACACCATCTTCACGATCAAAACAGCTTGTCATGGAATTAACCTCATCGTTGCCAAAGGAATGAGAAGTAAAACGCAATTGCTTCTCATTACTTAGTGACGAGTGAGGAACCAGAAAATTTAATGCTGGAAAGGAAGAAAGTAGAAAAAATAGGGGGAGGGGTCGCTAGGGCGTCGGCATAGCATGACTCTTGCCAGGCTAAAAATTGCTCCAGCGGGAGGCAGCGTTAGCTCGCGACCATTGAGTTAGCCTGAAAGTCGAAGGAGGAGAGTAAAAAAACAGTGGTTTATCAGCTGCGCTCATCACCGCTTGGGATCAGCCCCGTTAACAGCCATAGCTGTTCGGCTTCATGGAATACCCGGCGGTGCTGGGAAGAAGCCGCTAACCAAGCATGCAGTGCTTCGCGATCAGCGTCGCTTAACGTCTCTTCATGCTCGCGCATCAGCCAATCTAGCGCTGTTTGCCAAACGGCATCGTCGCCGCTGTCGTTATCCATCGTTACTGTCAAACCTCGCTATTGCGGCCTGCTTATTACCTGCCTATGGAAGCGTCTGATATTCTCAACGCTATTGGCTGACAGTGTAACAAAGCGACAACAAAGAGGGGACGGAACGCCGATTTACTTATCTGGCAACGACCGACCTTGTAGCGACTGGTGGCAATGAGTCAGCGCATCGCGAATCATAAAGTTCACTGACGTGGTAGAAACACCTAGCTGTAGCGCCACTTCCCGCTGGGTATGGTTTCCCGAACGATAAAGCTCAAAGGCGCGTCGCGTACGCTCTGGCAGTTCGTTCAACGATTCGACCACCTGGGTCAATGCCTGGCGATCAATGGCAATCACCTCAGGTGAGTGTGACGCACAAGAGGCGTTATCCCCCTCCTCTGCTTTTGCAAACAGCGCTGACTCAAACGCGGAACGACGGCAGCGGTCAATGGCGAGATTGCGCACCACCCGTGACACATAGGATATGGGCTGTTTTACCTCAAAAAGCGTGGTTGCTTCTGAAATTTTCAGATAGGCATCCTGCACAACATCATCGGCTTGATCAGCATTGCCCAATACTTTTGCGGCGACACAACAGAGCCGGGGCCGCTGATTAACGAAGATGTCTTCTAACTCAGCGCTCCAGGTCTGGGTATCCACAGCACGGCCTCCTGCCTTGATTAACACCACGGAATAAATGGCAACAATTATTATTTGCGTTACCATCGGGTAAGTCAACCGGTGTGAGCTAATCCACTTTTTATAACGATATGCTGGTTGATTTTTTGTTGGCTCAGTTAATAGCGACATGTAACGGGGGGATCTCTCATACGCCAAACGCATAGATGACCTACCATTAAACCAACTTTACGCCTGTCATCGGCGTGTCATGAATGGCTAGTTACATTGAATGGATACAGTTTTAGCCATTCACTACGACACGATGAATGCCCAGGAGAAACACAATGCTTGATAGCAGCAATGACCTGCTCGAAACGGTGAAGCAGGCGGCGTACGAGGCGGGTGCGCTGTTACGCGAGGGATATTCGCTCAAGGGTAGGATTGCCTTTGAACAAAAAGGGGCGTCAGACTTTGTCAGCTACTACGATACGGCTGCGGAAAACATCATTATCGACTGTATCAGCAGCGTTTTTCCCGATATCGCGTTCCTCGGTGAAGAGAGCGGTCTGACACCCACCGATAGCCACTATACCGTGATCATTGACCCTCTTGATGGCACCAGCAACTTCCTGCATGGAGTGCCTCATTTCTCGGTCTCTATTGCAGTCACCAAGGGAGATGAGCTGATCATCGGGGTTGTTTATCACCCCTTGTTAGATGAAATGCTGTGGGCAAGCCTTGGCATTGGCGTCTTCCTCAATGACACACCGCTCAGTACGCCGGAACCGCGCCCGCTCAACGAGATGCTAATAAGCACCTGCCTGCCCTACCACGCCAAAGGCGACTGCACGATAGCCATAAGCCAACTCGCCGCCTTAATGCCTCAGGTAGCCGGTATCCGCAGCCCAGGCTCGGCGGCACTGGAGCTCGCTTATACCAGCCTGGGCCGCTTTGATGCCTTTTGGTCTCAAGGGGCCGCGCTCGACTTTTGGGATATCGCCGCCGGTGTCGTGATTGCCCGAGAGGCAGGCTATACCGTCACGGATCTCTCTGGTGCGGCGAATCCCGCTCAATGGAGCAGCTTACTGGCAGCACACCCTGAGAGGCATGGACAACTGCTAGCGTGTTTAAAGGCCTGCTAATCAACGATCAATGTGCCCTTACAGCACACAGCTTGTTTCGCAGACGCAAACAGTCAAGGCTGAAAGCAGGCACAGCTTACTTCTTGTTCTTTCCTCTCTGGCACGCCTTTAAATGGGGATTGGCCTTACAAATATATATTAATTAAACATGATGCCCATTAGCGTTCAAAGGTTGTCATCGAAGAACACATGAAACCTGCCTACACTCAAAAAACCCCTTTCGCGGTAAAGAGAATTTCGCTGATGGCGCATTCAGATTTTCTAACTAGTACATTTCTTATTGGTGGCCTGCTGTTCGCTAACATTGCTACCGCTCAAGACGAGACTGACGCAAAACTCTGGGATGATGCCCTGATTAAAGCGGCACAACAGGTAACGCTGGGCCCGCGCCCGCTGTTCCTGGTGAACGACATGAGCACGGATAACGATCACGAGCGTGAACTGAAAGCCTCTTTATTGAGCTGTGCGGCGGAGCAAACCCAATGGCAGCGGTCTCCCTTGGCGATTGGGCATCGTGGTGCGCCGTTACAGTTTCCAGAACATACTCTCGAATCTTATATTGCCGGCGCTCAAGGCGGGGCAGGCATTCTTGAGTGCGACGTCGCCTTCACTGCCGATGAGGAGCTCGTCTGCCGTCACTCTCAGTGCGATTTACACTACACCACCAATATCGTTGAGACCGACTTAGCTGAAAAATGCAGCGTGCCTCCCGCTTTTAATGAAGAAAACGGCGAGCTAACGAATGCGGCAGATATTCGCTGCTGTACCAGCGATATTACCTTAGCCGAGTTTCGTAGCCTGCAAGGCACTATGGAGGGGGTAAACACTGATGCAGCTACCCTTGAAGAATACCTGGCAGGCACGCCCGAATGGCGCACAGAGCTTTATGCTACCCGCGGCACATTGATGAGCCATGCCGACAGTATTGCGCTGTTTCAGCAGCTTGGCGTGCAGATGACCCCAGAACTGAAAGTGCCTGAGGTTGAAATGCCGTTTACGGGTCATTCAGAGGGCTTTACGCAGCAGGCTTACGCCCAGAAGATGATAGATGAGTACAAAGCGGCAGGCGTTTCCCCCAGCGATGTCTTCCCGCAGTCATTCAATCTGGATGATGTGCTTTATTGGATTGAACATGAACCTGAGTATGGAAATCAGGCGGTTTACCTGGATGGCCGCTACAGCGATGGCTCCTTTGATCACACAACCCCCGATACGTGGCAGCCAAGTATGCAGTCGCTGGTGGAAAGCGGCGTTCAGATAATCGCCCCGCCTACCTGGATGCTAGTTGAAGCGAATCCAGAGTTCGGCAGTGACGAGCTGGAAAAGCGTCTGCAACCTTCACTTTATGCCCGCCGCGCCCGGGAAGCAGGCCTATCCATGATCACCTGGACACTTGAGCGCTCGGGGCCGCTGGAGGAAGGCGGCCAGTGGTACCACAGCACCACTGACGATGTTATCCAGCGTGATGGCGACAAACTGATTACCTTAGATGCCCTCGTTAACGAGGTAGGGGTCATTGGCGTATTCAGCGATTGGCCAGCCACGGTTGCTTTCTATGATAACTGTGCGCAGCGGGGCGCGCCTTGAACTGCATGCAGCGAGCGGTGCCGGGGTTTGGCTGAGGTGCCACTGGGCGTCGTTCCGACGCCTCCCGCGGGTGCCTCAAACGCTCGCTGAACTCGCGTTCTCGTTACCACGCGCTACGGGATGTGCACGAAGCTGGATCGATGGGTTTTGTAGTGCGGCGTAAGCGTCAGCGCACCCGCAAAAGCAGCGCGAAGCGGTGCCGGGGTTGGGCTGAGGTGCCTCTAGGCGTCATCCCGCCGCCTCCCGCAGGTGCCACCAAGCTGAATCTATGGTTTTTGTAGCGCGGCGTAAGCGTCAGCGCACCCGCAGCGGCGGCCCGGCGCAAAAGCAGCGCGAAGCGGTGCCGGGGGTGGTGTGCACCTCCCGCGGGTAATCAAAGGCTGGCTGGGGCTTATCCACTTCTCTGCTTCCCCAAACCGCGTTTCCCTTCTCTTACGAAAATCATTTCATTTTTTTGTTAAAAATGAGAACTATTAGCACTAGAATGGAGCCATTATCATTAACCCCATTGCCAGGAGTGATTCATGTTCGAGGTCAAAGGCGCCACTTTTGAGATTAATGGCAAGCCGATTCTAAATCCCATTGACCACAGCTTTCATGAAGGCAAGGTTTACGGCCTGATTGGCCACAATGGCTCAGGCAAATCGACCTTAATTAAATTAATGGCCCAACAGCAGCCCACCAGCCGTGGTGAGATTCACTTTGACCAGCGTCCGCTGAGTGATTGGGGCAACCGTGAATTTGCCCGCCAGGTGGCTTACCTACCCCAGCATTTACCCAGCGCCGAAAGCCTTACCGGGCGCGAGCTAGTGGCTTTTGGCCGCTACCCTTGGCACGGTCTTCTAGGACGCCACAATCAGAAAGACAAAGAGGCCATTGATCGCGCCATCGCCCTGACGCACACCGAGGCCTTTGCCGACCGCCTGGTCGATACGCTCTCCGGTGGTGAGCGTCAGCGGGTGTGGCTGGCGATGCTACTGGCTCAGGGTAGCCGTTTCCTGCTGCTGGATGAGCCACTAGCGGCGCTGGATATTGCTCACCAAGTCGAAGTGCTGGCGCTGATCCGCAAGCTGTGTGATGAGTTAAATCTGGGGGTTATTATCGTTCTCCACGATATCAACATGGCATCGCGCTACTGCGACGAGCTGATGGCACTGCACAGCGGTCGCTTGCTGGCCCATGGCAGCCCGGGTGATTTGATGAGCTGCAGCACCTTAGAAGCGATTTATGGCCTACCGATGCAGGTCATGAAGCACCCCAACGGAGAGCACAATATCGCCGTGGCTCAATAGCGCTATTCTCCGAGGTCAGACACTTTTAAAAGCACTCATTCGCAATCAAAAGCTTCAACTGATACGCATTATCGATTAAGCTGAATGCCATATTTTACCTGTGTGCTGTGTCAAAACCTTGTGTTAAAGCCCTGTGATGGAGCCCGCGATGCCCTCTGCTCTGCGTCAGCCACAACTGTTCGAGCCCTCATTGGCCGCCTGTTATACCGGGCCGTTGGCAAACTTTACGCCGCCAATAATTGGCGGCACGCCGCCCCTGGAAGCGTTCAACACCGCCCGCTGGCGGGATGCCCGTTGGCTCAAACAGGATCTCTCTCGTTTCGCTGAACAGTACCCAGGCGGTGACCTGCGGGCAGTGGTTTCGATCTGGTCGAAGTGGCACCTCAGCGCGCTAACCGTTCCCACGTTGACGGCCAACCTGCTGCTTAACCGTGACCTGCCGGTGGGGCTGGACGAGATGCAGGTTATCTTTAACGATAAAGGCACTACCTCGCGGCTGTGGCTACCCCACGAAGGTACGCCGATCACCACACAAGATCCTTTTGAGCGTTTTGCGACGTTGATTGAGCAGCACTGGGCACCGTTGATCGAACAGTTATCGGCCATCTCCGGCGCCGCTCAGCGAGTGTTCTGGAGCAATGCCGGTGGCTATCTGGACTTTTACGTCAATGCGCTGGGCGAGCATCCGCTTGCCAGTCAGCAGGCGTTTGAAGCCGCCAAGGCGCTGCTGGAAGCACGCAACCTGCCCAACGGCAAGCGCAACCCGCTGTTTCAGCCGGTGCGTTACTTTACGCCCAAGGGGAGTGAAGAGGTTAAGCGGGTGCGCAAGCTCTGCTGCCTGCGCTACTTACTGGATGAGTTTGATACCTGCGGTACCTGCCCCCTTGAGGGTTGCGACCTGGAGGCGCGCAAACGCGCCAAACAGGCCGCCCGTTAATGCGGTTAGATATTGATCTGAGCAACGGCATCTTCACTTGCCCGTGCACGCTGTTCGCCTTTCAGCTCGCTTAGCTGGCCCTTCGACATCTCCAGCAACCGGTCGGCGTGGACGAAGTAGCTGTCGTCATGACTGATGGCAAACACGGTTTTCCCCATCGCTTTTAAGTTCGGTAACAGCTCGCGGTAGAACAGCCGCCGGAACTGCGGGTCTTGATC
Organism: Vreelandella sp. F11; assembly: GCF_042466685.1. Classification (NCBI taxonomy): domain Bacteria; kingdom Pseudomonadati; phylum Pseudomonadota; class Gammaproteobacteria; order Oceanospirillales; family Halomonadaceae; genus Vreelandella; species Vreelandella sp. F11. The sequence goes on along the minus strand of NZ_CP170448.1, from coordinate 1,023,225 downwards.
CGCCGCCCACTCGTCCAGCAATAAGATATCGCGCTTTTCGGCAATGGCCAGCAGTAGCGCCAGACGCTTACGCTGGCCTTGGGAGAGCTGGGTGTTGATGACACGATCCCCTTCCCACTGCAGCTTGTGCTGCATCTGCAGCCGCTCAAGCCAGGTATCGACGACCTGCGGGTCAGCGGGCAGCCCTTCAGGGCCCATGGTCTGATCAAACTGATGGAAATCGGTAAACACGCTGGCAAAGCGGGCGCGAAACGCATCCCACTGAGCAGCGGTGACCACTTCGCCATCAATCTTAATAGTGCCGCTTTGGGGGCGGTATAACCCCGAGAGCAGCCTTGCCAGCGTCGACTTACCGCTGCCGTTGCCTCCGATCAGAAACACCTGCTCACCGCGTTCTAGGGTCATATTGAGCGGCCCTACCTGGAAGCCTTCGCCCTGGGCAGTGTCCGGGTAGTGGTAGGTGACTTCCTCCAGTTCCAGGCGCTGCCAATCGGCCAGCGTATCGTCGACGGCAAAGCTTGACTGGTACTCGGCCAACTCCAGGCTGCTCAATTTATCAAAAGCGACCTGGGCACTGATCAGCGTTGGCCAGGCGCCCACCGCCTGAATCAGCGGCGTGCGCAGAAACAGTAGCGTCAGCGCAAAGGTGGAAGCCACGGTGGTATTCGCCCAGCCCAGACCATTAGAGAGGAAAAACACCACGCCTATGGCGCCCAACATCATAATGTTAGACCAGTTATTGGCGCTTAAATGGTAGGTATCGGCGCGGATAATGTGGTGGCGGTAGTCGCGTGCATTGGCGGTATAGCGCTCATCGTAAAAGCGCCGGGCACGGTCGCGGTTCAGCGCCAGCTCTTTGCGCCCTTCAATGGCCGCCTGGAAATCTTTATAGAGGCTGTCTTCGCTTTCACGCACCAGGCGAAAGTGGCGATACACTCGCGACACCAGCACCCAGCCCACGCCCATGGTGAACGCAATCCACACCACGGTGATCACCACCATTTGCGGCGAGAGCCATGCCAAGTAAGCCACCGATGCGAGTGTTAGCACCACACCTTGAATCAACTCCGGGAGGCGCACAAAGCCAATGGTGATGTTTCGCACATCGCTGGACAGACTGGCCAGCAGGGTGGCGTTGCCCAGCTGCTCCAAGCGCTCAATATCGGTGTCGAGAATCCGCTTTACCAGCCGTGAGCGTAGGTCAAATACAAAGTGATGCCCCAGCACGGTCAGCGCCAACTGCGTACTGAGCGTAACCGCCAGCAGCACCGCCAGCAGGCCTAGAAATTGCGGCAACGCCGCCATACTGCCTACTTCAATCAGCCGCTGATTGATAAACGCAATCACCCCGACCCCTAAGCCAGCGCTCAGTAAGCTCAGAGCAATGGCGCCTAAAAAGGGCCAGCGGTAGTGATGAAATACTAAGCGCAGCAGTTCCATGTGACTCCTTGCCTTCCTGTAAAGAGCGCTGAAGTTTACCAGCAGCGTCTCTTACCCAGAAGGTGTCATTAATATTGTTCAAACCAGTGGCCTGACAGCCGGTGTCAGAGGGCTATTCTTAAGAGCTGTTTCAAAAGCTAGTTCTAAGGACTGTTTCAAAAAGCTATGTCAAATGGTTATCCCAGCGGAGTTCCAGACTGGCGAGCAGTTCAGGCGTCGCCGTGTCAGGCGTTACTCGGTAGAGACCGCCCTGGCCGGAGGAGACCAGAAAGCCGCCGTTGCCGTCGCAGCGGGCACCGGCAGCATCGGGCAGCGCCAGGCTGGCGACAAGTTTTCCTTGGGCAGCATCCAGCAGCAGCACCCGATTGCCGCGAGGGGCGGTCACCAGAACGTTTGCCGAAACGCGGCTAAACGCGACGCTAGCAATGTAGTGGTGCAGGCTGGAGGTGACCGCATCAGGCAGCGCCAGTTCAGAGAAGTCTCCCTGGGCATCCAGGCGGCATATCAGCGGGTGGGTCTCCCACTCGGGGCCTTCAAACTGGTACCCGGCAATCACCGTGCCGTCCGCCGCTACATCCAGATGACGGCAACTGAGCTGGTGGTGCGAAGGCTCATGGCGAGCCACTATCTCGCCGCTGTGACGATCCATCAGCAGCAGCGCCGGGGCCATGGTGTCCAGATTGAGTTTTACCCGGCCATAGTCAGGGTGGGTCTGAATACCCCCTAAACCAATCACCAGGGTGTCGCCGTCCGGCATCAGCCGAAGCTCATGGGGCCCAATACCACTCAGCGGCATATCGTGCACATGGGTATAGCCATTGGCAGCGTCGTAAACACGCACTAGCCCGGCGCTGTCCTCCAAACGATTGGCGGTGACATACAGATAGCGTCCGTTCAGGTCGAAAACGCCATGCCCGTAGAAATGGTAGCCCTCCCCGGCCGCAATGGTGTGGGCTAATTGGCGGTTGTCCCCATCGATCACATGCATCCTTGTGCCAGGGCGGCGAGCAAACAATACCGCCTGACGGGAAGCTGGCCGCAGACAGCCACCATGGCAGCGCTCGGGTACTTCGATCATAAAGCGGGTTTGACCATCCAATGCCACCCCGGCGATGTAATGCCCTCCGCTGGGGTCATCCACCGCGCTAAACAGCCACGCGGCTTCCTCCCGAGCGGGTAGCGCCCAACTCAGCGGCGTCAGCGCCATAGCCACGCTGCCTAACCCCACTTTAAGTACCTGGCGTCGCTGCATGGTTCAATCCCCGTCGCTGGAATTGAAACCGCGCACCAACCCCAGTTCAGCGGCTATCTCGTTACCCAGCAGGTGGCGCAGCTGACTGATGTCGAGGTAGAGCGACTGCAGGCCGCGAAACGCCTCTGCGTCTTCAAGGGCTGGCACTAAGCCCGGCGGTTGTTCGCTGGCCTGGGCAAGCGTCTTATCCAACTGGTCACGAAACGCCTCGGCTAGCGGCATGGCATCAGCTTCGCGCAGCAAGGCGGTAAGCCCCGGCATGAATCCGGTACGCAGGCCCTCCAGGCTGCTCTCTACCAATCGAACCGTTTGTTCGCTACGCCATGCCTCCGCCAAGTAGCCGTTGGCGGGTGCGCCTTTAAGGCCCATGGGTTCACCGAGCCGTTTATCTTCGAGTATTTCAAGGGCCTGGATAGCGCTGGTTAGCGTGGTCTCCGTGTAGTCAGGCGTCTCAAGATAGTGCTCACCAAAGGCCTGCCAGTCGCGATGCAGGGCATTCGTGGTATCTGCGAGATGCGTCGTGATGGCCTGCATCAAGTTGCAGGCGGCAGGATCGCTAAGGGCCAGTTCGCCCATGGCATCGTCATAAAGCAGGTACTCCAGAGCGGGAAAGCCCTGGATCGCCACGCTATCATTGGCTATGTCCTGTGCATCGGGCGCGTCAGGGGCTTTCAACCAGCTATTAACCTTACGGCCCACCAGGTTTTTGCGATCTGGCCAGAACTGCAGTTGCCAGCCCCGGCTGTTCTGCTCGACGGGGCCAAACTGGATAAAGCGCACTGCCTGCCAGGCCTGATAGGCGCTCAGCCAGTCATTTTCCAACCGTTGCCTGAGCGATTCATCGGGGGATTGGCAAAAGCGTGTGGCGCTCGCCTCCAGCCGCTCGGAGGCGGCACTCAGCTCGGCATACTGCATTTCCACGGCGCCGTGCCAGATATCCCGCGGCGTGGGAGTGTCCGAAGCAAAAGAGAGCGGCGCGGCCAGTAGCGTACAGGCCAGCAACCCCAGGCGGCGAAAAGATGCGATCACATCAACTCCTTGGCAATCAAGCCTGCAACAATTCAACAACACTTATAGGGATTCAAGAAAACGAATGAGCTCAGCACGCTGATCCGCAGGCAAGTCACGATAGTCCTGGGTGGCCTCTTCTGCCTCACCGCCGTGCCAGAGAATCGCCTCTTCCAGGGTACGGGCGCGGCCGTCGTGCAGAAAGCCCGCCCGGGGGTTAACCGTTTGTGCCAAGCCGATACCCCACAGCGGCGGGGTGCGCCACTCGCGGCCATCGGCCTGGAACTCACTGCGATGATCCGCCAGAGCGTCGCCCATATCGTGCAGCAACAGGTCGCTATAAGGCCATATAATCTGATCAGCCAGCGCCGGTCGTTCGGCATCCGCGGCGGTGCGATGGCGCGGCGTATGGCAACTGGCGCAGCCCAGGGCATTGAAACGTTCGGCACCCTGCTGAACCGCCGGGTCTTCCAGGTTGCGGCGCATCGGCACTGCCAGGCTGGAGGCGTAGAAGGTCACAAAGTCGGCCACGTCATCACTGACTTCTGGCGTGCCGCCGTTGGGAAAATCATCGCAGCCCTGGCTCTCCATGCAGTCGGTTTGCGGCACGAGGTTGGAGGTGAGCCCCATATCCCCGGCGAAGGCGTGCAGCCCCTGCTGCTCAATGCTGGGCTCGCCGGCTTTCCAGCCAAAGCGTCCCATGACGGTGCTACCCGTGCGGAGATCCCAGACCCGATTGGCACGGCCGGAAATACCGTCGCCATCGGCATCGTCAGGGTCGGTAGCCGCCAGCAGGTCGGCTTCAGGAATCGCCTCCAGTAGCCCTAGGCCAATCATCGGCGGGGCCAGCCGCGGCGAGGTCTGCAGATCCTCGGGCAGCTCGCCGTAAGCAGGCTCGGCAATCGAGTAGAGCGGCTCCTGGAGGGTAACGCTGTGGCCATCGGCAAAAGCGACCTCCCGTGGGCGATACGCGATCACCAGCTTACCCTCAGGAGCGGCACCACTAATCGCCGCGGTTTGTAGCTGCAAACCGTAGTTAGGTACCGGAAGCGCGCCCCGCTGCTCCAAAACCTCGGGCTCCGCTTGCTGAGAAGGTAGCGACAGGCGCAAGAATAGCGCGATAGGGTTTTCATCACCGGTCGGTGGGTGCCCGCGACCGTCCTTCAAGTGGCACCCTTGGCAGCTATTGGTATTAAACAGCGGGCCCAGGCCATCCCGAGCCTCGGTGCTGGCGGGCGCCACCACCCAGGGGTTACGAAAGAAGCTGTTACCGACGCTGAAGTCCAGCCGTTTGGTCATCGACATATTACCCAGCGGCAGTGAATAGGCGTTGTGATCGAACTGCTCTACCGAGCCATTGCCGCCGCTCATGGGCGTCATTTGAATGGGATAATCTTGGGTAGGTGGCTCATTTTGTATAGCTGATTCGGCTGCCTGCAAGGGCGCGGCCAGTAAGAACAGTAAGAAACTGCTGTGGGCTAATGTGCTGGGCACCCACTTGGCTAGGACGATAAACCGGGGTAAGCGGTACATGGTGATACCTTGAGAAGAGTGATACTGAATACAAAGCCATTCAACAAAAACCAACAGAGCCGCTCGACAGTAACACCATCGGCGGCTCCGCATTGACGCTCGTCCTTTCTAGAACTGGTGACCGGCGTCATCAGGCTGCAGCGACGTCACGCCCAGTGAGCCCGCTGCCTGTTCGATGGAGCCGGTTTGCGCTACCAGGGTGAGAATCGCCTCATTGATCAGCTCGCTGCCCTGCTCATTGCCCGGCGCGATCATCATGTCAAAAGCCATCGGCGAGCTTTCCGCCTCAGCCGCCTGCTTGATCGCATCCAGGCGCGCCATCGTGGCGTCGAGCTGCTGCGCAAGGGTATCGGCCAGCTCGCTATCTTCCTGAGCCAATAGGTCTTGCAGCGAAGGCCCCTCGACCACGCTGCCATCTAGGCGCTGATAGCGGCCAGTGTAGATATTCTGAATACCCTGACCGTTGTAGTAGTGGGAGTTGTGGGTATTGTCGCTGAAGCAGTCGTGCTCATCCTCAAAAGAGTTGGCTTCCAGCGCCACCTTCATACGCTCCCCCGCTAACTCACCCAGGGAGAGCGAACCCATGCCGAACAGCATGCGGCGCAGGCCCTCCTGATCGCTTTCGGCGAGCAGTTCCTGGCGATAGTTGCCCTCGGTTTCCGGTGCCCACTGGGCCACCATCCACTCAAGGTCGTCAACCAATAGATCAGACACCGCGTCCAGGTAAGTCCGGCGGCGGTTACAGTGGCCATGGGTGCAGTCGTCGCCGGTTTGGTAATCGCTTACCGGGCGTTCGCCGCTGCCCGCCTCGAAGCCGTTTAGATCCTGCCCCCAGAGCAGAAACTCGATGGCATGGTAGCCGCTGGCGACGTTAGCCTCTGAGCCGCCAATTTCATTCAGGTCGGCGAGGAGTTCTGGGGTGATCTCGCTGACGTCCAGGCTCTCGCCGCCGACAGTGATGCGCTCGTTGGCAATGATATTGGCCGTGGCGCCTTCGTTGCCCAGCTCATGCTGGTAGTCATCGCCTTCGACGTAATCGATCATGCCCTCATCGAGGGGCCAGGCGTTTAGCTGCCCTTCCCAGTCGTCCACCACCGCATTACCGAAACGAAATACTTCGCTCTGCTGATAAGGCACCCGCGCCTGCAGCCAGGCTTGCTTGGCGGCGTTCAGGGTCTCGCTAGTGGGATTGGCCAGCAATTCGTCGATGCGCTCGTTCAGTGCCTGGGCGGCACTCAGTGCATCGGCGTAATTGGCATGAGCCAGATCGGCGTAGTGGTGAACCACGGTGTCGGCGTTAACGGTGTCGTCAGCAGCGGCAAAAGGCATCAGCGCGCTAAGCGCAACGATGCCAGCAAGGGGGCGACGGAGCATGATGGCGAGCATTAAAGTATCCTTTAGGCTGTGGCGTAACAGAAACTACTCACATAGAGTGCTAGGCAACCTAGGACGATTGGGTGCGCTAGCCATGCCTGAAATGTAATTCATTGACCTATGAGATTCAATCCTATTTAAACTCAGATTGAGAGCAGTACTGGGATTAATCGTCCTTTTTTTGCTTTATGTCACTTATTCTGTCCTGGGAACATCGCCATGCTGGATTACAAACTGCTTCACGCCTTGGCAACCGTAGTTGAGTGCGACGGCTTCGAGCGCGCGGGCGATGTACTGGGACTCTCTCAGTCGGCGGTCTCTCAACGCATCAAGGCGCTGGAAGTTCGTCTGGGCCAGCCGGTGCTGGTACGCCACCCTCATTTAGCCCCCACTCCAGCGGGCCAGCGTCTGTTAACCCATTACCAGCAGGTACAGCTATTAGAGCGTGACCTGCGGGGCTCACTGCCCACGCTGGATGATCAGGCGCCACGTTTGAGGATCGCTATCAATGCGGATAGCTTGGTCACCTGGTGGGCTGAGGCCGTGGCCGCTATTTGCCAGCAGGAGGGGCTACTGTTGGATTTAGTGATTGAAGATCAGGATGTGGGCCTCAAACGCTTACGCGATGGTGATGTTGCGGCCTGCCTGTGCGCTGCGCCACAGCCGATTGCCGGAGCACGCTGCGTAGCGTTGGGAGAAATGCACTACCACCCGCTTGCCTCGCCCGTCTATGTGGCGCAACACTTTCCTAACGGCCCCAGCGATGAGGCTTTTCAAAAGGCGCCCGCCATCGTCTTCGGCCCTCATGACCAGTTGCAGCACCAATTTCTTGCCCAGTGCGGCTACCATGGCCCCTTTCCTTACCATCTCTGCCCCTCTTCAGAAGGGTTTGTGCGCTTAGCATCAGCTGGGATCGGTTACGGCATGATGCCTCAGTTGCAGGTCGGCGAATTAATGGCCAGTGGTCAACTAGCCAGTGTTGCTCCCGGCCATTTTTTAGCTGTGCCTTTATACTGGCATTTTTGGCGCCATAGCGGCACGTTGATGCAACGACTTACTCAACATTTGAGTTATGTCATCCACAAAGCATGAGGGTTTTAAACGCTATTTTTTTCCAAAGCCAACTACACTCAAAGAGCTCATTTACGGCACAAGGAAATTTGAGCAGCTAGCGCTATGTCGACGCATTAGCGCCCCCGGCGGGCAAGGGAACCCAGGGAACAGCGTACGGGGTAATATAACGAAAAAAGCGATACCCTATGCATGCACAACGTCCTATAGCGGGTGTTTACACTGGCTTTTTGCTGCTGCTTGCGGTTTGTTTTATGCCGTTGGCCCAGGCAAGCACACCACTATCCGTATCGCCAAACCAGGCGATCTATTCACTTGCCCCTTATAACGAGTACTGGCAAGCAGACAAGCCATCTTTATCGATTAACGATTTACTCGCCCAACCGCGACCTTTTCAGCCAACCCAAGACGCTCAAGATTTAAATTTCGGTTATACCCGAGGCGACGTGTGGCTGCGAACTCAGGTGAACAACGATTCGCCCAAACCCCAGCGCAGAATAGTGGAGTTTGAGTACCCATTCTTGGATTACGTTACTCTTTACACACTCCGCCAGCAGGGCAGCGATGTGCAGCAAAGCGGCAGCGCGGTACCCGTTGAACAGCGCGCGCTCGCCCACCGCCAGGCAGTTTTTCCACTGGAGCTGGCCGCCTTTGAAACCGTCACTCTGTATACCCATGTGGCTGCATCAGGCAGCAAGATGCTGAGCTACAACTTATTAACGCCAGAGACATTTTATACCCAAAATGACCGGCATAATTTTTGGCTGGCGACCTACTTCGGCATGCTGCTGGCAATGGGGTTATATAACTTACTGCTGTTTTTTGGCTTTAAAGAGCGCGTATTTCTTCACTACTCGCTATTTGTCGCTGGCTTTGGCCTGGCTATTCTCGCGTTTAACGGCATTGGCACACTCATGTTCTGGAGTTTTTTAGGTGAAAACACATCACGCTTGGTGGCGCTTGGTTTCACGTTTGCTTCCGCTATGGCCACGCTGTTTGCGCAGAGTTTTCTTAATACTGAGATATATTGCCCTCGCTGGCATCAAGTCTTAAACACCTTTCGCAGCTACTGCTGGCTCGCCGTTATTGGCTCGCTGCTGCTGCCCATTCCCACAGCGCTTCACATCATGGATGTAACGGGTTTTATGGCGGCTTTACTGCTCCTGGCATGCGGCAGTTACTGCAGCTTGCGGCGCTTACCCAGCGCTCGGCTATTCGTATTCGCTTGGTCGCTATTTCTGCTGGGTGCAGGTGTCTTTGCACTGCGCAACCTGGGCATACTGCCGGCGAATTTTATTACTCTACACGGCATTCAAATTGGCTCAGCGTTAGAAATGTTACTGCTTTCATTTGCGCTGGCAGCGCGCTTTAACAAACTTAAACGGCAAAAAGAGCGTGCTCAAGCCGCTATGTTAGCTGCTCTTAAAAAGCAGGAAGCCGTGCTGGAACAAAAAGTCGCCGCTCGTACTAGAGCACTGGAGCATTTAGCCAACTGCGATATGCTGACCGGCTTATTAAATCGACACGGCCTGGCGCGCTGCGCTGCAGAGGCCCTGGAACGGAATCGTCAATATGACCAGCGGTTGGCATTACTAATGCTTGATCTTGATCGCTTTAAACCCATTAACGACTGCTACGGCCATGAGGCAGGTGATTTCGTACTACAACAGATAGCTAAACGCATCGCCCACTTGGCACGAACGGGCGACCACTGCGCACGCTTTGGCGGCGATGAGTTCATTATTATTATGGAGAACCTTGAACATCACGACACGCTTGAGAGTATACAGACGCGTGTCAACGAAGCTGTTTGTGCACCGATCAAACTCCCGTGCGGTGAGCGAGTTAGCGTTAGCGTAAGCATCGGGGTAAGCACTTGCCAGGGAGCAGAGGACGCCACTCTTGAGAGTTTACTGCGAGAAGCTGATAGCCATATGTACGCAGTCAAATCACGCCAAGCTGTAGAGTTCTATCGCTACGGCTCGGCGAGTTAGATGCCCACCGGTCGTGCGGTCATTAATCAAACAGGCTCATACGCTTCATAACGTTATCGCGCTTGATTTTCCAATGGAACATAGCTCCGGCAACGTGTAGCACCACCAAGCCTAAAATGGCCCACCCCAGACGTTCATGCCACATAAAGAGTTGTTCAGACAGTTGCTCGCGCTCGCCAATCAAGCCTGGTAAATGCCAGTGGAAAAACTCCACTGGAAAACCGCCGCTGGCAGTCGCAGCCCACCCCAGTAAGGGCATAACAATCAGTGCTATGTACAGCAAATGATGGACGCTGGTACTCACCAGCCGCTCGAAGGCATTTAGGGGCGGCTCGTGGTCAGGTACCACAAAGGCCAGCCGGGTAATAATACGTAGCGTCATTAGCAGCAGTATCAACACCCCCAGCGTTTTATGGCTGGTATACAGCAGGTTTGTAAGCATATTGCCGACTAAAGCAACAGTGCGCTCATAGCCCAAAAAGCCTAACGTTAAACCGCTGGCCAAGGAGAGTAACACCGCCCCCGCCACCAGCCAGTGCAACACCCGATGCGGGTAGATATAGTGATCCAGTTCGTGCATGTAGTGCTCCTAAAAGCCTTTATTCGCTCTTCATTCTAGTCAGTAACGCTCCCTGGCGCTGATTAAAGCACTACACGGTCATCAACGCTAAGCAATCCTTGTTTATAGCGCTTGCTCATGCACTGCCAGTTGTTCGCGTATTAACTCGGCCAATCGGCGGCCAGGTTCAGATGGGCGGTGAGGCGCCCGGTGAAGCGCCAATTCAATCATCGGCAGCGTCGGCAGCCCACTACTCTCATCCAGTGGCCTCAGCGCCGAGGTCAACATGCTACGCGTCACCACTACGATGGCCAGTCCAGCGGTCACTATAGGCGCCAATCCCGCCATGGATTGGCTGGTGTAGGCTACGCGCCAACTGCGGCCTGCCGACTGCAGCGCCTGCTCGGCCACCTCACGGAATACGTCAGCCCCCGGTGAGTAGAGCGCCAAAGGTAATGGGTCGCTTAGCAGCGGTTGTTGGTTCATACCGACCGCCCACAATAGCGGCTCCCGTCGAATGACATCGCCGCCCGGCGAGTTTCGTTGTCGAGTCACCAGAGCAAGATCCAGTTCTTTAGCCTTCACTTGCTCAACGAGATGCGCGCTGGTGCCGCAGATCACCTTTAACCCCACGGCGGGATAAAGCTGATGAAAGTAGGCAAACACCGAGGGGAGCAGCGAGGCGTAATCTTCAGGGATGCCGAGGGTAAGATCCCCGGTGACCTGACGCGCCTGCATATCGCTCCACGCATCATCATTAAGCGCTAATAGCCGTCGGGCATGGCTGAGTAATCGCTCACCTTCTGAAGTAAAGCGTATTCGCCGCCCTTCCCGCTCGTGCAGCGTAAGCGAGAGCTGCGCTTCTAGCCGCTGCAGTTGCATACTCACAGTGGACTGGGTATACGCCAACCGTTTAGCGGCTGCGGTGACGCTGCCGGTGTCCGCAATCGCCACCAGAGTTCGTAGTAGGGTTAGGTCTAACGTGGGTGCACGCATATATCACCAAGCTTGATGAAAACGATCATAAAAGATCGATATTGTGATGCTTTGATGATGAGTATGCTGCTCAGCACATTCACTAATCAAGGAGAACGCTGATGCATCCCGTTCACTCCCCCGCGTTATTTCCACGTTGGTACAGTGTTGGTGCGGCGCTGGTGGCCGTGATGCTTTGGAGTGCGGCGCCGCTGCTGGCTGAGTTTGCCAAAGCGACACCGCCCTTGCAGCTAACCGCCGTTACCCTGCTAGCGGGGTCATTAGCAACGCTACCGCTAAGCCGCCGGGTTAACGTAGCCGCCTGCGGCGCGGGCTGGCAGTTGAGTGTTTGGGTGGGTATCCCGCTGCTTATCTTTGGCGCCGTCAGCACCTACTTTATTGGCATGCGTTTAGCGCCCGCCGCCGAAGCGGCACTGATTACCTACACGTGGCCGGTGCTGTTTGTGCTCCTCAGCCAATGGAGCCGTTTTGGCCGCCTGCAAATTGCAGGGGTTGTCGGCGCACTGATTGCGTTTTCAGGCGCGGCACTGCTACTGGTGCCTCAAGCCATCAATGGAGGCCTGGGCGGCGCCACCACAGGCTACGCGCTAGCCCTGTTGGCCGCCTGCTGCTGGGCGATCTATTCATGGTTAAGCCAGGCGGCGCCAGTGGCCTTAACGCCACTACTACCGCGACTACTGCTTATCGCCTGCGCTATCGCCGTGGCCGCCAGTTTAATACTGGAGGGCAGTCTTGCCTTTCCCAGCGGCGAAGCGTTACTCGCGGGCATTGCACTGGGGTTAGGGCCTTACGGGATGGCCATGGTGGCCTGGGATAAAGCGTTGCGCTGGGGGCACGCAAGCCTGGTGGGAAGCTTGGCGTATGGCGTGCCGATCCTGGCCGCCCTGCTACTAGTGCTGGCAGGTATGAGCGTGCTGGACTGGCGTTTACCCGCCGCGGCAGTGCTGGTAGTGGTAGGCTGCCTAAAAGCTGGCCGTTAACCTTCTCACGCCTAACTATTTACGCCTCACGCCTTACCATTTACTCCGCACAATTCACTCCTCACCATCGACCAATAAACCAACGCCCCTATCACGATAAGCGACAAGGGCGTTGGCCATTATCGGTTAACGCTAACCATTAAAGCTCTGGGGGAATTTCCGTGGGCTCCATTTCAAGGCTTAGTTCAAACAAGCCGCTACCGGTAGCGCTAAAACCCCGTGCGCTTACCGTGTACGTGCCGGGTAGCAACGGCTCTTGAAGCCGTGAGTCAGTACCGCCCGCGCCGTCGTCATCGCTGGCGGCAAAGCCCTGACCACTAATCTCGATAAAGGTATCAAAATCGGCAGAGCGCATCTCCAACGTCACTAACGAGCTCTCTTCTACCTCCAACTGATACGTCAGTGGTGCACCGCTGTACCAACCGTTTAGCGCCTCACCAGGGGTAAGCGTGCCTTCATTACGCAGGTCAACATCGGGCATATCACGCGGTTCCATGGAGAGCGTAAACATGCCGCTGCTCTCGCCGTAGGCAGTCCGCGCCGTTAATTGATACTCTCCGGGAGCCAGGAAATCAGCGATGCTGGCATCCAGATTACCGGCACTGTCATCATCTTCGCGGTAGTAACCGTTAGGCCCTTCAAGTACCAGGTAGGAATCGATGTCACTGGAGCGCATCTCAATCTGGTACATGCCTGCTTCTTCCACCTCTACTTGGTAGCTAAGCGCCTGACCGCTAAACCAGCCGTTGAGGGAGTCATCGGGAGTAAGCGCGCCATCATTACGCAGTTCACCGTCCCCCGGTAACTCGTGAGGCTCTACTGAGAGCGTATAAACGCCATTGCCATCGCCATAGGCACTGCGGGGCGTCAGGGTATATTCACCGGGCTCCAGAAAATCGGCAATGCGCGCGTCTAAATTACCGGCACTGTCGTCGTCTTCGCGGGCGTAGCCATTCGGCCCTTTAATCTCCAAGTAAGCGTCGAAGTCGTCAGAACGCATTTCCAGTTGGTAAAGACCCGCTTCTTCTATGTTCAGGGTGATTTCACGGGCATCCCCTTGTAGCCAACTATCGATTGGCTCCCCCACCGCCACAGAGTCGGCATCCGTCAGTTCAACGGTTCGGCTGTCAACGGTAAACGGACCATAGCTATGCGCATCGGCGCCGCTAACCACCACGACATAGTCGCCGCTCTCTTCGATACGATGGCGCACGACAGGGGCATTATCGAGCAGTTGTAGCTGATCATCATAAAGCGCCACTAAGCCTTGCAAGGCCCCGTTGAGAGAAATCTCAACAATCTCACCCTCTTCCAGTGCGATTGCATAGCGCATGAAGCGGCTGCCATCGTTACCGTTTAGCTCGCTGGCCGAGGTTATTTCACCACGCAGGCGCTCATCAAGCGTGAGCTTTTCAAGGCCAACAATTGCCTCGGCAACCGGCGATTGATCTGTTGTCTCAGCAGTTTCGACAGGCGCTTCATCGACAGTTTGCCCCGGCAAAGGAATAATTTGCGCGGCGAGAAAACCAACGGCTGCGCCACCGATTGCCACTAATACAAACGTAAACGAAGAAGATCTAGCCATGGGGGGTTCCTTAGTGAGTCAGAATGACAATCATTAATTAGATAAGCATCGGGGATTATAAGATGCTTACTCAATTAAAGTGAGTGTTTCATGAAAATCGCTGCATTGCACAAAGTGCTTTCGCTATTCATTTCATGCTTGGGCTGATAAGTCACTGAAACCCAAGGCGACATAATAGCGATTAAAAAATCTTGAAATTGAACCTATTTGCTTCGATCTTCTCAAAGCTTGCTGACTCGATGTGACAAGGGTAGTATCAACGAGCCTATCAGGCACCTCATCAATAGTGCGGGATTCGTAACACGCAAAACCGAGGTACTCCTATGGGAGCCCAAAAACGACTGATCCGAACGATTTGTTTGGCAGCGGTAATAGCAAGCAGTGCTGCCAATAGTGCTTTTGCACACGAGACAGAAACACAGGAAGGCGTCGCTTCCTTTTATAGTGACCGCTTTCAAGGAGCGCCCACTGCCAGTGGAGAGCCCTTTGACCAGCAGGCGCTGACCGCCGCCCACCCGAGCTTGCCATTTGGCACCAAGGTGTTGGTGACACGCCCAGACACTGGGCAAGAGGTGGAAGTACTGATCAATGACCGCGGCCCTTTCATTCAAGGGCGCATTATTGATTTATCTAAACGCGCGGCAGCCAAGCTTGGCATGATTCGCCGCGGTACAGCTCCAGTGATGGTAACGCTGTTGGATTAACGGATAACACATCCTTCATTATTGTGTGATACCCCTTAGCCTAATCAATGCGACAGCACACGAAGCATCGTTATCTGAAAGCAGTCAACAGACAGGGCGACCAGCAATGGTCGCCCTGTTTCTTTTTCTTACCTAGATCCCGGTACATTAACGAACTTGCAAGCAGGCTAATGGTCTCTATGCTACAAGGACTTTGACACACGTTAAGTATTCGCAGGAGGCATTTATGCAGTCACAATTTTATACGCTCACCGATTATCCCACCGGCCTGCCCGACAGGGCACTCTTTAAGCTGGAAACACAAACCCTGCCCGACCTTGCCGAGGGCGAAGTGCGCATTCGCAATCACTGGCTTTCCGTCGACCCTTATATGCGCGGACGCATGAGCGGAATTCGCACTTATGTGGAGCCGTTTGAACTCGGCAAGCCCATGGAAGGCGGCGCCATTGGCGAGGTGATCGAAACCAATGACTCAAGCCTAAAAGTGGGCGACAAAGTCAGCCATATGGGCGGCTGGCGGGATGTCGCTCAACTGCCTGCCAAGGGTGTTACGAAGCTACCCGATATGGACGTTCCTGAACAGGCCTATCTAGGCGTACTGGGCATGCCGGGCATGACTGCCTGGACGGGCCTCAACCTGATTGCCGAATGTAAGCCGGGCGATAACGTTCTGGTCAGCGCCGCCAGCGGTGCCGTAGGCTCTATGGCAGTACAGTTGGCCAAAGCCAAGGGCTGCCATGTGGTCGGCATTGCGGGGGCGGCTCATAAGCTAGCCTGGCTTGAGTCAATGGGTGTTGAACCCGTTAGCTATCGTGACCGCACTGCAGAGGAGTTAAGCGATGCCGTTAAGCTCGCCAGCCCCAACGGCATCGATGTCTATTACGAAAACGTCGGCGGCATCTGCCTAGAAGCGGCATTGAGCCAGCTCAATGAAGGCGCGCGGATTGCCGTTTGCGGCATGATCGACAGCTATAATGCAAAAGAGCCCACTCCCGGCCCGAGCAATCTCTCTCAGTTGGTCGTGCGCAAAGCCAAAATGCAGGGCTTTATCGTGGCTGACCATTGGTCTAGCTACCCCTATTTCCTAAACGAAGTAGCCCCTCAAGTAGCAGAAGGCAAGCTGGTTTATAAAGAGACAGTGAAAGAGGGCCTGGAGAGCACACCCGACGCCTTCCTGGCCCTGTTTGATGGCGGCAACACCGGTAAAATGCTGGTAAAACTGTAGCCTTCTGCCCACCTCTACACCATCCTCATTGAACCCTGGCCGCAGCACGTATTTCGATGCGGCCAGCGCTGCCACTAAGAAAAAATTGTCAAAACGTTAGACCAATAGCGAATTGATAATTAAAATCATCTTTCAGAGATATGTGTTTTAACCCATCGGCGCTGTCGATGGGTTAAAGCGCGTTGTCGGTAGGTTGTTACAAGGGGACACCTCATGGAAGAAAACACGCGCGATCACGGGAAAGGGCCAGCGATTGTCGTTGGTCTGCTACTACTTATTATCGGCTTAGTGCTTGCGTTTGGCGGTAGCAAGCTCGTCAGCATAGGCGGCAGCGCCTACTACTTAATCGCCGGGCTTGGCATGATTGCTTGCGGCGTTTTATTTATCCTGCGTCGCGGCGCCGCTCTATGGCTCTACGCGCTGATCCTTTTTGCCACCTTGGGGTGGGCGTTGTGGGAGGTTGGTCTCGACTGGTGGCAGTTAGTGCCTCGCGTCGCCATCCTTTGTTTAATCGGCATTCTGCTGCTCCTGCCCTGGTGGCGTAAGCCGCTAGGCTCGAAAGGTGGCAGTCTGGCACTTGTTGGCAGCATTGCTGCCGCGGTTATCGTGGCCATTGCCAGTCAGTTTAACGACCCCAGTGCTATCGAAGGGTCGCTGGCGAATAGCAACACATCAGCCGATAGCGCCAACCCTGCCCAAGTGGCGGGCGATGACTGGCCCGCCTATGGCGGCACCAATGCGGGCACCCACTACTCTTCACTGGATCAAATTACCCCGGACAACATCGCCGAGCTTGAAGAGGTATGGCGGATTCAAACCGGTGACAAAGCGGGCCCCAACGCGCCTCCGGAGATCACCAATCAGAATACCCCGCTAAAAGTGAACGACAGTCTGTACATCTGTACATCCCACAGCCGGGCAATGGCGCTGTCTCCTGAAACGGGCGAAACCCTGTGGGCGTTTGACCCCGAGATCAGCACCATGGGTGCCGATGACTTCTCCGGCTGGGCGCATATGACCTGCCGTGGCCTCGCCTACTACGATGCAGCCAGCTACTCAGCTCCTGAAAGCACGCCTAGCGACGCAGCGGAGAACAGCGACGCTTCGCCGAGCAGTGCAACAGCACTCTCTTTCGATATCTTCGATGACAGCGATATTTTCAGCCTGGATCTCTCCTTCTTGTCACTGCTGTTTGGTGTTGAAGAAGAAAACGGCAACACGCAGCCATTGATGGTCAGTGAGACTGATGTTATGTGCCCACGCAGGCTCTACCTGCCGACGGCGGATGCACGCTTGATTGCGCTGAATGCTGACACGGGCGAGCGGTGTGCTAGCTTTGGCGATAACGGTGAGATTGATCTCACCAACAATATTGGTGATTTCTCACCAGGTGGCTACTACTCCACCTCACCGCCTACGGTCACTGAGAACCTGGTCATTCTGGGCGGCCACGTCACCGATAACAGCTCCACTGACGAACCTTCCGGGGTTATCCGTGCCTTTGATGTGCATACCGGCGAGCTGGTGTGGAATTGGGATAGCGGCAACCCCGACAACACCGAGCCACTGCCCGAAGATGAGACCTACACGCGCAACTCCCCCAATGTATGGGCACCGATCAGCGTTGATGAAGAACTGGGCCTGGTTTACCTGCCCATGGGTAACGCCACGCCTGACCAGTATGGCGCTGACCGCACCGAGAACGATGAAACTTACAGCGCGGGCCTGGTGGCACTTAACGTCGATAACGGCCAGGTGGCGTGGGTTTATCAGTTTGTGCACCACGACCTATGGGATATGGATACACCGGCACAACCGGTGCTCATTGATCTGGCAACTAATGCAGGCACCCAGCCAGCGGTTATTCAGCCGACCAAGCAAGGCAGCCTATATGTATTGAACCGCGAAACCGGTGAGCCGATTGTGCCCATCGAAGAGGTGCCTGCACCTCAAGGCGCCGTGGAAGGTGACTGGACCGCCGAGACGCAGCCACGCTCTGCGCTTAACCTGCTGCCACCGCCGCTCACCGAGCGCGATATGTGGGGCGCATCGCCGTTTGATCAAATGATGTGCCGCATTCAGTTCAACTCTTTGCGCTACGAAGGCCAGTACACGCCACCTTCACTACAAGGCAGTATCGTTTATCCAGGTAACGTGGGTGTGATGAACTGGGGTGGCGTCGCAGTTGACCCCGAACGCCAAGCGCTCTTCACTGGGGCTAAATATCTGGCGTTCGTTTCCACCCTGGTACCCCGCGAAGAAGTGGAAGAGGGTCAAGGCTCTGCCAGTGAGCAAGGCCTACAAGTTAATGAAGGCGCACCCTATGCCGTTGAACTCGGCCCGCTGCTTTCAGTACTCGGCCTACCCTGCCAGGCGCCCTCCTGGGGCGACGTAGCCGGTATCGACCTGCAAAGTGCCGAGGTGGTATGGAAGCACCGCAATGGCACCACACGAGACAGCATGCCATTTGACCTACCGATTGGCTTGAACGTCGGCGTTCCGGCGCTAGGCGGCCCGCTGACCACCGCTGGCGGGGTGTCTTTCTTGAGCGGCACGCTGGATCAGTACCTGCGCGGATACGACATCACCACCGGCGAGGAGTTGTATAAAGCGCGCCTGCCAGCAGGTGGCCAAGCCACACCGATGACGTACACCGGTCAGGATGGCCGCCAGTATGTCGTTGTCACGGCGGGTGGTCACGGCACCTTTGGCACCAAGATGGGCGATTATGTAATTGGCTACGCGCTACCGGAGTAACCGGTTAGCTTAGCCTCATCACCAACGAGAACGGGCGGCCTCATCAATGAGCGCCGCCCGTTTTTTTATTGATAAAGCTTTTAGAAAAGCGCCGCTTAGAAACGCACCTCTAGCCCGCCATAAACACTGCGCCCTGGAGCCGGTTCGTAGAAACGCCCAAAGGTGCCATTTAAGCGCACGTTGGCGTAGTGCTCTTCATCAAGCAAATTGCGCACGCCGACATAAGCATTCAGCCGTGTATCGCCGCCCAACTGCCAACCATCGCCCACCCGCAGGTTCACCAGCCAGTAGCTATCAACCTCTGTCTCGTTGGCGTTGTCCGCCACCATATCGCCCGTGTACTGGGTTTCCAAAGTGGCAAAGCGCTCATCAAGCCCTTGCCAGGTAAGCTGATTGACCCAGGTTTGCTCGGGCAGCCCAGGAATGCGGTTACCGCCAAAACGCTCTGACGGTGTCGCGAATCGATCAAACTCGTAACTTGCCAGCGTCAGGGCACTATCCAACCGCCACTGATCAGCAAGCTGCCAGCCCAGCGCCAGCTCGACGCCGTCGCGGTCGGTGTCGCCCGCGTTTTGGTAGAAAGTACGTCCGCCGTCATCATAAGGCACTAGTTCGTCACGCACACGCACCGAAAACAGCGTTAGATCGTAGTCCATGGCCAGCGGTGCAATGTAGCCACGCGTACCTACTTCACGGTTCCAGGCTTTTTGCGGTGATACAGCGGGATTGAAACCGCCCCCCGCTGGATTGGCGAACTCTGAGAAGGTCGGCGTTTCAAACGCAGTCCCGGTATTCGCGTAAACCTGATGCTGAGGGCGGTAACGGTAGCTAAGTCCCGCCGAGCCACTCCACTCATTGAAGGTTTGCTCACCGCTCTGATCACCATCGCTCAGGTAGCGGTCGTCTACCTCTAACTCCACGCTGTCAAAGCGTGCGCCAAGCGAAAGCGTTACCTGCTCGGTTAACGCTAAATCGCCCTGGGCAAACACCCCCATCGAGGTCGCCGTCTGGGTCTCTTCCGCCAACTGCTCGCCAACAACGCCTTGGCCGTTTACATCGTTGCGGAAGCGCTCATCGTCTTGGCGGGCCACATCAACCCCAGTGATATAGCTCAACGGCAGGTTGCCCAGACTCACTTCATGGTGATACTCAGCGCTCGCGCCCAGATAGTCACGTTGGTAGCCAATGCGGCTATCGCCTACATAGGGCAGCTGCTGCTCAAAATCGCGCTGGGCGACAAAACCTTTTAAATAGAGCTCGCCTGCGCCAGCGGACAAATCCTCGTACTGTAATCCGAGCATTTGCTGATCGACATTCTGCCCTGCATCCAACGCCAATGAGTTGGGCGCCGCTTGATCGCGGCCACTGGCCACTTCGCGGGCGTTCAGCGCACCAGGATCTTCGGAGCGGGGATTTTCCAGCAGATTGATAATCGCGGTTAACGCCCGGTCGCTGCCTAACTCGCGGCGGAGCTTGGCGTTCAGCAGGTATTTCTCTGTTGAGCTCTGCTCCCGATAACCATCCACATTAAGCGCTGAAAAGCTCACATGGTGTGACCAATCCCCTTGAGCCCCCCCTGTTTGCACGACCGCCTTACGGTAACCATCGCTGCCCACTTCGGTGCGCACACGCGAGCCAGGGTTATCACGTCCATCGGCGGTGGTGATATCAATCACCCCGCCTGCTGCGTTGCCGTAGAGCACCGAAGAGGGCCCACGAATCACTTCTATGCGCTCAGCGCTGTCCAGATCAATGGCATCTAGCTGGGCCTGGCCATCCGGCAACGTATAGGGAATACCATCCACCATTACGGTAATACCGCGCACCCCAAACGGCGCCCGGGCGCCAAAGCCGCGGATGGAGATTCGCTGGCCTTGGGCAAAATTATCACGGTTCTGCAAGAACACCCCTGGAACACGCACCAGCGCCTCATCCAGTCGCGTGCGCTGTTGCCCCTGAGCAATGGCCTCACGGTCAAGTGTTGTTACCGCAGCGGGCGTAGCGTAAAGCTCTCGCGAGAGTCGTGGGGCCGTGACTTGCAGCGTGGCTAGGCTGTTGTCGGCTGCTGGGCCTTCTTGAGCCCAACTTTGGCCTGCACCAAGGCAACTGAACAAACAAAGAGATGTAGTGGTTACTTTTAACGGTACTTTTTTTAACGATGCATTGAACACGGGATCCCTTCCAAACAGCATAAAGCGGAAATAAGTGGCGGAGTTGAACGATTGCCTACGTGGCTAGTCACAGGGGATTCGCCAAGGCATGGATAAATAGATTGATCGTGCCTACACTTGTACAAGTTACACCAATGAAAGCAAAGGAGGCTTCATGGCGTTTACAGCGACTGATCCAATCAAGATGATTTTTGCCGTAATATTTCCCCCACTCGGCGTATTTTTTGAGGTCGGTTTTAAAGGGCATTTCTGGCTAAACATTATTCTAACGCTATTTGGCTTCATACCCGGCATCATCCATGCGTTTTATGTGATATTGAAACACTAGGTTTTCATAGACCGGTTTAGCGAATACGACGCCGCCTAAACTAACGCTTAGGCGGCTTTTTAATGTCTTCAAGGTAGGCTGGCGTGGCGCCGCTTGTGCAACGCGTGGACACGTTCGTCCAGCTTAGTTACTGGGCCCTCTACCTTCAGCCCAGGCACCACCTGTTGAATCGGCAGCGTTGCCACAGGCGACGGCGCCACACCCAAGTCCGCTAGCCAGCGCCCCAACTGTTCAGACGAGCTGGCGTAGACGATACGCCCAAGCCCTACCCAGCCGTGGGCGGCGGCGCACATGGGACAGTGTTCACCAGAAGTATAGACGGTCGCTTTGGCTCGCGCCTCCGGCGTCATATGCTGCGCCGCCCAGCGCGCCAGGAAAAACTCGGGATGTTGAGTAGAATCCCCTCCGGCGATGCGATTACGGTCTTCTGCCAAGACCTCTCCTTCGGCACTTACCAGGACGCTGCCAAAGGGTTCATCCCCCGCGTTAAGAGCCTCTTCGGCTAGTTCGACGGCACGCGTTAAGTAGGCGATCTCACGATCATTCAACATGTGTTTTCCTTATAGTTGTCATTGGCCTGCTGCCTTTACCCCCGCGCGGGCGCTTCTTCGCCAAACGCCTCTTGCAACTCCTCGCCTTCACTACGGGCAATGACGGACGTGCCAACCAAGTCGCCTGTCACATTCAGCGCCGTACATCCCATTCCCACCAGTGCATCAATAGCGGTAAGCAACGCGACGGTTTCAATTGGCAAGCCTACTTGAGCAAACACCGTGGCAATCATAATGATGCCGGCCCCCGGCACCCCTGCCGTGCCCACCGACACTAGCGTGCCAATCAGCACTATTTGCACCATACTAAGGAAATCCAGCGGTGCACCTATCACGTTGGCGGCAAATACCGCTGAGATGGCGATACGAATGGCCGCCCCATCCATATTTAACGTAGCCCCTAATGGCAGACTGAAACCATAGATGCTTTTGGGAACCCCTAAGCGGTGGGCAGCATTAACCGTCAGCGGTAGCGTACCCGAGCTACTTTGGGTGGCAAACGCCGTAGCCATGGGTGTACGGGCCTCGCGGAAAAAGGTGCGCAGCTTCACGCCAAACAGCCGCATGATGCCGCAATAAATAAGCAGTTGGGTTGCCAGGGCTACATACAGCACAACCACCATATCGCCTAATGAGAGCAGCGTTGCCAACCCTTGCTGACTCACCGTTTCGGCGACAATCGCAAACACGCCAATGGGCACGTAGTGCAGTACTCCCGACATCACTTTTAGCGTGACCTCGTTGAGCGCTTCAATCACACCATAGAGTCGCTCCCCCATGGCATGCTGGCGCTCCGATTGGCGCATTTTTAGTAGTGCGATGCCAAACACCAACGCCGTAAAAATAATGCCCAACATGTTGAGATCGGCAAACGCACCAATAATATTATCTGGCACTATATTCAGCAGCGTATCCACAACGCCTGGGTTTTCGGGCACCGAGAAACTGGCACTCTCATCCAGGGTCATACCACTGCCGGGGCTAAACAGCGTGGCAACCGCTAAGCCCACCATGATCGCCAGTGCTGAAGAGACTAGGTAATAAACGAACACCTTACCGCCGACACGACCCGCACTGCCCTCGCGAGATTGGTTCACCCCGACCATCAGTGTGAATAGCACGATAGGCACAATCAAAAAAGTGAGTAGTCGTAGAAGCAAATCCCCCAACGGCGCCAACCAAGCAGCCACTGCCTCACCACCGATAAGGCCAACCATAACGCCCAGCACTAGCGCGATAGTGACGCGTAAAATCAATGACGCCTGTGAATAGGTCTTCCAGATGCTCGTCATTTCAGTCCCTAAAGAGTTGAGGAAATTGGTAGGTCTAATAGTACCTCTCACTCTGTTAGTGTGGCACAGCGATGCTGACGAGTGGTAAACAGGAAACGTTCACCGGCCTCAACTGAAAGCGTATGGAAAATGGGCTGGTAATAGAGGCTTTCACTGACTCCATAGGCAAGATAATCCAGAAAGGCTTTGACACACGCTAGAATTCATGACACTGTGGCGTCAGTTGGTTAGCAAGCAAGCATGGTTTCAGAAGTGTACGAAAAAGATTTAGAAATGTACCAGATAGACGTGTACAAAATCTTTCGGCAAGACTGCAATTGTATTCCTTGTTTTATCCACTATTAATCTGGGTGATACCAGGAACTTTACAATGCGCTTTGCGCGAAAGGATTTTATTATGTCTACTGGCACAGTTAAGTGGTTCAACGATACTAAAGGCTTCGGTTTTATTGCTCCTTCTGACGGCGGCGATGACCTGTTTGCCCATTTCTCTGAAATTCAAGCAGACGGCTTCAAAACCCTGCAAGAAGGTGCTAACGTTTCTTTTGACGTTACCCAGGGTAAGAAAGGCCTTCAAGCTTCAAACATCAAGCAAATCTCCTAAGCCTAAATCTCTCAAGAGATAGCGCTTTAGAATTTGCTCGAACCTTTCGAGGTTCGGATAACAAGGCCCGCTTATGCGGGCCTTGTTGCGTTTGAACATTGCGAATGTGGCAAGTACGACAATTCCCTTCAGCCCCTGAATCAGGCAAAAGCTAAACTCGAAGCCACTGTACTACCCGCACATCTACCGTAGTGACCAATGTCTCCAGTGCCGCTGCGCGTGCACGCCCTTCTGCACTGGCCCGATAAAGGTGCGGCGTCATAGCCAACAGATCGGCAATTTCTTCGCTTCTCTTCAGTGTTAACGAGTAACTTACTCTCTCGCTGCTATGCTGCGTAAAGCCCCCAGGTGCTTCTACCTCGCTTGAACGCTCAGGCTTTAACGTCGGGTAAATAACCTCCCGTAACTCCCGCAAATGATCAGGCCCCGCCTCTACTTGTAGCAGCACACCGCCCGTTTTTAGCACACGAGCAAACTCGCTAGCCACAGGAAAGCCAAACATACACAGCACGCTATCCAGTGTTCCCGTCTGCACTGGCAAATGCGCATTGCTGCCCACTACCCAACTGCTTAGCGGTGATTGCTTAGCATCTTGTTTGGCCGCCGCCAGCACCGCCCACTTAGAGATATCCAAACCCATCAGCGAAAGTGATAGCGCGTTAGTCGCAGCGTCAGCTAATTGGCGAAGATAGTAACCTTCACCACAGCCCGCATCCAGACAGCTAAACGGCTCACTGCTTAGCGTTTGAGCCTCAGCGTGGTTCAAGACTGCACGACTGACGGCGTCCGCAATGGGCTGATAGTGCCCCGCCTCAAGAAAGCGCTGGCGAGCAGCTACCATAGCCTTGCTATCGCCCGGATCGTGGGAACGCTTTTGCTGCACCGGCAGCAAGTTAATATAACCCTGTTTAGCGATATCAAAGCTGTGACCATCAGAGCACCGCCAAGCGCCATCCGACCGGCTGAGTGGTTTTCCGTCTAACGGGCACGCCAGTGCTTGAAAAGGGGTAATGCTCATATCGGTGTTTTCGCAAAGGTAGATGGGTGCATGCGTTTAGCGAGTCACCAGAATGATGCCAACTAAAATAACGCCACCGCCGATTATAAAATTAATGCTTAGCGGTTCATTGAGCAGCAGTGTACCAAACAGAATACCGAAAAGCGGCGCTAAGAAAGAAAACACGCCTAACTGCGAAGCGCGGTAGCGGCGCAACAAGGTGAACCATAATAGCAACGCAGCAAACGAAATGATCAGCGTCTGAAAGCCGAGGCTGGCTATCGCCATCGGGGTAAACTGCGCGCTCATTAACTGCCCGGACATAGCCGCCACCGGCAGGAGCAACAACGCCGTCACACTCAGTTGATAGCTCAGAGTGAGCTCTGCTGGCGCTTCGGAAAGCGATGTCCTACGGATCACGACGGTCGTGGCCGCCCAAGAGAGCCCTGCCAGCAAGCCCAGTGCATCACCGATAACAATCTCGATGCTGTAGGCGCCGCTTGGCGCCATGGCAACCACCATACCCAGAAATGCCAAGCCGACGCCCCACCACTGGCGAATGGAGAGTTGCTCGCCAGGTACCCAAAGATTCAAACCCAGGGCAGCGAAGATGGGCGCAGTATACAGAAACACCGACATATGGGACGCCAAGGTATAGGTTAGCCCCCAGGCGATAAAAGCGAACTCGGCAGCAAACCCGAGGCCCACCAACAACCCAGGGGCCCAGTGGTGACCCACATCCGCCCAGCGAATACCGCGCCAATAAGCCAGCCCGCCGACCAGGCAAAGCGCCATAATGGAGCGCAGGGCCATCTGTACAATGGGTGAGATATCCTCAGCCACACCCTTAATCGCCACCTGCTGAAAACCCAACACCAGGCAAAATAGCAGCATCAGCGATGCTGCCGTTGCGTCCACTGACTTTCGCTGTGATCGACCAACCATGCAGGCAGTGTGGTCGGTGGCGGCTATTTTTTGATTACTCATTGCAGGCTCCTATAACCTATAGGGGCCCATTGCAGCAGTAAGCGTCATTGCATACAAACGATTACTTATCGGGTCTAGGCTTAGGAAAACTCACGCCATGAGAATTGAAAGGCTACCGCTGAATGCACTGCGCGCGTTTGCCGAAGCCGTGCGAGAAAATAGCTTCAAAGCCGCCGCTTATCGCCTCGGGGTAACGCCTGGCGCCGTTAGCCGACAGGTCAAACAGTTGGAAGATCACTTAGGCGTGGTGCTCTTTGAACGTCATGCCAATGGAGTGTGCGTTACCGAAGCAGGCCGGGTACTGGCCGAAGATGTGCAGGCAGGCCTTTTGCGTATTGCCAGCGGCGTACAGAACGTCACCGAGCGCTCAGAAGACGCTTTTCGCTTACTACTGAGTGCCCCGCCTTCTTTCCTACAGCTTTGGCTACTCCCCCGCTTACCCGGCTTTGAAGCCAGTGAGCGGCAAATCGAGATCTCTCTGGATGCCGAGGCGCGCTTAACGCCACCGTTATGGATGCCCAACAGGGCACGCTTATCGCTGCGCTACGGCCAGGGGCCTTGGCCCGGCGTTACCAGCCAGCGTCTATTTGAAGACACCCTCTTTCCCGTTTGCTCGCCCACCCTGTTAGCGCAGGAAAATATACACGAGCCCGCCGAATTGCTGGCTCAGACACTGCTCACCGTGGATTGGTGCAGCCATGCGGGCCACCCGATCCCAAGCTGGCAAGACTGGTTTAAAAACGCCGGAGTGGCCATCAAGAAGCTCCCCCACCAGCGCCAATACTCGCTCTACAGCTTGGCGCTCGATCAGGCTATGGCCGGGCAAGGCGTGGTGCTGGCCAGTTACCCTCTCGTGATCGATCGGCTTGCCAGCGGCGTGTTGGTGCGCCCATTTGGGGAACAGTATCCGCTCGCTTCTCCGTTCGCCTATGAACTGGTTCTGCCTTCTGAAGGGGTAACACCTCCGGCAGTGGCGCGTTTCATCGAGTGGTTAGAGCAAGAAGCCGCTCATTTTCGTGGTACAGCGCTTTAGGATTTCGCCTCGGCTTCACGTTTGTAATCCTGAAACAACCCATACTGCCACTGCCTTACCGCCAGCACGGAAGTGGTGCCAAACCGCTGGTGGATAGGCAGCCCGCTCTCTCGTTCGCATAGCGCATGAAACTCTTTAGCCAAGCGCTGCATGGTCTGCTGCCACTCGGCATTACCAGCGGGGGACAACAGGCCATTGAGTACCACCAGCTTCTCGCTGTCGCTATCGAAACGGGAACGGAAAAACTCGTTAGCGATATACTGCTGAAAGAAGCGTTGAATGGGCCCATCCGCCTGCCAGCGGAAACTGGCGGCTACCCGCCGCCTGATCCGGTTATCAGGAAGTAGCTCAATAAGTTTAAGCCGCTCAAGCTTCAGTAACTGTCGTATACACTCTGCTTCACTTAGCTGGTACTGGTGATGAATTTCGTCGAAGCTGTAGCCATTGATAACGCACACAGCTACCAGGAACAGCTCACGGTCATCCACAATACTCTGCTCTTGGCCATGGGTGAGCGCCTGCAGACGCTGCTCGTCTGCTTGCATGGTCTTCACTAGCTCGGCGAATTCGATATTTAGCTGGTCACAGATACACTCCAGCCGCGAAAGCGTAAAGTGCTTCTCTGCGAACAGCCGCTTCACGGAGGCTTCGCTCAGCGCCAGCCACTGAGCGACATCGGCATAGGTTTTACCCTGAGCGCGCAGCTGGCGTTTTAGCGTTTCAATCAGCGAATCGGCTTGGGACATAGTAATCTCGTAAGCAGAATGAAGGTGCACTACACATAAAAAGTAGCAAATAATGATACCAACCAGCACCTATAACACAACTTTGTGCAAATGAGTTGCAACCAGTAAGCCTTGCTTAGAAAGTGCGACTACTTACAGGGACTTATAAGGCTACACAACCATGCAACGACTGCTACATATCAAGGGTGCTTTGCCCTACCTGATCGCCATCTTTCTTAATGCCTTTGTAGATTTGGGGCACAAGATCGTCATTCAGAACACCATCTTCAAAAGTTACGACGGTGAAGCACAGGTCGTGCTCACCGCACTGGTCAACGGGCTTATCCTGCTGCCGTTTATTTTACTGTTTAGCCCGGCGGGCCATGTGGCAGACAGCTACCCCAAGGTACGCGTTCTGCGCGCATCAGCCTGGGCCGCCGTGGCGGTGTCACTGGGCATCACCGCTGCCTACTACCAAGGCTGGTTTTGGCTGGCCTTTGCGATGACACTGCTGCTGGCGATTCAATCAGCGTTCTACTCCCCAGCCAAATACGGCTTGGTAAAAGGGCTGTTTGGCAAGCCGCGTTTGGCGGAAGCCAACGGGCTGATCCAGGCGGTTACGATTGGCGCCATTCTGGCAGGCACTGTGGCATTTACCGCGCTATTTGAGACCTGGGTCTCACCGGAGGATCAAACCCCAGCGCAGCTGTTG
Organism: Vreelandella sp. F11; assembly: GCF_042466685.1. Classification (NCBI taxonomy): domain Bacteria; kingdom Pseudomonadati; phylum Pseudomonadota; class Gammaproteobacteria; order Oceanospirillales; family Halomonadaceae; genus Vreelandella; species Vreelandella sp. F11. The sequence continues at coordinate 995,347 of NZ_CP170448.1, read as the reverse complement.
CGCCAAATAGCCCCTTTGGGCTGGCTGCTGGTGCTCAATAGTGCCCTACAGATGTTGGCGCTTTACCGCCTTCCGCTTGATCACACCACTCGGTCAGACACACCGCTAACCTGGCAGCGCTACATCAAGGGCACTGCCCTAAAAGACAATCTGCGGATTATCGCTCGCCAGCCTGTCATCAGGCTCTCCATTATCGGCCTTGCCACGTTCTGGTCAGTGGGCCAAGTGCTGCTGGCGGCCTTCCCCGCTTATGCCAAAGATGCCCTCAGTATTGATAACACCCTGGTACTGCAAGGCATTCTAGCCGCTAGCGGTATCGGGATTGCGCTGGGTTCTATGCTTGCCAGCAAGCTTTCACATAACCGCATAGAAACGGGCTTGATTCCCGTCGGTGCCGTCGGGGTGGCCGTGGGTTTATGGTGCCTACCGCTGTTAACCACGCCTGTTGGCCAAGCGCTGAACTTTGTGTTTATCGGCATGATGGGTGGGCTGTTTATTGTGCCACTTAACGCCCTGATTCAGTTTCACGCCGCCGACAACGAGCTAGGCACCGTGCTGGCCGCCAATAACTGGATTCAAAACATCGCCATGTTGGGCTTTTTGCTGCTCACGGCGCTGTTCGCACTGGCAGGTGTTGATAGCCACTACCTGCTGCTACTCATCGCCACGGTGGCGATGGTCGGCGGCGGCTACACCATTATTAAGCTGCCACAGAGTTTGGTGCGCTTTCTGTTGAGCTTTCTGCTGACACGCCGCTACCGGGTCGATGTACATGGCTTGCAGAACCTGCCTGCCCAGGGAGGCGTGCTGCTATTGGGCAACCATATCAGCTGGGTGGATTGGGCCATGGTACAGATCGCCAGCCCCCGCCCGGTACGCTTTGTCATGCTTAGATCGGTTTACCAGCGCTGGTACCTCAACTGGTTCTTAAAATCCCTGGGCTGTATTCCCATCGAGCGTGGCAGTGGTGCCGAAAAAGCCCTGGCCGATGTCGCTGAACAACTCAACGCGGGCGAGGTAGTGTGCCTATTTCCAGAAGGGGCGATTAGCCGCACTGGCCAACTGGGCGAATTTCGCCGCGGCTATGAGCGCGCCTGTGAAATGGCTAACCCCGATGTAAAAATCGTGCCTTTCTACCTACGCGGCCTGTGGGGCAGCCAGTTCTCCCGCTCCTCCAGCAAATTAAAAGAGCTACGCAACGCGCCGCTGCACCGTTCGGTAGTGGTCGCCTTTGGCAAGCCGCTGCCTAAAGATACCCCCGCTGATGTGCTTAAACGGCGTATTTTTGAGCAGGCTACCCGTTCCTGGCACCGGGCCATGGGTGCGCTACCCACCCTGCCTAACGCCTGGATTCAAAGCGTTAAGCGCCGCCCTAGCGACCTTGCCCTGGCGGATACGCTGGGCCGCCCACTCAACGCAAGCCAAGCGCTCACCGCCAGCCTGCTGATGGCAAAACGTATTCGCAAGCTCAACCCTGGGCAGAACGTTGGCCTACTGCTACCTACCAGCAGTGCCGGGGTTATCGCCAATATGGCCACACTGCTAGCAGGTAAAACGCTGGTGAATCTTAATTACACCGCCGACCAAGAAGCGTTGACGTCCGCCCTTTCCCAGGCGGAAATCGCCACCGTGTTCACCTCACAGCGCTTTGTGAAGAAGCTTGAGCAGCGCGGGCTCAACGTTACCCAATTGCTCAGTGAGCAGCAGGTGGTCTTTTTAGAAGACCTGCAGACCACGATTGGCCATGCTGAGCGCTTGAGTACCTGGCTCGCGGTGAGAGTATTGCCGACGTGGCTACTACAGCGCTGCTTCTGCCACAGTCACGATGCCGATGCCACCGCCGCCATCCTGTTCTCAAGCGGAAGCGAAGGCGAACCCAAAGGCGTGATGTTGAGCCACCGAAACCTGATGGCCAATATCAAGCAGACCTCCGACGTGCTCAATACCCAGAGCAATGACGTTGTAATGGGCTCACTGCCGCTGTTTCACGCCTTTGGCCTCACGGTTACCCAGCTGCTACCACTGATTGAAGGGCTGCCGCTGGTGTGCCACGCCGATCCGACCGATGCCCCCGGCATCGCGGGCGCTATTGCCAAGCACAAAGCCACTATCATGTTTGGCACCTCCAGCTTTTTAAGGCTGTTTGTACGCAGCACAAAGGTGCATCCGCTGATGCTGGAGAGCTTGAGAATCGTAGTCGCAGGGGCAGAGAAGCTCGATGACAACGTGCGTAACGACTTCGCGCTGAAATTCCACAAGCCCATTTATGAAGGCTACGGCGCCACCGAAATCGCTCCCGTTGCTTCCGTCAACCTTCCCGATGCCATGGGCGTTCACTATCAGCAGGTGCAGCGGGGCAGCAAAGTAGGCACCGTGGGTATGCCGCTGCCCGGTACCAGCTTCAAAATCGTCGACCCGGAGAGCTTTGAAGAGCTGCCCACCGGCGAGGCGGGCATGATATTGATCAGCGGGCCGCAGATCATGCAGGGCTACCTCAATGACGCCAAGCGCACGGCCAAAGCGCTCCACGAGGCCGATGGCCACCGCTGGTACATCACAGGGGATAAAGGCTATATAGATGAAGATGGCTTTTTGACCCTGATTGACCGTTACGCCCGCTTCGCCAAGATTGGCGGTGAAATGATCAGTCTCAGCGCGGTTGAAGGGGCAGTTAAAGCGGCCCTGGAGGATACAGATACGGCGCTGATGGCGGTTAGCATTCCCGATAGCCGCAAAGGTGAGCGCATAGTGCTGCTATCAGAAACAGCGCTAGACGCCAAAACCGTTAAGTCCACTATGCTCGCCAACGGCACGCCCCCCATGATGATCCCCAGCCACTGGCTTACAGTAGAGAGCATTCCGCATCTTGGCTCTGGAAAAGCGGATTTTGCCGGGGCGAAACGTTTGGCTCAGGCGCATTTAGAAGATGCTAATTAGCGCTAAAGAACAGAAACACTATGCCAGTGTGCCCCTCTTAGCAGCCAAGTGGGGCTTCTTTTGGGTGGGAGAAAACTGAGTCTTTGTTCAATGAACTCAGGCATTAAAGGTGCTTTGAAAAGAACTCCAGAAGCAGCTCGTAATGTTTATTCTGCCCAGCGCTGCTGGGTATATGATCCTCGCCTTCGTAGTAGTGCACTTCCGGGCTGAGGCCATTCTTAATGAGGCGTTTTTCCAGGCGCCTGCTCATCTCAACCGACCACATTCGGTCTTGCGTGCCATGGGAAAGAAACAGCGGCCCAGGGTAGCGTTCAATTTCGATCTGTGTGGTCGGCAGCAAGCCTTCGTGACTATCACGCCATGTCCAGGCGCGCTTACTGACATCCCAAGCTTGCCAGCCTGGATCCCCCGCATCGCGAAAGCTGCGCGCATCAAAGGCACCGCACACCACATCGGGCGGGCTATGAGCCGCGATAGCATCTGGCGCTCCTTCGATCTTATCTCTTGCCATCAGTGAGCCGAGCAATAACGCGTGCTCGGCGCCGCGTGAAAGACCATAAAGCCCTGCTTGTTCATCAACGAACGGGAATTCTCGTAGGGCTTTAAACGCCTCCACGCTGCGTTCGAGCGGGTAATCGATAATATGCCCCGCGTTCCAGGCATTGCCGCCGCTTGAGTAGCCATAGGGAAATGCGAGGAAACCATGCGCTGCGAATAGCATCGCGTCCCGGTGGCTCCACCCTGCCCACGCGCCTTCAGACCCATGCAGCAGCATAATAGCTGGAAAGGGGCCATCGCCCGGCGGACTATAAGTGACACCCCAGCCGGGTAGTGCGCGCTGCACGATATTTAATGGCATTTAGGCAACCACTCCTTCGCGTTTTTTTGTCATAACTCTTTCTACCAACAATGTGTTAATCATCAACAAGTGCCAATCTTGTCATCTAAGCAGGAAGCGGCAACACACCGTTATACAGAAAGTCATTGAGATAGTAGGTATACACACCAAGTGCATCTTTGCATTTGAACGACACTTGATCGGCATTGGTTACGCAAAGCCATGGACGCATGTCGGTTGGCTCATGCTGTTCGAACACTTCAGGTGTAAACAAGCCCACGCACGCACCACCCTGAACATCTCTTGCGGAGGCGTACTCAAACGCCTCAACGCCTGCCCCACGCATTGCGCTACCCAATTGCTGACAGGGGGCGTAATCAACTGGATGTTTCAGTATCGCAAGGTGGTCGACAAAGGAGCCTGCGTATAGCCTCACTCCCCGTTTAGCGGCATAGTCTACAGAAAAGAGTGTGTGCTCTGAGCGCAGCGAGGCGGTAACGGGCTCACCTTCCATGGAGTACCAGAAAACCAGTCGGTAGTAGGCAGATTCAGCGAGAGTGGTAGCAATGCCCTTACCACCGTAGAAAATACTTGGCTCAAACACACGGCCAAAACGTGCCCCCCATTTGAGAGGGGGATACCGAAAAGGGGTTTTTAGAAGATAGTGCAGGTCTCGCTCCTGTTCAGGGTAAGGTGGTTTAGCAGTTTCAAGCAGTGCTTCAAGCATCTCCTGCTCTTCTAATGTGTCGACATAGCTAAGCGTTGCGACTTGCTCCTGACTTTCCACCAGTCGATAAAGGGTTCCGGAAATAGGCTCAATATTTCGCTCGCCGCCACAGGCTTCCCACACACTCACACTTTACCCCGCATACCATCCACGAATCTCAGTACCGCAAACAGCCCCTCCAACCGTGTTACCTGCTCGGCCGGGATGCCACCAGTAACACGGTTGGATGTTCGCATAAAATGCTTAATCCATGCTTGGTCGCCTCCGGTAAGAGCGAATAATGCTCGAGCCAAGCGAATAAGCAGCAGAGCTAGTTCACCCTGCTTAGAGTTCGGGTCAAGCTTCAGGCTTTTTTTAAGTTGGGTAATAGTCGTGCGGTGTACGCCTAGCACCTCTGCCAAATCAGACTGCGATAACCCCAATTGCTCAGCAGCACGCAAAACTGCTTTAGCTAGCACCATTTCCGGGGTGGGCTTTGTTTGAGTAAGGGTTGGCATGGCGCACCTCTGAGAGATGGATTTTCATCAATAATAGCAAAAAAGTTCCTCATTCACTCACTGAGCACAATTTTCCTATTTATCTAGGTGGTCAAGCAAATGGTTTCATTTAGTGCCGTGCCCGCCAAAGCTACTCGCCAAGCTGGCAAGGGGTTGGGACTCATCTTCGCCGACGAGATCAAGAATTTCATCCAGTGCTTCAACCTGGACATCGTATTCAGCTTCTGTGTATGGGTCGCTAAGAAGAGGGGCAAGATAAACCCAGTGCCCAGTCGCTTGTTCAACGAGCGCGTGCGTAGTCACTCCTCTTTATTGTTATTTACGAGAAAGCAGCGCCGTCTGACGCTGCATAGCAGTATTTTATTCCGATGGTTTTACCTCAGCACTATCCGTGCCGGAAGAGTGCTTACCTTGCGCCCCACGGGCGATATCGTTGTGACTGATGACCACGATCTCTCTTGGCCACCACTCGGGATGGTTATCGCGAATAAAGGCCAACAGTTTTTCTCTTACACTCATTTCGGCCGCCCAGCCCGCCATTGGGTCTGAGGTCATTAGGTAACAAGAGACGGTTTGTGCGGTACCCGTTTGCGCGGTCACGTAGCACAGCAATTTGTGGTGCTCTATAACGCTATCTTCTTCTTTGGCAAACTCAATAAACTTATCCCTTACTATGCCAATATCGGCGCTCAAATGTAGGCTCATCTCCAGGAATCGGTACATCTTGGTACTCTTGACCGACAGATTCTCGAACGGCTTGGACGTAAAGTACGTGACGGGCACGATCAAACGCCGCTCGTCCCAGGTTCTTAAGCGAATGAAGGTATAAAAGATGCCTTCTACGTAGCACCATTGATCTTCAAAAATCACCAGATCGCCAATACGAATGGGCTTGGCAAACGATAGTTGAAACGACGCCAAAATATTGCCCAATACCGCCTGGCCCGCAACACCTACTAGTACCGCTAATACACTGGCAGAAGCCAGGATGGATAAGCCAAGTGATTCAAAGAGCTGAATTTGCCCAAGAATGTAGATGGAAACACCGGTCACGGTGATCAAAATAATAAGACGTCGCAGCGCATATAGGGAGGTCAGCAGCCTACGCTGGTCTCGGGGCTTGGTATCATCGATTTCGCCGACAATACGCCGCGTCAAACGCAGCATGATGGTATCCACCAAACGCAATGAAATCGTGCCGACAGCCCAAGCCAAAACAGTGATCAATAGTACCCGGAAAGTGGTCGTGGCCACGGCCGAAAACGACACCACATAATCCAGCAACATTTGGGTGGCTAGAGACATCGCAATAAGCGCGGCGGGGGTACCGATTTGACTGGCAAAAATGCTCGATATCCCTGAAGGCAGCCATTTCGATATCAAACCAATCAAACGGTGAATCGCCCACCCAACCATGCCAACGAAGATCAAGAAAAGTGGAATAGCAATCCACTCCCAAATCTTCAAGATGCCAAATGACCCCTGGAGACGCTTGGGGATATAGCTTTCCAGCATCGAGGGGCCGTATTGTTCATAAAGCACGGGAATGTATGACACGCTGATCGGCATGATTAGCCAGACTGGCTCTTGTTCACCGACGCGGTAACGGCCCAGCCGAATATCGTAGGTTTCCCCATCGGCTTTTAAGGACGACACTTCGATATTACGACGTGTCTCACCGACGCGCGGATTTTCACCCGAAGACTCTTCAATCACCGCATCTTCCCGGCCGGGCAGATCAGAAACACTCAGCCACTCACCGCGTTGGAAAATCTCTGCCAGTTGTCGAGCTAGCTCACTCCCCTGCTCGCGCTGCTCGCCTGCTGGGAATTCGGCAAGGTTGAGCATATGGGCAGCGGCCTCATACTCCTCCTGCCCCGTCAGCTCCAGAAAACTCCTGATCGACTCCCTTGGTGTTACCCGGACGGCCTCTTCAGGAGCCTCGCCAAGCCCTGTATTGAGCGAGTCAACCGTAAACCACCGACTGTCCTCGCTCTCTCCTCCTTGAGTTTGCGCCGCGCATAGGCTGGAAAAGGTGAGTACCAGCACCAACACACCCCATACGAGCCACGAGCCTTGTGCTTTCATATATGCCTTATTCATTTAAGTGGGCCAATTTGCTAACCACCGACAGCTCCGTCGCCGAGCCAACCCAGCGTTATTACTGGGCAATCCGTGTCAGTGGGAGGACAAAGTACAGCCTACCTTGCTTGAAGGTGCAAGGCGTAGGGGCGTTAAGGCGGGCATCACTTAGTTATTTCGCCTAACCGGTTAAGCTCATCATCGTATAAAGCAACCAACAGCGGCTCGCCCTGGTCATTCACCCTAAACTGCCCGTAGCGGGCAGCCTCGTAGCGCTCGCCGTGGCCCTCCTGGAAGAAGAACGCATCGGTGGCGAAGCGTACCTGACCGCTGCGCAGCCGGTAGCGCAATTGACGTTCATTGTCTGCTAACGAGGCACCACCATCCAAGCGCTGAAAGTGGGCGATACGCTGTTCATCCAAGCGCACAACTACGTAGCCGTTGCTTGCTTTGTTGGTTAATGGCAGAGATTCATCTTGTTGAAACAGTGCGTTGTGAATTTGGTTTCCTAGCGCGAAGTTCAGCGCCATATAGTCGCCCTGCATCAATGAGCGCGGGTCGACTGGCGCAAGCTCCAGGTAAACGATTTCACCCTCTGCCAGGTGGCGCTCTTTCTGCCAAATAGCCCCGTTCACCACTGCCAGCACGACCACAGTAGCGATGAGTAGGATCCAACGATTGCGCTTGGCTTTCAATATCATTTAACGCCCCCTCCCTCAGAAGGCGACGACATACTTCTCTCTATACTCAACCACTTGTGTAGCGCCAAACGTAGTGTGAGCAGCACGCCACCGATAACCAGCAGGGTTAGCGCCTTGGTTAATAGCGTCGCGTCGAGCCAGTAGTAATAGCTGCCAATGCCCACCAGCAGCGAAAATACCCCAAGGCCCATCACTAGACGATGGCCTATCGCAAACCCTAACAAAACAACGACCAGACCCTGCCCCACGCCAGGCACATAGAAACTGAACAACAGCAACGCGATCGGGCTTAGATAGAAAGCCCAATGAGGTTTGGATTGCGCAACTTTATACAGCAGCAGCGCCAGAGAGAGCGCTACCAGCACGGCGTTCAACCAAGGGGCCAACCATGCCAGGCCCCAGGCGCTATGGGCGTCAAACCAGAAGACTAACGGCTGGCCGCTATGCGCCAATCCTTGCATCACCAACAGGCCTAATAACAAACCATAGCCCCATGCCTGTACGACCCGAATACGCCCAGGCCAACGAAACTCATTTAGCCAGAGTAGCGTCAGCGCCAACAGCACGAGCCCACTCGCCAATAACGCCATCGCGCTCATCGCTAGCGCCATATAAAGCGCCAAGCTGGCGACACAGGTGGAAAACGTGCGGTGAAGGAGGCTCGGCATTACCAGTGCCAGTAAAGCCTGCAAGCCAAATAGTGACCATCCTAGCAGTGACCAAAGTGGATAAGTGGATTCACTCCAGAACTCTATCGCTGCCCAAGCCACTAGCAATTGACCAGCCAGGCTCACCGCCAGCGCCAAGTGTTCAAGCACATCACTGCGAGCTTTGCGAAATAGCCCATAAGCCGCGCCGATCATCGCCATCCCCAGACCTAACGATCCTGCCGGGCTCTCCACCACGAACACCACGCCCATGGCGATAAAGCCGAGTAGAAACAGCGCCGCCAGCCAGCCAGCAAACGCCTGCAGCACGCGCACAAACCAGGGTGTTTCCAGCGGTGCAGGGGTTGCTGGCTCGTGTAAAGCAATACCCACTTGGCTCAGCCTGGCTTTTAAATCATTAATGCTGTTCATGACTGGAACATCTCCTGATGCAGCCGCTTCAGCCAAACCACCGCTCCCGCGCCCATAGCCAGCACCGCGATGGCGATCAGCATCAGACTTCCCTCCTGCCAATCACCCTCCCAGAGCAACAGCCTAGCAAGCAGTAGCGTGGCCACTGTTAACAGCGAAATACAGCCCCCTGCGATCATAAACAGATCAGGCCGCCAGTAGCGGTAAATGCCATATAGCGCGGCCAGCCAGAGCGGGTAAGCCGCCAGCACTGGCGACCACGAGAGGCCTGAATCGACGATCAGCGTCATCATTAACAGCGTTATCGGCACTCCACTGCCTAGCGCCAACAAGCGTAACGCCCACTGCCGTGGCCAGTTCTGGAAACGGGCGCCCCACTCCCAGGCTGCCAAGACCAGGGTGTTGAGTATAAAGAGCCCCCACTGCGCGGCCTCACTACTGGCCAAAACGCCAAAGGGCCCTCCCCAGGTACGAAAATAGAGCCCAATAGCCAGATTAAGTAACCCCAGCCACAGCACCCAGAGCAGCTCAAAGCGCGCCACACATACCCAGGGCAGCGTCAGCACCGCCCAGCTAAAAAACAGTTGCCAAGGATCGGCACCGGTTTGGTAGGCCTGCCCAAATAGCGCCAGCAGAACGCCTACCAGCAGCGAAGCAGTCGTTAGTGCTACCCGCTTAACCGTAGGAGTGGCTTTGCTCCAAACAGCGATGCCCACCGCCAACACCATTGCTGCCTGCACCATCCCAAAGCGCAGCCAGCGCCCCATTTCTGCCCAGTTGTAAGCCACGAAAAACAGCACCGCGAAGACCAGCGCCAAGCCGCCTAGCCACAGCAGCAGGCGATCAATAAACACCGCCCAGGCGCGGGGAGAAGGGTGTAACCCAGACGCTTGCACTGCGCGCGTCATCTGTTCAGGCGGTATCACTCCCTGCTCAATCAGTAATATCAGTTCACAGCGGGTAGAGGCCATGGGGGCTCCATTCTAAACAGCGCAGTGGAAACACAGGAATCTAGGCTAAGCGCCACAATCACTCCAACTTAGTAAAGCGCAGCCGAGCAATCTGCGCAGGCGGCTGGAAGGAGTCGGCTCGGGCATTTTCCCAATAGTGCTTGAATACCGTGTGCTCGCACTTTGCATTGAGCAGTTCATTGGGTTTTAAGAAAGTGAATATCTGATCGTAGGACTGAATCTCGTTTTCCGAGACACGTCGGATAATGTGCTCAGGCCCCAGTTCACTAGGATGGCTGAGGCCTGCGGCGCCCAGCATTTCCGCCAGCGCTTTTAAGGTATTACGGTGGAAGTGGTAGACCCGCGATGTTTTATCGGCAATATCCAAATGGCGGCTGCGATTGGGGTCTTGCGTAGCTACGCCGCTGGGGCATTTGTCGGAGTGGCAGTTAAGTGCCTGAATACAGCCCAGTGAAAACATAAACCCCCTGGCCGAATTGCACCAATCCGCCCCTAGCGCCAGGGTTCGGGCGATGTGAAAACCGGACATGATTTTGCCCGCCGCACCAATACGAATCTCCTCGCGTAGCCCGACTCCCACCAGGGTGTTATGCACCAGCGTAACGGCTTCGGTTAACGGCACCCCCATACGATTAATAAACTCCAGCGGCGCCGCGCCGGTTCCCCCTTCGCCGCCGTCCACAACTATAAAATCAGGCCGCTCACCGCTTTCCAGCATGGCTTTTACGATCGCAAACCACTCCCAGGGGTGGCCAATCGCCAGCTTGAAGCCGACCGGTTTACCACCCGAAAGTGAACGCAGGCGGGCAATAAAACCCATCAACTCCAACGGCGTCGAAAAGGCCGAGTGAGCAGCAGGGGAAATGACATCCTGCCCCATGGGCACTTCCCGCGCTTCGGCAATTTCGGCAGTTACCTTGGCCGCTGGCAGTATGCCGCCATGACCCGGTTTAGCGCCCTGGGAAAGCTTGATTTCGATCATCTTCACCTGATCGTCACAGGCGTTGGCGGCAAAGCGCTCCTCGTTAAACGAGCCATCGTCGTGACGGCAGCCAAAGTAGCCAGAGCCTATTTCCCAGACCAAATCACCACCGTGCCTGCGATGGTAGCGGGAGATCGACCCCTCCCCAGTGTCGTGATAGAAACCACCCTTACACGCCCCTGCATTAAGCGCTTCAATGGCGTTGCTCGAAAGCGAACCAAAGCTCATCGCAGAAATATTCAGTACGCTTGCCAGGTAAGGTTGACTGCAATGACTGCCGCCAACGTGCACACGGAAGTCCGCGTTTTCAATAGCGTAAGGGAGGAGCGAATGGTTGATCCACTCATGCCCCGGCTGATACATATCCAGTAGCGAGCCAAAAGGCTTTTTATCGCTCTCATTTTTAGAACGCTGATATACAACGGCACGCTGCTCACGGGAAAATGGACGTTCGTCAAGATCGGACTGAATAAAATACTGGCGTATTTCCGGCCCAATAGACTCGAGAACATAGCGAAAATGGGCCAGAACAGGATAGTTACGGCTCACAGTTCGCCGCGTTTGACGTAGATCATAAAGCCCCAGCCCAGCCAGCATGCCAAAGATCGCCACGCCCCAAAGCCATGCTAAAGAGAACACCACCCCCACCAGCGAAACCAACAGCAGAATCAGGCAGGCAACAAAGACGGCATTACGCAGAGGAATACGGGTCAATCCCCGGGCTTCGATCATCTGAACACGAACTCCTTATCAACAGTTCACCTAAGGGGCAATCAAGCTACCCCGACCGGCTCAATTTAAAACGTAAGGGTTTTGTGTAAGTTTTGGCGAACTTACTACACCCATTAATATCGAATGCTGCATTCACCCATATGCTACCCACAAAGGCCTTAGTGGAGACACCCAATGCTAATAAAGATTGCCAAACCGAGTGATTTACACGAATCCGATGTCACGCCGGAATCTATCTACCTCTCCCGGCGGCGCTTTATGGGCGGTGTGGCAGGCCTAGGTGCCGGGCTTGCCCTATCCGGTCACGCCCGTGCCAACGCCGACTACTCGGACGTGCCTGAAGGCGATGCGCCAGCCTGGTTAAAGGAGAAAATCAGCGAGACCCAATGGCGGGCCATTACCCCTAGCGATCCAGACAAAGATAAAATCGCCCCCTTTGATGACGCCAGTGGCTACAACAACTTTTTCGAGTTCGGCACTGACAAGGGCGACCCCGCCCGCCATGCGGGTAGCCTACAAACAGAGCCATGGAGTGTGGTAGTCGATGGCGAAGTCAATAACGGTGGGCGTTTTGCCCTAGAGGACTTCGTCAAGCCTTCGCAGTTTGAAGAGCGCATTTACCGCCTGCGCTGCGTCGAGGCGTGGTCGATGGTCATCCCCTGGCTGGGCATTCCGCTGGCGGAAATCATCAAGCGCGCCGACCCCACCAGCAAAGCCAAGTACGTACGCTTTGAAACCCTGGTAGACCCGGATCAGATGCGTGGCCAGCGCTCCTCTTTCTCAATCATCGACTGGCCCTACGTGGAAGGCTTGCGCCTGGATGAAGCCATGCACCCGCTAACGCTGCTGGCCATGGGCATGTATGGCCGCGAACTACCTAACCAAAATGGCGCGCCCCTACGGCTGGTAGTGCCCTGGAAGTACGGCTTCAAGAGTATCAAATCGATTGTGCGCATCTCGCTGGTAGAAGAGCAGCCGGTCAACTCCTGGCAGCAGATTGCCGCCGATGAGTACGGCTTTTATGCCAACGTTAACCCAGAGGTAGACCACCCCCGCTGGAGCCAAGCCACCGAGCGGCGCCTGCCTAACAGCCTGTTCAACCCCAACACCATCGATACCTTGATGTTTAACGGCTACGCCGACGAAGTCGCCGAGATGTATGCGGGGTTAGATTTGAGGAAGAACTACTGATGGCAACGCAGCACAAATGGCTAGCCTGGCGCGTCGCGGTATTTCTGGCGGCGCTAGCACCGCTACTGTTTTGGAGCTGGCAGGTGGCGAATAACGCCGCAGGCCCCGAACCGGGGCGCTACCTGCTATTGAATATCGGCATTGGCGCGCTGTGGTTGCTGCTATTCACCCTTAGCCTTACCCCACTGACCAAGCTCACCCGCTGGAAAGGCTTTGCGCTGATCCGGCGCCAGTTAGGGCTTTGGTCGCTGGCTTACGCCACCCTACATATGCTCAGTTACGCGTTGTTTATTCTGGGGCTTAACTGGGCATTGCTGGGTAGTGAGATCATCAAGCGCCCGTATATTATCGTCGGTATGATTGCGCTGATCGGCCTTGCCGCGCTGGGAGCGACGTCTAACAAGTGGTCGATGAAGCGCCTAGGCAAACGCTGGAAGCCGCTGCACAAATTCTCCTACGCCATTTTGGGGCTGGTGCTGCTGCACTTCTTCTGGGTGGTGCGCGCCGATATGCAAGAGTGGGCAATGTATGCCGCTATGGCTGCGCTGATTATGGCCACCCGCCTGCCGCCTGTTGCCCGCTCCCTGCCTAAACTGCGTTATCGTTTTAGCCGTTAAAGCCTCAATAGATACCCTTTCGTACCAAATGGGTTCATGTTCTGTTCAGCTAATGCGTTTATGCTGTGTGCAATCAATCGGATAGCGTTTGGAGTAGTCATATGGCAGCAACGTATTTGGGTGCTGGGCGGCTGGTTTCAGCGCTGGCATTAATGTTGATCGGATCTACCGCGGTTGCTGAGCAGTCTGCAAACGAAGAACAGCCTTTGCGCATCGAGCAACTGCAGCGCTGTGGCAATCTACTGCAATTGGATATGCAGGAGTTCTGTCTTCGCGTCAGTGGGCTTGAGAACAACGACTTTCAGATAAAGCTGAACGGTACAGCACTTCAGCCAGATGACATCACCCGCGACAACGACCAGGTGCGTGTAAGCATCAGCAGCGCTGATGCGCAAAGCGGCCCACTGTGGTTTGAGCAGCGTGAGCAGTCCAGCAACCCGGTTTGGCTCAGCCTTAACGGCAGCCACGTAGTAGCCGCCACCGATCAAGAGGTGGCGAAGAACATGGATGGCATCACCACCTACGTGGATCTGATCAGCCTGATTATTGAAGAGAGCCACGACGGTGCCGAGGAGGCCCAGCGTTTGGCAGAGAAGTACGACGCCGAAGTCGTCGGTATGATCCCACCGCTCAATACCTATCAGTTGCGCTTGCCCGCCAGCAACCTGGAAGAGCGCGACGCGCTGGTACTTAGGCTAGGCAGCGAAGTGAGCGTGGATGCGGTGGTGGTCGAAGAGTCGGGGGCAGAAGAGAGCATTGAGAGCGAAACGGAAAAGCCGCCCGCTGCAGATAATCAGGAGTGGGCGTCGAATCGTTTTCTGGATGCCGTGAACTATTACCAGCGCCGCTTATCACGTCAGGGCCACGGCGGGGATATCGAGACGCAGCCTATGCGTATTGGCGTTATCGAGCGAGAGGTGGACTTCGACGCGCCGGATTTTACCGATTACCTGGGTAACTGTCGCACTGGGTCGTCTAGAACCTGCGTTTACGCCCGCGACGCAGCTAAGCCCGATGGGCATGGCACAACGGTCGCTGGGGTATATGCCGCAGCCTGGAATGGCGGCGGCAATAGTGGTTTTTTACGCGGGTTGGACGATGTGGGCCCTGGCTTCGACGTGATTGTGGATCGCAACTCAGATGCAGGCATAACGGCGAATGTTGCTGCTTCAGTCAATCTGGTAGAGGACGGAGTACGCGTACTCAATTGGAGTTGGGGAATTCACCGCGTAGGGGCAATCGACGTTAACGGGAAGGAAATCGATTCACTGGTGCGTTCCGGCATCGCCATGAGCGGTTACGAAGAACTGCTCGAAGAGTTCTTCTTATGGCTGCGCCGCGAACACCCCGATGTAGTGGTCGTGAACTCTGCAGGCAACGCGTCGTCATTTTCGGGAAGTGACGATTATCGCCTGCCCTCTTCTTTTATTACCGACCAACTGTTTGTCGTGGGTGGGCATGAGCGCAGCGATGAAGATGTGCAGGTGGACGACCCCCGCTATGTGGTCAAACGTAACGCGTCAAATATCGATATGCGTGTGGATATCACCGCAGCGGCCTGTGTGCGGGGCTCTTCTTTAATCGAAGGTGAGCAAGGCGAAGCCCATTGCGGAACATCCTACGCGACCCCGCTGGTGGCCGGCCTATTAGCGGCAATGATGTCAATTGACCCAGAACTTACCCCGGCGCAGTTACGCATGCTGCTTCGCCGCAGCGCCATGACGATCGGTGAAGAGTACGATTTCGAGCCGACAGATGCGGATGATCTAACTGCGCCGATATTGCCATCGGAGCGGGCCAACGAGCTGAATCACCCGGATATCGGCCTTTCCGCCCGGTTGGATATGTACAAAGCGCTGGATTTGACGGTGCAAAGCTTGGATCGGGATCGCTAGGTCAGATAAATCAGCCAAGCAAAGCCCACTTCGCGAGGTGGGCTTGTCCGAATTAACTACGTTAAGCCAAGCAGTTTAGCCAAGTACTTGGCGAAGATGGGCACGATAAGCCGCTTTGTCGCGATCGACATCCGGCATCTTCATCACATCGTTGGCGATAAAGGTCGGCAATGCCTCTAGGCCGATAAACTCCTGCGATTTGTGGAATGGGAAATAAACACCGTCCACACCACGCCCCTCAAAGAAATTGTCCGGCTCGTCGAAGGCTTCCAAAGGGGCATTCCATGTCAGCGACAGCATGTAGCGGCGCCCTTGCAGCAAGCCGCCACTGCCATACTGCTTAGTGGGGTCTTGCCGCGAGCGGCCATCGCTGGCGTAGAGTGAACCGTGGCCTTCTGTGAACACTTCATCAATGTAACGTTTGACGATCCATGGCGCGCCCATCCACCAGCCAGGCATCTGATACACAATGGTGTCCGCCCATAGGTAGTTCTGCACTTCGGTCTCAAGATTGTAGCCTTGATCAATCACCGTCTCGCGCACCTCATACCCCATTTCCTGCAACGTACTCACTGCCACGCCATGCAGGGTATTGTTGAGCTCGCCGCCAGAGTGGGCAAACGCCTTGCCACCGTTAATCAGTAGAATCTTCATCTCACGCTTTCTCCCAAAGAGGTTCATCATCAAAGCTAACCGTGTAGGTTTGACGTTAATGGCGCGTATTGTGGGAGTAACAGCGCGGAAAAAGAAGCGACGTAACAGCAAGACTCTTTTGATTTTAAATCAACAATGTTAAACACTCACTAAGGCAAACGGCAGCGCTATGAAAAGCAATTTATGAAAACCACCCTTGAAGAACAGAAAGCATTTGTGACAGTCGTGGATAGCGGCTCTATCACCGGCGCCGCTGAGCGGCTTGGCATGACCGTTTCCGGGGTTAGCCGTACGCTTAACCGTCTGGAGCAAAAACTTGGCGCCACGCTATTACGTCGCACAACGCGCCGCTTGGAACTTACCGAAGAGGGCGAAACGTTTCTAAACCACTGCCGCCATATTCTGGCTGCCGTTGAAGAAGCCGAAGAGGCAATGCTGGATCGCCACAACCAGCCCCAAGGCAGGCTGCGAGTTAACGCCGCCCCCAGTTTTATGCAGTTCGTGATTGTGCCGGTGATTGGCGAGTTCCGCGCCCGCTACCCTGGCATTACGCTGGAGCTGGATACCCATGATCGCTTTGTCGACCTGCTCGAGCAGCGGGTTGATCTGGCCATTCGCATCGGCAGCCTGGAGGACTCATCACTGCACGCACGCTTACTCGGCCATAGCCCGCTGCGCCTTCTTGCCAGCCCTACCTATCTTGAACGCAACGGCGTACCGCAAAATATTGAAGATCTTCAACAGCACAGCTTGCTGGGGTTTAACCAGCTAGATCATCTCAATCAATGGCCCCTACTCCGCGCCGACGGCAAACTATTACATATCACGCCATCGCTGGCGGCCTCCAGCGGCAGCACGCTGATAGAGCTGGCCATTGCGGGAGAAGGTATTGTTTGCTTGGCCGACTTCATGACCATCTCCCCCCGTCGCCACGGCATACTGGTAGATGTATTACCCGACTGCACACAACTGCAGACTCAAGCCGTCAATGCTGTGTACTACCGCCAAACCACGCTTTCCCAGCGCACTCGACTGTTTATGGAGTTTTTAGTAGAACAGCTACCAGGGAAGTATTTGCAGAGGTGAAGGGCGATCTAAGCTTATCCATTGCATGCCACAAGAGCACTAGCGTCAACGGTAAACATTCCCCCTTTCTTTGGATTTCAATGCAAAGCCAATTTTCACCTTGTTTGTCTTTTACCCACGCCATGATCCTTCGGGCAGATCGGTGCCCACCTTACATTGCACTCTTAGACAACATTATTTAACCCGCCACCCACTCATTAAAAGCCCGCTGCTCGCTATTGGTGCCTTTGTGGGCATAGTAGACCAGCCGCAGATGCCGCTCTTCATCAACAGTGAGCGACGTGTGTTCAAGCGCTACAGAACCAAGCACTTCAATATAAAGATGACGCACTCCCTGACAGGGCGCGTTGACCTCCTGATTTTTCCACCATGCCTTAAACTCAGGCGCCACTTTGGTTAGCTCTTCCACCAATGCCTCTATGGCAGGATCTTCGGTCGCCCGGGCAAAGTCGCGTCGGAAGCTGGATAGCATTTGGCAAACCTGCTCTTCCCAGGGGGATAACAGCTGACGCATGGCAGGGTCGGTAAATAACAACCACAGCATATTGCAGCGTTCAGGTGTATGGGCAGAGAAGCTGAACAGCTTATCAGCGGCAGCGTTCCAGGCCAGCACGTCCCAGCGCAAGTTAAGGATATAGGCAGGCCGGGTGGGCAGGTCGTCCATCAAGGTTTGCACCAGCGGCGGCACGCTGCACCAGGTTTTGCCTAGCTCAGAGGGTAGCCGCTGATGGGCAAGCAAGAACAGATGGCGGCGTTCAGCCGCATCCAGCTTGAGCGTCTTGGATAAGTTGTCCAGAAACGCCGCCGATACACTAATATCGCGGCCCTGCTCCAACCAGGTATACCAAGTCAGCCCCACGCCCGCTAAAGCGGCGACCTCTTCGCGCCTTAACCCAGGCGTGCGCCTTCGACGGCCACGAGGCAGCCCCACCGCTTCCGGAGCAATTTTCTCGCGATGCTTGCGTAGAAACGCAGCCAAGTCTTCCCGCGTTCGAGTTAGCGTTCGGGCAGCAGTCATTTTATTACCTTTAATAACTTATCACTTTTAGTAATAGCATAAACAGTTAAATTGTACCCCCTTAAAAGCCTCTCCAGAATAGCCTCTCGCTGGCAGAACTAGCGGTGATTTTTCGATCCTTATCTAACATGGAGAGCGTAATGGCTGATCAGTCTCGTTTATCGGTTTATTTAATAGCCCTGGGGGCATTTGCGCTGGGGATGGCCTCTTATGTGACCGCTGGGCTTATTCCACTTATTGGCGACGCTTTTAGTGTCTCTACCGCCAAGGCGGCCCAGTTAGTCACGGCGTTTACGTTGGCCTATGGCTTAGGCTCCCCCGTCGTCGTGGCACTCCTGCCCGGCCATCATCAACGCTGGGGCTTACTAGTGGCGTTGACTGTTTTTATTGTGGCTAACATTGCCAGCGCGCTGGCCACTAGCTTTATATCCCTCGCTATATGGCGAGCGGTCGCAGGCGTGGGCGCCGGGGTTTATCTTGCTATGGGCATTGCCGCCGCAGCCGCCATCACGCCCGAATCGCAGCGTGGTAAAGCGATTGCCATCATTATGGGTGGCATGGCAAGTGGCACGGTATTGGGTGTGCCGATCAGCCTATTGCTGGCCGAGCGTTTAGGTTGGGCGTCAGCGATGTGGCTTATCGCAGTACTCGGCATCATCGCCTACGGCGGGCTTCACGCAAAACTACCTGCGCTGCCATCCGCTCAAGCGCTGACTCTTGCTCGCAAACTGGCTATTTTGAGAAGCCCTCATGCGATAGCCATTCTGACGGTATCTTTGTTAGGCGCCATTGCCAGTTTGGGCATGTATACCTTTATCGCCCCTTTTATGGCGGCCACCGATTCAGGCGCTGTTCAGTCGATTACCGGTTATTTGTGGGTATGGGGAACTGGCGGCGTCGTGGGCAGCTTTCTGATTGGCCCATTGGTCGACAAATTTAACGGCCCGGTAATTACCTTGGCGATTATGCTGCTGCTCTTTATAGCGCTCATCTCGTTGCCCTTTGCAGCATCCATTCATCCTCTGCTGACATTACTGCCAATTGCGCTTTGGGGCGCCGTGGGTTGGGCGCTTCAGGTACCACAAAACAACGAACTCATCCGTACACGTCAAACCCACGGCGACGGTAACCTAGCCGTCGCACTCAATGAATCGGCGCTCTATTTAGGCAGCGCGATGGGGGCGGCGAGTGGCGGCGTTTTGCTTGCCTTACACCTGCCCGTTTCGACATTAGCGGTGAGCGCGGGGGCTATCGCTGCAGTAGGGGCATTAGTACAGTTGGCGCTTTTGGTAAATACCCAACATTAATGCCATAGGCAGGCTATTAGCAGAGGGCACCGGGGATGCCACTGCAATTTAGTGAGTCATAACTGTGCGACCGGCGATGAGACGTCACTACCCGTTAGGCTCTTCTGGCGTCCATCAACTTACTTGCCGTACGCACTGTGATAACAATTGCGCTCAAGGGAACGATCATCAAAACAACCCCCAGTCCCAGCATTGCCTTGAAACCAAACAAATTGAACAACACAAATCCGACGACACACCCCGTCAGAAATGAAAAAATCGTCGTCAAATGCGTATAGAGTTGCTTTCGGCAAGCACGGCGGTCGGTCGCCTCACCCCGTGCCACCAAGGACGATAGGAACGAGCCTAACGCGATGCCAGCATCCGTTAGGGTGCCGGTTACGTGAGTCGACCTCACCCGACCGTTTGAGAGTTGCGTTGACGTCGCGTTGTGTACCCCCATCAAGAAGCCCAGGGCTATCAGTACTTCCTCGTTGAAGCGTGTCGAATAAAACAGCAGTTCAAACACCGACACCGCCGTCAATGCCACGCCTTCCACCAAGAGAATCAGGCAGAAGATGGTTCTGAGCTTCTGCCCCACGACCACAGCAACGCGTGCGAGCGTACTACCTATCACGAATGCCGAGAGCAGGGCTGCCAAAAACAACAAGCCATAGGTATCGGAGCTGACCACTTCAGTCGACATTTGCGAGGCGTTGCCACTCATATGCGAAGGGAGAAACCCAAAAGCCCCCAACGCCATGGCATTGAGAATACCTGCAGCCGTCGCCAGTACCAGTGCCAGGCAACGATCCTCGGTATGAGAACGAGCTTTCTTCTTTTTGATTAACAAACGCCTTCTCCAACCACCTAAGAGTTGGCAAGTACGACACTAATACTAAAGCATAGTTCTAATTTAACTAATTGAGAGGTAACTGACATATTGACGCCTGACTTCAAGTGTTAAATGCCAAACATCAGCGTTCTATGGGTAGAGAGCCCCGCCATGGCGCCGTCGGCTACAGCAAAGGTGACAGAGCCCGCAGCACGCGCTACGTCGCCGCAGGCGAACACGCCGGGGATTGAAGTAGCCTGCATTGCATCGGTTTTGACGATACTACCCATGGGAGACTCCTCAAGTTCGCAGCCTAGTTGCACTACCAGCGAGCCAAGGTGAATGCGTGGCGCAACAAATAAACCCTTCAGTGGAAACACGCGGTCATCCTGCATCACTAGTTCAACGCCCTCTGCTTGCGCACTAAGACGTGCCGCTGCGCCATACTCTACCTGGGTGCCGCGCGCCTTAAGCTGCGCCAGCTGTTCGGCATTGGGCTCAAAGGCACCATTTAGAAACAGTGTGGTTGCGCCCCAGTCGGGCAGCATCAAGCCGTGGTGCATCGCAAGCTCTGAGGTGGCCAGCACTCCGATGCCCTCTTTGCCCAGTTCATAGCCGTGGCAGTAGGGGCAGTGGAAAACGTGTTTGCCCCATAGCTCGGCGAGCCCCGGCAACACTGGAAGCTCATCGGTAACGCCAGCGGCCAGAATGATGCGTCGTGCTGAATAGGTGCTGCCATCGGCCAGCGCGACAGAAAAGTTATCCACCTGCCCGGCTATCGCCTCTACTTGCCCCGTGCGCCACTCAACCGTTGGGTACTCCATCAACTGGCTACGGGCCTCTGCTGCTATCTCCGCAGGCGAGGCCCCATCCTGAGTTAAGAACCCATGGGAGTGAGAGGCAAACCGGTTGCGGGGTTGTCCTGCATCGACCAGCACTATTTTCCGCCGCACACGGGCGAGCTGTAACCCTGCTGCCATGCCTGCGTAGCTGCCGCCAATAATGACTGCATCAAAATTCATTACCCTACCTCCTATTGCGCCCAGCGTTTACAAGCCAAGAGTGAACAAACCAATATCATGTATCTTTTATTGATACAATAAAAGGCGCATAGCGGTCAATGACAATATTAACAACGACGGTTCGAATGAATTAGGCAGATAGTAAAGCGTTAAGGCGACGGCAGTTGGTAGCCTTTCCGAGTCGCAATATCATCAAACTGTTCAGCTAGCTCAGCCAATGTGACTGCTCCCAGGCGGTCTATGAGCAGCGCTTCCGCTTCGCGCATGGCATCAAAAAGCGCCGCATTCACCACCTGCTCTACCGCACAGTCCGGGTTATCACGGTCCGTGCCAATGGCGAAAATCCGCGGCCCGCCTACGGCGTTGTGGATATCCAGCAGCGTTACGCTATGCAAATCGCAGGCGATGCGCCAGCCGCCGTTGTGCCCCTTCTCAGATTTCACATACCCCGCCTTACGAAGCCCGGCCATAGTGCGTCGAACGACGGCAGCGTTGGTGCCTAGCATGGCACCAATCTGCTCGGAGGTAATCGGCTGAGATTCTCGGGCAATGTGCAGCAGCACATGCAGCATGCGAGAGAGGCGGCTATCTGTTCTCACGGGCTGTTCTCAAGGGCAGTGATCAACTATTCAGCGAAAATAAAGGAGAATCGACGTCATAGCACTTTAACACAGCCGCAACGGGGTTAAACACGCACCCCATCAGTGTCACCCCTAAAGTGATGACACTTGGTTCCCCTTTCCAGGCAATCTATGTTTATTCTCACTATACTGTCGGCTGATTTGTTCCCGGCTGTGGTTAAATTTTCGTACTGCTAGTCCACTTAAGGTTGTTATGGGTCTTCAAGAAATCGCCGTTGGTGGCATCTATTTAAGCCCGCTACTGATCTACGCGCTCATTGGCTTTATTGCTACGCTGACTATTCGCTCGCTGCTGCACTGGGTGGCGGGCGAGTACGCGCTCTGGTACGAGGCTTGGTTCGATATCTCGCTGTTTGTCATTTTTACAGCAGCCACTACCTTCCTGTTTACTGTGTTGCTTCAAAGCCCTTGAGATAGCCCTTGAAACAGCCCTTTGAGATAGCCCTTGAGAGAATCGCTGATGCGCCCTTCGCTTCGTATTGTGCTCACTTTAATCATAGTCGCCATAGCCATTGCCGCTGGTGCTTGGCTGTGGCGCTACTACCTTTACACCCCCTGGACTCGGGACGCTCGGGTTCACGCCGAAGTCGTTACTATTGCCCCCGATGTTTCAGGCTGGGTGCGCACGCTTGAAGTGGCCGATACCGACTATGTTGCCCAGGGCGATACGCTGTTTGCCATCGACAATACGCGCTATCAGGCGGCGGTCGACAGCGCTCAGGCAACGGTCGAGCATCGCCAGGCGACATTAGAACTCAATCGTGCCGAAGAGAGTCGGCGTAACCAGCTGAGTAACAATCGTGCGATCAGCGCGGAAAACCAGCAGATCGCCCAGATCAACTCTCGGATTGCCGAAGCCGATTTACAACAGTCCCAGGCGGAGCTGGCCAGTGCCCAGCTTGATTTAGCGCGCACCCAAATAACCGCTCCCGTCAGTGGCTACATACTCAACGTACAGCTTAGCGCGGGTACTTACGTCAATCGCGGCTCGCCGGTTATGGCGCTGATTGCTGAGAACTCCTTCTATGTGGTGGGCTACTTTGAAGAGACCAAAATGAGCTCAATCAACGTGGGCGACCCAGTAGATGTGATTCTGATGAACGGCGACACTCACCTGGATGGGCGAGTGGTCGGTATTGGCCGGGGCATCGCCGACAGCAATACAACCCTAAACCAGCAGTTGCTGCCCCAGGTGGAACCCACCTTTAACTGGGTGCGCTTGGCGCAGCGCATTCCGGTGCGTATTTCACTCGATGAGGTTCCTGATGAAACGCTGCTGAGTGTCGGCATGACAGCGACCGTGCGTGTACGCCCTGCCGAAAACGCTGCCGAGCAGCCTGAGTAACCTATGTCGCCGTTTGTTAGCACCTATTTAATGCCCAATGCCACGGCGGTCAAATTTGCCATCAAGACCACCCTGGCGATGATGCTCGCCCTCTATGTTGCGCTCTGGTTTGACGTTGAACGCCCCTACTGGGCGCTGATGTCGGCGGCGTTTCTGCAGATTCGCCCCATGAGCGGCATGGTGGTCGAGAAAGGCATCTGCCAGCTGGTTGGCACCTTTATTGGCGCCGTGGCAGGCATCGCGATTATGGCGCTGTTCGCACAGGCTCGCGTTCCCGCGCTCATCGCGCTAACCGGCTGGATTATGTTGTGTACCTATGTAGGTTCGCTGTGGCGCAATAACTACACCTACGGCTGCTTGATGGCGGCGGTGACCGCGATGCTGATCGTGGTGATTTCCAGCGGTAGCACGCCCGCCGGGATTTTTGATATCGCCGTGGCACGCCTGACTGAACTGGGGCTTGGCGCACTATGTGCCATGCTGGTTAGCTCGCTGCTGTGGCCAACCCATGTAGGAACGCACTTGGCGACTCAGGCCGACAGCGTGATTAACGAAGCTTTTGAGCATGCCGCCCTGCGCTTGGAAGCCAGCGACGATATCCCGGCGATGCAGAAAGCCCTGCGCAGTAGCCTCGGGCCATTAACCCTGCTGGAAACCGATAGCCAGGCCGCCCGTTTTGAAGGCCCGGTAGGCCCCGGCCGAGTGCGCGCAACCCACGTATTAACGCGCCGCACGCTGCGCTTTTTTGCCAACCTGCAGGCGCTGCATCAACTGATGCACGACCACGCCGACCGGCTCTCCCCGCAAAGTATCGAACTCGCGGGGCAGGTCGCCCAAGGTTTTCGCGATGCCGAACATGTCAAAGGCGTAGCCGAGGCCAGAAAAGCGCTTCAAGGATTACGCCATCAGGTTCTTGAAAACGATGATGAGAGTAGCTTGGCCCCGCTCGACCGGCGCCTGCGCTTGGGGCTACGTGAATCGATTGGTCACGCCATGGTGATGCTCGACGCCCGCGAAGCGATTGCTTCACCGGCTAGCCACACGCTGCGTTCGTCGCCGCTGGCCTGGCACCGTGACCACCTCGCTGCGAGTATCAACGCTATACGCTCGGGGCTGGTATTCTCGCTACTGGCGACTTTTTGGATTGTCACCGCCTGGCAGAGCGCCATGATCGCGATGATGCTGGGCACCCTGTTTTCCGCCTTCTTCGCCAGCCGAGACAACCCCCTCGCGATCACCATGATGTTCTACAAAGGCATGCTGGCAGCGATTCCCAGCGCCTTTCTGTTCGGCCATGTACTGCTTTCCCAGGCCAACGGCTTTCCCCTGTTGGCACTTATCTTTGGTACGCCGCTTTTTTTGGGATTATTGGGCGCCACTAACCCGGCCACGATGGGGTACTGCCTGGCGTTTACGATTTTCAATATTCTGCTGACCATGCCCGGCAACGGTATGGATTTTTCATTCGATAGTTTCACCAACCGGGTGGTGGCCGTGGTGATCGGGCTTAGCTGCGTGGTCATGGGCTTTCGTCTGCTGCCGGGGCTAGGCACGCGCCTTAGACGGCGGCGGTTGATCAACGCCATTTCCACAGACATTCATGAACTAACGCGGCGCTCGATTCGCGATGCCGAAACCCGCTTCAGCGGCCATATGGCGGATCGGATTCTTCACTTGGCCCAGCACGACGACATGCTGCCCGAAGACCAGCGCCACCTGTTTATTCTTGGCTTGACCGGGCTGGATGTAGGCACCGCCACGCTGCGCCTGCGTGATCGGCTGGATGATGCACCGCACCCGCGAATCCGCGAGGCGCATCAGCACCTGCTACGCACGCTGGCCAGCGGATTTGAAGAGAGCGCCAACGGACGCGCGCCCCAAGGGATTCGTGAAGCAGGCCAGCAGTTGGATGAGGCGATAAAGACTTACGGCGACGTGCCGGCTGACCGCCGTGTACTGCTGGAAGGCTTGATTGAGCGGCTCGAATTGGCTCTGGAGCGCCTGGGGAGAATTATGGCAGAGCGGCCGACGCACCCTCGCGCAACCACTCGCTTATCCATTAGTGCGTCTATGCCTGCCGATCAATAATAGGCGCATGCTGCGCCATCAACTCTACGACCCAATCGATAAATACGCGAAGTTTCGCGCTGACGTGCCGGTTCGGTGGAAAGGCGATGTACATCGGCATCGGCTCCAGGTGCCAACCCTCAAATAAGCGTACCAGCTCGCCACGCGATACGTGCTCTTTGGCCATGTAATCCGGGAGCCAAATTGCGCCGAGACCCGCCAGGCCTGCTGCCAGCCCAGCGTTCCCATCGTCGACCGAGATCACATAGCGCCCCTGCACGGTGATACGCTCTGCATTGCGGTGCAGGGCGTAGGGAAAAGCCAAACCAGAACGTGCCCAACTAAAACCAACGATGTAGTGAGGCGGGAGCGACAGCTCTTGTGGGTGTGAAGGGGCACCAGCTCTCTCCAGATAGCCCGGTGCGGCGTAAACACCGAGCCTTAGGTCGCCCACGCGACGCGCTATCAACGATAGATCGGTAAGCTCTCCGCCACGCACCACGCAGTCCACGCTCTCACCGATCAAATCCACCATGCGATCACTCACCCCCATATCGAGTTGAATATCGGGATAGCGGGCATGGAATGCGGGCAGGGCTGGAATTAGAATCATGCGTGCAAAAGGGCTGGGGACGTCCACTCTTAGTCGGCCGCGAGGCAAAACGGATGCGTTGGACAGGCTGGTTTCAGCATCATCTATATCAGCCAGAAGCTTGATAACGCGCTCGTAATAGGCGGCGCCGTCAGCCGTTACGTTCACCTTGCGCGTGGTACGGTTGAGCAGCTTTACCCGTAGTCGTGCCTCTAGTTGTTGCACCAACTGCGTCACGCTGGTTTTGCTCATGTGAAGTGTTTCAGCTGCCTTGGTAAAACTGCCCGTCTCCACGACCCGAGCAAAAGCCTGCATTGCGTTAAAACGATCCATGAGAGCGCTAAACACCTTTGATTGTTTGAAATATACAAACAATGTTGAACAGAATTCGCCGTTTATCCACCTCTAATGACAGCCTAAAGTGACGCCATCGTAGATAAAGGGTCGACTTCGACCTATTGATGGAGATTCACATGACTAAACGTGACGTTGTTTTCCCACCAGGCCGCCAGGTGCTTTATGAACAGAACGCTTATTCTGCTGCCGTTCGCTCCGGCGATCTACTGTTCGTATCGGGCCAAGTCGGCAGCCGTGAAGACGGCTCGCCCGAGCCGGACTTCGCCGCTCAGGTGCAGCTTGCTTTCGACAACCTACAGAGTGTCCTGGAAGCAGCGGGTGCAAGCTTCGAGGATATCGTCGACGTGACGACCTTCCATACTGAGCCGGAAGCCCAATTCCCTATCTGGCTGGAAGCCAAGGCGCGTGCTTTTCCGGAAAAACCTTACCCTAACTGGACGGCGGTCGGCGTGACGTGGCTGGCGGGATTCGACTTTGAAATCAAGGTCATTGCTAGGCTTCCATAAGAAGTTCTCATGGAATGGTGGCCAATGGTTACTGGATGCCCTCAGAGAGCACTTGCAATCTCAAGGCCACAACTCTCGTAGCAGATCAATAAAAGTCCGCAGGCTGGGCGGCACATGCCGGTTATTGGGGTAGTAAAGACACAGCCCGGTGATGTGTGGGCACCAGGCTTCCAGCACGGTGACCAGCCTTCCATCGCGCAAATAGGCGTGTGCATAGGACTCTGGCACATAGGCAATCCCCAAACCATCCGCGGCGGCCTCCACCATCAGTTGGCTGCTGTCCAAGGTCAGCGCCCCGGGCACATCTACCGCCACGTCCTGACCGTGCTGCTGAAACTCCCAGCGGTAGAGTTTACCGCTTGGCAGCCTTTGCCTTATGCACTGGTGAAAGGCCAGGTCGTCCGGTGTCGTTGGTGCCACCCGGCCACGTAGATAGTCAGGGGAGGCAACGGCAAGAAAACGCAGTTCATGCCCCACGGGGATGGCAATCATATCCTGGGGAACCGCCTCTCTCAGCCTTACGCCCGCATCAAACCCCTGCTCGACAATATCCACCAGCCGCCCCTCGGCCACGAGATCAAGCTCGGCGCCCTCATGAAGGGCAAGAAAGCGCGGCACCACGGTTTGCAGCAACAGTCGCACGGCCCCTTCGCTGCCATTGATACGCAGCCGCCCCGTGATTTTTCCTTCGGCGCTGGAAGCATCCTCCAGGATGGACGCCAAGTCGTTCAATAGCGGGCTCAGCCGCGATAACAGCCGCTCGCCGCTCTCGGTCAGCGAGACGCTACGTGTGGTTCGGTGCAGCAGTCTAGTACCCAACCGTTGCTCAAGCGTGCGCACGGTGTGGCTGAGTGAAGAGCGGCTCACCCCCATTAGGTCGGCTGCTCGGCGAAAGCTGCGATGTTCCGCCACGGCCTGAAACGCCTTGAGGTCGGTTAGCGTTGGCTTACTCATTGGTGAATTACTTTCACCTCCTCATGCCAATTGATGAGTATTCTCTTACCAGTGTTACTGCCCTAGCCTTTGTCTTGCAACACTTGATGAATGACTTAGGAGTTATCTCATGGCTACAACCTGGCTTATCACAGGCACATCCACCGGCCTCGGCCGCTTGCTTACTGAACGGCTGCTTGAACGCGGCGACCGCGTTATAGCAACGCTACGCCGCAAGGGGTCGCTGGACGACTTGCTCGCCTTGCATGGAGATCGTTTGCAGATACTGACCTTCGACGTGACAGATACGCCGACGATGAGAGATTCTGTTTCGCAAGCGTTCACGACGTTCGGTCGAATCGATGTGGTCGTCAGCAATGCGGGGTATGGGCTCTTTGGCGCTGCCGAAGAAGCCAGCGATGAACAGATTGAGCGGCAAATCGCGACTAACCTCACAGGCTCTATCCAGTTCCTGCGTGCCGTACTGCCGTATCTACGCGAACAAGGGGGCGGCCGCATCGTTCAGGTATCGTCAGAGGGCGGCCAGATCGCCTATCCAAGCTTCAGCCTTTATCACGCCACGAAGTGGGGCATCGAGGGGTTTGTCGAATCCGTGGCTAAGGAAGTCGCACCTTTCGGTATTGATTTCATTATCGCCGAGCCGGGCCCCACTGCCACCCACTTTGCTGAAGGGCTGGATCGCACATTCACGACGCCAATCTATGAAGATACCCCAGCAGGCGCGCTGCGTAGAGCACTGGCTTCAGGCGCCCTGGCCATTAAAGGCGATGCAGGCAATACCGTTGATGCCATCATTAAAATAACCGACATGCCGAACCCACCGCTGCGTATTACGTTAGGCAGCACGGCCTATGACTCCATTAGCCATGCGCTAAAAGAGCGGCTTGAGTCGCTCGAAACATATAAGGAGGTAGCGCTATCTGCGGATAGGGATGAAGTGACTTAATTAGGGCCTGTTGACTAGCAACTCCCGCTATGTATTGCCTTAACTTACGCGCCTATTCGTTGCGATTCAGAAATATCACCATCAACCGCTTGGAGAGATTTCTGGTAGCGCAAAGCATCACGCTTCGGCGGCGTTTGGAAAAGACGACCGTATTCGCGGGTGAACTGCGATACGCTCTCGTAACCGACCTCAAAGGCAGCATTGCTCGCGGAGCTCCCCTCGTCGAACATCAGGCGGCGCGCTTCAATCAAACGCAGCCGCTGTTGATAATGGCCCGGTGTTAGCGAGGTCATGTGTTTGAAGTGTTTGTGAAACGAGCTGATACTCATGCCAGCCTCCGCCGCTAGCTGCTCCACCGACACACGAGACGTGTATTCGGCTCGCAAGAGTGCTATGGCGTCAGCAAGGCGGCTCGCGTAGCTATCCGGGTCGGCAATATCCCGTAAAACGGCCCCATGAGAGCCTGACAGCAGACAATAATGCAACTCCTGCATGATACCTGGGCGAAGAAGCGGCGCTGAATCGGGGCGATCCAGCAGTTTCATCAGCCGTGATGCGCAGTCAATCACCTCGGCTTCGGTGTCTACGGCGAATAGCGTCTGCATCTCGGATGGACGCTGGGTATGGCCACTCCCCATATGAGCGGCTAGCTCACGCAAGATTGCCCTATCCAGTTCGACCGCAACGGCTAGATAGGGCTCCTCCGCACTTGCCTGCACAATTCTACCCACCACAGGCATATCAGCGCTGATAATCGCCGACTGCCCAGCGGACAAGACCTTCTGCTGGTTGCCGACAAGAATACGCTTGGCACCCTGCAGAATCAGGCAAACCAATGGCTTATAGACCGAATGCAGATCGCCAGTAGGCGCCTCAACGCACATCATTCGCAGCCCTGGCACAAGGGTTAACGCCAAGCCATCCCTATCGGCGTGGCGCTTGGTATATGTCTGAACCGCCTGTTTGAGTGAGTTCATGAGCTTTCCTCCAGCGTTTCGGCTCAACGTTAGCATGGCGATGAAGGCTTTTCTTCTCGCCTACAGGATCAGGCAAGTTTTGTGTAGATGCTGGCAAGCCACGCCGCCGCCAAATTGGTAAAAAGTGAGTGGCATTCGCTTCTAAAAGTAGATGGAGAGTTAAACCATGAAAATGTCAGGAAACACCATGCTTATCACCGGCGGCGGCTCCGGGATTGGTCGTGAACTTGCCTTACGCTTCAATGCGCTTGGCAACATCGTGATCGTCGCCGGGCGGCGTATGGATACGCTGGAGGAAACCATTGCTGGTCAGCGCGACATGCACGCGATGGTTGTCGATGTTGAGGATCCAGAGGAGATCACCGCCTTTGCTGAGCGTGTCATCGCCGAGCATCCCAACCTCAATGTGCTGATTAACAATGCGGGCATTATGCGTCGCGAGGACTTGTCCTGCACCCGAGACCTAAGCGATGCCGAGCAGACAGTCGTCACCAACTTGCTGGGGCCCATCCGGCTAACAAACGCGCTCACTGACCACCTGGTAAGCCAGCCCGACGCCATCATCGTGAACGTTTCCTCTGGCTTAGCTTTTGTACCGCTGAGCGGCACGCCAACCTACAACGCCACCAAAGCAGCCATCCACTCCTATACGATATCCCTGCGCGAACAGCTCAAGGGCAAGGTCGAGCTTATTGAGCTCGCTCCTCCTGCGGTTCAGACAGAACTGACACCTGGGCAGTCGACCCGTGAAGGCTATATGCCGCTTAATGACTTTATCGACGAAGTCATGACGTTGTTCCAAGATAAGCCCACGCCCAAGGAAATCCTGGTGGAAAACGTCAACTTCCTGCGCTGGGCAGAGCGTGACGGACACTTCGATCAAGCGGTCGAGATGCTCAGCAAGATGTGAGTTCACTATATCCTCTAGCCTTTTTACTCGCACATGCACTGTTTGCTGATGGCCGCAGTGCATTTGTCCATTCACGTCTTACAACCATGCTCAGAGCGAATAAAGGATAGAAGGCACTCCCTTAACTCAACGCAAGCTAACGGTTACCCATCTTTAACTGCAATATTTTTAATTATGCGAGCAGGATTCCCGCCTACCACCACATTAGCGGGTACATCCTTGGTCACGACGGCGCCCGACGCTATAACAACGTTATTGCCTACCCGAACGCCTGGGTTAATGATGGCCCCGCCACCAATCCAGACGTTATCACCAAAAAAAATCGGTTTTGCGTACTCTTTACCCGCATTACGCTCATACGGATCAAGCGGATGGGTGGCGGTATAAATCTGCACATTTGGCCCCAGCATGCAGTTATCGCCAAAGCGGATTTCACAAACATCCAGCAGGGTGCAGTCGAAGTTGGCGAAAAAGTTTTCGCCTACATGTAGGTTATACCCATAATCCACGCGTAGGTTGGGTTCGACATAGAGGTGTTCTCCTGTCGATCCAAACAACGCTTTTAAAGCAGCCAATCGCTGAGCGTCAGTTTCCAAAACTTGATTATAGAGCCTCACTTTTCGCCTTGTCTCTTCACGCTCTTTTAGCAAAACCGGATCAGTTGGATTATAAAGCTCGCCTGCTAGCATTTTGTCTTTTTCTGATCGCATTCGTTACCTTCCTCAATGGAACCCCAATGTTAGTTAACCCCAGCCGTCGTTATCACTCTGTGGTTAGTCGTCAAGTGTCTAAGCCAGTTCACAAAACCATCAATGCCACTGTAAAAACCGGAATCACCAACAGGCTTAAAAACGTGGACGTCATCAACCCACCAATGACCACAAGGGCCATGGGAGCACGGAAGCTGTGATCGCCCGCCCATCCCAAGGCGATCGGCACCATATCCGCCCCATGGCAAGAGTGGTCATCTCGATAGGCCGGACACGCTTCTTGCAGGCATGGGATGGGGCTCGCGTGCCCCATCCCATGCGCCCGACGAGCGATGATGAGGTAATCCACCAGCAGTGACGCTATGCAGAGCGAGCGATGCCAATGATAGCGATGTAAGCGCTCAGCAGGACATCACGTCCAATGACTGATTCACTCCGTATGCTGAAGCGGGCAGCGCTCCATCCTGAATGTCTTATCGATAGAACCTCGACAGCGCCCTGAGTACCTCGTTCGACACCCGGGGCTGGAGCTTGATATCGTCGAGTTCGTTCATGCGGTAGTCATAGACTTCGAAGGCCCCTGTGGGGTGCACGGCCACCTGGTAGTCGGGCATCAGGATGCCATAACCCATGTAGCTGCCTGAAAGCATCCAGTCGCGATGGGATTCGACATCCAACAGGCTTTGCCCCAGGGTGTAATGTTGAGGAGCCGATTCACAGTCGAGCAGCTCCTCGAGCAGCGTCGGTGCGATATCGGCGTGATGCGTTCGCCGCTCCAACGTCCCACCGGATCGCCCCGGCAAATGCATCACCAACGGAACCTGAACCTGCTCCGGCGTGTAGTTGCTGCCATGTCCCCAGTAGTTCTTGCCATGTTCGTTGAAGGACTCTCCGTGATCGGAAGTAATCACTATCGCAGTACCCTCAAGCCGCCCACGGCGCTCCAGGTCATCGAGTACGCGTCCCAATTGCTGATCCACATAGCGTGCTGCCGTGCGATAGCGGTTCCAGTAAGGTTCCGGATCAAAGCCAGGCCCCAGGCTCATGTGGTTGATATGTTCCCAATAGGGCGTGAACCGCGGAAAGTCTGGCGGATGGCTGTAGCCATGCACGGCGTCATAGAACAGGAAACCAAAAAACGGCCGCTCATCTAACCTTGCCTCTTCTTTGTCCATCCAGGCTAGCCAGTCATCGGTGATCTGCTGGTCGCGCACCCAGGGCTCGCCCTGTGCTGGCTCCAGAGAGACATCCTTGAGGCCGGCAAAAACGTTACGGTCAAAGGCAGGGCTCACCAGCGTCGCCGAAGAGAGAACCTGAAAGCGGTAATCGGCAGCCTCGAATTGCTCCATCAGCACCGGGGGCGTCTGGCTGGCAGTAAATGCATCCCAGTAGGTGACTGGCAGGCCATAGAAGAGGCTGAAGACGCCGGCCTTGGTGGAGTTACCACCACTGATATGCTCACGCGCCCTGAACCAACCGGGTTGACTGGCGTACCGGTAAAGATTCGGCATCACTTCAGGAGTGAGCATGTCGTGACGCAGGGCATCTACCAGCACCAGCAGCAGGTTGTCGGAAGACACCGACGGCGAGCAGCTCAGCGGCGCGGAGGGGTAGACCAGGCCCTGCGCCTTTCCGTCCGTCGCCTTGAGCTCCACCCGATCGCGCACTGCCTGGGGGTCGACCCACCCCTGTTTGACGAAGAAACGCTTGGCAGTAGCCGGATAGAAGACCGGCACATGACGCGTCATGCCGGTGATGTCGCGATCGTAGTGAGCATCCGCCCAGGCATGCCAACCGTTCACCCCCAGCAGGGCCAACAAGCTCACTACCAGCATGGCGACCACCGGCCGTGAAGGTGGACGTCGCCTGAACAGCAGCCCGAGACCTCCCTGCACCGCCAACATACCCAGCACGCCACCGACGGTCAGTGCCCAGGCGACCCATGAGAAGCTGAACACGTCTCCCCCGGCGTTGAGTAGCAGGTCGAGGATAAAGCCGCTCAGGTGGAAGCGATACTGAGCGTAGACGAAGGTATCGAGCAGCAGCAGGAGTTGCAGGCCACTCGCCCACAGGGTGGTCATCAGCCATAGTCCGATGCCGCGCAAAAGCGTGGCCAGCAGGAACATCGGCAAAGCTCCCAGCCATACCAGCAGCGAGAGATGGCCGAGGAAAACCATCAGCAGGTAGCCCCACTGCTCGGCCCCCTCGGGCTGGATATAGCCGACATAACGCAGCGAGATCATCCAGGCAAGCAGCAGGTTGGCCAGTGTCCAGGCGCCAAGCCAGCGCCACCGGTGCAGGAGTCGATAGAGCATGCGCGAATTCTTCAAAGATCAGAGGCCCTTCAGTCAACGTTGGGTGGAAAGAGTGTTGACTGTCGCAGCCGCTCACTTACTGAAAACTTACGCCATACTTCTTGATCGTTCCGATCCCCCGCTAAGACTTCTGAAAAACGCATTACCGGACAGCCTCGTCCCATGCGACGAAGATCGATCCATGCGAGAGCTGGATGCGACTAAAAGGTCAGACAAGCTGTAGAAGAAGCCGATACCGTCCTATTCGCATTTGCTAGTATCACTAGATTGTCGCTTTCACATTTCAGCGACGTTTTAGTCACATCGGCTTTGCTAACCTCCCAGAGTTTCATCAAGACAGCGAGGCCGAGCCGCTAATTGGTCTACGACTGGGTTATGCCTGAAAAGGGAGATCAGCTGATGGGAAACGTGCTTAGAGCGGCGCCGATTAGAGTGTTGATTGTCGAAGACAACCGCGACATTTGCGAAAACATCGCTGAGTATCTCGAAAAGCATAGCTATGTTGTGGATTTTGCCTTCGACGGTATAAGCGCGATGTACCTGGCATTGACAAATCCGTACGACGTTATCGTTCTGGATCTGATGCTTCCAGGGATGGATGGCCTAAGTTTCTGCAAGAAGCTGCGAGCTGATGCCAAAGTAGAAACGCCCGTGCTCATGCTAACGGCGAGAGACACGCTTGACGATAAACTTAAGGGGTTCGAGGCGGGAGCCGATGACTATTTGGTCAAGCCATTCGCATTGCAAGAGCTACATGCGCGACTGCAGGCGCTGTACAAACGTAGTCACGGAAAAACCGACAATCTGTTAACGGTTGGTGATCTGACGATGAACAGATCCACGCTGCAAGTGCATCGTGCGGGGCAGCGCATCGATCTAACCCCTGCCAGCATGAGACTACTTCAACGATTGATGGAAGAGGCGCCGTCTGTTGTGGCTCGCGATGATCTCGAAACGTTGTTGTGGGCTGACGAGCGCCCTGATGGCGATGCGCTTCGCTCGCACTTGTACAAGCTGCGCCAGGCTATCGATAGGCCGTTTGATAGCCCATTAATTCATACCGTGCATCGTATCGGGTACCGAATTGCAGAGGATGTTCAGTAATGTACCGGCACAGCTTGCGCACGCGTGTCGCCATTGCATTTGCGGTGTGCGTTGCTGTACTGAGCGTGGCCTGGGGGTTCGCCTTCTTCGCTGCGATCAGGTTTACCGAAGACCGGGTGCTCCAGCATCAGCTGCAGCGTGCAGCAGAGAGCTACCCCTCTATGCCGATGAACCTTCGCGGGTACGATGAGGTCGGTAGCTTGCCTGAATCATTGAGGGAATGGGCACAAACCAATCCCGATGAGGGCTTGTACGAATTCGAGAATATAGAACTGCATGTCGCGGTAGTACCTACCGACGATGAACAGCAACACGGCTTTGTGGTGTTCGATGTTGCCGGGATTGAAGCTGCGTCGTCAGAGGATTGGTGGTGGCTGCTCTTTATCACCGGTGCCGTGGGTGCGCTCGCTACTCTTGGTTTCGCGCTGGGCGTGGTTGTTATGCGCAAAGCTGTCGCCCCTGTGGCACAACTCGCCAAAGCAGTCGCGAACATCGACCCGGAACAACTATCGGCCGAAGATCATAAACGCATAGAGGCCAGCCGTTTCGGCGATGATGAAGTTGGTGTGCTCGCCAGGACTATCGAAAAGACGCTTGAGCGTATCAGCGCATTTGTTGAGAGGGAAAGATATTTTACCAGTTCAGCCAGTCATGAGTTACGGACGCCGATCACGGTCATAACAGGCGCACTTGAGCTGCTTGAACAAAGTGATTTGTCAGCGGCCGATGTGAAGGTGGTAGATCGAGTGAGGCGCGCTACGCTCGATATGAAAACCACGATTGAAATGTTCTTGTGCCTCGCTCGCGAAACCGACGACGGATTTTATGACGAGCAGTTTTTAGTGATGCCGCTGGTGAGCAAAGCGATAGATCAGCAGCGCTACCTGCTGACCCGCAAATTCGTCGATGTTGATATCGACGAACTCGCAAAACCCATAGTCAACGGACATCCACAGGCCTTTTCTATTGCGGTCAATAATCTGGTGCGAAATGCGTTCGAGCATACGCTCCACGCGCACGGCCCGATCATGATTCGTATTAAAGAGCATGAACTCTTGGTCACCAATCAGGTGAGCAGTGATGCTGATAAGCGGTACAAGCAGACTGAGGCACCGTCATCTCAAGGGTATGGTCTTGGCCTGGGTATCGTGCAACGGCTGTGTGAGCGCAATGGCTGGTCGTTTTCGCTACTCGCTGATGAGAAGCGTGTAGTCGCCCGTCTTTCGTGGTGATCCAAAAAGACTGGGTCAGTACCATTTTCAAATGGCGGTTCAATGGAGTCAGCTCTGACTTTATGACGGCCGCATAGGTAGGCAATCGGGGGTACAGGGTGACCTTTACACGCAAGCCGCAAGCATCCGCCGCAGAGCCCGCGTCTATCGCGAGCGAGACACAGGCACCAATAACCATCTCGGCTCCAATGACTCCACTGATGGATGCTGTCCATCTAAAGAGCATGATAAACGCAACCTTACTGAATCTTCTGCCAGCTCAAGAAACATCGCCCTCGCATCTACATCGAGCAATGCATTACGCCTTATTGGGTTCAGGCAAGCGCTTGCGCCCACTTCTTACGCTTCTGGCTGCGAACGTGGCCACTGACAGCCGCACCCTCCGTATGGCCTGCGTATCGGAACTGGTACATACCGCTTCGCTGATTCTCGACGACCTGCCCTGCATGGACGATGCGACTATGCGCCGCGATCGCCCTTGCACGCACATACGCTTTTCCGAAAGCACAGCCATTCTTGCATCAACCAATTTCCTCAACCTCGCGTACGGGGTTATCGCCGACTGCCCCAACGTGGATGCTTCCACCAAAGTCGCCGTGAGCGCTCATCTCAGTCATGTTATTGGTTCTATGGGATTAGTTGGCGGGCAGATCGCTGATTTACAAAATCAGTCCGTGGCCTCCAAGAGCGCAATTGAGCAACTCTACCACCAGAAAACAGGTTGCCTGTTTGAGTTTGCTGTCGTCACCGGTGCACGACTTAGGGGGCTGGATGCAGAAGTGATAGACGCATTGACGCGCTTTGCCCGTGCCTTTGGTCTGCTGTTTCAGCTTTACGATGATATGTTGGATCACACTACCTTTGTGCAGGAGACCGGTAAGGACGTGCAGCAGGATGCGTCGAAAACCACTTTGCTTTCTCTTTATACACCGGAAGAAGTTCGCAGCGCATTGAGCAATGCACAAGCAATGGCAAGAGAGCAATTGAGTAGAGCAGGATACGATGAATCCTTACTCGCAGCGCTCGTGGAACAACAGTTCGTTACCTTTAACGGTGCGGCGCAAAGGCTTGGGGTTTAGACCTTGCGAATGACGACGACTGCAGCACTCACCATTGATCAACTACGGGTTGTCTACGGCAGCCACAGCGCCTTAGACGGCGTTTCTTTACAGGTACGTCCAGGCGAAATACTCAGCATCCTCGGGCCTAACGGTGCTGGAAAATCGACATTGTTGCGCGCCATCACCGGCAAGCTGCGCCCCACCTCTGGGCAAATACTCATTGCAGGAAAAGCGCTTTCTCCGGGTAAGGCCTATCAACATTCCATCGGTTTCACCCCCCAGTTCCTGGGTTTATACCGGCACCTGACGGGGCGAGAGAACCTGGAGTTTTTCGCGCGCTGCGCAGGTGTCAGCCGCCACCAGGTGCCCACACGGGTCAGCCAAGCGCTGGAAGAAATCGAGTTAACAGACAAAGCCCATGTGCGGGTGGATCACTTGTCCGGTGGTATGCAACGGCGCTTACACTTGGCAGCCACCCTGGTCTCCTACCCTTCTCTACTCGTGCTGGACGAACCCACGTCCGGGGTCGATCTGAGTGTGCGCATGTCAATCCACGACCTTATTCGCCGCCGCGCCGAGCAAGGGGCGGCCGTGGTCGTTGTTACTCATGAGTTAGATGAAGCTGAAGTGCTATCCCACCGCGTAGCCCTTCTTCATCAAGGCCAACTGAAAGCCTTGGCCGAGCCCCAGACGTTAATACAGGAGACCTTCGGCAACCGTCAGCTATTCGTTGTGCGTACGGTTCACATGCTCTCCCCGGCACTCTGTGAGCGGCTGCAGGAGATCGGTTTTCGCCCTCGCAGTGATGAGAGTAGTGATGAGAGCAGTGAATGGTGGCTACAAAGTGATCTACCGCTGGATAGGTTGGTCGATCACCTCTATCGCGGCTTGGGCGAAGCACGTGATGTCATTGCCGAGGTTTCGGTACGCCGGCCCGGTTTAAAAAACGTGATGCAGCACTTTACCAGTGCTCAAACCGATTCTGCGGCGGAGACGGTGCCATGAGGGCAATTTTTTGGGTGATGGCCTTAGGTTTATGGCGTGACCGCGGAGCGTTACTTTTGGCATTTGCTTTGCCCAGTTTGGTGTTCGCCATCTTCGCCAGCATCTTCTCCGGTGCCACGGAAGGCGACCTGCACTTGCGGGTAGGGCTCGTGTTGGAAAGCGAAGATCCGGTATTGCAAGACTTCGCGCAGTACCTGACACAGAGTGAAGATGTAGAGATTACGGCTCTACCCGATTCGAGCCGTGCTCAACTACTGGAAGAGGTGCGGCAAGGCAATTTCGACACAGCGGTGATTATTCACGGGCCACTGGATACGAACAACAGTCCGCTGTTTACCATCATCAGCGAACCCACCCGTGAACTTGCCGCCCTGTCTTTACAAGGATGGCTGCGACAAAGTCTGGCCTCCCAACAACCACAGGTTCTTGCGCAACGTCTTGCGCAAAGCACAAAAGCTCTGGTTGATGGCTTCTCGCCCGAACAACAGGCGCGTCTGGACGCCGCTTTAGAAACCATTGCTAGGGAAACGGACAGCGCAGCCGCCGAAGACGCCTTTATCGAATTACAACCCGTTTATGGTCAGGCGCTAGCGTCTATATCTGGGCTTAGCGGTATTGCTTACTATGCGGGCGCCACCACTATTCTGTTCTTGTTATTGTCCGCCGTGAACGCGGGTATGGTCAGTTTGGAAGAGCGCCAAAACGGTATCGCCGAACGCCTCCTGCTCAGCAAAGCTGCGCATTCACGGTTACTGTTAGGACGGTTTCTGTTTTTGTTAAGTCTGGGATTTTTGCAGGCTAGCGCTATATTCCTGGTCGCAAGATTCGGTTTTGGACTACAGATAGAGAGCGCTTTGGCGAAAGTCATTGTCATGGCACTTGCCTGCGCCGCCGCGAGTGCTGGGCTGGCACTTTTACTCCTGTCGCTGTGTCGAACAACTCAACAGGCGACAACCTTTTCTTCGTTTTTTGTGCTCATTATTTCCAGCGTCGGCGGCTCAATGGTGCCACGTTTCATGATGCCTGACTGGTTGCAGACGGTGAGCCTGTTCACGCCGAATGCCTGGGCTATTGAAGGTTTTTACGGGGCGTTGATTCGTGGCGACAGCTGGGCTCAGCTAGCCCAGCCCAGCGGCATCTTGGCTGCCGTGGCGCTGGTGAGCCTGCTTTTAGCTGCCCTCCCCTTATTCAAGACGCCGGCCTAAGAGAGGTTGTAAAACATGATGGACTGGTTCTGGATGCTCATGCTTGTGATAGCGGCTTTCCTGGGCATGGAAGTGTTCGCCTGGTACGCCCATAAGTACATTATGCACGGCTGGGGCTGGCACTGGCACAAATCCCATCACGAACCCACTGAGGGCGTATTCGAGAAAAACGACCTGTATGTTGTGGTGTTTTCGCTGGTGGTAGTCGGCATGTTTGCTGTGGGGGATCTTTACTGGAAGCCACTCATGGCCATCGCGTCGGGCATTACGCTGTACGGCGTCGCTTACTCTCTGTTTCACGACGGTATGGTTCACCAACGCTGGCCGATTCGCTGGCAGCCGAAGAGCGGCTACTTGAAGCGTCTGGTTCAAGCTCACCGAATACATCATGCCGTACGTACTCGGGAGGGTGCTGTGTCCTTTGGCTTCCTTTACGCGCCAGATGTCAGAAAACTCAAAAAACGCCTAAAGCAGCAACGAGCTGCATCGCCAGCGGGAGCGCGACATGACCGATGACAGTATGGTGAAACGCAAGAATGATCATCTCGACATCGTGCTGGACGCTCGTCGGGCTAACACGTCGACCCTTACGGGATTCGCCGACTATCGCTTCGCCCATTGTGCCTTGCCCCAGCTGAACCTGGACGAGATTGATCTAAGCACACGACTTTTCCATAAAACAGTGAACGCGCCGCTGTTGATCAGCTCCATGACCGGCGGTGCCGAGCGGGCCAAAACGATCAATCATCACCTAGCAGAAGCCGCCCAACACCTGGGTATCGCCCTGGCCGTCGGCTCCCAGCGAGTCGCCCTGCAGTCTGGCAGCGATCATGGCCTAACCAAGCAGTTACGACGCATCGCCCCGGATATTCCCCTGCTTGGCAATATCGGCGCGGGCCAGCTACGGGAACCCCAGGGGATCGACTGGGCGCACCGTGCGGTGGAGATGATCGAGGCGGATGCATTGATCGTCCATCTCAACCCCCTGCAGGAGGCGGTGCAACAGGGCGGCGACCGGGACTGGCGTGGCGTGCTTCAGGCCATCGGCACGCTGGTCACGTCGCTCGAGGTACCGGTGGTGGTCAAGGAAGTAGGCGCGGGTATCTCCCCCGAGGTGGCCCGGGCGCTGGTGGAAGAAGGCGTGGCGATGATCGACGTGGCCGGCGCGGGCGGCACCAGTTGGGCGGCGGTGGAGGCGGAACGCGCGACAGGCGAGACTCAGCGCCGGGTCGCTATGGCCTTCGCCGGCTGGGGCACCCCCACTGCCCAGGCCATTCGCGCGGTGCGCCAGACCCTTCCAGAGACGCCGCTGATTGCCTCCGGCGGCATTCGCGATGGGGTGGACGCCGCCAAGGCTATCCGCCTGGGCGCGGATCTGGTGGGCCAGGCCGCGGCAGTGCTTGAGAGCGCCACCGAATCCAGTCAGGCGGTGGTCGAGCACTTCGAGGTGGTCATCCAGCAACTGCGTATCGCCTGTTTCTGTACCGGCAGCGCCGATCTGCATGCCTTGCGTTCAGCGGTGCTGCTGGATGATCGCGGCGTCCCTCTGGAAGCGCCCCATGAGTAGGTATATCGCCGTCATCGCCCCTGTCCAGCCGCGCCGGTCGCGGGCGACGGGGTATGGCTCATGAACGCGCCAAGATATGACCTGATACTGGTGGGTGGCGGTCTGGCCAACGGCCTGATCGCCCTGCGCTTGGCCCAGGCGCGGCCAGGGTTGCGCCTGCTGATGCTGGAAAGCGAAAGCCGCCCCGGTGGTCATCACACCTGGTCGTTTCACGATGGTGATCTCTCCGAAGCCCAACATGCCTGGCTGGCGCCCCTGGTGGGCCGTCGCTGGCCACGGCACCGGGTAATTTTCCCGCACCGCCAGCGCCTGTTGAACGGGGGCTATACCAGTATTTTCTCCCAGGATTTCGCCCGCATTCTGGAAGAGGCCCTGGGCGACAACCTGTGGGTCGACACGCGCGTGGCCCGTTTTTCACCGCATCACGTGGAACTCGAGGATGGCCGGGTGCTGCACGCAAACGCAGTAATCGACGGCCGAGGCCCCGCCGACAGTGCCCACCTAGCCCTCGGCCATCAGGCATTTCTCGGCCGGGAAGTGCGTCTGGACAAGCCCCACGGCCTGGATGAACCGATCCTCATGGACGCCAGCGTGCCACAGCAGGACGGCTACCGGTTCGTCTACGTGCTGCCCTTCAGCCAGGATACCCTGCTGATCGAGGATACCCACTACGTGGATCGCCCGGAGGCGAACGCGGCCCGATTGCAGGAGCATATCGACGCCTACGCGAGGGATCGCGACTGGCAGATCGTCGATACCTTGCGGGAGGAGAGCGGCGTACTGCCGATCACCCTGGCGGGTGATTTCGATGCCTTCTGGCAGAACGCCCAGGGCCAGCCGCGAAGCGGCCTCCGCGCCGGACTGTTCCACCCCACTACCGGCTACTCCCTGCCCCAGGCCATGGGTCTGGCGGAGCGCATCGCCGAGCTTGAAAACCTCGATTCGGCGTCGCTGTTCCAGGCCATCCATGCCTTCGCCGCCCGGGAATGGCGACGCCAGGGCTACTTTCGCCTGCTCAATCGCATGCTGTTCCTGGCGGGCCGCCCGGAGCGGCGCTGGCAGGTGATGCAACGCTTCTACGGTCTGTCGGAATTGTTGATCGAACGCTTCTACGCCGGGCGCCTGACCCATGCCGACAAGGTGCGCATCCTAATGGGCAAGCCTCCGGTGCCGCTTGGCGAAGCGCTCAAGGCGGTGCGGGCGAATTCTCCGCAAAAGATCTCATCCACCTTCTTCGGAATACGCTCATGACCCAGCCTCAACGTGCCCTGGTGATCGGCGCCGGCTTCGGCGGCCTGGCCCTGGCGATTCGCCTGCAATCCGGGGGCTACCAGACCACCCTGCTGGAAAAACGCGACAAGCCCGGTGGTCGCGCCTATGTCTATGAAGACCAGGGGTTCACCTTCGATGCCGGTCCGACGGTGATTACCGACCCCTCCGCCCTGGAAGAGCTCTTTCGTCTGGCAGATAAACACATGGCAGATTATGTCGAACTGCTGCCGGTCACGCCCTTCTACCGGCTATGCTGGGAAGATGCCCCTGCCTTCGATTACGTCAACGATCAGGCCGCCCTGGAGCGACAGATCGCCGAGCGCAATCCCCGGGACGTAGAGGGCTACCGGCATTTCCTGAGCTATTCGCAGGCGGTGTTCGAGGAGGGCTATCGCAAGCTCGGCGCCGTGCCCTTTCTGGCCTTTCGCGACATGCTCGCCGCCGGGCCACAGTTGGCGAAACTTCAGGCCTGGCGCAGCGTCTACTCCATGGTCTCGAAATTCATCGAGGATCCGCACCTGCGCCAGGTCTTCTCCTTTCATTCCCTGCTGGTGGGGGGCAACCCTTTCGCCACTTCTTCCATCTATACCCTGATCCATGCCCTGGAACGGGAGTGGGGCGTATGGTTTCCCCGGGGCGGCACCGGCGCCCTGGTGCAGGGCCTGATCCAACTGTTCGAGGACCTCGGCGGCACCCTCGAACTGAACGCGGAAGTGGCACGCATCGAAACCGCAGGGGATCGGGTGAACGGCGTCACCCTGACGGATGGCCGGCATTTCCCGACGGATGCACTGGCCTCCAACGCGGACGTGATGCATACCTACAGCAGACTGTTGAACGGGCATTCCCGCGGCACCCGCCAAGCCAGGTCTCTGGGCCGCAAGCGTTTCAGCATGTCACTGTTCGTGATCTATTTTGGCCTGGACAGGCCACCACAAGGCCTGGAGCACCATACGGTGTGCTTCGGCCCCCGCTACAGGGAACTGATCGACGAGATCTTCAACGCGGACACCCTGGCGGAGGATTTTTCCCTCTACCTGCACTCCCCTTGTGTCACCGACCCGAGCCTGGCACCGGAAGGCTGTAGCGCTCACTATGTTCTGGCACCGGTGCCGCACCTGGGCAAGGCGAACATCGACTGGGAAACCCAGGGTCCGATATACCGCGACCGCATTCTCGACTACCTGGAGCGCCACTATATTCCCGGGCTTCGGGAGCACCTGGTGACCTGTCGGCACTTCACGCCCCTGGATTTTCGCGAGGAGCTCAACGCCCACCTGGGTTCCGCCTTTTCTCTGGAGCCGATTCTCACTCAGAGCGCCTGGTTCCGGCCCCACAACCGGGATGCCAGGATCGACAACCTTTATCTGGTAGGGGCGGGCACCCATCCCGGCGCAGGGGTGCCCGGTGTGATCGGTTCCGCCAAGGCCACTGCTGGCCTGATGCTGGAGCGACTCAATGACCGATAAGCTAGGACAGCATGCCGCGCAGACGATTGCCGTGGGCTCCAAGAGTTTTGCCACCGCCGCCAAGCTGTTCGATCCGGCCACTCGACGCAGTGCCCTGATGCTTTATGCCTGGTGCCGCCACTGCGACGATGTGATCGACGACCAACAGCTGGGCTTTCGTGCTCAGGATACAACGGGCGAAAGCAGCGAGACGCGCCTGAACGAAATGCGACACTCGACGCGTCGCGCCTATGCCGGGGAGCCCATGCAAAACCCGGCCTTCGCCGCCTTTCAGGAGGTTGCTCTCGGCCACGGGATTCCCGAGCGCTATCCCCAGGCTCACCTGGACGGCTTCGCCATGGACGTGGCACAGCGGCGCTATGTCACCCTCGACGATACCCTGGACTACTGCTATCACGTGGCCGGCGTGGTGGGCATCATGATGGCCTGGATCATGGGCGCGAAGGATGAGGCGACCCTGGATCGCGCCTGCGACCTGGGGCTGGCCTTTCAGCTGACCAATATCGCCCGGGACATCATCGAGGATGCACACATCGGTCGCTGCTATCTGCCTGCACAGTGGTTGGAGGAAGCCGGCATTCCACGCCAGGAGATGACCGCGCCAAGGCATCGTGAGGCCCTGGCAGGCCTAGCCCGACAACTGATCGATCGGGCGGAACCCTACTATGACTCCGCCCGCGGTGGATTGACGGCCTTGCCGCCTCGCTGCGCCTGGGCCATCGGCACCGCCCACGGCGTCTATCGGGAAATCGGGATCAAGGTGAAAGCGCACGGTGCTCGGGCCTGGGACACGCGCATCTCGACCGGCAAGGTGGACAAGGCGCGCCTGCTGGGTCTGGGACTCGCTCACGCGGTGGCATCACGCTGGCAAAAGCCAGCGCCAAGGCCTAGCGGTCTCTGGCAGCGTCCAGCGTAGCGGCTTTCTTCATGGAACCTCCGTGCTTTTCCAGCAGTTGCGCTGATACAGCCAAAGTGATCTCCGGTTATGGCCCCGCTGACGCCAAAACCAATCGGCATCATTCGATCCCGGGCGG
Source organism: Vreelandella sp. F11 (assembly GCF_042466685.1). Lineage (NCBI taxonomy): Bacteria > Pseudomonadati > Pseudomonadota > Gammaproteobacteria > Oceanospirillales > Halomonadaceae > Vreelandella > Vreelandella sp. F11. Next base: position 950,928 of record NZ_CP170448.1, on the reverse strand, counting down.
ATGCGTCAGACCTTTATTCCGAACAGCTTTTCTGCATTTCGGAACGCAATTTTTTCCTTGGCTTCACGAGGCAAGTTCACCGCCCGAAACCAGTCGGTTCCTTGCTTCATGTCTGCAAACGGGTAATCCGTTCCAAACATCACCCGATCCACACTGATGTACCTCAGCAAAAGATGAAGCAATTCGTCCTGGAAGAATGCGCTGGTTGTGTACCAGAAATTGTCACTGAAATATTGCCCGATAGGCTTGTTCAGCGAGTCTTCAGTCGACTCGCTCATATCTCCCACGATACGCTCGTAGTAGAACGGAAGGCCCTCTCCCATATGGCCGATAATCATCTGCAGTTTAGGAAATTTATCGAACACCCCAGTGATGATCAGTCGAAGACATTGAGTCAGCACCTCTTGGTGCCATCCATATCCTGAACCGCTGAAAATGTAGTTCTGGAACAATTGGTCATACCCTGGCCGCATGGTGTTGTAATAAATATTGAACACGTCTTCCGGGGGAAAGCCTGGATGCAGGTAGATCGGCACATCAAGCGCTTCGGCGCGCGCCAGAATGGGCTCGAAATCCGGATGGTCGAGGAATTGGTTGCCAATGAATCCATTGGTCATGGCCCCCACAAAGCCATCTTCCCGAACGGCGCGTTCCAGTTCGTCCGCTGATGCTTCCGGGTTCTGCAGAGGCAAGGTTGCATAGGCCTGGTACCGCCCCGGATGGGTGGTCATTGGGCCATCGGCAATCATCTTGTTGAGACGATAGGCAAAATCGATGCCTTCCTGACCGGGGACATTCTGCACACCCGGCGTATGTGCGGAGAGGATTTGAACATTGATCCCCGCCTTATCCATTGCGCCGATGCGGCCAGGGCCGAGTTCGGCAAGACCCGTTTCACGGAGGTACTCTACGTGTTGATCGTTAATCGCGTTCAGCGCGATCAGTTCCTCGGTGGTATAGGTCTCTTCCGTGGCGATAAAGGGCAGATCCTGGTCTCGCAACGCGATGACCGATTTCTCAGTCGCGGCAGCACTGGAGATAATGGCAGGCGCGGACAACCCGGCACCCACACCAAGTGCAGCCGCGCCAGTTAGAAAACTACGGCGTCCCATTGTCAGGCTCTCTAGGGTTTTTTCGATCTTTTTCATGACAATTTCTACTCCGATGTTTGCGTTGCGTGGTTTGGGGGCAGCTTGAACCGCCCCAGGATATTGCCGATGTCATCCACGTAGCTGTACACCACCGGGATAACCAGCAAGCTCAGAAGCGTTGACGTGAGTAGCCCACCAATGACAACAAAGGCCATGGGGGCCCGGAAGCTGGGATCGCCAGCCCATCCTAGAGCGATTGGCATCATGCCCGCCCCCATGGCAATGGTGGTCATCACGATGGGCCGGACACGTTTTTTGCAGGCATCAAGAATGGCGTCCACACGCTCCACCCCATGCACCCGACGGGCGATGATGATGTAGTCCACCAACAGGATTGAGTTCTTGGTGGCGATGCCCATCAGCATGATCAATCCGATCATGGCGGGCAGCGACACGGGCGTCTGGGTGAGGAACAGCGCCAGGAAAGCCCCAGGGATGGAGAGTACTAGTGCCACCAGAATGGTGATCGGCTGCATGAAATCCTTGAGTAGCAGCACCAGTACCATGTAGATACACAGCACGCCGGTCAGCATGGCAATCCCGAAGCTTGAGGCAAGCTCCGCCATTTCCTCTGCATCGCCTTCTGCTGCCTGAAACACGCCGCGCGGCAACTGACGTAAACTGGGCAGTGCCTGCACGGCCTGTTCGATTTCTCCCAAAGGCTGCCCTTGCAGGCTTACCTCGAAATTGACGTTGCGCAGACGGTCATGCCGGGTGATTTCCGAAGGGCCGCTGCTCCACTCAACGTTAGCCACACTCTCCAGAGGCACTGGCCCGTTCGCACCAGACACTGGTAGCCGTTTAAGGGTCGCCATATCCTCCCGAGCGGCATCCGCCAGTCGAACCATCACCGGCACCTGACGCGAGCTGAAGTTCAACTTAGGAAGATCCTCGGCGTTATCGCCTACTGTCGCGATGCGCAGCGTATCGGCGATGGCCTGAGCCGAGACCCCAAGGTCGGCGGCGCGAGCAAAATCAGGGCGCACAAGGAGCTCAGGCCTGACCAAGCTGGCCGTCGAACTCACCGCACCGATGCCGGGAATGGCGCGCATCTCCCGCTCGACTTGGCGGGCATGCAGTTCAAGCACTCGGCTATCCTCACCGGCGAGCACCAGCTCATAGCCATCCCCCTCGTCGCCTACGCGAGTTCGCACGCCGGGAAGTGTGTCGAGTGCAACCCGCAACTGCTGCTCTATGTCTTGCTGCGTAACGCCCGTGCGGGTTGCGCGATCCGCCAAACCAACGGTCAGCTCAACCGAGGTCACATCAGAGTCACTGCTGCCGGAGCCCCCACCGACAGCCGCGAAGACGCTAACGACATGCTGTTGCGTCACCAGGCGTGAGCGTGCCTGCTCGGCAAGCGCCGCCGCTTCAGAAAAGGTGCTACCGGGCGGCAGGGTGAGCGTCGCCTGCGTCTGGGAATCATCATCGGGGGGTATGAAGGTACCCGGCAGGGTCGAGGCCAGCCAGATACCTCCTGCAAAGCAGGCCGCCGCTGCGAGGAGCGTTGTCTTACGGTGGCGCAGGCACCCGTTAGCAACGAACAGATAGACGCTAATCCACGTTGGATCGCGCGAGGGATGTTGGGGTTTGCGCAGCAGATACGCAGCCAGCATGGGCGTCAGCAGGCGCGCCACCAGCAGCGAAAACAGCACCGCTACCGAGGCCGTCCAACCGAACTGAACGAAGAATTGCCCGACGGTGCCGCTCATAAAGGCCGTGGGCAGAAAAACGGCAATCAGCGTAAAGGTGGTGGCGACAACGGCCAAGCCGATTTCTGCCGCAGCATCCATAGCAGCCTGGCGCGGGGGCTTGTCCATTAGCAGGTGCCGTTCGATATTCTCAATCTCGACAATGGCATCATCCACCAGCACCCCGATCACCAGCGAGAGCGCCAGCAACGTCACCACATTGAGCGAGAAGCCCATCAGGTGCATGAAAGCGAAGGTGGGTATGATCGACAGCGGAAGCGTAACCGCCGCAATCAGTGTGGCACGCCAATTGCGCAGGAAGCAGAACACCACCAGCACCGCCAGCGCCATGCCCTCGAATAACATATGCATAGAGCCCTGGTAGTTCTCCAGCACCGGCCCGACGAAATTAAAGGCTTCTTCGACCTCTATATGAGGATATTGCGCCTGCAACTCTGCGAGCGCAGACTGCACGCCCTCGGCCACATCCACCTCGCCGTACCCCTCGGCACGGGTCATCTCGAAGCCGACCACGGGCGCCCCATTCATCAATGCAATCGAACGCCGCTCGGCCACGGTATCGGTAACCGTCGCCACCTGATCAAGGCGAATACGGCGGCCATCGCTGAGTGCCAGTTCCATCGTCGCAAGCTCAGCAGCGGACTCAGCGTTGGCGATGATGCGCACAGCCTGTTCGGCACCGCCGACATCCACGCGGCCTCCAGGGGCCTCTAACTGCGCCTGACGCAGCTGACGGGAGATATCCAGCGCTGTCGTGTTCATCGCCAGCAGGCGATCCGCATCCAATGCCACGCGGACTTCGCGATCGACCCCGCCGATACGCCGAACCGAACCAACACCGGGCACCGCCAATACGGCCTTGGTCATTTTGTCATCGACGAACCAGGAGAGTGCCTCATCGTCTAGATCGGAGGAGCTCACCGCGTAGCGTACAATCGGCTCACTGGAAAACTCACCCTTGCGAATCACTGGATCACGCAGGTCGGCGGGTAGATCTGAGCGGATGCGTGCAACAGCGTCGCGCACGTCCTCAATAGCCTCTTGCAAGGACTTTTCCAGCCTGAATTCGATAGCAATGTCGGCATTGCCATCCGTCAGCGTTGTAGAGATATTTTTGACGCCGGAGACGGTAGCGATGGAGTCCTCGATCTTGCGGGCAACCTCGTTCTCCATTAAGGCGGGGGCCGCCCCGGGCAACGAGGCGGAGAGCTCGACGAGGGGCAGCTGTACATCCGGCAAGTCCTGAATATACAAGCCTCGGAAGGAGATGAGCCCCCAGAAGGTCAATAGGATGAAGAGCAGGATCACCGGAATAGGATTGCGAATCGCCCAGGATGAGGTATTGAGCGTCATACCCCCTCCTCGGCGTCGGTATCGTCCGTTTGGGGTGAATGAGCGGGCTCTCCTTCAATCACCCGAACCTGGTCACCGTTGCCCAGAAAAGCACCGCCCGAGGCGACCACCTTGGCATCGGGCTCAAGCCCGTCGCGAATTTCGATGCGATCATCCGTTTGCTGACCAAGGGCAACTTTCTGCTCCGTTATTTGGCCTTCATCGCTGACGCGATGAACGTAGCCAAAGCCATCGCGTAGTTGCACCGCGGCGCGGGGTAGCGTCATCACTTGGCGACTGCCCAGTTCAAACTCACCCCGTGCAAACATGCCCGCCCGGGCGACATCGCTTACCGGCAGATCGACATAGACCAGACCATTTCGAGTAGAGGGATTCACTAGCGGCGCAGTCGTGCGTATACGGCCTTCGAGTTCGTATCCGCCAGGCAGGCTTATCCTGGCCATCTGGCCGGGATGCAGGTTAACCAGATCGGACGCGGCGACCTCGGCCCGCCACTCCAGCCGACCGTGGCGCGTCAACCGAAACAGCTCCTGATCGGCGCCGGTAACCGCGCCAACAGTGGCTGAGCGGGAGGTAATCAAACCGTCGTCCGGGGCGACAATTTGCGTCTGAGTCAAGCGGAGCGCTTGGGCTTCATTCTGCGCTTGCGCAACGCCTAGTCGCGCCCGGGCGGTGAGTTCGGCGGTTTCGTATTGCTGGATCTGCTGCTCTGAAAGCGATCCAGTGGTTTTCAAACTGCGGGCACGCTGGGCGTTGGCATTCGCTTCTACAAGCGTGGCTTCAGCTTCCGCCACGGCGGCGCGACTCCTAGCCAGCTCTGCACGCACCGTCGTGTCGTTATAAACGGCCAGCTCCTGCCCTTCCGCGACCTCATCACCCACGTCTACCTTGACCTCTACCAGCCGCAGGCCACCAATTTCGGTACCGATAATGATCTCCTGCCACGCAGCGATATCACCATTAGCCGCAATCGTCGTCGGCAGCGTCTGAGGTTCTAATGTCGTCACGTTGACGGATAGGGAGGGCTGCGCCGTCGGCTCGGCGGCAGCATCGCTTTCAGCTGACACCGCCTGTATATATGCCAGCGCGGCAGCGCTAGCAATCACGACAATCATAATGCCGAAACAACTTTTTCTTTTTGGAAATGGCATAATCCAGGCCTGATTCAAAGGGTTCAATTCATTGTTGAAAAAGAAAATCCAAGAATTTCAGTTGAACTACTATCGGCCTGCTTTCCTTTCTCATTTCTTACTGACGTAACGTTTTAAATAAATCCGACACCAGTAAGAAACGCGTAAGATAACCCTCCTGATGATGGCGCTTTCCTATCACTCTCCCTTTCACAACAAACTAGGAGTGCAATCATGGGTTCTCATCAGTCGCTATTGCTGAACGGCCGCCTCACCACTATAAGATTGGCGACAGCCGCATTTATCGGAGGTCTTGTTATTGCCTCTCCGTTGGCGTTCGCCGACGAAGAGGGCTCAGACGAAACCACTTGGGGATTAGGCGTAGGCGCAATAAGCGAGCAGGATCCCTATGCCGGTATCGACAGGGAAAACACCCCATTCCCCTTGCTCCTGATCGAAAACCGGTACATTAGTGTCTTCGGTCCGGAAATCGAATTTAAACTGCCGAGTCTTGTTATCAACGACTCACAACAGCTCAATTTCGGCATCGTCGCCCAGTACGATGAGAGCGGCTACGAGCAAGGCGATGCCTCGATTCTCAACGGCATGAGTGAGCGCGAGGGCGGCTTCTGGGCGGGGGCAAAAGTGGAGTGGGAAAGCGAGCTGTTCGAGGTCAGCGCCGAATGGCTCACCGACGTCTCCGGCAACAGCGACGGGCAGCGCATCGATCTTGGTCTGGAGAGAACGTGGGAATTCGGCGAACATATAATGCTAACCCCATACGTTGGGGCATCCTGGCAGGACGACAAGAACGTAGATTACTACTTCGGCGTTCGCGATAATGAGGTTCGCTTCGATCGCCCCGCCTATAAGGGAGAGTCGGCTACCAATATCGAGGCGGGGGTGCGCGGCGTGTACCAGTTTGACCAGCATCACTCTGTGCTGATAGGTGTTGAGGTCACGAGCCTGGCAGACGAAATCAAAGACAGCCCACTGGTGGATCGCTCGACCCAAAACGCCGTGTTAGTTGGCTATCTTTACACCTTCTGATGAGCCGGATACTGCTGATCGAAGATCACGATCGCCTAGCCCAGCTAATGCACCAAGGGCTGGTGAACGCTGGCATCGCCGTGGATGTGGTTGACCGCATTGATGCAGCATGGGCTGCCGTTCAGCAGATATCCTACCAGGCACTGGTGCTCGATCGAGGCTTGCCGGATGGGGACGGGCTGCTATTGCTCAAGAAGTTGCGCAACGCGGGCCTTAGCGTGCCCTGCCTGGTGTTAACGGCGCGCGATGCGCTGCATGACCGGGTAGAAGGACTCGAAGCCGGCGCCGACGACTACCTGCCCAAACCGTTTGCCATGGATGAGATGGTGGCACGTGTCCGTGCCTTGCTACGCCGCCCTGCGGAATTCCATTCAATCGACCCCATTCACGGCGACCTGAGACTGCATACGGAAAGCGGCGTTCTGTTTAGCGGCGACGAGAGCATTACCCTTGCCCCGGCGGAGCTGCATATTATGCAGTTGCTGTTATACAAGCACGATGAGGTCGTACGCCGCAGCGCGCTGGAAGCAGCGGCCTGGGGCCTAAGCGAGGCGGTAACACCTAACGCCCTGGATGTCGCCCTGCACCGTTTACGCCGCAAGCTGCGGGCCATCGGCTCGCGCCAGCGGATCGCCAACGTCAGAGGAATGGGGTATGCGCTTCGTCAAGCGGATGACGCTAAATAGCCTGAGGCTGAAAGTGCTGCTGGCCTATGTGGCGGGCATGGTGCTGAGTATCACACTGCTGGTAATTGCTGCTGCAGTGGTGCTTAAGAGCGACCTACTGGCTCGTATGGATCTGGCCGACGCGGCCGAGGGGCTAGTAGACAATATCGAGTTCGACAGTCGCGGCCGACCCGTCGGCTTCGACTCGAGTCTGGAGGATCGCGCCTGGCTTTACGAGGGTCCGCAGCGCGAAGCGGCTTACCGGATTCTGGATGAAGTCGGAAACGTGGCCGTCTTTTCCAGCTCAGGTGAGGAGTTCTGGACGGCCGACGGCGATCTTGTTCGGCTGGCACGCGGCAACTTCACCTTCGAGCATGAGGGAAAGACCTTCTACGGCGCAACGCAGCCCCTTGAGCATGAGGGGCGAAGGTGGTATCTGCAATTCGCGGTCAGTGCGAGGTTCCTGGATGTCGTCTATACCGTGTCCTTTCCGCAGGTGGTCGCTGCCGTGGCGGTGTTTGGACTTGTGCTGTTCGTCGCCTTCGGATTATGCGCCTATATTACCCTGCGCTATACCCTCAAGCCATTGCGAGACGTATCGGAGTCCGCGGCGGCCATCTCGCCGCGCTCCATCAACGCCCGGCTGAATACGGACGCGGTGCCCGCGGAGATTGCGCCACTAGTGGATAGCTTCAATCACACCCTGGAACGCCTTGAGCGGGGTTATCGCCTACAGCAGGAGTTTCTCGGCCATGCAGCACACGAGTTAAAAACACCCTTGGCGTTGATTCGTGCACAGATTGAATTGATCGCAGATGGTAACAATGATCGTGAGGCGCTATTGAGCGATGTCGAGTACATGACGCGCCAAGTGCAACAACTGCTACTGCTGGCCGAAGCGAGTGAGGCACACAGCTACCAGTTTAGCGTTGTTCGGATGCAGGACATCGCCCACGAGGCTTCTACCTACTTACAGCGCATGGCAGAGTCCGCCGACGTGCATTTAACGGTGCTTGCCCCGGATCAAGGGGTGACATGGAAGGCTGATCGCGGGGCATGCTTCACCCTGCTCAAGAACTTGCTGGAGAACGCCATCCAGCATGCCCCCGAGCAGACCCTTGTCAGCATGGAGATCCAGGAAAATATAATAACTGTGCGTGACCGTGGCCCAGGCGTCGAACCAGAGCAATTGGCCCTGCTGTTCTCACGCTTCTGGCGTGGGGCACATCGGCGTGACCATGGAGCAGGCTTGGGACTAGCGATCTGCCAAGAGATTGCCATGGCACACGGTTGGGAACTTTCGGCCCACAACGCCCATCCTGGGTTGGTCATGACCTTATGCAGAGAAAACGAGGCCAGTGAAAGCGATTCCCGCGAAAATATTAATAGCTAACGTGTGTACCACCGTCAAGATGAACGCCCACGCAAGGCGCCCACGGCAGGCGTGCTTTAAATGAAATGCCTTGCGCACTCTTCGTTAGAGATCAATTTGATGCAAACGTACTTTCAGTAAGAAACGAGAAAGTAAAGTAGGCCGATATTGTCAGCTAGTGGTAATGGCTGACCCAACAGAGCATCACCCATGATTGCCCGATCAGTCATTCTTGCAAGCGACCCTATGAACTTAGGACGGAGTTTGTAATGCATATTTTAAGACGCAAGCCCTTAAATCCGCCCAACCTGCCCAATACCTTGATCGAAGGTCATAGCCAGGCCGTATTAGTCCAAGGTGGCACCCGGGTGCTGATGTCTAGCCAGGTGGGCGTCGACACAGAGGGCCATTTAGCGGGCCCAGAGTTGCCCGAGCAGACCCAGGCAGCACTCGACAATATCGAACGGTTACTAACAAGTCTTGGGGGCGATCTCACCCGGGTGGTAATGCTACGAATCTACTTAGCCGAATCCGTGCGGTATGAACAGCAGGTGGTGATGGAGGCGTTGAAGCACCGATTCCCTATCGCGCCACCAGCTGCCACCTGGTTAATTGTGTACGGCCTTGCCGAACCGGAGTGGTTAATCGCTATTGAGGCCGAGGCAGTGCTGCCGGGGTTTGCCTTAAATAGCTAAATGACCGTAACAGTCAAAATAATCACGCTGCTCGTTAAACACTACACAGCCCGCCAGCCTGATCATTCTAAGTAAGGGGAGCACAATTTGTGACTCTATTTCAGACGCAAGCACCTACAGAGAGGGTTCCATGATTAGCCGCCTTAGCGTTCTACTTTTCACACTCTTTCTGCTGACTTCCTGCGCCGTACCACCGGATTCTCCACGCTTTCAATCCTCAGGCAGCCTGCCTACCTATGATCAGGAGAGTTTCGATCAATATGTGCACGATACACGTGCATGGATTGCGAATAACCGCGCTTTCATCAGTGAAGACCGCGACCTTGAAATAGCGCTCAATACGCCGTTCGAACTCCGCCCGGATAAACCGGCGAAACGCGGTATCCTGTTAGTTCATGGACTGGGCGCAAGCCCGTGGTATTTCATCGATATCGCCACCGCCATGGCGAATGACGGATGGCTGGTTCGCTCTATTCTTCTGCCTGGCCACGGCACACGCCCCGCCGATCTGATGCTGCCGGATAATGAAGATTGGGAAAAAATTATTGCCCATCACGCCGAACTGCTAGCAGCGGAGGTCGATGAACTTTGGCTTGGCGGTTTCTCAACCGGCGGCAACCTGGTCACCTCCCATGCGTTCACAGACGACAATGTCGACGGGCTACTGCTGTTTTCCCCAGGCTTTCACCCCAATAGCAGCTATTTATTTCTCGCCCCAACCATTTCCTATTTATGGGACTGGCTCGACATTGATGACGAGAACAATATCGCCACTTACCAGTCACTTCCTACACGCGGTGCCTCTCTCTATTACCGCTCGGTCAGTACCGTACAAAAATCTCTCGACACCGCGCGCTTTGATAAACCCGTACTCATAACGATGAGCCAGCATGATAGCGTCCTTGACCCCAACGCGACGCTTACTGCCTTTCAAACCCGCTTTCCCAATCGTAAATCACGCTTCATATGGTACGGTGACACACCGCAAAACCTTGACGATCCACGCGTCACCGCCTTTACCAGCCACCTACCCGATCAGCGCATTAGTACCTTCTCCCATATGAATGTGCTGTTTGCGCCCGAGAATACCTATTACGGTCAAGCGGGCAGCTACCTCATGCTGGAAAACGGCCAGGACGGCCTCACGCCACCTGATGACCCAGACACCCTCTGGTTCGGCGCATGGGGCCTGAACGCTGCGGAAAAATACCACGCCCGCCTTACCTGGAATCCCTACTTTGACGAGCTCCTCGATGATATCCGCGAAGTAACAGGAGACTGAGCTTTTCGGGGCTCTTGAAGAACAGGTGCAATAAAATGGTTATATCTAAATCCTCACTCACCAAGTATTTTTCTCTAACGCTATGTACGGAAGATAAGACGTTATTCTCAAATGTCTGGCTACCGGAAACGCCGGGAACGTTAAGTCATGCACAGCGCTTTGCTTTAAGCATCATAACAATGTTAACTGTTTTTTTAGCTTTACCCATGATGCTTTTTAATGCAGGGTCAATTGAAATCGTCATTGCCTTCTTCAGCGTTGAATCTAGCACTACAGCCTTAATTTTTTCTAAAATAAAATCAAAAAACACTACAGCTTGGCTACTGAGCGATATTGAGGATGAGATAATAGAGTTCACTAATACAATAGGAATGGCAGGAGCAGGAACAGTAGTCGTTATATATTTCTTAACCTGATCTAATGAGAAGAAGTAATAGGCGCGCCATCGATTCGATACGCAACCTTATTAATGAGCCCCTGTCGATCCCTTCGCGGACAATAGTGATCGCCGCTACCGCTTCCATGCTGGGTGTACTCAACGCTAAACTGGCATTTCCATGCTGCTCGAAGCGGCTCGCCCTCAACCACCTAGAGCTTATGATCAACGCTTTTGCCGTTTCCAACTACCGCAGTCTGAAAAACGTTGTTTCGCCCCTGTCCGGTCTCAATGTAGTGACCGGGCCCAACGGCTGTGGCAAATCCAATCTGTACAAGTCGCTGCGGTTACTGGCAGACACAGCAAAAGGCAACCTGATCGCTTCAATTGCTCAGGAAGGTGGACTTGATTACACCTTCTGGGCTGGCCCGGAAAAGCTGACCAACAGTATGAGAGACGGATCTGCCCCCATTGAGGGCACCGCCAAAAAAAGCAATACCCGCCTTAGGCTGGGGTTCGTCGGAGAGGAGTTTGGTTACGCCATTTCACTGGGAATGCCTGCGCCTCAGGGGTTTGCGGGGTACGGGGATCCCTCCATGTTCCAGTTTGATCCCGAGATAAAACGTGAATGCATTTGGGCAGGCGACGTTTGCCGACCCAGCAGTTGCTTGATCGACCGAGTGGGATCTGTCGTAAAAGTGCGCGTCGGTCGGAAATGGCAGGTATACAACGCTCACCTCAATAGCTACGAAAGTATTCTGAATGAAATCAGCGACCCGGTTGCCGTGCCTGAAGTCCATGCTGTACGACAAACAATCCGCAGCTGGCGCTTCTACGATCAGTTCCGAACCGATCCGCAATCCATCATTCGCACACCGCAAATTGGTACCCGTACCCCAGTGCTCGATCATGACGGACACAGCCTAGTGGCCGCATTGCGAACTATTCACGAGATTGGCGACCGAGAGGCGCTGTACAGGGCAATTGAAGACGCCTTTCCAGGGAGCACCATCAATTTTGAGGCCGACGCCGGTAACCGTTTTCTGCTGCAATTTCTGCAGGAAGGGTTGTTGCGCCCTTTGAACCAGTCGGAACTATCCGACGGTACACTTCGCTATCTGCTGTTAGTGGCGGCGTTGCTCACCCCCAGGCCGCCTTCCCTGCTGGTATTAAATGAGCCAGAAACCAGTCTCCACCCAGATTTGCTACCTGCCTTAGGCCGCCTGATTATCCGTGCATCGCGGGACACCCAAGTTTGGGTGGTCTCCCACGCGCCACGCTTGGTGGCAACACTGGAGCAAGATGAGGCCTGCCACTCTATTGCGCTTGATAAAGCATTTGGCGAGACGACCATCCTGGGCCAGGGGTGGCTGGACGAACCGCCCTGGCAGTGGTTGGATTAAGAAGCAAAGCGATCTGTCGCTCGTATCAACTGATCAAGAATGCCGGGTTCGCTCCAGGCATGCCCTGCGCCTTCGATCAAATGGAACTCGGAATCTGGCCAAGCATTATGCAGCGCCAGCGCATAACGAACGGGGCATGGCATATCATAACGACCATGAACGATAACGCCGGGAATACCTTTTAGCCTATCGGCGTTAGCAAGCAGTTGCCCCTCCTCCAGCCAGGCGCGATGGGTGAAATAGTGGTTCTCTAACCGCGCAAAGGCTAACGCAAAATGTCCTTCTCTGTAGGGAGCTGATAAGTCAGGGGCTGGTAGCAGAGTGATGGTTTCACCTTCCCATATTGTCCATGCCTTGGCTGCTTCAAGCTGAACAATAGGGTTGTCCCCCATCAAACGACGATGGTAGGCGGCCACCATATCGTGTCGCTCTGTTTCAGGAATAGGCGCCTGAAACGACGCCCACTTATCGGGGAACATTTCAGATACACCAAACTGATAGTACCAGTCGATCTCCGCTTGGGTGACCGTATAGACGCCTCGCAAAATCAACTCACTGACACGGCCTGGATGCGTCTGGGTGTAGGCAAGGCCTAGGGTAGACCCCCAAGAACCGCCAAAAACCATCCACTGGGTTACGCCAATATGCTCACGCAGCCTCTCGATGTCTTCCACTAAATGCCACGTCGTATTGGCTTCGATACTGGCATGGGGCTCTGAACGACCACAGCCGCGCTGGTCAAAGAGAAGAACGTCGTAACTCTCAGGGTTAAACAGACGTCGGTGATCAGGCGAAATTCCACCGCCGGGGCCACCATGCAGAAACACCGCAGGCTTACCGCCCGGTTTGCCCACACGCTCAAAATAGACCGTATGGCCATCCCCCACATCGATCATGCCTGTTTCGTAGGGTTCGATCGGTGGGTATAGGTTTCTCAAGTTCGTCATTCAAGCCTCCCGCTTCAGTTTCGCCTTTCCAAATACCGTTTGACACTTTTACCTTCGCCGACGACTTTAATACAGTCGATTCTCAAATGACGTCGAAGAGCGGTCAGGAATGTTAGTATCTAGGGAAGGAAGTGAACCAGGGAGTGGTACAGCCAGCACTCGATCAAGCAGGCAATAAATGAAAGGATCTCATCATGATTGAATCAATAGAAGAACTCGAAGGCATTAAACAGTCATGCCGTTCGATGGTAACGAAAAGCTCAAGCCTCTCTGCTGGCACTGCGGTTATACCCATACCGGGCTTAGATATTGGCTCAGATGTGGCCATTTTGATGCGGTTAATTCCCAAAATTAATCAAAAGTTTGGCTTAACGCCGGAACAGATCGAGAACCTGGATACAGAGTCCAAGCTATTTGTGATGACGGTGATCTCGAACACAGGCAGCAAGATGGCGGGCAAATACATTACAAAGACACTTATTATGACCCTGCTCAGCAGGATGGGCGTCAAGGTAGCCTCCAAAGGCGTTGCTAAGTTCGTTCCTTTTGTAGGTAGCGCCGTCGCAGGGGGTATTAGCTTCAGCGCGATGAAGTACATGGGCAACCGCCACATCGAAGATTGCTACCAAATTGCCTTGGCAGCACTGGAAAATGAGCGGCGGAAGCATGAAATAATCATCGAGCCAGAGCCTGAACAAGGCGGCTAGCTAAGCCGCCTATTACCCTCAAGCAGGCTGAGACTGAGTAAACTGCTCTCCGATAATCTTTCCCGGCAAGGGCTCTGTCATTGTTTCCTGGGGCTGATAGTGCATAACCGATCGAATCGCCTCGCCGCTGCGCAGCAGGTCAAATGCTGTGTTGATATGGTCGTGCGTCATATTGTGCGTAATGTAGGGATCAACATCGAAACGTCCCGACAACCACTCATCGACCATGCCCGGAAGCTCGGAACGCCCCAGCACCCCGCCAAACGCACTACCTCGCCAAACGCGCCCGGTAACCAGCTGGAAAGGCCGGGTCGAAATCTCTTCCCCCGCCCCGGCAACCCCAATGATGATGCTTTCGCCCCACCCTTTATGGCAGCACTCAAGCGCCGCCCGCATTAAGCGAACGTTGCCAACGGCTTCGAAGGAGAAGTCCACGCCACCGTTAGTCATTTCGATGATCACTTCGTGCAGCGGCTCACTGTATTCATTCGGGTCGAGACATTCGGTAGCCCCCAGAGATAAAGCAAGTGGAAACTTGGCTGGATTAACATCAATGCCAATGATCCGCCCAGCGCCCTGAAGCTTGGCGCCTTGAATAACGGCCATACCAACAGCGCCCAGCCCAAATACCGCTACCGTATCGCCTGGCTTGACCTTGGCGGTATTCCTGACGGCGCCCATGCCGGTGGGTATCGCACACCCCATCACACTCGCCTTTGCCAACGGAGCATCACGGCTGATCTTGGCAACGGCAATCTCAGGCAGAACCGTGTATTCACTAAAGGTACTCGTTCCCATGTAGTGATGCAGCATTTTGCCTTTGTAGGAGAAACGGCTGGTGCCATCCGGCATTAGCCCCAGCCCCTGGGTTTTACGAATTGTCTGACTAAGATTGGTTTTGCCAGAGCGGATATAGGCGCAGTTCGGATCCTCTGGTGTATAGAGCGGGATAATATGGTCACCAGGCGCCACCGATGTGACCCCGCGCCCGATCTCCTCAACAATCCCCACGCCCTCATGCCCCAAAACACATGGGAAGTTTCCTTCAGGGTCTTTTCCAGACAGCGTGAACATATCGGTATGGCACAGGCTTGTGGTGACAATTCTGACCAAGACTTCACCCGGTTTGGGGCCTTCCAAATCGATCTCCTCGATTTCAAGTGGTCGATTTGGCTCCCAGGCAATAGCAGCACGTGTTTTCATCATCCTCTCCAGTGGTTGGACTGGGTATTAATGTGTTTTGCCCCTAGTAAACCTTGATGCCCAAGGTATCAATTATGATATGTTATAACATTATCTTTTAGCAATGCGAGCCACCGATGAACATTTGGATAGAGCTAGAGAATGCCGAGCGTGGTGAATGCCGTCCGCTGGCAGCGGTGATCGAATCTATACCCTGGAACGCTGACGGCCTGATCACCGCTATCGCTCAGCAGTACGATAGCGGCGAAGTACTGATGCTGGCTTGGATGAACCACGCAGCGCTAAGCGAAACGCTTCACAGGGGGCAAGTATGCTACTGGTCTCGCTCGCGGCAAACCCTATGGCGCAAGGGCGAGAGTTCCGGCAATCGCCAGCGCTTGGTAGAGGCACGGCTAGACTGCGACGGCGATGCAGTGCTGCTGAAGGTCGACCAGCAGGGCCCTGCCTGCCACACTGGACGACCCAGCTGCTTCTACAACGCCATCCACCGCGAGACAGTCGAGGTTATCACCGCGCCGTTGAACCATTAATTTACAAGCCATCTAATGGGAAGTGACACACACTGAGTCGTTGCCCAACTGAAGAGGTATAACTCAGCAAGGAGACAACATGCCATTACTGGATAGTTTTACCGTTGACCATACGATCATGGACGCCCCCGCGGTGCGGGTTGCCAAAACCATGCACTCGCCTTCCGGCGACACCATTACCGTGTTCGACTTGCGCTTTAACAAGCCCAATGAAGACATGATGGGTGAAAAAGGCATCCATACGCTGGAACACTTATTTGCTGGCTTTATGCGCAATCACTTGAATAGCGACAGCGTCGAAATTATTGATATTTCGCCCATGGGCTGCCGTACCGGGTTTTATATGAGCCTACTGGGCAGCCCAACGGAAGAGCGCGTCGGCGAAGCGTGGCACGCGGCCATGCGTGATGTACTGGCGGTTAATCGTATGGAAGAGATCCCAGAGCTCAATGAGTTTCAGTGCGGCACCTACGTGATGCACTCGCTAGACGACGCCAAACGCATTGCCCAAGGCATCATTGATCAAGGTATTGGGGTTAATAAAAATGAGGACATCGCCCTTAGCTCTGAGCGCTTAAAGGCGCTAGGTAACGACGTGGAATAGGTGAAGCAGACAGCGACAAGAGTATTATCAGCGCGTCATCACCCACTATTTTGTTACCTTAATATCGGCAAATTAGCTAGTGCCACTAATTGGTTACCATGGCAAGATCACGAATGAAACCCTATGTGCCACGTTAGGACGAAAAAGCACGCTTAGCGATGGCCAAACCACATTAACCCGGGGGGTGCTAAAGCCCCCCGGGGCCACCTCAAAACTACTAAATAGGCTCCTAGTTAGGCTTGTGAGCCAACGACTGCTCCAGCATTGTCTGAAGCAGGAGGCCCATAGCTAATACGTAATCGACTGCTGGAGTCTACCCATAGGTAATGATTGTTTAGAACCAGAGTATTATCAAACGTCCCCTTGCCGACCGTAACATGTCCACCGTATGGATTAATCTGTAAGATACGATGTGAAATGCCTGCTTCTATAGCTTGAATGCGTGCCATATTGGCAGTGTCGTCATACTCAAAAGAGAGACGCTTTGAGTTGGAATTTTCTGGGCTAATAGCAAATTGGCCAGCGTTTCCCGTATCGCCTAAATTACCAGCCATTTTCTTTCCGGCAACGTGAAAGCCGGAAGCTTCTGGCTCTGTAGTGCCAGCCCCCATATTGCCGTTGTTAGACATAAGCGAACCAATCTTGGAATTGGCGCCATCATTAAGGACGTTAGCGATTAAGCCTTCGTAACGGCCACCAATCAGCGTTGGTGTCGCGTTAGTGACACCCGAAGGAATGTAAAAACCTACTTTATGATTCTGGAAAGCCATACAACCAAGAAATGTAACAAAAGCCTTATTCCTCGGGCCACCAATTAGATAACCAACACCGAAGGCTTCAGGGTCTTGACTATTAGCTTTTGCAACGCAGGATGTGAAAGTGGCAAAGTCATTGTCAATACGGTAACCATGACGTTTACAGCCATAAGACATCAAGTTAGTGCCGGAAGTATAAGAAGCAATTGCATCGAACCAAAAGCCATCATTCTCACAGAAAAAGGCCTGGCAATTGACTATGTGACTATCTGATCCTCCAATGTAAAAACCAGTACCGGACTCAGTTGTACCAGTCCAGTCATAGTCGCGCTTAGTAGCATAGGCAATACAGTTACTGAATACTGCTTGGGCTCCAGCACCTAAATCTAGAATGAAACCAATATAAGAGCCTTCATCTAAGCAGTCAGAAACGATGCAGTTATTGCCTGAACCAATATCGACCGCCGCGCCAAGGCGACCACGAGGCGTAGGCACACCATCAATTAGCTCTTTCAAGCCAGTTGCGCAACCGCAGTTAGAACCGCGACAACCAGTAACTCGCACCATACGCGGCGCGCCAGCGATAATAGTATCATTTTCAATACGGCAAACTGCGATACCATTATCCGCACCGTTAAGAACAGTAACGTTACGAGCTTCGCACTCATCAGCCTCCAAGAAGATAGCAGAAGCCCAAATTAGGTGCCCACCACGGTCGTTAATAGGGCCATGATTCTGACCATTGTGGTTAACTGCACGTACACATAAGATAGCTTTATCGGCACCCTTGGCTAAGTATACAGCTGGTCGAGAGGGTTCGTTATTGGCAATTTTAAAATTAATAGTACCATTGCCACCGAAACGTTGGTTAGGTGTTGTCATGCT
The DNA here is from genome assembly GCF_042466685.1 of Vreelandella sp. F11. Lineage (NCBI taxonomy): Bacteria > Pseudomonadati > Pseudomonadota > Gammaproteobacteria > Oceanospirillales > Halomonadaceae > Vreelandella > Vreelandella sp. F11. The sequence continues at coordinate 933,108 of NZ_CP170448.1, read as the reverse complement.
CAGAGTATCAGAAATAAGATACGTTTTTCCGGAGGAAAGGTATACATCTTCACCACTATCTAATGCCAGTTGCAAGCTAGCCGTATCGTCAGTAACGTTATCGCCCACTGCACCGAAGTTTTCTACATACATAGCTTCAGCTAGTTGTTCATCAAGTGGGCGGGGGGATTCACCTCCTTTAACGAGCACGTTCCACCTAGTATCTAACGCCTCAAGAACTGTTTGAGTACCAGTAGACGTAGTAACCTCTGCAGAGCTAATACTATCCGCTAAGTTGCTGACACTTCTCGTCGCAGCACCATCCAATTCTTCAAGTTTATTATCGCGAGATTTGCTATTATTCATCTATTTTTCCTTCATATATTGCGTTAATGATAATGATTTTTTGTCGTCTAAAAAAAGACAGAAGTGTTGTAAAGAAGCTCAATAATCTGGATAAAACATCAATTCACAGCGCATTAAATTATACGCAACTAAAATCATATCCGATTATGTAAGCTGCTTTATGTCATAGACCATATAATCTACATTATTTCATACCCTTCAATTAGTCTAAGCAGCTAATAATGTCAATTAAAGACGCCCTTGCTTACACGTATTACTCTTCATTTACTGCTGATTTTTTTCAGACAGTTCTTTCAGGTACTGCATGGCTTCGTTGAAGTAGGGTACTTCGTGGCCCTTCAAATCACAGCGCATGAGAAACTCACTTACTGCACGTATCTTCTCTATCTCGTTCATATTAAGCTCCAATTAGACCATGACCTGTCAGGTCTTCAATTAGGGCCTTAACTCGCTCAGCCAATTGAGAAGTTGTGACATTTGATGTATTAAATGACGCTCGACTCGTGGTACCGCTTACTCCTCCCCAGCCGCCTTTGCGTTGGCCCAGCACTTTAGTACCGGCTATTTGTAATCCCGTGTCACTTACTGGATTGGCAATATTAAGGGCTCCTCCGGTAATGCTGAGGGTAGTATTGCCCCCCACCAAGCTAACTCGACGGGCTCCGTTGGAGTACCAGGAAAGACGCTGTGTGACGCCAAGACGCCCGACTTCATTGTCAGCGAAAACCGCTTCATCTGTTTTGAAGGCATACTTGAATACACCGCCGTGCGAGGTATTAGCTCGGGCGAAGCGAAGGCCACCGATGCTTCCAGAGGAATTAATTGGCGCATCTATACGGATGGCCTCTCCATCATTTCCAGTGCTGCGTACGATGGAACCTGCTTCAAATCGAAGCCCGGTATGAAAGCCGTTGTTATCTCCACCTTTAGTATTTCGGCCTACAGTCAGGGCGCTACCGAATCGGTTAGTGTCAGCTGATCGATCAGCCATGCATACCCGGACAAGCTGGTGGTTAGAGCCATATCCAGGGTCATAGGCTACGTTGGCATTAAGTTCAGCTGCATGGCTAGCTTCACTACTCTGCACTGGGCCGGAAAAATATCCCCAAAGAGCATATCCGCGACCACCTGGGGCTACCCGAGAACAGCGAGCATGAATCCCGATGGAGTCTCCGGATCCACCAGTGACTCGGGCATTTCCAGTGATTGCGGCACCGTATGCGTTACCGGTAACCTTAGTTAACTGTGAGTAAAGCCCACCTTGTTCCCATTCCGATGAATTCTGGTTGCGGTTAGCAGACGAGTACTTCTGAAGAAATAAAATGGGGTTAGGGTCAGTGGTTGGCTGATTACGTAGCCCTCCCTGTATCAACTGATACAGGGGGCTGTTGTAATTGCCGTAAATGTTGTCGGGCAGATCTGTAATGGCACCGGAAAGAGGCTGGGTTTCGTTAATACGGACTACGCTCATAAAATTCTCCTATTGCTTAGGCTTAGTATTGCTTAAGTATAGATAGGTTTAGTGTTCATGCATTCCCCGATTTAAAATAAACGCGGGATATAATAGTGGTCTTTATTCAGTTGATTACCTGCATGGGCTAGGTTTAGGGTGCTATCACCTCCTTATCTTGGCTCGGTTTAATTTGCCATCGTAAGATGCTGTTTTGAGAGAAACTGTATGGTGAATATAGGTTAAATAGGCACTTCGTCTTCAAATCGTTATATTGCTGCGGGTCAGGCGCAACTTACTGCTGTTGATTCGGCAGCCCCTGCAATGGAGGCTGGTTTAGCGTTGACTGATAACCGAGCTTGTTTGCCAAGTCTGCCCCCCTGGCGGTCGGCAATTCGCTCTATTCTCTGCCGAGTGCACAGACATATATTCCACTGTGCAGTCAGCGCGGCCCTTTCACCATTCCCAGCATTTCGACAGCCCTGGGCGGCGTATTCCTAACAACCTCTTGTGAGATGCAATCCCCTACGGGCGGCTAGGCTTATCGAATTGTTAAAGAGCATCCACGTTGCCCGGTGGTGCGGGTCATGCTGCTTGCAATAAGCCTAACTATACAAGAAAAAATTGTAATATCAAGCAAAACACAAGCTGCTTATATAATCCAGGCAAGAAAAAAATGTAATTGCTTGAATTGCAGTCGAAAAAAAACCGCCTCAAAGGGCGGTTTTCATACAAAAAGACTTGTTACGAAAAAGTTTCCCACCAGAATACACGCCCAATTATCTTCGGTGCTTCTGGATCCCCCATCGAATACACTTCCTCCGGAAATTCCTCGTGATTTTCGCTGACTACGCGCATGCGGTTAAGTGGTAAGCGGTAGAGTTTTTTGACCCGAAGCATGCCGTCATGGTCGAGCGCGTATATCTTCCCATCAATTATGTGGCGGCAGCCTTTATCGATACCGATAGGCGAGCCATCTATAATTATAGGCTCCATAGAATTACCGGTAACCGTGGCGCAACCAGCGTTACAAGGCTGGACATTTGCCCTGGCCAAACGTTGAAGGCTAAATCGCATTGTGCGGCCGTGATTTTCTATTACCTGGGTTCTTCCGCTTCCTGCTGCCATTTCAACCTCACGAAAAAAAGGCACCTCAATCTCATCGGGCGGTATTTCACCCTCTTCTTCGTATAGCTCCGTCTTGTGTAGCACCACCTCATCTTGCACGCCCTCTACCATGGGGCCTTGCTCCAGGATAAGCCACTGCGGCCTCACATTTAACTGCTTCGCCAATGAGTCTATGCGCTTGTGGCGAGGCATAGTACCACCTGATTCCCACTGTTGAACCGACTGGGCAGAAACGCCAAGCATCTCGCCCAGCTGGGTCTGGGTAAGACCACGTCTTTCACGGGCCATTTTAAGTCGTTCTGAAAATTCCATTGGTTTGCCCAAAGCGCTTTTTGACTGAATGATGTAAATTTTCAGCAGTGTACAAGGCAAGCTTGTGACAAGCTAAACAAGATATACTTGTAACCAAAGAATTACAGGTTTATCCTAATTACAGGAAATACTTGTGCACTGAGCTATGACGCCGAAAAGGCACTCGAACAGGCAATCACGATTTTGACCGGGAATTGCGGTGTTTCTTAGCAGTAGCGCGAATCAGGAAATGTTCCTTCTACATGCGTTCAGGTGGACATCTCTACGTGTAATGGCGCCGCAACCTCGCCCTAGCATATTCCTGGAACGCTCAGTTACCCAGGTGCTAACCCAAAGTGGACATGATGTTTAGCACGTGATTTATAGCAAAGTCGCTGAAAGATCAGCTTTACGTGATGCAGTTTAGAAAGTCACTGCGAGCGGCTAAATGCCAAAGGACTTAGGTCGCGCTTGGGGCGTTTAAGAGGCCCTGCTAAGGCGTATCGAAATCAACCATAAACCAAAAGCCCGCCATTAAACGCTTGAGAGCGTATCGGGCCTTGAAGTAATTCAGTGAGGTAAATATGGGTACTGCAGTAGCAATAATCCATGTCTCAGGTCGTCGGAATAATGGGCAAGCATCCACGCAAGATAGGTATAGAAATATTCAGATGAAGCAAAAACCTTCCGTGAGCTGTGCTGATGGCTTTCCTAAGGCTAAGTGCTCTATAGACCAACTAACAAGGACTAACCAACAGTGAGGCCAAGTCAAAATTTTAGCACAAAAGTGTGTACCAAAGCGCAGCCTAGACTAAAACCTTAGCACTGCTTATTAACGAGAAAGACTCGTCCTGTGATGAAACACCTCATCATTTCACATCATGAGGCGTTGGAGACCTACATGCCCCGAATTACTCCCCAAGCCACTGACGGCAAGAATGTATGCGCATTTCTCGACGTACTGGCGTTTGCTGAGATAGGCAAGCCCATGCTTCAAGACCCCCGCACTGATAACGGCTACCGTGTGATTGTCGGCTCTATCCCAAGCAAGTTGATCCTAATGGATCATTATGCCGACCACCCTCGCCAAAGCGTGAAAGTGCGTAAAGGGCTGTACTCTTCAGCTGCAGGCCGATACCAGCAGTTGAGCCGCTTTTGGCCACACTACCGCACCAAGCTTAACTTGCCCGACTTCGGGCCAATTAGCCAAGACCTAAGTGCAATTCAGCAAATCCGTGAACAGCAAGCCTTGCGCCTAATTCAGGTGGGGGATATCGCCGAGGCCATTCACCGCTGCAGGAATATTTGGGCGTCGCTGCCAGGGGCTGGGTACGGCCAGCATGAGTATTCGCTTGAGCGCCTGCTGCTGGAGTTCAAACGCGCCCACGGTGAGCTGTGCACTAACGACCAAACTTGGTACGAGCGCATCAAGCTTCGGAGGGCGGCGTAATGGCTCAGGAACGTAATGTGAGACCTTCAATATTTGAGCGCTATATGCAGACAGGAGTCCAGGTGCTGTTAGTAACGCTGATCATTTGGGCTGGCTCTGAATTGGTGAAACTCGGCCAGCAGTCGGTAGTATTAGAAGAGCGCCTGACTATGCAGGACTTGATGCTTCAGGAAATGCGCCATGAGCTGAAAAGCTGGGGCGATACGTACTACCGCACAGTGGATGCGCGCCGTGAGCTTGATAATCTCGAGGGGCGTATCAATAACCTAAATAGCCGAGTGTCAGAGCTGGAGGGCTTGCGATGAACATAGCGACTAAAGCGTTATCTGTTATCACCGGCCCGATTTTTAGCGTGATCGATAAGACGTTGACCGACAAAGATGAGGCGGCGCGGCTTAAGCACGAGATACAAACTCAATTGATCGATGCAGAAAACAGCGCTCTCAAAAGCCAGATGCAAGTCGTGCTTGTTGAGGCTTTAGGCGAAAGCTGGCTGCAACGCAACTGGCGTCCTATCTTAATGCTTACCATCGTAGCGATCGTCGCTAATAACTATCTGATCGCGCCTTACCTATCCGCCATGTTTGCCGTGGGCCTGACGCTGCCATTGCCCGAAGCACTCTGGAACCTGATGACACTTGGCGTCGGCGGCTATATCGCAGGACAGACCGCCGAGCGTGGCATATCGACATGGCAAAACGGGCAAGTGGCTCAGGAGCAGGCAAAAGCCCAGCACAATATTTACCAGCAGCTTCCAAAGCAGTAACCAATTTCACTGAGTAGCAACGCGGCTAAGCTGTGATATGTTGCCTGAGCCCCCAAGTTACTCTGTTAACCCCAGATCACCAGCGATACTAGGCAGGGCGGCAAGGGCTTCACCGTTGAACTCCTTGCCTATGTTCAGCTCCAACAGCTTTCGTGATAAATAAGGAGAATTTAATGCCCGCTTACGTCGTACTGACCCGTGAGCATACTCACGACGCCAAGGAAATGGAGCGCTACGGCGAGAAGGCAAAAGCCGCTCGCGAAGGCCACGATCCGCAACCGCTCGCCTTCTACGGCGATTTCGAAGTGCTCGAAGGTAGCGCTATGGAAGGTGCGGTGATTCTGCGCTTTCCGGATATGGCTGCCGCCCGCGCCTGGTACCAAAGCCCCGCCTACCAGGAAGCCCGCAAACACCGCTTCCAAGGCGCCGACTACCGGGTCTTTATCGTTGATGGCCTAACAGAAGCCTAAATACCAAAACGCCCCGCCTTTAATGTTTAAGTCGGGGCGTTTTGCCGTTGCTTTACCTCTGGGATATAAGCGGAATTACATCACCAGCGATAGCTCACTTTCGCGCTGATTTCGCGACCTGGATTATAGTAGTCAGCGGTGCTTGAACCGACCACGTGCTGCTCGTCGAGCAAGTTGCTGACATTGACGGCTAGGTCAGCATCTTTGGTGAGCTGGTAGCTGAAGGCCGCGTCAAACAGCGTTGCCGCACTGCTCTTTGACGTATTGGCGACATCAAAGTAGTAGGAGCCGATGTAACGGGCGCCGAGGCCAACACTCATATCCTGGCTTGGCAAGGTATAGTAGCCCCACAGCGACGCCGTATGTTTGGGTGCTGCAGTGAACTCGTTACCCTCTCTGGCTGCGTTGCTGTCGCGTACCACTTCCGACTCCATATAGGAGTAACCACCGGCTACGCTAAGGCTATCGGTTAACTCAACCTTGGCCTCCAGATCAAGACCCCGCACCCGGGACTCACCCACGGTTTCCCGCTCAATAACGCCATTGTCCTGTACCACCGAGATGGTGACGTCGTCCCTGGTTAAGTCATAGATGGCCGCCGAGAACAGCGCATTAGTACCAAAGGGAGAATATTTCGCACCAATTTCGTACTGCTCACCCCGTTCAGGCTCAACACCGATCGTAGGGGGTGCAACAGATTCCACCATGCTGACATAGGTAGAAATTTCGTCGGTGACGCGATAGGTCAGCGCCCCGCGAAGTGAGGTCTCAGAGAAGTCATCGGAATCGCGAACGCCATCCATATTGGTGCTGGAGACATCCATGGAGTCGTTACGCACGCCCGCTGTCACAATGAATCGGTCATAGAAGGACAAGTTCTGGGTCAGGAAAACCGACTCGGTGGTGAAGTCCTGCTTGTTGCTGCTATAGACATTGAGGCTACTCGGCGCACCGCTAAAGACGGGGTTTGCGATATCAATGGAGGTCGCATCCCCGTAAAACGAACTGTCTTCGGTTGAGGCATCACGATACTCGACACCCACCAACGTACTGCTATCGACCCGGTCAAAGCGCGCGTCGTACTGCAGAATAGCGTTACCAATCAGCTCCTGGGCTTCGTTGTCGGTGCCGAAATAGTCGCGATCCACCACGCTGCCGACTCGCGCGGCAGAGTCAGTGATATAAACGTAACCGAAGTCGTCGGTCAGATCGCTGTAACGCAGGTTACCGCGTAGGGTCAGGCCGTTGTTGAAATCATGGGTGAGCTGGCCGGTGATGCTGCTACGCTCGACGTCGTGATAGTTGAAACCAGGCTCGCCAAAGAAATCGCTACGGTCGTACTCCCGATCAAGCGGATAACCACCGCTATTGGGGGTATCATCACGCTTCAAGTAATCGAAGATAACGCTCGCTGTTGTGTAATCTGTCGGCTCCCAGGCCAAGCCCCCCATCAAGAAACCATTGTTATCCTTGGAGTGATCGTATTCCCGATCACTGTCCCGGAGGGTACCGGTGAAACGGTAGGCCACTGTCTCATCGGCGTTCAGGGTGTCGCCCACATCAAGGCCAGCCTCTTTCGCGTCGAATGAACCGTAGGAGAGATAGCCCTCCCCAAACCGCTCAAATCGTGGCCGCTTGCTCACGAAATTGACCGAACCACCTGGATCCGCCGGGCCAAACAGGGTCGAGTTGGCCCCCCGCAATACTTCGACACGCTCGAAAGCGTAGGGCTCCTCACGTACTCCGCGCATTGAGCCAAGCGTCAGCCCATCACGGTAGGTGGTGGCCTCGAACCCGCGAATTTTGAAATAGTCGTTACGGTCATCGGTGCCGTAATAATCGGTGAGAATCCCGGGGGTATATTGCAGCACTTCCTCGGTGGTGGAGGCGTTGCGCTGCTCGACCTCTTTCTCAGTGATGACTGACACGGAGGCAGGGGTGTCGAGAATACTGGTGGCGACCTTGCCGCCCACCCACAGCTCCTGGGCTACTATCGAATTGGCATCATCATCGGCGTAGGCCTGGGCATTGACGATAATGGGGGCAAGGCGATATCCCTCGTTATCGTCACTGCCTTCGCCGGTTTCCTGCGCGTTCCCGAGCATGGGAATAGTCACCAGCGTGGTGCCGCACAGAATGGCGGTAGTAGTCTGCTGCCACCGTACCCGACTTGCGTTGCGCCGCACTGTGCTATTGCTATCAGTCATGTTGAAGATCCCTTGAAATGGATAAACCTGCCCTGCTCGCCTTGTGGTTCTGTTTTAAAAGGCCGTGAGAGTATCCGAAGGTGGTAGCGCAGAGTCAATAGTGCTAATGCCAATCATAATCATTTATTTTGAACTATTGATCATAATCACAACACACGATGACGCTTTACTACCCGGCCTATCTGTCATAACCCCAGAACTAGGGCCTTACCTCTCGGTGGGGTCGGCTTTATCGACGACTCAAGCTTTTAGAGGAAGCGTGGCACTGTTCCATAGCAGTCTGGCCCCGCTCGGCCGGCATAGCGGGCTCCACACCGCCAACGGCCCAAGTTCACAACATAAAAAAGCCCCGTGTTTTGGATAACACGAGGCTTTTGGCAAGGATCTGTTAGCAACAAGTGGGTAGAGCCTGACCTAGTGAGCCTCTACAGCGGCACGCCCTTTGATGATTGAGCGGGCAAGCATCAGATACGCCACCGAGCCACAGGCGGCCATGGCCAGGATAATCGCTTCAAGCGTATGCGGCAGCAAGGCAGACAATGCGCTCAGAATCCCAGCGATGCCGAACTGGGCTGCGCCCAGCAGCGCTGCGGCCGTTCCACTGCTGGTGGGAAAGAATTCCAAAAAGCAGGCCTGAATATTCGGCGAGATCGCCCCCACCGCACCGATGGTCAGCATCATGGCAGGCAGGAAGGCGTACAGCGGCCACTCCATAAAAGCAGCCATCAACAGCAAGAGTATGCCGACTGCCTGACAGCCGGTCGCCAACTGCAGAATACGCAGCGACGGCAGCCTGGAAAGTAGCACACGATTGAGAATATTGAAGATCAGCATCGCGACGATATTCGCCGCAAACAGCATCGAAAAGCTCGAGGGCGACTGGCCGAAGTGCCCCTGATAGATGAGTGAGGCGTAGGTGATGAACATCATCAGGGTGGAAAAAGAGGCCGCTTGCCAAACAATGAACGGCAGAGCCGGCTTGGTCGACAACACCAATTTATAACGCGCCAGCAGGCTCATTTGAGGGCTTTTCGCTCGCGACACCTTGCCCTTGCCGGTAAAGAGCACCCGCACCAGCAACGGCACTAGCAGCAGCGCGTATACCGCCAAGGCGAAGAAGATAGTGTGCCAGGAACCCAGCAACAGAATCGCACTGCCTACGCTTGGCGCAATGCCAGGCGCCAACACCATGATAAAGCCCATCATCGAGAACAGTTTCGCAGCGTCGCGGCCCGCCACCCGGTCGCGCACTAACGCCGGTACCGACACCAGAGTCAAACCGGCGCCAATGGCCTGAATTGCCCGCCCGCCAAGCAGGGTGTCCAAAGAGTCCGCCATACCAATGAAAAGGCTTGAGAGCGCAAAAATCGCCAGCCCGCTCATCAGCACCCGCTGGCGGCCGAAGCGGTCCGAAAGTGCACCGCCGATCAACTGCCCCAACGCCAACGCAAATACATACACCGAAACACTCAACGATACCGCTTGCTGAGAAATCCCCAGCGATTCGCCGATGACCGGAAAGGCTGGCAGATACGTATCCATGGAAAACGGGCCCAGCATCATGGTCATTGCCAAGCTCAGCACCACAATGAAGGGCGTTTTAGGTTGGGTCATAGAAGCTCGCGGTAAAAGGGCGTAATGATGATCAACATCAACGCTATGATACCGGCTGAGACTATTAAGACAATCGAATAGAAAATGAGGGGGCGGGACGGTTACCCACAAAACAAGCAGCCAGTCTTTTATTGGTTTTCTCGACTATGCAAAAAAATGTTTTAAAAACTATGCTTAAAACCGATTTTAAAACCCAGCTGAAAGCACACCCCAACAAGGAACGAGGAGGCAAGGATGTCTACCCCCCAGCCAGAACGACTCCACCTAGATAGCGATGAAGTGACCGGCTATCCCAACTCCCCACTGCCCGTACTGATTTATCGCCAGGTTCTCGACATCAGCAATGCAGAGGAGCGGGCCAATACCTTTGAAAACATGTTCAAACAGCACGGCTGGCCGCCTGCGTGGCGCTACCATCTATATGACTTCGACCACTTTCACTCCACCGCCCACGAGGCGCTAGGCATTTTTCAAGGCCAAGCCAAAGCGCGGCTGGGTGGCCCTAACGGCCAGGAGTTGGTGCTTTACCCAGGCGATGTACTGGTACTGCCAGCGGGGGTTGGGCATGCCAGCCTGGAGGCGGACGACGATTTCTGCATGGTAGGCGCCTACCCACCCGGCCAAAAGCCGGAAATAGAGCGCGGCGACCCCGCACAGCTTGCGGCAGCGCAAGAACGGGTGGCAGGCGTTGGCTTACCCGAGAATTCCCCGGTAGGTGGGCCACTAACGAAACTGTGGGGATAAGGCAATTGTTGATCAATTGTTCGATGGACGAGACAGATAGATGAGACTGCCAAAACAACCCACAACGTTCACGTTGGCAGCTAACGCTGGGGCGAGAACCGCATGGATCCACCAGTGCCCGACCAACCTCACTCATGCGCACCCACTTTGCCTGGGTGGCTACCCAATATCAGAAACACCATCACCGACAGCAAGGCGATCAGAATCGCAGCGACTGTCAGTAGGATCGAGTGCGTGGTGGAGAATGCCGCCTTCGCGGCCAGGATGAGTGCGTCCGCCTGATCGGCGGCAAGCCCTTGTGCCACAACGATGCTGTCGCTGATCGAGCGCACAGCCTGTGCACCGAGTGCTGGCTCCAAGTGTGACGGCAGCACGATGGTACTGGTGTACACGCTGGCCATGAAAACCCCGAACAGGGTGATGCCGAGCCCGCTACCCAATTCATACCCGGTGGCTTCCAAAGAGCCTGCTGCACCTCCTTTACTGGCATCCACTGACCCCATAATGGCAATCGAGGAAGCGGCCAGGCCGATGCTCAGGGTTAGCCCCAGCACGGCCAAAGAGGTTGGCACTGTCCAGTCAGGCGCATGGAAGTCAGCCTGCGCCAGATAGCCCAAAGCAGTTGCCGCGAACGCCATCGACATACTGGCCACCAGCCGTAAGCCAAACCGGTTGGACAGGTAACCTGCAACAGGCCCACCGACTGCCGCAGCCGCCATGATCGGCACCATGAAAAGACCGGCCTGCAGCGGTGTCTTGCCCAGCACATACTGCAGCTCTTGCGCCAGCGTCAGTTCGACGCCTGCCAGTGCGCCGGAGGCCACTAGCGCCATCACCATACCTACGACAATGGCCGGATGGCGAAATAGCGATAAGTCCAGCATCGGCTCCGCCGAACGCAACTGGATACGTGTAAACCAGGTCAGCATCGCTAGCCCCAAGAGGAGCACCAACCCTGCACGCCACAGCGGCTGCCCCGCTCCCACCCCAGACTTGATGCCGTAAACCACCGAGATGATACCAATAAGCAAAATCAAGGCCTGACCGAACGCCCATTTGCCTGGCGTCGTCGCCTCGCGGCGCGGCAGCAGCGCATAGGTGACCGGCGCCACCACTAGCATGATCGGCACATTTATCAGGAATACCGAGCCCCACCAGTAATGTTCCAGCAAGGCACCACCAATCAATGGGCCCACTGCCGCACCTGCGGCTCCCACCGTTCCCCATAGGCCAAGGGCCATCGCACGCTCGCGCTCATCTTCGAAGGTTTTGCGGATGACACCCAGAACGCAGGGCATGATCATCGACCCACCCATGGCGAGCAGCACTCGAGCACCGATCAACATGACGGGTGTCGTCGAGAATGCCGCCAGTAGTGACGCCACCCCGAACACCAAGAGCCCGGTCAGCAGCACACGGCGCGTACCGACTCGGTCAGCCAGCGTGCCCATCGGCACCAGCAGGCCCGCCATCAGCAGCGGATAAATATCGATGATCCACAGCACCTCAGTACCCGTGGCACCCAGCGCTGGCGTCAGCACAGGTACCGCGACGTGCAGGATCGTCATATCGATGACAACGGGCAGGAACGCCAGCATGACGGCAAACAGAACCAGCCAGCGTTGTGGGATAGCAGCAAGCATTAGCCACTTAACTCCTGAATAATTGGATATAACTTCCCGTTATGGGGTGCGCCAGCCATTAACACGCTCCTGAAGACCCATCACGAAAACGAAGAACACCGGGACGAAGAGAATCACCAGCAGCGTTCCGCTAACCATGCCGCCGAACACCCCCGTGCCTATCGCATGCTGGGTTTTAGCACTGGCGCCAAACGCCACCATCAGCGGCACCACCCCCAAGCCGAAAGCGAGTGAAGTCATAAGGATCGGGCGCAGGCGCAGGCTGGCGGCTTCCACCGCGGCCTCCATCAGCCCCTTACCTTGCTCACGCAACTGTTTTGCAAACTCAACGATCAGGATCGCGTTTTTCGCCGACAGCCCGATCACGGTGACCATACCGACTTTGAAGAAAACATCGTTAGGCAGGTCACGCAGCAACATAGCAGCCACCGCCCCCAGCAACCCCAGCGGCACAACCAGGATGACCGACAGCGGAATAGACCAGCTCTCATAAAGAGCGGCCAACACCAGAAATACCGCCAGGATGGATAGCGCCACCAGCATGGGTGCCTGAGCAGCGGACTGGCGCTCCTGAAGGGACTGCCCCGTCCAGGCCACGGCGAAGCCGGGCGGAAGTTGCTGCGCCAGACGCTCCATTTCCGCCATGGCGTCACCCGTGGAAGCCCCCTTCGCCGCACTACCGGACATGCTGGTGGCGGGATAGCCCAGGTAGCGCACCATTTGTAGCGGTGTTTCATCCCACACCGGGGTAACCACCTCTGCCAGGGACACCATGCCTCCCCTGCTATTACGCACGTGCAGCTTGAGCACGTCGTCAACCTGCATGCGCGCCGACGCATCCGCCTGCATAATCACCTGCTGCATCCGGCCCTCATTAGGGAAATCGTTGATGTAGGACGAACCCATCGCGGTAGACAGGATGTCGCTAATGTTGGTGAAAGACACCCCGAGCGCTTCGGCCTTCTGGCGATCGATGTCCAGCCGAATGCTCGCCCCTTCCGGAAGGCCGTCGGAATAGACGTCGCTAACCACCTTGCTCTGCGCCGCCAGTTCAAGCAGCGTCGTCTCGGCAGCCTTGAGGGCGGCCGACCCCTGGTTGCGTCGATCCTGCAAAAACATCGTAAAGCCGGATTTGGTGCCCAATTCATCAATGGCCGGCGGCAACATACTCATCACCGTCCCTTCGTTCAGTTGGCTCATGGCCTGCTGAGTTTCTTCCGCTTCACTCGCCGCCGTGGCACCGTCGCGCTGCCCCCACTCCTTTAGCGTGGTGAACGTCAGCGCCGTATTCGCGCCGGATCCTGAGAATCCGAAGCCCAAAATAGACATATTGCCGTCTACGGCAGGGCGCGCCATGACGTACTCCTCATACGCCTTGACGACATCCAAGGTACGCTCGGTGGTCGCATTGGCGGGCAACTGGATACTGGTCATAAAATAACCTTGATCTTCTTCCGGCAGAAAAGCCGAAGGCAACTGGCGGAAGGCGAGCAGCAGCACACCTGCGATGACCACAAACACCAGCATGAACCGACCGCTGCGGGCGACGAGCCGCCCCACACGCGATTCGTAACGGGCGGTCATACGGTTAAGCGCCCGGTTGAACCAGCCGAAGAAACCGCCTTTGTCGTGGTGCCCCGGTTTAATGGGCTTGAGCAGGGTGGCGCATAGCGCCGGTGTCAGCGTCAACGCCAGAAACGCCGAGAACAGAATCGAGACCACCATCGCCAGCGCGAATTGTTTGTAGATCACACCGACCGAGCCACTGGAGAAGGCCATCGGAATAAACACCACCGTCAATACCAGGGTGATGCCCACCACCGCGCCAGTGATTTCCTTCATCGCCTTGATGGTGGCGTCCTTTGGCGACAATCCTTCCTTGGCCATGATGCGCTCAACGTTCTCGACCACCACGATAGCGTCATCGACGATGATGCCAATCGCCAACACCATGCCAAACATCGTCAGCACGTTGATTGAGAAACCTGCCAGCAGCATCACCGTGAAGGTTCCCAACAACGCAATCGGCGCAACCAGTGCGGGAATTAGCGTGTAGCGGATGTTCTGTAGGAACAGCAACATCACCAGGAAGACCAGAACCATCGCCTCCATGAGGGTATGGATGACCTTCTCGATAGACACCTTAACGAACGGGGCCGTATTAAAGGGGATCGATGAGCTCATGCCCGCGGGTAGCGCCTGGTTTAACTCAGCCAAACGCGCCTGCACACTTTCCGACGTGCGAACCGCATTGGCACCGGGGGCCAGCTGTATGGCTGCCGCCGTCGCTGGCTGGCCATTCTCACGATTGGAGAAGCCGTAGGACTGGGCGCCCAACTCGACTCGCGCCACATCGCCCAACACCACGTTGGAGCCGTCGACATTGGCGCGAAGCACGATAGCAGCGAACTCTTCCGGCGTGCTCAACTGCCCTTGTGCGGTCAACAGTGAGGACACCTTTTGGCCGGGTAAGGCCGGAGATGCGCCGGTGCTGCCCGGCACAATCGGCGCGTTCTGCTCCGTGATCGCGGTCGAGAGATCATTCACCGACAAGCCGAAAGCAATCAGCTTCTCCGGCTCTATCCAGATGCGCATCGCCTGCTCAGCACCGAACAGCTGCACACGACCGACGCCGTCAATGCGGCGCAGCTCCTCAACGATATTGCGCGCCATATAGTCGTTCAGGGCGATCTCATCAAAGCGCCCATCCTCGGAATTCAGACCCACGATCATCAGAAAACTGGATGACGCTGACTCTACGCTCAACCCATCCTGACGAACCGCCTGGGGTAATCGGGGTTCGACGACCTTGAGCCTATTCTGAACATCCACTTGGGCCAGTTCCGGGTTTGTGCCTGGCTTGAAGGTGGCGATGACAGACGCCGCCCCCGAAGCGTCAGCGGACGATTCGAAGTACAGCAGGTTCTTGACACTGGACAGCTCTCGTTCGATGAGACTGAGCACGGCGTCGTTCATGGTCTGCGGTGTGGCGCCGGGATACGTCGCAGTGATGGTCACCGACGGAGGCGCTACCGAAGGGTAGTGAGCGACCGGCAGCTTAGGAATGGCGATCACACCCGACAAGATAATAAACAGCGCGACCACCCACGCGAAGACTGGGCGCTGAATGAAGAACTGGGGCATTGCGGAGACTCCCGAAGCTTAATAAGAAGATGCCACTGAAGCCTCAAGAGGCGGTGACCTATGCCAATCAGTCGCGCTGACTTCGATACCCTCCGCCAGTCGCTCTATACCCTCGACGACGACCCTCTGCCCCTCTGTCACCCCCGCTTGCACCCGATAATGGCCGTTCGCCAACTCACCAAGCTCTACTGAGATCATCAATGCCTTGTCGTTAGCACCAATCAACCAGACGTAAGGCTTACCGCCAATGCGCACCACGGACTGTTGCGGCACCGTCAACGCGTTGTCATAGCGTGCATAGGGCACGCGAGCACGCACAAACATACCGGGCAGCAGGCGCCGATGGGGATTGTCCACGAGCACACGCAGCAAAAGGTCACCCGTGCTGGCGTCCACATTGATTCCCGAAAAAAGAATGCGGCCGGTGACATCGTAGGGTGTACCGTTGCCGCCGAGGATCGTGACCGGCAAGCCATTGTCGAGGGAGGGTTGCGCCGCCATCGCGTCTTGAAGCGATTCAAGTGAGGAAGCCGAGCGCCGAACATCCACATAGACCTTATCGATCTGCTGAACACGGGCCATGGGCGTACTATCACTGCTGGCGACCAGCGTTCCCTCCGTCACCAACGCCTGATCAATTCGGCCTGCAATGGGGGAAGCCACCGTGGAGAATTCCAAGTCAAGGCGGCGGCGTGACAGCGTGGCACGCGCTTGGGCCACCTCCGCGGCGGCCTGCTGACTTTTGGAGACGGCATCGTCATACGCTTGGCGGCTTACCGACTGCCCGCTGACCAGCGACTCCAACCGGGCTGACTGCGCCCGGGCATGAGTAAGCTCGGCTTCTGCCTTCTGCAACGCCGCTTCTGCCGTTTCCACTTCAGCGCGAAACGGTGCTGGGTTGATTTCGAATAGTGGCTGCGTCGCACTCACGTCGGTGCCCTGCTCGAAAAGTCGACGTTGAACAATCCCACTAACCTGTGGACGAATTTCCGCCACTTGAAACGGCACGACCCGGGCCGGCAAGTCTTCGGTCAGCTCTAACTTAACGGGTTCTATGGTAACCACAGACACTTGGGCAGGAGGCGATGCTACTTCTTGCTCAACTGGCCCACAGGCGGTGAGCACGGTTACCAGCAAGGCACAGAAGCCACCCTTACGGTAAAAACGTCCGATCGTCATGAATAGTTCCTTCAGGCATAGTTCCTGCAGACATAGTTCCTGCAGTCATAGTTTCTGCAGACATAGTTAGCGCTTGCAGAAATAGGCAAACATTTGCCTACTCATAGAATTGAAGGGGACTATATCGCTGTAGCGTGGTATTAACGTCGACGGTATGTGTAGATATGATGGAGAACACAATGAATGTTTCATTAGGCACTTACATGTCCCCGACGCATCAGTCGCCAAGTTCTTCTCCTGCCCTGCAAGCACTGGTGCTCATCGCCGAAGACGAGCCTGAGATCGCTGATATCCTGCAGGCTTATCTGAAACGTGCGGGCATCCGAACCATCTACGCAGAAGATGGACGCAAGGCACTGGACATGCATTTGTCGATGAAACCCGATCTCGTCTTACTTGATGTAAAGATGCCTAAGCTGGATGGTTGGCAGGTACTGTCAGAGGTTCGCCACCGCGGTGAGACGCCCGTCATCATGTTGACCGCGATGGATCAGGACATCGATAAACTGATGGGGCTGCGTTTTGGTGCCGACGATTATGTCGTCAAGCCGTTTAACCCTGCCGAGGTCGTCGCACGCATTCAGGCAGTGTTAAGACGCACCATGGCTGATGCTAGCCATCAACCCCATGTCCTCCGGGTGCCGCCCTTTGAGATCGACCTGGAACAGCACGAAGCCTTTGTTCAGGTGGGAGAAAAGTCGCACAGCCTTGCGTTGACGCTCACCGAATTCAGGTTGTTGACGCACCTTGCACGCGCGCCCAAAAAAGTTTGCACCCGCGCAGAGTTGTTGGCCGCCTGCCTGCCCGAGGGCGAGGCGCTTGAGCGCACTGTCGACAGCCATATCAGCAAGCTGCGTAAAAAACTGGAAGATGTCGATGTAATAGGTATGCCCGTAGGCATACGCGGCGTTGGGTATCGCCTATGGGGGGCAGAATGAAGCTCATTGGGCTAAGCCGCACAATCGCATTGACAATGGCAGCGATGGCGTTTGGCATAACGCTGTTAGTCGTGGTGACCTCTTATGTGTTCTATTTTATTACCTTCCGTTTTTGGCAGGGGTCGATTAGCGAACCCAACATGTTCCCGTCGGGGCTAGAGTGGGCTTGGCTCGTTAGCACTACGCTGGTTGGGCTGGCGTTCGCCGTGATAGTGGGCATTCACTTGGCGCGGCGCATTCTGGTACCCCTCAACTCCGTCACAGACAGCATGCGTCGCGTCGCGCAAGGCGACCTGGACGCACGCGCCACGACGGGTGATCGCTCGTTAGGCGAGGCCGCCGTGTTAGCCAACGACTTCAATGCCTTGGCAGACCAATTACAGCGAATGTCCAAGGAAATGACCTTCTGGAATGCGGCGATTGCCCATGAGCTGCGTACGCCCGTTACTATTTTACGCGGGCGCCTGCAGGGCTTGGCAGAAGGCGTATTCCCGCCCGAAAGACCCCAGTTTCAGAGCCTCCTTACCCAAATCGACGGCATGGCACAACTGATTGAAGACCTTCGCGCCGTAAGCTTGGCCGAAAGCGGCCATCTCAACCTTGAGATCAAGCAATGTGATCTTTCGACTGAAATTGAATCAGTCATAGAATTTTGTAGGCATGCCCTAAATGCATCAAATCATTATCCAACCCTTGATCTGCAATCTGGCGCCACGTATTGCGACCCCGTCCGTATTCGTCAGGCATTGCTAGCGTTGCTGGAAAACGCTCGCCAGCATGCATCACCAGGGGCCCTCATCATCCAAACGCGCCAGAATGACGGGTGGTGTGTTTTGCGTGTTATAGATGCCGGCCCAGGTATCCCTCAGGAATATGCTTCTCAGATTTTTACGGCATTCCGGCATGCGCAGGACGTTGACAGTGGTATGCCAGGAGACAAGCGAGGAAGTGGGCTCGGATTGGCGGTGGTGGCGGCTATTGCCAGAGCCCATCGTGGCGAGGCTAAATGCTACCCTTCTGATGAGGGTGGGTCTTGTTTTGAGTTGCGCTGGCCTTCTCAATCACATAGGGCTTGATGACATAGTACGTAATCACATAGCGCGTGATTGCTGAATGGTCGGAGGTCGGTGGCAGCACAATCGCGAGCCGCTGCTAAAAAGTGGCGTTAAGCGATAGCCTGAATACCGTTTTTTTCTATTATCGCAAGAAGGCGCAGCGCTGGCCCACCAGGTCGTTTTACGCCTCGCTCCCAATCAGAAACCAAATTCTTGCTGACGTTGAGATAACGGGCAAAAACAGGCTGAGAAAGGTGCTCACGCTCACGAAGTGCCCGGATCGCTTCAGGTGGGATCGGTTGTGCATTCGTCAGGCAAGTATCATCAAAAGTGCGCATCGTCTTCTTATCGACCGCGCCCACCTCATGCAACGCTTCCATAGTTTCATGGATCGCGGCCATCGCCTCACTACGGTATTCCTTAGTCATTATCTTTCACCTCCGCAAACTGGCCCCTTCGAATCATCTCAGACAAATGCTCTTCTGAAAGGTCGAGGATATACTGAGCTGCCTGCTTGAAAGCCACCTGCTCTTCATTATTGATATTGCTCTGTTGGCTTTTGGCGAAACCATATACGAAGAAGGCGCGATCTGCCTGACGATAAAGGATAATCGTGCGATACCCGCCCGACTTACCTTGCCCTGGGCGGGCCACACGCTGTTTAATCACTCCACCACCCAAATCGGCATCAATTAAACCTTGCTCAGCCCGCAGGATGGCATCAAGTAATGCGGTATCCGTAAGTTTCTGCTTCTTAGCAAAACGCTCAAACCAAGCATTCTTGAAGACCCTCACTAATCACGCTCCTGCTTCTTTAAAAAGATAACACATAGTGTGACACACCGCTAGATTAGCTGCTTTTCAGCCAATGCTTGAGTCACCTTTCCATACTAAAGGAGAGGTTCAAGCGCCTGCCATCAGAGACTAAGTAAACCTTACCAAAAGACTGTTCATTTATACATAAAAATTGCCATGATTCTGTCAAGTAAAAGCGGGCGCTTCAACGCACAAAAACCATCACCGCCAGCACCAACTACAGCAGTAACAGGTACACCCTGGCATGGGTGCGATCAGGAATGCGCCCGATCCAGTTCGACGCCAGGCGGATTCCGAGCCATGAGCCCACTGCGAGTACCAGCAAGGCGCGCAGATCCACATAACCGGCATACCAGTCCCCCAACACTGGGTGATTTGCCGATATCAGCACATACGTCGCGGTGCCACTCACCGCCATGGGCAACGACAACGGATTAGCCATGGCGGTGGCTGCCGTCATACTTGCGCCTCTACGGCGCATGAGCGGTACGGTCATGACGCTGCCACCCACGCCCAGCAAGGCAGCGACAGCCCCAATGAACATTCCTGTCATCGCTGTTACCAGATGCCCCATGGGGCGTATATCACCTCTCGCCTGATGCAGAAAACCGGGACGAAGCACAGCATCCAGAATAGTAATACCCAGATAGCCGATAAACGCCCAGCGCACCCACTCGCCACTTAACGACACGGCAGCCGCCGCGCCAAGCACGGCACCCATGGCAATATAGCCCACCAGCGGACGCACCAGGTGCCATTGCACGGTCTGCCGTTGATGGTGGCGCCATGTAGACAGGGAAGCCGCAAACACCATCAGCGCGGTCGAAGTAGCCACTGCTATATGCATGGCCGCCTGACCGATACCACTATTCGGCCCATGTACAGAAATCAGCAGGGTATACAGCAAAGGAACCACCACAAACCCACCGCCGAAACCGAACAACACGGTCGTGACTCCGGCCACCCCGCCACAAATTAGCAATACGCTATACACCGGCACTCTCCTAATGAACTCAATAGGAGAAACGATATTTCGGTGAGGACTGGCCGACATTCGCCATTTGGACAATAATCATTGTGTTTCGGCCAAGTTGACGACAATGCTCAATACACCCTTGTCAGACGTAGACCATGTAGCACGGCCCTTGGTAGCCATCGGCACTGACTACCGCCCCGGCACACTGCTCGACTTTCATACCCATCGCCGCGCCCAGTTTCTGTATGGGATGACCGGCGTGATGGAAGTCAATACGGATGATGGCACCTGGATGGTGCCCCCGTTCAGCGGCGTCTGGCTGCCCGCAGGTAAGCGGCACCAAGTGCACATGAATGGGGTGAGTACCCGAAGCCTGTATATCGAGTCCCACATTGCGCCACGCACATCGCGCAGCTGTGAGGTGCTGGTCGTGACGCCTCTCCTGCATCACCTGCTGCTGGCTTCTGCCCACATCCCCGCACTTTATGATGAAAGCGGGCGCGATGGCGCCCTGGCACAACTACTCCTGCACGAGCTCCAACTGGCTACATCGCTGCCACTGTTTGCGCCCCTGCCCCACGATCCTCAATTAGCCACACTGTGCAGAGAGTGCCTTGGCCAGCCGAACATTCACAGCCTTCCAGAAGAGTGGGCTCAGCAGTTACATCGCAGCCAGCGCACATTTAACCGCCTGTTCCGTCAGCAGACCGGTATGTCCTTTGCGATATGGCGCCAGCAGGCCTGCCTAATGGCAGCTATTCCCAGGCTGCTGTCTGGTAATTCCGTTACCCGAACCGCACTGGAGCTCGGCTACGACAGCCCAGCCGCTTTCTCCAACATGTTTCGCAAGGTGCTCGGCCAATCCCCCACGGCCTTCGTTCGGGCGGCTAGTCGCCCACCGGAAGAAAGCGGCGGCTCAGGGCATGGTGTGCGGTCGTCTACTTATGGAGCAAATGAGTGAGTCGATAAGAAAGCATCGGCATTCTGCCAATAGCCCGTATCGCTTATTTGATTACCCGGGACTCAACACATAGATAGGAGAGTATTACCTCGACCGCATGGGCACGCCGCTCGGCAAGCCAATCAGGATCAGCCAGATCCTGCTCGAAGATGATGGATAGCGTGTCGCGTTGATTGATGTGAATAATGGATAGCGAAAGAATCGAAATGTAGAGCTGGGTAGGGTCTACAGCCGAGCGAAATAACCCTGCTGCTTCCCCTCGCTTTAGGGTATCCCGGATCATGCCGACGAGCGGCGTCGTTTGCTGGGCGACTTTGCTCGATTTGCGCAGCATGCGCCCCCCCAGCAGGTTCTCATTGCGCACCAAGCTGGTGAACTCAGGATGCTCGGCCATGTGATCAAACGTAAATTCGACCAGCGCACGCATACCCGCCACAGGCTCGAGGTTGCCTAGATTGAGTGCCTGCTCCTTGGCGCGCAGCTCCTCATAGACCCGTTCGAGAACCGCTAGGTAAAGGCCTTCTTTGTCATCGAAGTAGTGATAAACCATGCGCACATTACAATCGGCTGCACGCACGATACGTTCCATGCGAGCGCCATCGTAGCCGCGTTCGCAAAACTCTTGAGTCGCCGCTTGAAGCAGGCGCTCGCGTGTTTCATGCGCATTACGGCGATTTTTGCCTTCGCTACGGGCACGCTGTTTCACATCGAGCGTATTACTTTTTGTCATGAACACATCCTTGTTTCTCTTGAGGCTAGAGCCCTAACGCGATGCCATCGCTGCGAGGGTCATGGGCCGCATAAAAGCCTTTCGCCGGGTCGATGACGACCGCGCCCGGGTGGCCAGCCAAGGCACTCTGTGCGGGTAGCGGGCTCACCTGATGACCACGCCGGGTCAATTCAGCCAAAACGGCCTCTCCCGCATCCTGCTCCAGCTTTAACGTGTCACGACCATCGGAAAAGGTTCGCCCTAGTAGAAAGCGTGGCGCTTTAAGCGCACTGAGTGGATCCATGCCATAGTCTATCAAGCGCGTCAGCACGGCAGCGAGGGTTTGCGGCTGCCCATCAGCACCTTGGGTACCATAAAGTAAACGCGGTTTGCCATCGACACGATACATCCCCGGGTTAAGGGTATGGAAAGGGCGCTTTCCAGGGGCAAGCACATTCGGATGAGCAGGATCAAGACTGAAAGCGGCACCACGGTTATGCCACAAAATCCCCGTATCACCGACACTGACGCCACTACCCCAATCGTAATAAATAGTTTGTAGCATCGAGACGGCATTACCGAAACGATCAGCGGCCGCCAGATAAACCGTATCGCCATGCTGGTAAGTAAAGGGCCAATCCAATGCTTTCTCCGCCTCCACTTTTGCCGCTTCAGCATCAAGATGGGCAGGCGATAGCAACCGTTCACAAGGCACCGACGAGAAGTCAGGATCAGCCAGGTGGCTGTTACGATCCAGAAAAGCACGCTTAACCGCCTCCACCAGCAAGTGGTAATAATCAGCGCTGCCCTCCTCGATGTTAGAGAGATCGAAGCGCTCAAGAATGCCCATGATTTCCAGCGTGGTCATCCCTTGGGTGGGCGGTCGATGGGCCAACAGCTCGCCACCCCGGTAGGGCACCGATAGCGGCGTTTCTATACGTGCTCGGGTAGCCGCTAAATCAGAGGCTGTAAGTGGAGATCCAGCCGCTGCCAGCCCTGCGGCAATTTTTGCCCCCAACTGCCCTTCATAGAAATCCCGATAGCCGTGGGTCGCAATGGACTGCAGTGAAGCGGCCAGCTGTGGCTGGTATAGCTTTTCACCCTCATGGGGAACCTTCCCGCCTGACATAAAGAGCTCTCGTACGCCGGGCATCATGGCCAGGTCATCGCGACGAAAATCAAGCCAGAAGCGCTGCGATGGCGTCACCGGGAAGCCCTCTCGCGCTAGCTGTATCGCTGGCTCCAACAGCGCTGCCCAGCCCATTTGGCCGTCACAGCTCTGACGGGAAATCTTATGCGCCTGCCCCCAGGTATCGACCGTGGCCGCCGTGGTTAACATGGAACCAGGCCCCCGCGCGGGCAATTGACCCGACAGCTCCAACTTGGCCTGGGGCGCCTGGCCAATGCCTGACAGGGTTTGCACACCCCCCTTTGCATCCGCGATGATCATGAAGGCATCGCCGCCAAGGCCGGTAAAGTGCGGATACGTCACTGACAAGCAGGCCCCCATGGTGATCGCCGCTTCGACCGCGTTGCCCCCTTCACGAAGTACCTTAAGACCCGCCTCTGTTGCCAGCGTATGGGGACTGGTCACCACTCCCTCATGGGAATGCGCCAACGCTGATGAAGTTGTGCTAATAGACATTGCTACCCTCCTTATTCGGGCTGTTTAGCCGCCATACACCATATTGGGTAGCCACATACTGATCGCAGGAATATAGGTCAGCAGTATCAAGGCAAATAGAGCAATGCCAATAAAGGGCAAGGCACCACGTACCGCCTGGACGTAATCGACACCGCTGATAGTGCCTGCCACAAACAGGTTGAGACCAAAGGGCGGCGTAAACATGCCAATCGCCCCGTTCACTGTCAGCACTGCCCCCAGATGGACAGGGTCAATACCCACGCGGATGCCCACCGTGTAAAACAGGGGAGCAAGAATCACCATGATGGAGGAAGCATCGAGGAACATGCCGGCAATCAGTACCGTCACATTGATCAGCAGGAAGATATGGTACGGATTGTCGGATAACGACAGGATAGCGTTGGCCAACATCGCCGCTAGCCCATTACTGGAAAGAAACCACGCCAGCACTGACGCAGCAGCGAGAATAATCATTACCTGAGCCGTTGTGGTCGCCGCTTCAATCATGCTTTGAAATAACTCTGCAAAGCTCTTCTCACGATAAATCAGGGCTGAGACCAACAAAGCATAAATCACTGATACAGCGGCGGCTTCAGTGGGCGTAAAGATACCCAGGTAAATCCCGCCCAAAACGACAAGGGGTACCCCTAACCCCCACGAAGCATCTTTGAATCCCAGCAGCACTTCACCCCAGCTTGGCGGCTTCATGGGAGTGACACCGTCTTTCTTGGCGCGGTACCAACAGTAAGGCAACAAGCAGGCGGCGTATAACAAACCGGCTCCCACTCCCGCCATGAACAATGCCCCCACGGACACCCCCGTGACCGCCGCGTAGACGATCATCACAACCGAAGGCGGAATGATGATGCCCAATGAACCGGCAGACACCAGCACGCCAATCGAAAATTGACCCGAATACCCCTCCTTGCGCATGGCCGGATAGAGCAATGAGCCCACCGACACCACCGTGGCCGGGCTCGATCCGGAAATAGCACCAAAAAACATACTCGCGGATACCGCCGTCATCCCCATGCCACCGGTAAAACGCCCCACCAACAAGTTGGCCAAGCGGATGATTCGCTGCGATAAACCACCCGCACTCATCAAACTACCGGTGAGAATAAAAAAGGGGATCGCCATCAATGGAAACTTATCCAACCCTGCAAACAAGCGCTCGGCCACGATGGCCAAAGGAATATGGCTAAAGCTACCCATCGCCACCGTGACGGAGCCCGCCAAGGCGATAAAGATGGGCGTCCCCACTAACATCAACACAGCCAATAACACCAGGAATGTAATAACCATGCTTTTATCCAACTTGATCAAGGTGGGCAGTGGCTTGCTCTCTACCCAGCAATGTCCGGAAGAAATGCTGGGTAAATCGAATGCCCATTAAAAGAGCCCCCACTGGAATGGCCAACTGAACGATCCACATGGGCGCTTGTAGAGCAGAACTCACCTGACCAAACCGATGGGTTTGCTCCGTTAACTGGAAACCGTAA
Organism: Vreelandella sp. F11; assembly: GCF_042466685.1. Taxonomy (NCBI): domain Bacteria; kingdom Pseudomonadati; phylum Pseudomonadota; class Gammaproteobacteria; order Oceanospirillales; family Halomonadaceae; genus Vreelandella; species Vreelandella sp. F11. The sequence continues at coordinate 908,075 of NZ_CP170448.1, read as the reverse complement.
AACACCAGGAAGAGGCAAAAAGCGATAGAAACCACATGAACGAGCAACGCTATCCATTTCGCCAACAGCGGAGGACTAAACCTGCGCAGAATATCGATGCCAATATGGATGCCTTGCCGCGCAGCCACGCTCGCGCCAAGCAGCACCATCCATACGATTTGGTAACGAACCAACTCCTCCGCCCACGAAAAGCCATCGTTGAACACGTAGCGGGCAATGACATTGGCGAAAAGAATCAAGGAGGCCGATAAAATCAGCAGGCCAATCGAAACCTCCTCGGCACGCGATATTAGGCGATCAAGTTTGCGCATAGCGTTCTCCACCAGCGATGTAAACAAGGGGGAAGAAAGGGCCAAAGGGAAAACCGATCAGCCCTTTAATAGTTGACGCGCGACTATTGGTTATCCGCGATAGCTTGTTGAAACTCCGCTATTAGATCTGCGCCAATGTCACTGGCAAACTCATCGTGTACCGGCGCCGTGGCTTCTCTGAAAGCACTCAGTTGGGCATCATCCAAGGTGCTGACGTTCGTGCCACTGGCTTCGATAGTGGCAATGTAATCCGCTTCACGCCGTGAGGTTTCTTCACGCTGGAAGGCCGTGGTTTCACGGGCCACCTCCGTCAATAGCGCTTGATTTTCAGGGCTTAGGCTATCGAACCAGCGCTGGCTGAAGAGGAAGGCATAGGCCAGATACGCATGGTTGCTGATGATCACGTCGGACTGCACTTCATAAAATTTCATCTGCGTAATCGATACCAGCGGATTTTCCTGGCAGTCGACGATGCGTTGTTGCAGGGCGTTATAGGTTTCGCCGAAGGAGATCGGTACGGGGTTCGCGCCCATCGCTTTAAACTGCTCCATGATGATCGGGCTTTGCATCACGCGTACCTTTTGGCCAGCGAAGTCTTCTGGGCCATTAACGGGTTGGTCACAGGTAAATTGCTTAAAACCACTTTCCCAAAAAGTAACCCCCTTCAGGCCCACCTGCTCTACCGTTGCCAATAGATCATCACCGGCCTGCCCATCGAGAACGGTGTGGGCGACATCAGGAGAAGGGAACAAGAAAGGCAGGTCGACGATCTGCATGGCGGGAACGAAGCCCGATAGCTTGGCGGTCGGAATAATGGCGGCTTCCACAGCCCCCATCTGCAACTGCTGGGTGACCTCGACATCATCACCGAGAGTGTTATTGGGGAAAATTTCGACTGAAACCTCACCGCCGCTACGCTCAGCCACAATGTCCCTGAAGCGCTCAGCCGCCAGGTGTTGCGCACTATCTTCAGGCAAATCATGGTGAAACTTGATATTAATATCGGCGCTTGCCATACCAGTATGTGCCAAAGCGCCCAATGCAAAACTACAAGCGAGAGCCTTCAGCTTCATATTCTTAAATTGCTTTTTCATGGTGTGATCCTTGCCATTGCGCCCATTCAGAAAACACTCTTCATGGAGCGAATTAAGTAACTGTTTACTTACTTAATTCACTAAGCAATTACCATGCCATGTCAAAAAATCAGTAATTCTGCCGCTTACAGAGCGTCTCTAGGCATCAATTCGCACCAAATTTGTGCCAAAAGACTCAATATGGTGCGAATTGATCTAGTGCCATTACAGCGACGGACAGCGACTGGTAAGAACGTGCAGGCATACCCTGGGACTCTTCGTCGCTCAATCATCCGTACTCAATCGCTGACCTCGCCTCTTCTTAGCAGCGATCACGGCCAATATCGCGACGCAGATGCCAACTGCAACGCTAACAAGCGCAAAATGAGGAAGGTTGCTGAGTCGTGCAAAAAGCGCCTCTATCGTCTTCCCGAAAACGTAACCCAGCGTGACCCATACCGTCGCCCAGACCAACGCCGAAACGGCATTGAGCAAGATGAATCGCGGCCAAGGAAAGTCGGTCGTGCCGATGGTGACCGCGCTGGCAATGCGCAGGCCATAGATGAATCGAAATGAGAACACGAAAACATTCGGGTGAGCGTTGAACGTCGTCAGTACATGCCCTCCCGCTACGCTATTATGGATCGAACGGACGTAAGTGCTGTTGCGCCACCAATGACCGAGCAGGAAGAACACTTGATCCGCGAGGAAGGAGCCCAAAGCGAGAGAGCCTACAGCGGACCAAAAGCCAACCAGATGCTGATGCGCGATAATACCGCCAAGCATCGCGATGGCTTCGCCCTCCAGGCTTGCACCCAAGAACAGGCCGAAGCTTCCATAATCTGCCACGAGATGTTCAAACGTCATCGGCGTTCATCCATAAAGTTGCGCTCTGCATAAAGCAGCTCAGAGTGTGGGCGCTACAGTGACCTGCCACTCATTTACTGGTCAGCACTAACCAACGTCAACGCTTATATAAGTAGTTCGACGTCGGTTTCGCCATCACTCTGCCATGTTGACCACGATCGAGCACAGCCAGCTTTCAGACAGAGCCGGGTGACTCTCCAGGCCTGTTGATTCGCTACCGGCAGGCATTTAGATGCCTGAGGCTCCCTTCGCTGTTCGCACCTACTCGACATGCGCCTCTTTAGAAGGAACGAGGTGCACCACCCCCACCACCACAGAGCCTACCAAAAAGCCAATCACCGCAGAGCACAGCGTATTGAAGCTCCAACCCAGTGTGCCGCCCAAGGCACCGGTTGCCTCGCTAATGCCATGCTCGATATGGTGTACCCACTCATAGGGCGCGTTGAACCAACCCGTGCCATCGGCACCCAGATTGGCCATCAGGATATGCCCACCCACCCAGAGCATGGCGACGGTTCCTACGACTGAGATGGTCGCTAGCACCTTAGGCATGGCGGTCACCAGACCACGGCCCAGTGTCTGCATGCCCGAACTCTCCCGCTGGGCGAGCTTCAGGCCGATATCATCCATCCTGACCAACAGCGCCACTACGCCATACACCAGAAGTGTGATGACAAACGCGACCACCACCAGGCTCACCATCTGCGACCAGAACCCTTGATGGGAAACGGTTGAAAGCGCAATCACCATGATTTCAGCGGAAAGAATCAGGTCGGTACGAATGGCGCCACTCACGATCTGTTTCTCGGCCTCCGGCCCCTTCTCTACCGCTGGCTTATCGTCGTCATGCTGACCAGAGAGCTTGTGCCAGACCTTCTCAGCGCCCTCAAAGGCCAGGTAGGTGCCGCCCACCATCAGGATGATCGGCAATAGCGCGGGCAAAAAGTGATTCAGCAGCAGCGCCACCGGCAGGATAAAAATCAGCTTGTTGCGGATCGAGCCCAGCGCGATCTTCTTCACAATCGCCAGTTCCCGCTCAGCGGTTACCCCCTGCAAATATTGCGGCGTCACCGCCGTATCATCCACCACCACCCCGGCCGCCTTCGCCGTTGCACGCCCAGCGGCGGCACTCACATCGTCCAGTGATGCTGCGGACAACTTCGCCAATGCGGCAATGTCATCCAGCAATCCTATCAAGCCGCCTATGGCCATGGGTGCTTCCTCCGTGAATAACAGGTGCAGATAGTAGAGCACAAAGCGGCTGGGTAAGAGCACCAATAAGAGTAAGTATCGGGCACGACAGCCCAAAGCAGCCCTGCTGGCTCTTGCTAACAGCTATTTTCTGATAATAAGCGACCATGCCCGCGTATTTGTTAAGCTGGATATGGTCGCTTAGTGGGGAACGTCAGGTAGCGATCTGCGCTGAAGTAGCAGTTGCCTGCCCCGATGGCTCCACCATTGCCGCTTCTGCCGAGGAGAGCTGTTTAGAAGGCTTGGTTAGCAAATAAATCTGAGCGCCAACGCTGATAGGCAACAGGCTGAGACCGACTGTTTTGGCCAGTAGAAACAGCCACTTATTATCATAGAACCCGTTTACTGCCAGCCAGACCGTACCGCCTCCGATGACGACTGTCAGGGCTATACCCCAGCAGAAAATTACCGCCGTAGCATCGGTAAAACTGTTTAATCGCTTGGCGATTAGCGCGAGGATCCAGATACCTCCCACCAATGCCAGTAGCAGTAGGAACAAGCCACCGGTCTGCAACGTTGAATCGGCTGCCCCGTAGTAATCCATCACTGATAGGTTGTTGAGGCGCCAAACCATAATGCCGCTAATGGCAACGCCCACCACGCCGATTACCAAATGGACAAACAGGTAGCGACGCAAGAAGGCCAGGCAGTTCAGCTGTTTTTCCGTAGGCATGTCCGGCCGCTGACGCAAAAGTGCATGTGACGGTTCGACGTCGCGAAGAGAGCGCAACGTGAAACCCATGAACAGTGCCACGACGCCTATTATGGCCAGCAACACCATCGATAGCAGTGGGTAGCCAAGCCCCTCCTCCATACTGTTCGATGCCGCCCAATTGCTCATTGAGGATAAAGCCCCTAATGAATAAGTGCCGATCCCTGCGAGGCTACCCCCAACCCGGCCGAAGGCGTTAATACCTACAATGATGTGCAGCACGATCAATGCGAGATCCAATGAGAAGTGCGGCGTAAAATAGTGAATCCAAAAAAAAGCTTCAGGATAGTAGCTTGATGTCATGTCCCATAAGAGACGGTCTTGGCTCACAAGAAGCGCCCCCCCTAATTGGACGCTCAATAACAGGTAGGCAGCCAGCCAGTAGCGGTGCCGATCCATGCGCGGCTCGCTCTTTGAGCGGAACCAGTAAAGTTCTTTCAAGATGTGAAACATATCATTCCCTTGGTATTACAGTAACATTCGAGGTAGGCGTACAGATGCTGGACAACAAGCAGGATACTGACCAGCAGTTGTTGAAGCGTGTTTATAAAATCATTCAAACTTTGAACACCTCCAATACGCCCTAGCCAATTATACTTTGCTTCCACTCATCTTTGTAGTCTAGGCGATTCCGATCCGTTGTTTTGCCGATTTTCCAGACAAAACCTGATGGTTCAAAAATTAATCTTTAACCCAATAGCTCGCCGAAAACCTCTTTGGTATCATCAAATTTTGTGTACTTATAGTTCACAAAGTAGCTATTTTTAAAGAGTCGCCGTAAAGCGAGTTACCCGCTTAACCGCCGTTAAGACCAACGCCTGCTTGTAACCGAGATACGACCGAATTCCGGGCTTAGAGGGCTCATTCGCTTCCTGCAACAGCTCGATTTATTTCAGTTTGCTGGCATCAAATACGAGCGAGACGGCAGCAAGACAACACAGGAAGTGCCACCTACTTTGAATGTATGAATCTTCTGGAGATTGGCAATGGAACAACTAACAGGTAGCTGTCTCTGCGGTAAGATCCGAATCGTGGCCAATGGCGAGCCGTTGCGGGTAGGTATTTGCCACTGTATGGATTGTCGTAAGCATCATGGGGCGCTTTTCTACGCGGCGGCGGATTACCCCAAGCAAGCTGTCATTATCGAAGGCGAACCCAACAGTTATCAGGGGCGCTACTTCTGCCCGACCTGCGGTTCGTCGGTTTTTTCGGTAAGCGAGGAAGAAATCGAAATACACCTGGGCGCCCTTGATTCACCCAATCAACTGAAACCGACGTATGAGCTTTGGAATATTCGCCGCGAGCATTGGTTACCGCCCTTCCCTGACGTAGAGCGATATGACCGGGATCGGGAAGATTGAGCAGTTCAAGGGCTTCCGCTCAGGTCAGAAGGCAAGCGATCAGCGCTTATCTTCAATACGCAGCTTTTCGCCTTCCTGGATCCCTACTTTGCGCTCTTGCTGAGCCCAGTTTTGCAAATTTTCTGCCAACATGCCGTTATCCTCCACCAAACTGTTTGACTTATTGATAGCGGAGGCTGTACGAAACCTAACGGTGGCTTTTCAGAGTAGAAGAATCCATTAACTGGGCACTGTATCAGCGCACTAGGGCTAACGCTGTATGCATTATTGCGGGAGGGCCAGCTAGCCATTATCAGCATCGTGATTATGTCGATGTACCCACTGATTCCCCTCGTGTTTGGATCACTAGTGCGCAGGGCAAGGGTTAGCGGCAACGTTATGAGGGGGATAGTGTTTTCAATTATGGCGATGGTGATGATAGTGGCGGGCGGCAGTTAAAGCGTTTACAATAAATTAAAACTAACATGGAAGTTTATGAGCCAACCTGCACACTCATCAGATTCAAACCATAGCAAAGCTAAAAAGCCAGGGCTTAGCTTGGATATTTTGAATAGCCGCGGCCGATTAGGGAGGTTGCGCTTTTTAAAATATTCGCTGCTTATCTTTATCATATGGGCGGCAATAGGTGCTGCCAGCAATGTTTTATGGACTCTTTACTATCCTGAGTGGCATGACGCACTGAGTCTATTTATGATTTTTGTATTAATTATGCTCTCAGTGATGGGAATTATCTTTTGTACACGCAGATTAAATGATTTCAATGCAACAGGATGGTGGATGTTGATTTTCTTCGTTCCCATCGCAACACCTATAATGCTACTACTAATGTTATTATTACCAGGCACTCAAGGTGAGAATCGTTTCGGCCCCGCACCTCCTAAAAATAGCAAATGCGTATATGTGTCATTACTAGTGATGCTGTCTTTACTCTTTTTAACAGCAACTCTATAACGCATAAGTCACCATCGCCCTTGGGCACTCATTGCTTTTTTCTGGGCGAGAGATCCAATACGGAAGTATGGTCAGGCTGCTGGCAACCGCAGCACCCAGCGTCAGTGCATTGAGGCTTACACTGTATGTGCAATCGCAGGAAGGCCAACTGGTTATTATCCGCATTGTGACTCCTAGTGTGGCGACGGTGCTGATTGCGGTGGTGAGTGGTAAATAGTAAATAGCTTCTTACTGGCGAGATATGGCGGCTTCCACCAAGAGCAGCTGTCGGTGGCTATACTCTCTAAACTATTGCTATAGGCTTGCACACGCCCCTCTTCCTGATAGGCTATTAAAGCTATTAGGCCAATGACTGAAGCACAGACTCATGGGTTCAAAAAAGTCAGGCGATTAAGCCGCAGCAACACTCCTTTCCCGTTGTTGCGGCAGCCTGCTTAAACCAATTCCGTAAAGGTAGGCCGCCGCCAAATAATCTTATTTGCGCGGAGATTCATCGTGCCTACTAGAAAATCTCGACTGTGGACTTACAGCCTGCCGGTAGCGCTGGCATTACTGGCTCCCTTTAATATTCTCGCGTCGCTCGGCATGGATATTTACCTGCCGATAGTGCCTGCGATGCCGCAAATTCTCGGAACGACACCCGAGGTAGTGCAGCTAACGCTTACCCTCTACATGATTATGCTGGGTGTAGGTCAGATTATCTTTGGGCCACTTTCAGACCGTTTTGGTCGGCGCCCGATATTGATGGGTGGGGTAGTGGTATTCGCTGCAACTTCATTGGCACTCGCGATGACTACTTCAGCCTGGCTTTTCGTTTTACTACGACTAGTACAAGCTGCGGGTGCAGCCGCGATGTTGGTGGCCGTTTTCGCAACGGTGCGCGACGTTTATGCGGATACACCCGAAAGCGCGGTTATCTATAGCCTAATGAACGCGATGTTGGCTTGCGTGCCCGCACTAGGCCCCATTGCAGGAGCCTTAATTGCGAGATATTTCGGCTGGGAAGCCATATTCCTTGCACTGTGTATCTCAGCACTCATAGCACTGCCATTCGTATTACCGAAATGGCACGAGACCAAGAGAACCAGAACACAAGCTAGTGGAGCAAGCTTTGGTATCGTACTCAGGAGCCCTTACTTCTGGATCTATACGCTGGCTTTCGGCACCGCAATGGGCTCATTCTTTGTGTTCTTCTCTACCGCCCCGCGGGTACTCATTGAAGGGGCTGGCTTCTCTGAACTAGGTTTCAGCTATGCCTTCGCTACGGTAGCGATCGTGATGATTGCAACAACACGCTTCGCCAAGCGCTTTGTGGCTCGCTGGGGGATCCCCGGCTGCGTTACTCGTGGCATGCTACTACTACTTTTAAGCGCGAGTTTGCTTGGGCTGGGCGAAATCTTCCTGACGCCCAGTTTCTGGTCTTTCATTCTACCAATGTGGCTAGTTGCGACCGGAATTGTGTTAACAACCTCCGTTACCGCCAATGGTGCACTTCACGAATTTAACGAGATGGCAGGCACTGCCGTTGCCCTGCACTTCTGCGTTCAAAGTCTTATCGTCGGTGTGATAGGCACGGGTGCTGTGATAGCGCTAAATGGTAGTACCGCTTGGCCTCTTATCGCTTATACAGGCGGCATGGCGGCAATGACGTTGGCTGCGCTTGTAGGATTAACGCGGTATAAACAGCAGAGGTAGTTCGTTCTTTTTCAGTGGCGATCAAGCCTTAAATGGCAAAGATCGCCACTACAAGGTGCCATCCACTGTTCACCCAAGCAGCACCGAATAACGCGTGCTGCGCCCACCGCCGGGTAGCTTGTAAAGAACAGCTAGACCTCCCAAGGGTTAACTACGCCCACATTAGCCGCCTGAAATGGCGCCATGTCGCGTGATGCGACTTGATAGCCCTGGGATACGGCAATCGCTGCAATATAGCCGTCCGGCACGGGAAAACCACGCCCAGCGGTTCGAGCCGTTACGGCCAGTTCGGCATACTTGCTAGCGGCGTCAGCGTCAAAAGGCAAAATTCGCCCTCTGAACAGCGCCATAAGGCCATCCAATGCCTCGCTGAGCATCTCCTTGCGCTTGCCATTAGGCAGCGCTGCAATGCCAAACATCAACTCAGCCAGTGTGACAGTAGTCAGATACAGGGTTTCGGCCGACTGCTCATTAAGCCAAGCTCTGACGGCCGGATCAGAATCAGGTTTCATCGCCTCAGAAATAACATTGGTATCGAGAACGATCATTCAAACCTCATCGGCTCAGCAGGTGTCTGATCGCGAACCTGTTCCAAGGCAGCAACGTCTTCATTGGTCAACCCGGCTTTACGGCTCAAATTCGCCAAGGCATCGCCCATTTTGAAGCGGTTTGCTGGACGTGTGGCTTCTTCCAGAATGGCACGCACTTCAGCTTCAGCGCTGCGATGATTTTTCTTGGCGCGCGCTTTCAGTGCGTTGTGTACTTCGTCAGGAATGCTTCTGATCGTCATCATGCCCATAGCTCGACCTCCTATCGCATTTAGTAAGCGCGGCGGCGCCCTGGCTGCATTCAAAATATCATATCGAATGCATAAAGCAAGCATATGGACGATGCTTGCATCAAAGAGCTAGTTCGCTGAGAAGATCGTAGTAGACCAACCTTTTGCAAGGGTCATGATGGTGCTATCCCAGCACTACACGAGCCGATTGCACCGATGATTAAGATCATATTGTGAGCCGATTAAAATTTATATTCGGCTCATGGGCTAGTAAAGGGGGTTCTTATAATAGGGCTCAGCCACGTAAAACATCTAAATTGAGCGCATCGGTAGTTGCTGCAAATACAAGTGGCACTACCGCTCCGCGCCAAAACAGCTATTCACTACTGAATATGAACCATTGCATCAGGTTCTTTTATGGCATGGAGAATGTCTGCCATTCTCAGCAGCCAAATACAGAAAGGGCGGTCACTTGGACTACCCTTTCGTTTTATGTGGGAAGCGGAAATACGTAAATGAAAGCAAGTCAGCGCTGACCTTCAGTGCGCAGCTTAGCCACTTCATCTAACGCCAAGCCTGTCGCTTCAGCAATCTGCTCATCACTCAGCACCCCCAGCTTGAGCAGATTACGGGCCGTTTTCTCAATGCCAAGCTTTTCGCCTTCCTGGCGTTCTTGCTGTGCCCAGTTTTCCAAATTTTCTGCCAACATGTCTTTATCCTCCACCAAACTGTTGAGCTGATTGAGGTCGACCTCAGCCCCTAGCCGCTGCAAGTGGCGTTTAAGCCAGCGGGTAATACTTTTGCAATACCAGATACTGACCTCTAAGTGAAGTGGATCAGCGACTGAGAGCGCTGTACTAATACTATTAAAATAAAGACTCTCAATGTGATTACTTAGGCCAAAGCCGCGACAACGCTTGTTCTAATTGAAGCCTATCTGCCCGACGCTTATCCCCTGAACGGCGAGCCAAATTCTGCAACTTGCGTTTAACGCCGGGCAGTTCGTGGGCCTGGGGCAGGCCAATCAGATCAAAGTCCGGCTGCTCATCTTCAACAGAAAGCAGAAATTCTCGCGAAGGCTCATCTATCCACTCAGCAAGACGTACCAACTGGGAGAATATCGACCAGCAGCTGTACACGGTCGGTGTAGCGTTTATCCCAAGTGCTCATCCAAGTCCCTCGGTAACGTGATCTGATAAATCGGATGCAAACATCCACCGGGCACCAGAACGCGCTTACCACTGCCGAGTTCTACCTCATCCAACGATAGGTGGCGTAACCACGCATGCTGATAACGATCCGCCAGGGCAAGAAACAGTCGCTTGGCTTTGATGCTGTTGCAATGGCGTAGCAATGCCGTCACGCGCCTTGGGCTCAGTGTGGCCAAGCTCTGCATAAGCGTATCAGCTTCGTAAACCAGCGCTGCGCTAGGGGAGCCATCACACAATTCCAATATCGCACGCTCAGGTGTAGAACAAACGATGCTTCCCACCCCAGAAAGCACCTCTTGCCGCTTAAGGCCCTGCTCAAGCAACTGATTTTTCTGCATATCAGCAGTGAAATCAGGTACCGGCCAGTCAAACGGGGGCTTGCCGCAGAACTCAAATCGATCAGACATATCCAACTGGCTAAGCCAACCAGGCGGCCGAGTAAACCCGTAAAGCGTTACCGTGGCAGCTTCGCCGAGCCGCAGGTAGTGTTCATGCCCTTGCATTGCCAACGCGAAGCGCCCACCGACGTATAACGCCAAGCCCTCACGCTCTTGCAGGCTTCGTAATACACCCTGCCACTGCAACCGCCCGCCCTTTCTCAGGTAGACGCCACGTGCCGGAGACACCAGCCAACCGCTAGTGACATAGCGCGCCACAAGGCTTCTCGAATAGCCATGCGCCTGCAACCAGCGGCTGGAGACTAAATCTGAGTCTCCCAGGCTAGCTAACAAGCGGTTTAATTTTGATACTTTTTGCTCACTCATAGTGAACATAATACGGCTTTCAAAAACTCTGTCCAGAGAATGCGAGGTTTACCTAAAAGGTTTTTTGATCACTATGGGTGAGCCTTCTGGCTATATCCTGAACCCGCCCTCAAGCGTTGCTTACCCACTGGGTTAAGTGGCTACCGTTTAGGCCAAAAGGAAATCAGGTTGCCACTAGCTTGTTTTGCTAAGCGCGCACTGCTGATTCACGTCAAACAGCTATTCACTACTGAATATGAACCATTGCATCAAGTTCTTTCATAGCATGGGGAATGTCTTCCATCCTCAGCAGCCAAATACAGAAAGGGCAGTCACTTGGACTGCCCTTTCGTTTTATGTGTGAAGCGGGAATACGTAAATGAAAGCAAGGATCAGCGCTGACCTTCAGTGTGCAACTTAGCCACTTCACCTAGCGCCAAGCCTGTCGCTTCAGAAATCTGCTCATCACTCAGCACCCCCAGCTTAAGCAGATTACGGGCTGTTTTCTCAACACCCAGCTTCTCACCTTTCTCGATGCCCAGCTTTTCGCCTTCCTGAATGCCTACTTGGCGCTCTTGCTGAGCCCAGTTTTCCAAATTTTCTGCCAACATGTCTTTATCCTCCAACAAACTATTGAACTGTTGGCTACGCGGTCAGCAACTCCATTTCCTCGCGGCTACGAACCGGATGGCGGATCGCCTCTTTGGCTATATTCACTTCTAATGCTACTTTCGCAATATCCAGCACGCCAACATCAATTTGGTAACCCCCTCGGGTCATCAACCAGTCAAGCACCTCCGCCAGGTGCCAGATGGAGGCACTGCCTTCGTGAACCGGCACAGGAAACGTCGCTCGGTGGGTGAGCATCAGCTTTCGCATTGCCTGTCGCGAAACGCCCACAACGTCTGCTACATCCGTCAGGCCAACAAGATCCGGCGAAGCCTCGATCAGCCGCGCGGAAGGGATCGCTTTTTTTACGTCAACCAGGGCAGTGTGAACCGCTTCCTCGGCGCTGCCCGCTTCACGAGAGAATTCCAGCGCCAAGCGGCCCGGCTGCCCCACGCCCACTAGAGCATCATCGCAACCGGCAGCACCCAAACGCTCCACTAGCGCATCTAGGTCAGAGTCACTATCAGCCAGTTGGTATTTCAGCGTAAAAACATATTCCATTCTTCAATCCTCCGGCTCCGCTTCGTCTCGACGCTTGTGGGTCGAGCACTTGTCCACCACTCTCCGAATTGCCCAGGCGTGGCTGCCGGGATTTTTCGGTGTACTCCACACGCTCGCGATACAAAACTCACCGCAGCGGCATTCATCATCATTATAGGGACAGTAAATCTTGCCCCAGGCGTGACTACCGCCGACTTCAACTCGCCAGCCCTCCGCTTCCGCATGTTTGAGGGCAGTTTCGATCTCTTTTTTCGGATGTGCTGTACGAGTCATTATTTGCCTCTGAGTATGAAGCCCCCTTCAATGGTTGTCAATTGACAACCATTGCAGCAGCAATTCATATGCTTGCCGACGTTCATCTAAATAGATAGACCCAAGTGTCTCTTTTAATTCCCTAATTAAAATTTAAGAAAGAATATCAGTAGGTGCAACACTTAACCTGACGCAGGGGACTTTCATGGCATGGGGATGCCTGCCATCCTCAGCAGCCAAATACAGAAAGGGCAGTCATTTGGACTGCCCTTTCGTTTGATGTATGAAGTGGGAATATGTAAATAAAAGCAGGTCAGCGCTTACCTTCAGTGTGCAGCTTAGCCACTTCATCTAGCGCCAAGCCTGTCGCTTTAGCAATCTGCCCATCACCCAACACCTCACGCAGCCAACCCAATAACGCTTCGCTGCCTACGCGTTGAGGTGCGCCCTGGCGTGTGTATAGGGCGATGGCATCGTGCTGGGGCAAGCTCTCTGCCACCGGGCGGATCAGTTCGCCATTTTCAATTAAGCGTTGCGTCGTGCGCCGCCACCCCAGTGCAATACCGTGCCCCGCGACAGCCGCTTGCAGTAGCAGTGGATAACTATCGAAAACAGCACTCTCCGCTGATGAGAGTTCAAAGTGCCCCATGGCCCGAAACCAGTCATCCCACTCCAGCCAATCCGGCGGTTCAGCGTGGTGGTGCAGCAATCGATGATTAAGTAACGCATCGAGACTCAGCGGCGTGGAGACAACGTTCAGGTAAGCTGGGCTGCAGACCGGAAATATCTCGTCCTCGGCGGTAAACACCAATCGATAGCTGCCGCTGGGTCGTCCGTTGGTTTGCAGCGCGACGTCGAAGTTGTCACTAAATTCGGTAATCGGCCGTGTCGACGTCGCCAGTTGTATCTCAATGTCAGGATAGCGACGATTAAAGTCAGCCAGCTGTGGCATCAGCCAATAGAACGCTTCGCATAACTGGCAGAACAACACGACGCGCTTATCATCCGGGTCGCCGCGCAGCGCCTGAGCCCCCGTGGCGACGCTTTCCAGCGCCTGGGAGACCGTACGGCCAAACTCACGCCCCTCGCGGGTAAGAAACACACTGCGATTACGGCGCTCGAAAAGCATCACGCCAAGGTCTTCCTCCAGCGCACGGATCTGTCGACTGATAGCCGCCTGGGTCAGGTGGAGTTCATCGGCCGCGCGCGAAAAGCTTTCCAGCCTGGCAGCAGCCTCAAAGGGTCGTAGCGTCGCCAGTGGTGGAAGATACTTGATGAAGTTATCCATAATCTGAGCTCATGCATTGTGACGCAGAAGTTGTTTGAAGTACTGCTAGAGGCAGCGGCATTCTAGAGCGGAATTCAACTCTGGAACGCTGCAATGAAGGCCACCGCTGAACCACAAGATAATATCCTACAGGGCATAAGCCTTATCGTGGGGGCTGTGTTTCTGCTGGCGTTGACCGACGCCCTGGTTAAGTATCTGAGTGCCAGTATGTCGCTATGGCAACTCTATGTCATCGCGTCATCACTATCGCTGCCGATACTGTTAGTGTTGATCATTGGCCATTCAGGCCCCCGCCCAAAGGTAAGATCTCTGCGCTGGGTGGCGATTAGAAGCCTGCTTCTGTTGCTGATGTGGATAGCCTACTACGCAGCACTACCGCTGATTCCCCTTTCGGTGGCGGCGGTCGCCATTTACACCACGCCGCTGTTTATTGCCGTGCTGGCTGCTTTTGGGGCGGGCGAGCATCTTTCACTCCAGGCCTGGCTGGGCATACTCTGCGGATTCCTGGGCGTGGTGGTGGTGTTGCGCCCTGGAGGCGACACCTTCACACCTGCCACACTGCTACCCGTGCTTGCCGCCCTCTTTTATGCGCTAGCCATGCTGGTCACTCGCCACCACTGCCAAAGAGAACACCCCTTACTTCTCACCCTGGGATTAAATCTAGCCTTCCTGGCAGCAGGCACTCTCTTCAGCTTGCTGGTGGCAATCAACAGCACGGCAACACTTGCCGAACGCGCACCGTTCCTGTTCGCCGGATGGCAACCGCTAGACGCCACAGCGTTATTGATCGTGGGCGCCTACGCCCTACTGCTGATCATTGTGAATACCGGGGTGGCAAGGGCCTATCAAATTGCCCCTTCGGCGTTGATCGGCACCTTTGATTACGCCTACCTCATCTTTGCCAGCCTTTGGGGCTACCTGCTATTCAGCGAGGTGCCCGATGCCATGACTTGGGTGGGTATGGGCATGATCTTAATCGCGGGGGTGATGGTGTTACGGCAACGGCGGGGCTAATCTCGCTAAAATGAACGATGCCACCGCTATATCAGCGGTACCAGGCTTCAATGCTGCCTTGAACCGGATACCGTCGACTGCTCGAAAAAGCATGACCTATGGCCAAGGCCGCGAAATGGCGCAGCATGCAAAATCAACTAAATTCCTCAACAACAAAACTAATAAATGCTTTCAACTTAGAAGGCATATAACAGTTTTTTCTATATACCAAACTCATCGGCCGATGCGGAATCTTATAATCTGGCAACAGCATAACTAATCGACCTTCTGCCAAGTAAGAACTTACCATAACTTCTGGAAGTAAGGCGATGCCTTGTCCGCTTAAAACCATAACACAAACACCTTGAGCGTCATTCAGTTGCATTCGTGCCGGAACAGATACTTTTTTGAACTCGGCATCGGCATTTATGAATTCCCAGGTATTCTGTAGCGCGTTCCATGCGGTCTTATGATCGTCAAAATGCGTCGCGATACAGTCATGTCCCAGTAAATCCTGAAGTGTAGCAGGCTCTCCTTTCCTAGCCACGTACTCGGGTGAAGCACACAAAACCAGCGTGTAGGGTCTAAGGGGCCGTGCTACAAGGGAGGAATCCGAAAGCGAACCTAGACGCACAGCAGCATCGAAGCGACTATCAGAAAAATCCACTAATGAATCGTTTATCGAAACATCAACTCTTATCTTCGGATGTGCTTGATAAAATTTCTCAAGTGCCGGTAGGAACCCAAATATGCCAAACGAGCGAGGCATGGAAATATTGAGAACTCCTTCTGGGTTTTCAATGATATGGGAAGCCACTTCCTCACTTTCACGCAACAGATCAAAGACACTATGGCATGTCTTGTAATAATAGGCCCCGAAATCCGTAATGGATATCTTTCGTGTGGTTCGGACAAGCAGAGCCGCACCTAATTCATGTTCCATAAATTTCAGATAGTTGCTAACCATCGCGACGGAAAGATCAAGTTTCTGAGCAGCTTTGGTAAGGCTGTTACTGTCGACCACCTGAACAAAAACCTGCATCGCTTTTAATTTATCCATAACAAGCAACCACTCTTTTTAGTCATGCTAAAAGGTGTTTTTAATTATATTGCCTTTATTTAATTTAGCAATAGAACAACTATAGAAACCAGCTCAGGAGGTAAGTCTGATGAAGGTCATCTACGAGAATTGGGAAGGCATAGAAAGAGAAAGAAATATAAAAGTGGAATATCTCCACTTCGGTAGCACCGAACACCATTCCACGCCTCAGTGGCTCTTAAGGTGTACGGATCTAGATACAAAAGAGGTGCATGATTTCTCATTGATTAAAGTTAAGAAAATAAATGTAGATCAACTCAATTTCAGGAGTGAACGATGAAACATATAAAACTCGGCTCACAAGGTCTAATGGTTTCCAGGCTTGGTCTCGGCTGTATGGGCATGAGTCAATGGTATGGCAAGCCCAATGATGTTGAGTCGTCCAAAACACTGCGCAAAGCCATCGACCTCGGGGTGAATTTCTTCGATAGCGCGGAAGCCTATGGCCCGTTCACCAATGAAGTCCTTATCGGCAAGGCGCTCAAAGGTATTCGCGAAAAAGCGGTGATCGCGACGAAGTTCGGATTTGACCTGCAAGGGGGCAAAATAGTCGGTGTCAACAGCCGCCCCGAACATATCGTCGATGTAGTGAACGCCAGCCTGAAGCGCCTGGACACCGATTACATTGACATTCTATATCAGCATCGTCTTGATCCGGACATCCCTATCGAAGAGGTGGTCGGCGTAATGGGTGACCTAGTTCACACAGGTAAAGTGAAATACCTTGGCCTGTGCGAGGTGGGGGTCAACACTATAGAACGAGCCCATCGCGTTCACCCTCTGTCAGTGGTGCAAAGCGAATATTCTTTGTGGGAGCGCAACATCGAACTGGATGTGCTCCTGGTTCTCAGGAAACTCGGTATCGGCCTCGTGTCTTTCTGTCCCCTGGGGCGTGGGTTCCTCACCGGTACCGTAGAGCGCGCGGAACACTACCCTGCATCGGATTTCCGCGCTCAGGATCCGCGTCTTCAAGGTGCAAACTACGACAACAATGTATCAATTGCAAAAGAGATCAGAACCCTCGCCGAACTTCAGGGCATGACGCCCGCTCAACTCGCCATCGCATGGATCTTGGCTCAGGGCGAAGATATCGTCCCCATCCCTGGCACGAAACGACGCAAATACTTCGAGGAAAACTGCGAGGCCAGTCACTACTCGCTGTCACCCGAGGTGATGAACGCTCTTGAGCAGATTACGAGAGAGCTCCCTGCTTCAGGGCCACGCTACAACGAAAGAATGATGGCCTTCGTTGACCGGTAGTTGGCTTCCCAAGATATCAGTCTCAGAGCCGTCTACTGCGTAGATACGATTTCCCGTTAGTTCAATAAACCCGTCATTAGAGAAGAAGGAAATTTCCATGTCTCGTAAAGATCGTTCTCTCGATTGGTATGAACGCAAAGATGAATTCTTAGAAGAGTGCGTGGCGGCTTATGATAAATACCTGGGCGCACTTCAAAATCCGAAGCAAGTACAGCGAAATGTACTGCAAGACATCATAGATATTAGCCGTAACTCTCTACATTGGAGAGAACAATCCTATACCGAGTATGTTAACGATGAAGATTCATTTCGTAACATCCTACCCATCATGAGATATGAAGACTTCACACCTTTAATTGAGCGAGAAGCTCAATGTAAAGGCGGCGTACTCACCTGTAGTCCAGTCATGCGCTGGCTAAAAACCAGCGGGACGACCGGCTTACCTAAGAAGATCCCTTACACCCTACATTGGCTTCAGGCCTATCGAATACCGGCCATGAAAGTTCTGTGGGCAACCTATATTCGAAATTATCCCGAAATCATGGATCACCCCTATGCCGTGCTAGACACCCAAACGGTCAGGGAGAACGTACAGGAGCATCTACAAGGAGTGTATTACCAGGCGATCAGTAACCGCCACCCAAGAATCGGCACTGAAGATTGGTTCCCCCCATGGTATGAAGAACCATGGTTTGTTCCGGAGATGCCGATTGCCCATGATCAGAAAATGTATCTCCGCATCCGACACTTCGTGGGTAAACGGCTGCATTGCATTTCAGCAATCAATCCCAGCACGCTCATCTCGATCAAAGACTATTTTTCAAAGTTCCGCAGTACCTTGATCGAAGACATTCATAACGGCACCTTAAAAGGTGAGCCCTTTGACGCCCCAAACGAGCCGCTGGCAGAAACACTGGATTCGATACTAGCGCGTCCTGACTTTACGCTGGTCGACATATGGCCGGAACTGAAGTTTGTCAGTTGCTGGTTGACCGCCTCGGCGAGTTTATATAAAGGCAAGCTGGATTCCATTTTCCCCGGCGTCAAGAAGCTTCCCTTTATGAGTTGCGGCTCGGAGGGGGTGACCACCATTCCGGTCGACGATACTGCGTATAGCCAACCGCTCGCCATTACCCAAGCCTACTTTGAGTTTGTTCCCTCCGACGTGCCGTTGCGGGAAATCGTAGAGCGTCGTGAGTATGTAAAAACATTGCTGTTCGACGAGCTAAAAGAGGGAAACGACTACCATCTCATAATGAGCCAAGGTAATGGCTTCTACCGCCTCTGGACCGGCGATATTTACCGAGTCGATAAAATCGTTAATGGCATTCCTTGGATACATTTCATTCGACGAGACGGCGTCTTCCACTCCTTTACGGGAGAAAAGCTGACCGAAACACAAATATCCGAAGCTATTAAAAGAACGTTCCAAATTCACAAGATGGAGATGGGGCTATTCATGTGTGGGCCAAATTGGGGAGAGCCTCCCCATTATACCTTCATGGTCGAAGTAACATCCGGCGACACACACAACTCCTCGGTGCTGGCCACAACGCTGGATAGCCAATTAAAAGTTGAAAACATCGAATACGCTGCAAAACGTGAATCGAACAGGCTCGCCCCTATCGAGGTAATCACAGTGGAATCGGATGCGATAACTCGCTATGTCGAGAGCAAGCGAGCCAGTGCGAACGCCAACCAGTACAAGTATAAGCCTTTCCAGCAAGACCTTGATTTTCTCTCTGCCGTAATAACTCGTTAATGGGGCCAGACATGAACATCTTAAATACCAGACATTTAGAACGTTGTATTGAATACCTCTCCATGGAGAGTTGTAATCTTGCGCTCCACTCATGGACGCCAGAAGCGCCGAAGGCCGCTGTCTTCTATTTTCATGGGTTACAAAGCCATGCAGGTTGGCTTTGGGAAGCAGGTTGCCAGTTCGCGGAAAACGATGTGGCGTTCTATGTTCTCGATCGCCGGGGGTGCGGGCTCAGTGATGGCTCCCGAGGCGAACTACCGCCTGTCGAACTGATGCTGGAAGACTATCGCACGGCCATCCGGGTTGTCAGGGCAAAGATCGGTGATTCCATACCGCTCGGGTTGTTTGGACATTGCTTGGGCGGCTCTTTTCTTGCCGCCCTTCTGGCAGACCCAGAGTTCAACACTGATTTTGAGTCTCTGGT
The DNA here is from genome assembly GCF_042466685.1 of Vreelandella sp. F11. Lineage (NCBI taxonomy): Bacteria > Pseudomonadati > Pseudomonadota > Gammaproteobacteria > Oceanospirillales > Halomonadaceae > Vreelandella > Vreelandella sp. F11. The sequence goes on along the minus strand of NZ_CP170448.1, from coordinate 888,874 downwards.
TTTCTGCTCGTCTTGGCTGGGGAAAATTCACCACACCCTGCCACCACGAAAAATCCAGGCGATGCTGCGCGAACAGTCGAACGAGTACTGGGATGCAGGCCTGAAACCAGAGGACTTTTCCGATCAACGCCGCTACGTGGATTTCATCAGTAATGACAAGCTTGCAACCCGAAAGATCAAGGCCTCATCACGTGCTCGCCTAGTCGAAATGGAAATGATGTACCTGTACCAAAAAGAGCTCTGTCGGAACACGCCAAGTATCTTCATTAGCGGTTATGAAGACCCTGTCGTCAATCTGGAAAGTGCGAAAAAACAGTACCTATCTCTATTCGATTACTTGGGAGAGACGCTGGAACTTTCGACAAACAAGCATTACTTGCTTTACACGAACGTCTGCCAACGCCTGATTAATTGGGTCTCGGCCTATGTGTCTTCCAATGGCCACAGTACACATGTGTAAGTTAACCGCCTACACAGTCGATATGCCGATGGCTAGGAGTTTTGGCCATTCAGCTAAGAAAAGAACTCGAGCCGAGTCGCTGATCCTCACGTTTGAAAACGAGGAGGTCAGAGCTAACGGGGAATGCGCTCCCAGGAACTACGTCACGGGCGAGACACTGGATTCGGTCGACTCCGAGCTGGCACAGCTAAATTGGAAACGCTACCACTCTGGTCTTGAATCTTCAGACCCTGCCGGTGTGTTGCAGGAAGTGCTTGAATGCGGCGTGAACCAACTGCTGGATTTCATACCGCAGAACAATACTAACTGCGCGCTTGAGTTATTGGCAATTGATGTGCTTTGCAAACGATTGCAGACGTCGGTACTAGCATACTTAACAGAATCCGAACGGGAGGAAACAACTAGACCGTTTTCTCAGGTCAAGGATTCCTCCCTGCCATTAGAAGAATTCATGGCAAGTCATGGACCGTTTCATCTCGTGAAGGTAAAAGCGACCTCACGCTTTTCCGATGACTTAGAAACTCTGGACAGATTGCGTTCAATAATAGGTTTAGATACGGAGATTATATTCGACGTCAATATGGGCTGGACGTTCGACCAAGCGGTCATTCGCTGTAAAGCATTGCGTGATCGACAAGTAAATATTATTGAAGAACCTCTGCTTCCACACAGTTTTTCAGCACTCGCCAAGCTCCAGCGCAGTACGGGCATCAAGGTAATGCTCGATGAATCACTGTGCAACCAGGAAGACGCCATAGAAGCGGTAAAACATGAAAGTTGCACGTATTTCAACTTACGCGTTGCCAAACTCGGCGGCATCACCCCAGCACTGAAATTGGCACGCTTCGCCGACGCAGTTGGCATCGGATATCAGGTAGGTGTGCAAGTTGCCGAATGTGCAACGCTGATCGATGCAGGCAGAACATTGAGTTTCTTGCTTCCCAAAGCTTTTACAACGGAAGCGGGACAATCCGATCTGTTTTTCCCCACCCCAGTCGCACGGCCTTCATCTAGAGTCAACCGCGTAAAAAATGTCATAACCGCTCCCGTCGATATCGGTTTTGGCACCGTAACGACAGCTGCTATTAAGCAATTCGAAACAACTCGCTTTATTTAAGCGAAGGGAGTCTCCTGTGAATAACTTTCCGGACACCACCTATTTTTCGGACTATATCGTCAAGTTCTTGAGTGCGAACGGTTTTGACAAAGTCGTTTTCAATCCAGGCGCCTCTTTCCGTGGAATTCACGATTCGCTCGTCTTTGAGGCTAACAAAGGATTTGCCCCCGAGATTGTGATGGCTTGCCACGAGGAAATAGCGGTGGCTATTGCCCACGGCTACTACAAGGCCTCTGGCAAGCACATGGCCATACTCATTCATGCGAATGTCGGACTCCTGCACGCGTCAATGGCTATCTTCAATGCCTGGTGCGACCGAGTGCCTTTGTTCATGATCGCGGGGAATGGGCCCATCGACGCCGCCAAGCGCCGACCATGGATCGACTGGATTCATACCTCAACGCACCTACCCGCCGCAGTTAACGAGTTCGTCAAATGGAGCGATCAGCCAACCAGTCAATCAGCTACTGTCATGTCACTTAACAAGGCAAGAAAGCTCATGGAAGCGGGCGTCCACGCCCCAACCCTGGTCGCAGTCGACTTCGACGTTCAGGAGCAACCGCTGCAAGACAATCTTTTGGCAGCCATGCCTGTGCCTGAAATCCCGCCTCAGTTACCCGGCCTGGGTGACACCGCGGTTCGCACCATTGCACAGAAGATGATAAAGGCCAAGGCGCCCCTAATCGTCGTGGATTTCTCAGGTCGGAATCCCTCTACCATAATGCCATTGGTCGCCGTTGCAGAGCTCGTTCAAGCAGTGATCTTTGATCGGGGTAACAGATTCAATTTCCCGAGTCGCCATCTACGCAACGGTACCCAGTACGATAGGAATAACTTCGTTCTCGCTGATTTAGTCATCGCCCTAGAGGTTCAGGATCTGGAAGGAGCCTTGCTGGATATCTTCCCAGACCAGCAACTGAGCGACCTCACGACCAAGGTAGAGATTGCAACTATAGATTGCAACGACCTGCTCAGCAGCAAATGGGCAACCGATTATCAACGTCCCGTTCCGAACTGCACAGCGTACATCGGTGACACCTGTGCATCTCTCGAATCGTTGCTCAGCGAACTAACCGCCCTAGATGCACAACTCAAAACACCAGCTCACAGGTCTGAGAAAATATTCAGTGAAGATCGGCTTATCCAGGCACAACGCGCGTCAAAAGCGAGTATCCAGAAGCAGCTTGATGAGCATCGTACATACGCGGTGCCCCACGTTTCCATCGCCGTTCAGGAAGTGTGGGTTGGCCTGAAAGACACTCCATGGGTCTTGACGAACAGCGGAAGCATCACGGTGGATGGCTGGGTAAAAAAGCTCTGGGACCTCGAAAGGCCTAACTGCTACCTGGGCCTTAACGGTGGGGGTGGGCTCGGTTATGGACTAGGGGCTTCAACTGGAGCTGCACTCGCACTCAAAGATCAGGATTACTTGTGTGTCGATCTGCAGTCTGATGGTGATTTCCTCTATACCCCGAGCGGACTGTGGACACTATCCGCTTACAATGTCCCGCTTCTGATTGTCGTAATGAACAATCAACTGTATTTCAACTCCACCCAACACGCTATCCGTGTGGCAAGTGGCCGCAACCGGGATATCGACAAAGCTCATATTGCGACCAGTTTCTTTCAAAACCCTGTCGACTTCGTCCAGCTCGCCCAATCCTTTAATGTCAAAGCCTATCCCACCGTAAAGAACGCAGCGGACATCGCGGCCACAGTGGTCGAGGCGGTGACATATATCCGTCAACACGGGAAACCGGCAGTAGTAGAGCTACTCATTCAATAGGCATGCCGATGAATACGTTTTTTGAATTCACCTACCGCAACCAACATTACATTTCGTTTTCTCACAGCCGCAATGGAGAATTATTGGCCTATCACTATGTACCCGGCGAACTTCAGAAACTCTTGCTGAGGTCCAATTATAATTTTTCACTATTCAAGCAACTGGTTATTGAATCGACGCCAGAACAAGGCTTCTCAGCCACCACATCCAAAGAACGCGTTTTACTACCGCCTCTGCTACTACCGGAGAAGTCAGGGGTCATTGTTAGCGGTTTCGGACTGACAAACAAAAAAAAGGTTTTGTCCTCCGGCAATACAGCTAACCCTACACCTGCTTGGTTCTACAAGGGCCCCGGGCATGTGCTGAAAACAGACGGGGAGCCGTTCAACATTGAGCACGGTGTTACTGCGATCTGTGAGGAAGCCGAAATTGTATTGATCTATATGATCGATACTCAGGGCAAGCCGCACTATATCGGGTTCACCGTCGGTAACGATATTACCGACATTGGCGCTATCAAGGCGTCACCCACCGCATTTTCCTATGCCAAGTTAAAGGAGTGCTCTGTCAGCGAGCGGATTTTTCTCCATCCACCGCCCTTTGTTCTAACGGGAACCTGCAACGTGTTCCGAAACCATCAGGTTGCATTCAGCAGCACCTTTGAAACCGGAATCGACCAGCTTTATTACAAGCAGGAGCAACTGATCGATATGTTGTTCAGGTCACCCGCACTCCGACAAACAGGATTGATGCATTACATCTTCTTGGGCGCGGACCAGAACAGTTTCGACCAAGGGCATTCACTCATTGACGGCGACACGATTTCGCTTCGATTCAATGAACTGGACTTGTCACTCTCCAACCGACTCGTATTGCAAGGGGCGTAACCGCTTTTCCTTGGGATAAAAGCAGTTCATTAAAGCACGAGGACTTTATGGAAATACTTAGAGCACTCAGCGATATCGAGGCGGCTTTCCATTACATGCACGAAATGGGAAATGGTTCGACACAGGTAGTGACAGCCGCCCGGGTGAACGGCGATTTTGAAAGTACCGCCCTCTCTGCCAATTTGAGAAAATGGGCCGCTAGGCACGAGGTGCTGAACATCGCCATCCATAGTAGCCAAACAGATTCCGAACACGAGGAGCTATTTTTTTACTGCAAGCCATACCAGCCAGAGCAATTGACAATTCACCAAGAAAGCCAGGGAGTTGAGCATCAACAGCTTTTCATCACAGAAATAAACACGCCACTACAAGCCGACTGGCCCTGGAGGCTTTCAGTCATCATAGTGCCCAAAGCACTCTACATCTATTTCACACGAAGCCATGTGATTTCTGATGCGTTCACCACTCGTGTACTGCTGCAGTCGCTATTGGAAATCATACTTTGGAATGTCAGCACAGGGCTGGTGACGAAGCTCATACCTAATCGTAGCAAACAGCCGCTGAAGCGGGTGACAGCAGCTCCTGCCGGAGAGTCTACGCTGCCGCTCGGCATTGCCTCGAATTCCCAACGCCATTGCACCATCTCGCCGATTGCAGGCCGAAAAACCAAAATCCTTCGCCGCACGCTTGATCGCAAGCTTTCAGCAGCAATCATCACGACCTGCAAAGCGCGCGGCATCACCTTGAACGAGTGTTTTGCTGCGGCACTCGCCGAAGCATATGCCTGCAGCCTCGGCATCAAACAGGTTGAACTGTATACCGCAATCAACTCGCGTCGCCACTTTGACGAGGCCTTGGCGAGCGGTCTCGGCTGCAATATCCATGTACTGAAGAGCCCCATGAAGGCAATGCCTATACCGCTGGATAGCCAGGCCATCCAATATCGCAGCGCACTATCGAAAGCCAGTAGTTCCTGGGCACCCAGTCCACTTCGATATAGCCACATCAAATTGAAAGTCTCTGAGCTATGCGCCGCAGATACTTTCCTAGGGCCTTGCATCACCAATAGTGGCATCAGCGACTTCACATCTGCCATTTATCGACAAGTGGACTTTGTGGAAACCGCCGTCAATCGGAACATGGCCAACTACAGCGTCGTTCTACACTTGTCCAGTTTTCGCGGACGCCTACATCTTCTTTATTCCTACGCCAGCCCGGCCATGTCTGATTCTATCGTCAAGGAAATCGACTATGCGCTCATGACCAAATTGGGGCTATTGGAAACTTCACTCCCTGGTCAACACCCCCTGGTAAGGATCGCACAATGAACACTTTACTAAGAAAGAATCTAAGCTTGGCGTCTGCGTGTCTTGCTTTTGTTATCGTCATTTTGGACGTTAGCGTCGTTAACGTGGCATTGCTTCAAATCTACGAGCAATTCGAAGGCAGTCTCGCTTACCTGGAATGGGTGGTGAATGGCTATACCCTCACCTTCGCCTCGTTTTTGTTGACCACCGGTTCGCTCGGTGACAGATTTGGCCCCAAACGTGTGTTCCTGATCGGCTTTGCACTATTTGCCTTGGCATCCTGGCTGTGTGGCAGCGCAGACAGCCTCACCTCACTGATCGTTTTTCGACTGCTGCAGGGTATCGGCGCAGCCCTGATAGTTCCTGCATCACTTGCAATCGTCAACCAGACCTTTCCCGACGCCAATGAACGCAGTCGTGCCATCGGCTTCTGGGCGGCATCGGGTGGTATGGCCCTGGCGCTAGGTCCTGTCTTCGGCGGGGTGCTGATTTCGATGTTTGGCTGGCGCTCAATCTTCTACGTGAATATTCCAATCGCGGCATTGGGCATCACGGTCGCGTATGTATTTGTGGTGGAAAAAAATTCATTGATTGAACGCAAGATCGACATCGCAGGTCAGTTGCTGGTGGTGGCAGCACTGGGATCTCTTACATATGCGTTGATTCAAGTGAATGCCTATGGTCTCCAATCGAAGGAGGTACTACTAAGCATCGCTGGCTTCGTTGCAACCACCGCCTTGTTCATATTAGTTGAGCACCGTGCCGACTCGCCGATGCTACCGCTTTACTTGTTTTCCAATAAACAATTTACCGCCTCTGCGCTAATCGGAATCTTGGTCAATTTCGCGTTCTATGGATTGGTGTTTCTGTTCAGCCTGTATTTCCAATACGGCTGGAGCTACTCGCCATTGCAAACCGGGTTGGCATTTCTACCAATGACCGGCGCAATCATGATCGCCAATCTCTATTCCGCCAAGTTGATGGTTCGCAGTGGTTTCAGGAAAACCTTACTGGTGGGCACCAGCCTAGCAGCTGTGGGGTATGCCTCCATCATCCCCTTTATAGATTTCCATTCGTACAGTGCAATGCTTGTGCAATTCATTGTTGCGGGGTTAGGCATTGGTCTTGCCGTGCCCGCGATGACAAATGCAATGTTATCCAGCGCCGACAGCCAGCATATCGGCGTGGCCTCAGGCGTCCTCAACGCCTCACGGCAGATCGGTGGGCTCATTGGCGTGGCGTCAATGGGGCTGATGCTCGGTGACTTTGCAACTAACTCGTTCACTCAGGGCATCATCCCAGCACTGTGTATTGCTTTCATCGCACTTATCCTTTGCGCTGGCCTAGTGCTAACCAAGTTTAGCAAACCTCATGCTGCTGTTTCTGAAACAACCTCCTGAGAAAGGAATCTTACAATGCCTCACATGACACTTGAATATTCTACAAATGTAGGCGCTGGCATCGACAGCAAACGACTGTTCAGCACCCTCCACGTTCAACTGGCAAAAGCCGGTGATTTACGAATCCAAGATTTCAAATCTCGTGTATTCCCTGTCGACACCTTCTATGTCGGGCTAACCAAGGACAATGCCTCATTTGTCCGACTGAATATCGAGACCTTCATCGGGAAGAGCACGCAACAAAAAAAGGACATTTCGCGGGTGGCCCTTGAGGTTCTGTCCGAATATTTCAATGAGGCGTTGGTTCATGGAAACTGTGACATTGCGGTACAGATCACCGAACTTGAAAAAGAATCCTACGCTCGCGTCCGTTCCTCTGACTTAGAGGAGAAAGCCTAATGCTCGACTTCATGAATTTATCTGTACTCGTGATCGGCGGGTCTTCCGGCGTTGGACTCGCAACAGCACAAATCCTTGACCGTATGGGCGCCAACGTGACCATTGCCTCGCGCAACCTTGACAAGTTGCACGAGGCAAAGCGCCTGCTTAGCGATACCGCCCAGCATCTGGAGCTTGATATCACCGACACCGCTCAGATCCAGGCACTGCAGGACAGCCCATGTTGGGATCATGTGGTGATTAGCGCCGCTGACACGCCTATGGGGGGCATCATGGCATTGAACGTTGACGATGCCCGGCATGCCATGGACAGCAAATTCTGGGGGGCTTATACCGCAGCGAAATACATTCCTGTGTCCGCGAAGGGTTCCATCATCTTTGTCGCGGGTTATTTGTCAGTACGCCCTGGAAAGGCGAGCGCACTGCAATCCGCCATCAATGCGGCGCTTGAAGCCTTAGGTCGCGCCCTGGCATTGGAGCTTGCGCCAGTGCGCGTCAACACTGTTTCTCCTGGTCTAATGGATACCAAGTTATGGGACTCACTGCCAAGCCAAAAACGATTAGAGATGTTTGATATGGCGGCTAATAAATTGCCTATCGGCCGTGTCGGTTTACCGAACGATGCTGCGAAAGCAGTCTGCTTTCTCATAGACAATGACTACACCACAGGATCGACAGTATATGTCGACGGAGGTGGTCGGATAGCCTGATTGTTTCCGTTAGGAAAGCTCTTATTGCCACTATTACTCCTGGTCACCAGCCAGGAGTAGTTATAGCTCAACCGGTCATCTCCCCAACATGTCTATGTGATCGCGTCGCGCTCGGAGTGATGATCGCCCTGCTCGCTATCTGGTTAACGGTTAACGGCGAGCGGCAGCCAGATAAACAAAAAACAGATGAACAGCATGATCCGAACAGGCCTGCTCTTTGGGTTGGGGGGCTTGGGGTTTACACTGCAACTGCACTTCCTTGGGCAGGCGCCTAACCATGCGGCGTTGTATAGTATCGCCCTATGCATGCTAAGCGGAGCCTTGTGTTTACTGCCGTTTTACCAACATACAAAGCCAGCACGAAAACGCTTTCTACTTTTCGCAACCGTAACAGGCGGTATCAGTGCACCGGGGCTTACGCTCTATGCGCTATCACGGGAAGGACAACTCGCCATTATCAGCATCGTGATTGTGTCGATGTACTCGTTGATACCGGTCGTATTCGGTTCGCTGTTTCGCAAGGAGGCGGTTAGCGGCACCACCATGATGGGTATAGTGTTGTCTATTGTTGTTACTGTTCTGATTACGGTGAGCACTTACTAAACTTTCGCCAAGCGCTCAGCTTGAAAGGCTTTAATAACTGTTCCATCGTGAAGTGTTCTTCTGCTTGCGCAGCTTTACAAGAGTTCAATTCAGGAGGCGGTACTGTCCGGCGCGGTACGATCATGACCTCGCCAAACGTGCGGTGGCAAAGGCATACGATAATGGCGGCAGGCTGTGAGAAAGATAGGGATCAGACCTACTCTCACAGCACTTACTCGCTCATGCAACGGATGCTCTTCCATCACGCGATTAAGTAGATTAAAAACGGCCTCTAGCGAGTCGTTGAGTGGCAGCCCTGGTACCGACAACCCATGATCTCGATCACCATTCCAAAACACATCATCCGTTCGTCCTTCGGGAATCCAGATTTGGTGTGTCATGTGCGGAGCGTGCTCCAACAACGTGCTACGCAAACGTTCTGCACGTTCCTGATCTCCGATCATCGCAAGCCAAGCGAGTACGAAGGTGTAAAGAATCCCCGCGCGCGTATGCTCTTCGAAGTATGCATCACTGCGGTCTATGGGATGGGCGAGAACATCTCGATACTCTGTCATCGGCGTCGGATAGTGATTCCGAATTCTCAGCCCGTTGCACAGGTGATCGGACATGCCACGGATGTAGTCGGCGACATCGGAAAGACGGCCGCGCACACTTGCAAGACGCATGAAAAGAGCTAGTTCGATCGCGAAATCATCACGAACTGGGGCGGCAAGCGTCGGGTTCGCGTTAAGCATCCCGATCACTATATTAAGCACCTTGTCCGCCCCCTTGCTCATTGCCTGCGCAAACGCTTCATCCTGCGAGGCACTAATGGCATCCAACCATAGTCCGTGAAGAGACAACCTTCCCAGTGTCTCGAACAGTGCAAGGTTGATGTCGACCGCGTTGCGAGAATTTACGGCCATTGAAAGCGCGTGGCACTTATCGGCGAACGGCCCAATCTTCTCGACGAGAAGAAGGTTGGCGATGATGAAATGAAGCTTCAAGACCTGATCGAAATGAGCCAGCCGTTCCTGTTGCGTCGACCCTTTGCGCAGACGGGTATTATCGCAGTACGGCCAGCTACGTAGCAGCACCAGCTCAGATGCTCGATACGCTGCCTCGAGGTTACCGGCGTCGCGAGCCCATACGAAGAGTATCCAAAGGCACAGGTAGGCCTTACGTAGCTGACGTGTGCGCTCTGTCTGGTTCTTAGGTTTGGTGAAGATGGTATTGAGCAAGCTGCTAAAATGCCGATATGCGACGTCGGGATGGTCAAGCATCGCTAGCGCCTTCTGAAACACGCCTCGGCTTTCGCTCTCAATTAACTCCGAACGCAACATGCCGCTAAGGATCAGATCAGCGAGGCGATCCCCATTCCATTCGGCGAAGTGCACGGTAGCCTTCTCGTTCGTCCGGCAGAAGCCACTCCACTGGGCTCGAACATTCTCACGCATCTCCCCACCCATGCAGACACAAATGACGATGGGCAGATCCGTCAGGTGTGGCGGGATGCGGTTCGGGATGTAGTCATCCAGAACCTCGTTAAGCGACGGCCGAACGGCCTGCTGACCGGTATCCCAATGCTCTCTCGTCAAATCACCGGACTTGATTGTAAACAAGAACAAACTTCTAACATTATCTCGATCAGGGTTGGGACCGACTGCAGCGACGTCGACACCGGCTTGCCCCGTGCCACGGCGTGGACGGGTTAGAACTTCGAACCCACTCTCAGCCAGAAGATCGGGCAAAATTGCATCGAGCTCCTCACGTTCGCGTAGAGAGCGCAGATAGTGCGTCAAGACAAGTTTCATCGCTGTTCTCGCGGCTCAAGTTTGAGGTGTACAAGCAAGTTTTCGAGACCGACCGGGTCAACAATATTGAGGAGAGGCAATTCGGACGAGACCGAGAACGATTTCATCTCGATCTCGGTAAAATGCGTGGCGCCCTCACCAGTATGAATCGGCGTCAGCGAAGAGCGGCCATAAAGGATATATTGCTTGGCGAAGATATCCTCAAATATAGATCTCCGACTTTCCTGCTCCATGCCTCGTTCCATCCTCTCGTTCCACTGCGTACGCTCTACCTCACGCTGCATTTCGCTGGGGTGCAGTTCAACCAAATGTTCAATACCCTCCATCGCATCCTGAAAGGCAGCCTTTCGTGTGAGCAGTTCAGTAATACTAGAGCCGTTCGCTCCGCCTTCTTCAACGTAGCGTTCAAGGTAGTCCTTCAACTTGCCACCATAGCTCAGGAGCAGAGGGTTGTAGATCAGACTGAGGACATCACTGGCTATATCCGGGCATCCGTCGCGAAGTATCGCTAATGGTATAGCAACCGCTGCCAGTGGATCGATAAAGAACCACCCGACAGCCTTCCGGCAAAGGAACAGCTGGTCTGATGAGTCCGTTGGAAGAGAGGACTTGGGGATTGAGAAAGGTGGAACATCGTTCCCAACACTGCATACTTCATTCGCCACGCATTTACGAGTGTGTACTCCCCCATTGAGCAACCAGTAAATAACCGCACTACCAAGCACCTCACCGCCTGCATGCGTCAACGCGTGGTACGTACTCTGGAACGCGCCTAGCGTAATCTGCCCCTTTGAACGATCGATCAACTCACCAAGTAGTCGGATCACCTTTTCAGCGCGCCCATCTCTCACAAGTTGGTATGAGGCATGATCAATGTGCGAGATGGTTACAATATCGTCTGGGTCAACATCTGCAACGGTATAGAGACACAGGTCTATGACATTCTCTGTGAGGCCTTCTCGATAACGCCAAAGGAGATCTGCCGCCAAGTGAATAGCAGATGGGCTCTGCGTCTGAAGAACCCGTTCGAGTTGTTCATCGAAACTGGCTGGTGCGCATAGTTTTCGCTTTGCAGCAGCGCGGTAGCCCGCTTCGAGAGACCGAAGGGCGGTACCCTCATCGTCGCTGGACGCTTCTTGGGTTAGTGTGTCGAGTACCTCACGGTAGCGCTTACCCAATTCCATGGCACCCAAAGCCGAGATGGCTGCGAGCTTCGCTTCCCGATCGTGAGCTTGCGCGAAAATTAGGCCTTCCTCGACATCAGCGTTCATTAGGAGAACCGTGGATAGTTGACGCAGAGCGCGGTTATCGCCGGTACGTGCTGATTCGTAAACCTGGGAAGATCTGGCTGCGTCTTTCTTCGTCCATTCCCCAAAAGCGGTACTCAGGGCGCCAGCATCCAGATCGTTGCCACCTGTATCCAGCAAGCGCGTGATGAAGGCAAGAAGGACCTCCTGATCTACATTCAGAAGAGGCATCAGGTCGCATAGAACATGCTGGACGAGGAAGAAGCGCCGTCCCTCCAGCTCTGCCAGCGCATCTTCGACATGGAGATCAATTGGTGGCGCATCGGTAGCGTTCAGTATCGCCGCGAGCGCCTCGACCAACGCAGAGCGGTTATCGTCTAGACGCCGGAACTCTCGATCCGCAATAGCACGAACCAAGCCGCTTGTGCGGAGCTGAGTAGCTAATTCCGTCTCGTCTACCGGTGTTCCCTCTGTTGCCATTGGTCTACCTATTTGATCGTTCGCTCCCAAAAGAGCTTACAAGATCCTCAGGGTCGATGAAATTTCCCAGTCTATTTCGCGCTTATAGTGCTACATAAGAGCCTCCCTCTCGATCGTCGAGGGGGCTTGCTGCTGACGTCGTAGGTCACGCGGGAGATGCCTTCCATCTCATTGATGATACGGTTGGAGACGGTTTCCAGCAGTTCGTACGGCAGGTGGGCCAGCGTGCGATCATGAAGTCAATGGTTTCCTCGGCGCGCAGGGCGATGACCCATTAGTAGCGACGGCCGTCGCCAACCACGCCGACAGATTTCACCAGCAGGAATACCGCGAAGGCTTGGCTGGTCTTATGGTACCAATCGGCTTTGTGCAGTTCCTCGATGAAAATGACGTCGGCTTAGCGCCTTTAGGCTATGCCATGCCTTTTCTCAGCTCTGACCGATAGTCTCGCAATACTACAGAGCACACTGCAGACGCTGGTGTGTGCCGATAAGAACCAGCGCGTGGCCTCTTAACTGCTGGGGCAAATGCAGCCCTGTCGTGGTTCACAGAAACTACTGAGTAGTTGAAGTTGTTTTGTATAATGCCATGTAAGAGCGCCAAAAAAGACAGGATATATCAATATGAATGTGGTAGAAATTCTGCAAAATTTGCAAGTTTTGTGCAATCAGTTCAGTGAATATCATAATGATTGGGTGCGTCTTAAAAATCAAAATGAGTTCGTGTTCGATGTGAGCCATAACTCACCAATAAGAGACATGTATGCGGAGGGCGGCGGCTGCGCCTATTACTTAAAGGGAAGCCTCGACACTTCATATGTTAACAAGTCCATGCTTATAGATGAGTATGTGTCGAACGTAAGGAAATCAATTCCTCCAGAGCAGGATTACAACTCCATAGGCCAGGCTGCACAGCAAGATTTCGAAGCAAGCTACCCAGAAAATCACACCGTCCGATATATGCTCAGGCTGTATTGGGGACAATATGAAACTATTGAGCGTGTAGAACAATTTTTAAGCATGTTGATAGCCTCTTCAGCATACCAACCTTTAATTAGGTCATCACCCATGCAGGTGATCCAGCAATATGTAAAGCACTGGGAGCAAAATGCCCAGCTCCATAAGGGACTTGATGAGAACGCATTGCGCTCGCAGCTTGTGCTGACACTTCAGAGAGACGGTTTTCAGGCTGGCGCTGAAACGCATGCATTTCAAGGGCATGCTGACATTGTGGTAGCAAAGCCATCATTTGATGGGGTTGCCAGTAACGGCCATCAATTAGTAGCCGAGTGCAAAATCTGGAGAGGCCCTAGCGCGCTTTACAACGCGTTATCGCAGCTATGCCAATATGTAACACCAAATGATAGCCATGCAGCACTGATTGTCTTTGTGAATGACGGTTCATTTGTTGATATATGCAGTAAATCTGAGCAATGCCTTGTTGAGCATCCATCATGCAGAGTACATTCCGTTATATCAACAGACTATGTCCACTATTCCTTGATACCGGCTCAGAACCAAGCACTGGAAATTCCGGCAACTCTGCTGTTGTGTAACCTCACAACACCTCGATATTGACGTTAATGTGCAAATAAAGGCCCCTGCAACAATGAAGTGGCCGGCAGGCCGTCGGCTTGCTGCGTGACTAGGCCAGCTTTCAGTGCCGTCACCTTCCTTGATCTGACGGGCGTAGATGGTCGCTGCCGCGGCCCTCAAGTGTCCTGTACTATGAAACTTTTTTTACCTGGACTTATTCCTATGAAGAAGAAACTATTGATAACCGTTGGTGCTGGCGCATCCATGGATTTCGGCCTACCCTCCGTTAGCGATATAGACGTTTTTTTCGACACCAGCACTAGCAATAGCCACCCACTAGCAAAAAAACCTACCTCCAATCTTTACCGTCACTGCCGGGACGCGATCAATGCGTATTACGGTTGTGCAACGAAGCCGGGGTTGCGCAAATGGGCGAATTTCGAGGAAATACTGTACCAACTCAACCTGTTGATTCCCTACCTATCTGACCTCGATCGGCTGCACGGATCCAATGCGTTGCTTACGGCCAATTCTTTGCCGGAAGTGATCCACGGACGGGTTAGGAAAGCTGCCGATGGAGCGGTTCTGGGGAACCTGACCAGCACGTTGATGAGTGAACTGGTCAATCACTTCATCGACGCTTGCGCTGACGCGAGCAAAGCGAAGGCAGCAGAGATCGCCGAACTCAGGCAGTTCCTGGCTGCACTAAAGGAAGAGTTTGATATCGGCATCATCACACTCAACTATGACAACCTTTTCACCCAAGCGTCGCCGGATCTTTATACTGGGTTCAACGCAGATGGCAAGTTCGATCCGATGTCCGTCCTGACCCGAACAGACTGGAACTTCATCTACCACCTACATGGCTCAGTGCATTTCGCGATGACAGGCGTTGCACACGACATGCACGGTATCACCTGGGTGGCTGCGCCATCGAAGAGTCATACGGTTCATGCGACCGGTCGCAACAGTCAGGACTCAATGGAAGGGACGACCTATCCAATGTCTCCCTTCGTGGCCGGTTACGGAAAGACCCAACAGATTCTTCGGCAACCTTTCCGCACGTACTTCGCGCAGGTCAACCGTCTCGTGCACGAAGCCGATAGTTTGCTATTCCTTGGATATGGCTTTGGCGATCTACATCTAAACACGGCATTTTCCGAGGTTAGAGACCGACATCGGCCAATCGTTCTGGTCGACTGGGCAGACGATAATCAAGACCCGCTTCCGTTCAGATACGATGCCTGGTCCTACAATCTATTCAAGACCTTGCCCGGTGATGCGCACACCATGAGTTCAGTCGGCCACTCGGCGCCAGCCTGTATTGCCGATCTGCGTGCAAAGCGTGAGCTAGAAGTCTCTAACAACCCAACGTATCCATTGAGTGTTTGGTACAACGGAATGCTGGAGGCCTGCCGGAATCCTCAGAAGATTCTGAACCATCTTCGATAGTGCTTTTGACAATTAGCGCTGATAGTCCGCCGCCGTCAAGTCCTCCTTGGGAGTAGACGCCAGTAATGTAGTCACACCATCAGGCGCAGCAAAAAAAGGGGCCGAAGCCCCCAGAGTTAGATCAGGCCACGTTAGGCAAAGGACGTGGTGTCGCTACCGGCGACAATGACATGATCCAGCGCGCGTACATCCACCAGCTCCAGAGCCTCCTTGAGCCGCTTGGCGATGGCTTCATCGGCACGGCTCGGCTCGGAATTTCCGCTGAGGTGGTTGTGCGAGAAAATCACCGCCGCCGCATTGATCCGCAGCGCTTCCTTGACCACCTCGCTTGGATACACCGAAGCGCTGTCGATGGTGCCCCTGAACATCTGAGTGTATTCGATCAAGCGATGCTGCGAGTCGAGGAACAGTACTGCGAAGACTTCGTGCTCGAAAACAGCCAGTTTGACACACAGGTACTCCTTGACAAGTGTTGGTGAAGTGAAGGACATACCGCGCTGTATTTTGTGGTCGATGACCTGGCGCGCGGCGTCAAGAATCTGATCTACCGACGCCGGCAGGTAACGCCCTTGCGCGTCATGGGCCAGCAGAGAGGAATCGAACGAGGAAAAGGACAATTGTGTCATGAGCGTGCTCCGGTTGCTCGGGAGAAATTGCCCTGAACCGGCGTCAGCATTGCGCAGCGCAAGCTGTCACAGGGTCATGAACGGCCATGGCCGCGCAGCAAACGCTTACGGCAATGCTTGCGGCCCTTGACGGCGAAAACGCAGTGTTACGGTGAAGGGAACAGCAAGACCGCCCATACCATACCCACTACACACACTCGATCATACCAAGCGGAGCGCGCAGGCCCTTTTGGGCCGGAGGCGTCAGGGATCAAAGCCGGATGGCCGCGATTCGGCACGAAGCGCGGTGCGTAGCCCGCAAGTCAACGGCGGCAAGCAGGGATGCATGGACGATGTAGCTAGAACTAGATATTGTTTGTCTTGCCCTGCCTGATCCACAACTGCGCCCGCTGCATCTTTTGTTGCAATCGCCCCATCAGCATCGCGCGCGGCAGCAAGGTGGTCAGGTACACTGCTTCAAAGATTGATGCTACTTCTAGCGCAATTGCCCTGCAACGGCAAATGACCTATAAGGCCAGGAAGCCAAAGATGACATCGAATCATATTTCTGACAGGCACGCTCTTGCCCTCACCAGCCGCGGGCTGACCTCTTTTCTATCGCACACTGTCGGCTCCTTGGCCCAGCAGATTCGGGCAACAGAACAGGAAATCCGTCGTATCAAAGGCTTAGCCTTTCGAAGCGAGGAGCAAGAACGCGAGACAGCCCTCTCGCCAATGCGTACCCAGGCCGTAACACGCAGGAAACGCTTTCTCAGTATTAGACAGAAAAGTGGGCTAGGCTGGATCCTCTCTCCCGTGAACACATTTCGGGCATGGCGCGATTGGCGGCATACCAAGGACCAGTACGCGCAAGCCGAACGTCAATTCGACGAATCAGAGGTGAAAGCACAGCGGACCAGGGACATCGCCGTACACAACCGCGATGTAGAAGAGCAACGGAGAAAACTGCTTGCACTGAATGAAACCCTTTCGTCCTATCAGGCACGGCATGCAGTGCTAGCCAAATTCCAGAAGGTAGCAACTGCGCCGATGACCGCGGCATGCGGCGAAGGTTGGTTGGCCGCAGACTTTGCCAAGAATTTCGAGAGCATTGCCGGTTTGGTGCAAACAGATCACGTAGTGGAAGCCACAAAACTTCTGGAGAAGCTCGTTTTCCAGATTCGTCCTTCTGCAGCTGTTTACGCAGGTTGGCAGCAGGAAGCCCAGGACATTCGGGATAGGGCTTATAGCGACCATGCTGGCATTCCCGCTACAGGCGCCTTTACCGAAATTGCCGAGGCCTCGGCCAAACTTGCAGCCGCCAGCATGCTAGGTGAACCAGCCAGGAAACTAGCGCTCTGTTCCCATCCGGCGGATCAGTGGCAGCTTCTCCCGCTGCTAGCGACATCGCCACAGCACTTTACTGTCGATGTGCTCTGGACTATCTACTGGTCTATGTTCCAGTGCGCACAACAAATGGCGGACTTCCTTTCCGACACCGAGGCGCATGAGGATCCGCTCAACGGCCGGTTCAGTACCAACGTAGAAACTTGGTTGTCAGGATGGGCCGCCAAACGGATTCCGAAATTCGGCTATCCAAAGTCCTCATCTTATCTGGGCACACTTCAACTCGCGAGTAAGGCCGAAGAAGCCCGTGTGGGAGCCGACCTTGGCATCATCATTTCGCTGACCGTAGGTGGATTGAGGTGCCGGAAGGCCGTGCTTCTACAGGCCAAGCGAGCCAAACAGGGCATTGCCAACATAGGGAGTAGCAAAGGCCAGCTTTCCAAGCTTTCCAGATTGCCTAGGGCGGGTTACTACCTGTTTTACCATGAGTCACCGTTTACTCTTTATCCTCCAGTGCCAACAGTCAGCTCAGCTGAAGCCCTGCAACAGTGCGCGCTCAATGCGCAGAAGGATCCTGGATCCACCTACCTTCGACTAGATGTGCGGAAAGATGGCTGGGACTGGGCCAGCTTCGTTAGCTTCGGCTTGTGTAATTCCGAATCCGACCTGGGCGAACCGTTTGACACAATTGAGGATGCGTTTCGCATCCTCGGAAGTGGAACGACAGGAGGTCTCCCTCGGCATTTATTTCTAGTCGCCATCGAGGATGAGCCCTATGTCCTTGCGCTGAGAAAAAGGCTGCGCGAATATTATCGCGACACGCCAGAAAAGGGATACCAGAAGACTATACATAAGCATCGGCGCCCTCCCCACTCCCACGATGGGCCAGAGTTTAGCTTGTAGCGTTGAGTTATCAGTCGAGCCACCAGCTGTCCAAGCTGGCACGTAAGGCGTATCTAGCTAGCTCCGTCGAGCCAGCTTCGTAATTTGGAGGTGAATGAATTGCAAGGGAGCCAATAGCAGCGTACTGACCCATGACGTCAGGAGCTACGTCCGAATGGCCCCCTAGCAGAGACAACCATCTATGAAATGGAGTAGCGAACCGAACTCCCTTGCCGCTTCCGGCTCACCGGGCGCTGCGTGGTATGGGATCTGGAGGAAGTGCTAGCGTGGGCGCCGGCTAATGCATATCTGACGCATCGCCATCCACAACAGCTGCTTTCAGCTATGAACTGTCTCATTGTGTCATGGATAGGCCAGAAGCTCCCTCAATTGCTCGGGTCTCGCATCTTGGCGTTTGTAATTGAGCTCACCGCGGATAGAGTCACCATTAAATCGGTAAATGCCCCAGTAGTTAAGCATTCCACCCCATCCACGGCCATGGGGTGGGCCACCGTGAGCACTTTTCTCGCCCGTGACAATCCACACTATCTCTAGCCCCTCAGCGTCTAGGAAGGCACGGAACGCATCACGATCAACGACCGCCGCACTAAACCCAGGCTCATTAGCCGAAGGGTCTTTGAAAAGAACTTTCCCATTGGAAGTAGAGTAGGCAAGCGAACGCCCGTCAGCTAGACGAAGATGGAGGCCACGCATTAGCGCCGGGGCGGGAATCGTAAGATTAAAACTCTCCTCCACCGAATAATTGTGGCCGGCACGCTCGACAAACCAATTAGCTACAGTTGCTTGAGTGTGGAGTTTGGATCCGATACCAAGGTTCCAGACACCATCAATACTTTCGAATGCAGGATGCCAGGGATATTCGCCAAGATAGCTACCCCAAGGCATCTCAATTTCTGGTGGGTTGTCTCGATCCCTCGGGGAACCCGCGAGATGTTTCTCCAAACGCTCAACGTCATTTCGTGCTACAAGCATAGATTTGACCTTATGCCAGGTCATCCGATGAATCACGCGCTCTCCATTGACCATACGCCATTGATTACGGCCAACAGTTGTATTAAGCACTAACCAGCGTCGGCCATCTGAATCGGCGACATCAATCTGTTGAATAGGATTGGGAATATCTCGTAATTGATCTTCCATCCACGCAATCCGCGCCTCGGGCGAATCCTCGCGCCAATTAGGGGAATAAGGCGACCACCAAGTTGAACCTTGATGATCTGAATCATGTTGCTTGGTTCGGGTTACGAGAATGGTTGGATCCATCTCACGTATTCCAATTTGCCATGGCCCGTCGTATAACTCTGGTTCACCTTTAAAATCACCCTCTACTAGAGCGATGTCAGCTAACCGCCCAGCCAGTTCGTGATAAGCAATCCATTGATATTTTTTTCCGATACGCTCAGTTCGGTGCTCCATGCGGTCGGAACTTGCCATATGACGATCAAACTCTGCGAAGCGCTCAGAGATCCAACCAAGCTCATGTGCCCGCCAGGCCACCCAACGTCGCGATTGTTCACCAGAATATGTTGGGTGAGTTACCGCAGCGTGTTCATCCCACATGCGATCGTTGATATAGCTAGCAGCACGGATCCGAAATTCCTGGATTTCCTCCTCCTCGAGCAGTTTTTCGAGCGATTCGGTTGCTTCCATACGCTGCTGTTCAGCGGCACGGTATGCTTTATTGAAGTCATCCGCACCAGCATGCCCCCAAATGTCAAAGCCGTGAGTAATAGAGGATACATGTTCTGCGACGCTCACAAGTTGTGCTAACGCTGCCTGTCGTTCGGGATGCGGTACGATAGCTTTTTTGCACCACTCATCATAAATCTCAGAGATTGAACGACCGCGCTCTTCGCGTGGGAGCCTTAAGAACTTATCTACGAGCGAATCGATCTCATAACGTGCAAAATCACCATCTTCTACAGCCGAGCTGTAGATCTGATCGCGGAACGATCCGGCACCATAGTCTTGGACATAGTCGCTGAGTGCTTCTTCACTAATAGTTTCAAGCGGTTTTCCACGAGAATAAGGAGGGCGGGCTCGGTCAAGCGGCACATCAGGAAGCAGGACACCGCGGCTTGCAGCGAATTCGACAATACCGCGCGCATGGTCGCGGACAAGAGCGTGAGTTGAAAGAGGAGTACGCGCAAAGACCGCTGTAAAAGCAGCCTGAGAAAGCTCGGCGATTCCCTCGTCGCTCGTGCAACGTGTTGCCGCGCCATAGGCTGCCGCGAGCAAGCGATCGAGAATATAAGCATCATCGACATCAGCGAATTGCCTGATCAGAATAGCAGCGAGATCGCAGCGATCAACCAACAGCGTCGCAAGTGATTTTGTAGCCATGTCGCGGATCCAACGATGGCTGAGACTAGTGAGCCAAGTTAGCGTGATCGCGGCAAGCCGCGCGCGAGCCGACTGGATCTGACCTAAGCCATTAGCAAGTACCCATTCGATCAGCGTGTTGATCGCTTCCTCTCCTGCCTCACTCTCCTCAATGAGGAGCATGACACGGGTCGACCATTGAACGTCGCGTTCGGGCATCGAGAGCGGGCGCAGCCAGCGGTCGAGATAATCAGCATTGAAACGGTTATTAGGTTCGGTTGCTATTAAGAGCAACGTCTCAAGCACTGCATCACCGCCGATCACATCTGCCCACTCCTCTACCAATTCGAGGGTTCGCTCGGAGAAGAAGTCCTGACGGCGCCACAATAAGCTGAGCTGAAAAGCATGAACCAGATTCCAGCAGTCACTCTTATTGTCGACCACATCAATGATTTCAATTCCGTAGCGCTCGGGTAGTTGGACGGCGAGCGCCTCAGCGATTCCTGCAAATTGGTATGAATCCCGGCCCGCCACATATGCCGCGAGCGGGCCTCCAGTGACAAAGGCTGGCACGGGATCACCGTCACCGACATGAATATCGAGTAATCTCTGGGCAATAAGATGATCGCTCATCCGTTCGAATGTAAAGCGAACCATTTCAATGGTAGCATCTCCCTCACGGACTAGTTCGACCGCAATTACTCCTTCGTTTTCTAGCTGGAAAAACAGGTCTTGATCGGTACGCCCATCAGATGGATGAACCTCATCAAGAATCTGAGTTGCCTTATCGATCGACAGGTAGCCAATACCCTCCGCGACCATCGCTTCGGTGAGTGCTCTAAGGCCTTTCTCCACGAACTTGCGCCTGGGCACCAATCTCATGCGCTGATTGAGAGTTTCGACGATCGCCCCGAAATAAAAATTGAAGACGCTCGATACTCCATCGAGGCCACGCGGCAACTCACGCTCGCCCCGCCGTTCTAACATGTCACAGCAACTGCGTAGGAATAGTGGATTCTCGAACTCGGGCGCGAAATGCGGAGCTGCCATGCGCACTATGCCGCGCTGATCTAGATAACGTCGCGCAGCCTCGGCCGCCTTGCCTGCAAAACCAGGATGCTTAATTCGGGGTAACGTATTATCGTCAATATCTTGTACGATATAGGGAAGGAACGTGGTGCGGCATGAAACCAGTATTACCACGTGGCTAAAGCGGTCAGCAACAGCAAGGAATGTAGCGAGCCGTTCAGCCCAAACCGCTATACCGTTTCGTTCATTGATCGCATCGACCATCACCAGCGCACGAGTACCAGTGGCCTCAGCGGCGGCGTCAAGCGCGCCAAGGATCGTGTCTGGCGGGGTATTGGTGAGCCCAAACTGTTCGGCAATCTGCCGCCAGGGATCAGCGTCGCTAAACGCGCCGCCGAGAGTTAGCACGGCAGGAAAGCTACGGGCGATGTGATGTTCAGCGACATCGGCAAGCAAGTGCGACTTGCCGACACCGGCCTCAC
Source organism: Vreelandella sp. F11 (assembly GCF_042466685.1). Classification (NCBI taxonomy): domain Bacteria; kingdom Pseudomonadati; phylum Pseudomonadota; class Gammaproteobacteria; order Oceanospirillales; family Halomonadaceae; genus Vreelandella; species Vreelandella sp. F11. The sequence goes on along the minus strand of NZ_CP170448.1, from coordinate 867,010 downwards.
CGCTAAGCAGCAAGCGTCGCGTATTAGCGAGACTAGTCCATGGAGCATCAAGCGACGCAGCAACCCGATCAAGCGCCTCACGTAAATGCTCAGCAAAATAAAGACCATTGCGAACAATTTCACTATTGTCGTCAGACTGACTGCGCAGCTTCCAGATCGCCGCCCAACAGCAGTCGAGCGTAGTGGTCGCAGCCGTGACCAAGGCACGCCATTCATCAAATGGCAGCGGATCTGTGGGACCGAGCGGAGCTGTGCGAAACGCCGAAGAAATCGCAGCCACCTGTTCGGTAAGCATCGCCACATCGATGTTGTTCGTGGCCTCCAACGCTGCGCCGATATAACGCAGTGAGCGATGCCGCGCCTCGTCTAGGTTATCAGCCCAACCAGCGATCCGACGCACAAATTCGGGGTCGCGCGCAAACGCGGCTAAGGCCTGGCGGATTGAAAGTTCGACATTGAGCTCGGGCGTGTAACGACGGCCAAGCCCCATGCGGGTGATTTCGAACCTATCCCTAAACCATTCGGCCCCGAAATGCGGGAGATCGAACCAGTAGGTGCGACGACCAACATGCAGTGGGTCGTTCCGCGACAACCGCTCGGTCAGCTCGAAACTGCCCCAGAGCACGATATCGACCACACGGGGAGCAATAGAGGCCTGTCGTGCTGTTACCCAATCGTCCCAACGATCTCGTTCGGACTTACGTCCACCGACACGCCCATCCGATAAGTCGAACGGCAGGCAGACGATGAAACGGGCTAACATCGGGTGTTTGGCTACGGCGTTATCGAAGGACTCCTTGAGCTGCCCTGCTTCGCCACTACCAAGCTCGAAAAAATACTTGGCCTGCCAGCCAGTTTCCGACCCGTCGTGCTCGACACGATAGCATTCTAGACCTGCGTCAGCACCGGCGCCCTTACGATGAAAGGAAAGCTCCTTAGGAGAGTCAAGCGCCGCGAGTTGACATACAACTTCCTCAAACCCGCCATGTTGGCTGCCGTGATGGGAGCGGATAGATTGGAAATTTATGGTTGGCGTTGGCATAGGCATTCTACTAACTCAAGTTTAAAGTTTTTTTGCAGTTATAACTTCCCTTGAGCTTACCGCAAAATTTATAAAAAACGCTGTCTCCAATTAAAAAAGCGCTTCTCGTGTCTAATAAAAACATATTAACAATCACTAACAAATGGGTGGATGCAGACTCTAAATGCGACACTCGTTAATGAACAGCTGGTAGGTTTCCTTGATGCCCCGCTAATAGCTCACTCACCTCTTCAATCCAACACCTAAAGGGAAAGCGCTTCCAAGGTCTCATATTCAGCTGTAACGCAATAGCATCTAGCTCTTATTGAGTGTGCTGAAAGATCAGTTCCCTTTGGTAAATACTATCGTATCAGGTCATTGATATTTTCATTGCTACCCCGTTGCCGGGGAGATGTCTGCAGGCTTTGCCATTTCCCGGCCCTGGTCGTAGGCCATGCTTTTACACGCCGCTATCGGCATCCGCTTGAGCGCTGTGCTAAACCCTTTCACCGCTGAGGTTCCCATTGCATCGTTGAGTTTGGCTAGAATGACGTACCCACTACTCAGTGCGTCTAACGTGCCAACAGGAGAGGTAATGTTCTTACCTTCGATTAAAAGTCGCCTTCCCAGTGCCTGGCATTGCACGCTTCTCAATCTCTGGCGGTCGAAGATGGATGCTCTACGTATCGGGTATTTGCCAACGCTGAGGGTTACGCGTCGATTTGCCTTGGCGAAGGCAGTGGATCAACTCTTTCTTAAGCTCACCCACAGGAAACGCGTAAATGGCGCTCTAAAACATCTCGCGACAAACGTAAGCATCTTCAAATCGGGGCATTATCATACCCCGGAGCTTGCCTATGATTTGCTCTGGAGACAAGCAGTTGAGAAGCATATACATAACCAGCTCAAAGCGATCATTGCCCAGAAGCAGCTCATGCTTAAGGCGGCACAAGACACGCCTGGCACAACGATGTGTTTGTGCATAATAAGCATGATAGGCACCGCACTGAGTTTTATTGCATCGTACTTCGCGGCTGATGGAGGTCGGAGATCGTTGCAACACATTGGCTATTTGTCGAAGCCTCAGCTTCTACCAAAGACTGACCTATATGGTGGAACGCTCTTCCATACTGGGCTCTGTGTAGGCCATAAGTCTAACACCTTACTAAAATTTTAAGGTGTTGGACTCAGTTTCTGCGGCCCAGCTGGCTTAAACGAATCCTGCCGGAATATTTATTTTTCTATCACAGGTGTTTCAACTTCCGGTTGAATTCCTCAGCTGACTCAGCATAAAATATCAACTCATCTAATTTCAAATAGTCTCATTCAGCCAAGCTTCTCGAAGAACTGAAATATAGAGATCTTGAAAATTCACTAAAATTAGAAAGAGATAAAATCTCACAGCACTCACCAAGGACAAAAATGGCCGAAAAAATACTTAAACTCCGAGAAGTAATTACAGAAAACTTGCGAATTCAGAGACACAGCGATTCCGTAACCTATGTAGACACCGACTCGCTAATTTTTGATTTGCGAGCCAAACAAAATCATGCAATTTTTGCGCGTAGAGGTTGCGGAAAAACTCTCTTAATGTTCAAGTCTGCTGAGCAGGCTTCTGATGAAATACGTACAATTTATTTGAATTGCGAAGATTTCAAAAGGCATAGTTTCCCAGATGTATTATTAGAAATTTTAGAGTCTGTTTTCTTCGAGCTACAGCAAAATTGTACTGGTTGGTTTGGAAAGAAAAAAAGACTCCGACAAATACTTGATGAAGTAATTTCTGACATTTTCAGTATTAAAGAAAGACCTGATGAATCAAGTAAAAACATTACAGTTGAAGAGAGCAGAAAAGATAATTCAACCACATCAGCCTCAGCAGGCGCCAAGCACTCCGGACTAAATTTAGGACTTAAGGCGGACAAATCATCAGCCGCTTCTATTCGTGTAGAACAGGCATTTCAAGAACACCAATCAAAGCTTAAAGAACTCGACAAAAATCTACCCGGATATAAAAGAAAAATAAGAGAGTTCTTTGAAATTTCGAGAAAAGTTAAATTTGTTTTTATTCAAATAGATGACCTATACCATCTAGACCGTGTACATCAAGCATTTGTTGTAGATTATGTACACCGGTTATGCAAAGATTTGCCTCTCTTCTTTAAGATTGCAACCTTAAGGCATGCTAGCACATTGTACGTTGACAGAGATGGACAGCCTTTTGGAGCTCAAGAGCGTCATGACTTCCAGCCTGTAAGCATCGACTACGACTTTGGGGACTTTGAAAAAACACGTCGCCGAAACTTAGCTATTCTTGAGGGTTTTGGAAGGATAGCAAATATGTCAAAAAAAGAAATTTCAGAGCTATTTAAAGGCCAAGGATTTTCTAGACTAGTGATGGCTGGAGGGGGTGTTCCACGAGATGTTATGTCTCTTTTCTTAGAAATTCTTCCGTCTGTTAGCCAAGGCGATGGAAAAATTGGGAAAGATGACGTAAGAATAAGCAGCCGCTCCAATTTTGAAAGGCGAATCGAAGAACTAAAGCAAGACTCGCAAGATCAAGAGCAAGAGGGTCTTCTAAAAGGAATTTATCTGATTCGAGAATTCTGTCTTGAGAGAAAAATAAATATTTTTAATATTAGCGAAGAACTTCTCAAGAAAAATGATCAAGTTCGCGGGCTAATCTATAGGCTTCTTGATTATAGAATTATTCACAACTGTGGATCAGCCTTAACCCACAAGTCTCAAGCGGGCACTTTTCAAGCCTTTGCAATTGATATAGGCTGCTATGCTCACCTAAGAAAACTTGAGGGGCGTTTCAATGAGATTGATGTTTCAACCCCGCAAGCAAAAGAACGTATGCGCTCTGCACCCATACTTACTTTAGAATGGTTAACTAAAAATCAAGAAAGTGTGCCAAATAAAGATTTAGAAGATCATCTTTTAGCCGATTAATTAATTTACTAGATCCTATCTAAAACCAACCCGACCATAAATGCTCTAAGTCTAGCCAGCACTCGTGTTAATTGCCTAACCGCTACTGATATTCTTAGCAAAAGCCCCAGCACTTACGGGGCTTTGAAAAAACTTTTATTCCCACTTAGTTATAAATCAGCCTTAATAAACATTATTTAACAACAAGTTTAAAAATCATCATCCTTCGATGCCATAATAAATAACATGATCGAAATATGCATATAAAAGCAGCATCGTAACGAACCAAGGTTCGTCTTATGATCGGCGCATGTTCTCACGGTTCCGCCAGAAGCGGGGACACGCATGCGAGACACAAGCATCTGGATCAGACTGAGAGCAGTCTGTCCTTTCGGTCAGGTGGCGGACAGCTGCCTACCCCAAAGCGGACTGTCACCAGTTTGGCTCCCTGTTAGTGGTAGTTCGAACATTCTGTATATCTAGGCATTTAAGGCGATGGGGCCTACTAAGCTTGTTGCACTTCGAAGAACAAATTGCCAATCGTTAGTTGCGGCAGTTCATCTGCTGTGACGTCAACTTGATAGCTAACCTCGAACGAATATCCGCCTGGGTACTCATCACAATCGTGAACGTTCTGAATAAACGCTGAAATCCTTGTTGAATATTGTCAGCTCGGAAAACGATCTTCTTATGGACTGTATACAGGGCGAATTGAGGGTGAAACATGGGGAGGATGAATCCCACAGAGTCTAGTAATGGCAACAACCAAGTCTCGCCACTCGAAGGTGACGCCGCCAGCCGAGACATTGGTAGACTTACAGCCCACGAACTCTTATAGCTTCGCCAGGATATGGCGGAATCTTATGCTTCCAAAGTCGAACTAGCCCGCAGAAGTCCATATGACGAGTACATTCGATGCGGTGCCAGCTTTAGCAATCAGCGGCGATTCGCTTTGGCCTTTGTCATGAGTTAGGCCTCGGTATAACAACAATCTTGGTCATGACGTTTCCCATTTCCTCCTACGCTGCCTCAATCTTGCTGAGAACAGCAAGGATTGTTGACTGGCCGAATTGAGCCGTTCGCAAGTCATCGGCTAGCCACAACTTCAACAGACCGTCCAACCGGCCAAGGTCGCCGTTGAACCGAGTCAACTCCCGAATCTGCTCATAATCCACCACGCCGAATATGTGATAATCCGGATCGACCTCACGCAGATAGCGCTCAGCACTCATGCCATCTCGCTTTGCTTATGCCTCGATCTGTTTCTTTTCTTCGGGAAGGCAATACACTTTGATTGGTGTGCTGCTCTTCCTCGTTACTCGTTCTGTCTTATCGTTCATCATATTTTTTCTTAGCTCCCTGTCGCCTGACGGATAGCGGCCAGAGCCTCATGGAAGGCTTCCAGTATCGCTCGGCCAGTTTCGGCCTGGTCGTAACCGGTATCGTGAACATATTGACGACAACTATCCTGACACCGAGGGCCATTGCCAACTTATGACACCAATTTTCTAACGCTAAACAGGTAAAACCAACCACATCAAAATCAGGCGTGTATACGGATAAATGGCTAGTCAGTGCCCCGAGGAAAGAACTGCGGGAAATCACGTTGGAGTTTGGCGGTAAGCTCATGGTCTGGAAAACGCTCAATCGCCGTCCGCCAAATCTCCAAAGCTTCAACTATGTCCCCACTATTCCAGTAGACACCACCTAGATTGAACATCGCCAAGTCGTAGTCGGAATCAAGATTGAGCGCTTTCTTATAGGATTCAATGGCTTGTTCGGATTGCCCAAGATCGCCATACGCCGCGCCAAGCTGAAACCAGCTCATTGCATCGGGTTGGATATGCTCTGCCTGCTCGAGCAGGATCGGCAGACTCTCTTTAAATCGTCCAAGAAAGTTAAGAGCGGTTCCTAGACAGTAGCCGTAGTGCCCGCCAGCCAGATCGTAGGCCATCCGAAAACAGCGCTCCGCTTCTAGCCAGTTGCCCTCATCCTGTGCCCAGTGTCCGAGGCGATCCCACAAAAACGCGGCTTCGTCCGTGTTATCAATGTGCTTAATATGCCTAACAAACTTATCCAGAAACTCCGTATAGGTTTGGCCTATATCTTGTCCTTCCGCCCGCAAATATAAGATCACCAATAACATCTCGCGACGGCCTCCGGATGTATCGGGGTGAGCGTCTACATAGCGATACCAGAAACCCTGCGCCTGACGCGCATTCTCAGCCGTAGCCCGACCGAAACTAGCTACCAGTCGTGCGAAAAACGGCCAAACCCATGGCTCGCGGTCGGCTTGGGCTAGAAGACTGTTGATTTCGCGGAACGCAGCACTCCCCTCTCCCATGTTGAAAAGCACGTTAGCTCGCCAACCCGCAACTCCAGCTGCTTTAGCGTATGTAGGATCTGTGAAGACGGCCTGATCCAGATGCTCAAGAGCGCTCTTCCACTCGCCCTCACTCACGTAGAATTGGGCCAAGGCATAATGGGCTTCAGGAAGGAGAGGATTCATCCGCAAAGCTTCGCGATAGTGCTTAACTGCTCGCACCTCATCTCCGAGCCGTTCAAAGCTTGTCCCGAGATTCTTATGGCCTTGGGATGCCAGACTTGACGAATTCGCGAATGCAGGTTCGAGCAACGCTGCCTTATAGGCCTCTGTGGCGTGATCCTCTCGGCCGAGCGCCGAGTAGGCATTACCGATCGTGTAATACAGGCCACCCTGCTCGTAGCGCCCCGCACTAAGCTGTTTCTTAAAATGAATCACTGCTGCTTCGATCCGCTCAGGAAACTGGCTTCTCTCGGACATGCCCAAGTTGATTTCGGACATATAAGCACAGCCCATGGCATCGTCGTCTGATCCAAGCACGGCCATGAATCGGTCAAAGGCGGCACTAATTTCCTCATCAGCATCCTGTTCATATAGGTGTTCCAAGAGTTGTCGAGCTGAGTCTGGATCATCAGGAACATGAACCTCCGGTACAGCTCGGCGAAGGAGACCAATCAAATCTCCTGGGGCCGCCCGGGCCTGTTCAACACGACGATTACGTGCCGCTCGAGTTGCAGAACTGGACAATTCAGCAAGTCGCCCTAACCGCACTGTCGTCAGAGCTTCCGTAAAGCTGACTGTAAGTGATTGCTGCTGGATCCAGTTCTTTCCAGCATGCTCGTATTTACGGAGAACAGTCTCAGCAAGGCAGATGCGTAGCGTCGCCGTTGGGACGTGATAGGCAGCATAAAAGCTATGCGGATGCATCAGTAGGTAATTCAGGTTTGTGCGACTAATTTCAACGCTGAGAGAGCCGTCCGCATTCAGTGCACGCTCGGTGCCCTTAAGCTGAACGTGAATCCTAATGTTGGTGGCTCTCCCATCCTCGACAATTTCGATCTCGCAGTCTGTACCATAGTCCTTGCGGTCAGCACGCTGAAGGATAAAGCGACCACTCTCTGTTAGGCATTTCTGAAATGCCGTCTCTGCCTTCTCCTCCGTCACATGATTAGAGGCACGCTTTGGAAGGTCGTCAAAGCATTCCATATCGCCAGCCATTTCTTTTTTATCCTCAATGATGTCAAAATCCAATACTGAAAATTGCCGATTATTTTCTTCAGCGTATTTCCCATATGAAATATAGAATGTAGAAGTTAAGTTCCGGGTAGCAGCACCTCCCTTTACAAGCTCAGCAGATGAAAGACTTATTGTGGGCGGAGCGTCAATTTTGCAGTGCTACTGAAGATGGGGTGACGTCGCCAAAGGGCTTAAGAACGTCATCACGGAAATGAGCCTTACATGTGCTTGCCTACAACATGAAACGCGTCATTAATATCCTCGGTTCCAAGGGTTTGATCCAGGCGATGCGAGCATAGGGTATGCTGACCCCGGCTCTACCGCACTTAGTAGAAGTCGGTTACGCTTTATAGAAGATATTTTTTAGGCTTTATCTCGAACAATTTCAGACATGGAAATAAAGGAAGGCACTCTGAAGCGTATTACTAGCCGATAGTCGTGCCAATACGGCTGAATTCTGTAATCGCCAACTGATTTTTAGGCTTTCACACAGCCTCGGCCAAAAGCGGACATTTAGATAGATTGAACATAACACCAGATCAATGCATAGACAGGCGTCGCCTGGATTTTCTTGTTAATGGCCGGTTGCTCAGGGTATTTTCTTGGACTCTTTCAAAGTGCCATCCAACACATAAGAACCATTCTTTTTAACCAAACATTATAATGTCAGCGACACAATGCATGTTTCAGATCCAAGGGACAGCAAAAGACGCAGTAAGAACAGAATGAACCAATTGAATATGATGCTTTGTAGACCAACGTTTTGGAGAACCTAAACCAGGAAAAGTTCCCGCCCCATGATTTTTACAGTAATCTGATACTCCCAAAGTACTGAATGGACCTACTCCTGGCGAGCCCGTATGCCCTATCAACTGTGCCAGCGCATCAAAATACTTTGTTTGAACATCAGTTGTCGCTGGTGGCACAGCAGAAACAAAGTGACGACAGTGAAAAGTGTTATTCTGATTTGGCTCTGTAAGGTGAAGAGCAACGTGACTCGGCTGACCTCCACCTTTATTATAAGGCACATCTCCTATGGCCGAAAAATCACCAAAGCCATCGTAACCATGTGCACAATAACTGTAAGCCAAATCATCAAAATAAGAGACAGAAGGGTAGTCTCCGTTAACAGATTGCTTTTTGAACCCATCACGAAGAATCACGCGTCGAGACGCAGAAAAAGAAGAAATGAAATGCGGGGAAACTTTATGTGATTCAAAAATGTGAATCGCATCACTGGAGGGAAAAATTGCAGCATTAAGAGTGTGTGCCCGATGCACGAAAACTTGGGTTCGGCCACTGTAAGTATTAAGAAATCCGCTCACATCCGCAGCAGTAATACCAGGTCGCACCTCCAATGTTGGAAATATTTGATTCGGATATGCATTTGTTAAGTTGTTTTCCATCGCCATAATCTGTGCGATTGAAGGCACAGGAGAGCCTTCGTTTGTATTAACGATGAGTGCAGTTCGCAAACCTGCTTGCAACACTCTAGATATCTGCCCTTCAACTCGCGAAGTCGCATCGTGCGGCTTGATAATGGGGACTACAAGGTTACTTCCCAAATGGGATCCAAGTTCCTTTAGCGCAATCATTTCTTCTTGCTTAGAGCGAAAAAATGGCCAATACATACTTATACTCCATGCTAACAACTGAATTTTAACCTAAAGCGCGTTGGAAGCTGGCTCTCGAAGTCTCGAAGCAAGAAGCAACCAGTCAGCATTCCTCATTTTGTATCCGAAAGCAGCGGCACGTAATGAGTTGGGTAGCCTGTGAGAAATAGCTGCTTTCTTTGTCGCAGGCTCTCGTTTCCGGAGAGCCTCTACGAAAGTTTCGTGAATAGCTTTCGGAGGTAGTAAAGAGATGGCATCACGGGCAGCAGAGTATCGTTCTATCGGCGGTAGGTGATCAGTAAAAACGTCGTATTTACTCTGTAGAACCTCGCGTTCTTTTTTTCGAAAAAGGTGAAACATGGCTTCTGAGGAAAGATCTTTTGTGTGTGACACTGCCTCCCGAATCTCTGAAAGCTGGCACCTGGTAGAAAGCCTTAAGAGGCCCACATAATCCGGCAAAACTTTAAGAGCTTTTTTAACTTGCCCATCACCAACAACAAATACCACTCTATCGAAACAAGAATAATAAGCCTCTAGCTGAGACTGGGCGCGAGAAAAATCATCAAGATCTGTTTTTATCTCGAAGGCTGTTGCAACGCCATTGATCAAAACTGCATCTGCACGTGCTTCACCAACTCGGAACTCATACAACCAAGATGTAGTAGCTGGGCTATGCGTCCCGAACACCATTTTCGACAAAAGGACATTTTTATACACGTATTCGGGGCGGGACGACAAGAGCAACCGCTCATAGGCAAGGTCGCATGCATAGGCGAGCGGATCTGTGTCGTTCATTACCCGCTCTTCAACTAGGTGCTTAATCACGCCTCGGGTCACTTCCGTTGTTCCGTGCCAAGCAGTTTCGATAAGGTTTTTTGAGCGGAAAAATGATGAATATAGAGTATTTACCAAGAACCTTATCCTCCTTCTGTGTGCGAAGCCTCTTCAAGGCATTGCAAAATAGGGTGCTGATTCTAGAAGATTCATTCCATCGAGTGGTAGGTGAATTTAAGCAGCACCACTTAGAATCGACCATTCTGACCAGATACATCACGGCGCGCAGCTTGGCTCCAGAGCACCCGTGCCCATCGGCCAAGAAGCGCTAATTAAGTACATCTATGCAATATAGCTCCGATGAGCGTGTCTGCTGCATTTCCACCATGCTGCTTTCGCGGCGAAAATGGAACCTTCTTCTAACCTTTTACCGACTGGTTTATATGAAGAATAGTCTATCGGCCCTGCAGTTTTTTGTTAGAAAATTCAAAAAAAAGCCGACGGAATTTTGATTTCCCAACACGCTACCGCCAAGGATGACATCCTTTCCCTGCGACAGTTCTGTCTGCGTTGTACTTCCTGCTCTATAGGCAGTCGTCTCAGCGACCTTAACCTGAGTTAACCTAATCCTGTTACGAATTGCAAAGAAAGAGGGCCTACCCTTTGGTAGACCCTTGACCTTGGTCAGCTTAGCCGCGTCAGGCATTATACCTAGGCGCACCTCACTCCCATTCAATAGTAGCAGGCGGCTTGCTGGAGACATCATAAGTCACCCGCGAAACCCCTTCCAACTCATTGATAATCCTATTGGAAACCTTCTCCAGCAGCTCGTAAGGCAGGTGCGCCCAGCGGGCGGTCATGAAGTCGATGGTTTCTACCGCGCGTAGCGCGATGACCCATTCGTAGCGGCGGCCGTCGCCGACTACACCTACGGATTTAACCGGCAGGAACACAGCGAAGGCTTGACTGGTTTTTTCGTACCATCCAGAGGCGCGTAGCTCTTCGATGAAGATGGCGTCGGCATCGCGGAGGATGTCGGCGTACTCTTTCTTCACTTCACCCAGAATACGCACGCCCAGGCCGGGGCCAGGGAACGGGTGGCGGTAAACCATATCGTAGGGCAAGCCGAGTTCCAGGCCGAGTTTGCGCACTTCGTCTTTAAACAGTTCGCGCAGCGGCTCGACCAGCTTGAGCTTCATGGTTTCCGGCAGGCCACCGACGTTGTGGTGGGATTTGATCACGTGCGCTTTGCCGGTCTTGGAGGCAGCGGATTCGATCACGTCCGGGTAGATGGTGCCCTGGGCCAGGAAGTCGACGCCGTCGATTTTGCTGGCCTCTTCATCGAATACGTCGATAAAGGTGTTGCCGATGATTTTGCGCTTGGCTTCCGGGTCTTTCTCGCCCTTTAGCTTGCCGAGGAACAGCTCTTCGGCGTCTACGCGGATCACCTTCACGCCCATATGCTTGGCGAAGGTTTCCATGACCTGGTCGCCTTCCGCTTTACGCAGCAGGCCGTTATCGACAAATACGCAGGTCAGTTGGGTGCCAATGGCTTTGTGCAGCAATGCGGCAACCACGGAAGAATCCACACCGCCGGAGAGGCCGAGCAGTACGTGGCGGTCGCCCACTTGCTCGCGCACGCGCTGTACCTGGTCTTCAATGATCTGTGCAGGCGTCCACAGTTTTTCAGCTTTACAGATATCCAGCACGAAGTGCTCGAGAATGCGCTGGCCCTGCAGGGTGTGGGTCACTTCCGGGTGAAACTGTACGCCGTAGAACTGCTTCTCTTCCCAGGCCATGGCGGCAATCGGGCAGCTCGGCGTGGAGGCGGTCACGGTGAACTCGGTGGGCGCTTCGGCCACCTTGTCGCCGTGGCTCATCCATACGTCCAGCAGGGTTTTGCCGCTTTTAGCGTCTACGTGGTCTTTGATGTCTTTGAACAGCGCGTTGTCTTCGTCGATCTGAATCTGTGCGTAGCCGAATTCGCGCTGGTTGGAGCCTTCTACCTTACCGCCCAACTGCTCGGCCATGGTTTGCATGCCGTAGCAGATACCAAACACCGGCAGGCCCATTTCAAACACGCACTGAGGCGCACGCGGGGAGTCCAGTTCCGTCACGGATTCCGGCCCACCGGCCATGATAATGCCGTTGGGGTTGTACTCGCGGATCTCTTCTTCGGTGATATCAAACGCGCGGACTTCGGAATAGACGCCAATCTCGCGTACGCGGCGGGCGATCAGTTGGGTGTACTGCGAGCCGAAGTCGAGAATCAAAATCTTATGGGCGTGAATGTCACTCATGGCGGGGTCTCGGTTAAGCGGTGTGGGTGCCGCTGGTAAGGCCAAAAAGCAAGCGGCGGGGCAATGCCCGCCGCGCCATATAACTAATCTTGCTGGTTAGCTCACCCGATAGTTGGGAGCTTCTTTGGTGATCTGCACGTTGTGGACGTGGGATTCGTTAAAGCCAGCGCCGGTAATTTGTACGAACTCCGGCTTGGTGCGCATTTCCTGAATATCGCGGCAGCCGGTGTAGCCCATGGAGGCGCGCAGCCCGCCCATTAGCTGGTGAACAATGGCGCTCATCATGCCTTTATAGGGAACGCGGCCTTCAATGCCTTCCGGCACCAGCTTCTCGGCGCCTTCGCTCTTATCCTGGAAGTAGCGGTCGGCGCTGCCCTGGCTCTGGGACATGGCACCCATGGAGCCCATGCCACGGTAGGCTTTGTAGGTACGGCCCTGGTAGAGCTCGACTTCGCCGGGGGCTTCTTCGGTACCGGCCAGCAGGCCACCGACCATCACGGCGCTGGCGCCAGCGGCAATCGCTTTGGCCAAGTCACCGGAGTAGCGCACGCCGCCATCGGCAATCAGCGGAATGTCGTACTCTTTGAGCGCTTCGGCCACGTTGGAAACCGCGGTAATTTGCGGTACGCCAACGCCGGCTACAATGCGCGTGGTGCAGATCGAGCCAGGGCCGATACCGACTTTCACGGCATCCGCGCCTGCTTCGGCCAGCGCCCGGGCAGCACCGGCGGTGGCGATGTTGCCGCCAATCACTTGAATCTGCGGAAAGTGCTCTTTGATCCAGCGAACACGGTCAAGAACGCCTTGGGAGTGGCCGTGAGCGGTATCGACAATGATCACGTCAACCCCTGCTTCAGCCAGGGCGGCCACGCGATCCGGGGTTTCCGGGCCGGTGCCTACCGCTGCGCCGACTAACAAACGGCCATCGCTGTCTTTGGCGGCCATTGGGTAAGTGCGGGCTTTTTCGATATCCTGGAAGGTGACTAGGCCACGCAGGTGGAACTCGTCATCAACGATCAGCATTTTCTCGATGCGGTGTTCGCGCATTTTGGCTTTACTGACTTCAAGCTCGGTGCCTTCCGGCACGGTGATCAGCCGGTCGCGGGGGGTCATGATCGCTTCAACGCTGTCGCCGTGGTTAGGCTGGAAGCGCATATCGCGTTCGGTCACGATACCCACCAGGGTTTCGCCTTCTACCACCGGGAAACCGGAGAAGCCGTATTCACGCGCCATGGTGAGCAGGTCTTCGAGCTTGGCTTTGGGGCTAACGGTGACAGGGTCTTTTACAATCACGCTTTCGTGCTTTTTGACCTTGCGCACCTCAGCCGCTTGCTGGGTCATGGCCATGCTCTTATGGATGATGCCGATGCCGCCTTCCTGGGCCATCGCAATCGCTAGACGCGCTTCGGTAACGGTGTCCATCGCAGCAGAGAGGAGCGGAATATTGAGCGAAAGATTGCGGGTCAGGCGGGTTTTAAGGCTGACATCCTTGGGTAGGACATCGGAGAAGCCGGGAACGAGGAGAACGTCATCGAACGTTAGTGCTTCTTGGGCCATACGTAGCATAGCGGCAACACCCTGATTGAGAGGAAGTGGGGCGTGAAAGGTTAATCGCCTATTATAGCGTTTTGAGGGCCTTTCCAGCAATGCAGTCAGGCTGTTGTGCTTATACCAAATGCTAATGACGTATGCTGTTAGGCTGATAGCTGGCGATTTTTTCTGTTCAAGGAGGCTTTTTGTCTCAACAAATTATTGTTTACACCGATTACGTTTGCCCCTTCTGCCTGCTGGCGGAAGAGGCGATTGCCCAGGCGACCGAAGGCCTAGACGTGGAAATCCGCTGGCGGCCCTTTGAGCTGCGCCCTGCCCCGGTGCCCACGCTGAAGGTGGAGGATCCTTACTTGCCTAAGATATGGCAGGATTCGGTTTACCCCATAGCCAAAAAGCTCGGCGTGCCCATTACGCTGCCCAATATTTCCCCCCAGCCGCGCACCGACAAAGCCTTTGAAGTGTTCGCCATGGCCGAAGAGCAGGGCTTGGGCCACGCCTACTCCATGGCCGCGCTGAAAGCGTTCTTCCAGCAGGAGCGCGATATCGGCGACCCGGAAGTGCTGGCGGATATTGGTGAGTCGGTGGGCCTTGAGCGCCAGGCGGTACTCGATGCCCTAGCCCAGGGCAGCTACCGCGAGCAGCACCAGATGGCCCAGCGGCATGCGGTGGAAGAGGCACTTATTCAGTCGGTGCCTACCTTGGTCATCGATGGCGAAATGATTCAGGGCGTGCCTGACCCTGACGCTCTCAAACGTTTTCTGATCGAGCGCGGGTAATTCTATGGCCTCCACTACTCCCCAGGCCCTCACCGTCAGCCAACTCAACCAGCGCGCCAAGCAAACCCTTGAGCGCGATGTGGGCGAGGTGTGGGTGGAGGGCGAGCTCTCTAACGTTTCCCGCCCTGCGTCCGGGCATGTCTATTTCACGCTGAAGGATGACCGGGCGCAGATCCGCTGCGCGCTGTTTCGTCAGCGGGCACGGTTTGTTTCGGCACCCATGCGCGATGGCGATCAGGTCAAGCTGCGTGGGCGGGTGTCACTGTTTGAGCCCCGCGGTGATTACCAGCTAATTGCTGATGCCGTTCAGGCGGCAGGCCTGGGCGAGCTGCTGGCGGCCTTTGAGCGCTTGAAAGCGCAGTTGGAAGGCGAAGGCGTATTTGCCAACGCCCGGCCGCTGCCCTTTCCGCCGCGCAAGCTGCTGATTTTAAGCTCGGCCACCGGCGCCGCCATTCGCGATGTGCTGGCGGTGCTGGAAGCGCGCTGGCCGCTGGCGGATGTGACGCTGATTCCGGTGCCGGTGCAGGGTGCAGAAGCGGCCCCGGCGATGATCTCCGCCTTGGGCCTGCTTAACCGTCAGGCGCGGCTAGACCCTGAGCGGGATGTGATTCTGATTACCCGCGGTGGCGGTAGCCTGGAAGACCTCTGGGCGTTTAACAACGAACACTTGGCACGGGCGATTTTTCACTCCCGGCTACCGGTGATGTCGGCGGTGGGCCACGAGGTGGATGTCACCCTGGCAGATTTTGCCGCCGATATGCGCGCCCCCACTCCTTCAGCCGCCGCCGAACGTTTGGTGCCGGATCAAAACACCCTCAAGCGCCAGCTGGAGCATCAGCACAGCCGCCTGCAGCGGGCCATGCAGGCACGGTTAGAGCGCGACAGCCAGCGGCTGGATACGCTGCGCGCCAAGCTGCGCCACCCCGGCGAACAACTCAACCGCCAGCGCCAGCACTTAACCGCCCTCAATCAGCGCTTGAATCGCGCTATGCAGCTTACGCTCACCCAGCAGAAAGCCCAGGTAACGCAACTGAGTAGACGGCTAGCCAGCCAGGATATGGCCCGGCTGCATCGCGTGGAGAGCGAACGTGTGGGCCAGCTACAACGCCGTTTGGGCAGTGCCATGCAGCGCCAGCTGGAGAGCCGACAGGCACGCTTGAAAGCCGCCGCGCGGGAGTTAAACGCGGTCAGCCCGCTGGCGGTGCTGGGGCGCGGCTATGCGATTGCCCAGGATGAGCAGGGGCAGGTCATTCGCCGCGCGGAAGATACCCAGCCCGGCCAGAAGCTGAAACTGAAGCTGGGTGAAGGCAGGCTAAGCGTGGAAGTTAAGCGGCGTCTAAAGTCCGGGGGTTAAAGGCCGTGGGTTAAAGGCCGTGCGTTAAAGACCTAGGCTAAATGGCCGATATCTTCTAACAATGAGGAGAGGATACCGCCATGAAGATTGGATTTTCATCATTCACGTTTATTAATCAGCGCCAGGATAAGCCGCAGTTTTTAGCCTCTACCCGGGTTGAACCGCAGAAGAGAGAGCCTGCAGCCGCGCCTGCGGAAGACGACCCGTTCACTAAGCGCCTTAAAAAGCAGCAGGAGGCGTTGGAGAGTTTGGCGTCGCTCCCGACTCCCAAAGAAGCCTCCCAGCAGCAGGCCAGCAGTAAAGTAGGCTTTTTGCGCCAGCGGATTGAAATGCTGAAAGCCATGATGGCCTTCGCCTCCCCTGAACAGCTTAAAAACATGGCCAAGGAGCTCAAGAGCATTGCCCGTGAGCTGGCCGGTGCGGCGAAGCTGTTGAACAGCCAGGGGGGCGGTGGTGCCGGCATGACCGCTATCCCCTCAGTGGTTTCGACGCCAGCAGTTGCATCGGCAGCAGCTCCAACAGCGGTAGCGCAACCCAGCGGAACTGAATCAGCCGCGGCTCAGGCGAGTGGTGATGAGAGTTCCCAGGCACCTGTGTCAAGTGACGCGCAGCAAGCCGAAACCAGTGCACAAACAGCCGAGGAAGATGCAGAGAGGAGTGCTGAGGAAAAGGCTGAGCAAGAGGCCGAGAAAGCAGCGGGCGAGCCTGAAGGCGATGAAGCCACCGAGCTCGGCGTATTACCTAGCCTGCCCACTCTCGTTCAGAATGCAGACAACCGCTCGAAATCCAATGGCCCCAGCGCTAGTGAACACGCACTACGCGGCGTACTGACTGACGCGCAAAAAGAGCTACGCGAAGCCGTTAACATGCTCAAGATTAGGCTGAACGAAGAAGATAAAGAAGCCCGTCGTGAGCTAAAGAAAGCAGAAGAGATCATGGAAAAGACGGATCACGCGGTTGCGGCATCCACCTCTGACGCCCTCTACTCTTCCTTGGGGCAGTTGCTGCCTACCTCGCTGGGTGACGTTTCCGTATCAACGCCCTCAATCAACATAGAGGTTTAGCGGGAATAGAGAAGGCGCTACCGGAAGTAGCGCCTTTGTTGTTTAGCTTATCGTTTGGAATCACTGCCTGACTTTTTATCGTCATCGGATTCCGGGTTCACATGATGGGTATCCGGCATCGGATTAGCCTCATCGTGGTGGTCACCCTTCTCTTTAGGGGCTTTCTTGTCTTGTTCGGGTAGCTGACTCATCGCTTACTCCTTACCTTACGTGGTCTTGGTTACTTCAAACCCTTGGCCTTCACAGCCAAATAGGCGACTTAAGGCGTGCGGTTAGTGCCCGACCCTTGCGTGTTGCCAGAGGGTGTACTCGAACCCGCCAGGCCCGGGCTGTGTCTTTCAGGGCTGTTTTGCTCAGAACGGTTTTTCTCGGCATCCAGCCGCTCTGCCCCGGGGCGCTCAGCAAAAGGGGTAGGGTCGCTGGGTAGGCCCGTCGCCCGATTCTGCGGCGCATTAATGTTTGCGTCACGGGTATTTGCGTCACTGGTACTCGTATCGTGTGCGTGAGCACTTGAGGGCTGCGATCCGCCTTTAAACGACTCGGCCTTCTCGTGAATGGCGTGTTGAGCTTTATCCGCCTGCGCCTGCCCCGTGTCAGCCGCCTTATGAAGCACGCGGTCACGATACTCGCCCATATACTCGTCCTCTTTCTTGGTGGCGGGGAAAATACCGCCCAAGGCAGCGCCCAGCGCAAAGCCTAGCGCGCCAACCACCAGCGGATGCTCCTGAATAAAATCGGAAGCCTGGCTCTCGGCACGACGAGCACGCTGCCCCATGTCGTGCAGGTTATCGTGAGCGCCATGCTGTAGGTGAGACGTGGAATCGCGCATGTTATCCCCCATGTGGTGCGCCTTATCGCCCCACTGTTGCGCCGTTTGCTTGGCTTTCTGGCCTAGGTGGTGAGCAGAGTCTTTGGCTTTATGGGTCATTTCACTCATACGGCCTTGCCCATTACTGGTGTGCTCCGTTCCACCGGTATCGCCTGTTGATTGAGCATGCATAGCGGCATTCGGATGGGTGCCCTCATGCACGGGAATACCCGGTGCACCGTAGGTACCGCTGTGCCCATAGCGATGCTGGCCTTGATGCGGCTGACGCTGTGACAGCATCATCCAACCCAGCCCTGCTGTCGTCACCAGGAAAGGCAGCGGGTTCTGCTTAATAGTGGTGCCCAAATTAGCTACGAATTCGTTGGCGCCGCCATGGCGCAAATAGTCGTAGGAAGTATTCAGTAACTGCTGTGGAGAGAAGCGCTCTTCAATCTCGTTTAACGTGGAATCGAGCCGCTCGCGCGATTGATTGATATCCTTTTCAATCTCTTCGGCATTGCGCTGTTTATCATGATCCGTCATTTCAACTCCTCCTTGACGTTGTGCTGATGCTTCTGGGCAACCGCCTTGTCACTATGCAAACTACTCATCGTCCGAGTAGGCATTAAACTGCGCGCCTGCAGCTTCTTTTGGCCCGCTTTGAGCATGATGATGCCAATCACCGTCACCACCCCACCCACAATCAGTGCCGACAGCCAGGGCGTAGTGTCAGGTGGCAGTATTTCATTGAGCAGAAATACCGCGGCGGCCAGCAGGGTTAAAAAACCGCCTAGCAGCACCGCACCGGCAATGGCGATTGAAGCAATGCCCGCCATGGCCTGGTGGGTTTTCTCTGACATCTCAGTCTTGGCAAGCTCAGCTTCGTTGCGTACCAGGGAGCTAATCTCGTGCATCACCGTGGAGAGTAGCGATCCTACAGAAGAGCCTTGCGACGTAGGTTTGTTTTCCGAATCCATTCTTTGCCTCCCGGCCCCTGGTTAGGGCATTCCATTTTCTCGACCCGCTGAACCTATTGCCCCATTACTCGGAACGGGGCTGCCTGAAAGGCTTGATGCCTGGCTAGCCGGTGATGCCTGCCCGGCGGGTACATTTTCCTGCATCGGGAGACCCGCAGAACGTTCATCCGCCATACTTGAATAACGTGAGTTCGAATCGCGCGAATGCTGGTCTGAACTACGAAGGAAACGGGCTGCTAAAAAACCGGCAGTTATTACACCCCCTATAAACAGCGCGGGCTCGCGGCGACTAAAGCTTTTCGCTTCATCACAAACGTTGCGTAAGTCTTTATCACGCAAGTTATGCGAAAAACGCTCGGTAGTATCAGCAAACTTTCTTGCTTGTTTTGAGAAAAAGGGCTGCTGCTGGCTATCAAACTCATCGGCCATTTTTTGCAGAACGCCCGTTAGTTTATGAGACTGTTCCGCAGCGTTATCACGCTGTTGATTAAAATAGCCTTCTGCTTGGTGTTGGGCCGCCTCGCCTACATCGTGGGCGGTGTCGCGCCCTTGCTGCTTGAGTGACTCAGCTGAGGGGCTTGTCTGCCTGGGGGCGCTGGGGCTAGGCTGATTTCCTTGATCGATCATCTGTCACTTCCTCCTTGTCGTCTCACTTGTCAGCATCCGTGGTGAAACAAAATCAACGTCAGTGCACATCCACAAGGTGCAATTAATTAGTACAATTATGTACTTAAAGAAAACAAGCACTAATACTTAACCAATTACACTGACTTATTTAACAGATGCGCCACCTTCAAAACATAGCGGCCATTCTACTATTGTCAATTTATAGATAATTAATTCTCTACAAACATTTATTTTATTAACATAGGTTATTAAACCAACCTTCAATAAATAAAATAACGTTAGCTATAACCATTAAGTTAAACAGCTGAGAAAGTTACCCCTTTGCGTTGGGTTTGCTAGTTCCTTCGCCTTTGGTCTACGTTTAGGGGGACGCTCGCCCGAGGAGTGGGTAGGCGTTAGATGGCGAACAACTTTTTCTGTGCCAACAATTCTGTGCCAACAATGGAGTGACCGCACATGAGTGATCAACACCAACCACCCCAGCACCAAGATAAACAGCCGGGCGATGAATACGCCATGCGCCCTGAGCCTGAATATATCCGTGACAGCTACCGCGGTACCGAGAAGCTGTTGGATAAAGTGGCGATTATTACCGGTGGCGACAGCGGCATAGGCCGTTCAGTGGCCGTGCACTATGCCCGTGAAGGCGCCGACAGTGTGATCGTCCATCTTAAAGAAACCAAAGATGCGGAAGAGACCAAACGGCTGGTGGAAGCCGAAGGCCGGCGCTGTTTGGTGTTGAAAGGCGATGTGGCAGCGCCAGCGTTTTGCCGTGAGATCGTTAAGCGCACCCTCGACCATTTCGGCAAAATCAATATCGTCATCAATAATGCCGCCGAGCAGTATGACTGGGATGACATTACCGAGATCCCCGATGATCAACTGCTGCGCACCTTCCAGACCAATATCTTTAGCCACTTCTATCTCACCAAATCTGCCCTGCCGCATCTCAGCGAAGGCGACACCATTATTGCCACCTCTTCGATCAATGCCTTCAAAGGCAACGATACGCTAATCGATTACACCGCCACCAAAGGCGCTATTCAGGGCTTGGTACGCTCGCTGGCGATGTCGCTGATGGATCGGGGCATTCGCGTTAACGCCGTAGCGCCAGGGCCGGTGTGGACACCGCTGATTCCGGCCAGCTTTGAGGATGAGAAGGTGGCGTCATTCGGCGGCCAGGTGCCCATGAAGCGCGCTGGCCAGCCCAGCGAAATGGGGCCTGCGTATGTCTACTTGGCCAGCGAGGAGTCCTCCTATATGAGTGGCCAAACGCTGCACCTGAATGGTGGCGTTATCTTAAATACTTAAGCATTTGTTATTAAGATACAGTGCACTTTAACGGGGCGGCCTTGGGCCGCCTTTTTGCCAGAATGCGTTTGCTCCAGAATATTCCCGCTCGGGAATATTTAAACCTAATAAGGCGCAGAGACGACTGAATATTACCGCTCGGTAATAATCGAGGATTTACCCGTCAGTCATGTTGGGTTAACAAGCCTCGCTTCTCACTGCCGTCGGGGGATAGCTGCCGAATAGGTATTGAGATGCAAGAGGTGTTCATCCGCCTGCTGCAAAGCGTCTAGCGTCTTAGGCCGGTCGAATTCCGCCAATAAACTGCACAGCACTTCCGAGACCGCTAAGGCGGGAGTTAGCGTATGGAAAAAGCTATCGCTTTCGGTGGGGCAAAAAACAGCCTGCTCTGACAGCGCTACCAGCGGCGACACTTCACTATCGGTGATCGAAACAATGCCCACCCCCTTCTCTTTGGCCAGTTGGGCCAGTTCCAGCGCTCCTGCTGCATAAGGATTGATGGAGATAACGAGCAATACATCCTCAGATGTGGCACGAATTAGCCCATCTCCGCCGGTTCCCCCTGGCCCATCCAGGTGAACCGAACGCTCTCCCAGTAGGGTCATCACGTAATGGAAGTGCCAGGCAATGGCATGACTGGAACGTAAACCCAGCACGTACACTTTTCTTGCAGATCTCAACCTATCGGCTGTGACTTCCAGGCGTCGGAGCGAATCGGGCTCGCAGAGCTTGGCAAGCTGGGCACTCAGCCCTTGAAGCATAAGCGATGCCGTATCGCTTGCTCCCCTTTCACTGCCTTCATCGGCCCGCTGGCGAACCTTCGCCGCAAAGCCATCGCTCCCCTGACGCAGCACCGCCGCATGCTGCGCCCGGATATCGTCGTACCCTGCTAACCCCAAAAACTTGGCCAACCGGGTCATGGTGGCGGGTTGAACGCCTGCTAGGCGCGCCACCTCGCGCATGGACACCAGCGCCACTTCCTCCGGATGCTCAAGCACGTAGCGAGCGGCCTGTTGCAGCTGCGGGGACATGGCAGCGTACTGAGCAATAATCTGCTCTCTCAATGTATCGCTCGGTGGCATAGTTGTTGGCTCTTTGAAGAAATAGTTGGTTGGGCTTCGATACATGATCTAAATGTTTCACACTATATTTAAATGATTTATTTGTTGCAATCATCTTTGTGAGTGTGCCAATCTTCTTGCTATGTGAATTTCTCACGTTTGATAATGAGGGTCAGGGGCTATGACGCGTATTCTTCACCGCGGTATCGGCGGGGCACTGCCCCATGCAGCGTCGGCACAGGGCGTCTATATCACCGATACCACGGGGCGTCGCTATCTGGATGGATCGGGCGGCGCTGCGGTCACCAGCGTCGGGCACGCCCACCCGGAAGTGCTGGCCGCCATGCGCGCACAGATCGATAGCCTCTGTTACGCCCACACATCCTTCTTCACTACCGATGCCGCCGAGGCGCTTGCCGAAAAACTGGTGGCTTTAGCGCCCGCAGGGCTGGATTACGTCTACTTGGTGTCGGGTGGGTCGGAGGCCGTTGAAGCGGCACTGAAAATGGCCCGACAGTACTTTGTCGAGAAAGGAGAACCCCAGCGGCGGCACATCATTGCCAGACGCCAAAGCTACCACGGCAATACCATCGGCGCCTTGGCCACCGGTGGCAATGCCATGCGGCGCCAGCAGTTTCAGCCCATCCTGCCCGAAACCCACCACGTATCGCCCTGCTATGCCTACCGCGACAAGGGTACCGATGAGACGCCCGAGGCCTACGCTGCACGGCTTGCCGAGGAGCTTGAGGCAAAAATTGTGGCGCTTGGTGCCGACGAGGTGATGGCCTTTGTTGCCGAGCCCGTCGTTGGGGCCACCTTAGGAGCGGTCGCTTCTGAAGCGGATTACTTCAAACGCGTGCGTGCCATTTGCGATAAATATGGCGTACTGCTGATACTTGATGAAGTGATGTGCGGCATGGGCAGAACCGGCACCGTCTTCGCCTGTGAACAGGATGAGGTTACACCGGATATCGTCACCATCGCCAAAGGGCTGGGAGGCGGCTATCAGCCAATCGGTGCGGTGATGCTATCGGCCAACATCTACGCCAGTTTTGCCAATGGGTCTGGGCTGTTTCAACATGGCCATACCTATCTTGGCCACCCTGTCGCCGCCGCGGCCGCCAATAAAGTGGTTGAGATTATTGCACGGCCAGAGACGCTGGCTAACGTAAACGCCATGGGCACGAGACTGCAAAGCGGCCTGGAAGCGGCGCTCGGCGGATCGCTCCATGTGGGCGATATTCGCGGCAGAGGCTTGTTTCGCGGTATCGAGCTGGTGGCGGATAGGGAGAGCAAAACGCCTTTCGACCCGGCTAGAAAGATTTACGCCAAGATCAAGCGGCAGGCCATGGCGCGCGGCCTGATCAGCTACCCCATGGGCGGCACTATTGATGGCATTCACGGTGACCATATCTTGCTGGCGCCGCCCTATATCATTGCGCCTGATGAAGTCGATCTGATGATTGAGCGTATTGCCGAGGCCATCGTCGCGGCTATCGCAGAGTAATCAAACAACGATCTCAAACGACGAT
Source organism: Vreelandella sp. F11 (assembly GCF_042466685.1). Taxonomy (NCBI): domain Bacteria; kingdom Pseudomonadati; phylum Pseudomonadota; class Gammaproteobacteria; order Oceanospirillales; family Halomonadaceae; genus Vreelandella; species Vreelandella sp. F11. Next base: position 843,748 of record NZ_CP170448.1, on the reverse strand, counting down.
CTGACTGGAGCCCACCCATGACACCATCCCCCTGCCCGCCTATTTCCGACGCCGATTGGCCTGAGGAGATCGCTGATTTACGCGAGGGCTTCGCGGGCGCGCTCAATGTGTATCGCACCATGGCCCACCACCCGGCCTTGCTCGAAGCATGGGCACCCTTGCGCCAACACGTTGTTAAAGAGAATGCGTTAGGCGCTGAGCTGACCGAAGTGGTGATTTTACGCGCGGGCCTGCGCATGGGCTCAGCCTACGAGTGGGCGCATCATGTGAGTCGTGCACTCGCCCTGGGATTCTCCGCACAGCGGATCAATGCCATTCGCGGTACTCCCGAAGGCGTTGACGGTCTGATCGTAAGTGCCGTGGATGCACTATTCGATAAGCGCATGCTGGCCCAGGAGCAGGAAGCAGAACTTGCCGAGGCGATCGGGCGCACGGCAGTGATCGACCTGATCGCCATGGTGGGTTTCTATTCGGTGCTGGGCTATCTGCTGAAAACCTACGACACACCAATCGACGACACTATTCAGCAACAGGGGCAGGAAGCGCCAGCGCTATTTTCAATAGCGCCGAGGGCCAGCTCATAAAGCAGCTGTGCTACCGGCTCCCCCCTTTAAAAGCGCATTACGCCAATTGCTTAACCAGCACCTTCGATTTACGGGCGTGGTTGTAGGTTTCGCGTTTTAGCGGGGGTAGGTCTTCCAGGCTGGCAGCGCGGAAGCCGTGCTCCACAAACCAGTGGGCGGTGTGGGTGGTCAGTACGAATATTTCCGTTAAGCCGCGCTGGCGGGCGCGGCGCTCCATGGCCTCCACCAGGCGCTCGCCCCGCTCGCCGCCGCGGTAGTTGTCGTGTACCGCCACGCAGGCGAGTTCGGCAATGCTGGTGTCGGTAAACACATGCAGCGCGGCGCAGCCAATCACCATACCGTCGCGCTCGATCACCATGTAGTCATCAATTTCGTGCTCCAGGCGCTCTCGGGAGCGCGCCACTAGCATCCCTCTCCGCTCCAGCGGCTCCAGCAGCTCCAACAAACCCGCCACATCGTTAAGCGTGGCCGGGCGTAGCTGTTCATAGCGGTGCTGAGTAATCATGGTGCCCACGCCGTCCCGGGTGAACAACTCCCCCAGCAGGGCATCGTGGTTGCGCCATGAGAGCAGGTGCGTGCGTGCCACGCCTTCCCTAGCGGCGGTGCAGGCGGCCTGTAAATGGCGGGCTAACTCGCTGCCTGGAACAGCGTGGGTTAAACGCGGCTCGGCTTCCGCTGGAGAGAGCTGGCGCAGCAGCGCGCCCTGCTCATCTTCCAAACCTTCGGATTCGCCGAGCAAAATCAGCTTGTCGGCTTTCAGCGCCACGGCGGCGTGTTGCGCGACTTCGGAGGCGTCTAAATCGAACACCTCACCGGTGCTGGAGAAACCTAGCGGCGGCAGCAGCACCAGCGAGCCTTTTTCCAGCAGGCCTTCAATAGCACTGGCGCGCACCCGGCGCACTTCACCGCTGTGGTCGAAATCCACCCCTTCGCGCACGCCAAGGGGTTTGGCGGTGACCAGGTTACCGGAGATAACGCTTAGCTCAACCCCGTGCAGCGGCGTGCTGGGCAGGCCCAGCGAAAGCCGCGCTTCCAGCCAAAGCCGCTGGTGGGCGGCGACCTGCTCCACATGGGCCATCACCGCACGGTCGGCGACCCAGCGGCCATCGATACGCGTGGGCTCTACGCCTGCGGTCGTTAGCGCTTCATGCACCTGGGGGCGAATGCCGAACACGACGACCAGACGAACACCCAGGGTATGCAGCAGCGCTAAATCCTGAATCAGCTGCTCCCCTCGGCCAGACGCCATCGCTTCGCCTTCAATTAAGATGACAAAGGTTCGCCCCCGGTGGGCATTAATGTAGGGGGAAGCGTTACGGAACCAATCAACAAAGGGGAAGCGCGTATCCAAGGGCCGCTCTCCGGCAGCAGGTGAAAGAAAAACCCGACGTTTTACATAGCCAACCGGGTTACTTTACCAGAGCACAAAAAACAGCGGCACCTTCTAATGCAAATCTGCTCAATCTAATGCAGATAAACATGAAGATGCCGCTGTGATGGTATCGCTTGGCTACTTCTAAGCGCATTTGAGCCTGTTTTTAGCCAAACATACCCTTGAACATAAAGAAGAACAGAATCGCAAGGCCCGCGCCTGCCGGTAAGGTGATCAGCCACGACATCGCAATGGTGCCAATAACCCGCAGGTTAAGGGCCGCCATACCGCGCGCTAAACCAACCCCCAGCACTGCACCGACCAGGGTATGCGTGGTCGAAATGGGCAAGCCGGTACCCGAGGCCAGAACGACCGTGGTGGCAGCCGCCAGCGTGGCGGCGAAACCACGGCTAGGCGTCAATTCAGTAATACCGGTACCCACCGTAGCAATGACTTTGTGGCCGTAGGTAACGAGTCCAACCACGATACCACCACCGCCCAGCACCAGCACCCACCAGGGCACAAGGGCGGCGCTATCGATAACGCCGTCACTACGCACAACGCTGATAACGGCGGCCAGCGGGCCCACCGCATTGGCTACGTCGTTGGAACCGTGGGCAAACGCCATGGCACAGGCGGTAAAGATCATCAATACGCCGAACACTCGTTCGACGTTGGCATAGCCAAAATGGTCGCTGGCGTTTTGCTCAAACCGGATACGCCGCTGCATCACTATGCCTAACCCCATGATCCCAATACCGATGACGATGGAGAGCAGCAGGCTCTGACCAAAGCTGAGATCCAGACCGACATGGGACAAGCCTTTGGTCAGCGTGACCATCGAAACAATAAAGCCAACCAGGAAGACATAACCAGGCACATAGCGTTTGGCGGCAGCAAAAGGATCGTTGTTTTCAAATATCAGGTGGTGAACCGATTTAAACAGTACAAAGCCAATAGTACCGGCGAGTAGCGGCGATATTAACCAACTGGAGGCAATTTGGCCCACCTTGCCCCAAGCAACAGCTTCAACCCCTAACCCCACGGCACCAAAACCGACGATAGCACCAACGATGGAGTGGGTAGTAGAAACCGGCCAGCCTCGCGCTGAAGCAACCAGCAACCAGATGGCAGCCGCGAGTAGCGCGGAAAGCATGCCGTAAACCAGTAACTGAGGATTGTCTTCCAACAATACGGGATCCAGCATACCGCCGCGAATAGTCGCGGTCACTTCGCCACCCGCCAACCAAGCACCAAGGAATTCAAAGATAACCGCGATTAGAATCGCTTGTTTGATGGTGATCGCTTTCGACCCCACCGAGGTTCCCATGGCATTGGCTACGTCGTTCGCACCAACGCCCCAGGCCATAAAGAAGCCAAACAAGCAGGCCAGGATGATAAAAATTTCACCGTGCTGGGCAATAATCAGCATGAGAGTCCCCTTAGCGGGCAGTCAGGATCTGCAGACGGCTACCCACTCGCTCAGCGCGATCGGATAGTTCGCCAACCCATTCGATGATCTTGTAAAGAAAGATCACATCCACCGGCGGTAGCTGGCTCTCAAGCGCAAACAGCTGGCGACGAATCGTCACCTGTTGGTCATCGGCTTGATGTTCGAGGGTGTGCAGTTCACGGATCATCTTCTGCATCACGTCAGAGACGTTTTTGCCAAAGCCGGATTCCAGCAGATCCTTGAGCTCTTCCAGCGCTTGGCGCGCTTGCGCCACACAGGCAACGCTGGTGCTGATGTAGTTGCGCATTGGCTCGGCCAACTCATCCGGCACGCGCATTTTACGCCCCAGCATAATGCCGGTAATGTCGCGCACTTTATTGGCGATTTTGTCCTGTACGCTAATCAGATCGAGTAGGTCAGAACGGGAGACGGGCAAAAACATGGTGTTGGGCAGATTCAACCGCAGCTCTGTTTTCAGCGTATCGGCGTCATGCTCTAAACGGGTGACGTTTTCACGCAGCTTAGCCGCTGTGTCCCAGTCGTTGGCGAGGGTTGCTTCAAAAAACGGCAACAGCTGATCTGCGCACTCATTCGCCTTGACGATATGGGCCAATAGCGGCTGGAATGGCGAGCGGCCAAACATCGAAGAAAAAGGATTGGAGGTAACCATAATGCCTTTTAGCCTATTTTCGGGGAGCCGGGAAATGGCGGCGCCAGTATAAAGAGTGCGCTCGCCGCCGTCATGAAAAGTTCACAAATGTAATCAAATATTCATTTAAATGTCACGATAACGAGGTGGCTAGCGTCATGAAACAACTAACTCCCATGGAAGTGGAACTGAAACTTGCCCTTGCTCCTCAAGGGCCTGCGGCGCTTGTACAACACCCCCATCTCGCTTCTCACACCGCGCGTAAGCAGTCGCTGACCAACACCTATTTTGATACCCCCCAGGGCGATTTGGCCAAGGCACGCATTGCGCTGCGCCTGCGCCAGGTAGATGGCCAGGTGCTGCAAACAGTGAAAACCGCGGGGCAAGGGGGTGGCGGTCTCTCGCAACGCCAGGAGTGGGAGTGGCAGGTGGCAGGCCCCGAGTTGGATCTCGCCTCGCTTGCCGAGCTACCTCCTTTTCAGGGTGAGCTTAGCGGTGTGTTAGATGACCTCGTTCCCCAGCTCAGCACCGATTTCACACGGCGCAGCTGGCAGCTAAAAGAGCACGCGCACGGCCAGGAGAGCCATATCGAGCTGGTGTTGGATGAGGGCGAGATTATTAGCGGAGAGTACCGGACGCCGATTTGCGAAGCAGAGCTGGAATTAAAAGGCGGCGAGCCGGAAGCACTCTGGGAGTTAGCGTTAACCCTTGCTGAGCAGGTGCCGCTGCGGCCTTCGGACAGCAGCAAGGCATCCCGTGGCAATGCCCTTAGCACCCAACACTGGCCGCTCCCCGAAGCGCACTCGCCGGCGGAGTGGCTGCACCGTGCCACGCTGGCGCTAGACGCCTACCATGATAGCCACCAGGCCAGCTTTCTTAGCGATGCCCGGCAGGCGTTGAGTACCCTCGCTGGCCACTCCGATCTTGATGACACTGCCCGCGGCTATGCGCAGTCGCTTTCCGACGGGCTCGATGAGTTCGGCCAGCCCAACACAGCCTACGGTCAAGCGGCGTTGGCACTCGCCCATCGCTTGGCGTACCAAACCGCGCTACGCTAGGGGGCAACGCTCTATCGAGAACGGTATTGAGGCTCACTTCAGGATGATGCGATGACTTTTCACCTAACCCCCGGCGCGGAAGGCCTGCGCACCCGCCTGTTTCATATCATTTTTGAGTCTGACACGCCGGGGGCAAAAGCCTTTGATATCGCCTTGATCGTGGCGATCCTGATGAGTGTCGCGATCATCATGCTGGGGAGTATCGAGACCTATGCCGAGCGGTACGGCAATCTATTCTTCTATCTGGAGTGGACCTTCACGCTACTGTTCAGCATTGAGCTGATTTTGCGCATTTACTGCCTGGAAAAGCCGACGCTCTATTTAAGAAGCTTTTACGGGATCGTCGACTTGATCGCCGTGCTACCCACTTGGCTAGTATTGCTTGTTCCAGGCGCTCATGGGCTGGTCATTGTTCGCTTACTGCGCGTGCTGCGTATTTTCCGCATTCTGCGTCTGATGGAGTTTGTCGGCGAAGCACGACTGCTGATGGATGCACTCAAGCGGAGTCTGCATCAAATTCTGCTGTTTTTTAGCGCCATTTTGATGGTCATCACGCTTTTCGCGGCGCTTATGTACACCATTGAGTCACCCGAATCGGGCTTTACCAGCATTCCCATGTCGATGTACTGGGCTATTGTCAGCATGACTACCGTCGGCTACGGCGACATTGTGCCCGCAACCTCATTGGGGAAATCCATTACAGTGATTCTGATGCTGCTGGGCTACTCAATCATTGCCGTGCCGACCGGGGTCTTCTCCGCTCAGGTGATTCGCTCGATTCGTGAAGAGCGTTACTCCGAAGAAGCCTGCCCCGGCTGCGGACACGAACGCCATGAAAAACGCGCCCGTTACTGCCTGCGTTGCGGCACCTGGCTAGACGAAGACAGCGAAGATCCGCGCCAGAAAGACGACGACAAAAAAGCCGAAGCTCAACACAATAGCCACGATGGGGACGCAGACAAAAACGCGCCCCAGGACAGCTAAACCAGATAGCCAAACCGGGGGCGCGCAGCGTTTATTCAGTGCGGGAGGGAGTGATTATTTAACCGATCACTCCACTTCATGCGGGGCTTCCCAGGCGTCTAACTCAGCCTCGCTCCAGGCGCCGTAGGTAGCGTTGGGGAAGACTATCCAGTCATTGCCGAAACGTTCGGCATTCTCCTCAACAAGCGCATGCTGCTGTTCAAGGTCGGCGCCCGCGAAGTCTCCTGCGAAATCGTGAAGAGAATCCCCTAGCTGCATCACCAGCGTGTAGTTATCCACCACTTCTGCGCGGCGCTCCGCCTTAGCAGGCCCCAGCAACATCACGCTCTGCTCAGAGACTTGGGGCAGATCTAACGCTTCCAGGGTGGCGATGGTATCGGCCTCGTTCTCCTGGTAGCGGTCAGAGACGTAAAAAATGGCCACGCCCTCCTCGTCCGCGTAATCCAGGAAGTCTTTGGCCCCCGGTATTAGACGCGGCTCGCCTTCACGCTCCCAATGCTTCCATGTATCCCAGGTGGTGTAGTCGTGGCACGCCTGCATATCGCGAACCAACAGCTCGCTGTTGTCCAGTACCGTTTCATCCAGGTCGGTAATGATCGCCAAGCCGTCGCTGCTACCATGCGCCTCAATCTGATCCTCAAGCCGATAGGTGGCGAGGGCAAAACCCTGACGTTGTAACGCAGCTGCTTCGGCAGACTGCTGTTGATAGCGCAGGCCCATTGTATAGGCTTCCTGGGCACACAGTTCTGCGTCATCGCTATCCGCGTGGCTAGCCAGCGGAAAAGCGCTAAGACTGACTAAAGCGGCAAGGGTGCAGAGGCGAGAAGGGAAAGGCATCGTCATTGAATGATCTCCTGGGATAGGCGATCTCAAAAAGGCGGGGCGACTCCTCGCCTTAAAGGATCACGATTTATTATCGAAAATAACCATTAGGATCATATTTTATTTTTATTGAACATTCAAACAACGATAAAAATAGAGCAAATCCCTGCGCGATACGCCTAAGCGCCAGGGATTTGCTTTACAGAGTGCTGTTAGCCGACGAAAGGAGAAATATCACCACGTCCTTCGCGAATGATTTTCGGCGGCAGCTCACGCAGGTCAATAACGCTTGTGGGATCCAAGTGGCAGGCGCCGCCGTCGATTATGGCGTCCAGGTGGGCACCAAAACGCTCGCGAATCTCTTCCGGGTCGTTCATGGGCAGATCATCGCCTACCGGAATCAGCGTGACGCTCATCAATGGCTCGCCCAGGGCGGCCAGCAGCGCGTGGGTAATACGGTGATCCGGCACACGCACACCAATGGAGCGGCGCTTGGGGTGCAGTAATAGCCGCGGCACTTCGGAGGTAGCATCCAGAATATAGGTGTAAGGCCCTGGGGTATGGGCTTTCAGCAACCGGAACACATCGTTATCCACCTTGGCGTAGGTGCCGATTTCCGATAGGTCGGAGCACACCAGGGTGAAGTTGTGTTTATCATCCAGCGAACGCAGCCATTTGATCTTCTCGATGGCTTTTTTTTCACCCAGGTGGCAGCCAAGAGCGTAGCCCGAGTCAGTGGGATAGGCGACCACGCCGCCTTTACGAATGATCGCAATGGCCTGATCAATCAAGCGTTTCTGCGGGTTTTCCGGGTGAATCTGAAAATATTGGCTCATGGGTATCTCCTGTCCGTAGGCCCTGCATATACAGCATAGCTGACTTATTTTTGCACTGGCCGCGCTGTGAAATGACCGAGCAGTGATTTAACCGACCGCCAGCAGCCCGGGCGACGCATCGCGCAGGTGCACTAGCCGCGGGTGCTGCCATATGGGCGGCGCTGCGGTGCGCGGCACTAAACTCATACTGCCGGGAGCCGCGTGGCTGCCGGGAAAGTGAAAATCGCTGCCCATGGAGGCGTAAAGGTCGCGCTCCACTAGCTGCCGCGCCAGGTCGCGGGTGCTGTCCGGATTCTGCTGACCGCTGACCAGCTCAACTGCCTGGCCGCCCGCCGCCTGAAAAGTATCCATTAACAGGCCCCGCTTGCGCCGGGTTAGACCGTGGCGCAGTGGATGAGCAATCACGGCGACGCCACCAGAACCGACAATCCAGCCCACCGCTTCGCTGATTTCCGGCCAGTGGGCTTTAACATCGCCCTTCTTGCCACTACCCAGATAGCGCTTGAAGGCGCTGGCCCAGTCGGGCACTACGCCTTCTGCGACCAGCGCGCGGGCAAAGTCCGGGCGGCCCAAGGGGCGGTCGCTGCCAGCGTGCAGGCGCGCTTTTTCCAGGGCATTAGGCAAACCGACTTTTTCCAGCCTTTCAGCGATGACTTCAGCACGCTGAATCCGCGCTTCACGCTGCTGAATCAGGCCATCCACCATCGGCCCCTGCAAGCCACCCGGCAGCAACGCCACCACATGGATATTGACGCCCTGCCAGCGTGTGGATAACTCGCAGCCGGGGATAAGGCACAGCCCTGCTTGCTCCGACGCGCGGCCCGCTTCTTCAATGCCGTCCATGGTATCGTGGTCAGTAAGCGACATATGCGTCAGCCCGCGTTCGGCACACAGGGTGACCAGCTCGGTGGGCGTTAACGCACCATCAGACGCGGTCGAGTGCATGTGCAAATCAACCGGGTAGCGCTGATCGGCATCAAAGGTATAGGGAAGTCGAGGCATAAGCATGACGCCGTGTGGCCAGTTTGTCAGAATGCGCTTTTCAGCTGTGTATAAAGTCTTCGCAATGGGTAAGATATGGTGCGCGCTTATGCCAGTGCGGTCAATTAACGGTCACTTTGCATCCTCATTTAATCAAGGAGTTATCCCCAAATGCTATATGCCATTATGAGTGAAGATGTGCCCAATAGCTTAGAGCGTCGCTTAGCAGCTCGGCCCGACCATTTAGCGCGCCTGGAAGCGTTGCGCGATGAAGGCCGCGTGGTGCTGGCAGGCCCCCACCCTGCCATCGATGCTGAAAACCCAGGCGATGCAGGCTTTTCCGGCAGCTTGGTAGTGGCAGAGTTCGACACTCTGGAAGACGCCAAGGCCTGGGCTGATGCCGACCCTTACATGATTGCAGGGGTCTATGCCAAGGTAATTGTTAAGCCGTTCAAGAAAGTTATGCCTTGACGCCAATAGGCGAGTGTGGAGGGTTCGTCGGCTTTTTCACAGAGCCTGTGGAAAACTCTGTGCAAACCCGGCGGACGCTTTTCGCTAAGCCAGAGATTACGCCAGCGCTGACAAATTGATCATTTTTTAACCACCTCTACCTCAATACGGATATCCGTGTGACCCAACGTTCAAACGCCTTGCCTCCGCTGGCGGCATTAACGACGCCCGCGCTTACCTGGAACGAGGGCGCCCCCCACGCAACCGCCTTTGATGACATCTATTTCACTCGTGGCGATGGCCGCGCAGAGACCGAGCATGTATTTCTGGGCGCCAACCAACTTCCCGAACGCTTTGCCGCCTGGGGAGCCACGCGGCCCTTTGTGATTGGCGAAACTGGCTTTGGCACCGGACTCAATATGCTCTGCGCTTGGGCCTGTTTTGAGCAACATGCGCCATCCAGGGCACGACTGCATCTGTTATCCACAGAGAAGTTTCCCCTTGCGCTTGGCGCCCTTGAACAAGCCTTAGCGAGTTGGCCCTCGCTTGCCACTTATGCACAGACGCTTTGCGCCCAGTGGCCCGCCGCGGTTAGCGGAATTCACCGCCTGCACTTAACCGAGCGCGTCACCCTGGATCTGCATTTTGGCGATACCACTGAGCGCCTGGAGCAGTTGGATGGACAAGTCGATGCCTGGTTTTTAGACGGTTTTGCGCCTTCTAAGAACCCCGATATGTGGCAGCCTGAGCTGTTTAACGCCATGGCCGCCCGCTCGCGCCCTGGCGCTACGTTCGCCACGTTTACCTGCGCGGGTATCGTTAAGCGGGGGCTGAAAGCGGCGGGCTTTAACTGGAAGAAAGTGCCCGGCTATGGCCGCAAACGGGAAATGCTGGCAGGCAGTATTGAGTCGCCGCCTGCGGATCACCGCCGCCTGGCAACGCCCTGGTTTACCCCACCGCAGGTGGCCTCAGTCAAGCGCGTTGTCGTCGTCGGCGCGGGGCTTGCGGGCAGCAGCGTGGCGGCGGCGCTGGCACGGCGGGGAGTGAAAATAACCGTCGTCGAGCGCGAAGCCCCCGGCGCGGGCGGCTCGGGCAATCGACAGGGCGCACTGTATGTAAAACTGGCCGCAGAAACCAATCACCAGAGCCGGTTTTATCTTGCCGGGCTGCTGTTTAGCCAGCGTTGGCTTGCGCAGCACCACGCTAACCAACGCCTGTGGCAGCCCTGCGGCGTGGTGCAGTTGGCCAGCAGCGATAGAGAGGCCCGCCGCCAGCAGCGTTTTATTGAGCAGCACCCGCTGCCCGGCGAGGTCGTCACCCCAATGGAGAACCCGGCGCTAACCGAGACAGCAGAGATCAACATTGACGCTTCCCAAGGGCTCTATTACTCACAAGCGGGATGGGTAAGGCCTAAGGCGCTGTGTGAGCACTTGCTTAGCCAGCCAGGCATTAGCTTGCGGCAAGGCGAGGTTAGCTCCCTTACCCAGCGTGAGGCCGGCTGGCAGCTTAACTTGGCCGATGGCAGCACGCTGGAGGCGGATCAGGTGGTGATTGCCAGCGCCCACTTGGCTAACCGCTTTGCGCAAACGGCGGAATTACCGCTGCAATCGGTTCGCGGTCAGATTAGTGAATTACGGCTACCCGATGAAGTAGCAGGCCCTAAGCGTGTAGTGTGTGCTGGCGGCTATGTGGCACCTGCGTTGGATGGCGTCCTGACCTTCGGCGCTAGCTTCGTCCCCAATAACGCCACAGCCGATGTCACCGCTGATGACCATCAGCGCAATATCGATGAGCTGCGCCAGACGCTGCCCGCCTTGGTAGACGCGTTGGAACAGGCAGGGATTGAGTTGAGCCCTGAGCACCTTAAGGGTCGTGCCGCCGTGCGTGCAGCAAGCCCGGACAAAACCCCTTACGCAGGGCCTGTGCCGGTGGCAGCGGCGTGGCGGTCGGACTACGCGCTGCTGAGTAAAGATGCCACACGCGTGGCAGAGATACCTGGCCAACACTATCCAGGCCTGTGGATATCCGCCGCCCACGGCTCGCGAGGGTTAGCCAGTGCGCCGCTCTGTGCAGAGGTGATCACCTCACGCATATGCGATGAGCCAATGCCGCTAGAAGCGCCGCTGGTGGATCATCTCCACCCAGGGCGGCGGATTATTAGCGCGATTATTCGTGGAGGGAACGCTTAGCGGGAGGGCTTAGATATCGCCCTCCTCCTCGTCGTCGGCGATATCGCGGCCAAACGAACGCCACCGCGCCAGCGTCATCACTTCGGTCATCTCCAGCTCTAGATCATGGGCGATGATCAGCTCATTGCGCTCTAGCTGCTGTTTCAACTCGGCTACCCAGCCGTGCATGCCCTCGCCCGTGGTATCGGTGGTGTCGTAGCCCTGACGGGTCACAAACGCCTCTAGCAGGGCATTAAGGGTATCCGGCGGCAGCATTCTGGCGGGAACTTCAATAAAACGGCTCATTAGCGCTGCTCCCACTCTGCCAAACGTTCAATAAAGGTGGCTTCGTCGATGACGTCTACGCCCATCTGCTCGGCTTTGGTGAGTTTGCTGCCCGCCGCTTCGCCAGCGACCAGGCAGGTGGTCTTTTTCGAGACGCTGCCCGCCACCTTGGCACCCAGCGCCTGCAAACGCGCCTTGCCTTCATCCCGGGTCATGCTCTCCATCGAGCCGGTGAGCACCCAGGTCTGGCCTTCCAGCGGCGTGGGGCCTTGGGTGACTTCCGCCTCCTGCCAGGTAATGCCCGCTTCAATCAGCGCGGCAATGGTTTCCTGGTTGTGCGGCTGGCGAAAGAAAGTGTGTACATGGGCGGCGACTATCGGGCCGACATCATTGACCGCTTCCAGCGCTTCCAACTCAGCGGCTTGAATGGCGTCTAGGGTACCAAAGTGGTTGGCAAGATTCGCCGCCGTGGCCTCGCCTACTTCACGAATACCTAAGGCGTAAATAAACCGCGCCAAGGTGGTCGCCTTAGCGGTTTCAAGCGCGTTGACCAAGTTAGTAGCCGACTTTTCGCCCATACGCGGCAGGCTTTGCAACTGCTCGACGGTTAAGTGAAACAGCGCTGCCGGTGTTTCTACCCAATCCAAATCAACCAACTGCACGATCAACTTCTCACCCAGGCCGTCAATATCCAGCGCTTTACGACTGGCAAAGTGCTTAAGCGCCTCTTTGCGCTGCGCCGCGCAGTACAGGCCACCGGAGCAGCGCGCCACCGCTTCGCCTTCAAGACGCTCGATATCGGAACCGCACACCGGGCAGTGTTCAGGAAAAACGATCGCCCTGGCATCCGTTGGCCGCAGCTCGGTATGCACGCTCACTACTTGGGGGATCACATCACCGGCCCGACGAATCGAGACCGTATCGCCAATCATTACATCCAAACGTTTGATCTCATCGGCGTTGTGCAGTGTCGCGTTAGACACCGTCACACCGGCGACAGTGACCGGTTCCAAGCGCGCCACGGGGGTAATCGCCCCGGTACGACCGACCTGGAACTCTACATCGTTAAGCGTGGTGACCTCTTCCTGAGCGGGATACTTAAATGCCACCGCCCAGCGCGGTGCACGGGCCACAAAGCCAAGCTCGCGCTGGTGGCGTAGGGCGTTCACCTTGATCACCACGCCATCGATATCAAAACCTAAGCCGTCGCGCTTCTCACCCAACTGCTCGCAGTAGTCAGCAACGGCCTGGGGGCCTTTGACGACTTTAAGCTCACTGCTTGAACGAAAGCCCCAATCTTTGAGCCTTTCCATCTGACGACTATGCGTAGAAATTACGCTGTCATCCAAATTAGCCATATTGATACGGGCAACTTGGTAGGCGTGAAACTCCAACGGCCGTTTAGCCGTAATGCGGGGATCCAACTGACGCAGGCTACCCGCCGCGGCGTTGCGGGGGTTGGCAAAGACCTTGCTGCCCTCTTCCCGGGCGCGCTCGTTCAACGCTTCAAATCCCGCGTGGCGCATAATCACCTCGCCACGCACTTCCAATAGGGCGGGCACATTTTTACCCATCAGCTTTAGCGGCACCGAACGCAGCGTGCGCAGGTTAGAGGTAATGCCTTCACCGGTACGGCCATCGCCTCGTGTTGCTCCGCTGACCAGTACGCCCTGCTCGTAAACTAGCGAGACGGCGGCGCCATCCAGTTTCGGCTCGCAGGTAAACTCAACATCGTCTGCGGCACACTCAAGACGCTCGGCCACCCGCTCGGCGAAGGCGTGTATATCGTCACGGCTAAAGGCGTTATCCAGCGATAGCATGGGGATCGCATGGGCCACCGTGGGAAAGCCATCCGCAGGGGCGGCGCCAACACGCTGGGTGGGCGAATCGGGGGTAACCAGTTCTGGATGGTCGGTCTCCAATTGCTGTAAGCGCTGAAATTTACGATCGTAGTCGGCATCCGTCAGTGTCGGCTCATCGAGCACGTAGTAACGGTAGTTGGCCTCGTCGAGGGCAGCGCGCAGTTGGGTAATCTCTTCCAGCGGTTGAGAATCAGACTTCTTCATTAAAATGGTTTCCAGTACCAGCTAAAACAACAGCGAAAGCACAAAAGCTAAACGTCACAACTTGAAAATCACAAAACGACAGCGTATTGAACAGAAACACCCGCCTTCTGGCAAGAAGGCGGGTGTTTTACAGCAGCGCTGCTACGACGTCAGCGAACGACGATTAGCGGGCTTGGAGTTGACGATGCAGGCGGTGCCGACGCTCAAACTCACGCACTCGCTGGCGGGCGAATTCGATTGTTTGTGCGGTCATCACACTACGGTTTTCGTCTTTAAGCTCGCCGCCCATATGGCGAACCACCACCATGGCGGTTTCTACCATCGCTTCAAAGGCAGCAGCGCTATCGATGGCACCAGGCAGCGGCATCAACAGCGTGATACCGGGGGTCATAAATTCGCCCATCTCTTCAATGGGGAAAGTACCTGGTTTAACCACGTTGACCATGGAGAACTGCAGTTCGCTATCGTCACTCTCTGTCTCAAAGCGGTGGAAAACACCCATTGCACTACTGTAGCGCAATCCGCAGACCATCATCAGTTCCAGCAGTTTGGTACCGTCGAAGCCCTCTGGGTCTCTAGAGAGAACGCTAATGACCACGACTTCTTCAGCACTGGAGAGTGTTTCCTTGGCGTGTTCACCGTTCACATCATGACGTAGGGCTTTTTCCAACGTTGGATGTATACGGACGCTCTCATTCGCCCCAAGCTCGCTTTCAGCGTGGCGGTCATCAACACCAAAGCGCTCTTCGAGCTCCTCTTCGTGGGCGGCATACTCACTATCTTCATAGCGAAGCGCTTCTTCGTCGACAGCACGCTGCTGGGCAGCGAGCCTATCTGCAGCAGCCGCACTGGCCGCTGCTTCTTCACGGATTCGTTCTTCACGAGCTAGGGCCTGCTCTTGAGCGAGGCGGGCCCGCTCTGCTTCAGCGGCCTCTTTGGCTTCACGCTTCTGCTCTGCTTCCAGCGCTTTGCGTTCGGCCTTCTGCTTGGCCAAGGCTTGATCACGCACCGCTTTCTCAGCTTTCTTACGCTGCTTTTCTTTACGCCGCGCAATCAAACGACGCTTTAGCGAGCGCCCCATGCCTTCAAAGTCGACCAGGCGATACTCATCAACTTCATCATCGTCCAACTCGTCATATTCGCCCACTGTATCTGAGCGCAGTTGACGCCGTTTAGCTGAGTGCTGATTGGCATGTTTGGCAAATACCGCGTCTTCCGGCTCCGCTCGTAGTACAGGTTCTTGCTCTGAAAGTGGCGGCACCATTTCACTATTTGCTTCACTGGCGGCTGTTTCACTGTCAGCGGTTTCGTGAGCGGTAAGCGGTGACGTCTCAGCAGCGACAGCTTGAGGCGCTTCAGCATCCGCTTCTGTCACTGAAGGAGTAACCGTGGCAGCGGCAGCAGGCTGCTCGGTATAGGGTTCCGATTGGGAAGTTGAATTCGATTGTGAAAATGAATCCGGTTGTGAAAATGAATCCGGTTGTGAAGACGGATTCGGCTGCGAAGATATAGCCGCCTTGGTTTGCAACGTTTCAGTTTGCAAAGACTCACTTTGCAAGGAGTCGGTCTGTAAAGAGCCCGTCATTGAGATACTGGGTTCGCGACGATCATGTTCAGTCGGCGACGCAGTAGAAGTAGCCGATGCAGAAGTCACTGGCTGCTCTGCCTTAACCTCCGGCTTATCGGCTGTCTTAGCAGCAGTGCTATTAATGGCAACACTTGGTGCTGGTTTTGCAACTGGTGCTGCTCTATCCCGTTTCTCTGCCTTATCTGCTTTGCGTTTTGCCGCTTTAGCAGAGGCCGAACGTCTAAACTCAGAAAGCACCCTAGAGGGCCCAGGATGCTCTTGACGTTCTAACTTTGGTTTATTACCTAAGCCACTATAGTCTGCGGGTTTAACAACTCGAGCACCGCCATTAGGAAGTTCCCAATTGATCTCCGCGGCTTTAGCAGCTTCATCGGGATCATCTAGCGAACTGCCGGAAAGATCTTTCTCCGCCTGATCTAGACGGGGTACACGTCGCTGACGTTGAAGCCTTCGCGCACCGTCAATAACGATGAGCGATACCAACGCCAGCCCTAATATGATTAGCCACTCTCTTAGTTCCATGTCGAACGTTCCATGGTCGTCTTGCCGTTTGCTAAGGCACAGGGTCTAAAAAGGCATGCCTGAATTTGATAACTGTAACTGCTATTTAATAAGTGCTTGCCACCAAGCATAGCGCGATTATGGTGAAAATGGCCAATTTTTGCTGCATTTAACGCGATTTTCACGGCTTGGCAAAATTTTGAGACGCTTTAAGGCGAGAAATTTCGACCTTAACTTCAAACAAAAGTGCCACGATCATTTGATCTAACATCTATAAATAGCTTTATAAAGGAATCCTGGAAGCAAGAAAAGCCGTTTTGACAACCAACTCACCTGCCAGTGCATATTTTCTCTATAAGCCGTTTAACCATCCCCAGCGCTCTATTACTAAGGGTAATATAGTTAAGTTGGAGGCTTTGGCATATTTTTTTACGCTTTTAGCCTAGCATCACTCTCCCAATGTTAATCGCGTTCACGCTGATCTGTTACTCGCGCCCAGAAGTTTTCGGCCGCAACGCTTAAGGGGGCTACTGGCCTCACGAGATGGATTTGCAACGCGATATCCCAGCTTTCATCAAACGCCCGTACCAATCGGCCATCGCTAATCTCTTGCTCTGCAAGGCTTTTTGGCAACCAAGCTACTCCTTTCCCCTCTAATGCCATCGACATCAATACGGCGGCCAGGTGACTACTAAACTGTGCTTTAAGCGCTAACACCTCGCTATTGTCGTATAAACGGTGAGCCACAATGCGCCCAAGACCCGACGCTTCCGTATAGGCCAAATAAGGCAATTGGTTGCCAGGGTTGCTCTCCAGTAATGAGCGGGCTACTAGTGCTATCAGGATGTCGTCGCCCACGTTTTGGCTCACAAAGTGCTCCTGGGTCAATGGCGAAGGCACCTCGGGATGGCGATGACAGAGCAAAAATGGTACCTCGCCACGCACCAAGAGTTGCTCGCAGCCCTGCATGCTGTCTGAGTGAAGTTGGATCGCTTCAATCGGCGCGCCATTCTCGGTTTGGCGAATCCAGCGCGGAAAAAAGGTAAAAGAGAGCGAGTGAGTGGCGGCGAACTGAAGAGTCTTTGCCGCTTTACCGGCCACCTCTTGCGCCTCTTCGCGCAGTCGATACAGGCGATTTGTCGCTTCAAACGCTCTGGCTTGAATATGACTACCAGCTTCGGTAAGCGTGGTGCCTTGTGGCGTGCGTATAAACAGGCTGACACCCATCCACTGCTCTAACGAGCGAATGCGACGGCTAAACGCCGGCTGGGTGATGTGACGCGCTTCTGCTGCCCGCACGAAACTGCCGTGTTCTGCCAGGGCGATAAAATCTTCGAGCCAAACAAGTTCCATGAGCAATGCCGTTTCAGCATGGGGTAGCGCAGTAATAGCATTGGTCGCGCTGTATTGTCACGCTTAATGTGGGGCTGTTCACCACACAGGAGCACACCATGCGCATCGTTGAAATTCGCGAGAAAACCGTTTCTATCGCTTCGCCTATTGCCAATGCCTATATCGATTTTTCCAAAATGACCTGCTCGCTAGTTGCCGTGGTCACGGATGTGATCCGTGACGGTAAGCCTGTGATTGGCTACGGGTTTAATTCTAACGGCCGCTATGGGCAGGGTGCGCTGATGCGCGAGCGTTTTTTTGACCGTATTAGCGAAGCCGATCCTGAAAGCCTTATTGATCAAGCGCATAACAATCTTGATCCCTTTGCGATCTGGAAAACCTTAATGACCAATGAAAAGCCCGGTGGCCACGGTGAGCGCTCCGTAGCGGTAGGCACAATCGACATGGCTGTTTGGGATGCGGTGGCCAAAATAGAAGGTAAGCCACTCTACCGGCTGCTGGCTGATCGTTACCGTAATGGCCAGACAGACGACAAAGTGTGGGTCTATGCGGCAGGCGGCTACTACTACCCTGGCAAGGATCACAGCAAACTACAGGATGAAATGCGCAGTTACCTGGATCGTGGCTATAGCGTGGTCAAAATGAAAATCGGTGCTGCATCGTTAGCAGAGGATCTACGCCGAATCGAAGCGGTCATCAAGGTCGTTGGTGATGGTAGTCGCTTAGCCGTGGACGCCAATGGTCGTTTTGATCAAGCCACCGCTATCGCCTACGCCGAAGCGCTAAAGCCCTACAAGCTGTTCTGGTACGAAGAGGCTGGCGACCCACTCGACTATGCCCTTCAAGCAGAGCTTGCCAACCACTACGAGCTGCCTATGGCCACCGGTGAGAACCTGTTCTCACACCAGGATGCGCGCAACTTGCTCCGCCACGGCGGTATGCGTGCCGACCGCGACTATGTGCAGTTTGATTGCGCACTCTCATACGGCTTAGTGGAGTATATGCGTACCCTAAAAGTGATGGATGAGCTTGGCTGGTCATCGCGCCGCGTGGTTCCCCATGGCGGCCACCAGATGTCGCTGAATATTGCCGCAGGTTTACAGTTAGGCGGCAACGAATCCTATCCGGACGTTTTCCAACCCTTTGGCGGCTTTGCGGATGGTATTCAGGTGGAGAATGGCTATGTGGGGCTGCCTGATATACCCGGCGTGGGCTTTGAAGCGAAATCGGCGCTTTATGCGGTAATGCGCGAGCTTGGTGAAGGTTAAAGACGAAGGGCCTAATCAACCAACGCTGCTGCCTCGTCAATACCTACCGAGACTAACCGCGAGACGCCGGGCTCCTGCATGGTGACCCCCATCAGGCGCTCGGCGGCTTCCATGGCAATCTTGTTGTGGGTGATATAGATAAACTGAACGTTTTCAGACATCTCTTTGACCAGTTTGGCGTAACGGCCCACGTTGGCATCATCCAAGGGGGCATCCACCTCATCCAGCATACAGAACGGCGCCGGATTAAGCTGAAAGATTGCAAATACCAGCGACAGCGCGGTCAGCGCCTTCTCGCCGCCCGAGAGCAGATGAATGGTGCTGTTTTTCTTACCCGGCGGGCGGGCCATAATCGCCACGCCGGTTTCCAACAGGTCATCACCGGTTAGCGTTAACCAGGCGGCACCGCCGCCGAATACCCGCGGGAACAGGGTTTGTAAGCCGGTATTCACCTGATCAAAGGTTTCCCGGAAACGCACGCGGGTCTCCTGATCGATGCGCTTAATTGCCCGTTCGAGGGTTTCCAGCGCTTCGGTCAACTCGGCGTGCTGCGCTTCCAGATAGTTACGCCGTTCGGCCTGCTGGTCGTACTCTTCAATAGCAGCAAGGTTGATCGCCCCCAGGCGGCGAATCTTGTCCGTGGTGCTTTCCAGACGCTCCTGCCAACGTGTTTCAGTGGCCTCCTGAGGCAGTTGCTCGGTCAGGGTTTCGACGTTATGACCTAATTCCGCTAGCTGCTCGTCCTGAGTCGCAGCTTTGAGTGCCAGCGCCTGGGCATCCATTCGCCGCTGCTGGAGTTGCTCGCGGCTCTGTTCCAGGTTGCGCTCGTGCTGTTGGCGGGCAAGTTCATCATTGCGTAACTGCTCTGCCAGCCCCTGAGCCTGCTGTTTAGTGGCATTTAAGCGCCCCTCCTGCTGCTCGCGCTGGTGCAGCAGCTCTTCAAGCTCTTCTCCCGCCAGTTCGTCGGGCTCGAGCAGCATTTCCCGCGACTCTTCCAACTCGACAATACGTAGCGAGAGGCGCTCTTCAGAGTCACTGGAGCGCGCCTGCTGGGAACGCAGACTGTCGCGCTCGGCACTTAAACGTTCCCGCTCAAGTGCCAGCGCCTGCTGCTGCGCTTTGAGCGGAGCGAGCTGTTGGGTTAACTGATCACGCGCTTCACGCTGCCGGTTGCGCTGCTCGGCGCTGGTTTCCCGTGCTTGCGCCGCGCTCTCTAACTGCTCCATCGCCACATGCCAGCGGGCGCGCTGCTCGTCGAGGGTAAGCGCTAACTCAGCTTCATCCTCTTGTAGCTGGGCAAGCTCTTCATCAAGCTCAGTGGCGCGGCTCTCCAGATGCTCCAGGCGCTGGGCCAGGCTACGCTCTTTTACCGCCAACTGCTGCAGAGTCGCGGCGTGGGCGCGCTCTTTTTCGGCCTGCTGCTCACGGGCCTGCTCCAGGGTTTCGATCATCTCACTGGCTGCTTCACACTGCTCTTCCGCCAGCGCCACCGCCTCCTCTTCACTTTCGCGCTGGGCGGTCAGTTCAGCGTAGCGGCGGCGGGTTAATAGCAGCCCATCAATGCCTTCGCCGTTGGCCTGCTGGTTCACCCACCCGCGGCCCAGCCATACACCATCCTGGCTTACCACACTTTCACCAGGTGCCAGGTGCACTACCTGCTGCTCAGCCTCTTCGGCTGTTTGAGTATAGTGAATACTTGCTAACCACTCGCCCAACGCACCAGCGCCGTTGACCAAACTGTCTAGTCTCTGGCCAGACGTTGAGGCCGCTAACGGCGTCTGATCAATTAGCCGCCACTCCGTGGCTAAGGCCTCGGGCAGAGCGGTCAGTTGGTGGCGGTTCACCATGCGGGCATTGAGCCAGGGGGCCAGCAGCCAGGAAACCAGCGTTTCCCAACCGGGCTCCACCTGCAGCACTTCCCCCAGTTGCGGGGCATCCGCCAAGCCATGCGCTTCTAAGGTGGTACCAATGACAGGATCGTGATCCACCAAGGCGGCGTCGATGAGTGCTTGAAGTGAGGCCAACTCACCCTGTCGCTGGCTGAGTTCAGCGCGCTGGGTGTCCCGCGCCTGAGTGGCCTGCTGGTAGGCCGCCTTGGCGTCGCTATAGCGCTGCTGCCACTCATCGCGCTGGGTTTGAAAACCGTCCGCCAGCTCCTCTGCTTCGGTTAACTGGGCCTGATACACCGCATGCTCTTCGCGCAGCGCAGTGAGATCGGCTACCTCGCTGCGCTGCTGACGGCGGCGCTGATTTTCCGCCTGCAAACGCTGGATACGCTGCTCTAGATCGCGCAACTGATCCTGGCTGCGATCCGCGTCGCGGCTAGCGTCTCGCCAGCGGGTTTCGGCATCGGCCCACTGCTGTTCGGCGGATTCAAGTGCGGGGGAAGCGTCGGCCAACGCCTGCTCCAGGCTTTCGAGCTGCTCTTCCAGCGCTTCGTGCTCGGGGAGCAGATCGTCAAAGCGCTCGTCAATCGCGGCTAAACGCTCCTGATCCCCCTCACTAACCCGTCGCTGCTCATCCAGCTCACGCCGGGCGGTGGCGATATCATTGGCCAGCTGGGTTTCACGGCTGCGTCGGTGAGCCTGATCCTGTTCTAAACGCGCGATACGCGTGGTGGTTTCATAGAACTGTTGTTGGTGGCGATCAAGCACCTCTGAGAGTTGGTCATGCTGCTCCCGCGCCTGCTCCAGGCGGGTTTCACACTGGCGAACGCCGAAAACATCTTTTTCGACCGCTATTTCCAACTCGCGGACGCGGCTCTCCTGATGAGACTGCTCCGCCCGCAAGGCACGCCCACGCAAAAGCGCCAGCTCCCCCTTGAGTCGATACTCCTGCTCCTTTAAGTCTTGATAGCGCTTGGCGGCTTCGGCCTGACGCTTGAGGCGCTCCAGCTGTTTATCCAGCTCTTCACGGATATCGTCCAAACGCTCCAGGTTCTCCTGGGTGCGCCGCATGCGGTTTTCGGTTTCCCTGCGGCGCTCTTTGTACTTGGAGATCCCAGCGGCCTCTTCCAGGGTCGAGCGCAGGTCGTCGGGGCGGGCTTCGATCAGCCGCGAGATCATGCCCTGGCCGATAATCGCGTAGGAGCGCGGGCCCAGGCCGGTACCCATAAACAGATCGGCGATATCGCGTCGACGGCACTTCTGACCGTTAAAGAAGTAGTTGGATTGCCCATCCCGGGTGACCAAACGCTTAACGGCAATTTCCGCATACTGAGCGTAAACGCCCCCCATGCCGCCGTCGCGGTTGTCGAACTTGAGCTCTATGGAGGCTTGGCTGATCGGTTTACGACCGGTGGAGCCGTTAAAGATAACGTCAGCCATGGATTCACCGCGCAGGGTTTTGGCGGAGGACTCCCCCATTACCCAGCGAACGGCATCAATAATATTGGACTTACCACAGCCGTTGGGGCCCACGATGGCGGTCATATTGCCATCGAAGGGCACCGTGACAGGATCCACAAAGGACTTGAACCCGACTAAGCGAATCGACGTTAAGCGCATACCGAAGCGGCGTTCCCGTTGCGATTATTCAAAGACACGATTAATCACCACTTCAACCGCCTCCGCATCATCAATAGGCCCGACGCTGACGCTCTCAAGGTCGCCAAACAGATCCCCCGGCTGGGGCGTTGCTTGGCCGGAGGGAGAAACACGCACCACCAAGCGCGCTTCACGCACCTGGGAGATCTGCGCCTGGGGCGACATAGCTGCGCTGTCATCTAGCGTCACCGTCATGGGCAGCTCCGATACCTGGGCGCGCACCACGGCCAGGGGTGGTAACTCACCCTCACGATCGCGGGCGGTAATAAACACGCTGTCATTATCGTCAACGCGCCCAGCGAGTTCGCTGTCTAACGCAACGCGAACCCGAATACCATTGCCCTCGGCAACGGCCTCTTCAGGTTCAACGCCCATGCGCTCCTGAGCCACGCGAATACCGTCGCGCAGTGAAGAGACGGTATTGGGGTCTTCGATATTGGCGATGGCCCGGCGCCAGTGGTCGATGGCCTGTGGGTAATCACCGTTGTCAAAAGCGTTAATGCCCAGTAGGCCTAATACCGTGGGCTGGCGGGGATCCTGTTCCAGCGTCTCATCGACCAGTGCCTGCACTTCGTCGGTCAGCTCGCGTTCGGCCATAAAGAAACGAATTTGCGCCAGCTGTGCAAGCAGCGGTGGAATGCGCCCTTCAATCTCGATCAGGCGCTCCAGGGCGTCCACGGCCTCGGGCATTTGCCCGGTTTCGCGGTAGAGCGGAAACAGTGTGCTCCACACATTGGGATTATCCGGCTGACGCTCGGCCTGCTCCTCCATGCGCTCGATATACATGGCGAGCGACCCCTCAGGGTCGTTGCGCACTTCCTGCTGCACGGCCAGTAGTACCAGGTCGCCCTCGGCGCCCTTTTGCTGATACCAAATGACGCTAATGGCTACCACAGCGACCATGACCAGGGGTACGACGATACGACCGGCGCTGGCTGCTTTTAATGGCCGACGCTCGCGGAAAGCAGTATCTTCCAGCAGGCTGCGCTCAAGCTCCAGACGATCCTCCTCAAAGCGAGCAGTATCGATATCGCCTCGCTCACGCGCTGCTTCCAATGACGCCAAACGGCGCTTGAAAATCGCCACGTTCTGCTCGGCGGAGGTGTCGTTGGCTTCAAAATCGCGCTGCTGGTCATACAGTGCACGCGCCTTTCTGAGCGGCGAAACCAGTAGCCACAGCGCGGGAACCAGTAAAACGGCAATCGCAATCCAGAGCAGCGTCATGAAGACCTCTTACGGTTAGTCAGCGCTTCTATACGTTGGCGCTCTTCAGGGCTCAACGCTTTAGCAGAGGCGTTACGGCGGGCACGAATCATCAGTACGACTACCATTGCCCCCAGCAATACCAGACCAATGGGCAGGCCCCAAAGCAGATAGGTACGGCTCTCTAAACGGGGGTTATAGAGAATATATTCGCCAAATCGCTGCACCATGTGATTGATAATTTCGATATCCGACTGGCCATCTTGCAACAGTTGATAAACACGCTCGCGCATATCAGCCGAGATAGGCGCGTCCGAGTCGTCAATCGCCTGGTTTTCACACAGCGGGCAGCGCATAGAGGCGGTTAAGTCGCGGTAACGCTTCTCCATCACCGGGTCGTCAAATTCGCGCAGCTCAATACCGCCTGCCGCTGCACCAAACGCTATGAACAACAGTAGTAACGCTGCCATGGTTCGCATTAGCGCCATTTCTCCACCTCCGGCAGAATACGTTCGCGCACGTCTTGGGGTGATACATAGCCTTTATGGTGATAGCGAATGATGCCGTCGGCATCGACCAGGAACGTCTCCGGGGCACCGTAGACGCCAAGATCAAAACCTAGCTCGCCTTCTGGGTCAAAAATATTAACCTCAAACGGGTCGCCAAATTCGCTGAGAAACTGCATGCCTTTCTCGCGAGTATCGCGGTAGTTGACCCCTACCATGCGAATGCCGCGGTCAGCCAGTTCCAGCAGTTGCGGCATCTCCTGCTTACAGGCAGGGCACCACTCGCCCCAAACATTCACCAGGGTCACTTCGCCTTCTAATAGCGTTTGGTCAACGCGGCGATTTTCATCACGCAGGGTGGTAGCTTCAAAACTCGGAAACTCCCGCGCCATCAGCGCTGAGTCACGCTGGGAGGGATCCAGCGAGAGGCCTTGATAAAAGAACAGCGCCAAGCCTAAAAACCCCACCGGCAGCAGCAGTAGCAGTAGCCGTCGCTTCATACCGTGGCCTCCCGCGCGCGACTGCCTTCACTGACCACTTTCGGCGCTTCACGGGTGACCACGTTGCGACGATAGCGTTTGTCGAGCACTGCCAGCACGCCGCCGAACGCCATCAGCAGGCCACCCAGCCAGAGCCAGCGGACGAACGGCTTGTACTGTACCCGCATCGCCCAACTGCCATCGCCAAGGTCTTCACCCATGGCCACATAGAGGTCGCGGAACAGCCCTGGGCGCAGGGCCACTTGGGTCATCGGCATACCGGTGGCCAGGTAAAGACGCTTTTCAGGCCGCATGGTAAAGCTGCGGCCTGAGTCGCCTCGCTGAACCTGAAGCATGGCGGTATCCGCCAGGAAGTTGGCCCCGCGCCGTTCGGTTAGCTCGGTCATGGTGAACTGATAGCCCGCAACTTCCACCGTAGTGCCCGGCGACATGCGCACATTGCGCTCGATGTTGTAGTTGGAGACGACCGTCACGCCAACGATAGTCACGGCAACGCCGATATGCCCCAGCACCATGCCCCAATAAGCCAGAGAGAGTTTACGCACCCCGGCGACAAACGAACTGGCGTGGCGGGTTTTATCAAACACATCGCGCACCATCGGCAGTACAATCCAGAGCGCGGAGATAATGCCCAGGGAGACAAACAGGTTCCATTCACCGCGGTACAACAGCGGCATTAATAGGCCTATCAGCAGCGCGGCAACGCCTGCTAACCACAATTTACGGGTCAGATCCCCTGCCGCCATGCTCTTCCAACGCGTTACCGAGCCGAGCCCCATAAAGATACACATCACCACGGTAAGCGGGACAAACAGGGCATTAAAGTAAGGCGGGCCCACGCTGATTTTGCCCAACCCCAGCGAATCCAGAATCAGCGGATAGACGGTTCCCAGCAGCACGGTGACGGTCATAATCACCAGAAAGATATTATTGACCAGCAGCAGCGCATCCCGGGAGAGCCAGTTAAAGCCGACTTTATGACTCACCCGCGGGGCGCGTAGCGCAAACACCAGCAGTGAAAGCGTTACCGTAATGGCCAGCAACATGAGGATAAAGAAACCACGCGCAGGGTCGTTGGCAAATGCATGCACCGATGTCAGCACCCCAGAGCGCACCAGGAAAGTGCCCATCAGTGATAGCGAGAAGGTCGAGATCGCCAGCAGCACGGTCCAGCTTTTAAACGAGCCGCGCTTCTCGGTGACCGCCAGTGAGTGAACCAGCGCGGTACCAGTAAGCCAAGGCAGCAGTGAAGCGTTCTCGACCGGATCCCAGAACCACCAGCCGCCCCAGCCAAGCTCGTAATAGGCCCACCAGCTGCCCAGCGCAATGCCCACGGTCAGAAACGCCCAGGCCAGGTTCGTCCAAGGCCGTGCCCAGCGCGTCCAGGCGGCGTCTAAACGCCCGCCCATGAGCGCCGCGATGGCAAACGCAAACACCACGGAAAATCCTACATAGCCCATGTAGAGCATCGGCGGATGCACGATCAACCCGAAGTCTTGCAACAGCGGGTTAAGGTCGGCGCCGTCGCGGGGCATATCGGGCAGCAGCCGCTCGAAGGGGTTCGATGTGATCAAAATAAACAGCAAGAAGCCGACGCAGACCATGCCCATCACGCCCATGACTCGGGCGACCATATCCCGCGGCAGGTTGCCGGTGAACAGGCTGGCTGCAAAGCCCCAGCCCGCGAGCATAAAGCTCCACAGCAGTACCGACCCTTCGTGGTTACCCCACACCGCGCTGAACTTGTAGTACCAGGGCAGCAGCGAGTTGGAGTTATTGGCCACGTTTGCCACGCTAAAATCGTCCAGCATATAGCTGGCGGTCAAACAGGCGTAGGCAATGGCAATAAACACAAACTGCCCTACGGCCATGGGCTGACCATAGGCCATCCACAGCGGGCGCCGAGTCGCCGCACCAGCCAACGGCATCACCGCCTGCACCACCGCCATCAGCAGCGCGATAATGAGGGCAAAATGGCCAATTTCAGGAATCAGTTTGATAAGCATGTGTGCTCCGGCTTTGTTGCCAACCCTGAGGAACGGGAACTAGTATTCGCTTGCTTGGGGTACGCCTTCTTCATCCAGGCGTTTACCCACCTCGGCGGCTTTGGCCTGGTAGTCAGCTGGCGAATAGCCTGCCTCTTCCAAGGCTTGCGCCACTTCCGGGGGCATATAGTTCTCGTCGTGGCGCGCGAGGACTTTGTCGGCGTACAAACGACCGTCGGTCTGAAGCTCACCGACCACCACCACGCCTTGGCCTTCACGGAACAGGTCGGGCAGGATCCCGCTGTAGTAAACCTCCAGGTCATCGACGTAGTCGGTAACGACAAATTCGACGTCCAGGCTCTCAGGATCACGGGAAACCGAGCCCTCCTTCACCATGCCACCAGCGCGAATCTGCCGCTCCAGGGGTGCGTCACCCTGGGCGATCTGCACCGGGCTAAAAAACAGATTGATGTTGGCACGCAGCGCGTACAGGGTCAGCCCCACGGCAATCGCGGCTAGCGACACAAGCCCCAGAATAACGAATAGTTTCTGTTTACGTTTCGGTGTCATTGGGCGTTCCCCCTTGCGCTTTTTGTGCGTCTTGCGCGGCGTTTCAAGCCTTTGAGCAGTTGGCGCTGTTCAGCACGTGCATGCCAGATGGTGGCGAGCAGCAGTAGCGCAGTTACCCCCCAGGCAGACCAGACATAAGGTGCGTGGCCACCCATGGCGAGGAATTCGGCAAATGAGTCAAATGCCATTAGCGAGCCTCCTCGACCTGATCTTTGACCAGATCTTGTACCCAGCGCTTGTTAGCTTCGCGGCGAAGAATCTCGCTGCGCGTACGCATCAGCGTTAAGGCAATAAAAAAACTGTAAAAACCCAGCACCATAATGACTAACGGCAGCCACATTTCGGTGGGCATTGCCGGGCGCGAGGTCAGAGTAAAGGAGGCAGGTTGGTGCAGGGTATACCACCAATCCACTGAGTATTTGATGATAGGGATATTGATTACCCCCACCATGGCCAGCACCGAGGCTGCCCGTGAGGCGCTATCGCGGCTGGTAAACGCCCCACGCAGGGCAATCACGCCTAGATACAAAAACAGCAGAATCAGCATGGAGGTTAGCCGGGCATCCCACATCCACCAGGTTCCCCAGGTGGGCACGCCCCATACGGCGCCGGAAAATAGCGCCACAAAGGTCATCGCCGCGCCAAGAGGCGCCATCACTGCCGCTGCCATATCGGCGACTTTGATTTTCCAGACCATAAACACCAGACCGGAAACCGCCATGGCGATAAAAATTGACTGAGCCAAAAAGGCCGCCGGCACATGCACGTAAATAATCCGGAAGCTATTACCCTGCTGGTAATCCGCCGGCGCAAACGCGAGCCCCCATAGGGTGCCAGTAACGATCAACAGCGCCGCCGCGACCCAGAACCAGGGCTGTAATTTGGCACTAATGGCATAAAACCATTTAGGTGATCCCAGCTTGTGTATAAAGGCCCACATAGCGTGTCCTGTCCTTAACCGTTAATACTGATACGCAGCGATGCGGCAATCGCCCACGGCGCCAACATGAGAGAGGCAGCGAGTAGCGCGCCCAGGATCGCCAGATGTGCAGAGACACCGTCGCCGAGAATGGCCGCTTGCACCGCACCTGCGCCAAAAATGAGCACCGGAATATACAGCGGTAGCACCAGCAGCGAGAGCAGCACACCGCCCCGCGCCAGACCGACAGTTAGCGCCGCACCGATGGCGCCAATCAAGCTCAAGCTTGCCGTACCCAGCGCCAGCGACAGGGCCAGCACGGCGTAACTACCCGCTGGCAGCGCCAGCATGATACCTAATATTGGCGCCATCAGGGCCAACGGTAGTCCGGTCAGCAGCCAGTGCACGGCCACTTTGGCCAAACTCAGCGCGACTAACGGCTGGGGCGCCAGTAATAGTTGCTCCAGACTGCCGTCGTCATAATCACTACGAAACAGGCTATCTAATGACAGCAGCGCGGCTAACAGCGCTGCGACCCACAGCAACCCCGGCGCAATCACCGCTAAAAGCTCAGGGTCGGGCGAAATGGCGATCGGGAACAGCGTGATCACCAGGGCAAAAAACACCAGCGGGTTCAGCACTTCGCCACGGCGTCTGAGCAATAGCGTTAAGTCACGCACGAGCGTGGCCTTCACTGCGGTCATTAACCCACCCTTATGCTCACGCAGTGGAACTGCTGAAAGCTGCTGGGTACTCTCCGAGCTTTGTGAAGAGCCGTGTGAAGAGCTATTTGAAACGCCATGTAAAGAGCTGTGCAACCCTTTCTCCTTTACCCTAGGGATATCCGTCTGAGCAACGGTGAAGCGGTTAACTCGTGATGCGTTGTTACTAACACGCAGCCCCCCGCCTGAGCGTGGGCAACAAGCTGTTTCTCTAGATCCGCGACGCCGTGGCGATCAATCGCGGTAAAAGGTTCATCCAGTACCCATAGGGCGCGCGGCGTTAACGTTAAGCGCGCCAGCGCTACGCGGCGCTGTTGGCCTGCCGAGAGCTGCCCTGCGGGCACATCTTCAAAGCCTGCCAACCCAACCCGTTCAAGGGCTTCTAAGCGCTGCTCTTCATGGCCACTTTCCCCGCTTAATGCCTGATACCAGACTAAATTTTCTAACGCGGAAAGTCCTGACTTAATGCCTGGTGCATGCCCTAAATAGAGCAAATTCGCGAGAAAATGTTCACGCGCCTGGTTCATCGCAGCGCCATTCCAGAACAGTTCGCCCTGGTAGTCACTGAGCTGCCCGGAGAGAATTTTTAGCAGGCTGGTTTTGCCACTGCCATTGGGCCCTTCAATTCGCACTATTTCACCGCTGCGAACCTCCAGATCCAACTCTTGAAACAGCCAGCGGTCGTCGCGTTCACAGCCAAGCTGTCGGGCTTGTAGACACAGGCTCAAGCGTCTCTCCTGGCATATTGATTTCGCGTCGAACTCTACACGTAAAGCCCCTTTCTCGCCACTCACACAATGCGGCGCTGGGTCGCAGCGTGATCTCCATCAATATGTCGTAAGACCAATTATCTCTAGCACTGTATGCAAAAACAGGTCTACAATGAGAAACACTGTATGAAAGAACATGCAATGGAGATTTCCTAATGACCCTATCGATGGCAGCACCTACCGCTACGTTCGGCCACAGACAACCGGCACTGCGCCCTTACGCGACTGCACCTAGCGTTACTCGACGCAACACCTATGCACTCAAAGTGCGCGGCAACGCACTGTGTGATTGCAACTTGTTCGATGGCGATGTCATTATTATCCGGCGCTATCAACACGATACCCAGACAGAAACCGCCGTTGCCGAAATTAACCAGCAAACAATTGCCTTGAGGCAGCTCTCTATCAGCCGCTTTGGCGTAGAGTTATGGCCAGAGGATACGTTGCAGCCAGCGCTATTTTTGCATAACCGGGATATTCAGGTACTCGGCATGGTAATGGGTGTGAAAAGTGAGACTACCTTCACGGAGCATTAATGCGCTATCGGGTTCCCGAGCTACCCATTGGGTCATGGCATACGGCTGACATCGAAGTCGAAAAAAGCCAGTTTATCACCTGGATGTGCCACGCCCCTGATATCGATGCATTCACCAACCTGCTGACTGCGGCGAAAAATGCGCACCCTACTGCCAGCCACCACTGCACTGCTTACATTGCCGGGCCACCCGGCGAGCAAAACCTGATTGGCTTTTCCGATGATGGCGAGCCTGGCGGCACCGCTGGCCGACCCATGTATCAGGTTCTCCAGGGCAGCCAACTAGGCCAGATCGGCTGTGTGGTCATTCGTTATTTTGGTGGCACCAAGCTGGGCACCGGCGGCTTAGCCCGCGCTTACGCTCAGGCGGTTAGCCATGCCCTTGAGACGCTGCCTACCCGGGAAGTCGTTGAGCGCGATAGTTACACTCTGCGCCTCACCTTTGCCAATGAAGCAATTGCCCGCACCTGGTGCGAAGAGCGCGATGTCCCTATTGAACAAGCCGACTACGATGCTGATGGCGTGCGTCTAACCATTGGCTGGCCAAGGGACTGCCCGCTTGATCTTGCCCCGTTAGAAAACCGCTTGAAGAGCGCTATCGGTATTCTCACTAACTAGATAGCCCGTCGGAATAGCCCATCAAAAAAAACGCGACATACTGCAAGTGTCAGTACACCGCGCTTATTTATTCACTCGTTCAACATTAACCCAGGTATTTAATCATTACCCCGGCCGCCACTGCTGACCCAATAACCCCCGCCACGTTGGGGCCCATCGCGTGCATCAGCAGGAAGTTATGCGGATTGGACTCCAGCCCCACCTTGTTCGCCACTCGCGCCGCCATAGGTACGGCGGAAACGCCCGCAGCACCGATCAAGGGGTTGATGGGCATTTTGCTCACCAGGTTCATCAGCTTGGCCATCAGTACCCCAGCGGCCGTACCGATGCCAAAGGCGACAATGCCAAGGCCTAATATCCCCAGCGTCTCAAACGAGAGAAAACTCTCGGCCATCAGCTTGGAGCCCACTGACAGACCAAGGATTATGGTGACGATATTGATCAGGGCGTTTTGCGCGGTATCTGACAAGCGTTCGACTACGCCGCATTCGCGCATTAAATTACCGAAGCAGAACATACCCAGCAGCGGAGCTGCATCGGGCAGAAACAGCGCCACCAAAATCAACAGCACCAGCGGAAAGACAATCTTTTCCAATTTTGAGACCGGCCGCAGCTGCGTCATCTTGATTTGACGCTCTTTATCACTGGTCAGTAGACGCATAATGGGCGGCTGAATCAGCGGCACTAACGCCATATAGGCATAGGCAGCCACGGCGATAGCCCCCAGCAACTCCGGTGCCAGCACGCTGGAGACATAGATAGAGGTCGGGCCATCAGCACCGCCAATAATACCAATGGCGGCGGCCTGGTTAAGCGAGAAATCCATGACCCCCATCGAGCTTAGCGCTACAGCGCCAAACAGGGTGGCAAAAATGCCAAACTGAGCCGCCGCGCCTAAAAACAGCGTGCGCGGGTTGGCCAGCAGCGGGCCGAAGTCCGTCATGGCGCCCACACCCATAAAGATAATCAGCGGGGCAATACCTGAGCCAATCGCGACTTTATAGAAGCTGTAGAGCATGCCATCGCTATACCCAACGCCCACGGCAATATCCCGGGCGGCGCGCACTTGATCCGGTGCGACACCATCGTGGGCAATCGCTTTTAACGATTCCCGCCAAGCTTCCGCATTGGCTAGTGGATCCAGCGTCGCGCCTAGCGCTGCCGCCATTTGCTGTAGCACGGCAGGTTTCGCCACCTCAATCGCTTGGTCGAGCGCTGAAATCGCCAGCCCCGCTTCGGGGATATTGGCTAGAATACCGCCAAAGCCAATCGGCACCAGCAGCAGTGGCTCAAACTTCTTATAGATGGCCAGGTAGAGCAGCAGTAACCCCACTATCATCATGACCGCTTGGCCAAGCTCCAGGTTGTAGAGCCCCGAGCCTTCCCATAACGTTACTAATTTATCCATTACTTTTTATCCATTACCGGGGGCCCTTAGAGCTCGATCAGCGTGTCGCCTACGGCAACGCTATCGCCTTCGCTGACGTTAACCTTAGACACAGTGCCCGCACTGCTGGCGCGCACTTCGGTTTCCATTTTCATCGCTTCCAGGATGATCACCACGTCACCTTCTGCGACGCTGTCGCCAGGGCGAACATTAACCTTGAAGATATTGCCTGCCAGCGGCGCATCGATGCTTTCTCCACTACCGCCACCGCTCGGCGCAGGCGCTTCGCTAGAGGATGGCTGTGCCGACGCTGTGCCAGATGCAGTTTGCTCCTGCACTTCGCCCAGCTCACCGCCTTCAGAAACTTCCACCACGAAGGCTTTGCCGTTGAGCTTAACGGTATAGGTTTCCGGGCCTTGGCTTGCGACCGGCGCTTTGCTTTCCGCCTTGACGGGCGCCTTCTCTGCGCTGGCTTCAGCCACTTGGGGAGCAGGCTCAAAAGCGTCTGGATTGTCGCGGTTTTTCAGGAACTTCAAGCCAATCTGCGGGAAGAGCGCGTAAGTCAGGACGTCATCCACTTCGCGCTTACCTTCGGCCAAGCGGATTCCCTCAGCGCTGACCTTCTCTTTGAGCTCACTGGCCAATCTATCCATTTCCGGCGACAGGTTATCCGCCGGGCGACAGGTTATCGGTTCCCCGCCTTCCAGCACGCGCTTTTGCAGCTCGGCATTAAAGGGTGCTGGCGCGGCACCGTACTCACCTTTGAGCAGCGCCTGCACTTCTTTGGAGATCGACTTGTAGCGCTCGCCCATCATCACGTTCATCACCGCCTGGGTGCCGACGATTTGCGAGGTGGGTGTCACCAACGGAATAAAGCCAAGGTCTTCGCGCACGCGGGGGATCTCGTTCAACACGTCGTCCAGCTTGTCGCCCGCGCCCTGCTCTTTGAGCTGGCCTTCCATATTGGTCAGCATGCCACCCGGCACCTGAGCAATCAGAATGCGCGAGTCAATACCGCGTAGCGAGCCTTCAAAGGCGGCGTACTTTTTACGCACTTCACGGAAGTAGCCGGCGATATCCTCCAGCAGTTCAAGATCCAGACCGGTATCCCGGCCAGTGTCCTTCAGCATTGCCACCACGGACTCGGTGGGACTGTGACCATAGGTCATCGACATGGACGAGATCGAGGTATCGACGTTATCGATGCCCGCTTCTACCGCCTTCAAAATAGTCGACGTTGAGAGGCCGGTAGTAGCATGGCAATGCAGGTGTACTGGAATCGACAGCTCTTTCTTGAGCCGGGTGACCAGATCAAACGCCGTATAGGGCGTCAATAGCCCCGCCATATCCTTGATAGCCAATGAATCTGCGCCCAAACCGGCAATGGTTTTAGCGAGATCAACCCAGCTATCCAGGGTATGTACCGGGCTCACGGTGTAAGAGATGGTGCCCTGGGCGTGGCCTTCCACGTTACGCACCGCCTGGATAGCGCGCTCAAGATTACGCGGATCGTTCATGGCATCGAAAACGCGGAAGACGTCAACGCCATTGGTTTTCGCCCGCTCGACAAACTTATCGACAACGTCGTCCGCGTAGTGACGGTAGCCCAGCAGGTTCTGGCCACGCAACAGCATAGCCTGAGGCGTGTTAGGCATAGCCTCTTTCAAAGCACGAATGCGCTCCCATGGGTCTTCACCCAAATAGCGGATACAGGCGTCATAGGTGGCTCCCCCCCAGGTTTCCAGCGACCAGTAGCCAACGCGATCCAGCTTTTCGGCGATCGGCAGCATATCGTCCAGGCGCATACGCGTGGCAAACAGCGATTGATGGGCATCGCGCAGCACGACATCAGTAATGCCTAGTGGGCGTTTTTGTTCATTCATGGTCTTGGCTCACCGTAGTAGAGTTGTAAGTTTGTAGTAAAAATAACAAAAAAATAGCCAAAAGAGGGCTGAAATGAAAAAAATTGAGAAAGTTAGCGACGCCGAGCTGAACGATAACGGTGCACTGCAGCACTGATCACAGCCATAACCTCGTCATTTTGCGCTGCGGGGGGCGATGAGGGCGACGCTTTCTTACTCGTATCAACCGCAGCGGGAACGGGTTGAAAACGCCCAATAAGCTTCGACATCAGCGTAACGCTAATGACCAAAATCGTAAGGAAAACAAAGACTACGCCCATTCCGAGCGCCATTAACGTTAATCCATCTTGCAATAGTTCCAGATCCTGCATAAGGCGCTCTCCTTGAAGCTAGGTGTCTTGAAGCACAGCTCAATCACCACTGTTACGCACATCATTACGCCAATACGGTGAAAGGCGCTTGGCGCAGTAAGAGGAATACACTAACCTGCCACACCCAGAATAGAATGCAATGGCGCGATAGTGGAAGTCATGGTTGTTAATTTACTACATAACGGCAGAATCGGCCTAGCCCCTATGGAAGGTGTCATCGACGCATTGACCCGCGATCTGTTGACCCGCCATGCGGGATTCGACTGGACCGTCACGGAGTTTGTCCGCGTTGTTGATACCCGTCTGCCACCCAGAGTGTTTTATAAGCACTGCCCGGAGCTTGCGCAACCGTCTGTGGCAACGCCAAGTGGCATTCCCGTGCACTTACAGCTGCTGGGCTCTGACCCAGCAGCCCTGGCGGCCAATGCGCGACAGGCACTTAGCCTGGGCGCGGTGAGCGTCGATCTCAATTTTGGCTGCCCCGCCAAGCTGGTCAATCGTCACGACGGCGGTGCTTCGCTGCTACGCCAGCCTGAGCGCGTCTATCAAGCGGTCAAAGCTGTTCATGACGCTTTAGAGGGGGAAATCCCTGTGACTGCCAAAATTCGCCTGGGCTTCGCGAACCGCCGCCTGGCGGTTACCTGCGCCCAGGCCACCGAGGCAGGAGGTGCCGCCCAGCTGGTGGTGCATGCACGCACTCGAGACGAGGGCTACCGCCCACCGGCACACTGGGAATGGATCGGCAAAATTCGCCGCCAGGTGAGCATTCCCGTGGTCGCCAACGGCGATATTTGGACGCTGGAAGATTACTGGAAAGCCCGCACTCTGTCAGGGTGCCGCGACGTAATGCTGGGACGGAGTGCCCTGGCCGACCCTTGGCTGGCACCACGCATCCGCCACTGGCTGCAAACCGGCGAGCGACTGCCAGAAAGCAGCTGGGCAATGCGCGCCAATGTGCTCAAAGAGTACGCCGCACTTCAGCGCCAACAGCTACCAGACCGCGTCGTGGTCTCCCTGGTAAAGCAGTGGCTCGCCCAAATGCGCCAGGGCAGTAGTGAAGCTGAACAGAATTTTCAGCGTGTGAAGCGGCTCACTGAACTGGATCAACTGCTCGACAGCCTGATTGTCGACGAACAGCACGCCGTATTGGCATAACCACCTTCGACCCTCCCACCAGCCAACAGGCAAAAAAAAGCGCCCTACCGCAAAGCGGGGGCGCTACACACGATCGCAAGACCGGGGTGCGAGCCTTAGCCGGTCAGGCTGGAAACAGGCGATAAAGTAAGAAATAGGCGTTCAGACTGGAAACAGAAAACCCGCCCTCAATGAAGAGAGCGGGTTTTGGAATCTGGCGCGCCCGGGAGGATTCGAACCTCCGACCCCCTGATTCGTAGTCAGGTACTCTATCCAGCTGAGCTACGGGCGCGTAATGTTACATCTAACGTTTTTGGCACTTACATTCTTAAGCGCTTTAACTTACAGATGGCTACCATCTGCTTTCATCGAACATCTTTTCTTTAGCAAGGTGGCGCGCCCGGGAGGATTCGAACCTCCGACCCCCTGATTCGTAGTCAGGTACTCTATCCAGCTGAGCTACGGGCGCATACCTTCTAACGTGCAGTTGGCGGAGAGAGAGGGATTCGAACCCTCGATAGGGCTATAAACCCTATACTCCCTTAGCAGGGGAGCGCCTTCAGCCACTCGGCCACCTCTCCTTAACGGCACGGCGCGAATATTACCGATTTAGCCTTCTTGTGTCTAGTCTTCTACGGATTTTTTTCGCACCGGCCATATCTTACATATAAGCTTACGCTTTAAGCATCGGTTCATTTTGCGAGCCCGCGAGTCTTATTCCACTTCGTCTTCGCTATTTCTTTCACGCTGAATACGCTGGTAAATCTCTTCACGGTGAACTGCCACATCTTTCGGCGCATTAACACCAATACGTACTTGATTGCCTTTCACACCTAGCACGGTGACGGTGATTTCATCACCGATCATCAGGGTTTCGCCAACACGGCGAGTTAGGATGAGCATGGCTGATCTCCTTTTCAGACGTTTTATGCAACGGGATATGTCAGCCGGAGGCAACACCCTGCCATTATGCGGCATAGTGCTGCCTGTCACCAATGACTCCGGCTCCATGACACCTTATACCTCCCGTTGAAAGAAAGCTCACCACCACACGGCAGTAAGTACCCCTTCAGCGTAGAAGGTTTAAGGCATAAATGTTATTCAGATTCGATATCTGCCTTATCTAAACCAAAAGCTTTGTGTAACGCGTTAACGGCAAGTTCCATATGCTTCTCATCAATAACAACCGAGATTTTAATCTCAGAAGTAGAGACCATACGGATATTGACGTTTTCGTCGGCGAGTACGCGGAACATTTTCGATGCGACACCCGCATGAGAACGCATACCCACACCCACTAAAGAAACCTTAGCAATATTATCATCGCCACGCAGTTCACCGCCGCCTAAATCAGGAATCACCGTCTCTTCGAGCAGCTTTTTAGTGGCCTTGTAATCGCCTTTAGCAACCGTAAAGGTAAAGTCGGTATAGTCACCGGCCGGCGCCACGTTCTGCACGATCATATCAACTTCGATATTGGCATCTGCAATCGGGCCCAGGATACGTGATGCAACGCCTGGCACGTCCGGGGTATTAAGCAGGGTTAATTTTGCTTCATTTTTGGTAAAGGCGATACCGGAGATCAGTGGTTCTTCCATAGCGTCCTCGTCTTGGTCTGCTTCTGCGACAATTAGGGTACCGGGGCCATCTTCAAAGCTAGACAGCACCCGTAGGGGTACGTTGTATTTACCGGCAAACTCTACCGCACGGATCTGCAGCACTTTAGAGCCGAGACTGGCCAACTCCAGCATCTCTTCGACGGTGATACTCGTTAGGCGCTGGGCTTTGGAGCATACACGGGGGTCGGTGGTGTAAACCCCATCAACATCGGTGTAAATTTGGCACTCATCGGCGCCTAGTGCGGCGGCTAACGCCACCCCAGTGGTGTCGGAACCACCGCGGCCCAGGGTGGTAATATTGCCGTCTTCATCGACCCCTTGGAACCCGGCCACAACCACGACCTGTCCAGCGTCCAGATCGGCCTTCAGGTCTTCGGTTTCAATACGCTGGATACGTGCCTTGGTATAGGCACTATCGGTATGAATACCTACCTGAGCGCCAGTGTGCGAAGTGGCTGGCACGCCGATCTGTTGAAGCGCCATGGCAAGCAGTGAAATAGTCACCTGTTCACCAGTGGACAGCAGCATATCCATCTCACGCGGCGCGGGATCTTCATTCAGCGCTTGCGCCATATCGGTAAGGCGGTTAGTTTCGCCGCTCATGGCGGAGACCACGACGACTACCTGATGCCCCTGGTCGCGGAAACCCTTAACCTTTTCCGCTACGGCCTTGATACGCTCGACAGAGCCCACCGAAGTGCCGCCGAACTTCTGTACGTATAGTGCCATATGCCGTTTTTCCTATGCGTTCGGGAATGGAGGGTGAAGTTGTATTTAAATAAATAAGGCCGGTGACAATAATGCCACCGGCCCAGAGGTTTAGCTAAGTACGTTTTCCAACCATACCGGTACGCTCTTCAACGCATCCGGCAAGGCGTCGGGTTGACTACCTCCCGCTTGAGCCATATCGGGGCGGCCTCCGCCCTTTCCTCCCACCTGCGAGGCAACATGGTTCACCAGCTCACCGGCTTTCACTCGACCGGTCAGGTCTTGGGTTACCCCAGCGATCAGGCTTACTTTGCCCGCCGCCTGGTCAGCAACGCCGAGGATAATCACTCCGGAGCTTAGCTTGTTTTTAAGCTGATCAAGGATGCCACGTAGATCTTTGCCCGACACGCCATCCAACTGTGTCGCCAGCAGCTTAACGCCGTTGATCTCTTGTACCTGGCTGAGCATGTCGCTACCCGCGGCGCTGGCCAGCTTGGCTTTGAGCTGCTCAAGCTCTTTTTCCAGGCTGCGGTTACGCTCAACCAGTGACTCTACCCGGGCTTCAACCTGCTCAGGCTTGGTCTTCAAACGCTCGCCTAAGCGTTCAAGGCGGGCTTCCTGCTCGCGGAAGTAGGCCAGCGCATTTTCGCCGGTGATCGCTTCAATACGGCGCACGCCGGA
Organism: Vreelandella sp. F11; assembly: GCF_042466685.1. Taxonomy (NCBI): domain Bacteria; kingdom Pseudomonadati; phylum Pseudomonadota; class Gammaproteobacteria; order Oceanospirillales; family Halomonadaceae; genus Vreelandella; species Vreelandella sp. F11. Next base: position 805,695 of record NZ_CP170448.1, on the reverse strand, counting down.
AGCAATACCTACCTCGCTCATCACATGACAGCAGCCAATATCGCCACTGCGCGCCACGTGGGTACCACCGCACAACTCGATAGAGAAGTCGTCGGCACCAATGGTCAGCACACGCACATTCTCGGCGTACTTGGCCTCAAACAGCGCTGCCGCCCCCTTGGCCTTGGCTTGATCGAGGCTCATCTGCTCGACCTTGGTGGGCGCGTTAGCCAGTATCTGCTCGTTGACCAGACGCTCGACTTCTTCCAGTTGTTCGGGAGTCATCGGCTCGAAGTGGCTAAAGTCGAAACGCAGCCGCTCGGCGTTGACCAACGAGCCTTTCTGCTGCACGTGGTCACCCAGCACCATGCGCAGCGCTTGATGCAGCAGGTGGGTGGCCGAGTGATTGCGGAGGGTGGCAGTGCGGAGACTGGCGTCTACTTCACCGCGCACGCTGGCACCAATGCTTAGCGAGCCTTCGACCATCATGCCCTGGTGCAGATGATGACCACTACTCTTTTGGGTATCGGTAACCTGGAAACGACCACCATCGACATACAGGTAGCCCGTATCGCCCACCTGCCCACCAGACTCGCCATAAAATGGCGTGCGATCCAGTACCACGATGCCCTTCTGCCCCGCCTCCAGAGTGGCCAGGGCGTTGCCTTCGCTGTCGACCAGCGCGGTAACCTTGGCCTGGTCTTCCAAACGGTCGTAGCCGGTAAAGGCCGTCTCACCCTCCAACTCGATAGAGGCGCTATAGTCGGCTCCAAACTGGCTGGCCGCCCGTGCACGCTCACGCTGGGCCTCTAAAGCCTGCTGAAAGCCCTCTTCGTCCAGGGTAACGCCACGCTCTCGGCACACATCGGCGGTGAGGTCGAACGGAAAACCATAGGTATCGTAAAGCTTGAAGACGGTCTCACCCGGCAGCACCTTGCCGTCCAACTCAGCCAAGGCCGCATTCAAAAGCCCCATACCATGATCCAAGGTGCGTGCGAACTGCTCCTCTTCTTTTAGCAGCACGCGGGCGATTTGATCGCTCGCTTCACGCAGTTCCGGATAGGCATCGCCCATCTCAGCGTCCAGCGCTGCCACCAACTTATGAAAGAACGGTTCTACCGCACCCAACTTATGGCCGTGACGAATCGCACGGCGAATGATCCGACGCAGCACATAGCCACGCCCTTCGTTGGAAGGCAGTACGCCATCGGCAATCAGAAAGGCGCAGGAGCGGATATGGTCGGCAATGACGCGCAGCGAAGGTGTCGAGGTGTCCGGGTGCCCGGTCGCTTTGGCAGCGGCTTTCAACAGATTCTGGAACAGGTCTATCTCGTAGTTGGAGTGCACGCCTTGCATGACAGCGGCGACACGCTCCAAGCCCATACCGGTATCGATAGAGGGTTTCGGCAGCGGGTTGAGCGTGCCCTGGGCATCACGATCAAACTGCATGAAGACCAGGTTCCAGATTTCTATAAAACGATCACCGTCCTCTTCCGGCGTTCCCGGCGGGCCACCCCACACTTCAGGGCCGTGATCAAAAAAGATCTCCGAACAGGGGCCGCAAGGACCGGTATCACCCATCTGCCAGAAATTATCCTTTGCTCCGATACGCGCAATGCGCTCGTGAGGCACGCCAATATCGTCAGCCCAAATGTTGTAGGCCTCGTCATCTTCCGTAAAGACGGTAACCCATAGTTTGTCTGCAGGCAGCCCAAGCCGCTCAGTGAGAAACTGCCAAGCGAAACGAATGGCGTCGTGCTTGAAGTAATCACCGAAGCTGAAGTTGCCCAGCATTTCAAAAAAGGTATGGTGGCGCGCGGTATAGCCCACGTTGTCTAAATCATTATGTTTACCACCGGCTCGCACGCAGCGCTGGGCGGAAGTCGCCCGCACATAGGGGCGCGGGTCGCGGCCTAAAAAGACGTCTTTAAAAGGCACCATACCTGCATTCGTGAACAGTAGGGTGGCATCGTTGCCAGGCACCAATGACCCTGTTGGCACGATGGTGTGCCCCTGCTCTGCAAAGTATTCAAGAAAGGCCTGTCTGAGTTCTGCGCTCTTCATAGGGTATCCGTAACAAGAAAGCGTGATGTCCCAGGGCGCTGTCACCGCTACCCTCAGGGGTCGCAAAGCAGCCATTATAGCGCAGTTGTCAAACGACTAAAGCCGGACTTAGTGGCAGAATGGCAAACAGCTGTGTGGACAGCCAGATGAACAAGCGTATTAGAGCGCTATTAGAAATGTAAGAGGGGAAGGGTTACGGGCTGTAGAAAACGTATTAGAGGCAGGAGAGCGCGTAGCGAATTTGCTCAAAATCGAAGCCGCGGTTGGCGAGAAAGCGCTCGCGTCTAGCGCGCTCTTTTGGGGAATCACCAGGGCTATCAAAACGCCGCGCCAGGGTTTCCCGGGCTAGCTCAAACCAGTCGACCTGCTCGCCCTCCTCCACCTCTTCAAAAGCGGTGGTAAGGGTCTCCTGGTCAACGCCGCGCTGGCGCAACTCGCCTTTAATACGAATAACGCCTTGGCCACGCAGAATACGCGTGCGTACGAAACTAGCCGCAAAGCGCGCGTCAGACTGCAGTCCCTGCTCAACCAAGGAGTCCAAGCACTCATCGATAGCCGCATCGTCGAAGGCTTTTTTCTTCAACCGCTGGGCAAGCTCGGCGCGGGAGTATTCGCGCCGAGCCAGTAAGCCAATGGCGATGTCACGGGGTGTGGCATCGCGCTGGGAGCTAAAGGCCATCAGATGCTCTTCGCTAATATCGGCTTCGCTAGCATCGTCTTAGAGCAGATCGTCATCGCCCGCATCCAATTCTGCTGCTGCTTCGGCAGGCGCATCTTCCTTCTCCTTTTTAGGATCAGGCTTGGCCAAGAGCTGCTCACGAATCTGCGTTTCGATTTCGAGCATAATTTCGGGGTGCTCTTCCAGGTAGAGCGCTGAATTGGCTTTACCCTGACCGATTTTCTTACCTTTATAGCTGTACCAGGCACCGGCTTTGTCGACGAGGTTGCACTGCACGCCCAGATCAATGACCTCACCGGCGTGATAGATCCCCTTGCCGTATAGAATCTGGAACTCAGCCTGACGGAACGGCGGCGCCACCTTGTTTTTGACTACTTTCACGCGGGTTTCGTTACCAGTGACTTCATCACCCACTTTCACCGAGCCGGTGCGGCGGATATCCAAACGCACGCTGGAGTAGAACTTAAGCGCGTTCCCCCCCGTGGTGGTTTCAGGACTACCAAACATGACACCAATTTTCATGCGGATCTGGTTGATGAAGATCACCAGGCAGTTGGCGTTCTTGATATTACCAGTGATTTTACGCAGCGCCTGAGACATCAAACGCGCTTGCAGGCCGACGTGGGAGTCACCCATTTCGCCTTCTATTTCAGCACGCGGCGTCAACGCCGCGACCGAGTCGATAACAATTACATCAACACCGCCGGAGCGAACCAGCATGTCGGTAATTTCAAGCGCCTGCTCGCCGGTGTCCGGCTGGGAAACCAACAGGTCATCCAGGTTAACGCCCAGCTTTTCGGCGTAGCTGGGGTCAAGGGCATGCTCGGCGTCCACGAAGGCACACACTTTGCCTTGTTTTTGCGCCTGAGCAATCACCGAGAGGGTCAGGGTGGTTTTACCCGACGACTCCGGGCCAAAGATTTCGCACACGCGGCCAAACGGCAGGCCGCCGATACCAAGGGCGATATCCAGACCCAATGAACCGGTGGAAACCGACGGCATGACGACACGCGGCGCGTCGCCGAGACGCATGACGGTGCCCTTGCCAAACTGACGGTCGATTTGGGTGAGTGCAGCGTTTAGCGCTTTAGTGCGGTTGTCATCCTGAGCCATGCAGTGATTCCTCATAACAAGCTGTATAATTAGCCAGTAGTATGCCAAAGATTACGCCGTAAACAAATCCTTGATCACGCTTTCTCTCATCTATTTTCTTATGCGCCTTTCTGGATAAGCGACTTTTCCTTACCACTAGTGCGTCTTGCTCGCCTTTTCCCGCTCATTCAGGCGCGCCACCAGCCCTACCAAGGCCTGACGTACCGCCTGCTCTCGAACAGCCTGGCGATCGCCAGGGAAGTGAAAACACTCAGCCTCCTGGGCAGCACTATCTCCCCAGGCCAGCCAAACCGTCCCCACTGGCTTCGCATCGCTGCCGCCATCCGGGCCAGCCACGCCGCTAACGGCAACGGCCAATCCTGCACCACTTTCACGGCAGGCCCCTGCGACCATGGCATTAACCACTTCTTCGCTTACCGCACCGTGCTCGGCCAGCGTGGCGTCAGGCACGCCTAACAAGCGTGTTTTAGCCGCATTCGAATAGGTCACATAGCCGGTCGTAAAGTAAGCAGAGCTTCCCGCAGTGGAGGTGATAGCGCTGGCAATGCCGCCCCCTGTGCATGACTCCGCGGCGGTCACTTCCACATCCAACTGCTTACACAGCCGCCCTAGCCGCTGAGCCAACAGGGTTAAATCAAGATTTTTCAGGCTAGTTTCGCTGGGCACTATCGTCGCTCCTTCAAGTGTGTCGTCTGTTCAGCGTAGAATACTGCGTTTAGCTTGCTTAAAGAAATTGCCCATGCCGTAAGCCGAGATGGCTTGCGCCACGCTCAACCAGGACGCCCATGTCACAGGCCATTCCCCCCAACACGCCAATGATCACCCAGTATTTAAAGATCAAACGCGAGCACCCCGAGGTACTGCTGTTCTACCGCATGGGGGATTTTTACGAACTGTTTTTCGACGATGCCAAGCGCGCCGCCGCACTGCTGGATATTACCCTTACCCAGCGCGGCCAGTCGGGCGGCAAACCGATTCCCATGGCGGGCGTACCCTACCATAGCGCTGAGGGTTATCTCGCGCGCCTGGTCGCTGGCGGCGAGTCGGTGGCTATTTGTGAACAGATTGGCGATCCCGCCACCAGCAAAGGCCCCGTCGAGCGCCAGGTGGTGCGTATCGTCACCCCCGGTACGCTCCACGATGAAGCGCTGCTCGATGCACGTCGTGACAACGTCTTGGTCTCCGTTGCCCCAGGAAAAGAGCGCTGGGGCCTTGCTTGGCTGGAGCTCTCCAGCGGGCGTTTTAACGTGCTGGAAGTGGAGAGCGAAGCGGAGATGCTGGCAGAGCTCACACGCCTCTCCCCCGCCGAACTGCTGGTGCCCGAAAGTCTGACGCTACCCGATGCCTGGTCGCAAAAGCGCAGCCTGCGCCGCCAGGGGGAGTGGCTGTTTGACTTGGAGAGCGCTACTCGCAGCCTCTGCGACCAGTTTGAAGTGCAGGATTTACGCGGCTTTGGCTGCGCGCACTTAACCACGGCGCTGATTGCTGCGGGGGTACTGATCGACTATGCCCGGGATACCCAGCGCTCGCGCCTGCCCCACGTGACCGCCATCAGCGTTGAGAACCGCGATGATGCGGTGGTGATCGACGCTGCCAGCCGCCGTAATCTGGAAATCGATATCAACCTGGGCGGCAGCAGCGATAACACCCTGGCCAGCGTGCTGGATACCTGCACCACCGCCATGGGTTCGCGGCTGCTCAAGCGCTGGCTCAACCGCCCGCTACGCCAACGCGACATCGTGCAGGGGCGCCATGCAGGTGTGGCGCTGTTAAGCCTGGATGCCGCCTATATGCCACTGCGCGAAACGTTAAGCGCGGTGGGCGACGTGGAGCGCATTCTCGCTCGCGTAGCCTTGTATAGCGCTCGCCCACGAGATTTGGCGCGCCTGCGCGATGCCTTGGTAACGCTGCCGGAACTGGAGCAGCAGCTCAGCGAGGTAGAGAGCGGCAGCGCTTTGGACAACCTGCGCCCGCATATTCGCCCCTACCCGGAAATGGCCGATATGCTCAGCCGCGCGCTGGTGGAAAACCCGCCGGTGGTGATCCGTGATGGCGGTGTGATTGCCGACGGTTTTGATGCTGAGCTCGATGAGCATCGTGGCATGGCCGAGAACGCTGGTGACTACCTTATTCAGCTAGAGCTTCGCGAGCGCGAGCGCACGGGCCTTGCCAACCTCAAAGTGGGCTACAACCGGGTACACGGCTACTTTATCGAGCTGCCGCGCTCCCAGGCTCAGCAGGCGCCTGCCGACTATATCCGCCGTCAAACGCTAAAAAACGCTGAGCGGTTTATTATTCCCGAGCTCAAAGAGTTTGAAGATAAGGCGCTGTCGGCCAAGTCACGAGCGCTCACCCGTGAAAAATGGCTCTATGACCGCCTACTGGGCGATCTCAACAATACTCTTCACGCGCTACAGAGCACCTCCCAAGCCCTGGCGGAGCTGGACGTTCTGTGCGCCTTTGCCGAACGCGCCGAGGCGCTAAATTGGGTGCGCCCGACACTCACGGAAACCACCGGCATTCAAATCAACGCGGGGCGTCACCCGGTGGTCGAGCAGGTGAGCGAGACGCCCTTTGTGCCTAACGACGTGGCACTCAATCCTGACCAGCATATGTTAATTATTACTGGCCCCAATATGGGCGGTAAATCGACCTATATGCGTCAGACGGCGCTCATCGCCCTACTGGCCCACTGCGGTAGCTTCGTGCCCGCAGATGCCGCAGAGATCGGCCCACTGGATCGAATATTTACCCGCATTGGCTCATCGGATGACTTGGCGGGCGGACGCTCTACCTTTATGGTGGAGATGACTGAAACCGCCAATATTCTGCACAACGCCACCCAGCAAAGTTTGATCCTGATGGATGAGATTGGCCGTGGCACCAGCACCTTTGACGGTTTATCCCTGGCCTGGGCAAGTGCGGAGCATCTCGCCAAGGGGCGTGCGCTAACCCTATTCGCGACCCACTACTTTGAAATGACGGCGCTGCCTGAGCATATGGAAGGCGTGGCCAATATTCACCTCACGGCCACCGAGCATGGCGATAGCATTGTGTTTATGCACCGCATAGAGGCAGGCCCGGCAAGCCAAAGTTACGGCTTACAGGTGGCGCAGTTAGCGGGGGTTCCTGGTCACGTGATCAAACGCGCCCGTGAAAAGCTGATGACCCTGGAACAGCGCGATGTAGATAACACGGCGCAGGCGCCAAGAACCGCTCCCCAGCAAAACGATCTGTTCGCCGCCGCGCCGCATCCGGTGGTCGAGGCGTTGGAAAACGTCGATATAGATGATTTAACACCGCGGGAAGCATTGTCACTGTTGTATCAGTGGCGAGACCTGATCTAATAGTACTCATAAACTTGGAAGGCCATAAGTGAGCTTCTATTGCCATTGCAGGTTGGAGCGAGGGTCTTTCGACAGAACCGTCGAAAGTAGCGCCCACGGACGGGGTCACAGCGCCCTCGCGGAAACCTGTACTGGCATTGCTACCCACAGAGATAGCTCAGGAATCATATGGCGCTTGCCGCGGGGTAAGCGCACCTCTAGAATGTCGCTCAAACTTTTAGCTTATAAAAAACGGCTGATTTATAACCATTCACGATTGACCATGGCTGGGAGCACCCCGGCCCTGCAAGAGGGATAGCAAGATGACGTTTGTCGTTACCGAGAACTGCATCCAGTGCAAATACACCGACTGTGTGGAAGTCTGCCCGGTCGACTGTTTCTACGAGGGCCCGAACTTCCTGGTCATTCATCCGGACGAGTGTATCGACTGCGCGCTGTGTGAGCCCGAGTGCCCCGCCGAGGCGATATTCTCCGAGGATGAGTTGCCGGATGGGCAAGAGGCCTTTATCGAGATTAACGCTGAAATGGCCGAAGTGTGGCCGAACATTGCCGAAAGAAAAGATCCACTGCCGGACGCCGAAGAGTGGGATGGCAAGCCAGGTAAGCTTGAGAAATTAGAGCGCTAAGGCTGGCGGTTCATTCATCAGCACTTCTCTTTAAAACCAGCGACCACGCTGGTTTTTTTATTGTGTTGCCGACAGTGGGTCGTCAAAAGTGTGTTGTCCCAACCCCCAGACAAAAAAAGGCGGCCCGTAGGCCGCCCGCTCCAAGCACTTCCTCTGACCACTCCCTGGATCAACCTCCTCAGATGACATCCTTGCCGGGACTTACCTCACTGTATCACCCGGCGCATCTGACCTACATCCCGCTGCATCCTGACTGAAGCGTCCTTGCCTCCCCTAGTCCTGAATGTATTGTGGCATATCACAGCGGCTTCTCAACAAAGCCAAAATGCAAAAAGGCGAGCCTTTGCGGCTCGCCTTATTTTATAAAATGCAATAAAAACAATTACTTAAAGTTAAATTAGTGAAAAATTAGGCAATTTCTTACCCAAAACGAGCGAATTTCGTCGGCATTTGTAAGATATCTCTTACAAAATTTTGAGACATCTCTTACAAGTGCCTCTAAAAATTCGCTCGCAATTGGTTTTTACTGCCCCTTAATTGCCTTCAAACCTGGGTAGGTTACGTCTCCAAGCTCCGCTTCAATCACCAGCAAACGGTTGTACTTGGCAACCCGGTCGGAGCGGCACAGAGAACCTGTTTTGATCTGCCCGGCACAGGTACCCACTGCCAAATCGGCAATGGTGGTATCTTCGGTTTCGCCGGAGCGGTGGGAAATAACCGCCGTAAAACCCGCATCCTGAGCCATCTTGATGGCATCCAGCGTCTCGGAGAGCGAGCCGATCTGGTTAAACTTGATCAAGATAGAGTTACCAATCTGCTCATCAATACCGCGCTTGAGAATCTTGGTGTTGGTGACGAAGAGGTCATCGCCCACGAGCTGTACTTTGTCACCCAGCTTATCCGTCAGCGCTTTCCAACCCGCCCAGTCCGACTCATCCATGCCGTCTTCAATAGAGACAATGGGATAGTCCGCACACAGGCCTGCCAGGTAATCGGTAAAGCCTTGAGCGTCGTAGCTTTTACCTTCACCGGAAAGGTTGTACTGGCCATCTTTATAGAATTCGGAGGAAGCACAATCCAGCGCCAGGGTAACGTCCTTACCCAGTACGTAACCTGCATCTGCCACGGCCTGTTTAATCACCGCCAGCGCATCAGCGTTTGACGCCAGGTTAGGCGCAAAGCCGCCCTCGTCACCGACGGAGGTGGAGAGGCCTTTCGCCGAGAGCACTTTTTTCAGCGCGTGGAAAATTTCTGCCCCCATGCGAAGCCCTTCGCGGAAGTTAGGTGCGCCCACTGGCTGCACCATAAACTCCTGAATATCGACGTTATTATCGGCGTGCTCACCGCCGTTGATGATATTCATCATTGGTACCGGCATGCTGTATTGGCCCGGCTGACCATAAAGCTCGGCAATATGGGCATACAGCGGCACGCCTTTGGCGTTAGCGGCGGCTTTAGCAGCGGCCAGGGAAACCGCTAGAATCGCATTCGCACCCAGATTCGCTTTGTTCTCGGTGCCGTCCAGCGCCAGCATGGCATCGTCCAGGCCGCGCTGATCGCGCGCATCCATACCCAGCAGCGCATCACGAATTTTGCCATTGACCGCATCAACTGCTTTCAGCACGCCCTTTCCCAGGTAGCGTGACTTATCGCCGTCGCGCAGCTCTAACGCTTCTCGGGAGCCGGTCGAGGCACCACTGGGTGCACAGGCTTCGCCGACAGCACCACTGGCAAGGCGCACATGCGCCTGCACGGTGGGGTTACCGCGTGAATCCAGCACTTCCAACGCACTGATAGCAACAATTTTGGTCATGGCAGTGTCCTTTCCTGTTAGTTAGATAAAGTTATTAATATAACGCCCTACTCAACGACGCTCTGATTAGCAAAAACAGCTTAGCGAATTGTTAGTGGTTCAAACCCTTTGACCAGCGCATCAAGCTGCACAAGCTGAGTTAAAAACGGCTCTAGTTGATCCAGCGGTAGTGCACAGGGGCCATCGCACTTGGCGTTGTCTGGGTCAGGGTGGGCCTCTAAAAACAGCCCGGCAAGGCCGACAGCCACACCTGCACGCGCTAACTCCGCCACCTGCGCGCGGCGCCCGTCTGCACTGTCGGCCCGCCCACCGGGACGTTGCAGCGCATGGGTCACATCAAAAAATACCGGATAGCCGGTCTGCTTCATATCACCAAAGCCGAGCATATCCACAACCAGGTTGTTATAACCAAAGCTTGAGCCACGCTCGCAGAGCATCAGTTGGTCGTTACCCGCTTCCTGGAACTTGCTGAGGATATGGCGCATTTCATGGGGCGCCAAAAACTGCGGCTTTTTGATATTGATGACGGCGCCGGTTTTGGCCATGGCAACCACCAAATCGGTTTGGCGAGCCAAAAAAGCCGGCAGTTGGATAATATCAGCCACTTCAGCGGCTGCTTGCGCCTGCCAGGGTTCGTGCACATCGGTAATGATCGGCACGTTGTGGCGGGCTTTGATATCGGCAAGAATCTGCAGCCCTTTCTCGATACCTGGGCCACGGTAGGAGTGGATGGAGCTGCGGTTGGCTTTATCGAAGCTAGCCTTGAAAACATAGGGCAACCCTAGCTTCTGGGTCACCGTAACGTAGGCTTGGGCGACTTCGTCGGCAAGATCCGCAGACTCCAGCACGTTCATACCGCCCAACAACATTAGCGGCAAGGAATTGCCGGCGGTTAAGCCGGCAACGTTAATATGACGCTCTTGCGATCCATCTTGAGACGGCTCTTGAGAACGGTCTTGAGAAGCCATGCTTTTGCCCTCTTATTCCTGCGCATTCGCATGGGCACGACTACGCGCTGTTTTGTGATCCAGGGCGGCGTTAACAAAGCCCGAGAACAGTGGGTGTCCATCACGGGGCGTCGACGTGAACTCTGGATGGAACTGACAGGCCACGTACCAGGGGTGATCCGCCAACTCGACCATTTCCACCAGCGACTGATCAACGCTCTTACCCGAGATAACCAGCCCGGCTTTTTCAAGCTCATCGATAAACTGGTTATTAACCTCAAAGCGGTGGCGATGGCGCTCCACAATCTCTTCGGAGCCATAGGCCTCGCGTGCTTTAGAACCCGATGCCAAGTGGCAAACCTGGCCACCTAAACGCATGGTGCCACCTAAATCGGACGCCGCATCGCGCAGCTCGATTTTGCCTTCCGGGCTCAGCCACTCAGTAATCAAGCCGACAACCGGATGCTGGGTGTCGTGGGTGAACTCAGTAGAGTTGGCATCCTTCCAGCCTGCTACGTTACGGGCGAACTCAATCACCGCTACCTGCATGCCCAGGCAAATGCCTAAATAGGGCACGTTGTTTTCGCGGGCGAATTGAGCGGTCATAATCTTGCCTTCTACGCCGCGCTCGCCAAAGCCACCGGGCACCAGAATGGCGTCTTTACCCGCCAGTCGCTCGGTGCCGTGGCGCTCGATATCTTCAGAGTCAATATAGTCGACGTTGACCTTGATACGGCCCTGGATACCGGCGTGAATCAGCGCTTCGTTGAGCGACTTGTAGGCATCCAGCAGCTCCATGTACTTACCGACCATGGCAATGCTGACCGATTTGAGCGGGTTGAGCTTGGCATCCAGCACCTTCACCCACTCGGACAAATCCGCTTCCGGGGCTTCAAGGCGCAGCTTGTCGCAAACGATCTCGTCCAGGCCGTGTTCGTGGAGCATCAATGGAATGCGATAAATCGTATCGGCATCCTGAAGCGGTACCACGGCACGCTCTTCGACGTTGGTGAACAGGGCGATTTTGCGCCGCTCGCTCTCTTCGAGCTCTACTTCGCTGCGGCAAATCAGAATATCCGGCTGGATACCGATAGAGCGCAGCTCTTTGACGCTGTGCTGGGTCGGTTTGGTTTTGGTCTCACCCGCCGTTTTGATGTAGGGCACCAGGGTCAGGTGCATAAACAGCGCGCGGTTGGCGCCCTGCTCGCTACGAATTTGGCGAATCGACTCCAGGAAGGGTAGCGATTCGATATCACCGACGGTACCGCCAATTTCTACCAGCGCTACATCAAAGCCTTCGCCGCCCGCGTACACGCGCTGCTTGATCTCATCAGTGATATGCGGGATCACCTGAACGGTGCCGCCTAGGTAGTCGCCACGGCGCTCTTTACGCAGTACGTGTTCGTAGACACGACCGGTCGTAAAGTTGTTGCGCTGGGTCATTTTGGTACGGATAAAGCGTTCGTAATGGCCGAGATCAAGGTCGGTTTCGGCGCCATCTTCGGTGACGAACACCTCACCGTGCTGGAAGGGGCTCATGGTGCCCGGATCCACGTTGATGTACGGGTCGAGCTTGAGCATGGTGACCTTAAGGCCGCGGGCCTCTAAAATCGCCGCAAGCGAGGCGGAGGCGATGCCCTTGCCAAGAGAGGACACAACGCCGCCGGTCACGAAGATATATCGTGTCATGGATAACCTGTCGAAACGTGATCAGAAGGCACGGCAGAAAGCCACGCCAGGATGGGTCGACAGACTAGCAGATTACGACCTAAGGCTCAATTTGAACTGAGCAGCCAAAACTACTCAGCTCAGTCACACTTGTGCATCCGCACCAGCGATAGGTCTCCGCGAGGGCGCTGTGAACCCATCCCTGGGCGCTACTTTTGTCATCTGACCGCCATGGATGGAGGAAATGCCGGAATTGTTGGGAACATTTTCCGGCCATGACAAAAGACCCTCGCTACGACCTATCCCTGGTGCTGCTCAATGCCTCAGACGCGAGCTACACGCCCAGGTAATCCAGAATACCTTCCGCCGCCTGGCGGCCTTCGTAAATCGCCGTGACCACCAAGTCAGAGCCGCGCACCATATCGCCACCGGCAAAGATTTTTTCGTTGCTGGTTTGGAACGCGTACTGGCCGTGCTCTGGCGCGGTAACGCGATCGCGATCATCGACCTGGATGTTGGCGCTATCGAACCACGGCGCTGGGCTGGCCTGGAAACCGAAGGCGATGATCACGGCGTCTGCCGCAATAATCTCTTCAGAGCCGGGCACTACTTCAGGCCGCTGACGGCCGTTTTCGTCCGGCTCACCCAGGCGGGTGCGCACAACCTTAACGCCCTCGACCTTCTCTTCACCGACAACCGCGACTGGCTGACGGTTGAACAGAAACTCCACGCCCTCTTCACGGGCATTGGCCACTTCGCGGCGTGAACCGGGCATATTGCCCTCGTCACGACGGTACGCACAGGTCACGCTAGTGGCGCTTTGACGAATCGAGGTACGGTTACAGTCCATCGCCGTATCGCCGCCGCCCAGCACTACCACACGCTTACCCTCCATGGAGATGTAATCGTTGGGATCTTTTTCAAAGCCCAGGCAGCGGTTAACGTTGGCAATCAGGAAATCCAGGGCCTTGTACACGCCCGGCAGATCTTCACCTGGGAAGCCGCCCTCCATGTACTTGTAAGTCCCCATGCCCAGGAAGACCGCGTCGTACTCCTGCATTAGGGTCTCAAACTCGATATCGGTGCCGATTTCGGTATTCAGGCGGAACTCGACGCCCATCTCCTCAAATACCGCCCGGCGGCGCTCCATCACGCTCTTTTCCAGCTTGAACTCGGGGATACCAAAGGTCAGCAGGCCACCAATTTCCGGGTACTTATCAAATACCACTGGCTTCACGCCGTTACGGGCCAAAATATCCGCACAGCCGAGGCCCGCCGGGCCTGCGCCAATGATGGCGACTTTTTTATCACTCCATACCACCTTGGACATATCCGGTCGCCAGCCCATGGCAAACGCGGTATCGGTAATGTACTTCTCCACCGAGCCAATGGTTACCGCACCAAAGCCGTCATTTAGCGTGCAGTCGCCTTCACACAAGCGATCCTGCGGGCACACCCGGCCACACACTTCGGGCAGCGAGTTGGTTTTGTGGGAAAGCTCCGCAGCTTCAATGATGTTGCCTTCCACCACCAGCTGTAGCCAGTTAGGAATGTAGTTGTGCACCGGGCACTTCCACTCACAGTACGGATTACCGCAGTGCAGGCAGCGGTGCGCCTGACTGGCCGCATCAGTGGGTTTGAACGGTTCGTAAATTTCCGCAAACTCTTTAGCACGGGCGCGGGCATCTTTCTTCTGTGGGTCTTGGCGACCCACATCGACAAACTGAAAATCGTTATTTAAACGGTTAGCCATGATCTCTCTCCTGTCAGCGTGAGGGGCATAAGCGGGTTATTGCGGCTGACGCCGAGACTGATCCAGCAAACTACCCAGGCTGGCCGCTTTTGGCTTCACCAGCCAGAAGTGGCGCGCATAGTCGCTGAAGTCTTCCAAAATAGCCGCCCCACGCGCGGAACCCGTCGCTGCCACGTAGGCTTCGATCATTTCACGCAGGTGGCGACGATACGCCTCCATCGCTTCAGTGTTAACGCGGTGAATTTCGACCAATTCGTGGTTGTACTTGTCCACGAAGGTGCGCTCTTCATCCAACACATAGGCAAACCCACCGGTCATGCCCGCACCGAAGTTCACGCCTGTTTCACCGAGTACGCAGACCAAACCACCGGTCATATATTCGCAGCAGTGGTCACCCGCGCCTTCAATGACCGCTGATGCACCAGAGTTACGCACCCCAAAACGCTCGCCCGCCGTACCGGCCGCAAATAGCGTACCGCCGGTGGCGCCATAGAGGCAGGTGTTGCCGATAATGGCGGTTTTATGGCTCTCAAACTGACTGACTTTGGGCGGCACAATCACGATGCTGCCGCCGTTCATACCTTTACCAACGTAGTCGTTGGCGTCGCCTTCCAGGTAGAGGTTTAAGCCGCGGGCGTTCCACACCCCAAAGCTCTGCCCTGCCACACCGACAAAATTGGCGGTGACCGGCGCTGCTTCCAGTCCCTCTTCACCATAGCGCTTGGCGATCGCACCAGAGGTTAACGCACCCACACTGCGGTCGCAGTTGGTGATGGTGAAGTTAAATTCACCGCCTGACTGGCTTTCGATGGCATCTTTTAGCGCCGCCAGGACTTCCTGGTTTTTAGCGCCCGGATCGTGGGGCACGTTGCGGCTAACCCTGCAGAACTGTGGCGCATCCTTGGGTACAAAATCATTGGCCAGCAGCGGCGTTAGATCGAGCTTACGCTGTGAAGCCGTATTACCTTCCAACACTTCCAGCAGATCAGTACGCCCAATCAGGTCGGTGAGCTGGCGCACGCCTAGCGCCGCCATCAGCTCGCGCACTTCTTCGGCGATAAAGCGGAAGTAGTTTTTGACCATATCCACGGTGCCGCGGAAGTGCTCGCCACGCAGGAAGTCGTCTTGAGTGGCGACACCGGTGGCGCAGTTGTTGAGGTGACAGATGCGCAGGTACTTACAACCCAGCGCCACCATCGGCGCGGTGCCAAAGCCGAAGCTCTCAGCGCCTAAAATCGCCGCTTTCACTACATCCAGGCCGGTTTTCAGGCCGCCGTCGGTCTGTAGGCGAATTTTGTCACGCAGGCCGTTGATACGTAGCGCCTGGTGCACTTCTGGCAGCCCCAGTTCCCAGGGCGACCCGGCGTGCTTGATTGAGGTCAGCGGGCTGGCTGCCGTACCACCGTCGTAGCCAGAGACGGTAATCAAGTCGGCGTAGGCTTTGGCCACGCCGGTGGCGATCGTACCGATCCCCGGTTCAGAAACCAGCTTCACCGATACCTGGGCATCCGGATTGACCTGTTTAAGGTCAAAGATCAGCTGGGCCAAATCCTCGATAGAGTAAATATCGTGGTGGGGCGGCGGTGAAATCAGCGTCACGCCGGGCACCGCATAGCGCAGCCGGGCAATCAGCTCATTCACTTTACCACCGGGCAACTGACCACCCTCGCCGGGCTTGGCTCCCTGGGCAACTTTGATCTGCAGCACTTCTGCATTGACCAGGTACGCCGGGGTAACGCCAAAGCGACCGGAGGCGATCTGTTTGATTTTCGAGCTACGAATCGTGCCGTAACGGGCTGGGTCTTCGCCACCTTCACCGGAGTTGGAGCGACCACCCGCTTCGTTCATGGCCTGTGCCAGGGCTTCGTGGGCTTCCGGCGAGAGCGCGCCCAGCGACATACCGGCGCTATCAAAGCGCGGCAGCAGATCTTCAACCGGCTCTACTTCCTCCAGCGCAATGGGCGTTTCAGCCAGTTTGAGCTTGAGCAGGTCGCGAATCGTGGCCACCGGCCGCTCGTTCACCAACTGGGCGAATTTCTTCCACTTGGTGTAGCTGCCTTCCTGAACCGCTGCCTGTAGTGACATCACCACATCAGGGTTATAGGCGTGATACTCATAGCCATGGACATACTTGAACATGCCGCCCTGGGATATGCCCTTGCGGGGAATCCAGGCGTCTTTAGCGACCAGCGTTTGCTGCAATTGAAGCTCGGCAAAGCCAGCCCCTTGAATGCGCGACGCCATGCCTACGAAACATAGATCCATGACTTCGTCTGACAAACCCACTGCTTCAAACAGCATCGAGCCACGGTAGGAGGCCAGCGTCGAGATACCCATTTTCGAGAGGATCTTGAAGAGACCTTTCTGCAGCCCTTTACGGTAGTTTTCGCGACCATCCGCCGGGTTACCGGTCAGTTCGCCGGTGCGGTGCATATCCGCCATGACCTGATAGGCGAGCCAGGGATACACCGCCGTAGCGCCCACGCCAAACAGCACCGCCATCTGGTGGGCATCGCGAGCGTAGCCGGTCTCTACCACGATATTGGCGTTGGGGCGTAGCGCCAAACGGCCCAAATGCGTGTGAACTGCGCCCACCGCCAAGGCGGCTTGAATAGGAATCAGCCCTTTCGCCAACTCCGCATCCGTTAGCACCAGAATAACTTTACCGGCGCGGACTTGGGCTTCGGCCTCTTCACATAAAGCCTTTAATGCCTGATGCAAGCTCTGCTCTTCGGGGTCATACCCCAACGACAGCGTATAGCTGGCAAAGGCGGGATCATCCTGACTGACCAGCGCAGTGAATTTGCGTGGCGACAGCACTGGGGTGGTCAAAATCAAACGGTGCGCGTGCTCCGGTGTCGCTTTGAAGACGTTAAGCTCCGCGCCACAGCAGGTTTCCAGCGACATCACGATCGCTTCGCGCAGCGGGTCGATGGGCGGGTTGGTGACCTGGGCAAATTTCTGACGGAAGAAATCCGTCAGCAGCCGCGGACGGCTCGACAGCACCGCCATAGGCGTATCGTCACCCATTGAGCCCACGGCCTCCTGGCCGCTCTCCGCCAGCGGGCGCAGCACCTGATCGCGCTCTTCAAAACTAATCTGGAACATCTTCTGCTGGACGTTGAGCGCATCGGTATCCATGGTTTGGAAACGCGCCAGTTCGGTCAGCGCCGACTCCAGATAGTTGGCTTCCTGCTTCAACCAACGCTTATAGGGATAAGCAGATTTCAACCGCTCATCGATATCGGAGGTGTGCAGTACTTCGCCAGTCTGGGTATCCACAGCGAGCATTTGCCCAGGGCCAACGCGCCCCTTGGCGACGACGTCTTCCGGCTTATAGCCGTAGGTGCCCGTTTCCGAGGCCAGGGTGATATAGCCATTTTTGGTAATTACCCAGCGCGCCGGGCGCAGGCCGTTACGGTCGAGCATACAGACCGCTTGGCGGCCGTCGGTCATCACCACACCCGCGGGGCCATCCCATGGCTCCATATGCATAGAGTTATATTCGTAGAAGGCACGCAGTTCGGCGTCCATGGTCTCTACGTTCTGCCAGGCGGGCGGCACCATCATGCGTACCGCGCGGTGTAGCTCCATGCCGCCGGTGAGCAGCACTTCCAGCATGTTATCCATGCTGGAGGAGTCAGAGCCGGTGGTGTTAACGATCTCGTCCAGCTCGGCAATATCCGGCAGACGGTCGTTAACAAAGTTGGCTTTGCGGGAGTTTGCCCAGCCACGGTTGGCTTCAATGGTGTTGATCTCGCCATTGTGGGCCAGCAGACGGAACGGCTGGGCCAGCGGCCAGCGCGGTGCGGTATTGGTGGAGAAGCGCTGGTGGAAAACGCAGATAGCGGTTTCCAGACGCGGGTCGTTCAAGTCCTGATAGAACGCCGGTAGGTCTTCCGGCATTACCAGGCCTTTATAGGAGACCACTTCTGACGACAGCGAAGCGACGTAGAAGTCCTCTTCATCGCGCAGCGCCTGCTCGGCACGGCGGCGGGCCATAAAGAGGTCAACGTCGAAGTGCTCGCCCTGGCCCGGCTGCACAAATAGCTGACGAATACGCGGCAGACAGTCCAACGCCATGGGGCCACATACACTGGAATCAGTCGGCACATCGCGCCAGCCCAGCACGTTAAGGCCGCGCGCTTCCAGCTCGCGAGCCAGAGTGTCACGAGCATGTGTTTCCCGGGCGTCATCGTTGGGTAGAAATACCACGCCCACGGCAAAGCGGTCGCCCAGCTCGGCATCAAATGCCTCTTTGGCCAACGCCTGCATAAAAGGAGTAGGCATTTTAAGCAGCAGACCGCAGCCGTCGCCTGTTTTGCCGTCGGCAGCAATACCGCCCCGGTGGGTCATGCAGGTCAGGGATTCAATGGCAGTTTTCAGCAAGTCGTGGCTAGCCTGGCCTTCCATATGGGCAATCAGGCCAAAACCACAGTTATCGCGAAACTCGCCAGGCTGGTGAAGACCTCTATTCATGGGCGTGCCTCTACTAGTCAGCGTATTTTTTTAGCAGCGTGCTTGTGGTATAAAGGTAGGTTTTGCTTTTTTTATGGTGCTTATAACCTAGCCAGCATGGGGTGTTTCCCACGTTCGCTGCCGCAACAAAATGGCCGGTCAGCATAGCGATTGGCACAGGCTTTGCGCAATCTCTTGGCGCCTACATCGTTAGAGAAACTCTTTTCAAATCCTGTATTTGCATTCTCATTCAAAGAAAAAATACATATACTTCAAACACTTGTAATCACATAAAACGCTATTTTAACGCTTTATATTTTCCATTAAACTTTAGTCTAAATAGCGCCCACACGCCCATGCCGATAGCGCATAAGGCATACGGATTATATAGAAACAGCGTTCGACAAAGAGGCTCACGATAGTCGTCGAGCAAATAAAAAAACCGCCCTATGGAAACCTCTCTACAAGGAGTACTCCATTGGGCGGGTAGGATATAGCTGACTAGGTTTTGAAATGGCCAGTTTTGAAACGAGTAAGTTTTGAAATAACTAGCTGGTGAAAGGATTACTTTGCCACTTGGCGGCGCGGGTAATCATCGAGCAGCGTGCGAAGGATATTAACGGGCGTGGCATCGCTGATGCAGGCATCACCTAATGCGTTAAGCAGTACCAGGCGCAGCCGCGTATCGATATTTTTCTTATCCAGGCGCATGCGGGTTAAAAAGTCATCGCTGGTCATATTTGCCGGGGCCACTAACGGTAGCTCGGCACTCTCTATCACCGCTAGGCTGCGTGCTAGCGCTGCATCGGTGAGCCAGCCCAAGCGTCGGGAAAGCGTTGCCGCCATGGCCATGCCTGCGCCCACGGCTTCCCCGTGTAGCCAGTTGCCGTAGCCCTGGTGGGCCTCAATGGCATGGCCAAAGGTGTGCCCCAGGTTGAGCAGCGCGCGGACGCCCTGCTCAGTTTCATCTTCGGCAACAATGTCTGCTTTGATTTGGCAACTGCGGGCAATCGCCTCTGCCACTATGTCGGGTTCAACATCAAGCAGCGCTGGCATATTGGCTTCCAACCAGCTTAAAAACGCTTCATCGCGAATCAAGCCGTACTTAATGACTTCGGCGAGGCCAGCGGAGAGTTCACGTCGCGGCAGACTCTTCAGCGTATCAATATCCACCAATACGGCTTTGGGCTGCCAGAAGGCGCCGATCATATTTTTACCCAGCGGATGGTTAACGCCGGTTTTTCCCCCCACCGACGAATCCACCTGGGAAAGCAGCGTAGTGGGCACCTGAATAAACGCCACACCGCGCTGATAGGAAGCGGCAGCGTAGCCAACCATATCACCAATTACCCCGCCCCCCAGGGCGACCAGCGTGCAGCGCCGGTTAAAACCGGCCTCCAGCAGGGCATCCCAAATACGGTTGACCTGCTCGATGGTTTTATACTGTTCGCCATCGGGGAGCACTACCGTGCGCACTTCCAGATGCTCCGGCAAGCTGGCGCAGAGCTTTTCCAGGTAGAGCGGTGCGATGGTCTCGTTGGTCACCACCATCACCTGCTGGCCTGCCAGATAAGGCGTTAGCATCTCGGCACGGCCAATCAGCTCGGTGCCAATATGGATAGGGTAGCTGCGCTCGCCTAAAGCAACGTGAAGGGTGCGTTGTGCACTGGCTGTCGAGATCATGGCGATACCTTATGGTTAAGCGTTCCAGCCGACGGGGATGAGGGCTCCAGGGGATCCACCAGCCGTTGTACCCGGCGTAGGATTTCATTGACCACTGCCCGAGGGCTGCGCCGGTCGGTGCGCACGGCAATATCCGAGGTAGCGCGGTAGAGCGGATCGCGCTGGGCAAACATATCGTTGAGCACCTGCTCGCGATTGGCGCACTGCAGTAGTGGCCGGTTGCGATCTTTCGCCGTCCGTTTGAGCTGCTGGTCGACGGTGGTCAACAGGTAGACCACGGAGCCCCGCTCGCGCAGAGCGCGGCGATTCTCTTCGCGCAGCACCGCACCGCCGCCGGTGGCGACCACCACCGGAGAGAGCTGGGTTAACTCATCAATCATATGAATTTCCCGCAGGCGAAAGCCCTGCTCCCCCTCGACATCAAAAATCCACGGGATATCTGCCCCGCAGCGATCTTGGATGGCGTGGTCACTGTCGTAAAACGGGCGCGAAAGCTCGGCCGCCAACAGGCGACCAATAGTGCTTTTGCCAGCCCCCATGGGGCCAATGAGAAATAAATTGGGTAAATCCTGCATCAGCGAACCGTTAAGCCATCGTCTAGGAGTCGTGGAGTAATAAAGACTAACAACTCTACCTTTTCATTGCTCTCTTCGGTATAGCGAAACAGTCTACCGAGCAAAGGAATATCACCCAACAGCGGTGTTTTGGCGATTTGGCGCAGCTCTTCGGTGGTCAAAATTCCGCCTAACACCACCGTTTGGCCGTTATCTACCAGCACTTGGGTTTCAATTGTATTGGTGTCAATCGGCGGTTCACCGCCAAACTCCGATTCACGGAAACTATCATTTTTGATCACCAGATCCATGATAATACGGTTATCCGGGGTAATCTGCGGGGTGACTTCCAACGAAAGTACGGCCTCTTTGAACTCGGTATCTGGATTGTCGTTGCCATCGACACTCTGGAAGGCGCGCTCTTCACCCTGGCTAATTTTGGCGGTACGTTGATTGGCAGTGATAATTCTAGGCTGTGAAATGGTCTGGCTTTTCCCTTCGCTCTCCAGTGCACGCAGCTCCAGATCCAGCAGGATATCGCCGGATAAATAGCCAAAGCTAAAGCCGGTGCCCGGACCCTTGGCGGCGCCTAGATCCACCGCCAAGCCTCCCTGCGCTCGGTTAATACCATCCGGGTTGATATCGCGCCGCCTGAAGGTACCGTCTTGCCCCTCTTGGAAGCCGCGGGTGCTCGACACACCCCAGTTAACTCCCAGTTCGCGGGAAGCGGTGTCCCGGGCGATGACAATGCGCGCCTCTATTTGCACCTGACGGACGGCCACGTCCAGGCGGTCTATGATGCGGATGATATCGCGCACCTGGTCAGCCGTATCCTGCACCAACAGTGTATTAGTGCGTTTATCAACGCTCACCCGACCGCGCTCAGTCAGTAGCCCAAAGCCGTCGTCCCCGCGCAGCAGCTGGGATAAATCTTCGGCCCGGGCGTACTTGATCTGGATAAACTCGGTGACCAGCGGTGAGAGCGTTTCACGCTGGTTACGCGCCTCTAGCTCCTGGCGTTCCAGCTCGGCCAGCTCGTTGGCGGGGGCCACTACAATCACATTGCCCTGTTCACGGCTTGATAACTGCTGACTTTGCAGAATGAGTGCCAGCGCTTGATCCCAGGGAACATCATTTAAGTTGAGCGTTACACGCCCCGTTACGCTGTCGCTGGCGACCAAGTTTAGCCCAGTAAATTCAGCCAGCGTCGCTAGCACCGAGCGCACTTCGATATCCTGAAAATTAAGGCTCAGGCGCTCGCCGGTGAAGCGCTCGCCGGTCGCCTGGGAGGATTGTACCTCCTGATTGGCCGGCTGCACTTCTACGCTCAGAATGCGACCATTTTGCGAGGAGATCATCGCATAAGCACCCTGGGTAGCAATTGCTAGCAGGGTGGCATCCTGGCTAGCTTGAGGCGTAATCCGTGTGATGGGGGTAGCGAAATCGGTGACATCGTAGACCTGGTTTAGCGAGTCTGGAATCGCCACATCGAGCAGCTCCACCACCACTTGATCAGGCCCGCTTTCCCGCACGTTGGCCTCGACGCCTTCGCGATCAAAAGTGACGATCAACCGTCCGGCGCCATCCGGGCCGCGACGAAAATCAATATTTTCAATCTGCGGTCCTTCGTCCATTTCAAGCCCCGCAGAAGCGATAAGGGGAGAAGCATTAGCCGAGCGGCTGGCGTCGGCAGCAAAGGTAATGCGTAGACGATCCCCCAGCACGCGTGACGTGAACGTCTGGGACTCGCTGAGATTGATCACCAAACGCGTACGGCCATTACCTTCCAGCGCGGTAATTTGCTCGATACCGTGACGATTAACCTTGATGCGCCGATCAGCAAGCCCGCTCTGGGTTGCCGCCAAATCCAGCGACACCCGGGGTGGAGAGTCCAAGCGGTAGCTGCGCAGTTCCGGAACGCTGCCGGTAAAGCGCAGATCAAGATGGGTGCCACCGTTCTCGGCGGGTTGAACGTCAATATCGGTCAGTACCGAGGCAGCCGCCCATGAGGGCAATAGTGAAAATAGTGCGGCCATGGCCATGTAGAACGTCATTCGCCAAGCTGTAACTGCCATGAGCTAATATCCGCTTACTCGCTGTTTTCGTTAATGACTAGCGACACTTGTCGCTCCTGCCACCCTTCACGAGGGGTAAACACCCGCTCGGTAACGCGTATTTCCTGCGCACTGATCTGGGCGATACGCCCATAGTCGGTGCCCAGATAGCTGCCCTCTTTAACGCTGGTCACGTTGCCGTCTGGAGAAGCAATCAATGCCACCTGCCGCCCTCCCATACGTATGGTACCGACCAATCGCAGCTCATGCAGTGAGAAGCGCTCCAGCGGCTCTGGCGTACGCTGCGGGTTAGGTGCTAAAACGCCCTCATGACGACTAGCGCCCACCTGCGTCACCGCCTCTGGCGGCAAAAAGGGGCTACGCCCGTCGCTATACAAGTAGCTCAACTCCTGGCTTTCGGTCAGCGCCACAGCCATAACCGGCGGTTGCTCCCCTGGGGAGTGACGAATGGCCGCCAACGTATCTTCTAGCTGTGCTAAATCGGCATCTACACAGCCCGTTAGCACTGCCGCTGACAACACCAGGGCGATAGCCGAGACGGCCCTTACTAGAGGTGGCGCTGTTTTTTGTTTAGCGGTCATGGCGTATCCGCCCCCTCACCGGAGGGGGCTTTGCTCTCCTCTACATAGCGGTAGGTACGCGCGAGTAGCAAAAGCCGCAGCGTGTCCCCACGACCGTCAACGGGCTCCAAGGTAAAATCGTGCTGGGTCACCATACGAGGCAGCGAGGCAATGTCGGCACTAAAGCGCGCCAGTTGGTGGTAGCCACCGCGCACCTCTATATCCAGCGGCTGCTCGACATAGTGGGGCTGGGTTTGCGTTGGGCGTAGCCGAATCGTTTCAATGGTGAGGCGGTTATCAACCGCGGCATCGCTAATGCTATCCAGTAGCGAGGGGATTTCTGCATCGGTAGGCAGCATGGTACGCAAACGCCCCGCCTGCCCCTCCAGGGTCGCCAGTTGCTCGCGCATTTCCGGCAGCAAGGCCGCTTGAGAGGCTTTACTGCGGTATTCGCTCAATAGCCTTACTTCTTGGCGCTGGGCGGCCATCAAAGCTTCGCGCTGTTCGCTCACCACTAACCACATCATGACACTCAGTGCGGCCAGCAGCGCCAGACAGCAGCTCAACACCTTTAATAGCCACGGCCAGCTGCCGGCCTCTTTGATGTCTAGATCCCGCCAGTCAACATCGCGCAGGCGCTGCCACTCGATAGCCCACTGCGCGCGGTTAAGCGTCATGGAAGCGCCTCCTCGACACTTTGCGGCAACGGAGTGATGAGTTGCTCTACTTCAAAACTAAATACCCGGCCTGAACCATTTTGCTCACTCTCTACTGCTGAGAGCGAGGGCACGCCTAAACCCGGCAGCGCGGCAATCCGGCGCAGCTGTTCGGAAACCTGGCGATCGCTGCCCGCCACCGCGGTGACGCTCACGCTACTACCATTTTTCGCTAAGCGTTGATAAATGACGCCATTGGCCACACTCTCCGCCACATCGTTAAATAGCTGCACCGTATTCGTTCGTTCAGCCTGCAGCGCCTGAAAAACGGCGATCTGCTCACCTAGCCGTTGCGCAGCGCTAACGAAGTGTGAGACATCATCAATATCGGCATTAAGACGCTCGATATGGTCACTAATAGTGGCATTACGCTGCTGTTGGGCGGCCAGCTTGAGCTGATACACATACGAGACAAGCAACCCCAAAACGACGCCAAGCACCAGCATGCCCGCCACCACGGCGTAGAATTTGCGGGTGCGCCGTTCACGCTGCGCTTCCCGCCAGGGCAGCAGGTTAATCGTCATGCTCATTGGTTAACTCTCATTGGCTAACTCTCATTGCTCAGCCTCATTGACTCACCCTCATCGCCAAGCCACCCGCGGTGAGCATCGCCGGGGCATCGTTGGTTAACGCCTGAAGATTTAAGCGCTTATTCACCCGCATGCGCTGGAAGGGGTTGGCAATGGTCACCGACATACCGCTATCTTCAGCAATGCGCTCGGCAAGCCCGGGAATCACGCTCGATCCACCCGCCAGTACAATGTGCTTCACCTCTTGCTGACGCCCGGCGGTGTAGTAAAGCTGCAGGGAGCGCCCCACCTGCTGCACCACGGTTTCCAGAAAAGGGGTAAGTACACGCTCATGGTAATCGTCGGGTAGTCCGCCGCGCTTTTTGGCGAAGCCCGCCTCCTCCATGCTTAAGTCATAATGGTCGCGAATCGCATCGGTGAGCTGGCGGCCGCCAAACACCGTGTCGCGGGTATAAACGATGTGCCCATCACGGACGACGTGGAAGGCATTCATATTGGCACCAATGTCCACCAACCCAACGCAGGCGGAGGAATCCTTCTCTACGTTTAGCTGGCGACGCAGCTCGGCGAGCGAACGCTCCATGGCAAAGGTCTCCACGTCCACTGCCACGGGTTCCAAGCCCGCTCGCTCGAGCGTGTCAGTAAGCAGCGTGACATCCTGCTGTCGACAGGCGACCAGCACCACCTGCTGCTGCTCATCGTCAAAGGGGGCGGGGCCAAGGCACTCAAAATCAAATACCACTTCATTGAACGGAAACGGAATATGGCGGTCAGACTCGGCCACGATATGTTCTTCAATCTCCTCTTCACTTAACCCGATGGGGAAGCTCAGCGTTTTGGTAATCGCGGCACTGGCGGGAACAGCCACCGCCGCTTTACGGGTAGAGGGTTTGGCGTGCTCCACGGCGCGGCTAAGCACACTGGCCACGTCATCAATATCGCGGATACGGCGCTCCACGACCGCCCCTTCACGCAGTGGCCGTACGGCATAGCTTTCTACTTGGTAATTATCGTGGCACTGTTTAAGCTCAAGCAGCTTGACGTTTGCCGAGGTAATATCGACGCCGATCAACCCTTTACCCGGTTTTAGAAAGCGCATACTGGGTCTGGCTCCGCCTGCTTTTCACCCGTTTTCACATGTGGTTTGAGGTTACATGATTTTTAGTGACGTCACACGTGAAGCAACTTAGCGCATATCAACACTGGTGGCCGCCGCCTCAGGTTCCTATAATGGCTGCCAATTGCATGATACGGCCGTTTAGATGCCGATCTTTTCATTCTTCCCAGGGTGCTCTCCGTACATGACGTTTCTTCGAAACCTTATTGTGTCGCTGTTTTTTCTCATCGTGTCGTTGGTCGGTGCCAGTGTGTTAGCCGTAGTGGGAGCCGCCATTTACTTTGCGCCGGGCCTGCCAGACGTACGCCAACTGCAGGACTTTGAGCTGCACACGCCGCTGCGTATTTTTACCCAGGACGGTAAGCTGATTGGCGAATTCGGTGAAGAGCGCCGTATGGCGATCAACTTTGACGAAATCCCACAAGATATGATCGACGCATTGACCGCGGCCGAAGATGCCAGCTACTTCGACCACGCTGGGGTAGACCCGCGTGGCTTGGCGCGGGCCGTGGTTCAACTGGCGATGAGTGGCGACATTCAATCCGGCGGCTCGACGATTACCATGCAGGTTGCGCGTAACTATATGTTGACGCTCGATCAGACGTTTACACGCAAAATTCGCGAAATCCTGCTAGCGCTGCAAATGGAGCAGATACTCGATAAAGAGCAAATCTTCGAGCTTTACGTGAACAAGATTTTCCTGGGCAATCGCGCCTACGGTATCGCCGCCGCCGCTGAAACCTACTACGACAAACCGCTTGCTGAGCTTAGCCTGGCACAAACGGCCATGATTGCCGGTTTACCTAAGGCACCGTCGGCCTTTAACCCGCTGGCTAATTCAGAGCGTTCGCTGATTCGTCGCAACTGGATCCTCTTCCGCATGCGCGAGCTGGGGCATATTGATGACGCCACCTACCAAGCGGCCGTTCAGGAACCCGTCACGGCTCGTCGTCACTACACCCAAGCAGAGGTCGATGCCGCCTATATCTCCGAGATGGCGCGTCAGTATGCAGTGGAGCGCTTCGGCGATGAGGCTTACACCGGCGGCTATCGTATTTACACCACTATTGATAGCGAGCTGCAGCCCTTTGCCCGCCAAGCGCTAGCCAACGGGCTAACGGCCTACGACCTGCGCCATGGCTGGCGCGGGCCGGAGCAGCGTGAGATTGCTGCAAGCCTTGTAGAAGCCCAAGAGCAAACCGCCACCCAAGGCCTTGAAGAGGAGCTTGCCGAGTCACCCGAGATTCGTCAGACCGCACGCCAAGCCGCCCAGCGCAGTCAGACCGAAGTCGAAGGCATCGATGGCGACGTCAGTAACTGGGTGCAGGTGCTTGAGCGCACGCCCAACTATGGCCTGCTCCAGCCCGCCATCGTGGTAGAGAGCAGCGGCCGCGAAATGCAGGTACTCACTCGCGACAATGGTCTACAGACAATCGGCTGGGAAGGTCTAAACTGGGCTCGCCCTTACCTAAGCCCGCGAAGCCGCGGAGCTGCGCCCAATTCGGCGGAGGAGATTGCCGTACGGGGCGATATGATCCGCGTCGTCGAGAATGAAGACGGGTCGCTACGCCTCTCTCAGCAGCCGGATGCGGAAGGCTCGCTGGTCGCTCAAGACCCGCAAACCGGTGCTATCCTGGCACTCCAGGGCGGTTTCGACTTTAACGCCAGCAAATTCAACCGTGCAGTACAGGCAAGGCGTCAATCGGGCTCAATCTTTAAACCGTTTATTTACTTAGCGGCCCTTGCAGAGGGTGAGATGAACGCCGCCAGCGTGGTTAACGATTCCCCCGTGGTACTCGACGACGGTAGTAACTCGCTGTGGCGGCCGGTCAACTCCAGCCGTGACTTCCAAGGCCCCATGCGCTTACGCCCGGCCCTTGCCCGTTCGCGCAACCTGGTCACTATTCGCGTTCTGCAAACCATGGGGCTGGATTACACAATTAACTTTTTGGAAGGCTTCGGCTTCTCTCCCAGCCAGCTCCCTCGTGGCTTATCCCTGGCGCTGGGCAGCGCAAGCTTAACGCCCATGGAGATGACCAACGCTTACGCGGTACTCGCCAATGGTGGTTTTCAGGTATCACCCTGGTTCATTGAGCGGGTAACCCGTGACGATGACAAAGAAGTAATTGACGAAGCCACACCGCAGGTGGCTTGTCCCAGCTGTGCCGAAGATCAGGAAACGGTAGAAATCGATGGCCGCGAATACCCAATTGCCAAACGGGTAGCCGACCCGGCGGCTGTGTATATCCTGCGTGATATGCTGCGTGACGTAATCACCTCGGGTACTGGCCGCGGCGCACTGAGCCTTAACCGTGAAGATATCGTCGGCAAAACCGGTACCACTAACAGCCAGCGCGACGCTTGGTTTGCGGGCTTTAATAGCAACCTAGTGACCACGGTCTGGGTCGGTAAAGACAGCAACGAAACCATCTCTGAGTATGGCGCTCAGGCCGCCCTCCCCATATGGGTAGAGTTCATGGGCGATGCCTTGGAAGGAACCCCGAATGCCGTGCCTGAACGCCCCGCGACGATTGTTACCGCCCGTGTGGATCCGGACACTGGCCAACGCTTAGCGGACGGCCAGTCTGGCGGGATTACCGAGCTGTTCCATCAGGATCACCTGCCGGATTATCAGCAGCGCCGCATTAGTCGCGAGCTGGAAGAGGCCAGTGGCTCTCAGGGTTCAGGCACCGCTGAGTCGATCTTCTAAACCAGCCAAAACCCGTAGCACACCAAACAAAAGGCTCACCAAGCAAAAGGCCCGGAGATTATCGCTCCGGGCCTTTTCTATTTACTGGCTACCTTTGGTCGGTATGTAGGATCGCCTAACGTTTAACCGCTAACGGGGGTCGCAGGCGCTTCGCGCTTGCTGGCCAGCCAGTTAGCGCCAATGGCCACGATCATGACCACCACCCCGGCAATTTCGGTCATCAGGTTAGGATAGAACACCCCAAAAATGGCGGCGGTAATCGCAATACGCGGTAGCCACGACATTTTGGTAAACAGATAACCCTCCAACGCCGCGGCAAAGGCGCCTAACGCCAGAATGGCGATCACCCCGTTCCAGACCACCACCGGCACGGGGCCGCCAATAATGATTTCGGGATTGAAGACCATAAACAGCGGAATCAAGTAGAGGCCTTTAGCAAACTTCCACGCCTGAAAGCTGGTTTCCATCGGCTTACTACCCGCAATCGCCGCCCCGGCAAAGCCTGCCAAGGCGATGGGCGGCGTCACGTTGGAGTCCTGGGAGTACCAGAACACCACCAAGTGGGCGACCAGTAGCGGCACACCAAACTCGGCAGTCAATGCAGGCCCGACGAGGACAATAAGCACGATATAGCTGGCGGTAACGGGCAGTCCCATCCCCAGCACCAGGCTGGCCAACAGCACCATCACCAGCGCCAACACCAGGTTGCCGCCGGAGAACGCCAGCATCATGGAGGAGAACTTAAGCCCTAATCCGGTCAGCCCAACTACGCCGACAATAATTCCGGCGACCGCACAGGCCATAGAAACCGCTACCGCGTTACGGGCACCAAGCTCCAAGCCCTCGATCAGCTTGGCAAAACCTGTACGCACCACATCTTTAACGGCCGACGCGGTCACCGGCTGCCCCTGCCGCGGCGCTACAAAGAAGAACCACAGCACATAGCGCAATACCGCCACTGCCAGGATGGTCACCACCGCATAGTAGCCTACCCGCATGGGCGACATGCTCATCGCCAGTAGCCAGACCAGCACGGCCAGCGGCAGCAGGAAGTGCCAGCCATCCTTCATGACCTGGCGCATCTGAGGCAGCTCATCCTTGGGCAGCCCCTGCATGCCTTGCTTAAGCGCAATGATATGCACAAACAGATAGACCGTAGCGAAATACATGATCGCCGGCAGGATACTGACCTTAACGATATCCAGGTACGGCGTATTGGTGTACTCAGCGATCAAGAATGCCCCGGCCCCCATCAGCGGCGGCATAATCTGCCCGCCGGTGGAGGCAGCAGCTTCGATACCGCCTGCCTGCTTGGCCTTGTAGCCTAGCCGCTTCATCAGCGGAATGGTAAAGGCACCGGTGGTGACCACGTTGGCAATCGCACTGCCAGAAATCGACCCCATACCCGCCGAGGCTAATACCGCTGCTTTAGCTGGCCCGCCGCGCTGGCGACCGGTCGCCGCATAGGCCATATCGATAAAGAACTTGCCCGCCCCAGTGCACTCCAAAAAAGCGCCAAACAGCACAAAGATAAAGATGTAAGTCGCCGCGACCCCCAACGGCAGGCCAAAGATGCCCTCTTGACCCAGGTAGAGCTGACCGGCGACCCGGTCAATGGAGTAGCCGCGGTGCTCCAGAATGCCCGGCATCCACTCGCCAAGCCAAGGCAGCTCGCCCCGAGGGCCAGCAAAGGCGTAGATAATCGCTAGTAAGCCAATCACGGTCATACCAAACCCCACCGCGCGGCGGCTGGCTTCCAGTACGGTTACCGTGGCAATACAGGCAACCAGGATATCGGTGTCATTCCAGAATCCCGCACGGCTAAAAATCGCATCCAGGTTGAGTACTAAGTAACCACCGGTGAGGATAGCCCCAGCAAAAAACAGCAGATCAAGCCCCCAGCCTAATACACCACGCTTGCGGGTGGGGCCGAAGGCTGGAAACATTAAAAAAGCCAGCACCATGATCAATGCCAGGTGAATACTGCGCTGATAAAAAAGCCCTAAGGGCTGAATGCCAGCTGAATAGAGTTGGAACAGGGAAAGACCCACCGCCACAATGGTGATCGACCACAGCACCATGCGGGGTTGAATCGCATTACCGCCCGGCACCACGCTCGACGGTTGATTGGATTCGCTCATGAAGTCCTCGGAAGCGTTAACTAATGTCGTTTTTATTCACGCGGGGATGCGTGAGGATCTATCAGTTGAATGGTCACTCGCTGGCCAGCAGCGTGCTCACTTAGGCTTACTGGCGCATGTTCACCATTTGGCCATACCACGCGATGATTGACAGCAGGTGCCCCTACCCTCAACACATACCGGTTATTGGTGACAGGCTCGTTAATGGCATTAATCCAGTAACCGCCTTCACCGTCAGAGACCTGCTCGCCGCGGCCAAAAATATGCCCAAGCCCTGCGGCAAAGTCGGGTTGATGGCTACGCTCCAGTTGCATGACACCCGCCGCATTACGATAGCAGTCCAACACCGTGAAATGCTCAACGGAGTGCTGCCACTTGATACACCAGCGACCGCCAGCAGGCACCGCTGCATCCACCAGAGTGTCGCCCTGCTCAGTCACCACGGCTAAGCGCATAAACGCAGACGCCGAAGCGGGGGAGGCCCCCACTTCGGCGAACGGACAACATGCAATGAGTAGCGCCACCAGTCGTTGCTGCCACTGCATGGCAATATCCTTCAATGCACTTTAACGATTACGGACGCAGACGATCCGGGATTTCGGCACCCACTTCTTCGAAATAGCGCAACGCACCTGGGTGTAACGGCACCGGGGTAGAGTCCATGGTGAACTTAACGGTGGTGTCGTTCGCCGCCGGGTGAACCGCAATCAGTTCGTCAGTATTTTCGAACAGCAGTTGGGTCAACTGGTATGCCAGCTCTTCGTCCATCTCAGAGTTAACGACGAGCACGTTGGGGATACCGATGGTCTGTACGGCTTCATCCATACCGTCATACATACCGGCGGCAAGCTCGTAGGGGGCGAACACTTCCTCTTCAGCCTGAGCATTAGCCACTTCTTCATCAGACAAGCTAATCAGACGAATATCGCGTGTTGCTGCCAGGTTAAGAATCGAGCTGGTCGGCGGCCCAACGCTCCAGAAACCGGCGTCGATATCGCCATCGCGAATGGCATCAGCGGTTTCGTTGAAGTTAAGGCGCTGGGGTGTGAAGTCCTCATAGCTGATGCCATTGGCTTCCAGCAAAGCACGAGCGTTTAGCTCGGTACCGCTACCCGGCGCACCGACGGAGACGCGCTTGCCTGCCAGATCAGCAATCGTTTCGATATCCGACTCGGCCAGCGTGACCAGCTGTACCGCGTTGGGGTAAACCGAGGCGAGCGCACGGATGTTTTCAACCTGGCGTCCTTCAAAGTCATCCGTGCCGTTGTAGGCTTGATAGACCGTATCGGCCAGTGCCAGGGCAAGGTCCGCATCGCCGCGCATGATCAGGCCCATGTTCTCAACCGAGGCACCGGTCACTTCAGCGGTCGCCTGAGCGCCTTCGATATGGTTGTTGATCATTTCGGCAAAACCACCACCGATAGGGTAGTAAACGCCACCGGTACCACCCGTCGCGATTGAGAGCTGTTGAGCGCTTGCTGGAAGCGCGATCGCTAGCACAGATGCGGCAGCTGCCGTGGTGTATAGAGAGCGTAGAGTTCGCATGAGCGTTTCCTCCGTCCTGCTTGGACTTATAGGTATGGTTGACGATAAAGGAAGTGTTGAATCCCTGCTTCGGCTTGCCACTAACAGGCAACCGGAAGTGGTGAAGGAGAAGTTAGCACGGCTAATGCGTTAGATGCTAATAGGAGGTTATCAGCGCTGCAGGGGCGTGACCGCCCAGCCGTTGAGTCAAAAAGCGACGTATTAACATCATGAAACGCTGCATAAATGTCTTACACTGTGCCAAATTGTTAATATTTATTGATAATGACCGTCAATTCCCCGCCTCACTTTTATTATTGATTCAGGACAGGAGCCACACTGCTATGGAGCCCGGTTTTAAAGCGGAAACCAGTCGGGAGAAAGACGCGCCGCGGCAAAATCTCGCCATCAGCGCCTACCGTCAACTTAAGCATGACATTATTCGCGGCCGCTATGCGCCGGAACAGAAGCTATTGATGAGCCGTCTGAAAGAGCAGTACGGCGCCAGCACCGGGCCACTGCGGGAAGCACTCTCACAGTTGGTCGCTGACCGCTTGGTGGTGGCCATTAGTCAGCGCGGCTACCGGGTAGCGCCAATGTCGCTGGCCGAGCTCAACGACATTTATGACGCCCGCGCACAGCTCGAAGGGCTGATCCTGCGCTTGGCTATCGAACGCGGCGACGATGACTGGGAAGCCACCGTGCTGGCCACCGCGCATCGGCTGGCCAAGGTCACCGACATCAACACACCCGACGACCTGCTAGATATCTGGGATCAGCGCCACAAAGCGTTCCATACCGCCATTGCCAGCGGCTGCAACTCCCCTCACCTGTTGCAAATGCGCAATACTCTGTTTGATCAGGTGGAGCGCTACCGCCACCTGTGGCTCCAGGAAACGGTGATGTCGTCTAAAGCGTTAGAGCTTAAACGCCAGGAGCATGCCGCCCTGGTGGATGTCATTCTGGCTCGTGACACTGCGCAGGCTGACACCTTAATGCGCGATCATTTGATGACCCCAGTACCGATTATCACTCGTGTCCTCGAAGCACGAGGCATCAGTTAAATTCTTCGTTTTAAAAAAATGTAGATATTTTTAAAAAACGGCGATACATTGACTGCAAGCTATTTTGCCTCTATTCCTAACCACTTTCCGAGGAATCCACGCCATGACGCATTTCAACTGGGACGACCCGCTACTTCTGGAACAACAGCTCACCGATGAAGAGCGCCAGATTCGTGATGCGGCCTACGACTACTGCCAGGAAAACCTGCAGCCCCGCGTACTGACCGCCTTCCGTGAAGAGCGTTTCGACCGCGAGATCATGACCGAAATGGGCGAGCTTGGTCTGCTCGGCGCCACCGTATCCCCCGAGTATGGCGGTGCAGGCGTTAACCATGTCGCTTACGGTTTGATTGCCCGTGAAGTCGAGCGCGTGGACTCCGGCTATCGCTCCGCCATGAGCGTGCAGTCATCGCTGGTGATGTACCCCATCGAGACTTACGGTTCTGAAGAGCAGAAACAGAAATTCCTGCCCAAGCTTGCCAGCGGCGAGATGGTCGGCTGCTTTGGTTTAACCGAGCCCGATCACGGCTCCGACCCCGGCAACATGATTACTCGGGCGGAAAAAGTCGACGGCGGCTACCGCCTGACCGGCGCCAAAATGTGGATCACCAACAGCCCGATTGCTGATATTGCCGTGGTCTGGGCGAAATCAGCGGCCCACGACAACCAAATCAAAGGCTTCATCGTCGAGCGCGGCACCGAAGGCTTCACCACTCCCAAAATAGAAGGCAAAGTTTCGCTACGCGCCTCAATTACCGGTGAGATCGTGCTGGATAACGCCTTCGTTCCCGAAGAGAACCTGCTGCCCAACGTTAGCGGCCTTAAAGGCCCGTTTGGCTGTTTGAACAAAGCGCGTTACGGCATCGCCTGGGGCGTGATGGGCACTGCGGAGTTCTGCTGGCACGCAGCGCGTCAATACACCTTAGACCGCAAGCAGTTTGGCCGCCCGCTTGCTGCTAACCAGCTGATTCAGAAAAAGCTCGCCGATATGCAGACCGAGATCACCCTGGGCCTGCAGGCCGCATTGCAGGTAGGTCGCTTGATGGATAGCGGCAACTGGGCACCGGAAATGGTCTCGCTAATCAAGCGCAATAACTGTGGCAAAGCGCTGGATATCGCCCGCCAGTCCCGGGATATGCACGGCGGCAACGGCGTTTCTGATGAGTACGGTGTTATTCGCCACATGGTCAACCTGGAGTCGGTGAATACCTACGAAGGCACCCACGACGTGCACGCGCTGATTCTGGGTCGCGCGCAGACCGGCATTCAGTCGTTCTTTTAATCACCGCATCTTGCTTGACCACTTGTCACTTATTAACGGAGCCTCTATGAGCGAGCTAACCAAACCACTGGCCGGTATTAAAGTACTCGATATTTCCCGGGTGCTGGCCGGGCCTTGGTGCGGACAAATGCTTGCGGACATGGGGGCGGACGTAATTAAGGTTGAGCGCCCCGGTAGCGGCGATGACACTCGCCACTGGGGGCCTCCGTGGCTCGCGGGCAGCGAAGAGTCGGCCTATTACCTATGCGCTAATCGGGGTAAACGCTCGGTAACCGTTGATATGGCCAAGCCCGAAGGCCAAGCGGTGATTAAACAGTTGGTCGCTCAATCAGATGTGTTGATAGAGAACTTCAAGGTCGGCGGCCTGAAACGCTACGGTCTGGATTACGCCAGCTTAAAGGCGCTTAACCCCAGGCTGATCTACTGCTCGATTACCGGTTTTGGCCAGGAGAGCCCCTACGCTCATCGCGCTGGTTACGACTTTATGATCCAAGCCATGGGCGGGATCATGAGCCTAACCGGTAAACCCGATAGCGAGCCCGGTGGTGGCCCAATAAAAAGCGGCGTCGCCTTTACCGATATTTTCACCGGCCTGTATGCCGCCAATGCAGTATTGGCAGCGCTTTATCAGCGCCGCGATAGCGGTGAGGGCTGCCATATTGATATGGCATTAATGGATGTTCAGGTGGGGGTACTCGCCAACCAGGCGCTCAACTACCTAACCTCGGGCAATGTCCCCCAACGGCTGGGTAACGCCCACCCGAATATCGTGCCTTACCAGGCGTTTGCCACCCAGGATGGCCATATGATTATGGCCGTTGGCAACGACGAACAGTTCAAGCGTTTTTGCGCTGTGCTTTCGCTACCGGCGTTGGCCGAGGATCCCCGCTTTGCCACCAACGGCGCTAGAGTTAATAACCGCGCGCTTCTTGTACCGCAGTTGGAAGCCGCATTAGCCCAGCGCAGCACTGATGAGTGGCTAGCCGCCTTTGAAGCCGTTGGCGTGCCCTGCGGGCCAATTAATACGCTGGATCGGGTGTTTGACGACCCCCATGTGAAAGCCCGGGGGCTTAAGCAGACCCTGCCTCACGATCAAGCGGGTCAAGTAGATCTGGTCGCCAACCCTATCCGTTTTAACGGCGCCCAGATGAGTGCCACCACAGCACCGCCCCATCTGGGCCAGCACACTGAAAGCGTACTAGAGGAACTTGGCATTACCCTCGAGCAGCGCAGAGCACTTCGCGATGCTGGGATTATTTAGCAACGCCAATAATTACTTTTCCCCTCCTTAGCGCCTCACCCGGCGCTTTTTTTATGCCGTTAAGTGCCGCCGGGGTTGCGAGCCAGTAGACAAAGAGCAATTGGTTGGTACGTCACAACAAATAGCTATACAAAACCTGTGCAAAAAACACCTCAACATATAAGCTGTTTAACGTTGAATGCTTCGATCTAGGCTTCAGGCATTATGCTTTCTCATATGATGACATTAATAGCGACATACGATCCCCTACCCAGGAGCAGCTATGAGCCAGTGTGCCCGCGTTAATGACCGTTGCAAACGCTGTGAAGGCGACTTGCCCTTCGAGTTCACCATGGCTTTTCAGCCCATTGTGGATCTGACGCTGGCGAAAATCGTTGCCTACGAAGCACTGGTGCGTGGCCCACAAGGTGAATCCGCCTGGAGCGTTATTTCACAAGTCACGGATGATTTGCTGTATCGCTTTGACCAAGCCTGCCGAGTGAAAGCGATCGAAATGGCCAGCGCACTGGATATGCAAACCGACCTGTCGATCAACTTCTTACCCAACGCCGTTTATGAGCCGGAAGCCTGTATTCAGGCGACGTTAGACGTTTCCAAGCGCGTGGGCTGGCCCACCCGTCGACTTATTTTTGAGATTACCGAAACCGAACGCGTCCGTGACCGGCAGCACCTACGCAATATTATTGATGCTTACCGCTCCATGGGCTTCAAAACGGCGCTCGACGACTTTGGCAATGGCTACGCGAATTTGGACTTACTCACCGATTTAACGCCGGACAAGCTCAAAATCGACCGTGAACTGGTGATGAACTGCGATAGCGATTGTCGCCGCCAAGCGCTGTTAAACGCGATTATATTACTGGCACAAGAACTGGGTACAACGTTGATTGCCGAAGGTGTGGAGACCCGCGCTGAAGCTTTATGGCTGACCCGCGCCGGTATTGTTCGTCAGCAGGGATTCTATTTCGCCAAACCCGCGATTAATTCCTTGGGCGCCGACATCACTCCCCTATTAGTGGGCTTAAAAAGTGAAGCAGAAAGTAGTTCAGGAGCGGTGAATGAAAGAGATTAGCCCCGACCAACTTTACAAGTTGTTTAACCGCTCAAAGCGCAATACCGAAAACGTTATCAAAGCGGCGCCGATTGGAATCTGTATCACGACCCCTTCTGGCCACTTTGAAATGGTCAATCCCGCGTATTGTGAGTTTTATGGCTACCAGCAAGAAGAACTTTTAGGCCAGCACTTTACCCAAGTCGTCCCAAAAGAGAACCGGGCGATTTTATCGGCCCTGCATGACGAATTCATGCGAGGCAACGAGAGCCAGGAACTGCGCCAAGAGTGGGACGTAGTCGTTAAAAGCGGCGAGAGGCGCACCGTTATCGCCGAAGCTGCGCGCATCGAAGCTGACGATGGAGAGCCGCGTAAAGTCACTTTTATAATCGACATTACCCAGCGCAAGCAGCTCGAAGAGCGGCTGAAGCAGGCCAATGAACGCCTAGATCATCTTGCCCATCACGATGAACTTACCGAGCTGCTCAATCGTCGTGCCGGCTTGCAGCGTCTGGATGAAGAAATTCAGCGCTTTAAACGTTATGGGACGCCCTTCAGTATCGCCATGTATGACCTGGATGACTTTAAGACCCTAAACGATACCTATGGGCATAGCGCGGGCGATAGCGTTCTTCAGCAGATCACCGCGTTAGTAAGCGACATACTGCGAGACACCGATTTGCATATTCGTCTAGGTGGTGAAGAATTTTTGATCATTATGCCGGGCGTAAACGCCCAAGAGGCCTATCTGGGTATGGAACGCGTTCGTGAAAGCGTGGCGCAACCAACCTTTACCGAGCATCAATTAACGGTAACGCTCTCCTCCGGGATCGCCAGCTACGCTGATGGCTCGGGCTCAAGGCTACTTGATCGTGCCGATAAAGCTATGTATCAAGCTAAACAAACGGGGCGCAATCGTGTTGTCATTGCCTCGTCATCAATGTAATCAAAGCTATTAAGCACTATGCTTGTAAGTACGATTCTTGTAGGTACTACTCTTGTAAGTACTATGCTGAAAGATCATTCCACATCAATTAGGAAGTAAGCCATGAGCAGCAATGCCGAATTGAACGAGCTGAAACATAAATACGTCGCTGCTGGCGCCGCTAGCCCCGCGACGGCTTTCGCCGACCACGCTGAAAACGCTGAAATCTGGGACGCGGACGGCAACCGCTTTATCGACTTCGCGGGTGGCATTGGCGTACTCAACGTAGGTCACCGTCACCCTAAAGTGGTCGCGGCGGTAAAAGCTCAGCTCGATAAGCTGATGCATACCTGCCAAACGGTCATGCCTTATGAAGGCTACGTTAAGGTCGCGGAAAAGCTCAGTCACATCGTTCCAGTTCGTGGCCATGCCAAAGTCATGCTGGCCAACTCCGGTGCGGAAGCGCTGGAAAATGCGGTCAAGGTCGCCCGCGCCGCCACTGGCCGCTCCAACGTTATCTGCTTTGATGGCGGCTATCACGGCCGTACCTTCTACACTATGGCGATGAATGGCAAGGTAGCCCCTTACCAAAGCGACTTCGGCCCGATGCCGGGCACCGTGTTCCGTGCGCCCTACCCAGTGCCCTACCACGGCGTGAGTGAAGACGAAGCCATTCGCGGCCTGAAAATGACGCTGAAAACCGATGCCAACCCCAAAGACACCGCGGCTATCGTACTCGAGCCAGTGCTTGGTGAAGGTGGTTTCTACCCAGCCTCTACCAGCTTCCTGACCAAGGTGCGCGAAATCTGCGATGAGCACGGCATGCTGATGATCATCGATGAAGTGCAGTCAGGCTTTGGCCGTACCGGCAAAATGTTTGCCATTGAGCATAGTGGCGTTGAACCGGACATTATGACCATGGCCAAAAGTATGGCCGACGGCATGCCGATCTCTGCCATCGTAGGCACTGACAAGGTGATGGACGCTTCAGGCCCCAACTCGCTGGGCGGCACCTACACCGGCAGCCCCACCGCTTGTGCGGCAGCGTTGGCGGTCATGGAGGTATTTGAAGAAGAGAACATTCTGGAGAAGAGCCAGGCCCTGGGCGACAAGCTGGCCAAGCGCTTCAATCTGTGGGCCGACAAGTTTGATTGCATCGACCACGTGCGCAACATGGGCGCCATGGCAGCATTTGAGCTGGTGTCGAATAAGGCCGATCACACGCCTAACCCTGAGCTCGCTGCCGCGCTGTGCAAAAAAGCCCGCGAAGAGGGCTTGATCCTGCTCTCCTGCGGCATGTACGGCAACACCATCCGCTTCCTGATGCCTGTCACCATTCAAGATGACGTGCTCAATGAAGGCTTGGATATTATTGAGTCCTGCCTGGATTCCCTGGTGTAACGCCAAGCTAACTGACGTTAGTGCAGACGTGAACACAACGCCGCCCAATTTGGGCGGCGTTTTGATTTAACGAGGTCGACGATCACCTTCAAGGAAATTCGCCGTAAATACCGCTTTTCCATGGGTCTCAAACGACCACTTCATCACCTCGCTTAGCGCTGCCATCACGGCATCGAACTCGCCAAATACCTGAGTGCTCATACGGTTGGGATGTACTTCCAATCCCGTTGCCTCAAGACGTTTCACCACCTCTTTGACCACCGGCTTAAAGTCATCGGCCAGTGGGTAGTAGCTAAGCTGTACGGAAAGATACATAACGCCTCCTTACGCTGTGTTTGATGCTCTGTTAGCTGCAGACAATCGCTGCCAGGCAGCCAAAATAGCGGCACGGGTCTCATCCGGATGCTCCATTGGGAACATATGCGTGCCCGGGACTTCGCTTACCGTTAGGCCCTTTCGCTTCAAACGCTTGATGCGCGAAGCGGTCAGCAGATGAGACTCTTTGCCTGCCACTAGTTCTAAGGGCACGCCCAACCTCTGAGGCAAACGCGAGAGGTGATCGGGTAAATGACGGAAAATTTCCACCTCTACACCTGGATCAAAGGTCAGTTCAGCACTGCCGTCATCTAACAAGCGCGTTCCTGCTTCAATGTAGTCGTTGAGTGCTTCCGGGGTAAAGCGACGAAACAACCCCCGTCTCCCCAGCGAGGTCGCCATTGACTCGCGGCTCGGCCAAACAGTACGCCGCCCCAAGGTTTTCCCTGCGGGTGTGACGCGATCCACAAAACCAAACCGTTTGGCGGCTTTCATTGCCCAAGCATCGGTACCCAGCATCAACGGCGGGTCGAGCATGATCACCCCGCAGAAGCGTTCGGGGTGTTTATCGGCGGCCATCGCCATCAAGGTGCCCCCCAGCGAATGCCCTACCCCCAGCAGCGGCGTATCGCTTTCGGGTAGATAGCTCAGCAACTCATCGACCAGATTGCCCCAGTTGTGATTAACCGGGTAATCAGGATGGTGACCCAAGCGATCCAAAGGGTGCAGGTCAAAGGTTTCAGCCAGTGGATTCAGCAGGCTGCGATAGCTTAGCCCTGGAAAACCATTGGCATGGGCAAACACTAAACGGGGACGTTGGGTAGCATTAGCAGACATGGCAAGGCTCGCGCGTTAAAAAAGGCAGGAAGACGGCTCATGTGAAACTTATTTATTTACGCCGCCTATCATACATCTGTTTTAACGCGCTCCTGTATGAGCGTCAATGACCAGAAGTGTTAACAGGCTAATTAAAACAGCGACAGCTGATGCTCTTGGCTGTTTTCCGCCAGCCGGTAGCCCACACCCAGCAGACGCACGGGCCGTTCGCCTCTGGCCCAGCCAACCTTCAGCAGGCTTTCAAACTGTTCAAGGTTGGGCGCTGGGTCGGCGTGTTCGACGGTGGTTTGGGTGAAGTCATTAAATTTCACTTTGACGATCAACCCGCGTACCGCCAGCGGGGGGTCAATCCGGGCGTAGCGGCGCTCTAAATCCTCAATCAGTGCGGGCAATTCACGATGGCAGGCTTCAAGATTGGGCAAATCCTGGGCGTAGGTCTGTTCGGTGCTGACCGACTTACGCTCCCGATGGGTTTTCACCGGGCGCTCATCCCGCCCCCAGCTTAGCTCATGCAACCGACGTCCAAAACGGCCAAAGTGTTCCACCAGTTCCGTCAAGGTGCGGCTACGCAGGTCAGTGCAGGTGTGGATATCCAACCCCGCCAGCTTTTCCGCGGTGCGGGGGCCAACGCCATGGATTTTTTTCACTGGCAGTTGCTGCACGAAGCTGTCGACCTTGTCCGGGGTAAT
Organism: Vreelandella sp. F11; assembly: GCF_042466685.1. Classification (NCBI taxonomy): domain Bacteria; kingdom Pseudomonadati; phylum Pseudomonadota; class Gammaproteobacteria; order Oceanospirillales; family Halomonadaceae; genus Vreelandella; species Vreelandella sp. F11. The sequence continues at coordinate 764,813 of NZ_CP170448.1, read as the reverse complement.
GACGCAGAGGCCATCAGGTTTATTCCAGTCGCTGGCGATCTTGGCCAGAAACTTATTGGGTGCCACGCCTGCTGAAACGGTAATCCCCACTTCGCGACTCACCCGCTCACGGATCGCTTCGGCCATCAGCGTGGCGCTGCCGTGATGCAGCGTCACCTCAGAAACATCCAAAAAGGCTTCATCCAGGGAGAGCGGTTCAATCAGCTCAGTCACATCACGATAAATGGCAAAGACCTGGCGGGCGACCTCTTTGTATTTGGCCATCTCACCGCGAATCACGGTGAGGTGTGGGCAGCGCTTGAGCGCTTGGCCCATGGGCATCGCCGAATGGATGCCAAACTCGCGGGCAGGATAGTTACAGGTGGCGACCACCCCGCGCTGCTCGACGCTACCGCCAATGGCAATCGGTATATCTCGCAACGCGGGGTTATCGCGCATTTCCACGGCTGCATAAAAGCAGTCACAGTCGCAGTGAATGATTTTGCGCACCAGCTACCCGCCTAACTGTAAAAAAACACAGTCTAGCATAGGCGCTATGTACCACAGAAGGTTCTTAGCACCTGCTCATTTTCCGTCGCAGGTGCTGCCAAACGGCGCGCTTCAACCGATTCATCGAACGGCTTGGTCACTACTGCCAATAACGTATGGAAAGGCGCAAAATCACCGTCGTAAGCGGCGTCAATGACTTCTTGAACCCGATGGTTGCGGGGAATAATTACTGGGTTGGCGTGACGCATGGCAGTGAACCGTTCGCCATCTTGATTGGCCACTTGCTCTTGCTGCCAGGTATCCAGCCAGGTTGATAATTCATCGGGCTGCGTCGTCAGCGCCAGCAGCGCCTCCCGATGCTCATCACTCAGCGACGAGGCGTATTGGGTGAGCGCATCAAAGGTCGCGGTCATGTCCATCCGCCCCTGATGCATCTGGCTTTCCAACCCTTCCATCAGTGGCACGGCCTGGTCACTTTCTGTTGCAAGGCCGAGTTTATCGCCGTGCAGGCGACGCTGTTCGGCGCTGAACAATGGCTCAAAGCGGCGAATGACATCGGTGGCCTGCTCCACCAACGCCTCTCCCTCTTTATTCATTAACGGCAGCAACGTTTCGGCAAAGCGCGCCAGGTTCCACTGGGCTATCGCCGGTTGGTTATCAAACGCGTAGCGCTTGCCCTGGTCGATGGAGCTGTACACCTTCTGGGGATCAAACTGCTCCATAATGGCACAGGGGCCGTAATCGATGGTTTCCCCGGCAATGCTGCAGTTATCGGTATTCATCACGCCGTGGATAAAGCCAATGCTCATCCAGCGGGCAATCAGCACCGCTTGGCGGGCCACTACCGCTTCCAGCAGGGCTAAGTAAGGATCTTCGGCGTTGGCGGCCTCCGGGTAGTGGCGCTCAATGACATGATCCGTCAGCGCTTTTAGCAGTGCCTCATCTCGGCGCGCGGCGGCGAACTGGAACGTGCCAACGCGGATATGGCTGCTAGCCACGCGGGTAAACACTGCGCCAGGTTCTGCCATTTGGCGTACCACTCGCTCGCCGCTAGTCACCGCTGCCAGAGCGCGGGTAGTGGGAATGTTCATGGCGGCCATAAACTCGCTGACCAAATATTCACGCAGCACCGGCCCAAGTGGCGAGCGGCCATCGCCACCGCGGGAGAACGGCGTGCGGCCGCTGCCCTTTAGCTGCACATCGCGGCGCACACCGTTCTGGTCGATCACTTCGCCCAGCAGCAGCGCCCGGCCATCGCCCAACTGCGGCACAAAGTTACCGAACTGATGGCCTGCGTAACCCAGTGCGCCCGGCTTAGCATTTGGAATGGGCTGATTGCCGCTGAACCATTGTGTAAGCGTTGCTGAGTCAGGAATCTCTTTTGCGCCCAGCGCTTCAGCAAGCGAGGCATTAAAAGCAATCAGCTCAGGCTGGGTCACGGGCGTTGCTTGGGTAGCGACCCAAAGGGGCTCCGGCAAGGTGGAGTAGAGATGTTCAAATTGCAGCACGATAGGCTCCGCTTTTAGTGGCAATGACTATCTAATACCCTAGCATTCTACTCAACTAAACGCCGAGGCGATGTTACCAAACATGCCAAATGTTAAAGACAGCATGCTACCTCCCCTCTCACGGGATTTTTATAATCGCGACACCCTTGAGGTAGCGAGCGACATGCTCGGCTGCTGGCTGGTGCGCGAACATAACGGCGAGCAGATGGCGGCAAGGATTGTTGAGACAGAGGCCTATTGCGGCGCTGAAGACTCCGCTTGCCATGCCCACCGCCGCCGCTCTCCGCGAACAGAAGCCATGTTCGGGCCTGCGGGCCACGCCTATGTCTATCTCGTTTACGGCATGCACTGGCTCTTGAACGTAGTCACCGAGCCAGAGGATTCGCCCTGCGCGGTGCTGATTCGTGCGGTTGAGCCCACCGCGAACGAAGCCGCCATGCGTGCCACCCGTCAAGCCGCGGGTAAACAACTCAGCAATGGCCCCGGCAAGCTCACGCGAGCTTTAACCATTGATAAAGCGCTGTATGGCCATGATATGACCCAGGCCGACAAGCTGTGGATTAGCGCAGCAACGCACGACGCCAAGATCGCCAGAGGCCCACGCGTGGGTATCGATTACGCCCAGCCAGAGCACCGCGACGCGCCATGGCGACTCTGGCTAGAAGATAATCCGTGGGTATCCAAAGCCCGCTAGCGCGTAAGAATTGGCTAAGCGCCCTTTAAGCTACGAACAGCCTGCTCAAGTACCGGCGTTAGCGGCGCCCGCCACTGGTGGGTCAATAGTGCATCCGCCCGAGTCACGCCGAGGGAGAGCGACGCCAGCGGTATTCCCCGATCATGGGCGGTGCGGCAGAAGCGGTAGCCGGAAAACACCATTAATGACGTTCCCACGGCCAGCACTGCATCCGACTCGGCCAGTGCTACCTGTGCTGCCAGCCGCCGTTCGGCGGGCACTACATCGCCGTAGAACACTACATCGGGTTTTAAAATACCGCTGCAGCGCGGACAGTCGAAAATGCGAAAGGTACTAAAGTCGGTTTCCAGATCAGCGTCGCCGTCTGGGGCGTGACCGGCCTGCAAACCTGCAAAGCTAGGATTCATGCGCGCCATTTCGGCATGCATGGCGTGGCGCATCATTTGATAGTCACACACCATGCACTTCACCATGTCTGCCCGGCCATGCAGGTCGATCACCCGGCGTGAACCAGCACGTTGATGCAAGCGATCAACGTTTTGGGTCACCAGTTGCTGGATATAACCCTGCGACTCCAGCGCGGCCAGCGCACGGTGAGCCCCACTCGCCTGGGCTTCGCGCATGGCGCTAAAGCCGATCAATGCCCGCGCCCAATAGCGCTGGCGAACGTGGTGAGAGCTCATAAAGTCGCCATGCTGCACCGGGGGTGGCCGCTTCCATTGGCCATCCGCATCGCGATAATCGGGAATACCGCTGTCGGTGCTAACACCCGCACCGGTAATCACCCACAGCTTGGGGTGCTGCTGAATAAAATCAGCCAGCTCCTCTCCAGCCTGAACAGTGCTTTCTGCAATTTCCACGGCCTGCGTCAATCGTTCACCTCTAGGCAATGTGGTTCAAACTCAACGATACTGTAGTGCAACAGCGGGCCATGCAACGCCCCCTTCAACGGTTATTGTGCACCCAGGAGAGTCTCTTATGCAGCACGATCATGACATTATTATTGTCGGTGGCGGCATGGTGGGCGCGGCGCTGGCCGCGCGCGTGGGTCATGCAGGTTTCTCTGTTGGGCTGGTAGAGAAAGGCGGCGAGCCAAGCGAGCCCTGCGGCGACTATGATCTGCGGATCTCGTCACTAAACGCGCGTTCACTAGCTTTTGTGAAGGCCAGCGGCACAGCGCTCCCTGAAGAGCGCAGTTGCCCGTTCCGGCATATCGATGTCGCCAACCAGGACGGCACCGGCCACGCGCTGTTCTCCGCCGCCGATAGCGGCATGGATGACTTCGGCATCTTTATTGAAAACCGCGCTCTGCAGTACGCCCTGTGGCAGCGCTTGGCGCAGTTGCCCAGCGTTACCTGTTACACCCACTGTGCGCCACTGAGCACCATCGCGGCCACCTCTGCCCGCCAGCTTGAACTGGATAACGGCCAGACACTGAGCGCGCCCCTGGTGGTTGGGGCTGACGGCGCCCGCTCGACCCTACGCGAGCTAGCCCAGATTTCCGTGGAGAGCTACGACTACCACCAGCGCGCCATGATCATTAACGTCGAAACAGAGCTGCCCCAGCAAGACGTTAGTTGGCAAGTTTTTACGCCAACCGGCCCAATTGCCATGCTGCCGCTACCCGGCCACCGCGCATCGCTGGTGTGGTACGACCATGAAGACGCTACCCGCGCCCGGGAGGCGATGGATAACGAGACGCTAAAAACCGCTATTGAGGGCGCCTACCCCCGTCGCCTAGGCAATATCACCCGCGTGGTCGCGCGCGCCAGCTTCCCGATTAAGCGCCAGCACGCCAAGCGCTATATCGGAAAGCGTTTAGCGCTAATAGGTGATGCGGCCCACGTGGTTCACCCGCTGGCAGGCCAAGGGTTAAATATTGGCCTGCACGACGCCGACACTCTTGCCGAGATTATTATCCAAGGCCGCGACCCCGGCGACTACCTCAACCTGCTGCGCTTTGAGTGCCAGCGCCGGGCGGCTAACCAGGCGATGATAGCCGCCACCGACAGCTTCCACCACCTGTTTACCGGTGCCAAACCGCTTCGCCAGTTAGGCGATTTAAGCCTGCAGCTCGCCGAGCGCTTTCCGTTCGCCAAGCGCATGATGATGCAGCAAGCCAATGGGTTGAATCCGTTTAAGATGCTCTAGACGTTGATAACCACCTCCTATTCCCGCAAATGGAGAAGCCAAACATGCAGCGGCGGCCATCGTGGCCGCCGCTGCATAGGGGCGTGAGTGTGTTTCAGCCGATTAGGTTTCCGGGTGTTTAGGTTTTCGGGTGTTTATGCTTTCAGGTGTTTATCCAGAAACTCACGCATCAGCGGGATAATGACATCTCCATGGGTTTCCAGGGCAAAATGCCCGGTGTCGTAAAAGCGAATGTCCGCCTGCGGTAGATCTCGCTTCCAGGCTTCCGCCCCCGGCGGAAGAAAGAACGGATCATGCTTCCCCCACACCGCGAGCAGCGGCGGTTGCTGCTCCCGAAAGTAGGCCTGGAATTCGGGATACTTCGCAACGTTGGTTGCGTAATCCAGCAGTAAGTCGAGCTGGATATCAGCCATGCCAGGTTGCGATATCTTAGCCCCTTCCAGCGTATAGGCGTCCGGCGCTACGACACTGGTATCGCTTACGCCCTCCACGTACTGCCACTTGATCGACGCCGGTGTCGGAAAGTCGCTCAGGGCCTCACGATTCGCCTGCGAAGGTGTATTCCAATACGTTTGAATGGGCTCCCACCCTTTTGAAAGCCCCTCCTTATAGGCATTGCCGTTTTGCGAAATGATAGCGGTGATTTTTGATGGGTGAGCCACCGCCAAACGCCAACCAACAGGGGCACCATAGTCGTGAACGGCGATGGCATAACGCTCGAGCTTCAACTGCTCAGTAAACTGATCAATCGTCTTCGTCAGGTTGGCAAAGGTGTACTCATACTCACCGCGTGCCGGTGACTGGGTAAAGCCAAACGCTGGCAAATCCGGCGCCACGACGTGATAGCTATCGGCAAGTGCCTCAATCACATCCCGCCACATATAAGAGGAGGCAGCAAACCCGTGGAGCAGCAGCAGAGTCGGCGCCGCCGGATCCCCCGCTTCACGATAGAAAACCTCCACATCGCCGACTTTCTCGAATCGATAATGAACCTGCCCAGCTGCCAAGCCAGAGGAGTGCTCAGCGCTGGTCGCCGGTGCTTGCTGGGTAGTCGCAAAGACCGAGGTATTTTTAGATGTCATGAATATACTCCTTAGTAACCGTTAATATCAATTTTTGAAGGTTACAAAGAATAATAGTAACCTGTCAAATATCGAATTAAGGGTTACTCAATATGGCATCAAAAATTACGCCTCCGTTTATCGCTAGCAATCTCGCCATCGATTTCATCAACACGCAGTTTGGCGTAGGGGAGGAGCGGCAAGAGTGCCTGGAGGACGACCGCAGTGTCATTGCGTGGCTCCAACAGGCGGACGTGTTATCGGAGGAGTGTGAAAGCCCCCCAGCTGGAATAGTCCATCTTGCGCGGGAACTGCGCGACAACATGCGGGATCTCCTGATCTCCGCACAGCAAGGGCGGGCCGCGGATCCCTCAGTGGTGAATCACGTACTGGAACGGGGTTATCCCTTAGAGAAAATCGAATGGCAGCCAACGGTGTCCGCGTTCCAGAAAAAAACCTATCAGCGCAACATGGAAAGCGAGAGCCTATTGCAGCCAGTCGTTTCCGCGTTAGTCCAATTGCTTACCGAGGAAGATCTACAGCTGGTGAAAGAGTGCGAAGCCTCAGACTGCGTTCTACTGTTCCACGATCAAACGAAATCGCACCGGCGCCGCTGGTGTAGCATGGCCTCCTGCGGAAACAGAATGAAAGCGGCAGCCCATCGGGCTAGGAAAAAAACGACATAGTTGCTACGACGTTAACTACCCAAGCGCTTCCACTGACTATGCTAAGAGGGATGACCACTGCTGGTGGCCAATAACAAGCACAATTAACCCTCGTATAAGGCAACCCTATGACCTTCACACGACACACGGTGATCACGGTAACGCTATGTTCCAGCCTTGGCCTGCTCTTGGCCTCTCCTCTTTGGGCTTGGGATGGCATCGTCGAGAAGCAAACCTTTGAAATGGAGAGCTTCACTACTCAGGGCGGCGAGACAATTCCCAACGTGACAGTGGGTTGGGAAGCCTACGGCGAACTCAACGACGCCCGCGACAACGTTATTTTAATCACCCATTTTTTCTCAGGCACCAGCCATGCGGCAGGCCGCTATGAAGCAGATGGCGAGCCGACCGGCTACTGGGACGCGATTATTGGCCCCGGAAAACCACTGGATACCGATGAGTACTACATTATCTCTTCGGACACCTTGGTGAACCTCGGTGCTAACGACCCCAACGTCACCACCACCGGCCCCGCCTCAATCAACCCTGACACCGGCGAACCCTGGGGGATGGATTTCCCGGTCGTCACCATTCGTGACTTTGTCGAGGTACAGCGCGAGCTACTTGAAAGCCAAGGTATTGACTCGCTGCATGCAGTGATGGGGGCCTCCATGGGCGCGCTACAGGCGATTGAGTGGGCCAGCGCCTACCCTGACAGAGTTGAGCGTCTTATCTCCGTGATCGGCGGCGGCGTTGCCGCCCCCTGGCTGCTGGCAACGCTAAGCGCCTGGGCAGCGCCGATTAGACTGGATGCCAACTGGAGCGAGGGAAACTACTACGACGGCGAGCCCCCCACCGAGGGGCTAAAAGAAGCGCTAAAGCTGGTGACACTCAACGCCAACCATTGGCAGTGGGCCAACGAAACCTTTAACCGCGATTGGGCCGATGAAGAGCGCGACCCAGCTCAGGATATCAACGCCCACTACGCGATCGAGCAAACGCTGGATGATGTCGCCGCCGCACGCGCCGCCACCTCTGATGCCAACCATCTGCTCTATCTGGTGCGCGCCAACCAAACCTTTATCGCAGGCCACGGTGATTCGTTAGAGGAAGGACTTGCGGCTATCGAGGCGCCCACGCTAATGCTCTACAGCGAAAACGATCTCGTCTTCGCCCCTGAAGGCGTGCGCCGCACTGGGGAGTTGATTGAGGCTGACGGCACCGAAGTGACGCTTGAAACACTGGATGGCAACCGAGGCCATTTGGATGGCGTTGTCTCTATCGACCAAGCGAGTGATACGTTGCGGGCATTTTTGCAGTAAGGAGGGGGAAGCGCTGGCCTCCCTGGGAGCCAGCGCGCTCACTCAATAGGATGCTCGAACGTGTTCAGAATACCGCCAACCGAGATATGCAAAACTACATCCTCAATCCAGTGGATGAATATTGTCTAGCTTAACTGCGTAGCCGTACCGGTGGCAGCAGGTGGTTGAGTGCGGGCCGGTAGCACACTTGGCGTTGTGAAGAGTGCCCATATTGCTTTCTCACCCTTGGCGCTGAACACAATGACCCGGGAGTTCTTTGCTCGCGTTGTCCAGCCAAGCGCCTCTATACGGCTTAGCAGTGCAGCGCCGAGGGCTCCCGCCAGATGGTCTTTGCGCTCACTCCAATCGAGACATCCCCTACAAAATGAGCGCTTTGAAGACGCAACTTCATCGGTGTCGATGCCTAATTGCTGAAACCAAACGCGCCCATACTCGTTGAGCTGCAACCCTCCCGAGTGCAGTTGAAAAATACCGGCCTGAAGCATCTGCTCATATACCCATACACCCAACTCTCCAGCAAGGTGGTCGTAACAGACACGGGCCTTACGAAGGGCGGGGTCACGCGGCCCGGTAACAAAATTGACACCTTCGCCTCTGACAGCGAGGCCCATTAGCGTCTCCAGGAGTTCAGCCACATGCGGGCCTGCAAGCCTGAAATAGCGGTGGCGGCCCTGCTGTTCTACAGTCACAAGCGCTTCGTCTAGCAGCTTGCCCAGATGAAAACTCATGGTCTGCTTGGTAACACCGGCCATATTGGCCAGTTCAGTTGCGGTCAGCGCACGACCGGACATTAAGGCGCAAAGCACCTCCGCCCGAGCGTTATCGGCGATAAGTGCGGCGACACGCACGATGTTAGGGCTTTCACTCATCATTCGATCCTCGTCGAACCACCCAGGGCGGTAATTCCTTATCTTCCATATTAGCTTTTCGCATTAACCTTCCAAGGAGATAACCACATGAGTATAACCTGCGTCATCCGCTACGAGATCGATCCCTTCCAGCTCAGCACCTTCAAGCAGTACGCCGAGAACTGGGGGAAAATCATACCGCGCTGCGGTGGCCACCTCATCGGCTACTTTCTTCCTCATGAGGGTACAAACAATGTTGCCTGGGGCCTAATTGCATTTGAGAGCCTGGCTGCCTACGAAGCCTACCGAGTGCGACTGAAGAGTGACGATGAGGGCCACGCGAACTTCACTATGGCTCAAGAGCGCAGGTTTATCCTCAAGGAAGAGCGCAGCTTCGTCGAAGTGGTGGACGGCACGCTGGGCATTGAACCCATCAATAAGGAGGGTGCTTTATGATCGCCGTGATATTTGAGGTACTTCCCAATACGGATCGAAAACAAGACTACCTGGATGCCGCTAACGCTTTGCGCCGCCACCTGGAAGAGATCGACGGTTTTATATCGATAGAGCGCTTCGAGAGCCTTACGCATCCTGGAAAAATTCTTTCGCTCTCTTTCTGGCAGGATGAAGAAGCCATAAGAGAGTGGCGGACACTCGAACCTCACCGATCTGCCCAGAAAGCAGGTCGGCAGACGATCTTTGCCGACTACCGGCTCCGCGTCGCCACCGTTATCCGAGACTACGGGATGAACGACCGGCGCGAAGTGCCTGAGGATTCGCTTCAAGCACACCCATCGTAGCGCGGAGCGAGCTTTCCTTTCGCCGCCGATGGTCCAACGCTTTTACGTTCATAGTCCTAGTCTTTGTCTGAAAAGTCGGCGAGCGCAGCTAGTTTTCAGACAGAGCCTAAAGCCCAATTTGCCTCAATCAACAAACATGACGCGGGTATGGTTAGGGAGCTCTTCAAGCTCAAATAAAATGCCTATCAGTTTATTTTTCACGCCCCTCTTGACCTCAACCTAAGTTGAGGTTTCAGAATAGCCCTACGTCAAAGCCAACCCAAGCTTATCGCTTCAGATAACATTTTTATTATAAGCGTGTAACTAAAACCAAACCAACGCCCATGAAAAAATCAATCCAGAGGATTTTAAAATGAAAGTACTTGCCTTCGGCGCTAGCAACAGCAAAAACTCCATTAACAAAAAGCTGGCTCTTTATGCAGCGCAACAGATCAACAACGCAGATATTTCGTTAATCGACCTTAACGATTTTGAAATGCCAATATTTAGTCAAGACAGAGAAAAGGAGTCTGGCATCCCTGAATTGGCGCATGCTTTTTATAATGCTATCGGTGAGGCAGATGTCATTGTCATGTCATTCGCGGAACACAACGGATCCTATACGTCAGCCTATAAAAATCTATTTGACTGGACATCACGAATAGATATGAAAGTATTTCAAAATAAACCCGTTCTTATGCTCTCTACCTCCCCTGGCCAAAGTGGGGCACAAAGTGTCTTAGCTTCCGCACAAGCGTCAGCGCCCTATTTTTCAGCAACCGTTATAGGTGCGCTTTCCTTACCAAGCTTTTTCGACAACTTTGATTTAGAGCAGAGTGTCGTTACTAATCAGCCATTTAACCGAGACTTAATGGGCCTGTTGAGTAACTTTTGATTTTATCTATTTTGAGAAAAACTGTTTACAGTTTGGCACCCTCAGGTGCTATAGATACTTATAGCGCCTGCCATCACCGGTCACAAACCGGTATGAAACGGAGATCGTGCACCCGCTGCGAGGCTGGGTTCTGAACAGCTAGCGCCAACCTCATTTAAGATCGGCGCTTATAGAACTAGCGGTTGGCATTTTCCACAAACACCTGACGAAGCGCATCGACCAGCACATTGGCGGGCTGGGCGCCAGAAATCAGGTAGCGGCCGTCGAGAATAAATGCCGGTACAGCGTTTACCCCTGCCTCCATGAACCGCTGTTCTGCTGCTCGAACTTCTTCCGCATACTGATCCGACCGGGCGATGGCCTCGGCAGTTTCGCCGTCCAGCCCCACCTCAGTGGCCTTCTCGCGAAGCACTTCTGGGTCGGCCGGTTTTTTCGCTTCACCAAAATGGGAAGATGAAGCGGTTAAACCGGTATATGGCTTTTATCGTAATACATTAGCGACGCTTGAAGGAGCCTGGGTGCGGCCACGCCACAACGGCTACATGGACTTTCAAGCCGAAGGGTCAAGCATTTTGGCCACAGGGCTACAAGCCGGGCATCCCGCAAAGAGAATTATAAAACAGCTTAATGCAGCTTATGCCCAAAACAGGTAAGGCAATCGCGGACACTGGGATGGAGTGCTACCCATCGACCAAGCGAGTGATACGCTGCGGGCGTTTATGCAGAAAGGAAGAAACCCGACTAGAAAGTAATAGGTAGCGCTATGTTTACGAAGGGAAAACCACCACGTCATCCCCCTCCTGCCATGGCTGAAACTTGGTCATGGCCTGCAGAAAGAAGGCGTGCTCCAACCAGTCATCTAACCACCGCTGCAGGTGCGGGTAAGGTAGGCTATAAAAAACATCGCGATCTACATGGGCGAATTGGCGGATAAAAGGCATGATGCCAATATCAGCAATGGTCGCGTTATCCCCCAGAAGATAAGGCTTTTGAGTCAGATGCTCCTCTAAAACCTGTAAAAAAGTCTCACCCCGTTGCCGATATTCTGCCTGAGTCATCTCGAGATGTCGGTCGGCATATTTATAACGATCCAGCCAATGTTTAAATTCATTATCGTTTTGCTCGATCAGGGCATTGGCCTGATCCCTAACCTTCGCATCTAACAGCCCCTGCGGATCTTGTTGCTCAAGCGACCACACCATTATTTCTCGGCTCTCTTCGATCACGGTACCATCAAAAAGCTGTAAAACAGGCACAGTACCTTTCGGGCTAATCGCTAGCATCTGGGCCGGTTTGTTTTTCAATATGACCTCCCGCAGCTCCACCTTTAACTCAGCAAACAACGTGCCGAGACGGGCACGCATGGCATAGGGACAGCGACGAAAAGAGTAAAGGCGATGAAGTGATGTCGTCATGGGCATTTTTCACAGTTGAATTGAAATCAGTAGGCTCGGTGACCACTAAGGCGTGACGTTAGCCGTTCGCGTTTTCCTCAGCCACCTGACGAAGCGCATCGACCAGCACATCGGCGGGCTGGGCACCAGAAACCAGGTAGCGGCCATCTAGGATTATGGCTGGCACGGCGCTCACTCCTCCCTCATCGAAGTGTTGCTCTGCCGCTCGAACTTCATCCGACACTGATCAGAGCGTGCGATGGCCCCAGCGGTGTCGCCGTCCAACCCCATCTCAATGGCCTTCTCACCAAGTACCTCTGGATCGGTGGTTTTTATCGCTTCACCAAAATAAAACTCGAACAATGCCAGTTGCAGGGCTGACTCCTGGTTTTGCGTTGCGACCCACGCCAGTACGCGGTGGGCCGCGAAGGTAATGTTCGCGCCGCGCTCCAAAGCGCCACGGAAATTCAATCACAGTTCTTCGGCCACCTGCATAAGCTCGCGCTGGGACTGTTCCATGCTGGCCGCGTCCATACCATCCTTGCGGCACAGATGCTCAAGAATCGGTTCGCCCTCGGGGACATATCGCAGTTCATCTCAATAGGCTGCCAGAACAGCTCGACGCCGATCTCGCCATTCTAGGTTTCCAGCGCTTGCTCTAGGCGCCGATAGCGCACCACGGGCAGACGACATCGGATACTAGGTCAATTCTTACCTTCTGCATTTTGTACACCCCTTCGACATATCCCAAAATTCGATCACACTAAATCTGGCAAGTTACGCGTATATAGCGAGTAACGGCAGTACCGACGAGGAGGCAGCTACGGTAAAATCAGCGGTGTTTAAAAGCAACCGCAGCCAAGCGGCGCACATGCCAAAACGAACACCCCCATCGGCTACAAGTACAAGGGTGAAGGCGTTACTCAACATCTGGTTCCGGTAACACCGGCGGCGTACTGTCCATATAGGTCAGGAAGTCTTCCCAAATATCATGCGTTCTTTGTTTCGTTAACCGGGTACTGCACGTAATGCCCATGACGCCTCGAATAGTTCCGTCGCGCCATTGCGTATAGACAGAGCCGCAATGGGCAGAGGCATACGCCTGCCACTGCGTTTGAGCCACCTTGATAGCCTCGACTAACACCGGGTCAACCGCGTTATGTTCAATGCTCGTTTCCAGATAGTGGGTAAGTACATCCTCTGCGGCCTCTAACTCGATATTCGCGCACTGATTGGTATCGAGTGTGTTCCTTATGTTATTGCAATCAACCGCCTCTTCTTCAGCAACGGCAGTTAACGACACGCTAGCAAGCACGATGAATAAACACTTTTTCACTTTTTTCTCCGAAAGCACATATTGCCCTGGATAAGCTGCCACGGAGGAGCGCCATTCAGGTCTGTGCCTGTAGCACTAACGTTTAGCATTTTCCTCAGCCACCTGACGAAGCGCATCGACCAGCACATTGGCGGGCTGTGCGCCAGAAATCAGGTAGCGACCATCTAGGATTATGGCTGGCACGGCGCTTACCCCTGCGTCCATAAAGCGCTGTTCTGCCTCACGTACTTCATCTGCATATTGATCAGAGCGGGCGATGGCCTCGGCAGTATCGCCGTCCAGCCCCACCTTAATGGCCTTCTCGCGCAGAACCGCTGGGTCGGCAGGATTTTTCGCTTCGCCGAAGTAGGCATCAAACAGGGCCAACTGCAGGGGCGTTTCAAGGTTTTGCGTTCCGGCCCACGCCAGCACGCGATGGGCAGCGAAAGTATTGTTCGCCCGGCGCTCCAGGGCTCCTTGGAAATTTAGTCCAAGCTCCTCGGCCACCGCCATAATCTCGCGCTGAGACTGCGCCATGCTGGCAGCATCCTTGCCGTACTTGCGGCACAAGTGCTCAAGGATCGGCTCGCCCTCGGGCGGCATATCCCGGTTCAGCTCAAAAGGTTGCCAGACCAGCTCAACGTCGATCTCGCCATTCACTATCTCTAACGCTTGCTCCAGGCGACGATAGCCGATCGCGCACCACGGGCAGGCGACATCGGATACCAGGTCGATTCTTACCTTTTGCATTTTGTTTACCCCTTCGACATATCCCAAAATTCGATCAAACTAAAGAAAGCATGTTACGTGTATATAGTCAGTAACGGCAGTAGTGATAAGGAGACAGCCATGGAAAAAACAGCATTAGCGTTAAGTACCCTATTACTTATCAGCGGGTGTGCTCACGACAGCAATCCCTCATCAGCAGGCGCGGCCGACTCAGGTGCGTCAACCGAGCAAAGCGAGCCCCACCACCAGATAACCGATCAATGGGTTGGCCGATGGATCGGCGTAGAAGGGTTATTCCTTGAAATCAGCAAGGACGAGTCTGCAGGCCCCGGCCACTATCTGCTTGAAATGCAGTACGGCCTGGATGCCGATCAAAGTGGGACATTCGAAGGCCAAGCCACAACCGAGGGCATTAGCTTCAGCCGCGAGGACGGTCAACACCTGCTTCGCGCTGGCGACGGCGAAGCCACCGGCATGAAGTGGCTATTGGAAAAGGAAGATTGCTTAATAGTCGCAACAGGTGAAGGCTATTGCCGCGACTGACCTGCGCGACTGACCTGCGCGACTGACCTGCGCGACTGACCTGCGCGGCAAGCACTCAAGGAACGGCGGGATGAAATCGGCTATTCGACCGCCAGTTCAGAAAAGTGGCCTGCTTTATCCAGGGTGTATTCGCCAAAATCCCGCGCCAAATAAAGCGAGCCTGAATAGGCGTTCTCGGCTTCTTTGCGGATATCTTCGATTGAGGGTGACGCATTGGGGTTGAGCTGGTAACGAGGGCTAAAGTGCGTCAGCACCAGATTGGGAAGCTGTACCGATTCGGCAAACGCGGCGACAAGCTTGGCGTAGCTATGCCCCACATCACCGGCCTTCTGGGCCATCTCTTCGGTGTAGGTGGCTTCATGCACCAGCACCTGGGCCCCCGCGCAGGCATCAAACAACAAATCAGGCTGGTCATTGTCCCCAGCGATCACCACTTTTCGCGGCTTGTATTTGAAGATCAGGTAGTCATGGCTTTTTAACTGCACGCCTGCAAACTCAACATCAAACCCTTGCTTCAACTGCCCCCACAACGGCCCTCTCGGAATGCCCTTTTGGGTCAGCTTTTCAATGTTTAAATCAGCGTCGACCTTTGTCTCCGTAAACCCATAAGCATAGGAAGGCGCTCGGTGTGAAAGCCTGTGAGTGGTCACCGCGATGCTTTCAAACGCAACGCTGGGCACTTCGTCCGAGTCGATAAACTCCAGGGCAAATGGCAAGCATAGCTGCGTGGCCTCACAGGTAGCCTCCAACCACGCCTTGATACCTGCGGGTGCCACAATGGTAAGCGGCGCTTTCCGGCCACCCATTCCCGCACTCGCCAGTATGCCCGGCAGCCCATAACAGTGGTCGCCGTGTACGTGGGTAATCAAGATGGCTTTCAAAGAATGGAACGACAGCTTGGTATGCAAAACCTGATGCTGGGTGCCCTCACCACAATCAATCAGGTACCAGCCCTTCCCCTTGCTCTCTCGCAAAGCGACGCCGGAGACGTTTCTTGTTTTGGTGGGTACACCGGCTGAGGTGCCTAGGAAGAGTAAATTCATATCGCGTCCGTGCTTTCTTTTTAGAAACCTGAACCTAGGCTGGCGGCATACAGATTTCCAATACGTTTGGGTGCTCAGCTTTTTTACGACAGGATGGCCAACGACAACAGTAGCTATTGCTAAGCGGCTTCAAAATCCAATGGCTGAAGGTCGTCCAAATTAATGGAGCTGCGGGCCATCCATAGGTCATACATATCTTGCATGGCCAGCCAGCTCTCCGGGGTACGTCCGAGAACCTTCGACAAACGCAGAGACATTTCTGGGCTGATACCGCTATCCCCTTTAAGTAACCGCGACAGCGTAGAGGGTGAGACGCCCAAACTGGAAGCAAGCTGACGGGAGCTGATACCAAAGGGTGCTAGGTAAACCTCCCGAATAAATTCGCCGGGATGCGGTGGGTTATGCATTGTCATCAGTGATAACCCTCATAATCAAGAATGTAGGCGTTGCCATCCCGAAATTCGAACGTCATGCGCCAATTTCCGTTGATCCAAATCGACCATCGCCCTTTGTCTTTCCCTTTCAATGGGTGAAGCCTAAAGCCAGGGATGTCCATGTCTTCGACTGAAGTAGCGGTATCCAGAGCAAGAAGCTGCATACGTAGCTTCTTGGCATGATCCGGCTGTATGCCAGCGGTGCTGCCAGTCGCGTAGAACCGTTTCAGCCCTTTGTGCCGGAATGACTTAATCATGAGGATATTGTAGCGCGATGCGCACCAAGCAACAACCAGATTTATAACGTTTGAATTATCCGGCTCTGAGCCAAAGACTCCATAACAAGATGCCAATCCACCTTCACCCAAGGCATATACCCAACCAAGAGCAAACTGGGCTAAATAGCCTCACTGTATTTTGAGAAGCACCATCACCGGTGAAGTACATCGCCCTATAGCGGCATCGGAACACACTATCTCGTCACTCATTTAGCATCTCATTCGCCAGGCTCCGTTCTTTCAACAGCAAGGATGCCACTACTCCCAAGCCGCTTATAGTTAAGGGTAGAATCAACGCGAGTTGATAGCTCTGAAGGCTTGGAACAGTTTCGGGGTCAGCAGCCGAGACGGTATCAAGAATGATCCCAAAACCTGATTGAACCAAAGCAGCGGTCAGGAACGCACCCATATTAACGAGAGCAGTCGCAAAGCCAACATTCGCCAAGGCGACTGACTCTTTGGTAGCCGCAAAAATGACCCCGACCGGCCCGCCAGAGAGTCCTAAAAGTACAAACAGTGCCATTGCCACTCCACCAGGCTCCCACTCTGCAAACGCCATCAGCGCCCATACAGCGACGGATAACATAGCCGTCACAACAATAATGGGTTTCTTCGCCCCAATCCGGTCAGCGATCCATCCCCAAAAGAGAGAACTCAAACCATACATCGTCAACGCAACGGTGGCATATTGTGCCGCTTGCGCTGGTTGGATGCTGAAACCATCGGTCAATAGCGGTACCGCCCACAGTCCTAAAAACGCATACAAGGTTCCGTTGGTGGCCGCGACACAAACAAACAGTAACCATACCTGGCGCTCTCTAAGGACATATCGATTTCCGCGCAGTATTGGATACACAGTCGTCTTGGCTTTCGAGTCACGTATCCGTTTTGGTGCTGGGTCGTCTTTACAGAAAATAAGCAGGCATGCAGTGGCCAGTAAGGTTAAGCCTGCGAAGAAAAGGACGACCTCTCTCCAGTTGAACCAATGCAACAAATACGCTGTTGGGGTCTGCGCTATTACGCTTCCGAGCGCAGCCAGGAGCATGGTTGTACCCATAACAAGGGAATGGCGCTCTGGGGAAAACCAAGTAGCGTTGTAACTCATCAGGGCGACAAATACAGCTGATAGGCCCAGCCCCAATAACGCTGACCCCACAAGCAAAACGACAAGATTGGGCGCAAAACCAAAGGAAAAAGCACCTATCGCCGTTACTGTACCGCCGATAAAGCCACCCTTCCGTATCCCCACCGAGTCAGTAAAAATGCCAGCGGGTACCTGCATCAGCGTATAAATCCAGAAATGCATTGATGCCACAATGCCGAGCGTAGTGGCCGTTAAACTGAGTTCTTGCTGCATACTCCCTGAAAGGGTCGAAGGGGCGAAGCGGAAAAAAAATCCACTCATGAAGATACTAATGAGCAAGCACCAGCCTCCCCATTTGAGCCAGGTTATTGGAATCCGAAGGCGCCCCCCCATAACGGTACTTGCGCTATTCATACCCCGCCTCCAGGAGCCTTGTTTCGATTAGCTCCGAAAAGTAGGCGGCCACCGGCTCAACTGGTGTGAAATGCCCTCGCACACGATTGCTCAACCCTTCTAGTTGGTATTCACAAATCTGGTCATCCTCAAGAATTACTTGATCGAGTCTTTCGAAATAGTGTGGTGCGATCTCGTTAAAGTCATGCCTCGCCAGGGTTTCATCATGAAATGCGTAACCAACATTGACGCTTGTGCGAGTAGCTGAGATTGGCGTCTTCTGAATCCACCACATAACTTCGGGTGCAGTTACAATGAAAAAACCTGGCAGAATGACGCTGAAATGGGTGCCTTCTGCTGCTTCGCCGATAACGTCACGGGGAGTTGGAAAGGCGAGGTTACGTTTTTCAGGAAATAATGCTGGAGAAAGAGAGTTCTGATGATAAACACCAAACCAGTTGCGATCATGTTCTACCGGTTTAACTGGTTGGCTACCAATCGAGCGACTGTGAACGAAGTTGGTATGGAGAGTCTCCATATCTACTTCAATGTATAGCTTCCAATTGGTCGTTAATGCATAGGACTTTTCTTGAACACAATGCATTCTCTGAGTTTGGTGTGGTAGAGCTACCTTATCGATATAGTTGCCTAGATAGACCTCAAGCGGCATCTCGTTTTCTTTATTAAGATTGATGAATACCAAACCAGCTACAGCTTCACATTGAATTGGAACCAGATTTAAATCTAACTTCTTAAGATCGCTTCTTTTCACGCTCCCACCTAAACCGGGAGCGCTCGTCAAATTTCCGAATGTGTCGTAAGACCACTTGTGAAAAGGGCATCTAAAGTACGCATTCTTTCCGCAGCTTTCGCTCGTTAAAGGAGCCCCACGATGTCTACAGGTGTTTAGAAAGGCTCTGATAATACCGTCTTCACTACGAACAACGATGACACTGCGTTCCAAAAACCGACGGCTTACAAAACTTCCAACGTTAGGGAGAGAAGTCGACAGACAGGCAAAATGCCAAGCTGGAAAATGAATGGTTTGTAGTTCTCGTTCAAACCAATGCTCATCGATATAGCATTCAGGGCGGAGCATTTTTGAGAGGTTTGTTTTATCGCACCCACCCTCAACTCTAGTGTGTAAGGAACTAATCGTCTCTGTCATATTTGTATCCACGTGTTTGTTTTCAAAACAAGTGGTCTGAGCGTACAAAGCGACATGGGATAATTGGAAACGGAAATATTTGCTGAGGGGCATCAATTAATTCGATACTGGATCAGAGTCCCTTTTACATCACCCGATCGCCACTTCAATTACTCAGCATGCTCGGCGAATAAGACGAACCGACGGTAGGAGTTACCACAATGAAATGGAGCTTGGATCAGCTGCGCACATTTATCTATGTTGCAGATTTGGGCGGTTTTTCACGGGCGGGAGAGCGACTCTTTCTGGCCCAATCTACTGTCAGTTGGCAAGTTCAGCAGCTTGAACGCCAGATTGGCGTTCCACTGCTCTACCGCACTCCAAAAGGCGTTACCCTTACCGAAAAAGGCCATGCCTTCTATCTAAGGGCACAAAAAGTCATTAACGCAAACGATGAGGCTGAGCGATGGTTGGCGCAGAGTTTTGCTGATCGTCAGATCATTCGATTCGCCACCACAGATTGCTACGCAACTTGTCTGTTGCCAAGCCTACTTGAGCTTTGGAAATGCCAGTTTCCCAATGTCCAAGTGACATTGGATTGCAGCTTCAGCACTGATATCTGGAAGCGTTATAAAAACGGGGAATTCGATATTGCTCTGGCCCAGCATTGTCCTTCTGACATTGATGCAGAGCCTATCCGAGTTGAACCATTGGAGTGGGTCTGCGCCAGAAGTTCGCTCGTTTGGAAACAGAGTACGCTACCCGTCGCTTTATTCGAGTACGGCTGCCCTGACAGAGAATTCATCCTAAATGCACTCAAAGGCGCAGACCGTGAGTATAGAGTTGAGTTCGAAACCTACAGCTATGGAGGGCTTGTGGCAGCAGTGGAAAGCGGAGCAGTCGTTTCGGCACTGCCCAAATCAACAATACCGCCCACCCTCAGGCGCCTTGATAGTCAGCATTGTCTCCCACGGCTGCCCTCTTTAAACGTAAATTTAGCAAGCCCCCAAAAAAGCAGTGATCACATATGCAGCCAACTGTATGACGCTGTTGTACTGCACTTGGCCGAATACGAACAGAGTTTAACAACCAAGGGCGAGGAGTTACTCCAATAAGCACTGGTTCTCTCTTCTAACAACTATGTACGAGAATGACGTCACCCCATTTTCAGTAGCCGTGTATTCGCAAGGATGGTCGAAACACGGCCAACCTATTCGCACGCCATTTCAGAAAAGTGGCCCGTTTTTTATCCAGCGTGTATTCGCCAAAATCCCGCGCCAGGTAAAGCGAGCCCGAGTAGACGCGCAAGGCCTCCTTGCGGATGTCCTCAATGGATGGCGACGCATGGGGGTTAAGCTGGTAACGGGGGCTAAAGTGCGTCAGCACCAGGTTGGGCAGCTGTACCGTTTCGGCAAATGCGGCAACAAGCTTGGCGTAGCTATGCCCGACATCACCAGCCTTCTGCGCCATCTCTTCGGTATAGGTGGCTTCATGCACCAGCACCTGCGCCCCCGCGCACGCCTCAAACAACAAGTCAGGCTGGTCATTGTCCCCAGCGATCACTATTTTCCTCGGCTTATGTTTGAAGATTAAGTAGTCATGGCTTTTTAAAAGCTCACCCTCAAACACAACATCAACCCCTTGCTTCAACTGCCCCCACAACGGCCCTCTCGGAATCCCTTTTTGCGCTAGCTTATCCACGTTCAAGGCAGCGTCGACTTTTGTCTCCGTAAATGCATAAGCATAGGACGGCGCACGGTGTGAAAGCTTATGAGTGGTCACCGCGATGCTTTCAAACGCAACGCTGGGCAGCTCGTCCGAGTCGATAAACTCCAGGGCAAAGGGTAAGCAAAGCTGCGTGGCCTCGCAGGTGGCCTCCAACCACACTTTGATGCCTGCTGGGGCCACAATGGTCAGCGGCGCTTTCCGGCCACCCATTCCCGCACTCGCCAGTATGCCCGGCAGCCCGTAGCAGTGGTCGCCATGTACGTGGGTAATCAAGATGGCTTTCAATGAATGGAACGACAGCTTTGTGTGCAAAACCTGATGCTGGGTGCCCTCACCACAATCAATCAGGTACCAGCCTTTGCCTTTACTTTCGCGCAAGGCGATGCCGGAGACGTTTCTTTGCTTGGTGGGCACGCCTGCAGAGGTGCCGAGAAACTGTAAATTCATAGCTTGTTTGTGATCTCACTTTGAGTACAAGGCGGAGGTCTGCCAACCAGCTAAATGCGAGCAATCATGCTTTTTTATCATGCTTAAAAATACATTAAATCAGTTAAAATCTACTAAATTCACCCAATTTTTTTACATCATTCGGGGTTAAGCCATTAGCTCATTTAGCTTTTGGCATCGCGTACTACGGAAATCAAGAAGCGCTAGTTAGTAAATTTCTCAGTTTGCACTTCATATTAGACATTTTTCTCACATTCAGCCTTTAAGTATTCAATAGCTTCATATACAGACATTATTCTTGGGTACTTTTTACATTCAGTCCAATAACAGGAGGCTGTAGACCAAACCCATTCTGTATATGGAGAAACTACGAAGCTGTGTATTTCTCTTGCCCATTCGAAGTTATAATTACCCCCCTTCCTATTAGTCTTAATAAAATCACCAAGAGTGCTAACTTGGTTTAATTTCTCCTCAAAATTATCACATCGAGTTCTAATAGTTTTTGGCTTACCGATTACAAAATCTAAAGGACGCTCTGAAGCCCTACATTCAAATAAATATAGATTATCTTTTATTCTAACGGCAACATCGACCTCACGTTTAGTTTTATCAAACTTAATCTCAGTAGATTTAAGAACAACTTCAAACCCTGCTGCTGTAACAGCCGCAGAAAATGCGCATTCAAACTCTACGCCTTTTTTACTTTGCGGATCATAATTTCTCAGGCCAAAAAATACATTTTTCAATAACGGCAGCCAAGAAGAATAATCGCATATATATAAACCATCAGCCTCTACCAAAACTGGCTTAGGGCCATTTGACCAAACACCTAAACTACTTTGGTTATTTTCATCTAAAGTAATGAATTTTAAAATTTTATCGAGTTGCTCCTCTAACCTTGACGGGCCAATAGCGTTTTGCTTACGCAATGTCTCAAAATGATTTATTATCCCCTCCTTAATATCTATTATTTTGGGTTCATACAAACTGTAAGCCCGCTGGTATTTCATATAAAAATTTACTAATTTTTTGCTATCTATATCCAAGCTCTTAAGTGATGGCCCAACATTTCCTCCAATTGCGATGTGAGAAAATACGATGGCAAACTGACAAAATTCCAACAGTCCGAATTTAAATTTATCTTCAAAAAAATCTTCAAGATACTTATGGGCAGAATAGTATTCAGAAGCATTGACATAGCATGGTATATAGTTTGGAGAAAAATCTTTATCCACACTTTCAATACCCAAATCTTTTAGCTTACAACGCGACGGATTCAAAGCTGCACAAAATATAGTTTCGTTAACATTCTCAACTTTTGATGGAATAAATGTACCTACATTACTAGCCCACCCGACTTTCAGGGAACTCTCTTCATTACGATTATCAAAAGATCTTATTAAGGATTCTTGTTCAGAAGTTCTGTCTTCAAAAACATCATAAGTTTCAGTTATATTTAAAGCTATTCCTTTACCCAAAGCCCTCATCTTTGCTGACACATACCAGTATTGATAACCCAAGCCTTCAATATTATAAATATCGATTATATTCTCTTCACTAAAATCAGTAAGAACCCACTGCGGGTTGTGTTTTTTGAGACTTAAAATATACATATTTAATATTTTTTCAGGAAAATTCTTTCTCAGAGATCTACCTAACATCCCACCCAAAATATTATCAAATTCAATTTCACTTGACAGAGCAAAATCTTTATTACCTGATAAATCTCCGTACTTAAATATCGATTGCTCCACATGATTTCGGACATTATAAACAGTAGTATCGTTAGTATTACCACCTAGATCACTACTAAGACACGGTGCAAGCCTTCTATACAAATGAATCCAATAAAAAACGGTATGCTTTTCAATTACACTCTTCAGCTCACACTCAAGCTTACTTAAAACATTCATCAATAATTCATATTGCTTATCCTCATCTTGGTCATTAAAAAAATCTCTAATATTTAATAAAAAAGAACGTCTAACTTCCAGAGGTTCAACGACATATTTTTGGTGTATTGCCTCATGATGCTCATCATGTATTTCTGAAAAAACCAATTGATAATAATCTGGCAAAATAAAAGCATCACTTGCTAAAGAAGCTTTATTAACTCTACCTGTTTTCCCAACACGATTAACTTTCTTAACTTTCTTACTTAATTTTTTCATTTTAAATTCTCATTAAATTCATAAAAAGTGTTTTTATAACATATATCGCATGCAAGCTAGGGTAACCTCAAAAGCGTGACAGAATCATTGAGAATACGTAGGTGTTAAATTTTAATTTACCCCACTAAACACCTTGAGAGCAAAGCAAATTTTGGCAGTATATCCAAATATCGCGTGTCAGCTCATTTTCTAAGTCCAATGATACTGCCTAGAAAATCACTACTCAGCTCTTAAAAGCAGGCCTTTAACACTGGAGGGCAAGGAAGTGCAGATCCAAGTCACAGCGAGGGATAGGTGATTTGAATGGCAGTCCAGATAAGATTGCTCCTAGATAAGCATCAAACACCCCATCTCCCCACCAAACCACTGCTGCTTAAGCCCCCGCTGCTTTTCCAACAACAACGTCAGGTACTCACGCAATGGATGAGCAGATGGCAGCGCAACCAGGTGCTTACGCAGCCTGCGTTGGTAAGGAAACTGATCAGCAGGCACATGCAGCGGCGTGGCATTTTGGGCAAGCCATTTGATGCTGGGCAGGAGCAAGTGAGTGGCGTTGCTGTCGAGCGCGAGCGTAACGCCCTTTACATCGAAGTCACCGGCGTAGATGTGTGTTCGGCGGGTTTTGTGCCAAGCATCAGCCAGTAACGCAAAGCCGCCGCCGTAGTGGCTGTCACCGCGGTAGACGATTAGTGGGTTTGCGTAGCCGCTTAGCGCTGGTTGTTCCGGCGAAAACTCATAGAAGCTGTCGAGGTTTTCGACCTGAATCAGGGCGCTAAAGGCGCTCAGTTTTAGCCCCAATACATCTACATCGCGAATCGTGCGTGGCTCGTTGGCGAGCCCGGCTATTGGCTGGGGCGGAAAGCTGACGAGTACCCGCCGTGCACGGGGGCTTTCGCGGGTTGCTTTGTCTTCCTCTACCCCCTCCTTCGCCTGGGCGCTGCTGGTCAGGCCGCTGAGTGAGCGGCCTAACGGCGCTATGCGGGCGCTCTCTAGTACGTCATTGATCTGGGCCAGCAAGGTGGCGTCAAAACGTAGCGTTTTACTGTTGATTCGGGTGGCCAGGTCAATGTCGTGCTGGTGGCACCAGGCCACTACGTCGTCTACCCACTGGCGGCGCGGCTTCTCCACCGCGGGCTGGCGGAGAAGTTCTCGGGCGACGCCGTTAAGGCCATTGCGTGCGCGGCTGGGTAGGTTCATACGGCCAGCTGCAGTTCTACATCGTGGATCAGGCGCAGGTGATTGAATTGGCTCGCCTGGCTCTCCTGCTGTTTGAGTCGAAATGCCTTCTGATCGCTTCGCGGCAGGCCCTGGTATTCGGAAATTACCTGGAAGAGCCAGATTTCATCCGGCCACTCCAGCGGGCTGTCACGCAGGTACTCAAGGGCGCTGACCGGCTCCGCCTGGGGCTGGTCGATCACGCTTAAATAGAAGTGTTCCACATCCTGCTTGAGCGCCTGCTGGCGGGCGGCTGCGAGGCTGCTCTCCTGCGCCTGGGCAGGGGCCGCGGCTTCAACCGTTTGCGTGGTGTGGCGCGGCTGGGGTAGCTGGTGCAGCAGCTCGGCGAGCAACCGGCTATCCAAGTTGCGATCCAGCGCCGGGGCGGCCGCCGCGCTTAGCGGGGCGGCTTGATTGACCAGCCCTGGCACCTCGCTGCGCCTTGCATAGTTGCCCGGCACAAAGCCAGGGTGTTCGCGCATAAAGGCGGCCATGCCACTGATCAGGCGGCTGCGCGCCTGCTGCTTACGAAAGCGCGCCATCAGTTCGATCAAGCGCCGCTGCACTTCGCGCAGGCTGGTGTAATGGTGGCTTAGCTGCTGCTGAAGCTGACTGATCAACAGCTTGCGCAAGCCGCCGTCGCTACCCACTAGCTCAATCAGCTCGTCGAAGTCGATCAGCGCCAGCCCATCCAGTAGCCGCGCGATCTGCTTCTGGGCGCGGTCGTTTTCGCGGATCTTGTCGTTGAGCTGGCTGACGAAACCAAAATCGCTATTCAGCCGCTGCCATAGGCTGTCGATGGCATCGGCGAAGCGCCCATTCAGGTCGTCGACCTCCTGGCGCAGGCGCATCAACTGCTGCTCCAGCTTCCAGTGTTCGCCGCGGCTGCGCGCCTCCCGGTAGCTGTGTACCAGGGCACGAATCAGTTCCAGGGTTTCCGCTACATCGGCATTCACATGGCGGCGGGTCTCGTCGGCGAGCATCTCGGCGATCAGTTCGCGCACCTTGGGCGCCAGCTTCACGCCGCTCTGCTCATCCGGGCGCCATAGAATGCGCGCCGCCAACAGCTTGCGCAGCGCGCTGTCGCTGAGCGATTCCAGCGGCACTTCATCGCGGGTGTAGGCCTGCATCAGCGCTTCAGAATGCTTACCCAGCAGCGCCAGCCGTTCGCTGCCGGTTTTTAGCAAGCGGCTTTCCAGCTCATTCCCACTGTTACTCACAAGAGGGCCTCCTGGGCGCCGGAGCCCTCCTCTTTGTCGGCGTCGATGGGCAGGTTCTCTTCATCGCGGATAAAGCGCACCAAGTCCACCAGATAGTCGATCTTGCCGGTGACCACAAACACCTGCCGCTCGGAGTGCGGTTGGAGCAGGTAGCCATGCTCTTTCAGGCGCTTGAAGACCTGCTTTACCTGGGCATCGAGCTGGTCACTTTGCGAGCCAAAAAAGCTGTCGGTGGCCAAGCGCTCCAGGCGCTCGCGTAGGCTTTGGTTATCCTCGCACTTGGCGCTGAACTCGGCGGGCTTGAGCACGTCGCCGGGGGCGGCCAGGGTGTCGCGGCCCAGCGCTTCTTGAACCAGCTGCAGCCACTCCAGCAGCGGCAGCAGGCTATTAAGTGTCTCACCCAACTGCCGCGAGAGCTGATCCCGGGCGCTGTCATTGAGCTGACGCCAAGCCAGAAAATAGACGCTGCCATCTTCGTTGCTGGCCAGCCGGCGGTTAAGCGGCCGCAGGTAGGTATCGATCTCCTCGCGGGTCTCTTCGTTACTTAAATGACGATAGCCGCTCTCATCGCTGACTGGGCAGATAAACTCCCCCGCCAGCAGGCGTTCAAGCAGTGGGCCGTGTTCGATCATGCTGTCACCTCCTGCTGACGTTCCTGGAGCCGCTCGGCCAGGCGGCTTAGCCGCGGCTCGATGCGTTTTAATACCCGCTTGTTGGGGTTGGCGTCATCGCGGTCGATCAAGTAGCGGTTGGCGAACAGCAGCAGTACGTCGGATTCCGGGTTGGGAAACGCGCCGACGATATGGATGCGGTTGCTGTCGCAGGCATCGAACAGTTTTTCGACGTTGTGGTAGGCCAGGGTGCCGATCTCATCGATGGGCCAGTGGATGGCGATGTCCGCATCGCCGCGCAGCAGGCGGGTAAAGGCGAGTAGGAACTTGCACAGAATCAGATACGCCATGCCGTGGCTGGAGGATTCCAGCAGTTGGCGGTCGTTTTTGATCACCAGATCGGTGCCGCCTTCGTTGAGGTGCAGCTCCAGGCGCAGCAGGCTTTCGAAGCTGTACTGCTGGTCGCTGCGCAGCAAATCGACCACGTCCGCCAGGGTGTTTAAGTAGTCATCGCTGGGTAGCGTTTGGCCGGATTCCCGCCACTCCTTGTAGCGTTGGGCGAATAGCTTCAACGGCTCCCAGAAGCCCAACTCATCGATGGTGGACTGGATACGCACTTCGGCCTTGGTGATGCCTTCCAAACGCAGGTCATCGGCGACTTCTTCAGAGAGCCTGCGGCTCTGGGCGCTGATGCGGCGGTTCAAATCGCGGAACACGGTAAAGAATTTATCCAGGTCGTCGCTCAGGTTGCGGCCCTCCTGAATCAGCTGTTGCTGTTGGTCTTCGAGCAGTTTGAGCATGTCGCGCAGTAGCGGCAGCTGTAGGCGCGGGTTGTCACTTTGTAGCTTGCTTCGTTCGCTCTCCAGCGCTTCGGCGAAGCCGCTGCTGGCGTCCTTGATCAGTTGGCTCTCCACCTCCAGGCAGCCACGGCGCAATTGCTCGATCTGCTGGTGGCGATTGCCCAGGGCCTGGCGGGCACGCTCGATGCGCTCGTCAACATCGCCCAGAGGCGCGCTGGGGGCTTGGCCGTCGGGTTCTATGGCCAGCGTTTCCAGCTGGGTGAGTAGCGGCTTTAAGGCTTCCAGGCAGGCGTATTCACTCTCCCGCTGGTTTTTCAGCGTGCTGACCGTGCTTTGATGGGCTTTGCGCGCCGCCTGGAAGTCGTTTTTCAGATGCTCTTTATCACGCTGTAGCTTCTGTTCCGCCTGCTCCAGTTCGGCCTCTTGGGCGACCAGCTGCGGTTTATGCTGGCCCCACTCCACGCGCATAAAGCGGGTGTATTCGGTGAGTTCATCCTGGCGGGCGGCGGTCACGCGGATGCGTTCGTCCTGGCTCGCCAAGCGCTGCTTGGTCTCTTTGAGTTTGGCGGGGTCGACGCCCTGCTCGGCCAGTTCCTGACTAAAGGCTTCCTCCAGTTCTTCCCTCTGACGCTGGTGCTCGGCGTTGGCGTCGCTTAGCTGCTGCTTATACTGGCGCAGTTGGGCATCCAGGCTATCCACTTGGCTCTGGCCGTCGGCTTTTAGCTCTAATAATTGGCTTTGATGGGTCTCGCTAAGTGCTGCCAGGGCCTGCTGCTTCTCTTCGCGCAGCTCTTTCTGCGCCTGCTCCTGGCTGGCTAACGCGGCCTGGTGGGCGGCGCGGCGCTCCTGCTGGCGCTTGGTGTGACGCTCCTGCTGCTGGCGGCGCGCCTCGGTAGCAAACTCGACTTCCTGCTCGGCGCGCTTGTGGGCCATGCGGCCCTGATCCTGGGCTTCATCCGCCTGTTGCACCTGCTCGTTATATTGCTTGAGCGCTTTCTCGGCGGCCTGGCACTCTGACTGCACGCGACGTTTGGCGCCATCCGCTTCTTCGATGGCGGCCAGCAGGGTGGCTTCGTCCTGGGCGTAGTCCGGCAGAGCGATGGCGGATAGATCCAGCGCCAGCCCAAACAGATCGTCGCTGGCGCCTTCGGCCAGTTGGGGGGCGAGATCGCGGCGCTCCAGCAGCTCCGGGGCAATCACCTTACCTAGCTGCTGCTCCCAGCCGGGGCGGTGATAGCGCAGGAAGTGGCGCAGACTGCCCTGCTCTGGGTCGCGCTGCTGATAGAGCGCGTAGCAGCGCTGCTCGGCGCGCTCAAGCTGTTGGCGAAGTTGCACCAGCTGCTGCTCGGCGTCGTCCCGGGCACGGCGACAGCTCTCAAACTCGCGGCGTAGGCCATCCAAGGTCGCGGCCGAGGCGTTGCGCTCTTGCTGGGCTTGATCCAGGCGCGCCTGGGCAAGTTCTGCCTCGTTGGCCTCTTCGGCGGTTTGGGTGGAAAGCGAGAGCTGCGCTTTGAGTTCGGCTAGCTGCTCGACGCCGAGCTCCAGCTGCGCCTGGTACTCGCCCTCCAGGCGTTGGCGCTCCTGCTGGTAGCGCTCGTTGAGCTGCTGCTCGGCCTCCCACTGCTGCTCCCGCCGTAGGGCTTTCTCTTCGACTAGGGCGTCGATCAGTTCCTGGGCCTCACCGGTCTGGCGGGCCAGCGCTTCAGAGAGTTCGCGCAGGCGACCATCGAGGCGCGCCTGGCTCTCCTTCACCGCGTCCTGCATCACGTTCAGGTGCTTTTGCAGTTGGTCGCGCTGTTCGCGCCATTGGGGCAGCGCATTGATATCCCGCTCCAGGGCGGGCATATCCGCCTCGGCATAGCGCTCGTACTGGGTTTGCAGGTCGTTCAAGCGGCGCTGGGTCTGCTGCAGATCGCTAACCACTTCGCTGTGGCGGTCGTTTAGCGCGTCCCGCGCCTCGCTATAGTCGCTCTCCCGCTGTTGGAATTCGCGCTGATGGCGGGCCAGCTCGGCATCCAGATCGGCCATTTGCCGCTCGGCCCGCTGGCGGTCATCTTCGAGCTGGGGTTTCAGTTGCCAGAGTGTGGCATCCAGATCGGCTAGTTCGCGGTCGATCCCTCCAAGCCGGGCCAGCGATGCCTGCAGCGGTTCCAGACGCATGGATTGGCGCATCTGGGCGATCCACTCTCGGGCTTTGGTGTTGCGAATCCGGGTCACCGGCAGCTCGACGCCATCCTCTTCGAAAATCGCCGCCAGCATGGTTTTGAGGGTATCCATCTTGCCCTCTTTGGCGTGTACCGCCGAGACCAGCTTTTCGATATGGCGGATACGCCGCTCGGGATTGACCAGGCTGAACTGCGCGGCGATCTGGCGCAGCTTGAGGCCGTCGCGGCTGTTGCCGTGCAGCTGGGTAAAGTCGTTCTGGATCACCGAGCGAAATTCAGAGGTCGCGCCCAGCTTGGGCGACACCGGCGTGCCGCTGCGGCGCAGGCCGCTGGCCCACTGGGTGTAGTCCAGCGCCGCCACGCCCGCTTCGCTCTCCACCAGGTAATCTTCCGGCTGGTAAGGCGCGCCGACAAAGCGGTACTCCACCCCGCCTTCTGCTTTGCGGGTTAGCACCGCCTGGCAGATATTGCCCGCTTCGCGGCGGTATTCGTACACCAGGTAGCTGTTGCGGTTGGGCAGGTAAAACGCATCAAACTTCATGCGGGTTTTGGGCACTACCTTATTGGGTAGCTCGCCGTAAAACACCGGCACCAGCCTCTGCAGCGTGGTTTTACCGGAGGCGTTGGTGCCGCAAATATTGGTGTGGCCGTCCACACTCAGTTCCACCACCCCTTCCAGGTGGCCGTGAATCATCACGATGCGTAGCAGGTGGGCCATGCCGTGTCCTTTCAATGACAATTTCAAGGGCGATCCGGATCGTTTGCTGATCGCTGAAAGCAGCCATTTTGCCAGACACCTTGATGGCTTGTCTTACTCATTACGCCTTGCCCAACAACCCCTCAAAAAAACTCACCGCATTGGCTTCCAGCCCTTCCAGGTAGTAACCGCCTTCCTGTACCACTAGCGTGGGCACGTTCAGGCCAGCCACCGTGCGGCCAAGCTCACCAAACCCCTCTGTGGAAACGGCGACCTTGGCCTGCGGGTCGAGTTCGTAGATATCAAACCCTAGCGCCAGCACAATGGCGTCCGGCTCGAACAGGCGAATGGCCTGGCAGGCTTGTTCCAGGCGGTCGAAAAATACCGACTCCGGTGAGCCATGGGGCATCGGTAGGTTGATGTTATAGCCCAACCCATCACCCTGCCCGCGCTCGTCTTCAAAGCCCGTCACCGCCGGGTAGAAGTTGGTGGTATCGCCGTGGATGGAGATATACATAACATCGTCGCGCTGGTAGAAAATCTCCTGAATGCCCTGCCCGTGATGCATATCAGGGTCTAACACCGCGATGCGCGGGTAGCGGGTTTTAAGATGCTGGGCAGCAATGGCGGCATTGTTGAGGAAACAGAAGCCACCGGCTGAGTCGATGCCCGCGTGGTGGCCCGGCGGGCGTGATAGCGCATAGGCGAATCGATCACCGGCCAGCAGGGCCTCGGCACCTGCCACCGCGCTTTGCGCTGACCAGTATGCCGATTGCCAGGTATGTTGCCCCACCGGGGCGCTGCCGTCGGCCATATAGCGCCCGGCTTCTGCCAATATACCGCGTAATGCGTTGGGCGAACGCACGAAGATGTTGGAGATCACTTCCTCTCCCCAGTCTTCGTCAAGGGCATGCCAGCGCCGATGGGCGCTTTCGAGAAAGCGTAGATAGGCCAGCGAATGCACCGCTCTCAACGGCGCCACGCCATAATCTTCGGGCGTTTGAACATCGAATCCAAGCTGCCTGGCGGCCGCTAATAAGTGCGTGACGCGTTCAGGTACTTCCTGGGGCGTGCGCATTTTGCCACGGGAGAAGTAGGTTTGCGGCCGATGAAGTAACTGATCAGCGTGAAAGAATGTCTTCATTGACATGCTCTCCGGTTTCACCCACTCCCTTGACCACAAATTTACGGGCAACGCCTATGTGGTAGTCGATCGCTTCGCGGCAAGCGTCAGGGCGGCCGCTATCCAGCGCTTCCAGAAGTTGGAAGTGGCTGGTGGCGATGGTCTCGGGGGCTTCGTGGGTTTTGGTGATTAGGGTGATGCACAGGCGCAGCTCATGGGTCAGATCATCAAAGGCACGCAGCAGCCGCTCGTTCCCCCCGTAGTGCAGCATCAGCCGGTGAAACTGCAAATCCTCCTCAATGCGCCGGGTGCCATCGTTGCTTTCCGCTGCCTCACACAGCACCTCCACCTGCTGCGCCAGCGCACGCTTGGCCTCAGGCGTATAGCGCTCTACCAAGCGGTGAATGGCATGGCGTTCAAGACACAGCCGCAGATCAAACACATCTTCGAGTTCAACGGCATTCAACGCGCGAACAAAGAAGCCACGCCGGGGTTTTGAGATCAATAAGCCACGGCTTTCGAGCAGCCGGGCAGCCTCGCGAACCGGCGCCCGGCTAACGCCCAAGTCCCTGGAGAGCTGCACTTCAGAGAGCCGTTCGCCGGGTAAAAAGTGTTGGCTAATAATCGCTTGGGTCAAATAGTCAGCCACCTGCTCGACCAGGTTCTGCTGCTGGATAAAGGCCCTGGGAGCCACCGTTGATGAAGCCATAAAATTTACTCATAGGGCATGGTGCGTACTTTCCAGTATGACGAAAAATACACACCTGTCGACGAACGATTGCCGACTGTCGACAGTTTTACCAGTGACTGCTATGGTCAAAATAGGCTCTTAATAACCATCACAACTGGGCCTAACAGACACGCCTCGCTCGCCTAACGACGACGTAACCCCCTTACGTTCTAATAAACCGAGGAGCTGGAAACATGAAAAAACCCTTAGCGTTGGCTATTTCCGCTGCAGCACTTGCCTTTACCTCCGCCGCTTTGGCCGATGACCCCAAGTCGGGCGGAACGGTTAACACCATCATACAACCCGAACCACCAGGCTTGGTGCTGGGCATGATCCAAAATGCGCCCACGCGCACTGTATCGGGCAATATCTACGAAGGGCTGCTGCGCTACACCACCGACCTTGAACCCATGCCGCAGCTAGCAGAGTCCTGGGAGGTCAGCGACGATGGCCGCACCTACACCTTCCACCTACGTGACGATGTGACCTGGCACGATGGCGAAGCCTTTACTGCTGAAGACGTAGTGTTCTCCGCCGACGTTTTTCATCGCGAGCTAAACCCCAGCGCCCGGGCAGTACTGCAGCATGTAGAAAGCATTGAAGCGACCGACGACCACACCGTGGTATTTACCCTAACCCAGCCCTTCGGCCCCTTCCTGCTCTCCTTTGAAGCGGGCACTTTTACCATGGTGCCCGAGCACCTCTACGCGGGCACTGATTTCCGCAATAACGAGAACAATGATCACCCGATTGGCACCGGTCCGTTCAAGTTCTCCAACTGGGAGCGCGGCACGGTCATCGAGCTAGTCAAAAATGACGACTATTACGAAGAGGGCCTGCCCTACCTGGACGGCGTTAACTGGCACATCATCCCCGATGGCGCCTCCCGTGCGGTGGCTTTCGAGAATGAGACCATCGACGTGCTGCCCAGCGGTACGGTCGAGAACTTCGATATCCCCCGCTTAGCGGCAATGGATAACGTCTGCATGACCGAAGAGGGCCACGAGTATTTCAGCCCCTTCGCCATGCTGTGGATGAACAACCGCGAAGGCCCTACCGCCGACAAGCGTTTCCGCCAGGCAGTGATGTACGCCATGGATCGCGAATTTGCCAAAGATGTGCTGTGGAATGGCCTGGGCAATGTGCCTCTTTCTGCCTTTGGCTCTAATGCGCGTTTCCAGAATGAAGACCTGGCGCCCTACGACCACGATCCAGAACGTGCCCGGGAACTGCTGGATGAAATGGGCTACGACGGCGAAGAGATCACCATTCTGCCGCTGCCCTATGGGGAAACCTGGACGCGCTGGGCCGAAGCCGTGCAGCAGAACCTGCGCGAGGTAGGTATTAACGTAGAAACCCAAGCCACCGATGTGGGCGGCTGGAACCAGCGCCTGGGTGATTGGAATTACGACCTCGCCTTTACCTACCTCTACCAGTACGGCGACCCGGCGCTGGGCATTTCACGCACCTACCTTTCCGACAATATCGCTAAGGGCTCGCCCTGGAATAACGTCGAAGGCTACGAAAACGAACGCGTTGACGAGCTGTTTAACGAGGCCGCTACTGCCTACCCCGACGAAGAGCGCGAAAAGCTTTACCGCGAAGTGCAAGAGATCCTGCATGAAGATGTACCCGTTGGCTGGCTGATGGAGCTGGGTTTCCCGACCCTCTACCGCTGTGATGTGCAGAACCTGGTCACCTCCGGCGTGGGGGTTAACGACGGCTTTAAGGATGCTTGGCTAGACCGCTAAGTCCGACTATACCCAGGTAGCGCGAGCTGCCTGGGTTTTCCAGCCATGTCTTGAAGGTATCCGTCAGGAAACTACTTATGGTTTACGCTCGCCTCATTCTTATGCGGCTATTTAAAGCCGTTATTGTACTGTTTTTAATCGTTATTTTTAATTTCCTGCTGATTCAAATGGCCCCTGGAGACCCGGCGGCTATTTTGGCTGGGCAAGCTGGCGCTGCCGATCAGGAGTTCCTGAACCAGCTGCGCGAGCGATTTGGTCTTGATCAACCAATGTACGTGCAGCTGTGGCGCTATGTGTCGGGGATCGCCATGCTTGATTTTGGCTACTCCTACCGGCTGGGCGTTCCGGTGTTTGATCTGATCATGGATCGTTTACCCGCCACCCTGCTGCTCACCGGCACCGCCTTTGTGCTTTCGTTAGTGCTGGGCATTGTGGCGGGCTCCATGGCCGCCGCACGGGTCAAAAAACCTTCAGGTTCGATCATCATGGCGCTGGCGCTGATCTTCTACGCCACCCCGCTGTTCTGGGTCGCGCTGATGTCAGTGGTGGTGTTTTCGGTTTACCTGGGTTGGCTGCCCGCCTACGGCCTTTACACCGTGGGGGCCGGTCACACGGGGTTTGCCCTGGTGCTCGATGTTGCCAAGCACTTAGTACTACCGGCGACCACCCTAGCGCTGTTCTTTATGGCGATTTACACCCGCATGACGCGCACGTCCATGCTCGATGCCGCCCAGCAGGATTACGTCAAAACCGCCCGTGCCAAAGGCTTAAAGCCAAGCATTATTCAGCGCCGCCATGTGCTGCGTAACGCGCTACTACCCATTATCACCCTGGCTGGCCTGCAGGCGGGGCAGATGGTCGGCGGCGCGATTCTGACCGAAACCGTGTTTGCCTGGCCCGGCATCGGGCGCTTGATGTTCGAAGCCCTTGAGCAGCGCGACTACAACCTGCTGCTGGGCATTTTCTTCTTCTCGGCGGCGCTGGTGATTGTCTTCAATATCATCACCGATTTGGTTTACAGCCTGGCTGATCCACGCATCAAGAAGGGGGCCGCATGAGCTTTTTCGCACGCTTCGCGCAAAACCGTGGCGCCCTGGTGGGGCTGATCATTCTGCTGCTGATTATCGCCATGGCGATACTGGCGCCGCTGCTGTTCCCTGAATCACCCTGGCGCATGGTGCAGCGGCCCTTTTTGCCACCGCTCTCACAGGATGGTTTTCCCCTGGGCACCGATACCATGGGCCGCAACGTAGCCTCGGGCCTGATGCACGGCGCCTGGGTATCGCTATTGATTGGGCTGGTATCCACCAGCGTGGCACTGCTGATTGGCGTTCCATTGGGCGCTATTGCCGGCTACTACGGCGGCATCATTGACGACGTATTGATGCGCTTTACCGAGTTCTTCCAGACCATTCCCAACTTCGCCCTGGCGATAGTGCTGGTGGCCATCATGCAACCCAGCATCACTTCGATTGTGTTGGCCATTGCGATTGTCAGTTGGCCGCCGGTAGCGCGCTTGGTGCGCGCCGAATTTATGTCGCTGCGCAACCGCGAGTATGTCGAGGCCGCGCGCCTGGTCGGCCAGTCCAACAGCACGATTATTCTGCGCCAGATTCTGCCCAATACGCTGTCGCCAATTATCGTGCTGGCCTCCTTGATGGTGGCGACCGCCATTCTGCTGGAGTCGGCGCTGTCGTTCCTGGGGTTGGGCGACCCTAACGTAATGTCCTGGGGCTATATGATCGGCGCGGCGCGCACAGTGATTCGCCAGGCCTGGTGGCTAAGCTTCTTCCCCGGAGTGGCGATTCTGCTCACTGTGCTGGCGTTAAACCTGGTGGGTGAAGGGTTAGACGACGCTTTGAACCCCAAACTATCACGCGAGCGCTAAGGACTTTATATGCCTATTACAGAGAATCAATCGGCTGACACCGTCCTCAGCATTCGCGATCTGAACATTGCGCTCCCCAAAGGGGCGGATCGCGCCCTGGCGGTGGAGGACGTTAGCTACGACGTGAAGCGGGGTGAGATCATGTGCGTGGTGGGCGAATCCGGCTCCGGTAAGTCGATGGCCGCCAACGCCGTCATGGGGCTGCTGCCCAAAGGCGTGAACGCCACCCAGGGCGAAATACTGTTCGAGGGCCAAGATCTGCTCGCCCTGACCGAGAAGCAGCACCGCGCCCTGCGCGGGCTAAAAATCGGCATGATCTTCCAGGAGCCGATGACCGCACTGAATCCACTGATGCGGGTAGGCGCGCAAATTGCTGAAGTGTTCGAGGCCCACGGCCAGCTCACCCCCAAAGAGCGCCAGGCCCGCGCGCTGGAACTGCTGATCGAAGTGGGTATTCCCCAGCCGGAAAAGGCCATTCGTGCCTACCCGTTCGAGCTTTCCGGCGGCCAGCGCCAGCGGGTGATGATCGCCATGGCACTGGCGCTGGAACCCATTCTGCTGATTGCCGACGAGCCTACCACGGCGCTGGATGTGACCACCCAGGCGCAGATTCTGGAACTGATCCGCGACCTTCAGCAGCGTCGCGGCATGTCGGTGATGTTTATCACCCACGACTTTGGCGTGGTGGCCGAAATCGCCAATCGCGTCTGCGTGATGCGCCACGGCAAGATTGTTGAACTTGGGGACGCGAAACCGGTGCTGCAAAACCCGCAAGATCCCTACACTCAAGCACTGATCGCGGCGATTCCCAGCAATGCGGTGCCACCCCACCGGGAGACCAGCCAGGTTGCTCCGCTACTGGAGATCAAACAGCTCAATAAGGTGTTCCGCTCACGAGGCGGTTGGCTTAAACCTGCCCGGGAAGTGCGCGCCCTGGAAGATGTCTCGCTTACCCTCGCCCGCGGCGAAACGGTGGGAATTGTGGGAGAATCCGGTTCAGGGAAATCCACCCTTGGGCGCTGCGTGGTGCGTTTGGAGCACCCTGACAGCGGCGAACTGCTGCTGGATGGCGTGAACCTTTCCCAGCTTAAAGGCGACGCGCTGCGCCGAGAGCGCCACCGGGTGCAGATGATCTTCCAAGACCCCTACGCCTCGCTCAACCCACGCACCAAGGTGGGCATGGCGATAGCCCAGGGGCCGATTGCCAACGGCACATCCAAAGCCGCAGCACTTAAACAGGCGGGTGAGCTGCTCGATATGGTGGGCTTGGGCGCCAGCGCCGTGGAACGCTTTCCTCACGAGTTTTCCGGGGGCCAGCGCCAGCGTATCGGCATTGCCAGGGCGCTGGCGCTCAACCCCGAGCTGATTGTGGCGGATGAAGCCGTATCAGCATTGGATGTGTCGATTCAGGCCCAGGTGCTGGAGCTGCTGGAGGAGCTAAAACAGCGCCTCTCACTCTCGCTGCTGTTTATTACTCACGACCTCCGGGTCGCCGCGCAGATTTGCGACCGCATTGTGGTGATGCAGCACGGCCGGATTGTGGAGCAAGGCAGCGCCGAGCAGATTTTCCTCGCCCCGCGTGAGACGTATACCCAAGACCTGCTCAAGGCGATTCCCGGCCGCGAAGCGCCCGTGGCCGCAACAGCGTAAGTTACCGGATAGACAAAATAAGCTAAGGAACACCCATGCAAATAACCCTGGAGACGCTGCGCGCCATTGTCGGCCCGACCCACGTGTTAACCGGAGATGATGTCAGTAGCCGTAGCGTCGATTGGATGACCGGCGCGCCCTGCCAGGCAGGCGCCATTGCTCGCCCGGCGGATACCGAACAGGTCGCCGCGTTGATGCGGGCTTGCCACACCGCACAGCAGCCGGTTGTCACCCACGGCGGCTTAACGGGCTTGGTACACGGCGCGGAAGCCAGCCCCGATGAACTGGTGATCTCTCTTGAACGCATGAGCTCCATTGAAGAGATTGATCAGGTGGGGGGCACCCTCACCGTACAGGCGGGCGCACCGCTGCAACGGGTTCAGGAAGCGGCTAAAGAGGTCGGCCTGCAGTTCCCACTGGATCTGGGCGCCCGAGGCAGTTGCACCATTGGCGGCAATATCGCCACCAACGCTGGCGGTGTTCGGGTCATCCGCTACGGCATGATGCGCCAGCAGGTGCTCGGCCTGGAAGCGGTGATGGCCGATGGCCGGGTGGTCAGCTCGATGAATCGCATGCTGAAAAACAATGCCGGTTTCGATTTAAAGCAGCTGTTTATCGGTAGCGAAGGCACTCTGGGCATTGTGACCCGTGCGGTGCTACGCCTGCAGCCACCTACCCCAAGCGAGCAAACGGCGATGGTGGCCTGCCCCTCGTTTGAGGCGCTCACCGGGCTGCTCAGCCATATGGGCAGAGCGCTTGGCGGAGGCCTGGGTGCTTTTGAGGTGATGTGGCAAAACCACTACCGGCTGCTCACTGAAACCCTGGGCCGCCACACCCCGCCGATTGCCACTGAACACCCCTTTTATGTGATCATTGATTCCCTGGGCAGCGACGCCGAGCGCAATGCCACTCAGTTCAGCGAAGCATTGGAAAGCGCGTTAGAGCGCGAGCTGATTGTCGATGCGGTGATTGCCCAATCCAGCACCCAGCGCGATGGCCTATGGGCGATACGCGAGGATATCGAAGGGCTGGTCAAGGGCTTGGCGCCAGTGCTCACCTTTGACGTTAGCCTGCCCATTGCCGATATGCAGCGCTATACCGGTGCTTTGGAAGCGCAGCTAACCCAGCGCTGGGCAGAGGCGAAGCTGGTGGTATTTGGCCATCTCGGCGATGGCAACCTGCATATTTCCGTTAGCGTGGGGAGCGCTGAGATCGAAGTGCGGCGAGAAGTTGAAGCCATGGTTTACCAGCCGCTGGCAACGCTAGGCGGTTCGGTCTCCGCCGAACACGGCATCGGCCTGGAGAAGCGGCCCTGGCTAGGCACCTGCCGCTCCAGTGCCGAGATTGAGTTGATGCATACGCTCAAGCAGTCGCTAGACCCACTCTGCCTTCTCAATCGCGGTAAAGTATTGAGCTAATTATTGTTTTTTTAGGATATCAACATGCCCCGCTACCCCAACCACTTATACAGTGAAGGCCCTGTTAATCCGTTTCCGGGCATTAAGGTGTTAGAACGCCGACTTGGCAAGGAAATCCCCCATCGGCTGGGCTCTAACGAAGGTCTGGATATGCCCCACCGCGCCCTGCGCAAGCACTTTGGCGATGCCCTGGTCGAACACGTTTACTGCTACGGCGATTCAGAAGCCCTGGGCGTACGCCAACGTTTGAGCGCTCAGCAAGGTATCCCGCTGGAAACGCTACTGGTGGATGCGGGTGCTGACAGTCTGATCGCCCTGGCGCTGCGCACTACCTGCGAACCGGGTGAAAGCGTGGTGGGCACCGCAGGTACCTACCCCACCTTTGGCTATTTCGCCAAAGGCCAGGGGTGCCACTTGGTTGAGCCCAGCTATTATGAAGCGCCCGGCGTCCTGGCGCCCGATCTGGAAGCCCTGGCCGCCGCTGCCCATCAGGAAAACGCCCGCTTGGTTTATCTGGCCAATCCGGATAACCCCAGCGGCCACTTACACAGCGACAGCGCCATCCTCGAGCTGCGCGAGGCGCTGCCCGATACCTGCTGGCTGCTGCTGGACGAAGCCTACGGGGACTTCCGCGACGATGCCAACAGCGAGTTCGCTGGCAAAGCAATCCCAGGAGTGATTCGTCTACGCACGCTTTCCAAGGCCCACGGCCTGGCGGGGCTGCGCATCGGCTACGCTATCGCCGACCCTAACGTGTTGGCGATGATGATGAAGGTGCGTATTCACTACGCGGTATCGTCACTGACCCTGGCCGCCGCCGAAGTGGTGCTTGATCATCCTGACGAAGTGCATCAACACGTCGCCGATGTGAAGGCGCGTCGTGAGCAGTTGGCGGAGCACTTTCACGCCCTCGGTGCCGACGTGCTGCCCAGCGCCACCAACTTTATCGGCATTCGCCTGCCCAGCGCTGAGCTCGCCGCAGAGGTGCACCAGCAGCTACTCGCCGAAGGCGTGCTCGTTGCTCGCTTGGCGCATCCAGAGCTTGCCAATGTGATTCGTATTACCGCGGTACAAGCAGCGTTGGAGCCGGGAAGATTGGCGGCTCTCGAACAGGCGATTAAGGCTTAAGCCAGCGTTAACCAATGCCTGAACTCATCCAGCTCTCCGCGCACCGCTTGGCGATATAAGCCCTGCAGTTGTGCCGTCACGCTGTCTTGGCTGATGGGTTCGTTAACGGGTGGTGCGCCAGCACGTCCACCAATGCGGCGACCATCCAGCTCGCGAAGCGGCAGTATCTCAGCGGCGGTGCCGGTTAGGAATGCCTCGTCGGCGGTGTAGAGCTCATCACGGGTGATCCGACGCTCGCGCACTTCAATGCCCAGCACTTTTTGCGCCAGTTGAATCACGCTATCCCGAGTGATGCCTTGCAGGCAGGAAGTCACTTCTGGGGTGTGCAGCACGCCATCGCGAAGCAAGAAGACGTTAGACGACGAGGCCTCAGCCACATAGCCCTCCGGGTCAAGCATAATGGTTTCATCAAACCCGGCTTTGATCGCGG
Source organism: Vreelandella sp. F11 (assembly GCF_042466685.1). Classification (NCBI taxonomy): domain Bacteria; kingdom Pseudomonadati; phylum Pseudomonadota; class Gammaproteobacteria; order Oceanospirillales; family Halomonadaceae; genus Vreelandella; species Vreelandella sp. F11. The sequence continues at coordinate 724,869 of NZ_CP170448.1, read as the reverse complement.
TATTGAGTGCCAGTATCGAGTTAACGTAGTGACCGTTGGTTTTCGCTCGGCAGAGGCTGATATTGACGTGGTGACGCGCCCAGGAGGAGGTCAGTGCGCGCAAGCCGTGGGTCGCGGCCTGAGGCGAAATGTAGGGGCCTAAATCCCAGGCGGCCACCATGACGTGGGTGGTTAATCCTTTAGCACGCAATCCCATACCTTCCGCGCCGAAAAACACCGTGGGCTTAAGGTAGGCGCTGCGCAGGTTGTTTTTCGCCAGGCACTGGCGCTGGGCTTCTATCAGTTCCGTTTCGCTAAACGGCAGCGGCATATCCAGCGAATGAGCGCTCTCTGCCAAACGGCGGGTATGTTCAGCGGCTCTGAAAAGATGCGTTCCGTTGGGGCCAGCATAAGCGCGTACGCCCTCGAAACAGCCCATGCCGTAGTGCAGTGTATGAGACAACACATGCACCTTGGCGTCGCGCCACGCGCGCCATTCGCCATCCTGCCAAATCCAGCCATCGCGGTCATAAAGCGGTGTCATTGGTTTGCTTGCTCCCACTGTTGGCGCCAGCTATCAATTAAGGTTTGCTGGTGCGGTTGTAGGGCCTGATAGCCCCAAGCGGCAATTTCATCGTTTTGCGGGTCGGGCACGCTAATCGCACTACCCGCCAGGGTTTGGATCACCGCGTGGCCGCACAGCGGCACATAGCCTTCGGAGTAGCCACCTTCGTGAATAAACACCAGCTTGCCTTCACAGCAGCGCTCGGCTAACGCCTTTAGCTGACCGGTCATGGTGGCGAACGCTTGGCTGTTGAGCAGCATCTTGCCTAAGGGATCTTTGGCGCAAGCATCGTAACCGCAGGCCACCACGATGAGTTCGGGCTTAAAGGCTTCCAGTGCGGGCAGCACCAGCTTTTCCATGGCGTAAGCATAGGCACCTAGTCCACAGCCAGGGGGCAGCGGCAGATTGAGATTGGCACCCAGGCTTGCGCCTTCGCCCTGTTCGTCAAAGCTGCCGGTTTCCAGCGGGTAGTTTGCGGCTTGATGGATTGAGAGGGTCAGCACGTCGGGCTCGCTATAAAACGCCGCCTGTTGGCCGTTACCGTGGTGAACATCCCAATCGAGTATCGCCACGCGGTTAACCTGCCCCAAGGCGCGGGCGCGCATTACCGCCACGGGGATATTACCCAGTAGGCAGAATCCACGGCCTTGATCGGCTTCTGCATGGTGGCCCGGCGGGCGACAAAGGGCGTAGGCATTACCCACCTCCCCCAGCGCCACGGCTTCAACAGCAGCGACAGCTAGCCCTGCGGAGTGTGTTGCTGCTGCCCAACTGCCCGGCATATAAGGTGCACAGTCGCCGCCGTTGCCGCCTCGGGCTTTATCCCCCGCCTGTAGCTGATCTAAATAACGCGGGGTATGAAAGCGCAGCAGATCGTCCAGCGTCGCGGCCGTCGGTTTCCCCACGTGGAGTTCGTCAATTAACCCGCTAACTTCAAGAATATTTTTCAGCCGTCGTTTGCTCTCGGGGCTTTCCGAAGCGGCCTGGGGCTGCAGGAACTCGCCGGGTGCGGAGAACACGCCAATGGCGCCCAAGTCATGCCAAAAGCAGCGTTCGTGCCAGTAAAAACCGGTGCTGCTCATGCTGTAAAACCCTGCATAAAAGCAGCCAGGTTGGCGCTTAGGTGTTCGGTGGGGTAGCCGCCTTCTTGCACCACAACGGTGGGCAGCGCCAGCGCAGCCAAACGTTTACCAAGCTCGACAAAGGCTTCTGTTTCCACGCTGAGCCCTGCCAGCGGGTCATCCTTGTGGGCGTCTAAGCCTAATGCGACGACCACGGCCTCTGGCTCGTAGCGCTGTAGGTGATCAATCAGAATCGCCAGGGCATCAAGATAAACGTCTCCATCGCCGCCTACCGGCAAGGGCAGATTAACGTTAGCGCCTACGCCCTCCTCGCAGCCCTCTTCATCAGCGCCGCCCCAAAAGAAGGGATAAAAATCGCTAGGGTCAGCGTGCAGCGAACCTGTCCACACATCGCTGCGTTTATAAAAAATATCCTGGGTGCCGTTGCCATGGTGCAAGTCCACGTCAATGATCGCCACTTTAGCAAAGCGCTCGCGCAGCACCGTGGCGGCCAGCGCTGAATTGTTCAATAGGCAAAACCCCCCGGCGCGCTCAGGCCCGGCATGATGACCCGGCGGTCGGCACAGTGCGTAGGCCGTTGGTGCGCCATTAAGCACCTCTTCTGCCGCCGCTTCGGCGCTAGCGGCCGAGGCCAGCGCGCCTTGAAAGCTGGTCGCGCTTAGCGGGCAGGCCATATCGTGAAGGTGCCACCCCGCCTGCCCAATCGGGTGGCGCGGGTAGTGGTGTCCGCCGCCGCAGGGGTGGATATTGGGCGCCACCACCTCCGCCGCGTTGGGGAGCGCCTGCCAACGAGCGTAAATCGTATCCAGAAACCTCAGGTAACGCGGCGTATGGATTTGCTCTAAGCGCTTACGTAGCTTGGGTGAATCCGCCTCGCTGGGCGTGGTTAGCGTTAGCCCCGCGCCCGCCAACCCTTGGCTCAGCAGCTCGGCGCGCAGCGGCCCTTCCGGAGAGGGCGCAGGCTGGCCGCGCAGCAGAAACGTCGGCGGCGCATGCAACGCCTGGTCAGGGTGATAAAAACACTTCATGGGTCGCAGTCCTTAGCTAAATTACAGCAGTGACGGAATCCAGGTAGAGAGCGCTGGAAACGCCGCCAGCAACACAATCACCACCAGAAACGACACGTAGAACGGCAGCGATGCCACGATTGCCCGTTCATAAGGCACCTCGGCTATTCGCGCGGCGGTCATCAGTGTCATCCCCACTGGCGGTGTCACGTTGGAGATATTGAGCACCACGATCATAAGGATCGCGAAGTGGAGCGGGTCAAAGCCCAGCTGGATCATCGCTGGCACCAGCACCGGCGCAATGACCACCAACGCGGGCAGCACATCCATCACCGTGCCAATCAACAAGAGTAGCAGACACACCAGCATCAGCTGCACAAAGGCTGCATCGCTAAAGGTGGTGATCATGCTGGCCGCATCCCGGGCTATCCCTGAGCGGGTAACGAACCAGCCCAATACCGCCGAGGTTGCCAGGAGAAAAAATACCACGCCGGAAAAACGTACCGTGGTCACCAGCGCATCCCAGATTTTGCGCCAGGTAAGATTACGGTAGAACACCACGCCAATGACGATGGCGTAAACCGCCGCAAACCCCGAGGCTTCGGTAATCGTGGTGAGCCCCGAGAGTATCCCACCAAGAATAATCAGCGGCACTACCATGGCGGGCAGCGCGACTAGAAAGGCGACGATCGCCGCTTTGAAGGGTGTGGGTGCTTGCTTGGGATAGTTGCGTTTCCAGGCCAGAAAAAAGCTAACGCCCAGCAGCGCCAGCGCCATTAACAAGCCGGGGATAATACCGCCCGCGAACAGGTCAATTACCGAGATATCCCGCAGCAGAGTAGCGTAGACCACCATCACCACGCTGGGCGGAATAATCGGCCCAATGATTGAAGAGCAGGCGGTGACCGCGGCGGCGTACTCGGCGTCGTAGCCCTGCCTTTTCATTTCAGGGATCATGATTTTGCCAATCGCCACGGTGTCAGTGACCGCCGCGCCGGTGAGGCCGGCAAAGAACACCGAGACCGAGATATTCACATGGGAGAGGGAGCCGCGTACCCGGCCGAACAGCGCATTGTTAAACGCGATTAACTTTTGGGTCAATCCACCCTGGTTCATCAGCTCAGCGGTGAAAATAAAGTAGGGCACGGCGATCAGCAGAAACCCCGATACACCGGAGAACATGCGATCGGCAATGATGCCGAGCATACGCTCTCCCCCCATGGCAAACCCACCTGCCAGCCCTGACATGGCCATTACCACGGCTACCGGCGCGCCGATAAACAACAGCAGCACAAAAGCAATAATCGCAGGCGTCATGCTTGATGCTCCCGGTCATTGGTGTCGATGAGTTCGCCAATCACGTCCTGCTCATCAATAAAGTGTTCCAGCAGAGCAAAACCTTGCACAAGGTGTAGCAGCATCATGACGCCGCTGATGGGCACCACAATTGCGGTGAACTTACTAGGGATGCGGATTTGGTCGGAAACCATGTAGACCTGGGTGGCGCTGGTGAAATAGCCCCAGCCGTACCAGGTGAGCATTAGTGCAAACAGTCCGATGACCGCCAAACAGAGCCCAGCAGCCACTTGCACCATCACGCGGGGCAAACTGCGAACCAGCAGCGTCATAGCGACGTGCTCGCCATAGCGCAGCGAAATGGTCATGGAGAGAAAACCGATCCAGGGCAGAAACAGCCGCGCCAGCGAGTAAGTCCAGCTCAGCGTACTGCCTGTTATCAGTTTGTAGAGAAAGGCGGTAAAAGAAATTCCCAGCATCGCCAGGATACAGCCCACACACACCACGATGGCCACCTGATTGACCAAGTCGCTCAAGCGGCGCAAAGGAGTTAAAACATCCATGGCTTTTCCTCACGCTGGGGCATTGGTATAGCCCCAGCATTTATCTATCACTTACCGTTATCGACCCTGTTTTTTGACACCAGCTTTATTGGCCCTGGTTTTATTGGCCCTGCATTTATTGACCATAAGTGCGGTAGTCGTCTTCTGCCAGTTGCTGACCAACGCGCTCGACTTCGTCCAGCAATCCCTGTACGCGGGTTTCGTCCATGCCGAAGTCATCGACGATCCACTCTTGCCAGGCAGGGCGGGCAATTTCCGCCATCCGCTCACGCTCGGCGTCAGGCATCAGGTAGCACTCTTCAAAACGCTCGCAGGACTCCACCCAACTCGCGGTCGCCAGTGCGCCAGACATGCCGTGGCTCAGTTGAATCGCTTCCCGAGCGGAGCTGATCACCGCCTGCTGATGCTCTTCCGGCAGCGACTGGTACCACGACTCGCTGACCACCCAGGGCGCACTGTTGTACACATGTCCGGTGAGGGTGGTGTAGTCAGTGACTGCATCGAAGTTAAAGGTGGTGTTAAGCACAGGCGCATTGAACTGACCATCGGCAAGACCGGTTTCCAGCGCGGTGATCAGCTCGCCCCAAGGTAGCGGTGTAGCGGAGGCGCCCAGCGAGCGCATAATCGCCACGTGGGCAGGGTTCTCTTCGGTACGAATATTGAGCCCTTCCAAGTCTTCGACGGTCTCAATCAAGCGCACGTTATTGGTAAAGGCGACAAAACCGCCGCCATCGTCGAAGGTGCCCAAATAGCGCATATCGGCGGCGTCGACGGTGCCAGACATAAAGTCAGCAAACCATTCGCTATCAAAGAAGCTCCACGCCTGGCGCCAGTTGGTAAACAGGAACGGTGCTGTGACGGCCTGATAATCTTCGTAGAAGGAGGACATCGCCCCGGCGGACATAATCGTCGACTGCAGCGTTCGACCGCCCTGCACTTCCGAGCCGTTCTCCACCTCGGAACCTAACTGGCCACCGCCGAAGATAGTGACTTCCAAGTCGCCGTCGGTGCGTGCTTCCACCAGGTTTTTGAAGTGCACCAGCGCCGGATAGATCTCGTTATTGCTCATGTCTTCCGGCAGCTGCGTGGCGATCACCATTTCATAGGATTGTGCCTGGGCATTGGTGCTGGCGATGGCCAGCGGCAGTGCCGCCAGCGCGGCGATAAATACGGTTTTTTTAGCGTTCATAACACACCTCGTTTTGATTATTGGTCGGTCTTCGTTATGACTGGCGGTGCTACTCGGTAGCGATGTCGGTCTTGTTATGGTTGTGCGGGCAGTGACTCCCATACTTCTATCGCCGCCGCTAAGTCTTCAAGTGAAGCGCCTACTGATTTGAAAAGCGTGATCGCTTCCGGTTTAGAGCGGCCCGGCTTGGCCCTGGTGAGCACCTCGGCAAGCTCTGACTGGATCTGCTCGAACTGGAACTCACCTTCATCGATGGCTTGCAGAATATCGCCCGCTTCGCCTTTGGCACCGGCGTAGGTGTCCACAAACACCTCCGCGCGGCGTAGGCATAAGGCATCGGTTTCGCGCATCTGCGGACGAAAAGCACCGATCAAATCCAGGTGAGTGCCGGGTGTCAGCCACTCACCCTTTATTAGCGGCTGGGTGGAGAGCGTGACGCAGCTGATGATGTCCGCCTCGGCTACCGCATCTGCGAGCTCTTCCACCACCTGGGTCTCAAAGCGCTCGGCGTACTCATCGGCAATCGCCGCCGCTTTGCTGGGGTTACGCCCCCAAATTAGCACCCGTTTGATAGGTCGCACGCTGGCGTGGGCTTCGATCACCATGGGCGCCAGCTTGCCCGTGCCCACGACCAGCAGCGTTTCTGCGTTCTCATTCGCCAAGGCTTGGGCGGCCAGCGCGGAGGCTGCCGCCGTACGACGCCGGGTTAACTCGCTGCCATCGATACAGGCTAGCGGCTGGCCGTGCTTGCCCTCGCTGAGTAGGTATAGCCCGGAGATTGCTGGAATACCGTGGTCGGCGTTTTGCGGGAATACGTTGACCATTTTCACGCCGATATAGCCCGCCGCTTCCCAGGCGGGCATTAATAGCATGGTGGCTTCGCCATCCGGCCGGTGCATGGCGTGATGATGACGCGGCGGCGACTCCACGCCATTCACGAAGGTGGTGTGTAGCCGCTTGATCAAGCCCTCCCACGTCAGATGGCGAGCGACCTCTTGGGCAGAAACAACCCGCATATCAGGCCTCCAGCAGCGCGGCTACCACCATGATTTCCACTTTCCATTCGGGCTTGGCGAGCTGGGCTTCCAGCGCTGCACGTACGGGCGGGCGACCAGGTACGACCCAAGCGTCCCAAGCAGCGTTCATCTGGTCGAACTCCGCCATGCTGGTGACCCAGATTTGCGCTGAAATCAGATGCTCTTTCGAGGTGCCCGCTTGGGCTAGCAGTTGATCAATACGCGCCAGCACTTGCTCGGTTTGACCACGCATATCCGCCGTGGCATCTGCAGGCACTTGGCCTGCGAGGTAAACGGTGCCGTTGTGAACTGCCACTTGGCTCATGCGTGCATTGCTGTCTTGATAGGTAACGCCCATGGTGCTTCTCCTTGAAAAAAGCTTTTCTGATATAAGGCTTCTTCAAAGATTAAAGCGCACGGCAACAAATTACTTGCCCGACACTGAGGTAGATTTGCCCGTAAGTCATGCAGGCAGCTTTCAGGGAGAACCGAACGGGAGGGAGGGCACTAACGGTCTGTGGAAGGGGAGATCTCAAAGTAGCGCCGATAAGCGCGGGAGAAACTGCCCTGGTCGCGAAAGCCGACCAGCATAGCGATATGCCCCAAGCTGAGTGTGCTGTGGCGAACCAAGGTGCGGGCATGCTCTAAGCGCCTGCGCTGCACATAGGCCAGCGGCGTGACGCCGGTCAGCTCACGAAAACAGCTATGAAAATGACCTGGGCTCAAGGCACACAGCGCGGCGAGCTGCTCTACACGGATCTCGTCGGCCAGGTGTTGATCCAGCCAGGCATCCAAACGGGCTAGGTCTAGGCGTTCACTAATACAGTGCTGCCCCAGCTGTCCAGCGGCGGTGGGCGTCGCATCCTGCAAATACATATAAAGCGCGCGCAGCAGCAGAATCGCAATTTCATTCTGTAGCGCCGGGCACTGTTCAAGCTGATTGGCCAGGGCGTGAGTAAGCTGATTTAACGCCGGAGGCACGCTAAAAAAGCGCGGCTTATCGAACAGGCGCTCAATCTCGCTGCCTTTTTCAAGCGTGGCCAAGTGCGCAACCGGGATATCCAGCACCAAGGTACGGTTGCTGCCATCACCTTGAAACTCGTGATGACGCGACGAGGGAATCAGACAGCCACGGCGGGCGGTCACCCTTTCTCCGTGCCCTTCCATGGAGAGCTCTGTGACGCCACAGGTGGCCAAAATCAGCTGGTGAAAGTCGTGAGTATGGGCCACCTGCTCTTGGGCTAAGTTACGGCTATGCAGCTCAAAAAGGGCCATGGTGAAATACCATCTTTCATCGAATGCGAGTTATTCACTATAAAACGGCTAAGCAGCAAAAAGCGAGGGGGTAGCCAACTGTGGGCAAACGCTCTCCCGGAGTGGCGTCATGCGGATGAAAAGCTGTCATCTGCCAGTCATGGGCTCGGGTTAGGGTGGAAATAAGCGGCCATTAGAGTTCAAACAACATGCCACAGCGTCGACGCACTCCTCTAAGCGCTTCTCTCAGTGACCAGGAAGTCGCGGCTCTCACCCAGTTAGCCAACGGCAATGCGCTGCACCGGCAGCGTGAAGCTGACCGCCAGACGCGGCAGGCATCTGCGTTGGCGCTGCTTCACGCAACGGCGTCACCGGCTGAAGCGCAGCCGGGAAGCATGAAAATATTGATGATCTCGGATGTCTACTTCCCACGCGTCAACGGCGTGTCTACGTCTATCGCCAGCTTTCGTGGCGCCCTTGAACGCCTGGGCCACTCGGTCACGCTGATCTGCCCCGACTACCCGTTGGGCAAAGTGGACGAACCAGGCGTGATGCGCATCCGTTCGCGCCGGATACCCGGCGATCCGGAAGATCGTATGATGCGCTATCGTGATCTGCTCGCCCTGACACCGCAGCTTGCAGATGTGACGTTTGACCTTATTCATGTCCACACGCCCTTTACCGCCCACTATGCCGGTATTGCCCTGGGTCGTCGGCTCGGGCTTCCGGTGGTTGCGACCTACCACACCCTGTTTGAGGAGTATATTCACCACTATATCCACTGGCTTCCACGACGCTGGCTGCGCCTTGCCGCACGTCGGCTTTCGGTACACCAGTGCCAGCAGCTCGACGCCTTAGTAGCGCCCTCCCAAGCAATGCAGCAAGCGCTCACTCTTTACGGTGTAACCACGCCAACCAAGGTGATTCCCACCGGCCTTTCGCTGGAGTCGTTCTGCCAAACACAGGGAGCTCAGCATGACAACGACTTTCGATGCCACTACGGCCTGCCCCAGGAAGCGCGACTGCTGCTTTATGTAGGCCGCGCCGCATTTGAGAAGAACATAGACTTTCTGATCGACATGCTGCCTAAGGTATTAGCCGAACACCCCACCACCCGGCTGATTATTACCGGCGAAGGCCCGGCCCATGGCTCGCTTGTTCAGCGCGCCCAGGAAGTGGGTGTGGCAGACGCAGTGCTGTTTCTCGGTTATCTCGACCGCCACGGCCCACTGCAAGCCGCCTACCGCGCCGCCGACGTTTTTGTGTTTGCATCGCGCACGGAAACTCAGGGACTGGTACTGCTGGAAGCAATGGCACTCGGCACGCCGGTGGTCTCCACCGCCATGATGGGTACGTTGGATGTATTGAAAGAAGGAGCAGGCTGCCTGATCGCCGAGGAGAATCATGACGACTTCGCCGCTAAGGTCAGTCGTCTACTCAGCGATGAGACCCTGCGTCAACAGCTCGCCGAACGCGCCCAAACCTACGCTGCTAGCTGGCACGAAGACGTCAAAAGCGCGGAACTCGTGAGGCTTTATCGAAGGCTTGCGGCTGAGCGTTTGGCTGATGCGAGGAAGTAAGTGCCGGAATCGCCGTTGACACTTTGTGGACACATTCAGACATTTCGGAGTGAAAAGCACAAATGACAGACACAAAAAAAGGCGCCTAAGCGCCTGATTTTAAATTTGGTGCCGGTAGCCAGACTCGAACTGGCACACCCGTAAAGGCGGCGGATTTTGAATCCGCTGCGTCTACCAATTCCGCCATACCGGCAATGCGTGCGTAGTATACGTAATTTTCTAGTTAGGTCAATCACATTGACTGACTTTATCCAGCCAAAGCGCTATCCTATGCCGCCTGTTTGATCAACGCTAAGAGTTATACGCCATGCAGCGCGCGGATTTTCATTACGAGCTACCCGACGAATTAATTGCTCGCTACCCTTCTGAGCAGCGTAGCGACTGCCGTTTGCTGTGCGTGGATGGCCAGAGCGGTGCGCTGGAACACCGCCGTTTTCCTGATTTGCTTGAGCTTCTGGAGCCCGGCGACCTGCTGGTGTTTAACGACACCCGAGTGATTCCGGCGCGCCTGCATGGCCATAAGGCCAGCGGCGGTAAGGTGGAGATGCTGCTGGAGCGCCCGCTGGATGCCCACCGTGGCTTGGCGCATATTCGCTCAAGTAAATCGCCGAAACCCGGTACCGAGCTGATTTTCGAAGGCGATGTTCATGCCATTGTGGAAGGCCGCCGCGACGCGCTGTTCGAGCTGCGTTTTCTAGGCGATACGCCGCTGATTGCGCTGCTGGAAAAGCACGGCCATATGCCGCTGCCGCCCTATATTACCCGGGAAGATGAGCTCAGTGACCGTGAGCGCTACCAGACCGTGTACGCTCGGCGTGATGGTGCCGTCGCTGCGCCGACCGCAGGATTGCATTTTGATCAGCCGCTGCTGGATGCCCTGGCGGATAAAGGTATTAACCGCGCCTTTGTTACCCTGCATGTGGGCGCGGGCACCTTTCAGCCGGTGCGGGTGGACAATATTCTTGAACACCATATGCACAGCGAGTGGATCGAGGTTAGCGAAGAGACCTGCCAGCAAGTGCGCGAGACCCTGGCAGCAGGTAAGCGCGTAGTGGCGGTCGGCACCACCAGCGTGCGCTGCCTGGAAAGCGCCTGCATGAAAAGCAGCGATGGGCAGATCGCGCCCTATAGTGGTGACACCGACATTTTTATCTACCCCGGTTACCAGTGGCGCTGTGTGGATGCTTTAATTACCAATTTCCATTTGCCTGAATCGACGCTGCTGATGCTGGTCTCCGCCTTTGTGGGCTATGACACCACCATGCACGCCTACCAACGGGCAGTGGCCGAGCGCTATGCATTTTTTAGCTATGGCGATGCCATGCTGCTGACCCGCTAGCGGCCGACCCAACCCTGCCCCGTCGCGCCAAACGAACGAGATTAACGAGTTAATTTATATGCGAAACGAATGCTTTATGCGCTTTGAGCGCCTGGCCGACGATGGCCGCGCCCGCCGTGGCCGCCTCCACTTCCCCCGCGGCACAGTAGAGACCCCAGCGTTTATGCCGGTGGGCACCTACGGCACGGTCAAAGGCATGACGCCAGATTCCGTCAAAGAGATCGGCGCTGAAATCATCCTGGGCAACACTTTTCACCTATGGTTACGCCCCGGCACAGAGGTCATCGAAGCCCACGGTGATCTCCATGACTTTGCCCAGTGGGATAAACCCATTCTCACCGACTCCGGCGGCTTCCAGGTCTTTTCGCTAGGCGAGACGCGCAAGATTACCGAGCAGGGCGTGCATTTCCGCTCGCCGGTGGATGGCAGCAAAGTCTTTATGGGGCCGGAAGAGTCCATGGCGGTTCAGCGCTCGCTGGGCTCCGATGTGGTAATGATCTTTGACGAGTGCACGCCCTACCCGGCCACCTTTGAGGAAGCCGAGAAATCCATGGAGCTATCGCTGCGCTGGGCCAAACGTTCGCGGGACGCCCACGGCGATTCGCCTTCTGCGCTGTTCGGTATCATTCAGGGCGGCATGCACCCAGAGCTGCGCGAGCGCTCGCTTAAAGGGCTGCTGGAGATCGGCTTTGATGGTTTGGCGATTGGCGGCCTCTCGGTGGGCGAGCCTAAAGAAGAGATGATCAAGGTGCTCGACTACCTGCCCACCTGGATGCCTGATGAGAAGCCGCGCTACTTAATGGGCGTCGGCAAACCTGAAGACCTGGTGGAAGGCGTGCGCCGGGGTGTGGATATGTTCGATTGCGTAATGCCCACGCGCAACGCCCGCAACGGCCACCTGTTCACCTCGGAAGGCACGGTCAAAATTCGTAACGCCAAGCACCGTTTTGACACCCGTCCGCTTGATGAAGAGTGCGATTGCCATACCTGCCAGAATTTCTCGCGGGGCTATTTGCACCATTTGGATCGCTGTAATGAAATGCTCGGTTCGATGCTCAATACCATCCACAACTTACGCTACTACCAGCGTGTAATGGCTGATTTGCGCGCGGCAATTGAAGCGGGTACATTGACGACCTTTGTGGAAGGCTTCTATGCACGGCGCGGCTTACCAGTGCCTCCGCTAAGCCAGCCCTGACGAATTAATCGCCACGCGCCTTGGCGGGTGGTTTAAACTGTTTGGCCATGTTTAAAAAAACCAAGCAACTAAAAACCTAAGCTTTTCTAACTCAGGAGTTCTCTGCAATGCTGGATTTCTTCATCTCACCAGCTCATGCCCAAGAAGCCGCTGCTGGCGGTGGTATTGCGCAAATCGTCATGCTGGTCGGCTTCGTGCTGATTTTCTATTTCCTGTTGTGGCGCCCCCAGGCCAAGCGTGCGAAGCAGCACAAACAGCTGGTGTCGAACTTGGATAAAGGCGACGAAATCGTCATTGGCGGCGGTTTGGTGGGTCGTATCACTAAGGTGAGCGACGAATTCCTCACCATCGAGATCTCTGAAGGCACCGAAGTTAACGTGCAGAAGAACGCCGTTGCCGCCGTACTGCCTAAAGGCACCATCAAGTCCATCTAAGCCGTGTAACGCCCCCTGCCGATTAAGTGCCAGCCACCCCGGCAGGGGTGACATGGTATGAATGATGGTGAACTTTGCTGTGCACGGCTTGTCCGTGCACAGCATTCCGTTTGTAATTGAAGGCAGGGCTTGCATGCTCAACCGTTACCCCCTGTGGAAGTATCTACTGATACTGGTCGTCCTGGTGGTTGGCCTTATCTACTCGCTTCCCAATCTATTCCCCGAAGACCCCGCCATCCAAATCAGCAGCGCCCAAGGCGACTCGCTGGATGCGCGCCAGATAGACCGCGTTGAAACCGCGCTTAGCGAAAACGACATTGAGATCAAAGGCCTGGAAGAAGAGAACGGGCAGTGGCTCATTCGTTTGCGCCATGACGATGATCAACTCAACGCGCGCGACATTGTCTCTGACCTGTTAGGCGATGATGCAACGGTAGCGCTGAACCTCGCCGAAGCCACCCCCGAATGGCTTCAGGCATTCTCCGCCTCGCCCATGACACTGGGCCTTGATTTACGCGGCGGTGTGCACTTCCTGCTCGAAGTGGATATGGATGCCGCGCTTACCCAGCGCCTGGAGGTTAACGCCAGCGCCATGCGTGAGCTGCTACGCAGTGAGCGTATTCGCTATCGCAATACCGATGTCGAAGAGCGCACGCTGTCGATCGATTTTGCCAGCAGCGAAGACCGCGATACAGCGAGGCGCCTGATCAGCCGTGATTTCCCTGACTTTGAATACAGCAGCGAAGGCGATGGTCGTTCCTCGACGCTCGTCATGACGCTTAGCGATCAATCGGTCAGCGAAATTCAGGATTACGCGATCAACCAGAACTTGACCACCCTGCGCAACCGGGTCAACGAGCTGGGGGTTGCGGAGCCCATGGTGCAGCGCCAAGGCCCCAACCAAATCGTTGTAGAACTGCCCGGTGTTCAAGACACGGTGGCGGCCAAGCGCATTGTCGGTGCGACGGCCAACCTGGAATTCCGCTTGGAAGCGCGCAACAATACACCGGATAACGAAACCGAAACGTTTAACTTCCGTAACGACCCTGCGCGCTCAGCAGAGCTAATGCGCGATGTGATTATTACCGGCGATAGCGTTTCCAGCGCCAGCAACAGCTTCGATGAAAATGGCCGCCCCCAGGTCAACATCAACCTGGATGGCACCGGTGGCACGCTGATGAATCGCGCCACGCGCACCAATATCGGTCGCAATATGGCGGTGCTGTTCATTGAGCATAAGAGTGAAGACACCGTCGTGGTCGACCCGGAAACGGGCGAAGAGAGCATTGAGCGCGAGCCCTATGTTGAGCGTGGCCTGATTAGCCTGGCGACGATTCAGAGTGCCCTGGGCAACAGCTTCCGGATCACCGGGTTAGACTCGCCAACGGAAGCTGCGGAACTGGCCTTGCTGCTGCGCTCTGGCTCCCTGGCAGCCCCCATCTACTTTGTGCAAGAGCGTACGATCGGGCCAAGCCTGGGCGCTGAAAATATCGAGCGTGGACTGCTTTCAGTGCAGATTGGTCTGCTCCTGGTCGTGCTGTTTATGCTGGTGCGCTACAAGGTTTTTGGTGTGTTTGCCAACATCGCCCTGGCACTGAACTTAACGCTGCTGGTCGCGGTGATGTCGATGCTGGGCGCCACGCTAACGCTGCCGGGCATTGCCGGTATCGTGCTGACACTGGGCATGGCAGTAGATGCTAACGTACTGATTTTTGAGCGAATACGCGAAGAGCTGCGTAACGGTATGTCCGTTCAGCAGGCCATCCAAGCTGGCTACGAACGTGCCTTTTCATCAATCGTCGACGCTAACATCACTACGCTGCTGGTAGCCGTTATCCTGTTTTCAATTGGTACCGGCCCCGTCAAAGGGTTTGCGGTTACGCTCTCTATCGGCATTTTGACGTCGCTGTTCACCGCTCTAATGGTGACCCGCGCCATGGTCAACTTGGTTTATGGCAGCAAACCCGTCAAAAAGCTGTGGATTTAGTCCACGTGCTTAGCCCAGAACTTAAGAGGTGGTAATGAAACCCCTATCACATCTGCAAATCGACTTTATGGGGCGGCGCAAGTTTGCGTACATCGTCTCGGCTGCCATGTTAATCGCGTCGATTGCTGCCATCATTATTCTACAGCTCAACTTCGGGCTGGACTTTACCGGCGGCACGCTAATTGAGGTGCGCTACGGCGCAGCCCCTTCATTAGACGCCATCCGGGTACTGCTTGAAGATAGCGGCTTCCAAGATGTCTCAGTGCAAACCTTTGGAGCCTCAACTGAAGTACTGATTCGCCTCCAGCAGGCGTTTGATGCCGACGTAGGCGGTGAGGTCGTTAATCTGCTGCGCTCCAGTGGCGATAGCGTGGATCTTGTGCGCTCTGAATTTGTTGGCTCCCAGGTGGGTGACCAACTGCGCGACCAGAGTGGGCTGGGTATGCTGGTCGCCCTCGGCGTGGTAATGCTCTACGTCGCCTTCCGCTTTCAGTACAAGTTTGCGATCGGCGCCCTGCTGGCGCTACTGCACGATGTAGTGATTGTGGTCGGCGTTTTTGCGCTGTTTCAGCTCGATTTCGACCTTACCGTGTTGGCGGCGATCCTGGCGGTTATCGGCTACTCGTTGAACGATACCATCGTGGTTTACGATCGCGTCCGCGAAGCCATCCGCACCTCGCGGATCGACGACATGCCGCAGATCTTCAATGAGGCGATTAACGCCACGCTCTCGCGCACACTGGCAACCTCGGGCACCACCGTACTGGTGCTGCTCGCGCTGCTACTGTTGGGCGGGGATATGATCGAGAACTTCGCCATTGCGCTACTGGTCGGTATCGTGGTGGGTACGTTCTCATCGATCTATATTGCTGCGGCGCTACTGCTACCGCTCAAACTGTCGCGGGAAGATTTGATTCCCACCAAGAAAGAGCTCGACGAGGAAGAGGAAGAGCTGCCTTAACGGCACCTCTCCCGACTGCTCTAATCTAGCCTATAAAAACGCCCCTGCTGGGAAACCCAGCAGGGGCGTTTTTTTCATCTTTGACGCTTTTGATTTAAAACTGCCGCCCCTAAAGGCTTACTCTTTTAAAGGCTTACGTTTTTAAAACTTAGCCGCGCTGACTAGAAGTGCGGCGTTAGCTGCTTGATCAGCGCCTTGTAGAGGCGCGGTCCAGCGGCCATTAGCTGCCCTTCCACTTTCACCGTGGGCTGGCCGTCCGGCGTTCCCATTAAGGCGCCTGCCTCTTTCAGGAACAGCGTGCCGACCAACATATCCTGCTCTTCCAAGCCAAGCACAAAAGCACTATCCACCCGTCCGGTGGCCAGCTCACACAAATCCAGCAGCCCACAGCCCGTGGCCAGCAGATTTTCTATCTGCGGGGCAAGCTGCTGTGAAACGGTTAAATAGGCAGGTAAATTACGCGGGCGCAGCCAAACTTCCGGCAGGCTCATGGCCATGCGCGTACCGCTGATGGCGGTCGGCTTGCTAACGCGCATGCGCTTGTCGTTGTGCTGGGCGCCGCGACCGCGGCTGGCGATATACTCATCGTCGGCGAACGGGCAGATAATCACTGCGTGCTCGGGACGACCTTTGATAAGACACACCACTGAGAGTGCAAAGCCCTTACCGGCAACGGCTAAATTGGAGTAGCCGTGCATTGGTTCAATTTTCCAGACGATATCTGCGCCTTCGCCTTCGCCCGCGCGATGCGGGGTGAAGCGGCCGGTAACACCGTGCTGGGGATAACCGCGCTCCAACTGCTGAACAATCGTCGCTTCGGCCTTGCGCGCCGTCTCGTCGAGTAGGCGGTCAAGGTTAAATTCATCGTGCGCGTTTTCAATACGTTCGCGTACGCGTAGGAAGTGTTCAACGGCGCCGCGTGCAGCACGCAACGTAAATTGGACCATCGGATTCATGATCGGGCCTTGTGACAGTGATGTTAAAGAACGTGATGCTAAGCATAGAGCATAAGTAGGCGCAGGGGCCGCCTTTGGCGCGCAATTCTAGCAGACCGCTCTCGGGCATGCCATCGACTCATGCTAGACTGCGAGCTTTACGCGATAATAATCACCTTATTTATTCACCGAGCCTTATCATGCTTGAGCGCATTCGCATTGTTCTTATCGGCACCAGCCATCCCGGCAACATCGGCGGCGTCGCCCGCGCCATGCACAATATGGGGTTGGCCGATTTGGCCCTGGTCGCTCCTCGCTGTGAAGTGATCACCCAGGACAGTATTTCTCGTGCTTCCGGTGCGGATCACCTGCTGCACCAAGCCAGGGTTCACGCCACGCTGGAAGAAGCGGTTGCTGATTGCACCCTGGCCGTGGGTGCCAGCGCTCGCTCGCGCACCCTGCCCTGGCCAATGCTGTCGCCCAGAGAGTTAGCTGACCGCCTGCCTACCGAGTGCCAGGCTACTGATGCTCGTGTGGCACTGGTGTTTGGCCGCGAAGACAGCGGCCTGACCAACGCCGAGCTACAGCGCTGTCACGCCCATGTGCATATACCCACCAATGCCGACTTTAGCTCGCTCAATCTGGCTGCCGCGGTGCAAGTACTCGCCTATGAGTGTCGCATGGCCTGGTTAAATCAAGCAGATGACCAAGCGGATGCGCCTGCAACAGTGCCCAGCGATAGCGATGACTTGGCCACCCACGCAGAGCTTGAGCGCTACTTTGAACACTTGGAGCGCACGCTGATTGGCATCGATTTTCACGACCCGGATCAGCCACGGCAGCTAATGGCGAGACTGCGCCGCCTCTACCTGCGTGCACGCCCGGAGCGTATGGAGATGAATATTCTGCGTGGGATTCTGTCGGCCACCGAGAAGGCGGCGAACATCAAGCCACCCAAGCCGTAAACAGTGAGAGCCGCAGCGTTAAACTTGAAGTTGACGCTGCGTGCCCCAACTTCGCTACTCTTAACGTGATTCCACTATTGATACTCCAAGCACCCATGGTGATATTTCAATAGCCAGACGCCGCCCTTTAACGCCAAGGAACACCTCATGTTTCAACGTCTACGTGAAGACATCAACAGCGTATTTGACCGCGACCCGGCCGCACGTAACTTTCTTGAGGTGCTGACCAATTACCCGGGCCTGCACGCCCTATTGCTGCATCGCTGCGGCCACTGGCTGTGGAAAAAGAACCTCAAGTGGCTGGCACGGACGCTATCGACATTTTCACGCTGGCTCACCGGTATTGAAATTCACCCAGGCGCCACGATTGGTCGGCGGTTTTTTATTGATCACGGCATGGGCGTGGTGATTGGCGAAACAGCATTAGTGGGCGATAACGTTACGCTCTATCAAGGGGTCACCCTGGGCGGCACCAGCTGGAACAAAGGCAAGCGCCACCCCACTCTGGGAGATGGTGTGATTGTAGGGGCGGGGGCCAAAATACTGGGACCCTTTACGGTCGGTGCCGGGGCAAAAATTGGCTCTAATGCCGTGGTCACCAAGGAAGTACCGCCGGGCGCCACGGTGGTGGGCATACCCGGCAAAATCGTTAAACGCGCCGACCCCGATGTAGAAGAGGCGCTGGATGTGGATCCGGCACGCCGCGAAGCGATCTGCCAGAAGTTTGGCTTTGATGCCTACGGCGTCAGCCAGGACATGCCCGACCCGGTGGCCCGCTCCATGCAGGCGATGCTCGACCATATGCACGCCGTGGATGAGCGTATCGAGCGCATGTGCTCGACTCTGCGCAAGCTGGATGACAACTACCGCGACGGCCAGCTACCGGCGCTACGTGATGAAGATTTTGCCGACATCCTGGACGAAAGCGATACCGGCTGCTCTGGTCTTGGCAAGCAATCGGCAGAAACGTCGGCCAGTGAGCAAGAAACGCTGCCGCCGCGTAATGGTTGACCAAAGCACTCAGGTTTTCCCATAATGGCAGCACATTTGCCGTTAGTGCGCTGAGCATTCAGCGTCGAGGGGCTTGCCATGCGCTTGACCACCAAAGGCCGTTACGCCGTTACTGCCATGCTCGATTTAGCCTTGCATGCCCACAACGGCCCGACCAGCTTAAGCGATATCTCCCAGCGCCAGGAGATATCGCTCTCCTATTTAGAGCAGCTTTTTGCTCGCCTGCGTCGAGCAGGCTTGGTCAATAGCGTGCGCGGCCCAGGTGGCGGCTACCTGCTTTCACAGCCGGCGGAAGCGATTAGTGTTTCAAAGGTGATTGATGCGGTAAACGAAAGCGTCGATGCCACCCGTTGCCAGGGGCTTTCCGACTGCCAGCAGGGAGACACCTGCTTGACCCACCATTTGTGGTGTGAGCTCTCCGTGCAGATACGCCATTTCCTTGACGATATGACCTTTGCACAACTGATGCTACGCCCTGATGTCATACGTATTGCGTCGCGACAAAAACAGCGTGCTGAGGCAGGTATTCTCGCCTCTTCACCCTGACACTACAGTACAGACCCGATTACCCAAAACGATCAACCGCTGGAACGTAACGATGACCACACCCACGCTGCCCATTTACCTGGATTACGCCGCCACCGCGCCGGCGGATGCCCGCGTGGTTGAGGTTATGCAACGCTACCTAACGGTTGACCAGCTATTTGCCAACCCGGCTTCGCGCAGCCATATGTTAGGCTGGCAGGCAGAGCAGGTGATTGAGCAGGCGCGCCGCCAGGTGGCCGACGCCATTGGCGCCGACCCGAGAGAGATCGTCTGGACCAGCGGCGCAACCGAAGCAGACAACCTGGCGCTGATTGGCTTTATGCGAGCTAACCGCGAGCGCGGCCTGCACTTAGTCACCTCGACCATTGAGCACAAAGCGGTGATGGATACTGCCCATGCGCTGGAAAAAGAGGGCTTTGAGGTCACTTGGCTAACGCCGGGCCGGGATGGCTGTATTCAACCCGAACAGTTGCGCGCCGCGATGCGCGATGACACCGCGCTGGTCTCGCTGATGGCGGTAAACAACGAGCTGGGCAGCATTAACGATATTGCCGCTCTGTCGGCAGTTGCCCACGAGTTTGGCGCAGCGTTTCATACCGATGCCGCCCAGGCGGTTGGCCGAATCCCTCTGGACGTGGTCGCCCAGCAGATTGACCTGATGTCGCTGTCTGGGCATAAGACCTACGGCCCCAAAGGCGTTGGGGCGCTGTATGTGAAACGCCACCCGGATATTCGCGTTGAGGCGCTGATACATGGCGGTGGCCATGAACGCGGTATGCGTTCCGGCACCCTGCCGACACACCAAATTGCCGGCATGGGTGAAGCCTTTGCGCTGATGCAGCAGCAGTACGACGATGACAACGCCCATATTACGCACTTGCAACAGCGCTTTCTGGACGGCTTGGAAGGCGTCGAGGGCATTTTTGCCAATACCCCACTCGACCGCGCTATTCCCAACATTCTCAACCTGGCGTTTGAAGGCGTTGATGGCGAGTCGCTGCTAATGGCGCTGCGCGATGTTGCGGTTTCGACCGGTTCGGCGTGCAACTCGGCCAGCGTCGACCCATCCTACGTGCTGCTCGGCATCGGCACGCCGCGCGCGCTGGCACTCTCATCGCTGCGCTTTAGCTTCGGGCGCTTTACCACTGAAGCCGACATTGACCATGCGCTAACACTCATACGCCATGCGGTGAGCGGTTTACGTACACCGCCCCGTCAAGCGGCTGACTAGCTGACTATTTTAAGGAGGACGCCTCATGGCAACACTCAATATTACCCCGGCTGCCGCACAACAGATTCGCCATGTGCTCGACGAGCGCGGCCAAGGCCTTGGCCTACGTGTCTCGGTCAAGCCAAGCGGCTGCTCTGGCTATAGCTATGTGCTTGATTTTGCCGACGCCGTCAACGATGACGAAGTCCATTTTGAAGCCCATGGTGCCAGCGTTTATGTCGCCCCCGATGCGGTGGAGATGCTCAACGGCAGCGAAGTGGACTATGTTAGCGAAGGGCTAAACCGCTTTTTCCGCTTCAACAACCCCAACGTCAAAGATGAGTGCGGCTGCGGTGAAAGCTTTACCGTCTGAGCTTTGCCCCGCCAGCTTCATCGCCGGTATTCATCACGCGGCTTAAGCGCTATAATCGCGGCCCTGGATACACAGGCTCCGGTAGGCGGGTTACACCCGCATGCTTTTTCAATGCATTACTGCTTAAAAACGCTAGCTGCCGAAGCGCTATTAACTGACTCATTTCTGGGCCGCCCTGGCCTTCTAGGGCGGCACTTTTTGCTTAAGCCTTTTTCAAGGAGACCATTTACATGGCTACTGAACGTACTCTTTCTATTATCAAGCCTGACGCCGTTGCCAAAAATGCCATCGGTGAGATCATTGCCCGCTTTGAAAAAGCTGGTCTAAACGTCGTCGCAGCCAAAATGGTTCATCTCTCCGAAGAGAAGGCTGGCGGTTTCTACGCCGAGCACAAAGAGCGTCCGTTCTTTAAAGATCTGGTTGGCTTCATGACCTCTGGCCCGGTGGTTGTTCAAGTGCTTGAAGGTGAAAGCGCTATCGCTAAAAACCGCGATCTGATGGGAGCCACCAACCCGAAAGAAGCAGCACCAGGCACTATTCGTGCTGACTTTGCGGAAACAATCGACGCCAACGCTGTCCATGGTTCTGATTCTCCAGAAAGCGCTGAGCGCGAAATTAGCTACTTCTTTGGCAACGACGAAATCTGCCCGCGCTAAGCCTTTAAGGTAGCGCCGCCGAATCAACTTTCGTTGCCGGCCATTTTGCGGGGGCTAGTCCCCCGCCCCTTTCTATAACGCTGACCGCCATGACCACCACTGTAGCCCAACATACGCCCGCCCCACCGACTGACGCCAATAGCTCAGATGCCGCCAGCACGCCTGCTGCAAACGCGACCCCGGAGCGCCAAAACCTGCTTGGGATGTCTCGCGAGCAGATGGAAGCCTTCTTTCTCTCGATTGGCGAAAAGAAGTTCCGTGCTGCGCAGCTAATGAAGTGGATTCACCAGGAAGGCAGCGATGACTTTGCTGCCATGACGAATCTCTCCAAAGCGCTGCGTGAAAAACTGGCCAGGTTGGCAGAGATACGTGGCCCTGGGGTTGTCTATGAAGGCACCTCCAGCGACGGCACCCGTAAGTGGGTGTTGGAAGTGGAGGACGGCAGCTATGTAGAAACGGTGCTGATCCCAGCGGAGAACGGTAAACGTCGCACGCTATGCGTCTCATCCCAGGTCGGTTGCTCGCTGGACTGCAGCTTCTGCTCTACCGGCAAACAGGGCTTTCAGCGCAACTTAACCGCTGCTGAAATTATCGGTCAGGTCTGGGTGGCTCAGCGCAGCGTTGGCCCGCGTCGGGATACGGCAAACCGTCCGGTGACCAACGTGGTAATGATGGGCATGGGTGAACCGCTGCTCAACTTCGATAACGTTGTGCCCGCCATGAAGCTGATGCTCGATGACAACGGCTACGGCCTGTCCAAGCGCCGCGTCACGCTGTCGACCTCTGGCGTGGTGCCGATGATCGATAAACTCGGTGACGAAATGGACGTTAGCTTGGCGATTTCGCTGCATGCGTCGACTGACGAATTACGCAACGAGCTGGTGCCCATTAACCGCAAGTACAATATTCGCGCATTGCTGGATGCTTGCCACCGCTATCTTTCCAAATGCCCGGATAACCGTCAGATCACCATTGAGTACACGCTGATTAAAGACGTCAATGATCAGCAGGAGCACGCCGAGCAGCTTGCCGCGCTGCTGAAAGAGCTACCGTGTAAGGTCAATCTGATTCCATTTAACCCGTTTCCCAACTCTGGATACGAAAAACCGTCGCGCAATCAGGTGATGCGCTTCCAGCAGTGGTTATATGATTTAGGCTACAACGCGACGGTAAGAACGACCCGAGGTGAAGATATTGATGCCGCTTGCGGTCAGTTGGTTGGTCGCGTGAAAGATCGCACCAAACGCAGCGCACGCTATATCCAGTCAGTGCAGCTTGATGCGGACTAGGGTAAAGGGTAGAAAACCGGGCTTGTCTTGACTTCCGCTTGGCACGGCGCTTTGATGGTCACGGTTTTTATTTAGATGAGCACTGCTGTTTGTTTGTATTGCCTTACGAGCCGTTGGACGTTCACCACACGAGGATTTACATGATCGCTCACCGCAGGCGCCAATACCCATCACGGGTGCCCATGCTTACCGTGCTTATCGGTAGCTTGTGGCTAGCCGGCTGTGCCTCGTCCAACAACCTTACACCGCAAGCCAACCCCGCGGCGGCAGAGGCCTATACCCAGCTTGGCGTTGCCTATTTAGAGCGCGATAATCTTCCCCGCGCTCTCAACGCACTGGATCGAGCGCTTGAAATTGCCCCACGCCATGCCGAAGCACTGCAGGCACTGGCCCTGGTTTACCAGCGCCAGGGTGAAAGCGCACTTGCCAACGACTATTTTCAACAGGCGGTGAACGCCGAACCTGACTTCACTCGCGCCCGTAACAACTATGCGGCGTTCTTGTACGGTCAGGGCCAGTTCAATGCCGCCTGTGAGCAGTTAGAAACCGCATCACAGGATGCCCAGTACGCCAACCGTGCCCAACTATTTACTAACCTCGGGCAGTGCTACCTGGCGCTGGAAGAATATGACAAAGCGCGTGCTCGACTGGAGCGCGCGCAAAGTATTGATCCGCGTAACTCACGCGGCTATTTAATGTTAGCTGAACTCGAATATTCGCAGGGCAATTACTCTCAGGCCTGGGCACCGCTGCAAACCTATTTACAGCTTGCCGAGCCCGACCAAGCAGCGCTAAGAATGGCGGTTGATATCGCTCATTCACGCGGCGAGCATAGCGTCGCCGCCGAATACCAGCGCCTGCTTGGCAACGACTGACTGATAGACGCCCTGATCACCGCTTATTTAATGAAGGATGCTCAGCCATGAGCGATACACAGTCACAAGAAAACGTCATTGATAGCCCAAGCACTCACGGCACACCCAATAGCGCCTCTCCTGGTGAACTACTTGCACGTCAGCGCGAGCAACTTGGCATTCCGCTGACCGACGCGGCACGGGCGCTCAACTTGCGCCCCGCCGTGGTGGCAGGGCTTGAGCAGGACGACTACCAAGAGATTCCTGTCGCTACTTATCGCCGCGGCTACCTGCGCTCTTACGCCAAATACCTGGGCATGGATGACCGACTGGTGCTTGAGGCTTATCAAGCCCGTAGCGGCGGCACCGACACCGAACGCAAAGTAACCCCCGTCTCTACGGCGAGGCCACCCTCCCGCATTGGCGCCTGGCTGTTTAAGCTGGTGACCCTGCTGGTCATTGTGGGGCTTATCGCTGTCACCGTTATGTGGTGGCAGAGCCGGGGGGGTAACGAGCCGCCGGGCTTTGGCTCCACTACCCCGGAAGAGACCGCTACTGCACCGGCAGAACCTGCCAGTGAAGCAGCTGAAACAGAAGAGAGCGCCGGTTCAAGCTTCACCAGTGGCGACGAAAGCGCGACGACGCTGCCCAGTAATGCCACCAGCGTCACGCCGTCACCGACGGCTGAGCAAGATCAAGCTCCCAGTGCGCAGGATGACGCTGATGCCATTGCAGGGCTCGACGAGTCCATTCTGGATAGCGACAGCGGCGCTGGCGCCGAAAGCGATGAACTGAGCAGCACTGGCCAGAGTGAAGGTGAGCAGAGCGCTACCGAGCAGGACAGCGCCGAGGATGAGCAAACCGCTGCCGCCGAGCAAACCGCCAATGCCAACGTTCTTGAGCTAACGTTTAACGAGCAGTCGTGGACGGAAATTTTTGATGCCACCAACCAGCGCGTTTTCGTTGGCCTACAAACGCCTGGCACCTCGACAACCGTCGAAGGTGAGCCCCCGTTTCGCTTAACCGTAGGTAATGCCACCGGCGTTGAGCTGCGCTACCAGGGCGAGGAAGTTGACCTTCCCGCCCGCGCAGGCGCCAACAATGTTGCCCGATTCACCTTGGGAGAGTGACCCGTCTTATGCACGCCCCTTCTCCGATAAAACGCCGCCATTCCCGCCAAATTCAGGTTGGAAACGTTGCGGTGGGCGGTGATGCCCCCATTGCCGTCCAAAGCATGACCAATACCAACACACTGGATGTCGCCGCGACCGTGGCCCAGATCCAGCAGTTGGAAAACGCCGGTGCGGATATCGTGCGCGTCTCAGTGCCCGATATGGATGCCGCCGAAACCTTTGGTCAGATCAAAAAGCTGGTCAATGTACCGCTCGTTGCCGATATCCATTTTGATTACAAAATTGCCCTACGGGTCGCAGAACTCGGCGTCGACTGCCTGCGCATCAACCCCGGCAATATTGGCCGTGAAGACCGGGTACGCGCAGTAGTTAGCGCCGCCCGCGACCATGGCATTCCGATCCGGATCGGCGTCAACGCAGGGTCGTTGGAAAAAGACCTGCAGAAGAAGTATGGCGAGCCTACCCCAGCGGCGCTGGTGGAGTCCGCCATGCGCCATATTGATTACCTGGATCGCCTGGATTTCCCTGACTTCAAAGTCAGCGTTAAGGCCTCGGATGTGTTTATGGCGGTGGCCGCCTATCGTGACCTTGCCTCACGCATCGAACAACCGCTGCACTTAGGTATTACCGAAGCCGGGGGCCTGCGCTCGGGAACAGTTAAGTCATCGATTGGCCTGGGCATGCTGCTGATGGATGGCATCGGCGACACGATCCGTGTCTCGCTGGCGGCAGACCCGGTGGAAGAGATCAAGGTCGGCTTTGATATGCTGCGCAGCCTCAAGCTGCGCTCTAAAGGCATCAACTTTATCGCCTGCCCCAGCTGCTCGCGGCAGAATTTTGACGTTATCAGCACCATGAACCAGCTCGAAGAGCGGTTGGAAGACGTAATGACGCCGCTCAACGTCTCGGTGATCGGCTGCGTGGTCAATGGCCCCGGCGAAGCCAAAGAGACCGATATCGGCCTGACCGGCGGCAGCCCCGCCAACCTGGTGTATATCGACGGCAAGCCCGCCAGCAAACTGCGCAACGACCACTTGGTAGATGATCTTGAAAAGTTGATTCGCGAAAAAGTGCGCGAAAAACAGCAGCAGCAAGACGCGATGATTGCCCGCAGCGTTTAACCGCTGGGGCTGGCTGTCAGCCTGGGTGAACCACGCCTGATGGCAGAGCTATCTTGGCAGTACTGAGGAGTTTTCATTGAGCAAGTCCGCCGTTAAAAAGATTCAAGCCATTCGTGGTATGAACGACCTACTGCCCAGCGATAGCCCACGCTGGCAATTTTTTGAAGCCAAAGTACGTCAGTTGATGCTGCGTTATGGCTTTAATGAAATTCGCACGCCTATTGTTGAGCAGACTGCGCTGTTTGCGCGCTCGATCGGTGAAGTCACCGATATCGTCGAGAAAGAGATGTACACCTTCGACGATCGCAATAGTGAGAGTTTGACCCTGCGCCCCGAAGGCACCGCCAGCTGCGTTCGCGCGGCCATGGAGCACGGCCTGCTATACAACCAGACCCAGCGGTTGTGGTACCAGGGGCCGATGTTCCGCTATGAGCGCCCGCAAAAAGGCCGCTACCGCCAGTTCCACCAGATTGGCGTCGAAACCTTCGGTTTTGATGGCCCGGATATCGATGCCGAGGTGATTCTGCTTTCGGCGCGCCTGTGGCAAGAACTGGGGCTGATGGAACATGTCACCCTGGAGCTTAACTCGTTGGGTTCATCTGAGGCGCGGGCGGCTTATCGGGATACGCTGGTCACCTACTTCGAGCAGCACCTAGACATCCTCGATGAAGACTCCAAGCGCCGTTTAACCAGTAATCCACTGCGTATTCTTGACTCCAAGAACCCGGCCATGGCGGAAATGCTCGACGCCGCGCCACAGCTGATGGATCACCTGGATGACGACTCCCGGGAACACTTTGAGCAGCTCACCAAGATGCTCGAAGCGGCGGGAATACATTATGTGATTAATCCACGCCTGGTGCGTGGGCTCGACTACTACTGCCGCACCGTCTTCGAGTGGACGACGACGGCACTGGGCAGCCAGGGTACCGTCTGCGCTGGCGGGCGTTACGATGGCCTGGTCGAACAGCTGGGCGGCAAGCCGACCCCGGCAGTGGGCTTTGCCATGGGCATTGAGCGGCTGATCCTGCTACTCGACACCCTTGAGCTGATTCCTGCGGACGCCCTGGGCGGCTGCGATGTCTACTTGCTTCCCATGGATGATAGCGCCACCACGTCAGCCATCACCCTGGCAGAGCAACTGCGTGGTGAACTGCCTGAACTGCGCCTGCAGCTTCACTGTGGTGGCGGCAGTTTTAAAAGCCGAATTAAAAAAGCCGATAAGAGTAGTGCCTCAATAGCTATCCTGCTCGGCGAAGATGAAATCACCCAGCAGTCGGCCACCGTTAAGTTTCTGCGTGACGACCGCGAACAGCAAAGCGTCTCCCAAGCAGCATTGGGCCACACGCTGCGCGAACTACTAACCACTGACGCGTAAGCCCAGGCCGCGCGTATAAGCCTGGCAGGCGGCTAGCCTGCTCGAACACGACTGTTTGCACATATGAACATTTTGCATGTGAACATCTAGAAATAGGAGCCCGCCCGTGGTGGAGCTGAGAAGCGAAGAAGAGCAGCTAGACGCCGTCAAGCGCTGGTGGAAAGAGAACGGCATGTCGTTGATTGCAGGCGCTGTCCTGGCGGCGGCGGGGGTATTCGGCTGGAACGCCTGGCAAAACTATCAACAGGGCCAAGCCGAAGCAGCCTCCATGCGCTACCAACAGCTGGTCAATATGACCGCTGGCAACGAGCTTGACGAAGAGCAGTTGGCAAGCGCCCGGGAAATGGTCAGCGAACTGACCGACGAACATGGCAAGACGCTCTACGCCGAACTCGCTCTGCTGCTTGATGCACGCTTGGCGGTTCAACAAGGCAATTTGGAAGGCGCGCGAACCGCGCTGGAAAGCGCCGCCAACTCCTCACGCCGCTATGTGCAGAGCCTTGCATGGCTGCGGCTGGCCCGAGTCGAGCTCGCTGACGGCAATCCGACCCAGGCGCTGGCGCTGCTAGACGAGCCGATTAGCGACGCGCTAGCGGCCCAACGCGCCAACGTGCGCGGCGATGCCTTTTTCGCCCAGGGCGATACCGAGGCGGCCCGCGAGGCATGGGAGACCGCTCTGCAACTGGCACAAACTCAAGACCAGCCGCTTTACGGCGTGCAGTTCAAGCTTGATGATCTCGGCGCTGAGGAGGCGACACAATGACGTTTGGTAACCCAACGAAACAGCTAGTACGCGCAAGCTTGGGCGCGCTGTCGCTAGCCCTGCTGGTCGGTTGCGCGAGCAAAGGCGAGCCTGCTTATACGCCTAAAGAGTTGCGCAGTTTCGACGAAACTTCCTCGTTAGAGACGCAGTGGCGGCGCAATGTGGGCGATGGCCTGGGCCATGCCCGTTATCCCATCGCCCCTTCCCGTGAAGGCGACACCGTGTTTGCGGCAGATGCCGAGGGTGTGGTGATGGCGATGAACGCCGATAGCGGCGACGTCGAGTGGAGCATCGACCTGGACACGCCTATTTCCAGCGCGTTAACGGCGATTGCCGGTCAGGTTTACCTGGCCAGCGGTAACGGCGAAGTAATTGCGTTGGATCAACGTGACGGCAGCGAAGAGTGGCGCTCACGGGTCTCCAGCGAAGTCCTGGCCGCGCCCCAAGCCAACCAGCAGTTGCTAGTCGTACAAAGTGTCGATGGTCAAGTGACTGCTTTGGATCGCGCCACGGGTTCAGAGCGCTGGGTATACACCAGTTCACAGCCGTCACTCACCCTGCGCGGCACCGGTACGCCGATGGTCATTGATCCGGTCAGTTTCGTTGGCCTGGCCAATGGCCGCCTGGCCACGCTGGATAACCGCAGCGGCCAGCCGCTATGGGAGATGCAGATTGCGACTCCACGCGGACGGAGCGAAGTGGAACGCCTAGTCGATCTTTCCGGCCAGCCGATCATCAGCCCCGATGGCCGCCTGTTTGTAACCAGCTATAACGGCCGTGTGGTGGCGCTGGAAGCAACCCAAGGCGACGTGCTTTGGGAAGCAGATCTCTCCAGCCGCCATACCCCCATTCTGGTCGGCGACTTCCTGTTTGTGGTCACCGACGACAGCCAAGTAGTCGCCCTCGATGCTAACAGCGGCCGCGAAATCTGGCGCAACGACGATTTAGAAGATCGTTGGCTGACTGCCCCGGCCTTCGCCGATGGACGCTTGGTCTTTGGTGATTTTGAAGGCTATCTCCACCTGATCGATGCACGTGAAGGCAACATCGTTGGCCGCACTCGGGTGCACAGCTCGGGCATTAGCGTTCGTCCGGTCACGGAAGGCAGCACCATTCATGTCCAGGCCAACAACGGTCGCCTGGAAACCCTGGAAGTAACTCCATGACACCCGTCATTGCTTTAGTCGGTCGCCCCAATGTGGGTAAATCGACGCTGTTTAACCGCCTAACGCGCTCGCGTGATGCACTGGTGGCCGACTTTCCCGGCCTCACCCGCGACCGCAAGTACGGCAATGGCATGCTGGGCGATAAGGTCTATACGGTTATCGACACTGGCGGTATCAGCGGTGACGAAGAGGGTATCGACGCCGCCATGGCCGAGCAGTCCCTCGCCGCCATTGATGAAGCCGATATTGTGCTATTTATGGTCGACGCCCGCGCCGGCCTTATCGCCGCGGATCAGGCGATTGCCAACCACCTGCGGGTTAACCAGAAAAAAACCTGGCTGGTGGTGAATAAAACCGACGGGCTGGAAGAGCATTCGGCCATGGGCGACTTCTGGTCGCTCGGCCTTGGCGACCCCTGGCCCATTGCGGCCGCCCATGG
Source organism: Vreelandella sp. F11 (assembly GCF_042466685.1). Classification (NCBI taxonomy): domain Bacteria; kingdom Pseudomonadati; phylum Pseudomonadota; class Gammaproteobacteria; order Oceanospirillales; family Halomonadaceae; genus Vreelandella; species Vreelandella sp. F11. The sequence goes on along the minus strand of NZ_CP170448.1, from coordinate 695,580 downwards.
GCGCAACGTTTCCACCCTGATTGATGTGGTACTCGAACCGTTTCCCGAGCGTGATGCCAGCATTCCTGCGGACACTGGAAGCAAAGGCATTCGCATTGGCGTCATTGGTCGCCCCAACGTGGGCAAATCGACCCTGGTCAATCGCCTGCTGGGCGAAGATCGGGTCGTCGTATTTGATGAGGCGGGCACTACCCGCGATGCCATCGAGATTCCTTTTGAGCGCCGCGGCAAGCCCTATGTACTGATCGATACCGCGGGTATTCGGCGGCGCAAGAACGTGCGCGAAATCGCCGAGAAATTTTCCATCATCAAGACACTGGATGCGATCAAAGAGTCCCATGTGGTGATCATGGTACTGGATGGTTCCAGCGGTCTGGTGGAACAAGACCTGCACCTGCTCGACTACGTATTGACCACCGGTCGTGCGCTGGTACTGGCGGTGAATAAGTGGGACGGCCTGGAAACCGAAGCCAAGGATAAAATGCGCACCGAGGTGAAGCGCCGCCTGGGCTTTGCCGACTACGCCGAGCTGCACTTTATCTCTGCCCTGCACGGCACGGCGGTGGGGGATCTCTACCCCTCCATTGATCGCGCCTTTGACGCCGCTAATGCCCACTGGTCGACCAACCGCCTTACCACCCTGCTCCAGGACGCGGTCAGCCAAAACCCACCGCCGATGGTGCACGGGCGGCGCATTAAACTGCGCATGGCTCACCAGGGCGGCAGCAACCCGCCGATTATCGTCGTCCACGGCAATCAAACCGAGTCGCTACCCGAAGCCTACCGCCGCTACCTGACCAACACCTTCCGAAAGGTGCTCAAGGTGCGCGGCACGCCAATTCGCTTCGAGTTTCGCTCGGGCAGCAACCCGTTCGATGATATGGCGGGCGCCAGCGACAAAGAGAAAGCCAAAAAGCGCGAGCTTAACCGCACCAAAGAGGCGCGCAAAAGCCGTCGTTAAACGTCTAGCTTATTGCTATTTGAATTCGCCCGCTTGTATCGTCAAGCGGGCGTTTTGGTTCTAGCCTTAAATAAGCGCCTGAGCGCGCAAATTCTCTTGACAGAAAATGACTGCAGCCCTCAAATAGCCGCGCTTATTTAGCCCAAACCTAGTCAGTTCGTATCAATACCTTACTCTTGGCATCGTAATATCCCACTACCTTACGCCCTACTGAAGGGGAGTCTTATGCTTTATATTGCTCGCTACTGGCGTTGGCTAACCCTGTTTGGCGTTGCCAGTCTGCTCACGGGCTGTCTCGCCCTGCCCCAAACCGGTCTGTTTGCGTTCCGTTTGGCGGTGACCTCTTTGGGGGTCGAGGATGTGCGTATCGGCCCTTACAGTATCAATGCGGGGCTAGATACAAGTGATCTAACCAGCCTGATTGCGTCTAGCCTTGGCGCCGGTAGCCTGCCCGTTCAGGCCACCATTGCCATGGGTCTGGGCTTACCCGCGGGCATGCCCCCAGTGGAGATGTCGGGCTTTCGCTGGATGCTCGACATGCCTGGCGTTGATCCCGTGGAGGGTAACTATGAACAGGACGTCACGCTGACATCTGGCGACGATGCTAATTTGCGCCTACCGGTCGCCTTTGATGTCCTCGCTACCGACACCCAAAGCATGGCCCCCATGCTGGAACTTGCCAGCCAGCTGGCCTCCCAAGGCGAGCTCCCGGCGGGCAGTCAGTTGGCCATCACACCTGGGGATCTACGTGGTTTAGGCATGCGGCTTCCTGCTGGTTTGCTGACGCCCACCATTCGCCTGAACGTAGGCGCCGATGGGCAATTAGTCCCCCAGCGATGAGTGGTTATGCCTTGGAGCTTTTAACCAATCATCTGCAGACTAGACTTGGTTCGGAGACAACCCAATTCAGCATCCATCCTCACCCTCTAGGTGGGTTATGATGGGGGATTGATTTACTGCTATCAGCGGTTATCTTGTGTCCAAGAAACCTATCCATCTAGAAGGAAACCGTCTTATGCGCTGGCTTCGCCCCCTTGCTATTACCGCGCTATGCGCGTCTATCGCCGCTTGCTCTACCTCGCCTACCGGCCGTTCTCAACTGCTGTTGCTCTCCGATAGCGAACTAAACGAGATGGGCCGCCAAGCGTTCACTCAATATCAGCAGGAACTTCCTACCGCTGGCCAAGCCAGTCATCGCTATGTCCAGTGTATTGCCGATGCCATCGTGGCGGAACTCCCCGCCCAGCAGCAACAGCTAGATTGGCAAATCCGCGTGTTTGAATCGGAGCAGCCCAACGCCTTCGCGCTACCCGGCGGCTATATGGGCGTGAATACCGGCATGCTGGATATTGCCACTAACCAAGACCAGTTGGCCTCGGTCGTCGGCCACGAAATTGGTCACGTACTGGCCAATCATGCCAATGAACGCGCCTCTACCGAAAGCGCTACGTCGTTAGGCCTGTCGGTTATTTCCAGCACCTCGGGTATGCAGTCCGCCGGTGGCCAGCAGCTAATGGGCGTGTTGGGCATGGGCGCGCAGTACGGCATCGTACTGCCGTTCTCCCGAACCCATGAGAGCGAGGCGGATGTCATCGGCCTGGATCTAATGGCGCAGGCAGGTTTTGATCCACGTGAAAGCGTTACCCTGTGGGAAAATATGCAGTCGGTTTCGGGCGGCGCGTCACCGCCTCCCTGGATGTCGACCCACCCAGGACAGGGCCAGCGTATTGAAGGCCTGCAAGCCAATATGGATCGTGCCCTGGCCCGCTATGAACAGGCGCGCAGCAGTGGTCGCACCCCCAACTGCCCGCGTCCTTAACGGCGCTTGAGGTTTAAATGATCAAGTTAGGTTTACTGCTGCTGGTGCTGCCGCTGTTTGTGCTGATGGGCGTCTACTTTTGGGAGCTCAACGACGTCCGTGCGTGCCAGCTTGATGGCGGCCATTGGGACTATCTTGAGGGGGTCTGTCGCGACACGCCACAGCCGTTTGTCTCCTGGCTTCAGCGCTCGCCGCTGTTAGTCAATGGCGGCATGCTGCTTTCAGTAGTGGGGCTGGCGATGTGCACGGTGGGGTTGTACGTTAAGCGCGCTAAGTGAAGCGTATTTAGCAGTGTCACTAAACAACGGGGGCGGATACTGTATCCGCCCCCGCTTTCTTAGAGTGTTGTTGCTCAATGAGCGTACATGCTCGCGAGAACAAAGAGGCCGCATTTACGACTATTTCAGCATGTGCTTTATAGTTCTGGAGCACCCTCCATTACCCATTGGCGGTCTTGCTCAAGCATAAAACCAGTCTCTACCAGTTCATCTATAGCTTCATCCAGAGACGCTTGGTATGACTCTGGGTTTGGGTATCGGCTTGATACTGACTGCCTACCATCATCATTACTACTTTCAAAAGGGATAAAACTACCGGACAAGTTACACAACTGGCCTTCTGCATACCCTTGATCGCGCAAATTCCAGCCTAAATAAGTACCTAGTGGCGCAGCCACATAGGGTTGGCGAATGCCTCCCAAGGCAATGCCATCTTCATCCACTTCTGGCACCTTCACCGAATATTGTTCACCCTCTTCAGGTGGCGCCACAGTATGGTTTCTGGCATACAGCTCGTTGATAGGAGGCTTAGGCACTTCTCCCTGTAAGGGCGGCAAATTCAACTCCCCATTCGCAACCAGCCCGTCACCATTCAAGCCGGGATAACGGCTTGCTGGCGGCGCTATATCATCGACGACCCAGGACGCCATCGCGCTCACAAGCGCGCGCATGCTAGGCGCCACACTAATGGGATTGCTGGGATATTTACACACGTCACTGTCAGAAGAGGATCCTCCCCACGCATTAAAATGCGGCGCCCCAGCGAAAAAGTATAACCGCACATCATCAGGCATAGTGAGGGGATCCCCTAGGGGGGATGTAGCAACCAACGACGCACGCGCCTGCCAAAATTCTGATGAGGTATCGGTGTGCATAAGTTTCGGGCACGTATCGTTTTCACGGCAGGCGGCCAAAATACTGTCTCGGTTATCCGTCAGCGGATCTAACGTTTCTACATAACTGAAGGGGAACTGGTCACCTACCGCATCGTGATCTTCATGCTGCCGGGAGAAGCGACCAGGCTGAGCAAAAGGGTAGTTGGTGAACGTCTTTCGTGATCCGGCAATATGAGCCATAGCGCCATCAAATACTCGGTTGCCCTGACTATCAGCATTGTATCCTTGATATATTAAATCGCGCAGGAAGCGCCCTGACTGAGAAATCCCCATTGCCACGGTATGCTCAATATTGTTCAGTGGTGTTTCAACATCATGTCCCTGCGCACCTCTAAGAAAGGCGACCAGGTCGCTCGTCGCGAGCATCCCTAACCCGGCGGGCACTGCATTCTTGGCGGTATAAATAAACTCGTATATAGCGCCGCCATCCATACTATCGGGCCGCTGAATCTCTATACGATTTTCATCCAAATAACGAAACGACAAACCCTCCACCATTTGACGAGGTGCATCCGGCGTAGGCCTAACGGTCAGAGAGGCATGTTCGGGGTTTAGGTCTGCAGCAGGGTATGTAAGGGAAGCAACGCTTACCGAGTCATGGTTATCGAAAACGAACTCCTCACGAGATTCCCCCGTTCCCCCCTCAATAACCGGCAAATCAATCTCGATCAAACTATCGCTCAAACCGGTCTGCCAGCCACTCCATACCACGGTGTGACCCTGGCGCATTAAAAAACCATCACCTGACTCATCTACTGTAAAGTCTCCCGAGATACTCGTTAGATTAAGTAACGGAAAACTCAAGTTGCGGCCACGGTTAGGGACTTCGTAGAACAGCACTCCTGAGGCTTGCTCAGTAGGTCGTAGAATAACCACTTCCGTACTAAAGACCACTTCACCTTGATCATTAACAGGCGCTTTCTCTAAATCTGCAATGTTACTGGCTCTAGAACTCGTAGGGTCAATAGCAAAGCTGGCCACGGCCTCAATTCTCTCGTAAGCACCAGCCTCTCCAAAGCGTTCACCTTCATAATCATCGACCGTGTTGCCAATTTCAAACCCAGTGACTCTGGCTTGAGTATCAGGTGCTAACCCCATCCCTCCAGCCACCGCTAATGTCATTACTGCTATTTGTGGAAGATGTTTCATGACAACTCCTAAGTATTATTTTTATGTTTCCATGATCATAAGCGTCAGCTATATAAATAGCTAACGCCTCATTTTAGCGACATCCCCTAAGGCCGAGAACCATCGACACGATGCTCTTTTTGCAGGCTCGTTTTACTGCCAATCACGCTGTTTTGATGTTTTACCGATCCCAGGATTGAAATGGTTGGTGGGGTCGAGCTTCCGATAAAAGTCGCGTAGCGCTGGCTTGGCGTGATAGAGATGCCCCACATTGTGCTCGGCAGGGTACTCGGCTCCCCGGGCATCGAGCAGCGCACAAATCTCCCGCTCCAAGGCGTGACAATCCTCGCCTTTTTTCACCAGATACTCCTGATGCAGAACATGGCACAGAAAGTGCCCTACATAGAACTTGCGCTCGATCCGTGCCTCGATCTCAGGCGGCAGGATCTCGAACCAATCGAGGGCATCCCTCGGCAGCGCCACGTCAAGTGCCACGATATCTTCGACCGTGCGCGGATGAACGGCTCGGTAGCGCACCACGGCCCCCCCTGAGGCAAAGCGATTGAGAAACGCGGCACTGCCCTCCTCATCGGTGCACTCGAAAAAATCACCGTGCTCGGCCGGGAAACGCTCCGCCAGATAGGCGCGCATTTCACCGATGCACTCTCCCCCTGTGCGAAGCATCAGATGGTGTGTGTAGCGATTACGGTAATCGAGCAAGCGTTGTGGCAAATGTTCGGGGAACAGCCGGGACGCGGCCTGAAGTAACCGATCAGACAGATGGCGGCCCAGGCGCAGCGACTCGGTGACACCATCGAACCAGCTTTTCGCGGCAAAGGCTTTCGGCACATTCAGGGTGCCGAACCGGCGGATGAAGAGAAAAAGATCCTTGCCATAGACGTGCGCCATATCAAAGGCATCTTTATGCATATATTCGCCCGCGATGGGCAGATGCTGGAACTGGCCGAGCAGGTCTCTTCTGATCTGTTGTAACTGGGCGGGATCGTTGCTGCCTATATAGAAGACGCGCTCGTTGGACGCAGCGGGAAACGTGTCCATTCGTACCGCAAACACGGCCAGCTTCCCCGCAGAGCCGGATACTTCATAATGGCGGCGCGGATCGGCGTTGAAGCGCGCTGGCGTCGAGGCCGAGATATCGCGAACATGCGTTTTGTACTCTCGATCGGATGCCCAGGCGGTCTCGCTCATCTGGATATCGCTTGTAGAGTAGTGGCCACTGTCCAACCGGGTCAGCACCTCTTCTGGCGAGTTCCCCAGCTCGATGCCCAGGTGATTTACCAGCACCAGCTTGCGCTCCGGGGTCACCTGAGCGAAGAGAGAGAGCTGCGTATACGCTGGCCCACGCTGTACCAGCGAGCCGCCCGAGTTGTTGCAAATACCGCCGGTCACCGAGGCGCCAATGCAACTCGAACCAATCACGGAGTGAGGCTCACGACCCATAGGACGCAGCGCACGCTCCAACTGATCCAGCGTGGCCCCGGGAAGGCAAATGGCCTGACGCCCCTCGTCGATCAAGTCGACCCGGTCGATCCGCAAGGTATTGACGATGATGATGGGCCGGTCATAGCCCATCCCGAAAGGGGTAGAGCCGCCGGTCAGTCCGGTATTGGCGGCCTGCATGATAATGGCGACATCGGCATCCACACAGGCTTGCAAGACCTGCCACTGCTCCCAAAGCGTGCCCGGCTCGACGGCAGCCATCACCTCACCGTCGCCATAACGGTAGCCTTTACGGAAGCGGTGGGTGGCGCGGGTGCCGACATGTACATAGCGCTTGCCCGTGACGCTTTGGAGCTGAGCAATCAGCGAACTGGCCATCTATAAATACCCATCAATGTTCATGGTGAGCAGAAGGCGCTGCCCCTATGTCGGGAAAGCGCCCTCCGCACGCTTTGACTGCTGTGTTAACGTGCCATCGTGCCCGGCAAGAACAGCGAGAGCTGAGGAACAAAGGTAATGATCATCAGACAGACGATGATGACGGCTAGAAACACCAGCAAAGGCCTTAACATGGCTGTTATCGAGCAGCCTGCAATTTGCGCCGCAGCAAACAGGTTGACGCCCAGCGGAGGGGTAATCATCCCCAGCGCAAGGTTCACCACCATGACGGTGCCAAAGTGCACCGGCTCGATGCCCACGCGCAGTGCGGCGTCCTGAAGGATCGGCGCGAGCACCACAATACTGGCGCCTGTCTCAATGAACATGCCCACCACGAACAGCATGAAGTTGATGGCCAGCATCAGCGAGGTTGGGCCATCGAAGGTGCTGGTCAACCAGAGTGCCGCTGCATCGGGCACCCCCTGCCGATTCAGCAAGTAGCCCATCAAACTGGCCGCACCGATGATGAACATGATCACCGCGGAGGTGACCACCGATTTGCGAAATGCCAGAGCAAGGTCTTTGAGGCTCATTTCACGGTGCAGGAAAAGCCCAACCACCAGCGCATAGACCACGGCAATGACGCTGGCCTCGGTGGGCGTGGTCACACCGCCATAAATGCCGCCCATGATCAGCATGGGCATCACCAGCGACCAGACCGCTCGCCGTGTCGCGTCGAGGCGAGAGAGCCTGCCGTCGCCATCGCGCTTGCCCCACCCCTTGATCCGGCACCAGATAAAGATGGTGGCCATCAGGCTACCGGCAATCAACACGCCGGGTAGCACCCCGGCGAGGAACAGATCCGGAATGGAGGTCTGCGTGGCGACACCGTACAGAATCATGGGGATCGAAGGGGGCAGAATCACGCCAAGCTCCGCCGATACGGCCATGAGGGCCGCCGCGAAACCAATGGGATAGCCGTAATCGCGCATGGCAGGGATGAGTATCGCCCCCACGGCAAAGGTGGTGGCGACACTCGACCCCGAAATGGCCGAAAACATCATGCAGGTCAGTACACAGGTGATGGCCAGGCCGCCCTGCAGCTGGCCGGTAAAGGCGCGTGCAAACTCGACTAGCCTGCGCGACAGCCCGCCTACTTCCATCAAATTGCCTGCAAGAATAAAGAACGGAATGGCCGCCAGCGGGAATTTATCCAGCGCGATAAATATCTGCTGCGGCACCACGAGCAGTGGCAGGCTGGTAAAGCCCACCAAGCCGACCATCGAGGCCAAACCGATGGCAATCGCGATAGGCACCGATATCGCGAACAGGATCAGCATGGAGGTGATCAGCGCACTGGTCATGGTGCCTCTCCTCTACCTGCCTCGAGAAAGTGCACAATGCAGCCCAACATGGCGAACACCGCCCCCACAGGGAGGGCGGCGTATCCCCAGCTCATCGAAATATCCAACCCCGCCATCTGCTGAAAGCGAACGCGGGACGCCACCTCCCAGCCAAACCAAAACAGCGTGGCAAACAGCGTCAGGCAGGACAGTAGCGTGACCAGCTCGATCGACCGACGCACTCGGCCCGAGGTGAGCACTTTGGCTAAATCGATGGCCACAAACGCACCGCGCCGCATCGCCACCGAACAGCCCAACAGCACCATCCAGACCAGCGCCAGACGGGTCAGTGCTTCGGACCAGACAGACGGAGCTTGGAAGACGAAGCGGCCCAGCACCTGCCAGAAGCTGGCCCCTACGGCGATCGCCAAGGCGCAGGAGGCGGCTAGTGCCACCCCCATTGCGATCCCTCGATCAATACGTTGAATCATCGTTACAGCCGCTCTCATTCGGCACTCCAGTCCCGGATGGCTTGCAGCCTCTCAGCGCCGAACTCGGCTTCAAAACCGGCATAGGCACTGGCCATGGCATCGCGATACGCCTCGATATCATCGATCTCCACGATATCGATACCGCGGTCGCGTAGCGTCTCGATGCCGACTAACTCATCCTTTTCGACCCGTGCTCGGTTCGCGGCAGCAGCGAACGCCCCGGCCGCTTTGAGGGCCGCTTGTTGCTGCTCGTCAAGCCCCGCAACGAAATCAGGGTTACAGGCAAAAATACCGGGGGAGTAGACGTGGCGCGTTAGATAGAGATGCTGCTGCATCATGTCGAGGTTATTCGCCAGAATGACCGGAATCGGGTTCTCCTGGCCATCCACCGTGCCCTGCTGCAGGGCGGGCGGAAGCTCAGAGAACGCCATCGGTGTTGGTAACACGCCAGCCGCCTTCCAAGCCTCAATATGGATAGGGTTCTCCATGGTGCGGATCTTCATGCCCACTAGGTCGTCCGGCGAGGCTATGCTCTTAGTTCCCGTGGTCAGGTTGCGAAAACCATTTTCCATCCACGCCACGCCTTCGAGGCCATAGCGGGGAAACAGCGCCAACAGTTCCTGTCCGGTCTCGCCATCCAGCACTCCACGCGCATGGTCGTAGCCATCGAACAGGAAGGGTACGTCCAAAACGCGCGTTTCGGGGACAAAGTTGCCTAGCGGGCCCGCCGATACGATGGTGCACTCCTGCGTTCCGAACTGGACGCTCTCCAGCGCCTCGCGCTCATTGTCCAAACGCTGAATGACGACGTCGATGGCGCCATCGGTTTGCGCTTCGAGACTCTGCTCGAACGCGATGGCCGCCTCACCGAAGTGGCTGTCGGCGGGTGAAGAGTGAGTAACGGTCAAAACGGTCTGACCCAATGCCGTTGATACCCCCCAGCTCATCGAGAGTGCTAGCGCTCCCACTATCGCGGCGATCTTGTCGTATCGAAAGTAAGTCATATGATTAGCTCCTAAATTATTATTAGAATTGATGCATGCTACCGCTGGAATAACGAAGGTTTTTAGCGTTGGCGTTTTGAACATCATTTTATAACACCTATGTTGTTTTATTGTGGTGATGGAGTGCGAATGAACCGTCGCGCTAGCCGAACGCGTCCCGGGTGAGTTGCCCGTTGACCAAGCGCATCAGCCCTAACGGATTGGCGTTTTGGAGGGCGCTCGGTAGGAAGGCATCGGGGTAGTTCTGAAAGCATACAGGGCGAAGATAGCGCTCGATCGCCAGCGTGCCGACCGAAGTTCCCCGTGCATCGGAGGTCGCTGGATAAGGCCCGCCGTGAACCATCGCATCGCACACTTCCACGCCCGTGGGGTAGCCATTGAGCAGCAGCCGCCCGGCGCGATGCTCCAACTGCGTCATCATCTCCGCGTGGGCCGAGAGGTCTTCCGGCTCGGCGTGCAGGGTGACGGTCAACTGCCCCTGCATAACGTTGAAATAGCGCGCCAGCGTCTGGGTATCCGGCACCGTCACGACGATGGTGGTCGGCCCAAAGACCTCGTCCTCCAGCGGGCGATCCGACCTGAATAGACAGTCGGGCGTCGCACGGAACAGGTGTGCTCGCGCTTTGCCCGGCTCAGCGCTACCCCCGGTCAGTTGGGTGACCTCGGGCAACTCGGCGAGCCGCGCAACGCCTTGTTGATAGTGCTCCAGGGTCTGACGGTTGAGCATCACCTGCTCATCGGCACTCGCCAGGGCGTCGCCCAACGCGGCAATGAACTGCTCCGTTTCCGGGGAGTCCACCGCCAACACCAGCCCCGGGTTGGTGCAAAACTGGCCGCACCCCAGGGTGACCGACGCCGCTAGATCGGTGGCGATGCGCTCGCCTCTTTCCCGCAGCGCCGCAGGCATCAACCAAACCGGATTGATGCTCGACATCTCGGCAAACACCGGAATAGGCTCCGGCCGTTTAGCTGCCAGATCGCAAAGCGCCCGCCCGAAAGCGAGCCTGTAAAGCCCACCGCTTTGATACCCGGTGCCTGTACCAGGTCTTTACCGACCCCACTGCCATAGATCATATTGAACACGCCCGGGGGCATCGCGGTGTTAAGTGCCGCCCGCTCGATGGCCTGCCCAACCCACTCGGCGGTAATCATATGGCTGGAGTGGGCTTTAACCACCACAGGGCAACCGGCAGCCAACGCTGAGGCGGTATCGCCCCCCGCCACGGAAAACGCCAGCGGAAAGTTACTGGCCCCGAAGACTGCCACGGGGCCAAGGCCCATCTTGACCTGGCGTAAATCAGCACGCGGCAGAGGAGAGCGCTCAGGCAGAGCCAGATCGATGCGCGCCCCTAAAAAATCGCCTCGGCGCAACACCTCGGCAAACAGTCGTAACTGCCCGCTGGTACGCCCCCGCTCACCGTTGATGCGGGCGGCAGGTAGCGCCGTCTCACGCACGACGTCATTGATAAAGTCATCACCCAGCGCATCGAGCTCGTCGGCAATCGCCTCCAGAAACAGCGCACGCGCATCTGGTGAGTGCTGACGAAAGGCCGGATAAGCGGCAGCGGCGGCCGCTACCGCCTGCTCGACCTCTTCTGCGGTCGCCTGAAAGTAGGCCAGGTCATGGCGACTGCCATCCGCGGCAGCGACGCTGGCGAGCGAGGCCTGGCCCTGGCCGCTGCGCTGGCCCCCGATGAACTGCTGGCCGGTCAACGTGGTACTCATACTTGGCTCTCCCGATGGTTCAGAGGAATCGCTCGCAGGGGTTTTACAGCGAACATTCGAGAAGGTGGCGGTAGTCGTCGGCGCTGGCATCGACGGGGTTAGTCTTGTGGCTGTGATCCGCCAGCGCCCCTTTGATGATGTCGTCGAACATGGCCGATGTGATGCCTAGCTCGCCCAAGCCCGTGGGGAGGTTCAGACGCTTCGTCAGTGCCTGCATGGCGTCCGCCACGTCCTGGCCCGCCGGCAAATTCATCGCTTGGGCCATCCGGGCCAGCTTGTCGTCCTTGATCATCGTCTCGGCCTGGGCGTTGAAGCGGATCACCGCGGGCAGCAGAATGGCGTTCAGGGTGCCGTGGTGCAGCGAGGGGTTGAGCCCGCCCAGCGAGTGGCTCAGGCTGTGCACGCAGCCAAGCCCTTTCTGAAAAGCCAGCGCCCCCTGCATAGAGGCACTCATCATGTTCGTGCGTGCCTCACGGTTGCTCGGCTCGTTGACCGCGGTTTCGATATGCGCCCAGGCGCGCCGCAAACCATCCAGGGCAATGCCATCCGCTGGGGGATTGAAAGAGGGTGCCATGAATGTTTCCAAGCAGTGTGCGATGGCATCGATGCCCGTTGCTGCGGTCATGCGGGCGGGCAAGCCAAGTGTCAGCTCAGGATCGCAGATTGCCAGTTTGGGGACGACATGAGGCGACAGCACCCCCACCTTGCGGCCATCGTCGAGGATCAAAATGGCCCCACGGCCGACTTCGCTGCCAGTACCTGCCGTTGTCGGAATAGCAATCACCGGGGCCGTCGCTGCCGTAATGCGCGACATGCCGCCTTCGATCACGGCAAACTGGCGCAGCGGCCCGGGGTGCGCCACACACACCGCCACGCCCTTGGCGAGGTCAATGGGCGAGCCACCGCCCAGCGCGATTACGCCATCGCACTGCTGCGACTGATAAAACGCCACCGCCTCCCGTACCGCGCCCTCATTCGGGTTGGGCGGCGTACGCGTAAAGACAGCAGCGGGGTGATCCAGGACACGCTGTATCCGCTCCAGTAGTCCCGCCTGTTGAATACCTTCATCTGTTACAATCAGTGGGCGATGGATACCCAGGCGGATACATTCGTCTTGCAGCAGGTCGACGCTGCCGTCGCCAAACTGTACTTGGGTCACGTAGTTGATGAGTGCCATAGCGTGTTTTCGTCTTTGTTAATTATTCGGAAATAGAGTGACTTGCTGCATTGACTATATTCACGTGAACCAACGCTGGATAATGACAACCTCTGATAGCGGCATAACAAAAATTCATGTCTACACTGACCTCCATCATTTCCCGCCTGCGCATGCGGCACCTACGCCTGCTGATTGCCTTGCATGAGCATGGCACGGTGCAAAAAGCGGCCGAGTCCGTGGCGCTGACCCAGCCAGGGGCCACCAAGGCACTCAATGAAATCGAAGCCATGCTGGGCGTACAGCTATTTCAGCGTACCCATAAGGGGTTGGAAACGACGGACATGGGGCTCTGTGCGGTGCGCTATGCACGCCTGATCAACACGGATCTGGCCCACTTCCATGAAGAGCTGGAAAGCATGCAGCAAGGCCGCGGTGGCCGACTTGCGGTGGGATTGATTATGGGGGCTGTGCCACTGATTTCGGCGGCGTTGTCGCGGGTTCGCAGCCTGCAGCCGGCGATCTCCATAGAGGTAGTCGAAGACACCAGCGCGCGCCTGCTCAACTTACTTGACCGTGGTCGCCTCGATGCCGCTATTTGCCGGTCGCGAGTGAACCAACGGCCGCATCTGTACACCAGTCTGGACATCCACGAGGAGGAGCTGGCGGTCATTTGCCATCCTGACAATCCGCTCACTCGCCATTCAGCGCTGACACTCGCCGATTTATCGGATACCTCGTGGATTGTGTATCCTGCCAATATGCCGATGCGGCTACTGCTGGAACGCGAGTTTCACGAGGCCAAGATCCCGTTTCCGCTCTACCCTATCGAAACGGCATCCGCTTTCACGAGCATCTCAATGCTTGGTCATGACCGCGAATCAGTCGCACTCATGTCCGTCGATGCCTCAAAACCTTTTGTTGATGCGGGCATGATGTATCGGCTACCTATCCAACTGCACTCGCGTAGCGAACCCTACGAATTAGTCACCCGAAAAGGGGCTAGCTTATCGCCAGCCACTCAGTTGTTCATGAGGGAAGTTGCTTTAGTTGGCAATCTACATGCAGATGTGGAGGCATATATTGCGTCCCTTTGAGTGCCTCTCTAACGTCTTTCATCATTAAAAGGCGTCAAACTCCAGCGACTGACGCAGCATTTCGCGTACCGATGCCGTCTCTGGACGCACATTGCGCCACAGGAAAAACGACTCGGCGGCCTGTTCGACCAACATGCCCAATCCGTCGAGCAGTTTCGCCCCCCGCGGCCCCGCCCACTGTAAAAATACCGTCGGCTCGGATCCGTACATCATGTCGTAGGCCCAGGCGTTAGCATTAAACAACGTATCCGGCAGCGGCGGTAAATCACCGGTGAGGCTGGCACTGGTGCCGTTAATCACTACATCAAACGTACCGTTCACGGTCTCAAAACCACCACCGTGGATAGACCCTAGATCGGCAAAATCGCTGGCCAATTGCTCGGCTTTGGCGGCGGTGCGATTAACCACAACGATTTCGCTGGGCTGCTCGGCAAGCAGTGGCTCCAGAATGCCCCGCACAGCGCCACCGGCCCCAATCACCAATATACGCTTTCCCGCTAACGCCACGCGGTGATAGGCCAAGTCGCGTACTAAGCCAATGCCATCAGTGGTATCGCCGTAGGTACGGCCATTGCCGCCCAGAATCAGCGTATTCACTGCCCCCGCACGACGGGCGCGGTGACTCAAGGTGTCGCACAGCGCGAAGGCATCCTCTTTGAACGGCACGGTCACGTTGGCACCACGCCCACCCGCATCGATAAAGGCGCGCCAGGCACTGGCAAAGCCATCCACCGGCGCCTCTTCAGCGCTGTACTCAAGCGCCTGCTGGGTTTGATAGGCAAACTCCGCGTGGATCTGCGGGGATTTCGAGTGCTTGACCGGGTTGCCAAACACACAGTAGCGATCGGTCATGATGGCTCTCCGCTATGGGTTGGGACGACATCCCCAGCAAACTCACCGAGCCAGTCACGGGGTTGCAAGAACGCCTGCAAACGCGCTTCGGCACTACCCGGCTCTGGTTCAAAAGCGTACTCCCAGCGCGCCAATGGTGGCATCGACATTAAAATCGACTCAGTGCGCCCGCCGCTCTGTAAGCCAAACAGCGTGCCGCGATCCCACACCAGGTTGAACTCCACATAGCGGCCACGGCGGTAAAGCTGGAAGTCGCGCTCCCGCTCGCCCCAGGCGTCATTTTTACGCCGCTCGACAATGGGTAGATAAGCGGCTAAAAAGCTGTCGCCCACAGCACGTTGAAGGGCAAAACAGTCGGCAAATTCACCTTCGTTCAGGTCATCGAAAAACAGTCCGCCTACGCCGCGGGTTTCGTCGCGGTGCTTAAGATAGAAGTACTCGTCACACCAGGCCTTATAGCGCGCATATACATCGTCCCCAAAGGGGTCGCAGGCGGCTTTGGCCACCCGATGCCAGTGCACCACGTCTTCCATCACGGGATAAAACGGCGTTAAGTCAAAGCCGCCGCCAAACCACCATACCGGCGGCTCGCCAACTTTTTCGGCAATAAAGAAGCGCACGTTGCCATGACTGGTGGGCACATGGGGGTTTTCCGGGTGCAGCACCCAGGACACGCCTACCGCATGAAAGCTGCGTCCGGTCAGTTCAGGGCGCGCGGCGGTGGCCGAAGGCGGCAACTGGGTGCCATAAACATGGGAGAAGTTGACGCCACCCTTTTCAAACACGCCGCCATGAGTCATCACCCTTGATCGACCGCCGCCCCCCTCTGCACGCTCCCAACTATCTTCCTGGAACTGTGCAGCACCATCGGCTTTCGCCAAACCGGCGCAGAGCCGATCCTGCAGATCAAGAAGGTAGCGTTTAACGTCATCAAGGTGCTCGTGGGCCACGGTAACTCCTGGGGCATTGGTGAGTGGTAATGGATGAATCGTGAATGGAGAATAGTAAGTCGTTGGAGAGCCGGTTAAGAGCGCATGATTTTACCGGTGGCTAAATCTCTGATGGTGCTAGGTTTGGCATTGCCGCCTAGCTCGCCTTGCACCACATGGGCCACTTCGTCCCCAAATATCTCTGTGATCTCAGCGGCGCTCATGGCTGGCGGCTCCCCCGAACGATTGGCCGAGGTGGACACCAGCGGCCCCCCAAAGGCTTCGCACAGAGCTTTCATTACCGGGTGGTCGGTCACCCGCAGCGCTACGCGGTCGTGGGCACCGCGCACCAGCCCATGGCTGCGTCCATAATCAGGCACTAACCAGGTATTGGGCCCCGGCCAGCTTGCCGCAAGAGGCGCATGCAACGCGAGCGGCAGCTGGCTCAACCAGGGTTGGAACTGGCCCATATTGGCAGCAACAAGAATGACGCCCTTGGCGGGGTCGCGCTCTTTCATGCGCATTAGATGGGCTAAGGCTGCATCGTTTTCGGGGTCGCAGCTCAGCCCCCAAACCGCTTCAGTGGGGCAGGCAATCACCTCACCGGCACGTAACGCGCTAATCGCAGGGGCTAGATCGGTCGCCAAACTCATGCTCTCTCCTCACGGCTAACATGCCTTTAAGGGTTTTATCCTATCATGGCCTTGGCAGCCGCACCCAGCCTCCCGCCTGCTGGGTTACCCAACCCTCTAGCTCCAGCATTAGCAAGCGCTGCTGGCAGTCGCTGACCGCCATACCGGTGGCGTGCACTAGCAGATCAATCGGCGTGGGCGTTGCCGAGAGTGACAATAACAAAGGGTCAGGCAGGGCTTCGGGCAGCGGCGTTTGCTCGGGTGGTTTTTCTGCTTGCTCGGGTGAAGCTGGCTGAGTAGCGTTATCGGGCGGGATAAACGTCTCTGCCCAGTGGCCAAGATCGGCGATAATATCGTCGACGCTGCAGGCCAAGTGGGCACTCCCCTGGCGTAGCAGTGTCAAGCAGCCGCGGGCCTGAACGTTGTGCAGTGAACCGGGCAGCACAAACAGTTCCCGATTTTGCTCAATGGTGAGCCGTGCACTGACCAGCGAACCACTTTTTTCGGTCGCTTCGACCACTAGCGTGCCGAGCGAGAGGCCGGTCACAACTCTATTACGGCGTGGGAAAAATGCCGGGCGCGCCAACGTGCCTGGGGGGTGCTCGGACAATAGCAGCCCGCCGGGCTGACGACCAAGCTGCTCATGAAGATCACGGTTCGAGGCGGGATAGATCACATCCACGCCGCAGCCAAGGACTCCGATCGTGCGGCCTCCCGCATTCAGGGCTGCGCGCTGGGCAACGCCATCCACTCCTAACGCCATACCGCTGACCACACACCAGCCGCGGCGAGCTAGATCGCGAGCGAAGGTTTGGGCATTATGGGTGCCTTCGCTGGTGGGGCGTCGGGTGCCTACCATGGCAAGTTTGGGCCCCTCCAGGGCGCTAAGATCCCCCTGGGCCCAGAGCACCACCGGCGGGTCGGGCAACTCATTCAACAGTGCAGGCCAAGCGGGGTGGTCGCGATGCAGCACGTGGCGACTGTGGCCGCTTCGCTGCCACGCCAGGGTTTCATAAATCACCTTTTGTAGCGGGCTGCGGGATGGGTGATCCAGCCACAGGCGCAACTCGCTGGCAGCTCGACTGGGCAGCGCTGCCAGCCAGCCTTCTGGCCACTGGGGCTGACGAGCTAATAATTGCGCTATCCGCAGCGCCCCCATACCCGGCAACGCATTGACCACCAGCCACGCCTGGGCGTCCATACTCCCTCCTTATCAATACGTTTTATGCCGCCTGCTAATCGGCCGGCGATTCAACTTGATCGCCCACCTCTAGCACACGAGATGCCTGCATCACCAAGGCGTAGCTGACACGGTCATAGGGCTTAAATACCATCACACTGCCTGCCTCGGTGCTCGGTAGTTGAACCGACTCCTGGCTACGCGAGTCGTTAATTAACTCCCCCTGCTGATTAACCCGCAGCACATGCCCTGCCTGCAAGCCATCCAGGGTGCCGCGATCCAGCGTAACGACCTGCAAGCGGCCAATAAAGCGCACCCCGCCGGGAACGGCAATAATATGCCCTTCGATAGGAGTGAGCGGCGCGCGGGGCACAAGTTCGCTGCTCAACTCGCGCCCTTCCAACGGCAGGACGATGTCGTTAACACGCACTTCCTGATGGGAACTAATCACTTCAAGCAGGGTAATATCGTCTTCACTGCTGACATGGCGGGCGACGCCTACGTTAATCAGCTCCAAGCCAAGTGGCGTGCCGTCCATGGCGAGGTAGGGTTCCGACTGCCGATAAATGCCCACCTGGCCATGGCGCGGTACATCGCCACGCACGTATAACCTATCTCCCGCACCGCTGATCAAGCGGCGATCAACTCCCGCCACTACGTAGGCCAGTTCCTGCAGCACCGCGGCATCCTCCACAACGCGATGTTGGCGCAGAAAGGCCTGCACCTCCTCCAAAGCCATCGGCGCGACCGCCTCACGATGTGGCAAGGTGCGCACCTGCGGCGAGAGTTTAATCACCGGCTGATCACGCTCCCATGCAGCGGCTTCGCTACTCACCAGTATCACCGCACTCAGTAGCAAACCACTGATCCCACCCCAGTAGGCGTGCTGTTTTGCCGCCATCCTGCGCCCCCTTAAAAGGTGAATAGTCTGATTATTATGTGAGTGACAAGCCGCTATGCGCCTATGCCCAGAAACGTTGACAGCATGATATAGTGACCCATCATAAAGTAACTGGGCTAAGCGACTCTCGTCACGGCCTAGCTTGACTTAATTTAGACTCAGCATAACGGTGATTGTAACGCCATGGCCAAACTTCCTATTCTTGAATTCCCCGATGAGCGCCTGCGCACCAAGGCCGCTGCGGTGGAAAGCGTCGATGATGAGGTACGCCAGCTCGTCGACGATATGCTGGAGACCATGTATGACGCCCGGGGTATCGGTCTAGCCGCGACCCAGATCGATGTCCATCGCCGTATCGTCGTCATGGATGTCAGCGACGATAACTCCCAGCCGCTGGTGCTTATCAACCCGCGCTATACCCCCATTGGCGACGAGAAAGAGCTGCTATCGGAAGGCTGCCTGTCGATTCCCGAGCATTACGCCGAAGTGCCGCGCTACCTGAAAGTGCAACTCAACGCGCTGGATCGCAATGGCGACGCCTACGAACTCGAAGCGGAAGGCCTGCTGGCGCACTGTATTCAGCACGAGTACGACCATCTTGAGGGCGTGCTGTTTGTGGACTACCTGTCGCCGCTTAAGCGTGACCGTATCCGCAAAAAAATGCAGAAACGCCACAAGCAGATGCAGGA
This sequence comes from Vreelandella sp. F11, assembly GCF_042466685.1. Taxonomy (NCBI): domain Bacteria; kingdom Pseudomonadati; phylum Pseudomonadota; class Gammaproteobacteria; order Oceanospirillales; family Halomonadaceae; genus Vreelandella; species Vreelandella sp. F11. The sequence continues at coordinate 676,660 of NZ_CP170448.1, read as the reverse complement.
CGCCTAAGCCTTTTTCCTACTTACATTTCAGCTAAGCCAGGTAGCCCTCTCTCTATGTCAAGATTGCGCGTTGTTTTTGCCGGCACGCCTGAATTCGCTGCTTCTAGCCTTGCCGCGCTGCTGGAAAGCCAGCACGAGGTGGTGGCGGTGTATACCCAACCCGACCGTCCCGCTGGTCGCGGCCGCAAGCTAACGCCCAGCCCGGTCAAACAGCTGGCTCTGGAACACAGCCTGCCTGTCTATCAACCCCAAACGTTAAAAGCGCCCGAGGCTCAAGCCGAGCTTGCTGCGCTTGAGGCAGACATTATGGTCGTCGTTGCCTATGGGCTGCTGCTACCCCAGGCCGTGCTGGACATACCGCGACTCGGCTGCGTTAACGTTCACGCTTCACTGCTGCCCCGATGGCGCGGCGCGGCGCCGATTCAGCGGGCGATTGAAGCAGGCGACAAGGTATCCGGCGTAACCATTATGCAGATGGATGCTGGCCTGGATACCGGCGCGATGCTCACGGAAGTGCGTACGCCTATTACGGAGCGCACCACCGGCGGCGATTTGCATGACCGCCTCGCCATTCAAGGCGCCAATGCGCTGATCAACACACTGGATGATCTGGCGAACGGCACCGCTCACGCCACGCCTCAGCCAGAAGAGGGCGTTACCTATGCCGCCAAGCTGAGCAAAGCGGAAGCCGAGCTCGACTTTAACCAACCCGCTCATCTGCTCGCCAGCAAGATTCGCGCCTTCAACCCCTGGCCGGTTGCCTGGTGCGGGCTTGGCGATGATCGCCTACGCCTGTTAATGGCCAGCGTAGAGGAAGGTGAATACCCGCCCAGCGCACCCGGCACGCTACTGGATCACGGCGATGACCATCTGCGCATTGCCTGCGGGCAAGAGGGCCGCGAGGTATTATGCGTGACCAGCGCGCAACTGCCGGGCGGTAAAGCCATGGCCGTGCGTGACTTACTGAATGCGCGCCACGCGCGCCTGGCTACCGGCACACGCCTTGGCGCTCATCTTGACACTCGTAAACCAGCAGCTCAGGCCAGCGAAGGAGAAGCACCATGAGCCAGAAGCGCTCCCCCCAAGGCGGCAGCGGCCAGGAAGTGCGCGCCGCTGCCGCCCGCGCGCTGGCCCCGGTACTCAGCGACCAAGGCTCACTGGCGGGTCTGGATGAACACAGCGTGGTAGCCCGCGACCGTGGGTTGCTCAAAGAGCTCTGCTTCGGCACCTGCCGCCGCTTACCACGCTTGGAAGCCCTTGCCGGTGTGCTGCTGAAGCAGCCGTTTAAAAAACGCGACAGCGATGTTCAAGCGCTGCTGCTGCTGGGTATTTACCAGCTGCTGTATATGCGCATTCCTGCCCACGCAGCGGTAGGCGAAACAGCTGGCGCTGCGCGCTTATTAAAGAAGGAGTGGGCCACCCGCGTTTTAAATGGCTGCCTGCGCCGCCTGCAACGCGAATCCGAGGCGCTTCAAGCCCAGGTAGACCGGGATGAGCATGTTGCCCTGGAGCATCCCCCCTGGCTACTCAACGCGCTGCGCCAGGCGTGGCCAGAGCAGTGGCGCGAGATTATTGACGCCAATAATCATCCTGGCCCGATGACACTGAGGGTGAACCAACGCTACAACGACCGTGAAGCCTATTTGGGCATGCTTATTGAACAGGGGTTAAATGGCCACTTATGCCTGCACGCCCCGGACGGCATCACCCTGGAAACACCCTGCGATGTCACCGCGCTACCCGGCTTTGAAGAGGGCCATGTTAGCGTTCAGGATGAGGCCGCCCAGCTCTCAGCGGCACTGCTGGGCCCCGCGCTGGCGCCCCGACCGGGTGCTCGGGTACTGGATGCCTGCTGCGCGCCCGGCGGTAAAACGGCCCATTTGCTAGAGCAGTTTGATATTGCCTTGACGGCGATCGATAGCGATAACCAGCGCTTGGCGCGGGTGGAAGACACACTCAACCGTTTAGGCGTTGAGGCGGCACTTGAACACGCCGATGCCACCGAGCGCGACTGGTGGAGCGGCACGCCGTTTGATGCCATTCTGCTCGACGCCCCCTGTTCGGGTACCGGTGTCATCCGCCGCCACCCCGATATCAAAAAGCTGCGGCGCAAAGACGATATCCGCCCGTTGGCCAAGCTTCAGCGCCAGCTATTAGATAACCTCTGGCCGATGCTACGCGAAGGCGGCACCCTGCTCTACGCCACCTGCTCGGTTTTGCCGGAAGAGAACAGTGAGCAGATTGAGGCGTTTCTCGCCCGCACCCCAGATGCCCATGTCACAACGCCTAGCGACGTTGCCTGGGGCAGTGTCAGTGGTGCGGGTCGCCAACTGTTTCCGGCCCAGAGCAGTCACGATGGCTTTTTTTATGCCAGACTAGAGAAGCGCACTGCCTAAGCATTCGCTGATAACGGGCAGTGAATTTTGACAAGGAAGGAGACACTATGAGTCATCACACCTACAAGCACGTTGAACTGACCGGCTCTTCCGAGAAGGGCATTGAGGAAGCGGTACAGAATGCGTTAGCCAAGGCATCAGAGACGATTAAGCACATGCGTTGGCTGGAAGTGACTGACACCCGTGGTCATATTGAAGATGGCCAGGTGGCCCACTGGCAGGTAACGGTTAAAGTCGGCTTTACGCTAGAGTAATCCCCACCTGCTTTTCGGCGGCGGCTGGTTTACACTGGCCGCCGTCTTTATTGCAGCGCATGATAGACGTACCTGAACGACCATTTACGTCTTCAACGTCAGGACTGAGTCCTAAGACCGTCTCCTGGTCTTAACGATATTGCGCTGGCGCTTTTAATGGAACCGATGCTCAGCAATGAAAATCATCATTCTCGGCGCCGGCCAGGTCGGCGGCACACTGGCAGAACACCTCGCCCGCGAGGAGAACGACATCACTGTCGTTGACACTGACGCCAAAAAACTTCGTGAGCTGCATACCAAACTCGATATCCGCACCGTTACCGGGGCGGGCTCCTACCCCATTGTGCTGCGTCAGGCAGGCTGCGAAGACGCTGATATGTTGATCGCTGTGACCAACAGCGATGAGATCAATATGATCGCCTGCCAGGTCGCCCATACGCTATTTCGCACCCCGACCAAGATTGCCCGTGTACGCGCCACCGCCTACTTGACCCGTAAAGGGCTCTTCGCCCACGAAGCGATTCCCATTGATGTACTCATCAGCCCAGAGCAGGTGGTGACCGACCATGTACGCCGTCTGATCGAACACCCAGGCGCCTTGCAGGTCTTGGAGTTTGCCGGCGGCCTGGTGCAGTTGGTGGCGGTAAAAGCGTTCTACGGCGGCCCGTTGGTAGGCCAGGATTTGGCCTTTCTGCGCCACCATATGCCCAACGTGGATACCCGGGTGGCGGCGGTCTACCGCCGTAACCGGCCGATTATCCCGCGTGGCGATACGGTCATCGAAGCCGACGACGAGGTGTTCTTCCTCGCCGCCCGCCGGGATATTCGCGCGGTGATGAGCGAGCTGCGCCGGGTCGAGCGGGACTTCCGCCGCGTCGTGATTGCCGGGGGCGGCAATATCGGCGAGCGACTGGCGGAGCATCTGGAGCATAGCCACCAGGTCAAAATCATCGAACACAGCCTGGAGCGCTGCACCATCCTCTCTGAGCGGCTGGATCGCACCGTGGTGCTCCACGGCAGCGCCACCAGCAAGCGTTTGTTGGAAGAAGAGAACATCGAAGAGTGCGATATCTTCTGCGCGCTAACCAACGACGACGAGGTCAATATCATGTCGTCGCTGCTCGCCAAGCGTTTAGGTGCCAAGAAAGTACTCACGCTGATCAATAACGCTGCCTATGTGGATTTGGTACAGGGCGGCGAGATCGATATCGCCATCTCCCCCCAGCAGGCGACCATCGGCAGCCTGCTCACTCACGTGCGCCGGGGCGACATCGTCAACGTTCACTCGCTGCGTCGCGGCGCCGCCGAGGCCATCGAGGCCATCGCCCACGGCGACCAGCAGTCATCGAAAGTGGTGGGCCGCACCATTCGCGAGATCGACCTGCCCGACGGCACCACTATCGGCGCGATTGTGCGCGGCAAAGAGGTCATCATCGCCCATGGCGATGTGAGAGTAGAGAGTGGCGACCACGTGATCCTATTCGTGATCGACAAGCGCCGTATTCGCGATGTGGAGCGCCTGTTCCAAGTCGGTTTAACGTTCTTTTGATAACCCTCGAATCACTGCCACTGGCGGCTAATAACAGGAGCATGCGACAACCATGAGTCTGCGGGTTATTTTGCGCATTTTGGGGCTGCTACTCATGCTGTTCAGCCTGACCATGCTCCCCCCTACGCTGATGTCACTCTGGTTTCGTGACGGCGTATGGAGTGCCTTTATTAGCGGTATTGCGATCTCAGTCTCCACCGGGCTACTGCTCTATCTGCCCAACCGGCGCTCGCAAAAAGAGCTGCGCATCCGCGATGGGTTTATTATCGCCGCGATGTTCTGGACGGTGTTGGCACTGTTCGGCTCGCTGCCGCTGATGCTATTTGGCGAAGGCTCGCTCAGTATTACTGATGCGGTGTTCGAATCCTTTTCCGGCTTAACCACCACTGGCGCTACGGTGATCACCGGTATTGATTTTTTACCCGAATCAATTCTCTACTACCGCCAGCAGCTTCAGTGGCTGGGCGGCATGGGTATCGTCGTTCTGGCCGTTGCCATTTTGCCGACCCTGGGGGTCGGTGGTATGGCCCTGTACCGCACCGAGATTCCGGGACCGCTAAAAGACTCCAAGCTCACCCCCCGGATTACCGAAACCGCCAAGGCGCTGTGGTACATCTATGCCACGCTGACGTTAGCTTGCATGATTGCCTATATGCTAGCGGGAATGAGCTGGTTCGATGCCTTGAGCCATAGCTTTTCGACGGTTGCTATCGGTGGTTTTTCCACCTACGACGCCAGCATCGGCTACTTCGATAGCGCCGCCATAGAAATGATATGCGTGGGCTTTATGTTGATTTCGGCATTCAGCTTTAGCCTGCACTTTATCGCTTGGCGTGAAAAAAGCCTGATGCACTATTTTCACGACCCCGAAGCGCGCTTTTTGATGCTTTTCCTGCTCGCCCTGGCCATAGTCACGGTGCTCTCCCTGTGGTTAACCGACACCTACGACACCGTACGCGGGCTTCGCCACGGCGTTTTCCAGGTTGTTTCTGTTGCTACGACCGCGGGCTTTAGCGTTGCCGACTTCTCCATGTGGCCCGGTGCCCTGCCCTTTCTGCTGTTTGTGGCAGCCTTCGTAGGTGGCTGCTCAGGCTCTACCGGCGGTGGCATGAAAGTGATCCGGATTATTTTGATCATCAAACAGGGCATGCGCGAGATTATGCGCCTGATCCACCCCAACGCGGTGATTGCGGTCAAAGTGGGCAAGGTCAGCGTTCCCGACAGCATTGCCCAAGCGGTTTGGGGGTTCTTTTCGGTATACGTTCTGCTGTTCTTTTTGATGCTGGTGGGAGTGATGGCGACCGGGGTTGACCAAGTAACCGCCTGGTCGACAGTGGGCTCGGCCCTCAACAACCTCGGCCCGGCGCTGGGAGAGTCCCACACTCACTACGGCGACATGCCCAGCTTGGCCAAATGGATACTGGTCATGGCCATGCTGCTCGGCCGCCTGGAAATTTTTACGGTACTGGTGCTGTTTACGCCCGCTTTCTGGCGGCGTTAACCCTCCAGCCAGACCCACTTATTTGATCGAATTGAGAGCTGTTAATGAACCACGATGATACATCTCACCAAGAAACCCCCAACACAGAAACGAGGCCAATGCCTGCAACATCAACCTCGCTTCCTGCCACCAGTGGACCGCTAAAAACGTTCACCATTGGCGAAACCCGCTACACGCTGCTGGGCACCGCTCACGTGTCGGCGGAAAGCGCCGACGATGTTCGCGCCCTGCTGGATAGCGACGTGTTTGACGCCGTCGCCATTGAACTCTGCGACGCCCGCCACCACAGCATGGCCAACCCGGATGCCATGGGTGAGCAGGATCTATTTCAAGTCTTTAAACAAGGTAAAGCGGGCATGGTGGCCGCGAGCCTGGCGCTGGGCGCCTTTCAACAGCGGATTGCCGATCAATCCGGCATTCAGCCGGGTGCCGAAATGCGCGCCGCCGTTGAGGAAGCCAGCCGCCGCCAGCTACCACTGCTGCTGGTCGATCGTGATGTTGGTATAACGCTGAAGCGCATTTACAGCAATGTGCCTTGGTGGCAACGCTTCTCGCTCTTCTCAGGCCTGCTGGGCAGCGTGTTATCCCGTCAGGATATCTCCAAAGAGGATATCGAAAAGCTCAAAGAGGGCGATATGCTGGAGGCCACCTTCAGCGAGTTTGCCGCCGAATCCGAAGCGCTCTATACCCCGCTGATTCGTGAACGCGACCGCTATATGGCGCTGCGGTTAGCCGAGGACGCGCCGCCAGGGCGCTATCAGCATGTGTTAGTAGTGCTCGGCGCAGGTCACCTCAAAGGCACCGGCGAGCACCTTGAAGCCCCACTGCCCGCCGAGCCAAAAATCGAGCGCGAAAGCCTGGAAGCCACCCCGCCGCCATCCAAGATTTGGAAAGCGCTACCGTGGCTGATTACCGCGTTGGTGCTGACCGGTTTTGCGATTGGTTTTTCCCGCAATACCGATCTGGGCTGGCAGTTGGTGGTTGAGTGGTTCCTGATTAACGGCATTCTCTCCGGCGGTGCGACAATTATCGCCCTGGCACACCCAGTGACCGTGACTGCGACGTTCTTTGCCGCCCCGCTAACTTCGCTGAATCCCACTATAGGTGCAGGCTTTGTGGCAGCGGGGGTTGAGCTCTATATGCGCAAACCCAAAGTGCGTGATTTTTCATCGCTGCGCCACGATGTCACCCAGTTGAAAGGCTGGTGGCAAAACCGCGTATCGCGCACCCTGCTGGTGTTTATTCTCGCTACGCTAGGCTCCGCAGTGGGCACTTGGGTAGCCGGGTTCAGAATCGCCGGCGCCCTATTTGGCGGCTAGGCGCCGCATCGCAGCAGTCGGCGGGTCGATTTTGTGATGCAATCGGCTCGCCGCGTAGCTATCGTTAAACACCTCAAAGTAGTCATCCAGCACGTCCGCTGCCGCTGTATCGCCCCCCTGGCGCAGCAGCTCAATTGCCACTTCCGCAGTACATAAATGCGTTTTTGACGCCGGTTTGCGCAGCCGATAGCGCGTCTCGCGTTCGGTTTTCAACGGCAGCACAGGCAAACCATCCAGGTAAGGGCTTTTGCGGAACATACGCCGCGCCTGACGCCAGGTGCCATCCAGAATAATAAATACCGGGATGCGCGCCTGTGTTTTCGCCCCATGCACAGTTTCTATCCCCACAACACGGTCGGCATAGTCAGGCTGGTCATCGGGGAAAATCACAAAGGGCGCGTAGCGGGGGTCTTTTAGCAGCGCGGCTAGCTGGGCATCCGGCGCCGTACGGTACCAGGTAAATACCTGGGTCGTGGTAATCACATCGCCGATCAAACGCCCGGTATTGGTCGGTTTAAAGTGCTCCAAGGGGTGCGTTAACAGCCACACCTGAGCCACGCTCTCCGCCTTCACTTTATACGGACACAAGCAATTGAGTACCGGCAAATTGCAGCCTTCGCAGCGAGTAACAAAACTGCCGCGCGCTTTAAACTCACGCCTGGGCGGACGCGGATATTCACTGATGGGAACATCTTCAGAACCAACGACAGAGCGATCATTCACAGCGCTTTCAAAAGCAGACATCCGCGCTCCAGAAGAGGGAAACAACTAACAGTTAAAAGGGCGTGGAGTATAAATGAACGCGCCATATTTTGACGAATGTTTCCACCACATCACCGTAAACCTAAAAACCTCTTAACGTTGACACCCAAAGCGCAACGCCGCTAAAGTCTCGTCAACTATTAAAGGTAAAAAGGTTTACACCCATGACCGTGCCCCATGAGCTATCTCACCAGCAGCCCCAAGAGCAAAGCTATCCGCAGCGCCACGACTGGACGCTCGACGAGATCAACGCGCTGTTTGCGCTACCGTTCAAAGACCTGCTGTTTCAAGCCCAGCAGGTGCACCGTGCCCACTTCGATGCTAACGCGGTGCAGGTCTCAACTCTTCTCTCGATTAAAACCGGCGCCTGCCCAGAGGACTGCAAATACTGCCCGCAATCCGGCCACTACAATACTCAGCTGGAGAAAGAGAAACTGCTGGAAATCGAAAAAGTCGTCGAACAAGCCAAGGCGGCCAAAGAAGCCGGTGCCAGCCGTTTTTGTATGGGCGCGGCGTGGCGTAGCCCCCGGGACAAAGACTTACTGCTGGTCGAAGAGATGGTGCGTCAGGTGAAAGCCGTGGGCCTGGAGACCTGCATGACGCTGGGCATGGTGGACGGCGAGCAGGCCAGCCGACTGGCCACCGCCGGGCTCGATTACTACAACCATAACCTGGATACCTCGCCGGAGTTCTACGGCGAAATCATCACCACCCGCACCTACAGCGACCGACTGGAAACACTCTCCAACGTGCGCGATGCGGGCATGAAGGTCTGCTCCGGCGGCATTCTCGGCATGGGAGAAGATGCCCAGGATCGTAGCGCCCTGCTGCAACAGCTGGCCAAGCTTAGCCCGCATCCGGAATCCGTACCCATCAATATGCTAGTGAAAGTCCCTGGAACACCGCTGGAAAATGTCGAAGATCTAGACCCCATCGAATTTATCCGCGCCATTGCCGTCGCCCGCATTATGATGCCCCAGAGCCATGTGCGCCTCTCCGCTGGCCGTGAACAGATGAGCGAATCGACCCAAGCGCTGGCGTTTTTAGCGGGCGCTAACTCGATCTTCTACGGTGATAAGCTGCTGACCACCGGCAACCCCCAGGTAGATCGCGACCGCACCCTATTTGCCAAGCTGGGCCTGCACCCGGAAAAGCGCGAAACCTGCGAGAGCGAAGATACTCAAGCGGCACGCCTCGCCCAACAGGCGCTACAGCAGGTACACGCCGAACGCGTTGCCGAGCTAGCCGTCGATGCCAGTGTCTAAAGCGTGGCAACAGCGACTAGCCGATGCCCGCTTAGGCCGCCAGCAGACTAATCGCTGGCGAACCCGCCGGGTCATGGCAGTGGGTGCGCTCGACTTTGCCGGTAACGACTACCTGGGTTTGGCTCAAGACCCACGAGTCAGCGAGGCCCAAACGGAAGGCGCACGCCTTTACGGCGCGGGCGCCGGTGCATCGCATCTGGTCAGCGGCCACATGGCAGTTCACGACGCCCTGGAAGAGGCTCTGGCACGCTGGACAGGACGCGAACGTGCGCTGCTGTTCTCTACCGGCTATATGGCCAACCTGGGCGTGCTGCAAGCGCTGGCCGACCGTAACACCGCCATCTTCCAAGACCGCCTCAATCACGCATCGCTCATCGATGGTGCCGCCTTAAGCGGAGCCCGCTCACGGCGCTACCATCACCGTGACACAAGCGATCTGGAAAACCTTCTGGGGCGCAGTGAGTGCGCACATACACTCGTGGTTAGCGATGGCGTGTTTAGCATGGATGGCGATGTGGCTGACATCGCCAGTTTGGTCACCGTCAGCCAACGCCACAGTGCATGGCTAATGGTGGACGACGCACACGGCGTGGGCGTGCTGGGTGAAAATGGCAGCGGCTGCGTGGGTAGTGCCTGGGATAGCACCGAGGTGCCGATTTTGGTTGGCACCTTGGGTAAAGCATTGGGCACCGCTGGCGCTTTTGTGGCCGGGGATGCCGCGTTAATCGACCACCTGGTTCAATTTTCACGCAGCTATATCTACACCACCGCTCAACCCCCGGCGATTGCCGCCGCCACCCTCAAAGCGCTGGAGATCGTTCAGGATGAACCCGAACACCGTGCCCAGCTCAACGCCAATATCGCTTACTTCCGCCGCGAGGCGCTGAATCTAGGGCTACCACTAAGCAGCTCTGCCACCCCTATTCAGCCGCTGATCTTGGCAGATGAAACTCGCATTTTACGCTGGGCGGGGCAGTTGCAAACGTCAGGCATTCACGTGGGCGCCATTCGCCCGCCAACGGTGCCAAAGGGGGAGGCCCGGCTGCGCATCACCCTGAGCGCTCGCCACCAGGAGGGCGATATTGACCAGCTGTTAGCGGCGCTCGACCAGTGCCAGCACCAAGAGGCGTTATGCAACCCCTGCGTTTAATACTGCTCTCCGGCTGGGGAGTCGACCAGCGTATCTGGCAGCCACTGGAGGCGCACTGGCCCAACCACTTGGCTGCTCACCTGACGATACAAGCAGTCGACTGGCCTGGCTATGGCGATACCCCTGCGCTAGGGACTAACGCCACGCTGGCAGAGCTCGCGAAGGAGATGGCCGGGCCACTAGCCAGCGATGCGGTATGGATCGGTTGGTCATTGGGTGGGTTACTGGCTGCGGCACTCCTTGAGGAGCTGCCCCCGCCACGCGGGGTAATTCTACTCGGTGCCGGTAACACCTTCTGCGCTACCGACGGTGTCACTTCTGTCGAGCTAAGCGCCTTTCGACGTGCCTTTCAGCGCGACCCCACCGCGACCTGGCAACACTTTTTGCGCTGGCAGGCGCAAGGCGAGCCCAGCCCTCGGCAGGCTTATCGGCAGTTACATGAATTGCTGGGCGACACACTACCCGCCGACAACGCCACGCTCGCTACCGGACTGGACTGGCTGGCGTCGATTGATAATCGCCAGCGCCTAGCGACGCCCCCTTGCCCGGTGGTACGGCTCACTGGCGAACACGATCCATTAATCAGCCCTGTTCAGCGCAGTACCAGCGAGCGTTTAAGCGGTGTTGGCCACTGTCCCATGCTCTCCCAGCCCCAGACGCTGGCTGCTGCGATTACCCACCATGCCACCCAGATGGCTAACGCCAATATGGCGGTTTTATGAGCGTTTTAACGGTGAGCAGCGATGGCCGCTGGCAGGCGCAGGTCGCCCACGCTTTCTCCCGGGCCGCGCCCCGCTACGATGCGCTTGCCAGCGCACAGCGGCAAATAGGTCAACGGCTGTGGGGTTCGCTACCCCGCAACGCCTATAAAGTCCTCGATGTGGGCTGCGGCACCGGTTACTGGACACAGCAACTGGCTGAACGTTACCCCCACACTCAGATAACCGGGTTAGATTTAGCCCCCGGCATGCTCGCCCAGGCTCGCCAGCGCTATGGTGGCGGTATCAACTGGCAGCAAGGCGACGCGGCGGCGCTGCCGTTTGGTGCCCATGCCTTTGATCTGGCATTTTCCAACTTGGCACTCCAGTGGTGTCGCGATATCGACGCGGTGATGGCGGAACTTTGTCGCGTGCTTCGCCCCGGTGGGCAGGCACATATCACCACGCTGCTGCCAGGCACCCTGGAAGAGATCGCCTTTGCCTGGCAGCGCCCCGAGGCGCTGCTGCAACCCCCTAACCTCGCCAGCATCGTACGGGCTATTGGTAAAAGTGACCTAGCCATTGCCTGGCAAGCGGCCACCGTTGAGCGCTTCTACTATGCTGACCTGCAAGCCGTTATGGCCTCCATTAAAGGCGTTGGCGCCCAGCTTCCCCGATCAAACACCTGCCTTACCCGGGCGGACATCGCCGCTGCAAAAGCACGCTATGAGCAACTGCGCCAGCCGGAGGGCCTGCCGGTGAGCTACCGCTGCTTAACACTGCAATTGGAAAAATCGCCATGAACGTCTGGTTTGTAACGGGCACCGATACCGATGCGGGAAAAACATTAGTGACGAGCGGCTTACTGCACGCCGCCCGCCAACAGCAGTTGAGCACGCTGGGCCTTAAGCCGGTGGCTTCAGGCAGCGAGCAGACTAGCGAAGGTCTGCGTAACGATGATGCAGTGGCGTTACAGCAACAGAGTGTGCCGCCGGTCGACTATGCCACGGTGAACCCCATCGCCTTTGCCCCCGCCATTGCACCTCATCTCGCCGCGAAGGAGGCGGGCCAGCCGCTTGAGGTTAGCGCTATCGTGAGCTCACTACGCGAAACGATTAATCAAACACCCAGAGACTTCACCTTGATTGAAGGCGCCGGTGGCTGGCGCGTGCCGTTAAACGACCAGGAAGATTTTGCCGACTTGGCGATAGCCCTTGAGTTGCCGGTGATCCTGGTCGTCGGCTTAAAGCTAGGCTGCTTAAATCATGCTCGCTTAACGGCGGAAGCCATTCGTGCCGACGGTTTGGCACTCGCCGGTTGGGCGGGCAGCGTGGTGGATCCCGCCTTTGCGGCCAACACGGCACGCTTTGAGGCCAACATCGCGCACCTAAACGCCAAACTCGCGGCCCCCTGCTTAGGCATTATTCCGCATCTTGATACCCCCAGTGCCGCTACTGCCCACTCCTACCTCTCCCTGGAGCCGTTATGAACACGCCGGTTTGGCATCCTTATGCACACCTAAAAACCCAGAAGCCTGCCCCCAAGGTAGTGAGCGGTGACGGCGCTCACTTTGTGCTTGAAAGCGGCGAACGTCTGCTGGATGCCACCTGCTCCTGGTGGTGCATGATTCATGGCTACGGTCACCCACGCTTGGTGACGGCCATTCGCGAGCAGGCAGGCCAGCTGTGCCATGTGATGCTCGGCGGCTTAACCCATGACCCCGCCGACCAGTTGGCCCGCGAGCTGGTGCGCATTACCCCCACCGGGTTAAATCACGTCTTCTATTCAGACAGCGGCTCGGTGGGCATGGAAGTGGCGATGAAAATGGCGCTACAGTACCAGGTGCTTACCGGCCACCCAGGCAAGCAAAAGATGCTCTCGTTGATGAAGGCGTACCACGGCGACACCACCGGCTGCATGGCGGTGTGCGATCCTGAAGAAGGCATGCACAGCCTGTTTGCCAGTCTGCTGCCCCAGCACCACTTCGCCCCGGCGCCCACAGCCCCTTTTGATGCCACCGATGTGCAGATCGAACACGATCTTAGCGCCCTGCGTAGCGTATTGGAGCGCCACCATCATGAGATTGCCGCGCTGCTGATGGAACCGCTTTTACAAGCGGCGGGCGGCCTCAATATGACCTCCCCCGCCTATGTTGCTGGCGCCAGGGCACTGTGCGATGAGTTTAATGTGCTGCTGATCTTTGACGAAGTCGCCACCGGATTTGGTCGCACCGGCAAGCTGTTTGCCGCTGACCACGCGGGCGTTACGCCAGATATCATGGTGCTCTCCAAAGGCTTGACCGGCGGTTATTTAGGCCACGCCGCCACCTTGGCGACGGATCGCGTCCATAACGCCTTTATCGGCGACACTCCCCGCCACGCCTTTATGCACGGCCCGACCTTTATGGGCAACCCGCTGGCCTGCCGCGTGGCGCTGGAAAGCCTGCGCGTCTTCGAGGATGAGAACTATCTGGGCAAGATTGCGACGCTTAACCGCTTACTGCGCCGCGAACTGCTGGAAGAGCGTGCGCTCAACGCTCATACCGCCGTTGCCGACGTGCGGGTTTTGGGCGCCACCGCGGTGATTGAAGCGCACTCCGCCGAGGCACTAAACGGCGTAGGCGACTTCGCCCGGGAGCGGGGTGTCTGGCTGCGCCCCATTGGCCGCTGGCTCTATACCATGCCCGCGTACATCACCTCTGAAGCAGAAATGACGAAGATTACCGACGTGATGAAGGCGTGGTTTCTGGATCAATAAACAGCTCAGGAAAGCAGTAGATTACCCTGCTGCTTCCAGCGATTGACTAGCGCTGGAACGCCCTCACCGGCGGTGGTGTTAATCGCCAGCACGCCCGGCGGGCTAAGGCTATCCGCTGCTGGGTCGACCAGTGCGCAGGGGGTGTCGTAGTCAATGTACGAAAGAAGCGAAGCGGCGGGCATAACCGCCAGCGACGTACCGACGACCAGCAAAAAGTCAGCCTGACTAACAAGCTCACAGGCATCGGCAAACAGCGGCACTGACTCGCCAAACCAAACCACATCGGGACGTAGCTGGCTGCCTTTATCGCAGACTTGACCCAGCTCAATTCCCCCCTTAAGCAGAGGGTAGCGCATGCGTTCGTCGATGGAGGAGCGCGCTTTTAAGATTTCACCATGTAAGTGAAGCACCTGACGGGAGCCTGCCCGCTCGTGCAAGTCATCAATATTCTGGGTAATGATACTGACGCTAAAACCGTCTTGCTCAAGACCAGCCAACGCTCTATGGGCGGCGTTGGGCTTAGCGCGACGAATCTGCTCACGGCGCTGATTATAGAAATCCAACACCTGCTGTGGATTACGCTGCCACGCTTCGGGGGTAGCCACATCCTCAACCGGATGGTTCTCCCACAGGCCATCGCTGGCACGAAAGGTTTTAATCCCGCTCTCGGCGCTAATCCCCGAGCCGGTAAACACCACCAAATGCGGGCTTGCTGCCATGACTACCTCGTCGTTTATGATTCACTGCGCCTTCAATAGCCATCTAATATACTAGCTGGCCAATACTGCCTGCAAAGCGCTGCTTATTGCGATAAGGGTAAACATCAATGACGCGACCATCGATAATGGCCTGTTGCAGTTCCAGCCAGTAATCCGGGTCAAAGAGTTCAGGATGCTGGTGCATGAACATATCGCGCAGCGCTTTATTGGCAAACATAAAAGGCCCAAACTCCTCTGGAAAGATATCGTTGGGGCCGATGGAGAGCGTTTCGCCTCCCTGAAAGTCATTGCCGTGGGATTTAGGGATATGTCGGAAACGGCATTCGGTGAGGTAGCAGACCTCATCGTAGTCGTAGAAGATCACCCGGCCATGGCGCGTCACACCAAAATTTTTCAGCAGCATATCGCCTGGGAAAATATTTGCTGCCGCCATCTGCTTAATGGCGTTGCCGTAATCCTTGAGCACCATCTCCTTCTCTTTGTCGTTGCACTGCTCCAGGTAGATATTGAGCGGTGTCATCATCCGCTCGGTATAGCAGTGCTTGATGATGACTTTGTCATCTCGTAGCACCACCGTTGAAGGCGCCACTTCCAGCAGATGCTCCAAACACTCGGGGGCAAAGTGATCCTGACGAACAATAAAGTTTGAAAACTCCTGGGTATCGGCCATGCGCCCTACCCGGTCATGGCGCTTTACCAGCCGATACTTCTCGCGCACCACGGCATGGGTCACCTCTTTGGCCGGGTCGAATTTATCTTTGATGATCTTAAACACGGTGCGAAAGCTGGGCAGCACAAACACCGCCATGACCATGCCGCGTACCCCCGGCGCAATAATAAACTGATCTTCGCGCTTGGCGACCTGACGGTTCAAGGCCCGGAAAAACTCGGTTTTACCATGCTTGAAGAAACCGATGGCAGCGTAGAGCTCGCCTTCAGGCTTGTGCGGCATTAACTGCTGCAGGTAGTCGACAAACTCTCTGGGTACCGCCACCTCAACCTGAAAATAGGCGCGGGTGAAGGAGAAGATGATCGACACCTCATCGGTTTCGATCAATACCGTATCCAGGTGCAGACTGGAGTCGCCCCCCTGCTGCTCACCAAATCCTTCCCCGTGGAGTACCGGCAGCACCAGCGGCACCTGCTCGCCGCCGCCCAGGATTCGCCCGACCAGGTAGGCGCCTTTATTGCGATAGAAGACGCTATTGAGCAGTTCGATTTCAGTGTTATCAGCGCTCAAAATCGCCGCTGGCAAGTGCTGCTGTAAAAACGTTGCGCCTAGCTGGGTATCACGGTCGATATCTGCAAAGCGATTCTCCAACATCGCGCCTTCCAGGGCCCATTTAAGCGCCGCCTGCCAGTCGCCGTTAACCCTTTGTCGACGGCATAACTCTATCCCTGAGTGGTGAGCAGCATCCTCCCGTGAGCTATACACAAACATCCAGTCGTTGCGAATATGGCGGTGGTGGAAGATCGCGCAGAACAGCGAGTTAAAGAACGTCTCCGCTAACTCATAGTCGAGCCGATGGCTGATCAGTTCGGCGTAGTGGTTACGCGCTTCCCGCCAGCACTCACAGTGAGCCACCACCTCCGGGTCAAAAGTACGCTTTAAGCGCCCCAGGGTGACGTCGATTTTTTCCTTATAGAGATTGATGCGTTCTGCCGACGCCTGCTGGGCTTCACGCCATGCGGCATCTCGAAAGCGTCGGCTGGCGTCACAGGTGATCTCCTTAAAGCGCGCGCGGTACTCGTCAAAACCATGCAAGATCGTCGTCGCGAGTCGGTATGCAGGTGAGTGCTTCACGGGTTGAACTCCTGTTGATTTGCACCAGCGTTGCCTAGCGGAAAACTACATGCGGGAAGACCTTGGTGGGCCCCCCGTGCTCATTTAGGGCAAGAGTTCTATATGTTTGACCTGTAAGCAGAAGGCGCCAGACGTGCGGTCAGCAATCAAAAAGCCGAGTTGGTGAATATCACTTGGCGTTACTGCTGGGGCGTCACTCAATACCGTTCCCCGCCGCACTGCTTCAAAAGCATCCCATGAAAAGTGCAGCGTCTCCCAGGCATCTTGAGCAGGCGTAAATTTCACCCGATAGGCAGAAGCACTGCCCAGGGCGGTGCTTTTCAGACGTAGTTGATAGGTACGTCCGTCGCCCCGCACGGTCAGCGCGATGCCCGGGGCACCCGCTAGCGTGGGTTCGAAGCCGTTGGGCTCGCGGCGAACGGAGGCAAAGCCACCGCCGTTTTCAAACGAGACCTCACCGTGAAAACGCCCTTCACCATCGACAACACTGAAGGTGCTCTGGGAAACACCGCCCATGACGCCATCATCCACAGCATACCAGCGCTGCTGTTCGTTAGGATCATCAAATATCAGCGCCATGTTGGCTCCTTAATTTCAGTTTAAAAAAAAGCCTCTGCACCGTGAGGCACAGAGGCTCCATAGACGTGACATCGTCAGACTAGGTGATTAGCACGACACATTAAAGCTTGGTCGTCGCGGCCACCGGGGCAGCATCTGCATCATCCAGGTCTTCGGGAGATGCCACCACCAGGGCAAACTCTTCTTCAGCGGTTTTCGCCACCAGATGGTGTTTGCTATATAGGAAGTAGTAAGCCGCACCAGCAATAAACAGTACGATGGTGTAGTTAAAGGCGCGGGGATCAAAAGCATAGACACCGGTTAGCGCCACCAGTGACAGCACCAGCGCAATGCCGGACGTCACCACGCCGCCAGGGGTTTTATAGGGGCGCGGAAGGTCGGGTTGTTTTACCCGCAGCATAATATGGCTCAGCGCCATCAGCGCATAGGAGATGGTAGCACCGACCACGGCCATCCCTAACATCAGATCACCTTCGCCGCTGAGTGACACCAAAAAGCCAAATATGCCCGGCACGATCAGTGCCAAATAGGGCACTTTGCGCCCGCTGGTTAGTGATAGTTGCTTAGGCAGGTAGCCCGCCCGTGAGAGCGCAAACACCAACCGGCTGTAGCCATAAATGATCGAGAAGAAGGAGGCAATGAGCCCGGCTAAGCCCAGCACATTGACCAGCGTAGCCAGGGTAGGATTCCCCGCGGCATTCAGCGCATCCACCAGCGGCACGCCGCTTTGACCGATCATTTCAGCACCCGCAGCACCGGCCAGCAACACCACCACTAACAAGGCGGTAAACAGCAAGAACAGCATCGCACCGATAATCCCTTTGGGCATATCCCGGGCGGGGTCTTTGGCCTCTTCCGCGGCAAGCGGTACGCCTTCCACCGCCAGAAACAGCCACATACCGAACGGCAGCGCCGCCCAAACTCCGTACCAGCCAAACGGCATAAAGGTGCTCGACCCCGCGGCATCAGTGGGCGCGATATCGAACAGGTTGGCGGCATCAAAATCACCGATCAGTGCGACGGCGGTGGCCAGAATGGCGAACACTGCCAAGCCACTAATCACCATCATGACCTTTAGCGCTTCCCCCACGCCCGCCAAGTGGATGCCGATAAAAATGGCGTAAAACAGCAGATACACCAGCGGGCCATTAATCCCCAGCAGGGCTTCAACGGCGGCTCCGATAAAAATCACAATGGCCGCCGGGGCTAAAGCGTACTCAATGAGTACCGCCAGGCCGGTCAGGTAGCCACCGGCAGGTCCCATCGCCTGGCGGGCAAAGCTGTAGCCGCCCCCCGCGGCGGGAATTGCTGCGGACATTTCCGCCAGTGAAAGCACCAGCGCCAAATACATCAGTGCCATCAAGCAAGCAGCAATAGCAAAGCCGCCCCAACCCGCTTCGGCGATGCCAAAGTTCCAGCCAGCGAAGTCACCGGAAATCACATAGGAAACCCCTAGCCCCGCCAGCAGCATCCAGCCAGCGGTACCTTTGCGCAGTTGGCGCTTGGCCAGATACGCTTCATCAACAGATGGTTGTGTCATCTTTTTACCCTCATGGTGTGGAACGAAAGTGTCGTCAGCGGCGTGCTTTGCTATAGGCTGCTTACTGCGTTCCATATTGTTATTGGAGAATTGTTACGTCCTGATTGTTAAACGTTCGTTGTTATACGCCTGCTGTTATACGGATTTTGCCGTAGGCCAAGGTCGTTAATCAGCGACCAAGAAATTGCGTGTTGAACCGGATGAGGCATCACCTTCCAGCACATCGTCCTCACTGCGGTCTTTTAACTTAACCCCGGATACTTTGAGCTGACGGGCCTCTTTTAACAGTAGAAAGAAGCGTCGAGCAGCCTCCTCCACTTGTAGACCTGCCGGGCGTACGTTGGAGATACAGTTGCGCCGATCATCTTTTAGCCCCGGCTCCGGTGCCCAGGTCATATACAGCCCCAGACTATCCGGTGAGCTTAGCCCTGGCCGTTCGCCGATCATCACCAGCACGGCATCGGCATTAAGCAGTGCACCAACCTCATCACCTATGGCCACCCGCCCCTGCTCCACAATGGTTAACGGCGCTAGCTGCCAATCAGCGCCATCTTTATCAAGCAGTTGATAAAGCGCGCTAAGAAACGGCGCACTGTTCTGCTGAACGGCCAGCGCAGAGAGCCCATCGACAATCACCACCGCAAGGTCATAGCGCTGCTGAGAGGCAGCGGCTTGCTGCAACTGTTCACGTGTTTCGTTATTGAGGCGTCGGCCATAGTCGGGCCGCTGCAGATACATGGCGCGATCCTGGGCATGGCTATGTAAGCGTATGGGGGCCTCTGATACCTCAAGCGCCTCTGTTAACTCGCTGGCCAGCGCGTCAACATCCAGTGGGGTATGAACGGCGTCCTGGGCCTGGGCGTGGGCGAGTTGAAACGCCAACAGCTTGTTGGTGGGCAGGCTAACCCCCGCACGCCCCAAGCCAATCCGCGCATCGGTAAAGGCGTTCAGCCGCTCCCAGGGGTTTTCCACCACGATGGGGGATGAAGGTTTAACTGCCATGGCTTGGCTCCTTGGGCAGGTGGCGCAAGCTGTTGGCAAAGGCGGCGGGCAACTGGTCGTTGAGCCGATGGGTGCTGATATCCTGGAAGATCTGCATCTCTTCGAGCCAGCGCTCAAATTCCGGTGCTGCCTTCAACCCCAGTACTCGCCGGGCGTAGAGTGCGTCGTGAAAGGAGGTGGTCTGGTAATTGAGCATAATGTCGTCAGAGCCGGGGATGCCCATAATGAAGTTGCAGCCCGCCACGCCAAGCAGCGTGAGCAGGTTATCCATATCATTCTGATCAGCCTCGGCGTGGTTGGTATAGCAAACGTCGCAGCCCATAGGTACGCCCAGCAGCTTGCCGCAGAAGTGGTCTTCAAGCCCTGCGCGGGTGATCTCTTTGCCATCGAACAGGTACTCAGGGCCGATAAAGCCCACCACGGTATTCACCAGCAGTGGATTAAACTTGCGCGCCACCGCGTAGGCGCGGGCTTCACAGGTTTGCTGGTCGAGCCCGTGATGGGCATCGGCGGAGAGCGAACTGCCCTGACCGGTTTCGAAATACATCACGTTGCGCCCCACCGTGCCGCGGTTCAGCGACTGCGCCGCCGCTTCGGCTTCCGCCAGGGTGCTCAAGTCAAAACCAAAGCTGCGGTTAGTGGCCTCGGTGCCGCCAATGGATTGAAACACCAGATCGACCGGGGCGCCTTGCTCGATCGCTTCCAGCGTGTTCGTCACATGGGTAAGCACGCAGGATTGGGTGGGGATTTGATACTTCTGAATCACCTCATCCATCAGGCGCATCAGCTTGACGCTCTGGGCGACGTTATCGGTGGCGGGATTGATGCCGATTACCGCGTCACCGCTGCCATAGAGAAGCCCATCGAGAATACTGGCGGCAATGCCGGTGACATCATCGGTGGGGTGATTCGGCTGGAGCCGGGTCGAGAGCCTGCCCGCCAGGCCAATGGTGTTACGAAACGCCGTGGTGACCCGGCACTTTTTGGCCACCAGAATCAGATCCTGATTGCGCATCAGCTTACTGACGGCGGCGGCCATTTCAGGAGTAATACCCGCACGGACTTGCGTTAGTACCTCACTGGTGGCGTAGTCGGAGAGCAGCCAGTTACGAAAGTCGCCCACGGTGAGGTGGCTGATGGAAGCGAAGGCGGCGGCATCATGATCATCCATAATCAGCCGGGTGATCTCATCCTCTTCATAAGGAATCAACGCTTCGTTTAAAAAAGTAGTGAGCGGCAGTTCGGCCAATACCATTTGGGCGACCACACGCTCTTCGGCACTCTCCGCCATGACACCGGCCAAACGGTCACCGGAACGAGGCGGCGTAGCTTTGGCCATCAGCTCGGTTAGGCTTGCGAAGCGGTAGCTGCGGCTCCCCACCGTGGTGTGATAGGTCTGCGCCATGGAGTTTTCCTTTTTTATATGACGTCTGCTTTGTCATCGCGCTGACAGCGCGTTGAGGTAGAAAACTTGCTTGTTTCTACCATAGCGTTATCAATAGATAGCGAGTATCGAGTTTTGGCAAACCCGGTATTATTTTATAAATGTAAACAAATACAGAAAGTTAAGGCGTTCACCAGACAGTTTTGAGTACGTATAACGCCCTGAGGAGCTCCCCATGACCACACTCTGCAGCGCATTTGCACCAAAAAGATGCATTCAGGAAGCGTTTGATGCCGATGAGCACGCGCAAAACCTGACGCGCTGGCAGCAGGAGTACGACCAGCTTAGTCCTGGCAGCTTCTATGGTCGCCTGGATGAAGTGGCACTTGAAACCATGCAGGTGTTTAAGGAGTACACCGGGCAGGCGCTACGTCAGGATTGCCGGGTGTGGCCAAACTCGCTGTGGATCGGGATTCCTACCACTCGCCAAGGTACGCGTATCAATGGTCAACCGCTTAGCGCGGGCGAGGTGATGTGCCGCCCTGGCGGGAGGGACTTTGAACTGGTAACCCCCGAAACCTTCGATATCTATGGACTAGTGATTCAACTGCCAGCACTAGCAGAGGCCGCCCAACGGCAGGGCGTGAGCTTGGATAAGCACTGGCAGGAGAGACCGCGTCGGCCTGCGCCCAAGGAAACACTGAATGCCGTATCGTTTCTTATCGAACGTTTACTCACCAGCCAGACGCTGACGATCGCCAGCCATATTCATCAAGATATTCTGCTTATGGCGCTGCTGGAACTGCTGCAAGCCGAGCAGCCTAGCGCTGAGCTGCCACCCAGCTATGCTCACCGCAAGGAAGTGGTTGACCGCGTTAAGCGCTATGTTGACGAGCACTTGGATGGCCCAGTGACCATGGAGGAGCTTTGCCAGCTAACCCATGTTAGTCGCCGCACGCTGCAATACAGCTTTACGACCATTTTAGGCATTAGCCCACTACAGTTTTTACGCCTGACACGACTGAATCGCGTACGCAGGGCACTGCGGGCAGCATCGTCGGAGCAGTCGGTAACCGACATAGCCACCTATTGGGGCTTCTGGCATCTGGGGCAATTTGCCCATGACTACAAGCAGCAGTTTGGCGAGTCGCCTTCGCAAACGCTTAATGGGAGAGCATTTTGAGCCAATAGCGGCTAGGCAAGACAAGCCAGCCTCTCAGCTGGCCTGATTGAGGGCGGTAGTTATTAAACGCGCGCCATTTTGTTTAATTAAAGGTTGGCAGGTGCTTGGATTCACGCCCTGGCAGACCACAATCAAACCAACTGTGGTGCGCCTTGCTGTCGTCCCAAATATGATAGTGCAGCTGCGACAGCATCACCGGGTCATCTAGAAAATCCAAACGCTCCAACCGACTCATCGCCGCTGGCCCCATCCTTACTCCGCGTGCCACCCGCTCGGCTCGACGTCGACGTATGGGTTCGACATCGGTATGCCGTGATGTAGCTAAGGCAGTGGCCAATGCATTGGGTACGGGGTCTACCACCACTTGGGCAAAGGAGGGCGCCGCCATTCCTGTGTTCATGCGAGAGAGCAAGCTCACCATGCGCCGCAGTACCCGTGGCGGTTGCGTTTCGTCGGGAATCCGGAACAGCCGCCTTTGGAAGCAGAACCGCCCTAACGAGACACGGCTCGACAGCGCCGATACCGGGATCGAAAGCATCAATGCGACGACGATGGGCGAGAGCCACCAAAGAAATGTCGGCTCCATAACGTAAACACCCGCGGCCCACACAGCTCCTATTAGGGTTTGACTCCAATGAGCGCGGAAGGCATCCCCCCAGGTCGTGTCGCTATTTTCCCGTGATGGTGAGCGCCACTGAACCGCCCACCCCATTAATGACGTGAGCACAAAGCGAGTGTGAAACAGCATCCTGACTGGCGCCAATAGCATCGAGAATAGCGACTCAAGCACCATGCTTGCCAACACCTTGAGTGGCCCGCCAAATTGACGGCTACCCTGTATCCACACCAGCAATACGCTGAGCAGTTTAGGCAAGAACAGCAGTATTGCCGTCACACCAAACAACCCCACCGCTAAGGTGGGGTTCCACTGCGGCCAAACAGGAAACAGCATCCCCGGCTCAGGAAAGTAGTCGGGGGTACTAAACGTATGCACGGCTAAAAGTGCGGTAGAGAGAACTAAGAAAAGACACCATAGCGGCGCTGAAAGATAAGACATTAAACCGGTCAGGAAAACGGCACGATGCACGGGGTGAATGCCTTGCGAAAAAAACAGCCGGAAGTTCATCAAATTGCCGTGGCACCAGCGTCGGTCGCGATTGAGCTCATCGAGCAGATTAGGTGGCATTTCCTCATAGCTGCCCTCCAGTTGGTAGGCAATCCATACCCCCCAACCGGCGCGGCGCATCAGCGCTGCCTCGACAAAATCATGGGATAAAATCTCGCCCGACATGGAGCCTTTACCGGGCAGTGGCGCCAGGATGCAGTGCTGCATAAACGGGGCTAGGCGAATGATCGCGTTATGGCCCCAATAGTGCGACTCACCTAACTGCCAAAAATGCAGCCCGGCGGTAAACAGCGGCCCGTAAACCCGCGTCGCAAACTGCTGCATGCGAGCGTATAAATTGAGACGTCCGGAAGCACGTGGCGCCGTTTGGATAATACCCACATTGGCGTGCACCTCCATCATTTGCACCAGCCGGGTAAGGCATTGGCCACTCATGACGCTATCGGCATCCAATACCAGCATATAGCGATAGAGTGCTCCCCAGCGTCGGCAAAAATCGTCAAGGTTACCGCTCTTACGTTTCACACGACGCTGTCGACGGCGATAGAAGACCTGTCCGAAGGCCTCTAGATCGCGGCACAACACCAACCAGGCATAGGTTTCTTGAATGGCAGTATCGGGATCGGACGTATCGCTGAGGATGAAGATATCAAAATGCCGATCATTACCCGTGCTGCGCAAAGACTCCAGGGTGGCGCGCACCCCGGCAAATACCCTGGCAACGTCCTCGTTGCAGATGGGCACCAGCAACGCTGTACGTGCCTCATCATCAATCGGCTCGTCACCCACCTCGCTATCAATGGCGTAGCGGTCATGGCGTCGTAATAGCTGGAAAAACCCCATCAAGGCCGTCCAAAACCCTGCGGATACCCAGGCGAATAGCAGCACAAACAACGATAGGATAGTGATCTCAAGCCACTGTAGGCCTTGGCCGGGGAGTACGGTACGCATCTGATTGGCGGCGATGATACTTTGACCAAAAATCAGCACCAGCAAAATCCAGCGACGCCTTGAGGCGACCCACTTCCAAGACGCGGAGGGTGACGCTCTTCTGCGCCGACGGAAATCTCCGTTAGCCCAGCGCTTGAAACGTCGGCCGATATTCACAAAAGGATTAGTCGACCACTGCTGGGGGGCCAGCGGCGTTCGCTTCATCGCTGGCGCAGTGCGGAGTCGTGTAATGCCCGACGTGTCCGTTGACAGCACTTCCGGTGGCGCTAGTGGCGGCTCTGCATAGGCAAGCGCCAAGCGCCTACCCACTGACAGTGCTGCCGGGTCATCACTCTCTTTACTCTGCCAATCTCTCTCTCCACCCAACGCCGCATGCAGCGAAGCCATTTCGTGTTTATCAAGATCACCGACCAGTAACTTGTAGCGCTCCTCACGATCCTGGGTCTCCAACGCCAACCGCTCTAAATAGATATCCGTTGGCGTTGCCTGCAAAGAAGACATTGTTTCAGCCATTGGCGGGCAACCTATAGTACCAAGTCTCAGATAGTGGCTTGCCATCAAGCATTAGCTTGGCCCTGATATCCAAAGGCTGATTACCGTTATTGCGCTTCACGTTGACAAACACGCGCCAACCGTTAGTGGCCGGATTATGCACAACGCGGCTATTAGCCAATTCGCCACTCTCGCCGACGCTGGCTTCAACGCTTAGATTGGCACCGTTGCCGATACCTTCAAGCGAGGGCCCGACAAAGTCGAGAACGAAGGCGAGTGTCCCGTCGGGCTCACGCACCAGGTCATCGCGAATCACCTCCCCCCGTGAGCGACGCGTCTCTGCAACCCAGGCAAGCTCAGGATCAAGGTGGCGGCTTTCACTTGCAGTGAACGTAATACGGTAATCGAATGCCAGCGGTGCGCCTGGCTCATGGGGTTCATCAGACAGCCACATCGAGACGATGTTGTCGTTGGTCTCGTTGTCTGTCGGAATCTGAATCAGCTCAACGCTACCGGCTCCCCACGCGTTGCGTGGCTCAATCCAGGCGCTTGGGCGCAAATCATAACGTGCATCAATATCCTGATAATCGCTAAAATTATGGCCGCGCTGCATCAAGCCATAACCGCGTAACTGAGGTGCTGCATGCCTATTCATCATCAATCTGGCCGGATTGGCTAGCGGGCGCCAGAGCCAGCCATTCTGCGCATCACTGATTAAGAGCCCATTCGAGTCATGCATGGCCGGGATATAGTGTTGTGTCGAGGAAGGCTGCTCCGGGCCGTAGAGATACATACTGGTTAGCGGTGCAATCCCCAGCTTCTCAACTGCCCGACGCAGATATAGCCGCGACTGTACGTCGACTAAAGTATCTTCTCCGGGACGTAGGACGAAGCGGTAGGCACCGGTAACGCTAGGCGAGTCCAGCAGGGCGAAAATCGTCAAGTACTGACTTTCTGGGCTTGGTTCGACAATCCAAATTTCGCTAAAGCGGGGGAACTCTTCGCCCGAAGATAATCCTGTGTCAACGGCCAACCCTCGTCCTGAAAGACCGTAAACCTGACCACTTCCCACCGCGCGAAAATAGCTTGCGCCCAGAAATACCATCACCTCATTACTATCAACACCGTTGGGTGAGTGATTGATTCTGACGCCAGCGATACCCACGCCATCGCTCTGCTTAACATCGTCGGAGATGTCTAAATCACCGTAGGTAAAATCGTCGGGGTTGTAAGCAAAGGCGTGAACCTCGCCCGCCTGATCAATACTGTTTAATTGGATAGCACTGTCATAATGCATTCCTTCAGGGATAAAGCTCAGCGTGAAAGGTGCGCCTTTACCGCTCCATACGTCGCGATCACGTTTGAACTGTATTTGCGAATACTCGGTATAGCTGAGTTCACGCAACTGATCCGGCAAGGACGTTTCTGGGGCACGGTAGCCCTGCTGGGCGAGCTCCTCTGCTCTTCTGGCGACATCATCGAAGCCAAACGCCAAAGCCTCAGCAGGGAGGCTTCCAACCAGTAACCCGCCTAGTACGGCTACTGAAAAAAAGCCTTTTCGGCGTGAAAGTATATTTCGCAGGGTCGATCCACTCATTTAGCGTAATGCTCCTGTACAATCCTTTGACTGAATTCAAATTCGCTTATTTGCCGAACCGACATACGATAGAGTCCTTTCGATCAGCTAAATGCGTCCTTTTGCTATTGCTCACCATCGCTAAAGCACACACCGTGAGCGCATATGAAGTTGAGATTACAGCTTAGGTATAGCATGAGTCTAGACTACTTGGCACCCTGACTGGCCGGGCTTTTTGAAAGGACTGAAGAAAAAATTAGAACTTGCTCAATATGTTGAGCAAGTGTGATTAGGCGCTATAGTAAGGTGGTCGTCTACAGACTTAAGCCTTTTTTCTGAAAACTATTGTAAGCCGCAGTAGCCATACTGGCATGCATAATCTTTCATGACCTAGCTGCCTAGGCTAACTGAGCCAACGCTGGGCAAACTGTGCAGCTGCCAATGGCCGATCAAAGTAGTAGCCTTGCCCCTGGGCACAGCCCATTGCGAGCAATGCGTTAATCTGGTTTTGGTTTTCAATCCCTTCCGCAATGGTCTCTAGACCCAGCGTATTCGCCATGGCAATAATCGTAGCCACAATGACACGGTCATTGTCGCTGGTGAGCATATCGCGGACGAAGGAGATATCGATTTTGATTTTATCGGCGGCAAAGCGCTTCAGGTAAGCAAGCGACGAGTACCCGGTGCCAAAATCATCAATGGAAAGCCCTAACCCCTTGCTCTTTAACACTTCAGTAATTGCAATTGCCTTTTCAGGGTTCTCCATGATGCCGCTTTCGGTAATTTCCAGACTCAGCTGTGACGCTCCAACGGCGAACTGGGAACAGCGATTGAGCACACTGGCGACCAAGTCATCCTCTTCAAACTGCTGGGCAGTAATATTAATCGCCAACTGCCCAGGCATAGAGCGCCCCTGCTCTCGCCATGCGGCAAGCTGCCTGCAGGCTTCTTCAATGACCCAGTTGCCAAGCGCAACGATCATGCCGCGCTCTTCGGCA
This sequence comes from Vreelandella sp. F11, assembly GCF_042466685.1. Lineage (NCBI taxonomy): Bacteria > Pseudomonadati > Pseudomonadota > Gammaproteobacteria > Oceanospirillales > Halomonadaceae > Vreelandella > Vreelandella sp. F11. Next base: position 649,655 of record NZ_CP170448.1, on the reverse strand, counting down.
ATGGGGATAAATTTGCCCGGTGAAACCTGGCCCAGCTCCTCATCGTGCCACCGGCACAGCGCCTCGGCGCCAATTAACCGGCCGCTGTGTAAATCTACCTGAGGCTGAAAATGCAGACTCAGCTGTTTTTCTGCAATGGCTAACGCTAAGCGTTTAGCGATATGCAGCTGTTCCGCCACAATGCGCTCCATCCAGGGCTCAAACACGCATACGGGAAGCTTTTGCCGTTTCGCTTGGTACATGGCAATGTCGGCGTGTTTCAGCAACTCTAATGGTGTTGACGCATCCTGGGGATAAAGCGCGAGGCCAATGCCCACGGAAAGTTCGAAAGAGTGTTGCTCAACCATAAAGGGCAATGCGATGCTGTCACACAGACGCTGAGCCGTCGCTAACGCGCTGTTTGCCTGGACACCTGGGCATACCACCACAAACTCATCGCCACCTAAACGGGCCAGGTACTGCCCCTCCGTTAGCGACGCCGCAAAGCGTTCAGCCACGGCCTTGAGCACTAAATCGCCCAGGTCGTGGCCAGCGGTATCATTAATCTCTTTGAAATGATTAAGATCCAGCAGCAATAGCGCCAGTTCAGTAGTTTTTGGATCAGCAACCACGCTTTCTAAGTGGCGCATAAAGGCCGCCCGATTGGGCAATTGGGTGCCAGAATCACAAAAAGCCAATTGGCGAATGCGTACTTCGTCTTGCTGGCGCTCTAGCTCTGAAGCTGCCCGCGCGGCGAATATCTGCAGTACATTGCGTACGACTTCCACATCGTCCAGCGGCTTTTTAAACATAACGCCAACAAGCCCCATGGGCTGGCCATGGCTATCATCCAACCGCCGCCCAACGTAGCCGTTTACCCATGAAAGCGCTCCATTAGTCTCGGCAGGCAGCATAATGGCGGCGCCCTCGTGCACGATACACTCCTGCTCTATCATGACCTTGTGGCAAGGCACGCCGGGAAGATAATAAGCAAAATTATCCTGGCACTGGCCATTGATATATAGCGTTAAAGTATGAGCAATATCGGAATCCTGCTCATCCAGCAACGCTATAAACCCCACTTCGGCAGATAACGCCTCAGCCATATGGGCGGTTAGTTGATGCAGAAACGCTTCGCCATTTTCCGCTGATACGGCAGTGGCCACGCTAACAACAGCGTGTTGGAAACGTTGCTGCTCATGAAGGGTGTTAATCAAATCTTCGTTGTATTGACCAATGCGCTGCAGCGCTAGCTTTTTATGCAACAGACGTTCGCGTGTTTGGCTCTCCGCTAACTGGCGCGCCAATTCGGCGCCTGCCAACGCCGCAGCGATACGTAAAACTTCTTCGGCATAGGGAGGGAGCCCCAGAGTAGAGGAGTGCATCAGCACAATAGCGCCCAAGAAGCCACCGCCAGGCGCCGCAATAGAGATGCCCAGATACCCTTCTGCTTTCAGAGCCGCCAGGCGTTGATCCTTCGGAAACTGCTCGCAAATCTGAGAAGCGACAAACAGACGTGAGTGGAGGGCGACTTGCTGACATGGTGTGTCTTGGAGCGAATAGGGGGCCATCTCAATGAATTCACCTTGAGACCAGGCCGCCAGCGTTGTCGAAGTACGCTGGTGGCTATCAACATGCTCAACAGCAGCATGATCAACCCCGAGAATATCCGCCAAGGATCTCACGAGGTGATGAAAAAAACCCTCTTCACTGGCGTAGGACAATTTATCCACCAACTGTCGAAAAATCTCTGGTGCAGAAGTAGGGGGCATGCTATTAAGCGCCTTCAGATTTAAACATCAAGCTTCTATCCCGTTTTTCTTGAACACTCTATTTGAAAAACACATCTGCGTGCCGCACAAACGTTTTTCGAAAGCCTTTTCAAACGCTACAACTTATAAAAAAATTCCCATTCAACCCTAACTACATTTCTTTTAAAACATTAGTGCCAATTTTAAAAACAAACTCAACTCAAATAAAAATACTCAACCTATTCATCTGTTACCTCTCGAAACACCTTCAGCCGTGCACTCCATAGCTGTGGTTTTTCATTTACCCATCTATGTTTTTTGGATATTCGATTAAATTCCCATCAGCCAAATCATACATTTCAGCGAGTAAGAAAATGAAACAAAAAGTAACAATCAGCATCCAAATCAACCTTAGAAGATGATATTCAACCTAAACAGTCCTTCATGTCAATAGGTCGTTCCTCAACCATCTAGGTCTAATGGAGGGCATCGTGAATAAAACAGAACAGAAACGGCTAGCGGGCAGTATTGGCCGAGCCATTGCAAAACAGCGGGTTCGCAGTCAATTGACCCAAGAAGAGGTTGCCGAGCGCTTAGGTGTTGGCAATGAAGCCGTTTCGCGGATTGAGCGCGGGCGGGTGATTCCCAATATCGTGCGCTTAATCGAGTTAGCTGAAATTTTCAACTGCGAAGCCGCGGAGTTGCTTGGTCAAGCAAGCTTTCATATTGATGACCAGTCAAGCAGAATGATGCAACTTTTAGCCCCTTTAAACCAAAATGATCGAAAGCTAGTGATCGATATTGTTGAAAACTTAACGACACGCCTTCAAAAGGGGTAAAATATATAATAGCAAGTACTCAACCATTAGCTATAAAGCGGCTAATAACGATTAACTATTATTATAAAAATCAACTTTTTTTCAAACTCAACAACTCGGGTTCAATATAACCAAAAACCCCACTGTGTAATACCAACCTTATAAACGAGCACCACACTGTCAGTGCACTATTGGTTGAATAACGGCGTTTATGCTATAGGTAACCCGTCACCACCGTTCAGCCATCGCAGCGCTGCGCTGCAAAGAGGCGCTATGCTCAACACCACTGCCTGGAACCGACTGCGCTATACGGTTTACGCACCTTTTTACGATCAGGCCGCGGCACGCGTGTTTCGCAGGCCGCGGCGCATTGCGCTTGGCCAGGTGGACTGGGAGCCCGGTATGCGCGTTCTGCTGGTAGGCGCAGGGACAGGGTTGGATCTGCCTTTCCTGCCCCAGGACATCGAATTACACGCCACTGATATAGCTCCTGCCATGGTCAAGCGAACGGCTAAACGGGCCGCAGCACTTAATAGAGATGTGGAGTGCGGTGTGATGGATGCCGAAGCACTCAGTTATCCCGAGGAGCACTTTGATGTAGTCGTTATGCACTTGATTCTGGCGGTGATGCCGAACCCACGACAAGGTCTTGCCGAAGCGCACCGAGTGCTTAAAACCGACGGACAACTGTGCGTAATGGATAAGTTTCAGCCGGATTCACAACCTGCAGGGCCAGGGCGGCGCCTCTTGAACCTACTAACATCAGCCCTTGCAACCGACATTACCCGACAAGCGCAGCCTCTGCTCACCGACGCTGGATTCCAGATACGCCACGACGAACCGGTGCTAATGAATGGCCTATTTCGTGCACTCTTAGCCGCGAAGCCCACGCCACCTAACCGTTAAGCGTGTGACTTTTTACCGCTGTGTGTAGGCTAGCGGTTGCTATGTAAACTATCTAAGCTGTCTCTCTCTTTTACCGATGCCACTCGGATCCAGCGAATGACAGCCCCGCCCCGCTCTTCTACTCGCACTGGCAAACTGCTTTTTGCCCTGATTAGTCGCCTGCACCTCTATATCGGCCTCTTCGTCGGCCCTTTTATACTGATTGCGGCCCTCTCCGGCATCGCTTACTTACTCAGCCCTCCGCTTGAAGAGTGGTTTTACCACGACACTCTGTATGGGGTTAACCAGGGAGAGGGTCAACCACTTGCCGAGCAAATTGCTGCGGCACAACGCTATCTGGGCAACGCCACTTTGCCAAGCGCAGTCCGCCCGGCCCCAGAACTCGGCAGCACGACCCGACTGATGTATAGCGAGCCAAGCCTGGGCCCATCTGAACACCGTGCTGTATTCGTTGACCCCATTTCGCTGAAAGTGACTGGTGACACAACGGTTTACGGTACCAGTGGCATCTTGCCACTACGCACCGCGATTGATCACTTTCACCGTCAGTTGTTAATGGGTAACGCAGGTCGTCTTTATAGTGAACTGGCCGCCTCATGGCTATGGGTGGCTGCGCTAGGCGGCGTGCTGCTGTGGATTCGTCAGCGCCACTCGCTTAAAGCGCTCGTGGCTCCTCACAGGGCTCGCCGACGCCACGCGATGCTTGGGCTGATACTCTCGCTGGGGTTACTGTTCTTTTCAGCCACCGGTCTTACGTGGTCACAGTGGGCGGGGGGTAATATTGCGGAGCTTCGTCATGCCTGGGGCTGGGGCACGCCAAGTGCTTCGACGGCGTTGAACGATACCGATAGCCAAGTCGTTGACGAACATGCCGAGCATCACGGCCATATGTCCATGGTGGCCACGTCTATTACGCCAGAAGATTTCGATCGGGCACTGAATGCTGCTCGTCAGGCGGGACTCAGCGCAGCGCGCATTCAATTAACGCCCCCAAGCACTCCCCAGCAGGCATGGCGGATAGCGGAAATTGACCGCCAATGGCCCACTCAGGTAGATCAAGTGGCGCTGCATCCACACTCAATGGCAGTGACCGATCAAACCGACTTTGCCACTTTTCCATGGGCCGCCAAACTCACCCGCTGGGGGATTGATCTGCATATGGGGGTACTGTTTGGTATTGCGAATCAAGTCGTACTGGCGTTTATCGCCGCCGGGCTTGTGACATTGATCGTATGGGGTTATTTGATGGCCTGGCGGCGGTTACGCTCAGCAAGCGGTCAGCGCTTTCCGACGGTGGCTGAGCCGTTTTGGCAATTGCCGCTCTCGGCCAAAATAGGCCTGCTGGCAGGCGCTATTGCAGTGGGCCTGGCGCTGCCTGTCTTGGGCGCCAGCCTAGCGATTTTTGTGGTGATCGATGCGCTGCGCTGGAGTATTAAAAAGCGGTATCCTGCCCGCACGCTAAATGCACGCCATTCGAATACCATGAGGTGAACGATGCCCAAAGCCCCCGTTAAGCGCTTTCGCCGCTTACCCGATGACAAGCAGTCGCGCATCATTGAAATGGCCTGGGAAGACCGCACGCCATTTGAAGCCATCGAAACACTGTTTGGCCTTGCCGAGCCGGATGTCATCGAGGTGATGCGCCACCAACTCAAACCCGCTTCGTTTCGCCTATGGCGCAAACGTGTCACTGGCCGTACGACCAAGCACCAAGCCCTGCGCTCGCCGGGTGTTGTAAGGGGCTATTGCCCGACACAGTACAAACAATAATCAACTAGCACCTATAAAAATGACCGCGTCTGCTACAAAAGAAGCCTTCCTCTAAGCGGCTTAATTGTTATATTATCACATAACATAAAACCCGTTTAGAGGCGACTTAGCAATGACCGCATTTACTCCCTTGCCCGTGACAGTGCTCTCGGGTTTTTTGGGTGCCGGTAAAACCACCGTGCTCAATCATATTCTGGCCAACCGCGAAGGTCGCCGTGTCGCCGTGATCGTTAACGATATGAGCGAGGTAAATATCGATGGCGCACTGGTGCGCGGCGGATCTGGCGAGTCGACGTTGGACGGCGACGTGGCACTTAATCGCAGTGAGGAACGGCTGGTAGAAATGAGCAACGGCTGCATCTGCTGTACCCTGCGCGAAGACCTGCTAGAGGAAGTCAGCCAGTTGGCCCGGGAAGGCAAGTTCGATTACCTGGTCATTGAGTCCACTGGGATTTCCGAGCCGCTGCCCGTGGCGGAAACCTTCACCTTTGAAGATGAAAGCGGCCAGAGCCTCTCCCACGTCGCCCGGCTGGATACGCTAGTGACCGTAGTGGATGGCGCTAACTTTCTTGAACAGTACCGCGAAGCACAAAGCCTCGCTGAAGCGGGGGAAAGCTTAGGCGAAGACGACGAGCGCAATGTCGCCGACCTGCTGGTCGATCAAATCGAGTTTTGCGATGTGCTGTTGATCAGCAAGACTGACCTGATCAGTGAGAAAGAGATAGCAGCGCTGAAGGCTATCCTGCACTCGCTGAACCCCGACGCGGAGATGGTACCCATCACTCAAGGCGGCGTGCCGCTCGATAAAGTACTGGATACCGGCAAGTTCAATTTCGAGCGTGCCCAGTTGGCACCAGGCTGGCTAAAAGAGATGCGCGGCGAGCATGTACCAGAGACCGAAGAGTACGGGATTGGCAGCTTTGCTTATCATGCCCGTCGCCCCTTTCATCCGCAGAAATTCCACGATCTGTTGAACCAGGAGTGGTTTGGTAAGGGCCTGCTGCGCTCGAAAGGCTTTTTCTGGCTGGCCACTCGTCCTCAAGCCGCCGGTCAGTGGAGCCAGGCAGGCGGCATCGCCCACCACGGCCCAGCCGGGGTATTCTGGAAGGCAATCCCTGAAGAGCGCTGGCCAACCGACCCCGAAACGCGTCAGTTTATTATGGAGAAGTGGCAGGAGCCGTTCGGCGATATGCGCCAGGAGCTGGTGTTTATCGGCCAGAACCTGGATCAAGCCAAAATGCGCGAAGCACTGGACGCCTGTCTATTGAGCGAAGCCGAGCTGCTGGAAGGCATGCAAGCGTGGAAGAAGCTACCCGACCCCTTCCCTGCCTGGGAGTAACCTGGCTGGCTACTCAGCCCCCACTGCCCAGTGCTGCTGCATTTGTAGGAAGGTAAGCGACGCCGACCAGGTAATCAGCATGAACCCGATCAGGCCTTCGGTGCTGAGAAGCAGGCGGATACTACCCTCGGGGGTTAGATCACCAAAACCGAGGGTGGTATAGCTCGTTGCCGATACATAGAGATAATCCCACAGTGCTACCGTTTCACTGCCGGAAAGCTGCCCCGTTTCCGGTAGGTATTGCAGACCTACCAACGCAAGAGCAAACAGACAAATTTCGGCCACATGCGCTCCAAACAACGAGAACATTAGGACTAGAAAACGCCGTCTTAGCGTTAACGGCCAGTACTCAAGTTTGCGGCTCACCCGAATGGCCACTTCAAAATGCACCACCACACTGGCCAGTACCGCTATCGCCGTAATAACAATGGCCGCCCCAGTTCCACTTAACATTGCTGCTCCCTGCTTTGATGCTCTTGAAAGAGCTTAAGCGTAGTCAAGGATCTGAAAATAAAAAAAACCTCCCAGGCTAATGTTAGCCTGGGAGGTTATTCACGACGTTGACGGGTTAATTACTGCAACATGCTGGGCAACCAAGTCGCCAGACCCGGGAACACAATAAGTACCGCGACCAGCAGCATCGAACAGAGGATGTAGGGAATCGCCGCCGAGTATATTTCACTCATGGTAGTACCCGCAGGCGCGACACCTTTCATCACAAAAAGCAGCAGCCCTAACGGTGGCGTTGAGAAACTGATTTCGAGAGCCAATAAAACAACGATCCCGAACCACACTAGATCAAACCCCAGCGCCTGGGCCAGCGGAAAGAAGATCGGCACGGTCAGCATCATAATAGAGATCTGCTCCATAAAGGTGCCCAGCACCAGTAGCACCGCAAACATCGCCAGGAGCATCAGAATCGGCGACAGATCAAAACTGGTCGCCCAGCCGATCAAGCCACCCGAAGCGCCAGAGAAGCCGAGCAGCTGACTGAAGGTAGCCGAGCCAAACACGATCAGGTAGGCCATCAGCGTGACTTTAAGTGCCCCGGTGACCGAAAGCTTAAACGCCTCCCAGGTCATGCAGCGGAAAATAAACGCCAGGATAATCACGCCTAGCGCACCAAAGGCTGCGGCTTCTGACGGCGTGGCAAACCCAATCAGCATCAGCGTGACGATAATCACCATCACGCTGAGCATGGGTAGAATATCGGTCACGATCAGTTTGAGCTTCGCGCTCAGCGGCACCGGCTCAAGCTCATAATTCGGGGCGGCCAAAGGATCCAGCTTGGTTTGAATAAAGATGGTCGCGATATAGAACCCCGCCAGCGTTAGCCCTGGCAGAATACCGGCGATAAGCAGTGCGCCAATATCCACTTTCGCCAAGGTTGCTAACAGCACTGCCAGCGCGGAGGGCGGAATAATAATCGCCAGACCGCCAGTGCCCAGAATCGGGCCAATCGCCATTTTCTTTTTATAGCCCCGTCGCTCCATTTCCGGCACCAGTAGCGAACCCATTAATGCCGTAGAACCCATGGAGGAGCCGCTCAGCGTTGAGAACGCCGTCCCCCCCACCACTGTGACGTAAGATAAACGCCCCGGCACCTTGCCCATTAGCTGATCCACAGCGTTGAACATTTTCATGCCCAGCCCGGTGCGGAAAAACAGTTCACCCATCAATAAAAACAGCGGAATGGGCACCAAGTTAAAGCTGGAGAGTGCACCGAAACCGTTGTTGAGCATCTGTAAGATGCCGGTTTGGCCACCCATAAAGTGCCAAGCGCCAATCACGTTGGCGGCCAAAAACGCCAAAGCAATGGGGGTGCCAATGGCCATGAACAGGAGAATCAGCGAGAGTAGGAAAGCGAGCGCAAAGTACCATTCCATTATTCTTTAATCCCCGCTTCGCCGCTGTGAAGAATTTCATGGCCCACCACAAAGCGGCCAAATTCGATCGCCATCAGGGAAAAGCTGATGGGGAAGACGATGGTTAGTATCCATTTCGGCACAAAGAAAGCCCGTACGTCATAGTCAGTGCGCTCCATATTGAGCAGCACCAGATCAAGCCCCTTCCACGCCAGCACACCGCACACCACGACACAGAGCAGCGACACCCCACGGCTGAGGATATTCAGCGCTGCAGGTGGCAACACCGAGGTCAGCAGCTCGATATGCACATGCCCTTTTTGGCGCACCAGCCAGGGAGCTCCGAGTAAGGTGAGGTAGAACATGGCGTATTCGGTGGAGAGGAAAAACCACGCAGAAGGCTGAAGGCCTAAGTTACGAATCACCACCGAAAGCACCACGGCCACCATCAGCCAGACCAGCATGATGGCGGCCAGCAGTGCCATGCCGTTAAGCAGCAGCAGATAGCCGCGTTGTGCGTAGCGCATAAAAAACCCTAGAAAATAAGCCACACAAATAGGGCGCTCAATCGCTCGGCGCCCCTACGTTTCTATAGATCGTTGAATTTTTCGATCAGCGTATCGTAATGCTCAAGCCCCATGGGGTGGCGCTCCATCTGGCCGCGCATACGCTCCCAGGTGGCATCCCGGGCAGCGTCTGAGAAGCGCTGTGCTGCTTCGCCTTCCAGGGTGATGACCTGCATGCCATCAGCCTCAAGCTCGGCTTGCTGCTCTTTGGCTAATTCAGCCAGTTGTTCGGCGCTGTCGCGCTCATGCTCAATGGCGACTTCCTGAAGAATTTGCTGCGACTCTTCGCTGAGCTGGTTCCACTTATCCAGGTTAACGATCACCCCCATATCGGTAGAGAAGAAGGCAGGGTCAACCCGGTAGTTAAGGAAACGATCCCAGTTGAGGTCTTTCAGGCCAATCTGCGTCCAGCCGGTCGCGTTCACTACGCCTCGCTCCAGGGCCGCATAAACATCGGTGGTCGGCAGGCTGATTGGCTGCGCGCCCAGGTAGTCCTGGAAGAAGGCGTCATACACCGGGTTACTGCGTAAGCGTAGGCCCGAAACGTTTAGATTACCTTCGTCATCAATGGTGGGCTCATCAATGGTGTAGAAGTTGTAGCTGACCCCACTGTCGAACCAGCCCAAGTAGTAGGTGCCCATTTTCTCCTGATGAATTTCATTCAGCAGATCGATGCCGCCATTTTCACGGGCGAAAATAGCATTGGTATTGGAGGCCACCATGGCATCGCGCTCAGGCACGGTACCGGCGTAGAAGCTCGCGGCGGTGTAGGCCATATCCACCACGCCGTTGCGCACTGCGTCGGGCTGCTCGGAAAGACCAATCACTTCAGGGCCGCCGCGCACGTTAATTTGCACCACGCCTTCACCGCGCTCGTTGACCTTATCGACGAACTCTAAAAAGCTCTGGGTATAGATTAGCGAGGGAGGGAACGCATGCACCGCGTTAATTTGATCCAATGCTAGGGTCTGAGTGGACGCCAGGGCTGTTAACACGCCCAGGGTAAGCGTTACTTTTTTCATTCGTTAGTCTCCTGCACAAGGTAGTCTGCGTTATAGCGTTTATTGTTTCTGCTTCTTTCTTATAAGCTGTTTTTCTAAACGTCTGCTGTAAGCGTGCGTACTGTTTTTATGGAAATTCACTCCTGATATAGCGTCACTGCCGCTACCCTTTACCGATAATGGCGCTCTTTGGTGGCTGCGCCGCTGTCCAGGGGGACTGCGCTTCGTAGCGGGCTGCGAACTCGGTAATGGTTTCGGTATGTTGGCGGGTCATATCGATATCGTCCCAGCCATTAAGCAATTTGGTGCGCCATACAGGGCTGATGGAAAAATTCACCTCTACCTCAGCGACTCGAATGAGTTGCTTCTCCAAATCCACATAAATTGCGGCTGGCGCATCACCAAGGGCTGCCAGCAAACGCTCGGCCTCCTCTTCTTCCACGACCGCAGGCAGCAAGCCGTTATTGACGGCGTTTGAGGCAAAAATATCGCCAAAGCTCGGCGCCACCACGCAGCGAAAGCCGTAATCGACCAGCGCATACACCGCCGCCTCACGAGAGGATCCCGCACCAAAATTACGCCGACTGACCATCACCTCGGCCTTATCCGCGTTGGGGCGATGCAGTGTAAACTCTGGGTTGGGTATGCCCTGCTCGTCGTGGCGAACGTCGTAAAGCAGAAACTGGCCGTACCCTACGCTGCGCGGCTCTTTCATAAAGCGTGCAGGAATTAGCTGATCGGTATCCACGTTCGCTGCGGCAAGCGCCACCCCAAGGGTGTTCAATACGGTAATCGGTTGCATTAGCGCGCTCCTGAAGGCTGACCGGGTGAAGCAGCGGCCACTGGAAGCGTCCGTACATCCACCAGCCGTCCATTGACCGCCGCCGCCGCCACCATGGCAGGTGACATCAAGTGAGTACGCGCACCAGGCCCTTGGCGGCCCTTAAAGTTGCGGTTGGTGGTGGAGGCGCAGCGTTCACCGTTGGCGAGCAAATCACCGTTCATGCCTACGCACATGGAGCAGCCTGAGTGGCGCCACTCAAGCCCCGCATCGATAAAGATACGATCTAACCCCTCGGCTTCGGCTTGGTTTTTTACCAGGGTCGAGCCGGGTGAGACCATGCCGGGTACGCGGCTTTTGTGGCCTGCCAGCACGGCGGCAGCGGCGCGCAAGTCTTCAATCCGGGCGTTAGTGCAGGAGCCAATAAAAACCCGGTCAATTGTTATGTCGGTGAGTCTTTGGCCTGGCGTTAAGCCCATATACTCCAAGCTATCCCGAGCCTGGCGCGCTTTCGCGGGATCGCTCAGTTGCTCTGGGTCTGGCACAGCGCGATCAATCGGCAGCGCCTCTTCGGGCGAGACGCCCCAGGTCACCGTGGGAGCGATTTCGTCCGCATGCAGCGTCACTTCAAGATCAAAACGGGCGCCTGGGTCGCTGTAAAGCGTGGCCCAGTAGGCGCAGGCTTGTTTGAAAGCTTCCCCTTGCGGAATCCAGGGACGGTCACGCAGATAGTCGAAGGTGGTTTGGTCTGGGGCAATCATGCCGCAGCGACCGCCGCCCTCAATGGAGAGATTACACAGCGTAAGCCGCGCTTCCATGGAGAGCGAGCGGATCGCCTCGCCAGCGTACTCAATGGCATAACCCCTTGCGCCGTCGGCGCCTAAACGTGAAATCCAGGTCAGCGCGATATCCTTGGCAGTGATGCCTTCGGCCAATTGGCCATCCACGGTAATCCGCATCACCTTGGGTTTGCTCTGCCACAGGGTTTGCGTGGCCAGCACATGGGCCACTTCTGAGGCGCCAATGCCAAAGGCAATGCTGCCAAAGGCACCGTGGGTAGCAGTATGACTATCGCCGCACACCATGATCATGCCGGGCTGGGTAAGCCCCTGCTCGGGCCCTAACACATGCACAATGCCCTGGCGCGGGTCATCAAGGCCGAACAGCGTCACCCCGTGCAGCTGAGTATTGCGGGAGAGCTGCTCAATCATCGAACGCACTTTGGGGTCGGCAACGCCAGCCAAATCACGGGCTAGCGTCGGTACGTAGTGATCAGCAATGCCAAACGTTAAATCGGGTCGTGCAACGGGCAACGCGCGCTCAGCCAGTTTATTGAAGGCGTGAAAGGAGCCCTCGTGGACAAAATGGCGATCAATCCACAGAAGGCTCTGTCCGCTTTCACTGCGGTGAACCTCATGGGTGCGCCAAACTTTGTCAAACAGCGTTGTTGGGGTACTCATTGTCGTCGCTCGTTGCCTCGGCCTTCGTTGGACTTATCATTCTCACCCAATACAACTAGCGCAGTTTCACAACACAGGTCAAATGTATTTTTTATAATTTTAAATCTGTATTAAATTTAATACATTAAAAATATAAGCAAAATCTCTATCCATCCTTACCGCTAGTGGGCATTCCGCCCACTTTGGGCTCCCAGTAGCGGGAGTTATCGTCGCCGTTACGCTCCAGGTCTATCTGGAAGCGATAACGATCCGGACGGTAAAGTGCATCCAGATGTTCTACCCCCCGGCCCTGCTCATCAAACACCACACGGGTGAGTGAGATCAGCGGCGACCCCACGGCCACATCCAGCGCCTCCGCCACTTCATGGCTAGCCAAAGTCGCGGAAATCGATTGAGAAGCGTGGTCGACCTTTACCCCACTGCGCTCTAGCAGCACAAACAGCGGTGTATTGGCTAAATCCATCTCGTTGTAGTGCAGAGCAATCGATTCAGGCACGTGAGTGACCAGATGCGAAAATGGCTTATCGTCGACCATGCGCACCCGCACCGAGCGCTGAACTTTTACGCTCTGTGCCATACCCAGCCGCTCCCGGATCATTTCAGGCGGCAGCACATAGGCAAACTCCAGCAAACGCACCTGGGAGGCCTGGCTCATCTTGACCATATTGGGCATCAGATTAGACACGCTGGCGGTCATCACCGTGGCGTCCAGCGGTTGCTCCAACACCACCGTACCCACCCCGGCCTTACGCTCCACCATGCCTGACGACTGCAGCGCCTCCATGGCACGACGAACGGTTACCCGCGACACGCCATGCTGCTCTGCCAGCCTGTTTTCGCCGGGTAATTTACTGCCCGCAGGCAGCCGTCCACTCAAAATAGCGTCTTTCAGCAGCAGGTAGATGCGGTGTGATTTAGTGCCCCCCACCGCGGAGGATTGTGCCTCACTCATCCACGCCTCTCCTCAGGATGTTGTTCGAAAAATTCATATCATGCTTGACGCAGGGATAATAATAGACATAAAAATGTATTACATATAATACATATCGACAGCCAACTAATAACACAATTACTGCCCTTTGAAAGCCATTATTACAGAACCAGCACCCAGAAGTATCGCTAGCGGTGGGGTTTCAGATGAGCAGCGATTAGCCAGAGAGTAGAGCGTTATCTATGTCGGAAAACCACCATGAGAGAGACCACAGCGTCGAGCTAGTACGCGCTTTTTTAAGCGCTATGGAAGCTCGCGACCTGACTAACGCTGAGCAATACCTCGCCGCAGGTATCGTGATGCAGTTCCCCGGCTCGCCGCCCATGCAACGGTTAAGTGAGGTCGTGGAGTGGGCCCAAAACCGCTACCGCAGGGTAAATAAAACGCTTCACGCAGTAGACCTGTGCAACTACCCAAGCCAATGCGCTGGTTCTGTAATAGTCGTGTTTTGCCACGGCGAACTCACCGTGGAGTGGCTGGATGGCACTACCTCAACCTGCGTGCGCTTTATTGACCGCTTTGAACTCACCGATGGCCTGATTACCCGCCAGGATGTGTGGAACGACTTGGCGTTAGAACAGCCAGTCACCGCTAACATCTGAAGCCACTGCTCATGTTTTCCTACTCCCCTTTTTCCTAAAGTGACGAGATCTTTATGACACGCCAACACAGCGTTTCCAGCCAGACATCACAGCAAGTTTCACACCGGCGCAGCCAGCTTAAACAGCAGTTGCAGGAAAGCTCTATTGTCGTCGCCCCCGGCGTGTTTGACGCCCTTGGCGCTTCACTTGCCGAGCAGGCAGGCTTCGATACGGTCTACCTTTCCGGTGCCAGCCTGGCCTATACCCAGCTGGGGCGGCCAGATATTGGCCTACTCAGCATTACCGAAATTTGCACTGCGATGTCACATATTCGCGAACGCACCCACTTATCCGTGGTGGTGGATTGTGATACTGGCTTTGGCAACGCCATGAACGTGATGCGCAGCGTGCGCTTGCTGGAGCGTTCGGGCGCCAACGCCATTCAGTTGGAAGATCAAACCTATCCCAAGCGCTGCGGTCACCTGCGCGGTAAAACCCTGGTCTCCAAAAGCGAAATGGTGGGCAAGCTACATGCCGCCCTGGACGCCCGTGAAAGCGACAGCACGCTGATTATTGGCCGTACTGATGCACTTGGCGTGGAAGGCACCGACAGCGCCATTGAGCGCGCCCAGGCCTATTATGAAGCGGGCGTGGATATGCTGTTTATCGAAGGTATCCGTAGCGACGAAGATATCAGCAAAATCATGACCCAGTTCAAAGGCAAGGTGCCCATCATGGCTAATATGGTCGAAGGCGGCGATACCCCGCTGCAGAACGCCCAGGCCCTGGAAGACCTTGGCTTCTCGCTGGTGATTTTCCCCGGCGCGCTGGTACGGGCGATTACTCATATGGCCAGTCGCTTCTTTGCCACCCTGAAGCAGGACGGCACCACCGACGCCTTTCGCGACCAGATGCTCGATTTCAAACAGCTTAACGACTACTTAGGCACTCAAGCGATGCTGGAGCTTGGCGAGCAGTACGACAATCGCTAACGCTCGCTTCTCAACGTGTGCCGATGATTTATAAATAAGCAATTTCAGGAGACGACGATGCAGACCACCGACAAAACGGCGAAAGAGATTTTTAACGACGTTATGGCCAACCCCCAGCGGGTGCCGTTTGGCTTCGGCAATAAAGCGGTGCTGGTGAACGTTGACCCGCAAAAGGCCTATACCCGTACCGATCTCTTTAAAACTGCCTACGAAACCGATCCCAAACAGTTGGAGTACACCAACCAACTGGCCCGCGGTTTTCGAGAAAAAGGCTGGCCGGTGGTCTGGACTCATGTGGCTTTTTTGGACTCTGCCGAAGACGCAGGAGTGTGGGGTACGCGTACCGATACGCCGGATTCACTGCAGAACATCAAGTACGGCTCTGAGCGCGCCGAGTTCGATGAGCGCTGCGACATCGACCACGGCCGCGATGTGATCTACACCAAGCGCATGCCCTCGGCATTTTTTGAAACGCCGCTGCAGTCGCTGCTGGTGTGGCACCAGGTCGACACGGTGATTATTACCGGTGGTTCCACCTCTGGCTGTATCCGCGCCACCGCCGTGGAGAGCCTCTCCCGGGGCTACCGCACTATCGTGCCCATGGAGTGTGTAGCGGATAAACATGAGAGCTACCACTACGCCAACCTCACCGACCTGCACCTTAAATATGCTGACGTGCTGCCGGTTGCCGATGTACTCGCGTGGCTGAATGGCAACGCCTGAGACATCACAAACCACCGCTAAGCTTAAGAGGAGCCGGTTATGAAAGAGTCATTAGGCGTTTACGACTACTGGGCCTACGACCAGCGGCCCAAAATCGAGTGGCCCGGGGGCGCCAAGGTGGCCTTTTGGGTCGCACCCAATATCGAATACTACGAGCTTGATCCCCCGCAGAATCCACAGCGTAGTCCCTGGCCGCATCCGCACCCATCGGTGCCCGGCTACAGCATTCGCGATTACGGCAACCGGGTTGGCCACCAGCGTCAAATGGCCCTGCTGGAGAAGTACGGCATTCGCGGCTCGGTGTCGCTTTCCGTGGCGCTCTGCGAGCACCACCCCGAGATTATCCAGATGTGCAAAGAGCGCGACTGGGAGTTCTTCAGCCACGGCATCTACAACACCCGCTACACCTACGGCCTCAGCGAAGCCCAAGAGCGGGCGATGATCCGTGACAGTATGGAAACCATTCACCGCCACACCGGCCAGACCTGCGCGGGCTATCTGGCCCCTGCGCTCTCCCACTCGGAGCGCACCCTGGATCTGTTTGCCGAGGTAGGTGAAGAGTTATTCGGCGACAAAGGCGGGATTTACACCTGTGATCTATTCCACGATGACCAGCCTACGCCAATCAGCGTGCGCTCCGGCAAGCGGTTTATCTCCATGCCCTACTCGCTGGAGATGAACGACACCATCGTCTACGCCGTGAACAAGGTAGAGCCGCGCCAGTACGCCACCATGCTCAAGCGCCACTTTGACCGTCTATATGCCGAAGGCGCCGAGTCCGGCACCGTCATGTGCATCCCTACTCACAACTATCAGGTGAGCTGTCCGCACCGGATCAAGGCGTTTGAAGAGGCGCTTGAGTACATTACCGGCCATCCGGATGTGTGGGTCGCCACCGGCCGCGAGATTGCCGACTACTATCTGGCCAACTATTACGACGCCGCACTCGACAGTATCGCGGCCCAGGCCGCCACTCCAGGCAAACAGGGGTAACGCTATGGCGCTTAATGATGACTATCTCGACTACCCTTTACGCCGCCACGGCTACGACCATGAGCGCTATGCGTGGTCGATGCTGAGCGAACGCCCACCGGTCACCTGGCCCGAGGGCAAAACCCTGGCGGTATGGATCAATATCTCGCTGCAGTTCTACCCGCTTAACCAGCGCGGCAAGCCGTTTAAAGTGCCTAACGGCATGACCATGCCCTACCCGGACCTGCGCCACTTCTCGCTGCGGGATTACGGCAACCGAGTGGGAATCTATCGCGTGCTCAAAGCGCTGGCGGTGCACAACATCACGCCCACCTTCGCGATCAACGCGCAGTTGGCGGAGCAGACGCCCTATTTGGTGCAGCGCTTGAAAGAGCATGGCGGTGAATTTATCGCCCACGGCTGGAATATGGATCATCTACACTACGGCGGCCAGCCGATTGAAGAGGAGGCCGAGCTGGTCAAGCGCTCCGTTGAGACCCTGCGGCGCGTTACCGGCCAGCCTGTTCGCGGCTGGCTAAGCCCGGCCAAACACCAGAGCTTCAACACCCCTGACCTGCTAGCAGAAAACGGCATTGAGTACTGCGCCGACTGGGTCAACGACGATATGCCCTATGTTTGCAGCACTACGGAGGGCAGCCTATCCATGATGCCATTGGCCACTGAGATCGAAGACCAGTTTGTGATTGGCCAGAACCTGCACTCGGAAGACTCCTGGGTAACCCAGGTAAAAGACGCCTTCGATTTTCTGCTCAAAGAGTCCCGCGAACAGGGTGGCCGCCTGTTTGCCCTAAACCTGCACCCCTGGCTGGTGGGCCAGCCCCACCGCATTGCCTGTTTGGAAGAAGTGCTGGCCCATATCAGTGGCCACTCTGAGGTATGGCAGGCCCCGGCAGGCGAGATTCTTGATGCATTTCATCATGCAGCGGAGCAGGCGTAATGGCGATACTTCCCTATAACAACGACAGCTTTGATGCCCACCTACCGCTGCTGATTATTGGCGCGGGCGCCTGTGGCTTAGTCGCCGCACTGGCTGCCCAGGAAGCCGGTGTTGAACTTGCCGTTTTGGAGCGCGACGCGCTCCCACGTGGCAGCACCGCGATGTCTTCAAGCTTTATTCCCGCTGCCAATACACGTTTTCAGCATGCGCTAGGTGTCACTGACTCTGCTGAGGCTATGGCGGAAGATATCCAGAAGAAAAATGGGCATGAGGCAGACCCGGCGATCGTTGAGCTACTCGCCAGTCAATCTGGCCAAACCATTGAGTGGCTAGCGGATCAACACGGCGTGCCCTTTGAGCTGGTAGAAGGCTTTCTCTACCCAGGCCACCGCCATCTGCGCATGCACGCCACGCCACGGCGCACCGGCGAAGAGCTGATGGGTGCGCTGCTCAATGCTGCCGAAGCGGCAGGCATTGATATTCTGACCCAGGCACGGGTAGTGGATTTGCACGTGGATAACACCCAGCGCGTAAGAGGTGTCACTCTGGAGCGCCCAGATGGCAGCCGCGAAAGCATCGGCTGCGATGCGTTGATTCTGGCCTGCAACGGCTACGGCGGTAACGTTGACCTGGTGGAGCGCTACCTGCCCACACTCAAGCACGCGCTCTACTACGGCCATGAAGGCAATCAAGGTGATGCGCTGCTGTGGGGTCAAGCCATGGGCGCCAGTACCAAAGACTTGGGCGCCTGCCAGGGCCACGGCTCGCTGGCGACGCCCCATCAGATTTTGATTAGCTGGGCGCTGATGATGCAGGGCGGCATTCAGGTCAATCTAAACGGCGAGCGCTTCTCCAACGAGCATGGCGGTTACTCGGAACAGGCGGCCAAGGTCTTGGCCCAGCCAGAACAAATTGCCTGGAACCTTTATGACGCCCGCATTCATGAGTCAGCCCAGGCGTTTGAGGATTACCGTAATGCCCAGGAGAGCGGCGCGGTGCGAAGCTTTGCCAGCCTTGAAGAGATGGCGACTGGCTTGAGCCTGCCACTCGCCACACTGCAGGCTACTTTCACAACGATGCAGCAGCATGCCGAACAGCAAACGGCGGATGCGTTTGGCCGCCGTTTTGAGGCGGTGAACCTACTCAAGCCACCCTACTACGCTATTCGTGTGACCGGCGCGCTGTTTCATACCCAGGGTGGTTTAGAGGTAAATCGCACCGCACGAGTACTCAATACCCAAGGCCAGGCGCTGCCCAACATATTCGCCGCAGGCGGTGCTGCTCGCGGTGTTTCAGGCTCCAACGACAGCGGCTACCTTTCGGGCAATGGGCTGCTGAGCGCTGTGGTGCTGGGGGCTGTAGCGGGCAGAAGTGCCGCTGAGCTGCTTCATTTGAAGCTCAGTTCAGCAGTATTGCCCTAGGGCTACTCGCTACAGCATTGCCTCCGCCCACTGGCGCACTTCAGGATAGGCGCGCTGCTCAAAGACCGCGAAGCCATTAAGACTGCGGGCTTTGAGTGGGGTGAAGATCGGCATGGTTAAACCGCACAGGAAGTGCGCCAGCCGCTGTGCATTAGGTGGCTGGCCAAACTGTTCGGTGTGGCGCTCAATCAGCGGCGTTGCGTAGCGTTGAAAATCAGCCGCCGTTAATTCGGGTTGTGGAGGTGCATCCGGTAGTTTTACCGGGTGGCCGTAACATACCGAGCAGTGGCCACAGCGGCCCTCCTCACTCTGAAGGGGGGCATTAAACGTGCTATCGCCAAAGTGCTCGGCCAGCCGCCGTGTTAGGCAGCTCTCCGACTCAAACAGCGCCAGCATGGCCTGAAGCCGCTCGATCTCAACACGTTCACGCTTTAGGCAGTCTTCATACAGCTGGCTCGCCAGCGTTTCAATAGCAAAACTGGCATAACACACCTCGTAAACATCGGTCATCCGCTTGCCTTCCAGGGTCAGCCAGCCTTTGTCCTGAAAGTACTCTAGGGCAGTGATCACTCGGGCACGGGAAGCGTCGATCTGCTGGGCCTGCCCCGCACTGTGCAAACGCTCAAAGTCCACCGTTCCCCAGGTACGGGCGATGGGAATGTTATCGACCAACAAACGCACAAAGGCCGCCCGCTCGCCTTGAAAGCGATCCACCAGGGCCTCTGGTTCGATGTGATAGCGCAGCCGATACTCGGCGAGAAACGCAAAGCGCGGGGCGATAATGCCCTGCATCTCCAGCCGCACCAGCAGCGTTTTCAGCGGCAGCGGGCGGATATTGGTATCTCGGGAAAGCGTGTTGAGCAGCACCTCCCACTGGCGATCCGGTGCATTGCCCGCCGCAGCGATCTCTCCCAGCAAGCGATAGATGCCTGCGTACTCGGGGGTATCACCGTAAACGAAGTTTTCCAACACCCGCAGGCCATCCCGCCCGGCCATGGTCAGGCAGGTGGAAGGCAGGCCGTCGCGACCCGCCCGTCCGATCTCCTGGCTGTAGTTCTCGATGGATTTGGGCAGGTCATAGTGCACCACGTTGCGAATATCGCCCTTATCGATGCCCATCCCAAAGGCGATAGTCGCCACAATGCAGGGCGACTCACCGCCCATAAACTGGCGCTGGATCTCATCCCGCCGTTGTGAATCTAACCCGGCGTGGTAGGCCTGGGCCGCAATGCCCTGGGCCACCAACCCTTTCGCCACTCGCTCGGCGGTTTGCTGCAAGGTGACATAGATAATCGTTGGTGCTGCGCGCCCCGGCTGCATCTGCGGCTTCAGCCACTCAATCAACTGCTGTTGGCGATCCTCCATGGCGGGCGCCACCAGCAGCTCAAGATTGGGGCGGTAAAAGCCGGTAGTGATAACGTTCTCGGGCGCGATAGCAAACTTCTCACCCATATCGGCAATCACCGTCGGCGTTGCCGTGGCGGTAAGCAGCAGCACCTGGGGAATAGCGAAGTCGCGCTGGTAGTCCGGCAACTTGAGGTAATCGGGGCGGAAATTATGCCCCCACTCGGAGAGGCAGTGGGCTTCATCGACTACCAGTAGCGATATCTGAACCTGGCGTAGAAAGTGGCGAAAACGTTCGTTCTTAAGCCGCTCCACCGAGATCATCAGGATTTTCAGCTCACCGCTTTTGGCGCGCTCCATGACATCGCGTGTCGTTTCGCGGTCTTGAGTGGAATCAATGCTGGCGGCAGCCACGCCATGGCGGATTAGAAAAGAGAGCTGATCCTGCATCAGCGCCAGCAGCGGCGACACCACCAGGGTGAGATGCGGCAGATGCAGCGCCGGGAGCTGGTAGCAAAGCGACTTCCCCGCACCAGTGGCAAAAATTGCCGCCGTGGAGTGGCCATCCAACACCCTGGTCACCACCGCCTGCTGGCCGCCACGAAAGTCGTCAAAACCGAATACGTCTTTCAGCGTTTGCTGGGCTGATGTAGGGGTCATAAGCTCTCCGTGTTAACGAAACTCAGGTTAAAACGCCTTCTCAAGCGCAAAGCGCGGCTGAGTGAGCCCCTCTTTAGTGACCGTCTCAACGAACATGTCGAGCGGGCGCACCCATAGGCCATATTCGCCGTAGAGGGCGCGATAGACCACTACATGCTCTTCGCTTTCGCTGTGCTGAGCAGTGCCGAGTACTTCGTAGAGGCTGCCTTTGTAGTGGCGGTAAATACCGGGAACGGGCGCGGTCATTCGGTTTCCTCTTGAGTGGCGTTTGCGGCGGCAGGCTGGTTGGCTCTCTTGGCCAGGCGTTCCAGCACTTTTGAGGCAGCCACAAAGCCAAAGGTGCCGGTCAGAAAAGTGGCGGCGCCAAAGCCAGAGGCGCAGTCCAGTCGCGTGGCGTCACCGCTGCCGGGCTTTTGCAGGCACACTTCGCCATCACCGCTGGGATAGATCAGTTGTTCATCGGAGTAGACGCACTCTACCGAGAAGCGCCGCTTGGGGTTACGGGAGAAGCCGTAGTCCCGGCGCAGCCGCGAGCGCACCTTGGATAACAGCGGGTCGTGCTCGGTGCGGGTGAGATCGGCAACCTGAATACGCGTCGGGTCGGTCTGCCCACCCGCCGCGCCGGTGACGGTAATGGGTATTTTGCGCCGCTTGCACCAGGCGATTAGCGCGGCCTTGGCAATGACGCTGTCGATAGCATCCACCACATGGTCGGCGTCATCAGGAATCCGCTCGCCCAAGTTGGTGGGCGTGACGAAAGCGCTGTCGGCGATGATCTCCATCTCTGGGGCAATCAAACGGCAGCGCGCAGCAAGCACTTCTACCTTGGGCTGACCAATAGTGCCATCCAGAGCGTGGAGCTGGCGATTGACGTTAGAAACGCAGACATCGTCTAAATCGATTAGCGTCAGTTTACCAATGCCCGAGCGCGCCAGCGCTTCCACTGTCCAGCTCCCCACTCCGCCCACACCGACCACCACCACATGGGCATGACGAAATGCATCGGCAGCACGCTGGCCGTAAAGGCGGCGAATACCGCCAAAACGAAACTCATAGTCACTTGATGTGTCGGCAGTGGCAGCAGATGACGAGGTCAATGACACAGTTGAGGACATAGCAGACTCACTTATAGCGCTTGGAGGGCTGAAGGCGTTTTCTGGGGCGGGGTACGCACGCTGTCCATCGGCAAATGTCCTGCCCAACCAAGCTGATTAAACAGCGCAATCATGGTCTCATCCAAAGCGCAGCTCAACTGCACGCGCTTGTCTAACAGCGGATGGTCAAAGGCCAAATAGGTCGCGGCCAGCAGTAAGCGCGGCGCCCCCATCTGCTCTGCAAAGAAGCGGTTATGAACACTTTTACCATGCTTTGCATCGCCAATAATCGGGTAACCACGCCGGGACAGGTGGCGGCGAATCTGGTGGCGCCGCCCGGTTAGCGGCCGCGCCTCCACCAATGAGTAACGCGCCACCGGGTAGCGGTCGACCTGCACCGGCAGCTCCACACTATCCAGGCGGCGAATATCGGTCATCGCTGGCATGGCGGGCATTTCCGCCTTAGGCCGCGTGCCATCCTCTTCCCGCAGCGGGTAATCCAATCGTTCACTCTCCGGCGCTTTACCGCGCACCACCGCCAGATAACGCTTTTCTACGTGACGCTCGCTAAAGGCTTCGCTGAGCAACCCGGCAACCGTTGAAGAGAGCGCAAACACGATCACTCCAGAAGTAGGTCGATCCAGCCGATGAACTGGGTATATCCGTTTACCAAGCTGGTCGCGCAAACGCTGAAGCAGAAACTCAGTTTCGCCACGGGCCAGCGGCGAGCGGTGTACTAGTAGCCCAGCTGGCTTGTGTACCGCAACCAGATGCTCATCCTGATAGAGGATATTGAGTGGCGTCATAACGCTCCCGGGTAAAAGCTAACAATCTAAACAGGGCGCTATTGTCGCGGCTTGGCCGTGAGATGTCATCCGCACAATACGCTATTCACCCCCAGCGTTTGCTAAGAAGGCATTTGGTCAGCAGGTAACGCGGGCGGAGCAGGAGAAAGCGGCAATTGCCCAGTGGGGATATGCTCCTTGATAAACGCCAAGAACGCCTGGGTGGCTCGCGGCAAAGTGCGTTTAGCCAGGGTTTGGACTTCGATAAAACGCGAGTCCATGCCCTGGTCGCGGATAGGAATAGCGACCACACGCTGTTGCTGAATTCGATAACGAACGGAAATCTCACCAGCAAGCGCCACTCCTCCCCCCAGCATGGCAAAGTTAATCAGTGCCTCGGTGTAATCGCTGCTAAAAATGGATTCAAACGCTAAATTTTGGCGGCTACAGCAGATATCAAACAGCTGACGCAGCGTTGTCTCTGGTGAAGGTAACGCCAATGGGTAACGCTGTAATTGCGCTAGCGAAATAGACTGCTTAGTGGCTAACTCATGGTGAGTAGCGACAAGCGCCATGATCGGTGCGGGCTGTCTAAGCGCAACATTGATATCGGCTTCTGGTTTGAGGCTGAAGGTTATGCCTATATCCGCTTCCCCCTCTCGCACATGACGCGTCGCTTCCGCAGGCGGCCCCACCGTCAAGTGAAAATGAATACCGCTATAGCGCTCGCGAAAGGCTGCGATTGCCGCAGGTAAAAAATCCACTGCGAAGCCTTCTGAACTGGCGAGACGCACCTTTCCCCGCTGTAAGCCACGCAGTGCCAGCATTTCACTGCCAATCCGGTCGGCTTCAAGCTGCATATGCCGCGCATGCACCGCCAACAGCTCCCCCGCGGCACTGGGCACCATGCCTCTCGCGCGTCGCTCAAACAGTAGCGTATCTAGTTCACTCTCCAGCCGTGCAATTTGTCGACTGATCGCCGAGGGGGCCACATTAAGCTTCCCCGAGGCTTCGCTTATGGAGCCACAGCGCACCACTTCTAAAAAATAGCGCAGCGCCGTTTCTTGCAGCACCCGTGGGTTCATCGTATCCCCCTCCACCATAAGGATTGCCAAAACGGCAATGATAAATTCTAAACATTGCACTGGTGGCATACCTAATCAATAGCTTAGTTTTAATTCAAGGCGGCTCATTGAACAGCACTCTCATTTAACAATAAAAGCGCCGCTGGTACGCCAAACGCTCATAACCTTCCTTTATTAAAAAAACGAGGTATGGCATGCAAACACCTAGAACTCTCTACAGCGTTACGTCACTTGCTTTACTCAGCATCGCGACACCCGCAATAGCTGATAAGGCCAACGATACCCTGGTTTATGCATCTGACAGCGAACCTGAAAACGTCAGCCCCTACCACAACAATCTGCGTGAAGGGGTTATTCTTGCCCATTTGGCCTGGGACACGTTGATCTATCGCAACCCGCAAACCAACGAGTACGAACCGCGCCTGGCAACCGAATGGGAGTGGGCCGATGATAAAAGCCTGGATCTTGTGCTGCGCGAAGGCGTGACCTTTCACAATGGCGAGACCTTCAATGCCGACGATGTAGCATTCACCTTCAACTATGCAGTCTCCCCCGAATCACGGGTGGTGACACGTCAAAATGTGGATTGGATCGAAAGCGTTGAAAAGCTTGATGATTATCAAGTCCGCATTCACCTAAAAGAGCCTTTCCCCGCCGCCCTTGAGTACCTTTCCGGCCCAATGCCGATTTATCCCGATGAGTATTTCCAGGAAGTCGGTATAGAGGGCTTTAGCCGTGAGCCAGTGGGCACCGGCCCTTACCGGATTACCAACGTCCGCCCTGGGGATGGCGTCAGCCTAACGCGCTTTGATAACTACTTTGCCGATAGCCCCATTGGTCAGCCGGAGATCGCCAATATCGAGTTCAAGGCGATTGCCGATGCGGACTCACGTATGGCGCAGTTAATGTCCGGTCAAGTGGATTGGATCTGGCGCGTACCGTCGGATCAAGCTGAGTCGTTAAGCGCTATGCCACAGCTAAGTGTGTTAGGCGGTGAAACCATGCGCGTAGGCTATATCGGCCTGGACTCAGCGAGCCGAGAAGAGTCGCCGTTACATGATATTCGCGTGCGCCAAGCCATTAACCACGCCATGAACCGGGAAGGCCTCGCTAATGATCTAGTACGCGGCGGCAGCCAGGCCCTCTACGCCCCCTGCTTTCCCACTCAGTTCGGCTGTGAAACACAAGACGTCATTGAGTATGAGTATGACCCTGAAAAAGCCCGTGAACTGCTCGCCGAAGCGGGTTACGCCGATGGCTTTGATATTGACCTTCACGCCTACCGGGAACGCGATTACGCCGAAGCGATGATTGGCGACCTGCGTGCAGTGGGCATTAATGCCAATCTGCGCTTTATGACCTCCCCCGCGCTACTGGAGCTTCAGCGCAACGGTCAAACCGATATGTCGTTTAAAGCTTGGGGCTCATTCTCTATTAACGATGTCTCGGCCTTCGTCAGCGTCTATTTCACAGGCGGTATTGACGATCTCTGGCAAGACAGCCAGGTGCAAGAGTGGCTTCAGACCGCCGATACTTCGGTAGATCCTGATGTGCGCTTAGAGCACTACCAAAAAGCGCTCGCCCGCATCTCCGAGCAAGCGTACTGGGCGCCGCTATTCTCCTACTCCACCTATTACGCTCACACCGCTGATCTCGATTTCACCGCCTACCCAGACGAACTTCCCCGTTTCTACGAAGCAAGCTGGAAGTAACGGCGTGACGTTTGAACTAGTGGCAGCCGTGGTTCTTCCCACGGCTCGCTTACCACAGCGCGGGAGTGATGCTTTATGTGGGCATTTGTTTTCAAGCGGACGCTGATAGCCCTTAGCGTCGCGTTCACCATTTCGGTGCTCTGCTTTAGTCTGCTGCAGCTCTCGGGGGACTTGGCGCTCTCCATTGGCGGCCCCGAAGCTACCGCAGAGCAGGTTGAGCAAATCAGAACGGATTATGGTCTGGATCGCCCGGTAATCGAGCAATTTACGACATGGCTATGGGGAGCGGTGCAGCTCGACTTTGGGCGCTCTTACTACTACCAGAGCGATGTGATGGATCTGGTGGTCGAGCGCTTACCGGTGACCATGACCCTGGGAGTGATGTCCTTGGCGATCGCCCTTTTCGTGTCTATTCCACTCGGTGTAGTGGCCGCGCTCAAACGTGGCAGCTGGATAGACCGCATGGCCATGGCGATTGCGGTCACCGGCCAGGCAATGCCCAACTTCTGGTTTGGCTTAACGCTGATCATCCTGTTTGCCGTCAAACTGCAGTGGTTTCCTGCCGCAGGTAGCGATAGCTGGCAAGGCTTTGTGCTGCCCGCCGTTGCGCTGGGCTACTACGCCACCCCCGCCATGATGCGACTAACCCGCAGCGGCATGCTGGAAGTGCTGGAAGCAGACTACATTCGCACCGCCCGCGCCAAGGGGCTGCGCACCGGCACGGTGATTTTCAAACACGCGCTACGTAATGCGGTGATTCCGGTGGTAGCGCTGGCCGCCGTGGAGCTGGGATTTATGCTCGGCGGTTCGGTGGTTATCGAGACCGTCTTTTCGCTGCGCGGACTAGGACAACTGGCCTGGAACGCTATTTCCCGCAACGACTATCCAGTGGTGCAGGCCATCGTTCTGATCATTGCGCTGTTTTATATCGTATTGACGCTGCTGGCCGACATTCTCAACGCCGTCCTCGACCCCCGCCTGCGCGCGCGCTAACGGAGAACACCATGGCAAATATCCTTTCATCACAGGTGGTCGCACAACAACCGTTGGCCGCTAACTGGCCGTCACGCCTGCTTCACAGCACGCTCAACAACCGCAGCTTGGCGATCGGATTATTGATCATTACGTCCTTGGGGATCGTTGCGCTCCTGGCACCTTGGCTGGCCCCTCATGATCCTTATTTACAGAACACCGCAAACCGCATGGTGCCCCCTTTTTGGCACGAAACGGGGAGTTGGACACACCCGTTAGGCACTGATCGCCTCGGCCGCGACTACCTCAGCCGACTGATTTATGGCACCCGCATTTCACTCTTTATCGGCATAGTGGTCGCGCTGATTTCAGGGTTGATTGGTACCACCTTGGGCGTGTTGGCGGGCTACTTTGGTGGCCGCGTTGATGCGGTCGTGAGTTATCTGCTCACCACCCGTCTGGCCATGCCGGTGGTGTTAGTGGCACTGGCCATGGCCTCGTTAATAGGCGGCTCAATGCTGACCGTCACCCTACTGCTCGGCCTACTGCTTTGGGATCGCTTCGCCGTCGTTGCCCGCTCAGCCACCCAGCAACTGCGTGACGCCGAGTACGTCCAAGCCGCCCAGGCATTGGGCTGCCCCCTGCACTACATTCTGCTGCGCGAAGTGCTGCCCAATATTGCCGGCGCCCTCATTGTGGTGGCCACCCTGGAAGTCGCCAACGCCATTTTGCTCGAAGCGACGCTGTCGTTTCTGGGCATGGGTGTGCAGCCACCCTCGCCCTCTTGGGGGCTGATGATCGCCGAAGGCAAAGCCTATATGTTCTTTCAGCCCTGGGTCATTACGATTCCCGGCAGCGCCCTGTTTGTGCTGGTGCTGGCAATTAACCTGCTAGGTGATGGGCTGCGCGACCTAAGCGCGCCAGGAGGCCGCAATGAGTAATCAATCATCCGTTGAGCGTTCAACAGCGCCAGCCCCACCGCTACTCAGCGTAAAACAGCTAAGTGTCGACTTACCGGTAGCCAAAGGCACGCTTCACGCCGTGCGGGGCATCGATTTTCACGTTGAGCGCGGCGAAATGCTCTGCCTGGTAGGCGAGTCTGGGTGTGGTAAATCCATGACCTCGTTGGCATTAATGGGCCTGCTGCCACATAAGGCGCAGGTGAATGCCGAGTGCCTCAACTTTGACGGCGTTGATCTGCTCACGGTGTCTGAGCACGAACGCAGCAACCTGCGCGGTGCGCGCATGGCGATGATTTTCCAAGAGCCGATGACGGCTCTCAATCCCGCCTACACCCTGGGCAATCAACTCTGCGAAGCGTTGCGCCGTCATCAGCGGGTATCGCGTAAAGCGGCCCACGACCGTGCGCTCTATTTACTCAAGCGGGTGGGTATCAGCGCCGCCGAAGAGCGTATGCACCAATACCCTCACCAACTTTCGGGCGGGCTGCGACAGCGGGTGATGATCGCCATGGCGCTGATGTGTGAACCCGACCTGATCATCGCCGATGAGCCTACCACGGCACTCGACGTCACCATTCAAGCACAAATTCTGCACCTGCTACGCGACTTGCAGCAGGAGTTTGGTACCGCGGTTATCTTCATCACTCACGACCTGGGTGTTGTGGCGCGCATCGCCGATCGGGTCGCTGTAATGTATGCCGGTGAAGTGATTGAAACCGCCTCTGCCCAGGCGCTTTTTCACACTCCCAGCCACCCCTATACCCAAGGGTTACTGCGCTGTATACCGACACCCGGTAAAACGTTGCCGGGCAGCCGCCTGCAGGCCATTCCGGGGGTGGTACCCAGCTTGGTAGACAAGGTCGAGGGCTGCGCCTTCTGTAATCGCTGCGACCAAGCGGATGAGCGTTGTCACTCCACTCCACCCTTACAAACCGTCGCCGACGGACACCTATCGCGCTGCCACTTTGCCCATCAGTTAGCCAACCCGGCAGCGATAAACGCTCAGGAGGTAACGCTATGAGCAGTGCCGCAAACCATCTTGACCCGCTTGCCCTGGAGCTCTGCGCGCTGTCCAAAACATTCAAACTGGGCGGCGGCATGCTGCATAAAAGCCAAACCTTAAAAGCCGTCAACGATGTATCGCTGCGCGTTCCCCGCGGTCAGGTGATGGGGCTGGTGGGCGAATCAGGCTGCGGTAAAAGCACCCTGGCCAAAATGCTGCTTGGGCTGACGCCCCCTAGCGCAGGCGATGTGCTGATCAATGGCAAAGCGATTGTTAACGCTAACCAAAAGGCACTGGCCCGGCGTATACAGCCGATTTTCCAGGATCCTTACTCGTCACTTAACCCCCGCCAGCGGATTGCCCAGATCGTTGGTCTGCCGCTGCGCATCCATGCCATTGGCACCCTCAGGGAGCAGGCAGTAAAGGTCGAGGAGATGCTCGATATGGTCGGGCTGCCCAAACGCGCGGCCCAGCAATACCCAGGGCAAATGTCCGGCGGGCAGCGCCAGCGGGTGGCGATTGCCAGAGCGCTGATTATGCGCCCTGACCTGGTGATTTGTGACGAACCCACTTCCGCACTGGACGTGTCGGTTCAGGCCCAGATTCTCAATCTCCTGCTCGACCTTAAAGATGAATTTGGCCTTACCTACCTGTTTATTAGTCACGACCTTGCCGTGGTGGAACATTTGGCGGATCGGCTGGCGGTGATGTACCTGGGGCAAATTGTTGAAGAGGGCACCCGGGAACAAATCTTCACTGCGCCCCGCCACCCTTACACCCAAGCGCTGCTGGCCTCTGCGCTTACCCCAGAACCTGGCTTAGGTGTTCCTGATATCGGCCTTGGTGCAGGCCAGCCCGACCCCACTCAGCCACCTTCAGGCTGCGCCTTTCATCCCCGATGCCCAATGGCTCAGCCAGAGTGTGCCCAGCAGGCGCCCGCCCTGAGTGCAATTGCTCAGAGCAGTGCGCCAGATACATCTCAAGGTACTTCTCAAGATACTTATCAAGGCATTTATCAAGATCACTCGGCACGTGTCGCCTGCCATTGTGCCTAAAGACGGCTAACGAATCCCTAACGTTAAAAAGGAGTACTTATGTCGCGTCAACACGCCCTGGAAAATGCCAAAGCCTACTTTGATAGCGGTGAGTTTTATCACCAGCTTGCCCCACGTATTGCCATCCGCAGTGAAAGCCAGGAATCGAATAGGCAGGAGGAACTGCATGGCTACCTGACTGAACAGATTATTCCGGACATTGAGCAGCTCGGTTTCACATGGGAGATTGTCGATAACCCAGTGGAAGGTTTTGGGCCCTTTCTAATCGCACAAAGAGTTGAGCCAGAGGCCGCCTTCAGCGTATTAACCTACGGCCATGGCGATGTGATACGCGGCTATGACGACCAGTGGGCCGAAGGGATGTCACCTTGGAAAATCACCCAGCGGGGGGATCGCTGGTACGGGCGCGGCACCGCCGATAACAAAGGCCAGCACACGATTAATCTGGCCGCCCTGGGCTGTGTGCTAAAAGCCAACGACGGGCGTCTGGGCTATAACGTGAAGCTGGTGCTGGAGATGGGTGAAGAGACCGGTTCACCGGGGCTAAAAGAGGTCTGCCACCGTTATCGAGAGCAGTTAGCGGCCGATGTGTTTATTGGTTCGGATGGCCCCCGTTTGAACGCTGACGCCCCCACCCTGTTTTTAGGCTCACGGGGCTCCTTCAATTTTGACCTTAAGCTGCAGGCCCGTGAAGGCGCACACCACTCGGGTAACTGGGGCGGCGTGCTCAAAAACCCTGCCGTGCGGTTAACCAATGCGATTGCCACCTTGGTAGACGCCAATGGGGTGATCCAGATTGAAGGGTTACGCCCAGCGCCAATCCCCGACGCCGTGCGCCAAGCGCTTGCCTTGCTCGAGGTGGGCGTCGGTGACAATGCCCCCGCCATCAATACCGACTGGGGGGAGCCAGGGCTATCCCCCGCAGAGCGCTTGTTTGGCTGGAACACGCTAGAAGTGCTCGCCATGAAGGCAGGCAACCCGGACGCCCCGGCCAATGCGATTCCACCCCACGCCTACGCCCACTGCCAGCTGCGTTATGTGGTGGGCAGCGACCAGGATAACTTTCTAGCCCATTTACGCCATCATCTGGATCAACACGGCTATCACGATATTGAAGTGAGCGCGGCGCGCATGTCACAGATGAATGCAACTCGGCTTGATCCTGAAGACCCCTGGGTGAGCTGGGCGTTAACCTCGATGCAGCTATCGACCCATAAAACGCCCACGCTACTGCCTAACCTGGGCGGCTCGTTACCCAACGATGTATTTGCCGAGACGCTGGGCTTACCCACACTATGGGTTCCCCACTCCTACCCCTCCTGTTCGCAACACGCCCCCGATGAACACCTGTTGGGAAGCATTGCCTCAGAAGCGCTTATATTAATGGCAGGTCTATTCTGGGATTTGAGTGCCCAAGGTGCAGAGATTCATAAGGAGCGAGCGTCATGCAAGAGCCACTAATACAACAAGCGTGTGATTGGCTGGAGGGGCAGCAGCAGGCAATGGTTGACTGCTTAGCGGCCCTGGTCAATATCGACTCCAATAGCTACGACAAAGCCGGTAACGATGAGGTGGCTGACCTGATTACCCAGTGGCTTGAGCAGGATGGCATCACGGTGATACGCCATCAACGCCCAGACTCAGGCGATATTTTAGAGGTTCAACTGGGTGAGGCTGGCCAAGGTCATGCACTACTTATGGGCCACCGGGATACGGTTTTTCCTACCGGCACCGTGGCAAGCCGAGGCTATACGCAAAAAGAGAACCTTGGCTTTGGCCCTGGCGTTGCCGATATGAAAAGCGGCCTGGTGATGAACTGCTTTGTGCTACGCGCGTTAAGCCGCCTGCCCCACTGCCCGCTGCCCGTTCGCGCCCTATTTACCGCCGATGAGGAGATTGGCTCGCCAGATGGTCGGGCGTTCATCGAAGCCACCGCCCAGGGGGCACGTGCCGTATTGAACGTCGAGCCTGGGCGCGTCAGCGGCAATGTGGTCACTGGCCGAAAAGGGGGCGCTGGTTTTTTAATCAACGTCACCGGCAAAGCCGCCCACTCCGGCGTTAGCCATGCTGATGGCGCCAGCGCCATCGAAGCGCTCGCCCATAAAATCATCAAACTGCATGCGTTGACCGATTACGAGGCAGGCATTACCACCAATGTGGGCACCATCACCGGCGGGGTATCACGCAACACCGTCGCGCCTTCTGCGTCTGCACAGCTGGATACCCGCTTTGTCACCACCGCCCAGCGTGACCAGCTTTATCAAGCCATTGAGGCGATAATCGCCGAACCTGATATTCCCGGCACGCTAGCCACCATCGAGCAGACATCGGAGTTCTACCCTCTCGAAGAGCGTATGAGCAGCGAACTGTTTGCTCTTTACCAATCTCAGGCTAAAAACGTTGGTTTTGCTGTTGATGGTGAATTCACCGGCGGCTGTTCCGATGCGGGCTGGACGGCCAGCTTGGGCATTCCCACGCTGTGTGGCCTCGGCCCGGTGGGGGCGAAGATGCATACTGATGAGGAGTACTGCTTACTCGATACG
This sequence comes from Vreelandella sp. F11, assembly GCF_042466685.1. NCBI lineage: Bacteria > Pseudomonadati > Pseudomonadota > Gammaproteobacteria > Oceanospirillales > Halomonadaceae > Vreelandella > Vreelandella sp. F11. The sequence goes on along the minus strand of NZ_CP170448.1, from coordinate 617,566 downwards.
CTGGTGCCACGGACGCAAGCACTGACGGCTACTTTACTGAATTTACACCATATCTCAGCAGATCTTCGCTAGGCGGGTGGCAAAGTAACGGCTTGCCAGCTACCTTGAATAAGCAACGCTACCACAGCGTTTCCATGGATTTGGAAGGAGATCAACATGCGCTATACGACACCACTTACCGCTCTTGCCGCTTCGCTACTGCTTGTCAGTGCAGCAGCACAAGCCAATGAAACGCTTGATGTTGAGATGCATAAGGTCAGCGCCGAAGGGGTTGAAGAGTCGATTGGCACCGTATCGCTTAAACATACGGATCACGGTTTATTGCTAACGCCTTCGCTGAAGGATCTTGAGTCCGGCGTTTACGGTTTTCACGTTCACCAAAACGCCAGCTGTGATCCTGCCGAGAATGATAGTGGCGAAATGACGGCTGCACTTTCAGCAGGTGGCCACTATGACCCCGAAGAGACCGGCACCCACCAGGGCCCCTATGGCGAAGGTCATTTGGGCGACCTTCCTGTACTAACCGTTAATGAAGAGGGCGAGGCCAATCTTCCTGTCTTGGCGCCACGCTTGAGCATGGAAGATATGCCGGGTCGCAGCCTCATGATTCATGAAGGTGGCGACACCTACACAGATGAGCCCCACCTGGGCGGCGGCGGCACACGGATGGCCTGCGGCGTCGTTGAATCTTAATGAGTGAGACTTAAAAAAAGTTCATTGGTAAAAACGGGGTCGCAACGTCAGACGCCGCTGATAAGAGAAAACGGGCAGCCCTGGCTGTCCGTTTTTGTTTTCGGCCCACTAAAGTCTAACTGTGATTTTATAGCACTTATCTGTAAATTCAGCCCTGCTAAAGAAGTGCCTGCTTGTGTGCTCATTAGCATGCTAGCCCATCCCCTTACTGCTCTAGGTACCTTAGATGATCACCTTTATTGTATCGATCCTGCTGCTAATAGCGGGCTACTTTACCTATGGGAAGTTCGTTGAACGCGTGTTTGTGACTAACCGTAAACGCCAGACGCCCGCCTTCAGCATGCGCGATAACATCGACTATGTGCCGATGAACACGACGCGCAACTCGCTTATCCAGTTATTAAACATTGCCGGCGTTGGCCCTATTTTTGGCCCGATCCTCGGCGCGCTGTATGGCCCTGTGGCCTTTGTGTGGATTGTAATTGGCTGCATCTTTGCTGGCGCCGTGCATGATTACCTGACCGGCATGATCTCGATCCGGAACCACGGCGCCCATTTACCGCAGCTGGCCGGCAAGTTCCTGGGTAAAGCGATGAAGCACGTCGTCAATGGCTTCGCGATTCTGCTGCTTCTGCTGGTGGGTACGGTCTTTGTGACCTCCCCCGCAGCGCTGCTGGCCAATATGACCTCGCTGTCGCTGACGCTGATCGTTGTCGCCATCTTTATTTACTACCTGATCGCCACGCTGCTGCCGATTGATAAGGTGATCGGCCGTATCTACCCCTACTTTGGTGCTCTGCTGCTGTTCAGCGCTGCAGGTATCGGTATTGGTCTGGTTGTCACCGGCGCTCCGATTCCCGAGCTCTCGTTCCAGAACATGCACCCCGACGCCGCGCCGATCTTCCCGCTGCTGTTTTTAACCATCTCCTGTGGCGCACTTTCCGGCTTCCATGCCACTCAAACCCCCATTATTTCGCGCACCACGCAAAACGAAACCAACGGGCGCAAAATCTTCTACGGCATGATGATCACCGAAGGTATTATCGCGATGATCTGGGCGGCTGCCGCCATGAGCCTGTTCTACGGCGACCAGTCACTCTCTGATGTATTGGCTGCTGGTGGCCCTGCCGCGGTGGTCAGCGAAGTGTCGACCACCATGCTCGGCGCGATCGGTGGCACCCTGGCGGTACTCGGCGTTATCGTGCTGCCGATCACCTCGGGCGATACCGCTTTTCGTAGCGCACGGATGATCATTGCCGACTACATCAAGATCGATCAAAAGCCGATTGTGAAGCGTGTCATGGTTGCCCTGCCGCTGTTTGTGGTCTCCTACGCCTTAACGCATATGGACTTCACGCTGCTGTGGCGCTACTTCTCCTGGGCGAACCAAACCACCGCCGTGATTGCGCTGTGGGTAGGTACCATGTACCTGGTGCTGTCGCGCAAGCCTCACTGGATTACCTCGATCCCGGCCACCTTTATGACCATGGCCACGTTCACCTACTTAGCCTATGCGCCGATCGGTTTTGGTCTGCCACTCCAGCTAAGCTATGTGGTGGCGGCACTGGGCACACTGATCTGCATTGCACTGTTTATGAAGCGTGTACGCCGCCTAAGCCGGGCGACCTTTGCCGTTGATGAGCCGGTACCGAGCCAGTTTGGAGACAACGGTGAGGCGATTGCAGCTAAATAATTAAACGCTCCATAACGTTACCGCCACTATCGTCACAGGACGCTATTCACACAAGAGCCACGTCATAAAAAAAGGGCACACATCAGCCACATAATCGTGCTTGATGCGTGCCCTCGATTTTTCTCCAATCTTTTATCCTACCTTTACTCTCCTACTCCTCATGTGTGTATTGCTTCCATGCTGCTGCGGTATAGATTAATTCAGGCAAGTAACTACTACAGCGGTATCGACCAGAAGTAGGTCTCGCCGGAACTATCATCGACACCATCGTTGTCGCTGACCAGCCAAGCATGGCCCTGCTCATTGATGGCCATCCCTTCGATCTTGTCCACTACAAAACCATTGTAGCTGGCCAGATCGGGAATCAGATCACGCACGAGGTGTTTCTCAGCCACCGGTAGCTCACCGCCTAGTGGCGCTGGCACCAGGCCGTCCAAAGCGACCCGGGTCACTTGCTTAATTTGAGCATCTGCGCCGATGTGGTTGTCGCGCTCGATCAGATAGAGGTTGCCTTGGTACGCGGTAATCTCAGACAGGCCGACCCACCCTTCATCGACACGCTCCAGCGGGTAGTGGACAGCGCCCCACTCGCCGCTGTCGAGATCGTAGCGCAACAGTTTCGCCAACCCTTTAGGGTCATTCTGCCAAGGTCGCTGTACCGCCAACCAGAGCTGACGATCGATCCGGGTAACGCCCTCCAATCCCCACTTGAGGGCCTGCTGGGCAAGCACCTCGGGTAGCGCAATACCCTGATCAATCTCACCGTCAGCACCAACATGATAGAGGGTGTTGGCAAGCCCTTTGTCATTGCCTTCGGAAGCGATCCAGAAGCCCCCCTCGCCATCGGTGGTAATACCTTCCATATCAAGCCCCAGCGCAGGCTCACCATCACGGGTCACATCCAACGCAGCGGTAATCCGCGCGGGCGATGTGGAAGGATCAATGGTAAAAATCCGCGGCTGAGCGCTGTAGAAGCTGTCGTTGACCGCATAGAGCACGCCATCAGCGGCGACCATGCCAGAGAGCGCCCCCCAGCCGATCAGCTCGTCGCTGCCCGCCGAGGTGAGCGTGGGGTAGACCGCTGGCGAGTCTTGATACTGGTAGATCATGACATGGGAGCGCGGGCCGCCCTCTTCACCCAGATCCGTCTCGTTGGCGGTAGCCAGCAGGCCGCGGCTAGGAATCGCCACCGCGCCTTCCGGGGAAAGCCCCGAGGGAAGTAGCTGGGTGAGCTGCGGCTCGGCAGGATTGCTAACGTCGTAAACACCCACCAGCGAACCCCGCTCAGAGAGCAAGAATACATAGGGTGTGCCATCGAACACCGCAAACTCCATCCCTTCCGGCTCGCTGCCCTTGGCATCCGAGCGCTTATCGGGGTAGTGGCCAACCTCAATCACGGCGTGCTCGAAATCCGCCCCAGACTCATACACTAAGCGGCCGCTTTTATGGAAGATACTCCAGCCTCGGGAGCCGCCATCCATATCGCCCTCATTGGCAATGGCAAAGTGGTCGCTATCAATCCACTGCAGCGCATCCGGCTCACGCAAGCGCTGAGCCTGCTGCTCATTAAAGATCAGCGCACCATCATCGCTGGCATCAATCCCGTCCAGATCCACCGACCCGGCGCTGAAGTGCGACACCACTTTGCCAGTATGGTCGATCACCGTCAGGTGGTTATTCTCTTGCAGGGTGACCGCAATCTCACCTAAGGCATTAATATCAACAAACTCCGGCTCAGGATCCTCGGGGGCGATCTCGGCAAGCCCGGTCACATCGGCATAGAGTAGGCTGTTACAGTTAACCTCCCCTGCATCGTTGATCTCCACCAGGGCAACAGACCCGCCGGGCATCTGCGGCACTCGACCGTCGCCAGCGTCCTCATCGCGTTCGTTCTCAATAGCGACGGCAACGAAACGCCCCTCGGGCGCTGATGCGGCGGCCACACTGTCGGGCTGACCATTCAAGGGGCAGGAGGCCAGTATTTCACCGCTATCGATATCGATGGTGAGCAGTTGCCCGGAAGGCTCGCTGTAAGAGACCGAGGTATTCACCCCGGCATAGACAATATTGCCGAGCACCGTCACTGCGGTGGGCTCGCCACCGACATCAATATTGCCCAGCGGCTGCGGATTAGCAGGGTCGCTAATATCGATGCGCCCGATCACGCCCAGCGGGCTGTCCGAGTAAACCAGCGTCATACCATCGCCTGAGGCAGCGATAATTTCCGCCGAGGTTTCCCGGCTACGATCTTCGCCTTCCGTCATGTTACTGGGGATAGCGAAGCTGGCAATGCGGTTGAAGTGCTTATCCGCCGCGCTGACCGAATGTGAAGCAGCCAGCGTAATAGCGAGCGCCAACAGTGAGGGTGTACGTGTCAATGTCATGATGAGGGTTGAGTCCTTGCCTAAGCCGAAGAAACATCTGGTTAAGTTATTAAACGTGCAGCATCAACTGGACTATCAAACAGCATGACCGTGTCAGGCTTATGACATTCGAACTCAGGTCTTCACAGAAAGAGGGGGTAGAGCTGGGAAGCCGAAAGCGCTTTGAGGATTGGAATGTCTGAGAATAAAAAAAGCCAGTCAGTGAGTACTGACTGGCTTCTTACTATCTAGTGTGGGTGGCTAGCTTTTATTAAGCGAGCAACAGCAAGTGACTTACTCGTCGCCTGCCATCTGCATTTGGCGCTGCATATAGTTCTGGATGCCCACCTTGTCGATCAAACCAAGTTCCGTCTCGATGTGGTCGATATGATCTTCTTCGTCGGCGAGCAGGTCACGCAGCATATCGCGGGTAACGTAGTCTTTAACGCTCTCGCAATAGGTGATCGCTTCGATGTAGTCGTTGCGGCCATCGTGCTCGATTTTTAGATCGCTTTCGAGCATCTCTTTGACGTTTTCACCGATGTGCAGCTTGCCCAGATCCTGCAGATTAGGGATGCCTTCAAGGAACAGGATGCGCTCGATGATCTTGTCAGCGTGCTGCATCTCTTCGATGGACTCATCGTATTCCCATTTGGCGAGGGCTTTAAGACCCCAATCTTTATACATTTTGGCGTGCAAAAAGTACTGATTGATCGCAACCAGTTCGTTGCCGAGCGCCTTATTAAGATGCTCAATAACTTTCGTATCACCTTTCATAACGTCACCTTTTCTACTGTAATGCTGATGTTTAATCTAGTTTAGACAATACGATCAAGCAGTTACGTTTGGAGAAGAGTATAGACGCACATAGCTATACCCCCAGCGTTTCTGAGAGTATAGATAAGATGATTAAAAGTTCAAGTAAATCAGTTATTTGCTAAAGATAACCCTAACAATAGTGATTCGCGTCACACGGCGTAAGCGAGCCCCATATTGGCTTCCTGACGCGCTTCCTGAACGGCATCGCGGGTAATCGTTTTAGCGTAGCACGCGCACTTACCACACTGCGTTGCGCAGCCGGTTGCCTCGCGTACTTCTCGCCAGCTGCGCGCTCCGTCGCTAACGTGCTGGCGAATCTGATGGTCGGTTACTCCCTTGCACACGCAAACGTACATGGCGACACCTCATGGAAATCATGAGATGAATGTAAATGATTCGCATACATCTTATCAAGTAGAAATTACTGCTTTTTGCTAGCCATTCGTCTTAGAAAATATAGGGAGCGCGATAAGATATTGTCGAAGCGACGCTTTTTCCAAAAAAATGGCCGATGCCCGATGCAATTATTTTTTCGGCAAAACCACCGTTTGCGTGTTGGAAGCAATATCCGGCCAGCTACGCCGCTGTTGATCAAACAGCACCCATAAGTAGCCCAAACCAAATGCCAGTAGTGAGAGCCACGCCACCGCGCAGCGGATTAGACACTGCTTCAGATTCAGCGAACGGCCTTCTGCCGTTTGCACCCTCAGCCGCCACGCCTGCATACCCAAGGTCATCCCCCCGCGCGACCAGGAAAAAACAAAAAACAGCGTGACAAAAAACACCAGCATAAGGCGCAGGCTCCAAATATCACTGGCCGTGGTGCCAATCTCTTCGGGCTGCTGACCCAGCACATAGCGGAAAAACAGCATATGAACGACCGTCACCGCGATCCAAATCGCGGTGACCAAAAAGCCATCGTACAGCATGGCGCCTAAACGGCGACCTAGGCCCGCTGGCCATACGCTGTCCAACTGAGTAAAGCGTCGTGTTTCCCTCATTCTTGCTCAGCTCCTGGCTGGTTTTTAGCGGTTTTTAAGCGATAAGTAGCAGCGCTGCCGATGCGGCATTAACCGTTGCGACGTAGAAAGTAGATCCCGACCCCCGCGCACGCCAGTGTCGGCACCAGCACCGCCCAGACGGGCGAGAAGCCAAAAATCGTCGAGGCGGGTGCTAGCAGATCTTGAACGTACTTAAAGCTCAGCCCGGTGACAACGCCATAAAACACCCGGGTGCCTGCTGCCACCGTGCGCAGCGGGCCAAACACGAAAGAAGCGGCAATCAATACCAGTGAACCCATAGTGAGCGGCATCAGCATCTTCTGCCAAAAATAGAGCAGCGCCTGGTCATTCTGCAGGTTTTGCGCTTCAAGGAACTGGGCATAGGCCCACAGTTCGCTGGGTGCCTGACTCTCGATATCGCGCAGCAGCCGCTCTAACTGGGTGGGGGTAAAGGACGTTTCCCAGCCCATGCTTGCCGTCTGTTCGGACTCGGTGTGGTCGGCATAAATACGTGTGGTCGCCACATTCTCCAGCCGCCAGGCATCGCCTTCCCAACGTGCTCGCTGGGCGTAGGTGGCTTCGACAAGCTGGCGGTCATCAAAGCGATAGCGGGTTAAATCGAGCACCACATCATCGGCACGAATCGCCCCGAAACGGTAGACGCTGTCACCCTCGATCTGCCAGCCGCTGCGACTGGTCAGCATAGCGCCTTCGCCCTGAAGCTTTTCCAATCGCCACGCCTCGGCATACTGCTCGGTGCGCGGGCTGACATACTCAGCGACCAGCAGTACCACAACAACGACCACCAGCACTGGCTTCATCACGCCCCACACTATGCGTGCCAGGGAGCGGCCAGCGCCGCGCATAACGGTGAGCTCATTGCTAGAGGCCATGCTGCCCAAGCCAATGAGTGCACCGATCAACACCGCCACCGGTGCGTACTGATAGAAACGCCAAGGCGTGCGCATTAGCAGATAAAGGAGCGCATCAAAGGCGGTATAGCCCGCCTGAACATCGCCTAAATCATCGATATAGGCGATGGTAATATCCAGCCCCAGCAGCACACACTGAACGACGACAATGGCCGCCAGTACGTTGCGGGCAATGTAACGATCAAGACGATCAAGCACCATCAGCGCATCCCCTTACGTTGCGAGCGCCACAGCATTAGCAGGCCCAATCCTAAGAACAGTCCGTGTACCGGCCACACACCCAACGTAGTCGGCCAGGTACCGCTGCCAATGGCATCGACCACTGCCAGCAGCAGGCTGAGATAGGCGACGTATAAAAAGACGGCGGGGAGCAATTTGCCAAAGCGCCCCTGGCGTGGATTAACCCGGGAGAGCGGCTGCGCCATCAAGGCCAGCACAAACACCATTAATGGCAGACCCGCACGCCACTGCCATTGAGCCTGGGCACGGGGGTTGGGGTCGCTCCATAGTGCAGGAGTGGTGGCATACTCCAAGGAGTCGAGTTCCTGCCGATCGCGATTCAGCCCCAGTCGCAACGTATAGCGCTCAAAGGTAAGGCGTTCGGCGTTCTGTTGGCCTGGCGTCACCCCATAACGTTCGCCATCATCCAGCACCAGAAAACGGCTGCCGGTTTCGAGCCGGGTTTCTTGATAACCCGATGCCGCGCGGGTCACATAGTCGTGGGTACCTTCGTCGCCGGGCTGGTTCTGTTCGTGTACCAGCACGTCCTGCATTTCCCTGCCATCGCTGGAGAAGCTGCCTATATAGGCGGTACGGCCACCGCCGAACTCTTGAAAGCGCCCTGGGGCCAGTACCGAAACATCCAGACGACTGCGCTGCTCTTCCAGCGCAGTTTCGGTTTGCAGCGCCCCCAAAGGCGTCAACCACAGGCTGCAGATGCCTACCAGCACGGCCACCACGCTGGCGGGCAGCAGGGTCACTTTCAGCAGCCGGGTGGGGCTCATCCCGCAAGCAACCATTACGGTGATCTCACTGTTCATATAGAGCTGCCCGTAAGCGAGCAGGATGCCCAGAAAAAACGACAGCGGTAGGATCAGTTCCATAAAGCCAGGCAGGTGAAACATCATCAGGCTGCCCAACATGGTGACAGGGATATCGCCTTCCGCTGCGTCCGAAAAATAGCGGATAAAGCGGCTCCCCATGATCACCAGCAGCAGAATGCCAGCAACCGCTGACATGGTGAGTAACACTTCGCGAGTTAGATACCGAAATAAAATCAACGCGCTCTCCGGCTAGACGTGCAGGATGCCATGCAATAAGCGGATGGCTTGGGTACACTAATCAAACTGTTCACAGTCCCTTTTCAAAATCAAAAGCAACGGGGCATTATCCCGAATCCCTCGATGCTTGTCTTGTTGGAGCCGTCATGGAATTTTCCGTTCAGACCGCAAACCCAGCCAAAGCTGAAACACCTTGTCTGCTGGTGCCGGTTTTTAAAGGGGGCGACCTACTGCCCACTGTCGCCAAACTGGACGACGCCAGTGAACGCCTAATCGGTCAGTTGCTGGAACGCGGCGACTTTGACGCCGCGCTGGGCAACGTGCAAATGGTACCCTTTGCACCGGGCCTGGGCGCCGAACGTATCTTACTGGTGGGCTTGGGTGAGCGCGAAAAATGTCAGGAAGCGGCCTTCATCAAGGCGCTGGATGCGGCCATGACCGCGTTGGTGAAACTGCCGATCGACGAAGCCAGCGTGGTGTTTGGTGATATCCCATTGGCCGATCGCGACGCGGCCTGGAAAGCGCGCAAGGTGATGGAAGCCGTTGAGCGAGCTATTTATCGCTTCGATCAGTTCAAATCGTCACCTGCGCCAGCGCCCAGCCTTACCAAGCTGACATTAATTATCAGCGATGCTGACGCGGTTCCGCAGGTCAAGCAAGGCGCATTAGTGGGCAACGCCATTGGTCAGGGAGTTAACTACACCCGCACCCTGGGTAACCTGCCCGCCAATATCTGCACCCCCCGCTACTTAGCCGAGCAGGCGCAGCAGTTGGGGCGCGACTCAGCAGGCGCGTTAGAGGTTGATATTCTTGATGAAGAAGCACTGGAAGCCCTGGGCGCAGGCTCGCTACTATCCGTAGGCCGCGGCAGCAACGAGCCGACACGCCTGATCGTAATGAAGTACCAGGGCGCCGAAAACGCCGACGAAGCGCCCCATGTGCTGGTCGGCAAAGGCATTACCTTCGATACCGGCGGTATTTCGCTCAAGCCCGGCGAAGGCATGGACGAAATGAAGTTCGACATGTGCGGCGCGGCCAGCGTCTTCGGCACCGTTAAAGCCTTACTGGCGATCAAACCCAAACTCAACCTGGTATTTATCGTCGCCGCGGCGGAAAACATGCCCGACGGCCACGCCACCAAGCCCGGCGATATCATCAAAACCCTGAAAGGCCTCACCGTCGAAGTGCTGAATACCGACGCAGAGGGCCGCCTGGTGCTGTGTGATGCGTTGACCTACGCCGAGCGCTTTACCCCAGCCAGCGTCGTCGATATTGCCACCCTCACCGGCGCAGTCATTGTCGGCCTGGGCCACCACGCCACCGGCCTGCTCTCTAACGACGATGACCTAGCGCTTGATCTATTAGACGCAGGTGAAGGGGCTTGGGATCGCGCTTGGCACCTGCCGCTATGGGATGAGTACCAGGAGCAGTTGGAATCCAACTTTGCCGATCTGGCCAATATTGGCGGCCGCCCGGCAGGTACTATCACCGCCGCCTGTTTCTTATCCCGCTTTGCCGACCACTTCCCCTGGGCGCACCTGGATATCGCCGGCACCGCCTGGCACTCCGGCAAGCAAAAAGGCGCTACCGGACGCCCCGTTGGGCTGTTAACCCAGTATCTGCTTGACCGTGAAGCAGACGCCCAAGTAGAAAATAGCGACGTCTAACAACACAATCAGGCAATCAACGGTTGCCTTTATTTGACGCAACCGTTACACCTAAACACATTAGCGTGTGCCTTATCTCAAGGCACACGCTACGCCCACTTTAACGCTTACATTACGACGCCTATATTTGCCCTTCAGGGCTTGGATCAAGTAGAGAGAACATGCCGTGCCCACTAACTTTGAGATTTTGCCATCCAACCAGCCGATAGCCGATGAGATCCGTGACAGCATTCTCAAAAACCCCGGCTTTGGCAAACACTTTACCGATCACATGGCCCATGTGCGCTGGACCGTAGACGCCGACTGGCACGGCCATCAGGTGCGTCCCTACGGCCCGCTAACCCTCGACCCGGCTGCTTCTGTGCTGCATTACGGCCAGGAGATTTTTGAGGGCATCAAAGCTTATCGTCACGCCGACGGTTCAATCTGGACGTTCCGCCCGGAGAAAAACGCCGAGCGCTTCCGCCGCAGTGCCCGTCGTTTGGCACTGCCTGAGCTATCCGACGAAGACTTTATCGGCTCGCTAAAAGCGCTGCTAGCACAAGACCAAGCCTGGGTGCCGACACCCACCAGCGCTTCTGATGAGTGCAGCCTCTATCTGCGCCCGTTTATGATCGCTTCAGAAGCCTTCTTGGGCGTTCGCCCCGCCCACGAAGTCGACTACTACGTGATCGCTTCCCCCGCGGCGGCGTACTTTAAAGGCGGCATTGCCCCGGTATCGATCTGGCTCTCGTCTAACTACAAGCGTGCGGCCCCCGGCGGCACCGGCTTTGCCAAGTGTGGCGGCAACTACGCCGCTTCATTGGCCGCGCAGAAAGAGGCCGAAGCCCACCAGTGTGGTCAGGTCGCGTTCCTGGATGCCGCTGAAAACAAGTGGGTGGAAGAGCTGGGCGGCATGAACCTGTTCTTCGTCTTCAAAGATGGCCGCTTGGTCACCCCGCGCCTGACCGACACTATTCTGGAAGGTGTGACCCGCAACTCGGTACTCACCCTGGCCAAAGATGAAGGCCTAACGCCTGAAGAGCGCCCGATCAGCATTGACGAGTGGCGTGAAGGTGCGGCCTCCGGCGAGATCACCGAGGTGTTTGCCTGCGGTACCGCCGCAGTGATCACCCCGGTGGGCGAACTGGTTTCCGAAAATGAGCGTATCAAGCTAGCCGCCAGTGGCAACAATGAGATCGCCATGCGCATTCGTACCAAGCTGCTCGACCTGCAGTACGGCCGCAGCGAAGATAAGTACGGCTGGCTCACCCAGCTGGTTTAAGCGGTTTTAAAACCAACGCTTATCTTTTCAGCACCGCCGCACTCATGCGGCGGTGCTGTTTGTAATCGACGTATCTGCAATCGTTTTACCTGGAACCGTTATGGCGCGCATTGATTTCTACATTCTGCCCGATACCACCCTGGAAGCGCGCTTGCAGTTTGCCTGCAAACTGGCCGAGACCATCTGGCGTAAAGGCTACCGCCTGCATCTGCACTGCGAAGACAGAGTCCTGGCCGAGCAAGCTGACGACGCGCTATGGAATTTCCGCCCGGACGCCTATTTACCCCACGCCCTGGAAGATAGCGAAATGGCCGCCAGCGTACCCATCACACTAGGCTGGCAGCAGTTACCGGTGCCCACGGAAGAGACCGCCCTACTCAACCTGCACCCCGATATTCCCGACGGCGTAGAAAACTACGCGCGAATTGCCGAGATCATTAACCAGCACCAACAAATGCTGGTCGCCAAACGCGCCTGCTGGCAGCGCTATAAAGAAATGGGCCATGAGGTTGTGCCGCATAAATTGGGGTAAGCGCAATGCATCCAATGCGGAGGGGCTTAGCCGGACGCTTAAATGTACACCTCTCTCGCGAGCTGAAGCGAAGTAAGCCATGACGACAAGTGAACTTCTTGAGATGGTTGCATGCGGCGAAGACAGCCGCCACCAGTTCAAACGCGACGCAACCAACGCGGACAGCCTTGCCGCTGAGCTGGCCGCGTTTGCCAACAGTGGCGGTGGCTGGTTGTTTCTGGGCGTCAATGATGACGGCTCGATTGCAGGACTGGATGGCGCGGCGGTTCGGCGATTGAACCAGTTGCTTGGCAACGCCGCTTCCCAGCATGTGCGACCACCTGTGCATCCACTGACCGAGAATGTGCCGACAAATCAGGGCATTGTAGTCGTGATAGAAGTGCCCGATGGGTTGGCCAAACCGTATCTCGATAATCAAGGTCGCATCTGGGTCAAGCAGGGGTCAGACAAACGGCATGTGACCTCCCGCGAAGAACTGCAGCGCATGTTCCAGCGCTCCGGGCTGGTTTACGCTGATGTAGTACCAGTAGCGGGTACCTCGGTGCAGGATATCGATGACAAGGCGTTTACTGGCTACTTCAATCGCCGCTACGGCGGGAGCAGCGAGTTCACCGGTCTGACACGGGAGCAGTTGCTGCAGAACTTAGGCCTGGGCGATGGCCAGGAGCTGAATCTGACGGGGATGATGCTGTTTGGTCGCAACCCCCAGCGCTGGCGCCCCGCCTTTGAGGTGAAGGCGGTGGCCTTCCCCGGCACAGCGCTGCACGATACTCGCTACCTGGATAGCGAAGATATCAAGGGCTCGCTACTGGAGCAGTTTCGGGGCGCTTTCGCGTTTATCAAACGCAACCTGCACCATGTACAGCATGGTCGGAGTTTCAACACCCTGGGCGAGCTGGAAATTCCCGAAACAGCGCTAGAAGAGTTGCTGGTCAATGCCCTGATCCACTGGGACTATTTCACCAGCGCCTCCGTCCGCTTGATGGTCTTTGCCGACCGCGTGGAGATCGTCAGTCCTGGGCACCTACCGGACAGCCTGAGCCCTGAGGATATTAGCCGGGGTAAGACCATCCGCCGTAATCCTACGCTCACCGAACATGCCAGCCATATCTTACCCTATCGCGGTATGGGCAGTGGTATTCCACGAGCGCTTGAGGCATGGCCTCGAACCGATTTGGTGGATGATCCCTCGGGCAATCAATTCAGCGTCATCGTCTGGAGGCCGGAGGCAGAATGGCTGGGCGCTACCCCACCAGTCACCGACCAAGTCACCGACCAAGTCACCGACCAAGTCACCGACCAAGTCAGCCCGGAAGTAGCTCGCCTGCTTGAATCCTTGGAGGGCGAAATGACAAGGGCAGAGCTACAGGATATTTTGGGTCTCAAACATCTGCCTCACTTCCGAAACGCGTACTTGCGACCGGCCCTGAACGCAGGCTTGATTGAGCAGACGATTCCGGATAAGCCCAATAGCCGCTTGCAGAAATACCGCTTAACGACTGCCGGTAAGCAGTGGGTAAAAAATAATAAAACAAAGACTTGATCAGCACCTTTGCCGAAACCTAGCCAAACGCTGAAGTGATCCAATAGGCGGTGGAACAATCGCCTTTTAACAAAAAATAACTCAAAGGACGAGAGCGCCAATGCTGTCCCACGCTTTTTTAGCCCGCACCCCTCTGGCCGTTATTGTCATCGCCCAACTGTTTGGCACTTCGCTATGGTTTAGCGTTAATGGCGTTGGCTTGGCGCTGCAGGAGGCCGTGGGACTTAGCGAAAGCGATTTGGGCCTGCTCACCATCGCCGTTCAGGCCGGGTTTATTAGCGGAACGCTAGCCATTGCCACCACGGGTTTGGCCGACCGCGTGCGCGCCAGCCACCTGTTTGCGGTATCGGCTGTTCTCGGTGCGCTGATCAATGCCGCTTTTATTGGCTTGGCCGAGAGCGTGACGCTCGCCGCTGTGGCGCGCTTTGCCACAGGGCTCTGCCTGGCGGGTATCTATCCGCTGGGCATGAAGCTGGTGGTGAGCTGGACGCCCAGCCACGCAGGCGCCGCGCTGGGTTGGCTGGTGGGCATGCTGACCCTGGGCATTGCCTCACCGCACCTGCTGCGCGGTTTAACGCTACATTTACCCTGGCAGTGGCCACTGCTGCTGGCTTCACTGCTGGCGCTGGTTGCGGCGCTAATGATTTTCAAGCTAGGCGTTGGCCCGCACTTGCCTGCCACTGCCAAAAGCGGCCGCCCCTGGGCAGGGTTAGTCGCGTTCAAGCAGCCGCGCTTTCGCGCCGCCGCGCTGGGCTATTTTGGCCACTGCTGGGAGCTGTACGCGCTGTGGGCGCTGGTGCCGTTTCTGGTTGCCCGTGAGCTGGAACGGTTGGGTGCCAGCAACGGCGCCCAGCCGTGGCTAAGCTTTACGGTCATCGCGCTGGGGCTGCCCGGCTGCGTGCTAGCAGGCAAATGGAGTCGTCATATTGGCAGTGATCGAGTCGCGTGTGCCGCCTTGGCAACCTCTGGTGCGCTATGTCTGGTTTACCCCCTGTTGGGCAGTTTATCGTCCTGGCTACTGCTGGCACTTCTCGGCGTATGGGGCATTAGCGTGATTGCCGATTCCGCGCAGTTCTCTGCGCTGGCCAGCGCCACCGCCCCGCCCGAGCGGCTAGGGGCGGCGCTGGCGATGATGAACGCGATAGGCTTTGGCTTGACCATCCCCTCCATCGCCCTGGTCACCGCGCTGTGGTCGAGCCAGTCATTGGCGGTGATCTGGTGGCTGCTGCCTGGGCCTATTCTTGGACTACTCGCCATGCGCGGGTTCTCTGCCCATACCATAGCGATCAATAATCGAGGGTGAGTAGCACCTGACGGCCACGCCGCTCACGCGGTATACTCTTGCGCTATACATTTTTCTCTTTTGCACATTTCTCGCCAGCCGTGAGCCAACTCCCCATGGAAAAGACCTACCAACCCGAACAGATCGAAACCCGCTGGTACGAGCGCTGGGAAGCCGACAACCGTTTCGCCCCCACCGGCCAGGGCACGCCTTTTTCGATCATGATTCCACCACCCAATGTGACCGGCAGCTTGCATATGGGGCACGCGTTCCAGGACACCATTATGGATACCCTGACGCGCTGGAAGCGGATGCAGGGTAACAACACCCTGTGGCAGGTAGGCACCGACCACGCCGGTATCGCCACCCAAATGCTGGTAGAGCGTAAAATCGCCGCTGAAGAGGGCAAAACTCGCCATGACCTCGGCCGTGACGCATTTATCGATAAGGTCTGGGAGTGGAAGCATGAATCCGGCGGCCATATTACTCGCCAGCTACGCCGCATGGGCGCCAGCGTCGACTGGTCTCGCGAACGTTTCACCATGGACGACGGCTTCTACAAAGCGGTTCAGGAAGTGTTTGTGCGTCTGCACGAAGAGAAGCTGATCTATCGTGGCAAGCGTTTGGTCAACTGGGATCCGACGCTGCACACCGCCATTTCCGATCTGGAAGTGGAAAACAAAGAGCAGCAGGGCAGCTTCTGGCACTTCCGCTACCCGCTCGCAGATGGTGTCAAAACCACTGACGGCAAGGATTACCTGGTCGTGGCCACCACCCGCCCGGAAACCCTGCTGGGCGATACCGGTGTAGCGGTTAATCCCGAAGACGAGCGCTATGCCTCCCTGGTCGGCAAATTTATCGAGCTGCCGTTGGTGGGACGCCGCATCCCGGTGGTCGCCGACGAGCACGCTGATATGGAAAAGGGCTCCGGCTGTGTGAAGATCACTCCCGCCCATGACTTCAACGACTACGAAGTCGGCAAGCGCCAGAACCATCTGCTGATCAATGTCTTCTCCAAAGACGCGACGATTCTTGAGCAGGCCGAAATTTTTGATCTTAAAGGCCAGCCCCAGCCGGACGAAGATGCCAGTCTGCCCGCTAAGTACGCGGGGCTTGATCGCTTTGAAGCGCGCAAGCAGATCGTTGCCGATATGGATGCCCTGGGCCTGCTGGAGCAAGTCGAAGCGGTTAACAACACCTTGCCCTACGGCGACCGCTCCGGTGACGTGATCGAGCCGCTGCTCACCGACCAGTGGTTTGTAGCGGTGGAGTCTCTCGCCAAGCCCGCTATTGAAGCGGTGGAGAGTGGCGATATCCAGTTCGTGCCCAAGAACTACGAGAATATGTACTTCGCCTGGATGCGCGACCTGCAGGACTGGTGCATTTCACGCCAGCTCTGGTGGGGTCACCGTATCCCAGCGTGGTATGACCCCGAAGGCAACGTCTACGTCGCCCGCAGCGAAGAAGAAGCCCGGGAGAAGCATGCCATCGACCCCGAGGTGCTGCTTACTCAGGACGAAGACGTACTGGATACCTGGTTTAGCTCGGGCCTGTGGACATTCGGCACCCTCGGCTGGCCAGAGCAGACGCCGGAGTTGGAAACCTTCCACCCCACCAGTGTGCTGGTCACCGGTTTTGATATCATCTTCTTCTGGGTCGCCCGGATGATCATGATGACCCTGAAGTTCACCAAGCAGGTGCCGTTCAAGACGGTTTACGTGCACGGTTTGGTGCGCGACGGTCAGGGTCAGAAGATGTCCAAATCCAAGGGCAACGTACTCGACCCCATCGACCTGATTGACGGCATCACGCTGGAGGAACTGCTCGAAAAGCGCACCGGCAATATGATGCAGCCAAAACAGGCCAAGGCGATTGCCAAAGCCACCAAGGATGAATTTAAAGACGGCATTGAAGCCCACGGCACCGATGCACTGCGCTTTACCTTCCTCTCCCAAGCCACTACCGGGCGCGATATCAAGTTTGATATGAACCGCCTGGACGGTTACCGCAATTTCTGTAACAAACTGTGGAACGCCTCACGCTACGTGCTGATGAATGCCGAAGGCGAAGATTGCGGTACAGATGGCAGCGACGTAGAGCTCTCCCTGGCCGACCGCTGGGTTATCTCCCAACTGCAGAAAACCGAAGCCCAGGTCACCAAGGCGATGGAGGAGTATCGCTTCGACCACGCCTCCCAGGCGCTGTATGAGTTCGTTTGGAACGAGTATTGTGACTGGTACTTGGAGCTCTCCAAGCCTGTTTTATGGGACGAAAATGCCACGGCAGAAGCCAAGCGGGGCACCCGTCGCACATTGGTACGCGTGCTGGAAACTATTCTGCGTCTCGCCCACCCGATGATGCCGTATATCTCTGAGGAGATTTGGCAGCGTGTTGCTCCGCTGGCAGGCGTGTATATGGGTGAGGGCGCGACGATCATGCTGCAGTCCTGGCCGGAAACCGATGAGAGCAAAATCGACGACCAGGCCAGCCTGGATATCGAATGGCTGAAAGGGGTGATCATCGCCGTGCGTAATATCCGCGCCGAGATGAACATCGCCCCTGGCAAACCGCTCGACGTGCTGCTGACCAAAGGCAAGCCCGAAGACGCCGAGCGCCTCGAGAGCAACCGTCGCTTCCTGTCTAAACTCGCCAAGCTGGAGAGCGTTACCTGGCTTGAAAACCCTGATGATGCCCCGCTCTCAGCAACGCAGTTGGTGGGCGATATGGAAGTGCTGGTACCGATGGCCGATCTGATCGACAAGGACGCTGAAATCGCCCGTCTTAGCAAAGAGATCGAGAAGCAGGACAAGCTCATCGGCGGCATCGAGAAGAAGCTCGGCAACGACGGCTTTATCGCTAAAGCCCCCGTCTCCGTGGTGGATAAAGAGCGCGGCAAGCTGGCTGAATTCCAAGCCACCAAGCAACTGCTGGAAGAGCAGAAGGCGAAGATTGAGGCTTTGTAAGAGTGATTAGTTAAAATAGTTCAACCCAAGACGGCACCTCATAGGTGCCGTCTTGAGTTAGAGGCGCTGACGAATATGAGTAAGTGGGCCAGGATGAGGGCCATAGAGGATTCGCCTATGGCGAGAAGCGGCAACCCGAGAAGCTTTGGGCTGCTTAAACGTCAAACGATGTGCTACTATGTAATACATAGCGACACAAACGGAGCGTAAAGATGAAAAGCGAAATGCTCAGCACACGTATTGATCATGATACAAAAGTTGCCTTCACTACTATCTGCGATGAGGTTGGCCTTAGTCCCTCTCAAGCGCTCAAGCTATTTGCACGTGCAGTCATCAACCATGGCGGCATCCCCTTCGAGCTGAAAGCTCGACAGCCCAATGAAACAACCTCAGCCGCTATTGATGAGCTCATCCAGGGTAAAGGGCACAAAGCCGCTTCGGTTAACACGATGATGGATGAATTAACCGAAGCCAACGTAAGCAATGTATAGCCTCGAATACTCAACGCAGTTCAAGAAAGACTTCAAAAAAGTCACCAAAATGCCCATTGCTGACATTCTCGAAGTCGGAAACATTATTTCCCAGCTTCAGCGCGGCGAGCCATTACATCCTAAGCATGTAGACCACGCGCTAACAGGAAACTGGCATGGGTTCCGCGATTGCCATATCAAACCAGATCTCGTACTCATCTACAGAGTGGCAAATGAAAATCTGCAACTCGCAAGAATCGGCTCTCATAGCGATCTTTTCTAGACACCCCGCTCTCTTCGGTTCATTTGGCTTGTAAAGCCCTAAGCCCCAAAACCCGCTATTATTCACATCGCTTCTATTAGCCCATTTATCCGAAACATCATGGCTAAAACTGTCGGCTACTATGTCGATTCGCTCAGACTAAGTGTTATTTCGTATTATCCAACCGCTTAACCATTGGCTGAACCATAAGCGCGGAACCACTTCTCAACTCCTCAAGCGATCCCGTTGGAAGATATCCAGATGAGTGATACATCCTCACTGCAGCTTCGTTGCTTGCCGTTACCGCAAGAGCTATGCGCTCACAGCCTTTATGGAAAGCCCAGGCCGTGATTTCACTCAGCAAGGAGTTTGCTATGCCTTTTCCTCTCTGCGTAGGCGAAACCCACATTTGGTAGATGTGGGCAGTCTTACTAGCCGGCTCATGTATTACCCCCCAAGCGAGCCCAACCGCATGGCCCGCCAGTTCAGCGACTAAGGGCAGAGCCTCCAACCCCCGAAACTCCAGATCCAAACGCGCCAGCCACTCAGCGTCTGAAAGCGCAGCTTCGTGCTCGTACGTTGAGCCAAAAGAGTCAGGCGAATCTTCAAGAGAGGTCAACCGAATCGACTTATAGAGCCGCCAATCTTGCAGAGTTAATAGTCTGATTTTTACATCACTCATGATTTTCCTGCATACAGCAATCAAGCCAAGACGATGATAAATAGGAGTGTAACAGCGCTGAAGATCCAACCATCTCTTCCTGCGTCCCTGGAAAGCTGATGCGACCTGTTGGCCCACTGTCACCCCACTTAACCACATTTTCTTACAAAACGTGTAAGGTTGGTACAACAACGGCCACTAAGTGGCATCGCTGATTCAGCAACAACACGGACTGCTCTATGCCGATACCGACTGAAGCGCGTTTACAGGCGCTGGCAAGTGAATTAAAGCGGGCCGGGATTGTTTACCACGAGCTTACGCCGATGGCGGATACCGGGCTGGCCCATGATCATGTGTGGATTCACCGCATTGAGGGCGATGACTGGGTAGCGCGACTGCCCAAGCAGAGCCAGATGAACCTGCCGCCTGAAGAGAACCTGGCTTACCAAACCGCCTGTTATCAACGCTCTAGCCCTGGCGGGCATACGCCGAAGCTGTATAGTACGCTACCGCCGAACGAGGCGCTGCCAAGGGGCGGGCTGCTGGTCGAAGCGATCCGCGGCCGCTTGGCGCAACTGCCAGAAGATCTTCCCGCCATTGCGGATGCTCTAGCCAGCCTGCATAGCCAACCCCTGCCCAGCGCCGCGAAGCAGGCGCCACTGCTTGCCCCTGAAGACCCGTGGCAGGCGATGATAGAAGAAGTTCGCCAGCAAGCGAACTGGTTAGCCGATGCGCAGCTTTCGAGCAAAGTCACTCAGCGCATTAAACAGGAGCTGGATCTACTTCCCCCCCGTTTAAGCGATGCAACGCCGACACTGATTAGCTTTGACACCCACCCTGGCAACTTCTTGATCCGCGACGATGGCCGCGCGGTGCTGGTGGATTTAGAGAAGTGTCGCTACGGCCTGCCGGGGATTGATCTCGCCCACACCAGCCTCTACACCTCCACTACCTGGGATGTAAACAGCCGGGCGGTACTATCGCTGAATGACGTGATTAATTTCTACCGTCGCTGGCAAGCCGATATGGAAGCGTCGCCCGACACCGACACCCTGGTTGCCTGCCGTCGCGCCACCTGGCTCTGGTCATTAACCTGGTGTGCCAAGTGGCGCGCCCAGCACTTGAACGCCAAAGATGGCCAGCAGCGCGGTGAAGACTGGTCGGCAGAGCTCACCGACCCCAACGTGATTGACCACGTGCGAGACCGTGTTGAGCACTACCTCTCGCTGCCGATAATTGATCACGTTCATAGCGAACTGCAGTGCTTGCAAGCCTCTCTATAACGTTTGAATTCCTAAAAGAGAAATGCGATGCCCATTCAACATCTCCCTTTACGCCTAACGCTCGCCACAGCGATGTTAGCGCTTGCGTTGCCTACTATGGCTAACCCTGCCGCTGATGATTGGCAAGGCGTTTTAGCAGAAGCCGAAGGCCAAACCGTTTACTGGAACGCCTGGGGGGGCGATACACGCACCAATCGCTATATCGACTGGGTAGCAGAGCAACTGCAGGCGCAGTACGGCGTCGACGTGGAGCACGTCAAACTGGACGATACCGGCAGTGCAGTGGCGCGGGTGTTGGCCGAAAAACAGGCGGGTAATCACGACGAGGGCAGCATCGATCTAATCTGGATCAATGGCGAGAACTTTGCTGCCATGCGCGAAAATGATCTACTGTTCGGCCCTTTCGCCGAAGCGCTACCCAATTTCGCACTCACCAACCCCGACGAGAACCCCGAGGTGGTGACTGACTTTACGCTTCCCACTGAGGGCTATGAATCTCCATGGGGTAAGGCACAGATCACCTTTTATTACGACAGCGCTCAAACCGAGACACCACCTCGGGATATGCAAGCACTCCTCGCCTGGGCTAGAGAGAATCCCGGCCAGTTCAGCTATCCGCGTATTCCCGACTTCACCGGTAGCACCTTTTTAAAGCAGGCGCTGATCGAGCTTACCGAACAGGACGAGGCACTTTACCAGCCGGTTTCAGAAAGCGATTTCGAGGCTGTGACCGAGCCACTGTGGGCCTATTTGGATGCGCTGCACCCGCACCTGTGGCGCAGCGGGCGCGCCTTTCCCGACTCGGGCCCCAACCTGCGCACCTTGATGAGCGACGGCGAGTTAAGTCTGGCGTTTTCTTTCTACCCCACCGACGCTGCCGTCGCGGTGATGGAGTATGAACTGCCCGACAGCGTGCGCAGCTATGTGCTGGAGGGCGGTACCCTGGGTAACGTCCACTTTGTGGCGATTCCCTACAACTCACCTCATAAAGCCGGGGCCATGGTGCTTGCCAACTTCCTGCTCTCCCCGCAAGCTCAGGCACAAAAGCAGTCGCTAGCGATGTGGGGCGACCGCAGCGTACTTGATATTGAGCAGCTCGACGCCGAGAACCAGTCGCTGTTCGAACAGGGGGATCGCCATCCCTCCGAGCTACCGGCGGACGCGCTATCTAACACCCTGCCTGAACCGCACCCCAGCTGGATGACCGCGCTCCAAGACGCTTGGCTTGAGCGTTACGGCGTTAACTAGGCGATGCTGCGTCTGGCCCCGGCGCTGATCGTTGCCCTGCTCGTACTGCCGGTCGGCGCAGGGCTGCTAATGGTGCTGCTGCCCGCGTTTGGCTATTTGCCTGCGTTAGGCGGGTATAGCGCCAGCTTCGCCCCTTGGCAGATGCTGTTCGCCCAGCCGGGGCTAGGCCGTTCGGTGGCGGTGAGCTTTGCCAGCGGGTTGGTGAGTTCGGCCGTGGCGCTGGCGATTGTGGTGCTGTTTTTGGCCGCCAGCCGTGGCACCTGGTTAGACCGAGCTATTCGGCGGTTGGTATCCCCCCTGCTCGCTATTCCTCATGCGGCTCTCGCCTTTGGGTTTGCCTTTTTGATTGCTCCATCAGGTCTGATGGC
Organism: Vreelandella sp. F11; assembly: GCF_042466685.1. Classification (NCBI taxonomy): domain Bacteria; kingdom Pseudomonadati; phylum Pseudomonadota; class Gammaproteobacteria; order Oceanospirillales; family Halomonadaceae; genus Vreelandella; species Vreelandella sp. F11. Next base: position 595,242 of record NZ_CP170448.1, on the reverse strand, counting down.
ACGGTTGATATCGCCATCGCTAACTGGCTGGGAGCGCCCCCCGGATGCGCTGATCATCAACGATCCCTGGGGGCTCTCACTGATGGCGGGACTGGTGCTAAAAGAGGTGCCCTTTCTGCTGTTGATGAGCCTGGCGGTACTGCCTCAATTAGCGCCCGAGAAGCGCCTGATGCTGGCGCGCTCGCTGGGATACTCGCCCACTATTGGCTGGTTAAAAACGGTACTGCCTTCGCTCTATCCACTGATTCGCCTGCCGGTGTATGCGGTGATCGCCTACGCTACCTCGGTGGTCGATATGGCGCTGATTCTAGGCCCGAAGCTGCCCCCCACGCTGAGCGTGTCTATCTTGAGTTGGTTCAACGACCCGGATATTAGCCAACGCTTTATGGCCTCAGCGGGAGCGGTGCTGCAGTTGGGCGTCACCCTCGCTGCACTGCTCTGCTGGTGGCTGCTGGAGCAACTAGTCCGCGTGCTGACACGGCGCTGGCTGACCAATGGCAGCCGCCGACAGGGTGAAATCGCCCTGCGCGTGTTTGGCCGCTCGGCGTTACTGCTTTCTAGTATCACCGCGATGGCGTCACTGCTTGGCCTGGGGCTATTTTCACTGGCCGGTTTTTGGCGTTTTCCAGAGCTGCTGCCGCAAATGCTTACGCTGGATCACTGGCAACGCAGCGGCCCTATGCTGGTCACACCGCTTATCAATACCGCGCTGATTGGGCTGATTTCCACCACGATCGCCACAGCACTGGTGCTGGCAACGCTGGAAAATGAGCACCGCCAGCATATTCAACCCAAGCGCGCGTTATGGCTACTCTATTTACCCCTACTAGTGCCGCAAATCGCCTTCCTCTTTGGACTGGTCGTGGTGGCGGAAAGCCTGGGCATTCGCCCTCAGCTTGGCTTGGTAATCGCGGGACACCTGCTCTTTGTGCTGCCCTATGTGTACCTCTCCCTGGCTGAAACCTACCGCCGCCTGGATCCCCGCTGGTTAAAGGTGGCACGTTCACTGGGAGTATCACGTAGCGCCGCGTTTTGGCGGGTTCGACTGCCGCTGTTACTCGCACCGCTGTTAACGGCCTTTGCGGTGGGTCTGGCGGTGAGTATTGGCCAATACTTACCCACCCAGTTACTCGGTGCGGGCCGTGTGACCACCGTGACCACAGAGGCCGTAGCGCTTGCCTCTGGCAGCAATCGGCGCTTAATCGGTGTTTGGGCATTAGTGCAGGCGGGCCTGCCGTTGATTGGCTTTATGCTTGCGCTAGGGCTGCCCCGTTTATTGGCTACCCACCGCCGTGATCTAGCTACCTAAGAGAGGCATTGTGACGACTTCTTTATGTGCGCCGCTCAGCCCTGAGCAAACACTACGCCTTGAGCACATTAGCATCGCCCTGGCAGGCCGAGAGTTACTGGCCGTGGATGCCGCTATTGCCCCGGGTGAGGTGCTCACGGTAATGGGGCCTTCAGGGTCGGGCAAATCCACCTTGTTGGCCTATATTGCAGGTTTTCTTGACCGCGATTTTACCGCCAGCGGCGGCGTATGGCTGGGCGAGCGTGATTTGCTCGGTCTGCCCGCCGAGAAGCGTGGTATTGGGCTACTGTTTCAGGATCCGCTGCTATTTCCTCACCTCAACGTGGGCGGCAACTTGCGTTTCGGGCTACCTCGCCACAGCAAAGAGAAGCACCAGCAGGTTAGCCAGGCCCTTGAGCAAGTGGGCCTGGCAGGCTTTGAAGCCCGCGACCCGGCCACCCTTTCCGGTGGCCAGCAAGCACGCGTGGCACTAATGCGCCTGCTGCTCTCCAAACCCAAAGCGGTGTTGCTGGACGAACCGTTTTCCAAGCTGGATACAGCGCTGCGCCAGGAGATGCGGTCGCTGGTGTTTAGCCAACTGCATGAAGCAGGCCTGCCTGCACTGCTGGTCACCCACGACCACGCGGATGCCAAGGCGGCGGGAGGGCCGGTCATTGAGCTCGGCTGACCCAGCGCCTCGATTAAGCATTATTATTCCCATGCTCAACGAGGCCAACAGTATTGAAGCGGCCCTGGTGCCGCTGCAATCTCTGCGCGCCCAGCACCTTGCAGCAGGGGTCGAAGTGGTCGTGGTCGATGGCGGTAGTGCCGATGACAGCGTTCGCATCGCCAAACCGCTGGCTGACCGAGTGCTCAGCAGCCCAGCAGGGCGAGCACTGCAAATGAACCTGGGTGCAAAGCACGCCAGTGCGCCCGCGCTGCTGTTCCTGCACGCGGATACCCTACTGCCCGAGGGCGCCGTTGAGCAGATAACCTATGCACTCATCCACCACGCTTGGGGACGCTTTGATATTGCGCTTTCAGGTCGTAGCCGCTGGCTGCCCGTGGTGAGTTGGATGATGAATCAGCGCTCGCGGTTAACCGGCATTGCCACCGGCGACCAGGGCATGTTTGTAAACACCGCTAGCTTCAAGGCAATCGAGGGCTTTCCCGAACAGCCGCTGATGGAAGACATTGCGCTCTCCAAACGACTCAAACAGGTATCGCGCCCCGCCTGCCTAACGGCGAAAGTGATAAGCTCGGGCAGGCGCTGGGATGAGTTCGGCGCTTGGAAAACCATCCGCCTGATGTGGCGACTGCGCTATCGCTACTGGCGCGGCGTGAGCGCAACCCAACTCGCCAAGGAGTATCGCGATGCCCGCTGAAACGCCCCACCTGCACCTGCTCGCCAAAGCCCCGCTGGCGGGGCAGGCCAAAACGCGCTTGGCGCCCCTGCTAGGTTTAGAAGGGGCTGCCAACGCCCACGCGGAGCTGGTTCGTCACTGCGTCGCCAGCGCCTGCAAAGCGCTGCCTGCTGAAAACGTCACGCTATGGACGGCGCTGGATCACGTACACCCGCTGTTTACCGAGCTTCGCGAAGCCTTTGGTGTGGCGCTGTGCGCTCAGCCAGAGGGCGACTTGGGCGCACGGGTTCGCTATGCCCTGAACAGTACGCCAGGGCCCGCCATGCTGATGGGCAGCGACTGCCCGAGCATCACCAGCACACTGATCACCACCTGCGCGCAGCAACTGGCCCGTTTTGATGTGGTGCTATTACCCGCAGAAGATGGCGGCTACGGCTTTGTGGGCACCCGGCAAGACTACCCTGCACTGTTTGAAGATATTCCATGGGGTACTAAAAGCGTACTGACCACCACTAAGCAGCGCATTAGACAACTGGGGTTGAGCGCCGCCTACCCGACAACCATTTGGGATGTGGATCGCCCGGAAGACTGGCAGCGCTGGAAAAGTGCTCCCGTACCCGTGTAAGGAAACGGGCGACCCTCACACAGAGTAACCACCGATACTGACCTTATTAGCGCTGGAGTTTTTATTGTGACCCGACAACGTTTGATGATGGCAGCGCTATTGATCACTGCCATTGGTGTGTTTTTCCTCAGCGGCGCCCACCAATGGTTCACCCTGGAAACCCTCAAGACGTACCAGAGCGACTTTCAAACAGCGTTTAACCAATACCCATGGCAGGTGGCGGGCGCCTTCTTTGCCGTTTATGTCGTGATGACGGCCCTTTCACTGCCTGGCGCCACACTATTAACCCTGCTGGGTGGCGCGCTGTTTGGGCTTGGCTGGGGACTGCTGATTATCTCCTTCGCCAGCACCATGGGTGCCACCCTGGCTTTTTTACTCTCGCGCTTTCTGTTCCGTAACCCTATCGAAAAGCGATTTCCCCGCCAGTTCGCCGCCGTGAACCGCGGTGTTGAGCGAGATGGCGCCCTTTACCTCTTCACCCTGCGTTTGGTGCCGGTGTTCCCATTTTTCATGATCAACCTGGTCATGGGCCTGACGCGGATCAAGACCGTCACCTTTTACTGGGTCAGCCAGGTCGCCATGCTGCCCGGCACCGCTATTTATGTAAATGCGGGCGGGCAGTTGGGTGACTTGGAGAGTTTGGGAGGCATCCTCTCACCCACGCTTATCGCCTCATTTTTGCTGCTGGCCATCTTCCCCTGGATCGCCCGGCGCATTGTGCTGCTGGTGCAGCAGCGCAAGACATATAAAGGTTTTACCCAACCCGCACACTTTGACTACGACATTGTGGTCATCGGCGGCGGTTCGGCGGGGCTGGTCACCAGCTATATCGCTAGTGCGGTCAACGCCAAGGTGGCGCTGGTGGAAAAACATAAAATGGGCGGCGACTGCCTGAACACCGGTTGCGTGCCCTCCAAAGCGTTGATTCGTGCTGCCCGTGCCGCCCATGAAATACGCACCGCCCACCGCTTCGGGGTGACCACCAGCGAGCCAGAGATCGACTTTGCCAAGGTAATGGGCCACGTCAAACAGGCGATTAGCGATATCGAACCCCACGACAGCGTGGAGCGCTATCGTGGCTTGGGCGTTGAGGTCTACCAGGAGCACGCTAAACTGATCTCGCCCTGGGAAGTCCAGGTCGGCGATAAAACCCTGACCGCTCGCCATATTGTGCTGGCCACCGGCGCAAGACCCCGGTTGCCCTCGCTGCCTGGTATTGAGAGCGCCCCTGTTTTAACCTCCGAGAACCTCTGGTCGCTCACTGAATTGCCCAAGCGTTTAGTGGTTCTAGGCGGCGGTGCCATTGGCTGCGAGCTAAGTCAGAGCTTCGCCCGTTTGGGTAGCCAAGTCACCCTGGTGGAAGGGGTTTCCCAGCTGTTGGGCCGTGAAGATCACGAGGTCGGTGAGCTGATTGAAAGCACGCTGGTTAACGAAGGCGTGACAGTAATGACCGAGGCTAAGGCGCTGGAAGTAATCCAGGGCGAGACAGGCCATCAGCTCGCAGTGGAGCATCATGGCGAGCGCAAATTGCTCCCCTTTGACTATTTGCTGGTCAGCGTGGGTCGCCAGGCCAATGTTGAGGGCTTAGGGCTGGAAGCGCTGGGGATCACGACCACCCAAGCAGGCACCCTTGAACTGAATGAGCGGCTGCAAACCCGCCTACCCAATATCTGGGCCTGTGGTGATTTAGCCGGGCCTTATCAGCTTACCCACGCCGCCGCGCACCAGGCGTGGCACGCGGCAGTCAATGCCCTGTTCGGCGAACTAAAAAGCTTTGCGGTGGACTACCGCTATATGCCCGCGGTTACCTATACGCAGCCGGAAGTGGCCAGGGTTGGGTTAAACGAACAAGAGGCCAAGGCACAAGGTGTTGCCTTTGAGATCACCCGCTACGCCATGAGCGAAAGTGACCGCGCCATTGCCGAAGGCGCGACTCAGGGCTTTATCAAGGTGCTTACCGTGCCTGGCAAAGACAAAATCCTGGGCGCCACCATCGTTGCCGAAAACGCTGGCGAGTGGCTAGGCGAATTTACCATCGCCATGAAGCACGGCCTGGGTCTCAACAAGCTGCTGGGCACCATTCACCCCTACCCAACGCTGGGCGAGGCAGCCAAAGCCACGGCGGGTGTATGGAAAAACGCTCATAAGCCCGAGCGGGTACTGGCACTATTGAAGCGCTACTTCAATTGGCGGCGCGGTGATAAAGATTAACGGCCGTCTTTCGGTGGATGTGCTTTAGCAAATGTTTCGATGATGTCGCGCACGACTTTTTTCTGCGCGGCAGGCAACCCCCGATAGAGTAAAAGAACCTGCCACTCGTCACTTGAAGATGAAACCTCCCAGTTTGGCGTTGGCTCACTGACACTATTATAAGCGCTGTCGCCATAACGCAATTGGTGCGGATCCACTAGTAGCCAGCGTGCTAATACCTGAAGCTTGTCCTGACTGGGGATTGAGTCACCTCGCAGCCACCGCCTTACGGCCTGAAATGTAATCGGCTTTCCCCAGTAGCGCAGGTTAAATTCCCGCTCAAGCACCGATGGCCGCGCTTCGTAACCGGCGGCTTCGAGTGCTGATTTCAGACGCTCAGCGAACATGATTTTTTCATTCATGCCGCCAATGTGAAGCGATTGTTCAATAATAGTTGAATAACGGTTCACCTTTTGATTGAATCATTAATTCAATTTCGAGTTTTCGCTTAGCAGTATTAGGCGAGTAGCTATGCTAAGCGCTGAAACACGGCGCTTGAGGAGTCATTCTTGATGAGTGGCACACTATCTCCATCGGTGCAAAATCTCGACAACCTGTGCCAAAAGCTAGCGCTACTATGCGGCTCGGCAACGCCTCTGGAGCTTTTTGAACTGCTGGCTAAAACGCTCCACTCGCTTACCCAGGGTCAACCCGTGGTACTTTATCGCCGCTTAAGCACAGGCAACCTTCGTTTGGCATACTGCTATCCGCTGGAAAGTACGCTGGCCTCCCATCATGCGCTGCTCGCTATTCGTTGCTATGAGGATCTGGCGACCTCAGACCTGCAACTTTATGAGCTAAAAGGCGAACATGAGGTATGGGGGTATATTGGGCATCCTCCTGCGGTTCACGCTGGGCCTGACAAGTGGATCCAGCTACTTGTCGACATTGCATCCCAGCGCTTACTCCTGTTAAAAGCAGAGCGTATAGCTGCTCGCCACTCAGGTTTAAAGTCTCTCCGCAGGCTGCTCTCCCGGGATATTAAACGACTTACTTCTATTGACGATATTTTGCAGCACCACGGCGCCAGCTGGTGCGATATTTTTCAGGCCGAAGGCATTGCGCTGGCTTATCAGGGCGATCTTCACTGCTTTGGCGAATGCCCCTCCAAGCACCAGCTGTTTCATCAATTACAGCAGTTGAATCAGCAAAACACCCATGACGAAATTATCGAGCTGCATGGCAGTTGCCAAGGCGGTTTGGCTGCCCCTCTTAGTGTCGCGCATGCCCCACTAGGCTGGTTGCTGCTATTTCGCCAACAGCCGCTCCTCCCTGCGCTGGTGGCTGATGCAACGCTTCAAGACGTCTTGAGCTATTGGCTGCCTCAGGAAGCCTCAATGATCATCGAGCTGGCCGACGATTTAGCTGTGACCATAACAGCCCAGGAGGTCGTTCACCTCAATCGCCAGTTAACCAAAACTAATCAACGCCTTGAGGGTCTGGCCCATACCGACCCCTTAACAAAATGCTGGAACCGCTACTATACAGAGCTAGTGATTGAGGATTTGATCCATTCGTCGGTCAGTTTTGCCATGTTGATGTTTGATATTGATGATTTTAAAAATATTAACGATACCTATGGCCACGCCATCGGGGATGATATCTTGTGTGATATAGCGCAGTTAGTGCAGGAGACGCTGAGAGCTGATGATCACCTTGGTCGCTGGGGAGGCGAAGAGTTCGTCGTCATATCCAAAGAGCTTGACCAAGACGCCAGCTTGAAGCTGGCTAACCGGCTCTGCCGCTGTGTGGAGCAACACACCTTCTCCATCGCCGATCAGTTAACGGTGAGTATCGGCCTGACCCGATTAAAGCCCGGCGACCAGCCTCGACAGCTATTTGAGCGGGCGGATCAAGGCATGTATCTGGCCAAAATGGCGGGTAAAAACCAAGTCTTTGTCTGCTAAACATTCCATATCACCTTGCTTCTCTATAGGCGATGCCCATGCAGCAATTATTACTGATTGGTGCGGGCCATGCCCACGCCTTTGTCCTTGAAGCCTTTGCCCAGCAGCCTGCTTCAGATATTGCCATTACTGTAGTGAGTGACAGCCCCTTGGCCGCTTACTCCGGCAGTGTGCCCGCATGGCTAGCGGGAGAGTGCACGCTGCGGGAGACGCAAATCGACGTGGCGGCGTTATGCCAACGGGCCAACGCTCGATTGATTCTTTCCCCAGCGAGTAGCATCAATACCCAGGCGCGTTACGTAGCGCTGGCGAATGGCGAGCGCGTTAATTTTGACGTGGTCTCCTTAAATATCGGCTCGACCCTGGTGCGCCCCCAGCAGCATGGGGATAACCTCCCCAAGCTACTCGCCATGCGACCACTAAGCAGCCTACACCAGCGCTGGCAAGTAGTGAAAAATGAGCTTAGCCACTTACCCAGCGGCGGTGACCAACGAGTTCTAGGCGTTGGGGGCGGTGCAGCAGGCTGCGAAACATTGATGAGTGTACTGACCCAGCTGCGCAAGCAGCGCCCGGATATTGTTTGGCAGGGGCACTTACTCACTGCTGCTAATGCACTCTTGCCCGAAGCTGGGCGCTTGCCACGCTGGCTTACCCGACGCGCGCTCTCAAAGGCAGGCATTACCGTTCACGTTGGGCAACGCGGCGAAGCCTTGGTGGAAGGTGGGGTAACCACCCAGGACGGTACTCGCATTGATGCGGACATTGTGCTCTGGGCAACCGGGGCTGTCGGCCACTCTTGGCTTGCAAACACCTCGCTACCACTGGATAAACACCACTTTATTCAGGTAGAAAACACCTTGGAGGTCTCCGGCCAGCCGGCTATTTTCGCCGCGGGCGACTGTGCAGCATTGACCCCAGCGCTACCCAATGCAGGTGTATATGCAGTGCGTATGGGCCCCCACTTAGCAGACAACCTCCGCCGTGCCTGCCACAGCGAACCGTTACTCCCCTGGCAGCCACCCGAACGGGTGTTGGCACTGATTGGCACCGGTGATGGCCGCGCCATTGCCAGCCGCGGTGGTTTCGGGGTATCCGGCAAGTGGGTATGGCAATGGAAGAAGCGGATTGATGCGCGCTTTATCGCCCGCTTCAATCCGCCTTTTGAGAGCTAACCGACTGTATTAGTTGCCTTCGCGCCAGCCGCCTAGCACGCGACTATCAGGGCCAAAGAAGACCAGCCGATCATGGTCAATCAAATACCGATAGGCGGTTTCCAACATACCCGTGACCCGTTTGGCATCGGCCATTTGCGGGCATGCCATACGGGTGGTGGCCAGTTGGCTAAATTCTATGCGCTGGTTTTCACCGAGTGTGACTTCACCAGTAAAGCGGTTACAGCCGTCGTGGCCGCTAACCTTGCCCTCTTTTGAAATCTGGAAAAATGGCGTTTCCGGCATGGAGAGCCGCTCATCGGTGCCTAACAGCAATAAATTCCAACGCTGATCGACGATCGCGCCAGAAAGCGAGGAGCCACTCGGCACTGATTGCGGCGCAGTGCTTGGCCCTGGCGAACTGCTACACGCACTTAACAGTAACGCAGCGGAAACCAGTAGTGGCAGTAAACGCCAACCTTTCATGGTCATGGTGAACTTTCCTTGTGTCATAGTCTTTGTGTCGTCGTCTTTGTGGAATAGCTCTGTGTGGAATAACTCTTTGTGGAGTAACTACCAGCTGCCGCTGTTTTCCATGGAGGCCCATGGCTCTTGTGGCGCCAGGGCATCGCCTTTCTGCAGCAGCTCCACAGAGATTCCGTCCGGTGATTTAATAAACGCCATATGACCATCCCGGGGCGGGCGATTAATCGTTACACCGTTGTCCTGAAGGTGCTGGCAAAGCGCATAAATGTCGTCCACCCGGTAAGCTAGGTGGCCAAAATTGCGCCCGCCAGTGTACTCTTCAGGATCCCAGTTATAGGTCAGTTCTAATTCTGGTGCGGTCAGCCGCTCCGAGCGCGGTTCATCTGCTGGCGCGGCCAGGAAGACCAGCGTAAAGCGCCCTTTCTCATTCTCTTTACGGCGCACTTCTTTAAGCCCCAGCAGATCGCAGTAAAAACGCAGTGAAGCATCCAGGTCACTGACACGCACCATGGTATGTAGATATTGCATATCGACTCCTGAGAGAAAAAAACACCCTAGTCATACTTTACAAAAACGTGACAGCGAAAATAAATCGCGGCAACGCTGTATAATTAAATAATACCCTTTATCTTAGCTGGGTTTACCTGTCGGAGAAACCTGTGGATTCAGTCACTCAAGCCGCGCTTGGCGCAGCCATTGGCGGTGCCGTATTGGGCAAGCGATTAGGGCGCAAGGCCATCCTTATCGGCGCCGTACTGGGCACCCTGCCCGACCTTGATGTCGTGTTGGACTATGGCGATGCGGTGGCCAATGTTACCGAGCATCGTGGCTTTAGCCATTCGCTTTTTGTGCTTACTGGTTTAGCTACCCTACTGGCACTGCTGTGCGCACGCTTTGCTCCCGCAAAAGATATCAGCCTGCTCCGCTGGTGGTGCTTCTTTACACTAATACTGATCACCCATCCACTGCTCGACGCGCTCACCACGTACGGCACGCAGCTGCTTTGGCCGCTTGACCTCTCCCCAGCGGCATGGCCGATTATTTTTATAATCGACCCGCTCTACACCCTTCCATTACTGATTGCGCTTGGGATTGCACTGATATCACAGCGAGTAATGAAGGCGTGCGCTTGGGGATTAGCGATCACTTGTGTTTACCTTGTGATGGCCGCTGGGGCTAAGTTAACGGTGGAGCAACGCCTTGCCCCGGCGCTGGCGGAGCAGGGGCTGGAGGAAGCTCCCCTACTGATACAACCAACGCCGTTTAACATTGTGCTATGGCGTGCCACGGTCATGGGCGAGGAGCGTTATTATGAAAGTCTGGTGAGCGTGTTTGACAGCGACTGGCAACCGCGTCTTGAGCCGCTGGTTAGTAACCCAGAATTGGCGGAGTATGCCCTGGCTAGCCAGCAAGGGCAGCGCTTAACGTGGTTTACGGGCCCTTTTCTGCGCTATGAAACACGACTTCTGGACGGGAAAGAGACGCTGATCGCCACCGATATTCGGCTCGGCTTCCCTGGCTTTCATCCGTTTAGCTTTACCCTGGCAACCCTTGAAGGTGATCGCTGGCACCCGCTGGCGGTGAGCGAGCAAGTAGAGAGTACCCGCGGTATTCAGTTGGAAACCCTATCGCGACTTGCCTCTCGCGCCACTGGCAACACCTCAGCCCTTTGCGCCAGCGACTTTGTGCCGCCAGAGTGGCGGGCCGAGCGTATCGTCTATCGTTGCTGAGCTAGCTCTGTATTAGATTCGGCTAGGGGGCAATACCCTGGCCACAGCCACTATATTGCTCCCCGCCATAGGTCAGCGTAACGCGGGCGGGGAAAGGCTTGCCGCTCATGTTATCGAAACAGGCCCCAGCGTCGATACGCACACGAAAAAAGGGCTCCACATCAGCGTTCTCAATCACAACTCGACCCGCTTCATTGTCCATCACACTCACCATATAAGGTAGTTGAAGGCGCTCTTCCCCGTAGTTCGTCTCCAGCGTCAGCGTGGGCGTGTCATTAGCGAGCGCCACCGTCCAACCCGGCTCGTTACCCTGACCAAAGAGCATCACACCGGGCTTCTCCGCACGGATTAAGGCATCACGCTGCTCGGCCAACGAGCACTGCAGTTGCCCTCTTGGCGTTTCCACTAACGCCTTGTCCCCCCGGTTCCAGAAGCTAATCTCACCATCTTGGTAGCGTGCGCCGCTAGCTACGACGGCTTGGGGCAGCCGCCATGCGCCGTGCAGCGACCATAGGCGCAAATCGTTGGCATTGGTGGCAGTGACTAAGTGCTGCTGTGCAGGCTCGCAGTGCCACGCCTCAAAACGCTGCGCAGAACCAGGAAAAAGCGCCGAAGGCAGAAAGGGCGCCCGGTTATCCAGCGTTGCTTGGTTAGCGGCTGTCGTTTCTGCTGAGGGGGTGGCTGCACACCCTCCGAGTACCACCATCACACCGACAGCGGCGATGGCCCCACCCCATGCTTTTAACGTATTCATAGGTCATGCTCCCTGTATAACTCACTCTATTGATTGCTGAACGCCTTACCCGCGTTTGAACGCCTGCAGATCGTGCGTATCGATACTTTCCACCTGCGGGGGCAACCCTAGCTCTTCGCGTTTGATTTTAACCTGCATTTTTTCCGCTAACCGTTCGGCGTCGTCATCGGTGGTGCGCCCATTAAGCTCCGCCAACTGCGCCATGCCCTGATGATAAAAAGTAAGCAGATCCAGCGCCGTGCGGTTGTTCTCTTCCACCGCTTTACGCAGTTGTGAAAGATAGCCACTGACTTGCGACAAATGATGTTTGAGTTGCCAGACGTAGCGCACCTCCGTCATCCATGGGCGCTCGCGCAGCACGGCAAATAGCGCACTGGTGGCCAATAGCCCAAGCAGCACGCCTAAGGCATTGAGCCATAGGCTGCTGCCAAAGGTGGAGGTAAGAAGCATTGAGAACAGGAGGCCAAAAATAATCAGTTGCCCCGCCATGGCAAAGCTAATCATGCGGGCCTTGCGGCGGTAGGTCTCGGGATCGTGATGTTCTAAGGTAAATACCATGGCCAGCCTCATTATCGCTGCAAATGCCCTATGATACGGGGCTGACCAGGGCAAACAAGTAATAGCGTTAGTAAGTCACTTAAGCCAAGCGCTCTGCCGCTGTTTTGAGCAGATGTTCGGTGGTTTCCCAACCGACGCAGGCATCGGTGACCGAGACGCCGTAACGCAGGGCATTCGGCTTGAGCGGCTGCTTGCCTTCGAACAGGTGGCTCTCCAGCATCAGCGCTACCAGGTTGGCTTCGCCCGCCTGACGCTGCGCCAATACATCCAGCATTACTTCACTCTGACGGCGGTGATCTTTACGCGCATTGGCATGGCTGCAATCCACCATTAGCCGTGGGTTTTGCCCGGCATTACGCAGTGCGGTGGTCGCCGCACGTACGTGTTGGGCCTGATAGTTAGGCTCGCCGTGACCGCCACGTAGCACCACGTGGGTGTGCGGGTTACCCACGGTTTGCTGAACGACCGGATGACCGTGAGCATCCACTGCAAAACGCTGTTGCGGATGGGCCGCCGCACTCATGGCATCAATCGCCACTTGCACATCGCCGCTGGTGGCATTTTTGAAGCCCACCGCTGCTAGCAAATCACTGGCCAGTTCACGGTGCAACTGCGATTCGGTGGTGCGTGCGCCAATCGCTACCCAGCTCAGCAAATCATCCAAGTAAGGCGCCAGCATCGGCTGCAAAAGCTCGGTGGCCACCGGCAGGCCGCGGGCGGCGACCGCATGCATTAGTTCACGAGAGAGCGCCAAACCGCGGGGCATATCGCCGCTGCCATCCAAGCCAGGGTCGTAGGCCAGCCCTTTCCAGCCCACGGTGGTACGCGGTTTCTCCACGTAAACGCGCATCACCGGCAAAATGTGCTCGCTGACCTCTTCACTTAACGCGGCCAAGCGGTCGGCGTACTCAAGCGCTGAGTCCGGGTCATGAACGGAGCACGGACCCACCACAACCAGTAAACGATTATCGTGACCACTCAAAATTTGCTGTACGGCATGGCGCTGACGGGCAATTTGTTCCGTTAGCGGGTCGCTTAACGCGATACGTTGGCGCAGCTCGGCAGGGGTTGGCAATCGGTGTGCAGTGGACTCGGGCGCTGACGGTGTTAGTCGAGCAGTCGCATGGGCAGTGGATACAATGGTTTTGTTAATAGCAGGGCTGACAGGCGCATTCATGATTAATTCTCCGCAATCGTGTGACATCGTATGGCTGTGTGACCACCCAATTGAACACGGTCGGAGGTGGCAGCTAGTACCGACCGCGCGTCGCTAAATCGCCAGCTATAGCCGTAACCCATAAAGCCGGTAGCGTAAGCGTTAGTCAGTGCGCGATAGATCATGATGCTGCTCCTTGATGAAATAGTAATGAAAACTCTTTAAATCCAACAATAGCCATGTCTGAAAATAGTTAGCCCCAAAACGCCAGAAGCCCCGGCGGGGTTACCGACCGGGGCTTCTGTGCTTGCGGCAGGCAACCGGGTGGTGTGCCTGTTGGCGCGACGTTAGGCGTCGGCCAGCGGCACACCGTGGCTAAACCAATACCCATAAAACGCGAAGCCGCCAGCCAATTCTGGCTGCGAGTTCACTGTATGTGGGTTGGTTAGTCGCTGCATGCCCATATTCCGTTAGATTCTGTTAGTTCCACTGAATAGCTAGCCCAAGTAAATCGTCTGGTAGGGCTGCCGTCATGGCATTGAGGTTTTATCCTGCCTGCAAGCGCTGCAAATGGCAACACTCAACCACTAAAAGCTTGTACCCAACCAATGGTCGCGGGCAGCGCGCTCATACTTACCAGCACAACCACGCCTAGAAAGATGGCCAGGAAACCAGAATCGTCTTTAAAGTTTTCGTCGTGATGGGCCATGTTAGCCTCCTTTTTTATCAACGCTATATCAGGGGAGCGTTACAACGCTGCGGTCATATTAAGTAGAACGCGGTGCGTAGGCAAATACATCCGAAAACACCCGTTCAAGCTTCATGCCTTTCATGTCGAGCACATCCAGGCAGGCGTAGACCATGTTGGGCGAGCCTGAGATATAGACGTCGTGGGTGTCCGGCGTGATATCAGCCGTTTTCAACACCTGGTCAATACGCCCAAGGTGATGGGTGATCCGCTCACCTGCTGCTAACGGCTCTTCCAAAGGCGATTCGGTTACCGCATGAAAGTAGACATTGCCGTGGGTTTGCGCCCACTGGCTGGCCAACTGCTCCAAATAGAGGTCGCGGTGTTCACGGGCGGCCCACCACAGCGACACTTTTCGTTCGGGCTGTTCATGCAGTACCGCTTCGACAATGGCTTTCATCTGGGAAAAACCGGTTCCCGCTGCAATCAGCAACAGCGGCCTTTCGCTGTCGCGATCCAGCACACACTCACCGCCGGGCAAACGCAGCGTAAGCTGGTTGGCTACCTGCAGCAGTTCACGCAGCCGCGCTGAGTTATCCCGCTCCGGCCAATGCTGAATATGCAGCTCGATAACACCATCGCTGCGATCGGCACTGGCGATCGAAAACGGCACCCAGGTGGCATCGTCCAGTTTAAGCTCTAAATATTGCCCCGGCGCATGCTGCATGGCTTCGGCGCGCCCGGCGAGCGTCACACCAAACACATCGGGGCTTAAGTTCTCAACCTCGGTGACCTGGCACGTCAACGTCCTTGCACTCATGAAAGCCTCTTTTAACAAATTCGGTCAGCGATACGCTGCATGATCCACTACTGAATTAACTGCATCAAAGGCGAGAGGGCGGTAGCTCAAGGCCAATCCCCAGTGCTTCCCAACGTTCATCCACGCGCGCTTTAATGGCATCGTCCATCACAATCGGGGTGCCCCATTCACGATCCGTTTCGCCTGGCCACTTATTGGTGGCATCAAGCCCCATTTTCGAGCCCAGGCCTGAGACTGGCGAGGCGAAATCGAGATAATCAATCGGGGTATTTTCGACCATCACGGTGTCGCGTGCGGGGTCCATCCGGGTGGTAATCGCCCAGATCACGTCTTCCCAATTGCGTGCGTCCACGTCGTCATCCAGCACAATCACAAATTTGGTGTACATAAACTGACGCAGAAAGCTCCACACCCCCATCATCACGCGTTTGGCGTGGCCGGGGTACTGCTTCTTCATGGTGACCACCGCCATGCGGTATGAACAGCCTTCCGGCGGCAGGTAGAAGTCGACAATTTCGGGAAACTGCTTACACAGAATGGGCACGAAGACTTCGTTGAGCGCCACGCCCAGAATCGCCGGCTCATCCGGCGGACGCCCCGTATAGGTCGAGTGGTAGATAGCATCACGGCGCATGGTCATCCGCGTGATGGTAAACACCGGGAAGTGGTCGACCTCATTGTAGTAACCGGTGTGGTCACCAAAGGGGCCTTCCGCCGCCATATCATCCGGGTAGATAAAGCCTTCGAGGATAATCTCGCTGGATGCGGGTACATCCAGATCGGCGTGGCCGCACTTGACCAACTCGGTGCGCGAACCGCGCAGCAGGCCCGCAAAAGCATACTCGGACAGTGAATCCGGCACTGGGGTCACAGCGCCCAGAATCGTCGCTGGGTCGGCGCCAAGCGCCACAGCCACTGGAAAGGGCTCGCCGGGGTGGGCCTTTTGAAACTCC
This sequence comes from Vreelandella sp. F11, assembly GCF_042466685.1. Classification (NCBI taxonomy): domain Bacteria; kingdom Pseudomonadati; phylum Pseudomonadota; class Gammaproteobacteria; order Oceanospirillales; family Halomonadaceae; genus Vreelandella; species Vreelandella sp. F11. The sequence goes on along the minus strand of NZ_CP170448.1, from coordinate 579,512 downwards.
AGAAAATCCAGCGCGCCGCCGCGGTGGGAGAGCCAACGCATGATTAGCCGGTTTTTGCCAATCTTCTGCTGACGGTAAATACCTAGATTCTGGCGCTTCTTGTGTGGCCCTTTGGTAATCACCAGTGGCCAGGTAACCAGCGGCGCTGCATCGCCGGGCCAGCAGTGCTGAATGGGCAGCAGGCCAAGGTCGACCTCGTCATCTTCATACACCACCTCTTGCACCGGCGCATGCTTGACGTTTTTGGGTCCCATGCTGAGCACTTGCTTGAAGATCGGCAGCTTATCCCAGGCGTCTTTCAAGCCTTTGGGCGGATCAGGCTCCTTTAGAAACGCCAACAGCTTGCCCACTTCTCTGAGCGCTTCTACCGACTCCTGCCCCATTCCCAGCGCTACCCGTTTGGGAGTACCAAACAGATTGCCCAACAGCGGCATGTCGTGGCCTTTAACGTTTTCAAACAGCAACGCCGGACCACCGGCACGCAGCGTGCGGTCACAAATTTCGGTAATTTCCAGGTAAGGATCGACTTCGACGTGGATACGTTTGAGTTCACCCTGGGCTTCAAGCGCCGCGATGAACTCACGCAGGTCTTTATACTTCAAGGCACGCTCCCTGGCTGGCGAATGCGCCGCTAGATGGCATTAGCGGCGTTGATCATAGCGGCGGTTCATAACTACACGCTAGCGTCGCACTTGCGCTCTCACTTAGCGGCGCTTCATCGCTTCAAAGAACTCTAGATTGGTCTTGGTATCTTTCAGACGGTCAATCAGGAATTCCGTAGCGGCGGTATCTTCCATCGGATTAAGCAGCTTACGCAGAATCCACATGCGCTGCATTTCATCCTCAGAGGCCAGCAGGTCTTCACGACGGGTGCCACTGCGGCGGATATTGATCGCCGGGAATACGCGACGCTCTGCCAGTTTGCGGTCCAGATGGGCTTCCATGTTGCCGGTACCCTTGAACTCTTCGAAGATGACTTCGTCCATCTTGGAGCCAGTATCCACCAGCGCCGTGGCGATAATCGTCAGGCTTCCGCCCTCTTCGATGTTACGCGCCGCACCAAAGAAGCGCTTCGGCTTTTCCAGGGCGTGGGCATCGACACCACCGGTGAGCACTTTGCCGGAGCTCGGTACCACGGTGTTGTAAGCACGCGCTAAGCGAGTAATCGAGTCGAGCAGAATGACCACGTCTTTCTTGTGCTCAACCAAGCGCTTGGCTTTTTCGATGACCATTTCCGCCACTTGCACGTGACGCGCAGGCGGCTCATCGAAGGTCGAGGCGACTACTTCGCCGCGCACAGTGCGCGACATTTCGGTCACTTCCTCAGGGCGCTCATCGATCAGCAGTACGATCAAATGACACTCTGGATTGTTGCGCGTGATGGAGGTCGCGATGTTTTGCAACATCAGCGTTTTACCCGCCTTCGGCGGCGACACCAGCAAACCACGTTGGCCTTTACCAATCGGCGCGGTTAGATCGATGATCCGCGCGGTAAGGTCTTCCGTAGAGCCGTTACCGATCTCCATACGCATGCGATCGTTTGGGAACAGCGGCGTTAAGTTCTCAAACAGGATCTTATGCTTGGCATTTTCCGGACGGTCAAAGTTGATTTGACTGACCTTCAGCAGGGCGAAATAGCGCTCACCCTCCTTCGGCGGACGGATTTTGCCGGAAATGGAGTCACCCTTACGCAGATTGAAACGGCGGATCTGCGAAGGCGATATATAAATATCGTCGGGACCGGCGAGATAGGAGCTGTCAGCGCTACGCAGGAAGCCGAAGCCATCCTGAAGAATTTCCAGCACACCATCGCCATAGATATCCTCACCACTCTTGGCGTGTTTCTTGAGGATGGCGAAAATGATGTCCTGCTTGCGCGAACGGGCCAAGTTATCAATACCCATTTCACGGGCGATATCGAGGAGCTCGGGAACGGTTTTTTGCTTGAGTTCAGTGAGATTCATCGGTGTGTTAGAAAGTTGCTCATGGAAGCTGGGCGCCAGGCGCCGGGAGTAAGACAGGAGGCGTGAAAGTGACGCCGTGTGATGCGTTCAGACCCCGGTAAAGACACGCGCTCGAAGATGAAAGGAACGGCGTTGAACCTAACTAACAACGCTGCTGCCTGTTGTTATTAAGACTCAACTCGAGGGTGCTAACACTTGTTTAATCTGGTTCCCACAGGAGAGTGGCTGAACCAATGGGCTATCTGACGACTTGGAATTCTGGCTGACGCTAACGGGATAAACAGTGAATAACGTCTGGGGCGACCAAGATGCCGTACTTGAACGACGCATGCAAGACTATTTAGCTAAGCAATTTATTACCGAAGCAATTTAGCTACACTTTTGCTCAATCTTAACTCTTCATCTCAACAGCGACGTGCTTGCGGGCATACTAACTAACCAGGTCAGATCAGGCCAGTAGTTCGATGTTAGTCAAGCGCCGCGATAAACGCAAGCCTTTGGCAATTGACAATAGATAAAGGTCGCCGCAACCTTGGCACAGCCAACATCAAGGAAAGCTCATGCCCAAGGACATTACGCTCCCCATTGCCCCCTCTGCCGCTGAGGTAGACAGCGGTGCGCCGCAGCGCTTCGCCGCTATCGACCTGGGCTCCAACAGCTTTCACCTACTGGTGGCTAACTACCAGCACGAGCGCCTCCAGGTGGTCGCTCGCTTGGGTGAAAAGGTTCAGCTTGCCGCGGGCTTAGATGATGATGGTCTGCTTAGCGAAGAGGCGATGCAGCGCGCATTGGACTGCCTGGGCCGCTTCGCACCGTTCTTAAACGATATTACCGATGCCAATTTGCGCATTGTCGGCACTAACGCGCTGCGTGATGCCGATAATAGCCAAGCGTTTATCGAGCGCGCCGAGGCGCAGCTAGGTCACGCCATTGAAATTATTGCCGGCCGCGAGGAAGCGCGGCTAATTTATTTAGGCGCCGCCCACGCCCTGGCCGAAAATGGCCGCCGCTTAATCGTCGATATTGGTGGTGGTTCGACCGAATTTATTATCGGCGAAGCCTTTGAGCCCAAAGCGTTGGAAAGCCTGCGCATGGGCTGCGTCACCTTTTCCCGGCGCTTCTTCCCCGACGGCGAATTAAATGAAAAACGCATGCGCCGCGCTGAGCTCGCCGCCCTTTCCGAGCTCGCTAATATTCAGCGCCCCTACCAACGCCTGGGCTGGGACGACCCGGTCGGCTCCAGCGGCACCATCAAGGCTGCCGCCAGCGTACTGCATGCCTACGGCGATACGCCCCATGAGGGCGTTATCACCCGCGACGGTTTGCAGAAGCTGCGCGAACGACTACTGAAGTGCAAACAGCTGGATAAAGTCGTGCTGGATGGGCTTAAAGCCGACCGCGCCAAAGTCTTCCCGGCAGGTATTGCCATTCTTGGAGCGATTTTTGAGGCCTTTGATTTAACCCAGATGCGCTATGCGGATGGCGCCCTGCGTGAAGGCGTGCTCTACGACATGGCCGGGCGCAACACGGCAGAGGATTCACGCTCCAAGAGCCTCGAATCGCTGAAGCGTACCTACGACGTGGATAGCCGCCAAGGGCTGAACGTTGCTGATACCGCCACGCGCCTGTTTAACCAGGTTCGCCACGCCTGGTCACTCAGCCCAGAGCAAGGACGCTACTTGCAGTGGGCCTGCCATGTGCATGAAATCGGCCTGGCGATCTCACATAGCCAGTTTCATCGCCACGGTGCCTACCTGTTGGAGCATTCCGATCTCGCTGGCTTTTCACGACCTGAACAGCGCCAACTGGCGTTTCTGGTGCGCGCCCACCGGCGCAAATTTCCGCTCAAGGAGTGGCAGGCCCTGCCCGAGGCGCAGCAGGCGACTACCCAAAAACTTGCCCGACTGCTGCGTTTAGCGGTGCTGCTTAACCATTCACGCCCGGAAACCGCTCCCTCACTGCCAAAGATAAGCGCCGACAGCGATAGCCTGACGATCACTCTGCCCGCCAATGATGAACCCACCCTGCTGAGCACTGATTTAGAGCAGGAGCAGGCCTTTATGGAAGCTGCCGGTTTTAAACTGTTGATTAAACAGGCACATTAAGAGACGTAAAGCGAGCACCCTCTGCCTGCCATAACAGCTGCGCAGGGGGACGTATGACGCCAATACAAGCCCCGGCCTGCATGATGACCACTAGCCGTTCGCGTTCCCAGGGGGGAATGTCCGTCTCTTGCAGTAACCGCTTTAGATCCCGCCGTCCTCGCTTGGGCAGTTGAATCACCTCCCCACCCTGCCGCCAGGTCGCTTTCAAGACCTGGGGCTGAGGCGGCTGTTTTAGCACGACCACCTGCCAGCCTAACGGCCCAAGGGGCGTTTCCAGTGGCGTTTGACCATCCCAGTGAGCTTCCCAAGCCGGGAGCGGTGCAAGCGGTGCCAACAGATAGAGCCGCTGGCGCCACAAGCGCGCCTGGGCGCCCGGCCACGCAACGCAAACCGCTGCATCCGCTTTGGCTGATAGCTGCTCAAGAAGGCTCTTTAGGCGCTTCTGGGGCGGTGTCGGCAAGCCTTGCCGCTGGCATAGCGTGCGTACCAGCAGTCGCTGGCGTGCCCGGGGGCGCTCGCCCAATGCAGTCGCGTCGAGGCAGGAACCAAGGTATGGGCTATCGAGCCGTAAGCGGTGCAACTCTTCTTGGGCGTATTCGCGCAGCAACAGATCCGCTTCGCCAACATGGGCAGCACTGTTCGCCAGGGCTGTGTCGGCCGTTGGCCAGCGCTCACGTAACGCGGGCATTAGCCGGTGACGCAGGCGGTTGCGATCAAAGCGAACATCCTGATTGGTGGGATCTTCACACCAGCTCAAATCGAGCAACGCTGCTGCAGCTTTCAGTTCAGCCTGGCGCACGCTGAGCCATGGGCGCACCACGGTAATGCCCTGGGCGTCGCGCCGAAATGGCATGCTCGCCAGGCCAGGCAGTCCGCTGCCACGTAGGGCGGCGAGCAGAAAGGTTTCCGCCTGGTCATCCTGGTGCTGGGCCAGCCAGAGGGTATCGCCCGCGGCAAGGGTGGCAGAAAACGCCTTATAGCGGGCAGTGCGGGCGGCGCCTTCGATACCTTCTCCTTGTGCATCTACCGCCACATTGACCACCGTTAGCGGCAAGTTCAAGCGGTCGCAGAGAGTTTGAGCGTGCGCTTGGAAGGTCTCTGCCGCCGCCTGTAAGCCGTGATTAATGTGGATAGCCCGCAAAGGATGGCCTGCTTGTGTACAGACCTGCGCAGCTAAGGCGAGCAGCAGACAGGAGTCCAAGCCGCCCGAGAGGGCCACCCAAATAGAGCGCCCCGGCGGGGTTTCCGCCAGGGCGTCGTTGAGCAGGCCTTGCAGTTTATTAAGCAGCTGGGGCGCCATAGCTCATTAAACGCTTATAGCGACGCTCCAGCAGTGCGTCGGTGTCCATCACCTGCAGACGCTCCAAGCTGGCGGTCAGCGCCTCTTTGACCCGCTCCGCGGTGGTCAGCGGGTGGCGATGGGAGCCGCCGAGGGGCTCTTTGATCAGTGAATCGACAAAGCCCAGCTCTTTTAAGCGTTCGGCGGTAATTCCCATGGCTTGGGCCGCTTCAGAGGCTTTTTCAGCGCTTTTCCACAAAATTGAGGCGCAGCCTTCCGGTGAAATAACCGAGTAAGTAGAGTACTGCAGCATCTGCAGCTCATCGCAGACACCAATGGCCAGCGCGCCGCCGGAACCACCTTCGCCCACCACGGTGGAAATAATCGGCGTTTTCAGACGCGACATCACGGCCAGGTTATAGGCGATAGCCTCGGACTGACCGCGCTCTTCTGCGTCAATGCCTGGGTAGGCGCCTGGGGTGTCGATAAAGGTCAGCACCGGCATTTTAAAGCGCTCGGCCATTTCCATCAGGCGGCACGCTTTGCGATAGCCTTCTGGCCGCGGCATACCGAAGTTGCGGCGCACCTTCTCTTTTACATCGCGGCCTTTTTGATGACCAATCACCATCACCGGGGCATCGTTCAAGCGTGCGATGCCACCGACCAGCGCCGCATCATCGGCGAAGTTGCGATCGCCGTGCAGCTCATCAAAGTCGGTGAAGATGTGTTCGAGATAGTCCAGCGTGTAGGGGCGCTGGGGGTGCCGTGAGATCTGCGAAACCTGCCAAGGAGTCAAATCCTTGAAGATCGATTCCGTCAGCTTGCGGCTCTTCTCTTCCAGCCGAGCAATCTCGTCGGAAAGGTTTACTTGGCTATCGGAGCTAACTAAACGCAGCTCCTCTATTTTTGCCTGTAGTTCGGCAATCGGCTGTTCAAAATCGAGATAATTAGGATTCATCGGCTCTGCCTGTAAGCTGCCTGTCAAAAACAAGCCTGATCAAAATATGTATTATCGCACCCTGACCCTGCCACGCAAGGTAAGCGCCCTTCTGTCACACTTTATCGATAGCGTAGCTGAACGCCTGCCTGGCCCTGGACATCCTGCAGCGCCAGCAGTAAGTCGTCGCTCGGTGCCACTTTCCACTCATCGGCGAGTTCCAGCCAAGCCACTGCCTCCGGGTGGCGATAGTGCAGCCGCACCGGCAAGCCCTCTTGATCGCGATACGGCGTCAGGCTGTCGCGCAGGGTTTCAATTAAACGACCATTGATCTGCCCCGCGTCCAGCGCTAGTTCCACTGCCTGGCCATAGCGAATGCGCGCCGCCACCATCGGCGTGACATCTTTACCGCGCAGGCGTAGACCACCAGAGAATTCATCGCTGGAGACCTCGCCCTCAACGATTAACACCTGGTCTGCCTCAATCTGACCGCGCAGTTGCTCAAATAGCTCGCCAAACAGGGAGGCTTCAATACGCCCGGTGCGATCATCCAGGGTGATAAATGCCATGGTATCGCCACGCTTGGACTTCATGGTGCGCACGCCGACCACGAGTCCAGCCACGCGCTGGGGATCGCGGGAGGGTTTCAGATCGCTGATCCGGGTAGACACAAAGCGCTTTAACTCACGCTCGTACTCATCAATTGGGTGCCCCGTGAGGTAGAGTCCCAGGGTGTCTTTCTCCCCTGAAAGTCGTTCGCGATCCGTCCACTCACGGGCGTTGATATACTCGGCATAAACGTTACTGTCACCGTCGCTTTCATCGTCAACGGCGAACGCATCCCCAAACATGTCCAGTATGCCCAGGTTCTGATTGGTATGGTTCTGCGCGGCGGCTTTAAGCGCGTCTTCCATTGCCGCAAACAGCACCGCACGATTGGGGCCTAAGGTATCCAGCGCGCCAGAGCGAATCAGCGCTTCCAGGGTACGCTTATTCATCCGCTTGGGATCAATGCGACGGCAGAAATCAAAGATATCTTTGAAAGGGCCATCTGCCTCTCGGGCTTCGACAATAGCGCCAATGGGGCCCTCACCGACGCCGCGAATGGCGCCTAGCCCATAGACCACCCGAGCATCGGTATCGACGGTGAACTTGTAGCCACCCACGTTGACGTTCGGCGGCGTCACGGTGAGGCGGAGGTTGCGGCACTCCTCAATCAGCGGTACCACTTTATCCAGGTTGTCCATTTCCGTGGACATAACGGCGGCCATAAAGGGCCCTGGATAGTGAGCTTTCAGCCACGCGGTTTGGTAAGAGACCAGCGCGTAGGCAGCCGAGTGCGATTTGTTAAAGCCGTAACCGGCGAATTTCTCTACCAGGTCAAAGATATTACCGGCCAGGTCTTTATCGATACCGTTGGCGGCACAGCCCTCCATAAAGCCATCGCGCTGCTTGGCCATCTCCTCAGGCTTTTTCTTACCCATGGCACGGCGCAGCATATCGGCTTGGCCGAGGCTGTAACCCGCCATTACCTGAGCGATCTGCATGACCTGCTCTTGGTAGAGAATGATGCCGTAGGTGGGCGCCAAGACAGGTTTCAACAGCTCGTGCTGGTAATCCGGGTGTGGATAAGAGACTTCGGCCCGCCCGTGCTTACGGTTGATAAAGTCATCGACCATGCCCGACTGCAAGGGGCCTGGGCGGAACAACGCCACCAGGGCGATCATGTCGTCCAGGGAGTCGGGCAGCAGGCGCTTGATCAGTTCCTTCATGCCGCGGGATTCAAGCTGGAAGACCGCGGTGGTCTCAGCGCGCTTGAGCATCTCGAAGGTCGGCGAGTCGTCCAGCGGGATGCTGTCGATATTGAGCGGCCCCTGACCATTAACACTGCGCACTTTATCGACCATCTCCAGCGCCCAGTCGATAATCGTCAGCGTGCGTAGGCCCAGGAAGTCAAACTTGACCAGCCCGGCCTCTTCAATATCGTTTTTATCGAACTGTACAACTAAACCCGAGCCATCTTCATCGCAGAGCAGCGGGGAGAAGTCAGTCAGTTTGGTGGGGGCGATAACCACGCCCCCAGCGTGCTTGCCGGTACCCCGGGTGGTGCCCTCAAGCTTGAGCGCCATCTCCCAGATCTCTTCGGCTTCGTCGTCGTTGCCGACAAACTCTTTGAGCGCGGGTTCCTGCTCAATCGCTTTGGCCAGGGTCATGCCCACTTCAAAGGGAATCAGTTTGGAGAGTTTGTCACCCAACGAGTAGGGGCGCCCCTGGGCACGGGCCACGTCACGCACCACTGCCTTGGCCGCCATGGTGCCAAAAGTGACAATCTGAGAAACCGCGTTACGTCCGTAGCGCTCGGCCACGTACTCAATCACTTTGTCGCGTTTCTCCATGCAGAAGTCGACGTCAAAGTCGGGCATCGAGACACGTTCAGGGTTCAAAAAGCGCTCGAACAGCAGGTCGTAACCAATCGGGTCTAAATCCGTGATCTTCTGTGCGTAGGCCACCAGCGAACCAGCACCAGACCCCCGCCCGGGACCAACCGGCACACCGTTATCTTTAGCCCACTGGATAAAGTCCATTACGATCAGGAAGTAGCCAGGAAAGCCCATCTGGATAATAACGTTGAGCTCAAACTCTAGCCGGTCGCGGTAGCGCTGGTCGATTGCCCGGTACTCTTCACTGTCGCGAGGGTAGCGCTCAGCGGGAAACAGAAAATCCAACCGCTCGGTTAAACCGTCATGGGAGACCTTACGAAAGAACTCGTCCTGAGTCATGCCTTCGGGAATGCCGAACTCGGGCAGGAAAATCTCGCCCAGGCGCACATCCACGCTGCAGCGCTCGGCGATCATCACGCTGTTTTCCAGCGCTTCGGGGATATCGGCAAACAGCGCCGCCATCTCGTCGGGGCTTTTTAGGTACTGCTCTTCGGTATAGCGGCGTTCGCGGCGCGGGTCGTCCAGCGCTTTACCTTCACCGATGGCGACGCGGGTTTCGTGCGCCCAATAATCGTCACGCTCAAGAAAGCGCACATCGTTGGTCGCCACCACTGGCGTGCCTGTCTCAATGGCCAGCTTGACGCTGGCGTGAACGCAGGCCTCTTCCAACGCTCGCCCGGTGCGAACCAGCTCCAGATAAAACCGGTCTGGAAATGCCGCCTGCCACTCTTCAAGTAGTACCCGCGCCTCCTGTTCGTGATCAGACAGCAGGTGACGGCCAATCTCGCCCTCCCGGGCACCGGAGAGTGCAATCAAGCCCTCGCTCTGCTCCAGCACCCACTGTTTATCGAGAATCGCGCGCCCCTGGCGCTGGCCATGGGTCCAACCTTTCGAGATCAGCTCGGTCAGGTTGCGGTAGCCAACGTCATTCATCGCCAACAGCGTTAGCCGATAAGGGTGCGACTCGTCGTGGGGGTTGTGCAGCCATAAATCGCTGCCAATGATTGGCTTTAGCCCCGCCCCCTGGGCGGCTTTGTAAAATTTCACCAGACCAAAGAGATTAGCTTCATCGGTCAAGGCCAGCGCTGGCATCGCCCGTTCAGCCGTGGTGCTGACCAGCGACTTTAGCTTCACTAAGCCATCGACCAGGGAGTATTCACTGTGCAAACGTAAATGAACGAACGGAAGTGTCATGGGACTCTCAACAAAACGCTAGGCAAACTAGGTGAAGAAAAAAATACGTTAAAGCAGCGCCAACTGACGCTGCACCGGCGCGAAGCTACGCCGATGTTCGGCCAGTGGCCCGTGGGCGGCAAGCGCCGCCAGATGCTCTTTGGTCGGGTAGCCTTTATGGCGCGCAAATCCATACTCAGGATAGCACTCATCCAAGGCAACCATCTGCGCGTCGCGAGCGACCTTAGCTAAAATCGACGCCGCGGCAATGGCACAGTGGCGTGAATCGCCCTTTACCACGGCCTGGCCGGGCAGCAGATGGCCAGGTAATTTGTTGCCATCGACGAGTAGATACTCTGCCGCCGGTGCCAGCGCATCAATGGCACGACGCATGGCCAAGTGGGTGGCGTGGTAAATATTCAACGCATCCACTTCCGCCGCGCTGGCCTCTGCTACGGCAAAGGCTAACGCTCGTTCGCGAATCTGGCGATCCAATCCTTCACGCCTGCGCGCCGTCAACTTTTTCGAGTCAGTGAGGCCGGCAATCGGTTGAGCGGGATCAAGAATGACGGCAGCGGCCACCACGCTGCCAATCAACGGCCCGCGCCCCACTTCGTCCACCCCCGCTAGCCGCTCCCCATGATAGGCAATCTCTAGCGGTGGAAAATCCTTGTGCTCAATCAGCCAGCGCGCGGTTGCCATCGCCTTATTCGCCATCAACACGCTCCAGCGGCTGACCTGCGGCGAGAAGGCCAATGGCCTCAGCGGCGCGACGGCTGGCGTTGCGCTGAAGGGTAGCGTGCATCTCGGCAAAGCGTGTTTCCAAGGCGTGGCGGCTCAACTCGTCCGCCAGCATGGCGCTGAGCTGGTCAGCAATGGCTTCAGGCGAGGCCGCGTCCTGAATCAGCTCAGGCACCAGCGTCTCCTGGGCGATCAAATTGGGCAGTGATACCCACTGGGTTTTGACCATTCGCTTGGCCAGCCAGTGAGTCATCGGCGCCATTTTATAGGCCACTAGCATGGTGCGATGACACAGCATGGCTTCCAGCGCGGCGGTGCCCGAGGCCAGCAGTACCACATCGCTCGCCACCATCGCCTCACGGGCCTGACCATCCAGCAGCGCAGTACGCTCTGCCAGCAGGGAGTAATTAGCCAGCAGGGCGCTGATTTCCCGGCGGCGATCAGCGGTGGCCGCAGGGATCACTACCTGCAGCGCAGGGTGGCGCTGACAGAGCTTTTCAGCGGCGGCAAGAAAGGTGTCGCCTAGAAAACGAATTTCATTGGCCCGGGAGCCCGGCAGCAGCGCCAACACCTGGCTATCTGGCGCCAGTTCCAGCGCCTGCCGGGTGGCAACCCGATCATTCTCCAGTGCCATTTCGTCGGCCAGGGGATGGCCCACAAAGGCGACGGGGACACGGTGTTCACGATAGAAGGCGGCCTCAAAGGGCAGCAGCGTGAGCATGCCGTCTACCGATTTGGCGATGCCTTTTACCCGCCCCTGGCGCCACGCCCATACGGAAGGACTCACGTAGTGAGCGGTGGTAATGCCCGCTTCGCGAAGCTGGCGCTCAAGGCCTAGATTGAAGTCAGGCGCATCGATGCCGAGCATGATATCGGGCTGCCAAGCTAACGCTTCAGCTTTTAGGGTGCGCCGTACACGGATCAGTTCGGGGAGGTGCTTAAGTACTTCAACCAGCCCCATCACCGCGAGGGTCTCTAAAGGAAAACGGCTCTCCATGCCCTCTGCCTGCATGCGCGGGCCGCCAATGCCGCGGAACTCGACGCCAGGGTGGCGTGCTTTAAGCTCGCGCATCAGACCAGCGCCAAGAATATCGCCGGAGAGCTCTCCGGCCACGAGATAGACGCGTTGCAGGGTCATAGGAGAGTCAGCATGGATTAGCGGGTAATACCGCGGGTCGAACGCTCAATAGAGGCGGCAAAATGCTCAATTTCAGGCAGATCAAAACGGCTACGCATTTCGGCTAGTGCCTGCTCAGTGGTTAGTCCTTGTCGGTAGACCATTTTATAAGCGGCGGTTAAAGCACTAATCGCATCGCGGCTAAAGCCTCGGCGCTTTAACCCCACCAGATTAAGGCCCCGCGCTTCCGCCGGGTTGCCATTAATCATGATATAGGCAGGCGTGTCTTTGGTAATGATCGAGCCACCACCGGCCATGGCGTGATCGCCAAAGTGGCAGAATTGATGAACTGCCGCCAGACCACCCAAAATAGCATGATCACCGACGGTGACATGGCCCGCCAGGGTAACCTGATTGGCCAAAATACAGTCGTTACCAATCACACAGTCATGGCCGACATGCACGTAGGCCATAAACAGATTGCGCGAACCAATGGTGGTTTCACCGCGATCCTGTACAGTGCCACGGTGAAGCGTAGCACCTTCGCGGATCACATTATCGTCCCCCATCACTAACCGTGTAGGCTCACCTGCGTACTTTTTATCCTGGCAATCTTCGCCTACTGAGGCAAACTGAAAAATACGCGTGCGCTCACCCAGCGTGGTGGGGCCTTTAACCACCACATGGGGGCCAATCACCGAGCCCGCGCCGATAGTGACGCCGGGGCCGATAATGCTAAAAGGGCCTACCTCAACGTCGTCGGCAAGGCGCGCCGTCGGGTCGACCAGTGCAGTAGGATGTATCAAGCCACCTTCCTCTCGGCACAAATAATTTCCGCTTCGCAGGCCAGCTCACCGTCAACCGTGGCACGACATGCAAATTTCCAAATACCGCGTTTACCTTTAATCACGTCGGCCTCTAAGGTGAGCTTGTCGCCCGGCATTACCGGGCGCTTAAAGCGCACTTTGTCACTGCCTACTAGGTAGTATACATAGCCATCGGCGGGCAGTTTATTGACCGTTTTAAAGCCGAGAATGCCGCAGACTTGGGCCAAGGCTTCAATCACCAGCACGCCGGGCATAATCGGGTGATGGGGAAAATGGCCGTTGAAGAACGGCTCATTGATGCTGACATTCTTGTACGCAACGATGGATTCACCGATAGCTAGTTCCGTTACTCGATCCACCAGCAAAAAAGGGTAGCGGTGGGGCAAGTACTCGCGAATTTCATTGATATCCATAACCATCGTAGCGACCTCTAAAATAACAAAACGCCTGATGTACTCCTGAAGAGCCTCAGGCAAATACCAGCACATCCGCTGATTAAAAGACTGCGATTATACCCCGCGGCCATCTAGCCTCAAAACAGCAGCAGGTAAAATTCAATCAGTCATTACTATTCACGCTGCTTTTTTTCCAATCTTGCTAGGCGCTTAGCGATATCATCGAGCTGTTTAAAACGCACTGCGTTTTTACGCCACTGAGTATTGGCCATGGCGCCAGTCCCAGAGGAGTAGACTCCCGGCTCATGGATTGAGTTTGTCACCAAGCTCATTCCCGTCACCTGTACGCCGTCACAAATCGTTAGATGGCCGGACAAACCAACGCCACCGCCCAGCATACAGTGCTTACCGACCTTGGTTGAGCCAGCGATACCGACACAGCCCGCTAAGGCGCTGTGGTCACCAATGATAACGTTATGGGCGATTTGCACCTGACTGTCGATTTTGACGTCATCACCAATCACTGTATCGCCCAACGCGCCTCGATCAATGCTGGAGCAGCTCCCCACCTCAACATCATCGCCTAGCACCACGCCCCCCAACTGGGTAATTTTATGCCACCCAGCGCCGTCATGGGCGAAACCAAATCCGTCACCGCCGATGACACAACCGCTTTGCAGGATGACTCGCTTACCTACCACTACACCATGGCAAACAGTGACATTGGCGTGCAGTCGCGTTGCTTCACCGATAATGCTATCGGCCCCAACCACGCTCCCTGCACCAATCACTACCCGGTCGCCCAACACTGCACCCGCTTCAATCACAGCGTTCGCTTGAATGCAGACACCGCTGCCTATCTGGGCATCTTCCGCTACGACCGCCGTGGGGTGAATACCGACGATATCGCGGGCGGGCAGCGGATCAAACAGCTGCGATAGCTTGGCATAGCCCAAGTACGGGTTATCGATTTCCAGACGCGCTACCGGGCAGTGTTTGCCATGCTCCGGGTGCAGTAATACCGCTGCCGCCTTGGTCGTCGCCAAATCTTTCAGATAGGCACGGTTGGCCAGAAAAGCGACCTGATCCGGCTGCGCTTCTTTTAGCGTCGCCAAGCCACGTATCGGCTGCTGGGCGTTGCCGCTAACGGTAACGCCCAGTTGGCGCGCAATGTCTGCGAGGGTTAGGTGATGAGAAGCGTGCGTCATGGGAGCCCAGGGAAGCTTTGGTGTGGCTTGGCCACACCAGTCATCGTTTAAATTTAGTTCAAGGTATCAAAAATCTGCGTGACTTCGTCAGTTACATTGGGCAGATCCACACCTGAGTGCAGGACGCCCTGAGGCTCAACCAGTACATCAATACCGTGACGTTCCAGTACCTGCGCGACGGCTTGCTCCAACTTTGGTTCAGCGCTTTCCAAAAACTGCTGTTCGGAGCGCTGCTGAGCCTGCATGACTTCACGGCGAAGCTGCTCAAAACGGCCACCCTTCTCTTGTAGCTCGCTAATTAGCGACTCACGTTGAGACTGGGCCATGGTTTCGCCTTCGTTCTGCAAACGCTGCTGTAATTGCTGTAGCTCATTACCCAGGTTCTGCGCTTCACGCTGCTGGTTACCGATCTGGCCTTCCAGGCTGCTCATTGAGGCCTGTGCGGACTGGGTATTCATCAATGCTGCTCGCCAGTCCAACACCGCGACTTCTGCGGCGTGAGCGGGCAAAATCATCGCGCCCAACAGACATACCACCGCTGTTAGTCTACGCATCCTATTATCTCCTTAATGTCACGCCAGCCGCTCGCCACCATGGCACGCGGTCTAGCAAAATTAGAACGATTGGCCAAGTGAGAACTGGAAGAACTGGGTATCATCGCCACTCTTATCGTTCAATGGCTCGGCAACGCTGAAGGTTAGCGGGCCCACCGGCGTTAGCCACGAAAGGCCGATACCGGCACTGTAGCGCAAATCGCCCATATCAACGCCGGAGTTACACTGCTGGCGCCCTGCGTCTTCTGCAAGCACATCGTAGCAAGAGGTCAGGAAGGTATTACCACCATCCAGGAACAACGATGTTTGCAGCGCGCGCTGATTTTCAACAAAGGGCAGCGGGAAAATGATCTCGGCGCTACCTTCTATTGAAACGTTACCGCCCAGAGTACGGTCACGGCCACCTTCGGTTGCTGGCGTGGTGCGCTGGCCCAGCGTATTCGACGTGAAGCCACGCACCGAACCAAGACCGCCCGCGTAGAAGTTTTCATAGAAGGGGAACGGGTCATTGCCTCCCAGCGTATCGGCATAGCCAACATTGCCGGTAAACTTGAATGCCCAGGTCTCATCATCGTTAATCGGGAAGAGCTGTTGCGCCCGTGCACGCAGCTTGTAGTACTCAGAATCGCTGCCTGGTGCGCCGGTTTCCAATGATAAGCGCTGATAGCTGCCATCGGTGGGCATGATACCGCGGTTGAGGTTGTTGCGTGTCCAACTGGCAGTCAGCTTCAGGCTTTGTGCGTCTTCGCCCTGATCTTCTACATAGCGGCGTATTTCAGAGGCCGTGTCGAAGTAGGTTTTCACCGTTAGGTCTTCAACGCTGGCACCGAAGTTAAGACGCGACAGTTCGCTAATGGGGTAACCAAAGTTGATGCCAGCACCGTAGGCATCCGTCGAGAAGGTTGAAATATCCGAATCGGCGTAATCGGTTTCACGATAGAACACATTGTAGCCGCGAGAAATGCCATCCAGCGTCCAGTAGGGGTCGGTGAACCCAAAGTTAACGCTGGTAAACGTATCACTGCGCTGAGCGCCTACGTTGACGCGATTACCGGTACCCAGGAAGTTGTTCTGGGATAGTCCAACACCGTAAATAACCCCGGCGCTCTGGGAGAAGCCAACGCTTGCCGAGACTGAGCCCGAGGGCTGCTCTTCGACGTTATAAGTCACATCGAGCAAATCCGGTTCGCCAGGCACTGACTCAGTATCCACTTCTACTTGGCTAAAGAAGCCCAGTCGTTCAAGACGCTGACGCGATTGGGTAATGGCTTCGGTGGAAGCGGGCGCGCCCTCCAACTGAATCATCTCACGCCGCAGTACTTCATCCTGAGTGGTGGTATTTCCATAAAACTCGATACGGCGTACGTAGGCGCGCTCACCGGGATTGACGGCAATCACCAGGTCGACCGTTTCACCGTCCTCAGCCATTTCAGGCACGCCCTGAATATCAGCAAAGGCGAAGCCCTCGGCGCCTAAACGTTGGCGAAGGGCTTCCGTAGAGGCATTTACATCACCACGGGAAAAAATCTCTCCCTCTTTGACGGTGAGTAGTTGGCGGGCTTCATTTTCGCTGATCTGTAGATCACCTGCGAAACGGATGTTGCCAACCCGGTACTGGGCACCCTCATCAACGTTGAGAGTAATAAAGATTTCTGATTTTTCAGGGCCAATCGATACCTGAGTCGAGGTAACATCGAAGTTGACGTAGCCGCGATCCAGATAAAATGATCGCAGCCGCTCGATATCACCCGAAAGCGCTTCACGGGAGTACTCGTCGCTAGAGAACCAGCCGAAAAAGCGTCCTGGGCGATCATTTAACTCAAACACACCACGCAGCGTTTCATCATCAAACGCTTCGTTACCAACGATATTGATTTGGCGAATCTTGGCCACTTCACCTTCGTTGATATTGATATTGACCTGCACCCGGCCCTCATCAACCTCTTCCACTTCGGTATCGATGCTGGCACTGTAGCGGCCTTGAGACTGATAGACACCTTCCAGCTCGCGCTGTATCTCTTCAAGCGTAGAGAGCTCCAGCACCTGGCCTTCCGAGAGCCCTGATTCACGCAAACCATTGCGCAAGTCCTCTTCGGAGATCTGGTCGTTGCCGCTGATCTGAAGCCGCGCAATGGTCGGCCGCTCGACGACCTGAATAACCAGCACATCGCCCTCGCGTGCTAACGAAACATCGTCAAACAGTCCCGTTGCAAATAGATCACGAGCAGCGGCAGCCAGTTGCTGCTCACTGACGCGGTCATTGGCACTGACCGGAAATGCATTGAAGACCGAGGCGGCGGATACCCGCTGCAGTCCTTCCACTCGAATGTCTGAAACATCAAAGGATTGTGCTTGGGCGCCGCTGGCGCCTGCCAGCAAGAGTGCCGCCATTCCAAGGGTCTTGATTTTCATGCAGTCAATTCGCTCGCGTTGGTCTGCCGTTCATTCCAGAAAGGCACCATATACATTTGTGCAGGCAGATGACAAGGCATCCTGCGCGCTACACGCGTCATTACCACAGGCGCATCAGATCAAAATAGAGAGCCATCAACATTAGGGTGCCTACCATGGCAAGCCCAATGCGCAATCCTACAGCTTGGGTTTTTTCCGATACTGGCCGTCCACGCACGACCTCCATAAAATAATAAAGCAAGTGGCCACCATCGAGCACCGGGATGGGTAGTAAGTTAAGCACCCCAAGGCTGATAGAAAGATACGCTAGAAAACCAATAAACGCTTCCATACCCGCACGGGCTGAATCACCTGAGACCTGGGCAATGGTGATTGGTCCGGACAAATTGGAAGGCGAGATCAGCCCCACAAACATTTTGCGTATGGCATCTAAGGTCAGAAGCGTCATCGCTCCAGTGCGCGAAACAGCCTGGCCTACCGCTTCGATAGGGCCGTAACGGATTTCACGCTGGAACTCTGCTGGCCACTCGACCTGTTCAGCGCCTGCGCCGATATAACCAATCTCAACCCCGGTGTCCAAACGGTTACGCCCGGGGGTTAAGTCAACACTCGACTGCTCCCCATTTCGCTCATAGGTGAGTTGCAGCGTTTCGCCGGGACTACTTCGAACCATATTAACGAAGTGCATCCAATCATCGACTGTTTCGCCATTAACCGCCACCATCCGATCACCAGCTTCCAGCCCTGCTTGGTCTGCGGCTTCCCCACTGACTACCTGGCCTAAAACAGCCGGGAACTCCGGCTGCCATGGGGTAATACCCAGTGTTTGCAACGGCTGAGGCGGATCCTGGCGCACTAAATAATCAGTCACCGACAACCCAAAGCGCTGTGGGTCGCTCGCGCCGTCGGGGCGAGCGTCGATATCCAACTCTCCGCTGAAGCCAATAATCGACACCAGCTTGAGGTTAACATCCTCCCAAGAGCGCATCTCATCGCCCTGAATGGCGACAATTTCATCGCCATTGGAGAGCCCGGCCTCGGCAGCCGGGGAGTCAGGCGCAACGCTGCCCACCATTGGCGATACCACCGTGGTTCCCGCCACGAACAGCACCCAATAAGCCACGATCGCCAGTAAAAAGTTAGCAATAGGCCCTGCCGCCACAATCGCAATGCGCTGCCAAACGGTCTTGCGGTTAAACGCCTGGTCGAGCTGCTCTTCCGGCACCGGTGCCTCACGCTCATCGAGCATTTTGACATAGCCACCCAATGGAATGGCGGCTATGGCAAATTCGGTACCCTGGCGATCAATCCGCGACCATAGTGGCTTGCCAAAGCCCACCGAAAAACGCAGCACTTTGACACCACAGCGCCTTGCCACCCAAAAGTGGCCAAACTCGTGAAAGGTCACTAACAGGCCCAACACCACGATGACCGCTAAAATATTCTGTATTAGGCCCACATTCACTCCTTAACGCCCTGCACTAACGACCAACTCATCGAATGCTTAAGCGGACCACCTTGTTACCAGTTCCAGCGCCTGCTGGCGCGCCCATTGATCAGTTGCCAATACGCTTTCAAGGCTATCAACACGGCCCTGATAGGGGCGTGAAAGTACGTCGGCCACCAATTGCCCAATCGCCGTAAAGCCGATCCGGCGCTGCAGAAAGGCATCTACAGCGATTTCATTAACGGCGTTGAGCACAACAGGTGCCATACCGCCCTGTCGCATCGCGTCGCGAGCAAGCCCCAGACAGGGGAAACGGACTTCATCGGGGGCTTCAAAATCGAGCCGTGCCACCTGAAAAAGATCGAGGGTTTCAACGCCAGCGTCAATGCGCTCCGGCCAAGCCAGCCCATAGGCAATGGGTGTACGCATATCTGGATTACCCAGCTGGGCAATCACCGAGCCATCGTGATACGCCGCCATGGAGTGAATCACGCTTTGGGGGTGGACTACCACTTGGATCTGCTCAGGAGTGGCGTCAAATAACCAGCACGCTTCGATCAGTTCCAACCCTTTGTTCATCAACGTGGCACTATCCACCGATATCTTACGCCCCATCGACCAGTTCGGGTGAGCACAGGCCTGCTCAGGAGTGACATTGTTAATATCAGCCTGGCTCCAGGTACGAAACGGCCCCCCAGAGGCCGTTAGCAGCAGTTGGCGAACGCCGTGTTTGGCAAGCCCACCGCGATGCTCCGCAGGTAGACACTGATAAATGGCATTATGTTCGGAATCAATCGGCAGCAGTGTCGCCCCCGAACGGGAAACAGCCTCCATAAACAGTGCGCCGCTCATCACCAGCGCCTCTTTATTGGCCAGTAGCACGCGTTTGCCTGCTTCCGCGGCGGCGAGTGCCGGCAGCAAACCCGCGGCGCCCACAATAGCGGCCATTACGCAGTCGACGCTCACATCGCGGGCAACATCACACAGCGCCTGCGGGCCTGCACTCACTTCGGTGGGTTGGCCCGCTCGCTTAAGCTCCTCGCGCAGCCAAGCGGCATCGGCTTCATCATCTAATACAGCCACCGCGGGGCGGTGCGCTAGACACTGCGCTAGCAGGGCCTCTTTGGAAGTGTGTGCGGTCAGGGCATGGACGCTATAACGGTCAGGGTGGCGACCAATCACATCCAGCGTGCTGGTGCCCACAGAGCCAGTCGATCCAAGTACCGTTACGCGCTGCATAGCCGTTGGTTGATTAGCGCACTGACTCATAGTGGTGGTACCTGAGCAAACACCTCAACAAGGACTTCCACATAGAACAGCGCAAATAGCGGAATCGCTGCGGTGAGACTATCAATGCGATCCATCACCCCACCGTGGCCGGGGAGCAACTGGCTTGAATCTTTGATGTTGCGGTGGCGCTTGAGCATACTTTCCAGTAGATCCCCTAGCACTGAGGCCAAGGTGACCACGGCGGTGATGAGTATCAGGGTAATGCTGCCAGCCAGGCCCAACTGCAGCCACAGCGCGAAAAGGATGGCCAGGATAGCAGTCGCCGCCAAACCACCGAATACCCCCTCCCACGATTTGCCAGGACTCACGTGGGGCGCCAATTTGCGCTTACCCCAGAGTCGTCCTACAAAGTAGGCGCCAATATCCGCGCACCACACCAGCAGCAGCACGAACAGCAGCCAAGCCATACCAATGTCGCGCAGAACGTTAAACCCTACCCAGCAGGGCAATAGTACCCACAGCCCCATCGCCAGGCGCCGAAGGGGAGCCTGCCATTGCGTTCCTGCAGCAGGGTAGCGGGTGACCCAATAGAGATTCACCAGCCAACCAGCGGCGGCCAGCCAAAGCGGCCATATCGCCGTGGCAGCGCCGGTCAGCCACATCGCCAGCATCAGTACGGCCATCACGGCCACTAGTTGGGCACGCTGCACCGTGCGGGTAACGCCCGCCAGATTAGCCCACTCCCAGGTGGCGAGTAGCACCATCAACGCCGTAAATAGCGCGAATGCGCCGCCGTCTAAACCAAACAGGCCAGCCAGCACCAGGGGTGCTAGCCAGGCTGCGGTGATAATCCGCTGTTTAAGCACCCTGCGCCTCTATTTGTTCGTCCGTCATGCCAAAGCGACGACGGCGCTGACAGAAGTCGTTTAATGCCGCGTCAAACGCTTCCGCGCCGAAGTCGGGCCATAGCAGCGGGGAAAAGTGCAGCTCGGCATAGGCCAACTGCCAAAGCATAAAGTTGGATAGTCGCTGCTCACCGCTGGTACGTATACACAGATCCACTGGCGGTACGTCTGCAACGCCCATCACGGTGTCAAAACATGCCTCGTCAATCTCCTCAGGCGACAACTCGCCAGCCGCCACCTGTTCTGCAAGTGCGCGCGCCGCACGCGCTATATCCCACTGCCCCCCATAGTTGGCGGCAATCACCAAATGCATACCCGTGTTGCCCGCGGTTAACGCTTCAGCGCGCTGTATATGCTTCTGGATGGCGTGGGAAAAGCCCCGCTGTTCACCAATGATCGAGAGGCGCACATTACGCTCGTTGAGCTTTTTGACTTCACGCTTTAGCGCCATCAAAAAAAGCTCCATCAAGGCGTTAACCTCTGCGGCTGGGCGCTTCCAATTTTCACTGGAAAACGCAAACAGGCTGAGCGTTTGCACTTCGCGCTCGGCGGCCCGCTGAATCACCGCACGCACGGTTTCTACTCCGGCCCGGTGCCCGCGCACCCCCGAAAGCCCGCGCGCGCGCGCCCAGCGATTATTACCATCCATAATGATGGCAACATGAGACGGCGGGGCCTCCCCGGCCAGCGAAGACGCACTGGCATCGTCCGGCTGTTTTTCAGGAAGCTGCGGTGACGTCATGGATTCTCGCACCAAAGATCAGTCATAAAAAAACCAGCCAGAGTGTGGCAAAACGGGCAGCCTAAGCTGCCCGCGGCTGAATAAAGCACAGGTTTATACCTGCATGAGATCCTGCTCTTTTGCAGTCAGCGCCTTATCAATTTCAGCAATATACTTGTCGGTCAGCTTTTGAATCGCGTCTTCGCCTTCACGCTGATCGTCTTCGGTGATCTCTTTATCTTTTAGCAACGACTTGAAATCACCGTTTGCGTCGCGGCGTACGTTACGCACGGCAACGCGAGCGTTTTCAGCTTCGCTGCGGGCCTGCTTGATGTAGCCTTTGCGGGTCTCTTCGGTAAGCATGGGCATCGGTACACGAATAACGTTGCCTGCACTGGCCGGGTTCAAACCCAGATCAGAGGTCATGATGGCCTTTTCGATTTTCTGCACCATACCCTGCTCCCATGGTGCAATCGTCAGCGTACGAGCGTCTTCAACGTTGACTGATGCCACTTGGCTAAGCGGTACCTGGCTGCCGTAATAGTCCACAGTCACCGCGTCTAAAATGCTCGGGTGAGCACGACCGGTGCGAATTTTATTGAAGTTGCTATGCAGTGCCTCAACGCTTTTCTTCATGCGCGATTCGGCATCTTTCTTAATATCGTTGATCACGTCATTACCCTCTGTATATCAGCGTGCCTTCCTTGCCCCCTACCACCATGTTCAGTAGGGCACCAGGCTTATTCATATCAAATACCCGCACCGGCATATTATGGTCACGTACCAGGCAGATTGCGGTCAAATCCATAACGCCCAACTTTTGATCCAGAGCGTCATCATAAGAGAGCTGGTCGTACTTCACTGCATCCGAATGTTTTACCGGGTCTTTATTGTAGACGCCATCGACTTTGGTCGCTTTGATCACGACATCGGCGTCTACCTCAATACCGCGTAAACAGGCAGCAGAGTCGGTGGTAAAGAAGGGGTTACCTGTGCCTGCAGAGAACAGCACTACGTCCCCTGAGGTTAAATAGCGAATGGCGGTACGCCGGTCATAGTGCTCGACTACGCCGCTCATGGGGATAGCCGACATCACTCGCGAGCGGATGTTGGAGCGCTCTAAGGCATCGCGCATTGCCAACGCATTCATTACGGTAGCCAGCATACCCATATGGTCACCGGTGACGCGATCCATACCTGCTTCATTGAGCGCCGCGCCACGGAACAAGTTACCACCGCCAATCACGATGCCCACCTGTACCCCAATGCCGACGAGCTGGCCAATCTCCAGCGCCATGCGGTCAAGCACCTTAGGGTCAATACCAAAATCGTGCTCCCCCATTAACGCTTCGCCAGACAGTTTGAGCAAAATACGTTTGTATTTTGACTTGGTGCCCGCGACTTTGCTGGGTGCTACATGGGCGGTAGGCTCTTGAACATCACTCGACATGGCATCTCTCCTGAGGCAGACCTGTAAACAGGCAGGCGGGGCAGCCCCTTGGTATAGAACCAGTGTATAAAACCAGCTATATCTGGGCTGATTATACTAGCATTCATTATACAGGGGCCGGATACGCGAAGGCGTGCGCTCACGCGCACGCCATCTTCTTTCTGAAACCTCTGACCTCAGCGACGGCCAGCCTGTTCCATTACTTCTTTAGCAAAGTCGACTTCTTCTTTCTCGATGCCTTCGCCAACTTCAAAGCGCGTAAAGCCAACCACTTCGCCGCCCGCCGCTTTGACGAACTCAGCAACTGTCTGGTTGGGATCTTTTACAAACGGCTGCTCGGTCAGGCTGTTTTCTGCCAGGTACTTTTTCAAGCGGCCCTGAACCATTTTCTCAGCGATCTGCTCCGGCTTACCGGCCATATCCGGCTGCGCCAGGATAATCGCTTTTTCAGCGTCCAGCTCTTCCTGGGGCATGTTTTCCGGATGGGCAACGGAGGGGTTAATCGCGGCCACGTGCATGGCCACATCTTTCGCCACTTCCGACGTGCCACCGGTCAGCACGGTCAAAACGCCAATGCGGCCGCCGTGGACGTATTCGCCAACCAGGCCACCGTCAGCTGCGTTCACAACGATGGCACGACGCACACCGATGTTCTCGCCGATTTTCTGAACTAGCTGCTCGCGGGCAGTTTCCAGTTCGCCAGCCATCACGGCAGCAACATCTTCACTTTTGGCAGCAAAGAAAGCCGCGGCGATTTTGTCGGCAAAGGCGATGAAGTTGTCATCACGAGCAACAAAGTCAGTCTCGGAGTTGATTTCAACCATTACGCCGTAGCTGCCATCTTCCGCTACACGCGTAACCACTACACCTTCTGCGGCGATACGATCGGCTTTCTTCGCCGCTTTTAGGCCGGAGCTTTTGCGCAGGTTTTCAATCGCAACTTCGATATCACCGTCGGCTTCGGTGAGTGCTTTTTTACACTCCATCATGCCGAGACCGGTACGTTCGCGAAGTTCCTTGACCTGAGAGGCGCTGATAGCTGCCATGAGAATTCACCTCTGAAATGGTTCTATGAGAGTTAGACGCAACACAGAGTATAGGCATGATAAATGACCATCATGTATCACGCTGCCCTATGTCTCTCTGTATTGCGGGGCCGGCATTCAGGCGCCGGCAAATTCGTTCCGCCTAGACGTTTCAACTGCAGCAGAAATAGACAGTATGAAACCTCTAGCGGGAATAAAGGGGGCATAGCCCCCTTCATCACGATGCGGCACACTTTCTCGCCGCACCCACTGCTGCACTTACTCAGCGGCAGTGTTGTCTTCAGCTGCAGCGGCCTCTTCGGTCACTTCAACGAACTCTTCAGCGTTGGCTTCTTTAGCACGACCACACGCATCCGCAATCGCTTTTACGTAGATCTGGATAGCGCGGATAGAGTCATCGTTGCCGGGGATTACGTAGTCAACGCCATCGGGGTTGGAGTTAGTATCCACCACGCCGATAACCGGGATGCCCAGCTTGTTGGCTTCGTTGATCGCGATGCGCTCGTGGTCAACGTCGATCACGAACAGTGCGTCCGGTAGGCCGCCCATGTTCTTGATACCACCGATAGAACGCTCAAGCTTGTCCTGCTCGCGAGTCGCCATCAAGACTTCTTTCTTGGTCAGCTTCTCGAACGTGCCGTCTTCGCGCATGGTTTCAAGATCACGCAGACGCTTAATGGACTGACGGATGGTCTTGAAGTTAGTCAACATGCCGCCCAACCAGCGATGGTTGACGAAGGGCTGACCAGCACGGTTAGCTTCTTCTTTAATCACCTTGCTAGCGCTGCGCTTGGTGCCAACAAACAAAATCTTGTTGTTGGATGCCGCCATCTTCTCGACCACATCGATCGCTTCGTTCAGCGCCGGAAGGGTGTGCTCAAGGTTGATGATGTGAATCTTGTTGCGCGCGCCGAAGATAAATTTGCTCATCTTCGGGTTCCAGTACTTGGTCTGGTGGCCGAAGTGAGCACCTGCTTTAAGCAGGTCACGCATATTAACGTGAGACATGGTAGAACTCCTAAAACTCGGGTTAGGCCTCCACGCACCCCATGGATCCGACCGTTGACCACGTTAGACGTTGCCAGCGGCACCCGGGACCATGTGCCGGTGCATGTGTGTTTTTAAGGCTTGATAGTGAGCATTGTGTCTCTTGAGAGGCATAATGCGGATTCATCGCCCTGCCCTACTGCGTCCTTCCCAGCTAAGAAGCTCGGAATCACGATTGCAGGAAAGCGCGCGGCTTTATACCATAGATCATTGCCAAGATGAAGTCGCACCCCGTTTGACGGTCTTAAATTGCGCCATTCAATTTTCCACTCTGCATTCATATCGAGCATTCATGAACGTTCCTATCAAGACGCCTTCTGAAATCGAACACATGCGCGAAGCCGGGCGCCAAGCGGCTAGCGTGATAGAAATGATCACCCCCCATATCCAAGCGGGTATCAGCACGGGTGAAATCGACCGTCTCTGTCATGAGTATATTGTTAACGAGCTGGGTTCAGCCCCGGCACCGCTGAACTACCACGGTTTTCCCAAAGCGACCTGTACGTCGATCAACCATGTGGTGTGCCACGGCATCCCCGACGACGCCAAGAAGCTTAAAAATGGCGATATCATGAACCTGGATATCACCGTCAAAACCAGCGACGGCTACCACGGCGACTCCAGCGTGATGTTCGTGGTGGGTGAGACGATCCAGGGTGAACGACTGTGCCGCATTACTCAGGAGTGCCTGTATAAAAGTATCGAGCTGGTGAAGCCTGGCGTCCGCCTCTCTGAACTCGCCCGTGTGATCCAAAAACATGCCGAAAGCAACGGCTACTCCGTCGTTCGCGACTTCTGCGGCCACGGCATCGGCGCCGAATTCCACGAGGAGCCGCAGTTTCTTCACTATGATGGCTACGCACCGGATGCCGACATTAAGCTCGCCGCAGGCATGTGCTTTACCATCGAGCCGATGATTAACGTCGGCGGGTATAAAACTAAGGTGCTGCGCGATGGCTGGACCGCCGTCACCAAGGATCGTAGCCTCTCGGCCCAATGGGAGCACACGCTGCTGGTGACTGAAGACGGCGTTGAAGTGCTGACCGCGCGTGGCGATGAAGACTTTAGTTTTCTGACCAACTGATGCTCCTTCACCACCACCGGTTTGAACCGGACACCACGCTTTACGACCTGGATCTGTTCCGCACCGAGCTTGCCGGTTCACGTTCGCCGGTAGCGCCCTTTAAGGCCGCGCTGCGCGAGCTACAGGCGCGCCTGGACGACCAGTTCCGCGCCGGTGCGGACATCCGCGACCTTGTGCGCGGCCGCGCCTGGTACCTGGATCAACTGCTGGCGATTGCCTGGGCGCAGCATGAGTGGCCCGATGAGGGTATTGCGCTGGTGGCGGTCGGCGGCTATGGCCGTGGTGAGCTACACCCCCACTCGGATATCGATCTGCTACTACTGCTGGAGCAGGACGATGACACCGCCTACCGGGAACCACTCACCGCTTTTATCACCTTTTTATGGGATATTGGCCTGGAGATTGGCCATAGCGTGCGCTCGCTTAGCGACTGCGAGCGGGAAGCCGAAGCGGACGTCACAGTGATTACCAACCTGCTCGAATCTCGCCTGATTGCGGGGCCAGAAAGCCTGCGAGAAGCGATGCGCGAACGCCTCAGCGCCGAGCACATTTGGCCCGCCGACCGCTTCTTCGAAGCTAAGTGGCAGGAGCAGATTTCGCGCCACTACCGCTACAACAACTCTGAGTACCACTTGGAGCCGAACCTTAAAAGCTCCCCTGGCGGGCTGCGTGATATCCAGATGATCGGCTGGGTGGCCAAGCGCCACTTTGGCACCGAGCAGTACACCGACATCGTCGCCAACGGCTTTATGAACGATGCCGAACTGCGCATTCTAAGCCAGGGTCAGGCGTTTCTGTGGCAGGTGCGCTACGCCCTGCATATGCTCACCGACCGCGCCGAAGATCGCCTGCTGTTTGACCATCAGCGCACCATCGCCGAGATGTTTGGCTTTCGCGATACGCCGGAGCGCCTAGCGGTCGAGCAGTTTATGAAGCGCTACTACCGCCATGTCACCGCGCTCGCCGGCCTTAACGATATGCTGCTGCAACATTTCGATGAAGTGATCCTGCGCGGCAAGGAAACACTGACCACTGTTAAACTGAATGAACGCTTTGAAACCAAGGGCGGCTACATTCAGGTACGTTCGCGAAATTTATTTCGCGAGCGCCCTGCGGCGATGCTAGAGCTGTTTCTGCTGATGGCCAAACACCCCGAAATCGAAGGGGTGCGCGCCGACACTATCCGACTGATTCGCGACCACCGCCACCAGATCGATGACCACTACCGGGAAGACCCGCGCCACCAGCGACTCTTTATGGCAATTATGCGCGCCCCTGGCAATGTTCCCCGCCAGCTTCGGCGCATGAACCGCTACGGCATTCTGGGCAAGTACCTGCCTGAGTTTGGCCGCGCGGTAGGCCTGATGCAGCACGATCTGTTTCACATTTATACGGTCGACGCCCATACCCTGCTACTGCTCAAATTTTTGCACAATTTCCGCAAACCGGAGGCCAAAGATGACTTCCCGGTGGCGGCAGCGCTAATGCAGCAACTGCCCAAGCTAGATCTGCTCTGGATTGCTGGCCTGTTTCACGATATCGGCAAGGGACGCGGCGGCGATCACTCGGAGATTGGCGCCAGGGACGTTGAGCAGTTCTGCCAGCGCCATAATATCTCTGCTCACGATACCAACTTGGTCAGTTGGCTGGTGGAGCACCATCTACTGATGTCGATGACCGCGCAAAAGCGCGATATCAGCGACCCCGATGTGATTCGTGATTTTGCCCTGATCGTGCGTAACGAAACCCGGCTGGATTACCTGTACGTGCTCACCGTGGCCGATATCAATGCCACCAACCCCACGCTGTGGAACGGCTGGCGAGCGTCGCTACTGCGTCAACTGCACGCCGAAACCAAACGCGCCCTGCGCCGCGGCCTGAACAATCCGCCCGACCGCGACGACTGGGTGCGGGAAACGCGCACCGAAGCACGCTCTTTGCTACAAACCATCGGCGTTAATCGTGAGCAAATCGATCATCTTTGGGAATCGCTTGGAGAGGACTACTTTCTACAGTACGCGCCCAGCGAAATCGTTTGGCAGACCCAGGGCATTCTCAATCACAACCAGTCGCCGCTGCCGTTGGTACTGATCAGCGCGCCGACTGCGGACATGTCCGAAGGCGGCACCAAGGTATTTATTCACACCCGCTCGGTGGATGATCTCTTCGCCGCCACCGCCGCAGCCATGGAGCAGTTGGGCCTCTCGATTCACGATGCGCGCATTGCGACCTCCCACAACGACTGGACGCTAAACACCTTTATTGTGCTCGACAATCACGGCCAGCCCATACGTGACCCGGGCCATATCGAAGAGATGCGCCAGCACCTGGTGGAAGAGCTCGATGACCCGGACGACTACCCGGATATCGTCACCCGCCATACGCCGCGCCAGCTCAAGCACTTCAAGGTGCCCACGGAGGTGCTGATTGAGCAGGATCCGGCCAACGAGCGCACGTTGCTGGAACTAACGGCACCCGACCGCCCCGGCCTGCTGGCCCGGGTAGGACGCATCTTTATGGAGCAGGACATCTCGCTGTCCGCGGCCAAAATCGCCACCCTCGGCGAGCGGGTAGAAGACGTCTTTTTCATCACCACCAAGGCAGGCGAACCACTGACCGACCCCGAGCGCCAGCAGCAGCTGCGCGAACGCCTGATTGAGGTGCTAGGGGTTTAAGAAACAACTGTTGTTAAGCGTGCAGGTAACTAGGCGCCGAGGGCAGGTTGGAGCGAGGGCATTTCGACATGGCCGGAAATTGTTCCCGACAATTCCGGCATTTCCGCCATCCATGGCGGTCAGATGTCGAAAGTAGCGCCCACGGACGGGTTCACAGCGCCCTCGCGGAAACCTGCCCTCGGCACCGACAAGCCTGCTCACGAACGATGATCGCCCGGTTAGGTTTGAGCCTGCACCGGTGCTTGCCTATAATCGACGGTTTATGCCGCCAGCCATCAACGGACACATCATGAACGCCGACCTCGACGCCCTGCATCCCTACCCGTTTGAAAAGCTGGCCGCGCTGAAAGCCGAACTAACACCCCCGGCTGACTTGACGCATATCCCGCTGACCATTGGCGAACCGCAGCACGCGCCCTACCCAGCGGCGCTTGAAGCGATGGTGACGCACCAGCTGGAAATGGCCCGTTATCCGGCAACCAATGGCTTGCCTGCGCTGCGCCAAGCCATTACTAATTGGGCAGCTAAGCGCTTTCAACTGCGCGAACTCGACAGCGAGCAGCATGTCGTTCCAGTGAACGGTACGCGTGAAGCCATTTTTGCCTTTGTGCAGGCCGCGCTGGATCGCAGCCGCCCGGCGAAAGTGGCGGTGCCCAATCCGTTTTATCAAATCTACGAAGGTGCCACGCTGCTGGCAGGCGGCGAGCCGCTCTATTTAGAGTGTACCGCTGAGAATAATTTTCGCCCTGATGTTAGCGCCGTGCCCGCCGCAACCTGGCGCGACGTACAGATCGTGTTTATCTGCTCGCCGGGCAACCCGACCGGTGCCGTTACCCCGGCCGAGGAGTTTAAGCAGCTCATTGCACTGGCCGATGAACACGACTTTATTATCGCTTCGGACGAGTGTTACTCGGAGCTCTACCTCGACGAAGCTGCCCCACCACCAGGGCTACTGCAAGCCTGTGCCGAGCTGGGGCGTGATGACTACCGGCGCTGCGTGGTGTTTCACTCGCTCTCCAAACGCT
Source organism: Vreelandella sp. F11 (assembly GCF_042466685.1). Lineage (NCBI taxonomy): Bacteria > Pseudomonadati > Pseudomonadota > Gammaproteobacteria > Oceanospirillales > Halomonadaceae > Vreelandella > Vreelandella sp. F11. The sequence continues at coordinate 549,729 of NZ_CP170448.1, read as the reverse complement.
CCAATCTACCGGGGCTGCGCTCAGGCTTTGTCGCGGGGGATGCGGCGCTGCTCACGCCGTTTAAGCGCTACCGCACCTACCACGGCTGCGCCATGTCACTACCGCTGCAGCACGCCTCTATCGCCGCCTGGCAGGATGAGCAGCACGTGCACGCCAACCGCAACGCCTACCGGGAAAAATTTAGCGCGGTGGCCGATGTACTTGCCCCGGTAATGGATTTTCCCGCGCCGCAAGCTAGCTTTTACCTATGGCCCGCCGTACCGGGTGGCGACGATATCGCCTTCACCCAGCGACTGTTTGCCGAGCAGCACGTTAGCGTACTGCCCGGCAGCCTAATGGGCCGCACGGGTACAAACGGCGTCAACCCCGGTGCGGGCCGTTTACGCCTTGCGCTGGTGGCTGAGCTGGCCCCCACGCTGGAAGCCGCCCAACGCATTCGACATCTCGTAGAGCGCGGTTAACTGATCCAACACTCTGTTTCAACATGCTATTTCAACATGCTAGGGAGGCCATATGCTGACGCTGTATATCATCGATAACTGCGATACCTGCCGCAAAGCGCGTAAAGCCTTGGATGAAAAAGCGCTGCTGTATAAAACCCACGATCTGCGTAAAGATGGTCTCTCCGCTGCACTGCTGGAGCATATTTTACATCGCGTACCGCTTGTGGAAGTCATTAACAAGCGCAGCAAAACCTGGCGCGAACTCTCTGATGAAGAGAAAGATTACGACGCCAATTCCGCCCGCCAGCTACTGATGAAATACCCTACGCTGCTTAAGCGACCGCTGCTGGAAAAAGACGATGGCACCATCTTAGTCGGCTACCGCGACGGCGATTACGACAAGCTAAGCGGCTAACGTTACAAGGCCCTAGGCAATCAGGCTCTTTTTTCTAACCTTCACTTCCCAACACGACAGGACAACTTCTTATGCTGAGCTTTGCGCTTGGAATCGGCACCCAAAACACCCAGGGCGACTGGCTGGAGATCTACTACCCGGCGCCGCTGCTCAACCCACCCGCAAGCCTAGTGGAAGCCGCTAAACAGGCCCTGGATGCCCCCCAAGGCAACGCCGCCATCAGCTTTTTACCCGAAGACTGCACACGCCTGGCTAAAGCGTTAGAAGCTGCCGGGCACTTCGCCCAGGCAGAGCTCGCCGAAGCGCTTTCGGCCAGCCAGCGCCCGCTGGTCGCCATGTTCCTGGAGAGCGATGAAGCGCCACAAACCGCGCCTGAGGTGTATCTAAAACTGCACCTGCTTTCCCACCGACTGGTCAAACCTCACGGCCTTGATCTCACCGGTATGTTTGGCCTGCTGCGCAATATTGCCTGGACCAACGAAGGCGCCATCGACATCGAAGAGCTGCCTACACGCCGCCTGAAAGCCCGCATGGCGGGCCGCGCGCTGTCTGTCGACTGTGTCGATAAATTCCCCAAAATGACTGACTACGTGGTACCCACCGGCATCCGCATTGCCGACACCGCCCGCGTACGCCTGGGTGCTTACCTGGGTGAGGGCACGACCGTGATGCACGAAGGCTTCGTCAACTTCAATGCGGGCGCCGAAGGCCCCGGCATGATCGAAGGCCGCATCTCGGCCGGCGTAGTGGTCGGCAAAGGTTCAGACTTGGGCGGCGGCTGCTCCACCATGGGCACCCTCTCAGGTGGTGGCAATATCGTGATCAAAGTGGGCGAAGGCTGCCTGATCGGCGCCAATGCCGGCATCGGCATTCCCCTGGGTGATCGCTGCACGGTGGAAGCAGGGCTCTACATCACCGCAGGCTCCAAGGTCGCGCTGCTGGATGATCAAGGCCAAGTAGTGAAGACCGTCGCTGCACGCGAACTGGCCGGCCAAGACGACCAGCTGTGGCGCCGCAACTCCCAGAGTGGCCGCATTGAGTGCCTGACCAATAAAAGTGCCATCGCCCTGAACGAGGCACTGCATGCCCACAACTGAGCCTGAAGGAGTGTCGCCGACGCTCACGCTCGCCTTTGAGCTGCTCAGCCGGGCCTCGGTAACGCCGGACGACGAAGGCTGCCAGGAACTCATGATCGAGCGCTTAGCGGCGCTCGATTTTCATATTGAGCGGCTGCCGTTTGGCGACGTGAAAAATTTCTGGGCGGTTCGCGGCCATCACGGCCCGGTGGTGGCCTTTGCCGGTCACACCGACGTAGTGCCTACCGGCCCCTATACCAACTGGCAGTACCCACCGTTTGAGCCCTGTATCGATGATGAGGGCATGCTGTGCGGACGCGGCGCGGCGGACATGAAGGGCAGCCTGGCCTCAATGCTGACCGCCGTTGAGCGCTTTGTGGCCAACCACCCGGATCACGATGGCCGTATTGCCTTTTTGATCACCTCCGATGAGGAAGGCCCGGCAGTGGACGGCACCCGCGCGGTCGTCGAGCATCTACGCGAACGTAATGAACGCCTCGACTACTGCATTGTCGGCGAACCCTCCTCGACCACCTACCTTGGCGATGCGATTAAAAACGGTCGACGGGGCTCGCTGGGCGGTGTCTTACACATCAAAGGTATTCAAGGTCACGTTGCCTACCCACATTTAGCGCGCAACCCTATTCATCAGGCGATGCCTGCGCTGGATGCATTGGTCAACGAACACTGGGATGCGGGCAACGACTTTTTCCCTGCCACCAGCTTTCAGATCTCCAATCTGCGCGCAGGCACCGGCGCCACCAACGTCATTCCTGGCGATGTAGAAGTGGTATTTAACTTTCGCTTCTCTACGGAGGTGACCTCTGATGAGCTCAAAGCACGCGCAGAGGCCATTCTAGACCGGCATGGCCTAGAGTATCAGGTAGACTGGACACTCAACGGCGAGCCATTTTTAACCGCAGAAGGCGCCCTGGTTGATGCCGCCATCAAAGGCGTCGAAGCGGTGACCGGCAAGCGCCCGGCGCTCTCCACCAGCGGCGGCACCTCGGATGGCCGCTTTATTGCCACCCTGGGCGCCCAAGTGGTTGAATTGGGCCCGCTCAACGACACTATCCACAAGGTCAATGAGCGCGTTCGCGCCAGTGACCTGGACGATTTAAGCCGGATTTACGAAGCAACGCTGCAAGCGCTGCTCTGCTCCGGCGAGGCAAACCTATGATGGAGCGCTACCCCGATATAGAGATTTACCTGGCCAGCGTGTCGCTCGATGCGCTCAATGAGTGGCTGAAAAGTACACTGATCGCACCACCGCTTAGCCCAGCGGGTAAAGGCAAATGGCAAACCCGCGGCCAATACCAGGGCGACTGCGTGCCGGTATTGTTGGTCGATAAAGCCGCTGATGGGTTTGCCAGTCTCTGGTTTGATAGCAACCACACCCCCTGGATGACCGACCAGGAGTGTGCCCAACAGGCCGCGGAAGCGTTGCAAACAGAGGTGCGCTGCTCTCTAGGCGGCTGGCACCCCGGCGATGACCCTGACCGTTTCTGGCAAGTGCTGCCCGGCGGTAAAGAGGGTGCAATAGAGTGGCCCGACTCAGGGCGTTAATCGGGCGCTTTAACGACAACGACCCCGCCAAGGCGGGGTCGTTTGCTATCCAACTAACCATTTAGCTAGCCGTAAGGCTCACTCAATAATACTGACATCGTCGGCCTGCAAACCACGCTCATTTTTAATCACGTGATAACGCACGATTTGGCCTTCTGCCAGCATACGCGGCCCACGGCCCCGAATGGCCCGGAAGTGCACAAACACGTCCTCGCCATTATCGCGGGTAATAAAACCGTAGCCTTTGTTGGTATTGAACCACTTCACTTCACCCTCTTCACGGCCATCGTTAGGATCGATGATATCTTCTTCCTCATCATCGTCCAACGGAGCGGCTGCCTGGGGCTGGCGTGATGTTGGCTTAGCATGAGCCACCGGCGCCACCACAATCGAGGGCGCAAAAGCGGCAGACGCTAATGTGCCAATCCACAGAACAATAAAACTACCTATAGCAACGGCAATATAGACACCGCTAACTCCACTGATTGCCAGCTCGGCCATCCACAGCTCGGCGAGGGCACTATCGGTTAAATGAACAATCCCCGCCAGCAAAAGTGGCGTGGGGGCGGCAAGTAATACACTGATTAAGAAACAGCGAAACACAACTTTTGGGTTCATAGAAAAAAAAAGCTCTCTTGTTGTATGGGTAACAGACGAAGGACAATACCGGCACTATCAGGCCCATTCCCAATAGCACTGGCATACTACTACATAAGGTTGCAATGATATCATGACCCACGAATTATCGCCTGCTGACCTGGCTCAACGCCTTGAATCTTTAGAGAGCCGACTCGCCCACCAAGAGCACTGGCTGGACACCCTGGATCAAGCCGTGGTTCAGCAGGAGCGACGCCTGGAAAAACTGGAGCAGCTCAGCGGCCTGATGCGCGAACGCCTACGTGAGCAGCACCAGGCACTCCAGGCAAGCGAACCCCAGGGCGGTCAGCGCCCCGAGGATGATGTGCCGCCCCACTACTGAACTAACAGAAGCCTTGATCGATAGCCCACGATGCGACTAATTGATTAGCCGCCAGCCACTAGCTTCCGATAGCTTAGTTAGCGTCCAACAACGCTCGCAGGATCGCTGCTCTCCAGTCCGAAGGCGTCTGCCACGGCCTGGTAAGTGACTTGACCCGCATGCACGTTCAGGCCCGGCAGGAAGTGCGGGTCGTCTCTTAGCGCCTGCTGCCAGCCCTTATCCGCTAGAGCGAGCACAAAGGGCAGCGTGGCGTTGGTCAGCCCCTGGGTGGACGTACGCGCTACCGCGCCGGGCATATTGGCGACGCAGTAGTGCACCACCCCATCGACGATATAGGTCGGCTCGGCATGGGTGGTGGGCTTGCTGGTTTCAAAACAGCCGCCCTGGTCGATGGCCACATCGACCAGTACGCTGCCGGGTTTCATATCGGCCAGCATACTGCGCGTAATCAATTTTGGCGCTGCGGCGCCGGGCACCAGCACCGCACCAATGATCATGTCAGACTCACGGGTGGCCGTTTCCAGGGCGTCTGCGGTGGAGTAAACCGTTTTAATGCGGCCCTGATAGCGGTCATCCAGCACTTCCAATCGCGCTAACGACTTATCCAGAATAGTGACCTCTGCGCCTAACCCCAGCGCCATACGGGCAGCGTTTTCGCCCACCACACCACCACCGATCACGGTAACCTTACCCGGCGCCACACCCGGCACACCCGGCAGCAGCACGCCTGCACCGCCCTGCGCCTTCTCCAGGCTATGAGCCCCTGCTTGCACCGCCATTCGCCCGGCCACAGTGCTCATAGGGGCCAGAAGCGGCAAACCTCCACGGGCATCGGTAATGGTTTCATAGGCGATACAGGTAGCACCGCTCTCCATCAGCCCACGGGTAAGGGGCTCTTCGGCGGCCAGGTGCAGGTAGGTGAACAGCGTATGTTGTGGGGTGAGTCTCGCCACCTCATCCGGTTGCGGCTCTTTCACCTTGAGGATCAGCTCAGCGTTGCGCCATAAAGCATCCACATCTGCTTCTATTTGTGCGCCGGCAGCCTGGTAATCGGTATCCGTAAAGCCTGCGCCTTCGCCGGCACTGCTTTGAATGCTCACCTGATGGCCGCGTCTGGTTAACTCCCGGGCGCCAGTCGGCGTTAAGGCCACGCGATATTCGTGATTTTTGATCTCTTTAGGGACGGCGATTTTCATTGGATTTTTCCTGTGCTTGTAAAGATCATTCGTGTTGATAAGCAAATTACAGCACAGCTAACGTTGACCACCACCCCAGAAATACAAAACAAAAAAAACGCCGGTTAAGGCGTTTTTTAGGAGAAAAATCTAGCGATTGCCAGTTCTACACGAAAAAATCCACTTTATTCTTCGTCACTCCACAATAACTGCGCCGCCGTAAATACGCCGATACTCCTCTGGTAAACGCTTGGGCCGCCCCGTTGAGAGTGCCACGCAGGCGAAGCGGGTGCGGGCATTCAGCAGCGTTTTAGCGTCTTCGGCGCGCACCAACTGAAAACGACGGGTCAGACTGAAGCGCTCGTCACAATCGACAATCCAGGTCGCAAGCTGTAACGCATCGCCGGCAAAGGCAGGCGCCAGGTAATCCAACTCATGGCGGTGAACCACCATGGCGCGATCAAGCTCTCGGTAACGCTCGAGAGAAAGGCCAAGCGCCTCGGAGTGCGCCCAGCTAATCTGCTCAACCCAGCGCAGGTATTCGCTGTTATTGACGTGCTGATAGGCATCAATCGCCTCATCAGCTACGCGAATATCCATCACAAAAGGCTCAGGTAGCGCCCACTCCATTGCGTTGACTCCTCCACTGATGGCTAAAAACGTGGTTAGTCACGGAACACCCGCACACCCAGCGCCTTCAGGTAAGACGTTTCCGGGATAGCCGGGTGCACCGGGTGATCTGGCCCTTGGTGACCTTGGAAAATCACCTGCCCGTGACGATCCTGGTGGCGAACCGCACCACGCACTACGTCCATTAAACGCTCGGGCGCCAAGTGCATGGAGCAGGAGGCAGACATGAGCAGGCCATCGCGACCCAGCAGACGCATGGCTTCACGGTTCAAGCGGGCATAGGCACGCTCGCCGTTGGGGATATCCTTGCGCTTTTTGATGAATGCGGGAGGATCAAGAATAACCACATCGAACTCCTCACCCTCCGCCTTCAGCGCCGCTAACGCTTCAAACGCATCTCCCTCGCTCACCGCTACCTTCTCCTGCACGCCATTGAGCGCAGCGTTGCGGGCGACTTGCTCCAGCGCCGGGCCTGAAGAGTCAAGGCACATCACCTCTTTCGCGCCATGAACAGCCGCCTGTACGCCCCAACCGCCTACGTAGCTGAAGACGTCCAGCACGCGCTTACCTTCCACATTGCGATTGATCCATTCGCGATTAACCCGGTGATCAAAGAACCAGCCGGTCTTCTGCCCATTAAGCACCGGCACCACAAAGCGGGTGCCGTTCTCTTCGAGCACCACCTCGTCAGGCAGTGTGCCTTTGACGACCTCCACGTGGGCCTCAAGACCTTCCTGACGACGACCACCCGTATCGTTTCGGAAAACAATCACTTCCGGCTTAATGACTTTTTCCAGCGCGTCGACAATCTCATCCGCCAGCGCCTGCATACCCGCAGTGTTGAGCTGCACGACGAGGACATCGCCAAAGCGATCAATCACCAAGCCTGGCAGCAGATCGCCTTCGCCGTGGATCAAGCGATAGAACGGCTGGGCATAGAGGCGCTGGCGCAGTGCCAGCGCTTGATTAAAACGGTGCACAAACAGCGAGCGATCCAAGCGCATTTCAGGGTCGCGGGACATGACCCGGGCAGCAATTAACGAATGGGGGTTCACATATGCAACAGCCATCACTTTGCCATTGGAGGCTTCGACCAGTGCGGGTTCGCCTGCCGCAAAGTTTTTCAGCGGCGTCTCTTTGATATCCACTTCATTGGAGTAGATCCAGAGATGGCCCGCTTTCAGGCGGCGGTCAGCATTTTTATTCAGGCGCAGGCGTTGGGTCACAGCAATCTCCAAAAAAACGTAAGCAAAGCAATACTTAAATAAAACAATAGCACTTATAGGTCGCCATCAGCGCTGGCAGCCAGGGCAAAACACGCTGGCGCGCTGGCCAAGCGTAATGCGGCGAAGCTCAACGCCACAGCGCAAACAGGGCTGGCCGTGGCGGCCGTAAACATTCAAACGCTGGGCAAAGTAGCCGGGCTCACCCTGGCCACTGACAAAGTCCCTCAGCGTGGTACCCCCTTGGATAATCGCCGCCGCCAGCACCTCTTTCACAGCTAGGGCCAAGGCGTCGTAACGCGCACGGGAAACCCTACCCGCCGCGCGGCGCGGGTCAATACCGGCCATAAACAGCGCTTCCGCCGCGTAGATATTCCCGGCGCCGACCACCACTTGGTTATCCATCAGAAACGGTTTTACTGCCACACGCTTATTGCGTGAGAGCGTGTAGAGCCATTTGCCGTTAAACGCATCAGACAACGGCTCGGGCCCCAAGTGCGCAAGCCGCTTATCCTGTGTTTCGTCTTCGGCCTGCCAATCCACAAAGCCAAACCGGCGTGGGTCGTGATAGCGCAGCACGTAGCCGTTGGCAGTGACTACATCCACGTGGTCATGCTTTTTCGGCAAATCCCCCACCCGGGCAATCCGCAGGCTACCTGACATACCCAAGTGCCATAGCAGTGTCGCGTCAACGTCACCTTTGCCCCCGTTAGCAGGCTGGACAGGAATCTGCAGGTATTTTGCCCGCCGCTTCAATACCCCTATGCGCGCGCCCACCAACCGCTCGGCCAGATCATCAGGCACAGGTACACGCAGCCGCGGCTGACGAACCAGCACTTCGGTAACTTCCTGGCCTTCAATATAGGGAGCAATTCCGCGGCGGGTAGTTTCAACTTCAGGCAGTTCGGGCATATTGAGGCATCGTACCGGCTTGTAATGACAGCCTTGTGAAGGGGTCTAGCAAAGCTGCGACATGGGAAATGCATGCATGCAAAAACCCGGCTTGGGGCCGGGTTTTTGAACAGGCGCTAACCTGCAGTGGAAGCCGATCATTATCGCGGAAGCGATTACTTGATCTTGGCTTCCTTGTAGATCACGTGCTTGCGGATGACCGGATCGAATTTCTTGAATTCGAACTTATCAGGCGTGTTCCGCTTGTTTTTATCAGTGGTGTAGAAGTGGCCCGTACCGGCGCTAGACACCAACTTGATTTTATCGCGCATGGTTAAACTCTCCCAAAATGCTTGGCCGAAATGCTTGGCCCAAAATACCTGGCCCAAAGGGCTTAGTATAAAAAGCTGGCTTAGATAGCGTCGCCGCGCTTACGAATTTCAACCAAAACTGTGTCGATACCTTTCTTGTCGATGATGCGCATTCCTTTAGTGGAAACGCGCAGCTTGACGAAGCGGTTTTCAGACTCAACCCAAAAACGGTGAGTGTGCAGGTTTGGCAAGAAACGACGACGTGTCTTACGCTGGGAGTGTGAAACGTTATTTCCAGTTACCGGACGCTTGCCGGTAACCTGACATACTTTGGACATTAGAGCCTCCAACTGCTTGGCCAGGATATAATTACCTGAGTGTTCAAAACTGTCGGGCAAACCGGAGCAGGGAAGGTATCGGCGCCGTTAACCGCCAAGCTTTATCCAAATCCGTTATTCAACCCAAGTTTAAAGGTGGCACTTTATACCAGAGCGCCCGACTTGCAGCAAGCAAAACCCCCAAAAAAGGCTGAAAAAGCACTTTTTCGCTCATTCGACTTAGTCAATACGGCGTAGAGCAGAATCTATTGATGCTGCTTATAGCCAGCCGCGCTCGGCAAAAGAAACCACCTCTCCATCCCCCACCACGAAATGATCCAGCACGCGCACGTCAAAAAGGGCCAACGCATCTTTTAAGCGTGCAGTAATACGTTGATCAGCATCGCTTGGCTCTGCCACACCTGAAGGGTGGTTGTGAGCCAGAATAACGGCGCCTGCGCTAAGTTCTAACGCACGCTTGGCAACTTCGCGGGGGTATACAGATGCGCTGTCTAGGGTACCGCGAAACAGCGATTCATAGCGAATAATTCGGTGCTGGGTATCCAAAAAAAGTACCGCGAACTCCTCATGCCCTAAATGGCGCAGCTGCGAACTCAGGTAGTGGCGTACCAAGGCAGGCGATGTCAACGCATTGCCTCGCGCCAATTGGCTGGCTAAATGGCGTCGCGATAACTCCAGTGTCGCCTGAAGCTGGGCATACTTAGCGCTACCTAACCCACGGGCAGCACAAAAGCTTTCCTGATCGGCCTCCAGCAGTTGGCGCAAACCACCGAAACTGCTGAGTAGATCACGCGCTAAATCGACTGCCGAACGCCCCTGCACGCCAACGCGCAAAAAAATCGCCAGTAACTCAGCGTCAGAGAGCGCCTGGGCGCCAACGTTAAGCAACTTTTCCCGGGGCCGCTCACCTTCCGGCCAGTGATTGATTCCCATCGCACCTTACCTTCGCTGCCCATCTGTGTTGATCCAGCCCAGCCTCACTACGCTTAGCTCACAGCCACGTGGCTCATTAAACCTAGCTTAACCTTGTTTGCGCCCAATATGCCAAATTGTTAGTGCCAGTGGTATGGTAAGCCTCCTTACGAACGTGGATAGGGATTGCTGACCATGGCTGCTGCTGTTAACTCGACAAGCGCTTCGACGCTGGCAGGCAAACGCATACTGCTCGGCGTCAGTGCGGGTATCGCTGCCTATAAAAGCGCGTTGGTTGTGCGTCTGCTCAAGCAGGCGGGCTGCGAGGTGCGTGTTGTGATGACCGATGGAGCTCAGGCCTTTATTACCCCGCTCACGCTTCAGGCACTCTCTGGTGAGCCCGTGCGCACCTCTTTGCTCGACCCCGAAGCTGAAGCGGGTATGGGGCATATTGAATTGGCCCGCTGGGCGGATCTGGTGCTGATCGCTCCGGCCACTGCCGACCTTATCGCCCGTCTGGTGCACGGCATGGCCAACGACCTGCTCACCACGCTCTGCTTGGCCTCAGAAGCGCCCAAGCTGATTGCCCCGGCGATGAACCAAGCGATGTGGCGTCACCCGGCTACCCAGCGCAACGTGCAGCAGCTTGCCGACGACGATTGGCAGTTGATTGGCCCCGCCGCTGGCGACCAGGCCTGCGGCGACGTGGGGCCAGGCCGCATGAGCGAACCTGAAGAGATCTTTAGCGCGGTATCGGCGCTGTTTGTGGCGCCGCACAGCCATGCCCCCCATGTAGTGATTACCGCTGGCCCCACCCGGGAACCGCTGGATCCCGTGCGCTACATTTCCAACCACAGCTCTGGAAAAATGGGCTTTGCCCTGGCCGCCGCGGCAGTGGCTGAAGGAGCCAAAGTAACGCTGATCAGCGGGCCGGTTAACCTACCCACTCCTCAAGGCGTTACGCGGATTGACGTTGAGTCAGCCGAGCAGATGTACACACAAGCGCAGCGACTAGCGCCCCAGTCAGCGCTGTTTATCGGCTGCGCAGCCGTGGCCGACTATCGCGCGGCAGCCCCTGCCGAGCATAAGCTCAAAAAGCAGGATGATAGCGATACGCTCACGCTGACCCTGATTAAAAATCCCGATATCATCGCCAGCGTTTCCGCACTACCCGCAAAACAGCGTCCGCTGGTGGTCGGCTTCGCCGCCGAAACCCAGGAAATTGAGCGCTACGCGCGGGATAAATTACAGCGCAAAGGGCTGGACATGATTGTCGCCAACGACGTGTCTCAGGCCGGCCTGGGCTTTGGCAGCGACCAGAATGCTGCCTGGCTACTCTGGCGCACCCCTCAAGGCGTCGAGAGCCGTGTAGAAGCAGCGCAGCCAAAGCCCCAACTGGCCACCACCATTATCCGTCAAGCCCTAGCGCTGCTATCCACCAAAGCCCCTATGCAAACACCTGGAGAGTCCTCATGAGTGCCCGTCCCCGCCTGCAGTGCAAAGTATTAGATGAGCGTTTGCACGATTACATGCCGCACTATGCCACCGACGGCTCGGCGGGAATGGATCTGCGCGCCCTGCTGGATGAGCCATTACTCTTGGCCCCCGGTGATTGTCAGCTCGTACGCACCGGCATTGCCATCTATATTGAAGATCCGGGTTTGGCGGGAATGATCCTGCCGCGCTCCGGCTTAGGGCATAAACATGGCATCGTGCTGGGCAATTTAGTCGGATTAATCGACTCTGATTACCAGGGTGAGCTGATGATTTCGGTCTGGAACCGTGGTCAAAGTACGTTTACGCTAGCCCCTTTCGATCGACTGGCACAGTACGTGCTCATGCCAGTGGTACAAGCCGAACTCTCCCTGGTGGACGCTTTTGAAGACTCCTCCCGGGGTAGCGGCGGGTTTGGCAGCACTGGCAGTCAGTAACCAATGAGCACGCCTATTTAGGAAGCCTTGTTAAGGCAACGTCTGTTTAGCTGGGAAGCCCTATGAACGCACACTCTGTACCCGCGTCGATTTTTCGCGCCTACGATATTCGCGGTATCGTTGACGACACGCTTACTGAACAGGCGGTAGAAATGATCGGGCGCGCGGTGGGCTCTGAAGCCGCAGAGCGGGGCGAATCCAGCGTGGTGGTCGCCCGCGATGGCCGCCTTTCCGGCGCCCGGCTGCAAGCGGCACTGATGCGGGGCCTGACTGCCGCTGGGCGCGACGTAATCGACATCGGCATGGTGCCCACCCCGGTGCTCTATTTCGCCACTCATATACTGGATGGCACCCAATCGGGCGTGATGGTCACCGGTAGCCATAACCCGCCCGACTATAACGGCTTTAAAATCGTGCTGGGCGGCGAAACGCTCTCCGGTGATGCGATTACGGCGCTTTTCGAGCGTATTCAATCGGGCCACCTGACCAATGGCCAAGGCCGAATTACTCAGCAAGATATCCGTGAAACGTATCTAACGCGCATTCTGGACGACGTTAAGATCACTCGACCAATTAAAGCCGTGGTCGACTGTGGTAATGGCGTTGCCGGAGAGCTGGGCCCCCAGTTGCTGGCACGATTAGGTATCGAGACCATCCCGCTGTTTGCGGAAATAGACGGCCATTTCCCCCATCACCACCCCGATCCTGGCAAGCCGGAAAATATGCAGGATCTGATCCGCACCGTTCATGAAACTGGGGCCGATATTGGCCTTGCCTTCGATGGAGATGGCGACCGCCTGGGCGTGGTGACGCCCTCAGGCAAGTTGATCTATCCCGACCACCTGCTAATGGTGTTTGCCACCGATATGCTCGCGCGCCAGCCCGGAGCCAAGGTCATTTTTGACATCAAGTGCACCGGCAATCTGGTCAAAGTGATCAGCGAGGCCGGTGGCGAACCCGAAATGTGGCGTACCGGGCACTCGATGATCAAGGCGCGTATGCAGGAAACCGGCGCTCAACTTGGGGGAGAGATGAGCGGGCACGTGTTCTTCAAAGAGCGCTGGTACGGTTTTGACGATGGCCTTTATGCCGCTGCTCGGCTGGTAGAGATTCTCGCCAACCAAGCCGCCGACGCCGATACGTTTTTTGCCCACTTCCCCCAGGACGTTGCGACCCCGGAAATTAATATTGCGGTTAGCGACGATAACAAATTTTCTCTGATGGATAAGCTTGCTCGCGAGGGCGACTTCGGCGAAGGTATAAAAACGACTTTGGACGGTATCCGCGTTGACTACCAGGATGGCTGGGGGCTGTGTCGCGCCTCCAACACCACGCCTACACTGGTGATGCGTTTTGAAGGTAAAGACGATGCCGCGCTAGCACGCATTAAGACCGTTTTTAACGACGCGCTTCGGCACGTCGCGCCAGACATCGAGCTACCCAGCTGACGCGGGAACCCAGTAGGTAGCTCGCCAAACAGTTCGGCGCTGAAGGGATCGCGACCACCTAGAAAGCGTGACCCTCATCACTTAATCAACATAAACGTTAGCAGCACAATAAACGTTCGCAAGGGACAACCTCATGAGTTCAGCCAGTCGCGACCCCAAGGTCGTTGTGGAGGTGCTTTCCGAAGCCCTCCCGTATATCCAGCAGTTCTCCGGCAAAACCGTGGTGGTCAAATACGGCGGTAACGCCATGACCGAAAGCACCCTGATCGACTCCTTTGCCCGCGATATCGTGCTCATGAAGGAAGTCGGTATCAATCCAGTGGTTGTGCATGGCGGCGGACCACAGATCGGTGATCTACTCAAAAAGCTCAACATCGAGTCACGCTTCGTCAACGGCATGCGGGTCACTGACTCGCAAACCATGGACGTCGTCGAGATGGTGCTAGGTGGCCTGGTCAACAAAAGCATCGTCAACCTGATCAATCAAAGCGGCGGCAAAGCGATTGGGCTGACCGGCAAAGATGGCTCACAGATTCGTGCCCGGCAGCTCAAGGTCGAGCACCAGAGCCCCGAAATGACGGCTCCCGAGATTATCGATATTGGCCACGTGGGCGAAGTGGAGTCGATCTCAACCGAGCTTATCGAGATGCTGGCGGCGCGTGATTTTATCCCGGTGATTGCCCCCATTGGTGTCGACGCCGCAGGCCACAGCTACAATATCAATGCAGATCTGGTGGCCGGTAAGATTGCCGAAGCGCTCAATGCAGAGAAGCTGATGCTGCTCACCAATGTGGCCGGTTTAATGAACACTGAAGGCGAAGTCCTCACCGGCTTAAGCACCGCTCAGGTGGATGACCTCATCGCCGATGGCACGATTTATGGTGGTATGTTGCCTAAAATCCGCTGTGCACTGGATGCGGTGAAGGGCGGTGTGAACAGCTCGCACATTATTGATGGCCGAGTCCCCCACGCGGTGTTGTTGGAAATTTTCACCAACGCTGGGGTCGGTACTCAAATCAAGGACGCGAGCTAACCGCGACGGAGGCCACATTATGAGCGAAGATCAAAAACCTCGCCGCCGCGAGCAGATTCTCCAAGCCCTGGCACTGATGCTTGAGGAAGATAGCGGCAAGCGCATTACCACAGCCGCCCTCGCTCGCCAGGTAGGCGTTTCAGAAGCGGCGCTCTACCGCCACTTCCCCAGCAAAGCGCGAATGTTTGAGGGGCTGATCGACTTTATTGAAGAGAGCATCTTTGCCCGCATTACGCGTATTTTAGAAGACGTTCCTGACGCCACCTCCCGCTGCGGCACCATACTGGCGCTACTGCTGGGCTTCGCTGAAAAAAATCCTGGTTTGGCGCGGGTAATGGGAGGCGACGTACTGACTGGCGAAACAGCCCGGCTACGCCAGCGAGTTAATCAGCTGTTCGAGCGCCTGGAGATGCAGCTTAAGCAGATTCTGCGCGAAGCCGAACTGCGTGAAGGGCTACGCCCTACGATCCCCGCCTCTGCCGCTGCCAATTTGTTGGCGGCCCAGGCGGAGGGGCGCATTTCACAGTATGTACGTAGCGACTTTAAACGCCTGCCCACTGAGCACTGGGAAGATCAGTGGTCGCTCCTGTCCGCCCATTTACTGCGCGCCACCACTCAACCCGCTTAGGCTGGCGTGATAGCGGCACAAAAAAACCGGCTCCCTATACAGGTGCCGGTTTTTTGCTGCTGAAAAGCTTCGAACCGCAAAGCAAGCACGCTATTAGGCGACCATCGCCTCGCCCATTTTCTGACGCAGCTTTTTCATGGCGTTTTTTTCAAGCTGACGGATACGCTCTGCACTGACCCCGTAAACATCGGCCAAGTCATGCAGCGTCTCTTTGCTATCGGCCAGCCAGCGGCGCTGGAGGATATCCCGCGAACGCTCATCAAGGCCTTCCAGGGCAAGCTGTAAACGGCGCGTCGAGTCTTCCTCGAAATTGCTGTCTTCGAGCTGCGTAGCAGGGTCTGAAGCAGCATCGTCCAAGAAGTGCACCGGCGCTTGATAGGTGCTCTCTTCATCATCGCCTGCCGGGGCGTCATAGCCTGCATCATAAGACGACAAGCGCCCTTCCATATCGCGCACGACCTCAGGCTTAACGTCGAGATCTTTGGCGATGGCATCAACTTCGTCGTTATTCAACCATGCCAAGCGCTTCTTCGCACCGCGAAGGTTGAAAAACAGCTTACGCTGGGCTTTGGTCGTGGCGATTTTGACGATTCGCCAGTTACGCAGCACAAATTCGTGAATTTCCGCTTTAATCCAGTGCACGGCAAAAGAGACCAGACGAACGCCCTGGTTCGGATCGAAGCGCTTGACGGCTTTCATCAAGCCAACGTTACCCTCTTGAATCAGATCCGCCTGAGGCAACCCATAGCCCGAATAGCTACGCGCGATATGCACCACAAAGCGCAAATGCGACAACACCAAACGACGAGCGGCTTCCAGATCGCCTTCATCATAGAGGCGATAAGCGAGTTCGCGCTCTTCATCGGCTGTTAATACCGAAATTCCATTGACCGCGCGGATGTAGCCGCCCAGATCGCCGCCGGGCGAAAGCTGCCCCACCGGTAGAAGACTAGTGCTCATGTGCAGGTGGTCTCCCCTGTAACCCATCGTGGTTGACGTAGCACGTTATCGATAACCTATGACAAAACCGTGATACCAATTCAATCATACACACTCATTCATACGAATGTCTGCGAAACTGAGACCTTAACCCAAGCATAAAGTTCGCAGGTTAAGCATTATCAGCAGTATCGCATTAACTGCCTAAAATCCATCCATTATCTTGGCCGAATGCTTGAAAGGTGACGAGTCACCGCTAACCAAGCCCCCAACCAGCCTAGTAGTGTACTGCAAGATAGCAGAATTGTAGAGCCTGTCACGTCGAGTTGGGGTAAAGAGAAGCTCGCCCCGTAACTGGCCGCCAGAGCCGATACCGGTAGGGAAAGCCAGTGATTGCCCAGACCTAACAACCCCAGCGCTAACAGCCCACCGCCCAAGCCGTACCAGGCGCCGCTATACAGGAAAGGCCGCCTGACAAAAGCATGCGTGGCGCCAATCAGCATCACGACTTCAATTTCCCGGCGGCGGCTCTCTACCGAGAGGCGAATGGTATTCCCCACCACCAGCAGCACGCCTAAACCAAACAGCGCCCCTAGCGCCAGCGCCACTCGTCGGCCTAGCTCGGCAAGGTTTCTCAGCCGCTCCACCCAGGCCAGGTCAAGGCGCACCTCATCAACACCAGAGAGCGCTTCCAGGCGGGCGGCCAATTGCTGCATGGCAACCGGATCAACGCTTTCAGGGCGCACCACCATGCTGATAGGCAGCGGGTTACTCTCCAGTCCTGCCAAGGCATCATCGAGCCCCAGCGACTGTTGGAACTCCGCCATCCCCTGCTCGGCGCTGATCAGTTGGGTTTCGAGCACGTCCGGTTCCGCGTTGACCGCCTCTTCTATACGCAGCGACTGGGCATCATCGGCACTCAACTCCAGGTAGACCGTTAGGGTGGCACTCTCATCAAGCTCTGCATCCAGCAACCGGGCACTGTCCAGAGTTAGCCAAAGCGCCGCAGGTAGCACCAGCGCGATAGCAATCGCCAGCATGGTCAGGAGATTACCCAGCGGATAGCGTACTAGACGTTGAAAGCTATCCCACGCCATGCTGCGGTGGTGGCGACCCCATGCCCGCAGGCGGCTGGAAAAGCGCGTTTGCTGCGACCTGGCGCCTCGCTGGGGCGCTTTATCGACCGCGGGTTTAACAGCGGATTTGCGCGGCGTTTTCAGTGCTGCTCCCTGACGACGCTTGGGTGTCGCGGATAACTTCATACCGCCCCCTCATCGGCTACCAGCCTGCCGTCGCTTAAGCGCAGGATGCGGTGACGCAGTCGGGCAATCAGGGCCAGGTCGTGGCTGGCGATCATCACCGTGGTGCCAATTCGATTAAAGTCCTCAAACAGCGCCATAATATCCGCCGAGAGCTGAGGATCCAGATTGCCCGTGGGCTCATCGGCCAGTAGCAGCGCGGGCTTATTGACCACCGCCCGGGCAATGCCCACACGCTGCTGCTCGCCGCCCGACAGCTCGATAGGCAGCGCTTTTTCACGATGTAACAGCCCCACTTTATCTAACGCAGCGCGTACGCGACGGGCAGCCTCACGGGGCTCAACACCCTGAATTTCCAACGGTAGAGAGACATTGTGGAAAATGCTGCGGTCAAAGAGTAGTTGGTGATCCTGGAAAACCACGCCGATTTGGCGCCGATAAAACGGTACTTGGCTGGCATGCATCTGGGCAATGTCGTGCCCTGCCACCACGACGCGCCCACGACTAGGTTTCTCAAGACGCATCACCAAGCGTAGTAGCGAGCTTTTCCCCGCCCCGGAGTGGCCGGTTAGAAACACCATCTCGCCCCGGGCAACCCGAAAGTTCAGGTGCGCCAGCGCTTCAAAGCGACCGCCATAGCGTTTGCCCACATGCTCAAAAGCGATCATGCGCTGGTATCATCCCCTTGGCGGTCAAACAGCGCTTGGACAAAGTCATTGGCCTCGAAGGGGCGCAGATCGTCGATGCCCTCCCCCACGCCAATAAAGCGAATCGGCGTTTCCAGTTGCTTCGCCAGCGCAAAAATAATCCCACCTTTAGCGGTGCCGTCCAGCTTGGTGAGCGTGATCCCACTGACCGGCACGGCGTCGTTAAAGGTGCTGGCCTGGGAGATCGCGTTTTGCCCGGTGCCCGCGTCAAGCACCAACATCACTTCGTGGGGAGCGGTGTCATCGAGCTTCTGCATCACCCGGTGGACTTTTTTCAGCTCTTCCATCAGGTGGCCTTTGTTATGCAGTCGACCGGCGGTATCGGCGATCAATACATCGACCCCCCGCGCCGTGGCGGCCGCGACCGCGTCATAAATAACCGAGGCGCTGTCCGCGCCGGTGTGCTGGGCGATGACCGGCACCTTGTTGCGCTCGCCCCAGACTTTGAGCTGCTCAACAGCGGCGGCACGGAAGGTATCGCCCGCTGCCAGCATGACGCTTTTGCCTTCCTGCTGAAAGCGCTGGGTGAGCTTGCCGATAGTGGTGGTTTTGCCCACGCCGTTAACGCCGACCACTAAAATAACAAAAGGCCCCTTGCCCGCCTTCTCAAGCACAAGCGGCTTGGCGACCGGCGCCAACATGGAGGAGAGCTCTTCTTGCAGGCCACGGTAAAGCGCTTCGGGGTTATTCAACTCTTTGCGCGAGACGCGCGCTTCCAGGCGGCCAATAATCTCGGTCGTTGCTTCAATGCCCACGTCGGCCATTAACAGCTGCGTTTCCAGATCTTCCAGCAGCTCGTCATCGATCTGCTTTTTACCTAAAAACAGGTCGGCGATGCCGTCGGTTAAATTGACACGGGTTTTCCCCAGGCCTGACTTGATACGCGCAAACCAACCTTTCTGGTCGCTTTTGGCAGCCACCGGTTTCTCTTGCAAGGCGGGTGGCGGCGTTGCCTCACGGGCGGGCGCGGGCGTTGGCTCTGGCTCTGGCTCTGGCTCTGGCTCTGGCTCTGGCTCTGGCTCTGGCTCTGGCTCTGGCTCTGGCTCTGGCTCTGGCTCTGGCTCTGGCTCTGGCTCTGGCTCTGGCACAGTTTCCGGCGCCTTTGAGGTCTCTTCAACAGCCTCAGCGGAAGTCTCGGGCGTCGCAATGTCCAGCTCATCGGCGTGCTCTTGAGGCTGATCCTTTAACTGCTCCTCCTGCGCCTGCTTGTCTCGAGGCGCCTCTTGCGGATCTTGCTTATTCTTACGTTTAAAAAAACCAAACATGAGTGTTACCCGACATAAAGTGTGAACATTAGGGTTATGCTAACACCGTAACCCAAGACTTTGGATAAACAGCCCGCTACAATCCGCTGCATGACACGACAACGCCCCCCTCGATCCTCCAAGCCCCGCCAAACGCCTGCTCAGCGGGGTGGTAAACAACGTGGCAACCCGCTTGGTAAGCCACATGGAAAACTACGTATTATCGGCGGCGAATTCCGACGTCGCCAGTTGCCGGTACTGGATAGCCCAGGCCTGCGCCCAACCCCAGACCGCGTGCGTGAAACGCTGTTCAACTGGCTCGGGCAGCAGCTTTACGGCCAGCAGGTACTCGACCTATTCGCAGGCACCGGTGCGCTAGGCATTGAGGCGGTGTCTCGCGGCGCGGCGTGGGTCGATTTTGTCGAGCGCGACCCGCGGGTAGCGGCACAGCTGTCGACCAATCTGGCATCGCTCAATATTACCGCAAGCACAGTGCATGTTAACGATGTTCAGGCTTATCTGGCTCGCCCCGCCAAGCCCTATACGCTGGTCTTTCTCGACCCACCTTTCCATCAGCAGTTGGCCGCGCCCTGCTGCTCATCATTGGAAAATAACGGCTGGCTGGATAACGAGGCAATGATTTACCTGGAAACCGAGACAGTGCTGGTACCCAATGTGCCCGCCAACTGGTTGTTGCACCGGGAAACCCAGGCGGGTGAAAGCACGGCAAGGCTTTATCAACGTCAAGCACCGTAAACAGCGCTTGCCGCCAAGCGACGGTGGCGTTACGCTCGCCTCATTCGTCCCTACTGACAAGCGCTGCGCTTGTTTTTTTGGGTGGCTTTTTATGACCTGTTTTGGGTTTTCGTTTTTACGCTAGGGAGAGATAAATGAGTCTGGAGCTATTTAATCAGCTTGAACAGAAAGTCACCGATACCGTTGACGCACTGGAGATGATGAAGCTGGAAAATGAAGAGCTGCGCGGCGAAAACGCCAAACTGAAAGAGGAGCGTGAAGAGTGGGAGCGCCGCCTCAACAGTCTGCTCAGCAAATTCGACAGTCTCGACACCTCCAGCACCTCCTAAGCGCCTGATAGATACGCTGCTGCCTAAAGTACCAGCGACATCAGCAGCGCATCCTCACGCCCGGCGGCCCCTGTTGCCGCTGGGTAGTAGCCCCGTCGGCAGCCATCTTCGCTAAATCCGCAGCGTTGATAGAGCCGTATAGCGCTAAGATTACCCATCCGCACTTCGAGCAGCAGTCGCTCACTGAGCCAGCCTTTTGCTACGGCCAGCACGGCATCCATCAACGCCAGACCAGCGCCGCTTCGGCGATACTCAGGTGAAACCCCGATGGCCTGCAGCTCCGCTTCAAACGGCAGTCGCGCCACAATGGCGTACCCTAACAGCTGCTCATCCTGCCACCAGCCCAATACATAGGTGTCCTGACTGCCCAGGGCCTCGAGCATTTGCGTCTCGGAGGTGCCGCTCTTCGCCCGCTGTTCAAGCGCAATCAGCGGGGCCAGATGTTCAACGTTGAGTTCAGTGATCATCAGCCATCTGCTTAGCGCCAGCCCCCCATAGCTGGCCTAGCGCTTGCAGCGCTGGCCAGAGGTCGCGCTTACTATGGCTACCATCGAGGAGCGCCCCAAGTGAAGGCCCCTGCCAGAGGGGCAACGAAAGCGTTTGGCTTTGGCCATCAATCACATTCAATATACGCTTCAGCGGCGCTTGCTCAGCCCCTGATTCGGCATCAGGCTCGGCGTCTAACTCACCCCACCAGAGCAGCCGCTCTAACCGCCACCCCTGTCGGCTCGCGCTGCCGTCAATAAACGCCGCCAAGCCCTCGCGGGCTTCATCCAGAGGATCCTCCACCGCAAAGGCGTTGGCCATTTGCGGCCAGGTGAAGTGACTGATTGCCGGCAACACCCCACGCTGAATGCCCGCTGCCTGGAGCAGGTTAGCCAGTAGCTGCTGCTCAAGCGAAGGCATACCCCCTGCCTTCAGCACGAGCCAGCGCCCCTCAAGGCACACACAGGAGAGCTCGAACTTAAGGGGTTGAGCAGGCGCGGCTGGCCCGCTCGAAGTCGCTACCTCCGGTGTGGCCACCGCCGACTTACTTTGATCCGGCTTGCCCTGCTGCTTGTCTTGGCCTAACAGTGCCTTCACCGCGGAAGGTGAGGAAATGGCCTCGCCTGGAGCTTGGGGCTCGGGCGCTTGGTGGGTGGGCGCTTGTCGCCTGGGCGCAGGGGCGTCATCCAGCAATGCCTGCAGCCTTTCACGGGGGGGTGCCGGGGTAGGCGTCGACTCCTCCCATTCGCAGGCCTCTGTGGGCAGCGCATTAGGCAACTGGTATTTAGCGGCCCAGGCAGTAATGCCCATGGCGTCCAGATAGTGGCGCCGAGTAACTTCCTGGTTCACTGCCCGCCGCCGCGACAGTTAGGTGAATCCGGACGCTCACCGCCCCGCGCCTGCCACTCGCTGGGGGTATACAGATGCAGCGCCAAGGCATGCACCGGGCCTGATAGCTCATCAGCCAACAATGCATAAATTTTCTGATGGCGTTTGACCGGCATCAGACCGTCAAAGCTATCGCTTACCAGCGTCACTTTGAAGTGGGTTTCCGAGTTCGCGGGCACATTGTGCATGTGGCTTTCGTTTTCAACCTGCAGCACGTCCGGCGCGAGTGCCGCTAACTTCTGCTCAATCTGTGTCTGCAGCGCCATAAGGTTCTCCTTGAGAGATCATAAACCGTTTTATTGTACGCGCTTACTGACCCGCAGACGATGCCCGCCGAGCATGTAACGCACGCCTTGCCAGCGGCATACGCGCCACGCTGGCCAAGAGCGCCAGTAGCGTGGTCGCCGCCCCCAGCCAGAGCGTTACTTGCACCGGCCAGCCTAGCGCTAGAGCAGCCCCCACCAGAGCCACGCCAAATGACTGCCCCACGGTTCGTGTGGTGCTCATCACGCCAGAGACGTTGGAACTGCGCTCCGGCGGCAGGCTGCCCATCATTTCGCGGTTGTTGGGAGGCTGGAACAGGCCAAAACCAATACCGCATAGCGCAGTGCGCCATAAACTTCCCGCGACACCGGTCGTTTCATCCACTAGCGCCAGCGCTATCAGGCCAATAATGAGTAGCCCAAGCCCGGCGCTGGAGAGGATGCTCGGGTTAATATGGTCGGCCAAGCGGCCTGCGATGGGGCCAACAAGCATAATGGCCAGCGGCCAGGGGGTGAATAGCCA
This sequence comes from Vreelandella sp. F11, assembly GCF_042466685.1. Lineage (NCBI taxonomy): Bacteria > Pseudomonadati > Pseudomonadota > Gammaproteobacteria > Oceanospirillales > Halomonadaceae > Vreelandella > Vreelandella sp. F11. Next base: position 527,336 of record NZ_CP170448.1, on the reverse strand, counting down.
GGCGGTTTCCAGCGGTGAAAAACCCATCTGCTCCTGATAGAAAAACGACAGCGCCACAAATGTAAGCCCCTGGCCGATAAAAGCAAGCCCAGAGGCAGAGACGGCCAGTGTAAAACGCGGCTCAGCAAAGACGCTAAGCGGCAGTAGCGGATAAGGCGCGCGGCGCTGACGAGCAATAAACCCGACGCAGGCCAGCACCGCCAGCAGTGCCCAACCCCCGCTCTGCCACAGCGGGGCGGCGTGGCTTACGGCGTCCATGGCGATAAAGAAGCTGGCCAGCATAACGATGGAGAGCAGCGCCCCAGCCACATCAAAACTGCCTTTGCGTGGCTCTTCATGGGGTAATGCACGCTTGGCGAGCCATAGCGAGCAAAGACCCAGCGGCACATTTAGCGCAAACAGCCAGGGCCAGTCGGCAAAGGAGAGGATTACCCCGCTTAGCGTGGGCCCTGCCGCGTAGCCACCGGCCACCACCAAGGCACTCAAGCCAAGGGCGCTGCCCAAGAGCCGCGAGGGAAAAATAGCCCGATAGAGCGACGGGCCAATCGACAGCGTGGCGGCGGCACCCAACCCCTGAAAGGCACGAAACACCAGCAGCGTTTCCAGGTTACGCGACAGCGCCGCCCCCAGCGCAGCAGCGACAAAGGTGGCCAGCCCAAACAGATAGAGCCTGCGGCGTGTGATCAATTCACTAACGCCCGCAAACACCAGCAAAAAAGCCGCACACACGACCTGAAACAGGTTGGTGATCCATACTGCCCGAGATGCCGACACACTCAAATCAGCGGCAATAGTGGGCAGCGCCAGGTTGATCATGGTGGTATCGACCACGGCCATTAAAGTGCCGGTCACCAGCGCCAGCACTGCAAGGGCGCGCTCAGGGCCGGGTAAACCATCATCTCCCGGACGGGTTTCAAACAGTCGCATGGGTGGCGTTCCTAAACGAAACAGCTAAAAGCAGAAAACCGGCCTAAGCCGGTTCTAGGTGTTACTTGAAAAGTCAGCTAGCAAGCTCAAGGCAGAGCCCAATCTTAGCACGCTAATAGCTAGTCCTGCTCACTGTCGAGCAGCAGCGCATCATCCACTTCAGAAATCTCTAACGCCGTTTCGTCATCCAGGTCGATCGCCAGGTAGCTGTGCTCGACGCGCACAAACGCCTGGAACAGCGCCCAGTCGAGCTTATCCGGCCACTGACGTTCATCCTCTTCCCAAGCGCGCAGCTCAGTCTCGAGAATTTCCACGTAGCGGTCGCGCACAAAGGTTTCCAGCGCTTCCGGGGTATCCATCTCTGGAATCAGGTAAATGGTACTTTCACGTTCGACGTCGTCCAGGGTCAGGTCGTCGTCTCCCATGGTGGGTTCCAGCGCGTTGATCCAGTCCACAAAGGGCTGGGTCGGCCTGACGCTCAGTGCGGAGCGGTTAAGCAGTTTCATGGGATTCTCCTCGCCGTCGAAACGTTGACCATTATGGGCGCTATAACGCGCCCTTACCAACTTTTCATCCGTTATCGTAGCGTGTTAGTCCACTTCAGGGCGCATCGCCGGGAACAGCAGTACATCGCGAATCGAGGCGCTGTCGGTGAACAGCATCACCAAGCGGTCGATACCGATGCCTTCGCCCGCGGTGGGCGGCATGCCGTACTCCAACGCACGCACGTAATCTGCATCGTAGTACATCGCTTCCAGGTCACCGGCATCTTTTTCCGCGGACTGGGCACGGAAGCGATCCGCCTGATCTTCGGCGTCGTTAAGCTCCGAGAAGCCGTTGGCGATTTCGCGCCCCCCTACAAAGAACTCAAAGCGGTCGGTGACGAAGGGATTAGCGTCATTACGCCGCGCCAGCGGACTCACTTCCGCCGGGTATTCGGTGATAAAGGTCGGCTGGTCGAGCTTGTGCTCGGCAACCTCTTCAAATATCTCCGTTTGCACCTTACCCAGACCCCAGCTCTCTTTGACCTTGATGCCGAGCTTTTCAGCGGTTGCCCGCGCCGCCTCCAACGAATCCAAGTCGCTGTCGGCAATGCCGTCACCGTGATCAAGAATCGCCTGACGCAGCGTTAAGCGGGCAAAAGGTTTGCCGAAATCGTAGCTTGCCCCCTGATACTCAATCACTGCGTTACCGAGCACTTCTTCAGCGGCTGTGCGCAGCATCGCTTCGGTCATATCGAGCAGGTCGCGGTAATCCGCATAGGCCCAGTAGAACTCCACCATGGTGAATTCTGGGTTGTGGCGCGTTGATAACCCTTCGTTGCGGAAGTTGCGGTTAATCTCGAACACTTTTTCAAAACCGCCCACCACCAGACGCTTGAGGTAAAGCTCTGGCGCAATACGCAGATACATGTCGATATCCAGCGCATTGTGGTGGGTAATGAACGGCCGTGCCGCCGCGCCGCCGGGGATCGGCTGGAGCATCGGCGTCTCTACTTCCATAAAACCGCGCGCTTCAAAGAAGCGGCGCATGGAGCTGATCACCGCGGCGCGGGTTTCAAACACCTTGCGCGACTGCGGGTTCATGATCAGATCCACATAGCGCTGGCGATAGCGGGCTTCCATATCGGTGAGGCCGTGAAACTTATCCGGCAGCGGGCGCAGGCTCTTGGTGAGCAGTTGCGCCTCTTTCATCATCACGTACAGGTCGCCCTTGCCGGATTTATGCACCGGCCCGTGGGCAGCGACGATGTCACCGATGTCCCAGCTTTTAACGTCTTCCAGTACCTCGGCAGGCAGGCCCTTTTTATCGACGTAGAGCTGGATCTGCCCGGCCACGTCCTGAATGACGATGAAGGGGCCACGTTGACGCATCACACGACCAGCCACAGCGGCGTGGTGATCCAGCGCTTCAAGCTCGGCCTTGTCTTTATCGCCGAAGGCATTTTGCAGCTCGACGGTTAAGCTGTCGCGGCGAAAGTCATTGGGAAACGCACTCTTTCCCTGCTCAGCGGCGCGCTCACGGCGAGCAGTCAGCTTGGCACGGCGCTCGGCGATCAGGTGGTTTTCGTTGTCTGCAGGAGACGCGTCTTGGTTAGCCATGGGGCACCCTGTTCATGTTCAAACGCTAAAAAGATTACAAACCTTGCTTCAAGCTGGCGACGATAAATTGATCAATATCCCCGTCGAGCACTTTATCGCAGTTACTGGACTGCACGCTGGTGCGCAAATCCTTGATGCGCTGATCATCCAGCACGTAAGAGCGAATCTGGCTGCCCCAACCGATGTCAGCCTTGGAGTCCTCGGCCTCCTGCTTGGCGGCGTTGCGCTTCTGCATCTCGTGTTCCCACAGCCGCGCTTTCAACTGCTTCATGGCAAAATCGCGGTTGGCGTGCTGGCTGCGTTGCCCCTGACAGGCCACGACGATACCGGTCGGCTCGTGGGTAATCCGCACGGCCGAATCGGTGGTGTTTACGTGCTGACCGCCCGCGCCGCTGGAGCGGTAGGTATCGACGCGCAAGTCCGAGGGATTAATCTCTACCTCGAAGCTGTCGTCAATTTCCGGGGAAAGGAATACAGAAGCAAAGGAGGTATGCCGACGGCCACCGGAATCAAACGGGCTTTTACGCACTAAGCGGTGCACGCCGGTTTCAGTACGCAGCCAGCCGAAAGCGTAATCGCCCTGGATATGCACCGTGGCCGACTTAATGCCCGCCACTTCGCCAGCAGAGATTTCGGTGATATCGGCTTTGAAGCCGTGGCTCTCCGCCCAGCGTAGGTACATGCGCAGTAAAATATTGGCCCAATCCTGGGCTTCGGTGCCACCAGAGCCGGACTGAATTTCCAGGTAGGCGTTGTTCTGATCCATTTCACCAGAGAACATGCGCCGAAATTCCAGCTTTTCTAACGCCGCCTGCATGCTCTTCAGCTCTTTGCACACTTCTTCGACGGTGCCTTCATCCTCTTCCATTTCGGCAAGCTCCAGCAGATCCCGGCTATCGCCAAGGCCCTGCTCAAGTTCATCAATGGTGGCCACTATGGCTTCGAGGGAGGCGCGCTCTTTGCCTAACTTCTGCGCGTAGTCTGGATCGTTCCAGACATTGGGATCTTCCAGTTCGCGGGTGACCTCTTCTAGCCGATCTTTCTTCTCGGCATAGTCAAAGATACCCCCTAAGAACGTCTGTCCGCTCAGACAGGTCCTTAAGCTGGTTGTGGATCGGATTGGTTTCCAACATGGGATCGCCCTAGCTTGGTCTACTCGGATCGTACAGAGGTGTATCGATCAGAAAAGCGCATAGTGTAGCGAAATTGGCTGCCAACAACCATGCAGGCTTGTCGCACATAACGCCCGTAGTATCGAAATTGCGCATAGCCACATGTTTAATTTCTTATAGACGCCTACTTTTCCCCGATGCTAGTACTTAACTAGTACTCAAACAGTCAAACAATCGTATTAAAATAATATTGGAGGGATCAGAATGCTAAAAACTCGCACTCTCATGGGCTCAATGGCGTTGGCCCTAAGCTGCGCCACACCTCTCCAGGCGGATACACTGCGTTTAGCCATTCTGGGTGAGCCCGCCTCTCTAGATCCGCACAAAATTAGCGGCGTCTGGGAAAACGATGTGGTGGGCGACCTTTTTGAAGGCCTTGTCACTGAAGCAGCCGATGGGTCGCGTATTCCCGGCGTTGCAGAATCCTGGGAAATCTCCGATGACGGTACGGTATACACTTTCACACTGAGAGACGATGCAAAATGGTCGGACGGTGAACCTGTCACTGCTGATGATTTTGTGTTCGCCTTTCAGCGCATTTTATCACCAGCCACCGCCGCAAATTACGCCTATCTGCTATATCCAATTAAAAATGCTGAAGCTGTCTATGCAGGTGAGGCCGATACAAGCACCCTCGGCGTGCAAGCCATCGACGCGTCGACACTGCAAATCACCCTAGAGCGTTCAACACCTTATTTTTTAGATCAGCTCTCCCACTACACCGCCTATCCGCTGCCACGTCACACGGTGGAAGCACATGGCAATGAGTGGTCCAGACCCGGCAATATGGTCTCCAATGGTGCTTTTCAGCTAGAGGATTGGCAGTCGCAAACGCGTATCACAGCCACCCGCAACCCCAATTTTCACGATGCTGATCAGGTAGCACTGGACGAAATCGTTTACTTCCCTATTGAAGAGCGCAACACAGCGCTCAACCGTTTCCGGGCAGGAGAGATTGATATCGCTCGGGAGTTTCCCACCCAGCAGTATGACTGGCTGATGGATAACCTGCCTGAAGCCGTTCAGGTAGCCCCCTACCTCGGCATTTATTACTACGTTTTCAATGCTCGTGATGGCCATGCGACCACTGACCCGCGTGTCCGTGAAGCGCTTAGTTTGGCCGTTCGTCGCGAAGTCATTACCGATCAAATACTTGGCACTGGCGAAGTGCCTGCGTACAGTTTCGTTCCGCCCAATGTCAGTCACTATGAAGCGCCCACCGCCAGCTTCGCCGAACTATCCCAGGATGAGCGCTTGGAGCGCGCCCGAGAGTTGCTCCAGGAAGCAGGCTATGGCCCTGATAATCCGCTGGAACTCATGCTGCGCTATAACACCAGCGAGGATCATCGCAAAGTCGCCATCGCCATTGCAGCCATGTGGAAACCCCTGGGCGTTGAGGTAGAGCTGTATAACTCGGAGGTAGCCGTTCACTACGCGGATATTCGTCAGGGCGACTTCGATGTTGCCAGGGCCGGCTGGATCGGTGACTACAACGACGCCCAAAACTTTCTGAGCCTGTTGGAGAGTAACGTATCTAATAATTACGGTGCCTACAGCTCGCCGGAGTTTGATGCTCTGATGAGCGGAGCCGCGAATACTCAGGATCTGGATAAGCGAGCCGACATCATGGCCGAAGCAGAGACCCTCGCCCTGGAAAACAGCGCTACGCTACCGATCTACTACTACGTCTCGCGCAATCTTGTTAGCCCCGACATTTCCGGCTGGGAAACCAATATTGAAGATATCCATCGCTCACGCTGGGTTCACTTCGACGATTGATTCCCTGTAGTTCGTTTTTTATCACAACTGACTACCGCTACCCCCCTCAGGCCTTTGGCCTGAGGAGCGAGGCCCGATAATGCTCAACTACACCTTAAGACGCTTACTTCAGGCGATCCCGACGCTATGGATTGTGATTACCCTGTCGTTCTTTTTAATGCACTTGGCCCCCGGCGGCCCCTTCGACGGTGAACGACAACTACCGCCTGAGATAGAGGCCAATCTCATGGCTTCGTACGGCCTGGACAAACCCGTCTGGGAGCAATATATCACCTACATGGGAAACCTGCTTCAAGGCGACCTTGGCCCCTCATTCAAATACAAGGATTTTTCGGTTACCGAGCTTGTCGCTCAAGGCTTCCCTGTCAGCCTGGAACTCGGCCTATGGGCAATCAGCCTCGCGCTTCTGGTCGGTATTCCCATGGGGGTTATTGCGGCACTTAAACGCAACTCCACGATTGACTATATGGTGATGGGCACAGCGCTTGCTGGGGTGGCCATTCCCAACTTTGTGGTTGCCCCGCTATTGGCGCTGGTGTTCGGTGTTTTTTTGGCCTGGCTACCGGTCGGCGGCTGGAACGATGGGCATTGGCGAAATATGGTGCTTCCTATTGTCGCCCTCTCCCTTCAACAGATTGCCTATATTGCCCGCATGACGCGAGCCAGCATGATTGAAGTGTTAGGCAGCCACTTCATCCGCACCGCGCGGGCCAAAGGACTCAACGAGAGTGAAGTGATTCTGCGCCACGCCCTGCGCCCTTCAATGCTACCGGTTATTTCCTACTTGGGCCCTGCCATTGCCGGCATTATCACTGGGTCAGTCGTGATTGAACAAATTTTCGGCATCCCCGGGATTGGCCGCTATTTTGTCCAAGCTGCGCTTAATCGTGACTACACCCTGGTAATGGGCACGGTGGTGTTTTATAGCGCCCTGATCGTGCTACTCAACCTTTTGGTCGATTTACTCTACTCGGCACTGGATCCGCAGATTCGTTATGACAATGACTAATACCGTATCGTCCCCGCCGATCGCTGGCCATAGCCTGGGCGGCGAAGCTTGGCGACGGCTACGCCAAAACAAAGCGGCTTTGGCCAGCCTCGTACTCATCGCGCTGATTACCCTCGTTTGCCTCGTCGGCCCCTGGCTAACACCCTGGGCACTCGATGAAGTGGATTGGAATGCCTTTTTAGCACCGCCCAACATGGAAAGTGGTCACTTGGCCGGCACCGATGCCAATGGGCGTGACCTCTTGACGCGAGTCTTCCACGGCGGGCAAATCTCGCTCTCTGTTGCCATCGTCGCCACCCTTGTTTCCCTGGTGATAGGTGTATTGTATGGCGCCATCGCTGGCTATTTCGGTGGGCGGATCGACAACCTGATGATGCGCTTTGTCGACATCATGTACTCACTACCGTTTATGTTTATGGTCATCTTGCTGATGGTGGTTTTCGGACGCAATATCCTGCTCATCTACGCCGCCATCGGTGCCGTCGAATGGCTTGATATGTCGCGTATCGTGCGCGGCCAAGTACTGGCATTAAAGCGCCGTGAATTCGTAGAAGCCGCCCATGCGCTTGGCGTGAGCAGCTTTAAGATCGTCACCCGCCACCTGATTCCCAATGCACTTGGCCCGGTGATCATTTACGTCACTCTCACCGTACCTAAAGTGATTTTACTGGAAAGTTTTTTGTCTTTTCTGGGGCTTGGCGTTCAAGAACCCTTAACCAGTTGGGGCGTTCTGATCAGTGAAGGCAAAGACATGATGGAAACGGCGCCTTGGATGCTGATGGTTCCCTCAGCATTTCTCGCCACCACCCTGCTGTGCTTAAACTTTCTGGGGGACGGTCTGCGCGACGCCCTTGATCCCAAAACACGTTAATAAAAGACGCGTTAATAAAGGCAAGGAGGCGATATGCCACAACCACTGCTGGAATTTGATCACCTGCGCGTAGACTTCGAACTCCCCAATGGCACCGTTACTGCAGTTAAAAACGTTAGCTTTACGCTTAATCAAGGCGAGACAATGGCGCTTGTGGGAGAGTCGGGCTCTGGCAAGTCGATTACCTCGACTGCCGCGATGGGGCTTCTGCCCGAGCTAGCTAACGCCACGGGCAGCATTCACTGGCATGACGGCGCAGGTGATGAAGACTTGCTAACGGTTAGCCGTCAGCGTCTGCGGGCCATCCGTGGCAATGAAATATCCATGATCTTTCAAGAGCCAATGACCTCGCTCAACCCACTGCACCGCATTGGTAAGCAGATCCGTGAAGTATTGCATAAACACACAAAACTACGTGGTCGCGACTCACATCTACGCGTGCTAGAACTGCTTGAGCAAGTGGGTATTCCTGAGCCTGAACGCCGAGTCGACAGTTACCCGCATGAACTTTCCGGCGGCCAGCGTCAACGAGTGATGATTGCTATGGCGCTGGCTTGCGAGCCTAAACTGCTGATTGCCGATGAACCAACCACGGCCCTTGATGTGACCGTGCAAGCTCAGATACTCGCGCTTCTGAAAGATCTCCAGGCCCGCTACGGCATGGCTATTTTGTTTATCACCCACGACCTGGGGGTTGTTCGTCACTTAGCCGATCGCGTATGCGTTATGCAGCACGGAGAAATCGTAGAATCGGGGGCAACCAACACCCTGTTCCAGTCACCACAGCACCCTTATACGCAGATGCTAATCGCCGCCAATCCAAGCGGCCAAAAGGCGCCCGTTCCCGACACGGCCCCCGTTTTGCTTACAGCCAGCAACCTCAGCGTGCGTTTTGCGATTAAAAAGCAGCTCTTTGGCCCTAACCGCTATTTTGAAGCAGTGAAAAACATCAACCTGACGCTACGCAAAGGCCAAACCTTAGGCATTGTAGGCGAATCAGGTTCTGGCAAAACCACCCTGGGCCGTGCACTGCTTCGTCTGGTGAAAAGTCACGGTAAGATACGTTTCGATGATATCGACGTTGCCCAACTTGACCGTGCGGGGATGCAACCGATACGGGCGCGTATGCAAGTTGTCTTCCAAGATCCCTTTGGTTCACTTTCCCCACGCATGACGGTGGGAGAAATCATTGGTGAGGGGCTGCGCGTCCATCACCCCTTGCTGACCAGAGCTGAACGCGATACACAGGTCATTCAATCTCTCGAAGAAGTCGCGCTGGATCCTGCCCATCGGCATCGTTACCCGCATGAATTTTCAGGCGGGCAGCGGCAAAGAATTGCGATTGCCCGAGCACTCGTCGTCAAGCCCGAGTTTCTGTTGCTTGACGAGCCTACATCTGCGCTAGACCGCTCAGTTCAAATGACCATCATCGATCTATTACGCGACTTACAACAGCGTCACCAACTGACCTACCTGTTTATTAGCCATGACCTTGCCGTGGTACGTGCGTTGGCAGACGAGGTGATCGTCATGCGCGAAGGCGAAATCATTGAGCAAAACGATACCCAATCGCTGTTTAACACCCCACGCCAAACCTACACCAGTGAATTGATGCGCGCCGCTTTCCTGGAAAACCCTGCAGCCTAAGTTCTTAAGCTTTCATTTTAACGCTTGAGAGCGTTATGCCGCTCAATAAAAAACCCGGCGTGGGCCGGGTTTCATTGGGGTTTGGCTCGCTAAGGCTTAAAAGCGATAGGTTAACTGCGCGCCAAAACCGTGGGCTTCGTTTTTGTAGTCGGCTGAGTAGGAGGCACCGCCTACACCTTGGAGCAGGTCGTTACGATCCTGTTCAACAAAGGTGCCACGCTCTGAGAGATAGGAGTACGCCACGTCGACAGTTAAGTCAGGCGTTGGGCTCCATCCAGCCCCGAGTGAGAAAATGCGCCGATCATCGGAAGGGATACGTACGCTACGATCTTCATCATTGGTGGGTGTAAAGTCCAACGTAACCCCAGCACGCAGTGCTAGTGTCTTCGTTAACTGATACTCGCCGCCGGTGGCAAACGCCCAGGCATTTGAGTAGTTCTGAACTTCCTGGGTAATCGTATCGCCTTGGCTACCGGTAACCAGAATTTGATCGAATTGGCTCCAACGCACCCAGGACGCCCCAAACATCAGCTTCAGTCGGTCACTCATTTGTTGCGTCACCGAGAAGTTAACCGTCTCGGGGGTGGTTAAGTCCAGGTTCGCACTATCCGAGCGAACGACATTACCAAGCGGGTCGGTAGCACTAAAATTCCCTTCCAGGGTGTAATCTACCTTAGAGCGATAAGTCAGGCCCAGCGTGGTTTCAGGCATTGGGCGATAGATAACGCCAAGGTTATACCCCCATGCTTCATCGTCGCCATCTACGCGTGAGTCGATGTCATTAGCGGGGTTGAACGTAGCCTCAGAGGGAAGCTGGCGACGCAGTTCCCCTTCCACTTGGTTGTAGGTGATACCCGCACCAACCGACCACTGATCGTTAAAGCGATAAGACACCGTCGGCTGCGCACTCACCACTTTGACTTCAGTGTAGTCGCCAAAATAGCGACCCTGGAAATCATCTTCGTAGTCGGTTTTGGAGCCAAAAGGAGCATACACCCCAAACCCGAACGCAAGTTGATCAGTCACGGGCTGCGCATAGAACGCAAAGGGAATTGGGGTACCCGGCACCATATCGCCATTGTTACCGCCCGGGATGCTTCCGACGGGAATCTGGTTGCCATTTGGCGCGCCACCTAGCGCAACCCCAGAGTCGATAAAGCGAGAGGCTTCGACATTAGAGATGTCAGTATTCACATTTAGATACGTAGCACCCACCGTGACCTGAGCACGGTCAAGAAACGACATGCCCGCCGGGTTACCATACACGATCGTGGCATCATGGACATTAGAGCTGCGCCCAGCGTGACCATACCCCTGCCCACTCACGCTTTGTTCGTTAATCTGATACCCACCCGCGTGTGCTTGACTGGCGAAGGCAGCGGCTGTGATAGCAGCGGCCAGGGTGAGCTTATTAAAGTTATTTTTCATAGTAGGCCTCTCTTCCCGATGATCCAGTGGATACCGACAATCCACTCTCGTTATTTTTACATGACTGTTTTCTCGCAACTGAGCCAAAGGTTCAAGGGCAAACGCTCGTTTTATTTTATTTTTGCCTTATACATTAGTCGCACGACCGTTTTAAATCAGTGTTTTAGTCATTTCAGCGTATGGAGCAAAGGTGGCCTTGACCTATGGGTAACCCATAGGTTCTACACTCAAGAGACACTATTTAACCGGTCAGGAGAACAGGCCATGAAAGTTAATGAGCTTGCCAAACGGGGCGGCGTTACCGCTGAGACCGTGCGTCACTACGCTCGTGAGCGGTTACTTGCCCCACAGCGCCACCCAGATAATGGCTATCAGCTATTTTCAGATACCGACTTAGAGCGGCTGCGTTTTATTCAGCGGGCGCGAAAACTCGGTTTTAGCGTGGCAGAGATTCGCGACATCCTAACTCACGCTGACCAAGGCGACTCCCCCTGCCCTTTGGTACGCGACTTACTCGCCACCCGCCTGCCGCAAATCCGCGCACGCATTGCCGAACTGGAAGCACTGGCCGAGCGCATGGAGCAGGCAATGGAGAGCTGGCAGAAAATGCCCGACGGATCCCCCGACGGCCACAGCGTGTGCCGCCTGATTGAGAGCTTTCCTGACGCCACGCCTATCAAGGAGACCCCATGAGCGACGCCTTTACCGAAGCAGCCTCAAGTGAAAGCCCTGCCAATGGAGTCACCACCCGGATCATTCCTGGCATGAATTGCCAGGGCTGCGTCAAGCGCATGCGCGAAGCGATTCAAAGTGGTGACCCTGAAGCAGACGTCACCGGCACGCCTAGCGAAAAACGCCTTGAGATTGTTTCATCGCTAACCGACGCCGAGCTTGATCAACGCTTGACCGAGGCGGGCTATCCGCCAGCCCAAGCAGCTCTGGATGAGGCAGCTCCGGACGCGGCCGATAAGCAGCCAGAAACAGTGTCATCCGCTGAAGCTGAAAAAACCGCAAGTGCTCAAGCCCATTACCAAACAGGGCAAGGCACAAAGCAGCGCCTGGCAATTAGCGGGATGACCTGCGCCAGCTGCGTTAAGAGCGTGCAGAAAGCGCTAGAGAGAACTGAGGGAGTCGACACCGCCAGCGTCAATTTTGGCACCCACTCCGCCCAGGTGTTTGGCAGTGCAACGGCCCAAGCGTTAATCGCCGCGGTTGAGTCAGCCGGCTACGGTGCCGAACCCATTGTGGATATGCGGGAAGCGGAACGCACTCGTGCCGAGCAGGATGCCAAGACTTACCAGAAACGGCTGCGTGGCAGCACCATTTCACTGGCACTGGCCATTCCGCTGATGCTCAGCATGCTCTTTTTCCACCCCCATCCGATGGGGCTGGGGCGTCTCTACTGGCTGGGGATTGGCCTGCTCACGCTAGGCATTATGGCCTTTCCGGGTCGACACTTTTTCGTCAATGCCTGGAAGCAGTTCAAGCACCACCAAGCCAATATGGATACGCTAGTGGCACTGGGTACAGGCACCGCTTGGTTGTACTCAATGGCGGTGGTGCTGTTTGCACCCTGGCTTCCCGAGGTCGCCCAGGGCATCTATTTTGAAGCTTCGGCCATGGTGATTGGGCTGATTCTGCTCGGCAATGCCATGGAGCTTCGCGCCCGAGGGCGCACCAGCGATGCATTAAAGCGACTCCTTGATCTGCAAAGCCGCACGGCGCGGGTCATCCGCGACGGCCATGAGCAGGAGATCGAGATTGATGCCGTACGCACTGGAGACCAGATTCGAGTACGCCCCGGCGAGCGCTTGCCGGTAGATGGCGACGTTATTGAGGGCCAGAGCCATATTGATGAGTCAATGCTTACCGGCGAGCCGTTACCCGTTGCCAAGAGCGCGGGGGATGAGGTCAGTGCGGGCACCGTGAATGGCCGTGGCGGGCTGATCTATCACGCCACCCGGGTGGGCAGCGACACGCGTTTGGGGCAGATTACCGAACAGGTAGCGAGTGCCCAGAACTCGCGCCCACCGATTGGCGAGCTGGCCGACCAGGTCTCCAGTGTTTTTGTTCCTTCCGTCATGGTTATTGCCATATTGACTGCCCTGGTGTGGTTCAACTTTGGGCCTGCGCCGGAAGTGATTTATATGCTGGTCACGGCGACCACCGTGCTGATTATTGCCTGCCCCTGCGCGTTGGGTCTGGCAACCCCAATCTCGACCATGATCGGCGTCGGTAAAGCGGCAGAGCATGGGGTGTTAGTTCGCAGCGGCGAAGCGCTGCAGACCGCCAGCAAGCTGACCACGCTGGTGGTCGATAAGACCGGCACCCTCACCCAGGGCAAACCCAGCGTCACCGATGCACAGCTGTTTGGCATGGAGCAATCCACCGCACTGGCGCTAGTCAACGCGCTGGAGCGCGGCTCCGAGCACCCACTGGCGGCGGCGTTAATGACCTACGCGGAGGAACACAACGCCCACCCTGCCGAGATTCATGATTTCGATAGCGTGACCGGCGGCGGGGTGAAAGCCAAAACCGCCGACGGTAAAGCGCTGCTGCTGGGCAATGCGCGCCTGCTTAAAGAGGCAGGCGTGGATCTCACGGCAGGTGACGCCCAGGCCCAAGCGCTTGAGGCGCAGGCGCGCACGCTGGTGTACCTGGCGGTGGAGGGCAAGCTGGCCGCGCTATTTGGCATCAGCGACCCGCTGCGTCACGACACCGTGGCCGCGATCAAGCGCCTGCAAAAAGATGGTTTAACCATCGTTATGTTAACCGGTGATAACGAGCACACCGCCAGGGCCATTGCCCAGGAAGTGGGCATTGATGAGTTCCGAGCGGGACTGTTACCCGAGGATAAGCACGCCGAGATTGAGCGCCGTCAGCAGGCGGGGGAGATCGTTGGTATGGTAGGCGATGGCATCAATGATGCCCCCGCGCTCGCTCGCGCGAATGTGGGCTTTGCCATTGGCCAGGGCACCGATGTGGCCATTGAGAGCGCGGGCATCACGCTAATGCGCGGCTCGTTGCACGGAGTAGCGTCCGCCATTGAGATCAGCCGCGCCACCCTGCGCAACATCAAACAGAACCTGGTGGGCGCCTTTGGTTATAACGTGCTGTGTATTCCCATTGCCGCAGGTGTGCTCTACCCAATAACCGGCACGCTGCTTTCACCAATGATTGCCGGAGCCGCCATGTCGCTCTCCTCCATCACCGTGGTGAGTAACGCCAACCGCTTGCGGCTATGGAAAGCCAGCCAGGAGGAATCCTCATGAGTTTACTGATCAACTTGGCGGGGCTTGGGCTTATCGGGCTGATTGTGTGGTGGTTCTGGCTTAGCTAAACGTTTTTAGCTCACCCCAATATAACGCCCTGGCTTATGGTTCAGGGCGATAATCAGGTTGAGGGTCAGGGCTCCCAGCACTGAGTAGCCCACGCGATCCAGCGGCAGTTGCGTAAGTGCAATCAGCAGGATGACGCCGTCGATAGCCAGTTGAACGTAGCCTGCACGCAGGCCGTGTTTATCCTGCAGATAGAGCGCGAGGATATTGATACCGCCCAGGCTGGTGCGGTGGCGAAACAGCATCAGCATGCCGATGCCCATCAGCGCGCCGCCCATCAAGGCGGCGTAGAGCGAAGGCACGTTAGCAAATTGCACCCAGCCTTGGGTGAGCTCGGAAAACAGTGACACCAAGCCGATGGCGGCGAAGGTACGCAGGGTAAAACTCCAGCCCATGCGCTTCACAGCCAAATAGTAAAACGGTAGGTTAATGGCAAAAAAGTACACCCCAAAGCCCCAGCCGGTAATGCTGCTGGTCATATAGCTCAACAGCAGCGCTAAGCCCGCCGTGCTGCCCGTCAATAGTACCGCATGGGTATAAAAGGTCACCCCCAGGGCAACAAAGAAGGTGCCCAGCAGCATCGCCATCAAATCTTCATAGGGGCGATGCGGATCCTGGGGAAAATCTTCCACGCGCATGGGGCGTCCTTACTTGATAGTTATTAGGCTTAAATGGCGCTGGCGTGCTCGACCATTAACTGCAGCGTCTCCCGGCCACGCCAGCGGTTGCGGTTAAGCTTGTAAGCACAGTGCAACGTATCGCCGACGTTAAACCCAGGCAGCTCCCCCGGCGTTAGGGCGCGAAACCAGATCGCTTTGCAGGTTACCGGGCCGGTGGAGAGCTCCAACATCAGGTGGGAACCTTCGGCGCCCACCGGGCGCAGCGCTTCAACGATAAAACGCCCCTCAAACAGCGGTGGGTCGAATTCACGTCCGTAGGGGCCAAGGGTTTCGATCTCCTGCAAGGTGGTCAGCGAAAGCTGCGCCGTAGAGAGTTCACCATCCGTCCAGAGTCGCGGATAGAGCGCTCGCCCCGCCAACTGCTCGCCTACTGCCTGCAGGAAGGCCGCTTTAAAGGCCTCAAGCTGATCCTTTGGAACGCCGACCCCGGCCGCGCCACTATGGCCGCCAAAGCGTGGCAACGCCTGGGGAGCGAGCTCGAAAGTACGCTGTAAGGCATCACGCAGGTGCAGCCCGTCAATGGAGCGGCCAGAACCGGTGAGCATCCCTGGCGCCGACGCCTGGGTAAGCACCAACGCTGGGCGTCCATAAGCCTGTACCAACCGCGAGGCGACAATGCCCTGTACGCCAGGGTGGCCATCTTCAAGCAGCACCACCACGGCGGGCTCATCGGCGTCCAGCGCCGCTGTGGCAAGAGTGCGCGCCTCGGCGGCCATATCGGCCTCAATGGCTTTGCGGGACTGGTTATCCTGATCCAGCACGTCGAGCTGGCGATTGGCGACGCCATCGTTCTCCGCGAGCATAAAGTGGAGCGCCGCGTAGGGGTCGTCCAGCCGCGAACGCGCGTTAATACGCGGCCCCATCTGAAATGCTAGCGTTTCAGCATTAAACGGCACGCTGTCAGCCCCCAGGCGGGTAGCCATCGCCCGCCAGCACGCCGCATCCATACGATTGATCAGTTTTAAACCTTGATTGACCACCGCGCGGTTAGCGGGGCTACCGCCCAGGGAGACACAATCGGCGACCGTGCCCAGCGCTACGTAAGAGAGCCAGGGCGACAGCTTGGGCGTCGACGCTGAAAGCGCCCCCCACTCAATCAGCACGCCGCGGGCGAGTGACATCAACAGCCACGCCACCATACAGCCGGCAATGGTTTTATCAGGATACTCACAGTCATCCCGGGTAGGGTTAACACAGGCGAATGCCGAGCTTGGTGGCCCCTCAATGGGCAGTGCGTGGTGGTCGCTGACCACCACGTCGATACCCGCGGTTTTTAAGCGCGCGATACGCGGTTCATCACTACTGCCACAATCAGCGGTGATGACCAGGGTAGGAAACGGCTTTTGCGCCAGGGTGCGCTCTACCAGTGGCAGGCTAATGCCGTAGCCGTCGTGAATACGGTGTCCAATCAGGCTGTGCAGCTTGCCTTCCGGTACCCCAAACAACTCTACCAGGGTGCGCCGAATCACCACGTGGGAGGTAATACCGTCCACATCGTAGTCGGTAAGAATACCGATCGCCTCACCCTCCGTGACCGCCTGAGCAATACGCTCAGCGGCCCGGCGACCGTCGGCAAGCTTCTCCGGGTGGGCCAGATAGCGCAGGCTGGGCGAGATTAAGGGTAGCAACTCACCACTGTAGCCCGGTAAGCGTGAGGCCAGCAAACGCGCCTGCAGTTCGCTTAACCCCTCCGCCTGAGCACGGGCATAGAGCGCCTCGTCTATCGGACGAGGCTCTAAACGCGGCCCAGCTGAGCGTGAGGAGCGCTCGCCCTGAGGTAAGTCGGTGACGGAGGTCATCGGCATTTCAACGAACGGGCCTTCAACGACGATTTTCCACGACAAACTGCTGCACCGCGGTAAGCTCAGCGGGCAGCACCGTGTAGCGCTCTTCCCGCTCAATCAGGTCTTCCATATGCGGCGGCAGCGGCACGCCCAGGAAGCCCGCTTTCACGACCGCTTCGGCAAACTTGGCCGGGTGCGCAGTGGCCAGGGTTATCATCGGCGTTGACTGATCCGCACGGGCGCGCTCGGCAGCGCGATAGCCGGTGGCGGTATGCGGGTCGAGCATTTCGCCGGTGCGCTTATGGGCATCGCGAATCACTTCCAGAATCGTCGCATCATCCACGCTGTAGCTGGAAAACTTCTCGCGCAGCTTGGCCAGTGGCGCATCGGCCAGCGCCGTGGGTTCCTGCTGGAAGCGCTCAAGCAGCGCCGCCACGGCTAAGCCATCGCGGTCGTAAGCGTCAAACAGCAGGCGCTCAAAGTTGGACGACACGACGATATCCATGGAGGGCGCCAGCGTTGCCGCCAGCTCTTTTTTGGAGAAGTCGTTGGCGGCCAGGGTGCGGTGCAGAATGTCGTTGGCGTTAGTGGCGATGATGAACTGTTTCACCGGCAACCCCATTTTATAGGCCATGTAGCCCGCAAAAACGTTGCCAAAATTAGCCGACGGCACACAGAAGCTCACTTCACGGTGCGGCGCACCCAGGGCAACGCCTGAGGCAATGTAGTAAACGATCTGCGCCATAATGCGCGCCCAGTTGATCGAGTTCACCGCAACCAAACGCGTACCGTTGAGGAACGACTGATCGGCAAAGCTGGCTTTGACCATCGCCTGGGCGTCGTCAAAATTGCCCTCAATGGCAATATTGAAGACGTTATTGGCCAACACCGAAGTCATTTGCCGACGCTGAACTTCCGAGACCCGGTTGTGCGGGTGCAGGATAAAGATGTCCAGGTTATCGCAGTGGCGGCAGCCTTCGATGGCCGCTGAGCCGGTATCGCCGGAGGTTGCGCCCATGATCACCGCGCGCTCGCCGCGCTTTTTCAGAAAGTGATCGAGCAAGCGGCCGAGCAGCTGTAACGCTACGTCTTTAAACGCCAGGGTCGGGCCGTGGAACTGCTCAAGCAGGAAGTGATTGGCATCCAGCTGTTTGAGCGGCAGCACGGCGTCGTGATTAAAGGTCGCGTAGGCCTCGGTCACGATGTTGCGGAAAGTCTCGTCGTCGATCTCACCGTTTACAAACGGCTTCATCACACGAAAGGCAATTTCCGCATAGGAGAGCCCGGCCATGTCGGCCAGCTCTTCCCGGGAGAACTCAGGCAGTGTTTCCGGCACATAGAGGCCACCGTCACTGGCCATACCGGTGAGCACCACTTCTTCAAAGGAGAGCGCGGGCGCCTGCCCACGCGTGCTGATATAGCGCATCTAGGCTTACTCCCCCTCGTCCAGGCTTTCCACGCGGATGCGTGTAACGGGGCCGGCAATATCGGCCATGGACTCAATTTCGCGGATCGCGGCGTTCATCTGCTTCTCTTTGGTGCGATGAGTTAACAGAATGATGGGCACCAGTTCGCCTTCGGTAGCCTCTTTCTGGATCAGCGCTTCGATAGAGATGCCCTGCTCGGCCAGAATAGTCGCCACCCGGGCCAGTACCCCGGGGCGATCCACCGCCAACAGACGCAGATAGTAGGCGGTGATGATATCTTCCATCGGCATGATGGGCAGTTGACTGACATCTTCGTCGATGCCGCTAAACGCGAGGTAGGGAACCCGGTAGTGGTGGTCGGTGGAGATATCCCGCGCCACGTCGAGTAAGTCGGCCACCACCGCTGAAGCAGTCGGCTCTGCGCCGGCGCCGGCGCCGTAGTAGAGCGTCGGCCCTACCGCGTCGCCCATTACCGCAATAGCATTTTTGACGCCATGAACATTGGCCAGCAGGCGCTCTTTAGGAATCAGCGTGGGGTGAACCCGCAGTTCCAGGCCTTGATCGGTACGCTTGGAGATACCCAGGTGCTTGATCACGTAGCCTAGATTGTCGGCTTGCTCGACATCTTCCGCAGTAATCCGCGAGATACCTTCGGTGAAGGCTTTCTCGAACTGCAGCGGCACGCCGTAGGCAATTGAGGCCAAAATCGTCAGCTTGTGCGCGGCATCGATACCTTCCACGTCAAAGGTGGGGTCAGATTCGGCGTAGCCTAGCGCCTGAGCTTCTGCGAGCACGTCTTCAAAGGCGCGACCTTCATCGCGCATATGGGTAAGAATATAGTTGCCGGTGCCGTTGATAATGCCCGCCACCCACTCGATACGGTTGGCACCCAGCCCTTCGCGCAGCGATTTAATGACGGGAATACCGCCGGCTACTGCGGCCTCAAACGCCACGATGACGCCTTTCTCGTGAGCGGCCTTGAAGATTTCGTTACCGTGAACCGCAATCAGCGCCTTGTTGGCGGTGACCACATGCTTGCCGTTTTCAATGGCGGTGAGCACCAGTTCACGGGCGATATCGTAACCGCCAATCAGCTCCACCAGGACATCTACATTGGGGTTGGTTGCAACCTCAAACACATCGGAAGTGGCATTGATGCCGGTAATATCGCAGTCAGGATGAATACTGCGGTGAGCAACCTGCTCAATCACAATAGGGCGGCCAGCACGACGCGCAATATCATCAGCGTTGCGAGTCAATACGTTAAAGGTGCCGCCACCGACAGTACCTAGACCACAAATACCTACTCTTACCGGTTTCAAAATACTTCCCCTTTTGTGTTATGCACCTGGCGGTGCTGGCCTTAATTACGGTTTTGAAGTCGATCTTAAAGACCGTGTCTCAGCGTTTTGCTTTATCTTTGAAGGTGACGTTATGCGTCATCCAAGCCTAACATGGCAGAGAGCCGCTCGGGGGGGACAAACCCCGGCACCATTTGCCCATTGGGCAAAATAATCGCCGGCGTGCCCTGTACGCCCAGCGCCTTACCCAGATCATACTGCCCCGCCACCGGATTGTCGCAGTCTGCAGCACTGGAAATCGCCTCACCCTCTTTGGCTTGGGTCATCGCTTCGCTGCGATTATCCGAGCACCATACCTGCTGCAGCGTGGTCGCCGCTTGGCTGCCCATGCCCGCACGGGGAAACGCCATATAGTGAACGGCAATACCGCGTTCGTTCAACTCCGGAATGGTGTCGTGTAACCGCGCGCAGTAGGGGCAAGTAGGGTCAGTAAACACCGTTATAGTGGCTTTCGGTTCTTCGGCACCACGGAAGATCACCAACTCACTGTCAGGCACGGCTGCCAGCGCATCGGCACGTTCTTGGTTCTGCTCTTGTTCGGTCAAATTGACCAACCCTTCATCGCCATTTTCGTATAGGTCACCGACCAGAAAGTGGCTACCGTCAGCGTTGGAGTAGAAGGCTTCGCCACTCTCCAGCTGCACATGATAGACGCCCTCCATGGGTGTCTCAGTGACCGTTTCAACCGGCATTTTCTGTCCATTAACACTCAGCGATTCAGTCAGTCGATCAGCCACCTCGTCCGCCAGGGCAGCGGAAGGTAACAGGCTGACGGTTAACAGGCACGTCAGCAGTGAGATAGGTGTTACTAGAGGAGGTACAACTAAACGGCGTTGACGCATCATCAATTCAGCCTCTTGGGTGATGTTCTGCATGTAGGCTTTCCAAGCGCGCCTGGGCTACATGGGTATAAATTTGGGTCGTCGACAGGTCGCTATGACCCAGCAGCAGCTGTACGACCCGCAAATTGGCCCCATGATTCAATAAATGGGTAGCAAATGCATGGCGAAGCGTATGTGGCGACAGTGGTCGAGTAATCCCGGCTGTTATTGCATGCACCTTAATCCGGTGCCAAAAGGTTTGTCGGGTCATAGCTTTATCGCCCCGCCCAGGAAATAGCGCTGGTCGGGTCGGGTCGCTCATTAGCGCCAGCCGTGCGCTCTGCATATAGTGCGCCAGCCAATCCGCTGCCTCTTCACCCATGGGCACCAGGCGGTCTTTGTCGCCTTTACCGCGCACCCGCACCACATTTTGGCTTAAATTAACTGCGTCGCCGGTAAGCCCCACCAGTTCAGAGACACGCAGACCACAGGCATAGAGTAACTCCAGCATGGCGCGGTCGCGGACGCCCAGCGCGGTATCGGTATCCGGCGCCATCAGCAGACGCTCTACCTCATCCTCTTCCAAGGTATTCGGCAAACCTGGTATGACGCGGGGTAACTTGATATCGGTGAGCGGATCGCTCTCCACCTGATTATTTAAACGCCCCCAGCGATAGAAGCTGCGCAGCGTCGACAGCAGCCGGGCATTGCTGCGCAGTTGATAGCCTTCCTCCCGGCGGCTGGCCAGCCATTCACTGAGGCGATCCGGCGGTGGCGCCAAGAGGGCTTCTCCGTGGCTCTCCAAGTGGTTTTGCCAGGCAGTTAAATCACGCCGATAGGCGGCTAACGTATGATCGCTGGCGCCCTGCTCAAGCCAGAGAGCATCTAAAAAGGCATCGATAACGCTCATACGCTAGCCACCTTCAGCCGCTTTTATTCAGCGACATAAACATGCATTTAGATAAAAAAACCCCGCCCCGCAAAGCGGTGACGGGGTCTTGGTATCCGGGCGCAACATCTGTTCGAAAACAGCGGGCGCCCGAGGAGCAGTGGCGTTTAAGCCAGCTTTTCCTTGATACGTGCAGAACGACCGCTGCGCTCGCGCAGGTAGTAAAGCTTGGCTTGACGCACGTCACCACGACGCTTGACTTCGATCGAGTCAACCAGCGGGCTGTAGGTCTGGAAGGTACGCTCAACGCCAACGCCGTGAGAAATCTTACGCACGGTGAAAGCGGAGTTCAGGCCACGGTTACGCTTACCAATGACCACACCTTCAAACGCCTGCAGACGCTCGCGAGTGCCTTCTTTTACTTTTACCTGAACGACAATGGTGTCGCCGGGGGCAAAGGCAGGAATTTCCTTGCCCATTTGCTCAGATTCGATCGCCTGGATCACTTTGCTTTTGCTGCTCATCATCATACTCCTGAATAACGTGTTGGCTTGACCGCTCTATCATGGGTGGCGGAAGCCGTGATCCCGGCGCTCGAAACGAGCTACGCGGGAGTCGTTATGGGTGACACAGGTGCGCTTTTTCGCCCTGCACCGCCGCTCTGGCCTAATGAGTGGACAGAGCGTGTTCCTCGATAAACTCGTTCAACAGCTTGCGCTGTTCGGCGTCTAACGGCCGCCCTTCCAATAAGTCCGGACGACGCTGCCATGTACGGCCTAATGACTGCTTTAATCGCCAGCGCTTGATGGCTGCATGATTACCGCTTAACAGCACATCCGGCACTTGTCGCCCGTCGATGACTTCTGGACGGGTATAGTGCGGGCAGTCTAACAGACCGTCATTAAACGAGTCTTCGATAGCGGAATCCTGATGACCCAGTACACCGGGAATCAGCCTTGCCGCTGCATCGATCAGCACCATCGCCGGCAGCTCACCGCCGCTCAGCACATAGTCACCAATCGACCACTCTTCATCGATGTCACTCTCCACCACGCGTTCATCAATGCCTTCATAGCGCCCTGCCACGACCACTAAAGGCCCGGCGGATGCCAGTGCTTGAACGCCCTGCTGATCCAGCTTACGCCCCTGGGGCGAAAGGTAGATCACCGTCGGCTTTAAGCCAGTGGCTTGCTGCGCCCGATCCCGGGCCGCAAAGATCGCTGCGCGCAGGGTGTCGACTTTCATCAACATGCCTGGACCACCACCGTAGGGGCGGTCATCGACGCTGCGGTGGCGGTCAGTGGCGTAATCCCGCGGATTCCAAAACTCCAGTGCAATACGCTGTTTCTCTACCGCTCTGCCGACCACGCCCTGTTGCGTTAACGCGTCAAACATCTCGGGAAACAACGACACGACACCGATCCACATCGCAGGCACTGCTGCTTCGCCCGCCGTTTCCGGCACGTTGCCACTATCCAGCTCTGGTGAGTCGGTAGCTGCATCACTGCTCAAACTGTTCATAAGTTCGGTCAAAACTCAGGATCCCAATCGACGACCATCCGGCCCTCTTGGGAACTGATTTCAACAATGACGTCATCTGGCAAAAAAGGCAGCAGGCGCTCGCGCTTGTCGATTGACTCAGAGTCGCCGCGAACCACCATGACATCGTTGGCGCCGGTTTCAAACAGGTAGCTGACCTGTCCTAGCCGTTCGCCAGCCTGAGTGAAGACCGCCATGCCTTCAAGCTCATGCCAATAATACTCATCGTCGGAAAGCTCAGGCAGCGCCTCTTTGGGCATCAGGATGTCCGTTTGGGCTAATGCTTCCGCCGCACTACGGTCATCGACCCCTTCAAGCTGCACTACAATTCCCTTGCCCTGCCGACGCCCCTGAACAATGCTTATGCGCTTTAGGGTTTCGCCTTGGCGCACCCACCATTCCGGGTACTCAAGAATGCTGTCCATTGGGCTAGTGTAGGAGTACACCTTGAGCCAACCTTTCACCCCATAAGGGCTAGTCAGCTTGCCTAGCACCACATGTGTGTCGTCAGTTTGGCTACTTTCAAAACGCGTCATCGACGACCTCAGCTACCCAGCACTCACTCTCTTTCTCACGCAACAAGTCTCAAACAACAAGACCCAAAGGCAGGCTTAGGCCTGTTTGCGTGCTTCTTTAACCAGCTCAGCAACACGACCAGACAGCTGGGCGCCTTGGCTCTGCCAGTGAACAACGCGGTCTAGGTCAACGCGCAGACGCTCTTCTTGACCACGGGCAACCGGGTTGAAGAAGCCGATACGCTCGATGAAACGACCGTCGCGAGCGTTACGCGAGTCGGTAACGGTCAGGTGGTAAAAGGGACGCTTCTTGGCGCCACCACGGGCCAAACGAATGGTAACCATACGATAACTATCCTTCGGTTGAGGTTACGAGAGTGCGTTGTTAGCGCTAACCGCTATCGGAACACTCGTCGTGCTATAGGCTATATAAAGGCCTTCATTGAGTGGCGCTGCTACCGCGATTGACGCGCTTTTACGCAACACCCACGCATGAAGAGGCCGCATTCTACGCAAATGCGCTCGGCTTGGAAAGCCTGATAGCCAGAAAACTCATAGACCGTCAACCTTAGCCAGCGCATCAGCGCTTTCACTATTGGTATTTTAGCGCCGCGGCAATCCACCAGGGCCACCCATACCGCCGGGACCGCCCATCCCCCCAGGACCGCCCGGGCCACCGCCGCCGCCCATCATGCCGGACATACCGCGCATCATTTTCTGCATGCCGCCTTTCTGCCCTGCTTTCTTCATCATCTTCTGCATCTGCTTATGCTGCTTGAGCAGACGGTTCAGGTCAGGCACTTGTAGGCCGGCGCCAGCAGCAATGCGGCGTTTGCGCGAACCATTAATGATGTCGGGCTTGCGGCGCTCTTTAGGGGTCATGGAGTTAATCAGCGCCTCCAGCTTACCCAGCTCTTTCTCAGGGCCGGGGCCTTGGGCCATCTCGGCCATCTGCCCCATCCCCGGCAACTTGCCCATCAGACCGCCCATACCGCCCATTTTTTTGAGCTGCTGGAGCTGGTCGCGAAAATCTTCCAGGTCAAATCCGTCACCCTTCTTGACCTTTTTAGCCAACTTCTCGGCTTTGGACTTATCGACGGTGCGTTCGGCTTCCTCGATCAGCGACAGCATGTCGCCCATCCCCAGGATTCGCGAGGCAACACGGTCTGGGTGGAACGGCTCGAGGGCATCGACTTTTTCACCGACGCCCATAAATTTGATCGGCTTGCCGGTAATGTGGCGTACTGATAGCGCCGCACCGCCGCGGGCATCACCGTCCGCTTTGGTCAGGATCACACCGGTTAGCGGCAGCGCTTCGCTGAACGCCTTGGCGGTATTGGCGGCATCCTGGCCGGTCATGGCATCGACGACAAACAGCGTTTCCTGAGGCGAGACCGCTTTATGCAGCGCCTGGATCTCCGCCATCATGGCTTCGTCAATCGCCAGACGACCGGCGGTATCAATCAACACCACATCGTGAAACTGGATCTTGGCGTGCTTGATGGCCGCTTCGGCAATCGCCACCGGCTGCTGGTCAGAGCGCGAAGGAAAAAAGTCCACTTCGACTTCTTTAGCCAGGGTTTCGAGCTGGTCGATGGCTGCCGGACGATAAACGTCGGCGGACACTACCAAGACTTTCTTCTTCTCGCGCTCGCGTAGGTAGCGGGCCAGCTTGGCCACCGAGGTGGTTTTACCCGCACCCTGTAAGCCGGCCATCAATACAACGGCAGGGGAGCCTTTAAGCACAAAGCCGTCGTTGGCTTCGCCCATGATCGCTTCCAGCTCTTGCTGGACGATTTTGACGAACTGCTGGCCTGGTGACAGGCTTTTGGATACTTCCTGGCCTACCGCCCGCTCGCGTACACGCTCGATAAACGCCTTGATGACCGGGAGTGCTACGTCGGCCTCAAGCAGTGCGCGGCGTACTTCGCGCAGGGTATCTTTAATGTTGTCGTCGGTCAGGCGAGCCTGACCCTTAATCGACTTCAACGTCTGGGAAAGACGCTCACTTAGATTCTGGAACATGGGGCCTCTCTGCCTCCGTCACTGCCGTCGGCGCGCACGCCCTGGACTAATTAGTAAAAAGATTATACGCGCTCACGCTTTGAGTCTCCATGGGAGAGGATTAGCAATCCCACTTACTTACTCCGAGTCTTTAGCTATTTTCATGCGTTTGCTCTGCTGGGCGACGCCGCTTGGATTCGTTATAGTAGCTGGATAGATTCTCGTCGTAATCACACTTAATTCGTTTATTTATTCACAGCAACGCGCTGCAAGGCGCACGGATAGCATCATGCAGGCGCTCCCTTTCGCCACGATTGCTTTTGTTCTTTATGTTGCCGCTGCCATTTGGCAGGGCATGACGCTGTTCCGGCGCGTGCCGCCTCGCCAGGGCATGGTACGCCTGCTCGCCGTACTGGGCTTACTGCTGCACATCCCTGTGGTGGTCAAACTAGTCGGCCAATCGCCTGGCCTGCTGCCTGGCTTTACCACTAGCGCCACGCTGCTGATGGCGGTGGCAGTCAATGTTGTGCTGGTAGCCAGCCTGTTTAAACCGGTACTGAACGCGGGCATTGCGCTGTTTCCACTGGCGGGTATTGCGCTACTCGCTGCCACTTGGCTACCCAATCAAGGCGGCCACACCGGACTGACACCGGGCATTTTATTGCATGCGATAAGTTCAGCGTTGGCATTTGCCGTGCTGGCTATCGCCGCTGTTCAAGCAGTGCTGGTCGGCCTACAGAACCAGGCACTGCGCCACCACCACATCCGTGGCATTGTGCAGTCGCTCCCACCGCTCACCACCATGGAACGAGTGCTGTTTGAACTGGTGTGGGCTGGCATCATTTTGCTGACGCTCTCCATCGCCAGCGGACTTATTTTCTTAGACAACTTCTTTGCCCAGCATTTGGCGCATAAAACCGTGCTGTCACTGCTCGCTTGGATAATCTTTACTACGCTTCTGATTGGCCGTTATCGCTTTGGCTGGCGCGGCATGCGTGCCGTACGCTGGACACTGGGCGGCTGCGGCCTGCTGGTACTGGCCTACTTTGGCAGCAAGTTCGTGCTTGAGGTGTTACTCAACCGCTGACGGGGTGTGTTCACGCCTTTGGTTGTCTTGACACACCACTCGCTACCTTCTACAAATCGAGCCTAATCCGCCACAAAGGACTTTTCGACTTGAGCGACGACTTCCCCCTGGGGTTACTGTTCGGCCTGCTAGCCTTACTGATACTGCTTTCTGCGTTTTTCTCCAGCTCTGAAACCGGCATGATGTCGATTAACCGCTACCGCTTGAGCCATCAAGCCAACAGCGGTGACCGCAGAGCCAAACGGGTCATGCGCCTGCTCACCCGCCCAGACCGCCTTATCGGCGTTATCCTGATCGGCAACAACTTCGTTAACAACCTGGCGGCCTCCATTGCCACTATTATCGCCATTCACTTCTTCGGCGACGTATCTGGGCCGGCCATCTCTACCGCCCTTCTGACCATCACGATTCTTATTTTTGCCGAAGTAACGCCAAAAACCTACGCCGCGATTAAACCTGAGCGGATCGCTTACCCGACCTCCTTCGCCCTTGAGCCGTTGCTGAAGCTACTTTACCCGCTGGTATGGCTAGTTAACGTGATGTCTAACGGCTTGCTCCGACTGGTGGGCGTTAAAAGCGTTGATAATGGCGGGGATAGCCTGACTCGCGATGAGCTGCGCACGGTGGTTCACGAGGCGGGCACGCTGATCCCCTACCGCCACCGAGCGATGCTGCTATCGATCCTTGACCTTGAGAATGTCACCGTGAACGACATTATGGTGCCCCGCCACGAGGTGCTGGGTATCGACCTGGATGACTCTCTCGAAGATATTTTGACCCAGATTCGTACCAGCCAGCATACCCGGTTACCGGTTTATAAGGGCGACATCAATAATATTATCGGCATGCTGCATCTACGCAACGCGGCTCGTTTTCTCTCCCGAGACGAAGTCACCAAAGCGTCGATTGTGCAGGAGGCTCGCGAACCCTACTTCATTCCTGAATCCACACCGCTCCATACCCAGCTGCTCAACTTTCAGAAGCAGAAGCGGCGTATCGGCATTGTGGTGGATGAGTATGGCGACGTAGAGGGTCTCGTCACTCTGGAAGATATTCTGGAAGAGATCGTGGGTGAATTCACTACCGATGTCTCTGAGGATGAAGAGATTCATCAACAGGACGATGGCAGTCATGTGATTGAAGGCACTGCCAACATCCGCGAGATTAACAAGATGCTCGGCTGGCAGTTGCCGACCGATGGCCCCAAGACGCTCAACGGACTAATCCTTGAGCATCTGGAAGCCTTTCCGGAAGGGCCTGCGTGTCTGCAAATTGGCAATATGCGCATGGAGATTTTGGAGATTCGCGACAACCTCATCACCTCTGCGCGCTGCTGGCAAAAGCAGCGGGCGGCTCGCCGCTAGCAAGCGAGCTAACGGCGGCGGGATAGCTCCTGATCAGCCGCCGCTTTTAAGGCCCTGACCCGCGCTTCTAAAAACCGCCGCAGCGCTATATCATCGGCGTCCAGGCGGTTGAGTGGAGGCCCAAAGTGTAGGCTCACCGGCGCCCGAAAGCGCCTTGGGCACTTTTTGAGTGCTTTGCCGTTATGGTGGGATGTCCACGACCCCCATAAGCCTGCCAGCCCAGCGGGTATCACCGGCACATCATCCCGAGCGAGAATGGCTTCCAAACCGCGCCGAAAGGCGTGAATTTCGCCATCCGGAGTCAGTCGCCCTTCAGGAAATACCATCACGACCTGCCCCTGGCGCAGCGCTGTGCTCACGTCATCCAGGGCACGCCTGAGGGCGCCGGGGCTGCGCCGCTCAGACTCAATGGGAATGGCACCGACCAACTGAAACCACCACTTAAGCCAGGGTGAGTCGAAGATCGGCTGATCCATAACAAAACGCAGCGGCCGGGGGCTAGCGCCACCGAGCACCAGGGCATCCATAAAACTGACGTGATTACACACCACCAACGCAGCGCCCTGCTTGGGGATATGCTCACGCCCATGCACCTGTAGCCGGTAGCAGAGGCGCATCGAGACAAAAATCAGCCAGCGTAGTACCTGGCGAGCCGCATTGACCCACCAAGTCACGTCGACGCCTCACGGTGACGTAAGCCAGCCAGAATGGTGCTCATCAGTTGATCCAACAATTCATCCACTTTCAACTGCTGGCCCTGCCAGTAGCCCAATCGTTCATTAAGCCCTAGCTGAACCAAGCCGTGAACGCTACCCCACAGCGTGCGCCCCAAACGGCGGGCTTCGAGATCATCCAGCGCGGGCTGGTAGGCTTTAAGCGAGGCCTCCACTTGGGTAAATAGCGCTTCGATCAAATCGCTTTGGCGCTGATCAAGCTCACCCTCCTGGGCCAGCGGGTAATCGAACAGCAACTGCCAGCGGTAACAATCCTGCTCGGCGAACCGCCAATAGGCACGCGCCAGGGAGCGCAGCCATGGCTCAGGGTCATCATCGACCAAGCTGGTAATGGTGTGCTGTAAGCGTGCCAATGTTTCCACATTGACGTGCTGCAATAAGTTATTGAAGCTGCCATATAGCTTCAGTAGGGTGCTGGGGGCGCAGCCGACCTCTCTAGCCAAAGCACGCAGTGAAAGGCCATGGACTGGCTGCTCAGCCAACCACTCATCACAAGCGTGCATGACCTGCGCGTGGAGGGCATCGGGCGCATGCTGTCTAGGACGGGCCATGGCGATCTCTTAAGGTCAACGGCAAACAAGAAGGAGTGCCTCACTGCGCTTTAGCGGGAGCAAGGGATACGATAGGATACCTTACATCGAACACTGTTTTCGACACTAAAACACACCATTTCGCGCTTTATTGCGCGAAGTCCCCCGCTATCCAGTTACACTTCCTCGACACTTTGCTTAATTTCCGGGAAGATCTTAATGAGTAGGAGATAGGTATGACGGGGCGACTGCATGTGCAAAATTTACCACTAACCCGTTTACTGCCCACGCTAGTCAACGTCGAACCCCTGGTTGAGTCGCCTAACCTAGCCCCCCGACGGCCAATCTCGGCAATTCGACTAGAGCAGGGCGAATACCGGCTTTCGTCGCTTTTTTGGGGTCTGACACCACCCTGGCTGGAGGTGCTGGATCACGCGCCCCACTGCGCTCGGGCCGAAACTCTTGAATCACGAGCGATGTTTCGCGATGCCTTTAGCGCGCGCCGCTGCGTTATTCCGGTGAGCGGTTTCTATGTATGGAAAACCCAGCCGCGCAGCAAGCAGCCCTATTTAGTCACCCAGGTATCCCGCGCGCCGCTGCTGTTGGGCGCCCTATGGTGCCGCTACCACACCACGTTAACGGCATTCAGCGATTCAGCGGCACTGATCACCGTGCCCGCCAATCTACTGTTATCACCGTTAACCGACCGCTTGCCGGTCACCATTCCCAGCCATGCGCTAGACGCCTGGCTCAACCCCGACACCGATACCGAAACGCTTAATGCGCTGTTAGCACCCGCTCCGTTGGAACTGTTGGGCGCTTTTCCGGTATCTAAACATGTCAATAATCCCGCCTACCAGTCATCGGCCTGCGCCCATCCCAACGGGTCGATGCTACGTTGGACTGTGTCACAGGAGCTGTAATGTTGCGATCCTCAAGCTTAATCCGCTGGCCACTTTTCCCCCAGTGCGCACTGTTTGGCATCATTGCCAGCCTCGCGGTGTCCCCCACCGCTTTGGCTGATAACGATGATGACGTTGCCGACGCCATTGCCGAAACTGTCACCCCAATCATTAGCCCTTATGACAGCCGCGACTACCGCGTACTGACCCTTGAAAATGGCCTCAATGTGTTGCTTGTCAGCGACCCGGAAGCTGACAAGGCAGCAGCCTCAATGAATGTGCGTGTCGGCAGCGCCCAAGATCCCGACGACCTCCAGGGGTTAGCGCATTTTCTGGAGCATATGCTGTTTTTAGGCACCGAACCCTACCCGGAATCGGATGCCTACCAACGCTATATTTCCAATAATGCGGGTTCCCATAACGCCTTTACGGCGCAGCAGGATACCAACTACTTCTTCGATATTGAGCCGTCAGCGCTGCCAGGCGCCCTTGACCGTTTCAGCGAATTTTTCCTCTCACCGCTGTTTAACGCCGACCACCTGGAGAGTGAGCGCAATATCGTTCACTCGGAGTACATGGCGCGTATTCGTGATGAGTCCCGGCGCGAAAACGATGTACTCAATCAGTTGCTCAACCCTGATAACCCCACCACCGGTTTTGCCGTGGGTAGCCGGGAAACCTTAGCCAGCCCACCTGAAGGCGAAGCAACGCTACGCGAGCGGGTGATCGACTTCTATCATCAGCACTACGATGCCAATGTGATGAACTTGGCAATTGTAGCGCCTCAGCCGCTCGATACGCTGGAGGAGTGGGTCGCCGAACGCTTTGCCGACATTCCCGACAACGACGTAAGCGTGCCAACGATTGACGCACCGCTGGTTGATTCAGACACACTCCCCCGCTATATCGAGCGCCAGTCCCTGCAGGATCGTCGTCAATTACGCTTCTACTTCCCAGTGCCTGACCCCACTGACGACTACCGTACCAAACCGACCCAGGTAATCGCCCACCTGCTTGGCGATGAAGGTGAAGGCAGCCTGTTAGCGGTACTGCGCGATGCTGGACTGGCCGATGGACTTTCCGCCGGTGTGGGTCGCGGCGATGGCAACGAAGCGCTATTCACTATCTCCATCAGCCTGACGCCCGCAGGCGCCGAACGCCTGGACGATATTGAAGCCACCCTGTTTGCCGCCATTGAGCAACTACGCAACGATGGCCTATCTGAGTGGCGCTACCAGGAACAGGCAGACCTCAATGAGCAAGCCTTCCGCTTCCAGCAGCATGGCGCACCGCAGCAGGAAGCCACACGGCTCTCGATGAGCCTTTCGCGCTACCCGGTAGAGGACGTGCAGTACGCAGCCTACCGTATGGATGGCCCCGATGCAGAGCGCCAGCAGGTTTATCTTGACGCGCTAACGCCGGATAACATGCTGCGCTTCTACTCCGCGCCGGATGTGGAAAGCGACACCGTTTCACCGTGGTTCAATACCCAATGGAAAGAGCAAACACCCGATCAACCGGGTCAGGCGCTTGGTGGCTTATCCCTTCCCGGCCCGAACCCCTTTATTGCCAGTGACTTAACGTTGTTAGAGGGCCAGGATGAGCGCCCCAGTCTGCTGGTCGATACGCCATCGTTTAGCGCCTGGCATATGCAGGATGAGCGCTTTAATACTCCCAAAGTTGAGTGGCGGGTTAGCCTACAAAGCCCCACCGCCAGCTACTCCGCCCATGAAGCAGTGCTCACTCGGCTGCTCGCCAGTTGGCTCAACGACAGTTTGAATGAGTCCCTCTACCCAGCGTGGCTGGCAGG
This sequence comes from Vreelandella sp. F11, assembly GCF_042466685.1. NCBI lineage: Bacteria > Pseudomonadati > Pseudomonadota > Gammaproteobacteria > Oceanospirillales > Halomonadaceae > Vreelandella > Vreelandella sp. F11. The sequence continues at coordinate 495,616 of NZ_CP170448.1, read as the reverse complement.
GCAATCATTTAGCGCCTACCCCCACGCCAGGGGCATGACACTATCGTTCTCGGGCTGGCGTGATGGCCAAACCCCACTGATTGAACAAGCCCTTGAGCAGTTAGCGCACGCAGAAATCACCGACAGTGCTTTCGAGCGCGTGCGTTATCAGCTACAGCGGGAGTGGCGTAACGCGCCCCAAGCGTCGCTCTACGGTCAGGCTAGCCGCACGCTGGGCGAAGCTTTGCTCACACCACAATGGTCTACCGCTGAACTTCTCGCTGCCAGCGAGCGCTTTGACCGTGGCCACCTGGAAGATTTTCGTCAACGCTTTCTAGATGACCTGTACGTCGATGCTATGGCAGTGGGCAACCTGGATGCTGACCTGGCCCGTGAGCAAACTCAGCTGATGCGCGCCAAGCTCAAGCCACGACTAACCCGCGACGCCATTGCTAACTTAACGCCCCTTGCGGCCAGTGATGAGCACCGCGTACTACACCCTCACAGCACGCGGGATGAGTCCTTGGTACTGCGCTATTTGCAAGGTCGCGACCAGACCCCAGAGGAGCAAGCCACCACTGCTGTGATCGCCCAGTGGCTGGAAACACCGTTCTACCAGCAGCTGCGCACCGAGCAGCAGCTCGGCTACATCGTCAACGCAGGTTATTCACCGCTGCTCGAAGCACCAGGCATTGCCCTTATGGTGCAATCCCCCGACGTAGACAGCGGCACCATTGCCGAGCGTATGGATGCGTTTCTTGACGAGGCGAACCAACGTCTTGAGCAACTTAGCGACGATGACTTAGTGCCTTATCGCCAGGCGGTTCACGACCAATTACGCCAGCGCGATACCAGCCTTTCAGGCATGGCTAACCGCTATTGGCAAGCCACGGCGCTTGAAGACGTTCGCTTTGACCGCCGTGATAAGTTGGCCGAGCTAGTGCTGAACGTTAGCCTTGAGGATATTAAGGCTCTCTGGCCATCGCTGCGCGAGCACACCCTGGACATACGCTTTAACCCAGGCGACGAACCCAGCGATGTCAGTACTTATCGGGAAGCACGCTCAGCGCTGCCTAAAGTGCGTGAATAAACAGCGCTATTAGACCATCGGCACCGGCTCAGGCATCAAACGCCTGGGCCGGCATCATCGCCTCCACGAACATCACCAGCTCTTCCAGAATCTGCCGCTCGCGATCAGTGAGGGTTTGCTGATTGTACTGCTCGATTTCCCGCGCAAACGCCTTAAGCGTAAAGCCCGCCAAGGCCGGGTCATTGATCCGCATCCAGCGAAACGCCTCCCACTGCTCGCGCTCTTCGCCCTCCAACGTATCGGGGTAACTGCGCGCACGAAAGCGAAACAGCATCTCTTCCAAACGCGGATCCTGAAACGCAAAGCGCTGTCCTACCAGATCCCACGGCTCCATCTCCCGCACCCGCTCCATCTGCTGACGGTCAGCGGCGGAGAAAAAGCTGCCCGAATAGAGCATTAGATCAGGGTCTTGCGGGGCGTCGTCGTAACCAGCGCTAAACACCTCGGCGACCTTAGCGGCAACACCGCTGGCATCGCGCAGGGTTTTCCAGTGCTGCCGACAGGCCGCCACATCCAGGCCTAAGCGCGCAACGATAATGCCATACTCCCCCTTTTGCGGCCCCTCAACGTCTTTTAAAGCAGTTGCGGGGAACACCACCGGGCAACGGTTAATATGGATCACCTTCAACGGAATACGTGCTTCACCTTCAGCCAAATCCTGCTGGCTGACGAATACCCGCTCACGAATCTGCTCCGCCGACATGCTAAGCATATCGCTGGGATCAACGCTCAAATCGTAAACAATCACCCCATTAGGGTTTGTCGGATGTTCGGCCAGCGGCATCACCAGGGCACTGCAGCCCCGGCTGGCAGGATAGCGGCGGGAGATATGCAGCAGCGGCTTGGCGTTGGGCAAGTCAAGCTGCTTGGCCACCGCACGCTTACCACGCAGACCAAGCAGATAGTCGAACAGCTTGGCATTGCGCGTTTTAAGTAAGCGGGCCAAGGCGATCGTGGCGCGCACATCGGCTACCGCATCATGGGCACCCTCATGGGCAATACCGTTTGCTGCGGTTAAGTGCTCTAGCTTGAAGCTGGGCGCGCCGTCTTCGCGCTGCGGCCACTCAATGCCATCCGGGCGCAGCGCATAAAAGGCGCGCACAATGTCGATCAAATCCCAGCGGGAATTGCCGTTTTGCCACTCGCGGGCATAAGGATCGAGTAAATTGCGGTAAAACAGATGGCGGGAGACTTCATCATCAAAACGCAGGCTGTTGTAACCCACCACGCAGGTACCCGGCTCACTCATATGGCGCTGAATCTCGCCCGCGAACTCTGCTTCGGGAAGACCATGGCGCTGAGCTTTTTGAGGGGTAATACCGGTGATCAAACAGGCGGCAGGATGAGGCAAGTAATCATCGGCGGGCTTGCAGTAGAGTTCGATCGGTTCGCCAATCTCGTTCAGATCGGCATCCGTGCGCAGGGCTGCAAATTGTGCAGGCCGGTCACGACGCGGATCCGCCCCGAAGGTTTCATAGTCGTGCCATAGAAAACTGGTAGGGGCAGCATTGGGTGGCGCCATGAACAATCACTCCGCTGGGCAGTTAAAAGCCCAAGCCTAGCACACCCGCCGCCCCTTTCGCCCCGTCTTCAGTTCCTGAACTCAGCTAAAGAGCTCAGCTCTTTGGAAGCGTAACGTTCAGCTCCAACACAGAGCAGTTGTCTTCGCTGTCCATAGAAATTTGAATGGCGTCGTCATCCACGTGCACGTAGCGGCGGATCACCTCAAGCAGTTCGCGCTCAAGCATCGGCATATAGTCGGGCTGACCGCGTTGGCTACGCTGATGCGCGACAATAATTTGCAAACGTTCTTTGGCGACCGAGGCGGATTTCCTGCGCTCACGCTTCAAGAACTCAAGTAATTTCATCGGCGCGCCCCCCCAAACATACGACTGAGCAGGCCTTTGCGTTGCATTTCATGGAAACGCAAAGGCATGTCTTCTCCGAGCAGGCGCGATACCGTATCGCTATAAGCTTGGCCCGCGTCGCTGGAGATATCGTGGGTAACGGGCACGCCCTGGTTGGAAGCACGCAGCACGGCCTCAGACTCAGGAATCAAGCCCAATAAGTTAATCGCCAAAATTTCACGAATATCGTCGAGTGTCAGCATATCGCCGGAGGTCACGCGCTCGGGGTTATAGCGGGTCACCAGCAGGTGCTCTTTGATAGGGTCATTGCCCTGCTCTGCACGCCGGGTTTTCGAGGCCAACAGCCCCAAAATACGGTCAGAGTCACGCACCGATGAAACCTCAGGGTTGGTGACCACAATCGCCTCGTCGGCGAAGTACATGGCCAACTGCGCACCGCGTTCGATACCGGCGGGTGAATCACAAAGAATGAAGTCGAAATCCTCTTTCAGCTTCTCCAAAATCTCTGCAACGCCCTCTTGGGTCAGGGCATCTTTATCGCGGGTCTGGGAAGCTGGCAGAATGAACAAATTCTCAACCCGCTTGTCGCGAATCAGCGCCTGATTCAGACCCGCTTCGCCTTGAATCACGTTGACTAAGTCATACACCACGCGTCGTTCGCAGCCCATGATCAGGTCGAGATTACGCAGGCCCACATCAAAATCAATGACGACTGTTTTTTTACCGCGCAGCGCAAGCCCTGTGGAGATGGCTGCCGCGCTAGTGGTTTTACCGACCCCCCCTTTACCGGAGGTCACTACAATTATCTTGGCCAAGAGTCACTTCCTTCTTGAAGTCGTTCGTCGCGAGCGCGAGTCAGTTGGCGCTCAGCGCATAACGGGAACGTCAATGTCATCAACATGCCATACTGTAACGGATAGCGTCTTCGGCGTCGCTAGGCATGAAGCACCAACGCAGCCTCATACAAATACCTTAGCCCAGTGGCTTAATTTCAAGCTGTTCTTTTGTAAAGTGAACTTCTGCGGGACACCCCAGAAGCTGTGCGTCGATATCTTCCGAACGTTTATAATTGCCGGCCACTGAAAGCAGCTCAGCCTCCAGTTCGCGGCAATAAATACCCGCCTGGGTATTACCATGAATACCTGCCAGTGCCCGGCCTCGTAGTGCACCGTAGACATGAATACTGCCGGCAGCCAGCACTTCCGCCCCGGCATTCACCGCCCCGATGACCACTAAATCACCATCAGAGGCGCTCACTTGCTGGCCAGAGCGAACGGTACCGCGATAGAGCCGCGTGGCCAGCGTTGGCGCTTCGGACTCGCTCACGGGCTCCTCACGGGCGACCTCTTGCACCGGCGAGCTACCGACACTTTCGAGCACCCGCGCACGCCCTTCAGCCACCGGCGGAAACCAACCCAACCCCAGCGCCCAAGCCGATTGGCGAACAGGCTCAGTACCACCGCGCACGGCGACCGGCAACAGCTTATGGTCACGGCACACGGCACAAATGCGCTCAAGGGCTAAGTGGGGTTCATCGAGTTTTTCCACGCTGAGCACAACCGGTGTATGCTGAAAGAAAGCAGGGGACTGGGAAAACTTACCAGCCAACTGCTGCCGGATTTGCTCCGGGTCAGCACTACTTAGCTCCATGACGGTCATCGGCAGCATGCCGCCTTTGAAGGTAAAGGCCACTACGGCACTATCCACGTTAAGGCTCATGGCCGAACTCCCCGTCATGTTCATATAAGATTAAGGTAGCGTACTATCACGCATTTCGTCGTCTAGAAACACTGTAGTCTAAAAACAGTGTGATCTAGAAGCAGTGTGGCCTAGAAAATAGACGTTTATCACACCATGCTTATTACAAGACAGCAATAGCAACGCCAAGCTAAGCGACAGCGCCGGTGACTGCAACCACCGAGCCGTTTTTTTCATGCTACGCATTTCATAATCGCAGGATGATCCATGCACGGACTGTTAAGACGCCTGTTCGCACCTCGGTGGCAACACCCTGACCCCGAGGTGCGCCGTCAGGCCCTCCAACGACTGAACCCCGAGCAAGCGGAGCAGCGTCAAGCGCTGCAGTCGCTCACTCAAGATAGCGATAGCCAGATTCGCCTTGCCGCTCTGTTGGCTCTGGATGACTGCGTAGGCTTGGTCAACGCGTACCCCCACCATCAGCAGGAGGAAACCTGGTTCAATGCGGTTTGCCAACGGCTTAGTGGGCGTGAAGGCCATACCGACCTGAACCAGCGCCAGACACTGGTTGAACAGATGGATGAGCCGCGGGTACTGAGTGCGGTAGCCCTGCAGGGGGACAATCTTAATCTACGTTTGGCCGCACTGAGTAAGCTGAGCGACGAGGATGAGCTGATTCGTCAAGCTTGTCACAATGGGGTGGCCGCCGTTCGCCATCAGGCGGCTGAGCGCATAGAAGATGAAGAGGGACTAAAACGGTTGCTGAAAGAGGCACGCCGAGACCGGCAGGTGGTTCGCCTGGCCCGGGAACGCCTCAACCGCTTGCGCAGCGACGCCCAGTGGCTGGAAGCGGAAGAGCAGCAGCGCGAAACACTTTTGCATCAGCTAGAGCAGCATGCCCGTGCGCCCTGGGAGCCCCTTTACGGTGGCCGTTTTCGCCACCTTGAACGGCAGTGGGAGCAGTTGACCCAGCCGCCCAGCGTGGAACAGGAGCAGCGCTTTCATCAAGCCGTACTCAATTGCCGCAAAACGCTTCACGACCACGAGACCCAGGAGCAGGCTCGCCAGCAGAGCGACGAGCGCCGTGAAGAAGCTGAAAACACCCGAGAGCAGCTGCTTGAAGGCATAGAAGAGACCCTTGACGGCTTGCGCCACGCTTCCGCCATGACCGTACAGGATGTCGACAGCCTGCGCGCCCAGCGTCAGCTACTCGGCCAACGCTGGCAGGCGCTTTCCGATATCCACCCGCCCAGCGAGACCATGCGCCAGCGCTACACGCTGGCGATTCAGCACTACGACCAGTGCTTAGAGGCATGGCAGCGCTGGTGCGCGGTAAGCGCGCCCATCGAAACCGCCCTGGCCAGTGGCGACCATGCGACCCTGTCCACCTTGATTAGCGACTGCCAGTGGCCAGACACCTTAACCCCCCCGGCACTGCTCGGCCGCGCTCTGGCTGCGTGTAATGCTGACAGCACCGCCCCCTCGCAACCTACAGAGGGCAGCACCACCCTGGAGGCCCATGGCGCGGAACTCGATACCTTTGAGCACTTGCTAGAGCGCGGCGCCTTTAAAAGCGCCAGCCGCCTGCATCAGCGCCTAAAACCGCGCATTGAAGCCCTGGAGAGCTCAGCCGCTCAACCGCTCAAAACGCGCTTAAAGCACTTAGCCGCCCGGCTCGCGGAATTACGCGACTGGCGAGGGTTTGTCGCCGGGCCCAAGCGCGAGCAGCTATGCGCGAGCATCGAAGCATTGGCTAACGATCTCTACATGGCGGAAGAAGCGCTTGACCGCCACCATCGCCAGTTGGTCAAAGAGTGGAAATCACTGGGCGATGCGGCGGCCAACCGCGAACAGTCTGCTCGTTTCCGTAGCGCTTCGGATCGTATCCATGAACGTCTTGCCCCTTGGCGGGATCAGCTCAGTAAAGAGCGCGAGAACAACCTGAAAGCCCGGGAAGCGCTATGCGACCAGCTAGAGACTCTGCTGGCTCAGCCAGCAGAAGATGCCGACCCCGATGTACTCCGGCAAATTCGCGATAAAGCACGCCACCAGTGGCGGCACTACAGCCCCGTTCCTCGCGAGGGCTCAGAGGCCGTTGGGCGGCGCTTTGGCACTATTCGCCATCAGCTACAGGCGTTGATTGATCAGCGCGCTGAAACGATCGCCTCAAAAAAGCGCGAACTGATCAGTCAAGTAAGTGCACTGCGTAGCGACGACAGCCAGCCGCTGGCCCAGCGCATCCACCTGACCAAACAGTTACAGCAGCAGTGGCGTGCGCTAGGCCGAGCCCCAAAGGGCGAAGAGCAAACGCTGTGGAAAACCTTTCGCCACGAGTGTGATCAACTTTTTGCCCAACGCGATGCACATAAAAATGAGCAGGCAGCGCGCCAGCAACAGCAGCTTGATCAGATGCAGACGCTCATCGATGAAATGGATAGTTGGCAGCCACTGGAGGCGGGCGAGTCGGCCACACTGGAGCGCTTTATCGAGCAGGCCAACCAGCTCGAGCCACTGCCCCGCAATCGACGCAGCGAAGGCATGCAGAAGCGGATGAGCGGCATTGTGCGTGCACGCCGAGAACGCCTAAACCGTCTAGCGGTCGCCGACACGGTGCAACAGTGGCATGCGATTATGCCATTAGTGAACGCTCACCTGGCCGCCGACCAACGCTATCTCAGCGAGGGGTCTCCCAGTGATGTGGACGCGCAAACGGTTCTCGACACTTCACTGCCTAGCGCTTTCAATCAGTCACATAACGTACGCAATCAACAGCGCCATAGCGTAGCAGTACCGCTATCAGACGCTGAGCACGCCCGCATCGCCGACTCCCTTGCTAGGCTAAGAGTGCACCTCTCGATGCTGGCCGTGGGTAGCGTGCGACAGAGTGATGAGCCACTGCGCCTGGCGATTCAGGTAGAACGTTTGAATGAAGGCTTCAATCAAGAGCGCAGCCGTGATCAAGAAGTGATCGACATCCTGGTGGCACTATTGGCGCTAGGGCCAATGCCAGCCACGCTATGGGATGCTGAAGTAGAAGAGTTGGATAACCTGCTCAGCCGACTGGCACGAGTACCACTGCCATAGCGTTAGCAAGAAAACGGGAGGCTTATAGCCTCCCGTTTACGCTCTCCTATTGGGCTAACGACTACCCCATGAACTGACCACCGTTGATGTCGATGTTTGCACCGGTGATAAAACCTGACTCCTTATCGGCTAAGAAGGTGACCAATCGGCCAATCTCCTCTGGCGTGCCATAGCGCTTCACTGGAATGGTTTCCCGGATTGCCTCGCGTACTTTTTCGGGGATATTCATGATCATATCGGTGGCGATATAGCCAGGTGATACGGTATTGACGGTAATTCCTTTGGTCGCTGTTTCCTGTGCCAACGACATGGTCAAACCATGCATACCGGCTTTCGCCGCCGCGTAGTTAACCTGACCAAACTGGCCTTTACGGCCATTAATGGATGAAATATTGATAATCCGGCCATAGCCACTCTCAAGCATCATCTCAATGACGCTACGACAGGTGTTAAATACGCTGTTGAGGTTGGTGTCGAGCACTTCGTACCACTGCTCGTAGGACATTTTTTTCATGGTGCCGTCACGGGTGATACCCGCACAGTTCACCAGCACACTAATCGGGCCATACTTGTCGTGGATTTCGCGGGCACCTTCCAGGCAGGCGTTGTGGTCAGAAAGGTCGACACCTGACAATTCGATATTGTTGTAGCCGTCGGCATGCTGCGTTTCTAGCCAGGTTTTGGCCTTGTCGGGGTTGCGATAACCCGCCACGACCAGATATCCCGCATCTGCCAACGAACGACAAATTGCCGTACCGATACCACCAGTTCCACCAGTTACCCAGGCGACGGGGGCTTGATTGGCCATTGACTACCTCCCTGATATGACAAATGGCTTGGATCTCAAAACATGCACGTTATGTCGCAAGCCATTGTGAATAAGCGCGACTGCGCCTGTATTACCCTAGTGCATTATTTGCGTAAAAAATGCACCAACGTAAGCTTTTTGTTATGGCTACTTAAAGCATAGCTGCACTTACCCCATGTTGCCGCAGGTCATAATCAACGGCTATAAGCCAAACGTGTTAATCCCCCTATTGACTTCATCTAAAACTTCTGTAGAATACGCCACACGTTGATGCGGGGTGGAGCAGTCTGGTAGCTCGTCGGGCTCATAACCCGAAGGTCATCGGTTCAAATCCGGTCCCCGCTACCAATATTTCGAAAGGCAGATCAGTAACTTACTGATCTGCCTTTTTTGTTGCCCGCAATTTCAAATACCTCTGTGCCCATATTGTGCCCACACCGTGCCCAATATTTTCATTGCAACTGACGTTCAAAAATTTGCGTGACCTTCAGGCACCTGACGACAAATTCCTACCCCACCATTAATTTCCATACTACGTTCTTAGTCGGACAAAGGCGCAGATTCATCTTTAGCCTCCTTGATATGAGTCACCAGCTGCTCGATCTCACAATCAAAGTAGTAGCAGAGCTTATCTAGGTTATCCGTCACCGTACTATGCCCTGGATGGTTGATGATCTTAGACAACGTCATCCGATTAATACCCGTTTCTTTAGCTATCTCGCCTATCGTAATCCTGCGCCGTTCTTCAAATTCCTTCTCCGCAATCAGCTCTTTTAAGTGATACCGAATCATCTATTTATCCAATATGATCATTAAAATTATCAAAAAAGTGTTGAAATAATCATTTGATCGTTTATATTTATAATCGAACGATTAAAAATATTATCAAATGATCACTTGATCGAGGAGATAGTCTCATGGACTGCACTTTTTTGACAACGGAAGAGCTAGCATCGCTTATCAAATACGATGCGCGTACTATCCGCCAGCAACTCAAAGATAGTGTGCTCATTGAAGGCACTCATTACATCCGCCCCTTTGGGCGTCGGAAAATCCTTTATATCTGGGAAACTATTCAGGAAGAAATGCTGAAAGCGACCCCTCGTGAGCAAGCTATCGCCATTCCAATGGCGAACGGAGGCGTATGCCATGGGTAAGGTTCGCGTCCGCCAAGAGAGCAAAAAGCTTTTTATCGACTTTCGATTTGACGGCCAGCGCTTTCGCGAGCAGACCCTGCTTGACGATAACGCAAAAAATCGTAAACAGCTGGAACAGCTTTTACAGCGCATGGAAGCAAAAATGCTGCTCGGCGAATTCAATTATGCAGAATTCTTTCCCAACAGCAGCAATTTGCAGAAACTGAAGACCCATCAGCCTACCAATACAGCTGAGCCTCAAGTAGTCAGCGATTTAGACACACCCCTCTTCAACGATTTTTCTGATCAGTGGTTCGACGAGAGCAAAATCCAGTGGCGTGCTTCTCATGTGCGCAATGTGAACTCGATCTTGGATAGCTCACTGAAGCCCGCGTTTGGGAAAAAGCCCATCGGCGATATCACCAAGGCCGACATCCTGGCGTTTCGCGCCAAGCTGGCTAAACGCAAGGGCCGCGGTGCTACGGGACTGGTATCTCCAAAGACGATCAACAGCCATATGTCCATTTTGCGTATGGTGCTTGATGAGGCGGCCGAGCGTTTCGATTATGAGACGCCGTACAAAAATATTAAGCCGTTAAAGCTGCAGAAGACGCATATTGAGCCGTTTTCGCTACACGAGGTGCAACGCATCATCGACAACGTCCGCCCAGACTATTGCAACTATTACACCGTGCGCTTTTTTACGGGCATGCGCACCGGCGAAGTCGATGGGTTGAAGTGGAAAAACATTGATTTTGCTAAGCGTGAAATCTTAGTACGCGAAACATTGATCAATGGCGAAACGGAATACACCAAGACCGATGGATCGCAGCGTGAAATCCCCATGTTTGGGCAGGTATACGATGCGCTAAAAACGCAGTACGCCGCCACTGGACATATGAGTAAGTACGTGTTCTGCAATCAGCTGGGGCAGCCGCTTGACCACAATAACGTGACGAAGCGCGTGTGGTATCCCTTGCTCAAGTCTCTTGGTCTAACCAAACGCCGTCCTTATCAAACGCGCCATACTGCTGCGACACTCTTTTTGGCTTCTGGAGAAAACCCAGAATGGGTGGCTCGAATGCTGGGCCACAGTTCAACCGAGATGCTGTTCAAGGTCTATTCACGTTACGTCCCTAATGCCACCCGTATGGATGGCTCCGCCTTTGAGCGTTTACTCGGCAACACCACGCCCACTAAGCCCCAGAAGGAGCAGCGTCATGAAACGGCTTGATAACATCCCTACTCACCTGTCTCGCACCTTCACGGGCACTTACCGCCTTACTGGGCGTGTGGCGGAGTTTGATAACGTGAAAACGCCCTTCTTAAAACTGCGGCTGAGCGATTGCGCGGGGGATCAAGTCGCGATGCTCAACCTGAACAAAACGCTTATACCTGAGCGCATCGGTCATTTGGATTTTGTCACCGCCTCTGGGGTGAAGTGCTTATCAGGCCAGTTTTTACTTGATGAGTTTCGCAAGGCGACCCGAGAGGAAGTAATTTCGCTTAATACACTGCACTCGTTGCCGCGGGTGTATTGCCCAGTACCAGCGGTATTTGATCAGTTAGTCACGACCGTGCAGTCTCTTCAATCAGAGCACCTCCGGGCGTTTTTGACGCGGGTACTGGAACGCAAGGATCGTCTTGAAGCTTTTTTGAATGCGCCGGCCAGCGTCAATTATCACCATGCCTACCCGGGCGGCTTGCTAGAGCATTCGTTGAATGTCGCTAACAATGCCGTGGCAATGCTGCGTCTTAACGAGCCCGCCATGTCGCGCTTGATGCAAGAAACGTGTTTTGTGGCCGGGTTGTTACACGATATTGGCAAGACCTATACCTACGATTCTAAAGGCAAACCAAACGCCGCCTGGAAGCTTTGCAGCCACGATGCCTTTACATTGGAAGCCTGCGCCTATGGGCTGGCGTATTTGGATAAGCACGCGTCTGACCTTGCCATCATGCTGCGGCATATTTGGACATGCGCCTCACCGGGTGCACGCTACGGCCAGAAAGCCGCCATAACACTCGCTCGTTATATCCGTGATGCCGACGGGCAAAGTGCAATGGCCGATAACCAAGTGCGAGCATTTCGTACCAAAAGCCACTGGGGCTTCAGCCGTCTTGGCCAAAACATTTTTTGGCGACCCGAGGTATCAACCTTACAGACGTAATAGCACCACGCATGAAACCATTCTAATGCCGCCTGAAGTTTCGCTTAGCGGCTTTTTTGTGCGTTCTATCTGGGTGGTCTAGCGAAAGCTGATGGAATGCCACCTTACTGAATGAAAGATCCTTACCCAGAACTCAAATTGACCAGTCAGGCAACCTCTTCAAACCCCAAGTGGTGTCTACGAATCCAGAGGCGACTCAGTGTTGTCAATGAGCTAAACGATAGATCAAGAAAGCGGCTGGGATACCTAACCCCAGCCCAGGTTTTCTTAGGTGAATGCTCATGAGCACTAGAAACCGCAGGTGCTGCGCTTATTAGTTAAATTCAGAGATAAAAGCAGCGTTACCCGATAAAATGCAATGCACCTTATTTGATTAGCGTAGTTTCCAATCGAACCAGGAGCTTGTGGTCGGGTAAGCCTTCCATATCACCGCGCACCTGTACCGCCAGAGCTCCGATAAGATTGCCACGCTGCAAAGCCTCCCTCGGGGAAAGGCCATCAAGCAATGCGCTGATAACGCCCACAGCGAAGCCGTCTCCAGCGCCCACAGTATCGACGACCTTATCAACCGGTACGCCCGGCATAGTGAAGTCAGAGTGAATGCCGCCTAGACTACCTCGATAATAGCTACCTTGGGGACCCAACTTAATGATGACAGCCCTCGCACCACGTTCTAAATAAAAGTCTGCAATCGCTTCAGGGCTGTCTCGCCCAGTCAGCAAGCGTCCCTCTGCTAGGCCAGGCAGCACCCAGTCGGCGCGGGCTGCCATAGCGTTAAGAACTTCGCGCATTTCTGCTTTGCTACTCCACAGACTAGGGCGAATATTGGGATCGAAAGAGAGGGTCGCACCAGCGTTTCGGGCCCTCTCAAGTATAGTCTCGGCGAGCTCACGGGAGCTTGATGAAAGTGCTGGGGGGATGCCGGTAGCATGGACGTGGCGCAGTGCCTTAAAATCAACGCCTTCAGCGTCTGACAGTGCCAAGTGACTAGCAGCACTACCACGACGATAGTATTCCACGTTAGGGTCAACACCGTTTTGTGCACGCTCTTTAAAAACTAATCCGGTGGGATGAGCTGGATCGATATGCAAGTGTCGGCAGTCGAGTCCTTCGGCCTCCAAAGCTTGCCGAACGAAGCATCCAAAACCATCGTTACCGACTCGACTCAACCAACCTACATGGAAACCTAAGCGAGCTAGGCCTATGGCCACGTTGGTATCCGCCCCAGCAATTCGACGCTGGAAATTCTCGACGCTGCTCATTTCGCCGTGCTCTTTAGCGACGAACATCGTCATGGCCTCACCGAAAGCTAAGATTTCTGGAGGAGCCAAAGGTTGTTTCATAGTTCTCTACCATATCGTAAGAGGTTGAATTATTAATTGCACCGTTGCGGCAGTTGTTAAGTAGCAATGCTGGTAATTCCCCATTTATCAATGGGTATAAAGTATAGCTTCGTGTATATCTATATTAAGCAACCGCCCGAGTTACCTAACAAGCAGCTGAAGCACTACCTTAGTATCACCATCATCCGAGTTACGCGCTGGGCCGACTGGGAATTCAGGTGTCGGAAGCCCGCGAACGATGCGTTGACGTTCATGAAGTGGGTACAGAAAAAAGCCCTCTTCAAAACCCAGACTGTACTGACCGACAGTGAAAGGCCTTTTCAGATCGCTTCACCCGAGCAAAGAGCACCAGCCTGGCGGTCGTCATTCATTTGCCAATAAGAGCCCTGGCTCGTGGCATCGAACTCCACCTATGCAAAACCGGAAAGCCCTATATAAACAGGGTGGTCGAACCTTTCAATTGCCGTATTCGCTAGGCACTGACGCTATAGCCATTACTCGGCCAGGGCGCTGCAACATCAATCAACGATCACCGCGACGGAAAAAATACAGCCCTAACAACTAGAGTTATTAATCGTAAGGCTGACTAATCATCACCAAGGACTCGATACCTAACTCTAATCAATCAACGGCAGCAGCGTATTCAAGCTATCCCGGGCATCGCCGTAGAACATCCGCGTGTTGTCTTTGAAGAACAGTGGGTTCTCGATACCCGAGTAGCCGGTGCCCTGGCCGCGTTTGCTGACAAACACCTGCTTGGCTTCCCATACTTTTAGCACCGGCATACCCGCGATAGGACTTTTGGGATCTTCCTCCGCCGCTGGGTTCACGATGTCGTTGGAGCCAATCACGATCACCACGTCGGTAGTGGCGAAATCGTCGTTGATTTCGTCCATCTCCAGCACGATGTCGTAAGGCACTTTGGCCTCGGCCAGCAGTACGTTCATATGCCCTGGCAAGCGGCCAGCCACCGGGTGAATACCGAAGCGCACGGTTTTACCCGCTGCGCGAAGCTTACGCACCAAGTCGCTCACCGCCGTCTGCGCCTGAGCCACCGCCATGCCGTAACCCGGCACGATGATCACGCTATCGGCATCGTTCAGAGCGCTGGCTACGCCACCGGCGTCAATCGCCACCTGTTCGCCTTCAATCTCTGCCGCCGGTCCAGAGCTTCCGCCAAAGCCACCCAAAATCACGTTAACGAAGTTGCGGTTCATCGCCTTACACATAATGTAAGAGAGAATCGCACCCGATGACCCCACCAGCGCGCCGGTGACAATCAGCAGATCGTTAGAGAGCGTGAAGCCGATAGCAGCCGCTGCCCAGCCGGAATAGCTGTTGAGCATTGAAACGACCACCGGCATATCGGCCCCGCCAATGCCCATGATCAGGTGGTAGCCGATGAAGAAGGCCAGCGCCGCCAGCACAATCAGCGTCCAGAAGCCCGCACCGTTCAGGTAGAGAATCGCCAGCAGCAGTGACAGCACTGCAGCTCCGGCATTGAGCATATGCCCGCCGGGTAACTGGCGAGGCTTCCCATCCACTTTACCTGCCAGCTTGCCGAAGGCGACTACCGAGCCTGTAAACGTCACCGCACCGATAAAGATGCCCAGCACTACCTCAACCTGCAGGAACATCAGCTCGTCGGGGGCTTTCGTCGCGACTAGCGCAGCAAAGGCGGAGAACTGATCCAACGACGCCTCAGCGGCACGCGCCGCCATTACCCTGCGTCGCTCTAGGTCTGCGCTCCAAGCCACGAACACCGCGGCCAAACCCACAAAGCTATGCAACGCTGCCACAAGCTGGGGCATTTCGGTCATCTCGACCTTCCCCGCCACATAGGCACCAATACCCGCGCCGATTAGCATCATCGGAATAAGCCACCAGTAGCCGCCGATACCGGGGCCGAGGGCCGTGAAGAACACCGCCACCGCCATACCCACGATGCCATACCATACGGCCCGCTTGGCTTTTTCCTGGTTGCTTAACCCGCCTAACGACAGAATAAACAGTACGCTCGCCGCGATTGCCGCGGCAGATACGAATCCTTGACCTAACATATCGTCTCTCCGCCGCTTAGGATTTTTGGAACATGGCCAGCATCCGGCGTGTCACCAGGAAGCCACCCACGATATTGATTGACGCGATCAGTACTGAGATCGCCGCCAGCACGCTCACCACTGCGCTGCCGGAGCCAATCTGCAGAATCGCCCCCAAAATAATGATGCCCGAAATCGCATTGGTCACCGCCATCAAGGGCGTGTGTAGCGAGTGGCTTACTTTCCAAATCACCTGGAAGCCGATAAAACATGCCAGCACAAAGACAATAAAGTGCTGCATAAAGGACGCTGGCGCCACTTGGCCCAGCAGCAGCATCAATACACCGCCGATGGCCAGTAGGCTCACCTGACGCTTGGTTTGCGCTTTGAAGGTGGCTAGCTCCGCGGCCTTTTTCTCTTCCGGCGTCGGCTCTTTCTCTTTTTTCTTCGGCTTAGCGGCCGCAATCGCTTTAACTTTCGGCGGTGGCGGCGGGAAGGTGATTTCGCCTTCGTGCGTCACCGTGGCGCCCCGAATCACGTCGTCTTCCATATTGTGATTGATCACGCCCTCTTTCTCGGGGGTGAGATCGGTCAGCATATGGCGAATATTGGTGGCGTAAAGCAGCGATGACTGCGTTGCCATGCGTGAAGGGAAATCCGTGTAGCCCACCACTACAACACCGTTATCGCTGACAACGCGCTCATCTGGCTTGGTGAGATCGCAGTTGCCGCCCTTCTCGGCGGCTAAGTCGATAACCACCGAACCCGGCTTCATAGCCGCCACCATATCTTCCAGCCACAGCTTGGGCGCGGGGCGGCCGGGGATCAGCGCGGTGGTGATGACAATATCGACATCGGCGGCCTGTTCGCGGAAGCACGCCAGCTGCTTTTCACGGAACTCGGGGCTGGAGGGCGACGCATAGCCACCGCTTTCTGAGCCATCCTGGCTATCTTCGAAATCGAGAAACAGAAACTCCGCACCCATCGACTCGATTTGCTCGGAGACTTCGGGGCGTACATCAAAGGCGCGTACCACGGCGCCCAGGCTGGTGGCGGTGCCAATGGCCGAGAGCCCGGCAACGCCTGCGCCAATCACCAGCACTTTAGCGGGCGGCACTTTACCGGCGGCGGTGACCTGGCCGGTAAAGAAGCGGCCAAAATTATTGCCGGCTTCAACTACCGCGCGGTAACCGGCGATATTGGCCATGGAGGAGAGCGCGTCCATTTTCTGGGCCCGGGAAATCCGCGGCACCATGTCCATGGCGATTACGCTGGCGCCTTGTGCCTTGCATTTTTCCAGCAGCGCTTCGTTTTGCGCGGGCCAGAAGAAGGCTATGAGGGTTTGGCCTTGGCGCAGGCGCGCGGCCTCATCATCGGAAGGCTCGCGGACTTTAATGACCACATCAGTGTCATTCCAGAGCGCGTCGGCTCCTTCCACTACGGTAACGCCCGCATCACGATAAGTGTCGTCATTAAAGCCCGCCGCTAGTCCAGCGCCGGATTCTACTAAGCACTCGTGGCCTAGCTTCTGAATTTGCTTGGCGCTCTCGGGGGTTAGCGCGACCCGCGCTTCCCCCCGGGCACTCTCTTTCGGGGCACCTATTTTCACTCGCGTTCTCCCTTGCCTGATCTTTCTGCAGCGCCACTGCTCGGTCCTTGGCGCTGCACCTTAAACGGCGTCATGCCTTCAAACTGTTACTGAATACTTCCACTTTCCAAGGTAGAGAAAACAACCTTCGTATAATCACCGTTGGCGAGGTCAGTTTCCCAATTGCCGGTACCTGCACAAGCCCCAGAGTCAGGCCTCGTATTGCATTGGTTGTAGGAGCCTGCTTTGAAGTACATTCCTTCTCCCGCGTATCCTTCAGGATTGTCTTTGGTATCTGCGTTGCCGTTACTGTTTACATTGTCAGCAAGGTTCTGTTCAAAAGTTCGCGTCGGATGACCATCTGAAAGGAAGGTCAAGTGCATGATGTCGCCTTTGATCTCAACGCGATAACTAAAGCTTTCGCCTAGAGCAATGCCTTCTTCATTCGGGTTGGTATTGTTGCTCCAATCATTGCCCCATACGGCATGACTTATATCGGTGCGGTCAGCGTCTTCTTTTGCGAGATTTCTCTCATAATTCCAAAACACAGACCCAGTCGCTTGATTGGGAAGTTTCTTGTAATAGATCTTTAATGGCTCGTTACCATGCCCGAAGCCGCTACCTGATTGAATGGCATCTTCATCTTTGAGGGCGTGGATCTGCCCTACCACCACTGAATAAGCAGACTGCCTTTCAGGATTTTCAGTACGTTCGGCGACGTGCTCTACCCGAAGGGTAGCCTCAAGATATCCACCTATTTGGGCAAAGCTTTCCGCTTCAGGGTGAGAGGCAAGGGAGAAGTTGTTCGCTGGGTCTTTAGTCCCGATACTATCATTTTCTCCACGGAGCATCTGACGAAGCTCGGTGCGTGAATTACTGGAGTTGGGAGTGGTAAATGCACTATTAGGCGTTACGAATACCAAGTTGCTATCGTCATCTAGATGGAAATAGTCAGGGTGAACGTAGGACTGCAGTTCAGCTACCGGCACCTCATCAACGTTTCCATCGTTGTTAGCATCCATGGGAAGTGTAATTTTCCAGTTTCCGAGGTCAAACACTTCTGCTGGGATGGCGTCATTCGCTAGCGCCGAGGAAGTCATGCTAAAGGTGACAAAGGTTGCCACTATAGTTTTGAGAACGGAGTGATGATGCGTTTTATTACGTAGTAACATAATTTTAATCCTTTTGTTCTGGTTGTTAAGTTGAGGCGATTACCACAATTAATATGCTAACCGCATACAAAACTAGAGCAACGTTTCAAAAAAATCAAATGTTTTAAATAAAAATAAAACGCTATTTTACATAAATAATTTTATGATACTCGAAGCATAATCGCGCCATTATATCCGTAAGCCTATTTCATGTGACGTGACGAGGCATGGGTTGCTATAACCCTATCTCTAATTAAAAACAAACTAATCATCGGCAATATTAATGATTATAAATTTTAAAATTTAGGCTCTTAATAATCTTGATATCCCTAGCTGTAACGTGACCACAACGATGAAGAAACTCGCACCCAGTATATGATCTGAAATGGCGGCAAGCACAAGGGAGGCCAATGCCGAACATATAACAATTCTTGGCATTAGATGACGCGAGTGACCGGAACTGCCTGCTACATTCTGTGCAGCTACTGGTTGTTTAAGCCGACTAAAGAGTAGGTCGACATCAGACTGACGCGCAAAACTTCTTACTGGATCATAAATATGCTTCGCTAAAAAAATAAAGCTAAGTACTGATACAATTTGAATAAACAGTGAAACAGCTAGCTTGATATCCACTAATTGACTTTGCTCAATTGAAGCATTGCCTAACCAAAGGAAAATCGCTTCAATATCGAGGAATATGTAAGTACAAATAGTAGATACCAACCCCACTACTACCCCTCCCCACCCAGCCCAGTCTGGCGCGCCCGTTTTCACAATTGCCAACATAGCTGGAAGAGCCAACGGCATTTGAAAGAGCACTCCAAATAGCACCATAATCTCAAAGAGGCTAAGATGTTGCACATAGCCTAAAAGAACCGCTAGTAGTAAAATCAAACATCCTTGCATAACACCGAATGCACGGCCTATATTAACCAATCTATGGCCTAGCCTATTCGACGATATTAACAAAGGAGAGAGTAAACTAATGACCACTCCTGCATCACGATTGAGCGATGTAGTAATGGGAGCCACCGTCACCGCAAGCATTGCCGCTACCACTAAACCAAGCACACCCGAAGGTAAGTACTCCTGTATAAAATATACATATGCTGCATTAGCTGCATTGTCTCCCAAATTGGGATATATAGAGACAAGATCGACGCCTAACCGACCAACCAGCCAAGGTGGGATAAACCACGTGACAGGCCCTATGATAAACAGCACTGCAGCGAGCGCCGCTGCTCTGCGCGCTTCATGATCGCCGTTGGTAGTCAGAAAGCGATAACTCGACGTAGCGTTATTAATACTTATAAATTGCTTAACCAACATGGCTAAAGACCAGATCACCATGATCGTAATACTATAGTCGTCAGAACCGATCCAAAAGCCCTTCTCGTTAACAACGATCGGCGTACTGGTATCCGCTGAAAACCAAAGCCCGAAGCCACCGATAACAAAAGTCAGCACAGCTAACTGAATCATTTGAATAAAATTATTAGCAGAAACGACCCACACGCCACCGACCAAGCTGACCACTATAATGACGCATCCGATAGCAACCGATACTAGCGAAACTTGGACACCGAGAACCGCCCCTAAGAAGAGAGACACACCATACAAAGCGATAGAGGCCGTCATCAGTGTCAGAAAGATCTGGCTAACCACATAAAAAATCTGCGTTAATTTCCCGTAGCGAAGATGAATGATTTCTGAATAGGTAGAGACTCTCAAGCGCCTGAATCTTTGCGCAAAATATATAGCAGCCAAGAGAAAACCAAAGGCATTCCCCCAGAAAATCATCAGTACAGAAAAGCCATCTTCGTAAGCCTTTTGTGCAGCGCCGGTGAAAGTCCAGGCAGAAAACTGTGTCATGAAGGCTGTACTCCCAGCCATCCACCACGGAACCCTGCCCCCACCTCGAACAAAACCATCAGGGGTTTCCGCACGCCGCCTATAGGCTATTACTGTTACCACAATTAAAGCGATAGAAAAGAGTAGCGCAACCTTGTCTACAACCGACATGATCTATAACTCTCCCTATCACTATGTATATTTGATAAACATAAGGCTTATTGCAGCGCCGGAAACCATGGTCTTTATATCGATCTTCCACTACTTGAGTAGATCAATCAGTAGTAAAATTTGACACCTACACGACTTCTCAATTGACGAGTATCGGTATCAGATCCTACACCAACATCCGATATATCAAAGTACGGCATCCAGGCACCGAATCGGCGACCTGCACCAATTTGGGCATCGTAGGACGTTCTACTATTATCGAAGATGTTTCTATCTTCGTTATGGTTATAGTTCGCTTCGAACCAATAGCGATATGGCCCCTGGCTATAATCCATCTTAAAAGTAATTTTATTCAGTACGTAGTCATCACTAGAGTTTTCGCTATAGCTGGTGAACTGACGGCGATAACGCAAGGAGGTTGTAAGAGGAATATCATCAGCTCGGTAGCCAACACGCAGCTGTGGTTTTAGACTATAGTTACCATCACCAAAAGCGATCGGCATACCTGGCTGAATATACCAATTGTCATCCAGCGAATGCCTAATACCCCAGTCAATTTCACTATCTCCTCGTCCTAGGTCAGAGAATGCGTCTTGACTACCATCTTCTCTCCTGTCACCAGAAAATTTCGCCTCCAGGCCATAATAAAACATACCGATAGAGTCACTAACTTTAACCCTGCTGGCATGCTGATCGGTGTGATGCTTCAACTCATGCCGGAAATCTAACGTTACCGCACTTGCACTAGTAGATAACATAAGCCCGACTGTTGCCAGACCCCATAAAAATTTCTTTTTCATTTGAATTTCCTTTTATCTATTATATTTATTGCTTAAAAACAGAGACGTTATTGTTCAGACAAGGGATATAGGAGTTCGACATCCCGCTCTGACCAAATCTCTGCAAGGTTGTCTTCAACCGTAAAATCACTGAAATCACCACTATCAGATAGGGCTAAGAGATCCTCATCTCCAGCCCCCAAACCCGCCTTTCGATAGATAGACATCATGCGTAATGTGCGTGGTTCAGACGTTGTTGGCCATGGCCAATGATCAGCTCGATCGTTGTAATTCGCTAGAAGATGAATACCATCGATTAGGCTACCACTCTCTGGTATAGAGTAATCCCAATATGCAAGTGAATACTTATCAGCTAGCTGTGCCAGAAAACTATGGGCGTCGATATTGAAGTAGCTGTAATGGTAAGTACGTGTCCTTTCCAACTCATGGGGCTGGGAACCATCAACCGAAAACTGTAAACCAATCCTCTCTCGCCCATTCAAGACCCACTCATGAGCCACTTCTTCATTATTTAAAAAAGCGGCGATACTCGCTACCTGTACGTCATACCAAGTACCATGGTTATTCTCTGAACGAGATTCAGCCATGCCCAGTTCGCTGGTTAGTAGCCAATCTAAATAATCAGAATACCAGGCATCAAGTGCTTCAGAATCTTCAGTGCTTAAGTAGCCTGTTTCTTCGAGAATCGCGATGCTGTCAAGCAATCTGGTCGCCAATGAGCGACTATCAATAATGCCGCCACGCCGTCCATCCGCCACCCCAGGAACGCCTTGCGCGTAATTCATATTGGGGTTCATACGAGAATCGCTGTTAATAAACCAAGTACGTAAGTATTCGACGGCTCTTTCAGAGTACTCCTCACGTTGTGAGAAGTATCCTGCCAGAGCTAATGCTCTGACTGAACGAGTAAAATGTCCAATACGACGAGAGTCGGTTTCACCCGTCTTAGAGGCTGGATTGACATCGCCATCCTTACGGATCCAGGGCAACCCATCTTCCTTCGATGTGTCTGGCCACCAGTAAGGGCTAATACTCATGTAGTCGTTACGGCTTCCGCTGGGCGGAACCATACCTTTATTAGTCACACTAAAAGGGCCTGCCTCCATTGCATAGGAAGCCTCTTCTAGTAAACGCTCGTAGCTGCGCTTAACATTCGAGTTATCATCGCTGGCTGCAACACTTGCCCGTGATGCTTCTAAAACGTCTAAGGACATAAAGACTGGCTCACGGGCTTGAGCCGTACTCGATATTAAAATTGCCGCTAAGGCAGCGCTCGTATAAATTGTACTTGTATTTTTTAATTGCATTCTTATTTCCTATTAATAGCTAAATTAGCTCACTTTTTGTTATGTGAAAAATATTTAATGGCTATTCGCTAACACCTCCTTTTTTCCTTTATCTACAGAACTAACTAGTACTAAACCGATGGTTAAAATAATGCCGCCACACAGAACGAACACCATACGGCCCCAGAAAGGATTTGGAAGAAGGAACATCAATACAACAGCTAATCCTGCGACCACAATTAGATAGCCCAAAATATTACGCTGGCGGTTATCGACACTGCGATGCTCATCGTCGTCAGTCACTACGGGCGTTTCACGGTTAACAAAGAATTGCGTAACTTCTGCTTCACGCTCCGGACTTAGCCCACGGTAGAAAAGCCGCGTGGAAATGAAGAAGCCACCTGTAATAACTGCATGCGCCATGATACCTACTGCCACTTTAAGATCAGACCATTCACGTCCAGTTAAAGCCGTCTCCAGGTTAAAAGTGCTCTCGATAAACTCAGCGGTCATCACAAAGCCAACCAAATAGGAAACTCCGGCCCCCACAACCAGTGTTGCCCAGGCAGCCCAGTCCGGTGTTTTACGAATGAAGAAACCTAACAGTGCAGGTATTGTCATCGGCAGGCCGATTAAAGCGCCGACATACATCATAGCGTCGAAAAGGCTGAGCCCCTTTAGCGAGTTGATGAATAATGCAAAACCGATAATCGCCAAACCAAATACGGTAGAAGAAAGCCTTGATGCCAGTACAAGCTCCTTCTCGCTGGCATTAGGACGCAACACTACTTCATAGAAATTCTTGACGAAAATGCCTGCATTGCGGTTCAGCCCCGAATCCATGGATGACATCGTGGCGGCAAACATAGCGGCAATTAACAATCCAAGCATACCTGCCGGCATATATAAGCTTACAAAGCTCATATAGGCAAAATCACCCGATTTCGCGCCAGCCTCAGGGTAGAGCGCAGCCAAATCAACACCTTCACTTGCCATAAACCAACTCGGCATAAACCAGATAAGTGGTCCAATAGTCATCAGTACGCATGCTAGAAGACCAGCTTTCCTGGCATTTGCAGAATCCTTGGCAGCTAGATAACGATAGGAGTTCAGCATATTATTGGTAATGCTGAATTGCTTTACGAAAAGAAAGAAGCCCCACAAAGCAAAGATGGAAAGGTAATTGATGTTATCGCCAACAAAGAAGTCGACCGGAAAGTTGTCTACTATTTCCGTGACACCCCCAGAATGATGCACCGCTACGATAGCGCAAGTGATGGTCACTGCCATGATAATCACCATCTGCATGTAGTCCGAAGCAATGACTGCCCAAGACCCACCAGTGACCGACATAAAAAGCACAACCAGACCAGTGATGATAATGGTAGTTTCCATATCGTAGCCAAAGACACCAGAAGCAACGATTGCTAGCCCATTCAGCCAAATGCCCGCCGCGATTATGCTGTTTGGCATCCCTGACCAAGTGAAAACCTGCTCATTGACCTTCCCGAATCTAAGACGCATGGCTTGGATAACGGTAATTACCCGGAGTTGCCTGAAGCGTGGTGCGAAATATAAGTAATTCATTAGATAGCCAAACGCATTGGCTATAAAAATGATGGCGACAGCAAAACCATCGTCATACGCCTTGCCCGCAGCACCAGTGAATGTCCATGCACTGAACTGGGTCATAAAGGATGTTGCACCGACCATCCACCACAACATGTTACCACCACCTCGGAAGTAATCACTGGTCGTCGAGGTAAATGTTCTGAATAGCCAACCAATGGCTATAAGAAAAAGGAAATAGATTCCTATTATTGTAGTATCTAAATCTAAGTTCATAATGGCGCACTCGTTAGTTCATTGATTTTATATTTTCTCTAAGAGAGAAACGATCATTGTTCCCGGAAGAAAACTACGTGCTCAAAGAACCTTACATAAAGACAATAAGCTTCAAGCGCTTCTAGCCGAGAACGTTTGTATAAAATAGTGTTGTATTTATAAAAAAACGCAAAACTACTAAAGCTAGGAAACTCTTGTTATATATCCAGCAGTGGTAATACGTCGCCCATGTACTTCAATACTTGTTGGAGAGCAGTCTTCAGTCATACAAATCACTAGAGTCTCCAGACCATTATCGAAGTTCATATCAATAATGTAGTGAGTGTCAGAAGCACACTCTAAGTTAATAGACTTCAGCGTTGGCGTGGAACCTAGGCAAGTCTCGCTAGCCTCATCGAAATAACCGTGCTCTTCAAAAACATTCATGAAAATATTGGCTGTCGACGAGGTTCTAGTAATGACTTTTTTGTCATGGCGAAGATTATGCTGAGGATCGTTGGCACCCACGAGAATTTGAAATGCACTAGTATGTTGCTGGGAAGTTTGGTGCCAAGTCACGAAACGGCTGTTATGCAACCATGTCATAGCATGATTGGGAGCCTCACTCTGTTTACCGACAACCCACAAGTGCTGGTAACCATGAGCATTACCAAGCGCGTGAAGCTCTTCACTCGGCGTGTAATCTCCATCCCATTTAATGACTTGTCCGGAGAAGTTGAAGACATAGTCATAGGTATGAGTATCGTTAGCCTCTACTTCAACCAAGTCGATTAAGACAGGTAACGATGAATGCTTAGTACTGAGTAGAATACTATGACGACGCTTCTGCACACCGGGGTACGCGTTGTCTGTTGAACAGCAAACAGCATCCACGCCATCAACGTCATAACGCTCTACGAAATGTTCAATACGACCTGTGTAACGGTCGGCGAGAGCATGATCGCCTTGATGCTGACTCAAACAATCCACTACAACAAGATTATGAGCAACCGACTGCTTGGCATAGCCTTCGTTTTCCGGTAGGTAGCGCCCCCCAAATTTGGGTTCAACATTTATCCACCGACAAAAACCATATTCCTGTAAGAACTCACGACCGCCACTAAAATAACTAAGGCCTAACTGGTCGAAATGCCCATGTCCCATGCCATGCTGGCCTGCTGAAACGACTAAGTGCTGGCGGCCTGCCCCCTCACCCTGTTTCAAATGAGCATGCCCTCCCCCCTGGCCCGTGACTCCATCGGTCAATAAAACACTAGGAGCCCAGCAAGACTCCGGCGCCTTCACTACTACATCAGAGAGCTCTGCGCCATGGGCATGTGCCCAGGCCCCTTTCTGTTGTTGCGCCAGCACCGCGAGTTCTTCATCGTACCCATAACGGCCAAAATAAATAGCCATCGCACAGCGAACGCCTTCATCATCAATGCCCATTGTTCTAGATGCATCATTGAGCGCAGGAAAAGCACCATTGGGATATGCCGTAGCCAGCAAAGTTTTAATAGAACGTCCAATTTTTTTCTCCGATCTGTCAAAAATAACCAGGCTGGGATAATGGCGTTCTAATGCCTCAGCAAATAGGCATAATGGGTGTATCGCAAAACGATGATAGTAAGGCCCCTCAACATAGTAACCATCCGGTGAAAAAAGCTGCTCAATCTGCGCTAGGAAACCACCGACTTCCCCACTACCTTCGAGGCCGTAAACAGCCATTTCGACATAAGCTTTACGGTCTAAGGCCATGCCGCAAATACCTATTGCGGCCACTGCCCATAAGCCATGGTTATGAATTCGATCAAAATCATGAGCATAAGTAACAGTGAACATCTCAAGCATTGGCTCAAACAGGCCATCAACAATAGCTTTCTTGTCTTCTTCGCAAAGAAAGTCCTGAAGCAGTGAATACCCTAATGAAGCACTGAGTAACCAAATATGTTCATTAAGAATTTGGTGAAACAATTTGCCTGGTGGATTTGTATTCCTTGCCACTTGAAAAGGCATACCGGAATAGATAGAGGCATAGCCCAACAACAAGTCTCGAGCCAAATCAAGGTAGGCCTGATTATCAGTTACTTTCCCTAATAAAGCTGCAGACTCAATTAATTTCGCATTATCTTTATGGGTATTGTGCTCAAAACTTCCCGCCTCGCCTTGACCCGGGATTACAATACCCACTAGCAATGCAGCATCAATATTAGCTTGCAGATTCTTGAGCGTTAACCCAAGTAAACTAGGGGTATTAAGGTGAGAACGAATTCTTAAAAAATCGTTACCCGACCATAAAACACTTGTAGAGTTGGTGGACATGATCATCCTCAGCCGCTGATGTTGGCACGACAAATACCCTGCCGAAATAATCGACATAAAAAATGCTTTCAATAAATTACACTTCTATGAAATCAAACCACCCGTTCCAGCCGTGCTCCTGGCCAGCAATCTCCACCGAGTGATCTCCAGCATCTTGAAATGCCACAGAGAGTCGAAAGCTTCGACCGCAAACTAGAGAAAGCTCAATAATTGCGTTATCACTACTGCTCGATAAAATTTTGACATCTTCTATTGAAGCGCTTGCGCCATGGCAAACTTCATGGGCTTCATCAAAATATCCATGGGTCTCAATTACAGTGGCAACAGTATGGTCAACGCCTTGCGATCTGGACATCAAGTAAGGTTCGTTGCGCAGATTATTATCTGGGTCTTTTGCTCCAGTAAGACCATAAACAATTTCACTGGGGTTTGAGGTAGCAACATGTGCAGAAGTAAAAGTATCCTCTTGCAGCCAAGTTATGCTTGCCGAATGGTTGGCAGCAATACGTGCCGTCTGAGAGAGCTTCCATAGATGCTGGTAACCATTGCCTGTAGATAATGGTCGTGGAGATTCACAGGGTTGCAAAGCAGGCTTTGTTGTAATGATTTGCCCCTGAAAGTGTAGCGGACTGTCGTAACGGTGTTCAGACTCACTCTCAGCGCGTTGAATATCGACTAGCAACGGCTCATTAATGTCCGGCAGATCAATTAAAAAGATAGTGCGCTGAAGCGAGACATCGGGGTAGTAGCCTATCAAGCGAGCGCTTATGGACTGACATTTCGGGTTTGAAAAATCGATATATACTAAAGAGCCATGGTTATCACAGGCACGTTGCGTATCCAGTGCGTGTTGCGATACTTCATCTACCACTATGGTGTTATGAGCAACTGTTTGCTTGGCATAAGTTTTATTCTCGGCCGTATAGCGACCACCAAACTTAGGCTCTACATTAACCCACCGACAAAAACCATAATCAGTAAGTGATTCAAACTTGCCGTTAAAAAACCCTAAGTGCAACCCATCAAAATGACCATGATCAAGCGCAGAATGCAATACTGGATCACTACCATGCTGCCCAAAGGTCATATAAACCATGGCCTCCTCATTACTCGAGGTGGGAGCACGCATTATTGCAACACCACCCTGATCCCCATTAGCACCATCTACGATGTAGCGGCTATCACGTGCTACCGGGATCTTGGCATGATTTTGAATACGTTCAAGAAAGAGGCGTGTCGATGCTAGCAAAGGTAGGCGACTCACATCATCCATGAGAGTATCCAACATAGCGCGGTGCAACTCGCACTTATCGTAACGTCCTACCAGTGTAACCGCTCCTAAGACTGCGCCTTCATCTGACAATCCAATCGTCTTAGAACTGTCATTTATTGCGACAAATCGTCCGTTGCCAAATGCTAGCTCTTGCAGACACTCTATCGCTTTGCCGATAATTCCTGCTCTATATTGATAAATTTCAGAATCCCTACCACTTTGAAACAAGGCCTCTGCCAGTAAAATTACGGGGCGTAATGCAAAGCGATGGTAGTAGGGCCCCTCCAGATAATAGCCATCGGGAGAAAAAAGCTTATCAAGCTGCGCGTAAAACCCGCCGGTCTTACCATCTTTGTTATTGCCATACAAAGAACGCGCTACAAGATCATCGTCAGCAAGCACAAGACCAGCAAAGCAGACTGCGGCCACAGACCAGATGCCATGATTATGAATAACATCAAAATCATCTACGTTCTGTATGGCGACAAGGTCGACCATAGGTCTAAACAGGCGATTCTCAATAACCTGAGCTTCATCTTTAGCCAACTCAGAGTGAATGTTGCTATAGGCATCTACTGCATATAAAAGCCACATGCTTTCGTTAAGACATTGATGAAAAAGCTTTCCGGGCGGGTTGCTGTCTTTTGATACATGTGGAGGTAAAGATTCATACATCTTTGCATAGCCAAGTAGCATGGCTTTCGAAAACTCTAAACAGCTCAAATCTGAAGTAATCAACCACAGCTGAGATGCAAGGTTCAGATGCTGGTAGTTAAGCTTATGCTGAGCATGCTCACTCCCTCCAGCCTCTCCCTGGCCAGGAATATTCAGTGGCGAGCAGAGAAGTGGGCGCAGTTTTTCTTGGGCATTAACCACTCTTTGAAGAAGCAAAGGGTTTGTAATATCGCTTTCGAAAGCCTTCCGAAGCTCATCGAGCTCAGTCGCACTGAACAACAACGCTGTATCCATTTATTTACTCACTTCTCTGCATTTTATTATATTTTATAAGGCGAATTTAACTTTACCGTTATGGGCACATCTGCCCGCCATTCACATCTATAACTTGGCCAGTGATATACCCACTCATAGCGTGAGAGGCAAGGAACACATAGCTAGGAGCTACTTCCTCGGATGTCCCAAAACGCCCCATGGCAATAGTGCCGCTGATCGCGTCTCTCACTTCCTGTTTCTTATCTTCGTGAAAGGCTGTATCAATGGTGCCCGGCGCTACAATATTGAAGCGGATATTGTCTTTGGTGAATTCCTTAACCCAGTTGCGGTGAAGATTGTGCAACATGCTCTTACTACCACCGTAAAGAGACGCTCCTGGACCACCACCTTCTCGGCCTGCGATAGACCCAGTACTTATGACACTGCTAGTCCCACCACTCTTTTGCGCAGACTCACGCAAAAAAGGAATGGCATACTTAGTAACCATCACAACGGAACGAATATTAAGATCCATCACAAGGTCCAAGAGGTCGTCATCAATATCCTCCAGGCCTTTGCGCCCCCCCAATCCACCAGCATTATTAATTAAAACGTCAATACCGCCTAAATAGTCTGCTGATGACTCAACGAGTTTTTTACAATCCTGAGAGCTGCGGATATCTGCTTGGAAGTAAGTTACTTGGCAAGAGTCATCAAATTGCTCAAGAATGGGCTGCGCGTCCGCAACAGAACGGCTACCATGCAGCACTACTTTCGCACCAGTTTCTGCCAGCACCTTGGCCACTGCCAGCCCAATACCCGCAGTAGACCCTGTCACCAACACTTTTTTGCCTTTCAAATCATTAAACACTTAGCAGCTCCCGAAGAAAATAATTGTCAAAATCATATCTGCGTCACTTCAACCTACAGAACGGCAACGAAGGAATAAGAAAAAATAGAAACGTAATTTCAATTTTATGAAACATCGTTTTAGACAAGCTATCAGCTAGGGGTAATTTTTAAAACGTTGTTTTAATAATTTTTTGTTCTAACGTTATTCCTATAATAATAGATTCATATATTGCACTCACTACATCTGGAGCGTATAAAATATATATATAAAACCGCATTTCATTATTTTTGGAACCATGGAGCTTATGACATCTGATATGAAAGTCGACAATGTAACGGCGGTGCTTAAAGTAATAGCTATTCTTGAGGGTTTGGATGCCGTGGGAGAATCTAGCCTGGCGGACTTGTCACAACGTGCTGTAATGTCCAAAAGTACGGCCTATCGCTTTCTTCAGACCTTAAAAAACCTTGGCTACGTTACGCAAAATCCAGAGAGCGAAAAATACCGACTGACGATGAAGGTATTCGTACTGGGGAGCTCGGCATTAGGCAATGTAGATCTCATTAAAACGGCAGACCCTGCCATGGCCTCACTATCGAAACTGACACGAGAGGCTGTTCACCTAGGTACTTTAGACACCAGCACTGCCGAAGTCGTCTATGTCCACAAGTACAATTCGCATTTCAATTTATGCATGCATACGCGAATCGGTGACCGTAGCCCGGCCTACACTAATTCGATTGGGAAGGCACTACTCGCTCATTTGCCACAAAATCAGCTGGATACATTACTTCAAAATATAAAGCTCGAACCTCGCACAGAAAAAACAGTAACTTCCGAGCAAGTTTTAAAAAAAGAGCTTAGCTCTATAGCCAAAAGCGAGTTATCAGAAGATCTTGAGGAAATGGATGAAGGAGTCTGCTGTTTCGCCACGCCTATATTCGACCATAACGGTAAAGCCATTGCGGCCTTGAGTATGTCGATTCCCAGTATCCGTTACCATCAAGAAATAACAAATGAATACAAGAAAATACTTATTGAGGCAGGTCGTAATATCTCAGAGAATCTTGGATATGCAAAAAAGTGATAATTTACATGTCAACACCCATCGCTTACATTTTTTACTACTTTAACTAAGGCCAAAGCAACTGATTCGCAACACATAAGGATTTAGACTCAGTACGAAAACTGCATGCGCTAGGCCTACGTCTTTAAAATCAGATCGAGCGCAAGCCCGACCCGCTTTTCGCTTATTTACTGAATTCAACCAATTAATACAGCACCTGCGGTTTCAAGTGCTTCAGTGCATTCATCTAAGAAGACCTGGACTGGGGTTCGCCGGTATCCCAACCGCTTTCTTGGTCTATAGTTTAGCGTATTGATGAAACTTCAGACCTCGGCATTAGCCACTTTTCGGAAGCCAATACCTTTAGGAAAATACTGCCTAATCAAACTATTGTTGTTTTCATTGCTACCACGCTGAAATGAGCGGTACGGGTCGCCTTCCCAACGCCCAATATGGCGACGTTCTACCACCTCGGCAGGGCGCTGTTTAATTCCCGATGCGGGACCTTGCCCAACCCTACCCGTTTAGTTAACTGGCGCTGATAGCGCCGTTGGCGTGGCAGTCAGAGTCGTTTCCATAAGTCCCCGCCGTGCTTCTTGTCAACCCAGGTGAGCGCGTAGATCCGCTGATAGTTCACATAAACGCCGTTTGCATTGGCCATGAAGCCGCTGATTTTTTGAGGGCCCAATTTGTCCATTAATTGGCTAGCGACCCAACGAATCAGGCTTGATAGCCGCTTAGTCACTTTCCAAGCGCTACGTCAGCGTTGATCACTGGTCAACTGATCCTGTTCAGGCACATATCCACTGGTCAGATTTCAGATTGATATGCTTTATCTCGCAACTAACGGTGCTGCTGTGAAAGAAAAGAACCTTAGCTATCTGTCGCCGGCTGATGCCGATCTCAAAATAGGCGAAATTTTGGTATTGTTGGATCTGGGTCAGCTGTCGTTTGGAGTGCCCCAGGTTTCGTAGATACCTCCAGGCCTTATATCTTCTACTTGTAGAAATGTGTCCTGACTCAGAAGAAAACCAATTCTTATACCGACGAATTCAGAGAAGCGGCCATCAAACTGGCGATAGAATCAAATCAGCCTATCACCCAGTCCGCCTGATCACTGGGGATGAACTTCAACTACCCTGACACCGGGCCGGTTACTAGAATACGATTTAACATGTTAATTCCTTATTGCTTATGAAAAGCCACGTTTGTAAAAACACACGAAAAATTCAAAAATATCGATCTTTATATAAAACAACGCTTTAAAAGCCGTATAGCGCTGCTGGGTTATCCACCAGAATTTTTTGACGCGTATCCACATCTGCCCAATGCAGCAGCACGTCAAGCTGTTCGGCATCATCCGGGTAGTGCTCGCGGGAGACGCCAACATGCGGCCAATTTGAGCCCCAGATTATTCGCTCAGGTGCGTGCTTGATTAACCGCTTTGCTATAAGTCCAACATCAGTATACTCAGGCCCGCCACTTAGACTGGCTTCATAACCAGCACAAATTTTCACCCAAGCATTGCCGCGATCCAGCAAGCGGAGAAGCTGCTCAACTCGGTGATCATCAGGAGCAACAGGTGGCATAAATTTGCCTATATGGTCGATGATGTAATCGGCTTTTACCGCGTTCAGTTTAGCCATATAGTCATCTATTTCGCGACCATTGAACTGCACCATCAAGTGCCAGCCAAACGCGCGCACTCGCTCTTCTAAGGTAGTTAAATCCTCAATTCCCACAGCCCCGCCGGGCAACTGCATAATCCTGGCACCCCGCGCCCCTTGTGCGTGTAGAGCCTCAATCTGTTGGTTGGAAGCATCCGGGGCAATGGCCACAATCGCACGTGCGCTATCCTGTCCAATTTCCTCCACTCCTTGCAAAGTAGCCCGATTATCCAACTGATAGGCATTAGGCTGTGTCACCACAACGCGCTCCAGCGAGAGCCGTTGCTGAACCTCTCGGTAATCGGCAACCGTTGCCAGCTCAGCTATTTTGGGGCCGCCTCGCTGCGCTTCAAAGCCGTCTAAAAATAGATGAATATGGCAGTCGATTGCCCCTGCAAGTGCCTTATAAGCGGGCGGAACTCCTGTTAATTGACGAGTATTCGTAGGGATAGACAACGTTACTTCTCCCTGAATGAGTAAATGGATGGCGCTTCGAGGTTAATGTCAAAGGCCAGCGTTGGGCTGGCAATGGAAATCGGCTACCTGGCCGAACCGATGCGTTAATATTTAATTTGTTCGGGCAGAATAGGCTCATCAAATCATTCGATATCAAACGTCGTGGCGCGTTGACTTAGTTCAATCGTTTGCTGTGAAAACAGCAAGACAGTTGGGTCGAGACTGCCATTTCAAAGCGCTTAGCTCAATATTCATACACGCAGGGCACTGACATTTGCCTCTCTTTAAGAAGCTACAGTTAGCCCGTCCTTTCACCAGCCCAGCTCGGAGAAAAGGTTGGTAAGAAGCCTGATTGCGTGCTACCACAGACGTTATATTGCCGTAGGAGCAAGCGTTACCCGTTGAGACAGAGAAAATTAACGGATGTCCTGAAACAGTCACGTTCATAACTGGCCAATCATATTTATATGAAGTTGTTAGATATGCGGGGGCGCTGGCTGCGCAGATTAAACGCATGGCAATCTTTGCCAATCCACAGTATGTTTCAAAACACAGGCATCTCGTTTCTCAACGCATGGTATTACTCGCTACATACCCTGTGCCTGAATCGAGCAAGGTTATCTTTCGGTATCGAGAGCTACCACACCGACTGTGCTTGACATCGTACCTTGGCGACAGTTTAAGAGACGACTGGCTGCTTGCATTCGGCGATACAATTACTAGCTAGATACAGCCCGCGCTTTACTAGGCTTATAAGGGGCAGAAGGCAACCCGGTGTCAGAAGAGACGAACGGCCTAATGAGCACCCTCAAACATGCGGTGGCGAGCATTATCGATGTGCGAGCGCATTGCGGCCTCTGCCCGCTCACCATCTTTATCGCTGATAGCCTCCACTATGGCCAAGTGTTCATTCTGCACCATTTGTAAACGTTCCTGGGAGGCCATCAACGACAGCCCCCTGGTCAGATTCATGCCTTCTCTTATGCTCTCGTTAAGTGATTTCATGACGGTGATGTAGTAATGGTTGCTAGCCGCCTCGGTGATCGCCAAGTGAAAGCGGTAGTCCTCATCAGTTGCTAATTCATGACGGGCATTAGCTTCGTCAATGATATCGTAGCAACTGCGAATCCGATCAAGTTGTTCCTGCGTTCGCCGCAGGGCGGCCAAGTGTGCTGCGCGCGCCTCGACGTTGGTACGAAATTCAAAGCAGCGCTGAATATCGGCAATACTGGATATCGGCGCAAACTTGAGAACAGCGCTGTCGGGCTGTCGGATCACGAAACTACCAGAGCCTCTCCGAGACACCACTAGTTCGTCTTCCTTGAGACGTGATAAGGCATCACGCAACACCGGGCGGGACACTTCATAGCGTTGGCACAGTTGCGCCTCGGTCGGTAGTTTCTTGTTAACCGGATACTGACCTTCAATGATCGCTTCCAGAATCTTTTCGTAGACTGCAGAAGCCAGTGAAAATGTCTCGTCTTGTGCCATCCTGCCTTGCTCCGGTGCTTGATTTCCTGGAGGCCGCTGGTGAGCGGTATTTCCGTATACCATATCAAAGGTGCCAACGACTGGATCTTTTCGGCCAAACCGGGACACCTTTATATGCTTGAACTGCTATATGCTTGAACTGCGATTTAGCAGTGATTGAGAGCCGCCAGCGCTCAAGGTGCCTTGACCTGCGCCTTGGTTTCACCGCCCCCTTTCCTACCTCTCCAGATGCCACTGGCGATAATCAATGTCCACGTCAGGATCGCGAGTATCGCTAGCACCATGGCGATAGGCCTGTCGACGAAGGCTATCAGGTCGCCGTCGGACTTGAGAATAGAGCGCATGAAATTGCTCTCGATAATCGGCCCGAGAATAAATGCCAGAATCAAGGGGCCCAGCGGAAAATCGTTCTCCATCAGAAAGACGCCTACCAGCCCTAAACCGAGCATCACCCAGACATCAAACATGGTGTTATTGGCGGAGAAGGCCCCTACGATACAAAACATCAGTATCAATGGGTAGAGAATACCTGTTGGCACCGCCAGTAATCTTCCAGCGCCCTTGATTGCCATCAGGCCCAACGGCAACAGCAGTAAGTTGGCCAACACGAATACCATGAAGATGGCATTGACCAGCGCACCTTGCTCGGTGAAGATATCCGGGCCCGGTGTGATGCCCTTGGTGATCAACACCCCAATGATAATTGCAGTGACGGTGTCGCCGGGAATACCGAACACCAGTGCGGGAATATATGCGCCTGACAGAGCCGCATTGTTGGCAGCACTGGCAGAGACCAGGCCTTCAGGGTGACCAGTACCGTACTTCTCAGGGTGCCGAGAGAGCTTGCGACTAATGGCATAACTGATCCACGATGCGATATCCGCCCCGGCGCCAGGCAGTGCGCCGATCAGGGTGCCGAGAATGCCGCCCCGGGCAACACCACCCTTGTAGCGCCAGACAGTACCGGCCACACCATCGAGCATCTTGCCTTTGGGGGTCTCTACTTTAGAGGCTTGCTGCCCCGCTGTGGGCAGGCTACGCAATAACTCAGTAATGGCAAACAGGCCGATCAGCACTGGCAACAACGAAATGCCCGCCAGCAGATCGTAGCTGCCCATCGTAAATCGCACTTGCCCGGATACACTGTCCATGCCGACCAGTGCCAATGACAGGCCAATCAACATCGAGATGGCACCCTTGAGCGGATCACCACCAGCTACAAGAATCGCGCAGGATAGGCCCAGAAGAGCTAGCCAGAAATATTCGTCGCTGGTGAATTGCAGTGCGAACTCGGCAATCCTTGGCGCGAACAGCGCAAGCACCGCCACTCCGATAACGCCGCCCAGCATCGAGCAGGTGACATTAATGCCCAGGGCCAGACCAAGTTTGCCCTTCTTACCCATCAGATAGGCTTCGTCGGCATAGACCGCCGACGCCGGGGTTCCCGGCATGCGCAGCAGCGCGCCGGGTATATCCCCAGCAACGATGGCCATGGCGGTAGCGGAGACGATGGCGGCAATCGCTGGCAGCGGCTCCATGAAAAAGGTTACCGGCACCAGCAAGGCCGTCGCCATGGTGGCGGTGAGTCCCGGTATGGCCCCCATAAACAACCCGAACAAGGAGGCCGCGAAGATCACCAGGATCACCTCCCCGTTGAATACCATAGAGGCGGCTTGCATCAGTTCGTTCATCGGTAAAGCACCTGTTCAAGCAATCCCGGATTCAGTGGCACATGCAAAAGCTGAGCGAACATTATCCAGATCATCGTCGTCGCCACTGCTGCAAATAACAAAGCACGCCACCACCCTTGGCGGTGATAAGCGCGAAATAATAGCGTCAACAATGCCGTAGCAACGATGGGAAAACCGAGTACTGGCGTCAGCAATACATAGGCAACGACACTGGCCACCACCGCCGCCAGTGCCTGCAGAAAAGGACGCAGGGCCACCCTGGATGTCCACCGCGCCCAAGCTTGACGCTGTTTAAACCCTTTAATAACTAGAAGACCTCCCATCAGTAGCAGCAGGCCCCCTACCACCTTGGGAAAGGTCCCGGCACCGTAGACCTGGCGTGGTAAAGGATCCAGATCGGCAGAAGCAACGATGAGGACGGCCCCGAGGGCCGCCGCCATTGTTCCCGATACCGCATCACTGGTGCGCATGATGGCTATCTCCCGGGCGTGGTAACGCCATAGTCAATGCGCCGTGGACACGGCGCGTATTCAGGCATGTCACTGAGCAAGGCCCAGCTTATCGATGATGGATGCGTTGTTGGCGTCCTGCTCGGCCATGAACTCCTCGAAACCTTCCGGACCTTCCCAGACAGCGCCGAAGCCCCGACCTTCCATGAACGACTGGAAGTCGTCGGAGTTCCACACATTGTCAGCCGCGGTGAGCAGGCGCTCAGAGATATCTTCGGGCAGGCCCTCGGGGGCTACCAGGCCGCGCCAGGAACCATGTGTCCACTCATCACCCGTCACTTCACCGGCTGCCGGGGTATCAGGGAAAGCATCTACACGATCTGTGGACAAGACCGCCAGCGTGCGGACACGACCGGCTTCACGCATGGAATCGATCTCGGGTAGCGATGAAAAGACGATATCGACACCACCCGCCGCCAATTCTTGCAGCCCCGGAGCCGCCCCTTCACTGGGCACTAGATTAACGGTGTTCGGATCGATGCCTTGCTGGTCCAGGAAACCGGCAAAAGACAGGTGGTAGGCTGCACCAGGAGCGGAGCCCGACACAGTGTACTCATTTGGCGATTCGGCGAGATCGGCAAGCGCGTCATCCAGGTTCTTCCACGGTGAATCAGCGCTAACAGTGAACGCCGCGTAGTCGAGATTAAGCAGAGCAATCGGAGTGAAGTCTTCGTAGGACAGATCGGCAGTACCGATGTGCCTATAGGTGGCGATCTCAGCGGTGCCCAAACCTAACGTATAGCCATCGGGGCGAGCCCTTGTCATTGCTACGTGGCCGACAACACCAGCACCACCTGTACGGTTGACTACATTGACAGGCTGCCCCAACTCTTCCTGTAGACCGGCAGCAAACTGCCGACCCACGGCGTCGGTACCGCCACCAGCGGACCAGGGCACAATCAGTGTAATCGGCTTGGAAGGGTAGTCGGCACCAACAGCAACCGTAGAGGTGGCCACCAACAGGGAAGTGCAGAGCAGTTGTGTAAGCGTTCGCATGGATTATCTCTCTTGTTGTTTACTTGTTAGTTGAGTTCTGAAGGCCCGGCTAGGACCTGCAAGGACCGCCACCGGGAAGCACGCAAGCAATCGTGACTTCTCAACATGGATTATACAAGTTATTACAAGTTAGACTTTCTACTAACACACCACTTCGACATCACCGAAATCAACTTCACACACTTTCACATTAAATATTTAAAATTATTGAAAACATAAACTTATATAATTATTAGATTAAATATTCTTTCACTTAAACGTCAGAAAAAAATCTCTTCATAAGCGCTACACCTCATCATCACCCAACAACTTGTTATTATTTGTTTGAAAGCCACAGAGCGCTGGTCTAAGGTTAGGTGGGTAATGCTGGCTAGCTACGTGTAGCTACGTACGTCCCTTACTGCATCCAGGCCGACACCCAGCAGAATAAAACCAAGCTTTTCGCTACGTAGCCCTTCTCCCCATTCTTCAACTCTATGCGGGGCTCAGTGCAGACCCGATTCATTCAGGAGTACTTCATGTTCGCCGATCTCAACGACAAGACCGTTCTTATCACTGGCTCTACTAAAGGCATTGGTCGCGCCGCTGCGGTAGCCTTTGCTCGCCAAGGTGCTACCGTCGGCATCAACAGCCACCAGAAGGACGAGGCTGCTAAGGAGCTCATTACCCAGCTGGAAGCCGAAGGCGCGCGTTTTGCCTACTATGAGTGCGACCTCACCAAGAGCGGTGAGTGCGAGAAACTGGTCAATGCTTTCGTCGAGCAATTTGGTAGCCTCGACGTACTGATCAACAACGCCGGTGGGCTCGGGGTACGTAAAGGCCTTGAGTCCCTCGAAGACGACGATTTTAATCTGGTGATGGACCTGAACCTGCGCTCCGTCATCATGACCACACGCTTCGCTATGCCGCACCTGAAGGCCTCCGCCAAGAAGCGTGGCGAAACTGCCAGCGTCATTAGCACCGGCTCGATCGCTGGTCGCGAGGGCGGTGGCCTGGGCGCATCCTTGTACGGCGGCTCCAAGGCCATGCTGCACAACTTGCACCGCAATTATGTGAAGGAATTCACCAAGGATAACGTACGCTTCAACATCGTCGCGCCGGGCACTATCGATACAGCCTTCCACGCTGACAAGAGCCCTGAGCTGATGGAAAAAATCGCTTCCAGCATCGCCATGGGCCGCGTCGGCACGTCCGAGGAGTGCGCACCGTCCTTCCTGTTCCTAGCCTCCCACGCTGCCAGTGGCTACATCACCGGCCAAGTTATCGACGTCAACGGCGGCCAGATGTGCCCCTAAGGCGCCTCACGCCTGGGTGAATGTTTTGGCGCTAACTGATCGCGCACCCCAAGCGGTCGGCCATGTTTCCGGCCGCTTCGCCACCACCTACCATCCACCGACGTTATCCCCTATTGCAGGAGACCCACTATGACAATCGAAGGCCATCACCTGATCGGCTTTGAGTCGCTTGCCGGCTCCCCCGACGACCGTGGCATCTCGGCAGTCAACCCCGCTTCTGGCGAGCCTATTGCTCCCCAGTACCCGCTGGCTGGCCAGGATGAAGTTGAGCGCGCCTGCCAGCTGGCAGAAGACGCCTTTCTTACCTACCGCCGCCTACCGCTGGTCGAGCGAGCCGCCTTTCTTGAGGCTATAGCCGACAACATTGAAGCCCTCGGCGATACACTGACCGAGCGCGCCATGGCCGAAACGGGCCTGCCCAACGCACGTCTTGAAGGCGAACGCGGGCGTACTTGCGGCCAGCTCAAGCTGTTCGCCGAGGTCTTGCGCAGCGGCGACTACCTCGGTATCCGCATCGAGGATGCACTCCCCGATCGCGCGCCCATGCCTCGCCCATCACTGGCCCAACAACAAATTCCTATGGGTCCGGTCACTGTCTTCGGGGCCAGCAACTTCCCGCTGGCTTTCTCTGTTGCCGGCGGCGATACCGCGGCGGCACTAGCAGCGGGCTGCCCGGTCATTGTCAAGGCGCACTCAGCTCACCCCGGCACTTCCGAACTGGTCGGTCGCGCCGTACAACAGGCCGCGAAGAGCTTGAATATGCCGGAAGGTGTGTTCTCGCTGCTCTACGGCAGTGGTAATGAGCTCGGCCAGGCACTGGTCAAGGACCCGCGCATCCAGGCAGTCGGCTTCACCGGCTCTCGCAATGGCGGCACCGCCCTTCTACGTACCGCTCAGGCGCGCCCGCAGCCAATTCCCGTTTACGCCGAGATGAGCAGCATCAATCCGGTACTGCTACTGCCACAGCACCTGGAAGCCAACGCCGAGGCGTTGGGCGATGCCTTCGTCGCTTCACTGACCATGGGTGCCGGCCAGTTCTGCACCAACCCTGGGTTAGTCCTGGCCCTGTCCGGCTCTGCACTTGAGCGCTTTGTCGAGCAGGCCGGTACAGTAGTGCGCGATGCCGCTTCTCAGCTGATGCTAACGCCCGGTATCCACGCCGCCTACCAGCAAGGCGTGGCGCGGCTTAAAGAGCAGACGAAGGTCACCCTGGTCGCCCAGGGCAAAGGCAATGACGAACTCGCCTGCCCCTGCCAACCGCACCTTTTCCGGACCACCGCCGATGCTTTCATCGGCAACGCCGAACTACACGATGAAGTGTTTGGCTCCTGTGCGCTGGTGGTTGAGTGCGAGTCAGTAGCTCAGATACAACAGGTATTAACCGCGCTGGAAGGCCAACTGACCGCCACGATCCATCTTGAGGAAGCCGATTACGAGCTGGCCGACAAACTGCTCCCGCTGCTAGAGCGTCGCGCCGGGCGCATTCTGTTTAATGGCTGGCCCACCGGCGTCGAAGTGTGCCACTCCATGGTCCACGGTGGCCCATGGCCCTCAACCTCCGACTCACGCACTACCTCGGTGGGCAGTGCCGCAATTCAGCGATTCCTACGCCCGGTTTGCTACCAGGCGCTACCAGAGCAACTGGCCCCTGATAGCCTCAAAGCTAACAACCCTCTGGACCTGCCCCGCCAGGTTAACGGCAAACGCTAATGGCCCATCAGTTGGCGACACCCAGGGTTATCTCTACCTGAACTCTCGCCTGGCATGACTAGGCCCTCGCCAATGGCGAGGGCCTTTTTTATTCATCGCAGTTCTATAAGACGATAAGGCCATGCTGGCAAGTCACCATTCATGGCTAAGAGTCGGCGATATAAAAGGCGTCTGAAGTGAGGTTTTTCAACCTCACTTCAGACGCCAGAATCTGCTGCTTTTGTTATTCCGTTACCTCAGTTGGCTTATTCACCGGTCTTCAACTGAACCGGCTTACGGATTGCCAGAAAATAGACAAAAACCGCGGTCAACACAATGAAGAACAGACTATCAGGCTGGGTAAAGAATACCGTTAGGTCGCCGTTGGACAATGTCAAAGAACGACGCAAATATTCTTCCAGACCTGGGCCGAGGATAAAGCCGAGTAGCAGGGTCACCACTGGATAGCCATACTTGCGCATATAGAATGCCAACACCCCCATGACCAACGTCATCAGCATCTGGAAGGTCGAGTAGGTCGCTACATAGCTACCGACTACCGCCAACATAGCGATTGAGCCAAACAGTACGTCGCGGCGAATGCGCACAATGCGGATAAAGTAGGGACCCAGCAGGTACATGGTTAGCGGGATCAGAACCAACGCACTGAAGATCAGCGCTGCCAGCATAGGGGCGATCAACCCAGCTTGCGACTCCATCAACTGGGGCCCCGGCTGAATGCCGTTGATCACCAGCACGCCAAGCACGATGGCAGTGATCGGGTCACCTGGGATGCCAAAGGTCAGCATGGGCACGAGGGCACCACCACAGACCGCATTGTTGGCACTTTCCGCTGCAGCAATACCTTGCGGATTGCCCTTACCAAAGCTGTCTGGTTCGCGCGAGGTACGCACCGCTTCAACGTAAGCCAGGAAGCCGCCCATGGAACCGCCCGCACCAGGCAGGGTGCCTACCAGATAGCCGATGGTAGAGGACTTAAGGTAGCAGGCGGCACCAATACGACGAATCGATGAAAACGGCGGAATAAAATCGCGGCGGCGAATCTTCGCGACGCTCTTTAATTTCTCGCGAATGCGCTTCGCCTCGTCGTTATCGGCCAACTGCACCAAGAGCTCGCTGATCGCAAAGGTACCGATGATCACTGGCATTAGATCAATGCCTGCGGCCAGATCTCCCATACCAAAGCTGAACCTCGCCACCGGCACCATGGCATCGAGCCCCACGGTGGCCAGCATTAGACCAAGGCAAGCCGCAATGGCCGCACGGCGCACATTGCCCCGCTGTGCGATCACGATGACCGTTAACGCAAACAGGATTAGCGCGCATTTGCCGGTGGTCTGCACTAGCAACGACAGGTCAGCGACCAGCGGTGCCAACACTACCAGCAGCACCGCACCGAAGACGCCGCCGATCATTGAACCAAAGGCAGCATGCCCCAGCGCCAGAGGGCCTTCGCCTCGCTGCTGCATGGGATAACCTTCCAACGCCGTCATCATCGAGGACGGCGCACCGGGAATATTAATGGTAGTAGCGGTGATACTGCCACCACACATGCCCGCCATATAAATGCTGGCGCAGGCCATTAGTGCAGTGGTCACGTCCAGGCTATAGGTCAACGGCAATAACAGTGCCAGCGCCAGAGTGGCAGTCAGGCCAGGAATTGCCGAAAAGATAGTGCCGATCAGAAAGCCAGCGACGACATAAAACAGCACCGTGGGATTGAGCAGGAGGCTAAAGCTTCCCGCCACTTGCATTATAAAGTCCACGCATCACCCTCCACGCATTGGTGTACGGTTATCGAATTACTAGGCATGGCTTACCCCCAGAGTGTCGGCAAACGGACGTTGAAGACCTGGTTGAACAGCACAAAGCCCACTGCGGTGATCGCCAGTGCAATCACCACCTTGCTCAACCACTTGCTCAGCCCTGAGAACAGCAGCATAACCGCCAGGACGTAGACCGCAGTAGACAGCACGTAGCCCAGCCACTGGAAAGCGAGTACATAGACCAGGGTCGCTACCATCAGCGTCAGTTCCAGCGATAAACGACGGCCTCGTGCGGCACCTGTCGGCGCCTCGTTATTGCTGGCCTCGTTAGCACAATCTGCGCCATCAGCACTGATATGACGTACCGCAGACCACCACTGCAGACTACACAGCACCGTAGCCAGTACGCCGATCAACAGCGGGAAGAAAGATGGCGTCAACTTACCACCTTCTAGGGGTGGGCCCATCTCTAGGCTGCCAATCAAGTAGGCAAGCGAAAGCAGTGCCAGCACACCATGGAACCGGGCCGCGCCGGTGCCAAGCGAACGTGCTAGCAGGGAAGAAGAACGAGACATCAAAACCTCTCTCGGTCTCTACGCTTTGGAGACCGACAACTTGGTGATCGGGGGGGGAGAAGTGGATTACGACCAGAATCAG
The DNA here is from genome assembly GCF_042466685.1 of Vreelandella sp. F11. Lineage (NCBI taxonomy): Bacteria > Pseudomonadati > Pseudomonadota > Gammaproteobacteria > Oceanospirillales > Halomonadaceae > Vreelandella > Vreelandella sp. F11. Next base: position 453,047 of record NZ_CP170448.1, on the reverse strand, counting down.
TGGGCCCGGGCGGGCGCCTTATGTACCGTCAGGCGCCCTACCCGGTTGAACCTTTGCCATCGGCGAGGCGTCCCGCCGATGTCCCTGAAGCCAATAGAGCTTAGAGATTCAGCTCATCCATGGCGTCAAAGGTTTTCTGCTGGTAGCTCTCGATCCACTCGTTGACTTCCTCGCTACCGAGCCACCCCGGAGCAACACCAATGCTGGTGACCCACTCCTGAAACTCTTCACTCTGGTAAGCCTCGTGGTAGGTAGTCTCCAGCGTTTCAATGACATCCTCTGGAGTATTGGCCGGGGCCGCCAGCACAATGAAGCTACCAGTTTCAAAGTCGATACCAAATTCAGAGATCGGTGGCACGTCAGGATACGCGGCGTTCTGCGAACCAGACAGTTCGACCACACCTAAAGCATCACCGGAGGACAGGATGCCGGAGAAGTCGCCCAGGCTTGAGATAGCAGCATCGATCTCTCCGGACAATAGTGCTTCGGCTTCGGCCGTGGAAGATCCCGGATAGGAAATGACATTAAATGATACGCCTGTAGCTGCTTCCAGACGGCGCACCGCCAGATAAGGGCCAGACCCCTCCGGCGCCACCCCGATACGCACCGTGCCGGGATCAGCCTCGGCTGCCGCGATCAGCTCTTCATAAGACGAGTAGCCGGACTGCTCCGACACCACGATAGCATCGGCCTCCTGAGTCACTCTCGCGAAAGGCTCCAGATTATCCAGCGAGTAGCCTGGCACCATATTGCCACGAGGCAAGGTCACAACGCTGTCGTAGGTCAGCACACCAATGGTATGTCCGTCGGGACGCGCCTGGCCCAACTGCATCAGCCCGGTGGCTGTCACTGCCCCGCCGATATTCTCAACGTAGATGGAGGTAGGCAGCGACTCTTCGGCCAGGCTGCTGATCTTACGCGAGATCGCATCAGCACCACCACCAGCGGGCCAGGGCACAATCATGCGGATGTCCCGCTGAGGGAAATCGGCCTGGGCGACGGATATTGCCGACATGGCGGTGAGCGCCGTAGTGGCTAACGTGGCACCCGCCACACCCTTGGCAATACGTTGACGAATGGACGAGTTGAGAGCGTTAGAAGTGAACATGACGTCTCCTAATGATTGTGATTATCTTTGGATCGAAGTCGCCCGCGGGCAGCCGCAGGATTATTTGCTACGGAGATAGGCCTGATATTCTTCCTGGGCCTGTTCGTTGGGTGGATACAAGCCGATGACCGCCGCGCCGGCATTTACCTTCTCCAGCACATAGTCCTCGAAAGCTTCCATGCCGCTGGCCTCTTCAGCGACTTCATCGGCAAGTTCTAGCGGCACCACGATGACCCCATCGCCATCGCCAACCAGCACGTCTCCCGGGTAGACCGGCACACCACCGCATCCGATAGGTTGCTGGATATCCACCGCATGGTGCTTGGTTAAATTGGTCGGGGCGCTAGGCTTGGTACAAAACACCGGCATGTCCATGCCGCCGGCGTACTCGGAATCACGCACACCAGCATCGGAGACGAAACCGGCGCATTCGCGCACCTGCAACCGAGTCAGCAAAATGCTACCGGCACTGGCAGCACTCGCATCCTGGCGACAGTCAGACACCAGTACACGTCCCGCCGGCACACTTTCCACCGCCAGACGCTGAGGGTGCTCCGGGTTCCGGAAAGCAGCGACCACATCCAGATCTTCCCGGGCCGGGATGTAACGCAAGGTATAGGCCTGCCCAACCATCTTGACCTGAGAGTCGTTCATACGACCGACGTGCTGGATGTAGGTATTCCTAAAGCCCCGCTTGTGCAGCAGCGTGTGAAGTGTCGCCGTTGAAGCCCGTGTCAGACGCTCACGGGTCAGGTTAGACAGCTCTTCGTGGGGATAGTCGTTAATGATGCTCATTGGCTCCGCCTGTAACTGGCAAATAAAGTCTTTGGATGACGGGATCACTATAGAAATCGTCAAAAGATATTTCAAACAAATTTTTACAACTTATTCAAAATGCAGCAAAGCCCTATTATTTAAATGATAGATATTCGATAGATAAAATAAATTTAATGAATAAAATCAGTTTCTTAATCACTTATCGCCAACAAAATTAAATCAAACACCTCCAACTTAGACATAGGTCTAATAAGGAAATATTTGTATTAAAACTGTTCTAGAAGCCAAGACCGGAGATCAACACCCAGGCGCCCCACGCTGTCTCTCGATAGTGAGCTACTCAATCTGGGGGCTTCGGCGGCACTCGATCCTATTCCCTATCCAAGTAAACGCTGAGTGCTGCGAGTCATTCGTATGAATGCCAGGGGATTGCTCTATTAGCTAATATGCATAAATACTATCAGGGCTTACGCAAATATATTCTGGTGCTCGCATGTCGGCACCGCCCCTATAAAGCTGGCAAGATCCACGAATTTTTAGTTTTGTTATAGGGCTAACTTGGACCAACAAGAACCTGATCGTTGCTATTCAAGGCCTTGTTCATAGCGCCAGCGAATAATTCCGGGTATTTGCCTCGCGGCTATCGGTGTACTGCTGCTAGGACGTAATGAGTGAGCAAGCACGGTCAACAGCCCGTCTATGGGCGACGAGATCCGCTTCTCAGTGCCAAGACATTACATAGAAAACTACCGAGAAGATGAAACAGTACCCATTCGCAGGGCTTCTAAGGACAACGCCATGTCCTCGGCAAGATCATGTACAACAGCGCTGTCTACGTCGCGCTGGGCAAAGGCTCTTAGTCCTATTACCTCGGCCTGCAGACGCCGTCCTAGCCTGTTGGGATCGAGCTGGGAGTCCAACTCCCCAACCTGCTGGGCAGCAACGAAGCGTTCGATAAAACGCTTTTCCATGCTCGCCAGCAACTCCTCTGCTTTGCGCCAAGCCGCCTGCTCTCGCTCGCCCAGCTCCAGCAGGCTCTTAACTAGCATGCAGGCGCGATTTGGCAGCTCTTGGTCACGAAGTCCGCCGAGCCGTCGCAGATAGGCAGCCAGGCCTGTCAGCGGTGATTCGTGAGCGTTCAAAGTACGCTCAAGCTCGGCCAGAGCCAAACGGGCGTAGCGCTCTAGAGCTTCCTGAAACAGCCGGTCCTTACTACCGAAGGTGGCATAGATACTGCCCGGGCGCATATCTAGGGCTCGCTCCAAGTCTTTCAGCGAAGTGGCATGAAAGCCCTTCCGCCAGAAAAGCTGTAGAGCCCGCTCTAAGGAGTCATGGCGTTGGTGGAGAGTTGCACGAGGCATGATCGAATCCGATTTCAAAAGGCCGCTAGAGAAAAGCGGCGTCAACAATTTGAACGATCGCTCAATTTTATCTTGAACGATCACTCAAGTACAGCTACAGTCGTGTTCGATAAAAACTATACCTATCACGCCTTTTTTTGAGTGATCACTCAAAATCATGCTCTTGCCTGTAGCAAGACATATTTTTGTCGAAAAAGTAAAGGAGCCGTTACATGACCGATTTTACGCTTCACGATCAGCAAAGCGCCCCTCAACCCAGCCAAAAGCTATTGGATACATCGATCCAAGCATTCGGCATGATTCCTGGCTTACACGCCGTCATGGCTGAAGCACCGGGGCTATTGGAGGGGTATCAAAAGCTTCACCAGCTAGCGCTGGATAGCAGTTTTGATAAGGAAGAACTTACCGTGGTTTGGCAGACCATCAATGTCGAACATGCCTGCCACTACTGCGTTCCTGCACATACGGGCATTGCTAAATCAATGAATGTGGACGATGCCATCACTGAGGCTCTGCGAAACGAGACTCCACTTCCCACAGCACGTTTGGAAGCGCTGCGTAATTTTACGCTTTCCGTTGTGCGTGGTCGTGGCCACGTAGATGAAAATGACGTGCAGGCCTTCCTCGCTGCTGGCTTTACAAGACGCCAGATTCTAGAGGTCGTACTTGTCACAGCGCAGAAGGTCATGAGCAACTATACCAATCATCTAGCAGACACGCCGGTTGATGCCCCTTTCAAAAAATTTGAGTGGCATAAGGCTAATTAATAAACGTATCGCGAGAAGCGGCGCTCCAGCGTCGCTTCTTGTTTTTGGAATGAGGCTTCTTTAACAGTGATGGAACTTTTAAAATATTGGATACAAGAAAAAAGGCTCCTGCTGGAGCCAATAAAATGGAACAGATCAGAAGGAATTAGGCCTTCCATGGGGGGTGACATCCTTGTCTAGAGGCTTCATGCCATAACATAAATCAATTTAGAAGGTATTTTGCGCCGCATCAAATTAGACATCCATGGTTTAGCTTGTGCTGTCGTTTCTTCTCTACAGGGTCGTCTGACCTACCACGCTCTCTACTTATCCTTTTGCCGTCATATCCCAGTGCTACGCCAAACACGTAGCGCCGTACCCGCCGGCGAGTGAAGGATCTAGCCTTCCTTGAGCATTTGTTGGTACGTTAGCTAATTCAGCACTTTTTCAACAGTTATGATGGCTAGACACCTTTATACGAGATAGGCGATACGCGATCGCGTTGAACCTTCGCCTGCTAGGTACCGTTCATGACATCGATATCGAATAAAAACATCGCTCCAAGACGGCGCGTGCAGCATTCGCTCCTGCGCATGATCACATTCCCCTTTGCGACGCTACGCGGGCGCTTGGTTATGGGGGCTGTGGTGCTGTGGAGTTTGCTTTGCCTAATCGTGCTCATGTTTGGCTGGCAGGCGGGCAAGTTCCTGGTGAATGAGACCAACCACCAGCATCTGCGCTACGAGGCAGAGCTCATTAGCCACTCAATCACACGTCAGGTGAATGAGCGTTTCAAAGAGCTTGAGCGTTTGGCAGAGAGAATGTCGTTTCCCAGGCAAGGAGCTCTTCTTGATCAGCACGCGTACACGATGGAACCTCTCTTTGAAGCGCTGCTGGTATTTGATTTAAGTAGCGATGTCGTTGATGAGTGGCCTGCTGAAGGAGGCCGCAGCGGTAACAATTTTGCTGATCGTGAATATACCCGGTTTATGCATGCGTTCAAAGCGCCTTACGTCAGCGCTCCCCTGGTTGGACGCATTACTAACACGCCGTTGGTACTGATGCTGGTCCCCCTCCACGACGACGCGGGTCGCTACACAGGCTTTTTAGGTGGATTGGTCGATCTTAGGAAAAGCCAACTGTTCAACAACTTTGATAAGCTCCGCTTAGGCGATCGCGGCTATGTCACGATCACAACGGCAACCGGTCAGCGTATTTACGCTCCCAATCAACAAGAAGCCATTGTGACGCTACCTGACACCATTTCGCCCGTCTTGGAGCAAGCGTTGGATGGCTGGGAAGGCGAGAGTTTAGGTCAGTCTATCGCTGGCGAACCTCAACTGGTCGCCTATCGACAAATTTGGCCTGCGAACTGGATCGTTGGCGTGCATTTGCCGCAAGCACAAGCCGAAGCCCCCCTTGTTGTGGGCATGAAGCAAATTACTGTCTACGTCTGGGGCATCCTAGCACTGATTTTACCCTTGGTGTGGGGAGTGATTTGGTTGGCTTTACGCCCCTTGGCGCATCTTGCTCGACAGATTCAAGAGCTTCAAGACGGGCGCCGCTCTGTATTGAATATCCCCACCACGATGAAAGAGCTGCGCCGCGTTATTGATGTGATCAACATGACTGAAGCTGCACGCCAAGCAAGCTTGCATGACTTAGCGGAGCGGGAAGCCTTGCTGAGGGGAACGTTATCCGCTTCGCCTCAAGGCACGTTTGTGACGAACCCTCGCGGTCAACTGACCTTTATCAACGACGCTCTGAACGCGATTTTGGGTGATGAGGCACTTCGCAGCCTTCAAGATTGGAGCGATCAAATTCATCACGATGACCGCCCTGAGGTCAGAACCGCTTGGTTACGCAGTCTCGTTAAACAAACGGATTTTAAACGTCAGTTCCGCTTCTTTAGTGCCGATGGAGAGATGTACTGGTTAGATGTGCAAACAGCGGCTGTGCATGTCGATGATCAGTTTATCGGCACCGTGGGTACGGTACGCGATATCACCCAGCACCACCACGACTATGCTCAAAAGCTCTGGGAAGCGGAGCATGATCCTCTCACCCGTTTACTGAATCGTCGCGGGCTAACGAGGCATCTTGAAGAGTTGCTGATGCAATGGCAGTCAAAAGACAAACCTACCGCCGTCCTGCTGTTTGATTTAGATCGCTTCAAGCCCGTTAACGATCAAGGAGGCCATGCGCTAGGCGATCAGATGCTTCAACAGATTGCGCATATCGTACAGAGCGGGATTCGCAGCAGTGATTATGCCGCTCGCCAAGGTGGAGATGAATTTGCTGTCTTACTGCCAGGCTGTACGCCAGCGCGGGCGCTCACCATCGCCGAATCTCTGCGTGCCAGTATTGCCGCTAGCTTTATCGAAGCAGAGGGTCGTCAATGGCAAGTCACCGCCAGTATTGGGGTCAGTCATTTCCACCAAGAGGATACAACGATCGACGATGTACTCAATCGAGCTGACGCTGAGAGCTATCGCGCAAAGCAACGTGGACGTAACAAGGTCGAGGGTGATGTCGATGTCTAGCAGACAATTACAATCTCTATTTCCAAGCCGATAAAGCAGGCAATTGAGCAAACAAGAAAGTCGTTTCACCGCTTATAGGCCGGGCCACAGGTTGCTCATTTAAGCGCCGTGCGGCCCCGACATCACCCTCAGATTGAGTAGCGCTACACTTTAGCGTCCGAAACTATGCGTCAGGAGATTGGACATGAAGAAGCGTTTCAGCGAAGAACAGATCATTGGTTTTTTGGGCGAAGCAGAAGCAGGGCTGCCCATCAAGGAGCTATGCCGTCGGCACGGTTTCTCAGAAGCCAGTTACTATCTATGGCGCAGCAAGTTTGGCGGCATGGGCGTACCCGATGCCAAACGACTCAAAGAACTCGAAGCCGAAAATGGACGCTTGAAAAAGCTGCTCGCCGAGTCGCTACTGGAAATGGAGGTCACTCGCGAGGCGCTGAGAAAAAGTGGTGAGTGCCCCGACACGCCGAGACGTGGTGCGCTTTATGGTGTCACGTGGCCTGAGTGAGCGCCGAGCGCTCCGTATCATCCGTATGAGTGCCAGTGCATTGCGCTATCAATCGGCACCTGACCGCAATGAGGCATTGCGTGAACGCATTGTGGCCTTGGCCGATCGGCATCGTCGTTATGGCGCGGGCATAATCTACCTGAAGCTGCGTCAAGCCGGGGAACAGGTCAATCATAAGCGCGTCAAGCGCCTCTATGCGGCGGCTCGGTTGCAGGTAAAACGACGAAAGCGCAAGAAGGTTCCTACATCTGAGCGATAGCCACTGGCTCGCCCTGGCGCCACCAATCAGGTCTGACCAATGGATTTTGTTTTTGACCGTACCTCAGACGTGCCAGTGATAAAGAACCTCACTGTTGTCGACGACGCTACCCATGAAGCCGTGGCTATCGTGCCTGAACGTGCCATTGGCGGCCTGTCGTTAACACGGATTCTGGATCACCTGGCTTTACAACGTGGCCTACCTAGCGCCATTCGTACGGATAATGGAAAAAATTTTGTGGCCGCGCCGTGCTGTTGTGGGCGCATCTACCTGGCGTTGCCCTGTTTTTAATCAAGCCTGGAAAACCCAATCAAAACGCCTATATCGAATCGTTCAATGGGCGCTTTCGAGATGAATGTCTGAATGAGCATCGGACGAAAATCGTCTGACTGACCTCCAGACTGAATTTTGTCTATCTGAAACCCCGCTTCTCTCTTGGCATCCAGAGGGAAGTCGCGCAGCCTATCTTTAGAGTCTCCGACGAATGCAACAGGTTTCTTGCGCGCCACGCTGACTCCTCAATTTTCATAACCATTATATCAATACCGATATAATAGACTCATCAATTAAATAGCTCAAGCTTGATGTCGAAAACTACGGGGTGCCAATGCTCCATTAGGTTCCGTTTATCCATGAATCACGTCTATCGTTAGCCTTGGTCTTACCCAGCAACAGTGGCGACATCAGACCGCCCGACGAGGGAAAGCCGCGAGTTGTTTCATGCCACACAAGGACTTCGACAGCTGTGGCTGTAAGGGTTACGCCTACCATAAAGCCGACGTCATGCTCCTCGACCTTTCTCCCAAAGCCAACTGTTAACTTACACTAACGGAAACATCGCAAATAGAAGCCGAAGCAAAACTCAGCATCGGCTGATGGCCACTGTCGACCAGTTCAATCGAGAGTTAGGACAAGGGACAATACAGCTAGGGTTGCCACGTGCAGGCGATGCCTGGGCATTACGTTCTGAACACCGGACTCCGAGCTACACCACTCGATGGGAAGAACTGCCGCATGTACGCTAATCACGCGTACGGAAGCTATAGTTGCTAAATTAGGAAATAGCATTAAAAACTGTGTTTATTTAACCTTTTGAGCACATGTAGTAGCTGATAAATTATTTTTGCGTATATATAGTAAAAAATAAGAAGGAGGCGGTAGTACATCTCACTGCACAATATCAATTTTCCTTAGCATAGAGCCTAAACCTTTCGATCCTAAAGTATTGAGGAACAACATGCCCAAAGAACAAAAGAAAACGCATTTTCAGTATCCTGAAAACCTCATCATAAAAGTAGTTTCTTTAGAAGACGCTATAAAACTTCAATATATCAACGGCATCGAATGCACCCCAGAAAATCTAGCAAATACTGAAATAAAAGATTTCACTTACCACTTACAAAGTATTTTAACCAAATACATCGAAGATCTATCACCTGACATCGAAGACCGCATTGAAAATAAATTTTTCATAGAAACAGAAGGCGAGCATAAAAACAAATATATTGGCATGCTGTTTTTAGAAAACCAACCCCATCAAGAAGCGCTCACACATAAGCTTGCCCTCTTAGCTTACAAAATAACGTACTCCGTTATCACGCAAAAAGATATTTTAAGCGTCACCTATACCGATCAACAATCATCAGACGACAAAGCATTTATTACAGAACACTCTGAAAAATTCATTAACAAAAAAAATGCACGATCTATTAAGCATCCGTTTACCGTATCACCTGAAATAGATAACAAAACACAACCAAAAGTGGAACTCCTAGTTAGCGGTCAGTATTGTGCACCAACGTTTTTAACACATAAACCGACGCCAATGGAAGGGTATGCTGTACCAGCAGGATATGATGAATACGACAACACAATTTCTCTTTACAGCATCGATTCAACTAATAAAATATCAAGCAAACCTTTCACGCTAATCTGCAACCATGCTGATCATATAATGACATTAGCCTGTGCAAAAGTTAATAACGACATTCTATACTATACCGGCGATCGTTTTGAAAACCCCAAAGGCCCCAACAAACAAAAGACATATGTGTTGTCTACTCTTTCTATTGCGAGCGATGACAATCCGTACGAAACCTTTCAGCTGCAATCTAGCTAACGCCAAACTACCTTTTATTCATATACAAATAAGTGGCAGTCACTATGTAAGCGACTGCCAACTCATACCGATTTCTAACAATATCGCGTTCATTTTTACCTAGTAGCAGCCCGGCATACTGCTGATACTTCATCTCTCTACCGCCCTTTACGACTTCAAACATATCTAGCTGAACACCCGTATCACTTATCTCTTTCAACCCATACGAGTGCAGCATTCGCTTTACGTCATCGCTGCAGTTTTTTCCAACAATGACGTAGTTGGATGAAGACACTTTAAATGCTTTGACAGTAAGAGCGATAACTGCCACGTGCCTCGTTTCACTCATCAGTAGATGCCGGTGCCGTCCAACCTGACAAGCTAACTCACTGAGCTCTAGTGCCCCATTAATCGTTAAGGTTTCGCCATCAATTTTTTTAGCATGCTCGAGCAGGCGATCCCATGCAGCGTCGCTGATACTGCGCAGCAGTCCTAAGGGGTATTCTTGCGATGTTATCCATTGGTCTTTTCCCCGAATTTTGAAGCGCATATTGCTTTCAGCTTCCTGAATAACACCTTCAAGGATAGCAGCATGTACCGGGGACAATCCCAATGCCTCACTCGATCGTCGCACATTCTGCCGTAGCGCGCCTAATCGCAACGCTTTCATCAATAAATGCGGTGTTGGGTCGTTAAATAAAGGAAGTCCTTGAGGTAGCACAGCAGCCGGCGTGTAACGTTTAAAATCCTGCGGCTTGATTGCTTCTTTGAGAATGCTGCCATTTGTCCCTTTAACAGGTGTCAGCGCATCCGCCCATTCTAGAATTAAATGATTATAGTTCAGCAGCCCAGTCGATGGCTGGCGGTGCCCCATTAAGCGCGCCAGCCCCATCATCACGCGACGCGAACAGTAATGTTGCTGCCCCATCACCATCTGACGAATGTTAGCGCTATCTATATGCTGAGTTATTTTGGTGGCGACAGGTGTGTTTAGCTGCAGCAGAGAGGCTGCCGTTATGTTGTAAAACGCATGACGGGCGTGATGGAGCGATAGTGTTGGGCTGCCACTCACGTGACGCAACGCATCTATCTCAGCAGCGCTGATGGCTGTTGCACTGAGCGCTACTTCGACTTTCCCATTGCGTATCTCGCCTAGCAGCGGAAGGGATGCCTCACCACCCAATAGCGCATCATGACGATTAAGCACAGCGTTAAGCGTACGTTGCTCTGTCGCATCGAGAGGAAACAAAAGCGGCACAGCACGTCGAGAGGCCTCACTTTTTAATGTTCGATAACGATTGTTCCTAATCAATACCCAGCAGTAGCCATGAGATTCACACCAATCTCGCCTGAGCAACCCTCTCGCTTCATCCAGCCGCAAACCAAAGCGATACGCGCATAGCAATACAAACTGAAGTAAACACGCAATATCGGGGTCTCGTTGCGATGCTTCTATCCGCTTCAGTGTCTCAAGGTATTCTCGTTCTGAGAGCATTTCAGCACGCACGTGTCGTCCTTGCTCTGCAACGGGTAGCTCATCCCAATCCGGTTCTTCAACGCCGAGAGAGGCGGCTACGCGGTGAAAAGAGCGTAGACGATGGCTAAAATAGCTCATATCGCTCAACTGAGTTTCTTGATAATCGATCAGACCTGCATAAAAGGCGGTGATTTCTTCACTACCGAGAGCAATCAGGTCGACACCGTAAGCAAGCTCCTCAAAAAGCTTACGCAACGCGCCCCAGTAGCGATGGATACTACTGCTTTCGAACGGCTTAAAGCGCCTGCCCGCTCGCCCCTTACCACTCCGGATAACCGCTGCGATCCAGATGACCAACAGCATGATGGCACTACTTACCTTACCGTTTCGCTGTGTTACTAGTTGCTCCAGCGATTTTGCCGTTATTTTAGCCTGCGGCTTGGTGTAGCCATCCAAGATTTGCTTCACCTCTTTAAAAAGAAGTACCGCCTGTTGCTGCAGCTCATGTTTATCGCCATTAGCTCGTAATAGCGCTGGCAACGCTGTCGAGAGCTCCAAATCCTCAGTGTTGACTGCTGAAGGTGGGAACATCAGCGATTTGCCGTGCACCATACGAATGTGCGCTTGCATAGGGAGGCTGGTGGCCACTATCCGCCCTGCTAACGCGCCAGCCACTACGCCCGGTAATCTCAGAAGATTGGCTTGATCGACAATAGCGGCCGCCTGCCCAAGTATCTGCTGGATCGTTATACACTCTTGACTCTCACAGCACTGGATCAACGCCTCAGGCAAAGGCGGCGCTTGTTTTGGGATCGTCCAAGGATCATCGAGCGCTTTGGTAGATGTTAGGCGTTGGCCGTGAGTTAGTAGTGATGCCACATGATATGACACTGTGTGCCGCTGTATGGGAGCTTGCCAGCTGGTGCTATCTAACTGTTCGCTATACTCCAAGTAATAGGTTTTACGGTGATATATCAGCCGAAAGTTGTCCCCTTGGCACACATCCTTCAGCAGGCGCATATAACAAATACGTTTTTCAATACACAAAAGTAACGCGCCGAGCGCTAATGCCTGGCGTTTAGAACAGTGGGTTCGGGTAGCATATGGACGCATAGTCGATGCCCAATGCGTCAATTGAGTCATTAATGCAGCGTAAGCCGGCGCGTGCTCATGAATCAGCGTTTTTTCCGGCAACATCGGAATGTAACGGCGCTGAAACGCATGGCGATGCGGTGACTCATGCCGCTCTAGCAAGCGTGTCAGCACACTAAACCGTAAGGCTGCAGAGGGGTAAGGCGTTTTTCCCTGCTGAAGCAACATTTGCCGCCCCAGTTGATTGATCTCATCAGCGGACAGCGTGGCCATATCACGCCCTTTTAAAAACAACTCAATATCGTTAAGCGCTGCTCTGATAGCGTTTCGTGTTGCCAAGCGACGATTTTTTTCGCGTAGACGCTGCCCAAATGCCCGGGAAGATGTCGCTGAATCACGCAAGCTGCTCACGGCAGCTATTGGTAAGGAGGCAGGTGGTGCTAGCAAATCAAACGATAGTCGCTCAAAGAGTTCGTTGACCTCTTTGCGATAGGCTGTCCAATCGTCCATCCAGCAGCGGGCCGAGGTGTCGCCATAGGTGGCGACACTTTTTTCCGCATGCCCCAGCCAACCATCCACAACTTCGTTATCGACGCCTAATAAGGGTAATTGCTGTGCTAGTCGGTGACGGAAAAGATTGGGGGGTAGTGGCCAGTCGAATAAGGTGGCACCTGGTAGATCAGTCGCTGACATAGAGTGCCAATTGAGCGACTCATCAAGTAAAAAGAACAGGGGCTGTTCAGCCTTCGCAGGCAATTCTAATAGCGTGTTAATTCGTGAGGATATTGCAGGATGGGTGCTCAACAAATGCTTGGCGAGACGTTGGAGGTACGAGAGGTAAGCCTCGACAAACTTAATCGCCTTATCGGCCAAAGGCACCATACGACCATTCCGCACACCGCTGCCTTCCGCTTTATCATTAATAAACATAGCAGGGAGGTCGTGATTAAAAAACCGTGGGCTTTCAAAAGGGTCTTTAAGGTACCGACTCCCCGTTGCCGCATAGAGGGCCATGACACAGTAGCTGGTCCACTGATTATGTAGACGCACCAGATCATTGCCTTCTAATGTTTCTTTGAGCTGCTGAGTCGCTTCGTTAATCGCCCTATTGAGCTGGGCTTCAAGCGGTACCAACAAGCTGCCTTGATTCGTCGATTGTAACGTTTCGGCACCCTGGAATTGATAAGGTAATGCAAGCCCTTGCTCAATCGCCTCGATATCCCAGCTGGCATAGCTACATGCACCAGGTAACGCGCTATTGGGGTGAGCGGTTAGCATCCTCGCGAAATGGTGATTGCCTGAGGCATCAAAAACAGATTGGCCCCATACCTCGGAAAGCTTTCCGCTGGTAACGCGTGGGCACGCTATGCGCATGCGTTCATTAAACCACACCTCAATTTTTTGGGCTGGCGATACGCTTTGCCACAACTCTGCCAGTGAGGCTTGGGTGGACAATGGTTGACTACTGATTACAAGCGTCTCTCTTACTTCGGGGATTAGTCCAACACACTGCTTTTCTTGAACAGCTGCCACGTAAGGTTGCGCGGCGATATCGGGTTTCCATGCATTACGTCGACGCGGCGACAAGCGAACCATCTGCTTGAGGTTTGATGCTAAAGACCACTCCCCTTGGGCCTCGTCTCCAATGCCCATTGAAAGCACTTGGCTAAGAGACCGCGAAAAACGTATCGCGAGCCACACTAACGCTCCGCCCAATCGCTCTCGTTGATCAGTATGCTTGAGCTGCTGGGCAAGCCACTGCTCAATCAGCAAACGCTCAGGAGGTAAAAGCTTGGAATAGCTCCACGGTAGGTAATGGGACGTTTCCGCTTGTTGTTGATAAAAGCTACGCCCTGTCAGTTCTTGTTGAGCCTGAGTATCTGTTGCATCAACCGGCAGTAAATAAATCGCCTCATCAGCCTCTTCATCTAACAACCCCGCCGGGTTAGGACATACTTCTATGAACTGTTCAGATGACTCATCAAGGCTTATTAACGGTGTCGGCTCAGAAATGGGTGCAGATAACTCAGCATGCACAAAAGGCTGCGGAGGGAAATCGCGCTGAGTGGTGAAAGCTTTTGTATCACCACTGGCAATCTCGATGATGGCATTGATGAATGCGGTGCCACTTTTACCAAATGTATGGCTTTGCTTGTACTGCTCAGCAGCCAAAGACAACGCGTCAGTAAAACGTTCAAATGTCCAAGTATCAGGTGTCAGGTAACGTCGGGCACGGCGCAAGACATCATCAACGAGTTGCCACTGCGCTTGATAGCGGTCTGCAATCAAAAAGCGCGCTGCGGTACTGATATTTCGATCCGCTAAGCAATGCTCTGTCACTACCCGATTCGCCGCCTGCGCGATCAACCACAAGCGTAGCGCACGCCTTAACACGTATTCAGATGATTGCTCCGCCCCAGGCAGCGGGTAAGTAATTAACGTTATAAGAAACGTTTGCTCTTTAAGGCTGCCTTTATATGTATTTTTCGTTTTTGTAGCGTCTCCTGCATGAGGAAATGCAGGATACTGAAGGTTGATCAAGGGATCTTGACGAATGGCTTTCGCCAGATCATCTAGCGAGGCAAGGGTGGGATTTTGCCGCCATCGAGCCAGAATGTCTTTTGATTCAGGATGGTGAAATTCATTAACCAGGTTACCAATCGCGACGACCTGGTGATCCAATCCAAGCGTCCAAAAGGCCAGTTCCAGAGCATCACTGAGATCATGCTGGGCAGCCCATTGGCATATATCGCGATAGGGGTGGCCAAAGCGCGCTATTTGCTTACCAGTGCTTATATCGTCTCTTTTGACCGCGAACGTATGCTCTACCATTACGACTTATTCATTCTTATATAGACAGTTACTATATATCTAAAAAACATATAAATAATAGTGATAGCTACCAATATCTATTGATACCAAGCACGAGTAGCCAAAGTAGTCGCGCACCAGAGCTGCCACCCTGACATTTTTGATTATTCGTATGACTAAAGACGGTGTGGCCACCAGCCAAACAAATTCTGCCTTGCTAAACTTCGTGAACAGATGTTGCATGCCCAGGCAACATTTAACGTTATATGCACGGCAGACCAGAGATTACCTGAGTGGCGTGGTTCACAAGTGGTGGCAAAACATTTTTAGGGTATCAACTAGCGGTGCACCCAAATAGCTTTGGCCACTTTGAGGGATACAGTTGCTTAACTCTAAGTAGGTATCGTGGGCAAAAGGCAACTATCACTGCTCACTGGTAATTGACGAGTTTGATGTCACAACCTTCCATAGTGCACATGGGCCCAACAGGCGTTTCAGCACCCAAGCGCTAGGCAGCCTCAGAAGGTAGTCATCGGAATAGCCTATCCCATGCGATGCCTATTTTGGGATAGGGTTTACCACCCATGAATCAGCAGGGGCCCAGTTTCCGATAGAGAAGTTATCTTGCACGCTGAAGTGGCGCGATAACGATTTCCCAAAGCATTTCTGCTGCCCCTTCCTGAGATAGCTTCTGATGTTGACGCCCCTGGAAAGCCATTCCCATGCTCGTTAGGTAAAGGGCTTGGTCGTCTGCTTGCACCGAAAGAGCCTCGTTAAAGGAGTTACTGCTGAAAGAGTCACCACCCTGACTGTAATAGATCCCTGCTCCCATTTGCCCTCCAACATACACTGTCGCCGTCGCGACGCTCTCACCATCTTTGTAGATGGTCGCAAAAAACCGATTAGCATCAATTCGACGAAATACACCTTCGTAGCCTGGGTTCCGTGCTTGGAGCTCATTCAGAGAGTTTTCGAAAAAGCGCGCAATGTATTCAAAAGTGTCGATTTGGAACCGGTCTTTGTCCAGCTGAGTAAAGGTCTTAGCGACTCGAAGGTTACTCGAACGCGGGCCGGCAACTACAGTCTGCTGGGTATGCATCAAAGCCCCAACATCCACGCGTTCGGCGCTTGATTGAGTGCTTCGCCACCTTTCAGCCGCTTTGCGAACCTCCTTCGCGACCTGTAACAATGCTTCGTCCCTATCCGGCCAGAGAGTGACCGGCTTTCCATCCTGGGGGGTGCCAAGCAGCTTTCCAAATGGGGCGTGGTGCCAATCGCATGCTCGCAAAATCACTGGAATGACGATTGCCTCCTTAGCGTTGTGGCGCTCCATGGCACGCGCCATCTCTATGTTGTAGCAATAGTCGGAAGCAATGAAATCAGGACTCACTAACAGCAAAATTATCTCATCGCTGTTGATATGTTCATCAATGGCTGCGTCGATCTCCTGACCAGCATCAATTCTTCGATCGTGCCAGCTGTCGATAACACCTTGACGCTTGAGCATCGCTAGCTGCTTTTCTAGCTGATCTCTCAGCACCTCGTCAGCGTGACAGTATGAGAAAAAAACGTTTGGCAAAATGAGTACTCCAAGCCTATAAGACCTGACTGATCTTACGACTTTTTCAGCTCTTAAAGAAAAATTATATTTAGCATTTCGGCAAGAGGTTATCCGTCCTATCTATGGCATGCACACAATACGGCGCAAAGCAGCCAGTGATAATAAACGACCTATTTGCACTGTGAGACCCGGTTAGCGTTCATGATGGGAGCATTTGCGTTGATGCAGCAAGTGACGCATAGCACATACAATATGGTTATACCGCTCTACTTTTAAGTTGAAATTTTGTTCGAATCAGGCATATCCGAGCAGAGTGTTTATTTCATCTTTTCAATTGCTGGCTGATGTCCAATAGGATGTCCTTCTACTGCGCTCGCGTTCCTTCTGCCGGAAGCGCTTCACATAGTCGGTGGATGCCATCTCGTCCACCTTTAGCTCCAGTGCGCAGTTAATCAAGGAGGCCATGGTATTGTCCGTGATCTTCAAGTCACTGGGCAGCCGCCCAAACACCTGAGCACTGCTTTCCTCGATGGCAGCGAGGAAGGCCCTGAGAAAATCACCTTTTGACGATCTAGAGCTCTCCGTGGCCGCCTTGGTTAGCGGATCAGTATTCAATATCTGCGTCGCTAGCATCCTGGGCTAGTTCGTCCATGAAGTCGCTTAGTGATGGCCAATATTTTAGGTCATATTGATAGTGTAAGCGGCTAAGCTTATCCCCAATCTCCATTCCAAACAAAGGGTTGTGTTCAGAGGCTTCTTCGATTACTTCGCAGACATGATAATGGGTATTGCTGGCGAAGCCGGAATGATTATGGAGCACGCTGCGCTCATCCAGCAGCGTCGAGAGCTCCATAGCCTTGTCCGCAATCTGCCGATTGACCTCAATGAGACGATATCGACTAGCACGGGCGGCCTTCATGTCTTCCGGTTTCCAAAATGCGGCTGTACTCAAAAGCTTGGCGAGAAATTCCTGCAGTGCATGAGGGTGATGGCCGAGCTTACGGTGCAGTTCCAGATGGGCGCTTTCCAGCTCGTGGCCTCTGTTCAACAGTCTATCAATCACTCTGTTCTCACTCGGCAAACAGTGATGCTCCAAATTGTATTGTTTACTCTTTCGCAGAATGTCTTCGCAAACGGCTAGGGGAGAGGCTGGCGGCTTGAGGTGGGTCATGTGCTTATCTCCGTGAAGTTTGAAAGATAGCTTACCGGCCTTCTCTCAGGCTGTCGGTACCCGAAACCGTTTATTTTTAGTGAGCTTTAGGTACCTGTTGCCACAACCATATCTAATTTTAGTAAGCACTCTCAAGGTTTACAAAATATGGCAGGCTTGAGGCTACTGAGGCCTCCCAGTAACCGCGAAGGTTTGAAACGACTTAAGAAAGGGCTAGCGGGATAAAATTTATTTAGGGAGCGGAAATAGCCCTTTTCCTCCCCTGGGCTTGGGGTATCACATTGGTATAGAAGCATGCTATTGCTGGGGTAACCGCTTAGGACCTTTTCTGGGATGGGGCGCAGGTGATGTGTTGATTACACAGTCGTGATAACAATGGATGAATTAAAAACCGATCCACAGGGGGCGCTACATCAGTGTATCTAGCAAAACTGAAAATAACGAACTTCAGAAAATTGCAATCTGTTGACCTTGAGTTTCAGCCCGGGCTGAACGTCCTGGTCGGCTCTAATAACATTGGCAAGACCGCTATTGTTGATGCATTGCGCGCGCTACTTGCAGGATACGACGAGCCATACCCGCGCTTTAACAACGACGATATGCATCGACCAAAGGGGGGCGATCCGGCAGGTGACATCCAGTTTAAGTACGTCTTCCAGGATTTGGACGTAGACGACGAAGCCGACTTTCTGGCAGCACTGAAGCCGGACGAAGATGGCAGGTTTGAAGCTCACATTAACATCCGTTATTCAGAAGCTGACAAGATTGGCAGGCTGCGAGTAAGGCGTTGGTGTGGAGACCATGAAGAGATAGGCCTGACCGCGGATATGATCGAGAACCTTCGCGGTGTCTACCTGCCACCTCTTAGAGATGCTTCACAGGGTCTCAAGCCCAATCGCCATAGCAAGCTGGCTCGACTATTTCAGCTCCTTGCCGATGATGAAGGTCGTGATGGAATTAATGAAGCACTTAAACTGCTCGATGAAGAGCTAAGGGGCCACGATCCGATTATTACCGCTCACTCGGCCATCACAAGTCGGCATGACACGATGCTAGGGTCTCAGCTAGCCCAAGTGTTGGATTTGGGATTGAGCGGAAGCGATTTTCAGAAGCTGGCATCACGCCTGTCGTTAGTAGTGGACGACTTCGAAATTGAACAGAACGGCCTTGGATTTAACAATCTGATTTACATGGCGGTGGTTCTCTGTGAGCTGGCCAGGAACGCTGACGCGAGTTACCGAGGCCTGATCATTGAGGAGCCTGAGGCACACTTGCATCCGCAGTTGCAGGCGGTGTTGCTAGATTACCTGGAATCGATTCAAGATGGGGAGGGTGAGAAGCCCGTTCAGTTGTTTGTTTCTAGCCATTCCCCCAACTTCGCCAGCATTGCTAATCTCGACAGCCTCACATGTCTGGTCGAAACAGCCACTGGCGTGGAGACTTTCTTCCCACGCACCATCCAATTCGAAAGGGGAAAAAGAGAAAAGCTCGAACGCTACCTTGATGTGACCCGCGCTGAACTGTTTTTTGCCCGTCGTATCATCTTCGTTGAAGGCGCGGCCGAATTGATGCTGGTCAATGTGCTCGCGGAAATGTGTGGCTATAACCTGCGCAAGCACGGCGTCAGCCTGATCAGTGTCGAAGGACTCAATTTTGACTCTTTTTTGCCTCTGTTTGGCGAGGAGGCCCTGAAAATTCCAGTATCCGTGATCACCGACGCGGATCCAGTAAGTGAAGCGGATGAAACCGGAGAAACGGTGGCCGTTTATCCCACGTTCGACGAGGAAATTAGGGTTTCAAACAATACCGCCAGGATGAAGAAAAACGAGGATTCCCTCGTTAAGGTTTTCTGCGGTCTCAAAACTCTCGAATATGATCTGGCGTTGGTTGACGTTAATCGCACCGCAATGCTGGCGGCACTTAGAAATATGCACCCGAGAATCGCGCAAGACCTCCAGACTAAGGTCGAAGAGGAAGAAGGCGATGCAGCCAAAGCACGGACTCTATTCAGCGGCATGTTTGAGCGCAAACAAAATAATGTGCAGAAGGGGCGCTTTGGCCAGTCACTTGCGCAAGTTATTGCCGAAGGCAACGCTTTTGTAGTGCCAGAGTATATCCAGAATGCGATTTCTCATGCCTGTCAAACAGCGGAGGCCAAGTAGTGAACCACCCTTCCGAAGAGCAGACGCAGGTTATAGATGCCTCAGTAGAGCCCTTGTCAGTAATTGCCTGTGCTGGCAGCGGCAAGACATTCACTGCCGTGCGACGTCTGGCCAATATTCGTCAAAAACTTGGTAATCATCGTGGACGTGTGGCACTCCTGTCCTTCTCCAATGTCGCTGTAGATACTTTCCGAAAGGAATATCAAGATCTGGGGCTCAGCAGCAACGTCAACAACCGCGTGGACATAGATACGCTGGATACTTTCATCACCAGCAACGTGTTGCGCCCTCATGCCTATCGGACGATGGGCGCGCAACAGACGGCTTTCCTTGTGACCGGTGGAGAAGCATTTCTGAAAGGATTCACCTTTCAAACGGATCCTTACCCGCGCGCTATCAATGAAATGCAGGTCGGTATTGACGCTGGAGGTGTCTACTTCTGCTACTCGGATATTAAAAGTGAAATGCACAGGCTCAATACTGCCCAAGCTGCAGACGTGGTGCATCGCCTTGGGCGGATCGGTGCCTACACACACAACCTCGGGCGTTACTGGTGCTATCGCACGTTAGCAGATCAACCTGGGATTCTGCGTGCTCTGGTTCGCCGTTATCCGCATATCCTGATTGACGAGGCTCAGGATATCGGAACGGTTCATCAGGTCATCATCGAGCAGCTAGTGAGTGCTGGTTGTCAGGTCTCACTGATAGGTGATCCAAATCAGGGTATTTATGAATTTGCCAGTGCTGATGGGGCGTTCTTGTCAAAGTACGGGCAACGTGACGGCGTAAATAGCCTCGAATTGAAGAGAAACTTCCGGTCCGTGCCACCAATCCTTGATCTGGCCAACCATCTGGCCGGACGAACCGATGCCGCAGATAGGGAAGCGCCTGATACAGTCCATGGTCCCTTCTTTGTAGCTTACGGTAAGAATGACAGAGAGCAACTCATTGTTTCGTTTCAGAGAGCAGTGGAGGCCGCTGGCCTTAGGCTGGAGCGTTCGGCGGTACTCTGCCGCGGACGCAAACAGGCAGATAAACTGGCTGGCAACAAAGGGGCCCCAGGTTGGGGCATCGTCAAACGGTTTACACAGGCTGCAATCCTGCGCGAGCGTTTTAAAGACTATCAAGGTGCATTCAGGCTGGTGGCTATCGGTATCGTCAACCTGCTCGTTGATGCTCCAAATGGGATGTTGGCTAAGCTCACATCCCAACGTGAGGATCAGGCGTTACGTCGGCTCATCTGGGCTTTTACTCGTAATCCTGATTCAGGACTGCCCGGTGTATCGCTCAATGGAAAAGCGCAGTGGCACCCCCTATTACTTAATAGAGTCAAAACTTTGCTGGCTCAAATTAATAAAGATTGTGGTCTGACGAGCGTTAATAAGCTTGGTAGCAAGCTCACTACAAGAGATTTGCCTGATGGACCGTTACTATCTGCCGCTGACCTGAATGGGAATAATGACCGACCCCGCATTCGCGTTGACACAGTTCATCAGGCGAAGGGAGAAAGTCTGGATGCAGTGTTGTATTTGACAAATAAGGAACATGCCGAAGGCTTAATGAACGGCGTGGATACAGAGATTGGGCGTATTGGCTATGTTGCGGTAACCCGTGCCCGGAACCTGTTTTGGCTTGGTGTGCCAGCCAGTGCGTTAGTTGATTTACGGCCAGGATTACTCGATCTTGGCTTTCAGGAAACTGAGGCATAAGGTCATCTACGTTCGACCTACCTCATCAGCTTGACTGTGCCCTGTGATTGGCCCGAAGGTCACTTCCTTTCAAGGAATTTCCCCAAGTTTTGTGCCAACTATAAGCTCCCTCATGTGCTCTTAAATGACACGGCCTCAACGAACGCAACCCAGAAAAAACCCTTCCTAATGATGATTTTAGAGCATTAAACGTAATTTTAGGACATATAATATGTCCCTATTTCATCAGTCTCATAACCGTCATCGGTTCAAATCCGGTCCCCGCTACCAATATTTTGAAAGGCAGATCAGTTACTTACTGGTCTGCCTTTTTTGTTTTTATGTGTCGGCTAATTTCCTCTAGTACATTAGCTTTCACTATTGCCTCAGCAATCTCTTCTAGCGTCCCTTCAGTCGACTGCACTCCCCCAATTTCGAAAATCATGCGTTTGAGCAGTGCATACTGCCATGGATCAGGGCGATGGCCACATACGTAGTTGGCTCCTTTTGCGCCACGAACTGATCGAATTTGCCTAGACACAATCCCATCCTTTGCTGTCACTCAGCGGGCTTCTTGCGCAGCCCATAGAGAAAAGGGGATCACACCGCCGACAGTGGCAAACCATATTCACTGCACAATTCAAGCCTGCGATTTCTCGCAGGCTTGATTAGCACTTTTTATCTCATCAGCACCGCCTCGCAGACTCTAGCAAGTGCTATATGATTCGAGCATTACATCAAGGCGCCTTGGTCATTTTCCTGCACGCCGCTGATGCTCACATCATCACTCATCGCAACGAGTTCTTCCTCCATGAACGAACCATCACTCATATCGCTGGCCATGTTCATCATATCCATGTTCAACACACTGGCCGCACTTACATCAGGATCGCGACTGATCTGAAACGTAGCCAGATCCTGAGAACCACCGTTAAAGGTAAGTCGCAACACCTGGACACCCTCTTCAAGATCCAGCGTCAGCGAAGGCCCGTCCACATAGATTCCCCAGGCGCCAGAGTTCGGCACCGACGCCGGGGCGGACTGTTCGTAAAAGACGCCATCCTGTTCAACTGCAGCAGAGATGGTGCGGCCATCATTGGGTGACGAGGTCACGAACGACAGGGTGTGACTGCCAGCTTGTTCGACATTGATGGTGTATTCCACCCATTCACCTTCATCGACCCAGCCTATCGCCTCGCCCTGCCCAACAATATCTACCCCTTCATCCGGGCGGAAATCCGATCCAATCTGAACAGCATCAGCATCGTTATAGGCAACGTCCTGGCCACCTTCGTCGAACAGAGCCGCATTAAGCGTCAAACCTTCATCAGCATCCACCACCCATGGAGTGCCGCCTGCATTGAAAGCCTGCTGACCATCACGCGCCAAGCTGAACGAAGCCAGATCCTGCGACCCGCCATTGAAGGTCAATCGCAGCACCTGCTCACCGGTCTCTAACGCTACCTGGGTGGCATCAGTGGGCTGGAAATTGCCCCAGCCACCTGTCGGCGATATCACCACCGGGTCAATCGACGCGTAGGGCGTGCCGTCGCCTTTAGTAAAGGTCGCCGTGATGCTGCGCTGTGCACCGCTGCTATCACCAAGGGCAGACAAGAACGAAAGGTCGTAGACCCCAGCCTGTTGGATGTTAAGGGTGTATTCCACCCATTCGCCCTCGTCCACCCAGCCAATAGCGTCACCGTCACCGACGATATCCACACCATCACCGGGGCGGAAATCCGATCCAATCTGATCAGCCTCGGCATCGTTATAAGCAACGTCCTGCCCTCCTTCATCGTAGTTGACCGCATCTAGCGTGAAGTCACTACCCACCTGCCAGGGAGTTCCGTCATCCGTGAAAGCTTGCTGGCCGTCGACGACCGGGGCCTCTTCTACCGCTAACGTGAACGCTGCCTGAACGCTATCCTGACCATCCGAGGCAGTCACGATAATGTCGAAGCTTCCCGCGCTAGTGGCCGTCCCCGAGAACACGCCTTCCGTTGACATAGAGATTCCGCTGGGCAGGCCGCTGGCGGTATAAGTCAAGCTATCCCCATCGTCATCGACAAAAGCATCCTCAGGTAGACTGAAGTTGATCGCTTCGCCTTCCACCATCGTGATGTCATTAATACCTGCCTCCACCTCAGGCGCCTGATTGACCGGGGTTTGATCAACGGGCACTAAGTTGAACGATGCGAGATCCATGGGCCCGCCATTGAAGGTTAGCCGTAGCACCTGCTCACCGGCTTCGAGCGTTACCTGGGTGGTATCGGTCTGGGTGAAGGAGGTCCAGCTTCCCGTTGGCGATACCCCGACCGATGAAGCCGTCACGTAGGGCGTATCGCCCTTGGCGAAGCTTGCGGTAATCGAGCGTGCGGCTGGGTTGGAGGAAGCCATAGAGGTCAGGAAGTCGAGGTCGTAAACGCCGTCTTCCGCCACATTGATGGTGTATTCCACCCACTCGCCGTCCTCGATGAAACCGATCGCCTGCGAGGGCGTGGAGATATCCACCGCCTCGTCGGAGCGGAAGGCATCGCCCTGATGAGCGGCGGTGGTATCGTTATAGGCGACGTCCTGACCACCGTTGTCATAGAAGCGCGCTTCCAGACTCAAGCCCTCCGCGCCAACCTCCCAGGCAGTCTGGGTGTCATTAAAGGCGCTCTGTCCATCGTTCACTGGTGCTTCAAAGTCCAGGGTGAACGAGGCCAGATCCAACTGGCCACCGTTAAAGGTCAGTCTTAGCACCTGCTCGCCCTCTTCCAGTTCAAAGGTAAGAGGACCAACGGTCTGGAAGCTGGTGAAGCTACCGGTGTTAGGCAGATCCTGTACCTGCGCCGGGGTATAGAAGCCACCACCCTGTTCAAAGGCCGCGGTGATGGTCTTGCCGTCGGTGACCGCAGACGTTGAGAAGCTAAGCGTATAAGTGCCCGCTGTCTCTACGTTGAGGGTGTATTCGACCCACTCGCCATCGGCAATGTAGCCAAGCGCCTCGGTGCCGTTGGAGATATCCACCGCTTCGTCGGCGCGGAAGGCCGCCCCCTGGTGCGCAGCGGTGGTGTCGTTATACGCCACCCCCTGGCCGCCGTTATCATAAAGCTTGGCTTCGAGCGTCAAGCCATCGCTGCCCACCGCCCATGCAGTTTCACTGTCATTGAAGGCGGTTTGACCGACCGGTTCGGGGTTGTCGAGGAAGTTCGGTATGCCGTCGTTGTCATCGTCGTCGTACAGATCCACCCGGCCATTGCCGTCAGCATCCTCCGCCCCGGTGGGATCATAGGTCTGGACGTTCTCGACCAGGAAGATATTGTCGTTGTAGTCGTAGTTCACCCCCGCGTAATCCTGAATCACGATATAGGTATCTGGAATCACGTTACCGGCAGCATCCTTGGCGATATAGACGCGAATCAGATGGCCGTCGTTCTCGTCCCAGTTGAGATTGGTGCCCGGATTGCCGATAGCATCAATGGTGTCCTCATAAAGGTTGGCATCCGGATCCGACCAGGAAATATAGCCCTGGCGACCCGAAATCTCAGCGAAGAACCCAAAGGGTGCATCGCGATCCAACGTCGTCGTGGTCAAGAGATCGCCATTGTTGAGCGTGCGCGGCAGTAGCGTCTGACCATCGGCCTCATCGTGGGCCAGAATCTCGTCGAGATCCCGGCTATCCACGTCGTGGATGAACAGGCGGGCCACGTCGCCTTGGGTGTGGTAGGCCGCCAGTTGGGTGATCTTGATCGGCGAGCTACCGTCAGCACGCTGGAAGTAAGGCGACAGGATCTCGTCGCCATTGGCTTCCACCAGCCCGCCCTGATTCATCTGCCCCTCGGCCACATTGGTGGTGTAGCCGAAGGCGTTGATGATCTCCTGAACGAGTGGTTCCTGGCCGCTCTCGGACTGGTTCTGGGCCAAACCGGCGAGTTGGATGACCTTCTCGCCCTCATCAGCATCGCTTGAGTTGATGACCAGGCTTGCCTCGTACAGGCTGGCATCGTTGGGGTCATCGGCGATGAAGCGCACCGTTACGTCGATGGACTCGCCCGGCTCCAGGCTAATCGCCGCGAACGCCTCCGTCAGCTCGAACAGGGTGGTATCACTGACTTCAATGCTGTTGATATCAAGGGTTTCGAAGCCATCGTTTCTGATCGTGATGGTGACTTCGTCGTGCACTTCCTGCGCGGCGTTGGCCGGATTCTCGATGCGCGACATCACCAGGCGATCATTGGACGGTATGCCGTCATTATTGATTACCGTCAGCTCACCACCGGTCACCGGCTTCACGCCCTCAATGAGGAACATGTTGTCGTTGTAGTCGTAGTTGATGCCGGTGTAATCCATGACGCCCAGGTAGGTATTGGGAATCACATTGCCCTCGGCGTCCAGCGCACGGAACATGCGCACCGTGTAGCCACGCTCGATACCCTCGGCATCGGCCGGCGGCGTGCCGCCCCCCTCGGGGTTCAGCGATGGGTCGGTGGACAGGTTCGCCACTTCAATGCCAAACACACCCTGGCCGGCCCAACCGCTAGGAATATCGGCAAGCGAGAAACTCGCGGTAGCGAAATCACCATTTCCTTTAATCGGCAGAAGGCTTTGGTTGTTGTCGCCGGCATGGTTACTGAAGATGATGTCCTGGTTTTTATTCCCAGGATTGTGAATGCCCAACGTCGCGCCACCATCCCCATGATAAGCCGCCAATTGGGTGATCTTCGCCTCGCCAGCACCGTCGGCCAGCGTCCAGTAGCGCGACAGTACCTCGTCGTCGTTGACGGGGCGATAAAGGTCGAAGTCATTGAGCACGGAGTTTTCGCCGCCTCCCACTGTGGTCAGGCCATCGATGCGGTTACCGAAGCCGAAGACTTCCCAGACCTCGTTAACATTGGGTTCCCAACCGCCCTCGTCTCGCGCCTGCCAGAAGCCTGCCATGTGAATTTCGGCAATCGGCGAGTCGGCATCGTTGGTCGTCAGACGAATGCGCCCTTCGAACACTCCGTCACCAGCGTCGTTGGTTGGCGGGTTGTAACTGTCACGGTCAAACAGCACCGTCACCTCCAGCGACTCTCCAGCGGCGAGCGTCAAGCCTTCGAAGATACTCGGGTTTTGTAGCACGAACGGGCCATCGATATCGGCATCGAGAATCTCCAATGTCTCGCTTCCGGTGTTAGAAATCGTTACCGTTGCGCTCTCTTTGAAGTCCCGATCAGGGTTCGAGGCGCTATTGTTCTCCAGGTAGCTGAAGTGCAGCCGGTCAGAGTAGTAGGCAGCATCGCCGCTTTGGATGGCAATGTCGGCGTTGTCATTACCCAAGACCGGTGTCACATCAAGATAGTCCAGTTCATCGGCACCATCGGCAGTCGAAACCACTCGCAGGTTGTACTCCACGCCCGCCTCAAGCTCGACATAGGTGCCTTCTTCCCCGGCATCCCCCTGGCCCGGATAGGCCAGTACATCCACTGGCTGACCGTTAAGCGTCAGGGTCAAGCCCTGGCCGTCGTTGGCACCGGCATTAGCCGCAAGATCCAGGCGATAAAGGCCATCGGCATCCACCGTAAAGTAGAAATCGGCCGTCAGGTCGTTGATTGTGCGCGCATTGTCGCCACTCTCCAGCTCAATGCGCGCACCGTCGGAGACATCGGCGTACACCGGCATAAAGGTGTCGGTAGGTGCATCTGGAACCCGAAGCAGATCCACATTGGGACCGTTGGCCTCAGGTGCCGTGACGCTGATGGTGTTGCTGCCCGCTTGCAGGTTGACCAATAGCTCCTGGAAGAACCAGTCGTTTTCCGCCTCATTGCTCTGGCCGACGAAGTTGACCAGCCCTAAGTTAACGCCGTTGATGGTCACTTCCATCGGGCGGTCGGCTTTGCTCGCCGCCAGGGCGTAGCGGAAGCCGATTTCGTAGTTGCCGGTCTCATTGACATCGACAGTCCAGGTGATGGTCTGATCGCCTGTGCCATCGAAATCAACGTAGCCTTCGCCAGAGGCGTTGCGGTCATCAGCGCTTTCCGGCACCACTACAGGGCCATCAAGCAAGGCGTCCTCAGCCTCATATTCGGTGAAGCTTGGCGTGGTATCCGGCGGCGACTGCAGCACTTCAAGCTGGTCAATGTTGGGGCCGGTATTATCCGTAGACTGCAACCGGACGGTATTTTCTCCCACCACCAGCGACGCTGCCACGTCTTCGGTCAGCCACTCGGCCCAGGCCGCATCGCCAGTCAGCCCTGGAGGAGGACTAAAGTCGAACACTCCGACGCTAACGTTGTTGACGAATACCTCAAGCGGTCGATCAGCGGTACCACCATTGGCATAGCGCAGCCGCAGCACCGACTCACCGGCCTGGTCGGCATTAAGATTAAAGCTGAACGTGAGGAAATCGGCATTGGTGGCACCGAAGTCTGCATAGCCGCCGGGCACCCCGTCATCACCGTTGGTATTGCCATCCAGACCAAAGGCGCCGGGGCGCAGTCCGTTAGGTAGCCCTGCAGTGGATTCTGGATTATCAATGTCACGAATCTGGATTTCCGCGCCGCCACCCTCGGCGATCGTCACCGCAGTGCCGTCATTGGGGGTGTTATCTTCAGCCTGGATGACCAACAGCGATACCAGATCGTCGCCCGGATCGGGATCAACCGGATCAACGACACCGCCCGGTGCCGGGTCGAGGCGGATGATTTGGCTCTGCCCATTACCCCGGTTCAAGGTCAGTAGATAGAGCTGGCCGGTCACCGGGTTCTCGATAATATCCAGCGGATCGACGTAGCTGATAACGTTACCTTCAGGATCGCGCAGCACATCGTCGCCAATCACGTTGCCGTTGGCATCAAGGGTAATGCTACGCACGTCATCACCACCGGAGTATTCGGTGAACAGCAGATTGCCCTGTAGATTACCGCCGAAGATACCGCTAGTGTATTCCACCGCACCGTTGGGTGAACGGTTCTCGCCCAGCGAGTAGACACCGGAGATATCGTAGTTCCCCTCGGGATTCGTTCCGGTTGGGTAGCTATCAACCTGGTTAGGGTCAGTGCCCCCGGTGGGGTTGCCACCGTTCATGATGTACTCATCCCGGAGCGGATTGGGGTGACCGTAATACCCCCCTTCGACGACCTTGAACAGATAGTCGTCCTGCTTCTCGACGTTGGTGTAACGCTCGTTCTCTGGCGTTGAGGGGTCGTCCGGCACGTTGCCTCCCGCCGCCGAGCCGTTAGTCGGCACGTACAGGAAGCCATTGGAGTGCCATACCAGATCGTAGGCGTTGCGCGCCCCGGTGGCGAAGATCGTTAGCACCGCGCCTTCGGCGTAGGGGTCGTAGTAGCTCTGGAGCACGGTACCGTCGGCATCCTGCACCGTGGCCACACCGCGTTCATCGAACACCAGAAACTCGCCGTTGCCCATGGGGATAGGATCATCCTTGGGATGGCCATCCGGGTCATCGTAGCGGGTGTTCTGGCCATTGTCGGGCACCGGTTCGGTGGAGACATCAAAGCCCCCAGGCGGCGCATCACGGGTCGGGTCGATCTCCATGACCGCGGCATTCAGCAGACGCTCAGGACGGTTGCCCCAGGCGCTATCCGGCTCACCCATGGCCGAGTTGGAGCCCTGAATCAGATACAGCAGGTGCGTCGGCACGTCAGGGTTGGTGTCGGCGTCATAGTCCGGATTGGCGCGGAACTCGAGGCTATTGGTCACATGGTCGCCGTTGGAGCGTGGCAGCCCGGTGATGTAGGGCTCGGCGGTACCGGAAAAATCACTACCGCCGTCCAGCGTGATCTTGGTGATGCGACCACTGAACTCCGGCACACCGTTATCGCGCCCATTGAGCGGGATCGGGTAGTTATCGGTGATCCACAGCACGTTCGGGTCGGTGGGATCCACCACCAAGCCGATGATGCCACGTTGCTGACTCTCCCCGGGCTGGTCGAAGTAATCGTTCGGCAGGCTTAGGTCCTGGCGGTTGGATAGCGAGCCGTCGACCGGATCGACGTTGTAGCGCAACAGATCACCGCCAATGGTCGCGATGTACATGAAGGCGCCGTCGGGGCTCATCTCGAGCGATGTGAAGCCATAGGCATTGTCGGCAGCACCGTTGAGCTCAACCACATCGTTGAAGGCCACGTCGCGGGCGACGACTTCCGGCTCTTCACCGGTGACGAAGGTGTTAGTGTACTTCTGGAATTCCCGGGTGGGCGCATCAGCATCATCGTTGGGCCCGCGATCCTGGAAGCCATCGATCACCAGCGTATAGCTGGTAAACGGCTTGAGCATCTGGCTGGGTGAGATGGTCAGTGAGTCAAAGCCGCCGGTCGTATTAACGTTGAACGAGACCTCTTCACCGGTAACCGTTTCGAATAGCTTCACCGAGCCGTCGTTTAGGCTTTCCAGCAAGGCACCACCACGCCCATCGACCACTGAAATCCCCACGAAGATATCCGAGGTCGGATCAACACCGGTGGGGACAGCGCCATCTTCTCCGTCGAGATCAACCTCCACTTCATTCTCCCCAACGCCAGCAATAGCACGGGCATCGGTGAAGAAGGCATAGTCCTGCGGCGCTTCACGATCATCATCCGGGGTTAGGTCGGGAAGCGACTGGATCTCAATGTACTGAATCTCAGTATTCTCGTTATCGAGACCCAGCGAATCCAGCGTCAGACGACCGTCGCTCACCTGTACGATGCGAGTGACCAAGTCAGAGCGCACGCCCTCGGTGTCGTCGCCCGGATTACTGTCCGCCGGGAAGTCGTCAGGGCGGAACGGAGTGAAGGGATCGTTGAACAGCTCGCCTTCTGCATTCAGGACATTACGACTGTCGTACGGCCCAGAGGTATCGCCAATCGAAATGGTGACCTCGTAGTAGCCGTCTTCCAGCTCTATTTCCCAGCCAGCGCGCACATACTGGCTTCCAGGCTGGTCAAAATGGGCATAGGTGCCCTGACGCGGATCAAGCCCCGCAATGTCATCGGTGCGGTCGTTGACCGCCACGTTGGTAAGGCTCGAAATATCTAATGGAATGGTACCGGGCTGGTCATCGTAGATCGACGCCTCGGTGACCCAGCCATATTGGTAGGTCTGGCCGTCGATGGTCACCGACTGAGTGCCGAAGGCTTTGCCGTTGTCGGCAATGTAGCCTTCCGGTATCGCTACATCGTCGGGTTGGAAGTTGATCTTGACCGAAAAGCGGTCAACCGGTTCCACCACATCCGGCGGCTCGACACCGTCCCGCGTGACGCTCAGGCTATCGATGTTGGGGCCTGCATTGCCCACGTTCTCAAGCCGAATCGTATTGCTGCCCGCCTCAAGCTCAACTTCGATAGTGGCTTCTTGCCAGTTCAACCAGCCAGCGTTGCCTTCACCCGTGATGGGGAAGGCCATCTCACCCTGGGGCTCGCCGCCCACCAGGATATTCATGGGCCGGTCAGCACCGTCTCCACCGCCATTGGTGTAGCGCACGCTCAGGGTATAGGTGCCCGCTTCTTCGACATTCACGTCAAAGAAGGCCGCATCACCGGCTTCGCCACCCATGTCCAGATAGCCAGTGCCGGTATAGCCATCCCATAGCCCATCGGGGCCCGCCGCTTCGTTTGTTTCAGGATTGCTGGCGTCACGCACCACTGTATCGGGAGTAGGCTCATCATCGTCGATCGACAACGCCTCGCCCTGAATCTCGAAGGTGAACGGCGCTGGGGTCGTATCACCATCATCGAAGCTGAACACGACCTGATCAATGTTGGGGCCGTTGTTCGTACCACCGTTAGCCACCGTGGGGATGGTCAGCGTGAAGGTATTGGCGCCCTCTTCAAAGGTGACCTGCACCTCCTGCTCCAACCATTCATCCCAGGGGTCGTTGACGCCATCGTCCGGCGCGTTGGCAAAAGGCACCTGCGGTTGCGCACTGCCATTGACCGTCAGGTCGAGTGGCCGAGGTGTGGCGGCGCCGTTAGCATAACGAATCGTCGCCGTGTAGGTACCCGCTGCGGGTGCGTCGATATTGAACGTGATCTGATCGCCCGCGTCGGTGCCGAAGTCCAGGTAGGCGTCGCCGACCGCGCCCTCCCGGAAGTTGCCGAAGTCATCGGGATTGTCGGCATCCACCACACGCGTGACGGCCCCCTGGCCGGTGCCACCGACATCGGTGACGCTCGCCTCCTCGCCTTGCAGGGTGATCGGCGCCAAGGGGTCTTCGTCGACGTCATTCACGGTCACTTCCAGCGTCTGGACGTCGGTCAGGTCGCCGTCGGTAACGGTGACCTCTACTTCATAAACGCCATCTTCATCGTCATCCACCGGAAGCTCGAAGTCGCGGGCGCTGGTGAAACTCAGTACGCCGGTCGACGCATCGATGGTGAACAGCGGTGCATCAATGCCGCCGGTGATAGCAAATACCGGTGCGTTAAGGCCTGTCGTAGCGCCATCTTCGTCGACCACCGGAATCGCGCCGATCTCGGTCAGGTTCTCATCAATCGAATAAGCCGTCTGATCGATGACGATACTTTCGTTAATATCCGCCACCGTGATCAGAGTGTCCTGGGAAACGCTATCTTCACCGTCGGAAACGGTCACCGTGAGCTCATAGATGCCGTCTTCATTGCTGTCGGCGGCCAGCTCGGCGTCCGGCGGGTTGACGAACGCAAGCTCCCCGCTCACCTCATCGTAAGTAAATAGCGCCGCATCGGCACCGGACAGCGTGACGGTCAGGCTGTCACCATCGGCATCGTCGATCACCAGGTTAGCCACGGCTGAGCTGTTTTCGTCGACGCTAACGTCGGCAGAGAGGCCTTCAAGCGTCGGCGCCGAGTTAACCGGTTCATCGATTCGCTCGAACGTTAGCGAATCGATGCGCATTTGTTCGCCACCGGCACCTCGCAATTCGAGACTTGCTAAATCACCAGCAGTCACCTCAAAGGGCGTTTCAAACACGATCTCCTTGCGGTTACCACTCTGCCCTGCATTCCCCCTTGGCCCGCTGCCCACGATGGTGCCAAAGTTGTCGTTGAGCACCACATCGGAACTTAGGCTATCACTTGCACTATTACGCGCCTGCAGCACGGTATCGCCAATGGTGAGCGTCAATGCACCTTCACCATCGTTTTCATCAAACACATACAGCCGCGCCACGTACCAGCCAGGCTCGACACCACCGGCGGCCAAGTCGGTGCCGATGGTGGCAGGCGCGTTACTGGTTAACCGGATCAGCTGTTCATTGGATGCGCTCGCACTGCCGGTCACGATCAAGTTGGCGGCATCCAGGTCAGTGAAATTTTCCGCCTCAATGGTGATGGCATCCCCTACTTGCGTGCCTTCGATAACGAAGCTCAGCGTTTGGGTAGCTGAAAGGCCAGATGGATCGGTGGCGCGAATCACTACATCGAACGAGCCCCCTTGGCTGGGAATACCCTGGATAATACCGTCTATTACCTCAAGGCCGACGGGCAAATCCTCGGCGGAGAGCGTTAGGGTATCGCCGTCGGGGTCGGAGAACAGCTCGGCGAAGTCCGAAAGCGGAATCTGGATGAAGCTCTCGCCCACTTCACCGAAGTAAGGTTCGAGCGCTATCGGTTCGACCACCGGCGCCTCGTTGACGTTCTCGACCGTTAGGGTGAAGTCGGTCGAGGTGCTGGCGGTACCGTCATCGGCGGTCACCGAGATGGTGTAGTCGCCGGGTGCCAGCCCTTCGAGACTGCCACTCAACACTTGATCAGCGACGCTCAGGCCTTCCACGACCACCTCTTGGCCGTCGCCATCGGTCACTACGAAGCTGTAGCTCAGCGCGTCGCCATCATCATCGACGAAGGGCAGATCGACCTCGATGTTGGCGCCTTCATCAAGACTGAGGTCGGCTATGCCGCCGCCGACAACGCGCGGCGCGCTGTTGGTGTCCACACCCTCGTCTTCAGATAGGCTCACGGTGCTGAAGCTTGAGCTGCCCTTGGCCCCTACGTCATCGTCGTTGACGAATACCAGCGAGTCGATTGTGATTCCGGCATGCGCCGACAGGTCTATGGTAAAGCGGAAGCTACCGTCGCCGTTGTCGACACCTTGGCCGCGCAAATCAACGAAACCACCTTGGGTCTGGGTGCCGCCTAGTTGGTAGACGCTATTGCCACCGTTGAAGGGGTTGTCGTCGTTATCAAAACCGATCGCGACAATTTCCGGTACCGGCGCGTCCGAAATCGCCACATCCAGCGTCAGCAATGTCTGGCCGGTAATGGTGTAGCTGCTTGGCAGTTCTGCCCGCTTCCAGACATTATCAGTCAGCGAAAGCGTGGCGCCGTCATCTTCCACCGTTGCGCCGGTACCGCTTGCCGGGTTGTCCTGGGTGTCGTTATAGGGAGTAATCGAAGCTTCATCAAAGACCACATCGAGAGTAACCGGCCCAGATGCTGCGGCGAGCGTCACCGTATCCTGCACGCTGGCTTCGTTACCGGCCGCGTCGGTGACAATCAGCGTTACCGTCACGTCGCCTGAACCCTGGCCGCTAAGGTCAATCGACAGGCTATCGCCATCGCTGGTGACAGGTTGACGCGTCGCGCCGCCATCAAAGCTGACTTCAAGGGTCGAGCCGGCGTCGATACCCGCCACACCGAATACGACCGTAGCACTGTCGCCATCCGGGATCTCGGCAGCCGGGCCCTCAAGGGCTAGATCATCGCCTTCATCAGCCGTGGTATCCAGGGTAAGATCAATTGACTGCTCGACACGGTTACCAAAGGCATCCATGGCGATCAGAGTGGCTGTGAGGTCACCGTCGCCACGGCCAGAAAGATCGAGAGTGAAGCTGCCGTCCGTATTAGGCGTTACCTCCTCAACGGTGACGCCGCCATCGAAGCTTATCCCCACTGTCGCAATGTCTGCATCGAGCCCGGTCACACTGAAACCGGCCTCGCCCACGGTAGCACCGTTAATCACGCTGTTGTCAGCGCTGAATGCCAGCGGCGCTTCGTCGGCATCTGCCTGAACATCGCCGACCGGGCCGGTGCCCGCGGTGGTGACTTCCAGGCGGTCGAGATTCGGGCCGCTGCCAGCCCCAGCGGGAATGCTCAGCACAATGGTATTGTCGCCCGCAACGAGCTCGGTGGTCAGGCTTTGATAAGCCCACACATCGAAGCCTTCTGGCGCTTGGTTAGTTGCGTTGGGATCCGTGGACGCAAAGGCCTGCTGCGCCAGCGGCGAACCGTTGACGGCAAGGCTCATCGGACGGTCGCCGCTGCTAGCATAGCGGAAGTTCAGATCATAGCTGCCGGCTTCGGCGACATTGACCGTGAAGGTTAGGCTATCGCCCGGCGCACTGCCGTAGTCGACATAGCCGGTGCCAGAATAATCAGGACGAAGTCCTTGAAAACTTGTCCCGCTTTCAGGGTTCTCGGCATCGCGCACCAAGGTGCCTGCATCATTACCAGCCCCGAGTTCGGCGTCCTCAGCCTGCACCACGATGGCATCGATCACTGGCGTCGTGGGGGCGACCGGGTCTGCCGCCACTAGCGCCACCTCAAACTTATCGATATTGGGGCCGTTGGCGGCGCCGCCAAGGCGTAGGGTGTTGCTGCCCGCGGCGAGGGAGATTTCAATGGTTTCGGTGGACCAGCCTTCCCACTCGGTTTGTCGAGTTGGATTGCCACCCGTTGGGCCCGCTGGCTGATTGGCCGTGGGCACATCGCTGACATCGTCGGGGTAGTAGTTCGGCTCCGCCGTCGGGGTGAAATTGAATGTACCTTGCGGGGTCAAAACACCCTCATCCACCAAGGAGAGACCCAACGGCCGCGCGGAACTGGTCGCATAAGTCACCGTCACGCTGTAGGTGCCCGAAGTGGCGACATCCAGAGTGAACTCGCCGTAGGCATTGGCATTGTTGAATGCCCAGTCGAGATAGCTTGCGCCCTCGGCGCCCACTCGGAAGGTTTCTAACCCATTGGTAAAATCGGCGATGTTGTCCACGGTGACCACACGGTTGGTCGCACCGTTTTCGTTGTCAGCCACTGGCGAAAGCACGAGATCTTCCGCCTGAACAACGTACACATCCGGATCCGGTGCGCGAACTTCCAGGTAGTCAACATTAGGGCCGCTAGCGCCGTTAGAGGTAAAGGTTACCGTGTTCTCGCCCGCCTCAAGCTGTACACGAATGGTACGTTCACCGTAGTCGCTGAAGTCGGTTGAAGTACTCGTCAGGGTGGTACTGGGGAGATCGAACATGCGATCCACTAACTCGCCATTGACGTCCAACCGTAGAGGCCGGTTTCGATCGCTGCCATCGTCGTTTTGACTAAGCGCATAGCCCAGCGCCAGTTCGTACTCACCCGCCTCTTCAACGCTGAACGTGAATGTCAGTGTTTCCCCACCATTAACACCGTCGCCATAGTCCACATAAGCTTGCCCGTCGGCATTGACCGCATTCGGCTGGCTGACGGGGTCATCGACCACGTTAATACCGGAGCCCGTAATAACCGCCGAGATACCATCGCTGTCGTCAGCATCTTCTGCCTGAATCCGAATCGGAGTGAAGGTATCTGCTATCACCGCCTGAACCGCAAAACCACCGTCAGCTTGTGGAAGCATCAGGTCATCGACGAGCGCAGCACTCTTAGTCTCAAGAGACGCTTCCTCTCTTGACTCTGGAAGCGTCTCTTGAGACGTATCACTCTCTGGCACCACATCTAAATCTATCGTCATGTCTGAGCTAGGAAGCACGTTACCGAACTCATCCATTGCTTCCAGGCGCATTTTCAGCCTTCCCAACGCTGGCATAGGCAAGTTTTCGAAAACGAAGGGCCGCTCGAAACTCTCAAATACCGAGACTTCATTACGAGCATCTTCCCACGCCAAGCGTATGGCTTGGATAGACGACTCCCACGGGCTGGGATGTGGAACCACGTGTAACTGATGGTCATGAAACGTATCTCTACCCCAGCGCCCGCCTTCATGAACGGTTCCCAGTAAAGACTTCGCCTGACCGGAAACAAATGACATTGAAAACATGGTCCACCTCACGGTTTTCATTAGAATTCTACGAACGCACCAGCGCGTGCGCCTGGGAGTAACCACCTCAATCTTTGTTACAACGCTTGTTACAATGTTCTCTTCCTCACCGCTTTGCAGACAGCTTTAAACCGCTGGCAAATCGGAGTGACACTTCGTGAGTCTAATCGAGCTTTTAGGGGTAGCAAGCGGCGGCGAGAAACACTATTTTGTATCTAATTGTTACAGCAAATCGCTAAAGTTATATTAAAAAAATCAATATAATCAACATCATAATAATAAACACATAAAAGTACTGAGCGTTAAGCGGGGATATGGTGACAAAAAAAACAAGCGGTTTTCAGTAGAAAAATAACGCCCTCGTCTTACGATAAATCTCGGTGATTAGCAAAAACGCACACTAGTTATTACCTCAAACAAAACTAAAAAATTAATAGCCTGCCTTTAAAAATAACCTGATACGCTAACTAACAAACAACTTACACAACAATTACAAAAGAGTGGCTTTGCTTTAAAGGCAGATAGGTGCCCAACAGGCGATGAATCCTCTCATAGCGACCCCCTTAATGACTGTGCAAGGCGTTGTTATCAGTTGTTGAGAGCTGGGCCTAAAGAACATCCAACAATGCCCTGGAGCTCAGCCATGTTGAATTCACGCGAGGGGTCAGATCTGCAGAAAGTGCTTAGCACCTGCCGAAGCAGCTTCCTTTACGTTGGCCTATTTAGTTTGTTTATTAACTTGCTGATGCTCGTGCCGCCCCTCTACATGCTGCAGGTTTACGACCGGGTCATCACCACACGAAGCCAGGAAACACTGCTGATGCTGACCCTGGTTGTGGTCTTTCTTTTTATGGTCATGGGCGGGCTAGAGTTAATGCGTTCGCGCATACTCGTAAGGATCGGTAACAAACTCGATGTCCAGATCAGTCAGCGCTTGTATTCGGCTATGTTTAAACGCTCACTGATGATGCCCGGCAAGCCCTCGGCGCAACCGCTGAATGACCTGACGACACTCCGTCAATTTCTTTCCGGCAATGGCCTGTTTGCTTTCTTCGATGCCCCTTGGGTACCGATCTATATCGGTGTGCTTGCGCTGTTCCATCCCTGGTTTGGGCTCTTCGCCTTGGGGGCAGGCATCATCCTGGCGACACTTGCCATCATTAACGAAGTCACCACCAAATCGCTTCTGAACGATGCCAACAGTCAGCATGTGATGTCCCAGGATCTAGCTAACAGCAATCTGAGAAATGCAGAGGTGCTCCACGCCATGGGTATGCTGCCCGGCATCATGGGGCGGTGGAGCGCTCGCCATCGCGAATACCTGGTTCTGCAATCCAAAGCCAGCGATAGAGCCGGGCTGATCACCAACACCTCCAAGGTGCTAAGGCTTATGTTCCAGTCGTTGATTCTTGGCTTAGGGGCTTATCTGGTACTTGGGGGCGACCTGACGCCCGGCATGATGATTGCCGGATCCATTCTGATGGGGCGGGCGCTGGCGCCTATCGATCAAATGATTAACGGCTGGAAGGGATTTGCTGGCGCTCGTACCGCCAAGGCGCGCCTCGGTGAGCTACTGACGGCGATTCCTGCTGAAGAGCCGCGTATGCCACTTCCCAAACCTAAGGGCCGTCTCGCGCTTGATGGCGTCACGGCAGCGCCGCCTGGACAGAAGCTGGCCACCCTGCGCGATATCAACCTAACCATTGCCAAGGGCGAGCACATCGCCATCGTGGGGCCCAGCGCCTCCGGCAAGTCGACGCTTGCGCGTGTGGCGCTGGGTATTTGGCCGAGCCAGTTCGGCTGTGTTCGCCTGGATGGCGCCGATATCACCCAGTGGAACCGCATGGCACTGGGGCCCCACATTGGCTACCTGCCCCAGGATATTGAACTCTTCGATGGCACGATCTCGGAGAATATTGCTCGCTTTGACGAAGTCGACCCTGAAGCAGTGGTACTGGCGGCGCAGAGAGCCGGTGTGCATGACATGATTCTCGAACAGCCGAACGGCTATGACACTTGGCTCTCCCATGGCGGTAATGCCCTCTCCGCAGGCCAGCGCCAGCGTATCGGCTTGGCGCGGGCGCTGTATGGCCACCCCGTACTGATAGTTCTGGACGAGCCCGATGCCAATCTGGACGATGCGGGCGAGCACTCCCTTGCTCACTGTCTCGTTCGGCTACGCCAGGAAGGCACCACGGCACTGATCATTACTCACCGTTCGCTCCTGCTTAGAAATGTTGATCGAGTATTAGTGTTGAAAGAGGGCCAAATCGCCTCGCTCAAGCCACCCACCAGAATAGCGCCAGTTACTCGCATGACCGCAGATGGAGGTCGCCCCACGCCACCTCAGCGCGTGGCGTCGCTAAAACCCAGTGCACGCGGTCGCCATGGCGGCGAGGAGGCTCAGTAATGAACATGCAAAAGTCACAAGGCAACAATACCGCAGCTGAAAAGCCCGATGCACTGCCGGTTGAGGATACGCGCTACCGCCGACTGGGCATCGCCATCCTAATTATCGCCCTAGGAGGCTTTGGCAGTTGGTCGGTGTTCGCGAATCTTGCGGTCTCCGTTGTGGCGCCAGGATCCGTATCAGTAGAGAGCTTCACCAAGACTGTGCAGCACTTGGAAGGCGGTATTGTCAAAAGCATCGAGGTTGAAGATGGTGATCATGTTGAAACGGGCGATATCCTGATGGTGTTGGACGATACCCAGGTACGCTCACAACTGCGGGTCACCCGCTCTGACTATCTCATCAGCCGAGCGACCGAGATCCGACTACTGGCTGAACTCAGCGACGCCGAAACGCTCAACTTTCCCGAGGAGTTGACCACCTCGGACTATCCCCGTGTGAGGGAGGTGCTTGAAGTACAACGCCGTTTATTCGATTCCCGACGGGAGTCGCTCACAAGCACGCTTGCTTCTCTTGATGAGCAGATGGTGCAAATGAATGAGCAGATTGAAGGATTGATCAATACCCAGACCATCAATCAGCGCCGTATCAGCTCACTTGAGGGCGACGTCGCCAACCACCGAAAACTGTTTCAAAACGGCATGATCAGCAGTCAGCGGATGCACGAACTGGAGCGCGAGAGCCTCGAATATCAAAGCATCAATGCCCAGCACGCCTCAGAAGTCGCTCGCCTGCATTCGCAAATCAGTGAAAATGCGCTGCAAAAACAGGTTCGCCTGCAGGAGTTTCAGCAGCAGGTAGGCGAAGCCCTACGCCAGATCCAAGCCGAAGTGGCCGACGCCGAAGAACGTCTCACCGCCCTAATGGATAAGGTGAACCGCACGGAGGTGCTGGCACCGGTGTCGGGAACGGTGGTGGGGTTAAAAGTGCATACGCTGGGCGGCGTTATCCGTTCCGGTGATCCGCTGCTCGATATTGTGCCAACCGATGTCGGCTTTATTGTAGAAGCCAAAGTGCCAGACCATGATATCGACCACCTTTATATGGGTCAGCCTGCCGAGATACGTTTCAGCGCTTTCAACCAGCGTCTTTCAAATGTCATCGACGGCGAGGTTATCCACGTCAGTGCCAACAGTTTCGAGGATGAAGCGACCCGGGCCCGCTATTATAAGGTGCGCCTGCGCGTCACCACTGTAGGGCAAGAAAACATGACCGAAACCATGAAATTGCTCGCTGGTATGCCAGCTGAAGTGATGCTGCGTACAGGCGAAAGAAGTTTTTCAAGCTATTTGGCCAAACCCATCAACGACATGTTGGCCCGAGCCATGCGTGAAGATTGACGGTTGTTGCATGTGCGGTTGCAGGTTAAATATTCTCAGACACCTTTTCTGTGTTATCGGCGCTAATCCTGCTGTTCACGCCAGCGATCCCAGTGTGGTGTAGGCCCAACCATCTCAAACAGATGATCTAGAAATGCACTTACCTTGTGTGTGTGTAGGCGACGCTGAGCATAGAGCACGTGGATATCGCGCCTGCCCGGCATAACTTCGCACTCCCACGCTTCGAGTATCGGCACCAGTGCGCCGGATGCCAATTCGTCAGCGATCAGCCAGGTGGGAAACATCACCAGCCCCTGCCCCATTAATGCTGCGCGCACCAAACTCTCGGCATCGTTGCTGTAGAGGCTGCCGTCGACTTTATAAGTGCAGGCTTGTGACTGATCAGCAGTATTGAAATACCAGCGCTGGCGGCCCATTTCGCCCTGGTAAAGTAAGCAGTCATGCTGGCTCAGGTCGTCCGGGCGGGTGGGTGTACCACAACGTTGCAA
Organism: Vreelandella sp. F11; assembly: GCF_042466685.1. NCBI lineage: Bacteria > Pseudomonadati > Pseudomonadota > Gammaproteobacteria > Oceanospirillales > Halomonadaceae > Vreelandella > Vreelandella sp. F11. The sequence continues at coordinate 412,486 of NZ_CP170448.1, read as the reverse complement.
ATAGTCGGGCGCCGCGGCCACCACATAATTCATTGGCGCTAGGCGGCGTGCCACCAAGGTGGAATCCGCCAATGCCCCGACGCGAAAGGTGATATCGATGCCCTCGCGCACCGGGTCGGTCAGTTGATCAGTCAGCATCAGTTCGGCTTTGATCGCCGGGTAGCGGCGCTGGAAGTGGTGCAGGATAGGCACGATTTGGCGCTGGCCGAAAGCCACCGGGGCGTTGAGACGTAGCATGCCGCTAGGCTCGGTATTAGGCGCCATTAGCGCTTCGGTCGCCAGGTCGAGCCGCTCCAGTATCTCGCGAACTTCCTGATAGTAACGCCACCCCGCTTCGGTCAGCGTCACAGCCCGGGTATGGCGGTAGAACAACTGCTGGCCAAGCGCCTCCTCTAAAGAGGCAATCTGACGTGAGACCGACGACACCGCCCGATGAAAATGACGTGCAGTGACGGTAAAGCTGCCGGTCGCGGCGACGCGCTCAAAGATGCGTAGCGCATTGAGATCCATCAAGTTGCTCCTAGCGCAATAAAGATTTGCGATTTTTCCAATTGTAGCAATGATCATCGGCGACCAGACTGCTTTTCATCGGGCACAAAATGTATTTCCGGTGCCCGTTCCGAAAATCTTGTCTGCAACAGGAGTTAAACATGCGCAAAGGCACCGCATTAGTCGTCGGCGCGACCGGTATTACCGGCGGCAACTTAGCTAGCTACCTCACCGCTAGCGGATGGAGTGTCTATGGATTATCTCGACGCCCCTCTGATCAAGCAGGAGTCATTCCCGTCGCTGCCGACCTGCTAGATCGCGAGGCCACAGCTGAAGCATTGGCGGGGCTACCCATCACCCACGTGTTTTATTGCACTTGGGTGCGGCGCGAAAATGAAAAGGCCAACGTCGAGGCCAACGGCGCAATGATGCACAACCTGCTTGATGCCTTGCAGGACGCAAGCGTGGCCCATGTCTCGCTGGTCACCGGCACCAAGCAGTACCTAGGCGCCTTCGAGAACTACGGTAGTGGCAAGACCGAGACGCCATTTCGTGAATCAGCGCCCCGCGTACCGGGTGAGAACTTCTACTACACCCTCGAAGACATCATGTTCGCAGCAGCGGATCGGGACGGCTTTAGCTGGAACGTGCACCGTCCGCACACCGTGATCGGCTATGCCCGCGGTAATGCCATGAATATGGGCGTGACGCTGGCGGTTTACGCCTCTATCTGCAAAGCCACGGGTAAGCCGTTTATTTTCCCAGGCTCGCAGACCCAGTGGAACGCTTTGACCGACCTAACCGATTCGCTGGTGCTGGCGCGGCAGATGGAGTGGGCGGCAGTATCGCCTGGGGCGCATAACGAAGCCTTCAACACCGTCAATGGCGACATTTTCCGCTGGCGTCGGCTATGGAATGAAATGGGTGAGTTTTTCGGCCTTGAAGTGCCGGACTGCCCGGAAACGCCGCAACCGCTTGAAATACAAATGGCCGACATTGCGCCAACTTGGGCTGAAATGGCCGAACAACACGACCTGATTGAACCTGACGTTTCCAAGCTGGCCTCCTGGTGGCACACCGATGCCGACCTGGGGCGCGAACTTAAGTGCGTCAACGATGTGACCAAATCCCGTGATTTCGGCTTTGACCATTTCCGCGAAACCCGTGCGGCGTTTTTCGACTTGTTCGCCCGCCTTCGCGCTGAACGCATCATTCCTTAAGCAGTATCAGAAACAGTACTCGAAACAGTACCAGCAACATTGCCAGAAAAATGCTCGACCAGGGCGCCTATGATTGCGCCCTGGGTTTTATTTCCCCCTCTTTCCTTGAATCCTCCCGGGCATGCCTGCATATCATGGGGAACTATTGTTCATTTTTTGATGCCGAGTCTACCCATGCAGATTATTGATCCCCGCTCAGGTAAACCGCTGACTGCGGATACCGGAAATGCCGACGCTCCCACGCCTGACGCTAACCAAGGGGCGGTGCGCCCTGAAGACGTTATTATCGAGCTTAATGCAGGCAATATTCAGCAGGTGTTGGAAGCCTCCATGAAGGTGCCCGTGCTATTGGGCTGCTACTCACCTTCTCACCCTGGCAGCAGTACTCTGCTTTCAATACTGGAAAAGCTGGTAGTTGAGTACGCGGGTGCTTTCCTGCTCGGCAAGCTCGATATCGAAGCGAACCCTGAAATCGGCGGCCAATTGGGCGTACAGTCGGTGCCTGATGTGAAGCTGATTAGCCAAGGCGGTTTAGTCGATGGCTTCCAGGGCGCTCTGCCGGAGAAAGAAGTGCGTGAGTGGCTGAACCGCTACTTCCCGGCCCCAGGTGAGGCACCGCCCACCCCAGAAGAGCAGGCGGAAGAGGCGCTGAAAGCAGGCGATACCGCTGGCGCCCGCGAGATTTACCAAACCTTAATGGAGCAATACCCCGAACACTACGCCTATCAAGTAGCGTTCGCCCGAGTACTGTTGGCAGAAGGGCAAGGCAATGAGGCCCGCGATGTGCTGGATAACCTGCCGCCGGAAGAGCGCGATGCGGCGCCTGCACGGGGCGTACGCGCTAGCATCGAATTTAGCGAGCAGGCACTCTGCGCCGAAGAGGTCGCCGCGCTGGGCGATCGCACTGACAGTGAAGCACAATACCAGCGCGCCCTGCGCCAAGTGGCCGACGGTCATTACGATGAAGGGCTGGAAGCGCTGCTGGCGCTGATGAAACAGGATCGCGCCTATAACGATGACGCGGCGCGCAAAACGCTGCTGCAGGTGTTCGACGCACTCGGCGCCGAACACCCGCTAACCGTTGCTTACCGCCGCAAACTCTTTGCGATGCTGTACTAGGGGCTTTCAATCCCCCTTCAGCAGGGAATCCATACGCGACAGCGCCGCTTCCAGCTGGGAAGCGGTGGTACCAAAGTTAAGCCGCACAAAGCCGGGGCTGCCAAAGGCCGCCCCATCCGAAAGCGCGACTCCCGTCTCTTTTAGCAGCGTCTTATGCGGCGCATCGCCTAGCCCTGCCTCGCGCATATCCAGCCAGGCAAGATAGGTCGACTCTGGCGCACGCCAAGTAACCCCCGGCCAACTCGCTACCCGCGCCTGCAGCGTCTCCCGATGTTCACGTAGCACGCTTAACAGCTCCTGGCGCCACGGCTCGCCATGTCGATACGCTGCTTCCGCCGCGACCAAGCCGAGCACGTTGCCATCGGGAAGTAACCCTTTGGTAGCCGCTGCAAACCGCTCACGCAGTGCCGAATCGGGAATCACCGCACAAGCGCTGGTTAAGCCCGCCAGATTAAAGGTTTTCGACGGTGCCCATAGCGTAATGGTGCGCTTCGCTAATTGAGGAAATGCCGCGGCTAACGGGCGGTGCTGGGCGCCTTCGTCTAATAACAGGTCACAGTGCAACTCATCGGAGACCACCCAAAGGTCGTGGCGCTCCACTAGCTCAGCCAACGCGGCAAGCTCCTCATGCCGCCATACACGCCCCGTAGGGTTGTGGGGCTGACACCATAGCAGCAAGCGCGTACGTGGCGTAATAGCGGCCTCCAAGGCAGCAATATCGAGCTGCCAAGGCTCATTGGGTGTTGAAGGCGCTGCCAGCATCGCCTGCTGGGGTAGTCGCCCGGTGCGCTTGGCAACGTCTAAAAATGGCGGGTAGATCGGCGCCACCGTCAATACACCGTCGCCCGGCTCGGTCAGCGCTAACGCGGCCAAGTGCAACGCTGGCACAACGCCCGGCAGCCACTGCTGCCACGCCGACTGAATAGGCCAGTCATAGTGGTGGGCGCTCCACTGACACAGGGTTTCTGTTAACGTAGCGGGCACTTCGCCATAGCCATAGACACCGTGGGCCACTCGCGCCTGCAGCGCATCAATCACCGCGGGCGGGGAGCGAAAATCCATATCGGCGACCCAAAGGGGTAGTACCTCGTCGCCGTAGCGGTGCCATTTTTGCGATGCCCAGCCACCTTCTGGGTGGCGTCGCTCTACAGGCGTGGCAAAATCGTAGGCCATGAAACATCTCACTCATTCAATAGGGGTTGTGCCAAGCATGCCGCAAGATGACTTTTATACCAAGATGCGGGCGGGGCTATCGGCGCTGTTGCGGCAATGGCGCTCGTTAGGCCAAGCGGATACTGACCAACTAGCGCTTATTTTGGCTGAGACAGCACGGGTAGCGAAATTAGGCACCCCCGACGCCACGCCCAGCGGCGCCACCCTTGAGCAGTGGAGCCAAGATGAGCTAGGGGAAATGCCGCTATGGGCGCCGCGCACGGCGGTTTTTCTGCTTAATCAAATGCCCGCTCGTCCGACCCCCGATAGCGACGCCGAAGCTTGCGCCTGGGCGTACTGCTGGTTGCGCAACCGCTCGTTTGAGTCACTGCAAGCGGCCCAGGAGTCGCTCCCCGCGCACTTGCAAGCGCCTCTACAAGACGCCCTTGAAGCCGCTTGGCGCGACCAGCAAGGCCTGCGCTTGGTTTAAGTAACGAGCCCACAGTCTGACAGCCCGCAAACAATAACAGCAAGGATTACGCCGCATGATTGAAGTCCCTCTCACTTGGCAGCTAGCGAAATTAGGGCTCTCTATCAGCATGGTGCTGGGGCTAGGCGCGATAGCGGTGCGCGCTAGCCCGCGCATGGCAGGCCTGCTAGCGGGCTATCCATTAGGCACGGCGTTGGCGCTATTTTTTATCGGCTTGGAGATTTCCCCTCAGTTTGCGACCCAAAGCGCAGTGCATACTCTGGCGGGGTTTACGGCCACAATGGCGCTAGGGGCCGGTTATTGGCTGGCTGGACGACAGCCTGGTGTTAAAGGTGTTATTGGCGGCGTGGCGGGCGGTTTGGTTGCTTGGCTCGCCGTTAGCACACTGCTCGCTCAGTTTAACTTCACGCGCCTAAGCGGCACGCTGGTGACACTGTGTGCCATTGCTCTGTTCAGCGGCTTATTTCGCAACATTACTGATATCAGGATACCCGCCAGCAGAGCATTTTCATTACCGGCGCTTGCCGCCCGCGCGGCACTTGCCACCGTGATCATATTTACCATTACCAGCCTTGCCCACTGGCTGCCGCCCGCCTGGGCGGGGACGTTGGCCGCCTTTCCCGTCACGATGCTGCCTTTTTTGCTGATCCTACACCTGAACCATGGGGCAGCACCGGTGGCGACGGTCATCAAACACTACCCGATGGGACTTGGCTCGTTACTGAGTTACACGCTATGTGTTTCCTATACTTACAGCACACTGGGATTGCTATGGGGCACATTGGCCGGCTTCGTAGCTGCCACGCTATGGCTACTGGTGTGGATGCAACTCACCGCGTGGTATCAACGCCGCACCGCTTGACCAAGAACTCTTGACCAAGCGCTTGCTTGGGTTAATGCTGAGCGTTGCCGTTGCGACTACCCGTACTAATAGCTGTTTTTTTAATAACAAGGACAAGCCATGTTTACCCGTACCATTGAGCCCGCCTTTTACGATACCGACGCCTTAGGGCACATTAACAACACCCGCCTGCCAGCGTGGTTTGAGCTTGCCCGGAACGACTTGTTCAAACTCTTTACCCCTGACTTAAACCCTAAGCAGTGGCGCTTGATTATGGCCCGTATGGAGGTCGACTACCGGGCTGAACTGTTTTACGGTCACGATATCGAAATACGGACTTACTTAACGCGGTTAGGCACCAGCTCGTTTACAGTGACCCAAGAGGCGCGGCAGCACGGCAAGCTCACTAACCTGGGGCATACCGTTATGGTGCAGTATGACCACCAGGCCAAGTGCGCCAAGCCCATCGAGGGTGACCTACGCGAGGCGCTAACGTCACACTTGCAAGACGCGCCTGAGCCCGCCTGATTGACGCTGCCCCGCACTGACGGGGCAACAGGAGCCTTATAATGGCAATCCGCTACAATCTCTGGATAGACCCTGACAACGTCGCCCAGCATCGCGCCGTGGAGGCAGACCTTGAGCGCTATTTTATTGAGCGCTTTGCCGACTATCCGCATATCCGCTTGTTTGGTGCCGACCCCTACGATTATGATGCCCCCTTCAATCGCCTTTATGACGTGCTAATGGCACGAGCCGCTGAATACTGTGAGCGGACGTGGTGCTATGTCGCGTCGCCTGAACAGCTCAATCGCTGCTTTTTCCGTGCCGTTGGACGCTCGACTAAATTTGTTCAAGACGACCGTTCGTGAGAGACCAACCCAATGGTGATACGCACCAACCAAGCGCCTGACGAACGTCAGCTCGCCATTATTGCCCAGCAGCTTGGCCGCGCACCGCGTGGTATCGAAGCGGTCGCCGCCACCGACGGTGAAGGTACGCCGCTAGTACTGCGTATGGCGCCGATTGTCGATGGTAAACCCTTCCCCACCCTGTATTGGCTCTGTTCCGACGTGCTGAAAGTTGAGATTTCCCGCATCGAAGCCGTTGGGGTTATCAAAGCACTCGAGCAACGCCTGCAGGAAGAGCCCGAATTTCTTGAGGCTTACCAACAGAGCCATCGCGACTATGTGACCGCCCGCTGGGACGCTATGAGCGATGCTCAGCGCGAAGAAGTCGCTAAGCTAGGTTACACCAAGGTGATGACCGAGCGTGGTATTGGCGGAATCAGCAACTGGCACCAGATACGCTGCCTGCACACCCAGTACGCCCACCACCTTTGCGGTGACAATGTGATTGGGCAGTGGATGGATGAGCACTACCAGGTAGACCGCTGTTTACCCTAAGCTCCTTTTACCCTAAGCCTCGTAGTAATCTCGTTTTCTTTTTGGCTACGGTTTTAGTTACGTTCATTTTTTAACGACAGGGAATAAACGAATGGCTCGAATTTGCGTTTATCTTGGCTCCCGTGAAGGTAACAGCCCTGCCTTCCGCCAGGCGACCAATCAACTGGGACGCACGCTCGCTGAACGCGGCCACACGCTGGTGTATGGCGGGGCACGCGTTGGCCTGATGGGCGAGCTGGCTAACGCAGCACTTGAGGCTGGTGGTGAAGTCATTGGTGTCATGCCCGACCACCTGGTGGAGCGCGAACAGGCCCACTTTGGCTTAAGTGAGCTGATTCGGGTGCGCAATATGCACGAACGCAAAGCCACCATGGCGGCCAATGCCGACGCTTTTATCGCCTTACCTGGCGGGATCGGCACCTTGGAAGAGCTGTTTGAAATATGGACATGGGGCTATCTGGGCCTGCATGAAAAACCCATGGGGTTGCTGAACATTGACGAGTTCTATTCGCCGCTACTGAATTTTTTAGACAGCACGGTTAATCATGGCTTTTTAGCATCTCCCACCCGCGAGATGCTGTTAGACGCGCCGTCACCCCATGACTTGCTTGAGGCGCTTGAAGCCAAACTATAAAGCTGATGAGAGGGAGAGTTACTAACGTCCCGGGTGCTCGGTGAGCCTGCGGGTATGCTGATAGGTCAGCTGCAGTAAGCGGGCATCTTCTCCTGCCCGGTGGCGGTGAATACCTTGTGCGGCGATCAGCGCTTCTTTGGTGTCGCTCCACACTGCCTGCTGCTCCTCGCTAAGCAGAATTCTTAGCGCCTCAAGGCGAAAACGCGGCAGCATGCCCGCGTGATGGAAGAGCAGCGATAGCCAGGTGTTATCGTATCCCCAGCTATCGCTGTACGCCTTACCCAGCTCGCGCAGTTCATCGTTCAGCCAGTGGGCGACCTGGCGTACCGGGTAGCCCTCTTGAATAAGGCGCTCACGGGTGATGCCGTGCAGCAGTTCGGCCTTGGGATCCCAGTGCGTCCACTCCTCCAGCGGTTGAATGAGAAAAGCGCAGCAGCTCCCATCAGCGCGGGCGATGCCTACTTCGATGGGATAACTGCCACGCCCAAATCCGGACGCTTCAATATCTAGCACTGTGGGTAGCGTCTCGGACACAACCTTCCTCACTCAATCAAAATGCGGTAACGCTTCATGCAGCGGCCACATCATTTAGTGTCGGCTGATCCGCCTGTCGCTGCCAGTAAGCCGCTCGCTCGCCATCTACCGCCAAGCCTAACTCACCCAGGCGATAAGCGCGGGCAAGCCGCTCCGCCGCAAGATAGTGCCCCGATTGAGCGGCACGGGCGTACCACGTGACCGCATAGTCTTCGCGGCGCGGGTATTGAGCACAGCCGTGCTCGTGGATTTGTGCCACCTGGTACTGTGACTTTACATCCCCGGCATGCGCCGCTTCCAGAACGTATCGCGCACCGCGCGCTTTGTCCTGGGGCGTCTGACTGCGATGAAACAACATATGGCCATAAACAGAGAGCGCGTCAGGGTGACCCGCCTCCGCACAGCGCTTAAATAAGCACATCGTTAAACGCTGGGTGCGCTTTGATCGCGGCAACAACCAGTGATTATGAAACAGCCGTTCAGCTAGGCGAAACTCTAGCCGAGTAAATAACGTTGATGCCTGCAGCATGGCAAACCACCCTGCCTGTCTGTTGGAATCTTGGGCTAGCAGTCACAAAAATAGCTGCCAACCACACGAGAAACCGGCCTTTAGCCGGTCGATGGGCTGGCAAGCATACGCCTGCCTTTGCGACGACTCAACCCCATTAATTTGCTGCTTGCAAAGAGCCTCGCTAACATGCCATTCATACGCCGTTTACCATCTGGGTAATAGTGGCTTATCTTGTGGCAATTCCGCCTTATGAAGGAGATGAAAATGCAAACGCGCCCACTTGGCAGAACCGGCATGGAGGTAAGTCGACTCTGCTTAGGCACGATGACGTTTGGCGAGCAAAATAGCGAAGCCGAAGCCCACGAGCAGCTTGACCGGGCAGTGGCCTTTGGCATCAACTTTATTGATACCGCAGAAATGTACCCCGTCCCACCCATGGCCGAGACCCAGGGCCTGACGGAACGCTATATCGGCAGTTGGCTAAAGCAGCGCGGCGCCCGAGACGATCTCATCATAGCCACCAAAGCCGCAGGCCCAGGACTTGACCATATCCGCGGCGGGCCGCGCTTAACCCGTGAGCATATTCATCAGGCCATTAACACCAGCCTGGAGCGCTTGAATACCGATTACGTTGATCTTTACCAACTGCACTGGCCAGACCGGCAAACCAACTTCTTTGGCAAACTGGGTTACGTGCATAGCGAAGATGAAGACGCGACGCCGTTAGAAGAGACGCTCTCTGCGCTGAAAGAGCTGGTTGATGCCGGCAAGGTGCGGGCTATAGGGCTCTCTAATGATACCCCTTGGGGCGTAATGCGCTCACTGCAGCTCGCCGAGAAGCTGGATTTACCCCGCGTGGCGTCTATTCAAAATCCTTATAACCTTCTTAACCGCTCCTTTGAAGTCGGCTTGGCTGAAATAGCCCACCGTGAAGAGGTTGGCTTATTAGCCTACTCGCCGCTAGGTTTCGGTGTGCTCTCGGGTAAATATCTCAACGGTGCGCAGCCACCTAAAGGCCGCCTGACGCTGTATGAACGCTTTAAGCGCTACACCTCGCCTGAAGCCGAAGCCGCCACTCAGGCTTACGTTGCGCTTGCTGAGAAGCACGAGTTAGATCCCGCGCAAATGGCGCTGGCGTTTGTTAACTCACGCAGCTTTTTAACCAGCAATATCATTGGTGCCACCACAATGGAGCAGTTGGAAAGCAACCTTGCCAGCGAGAGCCTAAAACTGGATAACGAAGTGTTAGAGGCAATCGAAGATATTCACCGCCGCATGCCGAATCCCTGCCCTTAAAGCTACTGCTGAGCCCCGCCTGTAGGCAGTAAGCGGCTCCGCCAGAACTATCGAAGCTATAGCCTCGGCCTTGGCCGAGGCTTGGTATACTACGTTCACTTATGATGGCCTTAGGAGCATGCAATGCTGAGCGTTATCTCTCCCGCTAAAACGCTGGATTTTGAAACCCCACCGACCACTGAGCAGGTGACACAACCTGACTTTCTAAAGCACAGCCAAGCGCTGATCACTATTTTGCGCGACTACTCGCCCCAGCAAATCAGTGAACTTATGGGCATCAGCGATAAATTGGCGGGGCTGAATGCGGCGCGTTTTGAGGAGTGGCGCCCCCCTTTCACGCTGAGCAATGCCAAGCCCGCTGCGCAGGCTTTTCAGGGCGACGTCTATACCGGCCTCCAAGCGGAAAGGTTCAGCGAAGCAGAGAACCGTTATGCGCAGTCCCACTTGCGCATACTCTCCGGCTTATATGGCCTGCTACGGCCCCTGGATCTGATTCAGCCCTATCGGCTAGAGATGGGCACTAAGCTTTCCAACAGTGCCGGTAAGGATTTATATGCCTACTGGAAGCCACTACTAACGCCTGCGCTCAATGAGGCCATTACTGAAAGCGGCTCTGACGTGCTGGTGAATCTCGCTTCGAATGAGTATTTCAAAGCGATAGACACCAAGCAGCTTAATGCTCGGGTCATTACGCCGGTGTTTAAAGATGAGAAAAACGGCACCTTTAAAATCATCAGCTTCTACGCCAAAAAGGCCCGCGGACTCATGAGTGCCTGGCTGATTCAGCAACAGGTCAACGACCCAGAACAACTCAAAGCATTCGATGTAGCAGGCTATCGTTTCGATGCCTCGGCATCCGAGGGTGATACCTTCGTTTTCACTCGCAAGGAGAGTGATCGCTAGAGCGAGGCAAACAGCCTAGAAGAAACGTACGGGGCGAGCTGAACGTGGCTTCAAAAACCGCTGGTGCGCCTCTTTAAACAGCGCTGTGTCGCAGCGCTGTAGCCACTCATAAGCCACCATATCCGCTGTCACCGCCACAGCCCCCCTTGCGCAGGCGCGCTCTCGGGCAAACGCAGCCTCTTGCGGCCGACGACTGGCAGAGGCATCACTCAGCCAGTAAAGCTCGTAGCCTGCGTCTAATAGCCCTAATCCCGTTTGCAGCACGCAGATATGTGCTTCCGTTCCACACAGTACGATCTGCGTTTTTCCCGTTGCGTTTAGTGCTTCACGAAATTCAGCTTCCGCCATGGCCCCAAAATGCTGCTTCTGCCAAAGCTGATAGTCATTCAAGCAGGTCAGCAGGGTTGCCGAGGAGCCTCCCAGTTTCTCTGGAGACTGTTCTGTTAACCATACCGGCACCTCAAGCAAGCACGCCATTTCCCCTAGCCAAGCTGCTTCCTTAACGGCTTCTTGACCACCATCGATCACAGGCAGCAGGCCCGCCTGGAAATCGACCATTAACAGCAAACTTTTATCGCGTTGTAGCAGCACGTTGACACCCCATTTTTATCGTTATTTAGGCTAACCATAATAGGCGCGATACAAACAATAAAGCAGCCGCTTTTCAGCGACTGCTTCGTTTAACTCATCAACAAATGCTCGGCCTAGTTTTCCGCTGCCTCTTCAATATCTTCGCCGAGCTCTTCCATGCTCTCACCGGCATCTTCTGTGGCGTTATCAATGTCTTCACCAGCCTCTTCAGCCGGCCCTTGATCGTCACAAGCTACCAGTCCGCCTGCCATCAAGGCCATGAACAGAGCGATTGCTAACTTCTTGGCTAATTGCGTCGTCATACCGATTCTCCTCCTGAGATTTTACTTCGGGTGCGTGCAGCATAATACTAGATGCTGCTTGGCAACAATACCATGCCAAATACGTAACCTATTGTTATAAATGTCTTTAAAACACATGTTTTAGGTTTCTAAGACATCTGTATTTTTATGGAAAGTAATGGCTTTTTTTCCACGCAAACAAAAAACCCAGCCGATTGGCTGGGTTCTTCGTTTAATAAGTGCCTGACGATGACCTACTCTCGCATGGGGAGACCCCACACTACCATCGGCGCTAAGCGGTTTCACTTCTGAGTTCGGCAAGGGATCAGGTGGTTCACGCGTGCTATGGTCGTCAGGCGTAACTGTTAATGTACATCATGCTGTTTGTGATCGTCTCATTGCCTGCCGCCTGCTCATGTGAGTCAGGCCACACGCTGCGTATCCGGCGTTCTGTTGATCTCTCAACCTCTACGTTATCATCACGACCAGACCCCTTGGGTGTTATAGGGTCAAGCCTCACGGGCCATTAGTACACGTTAGCTCAACGCCTTGCAGCGCTTCCACACCGTGCCTATCAACCAGCTGGTCTCGCTGGGCCCTTCAGGAGGCTCTAGGCCTCAGGGATGTCTCATCTTGAAGGGGGCTTCCCGCTTAGATGCTTTCAGCGGTTATCCCGTCCGACCATAGCTACCCGGCAATGCCACTGGCGTGACAACCGGAACACCAGAGGGTCGTCCACTCCGGTCCTCTCGTACTAGGAGCAGCCCTTCTCAAACATCCAACGCCCACGGCAGATAGGGACCGAACTGTCTCACGACGTTCTAAACCCAGCTCGCGTACCACTTTAAATGGCGAACAGCCATACCCTTGGGACCGACTTCAGCCCCAGGATGTGATGAGCCGACATCGAGGTGCCAAACACCGCCGTCGATGTGAACTCTTGGGCGGTATCAGCCTGTTATCCCCGGAGTACCTTTTATCCGTTGAGCGATGGCCCTTCCATACAGAACCACCGGATCACTAGAACCTGCTTTCGCACCTGCTCGACGTGTCTGTCTCGCAGTCAAGCACCCTTATGCTCTTGCACTCAATGCACGATGTCCGACCGTGCTGAGGGTACCTTCGTGCTCCTCCGTTACTCTTTAGGAGGAGACCGCCCCAGTCAAACTACCCACCACACACTGTCCTCGATCCGGATAACGGACCTGAGTGAGAACGCCAATGATGCCAGGCTGGTATTTCAAGGTTGGCTCCGCCCGAACTGGCGTCCGAGTTTCAAAGCCTCCCAGCTATCCTACACAGGCAACATCAGCGTCCAGTGTGAAGCTATAGTAAAGGTTCACGGGGTCTTTCCGTCTAGCCGCGGGTACACCGCATCTTCACGGCGATTTCAATTTCACTGAGTCTCGGGTGGAGACAGCGTGGCCATCATTACGCCATTCGTGCAGGTCGGAACTTACCCGACAAGGAATTTCGCTACCTTAGGACCGTTATAGTTACGGCCGCCGTTTACCGGGGCTTCAATCAAGAGCTTCGCCTTACGGCTAACACCATCATTTAACCTTCCGGCACCGGGCAGGCGTCACACCCTATACGTCCGCTTGCGCGTTAGCAGAGTGCTGTGTTTTTAATAAACAGTTGCAGCCACCTGGTATCTTCGACCGGTTCGGGCTAGGAGAGCAAGTCTCTTCACCCTACGCCGGCGTGCCTTCTCCCGAAGTTACGGCACCATTTTGCCTAGTTCCTTCACCCGAGTTCTCTCAAGCGCCTTGGGATTCTCACCCTGACCACCTGTGTCGGTTTGGGGTACGGTCGCACATGATCTGAAGCTTAGAGGCTTTTCCTGGAAGCGTGGCATCAGTGACTTCCTGACCGTGGTCAGTTCATCTCGTGTCTCGGCCTGAAAGGATCCCGGATTTACCTAAGATCCCAGCCTACTCACTTTCACCAGGACTACCAACGCCTGGCTCACCTAGCCTTCTTCGTCCCCCCATCGCAACCATGTCCGGTACGGGAATATTGACCCGTTTCCCATCGACTACGCCTTTCGGCCTCGCCTTAGGGGCCGACTCACTCTGCTCCGATTAGCGTCGAACAGAAACCCTTGGTCTTCCGGCGAGGGAGTTTTTCACTCCCTTTATCGTTACTCATGTCAGCATTCGCACTCGTGATACCTCCAGCAGACTTCTCAATCCACCTTCATCGGCTTACACGACGCTCCTCTACCGCTCACACCTAAGCGTGAACCCGTAGCTTCGGTACCTGGTTTAGCCCCGTTACATCTTCCGCGCAGGCCGACTCGACTAGTGAGCTATTACGCTTTCTTTAAAGGATGGCTGCTTCTAAGCCAACCTCCTAGCTGTCTGAGCCTTCCCACATCGTTTCCCACTTAACCAGGATTTCGGGACCTTAGCTGACGGTCTGGGTTGTTTCCCTTTTCACGACGGACGTTAGCACCCGCCGTGTGTCTCCCACGCGTTACTCACCGGTATTCGGAGTTTGCCTCGGGTTGGTAAGTCGGGATGACCCCCTAGCCGAAACAGTGCTCTACCCCCGGCGGTACTACGTGAGGCGCTACCTAAATAGCTTTCGAGGAGAACCAGCTATCTCCGAGCTTGATTAGCCTTTCACTCCGATCCACAAGTCATCCAAATCTTTTTCAACAGATCCTGGTTCGGGCCTCCAGTTGATGTTACTCAACCTTCACCCTGCTCATGGATAGATCGCTCGGTTTCGGGTCTATATCCAGCGACTGTGTCGCCCAGTTAAGACTCGGTTTCCCTACGGCTCCCCTATACGGTTAACCTCGCCACTGAATATAAGTCGCTGACCCATTATACAAAAGGTACGCAGTCACCCAACTAGTGGGCTCCTACTGCTTGTACGCACACGGTTTCAGGATCTATTTCACTCCCCTCTCCGGGGTTCTTTTCGCCTTTCCCTCACGGTACTGGTTCACTATCGGTCAGCCAGGAGTATTTAGCCTTGGAGGATGGTCCCCCCGTCTTCAGTCAAGGTTTCTCGTGCCCCGACCTACTCGATTTCACATGATCAGATTTTCGACTACGGGGCTATCACCCGCTACGGCCAGACTTCCCAATCTGTTCGCCTAATCAGTCTCATGCTTAAGGGCTGGTCCCCGTTCGCTCGCCGCTACTAGGGGAATCTCGGTTGATTTCTTTTCCTCAGGGTACTTAGATGTTTCAGTTCCCCTGGTTCGCCTCGTACCCCTATGTATTCAGGGCACGATACTCATCTTATGATGAGTGGGTTTCCCCATTCAGAGATGTCCGGGTCACAGGTTGTTGCCACCTCACCGAACCTTATCGCAGGCTACCACGTCTTTCATCGCCTCTGGCTGCCTAGGCATCCACCGTGTGCGCTTCATTGCTTGACCCTATAACCCGAAGGAGTCTGGATTTTCGCAATGATAACGTTTCATTTTGCCGGATACGCTTGAGACGTATCACAATTTAAGAAGCACTTCTTGCGAAGTGTTCTTGTCAGCATGATATACATTGTTAAAGAGCGACTGCTATAAGCAGTGATAAGCGTTTTTTTTCGTATTAAAAAGAAAAAGTCACTTATCACTGCTCATCAACAGCATTCTGATCAGGTAATTCATTGTGGACGCTTACTAACTGTGACGCATCGTTTAAGGAGGTGATCCAGCCGCAGGTTCCCCTACGGCTACCTTGTTACGACTTCACCCCAGTCATGAACCACACCGTGGTGATCGCCCTCTTGCGTTAGGCTAACCACTTCTGGTGCAGTCCACTCCCATGGTGTGACGGGCGGTGTGTACAAGGCCCGGGAACGTATTCACCGTGACATTCTGATTCACGATTACTAGCGATTCCGACTTCACGGAGTCGAGTTGCAGACTCCGATCCGGACTGAGACCGGCTTTAAGGGATTCGCTGACTCTCGCGAGCTCGCAGCCCTTTGTACCGGCCATTGTAGCACGTGTGTAGCCCTACCCGTAAGGGCCATGATGACTTGACGTCGTCCCCACCTTCCTCCGGTTTGTCACCGGCAGTCTCCTTAGAGTTCCCACCATTACGTGCTGGCAAATAAGGACAAGGGTTGCGCTCGTTACGGGACTTAACCCAACATTTCACAACACGAGCTGACGACAGCCATGCAGCACCTGTCTTACAGTTCCCGAAGGCACACCAGAATCTCTTCCGGCTTCTGTAGATGTCAAGGGTAGGTAAGGTTCTTCGCGTTGCATCGAATTAAACCACATGCTCCACCGCTTGTGCGGGCCCCCGTCAATTCATTTGAGTTTTAACCTTGCGGCCGTACTCCCCAGGCGGTCGACTTATCGCGTTAACTTCGCCACAAAGTGCTCTAGGCACCCAACGGCTGGTCGACATCGTTTACGGCGTGGACTACCAGGGTATCTAATCCTGTTTGCTACCCACGCTTTCGCACCTCAGTGTCAGTGTCAGTCCAGAAGGCCGCCTTCGCCACTGGTATTCCTCCCGATCTCTACGCATTTCACCGCTACACCGGGAATTCTACCTTCCTCTCCTGCACTCTAGCCTGACAGTTCCGGATGCCGTTCCCAGGTTGAGCCCGGGGCTTTCACAACCGGCTTATCAAGCCACCTACGCGCGCTTTACGCCCAGTAATTCCGATTAACGCTTGCACCCTCCGTATTACCGCGGCTGCTGGCACGGAGTTAGCCGGTGCTTCTTCTGCGAGTGATGTCTTTCCTACCGGGTATTAACCGATAGGCGTTCTTCCTCGCTGAAAGTGCTTTACAACCCGAGGGCCTTCTTCACACACGCGGCATGGCTGGATCAGGGTTGCCCCCATTGTCCAATATTCCCCACTGCTGCCTCCCGTAGGAGTTCGGGCCGTGTCTCAGTCCCGATGTGGCTGATCATCCTCTCAGACCAGCTACGGATCGTTGCCTTGGTGAGCCTTTACCTCACCAACTAGCTAATCCGACATAGGCTCATCCAATAGCGGGAGCCGGAGCCCCCTTTCTCCCGTAGGACGTATGCGGTATTAGCCTGGGTTTCCCCAGGTTATCCCCCACTACCGGGCAGATTCCTATGCATTACTCACCCGTCCGCCGCTCGTCAGCGGGTAGCAAGCTACCCCTGTTACCGCTCGACTTGCATGTGTTAGGCCTGCCGCCAGCGTTCAATCTGAGCCATGATCAAACTCTTCAGTTTAAAATCATTGTGATCCTTACTTGTCGCTCGAAAGCAACAAAAGCGAATCAAACTTGGCTCAAGGTTCAAACGAATTCACTGTAATACTCCGAAAAGTATCGTTGTGTTCGCCTGCCTTGATATTTGGTGATTTGCCACCAACATCAGCAAGCGCCCACATGAATTACCTGATCAAATTGTTAAAGAGCTGTTTCGCTGGAAGATTGCTGTGAAAGCAACCGGGCTGCCGTTGAACTGGCTTGCCTCAGCGAGGAAGGCGTATTCTACGCATTTCCTGGCGATTGTCAAGGGCGTTATTTTCGATGCAAACCTGACCACATCCAAAACCGCTAACTCGTTGACTAACCAAGGGTTTTACACCTTATATACCGCTGGTAACGCTTGGCGTCCCCGGCAGCGGATGCGTACTTTACGGATTCGCCGCCGGGTTGGCAAGGGCTTTTTGACAGAAAGTTCAAATAAGCGTCACACGGGCGTAACGTTTCTTACCCGCCTGGATGACATAGCTCTTACCTGTCGCCAGCATGGTGTCTTTGGCAACAACTTCGCCGTCGACTTTAACCCGGCCATTCCCCAACATATCCTTGGCTTGGGCGCTGTTGTTGGCAAGCTCTGCCCTGTTTAACACTGCCGCAATAGGGGCTTCTGCACTACCTTCAAAATCAACCGTCACTTCCGGCAGGTCTTCCGGCAGTTCGCCATCGGCCAGTTGATTACCCGCCGACTTATGCGCATTGGCCGCCGCTTCATCGCCGTGGTAGCGGGCAATCAGCTCCCGCGCCAGCTCCATTTTCACATCGCGTGGGTTCGCTCCTTGCTCAACGCTCTGCTTAAGCGCCTCAATCTCTTCATTTGATTTCAAAGAGAGCAGCTCAAAGTAGCGCCACATTAGGCTATCCGGCATGGAGACCAGCTTGTTGAACATGGAACCCGGTGCCTCATCGACACCTATGTAGTTGCCAAGCGACTTCGACATCTTCTGCACGCCGTCTAACCCTTCCAGCAGCGGCATAGTGATCACCACTTGAGGCTCTTGGCCGAAGTGCTTTTGGATTTCGCGCCCCATTAGCAGGTTGAACTTCTGGTCGGTGCCGCCTAGCTCCACATCAGCCTCAAGCGCTACCGAATCGTAGCCCTGTACCAGCGGGTAGAGAAATTCATGGATCGCAATGGACTGATTGGCTTTATAGCGCTTTTCAAAGTCGTCCCGCTCTAGCATGCGTGCGACGGTACTTTGGGCGGCCAGCTCAATCATTTTGGCGGCAGAGAGCTCACCAAACCATTCGGCGTTAAAGCGCACTTCGGTTTTTTCAGGGTCGAGAATTTTAAACACCTGCTCCTTATAGGTTTCGGCGTTAGCTTTCACGTCCTCTTCGGTGAGCGGCTTGCGCGTCACGTTCTTACCTGTGGGGTCACCAATACGCCCGGTAAAGTCACCGATCAGAAAGATAACCGTGTGACCCAAGTCCTGAAACTGGCGCATTTTAGTCAGCAGTACACTGTGCCCAAGATGCAGATCAGGGGCGGTGGGATCAAAGCCCGCTTTGATACGCAGCTTGCGGCCTGAAGCCAGCTTCTTTTTTAACTCATCCTCTACCAGGATTTCGTGCGTACCCCGCGACAGCAGCGCTAAAGCCTGATCCACCTCACTCATTGCCTCTCTCCACTATAAAGAACCGCCCATACCGGGCTCAGGTGATAAATAGCCGACGATGTTACCATGCTCGTTCGCCTTGGTTGAGCCCTGGTTTAGCCTTAGCTTAGCTTTAGCCCCGCTTTGCACGAGTTCACTTATGAAAACGCCTACCACTTCGCCGCGTTACTATATTGGCCTGATGTCCGGCACCAGCCTGGATGGTATCGATGCAGCGCTTATCGCCATCGACAATGATTCACCACCCCGCCTGTTGGCCACCCACGCCGAACCGATGCCTGATGAGTTACATCGCCTACTGCTCACGCTGTGTCATGCGGAGCAGGTGAGCTTTGCCCAGCTAGCAACAGCAGAGCACGCTTTCAGCCACTGCCAGGCCCAAGCGGTAAAGCAGCTATTAGCACCGCTCTCAGTAGAGTTGGAGCAGATCAGCGCCATCGGCAGCCACGGCCAAACGATCGAGCATGCCCCTAAAGGCCACGACGGCGGCCCAGCCTATACGCTTCAGTTGGATAACCCTAGTTTGCTGGCAGAACTGAGCGGCTGCACGGTCGTTGCTGATTTCCGCCGCCGCGACCTAGCCGCTGGTGGCCAAGCTGCGCCGCTGGCACCGGCGTTTCATCAGGCGCTGTTTGGACGAGCCGATACGCATCAATTGGTGCTTAATTTGGGGGGCTTCGCCAATCTGACCTGGCTTTCAAGCCAACCAAGCGATCCAGTGATTGGTTTTGATACCGGGCCAGCGAATGTTTTGCTGGATGCTTGGTTTGCCTTGCATCAGGGTGGCCGCTTTGATCAAAGCGGCGATTGGGCCGCCAGTGGAGAGGTAGATGAAGCGCTGTTAGCTCGGCTGTTATCAGAACCGTTTTTCCAGCAACCTCCGCCGAGAAGCACCGGGCGTGAGTTATTCCATCTGGAGTGGCTACAACAACACCTCAGCGGGCAGGAAGACGCCGCCAATGTACAGGCCACGCTGGCCGAACTCACCGCTGTCAGTGTCGCTCGCGGTATTGAACAACTACGGATCGATGACGACCCTCTCACGCTAATCACCGCTGGCGGCGGCGCCCACAATGGCTATTTAATGCAGCGTATTGCCTATCATCTGCCTCGCGCTACGCTCACTTCGCCAGCGGCCTACGGCTGGCCTGAAGACTGGATTGAGGCCGGGGCTTTCGCCTGGCTGGCTCACCAACGCCTGCACCACCTACCCGGCAACCTGCCCTCAGTAACCGGCGCGGCAGGCCCGCGGGTGCTGGGCGGTATTTATGCTTGCTAGCCGATGAGCTGGAGCTGGCGGCTGGCATTGAACCGTCGTTACTCATCTTTCAATGCCAGCGCTCCCTTCGCACTCAGCTGCGCCTCATCCAAACTTACCGTACCCTCTTTCACTAACCGAGTAAGCGCGGCATCCAGGGTTTGCATGCCCAGGCTGCCGCCGGTTTGAATGGCCGAGTACATCTGCGCCACTTTGTCTTCGCGGATTAAGTTGCGCACTGCAGAAGTGGCAATGAGGATTTCATGGGCCGCTACGCGTCCGCCCCCCTGTCGTTTAAGCAGCGATTGCGATACCACTGCCTGGAGTGACTCCGACAGCATGGAGCGCACCATGGCTCTCTCTTCGCCGGGAAAAACATCGATGATCCGGTCGATTGTCTTGACGGCAGAGGTGGTATGCAGCGTTCCCAGCACCAAGTGACCTGTCTCCGCGGCGGTCAGCGCTAATCGAATGGTTTCCAGATCGCGCAGCTCACCGACCAGAATCACATCCGGGTCTTCACGCAACGCACTACGTAACGCGTCGGCAAAGCTATGGGTATCGCGATGCACTTCGCGCTGGTTAATCAAGCAGCGCTTGCTCATGTGAACAAACTCAACCGGGTCTTCGATGGTCAGAATGTGCTCGTAGCGGTGGTCGTTAATGTAGTCGATCATCGCGGCCAACGTGGTGCTCTTACCCGACCCCGTTGGCCCTGTCACCAGCACCAGGCCACGCGGTAACATCGCCAGACGCTCGAACACCTCGCCGAGCCCCAGGGCTTGCATGGAGAGCACTTGATTGGGAATGGTACGAAATACCGCCCCCGCCCCGCGGGCCTGGGTGAACGCGTTAACACGAAAGCGAGCTACCCCAGGGACTTCAAAGGAAAAATCAATTTCCAGGTGCTCTTCGTAGTCGCGCCGCTGTCGATCATTCATGATGGCGTAGATCAATTTGCGAACATCATTATTATCGATAGCGGGCACATTGAGCCGACGAATGTCGCCATCAACACGTATCATGGGTGGTAAACCGGCCGAAAGGTGCAAGTCAGAGGCATTCTGCTTTGCCGAGAATGCTAGCAGTTCGGTAATATCCATCTCTCTTCCCAGCTGCGGTAAGGTGCTTGAGTATGACAGACATCGCGCTTAACGAGTCACTCGACTCTTCATACGCTCAGGCGCTTAAACGCCTGCATGACGCATTAGAAGGCGCGGGGCGTGCCCAGGATGCAGCCAAGCTACTGGCGGTCAGCAAAACCAAGCCCGCGGCGATGATTCGTCAGGTTTGGCAGTTGGGTCAGCGTGAATTTGGTGAAAACTATTTGCAAGAAGCGCTGGAGAAGCAGACCGAGCTTACTGATCTTGACGGCATTGTGTGGCATTTCATTGGGCCACTGCAGTCCAACAAAACCCGCTCGGTTGCCGAACACTTTGACTGGGTGCACAGCGTCGACCGGCTAAAAATTGCCAAACGCCTGAGCGAACAGCGCCCAGCGCACCTTGCACCGCTCAATATCTGCCTCCAGGTTAATATCAGCCGCGAAGAGAGCAAAGCCGGTGTGCTGCCCGAGGCGTTAGAGGAGTTGGCCAAAGAAGTGGCCACGCTGCCGAATTTGCACCTGCGCGGTTTGATGGCGATCCCCGCACCGGCGTCGGATATAAGCGCTCAGCGCCGGCCATTGGCAGCACTTCGCGAGGCTTTCACCGCCTTACAAAGCAGCTTGCCAGACGCGCCCCTTGATACGCTCTCGATGGGCATGAGCGACGATTTAGAAGCGGCGGTGCTGGAAGGCGCCACGCTGGTGCGTTTGGGCACCGTGATTTTCGGCGCTCGCCCATCGGCTTAGACGAAAAGTAGCCCGCTTTATTACCTAGAACATTTTTACTTAAGGGACACCTACCATGGCGAATAAGATTACCTTCATTGGGGCCGGTAATATGGCCAGCGCTATTATTGGCGGCCTAATCGACAGCGGCGTTGAACCCTCGACGATTACCGCCACCGCACCGAATGACAGCGAACTGACTGAAATTAAACAACGCTTAAGCATCAATACCGATACCGACAACAGTGCGGCGGTGGCTGACGCCGATGTAGTCGTACTCGCGGTGAAGCCACAAATTATGCGCGGCGTATGCGAAGCGCTGCGCGACAGCGTTCAGCGCCAGCAGCCGCTGATGATTTCGATTGCTGCAGGTCTGGATGCCGACACTATCGATCAGTGGCTGGGCGGCCAAAATGCCATGGTACGCTGCATGCCCAATACGCCCTCGCTGGTCGGTTACGGCGCCAGCGGCCTCTACGCCAATGCCAAGGTTAGCGACGCCCAGCGAGATGTGGCCACCCAGTTGATGGAAGCAGTGGGCATTGTCGAGTGGGTAGAAGAAGAAGCGCTGTTAAATGCGGTCACTGCCGTTTCGGGCAGTGCCCCGGCCTACTTCTTTCTGATGTTCGAAGCCATGGAGGAAGCCGCGGTTAAACTCGGCCTTCCTGCTGCCACCGCACGCCGCCTCGCTATTCAAACCGCGCTGGGTGCCGCCACGATGGCGCAGCAGAGTGATAAAGACCCGGCCACGCTGAAACAGAACGTTATGTCGCCGGGGGGCACCACCGAACGTGCCATTCACCACATGGAAGAGGCACAGTTGCGCACCACGATTGCCGACGCCATGCAGGCCTGCGCCGACCGTGCCCAGGCAATGGCCAAGGAACTGAGCGGAGAGTGACAAAACAGTGAGTAACACCACTGCTTCGCAACGAATCATCAAGGAGACACCATAATGGGCAATGAATTGGGCAGTGCAGGGTTAATGCTGGTAAACACCCTGATCAATATTTATCTATTTTTACTCATGCTGCGCTTTCTGCTGCAGGCGTCGCGGGCGGATTACTACAACCCGTTAAGCCAATCGGTGGTTAAAATCACCCAACCGGTAGTAGGACTGTTTCAAGGCTTTTTAGGCCCCGTTGCGGGTCGCTTCGACCTCGCTACGTTAGCGGCAGGCTTTGTGTTAAAAGTAGTCAGCATCATCGCCATCTTTATGGTGATTGGCGTAGGTATGCCCCCCATTGCCGGGTTAATGATTGCCGGTGTAGCGGCCCTGGCGAATGCAATTCTAAAAATCTACTTCTTCGCCATGATTGTGATGATCATCTTAAGCTGGGTAGCCCCCAACGCCAGCCACCCAGGCGCGCTGCTAGTGATGCAACTGGTGGAGCCCATTATGGCGCCGGTACGCAAAGTGATCCCCCCTCTGGGCATGATTGATCTCTCGCCTATCGTGGTGTTTATCGCCATTAATCTGGTCGATAGCCTGGTGGTCGGCGCACTGATTCGTGCGGCGGGCATTTCCGGGGCACTGGTCGGACTCTGATCACGGCTGTCTGCCAGTTCTTTGTGCAATGAATCGCTTCGGCTTGATTCATTTAGACGTACTTTTTAGCAGGACTCGCGCCTTCAATGCCTGATTCAGATACGCATGCGTTTGCAGATCGACCGGCGGGTTCCGTCGGCCTGGTCACCCCGCACGTGGCACGCTTTGACACGCCGCTCGCCCTTGCCTGCGGCAAAGTGCTGCCTGCCTACGAGCTGATTTACGAAACCTACGGCACATTGAATGCCGAACGCAGCAACGCGGTGCTCATTTGCCATGCACTCTCAGGCCACCACCACGCCGCGGGCTACCACAGCGAAGAGGATCGTAAGCCCGGTTGGTGGGATGCCCATATTGGCCCTGGCAAAGCGATCGACACCAACCGCTTTTTTGTGGTTTCGCTCAATAACCTCGGCGGCTGCCACGGCAGCACCGGGCCGGTCAGCCACAACCCCGAGACGGGCCGCCAGTGGGGACCTGAATTCCCCATGGTCACGGTGAGCGATTGGGTGGCCAGCCAGGCACGGCTTGCCGACCACCTGGGAATTGAGCGCTGGGCCGCCGCGGTGGGCGGCAGCCTGGGCGGCATGCAGGTCATGCAGTGGACAATGACTTACCCGGAGCGGGTAGCCAACGCGGTGGTAATTGCCGCCACGCCGCGGCTCTCGGCGCAAAATATCGCTTTTAACGAGGTGGCTCGCCAAGCGATTCGCTCTGACCCGGAGTTCTTTGACGGCTGGTACGCTGAACACGACACCGTACCCAAACGTGGGCTAAAGCTGGCGCGTATGGTGGGGCATATCACCTATCTGTCGGAAGACGCCATGGGCAGCAAGTTTGGCCGCGACCTGCGCAGCGACGACCTTAACTTCGGTTTCGACGTTGAGTTTCAGGTGGAGTCCTACCTCCGCTATCAGGGCGACACCTTCTCCACCGCCTTTGACGCCAATACCTACCTGCTGATGACCAAGGCACTGGACTACTTTGATCCTTCCGCCACCCAGGGGGGCGACTTAGCTAAAGCCCTGGCCCCCGCGCAGTGCCCGTTTTTAATTGTCAGCTTTACCACCGACTGGCGGTTTCCGCCTTCGCGCTCCAGGGAACTGGTCGATGCGCTTACCCGGGCAGGCAAGTCAGTCAGCTATGCCAACATCGAATCACCCCATGGGCACGATGCTTTTTTACTTTCAGCACCGCGCTACGACGCCATCTTCAGCGCCTTTATGAGCCGCGCTGCTCGGGAGCTAAAGCTCGCTGAAGCGGGCGATGACCAAGCGGGCAAAGTGGCAACGAGCTCAGAGGAGACGCCATGATGCGCGCCGATCTAGAATTGATATACGACTGGGTGCCCGAGGGCGCCCACGTGCTCGACCTCGCCTGTGGCGACGGCGAACTGCTGGAAACCTTGGCGAATAATAAGAACGTAACCGGGTATGGCTTAGAGATCGACCATGACGGCATTAATGCCTGCGTGGCCCGTGGCGTCAGCGTGATTGAGCATAACCTGGATGACGGCTTGAGCAGCTTTTGCGATAACAGTTATGACCAAGTGATCATGACTCAGGCGCTGCAAGCACTGCGCCGCCCGGACAAGATGCTCGATGAAATGCTGCGCGTCGCCGAAGAGGGGATTATCACTTTCCCTAACTTCGCCTACTGGCGCCACCGTGTGCACTTGGGCCTGCGCGGCTATATGCCGGTCTCCAAATCGCTGCCTCACGCCTGGTACGACACACCCAACATCCACCTATCCACGTTCAACGACTTTGAGCATCTATGCAGGGAAAAGGGCTTGGTGATTGTTGATCGTGCGGTGGGCGTGGGAGATCATCAAGGTCACTGGAAATCGCGGCTATGGCCCAACCTGTTTGGTGAAATTGCCATTTTCCGCGTTCGCCGGCGCTAGACGTCAACACTCCATTGCTAGGTCATCCAAGGAGCCACACCATGTTACGCAGATTAATGATCGGTGCCGCCCTTGTCGGCATGCTGTTTGCCGCCGCTGGGGCCCACGCTGAACAGTTCGTTAGCGTAGGCGATTACGAGATTCACTACAGCGCGGTGAACAGCAGCTTTTTGACCCCAGAGGTGGCCCAGGCTAACAACCTCCAGCGCAGCGCCAACCGAGGCCTGGTCAATGTAAGCGTTCGCGAGCGCCAGGAGGATGGCACTACCCGCCCCGTTAACGCCAGCGTCCAGGGCCATGTTAGCGGTTTGACGGGCGTCCAGGAATCGCTCAGCTTTCGCACCGTGCATGACGGCGACGCCACCTACCATCTGGCGCCTTTTACCATGCGCGAAGATGAAAGCATGCGCTTTGAACTAAGCGTGCGCTACGACCGCAACGCGGCCCCCGAGCCGGTGAACTTTATTCAGCGTTTTTATATTGACCGTTAAGCCGCACAGGCAGACGGCGGTTTAACCTCACGCTCATTGGTCGCTCCTGCTCGCGAGTCACTTGCATACCATAGGCCAGCACTTCCACGCCGCTGGCCGATGCTTCCGTCAGAGCTGCCGCGTACGCCGCGTCGATATGGGCTGCGGCGGCCACATCGGCAATCCCCTCATGGGCGACACAAAACAGCAGCACCGCCCGTTCGCCCTGCTCTGCCAGTACGCGCAGCGAGTGCAGGTGCTTGGTGCCACGCACGCTCACCGAGTCCGGAAAGTAGCCATGGCCGTCCGGCTCTTTGAGGGTAACCTGCTTCACCTCGATATACGCCCGCCCTCTTTCTGGGTCATCCAACATAAAGTCGAGACGGGCATCGGCCACTTTTACCTCTCGACGCAGCGTGGCGTAGCCTGCCAAGGGCGCTAACTCACCCGCCTCTAACGCCGCCTCCACAATGCGGTTAGCGCGGCCGGTATGCACCGAGGCAAGCGCCAGCGGTTCATCGGCTTGGGGTAGCTCGATAAACTCCCAGGTCCAGGCCAGCTTGCGCTTAGGGTTGTCGCTAGGCGACAGCCACACACGGCACCCCGGCACGTTCACCGCTTTCATTGAGCCGGTATTGGGGCAGTGGGCCACGACCTCGCGACCATCATCCAAACGCACATCGGCTAGAAAGCGTTTGTAACGTTTGAGGAGCGTGCCTGGCACCAGCTCGGGGTAGCTGAGCATCACAGTCTGCCCACAAAGCGAGCAATGCGCGTTACCGCCTCTTCCAGGCGGGCAGCCTCATTGGTGAAGGCTATGCGCACATGGTGCTTACCGCCACGCACGGCAAAGTCGATTCCCGGCGTAATGGCCACGTTCTCCTCCTGCAATAAGCGCTCGCAAAAGGCCTGGCTGTCGCGGCTATAGCGGGAGATATCCAGCCACAGATAGAACGCGCCCTGGGGCGGTAGATCCGGTGCCAGCCCCAAGCCTGCTAGGCCCTCCAGCAGCACCTGGCGGCGCTCTTTTAGGGTTTCACGGCGCTGTTCAAGAATATCCCGACACGCGGGCGTAAACGCCGCCAGGGCGGCATGCTGCGACGGCGTTGCCGCGGCCAGAAACATGTTCTGCGCCAGCCGCGTTAATGGCTCTACCGCATGCTCTGGCGCCACCAGCCAGCCCAGGCGCCAGCCGGTCATACCAAAATATTTTGAGAAGCTGTTAACCACAAAGGCGTTGGCTGAGAGCGAGGTCGCCGACAGCGGCGTATCGTCGTAGTTGAGGCCCTGATAAATCTCATCGACGATCACCTCCCCGTCGCGCTCAGCGACCGCTGCCAGTACTGCAGAGAGCTGTTGCGCGCTCAACGTATGGCCGGTGGGGTTAGAGGGCGACGCTAACATCGCCAGACTAGTATCCTCACGCCAATGCTGGGCGACCAGTGCAGCGTCCAACTGCCAGCCGCTATCACGCCCCACGGCGATTGCATCGATCTCGGCGCCGGCCAGGGCCATAAAGTGGCGATTGCAGGGGTAGTTAGGGTCAGCCATCAGCACCCGAGAGCCGCTTTCGACTAATAACTGGCTCGCCAGCAGTAGCGCCCCCGACGCTCCTGGGGTGACCAAAATGCGCGCCGGAGCAACCGTAGCGTTAAAATGCTCGGCGTAATGCCCGGCGATCGCCTCGCGCAGCGCAGGGAGCCCAGCCGCTGGGGTATAGCGGGTATGGCCACTGGTCAACGCTTGCTGCCCGGCAGCGAGAATTGGCTCGGGGGTAGCAAAATCCGGCTCGCCCACTTCCAGATGAATCACATCGTGCCCGGCCGCTTCCCGTGCCTGGGCCAACTCCAGCAAATGCATGACCCGAAAAGGGGCAACGTGTTCGACACGCGAATTCCAGGCCATAACGGCTCCTTCATCTAATCATTTAGAAAACTGTGCAAATATTGAAAAACTAACTAAAACATGGCGCTAGTCATATTCAAGGCCAGACTATCGTCGAAAGCTCACCATTATGCTTGCAACGCCGTCATTTTTCAGCTAAACAAGCATCCCTTTGGCGTGAGATCGTGACAATCGCTCATGGTCGATCAGTAGTCACATTTGTAAGGGGCAGTCCCATGCCAGTAGCAGAAAAGAAACCGGAAGCGTCCAAGTCCTTCACCCCGTATGAGCCAGCGCCGGGTGAAGAGTATATGAACGAGCAGCAGCTAGCGCACTTCCGTCAGCTGCTGCTGGATTGGAAACAGGATCTCATGGAAGAGGTGGATCGTACCGTACGCCACCTGCAGGAAGATGCGAACAACTACGCCGACCCCGCCGACCGCGCTACCCAGGAAGAGGGCTTTAGCCTGGAACTGCGTACCCGGGATCGCGAGCGTAAGCTGCTCAAAAAGATTAACGAAACCATCGATAAAATCGATGATGATGACTACGGTTTCTGCGAAGCCTGCGGCGTTGAGATCGGCATCCGCCGTTTAGAAGCTCGCCCCACCGCCACCCTTTGTGTGGACTGCAAAACCTTGGCAGAACTCAAGGAGAAGCAGCTCGGCGGCTGAGCACTAACACAACGTTCTACTTGAACGCGGGCACCTTAGGGTGCCCGTTTTTGTTGGCAGCGCTTGCCTGAACCACCAAGGACGACGCTACAATGAACGACTCAATTGGCTACCGTGGACGCTTTGCGCCTACGCCCTCAGGCCCGCTGCACTTTGGCTCTTTGGTCGCCGCTTTAGGCAGCTACCTGGACGCCCGTGCGGCACAGGGGGAGTGGTTGGTACGCATTGAGGATATCGACCCGCCCCGCTGCCCCGATGGCGCGGCGAGCACGATCCTGCGTCAGTTGGAAACCTTTGGCCTGGAGTGGGATGGGAGTGTGATGTGGCAGCACACCCGTGATGCGGCTTATCAAACTGCCTTGAACCAGTTGATCCAACTCGATATTGCCTACCCCTGCAGTTGCTCCCGTAAGCAGTGGCAGGCGTTTGATATCTACCCCGGCTGGTGCCGCGATGGCGTTTGCGACCCCACCAAACCAGTGGCCTGGCGGTTACGCAGCGACCTTGGCGAGCGCCCTATTCAATGGCAAGACCGGCTATTCGGCGCGCAGCAGTTTGACCCCGCTGAACTGGGCGATGTGGTATTAAAGCGCAAAGATAATTTATGGGCCTACCAGTTGGCCGTGGTAGTCGATGACGCCGAGCAGCAAATTACCGATGTGGTGCGCGGGCTCGACCTGCTCGATAACACCCCCTGGCAGCGCCAGTTGCAGGGTGCGCTTGGGCTACCGCAACCACGCTACCTGCACTTGCCGCTGATCGTCACCGCTGAAGGCCAGAAGCTCTCGAAGCAAAACCTGGCCCCCGCCCTGGCAGAAGATGAGCGGGGAGTGCGGCGGCAGCTCTTTCAGGCCCTGGCAGCACTTGACCAAGCACCGCCTCAGGCGCTTGCTGCTGAGCCCCCGGCGACTCAGCTACACTGGGCGGTAGCCAACTGGTCACTTGAACAACTGCGCCCAGCGAAGCACCGTTCAATACCGCCCTCTTCATCACCAGGAGATTGATATGTACGTCTATCGCATCATGCTGTTTCTGGTGTTTGGTGGCTATCTGCTCTCTCCGCTACTGATGAATGGCTGGAGCGACCCGGAGGCTGCTTGGTACCGGCCCTTTGCGATTTGGGGTGGTTTAATTGCGTTAACCCTCTGGCTGGAGCAGAAGAGGAAGCTTGATGAACGTTGAGATAGTCGGCGTCCTACTACTGGGGCTGGGCTACCTGGCGCTACTGTTTGGCTGCGGTTTTGCAGTAGAGCGCGGCTGGGTGCCGGTGCGCATTACCCGCCATCCGATTGTTTACACCCTTGCCCTGGGTGTTTACGCCAGCGCCTGGGCGATTTACGGCAGCGTGGAAATGGCTGCCCATGCCGGGTTTGGCTTCCTCGCCTACTACCTGGGCGCAGCGGGTGCCTTCTTGCTCGCCCCCGTGCTACTCGTGCCTATCCAGCGCATCACCCGCACCTATCAACTAACGTCGCTGGCGGATCTATTTGCCTTTCGCTTTCGCTCCCGCTGGGCGGGCACGCTGGTCACCCTGGTCAGCCTGCTGGCGGTGCTGCCGCTGCTCGGCATTCAGGTACAAACCCTCAGCGAAGCCATCAATATCATCACCGTCAGCCAAGCGGGGGGTAGCGTTGCGCTGCTTTTTTGTGCGGTGATTGCCGCTTTCGCGGTGATTTTCGGCGCCCGTCACAGCCAGTCTCATGGTCGCCACGATACCCTGCTAAGCGCCATCGCGTTTGAATCGATTGTTAAGCTGCTGGCGATGCTGGGACTAGGGGCTGTTGCCATGTGGATGGTGTTTGACGGGCCCGGTGACTTACAGCGCTGGCTGGAAGGTCCAGGCGCAACGCTCCAGCAGCAGACGCCCAAACTTGACCCTGCTCAGTGGCGAACCCTGCTACTGCTGTTTTTTGCCGCTGCCTTCATGATGCCGCATCTGTTTCATATCAGTTTTTCAGAAAGTCTATCGCAGCACACCCTGCTACAAGCGAGCTGGACGCTGCCACTGTTTCTGCTGCTCATGGCGCTGCCCGTGCCTTTGATTTGGTGGGCGGCACAATCGATCAACCCGGACATTCCCATCGCCGCCTATGCCGCCTACCTAATGAGCGAGCACTGGTGGGTGGGGGCACTGGCGTTTATCGGTGGGTTAGCCGCCGCTAGCGGCACCATGATTATGATTGCGTTGGCGCTTTCTGGCATGGTGCTGAATCATATTGTGCTGGTAGCAAGGCCCCCGGAAGCACGCAGTGATCTCTACGGCTGGTTGCTGTGGCTACGCCGTGGGCTCGTGGTCGCGGTGATTATCGGCGGCTGGGTGTTTTACCAGTGGGTAGGACGCCATCATGGCCTCATCGGCTTGGGGCTAGCCGCCTTTGTCGGCATGGCCCAGTGCCTGCCCGGCATGCTGGCACTGCTCTATTGGCCGGGCGCTAACCGTAAAGGCATGGTGATTGGCCTGATCGCCGGTGTCGGCGTGTGGCTATGGGGCCTATGGCTGCCGCTTATGTTCTCGCTCCCCGTGCCGACGCTACCCATTACACCGCTTACCGACACTGGTGCACCGATTTGGTACAACGTTACGTTGCTGTCGTTAGCGGTCAATATCCTGCTGCTGATTGTGATATCGCTGTTCACGCGTATTTCTGAAGGTGAGCAGTCCGCCGCAGAGGCGTGCTCGGTGGATGCCGTTATCCGCTCCAAACGCTTTCCACTGGAAGCCGCCACGGCCAGCGACTTCTCTACTCACTTAGCCCACGCACTCGGCGATGAAGCCGCCAGCCGCGAAGTGAACAGGGCCCTGCAAGCGCTCAACTTAACGCCCCAGGAGCGCCGCCCCTATGCCCTGCGCCGCTTACGTGACCGAATTCAAGCAAACTTGTCTGGTTTGATGGGGCCTTCAGTGGCTCGGGACATCGTCGACCGCTACCTGCCCTACCGCCATGACGACACCCCAGAAACCGACGATATTCACTTTGTCGAGAGCCGCCTGGAAGCTTACCGCTCACGACTAACAGGGCTAGCCCGTGAGCTCGACGGCTTGCGTCGTCACCACCGGCAAACCCTGGCCTACCTGCCTGTAGGGCTGTGCGTTCTGGGCGATGACGATGAGCTCTTGATGTGGAATCAGGCGCTCTCGCAGCTCTCGGGGATTAGCGGTGAAAGTGTGATCGGCTCACGCCGCGATAGCCTGCCAGCCCCCTGGCCCAGACTATTGGGCAGCGCGTTAGATGCCACGCCAGGCCCGCTCTACAAGCAAGCGGTGGCGCTGCACGGCCGAGACTACTTCCTGACCCTGCACAAAGCCATTCTCAGCGGCAATGACAGCCGTGGCGGCAGCGTCATCCTGATTGAAGACCACACCGAAATGAAGTGGCTGGAAGATGAGTTGGTGCATGCCGCGCGACTCGCCTCTATCGGCCAGCTAGCCGCCGGGGTCGCCCATGAAATTGGTAATCCGATTACCGGTATCTCATCCCTGGCGCAAAACCTCCGCTACGACACCAACGATCCTGCCCTGCTGGAGACCGCCGACCAAATCCAGCAGCTCACCCAAAGGGTCACCAAAATCGTTAACTCACTGGTTGGCTTTGCCCATGGGGGGCGCCAGTCGGTGCCGCTGCCCGCCTCGCCGGTGGCGCTTGCATCGATTAGCGAAGACGCACTGCACTTGATCCACCTCGCCCGCTCGGGAGAGGATGTTATCCTAACCAATGAGACGCCCGACGATGTGGTGGTGCGTGGCGATGCCCAGCGATTAACGCAAGTGATGGTCAATCTGCTCAGTAATGCCAGGGATGCCTGTGGGCTGGGAGGAGAAGTTCACATTACCGCAGGGTGCCAAGGGCAGCTTGCCTGGTGGCGGATAGTCGATAACGGTCAGGGCATCGACCCACGGGTACGCGACCACTTATTCGAGCCCTTTACCACCACCAAACCCGCCGGCGAGGGCACCGGCCTGGGCCTTTCTCTGGCCTACCAGATTATCAATGAGCACCAGGGTAAAATAGACGTGGCCTCGCCACCCCCGGGACAGCCTCGCGGCACGGCCATTACATTATGGCTGCCGCTTTACCAACAGGATGATCAGCCAACCCATGCCCAGGATTCTGATTGTTGAAGATGAAGCGATTATTCGCAGCGCATTGAAGCGGCTGCTAGAACGTCATGACTATACAGTTAGCGAAGCCGCCAGTGCTGAAGAGGCCAGCCAGCTTGAGCTCACCGGTTTCGACCTCATCATCAGCGACCTGCGCCTACCGGGCGAACCAGGCACGGCGCTGATCGCAGCCGCCGCGCCCGTACCGGTATTGATCATGACCAGTTATGCGAGCATGCGCTCGGCGGTAGAAGCACTCAAACTAGGCGCGGTGGACTATGTCGCGAAGCCCTTTGACCACGCAGAACTCCTTGAAACCGTTGAGCGGATCCTGCATAAGCAGTCCATGCAACAGAGCCCTCCGCCGGATATCACCGATGCAGGCGGCAGCCGACAAACCATGATTGGCAACTGCGTCGCCATGCAGCAGGTCTACACCCGCATCAGTAAAACCGCACCCGCCGATGTCACCGTACTGATTCTCGGCGAGTCCGGCACCGGTAAGGAGCTTGTGGCACGCGCTATTCACCAGCAGAGCAAGCGGGCCAAGGCACCGCTGATCTGTGTTAACTGCGCGGCGATTCCAGAAACGCTGATAGAATCCGAGCTGTTTGGCCATGAAAAAGGCGCTTTTACCGGCGCCAGTGCTGCGCGCACTGGGTTAGTCGAAGCCGCTGATGGCGGCACGCTGTTTTTGGATGAGATTGGCGAGCTTCCGTTGGATGCCCAGGCACGCCTGCTACGCGTTCTGCAAGAGGGTGAAATCCGCAAAATCGGCTCGGTAGAAACCCGCCACGTTAACGTCCGTCTCATTGCGGCGACTCACCGTGATCTGCGGGCACTGTCGAAAACCGGCGAGTTTCGCCTCGACCTTTACTACCGCCTGAACGTGATGCAGATTGAGCTGCCGCCTCTGCGAGAGCGTGAGGATGACGTGCTTGAGATCGCTGACATCCTGCTCGACAAAGCGTGTAAACGGCACGAGCGCACGGGGCTGCGCCTATCCCGCGCAGCCCGTCAGGATCTGCGCGACTACCCATGGCCGGGCAATGTTCGCGAGCTGGAGAATGCCCTTGAGCGCGGAGTAATTCTTGCGGAGGGGCACCTGATCCACCCGGACGACCTGGGTCTAGCGCCGACCACGCCACGCCCCCATCCGCCCACTGGCTCGTCCAGTACATCTGCCAGCAGTGGCGGCAGTGAAAAAAGTGCTGAAGAGAATGAAGATGATCTCTCTCTAGAAGATTATTTTCAGCACTTTGTCCTCGAACACCAAGATCAGATGAGTGAAACCGAATTGGCACAAAAGCTGGGGATTAGCCGTAAAAACCTCTGGGAGCGGCGCCAGCGGCTTGGCATACCGCGCAAAAAAACCGCCCGTCGCCCAGGTTAACCCCCTGGGCAATGCTATCCATTCATGCCACCACGCCCCTACGACCATCGTCTAATATACTGATTTAGATAAGAAATATTCTGCCTGACGCTGCCCAGGCACTGTTACCTTCCCACACAACGCCGCGCACAAACGGACGCAAAAGGGGTAACACTTCTCACGCTACAAAGTTCCGCGGCGACTTAAAAAACTCCAACCTTCTGAAATTTATAATTTATTAAATAGGTGGCACAGGGTCTGCAATATTACTGGGTAAGAAAAACAAACTGGGCATAGCGGTAGGTCACCAACAAAAACAACATGACCCTCACCCCCACCTGAGCCACAACAAGAACAACAGGGCCAGGTAGAGATAACGGTACTAATAAAAACAACAGGCTTGAGTCTCATTACTTGCTTGCGCAGGCAACACAGGCGCAGCGAACAATAATAAAAGCAGCAAGTGGCCCGATAAGGACGCGACGTACAACGTGACTCGGCATCCTAACAACAACAATAGCTGTCAGTGTGTGCACCCCGGCGCCAATAATAATTCCCCGGGGGGAGAAAAGTTCGCGGTTGGATTATTGTTTTGAATACGAGGCGGTCGGAACTACCGTGCTCCTCACGCCTACCGACTGCGGTGCGTATTCAGGGCGATGTGCCATCATGAAGAAAAATAGCAGCACGGACGCTGATTGATTGCTTGATAGGGGAGGCTCTCTTAGCCTCCCCTTTCCGTGTCTGTCCGCTATAAAACTCGATGCAAAAGGCTGTAAGCATCACGCGCTGGCGTCAAGTGCTTTGCAAGCCGCTCTTTGCAAGCCTTAGAGGGTCGGCTACACTCAGCCATTCGTGGTTTATGTTCAGTATTCGTTTGAAGTGTTTTCTAACGACTATGTTTACGACCATTTTTTCGTACCCTGCGAGTTGAAATCGTCGCATGTTTAAAGGATTTACCCGTTTCCTACACAGCCCGGGGGAGCAATTGAAAACCTTGCTTGATCCCCAAGAGAGCAGCACCAGCGCCCTTACTCCGCGCAACATCCCTCGGTCCGAGCACCCTGTTTCTCGCCAGCATATTAGTGATGCCGCGTTAAAAGTGCTTTATCGCCTTAGCGGTGCCGGTTACGACGCTTATCTAGTAGGCGGCTGCATACGCGATGCGCTGCTTGGCAAGATGCCCAAGGATTTTGACGTCGCCACCAACGCCACTCCCGAACAGGTTCGCGATCTATTTCGTAATTCGCGCCTGATTGGCCGCCGTTTTCGGATTGTCCACGTGCGCTTTGGCCGCGAGGTCATTGAGGTCACCACTTTCCGTGGCAAACCCCAAGACGAGCATGGCGATCACATTGCCCACCAGTCCGATGAAGGGTTACTGCTACGCGACAATGTGTGGGGCAATATTGAAGAGGACGCGCTGCGGCGCGACTTCACCGTTAATGCGCTCTACTACAATATCGCCGATTTCAGCATCACCGACTTTGCCAATGGTGCCGAGGACATTAAGACCCGCACCCTGCGTCTAATTGGCGATCCGGCGACACGTTACCGTGAAGATCCGGTCAGAATGCTACGGGCGGTGCGCTTTGCGGCTAAGCTCGACTTTACGCTAGACCCAGCCACCGAAGCGCCGATGTACGATCAGGCGCCGCTGCTGCTGCAGATCCCTCCTGCACGTCTATTCGATGAAGTCCTCAAGCTGTTTATGTCGGGCCACGGCTTGGTCACCTTCCGGCTCCTTAGCCACTACGGCCTGTTTGGTATGCTGTTCCCAGAGGCCGAAGAAGCCATGGCCGATGCCGCCTGGGCCGAAGATCTGATTGAGCAGGCGCTAACCAACACTGATAAACGTATCGCCGAAGAACGCCCAGTTACCCCGGCCTTTCTATTGGCCGCCTTCTTATGGGCGCCGGTCAAACATCGTCAGGAAGCGCTAGAGCAAGAGGGCATGCCCCCTATTCCCGCCCTGCAAGCAGCGGCTCAGCAGGTGGTCTCTCGTCAGTTAGAGTTCACCTCGATCCCCAAGCGCTTTGGCATTCCCATGCGGGAAATTTGGGAGTTACAGCAGCGTCTGCCCCAACGGCGCGGTAAAAAAGCCTTTCAAACTCGGGAGCACCCGCGCTTCAGGGCCGGCTATGACCTGCTGCTGCTACGCGAACAGGCAGGCGAAATACCCAGTGGTTTAGGCGAGTGGTGGACGGCATTTCAGCGTGGCGATGAGCACGAACAGCGTCGCTTACTGCAAAAAGTGGGTGGCGACCCCGCCAGCCAGGGTGATCGTCGTCGCAAACGTCGCCGTAAGCCGAGTGCGCCGGAGTAGTGGGCACAGCACAACTCGCCTACATTGGCATAGGCAGCAATCTTGAGGCGCCGATTGAGCAGGTTCGCGAGGCCCTCAGTGAACTGGCGACGCTACCACTGAGTGGATTGGTAGCAGCCTCATCGCTCTACGCCAGCCGCCCTGTGGGGCCCCAGGATCAGCCGGACTTTATCAACGCCGTAGCGGCGCTGGAGACACGCCTCTCGCCACTGGCACTGCTTGATCAGCTTCAGGCGTTAGAACAGCAGCATCGCCGCCGCCGCCAGCGCCACTGGGGGCCACGTACCCTCGACCTGGATCTACTGCTCTACGCCGACGACGCTATCGACACGCCTCGGCTACGCGTCCCCCACCCGCAAATGACTGCCCGGGCCTTTGTGTTGCTCCCCCTCACAGAGATCGCACCCTCGCTCATGCTTCTCCAACAGCCGCTATCCCTATGGCTTCAACGTGTTGAGGATCAAGGCTTGGAGCGCCTCCCCAACGCCTAGTGTGCGGCTAACGCTACCTTTTGACACAAATCTCGACACCGACACCCCATTCAGGTAACAATCACCGGTTAAGCCACTTCGCGAATGCAGGGATGCAGCATCAATAATGGTCGGCTGCCTATGTCGCAGCGGCCTCACGTAAAACATGAGAGCACGCCATGAAAACCGTCACCCTAAGCACGCTGCAGGCCTATAAGCAGGCTGGCGAGACGTTCAGTTGCCTAACCGCTTACGATGCCTCCTTTGCCCACGCGGCAAGTCAGGCGGGCATTGATGTCCTGCTGGTCGGTGATTCGCTGGGCATGGTGCTACAGGGCCACAGCAGCACCCTCCCCGTCACCATTGACGACATTGTTTACCACACCCGCTGCGCGGCGCGTGGCAAAGGCCATAGCCTGCTAATGGTGGATCTGCCGTTTATGAGCAACGCCACCACCGAGCGCCTGCTGGAAGATGCCGGTGCCGTGATGCGCGCAGGAGCGGAGCTGGTCAAGCTGGAAGGCGAAGCGTGGATGGCCGATGGCATCCGTGAACTCACCCGTCGCGGTGTACCGGTGTGCGCCCACCTGGGGTTAACCCCACAAACCGTGCACCAGTTGGGGGGCTATAAAGTGCAAGGCCGCGATGCCGCTCACGCCGAGCGAATCATCAACGACGCCAAAGTTTTAGTCGAGGCAGGCGCTTCAGTGATTCTGCTTGAGTGCGTCCCTGCCAGCCTGGGCAGAGCGGTCACCGAAGCGCTGGATGTGCCGGTGATTGGCATTGGCGCAGGGCCGGATACCGATGGCCAGATTCTGGTGATGCACGATGTACTCGGCATCACCCATGGCCGCACGCCGCGCTTTGTGAAAAACTTTATGGTCGACGCCGACAGCATTCAAGCGGCTTTCCAGCACTACCATGAAGCCGTCAAAACCCGCGCCTTCCCGGCTCAAGAGCACTGCTTTTAAAGTCCAGCGTTTAAAGTCCAGTTTTAAAGCTCTGTCTTGAAAAACTGGTTTCTTTTAAGACAGCTCGACTATCGCCCATTTTTTGTTATTGACACGAAACGACTATGCGCACTTTGCGAGATATTGATCAGCTACGCAGCACGCTTCGAGATTACCGCCAACGCGGCCAGCGTATTGCCCTGGTGCCCACCATGGGCAACCTCCACGCAGGCCACCTAGCGCTGGTCGCCTGCGCGCGACAGCACGCCGATATCGTGGTCGCAAGCCTGTTCGTCAATCCGATGCAGTTTGGCCCAGGCGAAGACTTAGACGGCTACCCGCGTACCTTTGATGCCGATCAAGCGCAGCTTATCGAGGCTGGCTGCGACGTACTGTTCGCCCCGGCGGTAAGCTCGCTCTACCCTAATGGCTTGGACGCCCAGACCCGCGTACATGTGCCCGTGGTAGGCGAAGGGCTGTGCGGCGGCTCACGCCCCGGCCATTTCGACGGTGTCTCCACCGTGGTCAGCATGCTGTTTAATCTGGTACAGCCAGATATCGCCTGCTTTGGGGAGAAGGATTACCAGCAGTTGGCGGTGATTCGCAAGCTGGTGTGCGACCTGCACATGCCTATCGAGATTATCGGCGTGCCCATCGTGCGCGCAGAAGATGGCTTGGCACTGTCATCACGCAACGGCTATTTAAGTAGCGAGGAGCGTGCAGTCGCCCCTGCGCTTTATCGCACGCTGTGTACGCTTCGCGATGCGTTAGCGCGCGGAGAGCCTATCGAAAAGGTACTACACCAGGGCCACACCGCGCTGTATGATGCGGGCTTTACGCTGGACTACCTGGAACTTCGCGATGCCACGCTAGGCCCCGTTAACCTAGCCACTCGCCAAGCGGTACTGTTAGCCGCCGCCAAGCTGGGCCCGGCGCGATTAATCGACAACCTCACTGTTCAACTCCCGGCCAGCGCTGACACTACAGTCAGAGAATAAATAAACAAACAACGGGTAACAATAGGAACTCACATGCATACCATCATGCTCAAAGCCAAGCTGCACATGGCACGCGTTACTCACGCGGTACTCAACTACGAAGGCTCCTGCGCCATCGACGGCGACCTGCTGGATATGGCGGGCATTCGTGAAAATGAGCAGATTCAGATTTACAACGTCGAGAACGGCGAGCGCTTCACCACTTACGCTATCCGCGGTGAGGAAGGCTCCAAACTTATCTCGATTAACGGCGCAGCGGCTCATCTTGCAGCGCCGGGCCACCGGATCATTATCTGCAGCTATGCCCACTACTCTGAAGCCGAACTGGAAAATCACCAGCCTGCGCTGGTGTATCTACAGGAAGGCAATCATGTCAGCCACACCAGCAATATTATTCCGGTGCAGCTAGCCTAATCTTAGCGCCTCTAACGCTTTCTCCTGACGGGCCACATGTTGGCCCGTTTTTATTTGCCTATAAATGCGTATTGCCGCAATGCATCACCTTCCCCTATGCTGAAGAGACGGCTGACAGAGTACGAATAAAAGAGTACGGCTGACAGAGCACGCCTATCGGGCATCTGGCATCAGACTGTCTGTTAATTACTTCAGGAGTCATTTTATGCAAGAAGTAGTCATTGTTGCGGCACGCCGCACCGCTGTGGGCGCTTTCGGTGGATCCCTAGCAGGTATTCCCGCGAGCGACCTGGGCGCCTTGGTAATCAAAGATATACTCGCCTCCACCGGCGTTTCTCCCGATCAAGTTGACGAAGTACTGCTGGGCCAGGTGCTCACCGCGGGCGTAGGCCAGAATCCGGCGCGCCAAGCGGCTATCAAAGGTGGCCTACCGGACTCGGTACCGGCCATGACCATCAACAAAGTGTGTGGCTCAGGCCTTAAAGCGCTGCATCTCGCGACTCAGGCCATTCGCTGCGGCGATGCCGAGCTGATTCTGGCCGGTGGCCAGGAGAATATGTCCGCCTCGCCCCACGTACTGCCCAACTCCCGCAACGGCCAGCGCATGGGCGATTGGAAGGCGATTGATTCCATGGTGCACGACGGCCTGTGGGATGCGTTCAACAACTACCATATGGGCATTACTGCCGAGAACCTCGCTGAGAAGTACGGCATTACTCGCGAAGCGATGGATGAGTTCGCCGCGGCATCACAGCAGAAAGCCGCTGCCGCCATCAAAGAAGGCAGGTTCAAAGGCCAGATCGTGCCGGTGGAAATTCCCCAGCGCAAAGGCGATCCGGTGGTATTCGACACCGACGAAAACCCCCGGGAAGTTACCGCGGAGAAGCTTGGCGGCATGCGCCCTGCGTTTAAGAAAGACGGTACCGTTACCGCCGGTAATGCCTCGGCGCTCAACGACGGCGCGGCAGTGGTGATGCTCTGCTCCGCCGAAAAAGCCAAGCAGTTGGGGCTAGAGCCGCTGGCACGCATCGCCGCTTACTCCAACGCAGGCGTTGACCCTGCCATTATGGGTATCGGCCCCGCACCGGCGACCCGCCGTTGCTTGGAAAAAGCCGGCTGGAGCCTGGATGACCTGGATCTGGTGGAAGCCAATGAAGCGTTTGCCGCTCAAGCGCTATCCGTCAATAAAGAGCTCGGTTGGGACACCTCTAAAGTGAACGTCAACGGCGGCGCGATTGCCCTAGGCCACCCCATTGGTGCCTCCGGCTGCCGCGTACTGGTCACGCTGCTCCACGAAATGATCGCCCGCGACGCCAAGAAAGGTCTTGCGACGCTGTGTATCGGTGGTGGTCAAGGTGTTGCGCTGGCGATTGAGCGTCCTTGATTATTGTCTGAGGTAACGCTAAACCAATGCCCCCGCTGCTTACGGGGGCATTTTTTTGTGCCTATTGGCTCAACGCGTTTTCTGGCCAACGACCTTGGCTGGCGTACTTAGCACTAGCAGCATCCCCAGTAGAAACAAGCCCGATGCAGCCCACATGGCGATAGGCAGGCTGGTGCCATCGACGATGCGCCCGCCGACCATCGCCCCCAGGCCAATGGACATATTGAAGGTAAACGCCATCAACGCCGTGGCGGCTTCGGTATTGGGTGCGGTGCGCAGAATCCAGGTTTGGATACTCACCGATACGCTGCCGAACACGGCACCCCACACCATAAGCAGCATTACGCCACTGCTCGGCTGCACACCCAGCAGCGGGAACACGGCCACTACGATGAGCAGCAGGCTGGGAATCGCCAGCACTGCGCGGTAGGGGTGTCGCCCGGCGAACATACCCGCCGCAATATTGCCCACAATGCCTGCCGCCCCGTAAAGCAGCAGCAGACTGCTCACATGGCGTTGGGAAATACCGCTGATCTCTTGCAGGATGGGGCTAATAAAGGTGTAGGCAGCAAAGTGGCCAACCACCACAAAAGCCGTGGTTAACACCGCCACCCGCACCCCGCGATTGCTAAACTGCTGCGCGAGCACTCGGAGTCGCACCGGCTCCCGTGGTGGTAACGGCGGCAGCCAAAACCAAAGCGCCACTGCCGTTAACAGGCTAAAACCACCCAGCGCACCAAAGGCGACTCGCCAGTTGCTGAGATCCCCCAGCAGCGTGCCCAGTGGCACACCCAGCACCGAGGCCGCCGCGACGCCACCAAAAATCATCGTCATCGCTTTTGGTACCTGAGCCTCCGGCACTAGCCGCGGGGCAATACTGCCCGCCACCGCCCAAAACCCACCAATGCTAAGCCCCACCAGCACACGGGCGGCAAGCAACAGGATAAAGCTGCTGGCCAATGCCGAGAGCAGACTCCCGGCCACCATCACGACCATCAATACCGTGAGCATAATGCGCCGGTCCAGGCGCCCCACCGCTACCGGCAGCAGCGGGGCTGAAAAGGCAGCGACCACACCGGGCACAGTGACCATTAAGCCTGCCATGCCTGGGGTAACGCCCATGCTAGATGCCACCTGGGAAAGCAACCCTATCGGCAGTTGCTCAGCGGTTACCAGTAAAAAAATGCCGATCATCACGGCGACCACCGCCCACCAGCGCGGTGCTTGTTGCTGCTCCATCTGCTGCTCCCTGACTGTCTAAATCCCGGCGAACAAAGCGATACCTAATCACAAAACAATTCTTTGCTAAAATAGTATCTAGTAAAAAAGTGCTTTGCTAAAACGGTACCTAGCAAAAACAACGCCCCCGCAGCCAGAGGCTACGAGGGCGGTATCAGAAACCTAGCTTGCGATTTAAATCGTCGCTTCGGTTTCCGCTGCTTCCGCGGCAAACGCGGCTTTCTCTTCTTCGGTGATCTCTTTCATCGACAGCTTCACGCGGTTGCGGTTGTCGATATCCAGTACCTTCACAATCACGTCATCGCCTTCGTTCAAGAAGTCGCGCACGTTGTTAACGCGTTCGGCAACGATCTGCGAGATGTGTACCAGGCCATCGGTACCCGGCATGATATTAACGAACGCACCGAAGTCAGCAATGCGTACCACTTTACCCATATACAGCTTGCCGATTTCCGCTTCAGCGGTAATCGCCAGTACGGTGTCGATGGCGCGCTTGGCGGCGGCTTTATCTTCCGCGTAGATACGCACGGTGCCAT
The DNA here is from genome assembly GCF_042466685.1 of Vreelandella sp. F11. NCBI lineage: Bacteria > Pseudomonadati > Pseudomonadota > Gammaproteobacteria > Oceanospirillales > Halomonadaceae > Vreelandella > Vreelandella sp. F11. The sequence continues at coordinate 370,816 of NZ_CP170448.1, read as the reverse complement.
CGTCGTCGAGGTCAATAGAGGCGCCGGTGTCTTCGCAGATTTTGCGAATGGTTGCACCACCTTTACCAATCACGTCGCGGATTTTGTCCGGATCGATTTTGATCGTTGCCATGGACGGCGCGTTGTCCGAGACATCGCTACGGCTCTGGCTGATCACGACATTCATCTGCTCGAGAATACTCAGCCGCGCAGTCAGTGCTTGCTGCAGCGCGAGCTCCATAATCTCTTCGTTGATGCCTTCGATCTTGATATCCATCTGCAGGGCGGTAATGCCCTCTTCGGAACCGGCAACTTTAAAGTCCATATCGCCAAGGTGATCTTCGTCACCCAGGATATCGGTCAAGACGGCAAAGCCATCGGCGTCTTTCACCAGGCCCATGGCAATACCAGCGACCGGTGCTTTCAACGGCACGCCCGCGTCCATCAGCGCAAGCGAAGAGCCACACACAGAAGCCATGGAGCTTGAGCCATTGGACTCGGTAATTTCCGACACCACACGAATGGTGTAAGGGAAAGTGTCTTCGGATGGCAGCATCGCCTGGACGCCACGACGCGCCAAGCGGCCGTGACCGATTTCACGACGTTTCGGGCCGCCCATAAAGCCCGCTTCGCCTACTGAGAAAGGAGGGAAGTTGTAGTGCAGCATAAAGCGGTCTTTACGCTCGCCTTCCAGGGACTCGATCAGTTGGGAATCACGCAGGGTACCCAGCGTCGCCACGGCAATCGCTTGGGTCTCACCACGGGTAAAGATAGCGGAACCGTGCGCTTTCGGCAGCACACCGACTTCGATGGCCAGCGGGCGAACGGTCTGGTTGTCACGACCATCAATACGCGGCTCGCCTTTGACAACCCGTGAACGCACTACGCGTTTTTCCAAACCCGCAAAAGCACCTTTCACGTCGTCGCGACTGAATTTGTCATTAACCGGCTCGCCTTCGTCGGCTGCCAGCTGTCCAATCGCCTGCTCTTTCAACTCAGCCAGTGCATCCTGGCGCTGCATTTTGTCGGTGATGCGGTAAGCATCGCCCACTTTCGCTTCAAAGGCGTCGGCCATGGCGGTTTTGAGCGCCTGGTTCTCTTCGGCGGCCTGCCACTCCCAGCGTGGCTTGCCCGCTTCAGCAACCAGTTCATTGATGGCGCTGATCGCGACCTGCATCTCCTGGTGACCGAATAGTACGGCGCCCAGCATTTCGTCTTCCAGCAGCTCTTTGGCTTCAGACTCAACCATCAGCACGGCTTTTTCAGTACCGGCGACGACCATGTCCAGCTCAGAGGTGGCCAGTTCTTCAACCGTTGGGTTGAGGAAGTAGCCTTTCTCTTCGTTAAAACCAACGCGGGCTGCGCCAATCGGGCCACTAAACGGCACGCCAGAGATGCTCAGCGCCGCGGAGGTGCCAAGTAAAGCAGCGATATCCGGATCGTGGTTACGGTCGGTGGAGAGAACGGTACAGACAACCTGCACTTCGTTCATAAAGCCTTTGGGAAATAGCGGACGAATCGGGCGGTCAATCAGCCGCGAGGTCAGCGTCTCTTTCTCAGTGGGACGACCTTCGCGCTTAAAGAAGCCGCCAGGAATCTTGCCCACTGCGTAGGTTTTCTCTTGGTAGTGTACCGAGAGGGGGAAAAAGGGTTGGCTCGGATTTGCCTCTTTACGAGCCACAACGGTACACAGCACGACGGTGTCATCCATGGTAACCATGACAGCGCCCGTGGCCTGGCGAGCAATACGCCCGGTTTCTAGCGTGACGGTGCTACGACCGTACTGGAACGTTTTCTTTACCGGATTCACAGCGACTTCCTTCAGCATTATCAATATCTACTTGTCTATTCGTTTAGGTCGTTTTGACTCGTTACCATTCTAGGCGCTGGAGCGCGATAGGGCTACCAGTTCCCTCAATGGTGAATGCGAAACATAAAAAAACGGGCAGCCCTATGGGAGCTGCCCGTTTCTAATCGTTGCCGTTAACGCTTAACGACGCAGACCTAAACGCTGAATCAGAGACTGATAGCGTTCGAAATCTTTACGCTTTAGGTAGTCCAGCAGCTTACGACGCTGGTTAACCATGCGGATCAGACCACGACGAGAGTGGTGATCCTGTTTGTTGGTCTTGAAGTGATCCTGCAGGCCATTGATGTTGGCGCTCAGCAGGGCAACCTGCACTTCAGGGGAACCGGTATCGTTATCGCCGCGGCCGTATTCAGTGACGATCTCGGCCTTCTTCTCAGCGGTTAAAGCCATCTGTCTCTCCAGTAAGCAATATGCCTAAAAATGAATGGTTGAGACCACGCATATTTGCAGTCTCAGGCTACTATTTTCGCGTAGATGGTCGCTTCCTTGCAACGTATCTCACGAGATAGCGACAGTACTTAACAGTCGCTTAGGCGCCACTTCCTGAGCACCTTTCACTACGCCAAGGCCGATAAACGTCTCGGCGTAATAAAGTCGGGCTACTTCGTCCGGGGCTAATGCGCCGGTTTCGAGAGCAGCGGGCTGGCCATGGGCCAAACGAGAATGGGCGGTGTCGTCTACCGTCAGTAACGGCAAATGGTCTACCAACACATCCACGGGCATAAGCTCAGCTTCCAGCGCCGCTTGGTCGCTCAATGCTTCCAAAGCCTCTAGCGTCCACATCGCGTCGGCTAAAAAAGGCCCCGTTTTGAGCCTTCTTAGTTGACTGATGTGCGCGCCACAGCCAAGCGCTTGGCCAATATCTTCGGCTAACGTGCGAATGTAAGTGCCTTTACTGCAGCTTACTTCCAACTCGAAAGCAGTGCCTTCAAACGATAGCAGGCGCGCATCATACACGCTTACGCGCCGGGCTGCACGCTCTACCTGTTTGCCTTCACGGGCCAACTCGTAAAGTTTTTTGCCGTTATGCTTTAAGGCCGAGTACATGGGCGGCACTTGGTCAATCTCACCGCGAAAACGGCTGAGCACAGCTTCCACGTCATCGACGCTTAGGCTGGGAACCGCATGCTGCTCCATCACCGTACCTTCCGCATCGCCGGTATCGGTGATCACCCCGAGTTCAACCCGGGTACGGTACACCTTGTCGGCTTCCAGCAAGTGCGACGAGAACTTGGTGGCTTCGCCCAGGCAAATCGGCAATAAGCCGGTTGCCATCGGGTCTAGCGTGCCGGTGTGGCCGGCTTTTTGCGCCTGGAACAGCCGACGAACACGCTGCAGGGCATGGTTGCTGGAAAGTCCCTTGGGCTTATCCAGCAGCAGTACGCCATTAACCGGCAAACCGCGACGTTGACGCGCCACTAGCGACTTTCCTCACTCTGCTCGGCATCGCTGTCACCCTCATCGTCTTGATAGCGTGCACGATCCGTCGTAACCGCCTCATCAATCAATGAAGAGAGTTGCTGACCGCGCACCACGCTTTCATCGAAATGAAAACGCAGCTCCGGTACATGGCGTAGCTTGATGCGCTTGGCAATCTGGCTTCTTAGAAAACCTGCGGCGCGCTTCAGCACCTGCAGATTCTCTTTAATACGCTCGGGCTCTTGCTCACCCAACAGCGTGACATAGACATCAGAGTAGCCAAGATCACGGCTAACGGTGACACCGCTGACCGTGACCATGCCTAAACGTGGGTCTTTCACTTCGCGTTGGATCAATACCGCCAGCTCCTTTTGGAGCTGGTCGGCTACCCGGTCGGTACGCTTGAATTCGCGCATGTTTAGCTCCTCGCAGCCTTACAGGCTACGCTCGACCTTCACTTGGTCGAAGACTTCGATCTTATCGCCGACTTGGACATCGTTGTAGTTCTTCACGCCGATGCCACACTCCATGCCGTTGCGCACTTCCTGCACATCGTCTTTGAAGCGGCGCAGCGATTCGAGCTCGCCTTCGTAGATCACCACGTCGTCACGCAGTACGCGGATCTTCTTATTACGATGCACGCTGCCTTCGATGACCATACAGCCAGCGATGGCACCAATCTTCGGCGCACGGAAGACGTCACGTACTTCGGCCACACCAACGATCTCTTCTTTCCACTCAGGTGCGAGCATACCGCTCATCGCCTGTTTGACCTCGTCGATCAGCTGGTAAATAACGCTGTAGTAGCGCAGATCCAAGCCTTCACGCTCGATGATCTCACGGGCAGCGGCATCGGCACGGACGTTAAAGCCGACCACGATGGCTTCAGAAGCAAGCGCCAAGTTGGCATCGGTACCGGTGATACCACCGACACCCGAAGAGACCACGGCCACTTCCACTTCACCGGTGGAGAGCTCTTCCAGGGCACCTTTGATCGCTTCCAGCGAGCCTTGCACGTCGGCTTTGAGGACGATGTTGACCTTGGCCACTTCGTCTTGGCCCATCTGGCTGAACATGTTCTCCAGCTTGGCCTTCTGCTGACGCGCCAGGCGCACTTCGCGGTACTTGCCTTGACGGAAGTTAGCCACTTCGCGGGCTTTCTTCTCGTCGGCCACGACCATAAAGTCATCACCGGCGTCCGGCGTACCGCCCAAGCCTTGAATCTCGACCGGCATAGCCGGGCCAACCTCGTCTACTTGCTGGGCAAGTTCGTTGGTCAGCGCACGCACGCGGCCGTAGTGCAGGCCTGCCAGGACGATATCGCCTTTTTTCAGCGTACCGTTCTGAACCAGCACGGTAGCGACCGGGCCACGGCCTTTATCAAGACGCGATTCAACCACTACGCCTTTACCGGGCGCAGACGGAACGGCCTTAAGCTCAAGCACTTCAGAGACGAGTTGGATCGCTTCCAACAGCTCTTCGATACCTTCACCGGTTTTGGCGGAAACGTGAACAAACTGGGTGTCACCGCCCCACTCTTCCGAGATCACGCCGTGCTGCGAAAGCTCGTTCTTGATGCGGTCAAGATCGATGCCATCTTTATCGATCTTGTTGACCGCTACCACCATGGGTACTTCAGCGGCTTTAGAGTGCTCAATCGCTTCAATGGTTTGCGGCATCACGCCATCATCGGCAGCCACAACCAGAATTACCACGTCGGTAGCCTTGGCACCGCGGGCACGCATGGCGGTAAACGCCGCGTGGCCTGGGGTATCCAGGAAGGTCACGCCACCGTGGTTATCTTCCACGTGGTAGGCACCGATATGCTGGGTAATACCACCGGCTTCACCGGTGGCCACCTTCGCCTTACGGATATAATCCAGCAGCGAGGTTTTACCGTGGTCAACGTGACCCATCACCGTCACAACCGGTGAGCGGGTAATCTCTTCGCCTTCGTAAGAAATGCCTTCGAGCATTTCCGTTTCCAGCGCGTCGTCTTTTACCAGCTTCGGCGTATGGCCCATCTCTTCCACCACGATCGCAGCGGTATCCTGATCGATGGTTTGGTTGATGGTCACCGCGGCGCCCATGTTAAACATGGCCTTGATGACTTCGTTGGCCTTGATCGACATCTTGTCGGCCAATTCCGCTACGCTGATCGACTCAGGGATCGATACTTCACGCACGATGGGCTGAGTTGGCTTCTGGAAAGCGTGTTTGCCATTGCCACTCTGACTGCCACCACGGCGACCACCGCGACGCTGCTCGGCACGTTTCACCTTCTTCCCGCCACCGCGTTTGCGCTCTTCGCGATCACCACGATCTTCATCGTCGCGACGACCTTTGTTCTTCGCTGCCGTCTTCTTCGGCGGAGCGGTACGACGGTCAGTGCGGCCCTCTTTCGGCGGCGCTGGCGGCATATCGTCACCGGAAGGCGTGTCGTCGATCTCAAGATCGGGCACGGAGATATCATCCGGCGCTGCAGGCGCTTTTTCAGCTTTTGGCTTGGTCTCAGCCGGCTTCTTAGCGGCTGCCTCTTTCTTGACCGCCGCCTCTTCAGCCTCCTTAGCTGCCTGGGCCTTCTGCGCAGCCGCTTTTTCTTCGGCTGCACGCGCATCGGTTACTTTACGCTCTGCTTCGGCTTCCGCCATATCGCCCACTAGCTGGCGCGGGCCGGTGTAGCTAGGCTCCGGCGCTTTCGGCTTTTCATCTTCAGCGCTTTTGACGTAAGTCTTTTTCTTACGTACCTGCACTTCAATGGTTTTACCGCGCTCGCCGGTATTGATACGGCTACGGGTTTTGCGCGTCAGCGTGATGCGGTTTTTGCCCGCGTCAGCGGTGTCGCTACCACCGTGGCTCTTCTTCAAAAAACTCAGCAGCTTCTGCTTATCTTCTTCAGACACGGCATCACTTTCAGAAGCATGCTTTAAACCTGCTTCTTTCATTTGCTCTAGTAGGCGGGGCACATCACGGCCCACCTTTCCTGCGAAATCTTTAACTGTCATATCTGACATATTGACCCTCCTCAGCCCGTGACCTGTTTACTGTGTGTTCGAATCCGATGCGTCATCGACTTCAAACCAGGGCGCACGGGCAGTCATGATCAGTGCCGCTGCGCGCGCTTCGTCCAACTCCTCGATATCGACCAGATCGTCGACAGACTGCTCGGCGAGATCTTCCATAGTGACAATGCCGCGGCTGGCGAGAATGAAGGCCAGGTGGCGCTCCATACCATCCATCTCCAGCAGATCAGCTGCTGGCTGGGCACCATCTAGCGCTTCTTCCGAGGCAATGGCCATCGTCAGCAGCTCGTCTTTCGCCCGTGCGCGAAGCGCTTCGACTAAATCTTCATCGAACTCTTCGATTTCGAGCATCTCTTCCATCGGCACGTAGGCGACTTCTTCCAGGGTAGTGAACCCCTCTTCCACCAACAGGCGAGCGACATCTTCATCCACATCAAGGTGCTGGATAAAAGAGTCCACCAGGCTATCAATCTCTTGATCGCGTTTAGACTCCGCTTCCTCTTCGGTCATGACATTAATTCGCCAGCCGGTAAGCTCAGAAGCCAAACGCACGTTCTGCCCGCTCCGACCAATGGCCTGAGCAAGGTTGTCTTGCGCCACCGCCACATCCATTGCGTGGGCGTCTTCGTCCACAAGGATAGACCCAACATCGGCAGGTGCCATGGCGTTAATCACCAATTGTGCAGGGTTGTCGTCCCACAGCACGATATCGACACGTTCGTTTTGCAGCTCCGAAGAGACCGCTTGAACGCGCGAACCGCGCATACCCACGCAGGCACCCACAGGATCGATGCGGCGATCGTTGGTTTTTACCGCAATTTTGGCCCGTGAGCCGGGGTCACGCGCAGCACCTTTGATCTCAATCAACTGCTCGGCGATCTCTGGCACTTCAATTTTGAACAGCTCGATGATCAGCTCGGGGCACGTCCGCGACAGCTGAAGCTGGGCACCGCGTGCGTCTGGATCCACTTTGACCAACAGGGCACGTACCCGCTCGTTCATGCGGTAACGCTCGCCGTGAATCATTTCATTGCGCGGCAGGAACGCCTCAGCGTTTTCGCCCAAATCAATGATCAGGCCATCACGGGTGGTCTTTTTAACGATGCCCGCAACCAGCTCGCCTTCGCGATCAGCATATTGGCGCACTACTTCAGCCCGCTCAGCTTCGCGCACTTTCTGTACGATGACCTGCTTGGCGGTTTGTGCAGCGATACGGCCAAACGAGGCATTTTCGATGCTTTTTTCCACCACATCGCCCAATTTCAGCGGTGGATCGCGCTGTTCGGCAATGCTCTGTTTAATTTCGTAATCTGGCGTTTCGAATTCGTCATCTTCCACCACCGTCCAGGTGCGGAAGGTTTCGTATTCGCCAGTGCGACGGTCAATATGCACGCGCACATTGGCTTCTTCTCTTTCAAAACGCTTGCGTGACGCGCTCGCAAGAGCGGCTTCTACCGCCTCGAAGATGACATCACGCGGGACGCCCTTCTCATTGGAGATCGCGTCAACGACCATTAAAATTTCTTTACTCATGCGTATGCCTCGCCAGAAAACCTATCCTTATGTGCATCACCCCGGCAGCCTGCCGGCAGCGCCGCCACTCGGTCAATCGTCGAACTGCGGTACAATGTGAGCAGAATCAATACTCTCAATTGGAAAGCAGTACTCTTCGCCATCCAGTTGCAGGAGCACTTCATCCCCCTCTACACCGACCAAAAGGCCCTGATACTTGCGCCGCCCGTCAAAGGCAGTGCGCAGTTTCAGCGCGACGTGATGACCTTGAAAGCGGGAAAACTGATCCAGGGAATACAAGGGGCGTGCCATACCGGGCGAAGAGACTTCCAACCGGTACTCACCGGCAATGGGGTCTTCTACATCCATAACGGCACTGACTTGGCGACTAATATCTGCGCAGTCTTCCACGCTGACGCCACTCTCGCGCTCAATATAGATCACCAGACGCGAATTTTTGCCCTGGGAAAGATGCTCAATGCCCCATAGCTCAAAGCCCATGGCAGCAACAACAGGTTCTATCAGCGCGTGAAGCGCAGCGTGTTTAGTGGCCACAGACAAAGCTCCTATAGCCGTTGCATCAGGCACCTGGCCAGGAGTTATTAGATAAGCTAGGTGGCTGATTGGCGTTACTCGGGAATGTGTCTCCGCTTTTCCGGACGACATCCGCTATTAAGGTGTTCGTGCTAACGATATTTTTACCAACAAGGCGGCGCCAATAGAACCGCGCACAAGCGCACTTGCTAGTCAAAAGCTGCTAACAAAAAGCCCCTTCACTGGAAGGGGCTTTTTGAAAGAAACCTTGTGTACCATTTCTTAAGTACTACTTCCAGTACCGTCTTAGCAACATGCAGCAGGCTGCGCCTGAAACGACTGTTATTTTCTATATAGCTTCAAAATAACAATCTAGAACACGTTACTAGAAAATGGTAGCGGGGACCGGATTTGAACCGATGACCTTCGGGTTATGAGCCCGACGAGCTACCAGACTGCTCCACCCCGCATCAATCTAGGTCGACGATAATAGACACAAACACTACTTACGTCAAGAACTTCTTGGTTCAAGCTGTCTTTTTCGCTTCAGGTGCCAAACGTGGCATTCTGGTAACAAAAGAAACATTCTGGGAAGCTGGTAACCAGCAAAACAGATGGTGCCGAAGGCGGGACTTGAACCCGCACGACCATACGGTCACTACCCCCTCAAGATAGCGTGTCTACCAATTCCACCACTTCGGCAACAGGGGAGGCTAAAAAACAGACAGCTACTTACTCGCCGCTTTCCTCTAGCACTGGCGCGGCATTATCCACGTCTGCAGGCCTGTCGTCAAGCGTTGGAACGCTTTGCTGTTGCTCGATCAGACGCGAGTCGGGAATCCCGGCTTCCGGCGCTTGGCCTGCCTGGGTAGCAAAATAAGCCAACGCCATCGAGGTGACGAAAAAGCCCGCCGCCAGCACAGCCGTCGTGCGCGACAAAAAGTTACCGCTACCCCGCGAACCAAATACCGTTTGTGAAGCCCCGCCTCCGAAGGCAGCACCGGCCTCGGCACCTTTACCCTGCTGAAGCAGAATGAGTACCACCAGGGCGACCGCAATCACCACATGGATCATAAGAATTGCAACTTGCATGGCGTTATCCTGCTGACTGACAAATGGCATAAAAATCATCGATCTTGAGTGAGGCTCCGCCCACTAGACCGCCGTCGATATCTGGCTGAGCGAGCAGCTCAGCCGCATTGCTTGCGTTCATGCTGCCACCGTAAAGCAAGCGCAGTTGTTCAGCGAGCCCCGTATCGAAGCCCGCTTGGTAGGCACGGATGCCTGCCATCACTTCCTGGGCCTGCTCAGGGCTCGCGGTACGCCCAGTGCCAATGGCCCAAACGGGCTCGTAGGCAATCACGACCTGCTTGCGCTGATCGGGCTCTAGGCGAGACATTACATACCCCACTTGACGAAGCACCACATCCATCGTGCGGCCTGCGTCGCGCTCCTCTAGAGACTCTCCTACACAAAGGATCGGCTTGAGATCAACACTTAAGGCTGCCAAAAGGCGCGCTAAGATTTGTTCATCGCCCTCTTTATAGAGCTGGCGTCGCTCGGAGTGCCCCACCAACACGTAAGAGACCGCAAACTCTTTTAGCATGCGACCGCTGACTTCACCGGTATGCGCCCCAGAGTGAATGGGATTCAATGTTTGTGCGCCTAACGACAGCACCGTACCTTCAAACGCATGGCGCGCCGCATCCAAATAGGGAAACGGCGGAATAATAACCACATCCACGTTCGTTGGCGATACGGCGGCAGAGAAGGCCTGGCCGAACTCATTGATCAACGCCACGGAACCATTCATTTTCCAGTTACCGGCAATTAAAGGCGTACGCATCGACTCTCCTCACTCAAGGTGGAGCGAAATGGTATAGGAGCGGCCTTGTCAAGACAACCGCTGTTATGCTTACAGGTTGGGTTTACCCAACCTGTTTACTAAACTTATTTACTAAACCTGCTGACGGAACCGGTTTTCTGTGCTGACGGGTGGGGCGAAGCTAGTTAAGCAGTGCCTGCACCTGGTCAGCCAAGGTGCGCGCCAATTGATCGACATCTAAATGGGCGCGTCCTTCCACCATCACACGGATGAGAGGCTCAGTACCTGACGGGCGCAGCAACACGCGGCCCTCATCGCCTAGCTCATGCTCTAACGCAGCTACCGCCTGCTGAAGTGGCGCAGATGCCATCACTTCCTTGGCGCTAGTGCCCGCGGGCAAACGCACATTAACCAGCGCCTGAGGTACTTTTTCCAGCTCTTTTAACAGTGTCGGCAGACTCTTCTGCTCGCGCATCATTAGCGCCAGTACCTGCAGCGCAGAGACGACCCCGTCGCCGGTGGTCTGCACATGGCCACAGACAATATGCCCCGACGACTCTCCGCCTAACTCCCAACCATTAGCGGCCATACGCTCCATCACAAAGCGGTCACCTACTTTAGCGCGCTCAAAGGGGATTCCCAGTTTTTCCAGCGCCATCGATAGGCCAAAGTTTGACATCAGGGTGCCCACCACGCCGCCTTGAAGCAAACCACGCTCGTGGCGATCACGGGCAATCAGGTAGAGAATATCGTCGCCGTCCACTTCACGCCCGTCGCCGTCTACCAGCAACACACGGTCGCCATCGCCATCAAAGGCAATCCCCAAATCAGCATTTTGCTGAATAACGGCGGCACGCAGAGTCGCGGGATGCGTTGAGCCCACCTGCTGGTTAATATTTAACCCGTCAGGCGCAGAACCAATGGTCGTGACATCCGCCCCCAGCTCGCGAAACACATTGGGTGCGATATGGTAAGTAGCGCCGTGAGCACAATCCAGAACGATTTTGAGCCCGTGAAGGCTAAGCCGATCGGGCAGTGTCGATTTGCAAAACTCGATGTAGCGGCCCGCGGCGTCGTCGATACGGGTTGCCTTACCCAACTGAGCGGCCTCCGCCGTGGTCAACGGCGCCTCCAGCATCGCTTCAATGCGATCTTCCGTCTCATCAGGGAGCTTCTTACCCTCGGCAGAGAAGAACTTAATGCCGTTATCATCAAAGGGGTTATGGGACGCCGAAATGACGATACCCGCATCGGCACGGAAGGTGCGCGTTAAATAGGCAATACCCGGCGTGGGCATTGGCCCTAGCAGTGAGACATCAACGCCCGCTGCCGAGAGCCCCGCCTCTAGGGCGGACTCGAACATATAGCCGGAGATCCGCGTGTCTTTGCCGATCAGCACCCGCGTTCGCCCTTTATCCCGGCGCAGCACCTGTCCCGCCGCCCAGCCCAATTTGAGCATAAAGTCGGCGGTAATCGGCGTTTTTCCCACCGTCCCACGAATGCCATCTGTCCCAAAATAGCGCCTTGTCATGCGTCAAACTCCTTGTTAAGCGGCGGCTCGCAGCCTTCTTGTAGTACCGCCCACGCCATATTGACTGCGTCGACCGTTGCAGCCACGTCATGCACGCGCAAAATATTTGCCCCACGCTCAACCGCCATGGCAGCGAGCGCCAGACCACCAGAGAGACGCTCCTCCACTGGGCGGCCCAACACTTTTCCAATCATACTTTTGCGTGACATACCCACTAGCACCGGGAGCTCCAGCGATTGCAGAGACTCCATGTATTTGAGTAAGCGTAGATTGTGTTCAACGGTTTTGCCGAAGCCAAAACCAGGGTCAATCAATAGACGATTGCGGCGAAGACCGGCCGCCTCGCACTCGTCAACCCGACGGGCCAAATACGCCGCCACTTCATCCTCAATCGGACACTGATAAGCGGGGGCCTGCTGCATATCCTGAGGTTCGCCCTGGCGATGCATCAAGCAGACAGGCAAGCCACTCCCTACTGCGGCCAGCAGGGCTCCTTCGCGCTCTAATGCGCGGACATCGTTAATCATACCCGCGCCCAGCTCGCTCGCCTCGCGTATCACCGTCGGGCAACTGGTATCTACCGACACCAACGCATCCAGCTCGCGCACCAGAACTTCCACTACCGGCGCTACCCGATCCAACTCCTCCTGGGAACTAACCGGGGTAGCCCCAGGGCGGGTTGACTCGCCACCAACGTCTATCATTGCCGCCCCTTCAGCCAGCATTCGCTCGGCGTGGCGCAGCGCGTCATCCAGCGCCACATGCTGCCCACCATCGGAGAAGGAGTCAGGGGTCACATTAAGAATACCCATTACACGGGGAAAGGAGAGATCCAACAGATGGCGTCCGCAACGCAGCTGGAACGCGCTTTCTGCGCTTCGTGCCGAGGACGTGTCCAGAATTGATTTCATGCTGCAGCCTGATCAAGAAAAGAAACATTGCAGTGATGTGTACACAGCATACCAAAAAAGGCGCCCCATGACGGGGCGCCTTTTCTCATAGGGGATGACTGGCGGTTATGGGCCAGCAGGGCCGCCTAGTGGGTCTGAGGGGCGGCGACGTGGCTCGTCGTCATCCTCTTCGCCATCACCACCTCCAGAAGCATCGCTGCCTGAGGTGCTAGAGGCGTCGTCTTCGGCCTTTGTCTTCTGCTTATCATCATTAACGGGCGTACCACCACCGGATGAGTCACCGTCGTCCCAGCCTTCCGGCGGGCGCGGTTCGCGGCCTTCCATGATGTCCTTCAACTGCGCGGCATCAATGGTCTCGTACTTCATCAGCGCTTCGGCCATGGCATCCAGCTTATCGCGATTATCGGTCAGGATCTGGCGCGCCTGCTCGTAGCAATCGTCGATAATTTTGCGCACTTCCTTATCAAGACGCGTCGTGGTGTCACCCGACTTCATCTTGCCGCCACCCTGGCCGGGGCCACCGAGGAACTGATGCGACTCGTCCTCGTCGTACATGATCGGCCCCATTTCCTCCGACAAGCCCCACTTGGCGACCATGTTGTGGGCCAGCTCAGTAGCGCGCTTAATGTCGTTAGAGGCACCCGTGGTCACACCGTTCGGGCCTAGCGTCATCTCTTCGGCAATACGGCCGCCAAACAGCGAGCAGATTTGCCCCAGGATTTGCTGACGGGAGAGGCTGTAGCGATCCTCTTCCGGCAGGAACATGGTGACCCCCAAGGCGCGGCCGCGGGGAATAATCGTGACTTTATAGACCGGATCATGGGAAGGCACGACCAGACCGATAATGGCGTGGCCTGACTCATGATAAGCCGTATTGAGCTTCTCTTTATCGGTCATGACCATCGATTTGCGCTCAGCGCCCATCATGATCTTGTCCTTGGCGAGCTCTAGCTCTTCCATGGTGACCAAGCGCTTGTTACGGCGTGCGGCAAACAGAGCGGCTTCGTTAACCAGGTTAGCCAAGTCAGCGCCGGAGAACCCCGGTGTACCACGTGCAATCAGCTGCGGTTTTACATCATCACCCAGCGGCACTTTACGCAGGTGAACACCCAGAATATGTTCACGACCACGAATGTCCGGCAAGCCGACGGTGACCTGACGGTCAAAACGGCCAGGGCGCATCAAGGCAGGGTCAAGCACATCCGGACGGTTGGTCGCGGCGATAACAATGACGCCTTCGTTGGCTTCAAAACCATCCATTTCAACCAGCAACTGGTTCAACGTCTGCTCGCGCTCGTCGTTACCGCCACCCATGCCAGCACCGCGTGAGCGGCCTACCGCATCGATTTCGTCGATAAAGATAATGCACGGCGCCTGCTTCTTGGCCTGCTCGAACATGTCGCGCACACGGGATGCACCAACACCGACAAACATTTCAACGAAGTCAGAACCCGAAATAGAGAAAAACGGCACTTTCGCTTCACCGGCAATGGATTTTGCCAGCAGCGTTTTACCAGTACCCGGAGGGCCTACCATCAACACGCCACGGGGAATCGTGCCGCCCAGACGCTGAAACTTGGTCGGGTCACGCAGGAAGTCGACCAACTCTTCGACTTCCTCTTTGGCTTCATCACAGCCCGCCACGTCGGCGAAGGTTGTTTTGATCTGATCCTGAGAGAGTAGCTTGGCCTTCGATTTACCAAAGCTCATCGGGCCGCCTTTACCACCACCGGCACCGCCCTGCATTTGGCGCATGAAGAACATAAAGATGCCCAAAATCAGCAGAATCGGGAAGCTGGCGATAAGCAGCCGCGTCCAGATACTTTGCTGTTCTGGCTCTTTGCCCACTACCGTCACATTGTTGCTCAGCAGGTCATCCATCAGCTTCGGATCTTCCGCCGCAGGGCGGATGGTCTGAAACTGAGAGCCGTCCGTGCGCTCACCACGGATGGTATAGCCATCAATGGTCACGCTACGTACCTGCTGATTTTGCACCTGCTGCACAAACTGAGAGTAGTTTGTGTTTTGCGGTGCGCTTTCCGTACTGAAATTATTGAACACTGTCAGTAGGACGGCCGCGATGACCAACCACAGAATCAGGTTCTTCGCCATATCGTTCAAGGGGCTACCCTCATTACAAGAATCTGTCAGTTAAACGCTGATGCGTCATAAAGCCTTCTACCCATAAGCTTAGTATTAAGACATTACATCAACATCAAGCGTTCAACCATTGCCAAAGCGTCTTATGCCTCGGGCCATCTGCGTCACGCGCACTTATGGCGACTAATGTGACACACGTTGCGCATGCCTGTCTGGCAATCGCGCCGATAAATCTTGGCTATGAACCACGCGGGCAGTGTCTGCCCTCAAGACCCGTTTCAAACACCGTCTTGAGAATCGTCACCCGCGAAACCCTTCAGCCAGAAAATAGACCTCACGGGAACGCGCCCGGGAGGCATCTGGCTTGCGAGTCACCACTTTACTAAAGCTGCCGCGCAGCTCTTTCAAATAGGCGTCAAACCCTTCCCCCTGGAACACTTTAGCTAAAAACCGACCACCAGGTGACAACGTTTCGCGCGCGAGTTCTAACGCTAGCTCCACTAAGTACATCGCCTGAGGCTGATCAATCGCTGCCATGCCACTCATATTGGGGGCCATATCCGACATCACAAGGTCTACCCGGCGATTATCCAGGCGTTTTAGTATCGCCTCTAGCACCGTCTCTTCAGTGAAATCACCTTGAATAAAGTCCACACCTGCTAGCGCATCCATCTCCAGGATATCAGAGGCAATCACCACCCCTTTAGGCCCTACCCTCTCTGCCGCAATTTGGCTCCACCCGCCGGGGGCGGCGCCCAGATCAATCACCGTCATACCAGGGCGCAGCAGTTTATCTTTTTCATCCAGCTCAATCAGCTTATAACTGGCTCGGGAGCGGTAGCCATCTTGCCAGCTCTGCTTCACGTACTGGTCGTCAAAATGCTCCTTCTTCCAGTTATTGCTGGTCTTACTGACGGAATGTTTTCGGTTCGGGGGCTTTTGCTGCATGTGGGAATCTAACACTGGAATAAGAGATGGGCGCATTCACGCGATCGCTTTCACTCGGTGGCGTTTCACCGTAAGATGGAGCGTTAAGCGCTAACCGGGATACCGCAAGATACCATGAGCTTGTCACAGGCACAAAAGAAAGCATTTCGTAGCATTGGCCACCATCTTAACCCAGTGGTCACCGTTTCTGAGAACGGCGTCTCCGAAAATTTGCTCGCAGAACTCAACCGCGCACTCACCGATCACGAACTGATCAAAGTGAAACTCGCCCTTCCTGAGCGTGATGATCGCGCGGCCATAATAGCCGAACTGATCGCCAACAGCCGCGCAGACCTGGTGCAAACCATTGGCAAAATGGCACTGCTCTATCGCAGAAACCCGCAGGTGAACCCGAAGCTCTCTAACGTTACCCGCTTCGAGAACCACCACGGCAGGCATTAACCGTTAATCTGCACTCACTTAAGACACGCACTTAAGGTGCGCACTTAAAATAGAGCGCCGTTGCACTAAAACGCCCCTTCGACCGACCTAATGCAGGCCAATCGAAGGGGCGTTTTTTATCACACGTGTTCGACGCTACCGACTTCGTACTCCACGTCACCGCCGGGTGTTTTAACCACCACGACATCACCCTCCTCTTTGCCGATCAGGGCACGGGCAATCGGTGAGGTGACCGAGATGCGACCAGACTTAATATTGGCCTCATCTTCACCGACGATGCGATAAGTGACTTCCGCATCAGTATCCAGGTTCATCAGGGACACGGTCACACCAAAAATCACTTTGCCGGTTTTCGGCAGCTTAGTGACATCAATCACTTGCGCAACGGAGAGCTTACTTTCGATCTCCTGAATGCGCCCTTCGATGAATCCTTGCTGCTCGCGAGCGGCGTGGTACTCGGCATTCTCTTTAAGATCACCGTGCTCCCGCGCTTCGGCGATGGCCGCGATCACCTGCGGACGAGCTTCGCTTTTAAGGTGGTCGAGCTCTTCACGAAGGCTTCTTTCTCCCGCAACTGTCATCGGGACCTTGTTCATTGACTTGCTCCTGCATGCAGATCCTGAAGGCGCCGCACCGTAATCTCCCTACCGTACTCAAGCGCCATGCAAACAGCATTAGCGCCCGCCAAGGTGGTCGCATAGGGCACCTTGCGCGAGAGAGCAGTACGGCGAATGACCGAAGAGTCGTTAATAGCCTGACGACCTTCAGTGGTGTTCACAATGTAGGCGATTTCGTCGTTCTTAAGCAGATCGACGATATGGGGACGACCTTCGTAGACTTTATTGACGTGCTCCACAGCAAGCCCAGCAGCTTCCAAAGCAGCCGCTGTTCCCCGTGTTGCACATAGCGTAAAGCCTAATGCTAACAGAGAACGACCCACTTCGATAATCCCCGCCTTATCCGGCTCGCGCACAGAGAGGAACGCCTTACGCTCCCCCGTCAGCGCAGGAATCGCCTCACCAGCGCCCAGCTGGGCTTTGAAGAAGGCCTCTGCGAAGGTGTCACCGGATCCCATTACTTCGCCGGTAGACTTCATTTCCGGCGACAGAATCGGATCGACACCGGGGAATTTATTGAACGGGAAGACCGCCTCTTTAACACTATAGAAGTGCGGCACGATCTCCTTCTCAAAGCCCTGCTCAGCCAGAGTTTTGCCGGCCATGCAGCGAGCAGCAATCTGCGCCAGCGAAGTGCCGATACACTTGGAGACAAAAGGCACCGTACGCGAGGCACGGGGGTTGACCTCAATCACATAGATCTCGCCATCCTGCCAGGCCAGCTGCACGTTCATTAGGCCCTTAACGCCTAGCTCAACCGCCATCTGCTTAACCTGATGGCGCATCTCGTCCTGCACATCCGCAGGCAGCGAGTAAGGCGGCAACGCGCAGGCGGAGTCGCCGGAGTGAACGCCCGCTTGCTCTACGTGCTGCATAATGCCGCCGATCACGACCTGCTGACCATCCGATACTGCATCGATATCGATCTCGATCGCGGCACTCAGGAAGTGATCCAGCAGCACCGGCGAGTCGTTGGAGACTTTCACCGCGTGGGTCATGTAATTCTCAAGCTCGGAGGCGTCATAGACGATCTCCATAGCCCGGCCACCCAGTACGTAGCTGGGGCGAACCACCAGCGGATAGCCAATCGCTTCGGCTTTATCAAACGCTTCAGCAAAGCTGCGCGCGGTGGCATTGGGCGGCTGCTTCAGGCCCAGCTTGTCGATCATTACCTGGAAGCGCTCACGATCTTCAGCGCGGTCGATGGCATCCGGCGTGGTGCCAATAATCGGCACACCGGCAGCCTCCAGCTCACGAGCCAGTTTCAGCGGCGTTTGACCACCGAACTGAACGATCACGCCCACCGGCTTCTCTTTGTCAGCGATTTCGAGCACGTCTTCCAACGTTACCGGCTCAAAGTAGAGACGATCAGAGGTGTCGTAGTCGGTAGAGACGGTTTCCGGGTTGCAGTTGACCATGATGGTTTCATAGCCATCGTCGCGCATGGCAAACGCCGCATGAACACAGCAGTAGTCAAACTCGATACCCTGGCCGATACGGTTGGGGCCACCGCCCAGTACCATGATCTTCTGGCGGTCAGAGACATCCGCTTCGCACTCCTCTTCGTAAGTGGAGTACATATAGGCGGTATCTGAGGCGAATTCCGCCGCACAGGTATCAACGCGCTTATAGACCGGGCGAATACCGGCAGCCTGGCGGGTTTGACGAAACTCTTTTTCAGTCACGTTCAGCAGCTTGGCCAGGCGCGCATCGCCGAAGCCTTTGCGCTTGAGCTGATAGAGTTCACGGGCTGAGAAATCGGCCAGCGTGCGTTTGGCAACGGCATTTTCAGTCAGCACCAGATCTTCCAGTTGCACCAGGAACCAGGGGCCGATATTGGTCAGGGCAAAGACGTCGTCGACGCTCATGCCGGAACGCATGGCGTCCGCCACGTAGAAAATACGCTCGGCACCAGCGGCCTGCAGCTCGCCCTGGATAATCGCCATGTTGTCCGGCGTGAAATCGGTAATGATCGGATCAAGACCATCGTTGCCGGTTTCCAGGCCACGCAGCGCTTTCTGTAGCGACTCCTGGAAGGTGCGGCCAATCGCCATCACCTCCCCCACTGACTTCATCTGGGTGGTCAGGCGATCGTTAGCCTGGGGGAATTTCTCGAAGGTGAAGCGCGGAATCTTGGTAACCACGTAATCGATAGACGGCTCGAATGATGCCGGCGTCTGACCACCGGTAATATCGTTCTGCAGCTCGTCCAGGGTATAGCCGATCGCCAATTTCGCAGCGATTTTAGCAATCGGGAAACCGGTCGCTTTAGAGGCCAGCGCTGAAGAGCGTGACACCCGCGGGTTCATCTCGATAACCACTAAACGGCCGGTTTTGGGATCCATACCAAATTGGACGTTAGAGCCACCGGTCTCTACACCAATCTCGCGCAGTACCGCGAGGCTGGCGTCGCGCATGATCTGATACTCTTTATCCGTCAGCGTTTGCGCCGGGGCCACGGTGATGGAGTCACCGGTGTGCACACCCATGGGGTCGAAGTTCTCAATCGCGCAGACGATGATGCAGTTGTCGTTTTTATCACGCACAACTTCCATCTCGTACTCTTTCCACCCCAGCAGCGACTCATCGATGAGCAGCTCGTGGTTGTTGGAGAGCTCGAAACCGCGGGTACAGATCTCTTCGAACTCTTCCTTGTTGTACGCCACGCCACCGCCGGAGCCGCCCATGGTATAGGAAGGACGAATAATGGTCGGGAAACCCAGCTCTGCCTGAATCTCCCAGGCTTCATCCATGGTGTGGGCGACTTTTGCTTTCGGGCACTCCAAGCCAATACGTTTCATGGCCTGATCGAACAGATCGCGATCTTCGGCCATGTTAATCGCATCGGCGTTGGCACCGATCATCTCGACGCCGAACTTCTCCAGCACGCCGTGCTTCTCTAGCTCAAGGGCGCAGTTGAGCGCTGTCTGGCCACCCATAGTGGGCAGAATCGCATCCGGGCGCTCAGCTTCGATAATCTTTTCCACCGCCTGCCAAGTAATCGGCTCGATGTAGGTGGCATCGGCCATGGCCGGATCGGTCATGATAGTGGCGGGGTTGGAGTTAACCAAAATAACCCGGTACCCCTCCTCGCGCAGCGCTTTACACGCCTGGGCGCCGGAGTAGTCGAATTCGCAGGCCTGGCCGATCACAATCGGGCCAGCGCCAATGATCAAAATACTGTTAATGTCGGTACGCTTAGGCATAACGGTTCCCGCAAAAAATGGTGACGATGAGCGACAAAAGGGCGATCTGGCAGCGCGATGCGTTAGCTTCGGGCCTGCATCATCGCGACGAAGCGATCAAACAGCGGCGCCACATCACGCGGGCCAGGGCTCGCTTCCGGGTGGCCTTGAAAGCTGAACGCCGGGCGGTCAGTAAGCTCGATTCCCTGCAAGGTGCCGTCGAACAACGAACGGTGCGTTGCGCGCACGTTAGCAGGCAGGGTCGCTTCATCCGCCGCAAAGCCGTGATTCTGGCTAGTGATCATCACAGTGCCACTATTCAAATCCTGCACCGGGTGATTGGCACCGTGGTGGCCGTGGCTCATCTTGACGGTTCTCGCACCGGATGCCAGCGCCAGCAGCTGGTGGCCCAGGCAGATACCAAACACCGGAATATCGGTTTCCAGTACTTCCTGGATGGCTTTAATCGCGTAATCACAAGGTTCCGGGTCACCCGGGCCGTTGGCTAAAAAGATACCATCCGGGTTCATCGCCAGCACCTCAGCGGCGGGCGTTTGCGCGGGCACCACCGTTAAACGGCAGCCGCGTGCGGCCAGCATGCGCAGGATGTTGAATTTCACCCCGTAGTCGTACGCCACCACATGGTAGGGGCGCTCGCTTTTAGTCGCATCGGCGTAGCCTTCACCCAACGTCCACTCACCTTCCGACCACTCGTAAGCCTCTTTACACGACACCTCTTTGGCCAGATCCATTCCTTTCAGACCAGGGAAAGCCTTGGCGGCTTCCAGCGCTCGCGCCACCGCATCATCGCCCTCAGCGTCGGCACCTGCCAGAATCGCCCCGTTCTGAGCGCCCTTATCGCGCAAAATGCGCGTTAGGCGGCGGGTATCAATATCGGCAATGCCCAGCACGTTCTGGCTTTTCAGGTAGTCTGAAAGCGACTGCTCAGAGCGGAAGCTGCTGGCCATCAATGGCAAGTCGCGAATCACCAAGCCAGCGGCGGCAATAGACGCTGACTCAACGTCTTCAGCGTTAATGCCGGTATTGCCGATATGGGGATAGGTGAGGGTAACGATTTGGCGGGTATAGGAGGGGTCGGTGAGGATTTCTTGATAGCCGGTCATGGCCGTATTGAACACCACCTCACCGCTTGTTAATCCGTCCGCGCCAATGGCGATACCGTGGAACACGCTGCCATCTTCCAGGGCCAATATTGCGGGTTTGCTCAATGCGGGGTTATTCAAAACAAGATCCTCCCATGCTGGTGGGAGCCTGTGGGGCGCAGGCTCAGCAATTTCTTGATTATCCACGACGTAAAACTATCGCCAATAACATCTATCACTAGTAAAACTGGGGTCGTAAAAAAGCGGGACGAAGCCGATAAAAAGAATCGGTTTCATCCCGCTTGTTGTTCGATGCCTTCAGAGCCGCTCGCTAACCATCAAAACTGCTAGCGGGCTCGGGGCAGGCTTTGGGCTGGCCAACGCAACAAGCGCGCCGTCTAGGATTTCCAGGCCACCCGGCCAAAATTTTTGAAATGTTACAGGAATTCTTGACCCAAAACTACCCCCTTAAGCGCACATTGACACTAACCCGCTAGGCGTCGACCATAGGTACCTGCCTCAGGTTTCGCAAAGGAAACAAGATTGAGTACCCACATCAGCATTGAAGACGCCGCGTTAACGCTTGGGGTAAGCCCTCAGCATGCAAGATCCCTGTGCCGGAAACAGGCGCTAAGAGCAGAAAGAATTGGTAGCACCTGGGTAGTCGATGCTGAAAGCGTCCAACAGTATCAGCAGGAAGCCGAGCAGCGCATCGCACAGGATCACCCCGCCTACTTTGACACATCCGCCAACACGGATAAGCCAGTCGCCTTGAGCTTTTTTTCCGGCGCCATGGGGCTGGATCTGGGCATTGAAGCTGCGGGGTTTGATATTCGCCTGGCCTGCGAATTCGACAAGTACTGCCGTCAAACGATTCTGCTCAATCGCCCCAATACAGCCTTGCTCGGCGATATCAATGACTACTCAGCGGCACAAATTTTAGTAGCGGCGCAGCTAGAGGCAGAGAGTGTCGACTTGATGGTCGGCGGCCCGCCCTGCCAAGCGTTTAGCACCGCGGGCAAACGAAAGGCATTCAATGATGATCGCGGCAACGCCTTTCTAAAGTTTATCGATCTGGCGATTGAGATACAGCCACGCTTTCTGGTCATTGAGAACGTACGCGGCCTGCTCTCCTGCCCGATGGATCACAGGCCACATAGCCAACGCGGCCCTGGCTTTCCCGACCTCTCACTGGACGAAATGAAAGGCGGAGCGCTTAATTTCGTGCTGTGCCTACTGCAGAAAGCCGGCTACTCATGCTCCTTCAACCTCTATAACTCGGCGAACTTTGGCACCCCGCAAACCCGTGAAAGAGTCATCATTATTTGCTCACGGGATGGCGACGCTGCGCCCTTTTTGCAGCCTACCCACTCGGAGCACGGTAGCCATGGGCTCCCCAGATGGAAAACCTTTAAAGACGCAGTCGCTGGCCTGGAGAGTCACACCCACCTTAATTTTCCAGAAAAACGCTTGAAGTATTATCGGCAGCTAAAGGCGGGACAGAACTGGCGCGCGCTACCCACCGCCCTGCAGCAAGAAGCATTAGGTAAATCCTATTTTTCCGGCGGCGGCAAAACGGGCTTTTTGAGGCGCCTAAGCTGGGACAAACCCTCTCCCACCCTGGTTACCCACCCCGCCATGCCCGCCACAGACTTGGCTCATCCAGAAGAAGACCGGCCCTTATCCATAGAAGAGTACAAACGAATCCAGGAATTTCCCGATGGCTGGCAGTTGGCGGGGCCGTTAGTGCAGCAATATAAACAGGTGGGCAACGCCGTACCTGCCAGCTTAGGTTACGCGGTCGGCAAGCTGATCAAAGACCTGCTCGACAATAAAGCAACGGCACCGCCGGAAGATTTTAAATTCTCACGCTACCGGGAGACCTCTCACTACGAGTGGAGCCAAGCCTTCGAGCGACAGCAAAAAGTGCCGCAGCCGAGCCTCAGCCTGTTTTAAGGCTCGCTGTTTAGATGCCCAGAAGGGGCTCTCACCCCTTCTCGCCCGCAAACGATAAATGCGCCTTTATCGATCCTAGCTCAGCTCCAACACATCCTGCATATCGTAACGACCGCTCTCTTTGCCAGCGACCCAGCGCGCCGCACGCACAGCGCCTTTGGCAAAGGTCATTCGGCTGGAGGCCTTGTGAGTGATTTCGATGCGCTCGCCTTCGGTGGCAAACATTACCGTGTGCTCACCCACGATATCGCCCGCACGCACGGTGGCAAAGCCAATCTCTTTGTCGGTGCGTGGACCGCACTGCCCGACTCGCTCGAACACGCCGTGCTCTTTAAGGTTACGCCCCAGGCTGTCGGCAATGACTTCGCCCATTTTGATCGCGGTGCCGGAAGGCGCATCAACCTTATGGCGGTGGTGAGACTCGATCACTTCAATATCGTAGCCTTCATCGCCGAGTGCTTTGGCAGCGGTTTCGAGCAGTTTCAGGGTCAAATTAACCCCGACGCTCATATTCGGCGCGAACACCATGGCGACCTTATCACGGTAGCTATCGAGCTGAGCCAATTCATCATCGCTCATGCCGGTAGTGCCAATCACGATACGCTTGCCGTGCTCTGCGCAGAACGCCAGGTTACCCAGCGTGACCTGGGGAGCCGTGAAGTCGATTAGCACATCAAAGTCATCGACAATCGACGCGAGCGAATCGACCGCAACAACGCCGCGCTTCCCTACGCCAGCAAGCTCGCCAATGTCAGCGCCCGCTAAGGAGCTGCCTGGCTCCACAATTCCACCGGCTAGCGTTGCCTCAGCCTCTTGCTCTACAGCATTTACCAACGTACGGCCCATGCGGCCAGCCACGCCTACAATGGCAATTCGGGTCATGCGAACTCCTGCGCTCTCGGTTTCGGTGCGTAAGACTTATGTTTTCAAAATCAGCGCGATTATAGCAGACCCGTCGTGGTCTAGTTCTCCCATACAATCGCCAGCTCTTCATCACCGGCCATACGCACCAAGTGGCGCTCGACTACCCCCTCCAGTTCATCCAGATGCTCCTCTTCCAGGGTTTCGAGGGCCACCACCAACTTATCGGCCTCAGCCACCATGACGCAGGTGCCGGTGGCAAACGTAATGGTGGCTTGCTGGTCGCTTTGCTCGACGTCCAACTTATGCGCCCAGTGTTTACAGAGCCGATTGATCAAACGCTCGGCGGAAGGCGTGACAATTTCAACACGAGATAAAGGCATGATGACTCCTCCAGAAAAGCATTCATAAAATACCTACCAGCGTAATGCCCGCAGTGACCAGCACCAAGCAGCGATTAACAATACACTGGAACGGCATGTTTCCGCGCAGCTGCAGCTTATCGGCGAAATAGCCATTTAAGCCGTCGCCCCTCCATCGCCGCAAGTGCTACTCCGGATAGCATCAGCGGCAGCGCGAGCAGGAAGCCACTGGAGACAGGGATTCCAAACAGCACCCAATCGGCGAGCACGGGCCACACCAGGGCAATATATTCGAAAGGTGCCAAACGCGACGCCTCGGCGTAGCGTAGCGCTAATGTCATCGCGATATGCGCAGCGCCGCCAAACAGGCCCGATAGCACTAAAAGCGCAAACTCCACCCGACTAAGCGCGGCCCAGCCCAGCGGCAGCGTCGCCAGCCCGGCTAGCGCGGCCACCAAAATAAAGTAGAAGGCGATTGAAGCAGCCGTCTCAGTGCGCGAAATACGCCTGACGGTCAATAAAGCACCTGCCGTTAGCAGCGCACTCAACGCCCCTAGCGCGTACCCGGTCGCTTGGCCATTACTGGAACCGGCATTGAGCCCAGGTAAAATCAGCAGGGCCACCCCGGCAAGCGCCAGCACCACGCCACCCGCGCGATTAAGCGAGAAGCGCTCCCCCAGCAACAGCACACCACCCACCGCCATAAAGACCGGCGTAAGCTGGGCTAACAGGGTTGCCTCAGCGACGGGCAGAAGCGCCACCGCCGCAAAAGAGGCAAACATCGCCGCCGCCCCCAGCCCAGAACGCAGCGCATGCCCCAGCGGGCGGCGCGTAGCCAACCCCTGGGGGAACTCACGCCGCAGCAGAAGGAAAACAACAATAGGCAGCAGCGCAAACAGCGAGCGAAAAAACACCGACTGCCCCACCGGCACTTCATCACTGACTGCCTTAATACACACCAACATCCCGGTAAACAGCAAGCCAGACAGTACCCGCAGCAAAATGCCCATGGTGGGCCTTTCTTCAAGGTGATCCATTGCGCTTATCATTCCTTAAACAGCAAAAACCCCCGGCGAACCGAGGGTTTTTGAACAAAACAACTAACTGCTTACCATTATTACAGTTTTACGGCTTCATATCTTCAAAGAAGCTTTTCACGCTGTCAAAGAAGCCGGTTTTCTTCGGCGAGTGGTTATGGCTATTGCTGTCGTCGAAGCTCTTCTGGAGCTGGCGCAGTAAATCGCGCTGCTCGTCGTTAAGCTTCACGGGCGTTTCCACGACCACTTTGCACAGCAGGTCGCCGGGCATACCACCGCGCACGGGCTTCACGCCTTTACCACGCAGGCGGAACAGCTTGCCGGTTTGGGTTTCCGGCGGAATTTTCAGCTTCACGCGGCCGTCTAGCGTCGGCACTTCAAGCTCGCCACCTAGCGCGGCATCAACAAAGTTGATCGGCACATCGCACTGCAGGTGCTTACCGTCACGCTGGAAGATATGGTGCGGCCTGATCGCCACCTGCACATACAGATCCCCAGGCGGGCCACCGTTCACGCCGCTTTCGCCTTCGCCATTCAAGCGAATACGGTCGCCTGTATCCACGCCGGGCGGAATCTTGACGGACAGCGTGCGCGTCTCACGTACACGACCTTCGCCATTACACTTATGGCAGGGCACTTTGATGTGTTGGCCAGAGCCATGACAGGTGGGGCACGTTTGCTGCACGGCGAAAAAGCCCTGCTGCATACGCACTTGGCCGTGGCCATGACAGGTCGGGCAGGTCTCTTTCGAGGAGCCGGGCTCGGCGCCACCGCCATCGCAGCGGTCACACTCGATATGCCGCGGCACGCGAATATCCACCGTGGTGCCTGAAACGGCGTTCTCCAGATCCAGCTCTAGGTTATAGCGCAGGTCGGAGCCACGTGCCGGGGCATTGGGCCCACGGCGGCGACCACCACCTCCGCCAAAAATATCGCCAAACACATCGCCAAAAATGTCGCTGAAATCGCCAGCGCCTGCGCCGCCGAAGCCACCGCCACCACCTTGGCCATCAACGCCTGCATGGCCGAACTGGTCATAGGCAGCGCGCTTTTCGCCGTCGCTAAGCACTTCATATGCTTCGGACACTTCGCGGAATTTTTCCGCAGAGGTTTTATCGTCCGGGTTTCGATCAGGGTGGAATTTTTGCGCCAGACGGCGATAGGCCTTCTTGATCTCTTTCTGATCGGCCCCTTTTTCGACACCCAGGACTTCGTAATAATCGCGTTTGGACATGGGCCCTACGCCTCCTGGTTAGCTACGCACTCAACTGCACTTTAGCGACATACACATTTAGCTACGTACTTAGCTAAATACCTAATTACGTGCGTCTTTATCCCGGAAACAGCAACGCGGGAGTAAGCTCCCGCGTTACCGCGTTCCTTGGCAGAAAGAGGATGTTACTGCTTTTTCTGGTCGTCGTTGACTTCTTCGTACTCGGCGTCAACCACATCTTCTTCAGGCTTGGCACCGGCATTCTCGGCACCTTCACCGCCCTCTTGCTGCGCTGCTTCTGCCTGCTCGGCGTACATTTTCTGGGCAAGCTTGCCAGAGGCTTCGGTCAATGCATCCAACTTCTTCTGGATGTCATCCTGGTCGTCTGTTTTAACGGCCTCTTCCAGCTCGCTGATGGCAGTTTCAATCGCCTGCTTCTCGTCGTCAGTGGCTTTATCACCAGCCTCTTCCAACGTTTTGCGTGTGGCGTGAATCATGCCATCGGCTTGGTTACGCAGCTGTACCAAAGCCTCGAACTTTTTGTCCTCTTCCGCGTGGGCTTCCGCGTCGCGAACCATCTGTTCGATCTCTTCGTCCGACAGACCGCTTGAGGCCTTGATAATGATGGACTGCTCTTTACCCGTCGCCTTATCTTTTGCCGATACGTTCAGAATACCGTTGGCATCCAGGTCAAAGGCGACTTCGATCTGCGGCACACCGCGCGGTGCAGGCGGAATATCGGCAAGGTCAAAACGACCCAGCGATTTGTTCTGCGCAACCTGCTTGCGCTCACCCTGGACGACGTGAATGGTCACGGCCGTCTGGTTGTCATCCGCAGTTGAGAAGGTTTGGGTCTTCTTGGTCGGGATGGTGGTGTTCTTGTCGATCAGCGGCGTCATCACGCCACCCAGGGTTTCAATACCCAGGGTAAGCGGGGTAACGTCGAGCAGCAGCACGTCTTTAACGTCACCGCCAAGTACGCCACCCTGAATCGCAGCACCCACAGCCACGGCTTCGTCCGGGTTAACGTCTTTGCGTGCTTCTTTACCGAAGAAGTCAGCCGCTTTCTTCTGCACCATCGGCATACGCGTCTGACCACCGACCAGGATCACCTCGTCGATCTCAGAAGCAGACAGGCCAGCGTCTTTCAGTGCCATTTTGCACGGCTCAAGCGAGCGCTGAACCAGCTCTTCTACCAGCGACTCCAGCTTGGCACGGGTTACCTTAACGTTAAGGTGTTTCGGGCCAGTGTTGTCAGCGGTGATGTACGGCAGGTTCACATCGGTCTGCTGGGCACTTGAGAGCTCAATCTTGGCTTTCTCAGCAGCTTCTTTGAGACGCTGCATGGCCAGATTGTCGCCGGAAAGATCGATGCCGCTATCAGACTTAAACTGGTCAACCAGGTAGTTGATCAGCGCCAGGTCGAAGTCTTCACCGCCCAGGAAGGTGTCACCGTTGGTGGCCAACACTTCAAACTGGGTTTCGCCGTCAACGTCAGCAATTTCGATAATCGAGATATCGAAGGTACCGCCACCCAGGTCGTAAACCGCGATGGTTTTGTCGCCACGGGTTTTGTCCATACCGTAAGCCAGGGCAGCAGCGGTCGGCTCGTTGATGATGCGCTTAACATCCAGACCGGCAATGCGGCCAGCATCTTTGGTTGCCTGACGCTGGCTGTCATTGAAGTAGGCCGGTACGGTAATGACCGCTTCGGTGACCGCTTCGCCCAGGTAGTCTTCGGCGGTCTTCTTCATTTTCTTCAGCACTTCCGCGCTTACCTGCGGCGGTGCCATTTTTTTACCTTTTACTTCAACCCAAGCGTCACCGTTGTCAGCCTCGCTGATTTTATACGGCACCATCTTGATGTCTTTCTGGACGACGTCGTCTTTAAAGCGACGGCCAATCAGACGTTTGATGGCGTAAAGGGTGTTTTCCGGGTTAGTGACAGCCTGACGCTTGGCTGCCTGACCAACCAGCGTTTCACCATCATCGGTATAAGCGATGATAGACGGCGTCGTACGACCGCCTTCGGCGTTTTCGATAACTTTAGCGCTGTCACCATCGAGCACGGCCACACAAGAGTTAGTGGTGCCCAGGTCGATACCAATTATACGTCCCATAGCAATACCTCGAATTCGGTTGTTACAAAACTGAAAATTTAGTCTTTAAAGCTTGTCTGCGGGCTTCCCCGCGGGGTTGCCCTTTATTTGGGGGCCGCCGCTGACATTTCAAGGGCTTTTTTTCACACTCTTATTTCACACTCTGTGCCGCCAGTGGCTTAATCGGCTTTTTTGCTGACGACGACCATCGCCGGACGCACCAGGCGGCCATTGAGCAAATAGCCTTTCTGCATAACATCCATCACGGTGTTCGGATCGAGATCCGGGTTAGGCACCATGGTCATGGCTTCGTGCACCTGCGGGTCGAAGGGTTCACCGTGTGGCTCAATGCTTTCAACGCCGAACTTATTGAGCACATCCAGCTGCATTTTCAAGGTCATGGAGACACCTTCGCGGTGAACTTCCGATGCCCCCTCTTCCATGGTTTCAAGAGCCTTTTCCAAGCTATCCACCACGGGAAGCAGCTCTTTAACGAACTTCTCCAGGGCAAACTTGCGCGCCTTTTCCGCTTCCTGCTCGGCACGGCGGCGCACGTTTTGCGCTTCAGCGGCGGCGCGCAGGGCTTGGTCTTTGGCGTCGGCCAAGCTCTGCTCTAACTCCTCTACCTGGGCAGCCAGCATTTCCGCTTCAGGGTTATCGGAACTGCCTTCCAGCGGCTCTTCGTCATTGATCAGCCCTTCCAGCTCGCCTTCCATCAAGCGCTCTTCCGCCACTTTCTCAGCCGCTTGTTCAGCGCCCTCGGCTTCATGCTCGTGGCGTGTGAGTTCGTCATCCAACGGAGTTTGCGGTTCTTTCGCCATGTTTTGCTCCTAAAAAGTAGGGCGCGGCCATGCTGGCGGCGCGCGAAGAAGTAAGCTTCAAAATCACTCGCTTTAACTATCTATGCACGCTATATGGGGGCCATAAATTCCATCTCAAGAGGTGCATTGAAGTGAGTTATTAACTACTGTATAAATCAACAACTATTGGATAAGTATCCAGCTTCTGTGCTGAACCGCCTCGGGAGGCGCCATGCTTACTCAGCTAGCTATTCAAGATTTCGCCATTGTCGATCACCTGGAACTCGACTTGTCCGGCGGCATGACCGCGATTACCGGAGAAACAGGGGCGGGCAAGTCGATTCTATTAGGCGCCCTTGGGCTTTGCCTGGGCGAGCGCGCCGACGCTGGCAGCGTGCGCCATGGCCGCGAGCGTACCGATCTCTCCGCACGTTTTGACATTCAGCACCTGCCCGCCGCCGTCGAGTGGCTAACGGCCCGGGAACTGCCGACAGAGGAGTGCTTGCTGCGCCGCGTGGTCACCGCCAATGGCCGCTCCAAGGCGTGGATCAACGGCCAACCTGCGACGATCTCCGACCTCAAATCTCTCGGCGAGCAGCTGATTCAGATTCATGGACAGCATGCCCATCACGCGCTGATGCGCGAAGAGACCCATCTCGCCCTATTAGACGATTATGCAGGCTTAAACGGTGCCACCACTCAATTAGCCGACACCTTCCGCGAGTGGCGCAATGCGCGCCGTCAGTTGAAGAAGCTGAGTGAAGAGGGCAGTGAAGTAGAGGCCAAACGGCAGTTGCTGCGCTACCAGGTAGAGGAGCTGGATCAGCTCGGTTTAGCGGAGGGTGAGCTAGCCACGTTAGAGGAAGAACAGCACAGCCTGGCGCATGCGGAGGAGACCCTACGCGAAACCCAGTTTGCCGCCGACTGCTGCGCCAGCGACGAGGGCGGCGCACTCTCTTTGCTCAATCAAGCGTACGCCCACCTAAGCGCGCTGCCAGGCAGTGATAAAGGCACCCTGGCCAATACTCTGGCCATGCTGAGCGATGCGCGCATTCAAGTGGAAGAGGCTGCCAGCGAACTCAACCGCCTCGCCAGCACTACCGAATTAGACCCTGAACGTCTCGCCTGGGTGGAAGAGCGCATGAGTGACGTCCATCGCATCGCCCGCAAGCATCACATTGCCCCTGAAGAGCTATACGCCCTGCATGCGGATCTGCAGCGTGAAGTCGCTCAGCTCGAAGAGGGTGGCAATGACCTGGAGGCCCTTAGTGCACGGGTCGTCGAGTTACGTGAAGCGTACCGCCAAGAGGCAAAAAAACTCACCGAGAGCCGTCAAAAAGCCGCGCTTCGCTTGGGCAAAGAGGTGCAGCAGCAGTTGGGCTTCTTGGCCATGGGCAAAGCTCGTTTTGAAGTGGAGGTCACTGCCAAGGACGCCCCCTCCCCTGAAGGCCTTGACCGTGTGCAGTTTTTGATTAGCGCCAACCCTGGCCAGCCCGCGCGCCCATTGACCAAGGTCGCCTCCGGCGGCGAATTGTCGCGGATCAGTCTAGCCATTCAAGTCGTCGCAGCGACCCACTCAACGGTGCCCAGCCTGGTATTTGACGAAGTGGATGTGGGTATCTCGGGCGCCACCGCAGAGATCGTTGGCCAACTGCTGCGCAAACTGGGCGAAAACGGTCAGGTCATGACCGTGACACACCTGCCCCAGGTGGCGGCACAGGCCCACCAGCATCTGCATATCGAGAAACAGGCGAAGCGCGACACTACGCTAACTCAGATGGCACTACTTGATGAGCAAGGACGCATCAGCGAACTGGCGCGCATGCTAGGGGGTGTGAAGCTTTCTGACCAAACCCTCGCCCATGCGCGCGAGATGCTCCACGCTAGTCAGCGCCCGCCACACTGAAACGCCCCTAACCCACTGGCCGAATGCACTAAGCGAATTCGGCCCAGTAGATGAGGGGCGCTTACATTTCAAACAGCGACTAGCGTTTTCGACTAGCAGCGACCTGAGAACGTTATTTCTTGTTCGTCGGCCCACTGTCCTGGCGCGTTACGTCGGAACCGCGCGGGCGCACATATAACACCAGGGCATGATCCACTAGTTCGTAGCCGTGCTCTTCAGCAATTTCTTGCTGACGTCGCTCGATGATCTCATCAACAAATTCAATGATTTCACCGCTTTCAAGGCACACCATGTGGTCATGGTGATCCTCTTGGGTCATCTCGAATACCGCATGTCCTCCGTCAAAATTATGACGAATGACCAAACCCGCCGACTCGAACTGAGTCAATACGCGGTATACGGTTGCCAAGCCAACATCTTCGCCCGCGTCAATCAGTGTTTTGTACACTTCTTCCGCGCTAAGGTGGTGCTGACCCGAAACATTTTCGAGAATTTGAAGTATCTTGACGCGCGGCAGGGTCACTTTCAGACCGGCTTTGCGCAATTCATGGTTCTGATCGGCCATGGTCGCTCTTCGCAGTAACTGGTTAGGTCGGGTATGATCAACCGAAACCACGATAGTGAAGAATAGGCCCAAATGCAAAAATTGACTCAAATCATCACGCTCTCCGTTGCCCTTACTGTCATTAGCGGCTGTAGCTACGTAGGCGTGTACAAGCGCGATATCCCCCAAGGCAACCTGGTCACCCAGGAGATGGTTAGCCAGCTTCAGCCAGGCATGACCCAAGAGCAGGTGACTTATGTGATGGGCAGACCGCTGCTGGAAGCGCCCTTTGACGCCAGCCAGTGGGATTATGTATTTCGTTTAGATAAGGCGTATGGCGATGTAGAGCAGCGTCGCGTAACTCTCACCTTTGACCGCCAGGGGCGCCTAGTGAACATTGAGCAAGAAGGCGATCTATCCAAACCGCTGCCACTTGAAGGTGAAAGCAGCATGGGGCCCGCTACGGAGGGGGTTGACCCAATGGATGCCCTCCCTCAAGAGAGCACCCAGACGCGTCCGCCCGAGGGCACGCAGCCTGTTCAACAGCCTTAATTAACGCTTCGGGTCGCTCGCTTGGCGCTTA
Organism: Vreelandella sp. F11; assembly: GCF_042466685.1. Taxonomy (NCBI): domain Bacteria; kingdom Pseudomonadati; phylum Pseudomonadota; class Gammaproteobacteria; order Oceanospirillales; family Halomonadaceae; genus Vreelandella; species Vreelandella sp. F11. The sequence continues at coordinate 338,457 of NZ_CP170448.1, read as the reverse complement.
GCGCGCTCTAGGCGAGCGGACTTGGGGTCGATCGCCAACGGTCGGTAGATTTCGACCCGATCCCCGTCGCGTAATAGATGGGTATCAGGTTCGCGAATCGCTTTACCGAAGATGCCTAGCGGTGCCTCGGCAAACGTATCGCCAGGCACCTCAGGAAAAAGCGTGGGCAAATCGGCCAATGCAACGGCCTGACGTGCGGTAGTGCCCTCAGGGACGCGTAGAGCCACTATGCGCTGTTTGGAAGGCAACGCAAAGGCTACCTCAACCGTAAGCGCTTCAGCGCCCATACAGCTCGTTTGCGCGTTTGGTGAAGGCATCGACTAGCTGGCCAGCGATTTGCTGAAAGAGTTTTCCGAACGCCATACCGAGCAAGCGGTTGGCGAACTCAAACTCCATCTCAAGGCTCACTTTGCAGGCATCCTCTCCCATGGGGATAAATAGCCAGCGACCTTTTAGCCGTTTAAACGGCCCTTTTACCAGCGACAGCTCAATACGCTCGGGCGCAAAAAGTTCGTTGCGCGTGGTAATGGTTTGTTCGACACCGGCGCGACCAAGGGTCATTTCGCCGATCAGATGCACATCATCATGCTCAAGCAGACGCGCCTGACGGCAGCCTGGCAAAAACTCCGGGTAGCGTTCGAAGTCGTTGACCAGATCGAACATTTTCTGGGGGGTGTGCCGCACTAAGGCGGAACGATTGACGGTTGGCATTGACCTCTCCGCTGACTTCACAGTGCCCAAAGCGTATCATGGGAAACATTTTTCAGACCCTAAATGGTATCACGCCTCCCCAAATAACGAAGGGGATGCCACTGACAGATTAATTATGAGGTTCCATGGCCACTAAGAAAGGTAACAGCAAGGGCCCAGGTAGCAGCGTTATTGCCCAAAACAAGAAGGCACGGTTTGAGTACCATATCGACGAAACCTTCGAAGCGGGCCTGGCGCTGGCAGGCTGGGAAGTGAAAAGCCTGCGCGCAGGCAAAGCTCAGCTCACCGATACCTACATTCTGGTTCGTAACGGCGAAGCGTTTCTGTTAGGTAGTCATATCATGCCGCTCAATACGGCCAGCACCCACGAGATTGCTGACCCGACGCGCACCCGCAAACTGCTGCTGCATCGCAAAGAGATCGCCAAAATCTTTTCGATCACCCAGGACAAGGGCCACACCTGTGTGCCCCTTAAGCTCTACTGGAAGCGCAATAAAGTGAAGTGCGAACTGGCGCTGGTGACCGGTAAACAGCTGCATGACAAACGCGCGACCGAGAAAGATCGTGACTGGAGCCGTCAAAAAGGTCGAATTATGCGGGAACATAATAAGGCATAACTGGTCAATCAGGTGTGAGCACGTTAGAATGCTCACCTGAAATAAGGGGGCGACATGGTTTCGACGCCGGTGACAACCCTTGCGGTGCATGCCGAGAGCGTGATGTATCTCGTAAATCCCACATCACGAAAAATAGTCGCAAATGACGAAAACTACGCTCAAGGCGCGCTAGCAGCTTAAACACTGTTAGCTTCTTGTCTGGCCCCAAGGTGATGTGCCTATTCATCGCTGAGGGGATACGAGCTAAAGCTGATAGGATCGCGTTTGGTGGTGTCTTCTCGCCAAGCGCTAAACTTTAGAAGACTCGCGTGGCTGAATCCTGACCGTCGGAGTCAGTCGCGCTAAAGCAAATGACGGAATCTAAGCATGTAGAGCCAATAGGCGCGTGCTGGCGGACGCGGGTTCAATTCCCGCCGCCTCCACCACATAAAGGTTTCAAGAGTTCTCAAGACCTCCCAGGAAACCAGCAACGAAGCGCCTCCGGGCGCTTTTTTGTTGTCAGGAGTTTTCACCCAATACCTTGACATGCCCCCACCATAGGGGGCATATCTGGGGGCATCATGAGCCTTCACCGATGAGGTGCCCCCAATATGGCCCACGTTAGCAATAAGCTTTCAGCTACAGCCGTGCGCAGCGCCAAACCCCAAGAGAAAACCTACCGCCTTACCGATGGTGGGGGCATGTACTTGGAAGTTACCCCCACTGGGGGCACCTACTGGCGCATGAAATACCGTTTCCACGGCAAGGAAAAGCGCTTAGCCATTGGCGTTTACCCTGAAATTAGCCTTGCCGCTGCCAGAGAGGCCCGAGAACAGGCCCGCAAGCTGCTGGCGCAAGGGCTAGACCCCAGCACCACAAAGCGCGTTACCAAGGAGCTGGGTAAAACATCGGCGGGAAATACCTTTAAGGCCGTGGCCACAGAATGGCTTGAGCATATCCACCGCCATGAAGTGGTGCCCGACCACTACAAGCGCAACAAGTCACGCTTAACCCGTGACGCCTTTCCAGCGCTGGGCCATCGCCCTATTACCGACATAACACCGCCTGAACTGCTGGAATGCCTGCGCAAAATTGAGAAGCGCGGCCACCTCGAAACCGCCCACCGGGTAAAAACGCTGTGCGGGCAAGTGTTCCGCTATGCCATATCCACGGGCCGTGCTGAACGTGACCTAACCCCCGATCTAAAAGGCGCGCTGCGCACCCCAAAGACAAACCACCATGCAGCCATCACCGACCCGGCAGAGCTGCCCCCACTGCTGCATGCTATCGAAGGTTACGGCGGCATGCCCGTTACCATTGCGGCGCTCAAGCTCTCCCCGCTGGTATTCGTTCGACCTGGGGAGCTACGCCAAGCCAAGTGGGAAGACTTCGATTTAGAGCATGGGGAGTGGGCTTTCAAACCAAGTAAAAACGCGGATCCGCTGATAGTGCCCCTCCCCCGCCAAGCGGTTGCCATGCTGGCAGAACTTCACCGCCTAACGGGCCGGGGTGAATACGTGTTCCCTGGTGCCCGCAGTAGCAAACGCCCAATGAGTAACGCCACGATCAAGGCCGCGCTGGATCGTATGGGCTTCAAAGGGGAAATGACCGCCCACGGCTTCCGGGCCATGGCCCGCACTATATTGGCTGAGCGCCTTGGCTACCCAGAGCAGTACATCGAACAGCAGCTAGCCCACAAGGTGAAAGACAGCAACGGTCGCGCCTATAACCGCACCACTCACCTTGAACAGCGCCGGGAAATGCTGCAAAGCTGGGCCGACTATCTGGATGCATTAAGCGCTGGCGCAAGCAATGTGGTGCCGATCTATAAGGGAGTGGCTAGTCGTGGATGATGATTTGCTACGTAATGCCGTCGAAGCACTGACCAATATTGAACAGCGCCTTGAAAAGCTTTATCCGGGGATTACAGAAGAGGAAGATGTATATCCAGGTTTGGAAAAGGGGCGTGCGGGCATGGCTTTGCTTTTTCATGCGCTTCGCACTGGCTGCGATTTTGATACGGCAGCTAAGCACTTACAGCAGCATTGTGAAGAGCTGGAGCGGTTACAGGAAAATGTTCACATGGCTCGCACAGAGCCACTCCGTCTTAGCTTGGAAGAGATTAGTTCAGCCAGTGACAACCATTTTCCACCGCCTCAAGTGGCCATGAATACGCTCAACCACGCCTTCACCCGCGTCACGCAAAATGAAGATGCCTACCTTGGTGAGCATGGCGGTATGAAAAAGACTGAGAAGGCTGGCAGAAAAAGGCAAAAGGCCCGAACCCGAAAACAAGGGATAGAACTTGCTGGCGCTTTTTACGCGCTACACCAACAAGACCCAAAGCAGTATCCAATAAGCGACAATGGATACTTAGCAGCAGAGCAAGCACTTAACAGCACGCAAGATAAAATAAGAACAGCAGTTAAAAACGCCAACCCGCATTTAAAGGCTGGATGGAAGTCCGGCTTCCCAGCACCACCACTTAAAAGCAGGGGGTAAGTTCCTCTAAAAACTTACCCATTACACGAATAAAGTTTCTCGCCATCCTTCCAGCCATGCCCATAAGCAACCAAAGGAACTAAAGGCATGGCTACCCCTACCAAACCCACGTCCAACCTAATCAGATTCCCTGTTGTCCGCGAAAAAACTGGAATGAGTACAACCGGTGTTTATCGCGGTATGGAGCGCGGCGACTTCCCTAAACCCGTTCGCATTGGGCCACGCGCCGTGGCCTGGGTAGAGTCGGAAGTAGACGAGTGGATCCAGCAGCGCATTGAAGCGAGCCGTCAAGAGGGGGCCGCATAATGTTGACCGTTGCCACATCTTCCCGCTATGCTCCAAGGGCTGGCGCAAAATCGTCAGCCGGGTGTGCAAGCCCGAAAACACATAGGCGCACCAGCGCCCCAAATGACGGCGCTTTTTTTATGCCCGTCAATTATGGTGGGCTGTGCGTGGGAGGCTTCGGCCTGCCGGGTTCCTTTGTGTCCGGTCTTGCACACCTGCGTACAGTTCGCCACCCATCATGTGCAAGTGATCTGGCGGACTCCAAACACAAAGGAGATCCACCAATGACGGCATCAATCCGCCTGTCCAACCTGATTACCCGCAGTTTATCCAGCCGTGCCGCTGCTCACCGTGCGATGGCGAAAGCCGCACTGTTTGCCAATTCCAGCACGCGCACCCGCCTTACCCGTTACAACCACCACATTGAAAAAGCACAGCAACTTGAAGCCCGCGCCCTTGAGACTGCCAAGCGCAGCGTTGGGGCCGTGTCATGAAATTAACCACTTCCCAGCTAAAGCGCTTACTTGAGCTACTAGCCCCTTTCCGCACCGTCCCCATCACTAAGCCCATCATTGAGCAGGCACTAAGCCGCGTGCGTAGTGAGGTGCCAGCATGAGCCAATATCAAATACCCCAAGCCCACCGGGACGTCATAGCCCATATTCAAGCGCTGGCGCTGACTACCAGCACCCAAGGCAGCTATTGGATAGGCGTAGATTTTTCGGGAGTGCTACTTCAACTGAATGTAAGCGTTAGCCGCTGTGCTGACCTGCACAACCCCGCCGCCGTTTCTAAGACTTACAGCGTGTACTTGCCCCCTTGCCAACGCGCCGCGCCTGATTCCCTTGAGCAACTACAGGCTATTGCCCGCGATCTGGAAGCGCTGCTTCCTGGGCTGGTGGCCGCATGAACCGCCTAAACAACCAAACCATAAAGCACCTAGCCGAGCTGCGTGATATTGCCGAAGCCAATACCACGCTAGCAACCGTGATGGGTGACGTTGCTTATCTAAGCGGTGAGGTCACGGAACAGCAGGCGCAAGCCTGGGCAACCGCCTTCCGTTGCTTGGGGGAACGTGCCACCACCTTGGCTTATGATCTTTTGGAACAAGACCCCGAAGCCGATGGCGCTGAGCTGGAAGGGGGCCACATTGCTGACTAACAACCATGAAAAAGCCCAGCGCAATGGCTGGGCCTTCTCCGCGCCGCTGACCAAAGCAAACGCTAAACCTGAGAATAGCACACGGCATAGGGCGCGCCTATGCCTTGCCGATCAATGCCAACCCTGCGGGGTTGGTGCTGGCGCTGAGAAGCTACGCCCGTTAAACGGCGAGGGGGCTGCATGACCAGCCACGCCGCCTTTATTGATCGACAAGCCCTTGCTGATTCGCTACTGAAATGTGGGCCATGGCACTGTACAAGCGATGACCAGGCATTAATCGACCATGCCACCGCCCAAGCCCGCGCCATTGAACTGGAAGCTGCCAGCCTAGGCGATCCAGTTTACGCGCTACAACGTGCCCGCCGCCGGGTAGCTAAGCATTGCTTACCCCTTCCCACCGGACATAGCACCGCCGGGGAACTATTACGCCTTGCATGCCCTATGTGGTGGCGCCGCCAGCTTCGACGCCTTACCAGCCGCCGCCGTGAACAGCGGCAACGCATCTTAGGCCACACACAGAAACGGGCAGGTATTTACGTTAGTGATGAAGGCTACCGCCGTCGCATTGACCAAACCACGCGCAACGCCCGCTTGCTTGAAGCCATCACGGCCACCAACCAGGACGGCGACCAGTACACCCTTGCAGAGCTGGCCGAGCTGGGTTTAGCCAATCCAGAGTTTAGGCGGGCAGAGCTAATGCTGCGCATTGCCGACACTGAGCGCGAAGCCGACCGGGCAGGCCACCGGGGGATGTTCTACACCATCACTACCCCTAGCCGCTTTCACCCGGTACGACAGAACGCCAGCATCAACCATAAATATGCTGGCGCTAACCCGCGTGAAGCACAGGCCTACTTGCAGAACCTATGGGCTAAAGCCCGCGCCAAGTTCAAGCGCGATGGTCTAGGTATCTATGGGATCCGTGTTGCCGAGCCCCACCATGATGGAACGCCCCACTGGCATTTGCTGGTATGGATGCGTCCCGAAGATGAACCGAAGGTAACCAGCATATTGCGGCGCTACTCGCTGGAAGATTCACCGGGTGAGGTTAAGCGAAACACTAGCGTTAGATTCAAGCCCGTGGCCATTGATCGAAGCAAGGGAAGTGCTGCCGGGTATGTGGCCAAGTACGTGGCTAAAAACATCAACGGCAAGCAACACAGCCGCCAAGGCGTACCGGGCGATAACCTCGACCACTACGGCCAGCCATTAGAAACCAGCGCGCCACGCATTGAAGCGTGGGCAGCCTGCTGGGGTATTCGCCAGTTTCAGTTTGTCGGCCTTCCTTCTGTCACCGTGTGGCGTGAGCTGCGCCGCCTCAAAGATGAACAGCGCTTAGCCGATTGGGAAGCGGCCACACGGCCAGAACCGGAAGCCGCCGCGATCCTAGAAGGGTTACGCCAAGCGGCCAATGCTGGCGCCTGGGATAAGTACCTGCACTTGATGGGTGGCCCTATGCAGCCCCGCGACGCTGCCCCCATTCGCCCATGGCGGGTAGTACGTCAAACGACCGACATAGCGAACTGTGACCGGATTACCGGGGAGTGGTCAAGCGACACGCTTGGCCGTTACGGGGAACCGATGGCGGGCACCTGGGGCTTAGTGGTTAGCAGCCAGCTAGGCGAAACGGAATACCTTACCCGGTACTACCGCTGGACGTTTGAGCGTAAGGGTGAAGCTGCCGGGGTTGATTTTAAGCGCGTAGGCGAAGCCGCAGCGCCTTGGACTCGTGTCATTAACTGTACGCAGACCACCCCCGCCACCCCGCTTAATGACTGGGAGTGGCATGTAACAGAGTCCTTTAGGCGAATGCACCCACCGTTACCACGTGAGCAGATAAGGGATATTCAAAGGCAGGCAGCAATAGACGCCCACCAATACCGGATTGCATCCGTGCGCCGCCGCCTTGAACACGATGACCGCGAGCGTTTGCGTATCTCACTGGATGAAGGTCGCGAGCTGCTGATAGGCATGCTGGCGCGTGGTGAGCTGTCGCCCGCTGATATTCCACCGGGAGCCATAGCATGAACGGTGAAGCCCTACTTGCCCGCATTGCCCAGATGCAAGCCACCGCTGGTGCTGCCCGGTCGCAAGGCCAGCCCGGTGCCCGAGCCAAGCAACATCAACGGCGGGCAACCGTGACCACCCGCGTAGAGCCATGGCTGGCGCTGATAGAGAAGCGGTGCGGACTGCTGGGTGAGGATCGTCGCTATATCCGCTTGAGGCTGGCCACTCAACAGCACAGTGAAGCAATGCGACTTGCCGAAGGGTATAGCGCTGCCTGGGAACAGGCAGCCAGGGAAGAACAGCGCGCCCACGTAAAGAACAACGCAGGCCGTCAAGCGGCTAACCGTTGGCTAAAGCGGCAGCTTGAGCAATGAGCGCGCTGCCAATGTGGTTAACCGTGTTCATGTTCGCGGATATAGGTTTTAAGCGCCTGATCAATACGACGCTGCCAGCCTTCACCCTCTGCCTTGAAATGCTCTATTACTTCGGGAGAAAGGCGTATTGACGTTTTAACCTTAGTGGGGGCTTGCTGGCGCCCACGCTTACCAATCGTTCTTTGTAGAGCAACGGGCAGCACGTCAGCCATGGGGCGCATTTGTTTTACGTCCGCGTCTGTCAGCTCCCTTACTTCGCCGTCTTTATTCGTGAGTCGCGTTTTCATAGCTCCGCACCTCCCGTGCGTTGGCTTTCCTGAGACTGATAACCCGAATGCCATCGGTGATAGGCGTAAAGCACACCACGTGCACCCTTTCCCCTATCTTCCCCAAACCAATGAAGCGCCGTTCTGGGTAGTCATTGCGGGTATCTTCCGAAAATACAGCCCCATCCCAATCAAAGCGCTCTGCCGCCGTGAAAGGAAGGCCGCGCTCCTGTTCGTTCCGGGCGCTTTTGTTTGGGTCATAGTCGATGATCATAGTCTTTATTGTATGGACAAAAAGCTAAGCCCGCCAGTTCCCCGAGATAAAAACCTAGGTTCTTCTAGCGGCCAACACCCTGTGCCACGGGGGCAAGCAGCCCCGGATCTCGACAAATTTTTGGCCACCCAGCGTGTACCACCGCAGGTGGGCAGTATCCGCGTAGCGATGCGGCTTATCACCTGTGCGACCTGTACACCGCACCCGGCTTACACAGGCAAAGCATGTACAGGTGCCCCCCAGCGAAACGCACACATCAAGGCGGTACCACTCACCAGCGAAGGCCAGCGCTTAGCGCCGCCGGGAGGTGAAGCCATGCAATAGCCCAACGCTAAAGAAAAGGCCCAATAAGGCCCGATTAACGGCAAATAAAAGTGATACGAAAATGAAGAAACGCGGTTCCCAGATTTACCCAACCCAACAGCGGCGCGCAGAGCTGGCGCGAATGCTCAACGAAATGGCCAGCGCTGGCGACGTTAACGCCGCTGGCTGGCTACTGCTGTTATCTGAAATGAAACAACCCAAAAGCGAGGCAACACAATGAACGACGATTTAAACACCTGGAAAGCATGGCTTGAACAGCACCAAGAAACCCAAAAGGCGGTAAGCGTCGCCACTGTCAAAGCGTCAGAAGCGCGGCAACAAATGGAGACGGCTGAACGGCACCTCACGTATTTGACCCGGCAAGAACGGCCAGACAGCTTAATCATTGCCGAACCGGCAACCACTGAGCAGGTTCAAAAAGTGATGGAGCACCTAGCTAAAAAGTTGGAGCGAAGCGCTACACATCGTGATGATCCAATTCGCCAAGAGTTACAACGCGCCTGGAACGACCTTAAGCAAACTCGCAGCCGCTTTGAGGAATCCCAAGCCGTTTATACTGAATGCAGCGAAGCACAAACTCAGGCAGAGAAATCACTGGCCGCCGCCCTTAAGGCAAGGCCAGAGGCTTCACCGCAGGCGCTGGAAGCGGTAACGCAGGCTATGGATGCACACCAACAGCGCATCGATAAAATCAACGGCACCATCACAGCGATGAAAGACAACACAAGCATAATTGCCGACCTGGAAGATCAAGCCCGCCGCGCTGCTGAAGAGGTGGATCGTCTAGAGGCTAGCGCGCTGATGGGTGAAGTTGACGAAACGGCTAAGGGTCAAGCCACCACCACGCTAGCGAAGGCCCGCAAGGCTGCCGAAAAAGCAGCCGAACAGGCAGAGAAGCAAGCCAGTGGCCGCCGGGGGCTAGAAAAAATCCGCGACGATCTACAAGCCGAACTTACCGAGCTGGAAAGCCTGCAACGTGGCGTAGGCTATGAGGTAGGTAAAGCCGCCGTGGCAAAAGCAGAACGCGACCTGCTGGAAGCTATCGAGGTGGCGGGGCTGCAAGATCGTGTGACCGCGATTAATGCCGCTCGCGATGAAGCCAACCACTACGCGCCAGAGGGCATCGTATACAGCGACGCTCATATTGAACTGAAGCTTTCACAGTTCTACACGATGGAAGCGCCTGAACAGCTTGAATACTAACCAGTAGGCCGCTTACATAAGCCGTGAAGGGCAGCCAACTTCACGGCTTTTTTGTGGCTGCCGCTGGCGCTCCGACATGCCGGAAAATGAAAAAGGAACTCCCCCACCCACCCCGGCAATACGGGGGCAAACAGTCGCAGAATTTACCTACGCACGGCAAATTTTCAGGGTTGGTTGTTGTTTTGTTATCACACCACGATTACCCCCTTTGCCGCTGTGCTTGGCGTGCCGTGGCCGCCACGACATTATGAGCCATTTATAAGCCACTTATGAGCCATGGCAATGTTTTATAAGGCTTTCGGCGACGCAGGGGCTTTTCCTAAACACCACACGCTAACCGCCAAGATGGCCATGCCACTACCATGGCCAAAGGCACGCGATACACCAACCCACCACAACCAAACGGCGTATTCTGGCCATGCCCGGTGCGCTGCTGGCGTTATGGTGAATTTGTCACGCTATGATGAAGGCAATTAGTCTGCTGGCGCACTTCACTACCTGGGGGATGGGGCGAAGCCCCATGAAGCGAAGCGGTAACAGACAGGGCACCAAAGCCGCGGCAGCTTGCTGGCCAGCCGTCATACGCTAAGCCCAAAGCACCACAGCCCCTTTATTGCCAAACAGGGTTTTAATAAACGGCACTTGCTGGGTAGCGGTCTGAAAATTTAATTACCCTCAAATCCCTACCTGAGTTCAAAGCACGGGTTAGATCGAGTAGCGACATAAAATAGGGGGCATAATTGGGGGCATTTTTTAAATCAGATTAATTTATTTTCAATACAAACAATTAGTTAAATCTACTTTAAACGGGACGCCGCCTCCACCAGACACCTCTACAAATCAAGCACCTTTAGGTGCTTTTTTTGTGCCTGTGGGTTGCAAAGGACTAACCAAGTACGCTTTTTAGAGAACATATCAACTCTCCGAAAAACGGGCTGACGTTGGTCTAGCGATCCCAGCCCATAAGTTGCCAAGCCTAGACCTCATTATCGCCAATCCACGCTCCATGCACACCGGCGGGCACCCAGGCAGGCAGTTCGATCGCAGCGACAGGGCCCGCGCCGATCTGTATTGCGTCCAGGATCCACAGCTCCGCTACGTTACTACGCAGGTCAGTGACATAGGTTAATAACCATCCGTCATCTTCGCCACGACCCTGTGGGTCGGGAACAAAGCAGGGCTCACCCGCATACACACCTACAGGAAGGTCAAGCACCCAGCGCCGATCGTACTCCATGTCATATTTGACGATACCGTAACCGGCGCGCGCCGCGTCAGGGAAAACCACCGCATAAGCGAAGCGGTTTTGCCGCCCTGTGAAGCCAGGATGAATCATAGGAAATTCAATCGTAAGGTCATCAAGCAGCCCAACACTCGCCGCTCCTTGTTGCAGATCGATTGTCCAACGGCTGCGCTTAGCCCCACTGACAGGCGCGGCTCCCTGAGGCGCGGTACCATTGATAAAGGCTGAGGCTTTCCCCCAAGCGGCTTCGTCAAAGAACGGCCCCTCGACCACAAGGAGGCTATCTGCGTCTTCCCAGGCATTGGAGAAGTGCAGCATGTAATAGGGATCAACGTCGATCCATTGCACTCCCCCTTTGCTGCGGTCACGCGGCATAACGCCGATCCGGCCGCGGTACTCCCTCTGCCACGTATAGGGAAAAGCAAGCTCGGAATGTAGATCAAGCGCGACGTTGGGGTCGAACCAAATCACATAGTTCTCAGTGATGGCGAAGTCATGAATGACAGAACCATTTGGCCCTTCAATCACCTCGCTATGTACCAGCCGCCCCGAGGCATCCGCCACGTGGTAGGTCAAGTACGGCGGGAGAGGCGAATTGCCGAAGAACAGCATCTCGCCTGTGCGGGGGCAGATCTTGGGATGGGCAGTCATCATAGTCTTTAAAGCACCGCCAAAATCGTAGGCGCCGATCGTTTCCAGTTCAGGCGTGATCTCGAAGGGTAAGTTGACCTCTTGAAGGGCCAGAATACGCCCCGCATGGGCGATCACGCTGGTACCGGCTGCACTCGCATGGAGGTTGATCGTCTCGTGATCGACAAACAGCGGCTCCCCCTCCAGCGCTGGCGTTTTGACCCAGCGATTGCGGTACCACTCAGCTCAGCGCGCCCGCCCGAGATGCGTAACCCGTGGATCATGCCTGAACCATAGAACCAGGCGCCTGGATTGATGCCGTCCTTCGGGTTATGACCATTGCGGAAGTAGCGCCCTGATAAAGCGGGCGGGATGGCGCCGCGTACCGGCAGGTCAAAGGCCGTCGTCTCCCTGTTAACGGGGCGGAAATGCCCGTCGAGAAAGCCTGGAACGGGGCCGGGGCTGCTGCCACTCTTGGCGAACGCTTCGAAGCTAAGGATGGAGGTTGCGAATGTGCTTGCCGCGAGGCCGCTTGCCATACGCAGTATATCGCGTCTGCTGTAAGTCATTGAGCTGCTCTCCTTGGCTCAAGCGCTTTCACCCCGAGCGCTGTACTGCTTACGATCCAGCGCTTGAGTGTGGCGGCATACTCGATAGCAGCGGCATCAAGCGCTTCCGCTGACAGCTTGTTGGCCTGATAGAGAACAAAAGGCTCGGCCCAGGGCAGGCCACAGCGATGCGCAGTGGCCTGCAGCGGGGCGAGAAGCGCATTCATTGTGAACATGTTGCGCCCGCCGGGACGGTAGGCGTCTGGTATATTGCCAGCCGTTGCGGCCACCATGAGCGGCTTGCCTTCCAACATATGCCCTTCAGACTCGTAGGCGATGTAGAACATCCTCGTCAGCACGGCATCCTGCCAGGCTTTCAGCAGCGGAGGCGTGGAGTACCACTGGATGGGGAACTGCAGCACGATACGGTCGCATTCAAGCAGCCGCCGGGCCTCGCGCTCGCCGTCTTTGGATAGATCGATGCCATGGGGATAGATGGCTTGCATATCGACGAGCTCCACGGCGGGTAGCTTGGCCGCTGCCGCAGCTAGCGCAGCATTGGCCTTCGAGTGCGCAAGATCGGGGTGGAACAGAAGAATAAGCGTCTTAGTCATGGGGGTCTCGCCTCCTTTAGGTAACTGCAGGGAAACGATGCACCCACGACAAAAATTACTCCAATCGATTAATAATATGTTCTATTATTTGTTTCATGAATCTTCGCTCTCTCGACCTCAACCTGCTCGTTGTCCTTGATGCGCTTCTGGATGAGGCGCACGTCAGTCATGCTGCCGATAAGCTGGGTATGTCACAGCCTGCCGCCTCCGCCGCACTGCAGCGCTGCCGTTATCTCTTCCGTGATGAGTTGCTGGAGCGCGGCCGCGGTACAATGCGCCTAACCCCAAAGGCCGAGGCGCTGCGTGCGCCGCTGAAATCGCTACTTGCGGAGGTGGTGAATCTTGTTGACCCACCCAAGGTGCCGCTGGCTGAAATACGCAAAACAGTGCGGGTCGCCATGGCAGACTATCCGGCGGTGTTCGTAACCGCGCCCTTGCAGCAGGAACTGCAGCGCTCAGCTCCTGGCGTCGATATAGTGATCCAGCCCTGGCATGGCGCCGAGGCCGCACGCCAGGCACTCATCGACGGTTCGACAGACCTCGCCATCTCCGTTTTCCCATCTGTCGAGGAAAAATTGCATCGTGAAGAAGTGTTTGTTGAACACTATGTCGTCGCCATGCGCGCCGGGCACCCTGCCGCCGCCGATTTCAACCTGAATACCTGGCTGAAATACTCGCACATCATCGTCTCCGGGCGCGGTGAAACACGGACGTCGCTGGATACGGAGCTGGCCAGGCTAGGCAGCTCACGTCGGGTTGGTGCGGTGGTACCAAACTTCCAGATGGTGCCTGCGCTGCTGCAGGGATCCGATATGATCGCCATGCTGCCTTCCCGTGTCGTAGCTGACTTCACAGCCCTGATCTCTCTACCGCCCCCGGTGCAGGTACCCGGCTTTACCCTGCACTTGGCATGGCATCTGCGCCATGAGAAGGATCCTGTCGTTCGACACGTTGCTGATATTCTTATCGAACTGCTTCAGTGATGCCACCAGGCGATACCCAACCCGCAATCTGGGAGGGAATGTTCCAGACCACAGTGGTTATAGCGATTTCTGTAGCTGACATGAGGCTACTACGTCGACCAGAAAGCACCTAGCGCTGAGCTTAGCGGTGACCTTGTACGGGGACGAAGCCGCAATAGAGTAGACGTCGCCGTGCCTGTGATTGTTAGGAACTGCCAATTCCTCTTGTAGCGAGATGATGTCCGCTACGCCACCGGCAATGAGTCACTGCTGCCCCAGTCGGCCCAGGAACCGTCATACAGCGACAGCTGAGTATACCCGGCCAGCTCGGCTGCCAGTAGGATGATGCAGGCGGTGATGCCGGAACCACAGGAAAACACCAGTTGGTGACCGTTGCTGGGCTGAAGGGAGGGAGCGAGGTGGGCAAACGTTGACGCCAGCTGGCTGGCTGGCTTGAACCGATGACCCTCCAGCACCTCTGTAAACGGCAGGTTGAGGGAATTGGGGATGTGACCACCGCGCACACCAGGCCTGGGTTCTGGCGCTTGCGCCAGGAAACGTGCCTGTGATCGCGCATCGATGACCGTTACTCGCTCGTCCTCCAGATGCTGGAAAACGTAGGCAGAATCTCGAACCAGGGTGTGGTCGAGCTTGCCAACCACGCTGCCATGCTTGGCCGCATCTGCCACCGAAGCAGAATCGATGTCCCGCCCTTCTGCCAACCACTGCGGCAGGCCGCCATCTAGAACAAACACCTGTTTGAGGCCCATAGCCCGCATAATCCACCAGGCTCGTGGTGCCGAGTAGATACCCTGATCGTCGTACAACACCACCAAGCTCTCGGGCTTGATGCCCAATCTACGGGCCTCCGCCGTGAACTGCTCTTCCGTCGGGAAGGCGTGAGCTTGGGGAGCACCGGTATCGCAAAGCGCTCCTTCCAGGTCGATCCGGAAACTTCCCGGGATCAACATCGGACGGTCATAAACGATCGGCTCCTTGCCAACGACATTGGCCATACTAGCGTCGATCAGCACCAAATGTTCGTTATCCAGATTGTCCTGCAGCCAGGCGGTGGTCACGAGGGGGGAAGGCATGGCGTTCTCCAGTCTAGGTCGACATGCAACAGTACATGATCGCGGACGGGCGAGACCAGCAAGTTGACGCGGATCGCGTAATCCGCAGTATGCTGATCGACGAGCTGCAGAGCGCCGGGCATGCCGATTGGATCGGGTGCTGGAGCCGTGTTCATATCGCCTTTTTCTCCAGTGATGGCCGTTGCAGGCAGGGATTTGAGATCCACACCAAACCTCTCAATCAGGCCTGATATCACTTCGGGACTACTTACCTCGCAGCCGCAACCCTCCTCAACTGAGGATTTTGCAGCACCCTAACACCTGAGTTAAGCCGACCCGCGAAGCGGGTTCGGCTTGAACGAATAGTTAGATGGCGCCGCGAGATCGCCTGCGTGCCAAACGAAAGGCTATCACGCAAAGGAAGATGGCAGCCAAAAAGGTGAACGGAAGCGCGAGGAGTCCCCACAATATCCCGCCAGCAGTGACATTGCCGTCGTTCGCGGTAGCGCAGCTAGAGTTGGTGAGCGCATCAATACATTCTGCGTACTTGTGATAGCGCTCGTAGTAGACCCACCAGAGAAGAGCCGCTAGAGCAGCACTGAACGCGAAGGAAATCGCAGGCTTTTTTATGCTTGGTGGGCGAGTCTCTGATATAGCCATCTAACAGGTATTAGGCTTCCCATCTTATGATTGGATGAACCCGCTGGCATGCTTGTCCGAACAATGCAGCCTGTCAGACGCCTCCAAGCCTATGATTATTTTATGCATTAGTTTTAATTAGGCTGTATATCAAAAATTCGCGAGCGTGCTGCATTGCCCGGCACATCCGCCTGGGGCGGTTACCTGTCTTGCTGCTTCTCTGATTCACCTACCCAGGTTAGCACAGACGGCTGATTATCTTAGGTTGGGCTTTCAACACCGACGTTATTAGGTCAACGGGAGCTGCTAGGGATAAAAAGACTCTCAGTAAACGCGATAGTCGCGCCCATTCGTTGCTCTTGCGAGGACGCAGACTCGGTGGGGAGTTCTAATGCAGAGTCAGGAAGAAGCAACATTTACGGAACTCTTCGCACTACTGATGCCGCTATTCGCACAGTTAACAGAACACAAATGAGCTATGGCCGTTGCTGCTATCATCTAACAGTTCAATTAAGCCGCTTTAGATTCTGCTTATCATCCTCAATAACTTTGAAGTAACTATGCTTCAGATCCAGCACATAGCTATCTCGGGCATTGCCCCGTTTATCGTTAATGCGCTGTAAATACGCATGAAGATTTTCAGGCTTACACATCTGTTTTATGTTATTGATGGTGGCTGCCCAAATGCCTTCCATCTCCCTTACTTCCGTTGTTTTTCCATAACCACTTACCATTTTTACCGCTATCCAGTTCACATGGTAAAGAACGATAATGCCGGGATATAACTGATAGTACCTATCCACATCGATTTTATTTAACGTTACTGCGTACTGAGGATCAACGCCGTACTTGTGTGATTGAAAAAACGGTGTCGTTTGGCTTTTAAGGTCAACGTACCTGCCTGTTTCAGTATGAATAAAATCGGGCACTGTTGGATCCCGTAACTTCTCTTCATTGAGCCTCAAGCCCAATTTTTCACCATACAGCGCTAGAAAACGCGTTTCCAGGCGCTCTCCGTCTTTACACCACTCTTGCTTTTTTTGTAAATCGTTGTGGATAAGTTTATTGCCATCTTTGTCATAAAGCGTATAGGTGGCCATACCCGCTCCTATATTCCCGCCACTTTATTAGTGGGCAGCTTCTTAGCCCTCTCTATTGAGAGCGCCAGGCGCCACCTTAAATTAATTTAGAAATAAAATCATATCTACCAAAATGAGGCAATAGGCGCACCTATCTCCGGTGTCGCCAGTAGGCCATGCGGGTGGGTTCCAGCACTGGAGGTGGTGAGAAAGCAAAGCGCTGGCATCTGGCCAGCGCTTTGATTTTGTTCTGAAGAGTGACACGAAAGTATTTGGAGGTGTATTCGTATCAAACGATGCAGCTTAATGCGCTACCATTTCTTCAACAATCTCCTCACCGCTCAGCGACGATGGGTAATACGTCGGCCAGTGGGTGACTTCTTCTAATAGGGCTTCGCGATCATCACCCCAGTAGAGATGATAGTGATGAGCATCGGTGGGATAAATGCTGTGGTCACTAAACTGGATATATTGGGGCAGATCGTCGGACGCTTCTTCCAACTCGAAAATAAACCGTACGCCGCGATTTCCCGCTTGATAGGTTAAAATTTCATAGCCATCGTATTGGTATTCGCCTGTTCTCTCTTCGCCGTTCTCAAAGAAGGTGACGCTGCTTCCGTCAATGACGATACGCTCAACATCCGTTTGATACCCGGTGTCGTAGTACGCTTTGTACTCTTCAGCCGTCTTGTCACCATGTTCTGCTTTGTGCGCAAACACTTCGTCGAGGGTGCCGTCTTGCAGGTAGGGATAAACGGACTGCCAATCGCCTTCCCAATCAGAAAGCGCACGATCCTTAACCTGATCATCATCAAAATAGCCTGAATAGATATCGTGGTCGTGGTCGTGGTCGTGGTCGTGGTCGTGGTCGTGGTCGTGGTCGTGGTCGTGGTCGTGGTCGTGGTCGCTATGAGTATGGTCGTGATCATGCTCATGGTCATGATCGCTGGCGTTAACGCTCTGAATGCCTGTTAGTATCAAAGCACTCAATACCAATACGCTGGCGCCCTTAAGTGGCAATGCTGTCATATCCGATCTCTCCTTTTGCCGATTGCAAAATAATGCATCTTCGCCATAAAGGTATATTATAACATCACATCAATCAAACCCATTCTTATCTCAACCTGACTCCAGCACACAGAAGGTACGCCTAAAGGGAGGAAACACTTTTTAACAGGCGCAAACGCATCGAGCCCCGCCAAAGCGGGGCCCGATCATCGAATCTAAACGATTCGAGAACTTAAATAATCGCTAGGATTAAGAAAGCAGCTTGATGTTTGAAGCTTGAAGGCCTTTCTGACCTTGGGTAACGTCAAAAGAGACGTTAGCGCCTTCAGGCAGAGTTTTGAAGCCATCAGACTGAATTTCAGAAAAATGAGCAAAAACGTCGTCGCTGCCGTCAGACGGTGCGATGAAGCCAAAACCTTTAGAATCGTTGAACCACTTAACTGTGCCAGTTGCCATGATATTAAATCCTTTTCGCAAGTCGCGAATTGTAGAAATCCTGGTATTACCCAGATAAATAGTGAGTAGAACAAGGAATACAATTACAGACTACCGAAAGAATTCGAATGTTTCTGGAACCATGCTTGCTTGCTAACTTACTAACTGCGGGCATCCTGCCACGTAGACCACAGCAGGTCAAAGCCTTTATGTTTTTTATTTTGCTGATCTGCTTTCATCGTCATTTAAATATCGCGCAAATTACTACAAATAGCCTTAATCTTGCCTAAGAGCTAGGCACTACTAATCTGACGCGCCTGGCGCGTTTGGCTCACCCGGCAAACCCCTGTCATTCGCGGCCTGGCGAGCAATTTTGAAGAGGTTTGAACATGCTATACGGACTTAGCTTATTGGCCGGTATCGCCCTTTTGACCCTCGGCGGTGAGTCGCTCATTCGCGGCGCGGTGGCTGGGGCGCGACGAGTGGGCGTTTCGCCACTGCTCACAGGGTTGGTGGTGGTTGGTTTTGGCACCTCGGCCCCTGAACTTGTGGTCTCAATTGATGCCGCGATTAACCAGCAGCCTGACATTGCGGTTGGCAACATCGTGGGTAGTAATATCGGCAATATTTTATTGATTTTGGGCATGTGCGCCGTTATTTGCCCGATGGTCGTTCAACCATTAGCGCTACGCCGAGATGGCTTGGTGATGGTGCTGGCTAGCCTGCTGTTTATTGGACTCTCCCTCGGCGGTGCGCTAGGACGCATTGATGCAGGGATTTTTATAACGGGGCTCGTCGGCTATCTTATTTGGGCCTATATAAGTGAGAGCCGCCACCACATTCCTGCCGCGGAGATGCACGCTTCAGAAGCGGAGGAGATGACCAAACTGCCCACCACAGGGTGGATGGTCGCCGTAGCCCTGGTAATTGGCTTGGGCATGTTGATTGGCGGGTCACAGCTGCTCTTATACGGCGCCATTGGCTTGGCCCAGGCTATGGGTATTTCCGAAGCGGTGATTGGCTTAACCATCGTCGCTGTGGGTACCTCACTGCCGGAGATGGCCGTGTCGGTGATTGCTGCGTTGCGCCGTCATGCGGATGTTGCCGTTGGGAATATCTTGGGCAGCAATATTTTCAACCTGTTAGGCATTCTGGGAATCTCCGCGTTTTTACAGCCGCTGCCCCTTGCGCCACGCGTGGCCCTGTTTGACCAGTGGGTAATGCTGGGTGCTGCGGGCATACTGGTGCTGTTTTTGTATACCGGTATGCGCCTGTCTCGCTGGGAAGGAGCCGTGCTGCTCGCAGGCTACGCCGCTTATATAGCGTTAAGCTTTACGATTTTTTGAAGTAAGTTGCTTTGTAGGCCGGTTATCGGGGAGCTAAAAAAGCTAGCGCAAAGCGTCAGATATCTCGCTCCCCGCTTCCTGATAGTAACGCAGCGCCCCTGGGTGAAGTGTATCGGCCATGTTTGCCAGCCTTTCGGGGCTAATACTGCTCCACCATGGGGCGTCCTCCGCCAGGGTTTCATGATGCTCCCAAAACGTTTTGGTGAGCGTATAGGCGGTCTCTTCGTCCATCGCGGTTGTGGTGTAGGCAATCACGGGGAGCGACGTCGTATGGACATCGTTGTTGATGCCAGGATAAGTGCCGCCGGGTATCGTTTGGCGTGACGCCCCGGTTTGCTCAATTTGTTCGTCGGTCAGGCTGACCAACGAGATAGGCAGACTGCTGGCCGCCTCAAGCACACTGGGAGAGGGATAGGCACTTGCGGTAACAAAACCATCAATCTGTTCGTTTTTGATCGCATCAGGCCCGCTATTAATCGCCGCATCCGCGATTCGTACGCGGCCTTCCAGGCCAAACAACGTCAGGTACCGAGTGGCCTCACGGGCACTAAAGGTGCCACGTCCAATGAGTATATGCTTACCTTCCAGTGCGGAAAAATCGATGCTGCCTTTATCGCCTGCAAGTACAAAGTGCATGGTCATCGAGGGCAGTGGGAACAGGCTTCGGATCTCCTGGAAACGAGGGTGCGGGTGCTCTGCAAACGCCCCCTCGCCGGCCATCGCCTGTTCAATTAAAACGGCCGGAGAGGTAAACACGTAATTGCCTTGGCGAGCCGATACTTCCATCACGTTTTGTATAGAACCCTGGCTCTCTTCCAGGGTGAGAATAATGGCTTCGTCAGTCCCCTCGCGAATGGCATCAGAGAGCTCTACGCCCATTAGGTAGTAGGCCGTACCCGCCGCGGCTGACTTATAGGTCACACGAGTTTCAGCCTGGATATCGAAAGCGGCACATAAAAGAGCCAGCGTCGCTATGGATGTACCAAGCGCGCGGCACTGGGAGGAGAAGGGGTTGCGCATCGTGTTACTCCTTAGCGTATCCAATGGCCGTGGCTGACAGGCCTCGTTTTATCGTCACCCGCTGTTTTTGAGCAAACGCTTAGTGGACAAACTTTTCAGTCTGAGTGGGAGCGTGGCGCGTCTAAACATAGCACGACTGACCTCAGGTGGGCACTTTCGCCCCTGTCTTCACTCTCCGACCTTCCTTCACTCACGGCCCCAATCCAGGTAAATATTTTCAAAACAAACATTAGCTAAAAAAGATATAAATTATGAATCTTATTCAATAATGCTATGCGGCAATAGTATAATTCCAAACCCACTGTTAGCTTTTTTATAAAACTAATACTAAAGATTTTACCATTACCTAAAAGATTAATTTCCTAAAAAAAGATGCTATTACCTTAAGAAGAACTCCTTTCGTTCGTTTTAATAAGGTATTGCGGCGCAATATAGACTGATAAAATAAGGCCGTTTTTACACCACTCCTGACAACTTGACCATGAGGAAGAACGTCACATGCCTACGTTGTGCCAACCCTCTCGCCAGCCTCGATTATATCGTCGCTGGCTTTTTTTGTTAGCGGCCTTACTATTAGGCGTAAGTCCAAGTGCTTTCGCAGTGACCGGTGAGTTGGATCTAACCAGCTCTACAGTGGGCTTTTTCGCTGTAGCGGTCTTCGTCCTGGCCTATGCGCTGGTCATGGCGGAAGAAAAGATCCATATGCGCAAGTCTAAACCGGTGTTAGTAGCAGCCGGTATTATCTGGAGCCTCATCGGCTGGGTGTATGTCCAAAACGGCATGTCGGAAACGTCCGAGTACGCTTTCCGCGTTACGCTTTTGGAGTTCACCGAGCTGATGCTGTTCTTACTTGTGGCCATGACCTATATCAACGCCATGGAAGAGCGCCGTGTCTTTGATGCGCTGCGCTCCTGGATGCTGCGCAAGGGCTTCAACTACCGCACACTGTTTTGGCTAACCGGCGGCCTCGCCTTTTTACTCTCACCGATTGCCGACAACCTCACTACCGCGCTGTTGATGTGTGCCGTGGTAACCAAAGTGGCCGAAGGCGACCAGCGCTATATTAACTTGGCTTGCATCAATATCGTTGTGGCTGCCAACGCCGGGGGCGCGTTTAGCCCTTTTGGCGATATTACCACCCTAATGGTATGGCAAGCGGGCATGGTGGAGTTTCAGGAGTTCTTCATTCTTTTCTTCCCCGCCCTGGTCAACTTCCTGATTCCCGCCTGCATCATGAGCCTGTTTATCAAGGATGAAAAACCCTCCAGCGTTTATGAAGATGTGTGGCTAAAGCGTGGCGCTCGGCGCATTGTGCTGCTGTTTTTACTGACGATTGTCACCGCCGTGTTGTGTCACGTTGTGCTCCACCTTCCCCCGGTGCTTGGCATGATGACCGGCCTAGGCTACTTGCAGTTCTTTGGTTACTACCTGCGCCGCAGCCTGCCCCGCTCCTTGGAGCGCAAGCGCGAACGCTATAGCCGTCGTGGCGACAACAAGAAGCTTGAGCAATTGGGTGGCGTGGTGCCATTCGATGTGTTTAACCGCGTGGCGCGGGCCGAGTGGGACACCCTGCTGTTCTTCTACGGGGTGGTAATGTGCGTTGGCGGGTTGGGCTTTATGGGCTATCTCGGCTTGCTGTCCGAAGCGCTGTATACCGGCTGGAACGCCACCGCCGCCAACATCGTATTGGGTGTCGTTTCGGCCGTGGTAGACAACATTCCGGTAATGTTTGCGGTGCTGACCATGGAACCAGATATGTCCCATGGCCAGTGGCTGCTGATTACCTTAACCGCTGGTGTCGGGGGTAGTTTGTTATCGATTGGCTCCGCGGCAGGCGTGGCGGTAATGGGCCAGGCAAGGGGTTCCTATACGTTTATGGGCCACTTGCGCTGGTCGCCGGTTATTCTGCTCGGCTACATCGCCAGTATTTTGGTTCATATGTGGCTTAACGCCGACAGCTTTGCCCTGTTCAGTTAAGCCAATCGCTCAGCTAAGCCAGACAAGTTGATAGCCGTTAACTTCCCCCTTTTCAGCGTGCTGGAAAGGGGGGTTGTTATAAACGCTTAATAGCTCTCGAAGAGATACTCAATCGGGGTCGGGCGGCCAAGTAGATAGCCTTGATAGCGGTAGCAGCCGTGGCCTCTTAACCAATCAAGCTGCTCTTTTTTCTCCACCCCTTCCGCGACCACTGTCAAGCCTAAGCTCACTGCAAGTAGAATGGTGGTATCGACAATCGCGGCGTCTGTCTTGTTGGTAAGCAGCTCGTGAATAAACGATTGATCAATTTTTAACTCATCCAGCGGCAATCGCTTCAAATAACTCAGCGATGAGTAGCCCGTGCCAAAGTCATCCAATGCAAAACGAATCCCTTTAGCCCGCAGTTGCAACATCGTGTTGCGGACTCTAACCGGTTCTTGCATCAACAGGCTCTCTGTGACTTCGAGTACCAAGCGGTTCGGCGGTGCCTGGGTTTCAGCCAACAGCTCTTCAACATCACGCACGAACTCCGGCTGCTGAAACTGCACTGAACTTACATTGACGGAGATACTTAGCGGTGCATAAGCGGCTTGATGTGACCACTTCGCCAACTGTTCGCAGGCTGAGCGCATCACCCAATAACCGATCGGCACAATCAGCCGATTCTCCTCCGCAAGCGGAATAAACGTCGCGGGAGGCACCCAGCCACGCTGAGGATGAAACCAGCGCAGTAAGGCTTCTACGCCGATGGTTACGCCCTGATGGTCAACCTGTACCTGGTAATGCAGCGCCAGCTCGTTGCGCTCAAGCGCCTTGTGCAGGTCGGCTTCTAAGCTAGCTCTTTCCAGTACACTGGTCTGCATATCCGTATTAAAAAAGCACAGCCCATTACCGCCTGCGCTTTTAGCCTGCTGCAACGCCATATCAGCCTGTTGCAGCACACTATCCATGCTGTGCTCACCTCCTCCCGTAAACAGTGAAATACCAATACTGGCACTGATCGGTAACGAATGGCTGCTGCTTAACTGCGCAATCGTCTCCAACAGTTGGCGCGCCACACGCTCGACCTTTAGCGCTGCATTCGCCTGTTGCTCGCCCAGGTTATTGATCAGCACCACAAACTCATCACTACTAAAACGCGCCAGCGTCTCCTCTGCGTCAAGCCGCTGGCGTAGCTGTTCGGCAACGCTAATTAATAGCTGATCACCACTGTCATGGCCCTGGATATCGTTCACTAAGCGGAAATTATCCAGATCAATCACCATGACAGCGCTATAGGACGCGGCCCACTCTTCATGGGCAATAGCGGCCGTTAAGGAATCCATCAGCAGCCGCCGGTTGGGCAGCCCGGTCAGCGAGTCATAGAAGGCCAGGTAGTGGGTGCGCGACTGCATTTCCAGATAATCAGTCAGTTCGGTCGATATACCGCACAAGCAAGGGGCTGCACCGGGTGACATGGAAAGCGGCATTTTAATTGATAAGAAGGTTCTTACCCGGCTTTCGCCTTGCAAGACATTACTCTCCTCTACCGTCACTTTTTTACCTGATGCCAATACGTTGCGATCAATCTGCTTGATTTCAGCGGCGCTTCCAGCATCAAAAAAAGCCTCATCACGCTTACCGATAATTTTGTCGGGCGGCAGGCCGAATAGCTCGCTTATGCGGCGATTAACGTATTGGTACTCTAAGGTGGGAGATTTGATATAAATAAACGCATCGACGCTATCCAGAATTGTCGCCAGCATCTCTTTATTGGACTGAAGTAGCGCCCGATTATGCTGCATACGCCGCTTAAGCAAAAGATTGCCCAGCAGCGCCAAAAGGAGAAAAACAAGCAGCAAGGCGATACCCCAACGCCCCAAATAGTCGTCAATGCTGCGTAGAAGCTCCAGCGGAAGAGCTGCAGACGAGGCGAAATAGTACATAGCGACTGGTCACTGACCAGGTATGGTAAGCGGGCCTGCCCGCTCTACCACTCGCTGCCAAGCGGCGTCTTGCTCAATGCGGGACAAAAAAGCGGCTATGGCAGGATACTGTTCCAGTGACTGTACGGCGGCCACTGCCTGGAGCGGAAAGCTCATTTGCATATCAGCGCCGCTGGGCCACGGCCCGCCAAAACTGCTTTGCGCCAACAGGTGCTGATTAATAAAAGTGAGATGCCGCCTAAGCTGAGGCGCTAAGAAGCGCTTACTTACCGTATCGCTAATTCCCTTAGCCAGTGGCTTTATCAGCCAGGGGGACTGTTTGGGAATTTGGCTAAATACCAGCTGCATCACCAGCAGCGGCATGAGTGACCCTTCGGCATAGTGCAACCAGTAGCGGTAATCCACCCACTCAGGCATAGCATCCGAAGAGGGTTGACAGCGGCCCTGCCCGTAGCGCTGCAGAAGGTAATCAATGATCGCTCCAGACTCCGCCACAGTGAAATCACCATCGGTAATCACCGGAGATTTACCCAGTGGATGGATTTTTTTCAGCGACTCTGGCGCTTGCTGTGTTTTGCCATCGCGTTGATAAACCACCAATTCATAGTCCAGCTCAAGGGCTTCAAGCAGCCACAGGATGCGGTGCGAACGAGACTTTTCCAGATGGTGAACGTGAATCATAAACACTCCGTGGGCTGAGTTGTACGCCAGCATTGCACTGGCGACACTTATCCTTTTCTATAGGCACATTTAGCTTAGTACCATAAAGCCCATCATCATAGGATCAATAGTATCAACGCAGCGTGGATCACTATAGAAGCGCGAACAAAAGCAAGCTTATTAATCAGTTACGTTATGACCGGTGAGCGTGACGCCAACGCGCCAGCAGATCCAGCGGTGACCACTTTCCCTGCAGCCAGGGCGCTAGTAAACGCATAGAGAGTGGAATAAACACAAACACCATCACAGGCGTGAGCATTAGAGTGCTCACCACTACCCGCGGCACTAGTGCCCAATCGGCCAAAACACCGCCGAATACAAATTGAAAGATCAGCGAGATAGGAAAGAAAGCCAGCCAAACCGCCACGGCCTGCTTCCAGCGCGGCGGTGCACTGCTACCGGCTTGAAACCACGCATCCAACCCGGTGGCCCGGTGCTCGTGGGGCGCTTCGTATAAGCCTTTGCCGCGCGCCAGCCAGGCATGGCGTGAGGCGGAGTGCTCCCAAGCGGCTAAGGTTTCGCTACTGCTAAAGCGGAAAATAATTTGGTACTCATCGTCGTCAGCCGGTGGCGCCAATACGCCGGAGCCAAGGTAGCCTGCAAAATCGGCGGCCAGTTCACGCCCTTCGTTAAGCCAACGATTAAAATCAGCGTAGCGGCCGTGCTCAACGCGACGAGCCACCATCAATGTGACAGGTGAGGCAGACATGGTATATCTCCAAATGTGTCCACAGCCAGCGCCGGGTAGGCAGGCTGTTTGCTTTCAAGGGGGTAACCCTGAAAGCCAGAATGGCCACATTATACAAGCAATGTTGATGCCAGGTGTGAATGTTTACGGCTTGCCCAACTTAGAGTCATGTCCAGGCACGGGGTTGGGACGCTCCCCGCGTTGAAAGGCACATACATGAATATAGATATCCACTGCGCTACGAATGGCATCGGCCTCTTGGGGGTCGGGTTCTACTACCGGGCCGGTATATTCACCTTCGCTGCGTAGCACGGCATCGAGCTCCGTCCGGTAGCGGCTTAGCAAATGCTCCAGGTTGATGCGTATACGATGTATCTCCAAACCAAACGCCTGACGCTGATCGGTGCGTTTAAGTATGTCCAAAGGGTTTGTCGCGGTCTCAATCAAGCTTTCCAGGGTAGAGAAAACTAACTTTTCAGCACTGTTTAGATTGGGAATGATGGAATAAATGAGGACATTTAAGGTGATCGGTGTTCCATGGTGGTGCATAGGCAGCTCATTATTCGGTTATGGAGTTAATGCTAATCAATCGGCCCTGCTCAGAAAAACTTAATCGATAGATACCGTGCACACCGTCACGACCGACTATGCGCCGAATTGCCTCGGCGGGAAATATTACCCAGCGACCATCCACACTGCGGGCACGTACGTGGGCAATGCGCCCCTCATAATGAGCCAAACACTCATCATAATTAAGATTAATAATCACATCAATCGTTTGCATAGAGCTGGGCTGCACTGCGCTGGAACAAAATGGGTATCGGCCGTCATCATGTCAAAAAAGTGCCGACGAACTTGCGCTGTCAGCCTCCCTCGCTAATACTTCATGGTATCCCAACTCATTCTTAGTCGGTAATTCTCTATGGTCGTTTCTTCTGTGAGCACCGTTCCCGCTGCTGCTTGGGCGTATCCGGCAGCCAATGCGACGTCACCGCGCGTTGAGCAGGCAGCCAGAGGCCGTGCGTCTGAAGAAGAGACGACGAAAGCCGATGATCCCAACGCTACCAGCAGTAGCGATGAAAACAGCGAAGCTGCCGGCCCCAAACGGGCAGACGGCACGCCCATGGCACCGGAAGAGATTCAGCTACTCGAACAGCTTAAACAGACAGACCGCGAAGTACGCCAGCATGAGATGGCCCACCAAACAGTGGGCGGCGCCTATGCGGGCGGTGCCAGCTACGAATATGAAGTCGGCCCTGATGGCAAACGCTACGCGGTAGCAGGCGAAGTGCCGATCGATTATGGCCCGGTGCCCAATGACCCCCAAGCGACGATCGAAAAAATGCAGACCGTGATTGCCGCGGCCATGGCGCCTGCGGATCCCTCGCCAAAAGACTACCAAGTGGCCGCCCAAGCGCGCCAGTACCTGCTTGAGGCCAAGCTGGAAGCATCCATGCTGCGCAGTGAAATGGAGCAAGCCCGCAGCGACGGCGCTGCGACGACACCCTCCACTGCCACCCCCTCTGCGGATGGATCAGCCGCTGGTGAGTTAGCCGCTTAAGGGTTCGCCTCTGCGAGGGAGTTCCACTCTTCGCGCCTAGGCCAATTCGCCAACCAGGCAGGTAGCGCCTCGGGGGGCATAGGGCGGGCAATCCCATAGCCCTGGGCTAACTCGCACCCCAGCGCCATCAAGGCCTTGGCATGCTCTAAGGTTTCTACCCCCTCCGCCAGCATAGGTCGCTTAAAGCGGTTCGCCATGTAAATGACGCTCTCTACAATCGCCATATCGTCCTGGTCGCTGAGCATATCGCGGACAAAGCTCTGGTCAATTTTGATCAGGCTGACCGGCAGCTGCCGCAGGTGCGTTAACGACGAAAACCCGGTGCCAAAGTCATCAATAGCAAAGCTCACGCCTAGTGACTGACAGCGCGACATATTTTGCAGTGCAGCCTGGATATCATGCATCGCCGCACTCTCCAGTACTTCGAGTTTGAGCATCGCTGGCGGTACATTGGGGTGGCGTGCCAGGAGCTCACTCAGGCGCTGACTAAAATTACTCACTAACAGATGCGTAGGGCTTATATTCACATTGATGGGTAGCGCGATACCTTGAGCCTGCCATATAGACAACTGGCGCAACGCCTGCTCAATGACCCACTCGCCAAGCTCCACTTCCAACGGCGTGGTATCAATGATGGGTAAAAACTGCCCCGGCGCAAGCAACCCCTCTTCCGGGTGCTGCCAACGAATCAGCGCCTCTAGGCCAACCACTCGACCGCTGCGCATATCGACCTGGGGCTGATAATAGAGGCGCAGTTCATGGTTATTGAGGGCATCAATAAAACGCTGCCGCTGCTCATGACGCACCTGCAGCAAGCGGTCATGGTTTGGGTCAAACAAGTGAAAGGTATCGCGGCCACGCTGCTTGGCGCGGTACATCGCCTGATTGGCATGGCGTAACAGCAGATCGCCCTGCACGTGGTCATTGGGGTAGAACGTCACTCCCAGGCTGGCCGTCAGGTGGATACTCTGCCCCTCTATCATTAGCGGCTGGCGGATAGAGGCTAGCAGCTTCTCAAAAAAATCGTCGTCTACGACATGATGGAGCAACAGCACAAACTCGTCGCCCCCAACACGCGCAAGCACATCATCTCCAAATAGCAGATGACTTATACGCTGGGAAAAAGATGAGAGCAGCGCATCCCCCACGGTGGCGCCAAGACGGTCATTGATATTCTTGAAAAAATCGATATCGAGCGAGCAGACCGCCAAGGGTAGCTGCTTGGCATCTGCATGCTGCATCGACTCGTGAATCAATTGCGTCAACAGTTGCAGATTGGGGAGCCCGGTTAGGGCGTCGAAATAGACTTCCCGATTAAGGTGACGGGCATGAGCAGGAATGGCCGAAAGATCTGCCAGCACGATCACATGGTGACCGATATCCCCATGCTCATTGCGCACGCGATTAATCGACATCATCCCCGGATAAAACTGGCCATCGTGGCTACGGTAGCTCACCTGGCTTTTACTGCGGTCACGCAACTGAAATTCTTCACGCATCAAACGCGTGGTGCGGCTATCATCCAGCGGTAAAATGCTGAATGCTTCCGGCGTTTTGCCCTTTACATCCCCCTGGGTAAACCCCGTTAATTCACAAAAAGCGGGGTTGACCTCCACCACCCTATTTTCCGCATCGGTGATAATGATCGCCTCATTGGCATAGCAAAATACCGATTCAGCGGGCGACACTGTTTGGCTGACGGATGCTGTCGGCATCGTGTTCGAGCTTGGCAGTGAAGATGTTGGCTGGGAGTACTGTTGAGACAAAGACTGTTCCTGCGATACCTTCGAGGATTTATACATACGTCTTTGCTCTCCTCATCATTTTATAGAGCCTTCGCCATATAAATTCGTTGTTATATAGAGCCGTTATTAGGTAAATAGAGTCGTTATTATGAAGACAGTGGTATTGCTAGTCATAATAACACCGTATGACGGCGAAGGTACTTTGCGCTGCAAAGTACCTTATCGGCTGACGAGGAAATAAGTTAAGGCGATGCCGTCAATATAACGGTAACAAGCTACGCGGGAGAGAGGGCTAAGTGCTGGGTGATCTGCGCCGTATCGCGCACTTGGTAATCGCTCACTTTACTGGTCATATCATCCGCCTGATCATCCAGGGAGCGACTCGCTGCCGCCATTTCCTCAACCAGAGCAGCATTTTGCTGGGTCACGTCTTCCAACTGGGCCATGGCACGGTTGATTTGTTCAATCCCCGCCGACTGCTCATGGGTGGCCGAA
The DNA here is from genome assembly GCF_042466685.1 of Vreelandella sp. F11. Lineage (NCBI taxonomy): Bacteria > Pseudomonadati > Pseudomonadota > Gammaproteobacteria > Oceanospirillales > Halomonadaceae > Vreelandella > Vreelandella sp. F11. The sequence goes on along the minus strand of NZ_CP170448.1, from coordinate 309,047 downwards.
GCCATTTCATCGGCCAAGCTGGCCATTTTTTCCACACTCTGGGCGATTCGCCCTAGCGTATCGTTGGTCGACGTGACCAGGTTTTCACCTTCGGAAATTTTAGTCGCATTATTATCGATCAAGTGGCGAATCTGACTGGCCTCCTGGGCACTACGACTAGCCAATTTACGCACTTCATCGGCGACCACTGCAAAACCACGCCCGTGTTCACCGGCTCTCGCCGCTTCAACCGAGGCATTTAGCGCCAACAGGTTGGTTTGGAAGGCGATGTTGTCAATAGTCGCCACAATGCTCGTCACCTGCTCGTTGGCTTGCAGGATAAGTTGCATCGCCTGCTGAGCTTGTGACGCTACCTGCGTGGCTTCTTTCGCCTGATGAGCCACATCGCCTGCCATGTGCTGAGCCTGCTGGGCGTTTTCTGCACTCTGCCGCACCGTCGCGGTGATCTGCTCCATGCTCGACGCGGTTTGCACCAGTGAGGCAGACTGCTCTTCTGTCCGCTGGGCAAGATCCTGATTACCCTGCGCCATCTGATTGCTGGCCACCGCCACCGACTGCGCGTTGCGCTTTACATCAGCCACCAGCGCCTCGGTCACCGCTGATGATGCATTGAACGCCAGGTAGAGCTGCGACAACTCATCGCTACCGGGGACTGCCAGACGCTGGGTTAAATCGTTACCGCGGTTGGCGATGTTTACCAACGCCTGGTTGAGCGGTTGGGTAATCGCACGCACTATCAGCGCGGCTGCGATAATCGCCATCAAGCTGGCCACCAGCGCAATAACCGCGTACTGCCAAAGTGCCCATTGCGCTGACTCACGCAGGGCTACGGTTTCCGATACGACCGCGTTGGCCACCTGATTCTCTAAGGACTTGAGGCGTGCAATTTTGACCGTTTGCCACTCAAACCACTGTTCGGGGTCGACGCCATAGCCGCCCGTCTGGGCTTGACTGATCGCCAACTCCCGCCGCTCCAAGAGACGCTCAATATCAGCACCGCTCAATGCCTCGTCCAGTTGGCTACGGCTCTCTCCACCAGCCAAAACACGGAAACTACCCAGAAAGGCCTGCTCTTCGCCAAGCAGCGATAAGAAACGACGCAACGTAGCGTCGGTCATGCCGTCAGCGGCAAAGACATTCGCCAGCAGCGCCCGTTCAATGCCGGCTAAATCTTTGGCTTCCAGCAGCTGGTAGTAAGCGCTTAACTGGCGTGCAATATTCCCTTCGCTGGTTAGATGCGACAGCGTGCCCACAAAGGCCATAAGTTGACCATTGACGCCCGTGTAGTGGCTTAGCGCATCGCCCATAGTAATATTTAGTTCATCGACTTGCTTACGCAGCTGCGCCTGGCGCTGCCACTGCGCATCAATCGCATTGAGTTGTTGCATTATAGCGGGGGACAGCAGCGCTTGATCCAAGTTATCGCGTTGGGTTTGAAACGCTTTAGCGGCTGCATCCGTGTTGGGCCGCTGTTCGCTTAGCCGGTTGCCAAAGGTTGCACCTTCGCTGCCAAGAAAGCCGGCGGTCATGCCCCGTTCAAGCTGCATTTGATGTACGGCATCCCCAGCAAGCTGGGCTAGTTGGGTCAGGGAGTGAAGACGCTCAAACTCCTGGACTGCCCCACGCCGCTCCATAATACCTTGAGCGGCAAACCACGCCAGAGCCAGCAACGGCAGCAGCAGTACAATGGTAAATTTAAACCGCATAGGCATGCGGTTAACGATAGTTTTCATGGCTTAACCTCAAACATTTAGCGTCATTGGGGAGGTAAGCGGCATGCTCGAGTATTATTGTCCGCATCAGTTGACGCGTTTTAGCTAAGTCTGCCGCACTTTGCCCTATTATTAAATACGATTAACTTTAGTAGATAAAATAATGGCAAGGCGGCGTGAGTATAGGGCGTCTTTAGGGGCTGTTATTGACCCACGTCATAAGACCTGACGGAACAAACGACTGAGAGGGGCGCCCCTTAAGGCGCGGGACTGGCGGCACCCAAAAAGCGCGCCTGCCAGTAATCGATCTCTAACGGTACGCTAACCACTGCACGGCCATTGCCGGGGGCATGAATCATTTGGCCATTGCCACGATAAATTCCGACGTGGGTCGCTTTGCGACGGTCGCCAAAGAAAAGCAGATCTCCGGGGCGTGGGGCGTTAGCGGGTGGCAAAGCGCGAAACTGCTCATCGGCGGTACGCGGTACGCGAATTCCCGCCGCCCGGTAGGTCATTTCCACTAAGCCAGAGCAGTCCAGACCATCGGGCGTATTTCCCCCAAAGCGATACGGTGTGCCAATAGCCTGCTGAGCATGGGAGAGAATCAACGCGCGCTCCATTGAGAGACCTGCGCGGTTAGGCGGTGCCTCAATGGGGGTCAGTTCGCGACTGGCACAACCCGCCAGCATCAGTATGAACAGGCAGGTAAGCAGACACCTTCCCAATTGAGCCAACCCGCAAGGTAGAAGCCACAGACGAACCGATATCATGGACAACCGCTCCGATAAACCCGCTTGCCTTCATGATGGCGCAAAGCCTGCCTAGCCGCCAATGATTAACGGCCGATCCACTCCACAAAGCTGGTTGCGCCCAGCGCGTGGCGCTCATGACGCACCCGGCTCATGGCCGCGTAGGGTAAGTCCATTGTTAATACCCGCGAAAGCGGCTGCTCGATCACCTGACGCAGCAGCCCGTTGCAGACAAACAGGTGCGCCACCACCAGCACATGCTGGCCAGGTGGGTGGCTTAATAGCTGCTGCCAGGCCTCGCCCAGGCGAGCATCAAAGGCTTGCAGGGTTTCACCGCCGGGGGGAGACACCGAGGCAGGGTCGTACCAAAACGCACTCATTCGCTCGGTGCCCTCTTCGGCAAACACCTGGGCGTGGGTTTTGCCTTCCCATCGCCCCAAGTGCAGCTCGGCAAAAGCCTCCTCCACCTGAATGGGCAGATCAAACTCTTCGCCCAGCCACAGGGCAAACTCGCGGCAGCGTGTTAACGGCGAGGTCACGATCGCATCGTAGGGCAGATGCCCGTCGACCGTCTGCCGCATTACCGCATCGGTCACCTGCTGCCAGCCGGTTTCACTCAACGGGTGATCGGTGGAGCCGCGCAGCATACGGCCACCTATCGGTTCACCGTGGCGCAGTAAATCAATCGTCGTGATCTCCGCGTCGGGAAAACGCATACTCGCCTCCTGGGTGGCTAAATTTAGTTAAATAATTCAGTTAAATAATTCAGTTAAATAATGGCGTGACGAACCCGTGCAGAGATCCACTCGGAGACCAATACAGTAGCGAAAATCATAATAAAAATAACGCTAACCTGATTCCAGGCGAGGCTATTGATCGAGGCATTCAACTGCAGACCGATACCGCCTGCGCCCACCAAGCCCAATACCGTCGACTCGCGAATATTAATGTCCCAGCGGTAAACGCTAATCCCCGCGAATGCAGGCATCACCTGGGGCAGTACGCCATAGTTCATCACCTGCAGCCGGCTTGCGCCGGTCGCACTAATCGCCTCGACGGGGGTGGGGTGTATCTCTTCAATCGCTTCGTAAAGCAGCTTGCCCACAAAGCCGATGGAGCGCAGGGCAATGGCGATAATCCCTGCCAGCACGCCAGGGCCGAGAATGGTCACCAGCAGCATCGCCCAAATCAGCGAATTAATGGAGCGCGAGGAGACAATGATGACCAGGGCGGCGCTGCGCACCAGCGGATGCGGCGTAGTGTTACGGGCGGCTAAAAATGCCACTGGAAACGCCATCATAATCCCTAGCGCGGTGCCCAACGTAGCGATATTGATGGTGTCCCACATGGGCTTCCAGAGCACACTGGCGTAGCCCCACTTGGGAGGGGTCATGCGGCTGATCAAGTCTGCTCCCTGGCGACCGGCATCTTCCACAAATACCCACATAGTGTTGTCGGAAATCATCTTCCAGCAGAGCAGAAATAGGCTGACACCCGCCAGCCAAGCCAGGTACTGCAACCATTGAGCGCGGGTAGTACGCCGCTGCCAAACTGGCTGACCCTGGGGTGTAGTGGAAACAGGCATTTAAACTCTCGACAAATTAAGGGGCCAGAAATTATTGAACCAGAAGCTACTGAATCAGCATTTACTGAGTCCAGCGGCGAACATGGCTAGAGCTATATTCACATAGCAGCACGATAGCGATAATGATCAGCAGAATCGCCGCGGAGGTGTCGTACTCATAGCGGCTCAGTGAGGTGTTCAGCGTAGCACCAATACCGCCTGCGCCGACAATGCCGATTACCGAGGACTCCCGGAAATTGATATCCAGCCGGTACATAGAGAGCCCGATCAAACGCGGCATCACCTGGGGCTGCACGGCGTGATTCATGGTCTGCCACCAGCTGGCGCCGGTGGCACGCACCGCTTCCACCTGACGCCAATCCAAGTCTTCGATATCTTCCGCCAGCAGCTTGGCCATAAAGCCAATTGTCGCGAAAGCCAGGGTGATCATGCCCGCAAAGGGCCCAAAGCCGAACATCACCACAAACAGAATGGCGATGATGATCTCCTGAAAGGTGCGCGAAACGGCAATAATCCCGCGACACACAAAGTAGATCGGCAGCGGTGAGATATTTCGCGCCGCGCCTAAGCCTACGGGTATCGCCAGCAGCACACCCAGTACCGTGGAGGTGAGTGTCATGGTCAAACTTTCCAGCAAGCCCGCAACGATATCGTCGTAGCGACTGACAAAGTCTGGCTGCATAAAGGCGCCTAAAAAATTAACCGCCCGGCCTGCGCCTTCCGCTACCCGCGCCCAGTTCACCTCTACCGAGGCAAGCGCTAAAAACAGATACACCACCGCGCCGATGGCTAGCCCCCAGCGCAAGCGAGGGCTTTCAATTAGCGGTAGACGCCGCCACTGACCGCGCTGCGCCGACTGCTGGCGTGCCTGCTCGTTCATCGTGTCGCTCCCGCTTCAATGGTCGACATCACCCGCGCGTAGGGAGGATTAAACGGGGCAGTGTTAGTCGCTTCATCACCGCTGACTTCATCGTCCACTGGCTCAGGCGTGGTGTCCCACTCCTCTTCGCCATAGATCGTGGTGAGTATCTCGCTGTCGAGCTCGCTGGGCAGGCCATCAAAAACGATCTCTCCCGCGCGCAGGCCGACAATACGATCGGCAAACTGCTGAGCCAGGGCCACGTCGTGAATATTGATGATCGCCGCCAGTTCGCGCTCTGCGCATAGCTCGCGAATCAAACGCATAATTTGGCGGGAAGTTTTTGGGTCAAGGCTGGCGGTAGGTTCATCCACCAGCAACAGCTTGGGACTTTGCAGGAGCGCCCTGGCGATACCCACCCGTTGGCGTTGGCCACCGGACAGGGCATCGGCGCGTTTATCAATGGCATGCGGCAGCCCCACTCGCTCCAATAGACGGAAGGCTTCAATCACGGCCTCCTGCGGGTAGCGGCGCAGGAAGCTGCGCCAAAAGCCCACATAACCGAGCTGACCCGAGAGTACGTTCTCCATCACGGTTAAGCGGTCTACCAGCGCATACTCTTGGAAAATCATGCCCATGGAGCGGCGGGCGTGACGCAGCTTATGCCCCGAAAGCTTCGTCAGCTCCGTGCCGTCCAGACGAATGCTGCCCTGGGTAGGCTCAACCAGCCGGTTAACACAGCGAATTAGCGTGCTTTTACCCGCGCCAGAGGGGCCAATCAGCGCCAGCACTTGGCCTTTGGGCAGCGTGAGTTCAATATCCGTCAGCGCTCGATCCCCGGTAGGGTAACGTTTGCCAACGCCGGTGAGTGTCAACATGGAAGTGCCTCATCTACATAGCGGTTCGGCCAGAAGGTTGCCCTCCTGGCCGATCGTATTGGGGTGCTGCTTAGAGATTAATCGCAGTCGTAGGTCACGCCGTTGGCGTCAGCGATGGTGCGAATAACTTCCCAGTTTTCCTGATAAGTAATCGGAATAAACTGTGCTTCGCCGGAGTTGGCGAATTCTGACTCGAGGGCAGTGCCTTCCCAGTCGTAGCTGAAGAACGCATCCTGAATTTTCTCGGCAAGTTCCGGATTCAGGTTATTCGCCAGCCCGTAAGCGGTGGTGGGGAAGGTTTGTGAGGTGTAGATGATGTCGTAATCACCTTCGTTCACCACACCGCGGGAAATCATTCGCTTGCCCACGGAGTTAGCAATCGCCGCCGCGTCGTAGTCTTCGTTGACCACGCCGAGAATTGAGTTGTCGTGGGAGCCCGAAAAAGCGGTCTCGAAATCTTCGCCCGCTTCCATGCCGTACTCAGAGCGCAGCAACGCTGACGGGGCGCGGAAGCCAGAGTTGGAAGTCTCGGAGGTAAACGCTAGCTGGCGACCCTGCAAGTCTTCAACGTCTTCAATGCCGCTTCCTGGGTAGGTGATGATCTCCATCTCGTAGCCAAAGCTGCCATCTTCAGCGGCCATCATGGCGAAGGGACGGAAGCCACCGCAGTTAACCGCCACCGGTACGCCGCCGGTATTAAAGCCAGCGACGTGCAGGCGGCCAGCGCGCAGCGCTTCCTGCTGGGCAGCGTTGGACTGGACCGGAAAGAACTGGACTTTTTTACCGGTGGCTTCGCTCAGGTGATCCAGAAAGTCAGACCAGACATCCGCGTAAACCGCGGGATCTTCAACCGGGGTATAGGCAAACACCAGGGTATCCGGGTCAACCCACTGTGACTCGTCGCTGGGAACATCGGCGATCATATCGCCATCATTATCCACATAGCGTGATGAAAGATCCGCAGAGGCGTTTACAGCGGCCAAGGCGAAGGCACTGGCAACGGCGGCACTGATTAACGTGCGGGAGAGGGATAATGTTTGCATGGGTCACCTGTAGCGTTCTGTAGAGTTGTTAAAAGATGACAACATCCTGACGAGTCCAGATGACAAAAATGGGGCACTTATATGACCACTTCGTGACGTTTTTAAGCAGGCATCTTTAATGTGTGGCTTGAGCAGCATCGCGGCCGCGACGCTCCACGAACAGACTATTGCCAGGGATTTTTTTGGCTTGATGCTTCAGCTCGGAAAGTTCACCCGCTATATCCAGCGATTGACAGTTGGTCGCATCGGGGATGGGCTTCACCGCAATCGAGACACTGACAAAAGGGTAAAACGTCAGTCTATTTTGTCGGTTTTCGATATGAATCCCGCCCTGAAGGCGGTCAGCCTCTTCGTAGAAACCCGGGGCCATCACCTCGAATGAGTGCAGAATTTGCTTACAAACACTTTCCCAGTGCTCAAGCGGCAGCAGCATCATGAAATCGTCACCGCCAATATGGCCGATAAATCCCCCGGCGTTCTCTACCTGGGCTTGCAGCAGCCGCGATAGCGAAATAATGATGTGGTCACCGCGGGCGTAGCCATAGGCGTCGTTAAAGGCTTTAAAGTTATCCAAATCAACGTAGGCCGCGGCAAACCCGCGCTCTGCAGCTAAATAGGCGGCCAGGGTTTCATTAATCAGAATATTGCCCGGCAAGCCCGTCAGCGGATTGGCGTGGCGGGCTTGACGCACCTGAATGGCAGTAATTTCACGTAGTAGGTCAACGATATTGCCCATGCCCAGGTAGTCACCGTTAGCCTTAACGATAACAAAGTCCTCCTGCTCGATATCCCGGCTATCGGTCAGCTTCTGGCTCAAAATCTCCAGCGGCGTATCTGCTTCAGCCACCAGCATGCGTGCATCAGCAACGTCCAGCACACGGCGCTTGGCATAAAGTGAATGGCTGTAGGGGTTGGTAAACAGGGTTAAAAATGCATTGCGGCGCACCACCGCTACGGGCTTGCCATTCTCCAGCACGGCCACACAGCGCAAGCTGGGCTGTTGACGAAAACGTTCGGAGATATACGGCACAGCGCAATCCGTGGTGATGGCCTCGGTAGTCCGCAAAATTGAGCGGGCGGTGCGGCCAGCGGGACTTTTTAAATGGGTGGTCGCCGGCAGCAGCATGTTGAGTTCCAACGGCGGCTGCTGGGTGGGTCGAGCAAAATAGAAACCTTGCAGCAGCGCGAGGCCGCGGTCGAGTTCCCACAAGCAGAGATGCTCGGCGGCGGTCTCCACGCCTTCGGCAATGACCTGGCAATCCAGACTACGGGCCACATCGAGGATCGAGCGTAGGAATTCTCGCTTGGCAGGATCCTGGTCGATGCCGGAGATAAAGTGGCGATCGAGCTTAACGAAATCGGGGCGCAGCTCAGACCAGTGGCGCAGGCTTGAGTGCCCGGCACCGAGATCATCCAGCGCCACCTGGAAGCCCATGGTGCGGTAGTGATCCACCGCCTGGCGCATTAGTTCATAGTCATGGATAGGCACATGTTCAGTGAGTTCGATCACCACCCGCTCTGGGGGCAAACCGCTGTCACGAATAAAGCCAAGGGTTAAGCCTTCGCGAAAGTCGCGCTCCACAATCGTCAGCGGCATCACGTTAAGAAACAGCAAACCGGGTAGGTCGAGCTCTGCAAAACGCTGTATGGCGAGGCGCCGACAAAGCAAATCTAACTCGACTAACTTCCCGGCCTGGGTAGCCACCTCAAACAAACGTAACGGGGAGTACAGCGGCGAGGTTTTAGGCCCTCGGATCAGTGCTTCGTAGCCATAAATCGCCTGTTGGCTGGCATCCACAATGGGCTGAAAAAGCACATGCAACTCTTCTTGTGCAATGATCTTTTTTAGCCACTGCGCTTCTTGTGCGGTCATTTGCCTGCTGCCCTCTGCTGCCACCCTAATCACCAGCGGTGGTGTCGATGATGTGTCACCGTCCCTGGAGGCTGTTGATAAGCTGCAAGCGTGCGTCATTTTTGTGACGCTATCATGACAAACATCAAGGGCGTCAGGCAGTTGGCGCTAAACAGAGGTCATGAAAGGATCCTCTCGGGAGCAGGAAAGAGAACCTCGCTGCCGTCAGCGTCGAGCTGACGGATGTTGATCGGGCGGCCTTTCTCGTCAAGGGTCACTAAGCCAATGCCGCTGGCATTCCACAGCCGTTCACCGGCGCTGGCGCGATCGGGATCACGGGGGTGAACGCTTAGCTTACGGCGCTTGGTGAACCAGTTAAGCGGTGACCACGGCGCGTAGAGCCAACGGTTGAGCCGATCAAAGGTATTGAGTAGCTGCTTGGGAAACGTATTCTTGATGCCGCTGGAGGTAATCTGCCACAGATGAGGAGCGCTTTTTCGCCGACGTACCAAAATGTCGTAGACAAACGAGTAGTGCACATCTCCAGATAAAATCACATAGTTGCCTGGGGTCTTGGAGTGCTGCCAAATCTGCAGCAGCGTATTGGCTGCCCCGCGGTGGGCCATCCAGTTTTCAGCATCCACCACCAGCGGCTTACCCACCAGGGTGAACAGCTTTTGAACTCCCTCTATCAACTTGACACCAAACATCGGCGCGGGAGAGACAATCACCGCGCTCTTGAACCCCATTAGCGCCTGCTGCATCTCCATTAGCGCCTCCCAGTCCATCAAGCCTGACGGCCGGTGCGGGCTGCGTTCGCTGCGCCAGCGCCGGGTGCGGGTATCCAGCACTATCAGCGCAGGGGTGCCGGGCACCTGAAACTCCCAGCCCTGAAAGCGTAGCAGCCGCTCAATCAACCCATCCTGTTCAGCGCAGGCTAGCGGTTGGTCGCCCTCACCCAGCAGGGTCGAGGCATGATGGACTAATGGGTTCAATTTATCCGGATCGTTACCCCAGGCTTGGCAGAGCAGATAGGCCACCAAGGCGTTACCGATAATACGCTTAGAGAACGGATGTCCGTAGGCGGCGCGCTCCCAGTCGGCAGTTAGGTTCCAGTCGTCGGTAACGTCGTGGTCATCGAAGATCATCAGGCTGGGCAGGTGCGCCATTACCCGCGCGCACTGGGGCAAACCTTCAGCGAAGGTATCGATCACCGCCTTCTCCTGACGATAGAGTTCGGCATCTTTTTCATCAAGGGCAGGCGCTTCAGGGGCAATCACTTGCCAGGGCACCGGCGACCACACCAGGCAGTACATGGCGAGCATTTCAGCCAGCGTCATTAGGTGGTTATGGGCATTCGCCGAGGTAAACACGGGCTTTTTGACACCGCCAAAGAAGCGCTCGCGCAGGGCCGCGTTGCTGGTCACATCCGGCAACAGTTCAGCACGCCGGTAGTAGCTATCCGGCGAGCGGTAGAGCGCCTGACTATCGTCGACAGTCGCACCTTCCAGCCACTCATCCACCAGCCCTAGCCGCTCAATCAGCGCATGCACGGCGCGTAGCATCGGCCCGGCCACGTCGTCGGTGTACACCTGGTCACCGGTCATCAACAGCCAAGCGGGCCACTCGGTGGGGGCTGACTGCTGCTCAGCAAGCCAGCTGTCGGCGCGCACCAGGCCATCGGCACTGGCGTGATGAGGCTTGCGGCAGGAGCCGTGCATTAGGCGGTGATGGCGCGAGGCAACCACAAAGGCGGGATAGGCGGCACCGTCATAACAGAGCCACGGCGCCCACTCGGGCAGTGAGCGCCACTCGCCCTGCTGGGTTTCGACCTGCAGGTCGTACTCAATACGCTCGTCGCAGGGCAGCGCTGACCCAAGCTCACAATCGATTAGGTAGATAAAGGCCCGCTGGCCGATGGGAATGCACTGCTGGTGGTGCGCTAGGCCTATTGACTGGCTATCGGCGTGCCCTGGGCGCAGCACCAGTTTCATGTTCAGTGGCCGAGTGGCGACGAGCCAAAGTACCAGCCGTGCAGCGCTGATGCGTCTTAATAGGGGGCCGGCGACTATATCGGGCAGCGTATCGATGCGATTCATTCGGTGCGGTCTCCATTATTTACACGCGACGATTACGCGCGACGACGGGCAGTGCCACCGCCACGCTTAAACCGCCAGTGCTGGCGCGGCTAAGGTGCATATGGCCGCTGTACAGGGCGACAAGGTCAGTCACAATGGCCAAACCCAAGCCACTGCCCGAGCGCTGTTCATCCAACCGTTTGCCGCGCTGCACCGCCTGCTGGCACTCTGCTTCCGACATACCTGGGCCATCGTCGCTAACGGTCAAGGTTAACTGCTGCCCCTCACTCTCTACCTGTAGCTGCACATCGCTATGCGCCCAGCGCAGCGCGTTATCCATTAGGTTACCCACCAGCTCTTGGATATCCTGCCCATCCATATGCACATTAATCTCACCCGCCCAGGTTTGGCGCAGCGCAATGCCACGCCGCTGGGCAAGCCTGGCCAACCCATTGAGCAGCGGCGCCAGGGTGGCATGTAAATCAATCGGCGCAAAGCGTATCCCCTCACCCGCTGCCGATGCCCGCGCCAGATGATGGCGTACCGCGCTATCCACGCGTTCTAGCTCAACCTCCCAGGCGGCGCGGTTCGCTTCCGGCAGTTGGCGTAGCTGCAGCCGCATCACGCTCAGCGGGGTTTTCAGCGCATGGGCTAGGTTGCCAGCGGTATGGCGGCCGCGCTCGATCAAGCGCTGATCGCGTGCCAGCACCGCGTTCATTGAGGCGGCAAGCGTCGCCAACTCGTCAGGTAAGCGGGTGTCTAACTGCTCGGCCCGCCCCTGCTCTACCTCATGCAGGTTGGCGTGCATGCGGCGCAGTGGCGCTAACCCCCAGCGTACCTGGAGCGCCAATACGCCAAGTAACAGCACGCCCAGACCGACTAAACCGCCCCACAGCAGGCGTTGAAATTCGCCAATATCGCGGGTCAACACATCGTCCCGGGCGGCGACGCTAATATGGAGCGGCGCTTCTAACGGCGCCAAATGGATATCGCGCTCCACCACGCGCAGCGATTGCCCCCTGGGGCCAGGTATCGAGCGAGCGCTAAGGGTGTCGCTATCAATCACCGGCAGGCGCTGATCCCACAGCGAGCGCGAGGCCAGGGTGTTCTCCTCGCCATCGGTGATTTGCCAGTACCAACCGGAGTAGACGTTGTCAAAACGCGGGTCGCCCAGAGCCCGGTCGTGAACAAGCTGTTGTTCTACACGGTCATAGGTAACGCCCGCCATAATGACGTTGAGAGTAGCCTCCAGACGCTCGTCGAACGCCTGGGTGGCTGAGGCGCGGTAATGGTGGGAGAGCAGCGTGCCCGCAACAGGCAGCGCCAGCCCCACCATCACTAGTACGGCCAGCAGTAGCCGCACGCTGATAGAACGTTTTGCCCAGCGATCTTTCCATGCGGTGGTATCTTGACTCATTCGCTAGCAGGCTCTTCTGCTAATAGCCGGTATCCCTGGCCACGCAGGGTGGCAATTCGCCAACTGCCCAGCTTGCGGCGCAGGCGGCTGACCTGAACATCGATCACGTTGGAGTCCGGCTCGTGGTCGCGGTCGTAAACGTGCTCCGAGAGTTCGGTGCGGCTCACCACCCGCGGGGCGGCGTGCATTAAATAGCCGAGCAGGCGAGCCTCCTGGGCGGTTAACCCCACTGGCCGACCTGCCAAGGTAACGTGCTGGGTGTGGGTATCCAAACTCAGCTCACCCACTTTCAGAACCGGATGGGCATGGCCGTGGCTGCGGCGCACCAGGGCGCGCAGGCGAAATAGGACTTCCGCTGGTTCAAACGGCTTGGTGACGTAGTCATCGGCTCCGGCAGTAAACCCCGCGGCTTTATCGGCCCAGCGCTCCCGGGCGGTAAGGATCAGCACCGGCAGGTCGATACCATCCTCCCGCCAGGCGGAAAGCCAGCGGGTACCATCACCATCGGGTAGACCGACATCCAAAATCAGCGTGTCGTAGGCTTCTGTACGCACCAGAAAATCGGCTTCCTGGCCAGTCGCCGCATGCTCTACCAGCCAATCTCCGTCGCGCAACGCTTGGCTAAGTTCACGGGCAAGCGCTTGGTCATCCTCTACCAGCAAACACTTCATCGGCTAACGACCCTTTTCTCATCGACTAATTTGTTTGGTAATGCTGTAACGATGTCATCGAGCGCTTCAAGCCGGCATATTAACGGCGCATATCATTGATACGTACGCCTTCTATCGACATCAACTGGCCGTTATGGCCATCGAACTCAAACTCAACGACTTGGCCCTGGGGACCGAGCAGTTTGATCTCATACTCGACGTAACCCCCTTCGCGCTCCACCTCAACCTCCAACACTTCACCGATGTAGTTAGCTTCCAGCCAATCCAAAATAGTGTCGAGGGGCACGACCTCGCCGCGGTGCACTTCGCCGTGTAGCGACTCCCAAGGCTGGTCGCCCACCGCGCTACCCGCCAGCAACAGCACCAAGGTTAACCCAGTGACGTTGCGGCGAGGGCCACGCGGGACGCTGCGCAGTAGTTTTTTGAAGTGGCGTAGGATTTTACTCATAGCGTCAGCATGCCAAAGGCAACATGAACGTTAGATGAACAGCTTTGTCAGCTTAAGGAAAGTATCGTGGTGATATAAATCCACTGTCGCATTCGCTGAATGCCGTTTATTCATTCTCGTACAGATACGTAAAGAAGGAATTTGCTATGAACACCATGAAAAAAATGCTGCTGATCCCGACCTCTGCTCTGCTGCTTGCTGTGGCTGCCGGTAGTGCCCAGGCCGATTCACTGCCGATGGATCGCATTAATGACGTATTGAGCCACACCAATGAGTACGGTTTCAGCCACTACGAAGAAGTTAGCATTGAAAGCCGTGGCCGCGTAGAAGTGGAAGGTTGGCTGGACGATGAGTGGTACGCCGACGTGGAATTCTCACTCGATAACGGTGAGACCCTACAAGAGAAACGTGAGCGCCTGATTAGCGGTGCCTGGGGTATGAGCGAAGACGATATCCGTCAAGCACTGGATGTGGCTAGCCAGGAGGGTATGGTTGAATTTGAAGATCTCGATATCGATAAAAGCGGCATCATCGATATTGAAGGCCGCGGTGAAGATGGCCGTGAGCTAGAGATCAGCGTGCGTCAGGGCTCTTCCGAAGTGACGCAAATTGACCGCGATTAATTTTTCCAGCTAATCGCTTTGCGGGCTCCCCACGGGGAGCCCGTTGCGTTTATGGTAGGCTGCTAAAGCATGTCGCTAAATTGATAGTGCCGACCTTATCAGGGTGCTGAGGAGAGATCTGTGCTGAACGAAGGCGTTAACGGTGCGCTGGAGAGTGAAGAACTCGGCTCGGCGGCGCTAGCTTTAGGAGCCGGCAACTCAGTGCCGTGCAAGCCAGAGCTGGGCGATTCAGCGCTATTCAGTTCTACACTATTGAGTTCAGTGCTACGCGACTTAGCCTGGCTGGTCGCCACACCTGACCTTGTGGAGCTGCCGCCACCGATTCCCTGTGGAGGGCGGCCTACGCGAAAAGAGCTGGGATTAGAGGGTGCGCTACTACCCTGGCTGGGTCAGCTTGGCCGACCACCGCTAACGGCCCTGAATGGGAGCCGCGCGACGCGTATGGGGCACTACCATGAACGCCTGTGGCATACGCTGTTGGATCACGCACCCAATACGCGATTGCTCGCCCGAAATGTCCGCATCACCCGACAGCGCAACACCCTGGGCGAGCTGGATATGCTGTACAGAACCCGCGACAATCCGGCGCCGATTCATTTAGAAGTCGCTATCAAGTTCTACCTGGGGCTGCCTGAAGGGCCTGGAGCAGCCAATAGCCAAAGCCGCTGGATCGGCCCCGGCGGGTTAGACAGTCTGGCGCTTAAGTGCACTCATCTGCAACGTCACCAACTCCCCCTTTCCACCACGGCGCCCGCGCTGGAAACCCTCGCGCATTGGCTTACGCCACGGGATTTGGGTGGTTCTGATCTGCGTTTAGGCGAACAGTTAACTCAGCGGCTGGCGATGCCCGGCGTGCTTTACTACCCTTGGCATGCCGCTATGCCAGCGCCGGAAGGCGCGACGGCAGATCATCGCCGTGGTATCTGGTGTTACTTGCGTGACTGGCCGGCCTTGTCAGCCAGCTTTTCCGCCACGCCGAGTATGATAGAGCTGGAAAAGCCCCACTGGCTGGCACCGCCGCCAGCCAGCGTTTTTCGCCCTGCGGCAGAGGTACTGCCAATCGTGATTGATCGGGTCAATACCTGGCGCTCCCCCCAGCAAGTGATGCTGTGTTACCCAACGAGAGAGCACAGTGAACAACGCTACCAGCGGCTATTTATAGTGCCCGATGACTGGCCTCGACAAGTGCCTCTGCCGCCCCGCGTTCGCGACTAAATAACAGCCAGAGCCCCCTAGATAACCACTAGGTTATCGCGATGGATCAGCTCATGGGCTTCTACGTAGCCAAGGATTGCCTCAATCTGGTGACTGGGCTGACCCGCCAGTTGGCGCGCTTCATCAGCACCATAATTCACCAACCCTTTGGCCACAGACGCGCCCTGCTCATCCACACACACCACCATATCGCCGCGTTTAAAGCTGCCCTGAACACTGCGCACACCCACTGCCAGCAGGCTAGAGCCTTTATCCCGCAGCACTTTGACCGCCCCCGCATCCAGCACCAGCGTGCCGCGCACCTGCAGTTGTCCCGCCAGCCAGCGCTTGCGCGCCGCCATGGGCGCTTGGTCAGGACGCAGCAGCGTGCCCAGCGCTTCGCCCGCCATTATCCGGTTGATAACGTCAGGCTGGCGGCCACTGGCAATCACCGTGACCGCCCCGGAACGCGCCGCCAACTGCGCCGCACGCACCTTGGTGGTCATACCACCACGACCCAGCGCGCCACCGCTGCCTGCCACGGCGGCTAAGCGCGGGTCGTCGGCGCGCCCTTCAGCAATCATCTGGGCATTGGGGTTGTGGCGGGGGTCGGCGTCAAACAAGCCTTCCTGGTCGGTCAGCAGCAGCAGCGCATCCGCTTCCAGTAGGTTAGCCACCAGTGCGCCAAGCGTATCGTTATCGCCAAAGCGAATCTCATCGGTGACCACGGTATCGTTTTCATTGATCACCGGCACTACGCGCATCTCTACCAGCGTACGCAGCGCAGAGAGCGCATTCAGGTAGCGCTTGCGATTGGAGAGGTCGTCATGGGTAAGCAGAATCTGCGCGGTGAGCATGCCGTGACGGGCAAAATGCTGCTCGTAGCACTGGGTCAGGCCATTTTGACCTACCGCGGCGGCGGCCTGCAGTTCGTGCACGGCGCTGGGGCGCACCTGCCAGCCAAGACGCACCATGCCCGCCGCCACGGCGCCGGAAGAGACCAGTACCACTTCTACCCCCTGCTGGTGCAAGGCGGCAATTTGATCCACCCAGCCACCGATGGCAGGTTCATCCAGGCCGCGGCCATCGTTAGTCAGCAGCGCACTGCCAATCTTTACAACGACCCGCCGTGCACGGCTTAGCGCGCTGCGGCCCAGGATTTGCTCGTTACTTTCCATGCGACCCCCCCCTCAATCAGGCGCTGACAGCTTAATCAGATACTCACCGCCACATCAGACACTGGCAACTTAATCATATACTTACCACTTGATCAGACACCCATAAAAGAGGCCGCGTGAACGCAGCCTCTTTTAAGCTTACTACTTTACTGACTACCGAGTGCACCCGCTCAATATCACTAAGGGGCGTACTCGACTTCAACATCATAATCATCATCGTCGAAGTCTTCGTCATCTTCATCGTCACGCTTACGCCGACGACCCAGACGCGCTTCCGTACGTGCGACCGACTCCTCTTCCATGCGGCGGCGCATCTCTTCCTCACGGGCCAGCGCTTCTTCATCTTCGTTCTCAAGACGGCGCTGTTCGGTCAACCAGCGGTAGGCCGCCTGCACCAATTTATCGGTGCCGTCGCTGCTGATCGCCGAAATGCGGAATACCGGGCCTTCCCAGTTGAGCGCCTGAATAATCTTCTGGGCGCGCTCTTCACGCTCATCTTCCGGCAACAGGTCAAACTTGTTCAGCACCAGCCAGCGTGGCCGCTCAGAAAGCGCCGGAGAGAACTGCCCCAGTTCATGGACAATCGCCTTGGCTGCTTCAACCGGGTCAGACTCATCAAACGGCGCGACGTCGACCACGTGGAACAGCAGTCGCGTACGGGTAAGGTGCTTCAAGAAGCGCAACCCCAAACCGGCACCGTCTGACGCCCCTTCGATCAAGCCCGGTACATCGGCCATCACGAAGTGCTCGTGCATCCCCAGTTTTACCACGCCCAAGTTGGGCACTAAGGTGGTGAACGGGTAGTTGGCGACCTTGGGCTTGGCGGCAGACACCGAGCGAATCAGCGTCGATTTACCCGCGTTGGGCATGCCCAGTAGGCCCACATCGGCCATTACCTTCATTTCCAGGCGCAGGTTACGGCGGTCACCTTCGGTGCCTGGTGTCGTGCGACGCGGTGCACGGTTGGTCGAGGATTTAAAGTGGATATTACCCAACCCACGCCGACCACCTTCGCCTACCAGCACCACCTGACCGATTTCGGTGACATCGGCAATGACTTCCAGGGTATCTTCATCGATCACCGTGGTGCCCACCGGCACTTTGACGTGCAAATCTTCGCCGGCCTTACCGCTCATTTGACGACCCATGCCGCCCTGCCCATTCTGGGCTTTATAGAAGCGCTGGAATTTAAAATCGATCAGGGTATTAAGGGCATCGTCACCAATCAGGTAAACGCTGCCACCGTGACCGCCATCGCCCCCGTCGGGGCCGCCCCTGGGCACATATTTTTCGCGGCGAAAGCTCAGACAGCCATTGCCGCCTTTGCCCGCCTCAACAATAATCGAGGCTTCATCGACGAACTGCATTGGATTCTCCCGGCCGCTTCCGCCGCCCTAATATGCACTGCTTTTTTTCCAACCCTGTATTTCCACCTGCATGATGAAAAAGCATATTTGGAAAAGAGATTTGACCGACAAAAAAGCCCCGCCATAGCGGGGCTTTTTCTCTCGCAACCGCGAGCATAGCTCTAGCCGCTTAGGCAGAAACGATGCTAACGAACTTGCGGTTTTTCGGGCCTTTGGTCTCAAACTTCACAAAACCGTCGCTCAGTGCGAACAGCGTGTGGTCACGACCAAGGCCAACGCCTGTGCCCGCGTGAAAACGCGTGCCGCGCTGACGCACGATGATGTTACCCGCAGTCGCCGCTTGGCCACCGAAGAGTTTTACACCTAAGCGTTTGGACTCGGAATCGCGACCGTTACGCGTGGAGCCTGCTGCCTTTTTATGTGCCATTGCAAAATCCTCCTAAGGGAATTGACCGCTTACGCAGAAATTCCGGTAATTTTGACTTCAGTGAACCACTGGCGGTGGCCCTGACGCTTCATGTGGTGCTTACGACGACGGAACTTGATGATGGTGACTTTATCGCCACGGCCGTGGGAAACCACTTCGGCAGAGACTTTAGCACCACTGATCATCGGCGCACCGATGTTGAAATCATCGCCGTCAGCGACCATCAGCACTTCGTCAAACTCAATCGTTTCGCCGGTTGCGACTTCGATTTTCTCGAGCTTGAGGGTTTGACCTTCTTGAACGCGGTACTGCTTACCACCGCTTTTGATAACTGCGTACATGTCGCTCTCCGGACTGTCGTTAATGCCGTTCTAACGTTTAAACGGCACTCATCTCCTACGCTCTTTCGAGTCGTGCTCTTATCGACCTGCTGCGAGTGGCGCCCCTTTTGGAGCCATCTGACAGGGAGCAAGATGAGTGGGTCGCGGATTATAACGACTATCTTCTCTTACCACAAGACCACAGGCCGTTGTCAATTGTCACTACCCTCCGTTTATAAAGACATATAATAGTGCGGCCACAGTGCGTGTCTTGACGCCTAACAGGCAGCCCCATAGCATGACCCCCATTATGGGCGGGACTTACCGCCTCAATCTGCCGCGATGAACGTAACCCATGACCGCTAACGTCTCCTCAGCACAGCCTGACAGCCCAACGCCTTCACCGCTGCACGCCGTGGTGGCCGATGATTTTGCAGCCGTCAACCGGACAATTGTCGAGCAGCTCAACTCTAAAGTGCCCTTGGTTGAAACGATCGGCCAATACATTACCGAAAGCGGCGGCAAGCGCCTGCGCCCTTTATTGGCACTCCTGGCCGCCCGCTCACTCGGCTATACCGGCGACAAGCATATCCCGCTGGCTACATTGATTGAGTTTATGCACACCTCCACGCTGCTCCACGACGACGTGGTGGATGAGTCGCATATGCGCCGGGGCAAGAAAACCGCCAACGACGCCTGGGGCAATGCGCCGTCGGTACTGGTCGGCGACTTCCTCTACGCGCGCTCGTTTCAGATGATGGTCGATGTGGGCTCGATGCGCATCATGGCGATCCTGTCCGGCGCTACCTGCATCATTGCGGAAGGCGAAGTGCTGCAGTTAACCAACATCGGCAACCCCAGCATCTCAGAGGAAGATTACTTCGAGACCATTTTGGGCAAAACCGCCATGCTGTTTGAAGCGGCTTCCCACAGCGGTGCCGTGCTGGCAGAGGCAACGCCGGAACAGGAGCGCGCACTCCAGTATTATGGCCGCTACTTAGGTCTTGCCTTTCAGTTGATTGATGACCTGCTGGATTACCAGGGCGACGCCGATGCCATGGGTAAAAACGTGGGCGACGACCTAGCCGAGGGCAAGCCGACACTGCCGCTGATCCACGCCATGGAGCAAGGCACGCCGGAACAGGCCAAGCTGATTCGCCAGGTGATTCGCGATGGCGGACTTGAGCAGCTCGACGCCGTACTGGACATTATTCACGCCACCGGCGCACTCGACTATACCCGCCAGCGCGCCGAAGAGATGGCCGACAAAGCCCTTCAGCAGTTGGACGCCCTACCGCCCAGCGCCTACCGCGACAGCATGGCCCAGTTGGCCCGCTTAGCGGTTGATCGCCAAGCATAAAAATTGCTAGATCACACCGCCGAGGACTTGAAAAAACACCTCTGGCTAAGTATGATCCACCTCCGTTGTTGAGCACAGATAAGCATTGTTCGGCAACCTTCGGAATATAGCTCAGCTTGGTAGAGCGCTGCCTTCGGGAGGCAGAGGTCGTAGGTTCGAATCCTGCTATTCCGACCAAAAATTCCAGAAAAAACGGCCACTTAGCTAAATCAGCAAGTGGCCGTTTTTTGTTGGTCGCGGTTCTAGGTAGCAAATAGGTAGCAAAATAAAAACATTGGAAGGGAGGTAGCTAATGGCAATGTCATCGCAAAAGCTCACCCGCTTCACCTACCGCCTACGCCAGGATAAGAACGGCAACCATTACGCCTGTTTTAAAAAATATAACCCCCGACCATCCAATGGCCGAGGGTTTTTGGTATCCGTCTCCTTACAGAAAAGCTGATTCCTTCCAGCTCGCGCATCCAAGCGTCCTAGGCAGCATGACAGATAAATGATCCCGTTTATGTAAGACATTGCCGACAATATTTGTAAGAAATCTCTTACAACTTTATGACTAGGATCTTTGACGAAGTGACCCACAATGTCACGGAGCGGGGGTATACCTGCAGGCGCGGAAAAAAGCCGCCACAGAATGAAACGGCATGACACGATATGATGTGGCGGATATCGCTTGCGCTGTACAACAGGCCAGGGGAGTTATGTTTGGTCAGGGTCACCCTACAGGCCGTTGATGCGATCACGCCCACTCCGTTTAGCCTGATAAAGCGCGTCGTCGGAATAGACAATAACTAGCCTGCTAACAAGCATGCTATGATTAACATTTGCTTGTCCCTCTCCCTTTTTCTTTTAATGTGGAAGCCAATCATTAGCCATTTAGCTCATATTAAGGCCGTTCTCCTTTTTGCCAGCACCATGACCGTGATGTCGGGGGCGATCATTGCGCCTGCGCTGCCGGGCATTAGCCGCCACTTTCCTGATCAGCCTCAAGTACTGATTCAGCTAATCCTGACCATTCCTGCGCTGATGATTACGCTGTTTAGCCCGCTGATGGGCTACTTGGCTGACCGGTTTGGGCGCAAAAAATTGCTGCTGATGATGCTGGGCATCTACGGTTTTGCCGGTGTCTCGGGCTTTTTCATTGACCGAGTGGATCTGCTGCTAAGCTCGCGGGCACTGATGGGAATAGCGGTGGCGGGTATTCTTAGCATTAGCACCACACTGGTGGGGGATTATTTCGATAGCACCGAACGCGCCCGCTTCTTGGGGCTACAAAGTAGCTGCATGGCACTGGGCGGGGTGATCTTTATCAATCTGGGCGGGATACTTTCCGACTGGAGCTGGCGCGGCCCATTTCTACTCTATATTACTGGCGTTTTGCTGCTGCCCTACGCCTGGGCGATTCTTCAAGAACCCAAATCCAGCGGTAGCGTAAGCGCTGATACAGACGGTGCACCGGTGAAGGTGGATATTGGGCGCACTGGCCTTGCCTACCTGATCGCCATGATCAGCATGGCAATGTTTTATATGTTTCCCGCCCAACTGCCCTTTTTACTCTCTCAGCAGGGTCAGATCAGTGGTATGGCAATCGGCATCGCACTTTCAATGACGGCCCTAACGGCCAGTATCGTGGCGTTTTGCTACGGCTACTACAAACCGTTTCTGTCGGTGATGACGATATACGTTTTAGGGTTCCTGCTGGCGGCCGCTGGCTTTTTGATCGTTGGGTTCACCCAGAGTTACGCCATGGCCATCGTCGGCGCGGCTATTTCCGGTTTCGGCCTGGGGGCCTTTATGCCCAATACCACCACCTGGCTGATGCGAATCACGCCTCAGCGAGTACGCGGCCGGGTATTTGGTGGTTTTACCTCGACCTTCTTTTTTGGCCAGTTTATCTCCCCAGTGGTAGTCTCCCCGGCGGTGATTTGGCTGGACTCGCTGCGCAATGTGTTTACCGCCATGGCGGTCGTGTGCGGAGTGTTGGCGGTCGTACTGATCATTCTGGGCAAAACAACGCTACAAGCGGACAGCAAGCTTTAAAGGGTGGCGCCCGCCACCCGCTAGCCGGGTGGATGAATCAACCCCACCACGCTGACCAATATCAGCACCGCCCCCAGCACACGGAAGAACAGCCCGGTGTCCGCTTTGAGCATATAGCGGTGGGCTTTCTCGCCTGCCAAATGGCCAATAAAAGCACAGGGCAGCAGCCACAGTTGGTGGATTAGCTGTAGATCGACCCCCGCGATCAGGAACGAGACCATCTTGATCACCACCAGGATAAACCACAGCACGAACATGGTATCCCGCAGTTGCTCTTTGGCCACATGTGCAGCGAACACCGCCACAATCAAAGGCGCACCAATCAGCGAGGTGCCGCTGACATAGCCGCCCAGCGCCAGCAGCACGTAATCCACGTACTTGTTCTTGCTTTTGAATGGCCGGTTCAGCACATAGCCAATGGCATAGATGAACACAATGCCGAAAATGATGCTGGTCATGACCTGGGCAGGAAGCGTTAACAGCCCCACCACCCCAATCAGCTTGGGGATGATCATGATTTTCAGGGCTTTGCGTAGATATGCCCAATCAATATTGCTCTCCGCAGGGCGTGTGGCGCTACTCTCTTTCTGCAGTTGGCGATGCCCGTTCCACGCGATCCAGCTGGAGAAAATGAGCAGGTGGATAGCAATAATCGGTAAGAACACCAGGGGTTGATTGGTCACCAAGAGTAAAAAAGGCAGCGCCAGCACCGCGCCACCAAACCCAAGGCTGGTGCGCACGAAACCGCTCCAGGCAAAAATCAAACCGATTAGCGCATACTGGTACCAGAGTAGGTCTGTCATTGGGTCACTTGGTTTCGTCGTTATGAATAGTTATTGGCGGTACTCACCGGCTAATAACGTTTTATAAAGTTTTACGTAATCCTCGGCCATGCGGGATGCGGTAAAACGTTCAAGAAACACCTCGCGAACACGGTGCCGCTCAAGCGCTGGCAGGCGTTTAACCGCCTCCACTGCCTCTTCGTGGGTGTCGACGATAAAGCCGCTGACGCCCTCTTCGATAATCTCCTCCACCGAGCCGTTTCGCCAGGCAATGACCGGCGTGCCACAGGCCATGGCCTCGATCATCACCAGCCCGAAGGGTTCGGGCCAGTCAATGGGGAACAGTAGCGCGGCCGCCTCGCCCAGAAATACCTGCTTTTGTTGATCATTGACCACACCCACATGCTGCATGCACTCATCAAGCTCGGGCGCCACATGGCGGTCAAACCAGCCAGGGTTGCCCACATCGATGCCACCCGCCAGGCGTAGCGGATAGCCCGTGGCGCGCGCCACGGCAATGGCCCGGTCGGGGCGTTTTTGGTCTGTCATACGGCCAATAAAGGCCAAATATTCTCCTGAACCTTTACCTATATTAAAGCGCCGGGCATCAAGGCCGTGGTAAACCGTACCCAGGTGATTGTTCTCAGGCAGTGCGGCGCCCTGGGCTTTTGAGATGGAGGCTACCGGCAAATCGGGAAATCCCTCGAAAAAAAGCTGCCTATCCAGCTCATCAACGCGCCAGTGCACGGTCGTTACACTATGACGACGGCGCTCGCCCAGCAGCGCCGCGTGGCAGAACTCACCATGGCAGTGGATGATATCGAACTCATCCAAATGCTGACGCAAGCGTTCCAGCGCCAGCGCCTCTAGAACGCCCGGCACGCCTGGCGGCACGTTATCACGTAACTGCTGCCAGCGGCTCAGGCTTGGCGAGGTTGGCAGGTGGCGCGCCGATGTTTGGCTGTCGGAAGGGGCTATCAGCGTGACCTCATGGCCCATGGCCACCAGCGCTTCGGTTAGGTCGTAGACAATGCGCTCGGTGCCTCCGTTATCCACCGGCGGGGTTGGAAAGATGACGGGGGCAACCTGGGCAATGCGTAAACGCTGTTTCTGAAGCATAGATTGGGGACACCCCATCAGGTGAAAAGGAATTCACGACATGCATATCGTACATCTGGCATTACAGGGCTGCCTGCGCGGCAGCGATATCGAATATGGCATTACGGCCGATACCGGCGGCCATATCCGCTACCTGCTTGAGCTGGTCGAGGCTTCCGAACAGGATCCGGCCGTCGAGCGTATTACGCTGGTGACCCGCGCCTTCGCCAGTGAGTTTAGCCGGGTAGATTATACCTGCCCAGTGGAGGTGATCAGCCCGAAAATTACCTTGGTGCGCCTGCCTACCGCGTGCGCCAATTACCTGCCCAAGGAAGCACTCTGGCAGGAACTTCCTTCGTTTATTGCCGCCTTTGAAGAGTGGCTGGGAAGCCTACCCAAGCCGCCTGACGTTCTGCACGCCCACTACGCCGATGCGGGCGAAGTGGCCGCTGAAATCAGCGCTCGCTATGCCATTCCGTTCGTATTCACTGCCCACTCGCTGGGGCGATGCAAGCTGAAATGCCTGGCCACCGGCCAGCCTGGCCTCGATAACTCAACCCAGCAGTCTCTGCAGCGCCGCATCACCTTTGAAGAGCGCGCCATTCGTGATGCCACCCTGATCATCGCCAGCTCCCGCGATGAGGCTGAGGTTCAGTACGCCGATTACCTGCACTATGATACTGGCCGCATCCGCGTTATTCCGCCCGGCAGCCATCTGGATGATTTTACTGGCGCCTCTTCAACACCCGCTATTGAAGCGATGATGCAACCCTTTTTGACCGACCCCAGCAAACCCGTACTGCTAGCTATTGCCCGTCCCGTTACCCGTAAAAATCTGGCGGCACTGGTATCGGCCTATGGGCAGAGTAAAGCGCTGCAGCAGCTTGCCAATCTGGTGATTGTGGCAGGCGTACGCGAACATATTGATGCGCTAGAGCCCGAACTTGCCGATAACCTCCATGAGATTTTAACGCTAATTGATGACTACAATCTCTATGGTCACGTGGCCTACCCCAAGCATCACTCCCCCGCAGATATCCCTGCGCTGTACGCCTGGGCACGTGAACGGTGCGGCATATTCATCAACCCGGCGCTCAACGAGCCGTTTGGACTGACCTTGCTGGAAGCCTCGGCGGCGGGCCTGCCGCTGATTGCCACCGACAGCGGCGGCCCCAGCGATATTATTGAACAGTGTAACAACGGCGTACTCATCAACCCCCGTCACCATGATGAGATCATCCGCCAGGCACTTGACCTGCTCCAGAATTCCGAACGCTGGCAGCGCATGGCCGACAACGGCCAGGAGGCTGTCAAGTGCTACGACTGGCAGCGCCATACTCAGTGCTACCACGACCTGCTCGCCCGCTTCACCCAGCCAACCCTTGACCCGGTGCAGCCCAAGTCTCTGCTGATCTGCGATATCGATAATACGCTTACCGGATCGCCCGAAGGCATACGCGCCTTTAACCAGTGGTACGAAGCACAGCCCACACTGGGGTTTGGCGTTGCCACCGGACGCAGCTTTCACAGCGCGCTGTCGATTCTCGAACAGGTCGGCATCCCCGCCCCCCAGGTGATCATTTCGTCGGTGGGCTCAGAGATTTACTACCGCGACCCAAACGGCGTGACTTACCAGCAGGATGTGGAGTGGTCAGCGCGGATTGATCGGTGCTGGCAGCAGGAAGCATTAGAGCAGGCTCTGAGAGATATGACTGAACTGACGCCCCAAGGGTCGCTTGAACAGCGCCGCCATAAACTCAGCTACTTCAGCGATGGTGACCCAACGCTGATTGCACGTATCCAGACACATCTAAAAAAGCGCGGCCTAGCGGGCACGGTGATCCAAAGCCATAGCCGCTATGTAGATATACTGCCTGTTGAAGCATCCAAGGGTCAGGCCGTCGAGCATGTGCGCAAACGTCTGCATATTGATCCACAGTCGCTTTATGTTGCAGGCGACTCGGGTAATGACCTGGATATGCTGCGCTCGGTGCCCTGCTCTATCGCGGTGGCCAACCACTGCGATGGGCTACTGGACGGGCCCGAAGTGGCCCACGTCTACACTGCCCGCGCACGCCACGCCATGGGCGTTATTGAGGGCGTTCAGCACTTTCAGCGCCGACAAAAAATGGGGGGCGCGGCATGAAGGTAAGCGCTTTGACGCTGGTTAGAAACCGCCACGAACATCTGGTCAACCTCATGCTGAGCCTGGAAGCCCAGACGCAGCAACCGGACGAGTTGGTGATTGCCTGGATGCAGCCCGAAGTCGAAACAGACCTACCCAAAACGCATTTCCCGGTTCGTCACATCATGGTTGAAGGCGATGCCCTGCCGTTGGCCAAGGCGCGTAACGAAGCGGTCAATGCCGCCGCTTTTGATGCGCTGATATTTCTGGATGTTGACTGCATCGCCTCACCCACGCTGGTTGCGCGCTACCGTGAAGCGCTTATCCAACGACCAGCGCTCTATATCAGCGAAGTGCACTACCTGCCCGCAGACGCGGTGCGCCACGGCGTAGACGGTACATTGGATCTTGCGCGCCTAGCCGCCCTGGGCGAACGCCACCCGGCGCGTCCAGCCATTGAAGACGATGAGATACGACATGAGCCTGACCATGGCAATCTTTGGGGGCTCTCATTTGCTCTGATGCGCCAGGATCACCATCGCGCGGGCGGCATGGATGAAGAGTACAGGGGGTACGGCGGAGAGGAGACCGACTACGCCTGGCGACTGGCAGCGGCCAACGTGCCGCTCTACTGGTTGGGCGGTGCGCTTGCCTGGCACCAGCACCACCCGATGTATGCCCCACCCTGGCCGCACTTCGAGGCGATTATTGCCAACGCGAGGCGCTTTTACGCACGCTGGGAGCAGTGGTGCATGGAGTACTGGCTAAACCAGTTTCACGAAGCCGGCGCCATTCGCTGGTCGCCGGTAGCAGAGGTCATCGAGATCGTTAGGCACCCCACCCAGGAGGAGATTGCTGCCGCGCGCCTACCTGCCAGCGCCCGTTATGGCTGAACTTCAGACGCCGCGACCTGAGTGGCAAACTCGGCGACCAGGCGTTTAGCAGACCGACTCCCTGAAGAGGTTGCGGTGGGCACCCCTGCCCAGAGCCGGTCAACGCAGGCTTCCAGCCACTCGGCTGCATGCCGGGCGGCGTCCGCGCTATACAGCTCGGCCAGCACACTGACATCCAGCCCCCGGGCTTTTTCTAACACTGCCTGCCAGCCGGCATAGTCGCCGGGCCAGACGGCCATGTTGACCGCTGCATCCAGCTCCGCCAGCCGTTCGGCTTTGCGGGTCTGCTCGCCGAAGTAGCGCCACTCCGGCGCCACGATATAGGGGCGTTTCAACATGGCGATTTCATGTACGGTATTGTCACCAGCGGACGCTAGCACGCTATCGCTGGCTGCCAGGTAATCCACCACGTTATCGACCCAGCCAACGTTGATCAGGTTGGCAAAATCGGTTTCGTGACCCTCCCGATGCAGCGGGCCAATTGTCACGAACAATGTATTAGGCGCGGCACGCGCTGCCACGGTCAACGGCGCATAGGGGGTGCCCGAGCCGCCGCCTCCAGTAAGCACTAAAACGATTTCCCGGTTCGGGTCGAGCCCCAGTCGGCGGCGTGCTTCGACGCGTTCAGGTATCTCGGCGGCGGTGGTACACAGCCCTCCCGTGTAAAACGTCTTTTGGCGCAGGTGGCTAGGGTAATCGTCCTGCTCAAGGCGCTCATCATAGGGCGCCAACATGCCGACGCACGCCTCATACGCGCCCAGGTGCCCCGGGTCGTTACGGTCGCCGTGCATGCGAACCTTGACCGCTGGAATACTCGCGATACGCGACAGCAGCGCCAGCTCCGCCGAGACATCAATGACAAATAGTCCGGCGTCGCTATCGTCCAGATGATCCAGAATGCGCCGCATGGTCTGGCGCATTTCGACCACGCCCATGGGCACACAGTGCATAACCGAAGGCGTGGGCTGGTCAAACAATGCCTGGGTGGGCACTTCTGCGCCGATCATGTCAGGCAACGGTACAAGCTCAATCTCGCGCTCGAAACCATCAAACAGCGAAGGATCCGCCGTCATCACGCTGACTGGGCGGTCGGCCGAAAACTGGCGGATAATCGCCATGGTGCGCCGCGCATGGCCGCGCCCCTGATGGTGAACAAAAAAGCTGATGGGCTTCTTCATGACGTAACACTCCCTTGTGTTGAACGGTGCCCAGCCTGACTGGCTACCGTGGCCGCTTCCGTGGCCTGATGGTCGTTTAGCATCGTCCCTTAAGCATAGCCGCCGGAACGAAAAACACCTGCCCCGTTTAGCATGCTCAGCCCGGCGACCACCAGCGTGGCAGTAGCGCACGCACGCTGGTCTGGGCAAAACGATCATCCATTAATACCACAACGCCTTCATCGTCTGGACTGCGAATCACCCGGCCGGCGGCTTGGACTACTTTAATCATGCCGGGAATGCGGTAGGTGTAGTCGTCACCCTGACCGAACCGCGCGGAGAGCCGCGCCTTGAGCGCTTCGTTGAAGTCATTGAACGGTGGCAGGCCCAGGGTGGCGACAAAGGCGCCGATTAGCCGGTCGCCGGGCAGGTCGATCCCTTCGGCAAAGGCGCCGCCCAACACCGCAAAGCCGATGCCTTTTCCACCGGGCGTAAAGCGCGCCAAAAATGCCTCGCGCTGGGCTTCCGGCATTCCGCGGGTCTGGCTGAAAACGGCTATCTCAGAATGCGCCTCGCGAAACTTCGCCAGCACCGCCTCTAAATAGGCAAAGCTACTGAAGAAAGCTAAATAGTGGCCGGGCTTGCGCTGATACTGCTGCGCCATGGTCGCCACCATCGGCTCAACGGACGCCTCCCGATCACGAAAGCGCGTCGAAATATCGCTGCGTACGCGCACTTCAAGCTGGTGCGCAGCAAAGGGCGACGCTACTTCCTGCCACACCGTATTACCCGGCAACCCCAGCAGGTCTCGATAGTAGTGAGCGGGTGAGAGCGTGGCAGAAAACAGCACCACTGAGTGGGCAGTGTTAAACCGCGGGGCCAGGAAATCACCGGGTATCAGATTGCGAAGCCCCAGCAGCGCCCGCCCACGGCCATGGCGGGTAAGGTCACATAGCGAGTGATCCCCAAAGCGCTCCGCTAAGCGGCAGAACGCCAGCGACTCGAACAGCAGCTCCTGGAGCTCAAGCGTCGCATCCTCGGGGTGCTCACCCAGATGGTCAGTAATCGCAGCGCCCACTTGCTGAGCGGCAGCTACCAGCTTATCGGGTAGCGTCGTCAGCAGCCGATAGACGGGTTTACCCGGTTCGCCGACGTCTTCCACGCCAGCGTCTTTGAACACCGCCTGCCACTGGCGGGCCAAGCGCCCCAGTGGCCGGGAGAGCGCTTTAGGGGCAACACGCCGCAGTCGGCTCAAGCGCTGCTGGTCGAGTTCGGCGCTGTACATACCCCGGGCGCGCTCCACCAGGTTATGTGCTTCGTCGACCAGCACGCCCGTTCGCCAGTCATTCGCCTGGGCCAAGCTGTGCAGCAGCGCATGACTATCGAACCAGTGGTTAACGTCGCCAACGATCACATCCGCCCAGCGCGCCAGCTCCTGGCCCAGGTAATACGGGCACACGTCATGAGCCAGCGCCACGTCGCGCAGCGCGTCGCGATCCAGCCACTGCTGCGCCACCGCGGCTTGGCGGGCGGCAGGCAGGCGGTCGTAGAAGCCCGCCGCTAACGGGCAGGACTCGCCATGACAGGCGCGATCAGGGTATTCGCAGGCCTTCTCCCGCGCTACCAGTTCCAACACGCGAAGCGGCAACGCCTCCTCATCGTCATGACGGGTACGCAACGTCGCCAGGGCATCCAGCGCCAACCGGCGACCGGGGGTTTTCATGGTCAGAAAAGCGATCCGATCAAGCCGTTGCCGCGGCATGGCCGAGAGCATGGGAAACAGCGTACCCAGCGTTTTGCCAATCCCGGTGGGCGCCTGAGCGAGCAGGCAGCGTCCTGTGCTGGTGGCTTTATAAACGTCTTCGGCAAGTTCGCGCTGACCGCTGCGAAACGCAGTGTGGGGAAAACGCAGAGAGTGTAGGGCGCTGTCGCGGTGCAGGCGATGCCCGGCCTCCTGCTCCGCCCAGGCGAGAAAGCGCTGGCACTGGTCGGCAAAAAAAACCTCCAGTTCCTCGGCGCTGGCTTCCTGGCTGAGCAGGGTCTCCTTGCCGCTGGCGATCTCTAGGTACACCAGCGTTAAGGTGATGTGCCCCAGGCCGCGCTCTTTGCAGAGTAGCGCGCCGTAGACTTTTACCTGCGCCCAGTGCAGAGCGCGCTGGTTATCGGCCATGCGCTCAAGGCTGCCGCGGTGGGTTTTGACTTCTTCCAAGCGGTTGGCCGTTGGGTCAAAGCCATCGGCACGCCCCGTCACCGTCAGCCCCTCAAAGATGCCCGACAGGGGCAGTTCGGCGATATAGTCTGC
Organism: Vreelandella sp. F11; assembly: GCF_042466685.1. NCBI lineage: Bacteria > Pseudomonadati > Pseudomonadota > Gammaproteobacteria > Oceanospirillales > Halomonadaceae > Vreelandella > Vreelandella sp. F11. The sequence continues at coordinate 278,892 of NZ_CP170448.1, read as the reverse complement.
CCCGCGTCGGCTAGCCACCAGCGTATGTCCTTGTATACCTTCCTGAGCACTGGGGGCTGGGGTAAAGCGGTGATCAAGATCACCTTCACGGGCGGTGAATTCGCACAGCGCACGCACGGCGACGCGATAGGTCGCGCTCATGACGTCGGCTCGGCGCTATCTGCCCAGCGCACGTAACACACCGCGACGGGCATCTCATGACGATGAAAGAACGCGAGCCAGCGGCGCTGGTTATCCTGCAGCCGGTCGCCGGGGCCTTTGACTTCGATCATCCGGTAGCGCGGCTCACCCGCGGGTGCGTCGGGCATAAACTGAATCAAATCCGGCAGCCCTGCCCGGTTGGCTTTCAAGTCACCCAGCAAGCGTTCGAAACAGGCCCTTAAATGCTCAGCGGGGATACACTTGAGCGCCAGCTCAACCAGCGGCTCATCGACAATTGGCCAGTGCACAAAGGGGGAGGCCAGCCCCTGTTTCTCCCGCCAGGTCGCCCGAATAACCTCCCGGTAGCTGCCGTCTTCCAAGCACCCCAGACAAGCATCAAAGGCATGACGCCGCCGCGCCACGAAATCGTCGCGATACAAGTCCGCCGGGCCGTTGTGAAAAGGGTGAAAGAAGGCACCTGGCAGCGGGGCGAAAATAGCCGACCAGCAGAGCAGTCCAAACAGTCCGGTCAGCAGGCTGTTTTCCACATAGCAGACCGGTGCCTGGGGCTCGCTAAGTGATTGAACTACAGCGCGCTCCACGCTTTGCGGCCCTGGCAATGTAAGCTCCCAACGCTCATGGGCAGGCTCTGGCTCACTCGGTACAACAGGCATTTTAAGCCGCCGCTGCAAACGGGGCAGCAGCCGTGCCAGAGCTTGATGTTCGGTCTCGTTAGGGCTGCTATTCAGCGCCTGGGTCGCCAGCTCAAAAGCCGCTTGATGTTCGCCCACTCGCTCCAACACACGTAGCTGTCGAATGCGCGCTTCGCTACTCTCTGCATCGCCATAGAGTGTCAGCGCAAGCGCCGAGTCACCACTGCGCTCCGCCTCGCGACCCAGTTGCAGCAGTAACCGAGCGCGCCGCGTGGCCAGCCAGCGGTTGTCCGACGCTGGCGGCAATTCAAGGTACAGGTCGGCGGGCAGCTCCCCTGCATCAAGGCGTTGGCGCAGGCGGTGGAGTGCTAAATAGGTATCGACCTCCTGGCGCGACTGGAAAGCACGGGAGTGCGGCGTGAAAGGCACCACCTCAAAACGCTGCATACCAAGCTCGGTTAGAACGAACTCCGCCCAGTCCTGGCGCAGGTTGCCAAAGAACATCAACCGCAGCCGGTCACAGGTCTCCATGACGGTGAGGCGCACCACACGGTCAGGCGCGTTGGGCCACCATGTCTGCAGCGGTACGGTTTGTGTCAGTCGGCCTGCCAGGGTGTCGTAGAGCGCGGTTTTGGCGCTAGAGGCGCTCAGCCCGGCGGCGCGTATATCCGCCGCCAACGCTTGGCGCAGTTCGGCCAGGCGTAGCTGGTTAAACAGTTCATCGACGCTAAGCGCCGGGTCGCTATCGACCCAACCTAGCGCGATCAAGGGCGCCATCGCAGCGGCACTGTCACCGACCTCGGCATAACTGAGCTTGCTGAGCCGAAACAGTTCACCTTTGCGCATCACCATGCGCACCAGCAGTGCTTGGGAGGACTGCGGTAAGCTTTCAAACTGTTCAACAAAAGCGAGTTCGTCTGCTGCGAGCAGATCAGCGTGGCGCTCCCCCACCCAGACCAAAACGAAGCGGAAGTTCGTCAGGTAGTAGAAGGGGTCGTCGAGGGAGGCGGTAGGCGTTGCGAAAGCACTGTTCATTTATCCATTGTAACAGCGCGACGCCATTGTGACATTCACGCCGTCATGGAGATTAGCGATTCAGTGAGAGCGTTTGAAAGGCGTTGTAGGCCGCCACCACCGTTGCCATTTGCGCGGTATGAGCTTGTACATAAGGTTTGCCGGTTAGGGTTTCATCAGGGTATTCGGTAATTAGCATCAGTGGCGTTAATTGATCGGCGTCTTCCGAGATAAGATAGGGGAAGCCATTCAATATCGGGAAAGTTAACGTCCCCGCATGAATTTCAAACAGTGCAATTTGCGCGTCATTAAACTCGACCAGTCCAGGCACTTGCGCAAGCTCCTCGGTAACGGCTTCCACCAACTGCTCAGCCGCTGTGCCATAGCCTGGTTGGTGGCGCAAGATCAGAAAGAAGCCCTTGGGAATCGTCCACATCTCAAAACCACGGGGCACGTAACCGTTTAACGGCCGTGTCCATTCATGGGCCGGGTAGCTGTGCAGATTGACATGCAGTCCGGCACTACTGAGAGCGAATGCCTGTTCACGAATAGCATGTTCAAATGGCTGCCCAAGCGGCTGGCTCTGTAGGTCATTCCCAAAGGCGGTGTAGCGCGCTGCGTGGTGCATATGCCGCGGCTGAGTGGCGATGAGCCGACCTTGCAACGCGTAGCCATCAGGGTTTTCCAAGGGCGAGATAACGAAGTGGGCCTCTGGCTTACCGCTAAGCTTCGCAGCGGCACGCAACGCCCCCACCACGCCGGAGGTCTCGTTGGCATGCTGACCCGCACTGATCATCACGGCGCGGTCACCACCGACGATATAACGCGCCTCTACCGCTCTCCCCGTGCGTGTCTTGGCGCCTAACGACTGCCCCCCCATCTCTGCCAATAACGCCTCTATTTGCTCAACACCGATAGCCTGCCCAGCGCTCTCCAGCTCCACCTCTGCACGCGGCAGTTGAGAAGCATCCAAAGGCCGTAGGCTAACCTTCAAATAGGCTTGCTCACCGTGAGAGAAGACTTCCGGCACAATCTGCCCCGGCTGAATGGATCGATCCCCCAGCGCCAACCCTGCTCTCCGCTGGAAATACTCCAGACTAGAAAAATAGAGTTCTTCATGAAGCGCCTCGGCAAGGCTAATATGCTCATCGCCCAGCACTAGGCGGCGGTCGCTACAGGGCAACTGCACCGTAAAGTTGAGCTCTTCGAAGTAGGGAGATGCTGCCTGCCACTGGGTTGAGGATAACGTCTCCATTGCCGCTTGAAACAGCGCCTCAAAATCCGTCTCAACAATCGACTCGCTCACCTCGCCATTGGGAGAGGTAAGCCGCAGCCAGCCACAGGGCGAGCACTGTGCTTCGTCTACATGATCTAAATGTTGACGGTTAGGTGCTTCAACCCAATACGTTTCCAGCTCCCCAGTGCTACGCTCCACACGGACGCGATAATAGAGAGGCGTAGGGTCAGTGGAGGGCGTGACATTAACTTCCTCCCAGCGTAGCGCTACACCTTGCGGAAGCAGCCCCGCAAGCGGGTAGGCTTCCAGCAGAAAGCGGCGCGGCGCATGTGCTAACACCGGATACTCAATGACCAACGACTGCAGCGCCGCCCACGAGAACTCCTCTAAAAAGAAGTGCACCAGGGGCTTATAGGCACTGCGCAGGCGCGCACTGATACCCGCGGCCTTGAAGGCCGTCTCTGTGGCTTGGCGTTCGCTTTCATCGTCGAAGACCCACGCCTCCAACTGATAACCGTGATAGGCAGGTGTGGCGTACTCATCAAGCAAAGATCGCGTGGTGCGTGGGAAAAAGCGCTCTAACAAGATCTCGATACGGGGATCGTTGGTCATAAGGAAGTACGTCCTGTGGGATCCAGGGCATCCCGGAGCCAGTCACCCAGCAGGTTCAGCCCCAGCACGGTTAACAGAATAGCCAAGCCAGGGAACACGCTAACCCACCACGCCGTTTGCAGGTAGGTGCGCCCTTCAGCCAGCATGCCGCCCCAGCTGGGAATCACCGGATCCACGCCTAAGCCTAAAAAGGTCAGGCTGCTCTCCAGCAGAATATTATTGGCCACATTGAGGGTCATCAGCACGATGACGGGGCCAATCAGATTCGGCAACAGATGCTGGAACAGAATACGGATATCCTTCACCCCAATCGCTTTGGCCGCCAGAATAAATTCGCGGTCGCGCAGCGATAGCACCGAGCCGCGCACCAAGCGCGCGTACTGCACCCACTGGGAGATAATCAGCAGAATAATCATATTGGTTAACCCGCCACCAATCACGGCGATAAAGGTAATCGCCAGCAGGATAAAGGGCAGCGCCAGTTGCACGTCGGCAAAGCGCATCACGATCATATCCAGAAACCCACCGTAGTAACCGGATACCAAGCCCATAATGATGCCGATCACCACCGCACCGAGGGCTGAGTAGACGCCGACTTTTAACGAGATTTCACCGCCAATAATCACCCTCGCTAGTACATCTCTGCCTAACGGATCAGTGCCTAGCGGAAAGCTGGGCTCTAGCAGCGGCGGCGTTAAGCGGTAGGCCAAGTTCAGCTCTGAACCTCCCCCGGGAAACAGCCAGCCGGAGAAGATCACCGCTAAACCGATACCGCCCACAAGCAGCACGCCAAGGATAAATTCAAGGTTTTTAAAGCGTTTCAATTTGTCGCTTTTGATAGCTGCCGTCATGGTTATTCCTTGCGCACCCTGGGGTCGACCAGGCCATAGGCGATATCAACGAGAAGGTTGATGGAGATGATCATTAACGAGAGCACGGTAATAACGCCTTGTAAGACAGGGTAGTCCCGGGCCGACACGGCTTCGAAAGCCAAGGTGCCTAATCCCGGCCAGTTAAAGACGCGCTCGACAACCACGATACCGCCCAGCAATCCACCAAACTGCAAACCAAAATAGGTGATCAGCGGAATGGAGCAGTTACGCAGCGCATGTTTGTAGAGTACGACCGTGTTGGAAAGGCCTTTTGCCCGGGCCACCATGATGTACTGAGAGCGCAGGGTGTCCAACATAGTGGTTCGCACTAGGCGCACGTTAGTGGCGGTTAGAATGATCCCCATCGTTGCGGCGGGCATAATGAAGCTGGAGAAGCCCTCCATGCCACTGGGCGGCAGCAGATTAAACGTGATAGAGAGCAGCAGCACCAGCATGATGGCCAGCCAGAAGTTAGGAAAAGAGAGCCCGATCAGGGAAAAAATTCTGATCATCTGGTCGGGCCACCTCCCCCGCGATACTGCTGCCTTGATACCCAGCGGTATCGAAACCACGATAGAGACAAGCAGCGAAGCAAAAGCTAGCGCCAAAGTGGCGGGTAAGGCCCGACCAATTAGATCGCTGACGGGTGTACCACCCATAAAACTACGACCAAAATCACCCACTACTAGACCTTGCAGGAAGCCGACGTATTGAGCCAGGAAGGATTGGTTCAAGCCGAGGGCTTCACGAATCCTTTCCAGATCCGCCTCGGTAATACTCCCCGCCCCTTGCGCCAGCATAACCGCCGGGTCACCGGTTAACCTGATCGCAAAAGAGACGATCAGCGTCACGGCGATCACCACAAAGATGGCCTGCAGTATTCGATAGAGAAGAAATTTTGCCACTATGTCCCCAAGCCCGTAACGCTTACATGAAGCTTTTGTAAAGTGTCAGTATGAAGAACCGACCGCCTTTCAAGCGGCCGGATGACGCTACGTTTAGTCAGCAACGTCCACGTCGGTCAAACGCATACGGTTATCCGGAGCAGGTTCAAAATTCTCCACCCGGTCACTGACACCGTAAAGGGCATTGATACTATAGAGCGGCATTTCCAAGGCCCGCTCCTGGGTGTAGCGCGCAATAGCCTGGAGCAGTTCCTCACGCTCATCCTGATCGGTAATACTGCGCTGGGCTTCAAGCATTTCATCTAACTCAGCGTCGCTGTCATAAGGATTCCAGCGTTCGCCAGTGTGGTACATCAGGTAGGCGGTATTGTCGAAATCGAACGTCCAGCCGCCCCATTTCTGCTGGAACATCTCCCCAGTACGGCCTGCCGGAATAATGTCGTTAAGCAGCACATTGGTTTCATAAGGCTGAATAGAGGCGGTAATGCCCACCCCTTGTAGGTAAGACGCCACTACCTGGGCAACTTCACCAAAGGTGGCGTCGTTACCGCGCACATCTATCTGCACCGTTGCGCCTTGCTCAACACCCGCTTCATCCAGCAGTTGGCGAGCCTGCTGCGGATCGTACGGCAGGGGCTCCATATCAGGGTCGTTACCGAAGGACTGAGCGCCCTGGAAGCTGGCGATCATTTCCCCCTCACCCGCCAGGATGGCGTCGATAATCGCCTGGCGATCCACCGCCATGATCATGGCTTTGCGCACGCGTTCGTCGGCAGTAATACCTGATTGAGTGTTGAAACGAATCGCTTCCACCGTTGGCGAAGCCACGCTGACGATGCTGGCCCCATCGTGGTTATTGATCGTGTCGATCATGCCAATCGGAATCGTCGGCGGAATAACAATATCGACTCGCCCAGCCTGCAGCTCAGCCACGGCAGTGGAAGGTTCAGAGATAAAGCGGTAGGTCACCTCGTCAAGTTTCGGCGCGCCGCCCCAGTGATCAGCAAAGGCCTCTAACTGCACGTCCTCACGAGGATTATACTCCACCACCTTGAAGGGCCCAGTGCCTACCGGATGATTATTGAAGTGGTCATCGCCATGCTCAGCTAGATACTCCGGTGGCACAATCATGGCGCCGTAGCCCGCCAGCTTGGTAAGCAATACCGGGTCGGGTTCACTGAGGTGAAAATCGACCGTATAGTCATCGATCACTTCCACGCTTTCAATCGCCGTATAATTGGAGCGCTGGGGGCCTTGGGCGCCTTCATCACCCAGCAGACGGTCAAAAGTGAACTTTACCGCTTCCGCATTGAAGGGCTCGCCGTTATGGAAGGTGACGCCTTCACGCAGAGTGAAACGGATACGGGTACCGTCATCCAGCTCTTCCCATTCGGTGGCAAGGCCGGGCACCAGCTCTAAATCAGGGCCTCGATAGGTCAAACCATCGAAAATATTGGTGGCGACCGATGCCCAGTTGACCAAAAAAGTATCAATGGGATCCCAACTACCGGGATCTTGCGGCGAAGCAATCGTTAATGAGCCAGCCTGTGCAGAGGCAGAGAAGGCAACGCTCAGTGCCATACCGGCGATGGCGCCATTGAGAACGCGTTTATTTTTCTTCATGGAATTACTCCTGTTGTTGTCTCACAGCTTTTGTACCATCAGGAAACTTACTATGACGCCAAACGCTCGGCGCGGCCTACTTCCTGGGCAACGAAATGGCCGGTAGCCACCTGCACTAATGGCCAATGTTCTGGCTCATCACCGACTTTACGGATGGGACTAAGAATATCGCCCTGCAGCAACACCCGCTCCCGCCGCTGAGCCGGGTCGGCCACTGGCACAGCGCTTAAGAGCTTGCGGGTGTAGGAGTGCTGAGGCGAATCAAACACCGCCCGACGCTCGCCTAGCTCAACGACTTGGCCAAGGTGCAGTACCGCCACGCGGTGACTCATTTTTTCCACCACCGCCATATCGTGGCTAATGAACAGATAGGCTAAGCCTTCGTCTTGCTGCAACTCCATGAGCAGATGAATGATCTGCGCCTGAATAGAAACATCGAGGGCGGATAGCGCCTCATCAGCAATGATCAACTTAGGCTTGGAGGCCAAGGCGCGGGCGATACAGATTCGTTGGCGCTGTCCACCGGAAAACTCATGGGGATAGCGCTCGGCTTGGTCAGCACTCAAACCAACGCGTTCCAGTAACTGGTCTACCCGCTGGCGAATCGCTTTAGTACCGTGCAATAAACCGTGCGTACGGATGGGCTCGGCTATCGAAAAGCCTACGGTTTTGCGGGGATCCAAGGAGGCAAACGGGTCTTGAAAAATGTACTGCACTTCTTGGCGCAGGCGCATTTTTTCTGCCCGGGACATATCGGCCACGGCCTTGCCACCAAAGCGTATCGTGCCACTGGTGCTTTCCTGCAACTGTTGAATGGTGCGCCCAATGGTCGACTTGCCGGAACCCGACTCCCCTACCAGTGCTAACGTCTCCCCCGGAAAAATAGCAAAGCTGACATTTTCGACCGCATGGACGCGATGGCTAATCCCACCAAAGAAGCCTTTACGAATATCAAAACGAGTGACTAAGTTTTCTATCTCTACCACAGGGGCTGCATCGGTTCTCGCGGTATCCTGCTGACGACTTTCACCCAGGGTGCGCGCAACGTTCCCCTCCAGCACCACTAATGGATCCATGCGTGGGAGGGCTTCGCCCTGCATGCTGCCAAGTTTAGGCACCGCTGCTAACAGTGCTTGGGTATAGGGGTGCTGGGGGCGGGCGAAAATCTCCTCCACAGAGCCTTCCTCGACCTTCTCGCCATGACGCATGACCACTACCTGATCGGCCATCTCCGCCACCACCCCCATATCGTGGGTGATGAAGATAACGGCCATGCCTAGCTCCTGCTGCAAGTCGCGCATAATGGTAAGAATCTGCGCTTGAATAGTGACGTCCAGTGCGGTGGTGGGCTCATCCGCTACCAACACTTTAGGCCGACAGGCCAGCGCCATGGCTATCATCACTCGTTGACGCATGCCGCCGGATAGCTGGTGAGGGTAGCGTTTTAATAGCGCTTCGGCATCGGCCAGCCGCACCAGCTTCAACAGTTTTACTGCTTCCGCACGGGCAGACTCTTTCGAAAGCTTTTCATGCAATACCAGCACTTCGGTAATCTGATCGCCAATGGTGTAAACCGGATTCAGCGACGTCATTGGCTCCTGGAAAATCATGGCAATCTCTTTGCCACGTATCTTACGCATCGCCTTATCCGAAAGCTGGGTAAGATCTTGTGGTGGCGAGCCCTTGGACTCACTGTGGAAAGTGATGGTGCCACTGGTAATCTCAGCGTTCATGTACTCCACCAAGCGCATAATAGCCAGTGAAGTTACCGATTTACCCGAGCCAGATTCGCCAACGATTGCCGTCGTTTTACCGGAATAAACATCAAAACTCAGATTCTTAACAACCTGATTGGAGCCAAAATTCACGCCCAAGGAGCGAACCGATAGCGCTGGAGTAGTGGTCACAAGATGTATTGCCCCCTGCCCTTATATAGCGTGTTTATAAAACGTTAGTCGAGTAGACATATCGTTTCAAATTACTCATCTTGCTAAGCTTTTGTCAACACATCCCTGTTAGGCACCCACTGATGCTGCTGCCATTAAAAAAACGGCTAACGGCAAAAAAACGTACTTATCGCGCACAAAAAAAAGCCCCGTCGCAGGAGCTTTTGGTCACATGTAGGTTAATTGGCGGCCTCACCCCACCCGATGCTGCTTAAGCACGGCAAGGCTTCGCTCCTCTTCGCTTTGCGGATGGGAAGGGGCTTGGCGGGTGCCAACCAGCACGTACCACTCTGCTTCAGAAAGGTAGGATTGGCACCAGTGACCGAGGTCTGAAGCGCACTCTTCGCGGGTGAGCTGACCGCTGCGATAGTCGTGGGCGAGGAGTAATAAGTTCTGCCGGGCAGTACGCGCACGGGCATTGCCACCGTGCACTTTTACCAGCGGGCAGCGTCTATCATAGGCGGCGTTGGTTAACGCATTAAGCCAACGCTCCAGTTCATGTGCCTGAATTCCACCATACACTGCCACGCTTGAGCTCCCTGCCCCGTTGAAAGGGCATTAGCCTGCCCGATTTAGGGGCCGCTGTCACGGTTAACCTGTGTCCTTTAATGCCTACTGTTCAAAACCTTGTAACACGTTGACTACATTGACACCGATTGCGTCTACCGCATAGCCCCCTTCCATCAGAAATACGCAGGGCAGGCCTGCCTGGGCCAGGCGTTGACCTAACACGGTGAAATCTGCGCTGGTAAAAGTGAAGGCACTTATCGGGTCACCCTCAAAGATATCGACCCCGAGCGATACGATGAGACACTCACACTCCGCGGTTTTAATTTGCGCCAAGGCTTGTTCAAGTGTGGCCATCCAAGTAGCCACACTGGTTCCCGGGGGCAATGGGTAGTTGACGTTAAAGCCCTCGCCTTTTCCCTCGCCGTTTTCATCAGCGTAGCCCAAATAGTAGGGAAAGGTGACTTCAGGGTCGCCATGCAGCGAGATAAACAGCACATCGTCACGCTGATAGAAGATTTGCTGAGTGCCATTGCCGTGGTGGAAATCGACATCAAGAATGGCGACCCGGCGTTTGCCTGCATCCAACGCTCTCTGCGCGGCAATGGCGGCATTATTGAAGAAGCAGTACCCGCCAAACTGATCATAGGCCGCGTGGTGGCCCGGCGGCCGACACAGCCCAAAACTGGGTTCACCGGTTTGCAGGGTATGCTCTACCGCGCCTAACGCCACATCTTTACTCGCCATGGCGGCTTCAAAGGTGCCCTCTGAGATCGAGGTTTCCGCCGCCAAGGCGTAGTAACCTAGCTGGCCGCTGATAGAGCGGGGAATGCGGTCACCACGCATGCTTCGCGCTGGCCAAATATTGGGAATAGCCTCACCTTTATGCCCGGCGGCGCCCCACTCTTTCCAGCAGTTGGCTAAAAACGTCACGTACTCTTTGTCATGCACCGCCAGCACCGGGTCTAACCCATAAGCGCTAGGGGTACGTATATCGCCAAGCCCAGACTGGCGAAGATGCTTAAGCACTAGATCCAGCCGTTCAGGACACTCAAACGGGGTTACCAATGCGCCGTCATGCAACTCCGTGCGCGCTTGGCGCAAACGGCTATTCTCTGAGTAAAACGTCAGCATGTGGGCTCCTTAATCGGCATCTAACTGAACAGGCCACTGCTTGGCCCAGCGGCGCTTTTGACTTGGCGTTTGTTGCTTTAACTGATATTCAGCTCGGCTTGCGGCCGCGCGGTCATTAAACGGTTCAGCACCCAGCAGCGCAACAGGTGGATTTGCACGGGTATAGCGCGCCCCTTTGCCGGTGCAGTGCGCTTGATAGCGCTTTGCCAGATTATTGGTAATGCCCGTATAGGTGCCGCGCTGACACTCCAGCAAATAGAGATACCATTGCGGTTCGGCTTCCTGAGGCTGAACGATGCCACTACTCACCGCAACATACCTTTAATTTGCGCCCGCTACCACATAAGCACGGGTCGTTGCGGCGTGGTTTTAAGCGTGTAAGCGAGGGTGTTCCGTCTATATACCACCAGCGTTGCTGCTCTTTAACGAAATGGGAGGCCTCTTCTAATACATGCCACCCTTTTTGCACTCGCCCCCTTTCATAAAAAAAGGCACGAAAATGCACGTAACCGATAGTATCGAGCGGCGGTTCTGCGGAGACGATAGATAGCGACTTCCACTCAGCGTCAGGATCAGGCGCAAGCTCTGCAGGTCGGGTAGAGGGGTGCCATGTCGCCAACAGATAGTCGCTGCGCCCTAACACAAAAGCCACATAGCGAGAGCGCATCAAGGCTTCAGGGGTAGGCGCAAGTTCGCCTTGATGATAGCGGCCACAGCATTGTTCAAGCGTTAAATGGCTACCACAGGGGCAACTTAGGTCAGTCTTAGGGGTCATAAACAAGCTCGTTAGTCACATCTTTTATAGCCTAACCGATACGTCCTATGCGCGTCCCCCGGCGTGTATGACTATTGTTTCGATATTTGTGCGGTGTTAGGTATATAGTGGTAGGGCAATACATTCAGACGATGGGGTACGAATCACGATTGATCATTCTTTCCAAAATTTTTGGAGGTTCTCCTATGAAGGTCTTTAAACCGGAATGGCAGTGCACGTTTAGCGTAAACGAAGGCGCGGAAGAATCAGCAACTTGGAAAGAGAGAATCGCGTGGCGACTCAGGGGAGTTGCGGATCGGCTGGAAGGTGGTGGGCGCACGGTTAAAATCGATTACCGAGTGACGCCAGCGGTTAGCCAACAGGAAGTCGATACTTGCTTAGGCAAGGGCTTCGAAGTGACTCAACGCCTGCTAACGCAGTTAGCCCAACAGCAGGCGTGCGAAGATGTGATGCGCCATGCCAAAGCTGAGCTGTTTGAACAACATCCTCAGCATTAATTGATATGCATGAATTGATATGCATGGGCACGGTATAAAAAAATCCCACTCCTTTTAAAGGGTGGGATTTTTCTTGCGATCACGAGTGCTAGGCGGGCTGTTCCAGCGCCCTACCCATCTTAATTAGAAAGTCCTCGCACTCTTCAAGCTGCTCAATATCAATATACTCATCGGGTTGGTGTGCCTGGGCAATACTGCCGGGGCCAAGAATAATGGTTTGCAGGCCCTGCCCCTGGAACTGCCCGGCCTCGGTTGCATAGGCCACCGCGTGGTCGCAGCACCCTGCTGGCAAATGGTCTTTGGCCAGACGCAACACCCGATCATTATCGCGATCTGCTAGCCCCGGCACGGTAACGTTAAGGGGCTCGGTAATGATTTCAACGTGCTTACCTTTGGCCTGCAGCTCAGCGCTTAGCTGGGCACAACAGGCCTCAAAGCGCGCGTAAATCTCATCAAAAGTATCGGTCGGCAGATGGCGGATCTCCCATTCGAACTGGCACTCTCTCGCCATAATATTGATCGCCGTACCGCCTTTTATTTTGCCAACGTGTAGGCTGGTATGAGGCACATTAAACGCCTCATCGACACGCCCCTCTTCCACCAACGCAGCCATGGTGTCCTCAATAAAAGTCACCAGCCGAGCGGCCACATGAATCGCCGAGGTACCCTGGTAGACCTGACTGCTGTGGGCTTCCCGGCCAATCACCGTGGTGCGTAAATTGGTTGCGCCTTTCTGCGCCACTACCGGCTGCATGCTGGTGGGCTCGCCGACAATAACGTGAGCCGTCGTGGAGTAGTGCTCGTAGAAGCGCTTGATCAGGCTCGGCGCCCCCACGCAGCCAATCTCTTCATCGTAAGAGAAGCCGAGATAAATAGGCTGTTGCAGAGGCGCCTCAACCCACTCGGGCACCATAGCCAGCACGCAGGCGATAAAGCCTTTCATATCGCAGGTGCCGCGACCGTATAAGCGACCGTCATCGCCATCACGCAGGGTGAACGGATCACTCGACCAGGGCTGCCCCGCCACCGGCACCACATCGGTATGCCCGGAAAGCATTACCCCACCCGGCGCCTCTGGGCCAATTCTTGCGATCAGGTTGGCTTTGGTACCGCAGGGGCTCATCACCCGCTCGGCGCTGACGCCGTATTTGGCCAAATAGCCCTCCACATACTCAATCAGCGCCAAATTGGATTCACTGGAAGTGGTATCGAAGGACACCAGTTTCGTCAGCAACGTGGTCACGTCAGTCATGCTGTTCTCGTTAGTTGGACTCTTTATTTCAACCTAGCTTATATCACCCTATCACCGCCCTCACTCCTTTTCCTACTCAGCAGGTCTACAGGCAGCGTAATGTTGACTGTCACGGCAGGTTCATCGTGCATTCACCAAAACGTCATCTACACTTCTTACTGTTCAGTGCATCCAAAAACTCAATAAACGCATTGCACGCCTGAATAAGTTCAGGCCCATAAGGAGCTTCTGTATGTCTCGTTTCACACTGCACGCGCTTGCCGTAGGGGTGGCGACGGCCAGCCTCAGCCTGTCTGCTCAGGCGGCAACAGAGATTAACTGGTGGCACGCCATGGGCGGCCAACTGGGCGAAATTCTCGAAGAGATGACCCAGGACTTTAACGAGTCTCAGGACGACTACCACGTTACCCCCAGCTATCGCGGCACCTATAGCGAAACGATGACGGGCGCGATCGCCGCCTTCCGCGCCAATGAGCAGCCGCATATTCTGCAGGTGTTTGAAGTCGGCACCGGCACCATGATGAACGCCAAAGGCGCCATCTACCCAGTGTACGAGCTGATGGAAGAGCACGGCCGCGCTTTCGATAACGATGCCTTCCTGCCCGCCGTGGTGGGTTACTACACCGACACCAACGGCAACATGCTGTCGTTCCCGTTCAACTCCTCTACGCCCATCATGTACTACAACCGCGACATGTTTGAGGAAGCGGGCCTGGATCCTGATCAAGCGCCGCAAACCTGGGAAGAAGTGGCCGACTTTTCACGTCAGATCGTCGACGCTGGTGCGGCCAGCTGTGGCTTTACCACCTCCTGGCCGAGCTGGGTCATGCTGGAAAACTTCTCCGCTTGGCATAACGTGCCGCTAGGTACGCTGGAAAACGGTTTTGGCGGTATGGAAACCGAGCTTACCTTCAACAATGAGCTGGTCGCTCGCCACTGGGACAACCTCCACGACTGGCAGGAAGAGGGTGTGTTTAAATGGGGCGGCCCCGGTTCTGGCCCCGACTCAGAGCCGCTGTTCTACTCCCAGGACTGCGCGATTTTCTTCGGCTCTTCTGCTTCACGTGCGGATGTCGCCGCCAATTCAGAATTTGAAGTCGGCTTTGGCATGCAGCCCTACTACGCCGATGTAGACGGCGCACCGCAAAACTCAATTATCGGTGGCGCCACCCTGTGGGCACTCCAGGGCCATAGCGACGAAGAGTACGAAGCCGTTGCAGCCTTCTTCGAGTACCTCTCCCAACCCGAAGTACAGGCGCAGTGGCATCAGCAAACCGGCTACCTGCCCATCACTCAGGCCGCTTGGGATCTGAGCAAAGAGCAGGGCTACTACGATGAGAATCCCGGTGCGGATATTTCGCTGAAGCAGATGACCCTCAACGAGCCGACCGAGAACTCCAAGGGCTTACGCTTTGGTAACTTCGTGCAGATTCGCGACATCATCTCCGAAGAGATGGAAGCCGTAATGACCGGTGGCAAATCGGGCCAGGAAGCGGCTGACGACGCAGTGAAACGCGGCAATGATCTGCTCCGTGACTTTGAAGCTGCCAACCAGTAAATAAGCGCTTACTTCGCCGCTTACCCTATTGGGTAGGCGGCGATTTCGTTTTAATGCCTATTTATTAATACTGTCCAGAGCTCACCATGCAAACTAAACGCATGACCTACCCTGGTCGCTTTTTGCCCTACGCGCTATTGGCGCCCCAGGTGATTGTGACGCTGATTTTCTTTATCTGGCCTGCAGGCCAGGCGCTGTATCAGTCGCTACTGCGCGAAGACGCCTTTGGGCTGCGCTCGACGTTCGTAGGGCTTGAGAACTTTGCTCGCCTGTTCCGCGACGGCAGCTATGTCAACTCTCTGTCGGTCACAGCGGTATTCGCCATCGGTACCACACTGCTATCAATGACGGTGGCACTTTTATTGGCCAGCACCGTCAACCGGATGATTCGCTCACGCACTACCTACACCACGCTACTGGTGTGGCCCTATGCTATTGCGCCTGCGCTTGCCGGCGTTTTGTGGTGGTTTATCTTCAACCCCTCCATCGGCATTGTGCCCTATATGCTCGAGATGGTGGGTTACCGATGGAACCACCGCAACTCGGGGAATGATGCCATGCTGCTGGTGATTTTTGCCGCCGCCTGGAAGCAGATCTCCTATAACTTTCTGTTTTTCCTGGCGGGCTTACAGTCCATCCCGCAATCGCTGATTGAAGCCGCCTCCATTGATGGCGCCAGCCCGACGAAGCGCTTCTGGACGATTATTTTCCCGCTGCTCACGCCGACCACCTTCTTTTTACTGGTGGTTAACGTGGTATACGCCATGTTCGACACCTTCGCGATCATTCATGCCACCACCGCGGGCGGCCCCGCTCAGGCCACTAACATACTGGTTTACAAAGTGTATGCCGACGGCTTTGTCGGGCTAAACCTCGGTTCCTCGGCGGCTCAGTCGGTGATTCTCATGGTGATTGTGGTGGCCTTAACCATGATTCAGTTCCGCTTTATTGAGCGCCGAGTCAACTACTAAGCCTTAGGGAGAACGTTAATGGTTGAAAACCGCCCCTGGGCAAACCTGATAGCCCATATTGTTTTGATCTCTGGCGTCGCACTGGTGGCTTTTCCGGTATATGTCGCGATTGTCGCCTCTACCCACTCCCTCTCGGGCTTGCTGCAGGGCACGCTGCCACTGCTGCCCGGCGGCCACGGGATCGAAAACTACACACGCATGTGGCAGTCGGGCGTTTCCAATGCCGGCGCACCGCCCGCCGCCCAAATGCTCTGGAACAGCTTTATCATGGCCATGGCAATTACCGTGGGTAAGCTGTCTATCTCGCTGCTTTCCGCCTTTGCCATCGTCTACTTCCGTTTCCGCTTCCGAATGTTCTTCTTCTGGGTGATCTTCGTCACATTAATGCTGCCGGTGGAAGTGCGCATTATTCCGACGTTTCAAGTCGTTGCGGATCTTAAAATGCTCAATAGCTTCGCCGGGCTGTCGATTCCGCTGATCGCCTCGGCCACCGCGACGTTTTTGTTCCGCCAATTCTTCATGACCATCCCCGAAGAGATGCTCGAAGCCGCCCGCGTCGATGGCGCCGGGCCGCTGAAGTTTTTTAAAGACATCTTGATGCCGCTGTCGGTGACCAATATCGCTGCGCTGTTTGTGATCATGTTTATCTACGGCTGGAACCAGTACCTCTGGCCGCTCATTATCACCACCGACCCTGACTATTACACCATCGTGATGGGCATTCAGCGCATGACCTCGGAAGAGAACCCCCAGTGGCAACTGGTGATGGCCGCGGTGGTGATGGCAGCGCTGCCGCCGGTTTTAGTGATTCTGTTTATGCAACGCCTATTTGTGAAAGGCCTGACCGAGACGGAGAAATAAGATGGCCAGCATTACCTTGGAAGGGCTAAAGAAAACCTATAGCGGCGATGTTCACGCCGTGAAGGGCATTGACTTACAGATTGCAGATGGCGAATTCGTAGTGCTAGTTGGGCCTTCCGGCTGCGGCAAATCCACCCTGCTGCGCATGGTGGCAGGATTGGAAACCATTACCGAAGGCACGCTCAAAATCGGCGAACGGGTGGTCAATAAGCTCGAACCCGCCGAGCGCGATATCGCTATGGTGTTCCAGAACTACGCGCTCTACCCGCATATGACGGTGTACAACAACCTGGCTTATGGGCTGAAAAACCGCGGCTTCAAAAAAGATGAGATTGAAAAGCGCGTTCAAATCGCCGCCAAAATGTTGGAGATCGAGGAGTTTCTTGAGCGCAAACCGCGCAAGCTCTCCGGCGGTCAGCGACAGCGGGTGGCCATGGGCCGCGCGTTGGTGCGCGATCCGGCAGCCTTTCTATTCGATGAGCCGCTCTCCAACCTGGATGCCAAGCTTCGCGTGCAGATGCGTGTGGAGATCAAGCAGCTACAGCGGCGCTTGAAAACCACCAGCCTGTATGTGACCCACGACCAGTTGGAAGCCATGACCTTGGGTGACCGCTTGGTAGTGCTGAACGCCGGGCAGATCGAGCAGGTGGGCACCCCGATGGAGATCTACTCCCGTCCCGCCAGCATGTTTGTGGCCGGGTTTATCGGCTCCCCCGCCATGAATATGCTGCCGGTGGACTACCTAAAAACACAAGGCGCCAATGGCCTGCTGGATAACCTGCCCGAAGGCACCGATACCGTCGGCATCCGCCCGGATGATATGCACTTAACGCCGCCCGAAGCGCCTCACTTAACCGTCGATTCAACGCTTGCGTTGTTTGAAGCCGCAGGGGCCGAAAGCCACCTGTATGTAAACCTCGCCGATAGCGATCAACCCACAGTCATCCGCGTTTCAGGGCAACCACCTGTCGCCGAAGGCGAAACCCTGCGGTTTTTTGTGCCCCGCGACGCTCTGCACCCTTTCAATAGCATCACGGGGAAGCGGACGGGAGATTGAAAGCCTACCTCCAAAAAACAAGACAATAAAAAACAAGTCAACGGAGAAGCCATGCGCTACGTTTGAGATAGCGAGCATGACGCATTTCTGCGCATTCAGCCCTTTCTCCGAGTCGCGTACGGATCTCCTTTGATGAGTACTGAACCTTTATACGTTGATGACCTGTATCGCGATCACTCCCGGCGCGTGCAGGCGACGCTGATCCGGCTGCTGGGGGATTTTGAGCTAGCCGAAGAAGCCATGCAGGATGCCTTTGTGGCGGCTGTTCAACAGTGGCCGATTAACGGCAAACCTGACAACCCCACCGCCTGGCTAATTCGCACCGGCTACCACTGCGGAATCGATCAAATTCGCCAGCGCAGTACCGCACGCCGCCGGGCCCACTTGTTGTTACCCACAGAGCGGTTACTCACAGAAGAGACGCTGGATCTTGAGCCCACCACCATCGAAGATGATGCGCTGCGGCTACTGTTCACCTGCTGCCACCCAAGCTTAAGTATGGAAGCACGGGTTGCTCTTACCCTGCGCGAGATGTGCGGCCTAACCACCGAACAGGTCGCCAGCGCCCTGCTGATGAAGCCTCCGACGCTGGCACAGCGTATCGTGCGCGCCAAACGCAAAATTCGCGATGCGCATATCCCTTATGCCGTGCCTACCCAGAAAGAGCTACCCGAGCGCCTACCCGATGTGCTCCAAGTCATCTATCTGGTCTTCAATGAAGGCTACTCACGCAGCACGGGCGCCAATGTGGTCGATATCAGCCTGACCCAAGAAGCCATGCGGCTAGGCAATGAGCTGGCACGGTTACTACCCCAGGGCGAGGTGTTTGGGCTGATGGCCTTGATGCTGCTTAATGATGCCCGCCGGGATGCACGCCAGGATAACGATGGGGAGCTGGTAACCCTGGATGTGCAAGACAGACGCCTGTGGCGCCAGGAAGATATTCAGACCGGCATTGCCTGGCTGGAACAGGCGCTGGCGCTCACCCCCGCCGGGTACTACACCCTACAAGCCTCGATTGCCGCTGTACACGCCCAGGCTAGCCGCGCCGAGCTGACTGATTGGGGGCGCATCGCCAGGCTCTACGATGCGCTCTGCCGACGCTTTCCTTCGCCAATCCTGAGGCTGAATCGCGCCGTCGCCATTGCCATGAACGGTGCGCCCGATACCGGGCTGAAGTTACTCGACGACATCGCCCATCACCCGCAAATCAGCCGCTATCACCTGTTTTATGCCGCTAAAGCGGATTTACTGCGCCGCCAAGGCCAGCATGAGGCCGCGTGCAATGCTTACCACCAGGCGCTGCAATTGGCTACCCTGGAACCAGAAAAACGCTTTTTGAACAAGCGGTTGGCAGAGCTCGAAAATTCCTCATAAAAAAATGCTTAGGCTATGTCGATTCAAAACGATGCAAAACGACTATAGAGAGTCACTATCCTGACTACCCATCCTGACTACCCAGGAGGCTCTCAATGAAATTTATGCTGATACGCCGCGCCGATGCCAATACCGAAAATGGTGCTATGCCGTCCCAGGAAATGCTTGCCGACATGGCCGCTTATAACCAGCGAATGACCGAGGCTGGCGTGTTTTTGAGCGGCGATGGCTTACATCCGACCAGCGATGGATGTCTGATCCGTTTCAAAAACGGTGAGCCCACCATTATCCCCGGGCCTTTATCGCCAGCCAGTGAGCAGATCGCCGGTTACAGCGTGCTCGAAGCCCCTTCCCTGCAGGCGGCCATTGAGTGGGCCCAGCAGTGGCCCACTCAGGATGCCGATGGCAACGTAACCCTTGAGCTTCGGCGCTACTTTTCGCTGGAGGATTTCGAACCCGGCGCTGGAATTGAGCAGCACCGTAACCTTGCTCGTGTACCGGATGCCATGAACGTGCACGTTGCCTTTCCCGGCAACTGCCGGGAGGCCATGCAGTTCTATGCCGACGTGACCGGCGGGCAGTTGGAGTGCCTGTTGACCTACGCAGAAACGCCCGCCGCTGGACACACGCCGCCCGCCCTTCATGACCGCATCATCCATGCCTCGCTGAACCTGCGTGGACGCCGCTTGATGGGTGCCGATATGGCCGCTGAGTGCTATACACCGCCGCAAGGGGTAGAGGTTCAATTGGAGTATCAGGATATCGAGCAGGCCGCACGAACCTTTGCCCAGCTCGCAGAGGGTGGAAAGATCATCATGCCGTTCGAAGCGACCTTCTGGTCACCAGGATTCGGCATGACGGTAGATCGTTTTGGCGTCGGCTGGATGGTAAACGTTTCTTCAGACAACTGCCCCTTGGCCACAGAAGGAGACTCCCCATGAAGTACGTTGCGCTGGTCTATTACCAAGAACAGATTATCAACGCCATGAGTGAACAGGCGTGGCATGACCTTAACCAGGAGTGTATCGCCGGCGTAGAACGCCTGAGCGCCAGCGGCCATTACCTGGGTGGACAGCCGTTACAACCGACGGAGACCGCCACTACCGTACGCGTGCGCAATGGCGAAACGCTGATCTCCGATGGCCCCTTCGCAGAAACCAAGGAGCAACTGGCGGGCTTTTATCTGCTTGAAGCCCATGACCTGAATGAGGCGCTGCAGCTAGCTAGCCGTATCCCTCCCGCCCGGATGGGTAGCATTGAGGTACGCCCCGTTCGTGAACTCCCCCCTAAAGCAGAACCCAACAAAACAACAGGAGAACAGCCATGAGCAAACTCGCCCACCCTTATGTCGATGGTTTCGTCGCTGCCGTACCTACCGCTAATAAAGCGGAATTTATTGAGCATGCCCGCGCCGCGGCCGTTGTTTTCAAGGAGCACGGCGCACTGCGGGTCATGGAGTGCTGGGGCGACGACGTCCCCGAAGGAGAAGTGACCTCCTTCTCCATGGCGGTCAAGCGCAGGGATGACGAGACGGTTATTTTTTCCTGGATAGAGTGGCCATCCCGAGCCGTGCGCGATGAAGCCATGCCCAAAGTCATGCAGGATCCGCGTTTGCAGATGGACGTTAACCCGATGCCGTTTGATGGTAAGCGTCTCATTTATGGGGGCTTTGAAAGCATCATCAATGAATAAGCATTAAATAAGTGGCCCAGCAAATTACGCCGAATCGTCCTGGGCCACATCCTCTTGAGCCACATCGGTAATCCGCCCTTCAACCTGATAGAACACTTCTTTGCGTTCCACCATATAGTCGCGCAGCATTTCCCAATCCGTATTGCCGACAATGGTGTTACGGCCATCAGCGTAGGCTTCTCCGAGTACCGTATGACCGTCGCCGCCAGCAGCGGTAAAGTTATTGGTGGCGATGGTGTAAGTACGTTCTGGATCAATCGCCTGCATCGCGCCCTCCTGGGCAACGCTTAAGCTAACCACCCGCTCGCCCGACGGCTTGCTGCTGTCGTACACCAGCTCAACACCGGCTGATACCTGCAGAAAGCCGCCGTCTTCGCCGGGTGTGTTGGCCAGGGCAATCTCGAAGGTTTCCAACAGCTCGGCGCCGGTGACGTCGAGCAGCGTCAGGCGATTGCCAAATGGCTGTACGGCGATTAGATCGCCTACAGACACATCACCCCTTTCAATCGCTTCACGGATACCGCCGCTATTCTGGATCGCCATAACCGTGTCGGGGGCCACTTTCTGTGCGGCATGTAGCTGGGCATCGGTGATTAAATTGCCTAGTGCTGTTTCATTGGCTCGCACGCTTTGCTCATCGCCGCTGCCGTGGCGGGGGTTGGGCAGCGCTGAGATCGCCTTCGCGCCGATCAAGGTGTCCCGCAATGTTTCAATTTTCGCGGTGTAGGTTTCAAGCCGCTTCGCGGCATCAGCATCTGCTTCGCGATCATCGGCAGCGAGCAGTTCACCACTGGCATCAACCACCACGCCGTTCTCGTCGAAGGTGACCTGCATAACGCCCAGGTGCTGGCCATACTCGCCTGCCTGGCCAATCACCGTCGGCGATGGGAGCTCCTCACCAGTACGGGCCCCACTTAACAGCTTGGGGGGCGACACTTGGGTATGGCTGTGGCCGCCAATAATAATGTCGACCCCCTCGACGTGTTCAGCCAGCAGCAGGTCATTGCCCACGCTGGGGTCGCTGTCGTAGCCCAGGTGGGTAAGGGCAATAATCTTGTTAACGCCCTGCTCTTCAAACGCCGCCACCATGGCTTCAGCCGCTTCACGATAATCGCTAATGGTGACGTGTCCAGGGCTGGAAATCGTTTCGCTATCCTGAGTGCTTAATCCAAAAATACCGATTGGCTCACCGTTATGCTCAACGATAATACCGTCATAAAGCATCCCCGCCTGGGGGGCAGCGCTGATTGACTCGCCCAGCATATCAGCAAACTCTGAGCCTCCTGAGAAGTCCAGGTTAGCGCCTAAAACAGGAAACTCGGCACCCGCAAAAAACGCCGCTAACGCCTGATGCCCCGCTTCTGCGTCCCCCAAGTCAAACTCATGATTACCTGGCACAAAGGCGTCGTAGCCCATCAAATTCATAAATTCCAGCGCATCCTGGCCCTGAAACTCATTGAAATAGAGCGTGCCTGAAAAGATATCACCGGCTTCCAGTAGTAATCCTTCCCCATAGCGCTCCCGTGCCTCATTCAGCGTGGTGATCAAATGGGGATACTGATCGGTGCGCCCATGTAGATCATTGGTGTGGAACAGCGTTAGGGTGTAGTTATCAGCCAAGGCGGGAGGCACGGTGGCGAATAACGCTGTCCCTAGCGCCATACCAAAGCGGTGAAAACGCATTTAAATGACTCCTTTCATAACGGTGTGCAGACACCTTAGCAGCAAAGATAGCCTATCAGCGACGTTTCGTCTCCATGATGAAATTGTTACCTTCAACTCTCTCCCTAATTTTATTGTTAAAGAGACAATTCACCGAGAAAAGAGCACCCCTTTGAAATCAGTCAAGTAAAACTTAAAGCCAAAAACGCCAAAAACCGGTGTGGAGTTATCCACACCGGTAAAGATCGAAACATGCGAGCTAACTAAAAGCTAAAGAACTAATGCAATAACTAAGACAACACTACCGCCAATATCACTCTATTAATTAAAAGTGATAGCGAGCGCCTAATGCGTAGTACATATCTTCTTCGAAGTCATTAACAGCATCCAGGTTGCGGTCGTTAAGCTCGAGGAACATATCGAAATTGCTAGACAGCTTGTACATGGAGCCTAGCGCCCAAGCGTTACGCTCGTCGCTTGCGCCATCTACATCGATGTTGTAGTAGTCGGCGAAGAACTTCCAGGAATCGATAGCGTACGTAGCACCAACACCGATTTTATCGAAGCCGCCACCGTTAACATCGTCATCACCGCGGGTTTCATAACCTACACGAGCAGCGAAAGCATCCGTAATAGCAAACTCGCCCGTAGCACCATAACGCACTTCACCGTTACCGCCACCGCGTACCGTATCTTCCACATAACCAAGCGCTAAACGAGCGGGGCCTGTTTCGTAGACAACACCACCCTGAGTGGCGATAACGGATCCTTCGCTGCTCTGCTCGGCTTCAGTCAAACCACGCTCAGAGAAGTGCTTGGCAGAAATAACCGCCTGAAAGCCACTCATTTTAGGCGTTTTATAGCCAATAGAGTCGCCTCGTGCCTGTAGGCCACCACCCGCAAACTCGTAGCCTCGCTCTACGTAGACATCGAACGGAGTCATAACGTAGTCATCATAGAAGCTGTTGTAATTACCGGCCATAAAGGTACCGAACTGCTGGCTTTCCAGACCCAGGTAGCTGTTACGTACCTCATCGAAGCCAGAGGAGGTATTACGTTCATCACCTGTAAAGCGCCACTCTACACGGGCGAATGCACGCAGGTCAGAAGAGATCTGGTGGCCAGCGGTAATCCGTAAACGCGAGCCGAAATTACGGAACTCTTCGCCGTTATCAACACCGTTATCAATACCGCCACCTTCAATACCCATGGCGATACGGCCATAAATTTCAAGATCGGTACCATCTTGATCATAAACAGTGGCAGCTTGTGCTGCGGAGGCGGCCAATAAACCGCTAACGGCTAATGCCAGAGTCGTTTTTTTAAACATGATCGTTCCCATTGAAGTAGTTAATGCTTGCGCTTTGCGAAGGCACAATGAAGGACGAATAACGCCTCAACGCAGCAAACCTTAAAGGAGTTATATTTCATTTACTTTAAAGTTTTATTTTTTAGGGAACTTATTTTTTATGCGTTAATACATAAAACTGCCATCCAAATTTAACATTGACATGATATTAAAAAGTCTGATGTAGCGCTTCGCCTCTTATCCCTACTCAAGCCTGTCATCACTTATTCACCTGTTTGACTCGGCAGTGTCATTCGCCCCACCCACACTTTATGAAAACGTGATAAAGGGATGAATCGCTCATGCGGCTCTGCATCGTTAGTGAAACATGGTCACCGGACATCAATGGCGTTGCCCATACGCTGAGCCGGTTAAGCTATGAACTCAACCGGCAAGGAGTGCCAGTTGATGTGATCCGCCCGCGCCCTCGCAGCGCTGGTAACGCAACCGCTATTAGCCGGGAACTACAAGTGCATCGCTTTGCCTTACCCGGTTACACCGATGTGCAAGTGGGGCTGGTCAGGCCCGCTACGCTGCGCCGCTTTTGGCGCAGATACCGTCCCGACATCATCTACGTAGCGACCCAAGGCCCCCTCGGTTGGGCGGCCCGCCAAGCGGCGCGGCAGCTCAATATTCCCTTGGTAGCGGGCTGGCACACCAACTTTGACCACTACTGCGAAGATTATGGCGTCAATTGGCTGGCCTCGACCACACGGCGCTACCTGCGCTACTTCCATAACGGCTGTAACCTGACGTTAGTGCCTACCCACCAGCAGGCAAAAGCGCTGCGAGGTCAGGGAATACGTAATGTCCATATACTGTCACGGGGATTGGACGGCGAACGCTTCTCACCCGCCTACCGTGACCCAGCATTACGCAAAGGCTGGGGGGTTAGCGAACACCAGCCGGTGGCGCTTTACGTAGGCCGATTAGCCGCAGAAAAAAACCTCACCTTGCTGCATGAAAGCCTTCAAGCCATGCGTGAGGTGCGGCCCGATATAGCCCAAGTGATCGTCGGCGATGGCCCCGCACGGACTCAGCTGGAAAAGTCGCTGCCCGATGCCCACTTCACCGGTTTCGTGGGGCAGGAGTCGCTTGCTCGCCACTATGCCAGCGCCGACCTGTTCATTTTTCCCTCGCTTTCCGAAACCTGGGGAAATGTAGTGGCGGAAGCCATGGCCAGCGGCTTGGCCGTGGTGGCCTACAAGCATGCGGCCAGCGCCGAACTGATTAGCAGCGGCCACAACGGTGTCACCGTGCCCGCTGGCGACAGCGCCGCTTTCCAACAAGCCGCGGTGGAGTTGTGCCAACACCCCGCTGACTACGCTCGTTTAGGTCGCGTAGCGCGCTTACGCGCACTTGAGCAAAGCTGGACGAGCATCACCGAGCAGTTTTTGACTTACCTACACCAAGCCCAGGAGGCTCATCATGCGCCCGCGTCCGCTTGTCGTATTCGATCGTCTTGACCTGCTGGAGTGGCAATTCTGCCAGCGTATCTCTCGGCTATCGATCTATCGCCCCTGGCGCATCACGCTTCAGGCTGCCAGCCGCTTAGGCGACTGGCCTGTCTGGGTGCTGCTCATTCTCGCCCAGCCCTGGCTGCAACCAAATGGCGCCTGGCGTGTCTTGCAGTACAGCGTGATTGCGCTGTTTGCTGTGGCCATTTATCGGCTGGTGAAGACCCGCTTGTGCCGTGAACGGCCGTTCATTACTTACGGGGAGGGCATCGAGTGCTGTGAGCCGGCCCGTGACCGTTATAGCTTCCCCAGCGGCCACACCATGCACGCGGTGATGTTTAGCGTGTTAGTCGCCGCACATACGCCCTGGCTACTGCCAGTGGTATTGCCATTAACACTGCTGATAGCGATCTCACGGGTGGGCTTAGGGCTTCACTATGTCAGCGATGTACTGGCTGGCGCAGCGATGGGCTACGCATTTGCCTTGGCTAGCCTCTATTGGATGGGATAACCCCACCCGTTTTCGCGTAATTGATGACTAAGCGCTATGGTTAATCCAACCTTGTCTTTTTTGAACGCACCTGCTTAGCGGCAGTAGCGGTGCGCCAGCATCAAGGAGTGATGTGATGACCATGACGGTTGGTGAATTATTTATAGCGCTAGTCCTCATTGGGTTAGTCCTGCTAGCCAGCAATGCCCTGCGTCTATGGCTTCCCTGGTTAAGACGCCTCTTCCTACCCAGCTCGGTAATCGGTGGTTTGTTACTCTTACTGATGGGCCCTGATGTGCTAGGCAAAGCCCTGCCTACCTTTTTTGAAGAAAGCCCCGGCCTGTTTCCAGCTTATGTTCAGGAGAGTTGGGCAGCGCTACCGGGGCTGTTGATTAATGTTGTCTTCGCGGCGCTGTTTATTGGTAAAGCGATCCCCGGGCTGCGCACTATTTGGTTACGCGCAGGGCCGCAAGTCGTCGTCGGGCAAACCATGGCATGGGGCCAGTATGTTGTTGGGTTGAGCCTGGCGCTGCTGGTGTTAGTGCCGGTGTTTAATATGAACCCCATGGTGGGGGCATTAATCGAAATCGGCTTTGAAGGCGGCCATGGCACGGCGGCGGGCATGGCCGACACCTTTGAAGAGCTAGGTTTCGAAGAAGGCGCCGACCTGGCCTTAGGGCTGGCGACAGTAGGCATCGTAGCAGGGGTGCTGATAGGTACGGTACTGATCAATATTGCCGCGCGCCGTGGGATCATCACACTCAACGATGAGAACAACCAGCCGGACGATCCGGACGAATTAATGCGCGAGGATGAGCGCCCTTCTACCGAAGAGTTCAGCGAATTTAAAAAAGATCTGGAGCAAGAGTCAGGCACCACCGATCCGCTTAGCCTGCATATCGGCTTAGTCGGTATCGCCATTGTGATCGGCTGGCTGATTCTGTCGGCCTTGCAATGGATTGAGCAAATGACCTGGGCACGAGACGGCGGCTTAGAGATCCTCGCCCATGTACCACTTTTCCCTATTGCCATGATTGGCGGGGTAATTGTGCAACTGATTGTGATGCGATTTGGATTAGAACGCCATGTGTCTAGCCGTACCATGTCGCGCATTGCAGGCACCGCGCTGGACTTTACCATCGTGGCCGCGCTCGCCACCCTTTCGCTGACCACCTTAGGCGAGCACTTCCTGCCCTTCTTGCTGCTCGCTGTGGCGGGGATTGCCTGGGGACTGTTCGTGCTGATCGTTATAGCGCCCCGAGTGATACCAGAAAACTGGTTTGAACGTGGGGTGGGCGATTTCGGCCAATCAATGGGGGTTACGGTGACCGGCCTGCTGCTGATGCGCATGGCAGATCCCAAAAATGAGTCTGGCGCATTAGAGAGCTTTGGTTATAAACAGCTGATGTTTGAACCGATTGTGGGGGGAGGTCTTTTTACAGCCGCCGCCTTACCGCTGATTGCCGAATTTGGCGCCTTGGCCGTACTGATTTTTGCCGCTCTACTAACAGTGGGATGGCTAGCGTTTGGCTTGTTCTACTTTGGCCGCATGGTGCCAGCACGCGGCAAAGGCCGCTGGAAGAAGGGCTAATACAACCAGTGGCTGTGCCCAGAAACCGCTACGCCCGCATTAGCGGGCGCAGCGGTTTTATGATTTAAAAACAGAAACTTAAACATCGGGCGGCATATCATCACGCTCATCTATTCTAGCCATAAATGATGTCTTAAACATCATATAGACACCCACGCCTGAAAATCCTAAGAACAAAACAAACATGCATAACATCAATGCCATCGCCATAATCTTGTCCCTGATAGTGAGCGGTCGTTACGTTTGCGTTTTCTAACCGCTGCCTTTTGATTTCATCGAAGGATAGACCAAAACAACGCATTAATCTGTGGGGTAACGCTGTACGCAAGTGCCGCACAACCAGACAAAGAATAAAATGCAAATAAAATCAATTGCTTAAAAAAATTTTAGCACGCAAAAAAACCACCTCATTTTCATGAGATGGTCGTTTTGCATCAGTCCACTCCTTTGCTTGATGAACAACGCCTCCTTGCGCTGCAACCAGTGAGTGGGCTGATTGTCCTTTAACGTCCTGTTAACTTACTTATTGGCTCCCTGCCTTCCTTCTGCCCGTCAGCCCACTCACTCAGTATTGCTGACTCCTAATCTATACTTTTAGCTCTAATCAACTGAAACTGTAACTACTGAACAGTGAATAAATCTCTATGTGACTATCCAATACTTGCAGGTATTGAGCCAATTTATGCCAAAATAAAAATAAAAAATTTAAAAACAATGACTTATAAAACAATCAGCATGCCAAAAACCGTTCACTACTACTCATTTCCGTGTATAGAACTGACACATGCGACATAAGCATCCCCGTTCGGGACACACTGGAGCGCTCCTTAAAATGAAACACATTGAAAAGCGTAGCGAATCGTCACCGTTGGGGGTATTTTGCTTCTATCTACTCACTTGCCTTCAAGGAGACCACTATGAATCGCACTATCGCTCTTGGCATCGTAATAATGGTGACACTGCTGCTGGTCAGTGGCTGTAATACCATTCGTGGTGCAGGTGAAGACCTTCAGCAGGGTGGCGAAGCTATCCAGCGCGCAGCGAGCTAAACGCCATGATGACCGTTTTCCTATCCCATGGCCTCGAGAGCGGGCCTGGTGCACTGAAAACCCAGGCATTAAAAGGCATCGCTGAAAAATTGGATGACTGTGAACCCGTGGTCATGGACTATCGAGGCATGGCAGAGCCGCAGCAGCGCCTTCAACATTTGCAGGAGATGTTAGCCCAACGTGGAGACAACCCTGCCCAGTGCGTGCTGGCAGGCTCAAGCCTGGGGGGCTGGCTAAGTGCGGCGGTTAGCGCTCAACAGCCGGTATTGGGCTGCTTTCTGCTGGCTCCCGCTCTGGGTCTAGCCGACTACCCGGAAACGTCACCGATTATTCAGGCGCAGCACACCCATATTATTCACGGCTGGCGGGATGACGTCGTGGCTCCGGGACCGGTGATCGAGCGTGCCCGCCTGCAGCGCCTATCGCTGCGCATGGTTGATGACGACCACCGCCTACACGCCAGTCTGGAGACTATTTTGTGGGATTTTGAGCGCTTTTTACGCCAATGCAGCGCACCTAAGCAGTGCGCTTAGCAAGCCTAGCTAAAACAAATATTCGACACACGCCCTCAAAACCTATACAAATGGTGTACACCATAGCGTAGATAGCGAGGAGATTGCTCATGTTAGGCATGTTTAAGCGCGACCCAAAAAAGAAGCTGCAGCAAGAGTATGAGCGCAAACTTCAAGCCGCCATGGAGGCTTCACGTAATGGCGATATGCGCGCCAATGCCACCCTTACTGAAGAAGCGGAAGCATTGCTTGCCGAGATCAGGCGCATTGAAGCGACACAATAACCGCAATAGACAGCGCTATGGCTTGCTAGCGGCTCTAGCGCTTGTAAGCCTGCTACCCAGCGTAACGCTGGCGGCTTGCCCAAGCCCAGGGCAGTGGTGGCAAGAAGGGCAACCACTCACCAGTAGTGCGCTGCTGCCGACGGCGGCCCTGCAACAAGTGGTACTGCTCGGTGAACAGCACGATGAAAAAGCCCACCACCGCTGGCAATTGCACACCTTGGCAGGGCTGTATGCCCTGCGCGACGATCTGGTGATTGGCCTGGAGATGCTGCCGCGCAGCGCTCAACCGGCGCTTGATGCCTGGATAGCCGGTGAGTTAGATGACAATGCGCTACTGGAGCAGACCCAATGGGACGAGGCGTGGGGGTTTGATTCAGCGCTTTATATGCCGATTTTAGCGTTTGCCCGGATGGCACAAATCCCGCTGATCGCCCTTAACATTGATCCCGACCTGCGCCAGCGGCTGGTTAATGAAGGCTGGGAGGGCGTGCCCGCGGATGAGCGCCATGCAATCCCACCTCCTCAGCCTGCCAACGCCAGCTATCGCGCTAGGCTCACCGAGGTGTTTAACCAGCACTCCATGGACGGCGACCCTGAAGCGCTGTCGCGCTTTATTCAAGCACAGATCACCTGGGATACCGCCATGGCCCAGCGCCTGGCCGAGGCGACGAAGGGCGGCGCCCTGGCGGTGGGCTTAATGGGACTAGGGCATGTGGCCTATAACGAAGGCGTTGCCTACCAGCTCAACGCCTTGGGCGTTAATGACACCATTAGCCTGCTGCCCTGGCAAATGAGCGACTGCTCTTTGCCTGATCCCACCCTAGCAGATGCGGTATATATACTCGCTGACGACTAGGAGCCTGTCTGGCTTGGCCGATCGTAGCAAGAAGCAGGGTTCGCAGTAGATCAGCGTTAAGCCAGACAGGCTGCTCGCCCTTACTCGTCAGCAAGAGCCGGTAGCAATGTTTTCAGTTTGCGCGTGAGCGTATTGCGCCCCCAGCCTAGCAGCTCGGCGGCCTCGCCTTTGCGCCCGCCTGTATGTTTTAGCGCTGTCTCGATCAGAATCCGCTCAAAGTCGGGCACCGCTTCTTCCAACAAATGGGTATGGCCTTCGGCCAGGGCGTGATCCGCCCAGTCACGAAATGCCGTGCGCCAATCGCCGTGGGCGCTGTTTTCCGAAGCGCTGGGGGAGCGCAGCTCCGGCGGTAGATCTTCAACCAGAATTTCCCGCCCCGACGCCATGACGGTGAGCCAGCGACAGATATTCTCTAACTGGCGCACGTTGCCGGGCCACGGCAAACGCGTTAGGTGAGCCTCTGCTTCGCTGGTCAGCACCTTGATATCGGTCGTCAGCTCTTTCGCCGCTTCGGCTAAAAAGTGTCTAGTTAAGCGGGGAATATCTTCCCGCCGCTCGGCAAGCTTGGGCAGATGGATGCGGATCACGTTTAGGCGGTGAAACAAATCCTCCCGGAAGCGGCCATCATCTACCAACACTTCCAAGTTTTGGTGGGTAGCGGCGATGATACGTACGTCCACTTTGACCGGCGTATGTCCACCAACACGATAGAACTCGCCATCAGCCAATACCCGCAGTAAGCGCGTTTGGGTTTCAGACGGCATATCGCCAATTTCATCTAAAAACAGCGTGCCTCCATTGGCCTGCTCAAAGCGTCCCTGGCGCTGCTGAGCGGCCCCGGTAAAGGCGCCCTTTTCGTGGCCAAACAGCTCGGACTCAATCAAATCGCGGGGAATGGCCGCCATATTGAGGGCGATAAACGGCTTCCCCGCCCGAGGGCTATGCTGGTGAAGCGCCTGGGCAACGCGCTCTTTACCAGTACCCGACTCCCCGTTAATCAACACCGTGATATGGGAGTGAGAGAGGCGGCCAATAGCGCGAAACACCTCCTGCATAGCGGGCGCTTCACCAATGATTTCGGCGTTTAGCCCTTCCGGCACGGTAACCGGACGCTGGCGTTCACGGGCGTGGGCCACGGCGCGACGCACCAGCGCCAGGGCCTCGTCTACGTCAAACGGCTTGGGCAGGTACTCAAACGCCCCGCCCTGATAAGAGGCCACGGCGCTGTCCAGGTCAGAGTGCGCGGTCATCACGATCACCGGCAGGTCGGGATGCGCCTCACGTACCCGCGACATAAGATCCAGCCCATCGATACCCGGCATGCGAATATCGGTGACCAGCACGTCGGGCGGGCTTTCCAACAAACGGGGCAGGGCAACGTCGGCCCGCTCGATGCACTCAACGTCCAGATCGGGTTGCGCTAAGGCGCGCTCCAGCACCCAGCGGATAGCGCGGTCATCATCGACAATGACCACCCGCGCAACATCATTACGTGCAGCCTCAGTCATGACGCTTCTCCGGTGAAATTAACAACCATGGGAATCAGTAAACGAAATTCGGTGTGTCCAGGGCGTGAGTCGCATTCGATTAACCCTTGATGTTGGTGCAATATCGACTGGGCAATAGAGAGCCCAAGACCACTGCCCTCTGCGCGCCCCGACACCATGGGGTAAAACAGCGTTTCCTGCAGCGCAGCGGGAATACCTGGACCGTTATCGACCACGGCGACTTCGCTGACCAGCCGGTGGCGTTCAGCCCCCAGGGTGAATTGGCGACGAGCGCGGGTACGCAGTATTAAAGAAGGTTCCGGTGTTTGCGCGTCGCTCATGGCCTGCACCGCATTACGGGCCACGTTGAGCACCGCCTGAATCATTTGCGACTCGTCGCCGGAGAGGTCGGGCAAGCTGGGATCGTAATCACGGCTAATCGTCACGCAAGGGTGCTCGGCAATCAGCAGCGCCCGCACCCGCTCGAGCACTTTGTGAATATTGACCGGCTCATGCTTAAGAATGCGGTTAGGGCCGAGCATGGAGTCGACCAAATCGCGCAGCCGATCCACCTCCTCGACGATGATATGGGTATATTCGCGCAGCGCCGGGTCATCTAGATCCCGCTCCAATAGTTGTGCCGCCCCGCGGATGCCACCCAGGGGGTTTTTGACTTCGTGAGCAAGCCCCCGGGCAAGCACCTTGATGGTCTCCTGGCGGGTGGTGAGCGCCTCTTCACGGGAGATCTGCATCAACCGATCCCGTGGCTCTACTTCCAGCAACAGCTCATCGTCAGATAACGGCGTCACCGTGTAGTCAACCGTCAGCGGTTCACTATTCAGCGGAGTAATGCGCGCTTCGCGCTGGGTATAAGGGTGAAACGCATCCCGCGCTTTGGCCAATACATCGTCAATGCTCTCATCCCCGCCCAGTAGCGTATCCAGGCTGATGCCGTGAACACGGCTAAGGCTGACGGCTAACAGCGCTTCAGCAGCAGGGTTCATCCAGCGCACGCGCAGCTCGCCGTCTAGCAGCAATACCGCCGTGGTGAGATGCTCAATCAAACGCTGGTGCATAGTGGTGTCCTGAAAAATCACGTCTTCCATCGCCGATACAGACCTACAGGTGGATGCTCCATGAGGGAACTGCAAAAAGCGCGCCAACTACGCCCCCACGCCCATTTGCACGGCTTGCGGGCATCGCAGCGGAAGAGAGTGGATCGTTTTAGCGCACTTGTCGCGCCAAATGCCCCTGTCAATGCACCACTTTAGTGCATTCAGGTTTTGGAAAGGAGTATGTCGAGCTGTTTTTCTGGTAGCACTTTGCTAATTGCGTCTATAAAGGCGCTTTTAAGGAACCGTAAACATCACTGCTGCCGTGCGGTGCTGCACACGCTGACAACTATCGAGTAGCTCCGCTTGAAGCGCGTGCCGCCCAGGGGAAGCCCCGTTAGCCAAAACACATCGCTGTGCTCCTCAGCCCCAACAAAAAACCCCGCCGTAGCGGGGTTCTCTTAATAATCATTGTTACCACCGCCTGACTGATAGTCACAGTCAAAGGCGAGTAACGCTGATTAGCAGCTGTGCTTAACAGCTGTACTTAACAACTGTAGTACATATCAAACTCGATGGGGTGAGTGGTCATACGAATACGCTCCACTTCTTCCATCTTGAGTTCGATGTAGGCATCGATCATCTCGTCGGTGAACACGCCACCTTCAGTCAGGAAGGCACGGTCAGCGTCGAGGGCTTCCAGGGCCTGATCCAGGCTGTGCGCCACAGTCGGTACTGACTTGCCTTCTTCTGGCGGCAGGTCGTACAGGTTTTTGTCCATGGCATCGCCAGGGTGGATCTTGTTCTTGATACCGTCGATACCCGCCATCAACATGGCAGAGAACGCCAGGTAGGGGTTGGCAGTCGGATCAGGGAAGCGCGCCTCAACACGCTTACCTTTCGGGCTAGCAGTGTAAGGAATACGGATCGATGCCGAGCGGTTGCGGGCACTGTAAGCCAGCATAACCGGCGCTTCAAAGCCAGGCACCAGACGCTTGTACGAGTTGGTAGAAGCATTGGTGAAAGCGTTCAGGGCGCGGGCGTGCTTGATGATGCCACCGATGTAGAACAGCGCCATTTCAGACAGACCAGCATACTCATCACCGGCGAACTGGTTGTTACCATCTTTCCAGAACGACTGGTGAACGTGCATACCCGAACCGTTATCACCGACCAGCGGCTTCGGCATAAAGGTCGCGGTTTTGCCGTAGGCGTGAGCCACGTTGTGGATCACGTACTTCATTTCCTGAACTTCGTCAGCTTTCTTCACCAGCGTGTTGAATTTAACGCCGATTTCGTTCTGACCTGCGTTGGAAACTTCGTGGTGGTGAACCTCAACGGTCTGACCAATTGCTTCCAGGGTATTACACATCGCTCCACGGATATCGTGGAAACTATCGACCGGAGGAACCGGGAAGTAGCCGCCTTTCACACGCGGACGGTGGCCCAGGTTGCCGCCTTCAACGACACTGTCGGTTGCCCAAGCGCCTTCATCAGAGGTGATTTTGTACATGGAGCCCTGGATATCAGACTTCCAATGCACTTCATCAAAGATAAAGAACTCAGGCTCAGGACCAAAGAAAGCGGTGTCGCCCAGGCCAGTTGATTGCAGGTAAGCCTCTGCACGCTTAGCAATAGAGCGCGGGTCACGATCGTAGCCCTGCATAGTGGCCGGCTCGATAATGTCGCAGCGCAGCACCAGCGTCGCATCTTCTGTGAAGGGGTCTAGGTAACCCGTACCGTCTTCCGGACGCAGAATCATGTCGGATTCGTTAATGCCCTTCCAGCCTTCAATCGAAGAGCCATCAAACATTTGACCATTCTCGAAGAATTCTTCGTCAACATCGCGGGCAGGCACGGTTACGTGCTGCTCTTTACCGCGAGTATCAGTAAAACGCAGGTCTACCCATTTAACATCGTGTTCTTCAATTAGCGCGAGAGTCTTGGCTGACATAGTGTCCTCCGGTATGAGCGTGGCTTAAAGCTAACGACAGTAAGCTACCGATAAAAGTGTTGTTCGACAAAATACGTGCTAAACCGCACGTTTGTCATTCTTGTTCGCTCAACGTTTGCCTGACTTTTTTAACAAATCGCTCAGCGAGCATTTCAGACCGGCTATTGTTTTAGCACGCCGCAAGGGTTATGCCTACGACACGCTAGCCGCTTGCAAATACAATGCAGAGAGCATGCCAACACTGCACCAATATGGCATCAAAAAACAACAACTGATTGTTTTATAAATAATAAAAAATGGATTTAAATGCCTCTTGATGACGCATAACGGTTAAACACGGCCTCAAGCGTCGCCTAAAAACCTCATACCGCACCAAAATAGAGCAAAAATAACGATTAATGCTCTTTTGTAGTGCAGGCAATGTGCTGAGCACTCTTTTTTGGCTCGCAAGTTTTTTTACTTGCTACTCAAATAAACCAGCTACTACAATAAATTACAAATTGATAGATTTGCTCACAAATGGAGTCGGCAAATGGGATCGGTCTGCTTTATCGTTGATGCCATGGTGACGGGTGAGATGTTGCCACGCCACTTAAAATCCATACGTGAGTCTGGTGTGGCCGATCACTTACTACCTATTTTGGTAACAGCCACTCAAGCCCAGGAGCGCCTCAGCGCTATTGAACAGCGCTACCATGCGCACTCGCTGATTACGCCAGCGCGGCCACTGGGTGCCCGCCTCAATAAAGCTGCGTTTGCCAGTCAAGCGGAGTGGCTCATCATTGCGCTGCAGAAAAAGCCGCTATCTGCCGACCTCTGGGGCGCACTCTACCCACAGCTCAACACGTATACCCTTGATGCCTTGATCATTGGCTTCACCCGGCCAACGCTGTCGGAACGCATCCTGCGGCGCTTATTAGCAAGTGCTTTAATCTTCCCGCCCTATATTGCCGTCAGACGCGCCTGGCTAGAGCGCTTGGGAGGGTTTGACCCAGAGCTTGACGATAACAACGCGATAGACGATTTTCTGCAGCGTTTACACGCCTGCCCCACCCGCTTGAAAACCTACAGCGGACACTTGCTTAGCCAAATGGATGAACCAGACGACGACCCTATGCTGCCTAACCCCGAAGCGGTCGTCACGTCACGCCCCTGATACACGCTCTGCCAGTTCCTACTACCGCTTGCCTTATTGCCGTCGTCTTTAATTTACTTACCTCTAATGGCTTACCTTCAACTGCTTGCCGAATAGCATCGCGCCTAGTGTGGTGGTATTCGCCAGTTTATTAAGCCCCACTGACCCCACCACCCCAACCACCATAAGCAACAGCGCGTAGACGCCAATGGGCAACGATAACGGCTCGACAGCCAGGTCGGTGAGCACAAAGAACATGGGGTGAGCCAAGTAAATACCGAACGAGTATGCATTGACGTGGCGCACCCACAAAGGCGCGGGGCGCCCCGCCAAGTAGCGCATAGCGCAGAGCGTAAACAGCACGAAGAACGGAACGACCCACACCTCTTTGGAAGAGAACGCCAGCCAGCCAGCGAAAGTCGCCGCAATAATCAGCGCCACCATCAGCGTCAACCACAGCGGGCGAGCCATTTGCTGCATCCAGGCGGGTCGTGCCAGCAGCACGCTCTCAGGGGCTAGCGGGTAGTAGCGCACCAGTACCAGGGCCAGGAAAAACACATAAATCCACCCCAGCGGAGCGATCCACAGCAGGTAGCCGGGCAGGTCAACGTCAAACCAGTAAGCCAACCCCCAATACCCCATGCTGATGATACAAGAGCCCCACAGCCACGGCACCGGGTTCAGACGCCACAGCTGCCAGCGGGTAAATAGCCAGTAGGCCACATAAAACTGCATTGCAATAATCAAAAAATATCCATGCCAGCCCGCGTACACATAATACTCAATGGCATTGGCCACAAACCCCACTGGCTCATCTGAGGCCTGTAACTTTACCCATTCAGCCGTCGAATAAATAAAGCCATACACAAAATACGGCACCATCACATACTTTACGCGCTGAGCTAGAAAACCTTCCGGCACAGATTTATCGTAGCGCAGGGCAAACACAAAGACGGCAATAAACAGAAAGATTGGGGTACCCAAAACCAGCGGTATGCGCATCAAATCGGTCGCGACGTTATCGAGGCGTTGATTGACGTGATCTAATAAATGAAACAAAAAAACGGCTATACAGCCGTAAGCACGTAACCAATAGATCTCTTCAATTTTCCGCATTGGGCCTCCCGCCGCTACCTACTCCTACCTTGGCATTTTGCATGGCGATAATGGGTGACGTTGCTAACTGACTGTCTTACTTGGCGATGATGAACAATGAGAGCCTTCACGCTGTCCGACCCTAGTGAACAGTTTTAATTCCCGGAGGAAACGTGTTCATCCCCAAGCGACCGCTACTTTCGTACCGATTTAACGCCCTACTGACGGCATTTATTGGCTGGCTAACGTTCAGTGGCCATAGTTTGGCCAGCGAGGTTGAACACGATCAGTTTTTCTCGCCCACGCTAGGTTACGACTACCCCTATAGTATTTATTTACCCGACAATTATGACGCCCAAGCGACAGACGCGTATCCAGTCGTTTATATGCTGCACGGCTCATTCAACACTGACCGGGACTGGGTTTCTCGCGGCAACTTGCAGCAGGTAGCGGATAGGTTAATCAGTGCTGGGCATATTCCTCCGAGCGTTTTCATTATGCCCGGCAGTCGCAGTTGGTGGGTGGATGGCTACAACGAACCTGCCCGTAGCGCATTTTTTAACGATCTAATGCCCCATATAGAAGCCACTTACCACGTCGGACAAGAACGTCATCTACGCGGCGTGGCGGGCTATTCTGCTGGCGGCTACGGGGCGCTCAACTTTGCCCTGGAGCGGCCTGAACTGTTTGCTGCGGTAGCCGCGTTAAGCCCGGCCAGCTACGCCCCCTTACCGCCGCGCAACTCCTCCGCCTGGCGCCATCCGGCCTTTCGCAATGAGCAAGGCCAGTTTGATCGCGAGCTATGGCAAAACCTTAACTACACCGCCTATTTGGAAGAGTATCGCCTGCGCGTGACACCCCGCGGCACTGAAGAAGAGGGCGACCTCTCCCCCGTACCGCTATATATCAGCGCCGGGCGTAGCGACGTTTACGACGCGGAATTCCACGCCCGCATCCTGCGCCAAGCCATGGAGCGCATTCAACCCAACGACGTGCGCCTTGACCTCTACCCCGGTGGCCACACCTGGCGTGTATGGCGGGCCAGCCTACCGGCAGCACTCAACTTCCTGTTTCAGTACGTGGGGCAGCCGGTAGTTGAAGCACAAACTGAAGAAGACGCGGAGGAAGTAAGCGGTTGAGCGCACTACACTAAAGAAACACCCTTCAAAGCACTTTCCAACACAAGGAAGACAGCGATGCACCAGCATATCGAATGGGACGAACCCGGCAGCGCCAGCGTAGCGGAGTACTTTAAAAACGACCCTGACCACAACGCCCCCGACCCAGGCGACATTATTTCCGCCCGTTACCAAGGCGCCATGGTGCGCATCAAAGTAGAAGCCTACCGAGAAGATGACGCCGTCAGCATTGGCGAAGTCGCCGCCATCATCGACACCAAAGGCGGCCGCCACCAAAGCCACCACAAGCTGGAAGTCGGCCACATCGTCCGAGTACCTGACGATAAACGCGCCATGGAAACACCGTCGAAAGAAGATTAAAGCTTCGCGTTTTCTAAACTCACCAGACAAGCCACCAACACGGTGGCTTTTTTGCGCAAAGTTAAACAACCAAGCAACACATCGAGTAACACCAGAGCAGCGGTGCCACGGGCACAAACCTTAAAGCCAGCTTTAAAACTGCCTCGGCTGAAACGTACTGCGGAGGGGGAGACTCGAACTCCCACACCTTTTCTAAGCTGCCTAAGCGGCAACACCAACTTTGCCACCTATTACGAGTCACGCACATTCCGAGTAGCGCGGCGTAAGCGTCAGCGCACCCGCGGGAGCACCGCACAGCGGTGCCAAGTGCACATATCTTAAGTTTATCTGTAACTGCCTGGGCTGCAGCGCACCAGCCCAAAGGCCTAATCCACCTAGTTTCATTTGTTTTGCGTGCTACGCTTAGCGCTACTGCTCCCCTTATATAGGCACTTCATCATGCATGCTTTTCGTCTTTTTACCGCGCTGTTTACTACCCTGGTGATCGCCCTGCCTGTCTCTCCACAAGCGCAAGCCCAAGCCCAAACCAACGGGCAGTGGAGTGAGTACGATGAGGTATTTGAGGGCGGTGCACACCACGCCGATATTTGGCAGTGGGGCTGGACGGGGATTTACACCACCAGCTTGGCGGTGAACGCGTACCAATCTAGCGAGGCGAGCGACCCGGATGACCGCTTTGATGCGCGGGTGGGCGTGGTGAAATCCGCCCTGGCCGTGGCCGGCATGCTGACCGACCGCCAGCCGCACCCGGCGGCACTGGCGGAGTATGAGCGTTTGAAAGCCAGCGGCGATTTAAGCGGCGTGCAGGCGCTGGGCTTGCAGCTCGCCCAAGCCGAACGTGAGCGGCGCGGCTGGGGTGCCCGGGTAAGCTCGCTCGTGGTGAATGGCGTGGCAGGTGCAGTGATTGCCGCCGATGGCCGGGAAAGCGATGGTGCTATCAACTTTGCCACCGGCATGCTGGTCAACGAGCTGCAAATTTGGACACAGCCCCATCAGGCGTCTTCCGCGATTAACCGCTTTCAACCCGCTAATCTATCCCTTGGGCCGATCACGATCCCCGGCGAGTACGCGCTGCATGTGGCGCCTCAACAAGTTGGCGCTACCTGGCGTTACTAGGTTTTTTTACAAAACTGCCCACTCCCTCTCTTATGATATGCCTCTCAAGCGCTGACGGCAGTTTGCCTCCAGCGCTTAATCGTTGCCAGCAAGGTGTGAAAGAGTAAAATAATCAGCAATTTTTTAGCGTTGCCAAACGTTATGTTATAACCTATTTAATACGATACGAGGCCACTTGATGAGTGAGCATACGCACCGTCACAACAAGGAGGGCCCCTGCCACTTCTCCTTGATGTCGCTATCGGCTGTTAAACGGCTGCTGTTTGTTGCCGTGCCGCTGTTGGCGCTTTGGGTTCTAGTGGTGTGGGCTGGTGGGTGGCTGGGATGAGTCAGCGCTCTTTATCACGTTTACAGCTGCACAACCTGCACCTGGCCCAGGCGCGCCGCACGGTACTGGAGCATGTTGAAGGCGACTTTAAGCCGGGTGCCATTACCGCGCTGATCGGCGCGAACGGTGCAGGCAAAAGCACGCTCATTCAGGCGATTATGGGCGAACTACGGCCTATTAGCGGCGAAGTGATATGCACCGTGCCCAAGGAGCGCCGGGCGTGGCTGCCCCAGCAGTTGGCGTTAGACCTGACCTTCCCCATGAGCGTGGAGGAGCTGGTGATGACCGGCAGCTGGCCCAGCCACGGTGCATTAACCGGCTACTGCGCGGCGCACTACCGCAAGGGGCGCGAGATTATGGCGCGGCTGGGTATTTCCCACCTGGCCCACCGCCCGCTGGGCGAGCTTTCCGGCGGTCAGCGCCAGCGCGCACTGATTGGCCGCACGCTGATGCAGGAAGCCGAGCTGCTACTACTGGATGAGCCGTTTGCCAACGTGGATAGCGAAACCGTGGATATTTTGATCCGCATTCTTCGCCAGATGGCCGATGACGGCGCGACGATCATTGTCGTGCTCCACGATATGGATCACCTGCGCCGCCTGGCCGATGAAGTGCTGATGCTCAATGGCGGCCATGGCCGCTGGGTCGCGCCCAGTGCGCTCAATCACCAACATGCACCCGCCCAAGTGGTGCCGTTTACTCTGGGAGGACGCCATGCTGGATCTGCTTAACGCGTGGTTTTTCAGCCCTTTTGATTACGGCTTTATGCGCCGCGCAGTGGTGGGTGGTTTAGCGCTTTCGCTAGCCGCCCCGCCGCTGGGGGTGTTTTTGGTGCTGCGCGGCATGAGCCTGATTGGCGACGCCATGGCCCATGCGATTCTGCCCGGCGTGGCGCTGGGCTTTTTGTTGGCGGGGTTTTCGCTGCCGATTATGAGCATTGGCGGGGTGCTGTTTGGATTAATGGTGGCGCTGCTGGCGGGGGCGGTCTCGAAAATGGGCGGCCAGCGGGAAGATGCCGCCATGGCGAGCTTTTTTATTATCTCGCTAGCCGCAGGCGTGATGCTGATTTCGCTGGGCGGCAGTAGCGTGGATCTTACCCACGTGCTGTTTGGCTCGATTTTGGCGATCAACTCCACCGCACTGCTGCTGATCGCGGGGATCAGTACGCTGATTGTAGTCACCCTGGCGGTGGTGTTCCGCGCCTTGGTGGTGGAGTGTTTGGATCCGCTGTTTTTGCGCGGCCAGAGCCGCCGCAGCAGTTGGGTGCACAGTGTGTTTTTGGGGCTGCTGGTGCTGAACTTAACCGCCGGTTTCCAAACCCTGGGCACGCTGATGGCGGTGGGTTTGATGATGCTGCCCGCCACCTCGGCGCGCTTTTGGAGTAAGCGCTTAGAGGGCCTGATCGGCATTGCGATTGTGCTGGCCATGGTGGCGAGTACCGGGGGCCTGCTGCTCTCTTTTCATCTGGATATCCCTTCCGGCCCGAGCATTATTCTACTGGCTGGGGTGGGGTACCTCTTTTCGGCCCTGTTTGGTCGCTACCACAGCTTGGCTGCCAAGCTACGGCGTAAAACAACGCCGCTGGAAGTGGAGCAAAGGGCTTAACTGTCAGTCTTCATGCTTATCGTAAGGAGTGTTGTATGTCGCTTGCCTATTTATCATCTCGGTCGTCGCGCTGGTTAGTGGGTGTTTCCGCTATTCTGGCGCTACCTGCTGCCATGGCTAATGAGCGCGTTCAGGTGGTGACCAGTTTCTCTATCCTCGCGGATATGGTGGAAAACGTAGGCGGCGAGCATGTCGAGGTGACCTCCCTGGTGGCTGCCGATGGCGATGCCCACGTTTACTCCCCCAGCCCCGGCGATGCCCGTTCCCTGGCCAATGCTGATTTAGTGGTTTTCAACGGCCTGCTGTTTGAAGGCTGGATGGAGCGCTTAATTAGCGCCAGCGACTACTCGGGCGCGTTGGTGACTGCGACCGACGGTATCGAGCCGCTGGCTTTCGCCGGACATGACGAGCATGGGCATGACGATCACGGCCATGGCCACGATGACCACGACGATCATGGTCATGACGAACACGGGCATGATGATCACGACTCTGGCCACGACGCGCATACAGACCATGATCATGGTGATGAAGATCCCCACGCCTGGCAGGATATGCACCAAGCCGAAGTGTATATCGCCAATATCCGCGATGGCTTGATCGCCGCCGATGCGGACAATGCTGAGGCGTACCGCGCCAATGCGGAGCAGTACTTACAGGAAATGGCCGAGGTAGACGCTGAGATTCGTGCGTTGATTGACGAAATTCCGGCCTCCACCAGCGTGATTACCGGCCACGACTCCTTTGGCTACTTCTCAAGTGCCTATGGGGTGACCTTCCTCTCGCCGGTAGGGCTTTCCACGGAAGCCGACCCCAGTGGCGCCAGCATGGCGGCGCTAGTGGATGTGATTGAGCAGGAGAACGTAAAGGCGCTGTTCCACGAGAACATGACCAACCAGTCGATCATCACCCAGCTAGCCGAAGAGACCGGCTTACCCATTGCCGGCACGCTTTACGCCGATGCGCTGGCAACTGAGGGAGACGCCAGTAGCTACCTGGGTATGATGCGCCACAATGCCCAGGTGCTGCACGACGCGCTAGCCCAGCCGGGTCATAACGATCATGGTCATTCTCACGACCACGACCACGACCACGACCACGACCACGACCACGACCACGACCACGACCACGACCACGACCACGACGATCATGGTCATAGCCACTAGCCATTAACGTCAATAGCGCGGTCAGGCATTGATGGCCGTGAGCAACCACTCCCGGAAGGACGCCATGGCGTGGGTTTCCGGGCGTGTTTGTAGGCGAGTCAGCCAGTAACCGCCCAGACTGACAGTGGTGTCGAAAGGCTGTACCAACGCACCACTGCTCAACTGCCGGGAGAACATCAATGGTGGCGCCAGGGCTACGCCGGCCCCTTGCAGGGCTGCTTCCACCATGGCAATGGAAGAGTCAAACACAATGCTATTGGTCATGGGAAAGCTGCGCGGTAGCCCCGCCGCCAGCAACCACTCTGTCCATTCGTCGGCGCGGTAAGAGCGCAGCCAAGTCTCGCCTAATACATCGGCGGGTGTGTTAAGCCGCGCGGCGATACCGGGTATGCACATTACCGAGAGCGACGCCGGTAGCAACGGTTGCGCTGCTGTACCGTGCCAAGCCCCGGTGCCAAAGCGGATCGCAAAATCCAGCCCTTCACCAGCAATATCCGCGCGGTTGTTATGGGTGGAGAGCCGTAAATCAACGTAAGGGTACTGGCGCTGAAAATCTCCCAGCCTCGGCAGCAGCCAACCCACGGCAAAGGTGCCCACCACCCCG
This sequence comes from Vreelandella sp. F11, assembly GCF_042466685.1. Lineage (NCBI taxonomy): Bacteria > Pseudomonadati > Pseudomonadota > Gammaproteobacteria > Oceanospirillales > Halomonadaceae > Vreelandella > Vreelandella sp. F11. The sequence continues at coordinate 235,918 of NZ_CP170448.1, read as the reverse complement.
ACATGCAATACTTCCCGATAGCTACTCTCGCCCACCCGCTCCAGTGTGTGAGAGATCTGATCGAATGAGCTCTTCAGTACCGGCAGCAGCAGCTCCCCCTCCTGGGTAAGCATTAGCCCTCTAGGCAAACGCTTAAACAGCGGTACCTTCAGCGAGCTTTCAAGCAGCTTGACCTGGTGGCTAACCGCCGCCTGGGTCACGTGAAGCTCTTCTGCCGCACGGGTAAAGCTTAAATGCCTGGCAGAGGCCTCAAAAGCGCGCAGCGCCTTCAATGGCAAATAGGGACGCACCACTTGACCCCCAAATTTTTTTAATGGCTTATGCAAAATTTCACTGTTTGTGGATTGCCGCAGCGCCCCGTAAGTTAACCACTGTCATACGCTTTGCGGCTGGACATAACGCCCAGCATTTTCCCATCAATCATCACAACAGGATTTTGGTATGCGTAAGATGTTAGCAGCAAACTGCGGCCTTATCATGACAGGTTCGCTTCTATTCAATGGCTCTGTCTGGGCATCCGACACGCTTGAAAGCGCCGACATTGAAGCGCTGGTGAACGATACTATCGCGCCGTTGATGGCCGAGCACCGTATTCCAGGCATGGCGATTGCGCTGAGCATCAACGGCCAGCAGCACTATTTTAATTATGGGGAAGCCGATCAAGAAGCGGGTACTCCAGTCACGGAGGAGACGCTGTTCGAACTCGGCTCAATCAGTAAGCTCTTCACGGCGGCGTTAACAGGCTATGCCCAGTCCAGCGGCACGCTTTCGCTTTCCGACCCGGCCAGCCAGTATCTACCAGCCCTTGAAGGCAGCGCCTTCGATGAGATCACGCTGCTGGAACTGGGCACCTATACGGCAGGCGAGCTGCCGCTGCAGTTTCCCGATGCGGTACAAAGCGAAGCGCAGATGCTCGACTACTATCGCCAGTGGCAGCCTGAATCTCCCCCCGGCAGCCATCGCCTCTACTCCAACCCGAGCATAGGCCTGCTGGGCTATTTAACCGCCCAACGCCTTGGCAAACCGTTCGAGACGCTTATGGAAGAAGCGCTGTTCGCCCCGCTAGGGCTTGAGCATAGCTATTACCAGGTACCGGAATCGCAGCAGGCGCACTACGCCTACGGCTACTCAAAAGAGGATAAGCCCATTCGGGTCAACCCAGGCATGCTGGATGCTCAAGCCTACGGTTTGAAATCAACAGCCGCCGACGTGCTGACGTTCGTGGAAGCCAACATGAATAGCACAATAGACGAGCCACTAAGCCAAGCCTTGGCAACCACACGCACAGGCTACTTTGAGGTCGGTAATATGACTCAAGGGCTGGGCTGGGAAAGCTACGCCTACCCGGTAACGCTTGAACAGCTGCTGGAAGGCAACTCCCTTGAGATGATTTTAGAGCCCAACCCCGCCAACCGCTTAACCCCACCATTAGCCCCCAGGCAGGAAGCGCTCTACAACAAGACGGGTGCTACCAACGGCTTTGGCGGCTATGTAGCCTTTGTGCCCAGCGAGCAGATTGGCATTGTGCTGCTGGCCAACCGCAACTATCCCAACCAGGCGCGTATTGAGGCGGCCCACCATATTCTTTCCGAGCTGACTGGAGCGCCTTAAATAGGCCACCCGACAACCTAACGCCGCCTGCGGGCGGCTTTTTTATGGCCAGATAGCGAAGATCAAACAACCGAAAGTTGCATTTTTTGCTATCAATAAGGAGACTAGTCCCCCTCCTCCCCGTCACTTACCTTCACTGCGAAGAGCCATTCCCATGCGTCTAAACGCCGATTTTAGCCACTTTGCCTGTGTTACCCCGGAAGAGTACCAGTGGGTCGACTCCCCCAGCGCGGGGGTAGAGCGCATGATGTTTGACCGAATTGGTGACGAAGTTGCCCGCGCCACCAGCCTCGTTCGCTACGCCCCCAATACCCAGTTTGAGCGGCATACCCACGGTGGTGGCGAAGAAATTCTGGTACTAGAAGGTGTGTTCGCCGATGAGCATGGGCGCTACACAGCCGGCAGCTACTTACGCAACCCCATCGGCACCGGCCATACCCCGCAGATTGGCGAAGAGGGCGCGCTGATTTTTGTCAAACTGCACCAGTTCGATCCCAACGACACGCTCCAGCTGGCGGTGCCCGCACACCGGCTGCCCTGGCAGCCAGACCGGCGGCCGCGCATCGCCTACAAGATGCTGCATACCTACAAGCAGGAGCGCACCAGCCTGGAACGCTGGTCGGCGGGCACTTCCATTACCTACCCCACGCTGCTGGGCGGACTCGAGTTTTTGATTCTGGAAGGCACGCTAAGCGATAGCGAGCAGAGCTACACGGCGGGCACCTGGTGCCGCTACCCGAGTGGTGCAGCTCCGGCGCTAACGGCCGGTGAGGATGGGGTCATGATGTACCTCAAACGGGGGCACCTGCCGCCCGCTTAAGCTGATAGGTTCAGTGTCAGGCGCGGGACAAGCCTAAAAACGGCAGTAACGTCAGGGCGGCAATAAGCCCCACGGCTAGTAGCACTAGCACGACCTGCAACGGATGAGCGGCCAAGCGACGCCACAGAGTCTCGGCGTCACCCCGCTCAACCGCCGCCTGGTGCTCGCGTTGGGCGCGCTCAAGGCGTTCCGCCTGATAGGCCTCTAACGCCGCGATGGCAGCGTCGTGTTGATGCGGGTTGCGCAGCCAAATAGCATCGACCCCCAGGCGGAAAAAGCCCGCCTGGGTCTCATAGGTGTCAAAGCCATGGGCAGCGAGCAGGTCGCGCACTTCCATGGCTTCTTCGTCGGTCACATGGCGCAGCCGGAACAGTAGTTCAGCCATTGGCGTGCCTCAAGCGTCGCTTTTCCCTACCATCAGATCTGCCTGAATCACTTCGATCCAGTAGCCGTCCGGGTCTTTAACGAAGATAACATCTTTCATCTTGCCCTGATCGGCGCGTTTCACAAAGGTCACGTCGTGCTCGTCGAACCACGCCTGGGCCGCTGCCAAATCCGGCACGTTAAAGCAGATATGCCCGAAGCCCTGGGGCTCCGCGTTGCCATCGTGGTAGGCAAAATCTTCCTGGTCTTCAGTCCCCCAGTTGTGGGTCAGCTCCAGCAATCCTTTCTGGCTAAACGTCCAAGCGGTACGTGCTTGGGCCTCCTCCGGCACGCTGTCGTTGGGCTCCAGATTGGCAAGGAAATAGAGCGAGAACTGCATCTCTTCAAAATCCAGCCGCCGCATCACCTGCATGCCAAAGACGTTTGAATAGAACGTCAGCGCCTGCTCGGGGTCTTTCACCCGCAGCATGGTGTGATTTAAACGAAACCCTTGGGTCTGGGGTGGTGTGGCAACGACGCCTGGGTGCTGCTCGCCTTGAAAACTCATTTCGCTCTCCTGTCGCTAATGCTGATCATTGAATCCATTGAGCCTCACTTACCGCTTACCATGGGGGCTTTAAGGCCATAATACCAGCCCTTACAAGCATGTAGGATTCGCCAACGCAGTGTCACATTAAGCGCACTGGCAATACTAAACAAAAATCCTACACTTATTATTCATAAGCTCTACAAATAGCCGTTCCCGCCGCATGTGCGATGTCCAATTTGAGGCGTCCACCAGGAGTTTTCCATGAGCTCGATTGATATGACGCTGGGTAATCAACTAACGTTAAAACAGCTTTCCAATGCCCTTCACAACGGCTTTTCGCCGATTGTCGAAGTAGAATCCATGGATGGCATTTACAAAGTGCGTTTTCATCACGCCAACGGCGTGTCTGACCTTAGCGACAACAAAGGTCATGTCAGCACTTTTCTAGGCACCGGTGAGATTCGCGACACGCTCGGTCAACTGGGCTTGACCCACGGTGTGCTGACCTTCGCCGACCAGTGTGGTGACGAGATGATTGGGGTAGAAGGTAAAGCGATGACCCCTGATGAAATGCTTACCTACGGTACGCGTATTTCGTTTCGTTAGTCTGCATTGCTTGTACCCAGCTCTTTACAGGCTCGCCTCCGGCAAGGATAGTAGTTGTTCGACAGGGGCGCCCACCGTTACGAGTGGGCTGAGATGCACCCTTTGAACCTGAACCGGATAATACCGGCGTAGGGAGTCGTGGTGCCGTTGACCACCTCCCTGCCGGGAGGATGCTATGACCCTACGCCCGCTTGGCGATTACCTTGATGTGTTGCGTACCACAACTCCACTGGTTCACTGCATAACCAACTATGTGGCCATGAACAGCACAGCCAACCTGTTACTGGCCACTGGCGCATCTCCCGCCATGCTGCATGCGCATGAAGAAGTAGCGGAGTTCACGGCTATTTCCGCAGGGCTCTCGATTAACATAGGCACGATCTCTGCCCACTGGGCTGACGCTATGTTGACTGCCACCGCGACCGCCCATGAGCATGGCGTGCCCTGGGTACTAGACCCCGTCGCCGTTGGCGCCACCCGCTATCGCCAATCGCTGTGTGCGAAACTGCTGGCCAATAATCCCAGCGTGATTCGTGGCAATGCGTCTGAAGTTCTTACCCTTAACGGTTTAGCCAGCCAAGGGCGCGGCGTGGATTCTACCGCCACCACCGACCAAGCCGTAGATGCCGCGATAGCATTAGCGCAAAAAAACGGCTGTATTGTCGCGATGACTGGCGAAAGTGACTGGGTAACGGACGGCGCTCAACACTACCGTATTAACGGAGGCCACCCTTTGATGCCCCGTGTAACAACGCTTGGCTGTGGGCTGAGTGCGCTAGTGGCAGGATTTGTGGCTGCCAACCGCGACGCCCCACTGGGCGCAACGGCAGCCGCGCTGGGCTGCTTTGCCGTCGCTGGTGAACGTGCGGGCGGCAATGCCCAGGGGCCTGGTAGCTTTCAAGTGGCACTGCTGGATGCGCTTTATCAACTCACCCCTGACGACCTCACCACTCATGCCCAGCTGGAGGCAATTCATGCCGCTTGATCTATCGCTCTATTTGGTCACCGATGCCGCGCTCTGCCGAGACCAAGGCTTGGAACAAACGGTTGAGGCCGCGGTAAAAGGCGGTGTCACCATCGTCCAATTACGTGATAAGCATGCCAGCGATGAACAGATGACCGCCCAAGCCAAACGGTTAAAAACGCTTCTCGCAGGCACTGGTGTGCCGCTGATCATTAACGACCGCTTGCCGGTGGCACTAGAAAGCCAGGCAGATGGCCTGCATGTCGGCCAGAGCGACGCCGCCGTTCAGGAAGCGCGCCGTTTGTTAGGTGAGCAGGCGATTATTGGTCTGTCGATCAATACTATCGCCCAGCTGCAAGCCACTCCGTTTGAGCTGCTTGACTATGTGGGGATTGGCCCGGTGTTTGCCACCGAGAGCAAACAGGATCACGCCCAGCCCATCGGCTTTGGTGGCTTGGCTGCGCTGGTCAAAGCGTGCCCACTGCCCAGCGTGGCCATTGGCGGGCTAAAGGCTGAACATGCCATTAGCGTGCAGCGAGCGGGGGCGAACGGCTTAGCGGTGATCTCGGCCATTTGCGGTCAGCCCGACCCTTACCAGGCAGCGCGTGCTTTTCAGGTTTTCCAAGCTGTTTCGGCGTCATGAATCAGTTAGAGCATATCGTCGCTTTTGTGCGGGTAGCTGAACTGGGTAGCTACACCCGAGCCGCCGAGGCGCTGGATATTTCCCGCACGCGGGTATCCCGTCAGGTGATGGCACTGGAAGAGGCATTAGGTGCGCGACTGATACAGCGCACTACGCGACGGCTACATCTTACGGAAGCGGGGGAGCGCTATTTAGCCCGCGCCCAAGGCGTACTGCAAGCGCTCGATGAAGCCGCCGCCGAGGTGGGCCAAGGCACCAGCGATGTGCGCGGGCGGCTACGTGTGAATGGGCCAATGAGTTTTGGCACCCGCTACCTAGCGCCTCTCGTGGCTCAATTTATGCAGACCCATCCCGCGCTTGAAGTGCGATTGGATCTGAACGACCGCCGCGTTGATCTGCTGGAAGAGGGGTATGACGTCGCGATTCGTATCGGCAGCCTTCCAGACTCAAGCCTGGTGGCGCGCCGCCTGACCCGCTGCCGCCTGCTGTTTTGTGCCTCGCCGGAGTACCTTTCCACCCACGGAGAACCTCGCAGCGTTAAAGACCTTGCCGAGCACCGCTGCCTGCGCTATCGCAGCGGCCAGCACAGCGCTGACTGGCAGATTGCCACACAGTCGTTGACGGTCAGTGGCCCGCTGGAAAGCAATAATGGCGATGTCATCACCCACGCCGCGGAAGCTGGCCTGGGCATCGCTCAGCAGCCCAGCTTTCTGGTCACTGAGAGTATCGCTAGCGGGCGTTTAGTGCCCATTTTGACCCATGAGCCAGCGATGCGGCTCGATGTCCACGCGCTCTACCCCGCCCGACGCTACCTGCCCGCCAAGGTGGAACGCTTTATCGACCTGCTCACCGAGGCGTGGGGCGATCCGCCAGCTTGGGAGCAGAGCATTGGATTGTCGCCTATTACGCAACAGTGATGTGCTAAATAAGCTGATTATCTCGATCTGATCCAGCTGTAAAGTAGCGCCATCAACCACTCGATGGAAGCTACTACGATGACAACGCATACTCACTCCACCCCCTCTTTACAGCCCCATGCCATTTCGCTACTGCGTATTGCACTGGGTGTGATGGCCCTTGCCCACGGTTTACTCAAGGTGTTTGTGTTTACCCTGCCGGGCACCGTCGGTTATTTTGAATCACTGGGCTTACCCGGTTTTCTGGCTTACTTGACCATTGCTGCCGAAGTAGTCGGTGGAGCCGCCCTGATTCTGGGGGTTTATACCCGCTGGGTGAGTTTGGCACTGGTGCCGGTGCTGCTTGGCGCTGCCTGGGTGCATCTTGGCAACGGCTGGATGTTCTCCAATGCCGGCGGCGGTTGGGAATTCCCGGTGTTCTGGACAGTGGCGCTAATAGTTCAAGCGGGCCTGGGCAGCGGCCGCTGGGTGCTAAGCCCTCGCCTAGCCTAACACCTAACACCTAACACCTAACACCTAACACCTAACACCTAACACCTAACACCTAACACCTAACACCTAACACCTAACACCTAACACCTAACACATCCTATCGCCAGCGCTCGCCTCACCGCCAGCGTTGGCAATGCTGCTGAGGAGACTCACCCCATGTTACCTAGCCTGTTTATCTCCCATGGCTCGCCCATGCTGGCGCTCACTAAAACTCCTGCTCACGCCTTTCTACGCGAACTGGGCAGGCAGCTTTCGCCCAAAGCGGTGATCGTGGTCTCAGCACACTGGGAGAGCCTAACGCTCAAGGTCAGCACCAGCGCTAAGCCGGAGACCATCCACGACTTTGGCGGCTTCCCACAGGCGCTTTTCGAGTGCCAGTATCCTGTTCCTGGTGAACCGGAACTGGCTGAACGGTTGGCCATGTTACTGGGCGCCGAGCGAGTAGAGCGAGGCCTTGACCACGGCGCCTGGGTGCCCCTTTCGTTGATGTTTCCTGATGCCAATGTGCCCGTTGTTTCCCTGTCGCTACCGGTACGCTGGAGCAATCAGGATCTGGTCGCACTGGGCGAGCGCCTGTCGGCACTGCGGGGAGAAGGAGTATTAGTTATCGGCTCGGGCAGCTTGACCCATAACCTGCATGAACTCATGCCCCAGGCGAGCCCCATGCCCGCCTGGGTCGATGAGTTCGCCACTTGGGTAAGCGAACGCCTTATCGCCAATGATCGCGAGGCACTGCTTAGCTGGGAGCGCGCTCCCAACGCCCAGAAGAACCATCCAACCCCAGAGCATTTCCAGCCGCTGCTGGTGGCCATGGGGGCAGGAGGCGAAGCTAGTCAGCTGCACCACAGCGTGGAGCACGGGGTGCTTGCCATGGACGTTTATGCGTTTAGCTGATCGCTACCCCTAACGATTCAGGCTGTGCTGCTTTGGAAGGCGCGAGATCACGCATCAACAGCGCAAACTCAAGCTGTTCAGGGCTAATGCTGACCTTGGGGAGGGGGATTCGTACGCGATGCCCCGAGCCAGGGGCTGCACTCTGCGCTTCGCCTTGTAAGTTCTCGATATGTTCGAGCACGAAGCGGTGATTGCCACCTGGCAGCATAAGCTCCATGCCATCCCCCACTTCAAAGCGATTTTTCACCTCGACTTCCAAGGTGCCACGAGCCGGGTCAAACCCCAGTACTTCACCGACGAACTGTTGGTGAACGCCAATGGAGTGCCCCTGCTCATAGCGTTGGAACTCACCGTGGACATGGCGCTGATAGAAGCCTTCGGTGTAGCCTCTATTCGCCAAGTTTTCCAGCTCATCCATTAGCCGTTTATTAAAGGGTCGCCCAGCGACGGCGTCATCAATAGCTTGCCGATAGACTTGCGCTGTACGCGCGACGTAATAATGGGACTTGGTGCGCCCCTCGATCTTTAGCGATGCCACGCCCATTTGCGTCAACCGAGCGACATGCTGCACCGCGCGCAGATCCTTGGAGTTCATAATGTAGGTGCCGTGCTCATCTTCATAGACAGGCATCAGCTTGCCGGGGCGGGAAACGTCCTCAATCAGCGCCGAGAACTCGTCCTGGTTGTCGGCTGTTGCGGTGCCAACTCCCTGGACGGCGATCAAGTCGCCTTTATCATCTTGGCTTGCCGCTATGGTGTTGTATTTCCAGCGACACGCGTTGGTACAGGTGCCTTGGTTAGGGTCGCGATGATTGAAGTAGCCTGATAGCAGGCAGCGGCCGGAGTAGGCGATACAGAGCGCGCCGTGAACAAAGGTTTCGATCTCTAAGCCTGGGCACTTGTCACGTATTTCGCCGATCTCTTCCAGTGACAACTCACGAGATAGAATGATGCGGCTAATACCCTGCCGCTGCCAGAATTGGGCGGCAGCCCAGTTGACGACGTTCGATTGCACCGAGAGGTGGATGGGTTGATCGGGCCAGCGATCACGCACCATCATAATCAAACCGGGATCCGACATAATCAGCGCATCGGGCCCTGCCTCGATCACCGGCGCCATATCCTGTAGGTAGGTTTTCAGCTTGCTGTTATGAGGGGCAATGTTGGAAGCGACGTAAAACTGCTTGCCTCGGGCATGGGCGTACTCGATACCACGATGTAAGTTATCAATTTTAAAATCGTTGTTGCGCACCCGTAGAGAGTAGCGCGGCTGCCCCGCGTAAACCGCATCGGCCCCATAGGCAAAGGCGTAACGCATGTTCTTGAAGGTACCAGCAGGGGAAAGGAGTTCGGGAGCTTGCTTCAGTCGTTCGGGGGCTTGCATAGATGGTCACCGTGATCAGGACGATGGCTCGCAGCGAGCTGCGATGAAAGGCCTGGATTATAACCAGCCCAAACCCGCCGTTTTGGCAAGCCCACGGCTTGCGTGACCTGGATCAAAAAGTAACCTGTGTTTAAGCCGTTGGACGACGTTTCAGGCTCGTACGCCGGTCGTGATACGCCACCGCTAACCCGCTGCCCATTATCAAGGCGCTGCCTACCCAAACCCAGAGATCCGGCATTTCGCCCCAGAACCACCAACCCAACAGCACCGCCCAGAGCATGGCGGTGTAATCAAACGGCGCGGCGATGGCCGCAGGAGCAAAGCGAAAGGCAAGAGTGATAAAAGCGGTGGCCGCAACGCCCAATATGCCGGAAGCGAAAAAACCTACCCAGTGCCAGGGCTGAGGCGTTTGCCACACCCAGGGCAGCGTTAGTGCGGTAATTACCAATGGCACGAAAGTCATATAGAACAGCATCGCCCAGAGGTGTTCGCGGGCTCCGTAGCGGCGGGCGGTAATCATCATCAGCGCATAAAATAGCGCCGCGCCCACCAATACCAGCGCGCCCACCTGAAACGCCTCTCCGTTGGGCCGCACTACGATCAGTACCCCCGCAAACCCCACCAAGGATGCAATCAGCACCGGTGGATCAATGCGCTCACCCAACAATGGCACCGAAAGCAGGGTCACAAACAGCGGTGCCACAAAGGCAATCGCCGTGGCTTCTGCCAGGGGTAGCAGCGTTAGCCCCCATACGAAACAGACCATGGTGGCGGTATAGATCAGTCCGCGCAGTAAATGGATGCCCGGCCGTTTTGTGCGCAGCTTGCGTAACCCACCGGCAAAATGGGCAAGCAGTGCAATCAGCGGTAGCGATACCAAGGCACGGAAGAAAATAATCTGCAGCGGCGAGTGTACTTCCCCTAACCACTTGGAAACGGCGTCGCCTAGGGCGAGAAAAAGAACGCCCAAACACATGCAGAGTATGCCTTTCAGCGAGGTTGTCACCACGATCTCCCTATTCACTGGTCAATACAAAGTGCCAAAAAAGAAAAACCCCGCCAATTAGCCATTGGCGGGGTGATCGCAGCCCACCCGCTTATAGGCTGGCGTTAACGACCATACAGTCCATTCCCTGGGAGTGCAGCTCGCGGCAGGCTTGGCGAGCGCGCTGCTCGTCCAACGCCATTAGCCGGGCGCGATAAACCGGGTTTTGGCCCTCTACGGTGTCCACAGCAACGCGCCCGCCTAAACTCTGGGCGATGCGTTGAGCCGCTTGCTGGGCTAATTGCCGCGCTTGGGCTTCACGACTAAACGCGCCGACTTGCACACCCCAGCCGCCGCCCGCTTCATTATTGGCGGCAGCCATCTCACGTTCGCGCTCAATAAACGCTTGTAGAGGGTCAGGCTGCGGCTCTTCGCTGACGGCAGGGGGGCGCTGAATAGTGACTATATCGGCTAGCTGCTCGTCAAGGTCAACCACCGGTGTCGAGGGGGTGGCACTGGCCACTGGCGACAAGGTAGTGGTTTCGACCACCGCCAAGAGAGGTTGCTGTGGTGCAGGTTGTGGTGGTGCAACCGGCTGTGCAGGGGGCGCAAAGGCCATAAATTCGCGCGAGAAATCGGTGTCGCCCATCCAGTTTTGCTGGTCACGCAGCGATGCGCGCAGGAAGCTGCGGTCGAGTAGGTTGGCCATGTGGGTATCCCGAGACTGGGATGAAAAACCGCCCATCACAACACCGACTAATCGCCGGTTACCGCGCATTGCGGTGGTCGCCACGTTAAAGCCAGAGGCACGAATAAAACCGGTTTTTAGACCATCGGCGCCCGGGTAGTCACGCACTAAGCGATTGTGGCTGGTATGCCGGGTGCCGCGGTAGGTGAATTCTTGCAAGCCGAAGTAGTGGTAATACTGGGGGAAGTCCTGCATCACGCGTACCGAGAGCGTTAGCATGTCACGAGCCGTGGTGATTTGGCCATCATCAGGCAAACCGGAAGCATTGCGAAAGGTAGTGGCGTGCATGCCCAGCTCGCGCGCCTTGGTGGTCATCATTTGCGCAAAATGTGCTTCACTGCCGCCCAGGGCTTCGGCGACCACGGCGGCAACGTCATTAGCAGAGCGAACCGCGAGTGCGCGAATGGCAGTATCCACGGGAATCGAGCTGCCAGCAGCCAGCCACAGTTTAACAGCAGGCTTGGCGGCTGCATAAGCGGAGACAGGCAAGGGTTGATCCAGGCGCAACGTGCCCTCTTCTAATGCTTCAAAGGTGAGATAGAGCGTCATCATTTTGGTGAGGGACGCAGGGTAACGCTGATCGTCAATATTCTCGGCGTAAAGCACTTCGCCATTGTCCAGATCCACGACAATACCCGCGTAGCGCGGGTTGTCAGCATGCGCAGCGGTGACCATCACGAGTAGGAGCAGCATTAGCATACCCAGGAACCCTATCGTCGATGCTCCCCTTACAGCGCTCTTTATCCTCGCATGCATACCTGCCCCTTGCTTGTTATCAATGCGCTAGTTCTAACGACTGTTTAATCATCCTGCTACAGCTTTACTACCATGCCACACTTTAGGAACAACGCAAGGCTTTACCCGGCGGGATGACGCCGCTCACGAGGTTTAATAATAAGCCGAGTATAGGTGATTAATACGCCATTAAGCGTAGAAAAGAGAAGATAATTTAGCTTATAAAAAAACCGACCCTCTAGGGGTCGGTTTTCATTCGCTACCAAAGAGGCTCTGGCGCAGAGGATTACTCTTCTGCAGCGGCTTCTTCAACAACCGGACGGTCAACTAGCTCAACGAACGCCATAGGCGCGTTGTCGCCGGTGCGGAAACCGCACTTGAGAATACGGACGTAACCGCCCGGACGCTCGGCATAACGCGGACCTAGTTCGTTGAACAGTTTGCCGACGGCTTCTTTAGAGCGCGTGCGGGCAAACGCCAAACGACGGTTTGCAACGCTATCCTGCTTAGACAAGGTGATCAGCGGCTCGATAACGCGACGCAGCTCCTTGGCTTTCGGCAGGGTTGTCTTAATGACTTCATGTTCGACCAGCGAGACAGACATGTTCTTGAACATGGCCTGACGATGCGAGCTGGTGCGATTCAGATGACGACCACTCTTACGATGACGCATGGTTGTAATTCCTTACCAAACTGGGACTCAAGTCGACGCTCACGCGGAGGCTTTGTCGTCCTTCAGGCTTGCCGGTGGCCAATTTTCCAACCGCATGCCAAGGGACAAGCCGCGAGCCGCCAATACATCTTTGATTTCATTCAAAGACTTTTTACCGAGGTTCGGTGTCTTCAACAGCTCCACTTCTGTGCGCTGAATAAGATCACCGATATAGTAAATATTCTCGGCTTTTAGGCAGTTCGCGCTGCGAACGGTCAACTCAAGATCGTCTACGGGGCGCAATAGAATTGGATCGACATGATCCTCTTCCTCTTCGACTTCCTGCTCTTTATCAGCTTCCAGGTCGACGAAGGCGGCCAGCTGCTCTTGCAGGATGGTCGCACTGCGACGGATAGCCTCTTCCGGATCCAGGGTACCGTCGGTCTCCAGATCGATAATTAACTTATCGAGATCGGTGCGCTGCTCTACACGAGCGGCTTCAACCGAGTAGGAAACACGGCGGACAGGGCTGAAGGTGGCATCCAGCTGCAGGCGGCCAATAGCACGTGTCTCTTCATCAGAGCCGCGCGCGTCAGCCGGCTCGTAGCCACGACCCAGCGCTACCTTAAGCTGAATTTTCAGCTCGGCACCTTCATTGACATGAGCAATGACGTGGTCCGGGTTGACGATTTCGACGCTATGATCAAGCGCAATGTCGCCAGCAGTGACGACGGCTGGGCCCTGCTTGTTCAGCGTGAGCACCGCCTCATCGCGGCTGTGCATCTTGATCGCAACATCTTTCAAGTTCAGGAGGATCTCAATGACATCTTCCTGCACCCCTTCGAGCGCACTGTATTCATGCTCGACGCCGGCGATTTCAGCCTCTACCACGGCACAGCCGGGCATAGAAGAAAGCAGAATGCGACGTAGTGCATTCCCCAGGGTGTGACCAAAGCCACGCTCGAACGGTTCGAGCACGATTTTGGCGTGATGTGCGCTGATTTCTTCGACCTTGATGTCGCGAGGACGGAGAAACTCTGTCACTGAACGCTGCATATGAACACCTTTCAGGCTGCCAAACGGATACTTGGTACTCGGTACGATCTGGCGCGGGGGTTAAACCGCCACCAGATCGACAAGAAACAGAAATGCTGCTTACTTGGAGTACAGCTCGACGATCAGGTTTTCGTTGATGTCGGCAGACAGGTCACCGCGTTCAGGCAGAGCCTTGAAAGTGCCTTCCATCTTCTTGGCGTCGATTTCGATCCAAGCGATATCGCCACGGTTGGCCGCAATGGACAACGCGCTTTGAATACGAGCTTGGTTTTTCGCCTTTTCGCGAATGGAAACAACGTCACCCGGCTTCACTTGATAGGAAGCTACGTTAACGGTGCGGCCGTTCACGGAAATCGCCTTGTGGCTGACCAGCTGACGCGCTTCAGAGCGAGTCGAGCCGAAGCCCATGCGGTAGACGACATTATCCAGTCGGGATTCGAGCAACTGCAACAATACTTCACCGGTCGCGCCTTTCAGGCGAGCGGCTTCTTTGTAGTAGTTACGGAACTGTTTTTCGAGTACGCCATACATGCGACGTACTTTTTGCTTCTCGCGAAGCTGCAAGCCGTAGTCTGAAAGACGTTGACGACGCTGGCCGTGTACACCCGGGATCTGCTCGGATTTACACTTTTTCTCGAAGGGAGTCACACCACTCTTTAAAAAGAGGTCGGTGCCTTCACGACGAGACAGTTTGCACTTCGGTCCAATATAACGAGCCATGAATCTGTCTCCTTAAACGCGGCGTTTCTTAGGCGGACGGCAGCCATTATGGGGAATGGGCGTCGCGTCTACGATGCTTTGCACGCGGAAGCCGGCGGCATTCAGTGCGCGCACGGCGGATTCACGACCGGGACCTGGGCCTTTAACCAGTACATCTACGTTTTTCACACCATACTCGGCTGCAGCAGTTGCTGCACGTTCGCTTGCCACTTGAGCAGCGAACGGGGTGCTCTTGCGAGAACCACGAAAACCCGAACCACCGGCAGTCGCCCAAGAAAGAGCGTTGCCCTGGCGGTCTGTGATCGTCACGATCGTGTTGTTAAAAGAGGCATGGATATGCGCAATCGCATCCACTACCTGCTTTTTAACCTTTTTACGGTTACTACGCGGGTTAGCCATGTTGATGTCTATTCCTGTCTTTACGCCAGAACGTGCGTGTTATTTGCGGATCGGCTTACGCGGGCCCTTACGGGTGCGCGCGTTAGTCTTAGTCCGCTGACCACGCAGCGGAAGACTACGACGATGACGCAGACCACGGTAGCAACCTAAGTCCATGAGACGCTTAATGTTAAGCGTAACATCACGACGAAGGTCACCTTCTACGGTGTACTTGCCAACTTCAGAACGCAGGGTGTCGACTTCTTCAGAAGACAGATCCTGGATCTTGGCAGTAGGCGCGATACCGGCTGCTGCACAGATGTGCTCAGCACGGGTACGGCCAATCCCGAAGATATAGGTCAGCGAGATCGCCGCATGCTTGTTGTCCGGGATATTGACGCCTGCAATACGGGCCATCAGCTTACTCCGAAATTTGAGCGGCTTGCTCGTTTATTCATCTACAAAAGGCGCAACAGCATACCCCATCAATTGCCCTAAGGCAAGGGGTATGCTGGCACCCGCTTAATACAACCCAGGCTATTAACCCTGGCGTTGTTTGTGCCGTGGCTCGCTGCAGATGACGCGGACAGCGCCATTGCGACGAATGATCTTGCAGTTACGGCACATTTTCTTTACGGAAGCTCGAACTTTCATCGATCTTTCTCCAAAAACCGGCTCGCGGCGCGCCCTCTCTAACTAAATAGGGGTGGACGGCGCCTCAGCGCATGATACCGCCGCTACCGTAGCCTTTCAGGTTGGACTTCTTCATCACTGAGTCATACTGATGCGACATGAGATGCGACTGCACCTGGGCCATGAAGTCCATGATGACCACGACTACGATTAACAACGAGGTACCGCCGAAGAAAAACGGCACGTTCCACGCCACAATCAAGAACTGGGGCATCAAGGAAACCGCAGTGATATACAAGGCACCGAACAGGGTCAAACGTGTCATGACCTTGTCGATATAGCGAGCGGTCTGCTCGCCGGGGCGAATGCCCGGCAGGAAAGCGCCTGACTTTTTAAGATTGTCAGCCACATCCTTGGGGTTGAAGACCAGCGCTGTGTAAAAGAAGCAGAAGAATACCACTGCCGCCGCGAAAAGCAAGATGTAAAGCGGTTGACCTGGGCCTAATGCCTGAGATGCACGCTGCAACCACTCCATACCTTCACCGGCACCTACCCACTGACCGATAGAGGCCGGGAAGAGCAGGATACTGGAGGCAAAAATCGCCGGAATAACACCGGCCATGTTGACCTTCAAAGGCAGGTAGCTACTTTGCCCTGCATACATCTTATTGCCCACTTGCCGCCGCGGATAATTCACTTTAAGGCGGCGTTGGCCGCGCTCAATGAAAACCACAAAGGCGACAGTCGCAATACCTAACACTGACAGCGCTAACAGCGGCAGAACATTCCAGGCCCCTTCATTACGGGCAAGCTCAAAGGCTTGGCCCACGGCACTGGGTAGTCCCGCGACAATACCGGCAAAGATCAGCAGCGAAATACCGTTGCCGATCCCCTTCTCGGTAATCTGCTCGCCTAGCCACATCATAAACACCGCGCCCGATACAAAGGTAATCACGGCGGTGAAATAGAAGCTGAAGTCAGCAGTGTACGCGATGCCTTGGCTAGCCAGACCGACGGACATGCCGGTAGCCTGGACAAACGCCAGTATCACCGTGCCGTAGCGCGTGTACTGGCTAATCTTGCGGCGGCCAGCCTCACCCTCTTTCTTGAGCTGTTCAAGATGAGGGGAGACCGCAGTCATGAGCTGCATGATAATCGACGCCGATATATAGGGCATGATACCCAGGGCGAGGACACTCATACGCTCCAGGGCGCCACCCGAGAACATGTTAAACATGCCCAGGATGGTGCCCTGTTGCTCCCTAAACAAGGCAGCAAGCTGGTCAGGATTGATACCGGGAACGGGAATGTGGGCACCAATACGGTACACCACGATGGCGAGGAGCACGAAGCGCAAACGCGCCCACAGTTCACTCAGACCGCTGCCCATCGCCGGCATGTTTCCTGACTTGGCCATTTAGTCCTCTACCTTGCCGCCAGCGGCTTCGATCGCTTCACGGGCACCTTTGGTGACCTTGATTCCGCGAACGGTAACCGCCGTTTTCAGTTCGCCAGAAAGGATGATCTTCGCGTGTAGCGTAGCATCCTTCAGCACGTTGGCTTCTTTCAAAGATGCCATGGTGACTTCGCCACCGGCAACTTTAGCAAGCTCAGCCAGGCGTACTTCTTCAGAGACCAGAGATTTTGCAGACGTAAAGCCGAATTTCGGCAAACGACGCTGCAAAGGCATCTGACCGCCTTCGAAACCGGGCTTAACACTGCCGCCACTACGTGACTTCTGACCTTTGTGACCACGGCCACCGGTCTTACCAAGACCGGAACCGATGCCACGACCAACGCGCTTTGCAGCGTGTTTGGAGCCCGGAGCCGGGCTTAGGTTATTGAGTTTCATGGATTACTCTCCCTCAACGCGCACAAGGTAGTTCACCTTGTGGATCATGCCGCGTACGGCAGGGGTGTCTTCCAGTTCAACCGTATGACCGATGCGACGCAGACCCAAGCCTTTGATAGTAGCCTTGTGCTTGGGCATGATGCCGATGGTGCTGCGGATCTGGGTAACCTTGATCGTTGCTGCCATGGTGCCTTACCCCGTGATCGCTTCGACAGACAGACCGCGCTTGGCGGCCACGTCTTCCGGTGCTTGCATGGAGGAGAGACCTTTAACAGTCGCTCGAACCACGTTAACCGGGTTGGTGGAACCGTAGCACTTGGCCAGTACGTCGTGGACACCGGCAAGCTCTAGTACAGAGCGCATGGCGCCACCGGCGATAATACCGGTACCTTCTGAAGCCGGCTGCATGTACACCTTGGAAGCACCGTGACGGGCTTTGACCGGGTACTGCAGCGTATGGCCAGCAAGGTTCACCTTGACCATGTTGCGACGAGCTTGATCCATCGCTTTCTGGATTGCGACAGGCACTTCACGCGCCTTGCCACGACCGAAACCGACACGACCTTTACCATCACCAACGACGGTCAGCGCGGTGAAGCCGAAAATACGACCACCCTTGACCACCTTGGCGACGCGGTTGACCTGCACTAACTTCTCTTGCAGATCACCGCTTTGCTGTTCGTTCTTCGCCATCGTAAAACCCTTTAGAATTCCAGGCCGCCTTCACGTGCGGCGTCGGCCAGCGCCTTGACGCGGCCGTGATACTTAAAGCCAGCACGGTCGAAGGCCACCTGGGTGATGCCTGCTTCTTTAGCGCGTTCAGCAATCAGAGCACCTACTTTAGAGGCCGCATCTGAGTTGCCGGTCGCACCCTCGCGCAGTGCTTTGTCCAGCGTAGAAGCACTGGCTAGCACTTTGCCACCATCCGGCGAGATAATCTGCGCATAGATGTGACGCGGGGTACGGTTGACGCACAGGCGATACACGCCCAGCTCGCGGATCTTTGCGCGAGCGCGGCGGGCACGACGGAGACGAGATTCTTTCTTCGCGTTCATAACCCTGCCTTACTTCTTCTTGGCTTCTTTGCGACGCACCTGCTCGTCGGCGTACCGAACACCCTTGCCTTTATACGGCTCGGGGGGACGGAAGGCGCGGATTTCCGCGGCGCACTGGCCGAGCTGCTGCTTATCGGCGCTTTTCAGCACGATAACGGTGTTCTTCGGCGTTTCCGCTGACACACCTTCAGGCAGTTCGTAGTCGACCGGGTGCGAGAAGCCCAGTGAAAGATTGAGCGTCTGGCCCTTAGCTTGGGCACGATAACCGACGCCAACAATTTCGAGAGTCCGTGTAAAACCCTCGGATACGCCCGTTACCAGGTTCTGAACTAAGGCGCGGGTAGTACCGGCCATGGCCCAGCTCTTGGCAGACTCACTCGGGGCGAAGGTCAGCTGGCCATCTTCTTGACCGACCACTACATCAGAGTGGATGGGCATAGATAGCGTGCCCTGGCCGCCTTTGGCGGTCAGCTGGTCAGCATTGATTTTAATCTCAACGCCGGCAGGCACTTTAACCGGATATTTCGCTATGCGGGACATTCCAGCCTCCTAGAATACGGTGCAGATGACTTCGCCACCGACACCCGCTTGGCGCGCGGCACGATCGGTCATGACACCATTGGATGTGGTGACAATCGCGATACCCAGGCCATCGGCAACCTTGGGCAAGTTGTCCTTACCCATGTAGCGACGCAGGGACGGCTTGGAAACCCGCTGAATGTGCTCAATGACCGGCTTACCCTCAAAGTACTTGAGAGTTACGGTTAGCTCGGGCTTAGCGCCCTCCGCTACCGCAAAGTCGGCAATGTAGCCTTCTTCCTTTAGCACTCGGGCCACTTGCACTTTCAACTTGGAGGACGGCATAGTTGCCGTCTCCTTGGTGGCCATCTGCGCATTGCGGATACGGGTAAACATATCCGCCAGAGTGTCTTGCATGCTCATTTAATGTGCGCTCCTGATAATTCTACGTGGCGTTACCAACTGGATTTTTTCAACCCAGGAACGTCGCCACGCATGGCGGCTTCACGCAGCTTGTTACGGCCAAGGCCGAACTTGTTGTAAAAACCGTGCGGACGACCGGTAATACGGCAGCGGTTACGCTGACGCACCGGGCTTGAGTCGCGCGGCAGTTGCTGCAGCTTCAGCGTCGCCTCGAAGCGGTCTTCCTCAGACGTGTTCACGTCTGAGATGATCTTCTTGAGTTCAGCGCGCTTGGCCGCATACTTCGCGACCAGCTGAGTACGCTTAAGCTCACGCTCTACCATACTTTTTTTAGCCATGATCTCGCCCCTATTTCTTGAACGGGAAGTTCAGCGCGGTTAGCAGCGCACGACCTTCCTCGTCGGTTTTGGCGGTCGTTGTGATAGTGACGTCCAACCCCCGGATGCGATCGATTTTATCATACTCGATCTCCGGGAAGATGATCTGCTCACGCACACCCATGGAGTAATTACCACGACCGTCGAAAGACTTCGGGTTGAGACCACGGAAGTCACGCACGCGGGGAATCGCGATGTAAACCAAACGATCCAAGAAGTCCCACATACGCTCAGCGCGCAGTGTTACCTTGATGCCGATTGGCCAACCTTCACGCACCTTGAAGCCCGCGATGGACTTACGTGCCTTGGTCACCAACGGTTTTTGACCAGAGAGTTTCTCTAGGTCGCCGATGGCATTGTCAATCAACTTTTTATCGTTGACTGCTTCGCCGATACCCATATTCAGAGTCACTTTCGTGATCCGGGGTACCTGCATAACGTTGGCATAGCTGAACTCTTCTTTGAGTTGAGCTGCTACCTCGTTTTGATAACGTTCTTTCAAGTTCGCCATTTTGCTACCCGACTCGCGTTAGGCGTCGATCTGCGTCTGCGTCGACTTGTAGATACGTACCTTGGTACCGTCTTCCTTCACTTGGAAGCCGACGCGATCCGCCTTACCGGTCTCCGAATTGAAGATGGCTACGTTGGACGCGTGAATCGGAGCCTCACGCTCGACGATACCGCCCTGATTACCCGCCATGGGATTTGGCTTGGTGTGACGTTTAATCATGTTCACACCGGACACCAGAAAGCGGTTATCTAATACCCGCTTAACGGTGCCACGCTTGCCTTTATCCTTCCCGGCGATGACGATGACTTCATCGTCACGTTTGATCTTTTGCATATCCGCCTCGCTCCTTACAGCACTTCAGGCGCTAAGGAAATGATCTTCATGAACTTTTCATTACGAAGTTCACGAGTCACCGGCCCAAAAATACGGGTACCGATGGGCTGTTCGTTGGTGTTATTCAACAAAACTGCCGCATTTCCATCGAAACGGATGAGCGAACCGTCGGGACGACGGACGCCACTACGGGTCCGGACCACGACCGCTTTTAGCACCTGGCCTTTTTTGACCTTGCCACGCGGAATCGCTTCCTTAACCGTGACCTTGATGATATCACCAACGCGAGCGTAACGACGATGTGAACCGCCTAACACCTTGATGCACTGCACCCGGCGCGCTCCGCTGTTGTCGGCGACATCCAGCATTGTCTGAGTCTGAATCATCGGTTTTCTCCAAACCTAATCTGACTGCACTGATTGACAAGCCCAGGGATTAACCCTTGGCGTGTTCAACCACCTCGACCAGCGTCCAAGCTTTTTTCTTGGAAAGCGGACGGCACTCTTGAATAGAGACCGTATCGCCAGCCTTAGCCTGGTTCGCCTCATCATGGGCGTGCAGCTTGGTGGAGCGCTTAACGTATTTTCCGTAGATCGGGTGACGCTCGCGCCGCTCGATCATGACGACGATGGACTTGTCCATCTTATCGCTCACCACTTTACCGGTGAGCGTACGCTTTGTGTTTTCTTCGGCCATCTCAATCACCTGCCTTCTCGTTGAGCAAAGTCTTAACGCGGGCGATATCCCGGCGGACCTGCTTGAGCAGATGAGTCTGGCTCAGTTGGCCAGTGGCCTTCTGCATGCGCAGGTTAAACTGCTCGCGGAGGAGTTCGAGGAGTTGCTCCTGGAGCTCTCCTGCGGACTTTTCACGAATTTCCTGGGCTTTCATCACATCACCGTCCGTTTCGCAAAGGTGGTGGATAAGGGCATTTTCTGTGCGGCAAGCTCAAACGCTTCACGTGCGAGCTCTTCCGACACGCCTTCAATTTCATACAGGACCCGACCCGGTTGGATCTGGGCAACCCAGTACTCAACAGAACCTTTACCTTTACCCATACGAACTTCGAGCGGCTTCTTGGAGATCGGCTTATCAGGGAAGACGCGGATCCAGATTTTACCGCCACGTTTTACGTGACGTGTGATCGCACGACGGCCTGCTTCGATCTGACGCGCAGTGATGCGGCCGCGACCAGTAGCTTTAAGGCCGTATTCCCCGAAGCTGATCTTGCTTCCGCGATGCGCCAGGCCACGGTTGCGGCCTTTCATCATCTTGCGGAATTTCATACGCTTGGGCTGTAACATCGACTCGCTCTCCCCTTACCTGGAACCTTTCTTCTTGGGCGCGTTGCCGGTAGGCTGCTGCTGCTTAGCCTTGGCACGTACTTCCTCGATACCGCCGAGGATTTCACCCTTGAAGATCCACACTTTGACGCCGATAACGCCATAGGTGGTGTGAGCTTCGTAAGTGGCGTAGTCGATATCCGCACGCAGTGTGTGCAGCGGAACGCGACCCTCGCGGTACCATTCGGTACGTGCGATTTCAGCGCCACCAAGACGACCTGACAGCTGAATCTTGATGCCACCAGCGCCAAGACGCATTGCGTTCTGTACCGCGCGCTTCATCGCACGACGGAACATGACGCGACGCTCAAGCTGACCCGCTACGTTAGCAGCGACTAGCTTGGCATCCAGCTCCGGCTTGCGAACTTCTTCGATGTTCACATGCACGGGAACACCCATCATCTGGGTGAGATCGCGACGCAGACGGTCGACATCTTCACCTTTCTTACCGATCACGATACCCGGACGGGCAGTGTGAATGGTGATGCGGGCATTGTTTGCCGGACGCTCGATGTGGATGCGGCTTACGGAAGCGCTTTTAAGCCGCTCTTCCAGGAAGCTACGCACTTCGAGATCGTTATTGAGCTTATCGGCGTAAGCGCCGCGCTCAGCATACCAGACAGAAGCATGGTCTTTGACGATGCCCAGTCGAATGCCTGTTGGATTGACTTTCTGACCCATCGGTCGACTCCTACTTCTCGGCTACCTTGACGGTGATGTGGCACGTGCGCTTCAAGATACGATCCGCACGCCCCTTGGCACGCGGCTTGATACGCTTGAGCGTCATGCCCTCATCGACGCAGATGGTCGAGACACGCAGCTCGTCAATATCCATGCCGTTATTTTCTTCCGCGTTTGCAATCGCGGATTGCAGCACCTTCTTAACCAGCTTGGCAGCCTTCTTCGGTGAGAAGGTCAGCAGGTCGAGTGCCTCGGCGACAGGTTTACCGCGCACCTGGTCAGCCACCAAACGGGCCTTCTGGGCGGATAAACGAGCGCCAAGCAGCTTAGCTGTGACTTCCATCTCTCAATCCTCTCTGGCTTACCGTTTGGCTTTTTTATCCGCCGCATGCCCACGGTAAGTGCGGGTTGCAGCGAATTCGCCCAATTTGTGGCCAACCATTTCCTCGGATACATGCACCGGGACGTGTTGGCGACCGTTATGGACCGCGATAGTGAGGCCTACCATATTGGGCAGGATCATAGAACGACGCGACCAGGTCTTGATCGGTTTACGGTCGTTCTTCTCCACTGCAGCCTCTACCTTCTTCAAAAGATGAAGGTCAATGAAGGGACCTTTCTTTAGTGAACGTGGCACAGCCGTTACCTCTTAATGTCTTGGCAATTTAGATCAACGCGTCTTATTACGACGACGAATGATCAGCTTGTCGGTGCGCTTGTTCTTACGCGTCTTGTGACCCTTAGTCGGCACACCCCATGGGGATACCGGGTGACGACCACCACTGGTGCGGCCTTCGCCACCACCATGCGGGTGATCGACTGGGTTCATCGCGACACCGCGAACAGTCGGACGCACGCCTCTCCAGCGCTTCGCACCGGCCTTGCCAAGTTGACGCAGGCTGTGCTCAGAGTTGCTCACTTCACCCAAGGTCGCGCGGCACTCGGCCAACACTTTACGCATTTCGCCAGAGCGAAGACGCAGGGTGGCATAGTTACCTTCACGAGCAACCAACTGGGCGCTTGTACCGGCACTGCGAGCAATCTGCGCACCTTTACCCGGCTTGAGTTCGATGCAGTGCACCGTAGAACCCAACGGGACGTTACGCAGCGGCAAGGCATTGCCTTTCTTGATTGACGCGTTAACACCAGATTCCAGCACGTCACCCGCGCTGACACCTTTCGGTGCAATGATGTAACGACGCTCACCATCGGCATACTTCAGCAGCGCAATGTGCGCACTGCGGTTGGGATCGTGCTCAAGACGCTCAACGGTGGCAGGAATGCCATCCTTGGTGCGTTTGAAATCGATCAACCGATAGTGGTGACGATGACCACCGCCCACGTGGCGGGTGGTGATACGACCGTAGTTGTTACGGCCGCCGGACTTGGACTGTTTTTCTAAAAGCGGTGCATAAGCACGGCCTTTAAACAGTTCCTCACCAACGATCTTGACGACGTGGCGACGACCGGCGGAAGTGGGTTTGGTCTTGACGATTGCCATTATCCGTACTCCTGCCCTTATTCGGCGCCAGAGAAGTCTTCGAGCGTTTCACCCGCAGCCAGGGTCACATACGCTTTGCGGTAACCCTTACGCAGGCCAACGCCGTTCGCAGTACGCTTTGTTTTACCCTTCATGTTCAGTACCTGAACACTGCCGACCTTCTTGCCGAAAAGTGCTTCAACGGCTTTCTTGATCTCGGGCTTGGTAGCATCAGATGCCACCTTGAAAACGTACTGGTTGCGCTCGGCTGCCATTGCGGCCTTTTCGGTCACGTGCGGCCCAAGCAGAACCTTAAATACGCGTTCCTGGTTCATGCCAGCTTCTCCTCGAATTTACGCAGGGCGGAGACGGTAATCAGCACCTTATCAAAGGCGACCAGACTTACCGGGTCAGCTGCCGCGACATCCACCACGTCAACGTGGGGAAGGTTGCGTGCGGCCAAATAGAGCTTTTCGTCAACTTTTTCAGTGACGATCAACACTTTTTCAAGGTTGAGCTCTTTTAGCTTGGCAGCTACCTGCTTGGTCTTAGGCGCATCGACGACGAACTCTTCAATCGCGACTAAACGCTCTTGACGTACCAGCTCTGACAAGATGGAGCGCATCGCTGCACGGTACATCTTGCGGTTAACCTTCTGGGTGTAGTCTTGCGGACGCGCCGCGAAGGTTACGCCACCACTACGCCATAGCGGAGAGCGGATGGTACCGGCACGTGCACGACCGGTGCCTTTCTGACGCCACGGCTTTTTACCACCGCCACGCACGTCGGAACGACTCTTTTGTGCGCGGGTTCCCTGACGACCAGCCGCCAAATAGGCAGTGACAACCTGGTGAACGAGCGCTTCGTTGAATTCTTTGCCAAAAGTGGCGTCGGCTACTTCAACGGTACCCGCGCCTGCAGCAAGATTCAGATTCATTGGTAATTATCCCCTTCAGCCTGCTTTCACGGCGCTGCGAACGATAACGTCACTACCGGGAGCACCCGGTACGGCGCCTTTAATCAGCAGCAGGTTACGCTCGGCGTCGACACGGACGATCTCAAGGCTCTGCACGGTGCAACGGGCGTTACCCATTTGACCGGCCATCTTTTTGCCTTTGAAAACGCGACCCGGAGTCTGACACATGCCGATAGAACCCGGCGCGCGATGCGACAGAGAGTTACCGTGAGTCATATCTTGGGTACGGAAGTTCCAGCGCTTAACAGCACCCTGGAAGCCTTTACCCTTAGAGGTGCCAGTCACGTCAACCATTTGACCAGCTTCGAAGAGGGATACGGTGATTTCGCCGCCCACTTCAGGAATCTCTTCGCCTTCTGCAAGACGAAACTCCATCAGTGCACGACCAGCTTCAACACCCGCCTTGGCAAACTGACCAGCCTGCGCTTTGGTGAGGTGCTTAGCTTTGCGAGAGCCAGATGTGACCTGAATCGCTGCGTAACCGTCAGATTCGACAGATTTAACGCGTGTAACACGATTAGGATCAACTTCAATAACGGTTACGGGCACAGACGCGCCGTCTTCGGTAAAGACACGGGTCATCCCGGCCTTTTTACCGACTAAACCGATAGTCATACTCAGTCTCCTATAGTGTACGGGGCTATCACCCGCTATGGCTGCCCTTTCCAGAGCATTCCACTAGCACATTGTGTGGCGCCTCACGGCGCGGCGGCTGCTGCTCATGCCAACTCTTTACGAAGAGCGATGAGCGCTGGGCCGCAAAGTGACTAGTGTAATTAGTTGAGTTTGATTTGCACGTCTACGCCTGCGGCGAGATCAAGCTTCATCAAAGCATCAACAGTTTTTTCGGTCGGCTCAACAATGTCGAGCACACGCTTGTGCGTACGAATCTCATACTGGTCACGCGCATCTTTGTTGACGTGCGGCGAGATCAGAATGGTGTAACGCTCGCGGTTGGTCGGCAGCGGAATCGGACCACGAACCTGAGCACCAGTACGTTTAGCGGTTTCAACAATCTCCGCTGTAGACTGATCGATCAGGCGATGGTCGAAAGCTTTCAACCGAATGCGAATCTTTTGGTTCTGCATTTGCCCTAAACTCCAATGGATGTCGACGGCGCGAGCCGTCTACCCACGCATTCAAAGGATGCGCATTATAGGCACGCCAAAAGCCCATGTCAAACATTTGCTGTTGGTGCGCAGAAAAGGGGGCTCATCAGAGCCCCCTTCATCATTCAAGCATGCTGCTTACTTGACGATTTTGGCCACAACGCCAGCACCGACAGTACGGCCGCCTTCACGAATAGCGAAGCGCAAGCCTTCGTCCATTGCGATCGGAGCGATCAGGGTAACAACCATCTGAACGTTGTCACCTGGCATGACCATTTCAACGCCTTCCGGCAGTTCACAAGTACCTGTTACGTCAGTGGTACGGAAGTAGAACTGCGGACGGTAGCCCTTGAAGAAAGGCGTGTGACGACCACCCTCTTCCTTGGACAGTACGTAAACTTCTGCTTCGAAGGTAGTGTGCGGGTTGATGGTGCCCGGCTTGGCCAGTACTTGGCCACGCTCGACGTCATCACGCTTAGTACCACGCAGCAGGGCGCCAACGTTCTCACCAGCACGACCTTCGTCGAGCAGCTTACGGAACATTTCAACACCGGTAACGATCGTTTTGGTGGTGTCGCGGATACCCACGATTTCCACTTCTTCGCCCGCTTTAACGATGCCGCGCTCTACACGACCGGTAACAACAGTACCGCGACCAGAGATAGAGAACACGTCTTCGATCGGCATCAGGAACGGCTGATCAATAGCACGCTCCGGCTCAGGGATGTAAGCATCCAGAGCTTTGATCAGATTGGCAACGGCAGTCGTACCCATGCCTTTGTCATCTTCACCGTTCAGTGCCATCAGCGCAGAACCAGTGATGATCGGCGTGTCGTCGCCCGGGAAGTCGTACTGATCGAGAAGCTCACGAACTTCCATCTCAACCAGCTCGAGCAGCTCTTCATCATCGACCATGTCCGCTTTGTTCAGGAACACAACGATGAACGGTACGCCAACCTGACGAGACAGCAGGATGTGCTCGCGAGTCTGCGGCATCGGGCCGTCAGCGGCAGAACATACCAGGATCGCGCCGTCCATCTGCGCAGCACCGGTGATCATGTTCTTGACGTAGTCGGCGTGCCCCGGGCAGTCGACGTGCGCGTAGTGACGATCTTCAGACTGATATTCCACGTGGGAAGTAGCGATGGTGATACCGCGCTCACGCTCTTCAGGAGCGTTATCGATGGTATCAAACTCACGCCAGTCGCCGCCGAAAACCTCAGCAGACACGCGGGTCAGGGCCGCAGTCAGGGTCGTTTTACCGTGGTCGACGTGACCAATGGTGCCGACGTTGACGTGCGGTTTGGAACGTTCAAATTTTTCCTTAGCCACTGCTATAACCTCTTTACGTTAGCTAACGGTTAACCGTTTTGATTGATGACGGCTTCAACGACGCTGGAGGGCGCCTCGTCGTACTTCGAGAACTCCATAGAGTAGCTCGCACGGCCCTGGGTTTGTGAGCGCAGATCGGTTGCATAACCGAACATCTCACCCAATGGCACCGTCGCACGGATGACTTTACCAGAAGAGGAGTCATCCATACCCTGCACCAGGCCGCGACGACGGCTCAGGTCGCCCATGACGTCACCCATAAATTCTTCGGGGGTCACGATTTCGACCTTCATCACCGGCTCCAGCAGCACGGCCTTGGCCTTCCTGGCACCTTCTTTTACTGCCATAGAAGAAGCAATCTTAAACGCAGTCTCGTTAGAGTCCACGTCGTGGAAGGAGCCATCAAACAGCGTTACTTTAACGTCGATCATCGGGTAACCCGCGATGACGCCGTTTTTGAGCTGCTCAAAAGCACCCTTCTCAACCGCAGGTACGTATTCCTTTGGAACCGTGCCACCCACGATTTCTGAGTTGAACTTGAAGAACAGTTCGTCTTCGCCTTCACCCTTCTCTTCTGCTGTCAGCGGCTCAATACGTAGCCAAACGTGACCATACTGACCACGACCACCGGACTGACGTACGAACTTGCCTTCTTGCTCAATGCTGCCGCGAATGGTTTCACGGTAAGCAACCTGCGGCTTACCGATATTGGCTTCAACCTTAAACTCGCGACGCATACGGTCAACGAGGATATCCAGGTGAAGCTCACCCATACCAGAAATAATCGTCTGGCCGGTCTCTTCGTCGGTCTTGACCTGGAAAGAGGGATCTTCTTGAGCAAGCTTGCCCAGAGCAACACCCATTTTCTCTTGGTCTGCCTTAGACTTAGGTTCTACGGCTACCGAGATAACCGGATCCGGGAACTCCATGCGCTCGAGAACGATCTTGTTATCGATGTCGCACAGGGTATCACCCGTGGTGACGTCTTTCAGACCGATACAAGCAGCGATGTCGCCCGCCAGAACTTCTTTGATCTCTTCGCGAGAGTTGGCGTGCATCTGAACGATACGACCAACGCGCTCTTTCTTCTGCTTAACGGAGTTATACACACCGTCACCAGATTTCAGAACACCCGAGTAGACGCGGATAAAGGTCAGCGTACCAACGAAGGGATCGGTGGCGATTTTAAACGCCAAAGCCGCAAACGGCGCACTGTCATCAGCCTCACGGGTATCGACAGTACCATCTTTATCGTCAAGCTCACCTTCGATCGCCTTAACTTCTGTCGGCGAAGGCATGTATTCGATAACGCCATCCAGCACTGCCTGAACGCCTTTGTTCTTAAAGGCAGAACCACAGGTCACCAGAACGATATCGTTAGCCAGGGTGCGCGCGCGCAGGCCAGCCTTGATCTCTTCAATCGACAGCTCGCCGCCTTCGAGATACTTCTCCATCAGCTCGTCAGAGCCTTCGGCAGCCGCTTCGACCATCTCTTCGCGATACTTCGCAGCTGTTTCTTGCAATTCAGCCGGAATATCCACGAGATCATAATTCATACCCAGGCTCTCCTCATCCCACAGGATAGCCTTCATCTGAATCAGGTCGATAACGCCTCTAAAGTCCTCTTCCGTGCCCCAGTTAATCTGGATCGGCACAGCGTTGGCACCCAAACGCTCTTTCAACTGGTTTACAACCATGAAGAAGTCAGCGCCGGTACGGTCCATCTTGTTGACGAAAACCATACGCGGAACTTCATACTTGTTGGCTTGGCGCCATACTGTTTCAGTCTGCGGCTGAACACCGGAAGAGCCGCACAGTACAACGACCGCACCATCGAGTACGCGCAGCGAACGCTCAACTTCAATGGTGAAGTCAACGTGCCCCGGGGTATCGATAATGTTGATACGGTGCTCAGGGAACTGCTTGCTCATGCCCTGCCAGAAACAGGTGGTTGCAGCTGAGGTGATAGTAATACCACGCTCCTGCTCCTGCTCCATCCAGTCCATGGTCGCAGCACCATCGTGCACTTCGCCCACTTTGTGGGAAAGGCCGGTGTAGAAAAGTACACGCTCGGTCGTCGTGGTTTTACCCGCGTCGACGTGAGCGACGATACCGATATTACGGTAACGATTTAGTGGAGTCTTGCGTGCCACGGTGAAACTCCCGTTTGTTGGCGATGCTCGTTAATTTAGCGGCGTATGCAAGCGAGGCTTATGCGACCGCCGCCACCCCTGCAGGGTAGCGGTTAGGCATTACAACAGAGCGGCTCAGCAAACACTTCGCCATGCTGAACAACGTGCATATTAAAACCCTAAAGCCATACTTAAAAACGCCGTACTTAGAAACGCCGATTTTAGAAACGCTGACCTTAGAAACGCGTACCTTAGAAACGGTAGTGCGAGAAGGCCTTGTTGGCTTCTGCCATGCGATGCACGTCTTCGCGCTTCTTAACGGCAGAACCTTTACCTTCAGCGGCATCCAGCATTTCACCCGCCAGACGCTGCACCATGGTTTTCTCACCGCGACGACGCGCCGCGTCTACCAGCCAGCGCATTGCCAGCGCTTGACGACGAGACGGACGTACTTCAACCGGCACCTGATAGGTCGCACCACCTACACGGCGCGACTTCACTTCGACCATTGGCTGGATGGCTTCCAGCGCTTTGTCGAAGATCTCCAGCGGATCTTCTTTACTACGCTCGGCAACCTTGTCCAACGCACCGTAGACGATACGCTCAGCTATGGACTTCTTGCCGCTGACCATCAGGTGGTTCATGAACTTCGCCAGACGCTCACTTCCGAACTTAGGATCCGGCAGAATCTCGCGTTTAGCTACTACTCTTCTTCTAGGCATGATAAGCCCTCAATTAAGGATCTTTCAGGTAAACCCGGAACCCATGCAACCTGTGTACGCTATTCAAACCCCACAAGCGCTGCCCGACCTTACTCTTATCAGACCGTCAAATTCGTAAAAATCGTTACTCAACAAGCCCGTCTAACAGGGCAGTGCTGCACAGCAACCCAATCCCTTAGGACTTAGCCCTTAGGACTTAGGACGCTTAGTACCGTATTTAGAACGACCCTGACGACGATTCTGAACGCCGGAGGTGTCAAGGGCGCCACGTACGGTGTGATAACGCACACCTGGCAAATCCTTTACACGGCCGCCGCGAATCAAAACGACAGAGTGTTCTTGAAGGTTGTGACCTTCACCACCGATGTAAGAAGAGACTTCAAAGCCGTTGGTAAGGCGCACACGGCAAACCTTACGCAGAGCCGAGTTAGGCTTCTTCGGGGTGGTGGTGTAAACGCGCGTACATACGCCGCGTTTTTGCGGACAGGCCTGCAGCGCTGGCACGTCACTTTTGGTGACGGGGCGCTTGCGCGGCTTGCGCACTAGCTGATTAATCGTTGCCATGGTGTTTAGCTGACTCCAATGGTTGCCTTAGCCTTTTAACAAATATATGCAGCGGATGCGGGCGCACCCACCCCACTGTTAAAGGCTGCGCATTCTAAAGGCTGACCCTGGGTGTCGTCAAGCCTTGCCGGCGGTTTTACCGGCAAGGTGACGTTTTTTTCAGGTCAGCTACTCGTTTTACTTACTCATGTTACCTACTGCGTTGGGCGCCTGGCCTACAGCTCATCGTCAGAGTCGAGGGCGGTCAACTGGGCACCCAGCTCCTGTTCGACTTCGGTAGCCGAAGGATTGAACAGTTGCTCAACGTCTTCGCGCTTGCGACGACGCTCTGCGTGGTGAGTCAAGCCCGTACCTGCCGGTATCAGACGACCAACCACCACATTCTCTTTCAGGCCGCGCAAGTAATCGCGTTTGCCTGTCACCGCTGCTTCGGTCAGTACGCGGGTTGTCTCCTGGAAGGAGGCCGCGGAAATGAACGACTCGGTGGCCAGACTGGCCTTGGTGATACCCAGCAGCATACGCTGATACTTGGCCGGGAATTTCTTCTCTTTTTCAAGCCGCTCGTTCTGCTCCAGTACGCGAACCAGTTCTGCCTGATCACCAGTAATGAAGTCAGAGTCGCCCGAATCGGTGATCTCTACCTTGCGCAGCATCTGACGCACAATCACTTCGATATGCTTGTCATTGATTCCTACACCCTGCAGACGGTAAACGTCTTGCACTTCGGCAGTGATGTACTTGGCAAGTTCCTCAACACCCAGCAGGCGCAGGATATCGTGAGGATTACTCGGGCCATCGGAAATCACTTCGCCCTTCTCGACAGTTTCGCCTTCGAAGACGGCGATTTGACGCCACTTCGGAATCAGCGCCTCAAACGGATCGCCAGACTCCGGGGTAATCGTCAAACGACGCTTACCTTTGGTCTCTTTACCAAAGCTGACCACACCGCTGATCTCGGCCAGGATCGAGGACTCTTTCGGCTTACGTGCTTCGAACAAGTCAGCAACCCGCGGCAGACCACCGGTGATATCTTTGTTCGCCGACGCTTCTACCGGGATACGGGCAACCACTTCACCCACACCAATAGTGACACCATCATCGACGGAGATAATGGAGTTACCCGGCAGTAGGTACTGAACCGGGGTGTTAGAGCCCGATACAGAGACGTACTCGCCAGCGCTGTCTTGCAGCATAACCATTGGGCGCTTGTCGCGACCAGCCATGGGGCGGGCCGCCGACTCGATCACCTCAATGGAGGAGAGACCGGTCATCTCATCGACACTACGGTGCATGGTGACACCTTCGTCGAGATCGATGAACTGCGCCTTACCTTCTACTTCAGCAACGATCGGGTGAGTGTGTGGATCCCATTTAGCGACCGTCGCACCCGCGTCGACCACGTCGCCGTCGCGTACAGAGAGCTCGGCACCGTAAGGGAGCTTATAGTACTCACGCTCACGACCATGGTCGTCAGCAACGGCCAGGGCGCTAGAGCGGGACACCACTACCAGCTTCCCGTCGGCACGCTCAACGTGCTTAATGTTGTGCAGGCGAACTTTACCGCCGTGCTTAACCTGTACGCTATCGACCGCAGAGGAGCGCGATGCCGCACCACCGATGTGGAAGGTACGCATGGTCAACTGGGTACCCGGCTCACCAATGGACTGCGCGGCGATAACACCGACGGACTCACCGATGTTGACCTGGTGGCCACGAGCAAGGTCACGACCATAACAGGACGAACACACGCCGTGCGGGGTATCACAGGTAATGGTCGAGCGCACAATAATCTCATCCACGCCCATGGTATCGAGCTCAGCACACCACTTCTCGTCGAGCAGCGTATTGCGCGGAATCAAGACTTCCTCGCTGCCTGGATCGACAACATCCTGGGCCACGACGCGACCAAGCACACGCTGGGAAAGCGGCACGATAATATCGCCGCCTTCGATGATCGGATGCAGGGTCAAGCCATTTTCGGTACCACAGTCGACTTCCGTGATCACCAGATCTTGCGCCACGTCTACCAGACGACGAGTCAGGTAACCGGAGTTGGCGGTTTTCAACGCCGTATCCGCAAGACCTTTACGTGCACCGTGGGTCGAGATGAAGTACTGCAGTACGTTCAGGCCTTCACGGAAGTTGGCGACGATTGGCGTTTCGATGATCGAGCCATCCGGCTTGGCCATCAGACCACGCATACCCGCCAACTGGCGGATCTGGGCGGCACTACCACGGGCACCGGAGTCGGCCATGATGAAGACGCTGTTGAACGAGTCCTGCTCAACTTCGTTACCATCACGATCGACGACAGTCTCTTTAGAGATACCGACCATCATCGCTTTGGCGACTTTATCATTGGCCTTGGACCAGATATCGATAACCTTGTTGTACTTCTCACCTGCTGTTACCAGGCCAGAGGAGAACTGGTCTTCGATCTCTTTAACTTCCGCTTCTGCCGCGTCAACGATCTCGGTTTTTGCTTCGGGGATAACGAAGTCGTTAACACCGATTGAGGCGCCGGACCAGGTCGCCAGACGGAAACCGGTATACATCAGTTGGTCAGCGAAGATGACGGTCGGCTTAAGGCCAGCGCGACGGTACACTTCGTTGATCAGGCTGGAGATCGCCTTCTTCTTCATCGGCTGATCGATCAGCTCGAAGGGCACGCCTTCGGGCAGAATGCGGAACAGCAGCGCACGGCCGACGGTGGTATCGTAAATACGGCGGTGGAAGCTGCGCTCGCCACTCTCTTCTTCAATATCGATCTCGTCTAGACGCACTTTAACCCGTGCGTGTAGCGATACTGACTGGGTTCCAAACGCACGCTCAACCTCGTTGAGATCAGAGAACACCATGCCCTCGCCTTTGGCGTTGATCTTCTCGCGGGTCATGTAGTACAGACCCAGAACAACGTCTTGCGACGGCACGATGATCGGCTCGCCGTTAGCGGGCGACAGCACGTTGTTGGTGGCCATCATCAGCGCACGCGCTTCAAGCTGCGCTTCCAGGGTCAGCGGTACGTGTACCGCCATCTGGTCACCGTCAAAGTCGGCGTTATAGGCGGCACATACCAGCGGGTGCAGTTGAATGGCTTTACCTTCGATCAACAGCGGCTCAAACGCCTGGATGCCCAAACGGTGAAGTGTGGGTGCGCGGTTAAGCAGTACCGGGTGCTCGCGGATAACATCGGCAAGGATGTCCCACACTTCCGGCAGCTCGCGCTCGACCATCTTCTTGGCGGCTTTGATCGTTGAGGCGTAGCCCAGCGACTGCAGCTTGGAGTAGATAAACGGCTTGAACAGCTCAAGGGCCATTTTCTTGGGCAGACCGCACTGGTGCAGACGCAGGGTCGGGCCCACGGTAATCACCGAACGGCCAGAGTAGTCAACGCGCTTACCTAGCAGGTTTTGACGGAAACGACCCTGCTTACCTTTGATCATGTCGGCGAGCGATTTCAGCGGGCGTTTGTTAGAGCCCGTGATCGCCCGGCCACGACGACCATTGTCGAGTAGCGCATCGACGGCTTCCTGAAGCATACGCTTCTCGTTGCGCACGATAATATCCGGCGCATTGAGATCGAGCAGACGCTTCAGGCGGTTGTTACGGTTGATCACACGACGGTAAAGGTCGTTAAGATCCGAGGTCGCGAAGCGGCCACCGTCCAGCGGTACCAGCGGACGCAGATCCGGCGGCAGCACGGGCAGCACTTCCATGACCATCCACGCCGGTGCGTTACCGGAGTGGTAGAAGGCTTCAAGCAGCTTCAAGCGCTTGGAGAGCTTCTTGATCTTGGTTTCGGAGTTAGTCTGCGGAATCTCTTCGCGCAGGTGGTTAATCTCTTCTTCCAGATCGATATCTTTGAGCAGCTCTTGAACGGCTTCGGCACCCATGCGGGCATCGAAGTCATCACCGAACTCTTCCAGTGCTTCAAAGTACTGCTCATCGTTCATCAGCTGACCACGCTCCAGCGTGGTCATGCCTGGATCGATAACGACAAAGCTTTCGAAATAGAGCACGCGCTCGATATCACGCAGGGTCATATCGAGGAACATGCCGATACGCGACGGCAGTGACTTCAAGAACCAGATGTGCGCTACCGGTGAAGCGAGCTCAATGTGCCCCATGCGCTCACGGCGCACGGCGGCTTTAGTCACTTCAACGCCACACTTTTCGCAGATGATACCGCGGTGCTTCATGCGCTTATACTTGCCGCACAGGCACTCGTAGTCTTTAACCGGGCCAAAGATCTTGGCGCAGAACAGGCCGTCCCGCTCCGGTTTAAAGGTACGGTAGTTGATGGTCTCAGGCTTCTTCACCTCGCCAAACGACCAGGAGCGAATCATGTCCGGCGACGCCAGGGTAATCTTGATCGCGTCAAACTCTTCGGACTGAGACTGCGATTTGAGTACTTTCACCAAATCTTTCATGGGACGGCTCCTAGCTCTCTAACTCGATATCGATGCCCAGCGAGCGGATTTCCTTCACGAGTACGTTGAAGGATTCCGGCATGCCTGCCTGCATGGTGTGGTCGCCATCCACGATGTTTTTATACATCTTGGTGCGGCCTTCGACGTCGTCCGACTTGACGGTGAGCATCTCTTGTAGCGTGTATGCGGCGCCGTAAGCTTCCAACGCCCACACTTCCATCTCACCGAAGCGCTGACCACCGAATTGCGCCTTACCACCCAAGGGCTGCTGGGTAACCAGCGAGTAAGAACCGGTAGAACGCGCATGCATCTTGTCGTCTACCAAGTGGTTAAGCTTCAGCATGTACATGTAGCCAACGGTGACCGGACGGTCAAAAGCGTCACCGGTACGGCCATCGAACAGGGCCATCTGACCCGATTCTGGAATGTCCGCCAGCTTCAACAGGTGCTTGATTTCGTGCTCTTTGGCACCGTCAAACACCGGTGTTGCCATCGGCACACCGCCTTTTAGGTTCTTCGCCAGGGCGATGATTTCGTCGTCGCTCAGGGAGTCAAGGTCTTCAACACGCGTACCTTGCGTATTGTAGATCTGCCCCAGGAAGTCACGAATCTCGGCCACTTGCTGGCCGCGTGCATCGCGCAGCATGGCTTCGATCTTGACGCCCAAGCCACGTGCCGCCATACCCAAGTGAGTCTCAAGGATCTGACCGACGTTCATACGCGACGGTACGCCCAGCGGGTTAAGCACCACGTCAACCGGCTCGCCTTTCTCGTCAAACGGCATGTCTTCGATAGGCATAATCGCTGAGATAACACCTTTGTTACCGTGACGACCAGCCATCTTGTCGCCCGGCTGGATGCGACGCTTAACCGCCATGTAGACCTTGACGATTTTTAGCACGCCCGGTGCGAGATCATCGCCCTGGGTCAGCTTGCGCTTCTTATCTTCAAAGCGCTCGTCCATCTCTTTGCGACGGGTTTCCAGCTGTTCGTCGGCCTGAGCCAGCAGCTCGTTGTAGGACTCATCCTGCAGGCGCAGTTTGAACCACTGCTGACGCGGCAACTCATCCAGGTACGCCTCGTCGAGCACATCACCTTTCTTGAGGTTCGGGCCGCCGTTAACGGCCTGGCCTTCAAGGGTGCGCTTTAGACGCTCGAAGGTGGCATCTTCAGCGATACGATAGGTCTCCTGAAGATCCTTACGTACCTCGTCAAGCTGGGTGCGCTCGATTGACAGGGCGCGTGAATCCTTCTCAACGCCGTCACGGGTAAACACCTGAACGTCGATGACCGTGCCTTTCATGCCGGTGGGGGCACGCAGCGAGGTGTCTTTAACATCAGACGCTTTCTCGCCGAAGATGGCACGTAGCAGCTTCTCTTCGGGCGTCAGCTGGGTTTCACCCTTCGGTGTTACCTTACCGACCAGAATATCCCCGGGGCCAACTTCAGCACCGATGTAAACAACGCCCGCTTCATCCAATTTGGAGAGCGCGGACTCGCCCACATTGGGGATATCAGAGGTAATCTCTTCTGAGCCCAACTTGGTGTCGCGAGACACACAGGTTAGTTCCTGAATGTGGATGGTAGTGAAACGATCTTCTTGAACGACACGCTCGGAGAGCAGGATCGAGTCCTCGAAGTTGTAACCGTTCCAGGGCATAAAGGCGATGCGCATGTTCTGGCCTAGCGCCAGGTCGCCCATATCCACCGACGGGCCGTCGGCGAGAATATCGCCACGTGCCACGTTGTCGCCAGGCCGCACGATGGGGCGCTGGTTCATACAGGTGTTCTGGTTCGAGCGGGTGTACTTGGTCAGGTTGTAGATATCAACCCCGGCTTCACCGCCGATGATTTCATCTTCATTAACCCGTACCACTACACGACGAGCGTCTACCGAGTCGATAACCCCACCACGATTCGCTACCGCACAGACACCGGAGTCACGGGCAACAAAGCGCTCCATGCCCGTACCTACCAGCGGCTTGTCGGCGCGCAGGGTAGGTACCGCCTGACGCTGCATGTTAGAACCCATCAAGGCGCGGTTGGCGTCATCGTGCTCCAGGAACGGAATCAATGCCGCTGCAACAGATACAACCTGACGTGGAGATACATCCATCAGCGTCACCTGCTCAGGACGCATGAAGGTCGTTTCACCGCGGTGACGTACCTGAACCAGGTCATCACTGAGCTTGTTGGACTCATCCACCGCTGCTGACGCCTGGGCGATAATGTAGTCGCCCTCTTCAATCGCTGACAGATGCACAATATCGTCAGTCAACTGACGGTCAACCACTTTACGGTACGGCGTCTCAAGGAAGCCGTAGCTGTTAGTGTGGCTGTAAGTCGCCAGGGAGTTGATCAGACCGATGTTCGGGCCTTCCGGCGTTTCGATCGGGCATAGACGCCCGTAGTGCGTGGCGTGAACGTCACGTACTTCGAAGCCAGCGCGCTCACGGGTCAAACCACCGGGGCCGAGTGCAGACACACGACGCTTGTGGGTAACTTCCGAAAGCGGGTTGTTCTGATCCATAAACTGGGAAAGCTGGCTGGAACCGAAGAACTCTTTCACCGCCGCCGCAACCGGCTTGGCGTTGATCAAGTCTTGGGGCATCAGACCTTCACTTTCGGCCATGGAGAGACGCTCTTTTACCGCGCGCTCTACCCGCACCAGGCCAACGCGGAACTGGTTCTCGGCCATCTCGCCAACACAGCGAATACGGCGGTTACCCAGGTGATCGATATCGTCAACGTCACCGAAGCCGTTACGAATATTGATCAGTTCGCGCAGCACGTCGAGGATGTCTTTGCGATCCAGCACACCGGAGCCCGTGTCGGTATCACGACGCAGGCGACGGTTGAACTTCATGCGGCCAACGCCAGAGAGGTCGTAGCGATCCTCAGAGAAGAACAGGTTGTTAAACAGCGTCTCGGCAGACTCTTTGGTGGGCGGCTCGCCGGGGCGCATCATGCGGTAGATTTCCACCAGGGCTTCAAGCGCGGAGTTCGTCGCGTCCAGCTTCAAGGTGTCGGAAATAAAGGAACCGCAGTCAAGATCGTTAGTGTAGAGCGTTTCCACCAGGGTAATGCCACCCTGAGCCATACGCTCAAGCACTTCAGGCGTGATCTCGGTATTGCAGGGGCAGATCAGCTCGCCGGTCTTAGAATCAATCTGATCTTTGGCCAGGGTTTTGCCGAACAGGTACTCCATCGGCACATCCAGACGCTCAAGGCCAGCTTTTTCAAGCTGACGAATGTGCTTCTGGGTAATCCGACGCCCCTCTTCAACGATCACATTGCCTTCGCCATCCTTGATGTCGAAAGTGGCCGTTTCGCCGCGCAGGCGCGACGGTACCAGCTCCACAGAGAAACCGGATTTCTCAATGTGGAAGACGCTGGTTTCAAAGAACTCGGCGAGGATCTCTTCGGTGTTCATACCCAGCGCACGCATCAATACCGAGGCCGGCAGTTTGCGGCGACGGTCAATACGTACGAATACGTTGTCTTTGGGGTCAAACTCGAAGTCTAACCAGGAGCCACGATAAGGAATTACGCGAGCTGAGTAGAGCAGCTTGCCGGAAGAGTGGCTCTTGCCTTTATCGTGATCGAAGAACACACCGGGCGAGCGGTGGAGCTGGGACACGATTACCCGCTCAGTACCGTTGATTACAAAGGTACCGTTCTCAGTCATCAGGGGGATTTCCCCCATGTAGACTTCTTGCTCTTTGATATCTTTGATTGCTTTGTTCGAGGAGTCGCGATCATAGATGATCAAGCGAACCTTGACGCGCAGCGGGGCGGAGTAAGTCACGCCGCGCAGCTGGCACTCCTTAACATCGAACGCCGGCGTACCAAAGCGGTAGCTGACATACTCAAGCGCTGCATTGCCGGAGAAGCTCTCAATCGGAAACACGGACTTGAATGCCGCGTGCAGACCGACCTCGTGACGCTCGTCGGGCGAACGATCTTGCTGGAGGAAGTCGTAATAGGAATCAAGCTGGATCGCCAGCAAGTAAGGCACATCCATCACTTGGGGCAGTTTGCCGAAATCCTTGCGGATGCGTTTTTTCTCAGTATATGAGTAAGCCATCTGTATTCCCCAGCTTGTTCACCATGGGTGACCGATGCGTGGTCATCTGCCCTTCGAGCTTCGTCAGACACAGACAGCAAGCTCCTAAATCGGTAGCTCGCCGTCGAAAATCTAGTTCGATAACTCAGTCGTCGATAACACTGTAGTCGATAACACTATCTTCAATAACGCCATCTTCAATAACGCTTTTACGTTTCTGTCGAGGCCACTCTCAATGAGCAGTACTGCTGTCGTTCAATATCACCGAGTGTTCGACACCAGCTACAACAGAAAAAGGCCGGCAGCGGGATATCCCGCCGCCAGCCGTGGAAGCTTACGCAGCGCGTAAAGCCGTCCGCACAAGAATTACTTGAGCTCGACGGTTGCGCCCGCTTCTTCCAGCTTGGCTTTAGCTGCTTCAGCGTCGTCTTTAGACATGCCTTCTTTGATGGTCGCCGGAGCGCCGTCAACAGCACCTTTAGCTTCTTTCAAGCCAAGGCCGGTGATCTCACGAACCGCTTTGATCACGTTAACTTTCTTGTCGCCAGCAGACGTCAGAACAACGTCAAACTCAGTCTGCTCTTCAGCAGCTTCGCCAGCAGCAGCCGGACCAGCCATTACAGCAGCAGCGGCAGAAACGCCGAACTTCTCTTCCATTGCTTCGATCAGCTCGACAACTTCCATTACGGTCATGTCGGCTACAGCATTGATGATATCGTCTTTAGACAGTGCCATTGTTTCATTCCTAACTTTGCGGGAGTCTCGGTCAGCCGAGGACTCAGGATTCATTGCTCGGTTCAGGCAGCGCACTGGTTAAACCATTGACGCCACCTGC
Organism: Vreelandella sp. F11; assembly: GCF_042466685.1. Taxonomy (NCBI): domain Bacteria; kingdom Pseudomonadati; phylum Pseudomonadota; class Gammaproteobacteria; order Oceanospirillales; family Halomonadaceae; genus Vreelandella; species Vreelandella sp. F11. Next base: position 196,029 of record NZ_CP170448.1, on the reverse strand, counting down.
AAGAAAACCTGCTTAGGCGGCTTCTTGCTTCTGGTCGCGCAGTGCGGCCAGAGTACGAACCAGCTTGCCAGCGGAGGCTTCTTTCATTACCGACATCAACTTGGCAATTGCTTCGTCGTGAGTCGGTAGGGTTGCCAGACGGTCGATGTCAGCAGCCGGAATCAGCTCACCTTCGTAGGCCAACGCTTTTACTTCGAAGTTCTTGTCCGTTTTAGCAAACTCTTTGAACAGACGAGCGGCAGCGCCCGGATGATCAGTAGAGAAGGCCAACAACGTAGGACCAACGAAGCTATCGTTCAAGCACTCCCACTGAGTGCCCTCGAGAGCGCGGCGAGCCAGCGTGTTACGTACAACACGTAGCTCTACACCATTCTCGCGCGCCTGCTTGCGCAGATCGGTCATTTTACCAACCGTAACGCCGCGAGAATCAGCAACTACGACGGAGAGTGCGCCCTTGGCCGCTTCACTGACCTCGGCAACAATCGCTTTCTTGCCTTCAAGTGCTAGTGGCACAGTGATCACTCCTTCGTGCCGGAACCCAAGAAGGTTCCGGTGGTTACCATCTCTCCCCACTCTGCTGTGCAAAAAACGCTGCAAAGTGGGAAGCCTTGGGGATGGTGCTCACCAGAAAGCCGTTTAAAGCTAAACCAACTGGCGGCCACACCATCTGCGCAGGCGCTTCTGAGGCAATTAAGCCGCGCTGGTGAGTACGAAAAAAGTACTGATCAAGCGCGGCACCTGCGGTCTTTGACGATGCCCCGGCCAGTGATAGCCACCAAACGGGGACCGCAAAGTTCTTGCTCGGTTCCTACAAAAAAACCAACGATGACTCGCTTACGCGAAAGCAGAGTGATCGATTGTCAAACCCGGGCCCATGGTAGTAGACAGGGTCATTTTTTTGAAGTAAATGCCTTTAGACGAGCTCGGCTTGAGGCGCTTCAGGTCAGCAACCAGTGCTTCCAGGTTGCCGTTAATCGCTGAGGCGTCAAAATCCACTTTACCCAGGGTAGTGTGGATGATGCCGTTCTTGTCAGTACGGAAACGCACCTGACCCGCTTTGGCATTTTTAACCGCCGTCGCCACGTCAGGCGTTACGGTGCCAACTTTCGGGTTAGGCATTAGGCCGCGGGGGCCTAGAATTTGACCTAGTTGACCTACAACGCGCATAGCATCGGGCGAAGCAATAACGACGTCAAAATCCATCACGCCTTTTTTCACTTGCTCAGCCAAGTCGTCCATACCCACGATGTCGGCGCCAGCTTCTTTAGCGGCATCGGCATTAGCACCCTGAGTGAAGACAGCAACGCGTACATCTTTACCGGTACCGTTAGGCATAACAGTAGCGCCACGCACCACTTGGTCAGATTTACGCGGGTCAACGCCTAGATTGATGGCGACATCAACGGACTCTTTGAATTTAACAGTAGACAGCTCAGCGAGCAGTGCTACCGCTTCTTCAATAGAGTAGGCTTTGGTAGTGTCTACTTTTTCGCGAATAATTTTCGCACGCTTAGACAGTTTAGCCATGATCAGAGACCCTCCACGTTTAGGCCCATGCTGCGAGCACTGCCAGCAATGGTGCGTACAGCGGCATCGAGATTCGCAGCCGTCAAGTCAGGCTCTTTGGCCTTGGCGATCTCTTCAAGCTGTTCACGCGTTACGGTGCCGACCTTCTTCTTGTTCGGCTCACCAGAACCGGACTTGATGCCAGCGGCTTTTTTCAGCAGCACGGCAGCAGGCGGCGTTTTGGTAACGAACGTGAAGCTACGGTCAGAGTAGACAGTGATCACGACTGGCGTCGGCAGGCCCGGCTCAATTTCTTGAGTCGCGGCGTTGAACGCCTTACAGAATTCCATGATGTTCACGCCGTGCTGACCCAGCGCTGGGCCTACCGGCGGACTTGGATTGGCTTTACCTGCAGCTACCTGCAGTTTGATATAAGCCTGTACTTTCTTGGCCATCTTTAATACTCCAGTTGGGTAATAGCGCCCGAAGGCTCCCCGGTACCAGTGAAACGGCTGACTAGCCATCCCACACGAATTAAAACCTACCGCTTACGAACTATTTACTACTAACTATTTACTACTCACCCGTTACTCTTTCTCAACCTGAGAAAATTCTAACTCAACAGGCGTAGAGCGCCCAAAAATCAGCACACTGACATGCAGACGACTCTTTTCATAATTCACTTCTTCGACGACGCCGTTAAAATCAGCAAAAGGCCCATCGACAACGCGAACCGACTGACCCGGCTCAAACATCGTTTTGGGCCGCGGCTTATCGGTACCGTCTTTAACGCGCATCAGAATTGCATCTGCTTCGCGTGACGTAATCGGCGCTGGTTTCTCTTTTGTACCACCGATAAAGCCCATAACACGCGGCGTCTCATTGACGAGGTGCCATGTTTCGTCGGCCATCTCCATCTCGACCAATACGTAGCCGGGATAAAACTTGCGCTCGCTCTTGCGCCGCTTGCCGTCACGCATTTCAACGACTTCTTCAGTCGGCACCAGAATCTCGCCAAAGCGATCTTCCATACCGTACATTTTCACACGCTCGATCAACGAGCGCATGACATGCTTCTCAAAGCCAGAATAAGCGTGAACGACGTACCAACGTTTGGACATGAAAGCTCCTAACCAATGACGCCGGACATCGCCCAGCCAAGAAGAGTGTCGATCAACCACAGCATTAGCCCGACCACCAGAACAGCCACCAGCACAATGGCGGTGGTCTGAATGGTCTCGGGACGGGTCGGCCATACAACGCGCTGAATCTCTTTCTTGGCGCTTCTGGCAAGCTCTACTAAATCACGCCCTTTGGTAGTGGTCAGCGCAATCAAACCCGCAATCACACACAACAGCACTACGCCAAGCACGCGGTAGAGCAGGCCAATATCGGCGAAATAGGTATTACCAACAACAGCAACGACAAGCAGCGCTACGACCGCCGCCCACTTGAGCCCGTCATGGCGCGTCTGTTGCACCTCGGCGCCATGTTTTACAGAACCAGGCTTCATAAAAACGAGACTCCTCAGGGTGCGGCGAACGATAAAAGAATTTTGGAAAAAGACATACCAACCTGGGGAAGGTTGGCAGGCCAGGAGGGAATCGAACCCCCAACCTGCGGTTTTGGAGACCGCTGCTCTGCCAATTGAGCTACTGGCCTGTATCGTCGTACTGACTTTCTACTTTCTTGCTTCTTTCTACTTCTCACTCTTGCCAATAAGCGTCTTTTCGACCGCCTATACAACAGCGGGCGCCATGGTAGCGGAGAATCCCACACCTGACAACCCCTTCTTTACGCTTAAGCGTCACAAAAAACCACCTAAACGCAGAGACAAAAAAAGCGAGCTTCGCTCGCTTGATCTGCAATATGGAGCTCATGGACGGAATTGAACCGTCGACCTCACCCTTACCAAGGGTGTGCTCTACCCCTGAGCTACATGAGCCAAACACAACAACTGGAGCGGGCGGCGGGAATCGAACCCGCACCATCAGCTTGGAAGGCTGAGGTTCTACCATTGAACTACGCCCGCAGAACCTGTCTTAGAATGACGATCCGCTGCGCGCCGCCTTATAACTTCAACTCACAGGAAACAATAAGTAGAAAAGCTATAAAGTGTAGACAATGCCCGCTACCGGCTTTTCATTCAGCAGCACCGATGCAATCGTTGCCACTTAATTCTGGTGGAGAGGGAAGGATTCGAACCTTCGAAGCTTTCGCGGCAGATTTACAGTCTGCTCCCTTTGGCCACTCGGGAACCTCTCCAACTGTGGCGGCACATTATGCCAGCCTTCAAAACAGTGTCAAGCTAGATATTACTTAATTTATCGTAGCTTGCGATGCCGGGGCACCTTCTGCCTGTCTTGGAACGCGCTGCATTCTGTCAAAGCAGCATGGAGAATGCAAGTCCTGCGCGAATCTTTTCTAGCGCTACCGGCTCAGGCACCCTTGGCGCGCCTGACATTTTGCCCGCACGCTCGGCGAAGGTCATCGGAAAGCACGCCTCTAAGCCGCCATAGACCATATCCGGCCACACGGCATGGGGCACTTGCACACCTCTTGAGACAACCCGCGCATCGCCCCCTGTTAACAGCATTGGCAGCGCCACACCTTCTTGATCACACACTTCACTATAAATGCGATTAATGGCACTGACAGCGGCCATATAAATACCGTGGTTAACCGCATCAACGGTTCGCCGCCCTGGCTCCAGCAGCTCATCGGCCTCGCTTTCAGGGTCGATGGCCACATTGCGTGTACCAAGCTTCAAACTCTCTTTCATCAAACGAAGACCGGGGATAATAAAGCCACCCAGGTGCTGGCCGCCTGGCAGTACAAAGTCGATCGTTATCGCGCTGCCGCAATCCACCGCACAACAACCGCCCGCTAACTGATAGCCCGCCAGCGCCCCCATCCAGCGATCGACACCCAGGCGACCCGGCTCTTCATAGCCGTTAATCACACCTAGCGCCTCTTGGGTGGAGTGCGCCACATGGACATGGCGCACCCGGCGGCGCAGCAAGGCGACCGTTTCTTCCAGTACGGCTGCCCTGGCAACGCTGGATATCCGCACCGCCTCGACCACGTCAAGATCGGGAATATCAGCCCCTGGGCGCCACTCTTCACGGGTCCACACTGCTCCCCGGGAACGTATCTCGCTACTCTCGGCATCCTTGAGCCGCCATTTGGACAGCGTGTTGCCGATATCAAGATCCAGAATCATAAACGCCTGCGCACGCTAATCTCACCGCCGGCTAGGCGTCGCGAGTGACCATTTTCGGTAACCCAGAGGTTACCACTCTCATCCACTTCTCCGGCGATGGCATCGCTGATCTGCTCTCCCTGAATCACCCGAATCGGCAGTCCTGCATAGGCGTGGCGTTCATTCCAGGCATCACGCCAGGCGCCAAAACCATCTTGCTCAAAGGTAGCTAACATGGCCAACAGACCAGCCACCTCCTCTGAAGCCAACTGATTGCGCGAGATGTCAGGCAGTCGCTCGAAAAGCGCTGCTACGGGTTGGTCGATAGCGGCTCTTTGCGCTTCGGGCAGCCAGAGGTTCATACCAATACCGATAACCACCTCGCAGGGGCCTGCCGCATCCCCAGTTACTTCGATAAGAATACCGGCCAGCTTGCCTAACTCATCGTCAGGCTCATCCCCCTGCTCAGAGAGCAGGATATCGTTTGGCCATTTAAGCTTTGGCGACACACCGTGCCGCTCAAGCACTTGGGCCACGACAACGCCCACCGCCAAACTCAAGCCTTCCAGCACGGCGATACCTGACTCAAAGCGCCAGCCCAGCGAGAGCATGAGACTCTGCCCCCAGGGCGTCGACCAGACGCGCCCGCGGCGACCACGCCCCGCTGTCTGCAGCTCAACCAGGCACACTTCACCATGCCCTGCGCCCTGCTCAAAACGTTGGCGCAGATACTCATTGCTGGAGGGTAACTGATCTTCAACAAACAGCCGCGCAAGGTGGTGACGCGCCTGAGCGGGCAACTGTTCAACGATTTTAGCGCCCTCCAAGGGCTCCAAGCGTTGCGCCAGTTGATAGCCACGGCCCTTCACCGCGACAATTTCCACCCCAAGTGCTTCCAGTTTTTTTAACTGTTTCCACACCGCCGCACGAGAAATACCCAGCGTTTCACCCAGCTGCTCGCCAGAGTGAACCTCGCCATCGCTTAACAAACGCATCAGGTTGCCGATGGTCATGCTCCTGCCCCAGTGGGAAAAGCGCTAGTCTAGCGGATGCTGCATCATGGCGAAAACATTCCTAGACGAAGGTTGATATGAGAGGCAGTAATATCAGCGAAGCCTTCGACATGGTAGAATGGCTATTGGACGCAAGCCCTGAGCCAAGATGGTCGGCAAATTGCCAGCCCTTGCGACCCGCATTTTCCGACCCGTGGACGAACGGGTGTTCACAAGAGTTCTCTCTCAGCATGCAAAACCAGCAAAACTCCAGCGCGGTTAATAACCTGCGCAACGTCGCGATCATAGCCCACGTTGACCATGGTAAAACCACACTGGTCGACAAACTCCTGAGCCAGTCCGGCACCCTTGACCGTAAAGCAGAAGGTCAAGAGCGCATCATGGACTCGAACGATCAGGAAAAAGAGCGTGGCATTACCATTTTGGCCAAGAATACGGCCATTCAATGGCAAGATAGCCAAGGTAATGGCTACCACATCAACATCGTGGATACGCCTGGGCACGCCGATTTCGGCGGCGAGGTTGAGCGCGTTATGTCAATGGTCGATTCGGTGCTACTCCTAGTAGACGCCGTTGATGGCCCGATGCCGCAAACCCGCTTTGTGACCCAGAAAGCCTTCGCCCAAGGCCTTAGGCCGATCGTGGTGGTCAACAAAATTGACCGTCCCGGCGCACGTCCTGACTGGGTTATCGACCAGATTTTTGATCTGTTCGACAATCTCGGGGCTTCTGACGAACAGCTCGATTTCCCGATCATCTACTGCTCTGCCCTAAACGGCATTGCCGGTATGGATCCTGAAGAGCTCGCAGACAACATGGACCCCATGTTCCAGGCCATCGTCGATATCGTTGAACCGCCCAAGGTTGAACTTGACGGCCCTTTCCAGATGCAGATCTCCGCGCTGGATTACAACAGCTACGTGGGCGTTATCGGCCTGGGTCGCATCAAGCGTGGCGCGGTAAAACCGAACCAGCAGGTATCGATCATCGGCGTTGACGGCAATGTGCGTAAAGGCAAAATCGGCCAGGTCATGACCCATATGGGCCTTGAGCGCGTGCAGACCAACGAAGCCACCGCAGGCGATATCGTCTGCGTGACTGGCATCGACGACCTATGCATTTCGGATACATTATGTGATCCGGCCAAGGTCGAGGCGCTGCCGCCACTGTCCGTCGACGAACCGACCGTCTCGATGACCTTCCAGGTCAACGATTCACCGTTCGCCGGTAAAGATGGCAAGTTTGTGACCAGCCGTAATATCAAGGATCGCCTTGATCAAGAGCTGATTCACAACGTGGCACTGCGCGTTGAACAGGGCGAAACCCCTGAGAAGTTCAAGGTTTCCGGCCGTGGCGAACTGCACCTCTCGGTGCTGATCGAAACCATGCGTCGCGAAGGTTTTGAGCTGGCCGTGGGCCGTCCTGAGGTTATCATCAAAGAGATCGACGGTGAGAAGCAGGAGCCCTACGAAGAGGTCATCATCGACTGTGAAGAGCAGCATCAAGGCTCGATCATGGAAGAGCTCGGCTACCGTAAAGGTGAGATGACCAACATGCTGCCGGACGGTAAAGGTCGGGTTCGCCTGGACTTCATCATTCCTGCCCGTGGTTTGATCGGTTTCCGTGGCCAGTTTTTGACCCTGACCTCGGGTACCGGCATCCTGACCAGCCGTTTTGATCACTACGGCCCGCTGAAGCCTGAAGCCTCTATCGAGCGTCGTAACGGCGTATTGGTTTCGATGGTGGACGGTAAAGCCCTTGCCTATGCGCTGTATGCGCTGCAAGAGCGCGGCAAGCTGATTATCGATCATGCCACGGAAGTCTACGAAGGCATGCTGATCGGTATCAACAACCGCGCTAATGACATGGTGGTTAACCCTACCAAAGGCAAGAAGCTCGACAACATGCGCTCCACCGGTAACGATGAAAACATCGTATTGACCCCGCCGGTTAAGTTCTCACTGGAGCAGGCCATCGAGTTCCTCGACTCCGACGAGCTTGTCGAAGTGACGCCGGCGCACATCCGCCTGCGTAAGAAACTGCTGAAAGAGACCGAGCGTAAGCGTTTTAGTAAGAAGTAAACCGCTCCAAGCAGTTAGCTACCAAGAAACCCGCGCAAGCGGGTTTTTTTATGACCACTCACTACTACCCTAACATCAGCCCTTTGCGCCCATTCCTTTGCCATGATCTTTGCCAAGACAGTCCCCTAAACGCAGCCTAAACGCTAATAGGCTGGAAAGGAGTCGCGTTCTATCGCACAGTAACGCTAACTTCAGCGCGTCCAAGGCACGCTGACATCACCATATTCATACAGGCGTTTGGATACCTACCCCCATTCTGACGCCCAATTACGGACACTCTTACCCATGAGCGGTCATAACGTCTGGACGCATAAAGGCACTTTTCTTCTCGCTGCGGTTGGCTCCGCCGTTGGTTTGGGTAACCTGTGGCGCTTCCCCTACCTGACCGGTGAAAACGGGGGCGGTGCCTTTATACTGGTCTATGCTCTGACGATCTTTGCCGTCGGCATCCCAATTCTGATTGCCGAGATCATGCTGGGGCGCACCAGCCGCCAGAGCCCGATTATGGGTATGCGGCACCTGACCAAAACCCATGGCACCTCAAGGGCTTGGGAAACCATCGGCTGGCTGGGTGCCGCCTCGGCGTTTTTGATTTTAAGCTTCTACTCGGTGATCGCCGGCTGGGCGATTCACTACACCTGGCTGATGCTGACCGGCTCACTGGTCGGTGCCGATGTAAAGACCATTAGCACTGGTTTTGAAGCTCTGTTGGCCGCTCCTGGCCTGATGACGCTCTATCACACCCTCTTCATTGCGGCGTCCGCGCTAATTGTCGGCATGGGGATTCATAAAGGCATCGAATCAGGTCTGCGCATTATGATGCCCGCGCTGTTTGTGATTTTGTTGGTGGTGCTGGCTTACGGCGTGGTGAATGGCGATATAGGTGCCGCCGCCAGTTTCCTGTTTACCTTTAATATTGCCGACCTAAGCCTAGAGGGCTGGCTGCAGGCTATGGGCCAATCATTCTTCACCCTAAGCCTGGGGATGGGGGCCATCATGGCTTACGGCGCCTATATGCCCAGCGATGTATCGCTGACCCGCACCGCCTTTGCTGTGGCTATTGTCGATACCGCCGTGGCGATGGTCGCTGGCCTGGCCATTTTTGCTTTAGTATTTGGCGCAGGTTTAGAAACCGGGCAAGGCCCTGGCCTGATGTTTGTTACCCTTCCGCTGGCATTTGCCGAGATGCCGTTTGGCGCTCTGGTCGGCGGTGTATTCTTTATCCTGGTTCTGGGCGCCGCTATCAGCTCCTCTATTTCGCTGATTGAGCCCGTTGCTGCTTTCTTAGTGGAACGCTTTGACATGACCCGCCCCCAGGCGGTCGTGATTATGGTCATCGCCGCGTGGGCCATGGGTCTACTGACCGTGGTTAGCTTCAACCTCTGGGCCGAGGGAACGATTTTCCATGCCCTGTTCGGGCGCACTGCTTTCGACTTTATTGAGCTACTGACCAATATCTTTATGCCGGTGGGCGGTCTGCTAATAGCCCTATTCGCTGGCTGGGCGCTAACCCAGAGCGAAGTGATGAAGGAACTGGGCAGCAGCGTCACCTGGTTTAAGATCTGGCGGTTTCTGGTGCGCTTTGTGGCCCCCGCCGCCGTGGCTTTTGTATTTTTACGCACCCTTCCGCAGGTGGAGGGCTACCTTATTCCCACCCTTGGCGCACTGCTCATTATCGGTGCCTTTGCAGCCAGCCAGCGGTGGCTAAAAAAACCACGACAAACAACTTAATAACAGTACGCAGGCGGCTTTTTAGCCGCCTGCATCGCGTGGAGACACCATGACCCCTCTTATTGATGTACAGCGAGTTAACAAAGCGTTTGGCGGCCTGCAGGTAATTAACGACTGCTCCATTCAGGTGGAGGCAGGCTCCATTACCGGTATGATCGGCCCTAACGGCGCGGGCAAATCTACCCTGTTTAACCTAATTGCCGGCGCTTTAGCCCCGGATAGCGGCCGCGTCCTTCTCAATGGTGAAGACATTACCGCGCTTAGCGCCGACCAGCGTTTTCACAAAGGCCTGCTGCGTACCTTCCAGATTGCCCACGAGTTCAGTCAGATGAGCGCACTGGAGAACCTCATGATGGTGCCACCCCATCAATCGGGAGAAAGCCTTTTCAGCGCTTGGTTAAAGCCGGGCATAGTGCGCCAAGAAGAAGCCGAGGTGCGCCGCCGCGCGCTGGAGGTGATTGATTTCGTCGGCCTGCACCACGTGCGTAATGAGCTAGCGGGCAACTTGTCCGGCGGCCAGAAGAAGCTGCTGGAGCTTGGCCGCACCATGATGACCGACGCCAAGGTGGTGCTCCTTGATGAGATCGCCGCCGGGGTAAACCGCACCCTGTTGGGCGATTTGATCGGCAATATTGAGCGCCTGAACCGCGAGATGGGCTACACCTTTCTGGTCATTGAACACGATATGGAGATGATTGCTCGCCTCTGCGATCCAGTCATTGTGCTGGCCCAGGGCAGCGTGATGGTGGAAGGACATATTAACGATATCCAGAACAACCCTGAGGTCATCGAAGCCTACTTCGGTACCGATGCCGCTTAAGCGTGACACTTTCTCCCATTAGCCAATGACTATAATAATGTCGCTGCAACGCGACCTTGCTGGAATACTTTGCTTATGTCATCAACAACCAGGCCATTAATCGATGCACGCGATGTGCACGGCGGCTATGGCGGCATGAACATCCTCAATGGGGTGAACATGACGCTGGAAGCCGATGAAGTCGGCGTGATCGTCGGCCCTAACGGGGCGGGTAAATCCACTATGCTAAAAGCAGTGTTTGGCCTGCTGCATGTCAATCAGGGTGAAATACTGCTTAACGGCCAACCGATCCAAAACCTACCGCCTAACCAATTAGTGCAGCGCGGCATGGGCTTTGTGCCCCAGGAGAAGAACGTTTTCCCCAGCCTTTCGGTGCAGGAAAACCTCGAGATGGGCGCCTTTTTAAAGCCGCAAAACGTCAAGCGTATGCTCGCTCAGGTGTATGAGTTTTTCCCACCGCTGTATGAAAAGCGCCGCCAGCCCGCCGGCGAGCTCTCCGGGGGGCAGCGCCAGATGGTCGCCATGGGGCGCGCCTTGATGGCCGAGCCCAGCCTGCTATTGCTCGATGAGCCCACCGCGGGGCTCTCGCCGCTTTATATGAATGAAATCTTCGACCGCGTCAAACAGATCAACGCCGCTGGCGTGGGTATTTTGATGGTGGAACAGAACGCCAAACAGGCCCTCGCGATCGCCGATAAAGGCTTTGTGCTGGCCGCTGGCCAAAACCGCTTTACCGACACTGGGGCAGCACTTCTTGCTGACCCGGATGTCGCCAAAAGCTTTTTGGGCGGCTAGCCCCAGGGAGATAGACGTGAACGAACTGGTTTTTTTTATTAATAACGTGGTGATCTCGGGCAGCGTAAGCGGCTCTATTTATGCCATCGGGGCGATTGGGGTAACGCTGATTTTCAGCATTATGCGTTTTGCCCACTTTGCCCACGCCGACATGATGACCTTCGGCGCCTTTATGGTGCTGCTACTGACCACACTTTTCCCGGCAGCGGGCGCCAGCATTGGTGTGCCGACCGCGGTTCTAATGCTGCCGCTGGCAATGCTGCTTACTGCCGCCTTGGCAGTGGGGATCGACAAAACCTTCTATAAGCCGCTGCGTGCCCATGGGGTAAAACCCATCGTGTTAGTGATTGGATCACTGGGGGTCACGTTAATTTTGCAGGGTTTGATTCGCCTGTTTTCCGGTACCGGCGGGCAGAGCCTCTACGTAGATGATCGCAAAGAGATCTTTCGTCTGGCGCTGCCCTTTGAGGGCGCCCGGGCGCCGATTGTGGTGACCGAACCGCAAATTTACCTGTTTGTGATTACCGTCGTCGCCGTGGTGGCGCTGCACCTTTTCCTTAACCGTTCACGATTAGGCAAGGCAATGCGCGCCATGTCGGATAATCCTGAGCTTGCCCAGGCATCGGGGATCAATACCAATACCATTGTGGCGGTCACCTGGATCATTGCGGGTAGCCTGGCCGCCATTGCAGGAACGCTGCTCTCCCTGGATGTCACTTTCAAACCCGACTTAAGCTTCTTCCTGCTACTGCCTATCTTCGCTGCGGCCATTGTGGGCGGCGTTGGCCACCCTTACGGAGCCATTGTCGGTGGCTTTGTGGTCGGTTTTGCCGAAACCTTGGCGGTATTCAACTGGAACGTGCTATTGCGGCCCTTCCGCGACAGCCTGCCCACCTGGCTTGAACTACCCTCAAACCTGGCCTTCGTGGGAACCGAGTACAAAATTGTGGTGCCGTTTTTCATTCTGGTGGCCATTCTGGTGTGGCGCCCCACCGGACTCTTTAAGGGCAAGGTGATCTAATGAGCAACTCAGAAAATACCCGCAACCCTGCCTACACCCCTGAAGACGCCACGCCTACCCGTCGCTTCCCGCTACGCGAGTTCGTACTGTTTGGTGTGCTGCTGGCGGCAATTTTGGTGGTCTATACCATCATGGGCGCCGCCTACAGCACGCGCATGCTGGTAGAGGCCGCCTGCTACGCCATCCTTGCCCTGGGCTTAACCATCCAGTGGGGCTACGCGGGGCAGTTTAATGCCGGGGTAATGGGCTTTGTCGCCCTGGGCGGCTTCTGTGCGATGTTCTTCAGCGTACCGGTCAACGATGCGTTCTGGGGCACCGCGCTACCCGGTGAGTTTGGCCGCGTTCTGCTGTATGGCGCAGCCGCTACTGTATTGATTGTTGGCGCTAGTAAGCTGGATCGGCTGGGCGTACCCAAGCCCTTGCGCACGTTTATCGCGGTGGTGCTGGGTGTCGTGCTTTACCTGGTCGTGATTAGCCAGTTACGCGAGGTCACTGACGCGATTGAAAGCCAGGCAGGTTTTGTCGGTGGGCTAGGGTTACCGCCCTGGATCGGCTGGATTGTCGGTGGCGCGCTAGCGGGTGGCGTTGGCTACTTTATTGGCCATATCTGTTTGGGCTTGCGCAGCGATTACCTGGCCATTGCCACCCTGGGAATTGCCGAGATCATCAAGGCGTTTTTAAAGAACTCTGACTGGCTAACCCGCGGCACCGCCACGGTCTCCCCGCTACCCTGGCCAACCCCGGGGCCTGCCGAGCTGGGCTTTACACTGTCGCGTGCCATCTACCTTTCGTTTACCGCGGTGATCATTGCAGTGATCTTCTTTCTGCTCAATCGTGCCTACAACGCCCCCTGGGGGAGGATGATTCGGGCCATTCGCGATAACGAAGTGTCTGCGGCGGCAATGGGTAAGGACATCAACAAACGGCGCCTGGAGATCTTCGTGCTGGGCTGCATTCTAATGGGCCTGGGCGGCGGTATACTGGGCACGTTCAACAGCCTCTTCGATCCACAAGGCTATCTGCCGCTGAACCATACCTTCCTGGTGCTGGTGATGGTGATTCTCGGCGGGCCTGGCAACAACCTGGGCACCATTTTCGGCGCCGTGGCGGTGTATATCATCTGGATTATGTCCGAGCCGCTGGCACTCTATTTAATGCAGTTAGCCGTAGCCTTCGGCGAAGGCGCGTTCGGTTGGGATGCACCGGGCAATATGGATAGCCGCGCACTGCAGGCAAGGGTGCTGGTGATTGGCTTGCTGATCACCATGGTGCTGCGCTTTGCCCCCAAGGGACTGCTTCCCGAGAAGATCAAAAGCCATAGCTGATCACACTACTTCGCTGGCTGCGCTTCCAGCTCTTCAAACAATCGTGCCACCGCTTCAGCGCCGGGATCAATATGCCCCCGGAGCTGTTCGGCGTTTATATAGGCGGCGCGCCCCGCGTTTGCTTTTACAATGGTAGCGGTATGAGTTGCCCCTTTTCTCGCCGCTCTGGCGGCGGAGGCGGTGCTATCGTCGAGTGCATCTAAAGCGGGTTTTAGGGCATCCACCAGGGTTCTGTCGCCCAACTTCGCACCCCCGATTTGCTGCATCCGGTTGAGCCCCTCCTTCAGCGCAGCGACCCTGGGTAGTCCGCTGGACGCAGCATCTCCTGCCGCGGAGAAGAAAATAGCCAGCAGCACACCAGAGGAGCCCCCCATGGTCTGGCTAAGCGCCTGCCCTATGGCGCGATACAGCTGTGGATGATCGGCCAGAGGCATTCTATTCAGCGCGCTTAACAAGGCCCTGGCGGCTCCAGCGAGGGTTGAGCCGGTATCACCGTCACCTGACTTGGCATCCAGCGCATTCAGATCCGCTTCGGAGTCGATCAGTACCTGGCACCACCTCGTCAGCAAGTTGGCGGTCTGATCATGCCAGGATGGGATAGGTTGAATAGGCCGTAAACCATCGGGAAGCTCTTGTAGGCTGATTGGCTGGATACTCTTGCAGCCAGGCCAGGCCGTGGGGCCACAGGCGGCGGCTAGCAAGGCCTCATCGTCCTGGGTGACCGGATACACCGATACGGAGAACCCCTGCATGTCCAGCGACGTCATCATGGGCGCTGGCCCGACGATGAGTTTCAGGCGGCTGGCAATGGAGGACGTCAGAAGCTCGTTGGCGAGCACCGCCATTTCCAGTGCCGACGCGCCGCCGAGGTTATTCAGCAGGACAGCATGGAGCTGTTTATCCATGACGGTGGCCAGCTTTGCGGCGACGGCAGCCATGGCGTTTTTCGCGCCGTCGTAAGCAATCTGCTCAACACCCGCTTCGCCATGGATGCCAAGCCCTAGCTCCGCCATCCCGGAGGGAATGCGCTGCTCTTTGGGCGAGCCGGGCACGCTACAGGTATCCAGTGACATACCGATACTGTGGGTGTTTGCGATCACTCGCTTAGCGGCATTGGTCAGGGTTTCAAGCTCCGCCCCCTGTTCGGCCAATGCCCCGGCTATCTTATGTACAAAGAGTGTGCCCGCCACACCCCGAGCCTGCGGAAGGTCGGGCAAGGCAATATCGTCGTCGACCACCACCATACTCACTTTATGCCCTAAGGCACGGGCACGCTCGGCGGCCAGCCCGAAATTCAGTCGGTCACCGGTGTAATTCTTGACGATCAGCAAGCAGCCTGCCGATCCGGTAACCGCCAGTATTGCGGCCAGAACCGCATCGACCGAGGGTGAGGCGAAGACGTCACCGCAGACAGCCGCGGTTAGCATGCCCTTGCCGACGAAGCCGGCATGGGCCGGTTCGTGACCAGAACCGCCGCCGGAAACCAACGCCACTCGGGACTTATCCCAGTCGGATCGCACCACCACGCGAATATGAGGATAGCCATCCAGGCGTGTCAACTGGCCACCGGATGCCCTGATAAGACCGTCGATCGCGTCGGTGACTGCATCTTCTTTGTTGTTGATAAATTGCGTCATGCTCTCGTCACCTCTGGTTACTGACGTCATGGGGGCGTCGGCTGGCGAGCTTTTTTTGCTGCACCAAGCATGGCGCAGGCTGGGTGCTCACTCATTGATAAACTCTCAATAGCCAGACTATCTGTCCCTACTCTTTTCAACCTGCCCGCTTGCTGTAACTTGGCCATCGCACGGCCAATAGTGCGTATTGTCTTTCCCTATGGTATCGGCTATTTGCTGGCGAGTAATCGCCAGGTTGAGCTGAATTAACGCCAGAAGGCAACAAGTTGAGCCATACCAAATAAAAAATGCCCGACTTAATAAGCCAGGCATATTTAACGCTAAGGCTGAGAATTAGAGATCAACCTGACCTTTACTGGTAAAGGCGCCGTCTTCTACCGCCATTTCCACTACTACGCCAGGTACGTCGCCGTTTTCATCAAACTCATGAGAGCCAGAGGCGCCTTCATAGTTGATCTCGGTACCTGCCGCAATCAGCTCAACCGCTTTTTCCCACTCGCCAGGCAGAATGACCTCGCCAGGGGCGCTGGAAACGCTGCGCAAGGCTTCTGAAAGTCCTTCACGCTCTGCGCTACCATTCTGCTCAATTGCCAACGCGATCAGGAAAGCGGCATCGTAAGCCTGGGCAGCAAACACAGCGCTGGGGTCTAGATCAGCAGCTTCGGCGGCTTCGATAAAAATATCGGTACCAGGCAGGTCAGGGCTGCCAGGGCGGGTGGCGATCATGCCATCCAATACGTCTGCACCAATGGCATTGATCAGACTATCGCCAACCATACCGTCAGCACCTACGTACTGGGTAAACATACCGCTTTCATAAGCTTGGCGCAGCACGGTCTGGCCCGAGGTGTCGGCATAGGCCAGCACGACGAGAGTATCCACGCCACTGACTGAAAGCGAGCCTAGCTCAGAGCGATAATCCGCGCGGTTATCTTCGTGGGCAAGGTTCTCGGTAATCTCACCGCCGCCAGCTTCAAAAGCGGCGCTGAAGGCATCAGACAGGCCCTGACCATAATCATTGTTGACGTAAGTGACCGCTACAGCATCAATACCTTTATCAAGCAGCAGCTTGGCAAGGATTTCTCCCTGGAAAGCGTCTGACGGTACGGTACGGAAGACAAGATCATTATCGTCCAGCTCCGATACCGCAGGCGCGGTCGAGGCAGGCGATACCATCAACACACCACCGGGAATGGCGGCGTTGTTAGCCGCGGCAATGGTCGCACCAGTACACAGCGCACCGACAATCGCGGTGACATTTTCAGAGTTCACCATACGGTCGGCAGCGTTGGAGGCCGCCGATGCATCGGAACAGGTGGTATCGCCAGATGGCATGACCAAGGTTTGACCGTCTAAAATCCCGCCCTGCTCATTGATCTGCTCAACGGCTAACTGCGCCCCTTCAAAAATAGGTGGCGTTAAACTCTCAATTCCCCCGGTAAAACCGCCCAAGAAGCCAACTTTGACCTCTGCCTGTGCGAACCCGGCCATTGCCAGGGTTGAGGCCGCCACAGCGGTGGCTAATGCGCGCTTATTGATCATGTTATTTGTCGCTCCCAGTGAGATAAGGTTTGTGCATTTTTTTAATGTGCCTCAGCGTTTAATCGTTAAGGCTGCTATTAATCTGGAACTGGAACGGCAAAAACACAAGCATCGGTTTCTAACGCTAGTTTGCAAAAATACACTATAACCAGCGCTCAAGCTTAAGCGTATGGCTTAACCAGGCGTTGAAATGGCGCCAAAATCCCCCGGGTTCAGTGGTTAAAACGTCCATTGCTCCATCGCGCTCCAGGTGCCAGTTAAGCTCACCCTCTGGGGTAAGTTCGATACGGTAACTCAGCGCAGGCTCCTGGCCTACGGCGACCAAATCGTTAAACGCTTGCAAAAGGGTGTCGCTGCGCGCCAGCACACCAATTTCAGTATTCCAGTAGATCGACCGGGGGTCAGCATTGAACGAGCCCACGAACAGTTGATCGTCAAAGCTCAATGCCTTGATATGGAGCGCGGAAGCCGAAGCGCCGGGCACACGCATGTCTTCATCAGGGCCTGCTTCCTGCTCGGGCCGCAGCTCATAAAGAGCGATACCGTGGGCGAGCAGCGTTTCACGCCAGGGCGCGTAAGCGCCATGCACCACAGCAGCGTCAGTGGACTCCAGAGAATTGGTAATAATTTCGACGGCCACTCCCCGGTCAGCAAGTTCGATTAGGTTTTTCACCCCCCACTCGGTGGGTACAAAGTACGCCGAAATAATCACCAGCCGCTCGTTCAGCTCAATGCCCTCGGTTAAATCGCCGAGCAAGGTCTCTCGCCATTCGGGAGTTGCAGATGAAAGCTTGCCGGGGGTATCCCACATCGCAAGGCCTTCGCCCCAGTGCAACGTCTCCCAGGGTAGTGATTCGCGCGGCTGACGGCGCAGTTCGCTGAAGTATTGCGAGTCGGCATTATCGTCTAACCACTCCTCCAGCTCGGTCTTGAGCGTTAGCCAAGCGTTATCCGCTACTTGGTGGTAACGCTCAATAGGCTGAGCCAGGCCGTGGTTCCAGTACATATCAAAGCTACGCGAAAGCTCGGGCACTACTTCGCCAATGGTCGTAAAGTCCAAATCGGCAAAGTTGCGCGAGTCGTTGGCATCGAAATACTCATCACCCAGATTGCGCCCGCCCACAATGGCGACACTGTTATCGGCTACCCACAGTTTGTTATGCATACGACGGTGCTGCTTAGCAGGGTTGACCACCGAGGCCAAGACGCGTGTAGTCATATGCCCACGGCCCACCGCTAGCGGGTTATAAACCCGCACATGGATACTCGGGTGGCTCGCCAATGCTGCCAAACGATCACCTTGGCCAACAGCGCCGAAGTCATCGACCAGCAGGCGCACCCGAACACCCTCCTCGGCGGCATTCAGCAGCTGAGACAGGATGAGACGTGTCGTTTGTCCCTCGCCCAGTAAGTAGGTTTGGATATTCAGTTCTCGCTGGGCTTGGCGAATCAGCCCCACCCGAGCCGCAAAGGCTTCCTGCCCATTGGCCAGCAGCGCAAAACCATCGGGTTCTGTCTGCTCCGCTAACGCCTGATAAGCCTGTTCACCCAGCCAAGTATTGCGTCCCTCATCCAAGGCAAGGGTGGTATGGTGTTCACGCGTCACCGCATGAGTACACCCGGCCAGTACGCTGCACAGTACCAGTACGCTCAACCATTGAGTCCAACGGCAAGCATTAGTCATTGTCGTTGTCATCAAGACGTTCAGCCCAGCGTTTGCGGGCTAAGTTGCGTCGATAAAGACGCACGAGGGCGATGGTTAATGCAGTCGCGACCATCGCCGCAAGCACCACGCCCTGCCAGGGGCGTGCGCCGTCCCCCATGACCGTTTCCAGGGTAATAATCAGTATTAAGCCAATCGCTTGGGAGCCGATCGCTAGCGCGCGCAGCTTATCGAAAGCGGGTGGGGGCATAACGTCTCCGTAATTTTCAGCTCGCGTGATATGGTCTCCCAGTGTACCTGCTTCACGGCTTGCTTAAGTGTAAACTTGAATTAAAAACTGAACTGGAAATCCATGAATGCCATCGCCCTCGGCCCGCTACTGATTTCGCTACCACGCCTTTACGCCCTTGGCTGCGCGCTGCTACTGCTACTCTGCGCGCGGCTTTTATTAGGGCTGCCCCGCCCGGCTCAACAGCGCTGGTTTACCGGGCTTATTATTGTTTGGCTGGTCGGTGCGCGGGTGGGCCATATTCTGCTCAACCTGGAGAGCTATAGCACCGTCCCGCTGGAAGCACTCAAGGTCTGGCAACCCGGCTACCAGGGCCTATGGGGAATGGCCGCTGGCTTGGTATGGACGGCCTGGACGCTGCGCGCGCGGCTATTGGCCATGGGCGGCGCTATGGCCATGCTGGTCGCCGCCTCCAGCCTGTGGCTGGTGCTGGTCACTCTGGCCCCACTGGGCAATGACTTTGCGGTTGACGCCCTACCGGAGGTCACCCTTGAGGATATAGAGGGGAATCAAGTGCCTCTGGCGTCGCTGAGCGAAGAGGCTGACCTGATTATCGTCAACCTATGGGCCACCTGGTGCCCACCCTGCCTGCGTGAAATGCCGTTGCTTGAAGAGGCCGCACAGCGCGACGGCGTCAGCGTGGTAGTCGCCAACCAGGGTGAAGACCTGCTACCCATGGTGCGCTATTTGGATGAGCAGCAGCTTGAGTTCCGTTATGCCCTGCGCGACCCCAGCCAGCAGCTGATGGCGCTTTTCCAGGCACCGGGATTGCCCACCACCGTGCTGTTTGACGGTCAGGGCAATACCCTGGATGTCCATGTGGGCGAACTTACCCGCGCTCATCTGGATCGCTGGTTACAAGATTGATGCCGATACACCTTAATCCCCTCGCTGCTTTGCGTTAGAATCCCCCGCCCTGTTGCCGCCGGTGCTCACGACCGGTGGCATACGACCCGTTTTGCAGACTCCCCCGAGGCATCATGAGCGATTTTTCTCCCGGCCAACGCTGGATTAGCGACGGCGAAGCTGAGCTTGGGCTCGGCACCGTGCTTAACTGCGACGCCCGTAGCGTTACCATTTTGTTCAGTGCCAGTCAGGAAACCCGTACCTACAACACCCGCCAGGCCCCGCTCACCCGCGTTATGTTCGGCAGCGGCGACCGCGTCATCTCAGCCGACGGCTGGCAAATCGTCGTCGATGACAGCAAAGAGTCAAACGGCCTGATCACCTATATCGGTGAAGACAAACAAGGCAATCTGCGTGAACTGCCCGAAGCCAAACTCGCCGATACCATGCAGTTCGATCAGGCTCGCGACCGCTTGCTGACCGGCCAGGTCGATCGCAACGACTGGTTTGATTTGCGCTTTCGCACCCTGCACCACTACCAGCGTATTGAGCAGCACAGCGCGTTGGGCTTCTCCGGGCCGCGTATCGACCTGATTCCCCATCAGCTCTACATTGCCAACGAAGTCGCTAATCGCCACGCCCCACGCGTGCTGCTAGCAGATGAAGTCGGCTTGGGTAAAACCATCGAAGCCGGGCTGATTCTCCACCGCCTGCTGCTCAATGGCCGCGTTGAGCGGGCGCTGATTCTGGTACCCGACAGCCTCACCCACCAGTGGCTGGTCGAGCTGCTGCGGCGCTTCTCGCTTAACGTCACGCTGTTAGATGAAACCCAAAGCCAGGCCCATGGCAGTTACAACCCCTTTGAGAGCGCCCAATTGGTGCTCGCGAGCCAGGGCTGGCTATTTGCCAACCCCCAGCGTCAGGAGCAGGCGCTGGCCAGTCAATTCGACCTGCTGATTGTTGACGAAGCGCACCACCTCGACTGGAGTGAAGAGGGCAGTGGCCCTGGCTACCGGTGTGTCGAACAGCTGTCGGCGGCGATTCCCGGCCTGCTGCTGCTTACCGCGACCCCCGAACAGATGGGCATCAAGAGCCACTTTGCCCGCCTTCGGTTGCTGGATAGCGAGCGCTATCACGACCTTGAGCGGTTCAAAGCTGAAGAGAGCCACTACACCGAAGTGGCCCGCGCCATTGATGCGCTGGAGGCCCTACCGGACGAGCCCAGCGCTCGCGCCCACGTCTCCGCGGTGGCCGATGACCGCGACAGCCAGGCGCTGCTGGCCACGCTATGCAACGAGGAAGCGAGTAAAGAGCAGCAGGATACTGCCCGCGCCCAGCTAAGCGAAGCACTGCTGGATCGCCACGGCACAGGCCGGGTAATGTTCCGCAACAGCCGCCGCCACGTGGGGGGCTTCCCCGAGCGGCGTTTAAATTTAGCCCCGCTGGCGCTACCTTCGGCCTACCGTCGCGTTGTACGCCGTCTTGAGCGCGACGATGATTATCTTGACGAGCTGTTGATCGAGACAGGTATGGATCACCCCGACGTGCTGATCTATCCCGATGCGGCCTACCGTGAGCTTAAAGATGACCCGCTCAACGGCGAAGAGTGGTGGCACATCGACCCACGGGTTAACTGGCTGCTGGAAAAGCTCAGCGACGACAGCGAGAGCGGCTTCGCCAACGAAAAAGTCCTGGTGATTGCCCATCATCGTGAAACCGCCGAAGGCCTGGCCGAAGGGCTACGAGTGCTGGGCGGCTATCATGCGCCGGTGTTCCACGAAGACCTCTCCCTGATCGAGCGTGACCGCGCGGCGGCAGCCTTTGCCGATGAGGACGAAGGCGTACAGGTACTGGTCTGCTCGGAAATTGGCTCTGAAGGGCGCAACTTCCAGTTCTGCCGCCACCTGGTGATGTTCGATATGCCCCAGCATCCGGATCAGCTCGAACAGCGAATTGGCCGCCTGGATCGCATCGGCCAACGCCACGCCATTGAGCTGCATATTCCTACCTTTGAAGGTAGCCCCGGCGAGCGCCTGCTGCGCTGGTACCACGAAGGTATGGATGCGTTCAGCGCGCCCCACGGGGTCGGCAACGACCTGTTTGATGCCTTTGGTGACGCCCTGGCTGACGCCCTGCTGGATGATGAGGCGCTTGACGAGATCATCGCCGAAACCCGTACCCTGTTTAACGCCAAACTGGCGGAGCACGATGCGGGCCGCAACCGGCTGCTTGAGCTCAATGCCTGCCGCCCCGCCCGTGCTCAGCAGGTCATCGACGCGGTGCGTGAGCTTGATGATGACACAGCCCTGCCGCGCTATCTTGAGCGAGCGCTGGATATTTTCGGTGTGGATAGCCAGGAGGTCGGCAAGGGCTTAATGCACCTCCAGCCCAGCCAACATATGCTCGACGGCCTGCCCGGGCTGGTCAAAGGCGAAGAGGGCTTTACCGCCACCTACAGCCGCGCCCAGGCGCTGGCCCGTGACGATGTTCAGCGGCTCTCCTGGGAGCACCCGCTGCTGCGCGAAATGATGGGCCGCGTGCTGGATGGCACCATGGGCAACTCGGCGCTCGCCCTGCTGCGCCACGACGCCATTCCCAGCGGCCGATTGATGGCCGAGCTGGTGTTCCGCACCCACTGCCCGGCGCCCAAGAAGCTGCACCTTAACCGCTTTTTGCCGCCCACCGCGGTGCGCCTGTTGCTGGATGAATCGGGCGCCAACCTGACCAGCAAGATCTCCTTCACCGGTTTGGGCAAAAACCTCCAGAAGGTTAACAAGTCGCTGGCCCGGGACTTAATCAAAAGTCGCCACGACCAGCTGCGTGAACTGCTAACCCAGGGTGAAGGCGAAGCCGAGCGCCAGCTGCCCAGCATTGTCGAAAACGCCGAAGCGCGCATGCGCGCCCAGCTGGATGCCGAGATTGCCCGCTTAACGGCACTTGCCGAGCACAACCCGGCGGTACGCAGCGCCGAAATCGACGCGCTGAAAAGCGAACGACAGGCGCTTAGTGAAGCGATTGAGAACACCCGCCTGCGGCTTGACTCAGTACGGGTGATTATCACCGTTGATGCTGACCGCTAAGCGCTAAAGAATCGCCTCAAGCGCCTTGTCGAGGGTGGGGTATTGAAAGCTGAATCCCATCTCTTCCAAGCGTGCGGGGCGCATATCGGCCCCGGTCAGCAGCAGCCGCGACATTTCGCCAAAGCCCGCTTTCAGTACAAAAGCAGGTACTGGGAAAATGGCCGGGCGATTGAGGTGGCTGGCCAAGGTTTTAGTAAAGGTGGCATTGGTCACCGGGTGCGGGGCGCTGCCATTGAAAGCGCCGCTCATCCCCTGCTGATCGATAAGAAACAGGATCGCCGCGACCAAGTCGTCGCGATGAATCCACGGCATAAACTGCTCGCCACTGCCAAAGCGTCCCCCTAACCCCAGCTTAAATGGCGGCAGCATCTTCTCCAGGCTGCCACCACCCGCTTCCAGCACCAACCCAATGCGCACGATTGCCAGCCGTACGCCCATGGCCTCAATAGGTTTGGCAGCGGTCTCCCACTGCTTGCACAGCCGATGAGCAAACTCATCGTTGGGCATGGTCTCCTCCGTCACCACGCGCTTGCCTTGGGCCCCGTAGTAACCCATCGCTGAACCCGACACCATCACCTTCGGCAGCGGTTGGCCGTTAGCTTTCAACTGCTCGCAAAGCGCCACCAGCTGTTCAGTTGCCGCTACCCGGGAGTTAATCAGCTTAGCTTTCTGCTCATCGCTCCAGCGCTTGGCGGCAATCGGCTCACCGGCCAGGTTAACCAAAGCGTCCGGTGGCGACTCAATAAACGCCTGGGCACTATCGCGAATATCGCAATTGCTCGGCAAACGATCCCGCACCTGATGAGGCGAGCGGGAGACCACCTGCACCTCATGGCCCTGTTCAACTAGCTGTCGGCATAGTCGCTGGCCGACAAAGCCGCTGCCTCCGGTGATTAATACGCGCATGGGGTTTGCTCCTGTTGGGTGACATCGTGGCATGCCTTCATGGCGGCACTGTTTATAGCTGCTAAATCACTGCGCTTTATAGCTACTCCCTTATAACTGCTCTCTTTATAACGGTTTATAGTTGCATGTTTGAAGAAGAGGAAGATTAGATAAGAAAACAGCGACTAAATTGTACGATATTTATACAATACTGCTACAATGCGCCTCAATAAAGATTAATTCGACCTTTTTTCACGTTGCGAGTGCTCATGACCAAACCGCTACCGCCGCTTCCTGCCCCCCACTCGGTTGCTATCATCGGCGCGGGCATTGCGGGTCTCGCCTGCGGGCAGGTACTGGCCAGTAGCGGCGCCAGCGTAACGCTCTTTGATAAAGCCCGCGGCCCCGGTGGGCGTATGTCTAGTAAACGCAGACCTGGCGCGGCAGTTGACTTGGGCGCTCAGGCATTTAGTGTGCGCGACGCAGCATTTCAACACGCCGTCGATGAGTGGCTTGCGGCTGGCTGCATAGCCGCCTGGCCCACATGTACCTATCAGGCTAGTTCACGGGGCTGGCAGGTGCACGATGATGGCCAAAAACGCTACACCGGTGCGCCCAGAATGAGCGCTTTGACGCGGCATATGGCTGATTCGCTAACGGCCATGCCCAATGCCGAGCTGCATACCGGCACTCCCATCGTAGCGCTTGAGCACTCGCCCAACGGCTGGCTGCTATTAGCTGCTGATGAGACTCGCCACGGGTCTTATGACCAGATCGTGATTAGCGCTCCGCCTCCCCAAGCCCATTCGCTGGTCAAACCCTGGGACGACGCTTTGGCAGCAGTCTGTACCATCCGAGAGCAGCGAGCCTGTTGGGCGGGATGGGCGATGTTTGACGGGCCGCTTCCCACCCTACCCGGTGTTACTCCAGGCTGGCAGATGGCGCGGCTAGACCATCCAATGCTTAATATAGTATCCCGCAATCAAACGAAACCGGGCCGAGAAACACAGCCCGAGAGCGTTAGTCTGCTAGCGCAACTCGATTGGAGCGAAGCCCAATTAGAACAGCCCGCCGAGTGGGTGGTCGAACAACTACTCACTGCTTTCAAGCGTATTTTCCCCCCTGCAGCCACGCTCCCCAAGCTAATAGACAAGGGCGCGCATCGTTGGCGCTACGCTCAGCCATCAACCCATTGCGAGTATGATTACTTATACAGTGTGAATGGCTTGGCCCTGTGCGGCGACAGTTTTCGCGGTGGCCGTATCGAGGATGCCTGGCTATCCGGCCATCGCTTGGGAGAGGCACTATTAGGCCGGTCGGTTCAATAAGAACGAAACTTAAATGATTAAGAAGGATTCTTATAAAGGTTGTACCGGGTAGCGACAAGTTGTACAAATGGGCATACAGTATCGTGCTAATGTTTAGTTCTTAAATCAGGCAATCTTTAAATGGAACATGAATCACCTTCGCCGCGGCGAGCAATGACATACCCCTGCAGCACCTTGCTGCAGATAACGAAGAGGTACTGGCGCCCATGAGTCTTAAGGCGACCCACCCACCCGATACGCCACTCTATCCAATACGCGAGGTTTCTCGCTTAACAGGGGTGAATTCGGTCACGCTACGCGCCTGGGAGCGACGCTACGGACTCATTCGACCTCAGCGCACGCCGAAAGGCCATCGCCTTTACGCCCAGGACGACATCACCCGCATCGAACGCATTCTGCAGTGGCTCAATCGTGGTGTGCCGGTCAGTCAAGTCGCCGACTTGCTTGACCAGCCAGAGACAATTGAGACGCCGACGCCGGATGCCGGTGACTGGGCAAGCCAGCGCCAGCAGCTGCAAGCGATCATCGAAGCGTTGGATCTTGCCAAGCTGGAAGCGTTTTACCATCAGAGCTTGGCGCTCTATCCGTTAAGCGTGACCATTAATGAACTCTGGCAACCGGTCATCTTGACCTTAGAGGCCAAGTGGGCCGTCCAAGCGGATCAGTTAGTTCGCCGCACCTTGGAAGCGTTTTTGCGCAGCCAAGTAGGCATACGCTTGCACTATGCCAATCAGGCCACCCGTGGGCCGCTGATTCTGCTCAACGCCATGCCCGACGACCCCGGCCCGCTGTGGGTGCTAATGTCGGCGCTAATGGCCAGCGAACAGGGCTACCGGGTGCAGATGCTTGACCACTCACTGCCGCTGGAGGATCTCCCCCAGGCAGTGGCGCGGCTGCATTCGTCCATGGTGCTGCTCTCTAGTGGCCAGCGGGAGAGCGATAGCTACATAAATCAGGCGCTGCCTAAAGCGGCTGAAGCGCTGAACGTACCTATCGGCGTATGCGGCGAAGTGGCCCGTCTGCGTGAAAACGATTTGCGCGATGGGCCGGTTCACATGCTGGGCGATGACCTGCCCCAGGCGATTGCCCGCTTGCGCCCGCTATTGCGCGAGTCTGGCGTACTCTAACCAGCGCGCTTTTATCCTGGCCGTTCGCCCTCCGGTGACCGGCCATTTTTTTGTGCCGCAGGAGCCCCTAGGAGAGGAAGCCTATGAAACGTCAGTTGGTTTGGCTGCGCAGCGATCTGCGTATTGACGACAACAGCGCCCTCGCTGCCGCCGCCGCAAAAGGGCCTGTGATAGCGGTATTTTTGCGCAGCATTCCCCAGTGGCAGGATCACGGGCATGGCGCCAATAAGCTGGATTTTTGGGCGCGGGGTGTTGCCGCCGTCCAAACAGCCCTCAACGGTTTGAATATCCCGCTGCTGCATCGTGATATTGAACGCTATGACCAGGCGCCCGAGACACTGCTTGAGATCGCTCGCGAATATAGCGTTGAGCAGTTGCACTTCAATTATGAATACGCGCTCAATGAGCGCCACCGCGACCAGGCTGTGCAAGACGCCTTCAAACAAGCCGGGATTGCCGCTCACGGCTACCATGATGGCGTAGCCTTTGCCCCCGGTAGCCTGCTAACCGGCAAAGGCGACTACTACGGGGTATTTACGCCGTTCTCCAAGGCGTGGCACAAGCAAGTCAGCGCCGACCAGTTGGCGCTGCGCGCGACGCCACAGGTACAAGCAACGCTGGATATTAAAAACGATCCACTGCCTGCCCTGCCCGAACTTGAAAGCTCCCCTGTCGATGGGCGGCTATGGCCTGCCGGTGAGAACGCCGCAGCAGATAACCTGGCGCGCTTTTTACGCTTTCGTGGCCGTCACTATAACGCCCAGCGCGACCTACCCAAGGTACGCGGCACCAGTGAACTCTCGCCCTACCTGGCGCTAGGCATGATCTCCCATCGCCAATGTCTGCAAGCGGTGATGAGCGAAAATGGCGGTCACCTGGCCGACGGCGATATCGGCCTTACCACCTGGGTCAACGAACTGGTGTGGCGGGAGTTTTATCAGCACGTAGCGGTGGGCTTTCCCCAGGTGTGCCGCTACCAACCCTTTCAGGAACACACCAAGCAGTTAGCCTGGCGCGACGATGAGGAAGGCTTTCAAGCTTGGTGCGAGGGGCGAACGGGCTACCCTATCGTGGATGCTGCCATGCGCCAGTTAGTGACGACCGGCTGGATGCACAACCGGCTGCGCATGATCACGGCAATGTTTTTAAGTAAGCACCTGCTGATTGACTGGCGGCTCGGAGAAGCCTTTTTTATGCGCCACTTGGTTGACGGTGAATTCTGCGCCAACAACGGCGGCTGGCAGTGGGCAGCCTCAACGGGCACCGATGCCGCCCCTTACTTCCGCATTTTTAATCCCACCACCCAATCCACCCGCTTTGACGCTGAAGGCGAGTTTATTGCTCACTGGCTGCCTGAGCTGGCCAAATTACCCGCCAAAGCGCGCCACGCGCCGCAGCAAGACCTGCTCACCGATGTCGACTACCCAGCGCCTATTGTCGACCACAAAGCGGCACGTCAGCGCGCCTTAGAGGCGTTTAAGTCGCTCTCTAAATAAACCTGTTGTTAACAACTGCTAGAGGAGACCGTGATGGCTGAGCCTGCGGCGTTAGAGGCGTTCTGCGCCTTTTTTAATAAACTAGACAATACCTGTACAGAAAAACTATACGAGGTATATACTGAAGATATTGTTTTTAGCGACCCGTTGCATAAGATCGCAGGCCGCGAAGCGTTAGAGCGCTATTTTTCAACCATGTATGAAAATGTTGAGCAGTGCCAATTCCGTTACCACGTTCGGCAGTTACAGGGTCAGCAAGCGTTCGTTACCTGGACCATGACGTTTATCCATCCGCGCTTGGCAGGTGGTAAACCGGTCGAGGTTGAGGGCTGTAGTGCGTTGACGTTTGCTGAAGACGGGCGGGTTCAGCGCCATCGCGATTACTTCGATGCGGGCGCCATGCTCTACGAACAGTTACCACTGATGGGCAGCGTCATTCGCTGGTTAAAAAAACGCTTGGCTTAGGATGAGGAGAGGTTTGATGAGCACCTGGAAAACGCCCCAACGTATCTGGTTAACCGGTGCCACCTCGGGCATTGGCGAGGCCCTGGCGCGTAAGCTCATCGCCCACGGCCATCAGGTGGTGCTTAGCGCACGCAATGCTGAAGCACTCGAAACCCTGTGCCAGAGCCACCCCAATGCCCACCCTCTGCCGCTGGACATCAGCGACCGCCAAGCAGTGCTCCAAGCGGGTAACGCCATCCGCGAGCAGCTCGGCGCGTTAAATTTGGCGCTCTTTAACGCTGGCACCTGCGAGTACCTGAACGCTCAGCGGTTCGACATGGATTTAGTCGAGCGGGTGTTTAGGCCCAATCTATTCGGCACCCTGTACGGCGTTGAAGCCGCACTGCCGCTGCTGCGTGCGGCGCGCAAAGAGGGCCTTCCGGCTCGGTTAGCCGCCACCTCCAGCGCTTCGGCTTATTTACCGCTACCCCGCGCGGAAGCCTATGGGGCGTCTAAAGCCGCGGTCAGTTACTTTTTGGAGTCACTGCGCTTAGACCTTAATCAGGAAGGGATAGACGTAAGCCTGATTCATCCCGGCTTTGTTAAGACACCGCTCACCGAGCGCAACGACTTTCCCATGCCAATGCAGGTGACGGCAGAGCAAGCAGCCGATGCCATTATCGCAGGGCTGGTGAAGGGCCGGCTGGATATCCACTTCCCACGCCGTTTTACCTATCTGGTCAAATTGTTGGGCATTTTGCCCCCTGCTATGCGCCGTCAGATTGGCCTGCGCATGACCCGCAGCCAAAAGGAGGCGTCATGAGCGCCATGGCATCACAAAGTCCTGGAGCATCGCAACGTATTGCCATTGTTGGCAGCGGCATTAGCGGTATGGCAGCAGGCTGGTACCTCTCCGCCCAGCATGAGGTCACGCTGTTTGAGGCGGATTCACGTCTGGGGGGACACACCGCCACCATGGACGTGAACGTTGCAGGACAACCCTATGCTATCGATACCGGCTTTATTGTCTTTAACGACTGGACCTATCCGCACTTTCAACGCCTGATGGCCACTCTGGGCGTCGCCTCACAAGCCACCGAAATGAGTTTCTCGGTACACGAGACAGCGCGGGACTTTGAGTACAATGGGCACACCTTGGGCTCGCTGTTTGCCCAACGACGCAATTTCTTTAATCCCTCTTTTTATCGTCTACTGGGCGACATTTTGCGCTTTAACAAGCAGGCCACTAAAGCGCTGGAGAGCCAACAGCTTCCCGAGCATATGACTCTGGGAGAGTACCTGGATCGCAACCACTACAACCGCGATTTTCAGCAGCGTTACCTGCTGCCTATGGGGGCCGCCATCTGGTCGGCCAGCATTAGCGATTTACGCGCCTTCCCGCTGGCGTTTTTTGTGCGCTTTTTTCGCAATCACGGCCTGCTATCGGTCAACCACCGCCCCCAGTGGTACACCCTGGTGGGTGGCTCGAAAAGCTATATTCCCAGCCTAACGGCGCCCTATGCGTCGCGCATTCACCTCAATTCGCCAGTCACTCGGATTACCCGCGATAGCGCGGGCGTTGTTATCACCACGCCCTCCGGCGCCCAGCGATTTGACCAAGTGGTGCTTGCCTGTCACGCCGACCAAGCGCTCGCCATGCTGGGAGACGCCAGCGGCGACGAGCAAACGATCCTCGGCGCCATGCCGTACCAGGATAACGAGGTGGTGCTACATACCGATACCTCCCTGCTACCGCGCCGTCAGCGCGCCTGGGCGAGTTGGAACTACCGCCTGGATCAGCGCGATAGCGAAGCACGGGTCTCGGTCACTTACGACATGAACATCCTCCAGCGGATAGAGAGCGACACGACGTTTTGCGTGACCCTGAACGACAGCGCCAGTATTGATCCAAACAAGGTGCTTGGCCGCTATACCTACGCGCACCCCCAATTCACTTTGGCAGGCCAGGCGGCCCAGGGGCGACACGCAGAAATATCCTCAACGGCTTATCGCACCCACTTTTGCGGTGCCTATTGGCGTAACGGTTTCCATGAAGATGGCGTATGGAGCGCGCTGCGGGTGGCGCAGGCATTGGGCTGTGATGAGGCGGCCCCGCCGCCCAGCCAGCCATCGGCGTTGCCTGCCCATGAACTGCTAACGCCCCAGGGCGTTGAGGGGCTGGGGTAATGACGAGCATGATGAGTGAGATAACCGCTGGAATTACAACTCAGCCACGCTCGCGTATTTATCGTGGCACCCTACGCCACCGGCGTTTTACGCCCAAATCCCACACCTTCAGTTACCAGCTGTGGATGGCGTGGCTGGATCTGGATGAGTTACCAGAACTGTTTGATAAGGTGCCCGGCTTTAGCGCCCGCCGCCCTGCACTGGCACGTTTTCGTCGCGAGGACTATCTGGGCCCGGTTGACCGCCCGTTGAAGACCGCCGTGCGGGAAGAGCTTATTCGACAATTGGGCAGTGCACCCAATGGCCGTATCTGCGTGCTTACCCAGCTACGCACACTGGGCTGCATGTTTAACCCTATTTCCGTTTACTACGCCTACGACCATCTTGGGCGCCTAACAGCGGTATTGAGTGAAGTCACCAATATGCCCTGGCGCGAGCGCACTCGCTACGCCAGCGCGGTGGATCCCTTACGCCATAGCCACCAGGCACATTTTGCTAAAGACCTCCACGTATCGCCGTTTAACCCCATGGAGATGACCTACCGCTGGAAGTTCAATGCCCCCGGCGAAAAGCTCTTTCTGCATATGGAGAACTGGCAGCACCAGCAGTGCCATTTTGATGCCACGTTAACCCTGGATGCCTCTCCCGCTACCCGTGGTGCATTGCTAAAAACCTTGGCCCGCCAGCCATGGATGAGTCTAAAAACCATTGCGGGTATTCATCTTGAAGCGCTTCGCTTGTGGCTTAAGCGCGTTCCCGTTTATAACCACCCCAAGCGCAAGGAGACTTCAAAGTGACGACCCTGCGTTCCACGCCACCTAACCTTCAGCCGGTTACCGAAGGCCGCTTAACCAAGTGGTTAAAACCACGCCTGATGGCCCAACTGGACACCTTTCGCGGCGGACGTATCACCCTAATTGAGGGCAATCAGTGCCATCATTTAGGACAGCAAGGGCCGCTGCAAGTGACCGTGGTGATACGCCACTCCCGGGCTTGGAAGCGTCTCGCCTTTGGCGGCACCGTGGGGGCTGCCGAATCGTACATGGATGGCGATTGGGATGCTGACGATCTGGTCGCCCTGGTGCGTCTGTTCGCCGCTAACCTAGAGCAGGTGAACACTAAAATGGAGAACGGCAGTGCACGTTTTGCTCGCTGGCTACTGGGTGCAGCCTACCGCTTTCAGCGCAACAGCCTAACTGGCTCGAAACGCAATATTGCCGCCCACTACGATATTGGCAACGATCTGTTTTCGACGTTTTTAGATCGTCACCACTGGATGTACTCAAGCGCCGTGTTTCCCTATCCCGAAGCCAGCTTGGAAGAGGCCTCTACCTATAAGCTCGACTTGATGCTGGAAAAGCTCGATGTGCAGCCCGAGCATCACCTGCTAGAGATTGGTACCGGTTGGGGAGGACTGGCGATTCATGCTGCCAAAACCCGTGGCTGCCGCGTCACCACCACCACGATTTCCGATGAGCAGCACGCCCATACCGCTCAGCGTATTAAAGAAGAGGGGTTAGAAGATAGAATCACCCTGCTTAAGCAGGATTATCGTGAATTGACCGGCCAGTATGACCGACTCATTTCAGTTGAGATGATTGAGGCGGTGGGGCATCAATATCTCGACACCTACCTCAATAAACTGGATAGCCTGCTGACCGAGGATGGGCAGGCCATGCTGCAAGCCATCACTATCCGCGATCAACGCTTCGAAGAAGCGAAACGCGATATGGATTTTATCAAACGCTACATTTTTCCTGGCGGTTTTCTGCCCTCGCACCACGCCATGTTAACCAGCGTTATGCGTAAAACATCGTTGAACATTGTCGCGCTGGATGAAATTGGCCCCCATTACGCGCGCACGCTGCGCGAGTGGCGCCACCGCTTTGAAGCCAGCCTAGAGCAGGTACGAACGCTGGGCTACGACGAGCGCTTTATCCGCATGTGGCGCTACTACCTGTGCTACTGCGAGGGCGGCTTTATCGAGCGCTCCATTGGCACCTGCCACCTACTGCTGGCCAAGCCCGCGGCAAAACCCACTCCGCTTACCGGCGCACTCTAAATGGCATCACCCAAGTGGCAGGCACTGGTGTTAAATGCCCTACGTTTCGAAGCCGGGTGGCTATTGTGTGTCTTAGGCGGTTCGTGGATTGCTGCGGTGGCTGGCAGCAGCCTGCTAGCTTGGCACCTGTGGCGCTGCGCACAGCCCGGCGAGTGGCGTTTTATCGCTGGATTTGCGCTACTGGGACTGGCCATTGACGGTGGCTTGCAGCTGCTGGGAGGCTTCGATTTTAACGATCAAACGTTGGTATTGGGGCTACTACCGCTCTGGCTGTGGATGCTTTGGCCGCTGTTTGCCACCCTGGTCTATCACTCGCTTGCCTGGCTATGGCGCTATCCGCTACTCGCCGCTCTGTGTGGCGCCATTAGCGGGCCTCTCTCTTATTACGGTGGCGCGCTGCTGGCAGAGGTGACTCTTGCTGCCTGGTTACTCCCGGTCCAGGCGCTCGTTTGGGGCATGCTCTGTGTGGGAATTAGCCGTTTTTATAAGGCCTGATTTTCTGCTAAGAAGCAGAGGGAACAATGGCTGGCGCGGGCACCAGGCGTTTTTCCAAATCAGCAGCGGCAAGCGGCCGGGCAAAGTAGAACCCCTGTACGGACGTGCACCCGGCCTTGACCAAGAACTGACACTGCTCTTTGGTCTCCACACCTTCCGCAATTACCCCTAGCCCCATGCCTTCCGCCATCGCCAATACCGCCTTAACGATGGAGGCGTCCGCCTGATCGTGTGGCAGCTCTTTAATGAACGCGCGGTCGAGTTTTATTTTATCCACCGGTAAGCGTTTTAAGTAGCCGAGGGACGAATAGCCGGTACCAAAATCGTCGATGGCAATCGCAAAGCCTTGTTCACGCAGCGCCTGCAGCCGTGGCCCCATATCTCCCGCACGCTCGTCAAGCAGCACCGACTCCGTCAGCTCTAAACCAATTTGCGAAGGCTTCAACTGGTAGCGCTTTAGGCAAGTGGTCAGTTGGCTCTCCAGATCGCCTTGAAACAGCTGCAGTGCCGAAATATTGACCCAAATCATCAGCTTAGGCATAGCGCTATTACGCCAGTGCGCCTGCTGGGCACAAGCTTTTTCGATCACCCAGGCGCCCAGTTGGCTCATAAGCCCATGCCGCTCGGCTAACGGAATAAAATCGCCTGGGGAAATCATTCCATCCCTAGGGTGGCGCCAACGCAGCAGCGCTTCCATGCCGACCAGCTCGCCGCTGCCAGGCTCATGCTGGGTTTGATAATGCAGTTCCAACTGGTCACCGGAAATAAGCGCGGCGCGCAGGTCACTGAGCAGCGCCAATTGAGGGTTATCCTGCTTATCCAGCGCCGGGCGAAAGCGCTGGCTTAAGTTACGTCCCAGCCGTTTGGCGCTGTAAAGCGCCGACTCCAAGCGCTGGAACAGCACGCCTGAGTCGTTACCATCTTCGGGCACGCGGCAACTGCCAATCGTCAACCCTAAGCGCAGCGAGTGGTCGTTAATTTCAAATGGTCGGCTCATATGCTCACGCAGGGATGCCACCCACTGGTCATGATCATCAAAGGTGGTGGTGCGGATGACCATAAACTCATCCCCGCCCAGGCGCCCTACCACGCTCCCGGCCACATAACTGGTTAACCGCTGGGCAAAGCGGGCTAACAGGCGGTCGCCCTGCTCAACGCCCAGGCTATCGTTCACCGACTTCAAGCCATCGATATCCACCAGCGCCATATCCAGGCTCTCACCAGCGCGTAAATGGCGCAGCCTCGAGGCAAGCAGATCATGCAGGCGCCGACGATTGGGCAATCCAGTGAGAGGGTCTTCATAGCCGAGACGACGCAGATCGCGCTCACGGGCTTTTTGAGCCGAAATATCGGTAAACAGATTAATAAAATGGGTAATGTTGCCACGTTTATCGTTCACGGCACGGACTTTCAGCCACTCGGGGTACTCATCGCCGTGTTTGCGGCGACTCCACATTTCCCCTTCCCAGCGGCCGGTACTTTTCAGCGTGTTCCAAAACGATTGGTAAAAGGCTTTGTCGTGGCGCGGGGCTGCCAGCGTCTCCAGCTTCAGCCCCTGAACTTCCTGGCTGTTGTAGCCGGTAATTTCGGTAAATGCTGGGTTAACCACCATAACGCGATTTTGCGCATCGGTAATCACCATGGCGTCACTGGCAAGCCTCAACGTATCTTGCGACAGGCGCAAACGTAGCCGCTGTTGACGCACTTGTTTCCAGGCGTCCCAAAGCCCTAGCGCAACTAGCGTGGCAGCCACCATGCGTAGCATCGCATCAGGTATCCAGACACAAGCTGGAAGCGCCGTCAGTGCGACCCAAACTAACGGACGATTGAGAGAAACTGGAAGCCACATGGCGATTCGCTATACCCTATACAAATTAACCTAGATAAAAATTAGCGTTAGGTGCCATGCTGATCATGCCGCCTAATCAGAAACTTGGATACTCTATATTACGGCACTGGAAAATTTATTGTGCGTAATCGGCTGTGTACAGAGCCAAGCCGCCCATTATAGTGCTATCGGCCGATCCGCTAAAAACTCTAGTTATCGACGATAAATAGCCGGTTACGTGCATTCAGCGGTTTCGGGAAGTAGACTAGCCTCACAACCAATTTGATATTCGGAACGATTCAGTGACCAAGCAACACTCCTTTGATCGCGAAGAACTGCTGGCCTGCTCCCGCGGCGAGCTATTCGGCCCCGGCAATGCACAGCTTCCGGCGCCTAACATGCTGATGCTTGATCGCATCAAGCACATCCACGAAGAAGGTGGTGAGCACGGCAAGGGCGAACTGATCGCCGAGCTGGATATCACGCCTGACTTGTGGTTCTTTGATTGCCACTTCCCTGGCGACCCCGTCATGCCTGGCTGTTTAGGGTTAGACGCTATGTGGCAACTCGTTGGGTTCTATTTAGGCTGGTTAGGCCACCCTGGCCGCGGACGAGCACTGGGTTGCGGCGAGGTGAAATTCAGCGGACAGATTCTGCCGGATGCACAAAAAGTGACCTATAGCATTAATATTAAGCGTATTATTACCCGACGCCTTATCTTGGGTATCGCCGACGGCACAGTATCCGTTGACGGACGCGACATTTATCAGGCTAATGATCTGCGCGTTGGCCTATTTACCTCCACTGCGAATTTCTAATCAGGAGGCTTCCATGCGACGAGTGGTAGTCACCGGCCTTGGCATCGTATCGTGCCTCGGCAACGACCAACGACAGGTTCTCGATGCGCTCAAAGCGGGGCGTAGCGGTATTCGTTTTAAGGAAGAGTATGCTGAACGCGGCTTCCGTAGCCATGTGGCGGGCAGCGTCGATATCGATCTTGACGCACTCATTGACCGCAAACTGCGCCGCTTTATGGGTGATGCGGCCGCCTACGCCTATGTCTCTATGGCCCAAGCCATCGAAGATGCTGGGCTGAGCGATGAACAGGTGTCCAACGAGCGTACTGGCCTTATTGCGGGCTCTGGCGGTGCTTCAAGCGCAAATCAGGTTGAAGCCGCCGACGTACTGCGTGAAAAAGGCCTACGCCGCGTTGGCCCTTACCGCGTTACTCGCACCATGGGCAGCACCGTTTCAGCGTGCTTGGCGACGCCGTTTAAAATCAAAGGCATCAACTACTCTATCTCTTCTGCCTGTGCCACCTCTGCACACTGTATTGGCAGTGCGATGGAGCAAATTCAGCTTAACAAGCAGGATGTGGTGTTTGCCGGTGGCGGTGAAGAGGAGCACTGGACGCTCTCTTGCCTGTTTGATGCCATGGGCGCGCTCTCTACCCACTATAACGACACCCCCGAAAAGGCCTCACGCCCTTACGACCAAGCCCGCGACGGCTTTGTTATCGCTGGCGGTGGCGGCATGCTGGTACTGGAAGAGCTGGAGCATGCTAAGGCCCGCGGCGCCAAGATCTACGGCGAACTGGTGGGTTACGGCGCCACCTCTGACGGCCATGACATGGTGGCTCCTTCAGGCGAAGGGGCTATGCGCTGCATGCGTCAGGCAATGGCAACCGTCGATGGCGCCATTGACTATATCAATACGCATGGCACCTCGACGCCCGTAGGCGATGTTGCCGAGCTCAAAGCAATACGCGAAGTGTTTGGCAATACAACGCCCGCCATGAGCTCGACCAAATCCCTCACCGGCCACTCACTGGGGGCTACCGGGGTGCAGGAAGCGATCTATTCGCTGCTAATGATGCAACACGGCTTTGTTGCGGCTTCAGCGAATATCACCGATTTGGATGAGCAGGCTGACGGCTTCGATATTGTCACTGAGCGTCGTGATGACGTGACGATAGAGCGAGCGTTGTCTAATAGCTTCGGCTTCGGCGGCACCAATGCGTGTCTCGTGTTCCAGCGCTTTAACAATTAAAGCTGTTGCAATGAAAATGGCGCCCAAGGGCGCCATTTTCGTATTGCAAGAAGTCAACATCACGCGGCTAGCGAGAGGTAGGCCGAGGCACCTCTGAAATTTCTTGTAGCTGGGCTTCAATCCACGCCTCAACATCTGCGAGTACTTCATCGGGCATACGCCCCTCTGTCTCAATCGGCTTACCAATGCGCACACGCAGAACGCCTGGTTGCTTAACCCAGTAGCGTCCTGGCCAGCGTTCGCCAGCATTATGCGCCACCGGCAAGACCGGCACCCCTGCCCGACACGCCACGACGCTGCCACTTTTGTTATAGCGCTTGCGGATGCCTGGATCTACCCGTGTCCCTTCAGGAAAAATCAGTACCGATAGCCCCGCCCCCAAACGCTCGACACCCTGAGTAAGTACTTGCTTCATCGCCCGTGCTGGCTTAGAGCGATCCAGACTGATCGGGCGTAGCAAGCGCAATCCCCAGCCAAAGATCGGTAAGCGCAGCAATTCACGTTTCAGAACAGTGCACACCGGTGGCTTCATTACCTGCAGAAATACGGTTTCCCACTCACACTGGTGGTTAGCTTGGATTACACAGGGGCCGCTAGGCAGGTTTTCCCGCCCTTGGATGTCGTAACGCACCCCGCAGGCGATACGAAACCACACCATTAAAAAGTAGTTATACAAATTGAGTAATCGGTAGCGACCAGACAGCGGCAGAAACGGAGCAATGGGTAGAAACAGGACGCCGATCATCAGCATGGCCAAAAAGTAGCCAGCGTAAAAAATCAAGCTGCGAACCACATTTATCAAGCCGACGCTCCTGTATCGCTGAGACGAGTACTCTCACGGGTTAAACACCACGCATCTAACATACGTCCAGCCTCTAATCGCCACGATTTCTGATGAACGCCAAACACATCCAGCACACGGCGACAGTTTAAGACGCGCCGCAGCTTAGCATCATGGTGGTGTTTAAGCGGCTGCACCTCGCCGAGAGTAATCTGCTCGCCGCGCCCCTCCAGGTGTGTTAACAGTTGGGTACGCACCATGGAGGTAAAGGTAAAGGCACTAACCGGTTCGGTGCCAGCAAGATGGTAAGCCCCCCAGGCGTTGGCCCCGCTGACCTGCTGCTGCAGCATGCCAATTAGCGCCATGGCGACGGCATCCGCAGAGGTCGGGCAAAATATCACATCCTCCGCGGCGCGTACCGCCTTACCGACCACCAAGTTACCAATAATGTCATTAAGCCACGCATGACTGCCTTCCAACGCAAACAGCGGGCCCAAGCGCACAATTAAATGTCGCTGAAACTCCGCGCGGATGCGATCACCAGTCTGAACCAGACGCCGTAAGCTATCATCCCGCGGCGCAGGTACCACATGCTCATCAATGGGTACTTCCAAACCGTCTTCGTAAAGTTGGTCAGAGACACACCATATCAACGCCACATCTTGTGATTGGCAGGCATCCAAGCAGCTATCTACCGCATCGGCATGGGCCGTCACATCCGCTGGCGCCATGTTTAGTGGGTGGGCCAACGGTGGAATAATCACGGCGTCAGGAGCTATCGCCTCAAGGCGCGACGCGGTGATGGTCGTCCCTTGCTCTATGACTAACTCTGTATCAGCGCGACGGCTTGCTTCCCGGGCCAGTGCCAAGCTTAAGCAGTGTCCGGCATCCAGTATTAGCAGCTTCAAGACCCCTCTCCCTTATCACGCTCACTTCCACGCTGCGCGACGACTAGCACGCTCAGAACGGAATCTCATCGTCGAAGTCGTCAAAATTACCCGGATCCGGGGCGCCGTAGCTGCTGTTTTGCTGGTTAGGCGGGGGCGGTTGATTGCCCTGCTGCGGCGCTGGCTGAGCGGGACGAGGCGGTTGCGGACTCTGCCCGCCGGGGTAATTATTCCCGCCTTGGGGTGCGCCACCCTGCGGGGGATAGCCGCCTTGGTGATGAGCGGCAGGACTATTTTGAGCCGGTGCATTCTGGGGGACGTTCTGAGGAGCGTTCTGAGAATAGTTATTCTGCGGAGCGCCGCCGCCCTGGAAGTCACCGCTGCGACCATCGAGCATCTGCATGTCGTTGGCGACGATTTCCGTCGAGTAGCGATCCTGGCCGTTCTGGTCTTGCCACTTACGGGTTTGCAAACGCCCTTCAATATAGACCTTGGAGCCTTTTTTCAGGTACTGCTGGGCAATTTCGGCGGTTTTATTGAACATCACCACCCGGTGCCACTCGGTACGCTCTTGGCGCTGACCGCTCTGACGATCCATCCAGGTATCGGTAGTCGCCAGGTTCAGGTTGGCCACGGCGGTGCCGCTGGGGGTGAAGCGCACCTCTGGATCCTGCCCGAGGTTACCAATTAAAATGACCTTGTTAATGCCGCGAGCCATAAGGCACTCCTTTAATAGCTGTCATATAGCGTTTATTGCCAGCCGCCGTTGCACACTCATCGGTGACGGCTGGATTAAGATTTAGGCGGTGCCATAAGCTTGTTCAATGCCGCCTGATCGAGCTGCTGGCGATTCACCTTTAAATAGACCAAACGCTCTTCTGGCACCACCATGACGTCTTCGACGCCGACCACATCGGCTAAATGTTCCATCAACAGGTCGAGCGCATCTGCCTGAGTCTCGTGCAGCGCCACCACTTCGCTGGAGAGCGGTGGCGGAGAGGGCATCCGCCACATGGCAACCCACCAGCATAGCGCAAGCCCGGCACAGCCAATAAAGACTGCGTTAAGGCCACCGTAATGCGCCAGCAAACCACCTAGCGTACCGCCTAAAAAAGCGCCTAAAAACTGGCTGGTGGAGTAGACCCCCATGGCGGTACCTTTGGCCCCTGCCGGGGCCAACTTGCTGAGCATGGAAGGTAGCGTCGCTTCCAGCAAGTTAAAGCCGGTGAAGAACACAAACAGCCATACAAACAGCCAGTAGCTTGGCGAGAGTGGCAGCCCTAGCCCGGCCAAACTAATCACAATAGCGCCGATCGCCACCAGGCACATCAAACGCATGCGCTGCTGCTTTTCAGCGACGACGATCAGCGGCACCATGGCTACAAACGATAGCGCCATAATGCCAAGATATGCCAGTCCGTGATACTCCATTGCCACACCGGTGTTTAGCAAGCGAAAAGGAACCGCGACAAATATCGCCATCAGCACTAAGTGCAGGGCAAAAATCGACATATCCAGCCGCCATAAATCGGGACGGGTGATCACGCTTTTAAACTGCTGGCGATCCATGCCCACATCGCGGTGGCGTCGCCGCCGAGGTGCAGCAGGCACCCAACGCCATAGCACCAGCAGCCCCACCAGCGTCAGCAACGCGGTAAACCAGAAGACTCCCGCAAGCCCCGCCCAAGCGGCCAGCCAGGGGCCAAGCACCATGGCAATGGCAAACGACACGCCGATTGAGAGCCCTATCGTGGCCATGGCGGCCGTACGAATCTCCTCGCGGGTTTGATCTGCCAGCAGGGCCATAATCGCCGCGGCCACAGCCCCCCCACCCTGCAGTGCTCGCCCGGCAATAACGCCAAAAATGGTATCGGATAGCGCGGC
The DNA here is from genome assembly GCF_042466685.1 of Vreelandella sp. F11. Classification (NCBI taxonomy): domain Bacteria; kingdom Pseudomonadati; phylum Pseudomonadota; class Gammaproteobacteria; order Oceanospirillales; family Halomonadaceae; genus Vreelandella; species Vreelandella sp. F11. The sequence continues at coordinate 156,025 of NZ_CP170448.1, read as the reverse complement.
GACCACGCTGCCAAGTGCAAATATCACCAACCCCATGGCAATTACTCGCTTACGACCAATACGGTCAGAGAGTAAGCCAAACGGGATTTGCAGCGTTGCCTGGGTTAAGCCATAAATGCCCAGCGCCACGCCCACCAATAGCGGGGTCGAGCCCTTAATCGTATCGGCATAAAGCGCCAATACCGGCAGCACCATAAATAGACCCAGCATGCGCGATGCATAAAGCCCGGCCAAACCACTGATCGCACGACGTTCAGAGGCCAGCAATAGTGCGGAAACCTTGCGCATAATGCCCTTTTCTATGGTGGTTAAGCATGGGGTGAGTCAGCTTGGATTTAGACAGTCCCCTATTCTAGCGGTTTGGGCTGGCGCTGGAAACGTCGCGAGTTGCCGCAGGTTATCTTGGGTTATGAAAGCTGTTTTGCCGGGAGGGTGCAGACAAACGTATAATCACGCTTTTGCCGCGCGATTCGAGGTGTTGATGGACAGCATTCTGGTCAGGGGTGCCCGCACCCACAACCTCAAGCAGATCGATGTGGAACTGCCCCGTAACAAGCTGATTGTGATTACCGGCCTCTCCGGCTCGGGCAAATCGTCGTTAGCGTTCGACACCCTTTATGCCGAGGGGCAACGCCGCTATGTGGAATCGCTCTCCACCTACGCGCGCCAGTTTCTGTCGATGATGGAAAAGCCCGATGTGGATCACATCGAAGGGCTATCACCTGCGATCTCTATTGAGCAGAAGTCTACCTCCCACAACCCACGCTCAACCGTGGGCACCATCACCGAAATTTATGACTACCTGCGCCTGCTGTTTGCCCGTGCCGGGACACCCCGCTGCCCAGAGCATGGCGAAGACCTGGAAGCACAAACCATCTCGCAGATGGTCGACCAGGTCATGAACCTTGCCGAAGGCACCAAGCTGATGCTGCTGGCGCCGGTGGTCAAAGGTCGCAAAGGCGAACATTTACAGCTACTGGCCGAGCTGCGTGCCCAGGGCTTCGTACGCGCCCTGGTCGACGGCCAGGTGCTGGAGCTGGACGACATCGCCCCGCTGGATAAGCGCAAAAAGCACGATATCAGCGTGGTGGTCGACCGTTTCAAGGTGCGTGATGATCTCGCCCAACGCCTGGCGGAGTCCTTTGAAACTGCGCTGAACCTCGCCGACGGCACCGCCATGATTCACTTTATGGACGGTGAACGCGACGATATTGCTTTCTCGTCACGCTTTGCCTGCCCGGTGTGCGGCTACTCGCTGGCGGAACTCGAACCGCGCATGTTTTCGTTCAACAACCCGGCAGGCGCCTGTCCCACCTGCGATGGCTTGGGCGTACAGCAGTATTTCGACCCCGATAAGCTCATCAGCCACCCGGAGCTATCGCTGGCGGAAGGCGTCATCAAAGGCTGGGATCGGCGCAATATTTACTACTTCACCCAGCTCCAGGCGCTTGCCAAGCACTACGACTTTGAGCTGGAAACGCCCTGGCAGGAGCTCGCCCACCGTGACCGGGAGGTGATCCTAAACGGCAGTGGCAATGAGCAGATTCCGTTTGTCTATGTGGGTGACCGGGGCCGTAAAGTCACCCGCGAACACGCTTTCGAAGGCGTGCTGCCCAATATGCAGCGCCGCTATCGTGAAACTGAATCCAACATGGTGCGCGATGACCTGGTCAAATACATCGCCGTACAGCCCTGCGCGACCTGTAGTGGCTCGCGGCTGCGTAAAGAGTCGCGCCATGTCTATGTGGACGATCATAATATCGCCGAAATTGTGCGTTTCCCGATTGGTGAAGCGTGGCGCTACTTTGCCGATCTAAGCCTGCCGGGCCGCAAAGGCGAGATCGCCGACAAAATCGTCCATGAGATCCATGCTCGATTGGAGTTTTTGGTTAACGTGGGGCTGGACTACCTCAATCTGGAGCGCAGCGCCGACACCCTTTCCGGCGGTGAAGCCCAGCGTATTCGTTTAGCCAGCCAGATTGGCGCAGGCCTGGTCGGGGTCATGTATATTCTCGATGAGCCCTCCATTGGCTTGCACCAGCGCGACAACGACCGGCTGCTGAAAACCCTTGAGCGACTGCGGGATTTAGGCAATACCGTGATTGTGGTAGAGCACGATGAGGACGCCATTCGCGCCGCTGATCATGTGCTGGATATCGGCCCAGGCGCAGGCGTCCACGGCGGCGAAATTGTCGCCCAGGGCACTCCGCAAGACGTGATGGACAATCCCAACTCGCTGACCGGGCAATATTTATCCGGTACCCGGGAAATCGCCGTACCGCCCTACCGCATTCCCGGCAACCCGGAAAAGCAGTTGATCGTGCGAGGTGCCACCGGCAACAACCTACAGAACGTCACGCTGAGCCTGCCCCTGGGGCTGTTTATCGCCATCACCGGGGTTTCCGGCTCGGGTAAATCGACCTTGATCAACGGCACCTTGATGCCGATTGCGGCTCGCGAATTGAACCGCGCGACCACCCTGACCGCCGCGCCTTATGAGAAGATCGAAGGGCTCGACCAGCTCGATAAAGTGATCGATATTGATCAGAGTCCGATTGGCCGCACGCCGCGCTCCAACCCGGCCACCTACACGGGTATATTCACCCCGATTCGCGAGCTGTTTGCGGGCACCCAGGAAGCGCGATCCCGGGGCTATAAGCCCGGCCGTTTTAGCTTTAACGTTAAGGGGGGGCGCTGTGAAGCGTGCCAGGGCGAAGGAATGATCAAGGTAGAGATGCACTTTCTACCGGATATCTATGTGCCCTGCGACGTGTGTAAAGGCAAGCGCTATAATCGTGAAACCCTGGATATCCACTACAAGGGGAAAACCATTCACGAAGTGCTGGCCATGACCGTTGAAGACGCGCTGGAATTTTTCAGCCCGGTACCGGCCATTGCCCGTCGTCTGCAAACCTTGCTGGATGTGGGGCTCTCATATATCCGCTTGGGGCAGAGCGCAACGACCCTTTCCGGCGGTGAAGCACAGCGGGTTAAACTCGCCCGTGAGCTGGCCAAGCGAGATACCGGTAAGACGCTATATATTCTGGATGAGCCGACCACCGGTTTACACTTTGAAGATATTCGCCAACTGCTGACGGTACTCCATCGTCTGCGTGATCATGGCAACACCATTGTGGTCATCGAACACAATTTGGATGTGATCAAAACCGCCGACTGGATTGTCGATCTTGGCCCCGAAGGGGGGTCAGGTGGCGGACAGATCATCGCCGAGGGCACGCCGGAGCAGATCGCCAAACAGGACGTCTCGCATACTGGCCGCTTCTTGGCGCCACTGCTGGCGCGAGGTAATCGCGCGACGAAGCGCTAACCTGCCCACCCTCAGACTAACTAGCATAGCTATTTAGTAACATTGGGCAACGCAGTAGATGGCCACATTGTTTATAGTGGCGAGCAGAGAATCGTTAGCAGTATTATGCAACCTTCTGCTGGAGGAATTGTCGTGGGTCAGGAAAACAGCTGCATTATTAAGCACTTTAGTCACTACTGTTCGCTAAGCGAAGATGAGAAAAAACTGCTCATAACACTAGAGGACAGCCCAACCGATATTAAGTCGGGCACCATTCTATGGGAAATGGGTGCGCCAGCTAATGAATTCTGCACGCTAAAAAGTGGCTGGGCCTACTCCTACCGCCATCTGGAAAACGGTGATCGTCAGATTCTGGAGGTGTTTCTGCCAGGAGATATTATCGGCCTGCGCGAGTTTGCCTTTTCGCAACGGCTTGAGAACGTGCGCATGATTGATGACGGCGTGATTTGCCACTTCCCGCACAAACGTATGCTGGAAATATTCCGCCAATCACTCCCGCTCACCTCGGTCATGTTTGCGATTGGCAGCCGCCAACAGGCATTAATGACCGAACGGCTGGTCACCTTGGCCAGGCGCAGCGCTCGGCAAAAAATGGCGCATTTTCTGTATGAAATGTATTTAAGGCTGCGACAAACCAACCCGGATATTAGTAACCAGTTCCGCTTGCCGCTCTCTCAGGAGCAGTTGGCCGATGTACTGGGGCTTAGCCCGGTTCACGTTAGCCGCACCTTTACCGCACTCAGCGAGGATGGATTGGTGTTTCGTGACCGCCACCACTTAACGATTCCTGACTTATCAGCGCTAAGTGCCGAAGGGCAGTTTGACGACTGCTATCTCACCGATAACGTTCGCCCCCTATTAGGCGACAGTGAGCAAAAAGCCGCGTGCTGACAAGGCACGCGGTGAAGTTGGCATAAACGATGACTAGCCACACTTCGACCAGCCGCAGCCGGCGTAGCAGGTGGGGCAACCGTCCATCATGATGAGCTCGCCGCGGCACTCGGGGCAGTTACCCACGGTGGCCGGGGCACTGCCTTCAGACTTTTTCCCCGTTTGTGCCTTCTCACCGATAGGCTCCGCCGCCGCCGCCTCAACGGGAGCATCGGTAGCCTCCTCTTCTGGCTGCCAAGCATGACCATGGGTCATACGATGAGCATAGCGCTCAACCAGCTGTTCAACCGGCACCTGGTTGCCCTCCCGATCCAGAAAGCCGCGACGGTAGAGAATCTGCTGAATCGACCAGGCAATGGCCGCGACTTCCGAGTCGTGGAACATTGGCTTGCTCCAGCGGTTCATACCGCAGCGCACCAGACCTTTGTCCCAGGCTACTTTGCGCAGGTCTGCCACCGCCTGGGTGACGTAACCACCACGGGCCGCCAGTGACAGACTTCGCATGGTGGCGGTGATCCACTGGTGCTCGCTGGAGAGTTGCCCGGATGGGAAAAAGAACTCCACCGGACGCTCAATCACCACACGCTTACCGCCAATCACGCCCTCCACCGGCATAAACGACACCAGCAGATAAACTTTCTTGCGCCCTTCCGCCCCTACATACGAGATCTTCTCGGATACGGCCTCCAGGGTGCCTTCTGGGCGGGAGGGGATTCGTACCGTCAGCGGGTTCTCGTCCTGAAGCTCAGGAACCGGTACGGCGGGCTCCTGCTGCTTAATTCGGTAACCGACAATTTTGGAGGTAATTTCAACAGCCATGGGGATATCTCTCCGTTTAGCAAAGGTGTGCGTTAGTGAATAGGTGGCGCTATGCGCGGCATCACCATTTGCCGTAGGTGCCTTCTTTCAAACCATCGAACAGATTGGCAGCGTTATGCTCTTCGCCGTCGTAAACCACCTTCTCATCCCCAGCCAGCTCCAGGGTTTCACCATTTTCCAGCTCAAATACATAGGTGGTGTTTTTAAGATCATCTTCACGCACCAGAACGCCCTGGAAGGCTTCCGGGTTAAAGCGGAAGGTCGTGCAGCCCTTCAAGCGACTTTCATAGGCCTGCAAGTAGAGATCCTGGAACTGTTCAAAGGGGAACTCAGTAGGCACGTTAACCGTTTTCGAGATCGCCGAATCAACCCAGTGCTGGGCGGCAGCCTGCACGGCGACATGCTGTTCAGGGGAGATGGCATCGGCGGTGACAAAGTAGTCCGGCAGGTCACTGTCCACTGCGTCAGATGCAATAAAGTGACGATAAGCAGCCAACTCAAAGGAGACCACTTCGACCTGCTCTTTGGTCTTCTTGCCCGACTGAATAATGTTGCGGAAATAACGGTGTGAGAACGAGGGTTCGATACCGTTGGAAGCATTATTACCCATGGAGAGGCTAATAGTACCGGTGGGTGCAATCGAGCTATGGTGAGTAAAGCGCGCACCGTGCTCGGCCAACTGGGCCACCAGCTCCGGCTCCAGCTCGGCCACTTGGGCCATATACTGACTATAGCGAGCGTGCAGGATACGCCCCGGCACTCGATCGCCCACTTCGTAGCCATCTTTGGCCAGCTGTGGCCGCTCACGTAGCATTTTGGGAGTAATGGTGTGCTCCTGCTCAAGCACTGGCGCCATGCCTTTCTCTAACGACAGTTCCAGCGCCTGCTTCCAGCCCTCAATGGCTAAATGGCGGCTCACCTCATCGGTGAACACCAGCGACTGCTTGGAGCCGTAAGGGATTTTGAGCATGGTGAGCGTTGAACCTAAGCCTAAAAAGCCCATACCGTGGCGGCGCTTGGCTTCGATTTCACGTTGCTGCTGGGGTAGCGGCAGGCCAGCAATCTCGACCACGTTGTCGAGCATACGCGTGAAAATCGCCACCACTTTGCGGTAGCGCTCCCAGTCGAAGCGCGGCTCGTTGCCAAAAGGATCAATTACGAACTTGGTCAGATTGACCGAGCCCAGCAGGCAGGCGCCTTCCGGCGGTAGGGGTTGTTCGCCGCAGGGGTTGGTGGCACGAATATCTTCGCAGAACCAGTTATTGTTCATGCGGTTAACCTGGTCAATCAGGATAAAGCCCGGTTCGGCGTAGTCGTAGGTGGAGGACATAATGGTGTCCCACAACTCACGCGCCTTGATCACTTCGACAATGCGACAGGCGACGCGGCCTTCGGCATCCACCGTATAGCCCTCTTCAACCACCGGCCAGTCGCGGTAGATCAGGTCTTCCGCTTTAACGTCCTCTTTCTCACCGGGGTGCAGCGGAAAAGCCAGCGGCCAGTCGGTATTGTTCTTGACCGCTTCCATAAACTCATCGGTGATCAGCAGGCTAAGGTTGAACTGGCGTAGGCGCCCCGCCTCGCGCTTAGCCTGTATAAATTCGCGCACATCCGGGTGGCCCACATCAAAGGTGCCCATCTGGGCGCCACGGCGGCCACCGGCCGAGGCCACGGTGAAACACATCTTGTCGTAGATATCCATAAACGCCAGCGGGCCGTTGGTGCCTGCGCCAGCGCCAAACACAAAGGCGCCTTTGTGGCGCAGCGTCGAGAAGTCGTAGCCGATACCTGCGCCGGATTTCAGCGTCATCCCCGCATCAACCACCGAGTCGAGAATATCGCGCATGGAGTCGCGAATGGTGCGGGAGACGGTGCAGTTAATCAGGCTCACCGCAGGCTTATAGGACTCAGCCCCCGCGTTGGAAAGAATACGACCGGCAGGAATGGCACCATTTTCCAGCGCCCAGCGGAATTTGGGCAGCCACTCTTCCGCTTTGTCGCCTTCAACCGCTGCCAGGGCACGCGCAACCCGTTCAAATGTAGCCCCGACGTCCTGGTCGACAGGTTGGCTGTGACGATCCTTAAGACGGTACTTGGCATCCCAAATCTCACGCGAGGGTGCCTGCATGGGAACATCGTTAGAGGTCTTCACAGCTTTAGCAGCGGTGCTCATATCGCGCAACTCCTTCACAGCGGGGTGAATATCGGGCTCAAATCAGAACCACTATACGTGGCATCGGAGTGAAGTATAGACCCATCGTTTAACCACATAAGGCACTTTTTTTAAGACCTCCTACCATATATAGAAAAATCAGCGCCTTACACTTTTGTCATTGAGTAACTCGCTATAGACTGTTTTTTTCGACTATTCGCCTAAGGATTTTGGTTAGATGGCTCAGATCATAACGACGACTCGCGCTCTGCATTTCCACTCGCCTTGGTTAGTCGCTATGGCAATGGCCGCCTCAATGATGGTCGCAGCATCCATGGCGAACGCGGCCACGTTTAATACCGACGATCTGGTCATCCATGACCATTGGCAGTCAATGACGCTGTCACTAGGGGGGGAGCGCCACTACCGCGCAGTGGAAACCCACAGCTACTCGGATGCGACGCTAAGCCTGAATGCCACCTCAGGCGTTTGCGATTTACCCTGGCTGGAGATGCGCGTCACCCTTGAGCAGCAGCAAGGGGAGAGCCGAGCGGTCAACTTAGTCCCCGCCAGGCTGCGCATTGATGAGCAGCCTGTGATTGATACCATGGCGGAGTTTATTACTGAGCGGGGAGATGATGGTTTTTATGCCCACTTTTACCTCAGCGATATGCAATCCCTGATAGCGGATATGCGCCAAGGTGAGCAACTGTTTCTTGGCTTTGACCAGGAAGAGCGTGACCCCTGGTATATGACGTTTAGTCTCCAGGGCGCCGACGCGGCGATCAACCGGATGCTCAGCCAGTGTGGAGGTAGCGGGGCTCACTAGGGTGCGAGCCTTAGAGCGCCGTAGCAGGCTCTAGCGCCACCTCAACGCGATTGCGCCCACCATGCTTAGCGCGATACATGGCATCGTCGGCCCGGGCGATAATCGTTTTACAGCTGTCACCCGGCTCCCAAACGGCGACACCGATGCTCACTGTAATCGCTTGCTCAAGCCCCGCTATACGTAGCTCTGCTACTAGCGAGCGCAGCCGCTCGGCCAGGCCAATGGCGGCGCCAACCTCGGAATGGGTTGCCAGCACAATAAACTCTTCACCTCCCCAGCGGCCAAGATGGTCGCAGCCACGCAGCGAGCTTTCCACTAAGCGCGCCAGAGCCACCAGCACATCGTCCCCCACGCTATGGCCATGGACATCGTTGATCTGCTTAAAGTTATCCACATCGAACAACAGCAGGGCAAAGGCAGCGGCGTAACGCTTGGCAGCGACCAGCTCTGCATTGATCGCCTCTTCAATGCGGTAACGGTTCCACACCTTGGTGAGCGGATCAAAGTGGGCTAATTGCTCAAGACGCTGGTTGGCCTCGGCAAGGGCTTTGCGCTCGCGTTCTAGGTGCATATTCAATGAGCTAATTTCATAGGCCGAAATTGCCAGCGTCAGGTCTTCACCCAAGTCTACCGCCGCTAAGCGCTCTACCCTCAACCACGCTTCACTTTTGCCGACGACCTCTTCCGACCAAGCGGTCGACGGGGCTAATATCACAGCTGGTTTAGGGCTGATAGTCGGCTGCATCGCCCAATAGAGTGTTTCCACCTGCTCAGGGCGGAAAAAAATCAGCCAGGCACGCTGGGTTGAACTCATCGGTAGCGGCACCGCTAGGGCTCCGCACTGTTCGGGCATGGCTAGCGAAGCAGTTAACGGCTCTTTGGCGATTTCGCGTGTACACCAAGGGCCGCTATGCACGTGAGCTCTTTCCAGGCGCAGTACAAACTGACTCATCGCTTCTGGGGGCGGCGTCACACCCGCTTGATAAGCGCCACCATTCACCCATAGCACTACGCCATGGGCGCGAAACAGCTTCATCCAGATAGCCGCCTGCGCATGGAGTAACTGCTGGGGACTTTGTGGCTCGCTGCGCGCCCGTGCGCTGAGCACCAGACTATCCTGCACACGCTGAAGGTAGCGGGCTTCTTGACGCGCCCGTAGCAACAGCATGCGCTGGGTGGCCATTTGCACAAGCGTGCGAACAGCATCACGCACGGGGGGCTCAACCGAATGCGGCGCAGGCGAGTGGCAAAACACCAGCCCCCATAAGCCGGTATCCCCCTGAATGGCTAAACTGAATGAGCCTCGCACGCCCAGACAGCTTAAATAGCGCTGCCGCTCTGGTGCAGGTGCGCGTAAAAGACTACCGTCAAGGCTCGCTCCCGGAACGGCGGGAATCAACGTTTCAGGAGGAGCTTTAACGTCTTCAATTAACCGTACAGGGTAGTGTTGGTAACTTTTGCGCAAGGCGACAGGGAAGTCGCTGGCAGGAAAGCGCTGACCTAACAGCGAGGGCAGCCGTTTTCCCAACGCTTCTGCGACCATCAAACCATTCCAATCGCTATCGAAATGGCACACGGTGACACGATCATGACCGGTGAGCTGTTGAACAGCGTTAACCAGGCAGTCGAGGAGTTCTTGCTGATGCGTCGCTTCAACCAAATGCCTCAGCCGCTCAGTCACCGTACCCAGCAGACGACGCTTTCTACTGGGGTTGAGTGGCTCAATCTCGACGATGACCTGCTCACCCGCTCGATAAGCGTGGATTTGAAAACGTGCGTGTTGGTGCTTGGAACGAATAAACATTAAAGGGCCAGGGAGCCGCTGCTGCCCCTGCAGTTCACGACGCACCCGCTGACTTAGCCGTTTCCCCAATACGCAGGCAAGCGTAAGCTGCCCATGTTCAGGGCGCTCAAAACCAATTAAGCGGGTTAAGTTAGTACTAGTCGCTTGGATGCGGCGACAATCGGCATCGACGACCAGTAGGGCTCCAAACGACTGCAATCGCGGGTGGTGCATGGACACAAACGTGGCCTCTAAATCTATTCACCCTCGACCTGCTGCCTTAGCAACAGCTCTACGCGACGGTTGGCAGCTCGGCCCTCCGCCGTTGCGTTTGGTTCCATGGGTTGGGTGTCGGCATAACCGACGGCCCGCATACGAGAGATATTGAACCCTTGGCGCTCTAAATGCCTCACCACAGCAATAGCACGCGCTGATGAGAGCTCCCAATTAGAGGGGAAGCGGGCCGTTGAAATAGGCACGCTGTCGGTGTGGCCTTCCACCGAAATTTGGCCGTCAAAACGGGTCAGCACATCGATAAGGCTTTCTATCACATCTTGCCCACGGGACGTCAGTACCGCTTGGCCGCTGGGAAATAAAAGGCTGGTATCAATGCGAAGCGTGACCCCTTCGCGTCCTTGGGAGACGCTGACACCAGGGATATCGAGCCCGTCAAACTGGGGTTGAACCCCTGAATGGTGGGGCTGAATACCGGTGGCCAGAGACGCCAGAGGCAGTGATGATACAGCGCTGGCTGAACGCATGAAAGCAGTATCAGCCGCTTCACCGCCGCCCGGCGGCGTCAGGGAAAGCAGTAGCACAAAAAGCGTGATTAGCAGCGTCAGCACATCTAAATAGCTGGTTAGCCAACCATCATCGCCATCGCCTGGCGATGGCGTCATTTCCAGTGCATGGCGTGTATCACGGTCAAGCATCTGGCCTTACCCCTTCGCCGCCGAACTAACCGACGAATCAGGCCTTGGTTTGACGCTGTTATCACGAATCTCATCGTGGTAATTAGCCACAAAGGAGTTGAGAGTCTCTTCAATAAATGACGGTAGGCGGCGCTTGGTAATCAGCGAAATACCCTCCAGTACCATGTTCATGGTAATCAGCCGCTCTTCGGTGCGGCGCTCTAGCTTCACCGCTATCGGCTTAAACACCAAGTTGGCAAGTAAAATGCCGTAGAAGGTGGTGAGCAGCGCCACTGCCATGCGCGGGCCAATGACCTGTAAGTCGCCAGCGTCCATGACCTCCAGCATGTTGACCAGCCCCACCAGGGTGCCGATCATGCCAAAGGCAGGTGCATAGGTTGCCATGGTACGGAATATTTGTGCTTCAGCATGCTCACGCGCTTTAAGGCGGGCAATCCGCCAGCGCAGCATGTCAAAAATTTCATCCTCTTTGGTGTTGGCAATCACCAGTTGGATCCCGGTACGTAAAAACGGATTGCGGGTATGCTCCAGCTCGCGCTCGACCGCACGTACATCGCCTTTAAACCACAACCGGGACATATCGACCAACTCGCGGATATCGTCTCGCATGTAGGTGTTTTCACGCCGGAATACCAAGCCCACTAGCCGTACGACGCGGAGCACCTCTTTTAATGGGTAGCTAATAAAGGTCGCCGCTAGGGTACCGGTCACCACGATGGCAAGCCCCGGAAAATTAATAAAGCTTTCAGGGGACTCTGCAGTGAAAAACAGCACGCTCACCAACAGCAGTATGCTGGCAAATATGCCTATCAACGTCGAAGGGTTCATCCACGGCTCCTTGCCGGTCACAAGTGAGTAAAAAACGTTGGCGTTATACCGAGTCGTGTAAACGCGCGCGTAAACGACTCACGGCTTGGCTGTGCAGTTGTGAAACACGTGACTCCGTCACCCCCAGCACAGCGCCTACCTCCTTGAGGTTGAGTTCTTCTTGGTAGTACAGCGCCATGAGCAGCTTTTCACGCTCGGGAAGCGCTTCAATCGCGTCAATCAGCGTTTGCCGCTGCTGACCGTCAAGCAGTTGCTCGAACGGTGAATTGCCCAGTTCATTACTGACAGGCTCTCCGCCGTCGGCCACTAGCTCTTCAAACGGCAGCAGTTGTCCGCTGTTAGTGTCATTGAGAAGCTGCTGGTACTCACTCAGCGGCATATCAAGGTGCTGAGCAATTTCGTTCTCTTCCGGGGCTCGCCCTAACAGCTGCTCTAATTGGCGAACGGCGCTGTCCACCGCACGCGCTGAACGGCGTACGCTGCGGGGCAGCCAGTCGCGTGTACGTAACTCATCCATCATGGCGCCGCGAATACGCTGACTTGCAAAGGTCGCGAACGTCGCGCCCTGGGTAGCATCGAAACGGCCCAGCGCCTCAAGCAGCCCCACCATTCCGGCCTGAATAAGGTCATCGAGCTCAATACTCGCCGGCAATCGAACCTGTAGTGTTAAGGCCTGACGTCGCACCAGTGGCATGTATTGCGTTAACAGCTCATTTTGTTTAATCCTGCCCTGTGCTGTGTACATATTCTCGCCTCGCGGCTAATCAGCCTTCACTGATAGTTCACAATCAATTGCAACCCTTGCACCCGAACAGGCCGCTGGCCTGGGTGCAAGGCGAAGCGAAAATGCAGTGGCCCATCGGCGGCCCGCCCCTCAAGGGCAGTGGTAGAACCCCGCATACCGGTTAATGCAACGCACTGATCCGGATGGCACAGCCAAGCACTTAATAGCGCACCGGGAGGATGCTGAAACTGCCACTGTATGCGCCCAAGCTGGCCTGGCCGAAGGTTTCCGACGGCGGGCGGAGAAGCGGTTTTACTGCTGCTTGCCCGATCACTCATTGCCACCATCAACCCTGGTATCTGGCTGCTCCAGCTACCGGGTGCCGCTTGGGCACTCCCTGTTAATCCTGCGAGTAGACACCCCACCACCAGTATTAAGATCAGTGGCAGTCTCACTCTTAATAGCCAGCTTAGCATGCTTAGTCTCCTTGGCAGAGTGTGCTCATCGTGCAAGTACCAGTAACTCCATATTTAAGTAGTAGTCAGCGGCTTCACGCAAGTTATTGAGCAGTCCTTGACGCGGCAGGTGCGGCTCATGGAGCGCCAGTAAACGACGCGGCCCGCCACGCTCATGGAGCTGTCGCAAGGTACGGAACATGACTGCGAAGGTATCGGCATCACTACTGATCCATAGCGCCCAACGGCTGTATTGCTCACGAAGCTGAGCAAGGTCGGTCGTTTCCGCCACGACGATACGGATGTCCCAATCATCAGGGCTCCCGGCCCAGCTGCGACCTAGCGCAGACCACTGCTCCAGACGTGCTTTGACCTTACTCACCTGAGCGGCGCCGCTACCGGGTAGCCCAACCACTATAAGCGGAATTTTGGGTCTGGGCGGCACCACTGTCTGCGGCTCTTCCACCGCCGCTAGCGTAGGTGTTAATAGGGGCGAAGTATCTTCGGGTACAGGCTCGGCTGCCGCCACATCAACAGCACCCTCCGCCTGCTGCTGTTGGCGCTGCAAGTTTGCCCACTTGCGCAGTCCCGAGGCTTGATCTTGTTCGCTCACGCCACACCCTCTCGACTCACACTGCCCATTTGACGAATCGCATCTCGCGCCATAAAGGCATAGATCAGGGCATCGAGCATGCCGGTATCGCGGCGACGGCGACTACTGCCTAATAGGTTGAGTAGATCCCCACGCAGCGTCTGCGCCTCCTCATCATCGGCAATATCGAGATGTCCGGCGACGGACGCTGCACCGCTGGCCATTAACAGGCGAACTTCCGCATTTAGGTCACCGCTATCAGCCTCTTTTAGCTGCTGCCACGCGCGTCGGGTCAAGGCGGCCAAGCCTTCGCTTTGCAGCTGGGTTAACAGCAGTGAGAGCACCTCGGCTCCTAACCGAGCCGGTGTAAGCCAGTAGCGGCGCACCACCACTTTGGCGCTTTCCGGATCGCGAACCTCCCCGTACCAGGCGAGCAGCGCAGTGCCGCTGGCGTCCTCAACTTCGGCGTAAGCAGTCCACAGTTGCACCGATTGGCCGCGAAACCGTACGCCCACATGGTGGGTGAGTACACTGTCATTAAACAGCTGACGAATCGTCTGGCGCTCGTGGTGAAAGAGTACCCGATGACTGGGGGCTACTTGGCTGACCCAGGTCAAATGCTCGGCTTCTAGCCACGCGAGCGCATCCGGCTCGGGAAAACGCGGTAGCAAGTGCACCGCGACACCGCTTGATGAAGAGAGCGCAGCCAAGCGCGGCTGCCACCCCGCAGCGTGGCGATGCTGCAGCCAGGGTAGCGCTAACCAGGTACCCTCTGTGTCCAGCCCAATGTCAGGCATTGCCCAATCACAGCCGCGCTCATTACGCCGCGGAGACCATGCCATGCCTAACGTGGTATCCGTCTCTGGGTAACCGGCGAGCAGCGCGTCCAAGCGCGTCTCCTGCACTCGGCTAGGTAGCGAGGCTAAGTCCCAAACCTCCTCTAATGCCGCAAACCCAGTGACCCGTTGGCGCAGCCTCGCCAGTAGCGATGACAAACGGCGCCCTTGGCCCAGCACATCCCGCGACCAGCGCGGCATCCCCATCGAGGCATCAGCACTTTGTGCCCGTTCACGCTGCGGCGTTGCCGTGCTAAGCGCTTGGTCGACTAAAGCACCGGGAGCGGCGATGGCCATATCTTCGGGCACCTGCTGACCATTGGAACCAAACAGCACACGCATGCCGTGACGCATAATAATGTCTAACACCGGCGCCAGCCGCCCTGCCTCATCCTGCTTGGTAATAATACAGTCATCTAGCTCTGCGCCCGCGGCGCGTGCGGCCTGGCGGTAGCGCAGCACAACTTCTTCGAGGGTTTCCGGTTGGCTGGCGGCATTCAGCAGCAATACCAAACGCACTCGAGAGCGTCCGCCCTGAAGGTGGGCAATCTGTTCGATCACTCGCTGGTCACGCTGACTCATACCCACGGTATCGATAATCACCCACTGCTTACCCTGCAGGCGGCCCAGCAAATCGTCGATGGGTTGCTCCGCATCGAGTGCGTACATCGGGGTGTCCAACAGGCGCGCGTAGATGCGTAGCTGCTCATGGGCACCAATCCGGAAGCTGTCGGTGGTGACCAGCGCTACCGGGCGGGTTCCGTGACGCATCACAAAACGGGCGGCAAGCTTGGCGGTGGTGGTGGTTTTACCCACCCCTGTGGGCCCCACCAGGGCAACAATACCGGTTTGATCAAAAAAGCTTGGTTCATCACTCAACACGCAGAGACGATCCATTAACTGCTGGCGCAGCCACTGTAGTGGCGCTTCACTGTTGCCGTCTAACCTGGCGAGCGGTTCGGGCATCCCCGCCAGCAGCTCATCGGCGAGCTCACTGCTAAAACCGACGTTCCATAACAGTTGGCGCAGCCGCGCCGCCGTTCCGGTGGGCGCTGCTGACGTTGGTGAAGCCGCGTGGCTTGACTGGCTGTTTGCAAGCAGCGCTCGCATATCCTGCATTTCCCGTAGTAAGCGTTCACTCATCGCCTGCATGGGGTCTTGCGGTGGAGGCGCCGTTGGCATCTCTGGGGGGGCAGGTTCCGGCGAAGGTTCAAAGTGGTCGATGGCTTCATCTGCCATGGCCAAAATTTCAACGCCCCCTTCGGTACGCCGATTGGCAACAATTAAGGCGTCTTCACCGAGCGTTTCACGCACTTGGCGCATTACATCGCGACTGTTGGCTCCCACGAAACGTCTAACGCTCATGATTTACCTTTTGCCTATTCTGGAAATGGTCAACGCTAGCCTACCACGGCGTGTCATCATTAACGTCCGCCGACTATTGTCGTCACTCTTAATGTGCGGTCGTCGGGGATTTCAGCCTGAGACAACACCGACATATGGCGTAGACGGCGACGCAAGAAGCGCGACAGTACCGCTCGCAGCGAGTGCTGCACAACCAGCACCGGCGGTTCGCCTGAGCTTTCGTGACGCTCCAGCGCCTGCTGCGCCTGAGTCATCAGCGTTTCTGCCAACCCGGGCTCCATGGCGCCGTTGCCATTCATGGCCTGTACCAGCACCTGCTCCAGCTGGGCATCCAATCCCATGACATTAAGCGTTTCCTGCCCTGCAAACCACTGCTGGACAATCGCCCTCCCCAGTGAAACACGCACCAATGCCGTCAGCTCGTTAGGATCTTTTTGCTGGGTGGCGTACTCCGCCAGGGTATCCAGAATAGTGCGCATATCGCGGATAGAGACATCTTCATCGAGCAGATTTTGCAGGATGCGCTGCAACACCGTCAGCGAAATAGCTTTCGGGATCACCTCTTCGACCAACGCTTTCTGATCATCACCCATTTTATCCAGCAGTTTTTGGACTTCCTGTCGGCCGAGCATCTCGGGCGAATGACGGTGCAACAGGTGGTTCAGGTGGGTAGCAATCACCGTGCTGGCATCCACCACGGTATAGCCATACACCTGGGCATGTTCGCGCTGGTTGCTATCAATCCACACAGCGGGCAAACCAAAGGCGGGATCCTGGGTATGGGTGCCCTGCAGCTCGCCGGAGACTTGCCCTGGGTTGATCGCCAGCCATTTACCCGGCTGCGCCTCGGCGCGGCCAATCTCGGCGCCTTTCATGGAGAGTACATAGGCGTTGGGCGGCAGCTCCAAATTATCGCGTATATGCACCACCGGCGGCAGGAAGCCTACTTCCTGGGCAAACTTTTTACGTACACTTTTAATCCGTCCAAGCAGCTCGCCCTTTTGACGCGAGTCAACCAGCGGGATTAAGCGGTGCCCCACTTCCAGGCCCAGAGTATCGACCAACTGCACGTCTTCCCAACTCGCTTCGGGGGTCTCTTGCAGAGGCACAGGAGCCGCGGCGATCTCCTCTTTGACCAACGCCTTTTCCTTGTGACGCATAAGAAACCATGCCAAGCCCGCCAAGAGCGCAGTAAAAAATAGAAATACTAGATTGGGCATACCGGGCACCATGCCCAACAGGCCCATCACCACAGCGGCCAAGATGAGTACCTGCGGATTAACGAACAGTTGGCTGAGCATTTGCTGGCCAATATCTTCGTTTGTGTCGGTACTTACCCGGGAAACCGTGACACCCGCTGCGGTCGAGATGACCAGGGCAGGAATTTGCGCCACCAGGCCGTCGCCGATGGCCAGTAACATATAGGTCTGACCAGCAGCGCCAAAGCTCATATCGTGCTGCAGCATGCCAATCATCAGCCCGCCGATGATGTTGACCACCATAATTACCAAACCGGCAATGGCATCACCACGAACAAATTTACTCGCGCCGTCCATCGAACCAAAGAAATCCGCCTCTTGAGCGACTTCTGCACGGCGCTTTTTGGCATCTTCTTCGCCAATTAAGCCAGCATTCAGATCGGCATCGATGGCCATCTGCTTACCCGGCATTGCATCCAGAGTAAAGCGCGCACCCACTTCAGCAATACGGCCAGCACCTTTGGTAATAACCATAAAGTTGATGATAACGAGAATCAGGAAGACCACCAGGCCCACCGCGAAATTACCACCGACCAGAAATGCCCCGAACGCTTCAATAACCTTACCCGCGGACGCTCCACCTTGGTGGCCCTCCATAAGCACCACCCGGGTAGAAGCCACATTGAGGGAGAGGCGCAGCAGCGTGGTGAATAGCAACACTGCTGGAAAGGCCGCAAAGTCCAGCGGCTTCTGGGTAAACATGCTGACCATTAACACCATGATGGCCAGCGCGATATTGAAGGTGAAGAGCAAATCCAGAGCGAAGGGGGGCAAGGGCACAATCATCATGCCCAAAATCATTAGAATGAGCATCGGCCCGACCAGCAGCTTCATGCGCACATCGCTCATCCAGTCGCGCCGACCTACTAGCTGACTCAAGCCTTTCATGGTTGCGCCTCATTACCACCGGCGCCTTGCCCGGGGCTTTCCATCTCCGGTGGTACCGGCAGTTTATCGGGGGTTGGGGGCACCTCGCCTCCTTGTTTTGCGACTTGCTTGAGGCGATAGGCCCAGGCCATTACTTCCGCCACTGCGGTATACAGTTCAGCCGGCACCTCCGCCTCTAGATCCACGTGATGATACAGGGCACGTGCCAGTGGCGCCGCCTCCAATCGCGGTACACCGGCCTCTTCACCAATTTCGCGAATACGCGCGGCCACCGCATCGGCGCCTTTTGCCACCAGCCGCGGGGCGCCCATACTGCCTTCCTGATAAGTCAGCGCTATTGCATAGTGCGTGGGGTTGGTAATGATGACGTCCGCCTCGGGAACCTTGCTCATCATCCTACCTCGCGCCATGGCCTGCTGCTGCTGGCGAATACGCGCTTTCACATGCGGGTCACCTTCAGACTCCTTGTGCTCACGCTTAATCTCTTCCTGACTCATGCGCAGCTTCTTGGCATTATCCCAGAGCTGGAAAGGTACATCGATCAAAATGACCACGATCAACACCAGCACCATTAGCCCAGCCGCCTGAGCGGCCATGCTTAAAGCGTTGGTAAGCGCTTGCTGGATAGGCTGATCCATTAGCGCCATAAATTTGCCAATGTTGAAATACAAAAAGGTCGCAGCGACGCCCCCTACCAGAACCGACTTGGCGATCGCTTTGGCCAATTCGATCAATGCCTGTGTGGAGAGGATGCGCTTTACGCCCTTGATAGGGTTTAGCTTGGAAAACTTGGGCTGCATCGATTTACCCGATATCAGCCACCCCCCCATCAGCCCTGGGGCTACCAATGCAATCACCGCTAACAGTAAAAACAGCGGCATCATGGCAAATAGCGTGCGCTGGCCAAGATCCAGGGCATTGACCAGCATCGGGGTACTTTCCATGGCTTGGCGACGCTCAAACAAGAAAGCCTGCTCCATCACCGCGCCTAACTGGTCGTAGAGCATTTTGCCCATACTGTAGAGGCCAACCACACCACCCAGCAGTAGCAGAAACGTATTTAACTCGCGGGAACGGGCAACCTGGCCCTCTTCACGGGCTTTCTCTTTTCGCCTGGGCGTGGCCTCTTCAGTCTTTTCCTGGTCGCTATCGTTATCTGCCATACGGGTATCCGGCCAGGTGAAGCGAAGCTTATCACGTATTCAGCCGTCCATAGGGACGGCTGAATAGCGTGCTTGCACGCCCAAGGGGCGTTTAATAACGCGCTTTAAAAGCCTAATTCGTCCAACAAGTCGTCTACTTGATCTTGCCCAGAGACGGTATCCGGAACATTATCCTTCACTTGCGGCCCATTCAAAAGGTCTTCGTTACGCCTTGCAGTGTCGCTTTTCCACTGATCCTCGGCCTTGCGCTGCAGCGTTTCTCGTGCATGGGCGCCCGGCGCGTTGTCGATGAGCACCTGAACCAGCTGATGCTCGATCTCATGGATCACGTCCATCATCTTCTTAATCACTTGGCCGGTCAGGTCTTGAAAGTCCTGGGCCATCATGATTTCCATCAGTTCTTTATTAGTAGCTGACACCACATCGGGCACATCGCTGAGATAAGTGCGGGTCTCAACGACGAGTGCTTTGGCCTCATCCAGCTCTTTCGGCGCTTCAAACCACTCGGCCCAGCGCTTATCCAGCGCCTCCGCCCGGTCTGACAATTGATCCTGCAGCGGCTGCGCACGATCAACGGCATTGAGCGCTCGATCTGCTGCCTGCTCCGTCATGGTGGCGACATAGTGCAGGCGGTCGCGTGCATCGGGAATAGCTTCGGCCGCTTTCTCAATCTCTTTATCAAGCCCTAATTCACGCATGTTCTCGCGCAGCATACGCGTCAACTTACCGATGCGATGAATTAGATCTTCAGCGGCTTGTTCGGATGATTGGGCAGAATCGGACTGCTCATTCTGGCTCATACTGTTGTCTCCTCGTTAACCAGGCATATTGGCCCAGTCACTCACATACCCAGTTTATCGAAGATCTTGTTGAGCTTCTCTTCAAGGGTAGCGGCAGTGAACGGCTTGACGACATAGCCGTTAGCGCCCGCCTGAGCAGCCGCTATGATGTTCTCTTTCTTCGCTTCTGCGGTCACCATCAACACGGGCAGGTCTTTCAACGCCTCATCCTGGCGGATCTCCTTGAGCATTTCCAAACCGTCCAGATTCGGCATATTCCAATCGGAAACGACGAATTCAAAATTGCCGGAGCGCAGTTTATTAAGCGCATCTTGGCCATCTTCGGCTTCATCCACGTTGGTAAAGCCCAGCTCCTTAAGCAGACTACGCACGATCCGACGCATAGTGGGAAAGTCGTCTACAACCAGGAAACTCATATTCTTATCTGCCATGGGTCATCCTCTAATCAATCAATATATGGCACGGGGGCGACTGAAAAGTACAGTCAGGGGTTTAAAACGGTCTCTTAGAACTGTTTCTAAAGCTGTTCTTCAAAATTCTTCCCACTCTTCGTGGTCGTTACGCTTGACGGTCGGCCGACTCGTCTGCTGCTGGTCAACCCTGGGAGCAGGCATTGCGTTCGTTGTGGGTGACGAAGCGGGTAGCGCCTGATGGGATGCACCCTGCACCCCTAATAGCTTAAAGACAGCTACCGCTTGTTCCAACCGGTTGGCCTGCTCCTCAAGTGAGGCCGCCGCCGCCGAGGCTTGCTGTACCAGCGCAGCGTTTTGCTGGGTGACTTGATCCATCTGACCCACGGCCTGACTAACCTGCTCGATACCGTCGCTCTGCTCCTGGGAGGCAGCCGAAATTTCATCCATGATATCGGTTACTCGGCGAACCGCGGTCACCACATCCGACATCGTGGTGCCCGCCTGCTCGACCAGCGTGGAGCCTTGCTGGATCTGGGTCACCGAGGCATCGATCAAGGTCTTAATCTCTTTGGCCGCATCCGCACTACGGCTGGCCAAATTGCGCACCTCCCCCGCCACCACCGCAAAACCTCTGCCCTGTTCGCCAGCGCGGGCGGCCTCTACTGAGGCGTTGAGCGCCAAAATATTGGTTTGAAAGGCAATCGAATCAATAACGCTGGTAATGTCAGCGACTTTTTTCGAGCTGGTGGAGATACCGTGCATGGTCTGCACCACCTGCTCCACCACTTCACCACCGCGTTCAGCCGTCGTGGAGGCGTCAGCTGCCAGGGTGCTGGCCTGGCGAGCATTATCGGCGTTCTGCTTAACCGTCGCCGTCATCTCTTCCATACTCGCCGCGGTCTGCTGAATTGATGCGGCCTGCTGCTCCGTACGCGAAGAGAGATCAGCATTACCGCTAGCAATCTCGCGGGTGCCATGATGGATTTCGTTGCTGCCTTCACGCACCCGGCTAACGATATTAGTGAGGTTCTGCTGCATGGTACCCATGGCGCCAAACAAACGACCAATTTCGTTTTTACCCGCCTCTGGCAATGGGTTGGTTAAATCGGCATCGGCAATCGCATCCAGGCGTTGAACCGCCCCCCCTAACGGGGCAATCACCGTCCGGCGTAAACCGAAGTAAATAACCAGGGTCATCACCAGGGCAAATAGCAACGCTACCGCTTTGATGATATTAAACAGATGACTCTGGGCTTGCGCATCGGCTCGAATGTTATCAACACGATCGAAACCGTGCCGTACAAAGGCCGTCATGCTAACCGTTAAACTGTCCAATGGTTCAACCAGCTCATCGCGTAGCTTGTTGTAGCTGGTCAAATCCATATACTCGAAGGTTTCATGCTGCTGCTTAACTAACTCCATGACAGGATTAAAATCTTCAATCAAGGCGTTAGCTAATACTGCGTCCTGCGGTGAGAATGAATTCGCCGCAAAGCGCGCAAAACGCTCCTCAGAACGCTTGATGCGATCGCCCGCAATGTCTACCTGCTCATTGGATTGCCGGGTCTGGCCCACCATGAGAAAGTTTGATGCAGTCTCCATCGCCAACATGGCCTGATTGAGCAGCGAGTCAGCGCGGTTAACCTCATTTAGCTGTGCCACACTAATAGTGTTCAGTGTATCAAGATTATTTTGTGCATCGCGATCTGCTACAACCCCCAAACCCGCGATCACCAAAAACAGCACGACAAAACAGCTAAGCGCTATGACCACAGCTACGTGAATACTCAAGTTGCGCAGTAAACGATTCATTGTGAGTTCCCTTGCGAGCTTATTAAGTTTTTGTGATTAGTTTTTATACGTGCTGGTTATGAACCACACTACACACGCTGGGCGCGGCCAGAGGCGGCGATCAGCGCCATCATCCGCGAGGGGATCTCATCCAAAGCCACCACTTCCACCGCGCCCCCCATTGCAATGGCTTCTCGCGGCATACCGAAAACCACGCAGGACTGCTCATTCTGGGCGATAGTGGGTGCACCCGCTTGGCGCATCTCAAGCAGCCCTGCCGCGCCATCTTTACCCATCCCCGTCAGAATCACGCCGATAGAATTCTTACCCGCATGCTGCGCCGCTGAGTGGAACAGCACGTCAACGGATGGACGGTGGCGATTAACCGGTGGGCCGTCGTCTAAGCGTGCCACGTAGTTAGCACCACTGCGCGCCAGCTTGAGGTGCTGATCACCAGGAGCGATATAGGCATGTCCAGGTAGAATCCGCTCACCATCGGTAGCTTCTTTAACCGTAATCCGGCACAGCCGATCTAGTCGCTCAGCAAACGAACGGGTGAAGCCGCCGGGCATATGCTGGGTAATCAAAATCGCCGGGGCATTTGCCGGTAATGGTTCTAGCACCGCTCGAATGGCTTCAGTGCCGCCAGTGGAGGCGCCGATAATAATCAGCTTTTCACTCGATACCAGCGGTGCCTTCAAGGCGGCTGGGGGCGGTGTATTTTTATGCCGCGCCTGGCGGGGGCGTGAGCGCGCTGCAGCACGCAGCTTTTCGGCAATTTCGTCGGCGTACTCCATCATCCCATTGCGGATTCCCAAGCTTGGCTTGGCGACAAAATCCAGCGCCCCCAGCTCAAGTGCACGTAGGGTGATTTCTGAGCCGCTTTGGGTGAGTGACGACACCATTAGCACCGGCATGGGCCGCAGGCGCATTAAACGCTCAAGAAAATCCAAGCCGTCCATACGCGGCATTTCCACGTCAAGGGTTAACACATCAGGGTTGTGCTGCTTGATCAAATCCCGGGCGGCTATGGGGTCAGGCGCTACCGCAACGACTTCCATGTCGGGCTGGGAATTAATAATTTCTGTTAACAAATCGCGGATTAGCGCCGAATCATCGACACACAATACTTTGATCTTGGCTGCGCTCAAAGCACGCCTCCTCTTGCTGTAGACGCCTGATGTGTGATTGCAACCGCCGGAGCCACAGCGCCTAAAGCGATCATAAAGACACGATATTTGTTCATTTTTTGGCCACGGTATAAACCGTCTGGCCCCGCAGTTTGAACGCATCGCTGATATACGAGAAGTTTTCCGAGTGTCCAGCAAACAGCAAGCCATCGGGCTTCATCAGCGGCGCAAACCGTTTAAGAATTTTTGATTGAGTATCTTTATCAAAATAAATCATGATGTTTCGGCAGAACACCGCATCAAAAGGGCCTTTAATCGGCCATTGCGGTGCTAGCAAATTAAGTGGCAGAAACTCGACTAAGGCGGAGACTTCTGGGCGAATCCGGGCGAAGCCCGCATGATTGCCCGTGCCTTTCTGAAAGAACCGCTTGACTCGCGCCTCATCGAGTTTACGTACTTGCTCCAAGGGGTACACGCCGGCACGCGCCCTGGCCAATGCATCAGTATCAATATCAGTAGCAATCACTTTGGCTTGTGACGCTTTCGGGCCCAGCGTTTCTAACAACGTCATTGCCAGCGAGTAGGGCTCCTCCCCGGTAGAGGCGGCCGAACACCAAATAGCCACCGGGTCTTGCTTGTTCTTTACATGCTCAGCCAGCAGTGGAAAATGGTGCGCTTCACGAAAAAAGGCCGTGAGGTTAGTGGTCAGTGCATTGGTAAACGCTTCCCACTCTTTGGCTTCTGGCTGGCGCTCCAGGCGCACCAAATAATCGGTAAAGCGCGTCATGCCATGATGGCGCAACCGCTTTGCCAAGCGGCTATAAACCATTTCACGCTTATGCTCAGCCAGCACAATACCCGCGCGCTGATAGATCAGTTCGCGAATACGCGTAAAATCTGCATCAGTCAGCACCAAATCGCGCTCAATCTGGCTGCTTGATGTCCACTGACCTGCCTCTACAACCCGTTCACGTTGTTCGGTCAAAACTCTTCCCACTCCTCTACTGAGGCTGTTTGCCGTTTAACGGGCGACGTATTCGACGGCGCGGTGCTAGGCAGTTGAGCAGCGTGCTTGGTTGCTGTACCTGCTGGCGGACGTAGCGCCCCTTTACTGTTTAATCGAAATGCTTCTACTGACAGCGCTAATAGCCCTGCCTGCTTCTCTAGGGAAACGGCCGCACGTGCTGTTTCCTGTACCCGTACAGCATTACGCTGGGTGCCTTGATCCATCTCTGCTACTGCCTGGTTAACCTGGGCAATGCCATGGCTCTGCTCTTCAGAGGCAGCCGATATCTCGTGCATAATTTGGGTCACGCTGCGTGCAGCTTCTGCGACTTCGCTAATTGCGGCTTCAGCCTTGGTCACTAAACTAGCCCCCGCGCTCACTTCATGGTTAGAACCATCGATCAGACCACGGATTTCTTGAGCAGCGCCGGCGCTACGACCCGCCAAATTACGCACTTCTTCAGCTACCACGGCGAAACCCCGCCCATGCTCGCCAGCACGAGCCGCTTCAACTGAGGCATTCAGCGCCAGAATATTGGTCTGAAATGCAATTGAATCGATTACATTGATAATATCGGCCATCTGCTGGGAGCTTTGCGTAATCCGCTGCATATTGTCGACCAACTGCGTCATCAACTCGCCAGTATTCGTCACCTGGATAGCATTATTATCGGCTAGACGACGGGCTTCTTGAGCGTTTTCGCTGTTCTGCCGCACGGTAGTGGTCATTTCTTCCATACTGGAAGCCGTTTGCTGCAAAGAGGCCGCCTGCTGCTCGGTGCGCGACGAGAGTTCTTCGTTACCACTAGCGATGTCCTGGGCAGCTGGGGTCACCACATCAATACCGTTTTTAACGTCAGCGATGATGCTGCTTAAACTTTTACGCATGGTGTTCAGTGAGTCCATTAACTGGCCCACCTCATCGCGGCGCATAGCAGGCACTTTAGCGGCTAAATTACCGCCTGCAATTTGCAGCGTAAAACCTGCAGCGCTTTTTAGTGGTCGGGTAATCGCCCGCAAGGTAACCACGCCGATCAGAATAAGTAGCAGCAAGCCAATTCCAAGGACGATTGCCTGGGCGCCCAGCATCGTAGCTTGTTCTTGCTGTGCTTCATCGGCCATGACTTCAGCTGCCTGCTGTTTCTGGGCAATCAGTTGATTCACCATGCCCGACAGGATGCGGCCCTCGTTGGTCATCACAGCGATCACCCCATCCAGACCAGTAAAGGCTTGATAGGTCTCTTCCGCCTGCAGGACGCTAGCAGCTTGCCCCATGCCGTTTTGCAAAAATGCCTGTAGCTGTTGATCGAACTCGGCAGCCAACTCTGTCGCATTGACCTCCCGTGAGTAGTACTCCTGCCAAGCCGCAGCAACCGTCGCAGCGTTCTCCTGAACACTTTCGCCCATCTCGAAGCGTTGATTGATCAGTTCCATACGCTCTGGCTCAATCATCGCCTGGCGGGTCTGAGCAATGGTTTGGTCGATTTGTTGAAGGCGAATAACATCCCGTAGACCGTCATTATTCAGCTGCCCCAAGCGCTCGCCCGATACATTCAAACCATACAGGCCAAGTCCCCCGCTAATTAACAGCAGAAGTCCAGCCACGACAATCATGCCGACCAACTTGGCACGAATGGTATCAAGGCGTACGCGCGCCAAACGCTTAATCACCCCTTTCTGGCGCAAGCGACCTTTATCTAAGTAGAACCGCTTGTTACGGCCTTCGCGTATGCCAGCGTACGCCTGCTCCGCCTGGGCAATCGCTTCACGACTTGCCTGTACACGCACCGAGGTGTAGCCCACTACTTGGCCATCTTCAACAATCGGCGTCACACTGGCATTTACCCAGTAATGGTCACCATTTTTACAGCGATTTTTAACCAGCCCGCGCCACGTTTCACCCGTTTTGACCGTTTCCCACAGATTTTCAAAAGCCGCTGGAGGCATATCCGGATGGCGTATTAGGTTATGCGGCGCACCTATCAGCTCTTCATGTTCAAAGCCGCTAATGTCGATAAACGCAGGGTTGGCATAGGTGATGCGCCCCTTTGTATCGGTACGAGAGACTAAGAAGTCATCCTCTTTTAGCTCAATTTCACGCTGAGAGACTGGCTGGTTATTACGCATGGTGTTCCCTTATTAGTGTTTTATTGTTAACAAAGAGTTTGTTTGCCCTACCAAACAACTCAAAATGATGCCCACTCCTCGGCCGCTTCTGCTGGCTGTTTGTGTCGCGTGGGAAGGCTTGGCGCTGCCGAAGGCATAAGAACCGGGGTTGCTGGAGCGCGCTGGACGGACGCCTCAGTGACCCGAAAGCGCTCCACAGCCTCGCGTAACCGTGCCGCTTCACTTTCGAGCTCATTGGCGCTTCGCGCAGCCTGTTGAACCAACTGGGCATTCTGTTGCACGACCTGATCCATTTGTGCCACGGCCTGATTCACTTGCCCTATACCACTGCTTTGCTGCTCAGAAGCGGCGGCGATTTCATCCATAATATCGCTGACGCGCTGCACAGCGCCCACCAGATCTTGCATGGTTTGACCGGCTTGATTGACACGCTGGGTGCCGGCATCCACCTTGCTGAGCGAGGCATCAATCAGTGTGCGAATCTCTTTGGCGGCAGCGGCACTGCGACTGGCTAAGCTGCGTACTTCCTGTGCCACCACGGCGAATCCCCTGCCATGCTCGCCAGCACGCGCCGCTTCCACCGAGGCATTTAACGCCAGGATATTGGTCTGAAACGCAATGTTATCGATAACGGTAATAATGTCAGCGACTTGATGCGAACTCGCGCTGATATCCTGCATGGTACTGACGATTTCACCGACTTCTTCCCCACTGCGGCGGGCCGTCAGAGTGGCGCTTCCAGCCAGTTGGCTGGCCTGGCGCGCATTTTCAGCGTTATGGCCCACCGTGGAGGCGAGCTGCTCCATACTGGAAGCCGTCTCTTCTAACGAGGTCGCCTGCTGTTCCGTGCGCGAAGAGAGGTCGTTATTACCACTGGCAATTTGCTGTGACCGCTCATAGATTGAGGTACCGCTGGTACGCACGGTGCCTACCGTTTGCGACAACGAGCCCTGCATATGGGCCATGGCGCTATAAAGCCGCCCTATCTCATTATTACCCGGTGAGGTGATAGCCTGGCTTAAATCCCCTTGCGCCATGCGCTCAAAATGGCCCACCAAACGGTCTAACGGGCGCAGCACATTGGCCGTTACTCCCCAGATGACCACGATAACCGTGGCAATAGTCATTACCACAACGCCGAGTAGCGCCCAGCGAACCGATGCGGCAAAAGCGCCAAAAGCAGCCTGTTGCGCCTGAATATCGTTAGATGCTTGCACGATTGATGCACCATGGTGCAGGGCATAAAGGCCGATACCACTGGCAATTAAGACAAGTACCGAAAGGGTCGCTAATACTAAGCCCCAACTTAAACGTACCGTCATATTGTTCATTAACTGCCGCATTTGCTGTGTCACGCCCTTTTCTCCACGCACAAATGGCACTCGCAAGCACCTTCCGTAGCGCGAGAATGCATCATTAGGTAAAACGGATCAGGCACACTCCCTGTGCCATGCTTGGGCAGTCTTACTGGTTGCTGGTGCTTTCCACCAGCGCCATCTCGTCGCTGGTGAGCAGTTTATCGATATCCACAAGTACCAGCATGCGGTCATCCAGACTGCCCAGCCCGCTGAGAAAATCAGACGAGAGGGTAACGCCAAATTCCGGTGCTGGCTTAATCTGATCGGGGGTCAGTGTCATCACGTCGGAAACGCCATCTACGACGATACCGACCACCCGGTCTGCAACATTGACCACGATGACCACCGTCTGGCCGCCATATTCGACCTTATCGAAGTGAAACTTAATGCGCAGATCCACGATCGGTACGATAACGCCACGTAGATTGGTAACGCCTTTGATAAAATCTGGCGCATTGGCAATTCGCGTTACGTTTTCGTAGCCACGGATCTCCTGCACTTTCAAAATATCAATGGCGTACTCTTCATCACCCAGTGAGAACACCAGGAATTCACGATTTTCGGCTTCTGCGGCTAGCACCGCACCATTTTTGGCTTGACTCATGACGGCTCAGCCTCCTTAAAAGATGAAAGGTTTTGATTGTTTACTACTTTTTTGCCTGCCTCTTTTTTATATCGGCTCAGGCGGTGTAAACCTGTAATATCCAGAATCAACGCAACACTGCCGTCGCCTAAAATGGTCGCGGCCGAGATTCCGGGTACTTTGCGGTAATTGTCTTCCAGGTTTTTGACTACAACCTGCTGCTGTCCAATCAGCTCATCAACCAGCATGGCGTAACGGCGCCCCTCGCCCTGTACGATAACAGCGATGCTTTTGGTGGGATCGGTAATCGCATTCTCGACATTCAGCACTTCGTGAATGGCGATCACGGGCAGATATTCGTCGCGTACTTTGATCACCACGTCGTCACCGGCCATGGCATACATATCGTCTTTAGAGGGCTGAAGCGACTCAAGCACAGTGGAAAGCGGGAGGATAAACGTCTCGCCGCCGACCTTAATTGACATACCGTCCAAAATCGCCAGCGTCAGCGGCAAGACGATACGGGTATTGGTGCCCTCACCCAGCTTCGACTGAATTTCAACGCGACCGCCCATGCTCTGGATATTTCGCTTCACCACATCCATGCCCACGCCACGTCCAGATACGTCGGTCACTTCTTTCGCGGTTGAGAAACCAGGCGCAAAAATGAGCTGGAACACCTCTTCATCGGTCATGGTGTCCGATACGCTAATGCCGTTCTCACGGGCTTTGGCAAGCAACCGATCACGATCCATACCGGCCCCATCATCGCGCACCTCAATCAGGATATTGCCGCCCTGATGCCGTGCTGAGAGGGTCAGTTTACCGATCCGCGGCTTACCAATAGCTTCGCGCACATCAGGCATTTCCACGCCGTGATCAAGGCTGTTACGCACCAAATGCGTTAACGGATCAGTGATTCGTTCCACCAAGCTCTTATCCAGCTCGGTCGACTTGCCTTCGGTAATTAACTCAATCTCTTTACCCAACTTACCCGCGGTGTCACGCACCACGCGCGGGAAGCGGCTGAAGACAAACTCCATGGGAATCATTCGGATCGACATGACCGCTTCCTGGAGATCGCGCGCGTTACGCTGCAGCAAGCTCATGCCATTTTGCAATGAGGCATTGCCAACTGACTGATCTTCTAAATCGCTAACCGTCTGATCAAGCATCGACTGAGTGATGATCAGTTCACCCACCAAGTTAATGATTTGGTCGACTTTATCTACCGATACGCGAATTGACGACGACTCAGCGGCGGCTTTTTTGGGTTTCTCTTTAGCCGCTTCTTTCGCCGGAGCTTTCTTCGCAGCGGGTTCTTCCGATTTTGTTTCTGGTGCTGGTCCAGATGGCTCTGGCTCTGGCGACTCAGTCGTCACCTTGGGATCAACAGCACCCTCGACCGCCGAAATTTCAATTTGATCCGGCTCGATAATAAAGCACATGACGGCTTCAATATCGTCAGCACTGTCGCTGCTTTTGAGGATAACCTCATAGCGCTTTTCGTCGCCGGATTGAGACTGCACTTCGCCGAGCTGCTCTAACTCTTCAACCAACAGGGCACGGTCTTTATCTGCAACGTTAAGTAGCGCTACTAACAGATGTCCGGCTGCGGCACTCTTTGCGTTAGTTTTTGCTTCAGCGCTATTTTCCGCACTGGCGTCAGGCGCTGGTGACGCCTTGGGTTCAACAGTTGGGGGAGCCGGCCCATCTAACTGCTGACCGATTTCATCCAGGGCAATTTGTTGCAGCGTTTGGCAAATGCGCTCAAATGCTTCTTGATTTGGCTCCTCTTCGCTGCGATAGGCATCGAGTTGCTCATGCATGATGTCTTTAGCCTCTAAAAAGGTATCCACGAGATCGGCTCGCAGCGTCAGTTCGCCCTTACGTGCGTAATCGAGGAGATTTTCCAAAATATGCGTGGTTTTCTGTAGCACGGTAAAACCAAAGGTTCCCGCTCCCCCCTTGATCGAGTGGGCGGCACGGAAAATAGCATTGAGCTGCTCACTGTCTGGATCGTCAACATCCAGCTCCAGTAAGTGCTGTTCCATATCCGACAGCAGCTCTTCAGCCTCTTCAAAAAAGGTGTCAAAAAAATCCGCTATATCCATGCACCGCTCCACCTTAACGTCGCTTTTATGTGAAAGGCTATGACAGGCTCAGGTTACTCTTGCGCTTGCGCCTGAGGCTCGTCTTGTTGTGTTGATTCAATTGGCACTTCGGTTGCAGCTTCTAACGCTTCGATTGAAGCCTCCGGCGATGCAGTTCCGGGTTCCATTACCGAGGGATTGCGAATCGCCTCAGCAATCTCAGGGAAGAGCACCACCAGCTCTATGCGTCGGTTAATCGGGTCGGTTGGCTCAGTCTCGGGCAACAACGCGCGATCCGCAAAGCCCGATACACGCAGTAATTGATCTGGATCAAAGCCACCCGCAATAAGCTCACGGCGCGATGCGTTAGCGCGGTCATTGGAAAGCTCCCAGTTACTGTAGCCGCGATAGCCACCCGCATAGGGAACGCTATCGGTATGGCCACTGATACTTAGCTCATTGGGAAGCTCGTTTAACAGCGGCGCAATAGTGCGTAACAGGCTGCGCATATAAGGGGCGACCTGATCGCTACCTAACTCAAACATGGGGCGCTGATCAGTATCCAGCAGCTGTATACGTAGCCCTTCGCGGGTTAAATCAAAACGCATTTGATTGCGCAACTGGCGCAGCTCTGGATCTCGCTCAATAGCTCGCTCGATACGCTGTTGCAAATTCCTGAAGAAGTTGCGCTCCTGCATGCTTGGGCGAGTGCGCTGAGCGCTATCAATGCGTGCCCGCTCCCCATCGCTATGGGTCGGATCCGGCCCGCCGCCAGGAATTGCACTGGTACTACCAGAGCGATCCCCACCGGTGACGGCATTGACGAGGGGGGTGCTAAAGTACTCCGCTACACCCCGCCGCTCTTCTTCACTGGCGATACTTAAAATCCACAACACTAAAAAGAAAGCCATGAGAGCGGTCATAAAATCCGCTAGGGCTATTTTCCAAGCGCCACCGTGGTGGGCATGAACGACTTTTTTGCGCCGAATGACGATCGGACGCTTGTCACCACCCTTACTCATGCGCTACCGGCCTTTTTTGCATCCCTCACGTACTCTTCAAGCTCGATAAAGCTTGGGCGCTCGGCAGTAAATAGTGCCTTGCGGCCAAACTCAACCGCCAACTGCGGCGCGTAACCATGCAAACTGGCCAGCAGCGTGATACGAATACACTGGAGCATTTTTTCAGCTTCTTTAGCCTGCCGGTCAATGTAGCTTGCAAGGGGGCTGACAAAACCATAGCCCAACAAAATACCCAGGAAGGTGCCTACCAGCGCATGAGCAATCATCTCGCCCATCTGGCTCGGTGAGGCGTCGGCATAGGTAAGTGTTTTAACAACCCCCATCACCGCCGCCACAATGCCGAAAGCCGGCATTGCATCGCCCACTTTGGCAATCGCGTCAATGGGCACATGGGCCTCCTGCTCAAAGACTTCAATCTCATGCAGCATCAGCTCATCGATTTCCATGGGCTCCATACCACCACTAACCATTAAGCGCAGGTAATCCGTTAGGAAATTCATGATATGAGGATCAGCCAGTACTGTAGGGTGCTCCTGAAATAGAGGGCTCTCTTGCGGATTATCAATATCCCGCTCAATGCCTAACATCCCCTCACGACGAATCTTGGATAATAATTTGAACTGCAGAGCCATTAGCTCCATATAAAGTGTTTTGTTATATTTTTTTGCGCGCTTGAGCCGGGGCAGAATTTTAAATGTGGCTTTAATCGCCTTGCCATTGTTCGCTGCGATGAATGCACCAACACCAGCCCCGCCAATGATAAGGAGTTCAAGGGGTTGGTACAGGGGGCCTAAGCTGCCACCTGCCAGCACATAGCCACCAAAGACGGACAGCAATACGATTACATAGCCTAGAGGTATCAGCACAAGCAGAGTCCTTGCGGTATTCAGTATTAATGTAAGGGAACCAAAACTTAGCCACCTGTTCTGATGTTTAAGCGTTGTTCCATCCCAAGCATCACTTACACCCGATCATACTAGGGCTAAGCTATTGTCTAATTAAAAAGTATCGCTAACTTTTGTAGCTATCTACGCCGATACGCTCATACTTTACGACCAAGCACTCATCACTACGTCTTATACCCTAATTTTTGCTATTGGTGGCGAGGTCGATGAGGTTGTTACATTTTTTCACTATTCTCTTGCTGTGCTTTGCGTGTCTTCCCTGCCCGTGAAGGTGGCTGACATATGCCGCAGACGTAATGCTGGGCAGGGCTGTGGGCATGGGCCACAAACTGCCCGCCACAGCGCGTGCATTGATTAAGCTGGAGTAAATCACTCTCGAAAAAACGTATTAGTGTCCAAGCACGGGTAAGCCCAAGAACCGGCTCTACCTTTTCTAGCGACATTTGTTCGTCATAGAGCCGATACGCTTTGACGAAGGCATCGATTCGGTCGCAACCTGCCGCTTCCTTGAGGCTTAAATAAATATTGTAAAACAAGGACGAATGAACATTGGGAAGCCAGGTAATAAACCAGTCAGTGGAAAAAGGCAGCATCCCCTTGGGGGGGGACATACCACGCACTTCCTTATAAAGCTTGATCAAACGCGTACGGCTCAATTCTGTTTCTGTTTCCAGCACCTGCAACCGTGCCCCCAGCTCAATCAATTCGATTGCCAACTGCACTTGGTGCATTTCATCGATCAAGCTTTTCTGGCTCATTTTGTGTCCTCCGCAGGCATTGGCTCAAATGTTTCTCCGGCCAATAACAACGAAGCATGTAAGCCAGCCAGGCCCTGATCGCGAGGATTATCAGTGAGCTGACGAAGCCGCTCAGCACTCATTTGACTAAACCGGCACAACAACTGACTGGTTCGCGCCAGCTTGGTGAGTTGGCGCGCGCTCAGCGATACAATCAGATCAGCGACATCGCTATCTATTTTCAACCGAAACATAGCAGCCTCACGATCTTCATCAAGCAAGCGCTGCGCCAGAAGCAAATAAGCTAAATTTATTTCCTGAATTTCATCGAGAAAGTTGGTTTGACTCATGATGTCCCATTGAACGACTCAGGCGCGATGTTGTGACCATTATACTGGCGCCGTTAATGACTTTTTATTACCGAACCTCATGGTTACACACAATGTCTGTAATTGGCTACTCAGGCATTTCACGATGACTTAGCCCTTCTTCTGATAACTCGAACACCCATACCAGCAGTTCTGCGACAATTTGATAAAGGCCCGGGGGAATTTCTGCGTCCAAGTCCAGTTGCATTAAAAGTGCTACCAGCTCGGGGGCATCATGCACATAAATACCCTGGCGATGTGCTTCTGCCATAATACGCTCGGCCAAATCCCCATAGCCTTTCGCCACTACACGAGGCGCGCGATCATTCTCCTGATAAGCCAAGGCAACGGCTTGGCGGCGACGCTCACCCGGCGTTGCCATAGGCTGCCTCCGCTTCGATATGGCGTGCGCGAAGCTGCACTTTTTGCAAATCTAAAGCGCTTAGCCGCTTCTCTAGTGCGGGCAACCCGGCATCGATACGCTGATAAACCTCTGTGCTGTCGGTAGTGAAATCGATACTCAGCACATTTCGATAGAGCCAAAGGGATGCATTGAAGGCTCCCAAGTTGGGAACATCTAGCTGCATATCAGAGCGCCACCCACCATCCTGCTCGCCCTCTTTCTCCTTGCCCTCCGCCCCCTCCTCCCGGGCAGGCAGGTTGATGACCAAGGCCATAAAAATGCCTGCCCAGACATCGCCTTCCCAGCGAATAGTCGGCATCACCAGCATTTCAAGCTGCTGTCGCACCAGACTCTGCAAGCTTTCGTGGACGACCTCGCGAGCTGGGCGATTGACCATCAACTCTGCGACCTCCCGAGCCTGGCTTATCTCTGCCCTAGCCTGATGACCCTCGCGCACCTCGGCAGGCGTTGAAACAGAACCAGCCTGGGCGGGACTAGACGGCGCCTGCGAAGCCACCGCGGGAGCCTGGGCCGCAGTAGCCATCGAGCCAGTTGCTAATAAATGAGGTGCCACACCCGCCAAGCGAGCATTTAAGCCTTGCTCATGGGAAACAGGTATTAGCGGCACATTAGGTAAAATAGTCATCCCACCCTGCACCACTGGCGGAGCTGCCAAGGGCGCAGAAACCAGGGCTGCTGGAGAACCAGCAGTTGGAGACACCGCTGACGCGGGTGCTGTAGATGGAGGCGCCGACGCAGGGAGAGCCCCACTCAAGCTTGTTGGTAAAAGCGAAGCAAGTGAACGAGGCCCTGTCTGCATCTGCGGCTGGTTCAGTAGCTGCTGGCGGGTTCCTTCACCCTGAAACCAGCGCTTTAAGTGCGACTCATAAAACAGACCACTATCGCGAATACTGGCCTCTAAGCGCGTTGCTACTGCACTCGCCGTTGGGGTTTCCTGACTGCTAATAAGAGGTGCTTCTGGTCGCATTACTGAAGGGGGCGCGGGAAAGCGCAGTAGAACATCAGCGATGGTTCTCGCAGCAGGACTAAAATGTGTCTGTGTAGACCCCGGTGGAGAGTTCGGCGCTTCACCGCGGGGCTGCGCTCGCCCTCCATCGGCGGGAAGTGGCAAACGTTTTAAATCGCTTAACGGTGAGGCTCGCCCATCCAAATTCGCATCGCCCATCACTGCCCGCGGCCCCTGGCCTGGGTGAACAGGCTTTACGGGCTGATCCAGCGCTCGCTGCAATGACAGCTCCCCTTGCCGCCCCAGCACCTGGTGCAAGAGCGTATCAATAAGGGGAGTGATACCGCTCACGATGACCTCGTAGAGTCAGGATCATCCGCTTCGTAGGCCGCTACCGCAGTGCCTTGCTGGGGCGCATAAGCGCGATGCAAGTCTCGCTGACGCTGAGAAACTTCAATTAGCTTACCCAGCTCATCACGACGCGACACCAAGCGGCGCCGAATCTCCACATCATGCTCAAGAATGCGCTCAATTAGCTCTACTTTCCGCTGCTGGGCAGCCGCATCAAGCTCAACGTTAGAATCCAGCTCACGCAGTTGCTCCACCAGCACCACATAGCTTGTACGCTGATCAATCAGCTCTGCCCACTGCTCGGCGTTCGCAAGTTCATGCATATATTCAACGCGGCTCAATAGCGTTTCATAGCTAGCGAGCAGCATCTGTTGAGCATTTTTATCATGAGCAGGTGTAGGTGCTGACATTATGGCCTCACGCGCTCTGCTGTTGTCCGATATCACGCCAGGCTGAGGCGATATCTTCGAGAAGGCGCTCGGCCTGGTTTAAGCTCTCTTCATCATTACGCAGATTCGCCGCCAACAGCAGGCGAGCAATATAGTCATATAGGGATGCCAAGCGCTCAGCAATTTCGCCACCTTTCTCTTGATCAAGAGCGGCGGCAAGGCCGTTATTAACAATATCAAGCGCTTTCGAGATCGACTTCCCTTTCTCGGCTGTATTGCCTGCCTGAATATGAATACGCGCAGCACGAATAGCAGCCTGGGCACCATCAAACAACATGACGATAAGCTGATGTGGGTCTGCCGACATCACTCCGCTTTCTACGCCGACACGCGCATAAGCGTTAGCTCCCCGCCCATAGGCGGCGCCACCGCGAGAGTAAGTCATAAGCGGAACTCCTGTGCGTGGTTTTATGCCCACTTTAGATAGTGAGAAACCACGGATAGTAAAAGACAAAAATAAACTACGTACTGCACTATAGGTAACTATCGGCGCGAACCCAGGTGACTTTAATGACACATAACGCTTTTTTCAGTATTACTATGACAACAACTAGCGCTTATCGCTCACTAATGCCCCGCCGCCACCCTCAGGTAGACACAGCGACCTCACCTACCGTTCGACCCAGTCGCTCAGCAATATTATCCCGTACAACCGCCCCCACATTGTCACGCATGGGCGGCTCAGCCTGTGGCGCAAGCAATACCTCTGTAGGGTTGCCCTTAGCATCAATGCGTAATATCCAACCCTGCTGCTGACTGGAGAAGCGCGCCAGCGAGCCCACTGGCAGCCCCTTAAAATGATCGATGTAGCGCTTGATCCAGCGCATATCAAAGTGATTTGGATGCTGCAATAAATGGCGATAAATTTGCTGCGCTGTTTTAGCGGATCGATCTGTACGGTCGCGACGCATTGCCTCTACGACGTCGACAACAGCACTCGCTTTAGCCAATTCACTGAGGTCAGCCCCACTCAACCCACCTGGATATCCGCTACCATCCATACGCTCATTAATCCCGCCAATCACCGCCTGAGCCACACCTGCCGACAGCCACTGACAGCCCTGTAAACGATCAAGTAGCAATTGAACATGCTCACTGATTGCTTTTCGATGACTCGCTTCAAAGTGCGGCGCTTTAAACAAAACCTGGGGAACCAGCGCTTTGCCAAGATCATGTATAAGACCGCTAGCCACTATCGCCTTGCGCAGCTCGCGGGGCATGCTGGCACCCACAAAATCGAGCAAATGAATGGCCACGGCAATACCGTGGCGCACTATTAAAGGCTCTGGAGATAAACAGCGTGATGCGAATAGCAGCGCTTCGCGATCCTCTTCGTGAAGATCCAGTATGCGATCCGCATAGCGGGAGAGTTGGCGCCCATCAATATCACTACCTTGCTGCAATGCCAGTAATTGCGCATCCAAGTAGGCAGCGACTTTTACCAGCCGCCGCGCCATAGGGGTAGCGTAGCGCTTGACGTCACGGCGCCCAAGCAGCTCTCCAGCACCCGATCGCTTGCTAGGCAGGGCGAACAGTGGAGAGGGCTGACGCTCGCTCTGCTCCTCTTTTTTATAACGGGCCGCCTCGCGCTCTATTTCACATACGAAATACCAAATTTGCCGCTCTTGCTCCGCGCTACACTCAACGAAGCTGAAGCCGACACGAAGCAAGTGCCGCTCAGCATCCGTCTTTTGGTGGCGAGCTTCTCCAAGCACTTCAAAATAAGTCCCATCGGGGAAGGTAAACGCCACCTTCAGGGGGTTAGCGGCCTCGGCCAACAGGCCGCTGGCCGCCAATGGCAACTCAAGCTGGCAGCCATCTTGGGACAAATCCCGCAGCTCACCCTCTATCTCAGCATCACCACCATATAAACCTGTCGACACCACCATCCCCATGCGCAACTCAGCGCGAAAGGACTCACGACGCTGCAACACCTCCAACGTTGAAGGGTAATCACTGCAACATAAAAAGCGCCCTCCAGACTGTCGCGTTTCCGTCAGATGCAGTAGCGGCGTCTGGATCACTTTACCCTGCGCCTGCCCGCGCAAATAAAAAGCAGCACCGCCCTGAAGGTGGTGAAGCAAATAATCAATCGACGAGAGATCCATCACCAGGGCTTGGCCCAGGTGCTGCTCCATCAACACAATAGGCTCCGGGCGAGCACCCGTCGCGGCAAGGCAGAGCGACACACCGCCCGTCTCTATCAAGGCATTCAGCAGAGACTCGATCACTGTTGTGCTTGCTATTGTTTCAAACTCATCCTGCTGCGCCACCATTCTCGCCTCACTTACTCTTATGCGTTAGTCAATTCACCGCAAAGCGGAGAAGCATATCAGATGCCAACAGCGCGGCGTATGCACAAAAATACACCACTCCCATACTTATTAAGCAAGCTATAGCGAGCAGGCACAGGAGGCTATATAGTCCTTGCTATTAATAACAAGCAAACACAACTTCATTCTGGCAAGCGTAAAGTTTTTCTGCCCTCTGCCGATACCAGTATAGAAACGCTTATTAATCAGTAAAAAAACCGGGCTATGGCTGCCGTTTCACGCTATTGCACCACTAACTGGCTGCCAAAGCTGACTTTAAAAAGGAACGTGCCCCATGAGCTCACTACCCACCGAAGCAATACCAGCGCTGTCATCGACCCTAAGCCATTTAAACCCACGCCAGCGGCTAGAAAACACACTGGCTCAGCTAGCCCCAACGAACACCCAGCTTAAAAACACAGAAACCACCGAGCGGGAAACCTCTGCAGACGAACTCGTTCAACCCATTCAACGCATTAACGAGATAATGCGTCCACATGGCTTAGAGTTCGAATTAAGCGAAGAAACCTCACGCGTGATTACACGGGTTATAGACAGAGAGTCTGGAGAGGTCATACGCCAGATACCAGCAGAAGAAGTACTCGACATTGCCGAGCGATTAGAAGAGATGAACGGGCGAATCATTTCCATTGAGGCTTGAGACCGAAAAGCCTAAACCTGCATGTTCATAACATCACGATATGCAGAAACTAAGCGGTTGCGAACCTGAAGTCCCATTTGAAAAGCAACGCTAGCCTTCTGCATATCGACCATCACGTCATTGAGCTGCAAATTGGGATCACCTGCCTGAAAGGCCATCGCCTGACTATTAGCCGCTTGCTGAAGCCGGTTAATACGCTGGATCGAGGCCTGCAGCTCGCCGCCAAACCCTCCTTGACCAACAGCGGCTGACGCCTGAGCACCACTAAGAGGCTGCGTGGATGCCGCCTGGGTCGCCATACCTTGCATCTGTTGTAGCGCAGCCTGTATTGCGGGAGTACTCATACGCTCACCTCAATTCGCAAAAAAGATCTAATACAAAAAGCCTAACACCAAAGCAACCCACCTCATACGGACAAATGCGCATAAAAAGCGGATCTTATCTTTCCTTTAGGCTCGACTAGCCACCGGATAATGGCCGTCATCACAATTCCGCCTCATCTTTTAGGCGGATAACCGCGATTGACGGATATAGCCTATGCCTTCTTTGGTGATGCGCCTGGGCCGACGCCAGTTTTGCCTGCCCCTTTGGAGGGACGCATGAGCGAAACTGGTGCAACGGCAGGCCGTCAAAACAGTACGAATCAAGCCGCTCCCCGCAGTGGAAGCACAGGTAGTGGAAATAGCGAACGCGATACCGCCAGCGGCTCGGCTTTTGAGCGAACGCTGAGTCAGTTGCGTGGCAATCCACTCGTTGCACTGCTTATTGCTGGTGCCGCCTCAATTGCTATTGTGGCGGCTCTCTTTATGTGGGCCAGTAGTCCTGAGTACCGGGTGCTTTACAGCAACCTGAGCGAGGCTGATGGTGGCAGCATCATCAATGAACTCGACACCCGTGGCATTCCTTACCGGTTCAGTGAAGGTGGCCAAGCGTTAATGGTGCCTAGCAACCAAGTCCATACGCTACGCCTACAGCTTGCTGAGCAGGGCCTTCCGCGCGGCGGCAATCTTGGTCTGGAGTTAATGGATAGTCAGGCGTTTGGGATTAGTCAGTTTGCTGAGCAGATTAACTATCAGCGGGGCCTGGAAGGCGAGCTGGCGCGTTCAATTGAATCGCTAGGGCCGGTAGAACGCGTGAGAGTTCATCTCTCCATGGCCAAACCATCGGTGTTTATTCGTGATCGTGAGCCAGCAAAAGCCTCCGTTGTTCTGACCCTTTTACCTGGCCGCGTTTTGGGTGAAGGCCAGGTCAGCGCAATCGTCCATATGGTCTCGGGTAGCGTGCCTGAGCTTGCCGCTGAAGATGTCACCGTGGTGAATCAGGATGGCCGACTGCTATCTGCCGAGACAAGTAATGGAAACGATCTTGATGGCTCGCAGCTTGAGTATATTGCCGAGGTTGAGCGCTCTTACCAGCAGCGCATTGAGCACATTCTAACGCCCATACTGGGTCGCGATAACGTGCGCGCCCAAGTCGCAGCGCAAATCGATTTCTCGCGGCGTGAGCAAACCTCTGAGCGTTACGGCCCCAATCAACCGCCCAATGAAGCAGCGGTACGCAGTCGTCAACTAAGTCTCGCTTTTGATGGTGAAGACCCTCTGGCTACAGGCATCCCTGGCGCACTTAGCAATACACCGCCGGGCGCCATGCCCTCCCCGATTAACCAACAGGAAGGGGAGGAAGAAGGCGACCAACAAGAGGATGCCCCCCCAGAAGCGTTGCGCAATCTGCGCCAAGACGATGTTATCAACTACGAAGTCGATCGCAGCATTGAACATGTCCAGCACCGTCTCGGCCAGATAGAGCGACTCTCTGCGGCAGTCGTCGTGAACTATCGCACAGAGATCAACGAAGAGGGCGAACCTATGCAAGTTGCCCTAACAGAGAACGAAGTGGCTCAAATTGAGCGCCTGGTTCGTCAAGCAATGGGCTTCTCGACAGTACGCGGCGATGAAGTTGAAGTCGTCAACTCTCCCTTTGCGCGCAGTGTCGACGAGAGCGTAGAGGTCGATTGGTGGAAAGATCCCAGCGTGCTTTCTCTTGCTGGCAAGGTGGGTCGCTACCTACTGGTTGCGCTAGCGATTTTATTGCTTTACCTACTGATTTTACGCCCTTTAATCAAGCGTTATACCCAGTCACCGGTAATGGCAACCGCAACGCCTGGCGGCACACTGTCTGCTAGCGTAGGCGAGGAAGACGACGACGAAGGCTTAGAGTCGTCAGACGAGACTGACGAGACCTACGCCAAGCCCAAGCGTCGACGTAAAACCTCACTCTACGAGCATAACCTCAACGACCTGCGTGAGATGGCGCAGGAAGATCCCCGCATGGTCGCGATGATCATTCGTAGCTGGATGAATACCAATGAGTAGTTCAATTGCTGGAATGAGCGGTGCACGCAAGAGCGCTGTGCTATTGCTTGCGCTCGATGAAGACAGCGCCGCCGAGGTGTTTAAGTATCTCGGCGCTGCTGAGGTACAAGAAATTAGCTTGGAGATGGCCAAGCTCAATCAGGTCTCACACGAAGAAATGAAAGCGGTGCTGGAAGCTTTCCATAAAGAGACCGAAGAGTTTGTCGCGCTGAACCTCAACTCCAGCGATCACATCCGCTCGGTGCTGACCAAAGCACTGGGTAGCGAGCGCGCGACCAGCTTAATTGAAGATATTCTGGAGACCACAGGCAGCAACTCGGGTATCGACGCACTCAACCTCATGGAAGCGTCCATGGTCTCCGAGCTAATCCGCGACGAGCACCCGCAGATCATTGCGACAATCCTGGTTCACCTGGATCGCCATCAAGCATCAGATATTCTGGAGCTGTTTGAAGAAAAACTGCGTAATGACGTGGTACTACGTATCGCCACCTTTAGCGGCGTTCAGCCCGCAGCGTTACAAGAACTGACCGAAGTACTCACCAGCATGCTGGATGGTCAGAACCTCAAGCGCAGCAAAATGGGCGGCGTAAGAACGGCTGCAGAGATCCTCAACTTGATGAACTCCTCTCAGGAGGAGACCGCTATCGAAACCGTGCGTGCGCACAGCGAAGATCTCGCCCAGAAGATTATCGACGAAATGTTCCTGTTCGAGAACCTGCTGGATCTCGACAACCGTGCTATTCAAATGGTGCTGCAGGAGGTCGATACCAACTCGCTGGTCGTGGCACTCAAAGGGGCTCAGGACGCCTTGGTCGACAAATTCCTGCGCAACATGTCACAGCGCGCCGCCGATTTAGTTCGCGAAGATATGGAAGCCCGCGGCCCCATTCGCGTCTCTCAAGTTGAAACAGAGCAGAAAACGATCTTGCAGGTCGTGCGGCGTTTAGCCGATTCAGGGGAAATCGTTCTGGCTGGCGGAGACGACGAGTATGTCTAATACTCACTCGCCTAAATTTGATCGCCATGGGGACTGGCGCCGCTGGCAAATGGATGAGCTGGCGACCACAAAGAGTAGCCATGCCCCTGGCGAGGTTCCAACAGCTCACCAGCGTAAAGTACAGGCGGCACAGAAAGCTGCCGAGCAGGCACGCCAGCGCGAAGAGAGTGAACGCCAGGCGCTTCACGAGCGTATTCGCCAGCAAGCCGAAAAAGAGGGGTATGACGCTGGCTTTGAACAAGGCCACAAGGAGGGGCTTGAAAAGGGTTTAGAGGAAGCTGCCGAACAGGCAAAAACGGAGTTGGAAGCACAGATTCACAAAGCCGTTGCACCACTGGAAACGCTGGGCAAGCAGTTTGCGGACGCACTTGAACGTCTTGATGACACGATCGCCTACGACCTGGTCGAGTTAGCACTCGCCACCGGTAAACAGCTTGCAAGCGATGCCTTACGGGATACACCTGAGCAAATTTTGACCACTGTCCGCGAACTGCTACACACCGAGCCACCCCTTGTAGGCCAGCAGCGGCTTTGGCTCAACCCCGATGATCACGCACTAGTAGAAGAGCACCTAGGCAATGAGCTCAGGGCTGCCAATTGGAAACTGCAGCCCGATGACCAGCTGGCCCGTGGCGGCTGTCGGGTCACCAGTGCCCAGGGTGAAATTGACGCGACCTTCGAAAGCCGTTGGCATGCTATCCAAGCCCAATCGCGCAAACGCGGCCTCAATTCTCCTCCCTCTTCTAACGTTCCTTCATCGTAGGCGGATACGCTATGGCAGATACCACCTGTCCCCATCAACATCGCTGGAATAAGGCATTGCGACGCACGCAGCAGCGTGTCAGCCATCTGCCTCGCTACCGCAATAGCGGCCGCGTTGTTCGCGCGACGGGGATGGTGATTGAGGTGGTAGGGCTGCGTGTAGCGGTGGGCAGCGCCTGCCGGATTGAATTACCAGGCAGCGATGGTCGGCTGACAGACAGCGATAGGCATGCCGAAGCGGAGGTCGTCGGTTTTTCTGGTGACAAGCTATTCCTGATGCCTCTGGAGGAGGTCGTTGGTCTAATGCCCGGCGCTCGCGTTGCACCTCTTGATGAAAGCGGCAACAACAGTGCCCGCCGCTTCCCGATGGGCGATAGCCTGCTTGGGCGAG
Organism: Vreelandella sp. F11; assembly: GCF_042466685.1. Classification (NCBI taxonomy): domain Bacteria; kingdom Pseudomonadati; phylum Pseudomonadota; class Gammaproteobacteria; order Oceanospirillales; family Halomonadaceae; genus Vreelandella; species Vreelandella sp. F11. The sequence goes on along the minus strand of NZ_CP170448.1, from coordinate 113,181 downwards.
TACTGGATGGTAACGGAAATCCGCTGGATGATCGGGAGAATATAGATGAGACACCCCGAGCAACACTCAGCTCTCCGCCGCTCAACCCGCTCTCTCGTGCGCCAATAGATGCACAAATTGACGTCGGCATTCGCGCTATTAATGCACTGCTCTGCGTAGGCCGAGGTCAGCGTATGGGGCTATTTGCAGGCTCCGGTGTGGGCAAGTCAGTACTGCTAGGCATGATGGCCCGCTACACCAAGGCCGATGTGATTGTGGTGGGCTTGATTGGTGAACGGGGCCGTGAAGTACAAGACTTCATCGATAATATTTTGGGCCCTGAGGGGCGTCGACGTGCTGTCGTCGTCGCCGCTCCCGCTGACACATCACCACTGCAGCGCTTGCAGGGTGCCGCTTATGCAACACGCCTGGCAGAAGGGTTCCGCGACGAAGGCCGCGATGTTCTGCTAATTATGGACTCACTAACACGCTATGCCATGGCCCAGCGGGAAATTGCTTTGGCAATTGGTGAGCCACCCGCTACGAAAGGTTATCCACCCTCGGTTTTTGCCAAGCTACCGGGGTTAGTAGAGCGAGCAGGCAATGCTGAACGGGGTGGTGGCTCCATTACGGCGTTTTATACCGTGCTAACGGAGGGCGATGACCAACAGGATCCTATTGCTGATTCTGCTCGCGCCATTCTAGATGGGCACATAGTTCTGTCGAGAACATTAGCGGAAGCAGGTCACTACCCGGCCATCGATATTGAAGCCTCGATTAGCCGTGCCATGACCGCTATTGCCTCAGCCGAGCAGCTTCAGGAAGCACGAGTGTTCAAACAACTCTTCTCGCGCTACCAGCGTAACCGGGATCTTATCAGCGTGGGCGCCTACAGCCCTGGTCATGACCCCCAACTCGACGAGGCAGTGAAACGCTTTCCATCGTTAGAAAACTTCCTTCAACAAAATATTGATGAGTGTGCAACGCTTGCGGATGCTCGCCAAGCGCTGCACGCACTGGTAGGAGGGCGCGCATGAGCACTTCACAACTTGAAATGTTGACCGACCTCGCCAGAGGCGCACGCGATCAAGCGGGCAAGATACTGGCTCAGGAGAGACAAACAGAACAGCAAACGACCGCTCAGCTACAGTCGCTGCTGAGCTATCGGGCGGAGTACGCCGAGCGCTTGCAAAAAGCGATGCGTGAAGGCATTGACCCTGCCACCATGTACAACTATCAACAGTTCCTTGCCTCTTTGGATGCGGCACTAAGCCGCGCTCGACAAGCTTTAGCTTCCCAACAGGCAAGCGTGGAGCAGAGTAAAAAGAACTGGCAACAAGAGCAGCGAAAGCTCTCTTCCTACGATACACTGGCGTCGCGTCGACTATTAGAAGAGCACCGCCGCAGTGAGCGTCAGGAACAAAAAACGAATGATGATCTGGTGACAAGCCGTGCGGCTCGTCAACATAACGACACTCCGCATTAGCGGTGCCAGGGAACTGAATATGAACATCCACCAGTTGCTTTCGGTCAGCCAAAGTTCACCTCAGACACAGTCTCAAGGTGCTTTTAACCGTCAAGACCCAGCCAATGGCTTATTCCAACAGGCGCTGTTACACGCGTCTGGTACTCAGCGAAACTCGTCGTCATCTGGGCTTGGTGACATTAGCGCTTCTCAGGCGCCCTTACAGCAAAAACAGCTCGATGCCCTCGGCAATCTTGTATCCGATACATTAGAAGTCGACGCTGAAAATTTGAGCACGGCCCTTGAAGCCCTGGGGCTAGATGTCAGTGAGAGCGACTTTTCTGAACTTCTCGCCCAGCTACAACTGCCGAACTCAGACATCAGCGTTGACACTCTAGGTTTAGAGAGTGAGCAATTCTCGACGCCGCTTGACGAGATCGCTGGCCGTCTCGCACTCATGGCTTCGTTTACCGAAAGCAGTCTCATATCACAGCAGACATTGCCGGTTTCTCCAGCAGGGCTCGAAGCGATCGCTGAACAGCTAAATGTTAGTCAAACGGAAGCTGCACAGTTGGTCAATACACCGGCGCTCAAAGCCATAATCCAGTCTCTCAGTATGGGGAGCGGCGGGTCTGTGCAGTCTATCGAACCTGCAGCACTGAAAACCATTGCTGAACAGTTAAATATTAATCAAACAGAAGCATCGCAGCTGGCCTCAGCGCTAAGTGGCTTGGTCGGACAACATCAAGGTGCTCAAGCATTGTCCGCTGATTTAGCTCGTTCAGCTGATGCACGCTCGCCTTTAGCGGAGTTCCAGATAGCCCCTAGGCCACAGCCAGATACGTTTAATATGAGCCCCCTCAACGCAGCCACAAACGTCAGTAGCGAAGCTCTCATGGGAGCTCTACTGGCCGCAGATGGAACGCCGAAAGGAAGCCAAAGTGGTGAACAATTACCAACTGGTTTTGCTTTAAATACCGGCAGCAACCCGCTAGCTATGCCGCAATCCGCTCAAACGTATACGCCTGCATCTACCCCGACAACTGCCACGTTAGCAACACCTTTTATGAGTCCTGCCTGGTCGCAACAACTAAGCCAACAGTTGGTGCAGATTTCACAGCGGGGCGGAGATCAGCATGTCCAAATGCAGTTGAATCCAGCAGAACTGGGACCGCTTTCTATCTCACTAAAATTTAGCGAGCAAGGCGCTCAAGCTCACTTTTTGTCAGCCCATGCACAGGTGCGGCAAGTGCTGGAGCAGGCAATTCCCCAGCTAAGGGAAGCCTTGGCGGAGCAAGGTATATCACTGGGCGAGACGTCTGTTGGCGAACAACACGACCCCAATGACCAAGCTTTTGCTCAGTCAAGCAGCAAGAACGGCACTAAAGCAGGCAGCGACAGCGGCGAGGTTGGTTTAGATGAAGCAACTCGCCAAAACGCCGGAAGTAACCCGCTGGTTCTGGATGGGCGGGTAGACCTCTACGCTTAAATGGCGACACCAGAATTGTTAACTTTTCTGGTACTACACATCAATACACCAATGAAATAGCTAAACCAAAAGATAGGCTTGCCAAACGAGCCTGTTCATTTCATCACCAGCATATGCTTTTGGCATAATACTTTGCTAGTGATACGCATGGAGTTCACAGGAATCGCAAATGGCAGAAAAAAGCGGCGGGTCAAAAAAACTGCTCTGGATAATGATTATCCTGGTCTTGCTGTCGTCAGCGGGAGCAGCAGCGGCTATTTATATGGTCATGGATCAGCGTGATGGCGGTTCAGGAGATGCTGAAATGCAGCAGGCTATGGAGCGCGAGCCGCCTATTTTCATGCGGATTGAACCTTTTACCGTCAATCTTGCCGATGATAGCTACGGCTCACGCTTACTCTATACAGGCGTGACTCTGCGTGTGGGTAATGAGGAGAGTAAAGCGATTCTAGAAGAGCATATGCCTCAAGTGCGTAGCCGTCTGCTGATGCTGCTATCGGGCAAGCAGGCTGATGAACTTACTTCCCCAGAAGGTAAGCAACAGCTTGCACAAGCGATTGTTGAGCGACTCAACGTCCCGCTGACGGAAAATCAGCCACCGCTTGATTTGCGTGAAGTTTTATTCACCGAATTTATTGTGCAATAACCTCGGGAACTGGAGCCGTTCATGTCACAGGACGATCTACTGTCCCAGGAAGAAATTGATGCCCTGTTGAAGGGCGTTAGCGGAGACGATGAGCCATCGGCTTCATCGTCAAAAACGCAAGACGAAGCCCGCGTTCGACCTTATGACCCGTCGACTCAGCATCGCGTTATTCGTGAGCGCTTGCATGCGCTTGATTTTATCAATGAGCGCTTTGCTCGCTATTTTCGTACTGGCCTGTTCAACCTATTACGGCGCAGTGCAGACATTACCGTAGAGTCGGTGCGTTATCAGAGCTTTAGTGAGTTCTCGCGTAATGTTCCCGTACCAACAAACCTGAACATCGTATCGATGAAGCCGCTGCGTGGTTCAGCGCTGGTGGTATTCCCGCCTAACCTCGTTTTTATGGTAGTAGATAACCTCTTTGGTGGTGACGGTCGCTTTGTCACCAAGTCGGATGGTCGAGAATTCACGAACACTGAGCAACGTATTATCCAGCGTCTGCTTAATCTCGCCATTGATGCCTACCAAGAGGCGTGGAAAGTCGTTCACCCCCTGGATGTCAGCTTTTTACGTTCAGAAGTGCAATCAAAGTTTGCCAACATCACCAATTCCCCCAATGAAATTGTGGTGAATACCAAGTTCAATATCGAAGTCGGCAACCTTTCGAGCAATTTTCAGATATGTATGCCTTACGCAATGATCGAGCCGTTGCGTGATTTACTGGCCAACCCAATCAATGATAGCAACCACGACCAAGATGGCAGTTGGTCTCGTCGAATGGCGAGTGAGCTACGCCAGTCAGAGGTAGAGTTGGTCGCTGAGTTTGCCCAAATACCGAGTCGTATTGCCCACGTAATGGGATTGAAAAAAGGCGACGTGCTACCGTTAGATATTCCGAGCTCCATCACAGCAAGTGTTGACGGGGTACCCGTCATGGAGTGTGAGTACGGTAGCCAACGCCAGCAGCATGCCCTGCGAGTGCTCCATATGATTGACCATGCCGCTATGAATAACGCATCGTCCAAGGACTTCATTAAAGGGTCTACGCGACAGAAAGCCAAGGAATCCAAAGCATGACTGATCCCAATAAGCCTGATCAGAACGTCTCTGACGACGATTGGGCAGACGCCATGTCCAAACAAGAAGAGCCCACAGCTAGCACCGATGCTGCTAGTGAAGAGGAAGATCCTTGGGCAGCTGCAATGGCAGAGCAAGAATCTGCTGAAGCGAGCGAAGAGGAAGATCCTTGGGCAACAGCAATGGCAGAGCAAGAGTCTGCTGAAGCGAGCGAAGAAGAACCCGCTGCTTCACCTGCGCCCGCAGCGAAGTCAGCAAGTGATGACATATTCCGCCCGCTAAGCCCAGACAGCGGCTCCTCTCAGGCACGCGAGCTTGAGATGATCATGGATATCCCGGTGAAACTCACCGTGGAATTAGGCCGCACAAAGTTAACCATTAAACAGTTGCTAGAGTTAGCGCAAGGGTCTGTCATTGAGCTTGAAGGCCTCGCCGGTGAGCCGATGGATATCTTGATTAATGGTTACTTGATCGCTCAAGGCGAAGTCGTTGTGATCGAAGATAAATACGGTATCCGTATAACTGAAATCATTACGCCTTCTGAACGTATTCATAAATTGAACCGATGAGCGTTGCAACTTCCTCAACGCAGAACGGTTCACTCGATGCACTGGGGAACGGTGGCGAGGCACTGATAGGCATGGCTGTTCTAGGTAAGACAGCTGCAGCCTTAGCTCTCGTTATTGCGATCATCCTTATCTGCACGGCGCTTTTAAAGCGCTGGGGCAGCCATACAACACGCCACGGCGCCCACCTGCGAATTGTGGGCAGCACTTCCGTGGGTAACCGTGAGCGTATTGTGGTTGTTGAAGTGGAAGATACCTGGTTAGTCGTTGGTGTCGGGGGCGGACGTATCACTAAACTACACGAGCGCCCGGCCCCAGAAGAGCGTACGCCAACCACATCGTCTCCGCCCGCCTCCCGCTTTTCGCTTCGCCTATCAAAAGCGTTAGCTGCCGGCCGCCACCGCGATTCATCCTCACCCACCGATCCACATCAGACGCCATGAGGCAATGGATGCACCTTTCTTGGCCCTGTGTTTTGAAGAGCTTTGTTTTGAAGAACAATCTCGCTAAGCCACTTTCGCTTTGGCTGGTTATTCTTGCTGCCTGTTTCATAACAAGCCCGCTGCATGCACAACAGATACCTGGCATTACTTCACAACCGCTAGAAGATGGCGGCCAGCAGTGGTCTCTCTCACTGCAGACACTGCTCTTTTTAAGCTCGCTAGCGTTTTTACCCTCCATGCTGCTAATGATGACGAGCTTCACGCGCATCATCATTGTGCTTAGCTTATTGCGCACGGCAATGGGTACCCAGGCAACGCCGCCCAACCAGGTACTCTTGGGTGTGGCGCTGTTTTTAACCTTTTTTATCATGTCGCCAGTATTGGCTCAGGTGTACGACAACGCCTGGGTACCACTGACGAATGAAACGATTAATTTTGAAGAGTTTTTGCTACTTGCCCAGGAACCCTTTCGCGAATTTATGCTTGCCCAAACTCGCGAGCCCGACTTAGCCCTGTTTGTACGCTTGGCGGATGTCGGGCCGATGCAAGGTCCAGAAGAGTTACCCATGCGTGTGTTATTACCCGCTTACGTTACTAGTGAGCTTAAGACTGCCTTCCAAATTGGCTTTACTATTTTTATCCCGTTTTTAATCATCGACCTCGTAGTCGCCAGTACGCTCATGGCGCTCGGTATGATGATGGTTCCACCCATTACGATTTCGTTACCCTTTAAGCTAATGCTGTTCATTTTAGTGGATGGATGGCAGCTTATTATCGGCTCGATGGCAGAAAGCTTTTACATGATATAGCGCTTCATTGAGTCATTTTCACATATGACAAGCCGCGTCGTTTCATACGGCACACAGGATTCCAACTATGACCCCTGAAATGGTGATGAGCATTGCTTACCAAGGTATGCGTGTAACGCTTCTCCTTGCTGGTCCAATGCTGCTGGCGGCGCTGTTCACTGGTCTAATCATCAGCCTCTTCCAAGCCGCAACGCAAATTAACGAAATGACGCTCACCTTTATTCCTAAGATTTTGGCCGTTTTTACAGTGCTGGTATTAGCTGGCCCCTGGCTGATTGGGTTGATCACCGACTTTACCCACCGACTATTTACCAACATCCCCAGCATGGTGATGTAGCGCTATGGTGGAAGTCACTTTCGCACAACTGCAGGGGTGGTTGGTGGCTTTTTTATGGCCGTTTGCGCGCATTACTGCTTTTATGGCGGCGTCGCCTCTTTGGGGCCACTCCAGTGTGCCCAATCAGGCCAAAGTCGGTCTGGCTGCCCTAATTTCCATTGTTATTGCGCCCATTTTACCGGCCATGCCTGATATTGCCATCATGTCATGGGCGGGGATGGGGGTTATGATCGAACAGATCCTAATCGGCTTAGCGATGGGTCTCGTCATGCATATCATGTTCGCGGTCGTTCAAGCCGCTGGGGATTTCATCGGCCTGCAAATGGGCTTGGCGTTTGCAAGCTTTTTTGATACATCCAGTGGTACCAATATCATGGTGCTATCACGTATCCTCTACATGATAACGCTGCTCATGTTTTTGGCGCTGAATGGCCATCTGATGGTGCTTGAAACCCTGATCATGAGCTTCCAAACGCTGCCCATTGGCATTGGAACCTTTAACCCGGGTGCTTTTGAGTTACTCGCCCGGTATGCGGGAACAATTTTTGCTTCGGGTATGTTACTGGCATTACCGCTGGTGGGCTCCCTGCTGACCATTAACCTAGCCCTAGGCATACTCAACCGTTCGGCTCCGCAGCTCACGGTGTTCAATATCGGCTTCCCTACCTCACTCATTGTAGGTCTTATACTGATGATGGTACTCATGACCGACATCAATCGCTTTCTACAGCGGTTATTTACCCAAGGCTTGGGGTTTATGCAGGGGCTAATCGAAACGATGGCGCCTTTAAACTAAATATCCCCATGTTTTCGTGAACAAAAACACAGGGATCGTTAGAGCTAAGGAGGCTACTTACACCATTGAAGCGTTAAGCACGTAGTAAAGCCGTTACATATAGTTAAATAGCGATAAGCCTTTAATGTCTACAAAAGCTTTTTGTGCCGCCTGCATACCAATTTGTCGCAAACTATACTCAGAAATTGCTTCGGCGTAATCCAGATCGACTAAATCCGATAACGTTTGATCGTAATTGAGCATCCGGTTACTGCCTACGGCATCGATTACATCAAGTTCATTCAAACGCGCCCCTGCAGAAGCACGCACGGTCAGTACATTATCTAAACTATTGTCCAGATCGCGCATGGCAGTGTTAAGAGTATTGCGCATCTCGGCTTTTTTGGTGGCATTATCAGCAGGACTCTCTAATACGCGAATAGCTTCTTCCATGGTTCGGAAAAGATCAGGTTTACGCTGCTCGCCATCAGCTTGCGCCACCAGGATTGAATCATCCGCAGCTGGCGTTCCTTCTAGGTTGACCGAAACCCCGCCAAAGCTGACTTGCTGGGCGGTGCCATCTTGATTCCCCGTGTACTCCACACCGGTTAGAGTTGGATCAGCGGGATCAGCAAGTACCCAGTCATTACCATCGAATGTTTCGACATTAAATTCACTGTCACTCGTAAAGGTGATGCGGAAGTCTGCTCCGTAATTAGCATCATTTACACTGTTTATTTGCGGCCCACGAAATGTCACATCGCCTTCATTGAGATCGCCACTTTTTTGCTTTGCTTCTACCACGTATCCAGCACCGCTGGGAACACTTTTAAATATAGTCTCGCCATTGTCGGCTACTGGCATTAAACGTGTGGCGTCAACACGTTGCTCGCGTACATTACTGTCGCCCTTATATTGCACACTGCCATTACCATCTTTGGCGAAAGGGGGTTGACTATCTTTATAGCCACCAAACAAATAGCGACCATTACCATCGGTAGAATTCGCTTGGCCTATCAGAGTCTCATAAACGCCTTTAAGCTCGCTAGCAATGGACTCGCGGTTTTCGTTAGTTAGCGTGTCGCTAGACGCCTGAATTAACAATCCTTTGGCACTGGTTATCGCATCACTAACGCTGTTAATAATGCTTTCCGTCTGCGACAGCGAATTACGGGCAGATACGCGTGAATCTGAAAACTGCTCAGTCACCGCTTTTGCCTGATCAACACCAATCGCCCTCGAGGCGGCCTGTGGGTCGTCGGATGGATTAACCACGCGGCGGCCACTAGCGATCTGCTGACTCACCCTCATCAGGTCGCTCTGCTGACGGTTCATGGACGCCGTGCTCTGCTCGAACATGGTAACGGTACTAATACGCATCACTTAAGCTCCCGAATTAACCGCGCAGGTTCAAGATGGTGTCCATCAGCGTACCGGCTGTGTCAATCACACGCGCATTGGCCTGATAGTACTGTTGATAGCGAATCAAGTTAGCGGCTTCTTCGTCTAGATTAACCCCTGACTCAGATTGCTGTACGGCACGTAATTGATCGGTCAAGCCCTGACGGGCGTCCAAATTCACTTCTGTGATATTGGTTCTGTTGCCAACATCACTAACGATGGATGCATATGCACCGGTGACCGTTGCCCTACCGCCAACAATCGATTCGGCTTGCAAGTTTTGTAGCGCCAGAGCATTGCGGTTATCACCCGAGTTAGCGTCACTCCGGCTGAGACTTAGAGTGGCAATATCACCAGCGTCGGGAAGCGTATTCAGAGTGAAACTAAGGCCGTCAAAAGTGACCCGATCGCCTTCTTCCAATTCATCTGTAGCCGGATTAAAGGGTTCACCATTTACCGAAATCGCCGTTGCGGGAGTAACAGTCAGCGTCCCATTTTCATCGACTTCCAGCTCATAATCTTCATTGGCAGAGAAAGCACCGCTTGCCGCAGATAGCTGACCAATCTCTAAATCACCTCCTCTTTCAACCAAGCTACTCGCCGCAATTTTGTCTACATCAGCAATATTCACGTCCATTCCATTGGCAGCTCGTCGAACCGGTTGAACTTCAAAGCTATCGCCATCTTGCGGCGCACCGCTGAACTGAATGCTGACTCCACCAAAATTTAATTCTTCATCGTCATTCCAGGCGGCTTGATCGAAATCGACAACCTGGCCGTTATCTTTACGGGTTACCACGGGCTCACCAGCCTCAAAACGGACGGTATAATCAGTCGCTCTAAGGGCATCAATCTGGTCAGGGTCAAATTCAGCGCTAGTAATGGTGACGGCGGGCAAGCTATTACCTTTATCAGCATAGGTTTGTGGGGCGCGCACTGCAAAGAACTCTTCGCCCTGGTCACCGTTAAGATCCACGCCTAACTTATGCTGCTCATTGAAGGCCGTCGCCAATGACACAGACAATTGGCCAATTTGGTTTTGTGTCTTATCTAAAGTTTCTGAACGGAAGGTCATTAAGCCCCCCAACGCTCCGCCTTTGATCGTGGACTCATCTAGTTGAACGACGTTACCTCCGCCATCACGGTACCCTACCACCGTTCGCTGAGGGTCATAATCGGCTTGTACTGCTTCAAGCTGGAATGAATTAGTGCCTGTTACCAGCGGCTGACCATTGGGCAGGCTAATATTGTAGGTTTTGCCATCCTGAATATTCAGGCGCAAATCCATACGCTCATTAAGCTCTGATACCAATTGATCACGCTGGTTGAGTAGGCTATTGGGCGCCTCGCCACTGCGCGCACGCGCCAAAGCAATCTCTTTATTTAAGCCAGCGATCTGTTCGGTGGTGTTATTAATCTGGGTAATCTCATCCTTGATCTGGCCATTAATATTGCCCTGCATATCTTGCAGGTAGCCATCAAAGGAGCGGAACTGTGAACTTAGTGTATTGGCTTGGCCAAGCACACCCTGTCTAGCCGCTGGATCAGAGGGCGAAGCTGCCAGGTCTTCTAACGATGAGAAGAACCCTTGCATCAAAGGGGCTAGGCCTGCCGCACGATCAGCTAACAGGTTATCAATTTGGGTAACCTGCCCATAGTAAGTGTTTAAAGCACTTGACTGGGTTTTGGCACTATTTAATTGCTCAGCGACATACGTATTGAACTGGCGCTCGATATCATTGACACGAACCCCACCACCTACGCGACCTTCACCCAACTGAGCCAATTCACGGTTATAACCTGGGGTAAAGATATTACTAATGTTATTACTGCTTGTATTCAGGGCATTCTGCGCCGCATTGAGGCCGCTTAAGCCGATCGAAAACATGCTCATGGTTCAATTCCTTAGGCCGATACCTATCTATTTTTTAAGTATCGGCACTGCGCAGAAAAACTTGAGGATAGGATTAGCGAGAATCGGCTAGGAAGCTGCCGGCTGCGTTAAGTGGGCCCATGGTATTCATGACCGCTACCAGTTTGTCAGCATAGCGTGGATCAGTCGCATACCCTCCGCGCTGTAGTTCTCTCGCCGCTTGCTCCGCAGTAGGGGCCTGCACCACACCGGCATAACGCGGGTTGTTGCCAATTAAGCTGGCATAGTCCGTAAAGGCGTGTTCGAACGAATCGTAAACACGGAAGGTATCCACCACCTGCGTGCGACGTCCATTAATATATTCGTGAGTCACGATATCAGTGGTTTCGCCCTGCCAATGACTGCCGGCTTTGATACCAAACAGGTTGTGACTATTGTTGCCATTACGAGTAGTAATTTCGTGCCGCCCCCAGCCTGTTTCCAGCGCGGCCTGAGCCAGAATTAATTCAGCAGGCACGCCAGTAGTCGCACTGGCCGCCTGGGCAGGAGCTGCCAGCGTTTGCATAAATTGACCGATATGGCCGGCCCCATGCTGTTCTCGCTGGCTTAGCGAGGGGTCATCGACTACAACTCCCCGCTCCTCGCCTTGTCGAATAGCCTCTAGCTCGGCTAGGAATTGACCCTTGCCTTGCGCATTAGAAGCTTCGATCGTACCAGCATTAACCGTATATGAATCGTCAAGCGTACGTGGGGTGCCACGGGGGATACCAGCGATTAATGCTTGTAACTCTTGATCAGCATTTGGCTGCGCTTTAGAGATGGCACCTTGGCGCTCCAACTGCTCAACCAAAACATCAGCAAGACCCATACCGCGCGAAGCCATCACCTGTGACCACTGTTGATCCAGCATTGATTGATAGGTATCCGTCGCACTGCTGTTCATCAGTCCAGAACTGGGGGTAGCATCGCGCATACTTTTCATCATCATTTGAATAAAAAGCGCCTCAAACTGCTGAGCTGCGCCATTTACACCCGCTTCAGGATCGACGCGTGCGGTGTGTTGAAGGCGCTGGAAACCATTCATATCCAGAGCGAATTGACTGGTCATATCACTCGCACTCATTAAATCACCTCCAGCTCAGCACGCAGTGAACCCGACGCTTTTAATGCCTCCAGAATCGACATCAAGTCTTGGGGGGTCGCGCCTAAGGCATTCAAGGCATTGACTACTTCGTTAAGCTGCGCGCCCTCTACGATCTGTAGATAAGCCTCTTGCTGCTCAATATCGATATCCGCGTCGGGAACGACAACCGTCTCCCCCTCTCCAAAGGGGTTAGGTTGGCTAACGCCAAACCGGGTATCAATCATGATTGACAAGCTACCGTGGGCTACCGCCGCCTCTCGTAAAGTGACGGCGCTGTTCATTACCACCGACCCAGTACGTGAATTCAGCACAACGCGGGCCGGAGCTTCCGTAGGCGTTACCTGAACATTCTCGACACGGGCCATAAAATTGACCCTGGCATTGTCATCATTAGGTCCATCCAGAGCTATTACCCGGCCATTACGTGCATAGGCTACCGACTGGCCAAACTCGTTATTAATCGCCGTTACCATACGCTGAACGGTGCCAAAGTCAGAGTCGTTGAGCTGTAATTCAAGCATGCCACCATTGCCGCCCAGGTTAAGCGGCACTTCCCTTTCAACCAGCGCGCCATTGGGGATACGCCCCGATGCCTGCTGGTTGATCTGGACACTGCTGCCTCCCGCTTGTGCGCCCGCGCCGCCTACCAGCATGTTGCCCTGGGCAATGGCATAAGTATCCCCATCAGCACCTTTTAAAGGGGTCATTAGAAGTGTGCCGCCACGCAGGCTGCGTGCGTTGGCAATTGATGAAACTACGATATCTAAGCGCTGGCCCGGTCTTGAGAACGGCGGCAGGTCAGCTGTCACCATCACCGCTGCCACATTGCGTAATTGTAAATTCGTACCAGAGGGGACGGTTACCCCCAGTTGAGAGAGCATGTTGGTCAGGCTTTGGCTAGTAAACGGTGCTTGGGTCGTTTGGTCACCGGTACTATCCAGACCAACCACTAGGCCGTAGCCTACCAGCTGGTTATCGCGGACACCGGCAAAGCTTGCCAATTCACGAACGCTTTCCGCCTGGGCAGGTAATGAGAATAGAGCCATTAGCACTATGGTGCCCAGTTGGACAGCCCAAGCATTCATTGTTCGACAACCATTTACCCACAAACGATTAAACCGCATCACTATAGCGCACTGACGCTCTTTCATTGGGTGACCTGTCATTGGCAACTCTGCCATTAGTAGCTTCCCCTAACGTTAGAAGGGTGAGACGTTTAAGAAGAAACGTTGTAGCCAGCCCATGTGCTGCGCTTCGTTAATATAACCGTCACCTACATACTCAATACGCGCATCTGCCACCTGTGTGGAAGGGACTGAGTTCTGAGCGGTAATCGTACGAGGGTTAACCACACCAGAAAAACGAATGAACTCGGTGCCCTGATTAATGGCAATTTGCTTTTCACCACGCACGCGTAAGTTGCCGTTATTCATCACCTCTAATACTGATACCGTGATGGTACCGGTAAAGGAGTTATTGGCCTGCGACCCACCACTACCGGTAAAGTCGTTCCCACCTGAAACATCAAAGCCATACTCTGCAAGCGTATCCAGAACATCAGGCAGCTGTGCTAGTTCCAGACTGGCGCTGCCGCTGCGCCCCGCATTGGATTGCGAGTTTTTACTGGCACTGACTTCTTCATCCAGCACAATGGTCAAAATATCGCCAATGGCACGCGGCCTGCGATCTTCAAAGAGCGGCTGATAACCTTGCCTAGCTTGATAAATAGAGCCATTGGGGATGGGGGGCGGTCGATCAACAATGCTGATCTGCTCTTGCTCACCCACGACCGACGCTCTGGGAATCTGAGCGCACCCGGCAACAACTAGCATTAAAAGCACCAGCCCCGCTAGCGCAATACGACGTGACATGTGGTGCAACTCCAGCATAACGCAACCTATTAAAATTAAGCCCGGTAAGTAACAACCGTTACAGCTGGCTTAAGCGCGCCAACATTTCATCGCTGGTGGACACCGCCTTGCTATTGATTTCATAGGCACGCTGGGTCTGAATCATATTGACCATCTCTTCAACAACGTTGACGTTAGACGTTTCGACATAGCCTTGGAATAGGCGGCCTGCACCATTCATACCCGGCATATTCTCATTGGGTGCACCTGAGGCTCCCGTCTCCAGATAGAGATTGCCACCAATACTTTGTAGGCCTGCAGGATTAATAAAGGTACTGACTGTGATTTGCCCTACTTCATTATCAAGCGCAACACCCGGCTGGCGAACGCTCACCGTGCCATCTTCACCCACATTGACCGATAACGCGTTGGCCGGTAAGAAAATGGCAGGCTCAACAGGGTAGCCATTGGCCGTTACCATTTGGCCATTCTCATTGAGCTGAAAGCTACCGTCGCGGGTGTAAGCCGTTGTCCCGTCTGGCATTAATACCTGAAAGAAGCCTTCGCCGTTAATCGCCAAATCGCGTGAGTTTTCAGTCTGTTCTAGCCCACCTTGGGTATGCAGACGCTCAGTGGCTACGGCACGTACGCCGGTGCCCACCTGCATGCCTGAGGGCAGACGATCCTGGATATTGTTCTGCGCGCCGGGCTGCCGCATATTCTGATACAGCAAGTCTTCAAACACTGGGCGTGAGCGTTTGAAGCCATTGGTACTCACGTTAGCCAAGTTGTTTGAGATCACGTCTAGCTTGGTTTGCTGAGACTCCAAACCCGTTTTAGCTGTCCATAAGGACTTAATCATCGTTATGCTCCCTTGACCGACTGACTAACATCAGTTTGGAATGGTCAACATCAACCTTGAATAGATAAAATGCCGTTGGCGCGCTGAGCATTTTCGTCAGCCGTACTCAGCACTTTCATCTGCATATCATAGCGTCGGGCCACATCAATCATGGAGACCATTGCATCGACAGCACTAACATTACTGCCTTCCAGGGCGCCACTAACCAACTTGGCGTTTTCGTCAGCAGGCAAGGCTCCTGGCCCCCCCTCTTCATTAGGGAGGGCGCGAAAAAGGCCATCTTCGCCGCGTGTTAACGCGCCAGCGTCAGGCGTCACCAGTTTAATACGCCCTACCTCAACCAGGGCTTCCGGCCCTACGCCTTCGGGAATGGCACTAATCGTCCCATCGGCACCAATTGATACCTGTGCCCCTTGCGGGATGGCGATGGGGCCGCCTTCGCCCATCACCGGTCGCCCAACGCTTAGCAACACCCCGTCGCTGTCTATCTGAAGATCGCCACGTCGTGTGTAGGTTTCAGAACCGTCATTCGCCTGCACCGCCATCCAAGCGCCGTCCTGCATCGCGACATCAAGGGTGCGGCCAGTATATTCAACGGGCCCCTGAGAAAAGTCGCTGCCGGGCGTAGTCGTTACCGCAGAGGTACGCGTTGCCAGAAGCGCTTCGCCCTGAACAGGCACCGCCCGGGCAGCCTGAAGCTGCGCGCGAAAACCAGTAGTGCTCACATTCGATAGGTTATTACTCACTACCGACTGCTGATCCATACTGTTCTTGGCGCCACTCATGGCGGTATAGAGCATTCGATCCACGCTACTTACTCCTTACCAATATGACCAATCATTAAAGATTAATAATGGTCTGCAGGAGCTCGTCCTGGGTACTGATGGTCTGTGAGTTTGCCTGGTAAGCGCGCTGAGCAACAATCATATCGACAAGCTCACGAGCCATATCAACATTGGAAGTTTCAACTGCGCTCGGCTCAATTAAGCCACGCAGACCTGTTCCTGGTGCGCCCACTAGCTCTTGACCCGAAGAAGCCGTGGCGGTCCAAAGGTTGTCGCCATCAGGCTTTAAACCTTCAGGATTACGGAAGCTGACCAACGCAATCTGACCGGCCGCACGCGACTCCTCGTTTGAGTAGTTACGCATCACGGTGCCGTCATCTTGAATAGTCACACCTACCAGAGAGCCGGAAGTATAGCCGTCTTGCGTTATATCATTAACAGTGGAGCTATCAGCAAATTGAGTAGTATTAGCAAAGTCAATTTCTACCTGCTGACTAGTCACGGTGTTATTAAACTCATTAGTACCTGCCGTACCGTCTGCATTAAGCACTGCACCAGCAGCATCTAAATCAATTTCAAACGCAGCAAAATTATTGTTAAGGCGTCCATCCGTGGTAAAACCAAAATTCGAGCCAGCAGCTATATTTTCAAAGCCATAGTTAGGAGCTCCAGCTGGTCCGCCGGACATACGTGCATCTACACGCCACTCATTGGCGGCAGTTTTGGTGAAATACATAGTTAAATTGCGGGCATTTCCTAATGAGTCGTAAATAGTGCCGTTCGTTGAATAAGAGTACTGGCTTGAATCGAGACCATTAGCAACCGCCGCTGCATTAATCCCGGTTGGATCAACTATTTCTTCCCCTGCGTCTAGGTTTAACGAGACATCAAGGTTTTCCGTTGCGTTTGCAGGTAAGTCACCAGCTTCGACCCTTAATGGGTTTACATCACCACCCGCCTGCACCAAGCCGTCGGCGTTGGCTGCATAACCCATAATCTGAGCGCCCTGTGCATTCACTAAGCGTCCATCAGCGGTCATGGTCAGTTGACCATTACGCGAATAACCCACTTCACCGTTGGGCTGTTGAAAGCGGAAAAAGCCTTCACCGGCAATGGCTAGATCCATATTGCGGTTAGTGGATTCCACATTACCCTGGCTAAAATTCTGCAATACCGTAGAGGTGCGAACACCAAGACCAATACGCGACTCGGCATATACATCGGCGAATTGCACGTTAGAGCTTTTAAAACCAACCGTCTGCGAGTTGGCAATATTATTACCTACCGCACCTAATTTTTGTTGCTGTGCGCTTAGACCACTGAGTGCTTGCGAAAAACTCATGATGTTCCCCTAAGAAAGCTGTGTTTAATCAAATGCTGTGTTTAATTGATAGTTAAAGAATTTGTTTAACGTCATTCAGGCTGATTTGGCCATAGATAGCGCCCAAATCAAGCCTAACGCCGCCACTGCCGTCGTTAGGCGTCACACGGTTGACCACCGCATACTGCAACGCTGTGGATTCAATCTTTTCACCTTCACCGTCGGTTGCCTCTAACTGCACGGTATAACGGCCACTGGCAGCCGCTTCACCCTGTTCGTTTTTACCATCCCACTCGAAAGACTGAACCCCGGCATCTACTGAGCCCAGATCATAGCGCCTGATGACTTGGCCACCATCACCCACAATTGTTGCTTTAACATTCTTCGCCGGTTCGGCAAGTTCTACACCGAAGGGCGTCGTATACGTATTACCTTCGCTATCTTGCTCCAGCAACACATCCTTACCAGGCACCATAACGCCTTTGCCAATTAGACCGCTGGCCTGCAGCGCCTGATTGGCATCCATTTGGCTGGTAATGCCTTGCAGCGTGCTATTTAACTCTTCAATACCGCTGACCGTGTTAATTTGCGCTAACTGCGAAGTCATTTCCGAATTTTCCATCGGATTGAGCGGATCCTGGTTCTGCAATTGCGTAATCAACAGCGTCATAAAGCTTTCACGCAGCTCATCAGACTGACGGGCAGAGAGGCCGTTAGCCCCACCGCCATTGATGTTATTCAATACACTCGTATCAACATTCATGGTTTAACCCTCTCCCAGCGACAGCGTCTGTATCAGCATCTGCTTACTGGTATTAAAAACTTCAACGTTGGCTTGGTAGGAGCGTGAGGCAGAAATCATGTTGACCATTTCATGCACGGGCTCAACATTGGGCTTTGCTACATAGCCCTCTTCATCTGCCGCTGGGTGATTGGGCATGTACTCCATGCGAAGAGGCGAATCGTCTTCTACTACTTCGGTGACACGCACACCGCCAACGCCGTAGCGATTACTTTGCGCCTGAGTCTCAAACATCACCTGTTTCGCTCGATAGGTTTCACCATCAGGCCCGGCTATGCTGTCGGCATTGGCCATGTTGCTAGCGGTGACATTCATTCGCTGGGACTGGGCGCTCATTGCCGAACTGGCAATATCAAACGCAGAGAACATCGACATTGTTGGTTAACTCCTGACTAATTTGGCCTGGATTATTCGGGCTGCATGGCATTTTTCAGCCCCTGGATACGGCTGTTGAGCATCGTGAGGCCGGCTTGATAACGAACAGCGTTATCAGCAAACTGCGTGCGCTCACGATCCATATCAACCGTATTGCCATCCAAACTAGGCTGGTCGGGGATACGGTAAAGTAAATCGGTGCTACCCGCTCCACGCCATGCGGGGCCTTCTCCAGCAATATGACTCTCAGCGGTACGCGCCAATGTTAGACCGCCGCCGGTATTGCTAGAGGCACTCTGAGTACCGTCTACTGCTTTTTTCAACTCACTAGCAAAATCGATGTCGCGCGCTTTATAGTTAGGCGTATCGGCATTGGCAATGTTAGCGGCCAATACGTCGTGGCGTGCTTGGCGTAGACTCACTGCTTGCTGATGAAAATTAAAGGCAGATTCCAGTTGATCAATCATGCCGACCCTCGCTTGAGGCATAAAATAAAATGGATTTTATTGATGATGAAGAATACGTTCGGAACTGTCAGCCTAAAGCATGGAACAGCTGGCGTTTCTGCCAGCATTTCGCGTGATACGGCTGCTACCTTTTCGCTACACTGGGCAATGACTCCTCTTCTTATGCCCTCCTTTTTAAGCTCCCACGCAAGTGACTTCTCATGCTACGACAGCACGTTACTAAGCTAGGCACACTTCGTCACTGGCAAGTAATTGTCTTATTGGCCATCCTATGCATCACTGCGTTAGCCAAAGCTGAGGCTAATGACGACAACCTTCTTCAACAAGTGCATCAGTTTTTATACGAGGAGACGCGAGCATTAGGCGAAGAGGTGGTAATTGACTTACGACCACCGTCCCCACATTTACCGGAATGTGTCCAACCAGAGCCTTTTTTACCCAATGCTAATCAAGCCCCTTTGGGCCGCGTTTCCGTTGGAGTCCGTTGCGGTGAAGATAGCCGACAAGTCCGTTACCTGCAGGCCCAGATTGATGTCATCGGCAATTATGTGGTCGCGGCAAGAGATATTGAGCGGGACACACTGATCACTTCAAGCATGCTCACCGAACGCGGTGGCAATCTTGGCGACCTGTCAGCTCAGGCACTCACTGCTGAAGAAGATATTGTGGGCAAAATAGCTCAGCGGCCCATCCGCAGTGGCAGCGCCTTTTTAGCCCATTATTTACAAGCGCCTCACTTAGTTGAACGCGGGCAGCGCGTTACTGTCATAGCGCAGGGTTCTGCTTTCCGCGTTTCACGCGAAGGCGAAGCGCTCGAAAATGGCGCGCTTGGCGAGCGAGTCAGGGTACGTTTTGGTTCACGGGAAATTATGACTGCCCGCGTCACTGAGCAAGGTACTTTGGTGGTGGATTTTTAACTTACCACCTAAAGTTATACTCAGCCCTGCCGATAGTTATCTTCATACAAGCTACACTAAACGCAAAGCGCATCGACGCTGACGATGAGGCAGACGACGTGAATATTGATAACATTAATTCGCTGTTACGCTCTAACCAAGCCCAGCAGCGTGATGAAACACAAAAGGCTAATAGCGTGACTCCGGCGACACCCGGCGGTACAACGCGCGAATCGACTCAATTGAGCCAAACAAGTATCGATGAATCTCAGGATATCGATAGCGCAAAAGTTGAAGAAATCCGTGACGCTATTCGCGAAGGCCGCCTCGAAATGAGTGCCGATCGCATCGCCGAGGGCCTAATTGCCAATCTTAAAGATTTTTAAGGAGACGCCTTAAATGAGCCTTGCATCCTTGCTGACCGATCAACAGCAGCGATTAGATGAATTAATTTCGTTGTTGTCCAGCGAGCAAAATTTATTGACGCAAGGTGACATTGACGGTGATGCACTATCAAAAGTCGCACTTGATAAGCAATCGCTACTGGCTGAATTAGAGCGCATTGAGATTGTGCGCCGCAATGTACAAAAACGCCTTGGCTATGCTGAAGGCTCTGACGGCGCCAAAGCGGCAGCTCGCGATGCCCACTGCCTCACTGCTTGGGATAGCTTACTAGAAAAGAGTGAGCGAGCTTCGCGTATGAATGAGCTAACGGGCCAGATGCTGTCTATTCGAATGAAACATAATCAGGCGATGCTTGACTACATTCGGCAAATAGCAGAAAAAACACTCTATAAGCCGGATGGTCGTAATAGTGCCCAGCCGGGCAGAATCAATGCTTCGGCCTGACCTCTCTCGACAAGCCGCCAACATAGCGTTTCAATGAAAGCCTTCACTAGCAGGATTGCAAAGGCTTCTCATGTTCAGTTTACTGCCTCATCATTTTACAGCGTTGGTCATCGGCGCATCTGGGGGAATAGGCTCTGCCGTTATTCAGCAGCTACTCTCTTCCTCTCATGTCGGCCACATAATTGCGGTAAGCCGCCAACCATTACAGATTGACCACTCCCGCCTTACTCACCTAATGCTCGATGTCTCCCAAGAGCAGGATAGGCATGCACTTAAGCAAGAGTTAGCCTCGCAGCCAATTCACCTCTTTTTTAATGCCATCGGCATACTTCATGATGACACACAAAACCTCTTCCCCGAAAAGCGCCTTGATCAGCTTAGCGTCGAAAACCTAGCCCACACCATGAACATCAATGCCTTTGTGCCCATCTTACTGCTAGCGGCACTAAAAGACTCCTTCAAAGGAACACACCCTGCAGTGATTGCCAGCCTTTCCGCTCGCGTTGGCTCAATCAAAGATAACCAACTAGGAGGCTGGTACAGCTATCGTGCCAGCAAAGCAGCGCATAATATGCTGTTTAAAACAGCGTCCATTGAACTCAAGCGGCTTAATAAACAGTGCGTCGTCTTATGCCTGCACCCAGGCACAACCGATACTGAGCTCTCCCAACCCTTTCAAGCCAGGGTTCCTGAAGACAAGTTATTTACACCCACCTTTGTCGCAGAGCAGTTACTGGCCGTCATCGCCCAGCGATCGCCCGATGATAACGGTACTTTTTGGGCTTGGGATGGTAAACCTATCGACTGGTAGGGTGAGGTGTGAGGTATTGAAGTTTCCCCCTCACTCCTCACTATTTACCCCTCACGACCATGCAAAAAAAATCCCCCAAGGCGCAAGCCCTGGGGGATTTTTCATAATAAGTGCCTGACGATGACCTACTCTCGCATGGGGAGACCCCACACTACCATCGGCGCTAAGCGGTTTCACTTCTGAGTTCGGCAAGGGATCAGGTGGTTCACGCGTGCTATGGTCGTCAGGCGTAACTGTTAATGTACATCATGCTGTTTGTGATCGTCTCATTGCCTGCCGCCTGCTCATGTGAGTCAGGCCACACGCTGCGTATCCGGCGTTCTGTTGATCTCTCAACCTCTACGTTATCATCACGACCAGACCCCTTGGGTGTTATAGGGTCAAGCCTCACGGGCCATTAGTACACGTTAGCTCAACGCCTTGCAGCGCTTCCACACCGTGCCTATCAACCAGCTGGTCTCGCTGGGCCCTTCAGGAGGCTCTAGGCCTCAGGGATGTCTCATCTTGAAGGGGGCTTCCCGCTTAGATGCTTTCAGCGGTTATCCCGTCCGACCATAGCTACCCGGCAATGCCACTGGCGTGACAACCGGAACACCAGAGGGTCGTCCACTCCGGTCCTCTCGTACTAGGAGCAGCCCTTCTCAAACATCCAACGCCCACGGCAGATAGGGACCGAACTGTCTCACGACGTTCTAAACCCAGCTCGCGTACCACTTTAAATGGCGAACAGCCATACCCTTGGGACCGACTTCAGCCCCAGGATGTGATGAGCCGACATCGAGGTGCCAAACACCGCCGTCGATGTGAACTCTTGGGCGGTATCAGCCTGTTATCCCCGGAGTACCTTTTATCCGTTGAGCGATGGCCCTTCCATACAGAACCACCGGATCACTAGAACCTGCTTTCGCACCTGCTCGACGTGTCTGTCTCGCAGTCAAGCACCCTTATGCTCTTGCACTCAATGCACGATGTCCGACCGTGCTGAGGGTACCTTCGTGCTCCTCCGTTACTCTTTAGGAGGAGACCGCCCCAGTCAAACTACCCACCACACACTGTCCTCGATCCGGATAACGGACCTGAGTGAGAACGCCAATGATGCCAGGCTGGTATTTCAAGGTTGGCTCCGCCCGAACTGGCGTCCGAGTTTCAAAGCCTCCCAGCTATCCTACACAGGCAACATCAGCGTCCAGTGTGAAGCTATAGTAAAGGTTCACGGGGTCTTTCCGTCTAGCCGCGGGTACACCGCATCTTCACGGCGATTTCAATTTCACTGAGTCTCGGGTGGAGACAGCGTGGCCATCATTACGCCATTCGTGCAGGTCGGAACTTACCCGACAAGGAATTTCGCTACCTTAGGACCGTTATAGTTACGGCCGCCGTTTACCGGGGCTTCAATCAAGAGCTTCGCCTTACGGCTAACACCATCATTTAACCTTCCGGCACCGGGCAGGCGTCACACCCTATACGTCCGCTTGCGCGTTAGCAGAGTGCTGTGTTTTTAATAAACAGTTGCAGCCACCTGGTATCTTCGACCGGTTCGGGCTAGGAGAGCAAGTCTCTTCACCCTACGCCGGCGTGCCTTCTCCCGAAGTTACGGCACCATTTTGCCTAGTTCCTTCACCCGAGTTCTCTCAAGCGCCTTGGGATTCTCACCCTGACCACCTGTGTCGGTTTGGGGTACGGTCGCACATGATCTGAAGCTTAGAGGCTTTTCCTGGAAGCGTGGCATCAGTGACTTCCTGACCGTGGTCAGTTCATCTCGTGTCTCGGCCTGAAAGGATCCCGGATTTACCTAAGATCCCAGCCTACTCACTTTCACCAGGACTACCAACGCCTGGCTCACCTAGCCTTCTTCGTCCCCCCATCGCAACCATGTCCGGTACGGGAATATTGACCCGTTTCCCATCGACTACGCCTTTCGGCCTCGCCTTAGGGGCCGACTCACTCTGCTCCGATTAGCGTCGAACAGAAACCCTTGGTCTTCCGGCGAGGGAGTTTTTCACTCCCTTTATCGTTACTCATGTCAGCATTCGCACTCGTGATACCTCCAGCAGACTTCTCAATCCACCTTCATCGGCTTACACGACGCTCCTCTACCGCTCACACCTAAGCGTGAACCCGTAGCTTCGGTACCTGGTTTAGCCCCGTTACATCTTCCGCGCAGGCCGACTCGACTAGTGAGCTATTACGCTTTCTTTAAAGGATGGCTGCTTCTAAGCCAACCTCCTAGCTGTCTGAGCCTTCCCACATCGTTTCCCACTTAACCAGGATTTCGGGACCTTAGCTGACGGTCTGGGTTGTTTCCCTTTTCACGACGGACGTTAGCACCCGCCGTGTGTCTCCCACGCGTTACTCACCGGTATTCGGAGTTTGCCTCGGGTTGGTAAGTCGGGATGACCCCCTAGCCGAAACAGTGCTCTACCCCCGGCGGTACTACGTGAGGCGCTACCTAAATAGCTTTCGAGGAGAACCAGCTATCTCCGAGCTTGATTAGCCTTTCACTCCGATCCACAAGTCATCCAAATCTTTTTCAACAGATCCTGGTTCGGGCCTCCAGTTGATGTTACTCAACCTTCACCCTGCTCATGGATAGATCGCTCGGTTTCGGGTCTATATCCAGCGACTGTGTCGCCCAGTTAAGACTCGGTTTCCCTACGGCTCCCCTATACGGTTAACCTCGCCACTGAATATAAGTCGCTGACCCATTATACAAAAGGTACGCAGTCACCCAACTAGTGGGCTCCTACTGCTTGTACGCACACGGTTTCAGGATCTATTTCACTCCCCTCTCCGGGGTTCTTTTCGCCTTTCCCTCACGGTACTGGTTCACTATCGGTCAGCCAGGAGTATTTAGCCTTGGAGGATGGTCCCCCCGTCTTCAGTCAAGGTTTCTCGTGCCCCGACCTACTCGATTTCACATGATCAGATTTTCGACTACGGGGCTATCACCCGCTACGGCCAGACTTCCCAATCTGTTCGCCTAATCAGTCTCATGCTTAAGGGCTGGTCCCCGTTCGCTCGCCGCTACTAGGGGAATCTCGGTTGATTTCTTTTCCTCAGGGTACTTAGATGTTTCAGTTCCCCTGGTTCGCCTCGTACCCCTATGTATTCAGGGCACGATACTCATCTTATGATGAGTGGGTTTCCCCATTCAGAGATGTCCGGGTCACAGGTTGTTGCCACCTCACCGAACCTTATCGCAGGCTACCACGTCTTTCATCGCCTCTGGCTGCCTAGGCATCCACCGTGTGCGCTTCATTGCTTGACCCTATAACCCGAAGGAGTCTGGATTTTCGCAATGATAACGTTTCATTTTGCCGGATACGCTTGAGACGTATCACAATTTAAGAAGCACTTCTTGCGAAGTGTTCTTGTCAGCATGATATACATTGTTAAAGAGCGACTGCTATAAGCAGTGATAAGCGTTTTTTTTCGTATTAAAAAGAAAAAGTCACTTATCACTGCTCATCAACAGCATTCTGATCAGGTAATTCATTGTGGACGCTTACTAACTGTGACGCATCGTTTAAGGAGGTGATCCAGCCGCAGGTTCCCCTACGGCTACCTTGTTACGACTTCACCCCAGTCATGAACCACACCGTGGTGATCGCCCTCTTGCGTTAGGCTAACCACTTCTGGTGCAGTCCACTCCCATGGTGTGACGGGCGGTGTGTACAAGGCCCGGGAACGTATTCACCGTGACATTCTGATTCACGATTACTAGCGATTCCGACTTCACGGAGTCGAGTTGCAGACTCCGATCCGGACTGAGACCGGCTTTAAGGGATTCGCTGACTCTCGCGAGCTCGCAGCCCTTTGTACCGGCCATTGTAGCACGTGTGTAGCCCTACCCGTAAGGGCCATGATGACTTGACGTCGTCCCCACCTTCCTCCGGTTTGTCACCGGCAGTCTCCTTAGAGTTCCCACCATTACGTGCTGGCAAATAAGGACAAGGGTTGCGCTCGTTACGGGACTTAACCCAACATTTCACAACACGAGCTGACGACAGCCATGCAGCACCTGTCTTACAGTTCCCGAAGGCACACCAGAATCTCTTCCGGCTTCTGTAGATGTCAAGGGTAGGTAAGGTTCTTCGCGTTGCATCGAATTAAACCACATGCTCCACCGCTTGTGCGGGCCCCCGTCAATTCATTTGAGTTTTAACCTTGCGGCCGTACTCCCCAGGCGGTCGACTTATCGCGTTAACTTCGCCACAAAGTGCTCTAGGCACCCAACGGCTGGTCGACATCGTTTACGGCGTGGACTACCAGGGTATCTAATCCTGTTTGCTACCCACGCTTTCGCACCTCAGTGTCAGTGTCAGTCCAGAAGGCCGCCTTCGCCACTGGTATTCCTCCCGATCTCTACGCATTTCACCGCTACACCGGGAATTCTACCTTCCTCTCCTGCACTCTAGCCTGACAGTTCCGGATGCCGTTCCCAGGTTGAGCCCGGGGCTTTCACAACCGGCTTATCAAGCCACCTACGCGCGCTTTACGCCCAGTAATTCCGATTAACGCTTGCACCCTCCGTATTACCGCGGCTGCTGGCACGGAGTTAGCCGGTGCTTCTTCTGCGAGTGATGTCTTTCCTACCGGGTATTAACCGATAGGCGTTCTTCCTCGCTGAAAGTGCTTTACAACCCGAGGGCCTTCTTCACACACGCGGCATGGCTGGATCAGGGTTGCCCCCATTGTCCAATATTCCCCACTGCTGCCTCCCGTAGGAGTTCGGGCCGTGTCTCAGTCCCGATGTGGCTGATCATCCTCTCAGACCAGCTACGGATCGTTGCCTTGGTGAGCCTTTACCTCACCAACTAGCTAATCCGACATAGGCTCATCCAATAGCGGGAGCCGGAGCCCCCTTTCTCCCGTAGGACGTATGCGGTATTAGCCTGGGTTTCCCCAGGTTATCCCCCACTACCGGGCAGATTCCTATGCATTACTCACCCGTCCGCCGCTCGTCAGCGGGTAGCAAGCTACCCCTGTTACCGCTCGACTTGCATGTGTTAGGCCTGCCGCCAGCGTTCAATCTGAGCCATGATCAAACTCTTCAGTTTAAAATCATTGTGATCCTTACTTGTCGCTCGAAAGCAACAAAAGCGAATCAAACTTGGCTCAAGGTTCAAACGAATTCACTGTGATACTCCGAAAAGTATCGCTGTGTTCGCCTGCCTTGATATTTGGTGATTTGCCACCAACATCAGCAAGCGCCCACATGAATTACCTGATCAAATTGTTAAAGAGCTGTTTCGCTGCAAGATTGCTGTGAAAGCAACCGGGCTGCCGTTGAACTGGCTTGCCTCAGCGAGGAAGGCGTATTCTACGCATTTCCTGGCGGTTGTCAAGGGCGTTGTTTTCGATGCAAACCTGACCACATCCAAAACCGCTAACTCGTTGACTAACCAAGGCTTTTACACCTTATGCACCGCTGGTAACGCTATGCGTCCCCGGCAGCGGATGCGTACTTTACGGGCTCAAAGATGGGTTGGCAAGCGGTTTTTAATATTGATCTTAATTGAGGCGCAAACGCTACCATCAAACATCCCGTATTGAGTCTGGCACCAGCGAATCCAGCCCAAGCTCGGCGATACTACGTGCACCAGTCAGCGTCATTGCTACCCGCATCTCTTTTTCGAACAACTCGAGTAGATGGGCTACCCCCGCCTCTCCAGCAGTAGCCAGTGCGTATATGTAAGCACGCCCAAGCAGCACGGTATCGGCCCCCATGGCAACCATACGCACAACATCGAGCCCGCTACGCACACCGGAATCAGCCAGAATTGCCAAGTCACCTTTTACTGCATCGGCGATAGCAGGCAAAGCACGTGCAGTCGAGGGAACACCGTCAAGCTGCCGACCACCATGGTTAGAGACAACAATACCATCCGCGCCGAAGCGAACCGCATCACGAGCATCTTCAGGGTCGAGAATCCCCTTAATGATCATCGGGCCATCCCACTGCTCGCGTATCCACTCCAGATCTTTCCAAGAGATGGACGGATCAAAGTTATCGCCCAGCCAGGCAATGTAATCCTCGAGCTCTGTTGGCTTACCGCGATAGTCAGACACATTGCCCAAATCATGGGGTCGACCATTAACACCGACATCCCAGGCCCAAAAAGGGTGTGCCGCTGCTTGAAGCATGCGCCGCATCGGCCCGCGCTTACCGCTCATACCTGAATGCGCATCGCGATAACGCGCCCCCGGCACGGGCATATCGACGGTAAAGATAAGCGTCTTGACGCCCGCGGCTTTGGCTCGCTCCAGAACATGCTTCATGAACCCTCTGTCTTTCAACACATAAAGCTGAAACCAGATAGGCCGATCCACTGCAGAGGCCACTTCGTCGATTGGACACACCGACACTGTCGATAGTGTAAACGGTATACCTTTATTAGTAGCCGCCCGCGCCGCCTGTACTTCTCCGCGTCTAGCGTACATACCCGCCAGCCCCACCGGCGCCAAAGCTATCGGCATGGCAAGTGTTTCACCAAACAACTCTGTCTCAAGTGATAGCGACGACATATCCTTCAATACACGTTGACGCAGCGCGATACCGGCCAAGTCCTCGACGTTACGACGCAGTGTATGCTCCGCGTAAGATCCGCCGTCGGCATAATGAAAGAGAAAGGGCGGGATACGACGTTTAGCGGCTTGACGGTAGTCCGTGGATGCAGAAATGATCATGGATAGCCCTGTTTGATAGCCCAATGCACTGGGCGCACTATACACCGACGCCCGCAGCGGAAAATTGGTTTTACCAATTTACAAAAAACAGCATCAACAGTAGTGAGCCACACTAAGCGTGTCAAATACTGATGACGATTTGAGCATTTAAAAACGCCATATTTTAGTTTAAAGACACTATTTAACAGCATTCTTAACTAAACCCTACTCTGTCAAATATCAGCCCTTAGGCGCTTGAGAAAAGATTCGATAGCTTTTAATATTGGTCTTACCAATTACAGAGCCTTTTAGACATGAGCTATTTACTATGAGCTACCCACCGCTCCGCCAACAGCGCTTGGCCGATGTTATTACTGAGCGCTTAGAAGCCATGATGCTGGAAGGCAGCTTAAAGCCAGGCCAGCGCTTACCCCCTGAGCGTGAATTAGCCGAACGGTTTGGCGTCTCGCGCCCCTCGTTACGGGAGGCCATCCAGAAATTAGCCGCCCGCGGCTTACTAACCAGCCGCCAGGGCGGCGGTACTTTTGTTAACGACGACCTTAGTAATGGCTATACCGATCCACTGCTGGAAATGCTTTCTCGCCATGACGAGTTTAACTTAGATTTGCTTGAATTCCGTGATGCTATGGAAGGAATATCCGCCTATTACGCCGCGCTGCGCTCCACCCCCGCCGATAAGGCCGTGCTTATTCAGCGCTTTGAAGAGCTCGATGGCGGCTTTGCAGGTGCGGATCCTACTCAGGAAGCTAAACTAGATGCGGCGTTTCACCTTGCGATTGCCGAGGCGGCCCACAATGTCCTACTACTGCATACCATTCGTGGCATTTTCCATCTGCTAGAGAAGAGTATTGTAAATAACTTGGCCCATTTATTCGCCAAGGAGGGATCGCGCAGCCAGTTGATGCAACAGCACCGCGCCCTGCTCAATGCCATTTTGGAGGGTCGCGCGGAGGATGCCCGGGCTCGCGCCCATGAACACCTGGTATTTGTTGAAGAGGGACTGCTTGAGATGGCTCGCGCAGAGACACGGGCTCAGCGAGCCCTCCGCCGCGCTCAGGGCAGTAGTAAGACGACAGCATGAACAGCGCTGGCGTAAATAATCAAGTTCCTGCGCCTTTACCTCTGCGATGGCGACGCCTATGGCTGCTGGTCATTTCGCTTGGCTTGCTATTGTGTATGTGGCAGGCAGCCCAACTGGCACGAGAACAAGCGCTTTCTAACTTACAGGACGATGCCGAAAACGAGTTGCGACTCTCTGCTGCAAACTTAAACGGCTATTTACTGCGCTTCGACTACCTGCCGCAAATGCTGGCCACTCGGGAAGGCGTACAGCGCTTTTTGGCCTCTCCCGATAGCCAAGACCCAATGCCGCTCAATATGCTACTGGATCGCTTCCGTTTTACAGCGGGGGTTTCAGACGTCTATTTACTCAATCGCGATGGTGACACTATCGCCGCCAGTAATTGGCACCGCCCAAACACCTTTATTGGCCAGAATTATGCTTTTCGCTCCTATTACACCGATGCCATTGCCGGCGGCCAGGGGCGCTTTTTTGGCTTAGGTATCAAGTCGCTTGAGCGGGGCTACTACTTTTCATCGCCTGTGTGGCTAGACGACACCTCGCCGGACGCACAACCAGACGGCGTCCTTGTGGTTAAAGTACTCTTAGACGATGTTGAAGAGAGCTGGGCAGAGCAGGATGCCGAGCTGTTTGTCACCGATAGTGACGACATTATCTTCATGGCCAGCCACCCCGAGCTGCGCATGAACGCCCTCTATCCGCTGACCGACGAGCAACGACAAAGCCTGCGAGCAACGCGCCGATACGCAATGGAGCCGTTGACCCCTTCGGGCATTGAAGTCAATGCACCGTACCGCCAGGGTAGCCAGTTGGTCAGTTTCTCCCAGGGCCCGCTGAGCGGTGGCGACTACCTAAGCTTGACCCGGCATATCCCTGAATTTGGCTGGCAAATGCATATTTTAAAACCGCTAACACCGGTGATTAGCGCTCAGTGGATTGCCGCACTAATGGCAGGCGGCCTCTACGGCGTGGTCACTCTCGGTGCAGGTATTGGCTGGCAACGCCTGAGGCTGCGCCGTGAGCGAGAAGCGTTTGCCCAACGTGAACGCAACACCCTGGCCCGCGTGCGCGACGAATTAGAGGTCAGCGTGGAACGACGCACCCGTGACCTGGTGGCCAGTAACCAGCGTCTTTCGGATGAAATCGAAGAGCGGCGGCGCGCTGAAGCCAGCTTGCGACAAACCCAGGATGAGCTGATTCAAGCGGCCAAACTTGCAGTATTGGGGCAGCTTGCTGCGGGTATTAACCATGAGCTTAATCAGCCACTGGCGGCTATTCGCGCCTACGCTGAGAACGCCCGTCGGTTTATGGAACTGGCCCGCCACGACAAGGCGGATGCCAACTTGGAGCAGATTGTTGAGCTCACCGAACGTATGGCGGATATCAGTGCCCAGCTGCGTCAGTTTTCGCGTAAGAGCAGCGAGCGCCAGGAGACTATTTCGGTACAGGCCTGCGTCGACTACGCCCTGCGCTTATTTCAAAGCCGCCTGCGCGAAGGCAATATCACCATTGTGCAGGATTGGCCTGCAGAAACCTTATGGGTAAAAGGCGACCTGGTGCGTCTGGAGCAGGTATTGGTGAATCTAATCGGCAATGCGCTCCAGGCTATGAAAGGCGTACCCAACCCACAACTGACGCTAGGTGCCCACCCTCACCAGCAGCAGGTCATTATTAGCGTTAGCGATAATGGCCCTGGCATTCCTGAGGAGCACTTAGGACATATTTTTGAACCCTTTTTTACCACCAAAGCACCGGGAAGTGGGTTAGGCCTGGGGCTCTCGATCTCGTCGCGTATCATGGACGATTTAGGTGGCAAGCTGCAGGCTGCAAATCAGCCTAATGGCGGTGCCAGCTTTACCATTACACTGCCCCACTCGCCCTTAACCCACAACCAAGAGAGCCCCTATTATGCATGAACCGTCGACGCTGCCGGTCATGGTGATCGACGACGAACCGCACTTGCGGATCACCGCCAGCCAAACCCTCGAACTCGCCGGCTATACGCCCTACTGCTTTGAATCAGCAGAACAAGCGCTGGCGGCATTGACACCTGACTTCCCAGGGGTAATCGTCAGCGACATCCGCATGCCGGGGATGGATGGTATGGCACTGCTCCATGAGCTACATAGCCGCGACGCCACTCTGCCGATTATTTTAATCACTGGCCATGGCGATATTTCCACGGCCGTAGAAGCCATGAGGGCAGGGGCCTGGGATTTTCTCGAAAAGCCGTTTGCCGGTGATCAACTGCTGGATGTGGTGCGCCGAGGCATAGAGAAGCGCCAGCTCAGTTTGGAAAACCATCGCCTAAAAGCCGAGCTGGAGGTGCAGCAAGCCGCACTAGGGCCACGCCTCGTTGGCCGCACCGCAGTCATTTCGCGGCTGGCCGCCATGATTCAGCGCATCAGCCAAGTCGAAGCCGATGTGCTGCTATTTGGCGAGACAGGTACCGGCAAAGACCTGGTAGCACGTGCGATTCACGAGCGCAGCGGGCGCCGTAACAGCCCTTTTATGGCGATTAACTGCGGCGCGGTGCCTGAAAACACCATTGAGTCCGAGCTGTTTGGCCACGAGAAAGGCGCCTTTACAGGTGCCGTAGAGCGGCGCATCGGCAAGTTCGAACACGCTAACGGTGGCACGGTGTTTTTGGATGAGATTGAGTCGATGCCCATGGCACTGCAAGTTAAATTGCTGCGGGTTCTGCAGGAGCGCAGCGTCGAACGGCTAGGCGCCAATGAAACCGTGCCGCTCGATATCCGCGTCATCGCGGCCACCAAGGTGGATCTCAAAACCGCCTCCGAAGAGGGGCATTTCCGCGAAGACCTTTACTACCGGCTCAACGTGGTCACTCTGCCGCTACCTGCGCTGCGCGAGCGGCGTGAGGATATTCCCTTACTGTTCCAGCACTTTGCCGTGGTCGCGGCCAATCGCAGTGGGCTGGAAGCACCGATTCTCGACAGCCACGCCATTGCGGCTCTGCTGGCCCATGACTGGCCCGGCAACGTGCGCGAGCTACGCAACCTTGCCGAGCGCTACGTGCTGCTGGGAGCTGCCTTTGATTACCGCCTGGATGCGCTGCTGGAAGGGGTCAATGCCGACACAGAAGAACCTACCCTGCCACGCCAGGTAGAGCTTTTTGAAAAGAGCCTGATCAGCCAATCACTGTCACGCTACCATGGCCGGGTAACCGACGTTTGCCGTCACTTGGGTATTCCGCGCAAAACCTTTTACGACAAACTGAAAAAGCACGGTCTCAATGCCGACGACTACCGCCATAGCAGTGAGCCCTGATGCAGCAACTCACCCAAGACAGACCAAGGAGGCGCCCAGGGTATCAACGTTAATGTGGCAATAAGCATTAGCAGGTTGGACATTGGCCGCCGACTGTCACCTAGTTTCAGCGCCGTACCAAAGGAGCGCTTGAACCGCGCGCCTTCAAGGTCAACGCTGTATATCTCATCCAAACCCAAGTGAATCAAAAAACCTACTAATATGGCAGCACCGTGAGACCACGCCAACCACGCTGGCTGGTTGAGTACATTAAAACTTAGCGCGGCAGAAAGCAGACTGCAAAGCCCACCCGCTAGCAGCGAATGCCAAATACCGCGGTGAACGGTAAAGCGGGAAAACAGCACCCCCGCCAAATAGCGCACACAGAAGTAGATCCCCCCACAGGCAATCAGCAACGCCCCCGGCGTCAGCCATGGCTGTAACAGCAGGACGCCCAACACCAGAGCGGGCACCGAAAGAAGATTGAATATCAAGCGGATAGAGTGGGATCGATCGGCATCGATATCGGGCAAAATCCCCCCGAACGTGACCAGCGCAATCATCACCACCGCCTGGGAGGGCGGCCACCATTGGCCTTTCCAGCCTGCGTAAGCTACCAGCATGCCGCCCGCCGCTGCCACCGTAATATGCGTGCGAAAATTAGCCATGACGCGGCATCCCAAAGTCTGCAAAACAGAAAACTGTATAAATTAACAGACTTTTGCCGTCCGCGACATGGCTAATAAAGAAAAAAGGTTGCTAGGCCAACCGCTTAGGGTTGATTTATCTAAGGCACCTAAAGCGAGGGTTCAGCCAGAAAGCGATCTTTTAATTTAACGTAGTTGCCTGCGGTGTAAGGGAAGAAGGCACGCTCTTTATCTTTCAGCGGGCGCAGCGCCTTAGCCGGATTACCGGCATACACATAGCCACTTTCCAAATGCTTACCCGGCGTTACCACGGCGCCCGCGGCAATAATCACCTCGTCCTCAACGACCGCGCCATCCATCACAATCGCGCCCATACCGACAAGAATCCGGCTTCCCAGGGTGCAGCCATGCAGAATCGCTTTATGGCCGATGGTGACATCATCGCCAATGGTGAGCGGAAAACCATCCGGGCTGAAGTCACTGGCATGGGTAATATGCAGCACGCTGCCATCCTGCACACTGGTACGTGCGCCGATGCGAATGCGGTGCATATCGCCACGGATCACTGTCATCGGCCACACGGAGCAGTCGTCGCCCATCACCACATCACCAATGACCACACTGGCCGGATCAATATAAACGCGCTCACCCAATTGGGGCTCCATACCTTGATAGCACCGTAATGCAC
Organism: Vreelandella sp. F11; assembly: GCF_042466685.1. Classification (NCBI taxonomy): domain Bacteria; kingdom Pseudomonadati; phylum Pseudomonadota; class Gammaproteobacteria; order Oceanospirillales; family Halomonadaceae; genus Vreelandella; species Vreelandella sp. F11. The sequence goes on along the minus strand of NZ_CP170448.1, from coordinate 79,783 downwards.
TGCTCATAACTTGCTCCTGAGATGTCGGATGGAAAACGGAGACATTGATCAACTCACTATAGCAATTCCCTAGAGCAATCCAGCCAACAGAACAATAAAGGTCAGCGGAATCGACACCCAGCGGATGATATTGCGCCACACCAAATAACCACTTTCACCCACACCTAACGCGCTCACCACCTTCTCACGGGGCATTACCCAGGCCGCAAAAATCGCGATCAGCAACCCGCCCAGGGGTAGGAAAACATCCGGCGGTATACTGCTGACCAGCTCGAAGACATTGCGCCCAAATAGCGGCCGGAACTCCGCCAGCGTTGAAAAAGAGAAGGCTGATAGCAGCCCGATCAACCAGACGCTGAGAGCCACAATCGCTGTCGAGATACTGCGCCGTAGCCCCAAGCCCTGCAGCGTCGCGACCATCGGTTCCGCGAGGTTAATGGCCGATGTCCAGGTCGCCAGTAGCAGCAGCAAAAAGAACACACTGAGCCATACAGTGCCCCAAGGCAGCTCAGAGAACGCAATGGGGAGAGTGACAAACATTAACCCTGGGCCGTCGGTGGGATCCATGCCCTGGGCAAACACCACTGAGAAAATAGCGATCCCCGCCAGTAGTGCCACGCTAATATCGAGCACGGCGACGGCAACCGCAGCTTTCGGCAGGCTCTGCTCTTCCGGCATATAAGCGCCATAGGCCATCAAGGCACAGGCTCCCACCGCCAGCGTAAAGAACGCATGGCCCATGGCATGCACCACCACTGACGGAGTCAGCGCATCGAAGGAGGGCATGAACAGCCATGACAGCGCCGGGGCAAAACCATCAGTGGTCGCGGCATAGCCCGCTAATAGCAGCAGCAATAGGTACAGCAGTGGCATTAACAGGTTATTGAGCCGCTCAAGCCCCTTGGAAACGCCTGCCGCCACCACGGTCATGGTCATAAACAGAAACAGCGAATGATTAAAGATCAGCAGCCCTGGGTTGGCCAAAAAAGCGTCAAAGCCAGCGCCAATCTCAGCGGCACTTGCGCCATTAAAGTTACCGTTAACAGACGCGACCAAAAACTCAATCGACCAGCCAGACACCACCGAGTAGAACGATAAAATACAGAAGACAGTAAAAGCACCGAAAAGGCCCAGCCAGCGCCAGTGAGGTGAAGCCCCCGCCTCAGCCGCCAAGGCCCCCAAGGCTTGCATCGGCCCCCGCCGTCCGGCGCGCCCAATCAGTATCTCCGCCATCATCACGGGAATACCCAGCAGGAGTACAAAGGCGACATAAATTAGCAAAAAGGCCGCACCGCCGTTCTCTCCGGCCACGTAAGGGAAGCGCCAAATATTACCTAACCCCACCGCAGCACCTGTCACTGCCAGGATAAAGGCCCGCTTCGACCCCCAGCGCTCCAGCGTTTCGCTCATCACATGCTCCTGCCATTGGCGGCATTAAAAGGCGGCAAGACTAGCAGGCACTTGCGTGCAGGCCAAACTCTGAGATTAAACCTAACATTGTGTCACGCATTGAACGTCGCATTACACCCAGTGGTGAAGCAGCTATTGAAACACGGCTTAACCGCCCGCACTGTGTCACTATTGTTGCGCGTTCTGCGCCCCCTAACGAGCTTAAAAATGATGCCAATCGAGGTACCCATGTCCACCAATCCGCTGCTTGAAATGCACGAGCTACCCCCTTTTGCCCAGATTCGCGCTGAGCACGTGGAGCCTGCCGTGGACACGTTGCTAAGCGAAAGCCGCGCGGCCATTGATCAGTTGGCTGAACAGGCAGCCGCCACGCCACCTAGCTGGAGCAATTTTGCAGCGCCGCTTGAAGCGGTGAATGACCGGCTCACCAAGGCGTGGTCTCCGGTCTCTCACCTCAATGGCACCATGAACTCTCCGGAGATGCGCGAAGCATACCAGGCATGCCTTGAGAAGCTCTCCGACTTTGGCACCTGGGTCGGCCAACACGAAGGTCTGTTCCATGGCTGGCAAGCGTTGAAAGATGGCCCCGCATGGGAGCACCTGGATGCCGCCCAGCGGCGTACTGTAGAGAACGCCCTGCGCGATTTCCGCCTGGCCGGTGTTGACCTTCCCGCCGATAAGAAAGCCCGCTACGGCGAGATTCAGTCGCGGCTCTCACTGCTGTCGAATCAGTTCTCCAATAACGTGCTGGATGCTACCCAGGCATGGCATAAGGATATCGATAGCCAAGAGACGTTAGCGGGGGTGCCGGAGAGCGCTCTTGATACCCTAAAAGCCACCGCCGAGGCGAAAGGCGTTGCGGGCTATCGTATTACCCTGGATTTTCCCAGCTTCTTCCCGGTGGTTAGCTATGCCGATAACCGGGAGCTGCGCCGGGAGGTGTATACCGCCTTCGTTACCCGTGCGTCTGATGAAGGCCCCGATGCGGGTAAATTCGATAACGCTGAAATCATGGAAGAGATCCTGGCGCTGCGTAGTGAAATGGCCCAGCTGCTGGGTTTTGCCACCTACGCTGATTACTCTCTCACGACCAAGATGGCGGACTCTCCCGAGCAGGTGCTCGATTTTCTCAACGACTTAGCCCGCCGTGCGCTGCCTCAGGCTAAAGAGGAGTTTGCCGAACTCTCTGCTTATGCCCGCGAGGAACTCGGTCTGGAGACGCTGGAGCCGTGGGATGTTGCCTATGCCAGTGAAAAACTACGCGAAGCGCGCCACTCTATCTCCCAAGAGCAGTTACGCCCCTATTTTCCGGCCCCCCAGGTGGTCGATGGCCTGTTTCAGGTCGTTGAACGCCTATATGGATTACGCTTTGAAGAAGATACCCAGGCGCCCCGCTACCATGATGACGTGCGTTATTTCCGTATCACCGAAAATGGCCAGTCGATTGCCGGTTTTTATCTCGACCTCTACGCCCGCGAAGGGAAGCGCGGTGGCGCCTGGATGGCCGACTGCCGAGTACGCCGCCAAACCGACCAGGGCCTGCAACTACCGGTCGCCTTCCTTACCTGCAACTTCACTGCCCCGGTAAGTGGCCGGCCGGCACTACTCACCCACGATGAAGTCACCACCCTGTTTCATGAGTTCGGCCATGGCCTGCACCATATGCTGACCCAGCAGCAGATCGCCGATATTTCCGGCATTAACGGCGTCGCCTGGGATGCCGTCGAGCTGCCCAGCCAATTTATGGAGAACTACTGCTGGGAACGTGAAGGGCTAGACCTACTTGCCAAGCACGTAGATAGCGGTGAACCGCTGCCAGCAGAGCTGCTTGAGCGACTCCAGGCGGCCAAGAATTTCCAGTCAGCCATGGGCATGATGCGTCAAATTGAATTCTCACTCTTCGATCTGCGTCTGCACCATGAGCTTAGCGCCCCCAGCGCCAGCGACGTGCAAGCCTTGTTAGATGAGGTGCGCGCAGCGGTCTCTGTACTGCCTAAAGTCTCTTTTAACCGCTTCCAAAATAGCTTTGGACACGTATTTGCGGGTGGCTACGCTGCCGGCTACTACAGCTACAAGTGGGCGGAAGTGCTCTCGGCAGATGCCTGGAGTGCCTTTGAAGAGGCCGGTATCTTTGACCCTGAAACGGGACAGCGCTTTCGCCGTGAAATTCTTGAGCAGGGCGGCGCCCGCGACGCCGCTGACCTGTTTATCGCCTTTCGTGGCCGTGAGCCGAGCGTCGAACCACTCTTGCGCCATAGCGGCATCCGCGCCGCTTAAGGCATTTTTAAACACGCTTTTTCCATGCGCAGCGCCTTGGGCGCTGCGCGCTAGGAGTTTGTAATGTCAACGGTTAAACGCTTTATTGCCGGTGTCACCTGCCCGCGCTGCGCGGCAATGGATCGTATCCGCGCCTGGGAGCAAAACGGTATTCGCTATCGGGAGTGCGTCAGCTGCGATTTCTTCGAGCAACTACCCATTGAGGAAGACGCGCTTACCGAAATGGCAACCCGAGTCAATCAAGTACGCGAAGATCAGAAGCAGCAGGATGTCCAGCCTGTACGTATTCTGGATCCCGGTAAACCCTCACGTTAACCCCCAACCGCCCCACGCCCCAAAACCGATAGCGAACGAAAAATACAATTTGTGTGCGGTTATCCGCACACCCCGAAGCCACCATCGTGCGAACACCCGGACACTTCGGCGTTTAACGCTTTCCACCAAAGTTGAATAAAAAAATTACAAACAACTGATTTTAAAGTTCTAAATTTTAAATGGCACGACTATCGCTGTTATATACAGGCATACCTGCTCAATGCAGTATCGACTGGCGGTATTAATAGAAGCCACCAGTATATAACCCCAATAACAGCTAGGAATTTTCGCCATGCGCAAACATATGCCTAAAACGTTCACACTCCTCGCCAGCAGCGCCCTGCTTGTCGCAGCGGCCAGCAGCGCCCAGGCTCAAGACCGTTCCGGGTGGCCCGACAACTTCACGGTTGGCACCGCTAGCCAAGGCGGCACCTACTTCGTTTACGGTTCAGGCTGGGCGAACTTTATTGCCGATGAGTTAGGCGTATCTGGCGGCGGTGAAGTCACCGGCGGCCCGACTCAAAACCTGGCGCTCGTGCACACAGGCGACATGGCATTTGGCTTAACCACCATGGGCCCCGCTTCAGACGCCGTTAAAGGCGAAAGCCCGCTGGCGCCGGGCATGAAGATGGATAACGTTTGCGCCATGTTCCCCATGTACGAAACGCCGTTCTCGATTACCGCGCTTGCCGATAGCGGCATCGAGACAATTTCCGATATTCCTGATGGCGCACGTATTGGTTTTGGCCCGGCGGCCTCAACCTCCGACACCTACTTCCCAGCCATTTTAGAAACCCTAGGCGTTAACTTCGATCGCCGTAACGGCGGCTGGTCAGACCTGGGCGGTCAGTTGCAAGATGGTCTGCTTGATGTCGTCGCCTTCGCTGCGGGCATCCCGATCCCCGCCGTTAGCCAGTTGGAAGTACAGACCGACGTCAATATCATCGAATTTAACGAAGAAGAGCTGGCCACGGTGCTGGAAAACTTCCCCGTTGCTGAGTTCATGATTCCAGCCAATACCTACACCACGCTGGAAGAGGACGCTCGCGCTGTCTCCATGTGGAACTTTGCTATCGCTGGCTGCGACCTGCCGGAAGATTTCGTTTACGAAGTCACCAAGGCCACCATGGAAAACAATGACCGTATGCGTTCAGTACACCGCAGTGCTGAAACCACCATTCCAGAAAACATCAAGCACAACACCGTGCTGCCGTTTCACCCCGGCGCTGCACGCTGGTACGAAGAGAACGGCTATGAAATTGCTGATGACATGATCAACTAAGCAATCTTCACCGTTCTGGCTGCCCCGTTTCCGGCCTCGCCGGGCGGGGCAGCTTTCGCTGCTACTCCCCCTTTGTCTGCTTTTGCTGTGAGGGTGAACTCTAATGAGTCACAAAACCGACCAAGACCCCAATGGCCTCAAGGACGATGCCCACGCGGCGTCAGCGATACCCGAATCCATTGCCGATGGTGTCGATGAAGACGTTGTTGAACCCAATCGCCGCCTATTTACCGGCTGGCAGTTCCTGCTATTTGCGGCATTAGCGATCGCTTACTCAAGTTTCCATCTGATTTCCCTCAACGTGTATCCGATGGAAACCTGGTCGTTTCGTATCGTGCATATTGCCGGTGCGCTTATTCTAGGATACGGACTATTTGCTGGCGCACGTTTCGCCGACGACGACCACCAGGCATCCGGCGCCTGGATTAAGTGGGTGAGCTACGCGCTACTGATTCCTGCCGCCTATACCCTAGCGCAAGTCTTTTTAATGCATCAAACGCTTAGCGGCGAAGCGATGCGCATCGACCCGAGTATTGAAAACTGGCACTACGGCTATCCGCTCATGGCAACGACGGCGGGTGCCATTGTATTGTCATGGTTTTATCGTCAGGCGCGGCATCGCTTTAATCCTGCTGATTTGGTGCTGATGGTCTGTGCGCTGGCTAGCGCTGGCTATTTACTAGTGGCATACAACACCAATATCCGTATGTCGACGGGTACCTCTTTCGCACCATCAGGCATCTCCTGGGCAGCTATTGCGGGCTCCCTGCTGATTCTGGAGCTCACCCGCCGGGTAGCCGGTCTGGCTCTGGTGGTTATTTCTGCAGTTTTCCTGACCTACGTATTCGCTGGCCCTTATTTGCCAGGCTTTTTAGGTTATCCGGGGCTGTCACTACAGCGCTTCTTTAGTCAGGTGTACACGGACGCCGGTATCCTCGGCCCCACCACCGCAGTGTCATCGACCTATATTATTCTGTTCATTATTTTTGCTGCTTTCCTGCAGGCCTCTAAAGTCGGCGATTACTTCGTAAACTTCGCCTTTGCTGCAGCAGGCCGTGCCCGTGGTGGCCCCGCCAAGGTGGCCATTTTTGCCTCTGGCTTGATGGGTATGATTAACGGTACCTCGGCAGGTAACGTGGTTTCCACCGGCTCACTGACCATTCCGTTGATGAAGAAAGTCGGCTACCCCGCACGTAGCGCGGGTGCCATTGAGGCAGCCGCCTCAACCGGTGGGCAAATCATGCCGCCGATTATGGGCGCGGGTGCGTTCATCATGGCAGAAGTGACCGGTATTCCGTACACCGAGATTGCCCTTGCCGCGGTCATTCCGGCGATTCTCTACTTTGCCTCTATCTACTTTATGGTCGACTTTGAAGCCGCCCGTAAAGGCATGCGCGGTATGCGCAAAGATGAGATCCCGCTGTTCTCGAAGCTGGTCAAACAGGTCTACCTATTTGCGCCGATTATTATCCTGATTGTCGCGCTGTTTATGGGCTATTCGGTGATTCGCGCCGGTACCTTGGCGACGGCGTCAGCCGCTGTGGTCAGTTGGCTGTCACCCAATAAAATGGGATTTCGTGCGATTCTTAAAGCGCTGCAGATAGCGGGCACCATGTCGATTCAAATTATCGCCGTGTGTGCCTGTGCGGGCCTAATCGTCGGGGTTATCTCGCTGACCGGTGTGGGCGCGCGCTTCTCGTCGCTGCTACTTGGCTTAGCGGGCGTGAGCCAACTATTGGCACTGGTGTTCGCCATGCTGATTAGTATCCTACTCGGTATGGGCATGCCCACCACCGCTGCCTACGCGGTGGCCGCTTCAGTGGTCGCGCCAGGCTTGATCAATATCGGCATTGAGCCGCTGATTGCTCACTTCTTCGTATTCTACTTTGCGGTCGTCTCAGCGATTACCCCGCCCGTTGCCTTAGCCTCCTATGCAGCCGCCGGTATCTCTGGCGACAACCCCATGGGCACCTCGGTGGCCTCTTTCAAAATTGGTTTGGCCGCCTTTATCGTGCCGTTTATGTTCTTCTACAGCCCGGCCATGCTGATGGAAGGCTCCGCCATGCAGATCCTCCGCGTCGGGGTTACCGCAACCCTGGGCATTGTTCTGCTCTCTGGAATGGTGCAGGCGTGGTTCTTTGGGCCGGTTAACGCCTTACAGCGCGTGCTCATGCTGGTGGGGGCGATGTTCTTGATCTACGGCGGTATCTACACTGACGTTATTGGCCTTGCGATTGGTATCGTGCTGTTCGTGATGCAGCGCAAGCTACATGGCGGTGGTAACAAAACGGCGCAAGCGGGCTGATTGATGTAAGCCGTTAATCGCTAAGCCTAAAAAACCCCGCTCAACAATGGTTGAGTGGGGTTTTTAATGCGTACAAGGTTCATCAATAAACGGGGTAGTTAGTCTGTCAGGTTATCAACGATCTTCAGCACCGGCGCGGCTTGATTAAGCGTGTAGAAGTGTAGGCCTGGCGCACCGCCATCCAGTAGACGCTGGCAGAGACGGCTCACCACATCGGTACCAAAAGCGGCAATCGCTTCGCTGTCGTCACCATAGGACTCCAACTGCTTACGAATCCAGCGCGGGATCTCGGCACCACAGGCGTCAGAAAAACGCGCCAGCTTGGTGTAGTTGGTAATCGGCATGATGCCGGGAATAATCGGCTGCTCGACGCCCAGCGCACGGGCTTTATCGACGAAGTTAAAATAGGCATCGGCGGTAAAGAAGTACTGGGTAATGGCCATATTGGCCCCCGCCTTCATTTTACGCGCGAAGTTCTCCACATCCTTATCAAGGTTAGGCGCCTGTGGATGAGATTCAGGGTAAGCCGCCACCGCTATGTCGAAATGGTCGCCGGTTTCCGCGCGGATAAACTCAACCAGTTCGTTGGCATAGCGCAGCTCACCAATGCTCCCCATTCCTGAGGGCATGTCTCCGCGTAAAGCGACTAAACTATCCACCCCTTCTTCACGATATTGCAACAGCAAGTCACGTAGCTGAGCTTTCTCGCTGCCGATGCAAGATAGGTGCGGCGCGGTGCTAATACCACTCTCGCTGACCTCGCGCACCACCTGACGCGTACGCGCCTGGGTAGACCCGCCTGCACCGTAAGTCACCGAAAAAAAGCGCGGATTGCGTGCGGCCAGTTCATCGCGAACGTGGATCAGCTTGTCGCGCCCGGCATCGGTATTGGGCGGAAAGAATTCAAAGCTGATACCTAGCGGATGCTCATGGCTGCTCATGGGACTTCCTTATTAGTGATTAATAATAGTGATATTTTGGGGTATTCTCGCTGTTCCATCGCGCTGGGGCTAATGAAAGATTCCACGCTTGGCCTTTAATTCGGCTCATGTTAGCCGTTCATACTATTTTATCGGGAGCCACCATGGATTTAGCACCCAGCGCCTTAATGGGGCCACTTCTGATGCTACTGGGGTATGTCGGGCTAGGCTGGATAGCCGCACAACGGTTAAAAATAGATCCCCGCCCGATTGCGACGCTGCTGGTGTACCTGATTGCCCCCTTTACGATTTTTCGCGCGCTGATGAACGGTGGCCCGACACCTGGCTACCTGTTGCTCACATTAGCGCTGTTCATTGTGGCAAGCCTGATGGCGCTGGTGGTACAACGCCTCACTCGCCACCGTTTTGGTGAGCAGGAGGCGGCCCTGCTGGCGTTCTCTTCGGGAACGGGCAATACCGGCTATTTTGGCCTACCGATTGCGTTGATTTTGCTGCCCCCCGAAGGTGTCACCCTCTACCTGTTCTGTATGCTGGGAATTAATATCTACGAATTTACCGTAGGCTTTTACCTTAGCGCACGCGGGCGTTTTTCAGTACGTGAGAGTCTGATCAAAATTTCTCGCTTACCGCTTATCTATGCGTTCCTGCTAGCGTTACTGCTTAGCACTCTCGAAGTCACTATGCCTACTGCGGTAATGAGTTCGCTGGCGGTATTTCCCGCCACCTATACGCTGCTGGGTATGATGATTATTGGTATGACGCTTAGCCAAGTGACGCTTTCCGCCTGGGATACGCGCTTTGTAGCCGCCTGTTTAGGGCTACGCTACCTGATGTGGCCATTGGTCATGCTAGTGGCTGTGTTAATACTGCAGTGGGTCACGCCACTTTCCACAGAGTTAGCCCTAGCGTTGCTGTTGATAGGCGTGGTGCCCATGGCTGCTAATGTGGTGGTGGTTGCGATGGAACTGGGTATTCAGCCGCAAAAAGGGGCATTAGCGGTGCTGGTAACGACACTGCTTGCGCCGCTGCTGATTCCGCTCTATCTCGGTTTAATGCTGCGCCTCACCGGGCTTGGTTAGTGATTGAGCCGTTAAAAACCAGCAACCCCCGCCTGGTTAAGCTGTGCGGCCATGCGCTGCACTTCCGGGTGACTGAAAAACGCTACCAGCGCCTCAGCACGCACCGGGCCAACGCCTGGAACGGCTTGCCACTGTTCGCGCTGGTAACTCGCTAACTCATACCACTCCCCGCGAACCGCCTCACTCCCCGGCGGCGCGCCCAACGCCCTTAGCCAAGCCGAAAACGGCTGACTACGGGCGACTTGAAATTGCTCAGTGAGCGAGGCGGCGGTGGCCTCGCCAATACCGTAGGCCTGCTGCAGCTGGCGTGGTTCAACGTCCAGCCAGTCGAGGAGCTGCGTGACCACACCCGCTTCCATTAGCGCTTGCCAGGTACCTTCACCGATACCCTGCATAGCTAACTGCTCGCCCAAGTAGCTAAGCCGCGCCAACAGTTGGCTTTCACAGCCGGGGGTTAACTCAAAACAGCTCAGCAGATGGTAGCGCTGGGGTAGCGGCGGAGAGAGCGGCGAGCGCTCCTGGGTGTGCCACACCACTTCGCTTAGCTGGGGGATCGTTAGCCCCGCTAGCGTAATCGCTACTTGGTCGCCGGGACGAACATCCAGCGACTCCCAGCGATCCAAGGAGCCTAGCGAGACGCGGCTGATGCGCCGCCCTTCTAACACCACTGGGTTAAGCCATACCAGCGGCGTTACTCGCCCGGTGCGGCCAACGCGAAACTCTATACCGCGCACTTCTGCCAGCGCCTGCTGAGCGGGGTATTTCCAGGCAATGGCCCACTCCGGTGGCGACGATGACCAGCGGCGCACGCCGGGGCGCTCAGCCTGTTTAATCACCACGCCGTCGGTGGCAAACGGCAGCGGGCCATTGAACCAGCTATCGCGCCAGTAGGTGGCATCACGGCGATCATCCAAGGGATAGGTGTAGTCAGCGCTATCAAAGCCCAGCGCACTCAGCTGGGCTAAGCGGCTTTCCATGTCGTTCGGGCCGTCAGGCCAGCCCCAGACAAACAGGCCAATACGCTCAAGAGTGGCCGCCTCAGGCGAAGACTGTGCCATGGCGCCTGCCACCGCCCCACGGGCACCCGAAGAGGGTGAGCGCGCCTGAATGTGCTCTTCCATCCGCCAGTAAAGCTCGCCTTGGAGTAGCGCAGAAATCGGCTCGGGTAGTGTATTGGGAATAGCGGGGAGCTGTCGGGCGCGCGCCGTCCAGTCTTGGCCCCGTTCGCCGTCCCCGCGGCTGACGGCTTCGACCAGTTCGCCATCGACATAGCGCAGCGTCACCGCTACGCCGTCCACTTTGGGTTGAATCCACAAGTCTTCGCGGCGGCTGGTAAAGCGCCTGACGCCCTCGTCATCGGCTTTATTGAGACCGCGCTGGGCCGCTGGGTGCGCACGGGTGCCGTCGCTACTGCTCACACGGGTCAGCGGACGATGGGGCGTCGTGTCACCCAGGCAGGCCTGCCAACTTTCCAGACGTGCCAGCGCCTGATCGTAAAGCTCATCAGCAACCAGCGATTCACCGCCATCATGGTAAGCGCGATCCCACACCTCGATATGTTCGGTCAGCGCCTGGGTCTCCAGCGCTAGCTGCTCCTGAGGCCAGTCGGGGCACTCTTCTGCCTGCGCCATAAACGCCATGACTAACAGGCCACTCAGCAACCCCACTTTCATCACCCATCGCCCACCCAGCATATCCGCACTCCCTTGATGACAAGAAAAGACACAGTGCCTGCAACGCCATGCTAAGTTTAACTTAACTCAAAGTATGAGCGATGCAATACAAGGCAAATTTCTAACGCGCGAAATGAATATGCAGCCGATCATGGTGGGGCGAGGTTTCTATATGGGCATCTACCGCAAAGACATCGCTCAGCAGGCGCTGAGTCAGCACCTCTTCAGGCGTACCGGTGGCTACGATTCTGCCTGCCTGCATGACGATCAATCGATCACAGTACATCGCCGCATGGTTGAGGTCATGGAGTGCCATGATACTGGTCAGCGGCAGGCTGGAGACCAGCCGCAACAGGTTGACCTGATGCTGAACATCCAGATGGTTGGTGGGTTCGTCAAGGATCAGCTCTTGGGGTGACTGGGCCAGGGCTCGCGCCACATGGGTGCGCTGTTTCTCGCCCCCGGAGAGGCTATGCCAGGCATCGTCCCGCTTTACGCTCATGCCGGTACGCTCCAGCGCTGCGTTGACCGCCGTATCGTCCTCCCGCGTCCAGCCCGATAGCATCGAGCGGTGCGGGAAGCGGCCCAGTTTGACCACATCGATCACCTTGAGATTGGCATTGGTCGTGGCGTGCTGTTCGATGAAGGCCACGCGCTTGGCAATGGCCCGGCGGCGAAAGGTGGCAAGATCTTGCCCGCCCAGCACGACTCGTCCGGCATGCGGTCGCTTGAGGCCGGCCAACAGCCGTAACAGTGAGGTTTTGCCAGAGCCATTGGGGCCCAACACACCCAGTAGCTTTCCCTGTTCGGCTTCGAAGGAGACACCATCGATCACCGTTTTGGTGCCGATTTTCCAGATCAGATTGTCGGCCTTGATGCTCATGATGCGCGCTGTAACCGGTAAAGAATGACAGAGAAGAACGGCACGCCCACCAGCGCCGTGACCACACCGATCGGCAGGGTTTGCTGCGGAATCAACACGCGAGAGGCGATATCCGCTACCACCATGAAGATCGCTCCCACGATGGCACAGGCAGGGAGCAGGACGGCGTGGCGTGGGCCCACCACGAAACGCGCCGCGTGGGGAACCACCAGGCCAACGAAGCCAATGGTGCCAACCATGCTGACGATGGTAGCGGTAATGACGGCCGTCAGCGCAAACAGGATGATCCGCGTTTGTGCGACATTGACCCCCAACGAGGCGGCCGCTTCGTCACCAAAGGCAAACGCATCCAGTACCCGCGCGTAGCATAGGCACGCGATCAGCCCGAGGCCCACGACCGCCAAGGCCAGATAGAACTCAGGCCAGCGCACACCGCCAAAGCTACCAAGCAGCCAGAACATCACATCCCGCGCCTGCTGTGCATTACCCGCCGTCGTGACGATATAGGAGGTCACGGCGTTGAACAGCTGCGATGCCGCGACCCCAGCCAGAATAGTTCGATCCGCCCCACCGCGCGCACCGTTCGACAGCAGCGCCACAAACAGAAAAGCGGCAAAAGCGCCGATAAAGGCCCCCGAGGAGAGCGATACCGCGCCAGCGCCGAGCCCCAAGATAACGATCAGAACGGCGCCCGTCGATGCACCGGCCGAAATACCCAGCACATACGGCTCTGCCAAAGGGTTGCGCAGTATCGACTGCATGATGGCACCGGCCAACGCCAGCCCGGCGCCACACAAGGCGGCGACCAGCGCCCGGCTCAAGCGGTAATCCCAGATAATGGTTGCGTGGATACGGTTGAGCTCGAAGGAGGTCCAGCCGAGTTTGTTGGTGATCACCGCATAGGTCGTAGAGAGCGGGATCGGCATATCGCCGATCCCGACGCTGATGCCCACTACCAAACCAATGATCAGCAGTGATACCAACAGCAGCCCTGCCCCCCCTGCCAGGCGGGGCAGACGCTCGATGGCCTGCGGTATGCTCACCGTCACACTCATCTCAGACCCAACGCCTCAAGCTGTTCGGCTACCTGTTCGGCACCAAAAAGCGTTCTGAGCGTAGGGTTCATCGCTTGGCCGTCCATAACCACAATGGCGCCGTTTTTGACGGCTCTCATCTCACGAGTCGCCGGATCCGAGTTGAGAAAGGCAATCTTCGCATCGGCGTCGTCAAGCTCCCAACGGTCACGCTCGACGCGGGATACCACGATCACATCTGGGTCAGTGGCGATAATGCTCTCCCAGCCGAGTGTCGGCCACTCCGCCTCAGACTCGATGGCATTGGTGCCCCCCAATACGTCGGCGATAAAGCCGGATGCGCTGTACTTGCCGCCCAGGTGGGCGTCCGCCGCGGGAGAGGAGCTGGAGAACCAGAACAGATAGGAGAGCGGCTCGTCACTGTCAGGAGACGCTGCCCGCAGCGCGGCCTCACGCTGTTTTAGGTCGTCGATCAAGGCATCACCGCGATCGTTTACATCGAAAATCCGGGCGAGGTCTTCAATCTCATGATACAAGGCGCCCATATTCCACAGCTGGGCGCGATCGCCGTAGCCGTACTTGTCCTGGGCCATCCCTTCAGCGACGCAGGTACCGGGCGAAAGGTAGGTCGGTATGCCCATCTTACTGAAGTCGTCGCGAGTGGCCACTCGGCTGGACTCCCCCAGCAGGCTGGGGAGCGCTGCCGCTACGAAGTCAGGCTGCTCGGCCAGAATCGATTCGAAGGTCGGGAACTCCACCGTCAACACTTTTACCTGGTCGTTGGCATCGGCCAGTTGAGGCAAGACGCTGTTGGGCCAGAAGGCTGTGCCCGCCATTCTGTCTTCCAGGCCGAGCATCAGCATCAGCTCAGCGCTGTTTTGACCGAGGCCAATCGCCCGCTCGGGTGCCTGATCGAAGGTCACTTCTACCCCGCAGTTGTTCAGCGTCAAGGGGTATTGCGTGTCGCCCGCCAGGATCGAGGACGATGCCAGGCCTAGCAGGGTGGAGAATCCGGTCACAGCAAGAAGACGTGTCATGGAGCACCCATCACTATTGGTAGAGGTGTAACGATTACAGCGGCTGCACTGATCAGATAGCGCTAGTACTGATACGCATTTACCAGCGCGCGCACTATAATCGAAAACCATTCTCATCACAACCTACATCCATGCGCCCCCAATAGAAACGCCCCCTGCATGGAGCAGGAGGCGCTGAAGGTCAGCTTCAGGCGGCTAAGCGCTTACAAACCGGCAGCCTTACGCAGCGCTTCCGCTTTATCGACCTTTTCCCATGGGAAGGCGGTAAAGGTTTCGGTATGCGCTTGGCCTTTATCGTCACTCCACGTGTAGCTGTGCTCGAACGGCGCCCGGCCAAAGTGGCCGTAAGCGGCGGTGAGCTGATACATGGGGTGAAGCAGGTCGAGCATTTTGGTGATTGCGTAGGGGCGCAGGTCAAAGTGCTCGCGAACCAGGGCAACGATCCTGGCATCGTCAATTTTACCCGTGCCGAACGTATCGATGGAGACAGAGGTCGGCTCGGCAACACCAATCGCGTAGGAGACCTGAATCTCACACTTGTCAGCCAGGCCCGAGGCCACCACATTCTTGGCCACATAGCGACCCGCATAGGCGGCGCTGCGATCCACTTTAGAGGGATCTTTACCTGAGAACGCACCGCCGCCGTGGCGTGCCATACCGCCGTAGGTGTCGACGATGATTTTACGCCCGGTCAACCCGCAGTCACCTACCGGGCCGCCAATGACGAATTTGCCGGTGGGGTTGATATGGTACTGGGTACTCTCATCCAACCACTCAGCGGGGATCACCTGCTCGATGACCTCGCGCTTGATCATTTTGCGCAGGTCTTCCTGATCAATATCTGGGTCGTGCTGGGTAGACAGAACGATGGCATCAACACCACAGGGCTGGCCTTCGGCGTTATAGCGGAAGGTGACCTGGCTTTTGGCATCCGGACGCAGCCATGGCAGTAGGCCATTTTTACGCAGTTCGGCCTGACGTTCGACTAAACGGTGGGAGTAGTGGATCGGTGCCGGCATAAACGAATCGGTTTCGTTAGTTGCGTAGCCGAACATCAGGCCCTGGTCACCAGCGCCCTGATCTTCCGGCTTACTGCGGTCAACGCCCTGGGCGATATCGACACTCTGCTTGCCTATCAGGTTAACCACGCCGCAGGTCGCACCGTCAAAGCCGACATCAGACGAGTTATAGCCAATGCTGATAATCACATCGCGTACGAGGGTTTCTAAATCGACCCAGGCGGAGGTGGTAATCTCGCCGGCAATAATCGCCACCCCGGTTTTCACCATGGTTTCACAGGCAACACGGGCCTGTTTATCGCGGGCGATAATGGCATCTAGCACCGCGTCAGAGATCTGATCGGCAATCTTATCGGGATGACCTTCGGAGACGGACTCGGAGGTAAACAGGGAATATTCGCTCATCGCGCACTCTACCCTCTGTATGACGGCTGTATTTAATCCACAGCATCAGCAGGAAATCATGGCAGGTGTCCCCTGCCCGTATTAGTGAAGCGATAGCATTACTTTTCTACCGCGTCGGGAGGCAGAGTCTACACGCTGTCGGCGATGCTTCCCAGAACGTGATCCCCAGAATTTGCCGCTACATTTGCCGCAACATGGGAAGTCAGCGACAATAGCGCCTTTATAATTTCTGTTTTCAGGCGAGGAGCACCCCCATGCCGTCCCGTTTTGAGCTAGCCAATGCCATTCGCGCCCTCTCCATGGATGCCGTTCAGAAGGCCAAGTCCGGCCACCCGGGCGCCCCCATGGGCATGGCTGATATCGCTGAGGTGCTATGGAATGACTACCTCAAGCACAACCCCGAAGACCCCAAGTGGGCCGATCGTGACCGCTTTGTGCTCTCCAATGGCCACGGCTCCATGCTGCTCTACTCGCTGCTCCACCTCAGCGGTTACGAGCTAAGCCTGGAGCAGCTGCAGAACTTCCGCCAGCTGCATTCACCCACCGCGGGCCACCCGGAATTTGGCTACGCACCTGGCATTGAGACGACTACTGGCCCCCTCGGCCAGGGCTTTGCCAACGCCGTAGGCTTCGCGATTGCCGAAAAAACCCTGGCAGCGCAGTTTAACCGCCCTGGCCACACCATTGTCGATCACCACACTTGGTGCTTTTTGGGTGACGGCTGCCTGATGGAAGGCATTTCCCACGAAGCCGCCTCGCTGGCCGGTACCCAGCAGTTGGGTAAGTTGCTCGCTCTGTATGACGACAACGGCATCTCGATCGATGGGGAAGTGGAAGGCTGGTTTACCGACGATACTGCCAAACGTTTTGAGGCTTACGGCTGGCACGTGGTGCCCAATGTGGATGGCCACAAGCCTGAAGAGGTGAAAGCCGCTATTGAGCTGGCCAAGAGCCACGACGATAAGCCGAGCCTGATCATCTGCAAAACCATCATCGGCTTTGGTGCGCCCAACAAGCAGGGCAAAGAGGACGCCCACGGTGCGCCCTTAGGCGACGACGAAGTGGCGCTGGCGCGCACACAGCTCGACTGGCCTCATGCGCCGTTCCATATTCCTGAACCAATCTACTCGGCTTGGGATGCCCGCTCTGAAGGCAAGGCTCGCCAGCAGGAGTGGGAAGCGCGCTTTGCCCGCTATGCTGAAGCCTTCCCCACGCAAGCGCGGGAGTTCAAGCGCCGCATGAAGCGCCAGCTGCCGACAGAGCTGCCCACTGAAGCCTTGATTGAGCAGGCCCAAGAGCGTGGCGAAACGATTGCGTCTCGCAAAGCCTCCTTTGAAGTGTTAAATGCCATTGGCCCGAAAATGCCGGAACTGCTGGGCGGCAGCGCCGACTTGGCGCCGTCTAACCTGACCTTCTGGAAAGGCGCCCAAGCGATTACCCCGGAAGACGCCAGCGGTAACTACCTGCACTACGGTGTGCGTGAGTTTGGCATGGGGGCGGTCATGAACGGTATCGCCCTGCACGGCGGCCTGGTGCCTTACGGGGCGACCTTCCTGATCTTTATGGAGTACATGCGTAATTCGATCCGCATGGCGTCGTTGATGGGTCAGCAGGTAATTTACGTGTTTACCCACGACTCTATCGGCTTGGGTGAAGATGGCCCTACCCACCAGCCCATTGAGCAGCTCACCAGCCTGCGCACCACGCCTAACCTGAACACCTGGCGCCCCTGCGATGCGGTAGAAACCGCCGCGGCCTGGGATGCGGCGATTAAGCGTCACTCTGGCCCCACGGCGTTGGTACTCTCTCGCCAGAATCTGCCCCATCAGCAGCGCACCAAAGCGCAGCTGGCGTCGATTCAAAACGGGGCGTATGTCCTGAAAGACAGCGAAGGAACACCCGAGCTGATTCTGATTGCCACCGGTTCTGAAGTGGCCCTGGCGATGGAGGCCGCTGCGGAGCTTGAACAGCAGGGTAAAGCGGTGCGTGTCGTGTCTATGCCATCAGCCTATCGCTTTAATGGCCAGGATGCGGAGTATCGCGAAAGCGTACTGCCCAAAGCGGTCACCAAGCGTATCGCCATCGAAGCCGCCCACGCCGACTACTGGTACAAGTATGTGGGTTTGGAAGGCCGCGTGATCGGCATGACCACCTACGGCGAATCCGCCCCGGCGGGGGATCTGTTCAAGCACTTCGGCTTTACCGTCGACAATGTGGTCAAGCAAGCCAACGAACTACTCGGCTAAGTCATGCCCGCGCTCAGTGGCTTTCTATGGCTGATTAGCTACTGGCTGATCGGTGAAGTGGTGATCCACTTCACCGCTCTGCCGATCTCGTCAGGCGTGATCGGGATGCTGCTGCTCTGCGCAACGCTCGCCGTGCGGGGCCGTGTTCCTACCAGCATTGCCGCTGCCGCCCAGCCGCTGATTGCACTCCTCGCCATGCTGATTATGCCCGGCGTTGTGGGGGTGTTTTTTATCATCGGCGAGCTGGCTGGACAGTGGACGGCTATCCTTATCGCCTTAGTGTTGGGTACGTTACTCAGTGTGGTAACCACGCTGTGGTTGCTCAAGCGGCTAATCGGGCAACCCCATGCCCGATAACTCCTCGCTGCTCACGCTATTAACCACCACCCCGCTATTTGCAGTCGGGTTAACGCTGGCTGCCTATTTGCTTGGCAGCCTTCTGTTTCAGCGTTTAAAGCGCCCCTCATGGCTGCCCGCTATCTTGATCGCAGCGCTGCTGCTAGCGGGGGCGTTGGCGCTAATAGGGCTGCCGTACACCACCTACCAGCAGGGGGCCACATGGTTAACGGTGCTGTTGGGGCCCGCCACGGTGGCGCTGGGTATGCCGCTCTATCAACAGCTGCCGCGGATCGTTGAGCTGTGGCGTCCACTGGCGATTTGCTTACCCATCGCGGCGACACTGGCGGCTTGCTACTCGCTGGCCATTGCCTGGTTACTGGGCAGCTCGGACACTGTACTCGCTTCCATTGCCGCTAAATCCGTGACCGCGCCAATTGCTATCGGTATTACGGAACAGCTCGGAGGTACTACCGCACTACTGCTGGGTGCACTGCTGGTCACCGGGGTGATCACCATTCCCTGCGTGAGCTTGGCAGCGCGTTGGCTGGATATCAAAGATGACCGCCTGATCGGCTTCGCCCTCGGGCTTAACGGCCACGCGATCGGCACGGTAAGGGCGTTTGAGATCAGCCCTACGGCCGGCGCTTTTGCCTCTCTGGGCATGAGCCTCACGGGTATTTTCACTGCGCTGCTGCTGCCTCTGGCTTGGCGACTAATTGGCTTGGTCAGTTGATAGGCACCGGTAGCTGATGAGAATCGCCCGCTAAAATACGTTATCATCGCAAAGCGTTCTCGACTTTTTCGATCATCGAAACACTTTTAAGAGCCACTCCCCCGCATGGCTAATTCTGCTCCCAGGTATCGCATCGCCATTAACGGTTACGGACGCATCGGCCAGTGCGTCTTACGGGCGCTCATTGAGCGGCACCACCCCGAGCTTGAAGTGGTTGCCATTAATGAGCTGTCTGACCTGGCGACCATCACGTACCTGACCCGTTACGACACTACTCATGGTCGCTTTCCAGGTGACGTCGACAACGACGGTCAGTCCCTTATCGTTGACGGCCATCGCATCCTGGTACTCTGCGAGCAAGACCCACGCAAGCTACCCTGGAAAGCGCTTGATGTAGATCTGGTGCTGGAGTGCTCTGGAAGCTTTAAAGATCGCGCCACCGCCGAGCTACACCTAGAGGCTGGCGCTAAGCGGCTACTGTTTTCCCAGCCAGCGGAGAATGATGTCGATGCCACTATTGTGTGGGGCATCAATGAAAGCGAGCTAGCGCTGTCTCAGCGCATCCTCTCTGCCGCTTCCTGCACGACCAACTGCCTTGTGCCACTACTGACCGTGCTCGACGAAGCCCTCGGCCTGGAGCATGGTGTGACGACGACGATTCATTCGGCGATGAACGACCAGCCGGTGATCGATGCCTACCACCAGACTGACCTGCGTCTTACCCGCTCAGCGATGCACTCTATTGTGCCGGTGGATACCGGCTTGGCACTCGGCATCAGCCGCTTGATGCCCCATCTTGCGGGTCGCTTTGAGTGCCTGCACGTACGCGTGCCTACTATCAATGTCTCGGCCATGGACGTGGCGCTCACCGTCAGCCGGGATACCCACCGAGACGATGTCAACGCACTGCTGCTGGCCGCCAGTCAGCAGCGCTTAAAGGGTGTGCTTGGCTATACTGAAGTCCCCATGGCGTCGGTTGATTTTAATCACGACCCCCGCTCAGGCATCCTGGACGCTACTCAAACCCGGGTCGCAGGCGAGCGCCTTATCAAGTTGCTGTGCTGGTTTGACAACGAGTGGGGGTTCGCTAACCGTATGCTCGACATTAGCCAGCGGCTGGCCAGACTTTCAGCCGAAACATGACCTGTTGCAGTCGCTTTTTATATTAGCTATTTCTATTTAGCTCAACGGCATACACACGAGGATACCGCATATATGAACGTGAAAAAGATGACTGACCTTCCCCTGGAAGGGCAACGCGTGCTGATCCGTGAAGATTTGAATGTGCCCATCAAACATGGCCGCGTCTCCAGCGACGCCCGCTTACGGGCCGCGCTGCCGACGATTCAAGCCGCCATGCAGGCGGGCGCGAAGGTGATGCTGATGAGCCACTTAGGGCGTCCCACCGAAGGCGAACCCGCTGATGAATTCTCCCTCGCACCGGTGGCTGAGCACTTAGGCGAACTCTTAGGCCGCCCAGTACCGCTGATCAAAGCCTATCTCGGTGAAACGCTGGATCTCGCCAATGGCGACGTCGTACTGCTGGAGAACGTGCGCTTTAATAGCGGCGAGAAAAAAGACGATGAGCAGTTGGCAAAACAGTACGCCGCGCTGTGCGATATCTTTGTCATGGATGCGTTTGGCACCGCCCACCGCGCCCAAGCGTCTACTCATGGGGTAGCGCGTTTTGCCCCCAGCGCCTGTGCGGGACCTTTGCTGGCCCAGGAGCTGGATGCGCTTGAAAAAGCACTGGCGCATCCGGCCCGGCCCATGGCCGCCATCGTCGGTGGCTCGAAGGTCTCTACCAAGCTGGATGTACTCACTGCACTGGCAGAGAAATGCGATCAGCTGATCGTCGGCGGCGGTATTGCCAACACCTTTATTGCCGCCGCAGGCTACAATGTGGGCAAATCGCTCCACGAAGCTGATTTGATCGGTCAAGCGAAAGCACTGATGGAAAAGGTCTCGATTCCACTGCCCACTGACGTTGTAGTGGCTACCGAATTCTCTGAGTCGGCCAAGGCGGTGGTCAAGCCAGTCGATCAAGTGGCTGATAACGAGATGATTTTGGATATCGGCCCGGATACCGCCACCCACTTGGCCAGCATGCTCAAAGACGCCGGTACCATTTTATGGAACGGCCCCGTCGGTGTGTTTGAAATCGATCAGTTTGGTAAAGGCACCCAGGTGCTTGCTCAAGCCATCGCCGATAGTGCAGGTTTCTCTATAGCTGGCGGCGGTGACACCTTAGCAGCCATTGATAAATATGCCATTGCGGATCGCGTTTCATATATTTCTACTGGCGGCGGCGCCTTTCTTGAGTATGTCGAAGGCAAGCAGTTGCCTGCCGTTGCGGCACTCGAAGCCGCCGCCAAACGCGGTTAACATTGTCTGACGAGAAAACAGCACAACTTGAACCTGAACGCTCATCACCGTTCAAATTGACAGCTCAATCTTGACAACCCAGTCTCTACCACATAGATAAGGTAATTTCATGGCTTTGATCAGCATGCGCCAGATGCTCGACCACGCCGCCGAATACGGTTACGGCATTCCGGCGTTTAACGTCAATAACCTTGAGCAGATGCGCGCCATTATGGAGGCAGCGGATGCCACCGACTCACCGGTTATTGTCCAAGCGTCTGCTGGCGCGCGTAAGTATGCGGGGGCGCCTTTTCTGCGCCATCTGATTTTGGCGGCCGTGGAAGAGTTTCCGCATATCCCTGTGGTGATGCACCAGGATCACGGCACTAGCCCTGCCGTCTGCCAGCGTTCTATTCAGCTCGGCTTCTCCTCGGTAATGATGGATGGCTCGCTAGGCGAAGATGGCAAAACGCCCACCGACTACGACTACAACGTCGACGTTACTCGTCGCGCGGTGGAAATGGCTCACGCCTGTGGCGTTTCCGTCGAGGGCGAGCTGGGTTGCCTGGGTAGCCTGGAAACTGGCATGGCCGGTGAAGAAGACGGCATCGGCGCAGAAGGCAAGCTCGATATGGAGCAACTGCTTACCGATCCGGAAGAAGCCGCAGCGTTTGTGAAAGCGACCCACGTGGACGCACTGGCGATTGCCATTGGCACCAGCCACGGTGCTTACAAATTCACCAAGCCGCCTACCGGTGACACGCTCTCTATTCAGCGCATTAAAGAGATTCACGCACGGATCCCGGACACTCACCTGGTCATGCACGGCTCCTCTTCTGTTCCCCAGGAGTGGCTGGAAGTGATTAACCAGTATGGCGGTGAGATCCCCGAAACATACGGCGTACCCGTCGAGGAGATCGTTGAGGGTATCAAGCACGGCGTGCGCAAGGTCAACATTGATACCGACCTGCGCTTGGCGTCTACCGGCGCTGTGCGTCGCTTTTTGGCGGAGAACCCGTCTGAATTCGATCCGCGTAAGTTCTTGAAAGAGACCGTTACCGCCATGCGCGATCTTTGTATCGCTCGCTACGAAGCCTTTGGTACGGCGGGCAACGCCAGTAAGATTAAACCGATCAGTCTGGAAGAGATGTTCCTGCGCTATGAGCGCGGCGAACTGGCTCCTAAGGTCAAGTAAGCGCGGCATTGCCACACTTTCGAAAGAGACGACCAATCGGTCGTCTTTTTTTGTGGCTAATTAAATAGATGTTGCAATGCAGCATTGATGCGCTAACACTGGTGTTGAGGCCACGACGTCTCGTGTTCCAGCAAGGAGGCAACAACGCTGATGAAATCGACAACTCCCCTGTCCCTAATGCCCACTACCCCGGTAGCGATGTTCGATATATGGAAAGTCGGCATCATGGCCTTTGAGCTATGGTCGACGTCTTTATCGACAATCACTATGCGACAGCATTTATGGCAAACACAGCCGTTTTTCAGTCCCAAAATGATGCAAGAAAACCAACGCATGGTCACCGAAAAACTTGAGGCCAGCATGGAGGCTGGCCTCGCTATGCAAAAAGCGCTGCTCAACTCAATGAGCGGTAAGCAAGCCCCCTGGTGGGTTACCAGCCAACACACAATGAAGCCTTACCACCAGCGTAGTAGCGCTAATTCGCGCAGGCTCGCCAAGTAGCGCTTAGGCACTGACGTTACTCACTGTCGTCGGTGCCATCCTCATCATCTTCACTATTTTCCTCTTCGCTGCTATGGATAGCGTCTTCCGGGCTGCCAGTGCCACCCGTGCCAGCTTCAGGGTTTCGCTCTTCACTCTTACCAGGCTCTAGTTCTACGTCAGCCTCGCCCTCGCTAGTGGCTATCCCCTCATTTTTCTCTTCTTCCTCCTCCTCTTCACGGGCGCGGGCCTGTTCATCGGTGTCATCAGAATCGCTGGATGACATATCCACGTCGCGTTTCACCGACCCCGCTTTAATACCGTACTCCTCTTCAAGTTCTGCATCATCCAGGGGCTCATGCTGCTCACCCTCTGACTCATGGTTATCAGCCAGCACATAGCCAGTCGTCGTTAGCAAAGCAGCACTGAGTGCAAAGGGTAGCAACCAAGGGGTTAGGCGCATTGGGCGTTCTCCGTGTTGTGGTTATGACAAGATAGTGTATCCCTGCTATCTCTTTAGCGCAGCTTAGCCATTTCCAACGCTAACGCAACAGCGTTTCCCGATGCGGGATGGCATAAAACAGTCCACTAAAATCAGCGTAGCCGTTTAAGCTGGCTCAAGAGTCGCGCTCAGGCAAGCAAAAAATAACAAAACAGTGTTCACAAATGACGTAAAATCCCGTTCAATAGCAGTATGGATGGCTTCAACTAACACTGGCAGTGCATAAGTCGCTGCAAGGAACCATAATGCCGCTCCCACTTTTGCTGTTTGATTGTGATGGCACTCTTGTCGATAGCGAACCGCTTCTGGCCGAAGAGATGGCTAGCGGTCTTAATTCAGTAGGCCTGCCTTTCGCGTCTAGTGATTATCTTGGCGAGTTTCGCGGAGCGCGCTTTCGGCGCATCGTTGCTGAACTGCAAAAACGCTTTGGTGAGGTTGACCCTGAACAACTTGACCGCATGGAAGCCTCTATGCGGGCCAATCTAGCCAGCCGACTTGCCCAGGAGCTGACGACCATACCTGGCGCCCAAGAAGCGCTGGATACCTTATCGGCGTACCCCAGTGCGGTGGTTTCTAATGGGCCTGAAAGTAAAATTCACACGGCGTTAGAAGCGACAGGGCTTAGCCGCTACTTCGGCAAACGTTTTTTCAGTGGTTATACCGCCAATTGCTGGAAGCCCGAGCCCTGTCTACATTTATACGCAGCGAGTATCATGGGCTATTCAGCGCATGACTGCATTGCCATAGACGATGCCTTGGTAGGTGTTCGCGCAGCGCTTCAAGCGGGGATGACGGTGATCCACTTAAACCGTTTCCCAGATGCTGAAACAACGCCTGAAAACGCTATTATGATCAGTAATATGTATCAACTGCCCGCTGTGGTGGAGCGACTCACGCGTGAGTACTGGCAAACCCCTGTGCCTCAACACTCAATGGGAGGAGGATGATGGCCTCTTTACGAGATCAGCTCGGTGGGCTGGTTTACTCCACCGAACATGGCAAGACCTGCCCTACCTGCCGGGAACCACTTGATGCCTGCCACTGCGATGATTTGAGTGAGCAGCAGCGTCTAGCGGCACTGGATGGCGTGGTACGGATTCGCCGCGAAACGAGTGGCCGTAAAGGCAAAGGCGTAACGACCATTAGTGGCATTCCACTGCCTAGCGAAGAGCTTAAAACCTTGGCAAAAACGCTTAAAAAGCGTTGTGGAACTGGCGGAGCCGTTAAAGAGGGTGTTATTGAAATTCAAGGCGATCATCGCGACACCTTGCGTCAAGCATTAAGCGATCTGGGTTACCAGGTTAAACTCGCTGGAGGTTAGGCCTCTACACCACTATGACTTATCGTCAGGGCTTACCATTAGATAAGTCTCTATAGAGCAAGGCACTGCAATGGCTTGGCTGGAATACGTGCTACCCCTGATCTTCCTATTCCCCATGGCAGCAATGGCCAGTATTGTCCTTGCGCTGCGCAGCCTGCATGATGCTCGCGTTCACTCCCCTTTCAACGCTCCCCTTCACGAACCGGGCCAAGCCCTGCGGCAGCGTCTTGACAAAGCGTTTTCCAGCCTATTTTTAAATGGCGCATTAGGGCCCATTATCAGCCTCGCCCCGCTTGTTTACGGGATGGGGCGTATGCTGTTTGTAGAGCGGCAAGACTGGGTCGAATGGGCGCTGTATGGCCTGCTCAGCACCTTACTTGTGCTGGCGTTTTCATTACTGTTGGTACGCGACTATCAGCGTATCCGGCGCTTAAAATTAGGCTTAGCCTGCGAACTCGCCGTTGGTCAGGAACTCGAGCGCTTGGTTCGCCCGGACGCCCACCCTTACTACGTATTTCACGATGTGCCCACCGATAGCTTCACGATTGATCACGTTGTCGTAACACCCCATGGCGTATTTGTGGTCGAGACACGGGCAAGGACACTTGCCATTGGCACCGATGGCAATGAGCTCAACACAGTGGCGGTGGAGCGCGAACGCTTGCGCTTTCCACACTGGCAAGAGCGCCGACCACTGCATAAAACGCGTCAAGGAGTTAGCTGGCTAACTCACTGGCTTGAACGTCGCTGCGGTGTGCCCGTACCCGTACGAGGCGTATTGGTGCTGCCGGGTTGGAAAATAGATAACAGCGAAGCCGCCCCGGACATTCTGGTGGTTAGCGGTGATACTCTTGCAAAACAGATAACAGAGCTAACGCCAGGCCCTCTCAGTGACGCCACCCACGACAAGATCATTAATGTGCTGCTTGAGCGCGCTCAGTTGATGGAGTTAAAGCACTTGAGCCAACCTTCGGTTTAATTAAGCAGTACTCAATCACCGCGCAAACGGCCGCCCATCTCCTGGGCTAAATCCACCGCGTAGTGGTCTGTCATACCACCGATAAAGTCCAGCATTCGTCGATAGCTATCGTAGAGCGGCCAAGATGGCAGGGGCGTGTTTTCTCCTATCAGGGCCAATACACGCTGGTGTTTAAACGATGAATGCCCTGTATGATGAAGCTCGTGCGCAGCGCCAATAAAGGCTTCCAACAGAATACCCAGCGTCGTATAAGCGCCTATCTCCAGCTTTGCCTTACGCTCATTCTGAAAAATGCGCTCTCGAGCCAACTGCTTCGCCGCCTGAACGCCCCACCCCAAATCAGGGTGACACAGCTCTAAGAGGTCATCACTGAGCGTGCCACTCAGCAGAGCCTGCTCATGCTGCACGAACACCGCGCCTACGTCATTAACCGCACGCTCCATGGCCGCGCCTCGTAGCAGTGCAATACGGCGACGCTGGGACACGTTACGGGCCTGCATATCGGCATACTCGGGCGGAAACTCGCCAGCAATTTGGCGAAGTATTTCGACGACCTCTTCATAACGCAGGATGCCCATCTCCAAACCGTCTTCCAGATCCAATAGCGCGTAACAGATATCATCGGCAGCTTCGACCAGCCAGGCCAGCGGGTGGCGACACCAGCGCTGTTCGCCCTGTGGTAATAAGCCTACCGCCTGAGCGACCTCTTTGAGCAGCGCCTGCTCTGACTGGTAGGCGCCAAACTTGCCTGCGCGCCCGCTGTAGCGAACGGTCCAAGGATATTTAAGCAGCGCCCCCAGCGTGGCCGCTGATAGCCGCATGCCGCCATTAAACTGGTTATATTCGATCTGGGTAATTACCCGAAAGCCTTGGGCGTTACCTTCATAGGTCAGCAGATCCTCGCGCTCAGCGTCTGAAAGACCTTCTAACAGGCCGCTGCTTTGAGCTCGCTGAAACCAATCACGAATAGCATACTCGCCGGCATGACCAAAAGGGGGATTGCCAATGTCATGGCCAAGGCATGCCGTTTGTATAATGACGCCAAGATCCGCGGGGGTGATCCATTCAGGCAAACGATCATGCAGCAGCTCACCCACAATCATCCCTAGAGAGCGGCCTACACAGCCAACCTCTAGCGAGTGAGTTAAGCGCGTATGGATATGATCGTTTTCGGTCAGCGGATGCACCTGGGTTTTGCGACCAAGGCGCCTAAACGAGCCGGAGAAAACAATTCGGTCGTGATCCTTATGAAACGGACTACGGCCGATTTCGCGGGTGCTTGTTGAGCGTTGGTCGTGAAGACGACGTGGGGAAAGTAGCTGCTCCCAGCGCATCTGTGTCATGGGCATTTCTCCTTAAGGAGAGCATTCTGACATAAAACACCGGAAAACCGCACGTTAGTGTGAGGCGTGAGGCGTGAGGCGTGAGGCGTGAGGTGTGAGGTGTGAGGTGTGAGGTGTGAGGTGTGAGGTGTGAGGTGTGAGGTGTGAGGTGTGAGGTGTGAGGTGTGAGGTGTGAGGTGTGAGGCGGAACAGGATATTCGGGAGATAGCCATTCACCAACGTTTTCTACTCACGATTCACGACTTACCCTTTACTGCTCACCATTTACTCCTCACTCCTCACCATTCACCCCTCACGACCATGCAAAAAAAAAATCCCCCAAGGCGCAAGCCCTGGGGGATTTTTCATAATAAGTGCCTGACGATGACCTACTCTCGCATGGGGAGACCCCACACTACCATCGGCGCTAAGCGGTTTCACTTCTGAGTTCGGCAAGGGATCAGGTGGTTCACGCGTGCTATGGTCGTCAGGCGTAACTGTTAATGTACATCATGCTGTTTGTGATCGTCTCATTGCCTGCCGCCTGCTCATGTGAGTCAGGCCACACGCTGCGTATCCGGCGTTCTGTTGATCTCTCAACCTCTACGTTATCATCACGACCAGACCCCTTGGGTGTTATAGGGTCAAGCCTCACGGGCCATTAGTACACGTTAGCTCAACGCCTTGCAGCGCTTCCACACCGTGCCTATCAACCAGCTGGTCTCGCTGGGCCCTTCAGGAGGCTCTAGGCCTCAGGGATGTCTCATCTTGAAGGGGGCTTCCCGCTTAGATGCTTTCAGCGGTTATCCCGTCCGACCATAGCTACCCGGCAATGCCACTGGCGTGACAACCGGAACACCAGAGGGTCGTCCACTCCGGTCCTCTCGTACTAGGAGCAGCCCTTCTCAAACATCCAACGCCCACGGCAGATAGGGACCGAACTGTCTCACGACGTTCTAAACCCAGCTCGCGTACCACTTTAAATGGCGAACAGCCATACCCTTGGGACCGACTTCAGCCCCAGGATGTGATGAGCCGACATCGAGGTGCCAAACACCGCCGTCGATGTGAACTCTTGGGCGGTATCAGCCTGTTATCCCCGGAGTACCTTTTATCCGTTGAGCGATGGCCCTTCCATACAGAACCACCGGATCACTAGAACCTGCTTTCGCACCTGCTCGACGTGTCTGTCTCGCAGTCAAGCACCCTTATGCTCTTGCACTCAATGCACGATGTCCGACCGTGCTGAGGGTACCTTCGTGCTCCTCCGTTACTCTTTAGGAGGAGACCGCCCCAGTCAAACTACCCACCACACACTGTCCTCGATCCGGATAACGGACCTGAGTGAGAACGCCAATGATGCCAGGCTGGTATTTCAAGGTTGGCTCCGCCCGAACTGGCGTCCGAGTTTCAAAGCCTCCCAGCTATCCTACACAGGCAACATCAGCGTCCAGTGTGAAGCTATAGTAAAGGTTCACGGGGTCTTTCCGTCTAGCCGCGGGTACACCGCATCTTCACGGCGATTTCAATTTCACTGAGTCTCGGGTGGAGACAGCGTGGCCATCATTACGCCATTCGTGCAGGTCGGAACTTACCCGACAAGGAATTTCGCTACCTTAGGACCGTTATAGTTACGGCCGCCGTTTACCGGGGCTTCAATCAAGAGCTTCGCCTTACGGCTAACACCATCATTTAACCTTCCGGCACCGGGCAGGCGTCACACCCTATACGTCCGCTTGCGCGTTAGCAGAGTGCTGTGTTTTTAATAAACAGTTGCAGCCACCTGGTATCTTCGACCGGTTCGGGCTAGGAGAGCAAGTCTCTTCACCCTACGCCGGCGTGCCTTCTCCCGAAGTTACGGCACCATTTTGCCTAGTTCCTTCACCCGAGTTCTCTCAAGCGCCTTGGGATTCTCACCCTGACCACCTGTGTCGGTTTGGGGTACGGTCGCACATGATCTGAAGCTTAGAGGCTTTTCCTGGAAGCGTGGCATCAGTGACTTCCTGACCGTGGTCAGTTCATCTCGTGTCTCGGCCTGAAAGGATCCCGGATTTACCTAAGATCCCAGCCTACTCACTTTCACCAGGACTACCAACGCCTGGCTCACCTAGCCTTCTTCGTCCCCCCATCGCAACCATGTCCGGTACGGGAATATTGACCCGTTTCCCATCGACTACGCCTTTCGGCCTCGCCTTAGGGGCCGACTCACTCTGCTCCGATTAGCGTCGAACAGAAACCCTTGGTCTTCCGGCGAGGGAGTTTTTCACTCCCTTTATCGTTACTCATGTCAGCATTCGCACTCGTGATACCTCCAGCAGACTTCTCAATCCACCTTCATCGGCTTACACGACGCTCCTCTACCGCTCACACCTAAGCGTGAACCCGTAGCTTCGGTACCTGGTTTAGCCCCGTTACATCTTCCGCGCAGGCCGACTCGACTAGTGAGCTATTACGCTTTCTTTAAAGGATGGCTGCTTCTAAGCCAACCTCCTAGCTGTCTGAGCCTTCCCACATCGTTTCCCACTTAACCAGGATTTCGGGACCTTAGCTGACGGTCTGGGTTGTTTCCCTTTTCACGACGGACGTTAGCACCCGCCGTGTGTCTCCCACGCGTTACTCACCGGTATTCGGAGTTTGCCTCGGGTTGGTAAGTCGGGATGACCCCCTAGCCGAAACAGTGCTCTACCCCCGGCGGTACTACGTGAGGCGCTACCTAAATAGCTTTCGAGGAGAACCAGCTATCTCCGAGCTTGATTAGCCTTTCACTCCGATCCACAAGTCATCCAAATCTTTTTCAACAGATCCTGGTTCGGGCCTCCAGTTGATGTTACTCAACCTTCACCCTGCTCATGGATAGATCGCTCGGTTTCGGGTCTATATCCAGCGACTGTGTCGCCCAGTTAAGACTCGGTTTCCCTACGGCTCCCCTATACGGTTAACCTCGCCACTGAATATAAGTCGCTGACCCATTATACAAAAGGTACGCAGTCACCCAACTAGTGGGCTCCTACTGCTTGTACGCACACGGTTTCAGGATCTATTTCACTCCCCTCTCCGGGGTTCTTTTCGCCTTTCCCTCACGGTACTGGTTCACTATCGGTCAGCCAGGAGTATTTAGCCTTGGAGGATGGTCCCCCCGTCTTCAGTCAAGGTTTCTCGTGCCCCGACCTACTCGATTTCACATGATCAGATTTTCGACTACGGGGCTATCACCCGCTACGGCCAGACTTCCCAATCTGTTCGCCTAATCAGTCTCATGCTTAAGGGCTGGTCCCCGTTCGCTCGCCGCTACTAGGGGAATCTCGGTTGATTTCTTTTCCTCAGGGTACTTAGATGTTTCAGTTCCCCTGGTTCGCCTCGTACCCCTATGTATTCAGGGCACGATACTCATCTTATGATGAGTGGGTTTCCCCATTCAGAGATGTCCGGGTCACAGGTTGTTGCCACCTCACCGAACCTTATCGCAGGCTACCACGTCTTTCATCGCCTCTGGCTGCCTAGGCATCCACCGTGTGCGCTTCATTGCTTGACCCTATAACCCGAAGGAGTCTGGATTTTCGCAATGATAACGTTTCATTTTGCCGGATACGCTTGAGACGTATCACAATTTAAGAAGCACACCTTACGGTGTGTTCTTGTCAGCATGATATACATTGTTAAAGAGCAGCTGTTCAATGAACAGTGATAAAGCGGCGTGTGAGAACTAAAACAACAGTTACAGCACAGCGACTTATCAGTGGTCACGAAACATTCACAAACGGTATGGGATTTAACAGGGTAGTAACGTAATGGTGGAGCCAAGCGGGATCGAACCGCTGACCTCCTGCGTGCAAGGCAGGCGCTCTCCCAGCTGAGCTATGGCCCCATCGAGTCACTCTTAGTCACGCTCACCTCTGGCCAATTTTATTTAGCGCAAGGCATTTTATGGCGACGCATAGCCTGCTATGCGAGTCATAAAATAACGCAGCGGTAGATAAAATTTGGTGGGTCTGGGCAGACTTGAACTGCCGACCTCACCCTTATCAGGGGTGCGCTCTAACCAACTGAGCTACAGACCCAAGAGGGGATCGTGCTTAAACCGTTTGCTCTATATCTGATCAGGTAATTCATTGTGGACGCTTACTAACTGTGACGCATCGTTTAAGGAGGTGATCCAGCCGCAGGTTCCCCTACGGCTACCTTGTTACGACTTCACCCCAGTCATGAACCACACCGTGGTGATCGCCCTCTTGCGTTAGGCTAACCACTTCTGGTGCAGTCCACTCCCATGGTGTGACGGGCGGTGTGTACAAGGCCCGGGAACGTATTCACCGTGACATTCTGATTCACGATTACTAGCGATTCCGACTTCACGGAGTCGAGTTGCAGACTCCGATCCGGACTGAGACCGGCTTTAAGGGATTCGCTGACTCTCGCGAGCTCGCAGCCCTTTGTACCGGCCATTGTAGCACGTGTGTAGCCCTACCCGTAAGGGCCATGATGACTTGACGTCGTCCCCACCTTCCTCCGGTTTGTCACCGGCAGTCTCCTTAGAGTTCCCACCATTACGTGCTGGCAAATAAGGACAAGGGTTGCGCTCGTTACGGGACTTAACCCAACATTTCACAACACGAGCTGACGACAGCCATGCAGCACCTGTCTTACAGTTCCCGAAGGCACACCAGAATCTCTTCCGGCTTCTGTAGATGTCAAGGGTAGGTAAGGTTCTTCGCGTTGCATCGAATTAAACCACATGCTCCACCGCTTGTGCGGGCCCCCGTCAATTCATTTGAGTTTTAACCTTGCGGCCGTACTCCCCAGGCGGTCGACTTATCGCGTTAACTTCGCCACAAAGTGCTCTAGGCACCCAACGGCTGGTCGACATCGTTTACGGCGTGGACTACCAGGGTATCTAATCCTGTTTGCTACCCACGCTTTCGCACCTCAGTGTCAGTGTCAGTCCAGAAGGCCGCCTTCGCCACTGGTATTCCTCCCGATCTCTACGCATTTCACCGCTACACCGGGAATTCTACCTTCCTCTCCTGCACTCTAGCCTGACAGTTCCGGATGCCGTTCCCAGGTTGAGCCCGGGGCTTTCACAACCGGCTTATCAAGCCACCTACGCGCGCTTTACGCCCAGTAATTCCGATTAACGCTTGCACCCTCCGTATTACCGCGGCTGCTGGCACGGAGTTAGCCGGTGCTTCTTCTGCGAGTGATGTCTTTCCTACCGGGTATTAACCGATAGGCGTTCTTCCTCGCTGAAAGTGCTTTACAACCCGAGGGCCTTCTTCACACACGCGGCATGGCTGGATCAGGGTTGCCCCCATTGTCCAATATTCCCCACTGCTGCCTCCCGTAGGAGTTCGGGCCGTGTCTCAGTCCCGATGTGGCTGATCATCCTCTCAGACCAGCTACGGATCGTTGCCTTGGTGAGCCTTTACCTCACCAACTAGCTAATCCGACATAGGCTCATCCAATAGCGGGAGCCGGAGCCCCCTTTCTCCCGTAGGACGTATGCGGTATTAGCCTGGGTTTCCCCAGGTTATCCCCCACTACCGGGCAGATTCCTATGCATTACTCACCCGTCCGCCGCTCGTCAGCGGGTAGCAAGCTACCCCTGTTACCGCTCGACTTGCATGTGTTAGGCCTGCCGCCAGCGTTCAATCTGAGCCATGATCAAACTCTTCAGTTTAAAATCATTGTGATCCTTACTTGTCGCTCGAAAGCAACAAAAGCGAATCAAACTTGGCTCAAGGTTCAAACGAATTCACTGTGATACTCCGAAAAGTATCGCTGTGTTCGCCTGCCTTGATATTTGGTGATTTGCCACCAACATCAGCAAGCGCCCACATGAATTACCTGATCAAATTGTTAAAGAGCTGTTTCGCTGCAAGATTGCTGTGAAAGCAACCGGGCTGCCGTTGAACTGGCTTGCCTCAGCGAGGAAGGCGTATTCTACGCATTTCCTGGCGGTTGTCAAGGGCGTTGTTTTCGATGCAAACCTGACCACATCCAAAACCGCTAACTCGTTGACTAACCAAGGCTTTTACACCTTATACACCGCTGGTAACGCTTGGCGTCCCCGGCAGCGGATGCGTACTTTACGGGCTCAAAGATGGGTTGGCAAGCGGTTTTGTAGAAAAATTACAAATTACCTCCCTTGGCGGAATGAAACCGCTTCGGCACCAGCCTGATTGGCGGTTACACTAGCGTTATCTACTGCTCTTTTCACCACTGTGCCGAGGATCGCTATGAGCCATCACTTGCTAACTGTCGACTCATTAAACCGCGAAAGCGTAGACCACTTGCTGCGCGTGGCTGCGCGTATGGAGCCGATTGCTCAGCGACGCCAGGTAACACGAGTATTAGAAGGAGCCGTACTCGGTAATCTGTTTTTTGAAGCCAGTACCCGGACGCGAGTAAGCTTCAATGCTGCCTTTTGCCGATTAGGGGGCAGCGTGTGCGACACCACAGGCTTTACGTTCTCTTCTATGGCTAAGGGGGAGTCGCTATACGACACAAGTCGTGTGATGAGCGGTTACTGCGATGCTATTGTCATGCGCCACCCTGACCAAGGCTCGGTGGCTGAATTTGCCGCGGCAACCAATGTACCGGTGATTAATGGCGGCGACGGGCCTGGGGAGCACCCCAGCCAGGCGCTGCTCGACCTGTATACGATTGATAAAGAGTTTCAACGCCTGGGTAAATCGCTGAGCGGTGCACATATCTTACTCACCGGCGACTTGAAGTACGGCCGTACCGTGCATTCCCTGATTAAGCTTTTATCACTCTATGACCCGCTGCGAATTACCCTGGTATCTCCGCCAGGTCTTGAGATGCCTTCCAAGCTGATTGACCTGGTGGCGTCTCGGGGCCATCGCATTGAGCAACGCGAATCACTGGCCAGCGACTTTGCCGATTTAGATGTGGTCTACACCACGCGCATTCAGAAAGAGCGCTTTACCGACGAGATGAATGAGAGCTTCCAGGGGTTGTCCGATGACTTTATGGTCAATCGTGATTTTCTCGACCACCGCTGCAGTCAAAGCACGATTGTGATGCACCCGCTGCCCAGGGATAGCCGCCCCGGCGCCAATGACTTAAACGTCGACCTTAACGGCGACCCACGACTGGCGATTTTCCGCCAAACCGATAACGGTATCCCCGTGCGAATGGCAATTTTCGCAACGTTGCTCAATGTTGATGAGCTGATTGAGCAAGATATGCGACCTGTGCGTTGGTACGTGCCAAGCCAAACGGGCACGCTGGATCGTTAAAGCTCAAGAGCTTAAGAAGAGAATTTTAAGATAGAGGTTATAGGGACAAACGCCCGCCAGGTAGGCCTTCCTGGTGGGCAAACCAGCCTTCAAGAATAAGAATAGCCGCAATACCATCGACACTATCCTGCCGGTAGTTGCCTTTATGGCCCGCCTCGCGAGCAATCATTTTCGCCTCCCGCGTGGTGCCCCGCTCGTCAACCATTTCAAACGGTTTGCCAAAACGACCATGCAGACGATTACCAAACTTGCGCGCGCGGATACTCATATCTGACTCGCTACCGTCCATATTCAGCGGCAGTCCTACCACTAACAAGTCCGGCTGCCACTCGCTGAGTAGCCGCGACACGACACTCCAGTCGGGAATTCCATCCCGCGCCGTCAGTGGAGTGAGTTCGCGTGCGCTGCGTAGTAACTCATTGCCCACCGCTACACCGATACGTCGGGTGCCGTAGTCAAAGGCGAGGATTAAGCGCTGCCCCGCTTCGGCCATCAGGCGTGCCCCGCGTCTCGGGTCATTAGGTTAAGATCAATACCCAGTAAACCAGCCGCCGCAGTTAAGCGCTCAACGGGCGGAGTATTGAAGAGCACGCTGCTCTCAGCTTCTACGGTTAACCAGCTGTTCTCCTTCAGTTCCTCTTCCAACTGCCCCACTTCCCAGCCTGCGCAGCCTAAGCAGACTAAAAAGTGCTCAGGCCCCTCACCGGCAGCGAACGCCTGCAGAATATCCAGCGAAGTCGTCAACGCAATGCCGTCCTCGACCTGAATACTCGAGTCCCACTGCTGGCTATCGCCGACATGCAGAATAAAGCCACGATCTTTATGCATCGGCCCGCCGTAATAAACTGGCGCATTACGGTGTGGACTTGTTTCACCGCCTAATTCCAACTGATCAAACAGCGCCTCAAGGGTGATCTCCAACGGCCGATTAGTAATCACCCCCATGCAGCCGTTGTTATCATGATCGCAAAGATAGATCAGGCTACCGGCAAAATTAGGATCTTCTAAGTGTGGCATGGCCATCAGAAAGTGATGTTTCAAACTTTGCATGCGTCTCCCACTGCCTGCTGGCATCTCAGCAGACATAGCGTAATAAGTGTCATTATAAGAGTGAAGCCGTGCCTAGGCTAAGCGGCGTTCAATGGCATCAAGCAGTAAACCGGCGATGTTGGTGCCGCGCTGATCATCAATTTCACGCACGCAGGTGGGGCTGGTGACGTTGATTTCTGTAATATAGTCACCGATCACGTCGAGGCCGACAAACATTAAGCCTTTTTCACGAATCATTGGCTGTACTTGCTGGATTAACCAGCGGTCACGATCCGTAAGCTCACGACTCACACCTCGCCCTCCAGCGGCTAAATTGCCTCGGGTCTCCCCCGCTGAAGGTATCCGCGCTAGCCCAAAGGGAACGGGTTCGCCATCGACCAACAGAATACGCGTGTCGCCATCATTAATTTCTGGCAGGTAGCGCTGCGCCATAATTTGCCGCTGGCCACGCAAGGTCAGTTGCTCAATCACCGCGCCGATATTGCGGCCTTCAGGGCCAATGTGAAAAATACCGGTGCCGCCCATACCGTCCAGCGGTTTAAAGATGACATCGCCATGCTCCGCATGGAAAGCGCGCAGCACATCATCACGGCTGGCGACCAGCGTCGGTGCACAGCACTGGGGGAACTGCTGGGCAAACAGCTTCTCATTACACTGCAATAGCGCTGCCGTGGGGTTCACCACCAGCACACCTTCGCGCTCAGCAAAACCTAATAAATGTACAGCGTTAGTAAAATCCGCATCGACGGGCGGGTCTTTACGCATCAATACGACATCCAGTTCAACCAGTGGACGTGCCGAGGGCTCACCTAGATCGTACCAGTGGCTCGGATCGCGATGCACCGTTAGCGGCCGCATACGCGCGTAGGCTTGCCCTGCATTCAAGAAAAGATCTTCCTGCTCCATATAGTGCAGTGTGTAACCGCGCTCCTGGGCGGCCCATAGCATAGCCATGGTGGTGTCTTTCTTGTAAGCGATGTCGCTGATGGGATCCATCACAACGCCGAGATGCAGATTTGATTGGCTCATCGGGGCACTATCCAAACATGAACAATAGAGGCCCAGTATGCCGTACTGCCCGCTAGGCTCCAACTGCCCCAGCTAACTACTCGCCGAGCGCGCCAGGCACTATGCGAATAGCATTAGGCTCCAGAGTGATTAACTGCTGCTTATAAAGCCGCCCAATGGCTTGTTTATAAGCACTTTTACTCACCCCTAAGCGTGCTTTAACTTCATGGGCAGGGCTTTTATCCCCGAGTGCCAAATAGCCGCCGCTTTCACGTAGCGCCTGCATAATTTTGTCACCGACTACATCTAAACGCGCAGCGCCTGGCGGTAGCAGCGAGATATTGAGGCGGCCATCTTCACGACGCTGCTTCACATAGCCTTTAACGGATTGGCCACGGCGCAATGGCTGAGTGACGTCGTCCTGGTAAATTAGCCCCCAGTAGCGGTGATTCACCACCACCTTCATCCCCAGGTCAGTTCGCTCCGCCACCACTACGGCGACTTCGTCGCCCTTTTCCATGGCCCAGGCGTCATCGGTCAAAAAACGATCCAGCTTCATCGACGCCACTGGCCGCCCCTGGTCGTCGCTGTACAGCATAACCAGAACACGTTTACCGGGATCAGGGCGAAAATGCTGCTCGCTAAACGGTAGCAACACATCTTTTGGCTGCCCCCACTGCAAAAACGCGCCGATGTTATTGACGGCCGTAACCGTTAGGTACGCCACTTCTCCCAACTGGGCGGCTGCATCGCTGGCGGATCGGGGGGATGAGTGTGACTCACGCACCATGGGTGTCGTCCTTCAAGAAAATAGAACAACATTATGGTGCCTCACACACACAGGGCAAAGCGGGATAGCATGTTTTAGTGGTTAAAAGCCTACCTGCCGCCTGAAAAAAGCAAACACTCCACAACCTGCTACTATCAAAAACACTAGACAAAATTAGGTATAGGGGAGCGAACATGGAAGGGTTCACGCTTTTTGATACGGTAGTTTTGATTGGTTATATCAGTTTAATCGCCTGGATCGGTTCGCGATTCGGTAAAGATCAGCATAACCCCGAGGACTATTTTCTAGGCGGCCGCAAAATCCCCGGCTGGGCCATTGGCCTTTCGGTCATGGCGACCCAAGCCAGCGCCATCACCTTTATCGGGGCGCCGGGCTGGGGCTTCGAGGGCGGTCTTGAACGCTTGGTGACGTTTATCAATGTGCCCCTGGCCATGATCGTATTAATCCTGGTGCTGGTGCCTATTTTCCACCGCGCGGGCATCTATAGCATCTACGAACTTCTGGAGCGCCGTTTCGGCCCGGCGACGCGCACGCTTACCGCCCTGCTGTTTCTGATTGCCCGCGGTCTCGCTACTGGCGTGGTGCTCTATGCGCCAGCGCTGGTGCTCGCAGTTGTCACCGGCTGGAGCGTTAATCTCACCATTATCATTATGGCGGTGCTGGCCATCAGCTACACCGTGATGGGCGGTATCAGCGCAGTGATATGGACTGACGTGGTGCAAATGTTCGTGCTCTGGCTCGGCGCACTGTTGAGCATCCTCTTTTTGGTCACCAGCCTACCTGGCGGTTGGAGTGTCGTTTTCAGCTTTGGTGCAGCCAGCGGGATGTTCAATGCCATCGACCTATCCATCGACCCCAGCGTGACTTACTCCCTATGGGCGGGCTTGCTCGGCGGCTTTTTCCTCCATGTGGCTTACTTCGGCACCGATCAGAGTCAAATCCAAAGGGTACTCTCCAGCCCTTCGGTGCTTGATGCTCAGCGCTCACTGCTGATCGGTGGCTACCTACTGATTCCGCAGATGCTGCTGTTTCTGTTTATTGGTGTCATCCTGGCCACCTACTATCAGCAACATGGGCTAACGCCCCCTGACAATCTCAACGAGCTACTGCCCCGCTATGTCGTCAGTGCCTTTCCCTCAGGCATGGCCGGACTGGTGATAGCTGGGGTATTTGCCGCGGCGATGTCAAGCCTGGACTCGGCGCTCAACTCACTTTCCGCGGTAACTGTAAGAGATTTTTACAGCCGTTATATCAAACCCAATGCCAGCGATGACCATTACTTAAAAGCCTCACGAATGGCCACGGTTTTCTG
The DNA here is from genome assembly GCF_042466685.1 of Vreelandella sp. F11. Lineage (NCBI taxonomy): Bacteria > Pseudomonadati > Pseudomonadota > Gammaproteobacteria > Oceanospirillales > Halomonadaceae > Vreelandella > Vreelandella sp. F11. The sequence continues at coordinate 41,223 of NZ_CP170448.1, read as the reverse complement.
GGGACTTTACGCCACTTTGTTTGCTTTTTTTGCGGGCAACCTTGGCCCCGTGATTGAAGCGGTTAACCAAATCGGCTCGTGGTTTTATGGGGCACTGCTAGGCACTTTCTTATTGGCAATTTTCAGCCATCGCGCCAATGCTCGTGGAGCGATGGCTGGACTGCTTGCCGGTATGCTCTCCGTATGGGCTGTCTCTGCGCTACTCGATATCTCCTGGCTTTATAACAACACGGTGGGGGTGGTGGTTTCGATGAGTGTTGGCTATCTCGTTAGTTTGTCAGCGCCTGCACCCAGCCAAGATCAGTTAAGCGATGTGATGATGACCGAAGCTGCGCCGGATATGCAGGCAGTGCTTGCCGCCAGAGCTGATAACGCCGAGGTAATTGGCAAGGAGGCTCGGTTAACCCGTCGTCGCTGTATCGGTCTATTCGCTTGGTTTTGCCTTATGCTGGGCATGCTAGCGCTGCTACAGGGATGGGCAAATTAGGGGTGTGCAAATGACTGAACGCTTAACACTTGCGCGGCGAATTGAAGAAGACACTGCTAAACGGCGATTGCAGCGCCTGGGCGCGTCGGCTTGCGAGCCTGTATGGATCAGCCTCTGGGCGACCGCACTTGGGCTGCCTAATGGCACGCCGGGAGCTTGGCTGCTGTGTGCTAAGGAAATGCGCCGTGCACTGCTATTAGTGGGTACCGAACTACCCACCCAGGCTGAAGAACCCAGCTCAGCACTCAACATTGATAGCGGTTCACCACCCACACGAGAAGCACTGAACCGACTGTGGCTATGGGAGCGCATGGCCACACCGCGCCACTGGCGAATTCAAGTGCTGGATAGGGCCCCAACACCTATATGGCTGCCCTGCTGGCTGGGCTATGTGCGTGGCCGGCAACACCGCTTGCTGGTGATCGGTGGCCTGTCAGGTGAACCGCTGCCGATGCTTAAGCCCATCGTGCTTAAGGGCCTTCAGCAGGCATATCGAAATGGGTTGGAATCAGAGACAAAGAGTTCAGGGGCAATCGAACAAAGGGAAAAAGCAGTTTGACAAGGCTTCAATGGGTAGTAAGTACTTACAAATCGCCAAAATAGTGCTGTAGCAAGGAAAGCGCCACCACCGGTGCCGTCTCCGTACGCAACACCCGCGGGCCGAGAGTCAGCGGCGTAAAGTCAGCCGTTTGGGCAGCGGCGATATCACTTTCGCTCAAACCGCCTTCAGGGCCGATAAGCAGCGCTACCGAAGCTGGTCGGTCTTGGCGATCAAACGCATTGCCGGTCGCTAGATGTAGCATCAAGCGCAGCGACTCCTGACGCGCTTCAAGCCATGCTGATAATGGTATCGGTGAATGCACTTGGGGCACCACCGCGCGGCCACTCTGCTCACAGGCACTAGCAGCTACCGCCTGCCAGTGGGCGAGCTTTTTATCTTCACGTTCGCCCTTTAAGCGCACGTCACCGCGCTCAGTATACAGGGGAGTAATCTCCGCCACGCCCAGCTCAACGGCCTTCTGAATGGCATACTCCATTCGGTCGCCTTTTGAGATGGCTTGACCTAAATGGACAGACAGCGGCGATTCACCACTGCCCGGCCATACCGCTTCGACCCGGGCGAGCGTCTGTTTGCGGCTAACTTCCTCCAAACGCACCCCCGCCTCGCTACCTTGGCCGTCAAATAGCACCAGGGGCGCACCTTCACCCATGCGCAGCACGCGAGTGATGTGGCGCGCGGGGCCGTCAGGCAGAACGACGTCACTGCCCGCTACAAAAGCAGCAGGCACGTAGACTCGGGGCATCTTGCCATGCAGGGCGTACCAATCAGCGGCTTGCGTTTCTGACATGGCTTAGTGGGTATTCTCTTCTGCTTGCTTGGCTTCGCGCTGCTTACGCTGGGCGTACATTGCTTCAAAGTTAACCGGCGCCAGCATCAGCGGCGGGAAACCACCACGGTTAACCAGGTTATCCACGCACTCGCGGGCGTAGGGGAACAGCAGGTTAGGGCAGAAGGCGCCTAGCGTTTGATCCAACTGCGCACCTTCAATACCGGCAATACGGAAAAGACCTGCTTGCTCAACTTCCGCGAGGAAAGAGGTAGTACCGGTTTCGTTATCGTTCACCTGGGCGGTGACTTTGACCACCACTTCATACTGATCATCAGCAATTTTAGTGCTGGTGGTATTAAGATCCAGATTCACCTTTGGTTTGAACGCTTGTTTAAACACCGAGGGTGAATTGGGCGCTTCAAACGAAATATCTTTTACATAAATACGCTGCAGCGAGAATTTGAGCTGCGGTTTTTCGTCTGCCGCGGCGCCCGCTTGCGGTGTGTTGTTATCTTCCGCCATGAGAAAACTCCTGATTATTCATTAAAAAAGGGTAGCGTTGCTTACTTTTTAACCACCGGAAGGCCATCGCCTTGCCACTGCGCCATACCGCCTCTCAACTTATAAGCGCGCTCAAAGCCTGCTTTAGTGAGCTTGGCCTGTGCGGCGCCAGAGCTCTGGCCGTGCTTGCATACCACGATGATCGGCTGGGCTTTTACTTTATCCAGTTCGTTCATGCGGCTATCGAGGTTGCTTTGCGGAATGTTCCGCGCCCCCGCGATATGCCCGGCTTTAAAGTCTTTGTTTTCGCGGATATCCAGCACTACCGCGTCTTCGCGGTTGATAAGCTGAGTGGCCTGCGAGGCGGTCAGGGCATTGGTCGAGGCACTGCGCGTTTCATAAATAATCCACGCTAACAGCACCAGTAAAAATGCCCCAACTAGCAGGGGGTGGTTCTGTACGAATTCGAACACCTGATCGATCATCGCGAACACAATCTCTTGGTCTATGCAGAAAAAAGCGGCCTAACCGCTGCCAAAACGCGACAAGTATACACGTCAGATAGCTTCCCGCGCAGGTCAGGAGGCAGCCCGGCTTGGCCGATCGTCGCGAGAAGCACGGATTTTGAATCAAATTTATCGATCGATAGAGGCGAATAGCGCGCTATTTAACGAAATTGATCGACTAAAGTTGGCCAAAATACAGGGATTCGCAGTAGATCAGTGTTAAGCCGGACAGGCTCCTAAATCATGACGCCTGGCAGTTGCCTGCGTTATGATGCCCCAAGCGTGCGCCTGTCGCGACCCCGAATTTTCGAGTCGTTCGGCTTGCCAATCTTAACGAGGTTTTTTTATGGATACTTCTCGCACCCCGCGCCCCGTGGCGCTGCTTATTCTCGACGGCTACGGCCACAACCCCGAGAGCGACCATAATGCGGTGGCCGCTGCCCACACGCCGACAATGGATAAACTGTGGGAGAGCCGCCCTCACGCCTTCGTTCACACCGATGGCCTCAACGTTGGCCTACCCGACGGCCAAATGGGCAACTCTGAAGTCGGCCATATGAATATTGGTGCCGGACGTATCGTTTATCAGGACTTCACCCGTATCAGCAAGGCGATTGAAGACGGCGACCTGGACGTTAATGACAATCTCACGCTGCCAATCGACGAAGCCGTCGCCAATGGTCGGCCGGTGCACTTAATTGGCCTGCTCTCCCCCGGCGGCGTCCACAGCCATGAAGACCACTTTATTGCCCTGGCCGAACTGGCCGCACGCCGTGGCGCCCAGCGTATTTTTATTCACGCCTTTCTCGATGGCCGCGATATGCCACCGCAAAGTGCATTGGCATCCATAGAGCGCGCCAATGCTCGCCTGGCCGAGCTGGTGGGCGCTGATAACGGCTTTGTGGCCTCGATTATTGGCCGCTTTTACGCCATGGATCGTGACAATCGCTGGGAGCGCGTTGAACAAGCCTACCGCCTGCTTACCGAGGGACAAGCGGAGTACTACGCCTCTAGTGCTGAAACCGCACTGCGTGACGCCTATCAGCGTGGTGAAACCGATGAGTTTGTGGCGGCGAGCAGCATCCCGCTTGGCGAAGACCCTATTACCCTTCAGGATGGCGACGCTGCGATTTTCCTTAACTTCCGCTCAGACCGCGCCCGGGAGTTAACCCGCGCCTTTGTCGAGCCGGATTTCAACAGCTTCGAGCGGCGTGCATGCCCTAAGCTTGCGAGCAAAGGGCTGGTGATGATGACCCAGTACGCCGCTGACATTCCTGCACCTGCTGCCTTTCCGCCATCTGACTTGAATGACACTCTGGGTGAGGTTGTCGCCAAGCGCAGTTTGAAACAGCTGCGTATTGCCGAAACCGAGAAATACCCTCACGTGACGTTCTTCTTTTCGGGTGGCAATGAAGCCGAATACGAGGGCGAAGAGCGTATCCTGGTGCCCTCACCCCGTGATGTGCGTACCTACGATGAAAAGCCCGAAATGAGCGCTTTCGAGATTACCGACAAGCTTGTCGACGCCATTGACGACGGTCGTTTCGACCTTATCGTTTGCAACTACGCCAACGGTGACATGGTCGGCCATACCGGTGATTTCAACGCAGCGGTAAAAGCTATTGAGACCGTCGATACCTGCGTGGGTCGTGTCGTTGAAGCCATCGAACGTGCAGGCGGCGCCTGTTTAATCACCGCCGACCACGGCAACGCTGAACAGATGGTTCATCCCGAAACGGGTGCCCCGCAAACGGCTCATACCACCTTTGTGGTACCGCTTATCTACGTCGGCGAACGTGCGGCCTCGCTTGAAGAGGGCAAGCTATGCGACCTGGCCCCCACGCTGTTGACCATGATGGATCAACAGCAACCCGAGGCGATGACGGGTAAACCATTGATTCATTTTAAGTAGTGCCCATGCGGCCTTATGTAGCAATAGCGCTACTCCTGGCGTTAAGTTATGCGCCAGCAGGTTTCTCTCAGCAAGATGAAGGGGCGGCGCGCCAGCAGTTGGATGCCATTGGCCAAGAGATCGAGTCCACAGCCCAGCGTCTACGTGCGACTGGTGAGGCCCGGGACAGCGCCGAACGCGAGCTTAAGCAAGTTGAAACCCAACTGGCCGAAACCCATCAGCGATTAGACGCACTACAAGCTGAGCGTCGCCAGTTGAATGATGAAACTACCCAGCTGCGCCAGCATCGTGACCGTCTGGAGAGCGAGCGCGCCGATCAATACGCAGCGTTGGGCCAGCAGCTATCAGCACTTTACCGCCTTGGTCCAACGCCGCAGCTCAAACTGCTCCTTAACCAGGGTGACCCTGCCGAGCTTGATCGCATGCAGGCGTATATGAATCGGCTGACCGACGCACGCAACCGCCGCTTAAATACAATCGCCCGGCTCGATACAGCGCTCGCCGATACCCAGAAGGAGCTCAGCGAGCGACAAGCCCGCCTGGATACGTTGGCCAATGAGTTAGAAGAGCAGAGCGCGCTGCTAGCTCAGCGCACTACCGAACGACGGGGCGTAGTTGCCAACCTGGATGACCGCTACGGCAGTGAAGAGGAGCGGTTGGCCGACCTCAACCAGAGCCGCGAAGAGGCCGAACGCCTGCTACGCAATATCCAGGCGGAGATGGCAAGACTTGCCGAACCCACGCCCACTACGCATATTGTCAGTACTCAAGGCGACTTACCTTGGCCGGTACAGGGATCAATCAGTAGTAATTTCCATCATCGCGACGGCGTGCATTACAACGGTATAGTGATTCAGGCCAGTGCAGGCACGCCAGTTACCGCTGTACACACTGGCCGCGTGGTATTCGCCGACTGGATGCGAGGGTTTGGTAACTTGCTGATTATTGACCACGGCGACCAGATCATGACGCTGCATGCCCACCTGCAGCAGTTCAGCGTCAGGCCAGGACAGCAGGTCAGTCGCGGCGATGAAATTGGTCGTGTCGGCGATAGCGGCGGCCAAACCCGTGCGGCGCTCTACTTCGAAGTTCGCCGCGGCGGCGAACCAATTAACCCCCAGCGTTGGATTGCGCGCCGTTGACGGGATAAGCTGCACTACTATGCATGTGCACTACTATGCATGATTAATGTCTCAACGTTTATTGTTATTACAAACTTATGTTCCAACTAATGGGTGACGCACACTGACGCCACCTATCGCCCTGCGGAGTCTGCATGACGCTATCTGTTACCGGGGTATCAGCCCCCGCCAAGCGCTTCTTGGCTACCCTGCTGCCGATTGCTTTACTGTCGGCCCCGCTACCGCTGCTCGCCCAACCAGCCGGTAGTGGTGCGGCGGGTGAGCCACCCTACGACCAACTACCCCTGGAAGATATTCAAACCTTCGCCGAAGTGTTTGAGCGTATTAAGCGTGCCTATGTTGAGGAAGTCGATGACAGCACGCTGCTACGTAACGCTATGCGCGGCATGCTCAGTGAGCTCGATCCTCACTCCGCCTATTTGGATGAGGAGGAGTACCAAAGCCTGCGTGAGTCGACTCAGGGCGAATTTGGCGGTATCGGTATCGAGGTAGGCACCGAGAATGGTCAGCTCATGGTGATTACCCCTATCGATGACACGCCCGCCTCCCGCGCCGGGTTGCTTTCTCGCGATATTATCGTCGCCATTGACGGCACCCCCACCGACAGCATGTCACTACAAGAAGCGGTGACCCTAATGCGCGGCGAGCCGGGTACCGATCTGCGTATTAGCGTACTGCGCTCAGGCGAAGATTCGCCGCGGGAATTCACCCTGACCCGAGAAATTATTCGCAGCGAAAGCGTTAAGCACGAGCTGCTTGAGCCCGGTTACGGCTACCTGCGCGTCAGCCAATTCCAATCGCGCACAACAGAGCAGGCCCGGGACGCGCTTGAGCGCATGAGCCGCGAACAACCTTTAGAAGGGTTGGTACTCGATTTACGTAATAACCCAGGCGGTGTTTTGCAGGCTGCGGTAGGAATCGCCGACCTGTTCCTGGATGAAGGTTTGATTGTGTATACCGAGGGGCGCCTCTCAGATACTGAGATGTCGTTCTCAGCCTCACCCAACACGCCCGCGGCCGATGTTCCACTGGTAGTGCTGATCAACGGCGGCAGTGCGTCAGCGGCGGAAATTGTCGCTGGCGCCCTCCAGGATCAGCGCCGCGGCGTGATTATGGGTACCGATAGTTTTGGTAAGGGCTCAGTGCAGCAGATTATGCCACTCGGCAATGGCGAAGGGCTGAAACTCACTACAGCGCTCTACTACACCCCCAACGGACGCTCCATTCAGGCTCAAGGCATTGAGCCCGATGTGGACGTCGTGCGCGGTCGTTTGGAAGTCGCCGAAAGCCGCCGAGAGATTCGCGAAGCCGACCTCGAGGGTCACCTAAGCTCTCAGCAGGCGCCCCGGGATCGTCAGGAAATGGCGGAGCGGCTGCTCAATGATTACCAGCTCAGCGAGGCGCTTAATCTGCTTAAAGCGCTCAACGTCGTTGATCGACAGCGACGCTAACGACAACCTGTTTTAGCAACAACTGAGTGGCAGGCGGCCGCGCTCTCCGGTCGCCTGCCGCATCAAGACCCGCTTCAATGGCACCCACTGGTTCATTCCGCTCATGCCCAGGTTGCGCGCCAGGGTAAGCGCTGGGTCATGGCTACCAAACAGTACTTTAAACCCTTTCATTAACCCCAGCATGGCGCTGTTATCAAAACGCCGACGACGCTCATAGCGCCGTAAGGTGCTTAACTCTCCCCAAGGAGCGCCGCGCTGCCAGGCATGCACCACTTCTTCCGCCAGCACTGCCGCATCCATTAGCCCTAAATTCACCCCCTGGCCTGCCAGTGGATGGATACTGTGGGCGGCGTCCCCCACCAATGCGAAATGTGGCTGCACATAGTGGCGGGCATGGCGCTGCACTAAAGGGAACCGATGGGTCTTATCGCAGCCCGTGACCTCACCTAGGCGGTGGCCAAAGGCTTTACCCAATGCCTCCCCAAGGGCTTCACGGTGCAATTCACTAAGCTCAGCGGCATGCTCAGGGGTGGTCGACCATACGATGGAGCAGTAATGATCATTACCTTCCACGGTTAAAGGCAGGAACGCCAATGGGCGGCCATCGATAAATGCTTGCCGTGCTATTCCGCCATGGGGTTTCGCACACCGCACTGTCGCTACCACAGCCTCCTGCCGCATATCGTCACAGGCCACCTCAATTCCCGCCATTTCCCGCAGCACCGAGCGGGCGCCATCAGCAGCCACTATTAATGGCGAATGGAGTTGGCGACCATCATCAAGTACCAACCAATTGCCACTGCTACCCTGCAGTGCCTGCAGGCGAACGCCAAAATAGGTGGTGACGTTGGGATCGCCAATCACGTGGTCATTCAGTGCGGCCAGCGTGACCGTATTCTCAACAATATGGCCGAGCACTGCCACTCCGGCCTCATCCGCGGAAAAAGCGATCTCACCACTCCCTTCGGCATCCCATACGTGCATACCTCTATAGGGCGTGACCCGCGTTTTTTGCATGGCAGGCCAGGCGCCAAGATGCGTCAGTAGGCGCTGGGAGACGGGCGTCAGCGCGCTTACCCGTGGGTTGGGCAGCTCTCTCACAGCACTTTCGAGGGTAAGCGGCGCAGGCTGAGCCTCTACTAGTGCCACCCGCATACCCGCTTGAGCTAGCAGAGCGCATAGCGCGGTGCCAACCATACCGCCGCCGACAATGACCGCCTCAAAACTTTCCACCGACGGTGTCGCTGATGATGAGCTCATATCTATAGCGTTCCTGTTGTAGTGGCCATAAGCGTTAGCGTTCCAAACCCATCGCGCGTCGAGCCAGCCCTCGCCGCAGCGGCCCCACCAGGTTCAGGCCGATTAACCCCGCGGCCCGAGCATGGGGGAGCAGGGGGAAAGAGAGCCCAAACAGCCGCACCAGGCCGTCGCTAAAGCGGATTACATTGGCGCGATCTCGGGAGCGCTGCTTCTCAAAGGCCTGCAGCGTGGACATATCACCTAGCGGCCGCTTGGCCTGCTCGCCCTGCTCCAGCGCTTCGACAAGATCCATTACTCCGCGCAGCGCCAGGTTAAACCCCTGCCCCGCGACTGGGTGCAAGGCGTGGGCCGCGTTGCCTAATACTGCCAGCCCTGGTCGCACCGGCTCTTCAGCGGTAACCAATGAAAGCGGGTAGGTGTGTCGAGTGCCCACCCGGGTAAATCGCCCCACCCGATCACCAAACGCGCGCTGAAGTTGCAGCAGAAATTCACGCTCAGGTAGCGCCATGCGCGATTGTTCACTGCCAGTCGGGTGCGTCCAGATCAGCTCCATGACCTGGCCCGGCAGTGGCAGTAGCGCCATTGGCCCTTGTGCAGTAAAGCGCTCGTAAGCCACCCCACCATGGGGCTGGCTCACGCCGACATGAGCGATAAGCGCTGTTTGCTCGTATGATTCACGGCGACTGCCAATGCCTAGCTGCTCCTTAAGTCCTGAGCGCCCTCCATCGGCTAATACCGTTAGCCCTGCGGTTATCTGACTACCATCTGAGAGTTGAAGATGGTGCCCGCCGGCCACAGGCGTAAGCTGTTCGACTTTTGCCGGGCAGTGCCACTCCAATGGCAACTGGGCAAGTCGTTGGTGCAGCACCCGCCCCATCCACGCGTTGGGAATAACATGGCCCAGCGCTGCAACACCTAGCTCGTCAGCACTCAGCCGTGTCGCGCCTAAGCGGCCACGTTCACTGATATGAATGCGCTTGATGGGCGTGGCCTCGTCGCGCATTGCCTCCCACACATCTAACTGCTGGAAGCGCTGGGCTGAACCTTCTGCAATCGCACTGGCCCGGGCATCAAAACTGGGTTGCCAGGTAGTTTCATGCGCCTGAACAGCCACAGGCGCCGATTCAATGATTGCCACTCGCCAGCCATAGCGCTCAATCAGCGGTGCCAGGGCGCAGCCTAAGCTGGCGCCCACCAGTCCGCCGCCCACTATCACAATGTCATGGGTCAGCGCTCGTTTAACCGCATGATTAGACTGCTGCATTGGCTTCTCCCGACCGCGACACAACCTCATAAAGAGGCAACAATAATTTCGTAACGTAATTTACATAAAGACCACTGCAGACATTGAGGAGTGGTTACTTTTTAGCCATCAATGCCTCGATTTCGACGACCTGCTTAGGCACATCTGCAGTCAGGACTTCATGACCCTCATTTGTGACGACCACATTGTCTTCAATACGAATACCAATACCCTGATAGGCGTCAGGAATATCGTCATCGCTAGGGATATATAGGCCGGGCTCTACGGTGAGCACCATGCCTGAGACCAGTGGCCGAGGTGTTTGCTCATCCAGCCGGTAGGTACCGACATCGTGCACGTCAAGCCCCAACCAGTGTGACGTCGAGTGCAGGTAGAAGCGCCGATAGCTCTCGTCATCGATGCGCGCCTGAACCTCGCCTTCCAGCAAGCCAAGCTCAATCAGCCCGGCGGTTAAGTCATACACCACGCCCTGATGTATATCAGCCAGGGTAGCCCCCGGCTGGACAGCGCTAACAGCACGCTGCTGGGCATGGAGCACTACTTGGTAGAGCGCTCGCTGGGCATCACTAAACCGCCCTGAGACCGGGAATGTGCGAGTGATATCACCAGCGTACAACTCAAACTCGGCCCCCGCATCGATGAGCACCAAGCCGTTGTCACTCAGCGGCGCGCTATTTTCAATATAGTGCAGTACGCAGGCGTTGGCTCCGCTACCTACAATCGTACTGTAGGCAGGGCCACTGGCCCCACGCCAAACAAACTCATGCTCTAACTCGGCCTGGAGCTGAAATTCGCACAGCCCTGGGCGCGACACCTGCATAGCACGGCGGTGAGCCTGGGCTGAGATCAGCGCTGCATGTCTGAGCAGGGCAATTTCAGCGTCGCTTTTGATTAGCCGCATGGCGTGAATCAACGGGCTAACATCCAGCCAACCTTTTAGCGGCGGCCGACCACGTCTAAGCCCAGCCTGGGCTTCCTGTAACGCATCTTCTGCCATGCTGACGGCCTCGGCGTTGTCTAGCGGCAGATAAAGCAGCTCGCGACCTGTCAACAATTCGCTCAGCCGCTCATCGCGTACTGCGTTTTCAAACGCCTGATCAATGCCGTACTCCGCAATGACACCCGCAGCGCCCAAACGGCGCCCAGTCCACGCTTCCATGGTGGGGTCACGATCCTGGCAGAACACCACGCTTTCACCCTCAGCGCGCCCTGGGAGCAGCACCAGTAGCGCATCCGGTTCGCGGATGCCGGTCAGGTAGTAAAAATCACTATTCTGGCGGAAGGCAAATTCACTATCCCGTGAACGCGTCATCAGCCCGGCGCCGGGAAGCAACACCGCTGCGTTATCCGGCAGTTGGGCCATTAAGGCGTCACGGCGCTGGCGATACTCGGCCACGCTGATCGCAGGGGGGCGAGGTAACATTTCGGGCCGCATAGAGGCTCCTAGCATAGTGGTTCAGGTAAAGGCGATTAATGAACAGGCGCGTCGGTTTGTTCGACTTGTGGCATCCCTGGGTGCTGCTCGGTATACAGCATCATTGCGGCCATACGGGCATGCTCGGTAAGCGCAAACAGATCGTTTTCGTTTTCGGGGCTGTCGTCGATATCAGTATCTATCCGGCCCAGCGCCTGCAAGTCATCAATCGCCTCACGGAGCGACTGAGACCAGCGCTCGCGCAGCTCGTTGTCGGCTACTTCATCAACTACCTCAATAAAGCCCAGCGTCCACTCTTTCAGACCCTGCGCCTGCTCACCCAGGGAGAACAACTCGTCGGGTAGCAGCGGCGAATAGTCCAGGTCGCTAGCGCTGAGCGCCTCTACGGTTTGCCGCCGCCAGCCTAATAGCCGCTCGGCGCTTGCTTGATCCCGGGGCTGCTCAACGCCAAGGCTCTGGCAGACTTCGTCCAACCATGCCTCTGCATTCACATCGCGTAGCGCCAGTAGTGCACATAAGCGGCCATCCAAAAACGCTGGTGACTGCATGCTGCCATGGAGAAGAAAGACATCTGCGACATCGGAGAAGTCCTGACGCTCATCAATCAATGACATAGTATTTAATAACCTCGTATTCACTGGGCGTGTGATGGATAGGGTGGCGTCAATGGTACGAGATGCACTCGCCGCGCGTTGACCGCGCACAAGCGCCTCTCTTATAGTGAGCGACACCTATATCTTCCTATGCTGTGATGTTAACGCATTGGGCGCCTTGCTGGCCCGTGCTGGAGTCTTTGATGAGTAACGCCAAGCGGCCAACCAAAGAAATAACCCTGTTAGGGCGCGGCTATATCATTGCCTGCGACACGGGCGAAGAAGCCAAACTTGACCGCGCAGCACGCTATTTAGACCGTGCCATGCAGGGTATCAATGCCCAAAGTAGCGTTCTCGGCAGCGAACGAGTGGCCATTATGGCAGCGCTCAATATCACCCACGAGCTGCTTGAAGCCATGGATGAACACCGTGCCGGTGAAGAGAACCTTAACCGATTAAATGACCGCCTTGAAAAGGCGTTGGCCAAAACACGCCAGCCCTAACGCGTTGTCTGAAAGCTCTGCGAACGTTTAACCCGACACTTTGGCATTGGCCGTCGCTCTGTTAGGATGGCGGGGTTCTCTGGGGTGTACGCCAGTCGTTATAGTCCCTCGAGCCTATGCGTAATACCCAGGGGGCCAAATGCTAGCCAGGCCCGTGTGCATGTCCGTGCGTCGGAAAGCCTGACGGTCTGGCTGCGGCCACCCACCTGAACCAGTAGGTTCAGGGCCAGAATGACAGCGGCACTCTGGAGAACACCCAACCTATAGGGTATGAGAGACCATCTGCATGGAAAGCCTCCATCGGGACGTCGATAAGCGCGCACTGCGCCGTTTTTTACGTCATCAACGCCGAGCCCTTTCTCAGCATGAGCAGCGCCTTGCGGCTCAACGTTTGTGCAGGCAATTAAAATCCCTACCTGAAATTCGTCGCGCACGACGCTTAAGTCTTTATCTGCCTGTCAACGGTGAAATTGACCCTACGCCGCTACTTCCCTGGCTGCGTCAACGTAATGTCGATATTTATCTGCCGGTTTTGCGCCCATTTAGCGCTAATCGCCTGTGGTTTGTAGCCTACCGCCCTGACACACCCATGGTGAAAAACCGTTTTGGTATTTGGGAGCCTGACGTTCGATTCAGCGCACAGCGACGTAATCGGCTACCGACCTGGGCACTGGATACGCTGATTGTGCCGCTAGTCGGGTTTGATGCGAATGCTAATCGCATGGGCATGGGGGGCGGTTTTTATGACCGTAGCTTGGCATTCATGCATCGGCCCGGCCCGTCGCCTACCTTGATTGGCGTCGCCCATGCCTGCCAGCAAGTAGTTGCGCTCCCTGTGGAGCCATGGGATGTGCCCTTACAGGTAGTCGTCAGTGACCAAGGCTGCTTTCGCCGTCAGTAGCTGTACTTAAATTTGACCACAAAAAAGGGCCAACCCATTAAAGGATCAGCCCCTTTCGTCTGATATCTGTCACCTTATCGGCGCTAACGTATAGTGGCAAACCTGGAGGGTTTAGCTTCCCGATAACGCCTGTGCATAACCGGTAGCAAGCACCCCTAATGCAAACACCACCATCAACGCCATTACCATATCAGGCTTCTTCCGCCGCATGCCGCTTCTCCAACACCTATATTGTTGCCGAATGTGCCAAACCCGCCACTCTTTGATGTTTTCTAAAGAATGGCGAATTTGCTTAATTTCGCTCACGACTATAGAGCTATAAGGCCATCATTGACAACTGGTTTAGCGGCATTTTTTAGCCTCATTTCTAAGGATTAAGTTACGTTGCGTTACTAGCAGCTCTGACTTTTAAGGTGAGCAAGCACTTACATACAGTAGTGAACGATTAAGCCATAAACAGTCGATAGGCTGGATTATCGCTCTCGCGCCAGTAACGGTAACCGATGGCATCTAAATACTCCGCCACATGGGTTCGGTCACCGTTAGGCACTTGCATACCCACCAGTACTCGACCATAGGCCGCACCATGGTTGCGATAATGAAACAACGAGATATTCCAGTCGTGGGGCAGTTGGGTCAAAAAGTTCATCAACGCGCCTGGGCGCTCGGGGAACTCAAAGCGGTACACTTCTTCTTCGAAACGCTCGCTGGGACGGCCGCCACTCAAGTGGCGAATATGCAGCTTCGCCAACTCATTATCGGTGAGATCTTCCACTTGATAGCCGCCTTCACGCAGCTTGTCGATCACTGCCTGGCGGTCTTCACCACCGGGCTTAACCTGGACGCCTACATAAATATGCGCTTCATTACTATCGGCATAGCGATAGCTGAATTCGGTCACCATGCGCTTGCCTAGTGTGCGGCAAAACTTTTTAAAGCTGCCGGGTTTCTCGGCAATGGTCACCGCCAGAATTGCTTCGCGCTGTTCGCCTAGCTCCGTGCGTTCAGCGATGTGCTGTAAACGATCAAAGTTGGTATTGGCCCCGGAATTAATGCAGATCAGCGTCTCGCCTTCGGCACCGGTCTGCTGGATATATTTTTTCAGCCCCGCCAGCGATAGCGCGCCGGAGGTTTCCGCCACCGCTCGCGTATCTTCAAAAATATCTTTCACCGCTGCGCACATTTCATCGGTATTGACGGTAATAACGCCGTCGAGCAGGTCTTTGATCAGCGAAAACGGCACCTCGCCAATCTGCGCGACCGCGACACCCTCGGCAAATACGCCCACTTGGTCGAGTACCACGCGCTCACCCGCCTCTAAAGCGGCTTTAAGACAAGCGCTGTCTTCGGCCTCAACGCCAATAACTTTGATATCCGGGCGCAGGTACTTCACATAGGCCGCGATACCTGCGATTAATCCACCGCCGCCGACTGGTACGAAGATGGCGTCTAAGCGACCAGCGTGTTGGCGCAGAATTTCCACGCCAATGGTACCTTGACCGGCCACCACGTCGATATCGTCAAACGGCGGAATGTAGGTGTAGCCGTGCTCTTTGATCAGCTCTTGAGCATGCTCGGCGGCAGCGGCAAAAGCATCCCCTTTGAGGATGACCTTGGCGCCCCGGGCGCGCACCGCCTGTACTTTGATATCCGGCGTGATCCGCGGCATCACAATGACAGCTTTGACCCCCATCAGCTTTGCAGCCATGGCCAGCCCTTGGGCGTGATTACCGGCGGAGGCAGCAATCACGCCTTTATCTTTTTGTTCCTGGGTGAGCTGCGCCATTTTGTTGTAGGCACCGCGAATTTTGAACGAAAACACCGGTTGTAGGTCTTCGCGCTTAATCAAAATCTGGTTATTAAAGCGACGCGACAAAAAGGGTGCAGGGGAAATCGGGGTCTCACAAGCGGCTTCATAAACGCGGGCTTGGAGGATCTTTTTGACGGTGGCTTCTAGCATGCGGGTATCCCAAGGGAAGAACGTGAACGGACAAAACTTTTATTGGTAGCAGATTACGCCTAGCGGCGTCTAGCCGGGTTGCCATCGGCAGGCAGCGCTTAGACCGCTATACTAGCGCCACGAGCACTTCTCTGACTAACTCTCTTGTCACTAACCATACTTTGACCACTAGGCTGACTATGAACCAGGATGAACTGAAGGCCGCCGTAGCGGACGCAGCGATTGAAGAAATTAAAGCTCAGTTGGAAAAGGATACCATCTTAGGTATTGGCACCGGCTCTACGGCGAATCTGTTTATTGATCGCCTAGGATCATTGCGCGACCGCTTTAAAGGCGCGGTAGCGAGCTCTAAGGCGAGCGCCGAGCGTCTTGAGAAACTGGGCATTGAGGTGTTTGAGCTTAATAGCGTCGGCACAGTACCCTTTTATATTGACGGTGCAGACGAAGTTAATGCTCACTTACATATGATTAAAGGCGGTGGCGCTGCGCTTACCCGTGAAAAAATCGTGGCGGCCTGCGCCGAACGTTTTATCTGCATTGCCGATGGCTCAAAGTACGTGCCTCAGTTAGGACATTTTCCGCTACCGGTAGAGGTTATCCCCATGGCGCGCTCCTATGTCGCCCGAGAGCTGGTCGCGCTTGGCGCCGAGCCGGTTTATCGCCAGGGGGTAGTCACCGACAACGGTAACCAAATTATCGATTGCTATGAGTTTATGATCGCAGATCCGGTGGCCATGGAGGCACGCATCAACGCTATCGTCGGTGTGGTAACCAATGGGCTGTTTGCTGCCCGCGGCGCGGATGTTCTACTGCTAGGCAAAGAAGATGGCGTAGAAAGGATCTCGCTTAAATAAAGGCTCTTAGATAAAGTTACGGACTAACAAGACAGCAGTGAAGCCAATCCTGTCAGGGTGCGATCAAGTGCGCCTTTGTGTGCCTCAATCGCCTCGCACCCTGCTTGCCCCGCCTTCAGGGTACGCTCAGGGTTAACGAAATAGCCTGTTACGGCGTCTGCCAGCGCCTCCGGGGTATCGACCAGGGTTAGCGCCCCTGCCGCTTGCAGCGGTTCAGCCACATCGGCAAAGTTCTCAATCGAGGGGCCGCTAAGCACCGGCCTACCTAGCGCAGCCGGTTCAAGTATATTGTGTCCGCCCAGCGCTACTAAACTGCCTCCTACAAAGGCCACACGGCCCGCTGCATAGAGAGCGGCCAGTTCACCCAGTGTATCGCCCAGGTAGACCTGGGTTTGTTCGGTCACGGGCTGCTGCTGGCTGCGGCGGCTTAGTGTCCAGCCTTCGGTTTGGCAAAGCTTGGCGACGTCGTCAAAGCGCTGGGGGTGGCGGGGCACGAGTACCAGCAGCGCATCAGGAAAACGGTTCAGCAGTTGGCGATGGGCGTTAAGCAGTAGCGCTTCTTCGCCGTCTCGGGTGGAGCCCGCTACCCAAACCGGACGTCCTCCCCACTCTTGAAGTAAGCACTCACCCTCACCAATGGGCTTATCTTGGCTAGCTATTTCAAATTTTAGTGACCCAACTATGCGGGTGATATCCGTTCTGCAGCCGAGGGCGTTAAAGCGCTCGGCGTCTGCCGACGATTTTGCAGCGAGCCAGCTAATCTCGGCGAGCGTACCGGCCATTAGCGGACGCAAACGTTGGTAACGCTTAAAGGCGCGCGGGGATAAGCGCCCGTTCACCACCGCGACGGGGATGCCCCGCTGTCGGCAGGCGTGGATCAGATTAGGCCACAGCTCGGTTTCAAACAGGATGGCAAGCTCGGGTTCAATGCAGCACACAAAACGTTTGGAAGCACCTGGAAAGTCCAGCGGCAGAAAGCGGTGAGAAAGTCTTGCCTGATCGGCTGGGGGTTGCTCGCTAATGAGCGCTTGAGCCTGCCCGGCACCGGTCGCGGTCATGGTGGTGAGCAGCAGGCTATGGCCTGGGAAACCCGCTAATAGCCGCTCAATCAGCGGACGCGCAGCGCGGACTTCTCCCACCGAGGCGCAGTGGAGCCAAATACGCGGTACGGGAGGAAGCGGCTCAAGGCGTAACCCCAGCCGCTGAAAGCGTGAGTAAGTAGGTACTTGCTCACGCCAGATACGCCATCCAATCAGCGGTGAGAGTGCATACAGAGCCGCTGAGTAGGCAAGCCGAGGCCAGGCGGGTGAAGCCATTAGCGCTCACGATCAATAATAGAACTGATCATCGCTGAGGTAGATACGCCATCTTCAAAGCCTAGTACCTTCACCTCGCCACCATTGGCTATAACGGCGCTGCCCCCGGCAATCTCTTCTGGGCGGTAATCGCCACCTTTGACCAATATATCGGGTAGTACCGCTTCGATCAGCGCTTGAGGGGTGTCGTCACTGAACGGCACGACCCAATCGACGGCGCCGAGCCCCGCCAACACCTGCATACGTCGGTTAAGCGGATTAATCGGACGCTTGGGCCCTTTCAGGCGACCAATGGAGGCGTCGTCGTTAACTGCGACAATGAGACGGTCTCCCAGCCGTTTGGCCTGCTCCAGATAAGCGACATGGCCGGCGTGCAGGATATCGAAGCAGCCGTTGGTCATGACCACCCGCTCACCACGCAGCTGAGCGGCCCTGACAGCTTCTATCAGCACGTCTGGCTCAATCACCCCGAACTCGGCCAGCTTATCGCCGTGTAGCGCAGTGTAGAGCTCGGCGATCGACAGGGTGGCTGTTCCTGGTTTGGCCACTACCAAACCGGCCCCTAAATTAGCCAGCATCATTGCTTCGGGAAAGGCGTGGCCTGCCGCTAGCGCTAGCCCCATTAAGCCAATAACGGTATCGCCCGCCCCTGTTACATCAAAAACTTCCTGAGCGCGTGTCGGTAGGTGTAAAGGTGCGTGCCCTTCACGAATCAAGGTCATGCCTTTTTCACTGCGAGTAATCAGCAATGCTTCTAGCTCCAACTCAGCGCGTAGTGCTTCGCCTCGGTGGGATAGCTCTGCATCGGTTGCGCAATGGCCGACCACCGCTTCAAATTCAGTTAGGTTGGGTGTGATTAAACTTGCCCAACGGTATTTGCCGAAATCCTGACCTTTAGGATCGATCAGTACACGCTTGCCCTGTGCTCTTGCGTTGGCTATCAGGCTCTCTACTTGGTTCAGCGTGCCTTTGCCGTAGTCAGAAAGGATCACTACGTCGCAATCTGGGAGCGCCTTTTCTACCTGAGTTACCAGTTCACTGGTATCGACACTGTCCAGGCGCTGCTCAAAATCAAGGCGCAGCAGTTGCTGATTGCGACTCATCACACGCAGCTTGGTGATCGTGGGTATCTCAGAGCTGCGCTGAAAGTAAGTACTCACACCTGACGCAGCCAAACTGGCTTGTAGAATCTGAGCGTTCTCATCGTACCCGATCACGCCCGCCAGCACTGCATGACCACCTAAGGAGGTAATGTTTAGCGCCACGTTAGCCGCCCCACCTGGACGATCTTCAACATCTTCCACCCGCACCACCGGCACCGGCGCTTCGGGGGAAATCCGTGAGGTACCGCCATGCCAGTAGCGATCCAGCATCACATCGCCAACAACCAGAACGTGGGCATGCTCTAAGGCGGTTAAATCAATTTTCATCGTTGCTCCCTGCGCTAGCGGAAGAGGCGGAATGCGCCAGCAGTGTATCCAGTTTAGCGATAACGTCATCCGCTTTAATCAGCATCATGGCGCTTGGGTGTCGCACCCGCTGGCCCCAGCTCACCTCGTCTACCGGCTTATGCAGATAGGTACGTACCGCTTCAGGGTAAGCATTAACTGCAAAATCACGCCACAAATAGGGCGCGGCACGCTGGGGATTGGTGGACGCATACAGCCCCAAAGCAGGCGTTCCCATGGCATTGGCCATATGGATAGGGCCGGTATCCGGTGCTATCACCGCTCGGGCTTGATCGATCAGCGCTAAAACCCCTTTTAGCGAGGTGCCGCCAATGGCGTTAATCACGCTCCCAGGCTGGCAGAGTGCTTCAATTTGATCGCCAATTTCCCGCTCCAGGGCACTGCCACCGCCGGTCAACACGCTTTTAAGACCGTGCTGCACCCAAGCGTGTTCAATCACGCTGGCATAACCCTCTACCGACCAGTTGCGAAAATTACGCAGGCGTACATTACTGCATGGGTTAATCACTAGGTACGGGGCGTTACCGCTGATAACCCGTGCTTCGTTACGTGCCGTGTCAGGCACCGGCAAGTCCCAAGTTAAGCGATCATCCTCTACGCCAAGCACCCGGGCAAAGTCCATAAATGACTCCAACACATGGGCATTGGGGTGCGGCGCGAGCTGATGCTGGGTGAACCAGTGCTGGGCATCTTTGGCTCGCGCTTTGTCATAGCCCACGCGGACGTTTGCCTTCAGTCCCAGTGAGAGTACGCTGGCACGGATGGCCTGCTGCATATGCAACAGTACATCGAAGCGCGTATCGGCAAGCTGGCGCCATAACGCGCGCATACCGGCAATACCTGTCGACTTGTCGTAAACAACGAACTCGACCCCGGAAAGCCCCGCCAGTAGACTGTGCTCCCCCTTACCGATAATCCAGGTAATGCGCGCATCGGGCCACTGGCGCTGCAACGCCCGCACCGTGGGCACGAGATTGCACACGTCGCCTAGGGCGGAGAGGCGCAAAATGGCAATGTGGTTAGGCTGAACAGGCAGAGAGGGCTTCATGCGCTTAGCGGCACTCCGGCAGAGAAATTGGCTGATTTTACATGATGTAGACAGTTTATGTGACGCGCCGGGAACACACCAAATTGATCCCGACCTATTCACTCGCGAGTACTGGCGTGAGCGAGGATTAATTGTGGGCGAAGCGCCTGGCCGTGGCAGCAGCCTATTTTTGCAGGCAACGCCAACCAAACAGTGGGTGCTAAGGCCCTATCGTCGCGGCGGTATGGCAGCCAAGCTCAGTGAAAAACGCTACTTATGGAGTGGCGCTGAGCGAACCCGGGCATTTCGTGAGCTGCGCTTGACTGCCGCGCTGTTTGAGCAAGGGTTACCGGTACCCCGGCCCGTAGCAAGCTGTGTGACCCGCTATGGGCTGACTTATGAAGCCGCGTTGATTACCGAACGCATTACCGGTGCCAAAGCATTCGCTGAGCTACTGGTCAACGATCTGGCCGATGAAGCGCTGTTGCAGCGTGTAGGTGCTATGATTCACCGCTTTCACCAAGCGGGTCTTGATCATGTCGACCTGAATGCCCGTAATATTTTGATTGACCCGAGTGGCGAACCTTGGCTGATTGACCTTGATCGCTGCCGCTTGCGTAAGGAGGGAAAGTGGCAGACGCATAATTTAGCTCGCTTGGAGCGCTCGCTAGGAAAGTTTTCTGCTGCCCCGCATAGCTCAGACGTAATGGGCGGCATTCGACAAGGCTACTTTGGCTAAAAGTATAACGCAGCTCACTCAGAATAACTTTTTAGAAACATCTGTCACCCACAACGAACATTCATTTGTTATAGATTCAGCACACAACTGAGAAATTGAGTATATGCAAAGAAAGATCCCAGCACGCTTATGGGAAACACACTATTTAGGAAAAACGCCCCTGCCCTTAGTAGTGATTGGTGTATTAACTACACTATTTTACGTTTTTTCAAAGCCACACTTCGGCGATTTTAGCGACTTTAACAAACTACTATTATCCCTCTCTGGCTTAATTAGTATTAAAATTTATGCCCCCCACGTATGGAAGCACCCTGTTTTTCATATGCTTTGGTGGGCTTTACTCTTGGCGACGTGTCATTGGTTTTATTTAACACTGACCCTTCCACACCTGGCAGGTGACTACCCTAAGCTGGATCACATTGTCCGACTATTTGTGTTTATTATCTTTGCATGGTGGCTTGCGGGCAGCACACGCAACACGCTGTTTTTCTGGAGTATTGCCAGCGCAGCTGTCGTACTGGCGCCATGGATTGCTGGCGATGGCCTTGCTGATTTTCAGCGTGGTTTTAACGGCGAACGCATTGGTTTTGGCATTCGTAACGTTCAGCATTCAGCAATGTTTTTCGGCACGGTACTGCTTGGATTGCTTATTTTTTTACCACGACTGTTAAGGGGCCCTCTACAACACTATGGCAAGTTAATCTTATGGGTGCTCGCTTTTCTTGTCATTATAGCTGGCGTTATCATTTCACAAACTCGCGCCACTTGGCTAGGTATTTTGGCAGGCTTATTAACGGCTCTTTCATTAATTTTTATTCAGCATTGGAAAAGCTTTTCAAAAAAATATTTACTCATGTTTTTTATTTTATCAGCATGCCTAGCAGTTCTTATTATTACCAGTAGCTCTTTAGTCATTGAAAGAGCTACTGCAGAATTGGATACCATTCAGGCACTACTGAGAGGCGACTGGAGTTCTGTTCCCCTATCAACCAGTGAAGTACGTTCTAGTGTAGGAGAGCGGCTATATAGTTGGCGCGCCGCGATCGATATGATTGCCCAGCGCCCCTTGCTAGGCTGGGGTGAGCAAGGCATTGTTTATCTATTTGATAACATTCAATATAATCAAGCACACTATCAAGCTTTAAATTTTGGTCATCTACATAACCTCTATCTTGAAATCACACTACAGTATGGCTTGTTAGGTCTAGCTGCTTACTTTTATTTACTAGGGTGGTTTATAGCAAACGCATGTTTTGCTTGGAAGCGGGGCGATATGCCAGGTGATGTTCTTCTGTTTTTCTATGCTTTTTTATGTTTTTGGAGCGTGATTAATCTTTTTGAATCATATTTGATATTTTGGACAGGTGTATTTCTGTTTAATGTTGTTATGGCGGGCGGCCTCGTTCATATATGGAAACCCACATTGCGCACTAACAGTTCAACACCCTCTGTTATATCAGAAAAGGATCGCAAATGATTAATATAGTCCTGTGCTCCGATGAGGCTTATATAGATAAAGCCGCTGCCGTGATAGCATCAACCGTGTGTCACAGTGAGACACCTGAGGCGCTGCATTTTTATATATTAGGATACAAACTATCTGCAAGTACTCATCAAAAGCTGCACAACTGGTTTACTACACTGCCTGCTGAGCTAACGATCATTGAAGCTGAGAATAGTCGCTGGCCCGAGTTAACATTGGGCCGTTTTGGCCCCGCCGCTATGCTCCGACTGGGCATGCACAATTGGCTACCATCAAGTTGCCAGAAAATCATTTATTTAGACTGTGACCTTGTCGTGCTAGACGATATCGCCAACCTGTTGTTATTCGACACGCAGGGCGCGCCCATAGCCAGTGTGGCTAATCTACAAGGAAACCAGCAGCGTCGTATGGGTCTTGGCTATCAACACTATTTTAATTCCGGTGTGCTTTTGGTGGATCTGGAGGGGTGGAAAGCTCGCAATGTGCTAGACCGAGTAGAGCAGATATTAAAGCAGCACGATTACACCTTAAGCTACCCCGACCAGGATGCCCTCAATCTCATTTTTCAAGACTGGTTTAGACTCCCCATGCGCTGGAATATGCAGCCATATGCTTACCCTGCCGTAGAAAAAAAAGTCGCTCACTATGCTGATTGGCAGAAAGAGCTTGAGCACGCGATACGTGAACCCGCGATCATACACTTTATCGGTGCGCGAAAACCCTGGCACGCTGACAGCCGCCACCCGCTTGCCTATTTGTATCAGCACTACCTTTCATTAACACCGTGGCCACCGTCTGTACAAACACATCAACCCTCCCTGCAGCTGCGTTTGAAGCAAATGCTGGCGTGGTTTAAGAATCGACGCCGCCGCCAGCAACTGCAGTGCAACCCTGTATTGGAACTTCCGCCTCGTCTAGAGGAATCGCCCACATGAAAGTACTCATTGTCGTACGTACTTTAAAAATTGGCGGCATGGAGCGAGTGGCGGTGAACCTTGCCGACGCTTTTGCTGAACAGGGTCATGAGAGCCATTTGATGTACTTTAAGCCGCGCCCGCCTCAGTTAGAACCGAGCAAT
Organism: Vreelandella sp. F11; assembly: GCF_042466685.1. NCBI lineage: Bacteria > Pseudomonadati > Pseudomonadota > Gammaproteobacteria > Oceanospirillales > Halomonadaceae > Vreelandella > Vreelandella sp. F11. The sequence continues at coordinate 18,011 of NZ_CP170448.1, read as the reverse complement.
GCGCGGGTAAATGTCCACCATTTTGCACTATCTCGTGCTATGTGGACATCAGGTGTGGGTGGCATTATCGAGGTGGTGGCACGCTTGCTCAATAGCGTGTTAAGGAAGAGCTACTTTTTATTGTCGGGCTGGTGGGGTGGCAAACTTTTCCGCCGTGAAATACATCGCCTTGAGCGTCAATATGGCACTTTTGACCGGATAATTTTCCGCGGTATCGGTACCTTTGAGACGGTGTGGTCTTTCCAAGATCACCGTGCCTGTTATGTTCTTGAGAATATCGTCAAAGCGACCCCAGGCCATGCTGCCTGGCTAGAGCGGCTAAAAGCACGCTGCCTCTTTCATAACAAACACTTAGTTACTGTATCCAACGGTGTCGAAAAGCAAGTCGCCACTGCCCTGCAGGCGTTACAAGTCCAACCGTTCTCGCTGAGAACCATCACCAATCCATGCCCTTTAGCAACCATTCGCAAAGCCATGTACGAAGATACTCCAGAGCGGCCCACTGCACCGTATTTACTCAACGTAGCACGCTTGGTACCGCAAAAAAATCACCACCTACTGCTACGAGCATACGCCAAGATGCACACTACCCTTCCGCTGGTGATTGTTGGCGAGGGGCCACTGCGTGCAGAGCTGGAAGCACTAGCCGGTGAGCTGGGGATTGCAGCGCGGGTGTCTTTTGTCGGTCGCCAATTAAACCCTTATCCTTGGATGCATCATGCGCGCCTATTCATCTTGAGCTCTGCCCACGAAGGTCTTGGGATTGTGTTGCTTGAAGCGCTGGCTTGCCAAACGCCTATTGTCTCGGTCGATTGTCCAGGCGGGGTACGTGATATTATGGCAGGAGAGCTGGAAGCTTACCTTTGTGACATGACGCCGGAGGCGTTAGCGGCCCGTGTTGATGGCATTCTTGAAGCGGACGGCTACGCTATTGATGAACGTTGGCTGGAACGTTTTTCTCCAGCACACATTACTTCCGCCTTTCTACAAGAGATGCCTGTTTCATGATATCGGCTAATATTATTACCTTTAACGAAGAAGCCAATATTGCGGACTGCATTACGTCTGCTCGCCAAGTATGCGATGACATCGTTGTAGTGGATTCAGGCAGCCAGGATCGAACCACCGCTATCGCGCGTGAGTTAGGTGCCCAGGTGGTTCAACAGGCCTACTTAGGCGACGGCATTCAAAAAAATATCGCACTAGCGCATGTAAAGAATGACTGGGTGCTCAGCTTAGACGCCGATGAACGCCTAACGCCAGAGATGGTCGAAGCGATAAGGCAGCTCGACCTTTCTGCAACCGGACATGACGCCTTTGCCTTTCGTCGTCGCAATATGATTGGCTCACGCTGGATTAGAGTCTGTGGATGGTATCCGGATTACTGCATTCGACTCTACAACCGACACCATGCTCGCTTTGCTGATGTAAAACAGCACGCCAGCATAGGGGCTTCTAACCCCAAGCGCATTAACGCAGATATAGTGCATTACTCCTTTGCGAACCTAGGCCAGTTATTTGCCAAGCCAGGACGCAATTTCAGCGGTCGAGCGGCCAAAATCATGTTTCAAAAGGGAAAACGGGCCAACGCTTTCTCACCGTTTGCACACGGTCTGAACGCCTTTATACGCAAATATATTTTTCAGCGAGGCTTCATGGGCGGGGTCGATGGCATGACCGTTGCGATCAGCGCAGGACTCAATAGCTACTTAAAGTATGCCAAGCTACTCGAATATCAGCGCGACCCAAAAGTCCTCGAAGCCGAAGACTTTAAAAAGGTTTGGTGATTGATGCATATTACCCATGTCAATTTGGCGCGTGGTTTTCGTGGCGGCGAGCGCCAAACTGAGTTACTAATTAAGACGCTAGCAGAGCAGTCATCAAACAAAATTAAACAAACGCTGGTTTGCCGTCGTGACTCTCCCATGCGCCAACACCTGAAGGGTGTAGCGCGACTCGATTTTCATTCAGCCAATCATCAGTTAGCAGGACATTTTCGTTTCGGCAGGACCCAGCTGGTGCACGCCCACGATGCAAAAGGGGTTCACTGGGCCTACTTACACTACCGTCTAAAAGGCACGCCCTACTTAATTACTCGCCGTGTCGATTCACCCGTCAAACGGAAATGGTTTAACCAACAGAGTTACTCTCATGCATCCGCCAGAGTTGCCCTTTCCCACGTTATAAAGGGGCTTCTGGAAGATAAACAGTGTGGCGACGTTACTTTAATAGCCAGTGCCTATGCCCACTTAATACCCTCGTCTGAGGCGACGCATAATTTCCGTAATGATTTTGCCGATAAGTTTTTGGTCGGCCATGCGGGCGCAGTGGTTGATCGTCATAAAGGCCAGCGAGTGCTATTACAAGCGGCTCAGAAACTTGAACACCAAGCACCTGATATACAGTTTATTTTGCTGGGCGATGGCGAAGATACGGAAACGCTAAAAACAGAATACTCATCGCTTGGCAACGTTTCCTGGTTGGGGTTTAAAAGTAATATTGCCGACTATCTGGCTGGACTGGATGTGTTTGCATTTCCTTCGCGCAATGAAGGCTTGGGCTCGGTGTTACTGGATGTCATGCAGCTCGGTGTTCCTGTCATTGCTACCAACGTTGGTGGCATACCCGATATCGTCAAGCATGAGCAGACAGGGTTACTGATACCCTCCGGCGACGCCGATGCACTGGCTAATGGTATTTTGCGATTAAGACAGGATGCCACTCTTCGGCAGCGATTGGCCCAAGGAGCCACTGAGCGTTTAGCTCATTATAGCCCGCAGTCAATGACTGCATCGTACTGGCACCTCTATCAAACCATAGTGAGCGAATGATGATGTTGGCGGCTTCTGCAAAAGCGCATAAGAACCTTCATAAGCTAGGCTTTTATGCGCAACATACCGTTCACCGCCTGATCCCCAGTACGTTTCTGCAACGGCAAAGATTAAACTTACTTCGCTCACTAGAGCAATTGTCAAAAGAGGAGCAGCAGCAGCTACTTCTCCGAGTTAATTACTGTAATCAGCTGGAGAAAAACGTTGAACTACCTGAGGAGGCTATAAGCTTATCTAGTTTCAAGCGCGAAAAAAGTGGCACCTATTATTTGGACTTGCTCAGCGTACTGCGCTACTTTCCGCCTGAACTACGCTTCTGCCATCGCTTTGGTGATGTAACCACCGTGCCAGACGTGCCTACCTTGGTAAAAAGCCGTCCCATTAATGACCACAATCAAAACTCGATTTTACTTAAGTTAAACCGTGTTCGCCATTATTACACGGTGAAAGACCCTTACCGCTATGATGACAAGCTTGACCTTATAGTATGGCGGGGCTCTTGTCATCAAGAGTACCGGCGTCAATTCGTTCGAGATTTCTATGACCACCCGCTATGTAACGTGGGCGATATTCACAAAAATGCGCATGGCCAGCCTTGGCATCGCCATTTTATGTCGGTGCAAGAGCAACTGAAGTATAAATTCGTGCTCAGTATAGAAGGCAAAGATGTTGCAACAAATCTCAAATGGATAATGGCCTCCAATTCACTCTGCTTTATGCGCAAGCCGCGCTTTGAAACATGGTTTATGGAAGGCACTTTGTTACCTGACTATCACTATGTGAAGCTCAAGGATGATTATTCAGACCTGGAGGAAAAAGTCATCTATTATCGTGACAACCCAGCGGCGGCCAAAAAAATTATCGGTAATGCCAACCGCTACTTCGCTCAATTTACGAATACGGGCCAGGAGCGTTTGATGGGCCTTTTGGTGATGCAGAAATATTTCGAGCGCACCCATCAACATCTTCCTGAGTAGCCGTTATCATCAGAGCTATCAATTTTTCTGTCATAGCCATCTTCACTGTTTAAATTAGGTATTTAGTCATCAGAAGTTATCGCTCTTTCATTGCATGGGATACAGCTAGGCTGGCCACCATCGCACTGACGCTAATTGGCCTGTGCCTGGGTTACGCTACCACGGTAATGACCCGCTTGCCCTGGTGGACGCTATTTTTTGTAGCGGCCATGTGGATTGGCGTGGGCTTAAAGTTACGCTGGGGCCACCCTGCGAACGCTCGTTATCGCAAAATGTGGCCCTGGTCGCTGTTACCGCTAAGCCTCTGGGGTGTTTACGTTTACCTTGCGGATAGCTTTGGTATCGTCGATCTCGGCGCGGTGTTTTTTCACCTTCAAGCCGGTATGGCCAAACATGGTGGGGCAGGTAAAATGATTTCCGCGCTGCTCTATACGCTGATAATGATCGGCGTACTGGCAGCGGTAACGTGGCTATCACGTCATGACCAGCGCTGGCGCTTAGCTGAGCGTTTTTTTGCTATTCTGCTATTGGCTAGCAACCCGCTACTTTACGGCCTAGGCCAACGCAGCGCGTCGATTGTCACCGATGATGGTGCGTGGCTGGATCGGCGCTACAAGCCGCCTCCCACTGAAGCGCTAAGGGATGCACCTAACTTGCTCATTCTGTACCTGGAAAGCATTGAGCGCACCTACTCCAATGAGCTATTTGGGGATGCCTACGCCGACCTTAACGCCCTAGGTGAACAAGGTGCTGTTTTTGAGGGCGTGCGCCAAATGGACAACACGGGGTGGACGATGGCTGGCATGATTGCCAGTCAGTGCGGAGTGCCGCTGATGCCCGCAGGACTTCTCCATGATAGCCAGTTTGAGCCTCTATCAAAGGTTGTCCCTGGCGTTGATTGCCTGGGAGACATCCTTGCGGAACAGGGCTACCAACTAAGCTATCTAGGCGGTGCTAGCACACAGTTCGCCGGTAAAGGACTGTTCTACCGCGGACATCAATTCGATACGGTCAAAGGCCGTGAAGATTTAGAGCCCCTGCTAGAGGATCCTGAGTACGTTAATAGCTGGGGGCTGTATGACGATACGCTGTATGACATCACAGCCGATGAGATCAGACGATTAGACAATGAAGATAATGGCCCCTGGAGCGTGGTTAGCCTGAACTTGGCAGGCCATGCGCCAAATGGCTATCCCTCACAGTCTTGTGTGGAAGAGCAGGGGGAGTTCGATGGGCAAGATATTCTTTATTCGGTGAAATGCTCTACTTGGCTTGCACGAAATCTGGTTGAACGTTTAGAGTCCGAGGGGCTTCTCGATAACACCTTAGTGGTCATACTTAGCGACCATTTGACGATGCGCGTTTCTGTCTGGGATCAACTGACCGCGTTAGACCGCGACAATACGCTTATCATGCTGAGTGACGGTATCAAGCCACAGCGTATCCGGCGAGACGCTACCATGCTGGATGTTTTCCCTACGATACTCGATGCGTTGGGCTTTACATTGGAGCGCGACCGCGCAGGCCTAGGCACGTCGCTTTTCAGCAATAACCGAACGCTGGTAGAGGCGCATGGTATCGAAGTGCTTAATGAACGCTTGCGAGAGGAGACAGCGCTGCAGCACCGCCTTTGGGAGGGCATCTCCCCGCAGCGGCGCGAGCCCGATGAATCTTCACAAGCCCCCTCTCAAGAACAAACTCTGGAAACGCCTGCTGATGTGGCAGACGAAGTCGAGCTCATCCATTAACAATCACGCTCTCCCACTGAGGAGCCGCATGAATCTGTCGATGGACTTGCTCAACGCTGAGCTGATTAAGGCAGTTGGTGTGCCCCAATGGGCAGGTACGTTGAAAGCAGGGAGAGCAAGAGAGCGCTAGGTAATGGATGACAGCGTTATCGGTCAATGGCGGCGTGTAGGCAGGCGATGAAGAACCGTACAGTGCATGGATGCGAACGCCGACCGCGGCAGCCACATGCATTAACCCCGAGTCATTGGTAACGACCTGCCGGCAGTCCGCCAGCAGATCAACCGCATCAGCCAGCTGTGTTTTGCCACACAGGTTATGGGCATGGGAAAGCCCCTGCGTGATCTGTTCTCCCGCAGGATGATCCTTTGCCCCACCGAGTACGCGTACTTCAAAACCCTCTTTCACCAGCCGTTTGGCTAATGTATGAAAATAACTCACCGGCCACTGCTTGGCGGGGCCATACTCAGCGCCCGGCATCATGCCAATCGCCGTGCGCGAAGAGAGCGAGTGTGTCAGGCGTAAATTGACCAAGTTATCGCGGTCTATCTGCAGGCGTGGCTTGGGCAGCGCAAACTCACCGCTGGCCGCCTCTTCCAAAGGGAGGCCCAGCGATACAAAACGCTTCACCGTTTGATCCAGCACTTGCTTGTCGAGCTTGCGGCGCTCCTTGAGAAGCCCATAACGGTGCTCACCTAGAAAGCCTATACGCTCAGGAATACGCGCCATAAAGGGCACCAGTGCAGCTTTCCAAGAGCGAGGCAGTACAATGGCGCGGTCAAAACGCCCGCGCAGCCGATTAGCGAGTTCGCGGCGGCTAGACAGGCCAAACTCACCGTGACCCACGGCCAGCGGCAGCACTTCATCCACTTCAGGCATACGCTCTAAAATAGGCTGAGACCAGGCTGGTGCCACCACCGCGATTGTCGCCCCTGGCTGACGGGCTTTTAAGGTCATGAACAGGCTCTGTGCCATGACCATATCACCCACCCATGAGGGGCCAATCACCAGCAGTCGCTGAGCTGAGTTAGCCATTTAGCCACTCCAGGTAGGCCTTCACCCCTTGAGCAACGGTTTTAAACTCAACATCGCAGCCACTCTCACGTAGCCGGCTGATATCAGCTCGGGTATAGCTCTGATAGCGCCCTTTAAGCTCTTCGGGAAACGCAATGTAGTCAATCTCACCCTTGCCGTAAAAGTCGATGACCGCCTCGCCAATCGCTTTAAAGGGTTCCGCACGACCAGTCCCCAGATTAAAAATGCCGGACTGTTCGGGATGATCCAAAAACCATAGGTTTACATCGACCACATCGCCGACATAAACGAAGTCACGGCTCTGCATACCGGCATCAAAACCGTCGTAGGCGCCAAACAGCTTGAGCGTTTCACCATTACGAATTTGCAGATGATTGTGATAGGCCACACTGGCCATTTTGCCCTTATGCTGTTCACGGGGGCCATAGACATTAAAGTAACGAAAGCCCACTACTTGCGTGGTTAACTCGCTCCAGCGCGAACGCACGTGCTGATCGAACAACAGCTTTGAATAGCCGTATACGTTTAGCGGCTTTTCGCACTCGGGCAGCTCTTTGAACACCTCACTGCCTCCATAGGTAGCGGCTGACGAGGCGTATAAGAAGGGAATGCCCTGCTGCTCGCAGTAATTAAGCAGTACTTTGGAGTACTCGAAATTATTCTCCATCATGTAGTGGCCATCCCACTCGGTGGTATCCGAGCAGGCGCCTTCATGGAAAATAGCATCAATCTTGGGTAGGTCGATGCTATCACCGCGTAGGGCAGCTTTTACCCTGGTAAGGAAATCGTCCTTATCGAGGTAATCCGCCAGCGTGCAGTCGGCCAAATTGACGAATTTGGTACCATCGCGCAAATCGTCAACGACCATCACATCGTTTCGCCCACGGGCATTCAATGCTTCGACTATGTTGGCCCCGATAAAACCGGCACCGCCTGTTACCACAATCATACTGTTCTCCTAATCTAAAGCGACTTGTTGGCCTATGTGCCTATAACCCATCTGCCTAGGATTGTATACTTGACGCCTTATGAATTCATGGCCAACGGTGCTTTCCGCGATGAGTGTCTCGACAAACCAATCGACACCCGATGTGTCGACCTTTCAAGGCTTGATCCTTGCTCTGCAGCAGTACTGGGCAGAACAGGGTTGCGTCATCCTTCAGCCGCTCGATATGGAAGTCGGCGCGGGCACCTTCCACCCCGCCACCTTCCTGCGGGCGATTGGCCCCGAAAGCTGGAACGCAGCCTATGTACAGCCTTCCCGCCGTCCTACTGATGGCCGCTATGGCGAAAACCCTAACCGCCTTCAGCACTACTACCAGTTCCAGGTAGTGATGAAGCCGTCGCCGAGCAACCTGCAGGATCTTTATCTGGGCTCGCTCAAACGTCTTGGACTTGATCCGCTGGTTCACGATATCCGCTTTGTCGAAGATAACTGGGAATCCCCTACCCTAGGCGCCTGGGGCCTGGGCTGGGAAATATGGTTAAACGGCATGGAAGTCACCCAGTTTACCTACTTCCAGCAGGCAGGTGGCATCGAATGCTACCCCGTCACCGGCGAACTGACCTATGGACTTGAGCGTATTGCCATGTACCTGCAGGACGTCGACAGCGTTTATGATCTCGTTTGGGCCATTGCCCCCGACGGCAGCAAAGTGACTTACGGCGATGTTTACCTGCAAAACGAGCGCGAACAATCCACCTACAACTTTGAACACGCTGACGTTGATCAGCTATTTGCCAACTTCGATCACCAGGAAAAAGAGTGTGGCAAGTTGCTCACTGCCAGCCTGCCGCTCCCAGCCTACGAGCAAGTTCTAAAGGCATCGCACACCTTTAACCTGCTGGACGCCCGTCATGCTATCTCGGTCACCGAACGTCAGCGCTTTATCCTACGCGTACGCACTATGGCCCGGGATGTCGCCACTGCTTACTTTGAGTCGCGTAAGGCCGAAGGTTTCCCCATGGCGCCAGAAAATCTTCGCCGAGAACTGTTACAAGAGCTACTCGCCGACCAGGGAGACGACTAATGGCTGTTAATACGCTTTTACTAGAAATCGGTGCAGAAGAGCTTCCTCCCACGGCCCTAGACGCGCTTTCCGATGCGTTTGCCGCAGGAGTAGAGAAAGGCCTGCAAGAAGCGGATGTTCCCTTCGCCAGCGTTATTGCATATGCAACGCCACGCCGCTTAGCGGTACAAGTGCGTGAACTGGCTGATAAACAGCCCGACCGCGACGTTGAGCGTCGCGGTCCAGCGCTGGCGGCTGCCTTTAAGGATGGCGTTGCCACTAAAGCCGCGGAAGGCTTTGCCCGCTCTTGTGGTGTAAGCGTCGACGAACTGATTCATTTAGAAACCGATAAAGGTACCTGGTTAGGTTTTCGTGAACAGCAGCAGGGAGAATCTATTCAAGCACTGCTACCTGAGATTATCCGCAAATCAATCAGCACCCTCCCCGTGCCTAAAAACATGCGTTGGGGTGCCTCACGAGTTGAGTTTTCCCGTCCTGTACACTGGCTGGTAGCACTTTACGGTAGCGACGTAGTGGCCGCCGAGGCACTTGGCCTAGAAGCTAGCTGCACGACCTATGGTCACCGCTTCCATGCCCCAGATGCTATTCAGCTGGCACACGCTGAGGAGTATGTGGCTACGCTGGAAAATGCCTATGTACTGGTGGATCGAGAGCAGCGCCGCGAGCGCATCCGTGAGCAGGTATTAGCAGAGGCCGAAGTTCAGGAGGCCAATGCCGTTATCGATGAAGACCTTCTAGTAGAAGTGAGCGGTTTGGTTGAATGGCCGGTGGCCCTGACCGGTAGCTTTGATGAGCGCTTTCTGGAAGTACCCGCCGAGTGCTTGATCTCCTCCATGCAGGCTAACCAAAAATATTTTCACCTGCTGGACGATGCTGGCAAGTTAAAACCGCTGTTTATCACCATTGCTAATATCGACAGCGCTGATCCCGATCAGGTGATTGCCGGTAACGAGAAAGTTATTCGCCCGCGCTTAGCCGATGCAGCGTTTTTCTACGACACCGACCGTAAGCGAACCCTTGCTTCGCGCATTCCCCTGTTGGAAAGCGTGGTCTTCCAGCAGCAGTTAGGCACCCTGGCGGATAAAGCGCGTCGTAGCGCGGCTATCGTGACCTTTATCGCCCAACGCATCAATGGCAACGTCGATTACGCACAGCGCGCCGTGGCACTTGCCAAGTGTGACCTGGTCACCGAGATGGTGCTCGAATTCCCCGAGCTTCAGGGCATTATGGGGCGGTATTACGCCGAGCAGGATGGCGAACCCGCGGAAGTTGCCCAAGCCCTTGAGGAGCAGTACCTGCCGCGCTTTGCTACTGATGCGATCCCTCAAAGTGCTACAGGCAAGGCATTAGCTCTGGCGGATAGACTGGATACCCTGGTAGGTATCTTCGGGATTGGTCAGCGCCCTACCGGTGCAAAAGATCCTTTCGCCCTACGTCGTGCGTCTATTGGTGTACTGAACATTCTGGTCAAAGGTGAGCTCAATCTCGATCTGCGTGAGCTGCTCACCGCTGCCGCAGAGCAGCACCAGGACTTACCTAAGGCGGACGGCTTAGTTGAGGATGTGCTGACGTATATGTTGGATCGCTTCCGTGCCTGGGGCCAGGAAGAGGGCATCAGCGCTGAAATGTATCTTGCTGTGCGCGCCCGACCGGTTACCAACCCGCTCGACTTCGCTCGCCGTCTCCGTGCTGTGAAGGCCTTTGCCCAGCGTGACGAAGCCGCAGCACTAGCCGCTGCCAACAAGCGGGTTTCGAATATTTTAAGTAAACAGGCCCATGACGGCAGCACATCCGTCGATCAAAGCTTGTTACAGGAAGACGCCGAGCGCGCCCTATTTGACGCTGTAACGGGTAGCCAGACACAAGTGGCGCCACTCTTTGCGGCGGGTGATTACCAGCGAGCACTTGATGCACTTGCCACACTACGCGATCCGGTGGATGCTTTCTTTGAACAGGTAATGGTGATGGCAGATGATCCGGCTATTCAGCGCAATCGCTTAGCGCTTCTTGCTAGCCTTCAAGCGCTGTTTTTAGAAGTCGCCGATATCTCGCTGCTCCCTCAGTAGTCATCGGCTAATGGTTCGCAACCCAAGCCCAGCCCTAACGGTTGGGCTTTTTGTTGTTTGACGGGAGTATGTGTTTCACGTGAAACACTTTTGCCAGATCAGGGTAAGATAGTTTGAAAACTGGCGGGCAGAACGTATCGTCGGCAACCGTACCAATAGGATCACTATGCTAAGTGCAGATACCCTTGTCATCCTGGATCGAGACGGTGTCATCAACCATGACTCTGATAACTACATCAAATCTCTCGACGAGTGGGTGCCCTACCCCGCTTCAATCACTGCCATTGCCCGCCTTACTCAAGCAGGATACACCGTTGCCGTCGCAACGAATCAATCGGGCATTGCCCGTGGCTATTATGATGAAGCCACCCTTCATGCGATGCACGACCAGCTAACGGCGTTAGTAGAAGCTGAAGGCGGGGGTATTGCTCATATCGCGTACTGTCCCCATGGGCCAGATGATAATTGTATATGCCGTAAGCCCTTACCAGGAATGCTGCTAAACATACAACAACACCTTGGGTTAGCAAGCTTAACAGGAAGCTGGATGGTCGGTGATAGTCTACGGGATCTTCAGGCGGGCGAAGCAGTAGGCTGTAAAACAGCACTGGTCAGAACAGGAAAAGGAGTTAAGACGGAGCAAAGAGGCGTTGGCCTTGAAAAAGCCAAGGTGTTCGATGATTTAGCGCAATTTGTTGAGTGGCTCATTAGATAGCCCGCGATACCAGCTGGGGAGTCATACCGCTTTGCGTTCTGCATTGCCTAAGAAACTTGGCTGCAACGAACTACTCTCTCCTGCCCAATTCTCCCTACCCATCTATCTACCAAAAAAGCGCCGCTACGTATTCCATAGCGGCGCTTTTCATAGTGGCATTAAATCATATTAAGGCAAGGCTCGTTAACGTAGTGTTTCACGTGAAACACTTACGAGCACATTCATATCTTACACGTCTAAATTTGCCACCAGTGCGTTGGTCTCAATAAAGTCACGACGCGGCTCAACGTCGTCACCCATCAAGGTATTGAACATCATATCGGCACCCACGGCATCTTCGATAGTCACCCGCAGCATGCGGCGGCTATCGGGATCCATGGTGGTATCCCAGAGCTGATCCGGGTTCATTTCACCCAGTCCTTTGTAGCGCTGTACGGATAGCCCACGCTGTCCCTCTTGCATCAGCCATGCAAGTACTTCTGAGAAGTGCGATACAGGCTTCTGACGCTCGCCACGGGCAATAAAGGCACCCTCTTCCAGGAAGCCATCCAGGGTTTCACCCAACTCGGCAATTCCCCTGTAGTCGGCACTTTCAAAGAAGTCGAGCCCCCACCTATACTCCGTGGTCACACCGTGAGCAACCAGCGACACAGTCGGTAAGAAGAGCCCACGCTCAGAATCCTCTTGTAGATGGAAGTGATAACGTGGCCCACCTTCATAGGCCACCATATCGTCCATAACTTTCTGAAGTTCATCAATCCAGTTTTGCATGGTCACGCGATCTTTCAGGCTCTCTTCACCTTTCAGTGCCGAAACATGGATAATCTGTTTAAGCACTTCATTGGGATAAACCCGTGATAAACGATCAATTCGCTTCATGACATTGCGATACTGGTTCACTAGTGCTTCGAGCTGGGAGCCGGAAATACCCGGTGCATTTGCGTTAACATGCAGGCCTGCACCGTCTAGCGCCGTCGTTGTTAAGTAGTCCACCATCGCCTGCTCGTCTTTCAAATAGAGCTCTTGCTTACCACGCTTAATTTTATACAGCGGCGGCTGGGCGATGAAGATATGACCACGCTCAATCAATTCCGGCATCTGACGGAAGAAGAACGTCAGCAGCAGGGTGCGGATGTGGGAGCCGTCTACGTCGGCATCGGTCATGATAATAACCGAGTGGTAACGTAACTTATCGGGATTAAACTCCTCACGGCCAATACCACAGCCCAGTGCAGTAATTAACGTACCCACTTCTGCTGAGGAGAGCATTTTATCGAAACGCGCTTTCTCCACGTTCAGAATTTTACCCTTGAGTGGCAAAATAGCCTGCGTACGACGGTCGCGCCCCTGTTTGGCACTACCACCTGCCGAGTCACCCTCCACCAGGTACAGCTCCGACTGGCTAGGATCTTTTTCCTGACAATCCGCCAACTTACCAGGTAACCCGGCAATATCCAGCGCGCCTTTGCGTCGGGTCATATCCCGCGCTTTTCGGGCTGCTTCGCGGGCACGTGCCGCGTCTAGCATCTTATTAACGATTGCCTTGGCTTCGTTAGGCTTTTCAACGAGATACTCGGAAAACAGGCGACTCATTTCCTGTTCAACCGCTGTTTTCACTTCACTGGAAACCAGCTTATCTTTGGTTTGAGACGAGAATTTTGGATCCGGCACTTTAACCGAAATAATCGCGGTCAATCCCTCACGCGCATCGTCACCAGTGGTGTTAACCTTGGCTTTTTTGAGCAAATTTTCCGCTTCAATATAGTTGTTGAGCGTACGGGTAAGGCCAGCACGAAACCCCGCCAAGTGGGCGCCACCATCTCGCTGGGGAATATTATTGGTATAGCAGAAAATATTTTCAGTGAAGGCTTCGCTCCACTGCATGGCTACCTCAACCTCAACGCCATCATCACGAACAGCGTTAAAGTGGAACACAGGGTTAATCACGCTCTTGTTCGTATTGAGGTGGTCAACAAAGGCTCTTAAACCGCCTTCGTAATGGAACAGCTCCTCTTTACCGCTGCGCTCATCCATCAACCGAATGGCCACGCCAGAGTTCAAGAAAGAGAGTTCACGCAGTCGCTTAGCTAAAATATCAAAATGAAACTCGATATTGCCAAACGTTTCTGGAGATGGCCGGAAATGAACACGCGTACCGCTTTTTTCGGTTTTGCCTACAACAGCTAATGGTGCTTGAGGGACACCATGATGATACATTTGCTCAAACACTTCCCCTTGGCGCCAAATCGTCAAGCGCAGCTCCGCGGAAAGCGCATTGACGACGGAAACGCCTACACCGTGCAAACCACCGGAAACCTTATAGGAATTATCGTCGAATTTACCGCCGGCGTGCAGAACCGTCATGATAACTTCAGCAGCAGAAACCCCCTCCCCTTCATGCAGTTCGGTAGGTACGCCGCGACCGTTATCGCTAACGGTGACCGACTCATCCGGGTGAATGACAACGCGAATTTCGCTGCAATGCCCAGCCAGCGCCTCGTCGATGGAGTTATCCACCAATTCGAAGACCATGTGGTGCAGCCCGGTACCGTCGTCGGTGTCACCAATATACATACCTGGGCGCTTACGCACCGCGTCCAGTCCCTTGAGCACCTTAATGCTTGATGAATCGTAAGCCTGCTCGCTCATTGACCACTCCGTCGTGAAGTCTGCCTCATCCCGTATCGCCTACCCCTTCCTGCGCTGGCATCACCGCGGCAGCTTGCTTAGCCACACATTTAGCGGTCTACAACTAGCTATCGCTTAGCAATTCACTGAGACCCTCTTTGGCATGTTTCACGTGAAACATTCCTACAGGGGTTCCAGTGTGCCAGGCATTTTTTAATGCAGAAGGTTCGACACTGGTAATAAATGCTTGGCACTGCATATCTTCGAGTAGCTCACAAAACTGTTGCCGATTCTGCTCGTCAAGCTCTGCTGGCAAATCATCGATAAGATATATACAGTGCCGCTGTGCTGTTCTTTCCAGAAACCGCCCCTGGGCGAGCTTTAGCGCACTCACCACTAACTTTTGCTGGCCTCTGGAAAGCACTTCAACAGCAGGCTGTTTATTTATCCTGATGCGTAAGTCTGCGCGCTGTGGGCCTTGCTGAGTAAACCCCATCTGCTGATCGGTTGGCCGACTATCTTGCAACACTGCAGCAAGAGATCTCTCTTTGTCCCAACCTCTGGCGTAATGGAGCGACAAGCCTGGCAAGGGAAGCAGTACTCTAAGGGTCTCTTCAAAGACCGGTAAAAAGTTGCTGAACCAATCTCGACGAAGCGTATCCATCTGCTCGCCCCAAACAGCTAGCTCATGCTCCCACACCGCCATTTCCTGAGGATGTATTCTACCACGCCTGAGCAGCGCATTCCGATGTTTCAATGCACGCCGGGTGTGCTTCCAGATGGCTAAAAAATCGTGTTTCACGTGAAACACACCCCAGTCAAGAAACTCACGACGACCGGCGGGAGAACCTTCAAGCAATCGAAAAGCATCTGGGTTAATTAACTGAAGGGGCATCGCCTCTACCAGCTCCGCCAACCGAGCGTTCTTGTCGCCTTTCAAACGCAGCTCCAGCTCCCTCTGCGCACGTAACCGGCGTACGCCAAGGGTGACCTCAGGCTCACCACTTAAACGCCCATACAGCGTCATATACGGCTGATCCATCTGGATCACGTGTTTTAACTGACGCGTGCGAAAAGAGCGCCCCATTCCTAGAATATGGATACCTTCCAATAGGCTGGTTTTTCCACTTCCATTGGCACCACTAATGACATTGATGCGCGAAGAGGGCGTCATCTCAACAGGCTGCAGGTTGCGCACAGCGTGAAAATTAAGCAGTGTCAGGCTCATCCTATTATCACCACTTAAAAGTCCTCGAAAGCGAGTATTGCAACGCGTTAGCGGCGCTTCTGCTACCAGAAGCGCCGCTAACATGGCCTGCCGTATCGATTGTCATGCCTCTATACAAAACCGTTTACAGACGCATAGGCATAACAACATAAAGCGCATCGCCACCGCCGGGCTCTTCCAACAAAGCACTGCTGTTGGGATCAGCCAGGGTAATTTGTACGCGATCTTCATTAAGCACGGTTAACACATCAACCAAATAGCCAACGTTAAAACCAACTTCCATCGCCCCACCGTTGTACTCAACGGCGATATTCTCCTCGGCCTCTTCCTGCTCCGGGTTGTTAGCCATCACTTTGAGGTTATTCTCCTCAAGATAAAGACGCACACCGCGGTACTTCTCATTAGAGAGGATGGCAGTACGCGAAAGCACCTGACGCAGCTCGGCACGCTCTGCAATCAATACCTTATCGCCATTACGTGGAACGACGCGCTCATAGTCAGGAAATTTACCGTCGATTAACTTGGAGGTGAAGGTAAAGTCACCGGTATGAGCACGCACATGGCTGGAGCCAAGCGTTAAACTGACAGGCTCATCGCTATCATCTAACAGTCGTGATAGCTCTAAAATACCCTTGCGCGGCACAATCAACTTTTGAGACTGGCTAACAGAGACTTCGATTGGGCGCGAACACATCGCCAGGCGGTGCCCGTCAGTGGCAACAGTGCGCAGTAAATTGCTTTGAATTTCCAGTAGCATACCGTTGAGGTAATAACGCACATCCTGCTGCGCCATAGCAAACGAGGTAGCTTCGATCAGGTGCTTTAAGGTGCCACGGGGCACACTAATCTCTTGACTACCGTCTGCATCCTCAATATTGGGAAATTCAGCCACTGGGAGAGTCGAAAGAGTGAAACGCGAACGACCACTGCGAAGTACCGCACGCCCCTCTTCCACACCCAGCTGAATGTCCGACTGATCGGGTAGTGATTTACAAATATCCATCAACTTACGCGCGGGCACTGTCGCAGAACCTGCCTGATCGACCTGGCTTGCCACCGTGCGACCAACGAGCTCGACTTCTAAATCAGTGCCGGTGAGCGACACCTGGTCACCCTCAACTTGAATCAGCACATTAGACAGTACTGGCAGCGTTTGACGACGCTCAACAACACCAGCGACCAGAGTCAGCGGACGTAGCAGCGCCTCTCGGGAAATCGAAAATTTCATCAATACTCCGGTTCTATAACCTGAAAGACCTGCGCGTAACAGGCCCGTCCCATGGGGTGATTAACTGGTCAACAGGCGCAGTAAATTCTTGTAATCCTCACGAATATCCGCGCTCTCTTCCTGCAATGATTTCACTTTTCGGCAAGCGTGCAACACCGTTGTGTGGTCACGCCCACCAAAGGCATCGCCAATCTCAGGCAAGCTGTGATTGGTTAGTTCCTTAGCAAGCGCCATCGCCACCTGACGAGGGCGAGCAACTGAACGTGAACGGCGCTTGGACAGCAGATCCGCCACCTTGATTTTGTAATATTCAGCAACCGTACGCTGAATATTATCAACCCCTACCTGCTTATCCTGAAGGGCTAACAGGTCTTTCAGGGACTCTCGAATAAAGTCTTGGGTAATCGTTTTACCCATAAAGTGCGAATCAGCAATGACTTTTTTCAATGCCCCTTCCAATTCGCGCACGTTGGAACGAATTTTCTGAGCAATAAAGAAAGCCGCATCATGAGGCAAATCGACCTTAGCTTGGTCGGCCTTTTTCATCAAGATAGCCACCCGGGTTTCAAGCTCCGGTGGCTCAATGGCGACGGTAAGCCCCCAACCAAAGCGTGACTTAAGGCGCTCTTCTACCCCACTGATCTCTTTCGGATAGCGGTCTGAGGTGAGGATCATCTGCTGCCCCCCCTCCAAAAGTGCGTTGAAGGTATGAAAGAACTCTTCTTGCGAACGCTCTTTTCCCGCAAAAAATTGAATATCATCAATGAGTAACGCATCAACACTGCGGTAAAAGCGTTTAAAGTCATTGATGGCGTTAAGTTGGAGCGCTTTTACCATATCGGCGACAAAACGCTCTGAGTGAAGGTACACCACCCGAGCGTTTTCACGTCGAGTTGCCAAAGCATTCCCCACCGCATGCATCAAGTGGGTTTTACCCAAACCGACGCCGCCGTATAAGAATAAGGGGTTATAAGCGCCACCAGGGTTTTCAGACACCTGTCGAGAGGCCGCGCGTGCTAACTGGTTCGACTTACCTTCCACAAACGTATCGAAAGTAAAATTAGGGTTGAGCCCACTGCCATGCTTCAGACTCCCCTCTACCTGTACCTGACGTTCATTATTACGTCGGCTCGGCGCTTCATCACGCAGCTTGTCGATTTCGCGCTCATCAGCAATATCGCCACGTGGCGGCGTATGTACCGCTGGCGATGCTGGCCGCGGAGATGAAGCTGATACAGGATTACCTAAATCACGATGCTGAGGAGCCTGGGTTGCCAAGCGGCGACTGCCCACCGTCAGGCTTACCTTAGGCGGTTTAGCCGGTGCAAGCTCTCGCATCAGCTCACTAATCCGCTTGGCATACTTATCGCTCACCCAATCGCGCACAAAGCGATTCGGCGCCAATAAGCGCAGCTCGTTGGACTCTCCTTCTTCTGCCTGCAGCGGGCGTATCCAGGTATTGAACTGCTGTGAATTCAGCTCATCCTGCAGGTTGTCCAGGCACTGTTGCCAAAGCGTCAGTGACAC